>CAVOOW010000012.1:0-107856 GCA_963697675.1 uncultured Actinomycetota bacterium | reverse complement strand
CGCTGGAGGAAGCGCCAGCGTGCCGGTGAAGGCCCGCTGCCAGCGGCCGTGGGTCGAACCCGGACTAAGCGTCGAGGTGTCCCAGTCCGACGGCATCACGGGAGGGTCGACATTCGGGGACTTCGGGATCGTCTGCGACGCTCAGTGGCACGCTTTCAGGGTCAAGGTGATCCCCTCGAGCCCATTCGTGGTGGGGACAGTCCACGTTCTGGCGTATCTCACGGTGTACGACCCACTCAGCTTCGATCCAGTGGACCAAGCAAGCGCCTCCGTCGACCGGTACATCACCAGCTGGTCATAGCCAAAGCGCACGCTCTCGCAGTTCGTGGAGTTGCAGCCGCAGCTCGTCAGTCCACAGCGGCGACGCCTGGTGAACGTTCCACCGGGACATCCTCGACGGCTTCGCTGTGAGGCTTGGAGACTCAACGTTGCGCACGACACCATCGAGGGCTCGCATCCGCAGGAAGCGGACGCACGATCGCGCCGTAATCGGTACGGTCACTCGCCGACTGCCTCCGCGACATGCTCTGACTCAGAGCAGTTGAGCATCCCGCCCTAGACAATGCACCGATCTGCAGCGAGCGGTACGCATGGCGAGGTGCGTCTTACCGCCTGTGGGCTATCCACGAAGACGCGCGGATCTGGCCGATGAGAGCGCGGCTCAGACGACGTACCTTCGTCCCAATTCACAGAAGGCTTCAGGCATGGCAGGTCGCCCTGCAGATCCGCCACAATCCATGGACACGTTGTCGGCGTACGGAGGCATGATGCGCTTCTCGGCCCTGCTTACTGCACTTATGTCCGCTTTTCTGGCGGGCGGTGCGCTCGCGTCGACCGCCCTCGGGACGGAGGCCGTCCCGTCCGGGGAAGACGCCGCCAGGGTCACCGCGAAGACGGTTAGCCACGAGGTGTTCGCCCCGTCGGGGCACATCCGTCGCGTTGCCATCCCTGGTGCTGCCGAGCCGGAGGCGAAGGCGCTGCGCACCGTCACGGCGACTGTCACACCCATCGAGCTTAACGGCCCCAGCGCGAACCGGATCGACATAGTGTTTCTGGGCGACGGGTACGCCGCGGCCGACCAGGCGCTCTTCGCCGAGAACGTCATTGACAACTGGGAGCTGCTGGCCACCCGGGAGCCCTTCACCACTTACCGCACGTCCTTCAACATCTGGCGGGTCGACATCGTCTCGCCGGTCTCCGGCGTCAGCGGTGACCCCACCGCGGACGTGCAACGCAACACCCCGTTGGGCACCGAGTACTGGTGTGGCGGTCTCGAGCGGCTCCTGTGCGCCGACGTCGACACAGCGCAGGCGTACGCGGCGCTAGCGCCGGATGCCGACCAGATCGCGGTCATCGCCAACAGCACGAAGTACGGCGGCGCCGGCTACACCGACGACGAGGTCGTCACCTTCGCGGGCAACAACCCGCTCGCCGGCGAAATCCTCCCGCACGAGCTCGGACACTCCATCGGCGATCTGGGCGACGAGTACGACTACTACGCCTTCCCGGGTGACGGCAGCACGTATGACGGTCCCGAACTCGAGGAGGCCAACCTCAGCATCCACGACGCCCCCGAGATGCTCGCCCTCGACACGAAGTGGGCCGGCTGGCTGGGCGCGGAGTCCCCGGACGGTGGCCTGGTCGGCACCTACGAAGGCGGCTTCTACACGCAGTTCGGCGTGTACCGGCCGAGCCAGAACTCGCTCATGAGGGCGCTCCTGCGCGAGTTCAACTCGCCGAGCCGCGAGAAGATGATTCAGTCCTTTTACGCGACCTCGACGCCGATCGACGCCGTGACGCCCCAGGCAGCAATGGTCCGCCGGACGTCGAGGGTGACCGTGGACCCGCTGCCGACCGCCACCGACATCCGGTGGTACGTCAACGGCAAGGAAAGGCTGCGTTGGCGTGGCCAGCTCAGCGTGCGGCTGACCGGCATCCCCGCCACGGACAAGAAGCCGCTCCACGTATCCGTCTTCGCGTCGGATCCGACGCCGTGGGTCATCGACCCCACCTACCGGCAGGACTTCCTGTCGGAGACGCACAGCTGGCGCGTGATCGGGTAGCCGAGGACGAGGGGACTCGCCACCTCATCGCTCGATACCGGGGAGGGACCGGGGTCCCTGCATGGCGGTCCGTCGATTGCTATCGGCGTGCGGGACTGACCCTCCCCGTACCGGAGCCAGGCGAGCGCGCAGCCCGACGCCCACGTAGTAGTCACAGCTCAACCGCCACCAGCCCTCGTAGCGCCATTGACGCTCGACGCGGGCCTCGACCCACTGCCCGGGCTGGTGTTGCACGAGGACATAGGGCAACGGGTCGGCCTCCGATCACACGGCTCGACCCGAACCGGACCGCTACTGCAGCGCACCGGAGGAACACCTCGGGGTGAAGGGTTCGGCGGGCACGGCGCAGGACGGTCACGGGCGGCAACCGGCCGTCCGGCCCTTCTCTGTCGTTCGGCTACCGGATCAGCCGGCCACCACGGTCACCGTGGCGGTGAACGGCACCAGCATGACCTGGCCGTTGTTGTCGGTCGGGTACACGGTGACCAGGTAGGTACCCGGTGCCAGGGTGGGTGTGGTGTAGCTGAAGTTCGATCCTGGTCCGCCCGGGTTGGTCAGGTAGGCCGAGAGCGTCTGGGAGGCGCCCATCGTTCCGTCGATCCGGAGGTACTGACCGGTCCGGGTGTTCTGCACCGTGAGCGACACCCGGGTGATGCCGTTGTCGTCCTCGGCGCGGCCGCCGACCGGGATGGTGTTGGTGTACGTGTGCCCGTTGACCGGCGTCTGTAGGGACGTCACCAGCGTCGGGTCGGCGTCACCCGGGAAAATCAGGTACGTCGCCGTGGCGCCGGTGCTGCTCGCGTCCAGCTGTCCGGCGGTGTCGACCGCCACCGCGGTGATGCGGTAATTGCCCGGATCAGGCAGCGTGAACGTTTTCGAGAACGTTGTGCTAGTCGCACCCGGGGAGGCCACCGGCAGGTCCATCAGCGTGTAGGTGAGGGATGTCGCTCCGCTGGTGGGGTGGGTCAGGTACTCCCGGGTCGTGCTGTTGTACACGGCCATCTTGACGCTCGCGACGCCGAGGTTGTCGGTCGCCGTCCCGGTGATGGGCAGGCTGAGCGTCACGAGCGTCTGGTCGGTACCGGTGAAGCTGAGCGTGGTGTCCGGCAGGGCGTCACCCGCGACGCCCATCGTCACCGTGACGTTAGGCTGCAGAACCGTCGACGGGGGAACCGCCGTGGTCGGGGTGCGGGTCCCGGTGTTGTCCGTCGCGCGCACTCGGATCGTGTAGGACCCGATCGGCAGCGGCGGGGTCGTCCACGAGTAGTTCACGGTCCGGGCGTTGGTGTTGGCCGGCGTCACCTTGTAGTACGCCGGCACCGGGCCGTAGGAGCCGTCGATCTGGACGCCCTGCGTGGTGCTGTTGTTCCGGACGCTCACCTCGACCGAGACCACCGATCCGTCGTCCGTCGCCACACCTGAGAGCGTGAGGCGCGTGTTCGGCGCGTACACCGTGCCGGTGACGACCGAGCCGAGGGTGACCGACGGGGCCACGTTCGTGCCGGAGGCGGCCACAGAAAAGAACCGGCCCAGGCCCTCGTGCTCGACCTGGCCCTCGTTGTCGGTCGCCACCGCGGTCAGGTTGTAGTCGCCATCGGGCAAGGTGACCTCGAACTCCCAGGACGTCTGTGGCTGGTTCGGTGTCAGCAACTCGGCCGAGAAGGTGTTCGACTGCCCGGCGAACGTGCCGTTGTCCTGCAGGTACAGGTTGGTGTTGCGGTCCCGGATCTGCAGGGCCTCGTTGACGACGCCCTCGTCGTCGTTCGAGACGCCGGCGATGAGGAACGTGTTCGTCGTTACCGGCGACGTCGCCGGCTGGGTCAGGGTCGTCTTGGGCGCGGGGTTGTCGACCACGGAGGTCACGAACCGCTTGGAGGCCCAGGTCGCGTCGCGCGACCCGTTGCTGGCGAGCGTCCGGGCCTGGACCCGGAAGCTGCCCGCAGGGAAGTTAACGACGGCCAGGTGCCACTTGCTCGACGCCGAGCCGGGGGAGTCGATGGTCGCGTTGACGGTGTTGTAGGTGCTACTCCAGGTCGTGAGGTTGTCCTGGAGGTAGGCGCCGCCTTGCGTGTTGGTGATCTGGAGCTGGACCGTGCTCACGGTGGACGTCGTCTGGGCACGGCCCTCGAAGGTGAAGGGACCGGCCGAGCCGAGCGCGCCGTCGTATGGGTAGTCAATCCAGGTCTCCGCGGCTGACGGCGGCGGAACGTTGTTGAAGTCGAAGAAGCCGAACCGGCCAATCGCCTGGCCACCAATGACGGAGCTGTCCATGCCGACGAACAGACCCCGCGACGTCGCCTCCAGGTGGCTGTGGCCGAGCGCGGCCTCCGCGGTGGGGTTCCACCCCAGCGCGGTGCCCGTCGCCGGGTCGACCGCGCCGAGCATGTCGCGGCGGACGACCTGGGTGGGGCCGAGCACCCCGGCCCCGAGGGACTCGCCCCAGCCGTAGTTTTGGGTGTCGAGGCCGGGCCACGGCTGGGTGGCGGTCGGGGCCTCAAGGTACCGGAAGTGGCCGCCGAGGTACACGGCCTTCTCGGTGATGGCGACGCCGTAGGCGCTGTCGAAGAGGCGAGAGACCCACCTCTCCTTGACGTCGGACGGGTTAGCGCCGCCGCTCATCTGGAACGCCACCGCGGTGTCGCTTACCGGCGGACGGTCGCCGCCGCCGCCGCTGACGGTGACGAGGTAGGAGTTGTCCGGCGAGATGTCCATGTTCGTCACCCGGACGGTGCCACCGGTCACGGGCAGGTAGTCGGAGTAGAGGTTCGTGTTCCACGTCTTGAGGCTCTTGCCCACCGTGTCGATCATGGCGATGCCGACGCGCTGCTGGCCCGCGACGAGCCGACCAGTGTGCGCGACCACGAGGGTGGCGTTGTCGGAGGTGAGCTTGAGCTCGGCCACCTTGAGCACGCCGCCGCTGCCGATGCCCTGGGTGATCGGGAGATTGAACCCGGTGTCGAGGGCCCCCGTGGTGGGGTTGACCGCCGCGAGCATGCTGCGGCTCGAGCTATTCACCGTGGTGAACTGGCCCCCGACGTACACCCAGTTATTGGTCACCGCGAGGGCGGTACCGCGGGCGTTGAGGTTGGCGGTGAAGGCGTTATCGGTAGCGCCCGTCGTCGGGTTGATCTTCGCCAGCTTGCGCTTGGCGACCCCGTTGACGGTGTTGAAGGCGCCGGTGATGTAGAGCGCGGAGCCGCTGGGTGAGGCCTCGACGGCATCGACTGCGCTGGGGATCACGGGCTTGAACGTGGTGTCCAGCAGACCGGTGTCGATGTTGAAGGCGGCGAGGTAGGACTGGGCCACGGCGGTGCCGGTGGCGTTGCGTATCGAAGTGAACGAGCCGGCGAGGTACGCCTTATTGCCCACGACCTCGATATCGGAGACCTCGCCGCTCTCGACCCGCACGGTGTCGAGCCGCACCGAGTCGGGCACTAGGCCAGTGTGCCCGACCGGGCCCGTGGCACTCGCCGTTGTCGCCATACCGAGCGCGGTCAGCGACCCGGCTACGAGGGCCAGGACCCCCGTGGCGGCGGTGGCCGTGTGCCGCCAGCCGCTTCTGCTTGCCGTCATTCTTGTTCCCCCCGTGGGCCGCAAAACGGTCCAGTGTCCGCCGCCTGGCGTCGACGCTGCTCGCTCGCGGTAACTATCGCAATAGTCAATTCGGGCGATGCCAACGTCAATCCGGCTCGGAGGGCCTTCCGCGTCCCAACTCGGGTCGGAGTCATACACTCGGTAGCGCTACATCCAGGTCGACGTGATGCCGCACGTCGGCGATCAAATCCCTTGTCGAGCACGCGCCCGACACAAGAGCGCCCGCTCCGGTCACATACGGCAAGGTCGTCATTCCGACAGCTCACTCATCCGTTGCGAAATGCGCGCCGCTTCGGCTTTCCGGACGGCTCCGCGCACGCGGGCAAGTGTCCGTTCCCGCTCGGTTGATCGGCCCGGTGGCTGCCCGGATCACCCTCACACCAGCGGGCCTGGACCCGGAGGACACCCTCCGGGCTTGCGGGCGGGCCTTCCCGCAGCTGGGGAGGGTAAACCAGGGGACAGATCACCTACGGGCGCCGCATCCTCCAGGACAGGCACTTCCGTGCATTACCGACCTGTGTCGCCCAGCGACTCATGAAATCCCGAGGCTAGGGCACCAGCCGGCAGCGACCTCGGCGCGATGCGCCGAGGTCGCCTAGGCTCTGTTGGTGTCGGCGATCGGTAATTAAGCTCGGCCGGGGCTTTCGGACAGAACGCGCCATGGCCGACACGGGTGGGGCGGATGTGACTGCGCAAATGCGTCGACGGAAGCCCGGGAAGCCCATCGTCGCGGCGGCGGCCATCGTACTTCTCACGCTCGTCGCCGTGGTGTTCGCCGACGTGCGCGCTCGCAACGCTGACCAGAACAAGGAGGGCGCGACCGGACCCACCGCAACGCGCTACGGGGCGTCGTTCCAGCCGGACAACGGCGAGGGATTCCGGGCCGGGTTGTCCCGCGTGGACAGGACGCTCGGACACCTTGATTTCGTGCGAGTGTTCTACCCGGGAGCGCCAGACGCGTGGCCGGGCAAGGCTCCAGGCCGAAACGTTGTGGTGTCCTTCAAGTTCCCCCCGACTGCGGTGCTCTCCGGTGCCTACGACGCGTCGATGCAACAGTGGTTCGCGAAAGCGCCCCGCAACGTCGATGTCTACTGGAGCTTCTGGCACGAGCCCGAGGACGACATCCGGGACGCCAGCTTTACGCCAGCCGACTACAAGGCTGCCTTCGCACACCTCGACGAGCTCGCCGACCGCGCGGACAACCCGCGCCTCAAGTCGACGGTCATCCTGATGTCGTACTCACTACTGCCGGAGACTGGCCGCAACTGGCGCAACTACCTGCCCGACCCCGCTCACGTCGATGTCCTGGCCTGGGACATCTACAACCGGCCCACCCCCGACGTCGGCTATCAACTGCCCTCCGACCTGCTGGACGCGCCGATGCGCGCCTCGAGCTCGATAGGCAAGCCGTTCGCGGTGGCAGAGCTGGGCAGCCGGCTCGCCGTCGGCGACGACGGTTCTGGCCGCGCCGAGTGGCTGCGCCGAATGGGCGCCTACCTCGATCACCATCATGCGCTGTTTGTCTGCTATTTCGACTTGCTGTGGAATGACGGCAAAGACGACTACCGCCTGCAGGACAGTGCATCGGTGCAAGCCTGGAGAGCGATCAGCGGAAAGTAGCCCTCGAGCGAGAACACGTGCTGGGGTATCGGAAATCCGCTTCCGCGCAGCCACGCCGGGTTAGTCCGTTTTTCACCATGGCAGCCGCATTCCTCCGTTACTAGTGTCGGACGGGACGGCGGGTGCGCCATGCCGGGAGCATGGTTTCTATTCTCCGGCCGGACACATCCTTTGAGCCAGACCTTCTCAGCGGAAGAGATAGAGCCTCACCTGGTCTCGATGTTGTGCCGCTCGAAGAACTCCTCCCACTCGGCCACGACGGCGCGCGAGGACCGCCTCCAGGTCGGGTTCGGCGCGAACGCTGCCTCCAGAGCGGCCTCGATGCGGCGCGAGTGCGGTATTGCCGAACGCGATGACACCAGGGTCTCGGTCGGGCTGGTCCGGGCGTGAACCAGGTCGATGACGCGGCGCACCTCGTCATCCGGACTGTTGGTGCCGGTCGCCTCGTCGGCGCGACACAGTCGAGCCTTTTCGACAACCTGGATCCATGGACGTGTCAAGCATCAGCCGAGGCCTTACAGGTATGCGGTGCCCTTGTGGGCTGTCGGCTGTTGCTTGACGGATCTGTTTCGGTTGATCCTTGACACTCCGTTCCTGGAATCTAGGGCCGCGGGCCGGTGCCTGCGGCATGTTTCTTGCGGATGGGCCGGTTGCTGGTGCGGGCCACCGTCTTGACGAGCTGGTGGCCGACCCAGAACTGCAGCAGGTCACCGGTGACCAGCACGTCGCAGGGCGAGCCGCTGAAGTTCTTCCCCACGCTGACCTGCTGGTAGCCGACGCAGACGATGCCGTTGGCGGCGACCTTGCGGGAGACCCACGCGTCCCCGTCACGCTGCGGTGCCCGGGGCGCCGGGACCCGCCCGACCGGGCTCAACGCGGTCGCCTCGGTGGGGTGGAACCGGCTGTCCGGGGTCGCGTTGCCCAGGGACTGGTGGGGTCGGGCCTGGTTGTGTTCTGCGTGTCGGCGCGGTTGATGCCGCGGGAACGCACCCAGCTGGTCTGTGACGGGCTGGCCGCAGCACTACGCGTCCATGGGGTCCCGGAGCAGATCCTGACCGATAACGGGAAGGTGTTCACCGGCCGGTTCCACCACCCGCCGGTGGAGGTGCTGTTCGGCGGGCAGAGTTCGGCCGGTGCGACCGAGCCTGTCAAGATTTCTGTGTAAGGGCCGGTTCATAGGTGGGGGTTGATGCGGTCGGGGTAGGCGAGGGCGAGCTGGGCGAGGGCTTGTTTCCAGTTGGTGGTGACCTGGCCTTCGACGAGGCGGGCTCGGCCTTGCGTCTGGCTTGCGCGGCTGCCGCCGTTCCTTCTCGCGTTCGCGGGCTCGCTTGTCCTCGATGTTGCAGATCGCCAGCCAGAGCAGCTTGACCACGGCGTCGTCGGACGGGAAGTGGCCGCGGTTCTTGATGATCTTGCGCAGCTGGTAGTTCAGCGACTCGATCGCGTTGGTCGTGTAGATCACCCGGCGCAGCTCGGGCGGGAACGCCAGGAACGGGATGAACCGCTCCCAGGCGTTGCTCGAAGGTGGCGACCGTGTTGGGGTACTTCTGGCCCAGCTCGGAGCCTGCGAACGTCGTCGAGCTCGACCCGGGCGGCCTCGGCGTCGGCGGCCTGTAGATCGGTCGCAGCGCGGCCGCCACGGCCTTGCGGTCCTTGTAGTTCACGAACCGCATCGCGGCCCGGATCAGGTGCACCACGCAGGTCTGCACGGTGGCCTGCGGTCCAGGTCGCCTCGATCGCCTCGGCGAACCCGGTCAGCCCGTCGCAGCAGACGATGAGCACGTCGCGGATGCCGCGGTTGGCCAGCTCGGCGCAGACCCCGGCCCAGAACTTCGCGCCCTCGTTGGTCTGGACCCAGATGCCCAGCACGTGCTTGATGCCGTCCATGTCGACGCCCGACCGCGATGTGGGCGGCCTTGTTGCGCACGTGGGCGCCGTCGCGGACCTTGACCACCAGCGCGTCGAGGTAGATCACCGGGTAGAACGCCTCCAGCGGGCGGCGCTGCCAGGCCAGCACCTCATCGAGGACCTCGTCGGTGATCTTGCTGATCGTCTCGTGGGAGAGCTCGGTGCCGATCGTGACGGCGAGGTGGTGCTCGATGTCGCGGATCGTCATCCCGCCCGCGTACAGGCTGATGATCATCTCGTCGAGCCCACCGAGCCGGCGCGAGCCCTTCGGGACCAGCCGCGGCCTGAACGTGCCCTCCCGATCCCGCGGGACGTCCAGCGGCACGTCGCCGACCTGGGAGGCCACCGTCTTCGGTGACGTGCCGTTGCGTGAGTTCGGCGAACAGCGCCGCGGCCGGATCGCCCTTGCTCATAGCCCAGGTGATCGCCGAGCTCGGCCTGCAGCCCACGCTCGAGCGCCGCCTTGATCAGCCCGGGATCAACCCGCCGTTGCCGGTCAGCTCGATCTCGCCGGCATCGATCCTGGCGAACAGCCGATCCAGATCACCGGCCGCCTTCAACTCCTCAACAACATCGGCCCCCGTCGGAGGCGGTTCCTCAGTCACAAGGTCCATCTTGTTCCTCTCAGACCAACCGACCCCTTACACAGAAGATCTGACACCCCCGTGCGAACCGGTCCCCCAGGCCCTCCAGGCCTTGGGCCTCATAGCGGGCCAGCCACGCGTGCAGCGTCTGCCGGCTCACCTTCCACGCCCCGGCCACCTCGGTGACCGTTCGGCCGTCGCTGATCACTGCCAGCACAGCCTGATACCGCTGCTCAGCCACACTCATCTCCCTCATACAAGGGAGTGTCAAGAATCAGCCGAAATAGCTGTCAACCATCAGCCGAACATATGTAAAGCCTCAACCGATGCCGAACTGTCAAGCATCAGCCGAGGCCTTACAGGTATGCGGTGCCCCCGGTAGTGTCCTGGTTCAGGACATCGGCGACACATGTCTCAGGTCATAGGAGACAGTCGCTCGGTGCTCGATGCTCGGGGATGTCAAAGGCACGCTTGGTCCTGACCGCCCTATTCGTCGACCACCAGAGCCCGGCTGAGGTCGCCGCCCGCTACGGGGTGAACCGGTCCTGGGTCTACAAGCTCAAGACCCGGTATGAGGCCGAGGGCGAGGGCGCGCTCGAACCCCGGTCTCGGCGCCCGCTGACCTCACCGGGCGCGCTGCAGACGGGCACGGTGGACCTGATCACCGAGCTGCGGGCCAGGCTGGCCGGCGCGGGACTGGACGCCGGGCCGGAGACCATCGCCTGGCACCTGGCCCATCACCACAACACCACGGTCTCCCGGTCCAGCATCGCCCGAACCCTGAGCCGGGCCGGACTGGTGGTCCCGGAGCCGAAGAAGCGACCGCGCTCCTCCTACATCCGGTTCGAGGCGCAGATGCCGAACGAGACCTGGCAGTCCGACTTCACCCACTACCGGCTCACCCACCCCGACGGGCGAGCCGGGCCTGACGTGGAGATCATCAGCTGGCTCGACGACTGCACCCGCTACGCCCTGCACATCAGCGCCCACACCCGGATCACCGGGGTGATCGTGCGGGCCTCGTTCCGCAAAACCGTTGCCGACCATGGGATCCCCGCCTCCACATTGACCGACAACGGCATGGTCTACACCACCCGACTGTCCGGCGGCCGCGGTGGACGCAACGGCTTCGAACACGAACTGCGACGCCTGCACGTCGCCCAGAAGAACTCCCGCCCCAACCACCCGACCACCTGCGGCAAGGTCGAACGGTTCCAGCAAACCCTGAAGAAATGGCTTCGCGCCCGGACCGCTCAGCCAGCCACGATCATCGCCCTGCAGGTCCTGATCGATGACTTCGCCCAGCAGTACAACCACCACCGGCCACACCGCTCACTGCCGCAGCGGGCCACCCCCGCCGCCCGCTACGACACCCTGCCCAAGGCACTGCCCGGGCCCTCCCGCGACGCCGACACCCACGACCGGATCCGCCACGACCGCATCGACAAAGCCGGCAGCGTCACCCTGCGTTCCGGCGGGCGCCTGCACCACATCGGCGTCGGACGAACCCACGCCGGAACCTGCGTCGTCCTGATCGTCCAGGACCACCAGATCCGCATCGTGAACGCCATCACTGGCGAAGTACTCCGCGAGCTCGTCCTGGACCCAGACCACGACTACCAGCCCACCGGAGCACCCAAAGGACCCACCCGGAAATGACAACAGCCGAACCCAAGTTGCGGGTCCGGCTGTCGCCGATGTCCTGAGACATCACACGGTGCCCTCGGCAGGATTCGAACCTGCGACACACGGTTTAGGAAACCGATGCTCTATCCCCTGAGCTACGAGGGCGGGGCAGCAAGAAAGCGCACGGAAAGCCGTATCACTCGCTGGCCGCCTGACGAGAGGGTACTCAGCGCTTGTGCCGGCGCGCCGCGCGCCCGTATGGCTCACCCCACATCCCAGGCGTGCCGACGCACGCTGGGGCTAGCGGTGAACGACTGCTGGGGGTCGTGGGGTCGGCGTGACATCTGGGCCCCGCGCGCCCAACCACGGGCTCATTGCCCGCTCACCACGCGGCTATATGGGATGCGGCGCGATCACCGGGCGCGCGAAAATTGCCGCTCCCGCCGCCTTGCCTCTCGTACGGAAAACCCACCACCCATGAACGCCACCGGATCCGCAGGCCCGCACGTTCGCCTCACCTCGGGCAGCGTGCGCGGGCGGACGGAGGACGGCCTGGCCGTCTTCCGTGGCATGCCGTTCGCTCGCCCACCGGTGGGCGAGCTTCGCCTGGCCGCGCCGATGCCTGTCGAGCCGTGGGAGGGCGTGCGCGAGGCCGTCGCCTTCGGGCCGCCGCCGCCGCAGTCCAGTGCGATGGGCGCACCCGCCGCGCGGGACGCCGACGGCGACTGGCTGACCGTCAACGTCTGGTCCCCCGACCTCGGCGCCGCCCGCCTGCCGGTGATGGTGTGGATCCAAGGCGGCGGCTACGTCTACGGCTGGTCCGGCGATCCCCTCTTCGACGGCGCCGTCCTGGCCCGTGACGGCGTCGTCGTGGTGACCTTCAACTACCGCCTGAGCGCCGAGGGCTTCGGGCAGTTCCCCGGAGCGCCGGCCAACCGCGGGCTCCTGGACCAGGTCGCCGCGCTCCGCTGGGTCCAGGACAACATCGCCGCATTCGGCGGAGACCCTGGCCGGGTCACCGTCTTCGGTGAGTCCGCGGGAGCCGGCAGCATCGCCGCTCTGATGGCCATGCCCAGCGCCACCGGCCTGTTCCACCGGGCGATCGCGCAGAGCGTGCCCGGCCTGTACTTCACCGAGGCGCTCGCCACCGACATCGCCGCCGCCATCACCGGCCACCTGGGCCTGCCTAACTCCGCCCGCGAGCTGGCCCGCCTCTCTCCCTCGCGGTTGAACGACGCCGCGGATGAGGTGGCCGACACGATGGCCGCCAACCCGCAATGGGGCCAGGCCGCGCACCTGCAGGCGCCCGTCGCGCCCGTCGTGGACGGCGAGGTGCTGCCCGCTGTGCCCTGGCAGGCGCTGGCCGATGGAGCCTCGTCCGGCGTCGAGCTGATCGTCGGCCACACCCGCGACGAGTACCGGCTCTTCATGGCCGTCAAGGGCGAGCTCGGGGAGATCACGCCCGAGCAGACCGACGCCGCCCTGCGCGTCCTGGCCCCCGACCCGGACGCCTACCGTGCCGCCCATCCCGCCGTCGGCCCGGAAAGGCTCTACGAGCTCCTGCACTCCGACTGGTTGTTCCGGATGCCCTCCCTGCGGCTGGCCCAGGCCCACCACCCCACGGGCAGACCCACCTGTACGAACTCGTCTGGAACGCCCCCGGCATGGGCGGCATCCTCGGTGCCTGCCACGGGCTCGGCCTCCCCTTGACCTTCGGCAACCTGACCGCGGGAGCCGCGGCGTTCCTGATCGGGCACCAACCGCCCCCGGAGGCGGCAGCGTTGGCGACCCGCGTGCGCGCCGCCTGGACCGCCTTCGCCGCGACCGGCGACCCCGGATGGCCCGCCTACGACCCGCGCGAGCGACACACCTGGATCATCGACACCGAACCGGCCGTGCGGCCCTACCCGGAGGAGACCTCCCGCCGGCTGTGGGCCGACCATCCCTTCGCCCCTGTCGACCTCGCCGTACAAGCAACCGGCTAGCCGCCTTCACCTGGGAGACTCTTCGACTGCTCGTGAGCAACTCCGCCGTCGATCGATCGGCGGTCTGCTGCTAGGCCGTGAGCACATCCACCAGGAGGTCGGCCAGAGCCGCGCCGCACTTCCCATCAGGATCCTTCTGCGGGTTGTAGCAACCGATCGAGACACCGATCAGCGCGGCGTCCTGCCCCAGTGGCCGCAACAGGTCCGCGAGCTGTGCCATCTCGATGCCGCCGGGCATCAGATAGTCGGTGGCCGGAAATGCCTTCTCGTCGAGCACGTCCACATCCAGGTGCATCCAGTAGGGGATGCCCGCCGTACCGAATCTTTCGTACGTCGCCTGCCCCAACGCGCCAGCGTCCGCCGAGATGTCGCGCGGGTCCGTACACCGTCAAGCCGAGCCGTTGCGGAAGGTCGCCGATGTCGGCCGCCTCGTCCTCGTCGCGCGCGCCGAGGACCACGATGTCCCCGCCGTCGATCACCGGGATCGGGCCCATCGTGGTGATCAGCTCCGGCCAGCCGAACCCGAGCAACCCGGCGACCGGCATGTCTGCCGCCTCGCCGGTCGGCGACGTGCGGTGGTCGTATACGTCGACATGCCCGTCGGCGTACGCGAGCCCCACCCGGCCGAGGACGTCCCGGGCTCCGGCCGCCGCACCCATCAGGACCGTGCAACAGCCGCCGAGCAGCAGCGGCCGCTGCCCTGCGGCCATCATTTCCGCAACGGCCGCGCGGATTTCGCTCACCGTCGTCCCGACGCTTGGCCAGCCGACGATGCCGCTGCGCGGGTCCCGGTCGGGGCCGACGATCCGTACGGAGAGGTCACCCGCGTCGGCTGCGTCCAGCCGGCGTACGAGGCCGAGGTCGCGCATCGCCTGCGGCGCCAGCTCGGTGCCGAACAGCGGGCCTCCCGCAGGTGCCGCCACGCTGTCGATGGGCACGCCGAAAGCGGTCCATTGGCGGTTGCTCGGCACGGGTTGCTCCTTCGCCGGTTGAAGATCAGCAAGGTAAGCGGATTATGCACGAGCAGCCGGTCCCGCGAGTGGTGACCTGCGCGGCATTACCACGCCGATCGACCTGCGCAAGCCGCCATTCCGCGGTGTGGGTGGTCAGGCGCTGGAAAGGCGGAGGGCGAGCACCGGACAGGCGGCCACGGCGTCGGACGCGTGGCGGCGCAACATGCGGGGCACTGCGATGTCGCGCGACCCGTCCCGGGCTCGGGGGAAGCCCCAGTCATCGCGGTCGAGCAGCTCCGGCAGCAACTCTGCGCAGAGCCCTCGCCCGTCGCAGCGAGTCCAGTCGATGTGCAGCGCCACCGTGGCGCTGGTCTCTCCTGTGCCTGTCGCCGCAGTGCTTGTTTGCCCAGTGCTGACCGTCGGACCGCTCATCGGGCACCTGCCAGGCACACCCCGGACAGGTGTCCAGTCACGTCGTGCCGGAACGCCGACAGCGCGCTGCGCAGCAACCGAACCGTGCCGTCCGGGTGTCGGCAGGCTCCGCGCCCGTCGATCAGTGCGGCCAGCCGGTGCACCTCCTGGACGAGTCGCGGCGTCGCCCCCGGCTGCCGAGCTCCCGCCGCCCGCGGCAGAGTCGCCAGCAGGCGAAAGGTCTCGGCCAGGCGCGGCAGCCCGAACTGGCAGGGACCGCACTGCCGGGCGGTCTGGTCGGCGAGATAGTCGAGCACCTGTCCGGTCGCGGCGAGCCCGCAAGCCTCGGCCGGCAGGGCCACCACGACGCCTGCGCCAGGCGCGGCGCCGTACGGCGAAAGGTCTCTTCGCGTGACAGCGACATCGATCGCCGCCGGCATCGGCACCCACGCCCCGTGGTAGCCGCCGACGAGCAGCGCCTGCACCGGCGCAGTGATACCGCCCGCCAGGTCGAGCAGCTCACCGAGCGTCGTGCCGTATTCCTGCTCGTGTACGCCGGCGGTGCGCACCGCGCCGCTCACGGTTGCGAGGAAGGTGCCGGGGTCCTCATCGGTCCCGGCCGCTCGGAACCAACCCGCGCCGTGCCGCGCGACGAGTGCGATGTGGGCCAGCGTCTCGACGTTGTTGAGCACCGTCGGGCGACCGTCGACTCCCGACTCGACGATGCGGGTGAACTTGTCCAGGGGCAAGGCCGGGCCGCCGTTCAGCCGCGAGACGACCGCGGTCTCCTCCCCGGCGACGAACGTGTCGGATGCCTCCACCACCCTCAGCGCGATCCGATCCCTACCCCCACGTTCACCGACGGCTCGCGACACGAGCGGTGCCAGCTCCGCCGGCACGTAGACGACACCGCGGGTAGCGCCCACGGCAGAGCCGACGACCGCCAAGCCGTCGAGCACCAGGTGTGGCGCCGAGCGCAGCAACATCCGGTCCTTTGCACTCGCCGGCTCACCCTCTGCGCCGTTCGCCACGACGACCGCGTTCCCGGTCGGCGTCACCGCCGCCAGCTTTCGCCAGGCCGGGAACGCCGCACCGCCGTGGCCGCGAAGTCCGGCGTCACGCAGCAGCGACACGAGGTCGCGAGGTGTGGGGAGTGGGCCGTGTGTCTGCTCGTGAGCGGCGAGGTCGGCAGTGGGAGCTACGAGCAGCCGGCGTACGTCGACGGTGGTTGCTCGTCCTTGCCTCGCGAGGGTCGCGTTCATCGAACTCCTTGTCCAGTAACGGAAATCTCAACTCTTCTTTCGGCGGCCAACGTGAACGAGCCATTGCGTTGCGACGGCGGGACGCGCGCGTCGCCGTACTCCTGAAAGCGCTCGGAGACCCGCCAGCCGACCGCCGCCAGGACTGCCAGGGTGCAAGCGGCGGCAAGAGCGCGGAGCCACCAGGTGCCGTTGTCCGTGCCGTTGCCCAACGCGTGCGACAGAGCCACCGGCCATGACAGGTATGCGAGCCAATGGACGGCACGCCAGGTCCGTCGGCCGATGCGGTGCCGCAGCAGGCTCGTCACGATCAGCGCCGCGATGAGGTCGAGCCCGACGGTGCCCAGGCCGAGCCAGAACGGCCGGTAGGCACCGGTGAACGGAACCACGAGGTCGACGATGTGCAGCTGTGCATACGGATCGAGGCAGAGCGACCCGACATGGATGATCAGGAAGACCACGGCCGTCAGGCTGGCGGTGCGGTGCACTGCGCCGACGGCGAAGCGCGGCAGGCCGAGGATCGACCGGCCCGATCGGGTCGCGATGCCGAGGGCGACGACGACGGTGAGCAGCAGCAGGCTGGCGATGCCGGTGCCGCGACCGACGTACCAGAGCGCGTCGCTCATGCCGTTTCCCCGCGGACCTGAGCCGCGTCGGGCCGAGTGGTGGGTCGCGCAGGCGGATGGTCGCGGGAGGGTTGCGGAACCAACTGTTCGGCGCGGCTTGGTTGGGCCGCCGGGCGGTCCGCGGGCCATCCGTTGACGACGGTGACTGCTCCCGATGCGTCGATCAGACGCGCGGGGAGGCCGCGTTCGCGAAGCCACGCAACCGCTCCGGTGCCTTTGACGAGCGCCGCCGTCGTGAGGGTGTTCGCCGTGACGCAGTCGCTCGCCGCCACAGTGACGCAGCGCCAGACATCCGCGACCGGGTGGGATGTCGCCGGGTCGAGCACGTGGTGCAGCTCGCGGCCGCCCCAGCGCCACCGGCGGCTGCGGGTGCTGCTGGTCGCGATCGCGCCGCCTGACGGCAGCGCCACGACGACGGAGGGGTCGTCGACGTGGTCACGCACCAGAACCCGCCAGCCGCCGGTGGGTGCGGGCCCGGCGCTGGCCAGGTCCCCGCCGAGGCCGACGAGCACGCCGACCCCGAGCCGGTCAGACACTTTCCGTGCCGCGTGGTCGGCTGTCCACGCCTTGGCCGTCGACCCGAGGTCGAGAAGCACGCCCGAGGGCACGGTCAACGCCGTGCCGTCCAGCAGTACGTCGTCCCACCGCGGCGCCCGCTGAACGGCCCACCGCACGGCGCGGGCATTCGTACCCATCCGCGACCAGTCACCGTCGTAGCCGAGCTCGCACAGCGCAGTGCCCAGGGTGGGCGTAACCAGCCCGCCCGTCGATCGCGCGGCCTCCAACGCGGTGCTCACCAGTTCTGCCAGCAACGGGCTGACGTTCACGGTGCCGCTGCGATCGGCGAGTCGCGACAACTCGGAGTCCGTTCGGAAGCGGCTGCACGCACGGTCGACCGCCTCGGCGACCTCGGCGACAACGCGCTGTGCCGCGTCCCGAGCCGTCGGGTCGGTGACCACGATGCGCGCCGTCGTGCTCCACAACGGCCACTGCGCGGTCGTGTCGTCGACGGGCAACGTCTCCTGGAAGGGCATGAGGTCACGACCCGCCGGTGCTGGCCTGCGCCGAGCCGTCCGAGGACGAGACGCCTGACTGGCCACTGTCGTCGGACGAGCTGCTGCTCGAGTCGCTGCTGTTGGCACCGGTGCCGCTTGACGTGGCCGAGTCGTCGCTGGAGCCGTCGCCGGTCGTGCTCGAAGTCGTCGATGAGCTGTCCGTTGAGTTCGCGGTCGACGCAGCCCGCTCCGACTGCGTCGCGTCACGGGCCGCTAGGCCGAAGCCTGCGGTCGCCGCAGCAGCCGTCACTGCCAGGCCCGCGGTCACGGCGACGGCACGGCGCTTGCCCTGCTCGCGCGATGTCATGGGTTCCTCCTCCGATGGCGTCCAACGAACATCGCGGCCCGGTCTGGAAGGTTGCTGTGAACGAGGCGAGCGTTCCCTGTGCTTTGCCGCCGACATAGCGGCCGGCGGGCCGGCGACAGAGCCACAGCAAACGAACAGCAAGCGACCACTCGGCTTACAGGTCCGCGGCGCACGGTCGGGTCATGGACATCGAAGAGCAGCCCGCAGAGAGCGTTCCAACCGCGACGGAGACCGTCGACCAGCCTGCACGGCGCGGGCGGCGACGTGTGATGAGAGTCGCTGCGGGGGCAGTGTTGCTCGTCGCCCTGACTGGAGTGGGTGGCGCGACAGGAGCTGTGGTGGCCGCAGGTCTTGGCGGCACTGCAACGCCAACGGCGAGTACGTCGACGCGCGCCAGCACCGTCGCGGACAGCAGCGACTCCCAGTTGCTGGCGAAAGTCGCTGCGGCAGTTCAGCCCAGCGTGGTCTCTGTGGTGGTCACCCTCCCGAACGGCACCGAGGAGGGCTCGGGCGTGGTCCTGAGCGCCAACGGCAACATCCTCACGAACGCCCACGTCGTCGCCGACGCGGGCAACGGCAGCATCACAGTGACGTTCTCGGACGGCACCACCGCAAAGGCTCGCGTAGTCGGCGCCGACACGAGCAAGGACATCGCCGTCATCAAGGCCGAGGGCGTGTCGGGTCTCACGCCGGCGACTCTCGGGTCCAGCTCGACGCTGCACGTGGGCGACACGGTGTTGGCCATCGGCAGCCCGCTCGGTCTGGAAGGAAGTGTCACGTCCGGCATCGTGTCGGCGCTGCACCGTGACGCCGGCGAGGAGAACGGCGCGGCGTCGAACAGTGCCGCGCTCAACGACGCGATCCAGACCGACGCGGCGATCAACCCGGGCAACTCCGGTGGCCCGCTGGTCGATGCGGCTGGCCGGGTGGTCGGCATCAGCACCGCCATCGCGACGACGTCATCCGATTCCGGCAGCATCGGTGTCGGTTTCGCGATCACCATCGACGACGCGATCGCTGCGGCGAACAATCTGCTGTCAGGGGCCTGAACGGCGAACGGCCTCCTGTCCGACGCAAGCAGATGCGCCGGACAGGAGGCCACCCCTATGGGCAGGTCGTGAGCTGGTTGTCAGCTCGACCGTTGGGCAGGGAACCACGAACTGATCGCAGTCGGGCGATCAAGCGCGTGCTGAATCATCTGCTGTGCGGCTCGCGCATGTCCCGACTCCAGCAGCGCGTGGAGCAGTGTCAGCTCGATGATCTCTCGCTGCGCCTTGCTGCCGCCGAACCGCTCGACCTCGGGCATCAAGCGCATCAGGATCTGAGCCGCGCGGTCGGCATGCCCGTCGACCAGTGCAGCCATCGCCGCAGTGAGTGGAACGACGAGCTCCCGGTGAGCCGGGCTGTCCAGCGCGGCACTTCTGCCGAGCCGGCGCAGTCCAACCGCGTCACCTCTGGCGGCGAGTGCCACTGCCGCGTGCATGGCGACGAAGGTCGTCGGTGGCCGCACCAACAGCTCTTCGTCGACCACTGACAGCACCTCCTCGATCGGCAGGGCACCGGACCATGCGTCGTCGAGACGGGCCCGCCAGAGCAGCGACGCCGAGTCGACCAGGGCACGTACGCCTTGAACGCTGTCGGGGGAGAGCTCGCGCACGTAGCGAAGCCGCACGGCTGTCTCGTCGCCGAGGGCAAGTTCGTGCAGAGCGGCGTGCCAGGAGAAGTGGGACGGCATGAAGGCTGTGCGCCGGTTGCCCTGGATCCAGCCTTCGAGCCAGCGCAGCCCCTCGGGGTGCCGGTTCATCTCGTAGAACGCGTGGCTGAGCGCATGCGCGGCGTGGCCGGCCGCGGGCTCGGTGGCAAGCGCGCCGCTGGCGAGTTCGGCCGCCTCGGCATAGTGACCCTGCTCCTGCCGGACGAAGGCGAGCAGACCGGCGTACCACCAGTCCGATCCGAACGTGGGGCGCGCCCGCTCGACGACCGTCCAGGCCTGCTCCGGTATCTCGATCGACCCGGAGAAGGCGATTGTCGGCACAGCGATCGTGAGTGCTAGCGAGTCGCGCGGGTAGTCGGCGATGTGGCGCAGCAGCCGGGCTTGGTGGTCGTGGTCACCGCGGATGCGGGCGGAGACGGCGCTGACGAAGCTGCGTTCCCGCTCGGTTGCTCGCAGAGCCGACCGCTGGGCACGGTGCAGGTGCCCACCTCCGTCGACGCACATGTCGAACTCGTTGCCGAGCAGCGCCAGCGTCGCATGCGCGATGGCGAAGTCCGGGTCCTGCGCGACTGCGCGTCGCAGTGGTGCCTCCGCGCCGTCCTGGACCTTCAGCAAGCGCTCCTGCGCATCGCGGAACTGCGCGGCCGCCTCTGGCGTGGTCGTCAGCCGGAGGTCGTAGATGTCACGCTGGTGGTGGCCGGCTTCGGTCACCAGCAGGGCGGACGCGCCGCCGGTTGAGCTGCTTCGGGCGTCGTCGCCGTGGTGGGTGGGGGACTGTCTCATGACCTGCTCCGTGCGTCGTTTCTGTGTGGTCGGGGGAATGTGGGGCGGATGGACCCCGGGCGGGCGGGCTCACGTCGCTGGTGAGCGATGGGGTAGCCCGTCAGCTGTGGCGGGGCGTATACCTCGTCGACTCGCCACGCTTCGCGCAGCCAGGCGATGCGCCGCCTGATGTCTGCGGTCAGGTGTGCGGGCAGCGGGGTGGTCATGGTCCAACTCCTGGGTGGTGCCGGCGACCCGGCGAGCGCACTATGCGCCTGATCCAAGAGTGGTCTGAGCGGCAGTGCGTGACATCGGCAAGAACTACCTAGGTTGAGTGCGCGCATACCCACATCACGGTCTAGACCGAATCCGGGTTCAAATCAGCCCGCCGCCGATGCCCTGCCTCCCAGCGGTTCCCGAGCATGCCCGCTGGGATCGGGCATGTACGGAGCACATGGATGAGTACGAGCCTCGCGCGCACGCCTGGCTGCCAGATCTCATGATCGCGAAAGATCCCAGCGGGAACGAGTACGAGATCTTTCGTGATCATGAAAAACCATCGGCGATGACCTGCCGGGGCGGCTGGACGTTCCGACTCCGGCCGGGCGGCTGGGCGTTCCGACTCCGGCCGGGCGTTCCGATCGGGAGTCGCGCAGGAGCGTCACCGCTTCCTCGACCAAAGTCGATCATGCAGGACTTGGGCTCGGGCGGTCAGTTGCTCGGATTTCCATGATCGCGAAGGATCCCAGCGGAGATCGACACAAGATCCTTCGTGATCAAGGAATTTGAGCGGTTGTGGGGCTGGCCGGTTGTGGGGCCTGCGCGCTGACTGCTCGGGGCGAGCATGCGCGAAATGCCGGGGCCCTGACCCCAGCGAATCGCGCATGCTGAGGCGCCGGTGGGTCGGCGGGCCGCGATCGGGAACCGAAGATGCCGTTCAGTTGCCTGGCATTCCATGATCGCGAAGGATTCCAGCGGAGATCGACACGAGATGTTTCGTGATCATGGAATTTGAGCGGTTGTGGGGGCTGGCGGCTGGGCGGTTGTGGGGTTGTGGGGCACAGCGGTTGTGGGGCTGGCCGGTTGTGGGGCTGGCGGGCTGGCGGCTGGGCGGTTGTGGGGGCTGGCGGCTGGGCGGTTGTGGGGTGGGGTTGTTGGGCACAGCGGTTGTGGGCGGAGCGGTTGTGGGTCCAGCGCGCTGACTGCTCGCGGCGAGCATGCGCGAATTGCCGTGGCCCTGACCCCAGCGAATCGCGCATGCCCAGCCCTGCAGTGCGCGATAGCCGCATGGCGGAGGCGGGCGAGCCGCCGCAAAGGACAGGGCGGCCACCTGGTCTAGACCGAGACGGTGGAGCCCACTTCGGGGGAGAGCCCCAGCTCGGCGGCCCGGCGTGCGGCGTCGCGCCGGCTGCCCACGTCGAGGCGGGTCAGGATCGCCGAAACGTGGTGGTCGACGGTGCGCGTCGAGACCACCAGGCGCTCGGCGATCTCCGCGTTCGTCAGCCCGGTCGCGAGCAGGGCCAGCACGTCGACCTGGCGATGGGTGAGGCCCGCGGGATTTTCCCGCGTCGCTCGTTGGCGGCCGCGTGGGATGCGGGCGACTCCGAGCCCACGCAGCACGGCCCGGACCTGACGGCCTGCGGCGACCGCACCCAGATCGTCGAGGATGTCGAGCGCCTCCAGGCAGGCTTCGGGCGACTTGCCCGACGCGAGCTCGAGGGCCCGCTCGTACGGCTCGCCGATCTTGCCCCACTCGTCCGCCGCCTGCCGCCAGTCGCCGGCGATGCCGGCTGCCCATTCGGACGGGCAGCCGGGGAACTCCTCGACGGGCAGTCCGGCCCGGCCCAGATAGCGCAGCAGCTCGCCCCGGAACCTGACTCCGCCGGGCGTCGTCGTACGCTCCAAGAGCAGGGTGATTTGGTCATCGGCGCGGCTGATGTCCCCTGCCAGCCACGCGCTCTCGATCAGCGCCAGCCCCGCTGGCGCCAGGGCCGCCAGGCTCCCGTTGTCCAGCGCGAGATCCCAGGCCCGGTCCAGCAGATCGGCGGCGCTGTCGTCGCCGCGTCGAGCCAGCAGCCGGCCGAGCGGCGGCAACGTCAGCCGGGTCAGCTGACCCGGCTCGGGGATGGCCGCGACCAGCCGACGCAGTCGCGTCTCGCCCTCGTCCCACCGTCCCTGGCTGAGCAGCATCAGCGCCCGGTGCGCCTCCAGGTTGTAGAGGTGCCCGGGCAGGTCATGGTCGGCCGAGAACCGCACTCCGGAGTCGATCCAGGTCGCCAGCTCGTCATAGCGGTGCAGCTGATAGCTCGTCTCGGCGAGATTGGTGTAAGCGCGGCCGGCGTACTCGTGGTGCGGGAGCTCGAGCGCTTGGCGCAGGCTCCTGCGCAGATCCTCGAGCCCTGCCTCCACGTCGCCGAGATCGACGCGCGCACAGCCGATGTAGTTGTTCGCGAGGGCCACCAGGTCGCGGCGACCGGCTCGTTGGGCGAGTGCCTGCGCGCCGCGCAGCCGGGGCAGGGCCTCGTCCTGCCGGTCGGTCAGTGCCTGGACCGCGCCGAGATAGGTCTCGGCGTGGGCAAGGGCCGCGATGTCGCCGGTGGGCTCGAGCACCGCGACGGCGCACTCCACCTCCTCGAGCGCCTCGACCGGATGGCCGGACATGAAATGGCTGCGGGAGAGCACAACCATGGCCTCGGCCTGCGCCACCGCGTCGCCGAGCTGCTCGCAGATGGTCAGCGCCCGGCGCCCGGCCTGGATGGCGTCCGCCCAGCGCTGGGCGACGTAGAGCTCCCAGCTGTAGTCGATCAGGACACGCGCCTGCACCTGCGGTGCCTGTGCGGCAAGGTGCTTGACGACCTGCTCGTAGTGCGCGAGCGCCTGCCGGTGGGATCCCGCGCGCGCGGCCTGCCGGGCGGCCTCCTGCCCGCAGCGCAGCACTGTCGAGACGTCGCCTGCCGCCACGGCGTGGTGGACGACACGGGACAGGTCCGGATGGTCTTCCTCGAGCAGGAACCTCAGCACGTTTTCGTGCAGGCCGACCTGCCGGGTTCTCGGGACGCTGCGCAGCAGGGCGCGACGCGCCAGCTCGTGCCGGAACGCGACGCCGTCCGCCCGCACCTCGAGGATCCGCCGGCGCTCCGCTTCCTCCAGCACTGCCACGTCGCCGACCAGCGCCCAGACGAGCATCGGCGGGACCCGGGTCGGGACCACCGCCAGCTGTTCGAGCGCGGCACGTGTCTCCTCGGGCAGCTGGCGGACGCGGGCCATGACCGCGTCGACGACCGTGGCCGGCACACCCGTGACGTCACAGGCGAGCACCTCGGTCACGAAGAACGGGTTGCCCCGTGTCGTCGTGAACACCGAGTCGGCGTCCACACCGACGTCGGCGAGGGACACGACCGCGCGACGGCTCAGTGGCCGCAACCGCAGACGCTGCACGGGCTGGGTCGCCAGCGTGCCGAGCAGGCGCCGCAGTGCGTGGGTCTCCCCGATGTCGTCATCGCGGTAGGTGAGGACCACGGTGGCGGTCAGCGTGTCGAGCCGCCGGCAGACGTAGCGCAGCGCGTCGAGGGTCGCGTCGTCCGCCCAGTGCAGGTCCTCCACGACGAGCACCGTCGGTCGGTCGCGCGGCTGCAGCTCCTGGCGGAGCGCCTGGTAGACCGCCTCCTGGTCAGGGTCGCCCGCGAACGCGTCGGCCAGCGGTCCGGGGTGCTCGGCGGCCGCGTCGCGCAGCGGACCGAACGTCCGCGGCGTGAGCAGGTCGTCGCACGTGCCCACGAGTACGTGGGTCCGGTCGCCGACCGAGTCGAGGAATTCGCGCACGACACTGGTCTTGCCGATGCCGGCCTCTCCGAGCAGCAGGACGACAGAGCTCCGACCCTCGGACGCGTCGTCGACCGCGCGTACCAGGATCTCTAGCTCGTCCTCCCTCTCCAGGAGGTGCTCACTCACTCACCCATCGTCGCACCGCCGGAGCGTGGCTGTCATGGGAGTAGGCCCTGTGTCCCATCTCAGCGGGTCAGGCGGCGGTGTCGTCGCTGACCCTGCCGCGGTTGAGCAGGAGGACCCGGTTGGTGACCGACGCGGTGATGGGGTCGCGAGTTGCGAGTACGACGCCTGCCCCGGCCTCGCTGGCCGCTGCCGTGAGGCGGGACATCAGTTCCTGCTCCTCCGCCCGCTCGAGGCCGGCGGTGATGTCGTTGGCCAGGACGAGGGACGGCCGCAGCACCATGGCTCGGGCGACCGCCCAGCGCGCGCGGCGGGCGTCCGCGCCGTCGGTCGACCGGTAGCCGAGCATGCCGCTCAGTCCCATCACGTCGGCGACCGTGTCGACCCACTCCAGGTCGATTGCCCGGCCGGACCGTCGCTGCGCGACGACGAGGTTCTGCCGAACGGTGAGTTTTGCGTGGACGCCGTAAGCAGGCAGAACGCGAGCGATGTGCTCATGTTTCAGCTGCGCCAGGTCGTGGCGGCCGAGCCGGGTCACCTCGCGGCCCGCGACCTGGACCGAGCCCCAGCTCGGCTCGGCGCGACCATCGAGGAGGTCGAGCAGTGTGCTCGCGGCGGCGTCATGACGGCTCAGCACGCTCATCACCTCGCCGCGGTGGATGGTGACGTTGACGTTGTCGAGTACGAGCTGGTGCCGGTGGCGACGGTGGGTCGCAAGGGTCACGTAGCGCAGCTCGGCGGCCGGTGGCTGTTCCGGTGTGCGCTGCTGGGGGAGTGCGACGGCGGCTGTGGCTTTCATGTCGGTTCTCCTTCGGTGTAGTCCGAGGGTCGCCGTCAGCGGGGTCCTGCGCATCGGCAGCGATTGCCCATGCGGCACTGCCTATTGCCCAGATGTGTCAGGCCCCCCAGGGCGGCCTCGCCGACCGTCAGCCGATGTCGCGGCGGCGCAGGCCGGCGAGCCCGGCCACGCTGAGCGCGGCGGCGACGGCGAGCAGCCCGATCATCGGACCCGCCGCGACGGCCCCACCAGGCAGCTTGGGTACGTGGGTGAACGGCGACACGTCGAGCAGCCGCGGGTCGAGGTCGAGCGTCTCGCCGATCTGCCCGAGCAGCAGGCACGCCGCCAGGACCCCCCAGGCCGCAGCCGACCAGCGCGGCAGCAGCCCGACCAGGGCAACGGCCACTCCGGTGAGCACCCAGACAGCGGGCAGCTGGGCCAGCGCAGCCCCCACGAGTCGTGGCACCTCGCCCGCGTCGCCGGTCGACGCCGCCACGGCCACGCCCGCGGACAAGCCGGTGATGACCACCACCAGGGCCGCACCGCCGAACGCGAAGACGAGATGGCTCGCCGCCCACTGCAACCGACTGACGCCGGTCGCGAGCAACGGCTCGGCGCGCAGCGCGGTCTCCTCGGCGCGCAACCGCAACGTCGCCGAGACGGTGTAGCCCGCAGCACCGAACGCCATGATCGCGAACGACGCGGCGAGGAACGCATCGGTCAGGCCGCCGCTGCCGCCGAGGCGGGCCAGCAGATCAGTCAGCCTCTGGTTGCTGCCGAACTGCTGGTCGACACTGTCCGCGGCACCGCCGAGCACCAGGCCCACGACAGCGAACCCGGCGGCCCAAGCGAGCAGCGCGCGGACGTGCAGCCGCCAGGCCAGAGCCAGCGGCGATCGCAGCCGTTCGGCGCCGGTCGCCGGCCCGGGACGGGTGGCGAACAAGCCGCCTCCCACATCCCGGTGCTCGGTCAGCCGCTGTGCCGCGACGAGCAGGACGGTCGCCAGCGCGAGTGGCAGCAACAGGACCCACCAGCGCTCCCCGGCGTAGGGGCGGACCTGCTGCAACCAGCCGATGGGCGAGAGCCAGGACAGCCACGACAGCTCGCTGCCCGTCCCGCCCGCGTCGCCGAGTGCGCGCAGCAGGAAGGCGCCGCCGAGGGTCGCGAGCGCCGCACCGCGAGCGGCAGCGGCCGTCTCGAACACCTGACTGGTCACGGCCGCGACACCGGCGAACATCGACTCCGGACAGGGCCAGACCCAGCCCGAACGCAACGCTGCCCGGTCCCGAGAGCCCGACCGCGACGAAGCCGGCCGCAGCGATCACGCCGACAACCGCGTCGGCCGCCAGGGTGACGAGCAGGGCTGCGGTGAGCGGTGCCTGCCGCCCGACGACGGTGGCACCCAGCAGTTCCCGTCGCCCGGCCTCCTCCTCGACGCGCGTGTGCCGCACCACCGTCAAAGCACTCGCCAGGGCGACGATCACCAGCAGGAAACCCGAGCGCCAGACCGACAATGCGCCGGCGCTCGAGCCGAACACCGGCCCGATCAGAGCCAGCTCGGCGGGTGTGTCCCGAAGCCCCTGTGCATACGAGGCGCGTTCGGCGGCCGTCGGGAAGAGCGACATCGTCGCGCTCGCGTAGGAGACGGGAATGCTGCCGAGCGCCAGGACCCACAGCGGCAGCACGACGCGGTCGCGGCGCAACACGAGGCGTACGAGCGCGCCCGTACCGCTGAACGAACTCACGCGCTGTCCTCGGCGCCTTGGTAATGGCGCAGGAACAACTCCTCCAGGGTCGGCGGCGTCGCGCTGAGGTCGACCACTCCAGCGTCGGTGAGCCGGCGCAGGACCACGTCCAACGACGTCGTGTCCACTTCGCACTGCACTCGCGCACCGTCCACCCGCAGGTCGTGCACGCCGGGCAGGTCCGACAGGTCCGGGGGTGCGCCCGCCACCTGCGCGGTCAACGACGTGCGACGCAGATGCCGCAGCTCGGCGAGCGTTCCGGTCTCGACCATCCGACCGGCACGCACGATGCTGACGCGGTCACAGAGGGCTTCGACCTCGGCGAGGATGTGGCTGGACAACAACACCGTGCGCCCGCGATCGCGCTCCTCGGTGATGCACTCGCGGAAGACCTCTTCCATCAAAGGGTCGAGTCCCGAGGTCGGCTCGTCGAGCAGCAGCAGCTCGACGTCGGAGGCGAGCGCCGCGACCAGCGCGACCTTCTGACGGTTGCCTTTGGAGTAGGCGCGACCCTTCTTGCGGGGATCTAGTTCGAACCGCTCGAGCAGGGCGTCGCGGCGCTCGACCTGCAGGCCGCCGCGCAGCCGCCCGAGCAGGTCGATCGCCTCGCCGCCGGACAGGTTGGGCCACAGGGACACGTCACCGGGTACGTAGGCGAGTCGCCGATGCAGCTCGGCCGCGTCGCGCCACGGATCTCCGTCGAGCAGCTGAACTGCACCGCTGTCGGCCCGCAACAGGCCGAGCAGCACCCGGATCGTCGTGGACTTTCCTGCCCCGTTCGGCCCGAGGAAGCCGTGCACCTCTCCCGTCCGAACGTGCAGGTCGAGCCCGTCGAGAGCCCGGGTGTGACCGAACGTCTTCACGAGGTTCTCGATCGCGATGACGTCGGTCATGTCGCGGCGATGGTCAGTGGTCGGTCAGGTCGCATGCTGGCGCAGGTAGTCGTTCCAGGAGATGGGCGGTGCTCCGGTGACCTGGTTGGTGAACTGGGACAGGAACCACCGGCGGTAGGTCAGCAGGTCCTCAGGCGTTGCCAGCGTGAGCAGGTGCCGGCCGGTGCTGCAATAGACGTCGGCCTGGTCGAGGATGTCGCCGAGCGTCTGCGCCGCGGCACCGGCGGACGCCGGCACCCGGTAGGTGAGGTCGATGGTCTCGTCGCCGCGCGCCAGGGCATCGGCCAGTTGCTGTTCCTGCTCGACGGTGAATCCCGAGTACTGGTGGCTGAGCTGTTCGATGACTGTCAACAGCACGGCCGGCAGCTCGCGGACGTTGCCCTCCTGCCGCAGCTGCGCTCCGATGAGGGTGAGCTCGCGGGTCAGCTCGTCGGCGTGCTCCTGCGCTCGCACCTGCACGGAGATGGGCAGGCCGATGAGCCGGATCGTGCACAGGTCATCCGCCGTCATGCGGCGGCCGGCGCAGGGCTCCGCGCAGGATCGATGCTGTTGACCGCCGGGCGGATCGCGCTGCCGTCGCGCGGTGTCGGAAAGCTCCGCCCGACCTTGACTTCGTCGACCCCGCCGTCCGTCTGGTCAGCGAAGGTCAGGACGGTCGGCTCGTCTGGGCGAATGTGCGCCCACACGACCTTCCCGTCGGCGGTCGGGATCGTGCCCCATCTGGAGCTGAACGCGTTGACCAGCGTGATCCCGCGCCCTGTGGTCGCATCGGTCGCGTAGCGGAGAGTCTGCGGCAGCCGCGGTGACTGGTCGGCGACCTCGACGACCAGGTGGGTGGGTTCCAATCGCAGCTGCACCGTGTAGGGGGTGCGGGCATGGAGGGTGGCGTTCGTGACGAGTTCGGTGAGTACGAGCGGCGCGGCGTAGTCGTAGTCGTCGCTGTTCCAGTCGTGCAGCATGGCTCGCAGGAACCGTCGGGCCGCACCAACGCTGCGCAGCTCGGCCGGAAACGTGAGCGATGCTTCGGGCACGCCGATCAGAGTAGGGCCAACCGGGCCGATTGGATCGGATTGGGCACCCCTATTGTCCGGCGCCTATTCTTGGCTGCGATGAGCGAGAACCAGGGCTACGAGGACGAGGTACTGCCCGAGCAGACCACGGACGACACGGATCGTGGCTGGGGCGAGCAGGCCGACGAGGCCGACGACGACGAACGCCTGCTGCGGGAGAAGCCGCCGCACTGGTGAGGTGCAGCGGCTCCTGGCCGCGGGTGAACCGGCGCTTTCGCTCAGATGCTGCGCTGACGCAGGAGGTCGCGGATCTCCTGGAGCAGCAGGATCTCCTCGCTGGGTGCCTGCACCTCTGGCTCCTCGCCGCGCTTGCGTCGCTCGGCCAGGTGGTTGACCGGCACGATGACCAGGAAGTAGATGGTGGCCGCGACAATGACGAAGTAGATGATGGCGTTGACGACCAGGCCGATGTTGATCAGGCTGTGGTTGATCGTGAAGCCAGCATTGCCGAAGCTGGGCGAGCCACCGATGGCGCCCAGGATGCCGCCGATGATGCCGTCAACGAACGCCTTGACCACTGCGGCAAAAGCGGTGCCGATGACGATGGCCACCGCAAGGTCGACGACGTTGCCACGCATCAGGAAGTCCTTGAAACCCTTGATCATGTGCTGCTCCAGTCTGCTCGAGAGGGTCACACAGTTCCAGAAGCCTCCAGCGATGTCATCTCTGGGTCATCTCCCGTGGATGACCAGGGACAGCCGGTCGGTCACGGCAGCAGCGGCAAGGCGCGCCGCTGTCTCCGGCGAGGTCACGACGACCACGAGTGCGCCCGGATCGATGTCGCCCGCGCCGAGCGGGGAGTCGCTCATTGGTGGGAGCGCGAGGACCGGCGCCGCGCCTGCGACAACCCGCGCAGCGCTGGTTCCCGAGCCGTCCGCCCCTGTCCCCGCGGCCAGCACGTCCACCGTGTCGCCGGCTCTGAGGAGCCGCACCGACGCTGCGTCGGCGATGCGGACCGGAGCCGCGACGAACCCGTCGCCATAGCTGTCGAGGAACGTCTTGCCGACCAACCGGACATCGGTCAGGACTTCTCCTTTTCTTACCGGCGCGTCAAGGGTTCTGCCCGCCGCGAAGGTGCGCGATCGCACCGCTCCGTCGGGGAGCGAGGCAGGCGAGACGTCCTTCATCCGTACGTCGTCCGGCAGCAACCGCGTGCCACCAGCGAGGTCCTTGGCGGCGACGAGGACGGACTCCGTGCTGGGCGGCGGGGGGCTCAGCGCGTCGATGGCGAAGGCCGCCGAGGCTGCCAGCAGGCCGGCGACCAGCAGGCGGCGGTGCCACGATGCCGCGCGACGCAGGTCGCGTAGCCAGCCCGTCCCTCGACCCCGCCGGGCCGGATAGGAACGCTCGTCGTCGGCGTGCGGGCCGGCCCGTCGAGCGCGTGCCGTCACGGCAGGTCGAACGGCAGTCTCAACCCGTCGAGGGCGTGCCGGCACGAGCAGTCTGCGCTGGCGTCGGGTAGAGCGGCGACCACATCAAGCAGCAGCGCACGTACCTTCTCCATGTTGGCGGCGAAGACGCGCAGCACCTCGTCGTGGGTGACTCCCTCGCCGTGCTCGAGCCCGGCGTCGAGGTCGGTGACGAGCGAGATCGCGGTGTAGCACAAGGCGAGTTCGCGGGCGAGCGCCGCCTCCGTCGACCCGGTCATGCCGACGACAACCCAGCCCTGACTCTGATGCCACAGCGACTCGGCGCGGGTGCTGAACCGCGGGCCGTTCACCACGACGAGGGTGCCGCCGTCGACCGGGTCGAGGCCGCGGGCACGCGCTGCCTCGACTGCGACCCGGCGTCCGTTGGGGCAGTAGGGGTCGGCGAAGCCGACATGGACGACCGGACCGATGTCGTCGTAGAACGTGTGCGCCCTGCCCCATGTCCGGTCGACGATCTGGTCAGGGACGACCACCGTGCCCGCGTCGTGCTGGGCCTTCAGCGACCCGACCGCGCACGGTCCGAGCACCTGTCGTGCGCCGACCGCACGCAACGCCCAGATGTTGGCGCGGTAGTTGACCCGGTGGGGAGGGAACCGGTGGTCACGACCGTGGCGCGGCAGGAAGGCGACGCGACGACCGCCGACGTCGCCGATGGTAAGAGGATCGCTGGGTGAGCCGAATGGGGTGTCGACCTCGACCGTCTCCGCCGCGTCGAGCAGAGAGTAGAGCCCGGATCCCCCGATGACGCCGACGTCAGCGCGCGGGCCGTCGTACACCTTGTTGCTCGTGACCGTCATGGCGCCCGACATTAGTGCCGCGCCGGACGGCTGGCCCCGCCGTCCACATGCCTGACGGCTGGCTCAGGCGGCGCTGCCTGCTGTGGACGACGACCCCGAGGACGAGCCGGCCGACGACCCGCCGGAGCCGGACGACCCGCTGTCCTTGCCCGTCGTGCTGGTGGACGAGGCCGCGCTGTCGGACTTCTTGTCCGGGCTGGCGCCCTTGTCAGAGGACTTGTCCGACGATTTGTCCGAGGACGACTCGGACTTGCCGCTTCCGACGGACTCCTTGCTCTTGCCGTCCTTGCTCTTGCCCTTGGCGGCTGCTTCGCGACTGTCGTTGCGGTAGAAGCCGGATCCCTTGAAGACGATGCCCACGCTGTTGAAGACCTTGCGCAACCGTCCGCCGCAGGTCGGGCACTCGGTGAGCGCGTCGTCGCTGAAGGACTGGAACTGCTCGAAGCCGTGTCCGCACTCGGTACAGGCGTACTGGTACGTCGGCACGGACGGTCCTCCTGAGCTCGGTTCGGTGATCCTCGGCAACGACAATTGGCACTCGCCCCTGCCGAGTGCCAATTGTGCGTCATCCGTGCAAGTTCCGTCCACTAGCACCGCGTGTGTCGGAAGGCGTTCCGATCCTGCGTCGGCGGCCGGGCCGTGCGTCCTATCTCGACAGCGACTCGGCCAGGACGCGTGGAGCCTCGGCGCGGTCCTTGTCGAGAGAGGCGCCTTCGAGGTCGACGTTGGGCAGGATCCGGTCCAGCCAGCGGGGCAGCCACCAGGCGTGGCGGTCCAGGACGGTCATCAGCGCCGGGATGAGGGTCATCCGGACGAGGAACGCGTCGATGAGGATGCCGGTGGCGAATGCGAGACCGATCGACTTGATGATCGGGTCGCTCGGCAGGATGAACCCGGAGAACACGGAGATCATGATCAGCCCGGCGGCGGTCACGACGCGGGCGCTGTGGCGGAAGCCGTCGCGGACGGCGTCACGTGGGGTGGCACCGTGGCTGACCTCCTCGTGCATCCGGGAGACCAGGAACACCTGGTAGTCCATTGCCAGCCCGAAGATCACGCCGATGATCAGAATGGGCAGGAGGCTGATCAGTGGCCCGGTCTGCGCGACGCCGAACAGGTTTGCGAGAACGCCGTCCTGGAAGACGAGGGTCACCACACCGAAGGACGCGCCGATGGTCAGCAGGAATCCGGCGATGGCGGTGAGCGGGACCAGGACCGAGCGGAACGCCACCAGCAGCAGGAGCACGGCGAGTCCGACGACGACGGCCAGATAGGGCACCAGCGCGTCAGACATCTTCTGGGAGATGTCGATGTTCACCGCGGTCTGACCGGTGACGGCCAGCTCGGCGCCGGTCTGCTGCTGGATCGCTGGTGCGTCGGCGCGGATGGCGTTGACGAGGTCCTTCGTCGCGGTTGACGACGGGCCGCTGTCGGGGACGACGGTGATGATCGCGAGGTTCTTCTGCTCGTTCAGGAACGGCGACGTGACGGTGGCGACGTTGTCGAGGCCGCGCAGCCGTGCCGCGGTGGCGTCGGCGGCCCGCGCAGCGTCGGTGACGCCGTCGAGGTCGGCGACGACGGTCAGGGGTCCGTTGAAGCCGGGTCCGAACCCGGTGGCGAGCAGGTCGTAGGCCTGCCGTTGGGTCGTGGCCGGCGCGGCGGTGCCGTCATCGGGCAGCCCGAGGCGCATGTTCAGCGCCGGGGCGGCGAGTGCGAGCAGCGCCAGGGTGACCCCGCCGATCGCCAGCCAGCGGCGGCGGATGACCAGCGCGATCCACCGGGCGCCGAGGGTGGGCTTCTCGCCGGCCTCGGCGTCGTGCAGATCGTGGGAGAACGCCTTGCCGCGAACGGCGCGCTGGCCGGCGACGGCGAGCAGGGCGGGCACGAACGTGAGGCTGAGCAGCACCGCGACGGCCACGGCAGCGGCGGCGCCGATGCCCATCTGGGTCAGGAACGGCACCCCCGTGACCACCAGCGCGACCAGCGCGATGACGACGGTCGCACCGGCGAACACGACGGCGCTGCCGGCGGTGCCCACCGCCTTCGCGATCGACGCGTCGATCGCCATCCCGTCCTTCACCTGGGTCCGGTGCCGGGACAGGATGAACAAGGTGTAGTCGATGCCGACGGCGAGGCCGAGCATCACCGCGAGCGTGATCGAGGTGTCGGTCAGGTCGGTGAAGCCGCTGGCCAGCGTGATGCCGAGGGCGCCGAACGCGACGCCGAGGACGCCGGTGAGCAGCGGCAGGCCTGCGGCGAGCAGCGACCCGAAGGTCACGGTCAGCACGACCAGCGCGACCACGACTCCGAGGACCTCGCCGATCGGCTTCTCCGACTCGACCGGGGCGGCGACCCCGCCGTACTCGACCCGGATGCCGGCCTGCTTGGCCCCCTCCGTCGCCGCCGCGATGGCGTCGGTCTGCGTTGCGGTCACGGCCCGCGGCGCGACCGTGAACGTGAGGTCTGTGTAGGCGATCTGGCCGTCCTTGGAGATCGTCCGTGCCGTGTACGGGTCGGTGGCGGAGGCGACGTTCGTGACCTGGCCCAGCGCTTTGACCGTCTGCTGGACGGCGGCCTTGCGCTCGGCGGTGTTCAGCGTCTGCCCGGCGGGTGCCGCGAAGACGACCTTGCCGGCTGCGGCATCGGCGTTCGCGCCGGGAATCCGTTTCGCGATGAGCTCGGCGGCCTGCTGGGACTCGGTGCCGGGGATGGTGAACTCGGACGAGAACGTGCCCTTGAAGCCCGCTGCGAGCCCGCCGAGCAGGGCGAAGGCCAGCAGCCAGCCCACCAGCACGGTGCGGCGACGGCGGACGGCGAACGCGCCGATGCGGTGAAGGAGGTGAGCCATGGAACTTCCACTCTCTCGAGACGGTGGTGCAGGGGCAGGCCCGGGCGGTCAGCCATCGGGTTAATACGCACGATAGAGCAAACTCGCATGATCATGCAAGTTCACATGATGATGCAGATTTGCGATATGCTCTGGGCATGCCTCCATCCGACGCCGCGCTCGGTCTGCGCGAGCGCAAGAACCGCCGCACCCGGCGCGCCATCGTGCAGGCGACCGCCGAGCTGACCATCGAAGGCGGCTACGCCGCCGCGACCATCCCGCGGATCGCCGAGCGCGCGGACGTCGCGCCGCGCACCGTCTCGACGCTGGTTCCCGGCCAAGGACGACATCCTGTTCGACCGAGTCGACGACACCATCGCCCGGGCGACGGAGCACCTGCGGACGGGAACGGGAGACGTCGTCGACCGGATCCTGGCCTGGATCACCGACGAGGCGGGTCGCGACCAGCACGACCGCGAGATCTCGCGGCTGCGCGAGGCGGCGATCGCGCACGACGCCGACCTGCGTGGCAGGGCGCACCAGCATCTCGAGAAGGTCCAGTCGGAGATCGCTCGGGCGGTCGCCCGGGACACCGGTGTCGCAGCGGAGGACGTCGGCCCGCAGGCCTTCGCCGGGGCGGCGATGGCCGTCCTGTTCACGCTCCGCTCGATCGGCCTCGAGGGGCGCGACGACGGGCCTGCGCAACTAGCGGTCGGTGTCGAGTTCCTCAGGGCCGGCCTTGCGGCCCTCACCTCGACTCGCTGAGGAGTCGCGGACCGAGCAACCGGACTCATCGCGACCTCAGCTCGCAGCGGGCCTCTCTCTGATCTCGTTGCGCGCAATCGGGCCATCTGTCAACAGCAGGCGGGATCCAACACGCGAGCGAGGCCGCTGAGAGCATCGGGGACCACGCGATACCAGGTCCAGGTGCCGCGGCGTTCGCCGACCACGAGACCGGCGCTGGCCAGCACTTTGAAGTGATGGCTCACGGTCGGCTGGGACAGGCCCAGCGGATCGGTGACGTCGCAGGTGCACATCTCCTGGTTCTCGCTCGCGAGCAGCATCGACAGCAGCCTCAGCCGTGCCGGGTCGGCGAGCGCCTTGAGTCGCGCCGCAAGCTCCTGAGCCTCGGCCGCGGACAGTGGCGACGCAGCGAGCGGCGGGCAGCAGACGGCGGCACTGGTCAGCGGGTCGAGCAGTGGGAGCGGCTTCGGCATGCACACCATCCTGCCATGAAATAGATGAGCGTCAATCATTGACAGTCATCTATTTCCCCTCCATAGTCGTCATCGACAGACGTCGATGACTCCACCCATCACGCATTCACCAGTCGCCGGAGGAACCACGTGTCCCGTGTCCAGCTCGCCCTCAACGTCGACAGCATCGACGAGGCAGTCACCTTCTACTCCCGGCTCTTCAACGCCGAGCCCGCGAAGCGTCGCCCCGGCTATGCGAACTTCGCCCTCGACGAACCGGCTCTGAAGCTGGTCCTGATCGAGAACCCGGGCCACGGGGGCTCGTTGAACCACCTCGGCGTCGAAGTCGCCTCCACCGACGAGGTCGTGGCGGAGACCCGCCGGTTCGCCGGACTCGGCATCGCCACCCGGGTGGAGGAGGCCACGACCTGCTGCTACGCGCTGCAGGACAAGGTCTGGGTCACCGGCCCTGGCGGTGAGCCGTGGGAGATCTACACCGTGCTCGCCGATGCCGGAGCCGAGCTCGAGGGCACGTCCCACCTCGAGGCCAACCCCGTGCTGCCGGCCGGGTCGGCCTGCTGCGCGACCTGACTCGACGACCCATCCCTGTTCCCGGAGGGAGGTGAGGGCGATGGACGACTGCTGCGACGAGACGACCGACTGCTGCGAGCCCGGTTGCTGCTGAGCGGCAACGCCAAGGCCGGCCGCCCGTCGGTGGGTGGCCGGCCGTCGGGGCGTGCCACCGAGAGTCCACGCGCGTCAGTTCGTCAGCGCTATCAGCAGGTACGCGACTGACAGGGAGAGAGCGGCGGCCCCGAGCAGCCGGCGAAGCGCGAGTTGGGGCAGATGCGGCGTCAGGCTGGCCCCGATCCTGTCGGACCTGTCGGTGGCAGGTGGGACGCTCGTGGCTTCCGGCGGGGCGAAGGGGTGGCGCGGATGGCTACGACGACGACGGTCGTACGCCGCATGTCGTGGGCCGAGGTCTCCGCTCGCCGCCTCGGACGGCAGGGCCTGCTTGTCCCGTCCTCCGATGCCGCCCCCGCCGACGTCGTGGCCGCCATGTGCGGCACCCACGCCCAGGTGCTGTCCGCCGCCGAGCTCTCCGTCGGCCTCAGGCTGACCGGTGTCACCCAGACCGACATCCGCGCAGCGCTGTGGACCGAGCGCAGCCTGGTGAAGACGTTCGGCCCGCGCGGCACGGTGCACCTGCTGCCCGCGCGCGACCTGCCGATGTGGTCCGGCGCCCTGGCCGCGATGCCGCAGCCGAGGTCACCGTTCAAGGAAGACGTACGACTCACGGCGGAGCAGACCGAGGAGGTGCTCGCAGCCGTTGCGGACGCGCTCGTTGACGCCGAGCTGACGGTCGACGAGCTGACGGCGGCCGTCGTGGCGCGGACCGGACCCTGGGCAGGGGATCTCGTGATGCCGGCGTTCCAAGGCATGTGGCCGCGATGGCGTCAGGCGCTGTCGCTGGCCGGAGTCCGCGGCGCGCTGTGCTTCGGTGAGAACCGCGGCCACGTCGTCACCTACACGAACCCGTGCCGCTGGTGGCCGGACTTCGCCCCCACCGACGGACCGGCTGCCCTCGACGAGCTGCTCCGTCGCTATCTGTTCGCCTACGGACCGGCGACGCCACAGCATTTCGCCAAGTGGCTGAACGCGTCGGCAAAGTGGGCGACTGAGCTGTTCACCTCGCTGGGCGACGACATCGAACAGGTCGATGTCGAAGGCAACCTCGCGTGGCAGCTCGCCGGTGAGGACGTCGTGCACACGCCGGCCGAATCCGTTCGGCTGCTGCCCTACTTCGACGCCTACGCCATCGCAGGTCAACCGCGGGAGCTGCTCTTCCCCGGCCCGGCCTGGGAACGCGCTCTTGCCCGCGGGCAGGCCGGCAACTTCCCCGTGCTGCTCGTCAACGGAACGGTCGCAGGGGTCTGGCACCTCAAACGCGCAGCCAAGAAGGTCGCGGTCACGGTCGAACCGCTCGACGTGCTCAGCGTCGGTCAGCTTCGGGAGCTCGACGGCCAGGTCGGCCGAGTCGGCGAGATTCTGCAGGCACCGGCGCAGCTGACGATCGGCCCGGTCACGGTGGGGGCCCACGCCTGACGGGCGCGCCACACGTCGGTCAGCGGCGGCGGCCCGAGCCGTCCGCGTGCCGCGAGCGCGCGGCAGGCCGCCCCGCGACGGCGTCGGCCGGCTCGGCGGCGGTCCCGTTGATCCGGTACATCAGGCGCAGCAGCAGTCCGCAACCAAGGCTGAGTACGAGCGCGCCGGCCAGCCATCCGAACGCCGCGAACAGCTCCGCGTTCCGGGCCGCGATGTGACCGCGGTCCAGCAGCAGCACGACGAAGTGGTAGCCGTGCTTGGCAGCCAGGACGATGCACCCGACCGCAGCGAGAGCCGCGACCACTGTGGTCACGAGCGCCGGGCCGTCCAGGTGCAGCCGGCGTGCCGGGTTGACTCCCGAACGCGTGTCCTGCTCCAACGGCATAAGGGTCACTGTGTCACCTGGGAGTGGCCCACACATAAACCCAATCGGGTGACGGACGCCGGCCGACGGCCGGCGGGGAGGGTCAAGACCCGACAGTTACCGCTCCCGGACTGCGTAGGTCAGGTGGGTCACCCGCTGCGTCGGCTCCGCGCGGACCGGCTCCAGGGCCACGCGGCCCGCGTCCACGCCCTCGAACAGGCGGATTCCGGAGCCGAACAGCACGGGTGAGAGCGCGATCGAGAACTCGTCGATCAGGCCGGCGTTCACGTACTCCAGGATCGTTGCGCCGCCGCCCGCGATGCGGACGTCGCGGTCGCCGGCGGCCTCGCGGGCCTGGTCGAGCGCGGTCTCGATGCCGTCGTTGACGAAGTGGAAGGTGGTCCCGCCCGGCCGCTCCCAGGGGTCACGCTTCTCGTGCGTCACGACGAAGACCGGCGTGTGGAACGGCGCCTCCTCCGGCCACATCTGCTCGCCGGCGTCGAACATGCGCTTGCCCATCACGCTCGCGCCGGTGCGCTCGAACGTCTCCCGCACGATGTCGTTGTCGCGCCCTTCCTCGCCGCCCTCGCCGAGCTTCAGGTTCTCCCGGAAGAACCGCAGCGGGAAGATCCACTGCTGCAGCTCCATCCACTGCTGCCCCATCAAGTCCCCGAGGGACTCGGGCGCGATGAACCCGTCCAGCGACATCGACACGCTGAAGAACACCTTCCCGGCCATCAGTCCTCCACTCCCGACCGAGCGATCTCGGTGACGTAGGCAGCCAGGTTGCTCAGGGTCTGCTGGCCGCCCTCGATCGCGTGGTACTTCTCGACCGCCTCGTCGCGCAGCTCCTTGGTGGGGAACACCGTGCGCATCTCGATCCGGGTCGCCGCGCCGTCGGACGCGAACGTGAGGACCGACTCGAAGGCGTTCGGGTCGCCGCGGGACTCACCGTGCCGCAGCGCGATCCGCTCCGGCGGGGCGATCTCGGTCCAGGAGATCCACTCCTGGTAGTCCGTCCCGTCCGGTCCGTGCATCACGAAGTCCCACTCCCCGCCGACGCGGAACTCGAACGCCCGCGTGGTGGTGGTGAACCCCTCCGGTCCCCACCATCGCGACAGGTGCCGCACCTCGGTGAACGCCTCGAACACCAGCTCCCGTGGGGCACTGATGACCCGGGAGATCACGATCTCGCGGTCGGCCGTCGCTGACTGCGCCGGCGCGTCCCGTCCTGTCACTGCCATCGGTCACTCCTCCTGCCTTGCCTGCTTGAGGTCCTGCACGTACGCGTCCAGCCGGTCGAAGCTCTCGTTCCAGAACCGCTCGAACCCGCCGGTCCACTCGTGGACCGGTCGCAGCCCGCGGGCGTCAAGGCCGTACAGGCGCTGCTTGCCTGCCTTGCGGTCCCGCACCAGCCCGACCTCCCGGAGCACCCGCAGGTGCTTGGACGCGCCCGGCTGGGTCATCCCCAGCTCCTGGGCCAACTCGGTCACCGGCCGCTCACCCGCCCGCAGCAGCACCAGGATCTCCCGGCGCTGCGGCTCGGCGATCGCGTTGAAGACGTCCGACGTCGTCGCTGCTCGTGCCATGAGCGCCATCATATGCCCATATCGGCATGCGTCAAGCCGGAGGCATCAGCAGCGCTCGACCGCCGCGATGCGGGCTCGGCTTCGCGACGCGGATCCGGCTCGTCGTTACTGTTCAGCGATGATTGCCCGTCTCCGACGCCCCCGATGAGCACGTCCTGGCGGCAGCTCCCGGCGGTGCCGCGCGCCATCGCGACCGCCGCGGTCGAGACGGTGACGGCGGCGCGGTCCGACGACCCGGTCGCGTTCCAGAAGGCCTCCGGGCGGCTGGCCGCCCTCGATCGCGAGCAGGTCGGGCTCGTCCTCGGCGCCGTGGTGCGGTCCCTGCTCGAGGACCGCCATCCCGGAGGGCTGTCGGGCGACGACATCCACGACGTGATCGCGCGCAGCGTGTCCGCGAGCGCCACCTGCCTTCCTGCCGTCGACGCGGATGTCCTGCTGGTCCTGCTCGCCGGGTCGCTCGGCATCCACCCGGACGACGAGGATCCGCGTCCCGTCAGCGCCTTGGAGATGAGCACCCACGCGCCGCTGCTCATCGCCACCCTGCTCGGCGAACCCGGCACGTCGGGCCGTTCGTTCAATGCCCATCTCGACGCTGCCTTCGCCGAGATCGCCCGCTCCGAGACCGTCGAGATGCCGTAGGCAGTGCCGAGCGGACAACGGTGGCGCGCGGGCGGTCGACGTACCCATGAAGGTGCCCACGTAGCGTTGGGAACCATGAGGACGACGCGGCTGTGAAGGCCCTGCTGTTGGAGAACGTGCATCCCGAGGCGGCCATTGCCCTGCGGGCGGCCGACATCGAGGTGGTGACGGCGAAGGGGGCGCTGGACGAGGCCGAGCTGGCAACGGCGCTGGACGGCGTCGACCTGCTCGGCATCCGGTCCAAGACCCAGGTGTCCGCCAGCGTCCTCAAGCAGTTTCCCGGCCTGCTGGCCATCGGCGCCTTCTGCATCGGCACCAACCAGATCGACACGGCCGCCGCGTCCGAGCTCGGGGTGGCCGTCTTCAACGCGCCGTTCTCGAACACGCGAAGCGTCGTCGAGCTCGCGATCGCCGAGATGATCGCGCTGACCCGGCGGCTCACGGAGAAGAACGAGTCGCTGCATGCCGGCATGTGGGACAAGTCGGCGACGGGGGCACACGAGATGCGAGGGCGGCGGCTCGGGATCGTCGGCTACGGGAACATCGGCAGCCAGCTGTCGGTGCTCGCCGAGGCGCTCGGCATGTCCGTCGTGTTCTACGACACGGCCGAGAAGCTGGCGCTCGGCAACGCACGCAGCTGTGAGTCCCTCGACGAGCTGCTCGAGATCGCGGACGTCGTGACACTGCACGTCGACGGCCGCGACGGCAACGCGGGGATGTTCGAGGAGGACCAGTTCGCCCGGATGCGCACGGGCGCGGTGTTCCTCAACCTGTCGCGCGGATTCGTCGTGGACCACCGGGCGCTGGCCGCCCACATCGCGAGCGGGCACCTGTCGGGGGCGGCGATCGACGTCTTCCCGGAGGAGCCGCAGCAGCCAGGGAGATGCCTTCCGGTCCGACCTGCGCGGTCTGCCCAACGTCATCCTCACCCCGCACATCGGCGGCTCGACCGAGGAGGCGCAGCAGGACATCGGCCGGTTCGTCGCAGCGAAGCTGCGTGACTTCGTCGCCTCCGGCAGCACCACGCTGAGCGTCAACCTGCCGCAGGTCGCCTTCGACCAGCAGCCGGGGACCCATCGGCTGGCTCACCTGCACACCAACACGCCCGGCGTCCTGGCCGCGGTCAACGGCGTCCTGGCCGACCACCAGGTGAACATCGAGGGTCAGGCGCTGACCACTCGCGGGCAGATCGGCTATCTGCTGACCGACATCGCCTGTGACTACGAGCCCGACGTCGTGCATGCGCTGGCCGCCATGCCCGTGACCACCCGGCTCCGCGTCCTGTCCTGAGGGCGCGCGCGCCGTCCCCCGCGCCCGGTGATCATGAAGGATCCGACCGGCTCTAGGTGGACCGATCCTTCATGATCATGGATGTTCCGGGGTGGGGCTCAGAACAGCGCCGCCGCGAGCGACCAGCCGGCCACGCACGCAGCCATCCCCACGGCGAGGCTCGCGCCGATGTTGAGCGCTGCCGCGCGCAACGAGCCCTCCTCGGCGAGGCGGACGGTCTCGAACCCGAACGTGGAGAACGTCGTCAGCGCGCCGCAGAAACCGGTCCCGACCAGTGTCAGCACCCACGCCGGACCCCCGGCCGTCGCCACGGCGCCAGCAGTGGCCCCGAGAATCAGGGACCCGAAGATGTTCACCGTGACCGTCCCCCACGGAAACACGGTGTCGTGTCGGGACTGCACGAACAGGTCCGTGAGATAGCGCAACGGCGCGCCCAGCGCTCCGCCGATCAGCACGAGGAGGACGGTCACGAGGGCTGTGACCTGTCGTCGCTGGGGCGTGTCGTCGACGGCCGCGGCGTCGACAGCCGCGCTGTTGCGATGCCGAGCCACACCGCGGCCACGCCCACGACGACCGAGCCGAACAAGTACACCGCCGCAATCGCGCCGGCGTCAGCGACGACCAGTCCCCGGGTGTCGAGCATGTAGGTGGAGAACGTCGTGAATCCGCCGAGGACGCCGACGCCGAGGAACGGGCGAACATAGCGCGACGGCGACCACACATCGACGACGAACACCATCAGGACACCGAGAGCGAAGCCGCCACTGACGTTCTCGAGGAAGGTGGCCCACGGGAAAGCTGCCGCGCTCGCCCGGGAGGGCTTCCCCGAGCGCCCACCTGGCCAGACTGCCGAGTGCGCCGCCCGCGGCGATGACCAGCAGGATGTCCCAGCGGTTTTTCAGGGTTCGTCGCGCCTGCGACCAGAAGGGCAATGGCGCGGTGAGGGTGACGTCATCCAGGCTGGCGGACACGTCGGAGTCGATGGGTAACCGGTGCGAACGCGCGTCCGTCGCCGGTTCCTCGTGGTCACTCATGCGGCCTCCTACCCGTCGGGTAGGGACCGTTGGCGGCACTGCCGCAGTTGTCGGCGAGCCCCTCCGCCATCACTGCGGCAGGGTAGCCGCTGCCGCATGCCCGGAGTTCGGACGAGTCAGGTGAGGGCCGAGACGTCGTCGCTTTGCACCGGGGTGGGCAGCGCGAGAGCGTCGGCGGGCGGCGACGGCCGGGGGTGTCTCGGCTCGCGCACGCCGGCGGTGCCACCAGGCCCGCCACCGGGTGGTCCGCCGGGCCAGGTGGTGCGCCGCCGATGCCGCAGCTGGCGCACGACGGCGACGACCAGCAGCAGTACGGCGACGACGGTGACCCGTTGCGATGAATGGGGCAGTCGCATGAAACCTCCCGATCACCTCAGCCTGCGTCAGGCGAGGTCCCGGTGCAAGGTCTGGCCGGACACTCGCCGATGCCGCCTCAGTGGTGGGTGGACCGCTCGTGCTCGACGTGGCCGAGTGCCTCGAACTGGAACGTCGAGTGCTCGACGTCGAAATGGCCGGCGAGGCAGTTCTGCAGTTCGTCGAGCAGTCGCGGCAGCTGGCCGTCGCTGAAGCACGAGTCGTCGACGACGACGTGCGCGGTCAGCACGGGCAGATGAGAGGACACCCGCGATGCGTGCAGGTCGTGCACGTCATGGACGTGGGCGACGGCGCGGATGTGCTCGCGCACCTCAGTCAGGTCGAGGTCGCGTGGTGTTGCTTCCAGGAGTACGTCGACTGTCTCGCGAAGCAATCGCCAGGTCCGCGGCAGGATGAGTCCACCGATCAGGAGCGAGGCGATCGCGTCGGCCTGCTGCCAGCCGGTGATCGCGATCACTGCAGCGGCCAGCAGAACGGCGACCGAGCCGATGGCGTCGTTGACGACCTCGAGGAACGCCGCGCGCATGTTCAGGTCGTGCGCGCGGGTGCGCAGGAGCAGGGCGATGGACACGCAGTTGCCGGCGAGTCCGACCAGGCCGAAGACGATCATCGCGGAGGACGACACCTCCGGCGGGTCGAACAGGCGACGTACCGCCTCGAAAATGACGAAGCAGCCGACCGCCAGCAGCACCGCCGCCTGTCCCGCGGCGGCGAGCACTTCGGCGCGCAGGAACCCCCAGGTGCGCGCCGGGGTGGCCGGACGGCGGGCCAGGACCGCAGCGGCGAGCGCGAGGGTGAGGCCGAAGATGTCGGTGAGCATGTGACCGGCGTCGGCCAGCAGCGCGAGGCTGCCGGACACTGCTGCGCCGACGACCTCGACGACGAGGATGGTCGCGGAGATGGCGAGCACGGCCGCCAGTCGGCGGGGTGAACCCGAGTCGGCGCCGTGATGGTGCCGATGGTCCGCGCTCAGAGCCTGCCTCCTGGAAGTCGTGGTCCCGACGCTACTCCCGCGCCCGCGCCACTCCCGCCCGCCGACGCCGTGATCATGAAGGATCGGGCGGTGCTAGCCGGTCGGATCCTTCATGATCACCGGGACTGAGGGGTGGGGGATGGGCCGGTTGCGGGTGATACCGGGTGGGGGTATGTTTTCGATAGACGACAGGGTACCCCCAGGGGGTTTGCCGCACGACCGGGAGGCAGCGGATGGACACCACGGCGCCGGGCTATGCGGCTCACAAGGACGCCCACCTCAAGCGGCTGCGTCGCGTCGAGGGACAGGTGCGCGGGCTGCAGCGCATGGTGGAGTCCGATGCCTACTGCATCGACGTGCTCACCCAGGTCTCGGCCGCCACCAAGGCGCTCGAGTCCGTCGCCCTGCTGCTGCTCGAGGAGCACCTCTCGCACTGTGTGACTGATGCGATCCACGCCGGCGGTGACGAAGCCGAGCAGAAGGTGCGCGAAGCGTCGGCGGCGATCGCCCGGCTCGTCCGGTCTTAACCACCGAGCATGGCTGTCCAACGAGTGAACGTGTGCGCGTCCGCAGCGAGGAGCAACCGACCGTGACCACCCGCAGCGTCGAGCTGACCATCGGCGGCATGACCTGTGCGTCGTGCGCGGCCCGGGTGGAGAGCAGGCTCAACAAGCTCGACGGCGTGCTGGCAACGGTGAACTACGTGACGGAGCGGGCACGCGTGACCGCGCCGCTCGACGTCAGCACGCAGGACCTGGTCGCCGCCGTCGAGGCCACCGGTTACACCGCGACGCTGCCCGTCCCGCCCGCTCGCGACGTGGAAGTGCAGGACCAACCGCGCGATGCGCCGACCCAGGCACTGCGCCAGCGGCTCATCGTCTCGGCCGTTCTCGCGCTGCCCGTCCTGGTGGTCTCGATGGTGCGTCCTCTGCAGTTCGAGGACTGGCAGTGGGCCGCGCTGGCGCTGGCTTCCCCTGTCGTCGTGTGGGGTGCCCTGCCCTTCCACCGGGCGGCCTGGACCAACGCGCGACACGGCGTCGCGACCATGGACACGCTGATCTCGATCGGCGTCAGCGCTGCGTACCTCTGGTCTCTGTGGGCGCTGTTCGTCGGTGACGCAGGGCTCCCTGGCGCGACGATGGAGGTGTCCCTGCTGCCGCGACAGGGTGTTGGCCAGGACGAGATCTACCTCGAGGTCGCCTCTGCCGTCACCGTCTTCGTACTCGCCGGCCGCTTCATGGAGGCGCGCGCGAAAGTCGTGTCCGGCGCAGCGATGCGGGCCCTGCTCGACCTCGGCGCGAAGGACGTTGCCGTCCTGCACGACGGACCTGGCGGCAGCCGCGAGGTGCGGGTGCCGGTCGGCTCCCTCGCCGTGGACGACCTGTTCGTCGTGCGACCGGGGGACAAGGTCGCGACAGACGGGATCGTTGTCGAGGGCCGTTCGGTCGTGGACGCGTCGATGCTCACCGGCGAGTCGGTGCCCGTCGAGGTCGGTCCCGGCGACGAGGTCACGGGTGCCACGGTCAACGCCGGCGGCCGACTCGTCGTACGCGCGACCAGGGTTGGCGCAGACACGCGACTCGCCCAGCTGGCTCGGCTGGTCGAAGAGGCGCAGACCGGCAAGGCTGACGTGCAGCGGCTTGCCGATCGGGTTTCGGCGGTGTTCGTGCCGGTCGTGATCCTGCTGGCGATCGCGACCCTCGTCGGCTGGCTGCTCGCCGGCGCCGCGGTCGAGACCGCGTTCACTGCGTCCGTCGCCGTGCTGATCATCGCGTGCCCCTGCGCGCTCGGCCTGGCAACGCCGACGGCGCTGCTCGTCGGCACTGGGCGGGGCGCGCAGCTCGGCATCGTCATCAAGGGTCCGCAGGTGCTCGAGTCGACGCGACAGGTCGACACAGTTGTTCTCGACAAGACCGGCACCGTGACGACCGGCGAGATGACCGTGGTCGACGTGCACGCGGCAGAGGGTCGAGAGCACCGCCCGCGTCCTGAGCCTGGCCGGTGCGGTGGAGGACGCCTCGGGGCACCCGATCGCCGCGGCGATCGCGGCGGCGGCGAGGCGGGCCTCGACGCTCGATCGGCTGCCCGCGGTGACGTCGTTCGTCGACAACGACGGGCGCGGTGTGTCCGGCCTGGTGGATGGCAGTGATGTTGTCGTGGGTCGCAGGTCTGTGGCTCGCTGCTGAGTTGTCGCTGTTGGCTCCGTCAGCCCTCGCCGCCGCGGCCGACGATGCCGAGGCCGCCGGGCGTACTCCCGTCCTGGTCGGCTGGGACGGTCAGGTGCGTGGCGTCGTCGTCGTCGCCGATGCGGTGAAGTCGACGTCTGCCGATGCGGTGGCGCAGTTGCGCTCGCTCGGGCTGCGGCCCGTGCTGCTCACCGGTGACAATCGCCGAGCCGCCGAAGCCGTTGCCCGCGAGGTCGGCATTGCCGACGTCCATGCCGAGGTGCTGCCCGCCGGCAAGGTTGCCGTCGTCAAGGGACTGCAGGACCAGGGCCGCCTCGTCGCGATGGTGGGCGACGGCGTGAACGATGCAGCGGCTCTCGCGCAGGCCGACCTCGGGATCTCGCTCGGCACGGGAACCGATGCGGCGATGCATGCCTCTGACCTCACTCTGGTTCGCGGTGACCTCCGCGTCGCCGCTGACGCGATCCGGTTGTCACGTGCCACGCTGGCCACCATCAAGGGCAACCTTTTCTGGGCCTTCGCCTACAACGTCGCCGCGCTGCCGCTGGCTGCCGCCGGACTGCTCAGTCCACTCGTGGCTGGGGCAGCGATGGCGGGCAGCTCACTGTTCGTCGTAAGCAACAGCCTCCGTCTCCGGCGGTTCCGCCCGCTGGTCGCCCCAGATGTCGACGCGGCTGGTTCCGAGCCGGTGGCCGCGCGATGACGACGACCGTGGGTGCCCTGCCCGAGAGCCTGGTCGCTCACCTCACCAGTTGGACCGGCGGCTGGCCACCCGCCATCCCCGCCACCGTCACCGGCAACCCGCGTAACGCAGCCCCCGGTTGGGACGGCCAGATCCACCCCGTCACTGGTGTCGTCGACCCCGATGGCCGCGCTCTCATCGGGGTGCCTCCGGCGTACGAGGCTGCCGCGAAGGAGGCGGCCCTCCGTGCGGGCAGCGACCTGGCGGCACTGCTCGGCGCCCTCCCGGCGGCGCTCGGCAAGCCCGGGCACCTCGTGTTCGCAGGCACGTTCCGCTGGACGACCGCGCCCGCGGCGCTGGCCGACGCCGGCGACTGGGTCGACGCCGACGACCCCGCCGTGCCCGACTGGCTGCGGCCGTTCGGGCGCCAGGTGCTGATCGCCCGTGACGACGACGGCAGCTATCTCGCAGGAGTCGGCATCAAGCGTCATGATGCGAACGGCCATGAGCTGTCGGTCGGCACCGAGCCGGCTGCGAGGGGTCGTGGCCTGGCGCGACGGCTTGTGGCTCAGGCGGCTCGATCTCTGCTCGATCGGGGCATCGTGGTGACCTACCTCCACGACCCGGCCAACCTGGCCTCCGCGCACGTTGCCGACGCTGCCGGGTTTCCCGATCTCGGCTGGCGGGTCCTCGGCATGTTCGACCCGGCCGAGTTCGCGGACGGTGCCGCGTGAGCCGGCCCGAGCACGATGAGAAGCACGGTGAGAACCATGGTGCCGTCGTCACCGGGGCGGAGCTCACCCGATCTGCGGTCTCGGCCACCTTGCACTGCCTCACCGGCTGCGCGATCGGGGAGGTGCTCGGCCTGGTCCTGGCGACGTGGTGGGGATGGTCGAACGGTCCCTCGATCGCACTGGCGATCGTCCTCGCGTTCGTCTTCGGCTACTCGCTGACGATGGCTCCCGTACTGCGGTCAGGGTTGTCACTGCGACGAGCCGTGCGCGTCGCACTCGCCGCCGACACGCTCTCGATCCTGACCATGGAGGTCATGGACAACGCCGTCGTCCTCGCGGTGCCGGGGGCGATGGATGCCGGGCTGACCGACCTGCTGTTCTGGGCCAGCCTGCTCGCATCGCTCGTCGTCGCCTTCTTCGTCACGGTCCCGGTCAACCGAGCGCTGATCGCCCGCGGCAAGGGCCACGCCGTGGTCCACCAGTTCCACCACTAACCCCCCCTACTTCAAAGTCGATCATGCAGCAACCGACACACACGCGTCTGACCAGCGCATATCCATCAATCGATCATGCACAAGCCGACAGTCGTCCGGACAGCTGCGCCAGCCGCGGTCCATGCTGCGGGACTTGAGAGCAGCCCTGTCGGCAACTGCATGATCGATTGGCCAATAAGTGCTGGTCAGAGGGCCGCGTGTCGGTTGCTGCATGATCGACTGCGAAGGGGGTGCTTGAAGTGTCAAACATTCCGGGTACGCTCACGGTCATGGATGACGGGCAGCGGTGGCTCGACAACGACGAGCAGCGCGCCTGGCGGGGCTTCCTGGCCATGGCCACCCTGCTGCCGGGCGCCCTCGACCAGCAGCTGCAACGGGACGCCGAGATGGGCCACTCGTCCTACATCGTGCTGGCGATGCTCTCCGAGGCCCCGGACCGCTCACTGCGCATGAGCGACCTCGCGGCGCGGGCCAACTCGTCCCCCAGCCGGCTCTCGCACACGGTGACTCGCCTGGAGCAGCGTGGCTGGGTGCGCCGCGAGCGGTCTGCCGAGGACGGCCGGGGCAGCATCGCGCGGCTGACCGATGACGGCTGGGACGTCGTCGTGGCCACCGCGCCCGGACATGTGGCGGCGGTGCGCCGCTACGTGTTCGACGCCCTGAGCCGCGAGCAGGTGCGCCAGCTCGAGGACATCGCGGGTGCCGTGCTGGCGACCCTCGACCCCGACGGCTCCCTACGACCGCCGGTGCCCGAGCCGTCCGGCTGAGACCGGCCGAAGGCGGCGATTCGCGGCCACTACGCTCGATTCGTGAGCATTCGCCGCATTGCAGTGTTCGGAGCCGGTTACGTCGGCCTGGTCTCGGGGGCCTGTTTCGCCGAGCTCGGCCACCACGTCGTACTCCGTGACGTGCTGCCCGACCGTGTCGAGGCGCTGCGCAACGGCGAGATCCCGATCTACGAACCAGGCCTCGAGGAGCTGGTCGCGCGCAACAGCGAACGGCTCGAGTTCACGACCGATGTCGGCGAGGCCGTCGATGGCGCCGACGTCATCTACGTCGCGGTCGGCACGCCGCCCACCTACTCCGGCGACGCCGACCTGTCCGCCGTGTGGACCGTGATCGACGAGTTGCCGCACCTCGACCGTCGCCTCGTGCTCGTCATGAAGTCGACCGTGCCCGTGGGCACCGGGGCGAAGGTCCGGGCCAGGCTCGACGCGCGCGGCCTGACCAACGTGGGCTACGTCGCCAACCCCGAGTTCCTCGCCGAGGGCACCGCGCTGCGCGACTTCATGCACCCCGACCGGATCGTCGTGGGCTCCTCCGTGCCGGCCGACGCCGAGACGGTGGCCGGCCTGCACGCGGGGCTGGACGCCCCCATCCTGCGGACCGACGTCAACTCCGCCGAGATGATCAAGATGGCATCCAACGCCTTCCTCTCGACCCGCATCAGCTTCATCAACGAGATCTCCAACGTGTGCGAGCTCGTGGGCGCCGACGTCACGGCAGTCGCCGAAGGGATGGGTCTCGACCATCGCCTCGGTCAGCATTTCCTCAACGCCGGCATCGGTTACGGCGGGTCGTGTTTCCCCAAGGACATCTCGGCGCTCAAGCAGCTCGCCGGCAACTCCGGCTATCACTTCCAGCTGCTGTCGTCGGTGATCGAGGTCAACGAGCTGCAGAAGCGCCGGGTGATCGCCAAGCTGCAGAAGCACCTCGGCGCCCTGCGGCAGACGGAGGTGGCGCTGCTCGGGCTGGCGTTCAAGCCGGGTACGGACGACATGCGTGAGGCACCCAGCCTCGTGCTCGCGTCCCGCCTGCTCGCCGAAGGTGCCGGTGTCCGCACGTGGGATCCGGTCGCTGACGCCGCCGAGCTGCTGCCGGCCGCACAGCAGTTCGCGACGATCGAGGAAGCCGTCGAGGGCGCCCATGCCGCGGTCATCGTCACCGAGTGGCCGGAGCTCGCCGATCTGGCTCGACCCGAGATCCGCGACATGATGGCCAACCCTCTGATCATCGACGGACGCAACCTGCTCGACCCGGAGAAAGCCCGCGCCGCAGGGTTCGTCTACGAGGGCATGGGACGTCCCGCAGCCGCGCCCTGACGCGACCCGCGCGGTCGGACGGGGTCAACCCGGCGGCGGTCGCTGTCGATGAAGGTGACTATGGCCTCCGACACATCGACCGCGCGGTGTCCGGGCTGTGCCGCCAGCGTTCTGCCGGGCGCCCTCTGGTGCAGCCTGTGCCTCCAGCCGATCTCCGCCGCTCCCGCCGTCCCCGTTGCCGGAGTCTTCGCACCTGCGGGTGCGCCCGTTGTCGGTCCCGATGGGCAGTTCCGCACCGCCGCACCGAAGCCGGCCGCCGACCTGTTCAGCGAGTCGCGCTGGCGGGCAGGCTCGGTGACCTTCGGCCCGGTGGGCAGGGTGATCCTCACCTTCTGCGTCTTCCTGCCCTATCCGCTGTTCCTGCTCAACCTGCCGTTCGGCATCGTCGGTGTGGTCGTCTGGAGCGTTCTCGTGCCGCCAGCCTTGCGCGACATCTGGCGGCGCGACCGGCGTCACCACCTCCCGCCACCGCAATAACGCGAGGTCGCCAGTCAGGGGGCGGGTCACCGGACGGCTCCGCTGGTGCGGGCGTTCGTCGTGCGCGTCCGGACCCGCGCCGGGGCCGGGGTGTGCGGCGAGTGCGCGTCGAACACCACCGCGAGCGGTGTCGCCGTGAAGACCGACGAATAGGTGCCCACAGCCACACCCAGCAACAGGGCGAGCGCGAAGTCGGCGAGCGAGTCGCCGCCGACGAACAACAGCGTGGCGAGGATGAACACCGCGCCCATGCCCGTGTTGACCGTCCGTGGCAGTGTCTGGACGACCGCGCTGTTCGCGACCTTCGCGAACGGTGACTTCCGGTCGAGCGAGCGCATCTCGCGCACCCGGTCGAACACCACCACCGAGTCGTTCACGGAATAGCCGATGACGGTGAGAAGAGCGGCCAGGAAGACACCGTCGATCGGCTTGCCGAGCCACGCAAACACTCCCGTGACGATGATGACGTCGTGCAGCATCGCGAGCACGGCCGCACCACCGAACGTCCAACGGAACCGCACCGCGAGATAGAGCAACTGGGCGAGCAACGCAATCCCGAGCGCCAGCAACGCTTTCTGGCGCAGCTCGTCGCCGAGGCTCGGCCCGATCAGCTCGTCGCGGACCTTGGTGACCTCGCCGCCCTGCTCAGCCAGCGCCGCGCGTACCTCCGCCTCCTGGTCGTTGTTCATCTCAGCGGTACGTACGGAGATGTTCTCGCCGTTCGCGTCCGATCCCGACGTCTGCACGATCGCGCGCGGGAACCCCGCATCGCTGACCACGTCTCGCGCGTCGTCGATCGACAACGGCGAACTGGTGGAGTACTCCACGAGCCGCCCGCCGGTGAACTCGACGCCGAAGTCCAGCCCGCGCGTCACGATGCCGGTCAGCGCCAGGAGTGCAGCGGCCGCGGAAACGCCTAGCCACGTCGCCCGTCGCTTCATCAGGTCGGGGTTCCGCCGGGTCAGCCACTCACGGACCCGACCGATGGAGTCGAGCCCGGTGATGCGCGGTCGACGCATGACGCCGGGCAGGTTGACCGCCCAGTCGGCGAGCGCTCGCGTGATCACCAGAGCCGAGACCATCGAGGCGAGCACGCCGATCGAGAGCGTGACACCGAAGCCGCGAACAGGGCCCGATGCGAGGAAGAACAGCAGCCCAGCGGCGAGCAGCGTCGTGACGTTCGAGTCGATGATCGCCGTCCAGGCCTTCTCGAAGCCGGTGGTCAGTGCGGCCCGCAGCGATTTTCGCTGCTGCGCGGCGTACTCCTCTCGGGCCCGTTCGAACACCAGCACGTTGGCGTCGACGGCCATGCCGATCGCGAGCACGAAACCGGCCAGGCCGGGCAGGGTGAGCGTTGCCCCGAGTGCGACCAGCGCGGCATAGGACAGCAGGGCGTACGCAGCCAGTGCGACGGTCGCGAGGGCACCGACCAGCCGGTAGACGACGATGATGAACAGCCCGGTCAGGGCCACGCCGATGACGGCCGCCTTCGCGCTCGCGTCGATGGCCGCGGCGCCGAGCGTCGGGCCAACGGTCCGCTGCTCGATCACCTCGACGGGCACCGGCAGGGCGCCGCCCTTGATCAGTGCAGCGAGGTCCTTGGCCTCCTCGGTGCTGAACGAGCCGACGATCTGCGTCGAGCCGCCGACGATGCCGACGTCGCAGGCGACCTCCGGGTTGACCTGTGGCGAGGAGATGACCTGGTCGTCGAGCACGATGGCGACCCGTCGCTTCGGGTCGCCCGGGGCGGCACAGGCCGCGTCGCCGGTGAGCTCGGCCCACTTGTCGCCGCCGCTGCCGGCGAAGTTGATCGACACGCTCCACTGCCCGAGACCCTGCGGGTCGACCTCGGCGGCCGCGTTCTTCACGCCCTCGCCGGTCAGGGTGGCCGGGCCGATGCGGATCGGCTGACCGTCCTCGTCGTCGATGACGCGACCCGCGGCGGTGTCCGCCGGCGACGCTGGAGCTGGAACTGGAGCTGGAGCTGGAACTGGGACTCGAGCTCGCGCTGGGATCCGGACGTGCACTCGCACTCGAGCCCGGGCTGGCGCTGGGGTCGCTGCTGGGAGTCGCCGTCGGTTCGGCGACGCCGAGCACCGGGTGGAAGGTCAGCGCCGCGGTCTGCCCGATGACCTTGGCGGCCTCGCGCGGGTCCTGCAGGCCGGGCAGCTCGACGATGATCCGCCGATCTCCGGAGCGGGTGATCGACGGTTCTGCGACGCCGAGCGCGTCGACGCGGCGGCGCAGCACCTCGAGCGCGCGGTCGGTCGACTCCTTGTTGGCTTTGATCGTGGGTGAGTCATGGGTCTCGAGGACGATCTGGGTGCCGCCACGCAGGTCGAGACCGAGCTTGGCGGGGATGGTCAGGGCGAAGAACAAGCTGGCGCCGACAACGGCGAGCGCGACGAGCGCGCGTACTGCACGTGCGGACATGCAAAGCCTCCTGCGGTGGCGCCCGGTCGCCCGGACGCGGAGATGACGGGGTCGTCAACTGCCGCTGGAGTTGGGAGGCGCGCGACCGGCGGCCGCGGGATAGTGGCAGCCGCCGAGGCGCTGCCGGCTCGAGGAGACGGTGGTGACGGGGTACGACGACGGTGGCCCCGTCGCGTCGATGGAGCTGCTCGCGGGGCGGGTCGGATGGACGACAGTGCTGCCGCCGTGGCGGTGGGCCGGCCGCAGCGCGCCTGCCTTCTCGGCGACGCGACGACCAGCCGTGCCCGGCGACTGGTGCCCGACGGCTCGCAATCCGCGGCGGCTCTGCTGGCCGGTTGTCGACGTGCTGTGCGTGGTGGCGGTCGTGGCTGGAGCCGAGATCGCTCGTCCGGACGCGCGGGCGGCACCGGCCGGGGCCGCGCTCATCACGGGGGTGAGAGCGGCGAGCAGGGCGACGATCAGGGCCGCCAGCACCCGCCGGACGGCCACACCGCGACGGGGCGGTGGCTCGCGGTCGGGTGGTCGCACGGACGCTCGCCCTCCCCGCACTGCCTCGGCCGGGGATGTCGGATCCCGGGATGTGACCTGTCAGCCTACCGGCGGCGCGGGGTCTTCCAACCAGCCAACCGACCGCCTCGGGACACCGCGCGCAGCCGTTGCTCGACCTCGCTGCGCACCGACTCGACGGCCACCAGGATGAGGTCGTCGCCGACGCGCAGGGGGGTGTTGTCCTTCGGGACGAAGGCCTTGCCCTCACGCACCACGAGCGTGATCGCGGCACCCACGGGCAGCCGCAGCTCGAAGACCTCGACGCCGGCCAGGCGTGACCCTTCGTCGATGTGGGTCTGCAGCAGGTCGGCGTCCAGCCGCAGCAGCGGGGAGGACTCGATGTCCAGGCTCGTCGCCTCCGCGTCGGACAGGAGGCCCAGCCGACGCGCGACCCAGGGCAGGGTCGGCCCCTGGACCACGGTGTAGACGATCACGAGTACGAACACGAGGTTGAAGATGTCGTCGTCGGCGGGCACGGTGGCCAGCACGATCGGCACCGCCCCGCGCAGTCCCGCCCAGGACAGCAGGGCGATCTCCGGCAGGGGCCGGCCGAGCCACGACACCGACGCCAGGACGGCCAGCGGCCGGGCGACCAGCAGCAGGACCAGGCCGATGCCAAGGGCGGGCAGGATCGAGCCACGCAGCTCCGTCGGGGTGGCCAGCAGGCCGAGCATGACGAACAGGCCGATCTGAGCCAGCCAGCCCATGCCCTCCATGAAGCCGCGCGTCGCCGGCCGGTGCGGCAGGCGGGCGTTGCCGAGATAGAGCGCGGCCAGGTAGACGGCGAGGAACCCGCTCGCATGGACGACGGCCGCGGCGCCGTACGCCGTCACGCACAGTGCGAGCACCGCCAACGGGTACAGGCCGGACGACGGCAGCGCGATCCGCCGCACCCCCCAGGCGCCCAGCCACCCCACGGCCGCTCCGATGGCACCGCCGGCCAGCAGCTCGAAGACGAGCAGGCCGGCGAGCTCCCACCAGGGCCGGCCATGCGCCTCGGCCAGGGTGATGACGAGGATCACGACGGGCGCGTCGTTGAAGCCGGACTCCGCCTCCAGCAGGCTGCCGATCCGGGAGGGCAGCGGCACGCGACGCAGCACCGAGAAGATGGCCGCCGAGTCGGTCGGCGCCAGCACGGCGCCGATGAGCATCGCCTCACGCCAGTCGACGTCGAGCAGCAGGTGCGCGGCGCTGCCGGTGACGAGCACGGACACCGCGGTCCCGATGGTCGCGAGCGCCGCCGCCGCGGGGATGACCGGGCGGATCTTGTCCCACGGGGTGGTCAGTCCGCCTTCGGCGAGGATCACGACCAGGGCGGCGAAGCCGAGTGCCTTGGCCATCTCCTGGTTGTCGAAGTGGAGGCGGCCGACCCCGTTCTCGCCCAGCAGCAGACCGAGGCCGAGGTAGAGCAGCAGCGAGGGGAAGCCGCTGCCGACCGAGAGCCGCACCGCGGCGATGGCGACGAGCAGCACGACAGCGCCCACGAGGAGCAACACGTCGAGCTGATGGACCGTCACGGTGCCGTTCCTCCCGCCGACTGGTCCCCATCGTTTCGGATCGCGGGGGTCTCAAGCGAACCGGAGCACCTCGCGAGGGGTCACGACGCCGGTCACTGGGCGGTCATGGGGCTCCGCAGGCACGACTGCGGGACGCTCACCGTCGTACAGCAGGGCGAGCACCGGACGAGTCGGAGGCACCCGGGTCAGCGCGCGGTCGTAGGACCCCCCGCCGCGCCCGAGACGCATCCCGCGCGCGTCGACCGCCAGCGCCGGGACCAGCACGACGTCGGCGCCGGTGATCGCGTCGAGCCCGAGCAACGGCCCGTCCGGTGTCGACCACCGACCAGCGTTCTGGGCATTTACGGTCTTATCACCGTATTCTGTCCAATCGAGGTCGAGATCGCTGCGAAGTACGGGGACAAGAACCCGGACGCCTCTCGATCGCATTTCCGCGACAAGGTGTGGAGTGGCAGGCTCCGTGCCGAAGGACAGGTATGCAGCGACACATCCAGCCGCGATGACTTCCGGGACGTCCAGGACTGCCTGGGTGATCGCGGTAGCGGCCTCGCCTCGCGCGTCTGCCGTCATGGCAAGCCGGGCGGCGAGCGCGCGCGCCCGCAGATCCGCCTTGGTGGGGATCGACGGCGCTGCCACGGGAGCAGCATCGCAGCCGCAACCGCGTCTGTGCCGAGCAAGACATGCGCAGGCGTGCGCGAGCGGACGAGGGCGGTGTCAGCGTTGAGCCTGCGGACTCGGCTGTACGTCGTGCTGGGTGCTCTGTTCCTCGTGCCTCTCCTGGTGGGTGCCCTGGTGCTGGCGTTCGCCGTCCCCAACGTCGGCAGTGACCTGCTGGAGAACCGCATCCAGGGCTCGGCCGGCGCCGTGCGCAGTGAGATCGCCGGCAACTGCAAGATGCTCGGCCTGGCTGCCCGGTCGGTTGCCCTCGAGTCAGGAGTCGCCACGCCGACCGAGGCCGTCGCGAACGCAGTCAAGGGCGGCTATGCCACGTACGCGGCCGTCCTCAGGTCGGACGGATCGGTCGTCGCAGCCGTCGGCCCGCTGCCGGCCGGCGCAGGCCCGGCCGCCGAACTGTCGTCATGTACATCCGCGCAGGGCTCCGGCCCGGCGCTGGCGGAGTCGGTGGACATCGAGGGTGGTGCCGCGGGGGCGGATCGCGCCGTCGCGGCACTGACGGTGGATCGCGCGTTCGCCGACAGGCTCGCGCGCGGCACCGGTGCCGGCAGCGATGTAGTCCTGCTCCGTGGCGAGACCGTGGTGGCGTCCAGCCTCCCGGCGCGCGACGCACGTGATCTCGCGACGGCGGTGCGCGCAGAGCAGCGGCTCGTCCACGTGGGCGACCGCGTGGCGATGGTGAGCGGACCCTCATCGGGAGCTCCGTACACGGTCATCGTCAGCGCGAAGAACTCCAGCCTGAGCAGTGACACGTTGCGCCTGGCCCTGGTGATCCTCCTCGCGGGCACCGTAGCCGCGGGCCTGCTGGTCACCAGCGTCGCGCGCAGCCTCAGCAAGCCGTTCGCGGACCTGACCGAGGTCGCGGAGCGCGTCGCTGACAGCGTCGCCGAAGGCGACATCGGCGACCTCGACGCCATCGTCGAACAGCTGCCGCAGGGCGAGGCCGGTCGGTTGGGCGAGGCGTTCACCCGCGTGACGACCGAGCTGCGGCGCAACATGTCCGAGCTGGAACAGAGCCAGGAGGGCCTGGCGAAGAGTCTCGAACGCATCGGCGACACGTTGATGAACACCCATGACCTGGACGGCCTCGTACACGTCGTCCTCGAGACCGCGGTCGTGACCTTGCAGGGCCGCGCCGGTCTCGTGCTCTGGGGCGCCCCCGACGAGCTGCGCATGATCGCCCATCGCGGGCTCTCACCCGCCGGCCTGCCGGCGCCGACGGGCATCACGCCGGGCGCCGGCGTTCTGGGTCGCGTCGTCGCCACGGGAGAGAGCGTGCGCGGCGTCCTCGGTTCCGGGCCGGCCGAGCTCGAGCCTGTCGCCACCGAGCCCGGCGAGGGCGAGATCCTGGCGACACCGCTGCGCAGCATGGGTGAGGTCATCGGGGTTCTTGCTCTGTACGGGCGCGAGGGCGGCCGTACGTTCGACGCGTCCGACGAGGGCGCGCTGCGCACCCTCGCCCGGCAGGCAGGCACCGCTATCGACAACGTGCAGCTGCACCAGGAGGCAACCCGGCTCTCCACGACAGACGGGCTCACCGGCCTGTGGAACTTCCGCTACCTGTCGATGAGCCTGGCGCGCGAGATCGAACGGTCGACGCGATTCCAGCGCCCGCTCGCCGTGCTGATGCTCGACCTCGACAACTTCAAGCTGGTCAACGACCGCTTCGGCCACGCCCGCGGCGACACCGTGCTGCGCGAGCTCGCGCATCGGGTGATGGAGCAGATCCGCGAGGTCGACACGTTCGCCCGCTACGGCGGCGAGGAGTTTGTCGTCGTACTCCCCGAAACAACTGTCGAGGGTGCATCCCAGCTCGCGGAACGCATCTGCGACGCCGTGCGCCGCGACCCGTTCCGTGCCGAGGGCGAGGAGCCGCTGAGCATCACCGTCTCGGTCGGTGGCGCGGCCTTCCCTGATCACGGCGCGAGCGCGGCAACCCTGATGCGCGCAGCCGACAAGGCGCTCTACGTGGCCAAGGGTGAGGGCCGCGACCGCTGGCACATGCCCGGCTCCTGACGGGCGCGGCGCGCCCTGCCCGTTAGGGTGCGGAGCGTGGCAGCCTCCCCAACTCACTCCGTGACCAAGGCGGTCGTGCCAGTGGCGGGTCTCGGCACCCGTTTCCTGCCCGCGACCAAGGCGACGCCCAAGGAGATGCTGCCGGTCGTGGACAAGCCGGCGATCCAGTACGTCGTCGAGGAGGCCGTCGCGGCGGGGCTGACCGACGTCCTGATGGTGACCGGTCGGAACAAGAACACGCTCGAGAACCACTTCGACCGCAACTGGGAGCTCGAGGCCTCGCTCTTGGCCAAGGGTGACGAGGACCGCCTGCGGCGGGTGCGGGAGAGCTCGGTCATCGCGGACCTGCACTACACGCGGCAGGGCGACCCCAAGGGGCTGGGACACGCGGTGCTGTGTGCCGCGCGTCACGTCGGCAACGAGCGCTTCGCGGTGCTGCTCGGCGACGACCTCATCGACGAGCGCGACCCGCTGCTCACGACGATGCTCGATGTGCAGGCGCGTCGGGGCGGCAGTGTCGTCGCCCTGATGCAGGTGCCGCACGAGCAGATCAGCCTCTACGGTTGCGCGGCCAGTGAGCCCACCGACGAGGAGGGCGTCGTGCGTGTGCACGACCTGATCGAGAAGCCGAGCCTCGACGAGGCGCCGAGCGATCTGGCGATCATCGGCCGTTACGTGCTCTCGCCTGCCGTTTTCGACGTGCTGCGCGAGACCGCGCCGGGGCGTGGCGGCGAGATCCAGCTCACCGACGCCTTGCGCGCGATGGCGGGGTCGGCGCAGCTCGGTCCGGTGCACGGCGTGGTGTTCCGTGGGCGGCGCTACGACACCGGTGACCGGCTCGACTACCTCAAGACGGTCGTACGGTTGGCCAGCGAGCGTGACGATCTCGGGCCGGACTTCAGCTCGTGGCTGCGCGAGTTCGTCGAGACAGAGCTGAAGGGTGAGTAACCGCTGTTGAACCCGGACAAGCCTTTGAAGAATGTCGACCAGCACCTGGCCGACATTCTGAGCACGATCGAGCCGATCGCCCCGCTCGACCTGCAGCTGCTGGACGCGCACGGCTGCATGCTCGCCGAGGCGGTCGTCTCCGAGGTCGACCTGCCGCCCTTCGACAACTCCTCGATGGACGGCTACGCCGTTCGGGTGGCCGACGTGGCCAATGCGTCGGAAGCCTCGCCGGCGAAGCTGCCGGTCGTCGGTGACATCGCCGCCGGCTCACAGGCCGCCTACACGGTGCAGCCCGGCCTGACCGTTCGCATCATGACCGGCGCCCCCGTACCCACGGGTGCCGACGCCGTCGTACCCCTCGAGTGGACCGACGGCGGCCTCGCCGGCGTCGCCATCACGAAGGCGGCGACGGCGGGCGCGAACATCCGCCGCCGTGGCGAGGACGTCAAGGTCGGTGACCTCGTGCTCGACGTCGGCACGCGCCTCGGGCCCGGCCAGCTCGGGCTGCTCGCCGCCGTGGGCCGTGACCGCGTGAAGGTGCGACCGCGTCCGCGGGTCGTGATCCTGTCGACCGGCACCGAGCTGGTGGAGCCCGGCACGCCGACCAGCTCGGGCCAGATCCACGAGTCGAACTCCTACATCCTGACGACGGCCGCGCGCGAGGCCGGTGCGATCGCCTTCCGCGTCGGCATCGTGAAGGACGACCCGCGCCTGCTGCTGGACACGATCGAGGACCAGCTGATCCGGGCCGACCTGGTGATGACCAGCGGCGGGGTGAGCGTCGGCGCCTACGACGTGGTCAAGGAGGTGCTCTCGCGGTTGGGCACCGTGAACTTCGAGCAGATCGCGATGCAGCCCGGCAAGCCCCAGGGCTTCGGCACCGTGGGACCGGACTCGACGCCGATCATCACGTTGCCCGGCAACCCGGTCAGCGCGTTCGTGTCGTTCGAGGTGTTCGTGCGGCCGATGATCCGCCGCATGCTCGGCGTCGAGACGCTGAACCGCCCGGTGGTCAGTGCGAAGTGCGTCGGCGGGCTGAAGTCCCCGGCCGGTCGTCGGCAGTACGCGCGGGGGTGGCTCGACGTCGAGGACGGACGCTACGTCGTGACACCCGTCGGGGGACAGGGGTCGCACCTGGTCGGCGACCTCGCGCACTCCAACTCGCTGATCGTGGTCGCGGAGGACGTCACGCAGGTGGCCGACGGTGCTCCGGTTGACGTCATGGTCCTCGAGCGCCGCAACACGTAGCCTCGGGGATCTGATGACTGACGGGTTCACGCACCTCGACGAGGCAGGCGCGGCCAGGATGGTCGACGTCTCGGGCAAGGACGTGTCGGTGCGCGAGGCCGTCGCGACCGGACGCGTGCTCGTCTCGGCCGAGGTCGTCGGCCTGCTGCGGGGCGGCGGTGTGCCCAAGGGTGACGCGCTCGCCGTGGCGCGCATCGCCGGCATCCAGGCCGCGAAGCGCACGCCCGACCTCGTGCCGCTGTGCCACCCCATCGCCATCCACGCTGTCGCCGTCGATCTCGTGGTCGAAGACGACGGTGTCGCCATCACGGCCACGGTGCGCACTGCCGACCGGACCGGGGTCGAGATGGAGGCCCTGACATCGGTGAGCGTGGCCGGCCTGACCATCATCGACATGGTCAAGGCGGTCGATCCCGCAGCCGTCATCACCGACGTGCGGGTGGAGCGCAAGTCCGGGGGAAAGACCGGGCTGTGGCTCCGACCGGGAGCGACGCCGTGAGAGCGCTGGTCGTGACCGTGTCGAACCGAGCATCGTCGGGTGTGTACGAGGACCGGACGGGGCCGATGCTGGTCGCTGGCCTGACGGAGCTCGGCTTCGCCGTCGACGGACCCGAGGTGGTGCCCGACGGCGATCCCGTGGAGACAGCTCTGCGCGCTGCGGTCGCGTCCTCGTACGACGTCGTGGTGAGCTCGGGCGGCACCGGGATCTCGCCGACCGACCGCACTCCGGAGATGACGCGCCGGGTGCTCGACCGCGAGCTGCCGGGCATCGCCGAGTCGGTGCGGGCCTACGGAGTCGCGCAGGGCGTGCCGACGGCGGCACTGTCCCGAGGACTGGCCGGCATCGCCGGCGCCACGCTGGTCGTCAACCTGCCCGGGTCGCCCGGTGGGGTGCGCGACGGGTTGGTCGTGCTCGGTCCGCTGCTCGGCCACGCGGTCGACCAGATGCGGGGGGCCGACCACTGAGCCGGTCCGTGGCCCGTGGCTGGCCGGTCACCCTCGCGGAGGGACCGGTCGGTCTCCGGCCGATCCGCCGCCGCGACCGGGAGGCGTGGGTGGAGGTGCGCGGGCGCAACTTCGAGTGGCTCTCGCCGTGGGAGGCGACCCCGCCGCGTGACGGACGAGCGATCGCGTTCCCGGGGATGGTGCGCAACCTGACCGCGCAGGCGCGCCGCGGGCACATGATGCCGTTCATCGTGACGTACGAGGGCCGCCTGGTCGGCCAGCTCACGGTCGGCGGCATCACGTGGGGCTCGCTGTGCGCCGCGCACGTCGGCTATTGGGTCGACAGAGCTGTTGCCGGGCGGGGCGTGATGCCGACGGCCGTGGCCCTGGTCACCGACCACTGCTTCGGGACGGCCGGCCTGCACCGCATCGAGATCAACATCCGGCCGGAGAACACGGCGTCCCTGCGGGTGGTGGAGAAGCTCGGCTTCCGCGACGAGGGCCTGCGCCGGTCGTTCCTGCACATCGACGGCGCCTGGCGTGATCATCGGGCGTTCGCGCTCACCGCCGACGAGCTGCCCCCGGGCGGGCTGCTCAGTCGATGGCGGGCCGCCCAGTCACACGAATCACACTCGTCACAGGACTGATATCGCGACACACCGGCAACGGTGCGTGTGCGGAGTCGATCACCGCCTTACGGTGCTTGACGTGGGGAGTGGACTGATCTACGCGGCGATCATCGTCATGTGGGCGCTCTATTTCATTCCGCGCTGGCTGCGCCGCCACGAGGAGCTCAGCGAGTCGCGCTCGGTGGAGAAGTTCGAGCACTCGATGCGCGTCCTGTCCCGCCGCGAGCCGACCGCTGACCAGCGCTACATCGTCATGCCGCCCAAGCCGGAACCTGCGGTCTCGTCCGGTCGATCGTCGTCGAAGGCCTCGGCCAGGCCGCCACGGCGGTCGTCGAAGGGGAAGTCCTCGCGTACCTTCCGGCGACGCCGGGTGCTGGTCGCGCTCGTGCTGGCGACCATCGTGGTCGCCGCCGCCACGCCGCTCACGGTCATTCCGTGGTGGGCACCGCTGGTCGTCGTGCTCGTGACACTTGTCGATCTCGCCCACCTGCGCGTGCAGGCCCGGCGCCGACGTGAGCTGACGCGGACCCGCCATGCCGTGCGCCAACGGCTTCGCTCGCGGCTGCGTCGGGTCGACTCGGCCGAACGCCTCACCGAGGCTCGTCAGTTGCTGGCCGACCGCCGCGCAGCCGCCGAGGCCGAACGCGCGGAGGCCGAACGGGCCGCACGCGAGGCGACGCGCCGCGCTGCCGACCGTGCCGCAGGCTGGCAGCCGACTCCGGTGCCTCTTCCGACCTACGTCACCAAGCCGGTCGCGCCCCGGGTCGGTCGTCCGATCGACCTCACGAAGCCGGGTGCCTGGACCGAGTCACAGGGACTGTCCGCCGGTGCAGTGGCCTCGGCCGCGACGCCACCGGAGGAGATCTTCGACCAGACCTCCGACGCCGGACCTGCCCTGCCGGCCCGGACCACGGACAGCACCGCGCCGTCGTACGACGACTATGCAGCCGAGCTCGACGAGATCCTCGACCGTCGCCGCGCCGTCAACGACTGACCGCCCTCTCCCGCCCTCCGGCACGGGCCGTCCGCGGCTCGGTTGAGGTCCTTCGCCGTTTGATAACCTCGTGCGTCTCCACCAGGGGGCTGTGGCGCAGCTGGTAGCGCACCTCGTTCGCAACGAGGGGGTCAGGGGTTCGAGTCCCCTCAGCTCCACCCAGGTCATGCGCCGGATCCGAGAAGTCGAAGATCAGCGAAACCCCAGGTTCAGCAGCAGCGGGCACCTCCTGGCGCGGGCGAACGCCACGGCGTCGTACGGCGGTTAGTTCTTGGACTCGAGGGCGGCAGCAGCCTCCGGGTCGAAGCCTTTGACGATCAGCCAGACGCCCAGCGAGAACTCAAATACTGCGACGAGAAGTGCAGACAGCCCCGCCATGGAGCCATGTTGGTCGATGGCACCGAACAACACCGCGAGATAGCCGATGACCAGGAGGGGTCCTCCGAGGATGCCGATCAAGGACAGACCGCGGGGCACCAGGCGCGACTTGTAGAGCAGGAAGCCGAGCAAAAGGTCGCAGACCGCCGGCATGAAGCTTTGTCCTAGTAGGAAGATGCGGTCGTACAGAGCCACCAGCGCATGGCTGGTAACCAGTGCCCCCGACCCAGCTCCGTCCTGGTGCAGGGTGACGATCGCCAGGAGGAACGCGACGCCCACGAAGATCGTGGCGGACTCCAGGATTCGGGCCGCCACCAGACCCAGCGCGAATGATTCGTTCTGCTTCTTGAGGATTGGGAACAGCACGACCGCGGTGGCGATGCCGGCGAGGGCTACCGTGATCTCCAGGATGCCGCCGACAACGGCGGGGGTGTCTGATCCGGAGCCCACGAGGTAGTTCGCGCCTTTCACCGGATGGTAGAGGGCGAAGGTTGGGATCGAGACGAAGGTGAGCACGTACAGGATGCCCGCGGTCCGCGAGACCGTTCGGTGCGAGGACTCAGCAATCGTGGTCATACCGTTGCTGTGATTGCGGGGTCGTCGAGTTGTGCGGATGATGTTTGCCGTTCGGTCATCAGCGCATATCCCATCCAGGCCAGCGCTAGTCCCGTCGGAATGGCTATTTTCGGCTGAGCCGGAAGGGAGAGCAGTTTGGCGACCGGGGCTAACGCGGTCCCGAGGGCCAATAGCAGGGCCGCCCCACGCGGCAGAATGCGGGCGCGGAACGTCGCGATACCAAAGAGGAGGCCGCCTAGGATGTACAGCGGCCCGGAGAGCGTCCACAGCGTTGGCAGGGCGCCGAGGTTGATTGTGCTTGAGTCGCCGTTGAACATCCCCATCCAGCCCGCGATGAACGCCGGCGACACGGCAGCCGAATGCGGCAGGACGAAGGCCTCGACGAAGCTGAAGCCCATGATGAGCACGAACCAAGCGCTCAACATGACGAAGCCGACCAGTCCCACCCACCCGGACTTCACCGCTTGCCTGGCGTAGATTCCCGCCAGCCCGAGCACCCCAAAGAAGGACATGGCGCAGGCGAACACGTGAACCGTTGCCCACTGGGTCGTGGTCACCGACGAAGGCACATTTGCTGGGTGAAACACGCCAACGATCACGTAGCACAGCCCGGCTATCAGTGCGGATAGCCCTGCCAGGCGAATGAGATTGACCTTCGTGACCTTCATCGGCTCTCCTTTGCCTCGCCCTGTTCCGTTTCGAGATGGGAAACCGCTGTGCAGTGACCGGCTCGGCGCAGCCGCTGCGCTGATTGCTCCTCAGGCGTGCGCCTCAGGCGAGTACCTGGCCTGGCGGATCGACGTGCCGCCTAGGTGCGCGCTCAAACGGAGTTGCCGCTGGCAACGCGTCGCAGTGATCGGGAAGCTGGCGCTCGTCGTTGCAGGTGTCGTCCGCGGTAGTCGTGCTGCCAGGAGAGGTCATCAGCCCCGCTCGAATCGTCGATCTGGCGACGCCGGGGGCCAGGGCGGAGCGATCTACATCCCGCTCGGTACCTGAACGTACACCTGCCCTTGTTGGACAACTTCGCTGTGCGGGGTGCTGTGGAGCTGTGCCAGGCGTGCGCCCGAAGTCGGGCACTGCAGCTGCACGGTCGAACGCCGGGTTACTAGGTGCAGTACGTGTCCGTCCATGAGACGGACATTGGGCGAAGGCGCCTTCGTTGTGCCACAGATGGCTTCCGTGAGCGACCGGCCGCACCCCTCAAGACGTCCTCACAGAGCCGCAGCCACACCGTCGTCCTGTGGTTGACTGAGCGTGTCGCCCCAGACCTCGGTGGTCGTCTGAACCCTGTCGGGGAGTCGTGCATATGACGGCACGTGCACGCAAGTCAGCAGCTTCCAAGCCGAGTTCACGTGCACGCCGGTCGGCACCCCCGACCGCAGGCATGATCACTGTCCTCGCCCGGTCGACGCTGGGCACCCGGATGCACCAGGCGGCAGAACTATGAAGGCGATCGTTCGCGACAGGTACGGTTCGGTGGATGTCCTCGAGCTGGGGGACGTCGGCACGCCCGAGATCGCCGACGACGAGGTGCTGGTCCACGTGCACGCGGCTGGCGTGGACCGCGGGGTGTGGCACGTCATGACCGGCCTCCCGTACCCGGTCCGCCTTGCGGGCTACGGGCTGCGCGTGCCCAGCAATCCGGTGATCGGCATGGACCTGGCCGGGGTCGTGGAGGTGGTCGGGAAGAACGTGACCAGGTTCCAACCGGGCGATGAGGTGTTCGGCCTCGGCAAGGGGAGCTTCGCGGAGTACTCGCGCGCTCCGGAGAACAAACTGGCTCCCAAGCCGGCGAACCTTTCTCTCGAGCAGGCGGCGGTGATTGCCGTATCGGGCCTGCCGGCGTTACAGGGTGTGCGGGACCACGGAAAGGTCGAGCCCGGTGAGAAGGTGTTGGTGATCGGTGCCTCGGGTGGGGTGGGAACCTACGCGGTGCAGCTGGCCAAGGCCTTTGGGGCTGAGGTCACTGCCGTGTGCAGCACGACGAAGGTCGACCTGGTGCGGTCCCTCGGAGCCGACCACGTCATCGACTACACGCGTGAGGACTTCGCGAAGGGTGAACAGCGCTACGACGTGATCCTCGACATCGGTGGGAACTCGTCACTGTCCCGGCTGCGGGGAGTCCTGACGCCGAAGGGGAGGCTGATCATCATGGGCGGCGAGACGGGCGGTCGTTGGCTCGGTGGCAGCGACCGGCAGATCCGGGCGCTCGCGCTGTCCCCCTTCGTCGGTCAGACGCTAAAGACGTTCATCAGCAAGGAGAACCACGAAGACTTGCTCGTCCTCGCCGAGCTCATCGAAGCCGGGAAAGTCACACCCGCCATCGACCGCACCTACCCGCTGAGCGAGGCGCCGAGCGCGGTCCGATACGTGGCGGAAGGCCACGCCAGAGGGAAGGTGGTCATCAGGGTGTGACACAACCTCCTGTGAGTTCGGACTCAATGCGGTCAAGAATCCCAGCGAAGGACAACTCTGACGCCGACCAAGAAGGACATCGGTGACCGACATCGCAGCAAGGATGCGTCGGATCGCCCAGCCGTCCCGGGTCAGGGACCCGTCACCGGTTGCCCGGTCCGCACCGAAACGACCACGTCGTGGATCGCCCGGGTGACCGCGGCGGCATGATCTGGGTCCTCCACGAAAGCAGCGTGAGTCGCCCCTGAGACGACGCGATGAAGGCTGTTGGTCGACAGCGTGCCCGTCTTGTTCTGAGCAGCCATCCATCCCTTGGAGTTCCCAAGCTCGGCGGTCAGGACGATCAGTGGCTTCGCATCGAGGCTCCGGAGTGCCCCTGCCTCGGCCTCGGACCTGTTCGCGACACCGAACTCATCAATGAAGCCGCCCATCTCCTTCCCGGTGGCCGCAGTTGCACGCGCATCGTCCCGGTACTCAGGCGGTAGATCCGAGAAACTCGTGTCGGCGATAAAGCGGCCGACCCCCAACCGAGAAGTCGTGGCGACCAACGAGGACAGGTGCTTCAAGACACTGTAAGAACCATCCTTCTGCGGGGACACGGGGGTGCTCTTGGCTGCGGTGGAGTCGACCAGGACGAGGCCGGCGACCTCCCCGGGATACTTCGCGGCGTACGTCCTGACGTACAGGCCGCCAAAGGAGTGCCCGGCCAGCACGTACGGACCCGGAACGTGTGCGAGAGCTAGCAGCCGGTGGAGATCGGTCGCGATCTGCGCACCATCGGGCGGACTCGCGGCAGGATCACTCCAGCCACGCCCCGCTCGGTCGTACACGCACACTCTGCTGTCGCGGGCCACTGCGGGTGCGATCAACCCCATCGACGCCGCGGAGCCGCCGCCGCCGGGCTCAAGAATCACAGTCGGACCGCGTGAACCAGTGCACTCCAGGTGGAGTCGGTACGGTCCCATGTCGACGAGCTGACCACGCATGGCGACCGCCGGTGCGGTCGCGTGGCCGACCGTCTCGTACGCTCCGGCGAGGGCGAAGAGCACCAGGATGACCAAGACTGGGTCCAGCAGCCACACCCTGGTCCGGCTGTGCAGCTCGCGCTTGGCGCGGGTCCAGACCCAGACCACCAAGACCAACAGGGCCGGCGGCCAGACCCACCCGAGCGCATCCACCATCGCGTCCGGGGCCACGAGCACGAGCACCCCGGACAGCGCCATGAAGATCGCGGGCGCCACGGCCCAGCGTTGTGGTTGGTCGGTGAACCGAGTGGACAGAACTGCCAGGAGCGCCCACCCGAGGGCAAAGCCGATCAGCAACATGGCGGTAGCGAAGTCCTCATCCACCGTGCCGACTGGGATGAACGTGAGGATCACCGCCGCAGCGAAGCCCGCGGCTAGCGATCCGGCCACGACTCGCCCGACATGCGAGCGCCGTGGCCCCGTAACGGCGGGCGCGACCTGGTCTCTGCTCCGGGGCTTCGGGGCGATGCTGGTCATGACGCCTCCACGGCGGACGCACCGAGAGAGCGCTGGCTCCAAGCGGACCAGGACGTCCGTGATGTCCCGCGCCGGAGGTAGACCGGTCAGGGGCTATCAGCGGCGCGCTTTGACGCTGCCCCACGCAACGTACCCCTGATGCGCTGCAAGCGGTGCGGGTCAGACAGGGCCGGTTCGGGCTGCAAACCGCCAGTCCTGATGACCCTGGGCGTAGTGTCACGAGCCGAACCTCGAACTCGCATGCCGCGAGCGAATCCGAGCCGAGCAAAGCCAACTTCCGACGCGGCCATACGTTGATCGCCTGGGAGCCCGCCGTTGCCGATGCCGCCGTCGCCAGGGTCCCCGAGCTCGGACGTGATCGCACCCCTGTTGCTTGTGGTCGATGGCGACCCGGCGTCCAGGACTGCGACCGAGGATGCGCTGGTCCGGCGTTTCGGGGTCGACTACCGCATCCTTGCCGTCGGGGATGCGGCTGCAGCACTCGACGTCCTACAAGGGTCTGCCCGAGCGGGGCAGCCAGTCGCGTTGGTCGCGGTCGACCTCCACTTGACGGACATGGACGCGGTTGACCTTTTGGAGCGGGCGCAAACGGCTCACCGAGGTTGCTTTCGCGTCCTGCTCGTGAGGATGGATGAGCACCACACCAGGATCTCGTTCACGGAGCTCCCCACGTTGCAGCGGGCGATGGCGCTCGGACGTATCGACTTCTCCATCCCCAAGGGCTGGGTGACACCGGAGGAGTGGCTGTACCCGACAGTCCAGGAGGCGCTGACCACCTGGACCCTCGTGAACCGCCCTCACCACGTCGTGTACAGCATCGTCGGCGAGCAGTGGGCGCCGCGCAGCCACGAGCTCCGCGACCTGCTGACGCGTAACGGTGTGCCCTTCGATTTCCACCCAGTCGACTCCGAGACCGGCGCTCGGCTCGTCCGGGAGCTGAGCATCGACGTCCAGGCGCTGCCGGTCGCGGTCCGCCATGACGGAACCGTCTTGCATGATCCAAGTCTTGCTGAGCTCGCTACGTCGCACGGCATCCAGACCGACCCCGGTACGGAGGTCTACGACCTTGCGGTGGTCGGCGCCGGGCCGGCCGGCCTCGCGGCTGCCGTGTATGGGGCATCCGAGGGCCTGCGGACGGTGGTGGTGGAGCCGTTCGCCATCGGCGGCCAGGCAGGTACCAGCTCGCTGATTCGCAACTACCTCGGCTTCGAGCGGGGAATCGGCGGTGCCGCGCTCGCGAACCGCGCGTGGGAACAGGCGTTGCTGTTCGGGGCTCAGTTCGTGTTCACCAACGCCGCAATCGGGCTCCGCCGTCAGGACGACCACGTGGTCGTGGCCCTCAGTGACGCCCGGCCGGCGCTCGCCCGTGCGGTCATCGTTGCGGTCGGAATCGCCTACCGGCGATTGGAGATCCCCGCGATCGAGCGCCTCGTCGGCCGGGGGGTCTTCTTCGGTGCGGCGGGCGTCGAGGCGCCTGCCTTGACGGGCGAAGACGTGTGTGTGATCGGCGGGGCCAACTCGGGCGGGCAGGCGGCCCTGCACCTTGCGCGGTTCGCTGGGCGAGTCCGGCTGGTCGTTCGCGGCCCGACACTCGAACAGGGGATGTCGGCGTACCTGGTCCGCCAGATCAACGCCACGCCCACGATCGACGTCCGCCTCGGCACCCGGATCGTCGACGCCGTCGGCGACGCCCGTCTGGCCGGGCTGGTGTTGGAGGACGACGTCACCGGCCGGCGCGACCAGGTGCCGACCGCGGCGCTATTCGTGCTGATCGGCGGTGCGCCGCGCACGGAATGGCTGCGTGGGACGGTGGCGACCGATGAGCGCGGGTTCGTGCTGACCGACCGCGACGTGCCCCCGCATGCGTGGTCCGAGCCTTTTCCGCCCCTCCCTTTCGAGACCAGCGCGCCAGGTGTGTTCGCGGTCGGCGACGTCCGGCACGATTCCGTGAAACGGGTCGCCGGCGCCGTCGGCGAGGGGTCGGTTGCGGTGGGTTCCGTCCTGCGATACCTCGGTTGAAAGAGCCAAGAGCGGTTTGGCCCTGCCGCGGGTGATGTTCAGGTCCAACCGCGGAAGGCCAGCGGGCCATCAAGTGCGACCGGTCCGTTTCGGCTGTTCGCCGGTGTCATGCACTCAGCGCGGGGATCGTTGCCTGCGGCAGGAGTTCGCGGACCCGGGGGATGACCTGGGTTCCGTACAGCTCGATGTTGGTCAGCAGCGCCCGATGCGGCAGTCCGGGCATGCCGTACTTCAGGTCGAAGCGGCTCGCGCCGAGAGCGGTCAGGTTTGCGGCGATCTTCTGGGCGACGGTTTCTGGTGACCCGACGTAGAGCGCTCCTCGCGGCCCTGTCTCGAAGGCGAAGGACTCCTTGGTCGGGATGGCGAATCCGCGGGTCTTGCTGACCTTGCGGATGAGCTCCAGCCACCGCGGCCAGAACTCCTCGCGGGCCTGCTCGTCGGTGGCGGCGATGTGCCCGGGAGAGTGCACTCCGACGGGGAGCTGCGGTTGACCGAACTGCTGCAGCGCCTGGGTGAAGAGCTGGGAGAACGGAGCGAAGCGCGCCGGGGACCCGCCGATGATCGCGAGCATCAGCGAGAAACCCAGACGTGCGGCGCGGACGACCGACTGCGGGCTGCCACCGACACCGATCCAGGTCGGGAAGGGTCCGTACTCCGTGTGCGGCACGACGTCCTGGTCGTGCAGCGATGCGCGGGTCTTGCCCTGCCACGTGACCGGTCCGCCCTTGAGCAGCTCGGCGAACAGGCTCGTCTTCTCTTCGAAGAGGTCCTCGTAGTCCGCGAGGTCGTAGCCGAACAGCGGGAACGACTCGATGCTGGAGCCGCGTCCGAGGATGACCTCTGCCCGGCCACCGGAGATGGCGTTGAGCGTGGAGTAGCGCTGGAACACCCGGACCGGGTCGTCCGAGCTCAACACCGTGACGGCCGAGCCGAGGCGAATCCGGTTCGTACGCGCGGCGATCGCGGCGAGCACCACGTCGGCGGCCGGCATCGGGAAGTCGTCGGTGTGGTGTTCGCCGATGCCGAAGAAGTCCACGCCGACCTGGTCGGCGAGGACACCCTCCTCGACGACGTTGCGGATCGTCTGCGCGTGTGACTGCGGGCGGCCGTCCGCGTCGCCGCTGAGGTCACCGAAGGTGTCGAGGCCGAGGACGAGCGGGAACTCCGTTGCTTGGCCTGCGGAGTCTCTTGCGGCATCGGAAGGTGCTGTTGTCATGTCAGGTCCCCTGTCTGAAGTGTCGTTGGGAAAGGCTGTGCGGGAGCAGCCGATCGGGCGGCGGCGCGTACTGCTGCCTCGAACTCGGCTCGGCGCAGCGGGACACCGAAGACCGGGCCGCCAGGCTCGAGGACGCGTCCGGCCCGAAGGCTGTCCAGCGGGACGGTGTCGTAGCCGATGCGCTCGATGACATCGGCCACCGCGTCGACCGCGGCTGTGTCGTCACCGGCGACGCCGAGCGCGCGTCGATCCGGCGAGCCGACGGGTCGGCGTTGGTCTTCGAGGTCGTGGTAGCCGATCTGGTTGAGCGTCTTGACGATCCGCGAGGAGGAAAGCCGACGGGCAACGATCTCGCTGCTGCCGAACCGGCGGTCTTCGAACATCTCCTGAACACCGTCGACGGGCGGCCAGTAGTTCATCGCGTCGACCACGATCTTGTCGGCCACCAAGGAAGGGTCGAACGTCGCGAACTTGTGCAACGGGATCGCCAGCACCACGATGTCGGATTTCTCGACAGCGTCCGCCGCCCATCGGGGCTCGGCCCCGGGTGCGAGTACCTGGGCGATCAGCGCGATGTTCTCCGGGTCGCCCGAAGTTGCGATCGACACCTGATAGCCGGCCGTGACCGCCGTTCGCGCGATCACCGGGCCGACGTGTCCCGCACCCAGCACGCCTATCCGCAGCAGTCGCTGAGGCGAGACCGGCTCGGGCGCCTGCCGGCCGCCCGTTGTCGTTCGGCGGGTCTCGAGATCGGCGGTCATCTACCTCACCTTCCACCTTTCTGCCTAGTCGCTAGTCAGATCGAAGTAACTATGATGGTGCTAGCCTTGTTCCCATGCCCGCCCGGTCGTCGTCTCAGCCGCTCGAAGCCACGGAGCAGTGCCTCAGCGCGGACGCGACCCTGACCCGGGCCTTCGACCTGCTCGGCAAGCGTTGGACCGGGGTCCTGCTCGCCACGCTTCGCGACAGTGCGGTCGGGTTCCGGGTGCTGTCGCGGGCCATCCCCGGCATCAGCGACTCGGTCCTGTCCGACCGGCTCAGCGAACTCGTCGACGCGGGTCTGATCGTCCGTTCCGTCAAAGAGGGACCACCGGTCGCGGTCTCGTACGCACTCACCGACGCCGGCGGTGCCTTGTTGCCGGCGCTGGAACAGATCGGCCGGTGGGCGGACCTCCATCTGCCCGTCGCCGCGTCGCCGCCCCGAACGTGATCAACTAGCCGCGCCCGCCACCTCGCCCTCGAGATCCCCCTTTGGCGCGCAGTCCTCGACCGTCATCAAGTTCGTGGTCGGGTCTGCCGATGACGCCGATATGGTCCAGTCGGCGCGGTTCCGGTTACGGTTGCGCCCTCGAGTGGGAGGAAAGTTCTTCCTCGCTGTGGGCGCGTTGGTGCTGGCGGTGCTGGTGATCGCCGTCGTGGGTGTCGCCGGGTTGGCCCGGATGGACGCTCGCTCGGACGCGCTGTACGGCCACAGCCTCGCGGTGAGCCAGCACTCCGCCGACGTGGCCGCTGCGGCCGCCGCGATCCATGAGACGTCCCTCTTCCAGGTCGCTGTCCACGATCTGCACTTGAACACGGAGCTGGAAGCCGAGCTCGACCAGGTACTGATTCCTCGGATCCAGCTGACGATCAAAGTGTTGCGGCATGACTACGCGGGCCAGCCCACACTCCGGGCGGCGGTCGACAGGATCACCGCCGGGCTGGACCAGTACCTGAAGTTGCGCCAGACGGGCGCTTACGACGACGCCAGCGCAAACCCGGCAGACAACGCCACCCGCACTGCGCTGGCCGAGCGGACCGACCTGCTGCTCGAACCGATCGTGGTGGCGGCCGAGAAACTGAGAGCGGGCGAGGCGTCGAACGCGACCAAGATCAAACGGGAGTCGGACGCGACGTACCTGTCAACGCGCGTTGAACTGGCGGTCAGTGTCATCGTCGTTCTCCTGCTCGGCCTGGGCCTCGTGCTGGCGCTGATACGCAACATGGTGCCGCGTATCAAGCAATACTCCGCGTTCGCCGCTGACGTCGCCGCCGGGCGCCCGACGACCGCTCTTCGTCCCCGGGGACACGACGAGCTGTCCGAGCTGGGCGCAGCCCTCAACGACATGGTCGCCAAACAAGAGGTCGCCCGACAGGCTGAGCAGGCGTTCCTCGAACGGGTCGCCCTGGCTGAGCAGGCGCAAGCTGAGTTCATCGACACGCTTCAGGTGACCCGCAGTGAGGACGAAGCGCAGGAACTCCTTCAGCGGCATCTGCAACGATCGCTGCCCCAGAGCACCGTCGCAGTTCTGCGGAGCAACAACAGCGCCAACCGGCTTCAGGCCGCCACCCAGTTGCAGGACGGGAGCGAACTGGCGGGCAGGCTGCTCGGTGCGGAGCCGCGCTCCTGCGTCGCCGTACGCCTCGGCCGGACCCATCGGGAGGGCACGGGTCGGCCACCGTTGCTCAACTGCATGCTGTGCGGGGACGACGACGTGCCCTCGACCTGCGAACCGCTGCTGGTGGGCGGAGAAGTCATCGGATCGGTGCTCGTCACGTGCCCGCAGGCCATCGCCGAATCCGATGACGTCCAGATCAGGAATACCGTCAGCCAGGCCGCGCCTGTCCTGGCCAACCTCCGCAGCCTGGCGCTGGCCGAGTTCCGCGCCAACAACGACTCCCTCACCGGCCTGCCGAACAAGCGCTCCACCGAGGACACGGTCAAGCGGATGGTCGCCCAGGCGAGCCGCTCGGTCACCCCGTTGACGGCGATCATGCTCGACCTCGACCACTTCAAGGCGATCAACGATCTCTACGGGCACGCGCAAGGAGACGAAGTGCTGGCCGCAGTCGGGGCGGCCATCCAGTCCACGCTGCGAGCCAGTGACTTCGCCGGCCGGTTCGGCGGTGAGGAGTTCCTCGTCCTGCTCCCGGAGACGACGGTCGAGGCGGGATGGCTCGTGGCGGAGAAGGTCCGGAGCGCGATCGCAACCATCAGCATCCCTGGTGTCGATCGCGACATTACGGCAAGCCTCGGTGTCGCCGGCCTGCTTGAACATGCCGGCAACGTCACCGGACTGCTGCGTGCGGCCGACCGTGCCCAGTACGCCGCGAAGGCGGCCGGACGGAACTGCAGCAAGGTCGCCCCGGCGATCGCCACGGATGACACCACTTCTGACGATCCGTCGGAGCACGTCACCAAGTAGTTGACCTGGACGTCCCCCGCGGTCCATCGGACCAACAGGGGGACAGCCGCCCCTCCGAGCGGGTGGCGACCCCTCGGCACACGGCGTGCTCGCCCCATGCCTGCACTCGGTGCGAACTGCGACATTCGAATGGCGCGGACATATGCCCGCAGCCATTCGTACTCGAACTCGTCCCGGAGGACACTCATGAGCAAGCGCACCGCCCTGATCGCCGCAGGGATCATCCTGACCGTGGGCGGAGGCGTTGCCGCCGCTGGTGGTGGCGCACTCGTGGCGGCCGTCGGCAGCGACAGCACGATGTCCACCGGGCACCACGCCATCACGTCGCAGACGAGCGCGCTGGTCACCGAGGAAGGCGACTTCGACGACTTCGACGCAGGAGTCCTCGGCCACCCCGGGATCAAGGCGTCCGTCAGCGGATCGGACAAGCCCGTCTTCGTCGGCGTCGGACCGGCGGATGCGGTGGATCGCTACCTGGCCGGGGCCGAATTCGAGACGGTGACCGACTTCGACGTACGCCCGTTTGAGCTGACCACGACCGTTCACGAAGGCTCCACCCGGTCTCACCTCGCCGTTGGACGAGTCCTTCTGGGTCGCGCAGTCCGACGGATCGTCGGCAGCAGCGACGACGTGGAAGATCCGCGACGGCAGCTATCGCCTGGTCATCATGAACGCGGACGGTTCGCCCGGCATCGATGTCGACGGCCGCTTTGGTCTCCACGTCCCTCGGCTCACCGCGATCGGCCGGACCCTTCTTGGCGGCGGCCTCGGCGTGATGCTCATCGGCGTCACCGTGCTCGTCCTCGGTCTCCGCACCCGGACGCCGGCGGCACCCATCGACGCAGCTCCGCAGTACGTGACCGTCAGCATCTGACGGCGCGCCAGACAGCCAGGTCAGGAGACCACGATGCGCATCAACTCACGAACCGGTCTGGCCGCGGTCACGCTGGCGATGGCTGTGCTGCCGGCAGTTTTCCTCGTGCCCGGCGCGACGGCAGCGCGCACGGACACAGCCGGCGCGTCAACTGCGGTGCAGCTGAGGTTGCCGCAGCCAACCGGCCACTTCGTGGTCGGCGTCCGCGACGAGTCGGTCTCCGATCCGTCGCGCACCGATCCCACGACCCTGCGGCCGCGTCGTCTTCCCCTACGCGTCTGGTATCCCGCTCGGTCACGCAGCCATGCGGCTCCGGCGCCGTACGTGTCTGCGGCGACGCAGGCCTTCATGGAGTACGAGCTCGGCTTGCCCACCGGAGTGTTCGACATCGACACACATGCCTTCCTCGACGCGCCGGCTCGGCATCATGTGCGCGGTGTGGTGCTGGTGCAGCCTGGTGGTGGGTCCATCTCGGCCTTCCAGACGGGACTCATCACCGACCTGGCCAGTCACGGGTACGCGGTCGTGTCCATGGACATCCCGCAGGAGAGCTTCGTCGTCTTCGAAGCAGACGGCACGCCGATCTACCAGGACGAGTCCTTCCCGTTCGACCAGTGGCGCCTGGATGCCCGCGTTGTGCTTGACGACCTGGCACGGCTGGTTCCCCAGGCGCGGCACCGGACTCCGATCGGCATGTTCGGGCACTCGCGCGGCGGCGCCGCGACCATCGACACGATGTTCCACGAGCCCCGCGTCCAAGCAGGCGTCTCACTCGACACCGGCGTCATCCTCTTCGGAAACGAGGTGTCTGCCCCCAGTGGCGCGGTCGAGGCGGGACTCGATCAGCCACTCGGACTGATGTGCAGCCTGGACGCCCCCTGCTCTTCGCCGAACCTCGTCGACTTCACCTCTCGGTTGCGCGGAGCCCATCCGCAGAAGGAGCTCGACATCCTGCACAACGGATACACCGACTTCGTGGTCTTCAACGCGCAGGCGATCTCCGTCGACCCGGTCGTGGGTGCGACGCTGGATGCCTGGTGGCCGACCGGGACGGTTGACAGCGTCGGGGCAGGTCGCCGGGCCATGGCGGCTCAGCGACACTTCATCGTGAACTTCATGGACCGGCATCTCGCGCACGTAGGAGACAATTGATGGTCACGATGCACACCGCGGCCGAACGCCCCGATCTGTGGAAGCGCGGCATCGACTCCGCGTCGGTCTGGCCGGAGTACAACCTGCACGGTGACGTCCTCAACCAGTGGTGGGGGCTGCTCGACGTCGAGCTGGCGGACTTCCAGTTCGTGCTCTACGACGAGGCGGACGACGCCGTGATCGCCGAGGGGCACACGGGGACGCTCGTCTGGGACGGTCGCGACGAGACCCTGCCGCCAGGCATCGACCCGGCACTCGAGCTCGTCTTCCAGCACAACCGCGCGGGGCAGCGGGTGAACACCTTGTGCGCGCTGGCGGCGGAGAGCCCGAGAGACGGTCGGCGCCGCGGCCTGGCCGTAGAGATCCTGAGCGCGATGCGCACGATTGCCGAACGGCACGGTCTCGAGCACCTCATCGCCCCGGTGCGGCCGTCGTGGAAGGAGCGCTATCCCATCACCCCCATCGAGCAGTACGTCACCTACCGGCGTGCCGACGGTCAGCTGCTCGATCCCTGGATGCGCGTGCACGAGCGGCTCGGCGCGCGGGTCGGTGCCCCGCTGCCCGAGTCGCTGCGCATCACGGGCACCGTCGCGGAGTGGGAGTCCTGGACCGGCCTGTCGTTTCCCGCCTCCGGTGACTACGTGTTCCCCGAGGGGCTGGCCCCGGTGCACATCGACACGGTCGCGGATCGCGGGTCCTACTGGGAGCCGAACGTCTGGATGATCCATCCGGACCTCCCCGCCTCCCGAGGCTGACGGAGGCCGACGGTAGCGTGGGAGACTCCGCGGGCGTGGTGCAGTGGCAGCACGGTTGTCTTCCAGACGACTTACGCATGGTTCGATTCCTGCCGCCCGCTCCGAGGAAGTCGACGTACGGGGCGCCAGCAGCGCCAAACTGTGCGGATGGGCATCTCAGCTGACCAACCGGAGCGCACCCTGATCTTGTTGCGACATGCGAAGTCGGACTGGTCAGGCGGTGAAGCCGATGAAGACCGGCCGTTGGCCAAGCGGGGGCGACGTCAGGCGCCGGATGCCGGCCGATGGTTGGCTGCGAGCATCGACCGCATCGACCTGGCTGTCGTGTCGCCTGCCAACCGTGCTCGCAGCACGTGGCAGCTTGTCGCGGCAGAGCTCGATGCCCCGCCCCCGACGCGGGTCGAGGACCGTGTCTATGCAGCCTCCGACAGGGAGCTGCTCGACGTCGTCCGGGAGCTGCCTGACGACGTCAGAACGGTGATCGTGGTCGGACACAATCCTGAGCTCGAGGGACTGGTCAGCCTGCTCACAGGTGAGTCGGTGCCGATGCCGACGTCGGCACTCGCGGTGATCGACGTTGCGGGGCCATGGTCAGGGCTCGGTCGCGCCTCAGCGCTGCTGCGGACCACCGGGCGGCCACCTGGCGAGCAGGGACGGGTCTAGGATCTGAGCCAATCGCGTCGCCCTGGACCCCGGCATTGCGTCGCCGTATCGATGTGAGCTGAAAGCGGGTCCGTGTGGCTGTCGACCGACCCCTGGGGACTGCCCTGGCCGTCTCGCTCCTGGGCTGCGCCGAGGCAGGTTGACGTTCATTGGCGACCGCGCGATCCGTGCAAATCCTTGCCGAGCTGGCAGGTGTCCCCACCACCGAGAGCGGCCCGAGTCTGCCGCAGCGTCTGGTCGACCTGTGCGCGACCGCGCTGCCGGTCACGGGGGTCGGCCTGATCGTGATGACCGATGCGGGGCCGGGCGCGATCTTGGCCGCGACCGACGGCGCCGCCCGCGTCATGGAGGAGCTTCAGTTCACCCTGGGCGAGGGGCCGTGTGTCGAGGCCTCTCAGCAGCGCCGGCCAGTGCTGCAGCCGGAGCTGGCCCGTACGGCGCCACAACGCTGGCCGGGGTTTGCCGCCGGGGCACTGGAGGTGGGCATCAGGGCGATCTTCGCGTTTCCGTTGCAGGTGGGCGGGATCCGCGTCGGTGTCCTGGACCTCTATCGCGACACCGAGGGGATTCTTGACGATGCCGAGCTGGCGGAGGCGTTGGCCTTCGCCGACGCCGCGCTGACGATCCTGCTGCACCTGCCCACGGGCGCTGGTCCGGAAGACATGCACCCAGGGTTGGTGGCTCTGGTCCAGAACCGCGCCGAGGTACACCAGGCCACGGGGATTGTCTCGGTGCAGGCGGCGCTCGGCCTGGCTGAGGCGCTGCTGCTGCTCCAGGCCCATGCCTTCGTTGTCGATCGCTCGATGCTCGATGTCGCCCGTGACGTGATCGCGCGGGTCCTCAAGTTCGCTCCGGAGGATGACCACCGTGAGTAGGAATACGAACGGCCCACACGGCTGGGTGAAGGAAGGACGGATGGTATGAGTCGAGAGCAGCGTCTGGCGCGCGTATTCGTCGAGCTCGCCGACACACTGGTGGCGGAGTTCGACGTCATCGACTTCCTGCACACGTTGACCGACCGCAGCGTCGAGTTGCTCGGCGCGGCTGCCGCCGGGTTGATGCTGGCCGACCAGCGCGGCAATCTGCGCCTGATCGCCTCGTCGGCCGAGTCGGCGAGACTGCTGGAGGTCTTCGAGCTGCAGAACGCCGAGGGCCCTTGCCTGGATTGCTTCCACACTGGTGAGCAACTCGTCAACCTGGACGAGGCGACGATGCGGGCTCGGTGGCCGAACTTCTGGGCGGAGACGATGCAACTCGGGTTCCGGTCAGCGCACGCCTTGCCGATGCGCCTGCGCGACGAGGTCATCGGCGCCATCAACCTGTTCGGCAGCACCGACGTGCTGCTCACGGAAGATGAGGTGGCTGTGGGACAGGCGATGGCCGACGTCGCGACGATCGGGCTGTTGCAGGAGCGCTCGGTGCTGCAGAAGGACGTGCTGGTCGAACAGCTGCAGACCGCGCTGAACAGCCGAGTGCTCATCGAGCAGGCCAAGGGCGTGCTGTCCGAACGCGCCCAGATCGCCATCGACGAGGCGTTCACCACGATGCGCACCCAGGCGCGCGCACGAGGGACCACGTTGACGACAATCGCGACCGAGATCCTCAACGGCTCCTACAAGACTGCCGACCTCTAGCCTGGCTCCCGGAACCTGCCAAACTGCATCGTGAGGCGGGTTGCCCATTGCCATCGAGGAGGAATGCGCCATGGGACGTGAGCGGCTGGCCCTCTACAGTCTCGTCGGCTCCGAGTCCGAGCGCGCCGTCGAGCGAGGTCTCGCCAATGCGGTGTGGTTCAAGGCCGACGTGCCCCGCAAGCGGATGAAGGAGCTGATGCAGCGCTCGGACTCACCGGCCATCCGGGACACGGCGATCTGGCTGGGCGGGATGCTGGTTCTCGGTGCTGCCGCCGTCTGGGTCTGGACGACAGTGAGCCCCTGGCTCGCGGCCCCCGTGTTCCTCCTGTACGGGCTGCTGTACGGCTCCGCAGGCGACTCGCGCTGGCACGAGGCCGGGCACGGGACCGCATTCAAGACGCGCTGGATGGACACCACGGTCTACGAGATCGCGTCCTTCATGATGATGCGCGAGCCAACGGTCTGGCGCTGGACCCACACGCGCCATCACACGGACACACTCATCGTCGGACGGGACCCTGAGATCGCGGTGATGCGCCCCGCTCGGCTCGCCCGCATCTTGCTCAACTTCTTCGGGCTCGTCGACGTACCCACCTCGTTCCGACTGATGTTCCTGCACGCGGTCGGCCGGTTGACGCCCGACGAGGCAGACGTCGTCCCCGAGCAGGAGCAGCCGAGGGTCTATCGCAAGGCGCGCATCTGGCTGCTCATCTACGCAGCGACCCTGGCAGCAGCGGTTCTCACCGGCTCGATAGTGCCGTTCCTGTTGATCGGCGGACCGCGCGTGTACGCGACGTTCATGCACCTCGTCTACGCGCTCACGCAACACGCCGGCATGGGTGAGGACGTGCTCGACCACAGGTTGAACACTCGCACTGTGCGGATGTGCTGGTTCAACAGATTCCTCTACTGGAACATGAACTACCACGTCGAGCACCACATGTACCCGTTGGTTCCCTACCATCGCCTTCCCGAGCTGCACGAGGAGATCCAGCACGAGCTCGCGGCCGTCTACCCCTCGATCTGGGCGGCGTACAAGGAGCTCGTCCCAGCGATCCTGCGGCAGCTCAAGGACCAGAAATACTACGTACGACGGGAACTGCCGCCCGGTGCGACACCCTTCAACGAGCCGGCGTTGGCCGGCTAGCGACGACAGCCCGCCGAGCCCGAAGGAAGCCCCGTGCCGACCTGGGTGCCCGCCTGTTCCGTCGACGATGTCGACGCGGAGGACGTGATCCCCTTCGAGCACGACGGCGTCGACTACGCCGTCTTTCGCTCGCCCGACGACCAGTACTTCGCCACGGCAGGTCACTGCACGCATGAGCTGACTCTGCTCTGCGACGGCCTCGTGATGGGCTCGATCGTGGAATGCCCGAAGCACAACGGCCGCTTCGACTACCGGGACGGTTCGGCGCAAGGCGCACCGGTGCTGGTCGGTCTGAAGACCTATCCCACCCGAGTCGAAGAAGGCACGGTTTTCATCGACATCACGGCGTGATCTGTCGAGCGCCGATGACCACCGTCGCATTGAGCTCGTCGGACGTGGCCACTCGCGGGGCCAACCCGCAGCGGGCGATTGCCTCGACGAGCTGCGGCGCCTGGCGTTTGCTGGACTCGACCAGCAGGTGACCCCGCGGTGACAGCCACTGCGGCGCCGCGGCGATGACCCGACGCAGGATGTCGAGCCCGTCCGCGCCGCCGTCGAGAGACATCCGTGGCTCGTGCAGGCGGGCCTCCGGCGGCATCAGCTCGATGTCCTCAGTGGGTACGTAGGGAGCGTTGGCGAGCAGGACGTCGATGCGGCCGAGCAGTGTCGCGGGCAGCGGTTCGTAGAGGTCACCCTCGTACACCTGACCTCCCGCGGTTTCGACGTTGCGGCGGGCGCAGCGCACTGCCTGTGGGTCGAGGTCGCTGGCGTGCAGCTCGACGTGGGGCAGTGCCGCGGCAAGCGCCGCGCCCAGTGCGCCCGAACCGCAGCACAGGTCGACGACGACGGTTCGTGCATCCGCCGGGTGCGTCTGGGCCGGTTCGGCCGCGCGCGGGCGAGGGCCACCGCCTCGGCCACGAGGAACTCGGTGCGCGGCCGGGGCCGGAAGACTCCCGGCCCGACGGCGATCCGCAGCCCACAGAACTCGGCCCAGCCGAGAACATGCTCGAGCGGCATGCCTTCGACCCGCCGGCTCACCATGTCGGCGAGCTCGGCCGGCGTTCGTGCCGAGTCGATGAGCAGCTCCGCCTCGTCCTCGGCGAAGACGCAGCCGGCGGCCCGGAGCCGGTCGACGATGACGGCCTGATCGTGCGACGTCGAGGGGATGGACATGAGCGCCTTTCGGAACGCCATGAGGGCGCTCGCTGCAAGGAAGAACTGACAACTTGGAGGGCTCCACCCTCCAAGTTCCCCCCACGAGAAACTACCCGGAACGAGATGCGTCGAGGGCCTCGCGACGGATGGGTCTGCCGCCTGTCCCACATCGCGGGCACGGCGAGGAACACCCCGCGGTGCCCGACCGTTGGGACGGCATGACCGCCGGAGCATTCGAGACGATCGCGGAGTTCGACTCCGTCAGCCCACGTGACCTGTTGATCGCGGACCGGGTGACCACCGAGGCCCGCATCGTGTCGCTCGAACGCGACTGGACGGGCATCGTCGAGTCGTCGGCGATGACCTCCACCGACGACGAGCACGATCCCGAGGGCGCGACCATCGCCTTCGAGCGGGCCCAGATCGAGACGCTCATCGAGGTGGCCCGCGAGCACCTCGACGAGATCGACGACGCGCTCGAGCGGGTGCGCACCGGTGCCTACGGCATGTGTGCAGACTGCGGTCAGCCCATCGCCGCCGGTCGTCTCGAGGCGCGGCCGTTCGCGTCCACCTGCATCAGCTGCGCGTCACGCCGGCGCTGACTTCGGCGGAATGGTGGGTTGCGCAGCCGCAAATCGTCCGGCGGGCTGCCTAAGTCACCCATCGCGGGCGTGAGGGCCGCGCCGCTCGTACCTCATATCCAGGATCGCCACCACATGCGGTGCGCCCAGTCGACGTAGGGGATGACCTGGGCGGAGATCACCGGCAGCAGGTAGGCGAAGTTCGCGATCGCGAGCAGCACGTAGGCACCGGCCGCCGCCACCCCCCACTGCCGTCGCCGCTGGGACGCGTCCTCCCCGCCGATGACCAACCCGAGGCACATCGTCACGGCCAGCACGAGGAAGGGCACGAACGCGACGGCGTAGAACGAGAAGATCGTGCGGAAGGCGAAGGGGAACCAGGGCAGGTAGCCCGCGGCCACGCCGGCCAGGATCGCGCCCGCGCGCCAGTCGCGGCGTCCGGCCCACAGGTAGACCAGCACGGGCAGGGCAAGGCACGCGGCCCACCAGATGGCCGGCGTTCCGAGCGCGACGACCGCCTGCGAGCACTGGTCGACGTGGCAGCCGTCCTCGCCGAGCTTCGGGCCGCGGTAGAAGTAGGACACCGGCCGCGCGAGCACCAGCCAGCCCCAGGGGTTCGACCGGTAGGGGTGGAAGTCCGTGAGGTTGGTGTGGAACTGCCACGAGTCCACGTGGTAGTGCCAGAGGCTCACCAGGGCGCTGGGCACGAACCACGGTCCGGGGTGGTCCTGCGCCCAGTCGCGGTTGTAGGCGTGCTGCGCGTCGGAGAGGAACCAGCCCGTCCACGACGCGACGTAGACGACGAGGCTGACGAGTACGAGCGACGCGAACGCTGGCCATGCGTCACGCGCGAGCATCCCCACCCACGGTCGACGTACCCCGGCTGTCTTGCGCGCTCCGACGTCCCACAGGACCGTCATCAGCCCGAAGGCGATGAGGAACCAGAGTCCGCTCCATTTGGTTGCGCACGCCATCCCCAGGCACACACCTGCGGTCAGCCGCCACGGTCGCCAGCCGAGCCGTGGCCCCAGTGCACCGGTCAGGTCGTCCAGCGTCGCCGCCAGCCGCTCGCGCGCAGCGTCGCGGTCGACGAGCAGGGCGCCGAACGCCGCGAGCACCCAGAACATCAGCAGGGGGTCGAGCAGCGCGGTGCGGCTGTGGACGAACTCCATGGCGTCGACCGAGAGCAGCACCCCCGCGATGCAGCCCAGCAACGTGGACCGGAACAGCCGGCGACCGATGCGCGCGATCATCAGCACCGCGAGGGTGCCGGTCACGGCCACCATGAAGCGCCAGCCGAACGGGTTCATGCCGAACAGCCATTCGCCGATCGCGATGACCCACTTGCCGCCCGGCGGGTGCACGACTCGCGCGCCGCTGCCGGCGAAGATGTCGTTCAGGTTGCCCGCGAGGATGCGCTCGTTCGCGAGGTTCGGGTCCTTGACGGTCGAGACGTAGTTCTGTTCGACGCCGAAGTGCAGCAGCGACCAGGCGTCCTTGGCGTAGTAGGTCTCGTCGAAGATGAACGCCTTGGGTGTCCCGAGCCGCCAGAACCGCAGGATCCCGGCGAAGGCGGCGATGAGCAGCGGAGCGCCCCAGCCCCAGAGGCCGTCATCGGGCATCGGGCGCACCAACCGCTCGCGCACCGCGCGGTTCGCCCGGGTCATCAGCACCCAGTCACCCTACGGGCGCAGGAAGCACGACCTCGATCGCCGTTCCGCGCCCCGATCACCGTGCCCGCGCCCCGATCGGTGATCATGAAGGATCTGACCGGCTCTTCCCGGCCGGAACGATCATGATCATGGGAGCCGTACGCGAGATGGCCGACGACACCGACCCTTTGTGGACTCCGACACACCAGTCCGCCGGCGTGTCTGGTGCGCGAGAGTCCACAAGGTCGGGGGTGCTGGTGCTCGCCGGCACGCCGATCGGCGACCCCGCGGACGCCTCCCCGCGCCTGCGCGAGGCGCTCGCGGGCGCCGACATCGTCGCAGCCGAGGACACCCGGCGGCTGCGTCGCCTGGTGCGTGACCTGGGCGTCGAGCTCACCGGTCGAGTGGTCTCGTACTTCGACGCCAACGAGACCACTCGTACGCCTGAGCTCCTCGACGCGCTCCGTGCGGGCAGCCGCGTGCTGGTCGTCACCGACGCGGGCATGCCCTCGGTCTCGGACCCCGGCTATCGCCTCGTTGCGGCCGCCCACGAGGCGGGCGTGCGCGTGACCGCGGTGCCTGGACCCTCGGCGGTGCTCACGGCGCTGGCCGTCTCGGGGCTGCCCGTCGACCGGTTCTGCTTCGAGGGGTTCCTGCCGCGCAAGGCCGGCGAGCGGGCCGCGCGGCTGCAGGCGCTCGCCGAGGAGCCGCGCACGCTCGTGTTCTTCGAGGCGCCGCACCGGCTGGCGGTGATGCTGGCCGCACTGGCCGAGGTGTTCGGCGCGGAGCGGCGGGCGGCCGTGTGCCGGGAGATGACGAAGACCTATGAGGAGGTACGCCGCGGCGGGCTGGCCGAGCTCGCTACGTGGGCCACCGACGGCGTACGCGGGGAGATCACCATCGTCGTCGCCGGTGCCGAACCGCGCCCGCCCGCCGACACCGCCGACCTGGTGGCTGCCGTCCTCGCCCGCGTCGAGGCGGGGGAGCGGCTCAAGGAGGCGAGCGGCGAGGTGGCCCAGCAGCATGGAGTCGTGCGGCGAGACCTCTATCAAGCCGTCCTCGACGCCCGCGCGGCGACGCGATCCGCCGCGCGGCCACCACAGGGATAGTCGCCCCCGCACCACCCGACCCCTTGCGCGGAATGGTGACTTCGGCAGCTCCCGCCGCGATTTTCGGCTGCCTAACCCACCATTGCGCGCAAGGAAGTGGCGGAATCCGCGGCACGCGCGGCTGCGGGACCCGGCCGGGCGGCGAAGCCGGCAGCACGAACCCGACTAACCTGGGCACATGGAGTTCCGTCGCATCCCCGGCCTGCCGCCTTACGTCTTCACGATCATCGACGGGCTCAAGCAAGAGGCCCGGCGCGCCGGTCGCGACGTGGTCGACCTCGGCTTCGGCAACCCGGACCTGCCCTCCCCGCCGATCGCGGTCGAGAAGCTCTGCGAGGCGGCGCACAACACGCGCAACCACCGCTACTCCGCCAGCCGGGGCATCCCCAAGCTGCGCGAGGCGGTCTCCGACCTCTACCTGCGACGCTTCGACGTGCGCCTCGACCCGGACACCGAGGTGCTCTCGACCATCGGCGCCAAGGAGGGCTTCAGCCACCTCATGTGGGTGCTGCTGCAAGCCGGTGACGTGGCCCTCGTGCCGTCGCCGTCCTACCCCATCCACATATGGGGCCCATACTTCGCCGGTGCTGATGCGCGACAGGTAGCCGTCGGCACCGGCGAAGACTACGTCTCGAACGTCATGGCCGCCTGGGACTTCGGCTGGCCCAAGCCGCGCGTCGTGGTGCTGTCCTTCCCGCACAACCCGACGACGGCGACGATCGAGCTGCCTGACATGCAGCGCCTGGTCGACTGGGCGCGCGAGCGCGACGTCGTACTCGTCCATGATTTTGCTTATGCGGACGTGGCTTTCGACGGTTGGATGCCGCCCTCGATCCTGCAGTGCGAAGGCGCGAAGGAGTGTGCGGTCGAGCTCTATTCGATGACCAAGTCGTTCTCGATGGCCGGCTGGCGCGTGGCGTTCCTGGTGGGCAACAGCGAGGTCGTCGGGGCGCTGGCCAAGCTGAAGTCCTACCTCGACTACGGCACCTTCCAGCCGATCCAGATCGCGGCGACCGTGACGCTGAACGAGGCCAGCGACTATCCCGAGGAGCTCAACGCGGTCTACGAGTCGCGGCGCAACGCGCTCTGCGACGGGCTGCAGCGCATCGGCTGGGACATCGAGCGACCGCGCGGCACGATGTTCGCCTGGGCGCCGATCCCGGAGCCCTACCGTGAGCTGGGCTCGATCGAGTTCGCCAAGCTGATCATCAACGAGTGCGACGTGGCGACCTCGCCGGGCGTCGGCTTCGGGCCGAGCGGGGACGGGTTCGTGCGGTTCGCCCTCATCGAGAACGAGCAGCGCATCCTGCAAGCCGTCCGCCAGATCAAGCGCGGCCTGCCCAAGCTCGGCTGACCGCGCCCCCCATTCCGGGAATCGACCACGTTCAGCATGCTGGCGGACGCCTTGCCAGGCGTGCAGGCATAGCGAACCGTCCGCGAGCCTGGCTAAGTGCGCCTAGCAAGGTCGCCTACGCCCTACCCTGCAGCCATGTCGCAGGCGTCGAACACCCCTCCGGCGTACGACGTCGCCGCGCAGTCCAGGCGCGCAGGTGTTATCGTCGCTGGCCGCAGCGGCGGTGGTGCCTCTCATGCTGCAGACACACGGGATCTGTGCGGGCAGCTCGTCGAACCCCGGGTTCGTCTCCGAGGCCAGGCACTGTTCGAGCTGGCCGCACTGGGCGCTCGCTGGCGTTCTGGTCGTCACCGGAGTCATGCTGACCAGCGGCCAGTCACACGCCGATCGCAGCGGCTGTCGCGCTCGTGGTTGCGGCTCAGCTCGCCGGCGCCGGGATCGTGGCGCAGCACCACTGGCGGGGCGCGGCCGGCCCGGCATGCGGCTATCTGGACCAACCAGCAGCTGATCAAGAGCATCGCGATCGTCGCAGCGGTGGCGGCGACGATCGCCGCCCTGCGCTTGCTTGCAGGTCGTCTGGGCGACGCGTCCGGCCTCGCCGGCCTCGGAGCTCAGCGTCGGCTCTCGCGCTCGCTGGTCAGCATCTCGCCATCGGCCTCCTGGTCGTCGCCGCTTCCTGCCGCTTCTGTTGGCTGTCGGCGACTCTGCCGCACAGGACATCACCTCCTCGGCGCGTTCGCCCTGCTGTGGTCGTTGCCGTGGGGCGGGGCTCTCGTGCTGACGCGCCTGGCTCGCCGCGACCGGTGGCCGTCGCGCTCGCCCTCTCCGTTGCGGTCAGTGCCGTGTCGGCGTACTCGGACTATGCCCTCGTCCATGTCGACCGGCAACTGGGTCGTTCTCCTGGTCGGGCTGCGCCTCGGGCCTGCTCGTGGCAGGTCTGCGCTCGGGGAGCGCGGAACGGGAACCGGACGGAGACCCGACGGCAGTCCCCGAGCTTCGCTAGGCGAACGGACGCTTCGCGAGGCGTGCAGGCATAGCGAACCGTCCGCCAGCATGCTGAACGTGGTCGATTCCGCGCGGGCGGAGAACTGACTTGAACGGGCGCCATAGGCTTGAGGGCATGGCCGACCAGAAAAAGGCGTACTACGTCACGACGCCGATCTACTACGTCAACGACGCCCCGCACATCGGGCACGCCTACACGACGGTCGCCGGCGACATGCTGACCCGCTGGCACCGCCAGCGCGGCGAGGACGTGTGGTTCCTCACCGGCACGGACGAGCACGGCCAGAAGGTCATGCTCGCGGCCGAGGCGGGCGGGGTGACCCCGCAGGAGTGGACCGACCGGCTGGTCGAGACCGAGTGGAAGCCCGTCCTGAAGACCATCGACGCGGCCAACGACGACTTCATCCGGACCACCGAGGTGCGCCACAGCGAGCGCGTCCGGGAGTTCTGGCAGACGTTGTACGACGCCGGGCACGTGTACGAGGGCGCCTACGAGGGGCCCTACTGCGTGCACTGCGAGGAGTTCAAGCTCGATTCGGAGCTGATCGACGGACCCGACGGGACCAAGCTGTGCGCCATCCACGGCCGGCCGGTCGAGATCATCTCGGAGAAGAACTACTTCTTCCGGCTCTCGAGCTTCACCGAGCCGCTGCTTGCCTTCTACGACGCCAACCCCGACTTCGTGCAGCCCGAGAGCGCCCGCAACGAGGTGCTGTCCTTCGTCAGGCAGGGGCTGACCGACCTCTCGATCACCCGGTCGACGTTCGACTGGGGCATCCCCGTCCCGTGGGACGACTCGCACGTCCTCTACGTCTGGATCGACGCGCTGCTCAACTACGCCACCGCAGCCGGCTACGGCACCGACCCGGAGCGGTTCGCCCGGCTCTGGCCCGCCGACGTCCACCTCGTCGGCCGGGACATCCTGCGGTTCCACGCCGTCATCTGGCCCGCGATGCTGATCGCTGCGGGCCTCGAGCCGCCGCGCAAGGTGTTCGCCAACGGCTGGTTGCTCGTCGGCGGCGAGAAGATGAGCAAGACCAAGCTGACCGGCATCGCCCCGAGCACGATCATCGACGTCTTCGGCTCCGACGCGTTCCGCTACTACTTCATGAAGGCGATCCCGTTCGGGCAGGACGGGTCGTTCTCCTGGGAGGACATGGCGGCGCGCTACAAGGCCGAGCTCGCCGACCAGTTCGGCAACCTCGCGTCGCGGCTGACCTCGATGGTGGGTCGCTATCGCGACGGCGCGCTCCCGGCCCCGGCCGACGAGCCGGCACTCGCGGCGGCTCTCGCGACTGCCGTCGACGCGGCCGAGGCGGCCATCGACCGCATCGACCTGCAGGGTGCGATCAACGCGACGATGACCTTCGTACGCGAGGTGAACAACTACGTCACCGAGCAGGAGCCCTGGCAGCTCGCCAAGGACCCGGCCAACGCCGCAGACCTCGACCGCGTCCTCTATGCCACGGCCGACTCGCTGCGTGCGGTCGCCGTGCTGCTCAACCCGGTGATGCCCAAGGCGAGCGCAACGCTCTGGCACTCGCTCGGCGCCGAGGCAACTCTCGGACCGTTGTCCGAGCAGCGGGTGCAGGACGCCGGGCGCTGGGGTCAGCTGCCCGCTGGCGCGCCGGTCACCAAGAGCGAGCCGCTGTTCCCGCGCATCGAGGACCCCGACGCGTCATGACCCGCCGGTGAGCGAGGGGCCGACCCGCGCACGTTACGACGACGGGAAGCGCGACCGGTCGCGGCCTCCGGCACCCGAGCCGCTCCGGGTGCCGGTGGCCGACAGCCACTGCCACCTCGACATCGCCGACCCGCCGGAGGACTGGCTCGACGTCGACGCCGCGCTCGCGGCCTCAGCCGCCGTCGGCGTACCCAGGATCGTGCAGATCGGGTGCGACCGCGCGGGCGCGCGGTGGGCGGTGGAGATCGCTGCGCGGTACGACGCGGTGGTGGCGGGCGTCGCGTTGCATCCGAACGAGGTGCCGCGGCTCGCGGCGGCCGGCGAGCTCGACGCGGCGCTCGCGGAGATCGACGCGCTCGCCGCCGATCCGCGGGTCCGTGCCGTGGGAGAGACCGGGCTCGACTACTTCCGAACTGGGGAGGACGGGCGGGCGGTGCAGCAGGACGGATTCCGCGCGCACATCGAGATGGCCAAGCGGCACGGCAAGGCGCTGGTGATCCACGACCGCGACGCACACGACGACGTGATCGCGGTGCTCGAGGATGCGGGCGCGCCGGACCGCGTCGTGTTCCACTGCTTCTCCGGCGATGTCGAGATGGCGCGGCACTGCGTCGAGCGCGGGTGGTTCCTGTCCTTCGCGGGGACAGTCACGTTCAAGAACGCGGCGGCGCTGCGGGTGGCGCTGGCCGTCGTGCCGCCCGGCCAGCTGCTCGTCGAGACCGACGCGCCCTACCTGACGCCGATGCCCTACCGCGGGCGGCCGAACGCCTCCTACCTCGTGCCGATCACCGTGCGGGCGATGGCTGCCGTCAAGGACCTGCCGGAGGACGACCTCGCGAGGGCCATCGCCGCCAACACCGAGCGAGCCTTCGACCCCTGGTAGCCCGGCGGCCCCGGTTCCCGGCCAAGCGCGTCAGCCTCGCGAGCAGCGACCTTCGTGTGCGACACGCCGAGCGTGTCGCGGACAGAGGTCGCTTGCCAGCGCGTCGCCGCGCTGAGTCACGCGACCTTCGTGTGTGACGACGCCGGGCGTGTCGCGACCACTGGGTCGCTTCGCCACGCTGTCAGCTTCGCCAGCAGACGACCTTCGTGTGTGACACGCCGGGCGTGGATCCCGGCGCGAGCAAAGCTCGCTTGCCAGCGCGTCGGCGGGAGCTGTGTGACGGGTGGGACTCAGGTGGTGTCCGAAACGTGCCGATGGGGGGAGCAGAGGTCTCTTTGTCGACCCGCCGCAGTTTGACGCTGGCTCCCCGCGGTCATTAGCGTCGCGAGACGCCGTGGCCGCAGATTCGCGCCGCGCGCGCCGCTTCACGTCCCTGTCGGCCGACCCCAGGAGCCCCGTGCGCCGCAAGCTGCTCGTGCTTCTTGCGCAGGTATCTGTCGTCGCCGCCCTCGTGGCCGGCACGACCGCCTTCGTGGCGGCCGACAAGACGGTGACCCTGTCCATCGACGGGCACCAGCGCAAGGTCACGACGTTCGCCCACACGGTCGGCGACGTGCTCGACAGCGAGGGCATCCAGGTGGACCAGCACGACCTGGTCAGCCCGATGCCCAACCAGTCGTTCCGCAACGGCGAGACGATCGTCGTGCGGTACGGGCGTCCGTTGGTGCTCACCATCGACGGCCAGACCCGCTCGGTGTGGACGACGGCGCGCAACGTCGACGAGGCATTGATGGCGCTCGGCGTTCGCGCCAAGGGTGCCTACGTGTCCGCGTCGAGGTCCCGGCCGATCAAGCGAAGCGGCATGGCGCTCGACGTCCGGATGCCCCACCACCTCACCTTCCTCGCCGACGGCGAGCGCCACGAGGTCACGACGACCGCCATCACGATCCGCAGCGCCCTCGCCGAGGCGGACCTGACGCTGAACTCCCGCGACCTCATCACCCCGTCTCTGCAGACGCGCCCGGCCGACGACCAGGTCATCGCCATCACTCGCGTGCACGGCAAGCGCGTCGTGCAGGAGTCGGCGATCAGGTTCAAGACGATCCAGCGCGAGAGCAAGGACATGTTCAAGGGCACGACCAAGGTGCTCAGGGCCGGCAAGGTCGGCATCCTCGTCAAGACCTACCAGCTGACCTACCTCGACAAGCGGCTCGCATCCCGCAAGAAGATCGACCAGGCCATCGCGAAGCAGCCCGTGACCCAGATCGTGGTCGTCGGCACCAAGCCGGTGCCACAGAACAGCCCGGCCGCCGACGGCCTCAACTGGGCAGCGCTCGCCAACTGCGAGTCCGGCGGAAACCCGAAGGCCTACAACCCGGCCGGGCCCTACTACGGGCTCTACCAGTTCAGCGAGAGCACGTGGCACGCCGTGGGCGGTGTCGGACTGCCCACCGACGCCACCTCCGGCGAGCAGACCTACCGGGCGCAGCAGCTCTACAAGCGCAGTGGTGCAGGCCAGTGGCCGGTCTGCGGCAGGAACCTGTTCACGTGACCGGGTGACCCAACCGCACGACGAGGCAACCCTGCTCGGGCCGGCCGAGGTGCGCGAGATCGCCACCCGCCTTGGATTCCGACCGACCAAGATGCTCGGCCAGAACTTCGTGATCGACCCCAACACCGTGCGCCGCGTCGTGCGCACCGCAGGCATCACCTCCGACGACGTGGTCGTCGAGGTCGGGCCGGGCATCGGCTCGCTGACCCTCGGACTGCTGCCGGTGGCGCAGCGCGGTGATCGCCGTGGAGATCGATCCCGCTGCTTGCCGGCGAGCTGCCGGCAACGGTGGCCAGGCACGCGTCGTCGTACGCCCAGAGGTTGACGGTCGTCACCGCCGACGCGATGCGCATCGACGCCCTGCCGTCGCCGGCGCCCACCGCGCTGGTCGCGAACCTCCCCTACAACGTGTCGGTCCCCGTGCTGCTGCACCTGCTCGAGCTGCTGCCCTCGTTGCGGCACGGGCTGGTGATGGTGCAGGCCGAGGTGGCCGAACGGCTCGCGGCGCCGCCCGGGAGCAAGATCTACGGTGTTCCGTCGGTGAAGGCGGCGTGGTACGCGGACGTGCGCCGCGCAGGATCGGTGGGGCGCAACGTCTTCTGGCCGGCGCCCAACGTCGACTCGGGTCTCGTGTCCCTGGAACGGCGCGAGCCGCCGACGACTCGGGCCACCCGTGCGCAGGTTTTCGCCTTGGTGGACGCCGCTTTCGCCCAGCGCCGGAAGACGTTGCGGGCGGCGCTGCGCGGTTGGGCGGGATCGCCGGACGGCGCCGAGCGTGCGTTGCGCGCAGCCGGCATCGACCCGCGGACCCGTGGCGAGGCTCTCGGTGTGGTCGAGTTCGCACGCCTGGCTGAAGCCCACCACCAATCCGCCTCTTAGGGTGACCTGTATGTCCCCGGTGAGCGTCGTCGCGCCCGCGAAGCTCAACCTGTCACTCGCAGTGGGTGGGCCACGACCGGACGGCTATCACGACTTGGCGACCGTCTATCACGCTGTCTCGCTGTTCGACGAGATCATCGCGACCCCGGGAAAGGGCCTGCAGATCACCGTCGAGGCGAGCTCGGGCATCGATGTCGACTCGGTCCCTCTCGACGAGACGAACCTCGCGGCGCAGGCCGCGTTGCTGCTCGCCGAGCAGACCGGCCAGGACCCCGACGTCTCGCTGCACATCCGCAAGGGCATCCCGGTCGCCGGTGGCCTGGCCGGTGGCAGCGCCGATGCGGCCGCGGCCCTGCTCGCCTGCGACGCGCTGTGGGGCGTCGGTCTCGGGCGATCCGAGCTGCTCACGCTGGCCGCTCAGCTGGGCAGCGACGTGCCGTTCTCGGTGATGGGCGGGACGGCACTCGGCGTCGGTCGCGGTGAGCACCTGACTCCGGCCCTGGCCCGGGGCCGTTTCGAATGGGTCTTCGCGGTCGCCGAGGGTGGCCTGTCGACCCCGCAGGTCTACGCCGAGTGCGACCGGCTGCGCGATGGGCGGGTGCTGCCCGAGCCGCACGTGTCGGACGCGATGATGAGCGCGCTGCGGTCGGGGGACGCTGTCGCCCTGGGTCAGGCGCTGCAGAACGACCTGCAGCCGGCCGCCTGCTCGCTGCGCCCGGCGCTGCTGCTGACGATGGAGGTCGGCGACGATGCCGAGGCACTCGGGTCGCTCGTCTCCGGCAGCGGGCCGACCGTCGCGTTCCTCGCCCGCGATGCGGAGCACGCCCTGGACATCGCCGTGTCCCTGTCCGCCAGTGGCACGTGCAAGGCAGTGAAGCGCGCACACGGTGCGGTCGCGGGAGCCCGCGTCGCCGGGGAGCGCTGAGTTGGCGCGCAACCTGGTCAACCTGGAGGACGTACGCAAGGGATACGGCACCCGCACCCTGCTCGACGGTGTCTCGCTCGGGCTGGGCGAGGGTGACCGGGTCGGCGTCGTCGGACGCAACGGCGGCGGCAAGTCGACGCTGCTCCGGATGCTCGCGCGCCACGAGGCACCCGACGAGGGCCGGGTCACCCACAGCGGCGGGCTGCGGGTCGCGACGGTTGCGCAGCGCGAGGAGCTCGACGCGACGACCACCGTCCGCGAGCTCGTCGTCGGCGGCGGTCCCGCGCATGCCTGGGCCTCGGACGCCGGCGTACGTGAGGTGCTCGGCGGGCTGTTCGGCGCGGCGGGTGCCGGTGGCGCGCTGGACGCGATGCTCGAACGTTCCGCGGGCGCGCTGTCCGGTGGCGAGCGGCGCCGGGTCTCCCTGGCGCAGGCTCTGATCGGACAGCACGACCTGCTGGTGCTCGACGAACCCACGAACCACCTCGACGTCGACGGCATCTACTGGCTGGCGGAGCACCTGGCGGCCCGACGCGAGGCACTCGTGGTCGTGACCCACGACCGGTGGTTCCTCGACGAGGTCTGCACCGCGACGTGGGAGGTGGCCGGCGGGGACGTTCATGCGTACGAGGGTGGCTACTCGGCCTACGTTCTGGCCCGCGCCGAACGAGAACGCATGCAGGCCGCCAGCGATGCGCGACGCGCCAACCTGCTGCGCAAGGAGCTGGCGTGGCTGCGTCGCGGCCCGCCGGCGCGCACGTCGAAGCCGCGCTTCCGCATCGACGCCGCGAACGCGCTCATCGCCGAGGAACCGCCGCCCCGTGACGGACTGGAGCTGATGCGATTTGCCAGCAAGCGCCTCGGAAAGACGGTGTACGACGCCACCGACGTGACCGTGTCGATGGGTGGCCGGGTGCTTCTCGACGGAGTGACGTGGCAGGTCGGTCCCGGCGACCGCATCGGCATCGTCGGTGCGAACGGTTCGGGCAAGACGACGTTGCTGCGGGTGCTCACCGGCTCGCTGTCGCCTGCATCAGGGAAGGTCGTGCGCGGCGTCACAGTGCACGCGGCGTATCTCTCGCAGGACGTCGTCGAGCTTTCGCCGACGTTGCGAGTTCTCGAGGCTGTGCAACAGGTTCGGCATGTTCTCGACCTCGGCAAGGGCCGCACGATCACGGCGACGCAGCTCTGCGAGCGTTTCGGCTTCGTCGGCAACGCACAGTGGACGCCGGTCGGTGAGCTCTCCGGTGGCGAGCGGCGCCGGCTGCAGCTGCTGCGGTTGCTGATGGACGAGCCCAACGTCCTGGTTCTCGACGAGCCCACCAACGACCTCGACATCGACACGCTGACCGCGCTCGAGGACCTGCTCGACGGCTGGCCGGGCACGCTGCTCGTGGTGTCGCACGACCGCTATTTCGTCGAGCGGGTCTGCGACCGGGAAGTCGCCCTGCTCGGCGACGGCCGGCTGCGCGACCTGCCGGGCGGCGTGGACGAATACCTCGCGCTGCGACGGGCCGAGGCTGCGCAGCCGACCGCCCAGAGGGTGGACCCGGGACCCACCACGACGGCGGGAGGAGAGGTCGACGTACCGCCGTCTGATGCTCGCCCGGCGGACGCGACGGCGACCCGGCTGGCTCGCAAGGAACTGGCGCGGCTGGAGCGGACCATGGAGAAGCTGCGAGACCGCGAAGTCAAGCTGCACGCCGACCTCGCGGCCGCCGCGACCGACCACGAGCAGGTGTTCGCACTCGATGCGAGCCTGCGCGCGCTGCACGACGAGCGGGCCACTCTCGAGCACCGTTGGCTGGAGCTGGCCGAGCAGCTGGGCTAGACCCGATACTGTCGCCGCCATGTCCGTCGCACTCGAGTGGGGGCCGGTTGGCGCGAAAGTGCTGGCTGAGCAATGCGACGTGATCGTCGTCGTCGACGTGTTGTCGTTCTCCACCTCCGTCACCATTGCCGTGGAACGTGGGGCGCTGGTGTGGCCGCACAAGGGTGGCGAGAACGCCCGGGTGCTCGCCCGCGACATCGGCGCCGTGCTCGCCGGCAACCGGGGCTCCCACGAGGGCCCGACCCTCTCGCCGGCCAGCCTGCTCGACATCGAGAAGGACAGCCGCCTCGTGCTGCCCTCGCCGAACGGGTCGTCGATCGCCTTCGCGGCCGTCGAAGGCGGCGTCACTGCACTGCACGGCGGCGTCGCGGTCATCGCCGGCTGCCTGCGCAATGCGACCGCGGTCGCTCGCTATGTGCGCGACTTCGAGCGCATCGGGGTGGTGCCGGCCGGCGAACGCTGGGGTGACGGCTCGCTCCGTCCCGCATATGAGGACCTGGTCGGCGCCGGTGCCGTGATCGACCGCATCGCCGCGGGCGATCTCAGTGTCGTCCTGACGCCCGAGGCCGAAGCCGCGGCGATCGCCTTCCGGGTGCTGCGCCCGCTGGAGCAATGTCCCTCCGGTCAGGAGCTCGTCGAGCGCGGCTTCGTCGAGGACGTCCGCCTCGCCTCGCAGCTGGACGCCTCAGCGGTCGTGCCACGACTCACGGAGGGCCGGTTCGTCGCGGCATGAAAGCGGGTCCGGCCTGGCTTGCCCGGTTCGCGGCGCCGGACGGCGATGGGCCGACGGTCGCCGTGAAGGACGCGATCGACGTGGCCGGCACCGTGACCACGTGCGGCGCGCGAGCGCGCGAGGACTCAGGCGTCGCCGTGGCCGATGCGGCGTGCGTCGCGACGATCAGGCGCTCGGGAGGGCGCATCGTTGGCAAGACCAACCTGAGTGAGCTCTGCTGGTTCGCCGACGGCGTCAACGAGCACACCGGCACGCCGGTCAACCCGCTCGATCCTTCCCGCATCCCCGGCGGCTCGTCCTGCGGGTCGGCCGTCGTCGTGGCGCTCGGCGAGGCGGACATCGCGCTGGGCACCGACACCGGTGGTTCCGTGCGCATCCCGGCGGCGTGCTGCGGGATCGCCGGGTTGAAGACCACTCGTGGTCGGGTGCCGCTCGACGGTGTCTTCCCGCTGTCGCCGGAGCTGGACACCATCGGCCCGCTGGCGCGCGACGTCGCCGGACTCGCGACGGCGATGCGATTGCTGGAGCCGGGCTTCGCGCCGACCGTGCCGCCAGGGCTGCGACCGACGGTGGCCAGGTTGCGGGTCGACGTACCGATAGATGTGGTCGTCGAGGCCGCCGTGGAACATGCGGTGGCCGCGACCGGGTGGGACGTCCACGATGCGTACGCGGGCTGGTGGCTGGAGTTGGTGCGCGCGTCAAGCCGCATTCTCGATGCCGGAGCGGCACTCGCGCAGGGCTTTCTGCTCGACCGGCCCGAGCTGCTCAGCGATCGTGCGCGGCGCAACATCGAGCACTGCCTGGAGGTGAAGCCAGACGATGTGGTGCGGGCCAGGCAGTTGCTGGCATTGCTGGACCGGGAGCTGTCGGCCGTCCTCGACCACGCGGACGTGCTGGTGCTGCCCACTTTGGCCAAGGCTCCCCCGCGCCTCGATGGCGGTGACCGGTCCGGGCTCACGACGTTGACGATGCCGTTCAACGTGCTCGGCTGGCCCGCCGTCTCGGTGCCCGCCCACTCGCCGCGCGGTGACGGAGTCATCCCGCCAGCTGTGCAGCTGGTCGCCGGGCCGGGTTCGGAAGAGCTGCTGCTCGGGCTGGCCGCGGCGCTGCCCTCTCAGCTGCTGCCTGGTTAGGCGTCGGTCTCGAAGGGGACGACGAGGGTGCGGAGCAGGCCCGAGAGCTGGTCCTGTTGTCGCGGCGACAAGGTGGCGAGCAGCTCCTGCTCCCTCTCGAGCAGGTCGGCGAGTGCGGAGTCGACAGCGTCCTTGCCGCGCGTCGTCAGCCGGACGCGCACGCCCCGCCGGTCGTTCGGGTCGGGCAGTCGGGTGACCAGGCCTCGGGACTCGAGCCGGTCGATGCGGTTGGTCATGGTGCCCGATGTGACCAGCGTCTGCGCGATGAGCAGGCCGGGGGAGAGCATGTAGGGCTTGCCGGCCCGCCGCAGCGCGGCCAGCACGTCAAACTCCCAGCCGTCGAGATCGTGCGCGGCGAATGCCGTGCCTCGTGCGCGGTCCACGTGCCTGGCCAGCCGGGTCACCCTGCTGAGCACCTCAAGCGGGCGCACGTCGAGGTCGGGTCGCTCACGCCCCCAGGCGGACACCAGGCGGTCGACCTCGTCCTGCATAACGACCTCCTTCGTCGGTCTCGCCGTCGAGATTATCGACGCCGAGTCTCTTGACATCAAGAATCTCTCTCTGCAGAGTTATCTCGACATCAAGATACTTGAGAGGTGCCGATTGAAATGGGACCCGCAGGAGTACCTGCGATTTTCCGACGAACGGGGGCGTCCGTTCAGGGACCTCCTGGCCCGTGTCCCAGCGTCGGCGCCGGGCTGTGTGGTCGATCTGGGTTGCGGTCCCGGCAACCTGACCGCGACGATCGCGGACCGGTGGCCCTACGCCGACGTACTCGGTCTGGACAGCTCGGCCGAGATGATCCAGCGAGCGCGCGAGGGTGATCATGGCGGCACTGCGCGGACGGGCCGGTTGAGCTTCATCGAGGCGGACCTGTTCACCTGGCGACCTGAGCGACCGGTCGACGTACTCATCTCCAACGCCACGTTCCAGTGGGTGCCCGGGCACCTCGACCTGCTCGACGACCTGGTCGGTGCGGTTCGACCGGGCGGCTGGTTCGCCTTCCAGGTGCCCGGAAACTTCCGCGAGCCGAGCCACACCGAGCTCGCCACTGTGTGCGCCTTGCCGCGGTGGCGCGACCGACTTGCCGGCGCGGGCCTCGCGCGTCCGTGGGTTGCCGAGCCCGCCGCCTATCTCGAACGGCTCGCCCCGCATGCCTCTCACCTCGACGTGTGGGAGACGACCTACCTGCAAGTACTGGCCGACGAGGACGCGGTGCTGCGGTGGGTACGCGGCACTGCCCTGCGTCCGGTGCTCTCCGAGCTCGACGAGGCGGAACAGGCGGTGTTTCTCGAGGACTACGGCGCCCGGCTGCGCGCGGCCTATCCGCAGCAGGCGTACGGGACGTTGCTGCCCTACCGGCGCATCTTCGCCGTCGCCCAGATCGCCCCGACCCCCACCCGACTTCCTTCTTCCAAGTCGATCATGCAGTAACGGACACCGCGCGCATCGTCCCAGGTCAGCGCCTCGGATTTTCAAGTCGATCATGCAGTTACCGACGCACCCAATCGATCATGCAGTTCTTGGAGGCACCTGATGGACTCGAGCGACCAAGATCCCGTGCTGACGAATGAGTCGCCCGGGCCCGGCCAGCTCATCGGGCTGCATCACGTGCAGCTCGCCGCACCGCGCGGATCGGAAGACGCGTTGCGGCAGTTCTACGGGACGGTGCTCGGCATGACCGAGGTGCCCAAGCCGCCAGTGCTCGCTGCGCGTGGCGGTGCCTGGTTCCGCAGCGGAGCCCTCGAGTTGCACGTCGGCATCGAGGACGACTTCCGCCCCGCTGGCAAGGCGCACCCGGGCATCCTCGTCGCGGACATCGCCGCCGTCGCGCGTCGACTGCGTGAGCATGATGTCGCTGTGCAGTGGGACGACGACTTTCCCGGCTTCCGTCGCTGTTACGTCGTCGATCCGCACGGCAACCGCCTCGAGCTGCTCGAACCCGACCCCTAGCCCACCCCTCTCAAGTCGATCATGCAGGACTTGTGTGCACGGGCACACAAGTCCTGCATGATCGACTTGGTTTCTGGGCGCCGGCCCGCAGCGATGCGCGCCGGTGTCGGTTACTGCATGATCGACTTGGTTTTGTGGGGCGCTGCCCGCAGCGATGCGCGCCGGTGTCGGTTACTGCATGATCGACTTGGTTTTGTGGGGCGCCGGCCTGCGGCGATGCGCGCTGGTGTCGGTTACTGCATGATCGACTTGGTTTTGTGGGGCGGCGGCCTGCGGCGATGCGTGCGGGTGTCGGTTACTGCATGATCGACTTGGAATTCTTTGGGGGTGGTGGACCGGGGTGGGTTATTTGGGGTGGTCGCCGAGCAGGCCGGGTCTGGCCTCGAGGCCGGACAGCCCGTTCCATGCCAGGTTGACCAGATGCGCCGCGACGTCGGCCTTCTTGGGCTTGCGGGCGTCCAGCCACCACTGACCGGTCAGCGCGACCATCCCGACGAGCATCTGCGCGTACATCGGCGCGTGCTTGGTGTCGAACCCGCGCGCCCTGAACTGGTAGACCATGATGTGCTCGACCTGGGTCGCGGCGTCGCTGAGGAGGGACGCGAACGAGCCCGTCGACGAGGCGACCGGCGAGTCGCGCACCAGGATGCGGAACCCGTCGGAGGACTTCTCGACGTAGTCCAGGAGCGCGAACGCGGCCTTCTCGAGCAGCTCGCGCGGGTGACCGGTGCTCGTCAGCGCTCCGGTGATGGACTCGAGAAGAGCGCTCATCTCGCGGTCGACGACGACCGCATAGAGACCTTCCTTGCCGCCGAAGTGCTCGTAGACGACCGGCTTGGAGACGCCGGCGCGCTGGGCGATCTCTTCGACCGAGGTGGCGTCGAAACCCTTCTCCGCGAACAGCGACCGACCGATGTCGAGCAACTGCTCACGCCGCTGCTTGCCAGTCATCCGCATGCGTCGGTCCCCCTTCGCGTCGTGCGCGATGCGATGCCCGCGCGGCGCGGTCGTGGCGGTGCCGTTGGTCCGAATCACGGGATCCTCCGGCCCAGGCGTCATGAGGTCGCACGACGTGCGTCGAGGCGCGCTTGCCTCGGCCACCGCACGTCATACGCCCATCCGAACGCCTCGAACACCTGGATTACCCGCGCGCCCGAGTCGACCTGACCGCGCAGCACTCCGGTGCGCGCGCAGGTCGGGTCGGCGTGGTGCAGGTTGTGCCACGACTCGCCCATCGAGAGAACGGCGAGCCACCACACGTTGCCGGACCGGTCCCGGCTCTCGAAGGGCCGTTCGCCCATCGCGTGACAGATCGAGTTGATCGACCAGGTGACGTGGTGCAGCAGGCCGACGCGCACCAGGCCGGCCCAGAAGAACGCGGTGACGGCCCCCTGCCACGACCAGGTGATGAGACCACCGAGCAGCGGCGGGAGGAGCAGCGACGCCAGCGCGAGGACCGGGAACGCGCGGCTCACGCGCACGATGTCGCGATCCCTGAGCAGATCGGGGGCGTACTGGCGCTGCGGGGTCTGCTCGACGTCGAACAGCCAGCCCATGTGGGCGTACCAGAGGCCCTTGATCAGCGCAGGAATGCTCTCGCCGTAGCGCCACGGTGAGTGCGGGTCGCCGTCCTTGTCGCTGAACTTGTGATGCTTGCGGTGGTCGGCGACCCAGCGGATCGCGGGGCCTTCGATGGCCAGGCTGCCCGCGGTCGCGAGCCCGATGCGCAGTGGGCGCTTCGCCTTGAAGGACCCGTGCGTGAGATAGCGATGGAAGCCGACCGTGATGCCGTGGCCCGCGACGGCGTAAAAGAGGAACGAGAGGATGACGTCGGTCCAGCTCAGCCAGCCGCCCCAGGCGACTGGGATGGCGAGCAGGATCGCCACGAACGGCACCGCGATGAAAGCCACCAGCGCGGCCTGCTCGATCCAGCGCTTGCGCTCAGCGCCCATCGTGCCGCTGGGCAGTTCGGCGGTTCCAGCGGACCGGTCGGCAGTCGCGAGGGGTGGTGTCATGACGGTGCCTTCAGCGCTCGGGGACCATACTTACGCAACCGTAACCTACGGCCGGGTAACTGGCAGCGAACGAAAACGCCCGCCGCGCCCCGCTGCCGCGATCACCGCCAGCCACCGCGCCAGGTTTGGCGTACGAGACCCATTAGCCTGGTGAGGCCCATCCCGGGTCGTCCAAGGGCAGGACTGTCGGTTTTGGTCCGACCAATCGAGGTTCGAATCCTCGCCCGGGAGCCGTCGGTCCCGAAACTCCCGGCTGCACCTTCGTGCCGTCGGGTCGCCACGGAGGTGGCATCAGTCACCGCTGTCGGCGGGGTAGTCTGAGCCACGCCCCCGACCGCCTTGCCGAGGAGCGCTTCCGCGCGTGACGCCTGCCCGACCGGCCGCCGTTGTCGTCCTTGCCGCCGGTGAGGGCACTCGGATGAGGTCAGCGATCCCCAAGGTCCTGCACTCCGTCGGCGGTCGCAGCCTGATCCACCACGCCGTGGTCGCCGCGGCAGCGGTGGCACCCGACCACCTCGTCGTCGTCGTGGGCCACGGGCGGGACCAGGTCAAGGCACATCTGGCCGAGGTCGCCCCCGAGGCCGCCACCGTCGTGCAGGACCAGCAACGCGGTACGGGCCACGCCGTGGACTGCGCCCTTCGGGACCTGCCCGAGCTCGTGGGAACCGTGCTGGTGACCTACGGCGACGTCCCGCTGCTCACGGGAGAGACGCTCGTGTCGCTGGTCGCCGAGCACGAGCGGGCCGGCAACGCCGTCACGATCCTCACCGCACGCCTCGAGGTCCCCACCGGATACGGCCGCATCGTCCGCGATGCCAGCGGGACGGTCACCGCCGTCGTCGAGGAGAAGGAAGCCACAGAGGAACAACGACAGGTCCGCGAGATCAACTCCGGCGTGTACGCCTTCGATTCAGCGACGCTGCGGGCCGCGCTCGCCGGGCTCACGGACACCAATTCGCAAGGCGAGCACTACCTCACCGACGTCGTCGGCATCGCCAGCTCCGATGGTGCGGCGGTTGGTGCCCTGCTGATCGACGACGCTGTGCAGACCGAAGGCGTCAACGATCGAGTCCAGCTCGCCGCCCTGCATCGCGAGCTCAACCGGCGCACGGTGACCGCCTGGATGCGTGCCGGCGTGACCGTGCGTGATCCCGAGACGACCTGGATCGACGTCGGCGTCACGCTCGAGGCCGACACCGTCCTCGAGCCCAACACCCTGTTGCGCGGGGCGACGACCGTGGCGACCGGCGCTCAGGTCGGGCCGAACACGGAGCTCGTGGACACCGAGGTCGGCGCCCGCGCCGAGATCAGCAACACGACGTCGTACTCCGCGATCATCGGCCCCGAGGCGACCGTCGGCCCCTATACCTATCTGCGCCCTGGCACTCGCCTGGGAGTCGGCGCCAAGGCCGGGGGTTTCGTCGAGATGAAGAACGCCGTGATCGGCGACGGCGCCAAGGTCCCCCACCTGACCTACGTCGGTGATGCCGACGTCGGCGAGGGTGCGAACATCGGCGCGGGCACGATCTTTGCCAACTACGACGGCGTCACCAAGCACCACACCGATGTCGGCGCGCACTCGTTCATCGGCAGCGACTCGGTCCTCGTGGCGCCTGTGCAGGTCGAGGACGGGGCATACGTTGCGGCCGGCTCCACCGTGACCAAGCGCGTCGGTGCGGGTGAGCTCGCAGTCGCGCGTGGTCAGCAACGCAACATCCGCGGGTGGGTGGCACGACGACGAGCCGGCACACGTACGGCGGCGGCGGCACAGCGAGCGATTGAGGCTGCGAACCTCGCGGCAGATCGAGACCGGGAAAGTCAGCAGCAGCAGGGCGACAGCGAAGGGCCTGACGCATGAGCTTTATCAAGACCACGGGCGAGAAGAAGCTCATGCTCTTCGCCGGGCGAGCACACCCCGAGCTGGCCGAGTCGGTGAGCTCCGAGCTCGGCATCGAGCTCACGCCGACGACGGCCTACGACTTCGCCAACGGCGAGATCTACATCCGCTACAAGGAGTCCGTCCGCGGGTGCGACGCGTTCGTGATCCAGAGCTGCACAGCACCGATCAACACGTGGGTGATGGAGACGCTCATCATGGTGGACGCCCTCAAGCGTGCGTCGGCCAAGCGCATCACCGTCGCGACACCCTTCTTCCCCTACGCGCGGCAGGACAAGAAGCACCGTGGCCGTGAGCCGATCTCGGCCCGGTTGATGGCTGACCTGTTCGCGACCGCAGGCGCCGACCGCATGATGGCCGTCGACTTGCACACCGCGCAGATCCAGGGATTCTTCGACGGGCCGGTCGACCACCTCTTCGCGCTGCCCCTGCTGGCCTCCTACGTACGCCGGCGGGTCGACACCGCGAACGTCGCGATCGTTTCCCCGGACGCCGGTCGCCTGCGGTTGGCCGAGCGCTGGTCGGAAACGATGGGCGGCGCCCCGATCGCATTCATCCACAAGACTCGCGACATCGACCGGCCCAACGAGGTGAAGGCGAACCGGGTCGTAGGTGACGTGGACGGTCGCGTCTGCATCCTGCAGGACGACATGATCGACACCGGTGGCACGATCAGCAAGGCGGCGGACGCCCTGTTCAACGCCGGGGCGGCCGACGTGGTCGTCGCGGCCACCCACGCGATCTTCTCGGGCCCGGCAATCGACCGGCTCAAGAACTCGCGGATCAGCGAGGTCGTGGTCACCGACACGCTGCCGATCGGCGAGGAAAAGCTGTTCGACAAGCTCACCGTCCTCTCGATCGCCCCGCTGCTGGCGAGGGGCATCCGAGAGGTCTTTGACGACGGCTCGGTGACCAGCCTGTTCGAGGGGCACAGCTAACCGCCTAGGCAGAGCAAAAACGCAGGATTGTCGGCTTTGCTGCCATTTCCCGTCACTCGCCGTCACCACGAGGGCCTCAGTCGGCTCTATTTCCGCGGTTCCCGTTACTTCATGCTGCGTATACGAGTACCTTCGGAGAAGTTTCCGTGGGGGGAATCCCGTGGACACCTCTTGGTGTCCGCGGGCTGGGTATATGCACCAGGGGGACCTCCCACGGTCAACGGTCGTGAATATCGTCACGTGAGACCACGCCAGTTCTTGGGGCGAGGGGGGACTCAAAGGGATGTCGGTGGAGACACAGAGCCTGCGGGCTCAGGTCAGGCTTCCGCTTCAACGCACCGTCGACCTGGTGCCGGCCATTCCGTCGCACCGCCGGCTGAACTGGCAGTTGCGCTATGTGGTCTCGCTGGTGCTGCTGGACGCGCTCGCCTACGGGTTCGCCGGCGGTGTGGCCATCATGTCCCGCTTCGGCAACGCGGACGTGCGCTTCGATGGCGTCATCCCTTACTGGAGCGTCGTCCTGATCACGACGCCGCTCTGGATCGGCATGGTCGTGATCTCCGGTGGCTACAACCTGCATGTCCTGGGTCGTGGCACGTCGGAGTACAAGCGGATCTTCGATGCGTCCCTCCGGCTCTGCGCCACCGTCGGCGTGATCGCGTTCGGCTTTCACCTCGTCGTGTCCCGATCCATCGTCTTGATCGGGCTCCCGCTGTGCTGCCTCGCCGCCGTGACCCTGCGGACCGTCGCGCGCAAGGTCCTCGCCCGCCAGTGGTCGAAGGGTCGAGCCCTCCAACGGGTGCTGGTCATCGGCCGCGAGAACTCGGCGTTCTCCATGGCGGCCAAGCTTGACCGGGCGCGCGGGCAGGGCTTCGACGTCGTAGGCGTGTGTGTCCCCGACGGTTTCGACAGGCGTCGAGATGCGCTCGACGCGGACGGGGACGAGCGTCGCCGGGAGGGCCAGGGCTGGAAGGTCGTCGGGTCCTTCGAGGACGTGCAGGACCTGGTCGTCGACCTCAACGCGCACGCCATCGTCGTCTCTCCGACACCGGCGATGTCCGCCGAGAAGCTCCGGCAGCTCGCGTGGGACCTCGAGAACTCCGGCGTCGACATGCTCGTGGCACCCGCACTGGTCGACGTCGCCGGCCCGCGCATCCACATGACCCCTGTCGAGGGACAGACCCTGCTGCAGGTGCAGACGCCACGACTTACCGGCGCCCGGGCGCTGGTGAAGATCACCTTCGACAGGGTCGTCTCCCTGTTCGCCCTGCTGGCCCTGTCGCCGCTGCTGGCCGTGATCGCCCTCGTGGTGCGGTTGGAGTCACGGGGCCCGGCCCTGTTCCGCCAGGTGCGCGTCGGCCAAGGCGGTCGCAGCTTCGTGATGTACAAGTTCCGCAGCATGTACGCCGACGCCGACAAGCGCATCGACGAGCTGCAGACCCAGAACTCGCACAAGCGGGGCCCGCTGTTCAAGATGGGCGACGACCCGCGGATCACCCGCTTCGGCAAGGTCCTGCGCCGTTGCTCGCTCGATGAGCTGCCTCAGCTGATGAACGTGCTGCGCGGTCACATGTCGCTCGTCGGCCCCCGGCCGCCGCTGCCGGCCGAGGTCGAGCGCTATGAGGTCAGCCACGTCTACCGCCGCCTGATGGTGCGCCCCGGTCTCACCGGTCTGTGGCAGGTCAGCGGCCGCGCCGACCTCGACTGGAGCGAGACGGTGCGCCTCGACCTCTACTACGTCGAGAACTGGTCGCTGACGATGGACCTCAGCATCCTTTGGAAGACTCTCGGTGCGGTGCTCAAGGGTCGCGGGGCCTACTAGCGACCAAGTTGACGGCAGCCCCCGTTTGGTCGCGCGGCTGCCCCTTCGTTAGGCTATCGGGGTTGCCCGGCGAGGGAACCACCTCCGGTTCCGTTATCGACGCGGCGGTCCACGTGCCACGTCTGCGTGCCGGCCTCTGCGTGCCGTCGCGACAGCACTGAGACCGCCGCAAGCCTGCGCACCACAGAGGAGTCGAGCATCGTGTCCGAGGTCCGTTTGTCCGCTGAGCCGCGCACCGAGTTCGGCAAGGGTGCCGCCCGCCGCATCCGCCGCGACAAGAAGGTGCCTGCAGTCCTGTACGGCCACGGCACCGACCCCCGGCACATCTCCCTGCCCGGCCATGAGCTGATGCTCGCGCTCAAGACCGCCAACGTCCTGCTCACGCTCGAGCTTGACGGCGGCACCGAGCTGGCGCTGCCCAAGGACGTCCAGCGCGACCCCATCAAGGGCTTCCTCGAGCACGTCGACCTGGTCCTCGTCCGCCTGGGCGAGAAGGTCAGGGTCGAGATCAACGTCCACGTCATCGGTGAGGCCGTGCCCGAGACGTTCGTGACACTCGAGCAGCAGACGCTGCAGGTCGAGGCCGAGGCCACCCACATCCCGACCGGTGTCGACGTCTCGGTGGACGGTCTCACCGTGGGGTCCCAGATCCACGCCCACGACGTCGCGCTCCCGGCCGGCGTCACCCTCATCACTGACGGGGATGCGCTGGTCGTGAACGTTTCGGCCGCCACCACCGCAGAGGAGATGGACGCCGAGCTCGCCGAGGCCGAGGCAGAGGCCGGCATCGTGCACGAGGCGCCGGAGGCCGAGAAGGCCGAGACCGCCGAGGGTGCTGCCGAGGGCGATGGCGACGCTGCCGCCGACGGCGAGAAGGCCGACAGCTGAGCCTGTTCCGAAGGCGCGACTCCGAGGCGCCAGTGACCGACAACGGCGCCTGGCTGGTGGTCGGGCTCGGCAACCCCGGGCCCGGCTATTCAGGCAATCGGCACAACGTCGGCTTCATGGTCCTCGACCTGCTGGCCCAGCGGATGGGTACCCGTTTCAAGGCGCACAAGTCCCGGTCCGACGTCGTCGAGGGACGGCTGTCGGGCGAACGGGTCGTGCTGGCCAAGCCCCGCTCCTTCATGAACGACTCGGGTGGACCCGTGTCGTCGTTGCGCGACTTCTTCAAGGCGCCGCTCGACCGGATTGTCGTCGTGCACGACGAGCTCGATCTGCCCTACGGAGGACTGCGACTCAAGCTCGGTGGTGGGGACAACGGGCACAACGGCCTGCGGTCGATCCGGCGCTCGCTCGGCTCGGGCGAGTTCAACCGGGTGCGCTTCGGCATCGGCCGACCTCCCGGCAGCATGGACGCGGCGGCGTTCGTACTGCGTGATTTCGGCGCCGTTGAACGCAAGGAGCTCGAGCTCAACGTCGACCACGCCGCAGACGCGATCGAAGCGCTGCTGACCGATGGTCTCGAGCGCGCCCAGAACTCCTACAACACCTGAGGCGATGCCGGTGTCCCCCAAGGCGGAGCTGGAATCCGGCGCACGCACGGTCGTGGCGCTGCTGCATCCGGGCGCCATGGGGGCGAGGATCGGCGCCGAGCTCGTGCGCGCCGGCCACGAGGTGCGCTGGCTCGATGCGGGGCGCAGCTCGGCAACACGGCGGCGGGCCGACGAGGCAGGCCTCACGTCCACCGGCGACGTTGCGGCGCTGCTGACCGGGACCAAGGTGGTCGTCAGTGTCTGCCCGCCGCAGGGCGCGCTCGACGTGGCGAGCGTGGTCGCGGGCGGTGGATTCTCCGGTACGTACGTCGACGCCAACCCGGTGTCGACGGCGACCCTGTCCGAGATCACAGGGACTGTCCAAAGGGCCGGGGCCACCTTCGTCGACGGCGGCATCGTCGGCCCACCACCACGCGACGGGGGACTCACGCACTTCTACCTGGCTGGTGACAGGGCCGCCGCCTCCACCGTGGCGGGACTCTTCAGCGGCACCGACGTGACCCCGATGATCGTGGGAACCGAGGTCGGCGCCGCATCGGCGGCCAAACAGGCCTACGCCCTGTTCAACAAGGGCCGCATCGTTCTCGCCGCACTCGCCGCCGACCTGGCCGAGTCGCACGGCGTCCTCGACGTGCTGGCCGCCGAAGGCGAACGGTCGGGCGCGGACATCCTGGCCGAGCTGCCGGCAGTCCGTACCGGCCTCGCTGAGGTCGGCTGGCGCTGGGGCCCGGAGTTCGAGGAGATCGCGGCCAGTCTCGTCGCGGCGGGCGCCGATCCCGCACTCGCGCGGGCCTGCGCGCAGTTGCTGGAACGCGGTCTCGCCTGACCGGCGGATCGAACCTGGCCGCCGGTCACGGCGCGCGGCCGCTCCGCGGAGGAGGTCGCCAGTCCCTCTGCCCAGGGGCAAGGCGAGCCCTAGGGTGAGCCCGTGACCGACCAGTCGAACGTCGCCCTGCTCGACGAGTTCTACGCCGCGTTCGCACGCCTGGACGGAGTCGCCATGGCGCAGTGCTATGCGCCCGACGCCACCTTCTCCGATCCGGTGTTCGTCGGGTTGCGTGGCGAGCAACCCGGTGGCATGTGGCGGATGCTCACCAGTCGCGCGAAGGACCTGACGGTCGACCTGGTGTCCCGTGACGCCGACGCGACGTCAGGCACGGCGCACTGGGTGGCTCACTACCAGTTCGCGCAGACCGGGCGGCCGGTCGTCAACGACGTGCACTCGCGGTTTCGGTTCGTCGACGGCCTGATCGCCGAGCAGGTCGACGAGTTCGACTTCCACCGCTGGTCGCGCCAGGCGCTCGGGCTGCCGGGGCTGCTGCTGGGGTGGACGCCGATGCTGCGCCGCAGCGTGCGAGGCAAGGCGAGGGCCGGCCTCGACAAGTACCTCGCGGCGCCGGGCCGCTAGCCGGTGTTGCGGAGGCCGGCGGCGACGCCGTTGACCGTCAGCAACAGCGCCTGTCGCAGCTCAGGCGGCAGATCCTGTCCGGCGTTGCGGGCGGCTCGGGACCGCCGGAGCAGAGTCACCTGGAGGTACGAGATCGGATCGAGGTAGGCGTCGCGAACCTGCAACGTCTGAGCCAGCAACGGGTT
>CAVOOW010000011.1:0-85758 GCA_963697675.1 uncultured Actinomycetota bacterium | reverse complement strand
TGGGTGGCTACGGCAGAGCTGGGTGGCTACGGCAGAGCCTGGGTGGGCTACGGCAGAGCCTGGGTGGGCTACGGCAGAGCCTGGGTGGGCTACGGCAGAGCCTGGGTGGGCTACGGCAGAGCCTGGGCCGCTACGGCGCCCCTGCGCTAGGCCTGCGGACCCTTCGCAAGGCATGCATGCCTTGCGAACCGTCCGCACGCATGCTGAACGTGGTCGATTACGGCTGAGCCAGGGACTCGAGCAGCGTGATGGTCGAGTCGATGAGTGCAGCCTGCTCGGGTGGGAGCGTCTCGATGCGTGACGCCAGGGCCTTGACCCGGATGGCCCGGCCCTGGCTGATGAGTGACCGGCCGCGCCGCGTTGCCACGACGAGCTGGGCCCGTCCGTCGTGGGGATCGGGCTGGCGCGTCACGTAGCCCCGCTGTTCGAGGGCGTCGACGATGCGCGTCATGGTCGGACGGGTCACGCCTTCGGCGTGCGCCAGGTCGCTCAACCGGGCCGGCCCAGAGCCGGTGATCGTCCACAGCGTGCTGAACGCGCCGGGTCCGATCGGCGCCTCGCTGGTGGTCCGCAGGCTGCGTCCCGTGCGGGCGAGGGCCAGGTAGAGCCGGTTGGCCTGGTCGACGACCGCTGCGTGCTCGGCGGCCGGCGGGTCGAGGATCATCTGGCCCCTCACGGTGTGGTCACGGAGTCGTCGTGAATGTAGCGGCTCCCGCGGAACAGCGATGCCAGCGCAGCGACCAGCGTCATGGCGACCGCGGCCGTGAAGACGACCACGAGACCGTGATGGAACGGCGCGCTGATCAGCTGCGGGAAGAACTCGTGCCCCGTCAGCCGGGCGCCGTTCGCCGGCGGCACCCGGTCGAGCTCTCCGGTGGGCCCGAGCAGGCTCTGCAGCGGGTTGTAGCCCAGGAAGGCGGCGAACAGGCTGCCGACCGGGGGCAGGTTCCCCACCTGCTCCGCAACGTGGTGAGAGACGCCTTGCTGCTCGAGTCCGGCCGTCAGCGTCGTGGGCAGCCGGGCCGCCAAGCCGGCGATCATCAGGGAGAAGAAGACGCCGATGGACAGGCAGGTCCCCGCGTTGAAGAAGGTGCCCTGCATGCCGGCTGCCGCACCTCGCTGGCCCGCCGGGACGCTGTTCATGATGGCGGTCGTGTTCGGTGCCGAGAAGAGCCCCGAACCGATGCCGAACAGGGCGATCAGGGCAGCGAACTGCCAGTAGGTGAAGTCCGTGCGCAGCAGCAGCAGCCCGACGAACGCAATGGCGACAACGGTCAACCCACCGGTGGCGAACGCCCGGGCGCCGAAGCGGTCGGACAGGGCACCGCTGAGGGGGCCCGCGACGAGGAAGCCGATGGTCAACGGCAGCAGGTAGATGCCCGCCCACAACGGCGTGGACGAGAACGCGTAGCCGTGCAGCGGCAGCCAGATGCCCTGCAGCCAGATGATGAGCATGAACTGCAGGCCACCGCGCCCGATGGACGCGAGAAGCCCCGCGAGGTTGCCTGCGCTGAACGCGCGGATGCGGAACAGCCCCAGCTGGAACATCGGCTCGGCGACGCGGCTCTCGACGATGCAGAACACCACCAGCAGCAGGCCGCCGCCGATGAGCCCCAGCAGGACCCACGGGTTGGTCCAACCCATGCTGTGCCCGCCGTAGGGCTGGATGCCGTACGTGATGGCGGCGAGCACGGCGCCCAGGCCCGCGGCGAAGGTCAGGTTCCCGAGAACGTCGAGGCGACCCCGTGGCTGGCCGCCGACCTCGTGCAGCGAGCGGTAGGACCAGATCGTGCCGACGATGCCGACCGGCACGCTCACCCAGAAGATCGCCCGCCAGTGCCACTCGGCCAGGATCCCGCCGATGATCAGCCCGAGGAAGGACCCGGCGATGGCCGCCACCTGGTTGATGCCGAGAGCCATGCCGCGCTGGTTGGACGGGAACGCGTCGGTGAGGATGGCGGTGGAGTTGGCGAACAGCATCGCCCCGCCCACGCCCTGAGCGACGCGCCAGAGGATCAGCCACAGCGCCCCGCCCGCGCCGGACAACGGGTCGAGCGCGAGGATGATCGAGGCGCCGGTGAACACGACGAAACCGAGCCGGTAGACACGCACCCGGCCGTACATGTCACCCAGCCGCCCGAGGCTGACCACGAGCACCGCGCTCACGAGCAGGAACCCCATGAGCATCCAGAGCAGATAGCTCACGTTGCCCGGCGCGAGCGGATCGAGCCCGATGCCCCGGAAGATCGCGGGCAGGGAGATGATCACGATCGAGGCGTTGATCGTCGCCATGAGGACGCCGACGGTGGTGTTCGACAGCGCGACCCACCGATAGTGCGGATGCTCGCTGTTGTAACGGCTCGCGGTGGGGGGTGACTCCTCGGCAGTACGTGACACAGTTGCTTAGCGTACAACAACTAATCTGACTGACCGCCGACGGGGACGCTGGAGAGCATGGGACGCTTCGGATCCACGAGGTCTCCCGCCGATCGGCCTCGCACCTTGCGGGCCACCCACGGCGCGAAATAGCTGCCCACCCATTGCGCGTCGGAGCGACGTGCGGACAGCCACGGCTGACCAGCCGGCTGGGGCGGCGGGGCTGCCCCGTGGCGCGGAGTCACGCCGAGCACGTCCAGGACGGCGTCGGCGATCAGCGCATGACCCTCGCTGCTGAGGTGCAGCCGGTCGTTCGCCCACATCCGTGGATCGGACAGACCGGCCATGATCCAGAGGTCGACGACGCGAGCACCGAGCTGGTCGGCGCTCCACCGGACCGACGCGTTGTAGGTCGCCGCTCGCGCAGCGAGCATCCGGCTCATCGGGAGCCGTCCCCGTGGGTCGAACCCGGTGAAGACCACGACGGTCCCTGCGGTGTGAGCGAGCCTTTCCAGCAGCTCGTGCATCGACCGGGTCAGGGCTGCCACGTCACAGCGGAAGCCGATCAGGTCGTTCCCGCCCGCAGCGATCGTCACCAGGCCTGGTGACATCGCCTCGGCCAGCGGCAGTTGCTCGTCCCGGATGCGGTGCAGCCGCCGCCCGCGCACCGCGAGGTTGGCATAGCGGAAGTCGGCCGTCCTCGTGGCCAGCTCGGCCGCCACGAGATCGGCCCAGCCCCGGTAGCCACCATCCGGCCGACGGTCGTCAAGACCTTCGGTGAAACTGTCCCCTACCGCCACATAAGTCTCGTACATCCGAACCCCTCGGTCATCGAGACAACACTCGGCGCGCCCGCCATTCCCGAGTGTTCGCCGCCCCCCATCTCATGTCCAGTGGAATGCCGTTTACTGTGTCGCCGATGGATCCCCGCTACCGGCTCGCGAGCCGCCCCGTCGCCGACCCGGCAGCGGTGGTGCAGGGCGACCGGTTTCGCATCACCGTGCTCACCGACGGGTTGTTGCGACTTGAATGGGCCGAGGACGGCTGCTTCGAGGACCGGGCCAGCGCGTTCGCCATCTTCCGGGACCTGCCGGTGCCGGACTTCCGGGTCATCGACCGACCTCATCACCTGGAGATCGTCACCGAACGGATCCACCTGGTCTATGACCGTGGCCCGTTCAGCGCCAGCGGGCTGAGCATCCAGGTGCGGGGCAACGTCAGCAGCTATCACAGCATCTGGCGCTTCGGTGAACCCGTCGATGACCTGGGCGGGACTGCTCGCACGCTGGACAACGCCGACGGCGCGGTTCCCTTGGAGCCCGGTGTGGCGTCCCGGTGGGGCTATGCCCTGCTCGACGACTCCCGCACCCTCGTGCTCGATGACGCCGGGTGGGTCGCGCCACGTGACGGCGCGCGGACGGACCTCTACTTCTTCGGCTACGGCCTGGACTTTCCCGATGCCGTCCGCGCGCTCTATGCCGTCTCGGGACTCCCACCGGTGCTGCCCCGCTTCGCGCTGGGCAACTGGTGGAGCCGCTATCACCCCTACACCGCCGCGCAGTACATCGAGCTGATGACGCGGTTCGAGACAGCCGGCATCCCGTTCTCGGTGAGCGTGCTCGACATGGACTGGCACGTGATCGACGTGGACCCGTCCTTCGGCAGCGGTTGGACCGGATACAGCTGGAACCGCGAGCTGTTCCCCGACCCGGCGAAGCTCCTCGGTTGGCTGCACGAGCACGGTCTGCGAGTGACCCTCAACGTCCACCCCGCCGACGGCGTCCGGGCCTTCGAGGACGCCTACCCCGAGATGGCGCAGGCACTCGGCCTGGACCCGGCGCTCGGTGACCCGGTCGCCTTCGACGTCACCGACCAGCAGTTCCTCACGGCCTACTTCGACATCCTGCACCGGTCGCTGGAACGGGACGGGGTGGACTTCTGGTGGATCGACTGGCAGTCCGGGTCGCACTCACGCACGGCCGGCATCGACCCGTTGTGGATGCTCAACCACTTCCACTTCCTGGACAACGCCCAGGACGGACGACGGCCCTTGACGTTCTCGCGCTACGCCGGTCCCGGCAGTCATCGCTACCCGGTCGGGTTCTCGGGAGACACTCTCGTGACCTGGGCGTCGCTGGACTTCCAGCCCTACTTCACCTCGACCGCGTCCAACATCGGCTATGGCTGGTGGAGCCACGACATCGGTGGGCACATGCTCGGGGTCAAGGACGACGAGCTCGCGACCCGGTGGCTGCAGCTCGGCGTCTTCTCGCCGATCCTGCGGCTGCACTCCAGCCTCAGCCCGTTCAACACCAAGGAGCCGTGGCGGTTCGGCGTCGAGGCGCAGGCGGCGATGACCGACTCTCTGCGGCTGCGGCATCGGCTGCTGCCCTACCTGCACACCATGAACCACCGGGCAGCGAGGGAGGGCGCGCCGCTCGTACAGCCGATGTACTGGACCTACCCGGAAGTCGGCGACGCCTACGAGGTGCCCAACCAGTTCATGTTCGGCAGCGAGCTGCTCGTCGCGCCGATCACCTCCCCGAGGGATCCGGAGCTGCGGCTCGGGAGCGTACGAACGTGGCTGCCCGAGGGGACCTGGATCGACATCTTCACCGGCCTTGTCTACGCGGGCGACCGACAGGTGGTGATGCATCGCGACCTGACCGGCATCCCCGTGCTGGCCCGGGCGGGGGCGATCGTGCCGCTGTCCGGAGCCCTGGTCCCGGGGAACGCTCCCGACAACCCCGCCGAGCTCGAGGTGCTCGTGGTGGTCGGGGCGGACGGTGCGTTCGAGATGGTCGAGGACGACGGCTCGGGCTCGGGGCAGGGCTCAGTCGCCACGACACCGATCGGCTTCGACCAGCGGACGGGGTCCGTGACGGTGGGTCCGTCCTCGGGTGCGCTGGGCTGCCTTCCGGAGCGACGCACCTGGCGGGTGACGTTCCTTGGGCTGGCGTCCGGGGAGAGCCCGACGGTCACGGTCGACGGGACGGACATCGACGCACAGGTGGACGAGACTGCCGGCCGCCTGACGGTTTCCGTTCGCGACGTCGCTGTCGGCAGCAGCCTGAGAGTCACGTTGCGACCGGCGCCGGCGCTCGCCGCGAACAACGTGCCGGACCGCCTGTTCGCGCTGCTCGACCGGGCGCACATCGCCTACCTGACCAAGGAGGTCATCCATACGATCGCCTCGTCGGCCCAGCCGCTGTCCGTGCGGTTGTCCCGCGTGCAGGCGGTCGGCCTCGCCCGCCCGCTCGAGACCGCCGTCGCCGAGATCCTGCTGGCGAACGACGGACCGCCGGCGGCCTAGCCGCGACCGACGAACGGCATCGTCGTCGCCAGCACCGTCATCGTCGCGACATTCGCGTCCAGCGGCAGGTTCGCCATGTAGAGCACCGCGTCGGCGACGTGGGACACGTCCATCCGCGGCTCGACCCGGGTGCTGCCGTCGGCCTGCAGCACGCCGGCGGTCATGCCCTGGGTCATCTCGGTTGCTGCGTTGCCGATGTCGATCTGCCCGCAGGCGATGTCGTGGGCGCGTCCGTCGAGCGACGTCGCCTTCGTCAGCCCGGTGATCGCATGCTTGGTCGCGGTGTAGGCGACCGACAGCGGGCGCGGGGCGTGCGCGGATATCGAGCCGTTGTTGATGATCCGGCCGCCTCGCGGCTGCTGGCTCCGCATCACCCGGAACGCCTCCCTCGTGCAGAGGAACGCGCCAGTGAGGTTCACCGCGACGACGGCGTTCCACTCCTCCAACGGGATCGCGTCGAGATCGCGCGCGGGTGCACCGGTGCCGGCGTTGTTGAACAGCAGGTCGACCCGGCCATGGCGCTCGACCGCCTCGTCGAACAGTGCCCGCACCGAGGCCTCGTCGGTGACGTCGGTCGGCACCACCAGGAACCCGCCGGGCGGCGCTGAACCGCGCTCGGCGACTCCCGCGAGCGCGTCCGGCCTCCGGCCGGCGAGCACCACGACCCAGCCGGCGCCTGCGAGCGCGTGCGCGACGGCCGCGCCGATGCCGCTGCCGGCGCCGGTGACGACGGCGATGCGTGGCGACGACGTGTTAGGCACCGGACCTCCCTGAGAAACCGACCAATGGTGCGCCGATTCTCCTACCGATCGGTCAGCGCCGACCGACAATGGGTCCATGTTGTACGTCGACGCAGTGATCGTGCTCGCGGTCGCCGGCGTCATCATCTACTTCACGATCTCGATGCTGATGCGCGGCGTGGAGCAACCTCGCGTCCTGTCCACGGCGGGCGGCCGGTGGGAGGCCGCCCATTTCGCCAAGCACGACAAGACCCACGTCGTCGTGCGCAAGGTCCTTCCGGACGGCGCGACCGTGGTCGACGAGCACCTCGTGGCGACCGTAGCCGAGAACGATCCCGACTACGACATGAAGTTCCTCGAGGCGATGGCCCAGGCCCGTCAGCGGGCGGCATTGTTCGAGTCCGAGGAGCAGTAGGCACGCGAGCGAGCGCGCTGGTGCGCGCTGGCTGCTACCGCTTGTTGAACAGCTCGTCCAGGCGCTCGTAGCCCTCGCGGACGCCGTCCTCCATGCCGCTCGCGACGAACGCGTCGCGCGCCACGAACGAGTCGACCAGCGACGTCGCCGTCAGTCGGGTGCGGCCATCGCCGAGGTCCTCGAGGACAAGCCGTTCCAGAGCAACCTCGTCGGGCTGGCCCTCGTAGGTGAAGGTCTGGACGATCAGCTCCGACGGGCGCACCTCGTGGAAGCAGCCGTGGAACCCGTACTCGTTGCCGTCACTCACGTGCACATAGCGGTAGGACCCGCCGGTGCGGCAGTCGTAGTGGTCGATCTGCATCTCGTGGCGCCGCGGCCCGAGCCACTGGACGACGAGCTCCGGCTCGACATGCGCCCGGAAGACCTGCTCGCGTGACGCGTCGAACTCCCGGACGATCCGGATCAGGGGGATGTCGGGGTCGACAGTGATCTCGGTCTCGTGCGTGCTGGTTGCGGTCACGTCCGTACTCCTTAGCTGGTTTGCTGCTCTCTGGTTTCTTGCTGCATCGCCTGGAGGAGGTCATCGAGGCGGCGATAGCGTTCCTCGGCCTGGCGGCGGTAGCGCTCGATCCATCCGGTCATCAGGTCGAAGACAGTCGCTTCGAGGTGCACCGGCCGGCGCTGCGCGTCCCGGCTGCGGCTGACCAGGCCGGCGTCCTCCAGCACCTTGAGGTGCTTGGAGACGGCCTGCAGGGTCACGTCGTAGGGCTCGGCGAGCTCGTTGACCGTGGCGTCCGCGACCGAGAGGCGGGCCACCATGTCGCGACGGGTCGGATCGGCCAGCGCCGAGAACACCAGGGAGAGCGGATCTGCCATCGCGCGTGGCCCTCCTGGATGTATTCAACCGTTCGGTTGAACACACTCTAGAAAGAACGAGGGAGCGTTGTCAACCAATTGGTTGAGGACGGGCCCTGGCGCGGACGATCGAGGCTGGCAGGAAACGCGCCGGTCGGAGAGGATCCACTCATGAACGCTCCTGAGCCCCTGCGGATCGGCGTCCTGGGTGCCGCCCGGATCGCGGGGAACGGCATCGTCACCCCCGCTCGGCTGACCGGCGCACGCCTGGTGGCAGTCGCCGCCCGCGATCGCGGCCGCGCCGAGGCGTTCGCTGCGACGCACGGTGTCGAGCGGGTCCTGGACTCCTACACCGACCTGGTGAACGACCCGGACGTCGAGGCCGTCTACAACCCGTTGGCCAACGGCCTGCACGCGCCCTGGAACCTGGCGGCGATCGCAGCGGGCAAGCACGTGCTCTCGGAGAAGCCGTTCGCCGCGGATGCCGACGAGGCCGAGGAGGTACGGGCGGCCGGCGAGCGCGCCGGTGTCGCCGTGGTGGACGGGTTCCACTACCTCTACCACCCGGTCACCCGGCGGCTGCACGAGTTGCTCGCGACCGGGGCGCTCGGCGAGCTCGAACGCGTCGAGACGACCACCAACACGACGGCACCGCCGGCGGCCGACCCGAGATGGTCGCTCCCCCTGGCGGGCGGGGCACTGATGGACCTCGGCTGCTACAGCATCCACGGGGTGCGCGTGATCGCGCCGTGGGCTGGCGGCGAGCCGTCGATGGTCAAGGCCGTCGGCGCCGAGCGGGAGGGCGCGCCAGGGGTCGACGAATGGATCGAGGCGGAGTTCACCTACCCCTCGGGTGCCGTCGCGGTCGCTCGCTGCAACATGGGCGCCGACGAGCTGCAGATGACCTATCGCATTGTCGGCACCCGCGGGGAGGCCACCGTTGCGAACTTCGTGCTGCCCCACCTCGACGATCGACTGTTCGTCACGACCGCTGACGGCGACCGGATAGAGCACCACGGGAAGCGGTCCTCGTACACCTACCAGCTGGAAGCCTTCACGGCCCTGGTGCGTGCGGGTGTGCCCATGCCGACCGACAGCGCCGACGCCGTCGCCACGATGCGCGTGATCGATGCGTGCTACGACGCGATCGGCCTGCAGCGCCGACCCAGATCAACGCGCGTGACCTGAGTCGCGAGACAGACCCCGAGGGAACGACCTCGGCCTCGTTCCGCCCGGCACCTGTGCCTTTCCTGCACGCGTACCGATGTCAGCGCTCGGGAGAGCCGCGGCTGAACCACCTGTGGAGCGCCGTCTTCTACCAGGTCCTGGAGCAGCAGGACGAACTCGTCACCGCCGATTCGTGCGGCGGTGTCCACCGAACGCACGACACTCGTCAGCCGCCTGGCCACTTCGACGAGGACTGCGTCGCCGGCGTCGTGCCCGTACGTGTCATTGACGGCCTTGAACCCGTCCAGGTCGATGAACAGAACGGCGTACTCCTTGTCCGCATGTCGGGCCGCTCGCTGGCCCGCCAGAGCGAGGCGGTCGAGCAGCAAGGTCCTGTTCGGCAGACCCGTGAGCTGGTCGAAGAGCGCCGTCTGGCGAAGCCGCTCCTCCTGTTCGCCCAGCGAGCTCAGCATCGAGTCGTGCTCGAGCGCGACGGCCAGCAGTGCCCCGGAGTGGTTCATCATCTCCCGCCCGGGAGGAGTGCTGTCCTGGATCCGCCCCACCGCGGCGAGCACTCCCCAGTCACGCTTGTCACCGGAAACGGGCACGATGAAGACGATCTCCTGCTCGTCAGCCCTTGGCAGGGCAAGCAGCCCTGTCGGCGGGAAGGCACGCACGGCCAGGTCCTCGCCGACTCCGACGATGTCGATGTCCAGCGGGTAGACCGCGACGACGTCGATCGTGCCGGCGAGGAAGTCGGCCGCAGCTGGCTCTGCACTGTCGGAGAACGCGTCGGCCAGGTGACCCGGGTTGGTCGGGTCCAAACGCCAGAGGCCGAGACAGCCACCAGTTGGGGGGTTCGCTTCAGCCAGGCGAGCGCGCGCGGGTCCCGCTCGTGTGTCCGCAGCAGCTCAATGGCGAGCTCGTACTGCGTGTTCAGTGTCAGGTGCAGGTCCTGGTTGGCCGCGAACTGCCGCCGGACCTGGTGCTCGCTCACCTGAAGTCCGGAGGACGGGCAGCCGCAGGAGTCGCGCTGGACGAACTCGGTGGGCACCCGACTGACCCGCTCCGGCGCGGGTCCGCCGCCCACCAGTAGTCGCGCCGACAAACGGGACAGGACGCCGATGGAGGCACCTGTGCGCACGCCAGACCACCTCCTGGGAGGCTGGGGTGCCCCGAGCATAGGTCCCTGGCTCGCTGACTCACGCACTCCGCAGGCGGGCTGTCGGGTCCCATGACAGCTACGCCGGGGCGCAGTCGGCTTCCAGCTGCGCCCAGTCGGCACGGTCGTTGTAGCCACCGTCCCCACCGTCGTCGACCAGCAGGTAGAGCACCCGGACGCCGCTGACGTCGACGTCGAGGTCCGCGACGTCGTCACGAGTGAGCACCCCGCTGGAGAACAGCACGGCACCGTCACCGACGACCGTGAACCCGGCGGTCGCTCCTTCGGGTCCGACGTTGCGCACGGCGTCGTCCAGCCCGACCGTCCCCGTGAGCGTGCTGCACCGGCCGCCCAGGTAGTAGCCCAGCTCCGAAGGCGAGGCCACGCCGACGCCAGTGTCATAGGCGACGCCCTTGATGCTGATCGGTGAGCCGCCACCGACGCTTTCGTCGACGGCAGGAGTCATCCATCCACTGGTGGCGATGAACCACGGGTGGTGCGAGAGCACGGTCGGCGCCTCCGGCGGTGCGGGGGCGGTGGTCAGGGTGTTCTCGTCGAAGTCGCCGCCGAGCCCGAAGTAGGTGTTCCACCCCATGTACGGGGTGGGGCTCAGCAACTGCGGCTTCGCGGTGCCCGCGGAGCCGGCTGCTGCAGAAGCGGCGGTGCCCGTGCCGGCCAACGTGGCGAGCAGGAGCACAGCGGTGCCAAAGACACTCGTGAGTTTCTTCATTGATCGTCCTTGGGGATAGGTGAGGTCGATGGATCGAGATGGACTAAAGACGTTTGTCTCCGCGAGGCAGCGTCACCGCAGCGTTCCTCCGTGATCACCTGCGAACGTCATGAGCTCGTGGGTGACCGACGAGCCGGACCGCGTCGACACCGGGCCGACCTCGCTCGGGTACCGGTTCGTCGTAGCCATGGCCGGAGTGCTGGGGATCGGCGCGGACCTGCTGGCGTGGACGCCGGAGCAGTGCAAGGAGGCGACCGACCTCGTGAGGCTCTACAAGGAGGTACGGACGGTCGTCCACGAGGGCACCGTCCGGCGCACAGGTGACCCCCGGACGGAGCTGCACACGGTGCAGTTCGCCGGCGACAGCGGACGCATCGTCGTGCTGATCTGGGACGGGCGGCTGGAGCCCGACGACCGACCGAGTCTCGTGCGGGTGCCTGCAGCCCGACCGGACGTCTCGTACCGCCTGGCGGACGGCTCGGTCGTCCGCGGCAGCACGCTCGCCACGGACGGACTGGCCGTGCCCTGGACCGTCGCCTCCGACGCCGACGTAGTCGTGCTCGATCCCGTGCCCACCGAGGAGAACTCACATGCCTGACACCGACGGTTTCGCGCCCCGGCCGGACCGGCTCGCGATCACCCTCTGGGACTTCAGCTGGTATGTCCGCAGCGCACCGGGCGAGCCCTTCGCCGACATCGACCGTGCGTTCACCGAGGCGGTGGAACGCGGCTACAACTGCGTGCGCATCTGCGCGATGCCGTTCCTGCTGTTCCGGTCGGGCCACGACACGAGCCGGCTGACCTTCCATCCGCTCGGCGGCGAGTATGGCCAACGCACGCGGTGGTACGACGTCGGTGCGGTCGCGGAGGTCGACGGGCGCGCGAAGCTGCTCGAGCTGTTCCGGGCGGCGAAGCGGCACGACTGCACGGTCATCGTGTCCAGCTGGGAGTATCAGCAGAGTCCCTCCTTCGGTGCCGACGCCTCGTGGTTCCAGGCTCTGATGGATGTCGCACCCGACGACCGTCCCGTCGTGCTGGCCGACGCGCTGGCCGATCTCGTCGACCTGCTCCGCGACCAAGGCCTCGACCGCGCGGTCGCGTTCGTCGAGCTGCACAACGAGGTGCAGGTCACCCGGCTCACGGACGGTCTCGCCGAGGACGACATCTTCGCCGGCCTGCAGACGAGGCTGGAGAAGGGCGTCGACCGGTTCAAGCAGCGGCACCCGGACGTCCCTGTGACCGCGAACTACGCACGCGTGCCGGCGGGCCAGATGCGCCTGCTTCCCCGGAACGTCGACGTGGCGGTGTTCCACCCGTACGTCTATGGCGTACTCGGCGAGCTCGTCGAGACCTTCGCGCTGCGCGATGAGTCGCGCCCGTTCCCCCAGCGCCTCGCGAGCGAAGTCCTGCTCCGGGACGGTGCTCCCCCGTTCGAGCACTGGCAGCCGCCGGCGGAAGACCGTTGGCGGATGGGCGCGACCGTGATGCGGGCGCGTGAGCTCTATGTCCACGACTGGTGCGACCCCGACGCCTGGGACAGATGGCTGTACGAGCGCTACGGCGAGCACCACCGCTCGACATACCAGCTGCTCGATCTGTGGATCGACGTGGCCGCGGACTGGGCCACTGCGCAGTCCGTCCCGCTCGTGTTCGGGGAAGGCTGGGTCGGCTACACGCCGCTGTACACCTCGTTCGAGGAAGGCCCGATCGGCCAGGCAATCGCGCGCCACGCCATGCGCCGGTCCGCAGACGTCGGCGCCTGGGGCACGATCGTCTGCTCGAACGCCGCGCCGCAGCACCCGATGTGGGGCGACGTCGACCTGCAGCGTGAGCTCAACGGCGAGTTCCTGGGACGCCGCGCCTGAACTCCGCGAGCTCTTACCAGGCAACAACTTTCCGTACCCGTCCGATCGCGGTTCGTCGCGCAGACCGCCACCCGCCTACCCGCCACGACCAAGATCAGCACTAGCGGTGAGAAAGCCGAGCCCACTGCACTTTCTCACCGAACCAGCGATCTTGACTGCGCCACCGACACCAACGCCGCCGATGTGGCTCCACGGTCGAACAAGATCGCTATCGCCGTGCACAGATTCCGCACGGATGCAGAATCTGTGCACGGAAATCGCGATCATGAAAGACGGACGGGACCTCCCGGGGCGGACAAACGGCTACCGCGACGTTGCCGAAAGATCGAATACAGGACACCTTGCGTCAACGTGGCGCCGATAACTTCCAGCGGCCAGATCTCGAGCAGCTTGCCTGGAAGGGCGTCGCCATGGGCACGGTCGACCGTCGTACATTCCTGAAGCTCATGGGCGCTCCGGCCGCCGCCGCGGCGTTGCCCTTGGATCTCGGCCGGCATCTCGACAAGGCCCTCGCCATCCCGGCCAACAACCGCACGGGTTCCATCAACGACGTCGAGCACGTCGTTTTCCTGATGCAGGAGAACAGGTCCTTCGACCACTACTTCGGCACGCTGAGGGGCGTGCGGGGCTTCGCCGACCCGCACCCCGTGACATTGCCGTCGGGCAAGAGCGTCTGGCACCAGCCCGACGGCTCTGGCGAGCTCCTGCCGTTCCGGCCCGATGTCGCAGACCTCGGTCAGACCTTCCTGCCCGACCCTCCGCACGGCTGGAACGACACGCACGGCGCCTGGAACGGCGGTCGGCACGACCAGTGGGTGCCCAACAAGGGCGTCACGACGATGACGTACCACACCCGCAAGGACCTTGCCTTATCAGTACGCACTCGCCGACGCCTTCACCGTCTGCGACAACTACTACTGCTCGCTGCTCGGGCCGACCGACCCCAACCGCTATCACATGTGGACCGGCTGGGCCGGGAACGACGGTGCAGGCGGTGGCCCGGTACTTGCCAATGACGAGTTGGGCTACGACTGGTCGACGTACCCGGAGCGGCTCGAGCGCGCAAGTATCTCGTGGAAGGTCTACCAGGACAGCGGCGTCGGTCTGGACGCGGCCGGCTTCTGGGGCTGGACGGGCGACGAACCGTTCATCGGCAACTACGGCGACAACTCGTTGCTCTACTTCCACCAGTACCAGAACGCCCCGCCCGGGACGCCGCTGGCGAAGAAAGCCAAGACCGGCACCACCATCAAGGCGCAGGGCGGCGACCCCGAGGCGCTGCTGAGTGACTTCCGCGACGACGTACGTCGTGGGCGGTTGCCGAAGGTGTCGTGGATCGTTGCGCCCGAGGCCTACACCGAGCACCCGAACTGGGAGCCGGACTTCGGGTCCTGGTACGTCTCACAGGTCATCGACATCCTGGCGTCGAACCCGGACCTGTGGAGCACGATGGCGCTGTTCATCACGTACGACGAGGAGGGTGGCTTCTTCGACCACCTCGTGCCCCCGACGCCGCCGCAGACGAGGGCGCAGGGGCTGTCGACCGTGCCGTTGACCGACGAGCTCTTCCCCGGCGACGCCCGCTTCTCGGCCGGCCCGTACGGCCTCGGGATGCGCGTGCCGATGATCGTCGTCTCGCCGTGGACCAGGGGCGGCTGGGTCAACTCCGAGCTGCTGGACCACACCTCGCTTATCCGCTTCCTCGAGTCGCGGTTCGGGCGGCACCGACCCGACCTGGTCGAGTCCAACATCACCCCGTGGCGGCGCGCTGTCGTCGGCGACCTGACGTCAGCCTTCGACTTCAAGACGCCCAACAGGACCCGGCACCTCGACCTGCCGGACACGGACGACTTCAAGCCCGACGACCTCGTCCGGCAGCCCGACCAGGTGCCAGTCCCACCAGCCGACCAGCGGTTGCCCCGCCAAGAGCGTGGCGTGCGCCCTGCACGGGCGATCCCCTACACCCTGCACGCGGACGGACGCGCCTCCGGAGCGCTGTTCACGATCGACTTCAGCAACACTGGTCGGGCCGCTGCCGTCTTCCACGTGCGGTCGGCGGCCAGCGCCGACGAGCCCCGCACCTACACGGTCGAGCCGGGCAAGCACCTGAGTGACGCGTGGGACAACGCCTCCGGCCACGACCTCTCCGTCTACGGCCCCAACGGCTTCTTCCGGCACTTCAAGGGCGGGCACGGGGCGGGTCTCGAGGTCGCGGCGTCCTACGACGAGCGTCACAACGAGATCCTCCTGCAGATCAAGAACCGCGGGTCGGAACGGGCGGCCGTGACGGTGCGGAACGGCTATCTGTCGGGGACGACGAGGTTGTCGATCAACCCAGGGAAGGCCGAGACGGAACACTGGTCGCTGGCGCGGACCCGCGGCTGGTATGACCTGGCGATCACCGTTGCGGGTGATCCGGGGTACGAGCGGCGCTACGCCGGCCACCTCGAGAACGGTGAAGCCAGCATCAGCGACCCAGGGATGGGCGGCCTGGTCTGAGGACCGAGAAGGCGGCTACGACAGCGGGCACGGTGTCGCGGCGTGGACCCGCGTCGTCGATGCCGGGTCCTTGTCGAGCAGACCGGCGGGCCGGATGGGTCGCGGGACGAGGTTGCCACCACAGTTCGGGCACACGCCGAGGTAGTGCTCCTCGACGCAGCGAACGCAGAACGTGCACTCGTACGTGCAGATCCTGGCCGCGGACGAGTCGGGCGGAAGGTCGACGTCGCAGCACTCGCAGTTGGGTCGCAGCTCCAGCACGTCCCAGGTGTACCGCACGCGAGTTACATCAGGACCGCCCGCCGACGGCCGAGCGGAGAAAGGCAGCGCCTGTTCACGGTCGACGTGATGATCCGCGTCGAACCGCGTCGAGACGGCCGACGGGCAGCGCCTCTGAGGTCGATGTCCTCAAAGGTGACACGACACACACCGAAACTCACCGAGGACGCGGAATCGCGGCCCGTAAGCGTTTGTTGTTGCTTACATCAAAGTGCGATACTCGTTAGTGACCGCGGGAAAGAGCCCGTTGTCGAACACATCGAAGGACCAGCCGTGAACCGCCAGAGCACCACCCCCAAGACCCGCAGCTTCCTCGCCGCCGCCAGCGCGGCCTGGGCCGACATCCAGAACGCCAGCCGTCTGATGGTCGAGCACCAGATGGGCCCCAAGCGCCCCCACCACCACAGCTGACACACTCGCCCGGTGAGTCGGAACGCGCTGCAGGTTTCGACGCGCGAAGCCACCATCGGGGATGTTCCTTTGCTGCGCCGGCTGGCGGCCAGGTCGTTCGACCTGGAGCCAGTCGGTCGCGCCGCGCTAGTTGACCTGCTGTTCCACCGCCCACCCGGCGACCCGTCTCTGCGACTCGTCGCAGAGGTGGACGGCTCCCCTGTCGCGTTCGCTTTCGGTTCCCGGCACGAGCAAACCGGCTTCCTGGATGCGCTGGCGGTCGATCCAGCCGTTCGGCAGCGGGGCGTTGCGAGCACGCTGCTCTCCACCATGGAAGACCGTCTGACGCGAGCCGGCTCCGAACGGCTCGCCGTCGGCGGCAACATCTCGTACTACGCCTGGCCGGGCGTGGACCTGGGTTACACCGCTGCGCTCTGCTTCGCGGAGCGACATGGCTATCGCCGCGTGAGGACCCTCCAGAACATGGACGTGCCGCTGGACCGTTGGGTGCCAGGCAGGGCCGACGAGGTGCTCGACGGGCACGGGAGTGCATCGTCGGTGCGCCGCGCGACACCGGCCGACTGGCCCCGGCTCGAGGAGTTCATCCAGACCGGGTTCACCGAGGTCTGGCGCGGCGAGGCCCGGCTGGCCCTGCACCGCGACATCCCCACGATCTTCGTCGCCAGCCGCGACGAGCGCATCACCGGATTCGCCTGCCACGGCGTCTACCGGTCCGACTGGTTCGGTCCGCTGGGCGTCGACCCCGACAGCCGCGGCCAAGGACTGGGCGAGGCCCTGTTGTTGCTGTGCCTCGACGACCTGGCTGCTGCGGGAGTCGCGCAGGCGCAGATCGCGTGGATAGGACCGATGGCGTTCTACTCGAAGACGGTCGACGCCCGCTGCGGCCGGGTGTTCGCGGTGCTCGAGAAGAACCCGGCGCAGGGTTCCGCGAGCAGCCGGTGAACGCCTCGCATCCAGCCATCGTGCCGCTTCCCGCGAAGCTGGACGTCACCGGCGGCTCGTACGAGCTGACCGCGGAGACGACGATCGCCTGCGACCCCGGTGCCGCGGACTGCGCGCACCTGCTGCGCGACTACCTCGACGTGACCGGTCTGCCCCTCGTACTCCGGACAGGTCCTGGGACGGGCGGCATCACGTTGCGGGTCACCCCCGGCGAGCACGGCCTCGGCGAGGAGGGCTATCAGCTCTCGGCCACCGACGACGGCGTACACATCTCCGCGCCGTCGACCCTCGGGCTGCGGCACGGCATCCAGACGCTGCGGCAGCTGCTGCCCGCGCAGGTGTTCGGCACGGCGCCGCAACCCGGTCTGGCCTGGAGCGTCCCCTGCGTCGAGATCAGCGACTCGCCGCGCTTCGCCTGGAGAGGCTCGCTGCTGGACGTGGGCCGCTGGTACCTGCCGATGGACTACCTCTACCGATACGTCGAGACGCTCGCCGTGCACAAGCTGAACCGCTTCCACCTCCATCTCACCGAGGACCAGGGTTGGCGCTTCGAGGTGCAGCGCTATCCCCGGCTCACCGCCGTCGGCGCGTGGCGCCGCGAGTCCCAGCGCGGGCCACGGCAGGATCCGCAGTACGACAGCACTCCGCACGGCGGCTTCTACACGCAGCAGGAACTGCGTGACCTCGTCGCCTTCGCCGGCCGTCGCGGGATCGAGGTCGTGCCCGAGATCGACATGCCGGGGCACGTCACGGCGGCCATCGCGGCCTATCCGGAGCTGGGCAACGGATCCGAGCCGCTCGCTGTGGCACGTGAATGGGGCATCCACCCAACTGTGCTGAACATCGAGGAGCCGACACTCGACTTCGTCGGGAACGTGATCGACGAGCTGATCGACGTGTTCCCGTCGCCGTGGGTCCACATCGGCGGTGACGAGTGCCCGACGACGGAATGGCAAGCAAGCCGGGCAGTTCTCGAGCGGGTACGACGACTTGGGCTGCCCGACGTCCGCGCCGTCCAGCCCTGGTTCACGAACCGCATCAGCGCGCATCTGCGCAGCAGAGGCCGGACCGCGATCGTCTGGGACGAAGCCGTCGCGGACGATCTCGACGAGAGCACCGTCGTGATGGCCTGGCGCAGCGAGCGCCATGGCATCGACGCCGCCGCTCGCGGCTACCGGGTCATCATGTCCCCGCAGGAGCGGACCTATTTCGACTGGTCCCAGAGCGACGCGCCCGGACAACCGGTCGCGCAGCCGGGACTGACCACCCTGCAGCAGGTCTTCGGCTACGACCCGAGCCCCGACAGCGTGGACGGCGCGAACATCCTCGGCACCCAGGGGCAGCTGTGGACCGAGTTCCTGCCAACTCCGCAGCGGGTCGACGACATGGCCTACCCGCGGCTCTGCGCACTAGCTGAGCGGGCCTGGTCGGCCGTGGACACCGACTACGCCGACTTCGCCGACCGGCTCGCAGCGCATGCGCTTCGGCTAACCGCTGCCGGCGTGTCATACCGCGAGAACCGCGCGTAGTCACGCAGCCTTGCTGCCGTCTTGGGCGACGGGTCCGGTGAGCAGGGCGTCGATGGCCGCATTCAGGTCGCGGTGGGCAGACGCCGACGTCCACCACGCGCCGACCGGCACGCCGTCGGGTCGGACGAGCAGCGCGCCGTCACCCGGGTTCACGCCGATCGCGCGGCCGACGCCGGGACCGACCGACGCGATGCTCACGGGCATCGCGAGCGCGGCCGCGGCTCGTTGCCATGGCTCAGGATCGCCGGCGGTGAGCAGTGTCAGGCCGGGACCGAGCAGATCCAGCGTCGAGGTACGCAAGGCGCCGTCCGGCGCACCGTCGAGCCAGGCATGCGGGATCCGTCCGCCGAGATCGACCTGCATCTCCGAGAGCGGCTCCCGTCGCGACCCGAACGGATCGGCCGACCGCGCCACGTTGTGCGCCGCGACGTCGCGCCGCTCCGCCTCGTACGTCGAGAGGAGGCCGACCGGCGCCCAGCCCTGCAGCACCCACACGAGCTTCCAACCGAGGTTCAGGCCGTCGGCGATCGCGGTGTTGAGGCCGGTCCCGCCACGTGGGGTGATGCGGTGCGCGGCGTCGCCGATGAGGAACGTCGCCCCGACCGAGAAACGCTCGGCGAGCTGCGCGCCCGCCGAGTAGTGGCCGAGGCGTTCGATGCCGATCTCGAAACCGTCGACACCGATCGCCGCCAGCACCCGACGACGCATGTTGTCGCGGGTGGGTGTCCACTCGGGATCGTCGAGGTCGCTGACCACGGTGCCGAACACCCACCGGTCTCCACCTCCCGCCGGCACGAACACGCCACTGCCATCGGGATCCGTGACGGTGTAGACGACATAGCGATGCTCGCCGACGACCTCCCACAGCGGAGCCCGGAACTCGATGCGAGCACCCTCCATGAGCCCGTCCGGACCCACCATCTCGATGCCCAGGGACTGCCGGACCGTGCTGCGTGCCCCGTCCGCGCCGACGACGAATCTGGCGACCGAGGTCTCGTGACGACCGGTGAGCAGGTCGCGCAGCGTGACCGCGACCCGGTCGCCGTGGTCGGTCACGGACACGAGCTCCCGGCCCCGCACGATCGTGGCGGCCGGCAGGGTCGCCAGCTGCTCGAGAAGCACCGACTCCAGGTGGTCCTGAGGCACGCAGGCCGGTGCCGTCGGGCTCACCAGCGAGCTCTGCGCAGCATTCGGGAGGCCGACGTCGAACCGGGTGCCCTCGTACGCCTGGGCCATGGTCTTCGTCTCGAGCAGGGCGAGGTCGACCTCGTCGCCGCCCGCCCGGATGACCCCGTCGAGGTCCCACGAGCGCAGCAGCTCCATGGTGCGCAGGCTCAGGACGGTGGCGCGGGGCAGCGTGGGCCGCCCGGTGCGGCGTTCGACGACCTGCACGTCGATGCCGTGCCGGGCGAGGACGATCGCGGTGACCAGACCGGCCGGGCCGGCGCCGACGACGACGACGGGTGTACGGGGGTCGGTGACGGAGGTGGACATCTCGCTCCCTGGACGGTCGAGTGGGTCGGCTTGCTGTGTCTGGCCCGTTGATTCATTTCACCGGACGCGTTGTCTTTCGTAAGACAGCATGTTTGTCGTCGGACACCATGTCAAGCGAAATGTGCAAAGATGCAGGCATGGCGACCCGTCGGTACGAACAGGGGCTGCGGGCGGACCACGCGGCGCAGACGCGGCGGCGGATCCTCGACGCCGTCGCCACCCAGCTGCGCGAGGCGCCGGCTCAGCCCGTCAGCCTCGACCAGGTGGCCCGGCTCGCCCAGGTGTCCCGGTCGACCATCTACGTGGTCTTCGGATCCCGGGCCGGTCTCTTCGACGCCTTCACGGCCGATCTGTGGGACCGCACCGGGATCGCCGATCTCACCCGCGCGGTCTCCGCACCCGATGCGCGCGACCATCTCCGCGGCGGTTTTCGCGCGGCGAGCCGCATGTACGCGGCCGATCGCGACATCTACCGGGTGCTGATCACCATGGCCCGCCTCGACCCCGACTCGGTGGGCGGGGCACTGCAGAAGATGGAGGCCGAGCGACGCGGTGGGATAGCACACCTCGTGAACCGGCTGTCGGAGGACGGGGTCCTCCGCGACGACGTCACCGTCGAGGCCGCCTTCGACCTGCTCTGGATGCTGTCCAGCTACGACGCCCTCGACCGGCTGATCACCGACCGCGAGATGCCGGTCGACGACGCCGCGGACCTGCTCGCAACGACCGCCGAACGCGCCCTGTGCCGTTGAGGGCGCCGCCCCGTACCTGCTGCGAGCGCCGCCCCCCACCCGCTGCGAGCGCCCCACCCGTTCCATGATCGCGATCTCCGTGCACAGATTCCGCATGGACGCGCAATCTGTGCACGGTACTAGCGATCTTGGTCGCAGAGGGCCGACCGACTGGGCAGCGCCATCCGACGTCAGCTGACGTCGCGATGTCAGACGTCGATCGGAGCCGTCGAATTGCGTACGACGAGCTCGGTCGCGAGCTCCACGTGGCGGAAGTGCACCTTCTCGCCGGCCGCCAGCTGCAGCGCGGTGCGCAAGGCCACGGCGCCCATCTCCCGCAGGGGCTGGCGAACAGTGGTCAGTGGAGGCGACGCCAGCCGGGCGATCTGCGTGTCGTCGAAGCCCACGACACTGAGGTCCTCGGGGATCCGGAGACCCCGCCCCCGGGCGGCCTCGATGACGCCGAGCGCGAGTTCGTCGCTGAAGGCGAACACCGCAGTCGGGCGCTCGGGCAGATCGATGAGCGCCGTTCCCGAGACGACACCTTCGTCGTAGTCATTCGGGCCCGACCGCACGTAGCGCTCGGGAACCGGCAGTGCCGCGGCCTCCATCGCGGCGCGGAAGCCGTGCACCCGCGCCTGGTTGATCAGCCGGCGAGGGGTGACCACCGACGTACGCGATCCGGCGATGCCCGAGGGACAGCAGGTGCTGGGTCGCCGCCAGGCCGCCGGCGAAGTTGGTCGAGCCGACACTTGTCAACCGCGCGTGCGGCATGTTGAGCGGGTCGATGACGACCAGAGGTATCCGGTTGCGGGAAAGGGCGCTGAGGTCCCCGGCGGTCAAGTGCGTGGTCACGCCGACGACAGCCCGTCGGCCTCTGGCGGCCAGGTCGCGCGCCCACGCCGCAGGCTCCGAGCTGCGCTGGCCGTGCGCGCGCACCGTCACGACGACTGAGACATTCACATCTGCCGCGGCGGCCAGGACGCCTTGCATGACTTCGGTCCCGTAGGCACCGAGGTCGAACTGGAAGAACAGCTCGATCGTGGGCGCGTCCGCCAGCTCGACGCGACGGCCGACGTAGTCGTGTTGCCGCAACAGGTCCTGGACCCGTGCCCGCGTCGTGGCGGCGACGTCGCTGCGCCCGTTGATCACCTTCGAGACGGTCGCGACCGAGACGCCGGCCGACGCTGCGACAGTGGCTAGCGTGGCGCGGGATCCGACAGTCGGCACGGCGACCGTCCCCTACCGAGGCGCCGTCGTCGGACGCACGTCGACGGGCGTGACCAGGCGACGGTCATGCCCCACGACCCGCTCCGGCCCGGTGATCCGGAAGCTGGTGCGGCAGGGCAGGTCGGCCGCCGAGGTCCCGACGAGGACCTCGATGTCCCCGGGCTCGACGATGCGCTGCAGCTGTGGGTTCGTGTAGGCGGTGCGGTCGGCGTGCACACTGAACCGCACATCCTTGCCCTCGCCCGGCTCCAGGTGGACTCGAGCGAATCCGGCAAGCTGCTTCACCGGCCGGGCCACCTGGGCAACGACGTCGTGCAGGTAGAGCTGGACAACCTCGTCGCCGGCCCGCGGTCCGGTGTTGCGGACCCGCACGGAGACGGTGAGCTCACCATCTGCGGACACCTCCGTGGCGCTGCTGCGCAGGTCGTCGACCTCGAAGGTGGTGTACGACATGCCGTAGCCGAACGGGAACAGCGGTGTCGAGTCGATCGAGCTGATGCCGGCGCTCTCGGCGCCGCCGAGTGCCGGCTGGAGATAGGTGCTCGGTTGTCCGCCTGCGTGCCTCGGGATCTGCACTGGCAGCTTGCCGCCGGGCTGGACGCGACCCGAGAGGACACCCGCGATCGCCGACCCGCCCTCCTCACCCGGCATGAAGGCCTGAACGAGGCCGGCGGCTCGGTCGTGCACGTCCCCGAGCGCGTAGGGACGTCCGGAGACAACGACGACTACCACCGGCGTGCCCGTCTCCAGGAGCTCGGCGATCAGGTCGGCCTGCAGGCCCGGGAGTCGGAGGTCCTCGGCGTCGCAGCCTTCCCCCGAGGTGCCGAGTCCGAACAGGCCGGCGAGGTCCCCGACGAAGGCGACACACAGGTCTGCCGCACGGGCGGCGGAGATCGCTGCGGCGAAGCCCGACCTGTCGTTTCCCTGCACCGCGCAGCCTTTTTCCTGAACCACGTCGACGTCCGGGAGCTCGGCCCGCAGTGCGTCGACACCCGAGCGCACCTCCACGCCGAGGCCCACACCCGGGTAGCGCGGCAACACGTGGTTGGGGAACGCGTAGCACCCCATGAACGTGCGCGGGTCGGCGGAACACGGCCCCACCACGGCAACGCTGTGGAGCACCGGGCGCCCTTCGCCGCGCAGCGGGAGCGCCGTGCCGGCGTCGAGCAGCACGACCGACCGCTCGGCCATCTCCCGGGCAAGTGCGCGGTTGTCCGCCGAGTCGAGATCCGTGAGGGCATCGCCGACCGACCCCTCCGGTGTCCAGTCCGCGTCGAGCAGACCGAGCTGCACTTTCTGCGTGAGCAGCCGCCGGGCAGCGCGGTCGACGAGCTCTTCGGACAGCTCGCCGCTGCGGACCCGTTCGACGAGTCCGTGGCCGAAGCCGAGAGTGTCGGGCAGCTCGACGTCGATGCCGGCGGACAACGCCATCGCCCCCGCCGCGTCGGTGTCGGCCGCAACGCGGTGCATCGACGCGAGGAACGGCACGGCCCAGTAGTCGGACACGACGGTGCCCTCGAACCCCCATTCGTCGCGCAGCACCTCGGTGAGCAGCCACGGGTCGCCGCCGGCGGGGACGCCGTCGATGTCGGAGTAGGAGTTCATCACCGAACCTGCCCCGGCGAGAGCCAGTGCCATCTCGAAGGGCGGCAGGATGACGTCGAGCAGCTCGCGCCGACCCATCGACACCGGTCCGTGGTTGCGCGCGGCTCGCGAGGCCGAGTAGCCCGCGAAGTGCTTGAGAGTGGCGATGACGCCGGCGCTCTGCAGTCCCCGCACGTAGGCCGAACCGAGCATCGCCACGAGATAGGGATCCTCGCCGATGGTCTCCTCGACGCGTCCCCACCGGTAGTCACGTACGACGTCAAGAACCGGGGAGAGCCCTTGATGAACGCCGACAGCTGCCATGTCCCGCCCGATCGCGGCGGCCATCCGCTCGACGAGGTCGGCGTCGAACGTGGCGCCCCATGCGATCGCCGCGGGATAGACGGTTGCCCCGAACGTGGTGAACCCGGTCAGGCACTCCTCGTGGACGAGCGCCGGGATGCCCAGGCGTGAGCCCTCCAGGACGACGTGGTGCTGTCGCACGAGCTCTGCCGTGCCCTCTGCGACGGTCATCGGGTGACTGCCGAAGACGCGGGTCAGGTGGCCGAGCCCGTGGCTGCTCGCGTCCTCGAGAGAGATCGTCCCCCCTGCCGCGAACACGTCCTGCAGAGGAGCGACGTTGAAGGTGGACTCTGGATCGGTCGCGACGCTGGGCTGCGGCGAGGCCTCGGCCTGCATGTCGTTGCCGACCCAGCGACTGCCGAGCTGGGCGACCTTCTCCTCGAGGGTCATCTCCTGGAGAAGTGCTTCGACGCGCTCGGCCGATGACAAGGTCGCGTCCTGCCACGGAGGCGTCGCCCTGTCGATCGGCAGCGGTCGAGGCCGTCGTCATCAGCTGCTCTCCGTTCATCGACATGGTTGAGCGACCTCGAAAAGTTTCGATGATTGTCCGAGATCATGTCGTTATCTTTTCGAGGCTTCGGGCGCTCGGAAGTCGTGTATTGCACGACTTCTACGGCGTAACTCTTACGTGACACTCCGAAAACTTCAAGACTCTTGACACCTTCGAACTCCGAAACCTACGGTGCAGATTGCGGCCTACCTCCGGACAATCCGTCCGGTCCATGTGGGCGGTGGGCGTAGGTGTCAGCGTGCTGGGCCTGGGCCGGCGATCATCAATTGTTCACCTTCGCCGCGGCGTGACCACGGCCCTCGAGTACGGAGATCAGCGTGGATCCCATGACGACTTCCCGGCGGACCTTCCTCCGCATCGCAGCGGGCGCCGGCGCCGCAGCTGGCCTCGCGGCTTGCGGCGGCACCTCCGGACCCAAGTCGAGCGGCAGCGGAAGCACCGGTGGCTCAGCCAAGGGCGGCGCCACCTACTGGTACCTCACCGGTGCTCCGGGTGAGGGCATTCGCACCAACACCGTCAAGCGGTTCAACGATGCGAACCCCAAGACCCAGATCAAGGGGACGACGTTCCAGAACGACGCCTACAAGACGAAGATCAAGACTGCCATCGGCGCCGGCCAGGGACCGACGATCATCTGGGGCTGGGGCGGTGGCGGGCTGAAGAGCTACGTCGACGCCAATCAGGTCGAGGACCTCACCGGCTGGTTCGGGGAGAACGCGGCGGTCAAGGACCGCCTGTTCCCCGGGTCGTTCGGGGCGGCGACGGTCGACGGGAAGATCTACGCGCTGCCGACCGAGACGGTCCAGCCGATCGTGATGTTCTACAACAAGACCAACTTCGAGAAGATCAAGGCAGACATCCCGCAGACGTGGGAAGACATCGATGGCCTTGGTGCCGAAGTTCAACAAGGCGGGCATCGCGCCCTTCTCCCTCGGCGGCCAGTCGCGCTGGACCAACATGATGTGGCTGGAGTTCCTGTTCGACCGCATCGGCGGCCCCGAGGTCTTCCAGGCCGTCTTCGACGGCGAGAAGGACGCCTGGTCGAACCCGGCGTCGATCAAGGCGCTGACCGAGATCCAGAAGCTGATCAAGGCCGGCGGGTTCATCAAGGGCTTCTCCTCGATCACCGCGGACTCCAACGCCGACCAGGCGCTGCTGTTCACCGGCAAGGCCGCGATGATGCTGCACGGCACCTGGACCTACGGCAGCATGTCCAACGACGGCGGCGACTTCGTCAGTGGTGGCCACCTCGGCTACAGCAACTTCCCGCCGGTCGCAGGTGGCACGGGTGACCCCAGCAACACCGTCGGCAACCCGGGCCAGTACTACTCGATCTCGTCGAAGGCCACCGCCGCCGAGAAGGACGTCGCCAAGAACTTCTTCAAGACCGCGGTGTCGTCTGACGCCGAGTCGAAGGAATGGGTGGCGGCTGGTGCGATCCCCATCGTCAACGGCAGCGACAGCCTGCTCACCGGCCAGAAGGACGAAGACTGGCTCAAGTTCGTCTACGGGGTCGCCAGCGGCGCCAAGACCTTCGCCCAGTCCTGGGACCAGGCGCTTGAGCCCCACGGCCGCCGAGGTGCTGCTGGACAACATCGCCAAGCTGTTCCAGCTGTCCATCTCGCCCCAGCAGTACGCCGACAACATGAACAAGGTCATCGGCACGTGACCACCGTGGCGCCGGCCACGCTGCCCGCTCCTGCCGCACCGGCGTCACGAAGAAGACCGGTGGGACCGGCTCGGTCACGTGGATGGCGCTGCCGGCGGTGTTCTTCTTCATCGCGTTCGGCGTGATCCCGCTGATCGGCGTGCTGGCCCTGAGCTTCACCCAGTGGGACGGGATCGGCGACATCCACTGGGCCGGTCTGGACAGCTGGCGCACCACGCTGAACAATCCGGGCCTTCCGCACGCGCTCAAGGTGACCTTCGAGATCATGATCCTGTCCTGGGCGGTCCAGACCCCGATAAGCATCCTCCTCGGGGTCTTCCTGGCCAGTCACGAGCGCTATCGCGGGGTACTCGCCGTCCTGTACTTCATCCCCGTACTGCTGAGCTCGGCGGCGATCGCCGTCGCCTTCAAAGCCCTGCTCGACCCCAACTTCGGCCTGGGAACCGGGCTGCACCTCGACTTCCTCAACCAGGACTGGCTCGGCAAGGACAAGCTCGCCCTCGGGGTGGTCGTCTTCATCGTGTCCTGGCAGTTCATCCCCTTCCACTCGCTGATCTACCAGGGCGCTGTGCGGCAGCTCCCGCGATCGATGTATGAGGCGGCGGAGATCGACGGCGCCGGACGCGTCCGGCAGTTCTGGAGCATCACCCTGCCTCAGCTCAAGTACACGATCGTCGCCTCCTCGACGCTGATGCTGGTCGGGTCGCTGACGTTCTTCGACATCATCTTCGTGCTGACCGCCGGCGGCCCGGGGGACGCCACCCGGACACTCGCGCTGGACATGTACAAGACCGGGTTCCAGGCCAACCTGATGGGCCCGGCCAGCGCGATCGCGTTCATCCTCGTGTTTGTCGGCCTCGCCCTGGCCCTGCTGCTGCGCAGGATCGGCGGCGGCGGACTCGCCGACAGCCAGATGGAAGGCGCCTGACGTGGCAACCACAGTGAGCACCAAGATCGACCAGACGCCCGGGGTCCGACCCACGAGCGCGCACCGGCACCCCGGTGGCAGCGGGCGCAACTGGTTGGGCGGCACGGCTGGTTGGATCTGGCTGCTGATCGTGATGGTGCCGATCTACTGGATCGTCATCACCAGCTTCAAGACACAGGCCAACTACTACGCGACCAACCCGCTCCAGCCCCCAGGCTCCCCGACCCTGGACAACTACCAGCTCGTCATCGAGAACGACTTCATCCAGTACTTCATCAACAGCGCCATCGTCACCGCGGGGACGATCATCCCGGCCGTGGTGATCTCCTTCATGGCTGCCTTCGCCATCGTCCGCGGCAACAGCTGGTTCCTGACCGGAGTCAACGGGATGTTCCTGATGGGCCTGGCGATCCCGCTGCAGGCCACGATCATCCCGGTCTACCTGATCATCATCAAGCTCAAGCTCTACGACAGCCTGCTCGCGATCATCCTCCCCTCGATCGCGTTCGCCATCCCGCTGTCGGTACTCGTGCTCACCAACTTCATCCGCGACGTCCCCAAGGAGCTCTTCGAGTCGATGCGCGTCGACGGCGCCAGCGAATGGGCCACGTTGTGGAACCTCGCGTTCCCACTGACCCGACCGGCGCTGGTCACCGTGAGCATCTACAACGGCCTCGCCGTATGGAACGGCTTCCTGCTCCCACTGATCCTCACCCAGAGCCCCAGTCAGCGAACGCTGCCGCTCGCACTGTGGACGTTCCAGGGCCAGTACGGCATCAACGTCCCCGCCATCCTCGCCTCGGTCGTCCTGACCACCCTGCCGATCCTCATCCTCTACGCGATCGGCCGCCGCCAGCTCCTCAGCGGACTCACCGCCGGCTTCAGCAAGTAACCCGCACGCTTCTCGCCCGGCGTGTCCTTCGTCCGACGTGTCTAGAAGGCCGAGACCGAGCTCGGTGCACGCTGCGGTCGGGTCAGGGTGCGCACCAGCGCGTCCTGGCCGTGCCGTTTCACCGCAAGGGCGGTGAGCAGCCGGAACACGGGGTCGAGCACGGTGGGCCCGAAGTCAGGAGCAGGGCACGTCGACGCTCGCCGCGAGATCGTCGGCGTGGACGACCATCTCCATCAAGCGCGTGACGAGGAAGTCGTCGGTGGCCAGCGACCAACCTTGCCAGGGTACGTAGGTCGTCGGGGGCGCGTCGGCCAGGACCGCCTTCAGCTCGGCGCGAGCCTGCGACAGCAAGGCCGCGGCGACGTCCGGCCCATCGGTCGCCTGCTGGTCCGCTGTGTCGCGGATGGACCGATTGGATTCGCCGTCAAGGTCCTCGCGCACCCAGGACGCCCGTGAGTAGTGCTCCAGCAGGTCGATCGTCTCCGCGTCTGCACCCTCGGAGCGGTCGGCGCGCAACAGGGTGACCACGTTGACCGGTTGACTCACCAAGTGTCGGGTCAGCCCGCCGACGCTCATGCCCGCGCAACTCGACTCGCGCGTCCAAGCCGCGGCGATCGCAGGGTGACCGACGAGGTCGGCGACCAGGTCTGCGGCGTGGAGGACGGCTGTGCGGTCCAACGTGTCGGCGAAGCGCAGGCTCATTTTCGGGAGTCTAGACACGCCGTCTGACATCAATCAGAACGAAAAACCACGCGCAGCGCGACAAAGGCACCTTTCCGGAAGCTGGAGAATGACGTGGATGCCGACTGGCATGCTGTGCGCGTGACAGACCCCTCCCCCACCGACCTGGAGATCGGCCGGGCCGCCGAGCTCCTGCCCATCGAGACGGTCGCGGCCTCCGCCGGGATCGCGGCAGAGCACCTCGAGTCGTACGGCAGGTACATCGCCAAGGTGGCGCCGACCGCACTGCCCGCGGTGTCCGATCGGCCGCCCGCGAAGTACGTCGTCATCACGGCGATGACGCCCACACCGCTCGGGGAAGGTAAGACCACCACCTCGATCGGTCTCGCCCAGGGCCTGTCGCTGCTCGGTCACCGGTCGATGCTCTCGTTGCGGCAGCCGTCGCTGGGGCCGACGTTCGGCATCAAGGGCGGGGCAGCGGGAGCGGGATACAGCCAGGTCGTGCCGATGGAGGCGGTGAACCTGCACCTGACCGGCGACTTCCACGCGGTCACGTCGGCGCACAACCTGCTCACTGCGATGGTCGACAACCATCTCCACCACGGCAACGAGCTCGGCATCGACGCCCGTACCATCGCGTGGCGCCGCGTGCTGGACGTCAACGACCGCTCCCTGCGCAACGTCGTCGTGGGCCTCGGCGCGCGGATGGACGGTGTGCCTCGGCAGGCGGGGTTCGACATCACCGCCGCGAGTGAGGTGATGGTGATCCTGTCACTGGCGTCCTCGCTGCGAGACATGCGCGAGCGCCTCGGTCGCATCGTGGTGGGCTTCACGTACGCAGGCGATCCTGTCACCGCGGAGGACCTCAAGGCCGCGGGAGCGATGACGGTCATGCTGCGCGAGGCCATCAAGCCAAACCTGTTGCAGACGTTGGAGAACACGCCGGCGCTCATCCACGCAGGTCCCTTCGGCAACATCGCCACCGGCAACTCCTCGGTCGTCGCGGACCTGCTGGGGATCCACACGGCGGACTTCCTCCTCACCGAAGCCGGGTTCGGTGCGGACATGGGGGCCGAGCGGTTCTTCGACGTGAAGTGCCGGGCGTCGGGGCTGCGACCGGACGCCGCTGTTCTCGTCGTCACCGTGCGCGCGCTGAAGGCACACTCCGGTCGCTACCACGTCGTCGCCGGCCGCCCAATGCCTCCGGAGATGCTCGAGGAGAACCCCGACGACGTACGCCTGGGTGGTCCGAACCTGGCTCGCCACATAGAGATCGTGCGCCGTTTCGGCGTGTCGCCCGTGGTTGCCATCAACGCCTTCCCCGGCGACCACGAATCCGAGCACGAGGTCATCAGGGAGCTCGCCGACGACGCTGGTGCCCGGGTCGCCGTCAGCCGGCACGTGACCGACGGCGGGAAGGGGGCACTGGACCTGGCGGCGCTCGTCGTCGACGCGGCGCAGGAGCCGACGTCGTTCCGCTACCTCTACGAGCTGGACACGCCCCTGGTCGAGAAGATCGAGCTGGTGGCGCGGGAGATTTACGGCGCCGACGGCATCGACCTCTCGCCGTCGGTGGCAGCGCAGCTGCAACGGTTCGAGCGGTTGGGGTACGGAGAGTTCCCCGTCGTCATCGCCAAGACCCACCTGTCGCTGTCATCGGACCCGACTCTGCTGGGTGCCCCGACCGGCTGGCGGATGCCGGTCCGGGAGGTCCGGGCTGCTGCCGGTGCCGGCTACGTCTACGCCATCAGCGGCGAGATGCGGACCATGCCGGGACTGCCGAGGCACCCGGCCGCCGAACGGATCGACATCGACGAGGACGGGAACGTCGTCGGCCTGTCCTGAGACGCTTCCCCACCCGACCCGGTTACCCGTTGGCGGCGACGCCGACCATGTGCCCCTGGGCGTCGGCGAAGACGCCGAAGCTTGTCCCGGGGACCTGCTGCACGGGCTGAACGATCGTCCCGCCGAGCTCCTCGGCCCGGGTCAGTGTGGCGGCGACGTCCTCGACACCGACGAAGAACAACACCTCGTCCTCGGCGCTCTGCCGGGGGCTGATCGCGACGTAGGTGCCACCCTCGACGCCCGTGTCGATGAAGGTGTAGCCCGGGAAGGCGCCTTCCGAGGCAACCTTCCAGCCGAACAGGTCACCGAAGAACTTGCGCGTCGCGTCGGGGTCGGCGGAACGGATCTCAGCGTGGATCACCGGATGTGCCATGACAGTTTGTCCTTGTCTTGAGGGATTGGGGCTCCGCGGTTCGCGGCCGCCGACCCGAAGCACCGGCCGACACACCTACGACGAACGACCCAGCAGAAATCGACAGACCACCCTGCGCGCTGTCGCCGCCGTACGCCCACAGGGGTGAGGAACGACGATCGGCCCCGTCCCGGTCCCGCGGTGCTGCCGCGGTTGCGGGTCAAGGAGGGGGCGATGTCTGCCGATTAAGGATCAATCATCCCGAAAGGGCGATTTCGCACGATCCGAAAGAGGCGTTGAACCAGTGAGGCTGATGTCGGCTTCCGCACAACGCAGCGCGGTTTTGTGCGTGGTCGCGTTGGTGCCGGTCGCCATCCTCGCGGCCAGCAGCATCGTGCTCGCGTCCCGTCAGGTGACGAACGTCGTCGACAGCCAGGTCCAGACCACCGCCGCCGTCAGCGCAGAGGTCATCAGCCAGCAGACAGACGGTCTGGTGGCACTGGTGCACAGCTACGCCACCCGTCCGTCCCTGGTCAATGCGATGTCCGGCGGTCCGGGCAGCGAGACAACCATCGACCTGGCCCTGCAGAGCCTCGTGGGAGCCTTTCCCGGGATCTCGGCTTCCTTCGTGGCAGACGTGCATGGCACGTCGCTCGACACCTATCCCCGCTTCCCAGGTGCGATAGGAAAGAACTTCGCCTACCGGGAGTGGTTCACGGGCCTCGTTGCGTCCGGACGTCCGTATGTCTCGAATGCGATCGAGACCGCGGAAGACAGCCATACCTTGGCGGTGACGATCACCGACCACGTGAGAGACACGCAAGGCCGTCCAGTCGGTGTCCTCGGCGTCAACTACAGCCTCACGTCCATCCGCTCGTTCGCGGGGGACGTCGGCGGGGCACAGGGCATCAGTCTGCTCGTCACCGACAGGCTCGGCACCTCGCTGACATCCAGTGGCAACAAGAACGGGCTCGTCTCTGTCGCGCACGATCCTCGCGTCCGAGCCGCCCTCGCCGGGCGCACCGGGCTGATGGACTACTCGCCGGCGTCCGTCGATGGGCGCAGCGGATCCGTCGAGTTGTCGGCCTACGCACCGGTTCCCGGCACGGGTTGGACCGTGGTCGCCTCGAAGGACAAGGACATCGCCTTCGCCGGGTTGGCCCGACTGCGCACGACGGTCCTCACCATCACGGCCTTTCTGGTGCTCATCCTCCTCGCGGGTGTCGGGGTGATGGTCCGCTCGGACCGCCGCAGGCGCGACTCCGAACGTCTGGTCCAGAAACGCGACCGGGAACTGGCGAAGGTGCTGGAATCGACGGACGAGGGGTTCGTCTCCATCGACGGCACAGGCGCGATCACCCGGTGGAACACCCAGGCAGAGCAGATCTACGGCTGGGCGGCGCCCGAGGTGATGGGCCGGAACGCGATGGAGACGGTGCTGCCGGCCGAGGTCCGCCAGGAGTACACGGACGACCTTGCCGGGTATCGAGCGGGTCAGGGCTCGAAGCTGGTGGGAAAACGCGTGGAGCTGACCGCGCTGCATCGTGACGGCCACCAGATCCCCCTCGAGGTCGGAGTGTGGGCGCACGACGACGGCGACGGCTTCAGCGCCTTCGTCCACGACATCACTGATCGGGTCGCCATCCAGGCGGAGCTGGAGACCGAACGCCGCCGGTTGACCGAGGCTCAGCGACTCGGGCAGATGGGCGGCTTCGAGTGCGACTTCGGTTCCGGTACGTGGGTCTACTCGGGCCAGATGTACGAGCTGTGGGGCGTCGAGCACGGTGGGTTCTCCAGCGAGGTCTTCGCGGGCCTGATCCACGAAGCAGACACGGGCGTTGCCGACGAGTCGTGGGCGGACGCCATGCGCCTCGGCGGCCGGCACATCCAGGAGTTCCGCATCCACCGGGCCGGCGACGGCGCCGAGCGGGTGCTCCGGGCGACCCTCGAGGTCGACCTCGGTCCCGACGACCAGCCGCTGCGGGTCCGGGGCACCCACCTCGACATCACCGACCTGACTCTCGCGGAGAAAGCCGCGCAGCGTGCCAACGCGTTCTTCGATGCGGTCCTGGCCGCCAGCCCCGACTTCACTTTCGTGTACGACCTGGTCAGCGGCGCGTCGGTCTATACCTCGCGCGACAAGGATCTGCTCGGCATGCATGCCGACCAGCTCCAGGCGCTCGGACCCGAGGCGACAGCCCGGCTGGTCCACCCCGAAGACCAGCCGCGGCTGGACGCGATCAACACCGCGGCAGCCGATCTCGAGGACGGCCAGGTGCTGCAGCTGCACTACCGGGGCCAGCATGTCGACGGGCACTGGCACTGGTTGAGCCGACGCATCACCCCGTTCCGCCGGAACGCCGCCGGCGCCGTCATCGAGGTCCTCGGCGTCGTGCGCGACATCAGCGACGTGATCGAGTCCGAGCAGCGACTCACCCACGCGGCCCTGCACGACGGGCTCACCGGGCTGCCGAACAGGGCGTTGCTGATCGACCGGCTCGACGCCGCTCTCGCCCGCTCGGCGCGCGACGGACGAGAGGTTGCGGTGCTGTTCTGCGACCTGGACGGCTTCAAGCGCGTCAACGACATTGCCGGTCACGCCGCCGGCGACGCACTGCTGCTGGAGATCGCCCAACGGTTCCACGAGGTGGTCCGCGAACATGACACCGTTGCCCGCGTCGGCGGCGACGAGTTCGTCATCATCGTGGAACCGTGGAACCGCCCCGATGCGCCCGCACACGGGAACAGTCCCGAGGAGGAGTTCGCGGCCGACCGGCTGCTCGCGGTGCAGGTGGCCCAGCGCGTGGCGGCGACACTGCAGCAACCGGTCACGGTCAAGGGCGTGAACCACGTCGTCAGCGCCAGCATCGGCATCACCTATGCCACCCTCGGACCCGGCGGGCCTGCGGGGACGGTCACCGCCGAACAGGTGCTGCAAGATGCCGACACCGCCATGTACCTGGCCAAAGGACGAGGCAGGGACCGGTTCGAGGTCTTCGAGCACGGCCTGCACACCGATGTGGCCGAACGCGTCCGGGTCGAACAGCTGCTCCGGCAGGCGCTGCGCCAGCTCACACATCCCGCTGCAAGCACAGCGGGCAAGAGCGCCCCGACGTTCACCGCCGCCTACCAGCCGGTGTTCGACTCGGGGACCGGCGCGTTGACGGGCTTCGAGGCCCTGGCCCGTCTCATCGACGGCAACGGGTTGAACATCGCGCCGGACGTCTTCATCCCCATCGCCGAGGCGACCGGCATCATCCATCCGCTCGGACGCGCGATGCTCGGCCTCGCCTGCGGCCAGCTGCAGGCCTGGCGGGCGGAGATACCCGGGCTCGAGGACGTCACCATGGCCGTGAACATCTCCGCGCTGCAGGCCCAGCACGCCTCCCTCGCCGAGGACGTCCGCACCGCACTGGCAACCGCCGGGCTCGACCCGACCGACCTCGTACTCGAACTGACCGAGACGGCACTGCTGCAGGTCGCCAACTCCACGATCAGCGCGCTGCGAGCCCTGCGGGCGGAAGGCGTCGGCATCGCCATCGACGACTTCGGCATCGGCTATGCCAGCCTGCGCTATCTCGCCACCCTTCCCGTATCAGCCGTCAAGATCGACCGCTCGTTCACCGCCGGGCTGCCCCACGACGAGACCAGCCGCAAGATCGTCAAGGCCGTCGCCGCCCTCGCCGCCGACATGGATCTGACCTGCATCGTCGAAGGCGTGGAGACCGAGGAGCAGCGCGCAGCACTGCCTTCGGGCGTGCATCTGCAGGGCTACCTCACCGGCCGGCCCCAGCTGCCCGACACCATGGACGTCCTGACACTGTGCGCGCAGGGCGCCCGCTGAAGCTGGTGCCCCCGCGTCGTCAGGGCACGGCCAGCTGGGCGAGCTGTAGTGCCTGCCGCGCGAACCACGAACCGGCGGGCGGGTCCACGATGCCGCCCCACTCCGGGTCGGTGGTGCTTCCCGATATCCCGCGGTTGCACTGACCGTCGGACTGGCCGGGCGTCTTGATCCACAGCAGGGCATCCACGAGGTCGGCACCGGTGTCCGCGGTGGGTCGCAGCCCCAGGCCACGTCCGGGCGGGTTGCACCAGTCCTGCTTGTCCGGGTAGGCCGTCGTCGTCGTCCACGGACCTTGTCCGTTGCGGCTGGTGTCGACGACGAAGTGGGCGAGCTGGTCCGAGCTGGTGGGCGGATTCGCTGCGCTGTCGACGTTCGCCGCGTACCACTCATCGGTCAGGTGCCAGGTGCTGTAGTCGGTGACGGTCGCGGGGTAGTACTGGCTCGCGCAGTAGTCGTAGTGACCCAGGCGCCAGCCGCCCTCCGCGTCGTTGTTCGCGTAGTAGATGCACTTCGCGATCCAGCTCCCGTACTGCTCCAGCTGTGGCGTCGGCTGGTAGTTCGAGACGTTCACCGAGAACCCCTGGAAGTCCCGGACGCCCGCCTGGTCGAGGCGCTGCGCGATGTCACCGACGGAGTGCCATGCACTGTGACCTGCGTCGAGGTAGACCAGGGCTGCCGGATTGGCTGCCTTGATGGCCTCCCCTGCATAGCGGATGTCGGCGATGCGGCCGGCGGTGAGGGCCGCAACGTCCTGTCCGGGGTAGGCCGCCGGGCAGTCGCTGGGCAGGTTGGCCAGTCCGTCCGGCTCGACGATGACGATGGATCTCTGACCCTTTTGCAGTCCCGCGGCGAACCCGTCGACCCATGCCTCGTAGGCGACGTCGCTGCCGGCGCCGCCCGAGGAGTACTGCGAGCAGTCGCGGCCCGGCACGTTGTAGATCACCAGCGTGGGTACGGCGTGCGCGCGCTTGGCGGCCTGCGATGCCTCACGTGCTTTCTTCTTCACCACGTTCGGTGTTCCGCTGGTGAACCACACGGCCTGCGGAGTGCCGACCATGTCCCGGATCAGCTGGGCGGCGTGGTTGCGGTGCGCCTTGATCAGGTGACGGATCTGGTGCTGCGAGCCCGCGGAGGGCGGTGGCGTGTAGAAGGTCGTGTCCGGCGCGAGCGGGCTCGCCTCGCTTGCCGCAGCACTTGGGATCGTCGCGACTTGGCCCAGCGTGAGCACGGCCGTGGCGGCCGCGAGGGCGAGGCGAGTGCGCCTGGAAGTGATCATCACCGTCTCCTCGTCGGACTGTGTGCGTGAACCGGTCGGGCAGGTTGGGAGCGCTCCAATGAGATCGGTTCGGGTGTCGATTTGCAACGGTTACTGGCGGGTAGGTTCTGGTCCTCCCACGCTCAGTCGGGACGCGCCCCGCCGCCGGCCTCAGGGATGGGCGTCGGCCCAGCTCTTCAGCTCGAGATGAATCACCCGGTTGCTGTCCTCAGCCAGGCGGATATCGACGATGTCGCGGTGCGCAAGCACCCCTTCGAGGTACGCGCGGTCGTTCGCCAACCGGGCTGCCGCATCGTTTCCTGGGTTGCCGTGCCCGGGAACGACAAGTGCGGCCCGGTCGACGAGAGGCTGCAATGCGTCGAGCCCGTCCATGTATGCAGCGACGTCCCACGCGTCATCCCCCGCGCCCTCACCGTCGGGAAGTGGAATCTCGATGTCGCTGAGCATGTCGCCGGCACACAGGGTCCCGCTCGGTTCGTGCAGGACGGCGATGTGGCCGCGAGTGTGCGCCTGGTGCTCAACGACCGAGAGTTGCGGGACGCCCGGCACACTGCCGTCTGCGGGCAGTGCTCGCAGGCGGTCGAGCTCGGACAGCAGGCTCTGCGGCTTCTGACGGCCCGACATCGGCGGCCGCCTGTTCTCTGAGGGCGACGGATTGCGCAAGGCCGTTTCGATGCACGCGCTGCTGGCCCAGCGGGGCACGTCGGACGCCAACCCGGGTGGCCAGAGCAGATGGTCCCAGTGCGCGTGCGTGTGCAGGACGGCGACGAGCTCCAGTCCTCGATGCCGTAAGCCGGCGAGGAGGTCGGCGATCTCGGCACTCGTAACGCCCGGGTCGACGAGAACGCAGGTGTCGGGCGCGACGGGCAACGCGACGCTGTTCATCTCCAGGTGAGCGCTGTGGGCGGTCAGCACCCCGCCTCGATGGGTGCGCCAACCGTCGGCGGTGCCCGTCATCGCGTCATCCGGTGCCCAGAACTTGTTGACCACCCTTGTGAACCTATTCAGTGCGTCGGCGAGGCGCCAGACGATACTTGGTACGTGGGGTCAACGCGGGGCCGGCAGCGACGGTCAGTGACTGCGAACGCGTGCAGACGCATTGGTACGTAAGCCGTGCGCGTGAAGCCGGCGGCGACGTCTGGACCGACGGTCCGCTGACCTGGACCGACGGGCCGGACGGCCAGAACCTGATGTTTCCCAAGCAGCTGACGACTGCGGCGGTGCGCCGCGGTGCCGACCGCGCGCGCGATCTCGGCCGGCCGATCGTCGGAGCCTGGCTCGGGCTGGACGTCGATCCAACCCCGCTGGCGGAGGCCGGCTTCGAGCGAGGTTGGTCGCCCTGGTGGATGACGGCATCGCTCCCGTACGTGGCCGGCCCCGCGGATCCCCGCGTCGAGCTGCAGCAAGAGAGCAGCGACTATGGCGGGGAGCACGCTGCGTACGGCGAGCAGCTTGCACTGACCAGGCACGATCCCGCCTTCGCGTGGTACGCGGCGGCCTACACGCACCCCCGACAGTCAGCCGGCGGCCGATCTCGCTTCGCCGGTCGTGCGTGGTCTTTCCTCGCGACGACGAGTTCGCGGGGGTCTTCGACATGGATGTGTGGGAGCCGTTCCGCCGCCGTGGTCTCGGCACGGGTCTGTTGCACGCTGTGTGTTCGGCGGCCAGGGATGCTGGCGCACGGCACGCAGTCCTGAACGCCACCCCCGAGGGCAAGCTGCTCTACAGCGCACGCGGCTTCACTCAGATCGGCGAGGGGATCACCTGGTGGCTGCACCTGTGCTAGCTATTTCCTCGGCCTGCGCTTGCTTTTTCGAACCTGGTCGATGAGGACCTGCGTGCCGTCGAGGATGCGGTCCACTCCGAACATGAACTCTTCGTGCTCATCGAAGCCGGAGGGGTTGCCGCCGATCTCGGCGGACCAGGCGATCTGATGAAGCAGCGGATACGTTTGTTCGTCGACGAGCTCGCGCAGTAGCGCCTCGAAAGACCAAGCTGTCTTGCCTCCACCGGATGCCGCCTCAGCGGCTGCGCGCGCAGCGTCGTGCGCCATGCGAGCCTCGCTGAGGGTGTAGGAGCTGAGCAACCCGATCACTCGCAGCTTGTCGCTGTCCGTCAGGCCGGTCTCGTCGAGGGTCTCGAGGCCGCGTTCGACGAAGGTCAGGGAGTTCGGCGCGAGCGGCGGCGCGGCCATCGGCATCTGGGTGATCCAGGGATGACGATCGATCATCTCCCGCTGGATCGTCGCCCACATCCGCAGTCGGGGCCGCCAGCCGTCACCTTCCAGCACCAGTTCCTCGGCGCCTTGTGCGCTTGCGTTCCACATCAGCTGGAGGAGCTCGTCCTTGCTGGTGACGTAGCGGTAGAGCGACATCGTCGTGAAGCCGAGCTCCTTCGCGACGCGGGCCATCGAGACCGCACCCAGGCCCTCCGCGTCGCCCACCTCGATCGCAGCCCCGACGATTGCGTCGACCGACAAGCCGCGCTTCGGACCGCGCTGACCGGCCTCGCGCCGGCCCCACAACAGATCGAGCCCAGGAGGCAGCGGCGGGTCGCCCTTGCCCTCACGTCTTTGCGGCACCCCTTGACTATAACTGTGTACGGCGGATACTTTTCGTGTATGACATACACAGTTGTTGCTACTGGCATCTGCAAGACGTTCGGGGACCAGGTCGTGCTCGACCACGTCGACCTCGCTGTAGAGACCGGGTCGGTCCTGGCGCTGCTCGGCCCGAACGGGGCCGGCAAGACCACCATGGTGCGGATCCTCGCCACGCTCGTGCGCCCGGACGCGGGCACGGCGATGATCGCCGGCCACGATCTGCGCTCCGACCCGATCGGCGTCAAGCGTTCCATCAGCCTCACCGGCCAGCACGCCGCCGTGGACGAGGTGCTCACCGGGCAGGAGAACCTGGAGATGATGGCGCAGCTCCTGCACCTTCCGCGGCGTGCAGTGCAGGCGCGGACTGCCGAGCTGCTGGCGGAGTTCGATCTGGTCGACGCGCGCAACCGGCGGGTGGGCACGTACTCCGGTGGCATGAAACGCCGCCTGGACCTGGCGATCAGCATGATCGAGAAGCCGCCACTGGTGTTCCTGGACGAACCGACGACCGGGTTGGACCCGCGCAGCCGGGAGCAGTTGTGGAGCACCGTGCGCCGCATCGTGGACGACGGTGTCACCGTGCTGCTCACGACGCAGTACCTGGAGGAGGCCGACCAGCTCGCCGACATGATCGTGATGCTCGACGGCGGGCAGGTCGTCGCACGAGGCAATCCTGATGAGTTGAAGGCAAGTCTCGGTGCAGAAGTGGTGCGGCTGCAGTTCGCCGACGACTTGAGTTTTGCAGGAGCGCTCTCGTGTCTCGAGGCAACCCACACCGACCAGCGCCTGCGCACCATCGAGGTGGCGACGGAGGGCTCGGCCGCCGAGGTGCTGGAGATGCTCACTCGTCTGGGGGACGCCGGGGCGCCGGCGGTCAAGGTGTCAACGCATCGCCCAAGCCTGGACGACGTGTTCCTGTCCCTGACCGGGCGCCGGTGGTCCCATCCGCAACGAATCCAAGGAGATGGCCCGATGAGCCTCACTTACACGGTCACCGACTCGCGCGTCATGATCAAGCGCTGCATCCGGCGGTCACTGCGCGACTCGGAGGCGTTCTTCACCGCCCTGCTGCTGCCGATCGTGCTGATGTTGCTGTTCGTCTACGTGTTCGGCGGCGCCCTCAACACCGGCGGTGCCTACGTCGACTACGTGGTGCCGGGCCTGATCGTGCTGTGCGCCGGGTTCGGGGCAGGCACCACCGCGGTCGCCGTCGCCACTGACATGAGCAACGGCATCGTGGAAAGGTTCCGATCGATGCCCATCAAGGGCTCGTCGATCCTGCTCGGCCATATCGTGGCAAGCCTCGCCCGCAACATCGTCGCGACCACGCTGGTGATCTGCGTCGGCCTCGCGATCGGCTGGCGACCCACCGCATCGGCCGTCGAATGGTTCGCAGCCGCGGCGATGATCGTGGTGTTCGCCCTCGCCCTGTCCTGGCTCGCAGCCGCGGTCGGCCTGCTCGCCCGCAGTGCAGAGGCCGCAAACTCCTTCACGATCGTCCTGATGTTCATCCCCTACATCAGCACCGCGTTCGTGCCCGCACACACCATGCCGGCGGTGCTGCGCGGCTTCGCCGAGCACCAGCCGTTCACGCCGATCGTGGAGACCATGCGCGGACTGTGGATGGGACACACGTCGACCGGCGCCACCGTCGGCACTGTGGCGTGGATTGCTGTCGCCTACTGCTTGGCGATCCTCGTTGCGTCAAGCGTCGCCGCAGCATGGCTGTTCCGACACAGGACGGCAACCTGACCGGAGCCAGCCCTCGCCCCCTAAACGCCTAGCAGGTATGGCGGCGCTCAGTGCACGACCACTGGTGGCACGCCTTCGTCGTCGAGCAGGTGCGTCACTTCGCGCTTGCGGGGCAGGAAATAGACCGGGATGAAGGTGAGCAGCACAAGGACCGTCGGCACCCAGTAGGTGCTCGCGAAGGCTTCGGCGGCCGTGACGAGTCCCCTGGAGACCGCAAGCGGGCCAAGCTGGTCAGCCAAGGCGGGATCCTTCTGCGCGGCGATCGCCGGCAGCGAGAGGGGGTTGTCCTGGAGGTTGTTGGTCAGCACGACGGAGATGACTGCAACACCGACCGAACTGGCGATCTGCTGAGTGATGTTGAGAAGGGTGGACCCACGCGCCACCTCGTGGTGAGTCAGTGTCCTCAGCGCAGTGGTGAACAGCGGCATCATCGTCCCGCCCATGCCCAGACCCATGACGAACAACAACCCGATCAGGAGGCTGTACGGAGTGTCCGCCTCGATCTGCGTGAGCCCCAGGAAGCCGATTGCGATGAGCGCTAGGCCGAACGGGACGATGCGACCGACCGGGAACTTGTCGACCAGGGTCCCTGCGATCGGCATCGTGATCATCGCCCCGATCCCTTGCGGCGCGATGAGAAGTCCGGCGGCGAGGGTCGACTCACCGCGGATCTCCTGGAAGTAGGTCGGGACCAGCAGCAGCCCGCCGAAGAACGCGGCCGCGAACATGAACATCGTGATCGTCGTGACTGTCAGGTTGCGGTTCTTGAACAGTCTGAGGTCCAGAAGCGGGTGCTCGGGACGGAACGCGTGCCAGACGAAGGTCAGCATCAGGAGGACCCCGACGAGCATCGAGAGCCACACCCGTGGCGCGCTGAAGTCGCCTCCCTCTTGCGGCAGGCTGGAGACACCGAACAGGAACAACGCGAGTCCGGGCGAGAGCAGCAGCACTCCGACGAAGTCGAACGACTCCGAGGGCTCTGGCGCGTCCGTCGGCAGAACGACGAACGCGTAGATCAGTGCGATGACGCCGATCGGGACGTTGATGAGGAAGATCCAGTGCCAGCTGGCGTTGTCGATGAGCCAGCCTCCGAGGATCGGTCCGAGGATGGGACCGAGCAGCATCGGCACGCCCAGGATGGCCATCAGGCGACCCATCCGCTTTGGACCGGCTGCCCTCGTCATGATCGTCATGCCGAGCGGCATCAGCATGCCGCCACCCAGGCCCTGGAAGACCCGGAACAGGATCAGCATGTTGATCGACGTGGCGGTGGCGCACAGGATCGAGCCGGCGGTGAACAGGCCGACCGCGGTCAGGTAGAGGCGCTTGGTGCCGAACCGGTCCGCGGCCCAGCCCGTCATCGGGATGACCGTCGCGAGGGCGAGGGTGTAGGCGGTGACCGTCCACGCCACGTGCGAGTACGCGATCGGGTCCTCGGCGGTCCCGAACTCGGTCTGGAACGTCGGCAGAGCGACGTTGACGACCGTTATGTCCAGGATTGACATGATTGCGCCGAGGACGACGACCCCGGCGATCTTGAGGACGGCCGCGTCGATGTTCTCTGGATACTTCGGGGTCTCAACCGTGGACATGCGCGCGACTCTCCTCGGTGCTTGTGCTCGTGCTTAGCGTGCTGCTGCGGGGCTGGTTCTCAGCCGTTCCACTATTCCGCCAACCGGTCGGCAGCGCTCTTCATTTCCGCCTCGCCTGGTGTGACGTTGGCGATCTTGAAATTGTGACGAGACCGGGCATAGAACGATCACGTTGAACCCTACGCTTCTTCGTCCGACGCGATCTCGCTCGATCAGCGTCAACAAACGGCGATCGCGTCAACCTCGATCAGGTAGCCAGGCTCGGCCAAGGTCTCCACGCCGCCCAACGTGTCCGCGGGCTTGTGGTCACCGAACACCGCCACCCGGGCCTTCAAGATATCTGGCAGATACTCGGGCCGGTGGTGGACGACGCAGATCGTGATCCTTGTCGTCTGCTCTGGCGTCGCCCCGGCAGCGGCGAGGGCCTGGCCGACGTTGCCGAACGCCTGACGAGCCTGCGCAGGCAGGTCGCCACGAGCGACCAGGTTGCCTTGCGCGTCGTCGGCCACCTGTCCGGCGAGGACACCAGCCGGCGCCCGGTCGCGGCGATGACCTGGGTGTAGGACTCGGGTGTGGGTAGCTCCTCTGGATTGATGAGCTCGAGAGTCATCGGTGCGGGTCTCCGGTGGTCTTGATTGATGGCGTTTTGGGGCCGAAAAGATCCCTTGCATGATCCACGGATCGGCGGCCAACGTCGCGTCGATATCCGTCGATCGTCCGGGCATTTCGCGTGCTGTCTGAACAGCTTCGCGTGCCGTCGACAGCGGCCTATGCCGAGAACTACGAGATGACCCGCGACGGCCTCCGATGACTTTCTCGGCGCCCCAAGGTCGTAGTTGGCACAGGTTCGGCGAGGAGGAAACCGTCATGGTCAAGCAGTTCACCGCGACGCTGCAGAAGAGCCCCGACAAGGGCGGCTGGACCTACGTGGTCTGGCCCGACTCCATGACGTACTTCGGCGCCAGTGGCCTCGTCAAGGTTCGCGGCACCATCGACGGCCTGGCGTTCCGGAGCTCGATCATGGCTGCGGGAGACGGGTGGCACAAGCTGCCGGTGAAAGCCGACATCCGCAACGCGATCGGCAAGCAGACAGGCGACGACGTCACCATCCGACTGGAACAGCGGATCGAGAACTAGCAGGCACGTGACGTCGACCGCCCAGTCGTTTCGGTATCAACGCCTCGGCGGCCGGCGGAACCCCGGTTTCGGGCGGCGCAGACCTCTATCGAGCGTGCGCTCAGCAGCAGCTCGGCGGGTTCTTGACGAGCTGTGTGTGCCTGTCCATCGAGTCTCCGGACGTCCCGGAGAAGACGAGCGCCGCCGCGAGGGCAGTGAGCACGATGACCCGCACAGCGATCCGGGTGATGACACGCATGAGGACTCCTCATGACAAAAGAGGTATGACCCCCGCAGTCAAGACCTGTCATGATCGATTGTCAAGCGGGCTAGCCATGCGTGCACTCCTGTCTACGCCGAGTTGCCGGCGAGGGCTCGAACTCGTCGCCCGAGCGGGTTCCCGCGGACTCACCCGGAACGTAAGTCTGCGAGCACGCTCCGTGTGGCGGAGTCGGCAATCGGCCGGCGCCGACGTCAAGCCGAGGCGCCCACAGGGCGCGGGCACTCGTGAAGGATCCGCGGTGCGATCTCAAGGAGCGCCGCTCAGGACCGGCTCAGGGCCGGCCGCTCAGGACCGGCTCAGGGCCGGCCGCTCAGGACCGGCTCAGGGCCGGCCGCTCAGGACCGGCTCAGGGCCGGCCGCTCAGGACTGGCTCAGGGCTGGCCGCTCAGGGCTGGCCGGGGTGTCGGCCGCCAGCCAGGATATGGCGTTTTAGCTGGTCAACGCGTTGCCGGGACAAGTTCAGCTGCCTGGCAAGCGAGCGGTTCGACGCATCTGGTTGGGTGACGAGCATCTCGGCAAGTGCCTTGTCACGCTCTGCGGCGACGCTGACGACCATGTCTTGCAGCAGCGTCAGGAGCGCGGCCTGCGCGCGAGCCCTGTCCCTCGGGGTACTCCGTGAGCTGGCGTGATCCAGGGCGAGGTCGACGGCCTTCCGCAGCGCGACGATGTCCCCTGTGCGGATGCGGCGGGGCCGGCCGTCTCCTCGGTCGCCACGCGACTCTCGCCCATTCACTGACAACAGTGTTGACACGTTGTCATGCTACTGATTCTCGCTTTGTCTGGCCAGTGAAATCATGGATTTCAGGACCCATGCCGGCCCGGCGACCTCACATTGCAGCGGGGATAGCCGACCTCGACACCCGGCAGCGGGATCGTTCGTACCCCGCCATATCAACGCGCGGGATCACCGCTCGCGCGTACCGCATATCAAACGCGGCGGGACAGCGCCACCCGACGGACGGGCCGCGCTCCTGCTGCTCAGCGCTTGCGCGCCGACGACTTCGCCCCGCTGGCCTTGTGCGGAGTCGGTGGGGCGGCGGAATCCGTCGGATAGCGCGCATCCGGTGCCGCGGGGACTCCCGCCTCTGCCAACGCCTGCTGGTACGCCATGGCCGCATCCTCGAACAGGCGCAGCCCGGTGAACGCGTCGGCGAGCTCGCGCCAAGCGGCCGCCGCCTGCCTTTCTGCGCCCTTCAGGTCGGTGAGCTCAGAGGCGGCGGCTCGATACTCGGCGACACCGGTCGCCTGCTCACCGAGCGCGAGCTGAGCGCGCGCGATGACTATGCGGGCGTGCGCGCTCTCATGCGACGGCTCGGTCAGCCGGCGGAGCGCGCCCCGAGCCAGCTCGATCGCTTCGCGGGGCTCGTCCAGCAGCAGTTTGGCGCGAGCCAACTCGGTCTCGCAGTAAGCCAGGTCGACCTCGGAGCCGCATTCCCTCAGTGAGTCGAAAGAGGTCAGGAGCATCTCGTGAGCCTGCTCGGCGCGCGGCGGTGCGCAGCGCAACAGCAGCCACGCGTAGGCGACGCGGAAGCGGGCAATTGCGCGCTCGTCATCGTTCTCGGCAAGCAGCGCCCGCGTCCGGTCAGCAAGGACGAACGCCTTCTCGAGGTCGCCGCGAGCTTCGGCATTCAGGCTCGCGTTCCAGTACACGGAGGCGCGCGCCTTCCGACCGCCTGCACTGTCGACCTGGGCCAGGATTCTGTCGGCGAGCACGTCAGCCCTGGTCAGGTCTCCCCGCAGCGTGTAGAGCCAGATGACCACCGACGCCAGCTCTGCGTGGGCGTCCGTGCCAACGAGGTCGTATCGGGTGGCTTCGGCAAGCCCGTTCTCGGCGAGAGTAAGGGCATGGGCGAGGTCGCCGCGCTCCTTGTAACAGCGCGCCAACGAGACCGTCAGCTGCAGCGCATCGAGGACGCTGCCCTGGTCGCGGGCCTCGTCCGCCAGGGCCTCGAACTCGCGGATGGCCAGCGCCAGGTCGCCGACGCCCTCCAACGCCTGGGCGTGCAGCTTTCGCGCCTGCGCCAGCAAATCCGGTGAGGCCATGCCGGCCGATTCGATTGCCCGAAGAGCATGCGACAACGCCTCCGGCGCCTCACCGTTGCGCAGCGCGATCTCGGCGTAGGCGATGCTCAGCTGGAGTCGCTCGCGGTCCTCGGGGTTCTCGCCGTTCAGCAGGAAGCGCCCAGTCGTGCCGAGCCTCTCGGCGAGGGCGCCCACGGCAGCCGCAGTCGGAGCCCGTTTGCCCGACTCGAGCAGGCTGACGTAGCTGGGCGAGAGGCCGTGGGTTGCAAGGTCCGACTGGGCCAGCCCCTGACTGATCCGTAACTCGCGTACCCGCGCACCGAACCCGGGTGGGGAGGCCTCCCCGGCTGTGATTGCCACTTGACTCCTTTGACAGCGCTTCTTGACTCGCCCTGTCATGCTACGCACGTTTGTATCGCGACGGAACGTTCCATGGTCGGCCGAACGCGGACTCCGGGCTCGGAGAAGGCACGCCGCCGCTCCCCCGCCAACATCTCGGAATCAGCGCAATTGACATCAGACGTGACATCGATGACACGTCATCAACACGCGTTCGACTATTGATCGGTGCTTACGGCAACAGGCACGGCGACGACGGCTACGTCGGGATTCGCCCCGCCTTCACTACCGCCCAAGACTCAGTGGTGGCACCTCACGACCCGCCAACCGACCAGAACCAAGTCCTGAAGTCGGCGGAGTCTTCACTTATGCGTGGTCGCCATCCGGTCGACGAAGTGGTAAGCGTCTGGGCCGGCGTCCAGCGCCCGCGCCACCTCTTCACGGAAGTGTTTGCCCGGGTTTGGGTTACGGAATGACATGTCGGTCTTGCGCTTGGTCCACTCCCGATGCATCAGCGCGGAGTTCGCGCTCCAGCCATGGTGCTCGCAGACGGCGGCGTTGAACCGGACGGCTGCTTCGATCTGAGCTGCCGGGTACGGCGAGGCGTCCCCGGGATGCATCACCTCGTTCCCGTACAGGATGGCGTTCCCGTCAACAGCGTCGGCGTCGGGCGGGGGAGGGTCGGATTCGTCATTCAACGCCAGCATGACATTGCGCCCGCCGAGACCGGCGTGGTTTGTCCGTCCACCCCAGCCGATGAGGAAGAGGCGGCCGTTGGGGGCTGTCGAAACGTGACAGAGCGGTCCGGGCAGGTCAGATCGACCGTTCCAGAGCAGTCCCACCATTCCGTGGACCGTCGAGAACGGACCCGTGTGGTGATTGAGGATTCCGTGCATGTCACCGAACGCACCGGTGGACTGGGGCCGGTGATGGTTGCGCCAGGAGGTCGTCCCTCGACGGACCTTGACGACCTCAACGTTCCAGCGGTCCAAGGCGGCCAGAATTTCATCGGCTGTCATGGCTTGGCTCATGGCGATTCCTCCCCAAAGGAGTGCGGATCTACGATCCTGGAGGTCGTTTAGCGGTCTACGTCGGTCTTTTTTTTTTTTTTTTTTTTTTTTTGCGTTGTCCTGACGCTGCAGTGCATGCTCGGTGGCCTGCGGGTCCTCGTCGACGCCGGCGATGTCGATCTCGTCGCCAACGAGCGGACCAAGCTCGATGCCTGAGTCGGGGACCCCCGTGGCGTCTTGCGGCGCGTCCGTGCCGGTCGCGTTGTCTTGGCGCTGAGGTGCATGCTCGACGGCACGGGGGTCGTCGTCGACGTCGACGATGTCGAGGTCGGCACCAAGGAGCACTTCGTCGCCCCTGACGGCCTGCTGGGGGACCTGGGATTGTGTCACGACCATGCCTCGCATATTCCGTTTGTTCTCCCCGTGGGAGCAGAGCAGCCGACAAGGATTCCGCCATTTGCCGCCACGCCAGCGCGGGCGCGGTCAAGCAGATGATCGTGACTTGACAATGCGCGCAAGTGCGCAACGGGTCAAGTAGAGAAGTGGGACTCTTCTCGGCGAACCTCTTGTTCGATCTGGAACATGCTGACACTGCTGAGTTGGTCGCGGCGTTTACCCCCTCGGGCACACCTCTCGCTCGACGTTGCGTGATGGCCCGGCTGACCCAACGACCCGCGCAGGCACTCCGCTCGGAACGATAGTCGCCGCCCATCTCAGCCATAGCGAGATGCTAGCTGTCGGATATGCGCTGCCGTCCTTGAAGCCCGCACAACGAGGCGCAGATCGATGGCCAGCCCTGCCGAGTGGAACGACGGTGTTGTGCCACCTCGACATGTCATGCGTACCCGATCACGTCGCGCAGTCGGGTAGCGTGATGATAGCGGCCGAGGACGGACGCGGCAACCCACGCCTCGAGTTGCTTGCTTGCCCGTCACCGTAGTCTGTGGGAGCCGACGACGGTCGCTGGACACGAGGAACCCATTGATGGAAACCACGACTCATCACCCCTTGACGATCACGTCTGCGCTGCGGTCACGATCTTCGTGCCCGTCCGGATCCCAGCCCTCCGGCGGCTCGACGACCGCCTCTTCGTCATCCGCAACGACGAGGTCAACGGGCTCGGCGGCGATAGCCTGCCGGCTCGAGGTCGATCACCTCGTCGGCGGACAGCACTTGCACTCTCCTGGGCGGCTGGTGGACCTCGAGAGGGCGGCACCATCGGCATCGGCCGGTCTGCTTCGCAAAGGCACCTGGCCGTCGAGACGATCTCGGACCCCGCAGATTGGGCGGGACCCGGCCGCTTCCGGTTCCTTGCTTGGCACGCTCTCGAGGATGCCTTGCGCCCGCTGGTCGAGCAGGCGGGTCGCGATCTGCTGGGCATAGCCGAAGACCAGGGCATAGGCCAGGATCTGTCGCTGAGAGTCCAGCTCCGACAGGCCAGGGATGAAGTCTCCACCCAGCAAGAGGATCGCTGCTACCGCCGTCAGCGCGCCGCTCGGCACCTTCAGCAGGGACAATGCGATCGGGATTCCGTAGGGGAGGGACGTACCGCGGATGTTCCGGATGGAGAATGCGGCCGACAGGCTCCGCCGAGCAGCCCCAGGCCGGCGATGAGCCGAACGTCCGTCGGGGAGGGTGCAGATTTCCCGCTGGGACACACGGCGGCCGCAGCACTGGCGGCGTCGGTCGAGGCGGTCGTCTGTCCTGGTGTGAAGCAGAACGGGACGTGCTCGGGTGCAGTCCCACCAAGATGACGAAGGCGAACATCAGGACCGTGACCAGCGCCGTGCTGACGAGAATCACGTTGCGGAAGTCCCGAACGCGCACATAGGCCTGGTCCGACACGTCGTAGGAATATGTGAGGGCACTCTTCACGGCCGCCCGCTTGGACTTTGGCGTCGCCTTGAGGAGCTGGTCGATCTGCGCCCGTCGCGGGTCGTCGCCGTCCACGTCGGTAGTGTCCCTGACCAGGATCCTCGGGATGAGCGCGTCGATCTCCTCATCGGGCAGGAGATCGACCAGGAAGATCTCCGCCGCATGCAGGCTCTGGTACGCGCGCCCGACGGACGTGCCGCGCCATCGGTCGAAGATCCCTCGCCAGTGGAGCCACCTTCGCTGCTGGGTGGCGGCGCGCGCCGTTTTCAGCAGCCTCTCGATCGCTTCGACACTCGCCTGTCGTTTCGCGTCGTCCGGCATGCCGGCACTCGCCACGCGCATGCGCGACTCGATCGACGCGGCCTTGACCCACGCATCCACGGCCCACTGCTCGGCCAAAGGCGTTCGATGTCCGCCATGTCCTTCCCCCAAGAGGCGACGTCGAGGCTCCACAGCCCGAGCAACCAGCTCGCCCCACTCGACTATCAGGCGAGGCGGCCCGTGTAAAGCCCTATTGAGCAAAGTCATTCCGTTGCGACCGTCTGCACGTGCGGCCGCTGCTGCACATCCCCCATAAACCTGCACAATGAGGAAAGCAGCGGGCTGCCCGATCGCTTACTCGTAGACCAGTTTCTGGGGACCGGGACAGACCCACGACAGAGCGTCCCGCAGCCGATCGCGCCAGTTCTCCCAGCTGTGCCCGTCCCGGGCCTCGACGTACCGCACTTCCATGCCGGCCGCCTCGAACGTCGGGACCATCGAGCGGTTGGGGATGATCAGCGGCTCGTAGACCCCGCAGCTGACGAAGACGCGGTCGGCGACTCGACGCGGTCGAGCTCGGTATCGATTGACGAACTTCACGACGGGGTCGAACGCGGGTCCGCCCCCGTGGTCGGTGCCGATGTCGGTGAACACGAAGGATCCGGACATCAACACGAGCGATCCGTAGGTGTCCGGCGACCGGTTCGCGGCGGACAGTGCGGCTACTGCACCAAAGCTCGAACCGAGCAGACAACGTCCGGACCGTTTCCCCACCAAGGGGAAGTCGACTTCCAGCTGCGGCACAAGCTCGTCAGTGACGAAGCGCGCGTGCGCCGTCGAGTTCGCATATTCGTTGAGCCGGTCTTCAGAGTGGATGAACGCGACAACCGTCTCCGCAATGTCCAGACGGTGGATCAGGTTGTCCAGCACCACCTTGGCTGCGGCGTAGTGGAGAAAGTCCTGGCCGTCGTGGACGACAAGCAGCGGGTAGGTCGCGGTGCGGCGGAAACGCGCAGGCAGGTAGACGCCGACCTCGCAGTCACGACGCAGCGCGCGGCTGCGCAGTACGAGGCTGGTGAGCTCCCCCGGTCTGGCTTCAGGATCCGGCAAGACCCAGTCCGGCGTCGTGTAGCCGGCCGCGAAGCAGACCGAAGAGCTGCCCATCGGACTGTGGGACAGCTTCGCGTTGAGCGGGTCGTTTATTCGCTCCTGATGGTCACCTCGAGTGATCTCGATCTGGTATTCCACCCGCGATCCCTCGGGGAGCTCGAGCACGAGGTACCACAGGTCCGTGCCCCAAAGCCGCCGAAGAGGCAGCCGGTTGGGCAACCCGAGGATCCTCTGCACCAGGTGAACCTCGTCGGCCTCGCCACGGAACAGGAACGTGCAGCGAGCACTTTCCACGATCGGCACCTCGTGACGCGCCAAAAACCTGTCGATGGCGGCTGCATCGAGCGGCTTGCGCTCCTTCAGCCGGTTGATTGCGAGCCGGCCCGCGACGCGCGGAGCTGAGGTGCTCACGCCGCGACCAGGCTCCGGATGCGACCATCCGCGCCGATGACACGCGCCTCGTCGGGCAGGCCACCGTCCTCGCTCAGGTCGATGCGCGTCCCGTCGTCAAGCACCACGCACACCGCCGGTGCCAGCCGCGAGGCCAACACCGACATCCGAGTGAGGTCGTCGATCAGCAACCGTCGTCGCGCATGTGGCAGGAACACTGTTCCCGAGATCATCCCAAGCCCCTCGTCATAGATCTCGGCGTGGGCTGGTCCCTGGGGTGCGCGGTCGTTGAACAAGACGATCCGCTCGGTCAGCGCCATCGCCCCCGCAGACCAAGCAACCACCCGCTCTGGGACGAACGGTGCCACATGGAAGAGGTGCAGTAGGCGCACCAGCACCCCGACGTGGCCGCCGGCGAGGACGAGACCGGTCGCCGGCTCGAGCACCTGCCGCACCGCCTCCCGGTGTGGTGCAACGACCGGTCGTTCCTCCGGGCGCCAGCCAGAGTAGAACTGCTCCTGCGCTGCCGCGACTCGCACGAGGTGCCGTTCGTCGACGAGGCGTACGACAGCCATCGCGTCATCCTGGGCCGCCCTGAAGGTGCGCGGCCGCTGATCGGCACGCTGCAGGACGGCGTACATCGCTCGAAGGGCGTGATCGACCTGCACGAGGTAGAGCTGCTGCAGCTCGTCGAGGACCGCGCGGTGCTCCGACTCGGCCCTCGCGAACTCGCGGTCGCGTTCGAGGACGTCGAGCCAGCGATGATGCAGCTCGAGGTTGACGCCCCGCCCCCCCAACAGCCTTTGCAGCTCCCCGTCGTCTGACTCGCGCTCCTGCCAACCAGCGGTGACGACGGCCACCCGGGCGTCGGCGTCGAGCGCCCGAACCACCTTGTCCAGAGTCGGCCGACGCTGTGGGCCCAATATCGTGATGACTCGGCGGGCAGGGCTCACGCGACCTCCTCGCTGGCGCTCGTCAGCCGCGCTCGCAACCACACTGCGCCTGATCGTGAGCTCGCAGGCTCGCTCACCCTGCGTGCACGTGCACAGTGCGGCCCACGTCATCGAGCAAGCCACGCAGCACGTCGTAGTCCGGGTGGCGCATCCGTACGTACGCATTCGCCATGTATCCCGCAGCTGGTGGCTGCGTCGGTGTGCCGGGCGACGGCAGGTGCGCGTCGATCACCCACTCGCCCGATCGGCTCTGCACCTCGTCGACACCTGAGTAGCCGGTGATCTGTCCGTCGTTGTCGGGCCGCAACGCCACGATGCCCGTGGCGAAGCGTCGCGACGGTCGCGCGCCGACGTTGCCGTGCACGATCGCATTCGCCCACTCGCGGTAGACGTCGATGTCGTTCCCGGCGGAGTAGAGGTCCCACGCCCCGACACCTGGCGGACGGCAGCCGATCTCGGAGAAGCGCAGACCCTTGGGACCGAAGAACCACTCCATGTGCGTGGCGGTCGTACCGATGCCCAAGGCCTCGTTCACGCGTTGCCCCATCTCGCGCAGCTGGACGTAGTCGCCTTCCGTGTCCACCCGGTTCGTCGAGATGAACTGAGGCGAGATCCATCGAGTGCGCATCGCGTCGAGCACGTTGGGGAAATAGTGCGAGACGAAGTCGAGCTCGGGCCGCCCCTCGACCGACAACGTGTCGTAGAAGCCCTCGTGACCCTCGACGAACTCCTCGACCGCGATCGAGCGCGTCCCCTGCCCTCCGAAGGCACCGAGGGCGGTCGCCAACTCTGCGCTGTTGTCTACTCGGGTCGTGTCCTGAGCGCCGGCGCCCGAGCGCGGCTTGAGGATCAGCGGGTAGCCCACCGCATCGGCGAAGGCCAGGACCTGTTCCGCGCTGTCTGCGGCCATGGACGCCGCGGTTGGCACACCGGCGGCCCGCAACGCCTCCTTCATCGAAGGTTTGTCCCGGCACAGCCACGCCGTGTGGACCGATGTCCCGGGGATCGTGCAGTTCTCCCGCACCTGGGCCACCGACATGGTGTGCGCCTCGATCGTGGTCTCGAGGCGGTCGACCCAGAGCTTGTCCTGGATCCAGCGGATGGCGTCGGTCAGGATTGCGACATCGACCACAGTGGGGACCTGGTGGTAGTGCGACATCCAGCTCTTGAGCTGCTCATCGAGCATCTCGGTCGGGGACTCCCCCACGCCGATCACGTTCGCACCGACCTCGGCCAGCGCGCGGACGAAGTGCCGCTGGGTGGGCGGGAAGAAGGGCTCGACGAAGACCACATTCACGACCGGCATGCTAGTCCTGCCGGCCGGGACCGGCTCCGTACCGCGTCTGCCCTGGTCCGGGGCGGGCTCCGTACCGCGTCTGCCCTGGTCCGGGGTCGGTTCCGGTACCCCGCCTGCCCTGGTCCGCGGCCGACCCCGACGAGTAACGTCCCGCGCATGGTTGTCGCAGCGTTCGTCGCGCCCTACCTGCTCGAGGCGACCGCGCGGTTCGTTGGCTCGGCGGCGCGGCTCCCGGGTGTCCAACTGGGGCTGATCACGTCCGAGCCTGCGGAACGGCTGTCCCCACAGTTGAAGGAACAGCTCGCCGGGCACTGGCGGGTCGACGACGCGCTCGACGCTCGCCAGATCGCGGAGGCGGTCACGGGTCTGGGACGTCAGATGGGGCGAGTCGAAAGGATCGTCGGTGCGCTGGAGCAGCTCCAGGTGCCGCTCGCCCACGTACGCGAGGTGCTCGGCATCGAGGGGATGGACGTGCCGACCGCGCTCAACGTCCGCGACAAGGCCCGCATGAAGACGGTGCTGCAGCACGCCGGGCTGCCGTGCGCCAGGCACCAACTGATCCGGCATCCCTCCGAAGCACTGGCTTTCGCCGACGCCGTCGGCTTCCCCCTCGTCGCGAAGCCGCCTGCGGGCGCCGGCGCACAGTCGACCTACCGGCTCGACGAGCCCGGTGCGTTGCGGGGCTGGTTGCAGGCGCTGCCGCCGAGCCCGGATGACCCGGCCCTGCTCGAGGAGTTCTTGGTCGGCGAAGAGCACACCTACGACAGCGTCACCGTGGGTGGCGAGACCGTGTGGGCGTCCGTCGCGGACTACCGGCCACCGCCGCTGGACGTGCTGCGCAACCCGTGGATGCAGTGGACGGTGCTGCTGCCACGCGACATCGATGGGCCGGAGTACGAAGGCATTCACCAGTTGGGACCCGCCGCGCTGCGGGCGCTCGGGGTGAAGGATGCGTTCACCCACATGGAGTGGTTCCGCCGCCCGGACGGATCGGTCGCTGTGTCGGAGGTTGCCGCCCGACCGCCTGGCGCACAGCTCAGCTCAATGCTCGGCTACGTGCATGACATCGACTTCTACAGCGCATGGACCGAGCTGGTCATCCTCGGGCGCTTCGAGCCGCCCGCCCGCCAGTTCGCCGCGGGCACGGCCTACCTGCGGGGCCAAGGACGAGGCCGGGTCCGCGCTGTGCACGGGGTCGAGGAGATGCAGAGGCAGATCGGGCACCTCGTCGTCGAGGCCAAGCTGCCCCAGCCCGGACAGCCGGCCGCGTCGGACTACCTCGGCGAGGGGTTCGTCATCGTCCGCGACTCCGACACCGACGTCGTCAGGGACGCTTTGCAGCGCATCATCGGTGGAGTCCGCGTGGAGCTCGCGGAGGCCCAATGAACGTCGTGATGCTCTCGCCCGGCTACCCGGCCGAGATGGCGTTCTTTACCCGCGGGCTCGCGGCCGTCGGCGCCAGGGTCATCGGCGTCGGCGACCAGCCACCGCACGCGCTGCCGTCCGCGGCTCGGGAGGCGCTCGCGCACTACGAGCACGTTTCCCTCTCCGACGAGGGAGCCGTGCTCACCGCCCTGCACGGCCTGGCCCGCCACGCACGGATCGACCAGGTCGAGTGCCTGTGGGAGCCGTACATGATCCTGGCCGCCCGGATCCGTGAGGCGTTCGGGCTGCCAGGCATGACCGTCGAGCAGACCGTGCCCTTCCGCGACAAGGAGCGGATGAAGCAGGTGCTCGACGCCGCCGGCATCCGTACACCGTGGCATGTGAGTACGACGACCGTGGCCGGTGTGTGGGATGCGGCAGAGCAGATCGGGTTCCCGCTGATCGTCAAACCCATCGATGGTGCCGGCTCGGCCGACACGTACCGCATCGACTCGGTGCAGGAGCTGGCCGAGGTGCTCCCGTTGCTGCGGCACGTCCCGGAGCTGAGCGTGGAGGAGTTCGTCGACGGCGAGGAGCTCACGTACGACACGGTGTGTGCGAACGGACATGTCCTGTTCGAGAACGTGCTCTGGTATCGCCCGCGGCCGCTGCAAATGCGCATGCACGAATGGGTCAGCCCGGTGTCCATCTCGTTGCGCGACCTGACCGTCGCGGACATCCAAGGTGGCCGCCAGATGGGCGCCGACGTGCTTGCTGCGCTCGGCTTCAACGCCGGCTTCACGCACATGGAGTGGTATCGCAAGGCGGACGGGGAGGTCGTGTTCGGCGAGATCGGTGCGCGTCCCCCGGGCGCCCGCGTCACCGACATGATGAACTACGCCACCGACGGCGATGTGTACGTCGGGTGGGCGGAGGCAGTGGTGCACGGCCGGATGCAGCAGCTCGAGCGGCACTACAACGTCGGCAGCATCTTCAAGCGCGCGAAGGGTGCCGGCCGGATTACTCACGTCGAAGGGCTAGACCGGCTGCTTGGTGAGTTCGGCGACGCCGTCGCCGTAGTGGATCTGCTACCCGTCGGGGCGCCCCGGCGTGACTGGCGCTCCTCGGTGATCGGGGACGGGATGATCGTCGTGCGGCATCCGGAGTTCCAACGCGTCGTCGAGATGACTGACCGCTTCGCCGCCGAAGTGCACATGTACGCAAACTGATGGCGCAGGTCGACGAGCTCCGTGGTGCACTTGCGCGAATCCTTCCCTCAGCGCGAGCGGATCTCGAGCGGTTGGTGCGCATCCCCTCGGTCTCGGCCGATCCGTCCGTTGCTGCGCATTTGCGCGCGAGCGCGGAGTCAGTGGCGGGGTTGCTTGGTGCTGCGGGCCTGTCCGACGTCGAAGTGTTGCAGGTCGAGGGCGGTAAGCCGGCCGTACTCGGTCACCGGCCGGGGCCAGTGGGTGCGCCGACCGTGTTGCTGTACGCCCACCACGATGTGCAGCCGCCCGGCGATCGTGCTCTCTGGGACACCGACCCCTTCGAGCCGGTCGAGCACGACGGTCGGCTGTTTGCACGTGGGGCCGCCGACGACAAGGCCGGCGTCGCGTTGCACTGCGCGGCGTTGCGCTGCCTGGGCGACGACCTGCGGGTAGGCGTGACGGTCCTCGTCGAGGGCGAGGAGGAGATCGGGTCACCGACTCTTCCGATGTTCCTGGACCGCTATCGGGATCGGCTCGCCGCCGACGTCATCGTGCTGGCCGACTCGACGAACTGGCGGGTTGGCGTGCCGGGGCTCACCACGACACTGCGTGGCGGCCTCAACGTCGTCGTGGAGGTGCGGACCCTCAAGCACGCCGTGCACAACGGCGTGTACGGAGGCCCCGTTCCGGATGCGCTGACAGCCCTGGCCCGGTTGCTGGCAACCCTGCACGACGAGCACGGTGACGTCGCGGTCGCCGGGCTCTTTCGAGGGTCGGCCGAGCCGCTCGACCTGACCGAGGACCAGTTGCGCGGCGACGCAGGCGTGCTCGACGGCGTGCGGTTGCTCGGCACTGGGACGCTGACGTCGCGGCTGTGGGCCAGCCCCGCGATCGCCGTCATCGGCATCGACGCACCGTCCGTCGCTGAGGCACCGATGACACTCGTACCCAGTGCGCGCGCGAAACTGACGTTGCGCGTCGGTCCCGGCGACGACGCCGATGCCGCGCGGGATGCGCTGGTCGCACACCTGACGTCGCACGCGCCGTGGGGTGCGCCCGTGACAGTTACGGCCGGCAGAACGGTCCAGCCGTTCGCTGCGGTCACGACGGGTCCGGCCTACGCGGCTGCTGAAGCAGCTTTCACTTCGGCGTGGGGAACCGCACCGGTGAAGATCGGCGTGGGCGGCTCCATCGGCTTCGTCGGCCCGTTCGCGCAGGCGTTTCCTCTCGCCGAGATCCTCATCACGGGCGTCGAGGACCCCGACACCCGGGCACACGGAGCCAACGAGAGCCTCCACCTCGGCGACTTCGAACGCGCGTGTCTGGCGGAGGCTCTGCTGCTGGCCCGGCTGGGTGACGCCTGAGGGGCGGACGCGTCCCTTTGCTGATCGTTTGACTCTCGGTCTTCTTTTCGCCCGCTCGCTCAGCAGAACTCGTCGAGATATTGCGGCAGCATGCTCCGCCAGGTCCCCCAATCGTGCTCCCACTCCGTCCCCCACGCGTCGACCCTATTGGGAACACCTTTGCGACCGAGGACGTCGGCGGCGTGCCAGGACTCTCCGACGTCCTCCCAGGCGCCTTGCCCCGAAGCAAGGATTGCCAGCCGTTGCCGCAACGTGTCGAGCTGCGGCCCCTCGAGGTCGGGAAGGAAGTGGAGCGGGGACGAGAAATAGAGATCGTTGGTGAAGTCGCCCTCGAAGAACTTCTCGACGCCGAACGTGCCACTCATCGCGACTGCCATGGAAATGACGTCTGGATAGCGGCACAGCGTGGCCAGCGAGTTGAAGGCGCCGATCGACGCACCCGCCGTGATGATCAGGGGCCGGTGCCCGCCGAGGTCAGCATGGATCGCCGGCACAACCTCTTGCCTGATGCAGTCGTGAAACTGGTTGAGCAGCCACATCCGGTACGCCGGGGAACCATCCTTGGCGACCATCGCCCGCCCAGCGACGCTGTCGCAGGAGTAGAGCTTGACGCGGCCGCTCTCGATCAGCTCACCGCACGCCGCGACCAAATAGTTGCGCTCGATCTCCTCGGCGTCGCCCCCGGCCGTCGGAAAAACCAGCACCGGTGTGCCGTAGTGCCCCCAGCGTGCGAGACCGATGTGCTGTTGCAGCCGGGGGGAGTACCACCGCTCGGTCGCTTTCACGTCATCACTCCTCGAGATTCGTCCGCGTCGGCTGGCCGCTTCGGGTGCCGCAGGCAAGTCTCCTCGGGTCCTGATGCGGGTCCATGGTGCCAGGCCGCAGCATTAGTGGGGTATGTAGGCGTTTGCTACGTACTTTCGTAATTGGTGCCCTAGCCGCTGTCGATAGGAGGTGGTCGGTGGCCTCCACCGACATCCGCCCTTCGGCTGGCCCGCGCACATCGTGATTTCAGGGGTACTCAGTGACTATCTCGCTCAAGTGGTTGCACCGTCGTCATGGTGTGGCAACGGTCGGCATCGCGGCACTGCTCATCGGCGGTGCCGGACTGGCTCCTGCAGTCAGTTCGACCCTGGCTCCCAACAGTGGGACGCCGCACTTGTTCACCGGATGTCTCGCGACCTCCGGTCACCGCGTGGTGTTCAACGTCGTGAAGAGTCCGGCGCGGCCAAGAACATGCCCCGCTGGATCAAGCCGGGTGCACTGGAACGCCAAGGGCAAGCCCGGAACTGACGGCGCGAACGGCGCGCGAGGTGCTGTTGGTGCCACCGGCGCCACCGGGGCGGATGGCGCGGATGGCGCCGCGGGCCCCTCCGGAACCGACGGGACGAACGGTGCCGACGGTTCGACCGGCCTGGCCGGCACCCCTGGAGTTGATGGGGACGCAACGGTGCGGACGGCCCCACCGGCGCTACTGGAGCGGACGGGACCAACCGCGCGGACGGTCCGACCGGCGCCGCAGGTCACGGCAGCATGATGTCGGGCGGCGTGTTCACTCTGCAGTCGTCCGGCACCTGGCCGGACACGCACGCGTACCTGCCGTTGTCCGGATACCTAGTCACGCAGGTGCCAGCTCCATGGCTCGACTATGACGCGTACACGATCGAGGCAGCACACACGAGCATGGAACAGGTGATAGCCCAAGACGTGACGATCACCGACATGTATGCGAACTTCGGTAGCATCACAGATCTCGTCGGTCATCCGCTCCAAGTGCGACTGACGCTGCTGGTGGCCTCGAGTGGAACGCAGCCGCTGGTCCCGGCCGGCGGGTGCCTCTTTCACGTCGAGGGGCAAGGTCCGACGTCGAACGACTGCTCGTGGTCGGAAGACGAGTCAGTCCACCTGAACGCCGGCGACGTCGCAGTCGTGTACGTCGATGTGTCCTTGGGCGGCGCCTGGGAGCCCAACTCGCCCATCGACGTCTACGGATCCGTCGCCCTGACGTCGTAGCTCGAAAAGCAAGCACGGGACTGCTCGCCGAGCGCCGTCACCGCTCTCACCCGTCCCTTCGGCCCGCCGCACATGCGCCAGGCCCTGACGCCACTCGTCGCTGCTAGGCCATGCGGCGAGCCGAAACAATGCATCGTGGAGTCGTCCACAGAAAGGGTGGTGCGTGCGGCTGGGGCTTGAACGCAGGGCACGGGAAATGAGACGAAGGCAGGGCTGAGCGTAAACCCGTTACCTCGTAAGGGCTTCGCCGCAGCAGATACCCGGACTAGACGCAGGGAAGCCAGCGTCCATAGACACGTCATTTCGGTCTTCAAAGACACACAAATCTCTCCGCGATAGGAGGCGCTTTTCTACGCAGGCCCGCGCGTCAAATCGGCCCAGCCATACTGCGTCCACCGCGAACATCGGCCACCTGGCCTGCCTTCTCGCGTCGTCGACCTTGACGAGTTGCCACCGGTGCGGAAGCAGCTCCAGACACTGCCGCTGCTGAGGTCTCGTCCTCGGTGCCAGGTTGTCGTGGTCGAGGGACGGACCGTGTCCAGTTGCCGTGGACAGGCCCCAGGGATCCTCCGCCCAAGAGGACAGGACCTAAGCCCCTGTTGCGTCACGCCATGTTCACCGACGCTGAGGTCGCCTCGGCTGCATATCGCTGAGCCTCAATAGATCGGGACAGGTCGAATGCCTAGCCGAAGCAGTGACAGTGCAGTTGTCGCGCGGCGGGGTGCTGCGCCGCCTCAGCTATCGGCTGGTTCTGCAACTGCGTCCGCACATGAGCGAGGCGCGCTACTGACCAGAAGAGTCCTCCCGATCACGGCTCTCTCTGGGGATGTTGAATTCCTTCCGCTGGCAAACGTAGATGCCTTCTCAGCACGCGTACACAGCGTGTTCGACAATGTCATCAATCTCAGCACCGGCGAGAGGCACCTCTTTACACTGGCGACCCGCGGCAGTGATGACGCCCCCAACACGCTGGTCCTCGACCTGTCAACATGGCGTCAGCTCACTGTGGCAATAGGCAGCAGCGTCTATGGCTCGAAGGATGGGCTCGTAGCGCCGGGTCTGTTCGAGGTCGCACTGCAAGGGGCGCGCCCGTGGGAGCCGCGCCTGCCCAACATTGATCACTCGATTGAGGTCAGCGCAGGCGGCTTCTCGCAGATGATTGACACTCTCTCGGCGGTGGTCCGCCTCAATGGGGTGCGCGGTGGAGTACTCGCGCCGCGTAGGTTCCGATCGGGCTTCGAGGCCGCCGTCTCTCGCCACCTCACCATCGGCACCCACGCATTGGTGCGGGCACTCCGATTCGATGATCTCGAGGAGGCCTCCTGGTTGGGGAGAGGTCTGATCGGCCTCGGTCCCGGACTCACACCCGCCGGGGATGACTTCATCGCGGGTCTCGCCCTGGTCGTTGCCTGCCCCGGTGCTAAAGCCGGGCGCTGGCAGGATTTCCTCACCACGCTGGTAAACACGCATCGAGACCTGACCAACGACATCAGCTTCACCACGATGAGTGAGGCGGTCCGCGGGCGCGCCCGTCAGTCGTTCGTGTCGGTCCTTGACGCCGTCGCTGCCAACGACCGATTCGCCCTCGTGAGCGCCGCACGCAGATCGATCGCGATCGGGCACTCCTCGGGAACAGACACTCTGTCCGGCATGCAGGCGGGCCTGCACCTAGAAAAAGCATTGAGAGGGTTGTCGTGACCACCACAGTTGTCGTGAAGAAGAACACCTATTTCGACTCGGTCTCATTGATGTCGATCTCCACCAAAGCGAACCAGCTCGACGGGGTCGAGCAGGCGTTTGTCGCTTCGGGCACCGTCATGAACAAAGAGGTGCTACGCAGCCTCGGACAGCTCAGCGTGGAGCTAGAAGACGCCTGCCCGGGGGACCTGATGATTGTCGTCGAGACCTCTGCCGGTACCGACCCGGCAAGACACACTGACAGCCGTCGAGGAACTGTTCACCAGGAAGAAGCCATCGAGTAACAACCAGGAGACCACGTATCGCAGCATCGATGCTGCCGTGCAGCACGTACCGAGCGCGAACCTGGCCGTTATCGCGGTAAACGGCGCTTTCGCCGTCCGCGAGGCGCGCACGGCGCTGCAGTCCGGCTTGCACGTAATGCTCTTCAGCGACCACGTCAGTGTGCAGGACGAGGTCGCGCTCAAGACTCTCGCGCACGAGCAGGGACTGCTCATGATGGGCCCGGACTGCGGTACGGCGATCATCAACAACGTGGCCCTGTGCTTCGGCAACGCGGTCCGTCCAGGCTGCATCGGCGTCGTCGGCGCGTCCGGAACCGGCAGTCAGGAGGTCAGCGTCCGGATCCACGAACTCGGCGGCGGCATCTCGCAGCTGATAGGCACCGGCGGCAGCGACATGTCCGAACGCGTCGGCGGGATCATGATGCTCGACGGGATCCGCGCGCCTGGAGCAGGACCCGCAAACGTCAGTCATCGTCCTGGTCTCCAAGCCGCCGGCACGGACCGTCGAAGCCAAGATCCTCGCGGAGATCAGTCACTGCTCCAAGCCAGTGGTCGTCTGCTTCATCGGTGGCTCCCAGGAAGCTGTGGCCGACGCCGGGGGCACGTTTGCCCGCGATACCGACAGGCCGCCCTCGCTGCGATGCGACTGAGCGGTCTGGAAGATCAGGGCCTGGACCTGGATGCGCTGGACTGGCCACTGATCGAGACGATCCGAGCCAAGTTCACCGCAGAGCCGCGCTACATCCGCGGCCTGTTCTGCGGCGGCACGATCTGCGACGAAGTGATGTACGCCGTGGCCGAGCGCTACCCAGACGTGTACAGCAACATCGCCTCCGCCCCGGACCGGCGCCCGGACCCGACCAGCCTCAGCATCGCCCACACCTTCCTCGACTTCGGCGACGACGACTTCACGAGCGGACGACCCGCACCCGATGATCGACCCGTCCCAGCGGATCGCCGGTTCACTCAGGAAGCGAACGACCCGTAGGTCGGCGTCATCGTGCTGGACTTCATCCTCGGATACGGATCGCACCAGGACCCGGTCGGCGTGATGCTTCCCGCCATCGTCGAGGCCAAGCACCTCGCCGCGCGACGAGGGTCGGCACCTCGAAATCCTCGGCTACGTGCTGGGCACCGAACTGGACCACCCGGACGCTGGGCGAGCAGATCGCCAAGCTCGAGTCCGCTGGCGTAACCATTTCCAGCAGCAGCGCCAGCACCGGTCTGCTCGCCCGTGAGCTCGTCTGGAAGGGACAAAACTCATGAGCATCGCCGAGCTGTTCGCCGATGATCTCAACGTCGTCAATGTGGGTCTGGACATGTTCGGCGACGACATCGCCCAGCAGGGCGTCGCCGTAACCACACTTGACTGGACCCCGCCCGGCGGCGGCAAACCCGAGATCATCGCCGCCCTGACTGGGCTCGAGGAACCGCTGATCGCGGCCAGCGATCGACGCCGCCAACCGGAGGCGGTCGAGCGGATCACCAGTCCCAGCCGATGCTCGTCGGCTTCGGCCAGGCGATCGACGTCGTGCCCGGCATGACGCAGACGACCATCCTGCACGCCGGCCCGCCGATCGGTTGGGAGCGGATGTCCGGCCCGATGAAGGGCGCCGTCACCGGCGCCCTGGTCTTCGAGGGCCTCGCCGCGCACCTGGCCGAGGCAGCCGAGCTGGCCGCTTCGGGTGAGATCACGTTCTCGCCCTGCCACGAGCACGACTGTGTCGGCTCGATGGCCGGGGTTACCTCCGCCTCGATGTACATGCACATCGTCGAGAACAAGACCTACGGCAACATCGCCTACACCAACCTGAGCGAGCAGCTGGCCAAGATCCTGCGGATGGGCGCCAACGACGACAGCGTCATCGACCGGCTGAACTGGATGCGCGACGTGCTCGGCCCGGTCCTCGCGGAGGCGATGGAGATCGCCGGCGCCGATCGACCTGCGGCTGATGCTCGCCCAGGCCCTGCACATGGGCGACGAGTGCCACAACCGCAACGTCGCCGGCACCACCCTGCTGATCCAGGCGCTCGCGCCGTGCATCCTGCGAGACGAGCTTCACCACCGAGGAGAAGCAGCAGGTCTTCGACTTCGTCGCCAGCTCAGACTACTTCTCCGGCCCGACCTGGATGGCGATGGCCAAGGCGCGCTGGACGCTGCCCACGGGATCGCGCACAGCACCGTCGTGACCACGATGGCCCGCAACGGTGTCGAGTTCGGTATCCGAGTCAGCGGTGTCCCCGGACAGCACCTGGTTCACCGGCCCGGCGCAGCAGGTCATCGGGCCGATGTTCGCCGGCTACAAGCCCGCGGACTCCGGCCTGGACATCGGCGACAGCGCCATCACCGAGACCTACGGCATCGGCGGCTTCGCCATGGCCGCGGCGCCGGCGATCGTCGCGCTGGTCGGCGGCACCGTCGACGACGCGATCGGCTATCTCGCGGCACCATGGCAGAGATCACCACCACCGAGAACCCGAACGTCACCGATCCCGCTGCTCGACTTCCGGGCGTCCCGACCGGAATCGACGTCCGCAAGGTCATGCAGACCGGCATCCTGCCCGTCATCAACACCGCCATCGCCCACAAGGAGCCGGGCGTCGGCATGATCGGCGCCGGCATCACGCATCCGCCGATCGAGTGCTTCGACAACGCCATCCTGGCTATCGCTGAGAGAGAGCAGCTATGACACATCCACGCAGAGCGGTGCTACCCAGCGCGGCCACCGGCTCAGAACGCCTCGGAGGGATCGAACTCGAGTCCGAGTTCGAGCACTCAGCAGTACCCCTGACTCACCGCAAGTCTCAGCCACTGTCGCCGCGGTCTGGTTCGGCTTCCCGATGATCCTGACCAACGCCGTCCCGGGCGGCATCGTGGTCGCCCTTCTCGGGTTCTGGCAGGGAGTGGGCGCGATCCTGGTCGCCAACCTGATCATGCTGGTCTATGTCGGGTTGCTCAGCCACCGCGCAGGCAGCACCGGCGAGAGCTTCGCACTGCAGGCGACCGAGACGTTCGGGCGCTTCGGCTACATCATCGCGTCCGGGTTCCTCGCCTCTATCGTGGTGGGTTGGTTCGCCTTCAACACCGGGGCTACCGGAGCGACGCTCAACAGCTCGTTCGGTTGGAACGAGAAGATCGTGATCGTGCTAGCCGGGTTGGCCTTCATCGCGGTCACCTACGCCGGTATCCGAGCGCTCTCGTTCCTCGGGGCCATCGCCGCCCGCTGTTCATCCTCGTCGCGGTCATCGCCATCGCGATCGTCGCCCAGAACAACGACCTCGGAGCGATCTTCAGCTACCCAGGTATCGGAGGGGCCGCAGCGGGTTCGCTCACGTTCGGAGCAGCCGTCTCGATCATCATGGCTACGTTCGCCGACTCCGGGACCATGACCGCCGACTTCACACGCTGGTCCAAGAACGGCCGGGAGGCGGTCATCGCCACAGCGACCGCCTTCCCAATCGCCAGCATGGTCGCCCAGGTCACCGGCGGAATCATCGTCGCCGCCGGCGCCATCGCCGCCCCCGCAGCCGACGGCGGCAACTTCCTGCCGATCCTGACCCACGGCCACGGCCACCTGCTCAGCGCGCTTGCCGCTGTCTTCGTGTTCGTGAACCTCGGCTCTGTGTGCAGTCACTGCCTCTACAACGGTGCGGTGAGCTGTTCGCACCTGCTCCGCCAACGGATGTGTATCGTCACCCTCTTCCTCGGAATCGTCGGGATCGTCATCGCACTCGCGGGAGATCTGGAGCGACTTCCTGAACTGGCTCATCATCCTGAGTATCTTCGTCCCCCCGCTCGGCGGAGTCCTATCGCCGACCAGGTCCATCCTGCGCAAGCAGGTCGCCACCCGGATCGTCCAAGGCGTCCGGCCCACCGCATTCCTCGCTTGGGCGGTGGGTGCTGCCAGCGCCGCATTGGTCCACTGGGAGGCCCCGCAGTTCTCCGACGCGGTCACCGGACTCGTGGTCGCAGTCATCGCACACACGGCAATCGACATTGTGGTGGCGCGAAGACAACAGTACGACGCACGAAGTGGTCCTCACCACGAACGATCCCGAGGTCGCGCCTGTCCAGCCGCCCCGCAACGGTGGCCTAGGCCGCGCGTCGCGAGAGTGATCCGCTGCAAGTCCCGGCCGAAGATCGGCGGGCTGGGGCCTGCGCGTGCCCGTCTGCCGAGGTCAGAAGCCGCCTGATACCTCGCTGCTCAGCGACTCTCATCCTCCCTCATGCAGGTGTCAAAGAATCAGCCGAACATGTGCAAGGCGCGACTCGACGCTTCAGCCGCTGAGTCAGACCCGCCCCGCGGGCTGCTCGGCGACGGCACACGAACCTGCGTCTTGCCTACGGGCACCGGCGATGTTTCGCTTGAGCCAACGAACGCAGCGATGAGGTGAAAGTTCTGGCTGACGCAGATCTGATCGGACGGGACATCGAGAGCCAGCAAATACGCGACGTCCTGGAAGACACCGTTCACGGCCAACCGAGTCTGCTGCTCGTCGCAGGCGACGCCGGCATCGGCAAGTCCGCCCTTGCCGACGTTTCAGCCGGCTTCGCGGCCGAGCGAGGATTCACCGTTCTTACCGGCCATTGCCTGGACGTGGCGTCAGACGCCGGACTCACCCCCGTCCTCGACGCTCTGCAACCCCTGCTCCGCGGGGAGACCGATGCCCGCGACCGGCGGCTCGACAGCCCCGCCGCGGAGATCCTCGCCCAGTTGCTGCCAACGGCTGGCCGCGCCGTCGCCAGCTTGGCGCCCGGTCAGGTGTTGGAGTGCGTACGCGAGGTGCTTGTGCAGGCAGCTGACCGCGCGCCGGTTCTGCTCGTGCTCGAGGACGTGCACTGGGCCGACCAATCGACCCGCGACGCGCTCGTCGCGGTGTCGGCTGTGCGGGACCAGGCCCTTGCAGTGTTGATCACGTACCGGACCGACGACGTCGGGCGCCGGCATCCGCTGCGGCCGTGCCTGCGGCAGCTGCGTCGCGCCAAACATTGCGTACCGATCACGTTAGGCCCGCTCGACGACCAGGCCGCCCGCGAGCTCGCGGTGCGAATGGGCGGACCTGACATGCAGGAGCTGGATCTCGGGCTCGTGTCGGGACGCTCGGGTGGGAACCCGCTGTACCTGCTCGAGCTCGTCGCGGCGCATCGGCGCGAGGATGCACAGTTGGTGCCCCGGGACCTGGCCGACCTGTTCCTGTCGCGGCTCGACGACCTGACAGCAGTCGCGGTCGAGGTCCTGCGGGTCGCGTCGGTGGGCGGGACCCTCATCGACACGCAGCTGCTGGAAGCCGTCGTCAGCAAGCCGCTTGCAGCGCTCGATGCCGCGCTGCGGGAGGCATTCGACGCGAACCTGCTGGTCCGGCGCGGTGACCTGCTCGCGTTCCGACACGCGCTGCTGCGCGACGCGGTCTACGGCGACGTGCTGCCGACCGAGCTGCCGCGGGCGCATGCCAAGTACGGCGAGGCTGTCCGCCGCCGCATCGCGGGGACCGCCGCCGCTGCGAGCGCAGAGCAAGAGGGCGCTGCGGTCGGCATGGCTGATTGGGGCCTGCTGGCCTACCACCTTGGAGCCGCCGGTGACCTCGCGGGCGCGCTACCGGCCGCGGTGCACGCCGGGAGAGCCGCTGCCCGTCTGGGGCTGCCTGAGGCGGTCACCCACCTCGAACGGGTGCTCGGCTGGTGGGGGCAGGTGCCCGACCCGGAGGCGTTGGCGGGGATGTCGCGGGCCGAGCTGCTCTGCCTGGCCGCGTCACCGGTCGCCACCGCTGGCGACCCAGTGCGGGCGCACGAGTTGCTCGCGCAGGCGCTCGAGCTGGTCGACGTCGAGCGGGATCCGCTGCTAGCCAGCCGCATCTACGCCGTACGCGCGGACCATGTGGCGGCGGCGGTCGGCGACCCGAAGGAACAGCAGGTGGCGCTCGATCGAGCCATCGGCTACGCCGAGGGAACGACGTCCCCGGAACTCGCGCACGCGCTCGCGGTCGCCGCTGCCTACCAGTTCGCGTACTACGGCCGAAACCGCGAGGCCCGGCGCCTCGCCGCGCGGGCTCAAGAAGTGGCCCGGGCGGTGGGGGCGGACGCGGACGAGGCGATGGCCGCGCTGATTGTCGCGGTTTCGCAGCTCTCCACCGGCGAGCTGGACGAGGGACTCGCCGATGCCCAGGCGGCGATGGACCGGTTCGAGCGCTGTGGTCCGGCCTCGGACGTGCTCCTGTACGCCGGCGTGTACGCATTCTCGCTCGGCGCCTACGGCTACCCGGAGGAAGGCATCGCGCTGGCCCAGCGATCCGCACAGCGGGCCGCTGCGCTCGGGTTGCCGGCTGCGCAGTTCTACTGCACCGGCGCTGACATCTTCCTGTCCGGTCGGGTCGGGCGGCTGACCGAGGCCGAGCAACTGATCGCCGCCCTGCTGTCCGGCTGGCAGCCCGGTCTGGCTCGGGCGGTCATCACGTCGGTCGCCGCCGAACTGTGGACCCGCCGCGGTGATCTCCCGGCGGCACTTGCGGCTTTCGAGGAGGTCCGGGTGTACTTCACCGGGCCCGACGCCTTCGGCAACGGCTTTGGTGACCTGTCACCGATGATCGACGTCTACCTCGCCCTGGGCCGGTCACACGAAGCGGCCGAGCTGGCGGCGTACGTCGCCAAGGCCTGCGACGATCTCGACGGCGACCTCGACCTCGCCACCATCGCCCGACGCACCCTCGCGGCCGTGGCCGCGGTTCCAGTGGATCACCGAAGCGCGCACGAAGACTTGCTCACTCGCGGCGAGGTGTTCCTGGCCGCGGCACGTGACGTGCCTGGCGGATGCCGGTGGGGCACCGCCGCCGCCGGCGAGCTCGCGGCCGCTGAGGCCTGGCGCGCGGCCTGCGCCGGAGCACCCACGGTGCTGGCCTGGCAACAGTGCCGGGAAGCGTGGCAGGCGACCGGTTTCGAATACGACGCGCTCGAGGCCACGATGGCACTCGCCAATGCCGGCTTCGCCGAACGTGAACGGGACACCGGCCAGCAGGCGCTGCGTGCCGCGTGGGCGACGAGCCGGCGGATCGGCGCCAACGGCATCACCCGCGCGGCCTCGGCCCTCGCTCGACGGACCCGCACCAGCCTCGAAGCCGGCAGGATCACCCCCGACGGCGCAGAGGCTGGTCTGACGGAGCGGGAGCGCCAGGTGCTGTCGCTGGTCGCGGCGGGGCGCAGCAATCCGCAGATAGCCGCCGAGCTGTTCCTGGCTCGCAAGACCGCCAGCGCCCACGTGTCGCGCATTCTCGCCAAGCTCGGCGTCGCCAGCCGCGGCGAAGCCGCCGCGTATGCCTGGGCACACGGACTTGCCGACACCGATGAGCCTGCCGGCAGATAACTCACCGCCGGCCGCGCAGCAGACGGTGACGAGATAGGGGCAGTTGCCCAATGCGCAACCACGGTCCTTAGGAGCAGCGTCGTGGTGACCGCCGGACACCACGCCCGGCGCGGCACCTTGGAGGCACCCATGCCCCGTTCACGTCTCGTCCTGCTCGCCGCTCTCGCCGCCGCCGCGGTGCTCGCCGTGCCCAACGGCCCGGCCGCGGCCGCGGGCCATCGCGCGCCCGCCGCCCAAGCAAACGCGGCTGAGGTCAAGGCCGCGCCCACCTTCCGGCCGATCGCCGGGCTCCTCGATGGCCGCACCGGCCCACAGCTATTTGCCGACTCATTCGTCATCGACTACGTCGGACCGGTCGTACCTGCCGTCGGCGACTGCCACCACCTGGGCCGGCACAACCGCGTCGTGTGGCTCACGTCCCGACCTGCTCACCTGCCACCTGCGCGCAGGCGACACCGCTGTGGCGCTCGTCGGTGCCTCGTGCAGCGACGTCGAAGAGCCGCCGTTCTTCGCCATCGGCCAGGCCGCGCAACGGGCATGTGCGCGCGAATACAACGCAGCCCTCACGTCGATGACCCTCGCAGTCGACGGGGGTGTCCCGGTCGAGCTCACCCGCCGCGCGTTCGCGGTCTCGCCGCCGCTGCGGCGCATCGACATCCCCGCCGACAACCCGGCAGGGCTGCCCGCCGGGCCGGCCAGCTTCACCGCCGACGGCTGGGCGGCAGCGCTGTGCCTGACCGCACCGGGCACCCACACCGTTCACGTGACGGCGACCTTCGTCGGGGTCGACACCCCCATCGAGGAGACGTTCACACTGTTCGTGGCACCGGAACGCCCCGCATTGAGGTGAGTGGGGCTACCGCGAATGCGGTCGGGGTTGCCGGTCGCCCGGCAACCCCGGCTGTCGCCGCGTCGGGTCCGGCGATGCCAGCGACTGGCGCGCGCCTGCTTGGCGACCACTAGTTCGACACGGAAGGGGTGGGGCCGGTCGCACGAGATTTCGCCGGGCAACTTGCCAGGGAGCTTCATCTCCTAGCGCAGAGGCGCGACGAAGCCGCTGTCAATGTCGGACCCCTCGTCCGCTGCCTTTCCCGCGTTCACTGACGGAGAAAGCAGCTCGACGAGGTCGGACCGGCTCGAGACACCGAGCTTTCCGAAGGCGTGCGTCAGATGGGTCTCGACGGTGCGGCGCGTGACGTAGAGCCGTTGGGCGATCTCGCGGTTGCCGTGACCCTGCGCCGCGAGATCGACCACCTGCCGCTCCGACGGCGTCAGCGAGTCGATGCCGGTGAGCGCGGTGCGCCGCGGCCGTGCCCCAGCCGCCTGCAGCTCGTGCCGGGCGCGGTCGGCGAGCAGTCGCATCCCACCGCGCTGAGCCTGGTCGAGCGCCTGCCGAAGCGGCTCCCGCGCGTCCTCGCGGCGGTTGGCCCGGCGGAGCGCAGCCCCGAGCGCGACGAGTGCCCTGGTGTGCTCCAGCCGGGCGGGACTGGGCGCGAGCAGGGCCACCGCGCGCTCCAGGAGCTCGACGGCTTGCGTCGGGCTCATCGGTCAGGGCCAGCGCGCGCAGGCCGGCGCCGCGCGGCTCGGGCAGGCCCGTGCGCTCGGCCAGCTCCAGGTGCGCCACGGCCAGGTCCCGGGCGGCCCGCCGGTCGCCGAGCGCCACGAGCGCCTCGGCGTCGATGACCCGCCAGGCGGCGGTCGCGGGGTGCCGGATGTGCAGCCGCTGCCACCAGTCCGCCGCCCGCACCAGGTCCGCGTGCGCCTCGTCGTAGCGGCCCTGCGCCATCCGGAGCTGCGCGCGGCGCTCCAGGAGGTGAGCACCGGACAGGCAGGCCTCGGGCGGGTCACCGGTGGGCAGGCCGGCCTCGAGCGCGGAGTCGGCCTCGTCGAGCTCGCCCAGCTCGGTCAGTGCCTCCACCAGCGGGAAGAGGGACCAGAGCAGTGCGGCCGGCGGGCTGTTGGCCAGCTTGAACCTGAACGACACCTCCGCATCGGCGCGGGCGTCGTGGATCCGACCGACGTGCATGAGGACGATCGCCCGGACGAAGCTGCCGTGGGCCAGCGCGATCAGCCATCCCTGTGGTCGGGCCAGCTCGACCACGCCGTCGCAGAGCCGGCGCGCCGCGTCGAAGTCGCCGTTGGCGATCAGGATGAACTTCGCCCACGTGCTGACCAGCGAGTCGGTCCCGCGTGGTGGGGTCACGGCATCGATGGCAGGTTCGAGGAGCCCGCGGACGTCGTCCGCGCGACCAGCCGTCCGCCGCTGCGGCCTCCCACGCCAGCGGGATCCGCCACAGGCTGTCGCGATCCGCCGCCCGGTGCGCGCGGACGCGTTCGTACCCCTCCTCGACGGTGTCCGCCGACGAGCATCATCGAGCAGACCATCTCGAGCTCGAGCTGTCCGCGAAGGTCCGCGTCGCCGGCCTGCTCGGCGAGGCCCCGACGCGCGATCTCGATGGCGTCGTCGAAGTCGCCGGCCAGCCCGACGGCTCGGCACCCCGACAGGGCGATCCGCAGCCGCTGCTCGGGCGTGACCGCGAGCGCCACCGCCTCGTGCAGATGGTCGCGCGCCCCGGGTTGCACCTGAGCCGCGAGCTCGAGCCCGAGCTCGCAGTGCAGGTCCGCGATGAGCGCGGGCTCCGCAGGCGGTTCCGCGAGGGCGCGCCGCAGGAACGTGGCCGCGGCCTCGGGAGCACCGCGAACGTGCGCGCGTCCGGCTGCCGCGTGCAGCCTCGTCACGGTCTGCGGGTCAGCGGCCGGTTCGGCATGGACCAGATGCAGGCCGACGGCCTCCACGTCCGCCTGCTCTCCGGCCAGCAGATCGGCCGCGCGGCGGTGCAGCAGCGAGCGCTCGCCGGCCGGCAGGCTCCGGTAGAGGGCGCTCTCCACCAGCGGGTGGGTCAGGGCGTGGCCATCACCCTGCGATGCCCAGGATCCCGACCGCTGCCAGGCGATCGGCCAGCAGCTCGGCGTCGGCGACGTCGAGCTCGGCGAGCGACGCCGCCTGGCGAAGCAGCGCTCCGCGACCCAGGACGGCGAACGCGCGCGCCAGCTCCGCCGCGCCGGTCCGGGAGCCGGGAGAGCTGGAGCTCGCACGGTGCGGCCCACCTGCTCGGGGCCGAACGTCGTCAACCGGGCGGCGACCTCGGCGGTCGGCTCGACCCCTTGCGCGAGCAGCTCGTCGATCAGCGCGCCGAGCAGGAACGGGTTGCCGGCGCTGGCCGCGTGGCAGGCATGCGCGAAGGCCGCTCCCGCCGTCGGCAGCCGCTCGGCGACGATCGACTCGACCGCGTCCGGGCCGAGCGGACGCGGTCGTACGGGTGGTTCCGGCGCAGCCGCGAGCAGCTCGTCCAGCAACGCGGGTGCGACGGACGGCTCCCCCGACCGGACGGCGCAGAGCACACCCAGGTGCAGGTCCGGCAGCTGACGGGTCAGCTGGACCAGCCAGCGCAGCGACGGTGCATCGGCCCAGTGCACGTCGTCGACGACCAGCACGGTCGGCGTTCGCTCGGCCAGCTCGGTGGCCAGGCAGGTCAAGCCGTACGACGCCGCGTGCATCGCGTCTCCGGCCGGGGCCGGTGCGACCGGATCGGGGTCGAGGACGCGTCTGCGCCAGTCTCGCGGCGCCGACGTCGAGCGCCGTCCCACTCCGGATCGCCGGCAGCCCCGGCGACCGGCGCGAAGAGCTGTCGAGCGATGCCCCAGCCCGCCTGCTGCTCCAGGGGACTGGCCCAGGCACGAAGGACGCGCATACCCGACTCGTCGGCGGCCCGGGCGACCGCTCGCAGCAGGCTGGACTTGCCGACCCCGGCCGGGCCTTCGACGACCGCCACCCGGCCCGAACCCGCCCGCACCTCGTGCAGATGTCGCCCGAACGCTGCGAGCTCGCTGTCGCGCTGCAACAGGCTCCGGCCCATGGCTCAGTCTCGGTCGCTGGCCCGCGCTGTGTCCACGGTCGCGGCGAAACCTCGTGGTATCGACCACGATTCACCGGCCTCTGCTCCAGTGGTGAGCATGGCTGGCGACCCGATCGCCGCGCCGTGCAGCCATGGAGGACACCGTGACGACCGTTCAAGCAAGCACCGCCGAGGCCACGCCGTACGCACTCGGCCGCACGGCACAGGAGTACGAGCGGCTGCGCCGCCAGGCCCAGCTGTGGGAAGGCGCGACCGAGCGCATCCTGGACCGGGTCGGCCTGGCGCTCGGAGCACGATGCCTCGACGCAGGCTGCGGTCCCGGGCGAGACGATGCGCCAGCTGGCCCAACGGGTGGGACCGCGCGGGCGCGTCGTCGGCATCGACGTGGACGAGACGCTGGGCGGGCTCGCCGTCGATCGGCTCCAGCGGCGACGGGCATCAGCAGTGCACCTTCGTCGCGCACGACCTGGTCCGAGGATGGGCCCATCCCGCAGGGCCCGTTCGACCTGGTCTACGCGCGGCTGCTGCTCTTCCATCTTCCGCGGCGGGTCGAGGTGCTCGCCCGGCTGTGGGACGCGGTCGCGCCAGGCGGCTACCTCGTCGTCCAGGACTACGACATGTCCGCCGTGGGAGCCGCCCCACCCCTGCCCAGTGCTGACCGGGTGGGTGAGCTGCTGATCCGCTCCTTCGAGGCCGCCGGTTGCGAGATCCGCGTCGGATCGTTGCTCCCGCGCCTGTTCATCGAGGCCGGTGTCGGCGTGCCGGACGGGACCGACGTCACCGGACGGCTGGAACGGCTGGCGGACGCTTCGCTGATGCTGGAGGCGGTGTTCCGCAGCCTGCTGCCGCTGGCCGTGAGCCGGGAGATCGTGACCGAGCCCGAGGCGGACTCGCTGCTGGCGCAGCTGCGCCACGACGCCGACGCCGACCGCGAGCGCCCGCTCCTGTGGCCGTTGCTGATCGGCGCCTGGCGACGGAAGGCGTGACGGTGCTCGACGTCGACCGGGTGCGGTCGCACTTCGCCTTCCCCGACCTGGGCCGGGTGGTGACCAACAACGCGGCGACCTCGCAGCCGCCACGGGAGCTGCTCCGGCTGCTGGCAGTCGTTGACGGACGACTACGACAACGTCCATCGCGGGCAGTCGACCGCGTCGCAGCGGACGACCGAGCTGTTCGAGAGCGCCTACGACACGTTCGCCCAGTGGCTCAACGCGCCCAGCCGCCGCAGCATCGCCACGTACCGCAACACGACCGAGGCCATCAACGCCGTGATGTACATGCTGCTCACGGAGTTCCGGGACGGCGACAACGTGGTCACCACGATGATGGAGCACAACTCCAACTTCGTGCCGTGGTACGGGATGTGCCGCGAGATCCTGCCGCGCGTTCGGCCGTCGGGTCGAGTGCCGCGTGGTCCGCTTCGACCACCGGACCGGAGCACTCGACCTCGAGCACCTCGCCGAGCTGGTCGACGAGCGGACGAAGCTCGTCTGCGTCACCGGTGCGTCGAACTTCCTGGGCACCAAGCCACCGCTGCCCACCATCCGGGCGATCGCGGATCGCAGCGGGTACGTCCGCGACGACGGGCGGACCGGGTCGCTCCTGCTGGTCGACGCGGCCCAGCTCGTGCCCAGCAGCTTCGTCGACGTGCAGCAGCTGGACGTGGACTATCCTGGCCTTCTCGTGTCACAAGATGCTGGCGCCGTTCGGCGTCGGCGTGCTCTACGCGAAGGAGCACCTGCTCGCGGCCGGCCGCCCGTTCCTGTACGGCGGGGACATGATCGCCGAGGGCCAGGTGGCTCCCGATCGCGTCGACTACAACGACCTGCCGTGGAAGTACAGCGCCGGCACGCCGAACATCCTCGGCGTCATCGCCTCCGCGCGGGCCCTGCGTCTGGTGCTCGACCTCGTCAGCCCGGAGGGCGCGCCGCGCTGGTTCGACGACGACCTGCCGCTGCCGCGATCGGTCGTCGCACAGGCGATGGACCGCGTCGACGCACACACCCGGTCGCTGACCGAGCTCGCCATGCAGGAGGCCATGACGATCGACGGTCTCACGCTGGTACGGGCCGGCTCTCGGGACCCCGCGCTCGCCCCTCCTGGCGTTCACCGTCGACGGCGTCGATCCGATGCGGCTCGCGGAGGGTCTGGACCTCGAAGGCGTCGAGGCCCGGGCCGGCTGCCACTGCGCGACCCTGGCGCACCGCGACCTCGGCCTGACCCCGCCGGCGAGCTGCCGGCTCAGCTTCGCCCTCTACACCAGCGCCGACGACGTCGCCCGGGCGATGGACGCCGTCCGCCGCGTGGTCCACTACTTGCGGCCGATGTCGCTACGCCTAGCAGCGGATCGTTGACGAGGTACAAGTCGTGTCGCTTCCGACAGCAGACACTTCGGCTGGAACCGCAGGCCGACGTCGCTGCTGACCGTGATCACGGGCGTCGCCGGCTCGCATCGCCAGCAGCTCGGCGATCGCTCGGCGGCAAGGATCGGTGGCGGAGGACGTGCAAGTTCAACGCATCGACCAGCACAGCGAATGGGCGGGTCCGCTCCAGCTCCAGGGCCCGCGCTGTGCCACGTCCATGCCTCGAGCGCGGCCGACGTCGAGGGCCTCGGACAGCAGCCGCGACTTCCCGATGCCGGGCTCACCCTCGATGACTGCGACGCTCAGATGTCCCGAGGCCGCGACGTCAAGCGCTCGGACGAGGTACGCAAGCTCGGCTGCGCGGTCGCGCAGCGGGAGAGTCTGACCCCCGGAGGGATTCACGGAAACTAGCAGCCCACATGGGAGCCCGGGCACGCCGATCCCATGCTTGGGCGGTATCACGCGACCTGGCGCCGGAACCCAGCTGCTGATAGAGCCACGAGCGACCAACCATCGAGCGGATCCGCTTGCATATCCGTCAGCTGACGGATGTCTTGTAGTTGGTCGACCCAGGTATAGGAGGGTGGGGCGGCTGGGGCACTCGAACCAGGACCTAGGGATTATGAGGTCTTACGCGCTCACCTTTATGCGAATCCCTTTGTTTGTAGGGATTCACTAGCTCTCCAACAGTCCTTACCCGAGCGAATCCTCGTCTGTAACCGCGCCCAACCCCGAGGTGGCGGTTCACTGCGCGGTCCCGGATGCCCGGACCGCGCGGCGCCGCGTGACACGCATACGTACTAGGGATCCATGCATCTCAGCCGCACCGAGTTGGCGCCAAGACGCGCGAGCCCACAACCGGGCAGGTCTTTCTCGATCGCATCCATCACGGCACAAGGACGCTGACGGCCTCGACGACGCAGGTCGGCTTCTCGCCGCCCTCGGTTTCCACGGTGAGCGCGCGACTTGGTAGCGCCGGCACCGCTCCGAGTCACGGAGACCCGCGCCATCGACGACGTGCTCTAGGCCGTGCTGCGGATCCTCGCCGACCTGCGGTTGGAGCCGACGCTTCAGCAGCCACCGCCCGACCAGACCACCGCAACGGGCGAACCGACGTCCGTGGGGCTGGAACCGCTGGTGACGATGTCGAGCTCGGCTCCGGTGGCGATCTGGGCGGCGCCGAGGGTGAACCGCAGCCCGCCGTCGACCTTCGCGAGCGCGATGTCGCAGGCCGCGCGGTCATCGCCCGAGGACGTCCGCGCTTGCCCCCGGACTGTGAGAAGCCCGGGCACGTACGTGACGTCGGCGTGGATCCCCTTGGCCGCGAGGGCGTGTTCCAGCCCACTGGCGTCGGCGAGGTCGTGGACCGTGACGACGACGTCACCGTTCGGGCTGCCGACTCGACGGCGTACGCCGCGCTCGGGCCGACGACGCTGGTGCCGAGGCTGACGGCGACGGCGCGGCGGCGCGGCCGCCGTGGCGAGTCCGACCACCGCCACGCCGGGCGGTCCATCGCCGGCGGACGGGGCGGGCCGGGCGCGCTGCGCGGGCGACGACGTGCTGTCGCAGCTCGCTGAGCAGGGACTGCTCGAACGTGTCGAGACTCATGAGAGGACCTCCTGGGTGCGTGGTGTGAGCTGGGACTGGACCCGGGTGCGGCTGCGGTGCAGCCGGACCCGCGCGGTGCCCGGCTTCACCCCCAGCACGGCAGCGGCTTCGATGACGGAGAGCCCGTCGACGGCGACCAGCTCCATGAGGGCGCGGTCGCGTGGGGGCAGCGACGCGAGCGCGTCGTAGAGCTCGCGGGCCTCGCGCTCGGCGTCGATCCGTTCCTCGATGCGGGCCAGCGAGTCGGCGTCGAGCAGGCGTCGGCCCGAGATGCGGCGCAGGACCGCACGGTCGCGGGACTGTCGGCGGAACTCGGTCGCGAGCACGTGGCGGGCGACGCCGAACAGCCAGGCGCCCGGTGAGCCCCGGTCGGGGCGGTACGACGAGGCGGAGTCGACCGCGGCGAGGAAGACCTCGGCGGTCAGATCGGCGGCGAGGTGGGGATCGCGCCACTCTGCGGGCGACGAAGCGCTGCACCGTCTCGAGGTGTTCGCGGTAGAACGCCTCGAAGACGTCGGGATCCGTGGCGATCGAACCGACGTCGGGATGTGCGGGAGTGGTCATGTCTCTCATTGGTCACCCCGGGCGTCGACGTTACATCCGGGTCAGACACCGGCGGTCACACGTCGACACGCCGTGGTCAGGTCAGCGGCTGCGCGGGACGACCAGGCCCGACTCGTAGGCCAGCACGACGGCCTGGGTGCGGTCGCGCAGCCCGAGCTTGGTGAGCACGCGGCTGACGTGCGTCTTGACCGTCTCCTCGCCGACGACGAGGCGGGCGGCGATCTCCGGGTTGGACAGACCCTCGGCGACGAGGAGGAGCACCTCGTGCTCGCGCGGGGTCAGCGCGTCGACGGTTGCGACGAGCTGAGACGGGTCGTGAGCGCAGCCGGGCGAACTCGGCGACGAGCCGGCGCGTGACTCCCGGTGCGAGCAGCGCGTCGCCGGCCGCGATGACCCGGACCGCGTCGAAGAGCCGCTCGGCGGTGACGTCCTTGAGCAGGAACCCGCTGGCGCCGGCCTCGAGCGCGTCGTACACGTGCTCGTCGAGGTCGAACGTGGTCAGCACCAGGACCCGCGGGCCGCGTGCTCGGTCGCGACGATCCGGCGGGTGGCCTCGATGCCGTCCATCACCGGCATGCGCACGTCCATCAGGACGACGTCGGGTCGCTGCTCGGCGCACAGCCGCACGGCCTGCGCGCCGTCGGCCGCCGTGCCGACGACCGTGAAGTCGGGCTGGGTGGCCAGCAACGCCCCGAAAGCGGCGCGCACCACCTCCTGGTCGTCGACGACGACGATGCGGATGGACTCACGACGTGACCGCCGATCGGCAGGTCGGCCCGGACGACGAACCCGCCGCACGGTCCGGCTCCGGTCGCAGAGCGTCGCCTCCGACCATCGCGACCCGCTCGCTGCATGCCGGCGAGGCCGTGCCCGACGCCGTCGGCGCGGTGCCCGGCCCGGGACCGTTGTCGCGGACCCGGACGACCAGTGCGTCCGGCCGGTACTCGAGCTCGACGTCGACCGCAGCCCCGGTCGCGTGCCGGCGCGCGTTGGTCAGCGCCTCCTGGACGATGCGGTACGCCGTGAGCTCGATGCCCGGGTCGAGCGGCGCCACGTGCGCCGGTGCACGATCAAGCGGGTGCCGCTCGGGCCGGTCGTCGCGGACGTCGTCGACGAGGTCCGTGAGCTGGTCCAGGCCCGGTTGCGGGCGGCGGACCGACTCGTCGGCCCGGCGTCGGCGTCCTCGCGCAGCACGCCCAGCAGACGGCGCATCTCGGTGAGGGCCGTCCGGGCGGTGTCGCCGATCGCGACCAGCCGCTTCTCGCCCGTCGGCAGGCATGCCCGGAGTCGGTCAGCCGTGCGGCGTCAGCCTGCAGCGCGATGAGCGAGACGTGGTGTGCGACGACGTCGTGCAGCTCGCGGGCGATCCGCGCTCGCTCGCCGCGGGCGACGTGCTCGAGGCTCGACTCCTGCGCAGCCACGACGACGGCGTCCGCGGCGTTGTCGACTCCCGGATCCGCAGGCTGCCCGGCGATTCCCGCGGAGGCCAGGAGCAGCAGGACCACCGCCAGCGACGCCGCGGCCGCCTGGCAGATCGCTGACCGGGAAGCTCCGCACACGAGCGAACGGCGCGACCAGCGACGGCGACCATCCACGCACGGTGCGGGAACGGCCGACGACGACGTAGAGGCCGGCGACCGCGAGCAGCGCGCCGACCGTCGGCGGGACCTGCGCGGACAGCAGGCACAGCAGAGTCGCGACCGCCGACAGGGACGGCCGCGACCACTGGCCAGAGCCCGACGAGGGCGACCGGGGCGGTCGTCGCCAGCGCGAGCAGCACCGACGACCAGACGTCCTGCGGGCGCTCCGGACGACACCGCGCGACTCCCCCGGCGACCAGCCGGCCCGCTGCGACTCAGCGGCGCCGTGCGCTCCCGCCTGCAGCACCGCCGACGGCAGCCGAGCGACTGCGGCCGCCACAGCGGGGCCCGGGCCGCACGTGCCGGTCGCGATGTCATGGCCCCCATTGTGACCGGCGCTGTCATCCCCCGACGCGGGGGATGCACGGTCGCCGACTAGCGCCGCGAAGATCCCACTCGACGCGTGACGACCCGGCACCGCCCGGCGCCCTAGCGTCGCTGTCATGCAGCCATCGCATCGAGGTCCGGCGACGTCCGCAAGACCTACCGCGGGACCGTCGCCGTCGACCAGCTTGTCGTTCGCGGTCCGCCCGGGAGAGGTCACCGGGTTCGTCGGCCCCAACGGTGCGGGCAAGTCGACCACCATGCGCGTGCATCCTCGGTCTCGACGCCGCAGACTCCGGCGAGGCGCTGGTCAACGGCCAGCGATACGCGACCCTGGACAAGCCGCTGACCCAGGTCGGGGCGCTGCTCGATCGCGGATGCCGTGCACCCGAGCCGCCGCGCCCGCGACCACCTCCTGTGGCTGGCGCACAGCAACCGGATCCGCCGACCGACGAGTCGACGAGGTGCTCGACCAGGTCGGTCTGGCGACCGTGGCCCGCAAGCGCGCCGGTGGGTACTCGCTCGGCATGCGACAGCGGCTGGGCATCGCCGCCGCACTTGCTCGGCGACCCACCGGTGCTGATGTTCGACGAACCGACCAACGGACTCGACCCGGACGGCATCATCTGGATCCGGGGGCTGCTGCGCGACGCTCGCCGCGCAAGGACGGGTCGTGCTCGTCTCGAGCCACCTGATGAGCGAGCTGCAGGACACCGCCGACCAGCTCGTCGTCATCGGCCGCGGACGCCTCGTCGCCGAGACCAGCATGGCCGCCCTGCTCGCCTCGGCGTCCAAGGACCAGGTCGAGGTCGTCACCGGAGCGCGGTCCGAGGCCACGACCGTGCTGGCCAACGCCGGCGCGACGGTCACCGTGCGCGCCGCGGACTCCGTCGTCGTCAACGGGCTCGGCTGGCGACGCATCGCGTCGCTGCTCGGCCGCGGCCGGAGTGCCGTTCGTCGAGCTCCGCCGCCACCGCGCCTCACTCGAAGAGGCCTACATGGAGCTGACCCGCGGATCGGTCGAGTTCCACGACCGACGGAGACTCCCGATGAACGCCGTGCGCGGGGAGTGGACCAAGCTCCGCACCGTCCCCCGGTGGGTCATGACTCTGCTCGGAGCCGTCGTCCTGACGATCGGCCTCAGCGCACTGGGCGCGTCCGGGCAGCAGCACCGACCTCAACACGCACCGGAACTTCGTCGTCGGGCCCAGCGGCGATCCGGTCTCCGACGAGTTCGGGTTCGTCCACCAGCCCGTCACCGGAGACACGACGATCACGGTCCACGTCAACGACGCTCGGCGCCCCGGCGGCTCCGACCCGCGCGACCGGTCCGGCAGGACCGGGCACCCCCGTCGCCGCGACACCCTGGACCGACAACGCCGCCGGCGTCACGATGAAGGACGGCACAGAAAGCGGCACGTCGTACGTCTCGGTGCTGCTCACAGCCAAACACGGCGTACGGATGCAGTCCGACTTCACGCACGACGTGGCCGGCAGCGCCAGCACCGGATCGCGGTGGCTGCGCCTGACCCGCACCGGTGACTCGGTGACCGGGTACGAGTCCGCCGACGGCGCCAACGTGGCAAAAGATCGCCACCATGACCCCGCCCTTGCCGGACACGACCGAGATCGGGTTCATCGGTCTCCGCGGCCCCGCGACTCTTCGTCTCACGGGGCATGGGCGGCTCGTCGCTCGGCGGTCATCGAGGCCATCGCCAACGCCACCTTCGACGACGTCGCTCTGGACCCGGCGACCGAACGGGACTTGGCAGGGAACCCAGGTGAAGATGCCGCTGGAGAGCCCCGACGAACGGCGCCAAGGGCACTGAACCAGACCGGCAGGTCATGACCGAGCGCGCCGGGTCCTACACCGTGCTCGGCAGCGGCAAGGTCGGACCTCAGACGGCCGACGACGACGTCGTCGAGGCCGCGCTTGATCGGCGTGGTCGCCGGTCTGATGGCGCTGATCGCCATCGGTGCGCTGTTCGGCGACCTCGGAGTACCGCAAGGGACTGATCCGCACGACGTTCACCGCGACGCCCGGTCGCGGTCAGGTGCTGGCCGCCAAGGCGATCGTGCTCGGGAGCGTCACGTTCGTCGCTGAGTCTGATCGCGGTCGTGGGCGCGTTCCTGGTGGCCGTACCGATCCTGCAGAAGAACGGGATGGGACCCCCTGCCTTCCCGGACCCCGTCGCTGACCGACGGAACGGTCATCCGCACGCTCGTGCTCACCGCGCTGTTCATGACAGCGGTCACGCTCTTCGCGCTCGCCATCGGCATGCTCGCTGCGCCGCAGCGCCGCCGCGATCACCCTGGCGATCGGTCTCATCGTGCTCCCGCTTGATCGCCGGCCTGGTTCTGCCGGGCACCTCGCCGCGCTGGCTGATGTGGAGCACCCTGGCCGGCGGGATGGCCACCCTGCGAGCCAAGCCGGTCACCGACAGTCGCTCGCCGAGCCGTGGGCGCTCATCGGTCCCGGCGCCGGCATCACGGTGGTTCTCGTGCTACGCCTGCTCCGGGCTCGGGCTGGCGTGGTGGCAGCTGCGTCGGCGCGACGCATGACCGCGCTCGCGCGGGCTCTGCACGCCGAGTGGACCAAGGCGCGAACCGTGCCGAGCACCGCCTGGCTGATCGCTCTTCGTCGTTGTCGCGATGATCGGCTTGAGCCTCGCGATCACCGGCACCCTCCGCGTGGACGAGTGCGAGAGGCACTTGTCTGCGGGACACGGTCAAGCTCAGCCTGTCGGGCGTCCGCCTCGCACAGATCGGCGCCGTCATCCTCGGTGTCTTGGCGGTCTCAGGGGAGTACGCGACCCGCACCATCACGCCGTCGCTGACGGCCATGCCCCGCCGATCCCTGTTCCTCCTCGGCAAGCTCGGGGTCGTCGCCACCCTGACACTTGCCGCCGCCCTGACAGGTGTCGTCGGCGCGCTGGTGACCGCGCGGATCGTCCTGCCGCAACGCGGTTTCACGGCCACGGCTGGCTACCCGCGGCTCTCCCTGCTGGGACGACCTCACGCAGCGGGCAGCGGTCGGCACGATCCTGTATCTCGTGCTCCTCGCGTTGCTGAGCGCGGGCGTGGCCCTGCTCGTGCGCGACACCGGGGGCGCCATCGTGCTCATCCTTTCGTTGCTGTTCTTGTCGCCGGTGTTCTCCATGTTCATCTCGAACCCCCACTGGCAGACTCGCCTGTATCGGCTCTCGCCCATGGATGCCGGGCTCGCGATCCAGTCGACGCGCAATCTCGCGGCACTCTCCATCGCCGCATGGCCGGGGATGGCGGTGCTCGCCGCATATACGGCCGCCGCCGGATGCGCTGGTGCTGCCACCCTCTGCCTGCGGGACGCATGACGCCAGACCTAGACTTGACACACCTCATGCATTCCGGCGCTATATTCGTCGTGACGTAATGGTGGAGGTTCCACGATAGAGCGCAACTCAGAGACGGCAGCAAAGAGCGCTGCGACAGACTCGCGAGAGTAGGCGTGCGCGCGAGGCCGCCGAGGTGCCGGCACCTGAGCAAACTCGGCGTCAGGCCTCATTGCCAAACCGTCTGCTGACCGAGTCTGATCACCGACGGCTGGCTGCCACCACCTGCGGGTGGTGCGACGGCCCGATCGAGTTCAAGGCACGCGGACGAATCCCCAAGTGGTGCTCGGCGGCATGTCGACAGCGAGCGTGGGAACAGTCTCGCGCGGCTGCGTCGGGGCGGTCGGCCGTGCAGATCGTCGAGCGCCGGGTTGAAATTCCAGCCCAAGAGCCCGCGCGTTCGACAGCGGCTCTTCGGCCGCGACATCAGAGATGGATCGAAGTGCTGGACGAGCTCGCCGCTCAGGCCTGGACACCGGGCCATCTATGACCGCGACCTCCCCGAATTGACCGGTGCGCTCAACCGTGCACTTGAAGCCTTCGGCCGACGCCCCTACGTTCGCGAACAGGCACGCCGCTAACGCTGCCCCTGGCGCGCCGGCCGATGACTTGGGTTAACCGCCTGGTGGCGGGTTAACACCTGCAGGACGCGGGTTAACAACTCTGGCAGGACCCGTGAACTCGGCGCTTGCCGTTCGCTAGCGACCACTGCGCCAGCGCGCGACGGACCGGGCCGCAGGAACTTTATTCGGCGAGGGCGGCACTAACCGGCGCGAGAATTTCCCTGCCCTTATAGACGGCCCAGGTGAACGAGCGCGCTCCGTCGGCAGCAACCGCTGCGCGCGGTGAGGAGCCGATCGTGGCCGACGGAGAGGGCGGGCGTACGCAGCGCACGGATGTTCGCGTGCTGGTCGCACGGATCGCCGCTGCAGAGCGGTGGGGTCGTACGAGGGACCGGACGGCAGCCACCGAGCCCCGCCCGCCGCGGGCTGCGCGCGAAGTTCGAGCGTGAGGCCGATCCCGACGGAACGCTGTCGCCGCAGGAACGAACGCGGCGGGCCGATCAACTGATGCAAGCCCACATGCTGCGCATGTCCAGAGCCGCGGCACGGGCGCGACGCCGGGCTGCGGGGGCCATGCCGTGGAGAACTAGCGGGTCTCGGACTTTTCGTGCCCACCTTGTGCCCACCAGGCATTACCCCCTCCCGGTATCTGACACTCATCCGTGGCGGCGCTGCACACTGGTCGAGGCGGCACGCGACGGCGGCTATCGGCGGGCGGATCCCATGATCTCCGGCTGGCATCAAGGCGGCCACGTAACCGGTCGACATGTTGGTCATGCGGAGACACCAGCGGGTTGACGGAGGGCGGCTCGAAGCGTGGAGGGCGGCGCTCGACCACCTGGGTGAAAACCGAGCACTCGTCGCTCAAGTCGCTGGCGTCGTGCTCGGCAGTGCGGTGGTCATCAACCTTCCCTTCGTTCCCGGCAACACCTACATCCGAGGTCTCACGACGGGCATGCTTCTCGTTGCCTTCCTGTGGATCATGTCCTGGTTCACGTGGGTCACCAGCGGCCTTGCATTTCGCATTCAGGGCACGTTCGCACAAGAGGCCGTAACCGAACAGCTGCGCGACAGCGAACACGTTTATGACGTCGTCGCGTCCTTGAAGTTCGGCGGCCACGATGTCGATCAAGTGATGATCACCCGCGTCGGCAGTCACGGCCGTTGAGACGAAGTGGCACAGCCGCCGTCCCTCGGAGCAGACACTGCGGACCGCGGCAGACCAGGCGGCGGCCGGCGCTCGGAGCATCCGCAATACGCTGCCGTTATTGAAGACGGCGGGCTTGCCTGTCGGATCCGTTGCTGCGGCGCTGGTGCTTTGTGGACCTGGTGGTCGGGCGATCTCGAGCAGCGTGATGACGACTGGTCTTGGCCCTGTCGAAGTCGTTAGCGCCCGAGACCTCGACAAATGGCTGGGACGGCGCACCCGCGGTCCGGTCGGGCGAGACTTCGCCGAGCGACTTGCCCGTGAGCTTCATCTCCTAGCGCAGACGCGGGACGAATCCGCTGTCAACGCCGGACCCCTCCTCCGCTGGCTGTCCCGCATCCATTGACGGAGAAAGCGCCGCCGCATGGCGCACTTAGCCGACTCGTGTCAGCCCACGATTGGACCTTGCCGCAAGATGCCCCTGGACCGGATCGCGAATTGATCCAGAACAACGAGCAAGCGCCAGGCGCAGCTTTCGCGACAAGAGCCCTACCCCGGCCAGATGGACCGCGTTGGCCATCCGTGAATTTTGACCGGGGATGAACACGTTCCGTGAGTCCTGCGATCAGTTCCGGACCAGCCGAAGCTCGACTCTGCCACTCGGCTCATGCTCTGTCGTCGCGCCGTCGGGGACGAACCCGTAGCGTGCATAGAACGCCCGAGCATGCTTGTTGCCGTCCAGTACCCAAAGCGAAGTCGGACGATCGGCTACTAGATCGGCCATCATCAGGTCAGCAAGGCCAGTGCCGTGCGCCGCTGCAAGGACGTTAATGGCAAACAACTCCCACGCTGTTGGAGCATCCTCATCGCGGCTCGGCCCCGCGGATCCTATTGCGGCGATCCGGCCGTCGGGACTTAACCCTACGAGCTGCATGATCTCGCCAGGCTGTTGTGCCTTCAGGCGATCACGCCACGAACGTGCGAACTGCTCTTGATCCAAGGCGGCCAAGTAGTCAGATGGCATGAGGGATTCGTACGCCTCGCGCCACACCTGGATGTGGACCTCGGCGATCTCGTCCACGTCAGCCCATTCCATGGGTCGAACGGTGTAACCCGCATCAAGGGCTCGTTGTGCCCTGGAGCGAAGGACTAGGGGATCACCCATTCGCACATAGTGCCGGTTCGGGCCAGCTCCTGTCATGCGCAGGTCGAGTGCTCGGGATTGGCATTCCTGACGGAGTGGGGTCGGGTCAAGGGCGGACAAGCAGATCGCCGACCCGGGCGGTGCGATTGGCGCCTGGGTCGCCCTCGACCGCTCGCTGGTCGACGCCGCAGCGACCATCCCGTTCGAGACCGACACCAGCTACGACTTCGTCAACCGCCGCGTGGGCAACCCCCTCATTCACCCGCTCAACGGCCCGCTCGTCGCTCAGATATGGGTCCAGTAGGCGCTCGTTCTGATTCCGCCTGCGCGGTCTCACGTTTGCCTCAAAGCGGTCCAAGGTGACCACTGCGCTGTTCCTGCTGCCGCGAGGCGCACGTTGAGCGCGCCCCGCGCGTACACCGAATATCACCCGCGGTGGTACCGCGAGCCGGTGTCCACCCGGTGGTGGTTGCGGCGGCGGTCGTACGTCGCGTTCATCCTGCGCGAGGTGAGCAGCGTCTTCGTCGTCGCGTGGTCCGTGTTGTTCCTGCTGCTGCTCATCTGCGCCGTCGGCAACGGGTCTGGTTCTTACGCCGACTACGTGGACTGAGCCGACACCCCGTGGGTTGTCCTGCTCAATGTCGTGGCCCTCGCCATCCTCGTCTACCACTCGGTCACCTGGTTCCACCTGACACCCAAAGCGATGGTCGTGCGGCTGCGCGGGCGACTCGTGCCCGGTGTGGCCATCGCTGGCTCAGCCTTCGCGGGCTGGGTCGTGGTGTCGTTGTTCGTCGCGTGGCTGGTTCTGAACGGCTGAGTTGATGACGACCAAGCGTTCTGTCGAGCCGCTGCCGTGGCTGCTCTTCAGCGCCGGCGGGGTGATGGCGGCGCTTCCTCCCCGCGCTGGCGTTCCTGTTCGGCCCCGCCTTCCCGCTCGGCTGGATATCCGCGCCGACGTATGACGACCTGCATGGTGTGCTGCGCTCGCCGTTGATGAACCTGGTGTTGTTCGTCGTCCTGATGCTTTCGTTGTTCCACGCGGCCCACCGGTTCCGCTACACGCTGTATGACGGGCTGCAGATCAAGCACCTCAACGTCCCGGTCGCCGTCGTCTGCTACGGCGGCGCGATCGTCGGGACCGTGGCTGCGGCCGTCCTGCTCGTGCAAGTGCAATAGGCGTTTGCCGAGTCCGCCAGATGCCTGCCGGACGATCTTTGGACGCGAAATGAACGGTTGGGGTGAGCCGCCGGCTCCGGCACGACAGGGCAGGTCGCGGTCCTGTCCTTCGACGGTCCAGCCATTCGGGTCGCCCGAACCCGAGGGCTGCCAATCACGTCCTTGCTCGTGAACCAGCCCACACCAGTTGGCAAAGGGGCTCACCCCCGCCAGCCGGAGAACCAAACAACACGAGGAGTAGCAATGAGAATGTCTGCACGCATTGTCGCTGGGGCCATCGGCATCCTGGCACTGTCAATCTCTGCACTGCCGGCTAACGCTGATGCATCTGCATTTGACATCATCTCGGTGGAGAATCCGACACTGGTG
>CAVOOW010000010.1:0-333138 GCA_963697675.1 uncultured Actinomycetota bacterium | reverse complement strand
GAAGCGATCCGCAGCGATCGGCCGAGGTGGTTGTCGGACCAGGCCAGGTGTTCTTCGCGACCAACCTGTCCGCGGCCGTCGCGCCGCACCTGGTGGACTGGATGATCCGCGACTGCGAGACGGCCGCCCCCACGCCTGGAACCGGAGATCTTCCACACCGACCACAGGGCGGCGCTCGCCGGGATCACGACGCCGACACTCGTCGTACACGGTGCCGCGGACTACTCCGCACCGGTCGAGGTGACGGGGCGACGAACGGCCGAGCGGGTGCCGCACGCGACGTACGAGGAGTACGCGACGGCGCGCCATGGGATCTTCGCGAGCCATCGGGACCAGCTCAACCGAGACCTGCTGGACTTCATCACCAAGTGATCGGCGCCGCCGCTGACCGACATCGCTCGAGTGCTTGACTGACGACGTGCTCCTTCTACGCGGCGGCCGGGTGGTCGACCCGGGGTCCGGCTTCGACGGCATCGCGGACGTGCTCGTGGATGGCCCGTCGGTCGCTGCTGTCGGCCCCGACCTGTCGGCGGCGGACGGTGCCGCGGTCATCGATGTGTCCGGCCTCATCGTCGGCCCCGGCTTCGTCGATCTGCACAGCCACGTGCACACCATCGCGGGCCAGCGGCTGCAGGCGATGGACGGGGTGACGACCGCGCTCGACCTCGAGGCCGGCCTGATGCCGATCGAGCGAGCGTATGCGGAGGCGGCCGCGGCCGGTCGGCCGCTGCACTTCGGCTTCTCCGCCTCGTGGGGAGCAGCCCGGGCCCAGGTGTTGCTGGGGATGATGCCCGACGCGTCGCTGGAGACCGCGTTCACCATCCTCGGCGAACCCGCCTGGCAGCGCTCCTCCTCGCCCGCCGAACTCGCGCAGTGGCTGGACCTGCTCGGCACCGAACTTGCCAACGGAGCGCTCGGGATCGGTGTGCTGATGGGATATGCCCCCCACTCCGACCCGGCGGAGTTCAGCGCAGTGGCCCGGCTCGCGGCCATGGCCGGCGCGCCGACGTACACCCACGTACGCGAGCTCATCGAGGTCGATCCGACCACGCCGATCGACGGCTCGGAGGAGATCGCGATCGCTGCGGCGGAGACGGGTGCCGCCATGCACCACTGCCACGTGCACAGCACCTCGCGGCGCCACCTCGACCGTGTCCTGGCCATGTTGGACACGTCGCGCGCCGGGGGATCACGGGTGACCGTCGAGGCCTATCCCTACGGCGCCGGGAGCACCAGCGTCGGCGCCTATTTCCTTGATCCGGACCACCTCGCCGCATGGGGAATGGGCGCATCGAACATCGTCATGCTCGGGACAGGCGAACGCCTCGCAGACGCCAGCCGACTGCGCGAGGTGCGGCGCGCCGATCCGAGCGCCCAATGCATCGTGGAGTTCTTCGACGAGCAGGATCCTGACGACTTCGCCCGGATGCACCAGGCGCTGGCCTTTCCCGACTCGATCGTCGCCAGTGACGCGATGCCGCTCATTTGGCCCCGGGGGGTGCGCGAAAGTCTTGCGTGGCCGCTGCCGCCCGGCTGCGCGACGCATCCACGCACTGCAGGCACGTTCGCCAAGACCTTGCGACTGATGGTGCGCGAGACCGCGGCCTGGTCGTGGCTGGAGGCATTCCGGCGGTGTGCCTACCTGCCGGCGCGCGTCCTGGACGAGGTCGCACCGGCCGCCCGAGCGAAGGGCCACCTCGCGGTGGGCAGTGACGCCGACCTGGTCGTGCTCGACCCGGCCACGGTGACCGACCGGGCAACCTACCTGGAGCCGGGTCGACCGTCGCACGGCGTGCGTCACCTGCTCGTCGGCGGGACGGCCGTGGTCAGCGACGGTGTCCTGCGAACGGATGCGCTGCCAGGAAAGGCGGTTCGTGGTCAGCCGCGCTGATCCGCGGACAACTGACTGATCGGAGCGACCGGAACGGCTCCCTCGTCACGGCCGCACACTTCCGAACTGACCAAATCCGGTTCAGGATGGAGCAGAAGAGTTGAGGAGAAGCCGTGTCCCTGGTTCTCACGATCACCACTGGACGTATCGCACGCGAGCGCACCGAAGCGTTCCAAGTCACCTTCCGGGCGCTGCTCAGCCGTCGCTTCGAGGAGGCGTCGTTCCTGCGCCAGGCCATGCTGGTGCACCTCGGCGACGGCATGTGGCAGATGCAGACTCTCTGGGACAGCACGCTCGCGCAGAACCACCCCGTCGACAACGACGTCCCGCTGACGGTGCGCATCTTCCGGGACTTCGGCGCGGAACCAGAGATCATCCTTGCCGATGTCTCCTCGTTCCTTCAGCCGGTCCCCGAGCGGGCGCCCTTGGCGGGAGAGAGGACGATCGCGCAGCGTCTGGATTCCGAAGCGAGGGAGGGAAGCGATGACGGAACAACCGGATCATGACCTGCCCGTCCTCGAGCTCGATCAGACTGTGCCACCGCGCCCGGAGGAGGAGGTCGCCGACGTGGGCGTCGAGTCCGCCGCGACGAAGGCGGAGCGGGACACGGGGTAGTCAGCTCGCCTGGGTGGTCGCTGACCCCATAGACCAGCGCTGTGGCCCGTCGACGGTTTCAGGTGGCCTGCAGTTTGACCCCGTCGCCCGTGGACTCTGCATCGGCCAGGAGAACGGTGCCCTTGCCAGGAGCCGAGAAGCCGCAGTTGATCGCGTCGTTGAGCTTGCGTTCCTCCGGCGAGCCACCGAGCGGTATGCCGATCGCCGCGGCGGCGGAAAAGCATTTTGCTCCCTTGTCGTATTGCGCACATGCCTTCTTGACGAGTGCGAAAACGGGCTGCAACCGTTCACTCGGCACCCCCTGACTACCCAGCTCGCGAGTGCAGCCGCGCAGCCGGATCTCGAGCGCACGCAAGTCTTTCTTGCTCGCGCAACAGGGCAGCTCGGTCAACGCCCTGTCGATCTTCCGGTGCAGCGCCCCGATGGATTCCAGCCAGACCAGCTCCTCGCCGGTCATCGGCCCGGACCCAGCAGGTGGCACGGTCACGGGTGAGGCCGGCGGCGTGGATGCCGGCGACGTCGACGCGGTCGCCGAGGAACTCGCGTCCGGCGTGGCATTCGCCGAAGGCGTCTTCGCGCCGCTGCAACCGCTCACGACCGCGGAACAGATGGCCGCGGCGACAGCCAGTCGAACGATCAGCCGGTTGTCGGTGGCTCTCATGGGAGCCCCCCTCCTGCGAGTCATCACGCTAGACCCGCGGAGGGCGGCAACGACAGATCCGATTCACCCACAAACCGCCAACCGGCGCGGCTTCAATCGGACACGCGTGGGCAAGGTGCGCGACGCGACTGCCTCGTCACGTCCCTAGGTACGAGCGGCCATCTGCTCAGCCTCGGAGTCAGTGTCCACCTCGACATCGCGCTTCTGGGCCAGCTGGCTCGGCCACCACATCCATCGACCGATGTCGAGGTTCAGCGCCGTCACGAGCACCGATCGCACGATCAACGTGTCGAGCAGCACGCCGACCGCAACGACAAAACCCATCTGGGCAAAGGAAACCACGGGCAGCGTCGCAAAGACCGCGAACGTCCCGGCCAGCACCAGCCCGGCTGACGTGATGACGCCCCCGGTCGCCGCCAGCCCTGTCAACGCACCGCGGCGGGTGCCGGACCGCTTCGACTCCTCGTGCACTCGCGACATCAGGAAGATGTTGTAGTCGATGCCGAGCGCCACCAGAAACACGAAGCACAGCAACGCCAATCCCGGATCGCCACCCTTGAAGTCGAACAGGTGCGTGAACACGAGAGCGCCGATCCCGAGTGCAGCAAGGAACGAGAGGACGACCGTGGCGATCAGCACCACCGGGGCGACGATCGATCGCAGCAGCAGGGTGAGGATCAGGAAGACCAGCACCAGCACAACCGGAATGATCACCTTGTTGTCGTGGGAGGACGCTCGCTTGCTGTCCAGGACGACGGCGGTGCCGCCACCGACCGTGGCGTCCGCTCCTTTGACCTGGTGCACGGCGTCGCGCACCCGATCCACCGTCGCCTCTGCTGCCGGGCTGTCCGGGCGATCGACCAGAGTCCCCTCCAGATAGACGTAACCAGACTTCTCGACCGGAGGACTCACCTCGGTGATCCCTGTCGTGCCACGGAAAGCAGCCTCGACATCTGTCGCCTCGGCCGACTTGGCGATCACGACCACCGGCTGGCCCGTGCCCGCATCGAAGTGCCGCCCGATGGCCTGCTCGCCCGCCACGGCGTCTGTCTTGCCGACAAAAGCGTCCTCGTTGGCGATGCCATTCGTCTGCAGCTGCGTGAGACCGAACGCGAGCCCGACGAGGACCAGGGAGGTGACAACCCAGACGGCGCGCGGCCGACGCGCGATGCGTCGACCCACCCGAGCCCACAGCCCGGTCTCGGTGTGGTCGGCGGATCCGAAGGCCGGGCGGAGCGGCCAGAACAGCCACCGGCCGCCGATGACCAGCATCGCGGGGAGCAGGCTGAGCATTGCGAGAACGCCCACCGCAATGCCGATCGCCGCGACCGGTCCCATGCCCTTCGTGGAGTTCATCTCGGCTGCGACCAGGGCGAGCATGCCGATGATGACCGTCGAAGCGCTCGCAAAGATCGCCGGGCCCGCACGGTGCAGCGCGTACGCCATCGCCTCGTGTCGATCCTCGTGGCGGCGCAGCTCTTCCCGATAGCGGGCCACCAGCAGCAGCGCATAGTCTGTGCCAGCGCCGAAAACCAGCACCGTGAGCACGCCTGCGCTCTGCGCGTTGACGGTCAGCCCGGCGTGCTGGACCAGCAGGTAGATGACGCCCTCGGCGCTGGCGAGGGCCACCCCCGCTGCGATGACCGGGAACATCCAGAGAACGGGGCTGCGATAGGTCAGCAGCAGGATGAGGCTCACGACCGCGAGCGCGGAGAACAGCAGCGTCCCGTCAATGCCCTCGAACGCCTCACCGAACGCGGCGGCCATGCCGGCGGGCCCGGCGATGTGCATGGACAGTCCGGGCTCCCGCGGGGCAGCCTGGTCCTGCATGTCGTTCACGGCTGTGGTGAGAGTCTCCCAGCCGCCTGTGCCCATGCGGATCGGCACCAGCAGCTCGAGCGCCTTGTTGTCCTTGGCCGGGATCGGCCCGAGCACCTTCTCGTCGACCACGCCTTCGATCCGGCTGAACGTGGCCTTGTCAGCAGTCGCGGCGGCGAGGTCGGCGGGGGTGATGCCCGCAGGGCGCTCGTACACGACCACCGCAGGCGCCTCATCGTCCGTGCCGAACTGGGCGGACAGCTTGAAGACCTTCGTGGACTCGGCGCTCTGCGGCAGCCACTCGACAGCGTCGTTCTTCTGGACCCCCGTGAGCTTGCCGGCGAGAGGCCCTGCCACCACCAGGACGACGACCCAGAACGCCACGACGAGCCATTTCGTACGGCGCCCGCAAGGGAACTGTGCGAACTTGCCTACACCGTTCATGACACTCCAATCGTGCACGCCGACCATCCGGGGCGTGGCGTTGTGCTGTAGACCGCGCGGCTGGCGAAAACTCATCGTGCCGCGCTGATCGCGCCGTTTCGGCGCTATGCGTTGTCCTCGAGCTCGGTCTTGAGATCGACGAGCGCCGACACCCGGCGCTCGGTGTACTTGTCGATCCAGCGGTCGTGGATCAGCCGGATCGGCACCGGGTTCAAGAAGTGCAGCTTCTCCCGACCCGACCGGCGCGTGACGACCAGGCCCGCGTCCTCGAGCACGCGCAGGTGCTTCATCACCCCGAAGCGCGTCATCTCCAGCTCCGACTCCAGCTCGGTCAGCGTGCGGCCGTCACGTACGAAGAGCCGGTCGAGCAGGAAACGACGCGTCGGGTCGGACAGCGCCTTGAACACGCGGTCGTCGTCGTCGCTCATCCAACCAAGATAGGTGACCGATAGGTCACACGTCAACCCTTGCCTAGATCGCCGGCCCACGGTCGCGGCGCGACGGGAAGTTGGCGCGCGGGTTGGCGGTGCCGGCCGGCTCGCACGAGCTGTGCCGGAAGTCCGTGTCGTTCACACCGGTGCCGGGCCCGTGACTGCAGCTGTCGGTTCCGCCGTTGCCGTACAGCCTGTTGTAGTGGTTGTCGGGGTCGGCCGCCGCGGTTCCGTTGGCCGGCCCACCGTCGACGGTGTCGAAGGCGGTGCAAACCGGTGGGAGTCGCGATGAGCCGGTGGTTCGTCGAGAGTGTCGTCCTGACGATAGCGCCGGTCGCAGCAGCCCCGCCGGTGTTGCGCACGACGATGGGATAGCGGTACTCATCACCGAGACCGATCGTGGGCAGTGTCGTCCATGCTGTCGAGACAGCCCGGACGTCGAACGTGTGATCACCGGTGGCCCGACAGCAGTCAAAGGAGCTGGCACTGTCGCCCGCGTCTGCAGCCCCTCCGGCCATGGCGGCAAGCCCACCGGCGCGCAGCTGCGATCCTTCGGCGCCGCCGCCACGATCGAGGCGGGACTCGAGCGAGCGGAGCGCGTCTTCTTCCAGGCAGCCGGAGGACCGGCGCAGAGCGGGCGCAGTGCGCGGTCCGCACTCTTAGCGCCGCTGCCCGGCCCGTCCGGCGAGACCGCAGAGGTCATCATGCTCCGCGACGCGAACCAAACTTCGGCGTGAGTACGCGCGCTGCTCTCCCAGCGTCCGCTACGGCATAGCCGGCGGCGCAGCCCCGGTGCGGGCAGCCTTCTTCGCCGCGGCTTCTTCCCGCTGTTCCACGAAGCGGCTCGCTTGCGTGTTGAGGGTGGCAATGGCGTCGGCCAGTTCGGTGCGGGCCTTCTCCCCCTCGGCGTCGAGGCCTTCGAGGTCGAACAGCCCCCACTGCCGCACCAAGGGCATGACGACGTCGTCGTGGTGGACGCGAAGGTCGTAGATGCCGGCCAACGCGATCTGCACGGCCTTACGGGCGAAGCCGGGGATGACACTGCCCGGCATCTGGAAGGTGACGACCTCGTCGGTGATCGCCCGCATCGTCTCGTTCGGTGTCAGCTCCAACGCGGCCGCCACGATGTTGCGGTAGAAGATCATGTGCAGGTTCTCGTCCATCGCGACGCGCGTGAGCAGCTTCTCGGCGATCGGGTCCTCGGTGTAGCGACCGGTGTTGCGGTGGGATATCCGCGTGGCGAGCTCCTGGAACGACACGTAGGCGCAGACGTTGAGCAACGGCTTGTCGCCGCTGTCATAGCCCGCCTGCATCGTCTCCATCCGGGCTCGCTCCAGCTCCTCGGGGTCGACACCGCGGGTCACCAGCAGATAGTCGCGGATGCAGTAGGCGTGCCGACCTTCCTCGGCCGTCCACCGGTTGACCCATGTGCCCCAGGCACTGTCCCGGCCGAACGCCCGCTCGACTTCTCGGTGATAGCTCGGCAGGTTGTCCTCGGTGAGCAGGTTCACCTCGAGTGCCGTCCGTGCGATCGGGGAGAGGTTGGACTGATCGAGTGACCACGGCTTGCCGCCGAGCTCGGCGAAGTCGCTGCCCTCGCTCCACGGAACGAACTCGTGCGGCATCCACTCCTTCGCGGTGGCGAGGTGCCGGTTCAGGTTTTCGGTGACGGTTGGCTCGAGCGCGGCGAGCAGCTGTTCGCTGGGTAGCGTCGTCATCGCGAGTGTCCCTCCATGGGCACGGTGGCGGCGAACCCCACGGGGGTACGCGACCGGTTGTCTCTGGACGTTCTGTGAGGTCTGGCCTACCAGTCCACGACAGGCGCTGGCTAGTCGGCGGGCCCGTCCGTGGGGAGTAACCTCCCCGTCAGGTGATCAACCAAGGAGGACGACGTGCAGGGCGACGCCGAAATCATCGAGATGTTGAACGAGCAGCTGTCCAGTGAGCTCACTGCGATCAACCAGTACTTCCTGCACGCAAAGATGCAGGAGAACTGGGGCTACACGCTGCTCGCGGCCCACACGCGCGCCGAGTCGATCGACGAGATGCACCACGCCGAGATCCTCACCGACCGCATTCTCTTCCTGGAGGGGCTGCCCAACTACCAGCGGCTGCTCCCGCTGCGCATCGGCACGACCATCAAGGAGCAGTTCGAGTCCGACATGGCCATCGAGCTCGAGGTCGTCGAGCGACTGCGCCGCGCCGTCCCACTGGCCCGCGGGAAGGGCGACATCACGTCGGCGAACATCTTCGAGGACATCCTCGCCGACGAGGAACGCCACGTTGACTACCTCGAGACGCAGCTCGACCTGATGGTGAACCTCGGCGAGCAGCTCTACCTCTCGCAGCTCGTGGAGCGCCCCCGTCCTCCGCCACCTGAGGCGCTTCGTTTTTCATGATCGCGAAGGATCGTAGGAGTTTTCGCCACACGATCTTTCGCGATCATGGAATTCGGCCCAGCGCCGCCGCGGAATCGGATCGTGGGACGGAGTGGCGCCAAAGGTAAGGTAAGGGTTACCTTAGGCACTCACGTTACCGATTTCTGCCGAGGGGAACGCCGTGTACGCCTGCATCTGCCACGCTGTCCCCATGGCGGACGTGGTCGCCTGCATCGACAACGGTGCCCACGACGAGGAGTCAGTCGGCCAGGTCACCGGCGCCGGCACTGGGTGCGGTGGCTGTCTCGACCGCATCTGCGAGCTCCTGCGCGCCGCCGGCCCGAGTCCCGTCCTGCAACGCGCCGGCTGAACGCGGTCGACGACCGGACCCTCCACCCGGCGGTCCCGACGGCCCCGATGTCCGCGAACCGACCCCCAGCTCGACCAAAGCGGCAGTTCACCCCAACCCCGGTCAAGTCGAGAGTCGGCACCGCCGATCAAGACAGTGTGCGGAGCACGTTTCGCGGCGCTGACCGGAGGTCGATCACCACGTGAGGGACCTCAGCCTGCTCGCGTTGCGTGACCTGCAGCGGCTGATCCTGCGGGTCAACGGCAGCGCGGACCTGGCCACCACGCTGCAGGCGGTCGTCGACGGGGTCGTCGAGGGGCTCGACTTCGGGGTCGCCGTCGTCAACCTCGTCCACGATGCCGACTTCGTGCAGGTCGTGGCTGTGGCCGGCCCGCAGGACGCGATAGATCATCTGCTGGGTCAGACCGGCACACTCGCGGGGTGGGAGAAAGCCCTCGCTGCAGCGGACGAGTGGGGCGGCCTGCGCTTCATGCCGCACGACCGGTTCGCTGACGACGACGGGCTGCCGACCTGGGTGCCGGACATCGCCATCTCGGACGACCAGGAAGCCTGGCACCCCGAGGACGCGCTGTTCCGTCCGCTGGAGTCAGCGACCGGCGAGCTCATCGGCGTCCTCTCGGTCGACCTGCCCTCGGACGGCCGGCGGCCCGGGCCGTTGCAGCAGGAGCTCCTCGAGATGTTCGCCGTCCAGGCCGCGCTGGCCATCGACAACGCCCGGCTGACCGAGGCGCTGCATGCCGAGCAGCGCCGGCTGCAGGCCAGTGAGGCCGCCTTCCGACTCGCTTTCGAGGCCGCACCGGTGGGCATGTCCGTGTTCGACATGCGCGATGAGCCGGGCCGCCTCCTGCGCGTCAACGCCGCCATGTGCCGGATGCTCGGCTACAGCCGTGACGAGCTGCTGGCCAGGTCCATCGCCACGATCACCCATCCTGAGCACCGGGCCGCCGACCAGGCGGCCCTCCAGCGGGCGATCGACGGCAAGCAGCAGAGCTATCGCACCGAGAAGCGCTATCTGCGTTCCGACGGCGAACCGGTCTGGGTGTCCCTCCACACCTCTGTGGTCCGCGACGCCAACGGGGCGGCGCTCTACGGCATCACACAGTTCGAGGACATCGGCGACCGGCGCAAAGCCCACCTCGAGCTCTCCCGGCGCGCCCGCATCGATCCGCTGACCGGGCTGCTCAACCGCTCGGCGCTGCTCGAACGTGTCGACGCCGCGATCGCCACTGCCGCCGAGACCGGTCGCGCAGGGGCGCTGCTCTTCTGCGATCTCGACGGCTTCAAACCGGTCAACGACACCTACGGCCACGCGGTGGGCGACGGCGTGCTCGCCGTGATCGCCCGACGCCTCGAGTCAGAGGTACGAGGCGGCGACACCGCGGCCAGGTTCGGCGGCGACGAGTTCGTCGTGGTCGCCGACGCGGTGGACGACGACGAGCTCGCCGACCTCGAGCAACGGCTCCGCACGGTGGTCGCGCGGCCGATCGACGTCAACGGGACGTCGATCCACGTCACCGTGACCATCGGTCACGTAGCGATCGAGACCGGCCGGACGGACAACCCGGCGGCGTTGCTCGAGACAGCCGATGCGGCGATGTACCGGCTCAAGCCGTGACGCGGTCCGCCCGTACGTCGATGTCGTTGACGGCGGGGACGGCGGGGACGGTGGGAACGGCGGGGACGGTCGGCGCCATACGAACGCGCTGACGGACTCGCCGTTCGATGAGGATCGGGAGGTACGTCGTCACGCGTACCGCACCGAGGTCGGCGAGCGCCTCGCGGACCAGTCGGTCGACATGGGCGTCACCGACGGTGTCGGCGAGGCGGGGCCGCAGCGAGGCAATCAGCTCGTCGACCTCGGGGACCACCGGCTCGTTCATCGGGCGCGCCTGGCGGGGCACAGCAGGCGAGGCGGCCACGGCAGGGGGAAGGACATCGCTGGTCATGGGCTGACGATCGCACTCGGTGACCGCGTGACGCCATGGCCCATCGCCAGACATGGTGCGCTTCTGGGCATGTCGCCATCTCCTGTTCACCTGCTGTTCACCTTGCGGGTCAGGAGCCCGTAGTTGCCGTAAGGCAGCCCCGCACACCAGCATGGGCGTCATGAGCGCCCCCTCCTCCGCGCCGTGGCCGCTGGAGACCGCGCCCGAGCCGCCGCGATATGCCGACGACAGTGCCGAGGAGATCGAGGACGTCGACGTCACGATCTCTGACCCGTCGCCGCACGAGACCGACCGGCCAGCCGACCGGTTCCTGGGCCGGGAGACCAGCTGGCTCGACTTCAACGCACGAGTGCTCGAGCTCGCCGAAGACCCCGCCGTGCCACTGCTGGAACGCGTGCGCTTCAGCGCGATCTTCTCCCGCAACCTCGACGAGTTCTTCATGGTGCGCGTCGCCGCGCTGCAGCGGCGGGTGGCTGCTGGCATCACGGCCCGCAACAAGGCGGGCTTCACACCCAAGGAGCGACTCGACCGCGTCTCGACCTATGCCCAGGAGCTCGTCGCCCGGCAGACCACCCTGTGCGCCAAGACGCTCCTGCCCGAGCTGGCCGAGGCCGGCATCCGCATCGTCGGGTGGGAGGACCTGGAGCCGACAGAGGTCGCCCTGATGCGCACGCTGTTCACGGAGCGCATCCACCCCGTCCTGACCCCGCTGGCCGTCGACCCGGCTCACCCGTTCCCCTACATCTCGGGCCTGTCGCTCAACCTGGCCGTCGTCGTCCGCGACGACTCGACCGAGGATGAGCACTTCGCGCGGATCAAGGTGCCCCCGCTGCTGCCGCGCTTCGTCGCCACCGACGAGCAGGACTCGCGCTTCATCCCGCTCGAGACGGTGATCGCGGCCAACCTGGACGTGGTCTTCCCCGGCATGCGGGTGCTGGAGACGACCTCGTTCCGTGTCACCCGCAACGAGGACCTCGAGGTGGACTCCGAAGCAGGCAACCTGTTGCACGCCCTCGAGCGCGAGCTGGCCCGGCGCCGGTTCGGGGCACCCGTGCGACTCGAGGTCGACGACGCGACGAGCAACCGAGTCCTGAACCTGTTGGTGCGCGAGCTCGAGATCACCGAGCAAGAGGTCTATCGCGGCCCAGCCCCGCTCGACCTCGCCGGGCTCTGGCCGATCGCCGAGCTCGACAGACCAGACCTGCAATATCCCGGCTTCGTTCCCGAGACCCACCGGGCCTTGCGCGGCGGCGAAGGGACAACGTCCGACGTGTTCACAGCGCTGCGCGCCGGCGACGTGCTGCTGCACCACCCCTACGACTCGTTCGCGACGAGCGTGCAGTCGTTCATCGAACAGGCCGCCACCGACCCGCGCGTACAGGCGATCAAGCTCACGCTCTATCGCACCAGCGGCGAGTCGCCCATCGTCGACGCCCTCGTCGAAGCCGCCGAGTCGGGCAAACAAGTTCTGGTCGTCGTGGAGATCAAGGCGCGCTTCGACGAGCAGGCCAACATCCGCTGGGCGCGCAAGCTCGAGCAAGCGGGCTGCCACGTCGTCTATGGGCTCGTCGGGCTGAAGACCCACTGCAAGCTGGCCCTCGTCGTGCGGTCCGAGGACGACGGCCGGATGCTGCGCCGCTACGTCCACGTCGGCACGGGGAACTACCACCCCAAGACTGCGCGTGTCTACGAGGACCTGGGCCTGCTCACGTCCGACCCCGAGATCGGCGCGGACGTCGCCGACTTGTTCAACCACCTGTCGGGCTACACCCGCCACCGCGACTACGACACCTTGCTCGTGGCACCCGAGACGCTGCGCCCCGGCCTGCTCGACCTCATCGGGCGCGAGGCCCGACGGGCGCGAAAGGGCAAGAGCGCGGGCATCTCGATCAAGGTGAACAACCTGGTCGACGAGACGATCATCGATGCGTTGTACGACGCCTCGTCGGCGGGCGTCACCATCGATCTGCTGGTGCGTGGCATGTGCAGCATTCGCCCCGGCGTTCCGGGGCTGTCCGAGAACATCCGGGTGCGCAGCCTGCTCGGCCGGTTCCTCGAGCACTCGCGCATCTTCCGCTTCGACTCAGGTGGCGAGCGCACGATCTGGATCGGCAGCGCGGACATCATGGATCGCAACCTCGACCGGCGCGTCGAGGCACTTGTCCGGGTGCGGGACCCGGCCGGCCGGCGCGCGATCGACGACTTGCTCGAGTGCGCCTGGTCCGACCAGGTCGACCACTGGACCCTGCTGTCCGACGGCAGCTGGAAGCGATCGGCGCACGGCCCCGAAATGGTCGACTATCAGCAGGAGACCATCGCCCGGCGGCGGCGCCTGCGGGCGAACAACGACGACGCCGAGATCGGCTAACAGCTCGTGAGCGCAACGGTGGCGATCGAGGCTGCCGGCGGTCTCGTGTGGCGGCCGATCGACGGCAGCCCGCAAGCGATCGAAGTGGCGCTGGTGCACCGGCCCAAGTACGACGACTGGACGCTGCCCAAGGGCAAGCTCGAACCCGACGAGCACCCGCTGCTGGCAGCGGTTCGCGAGGTCGAAGAGGAGTCCGGTGCCCGGGTGGTGGTCGGGCGGCCGCTCGGCCAGGCGCGCTACGCCGTGGACGGACGGCCCAAACGGGTGCAGTACTGGTCACTGCGCTGGGCGGGTGGTGAGTTCAGCCCGAACAACGAGGTCGACGCGGTGGACTGGGTGCCGATCGAGAAGGCCGGTGACCGGCTCAAGCCCGACCGGGACGGATTCGTCGTGGACGAGTTCCTCCGCGACCCGCGACCTACGCGCGCCTGCGTCGTCGTACGCCATGCGAAAGCCGGAAGCCGCTCGGCGTGGAAGAGGCCCGATGTCGAGCGGCCGCTCGACGCGGCCGGCCGTCGCCAGGCGGCGGTCATCGCGGACCTGCTGGCGGCCTACGGCGTGTCGCGGGCCTACTCCTCGGATGTACGGCGCTGCCTCGGCACGCTCGAGCCGTTCGCGGCCGCTGCCGGGCTGACCATCGCCCAGGAGCACTTGTTCTCGGAGTCGGGCTTCCCGGGCGAGCCGGAGGCCGCCGTGACCCGGGCGCTCGGGATCGTCGGCGAGGGCGGCAGCGTCGCGATCTGCACCCAGGGCGGCGCGCTGCCCGACCTGGTCGTCGAGCTCTGCCGACGGCTCGGGACGACGCCGGAGGGGATGAAACCGGTGCGCAAGGGCGCTCTCGTGGTGGTGCATCTCAGCGTCGAGGAGCCGATGCGGGTCGTAGCCGTGGAGCAGCTCCCGGCGCCCGCGTCCCGCTGAACCACGCTCAACCAGGGTCCGGGACAGGTCCCTGGACGGTCGGAACCCCGGAGTCGGGGGGGTGGACTCCGGGGTTCCTGATGCGGACCGACGGGGGGGGTGTCAGCCCGCACTCTCGTGGGGTTTCGTGGTGATATCTAGAGAACCCGGCCGAACGTTACGTTCGTTGACCATGCGCGGTGCTTGCCGACCGGCTGATTGGGGTTTGACGCTTCGTACCAGTATCCACCACCGGCATAGATCGCGACGTGACCGATGCTTCCGCCGCCGCCGTTGTGCACGAAGACCAGGTCACCCGGCTGCGGCTGCGAGACCGGCGTGGCGACCGTGGCCTGCGCCGCAGCCGAGTGTGGCAGCGAGATGCCGACGTGGCCGAAGACGTACTGCGTGAACCCGGAGCAGTCGAACGAGTCGGGGCCGGCAGCGCCGTAGGAATAGCTGTCGCCCGACTGGGCCGCAGCGATCTGCAGGACGTGAGCCGCCGAGGACGACATGTGCTCGTCGACCCTCGAGAAGGACCTCGCGGCGGCCCGCTGCGCGGCCCGGTGCGCCTTGGCCGCGCGCTTGGCCGCAGCCTTGTGGCGAGCGATCGCCTTGAGCTTGGCGGCCTTGATGGCGGCGAGCCGCTGGTCCAGGCGGACCTGCGCGGCGGCTTCCTGTCGCGCGAGCTGCACCGTGGCTTCCGGCGTTGCCGTGTCGGCAGCCATGAGGGCGGCCGGCTTGACGCGCGGCTTGACCGGGTGTTCGGACGCGACAGCGACGACGGTGCCGGTGACGGCGACGGTGCCGGCGACACCGGCCGCAATGCTGATGTTCATCGGGCGCTTCGCCGAGGTGGCGACGCGCGACATGGTTGATGGGCGACGGTGCTTGGACAACCGAGGTCCTCTCCCACGCCTACGAGGTGAGCTGTCGGGTTCGGACGGGAGATGTCCGGCCGCACGGAGTGCGGCTTTACCCCTAGGACCCCTGAGGGACCACGTACGTGGGTCCCCCGCTCCTGCCAGGCGTTAGTGCGGCCTGCTGCGTCGAGGGGCAGGATTCGGCGGCCTCGTACGCGCTGGTCCCCGACGGTCGGGGTCAGCGGGAGCAGGTTACGCGATGAGAACTGGTGGATCAAACGGGACTTTTTCGGGCGCGGCGAGGTTTGAGAAGGGATGCTTCTGCTCGTCACCGCGGGGTGTTCGCCGCTCACCGAGAGTGCAGTCGCGCGCGCCCGTACACGCCTGAAAACACCTACATCGGGTACGAGCGTCGCGGGCGCTCGCGTCGCCGATGTGAGCCGGTCGGGCTCAGCGCTCGACCGGATAGCCGGCCGCGATCCACTCGCCGGTGCCACCGTCGACGTTGACGGCATCCACGCCGCGGGTCGCGAGGAAGGCCGCCGCCTGGGCACTGCGTCCGCCGACCGCGCAGACGATGTAGACCGGTCGGTCGGTGGGCAGTTCGTCGACGTGCTGCGGCACCGTCATCAGCGGCATGAGCTCGGCGCCCGGCACGTGTCCCTCGGCGTACTCGTAGGGCTCGCGGACGTCGATCACCACCGTCGCGCCCTCGTCGAGAGTGGTCTTCAGGTTGTGCACCGTGACCGCGCGCATCAGTGCGCCGACACGAAGACGTGCGAAGCGACCAACGAGGTGATCTCGGTGGTCTCGCCCCCCGAGCCGACCAGCAGGCCGGTGGCCGAGGAGGCCACCGTCACGGCGGCACCCGGCTGGACGCCGGCTCGCCGCAGCCGCGACATCAGCGCGGTGTCGGTCTGCAGCGGCTCGGCGAGACGGCGGACGACAACGGTCTTGGACGGGTCGATCACGACCTGGTCCAGGGTGGTCAGCGGCGACTCTGCCGCGGAGGCGCGGCCCTTCTTCTTCTCGCCCAGCTCATCGAGCCCGGGGATCGGCAGGCCGTAGGGCGAGACGGTCGGATGGCCGAGCACCTCGAGCAGTCGCAGCTCGACGGTCTCGCTCATCACGTGCTCCCAGCGACAGGCCTCCTCGTGCACCAGCTCCCACGGCAGGCCGATGAGCTGCACGAGCAGGCACTCCGCGAGTCGGTGCTTGCGCATCACGCGGGTCGCCAGCGCGCTGCCGTCAACGGTCAGCTGGAGGTGCCGGTCGCCCTCGACGGTGATCAGCCCGTCGCGCTCCATCCGGGCCACCGTCTGCGACACCGTCGGCCCTGACTGGCCGAGCCGCTCGGCGATGCGAGCACGGAGCGGGACGATGCCCTCCTCCTCCAGCTCGAAGACCGCCTTGAGGTACATCTCGGTGGTGTCGATGAGGTCGCTCACAGGTGCATTCTGACCTACCGGTGCAAACGAGCCCGCCCACCGCTCCCCCTGGCCGGAAATGATCACGGTTAGGGTCTGACTGTGAGCGCGGGTGACTTCGTACCCCCCGGCGCCGACCTCGACGGACTGCGGGCTGCGGCGCAGAGCTGCAAGGGCTGCGAGCTGTGGGAACACGCCACGCAGACGGTCTTCTCTGCCGGCCCGCCGGACGCACGCGTCGTGCTGGTGGGCGAGCAGCCGGGCGACCAGGAGGACCGGCAGGGAGCGCCCTTCGTCGGCCCGGCCGGCCATCTTCTCGTCCGGGCGGTCGACGAGGCGGGCATCGAGCGCTCGACCATCTACCGCACCAACGTGGTCAAGCATTTCCGCTTCACCCAGGACGGCCCTGGCAAGCGCCGCATCCACCAGACACCCGACCGGCTCCACGTCGAGGCATGCCGGCCGTGGCTGCGCGCCGAGCTCGCCCTGCTCAGTCCCGTGGTGATCGTCTGTCTGGGGGCCACCGCCGCCAAGGGAATGCTCGGGGCGAGCTTCCGCGTGACCCGCCAGCGCGGCGAGACGTTCCCCTTCCCGCCGAGCACCGCCACCGCCGGCCCGCCCTGGATCATGGCCACGATCCATCCGTCGGCCGTGCTGCGCGCGGACGACACCGAGCAGGCGTACGCCGGGCTGGTGGCTGACCTCCGGATCGCGGCGGACCTCCTGACCTGACCGGCACCCGAGGACGTGGCGCGTCCTAGGGTGACGTGGATGCCCGAGGACCACAGAGTTCCCATGACCCCCCCGCTGCAGATCGACGCACGGTTCGCGGGACCCCCCGGCTCGGCCAACGGCGGCTACACCGCAGGACGCCTCGCGACCCTGCTGCCGGCCGGCTCGGTCGTCGAAGTGACGCTGCGCCAGCCACCTCCGCTCGACACCTACCTCGACGTCGTGGTGGCCAATGACCGGGCGACGCTGACCTTCGGCGGCGCGGTCATCGCCGACGCGGTCGTGGCCCGGTTCACCGAAGAAGTTGTCGACCCGGTGCGCTTCGCGGCCGCCACAGAAGCCATGTCGACGTACGCCGGATATGACCAGCACCCATTCCCGGGCTGCTTCGCCTGCGGCACCGACCGCCCGCCGCCCGACGGCCTCGGCCTGCGCCCAGGCCGGGTCCCCGACCGGCCGGACTGCGTGGCCACGACCTGGGTTCCCGACGCGTCGCTGGCGTCGCTGGACGGCGCCGCACTCGTCGAGGCCGTCTGGGCCGCGCTGGACTGCCCAGGAGGGTGGTCGGCTGACCTGGTCGGACGCCCGATGGTGCTGGGCCGCATGACAGCCGCCGTCGACGCCCTGCCGCAGGCCGGTGACCCGTGCGTGGTCATGGGGCGGTGGCTGGGGGCCGAGCGGCGCAAGACCTTCACAGCCAGCACGCTGTACGACGCCGACGGGCGCGTCCTCGGTCGCGCGCAGGCCACCTGGATCGCTCTCGGCAGCACCTGACGCGGACCGCCCTGCGGGACAGGCGGCGCAATGTGATTGTGCCGGTCGGTTCGGCGTCGTAATCTCGTCCGTACACGGAAGGGAGGTGGTCCGAGAATTTGAGTATTTCTAGGACGCGTGAGGTGGCTGCCAGCTAGCCGCCGACTCCGGTTCGTTAATCCGGCCGAAAGTGGCCGGCGAATCTCAGGCAGTCACCCGACCCGCGGGCCGCAGGGAAACGTCCCCCTGCACCAAGGCCCGCGGGTCGCTGCATGTCCGGACCCTTTCGGCCCGACGCGCCACCTTCCCGCCCGACGCGCCACCTTCCCGCCCGACACGCGACCTTCCCGCCCGACACGCGACCTTCCCGCCCGACGCGCCACCTTCCCGCGCGCCAGTGGGGAGGGTCAGGGGGCGAGGCGCTCGAGGAGCCAAGGTTTGGGCGCTTCCTGGTCAGCTGTGTCTCCAACGCGACGGAAGCGCAGCCGGTCATGCAGGCGGTCCTCGCGACCGGCCCAGAACTCGATCATCTCCGGCGCCACGCGATAGCCGCCCCAGAAGTCCGGCAGCGGCACGTTCGCGCCGTCCGGCCAGCGTTCGGCCAGTTCGGCGAGCCGTGCGTCAAGGTCGGCGCGCCCGCCGATCACCTGTGACTGGGGGCTCGCCCATGCCCCGAGCCGGGACCCGTGCGGTCGCGACGCGAAATAGTCGGCCGCCTCGGCTCGATCGACCACCGACACGGGGCCGGTGACGCGTACCTGGCGCTCCAGCGCGTGCCACGGAAAGACCAGGGCGGCCTGCGGGTTGGCCGCCAGCTCGGCTCCCTTGCGCGAACTGGTGTTGGTGAAGAAGGTGAATCCCCGGTCATCGACGCCCTTGAGCAGGACAGTGCGGGCACTGGGTACGCCGTCGGTGGTGGCCGTGGCGAGCACCATGGCATTGGGTTCGGGCAGTCCGGCGGCTATGGCGTCCTGCATCCAGCGGGCGAACTGCTCCAGCGGGTCGGCCGCTATCGAGGCCTCATCGAGCCCGGTCCGGGCGTAGACCCCCCGCATCGCGGCCAGGTCGGGGTGGGCGCACATACGATCACTGTGGCACGCTGCGGATACCCATCGTCGCTGTTGCCCCGCCGCGTGCGAACCACCTGCCGAGGAGCCCCCCTGTGACCAGCACGACTGACGCCTTCGTCCCTGGGCTCGAAGGAGTCGTAGCGTTCGAGACCACGATCGCCGAACCGGACCGCGACGGCGGCTCCTTGCGCTATCGCGGCGTCGACATCGAGGACCTCGTCGGCAACGTCTCCTTCGGCAACGTCTGGGGGCTGCTGGTCGACAACGAGTTCAACCCCGGGCTGCCGCCGGCCGAGCCGTTCCCGCTGCCCGTGCACTCGGGTGACGTCCGCGTCGACGTGCAGAGCGCCCTGGCGATGCTGGCGCCCGCCTGGGGGTTCCGACAGCTCCTCGACATCGACGAGGAGGAGGCGCGCGACAACGTCGCCCGCGCCTCAGTGATGGCCCTGTCCTTCGTGGCACAGTCCGCCCGAGGCATCGGGCTGCCGATGGTGCCCCAGGCCGAGATCGACAAGGCGCAGACCATCGTCGAGCGGTTCATGATCCGCTGGCGCGGTGAGCCGGATCCGCGGCACGTGCAGGCCGTCGACGCCTACTGGACCTCGGCCGCCGAGCACGGCATGAACGCCTCGACGTTCACTGCCCGGGTGATCGCTTCCACGGGCGCCGATGTCGCGGCCTGCCTCTCCGGCGCGGTCGGCGCCATGTCCGGGCCGTTGCACGGCGGCGCACCAGCGCGCGTACTGCACATGCTCGATGGTGTCGAGGAGCTCGGCGATGCCGGCGCTTACGTGCGCGGCGTGCTCGACCGCGGGGAACGGCTGATGGGCTTCGGGCACCGCGTCTACCGGGCGGAGGACCCACGGGCCAGGGTGCTGCGTCGCACCGCGGAACAGCTCGGCGCCCCCCGTTACGAGGCTGCGGCGGCCTTGGAGAAGGCCGCGCTGGCCGAGCTGCGGTCGCGCCGACCGGACCGGGTGCTCGAGACGAACGTCGAGTTCTGGGCCGCCGTCGTGCTCGACTTCGCCGAGGTACCGCCGCACATGTTCACGCCGATGTTCGCCTGTGCGCGCACGGCCGGCTGGTCGGCGCACATACTCGAGCAGAAGGCCACCGGGCGGCTGATCCGGCCGTCCGCCCGCTACGTCGGCGAGAAGCCGCGCAAGCCGAGCGACGTCTCCGGCTGGAAGTAACCGCCGGTTGAAACGGCTCGCCGCCTTGCTGAAACCCACTAGGCGGGCGGGGCACCGGCGCTGGCCAGCGTCTCGATCGGCGGCCGGCCCAGCCGACGGCAATGGCGGTCACCTAGCCTTCACGAGCGTGAGCGACACAACCACCGACATCGTCATCCCAGCCGACCTCAAGCCCCGCGACGGACGGTTCGGCTCCGGCCCGTCGAAGGTCCGGGCCGAGGCCCTGGACGCGCTGCGGGCCACCGGGACCTCATACCTCGGCACCTCGCACCGGCAGCCGCCGGTGAAAGCGGTCGTGCGCCGCCTGCGTGAGGGCCTGCACGAGCTGTTCTCGCTGCCCGACGGATATGAGGTCGTCCTCGGCAACGGCGGCACCACGGCGTTCTGGGACATCGCCACGCTCAACCTCGTGCGGTCGCGGGCCCAGCACCTGGTGTTCGGGGAGTTCTCCTCGAAGTTCGCGGCAGCCACGAAGGCCGCACCGTTCCTGGACGCGCCCACCGTCATCGACGCCGTACCCGGCACCCACCCGGTGCCGAAGTCCGAGATCGGCATCGACGCATACGCCTTGACCCACAACGAGACGTCGACGGGCGTGGCCATGCCGATCCGCCGCGTGGCAGGCGTCGACGAGGACGCGCTCGTCCTCGTCGACGCGACATCCGGTGCCGGTGGCCTGCCGATCGACGTGCGGGAGAGTGACGCCTACTACTTCGCACCGCAGAAGTCGTTCTCGTCAGACGGCGGGCTCTGGATCGCTCTGCTGTCCCCCGCCGCCATCGAGCGGACCGCCTACATCGGCGGCACCGACCGATGGATCCCGGCGTTCAGCGATCTGCAGATCGCCATCGACAACTCACGACTGGACCAGACCTACAACACACCGGCTCTCGTCACCCTGTTCCTGCTCGCCGAGCAGGTCGACTGGTTCAACGCGCAAGGCGGCCTGGCCTGGTCGAGCGGGCGCACCGCCGACTCGTCGACCCGGCTCTACAACTGGGCCGAGAAGTCCGACTACGCAACGCCGTTCGTGACCGACCCGGACATGCGCTCGGCCGTCGTCGGCACCATCGACTTCGACCCGTCAGTCGACGCGGCCGGGGTGGCAAAGGTGTTGCGCGCCAACGGAATCGTCGACACCGAGCCTTATCGCAAGCTCGGCCGCAACCAGTTGCGCATCGCGATGTTCCCGTCCGTCGACCCGTCCGACGTCGATGCACTCACTGCCTGCATCGACCACGTCGTCTCCGCTCTCCCGCCGCCGAGTTCTGGCTGACGAGTTGCGCCGTGACCGGTTGACCTGGCTGGTCTACCTCCAGATGGGCTGTTTCGGCTATTTCCTCTATTGCTTCGGGCCAACCGTGTCGCTGCTGCGCGACGAGCAGGGCATCAGCCGCACACTGTCCGGCTTGCACGCGACGGCCCTCGCGACAGGTTCGCTGCTCGGCGCGTTGGTGATCACACCGGTCGTACGACGGCGAGGGCGGGGGCTGGTGATGTGGTCGGGCCTGGTCGTGCTGTGTCTCGGGATCCTGCTGTACATCGCGACTGACGTTCTCGCTCTGACCCTGTCAGGCGCCTTGCTCGGCTCGTTCGGTGCTGCGTTCATCGCCCTTCCGGCGCCGGCCGTGCTGAGCGACCATCACGGCAAGGCCGGTGCCTCCGCGGTCACCGAGGCGACCGCCGTCGCGGCCGGCATCGGCACGGTGGCGCCGTTGATCGTCGGACTGACTGTGGCGGTCGGCCTCGGCTGGCGGGCCGCCATGCTGCTCTTGCTCCCGGTCGTGGCCCTGCTCGCCCTGTTCGGCAGGAACGTTCGCTATCCGAAACCGACGGTCGCGCCCATTCATCAGGGCGGCGCACGACGGCTGCCGGCTGTCTACTGGATCGGCTGGGGCGTGGTTACCGCGGGCATCGCCGTGGAGTTCTGCATGATTCTGTGGACTGCCGACATCTTGCGTGCCCGCTTCGACCTGAGCTCGGCGATGGCCTCGGCCGGGGTGACCGCCGTTGTGGCGGGCATGTGCATCGGTCGCATTGCTGGCGGCCGGTTGGCGCTGAGCATCGCACTGGACCGCTTGCTCTATGGCGCACTGGCCGTCTGCGGGGCAGGTTTCGCCGCGTTCTGGCTCACGACGTGGGCTCCGCTCGCAATCCTCGCCCTGCTCGTCTGTGGCCTGGGCATCGCGCTGTTCTACCCGATTGGCGTCGCCCGCGCGATCGTCGCCTCGGACGGGAGGCCCGACCTCGCCGTTGCCCGCGTCGGGCTCGGCGTGGCTCTCGCGTCCGGTGGCGGCCCGTTCGTCCTCGGTGCGCTCGCCGACCAGATCGGCATCCACGGCGCCTTCCTGGTCGTGCCCGCACTGCTCGTCTTCTCAGCGCTCGGCGTGCGGTTCGGCGCACCCCGGACCACCGCCGCCCTCGCCCCGACTGCCTGACGGCATCCACCGCCGCCGCCACCACCGCGCCGCCCCCACCGCCGCGCCGCAATCCCGACGAGCGACCTTCGTCCGCGACTCGCCCGGCGAGTCGCGACGAAAGGTCGCCACGGGTCGTCCACGGGTCGGGTTCAGCGGGTTGGGCTCAGCGTCGGGCTCCACGGGTCGCGTCTCAGCGGTCGCGTCTGAGGCGGGCGATGATGAAAATGATCAGGGACGCGGCGACCATGGCGACCAGCACCCGCTCGATGGACTCCAGGCCGACGTCGCCGCTCACCAGTGAGAAGGGGCTCTTGCTCGATGACTTTGCCGACGGGGTCGGCGTCGGTGTCCCCTTCCCAATCGCGCCGGGCGGAAGCGGCACGGAAAGAACCTTGCTGTCCGGCCCCTCACTTCCGACCAGCAGCCGGTTGCCGTCGACGGCTATCGACTCGGCCTGCGTCTGGGGCGGCATGCTGAGCTGCTCGCGCAACTTGCCCGGTGCGTCATAGAGGAAGGCAGACGTGTAAGTGCGCAGCACGAACTTCCCGTTGGGCAGGAACGCTCCGTCGGTGGTCAGCGCCGGCACGTCGGCCACGCGCTGCAGCTTGTTGATGCCGTGCGACTCCGTGACCAGCTTGCGCGGAGCCACGTAGAGCCCGCCGGTGCCGAGGGACTTCGTCGCGATCCAGAGGCGACCGTCGCGCGGGTCGATGAGCAACGCCTCCGCGTCGTGCGGACCGTCCTCGTACTTGAAACGGAACCACGTCGGCTTGATCGTCTGCCGCCCGAGCGACTTTGGCTCGGTGACCCGGAAGACGGACACGTTCTTGCGGCGCGCGGCATTGTCACCGGTGTCCGCGAGGAACAACGCCGGCCGGCCACTGGCGTCCTTGCCGCGGGAGATCGCTTCGGGGTCGTAGGGGTCGATGCCGCGCAGTGTGATCCGCGCGACGGTGCGGCCCTTGGGATTGATGCCGTAGATCTCCGCGGTGCTACCGCCGTCGTTGTGCGTCCACAGCAGGGTCGGGTGCAGCACCGAACGCACCAGACCACTCGACTCGGTGATGTGCGGGTCCTGGATGGTCAAAACGGTGGTGACGTTGCTCGCGGCGAGCAGTCCCGCGAACAGCGCGGCGCTAACCGAGGGCATCGGCGAGCAGGGTCTGCAGGTAGGGCGTCACACCCCACCCTCGCACAAGGTCGTCATAGTCCTCGTCAACTTCGGCGGAGACCGGGGGTGCGCCCGTTTGCCGCACAGCCTTGATCATCGTGTTGCGCGGCGTGTACTCCGACGCGACGAACTGCACGACCTCGGCCCGGTAGCCGACCCGACGGAGCAGGGCGGCGCGCAACGCGTCGGTGAGTGCGTCGCCGAAGCGTTCGCGCAAGATCGCATGACGAGTGAGCAATGCGTACGGTGCCGGCGCCGGTGCCGCCTTGAGCTGGCGCTGCAGGTCGTGGTGGCAACACGGCGAGGCGAGGATCGCCGGTGCCTGCCAGTGCACCGCCTGGGCGAGGGCGTCATCCGTGGCCGTGTCGCAGGCATGCAGCGACAGCACGACATCGGCCGGATCGACGGTCGCGTCGACGATCAAGCCCTCCTCGAAACGCAGGTGTTCAGACCAGCCGAGCTGGGCGGCGAGCTCGTTGTTGCGCTCCCGAGCCTGCGGGCGCACATCGATGCCGACGACGTCGACGGGACCGCGCTCGGACAGATAGCGGTAGGCCGCGAACGTGAGGTAGGCGTTGCCGCAGCCGAGGTCGACGACCCGCAGCGCCCGATGGCGCGGCAGCTGGGCGTCCTCGACGACTCCGGCCAGCATGTGCAGGAACGCGTCGACCTGCCGCCTCTTGCTGGCACCGGCCCCGAGCACCGTGAACAGCGGGTCGCCCGGATCGATGAGGTGAGGTTTCGCGCGGTCGTGCTCGGTGTGCTGTGCGTTGGCGGCAACCGCCCGGTGGACCTGCGCCTCGCCCTTCTTGGTCACCCGCAGCTGCACGGTCTCGGTCGTCGTCTGCACGTGCCAGTTGCCGAACGGCTCGGCCAGCAGCGCGTCGACGGCAGCAGCCGCCCCGGCGCCGCCGTACGCCTCATTGCGGGTCCGCGGGCCCTGGCCGTCGTCGGTGACCACCTGCAGCCGTCGCCCGTCCTTGAGGTCGACGGGCCGCAGGGTCGCGCGCTGGCACGACGGCTGGGCGCCCCGACGGCGGCCGGCCGCCACCGCGCGCACCAGATGATCGGCGTCGAGCAGCAGGGGCCGCAGCGAGGTGAGCGCAGCGGCGAGCGGTTCGGGCACGCGCTCAGCCTCGCACGGTGCGCCGCGGCCGTGCCGTGCCGGACAGCAGGAACATGGCGATGGTGAGGCCGGCAACGACCCACAGCGCCTTGTCGAGACCCGTCGCGTGAGCGATCGAGCCGATCAGTGGCGGTCCGACGAGGAAACCGGTGTAGGCGATGGTCGCGACCATGGCGATCGCGGCAGGACCGCGACCGGGGGTCTCGCCGGCGGCGCTCATGGCCAGCGGGAACGCGATGGCGATGCCCAGCCCCCAGAGCAACGCGCCTGCATAGCTCGCCGCGAGAAAGGGCACCGTGAGCAGGACGACGACGCCGACCGTGGCGACGACCGCGCCGACCCGGAGGACGGGCACTCGGCCGAACGTGTTGACCACCTTGTTGCCAGCGACGCGGCCGATCGTCATCGCGGTGGCGAACACGGCGAATCCGGCGGCTGCCGCGGCCGCGGACGCGTCCCGATTGTCGTGCAGCATCAACGCGAGCCAGTCGTTGGCCGCACCCTCCGCCCAGGCGGCGCAGAAGCACATGATGCCGAGACCGATCAGGCGTACGTCGCGGATGACCGGGGCGTCGGGCCCTGGCTGGCACGTGGTGCTCGCCCTCGGCCGTCGTGGTCGTCCTGCTCTCATGCGCGTTGGGCAGGTGGGGAACGGCCAGGGCGGCGGCGACGGCGACGACCAGGCTGGCGCTGCCGAAGGTCGCGAACGGGGAAAGGTCGGCGTGAGCGGCCAGTGCGCCGAAGCCGGCACCGGCGACCGTGCCGAGGCTCCACCACGCGTGGAAGCCCGGCATCAGGGTGCGGCCGGCCTGCTCCTCCACCGCATTGGCGGCGACGTTCATCGCGACGTCCCAGACGCCCGTGCCCGCGCCGACGACGAGCAGGATCGCGCCGAGCACGACGAGGTTGGGCGCGAGGCCGAGTGCCGGATAGGCGAGGACGCACGCGGTGACGCAGACGGCGATGACCCGGCGCTCGCCGATCCAGGCAATGAAACGGCTGGACAGCGGCATCGCGATCAGCGAGCCCACCGCTGTGAACAGCAAGGCGAAACCGAGTCCCCTGGCGTCAGCGTCGAGCCGGTCGCGGACCGCCGGGATGCGCGAGGCCCAGGTCGCGAACAGCCCGCCGTTGCCCGCGAACACCACGCGGGTGGCCCAGATAGCGGCGGTCGGCGACCGGACGGAGAGAGTTTCGTTCACCGAACTAGCCTAGGCGAGCGTACGAGGTGTCCTGCGGGACGATCTCGGCGGTTGGACGTTGGTCAATCGGACAGAAGGACGGCATGGACTACACACACCTCGGGCGCAGCGGACTTTCAGTGAGCCGCCTGTGCCTCGGCACGATGAACTTCGGACCCGAGACGACTGAGGAGGACTCCCACGCGATCATGGATCGCGCACTCGATCACGGCATCAACTTCTTCGACACCGCGAACGTCTACGGCTGGAAGAAGGGCGAGGGCCTGACCGAGCAGATCGTCGGCCGGTGGTTCGCCCAGGGCGGCGAGCGGCGCGACAAGACGGTCATCGCCACCAAGCTCTATGGCGGCATGAGCGACTGGCCGAACGACACGTTCCTGTCCGCGCGCAACATCCGCAAGGCCTGCGACGCGTCGCTGCAACGGCTGCAGACGGACTACATCGACCTCTACCAGATGCACCACGTCGACCGGGACACCCCGTGGGACGAGATCTGGGAGGCGTTCGACGTCCTGCGCACGCAGGGCAAGGTCCTGTATTTCGGCTCGTCCAACCACGCCGGCTGGCACATCGCGAAGGGCCAGGAGGCGGCGAAGCGACGCGGCTCGTTCGGGCTGGTGAGCGAGCAGTCCATCTACAACCTGCTGACCCGCGACGTGGAGCTCGAGGTGCTCCCGGCCTGCCTGGACTACGGGCTCGGCGTGATCCCCTGGTCACCGCTGCACGGTGGCCTGCTCGGCGGCATCATCCGCAAGACCGAGAAGGGCAAGCGCCGCCTGACCGGGCGCGCGAAGGAGTCGCTGGCCGAGAACCGCAAGGCGATCAAGGCGTGGGAGGACCTCTGCGACGAGCTGGGCGAGAACCCTGCCGACGTCGGGCTCGCCTGGCTGCTGCACCAGCCGGCCGTGACCGCGCCGATCATCGGGCCGCGGACGATGGACCAGCTAGACGGGTCGCTGCGGGCGTTGAAGATCCGGCTGAACAAGGACATCCTCACCAGGCTCGACGAGATCTTCCCGGGTCCTGGCGGCACGGCTCCCGAGGCCTACGCCTGGTAGCCGGCCGCCCTCGAGCTGCCCCCACCCAGCCCCAACCAGCCCCGACCTGCCCTAACCAGGCCCACCAAGATCGCGATTTCGGTGCACAGAATGCGATGCGAGCGGACTTTCATTTCCGGCGCGGAAATCGCGATCTTGGCACGGGCGGCACCCTGTCAGCGGACGGCGTTGACGATCACGACGACGACGAACAGCGCCAGGGCAATCAGCACCACCATGCGCCGGGTCCTCGGATCCACGCACCGACACTAGTCAGCACCCGATTTGTGGACCCTGGCTCACCAGACACGCCGCAGAATTGGTGTGTCGGAGTCCACAAGGGGTCAGGGGGCGGCGGGTAGGGGCCAGCGGGTGAGGGGTTCGTGGCGCGGCTCGGGTCCGAGGTGGGACCGGAACAGCACCACCTCCGAGCCGCGCCAGACCGGTCCGTCGTACGGCGCCAGCATCGTGACCGCCGCCCGCAGATCATCGCCTCGCTGCATCGACGTCGGCGGGGCGTCAGGCGCGGCCGCCGCGACGTCACCGCCGGGCCTCGCGCGAGCCAGCGTCAGGTGCGGCCGGTAGGGCCGCCCGTCGGTGGCGAGCCGCCCGGCCAGCCCGCGCAGCCCGGCCCGATCACCCTGCACGCCGACCCACAGCACGCGGCTGCCGAAATGTCCTCCGCCGGAGAACCGCAGATCCGTCACCGCACCGTCCCGCGTCGCCCGCAACCCGCGCCGCTCGACGCGAGCCACATCGCGGTCGGCAACCTCGCCGTAGAACGCCAGCGTCAGATGCCACCGCTCGGTCGGGATCCAGCGCAGCTCCGCACAGGCCGCGCGCACCGGCGCCGCCGCGCGATCCAGGTGGTCGATCGCCTCGACCGGCGGCACGACGGCGACGAACAGCCTCACGGCGCAGCGGCGCCCACCGCGAAGCGCCGCGGATCGAACATCGACAAGTCGTACGTCGGCGCGCGTCCCGTCGCGAGGTCGGCCAGCACCTCGCCGAGCACTGGCGTGAACTTGAAGCCGTGACCGGAAAACCCGCAGCCCAGCACGACATTTTCGTGGGCCGGATGACGGCCGACCACGAAGCTCTCATCCGGCGTCAACGTGTACGTGCACGGGACCGAGCGCACGTGCTCGCTGCCCAACCCCGGCAGCAGCTCGGCCAGCCGCTCCGCGAGCTCCGCGGGTGTCCACTCCTCGGCCGGCTTGATCGTCGAGTAGTGGACGGCGGCTTTGACGCTCGAGCCGTCGAGCATCGGGACGCCATAGGGTGCCGTGCCGTCCTCGCAGTCCCAGATCCACAACGGGAACGCGCCGACGGCGAACGCCGACGGATCGGCGGGCCGGAACCAGTGCATGATGCGCTGCTCGACGCGCAGCGGCAACGCGAGGTCGGCGAGCAGGTCGCCGGCCCACCGGCCGGGCGTCAGCACCAGTGAAGCGACCTCGTAGGTGTCGCGTGCCGTCCGCACCGTGACGTGCTCGCCGTCGGCAGACCAGGACGCGAGCGGCTCGTCGTGGCGCAGATCGGCGCCGGCACGCGCCGCCAGCCGAAGATGTGCCAGCACCGCGCGCTCCGGGCCGAGCACGCCGGCCTGCGGTTCGTAGAGCGCGTCGGTGCCGGCGGGCGGGCGCACCCCGGGGAACCGTCGCGTCACCTCGGCGGCGTCGAGCACGTCGTGGTCGATGTCCCAGTCACGAGCGCTCGCGAGGCTGCCGTCGAAGACCCGCGTGCCGGGACGTCCGAGGAAGAGCCCACCCGTGCGGCGCAGCAGCGGCTCGTCGACATCGGTGCTGAGCCGCTCCCACAGCTCGTTGGTCCGGCGCAGCAACGGCACATAGCCGGTGCCCTCGAAGTAGGCCTGCCGCATGATCCGCGACTCGCCATGACTGGCGCCGAGGTCGTGTGCCGGCGGGTGGCGGTCGAGCCCGAGGACCCGAAGGCCGCGGCTCGCCAGGTGGTAGGCGGTGGCGCTCCCGAACCCACCAAGGCCCGCGACCGCGACGTCGTACGTCGTCATGGGGGTGCAGCCTGTCAGGTGTCGCTGGCTATTGCGTGACGACCCTCAGCCGCGCGCGGAAACCTGCCAGCAGTTCGGTGTCGCCCTCGAGCTGCACCGCGCTGTCGGGGCGGCGTCCCCACAGCCACAGCAGCAGCTCGGACGGCTCGCCGCTCACGACCGCGTCGCGCGGGGCCGGGCTCGCGCGAGAGGGCCACGTCGTCGGCCGACAGTGTGAGGCGCCAGATGTGCTGACCAGTGCGGACCGCGACCGTGCCCCGTCCGGGGCCGTCAGGGCCGACGTCCTCGGCCTGGTAGACGAGGAACAGGTCGAGCACCTCGTCGATGCCGTCGACGGCGAGGTCGTGCTCGACCGCGGTGACCGCGTCGAAGGCGCTCTCGACGTCGACCCGGTGCACAGCGGTCTCCTGGGCCATCCGGCGGAACCAGAAGCCGACGGTCTGGTCGGGGTCGTACCACGTGTACGACGACGCCTCCGGCCCGCGGCTGGTGAGCTCGGTGACCAGCTCGTTGTAGCGCTCCTGGAACCAGCCGAGCAGGTCCTCACCCTCGCCAGGCCCGTGGTTCCAGTCGTCGACGTGCTCCGGTCCCTCGGGCAGTCGCATGCACGCGACCTTGTGCGAGTAGACCGCGCCGGTGTGCTCGACGACGTCGCGCACGGTCCAGCCCGGGCAGGGTGGCACCTCCGCGTCGAGGTCGTGGTCGGCCATCTCGGCCAGCCGGGCGGCGTCGGACTTCAGCCGGGTCAGGAACGTGTCAGGGGTCATGGCTTCATCCTGGCGCGCGCCGCTGTCGGCGGCCAGCGATAAGTTCGGGACATGACCAGAGAGATGCAGGAACCCACCGCCGACCAGCGCACCGGAACGCCTCGCGTCGCCGACGAGCGCACGAGCCTCGACGCCTGGCTCGACTACCACCGAGCCACTCTGCTGTGGAAGTGCGACGGCCTGACACCCGAGCAGCTGGCCGAGCGCAGTGTCGAACCGTCGACGATGAGCCTGCTCGGGCTGGTGCGGCACATGGCCGAGGTGGAACGCGGGTGGTTCCGTCAGTTCGTGGGCGGCGAAGACGTGCCCGACCTCTACGGCAGGGAGGACGCGATCGACGCGGACTTCGACGAGGTCGACCCGGCACGCGCGGCCGAGGACTTTGCGATCTTCCGCGGCGAGGTCGAGGCGTGCCGCAAGGTTGCGGCCAGCTTCGACCTCGACCACGTCACGCATAGTCAGCGGCGCGACATCGACGTCGATCTTCGCTGGGTCTACGTGCACATGATTGAGGAGTACGCGCGGCACAACGGCCACGCCGACCTGATCCGGGAACGCATCGACGGGACCATCGGCGACTAGGGCGAAGTCGCGCGGCTGACCCAAGGCGAGGGCACCGGCTGACCCAGGGCGAGGCGCCGGCTGACCAGGGCGAGGGCCGCGCTTGCTCAGGGGCGGCGGACCACCACGGTCCCCGTGAAGCGGTTCCGAGGTTGAGCCGATCCGTCCGGTCCGGGCTCGGACAGCTCCGGCGGGTCGGTCGGCGCCGGCACCGGCCGGGCGAGGCGTCGCTGCGCCTCGACCTCGATCCGGGCCTGGTGCTTGGTCGGCCCGAACAGCTCCTCGACCAACGAGAAGGAGATCGCGGCGCTGCCGCTGCCCGCACCCCACTTACGGAACAGCCCGAGCACCCCACCGGTGTGCGAGAGCTCTCCGGTCGCGTCTACGGGGACCGTCAGGTCTTCCGCCACAGCTGCACCTCCCCACACCGAACGAGCCCTTTGCCGGCAACGTGCCCACGCGCGTCATCAACTGGCGGCCCTGGAGAGGGGTCAACCCGGTGCCGGGCCGCCACTTCCGTCAGCCCACTGGCTTGCGGGCCATGAGGTAGGCCTGCTGGATCTTCTCGGGCTCGTCCGGTTCGCGGAGCAGTCGAGCGTGCACGACAAGTCCCGACTGGCTCAGCAGCTCGCCGATCCGGTCCGGAGGCAGTCGAAAGGTGTCGAGCGACACGGCGTGGCCGTAGGCCCGCTCCAGGTGCACCCGCTCGTTGCCCACCTGGAAGGCGAGCAGCAGCTGTCCGCCCGGGCCGAGCACCCGGTGGAACTCGGCGAACACCACGGGCAGGCTCTCGGGAGGCGTGTGGATGATGGAGTACCACGCGACGATGCCGCCGAGAGCACCGTCCTTCAGGTCCAGGGCCGCCATCGACCCGACGTGGAACTGCAGACCTGGATGCGCCTGGCGAGCCACCGCAACCATTGCCGGCGACAGGTCGACGCCGACCGCCTTCAGCCCCAGTGACTGCAGATGCGCTGTCACACGACCAGGTCCGCAACCGAGATCGGCAACCGGCCCGACACCGGCGGCTTTCACGAGTTCGGCGAACGCAGCAAGCAGGGCACGGTCCAGCGGCTTCGCCGCGAGTTCCGTTCTCAGCAGCTCGGCATAGTCGACGGCGACCGTGTCATAGGCGCGCCGAGTCGCATGCAGGTAGGACGGCTCGGTCATGCCCACGAACCGTAGTGCGCGCGACCGACACGCCGATGAACTGGCGGCTCTGGAGAGGGTTCAACCCCTTGCTGAGCCGCCACTCTCGTCGGCTAGCGCTGGACGGCGAGGTCGGCGAGCTCCTGCTCGCGCACCGAGCGTCGCGGCACACCGAACAGCTCGCCGCGCATCTGGACGTCGGCCCGTCGCGCGAGCACCGCAGCGGCGATCAGCGCCGCCGAAGCGGAGATGAGGCCGCCGGCGATCAGGGCCCAACGGGCACCGAACGCCTCCGCGAGCGCTCCGATCAGGGGGGCGCCGAAGGGTGTGCCGCCCATCAACACGGCCATGTAGAGCGCCATGACCCGGCCACGCATCACGGGGTCGACGCCGAGCTGCACCATCGCGTTGGCGGAGTTGAGCAGAGTCATCTGGCACAGCCCCAGTGGGATCAGCAGGGCCACGAAAGCCAGGTAGGTCGGCATCAGCCCCGCCGCGACCTCCACGAGTCCGAACGCGACGGCGGCCGCGATGATCAGCCGCAGGCGTGGTCGGCCGCGCCGTGCGGACAGCAGCGCTCCCGACACCGAGCCGATCGCCATGATCGAGCCGAGGATGCCGTACGCACCCGCGCCCTTGTGGAAGACCTGGGTGGCCATCAGCGCAGAGGTCAACTGGAAGTTCAGGCCGAACGTGCCGACGAAGAAGACCACGATCATCACCATCAGCAGGTCCGGCCGGCGGCGCACATAGCGGATGCCTTCGAAGACCTGCCCCTTGCCGCGCTGGGCCCGTGGCACCGGCACGAGGTCCGCCACCCGCATCTTCTTCAGCGCGAAGATGACCGCGCCGAACGAAGCAGCGTTGATCAGGAAGACGGGTCCCGTACCGACGAACACGATGAGAAAGCCCGCCACGGCCGGTCCGATGACCCGACCGAGGTTGAACGACGCGCTGTTGAGGGCAACGGCGTTCTGCACGTCGTCGCGGCCCACCATCTCGATCACGAAGGACTGTCGCGCGGGTGCATCGACGGCAGCGGCGACGCCGAGCAGGAGCGCGAGAAGAAACACGTGCCAGACCTCGACGACACCAGTGATGTCGAGCAGGCCGAGCACTGCACCGACCACTGCCATCGAGGCCTGGGTCACCATCAGCACCTTGCGCTTGGAGAAGCGGTCGGCGAGGGTCCCCGCGAACGGCGCGAGCAGCAACATCGGCAGGAACTGCAGACCGGTGGTGATGCCGAGCGCGACGCCGCTGTGCCCGGACAGCTGCAGCACGAGCCAGTCCTGCGCGACGCGCTGCATCCAGGTGCCGGTGTTCGAGACCAGGCCACCGGTGGCGTAGAGCCGGTAGTTGCGTACGTGCAGTGAGGTGAACGTCGGGCTCATGTGGTCTGGGTGATCCGATCGAGGATGGGCAGGGCGGCGTGCAGCACCGCGCGGTCCTCAGGGGTCAGCTCGGCGAGCCGGAGCGCCAGCCAGGCCTCGCGGCGGCGGCGGTCTTCCCGGAGCAGGTCGTGGCCCGGGCGGGCGAGCGAGACGAGTTGCTGGCGTCCGTCGGTGGGGTGGGCGATGCGGACGATGAGACCTCGCTCTTCGAGCACGGCGAGTACGCGGGTCATGGAAGGAGGCCGGACTCGCTCGTGGTCAGCGACCTCGCGCGGGGTCATCGGACCGTGCCGGTCGATGGTGCCGAGGGCCGAGATCTGAGTCAGGCTCAGGCCGATGTCGGGTCGCTCGAAGCGCAGCCGGCGGGTCAGCCGCATGACCGACATGCGCAGCTCGCTGGCCAGTTCGGCGGTCTTGGTCAAGGTCGGCATATCGTTAGCATAACTCATTACTCTTGCTAACGACTATTGGTGCGCCCTTCGCGACGGCGAAGGACCCCAGCGTTTCCGCTGGGGTCCTCCGCAATCTCGGTGTGCTGACCTTGCAGTGAGTGCGGTCACAAGGGCGTGGCGACGCGGGCTTCGGTGGTCGGTCGTCGCAGCAGGAGCGTGACTCCGAGGCTGGCGACCCACAGGCCCCAGCCGGTGCTGCCGAGGGCGCCGGCGAGGTCCCAGACCGGGAAGTTCGGGATGGCGGTGCTCATGATGTCGCCCTGGTTGATGAAGTACAGGACGCTGACCACGAGCCCGGTCCAGCCCAGCCAGGCCGGCAGGCAGCGCGAGCGCAGAATGACGACGGACAACGTGACGGACCAGGCGATGACGAGCAGCTCGCCGAGGTGCTCACCGAGCAGCGCCCCGCCGTACTGGTGCTGCGCGGTCCAGGCGGCGGCGACGGCGGCCTTGGTGGTGTCGTCACCGGTGACGTAGTCGTGTGCGAGTGGCGGCACGACGAACACCCAACGCAGGAAGCCGGCCATGGAGAGGACGACGGAGACGGCGCCCGCGAACGTGGCGGCCCGGATCACCGGATCGTCACGGCGGCCGAGGACCGTGGGCAACAGCAGGATGGGGACGAGCAGGATGCCGTAGGTCCACGCGACGGCGAACCAGGTCCAGGTCAGGCTGGTGCCGCCGTCGGCGTACTCGGGGAGGACGACGCTGGCCGGCTCACGCAGGATGTCCGGCCAGTTGAACGTGGAGGACAGCACCGTCGCGGCGACCCCGAAGGTGATCGCGCCGAGGGCGAACAGGGCCCCGGTGACCCGGCGCAGCCGGTCCTGGGTGGATGCGGCGGGCGGGGCAGTCGCGGCGTGGGTTGCGAGGGTGGCGTGGCTGGTCATGAGGGTCTCCTTGTCGTGGCGGGCGGGGCGGTGCTGGGTGGGGGTCATCGCGGCGTGTCCGTCGCGAGGGCTGCGGCGTCCTGGGTGGGGATGCGGATGTCGATCGGGACCGGGTCCGTGGCGGCCGGGGTGGCGGGCGCCGAGGGTGCTTCATGCAGGCCGTATCGGGTGTGGAAGCGGCGCAGCGGTGCGGGGGCCCACCAGTTCCAGTCGCCGAGCACGGTCATCACGGCCGGCACCAGCAGCATGCGTACGAGGGTCGCGTCGATGACCACGGCGATGGCCAGTCCGACGCCGAGCTGCTTGACGGCCAGCACCTCGCCGAGGGCGAACCCGGTGAACACGACGACGATGAGTGCTGCAGCGGAGGTGATGATGCGCCCGGAGCGTTGCAGCCCGACCGCGACCGCGGTGTCGTTGTCGCCGGTCTGGTCGTGCACCTCCTTGATGCGCGAGAGGAGGAAGACGCAGTAGTCCATCGACAGGCCGAAGGCGAAGATCAGGACGAGGACCGGCATCCACAGGTCGAGCGCGCCGACCGAGTCGAAGCCGAGCAACCCCGACAGGTGCCCGTCCTGGAAGACGAGCTTCAGGGCACCGAAGCTGGCGCCGAGGCTCAGGACGCTCATGACCAGGGCCTTGACCGGGATGACGACCGACCCGGTCATCAGGAAGAGCAGCAGCAGGGTGGCCAGCGCCACCACGGCGGCGGCGATCGGCAGCCGGGATCCGAGCTTGGACTTGACATCGGCCAGCTCGGCTGCGGGACCGCCGACCTGGATGTCGAACGCCGGGCGGTCGCTGCGGATCCGGTCGACCAGTGCGGTCGCGGCTGGGCCTTGGGAGGTGCCGGTCGGGACGAGGTCGACGACGGTCATGCCGGTGGGGGTGCCGGGCCGGATGACGGCGCCGGCGACGCCGGGCGCGGCGGCGAGGTCGGTCAGCCACGCGGTGGCGGCCGGGTCGGTCGGGTCGATGGAGGCGATGACGGTGACCGGGTCGGTGCCGTGGGCGGGGAAGCGATCGGCCAGGGTGAGCGCGGTCGCGCGTGCCTCCGACGAGCGGGGCAGGCTGCGGGCGTCACCGGTCTCGAAGCGGGCGGACAGGAACGGGATGCCGAGCAGTACCAGGACGATGGCGACTGCGCCGCCGACCACGACCGGCCGGCTTTGCACCCGGCGAGCCAAACGGTAGAAGCGTCCTTCGACGTCGGGCGTCGCCGGCAGCGGCTTGATGCGCCGGCCCACCGCAGCCAGGGTCGCCGGGAGCAGGGTCACGGCGGAAGCCATGCACAGCAGGACGACTGCGAGCCCCGCGATGCCGAACGACGTGAGCAGCGGCACCCCGAACACGAACAGCCCGGACATGGCGACCGCGACGGTGAGCGCCGAGAACACGACCGTGGTGCCGGCGGAAGCGACGGTGGCGACTGCGGCGTCGTGGTGGTCGCGGCCGTGACCGCGTTCCTCGCGGAACCTGTTGACCATCAGCAAGCCGTAGTCGATGCCCAGCCCGATGCCGAGCATGTTGACGACGTTGACGGAGAAGATCGACACATCGCCGAGCCGGGTCGCCGCGACCAGGACAGCCAGGGTCGGGATGACACCGCCGAGCGCGACGAGCAGCGGCATTCCGCCCGCGACGAGACCGCCGAGCAGCAGCACCATGATGACGACGGCGATGGGCAGAGCAATGGCTTCGCCGCGGAGCAGATCGCTCTCGGACGCGGTCTGGAAGGTCTCCCCGACCAGCACGGCGCCGCCGACGAGGACCTCGGGGGCGTCAAGGGAGTGCGCAAGATCCTCGACCTGATGCGCTACCGCGAGTTCGGCGTCCTCGGTGAGGTTGCCGGCGAGTGTGACCACGACCAGCGCCGCGCGACCGTCGGCGGCCCGCAGCTGCTCGGTGGCGGGTCCGCTGGTCCACGGGTCGGCGACGTCGAGGACACCCTCGACCTCACCGATCCGCGCCAGTTGGGCAGTGAAGGCGGCCGCAACCTGGGGGTCGTCGACGTCGATGCGGTCCGCGACGATCGCGAGCTGCCCGCCGGTCTCAGCCAGGTCGTCGAGCTGGTGGGCGACCCGCCCCGACTCGGTGGAGTTCCCCGCGCCGAAGTCGGTGGACAGGACGGAAAACGCCGAGCTGCCGACGACTGCCGTACCGATCAGCGCCGCGACCCAGGCAACGATGACGGCGCGCCGCCGACGGACGACGAATCGCCCGAATCGGGTCATGACGCTCGGCTGGAGCTGGCGCTCGGCTGGATGACGCTCGGCCGGTCGGCGCTGTGGCGGGTGGTGGTCATGGCGTCTGCCCTTCAGCGGTGCGAGCCGGGTGCTCGCCTGCCGCCGATGGTTGATGAGGTCGCTGACGCTGGGCTGACACCTCGACGCGAAGGCGTCAGCCCAGCGTCAGCGATCCGGCTCAACCTGTTGCCATGACAGAAGAACAGGCCGAGCTGCTCATCCGGCAGGCCATCGGCGGCAACAGCGACGCCATGGCATGGATCGGGGCGCAGGCGGACGTGACCGATGACCCGATGCTGCTGGTGATGGCGGCCCTGTTTGCCTACTTGCCGGACGTGCCCCCGCTGCTGGACCGCGCCGCTGCTGCCGCCGCGCACCGTCAGGATCGGCAGTTGATCGCCATTGTTCGGGCGCACCTGGCCGGCGATCGTGAACTCGTCGATGCGTTGGCCCGTGACCATCTGGTCGACTTTCCCGGCAGCTACCTCGTTGCGTGGGTCGCGTCAGGTGCACAGGTCACCGGTGGCGGGCGCTGGACGGCTCGCGGGGGATGACCGAACCATCGGCAGCACGGTCAGGATCGTGGTGAGCGGATTTTGCTCAGATACCGCTGGTATTCGATAGCCTGCCAAGTCCAAGGCGCGGCTGTCCTACCTCCTCGACTTCGGCGGAGGTGTCGACCTGGGTGAGGCGGTCGAGCACGCGATGCGCGAAGGCAGGACAGCGACCGAACCCGCGGACCAACGACCTTGCCCACGCCATGACGACCACAGCTTCGGCCACGACGCGGTCCCGCGCCTTCAGCGCGAAGACATGGGGGGCGCTGGCCGTCCTCGGACTGGTGATTGCGTTCTCGCTCAGCTCGACGCTGGTGAAGCGCGCCGAGACTCCCGGCGTCCTGGTCGCGTTCTGGCGGATGACCACCGTCAGCGTCGTGTGGAACGCCTACCTCTGGAGCACGGGGCGACGGGTCACCATGAGGGACGTGCGCCAGGCGCTCGTACCCGGCGTCTTCTTCGGGCTGAACCTCGCCGCGTTCTTCTCCGGGGCGACGCACAACAGCGTGGCCAACGCCGCGCTGATCGGTTCACTCTCCCCGTTCCTGATCGTGCCGCTCGGTGCGAAGCTCTTCGGCGAGTGGCACGACCCGCGGGCGTTGTTGTTCGCGCTGGTCGCGTTCGGCGGTGTCACCCTCGTGTTGTTCAGCGCGCCTCCTAACGGGGACGCTTCGATACTGGGCAACATGTTCGGCCTGCTGGCCATGGTTCTCTGGACGGGCTACGTCGTGGCCACGCGACACTTCCGACGGGACATGGACGTCGCCACCTTCATGGCGACAGTCAGCCCCATCGCGGCTGTGGCCGTGCTGCCGCTGGCGGTCGTCCATGGTGGCGTGTTCGGCATGAGCAGCACCGGCTGGACGTACATGCTGATCCTCACCTTCCTCACCGGGGTCGCCGCCCACGGGCTGATGGTGTTCGCACAGCGGACGATCCAGATCGGCACCATCGGGATCTCCCAGGTGATTCAGCCCGCCCTCGCGGTCGTGTGGTCGTTCCTCTTGCTCGGCGAGGTGCTGCGCCGGGGGCAGGTCGTCGGCATCGTCATCGTCATGAGCGGCTTGCTGGCTTTCCTGGTGTTGAACCAGCGCGGGAGTCGACGATCGGCCTGACCGCATGCGCGTCGATCCGGTCGAGGTCGGTGATGAAGTGGGACGCGGCATCCATCCGCCGATCAGCGGCCGCACAGAGTTCCCGCGCCCGGGTGATGTCCCCCGCGGCAACGGCGACGCGGGCGAGCGCGTCGAGGGCGAAGACCTCGACCGGGGCGTCGTCCCGGCGCGAGGCATCGTCGAGGATCGCAACCAGGCGTTCCTCGGCGCCGGCGACCCGATCGGCCGCGTCCATGGCGGCCAGCAGGCACTCGCCGAGCGCGGCCTGTTCGCCTCCTCCGGAGTCGCGATGCCACGAGTCCGCCGCCTCGAGCGCTGCCCGTGCCTGCGTCGCCTTTCCGACCGCACGCAGGACCCGGCCGAGATGGACCCGGGCCAGCGCCGCCAGCCGCACGTCACCGGTGGACTCCGCCTTGTCGACCGCGAGCTCCAGGGTGGACTCACCGTTGTCGTAGTCGCCGGCCTGGCACTGCGCGCGCCCGAGACTCATCACCTGGTAGGCCTCGGTCTGCGCAAAGCCAAGACGACCCGATGCCTCCGCCGCACGACCGATGTGGGAGACGGCATCATCGAACCGGTGCTGGACCCGGGCCAGTTCGCCGAGCATCGCATCGCGACGCACGTGCAGCCACGGGTCCTCAACCGTGCGCAGCCAACGCTGGACCTGATCGGCGGCGTCGGCGCCGCGTTCCTCGTCACCGGCAGAGATCGCGGCCCTGGCGGCGAACAACGCGTTCGCGGCCTGATCCCAGGGCCGGTCCAGCCCCTCGTAGAGAGTGCGGCAGCGATCGGTCAACTCCATCGCCTGGCGGAACTCGCCGTGATGCGACACCACGTAGGCGAGGTAGTAACAGCAACGCGCCTGCAGGTCGATGTCGCCGATCGCTTCTGCCAGCTCGGTTGCGGCGGTGATGTGGTCTCGGGCCAGCTCGAGGCGGCCCGTCGACGCTTCGATCCATGCCGCGAGCAACAGGGCACCGGCCCGGTCTTCGGTCCGGCCCGCGTCTCCGACCGCGTCCAGCGCGGCCAGGATCCGCTGTGCGCCTCTGCTGTCGCCGAGCACCACCCAGGACCAACCGAACCCGTTGACCATGCTCAGGCCGAGCAGCGGGTCGTGCACGGCGCTCCAGGTCAGTGCGGCGTCTATGTTCGCGCGCTCGGCCCGCGCGACGGAGAGAAACTCGGCCTGGCGGCTGCTCCGCACACCCGCGGTGGAGGACCTGGCTGCTTCGGCGAACCACGCGGCGTGCGCGGCGTAGGCGCGAGCGGACAGGCCGGCATCGGCCATCGCGTCCAGTGCGAACGCCCGGATGCTGTCGAGAAGCCGATACCGGACCGAGTGAATCGCCGCTCGGTCCGACCCGTGGGTGGGAGAGGTGTCGTTGTCGTCCACCATCACGAGCGACCGGCTCGCGAGACGCCCGACCACATCGATCGCGGCGGTGGCCGGCACGTCGAGCGACGCAAGGACGAACTCCACCGCGGGCAGCGGTGCACCGCCCGCGAACGTGGCAAGTGCCCACAGTCCCCGCTGGTCGTCAGGGAAAAGCAGCTCGTAGCTCCACCTGATTGTCGACCTCAGTGAGCGGCGGCGTTCCGGTCGGCGGCTGGTCGGGTCGCTCAGCACGGTGAACCGGTCATCGAGGCGCCGAGTGATCTCTTCGACCGACAAGGTCTTGGTCCGGGCAGCAGCAAGCTCGATCACCAACGGCAGACCGTCGAGCGAGCGGCACAGATCAAGCACGGCTTCATCAGCCTCGGTCAGTCGCTGTCCGGTCGATCGCCGACCGAACAGCTCAACGGTGTCAGCGAGCCCCAGCGGTGCAAGCTCGAACACGACCTCACCGTCGACGTCGAGGGGGACCTGGCTGGTGCACACCATCCGCAGCCCGGGGGCGGCGTCCAACAGGCGAACGGCCACGCTCGCGGCGGCATCCAGGAGGTGCTCGCAGTTGTCGAGGATCACCAATGCATCCGTACCCTTGAGCCGCTCGAAAAGCGCGGCCTCGCCGGGGACGTTCAACGCGGCGATCAACGTGTCGATGACGTCGTCGGCCGTCACGGCGGTCTCGAGTCTGGCCAGCCACACGCCACCGGACACAGCACCGTCCAGCACGCTCAGCCTCCGTCCGAGCGCAATCGCGAGCGCGGTCTTCCCGACACCTCCCGGCCCGGTGATCTCGACGAGCCGTTCGCTCGCGAGCAGGTCCGCCAGTGCTGCCAGCTCCGCCTCGCGCCCCACAAGGTCAGGCGACATCGACGGCAGGTTTCCGGCCCGCGCGTCAAGCGGCTGCGATCCCAGGCGGTCGCCAAGTGAGGAGTCCTGCACGAGGATCTGCTGCTCGAGCTGTTGCAGCCGCGGACCCGGGTCGAGACCGAGCTCGTCGGACAGGAGGACCCTGACCCGCTGGTAGGTCGCCAGCGCATCCGCCTGCCGCCCTGCTCGGTACAGCGCGGTGACCAGCAGCTCCCAGATGCGCTCCCGCAACGGGTGGACGACGACGAGCGCCTCGAGCTCACCGATCACCTCGCGGCCGGCGCCCCGCTCCATCCGGGCTGCCAGCTGGTCCTCGACCAGACCGATACGGACCTCCTCGAGCCGCACCCGGTACGGGACCAGCCAGTCTCCGTTCCCGGCGTCGCTCAACACCGCGTCACCGCGGAACATCGCCAACGCTCTCGTGCACGACTCCAGCGCCGCCTCGGTCTCACCGGCGTCGAGCAGTTCCCTGGCCGCCTGCGCGACCCTGAGCACCTCCAGGGCGTCGACCGCGCTCGGGTCGACCTCCAGGGTGTAGCCGAGGCGCCCGCCGGACACGACTGCGGCCTCGCCGAGAGCACGCCGCAACTTGGAGATCTTGGCCTGCACGGTGTTCCGTTCGGTGGCGGTCGCCTCGACGCCCCACAGGTCCTCGATCAACCGATCAGCGCTGACGGTGACCGTGCTGTCCAGCGCAAGCCGGATCAGCACCTCGGTCGTCTTACCGGCCGGCACCGCAAGCGGCTGACCGTCGCGAAGGAGCTCGACCGGACCGAGCACCGAAATCGCGAGCACTTCCAGATGCTAAGGGCGTTCCAGCAGCCCATCGTCGAAGAACGCGACAACGCGGTCCTCGTACGCGCGTGGTTGCGCCTCGATCCCCTTGATGTGCTTGGCATCCGGGATGGCCCACAGGGACGCGTTCGGTCCCGCGACCCGGTGGAACTCCGGCGTCAGCACCTCAGTCTCGTTGCCGCCGTCCGGGGCCCAGATGAACAGCACGGGGCGCGGTGCGATCCGGGGAACCAGGTCGGTGAGTGTGGCCGGCGGCGCCGTGTCCGAGAAGACGGCCACCGCCGCGTTGAGGAGAACAAAGCCGGGGCTCATCGGCCAGAAGTCGCGGCCTGGCAAGGCCTTCTTCTCCTCCACCAGCTGTCGTGCGCCGGCGCCGTCGGACACGACGGCGGCGATGTCTGGGTCCTTCGCGGCGGCCTCGAGCAGCAGCTCGCCGCCCACCGAGAAGCCGATGCCGCCGATCCGTCGCGGGTCGACGTCCGGCCGCTTCTTCAGCCAGTCGACAGCGGCGATGATGTCCTTGTCACCGCCCCAGCCGAGCAAGTTCCCGCCACCCTCGCTGCGACCCTCTCCGCGACGGTCGAACAGCAGGACGCCGTAGCCGTGCCGCGCGAGCATCCGTGCGGCCGTCTGGGTGCCGAGCCGGCCCGGGAAGTCGACGACGGCGGCGCCGTTGCGCGACGGGATGTACCAGCCCCGCAGGCGCAGTCCGTCTGAGGTCGTGAAGCTGATGTTCTCGTGCGCGACGCCAAGTGCGTCGGCGGGCACGTAGGCACGCTGAACGTGGGTGACGACATAGGCGAACAGCACCGGCTGAGCGACGAAGAACGCAGCCAGGACTCCGGCGACGGCCAACAGGGCGCGGCGGATGACGCGGCGGAGCAGGCTCCGGTCGCGCCGCCGCGAGCGCCACAGCGTCACAGTCCCGAGCCCCACCAGCAGCAGGCCGGCGGGGATGGCGAGCAACCCGGTGAAGTCGTCACCGGACGGTCCGACGGCGGTGGTGTAGTAGCCGGCCTCGATGGCGCCGATACCGACGCCGAAGACACCGACGACCAGCGCCAACACGCCGCGCCACCCCGCCCGCACCCGCCCGTAGGCCCATGCGGCGGCCGCCAACAGGGCCACCGGGACCAGCCCGCCGGCCAGGTGGTCGGCGGCTGACGTGCCGGCCGGCGGCTGCAGGAAGCTGTCGTCCACGACGTGCAGCGCGACGAGTGCCGTGCCGAGCAGGAACAGCGAGCGTTCGTCACGCGGTCGCCACCGCGAAGGACGTGCAGCAACGGTCGTCGAGGGACTGACTGTGGTGGTCGTTGGCGTCATGCTTCGACGGTAGGAACGTGCGGCGGCAACGGGCAGGTGGCTCCCCCCACCCGTCCGGGGGGACGCCCGCCGGATACGCGGCGGCCTGCCCCCGCGACCCCCTCACCCCTCTCAAGTCGATCATGCAGCTTCTGAGCTGCGCCCAGTTACTGCATGATCGATTCCGATTTCCGGGGCGCTGACCTGCGGCGATGGGTGCGCGTTCCAGGTTGTGCATGATCGACTTTGAAGAGGAGGGGTGGAGCGGGGTTAGTCGGAGTTGTCGGGATAGACGTCGACCTCGGTGGCCTTGGCCGACAGCCAGACCGGCAGGCCGGGCCGCAGCCCGAGGTCGGCGACCGCGGCCGGAGTGAGGTCGACGAGGGCGCTGGGCCGGCCGTCGACCTGGGCCCGGACCCGGTCGGCGAGCATCTCGAGACCCGTGATGGTGCCCGCCCACACGTTGCGTGGACTGGCATGGTCGGGCCGCTCGGTGTGCACCGAGATCGCGGACGGGCGTACGGCGACCAGGACGTCGGTGTTCACCAGCGGGGCTGCGCCCGCAGGTGTCGCGACCAGCGTGCCTCCGGCCGCCAGCTGGACGGTTCCGTCCGCGGACGCGAGGAAGCCGCGGTAGAAGTTGAGTCCGAGCAGCCGGGCGACGTACTGCGTCGCGGGCCGGCGGGCGACCTGAGCGGGTGTGCCCTGCTGCACGACCTTGCCGTCCTCGATCACGACGAGCCGGTCGGTCATGACCATCGCCTCGAGCGGGTCGTGGGTCACGAGCAGGACCGGGCCGGCAAAGTCGTCGAGGTGGCGGCGCAGCTCGCCGCGCACCTCGAGGCGGGTGCGGGCGTCGAGAGCGGACAGCGGCTCGTCGAGGAGCAGCATCGCCGGGTCGGCGGCCAGCGCCCGGGCGAGGGCGACGCGCTGCGCCTGGCCGCCGGACAGCTCCGCCGGCTTGCGTCCGGCGAGCTCGGCGAGGCCGAGCTGGCGGAGGAACCGATCGGCATGCTGGCGAGCCTCTGATCGCCCGCTGCCCCGGGAGCGGGCGGCGAACGCGACGTTGTCGCGCACGCTCAGGTGCGGGAACAAGCGGTAGTTCTGGAACACCAGCCCGACCGGCCGCTGCTCGGCGGGCACGAACGCTCCCGTTGCGGCGTCGTCAAGGACGGCGGCGCCGAGCCGGATGCTGCCCTCGGTCGCGGCCGCGAGGCCCGAGAGGACGCGGAGCAGCGTGGTCTTGCCGGCTCCGTTGGGACCAAGGACGCCGAGCACCTCCCCCGGCGCGACCGAGATCGCCACGTCGAGCTGGAAGGCACCGCGCCGCACGACGACGTCGACCTCCAGCCGGCCCACGTCCGTCGTCTCGTCCGCCCGCCCGGCGGACACGCTTGTCATGCGGTCATCGTCGCCGTGGGAGTCGGGCTTCGCTCGAGCGCCCTGACGGTCACGCCGCGGTCCCCGTGTTGAGCCACCGTTCGCGCAGCCCCACCAGCACCGCGACCGACACGGCCAGCAGGACGAGCGAGAGCGCGATGGCGGCCTCCGGGTCGCGTTCGAGCGCGAGGTAGACCGCGATCGGCATCGTCTGGGTGCGGCCCGGGAAGTTCCCCGCAAAGGTGATCGTGGCGCCGAACTCACCGAGCGCGCGGGCCCAGCACAGCACCGACCCCGCCACCAGGGACGGCCCGATCAGCGGCAGCGTGACGCGCCGGAACACCGTCAGCCGCGACGCGCCCAGGGTGGCGGCTGCCTCCTCGTAGCCGCGGTCGGCGCTGCGGAAGGCGCCTTCGACGGTGACGATGAGAAAGGGCATGGCGACGAAAGTCTCGGCCACGACCACCCCGAGGGTGGTGAACGGCAGCGTGAAGCCGAACCAGGAGTCGAGGTACTGCCCGACGATGCCCCGGCGGCCGAAGGCCAGGAGCAGCGCGACGCCACCGACAACCGGAGGCAGTACGAGCGGCAGGGTGACGAGGGCGCGCAGCAGTCCCCGTCCCCGGAACCGTCCCCGGGCAAGCACCCACGCCAGCGGCACCCCGAACACCAGGGACACGACGGTCGCGGCACTGGCGCAGATCAGGGACAAGCGCAGCGCATCGACAACCTGGCTCTCCGCCAGAACCCGGTCGAGGCTGCGCCACGGTGCCCGCACGAGCAGCCCGAGCAGCGGCAGCAACAGGAACGCGACCGCAATCGTCGCCGGCACAGCGAGGGGCCAGGGCACCTGGTTGCGGTCCTCGGGGGCTTCGACCCGCTGCCTGTCCATGAACCGCTCAGGGCCCGCTGAACCCGGCCGCGGTCAGTGCAGCGAGCCCGTCCGGGGACAGCACGTAGTCGACGAACGCCTGCGCAGTGGTCTTGTTCTTCGACGCCGTGAGAGCGGCGATGGGGTAGGTGGTCGAGGCGTTCACGTCGGCCGGGATCTCGATGCCCTTCACCGAGGCTCCGGCCGCCCGCACGTCGGTGACATAGACAACACCGGCGTCGACCTCGCCGAGGGTGACCTTGCTCAGCGTCGACTTGACGTCGACCTCCTGGGTGACGGGAGTGACCTTGATGTTCGCGTTGTCGAACACCTTCAGCGCGGTGGCGCCACAGGGCACCTCGGCCTGGCAGAGCGCGACCTTCACGCCCTTCTTGGCGAGGTCGTCGAGCTTTGTGATGCCGGCCGGGTTCTTGGGCGGCACCGCGATCTCCATCGTGTTGGAGACGAAGTCCGTGGGGTTGGCCGCGTCACCGCTGGAAACCACCGTGTCCATGTTCTTCGTGCTGGCCGATGCGAACACGTCCGCCGGAGCGCCCTGCCCGATCTGCTCGGACAGCCCGGAGCTGGGTCCGAAGTTGAACACGACCTTGGAGCCGGGGTGAGCTGCCTCGAACTGCCCTCCGAGTTTGGTGAACGCCTCCTGCAGGGAGGCAGCGGCGAACACGTTGATCGTGCCGGTCACGGCCGGGGACTTGCTGGCCGACGGCGACGCCGACCCGGCGGAGGTCGAGTCGCTGGAGCCGCCGCAGCCGGCGAGCAGCGCGGCGACGGCGACGAGAGCGGACAGCGAGGTGGCGATCCGGCGCACGATTTACTCCTGGAGCTCTGCCGGGCGCTGCCCGGTGGGATGGTCAGGGTCAGGGTTGGACGGGAACCTCGATGACGACGTTCGTGGACTTCACGGCCGCGACGGCGAGCACACCGGGTTCGAGGCCGAGCTCGTCGGCAGCCTCGCGGCTCATCAGCGAAACGATGCGGTGCGGACCGGCCTGCATCTCGACCTGCGCCATTACCGTGTCCCTGGTGACCTTGGTGACCAGCCCCAGGAACCGGTTGCGGGCCGACTCGGACACCACCGGCCGGGCCACCGGGCGGTCGGTGGCCGCGGCCACCTCCTCGGCGAACCGGGCGAGCTCCGCACCCTCGATCGCCTGCCGGCCGGAGTCGTCGCGGATCGTGGGCACCCGGCCGGCGTCGGCCCAGCGGCGCAGTGTGTCGCTGCTGACGCCCAGCAGGCCGGCAGCTTCGCTGATCTTGAACATCGCCACCTGCCGGACCCTATCCGCAGATGCCGTTCTGTGACAGCCTGCGGCCAGCAGCAGCGGCAGAAAACCACTGGGAAAGCCGAAAACGCGTCGATAGCGAGGAGGTCCCCGTGACCCTGTTCGAGCTTGCTGGCCAGGTGCTCGCCTGGCAGCACCAGCAGCGACCGGTGTGGTTGGCCAGGGTCGTGTCCGTCACCGGCATGGGTTCGAACGACCGCGGCGAGGCGACCGCCGTCACCGACGGGCTTCCCGCGGTCGGGCAGATCCTGTCCGGTGCGGCCGACCGTGCCCTGGCCGACGCCCTCGCCAAGGCCGACGTCGACGGTGCCGCACGGCTGCTGGACCTGCGCATCGGCGACGACGACGCCGTGGCCGTCGGGCTGACCTGCGGCGGCCAGGCGACGGTGCTGCTCCAACCCGCCACCGGGCTGGCCGAAACCGGGTGGCAGCTGCTCGCCTCGCGCACCCCCGTCTGTCTGGTGACCGACCTGAGCGATCCGGACCTGGGGCGGACCACGTGGTTGACGGTCGGACCGGAGCAGGACTCCGCAGACCCCGTCACCCGGGCGCAAGAGGTCGTTGCGCTGTTCGGTCGTGGCACACCCGAGTCCGCCGTCCTCGACATCGACGACCGCAGGTGGCTGGTGGCGGCTCTGTGGCCGACACCGCAGCTCGTGGTCGTTGGCGAGGGCCTGATCGCGGGAGCACTGGAGGGTGCCGCTCGGCTGCTGGGTTGGGAGCCGAGCACCGTCAACGACGTGAGCGGAGCGACCGATGCTGTCGCGGCGCTCGGACCCGGCGACGGCGTCGTCGTACTCAGTCATGACCGGTCGGTGGATGCACCGGTGCTCGCCGCCGCGCTGTCGAGCGACGTCGGCTATCTCGCGGCTCTCGGCTCGCGGCACACCCAAGCCGCCCGCGCCGACTGGCTCGTCGAGCACGGCGTGACCACCGACGCCATCGGCCGGGTGCGCGGTCCCGCCGGCTTGGACATCGGCGCGCGGACGCCTGCAGAGATTGCGGTCGCGATCGTCGCGGAGATGGTCGCCGTCCGCTCCGGCGCGACGGGAAGTCCGCTCGCCGACCGCGGTGGGCCGATCCACCACGACGGTCTGCACGCCTCACCGGCCCGCTACCCCGCGGGGCCGCGAGCCTGACCGGCGGCGCCCACCGGGCAGAATGCAGCGCTATGACGGTATGCATCTTCGGGCTGGGCGCCGTGGGCGGGCTGATCGGCGCACGGCTGGCCCGCGGCGGCGTAACCGTGACGGCCGTTGCACGCAACGCCACACTGGCGAACGTCCGCTCCGACGGGCTCGTGCTGCTCGAGGAGCGAGACGGGGGGCAGGTCCGCGAGAGCTTCCCGATCGAGGCAACCGAGCGACCGGAAGAACTCGGACCTCAGGACATCGTCGTGCTCACCGTCAAGACGACCGCGCTTCCGTCCGTCGCAAGCGCCATTGCGTCGTTGCTCGGCCCCGACACCGTCGTCCTCTCTGCCATGAACGGGATCCCCTGGTGGTTCTTCACGGGACTACCCGGCGCAGCCGGCGACCTGCGGTTGCCGTCTCTGGACCCTGGCAGCCTCGAGAAGTCCATACCCGGTAAGCAGATTCTGGGCGGCGTGGTCCATCTGAGCGCGTCGTGCCCCGCGCCGGGCACGGTTCGGCACGGCTCCGGCAACCGGATCATCGTGGGTGACCCGCAGGGCGGACCGGCCGAGGCCCGCGTCGACCGGGTGGCGGCGGTCCTGCGACAGGGTGGCTTCGACATCGACGTCTCGCAACGGATCCAGGCGGACATCTGGTTCAAGCTCTGGGGCAACATGACCATGAACCCGCTCTCCGCCGTCACCGGCGCCACGACGGACCTCATCCTCGACGACCTGTTCGTGCGACAGTTCGCCACCCGATGCATGACGGAGGCGGCCGATGTCGGCGCCCGCATCGGCCTGCCGATCACCCAGGACCCCGAGGACCGGCACGCGGTCACGCGACAGCTCGGCGCTTTCCGGACCTCGATGCTCCAGGACATCGACAACGGTCGCAGCATCGAGTTGGACGCCATGGTCACGGTCGTCCGAGAGCTCGCCGCCAAGCTCGGGGTCGCGACGCCGAACATCGACACCCTGCTCGGCGTTGCCCGACTACGCGCGCGTGTCCTGGGGCTCTACCCGACCGACGCCGCGAACCCCTAGCCGCCGACGCAGATCAGAGCCCGGTGGCGTAGGTGTAGAGCGAGTAGACCGACTGCCCGGCAGCCATGAACAGCCGGTTGTTGCGCCGGCCGCCGAAGCAGATGTTCGCGCACTGCTCGGGCAGCACGATGGCCCCGATGAGGGCCCCGTCCGGCGCGAAGATGTGGACGCCGTCGTAGCCGTCACCGCCACCGGCCGCCGCGGACCACACGTTGCCGTCGACATCGCATCGGATGCCGTCCGACGTGCCCGGGCGCATGTCGACGAACACCCGGCCGTCGGTCGGCCGCCCCGACGACATGTCGTACACGTGGATGGTCGCGTTGGAGCCGGAGTCGACGACATAGAGCAGGGACTCCTGCGGAGAGAAGCACAGGCCGTTGGGCCGCTCCAACGAATCGATGACGGGCTCGAGCGCACCACTGTCCGGGTCGAGCCGATAGACCCTGGTCGGCAGCTCGAACTCGGCCTTGTCGCCCTCGTAGTCGGACATGATCCCGTAGCCGGGGTCCGTGAACCACACCGCACCGTCGGCGCTGACCACGACGTCGTTGGGCGCGTTCAGCCGGGCGCCGTCGTGGTTGTCGGCCAGGACGGTGATGCGACCGTCGGGTTCGGTGCGGGTCACGCGCCGAGTCAGGTGCTCGCACGAGACGAGCCGGCCGCTGCCGTCGCGGATGTGCCCGTTGGCGAAGTTCGAGGGGCTGCGGAACACCGACACCGCACCTGTCCGCTCGTCCCAGCGCATCATGCGGTTGTTCGGGATGTCGCTCCACAGCAGGCAACCGTGGTCGCCGAACCAGACGGGTCCCTCGGCCCACCGGTAGCCGGTGGCGATGCGCTCGACTGCTGCGCTGTCGATGCGATAGCGCTCGAACCGCGGGTCGAGGACCCGGACCGCCGGGTCGGGATAACGCACGGGTGAGCCGGCCCAGCGGTCGGCCGGCAGGGGGATGATCTCCATGACTCCGGGAGGTTACGCCGAATGCCTGGTGCCGCGGGTCAGTAGGTGGCGATCGTTCGCGTATGGCGGGCGGCCTTCGCCGCGTACAGCGCATCGTCGGCCCGCGCGACGGTTGCCGACACGGGCTCGCCGGCGCGCGGTTGCGCGGCGCCGTGGGAGTAGGTGACGCCATGCGGCGACTGCCACTCGAGCGTCATTCGGCGCAGCACAGCGTCCGTGGACGCCGGGGCACCACTGCGAAGGACGACCGCGAACTCGTCACCGCCGATACGGCAGACCACGTCACCTCGCACGCAGTACTCCAACGCCTGCGCAAACGAGACCAGCACCCTGTCGCCGACGGCGTGACCGTACGCATCGTTGACCGGTTTGAAGTGGTCCAGGTCCAACAACAACACTGCGCCGTCCGCACCGAGATCGGCGGCGGCTCGGAGAAACTCGCGGCGGTTTCCGAGACCAGTCAATGGGTCGGTACGAGCGGCGCGGTCGAGGCGGGTCACCGCGCGCAGGCGTTCGAGCACCTGGCCGGCCTGCGTGGACAACAGCTCGAGCGCAGCGTCATGCGAATGGCTCATCGATCGGCCGGTGACCGACCACCAGACAATCAGCACACCGAGGACGCCAGCCTCGCCGTGGACAGGCACGTAGAGGACCGACCCTGCGCCGAACCGCTCAACGAACCGTTGGGCGAGCAGCGACGAGGCCGGCGCGTTCGCGATGAACACACGTTCCCCGGTCTGCACGCATTTCGCCACACCCGAGGTCTCGACGGCGACGTCGAGGTGCGCGACAGGAAAATCGAGGCCCAGCCCCGCGCCGGCGACGCCACTGAAGGCCGTGCTGCCAGGCGCCTCCGAGAGCATCATCACGGCCCCGTCTGCGGCGAGCAGCTGCCCGGCCAGCTGGGTGGCCAGCCCGGCGGCGTCGTTGGTCGTGGAGGAGGCAAGCAGCTCAGCGAGCCCGCTGTAGAGCTGTTGGAGATCGCGATGCTGCGTGCGCGCGTGCTCGAGTGCAGTTGCTGTGAGCTCGGCAAGCAGGCCGAGCGCAACGATCGCGCAGAGGATCTCGACCTGGTGCTGCGATTGGCGGCCGACCAGCATCGCGCACAGCGCACCGAGCGACAGCAGTCCGCCGGTGCGCAATGACCAACCTGGCGGCTGCGTCACGGCGACGTAGGCGAACAGCACGGCCACCAGCGGGATGTAGTGCTGGAGGACGCCGGCCAGCCCCGCCGTGCCGATGGAAAGGACCGCCACCCCAACAAGGGCCGGCACCGCGGTTGCCCAACCGGGCAACCGCTCCCATGGCGCGAACAGACAGACCGCCGCGCCGAGCGGGCCGAGCCCCATCAGCACGACCTGGACGTCTCGATGCGTGCTGGACAGCGTGGGGATGACCGCGAGCCCGTAGAGGAACGCCAGGACGAACAGGGCTGCAGCCAGCCGCCCGTGACGGCGTCGCGTCGCCGCGGGCGTTGCCGCGGCGAGGACGAGCAGGCTCGTCACGCGATCGGCGCTCCCAAGCCTTCCCCGCTGCGCCCCGGTCATGCCCTCCTATCGACCATCTCGCAGGCGGTCTGGAGCCAAACCGCCAGAGACCACGCGAACGCCACGTTGGGGACGGCGCCGGCCCGGCGTCGGCGTGAACCCGAGGACGGGTCAGTCGACGCCGAGGACCTGCCGCACGGGTCAATCGCGAAGTAGATGACGAACAACACGTCGACCACCCACAACAGCGGAATGGACCTGCGCGGCCTTGCCGACGGCGACCTTGATGACGGCGTAGGTGACGAAGCCCGCGCCGATGCCGACGGTGATCGAGAAGGAGAAGGGCATCAGCACGATTGTCAGGAACGCCGGGATGGCGACCTCCCAGTCATCCCAGTCGATCCCCTTGACCTGCACCATCATCAGGAAGCCGACGACGACGAGTGCCGGCGTCGCGGCCTCGTAGGGCACGATGGACACGAGTGGCGCGAGGAAGGTCGACAGCAGGAGCAGCAGCCCGGTGACCAGCGACGCGAGGCCCGTGCGGGCCCCTTCCCCGACCCGGCGGCCGACTCGATGTACGACGTGTTGCTCGACACCGACGCCGCGCCGCCGGCGGCCGCCGCGAGCGAGTCCACGACGAGAATCCGTTGAGTGTTCGGCGGGTTCCCCTCCTCGTCGAGCAGGCCGGCCTCCGCGCCGATCGCGGTCATGGTTCCGAGCGTGTCGAAGAAGTCAGCGAGCAGCAGCGTGAAGGCGAACAGCACCGCAGTGATGAAACCCACGCGCTCGAAGGATCCGAACAGGCTGAAATGACCGAGCAACCCGAAGTCGGGCTTGTCGAAGATCTTGTCGGGGATCGCGGGCACGTTGAGACCCCAGCCGTGCGGATTCGACCTTGTCGGACGGGGTGAACGACGGGCCGACATCGGCGATCTTCTCGATGATGATGGACAGCACCGTCGCGCCGACGATGCCGATGAGGATGGCGCCCTTCACCTTCTTGACCATCATCACGATGATCGCGAGCAGGCCGATGACGAACACGAGCACCGGCCACCCCTGCAGATCGCCACCGATGCCGAACCCAACCGGAACCGGAGTGTTGGCCACGTCGGGGTTGCGCCGCACGATGCCCGCGTCGACGAAGCCGATGAAGGCGATGAACAACCCGATGCCCACGCTGATCGCTGTCTTCAACGCCCTCGGGACCGCAGCGAACACCGCCTTCCGGAAGCCGGTCAGCACGAGCACCAGGATGACCAGGCCTTCGAGGACGACGAGGCCCATCGCATCTGCCCAACTCATCTGCGACGCGATCGCGAACGCGACGAACGCGTTGAGCCCCAGGCCCGTCGCAAGGGCGAGCGGGTAGTTCGCCACGGCGCCCATCGCGATCGTGAGCACCCCGGCGACCAGTGCAGTGGCCGCGGCGACCAGCGCCAGGTTGGGCGTCTTGCCGCCGCCGAGGAAGTTGCCGTCGGCGTCAGTCGCCGTTCCGATGATGAGCGGGTTGAGCACGATGATGTAAGCCATCGTGAAGAACGTCACGAGCCCGCCGCGCACCTCGCGGCCAAAGGTCGAGCCTCGTTGGGAGACCTGGAAGTACCGGTCCCATCCGGAGGTCGGCTCGCGTCGCGAGCTCTCGGTGGTCGCAGCGGACGGGGCTCCGGACATGATTCCTCGCTCAATGGTCACGTCGGCCGATCGGCACCAACGATGACGAGGAACGAGTCTTGGGTCGCGACAAGTCGGAACCACAGTGCTCGATCGCTTCCCCGGACCAGGCCACCGCAACGCCTGGCCGAAGCCTGCCAGACATAGCCTTACGACGTGAGCCCGCCCCGCCGTCCAGATCCCGAGCCGATGGAGACAGACGACGTACGCATCGTCGCCATTGGCACGGCGCTGTGGCTGGTCGCCCTGGTCGCCACGCTGGTCTTCCACGACCGCCTAGCCGACAACGACAACGGCGACTGGGTGTGGATCGCTCTGGCGGGCAGCTTCCTCGGATTCGTCGGGCTGCGCCACGTGCGACGCCGCCAGCGCCCGCCGGCCGCTGCACCGCCGCCCGCGGACGAGTCAGACGCGTAGCCAGGCAAGCCACCGACCTCGAAACGGCCGGGATGCGCGACATTGGATAGGTCATCGACCGCCAGATTCAGGGGGTCGTCGCAACACCGGTGAGATCTTGTTGGAGCAGGTTAGTGAACACCTCGTTGGGTGTCAGATAGCCGTGTCGTTTGCGGGGTCGGTTGTTGAGTTCGTCGGCGACTTCTTGCAGGTCGGCGATGGTGTGCACGGACAGGTCGGTGCCTTTGGGGAAGTACTCGCGCAGCAGCCCGTTGGTGTTCTCGTTGCTGCCGCGCTGGTAAGGGCTGTAGGGGTCGGCGAAGTAGATCTTGATGTCGGTGGCTTCGGTGATCTTGGCGTGGTGGGCCATCTCTTTGCCGCGGTCCCAGGTCAGGGTCTTGGCGAACCATCGCGGCAGGGTATTCAGCTGGGCACTGACGGCAGTGGCGACCGAGTCGGCATCGTGACCGGTGGGTAGGTGCACCAGGGTCACGAGCCCGCTCAGACGTTCGACGATGGTCGCGATGGCCGAGTTCGAGGCCATCGAGCCCATGATCAGGTCGCCCTCGTGGTGGCCCGGGACCTGACGGCCCTCGACCTCGGTGGGCCGGTCGTGGATGGACACCGCGCCGGCGATTTGGCCGCGGCGCTCGACCCGGCCGCGGCGGCGCCGCTGGGTGCGGCGGGTCCGTAGCTGGGCCTTCAGCTCGCGTTTGAGTTCACCGCGGGGGTAGACGTAGAGGCTCTGATAGATCGTTTCGGGGCTGACCCACATGCTGGGATTGTCGGGGTTCTCGACCCGCAGCCGTCCAGCGACCTGGTCGGGAGACAGGCGCCGGTCCAGCATCTGCTGCACCCGCTCACGCAGCATCGGGTTCGCGGACAGGCGGGAGCGCTTGGGCCGCCGCTGGCGTTGCCAGGCCAGTCGGTCGGCCCGCTCGGGGATGTAGCGCCCGGTGCGCGGGCACCTGTTTCGGCGCAGCTCGCGGCTGACCGTCGAGGGGGTCCGGCCCAGCAGCCTGGCGATCCCGCGCTGGCTGTGCCCGGCCTCGTGCAGGCGGGCTAGTTCATAGCGTTCCGCCCGGTCGAGGTAGCGGTCGCTATAGCGGGTGTCCGGGGGTCGCAGCACGCCGCCGACCCTGGCCCGGATCCGGTACACGGACGCGATGGACACGCCCGCCAGCGCGGGCACCTCGCTGGCCGACAAGCCAGCAGCGAGCAAATCCAGAACGCGACGAACCTTCAACGGGTCCAACGGCGCTTTGGCCATGGCCCCCTCCATCGAGGTGGGGGTGTTGCGACAATCCCTAGAGCCTGGCACCGCTTGGCGGCCCGATCCCTATCCAATGGTCGACAAAACGCGTGCGGCGGGGGCTAGTCGGGGTGGCGGGTCTCCAGGCGCGACTCGGCGAGCAGGTCGGCGAGGCGGGACGGAGTCTCCAGGGCGGCGGTGAGCAGCAGCCGCAGGTCCCACCGGCCGGCTGACCACGCCAGCCCGCGCGCCAGCCCGTCAACGGTGCAGGCGTGCACCCTCCCGCCCTCGTCGAGCCACCAGTCCACCGGCTGGCCCGCCACGATCAGCTCGTCGTGCTCGACCCATCCGCCGGGCAGGTCGCCGAGCACGGCACGGGCGACCTGCGGTGCCTCGCGTTGCTCCCCGCCCGTGACCCGCACCGTCCCCAGTCGCGAACCCGTCGTCTCGAGGTCGAGCGCCGCGGCGACCGCAGCCGCGACGGCCAACGGCACGACCAGCAGCGGGGCCGGCCAGGACAGCTGCAGGTGGTGCGGTGCATCGAGGACGAACGCGTCGTCAGCGTCGACGACGAGATCGGCGCGCACGCGCACGCGCTCCGGCGGCTCGATCCCGGCGGGGTCGACGTCGGCGAGCGCCGCGTAGAGCCGGGCCAGCGCAGCCGCGCCGACCGGACGCGACGCATCGGCCAACCGGTCAAGCAGCTCGTCGGCGCCTCCGGGCGCGGCCAGCAGCGACGCGACGGAGGTCCGCACGCCGATCGCCTCGAGCAAAGCGTCGTCGACCCCTAGCGCCTCCAGCGACGCCGGCACCGGGTCGTAGAGCCCGTGCAGGTCACGCGCGCCCTCCGCGGCGTACGACGTCGGGGGCTGGCCGTCCAGGCGCGCGTTCCCCCGCAACCACCAGGCGGTGTACGACGGCGCGGCCACCCGCCGTCCGTCGCCGAGCACCACGAGGGTCGGCTCGACGACCGCCCGCCGGAGCTCCCTGTCGCCTGCCATTGCGGCAAGGACGACGTCCCAGGCGTCGTCGCGCACCAGATCCAGGTCGCGCACCGCGTGCAGTTCCGGCGCGACCACGGCGAGCTCTTCGGGCGGCAGCAAGTCACGCAGCGCCCGCAGCCACCCCGACTCGTCGTCGAGGTCGTGCGCGTCGCCGTCAACACCGGGGTCGAGCAGGACGTCCTCGTCGCGCAGCACCGAGAGGTCGGCGAGCACACCCACGGCGGACAGCACGTCGGACCCCCAGCGCTCGAGCAGCTCCGGGTCAGGACGGCCGACCGCCTCCGGGTCGGCGACGCGATCGAGCAGTGAGCCGGGAAGCACGAGCTCGCGAGCGGTGGCGAGCTCGCCGTCGTCATCGGGCAGCGGCAGCTCGCCGAGCCAGGGCAGCGCCCCGGGCGGGGTGCCCGCCCTCTGCACGAGTGCGAGAACCGCTTCGGCGAGCGAGGCCGGCGACTCGTGGTCCCAGGCGTTCTCGACTGCGGCGCGCACCTCGGGCTGCTCGAGCACCAGCGCGGAGGTCGCCTCGACAGCGCCCAGTCGAAGCAGCAGCGGATGGGCGGCAGCGGCATGCACCACCCGCAGGCCGAGCGGCTCGAGGCCCTCGGGCAGCCCGCCGTCCCCGGGTACCAGCAGCCCTCGAGGGCCCCGGGTGGTGTGGCCGTCAGCGAGAGGCACGGGCAGCGCACCGAGGGACTCCAGCTGCCCCGACGCACCGCGGTCGGCCAGCGCGACGTAGAGGCGGTGCCACCACCGCGGCTCCCGGTCGAGCGCGGCGAGCTGGTCGACCACCTCGGCCATCGACAGGCTCCGTACACCTAGCCGGCCCAGCGCGGGACGGTCGGCGACCAGACCCGGCAGCACGTCAGCCAGCACCGCCCGTACGCCGTCGTCGGCACCCAGCACCACCACGGCGTCGCGCGGGTGCACGCGCTCCCCTGACGCCGTTCGCAGCAGCGGCAAGGCGGCGAGGGCTCCCAGCGCAGCGGCGCGCAAAGCACCGTCGAGCGCACCCACCGCGACGGGTCCGGGCACCAGACCCAGCGGGTCGTCGGTCTGCGCGGCCAGCTCGCCGTAGGCTTCCGCTGCCCGGGCGACGAGAAAGTCGGTCAGCGGCCCCGGCGCGACATGGCGGCGTCCGGGGTCCAGCGGGAAGGACGCGATCAGCAGGGCCGGCAGGTCGAGGGGCTCGTCCGTCGGGGTCGGCGCATGGACCGTGGGCGGCACCCGCTGCCCGGCGACGGGACGCGCCCAGGTCAGTGACCACCACGGCCGGTCCCGCTCCTCGACCGGGCGATCGCGCAGCAGGTCGAGGTCAAGAAGACCGGAGCGGCGTACGACGTCCCAGCGTGCCGCGTCTGCCACCACCCGTGTCGCGTCGTGGCTGACGATGTCGATCTGGGTGAGGCCCGGCAGCGCGAGGAGCAGGGCGTCGTCGACCTCGTCGAGCAACCGCCGGACGAGCGTGGCGGCTGCTGCGTCGCGCAGCGGGAGCGTGACGGTGGTGGCGAATCCCTCCTCGGGTCGCTCGACGTCCGGCAACGGCAGCCGCAGCACGGGCAGCTGGCCGCTACGTCGCTCCAGCTCCTCGGCGAGCGCCGGAATCTCTCGGATGGCATCCCCGGCGGCGGTTGCCGACCAGCGCAACGCCCCCGTCGTCGACGCCAGCCGGGGCTCGTCGGTCACCGCCAGGACGGCGGCGAACCCGACACCGAACCGTCCCGTGGGTGCCCCATCGGGGGTCGACGCGTGCCGTTTGGCAGAGGCTCGCAGGGTCGAGAGCGACTCCGCGCCGGCAGCGTCCAGGGGTGCGCCGGTGTTGCTCGCGACGAACTCGGTGTCGGTCAGCCGGAGCAGGAGACGGCCCGGCTCACCGGCGCGGCCGGCTGCGTCGGCGGCGTTCTGGGCGAGCTCGACGACAAGGCGGTCGCGATAGCTGCCGCGGACGAGGTCGTCCTCGGCGTTGGCGTCCTCGCGGAACCGCGCGGGTGAGGCGGACCAGGCGTCGAGCACCCTGGCCCGCAGCGCTGCGGTGTCGAAAGGGTCGGTCGGATCGATCGGCCCGCCGGTGCCGCTCAGGAGTGGCCGAGATCCTCGGGTGGCGCCTCGTCGTCGACCGAGCCGGGCGCATGCTCGACCGGGTGCAACGTGATGACGTCGTAGTCCATCTCGTCCACGACCGGCGGCGTCACGACGATCGGGCCGGGCAGCACGGCGACCTCGGAGTGGGCGCCGCACCCGTGGTCGACGGAGACCACGGTGCCGTCACCGGGGGAGAACTCGTTTGCGCACACACCGAACACGCGGCGCATCGAGCCGGCCAGCGGCAGGAAGAAGCCGCAGGTCGAGCAGGGCGCCGGCGCGGCCACGGCGATGGGGGCGGTGGGGCCGCGGTCGCCGGAGTACCAGCGGTCGGTGGCGTCGTCGCGCCCGATCGGTGACAGGACGCGGGCCCGCCCCAGGCCGAGCTCCCAGATGGCCACCCGGTCGATCTCGTCAGCCACCTCCTCGACGCGTTCGCCGAGGGCGACCGAGCCGGCGTAGCCAGGCTCCAGACGATCGTCGTCCTCCTCGGTGATCAGCAGGTCGCCGACGCCCAGGTCACCGGGCTTGAGCCGCTCGCTCCACGGCACCCACGGCGGCGGGAGCAGCGAGTCGGGACCGGGCAGCAGCACGGCCTCGTCGATGGTCACCGTCTTGCTGCGGGACGCCCGGGTGACGGTGACCGCCCAGCGCCAGCCGCGGTAGGCCGGGTCGAGACAGGCGAAGTCGTGCGTGACCAGCCGCTCGCCTTCGGCGTGGGCACCGAGGTGCTCGCCCACCATGGCGGCCGCACCGGCCAGCTCGACCGCTGCGTCCCGGGCAACCTCGACCGCGTCGGCCAGCACCGCGTCTGCGTTCGCCCGGCGGCCGATGAGCGTCGTCGGTTCGGTGGCGATGGTCACGAGGTCAGATTCTCCCCCATGGACGCCGTCCGACGCGAACCCGTCGCCCGACCCCCCTTGGAATCGACCACGTTCAGCATGCGTACGGACGGTTCGCAAGGCGTGCACGCCTTGCGAACGGGGTGCATGCATGGTGAACGTGGTCGATTCACGTCGCAGGCAGCGGGCAGGATGGAGCAGTGGACACGACGCGGCGGGGACGGTTGAGCGACCTGTCCCGGGGCGCCGCGCGCTCCATGAGCTCGGCCGCGCATCGCACCGGGTCGGCCGCCCGCGGCACCGGCCGCCGCATCCGGCGGGTGACCGACGCGAAGGGCGCCGGCGAATCGGGCCTGGGCCGGCTGATCGAGCTGCATGGCATCAACACCGCGGGTGACGCCATGGTGGCGGTCGCACTGGCCAACACGCTCTTCTTCTCGGTGCCGACCGGTGAGGCCAGGGGCAGGGTCGCCCTCTACCTGCTCATCACGATGGCCCCGTTCGCCGTCATGGCGCCGATCATCGGGCCGCTGCTCGACCGGTTCCGGCACGGCCGACGGTGGGCGATCGCGCTCACAATGCTGGTGCGCGCGTTCCTCGCCTGGGTGCTCGCGGGGGCGGTCGACAGCGAGGACTTCTCGCTCTATCCCGCTGCCTTCGGCTGCCTGGTCTCGTCCAAGGCCTACGGCGTCACCCGGTCGGCCACCGTGCCACGGCTGCTGCCGGAGGGGGGCACGCTGGTCGCGGCCAACTCCCGGATCTCGCTGGCCGGCATCATCTCCGGCGCCATCGGGGCCGGCGTGGCCGCCGGCATCTCGTACTTCTCGCTGGAATGGTCGCTTCGGGTCACCTTCGTCGTCTTCTGCGTGGGCGTGGTTGTCGCGCTGCGGCTGCCGAAGCGGGTCGACTCGACGGAAGGAGAGACGCCGACCACGCTCTCCCTCGACGAGACGGGGCCGATCCCGCGGCGCACCGCCGTCGGCAACGCGGTCGTGGTCGCGCTGCGGGCGAACGGGGCGCTGCGCGCGTTCTCCGGCTTCCTGACCTTCTTCTTCGCGTTCCTGCTCCGCGAGCACCCGATCGGCGGGTTGGACACGGCCGTCGCGTTCGGGCTGGTCGCGGTGGCGGCAGGGATCGGCTCGACGGTCGGCACGACCATCGGGTCGCGGTTGACGGCCCGCCCGGACTTCGTGATTGCCGTAGTGCTGTCGATCCTGACCGGCGCAGCCCTGGCCGGAGCACTCATCTACGGCATCGTGACCGTCGTGGCGGTGGCCGCAGCGGCCGGGCTGGCCCAGTCGCTGGGCAAGCTCTCCCTGGATGCGATCGTGCAGCGCGACGTGCCCGAGGCCGTGCGGACCTCGGCGTTCGCCAGGTCCGAGACGGTGCTGCAGCTTTCCTGGGTCGTGGGCGGCGCCATCGGCATCGGGCTGCCGCTCAACGGACGGCTGGGGCTGAGCATGGCCGCGGCCGGACTCCTGGCCATGCTGGCCCTCACCCTGCGCGACCTCCGCCGGCGCAGCCGTACCTAGAAACGCCCCTCTCGGCGTGATCATGAACGATCCGACCGGCTAGAACCGGCCGGATCCTTCGTGATCACCGGCTCAACGGGCGTCAGGCCTCGAGGTCGGCCGCCACGGCGCGCAGGACGGCAGCCGTCTTCTTCGCGGCGCCGCGATCGGGGTAGCGCCCCCGTCGCAACGAGTTGCCGATGTCGTCGAGCAGCTTGATCACGTCTTCGACGATGATCGCCATGTCGTCAGCCGGCTTGCGGTGTGCCGCGGCAGCTGCCGCCGCCACCGAGGGCATGGGGTCGAGGACCTTGACGGTCAGGGCCTGCTCACCACGCCGCCCGTCGACGATGCCGAACTCCACGCGCGAGCCTGGCTTGAGGCCCGGCACGCCTTGCGGGAGCGCGTCGCGGTGCACGAAGACGTCGCCGCCGTCGTCACGGGTGAGAAAGCCGAAGCCCTTCTCGGTGTCGTACCACTTGACCTTGCCGGTAGGCACGGGTCACCTCTGCAGTCGTGTCGTCATGGGTGGTGGGGCATTCGCGCTTGGGCGGCGATCGGGCCTGGGCGCCGGATGAGTGTGACGCCGTGTGTACGCGGCCGTCCAGCCTATCTCGCTGAGCGCGACAGTACGCGGAAGTTTGTCGTCAGCGGAACGGCTCGGGGTCAGGGAGCAGCTCGTTCATCGCTCCGGACCGGAAACCTTGCGGGTCGACCTCGACCCGCTTGAAGCCCGCCTGACCGACGGCGGCGAGCACTTCCGGGGCCTCCGCGACCTTGGCGACGGCCGCCGCGTCGACCTCCACGCGGGCCACATCTCCCAGGTCGCGCACCCGCAGGTCGCGGACCGGGATGCCCGCGACGGCCAGCGCGGCGCGCAGGGCGGACTCGGCCCGGTCGACCCGCGCCAGCCGGGCGGGGGTGATCGCGACCCCGTAGGCGATGCGGCTCGACAGACACGCGGCGGCGGGTTTGTCCCAGGTCGGCAGCCCCAGCCGCCGGCTCGCCGTGCGGACCTGGGCCTTGGTGAGTCCGGCATCGCGCAGCGGGGTCACGGCACCACGCTCGGCGGCGGCCCGCATACCCGGGCGAAAGCCGGCCACCGCGTCGTCCGCGTTGGTGCCCGTGGCGACGTGGGTGTGCCCGTGCCGCTCGGCAAGAGGGCGTACGACGTCGAGCAGCTCCGCCTTGCAGAAATAGCACCGGTCGCCGGCGTTTGCCGCGTAGCCAGCGCGCTCCAGCTCATGGGTGTCCGGGGTCACGTGGCGCACCCCGAGGCCTGCGGCGAACTCGCGAGCAGCGGCCAGCTCGGTGCTCGGCAGACTGCCGGAGACCGCGGTCGCCGCGAGGACGTTCTCGGGTCCGAGGGCACGGGCGGCAGCCGCGAGCAGGAAGGCGGAGTCGGCGCCGCCGGAGAACGCGACGGTCACCCTGCCGAGCGCGGCGAGCTGGGCATCGAGGTCGGCCAGGCGTGACTGCAGGACGTGCTCGTCGAGCCAGGCCGGGAAGCCGTCGAGATTCTCCAGTACGACGTCCGCACCCGCCGCGCGGAGCTCGTCGGCACTGATCGGGCCGGTGGGAACGGCGACACTCAGCGCGTGCGCGGCCCGGGCACCCTCGATGTCGCCGAGGTGGTCGCCGACATAGATCGATGCGCCGTGCTCGATCAGCGCGGTCGCCTTCTCCGCCCCCCAGAGCCAGCCGATCAGCTCGTCGACGTCGAGACCGAGGTGGTCGAGGTGCAGCTGCGCGTTGGGTCCGTACTTTCCGGTGACGACGACGACGCGTCCGCCATGGCGGTGCACAGCGTCGATAGCCGCGCGGGCGCCGGCGAAGGCGGGCGTCGGCTCGACGGCGAGGCCCGGGTAGAGCGCGCGGAACCGGTCGCCCATCTCCGCGATGCGCTCAGCCGGGAACCATCGCTCCATCTCCTCGTCGAGCGGCGGCCCCAGCCGCGTCACGGCGTCGGCGCTGTCGATGAGCACGCCGGTCTCGGCCGCCAGGGCGTCCCAGACCGCGGCGATGCCCGGTCTGGTGTCGATGAGGGTCATGTCCAGGTCGAACCCGACCACGAGCTGCGTCACACCCCCAGGGTAAGCGGCGCCCCGTTCGCCAGTTGACCACGTTTGGCAGCGGGCGTCGCTCAGCAGGCGGGCACGCCTGTTGCGCGACGTTCGCCTGTCGAACGTGGTCAATAGCCGGCCGGTGTGCTCGGGGTACGGAGCAGGTGGACGGCGACCAGGATCGGGCCGACCAGCAAGACCGCGAGCACCACGAGACCGAGCCAGCCGGGCAGACTGAAGCCGCTGGTGGTGCAGGTCTGGTGCGCGGCCGCCCCTGCACGCACCGCCGACGACGACGTGCAAAGAGTCGTCGACGTCGCGGACAAGCCACCTATTGCGCCGACAAGGCCCACCGCGGCGTAGCCGAACGGCCAGACCAACGTCGCGAGCCACTTGTCGCGTGTGCGCCATCGTGGCGAGGTCCACAACAGCGCGAGTCCCACCACCCAGCCGATGCCGATGAGGAAACCGCCGAACATCAGCAGCAGGACGGTCGAGACGTCGCGAAGGCTGGCGGCCTGCGGGGTTGGCGCCCAAGCGCCTTGGGGCAGGGCAGCGGCCGGCTCATCGTCGACAGCCGCGCGAGCTATCTCCTCCGGCAGGCCGAGCCTGTCGAGGACGTTTCGTACGCCCGCCTCGCCGAGGTTGCCCTCCTCGCGCTCGGCCCGTGTCGCCTGTTCGATGTGTTCGCGCACCTCGGCGACAAGCTCGTCCCGCCTGGCGGGTGCCAGGCTCCCGGCGGCTGTGCTCAGCCGGCCGAGATAGTCGCTCACCAGCCGCCGTCTCCGCCGCGTCACTGTCCACGATCGCCACCCTTTCCCCCTGTGCTCGGCCCGCGACCGCCGACGAGCAGCTCGTCGACCGCGTCGCGGAAGCGCGTCCATTCCTCGGTGAAGCCCGACAGCGCACGGCGCCCCGTCGGGGTCAGGCGGTAGTACTTGCGCGGCGGACCGGCGTCGGACTCCTGCCAGGTCGTCGTGACCATGTCGTCGCGGCGCAGCCGGGACAGCAGCGGGTAGATCGTGCCCTCGCTGGTCACCAGCCCGTCGACGGCCGAGAGCCGCCGGACGAGTTCGAAGGCGTACTCCTCACCGTCGGCGAGTACGGCGAGCACGCAGTACTCGATGGTCCCCCGGCGCAACTGGGTCAGCACGTTACGTGCCTCACCGGGTTCCATGTCTCACAAGGTACCGTTGATTGACCACGGTTGGAAGGAGAACCATCGCCTCAGCAGGCGTGCATGCCTGTTGGCGCGACTGTTCACCTGCTGAGGCGGCTGACTTGCAAGCGCCGCGGCTACAGAACCTCAGGCCCCGCATGGCCCGCGAGGCACCGCCAACCGGCGTCTGCTCGCACCCAGGTCTGGGTCAACCGGAGTGCGAAGGTCCGGTCCTGTCCGTCCCTCGCGACCTCATCGATCACCCGCGCCGTCAGGATCGCGGTGTCGCCAACGACCGCCACACGCGTGTCCTCGAGCCGTTGGGATCTCCAGACGAGGCCGCCCGCCGTGTTGCCGGCGATGTACTGCCCCCAGGAGAGGACGTCGCCCTTGGATGTCGTCCACTGCAGCAACGGATGCATCAGGGATCGCAGAGCCTCGGCATCCGCAGCGACGAGTGCGGCGGCGCGACGCTGCGCCGCGTCAAGAACCTGGTCAGCATCCGGCGTCGACATGCGGCCAAAGTAGCCCGACCGGTGGCGAGAGGAGGCGTACCCGAAGCCCGACTCGACAAGGCGAACCGTCGCTTCAGCAGGCGAACCGTCGCTTCAGCAGGCGTGCACGCCTATTGGCGCGACTCCCCGCCTGCCAACGTCGTCAACTGCGAGGGGGTCAGGGGGCGTCGAGGTGGAGCAGGGACACGGAGCGCTCGCGCATCTCGACCTTGCGGATCTTGCCGGTGACGGTCATCGGGAACTCGTCGACGACCTGGATGTAGCGCGGCACCTTGTAGTGGGCCAGCTTGCCCTTGCAGAACTCCCGCAGCGCCTCGATCGTCAGCCCGTCCGAACCCTCGCGCAGCCGCACCCAGGCGCAGAGCTCCTCGCCATAGCGCTCGTCGGGCACGCCGATGACCTGCACGTCGGCGATGTCCGGATGGGAGTAGAGGAACTCCTCGATCTCGCGCGGGTAGATGTTCTCGCCGCCACGGATGACCATGTCCTTGATCCGGCCGACGATCTCCAGATAGCCGTCGGCATCCATCGTCGCGAGGTCGCCGGTGTGCATCCAGCCGGCCCGATCGAGGACCTCCGCGGTCTTCACCGGCTCCTCCCAGTAGCCCAGCATCACCGAGTAGCCGCGGGTGCACAGCTCGCCCGACTCGCCGCGGGGCAGGGTCAGGTCCGACTCGGGGTCGACAACCTTGACCTCCACGTGCGGGTGCACGGTGCCGACCGTCGACACGCGTCGCTCGAGGTCGTCGTCGCGGCGGGTCTGGGTGGACACCGGAGACGTCTCGGTCATGCCGTACGCGATCGTCACCTCGGCCATGTGCATCTCGGAGACCACGCGCTTCATCACCTCGACCGGGCACGGCGAGCCGGCCATGATGCCGGTGCGCAGCGACGACAGGTCGAAGCCGGCGAAGTCGGGGTGCTGCAGCTGGGCGATGAACATCGTCGGCACGCCGTAGAGCGACGTGCACCGCTCGTCCTGCACGGCCCGAAGCGTCAAACCCGGGTCGAAGCCGGGCGACGGGATCACCATGCACGCGCCGTGCGAGGTCGCACCGAGGTTGCCCATCACCATGCCGAAGCAGTGGTAGAAGGGCACGGGGATCGCGATGCGGTCCTGCTCGGTGTGGCCGCACACCTCGCTGACGAAGAACCCGTTGTTGAGGATGTTGTGGTGCGAGAGCGTCGCGCCCTTCGGGAATCCGGTCGTTCCCGACGTGTACTGGATGTTGATCGGGTCGTCGCACGACAGCCCCGCCATCCGTGCGCGCAGAGCCTCGCCCGGCACCCGCTCCGCACCGTCGATCAGCGCGGCCCACGACGCCGTACCGATGAGCACGACTTCACGCAGCGCCGGGCAGTCGCCGCGCACCTCCTCCACCATCGCCGCGTAGTCGCTCGTCTTGAACGCCGTCGCCGAGATCAGCACCGACACGCCTGACTGCCGCAGCACGAAGCCCAGCTCGTGGGTGCGATAGGCCGGGTTGACGTTGACCAGGATCGCGCCGATCTTCGCGGTTGCGTACTGCACGAGCACCCACTCGACGCAGTTGGGCGCCCAGATGCCGACCCGGTCCCCCTTGGCGACGTCGAGGGCGAGCAGCCCGCGCGCCAGCGCGTCGACCTGGGAGTCGAGCTCGGCGTACGTCAGCCGCCGCCCCGTGCTCGCGTCCACGAGCGCCTCGCGCTCGCCGAACCGCGCGACGGTGGCCTCGAGGTTCGCGCCGATGGTGTCGCCAAGAAGGGGTACGTCGGATGTCCCGCTCGCGTAGGAGCCGGCCGAGGTGGAGGCGGTGGCAGTCATGACCACATCCTGGGTCCCGTGCCCCCGACAGCGGAAGCGAATGGCGCCACCGGCCGCGCGGGGTGCTGAGCGGCCGGGCCGTTCGAAGCGGGCTTTCAGGCGCTCAGCGCGTACGGTTGGTCGGATGTCCCTGTCCCTGGGCAGCCCGGCTTCGGACGGGCGCCCCCGCAGCCTGGCCGACGACCTGCGCGCCCGCGACGACGCAGCGCTGGCGGCCCTGCTGCGCGCCCGACCCGACCTGCGCACGCCCGTACCCGCCGACCTGGCAGCGCTCGCGGCCCGCGCGACCACCCGACCGTCCGTCCAACGGGCCCTCGACCACCTGGACGCTTTCACGCTGCAGGCAGTCGACGTGCTGGTCGTCCTGCCCGACCGCAGCTCACCTGACGACGTACGACGGCTGCTGGGCGTCGACCCGGACATCCCGCTGGAGGCACTGCGCGAGCAGGCCCTCGTCTACGGCAGCGACGAGCTGACCCTGGTGCGCACCGTCCGCGAGATCATCGGCGAGCCCGCCGGGCTCGGCCCGCCGGCGGACACGGCGATGCGCGGCTACGGGCCGTCACGGCTGGCCCGGTTGCTGGCCGACCTCGGCGTGGTCGCGTCCGGCGACCCGGTGGAGGACGCCCGCCGGGTCGCCGACCACCTGGGCGACCGGGAGCGCCTCGACGCGCTGCTGGCCGGCGCCGAGGCGCCCGTGCACGAGTTGCTGGCCGCCCTCACCTGGGGGCCACCGAGCGGCCGGCTGGAGCGGGCCGACCGGATCCTGGACGTGAACACCGCGACCACGCCGGTCGAGTGGCTGCTGGCCCGGGGCGTCCTCGTCGCGCTGGACGCGAGCACCGTCGTGCTGCCGCGCGAGGTCGGGCTGGCGCTGCGCGGCGGTGTCGTACACCGGGCGGCCAGCCCGACGCCACCCGAACCGGTCCTGGCGCGGTCGGACGTCGCGCGCACCGACCACGCGGCGGCTGGCGCGGCCGGCGACGTCGTCCGCAGGATCGAGGAGCTGCTCGAGACGTGGGCGACGGACCCGCCCAAGGCGCTGCGCGCGGGAGGGCTCGGGGTACGGGACCGCGCCCGTACGGCGACCGCCCTCGACATCGACCAGGAACAGCTCAGCCTGCTGCTCGAGACCACCCACGCGGCGGGGTTGCTCGCCATCGGTGGCGGCGCCGACGAGGTCTGGCTGCCGACAGCGATGTACGACACGTGGCGCACCTGGAGCATCGCCGACCGCTGGAGCTCGCTGGTGGAGGCCTGGCTGGCGACCCCCCGCGTCGCGGGACTGGCCGGCAGCAAGGACAGCCGCGGCAAGGTGCTCGCACCCCTCGGCCCCGACCTGGCCCGCTCGCTGGCGCCGGGTGTGCGCCGCGAGGTGCTGGACGCGATGGCGGCGATCCCGGCAGGTCAGTCCACGACGGTCGACTCCGTCGCCGCCGGGCTGCGCTGGCGCACACCACGGCTGTTCGGACGGCTGCGGGAGGACCTGCTCGGCTGGACGATGCGGGAGGCCGTGATCTTCGGCCTCGTGTCCGGGGGCGCCCTGAGCAGCTTCGGCAGACTGCTCGTCTCCGGGGCCGTCGACGATGCCGTGGACACCCTCGAGTCACTGCTGCCCGAGCCGCTCGACCACATGCTGCTGCAGGCTGACCTGACCGCCGTCGCCCCGGGGCCGCTGACCGGCGAGCTCGCGCAGCGCATGGCGCTGCTCGCCGACGTCGAGTCGCGCGGCGGGGCCACCACCTATCGCTTCACCGACGCCACGATCCGGCGGGCGCTCGACCTTGGCTGGACCGGGGGCGAGGTGCTCGAGCTGCTGCGCACGCACTCGCGCACGCCCGTCCCGCAGCCGCTGACCTACCTCGTCGAAGACGTGGCGCGACGGCACGGGCGTGTCCGGGTGGGCGCCGCGTCGGCCTACATCCGCTGCGACGACGAGACGACGCTGAGCGAGATCCTCGCCGACCGCAAGGCCGCGGGGTTGCGGCTGCGCCGGCTCGCACCGACGGTGCTCGCCGCCCAGGCTCCCATCGACGTCGTCCTCGCGACGCTGCGCGAGACCGGGCACGCGCCCGCGGCCGAGGGCGCCCAGGGGGAGATCGTCGTGCGACGGCCGGACGAGCGGCGCGCGGCCACTCCGCACCGCCTTCCCTCGGCGCCGGTCGCCACGGCCCAGCTGCCACCGAAGGTGCTGGCCGTCGCCGTCCAGGCGATCCGGGCCGGTGACCGGGCGCGAACCGCGATCAAGCGGCCGCCGGACATCGCTCCGGCGTCCGCCGGCTTCACCGGCCCGCCGTCCGCGCCGACGGTTGACGTCCTGGCGCTGCTCACCGAAGCGGTCGCCACCGGCGACACGGTCTGGATCGGGTACGTGGACATCCACGGCCAGGCCACTCAGCGGCTGATCGAGCCCGAGATCGTCGAGGGCGGCTATGTCGAGGCCTTCGACCGGCTGCGCCAGGAACGCCGGCGGTTCGCCGTGCACCGGATCACCGGCGCCGCCACGATCGACGAGTCCGCGTGACGGGAGGTCCTGTCGGCTGCTGGGTACGCGCAGGGGTGCAGGTCAGAGCGCCGAGGACACGGGCAGACCAGCGCGGGTGCGGGTAGATGCGGCCCTGTCAGGCGCGGCATGCGCGAATCGCTGGTGTCCCAGCCACAGCGATTCGCGCATGCCTATCGGGCGGGGAACGGTTCGGGGTCCGGCATGGTTGACACTGGGTCTAGCGCGAACTGTGCTGCTGGCTCCACCACATTGCTCGCGAAAGGCCCTGCGTGACCGACGGCCCACTGATCGTCCAGTCCGACAAGACGCTGCTGCTCGAGGTCGACCACGAGCTGGCCGGCGAGTGCCGGCGCCTGATCGCGCCGTTCGCCGAGCTGGAGCGCTCGCCCGAGCACGTGCACACCTACCGGCTGACCCCGCTGGGCCTGTGGAACGCGCGGGCCGCGGGCCACGATGCCGAGCAGGTCATCGACGTACTGCTGAAATACAGCCGCTACGCCGTGCCCCACGCGCTGCTCGTCGACGTCGCCGAGACGATGGCCCGCTACGGCCGGCTGCGGCTCGAGAAGCACCCCGTCCACGGGCTGGTGCTCGCCACCAGCGACCGCGCGGTGCTCGAAGAGGTCGTGCGGTCGAAGAAGGTCGCGCCGCTGATCGGGGAGCGCGTCGACGCTGACACGGTCATCGTGCACGCGTCCGAGCGCGGCCACCTCAAGCAGGTGCTGCTCAAGCTGGGCTGGCCGGCCGAGGACTTCGCCGGCTACGTCAACGGCGAGGCACACCCGATCACGTTGGTGCAGGACGGCTGGACCATGCGGGCCTACCAGCAGGAGGCCGTCGAAGGCTTCTGGCACGGCGGGTCCGGAGTCGTGGTGCTGCCCTGCGGCGCCGGCAAGACCATCGTCGGCGCGGCGGCGATGGCCGAGGCGAAGGCGACGACCCTGATCCTGGTGACCAACACGGTCGCCGCCCGGCAGTGGCGCCATGAGCTGCTCCACCGCACGTCGCTGACCGAGGACGAGATCGGCGAATACTCCGGTGCCCGCAAGGAGATCCGGCCGGTCACCATCGCCACGTACCAGGTGATGACCACCCGCCGGAAGGGCGTCTACACCCACCTCGAGCTGCTCGACGCCCGCGACTGGGGACTCATCGTCTACGACGAGGTGCACCTGCTGCCCGCGCCCATCTTCCGCATGACGGCCGGCATGCAGGCCCGACGCCGGCTCGGGCTCACCGCGACCCTGGTGCGCGAGGACGGGCGCGAGGGCGACGTGTTCTCGCTCATCGGCCCGAAGCGCTACGACGCGCCCGTGGAAGGACATCGAGGCGCAGGGCTACATCGCGCCGGCCGACTGCGTCGAGGTGCGCGTGACGCTCACCGACTCGGAACGGCTCGCCTACGCCACGGCGGAACCGGAGGAGCGCTACCGGTTCGCCTCGACGACTGCGTCGAAGACGAGGGTCGTCGAGCGCCTCGTCGAGACCCACCGCGGCGAGCAGGTGCTGGTCATCGGGCAGTACCTCGACCAGCTCGACGAGCTCGGCGAGCGGCTCGACGCGCCGGTGATCAAGGGCGAGACCACCGTCAAGGAGCGCGAACGGCTCTTCGACGCGTTCCGTCAGGGCGAGATCAACCTGCTGGTCGTGTCCAAGGTCGCCAACTTCTCGATCGACCTGCCCGAGGCCACGGTCGCGATCCAGGTGTCCGGCACGTTCGGGTCGCGCCAGGAGGAGGCCCAGCGGCTCGGCCGGATCCTGCGTCCCAAGTCCGACGGCCGCACCGCGCGCTTCTACGCCGTGACCTCCCGCGACACGGTCGACCAGGACTTTGCCGCCCACCGCCAGCGCTTTCTCGCCGAGCAGGGCTACGCCTACCGCATCATCGACAGCGACGACCTCGGCGACCTGTCCAAGCCCGACGCAGGCTGACGGCAGGTCCGGGTCATAGAGTCCGGCGGGTGGATGGTCGCCAGCCGCTGGGCGTCGGAGTGCGCGCGCCCGACTTCGCGCTGACGGACGCCTCGGGGACGGCCACGCGGTTCTACGCCATCGCGGGCGGGCAACCCACGGCGCTGGCCCTCGGTCGCGGGCCGGCGAACCCAGATCTCATTGCCCGCCTGGCGCCGCGCGACGACGTCGTACTCATCTCGGTTGCGCAGTCGGCGGTCGCCGCGACGTTCGGCGTGCCGGACGACCGCCCCACCGTGATGGTGCTCGACCCCGACCTGCGGGTCGTGGGCCTGGTCACCGGCGACCACCCCGCCGACGAGGTCGTCGCGCTGCTCGAGGCGGCCGCACACCGCGCCCCGCCGACGGAAGTGACCGCTCAGGCCCCCGTACTGCTCATCCCGCGGGTCGTCGACGCGGAGCTGCGCGATCGGCTGATCCGGCTGCTGGAGCAACAGGGCAGCGTCGAGACCGGGGTCGAGACCTCGTCCAACGGCGCGCGCGGCGAGGTGCTCGACGCGAGCTACAAGAGACGCCGCGACCACACCGTCGCAGACCCCGACCTGATGCGCGAGCTGTCCTCGGTGGTCGGCCGGCGCGTCATGCCGGAGATCCGCAAGGCGTTCGCCTTCCGGGCCACGCGGTTCGAGGGTTTCAAGATCGCCTGCTACGACGCGGCGACCGGCGGATTCTTCCGCGCCCACCGCGACAACCTGAGCCCGTCGACGGCGCACCGGGTGTTCGCCCTCACGATCAACCTCAACGAGGAGTACGAGGGCGGCCAGCTGCGCTTTCCGGAGTACGGGAACCAGCTCTATCGGCCGGGCTCTGGCGGGGCTCTCGTGTTCTCCTGCGCCCACCTGCACGAGGTGCTCGACGTCACCGCCGGCCGGCGTTTCGCGTTGCTGTCCTTCCTCTACGGCGAACCTGCCTCGGGCGCCGCAACGCGTGGCACACTCGCCTGAAACCACTTCTGCGCGCGGAGGAAGGCGATGGCCAGATATCGGAACGAACTCCCCCAGCTGGCGGACACCGTGTTCCTCACCGACACGGGCATCGAGACCACGCTGATCTTTCACGACGGTTTCGACCTGCCCTACTTCGCGGCGGTGACGCTGCTGCGTGACGAGGCCGGGCGGCAACGCCTCGACCGCTACTTCCTCGACCACGCGCAGCTGGCCGCACAGTCGGGCACCGGGTTCATCATCGAATCTGCCACCTGGCGGGCCAGCCCCGACTGGGGCGACCTGCTCGGTTACAGCCGCGCTGCCCTTGCCGACGCGAACCGCCTCGCGGTCGAGAGCCTCGTCGCTCAGCGCAGCCAGCTGGACAGCGACATCGACGTCGTCGTGAGCGGCTGCATCGGGCCGCGCGGCGACGGCTATGACGGCACCGCCCTGATGGCGGCGAAGCAGGCCCGGGACTACCACGCCGAGCAGGTGCAGACCTTCGCGGGCACCGACGCCGACATGGTGCACGCCATGACGATGACCTATCCCGACGAGGCCGTCGGCGTCGTGCTGGCCGCGCGGGAGGCGGAGATCCCGGTCGCCATCTCGTTCACCGTCGAGACCGACGGTGTCCTGCCCGACGGCACCGGGCTGGGCGAGGCCATCGAGCGCGTCGACGACGCCACCGGCGGAGCGGCCGCCTACTTCGCGATCAACTGCGCCCACCCGACCCACTTCGCGCACGTTCTCGATCCCGACGCGGCCTGGTCCCAGCGGCTGCGCGGTGTGCGGGCCAACGCCTCGCGCAAGTCCCACGCCGAGCTGGACGAGTCAGAGTCGCTGGACCCCGGCGATCCGGTGGAGCTCGGCGCGCAGTACGCGGACCTACGCCGCCGCTCCCCGAACCTCACCGTCCTCGGCGGCTGCTGCGGCACCGACGTACGACACCTCCAGGCGATCGCCGACGCGCTGGTCTGACCGGACGGGGCGGGCCGCTCTCCATTCGGCCGCTTTCTGCGCGAGCCAGAAGCCGGCGAACGCGCAGGCGGCGCCGGCAACCGCATCGACGAGGTAGTGGTTGGCCGTCGCCATCACGACGACGGTCATCAGCACGGGGTAGGTCCACACCCAGCGCCGCAGCAGTGCGCTGTCGCTGTGGCGGTAGAGGCACAGCGCCACCCAGACCGCCCACCCGACGTGCAGCGAGGGCAGAGCCGCGTACTGGTTGCTCAGTGCCTCCATGCCCCGAGGCGCGCTGGCGGCCGCTCCCCACCAGCCGACGCCGCTGAACGCGGCCATCGTGTCGGTGAAGCCCGCGCCGAGCAGCCGCGGCGGCGCCGTGGGGAGCAGCCAGTAGCCGACCAGCCCGATCGAGGTCGCCACCAGGAGGGCGTTGCGCGCCGTCCGGTAGACCTCGCGCCGGCGGACCGCCATCCACACCAGGACGGCGGGCGTGACGACGTAGTGCAAGGTGGCGTAGAGATAGGCGAAGAGCAGACCCAGCGGCGGTACGGAGACGAGCACCGCGTTGAGCGGCCGCTCCACGTCCAGGTGAACCAGCGTCTCCAGGTTGAGGATCTCCTGCCCCCGCTGCACGGCGACGGCGACGTGGACCCCCATCAGCGCGCGAGCCGCCATGTAGCAGGCGTAGAGCAGCGCCAACAGCGCCAGTTCGTTGAACCAGCGAACGGCTGACTGCGGCCGTCGTGCCGCAATCTCGTGAGTCATGGCGGTCTCCCCTTCGTGACCGCCCCACCATCGCCGCATCGGGTCCAGACGGCATCCGTGATGTCACCGGACTAGTCACCCAGTGCGACTAGGGGTGATCCCTGGGGTGGATGGCCCTGGGCGACGGCCGCACCGTGTTCCTCAAGCTCCGCCGGTCTATTTCCCTCGTCGTCGTCGGCCATCGGGAGTAGGCTGCCCGCCCACCCCGATGACCACCTCGACGAGAGGTCGCGCAGCCATGCCCGCAGCGGAGAAGAACATCCCTGACATACCCGAGGCGCTGGCCGCCGAGCGTGCCTACCTGGCCGCGGCCCGCGCCGAGCTCGGCCGGATGCGAGCCCGCACCCTGGCCCTGGACGCCGACAAGGCCGGCGGCAGCGCCCTGTCCAGCGAGTACCTCAAGGGCGCGCTGTACTACCGCGCACAGGCACTCATCGACGACCCGGAGACGCCGCTGTTCTTCGGTCGGCTCGACATGAGCAACCAGACCGAGCCCGGCGCATCGGCCGTGCCCAGGCCGGACGAGACGACGTACTACGTCGGTCGGCGCCACGTGCACGACGACGACGGCGACCCGGTCGTGGTCGACTGGCGGGCCGACGTGTCCCGTGCGTTCTATCGCGCGACGCGCACCGAGCCGATGGACGTCGTGCTCCGCCGCCGGTTCGGCTTCGAACGAGGTCACATCACGGCCTACGAGGACGAGCACCTGCTGGCGCCGCGTGAGGGCGACGCGCAGCGCAGCCGCATCCTGGCCAGTGAGATCGAGCGTCCGCGCGTCGGGCCGATGCGCGACATCGTCGCGACGATCCAGCCCGAGCAGGACGTCATCGTGCGCGCCGACGTCAACGAGACCGTGTGCGTGCAGGGTGCACCCGGCACCGGCAAGACCGCGGTCGGCCTGCACCGCGCGGCGTACCTCCTCTACGCATTCCGCGACCGGCTGCGACGCGGCGGCGTGCTGATCGTCGGGCCCAACACGACCTTCCTCTCCTACATCGCGGCCGTCCTGCCTGCGCTCGGCGAGGTCGACGTCACCCAGGTGACCGTCGACGACCTGGTCGCGGGCGTGCGGGTCCGGGCCGTCGAGCGCGCCGAGGTGGCGATGCTCAAAGGCGACGCGCGCCTCGCGACGGTCCTGCACAACGCGGTGTACGCGCGACTGGGCAAGCCGTCCGAGCCGCTCGTACTCAATCGTGGGTCGCGGCGCTGGCGGGTGACCACCCACCAGCTGACCGAGCTCGTGGACGAGCTGACCCGCCGCGACGTCCGCTACGGCTCCGGCCGCGCGATGCTCGCGCAACGGCTCGCGCACGCCCTGCTCACCAAGATGGAGGCTGCGGGTGAGTCGCCCGACGACCGGGTGCAGGACGCGGTCGCGCGCAGTGCGCCGGTCAAGGCGATGGTCAACCAGCTCTGGCCGGCGGTCGACCCAGTGCGCCTCGTGATCTCGCTGCTGTCAGACCGCGACGTGCTCGCTGCCGCCGCCTCGGGCGTGCTCAGCGACGACGAGCAGGCTCTGCTGCTGTGGCCGACACCGCCCCGCGGTCCCGCGCAGCGCCCGTTGGTCGAGTGCGGACGCGGTGCTGATCGACGAGGCACGCGATGTCATCGAGCGCACGCCGAGCCTCGGCCATGTCGTGCTCGACGAGGCCCAGGACCTGAGCCCGATGCAGCTGCGCGCCGTCGGCCGGCGCTGCTCGACCGCGGCCGCGACCGTGCTCGGGGATCTTGCCCAGGGCACGACCCCGTGGGCAGCCACCGACTGGGCGACCACCCTGGCCCACCTCGGCCAACCCGGTGCAGCCGTTGAGGTTCTCGAGCGCGGCTATCGCGTGCCGGCGACCGTCATCGACTTCGCCAGTCGGCTGCTGCCGACCATCGCGCCCGGGGTCGCTGCCCCCGTGTCGGTGCGCGAGAACCCCGGCACCCTCGACTTCGTCGGCGGCGAGCCGGCGACCGCGCTCGCCGCCGCCGTGCGCGACGCTCTGCGTCGGCCCGGCTCCGTCGGCGTCATCGTCGCTGACGACTCGGTCGCCCATGCCGGGCGGGCGCTCCGGGCAGCCGACATCGAGCACGACGTGCTCGGTGCCGACGAGCCGACTCATCGGGTCGGGCTCGTCGCAGCAACGCTGGCCAAGGGGCTGGAGTTCGACCAGGTCGTGGTCGTCGAGCCCGACGAGATCGTCGCCGCCGAGCCGAGCCGGTGGATCGGCCTGCGACGTCTCTACGTGGTGCTGACCCGCGCCGTCTCCGGTCTCACGGTCGTGCACTCCCGCCCGTTGCCCGCGGAGCTGGACCAGACTGAGTGAGCTCGCCATCAGGCACCGGCGTGCGAACGCGGATGACCGGCGTCAGCGAGGAGGACGGGTGAGCATGAAGCATCTTGCGGAGGCGTGGCTGCGTACGGCGGCGCGGTTGGGTGCGCGCGGTGACGTCGCGGGCACGGGGCCAACCTGCTCGGGCGATACGCCGAAGCGGGCCGGCACTATCACGACCTGACCCACCTCGACGAGGTGCTGCGCAACGTCGACGAGCTCGCGGACGCTGCGCGCGCCCCCGACGCCGTACGCCTCGCTGCCTGGTTCCACGACGCGGTCTACGACCCGAGTGCGCACGACAACGAGGAGCGCAGCGCGCGGCTCGCCGAGCACCTGCTCGCCGACCTGCGCATCGACGACGACGTGGTCGCCGAGGTGGCCCGGCTCGTGCGCCTGACGGCCGACCACGAGGCTGCCGACGACGACCCCGACGGAGCGGTGCTCTGCGACGCCGACCTCGCGATCCTGGCCGCGGACGAGACGCGCTATGCCGACTACGTCGCGGGTGTGCGCGAGGAGTACGCACACGTGCCCGACGACGACTTCGCGCGCGGCCGCGCCGCCGTACTCCGCTCGCTGATGGCGCAGCCGTCGCTGTTCCGCACGCCGACCGCGCGCGCGTCGTGGGAGACCGCCGCCCGCGCCAACGTCACCGCCGAGCTCACCCGCCTACCGCCCGCCGCCGACCCCCAACCAACCTTAGAAGTCGATCATGCACTACTTGTGTGCGCGGGCACATCAGTAGTGCATGATCGACTTTGGGGATCAGTGGCCGGCGTGGCGCATCTTCTCGCGCGCCTCGGCGAACTTCGTGACCTCGTAGCCGATCAGCGCGACCATCAGTCCGGCGAGCACGCCCAGGGCAGCCAGCGCCGGGACGTGGGCGACGAGCGGCAGCAGGACGACGAGGAGCACGGCGAGGCCGAGCCGCTGCCGGTTGAGGCTGTGCACGTTGCGCAGCCGGAAGCAGATGTGGGCGACCAGGTAGAGCGCCACGCCGCCGTACAGCGAAACCAACGGAACCGTCGCCAACGGGTCCGCGAGGTCGTGGTGGCTGGTGTCCGCGACGTAGTTGACGACCTTCTTCATGCCGAACGCGAGGTAGACGATGCCGACGACCATGGGGAAGTGCAGATAGGTGTACGAGTCGCGGGCGAGCCGGGCGCGCTCCTGGCCCTCGCGCGCGGGTGAGCACCCGTTCGGCCACCGGCGCGACGACGTCGAAGTAGGACCACCACAGCGTCACGCTGATGGCGAGGCCCAGCAGGACCGCGACGAGCACCGGCCAGGTCAGCGGCAGCGCCGCGGCGCCGACGCCGATCGCGACGATCGACTCTCCGATCGCGATGATGATGATCAGCCCGTGCCGCTCCGCGAAGTGCCCCGCCGCGTTGAGCCGCCACCCTCCGGCGCGGGACGAGACGAAGATGCCGATGTAGTCGATGGCGAGAGCGATCGCCCACAGGCCGAGCCGCCACCCTCCGCCGACCTCGGCTCCCACGACCAGCAGCACTGCCCAGGCGGCGATGGGCACCTCGGAGATCAGCAGCTGGCGGCGCAGCCCGCGATCGTCGCCGGCGGCGATGAGGTAGACGGTCAGGTGTACGGCGCGCGCGGCGATGAGGCTGAGGACCAGGAGCAGGGCAGCGTTGATCGTCCCGGCCGACTCCCCGAACGCGCTGGGGATCGCGAGCGCGACGAGGAACACGCAGACCATGGCGGCCACCAGCGCCAACCGCAGCACGCCCTCGTCGGCCTTGGCCTGGTTGCCGAGCCAGGCGTAGGAACACCAGGCGAACCACAGCAGGGCCAGCGTGATCAGACCTTCCAGCCCTTTGTGCCACGTCGGGTCGCCGGTCGCCATCAGGGCGGTCACCTGGGTGAGGCCGTAGACGAACACGAGGTCGAAGAACAGCTCCAGGCTGGTCACCCGGTGGCTGTCGTCCGTGGCGTGCACGTGCTGCTGCAGGGCGCGCGCGCTGATGCTCATGGCGACGATTGTGGACGCGGGCGGGCCGTGACGTCAGAGGGTTTCGCCGCGGGCGTAGGGTCCGCCGCCGCCGTACGACATCAGATGCCTCGGACCGAGCCGTCAGACGGTCCGCTTCCGGCGCAGCCCCGAGTCGCGCAGCCGGGTGATGAGCTCGCGGCCACTGACCGGCTGGGCGCCGAGCTCGATGGCACGGTCGCGGAACCGGGCCGGCACGTCGTAGTGGTCGCCCTGGAAACCGCGCCGCGGGATGCCCAGGGCCTCTGCCACCTCGTGCAGCTCGTCGTAGGACACGTCGCTGACCAGGTGGCACCAGAGCTCGCCACGAAATGGCCAGATGGGCTCGTCGATCAGGACCGTCATGCCCACAATGGTGCCGTGACCGACTGCCTGCTCGCCGCGCGCGCCCTCGTGCTGCACGATCTGGTGGCCTGCGGCATGGACTCGGCCACGCACGGTGTCGATCGTCGACGACGTGCTGACCGAGCGCCGGTGGTGGGTGGACCAGTGGCCGGACGGAGCCGTGTACGTGGCCTGTCTCGTCGCCCAGGACGTGCAGGAAGCTCTGCTCGAGGAGGTCGGGCCCTGGCCGCTGTGCGGGCTCAGCCACGACGAGGACGACCGGCCCCACGAGCTGCGCGTCGCCCCCGACCTGGGCGAGGACCCGCACTGGGTCTGCGAGGAGCAGGGCTTCGTCGTCGCGCCCGTCGGTTCCCTCCCCCGCTGACACCTCTGCCGAGTGGTGAGTTGCGCATGCCGATCGGGTCAATCGGGATGCGCCAGTCACCATTTGCGGACCAGCGCGACATGTGACACCCGGTGATCATTCCCGCAACAATTCCGTCACGATCAGGCGCCAGCCCTCGGTTCACGAGCGACGCGTGCGAAAACGTGGTCCAAGGTTGACGTGACTACCCCAGGCGTCGTGCTCACCTAGGGGCAAAGGAGCAAGCATGGCGTCGGGGTCGTTGACTGCAGCCGCGCTGCGTCACCGACCCCGGCAAGCCGCGCTGATCATCGTTCTCGCCGCCGTCGTCAGCGCGTCGGCAAGCCTCGGCCCGCTGTACGCGCGGGCGACGGAGCAGTCGATCCTGCGCACGGTTCTGAGCGAGGCGCCGGTTGCCGAACGCGGTGTCGTCGTGACCTCGAGCACGAACACTCCGCCGAGCCCGCAGCGTCTGGCTCATGTCGTTGACGAGGTGCGATCGACCGCCTACGGCCCCGCGATCGGCGGAGCCGACGCCAGCGTCACCGTGCGCGGCTTCGCCGTCTCCGGCGGGTCCAAGCAGGCCGCGGCTCAACTGACCAGCCGGGAGGGACTCTGCCGGCATGTGGTCCTGGTCGCCGGCAGCTGCCTCGACCCGGATGGCGACTCGGGTTCCGTCCTCGTCAGCCAGCGAAACGCCGACCTCTTTCACATCGAGACCGGCGACGTGCTTTCGCTCACGGACGCGAACAACAACAAGGTGAGCCGCACGGTCACCGTTGCCGGCATCTACCGAGCCTTCGATGCGAACAACGAGTTCTGGTTCGGTCGTCGCGCCAATGCGGCGATCCCGCCACCGCGGCAGGACGAGCCCACGCCGCGAGTGTTCGACGCGGTCTACACCGCCTGGCCGACGTTGCAGTCGCAGAAGTTCTCGACCCTGCGCACCTATGCAGACCTGCCGCTGCGCATCCAAGCGATCGACCTGAGAAACCTCTCCGACGTGCTCGCCGCGCGGCGCTCGATCGAGAGACAAGCTCGCACCGTTCAAGCGAGCTCCGTCACGGGTCTGCCCGAGCTCGTCGCGGCCAGCAACAGCCAACGCAAGCAGACCCGCGTCGTCATCCCGGCGCTCGCGATCCAGCTCGCCGTGCTCGGCGTCGTCGTGCTCGCCTTCGTCTGCGCCGCGGCGACCGAGGCACGACGTCCCGAGGTCGCCCTCGCCCGACTGCGTGGCCAGGGGTCCGGCGGCGCCGCCGCCCTGCTGCTACGTGAGCTGGGTTTGGTCATCCTCATCGGCAGCCTCGTGGGTGGCGCAGTGGGATGGCTGGTGGCCAAGTTCGCGAGCGCCCGATGGCTGGCGCCCGGTGTGACCCTCGAACTGCGCTGGCCGGTGTTGGCGGCGGTCGCGGCCGCAGCCGTGGCCGGGCTTGCTCGCGGTCACCGTGACCGCTGCACCGACGCTTGCGACAGCCGCTGGTCTCGTTGCTGCGGCGCGTGCCCCCCGCGCCTCGGCGTTGCGGGTCGGGCTGATCGAGGGTGCCCTCGTTGCTGCAGCAGTGGCGGGAGAGGTGACGCTGCTGACGACGGGGCACATCTCCTCGGGCGGCACCACCGGCGGTTCACAGAGTCCCGTTGCGCTGCTCGCGCCGGGACTGCTCGCCGTTGCCGGCGGGCTCTTGCTCGGCCAGGCGATCGTGCCGGCCTCCGGCCCCGTGGGCGCGCCGAGCGCTGCGCAAGGGCCACGTCGTGAGCGCCCTCGCGAGCACTCAGGTGGCGCGACGCCCGGCGTTGCGGAGACTGATCGCGATCATCACCGTCGCGTGCGCGCTGCTGGTGTTCGCCGTTGACGCGTGGCAGGTGGCTGATCGCAACCGAGCCGTTCGTGCCGGGGTTGAGAACGGCGCGCCGGTCGTGCTCACGGTTGATGCGAAGGATGCCGGAACGTTGCGTTCTGCAGTCCTCGCCATCGACCCGCGGCAGAGGTTCGCGACCCCCGTGGTCACGGCGAGCTCGGCCGGTGAGGGCGGAGCGCGCACGACAGCGGTGGAACCGGCAGCGTTCGCGCGCATCGCCCGCTGGGGATCCGACGGGCGCCGACCGACGCCGGCGGCGTTGCGCGATCTGCACGCGGACACTGTGCCGTCAGTGCGACTGACCGGTGAGCGCCTGCAGCTGCGCATCCGGGCCAGCTTCAAGGGCATCTCACAAGTCGAGAACGGTGCTACACCCAAGTTGCACCCGATGGTCATCCAGCTGGGTCTGCTCTCCACCCGCTGACGGTCGATCCTTCGGCATCGACCTTGCCCGACTGCATCAAGGCGCGACCTCCTACGACGTCTCGGTGCCCTGCGCCGGGGGTTGCCTGCTCCGCCAGGTGACGATCCAACGCGCGTACGGTGACTTCAACGGGGTCAGCTTGCGATTTGCGATCGATCAGATGTCGATCGGCCCCAAGGGCCAGCCGGGAACGAAGGTCGACCTGGGTCCGGTCTCAGCTGCAGCGTGGCAGTCGATCACCAACGACGACAGCGACGATGTCACCGTCGACCCCGACCATCCGCTCTCCTTCACCGCGGAGACCTTCGGTCTTTTCATGGCAGTACAGCGAGGCGATGTGCCCGTGACCTTGCCCGCATTGATCGCCGGCGACGTGCTCGACCGAGAGTTCGGCCCGACCTTTCCCGATCCCCCTGCCCTCGCCCCCGACCTGACCGGCGTCGAGGCGCGCTACGACGTCGCGGGTCGCATCACGCAGGTCCCGCGCACCGGCGCCAAGGGTGTGCTGGTCGGACTCGCCGGTTTCGACACAAGCGCTCCACCGACGACGCAGACGACGTACGCCGTCTGGCTCGCCGCCGACGACCCGCAGCGGGAACGACATCTCGTGACCGCGTTGCAACACCGCGGCATCGTGGTCACGGCTCGCGACAGCATCCATGACCACGAGACCGCCCTCTCCGACGAGGGCCCGACCCTGGCCCTGCGACTCGCGCTGCTGGCCGGCATCGTGTCACTCGTGCTCGCGGCCTTCGTGCTGGTGGTGGGCATTGCCACATCGTCGATCTCGCGGGCACGTGACCTCGCTGGGCTGCGCATCGTCGGCGTACCCGCTCGCGTCGTGCGGTCCGCCGCCATCCGTGAGCATGTCACCGTCGCAGCGCTTGGCACCGTTGCTGGAGTCACCCTCGGCCTGGCCGCCGCACAAGGCGCGCTGCCCCGCCTGCCGCTGTTCGCACGTCCCGGCCCTCGCCTGCCCGTGACCTACGAACCGGCGTGGTCGGCCGTCGCGATCGCCGGCACGACCTGTCTCGTGCTGCTCTTGCTCGTGTCGGTGTTCGTCGGCCGGTCGCTGGCTGCCTCGGCCACACCAGAACGACTGAGGCAGGACCGATGAAGCGCCGGATGACATCCGCGATGATCGGACTGCGGCTGGCGGTTCGCGGTCTCTGGTATCGGCGCAGCACAACGCTGATCGTTCTGGTGCTGGCTGTCGTCGCGAGTCGCAGCAGCAGTCGTCGCGCCGCTCTACTCGCGCGCCGCCGAGGAGTCGATCGTGCGCGACACCTTGCAACGCGCCGACGTGTTCACCCTCGGCGTGCACGTCTCACGTCCGCAGGGCGATCGCCAGGACCCGGTCGACGAGCAGGGCAAGGCGCCGTTTGCGGCGGCGTCGATGCGCAACAAGTTGACGCATCCGGCGTATGGGTCGCCGCAGATTGCGTATCAGACGCGCGGCATCTACCACCCGACCGCAGGACCGATCAAGGGCAGTGTCGTCATCGGGCGAGTTGTCGAACGAGCCGACGTGTGTGCTCACCTGCCGACGTCGACCGGCCGCTGCCCGCAGGCACCGCTGGAAGGCATCGTCAGTCGCCGCAGCCTCACCTTGCTCGGTGCCAAGGTCGGTGACACCGTGCCGATCGACCTCACAGAACTCGTTGCCGATGAATCAGGCGCCGTGCCGCCGACACTGCTCATCAAGGTCGTCGGCTCGTACGACCCCGTGTCCGTCGCGGACAACTACTGGGTCGGTCAGCCCTACTTCACCGAGTACTTTCCCCTCTCGGTCGTCAGCGGACTCGGCTCCGCGCCGCCCACGGCCGACCCCGTGTTCCTCGGGCCTGGAACGGCCGCGCAAGCCCACATCACAGGATTCTCCGTCGACGTGCCGGTGCTGGCCAACCAGGTGCGCCTCGATGACGCACCCGCCCTGACAGGGCAGGTCCGCCAGCTGAACCAGTTCCTCAGTGCGTACCAACTGGCCGCAGTGACCCAGCTGCCGTCCGCGTTGACCCAAGCAGACAGAGGCCGCGACCTCGTGCGCATCTCCTCGCCGCTCGCCGTCACCCAGCTCGTCCTGCTCGCCTGGTGGACGTTGTTCCTCGTGGTCGGGGCAGCGACCGAGGAACGCTCCCCCGAGCTGGGGCTCGCGAAGCTGCGCGGTCTCTCCCAGGGTCAGACCGGCCGGTTCGGGCTCGCCGAGATCGTGCTGCTGCTGGTGCTGGCCGCGCCGCTGGGCACCGTGGCGGGCTACGTCGCCGTACGCGCGGCCGCTCCGCATGTCTTTGCGCCCGGCACACACGTCGTGCTCACGTCGTCGGTGTTGCTCACTGTCGCGATCGCCCTGAGCGGTGGCGTCGTGACTGCGGCGCTTGCCGCGCGACGGGTCTTCCGGCGGCCGGTCGGAGACCTGCTGCGTCGAGTGCCGTCGCGTAGCAGCGGCCGGCGTGGCACCGTGCTCGAGGGAATCGTCATCACGTTGGCGATCGCCGGCATCGCGCAACTGGTCAGCGACCGAGGTGGCCGCCCGAGCCCGGTGGCGTTGCTCGCGCCCGGGATGGTCGCAGTGGTCGGTGGCTTGGTCGCCAGCCGCCTGCTCGTCGGGATCGCTCGCAACGGCGCGGTGCGCGCGGCGCAGCGCGGCAGAGCGGCGCGGCTGATCGGTTGGTGCGGGCTGGCCCGCCGACCCGGGACCGCGCGCATTGCGTCCGTGCTCGCCATCGCTACGTGCCTGATGCTGATCGGCGTCGAGGCGTGGACGGTAGCCGACCGCAACCGGGTCGAGCGATCGTCGGCCGAGGTCGGCGCCGCCGTCGTGCTGGACGTGCGAGCCGCCGACAGCACGGCGCTGCTGACTGCGGTGCGCGACGCCGACCCCGCGGGCCGCTATGCGATGGCAGCCGTGCAAGTCGATGCGTCCAACCAGCAGGACACCGTGCTCGCGGTCGACGCCAGCCGCGCCGACCGCATCATGCGCTGGGGTCCTCCCGACGCGAAGCCGTCGCACTCGATCCGCTCGATCATCGCTCCCCCCGGACCACCGTCGATCGTGTTGCGGCCGGGACGCGTTGAGGTTGCCGCCACGGTCACCCGGCTGCAGTCGCCATCACCGCTCACGCATGACGATGCGACTCGACCGAGCCGGTGCGCCGATCCTGCTGCCGATGGGTTCGCTGTCGCTCGGCGCACGGACCTACCGCGCCGAGGTGCCGCGGAGTTGCCAGACGGGCTGCCGGCTCGCGGCCGTGTCGATCGGTCACGCGGTAAGCGACCTGAACACGGCGACGGCGCAGGTGTCGCTGCACCGCATCTCGGCAGGGCCCACGGGCGACGTACATCCGCTGGACACCGCCTTTGACCGGGCGACGTTCTGGCATGCCGGACCGGCGACGACCGGCGGACCCGATGTGACGCTGCGCGCGGGGACGTCACTGGTCGTCGACCTGGTGGCGCCGGGTGGTTTCGCCGCCGAGATCGTGCACAGTGACGCACCCGAACCCCTGCCGGCGTTCGCCGGCCCCGACGCGGGTCAGGAGGCGCACGAGCCGGGTGCCGTCCCGACGGTGACGTCGAGTGGCCTGTCCGGCACCGACACGTCGTACCGCAAGGTGAGCAGCGGGCCTCTCGTGCCGCGAGCGGGGCGGGCCGCCCTGCTCGTCGATCTCGAGCTGGCTCTGCGCGGGACCGCGGCTGCTCCGGCGGGCGCCCGAGAGGTCTGGCTGTCCCGCGACGACCGCGGCGCCGAACGTCGGCTGACCCACACGCTGGCGGCGCACAACGTTCGGGTGCTGTCTCGGGAGACGGCCGGCGCGGTCGAGCGACGCTACGCCGGCGATGGTGCCGTGCTTGCGCTGCGCCTGCTGCTGGTGTGCGGCGCGGCGGCGGTGGTCGTCTCCGTAGGTGCCTTGCTGGTCGCTGCGTACGTCGGCCGGCGGCAGCGCGCGTACGAAGTGGCTGCCTTGCGGGTAGTTGGCCTGTCGCGTCGCACGGTCCGCGCCATGCTGCTGCGCGAGAACCTCGGCACCGTGTTCGTCTCGGTGGCGACCGGTGGCGTGGCCGCGCTGGTCGCCACCTGGGTGGTGCTGCCGTCCTTGCCACAGTTCGACAACCCGTCGGACACCGTTGCGGTCCGCTATGCGCCGGACACTGCCTCGGGCTGGGCGGCCATCCTCGGTCTCGGCTTGATCCTTGGCGCTGTCGGACTCGCCGTCGCCACCTTGCAGCTTCGAGCCGGTCGCGCCGACCGACTCCGGGAAGGAGTCAGATGAGTGGCATAGCGGTCTCCTGTCACGGGTTGGTGCACATCTACCGGCTGGAGGGCAACGACGTCGTCGCGCTGTCCGGTGTCGACCTCGACGTCGCGGCCGGTGAGGTGGTCGGCCTGCTCGGCCCGTCGGGTTCCGGCAAGTCGACGCTGCTGAACCTGTTCGCGGGGTTGTTGCGACCGAGTGCCGGTCGGCTGCGGGTGGGTGGCCACGAGATCGCGCGGATGGATGAGAAGGGTCTGGCCCGGATGCGTGCGGTTGACGTCGGTGTCGTGCTGCAGGGCGCGATGCGCAACCTGCTGCCCTATGCCTCGCCGATCGACAACGTGCGCTTCGCGCAGCGCGGCGCAGCCAAGGTGAGCGACACGATCCTGGCATCGCCGGAGGAGGTGCTCGACCTCGTCGGGCTCGCCGACGAGGCGACCACGTCCTTGGCGGCGCTGTCGCCGGGGCAGCGCCAGCGGCTCGCCGTTGCCGTCGGCATGGCGGCTCGTCCCGGCCTGTTGCTGCTCGACGAGCCGACGAGCCAACTCGACCACGAAGGACGCGACGAGGTGCTGCGCGCCGTCGCGGAGGTCAACCGCGACCTCGGTACCACGGTCGTCGCGGTGACGCACGACCCGGACGTCGCCGACCGGTTGCCGCGAACGGTGACGATTCGCGACGGCCGGGTCGGTGCCGAGGGTCGTCGTGGCGAGGACTTCGCGGTGGTCGGTCGCGACGGGTCGGTGACCCTGCCGCCGGACATCCTCGAGTCGGTGCCGCCGGGGACGCTGCTGCGCGTCACGGTCGTGGAGCAGGGCTCGGTCTATCTGCGACGCACCGACGACGACCCGCCCCTGCCTGCGGCTGGCACCTCGCCGGAGGAGGCACGATGAGCACCGTGGACATCGAGCAGGAGACGCAACGAGGTCTGGAGATCGCCGCACGCGACGTCCATGTCTCCTACGACGGGCACGAGGTCCTGCGCGCGATTGACCTGCGGGTCGCGCCGGGCCAGATGGTGGCCGTCACCGGACCGTCAGGTGCCGGCAAGACGACGCTGCTCTGGGTGGTCGCCGCTCTCGTCAAACCGGAGCAGGGCGAGGTAACCATCGACGGTGCGACGCGTCGGGACCGCGACGAGACCGCAGCCGCCGGCGTCGTACTCATCCCGCAGGACAACGCACTTGCCGCGGTGCTCACGGCGGCCGAGAACGTGCTCGTGCCGTTGTTGGCGGCCAGGATGCGACCACAGGACGCGATGGAACGCACGGCGTGGGCGCTGGAGATCGTCGGCCTCGCCGAAGCCGGCGACCAGCTCGTGGAGGAACTGTCCGGCGGTCAGCAGCAACGCGTCGCGGTGGCCCGCGGGCTGGCCCAGCGCGGCGCCGTCGTGCTGGCCGACGAGCCGACCAGCGAGCTCGACGCCGTCAACCGGGCGCGGATCGTTGCGTTGCTGCGCGCGGAGGCCGAACGCGGTGCGGCCGTCGTGCTCGCGACCCACGACCCCGAGGCAGCTGCCGAGTGTGATGCCGAGCTGCACCTCGACGCGGGCGAGGCCACCTGGGTGCGACGCGCCTGACCCGGTCTTGTGGACTCCGACACACCGGAACGTCGGCGTGTCTGGTGCACGAGAGTCCACAAAGGCATGAGTAGGTACGCGGACACTTGGCGGGACGCGCGAAGGGGCGGCTCCCAGTTTCCTGGGAACCGCCCCAACGTTGCGCTGTACGGACGTACTTGCGTACGCCGTCTTGGACTTAGAAGTCCATGCCGCCCATGCCGCCGTCGCCACCCGGTGCCGCCGCGGAGGCCTTCTCAGGCTTGTCCGCGATGACGACCTCGGTGGTGAGGAACAGGCCGGCGATCGATGCTGCGTTCTGCAGCGCCGAGCGCGTGACCTTGGCCGGGTCGATGATGCCGGCCTTGATCATGTCCTTGTACTCGCCGGTGGCTGCGTCGAGGCCGTGACCGACCTCGAGGTTGCGCACCTTCTCGACAACGACGCCGCCTTCGAGGCCGGCATTGATCGCGATCTGCTTGAGCGGGGCCTCCAGCGCGATCTTCACGATGTTGGCACCCGTCTGCTCGTCCGCGTCGAGGTCGAGCTTGTCGAACGCGGTGATCGACGCCTGCAGCAGGGCGACGCCGCCTCCGGCGACGATGCCCTCCTCGACGGCGGCCTTCGCGTTGCGAACGGCGTCCTCGATGCGGTGCTTGCGCTCCTTGAGCTCGACCTCGGTCGCCGCGCCTGCCTTGATGACAGCCACGCCGCCGGCCAGCTTGGCCAGCCGCTCCTGGAGCTTCTCCTTGTCGTAGTCCGAGTCGGACTTGTCGATCTCCGCACGGATCTGGTTGACGCGACCAGCGATCTGGTCGGCGTCGCCCGCACCCTCGACGATCGTCGTCTCGTCCTTGGTGACGACGACCTTGCGTGCGTGACCCAGCAGGTCGACGCCGGCAGTGTCGAGCTTGAGGCCGACCTCCTCGGAGATGACCTGGCCGCCCGTCAGGATCGCGATGTCCTGCAGCATGGCCTTGCGACGGTCACCGAACCCGGGAGCCTTCACGGCCACCGAGCGGAACGTGCCGCGGATCTTGTTGACGACCAGCGTGGACAGTGCCTCGCCGTCGACGTCCTCGGCAATGATGACCAGGGGCTTGCCCGACTGCATGACCTTCTCGAGCAGCGGGAGCAGGTCCTTGACCGCGGAGATCTTGGAGTTGGCGATGAGGATGTAAGGGTCCTCGAGCACCGCCTCCATGCGCTCGGGGTCGGTCACGAAGTAACCCGAGATGTAGCCCTTGTCGAAGCGCATGCCCTCGGTGAGCTCAAGCTCGAGCCCGAAGGTGTTGCTCTCCTCGACGGTGATGACGCCTTCCTTGCCGACCTTGTCCATGGCCTCGGCGATCATCTCGCCGATCGTCGGGTCCGCAGCCGAGATCGAGGCCGTGGCCGCGATCTGCTCCTTGGTCTCGACAGGCTTGGACATCTTGGCGAGCTCTTCGCTCACGCGCTCGACAGCCTTCTCGATGCCGCGCTTGAGCGCCATCGGGTTGGCGCCGGCAGCAACGTTGCGCAGACCTTCGCGCACCAGTGCCTGCGCCAGGACGGTCGCCGTCGTCGTGCCGTCGCCAGCGACGTCGTCGGTCTTCTTGGCGACCTCCTTGACGAGCTCGGCGCCGATCTTCTCGTAGGGGTCCTCGAGCTCGATCTCCTTGGCGATGGAGACGCCGTCGTTGGTGATTGTGGGGGCGCCCCACTTCTTCTCGAGGACGACGTTGCGGCCACGCGGGCCGAGCGTCACCTTGACGGCGTCGGCGAGCTGGTTCATGCCGCGCTCGAGGCCGCGCCGTGCTTCCTCGTCGAAAGCAATAATCTTTGACATGCGGTTCCGGTCCTCCCGATCGGGGTGGAATACGGATCGGTCAGCGCCCGCGACGGACGGTCAGCGTGGGCAGGGCGCCGTATGCGCCGTGGCCTGCCGACCTCGCCTTCTCGATCCAATGATGCTGTCGTTCTGTCACTCTCATGACGAGAGTGCTAACTCAATAATTAGCACTCTGCCCCCGAGAGTGCAAGGCCGCGGCCGGGGGACCCCGGGGCCGGGAAGGGCGCCCGGACGCGGAACGGCCCGGCTCCGTCAACGGAACCGGGCCGCCCGCATCGGTGCAGGTGGAGCAGGCGGGGACGGCGCTGGCTCAGGCCCGCCGCCCGGGCGGTTTCGGTGCGCCTGGGACTCAGACCGCCTTGACCCCGTCGGCCTGCGGGCCCTTCTGCCCCTGGGAGATCTCGAACTCGACCCGCTGGCCCTCCTCGAGGGACCGGTAGCCATCCATCTCGATCGCGCTGTAGTGGACGAAGACGTCCGCGCCACCGTCCACCGCGATGAAGCCGTAACCCTTCTCGCTGTTGAACCATTTGACGGTGCCTTGTGCCATACCTACTCCAGTTGTGCTGGGGCCGAACGGACCCGTACCCCACGGGACCGGGTCGTGCTCGACCCACCTGGTGAAGGCGGGGGCCTCAATGTCACGCGCGCCGAGGCTCGACCGAGCCGCAGCGTAGTGCGGGAATGCCACCCTGCACAGGGGATCGCGGCAGTTAACGATGCGACCTCCCGGCCCGTCCGGTCAGCCGCCTCCAAGGCGTCCGAAACCTTCCCCTTTACCCTCCTTTTCGAAGTCGATCATGCAGTTCTTGTTTGACGCCGCAAACAAGAGCTGCATGATCGACTTCGAAGGGAGGGGGTGTCGCGGGACCGGGGCGGCGGCGCGCGGGTGGGAGGGGTCAGCCGAGTCCGGCGGCCTCGAAGGCGTCGGCGGAGGCCGGGATGGTCGCCGTCGGGCCCGCGAAACCAGACACCGCGTCGAGGGTCTTGAGCCCGTCCCCGGTGTTGAAGATGACCGTGTCCGCGTCGGGGTCGAGCGCGCCGCTGGCCAGCAGCTTGCGCAGGGTCGCCACGACGACGCCGCCGGCCGTCTCGCCGAAGATGCCCTCGGTGCGGGCCAGCAGCCGGATGCCCTCGACGATCTCCTCGTCGGTGACGTCCTCGACCGCACCGCCGGTACGCCGGGTCGTGTCCAGCACGTAGGGCCCGTCGGCCGGGTTGCCGATCGCGAGCGACTTGGCGATCGTGTCCGGACGCACGGGACGCACCACGTCGTACCCCGCCTTGAAAGCCGCCGACACCGGGGAGCAACCCGTGGCCTGTGCCCCGAAGATCTTGTACGGCGTGTCCTCCACCAGCCCGAGTGAGACCAGCTCACCGAAACCCTTGTCGACCTTGGTGAGCTGCGAGCCCGATGCGACGGGGATCACCACCTGCGACGGCAGCCGCCAGCCGAGCCCCTCCGCAACCTCGAAGCCGAGCGTCTTGGACCCCTCGGAGTAGTAAGGCCGCACGTTGACGTTCACGAACGCCCAGTCCTCGTGCTCACCGGCCAGCTCCGACGCGACCCGGTTGACGTCGTCGTAGTTCCCCTCGACCGCCACCAGCGTCCCGCCGTAGATCGCCGTCGCGACGATCTTCTGCTGCTCGAGGTTGGCCGGCACCAGCACGACCGAGCGGATGCCGGCGCGCGCCGCCGCGGCTGCCGTCGCGTTGGCCAGGTTCCCGGTCGACGGGCAGGCCAGCACGGTGAACCCGAGCTCGCGGGCCGCCGCCAGCGCGCACGCGACCACGCGGTCCTTGAAGGAATGCGTGGGGTTCGCGCTGTCGTCCTTGACCCAGAGCGCGCGCATCCCGAGCTCACGGGCGAGGTTCTTCGCGGGTACGAGAGGTGTCGCTCCCGGTTCGAGGTTCGGGGTGTCGATGACGAACGACGGCACCGGAAGCAGCTGTCGATAGCGCCAGATGTTCTGCGGGCCTGCTTCTATCGACGCGCGGGTGATGGGTGCGCCGGTCGTGTAGTCGTAGGCGACCTCGAGCGGGCCGAAGCAGTCGCCGCAGGCGTAGAAAGGCCCCAGCGGCGTGGTCGAGCCACACTCACGACAGGTGAGATGGGTGGCGGCGCCGAGGTCGAAGGATGTGCCGATGTCGGCAGTCAGAGCAGTCATGCGAGGTTGTCCTTTCCTCATCTTCCCCGCGCGCAAGAACGCCGGGTCGGAGTTGGCACCGTGACTGGTCCCCTCGCGATGAGACGAGCTCGTCACAAGACGGGTGAACGTCTCGAGACGCATAGACCAAGTGCGGTTGCCGGGGCTTCAACGGGCCGTTCCCTCTGCCCCTCTGGATGAGCTGTGTTCAGTTGTGAGCCCGAGTTTAACCACCGACCTGAGTGCGGGACACCGGGTTCCATGCCCTGAGACTGTCGATCATGTTGCTTTGGCGGGCTCCAGCGCGGGAAGGTCGCATCTATGGCTGAGACTGGCGGTGCCCGGTTGCTCGTGGCGTCCAACCGAGGACCGCTGTCCTTCAAGGAGCGCGACGACGGCTCCGTGGAGGCAAGCCGCGGCGGCGGGGGCCTGGTGTCCGGGCTGATGAGCATGGGCGGCGGCGACGACATCGTCTGGGTCTGCGCGGCGCTGTCCGACGGCGACCGACTCGCGGCCCGGAGCGCTCCCGGGGGGCGGCTGGACCATGACGGACACGACACCGACGGCACAGCAGTGCGGATGCTCGACATCGACCCGGCGACGTTCCACCGCGCGTACAACGTCGTTGCCAACTCCACGCTGTGGTTCGTGCACCACCTGCTCTTCGCCACTCCCACGGTCCCGGTCTTCGACGCGAGCTTCCGCCGGGCGTGGGGTTCGTACCAGTCCTACAACGGCGCGTTCGCCGCCGCGCTCGCCGAGGACGCTGCCCCAGGGGCGCGGGTGCTGATCCAGGACTATCACCTCACCCTGGCGGCCCGGATGCTGCGCGAGCTGCGGCCCGACCTGCGCATCGCGCACTTCACGCACACGCCGTGGGCGCCGCCGGAGTACTTCCGCCTGCTGCCCGATGCCGTCGCGCGCGAGACCCTGCTCGGGATGCTCGGGGCCGACCACGCGGGCTTCCACTCCGCGCGCTGGGCGCAGGCGTTCTCGTCGTGCTGCGTCGAGGTGCTCGGCGCGACCTGCGAGGACAAGCCCGACGGCACGATCGACGTCAGCTTCCACGGGCACACGACCGAGCTCGGCATCCATCCCCTCGGCGTCGACGCAGAGGGCCTGCTCGAGCGCGCGAGCCAGGACGACGTCAACACCCGCTATACCGCGATCCGTGACGCGCTCGGCAACCGGCAGGCAATCGTGCGCGTCGACCGCACCGAGCTGTCGAAGAACATCGGCCGCGGGCTGCTCGCGTACGCCGAGCTGTTGCGGCGCTATCCCGAGTGGCTCGGCAAGGTCGTGCACATCGCGAGCGCCTACCCGAGCCGGCATGACCTGCCCGCCTACCGCGAGTACACCGGCCAGGTGCAGCGTCTCGCCGCAGACATCGAGAACGAGTTCGGCACCGACGACTGGCGCCCGCTGATCCTGCATGTCACCGACGACTACGCCCGCTCGCTCGCGCTCTATCGAGCCGGCGACGTGCTGCTGTGCAACCCGCTCCGGGACGGCATGAACCTCGTCGCGAAGGAGGTGCCGGTGCTCTCGGAGCGAGGCTGCGCCGTCGTGTTGTCGGTCGAAGCCGGGGCAGCCGACGAGCTGGGCGCCGACTCGCTGCTGGTCAACCCGTTCGACGTCTCCGGCACGGCTGACGCGCTCGACACGGCACTGCGCATGCCCGCGGCCGAGAGGCGCGCGCGTACCGACCGGATGGCCAAGGTCGCGTCGCGGCTGCCACCGGCCCAGTGGCTCGCCGACCAGGTCGCTGCCCTCGACTGAGGCGCGACAGGACCCGCCAGGGGCGGTCAGACCGCGCGGTTTCTCGCGGATCCGGATACAAGTGGTACGTGGGGTCCGGACGTGGCGGTGTGCGCGAACGCGTATCCAGATGTCGCCAGCACCGTGCGCCGGCAGGCGCGACGCGGCCTAGCCGGCGCGGCGGTCGAGCTCGTCGGCCAGGGTCTGCAGAAGTGAGGCCACCCCAGGAGGACCGTCCACGACAAGATCCGCACGCGCCGCCACCTCGGTCACCTCGGTCGAACCGCTGCAGACCAGCAGGCCTGGCAGTCCGTCGGCACGCAGCGCCTCAACCGCGGCGAAGGCGGGCAGGTCACCGAGGTCGTCGCCGATGAACACGACCGCCGAGGGCGTCTGCTCGGCCACGAGCGCTCGTACGGCGTCCCCTTTGTCACCACCGGCCGGTCGCAGCTCGACCACCATGCGCCCGGGCTCCACCGCGAGGCCCAGCTCGTCGGCCAGCGCTCGCAAGCGGGGCGCCACGAGATCGAACGCGGCCAGCGGGTCGGCCGCGCGTCGTACATGCACAGCGATCGCACGCCCTTTGTCCTCGACGTAGGCGTCCGCCACGCCCAGCTCGGCGAGCAGCGCAGGGACCCTGGACCGCGCCGCCGCGACGGCGGGGTCGTCCGCGGGTGCGGTGACCCGGCCACCTTCCCAGCGCTCCAGCCCGTAGTGGCCCAGCACGACGAGCCGGTCGACGTCGGCGAGGCTCGCGTAGTCCACGGCGATCTGGGCCGGTCGACCGGTGATCACCGCGACCCGGCCGAGGCGGGGCGCGAGCCGAACCAGCGCAGGGGGTACGTCGGGGTGGGCGCGCGCCGCGTCCGGGTCGGGGACGATCGGAGCCAGCGTGCCGTCGAAGTCGAGCCCCAGCAGCGCTGCGCCGGGGCGGTCGAGCAGCGCAGCGAGACCTGCGCGACCGGCCTCGCTGGACGGGGTGGGCAGGCCCATCCTGCTCAGCTGGGGTAGTTGGTCGTGACGACGACGGTCAGCCGGCTCTCGGACAGGTTGCCGAAGCGCGGCAGGACCCGGGGCGGCGTCGGCAGGTTCTTGGCCGCGGCGCTGGCAGCGGCTTCCATGCCGACGGGGTAGTAGACGGTGGTGGCGGGCACGACTCCGCGGAAGTTGCCGACGGAACTGACCGTCCAGCCCTTCTCGCGCAGCCAGGTCGCGACCGTCGCGGCGAGGCCGCTGCGGAAGGTCTGGTTGAGCACGACGATCGCGACGCTGGCCCGCAGCTCGGCAGCCGTGTCCTTCTTCGTCTTCGTCTTGGTCTTCGTCGGGGTGGCCGGAGCGCTGGTCGTCGTCTTCACCGGCTCGGTCGCTGCTGTGGTCGTGGTGGCGGGCGGCGTCGTCGTCGGGTCCGCCTGCGGCGTGGGCGTCCCGGACGATGCGGCAGCCGACGGCGGCTTCGCCTCCTCGCCGCGCCACACATACAGGGCAGTGATCAGCGAGGTGACTGCGAGGATGGCCAGCAGTGAGGGCAGCAGCGTTGCCGTCGCGGCGCGGCTGGTGCGATGCGCCCCCCTGCGGACGCGAGGGTCCGGATTCATGACGAATCAGACGCTAGCGCTCAGAGACGTCTATTCCCAGGCGACGGGCCGAACGGGCGCGTTGCCGTGCAGAGCGCAGCCGGCGCAGCCGTTTGACCAACATGGGGTCACAGGCGAGTGACTCAGGGCGATCGATCAGCGCGTTGAGCACCTGGTAATAGCGCGTCGCCGACATGTCGAACAGCTCGCGGATGGCCTGCTCCTTGGCACCCGCGTACTTCCACCACTGCCGCTCGAACGCCAGGATCTCCTGGTCGCGCGGGGTCAGTTGGGCCGCGGCATCCGGGCTGATCGCACGGTAGGAGTTGGCGGCGTCCATCGGGCTCCTCGCGGTGACCGCTCGAGCGGTCGGCATCTTCAGGGCAGGCTGTCCGGCTCATGGTAGGCGGTAATGACACCACTGTCATTCACCGCGCCGAGTCCGCCGGCGTGAGCTTCGCGACAGGATAGACGTCGACCGCTTCCGGGCCGACCCGGCGAGCTGTCAGCGAACCGCGTTCGGGCCGACGGCACGGCCGCGGGAATCACTGCAACGAGAGTAGTTGTTTACGCAACATGCCTGCCGTAACCGTGGACGACGTCCTCACCCTCCCCCGCCTCCCCGTCCCCGATGCCGCCTCCCGCGAACGCGACCGCCCGGTCGTGTCCGTGACGACCGCGCCCAGCGGTTTCGAGGGAGAGGGCTTCCCGGTCAAGCGCGCCTTCGCGGGCGTCGACCTGCGCCTGCTCGACCCCTTCGTACACCTCGACCAGATGGGTGAGGTCGACTACGCCCCGGGCGAGCCGCGAGGCACCGCCTGGCATCCGCACCGTGGCTTCGAAACCGTCACCTACATGATCGACGGGGAGATGGCCCACCAGGACTCCAACGGTGGAGGAGGCCTGATCTCCAACGGCGACACGCAGTGGATGACTGCCGGTGCCGGAATCCTGCACATCGAGACCCCGCCCGAGCACCTCGTGACCAGTGGCGGTCTCTTCCACGGCTTCCAGCTCTGGGTCAACCTGCCGGCGGCCGCCAAGTGGAACGAGCCGCGCTACCAGGACATCCGCGGCTCGCGGGTGGCCCTGCTGTCCTCCGACGATGGCGGCGCGCTCGTACGCGTGATCGCCGGTGACCTCGCGGGGCACGCGGGACCGGGGTCGACCTACACCCCGATCACGCTCGCCCACGCGACGCTCTCGCCGGGCGCCGAGCTGACCCTGCCGTGGCGCGCCGACTTCAACGCGCTGGTCTACGCGCTGTCCGGGAAGGGCAGCGTTGGCGCGAAGCAGCAGCCGCTGCGAGGCGGGCAGCTGGCGGTCTTCGGCGCCGGCGACACGCTGACCGTGCGCGCCGACACGAGCCAGGACAGCCACACACCGGCCCTCGACGTGCTGGTGCTCGGTGGACGCCCGATCAAGGAGCCGCTGGCCTGGGCGGGCCCGTTCGTCATGAACACCGAGGCCGAGGTGCGCCAGGCGTTCGCCGACTTCCAGGCCGGCCGCCTCGGTTCCATCCCCGCCGCCCGCACCTGACCCAACCGCCCAAGCCTCCCGGGAGTCGACCACGTTCAGCAGGTCGGCGGACGGTTCGCAAGGCGTGCACGCATAGCGAACCGTCCGTACAGCCTGCTGAACGTGGTCGAATCCTGCGGGCATGGCGGAGGTGGAGCTGGTCGTGCGGGCGCGGCGGGCGGTCGTGGGCACCGATGGTGAGGTACGCGCGGTGTCGGTGGCCGTCCGGGACGGGGTGGTCGTGGCCATCGCCGACTACGACGACCCACCCGCCGCGCTCGCCAGGGTCGATCTCGCCGATGACCAGGTGCTGATCCCGGGACTCGTCGACAGCCACGTCCACATCAACGAACCCGGCCGCACCGAGTGGGAGGGCTTCGCGACCGCCACACGCGCGGCCGCTGCCGGCGGCGTCACGACGCTGGTGGACATGCCGCTCAACTCGATCCCGGCGACCACAACCGTCGCGGCACTCGAGGTCAAGCAAGCCGCCGCACGCGGCAAGGTGCATGTCGACGTCGCGTTCTGGGGCGGCATCGTGCCGGGCAACCTGGCCGACCTTGCCGGGCTCCACCACGCCGGCGTCGTAGGCTTCAAGGCCTTCCTCGTGCCCTCAGGCGTCGACGAGTTTCCCCAAGTCAGCTATGCCGAACTGGCCGATGCGCTCCGGACCGTGCAGCCCTGGGACGCACTCACCGTCGTGCACGCGGAGGATCCCGCCGTCATCGACGCAGCCACGCCACCGCACGGCACCAGGTATGCGGACTTCGTGGCGAGCCGCCCGCACGAGGCCGAGGACCAAGCGATCACCAGACTGGTCGAGCTCGCCCGTGCCACCCGCGCCCGGGTGCACGTGCTGCACCTCTCCTCCGCGAGCGCGCTTGCCTGCCCTCGCCGCCGCCCGCGCAGCAAGGCCTCGGCGTCAGTGCCGAGACCTGTCCGCACTACCTGACGCTGGTCGCCGAGGACGTGCCCGACGCCGCGACCGCCTACAAGTGCTGCCCCCCGATCCGCGGCCGGGCCAACCAGGACGCGCTGTGGCAGGGGATGCGCGACGGCGTGATCGACCAGGTCGTTTCCGACCACTCGCCCTGCACGGCCGACCTCAAGGCGTCCGGAGACTTCGCCGTCGCGTGGGGCGGCATCGCGTCCCTGCAGCTCGGCCTGCCGCTGGTGTGGACAGCCGCCCGGGCCCGGGGGTTCGCTCTCACCGACGTCGTGCGGTGGATGGCGCACGCGCCGGCCCGCCAGACCCGGCTGCCCAAGGGACAGATCGCCGTAGGCGTGGCTGCAGACCTCGTGGCCTTCGCACCTGACGAGACGTTCACCGTCGATGCCGCAGCGCTGCACCACCGCAACCCCCTGACGCCGTACGAGCGGCGCGCGCTCAGCGGCGTCGTACGCCGCACCTGGTTGCGCGGCGTCGACACGGCCGAGGAGCAGCCCCACGGCCGCCTGATCGGGCTGGATCGCGCCTAGCCGGCGTGTCGACGGCGTGTCGCCCGCACGTCGCAGTTGTAGACGGCGTGTCTCCGGCATGTAGACGGCGTGTTTACGGAGCGGGAAGACAACGCAGCGTGACGGCTCGTCCGATATGTCCGTGATCTGGGTCACACGAACGGCTGAATTTCTCTGGCCGTCTCAATTTTGGCGCAATCTCGTGCGCCGATCGTCGTATAGTCCTCCAAGACCAGTTAGCTAATGGAGAAAGGTTTCCTCATGGAGTTCAGGACGGGACGACGGCGCATCGCGCTGGTCGCAGCAGGAGTAACGGCCGCGCTTTCGTTGGCCGCCTGCGCCAGCACCGGTGGCTCTGACGCCGCGTCCGGTGACGGCAAGGCCAAGAAGGAGGTCACGCTCTCTCTGGTGGCCTACTCCACACCGCAGGCGGCGTACGAGAAGATCATCGCCGCATTCCAGAAGACCCGTGCCGGCAAGAACGTGAAGTTCACCCAGTCCTACGGCGCCTCCGGCGACCAGAGCCGGGCCGTCGAGTCAGGGCTTCCGGCGGACTTCGTCGAGTTCTCGCTCGAGACCGACATGACTCGACTGGTCAAGGCCAACATCGTTGCCGCGGACTGGAACAGCGACGAGTACAAGGGCATGGTCACCGACTCCGTCGTCGCCCTGGTCGTCCGCAAGGGCAACCCGAAGAACATCCAGACCTTCGCCGACCTGACGAAGAAGGGCGTGGACGTCATCACGCCCAACCCGTTCTCCTCGGGTGCGGCGCGCTGGAACATCATGGGCATCTACGGCTCCCAGACGCAGCACGGCAAGACCGATGCCGAAGCAACCGCCTTCCTCACCAAGGTCCTGAGGAACGTCTCGGTCCAGGACGACAGCGGTCGGGCTGCTTTGCAGACGTTCACCGGCGGCAAGGGCGACGTCCTCATTTCCTATGAGAACGAGGCGATCTTCGCCCAGCAGAACGGCCAGGCAGTCGATTACGTGATCCCGAACGACACACTGTTGATCGAGAACCCGGCGGCGGTCACCAGCAACAGCAAGCACCCCAAGGAGGCCAAGGCCTTCCTGGACTTCGTGCACTCGCCGGAGGCGCAGAAGCTCTTCGCCGAGAACGGCTACCGCCCGACAACCGAGGGTGCGGACACGGCTGGCCAGGACTTCCCGACTCCCTCTGGTCTGTTCACCATCCAGGACCTCGGTGGATGGGACGCGGTGGCCACGAAGTACTTCGACGTCGACAAGGGCATCGTCACGGAGATCGAGCGCAGCCTCGGTGTCTCGGTCGAGAAGAAATAGCTCGTTGACCAGTCCCCCCAACGGCGCGGGTGTGGGTCTCCTCGAGGAGGAGGCCCCGCCCGCGCCGACTATCGCACTCGGCCTGAGGGGCTCGCGGCGGCGTCGGCGGCGTTCGGCCCACCAGCCGGGTCGGCCGCTGACCACGCCGGGACACCGCGGGCCGGCGATCGGTCTGGGCATGGTGGTGCTCTACATGAGCATCCTCGTGCTGATCCCCCTGTCCGCTGTCGTGTGGACGTCAATGGAGGACGGTCTGGGCGGCTTCTGGCACGCGGTCACGCGCCCCGAAGCCTGGTCGTCGCTCAAGCTGACGATCGGCGCCTCACTGCTGGTGGCGTTCATCAACCTGATCATGGGCACGGCCACAGCCTGGCTGCTGGTTCGGGACAAGCTGCCGGGACGCGCGGTCCTGGACACGTTGATCGACCTGCCGTTCGCGCTGCCCACCATCGTGGCCGGCCTCGCGCTGCTGACGATCTACGGAACCAACAGCCCGGTCGGTCTCAACCTCGCCTATGCCCGTTCCGGTGTCGTGGTCGCACTGCTGTTCGTGACCTTGCCCTTCGTCGTCCGCACCGTGCAACCGGTGTTGCTCGAGCTCGACCGGGAGATGGAGGAGGCGGCGGCCTCGCTCGGCGCCAGCCCGACGAAGATCTTCCTGAGGATCATCCTGCCGAACATCGTGCCCGCCATGGCGGCCGGCACCGCGCTGGCATTTGCCCGCGCGATGAGCGAGTTCGGGTCCACCGTGCTCATCTCGGGAAACCTGCCGTTCAAGACCCAGGTGGCGTCCGTGCACATCTTCAACCAGCTCGAGAGCGACAACATCACCGGTGCGGCCGCCGTCGCGACCGTTCTGCTGATCGTGTCGCTGGCCGTTCTCCTGGGACTCGACCTGCTGCAGCGTTGGGCGGCCCGTCGTGGTTAAGACCGGACTGCGCATCAGTGTTCTCATCTACCTGACGATGCTGCTCGTCCTGCCCGTCGGGATCATCTTCGTCCGTACCTTCGAGAACGGCATCGGGCCGGTCATCGACGCGCTCAGCACCGCCGCCGCGATGCACGCGTTCCAGATCACCGTGGTCGTGAGCTTCTACGCCGTCCTCGCGAACACCCTCTTCGGCGTGACCGCCGCGATCCTGCTGGTGCGCTATCGCTTTCCCGGAAAACGAATCCTCAACGCACTCATCGACCTGCCGCTCGCGGTCAGCCCGGTGATCGTGGGCCTTGCCCTGGTGCTCGTCTACGGCCGCACGACCGGCACCGGCAAGGCACTCGCCGGCATCGGCATCAACATCATCTTCTCGATCCCCGGCATGGTGATGGCGACGATCTTCGTCTGCATCCCGTTGGTCGTGCGCGCCGTCGCGCCCGTCCTGGAAGAGATCGGCGACGACCAGGAGCAGGCGGCCTCCACGCTCGGGGCCAGCACGTACCAGACATTCCGCCGCATCACCCTGCCCTCCATCCGCGGCGCGCTCGCCTACGGCATCGTGCTCGCGCTGGCCCGCTCGCTCGGCGAGTACGGCGCGATCGCCGTCGTGTCCGGCCGACTGGTCGGGCGCACCCAAACGGTGACGCTGTTCGTGCAGGAGCGTTATCAGAACTTCGACCAGCAGGCCGCCTACGCAGCGGCGCTCGTGCTGGTCCTGTCCGCAGTGGTTGCACTGCTGGTAAGCCGCACCCTGCGACCCAAGGAGATAACGCGATGAGCATCAAGGCCCTGAACGTCAACAAGCTGTTCGGCGACTTCGTCGCCCTCGACGACGTCACGGTCGAGATCCCGACCGGGTCACTGACCGCCCTGCTCGGTCCCAGCGGCGGCGGGAAGTCGACGCTGTTGCGGGTCATCGCCGGGCTCGAGCAGCCCGACTCGGGGACCGTGGAGATCGAGGGCAAGGTGGCCACCCGGCTGCCGGCCCAGCAGCGCGGTGTCGGGTTCGTGTTCCAGCACTACGCGGCGTTCAAGCACCTGAGCGTCTATCGCAACGTCGCGTTCGGGCTCGAGATCCGCAAGCGGCCCAAGGCGGAGATCAAGAAGCGCGTCAACGAGCTGCTCGAACTCGTGCACCTGGAGAACTTCGCCCACCGGTATCCGTCGCAGCTCTCCGGTGGCCAGCGCCAGCGCATGGCGCTGGCGCGCGCGCTCGCAGTCGAGCCGCAGGTGCTGCTGCTCGACGAGCCGTTCGGAGCTTTGGACGCGCAGGTGCGCAAGGAATTGCGCGCGTGGCTGCGGCACCTGCACGAGCAGGTCAACGTCACCACGGTGTTCGTCACCCACGACCAGGAAGAGGCCATGGAGGTCGCCGACTCCATCGTGGTCATGGCCAACGGAAAGGTCGAGCAGATCGGCTCGCCCGACGCGCTCTATGACACGCCGGAGAACGACTTCGTGATGGGTTTCCTCGGGCCGGTCACCAAGCTGGCCGGCGAGCTCGTACGACCGCACGACATCGAGCTGTTCGCCGTGCCGGAGACCGACACGGTTGAGGCAACAGTCCTGCGCGTCACGCGGCTCGGCTTCGAGGTGCGCGTCGACCTCAAGGTCAATGGCGACGACATCTGGGCGCAGGTCACCCGCGGCACGGCCGAGCAGTTCGGGCTCGAGCCAGGCCTCACCGTGTACGTGCGGCGCGCGCCTCACCGCGCAGCGATCCCGGTCGCAACCCCCTGACCGTCACAGCTTTCCCTCTACTCTGTCGCCCATGCGATTTGGGCTCGTCGGGACAGGACACTGGGCACGCGTCACGCACGCCCCCGCGATCGCCGGGACGGACGGAGCTGAACTCGTCGGGGTGTGGGGGCGGCGACCCGAGGCGGTGAGCGCCCTCGCCGACGAGCACGGCGCACGCGCGTACGACGACTTCGACGCACTTCTCGGCGACGTCGACGCGGTCGCCTTCTCCGTGCCGCCTGACGTGCAGGCACCACTGGCAACACGCGCGGCACGCGCCGGCAAGCACCTGCTGCTCGACAAGCCGATCGCACTGTCCCGCGAGGACAGCGACGCATTGGTGGACGCCGTCTCGGCGACTGGCGTCGCCTCGGTCGTGTTCCTGACCAGCCGTTTCGTGCCTGCGGTGCGCGACTGGCTCGCCGACGTGACCACGACCTCCGACTGGGACGGCGCGACCGCGCACTGGCTGGGCGCCACGTTCGCCGAGGGCAGCCCCTACGCCGACTCGCAGTGGCGCCACGACAAGGGCGGCCTGTGGGATCTCACACCGCACATCCTGTCGATCGTGATGGTGGTCTTCGGGCCGGTCGATCGTGTCACCGCCGAGCGCGGGCAGCGGGACACGACGAACCTGCTGCTGCACCACACTTCCGGCGCGACCAGCGTGCTGACCGTGAGCCTCGAGGCGCCGCCTGCGGCCACGGTCCAGGACCTGGCCATCTGGGGTGCGCGGGGCCGGTCCTGGATGCCGGCCGGCTTCGACGATCCGCCGGCAGCGCTGCGGGTCGCGTTGAGCGAGCTGATGGCGATCGTCGAGTACGGCGCGGTGGAGCACCCGTGCAACGTGCGGTTCGGCCGGGACATCGTCGACGTGCTCGCGGCCGCCGACGAGCAGCTGCGGGGCCGGTAGGGCGCGGGCCAGCAGGGCGCGGGCCAGAAGGCAACCGCCGTCAGGGCCGCTCGTCGACGCCGTACTTGTCCGCGGTCGTGACGACGTGGCGCGGCAGCCGCCCCGTACGTACGTCTTCCAGGCTGACTGTCTCGAGCACCTGGCGCAGGCTGCCCCGTACCGCGACCCAGACGGTCATGAGGCTCTCGGTCGGGCCTTCGTATGTGAGCTGCGCCGGGCTGACGTCGCGGACCGTGGCCAGGGGTCCCTCGACCGCACGGATCACGTCGGCGATGGAGATCTCGGCCGCCGGGCGCGCCAGCACGTAGCCGCCCTCCGGACCCCGACGGCTGACCAGGAGCTTCTTCTGCTTGAGCTGCCGGAGGATCTCGAGCAGGAACTTCGGCGGGATCTGTTGCGACGTGGCAAGGTGCTCGGCCTTGATCGGAATCGTCGAATCGTCGGCAGCCAGTTGCACGAGGGCGCGTACGGCATAGTCCACCCGAGCTGAGACACGCATGGGGACACTCTGTCACCCAGCGACCTCAGACGGGCTCAACGGCGTTCGGGCGAGTCGGCGAGCAGCCGGTCAACCTCCTGCACGACATCGTGGGGCAGCGGCCCCAGGGCAAGAGCGCCGACGTTCTCAACGGCCTGCGCGGGCGTTCGCACGCCTGGGATCGGAATGAGCAGATCGTCGAGCCCCCAGAGATAGCGCAGCGAGCCCTGGACGAGCGATCCGCCGTCGGTGCTCAGCAGCCCACGGACCGTGGCAAGCCGATCCAGCCAGACCGGCATCATGTCCTCGTCGAAGTAGTCCCACCAAGGAGCAACGAGGCGTACGTCACCGGCCGCTGGGCGCCGTTCCAGGTCGTAGGTCCCGGCAAGCAGCCCCATCGCCAGGGGTGAGCGCGCCAGCACGGCGAGGCCACCGCGCTGCCCGGCTGCGAGCACGGCATCCGTGCGGCCGAAGACGTTCGCCTGGGTCTGGACGGTCACCGAGTGCGGTGCTCGGGCGAACGCATCAATGACCTCGACCGCGTCGACGCTCGTGCCGTACCAGCGGATCAGACCGTCGTCGACCAGGCCCTCGAGCGTCGCAATGACCGCCTCGGCCTCGGTCGTGGACGACGCACCGTCGTGGAGCTGGTAGACGTCGATGGTCTCGGTCTTGAGCCGGCGAAGGCTCGCCTGGCAGGCGCGCCGGATGTACTCGGGCGAAACGTCCTTGCCGCCGCCGCTGCGGGTCTTCTCGTCGGTCACGTTGCCGAACTTGGTGGCGACCAGGATCTCGTCGCGAACGGAGGCGGGCAACTGCTCGAGGGCCCGCCCCAAAACCCGCTCGCTGTGCCCGGCGCCATAGCAGTCAGCGGTGTCGAACAGGCGCACACCGCCGTGAACTGCCACGTGCAGCGCCCGGATGCTGGTGGCGTCGTCGACGTCTCCCCAGCCGGCCGGGCGACCGTCAAAGTCCCACGGCCCGCCGATCGCCCACGTGCCGATGCCCAGCGCGCTGGTCTCGGGTCCGCGGACGCCGAGCTGGCGGCGACCGGTCCACGTTTCCCTCGTGCGGCTGGTCGTCGTGGTGTTCGTCGAGGTCATGCGTTGTCCTTTCGGGGTGGTGGGTCTTGCCCGTCCTCCGCGGCCTGGTAGGCCGCGATCTTCCAGTCGATGAGCTCGAGGTCCGCGTTCAGCTGCGCCAGGTCGGCGTGCACGCGCGTCCGGTGCTCACGCAGCAGCGCGAGCCGCCCCGCTCGGGTTGCATCGACACCGCTGCGAGCGTGTGCGCTGAACTCGCGCACCTGCTCGATGGGCATCCCCGTGCGACGGAGCGCGACCAGCACATCGAGCAGGCCGAGCATGTCGACGTCGAAGAGTCGCCGACCCCCGGCGTCGCGCGGCAGGTCGCCGAGGAGCCCCTCACGGTCGTAGTAGCGGAGCGTGTCCACGGACAGCCCGGACTGCCGCGAGGCTTCACCGATGCTCACGGCGTCGGCACTGGCTTCTCGCTGGCTTCGGCGTCGGCTGGCGGGATGTTGGGCAATGTCATGCGAACAAGCCTGCAACCTGGAGTGGACTCCAGGTCAAGCCCAATCTGCGTCAGCCCTCGCGGCGGTCCACGATCCGGCGCATCTTGCCCATCGACCGCTCGATGTCGTCGGGCTCGACGACGTCGACCGAGACGGTGACGCCGATGGTGCTCTTCACCAGCTTGGCCAGCTCGGCTCCGGCCTGCCGCGCTGCTCCGGCCTCGGCATCGGCCCGTCGCTCCACGGCCACGGTCAGCGCGTCCAGCCGGCCCTCGCGGGTCAGGACGCACTGGAAGTGCGGGGAGAGCGCCGGCGTCCGCAAGATCAGCTCCTCGATCTGGGTCGGGAACAGGTTGACGCCGCGCAGGATGATCATGTCGTCGCTGCGGCCCGTGACCTTCTCCATGCGCCGCATCGACCGGGCCGTGCCCGGCAGCAGGCGGGTGAGGTCGCGGGTGCGATAGCGGATGACCGGCATTGCCTCCTTGGTCAGCGAGGTGAAGACGAGTTCGCCCTTCTCACCCTCGAGGCAGCACCGCTTCGGTGACCGGGTCGATGACCTCCGGGTAGAAGTGGTCCTCCCAGATGTGCAGCCCGTCCTTGGTCTCCACGCACTCGTTGGAGACTCCTGGCCCCATCACCTCGGACAGGCCGTAGATGTCGACGGCGTGCATGTCGAGGGTCGACTCCATCTCCCGGCGCATCTCGTTGGTCCACGGCTCCGCGCCGAAGATGCCGACCTTGAGCGAGCTGCTGCGCGGGTCGACGCCCTGCCGCCGCATCTCGTCGACGATGGCGAGCATGTACGAGGGCGTGACCATGATGACGTCCGGCTCGAAGTCACGGATCAGCATCACCTGTCGCTCTGTCATGCCTCCCGAGACGGGGATCACGGTGCAGCCCAGCGCCTCGGCTCCGTAGTGCGCCCCGAGCCCGCCGGTGAACAGGCCGTAGCCGTAGGCGACGTGCACCTTGTCTCCCGCCCGGCCGCCGGACGCCCGGATGGAGCGGGCCATCACCGCGGCCCACGTCTGCACGTCGCCCGACGTGTAGCCGACCACTGTCGGCCGGCCCGTGGTGCCCGAGGAGGCGTGGATGCGCGAGACCTGCTCGCGCGGGACGGCGAACATCCCGAACGGGTAGTTGTCGCGCAGATCTGCCTTGGTGGTGAAGGGGAACTTGGCGAGGTCGGTCAGCTCGCGGCAGTCGTCAGGGTGCACGCCCGTTGCGTCGAACGCACTCCGGTAGTGGGCGACGTTGTCGTACGCGTGTCGCAGTGTCCACCGCAGCCGCTCGAGCTGCAGGGCGGTCAGCTCGTCGCGCGAGGCCGTTTCGATCGGCTCGAGGTCGCCGGCCCGCGGGCTCAGGTCCTGCACGGTGTCACCCTGCCACGAACACCTCCGCCGCCACGTCTCGCCTGATCTGCTCGAGGACCTCCGACTGGCTGTCCGCGCGGGCGATGAGCGCGTCCAGCTCGTCGACCAGTAGCCGGTCGTCGTGGTCGGCGACGATCCGCAGCGCCTGCCAGCCGGCGGCCTTCCCGCGTACGCCGAGCAGCATCGCCTCGGCCTCGATCAGCGCGCTCAACGGAGCACGCCCGCCGAGCTGCCCATTGGGCTTGAAGCGGCCGACCTTCTCGCCCAGCCAGCCCGCGGCGACCTTGTAGTGGCGGACAGGCACCTCCAGCCGGGCCATGATGTCGAGCAGCGCGTTACGGTCCTGCTCGACCTCCCTGGACAACCGCCGCAGCGTGCTCCTGCGCTCGCCCTCGGCGTTGCTGGCAGCCCGCCGGAACAGCTCCAGCCCGGCGCTGGATCCCGCGAGGTGGTCGTTGAGATAGATCGCAAGCGGATCGGTCATCGGTCGAAGGTCAGGCATCATGGCGCCATCCTGCCCTCGTTGGCGTCTTCGTACCCTCGACTGGAGAAGGAGGTCGGCAATGAGCAGTCGCTGGAGCGAGGCTCTGGGCAGCGGCGATGCAGCCGGTTACGCGGCACGGTTCGACAGCCTTGCCGCAGCCGGCCAGGACGTGCACGGCGAGGCGTCGTTCTGCGCGGCGCTGGTCGCGCCGCCGGCTCGAGTCCTCGACGCAGGGTGCGGCACCGGCCGGGTGTCCATCCGCCTCGCCGAGCTCGGTTACGACTGCGCGGGGGTGGACCTCGACGAGTCGATGCTCGCCGTGGCCCGGGCACGAGCGCCGCAGCTCACCTGGGTCGCGGCCGACCTCGGCGACGTCGACCTGCTCGCCGCGGGGCAGCAGCCGTTCGACCTCGTCGTGGCCGCGGGCAACGTGGTGCCGCTCGTGGCTCCGGGCGCGGAGCCGAAGGTCGTGGCCCGGCTGGCCGCGCACCTTGCCGTCGGGGGTCTCCTGGTCGCCGGCTTCGGGCTCGACCGGGCACACCTGCCTCCTGCCGCCGGGCTGGTGGCGCTCGCCGACTACGACGCCTGGTGCTCCGCCGCCGGGCTGAGGCTGGTGCGCCGGCTGGCAACGTGGGCCGGTGACGAGTACGACGGCGGTGGTTACGCAGTGAGCATCCACGGGCATCGCAATGATCTCGAGGATCTCGACCACGCATAGGGCAGTGTTGGTCCGGACCCCGCAACGGACACCGGGAGATGACATGACGCGCCGCACGACACCGCCGTTTCGGGCCGATCACGTGGGCAGCCTGCTGCGTCCGCCGGCATTGCTCGCAGCACGCGCGCAGCACGCTAGCGGCGAGCTGAGCGCGGAAGACCTCACGGCCGTCGAGGACGCGAGCGTCCGCGACGTCGTACGAATGCAGGAAGATGTCGGCCTGCAGACGGTCACGGACGGCGAGTTCCGCCGCACGTCGTGGCACATGGACTTCATCTACCAGCTCGGCGGCGTGTCCAAGACCGACGAGAAACTGATGGTGCACTTCAAGAATGCCGACGGTGAGCTCGACTTCGAGTCCGCGGCGCTGAAGGTGCACGACCGCGTCACGCTGGTCGACACCATCTTCGCGGACGCGTTCACGTTCCTCCGCGACAACGCCGCCGCCGGGCAGACGCCGAAGCTGACGATCCCGTCGCCGAGCATGCTGCACTACCGCGGCGGCCGGGCCGCGATCGACGCGACGGTCTACCCGGATCTCGACGCGTTCTGGACCGACCTGACCGATGCCTATGCCGAGCAGGTGCGCCGCCTCGGCGCCCTCGGCTGCACCTACCTCCAGCTCGACGACACCAGCCTCGCCTACCTCAACGACCCCGCGCAGCGCGCGATGGTCGCATCGCAGGGCGGAGACGCCGAGCACCAGCACGAGACCTACATCCGCAACATTAACGCCGCGCTGCGCGACCGCCCGGCGGGTCTGAACGTCACGACACACATGTGCCGGGGCAACTTCCGGTCCTCGTGGGCGGCCGAGGGTGGCTACGACTTCGTGGCCGAGGCACTGTTCACCCAGCTGGACGTGGACGGGTTCTTTCTGGAGTACGACGACGCGCGCTCGGGTGGGTTCGAGCCGCTCCGCTTCGTGCCACCCGGGAAGATGGTTGTCCTAGGGCTCGTCACGACCAAGAAGGGCGCGCTCGAGGACAAGGACACCCTCAAGCGACGCGTCGACGAGGCCGCGAAGTACGTGCCGCTCGAGCAGCTCTGCCTCTCGCCGCAGTGCGGCTTCTCCTCGACGGTCGAGGGCAACGTGCTGACCTACGACGAGCAGGTCGCCAAGCTGGCCCTCATCGTCGACGTGGCCACCGACATCTGGCCCTGACCCCGCCCCACTCACTTTCAAAGTCCACGACCCCCCCCACTTCAAAGTCGATCATGCAGTAACCGACATCGGTCGCATCGCCGCAGGTCAGGACCCTGAAATTCGGAATCGATCATGCACTAAGTGGAATGTCCGTTTCGCCGGATGATTCATCGTCGCGATCCGAGGCCACGGATGGGACCATCGGCGCATGCTCACGGCGTCGATCACCTTCGCGCTGGCAGCCGCCTTGATCGTTCTGCTGCCGGGTCCGGACACGCTCGTCGTGCTGCGCAACCTGATCCGCGGCGGCCGACGGACCGCCTCGCTCACCGTGGTGGGCGTCCTGTCCGGGTTGACCGTCTGGGTCGCGGCGGCAGCGTTCGGACTGGCCGCGGTCCTGCACGCCAGCGAGGACGCCTATACGGCACTGAGGGTCGCGGGCGCGTGCTATCTCCTCTGGCTCGGGATCCAGACTCTGCGGACGCGCGCGAACCCGCCGCCGCTGACCGTTGAGACCCGCCAACCGCGGCGGCGGTGGCTGGGCACTGGCTACAGCGCCGGTCTGGCCACCGACCTGCTCAACCCGAAGGTCGGTGTGTTCTTCGTGACGTTTCTGCCCGGCTTCGTGCCCTCCGGCGAACCCATCGGTCGGGCCTCGTTGGCCTTCGGCGCGATCTTCGTCGTCGAGACCGCGCTCTACTTCGCCCTCCTGCTGTTCCTCGCCGGCCGCATCACCTCGTGGATGCGCGACCCGATGATCCGGCGCCGGCTCGACTGGGCGACCGGCACGGTGCTCATCGGGTTTGGCGTACGGCTCGCCGTCGAGCAGTAGGCCCGCGCCATCGAGCCGCAATGAGCGCAGCTACCTGCGCGAACCCGGCCTCGCCGCAAGGATGATCTGCGTCACCGTGTAGCGGCTGAGCCCGATCTTCGCTGCGATCTCGTCCGGCCGCATTCCCTGCTCGTGATAGATCAGCGCAAGTTTCTGCTGCTTCTGCGTCCAGGGACGTCGAGCGGGCTGCCCCGCGGGACGTCGAGCGGGCTGCCCGCGGGGCGTCGAGAGGGCTGGGGACGCGGGCCCGCGGTCGCGGAACCCGCCGCCTCGGCAGTCGCACGCGCCTCCCCGTCGGCCGACGTCGACGCCGACGCCGACGCGGTGCCGAACAATGCCCGGCGCTGGTCGTGAAAGCGCCCCTCCGCCATCGCCTGCCGCGTTCGCTCGTCAAGGATCTCGTACTGTTCCGCCGACTTGTTCACGCCCACGGCGACCATGGTCAGGCCCTGGGCGTTGGCCTCCTGGCAAGCCGCATCGAGGCAGTAGTTGTACTTCTCTGCCCGCTCTGGGTGCAGCTGGGTGCCGCACGTGATGCATGTCGCCATATGAACAAGTGAACGAACCGCAGCCACGAGGGCTTCCCACACACTGTTGCGCCCTGAGCGAGCGCCTCGTGTCGGTTACTGCATGATCGATTCCGATTTCCGGGGCGCTGACCTGCGGCGATGAGTACCCGCTCCAGGTTGTGCATGATCGACTTTGAAAAATGAGGGGGGAGGGGCGCTACATCGGGTACTGCGGGAGCGTCCCCCGGATCGTCACCCATTGGGTGTCGGTGAACGCCTCCAGGTTGGCCTGCCCGCCGCCCTGCCGGGTGCCGGTGCCCGAGTCTCCGACCCCGCCGAACGGGATCGTCGCCTCGTCGTTGATCGTCTGGTCGTTGATGTGCACCAGTCCGCTCGGGATCTGCGCGGCGATCTCCAGCCCGCGCATCACGTCGCGGGTCAGGATGCCCAGCGACAGGCCGTAGGGCGAGTCGTTCGCCAGCCTGATGGCCTCGTCGACGGAGGTGAACCGCGTGACCGGCGCGACCGGGCCGAAGACCTCCTCCGTGTAGGCCGCCGAGTCGAGCGGCACGTCGGCCAGCACGGTCGGCCGGTAGAAGAGGTTCTCGTACGTCCCACCAGCGGCCAGCCGGGCGCCCGCGGCGACGCTGCCGGTCACCAGCGCGTGGATCTTGTCGCGCTGACCCGCATCGATGACCGGCCCGAGAGCCACCTGCCCGGAGACCGGGTCCCCGACCGGCAGCTTGTCGGCCCGCGCGGCGAGCGCGGACACGTAGTCGTCGGCGATCGACGACTCCACCAGGTGCCGGCTGGCTGCCATGCAGACCTGGCCCTGGTGGGCGAACGATCCCCACGCTCCGACCGAGGACGCGGCCTCGACGTCGACGTCGTCGAGGACGATCAACGCCGAGTTGCCACCGAGCTCGAGATGGACCCGCTTGAGGTGCTGCGCAGCCAGGGCTCCGACGGCGCGGCCGGCCTTGGTCGACCCGGTGAAGGCGATCACCCGCACGGCCGGCTCGGTCACCAGCGCCTCGCCGACCTCCGCGCCGCCGGGCAGCATGTGCAGCAGCCCGTCGGGCAGACCGGCCTGGGCGAAGATCTCGACGAGCACCGCTCCGCCGCTCACCGCGGTGCGCGGGTCCGGCTTGAGGATCACGGCGTTGCCGAGCGCCAGGGCGGGTGCCACGGCCCGGATGGACAGGATGGTCGGCACGTTGAACGGCGCGATCACGCCGACCACACCCACCGGCAGGCGGCGGGCCATGCTCAGTCGCGGCATGGAGGAGCGAAGGAGTTCGCCGTACGGGGCTGATGCGAGCGCCGCGGCCTCGTAGCACTCCTCCGCCGACGTCATGATCTGGAACCCGCCGAACGGACCGATCGACCCGGTCTCGCGCATCAGCCAGCCGGTGATCTCGTCCGCGTTCGCGTGCCACAAGTCGCCCGCGCGACGGAGCACCGCTGCCCGCTCGTTGTAGGGCGCCGCTGCCCACGCCCGCTGCGCCTCCTGCGCCCGGGCGGCCGCCAGGCTGACGTCGGCCGGCGTTGCCAGCCCCATCGTCGCGAGCTGTTCTCCTGTCGAGGGAGAGACGACCGGATAGGGGTCGGCCGAACCATCGATCCAGCCGCCGGAGTAGACCTTTCCCTGCCATGAACCACCGTCGAGAAGCGACGCGAACCACCGTCGAGAAGCGACATAGACACCTCCGGCAACACATCGGCGGCTTCGGCCGACGTTCTCGGGGTCAGTCAACAACACTGCCGGCAGTTCCGCCGCCGGAAGCGTTGCGTCATGGTCGGCTCGGTGGCGCGTTAAGGTCGCGTCGTGCAGCGATCACATACCGTCCGCACACAGGTGGCGATCGTGGGAGCTGGGCCGGCAGGGTTGATGCTGAGCCACCTGCTGCACCTTCAGGGCATCGAATCGATCGTCATCGAGACCAGGAGCCGGGACTACGTCGAGCACCGCGTGCGGGCGGGCGTGCTGGAGCAGCCCACCGTCGACCTGATGCACGAGATCGGCCTCGGCAAGCGCCTCGCTGCTGAGGGCCTGACCCATGAGGGCATCGCGCTGCGCTTCCGTGGCCACTCGCACCGCATCGACTTCGCCGACCTGACCGGCTCGGCCATCACGGTCTACGGGCAGCAGGAGGTCGTGAAGGATCTCATCGCAGCCCGGCTCGAGACTGGCCTGCCGCTGCACTTCGACGTCGAACGGGTCCAGGCGACCGACATCGACAGCTCTCACCCTCGCGTGCAGTTCACCGCCGGAGGGACTGGCGCAGACCCTGGAGGCCGACGTGGTGGCCGGCTGCGACGGCTTCCACGGTGTCTGCCGTCCGACCATCGAGAAGGCCTTGACCTTCTTCGAGCACACCTATCCCTTCGCGTGGCTCGGCATCCTCGCGCGCACCCACCCATCGTCGAAGGAACTCGTCTACGCGAGCCACGACAACGGGTTCGCCCTGCACAGCATGCGAGGGCCGGACGTCACCCGGCAGTACCTCCAGGTCGCTCCGGACGAGGACATCGACCGCTGGCCGGACGAGCGCATCTGGCAGGAGCTCGGCACCCGACTGCACGACGGCGACGGCTTCGAGCTGGAGATCGGCGAGATCTTCGACAAGGGCGTGACGCCGATGCGCAGCTTCGTCGCCGAACCCATGCAGTCAGGACGGCTGTTCCTCGTCGGTGATGCCGCCCACATCGTGCCGCCCACCGGTGCCAAGGGAATGAACCTCGCGATCGCCGACGCCTGCGTACTGAGCCATGCGATCGGCGCCTTCTACGCGACGGGAAGCGCCGAGCAGCTGGATGCATACACCGCGAACTGCCTGCGACGCGTCTGGCGGGCCGAGCAGTTCTCCTGGTTCATGACCGCGCTGCTGCACCGGCCGCAGGACCAGGATCCGTTCGAGAGGCGGCTGCAGCTTGCTCACCTCGACTACGTGACGTCCTCGAGAGCCGCTGCGATGTCGTTGGCGGAGAACTACGTCGGCCTCCCGCTGGTCACCCCGTGGGCCTTCGATGGCTGAGCCGATAAGGGGGACACCGGGGACGCCACCGCTGCCGGTCTACGAGCGGCCTCGCGGGCTGCACCCGCCGCTGGACTTCCCGGGATATCGCTCCACCTCACTGCGAGCGCCGTCGCAGCCGCTGGTGCTGCTGCCCCACAACCTCACCGAGGTGACTGGTCCGCTGCTCGGCGCCGAGCGGGTGCGCCCGACGGACAACGACCTGACGGTCGGCCACGAGGGAGAAGCCCTCGGGCAACGCATCATCGTGAGCGGTCGCGTGCTCGACAGCGACGGACGCGCCGTGCCTGACGCGCTCGTCGAGGTCTGGCAGGCGAACGCCGCCGGACGCTATCGGCATGCTGCCGACCAATGGCCGGCTCCACTCGACCCGAACTTCACGGGTCTCGGCCGGGTGCTGACCGACGCGAGGGTCGCTATCGCTTCACCACGATCAAGCCGGGTGCGTATCCATGGGGCAACCACGACAACGCGTGGCGTCCCGCACACATCCATTTCTCGTTGTTCGGCCGGGCATTCACCCAGCGTCTCGTGACGCAGATGTACTTCCCGGACGACCCGCTGTTCGCGCACGATCCGATCTTCAACTCGATCCCCGACGCCTCGGCGAGACAACGACTGGTGAGTCGCTTCGACCTGGACACGACCCGACCGACGTGGGCGCTCGGCTTCGTCTTCGACCTCGTGCTGCGCGGCTCGGGCGCGACGCCGTTCGAGGACCCGGACGCCGAATCGTGATTCCACTCACCCCTTCACAGACCGTCGGTCCGTTCCTGCACATCGCCCTCGACTGGTCCGACGGTGCAGACGCGGTGCGCGAGGGCACCACCGGGGCGGTGTGGTTGCGCGGTCGGATCTTCGACGGTGCGGGCGAGCCACTGCCGGACGCCATGGTCGAGACCTGGCAGGCCGACGCCGACGGCCGGTTCGACCATCCGGACGACCCGCGTGGGGCGCTGGAGGCGCCGCCGGCTTCCGCGGCTTCGGCCGGTCCGCGACGGGGCCGGACGGCGACTGGGCCATCCGCACCGTGAAGCCCGGTGTCGTGCCGGCGGCCGACGGCGCGCCGCAGGCGCCGCACATCGACGTGTCGGTCTTCGCGCGCGGGCTGCTGGACCGGGTGGTCACCCGGCTCTACTTCTCCGACGAGGCCGACGCGAACGCAGCCGATCCCGTGCTGATCCACCGTCCCGGAGCACCGTCGTGGGACGCTCATCGCGCAACGCACCGATGACGGCTACCACTTCGACGTCCGACTGCAGGGAGATGGCGAGACTGTCTTCTTCGACCTCTGAGCCTGCCCAGGCATGGCCGGACGTGCCGGGCCTGTTCGAAGCGGCCTTCGGCAGTGTCGCCGTCTGCGCCGCGACCTCGGACAGCTCATGGGTGCAGGCCATGCTCGACGTCGAGGCTGCGCTGGCGGCGGGCGGGGCGCGGGTCGGCCTGCTGCCGGAGGCTGCGGCAACGCAGATCGCCGCCGCGTGCCACGTCGAGTTGTACGACGTCGCGGCGATCGCCAGAGGGGTGGCCACTGACGCCACGCCGGTGGTCGAGCTCGTGCGCCAGCTGCGCGCGCTGGTCGCGCCGGACGTGCAGCAGCACGTTCACCTGGTCGCCACGAGCCAGGACATCGTCGACACCGCGACCATGCTCGTCGCCCGACATGCACTCCACGCTGCGCTCGGCGATGCCCGCGCTGTCGCCTCGACATTGGCCGCGCTGGCGGTCGAGCACCGCGACACCGTGCAGGCAGGGCGCACCCTGCTGCAGCACGGCGCCGTCACCACGTTCGGCGCGCAGTGCGCCGGCCGCCTCGTGGCCGTCGACGACGCAATCGCCGGTGTCGAGCGGTTCCTGCGTGACCGATGCGCCGTTCAGCTGGGTGGTGCGGTCGGAACGCTCGCACCCGCCGGAGATGCAGCGGCAGACCTGGTCGCGGAGGTGGCCCGCGAGCTGCACCTCGCGGTGCCGGTCGTGCCGTGGCACACCTCGCGCGGGCGGGTCGCCGAGCTGGCAGCCGCAGCAGGCATCCTGGCGGGCGAGCTCGCGGCCGTTGCGCAGGACATCGTGCTGTTGTCCGCGACCGAGGTCGGTGAGGTCGCTGTGGCACACCCCGGCGGTTCCTCGGCCATGGGGCACAAGCGCAACCCGGCGGCCGCCGTACTCGCAATCGCTTGTGCTCACCGCGTGCCAGGGCTGGTCGCGACCGTGCTGGCCGGCATGCCGCAGGAGCTGCAGCGCGCGACCGGCCGCTGGCAGGCCGAGTGGGGCACGCTGACCGACATGCTGCGCCTCGTCGGCGGCACCGCACGGCACACCGCCGCCACCGTCGACGGCCTGCGTGTCGACCGCGAGCGGATGCGCGCGCACGTCGACGACCTCGTCGCTGCCGGCGGAGACGCGGGCCCCGGTTCCGCGGGCTTGTTCGTGGACCGCGCCGTGCAGCTCCACGCCGAGCAGGACCACGCGCAGCAAGACCATGGAGGAACGTCATGAACGAGTCGGACGACACCCGCCGCGCGACCGGCATGTCGGTGCGTCGGGCCGTGCTCGGCGACGCACATGTCGACCGGGCTGTCGCCGCGACCACGGAGTTCACCGCACCGTTCCAGGACTTCATCACCCGCTATGCCTGGGGCGACGTGTGGGCGCGCGAGGGTCTCGACCGGCACACCAGGTCCTGCATCACCCTTGCGGTGCTGACCACGCTGCGGGCCGAGGGAGAGATCGCGCTGCACGTCCGCGCCGCCCTGCGCAACGGTGTGACTCGCGAGCAGATCGCCGAGGTGCTGCTGCACACCGCCGTCTATGCGGGCGCGCCCGCCGCCAACACCGCCTTCGCCGTCGCTCAGTCCGTCTTCGACGAGGAACCCGGCTCCTGATCCCGGCACCCGTCACAGAACGAGCGGCACAGCCGAGACGCCGGCGAGCACAAGAACCAGCCACTCGAACTGGTCCTGGTTGATGCGCCGCACGAGCAGAAAGCCGAGCCCCGCGCCGAGCAACACGAACGGCGCCAGCAGCACGTCGGTGCCCAGCGACGACGCGCTGACGAGACCGAGCCCGATGCTGAACGGCAGCTTGAACAGGTTGACGACGAGGAACAGCCAGGCACCCGTGCCGAGGAACTCGAGCATGCTCAGGCCGGCCATCAGGAAGTAGATGGTCGTCACAGGGCCGGCCGCATTGGCGACCATGGTGACGAAGCCCGCGCAGACGCCCACCGATGCCGTGGCAATCTGCTGTACGCGCGTCCGGCGGATGGCGTTGGGATCGGTGCGCCAAGCACTGGCCCGGCCATGCCGACTGAGCAGCTGCACTGCGACGAGCACCAGGAGCACAAGCCCGATCGTGCGTCGCATGACGCTGTCGTCAACTCGTGCGACGAACACAACTCCCACCAGGACACCGACGGCCAACCACGGGAACAGTCGGGCGAGCAGGCGCCAGTTGGCATGACGCCGGTAGGCAACCACCGCGAGCACGTCGCCGACCATCAGCAGCGGCAACAGCGCCCCGGTGGACTCGCGCGCCGGCAGCTGGCTGGCGAAGATGACGACCGCGAGAGTCGCCAGCCCGCCGATCGACGTCTTGGCGAGTCCGACGATCAACGCAGCGAGCGCAAAGAGCAACCAGGTCGTCAGGCTGAGATCAGCCATCAGTGCGCTTTGGCTTTGACGACGGGGCGGTGCTGCAGCTCATCGCGTCCCGGTCCCACCGTCCTATCTTCGCGCAAGCAGAGTCGGGAAAGCGCACAGGTCGGCCGGGGCGTACGGGCATGATGAGCGAGTGGAGGCACGCGCATGAGCCGGGCCGACGGTCCACCCGCCGAGCAGTACGTCATCCGTGGCGGCCAGCTCGGGTACGAGCGGCTGACCGTGCTGGCCCGGAGCTGGCAGCCGACCACGTCCGCACTGTTCGACCGCGTGCAACTGGGTCCTGGCATGCGATGCCTGGACCTGGGCTGTGGCAGCGGCGACGTCACGTTCGAGATGGCCGAGCGGGTCGGCCCGGACGGGTCGGTGACCGGCGTCGACATGGACATGGTCAAGCTACGACTAGCCCGACGGGCCGCCGCGGCGCAGGGCCTGCTCAACGTCGAGTTCCGCCAGATGAACGTCTATGAGTTCGCCGAGTCAGACGCCTACGACCTGGTCTACGCACGTTTCGTGCTGCAGCACCTCAGCCGGCCGGTCGACGTGCTGCGTGCGATGTGGGCGGCGGTCAGGGTCGGCGGTGTTCTCGTCGTGGAGGACGCCGACTTCGAGGGGTCGTTCTGCGACCCGCCACACGACGGCTTCGCGTTCTGGGTCGAGGCCTACCAGCGAGTGCTGGAACGACATGGTGGCGATCCGCTGATGGGCCGTAAATTGCACCGCTATTTCACCGATGCCGGCATACCCGAGCCCTCTGTTGGGGTGGTGCAGAACGTCCATCGGACGGGCGAGGCCAAGATGCTTCCCCACTCCACGGTCGAGGCAACAGCCGAGGCGATCGTTGCGGAGGGGGTCGCGACGGCGGAGCAGCTCCGCGAGGCTCAGGACAGTCTCGCCGAGTTCGGTGCTGACACACACAGCCTGTGCGGCTCACCGCGCGTCTTCCAGGTGTGGACTCGGCGGGCCGCGCAAATAGAACACAGCACCTCGGACTAGGACTCCGCAAGGTGGGCCGCGGCGACCTTCTTCGGGACGACCATCTTCCAGGCATCGATGACAAGCTCCCGCATCTCGGTGTCATCGATGGCGGCGAGCCGCACGACCACCCAGTTGAAGCGCAGGTCGGAAGGGTCCGGCATCAAGAACTTCGTCGGCTCGGCAGCGACGAGCGCGTCTCGCTCCTCCTTGGGGAATGCGAAGCCCATCGTTTCCTCGTCCCGGGAGAACGCCAGGTAGACGATCTGGCCGACCCGGAACTTGACCCGGTCGCGAACCAGCACCTCGTAGCTGCGCGGCAGGGTCTCCGCGAGTCGCCGCACACTCTCGACCGTGGTCATGCGATCCACCTTGCACGCCTCGAGGCGTGCGAGCAGCCTGCGGAGAAGATCAGGTCACGAACAAATTTACAGTCGATGCCGTTTGCCACGACAGATCGGGAGTAGTCTGGCAAAACAACCCAGCGCGAGTTGGCGCCCCGGACCCCGGTGTAGTCCCAGGGACACCGGAGAGTCGGCCGCCATGGCATTTCCCTCACTCGAACACATGAGACTGTCCATCAGGACAGCTCCAGACAGTTCGGTCGACTTCGTCCGGATCGTCGGCGACGTCGACCAGTCGGACACCGTTCAGCTCGGCCTCGCCGCTCGGCAGCTCGTCGCTGCCCAGGGCAGCACTGTCTACGTCGACCTCGGCGACACCACGTACATGGGCTCGACCTTGTTGTGGTTCCTCGCGGACCTGGCCAATGACGGCCACGCCCGCCGACCGCTGGTGCTGTGTCGGCCGACGGCCGTGGCTCGCCGGATGATCCGCCTCGCCCGCCTGGACGAGTTCGCGACCGTCCGCGCAGATCTGCCCCGCCAGTGGCCGGGCGACGACGGCGACGCTACGACCGGACGGAACAGCGAACGGTGGGCGTCGGCATGAACAGGCGCGGTAACCCTGTCGGGGGTCACCATGGACTGGCGTAACGGAGCCGCGTGCCGGAGCCAGGATCCCGAGCTGTTCTTCCCCATCGGGACGACGGACCGGGCGCTCGCTCAGCTCCGGCGGGCCAAGGCGGTGTGCAGCACCTGCCCTGTGCAGGAACCCTGCCTGGAGTGGGCCCTGCGTAGCGAACCCATCGGCCAGGAGTCCGGAGTCTGCGCCGGCCTGAGCGAGGCAGAGCGACGGGCACTCAAACGGCGCGCGGCACGCACGCCCCAGACCAGCATGGCCGGACCCAAGCCGTAGGCGGTCTGTCGTGGACCCTCGGTTGGCCCGGGTTCAGTCGCTCATCGACGCCGAGCCTGCCGACCACGAAGACCCGCATGGGATGGTCGGTGCACTGCGCCGCCTGTGCGGTGCCGCGGTCAAGGCGGTTCCTGCGTCCGGCGCGGGACTCAGCGTGATGACCGACGGCGGCGTCCGCGGCCTGGCCGCGGCTTCGGACGGCTCGAGCGAGCGCTACGACGAGCTCGAGTTCGCGCTCGGCGAGGGACCTTGCCTCGAGGCGTTCGTCTCTCGCCGACCGGTGCTGGAGGCCGATCTGGCTGACGGCGGGATGTCGCGCTGGCCGCTGTATGCCGCGGCCGCCCACAACGAAGGGTTACGTGCCGCCTTCGCGTTCCCATTGCAGATCGGCGCCGCCCGGCTGGGTGTTCTCGACCTGCACCGACGGGAGGCTGGACCACTGTCCGCCGGGGAGCTCTCCCGCGCACTGAGCTTCGCCGACGTTGCGACCACATTGCTGCTCAACGCGCAGAAGGACGCGGCACTCGGTGCCGCCGCCGATGGGCTTGACGAGGCGATGGCCTATCACTACCAACTCCATCAGGCGCAGGGCATGGTCATGGTCCAAGTCGGCGTCAGCCTCGCCGCGGCACTGGCACTATTGAGGGCTTACGCGTATTCGCACGACCTACACCTCGACGAGCTGGCCCGGGACGTGGTGACCCGGGTCCGTCGGCTCGACGGGGACCCACCTGACGATTGTTGACCGCAGGCACCGTGGAACCGCGTGGACTCGGAGGAGCGCATGACCAACGTTTCCAGTGAACGGCTCGCCGACGTTTTCGTGGAGTTCGCGGACACACTGATCGACGACTACGACGTCATCGAGTTCTTGTTGATGCTCACCAACCGCACCGCCGAGCTCGTCGGAGCGTCCGACGTCGGGCTGTTCCTGGCCGACCACCGGGGGCGACTCCAGTTCATGGCCGCGTCGAACGAGGACGTCAATCGGCTCGAGCTCTTCCACGTGCAGGTCAATGAGGGGCCGTGCCTGGACGCCTTTCAGAGCGGTCAGCCAGTGGTCAACTCCGACGTGCAGGACGCGATGGGACGCTGGCCGACCTTCGCGCCGCGCGCCGCGGCAGCGGGCTACCGCTCCGCGCACGCCTTTCCGCTCCGGCTCCGCCAGGACGTGATCGGCGCCATCGGCGTGTTCGCCTCCGACGTCCTGCTGCTGGCGCCCGAGGAGGTCCACGTCGCCCAGGCCCTCGCGCACGTGGCGACCATCGGGCTGCTCCAGGAACGGGCCATCCGCCGTGGGGAGGTCCTCGCCGAGCAGCTTCAGTCAGCATTGAACAGCCGCGTCGTCATCGAGCAGGCCAAGGGGGCGATCGCCCAGTTCAGGAACGTGAGTGTCGACGAAGCGTTCGTACTGCTACGAGACCACGCGCACCGGACGAAGCAACGGCTCGGGGACGTCGCACACGCCGCGCTCGATGACCCCGCGAGCCTGGCCGACCCGCCCTATGCCCCCAGCGGGATGACCTAGCGGCCCGCCTTGGGACAATCATTACAATCCGTCCACGGATAGAGACATACCGTCATGGGAATGCTCCATTCGTGGCAACTGCGACGTTCACCCTGGCGCCTGACCCGCGGAGTTCCGCGTCGGCCAGGGACGCGCTGCGCGGCGTCATGGGCGCCCGGGCAGATGAGGAGATCCGTGCCGACGCCTTGCTCCTGCTCACCGAGCTCGTCGCCAACGTCGTGCGGCATGCGCGGTCCCCGATGGCGGTCCAGCTGACGCTGGAGCATGACGTGCTGCGGGCCGAGGTCCGCGACAGCTCACCGTGCAACCCCGTTCCCCGGGATCCGGACGAGCACGGCGGCCGGGGCGTCCTCATCCTCGACGGACTCGCCACGACCTGGGGCGTCTACGGACATCCGGGCGCCGGAAAGACCGTGTGGTTCGAGCTCGTCGGGATCGGCTCCCTGGTGCCCGCCTGACTGGTGGCTAGCGGGCGGCAGCGCGTTTGCGCACCGCACGCTTCGTGGGCGGCGGCGCTGCCGGCCCGCCGTCGTCCTGCGTCCCGCCTTCCTCGAGAGCGACGAGGTCAACGACGCGGCTCGCCGAGTCGCGTAACCGGTCGCTGAGCGCCTCGGCACCTGGGCTCAGGACGATCAGCGGCCCACGATCGGCCAGAGAGGCGAAGATCCCGTCGTTGCTGACGACGATGACCTGGACGGCGCCGTCCTGCAGCGCGTCGGCTGCCTCAAGCAGCACGTGGTCGGCGAGGTCGCTGCCGTCAGCAACCGGGCGCGCCCGTTCGGCGAACTCGGCAAGGTGGGGCCGGCCACGGCGTACGGCGCCTTCCTGACCGGCGAGCACGACGTGGTCGGCCTGCCTGGCCAGGGTCACGACAGCAGACATCCGGGCGCGCCAGCGACGCGGATCGGCGCGCAGGTTGTCCAGATCGACCAGGAGTACGCGCGTGCCGGCGTCCGGCAGCCACAGGACGTTGCGTTCCAGCCACCCGCACAGCTCGTGAGCCAGCGCATCGGCCGACCCGCGCTCCTCCTGCGGCCCGGCAGCAGTTCGGGACCGGCGGACCCGGGCGGCCGGGAGCCCGGTGAGGTCGACCCACTCGAAGTCGTCCCACTCTCTCGGTCCGCCGCCTAGTCCCATCCCGCCCATCCTCGCAGTGTTCGCAGCCCGGGCTAACGTGACGTGTGCGTTTCAGCCTTTGCGTGGACCCAGGCCGTCCATGGGGAGAGGTAGTCGATCTGGTGCGTCACGTAGAGGCCCTCGGGTTCGACGGCGTCTACGTCTGCGACCACTTCATGCCCTACGAGCCAACCGGGCTAGCCGTGGACGGACCCATGTTGGAAGGCTGGACGACACTCGCAGGGCTGGCCGGCCTCACCCGGCGACTGCGGCTGGGCACCCTCGTTCTGGGCTCGGGCTATCGGCACCCGGCGGTCGTGGCCAACATGGCGGCCACGATGGACCACGTCACCGGTGGCCGGTTCGTCCTCGGGCTCGGCGCCGGTGGGCAGCGCAACGAGCATCAGGCGTACGGGCTGTCCTTGCCGTCAGTCGGCAGCCGGCTGGGCGCATTCGAGGAAGCCTGCGCTGTGATCAGCTCGCTGCTGCGGGAGCCTCGTACGACATTCGTCGGCGACTTCTACCAGCTCACCGACGCGCCCTGCGACCCGAAGCCCGTGCAGGTTCCGCTGCCGCTGCTCATCGGCGGTGGCGGCGAGCGGCGAACCCTGCGCATCGCGGCACGGTTCGCCGACGAGTGGCACGTCTGGGGCACGGCCGGCGAGTTCCGCCGGAAGAGCGACATCCTCGACCGGCGCTGCGAAGACATCGGGCGGGACCCGTCGACGATCAGGCGGGCAACCGGCGCTCTCGTGCATGTGTCCGACGGGAAGCCGACCACTGACCGCGACGTGGACCCGACCGATGGCGCAGGCAGTCCCGCCAAGATCCTCGACCTGCTCGGCGGCTACAGCGACGCGGGCGTCGACGAGTTCATCGTGCGCGATCACCGGGAGACGGGGCTACGAGAGGGAAAGGACTCCCTGTCGCTGTTCAGCACGGCCGTCATGGGGGTGCTGCGCTAGCTGCATCCTGCTGCTCCCGAGCCAGCCGCAGCCGATGGCTAGGCAGGACAGCGCAGCCGCTTCCGCTCGGGAGTGTCCACGTAGGTGTGCTCGGCCATCGGCCTGTGACAGCGAGGGCAGGGAGCGGCCAACGGGATCTTGGCGGGCGGCGGCTCGTTCGGATCGCCGAGGTCCGCCGGGCCGAGGAAGCGGAACAGGAACGCGTAGACCCCGCCCCAGAAGGAGGGCTGGTGAGCTTGCTCGAGCGGCATGACTCTCCGTACAATTTGATTGTGTACAACTGAATGATACACGCTGCACCGGGGTAGAGTCGAGTCATGGCGACAAGCAAGGTCAAGGAGCGATCCGCAGCCAGGGGTCCGGCAGCGGAGGACCCGCTCGCGTTGGAGCAGCAGGTGTGTTTCGCGTTGTCCATCGCGTCCCGCAGCGTTCTCGGCGTCTATCGCCCGCTGCTGGAGCCCATGGGTCTGACGCACCCCCAATACCTCGTGATGCTCGCGCTGTGGCAGCGCGATGCACTGCTGCTCGACGAACAACCGGTGGAGGCGCTGTCGGTGAAAGAGCTGGGCGCCTTGCTCCAGCTGGACTCGGGGACCCTGTCGCCACTGGTGAAACGGCTCGAAGCGGGTGGCCTGGTCCGTCGCCGGCGGGAGCCGCGCGACGAGCGCTCGGTAACGGTGTCGCTCACCGACGAGGGTCGGGCCCTGCGTGCCCAGGCCGAGCGCATTCCCCACCAGGTTGTCGCGCGCCTGGGCATCGACATCGCCGAGCTCCAGGACCTGCACCGCGCGCTGACACGTGTCATCGCCGCAGCAGCGCGGGCAACCTCATAGCGCAGCGCGGTGCGGCCTGCCCGCCGGGCCGCTAGGCGACAAGGACGATCTTGTGCGCGGTCCGGTCGTTCGCAAGTGCATCCAACGCTTTTCCGTACTGGTCGAGGGGGAAGCGGTGCGTGATGATCCCGTCGGTGCGCGCCCGTCCCGCGCGCAGTGCGGCAATAGCTGCAGCAAATGAGGTCATCTCCGCGAAGGAGCCCTTGATCGTGATCTCGCGCCGGAAGACGTCGAAGGGGTGGAACGACACGACCTCGTCCCCCCGGGTGACGCCGTAGATCATTACCGTCCCGCCGTTGCGGGTCAGCGGCACGCAGATGTCTCCGATCTCGGTCGAGCCCGTCGCCTCGACGACGATGTCATAGCCGGCACCGCCTGAGGCGTCCAGGACCTTCTTGATGTTGCCTTCCGCATCGTTGCGTTCGATGAGCACCGTCTGGCTGACTCCGAGTGCAGCCGCGCGATCGAGCTTGAACTGCGTGGGCGCGGCGACCGTCACGGAGGATGCGCCACCTGAGGCAATGAACTGCGCCAGCAACAGGCCGGTCGGGCCGGCACCGAACACCAGCGCGCTGGACCCCGGGCGGACGGCGAGTGTCTCCAGTCCGTGCATCGCGCAGGCTGCAGGTTCCGTGAACACGGCAGTGTCGAGTGCGAGCCCGGCGACCGAGAAGACCAGCCCGACGGGCACCGTGACGAACTCGGCGAAGAAACCGGGGTAGTTGCTGCCCAGACCCTTGGCGTTGGAGCACAGGATCAAGCGACCGGACAGGCAGTAGTCGCACGCTGCCGCAATAGATGTTGGGGTTGACCGAGACCTGCTCGCCGACCGCGAAGCGATCGACGTCCTCACCGAGGGCATCGACGACACCGACGAGCTCGTGCCCGGGGATGAGCGGGAACACCGCGTTGAAGTCGCCGTTGTGGATGTGCAGGTCGGTGCCGCACACCCCCACCTGCTCCACGCGGATGCGCACCTCGCCCCGCCCAACCTCGGGCATGGGGATGTCTGTTACGGAAAAACTACGTGGGGCGTCATAGAGAACTGCCCGCATGACGTGCTCTCTTTCGTCGTACGCCGACTGTGTGCCGCCGTTCGCGGCGACCACCGACGATGCAAGCCGGGCAACCGGTGGGACGAGCAGCCCCGCCCGAGGTGATCGGGCGGGCCTGCTCGCACCCGAGGGATCAGCAGTTGGACTTGTAGATGTACTTGCTGACGTCCGGCTCGGCCATGTTGGCCTTGGTGACGATGAGCGACTCGGTCTCGATCGACTTGGTGACCGGCTTGCCGGCCATGGCGGCCAGTGCCTGCTCGACGCCTTGCTTGCCGATGTCGTAAGGCTTCTGGGCGACCAGAGCCTGCACGTCGCCTGCTTCGAGCTGCTTGATCTGGTCGGGGCCGGCGTCGAAGCCGACGATCTTGACCTTGCCGGACTTGCCGGCCTGCTTGACGCCGGTGGCAACGCCCTGCGCGGTGAACAGGTTGGTCGCGAAGACACCTGCCAGGTCAGGGTTCTTGGTCAGCGCCGCGGAGACGATCTGCGCGGCGGTGCTGGCCTCGTTGTGCGAGTACTGGGTGTCGCTGGCGAGGGTGAGGCCGAGCTCCCGCGCCTTCGACTTGAAGCCGTCGACACGAGCGTCGACGCTGGAGACACCCGGGTCGGTGGAGATGACCAGCACCTTGCCCTTGGCGCCGAGCTGCTCCAGTGCCTCTGCCGCCTTCTGGCCGCCGAGGTTGTTGTCGGTGGCGATACGGGAAACCCCGATGCGTCGGGTCGGTCACGATGGTGTCGACCAGCACGATCTTCGTGCCCTTGTCCTGCAGGTTCTTCAGCGGCGGAGTCGATGCCTTGACGTCGTTCGGTGCGACCAGCAGCGCATCAGGCTTGGATGCTGCGACCGCGTCGAGCATCGGGTTCTGCAGGGTGGCGTCGAACTTGTCGGGGCCTTGCACCGTGAGCTTCGCGCCCGCGGCGTCGCCGCCTCCTGGGCTCCGCACTGCATGGAGACATAGAACGGGTCACCCTTGACGCCCACCATCAGGGTGATGTTCTTGCCGCCAGACGCCTCCGCCGCTGCTTGCTCGGCTGACGCGGCGGTGTCACCGCCGCTGGAACCGCCGCACGCGGCGAGGCTGAGAGCGAGGGCGGAAGCCGCCGTCACACTGAGAAGCTTGCTGGTGTTCACATGCACTCCTTCTTGTTGGCCTTACTGCTGTATGAAGCGAGGATGTTGTGACGCACGGTTGGTGGACGCGTCAGCGCCGGTTCTGCGCACGCCGGCGGAGCTGGTCGACGTAGATGGCGACGATCAGCACGACGCCGACCGCGACCATCTGCCAGTAGGACTGGACGCCGACGATGATGAAGCCGTTCTGCAGCACGGCCGGGATCCAGACACCGATCAGGGTGCCGATGATGGTGGCGACGCCGCCGAACAGGCTGGTGCCGCCCAGGGCGACCGCGGTGATGGCTTGCAGGTTGTCGGTCGAGTGCCCGGCGACCGACGTGGTAGAGAAGTACGCGACGGACAGGAAGCCGCCGAGTCCGCTGGCCAGACCACCGAGCGTGTAGACCTTCAACAGGTGACGCTCGACCTTGAGTCCGACGCGGCGGGCCGCCTCCTCGCTCGACCCGATCGCCAGCGTGTGCCGCCGAAGACCGCCATGTGCATCAGCGACGATATCCGCTGCGACGACGAGCAGGGCGATGATGATGAGGTTGGGTATGCCGGGGATGGCATGGCCGGTCGCGACCGGGTTGAGGGCGTAGGTCGCGACGTTGACGCCGTTCTGCAGGAGCAGCGCGATGCCTAGCCCGGCGCCGAGACTGCCCAATGTGGCGAGCATCGGCGGGATCCGCATATAGCCGACGGTGAAGCCGTTGATCAGCCCGAGGATCAGTCCGGCGGTCAGGGAGCCGACCAGGGCCACCAGGATGTACCACGCCTTCGTGTCGTCAGCGGCCACATCCACCGCAGTCCCGGAGCCGACATTGATCCAGCTCAACGCCTTTACCGCGAACACCTCGCCGAGCACGATGCCGGAGGGGATCGACAGGTCGATGCCGGCCGTGGCGATGACGAACGTGGTCCCGACACTGACCACCGTCAGGATCGAGACGTTCAGCGCGAGCTGCTCGATGTTCGACCGGGTGCCGAACTGGCCGGGCTGCCATGACCGAGAACACGACATCGTCACGATCAGGAAGATGAACGTCATCACGACCGGGCTGGTGATGATGCCGCCGCCACGGCGGAGGTGTGGTGTCGACGGCGATGCCGGCGCCTTCCAGCACGGCCGCGGGCACCTCCTCGCCGGCAGCCGTTGCTTCGATGACTGCTTCCTCGGCCTCTGCCTCGGTCAGGTGCGTCGAGTCGTTCTTGATGTCGCTCATGCGGCCACCTCGTTCGTGTAGGCCCCCGAAATCGCCTGGATCAACCGGTCCACGTCGGCCTCGCCACGTTCGAAGCGCGCGACTCGTGCGCCGAGACGCATCACCTCGATGCGGTCGGACACTTCGATCACCTGGGGCATGTTGTGTGAGATGAAGATGACCGCCAACCCGCGGTCGCGGACCCGGCGGATCAGCTCGAGCACCTTCGCCGTCTGGATGACACCCAGTGCGGCCGTCGGCTCGTCGAGCAGGATCACGTGCTTGGCCCACATCGCGGCGCGCGCGATGGCCACTGACTGCTTCTGCCCACCGGAGAACGACGCCACCGGGACGCGCAGGTCCTGCACCATCCCGACGCCGAGCTCCGCGAAGCTCTTCGCGGTCTGCTTGCGCATCGCGGCTTGGTCGTGCAGAAAACCGAACCTGCGGATCTCCCGGCCCAGGAACACGTTCGACGCCGCGTCCAGGTCCGGCGCCAGTGCGAGGTCCTGGTAGACGGTCTCGATGCCGAAGCTCTCGGCGTCGGTCGGACTCGACATGTGGACTGCCTTGCCATCGACCTCGATCGTGCCCGCATCAGGGCGGTAGACACCCGCCAGGCACTTCACCAGCGTCGACTTGCCGGCACCGTTGTCACCGATCAGAGCGGTGACCTCACCTGCCATCGCCTCGAAGTTGACGCCGCGCAGCGCACGTACCTGCCCGAACTGTTTCTCGACCGACGAGGCGGCCAGTGCCGGCACCCGGGTACGCCCCGCTGCCGCCGTGCTTCCCGACGTCGACGCGTCGTTTGACGCCATCACGCCACCTGCTTCCTGTTGTGTTCAACGGTCCGATCCGCGTTCGGATTGGGAGTTGTGCTCATGTGCGTGCGCACATCTGTGCTCATGTCTCTGCTCATGCCATGGCCGCCGCGCTGGCTGCCCCGGGGTACTCGAACAACGGCGGCATCACCACGTTGCGGGCCGGGCCTTGCAGCCCGTCGAGGCGCTCGAGGGTCATCGCTGCCGCCGCGGCTCCGAGCCGCATCGGGTCTGACTCCACGACCATCAGCGGGGGGATGACCAGCAGGTCGGGGTCGGCCACCTCGTCGAACACCGCTAGGTCGAGGGTCACACCAACCTCGAGCATCGCCCGGATCGCGGCGCGACCCGCGCGGAACTGGATGGCGCACACCGCGGTGGGCGGTTCCGCGCTGCGCAGCATGTCCACGACCGCCGCCTGTATCTCGACCGCATCTGTGCGGCTCATGCAGACGAGGTTCTCGTCGAGTGGGATCCCCGCCGCCGCCAACGCGACGACGTAACCCTCGTAGCGCTCGCTCATGGTCCACAGCCGGGCGTCGAACCCGACGGCAGCGATCCGCCGATGACCCGCGGCCACCAGCTCTTCCACTGCGAGCCGCGCGCCGGCCTGGTTGTCCAACGTGACGGTGTCGACGTCGATGCCCGCCAACGGACGATCCACCGCGACGACGACGAGGCCGTGGTCGATGTCGGCCTGCAGGTATGACGCGTCGCCAGGGGCGGACACGATGACGAGAGCGTCAACGCGCCGCTCGACGAGAGCGTGCGTGATCCGGCGCTGCCGCGGCGCGTCATCGACGTGGCTGGCCGAGATGAGCTGCAGGTCGCGCGGAGCCAGGTTGGTCTCGACCGCTGCAGCCACCGCCGCCATGAAGGAGTCGGACAGGCTGGGGATGACCAGACCGACCGCGGCAGTGGACTGGCGTGACGCGAGAGCGCGGGCAATCTGGTTCGGCCGGAAGCCGAGCTGACTTGCCGCCTCGTGGACCCGCTCGGCGGTCGCGGGCGGCGACGCCGTACTCAGCGTTGAGCGCCCGGGACGCGGTCTTGAGGCTGACACCGGCCGACGCGGCGACATCGGCCAACGTCGGACGGGTGCGAGGCGTCATGACCGGCCCAGACGACGCCGCCGACCTGTGGCCGACCGAGCACCGGACCGGGCGTCGGACCGGGCCTCGGACGGGGTGCCCGACTGGGCGTCGGACTGGGTGCCCGACGGGGCGCCCGACCCGATGGTCGACGAACGATCCGGCACGGTGCACACGGCTCCTGGACTCGAGCCAGGACCTGATCGGTCCGGGCCTGGAGTGGCAGCGGTACGAAGCGGGCCGGTGTCTGGAGCCTCCGCTGACAGCGCTGTCTGACAGCGCTGTCAGCACCGTAGAACGGACGTTGCGTCCGTGCAACGGGGGGAAGCCCGATGTTACTGATTCGTTACTGTCGAACGGATTTAGCGCGTTTATCCGGATGCGGCGACCCGTCGTGAATGACCGAACTGTCGGAAACTCCAGGCGTACTACGGAGTTCTCCCGCAAGGCCGACATGCCGGCCTCAGGACTGCGAGGCCGACACCGCGCTCGTCCACGGACGTGCTCGCTCGGCGGCCACCTGCTGCAACGTGTCCAGCCTGGGCCGCGCGACCGTGTCGAGGAACGTCGTGCGCTCGGCGCCGCTGAGCGCGAGGGACTCGCGCCACACGGAGCGCCCGGCGATGAAGCCCGAGGCACCGCCGTCGTCGAAGGCAACCCGCAGGACCTCGGTGAACTGATCGAACGGCACGCCCGCCGACAGCACCGCCCACGGCCTGTCGAGAACCGCGGCGAGCCGCCGGCAGCCTTCCGGCGAACCCGGGTACTCCAGCTTGAGCAGGTCGCAGTCGATCTCGTTGAGCGCGCGTGCGGACTCGATGATCGCGTCCTCGCGCCGCTTGCCAGTGAAGTCCTCGTCCGGCAACGGGTAGACGAGGTTCTCGATGACCGACGGCACGCCGACCGCGCGGCAGTCGTCCACGACCTGGCGGACGGCGTCGAGGCAGTCGGCGACCAGGTCGGGCTCGCCTGCCTGAGGGGCCGGTCGGTCTGCGCGCAGCTGCGCGAAGAACTTGTTGGCGTCGCCGCCCTGGTCGAGCACCCACTGTGCGTCCAGGTCCGGGTCGCGATGGGTGCGCGGCTCGCCGTTGAAGCTGCCTCGCACGGCAGGCTCCGATGCGACCAGCAGCCCGCAGCTGGGAGCCAGTGCGCCGGTCCCGGTGATCGCGGGCACGCCGTAGGTCGGGTCGAACAGGATGCCGCTGGCCATCGGGGTCAAGGCGCGGGCCACGTCGGTCTTCGAGGTGATGAGGTCCTCGTCCGTGGCTTCGATGCCGACGGCGGAGAACATCCGGCGCAACGTGTTCCTCTGGTCCATCGCGATGATGGAGAAGATGCCGGCCTCGCCCGCAATGTCGTGGAGTGTCTTCACCGGTTGGAGGGTCGTGGGGTTCATCGGGGTTCTCCTCAAAGGGTTATTGCGGTCGGGTGACTGCCTCGGGTGGCCGTGATCGCGTCCGGCAGCGAGCCGCCACAGGCGGCCTGCTGAGCGAGAAGTGCGGCACCAACGACGCCTGGCTCGCGCAGTGGCGAGAAAGTGAGAAATTCGATGGCCGAAAGCTTTGCCGCCCGGACGCTGGCCATCCGGGTCCAGCCGCCGCAGGCCACCGCGCGACGGTGCGGACCAACGACGCCGTCGATGGTCGCCAGCAATGTCCGGGTCTCGCCGGCGGTGTACCTGGTGGCGGCCGCCCACACCGCGGCCGGCGTGACGTCGTCGCGCATCCGCAGCACCACGTCGTCGCCGGTCGGCCCCGCACCGGAGATCTCCAGCCCTGGGGGCAGCAGGTCGATGGCCAGAGCGGCACTGTCGAGCTGATCCCGCTCGGCGGGCCCGGTGGCGCCGAGCGATTCGAGCACCCGGCGGAGCAACAGTCCGCCCCGGACGCCGCCGAGCAGCAGTGTCGTGCCCGAGAGCACGTGGGCTCCCGCCGAAAGGCCTGCCCGGACCAGCACGTCGCGCTGCTCGTCGTCGAGAACGCCCGGCAGGGAACGAGCGACGACGTCCGCGGTGCCGGTGGAATTGAACAGCTCGTCCGGCCCCACCGCTCCCGCGCCGATCGCCGCCACCGGATGGTCGTGTCCCGCGACCGTCAGGGCGGCGCCTTGCGCGGCGTCCGGCAGCCCCGGGTGCCGCAGCGTCCCGGCCGCCTCCCCGCCGGCCAAGGCGGGCGGCAGCAACGTGCTGGGCAGACCCGCAGCAGTGAGCCCGTCGTCCCAGACCGTGCCGTCGCGCTGGTCGACAAGCCCCGTTCTCGACGCCAACGACGGCTCGCGCACGAGATCGCCGCCGAGCCGGTGGACGACCCATTCGGGCACGCTCACCCATCGATGAGCCGCGGTGACGGCGACACCGTTGTCCCGCAGCCAGAGCAGTTTGGCGATGCTGGCCTGGCAGTCCCATGGCAGTCCGGTCCGGCGGGCGAACTGATCCCGCAGCGCTGGGTCGCGGTCGCCGAGCCGGGCAATCTGCTCGGTGCCCCGCTGGTCGAACCAGGCGATCACCGGCGCACACGGTTGCCCGGCGGCATCGAGCAGGACACCGCTCTCGGCCAGGCCTGCGACACCGACGCCAAGCACCCGGATGTCTCCGAGGCGTTGTTCGGCCTGTCCGAGGGCCCGCGCGCAACAGGCCCAGCGCGAGCTCCAACAAGGCCGTCGGGGCGGTCTCCGTCCTGCCCTGCGCCACGGTGGTCCAGGGCGTGCGGGCCTCCACCAGAGCGAGCTGTCGGCCGCCCAGGTCCCTTACCAGGGCCTTCGAGCTGGTGGTGCCGATGTCGAGACCGACGACGACCTCCGTACGAATGCTCATGCTCGTTGCTCCCCGGATCCGCGCTCGATCAGGTGCACCGGCACGTGGATCGACTCCGGCGTGAGGTCGGGCTCGGCGATTCGCCGCGTCAGGCGCGCCGCGGCGGCGAGGCCGACCGCGACCGCCGAGTGGTCGACGACGGTGATCGCCGGGACCAACATGTCTGCCATCGCGAAGTCACCGAACCCGACGAGCGCCACATCGGTCCGTCGCTGCTCGTGCAGGGCGGGAACGACGCCCAGCGAGCATCGGGTCGCGGCGCTGAGCACGGCCGTCAGCGGGCGTTCGCCGGCAAGCAGCGTGCCCATTGCGACGCGAGCCTCCTGCGCGGTGGGGCAGCTCGCCCGGACAAGGTCGTCGTGTACGGAGAGCCCGCTGCGCGTCATGGCATCGCGGTAGCCCGCGAGCCGCGCCGCTGAGGTGGCGACGTGGGGGTAGTCCCCGATGTACGCGATGTCGCGGTGCCCGTGTGCGATCAGGTGCGTCACGGCGTCGAACGCGGCCTGCCCGTCATCGATGCCGACGACGTCGGCCTCGAGGCCGTCCGCCGGGCGGTCGACCAGCACGAGAGGTGCCGTCGCAGTGTTCAGCCAGGAGTGGTCGCCACCAGTCGCCACGATGAGCAGTCCTGAGACGCGACGCTCGAGCATCTGCCCGACGATGCGACGTTCGAGGTCCGCGTCGCCGTGATGGGACGCGACCAGCACCGACTTGCCGTCGTCGGACGTCGCGGACTCGACCGCCGCGACGAGCTCGGAGAAGAACGGGTCGGCGATGGACTCGACGACCAGACCGATGGTGGCGTCGGTGCCGGCCCGCAGGGATCGCGCCATCAGGTCGGGGGTGTAGCTCAGGTCGCGCATGACCTCGCGCACCCGGCTACGGGTCGTTTCGGCGACGCGCGGGTCGTCGTTGAGCACCCGGGAGGCCGTGCGCAGGCTGACACCGGCGCCCTGCGCGACATCGCGCAGGATGCTCTTGCCGCCGCCCATCCGACCGACCTCCGTTGTTCCGCTAGTGACTGCCCTCGCTACGCCTGTGCCATCGATGGCACTCGCCTATCTTGCCGCGTTCGTGCCATCGATGGCAAGAGGAATCGGACGGGAAATTCGCAGCCGCCGGATGCGGCTCCCTACGGGCGGAAGATCAGGCGCGGCAGTGTGGGCGGAGCCGGCGCGCCAACCAGACCGGATCCGAGGCCAACGCCGGGGATCAGCCGCGCCAAGGCGGGCGGATCAGCGCGGCAGCGCGGCCACGACCTCGCGGATGACGTCTCGAACGGTGTCCTCGACGGCGCCCGCCCGCGTCCACCGCCACGTGCGGGACCGCGGGTTCGGCGACGTCGAGGGCCTGCGGTGAAGGCAGTCACGTCGGCCAGCTTGGCCGCGTCGCGAGGCTCGCCCCGGACGCGCAGTCGCTGGACCACCACCGCTGGATCGACCCGGAGCCAGACCAGCAGGGGTGAGCCACCGGCCGCGCGCAGCCGCCCGCCGAGCGCGTCCCAGGCCAGCGACGTCGCGTCGTTCGGCGGTGAAGGGCGCGACGAGAACGACGGGAGTGCCGGCCCGCAGGTTGTCCTCCGCCAGTGCCGCAACCGTCTCGTACCGTGCCGCCCGTGTGGGCCCCGCGAGCCGGATGTCGTCCAGGTCGTCCACTCCGACCAGCTGAGCGACCACTGCGGTGAGCGGCGCGGTCGCCGTGTCCTGGTCGACGAGTGCGGCTCGGAGGTGACGGGCCAACGCCCGGCCGACGGTCGACTTGCCGGAGGCCGGAGGTCCGGTCAGCAGGACGACGGGCAGTGGTGGGTCGTTGCTCGGCATATGCCCGATGCTCCCACGGCGTGCTGTTTCACCCAGCGGGCTCAGGACCGGCACGCCCACAGTCTGCGGCACCCGTCGGTCCCGCGAAGTGACCGCGCGCAAGTCGAGCCGAAAGTCGGCGGGTCGTCGAGGCAGCGGGCGAACGGCTACTCGGCGGTGACGATGACCTTGATGTGCTCGCCACTGACCGAAGCCGCGAAGGCCTCGCCGACGTCGTCCAGCGAATAGCTGCCCGTGATGAAGTCCTGCGGGCGGACCTTGCCCGCCAGGATCAGCTCGATGGATTCCGCATAGTCCTCCGGCAGGTAGGTGGCGCTGCCCTGGATGCGCACCTGCTGATCCTGGACCAGCGGCAACGGAATGCTCACGTCGGCCGACGGGACGCCGACGATGACCACCGTGCCGGCCTTGAGCGCCATCGCGATGGCCTGACCAACCGTCTGCTGCACGGCCACGCAGTCGAACACGACGTCGGCGCTCTCCCCGAGCGCCTCCCGGACGGCATCGACGGCATCGGGGCCGGCGGCGTCGACGACTGCGTGGGCACCAAGATCGAGCGCTCGCTGCCTCTTGCTCTCGAGCACGTCCGTCACGACCACTCGGCGAGCTCCGTGCTGCAGCGCGGTGACCAGGACCATCAGCCCGATCGTTCCGGCACCGAGGATCGCCACCGACTTGCCGTCCAGTGGACCGGCGAGGCGAACCGCATGCACGGGCGTGGACAACGGCTCGATCAGGATGGCCTGGCGGTCATCGAGCTCATCCGGAACGAGGTGCAGCCGGTTGGCGGGGATCGTGAAGAAGTCCGCCATCCCTCCTTGCGGATATGCACACCCGAAGAACTTGAGGTCCTCGCAAAGGTTCTCCCGACCGGCGCGACACTGCTTGCACTTCCAGCACGGCAGCGTCGGCTCGACAACAACGCGCTGCCCGACGGCGACCTCCGTCACACCATCCCCGACTGCGCTGACGGTCCCGATCACCTCGTGACCGGGTGCGTACGGCAGGTGGATGAACGGGTGCCGTCCGTGCAACGCGTGGGTGTCAGACCCGCACACACCCGCCGCCGTCATCCGCACCTGGACCTCACCGGCAACAGGACTGGGTACGTCGACTTGGCGCACCGCCGTCGCATGGTCTTCCGAGACGATGACCCGGCGCATGATCGCTGTTGATGTAGTCATCTGCCTATGATGCGACAGCGATGAGCATGAGCACGCTGGAGTCCGCGAACGTCTTGCGGCAGATCGCCGGAGTCGTGTCGCAGGCCGTCATCGCCGTCGACTTCGACGGGACCGTGACTCCCATCAGCCCGCATCCCGCAGACTCCGTCCCGAACCAGACGGTCCTCGACCAGCTCAGCCGTCTCGCGCGTACCGGCGCAAGGATCGCCGTCATCACCGGCCGGTCCGCCACGTCGGCCGTGGAGGTCGGCAGGCTGGCCGAGATCCCGGGGGTCGTGGTCGAGGGCCTGTACGGCGCGGAGCGCTGGCACGACGGCAACCTCTCCACCCAGCAGACACCGGACAGCATCCTGGCGCTGCGCGTCGACCTGCCGCCACTGGTGGCACGGCTCGTTGCCGACCCCCAGGTCTGGATCGAGGACAAGAGACTGTCGCTCGTGGTCCATGCCCGCCTGACGAACGACCCCGACGCTGTGCTGGGCAGCTTGCGCGAGCCGATCAGCAACCTGGCTCGGGAGCACGGCATGGAGGTGCGTCCCGGTGCGGAGGTACTGGAGATCTGCATCCCTGGCATCGACAAGGCCAGCGCCGTCCGGCGCCTGGTCAACGATGAGACCGCGGCCCTGGTCTACATCGGGGACGACGTCGGTGATCTTCCTGCCTTCGCCGCCGTGCGGGAATGGCGAGAGCGCACCGGCAGGCCGGGCCTTGTCGTCGGTGTCGTTCCGGGGCCTGAGTCGCCAATAGCCGGTGTCGCAGACCTGGAAGTGGCAGACCCACCATGCCGTCGGCGTGCTCCTTGCAGCGCTTGCACCCGTCCCGGACCTCACCGGTCCGCTGTCCTAGCCATCGGGAGATCCGCAGATGACACCGTTGAACAACCAGACGTTGAAGTCTCTGGACCCCGTCGTCGCTGTCCCTGCGCTATGAGCGCACCGACCTCGGCTGCGGCATCGTGCACTTCGGGGTCGGCGGGTTCCATCGCTCCCACGAGGCGATGTACGTCGACGCGCTGCTGGAGCAGGGCATCGCGCCAGGCTGGGGGATCTGCGGCGTCGGGACGTTGCCCTCGGATCGCCCGATGCAGCAGGCGCTCGATGCGCAGGACTGCCTGTACACGCTCGTACTGAAAGCAACAGACGGCACAGTCGAGGCGCGCGTCATCGGTTCCATCGGCCGCTACCTCTACGCGCCGGGCCGACCCGAGCCGGTCGTCGCCAAGCTGGCCGACCCCTCGACGCGCATCGTGTCGATGACCATCACCGAAGGTGGCTACCTCGTCAGTGACGCCACCGGTGAGTTCGACGTCAACCCGGGAGCAGCCGCCGACCTCGCACCCGGCGCTGCTCCCGCAAGCGTCTTCGGTCTGGTCGCCGAAGCGTCTTGAGCGGCGCCGGGTTGCCGGGATGCCTGGTCTGACGATCGTGTCCTGCGACAACATGCCCGGCAACGGCAACGTCGCCCGGCGCAGCTTCACCGGCTTCGCGGGGCTGAAGAACCCGGAGCTGGCCCGATGGATGGACGACAACGTCGAGTTTCCCAACTCGATGGTGGACAGGATCACCCCCGTCACCACCGACAACGATCGCGGGGAGCTGTCCGAGCGCTTCGGCATCGAGGACGCGTGGCCGGTGATCGCCGAGCCGTTCTCCCAGTGGGTGCTCGAGGACCGCTTCGTCAATGGCCGGCCACCGCTGGAGGACGTTGGCGTTCAGTTCGTCGCTGACGTCGAGCCGTACGAGCTCATGAAGCTGCGGCTGCTCAATGCGAGCCACCAGGTGGTCAGCTATCTCGGCTACCTCGCCGGCTACCGCTATGTCCACGAGGTCTGCCAAGACCCGGCGTTTCGCAGCCTGCTGATGCGATACATGGCCGGAGAGGCGACCCCCACCCTGCCCGCGGTGCCTGGCATCGACCTCGATGACTATCGCTTGACCCTGCTCGACAGGTTTGCGAACCCGCACGTGGGCGACAGCCTGGCGCGCAACTGCGTCGACGGCTCCGACCGGATCCCGAAGTTCGTCCTTCCCGTGGTTCGGCACCAGCTCGAGCACGGCGGAGACATCTCCGTGTCGGTCACCGCGGTCGCGGCCTGGGCGAGGTACCTGGAGGGCGTGGACGAGCAAGGCCGGCCGATCGACGTGGTCGACCGGCGCAAGTCGGAGCTCGAACCGTGGGCTGCGCGGCAACGCTCGGATCCCGGCGCCCTGCTGGCCCTCGGCGATGTCTTCGGCGACCTCAGCGATCAGCCGCAGTTTGTCGCCGCCTACCGCGCCGCACTCGCCGCGTTGCACGAGCGCGGCGCACGCGCGACCGTCGAGGCGCTCAGCGGGTAGCGACGGACTCAGACGTACGCGCGAGCGCATGCACGCGCGTGCGTGCGCAGCGAAAAGCGTTTCCGCGGAAACGTTGTTCAGAAATCGGACTAAAGGAACAAGACCGACCTGGCACGCAAAGCCACACCTGCTGCACGCGTCACGAGTAGTGGCGGACCGGGCTCGAGCTCTCAGAGCCAGCCCAGCCACGAGCAGATTGCACTGCTCGTCTCGCGAACGGGTCTGTCTCCGGCGAGGAGCAGATCCTCCAGGCCCACGCCGTGTCCTGCGGCGAGCCACTCCAGGGCGACGTGCAGGTCGTCGTGTGAGCGCGCTTCGCTCGGATCACCCGACAGCCGTCGCTCCACGAGCGCCGCATCGACCTCAAGGCGTACGACTCGCATCGGCACAGGCACCGCTCCGCGGATCGCGTCGAGCTGACCACGATCGCGGACCGACCTGGCGAGGGCCAGGCAACGCACTCCTGCGCCTAGATAGGCCTGGCAGACGGACGACACGTTCGCCATCTCCACCCGCCAGTGCGCGGCTTCGTCGCCACCAGCGTCGAACCAGCCGAGCCAGTCGACGTCGAGCACTCCGTAGGGCACGCCGCGCTTCTCGAGCAGATCCGCGATGTCCTCCACGACCGTGCTCTTGCCGGCGCCGTACACGCCGGTCACCAGGACAGCCCCGGGGTCGTCAACGGGCGAGGTCACGGTCCCTTTCTAACAGCGCCCGACCCTCTCCACGCAGCCAGACAGTCCCCGCCCGGCGAGCGCCCGCTGGGTCACGGACACAACTGGGGCACGCGGGACTGGTGCGCCACGGTGGGCGCAACAGCCGGCCCGAGCAACACGTCCGTACCGCTTGTGTCCGTGGGTCAGCCGCTCGTCGTGTCCGTGGGTCAGCCGCTCGTCGTGTCCGTGGGTCAGCCGCTCGTCGTGTCCGTGGGTCAGCCGCTCGTCGTGTCCGTGGGTCAGCCGCTCGTCGTGCCGTGGCAGCGCTGTTGTGTCCGCGGGTCAGCCGCTAGCCGGACAGCGGGCGCTGAGGATCCGGGTCGCTGTCGAGGACAACGGCGGCGCGGTCCGACTCGGCAATGACCGGGACGCGGCTGCCCTCCACGCGAACGGCCGCCGAGCCCCACGCGACCGCCTCGCGCAGCGCGGCGGCCCGGTCCCCGTCGTGGGACAGGGTCCCGGCGAGGTAGCCCGCGAGCAGCGCGTCGCCGGCGCCGACGGTGCTCTTGGGACTCTCGACAGACGCCGCGGCGTGCAGCACGCCGACACCGTCGACGAGCAGGGCACCGTCGGCGCCGAGGCTGACAACGACCGTCCGGGCGCCGAGCGTCATCAGCTCGCGGGCCGCCACCACCGCATCCCCGAGGGTCGCGACGGGACGGCCGACGGCCTCGGAGAGCTCGTCGGCATTGGGCTTGATGACATCTGGTCGCGGCGGACAGACCGGCGACCAGGGCGCGGCCCGCTGCTGTCGAGTGCGAAGCGACCCGCGTTGTCGTGGACCGCATCGCCCAGGCGGGCGTAGAAGTCGACGCTCATCCCCCGCGGCAGGCTGCCCGATCCGAGGACCCAGTCGGCACCATCGCCTGCCGCGACGGCTGCGGACAGCAGTTCGCTCCGCCTCCGAGTCGCGCAGCGTCGGCCCTATCGCGTTGATCTTGGTGGCGGTCCCGTCGGGCTCCGTCAACGAGATGTTCACGCGCACGGAGTCCTGCGACGCGGGACCGTGGCATAGGCAATGTGCTCGGCTTGCAACAGGAGCTCGAGCTCCGCCCCCTCCGGTGCCGCCGACGAACAGCACCGCAAGCGAGGCGACCTCGTTGCTCGGTCAGGGCGCGAGTGACGTTGACCCCCTTGCCGCTGGGTTCCTGGTGCTGGCCGGTGATGCGGTGCACGGCGCCCCGGACGAGGGTGGGGATCTCGAGAGTCCAGTCGACGCTCGGGTTCGGCGTCACCGTGACGACCAGCGGTGCGCGGATCATGCGCACTCGATGGGCGAGTCCGGCGGCGGCCAGGGCGACCCGCTGGTCGTCGGGAAGGTCCGAGTCGGTGATGAGCAGATCGACGTCGCTCAGCTCGCCGTGCTTGCAGAGACTGACCAGCCCCACCTTGCTGTGGTCGGCGAGCAGGATGCGCTGCCGGGCCGACGACAACATGAGCCGCTTGGTTGCCGCCTCCGCCGGGTCGGGAGTGGTGAGTCCGCGGTCGAGGGAGATCCCGTTCGTGCCGAGGAACGCCACGTCGACGTTGAGCTCGCGCAGCGTTCGGTCGGCCCACGGCCCGACTTCGGCTGACGTGGGCCCGCGCAGCCGGCCGCCGATCGTGTGCACGGTGAGGTTCGGACGAGCCAGCAACGTCAGCGCGATCGGCAGCGTGTTGGTGAACACGATCAGCGACCGGTCCGAGGGAAAGATGTCCGCGAGCCGGGACGTCGTCGAGCCGGCGTCCAGGAGCACGGAGCCACCGTCCGCAGGCAGATGCGCGAACGCGGCCATCGCGATGCGTTGCTTGGCGTCGGCGAACTCGGTGCGGGCAGCGACGTCGGGTTCGTACGAAAGCTGCTCGATCGGGACGGCACCGCCGTGCACTCGACGCAGCAACCCTTGCCGCTCAAGCTGGATGAGGTCCTTTCGCACGGTCTCGTTCGTCACTCGCAGCTCTGCGGCGATCTCGGCGGCGTCGACGCGGCCGCTGCTGCGCAAGGTGCGCACGATGGCCTGATCGCCGCTGGGAGGCGAACGGCACCCGGTGCTCGGTCTGCCGAGCGGCGCTGCCCGTCATGACAGCGGCTCCGGGTCGGGGAAGTCGCCGACACCGGCATAGGTTCCGGCCGCCAGTCCGGCGAGCAGAGCAGCGCCACGGGCGCCGGCCTCCTCCACCGCGGAGCGCGTCAGGTCGCCGAAGGCGCGCTGCTTCACCTGCATGAGCGCGGCACTTCGAGACCACCCGCCGGTGACGACCATGTTCCGGTGCTGCCCGACGACCGAGGTCATCGAGCGATGGAGGTCGAGCACCTGGTCGGTGATCGTCTCCAGCGTGGCCCGCCACACGTCGCCAGCCGTGACGCCGTCGCCGATGCCGCCCACCGTGACGCGGGTGCTGTCGTCGACCTCGACGGTCACCGCGCCGAGCGACGCATCCAGCGCGGCGGCGTCCAGCTGCGCGAGGACCTCGCGACTGCCGCCGAACACCGACAGCACCCGGGTGAGTGCGAGGCCGCCTTCCGTCGCGCCGAGCAGCGCCCACCGGTCGGCAAGGACGTGCCAGCCGACCGTGATGCCGGACTGTGCCAGTCGGGCCACGCCCGGCGCAGGAAACGGAGCGGGCACCGTACGCACCAGCGCCTCCGCGGTGCCGCACGAATCGAGCTGGTCGCCCGGCGCCGGCCGCGTGGGCACCGACGGTGGCCGCCTGGTGGTCGTGACCGGCAGTCGTGAGTACGGCGCCTGCCAACCGCTCGACGCCCGCGGCTGACCGGACCCGGCCGAGGTCCGTGCCGGACGTGACAAGTGGTGCCAGCAGGCTCGCGGACGCGCCCGACCAGTCCAGCGACTCCTGCCACCAGTCGCGTGCGGCGAGGTCGAGCCAGCCCGTGCGTGAGGCCAGCGAGGCATCGCTGGCCTGCTCGCCGCCTAGGCAACGCACGACCCACTCGGCGATGTTGAGCCGGGTCACGGCTGCGGCCGCGCGAGGATCGTTGTCCAGCTGCCATCGGTGCTTGGTCAACGACCACTGGGAGCGCAACGGCAGGCCGGTCCGGGCGTTGAACTCAGCCTCGCCCAGGGCGCGATCGAGGTCGGCGACCTCGCCGAGGTCGCGGTTGTCGTGCCAGGCGATGACCGGGGCGACCGGCTCGTCGTGGGCGTCCAGCAGCACGCCCGACTCGCCCATGCTGGTGACGCCGAGCGCAACGACCCGACCCTCCGGCGCGCCCGCCAGGGCACGCGAGAGGGCGGTGAGAACCGCGTCCAGCAGCTCGGCCGCGAGCAGCTCCGTGCCTGGCAGGGCGCCGCGGCTGGTCGGGTGTGAGCCACCGGCAACGACCTCGATGCTGCGCCACGGAGTTGTCGCCCGCCCGAGGGAGAGCGGCACGCCGTCGGTGCCGAACACGACGGCCTTGCTCGACGTGGTGCCCACGTCGAGACCGACCAGGAGCTCGACTCTCGTCATCTCTCACCGCACATTGCTGGGTTGTGATTCAGTGTGTATCGTTGCGGTTCGTTGGAGAATCGTCAAGGGAGCTCGGCATGGCCATCGCATCCACCCGCCAGATCGTCGAGGCCGCGCGCGGCAGCGGTGGCGGGGCGTGCGCCTTCAACGTCATCACCCTCGAGCACGCCGAGGCGATCGTCGCCGGAGCCGAGCAGGCCGCGCGCCCGGTGATCCTGCAGATCTCGGAGAACGCGGTGAAGTTCCACCACGGCAATGTGTTGCCGATTGCGGCCGCAGCGGGGGCAGTGGCCGCCGCAGCCGCGGTGCCCGTGGCGCTGCACCTCGACCATGTCGAGGACGTGGATCTGCTGCACCGGGCCGCAGAGGCAGGCTTCAGCTCGGCGATGTTCGACGCGTCAAAGCTGCCGTTCGCCGAGAACGTGCGTGCCACCGAGCTGGCGGCCGAATGGGCGCACGAGAACGGGCTGTGGCTGGAAGCAGAGCTCGGCGAGGTCGGCGGGAAGGACGGCGCGCACGCGCCCGGCGTCCGGACGGACCCGGCGGAAGCGGCTCGCTATGTCGGCGAGACCGGGGTCGACGGCCTCGCGGTTGCCGTGGGCAGCTCGCACGCCATGACCGCGCGCACCGCGCAGCTCGACCACGAGCTCATCGCCGCGCTGCGCGACGCCGTGCCCGTGCCGCTGGTGCTGCACGGCTCGTCGGGGGTCGCGGACGACGAGCTCGGCCGCGCCGTCGCTCACGGCATCGTGAAGATCAACGTCGGCACGATCCTCAACGTGGCCTTCACCCACGCCGTCCGCACCCGGCTTGCGGACGACGAGACCATCGTGGATCCACGCAAGTACCTCTTGCCTGCCCGCGTGGAGATCGCCGCCGTGGTCGCCAGGCTGGTCGCCGCACTGCAGCCGTGAAGCTCGCTGCAACCGTCAGCCGCTCGACGGCCTGGCCATAGACTTGAGCCAGCGAGTCACCGCCCGAACCGAGCGGTGCCTTCGTCTGCCGGAGTGGCGCAGTGGTAGCGCAACCGCCTTGTAAGCGGTAGGTCGTCGGTTCAATCCCGACCTCCGGCTCAATCGTTAAGGCAGCCTGAAACGACCTTTAACGCACGTTAAACGTTGCCCCGCTGGGCGCGTTCCTGGCACAGGATCTCCTCGGTAGGCCGACCAATCCCCTTTCGGTCCGCCGTGGACACCCGGAGTCCGAGAGCGCGGGTCCAATCGGGCTCACCCCGAGCTCCCGGATTCCGGGATCCACTGGCCAGCCACCCTCACGTGTGACGGCGATAGACGCGCGCCTCCCATGGCCGCAGCTCCAGGGTGGCGACGTCGCCCACAGGCGGATAGTTCGCCAGCACGAGTTCGGCCGCCGCCCACTCATCGGCCGCGGGCACGTCGGCGGTCACCGGCTCGGACGAGAAGTTGCCCAGCACGAGCAGCTCGACGTCGGCCAGCCGTCGGGTGAACGCGTAGACGGTGGGGTCACGGGGCAGCAGCATCGTGAAGTCGCCGTGCGCCACCACCGGCTCGTCATGCCGCAGCTCGATCAACCGGCGGTAGTGGTGGAAGACCGACCCCTCGGCGGCAATCGCTGCCTCGGCATTTATCTCCACGTGGTTCGGGTTGACCGCGAGCCAAGGTGTGCCCGAGGTAAATCCCGCGTGCGACGTCGCGTCCCACTGCATCGGCGTACGTGCGTTGTCGCGACTCATCGCCCGCAAGGCGGCCAACACGTCGTCCGGATCGGCGCCGGCCGCGACTGCTGTCGCGTAGTGGTTCAGCGACTCGATGTCGCGGAAGTCCTCGATGCGGGCGAAGGGCGCGTTGGTCATGCCGAGCTCTTCACCCTGATAGACGTACGGAGTCCCGCGGTGCAGGTGAAGCACGGTGGCCAGCATCGTGGCGGACTTTTCACGGAACTCACCGTCGTCGCCGAAGCGCGACACGACCCGCGGTTGGTCGTGGTTGTTCCAGTAGAGGCTGTTCCAGCCGACCGAGGCCAGTCCTGCCTGCCAGCGCCCGAACGATGCCTTGAGGTCCCTCAGCTGAAGCGGGTGCACGTCCCATTTGGTGGTGCCCTGGTCGAGCTGCACGTGCTCGAACTGGAACACCATGTCGACCTCGCCGCGAGCCGGGTCGGTGAAGAGCACAGCATCGTCGACGGTGACACCCGGCATCTCACCGACGGTCAGGAACGCACCCTCGCGGCCGCCGAGGACCTCCCGACGCATCTCGGCCAGGAACTCGTGGATGCGCGGCCCGCAGATGTAGAACGGTGCGCCGTCACCGAAGGGCGCCGCGGCGCCGACCAGTCCGTCCGGCAGCGCCGGGTCCTTGGAGATGAAGTTGACGACGTCCATGCGGAAGCCGTCCACCCCGCGATCGAGCCACCAGCGCATCATCGAATAGACCGCCGAGCGAACGTCCGGGTTCTCCCAGTTGAGGTCAGGCTGCTTGCGCGAGAACAGGTGCAGGTAGTACTCCCCCGACGCCGGGTCCAGCTCCCACGCCGAGCCGGAGAACGCCGAACTCCAGTTCGTCGGCTCCGCGCCGGGGTCACCTGCCGACATCCCTGCGCGAGGCGGACGCCACCAGTACCAGTCGCGCTTCGGGCTGTCGGCACCGGAGCGCGACTGCACGAACCACGGGTGCTCGTCGGACGAGTGGTTGACGACGAGGTCCATCACGAGCTTCATGCCGCGGCTGTGCACACCGTCGAGCAGCGCGTCGAAGTCGGCCAGCGTGCCGAACACGGGCTCGATGTCCTGGTAGTCACTGATGTCATAGCCGTTGTCGTCCTGCGGCGACGGGTAGACCGGCGAGAGCCACACCACGTCGACGCCGAGCGTCGCCAGGTAGTCGAGCCGCGCACTGATGCCGGGCAGGTCACCCACACCATCACCGTCGGAGTCGGCGAAGCTGCGCGGATAGATCTGATAGACGACGGCTGACTTCCACCAGTCGGAGGTAGGGGCGTTCGCTCACGGCTCGACCTCCGGCGGCGCGAACACGACCACGGTCTCGAAGTCCTCGCTGATGTCGACGAAGCGGTGCTCTGCCCTCTCGGGCACGAAAGCCATCGAACCCTGCCGCATCGGCGTGACGGCACCTTCCACGGAAAGCGACGCCGTGCCGCGCGTGACGACGTACACCTCGTCCTCGGTGTGCGGCGTCTGACCGTCCACGCCGCCCGCGGGGAGCCGATAGACGCCCGCGCTCAACCGTTGCGACCGCACCCACTCGGCATAGAGATCGGTCTCGACGGACGACGCGTGCATGACGACGGGTTCGGTGCGCGCGTGAGCGGTGTGGGGCTTGCCGGGCCAGAACGGCCACTCCTCGAAGTGCACCGCGCGGCCGGAGTCGTCGAGGCGTACGACCCACAGGTCGACGTATTCCTGCGTGACCGGTTCGCCGTAGCGCACGAGCACCCGCACCACACCTGTGTCGCCCGAGACGGCCACCACCTTGCTGGTCATCGTGAACACGTCGTTGGGCCCGTCACGCGCCTCGTCCCACATCGCCGCGATGGCGGCCAATCCGGCGAGCGGCTCTTCGACGGGTGACTCCAGGTACTGCGCATCAGCGGTGAACAGCGACGACAGCTGGTCCGTGCCCGCCGTGCGCCACAGCTGCTCATAACGGTCGAGCCACTCGAGGAGACGGTCTTCGTCCAGGTCGGCCATGTCGCGAAACTACAGGAGCCCCCGGACCACAATAGGATCCGGCAGGTGTCCCCGTTCCCGTCAGACCGCGGACGACGAGACCGCGCGCACGAGATTCTCGACGGCCTGCTGCCTGACGTTCGCGCACGCCTGACCGGGCGCCTCGAGCCTCTCGAGGTCGAGGCATTCGTGGCACGACTCGAGCAGCACCACCTCGACATCATCGAGCCGCTCGACCTGCTCTACGGCGAAGCGGACGACGTGGCTGCCGTGGTGGCCAGCTGCGTCGAACTCGTCCTGGACGCTGCCGTTCAGCGGCCCGACGCCTTGCGGCTGCTCGACCGGCGGCGTGAGATCGACCCCGCCTGGTTCCAGCGCTCCCGCGTCGTGGGCTACGTCTGCTACGCCGACCGCTTCGCCGGCACGCTGGACGGCGTACGTCAGCATCTGGACTATCTCCGCGAGCTCGGCGTCACCTACCTGCACGTCATGCCGGTCCTCGAGTCGCGGGAGGGTCCCAACGACGGCGGGTACGCGGTCACCGACTATCGCAACATCGACCCGCGGCTGGGCACGATGGACGACCTCGAGGCACTTGCCGCAGACCTCCACGACAGGGGGATGTCGCTGTGCATCGACCTGGTGCTCAACCACACCGCAGCCGAACACCCGTGGGCGCGGGCGGCCCTGCGCGGTGACCCGACCTACGCCGGGTTCTATCGCGTCTATCCCGATCGCACGATGCCGGACCGCTTCGAGAAGACGATGCCCGAGGTCTTCCCCGACACGTCGCCGGGCAGCTTCACCTACGTCGACGGGCTCGGCTGGGTGTGGACGACGTTCGAGAGCTTTCAGTGGGATCTGGACTGGGGAAATCCCGATGTCTTCGCCGCGATGCTCGACACGATGCTCTTCCTCGCCAACCGGGGGATCGACGTGCTGCGCCTCGACGCGGCGCCGTTCCTGTGGAAGCGCGAGGGCACCGACTGCCAGAACCAGCCGGAGGTGCACCTGCTGCTGCAGGCCTTGCGGGCGCTCGTGACCGTCGCGGCGCCTGCAGTCGCGTTCAAGGTCGAGGCGATCGTCTCGCCCGACCAGCTGGTGACCTACCTCGGCGCGCACGCCGGCATCCGGCCGGAGGGCGACATCGCCTACAACAACCAGCTGATGGTGCTGCTGTGGTCCTCACTCGCGGCTCGCGACGGCCGGCTGGCGACGGCGGCACTCCGCCGGATGCGCGACATCCCGCCCGACACGGCCTGGGTGACCTACGTGCGGTGCCACGACGACATCGGCTGGGCCGTCTCCGACGAGGACGCGCACGCCTTGGGCCTGGACCCCTTCGCGCACCGCGCCTTCCTCAGCGACTTCTTCAGCGGCCTGCACGAGGGATCGTTCGCTCGCGGCGCGGTCTTCCAGCACAACCCGCGCACCGGTGACCGCCGCATCTCCGGCACCACGTCGGCGCTGTGCGGGCTCGACGCGGCCCGGGAAAGTGGTGACGGCGAGAAAGTCACCATCGCTGTACGTCGGCTGTTGTTGCTCTACTCAGTGGTCTATGCCTATGGCGGCATCCCGTTGCTCTACATGGGAGACGAGCTCGGTCTGCCCAACGACGCCCACTGGGCCGACGACCCCCTGCACGCGGCCGACAACCGTTGGATGCACCGGCCGCCGATGGACTGGGCGGCGGCCGCTCGACGCCGCGACAGCACGACGATCGAGGGTCGGCTGTTCGCCGGGTTTCAGGCGATGGCAGCAGCGCGCGCGTCCCTGCTCGCGCTGCGATCGGGCACGGTCACTCAGCTCGTCGAAACGGGCAACCCGCACGTCCTCGCCTACGCCCGCCGTCACCCGCGAGGGGTCACGTTTCTCGGGCTCGCCAACTTCTCGGACGCGCCGGGGGAGGTGGGCGACGACCGACTGGCGAAACTTTTCGACGGCCGCCCGGACCTGCGGCTCGCCTCCGACGGCATCCGCCGGACCGGCCCCGGGATCTGGCTGCCGGCGTGGGGATACGCCTGGCTCGCAGACCATTGACACCGTCGTGGTTATGCGGGATACGCCGAGTGATTGGGTGGCGTGCCCGCCGATCTCGATGCGATTACCTCTGGGCGGACAATTGGTCCTTACGGCATGATGCCTAAGGGATTGTCCCGACCCGGTATGGCCGGTGAGGAATGATCGTAAGGAGTCGGCTCAGTGGCTACGAGGGCGGATGTCGCGAAGCTCGCGGGGGTGTCGACCAGCACGGTCTCGTACGCCTTGAGCGGGGAACGTCCAATCTCCAAATCGACGCGCTTGCGGATCGAAGCGGCGATGCGGGAGCTCGGCTATACACCGAATGCGCTCGCCAGTGGCTTGGCCGGCCGCCGCAGCCGGATCATCGCGCTGCTGTTCCCTTCCGGGCCCCGGATCATCGCCACCACCGACATGGAATATGTGATCGCGGCGGCAGATGCGGCGCGCGAGCGCGGCTACAACCTCGTGGTGTGGACGACGGGTGACAGCGCCCTCGACGAGGTGCATCGGCTGAGCGGCACGGGACTGGTCGACGGCGTGCTGCTGATGGAGGTCCTGCTGCAGGACGAGCGGGTACGCCATCTGCAGGACGCGGGCGTTCCACTCGCGCTGATCGGTCGCACCGCCGAGGTCGACGGCGTTGCCTACGCGGATGCTGATTTCGAGCAGACGGCTCAGCTGGCCGTTGACTACCTTGCCGGGCTGGGCCACCACGACATCGGGCTGCTCAACGGGCCCGGTCGCCTACTGGATCTCGGATACGGCGCGTGCCGCCGCATCGACCAGGCTGTTGCCGAGGCGGCGACGCAGGCCGGTCTCAACCTCGTCACGCTCACGTGTGACCACACAGCTCCAGCCGGGCGCGAGGCATACGACGATCTCCTCCGGCGGTGCCCCCGGGTGACCGGAGTCATCTCCTTCAACTGGGAGGCGACCGTCGGGCTGATGCAGCGAGCCCAGCAACGGGGCACGGCAATTCCGGAGCAGCTGTCGGTTGTGTCCCTGGCCAACTCGATCGGGCAGGTGGAGATCACCATTCCCGCCCTCACCACCATCAACCCGCCAGGCCCGGAGATCGGCCGTGCCGCAGCGCTTGCGCTCATCGAGCGGTTGGAGAATCCGGACGCGGCGCCGGTGCAGCTGCTGGTCATGGGACCGCTGGTCGAGCGCGGCAGCAGCGGGCCGGCTCCCCGGCCGGACGCGGTGCTCGCCGGCCGCATGCCTCCGGGTCACGCCGCAAACTAGCTCGCCCACCTCCCGCGAGAGGTGAGGCGGGCAGGTCGCCGGCGCCGATCGGGCTGCGCAACTCACCATTCGCGGGCTGTTCAGGCGGCTGGCTCGTGATGGTCGCAGAGCTTGTCGACGGCCTCGGTGTCCTGCGCCATGTCGAGGAACAACGAGTACCGCAGGACGCGCTCACCGCCGGCAGCGGGAACCCGCAGCGTGGCGACCGCACCGAGCAGGGTGGCGCCAAGAGTCGGGCAGGGGCCGGTGCTCGGCGCCCGGTAGTGCACCGTGAGTCGGGCGTGCCCTGCCGCATCGGGGCGTTGCTCCCGGGTCGTCGACCACGCTGGCATGGCGATGAGGCCGTTCTGCGGTTGCGCGGTGTTCGGCTGCAGGCTCAAGGTCCTCACCCGGCCCGGCACGACACCGATGCGGACGGTGACCGAGAGGTCGCGGGTCGCGGCGTCATAAGCGATGCCACCCGGGGCGATCTGGGACACGACCGGGCCCAGGTCGCCGCAGGCATCGGTCAGCGCAACACCGAGAGCCTTGCCCGCGGCCGGAGCCAGAACGACACCGGTCGGTCTGGTCCCGTCGCCCGGAATCTCGAACGAGGGCTCCCCCTCGGGAGCGGGTCCGGCCAACGCCACGAGATTGATCCGGCTGCTCACCGTCGGCGAGCCGATCGCGCTGTAGACCAGGCTGCCGACCACGTCGCAGCGGTTCAGCTCCAGCGAGATGTTCGCCTTCACCGAGGACAGGGGCGGAACTGTGATCGGGAACGAACCCTTGACAACGACGTCCGGAAAAGGAGATTCCGGCGTATCGACGACGACCGTCCGTACTCCTGAGTTGACGAACGTGACGGTGAGGTCAGCGCCTGGCAGCGTGCGGTGCACCCGGGCGCGCAGCGTTGACACCGTGAGGTCGCGGCGGGCGGTCCACGTCGCGCAGGCCATCTGGACGGCCTGCGGCCCAGCCACGGCCCGAGTCGCCCGCGGAAACAACGTCGGTGTGCTCGCGTTTGCCCTTCACGGGTCGTGACCTGCAGGCCGAAGCCGTCGGCCGGCACCGTCAGCGGCACGTGGGAGCAGTCGACATCTGCGCGCAACGGCACCGTGACGGTGCCGACGTCGGGAACTGCGACGGGCGAGGAAACGGTCTGGACGACGCCCGGCCCGACGATGCCCGAGACGGTCAAAGGTCCCTGCCCCGGTCGCTGTCGCCGAACGCTTGCCGTCACCGAGAGCATCACGGGGGCGCGTGGACGACCGTCCCAACCGGACTGCCAGGGGTCGGCGACAGGAGACGAGCCGGCAATCCCTTCGACGGCGAGCGTCGGCGGCCCCGGGTCGCGGGTCGACCGCAGCACCACCAGCCCGGCAGCCACCAGAGCCACAACCGTCAGCGCTGCCGCCAGCCGCCGGTTGGCGCGCAGCCAGAGCGACACCGCGGCAGGCAGTGACTCCTCGCGCCCGCCGGCGAGGATCTCGGTGCGCGGCTGCTGGCCCACTGCTCAATGTTACCGGCCCGTTAACGACCGACCAGGCCCGTTAGACGGACGTGAGCCACGCTGCGGTGTTGGCCGGCAGCCACTGTCCCTGCAATGGCTCACTGGCCAGGATCACGTCACCACCGATCTGGAGGGGATCGCCGTCGATGTTGGCGATGCACGTCCAGTGGTCGCCCCGACCGAAGGTGAGAACCCCCTGGGGGGACGGCTGCCAGCCGAACGTGTCCGCGGCCGCCGTGCCGAGCTTGCGGCGTAGGCCCGTGGCGGTGCGGTAGAGGGTCAGCATCGACTCAGGCTCGCTGTCCTCCGCCTCCGCGGTGTAGTCGGCCCAGCCGCCCGGTTGCGGCAGCCACGGCTGCGCGGCGGCGCCCGTGAAGCCGAACGGTGGCGTCCGGCCGCTCCAGGGCAGGGGGACCCGGCAGCCGTCGCGGCCTGGCTCGAGGCCGCCGGTGCGGTGCCACACCGGGTCCCTGCGGACCTGGTCGGGCAGGTCCTCCACCTCCCATAGACCGAGCTCCTCTCCTTGGTAGATGTACGCACTTCCCGGGAGGGCGAGCATCAGCAGGATGGCCGCACGCGCGCGGCGGGTCCCGAGGTCGAGGTCAGTGCGTCCGTCGCTGATCTCCGTACCCGACCCGACGACCGCGGCGGATCGCCCATACCGCGTGACATGACGCGTCTCGTCGTGGTTGGACAGCACCCACGTCGGTGGTGCCCCGACGCGGCGTAGCGTGTTCAGCGTGCTGTCGATGTTGGCGCGCAGCGAGTCAGCGTGCCAGGGAGCCTTGATGAACTCGAGGTTGAATGCGGTGTGGAACTCGTCGGGCCGCACGTAGCTGGCGAACCGCTCGGGACGCTTGACCGGAACCTCGCCGACGAACATCCGGTCTCCCGGGTAGGAGTCGGCGATCGCGCGCCAGCCCCTGTAGATCTCGTGCACGGCATCGACGTCCCACAACGGGCTCGCTTCCCAGGTGTTCGCGGTGAACCTGTCGCCGGGCACGAAACCGTGGTCGGGAAGTCCGGGCCGCTTCATCAGCCCCGGCGCCGCGTCAACGCGCAGGCCGTCGACACCGAGGTCGAACCAGAACCTGACCACCTGCTCGAAGTAGCGGCGCACTTCTTGGTGATCCCAGTTGAGGTCGGGCTGTTGCGGGGCGAACAGGTGGAGGTACCACTGCTCGGGCCGCCCGTCCGGAGCGGTGAGACGGGTCCACGCGCTGCCGCCGAAAGCGCTGATCCAGTCGTTCGGCGGCAATTCCCCTGCACTCCCCCGCCCGTCCCGGAAGTGGTAGCGCCCACGCTCGGGCGAGCCGGGCTCGCTGTCCACCGCCGCGCGGAACCATGGATGCTCGTGCGACGTGTGGTTGGGAACGATGTCGATGATGATGCGGATGCCGCGTCCGTGGGCTTCGACGAGCAGATCGCGGGCGTCCTCGAGAGTGCCGAACGCCGGGTCGATGTCGCAGTAGTCAGCGACGTCATAGCCGCCGTCGTGCATCGGTGACGGATACCAGGGCGTGAACCACAAGGCGTCGACGCCGAGCCGCGCCAGGTAGTCCAGCCGGGATCGAACGCCGACCAGGTCGCCGATGCCGTCGCCGTTGCCGTCGGCGAAGCTACGCAGATAGACCTGGTAGATCACTGCAGTACGCCACCACGGGGCATGGTTCACGTGCTCTCCCGATGAAGGTCCGGATTGGATCCGTGCGTCAGCCACGGAGAAGCGTGGTCGCACTGCGCAGTCGCCGAACGAGTCAGATCCCGGTGCGGCGTCTCGCCTTGATGGCGTACCACATGGCCACGCACAGGCCGAGCAGTGTGGCTGCGGAGAGGCCGGCTGACTTTCCTTGCAGCTCAAAGGTAAGCGTCTGGATGAAGGCCATGATGATGAAGAACCCGAGGATCCCGATGAGGACGTCGAGCCGCTGCGCACGGGCACGCGGATGGCTCTTCGGCCGCCGCGCCCGCGCCTTGAACAGTGCCATGCCGTCCCTTCGCCGGACCGCTAGCCCTTGACCCCGCCGGCCGTGAGACCCGAGACGATCGCTCGCTGGAAGAACAACACCATGATGATCAGCGGCACGGTGACGATCGTGCCGGCCGCCATGACCGCGGTGTAGGGCTCCTGGTGTGGCTGTGAGCCGGTGAAGTTGGCGATCGCGACGGTGACCGGCTGGGTCTTCGACGTGGAGAACTGCGCAGCCAGCAGGAACTCGTTCCAGCTAGCGATGAACGCCAGGATGGCAGTTGTGAACAGTCCCGGCGCGGCCAAGGGCAGCATGATCTTGCGGAACGCCTGTCCAGGTGTGCAGCCGTCGATCCGCGCCGACTCCTCCAGCTCCCACGGCATCTCCGAGAAGAAGGCCGTGAGCGTGTAGACGGTGAGCGGCAGGGCGAAGGAGATGTCCGGGATGATCAATGCCTGGTAGTTGTAGCCGTTGAGCCAGCCGAGAGTGGAGAACAGTGAGAACAGCGGCGCCACCAGGGCGACCCCGGGGAACATGGATGCGCCGAGGATGAACCCCAGCACAAGGTACTTTCCGGGGAAGTTCAGCCGGGAGAGCGCATAGGCGGTGAAGACCCCGACCAGCATGGCGACGGCCGTGGTCAGGATGCCGATGATGACGCTGTTGACCAGCGCCTGCGCGAAGTGGTTGCCGCGGTCTGTCGAGAACGCTGTCCTGAAGTTGTCCAGCGTGACGTGGGTGGGCCACGGGGTCGTGTCGTAGGTGTAATCCACATCGCGGAAGGCGGTGACGACCATCCAGTAGAAGGGTGCGAGGCCCCAGACGATGATCAGGACCAAGCCGCCGTACATCCGCGCGTGCTTCCAACCGGTGGAGGGCTGACGCAGCTCCCCCATCGGGGTTTCCTTGGGGGCGGTCGTCGTGTCCGAGGTCTGCGTGGTCATGTCGACTACCTCCCTTCGCCGATGCTGCCGATGACACTGCCCGTGACGTCGGGGTCACCCTCAACAGCGTCCCCGCCTTCCTTCCGTAGACGCCTGCGCTTGCGCTTCGAACTCTTCGGTGGACGTTGCACCACATCAGCCCCTCCGAACTTGATGAAGAGGAATGCCGTGAACGCGATGATGAGGAACACGATCGTCGACAGCGCCGAGGCACTGTTGAATCCCTGGCGGATCTGGTTGATGACCAGGATGGACAGCGTCGTCGTGGCGTGCCCGCTGCCGCCGCCGCCGTTGGTGAGGATGGCCGGCAGGTCGTAGATGCGCAGCACGTCGAGGGTTCGGAAGAGCACCGCGACCATCAGGGGCACCTTGATCATCGGGATGGTGATGCGGGTGAAGGTCTGCCACTTGCTGGCACCGTCGATCTTGGCAGCCTCGTAGACATCGGCGCCGATGATCTGCAGTCCGGCGAGGATCAACAGCGCCATGAACGGCGTCGTCTTCCACACGTCGGCGATGACGATGGCGAACCGGGACGGCCACGCGTCACCGGTCCAGAGCAGCGGGCTGATCCCGACCAGGCCGAGGAGGTGGTTGGCGATGCCCTCGAAGGCGAGGATGAAGAGCCAGAGCTTCGCGGTGACTGCGGTCGGGATCGCCCACGGGATGAGGATCGCGGCCCGAACCAGGCCGCGGCCCTTGAACGTGCGGTTCATGATCATCGCGAACCAAATCCCGAGAACTACCTCGATGACGACCGTGGTGACCGTGAAGAACAGCGTCACCCACAGGGCGTCGTAGAACTGCGCACCGAGGGTTCCAGGGGGGCACTTGACCTCGCCGCACTGCTGAAGCAGCCAGTGCTTGTAGTTGTCCAGCCCGGCGCTGCCCCCCGAGACGAACTGTCCGGTCGCGGGATCGAGGCCGCTGTCCTTCTGGAAGGACATGATGACGGCCTTGAACAGCGGGAAGACGATGACGACTCCGAGCAGCAAGAGCGTCGGCAGGACAAGCAGCGCCGCGGTGCGGCCCTGGCCGGCGTTCAGGCTCTTTCGGAGCTTGGGCGGCGCACCCTTGCTCGCCGGGCCCGATGTGGTGTCAGCGACGGTCGACATGCGCGGCCTCCTTGCCGGTCCGGACGGTGCAGGGCGACCGGTGTGGGGCCGTCATGTCGACGGCCCCACACCGCGAGCAGCAGATCAGCCGGCTGATGCAGCCGTGATGGCTGCGTCCATGTCCTTGATCGCTTGTTCGGGGGTCTTGTCGCCCTTCATGGCTGCGTAGGAGTTGTCCACGATCGCCTTGCTCACCGCGGGATAGAACGGCGTCACCGGTCGCGGCACGGCGTTCGTGATGGACGTGAGGAGGGTGGGCAGGTAGGGGTACTTGGCGACCAGGGTGGGGTCACTGTAGAGCGAACCGATGACTGGCGCTAGAGAGCCCTGTTCCATGAAGAACTTCTGCTGGGCGTCCTCTTCGATGAACTTCAGGAACGCAAGGGCAGTCGCCTTGTGCTTGCTGTTGATGCCGATGCCGAAACTGTGTCCACCGAGGGTCGATGCGCCAGGGCCGCTGACGCCGGGCAGCGGTGCGACCGCGAACTTGTCCTTGACCTTCGAGGATGCGTCCGTCTTGGCCAGGCCGTAGACGTAGGGCCAGTTTCGCAGGAAGAGCAGCTTCCCGGCCTCGAAAGCCTGCCGGCTCGGCTCCTCCATATAGGTGATGGCTTCCTTCGGGATGTCGCCGTTGGCGTAGTGGTCGGCGAGCATCTTCAGGCCCTCGACTGACTGCGGGCTGTTGACGGTCGAGGCGCCCTTCGAATCGACGACCTTTCCGCCGAAGGTGTTGATCGCCTCGGTGGCGTTGCAGGTGCCACCCTCGTACTTCTGGAACTGACCGGCATAGCAGCCGATGTTGTTCTTCTTGGCGATCGCGCAGTCGGCCCACATCTCGTCCAGCGTCTTTGGCGGGGTTTTGACGAGGTCCGTGCGGTAGTAGAGCATTCCGCCGTCACTGGCGTACGGGGCGGCGTACAGCGTGTTGTTGTAGGTGGCAGCATTGACGGTCGGCTTGAGCAGCTTCGAGGTGTCGATCGCGTACTCGCCCTTCAGCGGCACGAGCCAGCCCTTGGCTGCGAACTCCGCAGTCCAGACCACATCGACCGTGATCACGTCGTAGCTGGTGTCCTTGGCCTGCATGTGCTGGACGATGTCGTCGTGCTGCTGGTTTGCATCAGTTGTCTGTTCCTTGACCGTCACCTTCTCCGACGGGTGCGCGTCATTCCACTTCTGTGCGGTTGGGGCCACGACGTTGCTGTTGTCCTTGCCGATGACCCACGTGATCGGTCCTTTCGTGCCCTTCGCGGTGGCACCCGTTCCGCTACTCGAACCGCCGCTGCTACCGCCGCAGCCAGCGGCAAGCATCGAGACGGACACCACTCCCACGCAGGCGATAAGGACTCTGCGGGACAACCTCTGCTGGGCCATGTACTCGTCTCCATTCAGGGTTGTGAAAGGCACAACGCCTTCAGCCTCGAGGAAAACCTAGTCGTCGACGCGCGTCGACTAAAACGCTCCGACAGTAGGAGTGGCGACCGTTACCGTCAAGACATCTACGAGTCACGGTCCGATAACAGGAGATGTGGTCCGAGCCGCGTCTCAGCGGACCTCGGGCGGACCTCCGGGTCGGCGTCCGGCGGCCGCGCGACGGACATCGTTCGATGGGAACGCTTCCATCTGGTCGCCGGCGACGTTCCACTACGGTCTGGCGCATGAACGCGCCGGTGCCGACCGAGCACGACCCAAAGGACCATCGCGACGACGCCGGACTTGTCCACCTGCGTGCGTCGGGTGTCAGCCTGGTCCTCGACCTGCGCGGGGGCACTCTGCCGCGCGTCGTGCACTGGGGTCGGGACCTAGGAGACGTGGACGACGCTGCGTTGCAAGCATTGGCACTGGTCTCCGTACCTCCCGTCACCTCGAACAACCTCGACGAGGTAGGCGAGCTCTCGCTGCTGCCCGAGCACTCCCGTGGCTGGTTCGGGACCCCTGGCCTCGCCGGTCATCGCAACGGAGCCGACTGGTCCCCGATGTTCGTGTCGCGGTCGGTGGAGGTCGTGCCTGGCGACGTGCAACGTGTCGTCGTCGATGCCGACGACAGCGCCGCGCGACTGGGCCTGACGGTCGAGATCGAGCTCAGCGCTTCGGGGCTGGTCCGGTTGCGCGGCGCGGTCCGCAACGAGGACGAGAGCCTCCCCTACACGGTCGACGGGCTGCTGCTGGCCCTGCCGGTGCCCAGCGAGGCGGACGAGCTCCTCGACCTGACCGGGGGTCACATCCGGGAGCGGTCTCCGCAGCGGCAGCCCTTCACGGTCGGGTCCCGGGTCCGGGACAACCGGCGCGGCCGTACCGGCACAGATGCCACCCTGCTGATCGTTGCCGGGGCGGCGGGCTTCGGCTTCGGTCAGGGTGAGGTGTGGGGCCTCCACGTCGGCTGGAGCGGCAACCACCGCACGTACGCCGAACGGCTCAGCTCCGGCGACGCGGTCGTCGGCGGCGGGGAGTTGCTCCTCCCCGGCGAGGTCGTCCTGGCACCGGGTCAGACGTACGAAGGGCCGTGGCTGTCCGGCTCGTACGCAGACGGCCTTGATCAGCTCTCGCACCGCTTCCACGAGTGGCTGCGCGCCCGCCCGACACACCCGACGCGGACCAAGCCCCGGCCGGTGACGCTCAACACGTGGGAAGCGGTCTACATGGTGCACGACCGCGACAGGCTCTTCGCGCTGGCCGACGCCGCCGCGGAGGTCGGCGCGGAGCGCTACGTGCTCGACGACGGGTGGTTCCTCGGGCGGCGCGACGACCACGCAGGGCTTGGTGACTGGTACGTGGACGCGGCCGTCTACCCCGAGGGTCTGCATCCGCTCATCGACCACGTCCGCGGGCTCGGCATGGAGTTCGGTCTCTGGGTCGAGCCGGAGATGGTCAACCCGGACTCCGACCTCGCCCGGGCTCACCCCGACTGGGTCATGGCGACGGGCGGGCGCTCGCCGATCCTGTCCCGGCACCAGCAGGTTCTCGATCTCGGCAACGACGATGCCTTCGCCTATGTGCTGGCGCGACTTGACGCGATCCTCGACGAGTATCCGATCGCCTATCTGAAGTGGGATCACAACCGCGACCTCCAGGACGCCGGCCACCAGCCCGGCGGCGAGGCCGGCGTGCATTCTCAGACCGCGGCGCTCTACCGGCTGATGGACACCCTGAAGGACCGCCATCCCGGGCTCGAGATCGAGTCGTGCTCGTCAGGCGGCGGCCGGGCCGACCTCGGTGTGATGGCGCGCGCCGACCGCATCTGGGCCAGCGACACCAACGACGCGCTGGAGCGGCAACGGATCCAACGATGGACCGGACTGCTGCTCCCACCGGAGCTGGTCGGCTGCCACGTCGGACCTCCCCACTCGCACACGACGGGGCGGACCCAGGACCTGCCGTTCCGGGCCGGCACGGCGTTCTTCGGCCATTTCGGCATCGAGTGGGACATCGCCTCGGCCACCGCGGCGGACCGTGCCGAGATGGCTCGCTGGGTTGCGCTGCACAAGCGGTTCCGCGACCTGCTGCACAGCGGCCGCGTGGTCCGCGGCGACCACCCCGACCCGGACCTGTGGGTGCATGGCGTGGTTGGCGGAGCTGGCGGAGCTGGCGGCGAGGCGGTGTTCGCGGTGGTCTCGCTCACACATCGCGTCTGGACCAGACCGGGCCGGGTCCGGCTGCCCGGCCTGCTCGACGGTGTCTCGTACCGCGTCACGCTCTTGCCGCCCGGCGATGCGCCGCCCACCAACGGCAGCCGGCCCGCCCCGTGGCTTTCTGCGACCCCGGTGCAACTCCCCGGCAGCGCGCTGGGCAGCGTCGGTCTCGAGGTGCCGAGCCTCTATCCCGAGCAGCTCCTGCTGCTGCATGTGGAGGCGGTGGGCTGAACGTTTCGTCTCAGCGCCGCCCCGCCGATATGGACGGGACGTGACGAACGGGTTACGGTTCGGCAGTGGACGGGTAGGTAACGTCCACAGTCCACCCTCCACTCGGATCGTCCGGCACGTACCTGCCGGTGAAGGGAACAACAGTTATGGCTACTGTCACGTTCGACGAAGCGACCAGGCTCTTTCCAGGCTCAGAGCGGCCAGCCGTCGACAAGCTCAACATCGAGGTCGGTGACGGCGAGTTCCTCGTGCTCGTCGGTCCCTCCGGCTGCGGAAAGTCCACCTCCCTGCGCATGCTCGCCGGCCTCGAGGACGTCAACGGCGGCTCGATCCGCATCGGCGACCGCGACGTCACCAACCTGGCACCGAAGGACCGCGACATCGCGATGGTGTTCCAGAACTACGCGCTCTACCCGCACATGACGGTCGCCGACAACATGGGCTTCGCGCTCAAGATCGCCGGTGAGCCGAAGGACAAGATCCGCGAGAAGGTCGTCGAGGCAGCCAAGATCCTCGACCTCGAGCAGTACCTCGACCGCAAGCCGAAGGCACTCTCCGGTGGCCAGCGTCAGCGCGTCGCCATGGGCCGCGCGATCGTCCGCTCACCGCAGGTGTTCCTCATGGACGAGCCGCTGTCGAACCTCGACGCCAAGCTCCGCGTCCAGACCCGCAGCCAGATCGCGGCCCTGCAGCGCCGGCTCGGCGTCACGACGGTCTACGTCACCCACGACCAGGTCGAGGCCATGACGATGGGCGACCGGGTCGCCGTGCTCAAGGACGGCATCCTGCAGCAGGTCGACACCCCGCGGAACATGTACGACGCGCCCAAGAACGTCTTCGTCGCCGGCTTCATCGGCTCCCCTGCGATGAACCTCCTCGAGGTCGACGTCGAAGGAAACGTCATGCACTTCGGCGGCGCCGACCTCCCGATGCCGCGCGAGACGGCGGAAGAGGCCGGCAAGGGCGGGCGCAAGCTGACCGTGGGCGTCCGGCCGGAGGACATGGACATCGTGGGCGAGGGCAAGGGCCTCAAGACGACCATCAACCTCGTCGAGGAGCTCGGCGCCGACGCCTACGTCTACGGCGAGGCAGAGGTCCACGGCAACACCCACGACATCATCGCCCGTGTCGACGGCCGCCGGCCGCCGATGAAGGGTGAGACGGTCTACTTCGCGCCGAAGCAGGGTCACGTGCACCTGTTCTCGACGGTCACGGGTCTGCGCCTGCCGGCCTGAAGTCACCACCTGGTCGAGGTCTGACTGCTCCACCTGGCAGAGTTGACGTATGGCTCTGCAGATCCTGGCCGCGCCCGGCGATCCGGCGCTGCTCGACCTCCCGTGGCAGACACCGCTGGAGCGGTGGCCGACCGACCAGCTCGTAGCGCTACCACGTGGCATCTCCCGCCACGTGGTGCGCTTCGTGCGCCTCGAGGGGTCGGTCTACGCAGTCAAGGAGGTGGGCGAGACTCTCGCCCGCCGCGAGTACGGCTTGCTGCGCCAGCTCGAGCGGCTGGACGTGCCCTGCGTCGAGGCGGTCGGAGTCGTCCTCGGCCGCGTCGACACGGCTGGGCGGCCGCTCGACCCGGCGCTGGTCACGCGTCATTTGCAGTTCTCGCTGCCCTATCGCGCGCTGTTCTCCCAGACCCTGCGCCCGGACACAGCCGACCGGCTGATCGACGCGCTGTCGGTGCTGCTGGTGCGACTGCACAACTCGGGCTTCTACTGGGGCGACTGCTCCTTGTCGAACACGCTGTTCCGCCGCGACGCCGGCTCGTTCGCCGCCTACCTCGTCGACGCCGAGACCGGGGAGCTGCACAAGTCGCTGTCCGCGGGCCAGCGCGAGTACGACCTGGACCTCGCGCGGACGAACATCGCCGGTGAGCTGCTCGACCTCGAGGCCGGCAACCTGCTGCACCCGTCGATGGATCCGGTCATCATCGCGACGCAGGTCATCGACCGCTATACCTCGCTCTGGGACGAGCTGACCCACAAGGACGTCTTCGACGCCCACGAGCGGCACCGTGTCGACCAGCGGGTGCGCCGGCTCAACGACCTCGGCTTCGACGTCGCCGAGCTCTCGTTCGTCACCGACGACGACGGACGTCGTGTCGAGCTCTATCCCAAGGTCGTCGACGCCGGTCACCACAGCCGACGGCTGCTGCGCCTGACCGGTCTCGACGTGCAGGAGAACCAGGCCCGACGGCTGCTCAACGACCTCGACCACTTCCGCGCCGAGATCTGCGAGGACAAGGCCGAGGACGAGGAGATCACCGCCCACCGCTGGCTCACCGAGGTCTTCAACCCGGTCGTGTCCGCGGTGCCGCGCGAGCTGCGGGGCAAGCTCGAGCCCGCCGAGATCTTCCACGAGGTGCTCGAGCACCGGTGGTTCCTGTCCGAGAAGTCCAACCGCGACGTCGGGCTGCTTCCGGCGGCGCGCTCGTACGTCAACGACGTGCTCAGCTCTCAAGCCCGACGAGCAGTCGGTGCTCGGCTCCCGCATCGGCTCCCCGACCGTGGCGGCCGACCCCTACGTGGAGGACGACGAACCTTCAAAGTCGATCATGCAGTAACCGACATCGCTCGCATCGCCGCAGGTCAGAGCCCCGAAATTCCGAATCGATCATGCACTAGTTGGACAAACGCATCGCGACGGGTTCAGACCCAGTACGTGTCGTGCCGGCGGTAGAACTCCGCCGCAGCGTCCTCGTCGCGCAGTGCGTCACGGCGCGCGGCGTCGGCCAGCGTCTCGAAGTAGTCCTCCCGTGGGGCGCCCGGTGCGAACAGGATCAGCATCGTCGCGGGTTCGCCCGACTCGTTGCGGAACCCGTGGATGCCGCCTTCGGGCACGAACAGGAAGTCCCCCGGCGTCCCGTCGATCCATTGCGTGCCGTCGTAGAGGCGGATCGTCCCGGACAGGATGTAGAACGACTCGGAGATCGTCCTGTGGAAATGCGGGTCCGGCCCGCTCGGGGTCGGTCCCATCTCCCAGCGATAGAGGCCGAACTCGCCGCCGGTGGACTCTCCGGTGGCGAGGTAGTGCGTCGTGGTCCCGCTCGGGTTGCTGAGCTCCGGAGCGTGACCGTCCGGTCGAAACCTCGCACTGGCAACACCGGCGTCAGCGAGATAGCGCGCGTCTGGATACGACATGCGAGGCATCCTCCCGCTCCACCGTCGGAGCCTCAACCCAGGTCGCCATCAGCAAGGTACGAGCGGCGCGCGCCCGCCGTTCGTACGCCGAACCATCGGCCGCCGGACCGGCCGCAAAGCACCGGATTCCAACTAGTGCATGATCGATTCGGCATTTCGGGGCTCTGACCTGCGGCGATGCGCGCCATGTCGGTTACTGCATGATCGACTTTGAAGGTCAGCTTCGGGCGCGGAGGCGGGCGACCTCGTAGAGCGCGATGCCGGTGGCCACTCCCGCGTTGAGGGACTCCATCGAGGCGGCGATCGGGATGCTGGCGATCACGTCGCACGTCTCGCGGACGAGCCGGGACAGACCCTTTCCCTCGGACCCGACGACGAGCACGAGCGGGCCGGTGCTGACGTCGAGGTCGGCCACCGCAGTGGTGCCGCCACCGTCGAGGCCGACGACGAAGAAGCCGGCCTGCGCGATAGCTCTCCAGCGCGCGGGTGAGGTTGGTGGCGCGGGCCACGGGCACGCGCGCCGCCGCTCCGGCCGAGACCTTCCAGGCGGTGGCAGTGACACCGGCTGCGCGGCGAGCCGGCACGACCACGCCGTGGCCGCCGAAGGCAGCGGTCGAGCGGAGTACGGCGCCCAGGTTGCGCGGGTCGGTGACGCCGTCGAGCGCCACCACGAGGGCCGGGGCCGACCCGCCGACGGTCAGGAAGTCGTCGGGGTGGGCGTACTCGTACGCCGGCACCTGCAGCACAAGTCCCTGGTGCGGCGACAGGCCGCCGAGCCGATCGAGCTCGCCGCGCGGTGCCTCGAGCACCGGGATGCGGGCCTCGCCGGCCAGCTTCAGCGACTCGCGGACGCGGTCGTCGCTGTCGATGCGCTCAGCGATGTAGAGCGCACTGGCGGGCACCTTCGCGCGCAGTGCCTCGACGACCGGGTTGCGCCCGGACACCGTCTCGGGCGCGTCGTCCGTGCCGCGGGAACGCGGCGACGACGCACGGCTCGATGGCCGGGTCGCTGACGAAGGGTGCTTGCTCTCGGCCCGTTTCGCCGAAGCGGCACGCCGCGACGCGGGATGGCTGGTGCGCTCGGTGGCCTTGGGCGTCGGACCCTTGCCCTGAAGGCCCTTGCGTCGCTGGCCGCCCGTACCGACGCTCGCGCCCTTCTTCGACCCGGGGTTGCGCTTTGCGCCGCGCCGGGCGCTGTTGCCCGCCATCAGGACTCCTCAGCCAGTGTCCATCGTGGGCCGTCGGGGGTGTCCTCGACGGCAATGCCCGCGGCGGTCAGCCGGTCACGGATCCGGTCGGCGGCGGCGAAGTCCTTGCGCGTCCGCGCCTCGGCGCGTTCCTGCAGGGCCACGGCGACGAGCTGGTCGACCACCGGCAGCAGGTCGGAGCCGCCGCCCGCCGTCACCCAGGGTGCGGACCGCGGGTCCAGGCCGAGCACGTCGAGCATCGCGCGTACGGCGGCCAGGTTGCCGCGCAGCGCGTCCGACGGGCCGTCCAGCACCAGCTTGTTGCCCTCCCGGATCACGCCCTGCAGGACGGCGAGAGCGGCGGGCACGGACAGGTCGTCGTCCATCGCCTCCGCGAACTCGGCGCAGAGCACGCCGCCCGAGACGTCGCCGACGATCTCGGTGGCCCGGCGTACGAAACCCTCGATGCGTCGGTAGGCGGACGCCGCCTCGGACAGCGCCTCGAACGAGAACTCCATGACCGACCGGTAGTGCGAGGACACCAGGTAGTAGCGCAGCTCGACCGGCCGCACCTGCTGCACGACCTCCGACACGAGCATCGTGTTGCCCACCGACTTGCTCATCTTCGAGCCGGCCAGGTTGAGCATCGCGTTGTGCATCCACCAGCGGGCGAACGGCCGGCCCGCGGCGCGGGACTGGGCGAGCTCGTTCTCGTGGTGGGGGAAGCGCAGGTCGAGGCCGCCGCCGTGGATGTCGAACTCGGCTCCCAGGTACTTCCCGACCATCGCCGAGCACTCGAGGTGCCAGCCCGGGCGGCCGCGACCCCACGGTGAGGGCCACGACGCCGTCTCGGGCTCGTCGGGCTTGTGTCCCTTCCAGAGCGCGAAGTCGCGCGGGTCGCGCTTCCCGCGCGGGTCGGCGTCGGCAGCCGGCTCCATCTCGTCGATCCGCTGGCCCGAGAGCTCGCCGTACGACGGCCAGGACCGCACGTCGAAGTAGACGTCCCCGGAGCCGTCGTCGGCGGGGTAGGCGTGCCCGTTCTCGACGAGGGTGGTCATCAGCTCGACCATCTCGGTGATGTGACCGGTGGCGCGGGGCTCGTAGTCCGGCGGCGCGCAGCCCAGGGCGTCGTACGCCTGATGCAACGCCCGCTCGTTGGCGTAGGCGTGCGCCCACCACGGGTGGCCGGCCTCGGCCGACTTCACCAGGATCTTGTCGTCGATGTCCGTGACGTTGGCGATGATCGTGACCTCGTAGCCCGACCGCTCCAGCCACCGCCGCAGCACGTCGAACACGACCTCTTTGCGGATGTGTCCGATGTGCGGCGCGCCCTGCACGGTGAGGCCGCAGTGGTAGATGCCGACCTTGCCCTCGACCAGGGGCACGAAGTCGCGCACCGACCGGGTGGCGGTGTCATACAGGCGCAGGCTCACCCAGCAAGGGTACGGGCTCCCGCCTCACGCAGTTGACCACGCACCGGGCGCGCGGGAATCGACCACGTTCAGCAGGCCTGCGGACGGTTCGCAAGGCGTGCAGGCATAGCGAACCGTCCGCCCGCATGCTGAACGTGGTCGATTCCGGGCGCGCAGCGGGTCAGGCGTCGAACTGGGAGGCCGGCACGATCAGCGCGCTGGCGATCGCGGCCAGCCCCTCACCGCGCCCCGTCAGGCCCAGACCGTCGCTCGTCGTCGCCGCCACGGACACGGGCGCCCCGACGGCCGCCGACAGCGTCTTCTCGGCCTCGGCCCGTCGCGTCCCTATCTGCGGCCGCGGGCCGATCACCTGCACCGAGACGTTGCCGATCGCATAACCCGCCTCTCCGACCAGGCGGGCGGCCTCGCGGAGCATGTCGACGCCGGAAGCACCCGACCAGCGCGGGTCCGACGTGCCGAAGACCGAGCCGAGGTCGCCGAGCCCACCGGCGGCCAGCAGCGCGTCGCATGCGGCGTGGGCGGCGACGTCGCCGTCGGAGTGGCCCGACAGCCCGGTCTCGCCGGGCCACTCGAGCCCGGCGATCCAGAGCGGGCGTCCCACCTCGAAGGGGTGTACGTCGACGCCGGTCCCGACGCGTGGCCGGCGCGCCACCCGGCCGGTGGGGTCGTCACCGGACACCGCTGACACCTCCACTGCGTCGGCGGGCCAGGACGGCCTCGGCAAGCACCAGATCGAGCGGTCGGGTCACCTTGAAAGCCTCCTCTGCACCGGGCACGACGAGGACGGAGTATCCCGCGCGCTCGACCAGCCCTGCGTCATCAGTGATGCCCCCGTCAGAGAGGTCGAGATGAGCCTCCTCGAGAACGGCCCGCCGAAAGCCCTGCGGGGTCTGCGCCGACCGCAGCACGCTGCGGTCCACCGTCTCGATGACGACATCGCCGTCCACCCGCTTGACCGTGTCTGTGACGGGGAGTCCCGGCACCACGGCGTCCGCCCCCGCGCGTACCGCAGATGCCACCGCGTCGATCAGCTCAACCGGCGCCAGCGGCCGCGCGGCGTCGTGTACGAGGACGACTCCGACGGCGTCGGGCAGCGCGGCCAACGCGGCCCGCACCGACTCCGGCCGGGTGGATCCGCCCGGCACGACATGCAGCGTCGCCCCGGTGTGATGGTCGGCCAGCAGGGCTCGGACGGCGGTGACCTCGTCGGGCGGTGCCGCCACGATGACGAGGTCGACCAGGCGGGCGGCCGCCAGGTTGCGCACGGCGTGAACCAGCAGCGGCACTCCACCGAGCAGCCGCAGCGCCTTCGGGGCCCCGGGACCGAGTCGCTCTCCGCGCCCGGCGGCAGGCACGATCGCGGCGACCTGGTCCGGCTGGTCGGCCGGCCCGGCTGGTCATGTCGTGACTCCGACCGGGTGCGCGAAGACCATGCGCCCGTTGGCGGTGGTCAGGACGCTCGTCACGATGACGGTGAGCTCCTTGCCGACGGACTCGCGGGCCCGCTCGACCACCATCATCGTGCCGTCGTCGAGGTAGCCGACGGCCTGCCCGTGCTCCTTGCCCGGCTTGATGAGCAGCACCGAGACCTCCTCGCCGGCCGTCACCGGTGGGCGCAGCGCCTGCGCGAGCGCGTGCAGGTTCATCACCCGCACGCCGGCCAGGGCAGCGACCTTCGCGAGGTTGGTGTCGAGCGTCAGCAGCGCCGAATTGCGGTCGAGGCAGAGCCGGATGAGCTTCGCGTCGACCTCGGCGACACCGGGCACGTCGTCCTCGATGATCTCGACGTCGACGTTCGGCTCGCGCTTGAGCGCGGCGAGCAGCTCGAGGCCGCGTCTGCCGCGGCTGCGCCGCAGGTCGTCACCGGCGTCGGCCAGTCCCTGCAGCTCGCCGAGCACGGGCGAGGGCACCAGCATGCGCCCGTGCAGGAAGCCGGCGCGGACGACGTCGAGGATGCGGCCGTCGATCGCGACCGAGGTGTCCACGATGCGGGGCAGCGCGGCGGTCGCCTCGGGGCGCTCGGTCATGCCGACCCGGGCGCCGAACATGGCGAGCACCGAGTCGCGCTTGCTGGCGCCGACCCGGTAGCCGAGCAGGCCCATGGTGACCACGACGAAGGCGAACACCGGGATGGTGAGAATCGGCCGGTTGAGCAGCAGGACCGGCCAGGTGATGCCGACCGCGACGACGACACCGATGACCGTGCCCACAGCCCCGGCCACGATGTACTCCGCCGGGGTGTCGCGCAGGCCCGCCTCCGTGCGCCGTACGACGGTGATCGTGCCGCGTCCGAGGACTCCACCGAGCACATAGCCGAGTGCCGAGCCGAGCACGATGCCCAGACCGATGCCGCTGAACGGGCCGAGGCTCGGCTTGCCGTGGTCGTCGAGAAGCTGGGCGACGTAGTAGCCGATGCCCGCGAAGAAAACGACGACGCAAAGCCTCAGCAGCTCGACCAGGGCGTTGGGGGTGCGGCCAAGTCGGGGGGACATCTGGCTACCTCCCAAGCACAAACAGGCACAGACACCTGCGCCGCCGACCCTATGGGGTCGACGGCGCCGGGTGTCAGGGGCGGTCAGCGCAACAGCGCCGACCAGTCGATCAGGAGGCGAGAACCTCGTCGAGGATCGCCTCTGCCTTGTCCTCGTTGGTGTGCTCAGCGAGGGCCAGCTCGCTCACCAGGATCTGGCGTGCCTTGGCAAGCATCCGCTTCTCGCCGGCCGAGAGGCCGCGGTCCTTGTCACGGCGCCACAGGTCACGTACGACCTCGGCGACCTTGATCACGTCGCCGGAGGCGAGCTTCTCGAGGTTGGCCTTGTAGCGGCGGGACCAGTTGGTCGGCTCCTCCGTGTGCGGGGCACGCAGGACCTCGAATACCTGGTCCAATCCCTCTTGCCCGACCACGTCTCGTACGCCGACGAGATCGCAGTTCTCGGCCGGAACCCGGACGGTCAGATCTCCTTGGGCAACCTTCAGAACGAGGTAGAGCTTGTCCTCGCCCTTGATGGTGCGTGTCTCGATGGACTCGATGAGTGCGGCCCCATGGTGGGGATAAACGACCGTCTCGCCGACCTTGAACGCCATATAGTCAGACCCCTTTCGCGGTACCCAGGATAACACGGAGACGGGGTCTACCAGGCCCCCTTGTCAGGACGTATGCGCAGGTCAAGCCCTTGACAGACAACGATTCTCGTGCATCAAGGGCCCCGGCGAACACCTGTCGTGAGTCGCGCATACTGACCGTCGTGTACCGCGCCGTCGCGCTTGTCCGGGCCGCCCATGCTCCCCCGACCATCGCCGTGACAGCCCTCGCCACCGCCCTCGCGGCGACCTCGGGACGTGGCTTGCGTGGCACTGTCCTGGTCGCCGCGGCGGTGCTGACCGGTCAGCTGTCGATCGGCTGGTGCAACGACCTCGTCGACCGCGACCGCGACCTGGCGGCCGGCCGCACCGACAAGCCGGTGGCCAGCGGTGCGGTGTCTGCTGGCACGGTCAGGCTGGCCTGTGGCGCTGCCGCGTTGGTGTGCATACCGCTGTCGCTGGCCAGCGGTTGGCTGGCGGGGTTGTGCCATCTCGTCGGCGTCGGAGGCGGGTGGGCCTACAACCTCGGCCTCAAGCGGACGCTGTTGTCCTGGCTGCCCTATGCCATGAGTTTCGCGCTGCTCGGAGCCTTCCTCTCCCTGGGGTTGCCGGGTCATCCGGCACCGCACTGGTGGGTGCTGGCGGCCGGTGCATTCCTCGGGGTGGGCGCCCACTTCCTCAACGTCGTCCCCGACGTCGACGCCGACCGGCGGGCAGGCGTGCTCGGCCTGCCCCAGCGGCTCGGGGCCGCCCAGGCCCGCACCGGCGGCGCCGTACTCCTTGCGGTTGCCGCGACGCTCGTGACGTTCGGTCCCGGCAACCCCCCGGCGTGGGCACTCGTTGGGCTGGCCGCCGCCGTCGCGCTCGCGGTGGCTGCCGCGACGACCGGGCGCGACGAGGGCTCGCGGCTGCCGTTCCTGCTGGCGATGGCCACCGCGGCCGTCACCATCGCGCTGCTGATCGGGCGAGGCGCCAACCTCGGCTGATCGGCGGCATGCTGCCGGCGCGCTGGTCTGTCGCCGCCCGCCGCAGTGCCCTAACCTCAGTGCTCGTCCCACCTGTAGTGCTCGACCAGCGACCAGCGCTGCACGCCCCAGAGAGGCCATCGTGAGCCGCATCCGACCCGTGCTGACCCCCGTCCTCGTTGCGCTGTCATTGCTCATGGTGACAACAGGATGCGCAGCCGGCCTCAACGCACAGACGCTCAAGCCCTATGCGCCGGCCGATGGCGTCATGGCCAACTCGGGCGACATCCGCATCCTCAACGCGCTCGTGGTGGTGGCGGATGACTCGAGCGGCACGGGTGTCGTGAGCCTCACGATCGTCAACCGGGGCAACCGGGACGACAGCCTGACCGACCTCACCAGCCCGGACGGCACCGTCGACCTCACGGGTACGCGCGACCTGCCGGCGGGCTCGGCGGTGCGGTTCGGTGCCACGACCGAGCCGTCCGCGACGATCAGCGACCTGACGAAGCAACCCGGAGAGACCATCACCCTGCGGTTCGTCTTCGCCCGCACCAATCCGATCACGCTGGAAACGGTCGTGCTGCCCGCAACGGGTCCGTACACCAGCATCACGCCGGGTCCAGTGACACCCGCCGTCGAGCCGACCGACACGCCCACACTCGAGGTGATCGACACCGCCAGCCCCTCGCCTACCTGAGCGTCCCGCCGAGGCGCCCAACTAGTGCATGATCGATTCGGATTTTCGGGGGTCTGACCTGCGGCGATGAGTGTCCTGGTCGGGAACTGCATGATCGACTTTGAAGAGGTGGCGGCGGGGAGTCAGGGCTCGAACTTGTAGCCGAGGCCGCGCACCGTGACGATGTGCCGCGGCGTCCCGGGGTCGGGCTCCACCTTGGCGCGCAACCGCTTGACGTGCACGTCGAGGGTCTTGGTGTCGCCCACGTAGTCCGATCCCCAGACCCGGTCGATCAGCTGGCCTCGGGTCAGCACCCGACCGGCGTTGCGCAGCAGCAGCTCGAGCAGCTCGAACTCCTTCAGCGGCATGCTCACGGCCTCACCGCTCACGCTGACGACGTGCCGATCGACATCGAGGCGCACCGGACCGGCTTCGATCGTGGCGGTCACCAGCTCGTCGGGCTCGCCGTGCCGGCGCAGCACGGCCCGGATCCGGGCGACGAGCTCACGCGCGGAGTAGGGCTTGGTGACGTAGTCGTCCGCACCGAGCTCGAGGCCGACGACCTTGTCCACCTCACTGTCCTTGGCCGTGAGCATGATCACCGGCACGGTCGAGCGCGAGCGCAGCGCACGGCAGACCTCGGTGCCCGACAGACCCGGCAGCATCAGGTCGAGGAGCACCAGGTCGGCACCGCGCCGGTCGAACTCCTCGAGGGCCGCCGGTCCCGTCTCGGCAAGGGCGACCTCGAAGCCCTCCTTGCGCAACATGTAGGACAGCGGGTCGCTCAGCGACTCTTCGTCCTCGACGACAAGGATCCTGGTCACACTTTCTCCTGGCTTGTTGGGCGGTTCTCGGGGGTGTAGACCGCGGCCGGTAGCCGCAGCGTGAAGGTGGAGCCGGTGCCCTCGTCACTCCAGACGGTGGCCTCACCGCCGTGGCCGGCGGCCACGTGCTTGACGATGGCGAGTCCGAGCCCGGTGCCGCCGGTCTCCCGGGAGCGCGCCGAGTCGACACGGTAGAAACGTTCGAAGATGCGGTCGCGCTCCTGCTCGGCGATGCCAGGCCCCTCGTCCGTGACGCTGATCTCCGCGATGGGGCCGAGTGCCTCATGAACCTGACGTACGGCCACCGTCACGCGCGTACCGTCAGGTGCATAGCGCACGGCGTTGTCGACCAGGTTACCCAGCGCGGTCACCAGCTGCCGCGCGTCGCCCACGACGGCCAGTCCGCTCGTGCCGCCGGAGACCAGGTTGATGGAACGGGTCTCGGCGCGGACCCGGCTGCGGTCCACGGCCTCGACGACCACGTCGTCCAGCGAGACGAGCGTCGGCTTCTCGAACGGGTCGTGGCCCTGCAGGCGGGACAGCTCGATGACGTCCTGCACGAGCCGGGACAGCCGGTCGGACTCGTGCTGCATCCGGCCGGCGAAGCGGCGCACGGCGTCCGGGTCGTCCGCGGCGTCGACCAACGCCTCCGCGAGCAGGGCCAACCCGCCCACGGGCGTCTTGAGCTCATGGCTGACGTTGGCCAGGAAGTCACGGCGTACGGCGTCGACCCGGCGCGCCTCCGTGCGGTCCTCGACGAGCAGGAGCACCAGACTCGACCCCAACGGCGCCACCCGCACCCAGACCGACATCCGCTGGGTGAACAGCGGGCCCCGCGGCAGCTCCATGTCGGCCTCGCGGATCTCGCCGTCGCGGCGCACCTTGCGGGCCAGCTCGAGCAGGTCCTCGGCCACCAGCCGCTCGCCACGGACCAGGCCCAGGATGTAGGCGGCCGGGCTCGCCCGGATCACGTTGTCGTCGCCGTCCAGCACGACGCCCGACGACCTCAGCACCGCGAGCACGTCGGACACGCCGGGCGGCAGAAGCGCCACCGGCGGCGCCGTGGGCGGCAGAGCGGCCTGCTCGCGCTCGCTGAGACGGAACGCGAGGGTCGCCGAAGCACCGGTCACCACGCCGATCAACCCGGCGAGACCCGCCAACAGCTCGGCTTCCACACGTATGATCGTATGCGCCACGACGCGCTGAGCAGCCACGACGGCGGACGACAGGCAGCGCGACCACGACTGTTCACCTTGCCGAGGGACGTCGTTCACACGGCCCTGCAAGCCTTCGGCGCACCAGAGGAAGAAGGGTGGACCATGCGCGACGCGTACCACGAGGAACTCGAAGCCCTCGCCGAACAATTGGTCGAGATGACCCGCTTGGTGGGGGTTGCGATCACCGGTGCCTCGACAGCACTGCTCGACGCCGACCTGACCCTCGCCGAAAGCGTCATCACAGCCGATGACGCAGTCGACCGTCTGCGTGACGAGCTCGACCACCGCGCGATGGATCTGCTCGCCCGCCAGCAGCCGGTTGCCAGCGACCTGCGCGTCATCGTGACCACCCTGAAGATGAGCGCCGACCTCGAGCGGATGGGCGACCTCGCCCGCCACGTCGCCCGCGCAGCGCGCCGCCGCTTCCCCGACTCGGCCGTGCCGGAAGGTCTGCGCGCCACGATCGTGGAGATGAGCAAGGTCGCCGAGCAGCTGGTCGCCAAGACCGGCAGCGTGCTCGCGACGCGCGACCTGGATGCGGCGCTGCAGATCGAGCGCGACGACGACGAGATGGACCGCCTGCACCGCGCGCTGTTCACCGAGCTGCTCGACGTGGCAGCGCCTTACAGCATCGAGGTGGCGATCGACGTCACCCTCGTGAGTCGCTACTACGAGCGGTTCGCCGACCACGCGGTGGCGGTCGCCCGTCGGGTGGTCTACCTCGTGACGGGCCAGCACCCGAGCGAGCTCGCCGAGTCCGTCTGACCGCTGCGGGGCAGGTTTTCCCAGGATTGGATAGGCGGTTGGCCACCGAATGGCTCGTGGGGCGAACAAAAGGTGACTCTCAGAATATGGCCGCCGTCGCGCGTGCCTTGCGTTGGACCCGTCCCCTCGAGTTGCCGGCACCGACCTGAACCACTCGTCTTGGCTTGATCAGGAGCTTGTCCGCCTGCCGGCGTGACCTCTCACAGTGCTGCCGCGACCAGTGACCTCATCCCAGATCGGTGCCGACCACGATTGTCGTTCTAGTGGGAGGACAACCGCTCATGTCCATGCTGGCAGAGCACTACGAATTCGTCATCGGGGGCGACCCCGATCGTGACAGCGTCGACTTGGCAGTCGTCGAGACGGCGACTGGGGCGTTGCGCGCTCATCTGGCCGACCGCGCTGACGGCGCCGGCTATGCACGGATGCTCGCCTGGGCCGATAGCCATGCTCCTGGGCCACGCGTCTGGGCGCTGGAAGGCACTGGAAGCTTCGCCGCCGGCCTCGCTGTGTTCCTCGCCGAGGCCGGGGAGGAGGTCGTCGAGATCGGCGGGGTCAAGCGGCATCGCGGGGCCAAGAACGACCAGATCGACGCTGTCCGCGCCGCTCGTGAAGCCCTCGCAAGGGAGCACCAGACCAACGTGCGCGCACACGGTCTGCGAGAGGCGCTGCGGATGATTGTCACCACCCGGCAAGCAGTTCTGGTCAGTCGCACGAAAGCCATCAACGAGCTGAAGGGTCTGATCGTGGTGGCACCTGAGCACCTGCGGGCGGACCTGCGAGGTTGCTCACTGGCCAAGCAACTGGACCGCATCGAAGAGATGCGATGCCCGGTCGACGCTGCCGTCGAGCACAAGATGGCCGTGCTCACACTGCAGTCGATCGCCGGGCGCGTCCGGTTCCTCTCAACCCAGGTCAACGAGCTCGATCCCGAACTGATGACACTGCTCAGACAGCACCCGGCCGGACCCGCCTTACTCGCCGAGCCCGGGGTCGGGCCCGTTGTCGCCGCCAGTTGCTCGTGAGCTGGTCGCATCGAGGTCGGGTCCGCAGCGAGGCCGCCTTCCGTTACCTATCCAATCCTTCACCAAACGGCAGTCAGCGGCCCTGGTTCTTGACGGCCTCGATCGAGGCTGCCGCGGCATCGGGGTCGAGGTATTCGCCACCCGTGGTCAGCGGGCGGAACTGCGCGTCGAGGCGGTAGAGCAGCGGGATGCCCGTCGGGATGTTCAGGCCCGCGATCGCGTCGTCGGAGATGCCGTCGAGGTGCTTGACCAGGGCGCGCAACGAGTTGCCGTGCGCGGCCACGAGCACCGTGGCACCCGTGCGCAGGTCCGGCACGATGTCGTCGTACCAATAGGGCAGCATGCGTACGACGACGTCGGCGAGGCACTCGGTACGCGGCAGCACTTCATCGGGCAGGTTCGCGTAGCGCGCATCGCCGATCTGCGAGAACTGATCGTCGTCCGCCAACGGTGGCGGCGGAGTGTCGTAGGACCGGCGCCAGAGCATGAACTGCTCCTCGCCGAACTCGGCGAGGGTCTGCTTCTTGTCCTTGCCCTGCAGCGCCCCGTAGTGACGCTCGTTGAGCCGCCATGACCTGCGCACCGGCAGCCACAGCCGGTCGGCGACGTCGAGCGAGATCTCAGCGGTGCGGATGGCGCGGCGCAGCACTGACGTGTGCACGACGTCTGGCAGGACGCCTCGCTCGCCGAGCAGCTCGCCGCCACGGACGGCCTCGGCCTCTCCCTGAGCGGTGAGGCCGACGTCGACCCAGCCGGTGAAGAGGTTCTTCTCGTTCCAGTCGCTCTGCCCGTGTCGCAGCAGGACGAGTGTGTAGGCGGAGCCGTCCGATCTGGCAGCAGTACTCATGGCTGTCAGCCTGCCAGAAATGCGATCGAGTCCTATCGCAGCCCCCTTCCGCGAAGTATCAACAGCCCCACGCGGAGGGGACAAGACGGAGACCGTGGGGGCGAAGACCAGCGGTGGCTCGTCGGCCAGCCCGTCAGAAGCCGCCACCGACGTTGCTGACCCGCCTGCCGCGGATGAAGCGCCGGACGGCAAGGACCTGTGCGCCTATCTCGAGAAGCTGGAGCCCAAGCTCAAGGAGGTCGGCCCGATCGGCGCCTCGGCGCAGATGGCCATGGGTCTGGCCGGCTGGGTCTCGGAGCACCCGGACAAGCAGCTGCGCGACTCCATGGAGATGGACGAGGTCACGAAGAAGTCCTGCCCAGAGGTGCGCGACGCGGTGCTCAAGGATCTCAACACGAAGACCTTCCAAGAAGCGCTTGGCTGACCCACCGGGGCTGACCCACCGCGAAATGGTCGGCTTAGGCAGCCCGGACGCGCGCGTTCCGACCTGCGCGACCCACCACTCGCGCATGGTCAGGAACTGCGGCGGGCGCGTGCGGCGCGGTATTCGGAGACCATCAGGTCCGTGAGCTCGGCAGCGCTGATCTCGCTGGTCGGCTTGTCCACCGTGATCTCGCCCTGCTGCAGGATGTTCACCCGGTCGCAGACCTCGAAGACCTGGGCGTAGTTGTGGGCGATGATGATGACCGAAACGTCGCCGCGGTCACGCAGGTCGTGGATCAGGTCGAGGATGAGGGCGCCTTCCTTGGCACCCATCGCGGCGAGCGGCTCGTCGAGCAGCAGGATCTTCGAGTCCGAGTAGACGGCTCGCGCGACAGCGATCGCCTGGCGCTGCCCGCCGGAGAGCTTGGCCACCTCGACGCCCACATCGGGGATGTTCGTGATGCCCATCGACGCGAGGTGCTGGTTCGCCAGCCGCCGCATCTCGCGGTTGTTCAGCAGTGGCCAACGCACCCGTTCCCTGTTCAGGAACATGTTGTGATAGACGCTCAGCTCGTTGACCAGGGCAAGGTCCTGGTAGACGGTGTCGATGCCGGTTGCCCGGGCGTGATCGACACTGCGGAGCACGACCTCCTCGCCGTTCACCAGGATCCGTCCGGCGTCGGGCTGGTGGAAACCGCAGATGATTTTGATCAGGGTGGACTTGCCGGCGCCGTTGTCACCGATCAGGCCGAGAACCTCGCCCTGGGCGAGATGCATGTTGACGTTGCGCAGTGCGGTCACGGCGCCGAACTTCTTGGCGATGCCTTCGACTCGCAGAGCTTCCGTCGGACGGCCCGCGGGGGCGGGGGTGTCGGCGGTGTCTGCGGGCGCGGCGGTCATCACGTTCTCCCTGCTCGGCGCAGACGTGCCAGATATTGGTTCGCGATCATCGAGATGAGGATCGCGGTGCCGAGGATGAGGAAGAACGGGTTGGCGCTGATGCCGATGAGGTTGAAGCCGTTCTGCAGCTCGGCCAGCACGAACGCGCCGAGCATTGCCCCGATCACCGTGCCCGACCCGCCCGCGAGTGCGGTTCCGCCGATGACCGCTGCCGAGATCGCGGTGAAGGTCACCCCGGTGCCGCCACCGAGGTTTGGATCGATGGTGTGGACCCGGAACGCCTCCATGATCCCGGCGAATGCACCGAGCACGCTGGTGATCATGAAGTTGCCGATCTTGATCCTGGCGACCTTGATGCCCGCCTCCGTGGCACCGAGCAGGTTCCCGCCGACCGACACCGTGTGCAGTCCCCAGCGCATCCTGGTCAGCACGATGTGGAAGTACCCGACAATCACCAGGCACCAGATGAGCTCCGACCAGTCGCCGGAACCGAGCCAGGTCCGGATGTGGCCCTCCGCCGCCGCGGGGATCTCGGCCGGGTAGGCGTGCGAGGTCGTCAACACGATGCCCTGGAGCACGTAGAACGTGCCGAGGGTGGCGACGAACGACGGCACTCTCAGCTTGACGGTTATCAGGCCGTTGATGAGCCCGATGACCGCGGCACACGCCAACGAGAGCAGGATCGCCGGGATGACCGGGACGCCGTAGAAGTCGACGGCGTAGTGCATGAGGAACGGCGCGAGCGCGAACACCATGCCGACCGACAGGTCGATCTCCCCGCTGACCAGCAGTAGCACGATGCCCACCGCGACGATGGCGCCCGGCGCCGCGGCCTGCGCGATGTTGACCAGGTTGTCGTGGGTCAGAAAGACGTCCGAGGACGCGCGGAAGTAGACGAGAAGCCCGAGCGCCACGAGCAGGACGCTGGCCTCGCGGCGCTGGAGGAAGGCGTCGCGAACGGTGTTCAACCACCGCAGGGAGCGTTGAGCCTTGTGCGGTGGTGGTGCTTCCTGGCGCACCGGTTGCTCCACACCGACGTCGCTCACGGCGCCCACCCTTCTCGCTCGGCGGCCACGATGGTCGCGACACTATGCCCGATTGCACACCCTGACGACGGGATCGGGCAGGCCACCGGCCTGCCCGATCCTCGTCCCATAGTCGTTACGCGTGCGCGATCGCCCCTGACCGCGGGACCACCTTCTGGGCAGTGTCAGAACCCTCGTACCTCGTCTTGGTCTGCAGGTACGGATCGACGTTGTCCTTTGTCACGAACAGCAGGCCGGTGTTCGTCGTGGGGGGGAACAGCAGCCCGCCACTGATCTTGTAGAAGTACAGGGCCAGCACGGGCAGGAAGCCCTGGAGATAGGGCTGCTGGTCGATCGTGTAGTCGAGGTCGCCGGCCTTGACCGAGTTGAGTGTCTCGGGGATCAGGTCGAAGCCACCTGCGACCTTCAGCGACTTGCTGCGCATGTTGTACTTCTTCACCACCGAACCCACGGCCTGAGTGGATCCGGCGTCGACCGCCAACAGCCCGGCCACGTCCTGGTGGCCCTGCACATAGGCGTCGATGATGGACAGGCCCTTGGTGATGTCGGCGTTGGTGGCCACCGACGTGAACTTGATGTTCTTGCCGGACTGCTGGATCGCGGCCTTGGCGCCGTCGATCCGTGGCTGGATGTTGAGCTGACCCGGTGTCGCGATGAAACCGGCGACGTCGCCCGAGTCGATCTGGTCCAGCGCTCGCTGACCCAGTGCGAACCCCGACTCGTAGAGTCCCTGACCGATGTAGGCCAAGCGGTTGGTGCCGGGGTCAGTGCGGGAGCCGTCGGCGTTGTAGGACACGACGGGAATGCCTGCGTCCAGGGCTTTGTCGACCGGATCTTTGAAGGCCGACTTGTCCACGACGGCGAGCGCGATGCCGTCCGCCTTGCCGGTCACCGCCGTGTTCGTGGCGTTGACCATCTCGGCAACGATCGCGTCCTTCGACCCGGTCCACTGGAAGGAGGTGCCGAGCAGCGCACAGGCGTCCGCGGCTCCGTACTGCGTAGGGGTGAAGAACGGGTTCGTCGTGACGTGACAGACGAAGACGAACTTCCACTTGGGGGTCTTGGGGAAGTCGCCGGCACCAGCCGCGCTCGAGGAGCCCGAATCCTGCTTCGCGTTCGCATCGCTGCTCCCCGAGCACCCGGCGAGCAGGGCGGAAGCGGCGAGTGAGGCACTGGTCAGGCCGGCGCCCGAAAGCAACCGGCGGCGGGTAAGTGCGTTGAGCCCAAGGGTCTCAACTGCTTCTTCGACCTTGGGATGAACTTTTGTCATCGCTGCTCTCTCCGGTCGCCGGTCAGTGTTCCGCGGGTGCGGTCACTCCTAGGTGGTGAAGCTCCCGGGCCCCGGCTCGCATGTCGGGGCCCGGGAACTGGTCAGTGTCCGGTGGTGCTGAGCTGGTAGCTGCTTGTCGTGTTGTAGAGCTCCCCGGGCCGCAACACGGTGTTCGGGAAGTTGGCGTGGTTCGGCGAGTCCGGGAAGTGCTGGGTCTCGAGTGCGAACGCGTCACCCTGCCGGTACATCCGGCCGCTCGTACCCACAAGCGTGCTGTCGAGGAAGTTGCCCGAGTAGAACTGGATCCCGGGCTGGTCGGTGCGGATCGTGAGGACACGTCCGCTGGTGGGCTCCGTGACCTTGGCCGCCACGAAGTTCGACGAGGTGTTGCTGCCACGGTCGAGGACCCAGTTGTGGTCGTAGCCGCGCCCGATCACGAGCTGGGGGAATCCATCTCGGATCCGGTCACCGATGGCCGTGGCGTGCCGGAAGTCCATCGGCGTGCCGGCTACCGGGTCGAGGCTTCCCGTCGGGATGAGCGTTGGGTCGACGGGCGTGTACTCCTTCGAGTTGAGGAACAGCTTGTGGCCGTAGATGTCGCCCGATCCCTCGCCGGCCAGGTTCCAGTAGTTGTGGTTCGTCAGGTTGACGATCGTCGGCTTGTCGGTCGTCGCCTGGTAGTTCATCTTGAGCGTGTCGTTCTTGGTCAACGTGTAGGTGACCTGCGCGTTCATGGTGCCGGGGTAGCCCTGGTCACCGTCCGGGCTGGTGAACTTCATCACCAGGCCGACACTCGAGCCGTGCTTGAACGGCGTCGTGGCCCAGATGTGCTTGTCGAAGCCGACGGTGCCGCCGTGCAGGCTGTTCGGGTCGTTGTTGATCGGGAGCTGATAGTCGTTGCCGTCGATCGAGAACTTCCCGAGCGCGATGCGGTTTGCGTATCGACCGGTGATGCAGCCGAAGTACGGGCTCTTGGCGACGTAGTCGGGCAGGTTGTCGAAGCCGAGTGCGACGTTGCCGAGGTGCCCGGACCGGTCGGGGACGTACAGCGACTGGATGATCCCGCCATAGGTCAGGATCTTGACGGTCATGCGGTGGCCGTTGTTCAGAGTCCACCGCTCGACGTTGCCCTCGGTCGTGCTCCCCCAGGGCTCGGAGGTCACCGACGGCCCATGACCGTGGCGATGCTTGGCGTGCCCGCTGGCAACAGCGGGAGTAACACCCAACGCGACGGCGATGACCGCCGCGGTGGTCCCGGCAACGACTCGCCGGGGTCGACCTCCGTTGAACCGGCTGGCAGGGGGGAATAGGTGTGCTGTGCCCACGGCGGTCCTCCAACGACGCGCGTACGACCGCCGCGTGTACCGCGGGGTCTGGTACGGGTGGATAAGGACGGCTGCGAGACGATCTCCGTCGACAAGAGTTCGTCCTACGGACCGTTTGTTTCGGCCTGAACGTATTAGGCCTCAGAGGCTCCGTCAACGGCCTGGAGCAGATTTTTGATAACGCTAACATTGAGGCCCTGCCTAGAGAACCGCAGCCAAAGTGGATGGTTGATCAGGCAAGGAAAGTGCGAGGCGTACGACAGTTCCGTGATGACCGAAGTGCAGTGAGTTAGCCGCTATTCGGACGTCTTGCCTGGCTCGAGATGGCGGAAGGCCTCGAGGTTGTAGGTCGGCTCGCCGCGCAGCCGGCGCCAGGCCCACTCCTTGCGGATGGACGACGCGAAGCCCAGTTCGAGGATGGTGTTGAACGCCGAGTCGCTGTAGTCGAGCACCGCGCCGAGGAGCCGGTCCACCTCGTCGGACGTGACGGACGCGAGCGGCACCCGGCCGGTGAGGAAGATGTCGCCGAGGTGGTCGAGGGCGAACGCGACCGCGTACATCTTGGTGTTGCGTTCGAGCAGCCACCGATAGACGGCCTCGAAGTTCTCGTCCGGTCGACGGGCCACGAAGGCGTTCACCGACAAGCTGTGCGCCCCCACCACGAGCGAGCACGTCGTCTTGAGCTTGTGCTCACCCGGCAGCACGACGACGAAGGTGCCCGGCTGGGGCTCGTCGAACTCGAGCTCGGCCGCGAGCAGAGAGTCGCGAAGCGTGTCGCCGACCGACGTCACCGGTTCACCGCAAGTGGCCGGCGTTCCCGGTCACTGCGCGCCTCCGCATAGACCTCGAGCATGTCGGACGCTGTCGCCGACCAGCTGAACCCGGCCGCGTGGTTGATCGCTCCGCGGCCCAGCTCGGCGCGGCGCAGGTCGTTGGTCAGCAGGTCACCGATGACGCGCGCGTAGTCATCGGGAGCGTGGCTCTCGACGAGAACCCCCGAGACACCATCGCGGACTGCCGTGCGCAACCCGCCGACGGCGGTGGCCACGACCGGCGTTCCGCAGGCCTGCGACTCGATGGCCACCAACCCGAACGATTCGCTGTACGACGGCACCACCGTCAGGTCGGCCGCTCGGTACCAATCGGCGAGCAGGGGTTGCGGGACCGGGTCCGTGAACCGCACGAGGTCGGACAGGCCCAGCTGCGCGGTCAAGCCGCGCAATGAGTCGGGATGGGTGAGGCCGCTGCCCGACAGACCGCCGACGACGGCCACGACGAGTCGGTCGGCCAGCCCGGGCCGCGTCTCGAGCAGCCTGGCGACCGCGCGCAGCAGCACGTCGGGTGCCTTGAGCGGCTGGATGCGCCCGACGAACAGCAGGACCGCCGCGTCGGACGGCAGCCCCAGCCGCCGACGGGCGGCTGCCGCGGAACCAGGGCGGAACAGCTCCAGATCGACTCCGGGAGGCACCGTCACGACCCGAGCCGGATCGGCGTCGTACAACTCGACAAGGGATTTCGCCTCCTCGTCGGTGTTCGCGACGAGACGGTCGGCTGCCGCGACCACCTGCGCCTCACCGATCTCCCGGGCGACCGGCTCCGGCGAGTCACCCTCGGCGAGTGTGAGGTTCTTGACCTTCGCCATCGTGTGCATCGTGTGTACGAGCGGCACGTCCCACCGCTCGGCGGCCAGCCAGGCAACCTGGCCGGACAGCCAGTAGTGGGAGTGCACGAGGTCATACCACCCCGGCTCCCGCACGGCCTCGATGCGCATCACCCCTGCGGTGAAGGCGCACAGCTGGGCGGGGAGGTCTTCCTTGGCCAGGCCCTCGAATGGACCGGCGGTCACGTGCCGGACGGTGACGCCCGGCGCCAGCTCGACAGTCGGCGGCAGGTCGGAGCTCGTGGCGCGAGTGATGACGTCCACCTCGACCCCGAGCGCCGCGAGGCGTCGTGACAGCTCGACCACATAGACGTTCATGCCGCCAGCGTCGCCGGTGCCCGGCTGGTCGAGCGGCGAGGTGTGAACGCTGACCATCGCGACCCGTCGGGGCAAGCTGGAGTGCATCTGCGTCAGGGTCATCCACTCGCCTCCGGCCACACATCGGACGTCAACCAGTGATCAACGCCGCAGTGATCCTGCCCGATTCCCGCTCGGGCAATCCGCGGGCCTTTGATCATGCCCGCCGCGCGTGCCGCGATTTGGCCTCGTGGGGACCTTGGGGGGCGGAGCCCCCTAGGGTTGGCAGGATGGCGGGCATGACACGAGGGACCGCAGTCGTGACAGGGGCCAGCAGCGGCATCGGCGAGGCGACCGCACGTCGGCTCGCCAGCGACGGATTCACCGTCGTCGTTGCGGCCCGCCGGCGCGACCGGCTGGACAAGCTCGCGGCCGACATCGGCGCCCGCGCGATCACGCTCGACGTCACGTCCGAGACCTCGGTCGCGGCGTTCGCAGCCGAGGTCGACGAGTGCCAGGTGCTGGTCAACAACGCTGGCGGCGCTTGGGGGCTCGACCCGGTCGCGTCCTCGTCGGTCGAAGACTGGCGTCAGATGTACGACGTCAACGTGCTGGGCGCCGTCCGCGTGACGCAGGCCCTGCTCCCGCGGCTCGTGGCGAGCGGTCAGGGACACATCGTGATCATGGGATCGACGGCTGGACGCATCGTCTACGAGGGCGGTGGTGGCTACACGGCCGCCAAGCACGGCGCGGCCGCGCTGGCCGAGACGCTGCGTCTCGAGCTCAACGGACAGCCCGTGCGGGTGACCGAGATCGCGCCCGGCATGGTGGCGACCCCGGAGTTCTCGCTGAACCGCTTCGGCGGCGACGCCGACAGGGCCGCGAGCATCTACGCGGGAGTCGACGCCCCGCTGACCGCCGAGGACATCGCGGACTGCGTGGCCTGGTGCGTCACCCGACCGCCGCACGTCGACATCGACCTGCTCGTCGTCAAGCCGCTCGCCCAGGCGGCCCAGCACAAGGTTCACCGCACCTAGCCGGGCTTCAAAGCCGATCGGGCCCGCCCCTTCAAAGTCGATCATGCAGTTCCCGACAGGCCGCGCATTCCCGCAGGTCAGTGCCCCAAGAATCCAAGTCGATCATGCAGGTCTTGGCAGACAGCGCGAACCGACGGCCGAGTGGAGACGCACCTGCGCCCGACGGGCCGCCCGGCGAGCGTCCGACGGCCCTCTGGCGTTGCAGCCCCGGGATTCAGGCATGCGCGAGTTACTGGGGTCCCACCCCCAGCGAATCGCGCATGCTCCGATCACCTCGACCTCCAGACACCTGGCACCCAACACCCAACAGGGGCGAGGCGGGCCGTGCCGTGAGCCGCTTCAAAGCGACTGGCTCGTGAAGCAAATGCGCCGTACAACGATCGACTTTGACATGCGAGTCATCGGGTCACCGAGATCCGAGCGCGCTGTCGGTTACTGCATGATCGACTTGAAAATGCGACCCGCTGACCTGCGGGTTCAAGTGGGCATGTCGGTTACTGCATGATCGACTTTGAAGGGTGGGGGGAGTGAGGGGCGCGGCGGGGTCAGAGGTGGGCGGCGAAGGCGTCGTACGCAGGCTGGTTGAACAGCACGAACTGCACCTGCAGCACCGTCACGGGGTCGTGTGCCCGGGCGGTGCTCCACCGCGATGCGGGCCGCGTCCTCGAGCGGCCAGCCGTAGACGCCGGCCGAGACCGCGGGGAAGGCCACCGTCGCAGCGCCCAGCTCCTCGGCGACCCGCAGCGACTCGCGGTAGGCAGAGGCCAGCGTGGCGGAGCGGTCCTCCGCCTTGGAGAAGACCGGTCCGACGGTATGGATGACCCAGCGCGCGGGCAGGTCGCCGGCCGTCGTCGCGACCGCCTGACCGGCGGGCAGCCCGTCCGGCAGCGGACCGGCCCGCAGCTGCCGGCAGGCCGCGAGGATGGCCGGGCCGCCGCGACGGTGGATGGCTCCGTCCACGCCGCCGCCGCCCAGCAACGAGGAGTTCGCGGCATTGACGACCGCGTCGACCTTGGCCTCGGTGATGTCGCCCATCGCCAGCCTGATGTCCACGAGAGCTAGCCTGCCGCACGTGACCGACTCGCACGAGCCCGCACTGCCCGGCACCGAGCCGCAGGAGCCCGCACAGCCCCGCACCGCACCGGCGAGGATTCCCGTGTTCGAGACCGAACGGCTCATCGCGCGACCGTGGACCCGGGACGACGCCGACCGGCACTTCGACATGTACTCCCGCTGGGAGGTGGCGCGCTGGCTCGGCAGCGTGCCTGCCCCGCTCGAGACCCGGGACGAGTCAGTGGCCCGGATCGAGCGCTGGGCGGCTGGGAGCCCGACGCGACAGCCGGTTCGGGCTCTGGGCGATCGAGGCCACCGCCACCGGTGTCGTCGTCGGATCGGTGCTGCTGGTGCCGATCCCCCTCACCGGCGAGGAGCCGCGGCCGCCCGAGGAGGGCGGCGACGTCGAGGTGGGCTGGCACCTGCACCCCGACAGCTGGGGGCAGGGCTACGCGACCGAGGCGGCCCAGGGGGCACTGGCGAAGGCGTGGTCCGACGGGCTGGCCGAGGTCGTGGCAGTGGTCTACGCCGACAACGAGCCATCGCTGCGGGTCTGCCGGCGGCTGGGCATGGAGGCGACGGGTGCAACCAAGAAGTGGTACGGAGTCGAGCTCGAATCGTTCAGGATCCGTCGACCAGCCTGATCCGCAGCCGGCGGAAGCCCTTGCCCTTGTTCTCGACCTTGACCACCTCGATGCGCCCGATCTGACGCGTGGACGCGACATGCGTGCCACCGTCGGCCTGGGTGTCCAGACCGACGATGTCGACGATGCGCACGACCTCGAGCTCGGGTGGCAGCAGGTCGGTCGCGGTGCGGATCAGGTCGGGATGGCTGGCGAAGGCCTCCTCGCGCGGCAAGGTGAAGACCTCGATGGCCCGGTCGGCGGCGACCTCCGCGGCACAGGCCTCCGCGACACGGTCCTTGAAGCCCTCCGGCACCTCGGGGAGGTTGAAGTCCATCCGCGCCTCGAGCGGCTCCATGTTGCCGCCGGTGACCAGTGAGCCGAAGTCGCGGAACACGACTCCCGACAGCAGGTGCAGACCGGAGTGCGTGCGCATCAGCCTCGTACGCCGCTCGTCCTCGACCGTGCCACGGACGGCGGTCCCGACCGGCGGGACCGGGTCGCTCTCCGCGGGCAGCAACGCGAGGTCATCGCCCTTGCGCACGCCGACGATGCGGGTCTGCACGCCGCCCCAGACCAGCACGCCGTGGTCAGGCGGCTGGCCACCGCCACCGGGGTAGAAGGCCGACCGGTCGAGGACGATGCCCTCCGGCGAGGAGTCGAGGACGGTCGCGTCCCACTCACGCAGCGACTGGTCGTCGAGCTCGAGCCGGTGCGTGCGGCCGTGGGTCTCTGCGGGCACCGACGTCACCAGGGACCGTAGGGACCCATGTTGTTCCGGTTTCCGCCGCGCCCGCTGACCTGCTGCAGGGCGGGCCGGACGTCGACCAGGTAGACGATCGAGGCGATCGTTCCGGCGAGGTTGGGCAGTGTGAGCACGTCGCTGATCAGGTGGAAGGCCAGTGACAACCCGGTGAGTACGAGCCACAGCGTGCGGCTGCGCTTTCCCGCGCTCACGTACTGGTCGTTTGAATAACGCAGTGCGTCGATCAGGGCAAAGACCTTGACCCCGAGCAGCCCCGCCCAAATGACCAGATTGATCAGTCCGGTGACGCTGAGGCTGCTCAGCGAGCTGGGGTCCTTAAGGTAATCAAGCACGAGACCGAGCCTAGTGCGACGAAGCCCCGCCCGTCGGGCGGAGCCGGCCGGTTGCGGGCCTGCTCCGCCGTCAGGGCGGGGCGTCGGTTGGTGCGGTGTTGCGGTCCTGCGTCAGTTGCCGACCTTGGCCGCGCCTGCGGCGGTGGCCTTGCGGGCCGACGTGGTCGTCTTGCGGGCCGCTGTCGTGGTCGACTTCGCGGCCTTCTTGGTGGTGGCTGCACGCTTCTTGGCGACAGTCGCGGTGCCCTTGGCGGACGTCTTGGTGTCGGTGGCGGCGCCCTTGGCGGTGGTCACCAGGGCCTTGCTGCGACGAATGGTCGTCGAGGCCTGACGCTGCAGCTCCTGGGTCGGCTTCTGCAGACGGATGCGCGTCACGACGCTGCGGCCGCGAACGAGCAGCTCGTCGTAGCCGGTGCCGACCTTGCCCGCCACGTCAGCGGCGAGGGTCACGGCAACGGTCTGTGCCTTGGCCGGGAGGGCCTTGGTCTCGGTCTGCAGGCTGGCGAAGCCACTCTCGATGTCCTTGCGCTCGATGCGCAGCCCCGACAGCTTGTCGGTGCCGTCACGGAACGTCTTGACTGCGAGGTCGCCGGCGCCAGCAACAACATAGAAAGGCTTGCTGGTGGTAATCGTCTTGGTGACGCTCATTACTTGCTCCTCATGGTGGTGGTCGTCTTAGCGGTCTTCTTCGCTGCGGGCTGCTTGCCGGCGGCAGCCTTCGCAACCGACTTCTTCGCCGTGGCTTTCTTCGCCGGGCGCCGCGCGTTGGCGACGCTGGCCTGGTGCTCGCTGCGGAACGACTCGTAGATGTCGAGCAGCACCCGCTTCTGCCGATCGTCGATCGTCAGGTCTGCGAGCACCGCACCGACGACATCGCTCGTCGTGCCGCGGTCCTCGAGGATCCCGGCCCGCACGTACAGCGTTTCCGCCGAGATGCGTAGGCCTTTGGCAATCTGGGCGAGGATCTCTGCACTCGGCTTCTTCAGACCCCGCTCGATCTGGCTGAGGTAGGGGTTGGACACACCCGCGTTCTTCGCCAGCTGACGAAGTGAAACCTGCGCATGCTCACGCTGCTCACGGATGTAGTCACCGAGTGAGGGGACCTTCAGGCTTGCCACAACGTCGACCCTACCTCAAGTGCTAACTGTGGCAAGCACTTGGCTAGCACATCTGCCGGTGAGGTTCGTCACAACGGTGAGACACGTCACATCGCGGGCGCGCGGAGCGGCCCTCGTACGCTCACTCTCTGCCCTATCACTGTTTCCGTGTCGAAATTCCAATTGCACTCGCAATCTGGGCACGAAACTCGTGATCTTGGCGCTCGGCTCTAAGGTCCGAGGTCCCACTGCACGCCGTCCGGTGTGTCCCGCACCTCGATGCCCGCAACAGCGAGCCGGTCGCGCACCAGATCAGACGTGGCGAAGTCGCCGTTGTCGCGAGCCGCCGCGCGCAGCTCCAGCAGCAGCTCGACGACCGGAGCGACCTGACCGCGTGGGTCGGCTCCGGCCTCGGCGAGCTCGCCGAGCCGCACGACCATCGCGCGCAGCGCTCGCCGGGCGCGCGGCACGTCGTCGCTCTGCAACGTGTCGGCATGCCAGTCGGCGATCGACTGCTCGAGGCCGAGTGCCACCGCCACGCAACGCTCCACGTCGCGGTCGGCGAACGCCCGCTCGAAGTCGGCTTGCGCCGCGTCGGCCGTCTCGCCCAGCGACAGGGTCGTCGCGACAACTTCGTCAGGCGGTGGCGTCTCCGTCGTTGGCGCGAATGAGTCGTACGACGACGCGGCCGCGTCGCCCCGGAGCATGGCGGAGAGCTCGTCGAAGGACAGGGACTCCCCCGCCGCGAACGTGCGAGAGTCGCCGCGGCGCCGTACGGTCACCCGTCCTGACCCGGCAACGGTGAGCACTCGCGCCCCGACGTCGAGCAGCGCGGCGGTGTGCTCGTCCACACCGAGGACACCGACTTCGACGGGCAGCCGCTCTTCCAGCATCGCGAGCCGCGTCTCACCGAGATAGCAGAAGCGCGTGTCGTGCGTTCCGCCTTCCTTGTTGTCGTAGTGCGGGATGACGGCGGCCTGCAAGCCGGTGAGTTCTTGAAGCAGATCAAGGCCTTCTACCCACTCAGGGTCCGCACCGACCTTGTAGACCTCATAGACCGGCACGGCGAAACCGCCGAGGGTCACCGCCGCCGCGCTCCCCATCACCAGCGTGCCGCCGCGTTGCACGACGCCGGAAAGCGTCTCGGGGACAGCCGTGCCGCGCCACTGTCGCAGCGCATAGGTCGGGCTCCCCGGTCCCGCGAAAGCCCAGCGGGCCCGCCCGAGCAGCGCGAGCGCACGCTCCTGCACCACCGTTGGTGCATCGCGGCGCGGCCAGCTCGCGACCTCGACCGTGACCCCGACGCTCTGCTCGAAGTACGTGAGGGTCCGCGCGACGAGCTCATCCGCGTTCATCTGGAAGGCGAACGGGGTGTCGAGCATCACCGCGGGTCCCTCGCCCGCGGTCGCGAGGATCTCCCGATGAACGCGCACCATGGTCGGCGCTGTCTCACCGGACCCCATGACAACCAGCCGGCTCATGAGGCGCGCCCGTCCGCGCGCGCCAGCAGGCCGCGCAGGTCGTCAGCGATCTGTTGCGGGTGCTGCACGTGCACGTCGTGGTCCGCACCCGGGTACCACCTGATCGACGCGTCAGGCAGCAGGGTCTCGGCCTCCACCACTGCAGCTCGCTTCGCCTCGTCCACCTCGCCAGGCGGATCGCCGATGACGGGCACGAGCAGGACCGGCACGTCGATGTGCGGGAACAGCTTCGCCGGCTCTGACTCGAACATGGAGCGGACGATCTCGCGGTGGTGCTCTCGCCGCAGCCAGGGCCGCACCACACCGCCGTCGAGCAGCTCGAAGTTCGCCATCGTGCCCGCGAGACCCTCCTCGGACCAGTCGGGATGAGCTTTGGCGAGCCAACCCGTGAGCTCGTCGGCGTGCGTGTTGTCGAACGACGGCGGCTCGAGGGCCGCCCAGCATTCGTCAAAGGTCGCGAAGCGACGGGACAGCTGGATCCACCCGCCGTCGATGAGCGCGACCGCCGCGACGCCGCCATGCCGGGCGGCCAGGTCGACCACGACGTTCCCGCCCCAGGACTGGCCCGCGACGACTGGCGCACGGTCGCCGGAGAAGCCCAGCATCTCGATCAGCTGCGCCAGGTCGATGGCGCACTGCGCAGTGGTGTAGCCGTCGACCCGCTGCTCCGAGTGACCGTGGCCGCGTTGGTCCACGGCAACGACCTCATGACCGGCCGCCGCGAGCCGAGCGGCAACACCGTCCCAGGTGCGGGCATTGGAGGAGAGACCGTGCACCAGCAGGAAGGGTCGACGTTCGCCGTCGGTTCTGCGCAGGGCGAGCAACGGCCCACCGGGGAGCAGGGCCGCGTCGTCGTACGCCGTCATGGCCAGATCACCGACCGGACCTCACCCACTCGGCGTCCACCACCGAGCAGCGGCGCCGTCGCGAACGCATCGAGCTCGGAGACGTCGACACCGAGGCGGCGCAGGGCAGCCACCATCACCGGGGACCGGGCCCGCTGCCCGCCGTCGTCGATCTTCAGGGCGATGGCGCGGCCGTCGGCCAGGGCAGCGGCGTAGACCGCCTCGGCACCGTCCTTGGCGACGATGCCGGGGACGGCCGTGATGAGCGCGGACACGTCACGGCGGGTGCCACCGAGCCAGGTCGGATGTGCGCGGATGGCGGCCGCGACGCGCGCCTCCGCCGTGTCTGCGGGAGCCGTGGCGATGCGGGAGAAGGCGCGGGCCAGCGCGGTCAGGGTCAGCGCGAACAGCGGGGCTCCGCACCCATCGACGCCGACGGCCGTGATCTGCTCGCCGGCCACGTCGGCGACGGTGGCGCGCACGGCCAGCTGCAGGGGATGGTCAGCCTCGAGGTAGGTGTCGAGCCGCCAGTCGTTCGCCACGCAGGTGGCCAGCATGGCGGCATGCTTGCCCGAGCAGTTCATCGCGACCGGGCTGGGTGGATGGCCGGCCCGGACGAAGGCGAGCTTCTCCAGGTCGTCGACCGGATAGTCGGCCGGTGTCTGCAGGGCCGACTCGTCGAGGCCGACGTTGGCGAGGATGCGCCGTACGCCATCGATGTGGAACGCCTCGCCGGAGTGGCTCGCGCACGCCAGGGCCAGCAGCTCGCCGTCGAGGTCCAGCCCCGCCCGCAACATGCCGACCGCCTGGAGCGGCTTGTTCGACGAGCGCGGGAAGACCGGTCGATCGGGGTCACCGAGCCGCCAGAGCTCGCTGCCGTCGGCGGCGAGCGGCGACCACGGAACCCCGGTGGCAGCCCTCGACGAAGTCGCTCCGGACCACCTCGGCGAGTACGGCGGACTGAGCGTCTGATGTCTGCGGCACCCCGCGAACCCTAGGCCCAGCCGTCAGGTGACGTCAGCGCTGGGAGAGCAGATCGTCGACGCTGGCCGAGCCGCTCTTGTAGCGGCCGGCCACCTCGGCGGTGAGGGCATCCATCACCTTCTGCACCGCCTGGCGGTCCTCGGAGACGGAGACCTCGAACTCCTCGAGCCGCCCGAGGGCGCCCCGGATGTCCTCGTCGGACTGGCCTTCGACCCCGGAGATGCCGACGTCGGCGATCACCTGCTCCACGGAGCGGCGGTGCTCGTCGACCCGCGACGGCTCGACGCGCAGGAACCGCCCGAGGCCGTGGTCGTGGCGGCCGGTGTCGGACAGCACCTGGGAGAGGTGGTCGACGATCTTGGCCTCGCTGCCGCCGGACCGGCGGGCCAGCTCGGCGCGCAGGATGTCCATGCGGCCCTGCAGCATGCGCCGCACGTAGGAGAGGTCGGCCTCCTCCTGCTCAGCCTCGAGACGGCGCTCCCGCAGGTCACCGATCTCGATCTTCTCGAGATCGGCGGTGAAGTCGTCGGCGAGCACCTTGTCGATGCGCCGGCGGCCGCCCGACATGGGTCCACCGTTGGCTGGGCTGGTCATCGCTGTCTCTCCGGTCCTGTCAATGCCGCTGTCCGGCGCTTACGAGTCCGACGGCTTGATATCCCATCAGGCCTTTCACGGGCTCCGTGGTGCATTGTCCGTCTTACATGCTCCCGTATCACAACGCCGATCGTGCCCTGTTTAGTCGCTTTGCGGAAACAAACGTCTCAGCCGCCGACCGCCGCTGGGGACCTGTTCTTCACGTTGAGCATGGCCCGCGCCTCATCCGTGGTCATCGGCGGCCGCTGCGCGAGCGTGGCCAGCTCCGCCGCGCGGCGGACGAGCTGGGCGTTGTTCTCGACCGGCTGGCCCTTGCCGAAGCTCACCGTGTCCTCCATGCCCACCCGGAGGTGGCCGCCGGAGGCCAGAGCCGCCAGCGCGACCGGCAGCGTCGTACGCCCGATGCCCGTGGCGGACCACGACGCCCCCGCCGGGAGCGCAGCCACCGCCGCCACCAGCGCCGGGGCCGTGCCGGGCATGCCTCCGGGGACACCCATGACCAGGTCGCAGTGGATCTTGCCGCCGTACGGCGCGCCGTAGGTGTCCAGCAGGCGTTGCAGCGCGGTCACGTGACCGAGGTCGAACAGCTCGAACTCGGGGACGACCTCCATGGCCTGGGTCCGCTGGTAGAGCTCGACCATGAACGGCCACGGGTTGGAAAAGACGGCGTCGCCGAAGTTGACCGTGCCGCAGGTGAGTGAGCACGAGTCAGGCTCGGCGTCGAGGACCCGCAGGCGGTGCTCCAGGGGGTCGGTCACCGCCCCGCCGGTGGACAGCTGCACGACCAGCGTCGTGCGCTCGCGCAGCGCGGCGACGGTGTCCCGGAGACGCTGCAGGTCGAGCGTGGGCTCGGCGTTGTCGTCCCGGATGTGTACGTGGACGAGCCCGGCGCCGGCCGCCTCACAGGCGACTGCGGTCTCGACCAGCTCGTCCAGCGTCACCGGAAGGGCGGGAACGTCGGATTTCGCCGATTCTGCCCCCGTTGGGGCGACGGTTATCAAGGTACGAGCGGCGCTCATGCACGCATCGTGCCACGACGCGCCCCGTGGCTGCGCTGCGCTGGCCATCCACCGGCAGGAAACAGGCCAAGAACGGGGCAGGGAGCGCTCAACAATTCGGGCGCTGATGCCGATGCCATTCACGAGTCCGGACGTGCCCAACTGCTCGCCCGGGTGCTCGCTGCCGCACAGTTTGCCCCTCGGACAACCCACCAGGTTGTCCCGACACGCAGAAGGAGGACGCTCGTGCCCGAGGGCGCCCTCCTCACCGGGACCGTCGAGACCGTCCTTCACGACCTTGCCAGTCAGCGCGCCACGGGCTGTGTTTACGTACGCGACCAGGAGGGCGACGAGGCCGAGGTCTACCTGCGCGACGGGCTGATCTACGCCGTGATGGTGCCGGGCCGGCGCACGATGCTCGGCGTCCGGCTGATGTCGCGGGGCGCCCTGACCCCGGAGGCACTGGCCGAGGCGCTGGAGATCCAGCGGACCGAGCTGCAGGGCTGGCGCCTTGGTGAGCTGCTCGTCCACCTGGGCTATGTGGACCTCGAGGTCGTCGAGGAGTTCGTCGTCGAACACCTCAAGGACGCCCTCGCCGACCTGCTCGGCTGGCCGGTCGCCGCCTGGAAGTTCCGGAAGAACAAGAAGACCCGCCAGGACGTCGCTCCCCCGACCCCTGTCGACGAGCTGTTCGAGGACCTGCACGACCGCCGCACCACCTGGGAGACGATCCTCTCCGTCATCGGCGGACCGGACGCCGTGCCGGCGCTCGCCGCGGGCTCGTCCTCGGGTGAGGTCGAGATGGGCCCGAACGAGTGGGCGCTGCTGTGCAAGGTCGACGGCCAGCGATCGGTCGCCGACCTGGCCGCCGAGTGCGGGTTCACGCTCTTCGAGGCCGGCCAGGTCGTGATGGTGCTCGCCGAGTCGGGCATGGTGAGCGTCGCCACCGGCCTCCGCGGCGGACACCGCGACCTCTCATGAGGCTGGCGAGCCCACCGAGCTGGTGCTGCCCCTGATCGAGGTCGGGCGCGACGAGGCCGACGAGCTGGCGGAGGCCGAGGAAGCTAAGCGGTTCGCTGCCGAGCGGGCCGAAGCCGAGCGCGCCGAAGCGGAGCAACTCGAGGCCGAGCGACTGGAAGCCGAGCGGGCCGAAGCTGAGCGCGCCGAAGCCGAGCGCGCCGAAGCCGAGCGCGCCGAAGCGGAGCGACTCGAAGCCGAGCGCGCTCGAAGCGGAGCGGCTCGAAGCCGAGCGACTCGAAGCGGAGCGACTCGAAGCCGAGCGGCTCGAAGCCGAGCGAGCTCGAAGCCGAGCGGCGTCGAAGCCGAGCGACTCGAGGCCGAGCGACTCGAAGCGGAGCGGCTCGAAGCCGAGCGGCCGAAGCCGAGCGGCTCGAAGGCTGAGCGGGCCGAGGCCGAGGAGGCCGCCGAACAGGCCGCCCGCGAAGAAGCCGACCGCGCGGAAGTCGCACGCCTCGAGACCGAACGCATCGAGACCGAGCGCCTTGACGCGGAGCGGCTCGAGTTCGAGTGGCAGGCCCAGGAAGCGGCCGAACAGGCCGCCCGTGAGGAAGCCGAACGCGCCGAAGCCGACCGCGCTGAGACAGAGCGCGCCGAAGCCGCCCGCATCGAGACCGAACGACTCGCCGCAGAGGCAGCCGAGCACGCCGCCCGCGAAGAGGCCGAACGCGCCGAGGCGGAGCGCCTGGAGGCCGAGCGCCTGGAAGTCGAGCGCGCCGAAGCGGAGCGCCATGACGCCGAGCGCGCCGAGGCCGAGCGCGCCGAAGCGGAGCGCTTGGAAGCCGAGCGTCTCGCCCACGAGGCAGCCGAACTCGCCGAGCGCGAAGCAGCCGAGCGCGCCGAATCCGAGCGTGCAGAAGCCGAGCGCCTGGAAGCCGAGCGTGCAGAAGCGGAGCGCCTGGAAGCCGAGAGTCTCGCGCACGAAGCCGCCGAAGTCGCCGAGCGCGAGGAAGCCGAGCGCGCCGAAGCCGAGCGTCTGGAAGCCGAGCGCCTCGCCCACGAAGCCGCCGAACACGCCGCCCGCCAAGAAGCCGAGCACGCCGAGCGCGAAGCAGCCGCCCGCGAAGAAGCGAATCGGCTCGCGCGAAAGGATGCCGAGCGACTCGAGGCGGAGCGGCAGTGGCGGGCGAGGTCCGAGAACAAGAGGCTGCAGGAAGCAGAGATCCTGCACCGCGAGCTTGAAGCGCTCGCTGCCAAGGAGGCGCAGCGACGCGCTGTCCGCAAGTCCGCGCGTGACGCGGCTCGTCACGAGGAGGAGTTGCAGGCACGCCACCTCGAAGACGCGGGCAAGCGCGAGGCCGACGAAGAGCAGGCCTGGTCCGATCACGCAGCGTGGACCGCGCAGCGCCGCGCTGCGGACGAGGTCGATGCACGGGCGGAGCACGCACTCTGGGTTGCCGCTGACCGGGCGCGAGCAGAGGAGCCCGCCTGGGCCGAGCACCGCACGTGGCTGGCCGACCAACTCGTGCGGACCGAGGAATCAGCCTGGGCCGACCACCGCGAATGGCTCTGGCACGAGCGCGCCCGCGCCGAGGAACCCGCTTGGGCGGACCACCGCGCCTGGCTCGCTGATCAGCGCGCCGCCGCCGAAGAGCCCGCTTGGGCCGACCACCGTGCCTGGCTGACCGACCAGCGGGCAGCCGCCGAAGCAACCGCCTGGGCCGACCACGACGTCTGGCTCACCGCGCAGCTGGTCGCCGCTGCACAGGCCGAGGCCGACCGGGTCGAGCAGGAACGCCTCGAGCGCGAGGCCGCCGACGAGCGCGCCCGTGAGGAGCTGCGCCAGGCGCGCGAGCAGGCCGAACGCGAGTTGCAGGCCGAGGCAGAGCGGCGAGCGAGAGTCGCCCGCGAGGCTCAAGAGGCGGCCGAGACTGTCGTTCGTGAGGAGGCCGAGCGCATCGCGCGCGAGGAGGCTGTTCGCGTCGAGGCCGAGCGCGCCGAGGCCGAGTGGCTCGCCGCAGAACGCGCCGCCGCGGAGCGGGCCGAGACGGAGCGGGTCGACGACGAACGCGCCGCGCAGGAGGCTGCTGAGCGAGCCGAGATCGAGCGTCTGGAAGCCGAGCGGATCGAGTCGCTGCGCAGCGACGCTGAGCGGGTCGAGGCCGCACTCGAGGCAGAACGCGCCGAAGCCCAACGGGTCGCAACGGAGCAGATCGAGGCCGCACTCGAGGCGGAGCGCGCGGAAGCGCAGCGGCTCGTAACCGAGCAGTTCGAGGCCGAACGCGCGGCAGCAGCCGAGCATGCCGCCCGCGAGGCAGCGCAGCGCGCCGAGATCGAAAGTGCCGAAGCCCAACACGCCGACGCGCAGCGCGCGGAAACCCACCGCATCGAAGCCGAGCAAGCCGCCGAGTTGGCAGCCACCAAGGCCGCCGCGAGGGAAGTCGAGCGCGCCGATGCGGCAAGAGCCGCGGCCGACGAACTGACTCGAACTGCTGCCGAGAAGTACCTCGAGCCGGCCAGACAAGAGGAAACCCCCGAGCCGGCCGAGCCCATCGTGCTGCCCGAGACCTATTACGTCCCGAGCGATGACGACCTGGCCTCACGGGCGATCATGGCGAACCTGCTCACCGAGCTGAACCGAGCATCGTTCGACGACCCGCCGGCGCCACCACCGCCCGAGGCACCGGTCATCAAGCCAGAGCCCCTGCCCACCAGGCCTGTCGATGACGTTCCGTCGCCGATGGTCACGCGCGACCACGCCGACACGGCCATGTTGCTGCGCGAGCTGTCCAGTCTCGGGTTCGACACCGACGACGACCGGAGCGCGGCAACGCCGCCCCCGTCGCAGTCGGCGCCGCCCAGGCCGGCACCGAGGGCCGTCGACCCGAAGGCGAAGAAGAAGAAGGGTCTGTTCGGCCGAGGCTGAGCCGCGCCGCCTGCTCCGGGCCGCGACGCAATGGGCGGGGTACGGCAACATGACCTGCCATGCGCGCCGTACTGCAACGAGTTTCCGAGGCCAGCGTCACTGTCGACGGCGAGGTCGTGGGTCGCATCGACCGCCCCGGACTCTGCGTGCTGGTCGGAGTCACCCACTCCGACGACGCAGCCGTGGCCGAGCGCTTGGCCGTCAAGATCCACGAGCTGCGGGTGCTGCGGGACGAACGGTCGGCTGCGGACGAGGGAGCGCCGCTGCTGGTGATCAGTCAGTTCACGTTGTACGGGGACGCGCGCAAGGGCAGGCGACCGACGTGGAACGCTGCAGCCGGCGGCGAGACGGCCGAACCGCTGGTCGACCATCTCGTGGCGACCCTGCGCGGTCGCGGAGCGCACGTCGAGACCGGCCGGTTCGGCGCTGAGATGCAGGTCGCGCTCGTCAACGACGGCCCCGTCACCCTGATCATCGACATGACCTGATCCGCGCCTCCCGACAAACGCCGCCCTTCCATGATCGCGAAGGTTCCTGTGTCAATCACGATCAAGATCCTTCGTGATCATGAAAATGGGCGCCGCGGAGGGGCCAATTCGGGCGCGTCAGGCGGCGACGACGGCTTCCTGACCGGCGGCCACGCCACCAGCGACCAGCGCTGCACCGGCGTCCGTCGACCGCTTGACCACTGCCAGTGCGATCGGGCCTAGCTCGTAGTGCCGGGCGCTCGACGTGACCCGCCCGACGTCGCGGCCGTCCAGGGTCACCGGAGATCCGGGCGGGGGCAGCTCGGATTCGCTGCCGTCGAGGTGCAGCAGCACCAGGCGCCGCGGCGGCCGACCGAGGTTGTGCACCCGCGCGACGGTCTCCTGCCCGCGATAGCAGCCCTTGTCGAGATGGACGGCGGTCTCGAGCCAGCCGATCTCGTGGGGGATCGTCCGGTGATCGGTCTCGAAACCCAGCCGCGCACGACCGGCAGCGATGCGCAAAGCCTCGTACGCCCACAAACCCACCGGGCCGCCACCCTCGTCGACGTACCGCTCGATGTCTTCCCGGGGCACGAACAGATCGACGCCGAAGCGGGTGGTGCGGTGCACGACGCCGGGCGGGGGTGTGGCGCCCGCGGGCAACGCGAGGACGGCGTACGAGGACTGCTCGGTCACGTCGACCTGCGACCAGAACTTCATCGAGTTGAGGTAACCGACCAGTGCCTCTGCCGTGCCCGGCTCGATGTGCATCCAGGTGGTCTCGCCGTCATCGACGAGGGAGAGGTGGTGCTCGACGTGGCCGTGCGGGCTGAGGATCAACGCCTCGGTCGCGACGCCGGCCGGCAGTGTCTCGACGTGCTGTGACGTCAGCGAGTGCAGCCAGGAGAGGCGATCGGCGCCGGTGATCGTGACGACGGGCCGGTGGGACAGGTCCACGACGCCCTCGCCGGAGTCGAAGCGGCGCTGTTCGCGGAACGGGTCGCCGTAGTGCGCGGCGACACCCTCGTCGGGTGCGTCGGCCGGATAGGCGCCGGGGCGGGCGAGCAGCGAGCTGGTCATGAAACACAGTCCTTGCAGCGACCGAAGATCGCGAAGTGGGTGACATCGGTGACGAAACCGTGCTGCTGGGCCAGGTCGGCGACGAGATTGTCGGCGACCGAGACGTCGGTCTCGATGATCTGGCCACAGATCCGGCAGACCAGGTGCAGGTGGTCCTCGTCGGTTGCTGAATGGTACGTCGGCGCGCCGTGTCCGAGGTGGGTGTGGGTGACCAGGCCCAGCTCCTCGAGCAGCTCGAGCGTGCGATAGATCGTGGAGATGTTCACACCGCCTGCGGTGCGCTGCACCTCGACGCAGATCTCGTCGGGCGTGCCGTGCCGCAGTTCCGTGACGGCTTGCAGCACCAACTGGCGCTGGGGAGTCAGCCGGTACCCCTGCGCGCGCAAGGTGGTCTGCAGCGAGTCGTCGCGGCGCTCGGTCATGTCAGGCCCGCCGCAGCGTGGCGGAGATGTGCGACTGCAGCGGCTGGTCGACGGCGGCCATGTCGTAGGCCCAGAGCAGCTCGCTGTTGACCAGACCGTAGAGCCGGTGCCCCGCGGTATAGGCCTTGGCGCTCTCCGTGCGCGCCACCACATCGGTGCTGAGCTCGATCTTCGCCCCGTCGATCTCGCCGAGGTAGATCTCCACGAACCCGGTGGGGTGGGCGAGCAGCACCTCGAGCTTGTTGTCGGGCTGCGGGCGCCAATAGCCGGTCTCCTGAGCCAGTGGCCGGACCTGGTTGCCGTCATCGTCGAGCAGCCAGGTGCGGCTGATGTAGTGCAGGAACGGCTTTCCGTTCTGGCTGAACACGATCTCCTGCCCGAACCGGAACTCCTCGATGGTGGGGTAGCCACCGACGCCGACGCCTTGCCAGGTGCCCAGCAGCCAAGCGAGGGGAACGAGCGGTGGGGGGAGGTCGGTCGGCAACTCCATCAACGCGGTCAGCCGTCCTCGGGCGGTGGCGCTGTGGCGCGGACGAGCCGGTGGACCATCAGGGCGCCGAAGCCCGCGACCAGCAGGAAGACCATGATCAGCACGATGGTCACGACAGCCTCAATCACGCGGCGAAGTCTACCCGCGCGCGTCCCCCGACCCCCTCCTCAAAGTCGACCATCACCACGTCAAAGTCGACCGTCCCCCACGTCACAGTCGACCGTCCCCCACGTCAAAGTCGATCATGCACAACCTGGCACGCGTCCGCATCGCCGCAGGTCAGCGCCACCCTCGACCCCAGTCGATCATGCAGCAACCGACAGGCCGCCTCACGAACGCCGACGACGGCTCACCGGACCCGCCGCGGCAGGCGGGTCACCACTCGTCGTACGCCGTCGAGGGTGCGGCCTCTGCCGCCAGCACGAGGAAGGTGCCCACCGCGCCCCACCACGAGCGACCTTTGTCCGCAACACGCTGAGCGTGTCGCGGACAAAGGTCGCTTTGGGGCTAGGTCAGGCGGGGTTCAGCCGACGCGCAACTCCAACTCCGCGATCTCGCCGGTCGCTGCGGTGACCTGCTCGTCGACCGGCTCCGCGCCCGGTGCCAGTGCGCGCACCGTCCACGTACCCGGCCTGGCGAAGAACCGGAACTGGCCGGTGGCCGACACCGGGGCCTCCGCCGTGAACTCACCGGACGAGTCGAGCAGCCGGACATAGGCCGTCGAGACCGGCTCGCCGGCCCGGGTGACGACACCCTGGACGACGGCCTCGGTCGTCAGGTCGACCCCGTCAGTGGACACGCCCGCGGCTGTGGCTCCGCACATCAGCTGTCACCCAGCTCGATCGGCACGCCTACGAGCGAGCCCCACTCGGTCCAGGAACCGTCGTAGTTCTTGACGTTCGGCTGGTCGAGGATCTCGTGCAGCACGAACCACGTGTGCGCCGAACGCTCGCCGATGCGGCAGTAGGCGATCGTGTCCTTGCTGAGGTCGACGCCCTTGTCGCGATAGAGCGTGGTGAGGTCGTCGTCGCTCTTGAACGTGCCGTCGTCGTTGGCTGCCTGCGACCACGGGATGTTGGCCGCGGTCGGGATGTGCCCCGGTCGCTGCGCCTGCTCCTGAGGCAGGTGGGCGGGAGCGAGCAACCGGCCGGCGAACTCGTCGGGCGAACGCACGTCGACGAGGTTCTTCTGGCCGATGGCTGCCTCGACCTCGTCGCGGAACGCACGGATGCCGCGGTCCTGCTCCGACGCGGTGTACGACGTCGCGGGGCGCGCGACGACCTCGGGGACCAGCTCGCGGGAGTCGAGCTCCCACTTCTTCCGGCCACCGTCGAGCAGCTTGATGCCCTGGTGGCCGTAGAGCTTGAAGTACCAGTAGGCGTAGGCGGCGAACCAGTTGTTGTTGCCGCCGTACAACACGATCGTGTCGTCGTTGGCGATGCCCTTCTGGGAGAGCAGTGCCTCGAACTGGTCCTTGTTGACGAAGTCTCGCCGGACCTGGTCCTGGAGGTCTTGCTTCCAGTCGATCCGCACGGCACCTCGGATGTGGTTCTTGTCGTAGGCGGAGGTGTCCTCGTCGACCTCGACGAGCACCACCTTGTCGTCGTCGAGGTGGGCCTCGACCCAGTCGGCGTCGACCAAGACGTCTGAGCGGCTCATGCGGATCCCTCCTTGTGCTGGGCGGGTGCCCGGCTGGTGAACGTTCGGCGGTACAACAGGTACAGCTCGCAACCCAGGCAAATACCGAAGGCAGCGTTAAGGAAAGCAGCGATCAGGGCCAGTGCGGTCGCGGTCAGCCCGACCAGGTCGCTGCCGAGTGCGAATCCGACGACGCCGACGAGGGCGAACGTCAGACCGAGTGCCTGGGCGAAACGTGGCGGGCGGGCGTCCTCGAGCTCGGCCGGGGGGCCGAGGCGGGGACGTACGAAGCGGCGGAAGAGCAGGCCGTAGGGCGACTGGTCGATCGCACCGAGCGCGAAGACCAGGGCCTGCGCGGCGAGCAGCCACCCGTTGCCGGTGACCAGGACGAGCGCCAACACCACCGTCGTGATGGCGGCGGCGAAACGCAGGCCGCGCGGGTCGACGAGCCGCATGGACGCGTCCTCCGACGCGACGGCGGACGGCGTAGCGGATGTACGGACGGACATATCGGTGCTCCTGACGAGAGCGCGGGGAAAAGGGGACGCGGAGGGTCAGGAAGCAGGACAGAGCGCTGTCGCAACGCGCAGCAGATCAACTGCGCGGCGACGGGTCAGCTCGGTACTCACGCTTGCGATCGTAGACGTCAATTGGCCCCCGCAGCCATCGTTCCACTATGTGAGACGATCGTCCTCATCATGAGACGGCCTCACCGAGCGCCGCGATGACGTCGACCCGTCGCGGTTGACCGCTCGCCCGGCGGACGACGCGTCCCTCGGCGTCCAGCACGAGCACCGTGGGCGTACGCCGGACGTCCAGTCGCCGGACCAGCTCGAGATGGCTCTCCGCGTCGATCTCCACGTGGGCGACGCCCGCGACGTCGCGCGAGACATCGTCGAGGATGCGGCGCGTGGCGCGGCACGGCTGGCAGAACGCGGACGAGAACTGCACGAGCGTCGCCCGCTCCCCGAGCTCGGCGCCGAGGTCGGCAGCACCCAGATGGGGTATGTCGACCGTGGCGGGCGTCGTGTTCGCCAGCTTGCGCCCCGAGCCACGCAGCCACAAACCGATCGCGGTGGCCGCGGCCAGGGCCACGAGCAGCACGAGGATTCCGAAGCCGGTCACGACGAGGCCAACCCCGCCGGGGTGGTCGGGCATTCCGCAGAGGCTGAACTGTCACCTGTCCGGGCGACACGAGGCAACGTTGTCGGCTACTGCATGATCGATTCGAATTTTCGAGGCCCTGACCTGGGGGTATTGGTGGGTGTTCCAACTCCTGCATGATCGACTTTGAAAGGGGGGCGTCAGGGGGCGAGGAGACGGGCGAGTACGAAGGCGACGGGGGCGGCGAGCAACAGGGGCAGCCCGGCTGTGACGAACGGGTCGGGCCGGGCCGCACGGCGGGCGACGGCGACACTCACCGCGGCGGCAACCGCGCAGCAGAGCCCGACGAGCCCGCCGGTGCGCGGTCCCAGATCGCTCAGCACGCCGACCACGACTCCCGCGGCAGCCCCGGCGAGGAGTCCGGCGCCGGCAACGAGCGGCTCCGGTCCTGGCAGTGCCGCGGCGACGACGGCGAGGGCGGCTCCCGCGACGCCAGCCACGACGAAGGCCGTGCCGTCCCGGCTCGACGCGGCGCCGAGGTAGCAGGCACCCAGCGACCCGACGACGGCCAACGACACCGTCGCGGTGAGGGAGTCCGTCAGGTGGTCGCGACCGTCGCGGCGAACGAGTTGGTGCAGCATGGCGGCGAGCATCGCCAGCCCGAGGACAGCGGTGACGGGCGCCAGCGGGTGACGTTCGTCACGCAGCGCGACCGCCAGACCAGCCCCGATGGCTGCGGCGGCGCCGACGAAGGCCCCACCGCGAGCGGCAGCGGAAACGCCGAGAGCGCCAAACCAGCGCGCGGCAACCAGCAGCTGGAGCAGGCCGATCGCCGCCACCAGCACGCCGACCGGCCCCGCCGCGGCAATGCCGAGGACCACCGCGAGTCCCGCGGCGACCGAGGCAGCAACCGCGGCGATCATGGACGCATCGTGTCACCAACGCCGGGATCCACCGGTGTGAGACAGGCGTGCCCGCGCGGGGGATCAGGCTCATCATGATCGTGACGCAAGGCTGACGGCTTGACGGAGCGATCGCTTGACGCCTGCCGAGCCATGCCGGTGCCCGCGTCAGCCGCCGGCGAAGGGCGGGAGCACCTCGATCTCGGCGCCGTCGGACAGGGCGAAATCGGGGCCGGCCCGGACTCCGTCGACGAGGAAGCTGCAGTGCGCGAGGACCTTGGCCAGCGCCGCACCGTGCTCGGCTTCCAGGGCGGCCACGACGGCGCCCAGCGTCGCGGCGTCGTACGCCTGCTCGGCCTGTCCTGCGGCCGCACGCGCCGCCGCCCAGAACCGCACGGTGCCGGTTGCCATGACCCTCCTCGAGCTCGACACATCTTCTCGTAGGTCGGACAGATGAGATGGACCGGGGACTAGGGCGTGTTTACTAGTCACTTAGCGAACGGAGTGGGCCCAATGAGCCAGTTGCTGCTGCTGACCAATGCCTTGCAGCCCTCGGCCGAGGTGCTTCCTGCCCTCGGTCTGCTGTCCCACCACCTCCGGGTAGCTCCCGCGGAGGCGTCTGCGCTGCTCGAGGCACCGCCGGCCGATGCCCTGCTGATCGACGGGCGCCGCGAGCTGCCGCACATCCGTTCGCTGTGCCGGGTGCTGCGCACCACGGGCGTCAACTGCCCGGTGCTGCTCGTCACCACGGAGGGTGGACTGTCGGCGGTGACCGCGGAGTGGGGCGTCGACGACGTGCTGCTCGACTCGGCCGGGCCCGCCGAGGTCGAGGCACGCATCCGGCTGGCGATCGGCCGGCTCGCGGCGAGCTCCGACATCGACCAGGAGCTCACCGAGATCCGGCGCGGCGACGTGACCATCGACGAGGCCACCTACACGGCGAAGGTACGGAGCCGCTCGCTCGACCTCACGTTCAAGGAGTTCGAGCTGCTCAAGTTCCTCGCCCAGCACCCGGGCCGCGTCTTCACCCGCGCCCAACTGCTGCAAGAGGTCTGGGGCTACGACTACTACGGCGGCACGCGCACCGTCGACGTGCACGTCCGCCGGTTGCGCGCCAAGCTCGGCACCGAGCACGAGCAGCTGATCGGCACCGTCCGCAACGTCGGCTACCGCTTCGTCCTGCCGCCGCGGGAAGCAGCGGCAATGGATCCCGCTACCGCGCCGGATCCCGTCCCCGCCCGCTAGCCCGACCGCGCCGAGCGACCCGCCCTTTCCCGCAGGATTGGATGGCTGTCGGGCCACGAGTTGGCCGAACACCTATCCAATCCTCGCGTTGACCTAGGCCAGACAGACCGGAGGGCCGGTCACCCAGGCGGGTGAAGCGGCCCTCCGACGTGCTGCGCTCCCTACGGGACCTGGGTGATGCGGGTCGGGGGAAGCGGCGAGTACGGCGAGTTCGCCTCGAGGTAGTTCGCGAACGCGTCGATGTCCAGGCCTCCGAAGACCTTGTTCGTGGCGTTGTTGAACGCCGCGAAGTTGTCGCCGCCGCCGGCCAGGAAGTTGTTCGCCGTGACGCGGAAGGTCTGGCTGGCGTCGTCGACGATCGGCGTCGTCCCCAGCATGACCGACCCGGGCACGACGTGTGGCGTGCCGCCGGACGCCGTCCATTGGTAGCTGAAGCCGTTGCTCACCTGCAGCACCTTCGCGCCGCTGCCGGAGTTGAGGCCGGTCCACTGCTGGTTGAGCAGCGCATAGATGTCGGCGCCCGTCATGTCCATCGACACGTCGAAGTTGTTGAACGGCTGCACCGTGAACGCCTCTTCGAAGGTCACCACGCCGTCACCCTCGCCCTTCGTCGACGAGGCGAACGTCAGGTCGGCACGGATGCCGCCCGGGTTCATGAACGCGATCACCGGCGCCACGCCGTTGACGACCACCGATGGGTCGTTGAGCTGCGCGTCGGCGATCAGGTCACCGAGTGGGGACTCGCCGCCCACCTGGGTGCGCGTCACGTCGGCCGTGATGTTGCCGACCGGCCGGTCGGCAATGGGGGCCACCAGCGTCTGGTAGGTGGTGAGAAGCGCGGTCAGGTCAGGAGCCGCCGGCACGTCGCGCGTGACGATCATGTTCGTGCCCTTGACCGACGAGCGGACGATGTCGTGGGTGCGCTTGTCGTAGGTCAGGTCCGTCTCGGTGAACAGCCGTCCGAACGACGAGGCGCTGGTGACCAGCCGCGACTTGTGCGTCTTGTTGTCGGGGATGTCGCACACGTACGGCTGGTGGGTGTGACCAGAGATGATCAGGTCGATCTCGGGGTCGAGGTTCTCCGCGATCGGGATGATCGCGCTGTCGTCGGCGAGGGTGCCGCCGCCCTGACAGGTGTAGTCGTAGGACGGGTCCACCGAGTACGTGCGTCCCTCGGCGCCGGTGAACGTCGTCTTGTTGGGCACGCCGCCCTGGTGGATGAGCGTGACGATCGCCTTGACGCCCTTGTGGCGCAGCACCGGCACGAGCGCGTTTGCCGTCGCGACCTCGTCGGTGAAGTCGAGCCCGGCGACACCCGCCGCGGTGACGATCGTCGGGGTCTCCTTCAGGGTCATGCCGATGAACCCGATCTTCACGCCGTGCATCTTCTTGATCCAGTACGACGGCAGGATGGTGCGGTCGGTGCCGGTGTACTTCACGTTCGCGGAGAGGTACTGGAAGTTGGCGCCCTTGAACGTGTGGTCGGCGCAGGAGTTCTGGTTGTTCTCGCCCTCGTCGCCGTCGGGCAGGCAGCCACCCGCCTGCATCCGCTGCAGCTCCTTGTAGCCCTCGTCGAACTCGTGGTTGCCCACCGACGTCGCCTCGAGGCCCAGCTCGTTCATCGCCTCGATGGTCGGTTCGTCGTGGAAGGCGGCCGACAGCAGCGGGGATGCGCCGATGATGTCGCCCGCAGCGACGGTGACGCTGTTGCGGTGGCCCTTGCGGGCGTCCCGCAGGTGGGTCGCGAGATACTCGACGCCGCCCGCGTCCACGGTTGTCGGGACGGCCACGAAACCCGTTGCCGGCGGCGTAGCGGGCTGCTCGGTGTATCCGGTCGTGATGCGCCCGCCGGAGCCCGTGGGCGGAGCGAGGTTCCCGTGGAAGTCGTTGAAGGACAGGATCTGCACGCCGACCCGATTGCCGTGGTGGTGGCGATGGTCGGCGCCGCCGCGCGCCGAGGCGCTGGCGCCGACGGCGGGGACGAGGCAGAGAGCTGCGACGGCAGCGGCGGCGATCGCCACGTAGCTGCGGTGCCGCAAGGGTCCGGATCTGGACATCGTGTACCTCGAAGGACAGGGGGACGAGGGTCGGGCCAGAACCTATCCAATTGCGGTGGTATCGGAAAGAGCCGAGAAGTGGAGGAGAAATGAACTCGAGCCAGTAGGGTCCTGGCGTGGCGGACCCGAGGGTTGAAGTGGTCGGCCTGCTTTCCGAGGACGAGGTACGTGCGGTGGCCGACCTCGTGGAGGCCGCGACCGAGGTCGACGGCGTACGTCCCCTCTCCGAGCACGTCATGCTCCACCTGCGCTACGGCGGGGACGCCCCCGTACGCAACGTCCTGATCTACGGCTCCGAGGGCAGCTCGATCGGCAGCGAAGAGCACGACACCAACGGCGGCCAGCGGCTCGCGGCGTACGGACATCTGGACGTGACGGATGAGGTCGCCGGTGCCTCAGCCGAGGTCGTCGTACACCCCCTTGCTCGTCACCACGGCCTGGGCCACCTGCTCGTCGCGACGACCATCGCCGAGACCCCTGACGGCCGCCTGCGCCTCTGGTCGCACGGCGAGCACCCGGGTGCGGCGGCGCTCGCCGCCTCGATGGGATTCTCGCAGTCCCGGGCGCTGTGGCAGATGCGGCGCTCGCTGTACGCGACGCTGCCCGAGCCGAAGCTGCCCGACGGCGTGACGGTCCGCACCTTCGAGCCGGGCCGCGACGACGACGCCTGGGTGCGGCTCAACGCGCTGGCCTTCCGGGGCCACCCCGAACAGGGCGGCTGGGACGCCGACGACCTGCACCGGCGGATGAGCGAGCCGTGGTTCGACCCGGCCGGGTTCTTCCTCGCGACGCGGACGGCCGAGGACGGCTCCGAGCGGCTGGTGGGCTTCCACTGGACGAAGGTGCACGGCGGGCCGGAGCACCAGGCGGTGACCGGGCCGCACACGCACGACGGGCACGGTCACGACCTGATCGGCGAGGTGTATGTCGTCGGGGTCGATCCCGCCGAGCGCGGCACGGGTCTGGGGCGTGCCCTCACGCTGACCGGGCTCCGCTACCTGCGCCACCGCGGCCTGCCGGACGCGATGCTCTACGTCGACGCTGACAACGCCCCGGCGATCGCGCTGTACAGGGGCCTGGACTTCACCCGGTGGGAGACCGACGTGATGTTCAGCAGGGACGGTGCCTAGCCCCGGGGCTGAGACAGAACAGCCCGCGGCTGAGAGCGAACAGCCCCAGGACTGAGAGTGAACAGCCCGACGGCGGAGCCGTGATCGTCCGTGGTGTCGCACTACGAGCCATGACACGCGTGTTGTTCACCTCGCGTTCACCGAGACCCGCATATCGCGTCACCTGCTCTCCTTACCGTCCGGAGCGTCATCAGACAGTCAAGCCGGTCCGGGAGGACTCAACTGTGAAGCTCAACCGCTTCTCCATGCTTGCCGCGGCACTCGTCGCCGGCAGCCTCGCTCTCACTGCCTGTGGAGGCAGCAGCGGCGGCACATACCGACGACGGCTCCAGCTCAGCGCCAGCCGGCGGTTCCGACAAGCTGGCCGGCAGCCTCAACGGCGCGGGTTCGACCGCTCAGCAGGCCGCCATGGCGGCCTGGCAGGCCGCGTTCCAGACGGCCAACCCGGACGTGACCGTCAACTACGACCCGGTCGGTTCCGGCGGCGGTCGCGAGCAGTTCCTCGCGGGTGGCGCCATCCAGTTCGCCGGCTCGGACGCCGCGCTCGACGACGAGGAGCTCACCAAGTCGAAGACCCGCTGCGCGGGCGGCACCGGTGCGATCGACCTGCCGGTCTACATCAGTCCGATCGCGATCGCGTTCAACCTCGAGGGCATCACCAGCCTGCAGCTGTCGGCGGACACGATCGCGAAGATCTTCGCCGGCAAGATCAAGAAGTGGGACGACGCGGCGATCAAAGCCGACAACTCCGGGGTGAAGCTGCCCAGCACCGCGATCACCCCCGTACACCGTGCGGACGACTCCGGCACCACGCAGAACTTCACCGACTACCTGAGCAAGGCCGCAGCGAGCTCGTGGACCTACCCAGCCGCGCAGACCTGGCCGGTCAAGGGTGGCGAGGCAGCGCAGGGCACCTCCGGTGTCGTGCAGGCCATCAAGCAGGGCAAGGGCACCATCGGCTACGCCGACGAGAGTCAGGTCGGGGACCTCGGCAAGACCAAGGTCAAGGTCGGCAGCGCCTTCGTCGAGCCCTCCGCGGAGACCGCGGCAAAGGCAGCCGAGCTCTCCACCCCGACACCTAACCGACCGGCCGGCGACCTGGCCCTGGACGTGGCGCGTGACACGACCGAGGCAGGCGCGTACCCGGTGATCCTGATCTCCTACCAGATCGTCTGCCTGCAGTACGAGAAGCCGGCGGACGGCGACCTGGTCAAGGCGTTCGAGACGTACGTGACCAGCGCCGAAGGTCAGGACGCGGCAGGCAAGGCTGCCGGATCGGCTCCGCTGACGGACGCGCTGCGCACGAAGATCACGGCCTCGATCGCGATGATCAAGGGTTCCAGCTGACGAGCGGCTTCGTCGGGCTGGTCAGCCCGACATGGTCCGGGTGGTCACGGCAGTGGCCACCCGGACCAATCGCTGTGCATGATCGCCGGAACGTCCACGATCTCCAACCGAGGAAGCAGCCAGTGCCATGACCCAGGAACCGCCCTCTGCGACGACCGGCGCGGCCCTTCGGCCAACCCGGAAGAGTCGGGGCGACGCCATCTTCTCGGGCATCTCCAGGTCGGCCGGCGTGCTGATCCTGGTGGTGCTCGCCGGAGTGGCACTGTTCCTCATCATTGAGGCCTGGCCCGCCGTGACGGCCAGCAGCGACGACATCCCCGAGGGGAAGTCACTGCTGGACTACTGCGTCCCGCTCGTCTACGGCACGATCATTGCGGCCGTCCTCGCCCTGGTCATCGCGACGCCGGTGTCGCTAGGCATCGCGCTTGTTCATCTCGCACTACGCGCCCAAACGCCTGGCCCAGGGGCTCGGTTACATCGTCGACCTGCTGGCAGCGATCCCCAGCGTCGTCTATGGCTTGTGGGGCATCGTGTTCCTCGCCGCGCAGCTGACCCCGGCCTACGGCTGGCTGGCGGAACACGTCGGCTTCATCCCGCTCTTCGCTGGACCGGCCTCGGCCACGGGTCGGACCGTGCTCACCGTCGGCATCGTGCTGGCCGTGATGATCCTGCCGATCATGACGGCGATCTGCCGGGAGATCTTCCTCCAGACGCCCAAGCTCTACGAGGAAGCAGCACTGGCGCTGGGCGCGACCCGCTGGGAGATGATCCGGATGGCAGTGCTGCCCTACGCGAAGTCCGGCATCATCAGCGCGGCGATGCTCGGGTTGGGCCGAGCCTTGGGCGAGACGATGGCGGTCGCCCTGGTCTTGTCCGTGGGCGGCGGGGTCTCGCTGAACCTGATCAGCAGCGAGAACCCCTCCACGATCGCGGCCAACATCGCGCTGCAGTTCCCCGAGTCGTCCGGGCTGGAAGTCAACGTGCTGATCTTCACCGGTCTGGTCCTGTTCGTGATCACCCTGGCGGTCAACCTCACCGCACGCTGGTTCATCGCCCGGCGCGCCGAGTTCTCCGGAGCCAACTGATGGCGACCCTTACCCCGACGCCGCAGACCACACAGCCGGCTCCGCCGCTCACCCATGGCGTGCTGCCACGTCGGACCCCCGAAATGGTCCTGGTCGGCTCGGCGGTCGTGTCAGTGGCGGTCATGTCGTTCCTCGGGTTCAACCTGTACGGGATCGGCGCCCTGACGTTCCTGCTCGACATCATCGCGATCACGTTGATCTCTCGCCGGGTCGAGGGAGCTCGTCGGGGAACCGACCGGATGGTCACGACCCTGGTCTACGGCGCCTTCGCGCTGGCCATGCTGCCGCTCATCTCGTTGGTGTGGACGGTCTTGAGCAAAGGCCTCCCGGGGCTCAGCCTGGCCTTCTTCACCGAGACGATGCGCGGCGTCATCGGAGAGGGCGGAGGCATCGCGCACGCCATCGTCGGCACCCTGCTCGTCACCGGCCTCGCCGCGATCATCTCGATCCCGATCGGGCTGATGGCCGCGATCTACCTCGTCGAGTACGGCCGAGGCAGGCTCGCGAAGTGGGTCACGTTCCTCGTCGACGTCATGACCGGCATCCCCTCGATCGTCGCCGGGCTCTTCGCCTACGCCTTGTTCGTGGTGTTCTACGGACCGGGCGTGCGGATGGGCGCGGCAGGGTCGGTGGCGCTTTCCGTACTGATGATCCCGGTCGTGGTGCGGTCGAGCGAGGAGATGCTCAAGCTCGTTCCCAATGAGCTGCGCGAGGCGTCTTACGCCCTGGGTGTCCCACGCTGGCGCACCATCGTCAAGGTGGTGCTCCCCACGGCGATCGCCGGCATCGCCACCGGCGTCACCCTGTCGATTGCGCGCGTGATCGGGGAGACCGCTCCCTTGCTGCTCGTCTGCGGGCTGACGACGAGCATGAACACCGACCTGTTCAACGGGCGAATGACGACACTGCCCGTCTTCACGTACTACTCATATGCGACGCCAGGGTTCCCGCCGGAGGCCGGCTACGACAGAGCATGGTCGGCAGCCCTCGTACTGATTACGATTGTGATGGCGCTCAACCTCGTTGCCCGGATCATCTCCTTCATCTTCGCTCCGAAGACGCCGGGTCGATGAGCGACCGCAGCACCAACGACAAGGACGACGCACGTGGCTAAGCGCATCGATATCTCGGACCTGAAGATCTTCTACGGCGACTTCCTCGCTGTGGAGGACGTCTCGATGGTCGTTGAACCGAAGAGCGTGACGGCGTTCATCGGCCCGTCCGGCTGCGGCAAGTCGACGTTCCTGCGCACCCTGAACCGGATGCACGAGGTGATCCCCAAGGCCCGCGTCGAGGGCAAGGTGCTGATGGACGGGCAGGACCTCTATGAGGCCAGCGTTGACCCGGTGCAGGTCCGTCGCCAGATCGGCATGGTGTTCCAGCGACCCAACCCGTTCCCGACCATGTCGATCTACGAGAACGTCGCCGCCGGGATGAAGCTCAACAACGCGAAGATAAAGAAGAAGGAACTCGACGAACTCGTCGAGCGGTCACTTCGCGGCTCGAACCTGTGGGAGGAAGTCAAGGACCGGCTCGAGCGGCCCGGCTCCAGCTTGTCCGGTGGCCAGCAGCAGCGTCTGTGCATCGCCCGGGCCATCGCGGTGGAGCCACAGGTGCTGCTCATGGACGAGCCCTGCTCCGCGCTGGACCCGGTCTCGACCCTGGCCATCGAGGACCTGATCGGCCAGCTCAAGGACAGCTACACGATCGTCATCGTCACCCACAACATGCAGCAGGCTGCCCGGGTCAGTGACACAACTGCGTTCTTCAACATCGCGGGGACCGGCAAGCCCGGCAAGCTGATCGAGATCGGCGAGACCTCGGAGATGTTCAGCCGACCCACCGAGAAGTCCACCGAGGACTACATCACCGGCCGCTTCGGCTAACCCTCCCCCAGCCCTCCCCTTTTCAAAGTCGCCCCTCCCCCCTTCAAAGTCGCCCTCCCCCTTTCAAAGTCGATCATGCAGTAACCGACATGCCCTCCGATCGCCGCAGGTCAGCGCCCCGCATATAGAAATCGATCATGCAGTAACCGACATTGCGCCATGTCGAGCACCTCGGACCGTTGGCCACGACGGCTCACCGACGTCCCAACCTCCGTACCGCGGATGGTGGCGGGTCAGTCGCGGCACCACCCCTAGCAACTCGGACACGACCCTCTCAAAGACAAGCCCACGGCCCAAGACGTGTTCAGTGGTGACCACGCTGACTGCCCAACCCACGCGCTCGACTGCTTCGCGGCGCCTCTGATCGTGGCGCACCCGTTCGAGCGTGTAGTGATATTCGGCCCCGTCGAACTCGAGAGCCTTGCGCTCCTTGCGATAGCCCATGTCGAGGCGCGCCAGAAACTCCCCGGCCGCGTCGAACACCTCGATCTGCGGCTCCGGGCACGGAAACCCCGCATCGACGCAACGCAGCCTGGTGCGGCTCTCCTGCGGCGACTCGGCGCGCGGGTCGGAGAGCTCGAGCAGCTCGCGCGCCTGCACGACACCGCGTTGCCCTCGGAAGCGATCTAGCACCTCGGCGACGGCAGTGGGCTCGACCCCGGTCGCGCGACGCATGGCGTCCCCGGCCGCCAGGGCATCTGGTCGCCGGAGCAGCCGCAGCAGGTCGGCGGTGGTTCGCGCCGGTGGGGTAACGAGAACGCCCTGCACATTCATCATGTCGTACGAAGCAATTGGTCCTGTCCGGCCGCGACAGCCGGCGCGGCGAGGTCCAGCAGCGCCACTCGGCGCCATGAGATCCACGGGAGGAATCTCGCGATGCGCGCCGATCGGCAACACGTCAGCGCTCCACAGCCAGCCTGCCGTACGCAAGCAGATCACGTCCCCGCTCGGCACAACCTTGGCGAGGGCGGCCGCCCGCGAAGCCAGGTCATCGTCGACAGTCGCGTCGACGTACACGCCGTGCAGCACCCGTCTGATGAGCCCGGCGCGTACGAAACCTCGGAGATCTCTCTGCGACCACCCCACAGCCTTCGCGTCACGCAACGTGAAGGGCGCGGTGCCAAAAACTGCGCAGTACGTCGACACAAGTCAAGGGTGGTCGATGCCGCGCTTTCGACCGCGGAGTTCTCCACAGGCTGCGCCCGGCGGCTCGCGGCGAGGCACCGCCGGCAAGGCCTCGTCGGTTACTGCATGATCGACTTCTAAGTGCAGCGCGCTGGCCTGCGGCGATGCGAGGGCATGTCGGTTACTGCATGATCGACTTTGAAAGGGGAGGGGTGATCGACTTGGAAGAGGGGGAGGGAGGCTTAGACGAAGAGGTTGACGACCAGGTAGCTGACGGCGGCGACCGCGGCGGAGCCGGGGAGGGTGAAGATCCAGGCTACGGCGATGTTGCCGGCCACTCCCCAGCGCACAGCCTTGAGCCGCTTCGTCGCGCCGACGCCCATGATCGCCGAAGTGATCGTCTGTGTGGTCGAGATCGGTGCGCCGTATCCGATGGCGGCGACGAACAGGATGCTGGAGGCCGTGGACTCAGCGGCGAAGCCGTGCGGCGGATCGAGCGCGATGATGCGCCGGCCCAGCGTGCGCATGATGCGCCAGCCACCGGCGTAGGTGCCAGCGGCGAGCACCGCGGCGGTCATGAAGAACACCCAGATCGGGATTTCGAAATCGTCCTGGAAGCCGCCAACGTTCAGGGCGAGCACGATGACGCCCATCGTCTTCGCGCCGTCCTGCATGCCGTGCCCGAGCGACATGGCAGCGGCCGACACCGACTGCGCGTGTCGGAAGCCGCGGGAGACCCGGGACGGGCTCGCCCTCCGGAAGAGCCAGAGGATGGCCACCATCACGAAGTAGCCGAGCACGAGGCCGACGATCGGCGACACGACCATCGGGATGAGGACCTTGTCGTAGATCCCCTGCCAGAAGATCGTGCTGCTCGACGCGATGGCCGCGCCGATCAGCCCGCCGATCAGGGCGTGTGAGGAGGACGACGGCAGCCCGAAGTACCACGTCAGCAGGTTCCACGAGATCGCGCCGATCAGCGCGGCGAAAACGACGACAAGGCTGTCCGTGCCGTTCGGCAGTTCGATGATCCCCTCGCCGACGGTCTTGGCGACCTTGGCGCCGAGGAACGAGCCGATGAGGTTGAACACGGCAGCCATGCCCAGCGCCACCCGCGGGGTCAGCGCCCGGGTCGAGACCGAGGTGGCGATCGCGTTCGCGGCATCGTGGAAACCGTTGGTGTAGTTGAACCCCATCGCCGTGACGATGACGATGACGATGCCGAGGTATTCCACCGGTCAGGACTCCTTGACCGCGATCGTCTCCACAGTGTTGGCGACGTGCTCGAATGCGTCGGCAGCTCCCTCGAGCTGGTCGACGACCTCCTTGAGCTTCATAACGGTCATGGCGTCGAAGTCGCCCCCGAACAACCGGGCCAGCAGCCGGCGATAGACCTGGTCGGCCTGGTTCTCCAAGCGGTTGAGCTCGATCCAGAACTCCGAGAGGTCCTTCATCGAGCGCAGCTTGAGCATGGCCTCGGCCGTCAGCTCCGCGGCCCGCTCGATCACATCGATCTGGTCAGCGACCTCGGGCGGGAGCTCACCGATCTGGTAGAGCACGACCAGGTCTACGGCCGCCTCCATGGCGTCCATGACGTCGTCGAGCGAGGACGCCAGCCGATAGATGTCCTCACGATCGAAAGGCGTGATGAACGACTCGTTGAGCTCGCGCATGATGGCGTGAGTGACCTCGTCGCCCGCGTGCTCCGCGGCGCGCATCCTCTCCGCGATCTCCTTGCGATCGCCCGGCGCCGCCCCCAGCAGCTCCTTGAGCAGGCGGGCACCCGTGACCAGGTTCTGTCCCGACGCGGCGAACATGGGAAAGAAGCTGTCTTTGCGCGGGGTCAGGCGAAGGCGCACTGGGGACTCCAGGACTGGGCGGCAATGCGGGTCCGGGCGTGATGCTAGGGCCAGTTCCTGTCGCCCGGACCTACCGGGGTCCGCTGGGAGAAGACCGGGCTGGGCAGGACAGGCCCGGTCGTGCGCCTCGTCGACACCGCAAAAGCGGCCGGTGCGGTCCGTCGCGTGCCTCGTCGACACCGCAAGAGCGGCCGGTGCGGTCAGTCGCGTGCCTCGTCGACACCGAGTACGTGGTCGATCTCGTCGCGGCTCAACGGGTGGTCGGAGGACGAGGCAGCGATCACGAGCTCCCCGTACAGCTCGATTTCGTCGAGAACGAGCGGATCCTGCAATCGGGTGTCCGTCGGACGCATCACCGGCGGACCACCTTCCTCTAACGACACAGTTGACGCCCCAGACTGCGGAAACACTGGCCGGAAAGCACCGCATGGTGGCTTTCCGCATAACGAACCGGCCAACAGAACTACCGATCCACAGCCTAGGTATGCCCGGTTTGCGCCGCCATGACCCACTCGGGCCATTGCAGCCTGATCCTCCCGGGTCAGGTGCCCCCCGCACGGGCTACCTCAGTCCTAGATCGCATGACCGGGGTCACCCCGCCAGCGTCGCCAGGGCCTCACCGAAGACCTCGGTATGGCGATCGACGTCGGCCTCGGTGGTCGCCGGCGACATCAGGGCCATGTTGTGGAAGGGGGTCAGCAGGATGCCGCGGTTGAGCAGGAAGAGGTGCAGGAACTGCTCTATCTCGAAGTCGCCAGCCGCGTGGGCCTGCGCTCCGTCACGGGGCGGCGTCGGCGAGAAGTTGTACTCGGCGCGCGCACCGAGGCGGCTGCAGTGCCACGGCAGGTCGTAGCGGGCGATGCCCGCGTCGACGCCGTCCGCCCAGCGATCCGCGAGCGGGATCATCCGGGAGTACGCCGACGGTGTCAGCACGTCCGCGAGCGTGACCCGCATGGCGGCCAACGACAGCGCGTTGCCCGCCAGCGTGCCCCCGATCCCGCCCACGTCGATGTCCTCGAGCGCGATGCTCGCGTCGATCGCCGCCGACACCTCGGCTGTCATGCCGAAAGCCCCGACCGGGATGCCGCCCGCCACCGCCTTGCCGAGCGTGACGAAGTCCGGCGAGAGGCCGTAGGCGGCCGTGTAGCCGCCCGGCCCCGCGCACAGGGTGTGGGTCTCGTCGATGACGAGCAGGACGCCGTGCTCCCGGGTCAGCGCCCGCACCGCGTCGTGGTAGCCCGGTTCCGGAAGGACGATGCCCACGTTGGTCAGCGCCGGCTCGAAGAGGACCGCCGCCACGTCACCGGCCGCGAGCGCCCGCTCGAGAGCATCGACGTCGTTGAAGGGCACAACCGTCGTGGTCTCGCCGACGTCGACCGGGGGGCCGATGTTCCCGCGCCGGTTGACGGTGCGTCCCCCGGAAAGCGTCGCGAACGTCTCGTCGACACTGCCGTGGTAGCAGAAGTCGTGAACGACGATCTTGGGGCGCCGCGACACATGCCGCGCATAGCGGACGACGTGGCGGTTGGCGTCGGTGGCCGACAGCGTGAACTGCCACAGCGGCAGTCCGAACCGGGCGCCGAGGTCCTCCGCGACGATGGCGGCGTCGGCCGTCGGCAGCATGGCCGTGATGCCGCGAGCCACCTGCCGACGTACCTCCTCGACCGTGGCAGGCGGCGAGTGGCCGGTCATGGCCCCTGTGTCGCCCAGGCAGAAGTCGACGTAGTCGATGCCATCGACGTCGGTGAAGTGCGCGCCGGACGCCTCCGCCACGTGCACCGGGAAACCGCCGGGCCACTTGCTCATCCAGCTCATCGGAACCCCACCCGGCAGGACCGCACGGGCCCGTTCGAACAGCGCCTGCGACTTCGGGTGGCGGGCCACGAAATAGTCCTGCTCGGCCTTCATCAGCTCGTGCAGTCGGTCACGGTCGATGGTCGTCATGGCGGAACGATCTCACGCCCACGCTTTAGGCTCTCCGCATGTCACTCCCGGTCGGGCCGACCATGCCCACCAGGGCACCGTGGCCGCCGTCCGCCCGCGACGCCAACGAGTGGCTTTCGGACGAGCCCCGGGTACGTCGAGGACGGCGGGCCTTGCGGGGAGTACTGATCGGGCTGCTCGCCCTGCTGATGGCGGCCAGCGGCCTCGTGGTCCTCGGCTCGGAGACGAGCTCGACCGGAGTCGGCGGCTTCCTGATCGGCGTCAGCCTCGCCGTGCTGCCGCTGCCGATCGTCATCGGTGCGCTGCGCTGGGTCGACCGCTATGAACCCGAGCCCAGGGCACTGCTCGCCTTCGCGTTCTTCTGGGGCGCCACCGTCGCGGCTCTCATCGCGGCGACGCTGAACACCGCGAGCGCGATCATCGTGGCGCGTACGAGCGACGCCGGGCAAGGCATGGCGACGACAGGCGTCCTCATCGCTCCATGGGTCGAAGAGGGCGCGAAAGGCGCAGCCGTGCTCGCGGTTTTCCTGTTCCGCCGCAAGGAGTTCGACGGGATCGTCGACGGCATCGTCCTGGCCGGGTTCGTGGGGGTCGGCTTCGCCTTCACCGAGAACATCCTCTACTTCGGGCGCGCATTCCTGGCCGGCAACGAGCAGCTGGGTGTCACGGGCGGACTGTTCGCTGCCGGGTCGACCTTCGTACTCCGCGGCGTTCTTGCGCCCTTCGCCCACCCGCTGTTCACGACGATGACGGGCATCGGGTTGGGCATCGCGGCGCGAGGACGGCCCGGGAGCGCGCGCTGGCTCGCCCCCATCGGGGGCTACCTGCTGGCTGTCGCCCTGCACGCCACGTGGAACTACGCCTCGCTGTCAGGTCTGCACGGCTTTCTCGTCGGCTATGTGCTCATCATGGTGCCGGCGTTCGTGCTGACCCTGGCAGTCGCGACCTGGTCGCGCCGTCGCGAGGGCGCCACCATCGCAAGATGGCTGCCGCTCTATGTGCAGTCCGGCTGGCTCGTGCCCGAGGACGTCGCGATGCTCGCGTCGATGCCGCGACGACGACAGGCGATGGCGTGGGCCGAACGGACCTACGGCGGCGCCAGCTCGCGAGCACTGCACGACTTCCAGCTCGCAGGGACCGAGCTGGCGTTCCTGCGCGAGCGCGCCGAGCGTGGGCATCCCCTGGACGACTTCGTGGTACGAGAGCGCCAGCTGCTCGCCGAGCTCAGCCGCAGCCGGGCGGCCGTGAGCAGCCCCGCACGGACCTGAAGCCTGCCTGACGCGTGTCAGTCGACAGTGGCGAGCTGCTCGAACCAGGCGTCGCCGTCCAGGGCGGCGTGCAGGTCGAGCAGGTCGTCGTGGGTGAGCGGCGGGCCGCCCAGGCGCGACTCGGGGTGGTCGATGGTCGGCTCGGACATGCTCAGGAAGGTGACGCCCGCGCCCACCAGCGCTGCGACAGCATCGACGTCGACGTTGACGGCTGAGGTCTGGCGGCAGCCAAGGCAGGTGAACAGGACCTCGCCCGACGTGGCAGTGCCGGCGTCTACGCGCACCATCAGCCGCCGCGCGGTGAGCATCAGCTCAGCCGAACAGAGCGGGCAGTGAAGCGTGAACTGGGTCATGGTTCCTCCTCGGTCAACGCCACTGTCCTCTTGAGCACTGTCAGCCGACTTGCGGCTGACTTGCAGGAGCACTCGACAGTTTGTCTCCGGACAGAGCCGGATGTGACACGTCCAGATACATCGCCGGCAGAATTCAGCCGTTCGGCGGCCCTCTGGCGCCGGTCAGGCGACGCGCGGCCCCGCCGGTCAGACGGTGCGGCAGTCGGCGACGGCGGTGAGCAGGCGGTCGATGTCCGAGGAGTCCGTGTACGGCGCCAGGCCCGCGCGCGTCGCGCCTTCGTCTCCCAGACCCAGCCAGCGGGACGCCTCCAGCGCATAGAAGTTGCCGCCGGGTGCATTCACACCGGCGAGCGCAAGACGCTCGTACACCTCCTGCGGGGTGCGCCCCGCCACGCTGAACAGCGCCGTCGGGGTGCGTTGGGCAGCGCTGCCGTGCAGCGTCACCCCGTCGAGGGCGGCCAGCCCGTCGAGCAGCATCGCGAAGAGCCCGGCTTCGTAGTCCTCGAGCGCATCCATGCTTGCGACGAGCCTGGAGCGGCGGTCGCCGTCACCCCCCACCAGGTCGGCGAGGAAGTCGATCGCGGCAGTCGTGCCGGCCAGCAGCTCGTAGGGCAGCGTGCCCAGCTCGAATCGCTCGGGCACGTCATCGGTCTGGGGCAGCAGCTTGTCGGGCTCGAGCTTGTCGAGCAGCCCCGGGTCGGCAGCGAGCGTGCCCAGGTGCGGACCGAGGAACTTGTAGGGCGAGCAGACGAAGAAGTCCGCCCCGAGCGAAGATACGTCGACCGAGGCGTGGGGGGTCAGGTGCACGCCGTCGACGTAGACGAGGGTTCCCTGCGCGTGCGCAGCGTCGGCGATCGCCGGGACGTCCGGTCGGGTGCCGAGGATGTTCGACGCACCGGTGACGGCAACCACCCGGGTGCGTGCACTGAGGAGGTCGGTGATGTCGCTGACCGCGAGCTCGCCCGTGGCCGGGTCGAACGGCGCCCAGCGCACGGTCGCACCGGCAACCTCCGCCGCGCGTACCCACGGCCTGATGTTCGCGTCGTGGTCGAGCCGGGTCACCACGACCTCGTCGCCCGCCGACCACTGCTTGGCCAGCGCGCGCGAGATGTCATAGGTGAGCTGGGTCATCGACCGGCCGAACACCACCCCGTCGCGTGTTGCGCCGAGCAGGTCAGCCACCGCCTCGCGGGCCTCGTTCACGACCGAGTCGGCGCGCCGCTCCGCGGCCGTCACCGTGCCGCGGTTTGCGATCGCCGCGGTGATCGTGCCGGCGATGGCGTGGCCCACCTGTCGCGGCACCTGGGATCCGCCCGGTCCGTCGAAGTGCGCGGCGCCCTCCTTGAGGGCAGGGAAGGACTGACGGACTCGTTCGACGTCGTAGGCCATAGGCGCCATCTTGCCGCTAGTCGATGAGCCGCCACAGGCAGTCGTCCGGTCAGGACCGTGTCACATGGTTGACCGGTGGTGACTATGCGCGTACAAAACAGCAGTAGTCGCCTTGCTGCGGCTGAGGGGGGATCATGACTGCGCCTGAAACGCCACTAACGCGCGACTCCGGACTCGTCCAAGAAGTGCCGGCTCGCGTCATGCGCCGTAGGGATGTGGACAGGGCGTACCAGACCCGGCGCCGGCTGCTACTCGGCATCAAGCCGGAACCGACGGCCTCTTTCATCGGGACGATCGAACCGCCGTCGGACGACAAGGTCGGCATCTGCTGCTCCGGCGGCGGCATCCGGTCAGCGTCGTTCAACCTGGGTGCGCTGCAAGCCCTGTCCAAGGAAAAGTCGAAGGAGGACCCGAGCTTGAACCGCCTCAGCGAGGCGGCTTATGTGGCGGCGGTCTCCGGCGGTTCCTATATCGCTGCCGGCATGGCGATGGTCGCGAAGACATGGGATCCGGCGGAACCGCAACCCAAGAAAGGCGAACCCGGCTACGACGACTCCGACCCCAGCCTGATCGCCGAGACTCCACCGTTCCACCCGGGTTCGCCGGAGGAGCAATACCTGCGCAACCGGAGCTCCTATCTCGCGCCCGGAGCCTCGGGCAAGTTGGCCTTGGGCTATCGCGTGATTCTCGGGTTCGTCTTCAATCTCGGTTTCTTGACGCTCGTGCTTGCCCCGACGGGGTTCTTTCTCGGGCTCGCTTACCGATGGCGGTTCCCAACGCTTCGCACACCGGTGACGTCCACAGGAACGGCATGCAAACGCGGGGACGACAACTGTGTCTTCACCGCCTCCCTTCCGCACTGGTTGGTCATGCTGCTCGTCTGGGCGCTTGTGGCGTTCGCCCTACTGGGGATCTGGACGGTCATCTGGCGCTTCAAGCATGACTCGTGGCGCGCCGCGGTGCAGGCTTGGTCCTTGCGCTTCATCGTGACTCTCGGAGTTGCAACCGTCTTCATTGCCTTGGTGCCGGCGACGCTGGCCGCGCTGCGGAATCTTTCAGACCATCCGACAACCACCGCGGTCACGTCGGAGCAGGTCCAGGCTGTGGGCACCGTAGGCGGCGCAAGTCTTGCCACAGTCCTACTGGGTGTCTTTCTTCAATTGCAGTCAAGGATTTCCGAGCCAGCAACGGCCTTGGAGAGCATCAGCACGTTGCGTCGCTGGTTCGGCAAGCTCTCCTCGGGGCTGAGCAGGTTCATCACCTACTTCGCCGGGGCGATCGCCGGACCACTGCTCCTGTTGGCAATCATCGTCTGGACGGCACTGTTGACCGTCAAGGAGCCGGAGATATCGCCGAGGGATTGGGTTCTCGTTGCGATATCGCTCTCACTGTTCGTCCTGCTTTACTACCGCGCCGACCTGACGACGTGGTCATTGCATCCCTTCTACCGCCGCCGTCTCGCCAGTGCCTTTGCGCTCAAGCGCGTCAAGGACGAGCGGATGCCCGCGATGGATCTCACGAAGAAGGCGCCTGAGGTGGCGCGAGAGCGGGACTACACAAAGCTGGTGGCCCTCTCGCAGACCGGTCTCGAATCCTGGCCGACACTGCTGGTGTGCGCCGCCGCCAACATCTCGAACCCTGCGCCACGCCACCCGGTCGCGGCGTGACGAGCTTTACGTTCAGCCCCTACGCGCTCGGCGGCCCCCTCGTCGGCGGCGTGTCAACTGAGGACTTCGAGAAGTACATCCCCGACACGAGGCATCGCGACTTCACCCTCATCGCCGCGGTCGCCATGTCGGGCGCGGCGTTGTCCCCCTCGATGGGCAAGATGACCAGGCGACCGCTCACGTTCCTGCTCGCATTGTCGAACATCAGGCTCGGCGTCTGGGTGCCAAACCCCCGGCGCCTCGAGGACTGGCAGTCGACGCGGACCACGGGTAAGCGACGCCGGTGGGTGCCGCGACCGCGGCCGTCCTATCTGGTGCGCGAACTGCTCGGGCTCAACAACGTGAACGCAAAGTTCCTATATGTGACGGACGGCGGCCACTACGAGAACCTGGGCTTGGTCGAGCTGCTGCGGCGGGGGTGCGCCAACATCTACTGCTTCGACGCGAGCGGTGGCCGACCCGGAACGTTCGGCACTCTTGGCGACGCGATCGCGCTGGCACGCAGCGAGTTGAACGTCGAGATCACCATCGATCCGACGCCCCTCGTGCCCGACCCCAACGGTCCTCGCCAGCTCGCCGAGAAGGACTGCGTCAGCGGGACGATTGCCTTCGATGACGGCACCCGCGGCCGATTGATCTATGCCCGGACGGTGGTGACGAAGGATGCGCCGTGGGATGTGCAGGCCTATCACGCAACCGATGCCAAGTTCCCCAATGATCCGACCGCAGACCAGCTCTACACGGACCAGAAGTTCGAGGCCTATCGCGCCCTGGGCTACCTCGCGGGGCGCAACGCGATCACGTTGATGGACGAGACTCCGGGGGCTCTTCCCGGACTCGTCGCCAGCGTGGACCAGCGCTCCATCCCTCGACAGCGCGCCAGGTGGCCCTTCGTCCGTCGCTTCGCGGGGGCGCGATCGGGGTGACCACCAGCCCGACGCCGTCGGGCTTTCGTCAGCCGGGCTCAGCCGCAGCCGACAATGCCCCGCCCGGGGGAACCGGCGGGGATCCGATCGGCAGCGTGACCGTTTCGGTGCGCGGTCGCGCGTCTCGCGTCGGTGCAGGACCGGAGGTGCGTGCCGCCTGGTCCTGAGCGGCATCGAGGAGCTGGCCGAGAAGGTCATGGTCCCCCGCGATGGACACGAGGTCCTGACGCCGGTCCACGAACATGTAGTACATGCCCGACGGGTCGGCCTCCACGACGACGTCGGGGCTGTCGACCGGCCCGGGCCGGGCCTCACCGTCGACGATCGAGGCGACCTCACCCCCGACGCGGAACTCGAACCGGCCCGGTGGCGCGACGGGGGCGAGCACCGTGTCGAGGGCGTTCTCGAGCCAGCCGGGGAACATCTCGTGCTCGTCGGTCGGGGGACCGAGTGAGCGGGCGCCCCAGAGGGCCAGCTCCCGGACCGTCGCCTTGAGCTGGCGGCCGTAGTCGGTGAGCTCGTAGACGCGGGAGGCGGCCGGCGGCGGCAGCTTCCGCGTCGTGACCACCCCGCAAGCCTCGAGGTCGCGCAGCCGCGAGGCGAGGATGTTCGTGCCGATCCCGAGGGCGTCGGCGAGGTCGGTGTAGCGCTTCGGCCCGCGCATCAGCTCGCGTACGACGAGCAACGCCCACCGCTCGCCGACCAGCTCCAGGGCGTGGGCCACCGGACAGTACTGGTCGTAGCGCTTCGCCATGCCCCGAGTGTAGCGCGGTTCCTTGCTTTTGCGAAGATATTGCTTGCGTTCTGCAAGTAGATACTGCTACTTTGCAAGTCAACTCGATGATTACTTGAAGGGACATGTTCGAAATGGAGACAACAGACCGACGAAAATGGCTGGCTCTGGCGCTCCTCAGCGCCGTCCAGTTCATGGTCGTCCTGGACATCGCGATCGTGAACGTCGCGCTGCCATCGATCAAGGTCGACCTCGGGTTCTCGCAGGAGGACCTGCAATGGGTGATCAGCGCCTATGCGCTCGTCTTCGGGGGCCTGCTCCTTCTCGGCGGCCGAGCGGCGGACCTGCTGGGGCGGCGCCGCGTCTTCCTCGCGGGCGTGATCGTGTTCACGCTCGCCTCGCTGTTCGCCGGGCTTGCCTGGTCGGAGGAGTCGCTGATCGCAGCGCGCGCCCTGCAGGGGCTCGGCGCGGCGATCATCTCCCCCGCGGCGCTCTCGATGCTCTCCACGACCTTCGCTGAGGGCAAGGAACGCAACATCGCCCTTGGCGTCTGGGGCGCCGTCGGCGGCTTCGGTGCAGCGGCCGGCGTACTGCTGGGCGGGGTGCTCACCGACGCGCTGAGCTGGGAATGGATCTTCTTCGTCAACATCCCGGTCGGCGCGACGGCCTTCGTGCTGGCGCCGTTCCTGCTCGAAGAGAGCCGGGATGCCCACGTGAAACGGTTCGACGCCGCCGGTGCCGCACTCGTCACGGTTGGGCTCTCCACACTCGTCTACGCCATCACGCAGGCGGGGCAGGACGGCTGGCTCGCGCCGAGGACGCTGAGCTTCTTCGCCGTCTCACTGATCCTGCTCGCCGGTTTCGTGTTCTGGGAGCTGCGCCAGTCCGAGCCGCTGATGCGGTTCGGCATCCTCCGGACCCGGACGGTGGCAGGGGCGAATGTCGCCGGCTTCATCCTGGGCACCGCCTTGTTCTCGATGTTCCTGATGCTGACGCTGTACATGCAGCAGGTGCTCGGCTACTCGGCGATGAAGGCCGGGGTCGCCTACCTCGCGGTCGCGGGCACGGCCATCCTGTGGTCGGCCGTGGCGGCGCAGCTGGTCACCCGGGTCGGCGTCAAGCCAGTCCTGGTCGTTGGCATGGTGAGCCTGACCCTTGGCCTTGTCTACTTCACGCAGGTCTCGGTCGGCGGCTCATACCTCGGCGACCTGCTGCCCGGCTTCCTGCTCTCCGGGCTCGGCATCGGATTCTCGTTCGTGCCGATCTCGATCGCCGCCCTCGCCGGCGTCCAGCCCGCTGAGGCAGGTCTGGCCTCCGGGCTGTTCAACACCTCGCAGCAGATCGGCGGGGCGCTGGGCATCGCGGCGCTGTCCACGATCGCGACCTCCCACACCGAGAGTGCGGTCGCGACCGGCGCAGCACTGCCGGATGCTCTGGTCGACGGCTTCAATGCCGCCTTCATCGGCGGAGTCGTCGTCGCCGGCACTCGGCATCATCGCGGCGCTGACGCTGATCCGCCGCGACGAGCTCGAGCCGGACGTCGTCCCGAGTCTCGAGCCGGAGCTCGACCTCGCCGCTTAGGCAGCGGACGGGGGGACCGTCGAGGTCCCCCGTCCGGGGCGTCAGGTGCCGCCATCCGGGGGACCGTCAGGTGCCCCCATCCGCCGGTAGGCTGCCCGGCGGCAACATCAGCCGCCGGGCCTCTAGCTCAACCAGGCAGAGCTGCGGACTTTTAATCCGTAGGTTGTGGGTTCGAGTCCCACGGGGCCCACCCCTTCTGTGTAAGGCCTCGGCTGATGCTTGACAGTTCGGCATCGGTTGAGGCTTTACACATGTTCGGCTGATGGTTGACAGCTACTTCGGCTGATTCTTGACACTCCCTTGTATGAGGGAGATGAGCGTGGCTGAGCAGCGGTATCAGGCTGTGCTGGCAGTGATCAGCGACGGCCGAACGGTCACCGAGGTGGCCGGGCAGTGGAAGGTGAGCCGGCAGACGCTGCACGCGTGGCTGGCCCGCTATGAGGCCCAGGGCCTGGAGGGCCTGGGGGACCGGTCGCACCGGCCGAACTCGTGCCCGCACCAGCTGCCGGCGCGAGCTGGCGGCGCGGGTGCTCGAGCTGCGCCGGGCCCGCCCGTATTGGGGGCCGCGGCGGATCCGGCTCGAGCTGACCAGGCTGGGGGTGGACCCGGTGCCTTCGGAGTCGGCGATCTACCGCGCCCTGGTCCGGGCCGGGGTGATCGACCCCGTGTCGCGCCGGCGCCGGGCGCAGAAGTGGAAACGCTGGGAACGGGCCGCGCCGATGGAGCTGTGGCAGCTCGATGTGGTCGGCGGGTTCCTGCTCGCCGACGGGTCGACCGTCAAAGGCGTTGACCGGGGTCGATGACCACTCGAGGTTCTGCGTGTCGGCCCGGTTGATGCCCCGGGAACGCACCCAGCTGGTCTGTGACGGCCTGGCTGCGGCGCTGCGCGCGCACGGGGTCCCGGAGCAGATCCTGACCGATAACGGGAAGGTGTTCACCGGCCGGTTCCACCACCCGCCGGTGGAGGTGCTGTTCGACCGGATCTGCCGGGAGAACGGGATCGAGCACCTGCTCACCGCGCCACGGTCCCCGACCACCACCGGGAAGATCGAACGGTTCCACCGCAGTATGCGCACCGAGTTCGACACCACCCAGGTGTTCACCAGCCTGCGGATCGCCCAGGCCGCGTTGGACGAATGGGTCGACTACTACAACCAGGCCCGACCCCACCAGTCACTGGGCAACGCGACCCCGGACAGCCGGTTCCACCCCACAGAGACCACCGCGTTGAGCCCGGTCGGGCGGGTCCCGGCACCGCGGGCAGCGCAACGCGACGGCGACGCGTGGGTCTCCCGCAAGGTCGCCGCCAACGGCATCGTCTGCGTCGGCTACCAACAAGTCAGTGTCGGGAAGAACTACAGCGGCTCGCCCTGCGACGTGCTGGTCACCGGCGACCTGCTGCAGTTCTGGGTCGGCAGTCAGCTCGTCAAGACGGTGGCCCGCACCAGCAACCGACCCATCCGCAAGAAACACGCCGCAGGCAGCGGCCCGCGGCCCTAGATTCCAGAAACGGAGTGTCAAGGATCACCCGAAACAGATCCGTCAAGCAACAGCCGACAGTCCACAGGCCCACCACGTTTACCCAGGTCAGCGTGTTGCGCTGTGAGATTGAACTTCGTCGTGGCGACCCCCAGTCCGCAACAGTCCGCCGTCTTGCCGAAACATCACCGAGACATCGCCACGCATCGCGTGACGCTTCTGTGCGCCACGCCGCCGCCACATTCGCACTGTGGCACAGGTGCTCGATCACAGCATCCGGGCTGGCCCGGACGACGGCGGCAGCCGCCGACGAGTGCACTGATGTGGTCACCCACGTCCGTGGGTCCCACAGGGAGGTCACCATGCACACGTCGCACCAGAAACTGTCCCGACTCGTCGCAGCGGTCGTCATCGCCGCCGGTTGTGTCGCCTCGTCCGCCGGCCCGAGCGACGCTGCGGGTGTCCGCAACGGGCCGATCGCGTTCGGCCGGTTCGACCCGGCGCTCGGCGACTTCAGCCTCTGGACGGCGGACGCGGACGGCACCCACCAGCGACCGCTGACGACCGTGCCGAGCTTCATGCCGAACTGGGCGCCGGACGGGGCCGAGTCGCGTTCGACTTCCCGGACGACACCGGGGAGCACATCGCCACGATCCGTCCCGACGGCACCGGGCAGCGACAGCTGACCTTCGGTCGCGGCATCCAGGAGGACGCGCGCTACTCGCCTGATGGGCGACTTCTCGCCTTCGACGCCTCTGACGCTGCTGCCGGACGACCCGGCGTTCACGACCGACATCTGGGTCATGGACGTCGACGGATCACACCCGCGTCAGGTCACCCGCGGCGGGTTCGACGTCGAGCCGGTCTTCTCGCCCGATGGCCAGCAGATCGCCTTCGGTCGCATCGTCGGGCCCACCAGCCCCACCGACTTCCTCCAGAACGAAGCCATCTACGTGGTGCGCACCGACGGAACCGAACTTCACGAAGTGGTCGCCCCCCGCCCCGGACTCGAGCATCCCGCCTGGTCCCCCGACGGTCAGTCGACTGATCTTCAACATCTGGCCCGAGTCGCACGGCGCGCCCGGAGCAGGGTCGATCTTCGCCGTCCACCCGGACGGTAGCGGCCTGCACGTCGTCCGAGCCGCGACGATCGCTGGAACTTCTTCAAGCCGGTCTGGTCACCGGACGGCCGCAAGCTGCTGGTCGGCTGCGGCCACTGGGTCGCCCACGGACACCGACAACCTGTGTGTGATGAATCCTGACGCCGGCGACCTGCACGTGCTCGTCGCGGCAACGCGATCGCAACCGGTCAACTTCCCAGCGTGGGGACCGAAACGTCGCTGACGTTCGCGGGCGAGGTGCTCGGCATCATCGTCCCTGCCCGAGCGGCGGGGCTCGCGCGGTCCCGTCGTCCCGGCCATCTCGGACCCTTCTGGGGGCGGCTGTGCCACAGTGCGGAATGTGATGGGCGGCTCCCTGGACGACGAGCGCATCGAGGTCACGGCGACGGGTCCCAACCCGCGGGTCGCGCGCGCTCTGGTCCTGCTGCTCAGCGGTTGCCTGGTCGCGCTGGGAGAGTCGGTGCTGCGGGGCAGTGTGTGGTCGCACCTGCTCGACTGCCGCGGTGGCTGTCGGCTTCTTCGGCGCCGCGGCGGTCTGGGTGGGACGCCCGTTGCGCGGCGACCGGGCCGCGGTCGGCGCTGGCAGCAGGCGGCAGCTGGTGCCTCGCCGGTCTGGACGTCCGCATGTCGGCGATCTGGTGGCCGGCGATGGCGGTCGCGGTGCTCCCCGGCCTACCGGGTCTGTCAGGCAATCGAATGGCGGCGGTGGTGCATCGCAGGCCTGGGCGTGGGCGGGACTGATCGGGGTGGCCGTCCTCGCGGTCGCGGCCGCGGGTCGTGGGCTCGGGGCGGGCCAGGTGGCCGAGTTTCTGGCTCTGGTCGGAGCGACGATCGCGATCCTGCGGCGCGTACGCCCGCGCGAAGGCGACACACGCGGCGCGAGCGTCGCCGAGTCCTCGCGTACGGCGTCGCCGGTGTTCTCCTCGGGCTCGGCATCGCCCTACCCGCGGCCCTCGTCACGTTGCGGCTTGACGCTGTCGCCCGCGTGGGGCGTCATCGTCGGGTCGTCGCTGCTGGCGGCGGCGGGGGCGTGTCTGCTTCGTGATCGCCTGGGCCGATCCCGGCGCCGACGCGCAGCTGCGAGACCACGTCATCGAGATCGCGAGCGAACCTGGCGCCGGCATCACCGGGCTGCTGCTGCCAGCCGCCTCCGCCCGTGCCCCGCAGGCGTACTCGGCGCGCTTGGGCGATGTTGGAGGCGAACGCCGCAATGGTTTCCCAGCTCGAACTGCAGGTCGCACAGTCGCGAGCGCTGCAGCGGCGACTGGTGACCGCTGCCGACACGGAACGCGAGCAACTCGCCGCAAGGCTGGGCTACCACGGTTCACCCGCTTCTGGACGAGCTGCGGGAAACGCTGCTGACGATCGGCGCCAGCGTCAACGAGTCCGCGGCTCGCGGCGAGGTGGGCACCGCCGTCGTCCAGGTCGAGCGGACTCTCGATGACCTGCAGCGCATCGCGCAGGGACTGCACCCGCAGCTGCTCTCAGACGGGGGACTTCGTGCAGCCCTGTCCGACCTGGCCGGCACGGTTCCCATCCAGGTCATGACGGACGTGCCACTCGGGCGGCTCGAGGCGATCCGTCGAGACTGCCCTCTGGTACCTGTGCGCCGAGGCGGTGACCAACTCGGTCAAGCACTCCGGCGCCACCGGAGCGACCATCCACATCGAGCGACTGGCCGACGCGGTGGTCGCCTCGATCAGCGACGACGGGAGCTGCGCCATCGACCCTCCGATCGAAGGCGCCCGCGGCACGGGGCTGACGGGCGTCCGCGACCGCATCGTTGCCCTCGGCGGAGATCTCCGACGTGCTCGTCCCGTCAGGCGCCGGGCTGACCCTGGTCGCGAGGCTGCCGTGTTGATCGCTGGCCCTGTTCGCCTGCGAGGGCGCGGGACCGCGCGTCGCGTCGGGCCTGCTGGTCGCGGTGGCCGCAGGGGTCATCGTGGTCAGCGCGAGTCGACCACCCACGCTGGTGTCGACCAGCTACGGCGCAGCGTCGGCGGGCAGGTTCGTTCTCGCCCTTCTGGTGGCAGTGGCTCTGGTCGCCGCCTCGTTCATCGCGTCCGATCACGCGGGACGGCTCGTCCCGTCGCTCCTGTTCGTGGGACTGCTGTGGACGATGCCGGACTGGGCCGGGTGGACCCATGCGGGAACGGTGACGACCTTCGTCTCACGGGCGCAGCGCCGTCGTGTTGCCGGCCATCGCGCTGCTGGCGACCGGATCGGGGGTGCCGTCGACCCCGTCGCACTGGAGACGAGCCGCTGGCGTCCTCGCGTCGGCGAGCCTGGTCGCCGCGCTGACCTGGAACTCGTTCGAGGAACCAGGCTGCTGGCGCGCCTGCCTGACACCGGCCGTGGACCCGTTCGGCGCCGGCGGGTGGTTGCTGCGGGCTGTGCTGATCGCGACGGTGGCGCTGTCGGCCGCGCTGCCGGCCCACATTCTGCGCAGTCCCGGCTGGCGTCACGAGGACCTCCTTGCCTCGCTGGTGGGAGTCCCGCTGGCGGTGAGCCTGGCCGCCCTGGTCCTGCCGGACGCTTCCGTCGCGGACACCACGACCGGTCCCCCGCGGACGTGGGCGTTCGCGGTGGCGCAAGCCAGCGCCTTGGGACTGGTGGCGTGCCTGTGCTGGCGGCGAGCCCGATCGTGGACGACTTCGGTACGACTGAACCGGCTGGCCGGGGAGATAGGTCGCGTCTCGACACCTGGTCGAATTACAGGCAACGTTGGCCGCCGCCGTGAAGGACCCCGCGCTCACGATCGTGTGGTGGGCCGAGTCACGGTCGACCTGGGTAGACGCCAACGGAGACGACGTACCCGCGACGGGCAAGGCTGGGACCACCGGGCAGCGACGGTGCCGACAGCACGGCGCGGCGGGCCGTGACCACCGTGACGAACCGCGGCAAGGCGAATCGCCGCGGTCAACCACCGCGCGTCGTTGCCGGCCGCCCGGTTGTTGAGGTCGTTGCGCCCTGCGATGGTGCTCTCCCTCGACACCGCGCGGCTGCAGGCCGCGACCCGAGCCGAGCTGACGGCGGCACGGGCGACCGCGCAGCGCCTCGTGGAGCGCTCGGAGTCGGAGCGTCGGGAGCTGCGCGGCAATCTTCATGACGGGGCCCAGCAGCGGCTCGTCGGGCTGGCCATGACCGTGCGCCGGGTGCGCGGCCAAGCCCGCACCGACGATCGCGGGCAGCGACCAGGACGTCGGCACCGAAGCTGGACCGCGCGGACACGCTCGTGAAGGAGGCGCTCGCCCAGGTCCGCACCATCGCGCACGACATCCATCCTCCGTTGCTGGCCGACCTCGGCCTCGGTTTCGCCTTGCAGGAACTGGCCGACACCAGCACCCAGGTCGTCGTACGCGTCGTTGACCACCGCGGACCGACGCGCCCCGAGCCCCGCGATCCGGCCGCCGCTGTAGAGGCCGCCGCCTACGCCGCTGCCCAGTGGGCACTGGGCGATGCACGACGGCGACACGCCTCGAACATGGAGATCACGCTTGCGACGCGAACCCCCCGGCAGTGCTGGAGCGTGCGCCTGCTCGACGACGGCGATCCGGCTCTACGCGCGACAGCGCCGTCCATGGACGACATCGGGGTCGAGGACCGGGTGACGGCCCTCGCCGGTGAGCTCCACGTGGCGCACCGGCCCGGCGCACTGCGCCCGGCACAGTTGGAGAGAACATGAGAGTGGTGATCGCTGACGACGCGGTGATCGTCCGCGAAGGCCTGCGGAGCCTGCTCGCCGGCGAAGGCATCGAAACCGTCGGCGAGGCATCGGAGCCGGCCGGACTCCTCCGGCTCGTCGCCCTGGAGCAGCCCGACGCCGCCGTGGTCGACATCCGGATGCCGCCGACGCACACCGACGAGGGCATCGTGGCGGCCGAGAAGATCCGAGTCCGCTACCCGAAGACGGCCGTCCTGGTGCTGTCGCAGTACGTCGCCGCCACCTACGCCCAACGACTGCTCGAGGACAACACCGCGGGCCGTCGGCTACCTGCTCAAGGACCGGGTCAGCGAGGCATCGACGCTGCTGGACGCGCTGCGCCGGGTCGTGGCCGGCGAATGCGTCGTTGACCCCGAGCTGGTGACGAGGCTGATGGCGGGTGCGGCGGCCGCCGGACCGCTCTCCGCCCTGTCCACTCGCGAGCGTGAGGTGCTCGCGCTGATGGCCGAGGGCCGGTCGAACGAGGCAATCGCCGGGTCCCTGCACGTCGGAGCCAAGACCGTCGAGACGCACGTGGCGCACATCTTCCGCAAGCTCGGGATCCACGACGACACCCACGGTCAACCGACGGGTGGCCGCCGTCGTCGCCCTCCTGCGCAACCCGACCGTGGACATCCGATGAGCCCGCCTCGGGCGTCCTCCGGACGTTCTCCGCGACGCTGGCGCTCGCCCAGCTGGTTCTGCTCGCGTCCTGCACCGGTGGCACCCTGGCCGGCAAGAACGGCCTGTCATCGCACCGGAGCGGACGCTCGTGCTGGCGGACGCGGCGCTACCCGGCTCGATCGTCGGCGCACCGGCGATCCCGGAGTTCGTGGCACAGGTCACCAGGCGTAGCCGCGGGAAGCTCAAGGTCGAGGTCCGCACCCGGGCCCGCGACACCGACGAGCAGCGACGGGTCATCCAGCGCGTCGCGGCTGGGCGCGTGGACCTCGGCTGGGCGGAGGCGCACACCTTCGACACCCTGGGAGTCACCAGCCTGCGACCACTGCTCGTCCCGCTGCTCATCGACTCCTACCAGCTGCAGGCGCAGGTCCTCCGGCGCCACTCGGCGCAACTGTCTGGCCGACGTGCCCGCCAAGACCGGGGTCATGCCGCTCGCCCTGCTCGCCGGAGGTCTGCGATTCGCCGCCGCCACCGACCACCCCATCGTCACCGCCGCCGACTGGAGCGGACGAGCCTTCTCCACCAGCTCCCCGGGCAGCCAGGAAGCGGGGATCCGGGCTCTGGGCGCGACCCCGGTCGTCGACCCCCGCGACCGTCAGACGCTGACCCAGTCCGGGCTGATCGACAGCGGCGAGTCAACCTGGCGGGGCTACCCCGAAACCCTCCCGTTCGTCGCGCCCAACGTGCGGCTGTGGCCACGCGCCGTCGTCCTGATGGCCAGCCCGCACACCTGGCGCGACCTCAGTCCGCAACAACGCGGCTGGCTCCACGGCGCGGCGGCCAGCGCCGCCACCTGGGCCGTGCGACACGCCGCAGACTCCGACGCGACCGGGCTACAGCAACGCCTGTCGGTCCGGAAGCAAGGCGGCGCTGGCCAGCAGCACAGAGCTCGACGCGATGCGAACCGCGGGGCTGCGCGCGATCGGACATCAACGACAACCGTCGTGGATCGACGAGCTCGTTCACGAGGTCGGTGCTCTGCGAGACAAAGCCGGACGCGACCCGACCGTGACCATCCCAAGCGGGTGCACCTTCGTCGCGGGCGATGCGCGCCCTCGCGGCGTCGGACACCGTGAACCCCTCACCGGTCCGGGCCCGACCGGCGCCCTGCCACGGGGCACGTACCGCTACTCGATGACCGAGGCGGACATGTCCCGAGCCAGCGGCGGCAAGGCAACAGCCGAGTTCCTCGAAGAGAACGCCGGCCTGTAGACCTGGACCATCGGCAACGGTCGCTGGTCCCTCGAGTCAGACACCTACGGACTCGACCTTCCCCGTGGTGCCCTGCAGCGGCTGGATCTCGGTCTCGGCCGATGTTGCCACCTTCACCCGGACGGTGAACGGGCTGCCGGGGGTGACTGCGTTCCCTTCGTGTGGTCAGCGCGATTCCACCTCGAGCGACGGGACCGTGCGGTGGACCGAAACCGACGTAGCCGACTTCGGATGGGTCTTCCAAGCCACCGACTGGAAGAAGATCCGATGAGGCTGCCCACCGACTGAGGGAGCGCCGCGCGAAACACTCCGCCCGTCCGGACCACGTCGAGTCGACGATGTCCCAGGAGGATCGAGACCCCAGGGACTGGTCCGCACTGAGTCCGCAACGCTTCCGAAACCAGCCAGAACTGACGAGAGACGTCAAGCAGCATCTGCGCAGGTGAGAGGCACTTTGATGCCTCTGCCCTGGGACGCTGCCAGTGACCAGAATCCTCTTTTAATCCGTAGGTTGTGGGTTCGAGTCCCACGGGGCCCACCGCGTTTTCCCTGCTCAGCGCGTTGCGATGTGAGATTGAAGATCGTCGTTGGCGGGCCCGGTCCGCAACGGTCCGCATCCTGCCTGCTCAGCCGACGACATGCCTTGGGCCGGAAAGCTGCGGCTTTGCACGCGACGCTGTCTTCGTCGAGCATGACGACACGTGCGCTGTCGGTCCTGGGCCGAGTGGTGGTCGCGGCCTGGAACCCAGGCTCGTGGCTCGCCTGATGCAGGAGCCCGCGGGCGGGGCTGAACGCGGACACCTCCGGTTGGATGTCGACGGACGGCGGCAGGGCTGTGATCCCCGGGCAGGACCTCCGCGCAGCCTCTGTGTCAGCGTCATGGACCTTGAGGCGAGCGCCGTGCGCCCTGGAGACCAGCGTGCCCGGCGTGTTGCGGCAGGCGGCGTACGGCCGGGACGCGATCAAGCCCGTAGTGTCGGCCGTCGGCGAGGCGCCATGTCGGGTCTCTCCCTTCGCCATGATGAGCCGCTCGCAGCCCCGCCGCGTGGCCCCCCGCACACGGGGAGAGCGCGAGCGAGCGCCGTGCCGCCGGACGCGTGCCGGCCTTCACGACCACACCGCGATCATCTCACTCCCGGCTGCACGCACTCGTGGTCAGCGCTCAGCCCGGCGCGCGACGACCACCACCCCAGGACCGCGGCTGACCGGCATCTTCGGGGTTTGGGATTGCCCCAGTCCTGCCGCGAAGACGGGGCCGGGGCCAACGGCTGGCCCCGGCTCGCATCCTCGGTCGGACGATGCCGAACGATCAGACGGTGTCGCTCGATCAGGCGGTGTCGACCTCGATAGTGACCGGCACCTGGTTGGTGATGACGTCGAAGACTGCTGAGCGCGCCCGGGACTGCTCGACGATCTCGCGCAGCTTCTCGTCGGGGGCGTCGCCCTTGACGGTGAACCGCACGGCGATGTTCTGGTAGCCGTTGCGGACGTCGGGGTCGAGGCCCAGGATGCCGTTGAGGTCGATGTCGCCGGAGACGACGGAGTGCACCTCGTTGAGCTTCACGCCTCGAACAGCGGCGATGTTCGCCACCCCAGCGGTCAGGCACGCGGCCAGCGCGTGCAGCAGATATTCCACCGGGGTCGGGCCGTTGTCCTGCCCGACCAGGACGGCCGGGTGATCGGTGTCGAAGTGGAAGCTGCGCTCGTGCGTGCGCTCCTCCCCGACGCCGTAGAACCCGTAGATCGTTCCACGACTGTGGGTGCCGGCGATCCACTCGTTGTGGGCGCGGAACTGGAACCTCGCCGCCTGCGGCGCGGCCTTCACCGCGTCCAGGGTGGCGAACAGCGTGGCGGTGTCGACGCCGTTGCGGGTCGACTCGTTGACGGTTGCGGTCATGCCAGTACTCCTTAACTTGTTGGGTGGTGCGATGGGCGGGTGGCACCGGGCCGGTGCCGATGTGTCTCGTGCTGTTGTGCGGGTTAGGCGATCAGCGCACGGGCTAGCTCGCGCTCGCCCGGGATGGGGCGAGCGGCCAGTTCGGTCGCCTCGGCGTCGAAGGCACGGCTGAGCTGCTTCTGCAGTTCGACGAACTCGGGCACGGGCGGATATTCGGCCAGGGCGCAGGTCAAGTCGAAGACGTCGCGCAACGCGCGGTCACGTCGTTCCTGGTAGTCGGCTAGGGCAGTGTGCTCATCCGAGTCGCCTGACAAGACGGCGTGCAGGGCTGCGGCCAGCAGCTCGGCGTGAAGGTAGGCGTCGCTGAGGCCGTGTCCGGACACCGCGTCCCGGTGGTAGCCGGCGTCACCGACCAACGCCCAACCGGGACCGTGCGCCCGGCGCAGATGGTTCGGCATGCGCAGCATCCCGGTGACCGGCGCGACCCGTCGTCCGTTGCGCAGCCGCGCCATCAGGTCCGGAGCAGCCCGTTCGAGCTGGCTCGTGAACGCCGCCGCGCGAGAGCCCTCGTGACGACGAGCGGCGCGTGCATCTTCGGTGGGGGTCCCGACCCAAATGCAGGCCTGCCCGTCGTGTGTCGGGAACACTCCAGCGAGGGCACGGTTCGCAGCGAACAACTCGATGCCGCGCCACGGGAGCCCGGCGTAGTAGGCGTACTGCACGGCCCCGGCACTGCCCCGCTGTTCGGTGAGCTCCGCGCCGACCGAACGCGCGACACGCGAACCCAGCCCGTCCGCGCCCACAACGAAGCGGGCGTCGATCACTGCGCGGTCGCCCGACGCGACGTGCCCGCGCACGCCGACGGCTCGACCGTTGCGATCGCGGCGGACGCTCTCGACGGTGATCCCGGTGTGCAACCACGCACCCGCGTCGGCGGCGGCGTCGGCGACGAGGGTGTCCAGCACATGACGGCGCGGGGCGACGAGCAGGTCTACGCCAGACGTGTCCTTCACCGTGCGTCGCACGGTTTCGCCCTCGGCGGTGAAACTGACCTCACGGATCGCCGGCGTCCCGCTCGCGAGTACCTCGTCCAGCAGACCCCATCGGTGCAGCGCCACCACGCCCGGTCGGGCGATCTGATGCGTCGACAGCGTGTCTGACGGGAACTGCGCGCGGTCCACCAGCACTACGTCGTGGCCGAGCCTGGCCAGCAGCAGTGCGGTCGCCGCTCCGCCGGCGCGCGCTCCCACCACGACGACGTCGTGACGGTGACGCCGATGGTGGCGATGACGCACGTTCATGACTGGACCCCTGACCGGACGAGCAGGTGACGCGCTCGGGTGGCCGCGCGCTCGGCCCGGCGGATGGCGCGAAAGGCGGCAGCCGTGCGCAGCGTCCGCTCGCGGTCGATGAGGCTCTCAAGGCGGAGGAATCGCTCTGCCTGAGCGAGGTCGTCATGAATGAGGCGCACGGTTCTGCTCTCCCAAGATCTGTCGTCGTCGTGCCCGCCAAGGTAGGAGCGCCCCACTAGGGGCTGAATCGGGAGATCTCCCTAAGTTGCGCGTAGAGATCAGCTTCGATCAAGGCAGCAGGTTCAACCGGTGCGCGGCTACCGACTGCGCGTCCCGCCCGGCGAGCCGCGCCTGCTCCAACACGCACTCCCGCGACAATTCCGGCACCACGACCCGACGCGACCTCGCCGCCGGCAGCGACCCGAGGACACCCCGCAACGGATGCTCGGGCCCCATCTCGTCGTCCCGGTCGGTCACCACTAGCAGCACCGACAGGCGATCGGTACGCCGACCAAGGAAGGCCAGCCAGTCGAGGGTCGCCTCATCCATCCAGTGCGCGTCCTCCACCACCACCATCGGACCCAACCCGTGCGGTGGATCGGACAGCTCGTCGAGGAACGCCGCGAAGATCGCCTCCTGCCCGGCCCCCGGCCGACAACCGCGCGGCCAGCTCACCTCCGGTCTGGCGGGCCGGCTCCTGCAACGGCCCCAACGCGCGCGGCGTCACCAACCGGTCGCACGCACCCCACAGCACCCGCACCCGCTCCCGCGAGCGTCGCGCGACCTCGGCCACCAGTGACGGCTTCCCGATCCCCGCCTCGCCGGCGACCAACGCCACCCCCCTCACCGGCACACTTGCGCAACACAGCATCGAGCAGCTCGAGCGCATCCGCGCGCTCCCACAGCTCCATGACCGGATCGTAGGCGCGAGCGGCCGCCCCAACACGAGTTGGCGCCGGTGCGCAGCCGGCGACGCGGCCGTCAGGCCGCCGCGGGGGCGAGCTTCGGCCGAGTGGTCATGTGGTGGTCCAGGTGCGAGACGACGTACGCCGCATCGCGCGCGACTCCCCAGAGTGACGCCGATGCCAGCGCGAACTGGAACTCAAGGCCGACGAAGTAGAGCCCGGTGACCTCGGTGGACACGCCGCGTGCATGGACCGGCGAGCCGTGCTCGTCGAACGCAGCGTCGAGGTCGATCCACGGGAAGTCGTGCCGATAGCCGGTGCACCAGATCACGTTGGTGACGTCAAGTACTTGACCGTCCTCGAGCTGCGGGAGCCCGTCGTGGACGCCGACGACCCGACCGACGCGCTGCACGCCGGCGCGGGCCAGCCACTTCGGCTTGACGCGGATCAGCGGGGTTGCCTTGCCACGCATCTTCGGCGCGGCCCTGCGGCCAATGGGCGTGCGCAGGCACAGGACGTTGCGCTGCGCGAACCGCACGGCTCGGACCACGACCATCCGTGCGAACCACTTGTCGATGTTCGGCGGGATGTGAGGCACCTCTGGCCCGGCCAACCATGTAGGACGCGTTTGGACGACGTCGAGGCTGATGTCGGCTCCGGAGTTGCCACCGCCGACGAGCAGCACGCCGCCGGGCTGCAGTTGCGATGGGTTGCGGTATGCCTGCGAGTGCAGCTGCACGATGTGCGGGTCGAGGTCGTCGGCGAAGAGCGGCACCTTCGGATCGCAGTAGGAACCGCTTGCGATGATGACGTTCGTCGCGGTGAACTCGCCAGACGTCGTCGTGACCAGGAACAGGTTGCCGGACTTGCTCAGCCCCGTCGCGCGGGCGCTATTGCGCACAGGCAGGTTGTGGTGCGCGGCGTACGCCTCCAAGTAGTCGGCCATCTCGTCCTTTGTCGGCGCCAGGCTCCGCTGAGCGGTAAATCGCAGGCCGGGCAACTCGCAGTCACGCCCTGGAGTGAACAAGCGCAGCGAGTCCCAGCGGTTGCGCCATGCGTCACCCACGCGGGCCTGCGCGTCGAGGATGACGAATTCGCGGCCCCGCTTCTTCAGCTCGTATCCCGCGACGAGGCCGGCCTGCCCGCCCCCGACGATGACCGTCTCGACGTACTCGGTGTTGTCGCCCATCTCGGATCGCTCCCAGTCGTTGTTCGTTGCTGGGAACGGTAGGAGCGACGCCGGGGCCGCAGCATCGGAAGAAATACCCATTCGCGTGTCAGACCAGGTCGTGCTGGAACGCGTAGGCCGTCGCGGCGGACCGTGAGCCGACGTCGAGCTTGGTGAAGATGTTGCTCAAATGCCGATGCACGGTCTTCTCACTGAGGAACAGTTCGGCGGCGATCGCCCGGTTGGTCTTGCCAGCGGCAACCAGCCGCAGCACCTGCGTCTCCCGCAGCGACAGGCCGCCCGGTGCCCTTGTCGCAGGCCGCTTCGACAGCTTCTGCACCCTGGCGAGGTCGGGCGCTGCGCCCAGTTCCTGGAAGACCCAGCGGGCCGCATCGAGCTCCATCTCGGCGGTGTCCTCATCGCCGAGCGCGCGGCACGCCTCGCCGATCAGCACGCGCACCCGGGCGCCGTAATACGGCACCTCTAGCTCCTGCCAACGCGTCCAGGCCGAACGCAGGCGCCCCAATGCGGCCGGTGCGTCGCCCTCGGCCAACGTCACCGCGCCATCGGCGTGCATCGCCATGGCGCGCAGCAGCGGCACGTCGAACCGCGCGGCGATCTCGGACAGCTCGTCGGCTGCCGCGCGGGCGGTCGGCACGTTGTCGGCGGCGAGCGCCACATCGACCTGCGGGCCGAGTAGATGCGCACGCAAGATGACATCCGTAGTCTCGTCGAGCGCGCGGCGGATCGCCGCGGTCGCGGAGTCGATGTGACCTTGCCCGAGGCGCAGCAGCCCGAGGCCCGGTTGGGTTTCCTGTCCGTACAAGCTTGCTTGCTTATACGCCGCATCGGCCTCGAGGTACTCCCCGCGGAGCCGGTGCAGCTCGCCGAGCCGGTAATACGCATTGCCGACGGAGGTGCCCGCGACGTCGGCGAGCCAGTCGCGGGCGCGTTCAGCTTGGTCGTAGGCCTCCGGCCAGGCGCCGTGCAACATGAGGATTTCGGCGCGGTGAACCAGGCAGTTGCCGCGGTAAGGCACCAGATCGGGTTGCTCGTCGCACCAGCGCGTCAGTGCGGCCGTCCACTCCTGGGCGCGGCGGACGTCGAGAATCCGCTGGCAGGACTCGATCGCGGCGCAGTACGCGAGACCAGCGGCGAGCGGCGACACCTCGTCGGTGCTGAGAAAGACCATCACCTCGTCGAACAACTGCAGACCTTCGCGACCGCGACCGAGCTGGGTGAGGCACTGTGCCCGGCCGAGCCTGCTCAGCGTCATGCCGTTGGCATCACGCATCCGGTCGGCATTGCCCTGGGTCTCTTGGAACATCTCCAATGCGGCCGCGTAGTTGCCGCTGAACATGCTCGCCGCGGCCATCTGCCCGAGAACGAACCACCGTGCCGGGCAGTCGAGATTGTGTTCCTCGCAGAGCGCTTGCGCGCGCCCCAACCAACCGCTGCCTAGCGCGAACTCGCCACGAGTGATCAGTCCGAACGCGCACCAGGCCGCAGCCAAAGCGGCATTCTCGACGTCGCCGCACTCAAGGCAGGCAGCGTGCGCACGCCCCCAGGCGTCGGTGGACTCGTCCGTCTTCCCGATGCAGTGCGCAGCGACCGCCAGACGCTGGAGGTGCAGCGGGGTCAGCGGCTGATCCGCATCCGCGGCGGTCAACCGCGCAAACGCCTCGCCCCAGGCACGCCGCGCGTACGCATCCCCGGCCAGTTCCAACATCCCCACGGCGCACTCTCCTGTCCACGAACTGCGGAGCCTCGCACCCCGCGGGCGCGAGGGGCCCGCTCAACCCACGAGTTGGCGCCGGTGTGCCACGGCGACCGCCTGGCCGCGGTTGGCCACGCCGAGCGTGCGCAACAAAGCGTGGACGTGATGATCGACGGTCTTCGGCGACAACGTCAGCCGCGCCGCGATCTGCGCGTTCGACAGGCCCTCGACCAGCAGGACCAACACGTCAACTTGTCGCGGCGTCAGCCCGGCCGCGTTGGCCGCGGTCGCACGGCGCGGGCCGCGCGGCACCCGCAGGATCCCGCGCTTGCGCAGCTGCGCCCGCAGATGGTCCGCCGGGCGCGTCGCGCCCAGACCGTCCAGGATGCGCAACGCCTCACCGGCTGCCGGCTCGTCACCGAGGGCCAGCGCTTCAGCGCGCAGATAGGTGCCACCGCGCCGCTCCCACTCTGCGGCGGCTTCGGACCATTCGCCGTGGACCATCTGCCGGAAAGGCAGTGCTGCCGTCGCCGGCATCTCGTCCGTGCCACCGCACTGCCACAGCCGCCACGCGAGCCGACCGATCAGGAACGGCTGACCGGCAGCGCCGGCAAACGAAAGGCCACGCCGCGCCTCCTCGCGCGCGTGCTCGAGTTCGCCACACCACAGCCAGTACTCCGCGCGAGCATCCGCGACGGGCACGACCAAGGGCACGTCGCCGACACCTTCCGCCGCGCGCAACGCCAGGTCCAGCGTGGCCAGCGCATCCGGGGCACCGCGGGCGGCCTCGATGCGACCCCTGGTCACCAACGGCAACGCCGCGTTGACGCCTCGCAGGCCGGACCGCGCCAGCGTGGCCTCGGCGTCGGTCAGCGCATCGGTCCAGTCGCCGCGCTCCAGTCGCAGCTTTGCCCGCGCGCCGAGCACCATAAGCAACATGCCCTCAAGGTCGTGCTCCTCGTTGAACGCAAGCGAGCGGTCCATCGCCGGAGCGGCAGCGTCGTACTCCGCCAGCTCGTCCGCAGGCACGAGGCACAGGCTCGCCAACGCCCGCGCAGCGTGCTCGACGTAGCCCCCCGCGAGCGCCCGTTGGTGCGCCGCCTCGAGCACCGCGCGACCTCGCGGCGGGTCGGTCACGAGCCACGCCGTGCCCAGGGTGATGGTCGAGTAGATCGCGACCACCTCGTCGCCGAACTCCTCGGCGAGGTCACGCGCCCGCTCCGCCAGCCGGACGGCGTCGTCGAGCTCGTGCGTCGTGAGGTGCAGCGCCGACTGGTTCGCATAGGCCTGGGCGAGGTACGTCGACGGTGGCGCGCCCTCGAGCACGGTGACCGAACGCGCCCCCGCCTCACGCCCCGAGGCGATGCGCCCGGTCCACCAGGACAACCTGGAGATCCAGCACAGGTTCTCGCCCAACAGGTCGGACTGTCCGAGCGTCTCCCTGATCACGGCAGCGGCCTCGCGCGCGTGCAACGCCTCTTCGTGCCACCCGGCCAGGTTGGCCGCGGTTGCGTACTGCTCGAGCAGCGCGGCCTGCTCCGGCTCCGGGATTCGCGCACGGTGGGCGACAGCGGCCTGGAAGTGCGCCGCGGCCTCCCGATGCGCGCCCTGCCGCACCGCACTCGCCCCTGCCAGCTGACCAAACCGGAGCACTGCGTCGGCGTCGCGGGCGGCGCGGGCGTGGTGCACCAGCCGACCCGGGTCGACGCCCGGCTGGCCGGACAGGATCTCCAGCACCTGCCCATGCAGCGCGGCGCGGCGAGCCGGCGACAGCGAGTCCTCGACGGCACTACGCAGCAGCTCGTGCCGATAGGACACACCGTCACCGGACTCGACCAGTACGCCCGCTGCGATGCACTCGTCGACGGCGCCGGACGATGCCGCGACGACCGCATCCGCACGGGTCGGTACGACGGCCACCAGGTGCGCCACGTCGCGGGCCGGCGCGGAAAGCGCGCGGATCCGATCGAGGATCAGGTCCTGCACCGCGCCGGGCACGTCGTCGCTGTCGCTCTTGAGCAGCTCGGTCACGAGCAACGGGTTGCCACCCGCCAGCCGGTAGACGGAATCCGCGTCCCGTCCGGCCAGGCGTGCCTGTTCGCGGACACAGTCACGGGTCAGCGCAGCGACCGGCACACGCCGCGCGGTGGAGGCTGGCAACGCCGCCAGGACACCGCGCAGCGGATGCTCCGGACCCACCTCGTCACTGCGATAGGTCAGCACCAGCAGCGTCGAGCGGCGATCGAGCCGACGACCGAGGAACGCCAGCCAGTCGAGAGTCCCCTCATCGGCCCAGTGCGCGTCCTCCACGACGACCACCGGGCCTAACCGCTCGGCCGGCTGCGAGATCTCGTCGAGGAATGCGTCGAAGATCGCCTCCTGGGTCGCCCCCGCGCTCACGCGTTCCGCGAGCACACCACCGGTCAACCGGCCGATGTCATGAAGCGGGCCCAAGGCTCGGGGTGTGACCAATCGGTCGCAGACCCCCCAGAGCACCCGGGCTTGCGAGCCCGCACGCCGGGCGAACTCGGTCACCAGCGAGGTCTTGCCGATGCCCGCCTCACCGGCGACGAGCGCGACACGTCCGCGGTTGCCGCTCTCGCGCAGCAGCCCATCGAGCAGGTCGAGCGCCGACCCACGCTCCCACAGGTCCATGACCCGGATGGTAGGCGCGATGGGCGCGGAGGCGGCGGTTTCTCGAGCACCGCATGCGGCTATCCGTAATGGCACGCGGCAATTGTCCTTCTTGGCAGACGTGCGCCCGCGGCTGCCGCAAGCCGTGGCTCATCTCGGGGCCTGAAAGGCGAGGTCCAGGTAGGCGTGTATTCGTTCGTGCGAGGCGTTCGGTGACGTGGCGAGCTGGAGGGCAATCATCCCCCGCGAATGCGATGCCCCAGTCAACCAAGCGATCAGCGTCCGCCCCGATCGCCGGTCCCCATTGCGCAGCGCACGCCGTGATGGTGGCGACATCGTCAGCTTATTGAGCCCGGGGTCGCCGACCCTGCCGCCCGTCGTGAGCCTCGCCGAGTTGTTGACGTCGCTGCATTCCGCCACGATCGCGCACCACTGAGAAGAAGAGGCGCCTCGCGCGTCAACACCCGCTTCCCCGCGGTGAAGCGCCGAGCCGAGATACTCGATGCCACGCGTACACCGCCACCAGCCGGACTCCAGAGAGGTGTAGACCGCGGGGCTGGTTCGTCTGGTCCGCACTGAGTCCGCAATGCTTCCGAAACCAGCCGGAACCGACGAGAGTCGTCCAGTGTCGTTTACGCAGGTGAAAGGCAGCGGGACGCTCTGACCTGGGGCGTTGACAGCGGCCAGAATCCTCTTTTAATCCGTAGGTTGTGGGTTCGAGTCCCACGGGGCCCACCGCTTTGACCTGCGATGACGTCCACTGGCACCAGCACTCAACCTCGCCGATGGTGCCAGCGTGGTTACCTGTCAGCCCCATAGCGCATCTACGTGGGCATTGGGATGCAGCACTACCGGTTGTACGACGCAGAGCAGTGCCGGCCCGTGGGGCGCAGCAGCCGGCGCCCGAACGGCGGTAGGTCCCGGGCGAGACCCGCGCCGCCGGCTCGTGGGGTGTCGGCGGCGCGGGCTGGCTCGCTAGTCCCCCGAAGGCCCGGGGGACCCCTGCTGAGGGCGAGCCTCTTCGAGTGTGCGCCTGATTCCGTGGCCCGTCAGGGGTGGTACGGCAGGGACCCGATCTGACCCTGGCAACGGGGCGAATTGGCGGGCAAATCTCTGAGGACGCCGCGGCGGTCATTGAGAAGTCTCGGTCCATGGGGGCCACGGGACGGGGGGCTCGGAGGTCCGCCGCGGCATCCTGAACTGCTCCGGCAACGCGTCGGTCTTTGTCCCCGCTGGGCCTTCGCGGGACCGGAGTGGGCTGCCAGCACACAACACCGCGCCTCGGTATACGACAAAGACCCGCGCCGCCGGATCGGGGGAAACGGCGGCGCGGGCTGGCTCACCTATCCCCGAGGGAGCGAGCCTTTTGGAGTGTTGCACCTGCACCGAAGGCCTAACACGTCATGGAACTGAGGAATTGGCCCGCTTTGACCATGGCGACGCGCAGGTCAAGAGAGGAAGGTCACCCATAACGCGGCGGCCTGCCAGGCATCTCGGTCCCGGGGGGGTCCAAGGGTGGGGGGCCCGGCAGGCCACCGCGCACAGGTAGCGGAGCGCGCACTGAACGCCCCCCGGCTGTCCACCGGGGGGCGTTGCTTTGATCGATAAGGCGCAGGGGAACAAGAAGCGACGCCCACCCGCGGCTCCAGGTCCGTGGAGAGCGTCCGCCCCGCTGCACCCCTGCCGACCTGCCGCCCGCCGTGCCAAACGGAATGGCGATGGTCGCCCCCGGGATCCGCCTTCATGATGTAGCCCGCCACGTGCGTGCGCAGGCGATTGGGCTAACCGCTGAGGTTCACCACGCGAGTCCGTGATAAGCCTCGGCGTTCAGCAGTGTTCGCCGTAGAGGCGCGCGCGTCCGCGGTCGGTGACTGTGAGCCAGCCGCCTTCCGCGAGCTCGGCAAGAGTGGCGAGTTGCGGTGTGGGGGCCGCAAGTGACCCATCGATGAGAAGGTGCAGGAGGGCTTCATCGAAGTCGCTGTGGTCGGTGCGTGGACAGACCGCCGCTGTCTTGCGCCGGTTGGCGGTCTCGTGTTCCAGGATCTGCAACAGGATGGCGTATTGCACCCGCTGCTGCTTCGACACTGCCGGCAGAGTGGCGCGCTGCGGCGGTACGTTGCTTCCGGTCAGCTGTGGCAATGCGCGCACGCCCTCAATCGAGGCTGTCGAACCTACGCCCGTCGTGGGAGCGCTGCCAATGACCTCCGCGGTAAAGCTCTCCCCACGGGCTCGCCCGAGTTGACTATGGCGATCACCACCACTGGCGAGCGCGGGCTGGCTCGCGGTCTTCCGAGCTGCGCTACCAGGCTGACCATGAACGCGCGAGCCTCCCCGACTGTGCGCCCACTTCGACAACCTGTCAGGGAGGAGATCGGGGGCATCCGCCGAAGAAGGCGCGGGCGATTCGGAGATCGCAGCGCATAGCGGTTGCCGAGCGTGCCCATCGGGTAGTAGCCGAGGATCCGGAGTCCAGCAGCGGCCGCGGTCAAGTCGCTCGAGGAAGGCCCTTCCGTGACCTACGTTTCCGTGGAGCATCAGCCTGGGATCTGGATGGACGCGCACGTCGAGGACCAATGGAAGCGCCACGGGCGATGGCAGGTGTCGGTGTACTACTTCGTGCGCGGGCTGGAGCACCATCGCGTCTGCGACCTTGAGCAGATTCGCTGGGTGAGCTCAGTCGAACTCCAGGACCATGAGCAGCGCAGCGCAACCGGATGGGAACCAACGCATGCTGAACACGAGCGCCGCGTAGCGATCGACTTTCGCCGGAACAATCTGCTGGCCCCTGCCCCTCGTTGACGCTGGTTCCGGACCTCTGACCCGCCATACGTCCACCGCGCGTGGTGATGGTGGACCCTGACGGCATCGTCGTCGAGCACGTGATGGTGCAGCAGGACTTGCGCCGACCACCGACGCCGATGCTGGGAGTGCGGCGACCTGGGCTTTTAGGCCGGTCAAGATCATGTCCGGCCGACTGGTGAGTCCGTGGTGAGTCCGAGCTGTCAACTTGATCTGTGCACCGGAGGCAGCCACGACCCACCAAAGGCCGCCGGAGAGGTTCTCGCCCTGCCCGCTGGCCTGGCCCGGACCGGAATCCGCTGAGTAGGTGTACATCGGCCAGCCGTTGACGGTGAGCTGGGTCGACCGGTCCGAGCGTTTGATGGTGCCGAGTGTGGCCGACACCTCCGGCGAGTGGCTCAGCGAGCCGGAGGCCGCAGCCGGCGGCCAGTACGCCGCGCAGGCTCCGGTGCAGGTGGACTTGCCGGGTGAGTCCGCCGCGAAGGCGTGAGGGTCATGCCCTCGGAGTTGACCAGCACGTTGCCGGCGGAGGTCTTGCCGGTCTGGACGGTCTGGCTGCCATTGGCGTTGGCATTCTGGGTCTTCTTAGCCGATGCGCCCGAGCTGTTGGATGTGGTGGAGGCGTACCCGCCGCCGCAGGCGGCGAGCAGCAGAGCCGCCGCGAGCACACCGGAGGCGAGGGCCACCGGGCGCCTTGCCTTCGAGATCTTCGTTGACCTGTCGAGACTCCTTGGGTGACTTATTCGTTGCCCAGGAACACGGGAGCGCCGCGGTGTCGGTTCAGATCAGGGGCGGACTCCGGCGGGCTCCGACCTGGCCCATCTGTCTGTTGCCGATACTGGTCATCCACTCGATGCAGCCACCTGCCGCCCGGCGATGGCCGCCGGCGGATACCCACCCAGCGGATGGTTCCGAACCCATTCTGCTCGGCGCAACCGACACCGTCCGGGCCGCGTAACGGTCGAACCGGGGTCGCGCCTGCGCAGACATCTGGTTGCCACCGGGTTGGTTGCGGGGTGAACCAGTTGGCCGGTGCCGGCGTAGTACGCAACACCAGCACTCACAGAGGAGAAGCACGATGCAACACACAAATCAGAGCCTCCGGCGACTGGCCGGAATCGTTGCGGTGATGGCAACCACGGCCGGCGGTCTGGTCGCCGCCACCCCGGCAGGCGCGGCAACAGGTCCGACCGCGACGCTGACGAGCGGGGTCCTGACCGTCAACGGGACCGCCGCCCGAGACGTGATCCACCTCACCATCAACGCCACCAATGTCGTGGTGGACTTCGGCTTCGACGGCACGGTCGACGCCCAGTTCCGGCGCCCCCAAGTCCAGCGGGTGAAAGTGCTTGGCGGTGGAGGCGACGACGGCATGACGGTGGACGGCTCCGGCGTCGGCGACCTCCCGATCACGGAAAACGGAGGCCTGGGCAACGACTTCCTCGGCGTCGTCGGTAACATCGGCGACCTCGGCGACGGCGACCTCCCGGTCACGATGATCGGCGCCGACGGCAACGACGACTTCTTGGCCGCCGCGCCCGGCCCGGTCACGATTCAGGCCGGAGCAGGCGACGACTTCGTCGACGGAGGAGGCGCCGGCACCGGACAGGAGACCATCGCACTCGGCGACGGCAACGACCGGTTCAAGAGCGAGCTCAACGGCTTCATCGCCGGGGGAACCCGAAGCGACATCGTCGACGGAGGCACCGGGCAGAACAGCATGGAGATGGACGGCTCCTTCGCCAGCGAGACGCTCACCCTGTCGGCAAACGCCGGGCACCTCATCGCCGATCACACCGCCGGTCGAGTCGACGCGGACAACATCCAGAACGTGTCCTGGGTCGGCTTCGGCGGCCTGGACGAGGGCGGCGGCGACCAGGTCGCCGTGAACGACCTGTCCAGCACCGACGTCGTCAACTTCACCCCCGACTTCACCGACCCCCTGGACAACACCGGCCCGAACAACAGCGCCGACCAGGTCACCGTGCGCGGCACGGCAGGAGTCGACCACATCACAGTGAGCGGCTCGGGAGCCAACATCACCGTGGCCGGGCTCACCCCGACGGTGACCCCGATCAACCTCGACGCAAAGGACACCCTGCGGATCGAGACCCTGGCCGGCGCCGACACCGTCAACAGCTCCGGCCTGCAACGCGGACTGGTGCAGCTCCAGGTGCTCTGAATCCCACCCGGCGGCGCGAGCACCCTGATCCAGGACGCCGCCCGCTCGATCAGCTGAACCCTCCCCACTCGACTTCCCGGCCGGCCAACCACCCCGGCCGGTCGGGAAACGGGCCATCAACCGGGGGCCAGTCCCCAACAAAGGTGTGCCAACCATGAAACGGATCCAGATCCGCCGCACCACCAGAAGAGCGAGATCCCAAGACCTCGACCTCCGCAGCCCCTCCGGACGCAGCCTCCCGTTCTAGCCCCTTGGCACGCCAAGGCCCGGGAACACCGCCGGCGGCATCTGGGGACCGAGCCGCACAAACAACGACCACACCCGCTACGCGGAGGCGCTAGGGGGTCAAGTTTCAGGCGGCGTTGACAACATCGTCCGATAGAGCCCGACACCGCCCACCCTGCGAGTTGCCTCCTGACGCGAAGATTCCCTTCACCGCGCGATTGGTAGCGGGTTGAGGGTGACCTCGTAGCCCATCTGTCTGAGCTGGTTCAGGGCGCGTTGCTTCGTCTTGTCTGGGTTGAGCTTGGTGTAGTAGTCGCCACCGAGGTCGGCGTATAAGACGCCGTTGGTGACCATGTTCCAGATCGCGATCAGAATCGCGTGCTCGACGGCGACGACGGCCTTGATCGGTCCGCGCCGGGACGCGATGCGCCGGTACTTCGCGGCCAGGTAGGTGTCTGGCTGCGAGCCGCGGACATCGCCGCGATCCCGAGCGCACCTTTGAGGTAGGGGTTGCCGGGTCGGGTCTTGGTCGACTTGACCCGACCGGCGGACTCGTTGCTTCCCGGACACGTCCCGGCCCAGGACGCGAGATGCCCCGCGGTGGGGAACCGGGCCATGTCGGCGCCGGTCTCGGCGATGATCACATCCGCGACCAGGACGCTGATCCCGGGGATCGTGGTGATCAGGTCCCGGGCGCCACGAAAGGGCTCGATCACCACCTCCATCCGGGCGGTGAGCTCCTCAACGGCATGGGTGTGCTGGTCGATCAGATCCAGATGCAGGCGGGTCAGGAACGCATGGTGGTCGGTGAACCGTCCCGTCAGGGCCTCGGTCAGTTCCGGGATCTTCGTGCGCAGCCGGCGTTTCGCCAGCTCCGCAAGTACGGCCGGGTCGCGTTGGCCGCTGACCAGCGCCTCCAGCATCGCCCGCCCGGACACCCCGCTGATGTCGGTGGCCACCGAGGACAACTTGATCCCGGTGTCCTCCAGCAACTTCTCCAACCGCTGGATCTCCTTGGCGCGCTCGCGCACCATCGTGGTCCGGGTCCGGGTCAGATCCCGCAGCGCCCGGATCGGTGCGGGCGGCACGAACGAGCCACGCACCAGCCCGTGCGCCCCGAGCTGAGCCAGCCACGCCGCATCGGAGACGTCGGTCTTGCGGCCCGGCAGGTTCTTCACATGCCGGGCGTTGACCAGCATCACCTCGAACGGACAGTCTTCGAGCAGGTAGTAGAACGGCTTCCAGTAGTCCCCGGTGGCCTCCATCACCACCAACGTGACCGCCTCGCCGATCAGGTGTTCCCGCAACGCCAGCACCTGGTTGGTCACCGCCCCCCAGGTCGTCACCGTGGAACGAGCAGCCGACCGCCCGCCACTGGCCACCCGCACACAGACTTTCGCGTCGCGCTTGGACACATCCAGTCCCGCACACCGCGGGTGCATCAGATCCATCGGCTGTTCCTCCTCCTCAACCCGCGGACGATGGCGATGCCCGTCCCGGGGAAGGCAAGGAAATCCTGAAGGCTGACGCTCGTGCTCAAGGCAACAATCCACGGTTCCCGTGGCAGCCCTCCACCACCATGCTGACCTACACGCTCACAGGCACTACAAGGGCAATCGGTGTCCTACCGGAACGGACCAACCCAGCGTCCTCGCCAACCACAGCCGCGACAAGAAGAGGCGCGCGCCGCCACGGAGAATCTTCGCGAACCACGGCGAGCCCGAAGGGCTCTAGGTCGCTGACCTGCACAAACGGTCGCATCGAGCATCAGTCGTCACCGTCCGGCACGGCCTCGGTCGGACTTTTAATCCGTAGGTTGTGGGTTCGAGTCCCACGGGGCCCACCACGTTTTGCCAGGTCAGCGTGTTGCGCTGTGAGATTGAACTTCGTCGTGGCGACCACAGTCCGCAAGAGTCCGCATCTTGGCGAGGGACATTGCCGGGCCCAACTCGACGTATCTCGACCACCGGACCACCCCTGCCGGTGCCGAGCGTTCCAGGCCCCCGAGTCGCGACGATGCCCGTCGTGCCGGAGAACGCAGAGGTCTACGTTGTTTCGGTGACGCCGACCTGGGCCCGGGACCGATGATGTACCTCGCCGCTGTCATCGTCATCGCGACGCTGCTGGCGATGACGTCGGGCAAGGTCCCGCCGGTCCTCGCGCTGGCTACCGGGCTGGCCGTCGCCGGGCTGACCAGGGTCACTCCGACCAGGGACCTCTTCGCCGGCCTGAGCAACGGCGGCGTGATCACGGTGGCCGCGATGCTCGTGATCGCGAAGGGCATCGTCTGACCGGGATCGTCACGCGGGTCACGTGGCGGCTGCTGTCCACGGTGACGACGGCGCGCCAGTCACTGCGGCGGCTCATCGTCCCCGTCGGCGTCGCCTCGGGCCTGATGAACACCACGCCGATCGTCGCCATGCTGATCCCGGCGTCGAAGGAGCTCGAGCAGACCCGCGAGGTCCCGGCCCGCGAGGTCCTGCTGCCGATCGCCCACGTGACGACGCTGGCCGGCTCGATCACTCTCATCGGCACGAGCTCGAACCTGCTCATCGCCGGCATCGCCGGCACCGCCGGCGTCCACGTCGTCGATGCTGTCGTTCGCCGTGGTCGCGCTTCCGGTCGCCCTGGTCGGAGCGCTGGTCATCTACATCACCGCACCGCTGATCCTCCGGGGATCGGCTGGCGCACCCGTCGCCGTCCCGATGGACTGGCGGGTCGAGATCCCGGTCTCCGGGCGGGCGCTGGCTCGCGGACGGCGTGGCAGCGGAGCTGGGATGGCTCGAACCCAGGTCTTCGAGCTCGCAGGCCATCCGACGGTCCGGCGAAACGCTCGCCGCCACCGAGATCATCGAGGCCGACGACGTTCTGGTGTTCGCGGCCACCGAGGCCGGCGTCACCGCGCTGTGGGGCAGCCCGCACTTCGGGCTCTCCCCGCGTCGGCTCTATGAGGTCTCCGTGCGCACCAGCGTCCACGGGAGCCTCAAGGAGCTCGACGACGACGGCGGGCCTCCGCGTCATCGCCGCACAGACGACGCAGTCCCTGAGCGAGACGCCGGCGACTCCGGGCGCGACCTGCTTCGTGACCGGGACCAGTGCGGAGATGCTCCGGGACAGCGAGTCCGTGGCGCTCTGGCAGGACGTCGCCGGCCGGACGCCGCAGCCGGGCAAGACCTGGATCGCACTCTCGGTGCTGGCGGCCGTGGTGGTCGCTGCGTCGTTCGGGCTCGCCCCCGTGGAACTCGTGTCGTTCAGCGGGGCGATCCTGATGGTGCTCACCGGAGTGCTCACGCCCAGATCCGCGGCACGCGCCCTCGACTGGAACGTGCTGTTCATCCTGGCCGGATCGGTCGGCTTGGGCGCGGTCGTGGTGACCAGCGGGCTGGCGGCGCGAATCGCCCGAGGGATCAGTTACCTGGCGGCGGGCAATGTCCTGCTGGTCGTCATCGTGCTGGCGCTGACCACCACGCTGATGACCAACCTGGTGACCAACTCGGCTGCGGCGTCCATCCTCACGCCCGTCGCCATCGGCATCGCCGCCGAGATGCACGTCAGCCCCGTCATCCTTCTCGCCGTCGTCGCCACCTGCATCTCGTTCACGTTCATCAACCCGTTCAGCCACCAGTCGAACCTGATGGTGATGCGCCCCGGTGGCTACAGCACGGCCACGTTCGCCAAGTTCGGGCTCCCGCTCATCGGGGCCGTGCTCGCCGCAACCTGCGTGGTCGGCTACGTCCTGCTGACCCGGTAGTGCGACGGCAGCGCCGGTCCCTGTGTCGGTGGCGGCGGGCAACCGGTTGGCCATGGGCGGAACAGGATCAGGCTCATGGCTCGGCTCCTCGGGATCAGCGGTGTGGGGCGTCCCGCTGGCCGATCGCGCCAGCTTCCGCCGCAAGGTCCTGCGGGCGCCCGGGTTGGTGCAACCGTCGACGGAGACCCGCACCGGCTTACCGGTCGGCCTGGGCCGCCCCGCCCAGCTGTACCGGGGGAATGACGCCGCGGAGCTGAACCCGCCGATCAAGCGCCCGCCCGGTGCCCGTGCGGTCCGACGGATGTGCCGATGCGACCCAGGGCAGCGACCCGTACCTGACAACCTTGACGCGGTGACCTTGTGGCGCCCCACTGGCCAGAACGAGCTCGACCTCGTCAAGGAGTCGGGCTGGCGGCGGGCCTGGCCGCCTCGGCTCCCGGAGCAGCCGATCTTCTAGTTGGTCCTCAATCGCAACCTCACGGGTAACTCTGCTGGCAACAAACCCGACCACGCTGTTTCTGTGGACAACCGGATCCTTCTCAGCACTTCTAGTCAGATTTATCCACAGGGCATCTTGACTGCCCTGTTTTGCGGGGTCGACGCCTACGTCCCGAGCTCGGGGATGAATGCGGCCAGGGCCGCAGTGACCAATGGAGTTGCGACGGTGAGTACCGTCAGCGGGTTGCGCAAGATCCCTGAGCTCAGGTTGAGCATCGACTCCAGCGATTCGCGTGTCTCTTTCGCGTCCTTGTCAGCAGCGATGGTTGCGTTGGGTGGGTACGCCGCGTCGACCACCGACTGCGCGGTCGATCGCCACGATGCCACCAGCGGGATGACGACCGATGCGGCGACCAGGGCCCACATCGCGCCGTAGAGCAACACGTCGGTGGTCGTGAAGCTCTCCCCCAGCCTCTTCTTCGCATCCTCGCCGTCGACGTTCTGCGACAGCCACAGGTTGCGCAACGCGCCAGTCGGTATGAGCGAGATCGCGACCAGGGTTGCGAACGCAAGGGCGATGCCAACGATTTGGCTCCAGATCTGCTGCAGCGCGGCGATGTCGGCATCGGTCTTGGTCATGTCCCGCGTCGGCTTGTCCTTGTCCTGCAGGTCTGTGCGCAGCGTGTGCGGCTCGACCCAGTAACCGTGGACAGCCTTATGGCACAGCCAGGTCATCGCCAGCCATGGTGTGGCGCACAGCAGCCCGATGCCGGCTACCCATTGCAGGCGTAACTCCATGTCGTCGAGTGGCCAAGTGCGTGGGTCGTGCACGAGCTCGGAGACGGCTCGTCCGAGCCCATATATCCATGCCAGCGCCGCGACGCCATGCAACCAGACCGCCACCTTCCCGACATCGGCGCGCGGGGGCCAATGCCCGGGGATCCGCTTGAGGCGGACGATGCCGTGGATGGCGAGCACGATTGCGATTGCCAAGCCGGCCGAGACCGTGCCAATCCAGATCTGCCACTCGCGGGTGCCCACCGACGTGGCGCTGGAGTCACAGTTCGGCGTCTGGATGGCGTCGTCATGGTTGGAGCGCAAGGCAAATGCCAAGGCGATGGCCGCAGCCAGGAAGACAAACGAGCTAAACACCGGCCAGTAGCTGTGGATCAACCTGCGAATCCAATGGAACCTTCGCTGCTGCTTCGCTGGCGGGGGGCCGATCGTGACAGGCGCGTCGTCGTCGGCATGAGAGCCCGAGATGGCCGCCAGCGAGATGGCTATGCCCAAGATCAGGAACGCGCGAATCCGATGGAGCTTTCGCTGCTTCCTCGGTGCCACAGCACCACTGATAACGGGCCTGGCTTGGGTCGGGGGGTGGGTATCGCGTTGTTTGCGCCCAGTCTGCCCTGACATGCCATGCCCCCCGATGCCCCATACCGCAACGACGTCGCGCCACAGCCCTGAGGTCGGCGGCACAACTTGCTCAAACCGTGATAGACCGCGAGTGTCGTGTCAACCCACTGATCGGCAAAGCATCGGAGTTCGACCGGAGGCCGCGCCGGTGTCAAATCCTGGTCGGCGCCTGCCCATGAAATTGGCCCGAAGCACGGTCGGGAAGGCTGAGGGTTGCGGTCGAGGGCACCCACCGGCGGAAAGGCGCCCCTTCCGGGGCTGCTTTCGTCACCCACACCTGGAGGCCCATCGCCGCCTCCATGATCATCTAGGAAGTCAGCATCACCTACCGCCGTTGGGATGACTGTTCGAGATCATCGCCGCCCGAAAATTGACCCCGTCCGCTTTCCTCGGGTCGCAGGTGATAGCGGGGGCGGGATCGCGGTAAGCGTGTACCCGCCGCCGGCGTCGGTTTCAGCGGCCGCGACGACCTCGGACTGGTCCGCACTGAGTCCGCAATGCTTCCGAAACCAGCCGGAACCGACGAGAGTCATCCGGTGTCCTCTACGCAGGTGACAGGCACTGGGACGGTCTGACCTGGGACGTTGCTGATGGCCAGAATCCTCTTTTAATCCGTAGGTTGTGGTTCGAGTCCCACGGGGCCCACCACGTTTCCGCAGGTCAGCGCGTTGCGCTTTGAGGTTGAGGATCGTCGTAGGTGACGCCGGTCCGCAAAAGTCCGCATCTTGCGTCGCACACGTCGTCGCACGTCGTGTGCCATGTGGCCCGCATCGACAGGGCCGCAGCCGTCGTACACACAGGAGCACTGGCGGCCGCAGGCATCCCGGGTTGACCGTCTGAAGCTCGATCGGGCCTCGCCCGGCAGCACCTCGGAGCGTTCCGGGCTTTGAATTGTCTTTCTCTTAGGTCGCGGTTCAACCTGTGGAAACCCCGCGCATTTTAAGGCGGGGTGACTCGTGCGCGGTCTGTCGCGTCCTCGCTCTGCCGGTTGGTCTTGGGGTTCATTGACGGGGCCGGACATATCGACCCAAGGCCGTCCGCCGCAGGCCGCCGTCAGCCCGGCGCTGGGATGACCTCTCGCCCGGTGATCTCGACCGGACGGATCCGCACCCAGAAGCCGAGGCCCTTGAGGTCGGCCCAGGACCGCAGGCCGAGCTGGTCGTAGCGGTCGGTGTCGACACTCTCACACGCGAGCTGGGCTGTGCCCTTCACGACGACACTCCAACCGGTCTCACCCCGGCTGTCGTACCCGTCGACCTCGTATGCGACAACGCCGGAATTCTCGGCGACCTGGAGTTTGGAGCCCCACGATGTCCGGAAGACAACGTCAACCCCGTCGATAACGTGGTTGACAGGGAACACAACAGGCTCGCCCGTGTCCACGAACGCCAGCCGCCCCACCGGTGCCGTCCGCAACCGTTCTAGGCATTCCTCGAAGCCGAGTACACGCAGGCCACGGTGGTCGGTCGGAGGGTTCGTTGCCCCAGGGTCCTCGACCTCGTCGTGACGGATAGACCCCCTGACGTCGTCGGGAATGCTCATCGCGCGCCTCCTGATGTCGGCACCGAATCAGCGTCGTCGCTCGCATGTTATAGCCGGTGATGGGCGAGGGTCAGGGTCGAAAGTCACGGCGCGTCGAACGGATGAAATGCCGATGCGTTGCGTTTTGGCGCCCAGCTGCCGAGAGGCTGTGTCGCCCTCAGCAGCTCAGGTGGAAAGGTAGTCGTTTCGCGACCGCCGGCGACAGGTCGATGCCGTCAGAGCCGTAGATGTCTCGTGCCACCACGTCGATGTTTCGACGAGCGGCGCATCCAGCTCTCCGCTGAGCGCGAGACCCGTGGCTTCGAAGTCTGCCCGGGGTCGGATTGCGGATGCCGGTCATCAGTAGGAGGGCGCACAGGACAAGGACCCGATGCAGCACGATCCGTCAACCAGCCCGCCCAAAGTCCCGCCTCCGCTCCTGAAGCGGTGAGCCGCCGAGTCGCCGGCACGGGTTGGACGATCGGCTCGGCCCCCGACGGGATCGGCTCCCGCAGGTTTCTCCTGCCACGGCCCGGATGGGTTGGGCCAAGCCAGCTTCGTGCCGTACGTCCTTCCAGGTCAGGACGAATGGCAGTTCCGCCACACCAGCAAGGCTCATAGCGTTGAAGTGCAGAAGAGTGAGGTGGCAGCGATGAGGCGTTTGGTCGTGCTGGGGGCCGGGACCGCTGGGACGATGGTGGTCAACAAGCTGCGACGCCGGCTTGGCGATGACTGGCAGATCACGGTTGTCGAGCAGAGCGACGTGCACTACTACCAGCCCGGCTACCTGTTCCTACCCTTCGGCGCCGCCGCGCCCGGCGATGTGGTCAAGCCGACGCGACGTTTCATCCCGAACGGTGTCGAGCTCCTGGCTGGCGAGATCGACAAGGTGGTCCCGGACCAGAACGTTGTGTGGCTGATGGACGGCCAGTGCCTGCCATACGACCAGCTCGTGATTGCCACGGGCACTGCGCCCCGGCCGGATCAGACACCGGGAATGCTCGACGGCGGTCAGTGGCGGGAGAGCATCCACGACTTCTACACCTTCGACGGAGCGCTCGCGTTACGCGACAAACTGCGCACGTTCACCGGTGGGCGGGTCGTGGTGCACGTGGTCGAGATGCCGATCAAGTGCCCGGTCGCCCCGCTGGAGTTCGCCTTCCTGGCCGACGCCTATTTCCGCGGCCGGGGCATGCGTGACCGGGTGGAGCTGGTCTATGTGACCCCGCTGCCCGGAGCGTTCACCAAACCAATCGCCTCCGCTCGGCTGGGCGGGATGCTCGAAGAGCGGAAGATCGCCCTCGAGCCGGACTTCGTCGTCGAGCGCATCGACGCCGACCGGAAGACGCTGGTGTCCTACGACGAGAGGGAAGTGCCGTTCGACCTGCTCGTCACCGTCCCGCTGAATATGGGCGCCGACTACGTCGCCCGCTCCGGGCTGGGCGACGAGCTCAACTACGTCCCGGTCGACAAGCACACCCTGCTCGCAACCGGGCATGACAACATCTTCGCCGTCGGGGATGCCTCGAACATCCCGGCCTCCAAGGCCGGCTCGGTGGCGCACTTTTCCGTCGAAGTGTTCGTCGAGAACTTCCTGGCCCACATCGACGGGCGCCCGATGACCGGCAGTTTCGACGGGCACGCCAACTGCTACGTCGAGGCCGGCGACGGCAAGGCACTGCTGATCGACTTCAACTACGACACCGAGCCGCTGCCCGGCACCTACCCGCTGCCGCGCGTCGGCCCCTTCCGCCTACTGGCCGAGACCCGGGTCAACCACTGGGGCAAGCTCGCGTTCCGGTGGATGTACTGGCACCTGCTGCTGCCCGGCCGCCCGATACCCGCTTCCAGCGCACATGTCGATGGCCGGCAAGACGATCCCCGACAAACAGCCCGAGAAGCAGGAGGTGTGACATGCCCGTAACCACGATCTCCGGGCACGAGGTCCACGTGGACGAGGAAGGCTTCCTCACGACCTACGACGAGTGGGACGAAGACCTCGGCCAAGCCCTGGCAACCCAGATCGGCCTCACACTGACCGACGAACACTTGGCCGTGCTCAAGTTCCTGCGCCAGGACTTCCAGCAACAAGGCGAGACCGCCACGCTGCGCCGCGTGTCGACCGTCGGTGGAGTCCCGACCAAGCGGCTGTTCGAGCTGTTCCCCAAGAAGCCGGCCAAGAAGATGGCCTACGTCGCCGGCCTACCCAAACCCCACGGCTGCGTCTGACGCTGCCAACAGAAAGCTGCCACCGTAAGGAGCCAGCGATGACCACCACCCAGACAACCCCCCTCGTCCCCTCGTTCGACGAGGCCCGCACCGATCGCAAGCTCGCGATCATCTGCTCCAAAGGCAACCTGGACATGGCCTACCCCGGGCTGATCCTGGCGAACGCCGCCCTCGGTGAAGGCATCGAGACCCACCTGTTCTTCACCTTCTGGGGCTTCGAGCTGATCAACAAGAAGACCATGGACGACCTGAAGTTCACCATGCTCGGCAACACCGCCACCCACATGCCGCAAGGCCTGGGCGGCCTGCCGTGGATGACCTCGATCGCCACCAAGAAGATGAAGAAGTCCATCGCCGAGCTCGGCGTCCCCGAGGTCCCGGAGTTCCTCGAGCAGATCGTCGACTCCGGCGGGCACCTGTGGGCCTGCCGGATGTCCGCCGACATGAACCACCTGACCATGAACGACCTCTACGGCGGCGTCGAAGCGATCATCAGCGCCGCCGACTTCATCGAGAAAACCGACGGCGCCCAAATCCTGTTCATCTGACGGCGACGCTGAACGCAAGCAGGAGAGGACGGCGGAGATGGCTGCCATGGTTGTGAAGGCACGGGGAGGTGACCGGTACGCCGTACGAGTGCGCGGACACGAACTGATCGTCGATCAACCGGCCGACACGGGCGGCACCGACCTCGGACCCACCCCCGTCGAGTTGTTCGTGGCCAGCCTCGCCTCCTGCGTGGCGCACTACGCCGGTGGCTTCCTGGCCCGCCACCACATCTGCCGCGACGGGCTGCGCGTGGACGCCAGCTGGCAGATGTCGCAGGACCGCCCGGCCCGAGTGGCCAGCATCACACTCCGTATCACTCCCCCACCGGCGTTGCCACCAGAGCGGCTCCCCGCCCTACTCGCGGTGGCCCGAGCCTGCACAGTCCACAGCACTCTCGAGCAGCCCCCGGACGTGAGCATCCTGGTCGCCGAGGCGACGATCACCGCCCCGGTGTAGCCAGCAGGTCCGTAGTAATTGCGGAACGCGCTGACGAAATCTGACGGCGAGCCGACGTGGTGGAACGTGAAGTCGACGCGGTGCACGAGACCCCGGTCCGGCGACAACGTCCGCGTTCGCGAACCGGTCGGCGACGTTGTCCTTCACGCCCCAGCGCGTGGGTCGACGAACCCCGCCGGCGGGGCTGGGCGTAGGCCTAGGTCTGGTTGTCTGACACGTTGTCTCCGGCACGGCGGAGGGGCGGGCAACTGACCTGGTGCGTGATCCAAACGAATGGCGCCGCCAAACAGAACCTGTCACTACCGGCCCGGCCAAAGATTTCGGCTGATAGCCTTTCTGTGTCAAACGAGGGGGTTCCCGCCTGTCGAAGGTGCGCCGTACTGCGACTCCAGCCCGACAGCTTGTGACGACACAGATGCTGGTGAAGTGGACCCGGGGGACGCTGAGATGAGACCTCCAGGACAACGACGCAGCTACCTCCGGGCTCGCCAGTCGATGCATCGAACTGGCGGCTCGGTGGCCAACGGCCGCCAGCGTTCCAATGCCGCTTCTTGCCTAGGCGCCTAGGGGACTGGACATGGGAGAGATCGTGCTGCGTGTGCATTTGATGGCGGCGATATCATAGACGTTACGTACGATGACCCGGATACGCCGAGCCCGCGCAGGTCATCGAGCATGCCAGTCAACGCTTGCCGAGCACTCGGGCGCACTCCGTACCAGCCACGGTGATCGATGCTGGTGCTGTACGGCCGGGGCGTCGCCGCCGTTGAGTGGCTCCGCGCGGCGCCATCCTCTGACCTCCCGGCACCAACGGCAGATCGAGCCTGCAGACGATCGATAGACCGGCCTGCAGTAGCACGTGCAGCCGCGCCGGGTGAGCATCGGCCACGCGGGCCGGCGGCGCAGCCGTACGGTGCGCTTGAGCGAGGTCGAGCTCGCCTCAGGACTTTGAGGACCACCCACTGCTTGCCTCAGCGAGCGTCTGGACCTCAGGGCCAGGTTCGCCTTTCCGCACTCAGTCCCGCAATGCTTCCAAAGCCAGCCGGCACCGACGAGAGATCGTCCAGTGTCGACCGCGCAGGTGAAGAGCACCGGACACTCTGACCTGGGATTGACCAGGCCGATTCCTCTTTAATCCGTAGGTTGTGGATTCGAGTCCCACGGGGCCCACCACTTCTGTGAAGCGCCTCGGTTTGATGCCGTCTCCTTCTGAGTTCCAGGAGGATGGCCCTGTGCCGAAGAAGATCGATCCGAAGGTGAAGGAGCGTTGCGTCCAGCAGATGCTGCAGCACGTCTCGGAGTACGCGACGCCGACAGCTGCGGCCGAGGCGGTCGCGAAGCGCAACCACGTTGAGCAGGAGTCGGTGCGTCGCTGGTTCTTGCAAGCGCAGGTCGACAGCGGCCAGCGTCAGGGAGCCACGACGGAGGAGCTGGACCAGATCCGGGAGCTGAAGGCGAAGGTCCGGCGGCTCGAGGAGGACAACGAGATTCTCCGGGCTTCGATTTTCTTCGCGGGGGAGCTGTGCGCCACGAGGCGCCGTGGTGATCGAGGGAGGTGAGAGACCTCCCCGCCGGGTCGTCGCAGCGGCCTGGTGAAGCTGGGGGCAGCCTGACCCGGGGAACGCCGGGGAGGGCGGGAAGCAGCCCTGACAAAGCCGGGACGTGCTGGTACTGCCAGACGGTGCGGGTCCGGCGAGCGAGATCAGAAGGTGTACGAGAGTGAACCAGTGGTTGAAGCCCCGTAAGCGCGGCGCCGGCTCAAATCTGGTGGATATGGGCCGGTGTGCAGTGCGTGGCCACGCCGGATGTCGGTGGGGGTCAACTCCGAAGCCGTGTAGCTCCGTCGGTGGGGAGGCCACGGTGAAGGCCTGCGGCGTAGGCGTGGCGATGCTGCCGGGGTAGAGCTGGGCGCCTCCCTGATCGATCGATTGCGTGGTGAACGTGGGAACCGCCCCGCGGTCGCCCGTCCGTGCCGGGCAGCCAGTCCGGTCGGGTGGGCAGGTCCGTTGCCGGCTGATGGCCGTGGGGTGGGGCGGAGGCCTCGTAGTAGTCCGAGCGACGACCCGCCGCGGGGCCGGGAGAGCCGGGCACAGGGCGAAGGGGGCCAGCAAGTCGGCAGTGAGGATGCTGGAATGCCAGGAGGTGTCGCCGGTGAATACCGACGAGCTCGGAGCTCGGCTGCTGATTCGGGCGGAGCGCCGGGTACTGGAGATCCAGACCAAGCTGCACCGTTGGGCCCGTGATGATCCTCATCGCAGGTTCGACGATCTGTTCAACCTCGTCGCCGATCCCGGCGTTCCTGCTGGTGGCGTGGGATCGGGTGCGGGGCAACAAGGGTGCGCGCACGGCCGGGGTGGACGGCGCACGGCGCGTCCATCGTGGAGGCCGGTGCGGGGTCGAGGTGTTCCTCGACGGGCTGCGGTCGCGTTGAAGGACCGCAGCTTCCGCCCGCTGCCGGTGCGGGAGCGGATGATCCCCAAGGCGGGCGGCAAGCTGCGTCGTCTGGGGATCGCCGACGATCACCGACCGGGTGGTCCAGGCGTCCCTGAAGCTGGTGTTGGAGCCGATCTTCGAGGCGGATTTCCTCCCGTGTTCCTACGGGTTCCGCCCGAAGCGCCGGGCTCATGACGCGGTGGCCGAGGTGCGCTATCTCGACATCGCCACGCTCTATGAGTGGATCGTGGAGGGCGACATCAAGGCCTGCTTCGACGAGATCTCGCACCCGGCCCTGATGGACCGGGTGCGGGATCGAGTCGGGGACAAACGCGTCCTGGCCTTGGTGAAGGCGTTCCTGAAGGCGGGCATCCTCAGTGAGGACCGACGCTGCGGGACACCACCACCGGAACCCCGCAGGGGTCGATCCTGTCGCCGCTGCTGAGCAACGTGGCCCTCTCGGTCCTGGACGAGCACATCGCCGGGCCGCCGGGAGGACCACGGCAGCACGACGGTGGAACGGGCGAAACGGCGCCGTCACGGTCTGCCCAACTACCGGCTGGTCCGGTACGCGGACGACTGGTGCCTGGTGGTCGCGGGCACCAGGGCCGACGCCGAAGCGCTGCGAGAGGAGATCGCCGGGGTGCTTGTCCACGATGGGCCTGCGCCTGTCGCCGGAGAAGACCCTGATCACCCACATCGACGAGGGCCTCGACTTCCTCGGGTGGCGCATCCAGCGTCACCGCAAGCGGGGCACCAGCCGGTCCTACGTCTACACCTATCCGGCCAAGAAGGCCCTGCGGGCCGTGATGGCCAAGGTGAAGACGCTGTGCCGACAGGTCGGGGTGAACCAGCCGCTGGATGTCCTGCTCCGCAGCTCAACCCGGTGCTGCGGGGCTGGTGCGCCTACTTCCGGCCCGGGGTGTCGTCGGCGACCTTCGGCTACCTGCAGCCACTACGTGTGGCAGACGGTCTGGCGATGGCTGCGGCGCAAGCACCGCCGGCCACCTGGAAGGAGCTCCGCCGCCGCTACTGCGGCGGCGGATGGTGGCCGGCCAGCGAGGAACGGGAACTGTTCAACCCGGCAGAAGGTCGAGCACGACCCGCTACCGATACCGGGGATCGGTCATTCCCGTCGCCGTGGCCGATCACCGGATGAGGACGACCACACGCGCCAGACGGGACTTGTGGAGAGCCCGGTGCGTGGAAAGGTGCACGCCGGGTTCGGGAGGCGGCCCGGGGAAACGGACCGGTCGCAAGGCCGGCACCGCGCCCCGGGCCGACTTCACCGACCGCCCGCAATCGTTGATCGTCGCGTTCGTCGACGAGTGCCGCGGCGCTGGTCGTGCGGTCGAGTCGGTCTGTCGGGTCCTGCGCGAGCAGGGCTGCCAGATCGCCGCACGGACCTACCGGGCTGGAAGTAGCTCGACCAGCGGGTCGCGGCCCGCACCGTGACCGACGCCCTGGTGATGGACGTGGTGCGTGACCTCGCCTGGACCGTGGACACCGCCAGGCGGTTGGCGGGTTCGCCGGATGACCCCGGAAGGTCTCTACGGGCGACGGAAGATGACGCGCGCTGGTCCGGCGCAGCCGGCCGCGCCTCCCCGGAGGCCGGTCGACGGGCCATGACAGCGCCTTGGGACTTGACGGGGTCCGGCGCGGTAAGGGCATCCGCACGACCATCCCCGGCAAGGACGGCAAACGTGCCGGGGACCTGCTCGACCGGGACTTCACCGCCGCCGCCCCGAACCGGCACGTGGGTCATGGACTTCACCTACGTCCGGACGTGGGCGGGCTTCGTCTACGTCGCGTTCGTCGTGGACGTGTTCGCGCAGAAGATCGTCGCCTGGCACTGCGCCGACCTCCAAGCGGACGTCGCACTGGTCATGACCCCGCTGCGGATGGCGACATGGCAACGCGAGCGTGAAGGACACCCGGTCCGGCCGGGGCAGCTCATCGTGTCACTCGGACGCCGGCACGCAATACACGTCCACTGGTTCACCGACCACCTCGCCCTCGAGGAGCATCCGCCCGTCGATCGGCTCCGTCGGCGACGCCTACGACAACGCACTCATGGAGAGCGATGATCGGCCTGTACAAGACCGAGTGCATCCGCACCACCGTCTTCCACGCCGGCGCCTACCGAGGCATCGCCGACGTCGAGTGGGCCACCGCCGGCTGGGTCGACTGGTTCAACAACCGGAGTCTGCACAGTAGCCTCGACTACCTGACCCCGAACGAGTTCGAGCAAGCCCACTACGCGACTATCAACCGAGAGCCGCACCCCGCATAGGAGCGGCAGAGAACCTGGGGCGCTTCACGCAGACACGGAGAAGACGTCGGAATCGCCTGAGGCCCAACCTGCAACTCGCCGTCGACAATGCCGGGGCCACACCGTCGTCGATATCGAAAGCGTCAGTTGTCCCGGTCGGAAGACTCTCCCATTACCTCGTCGACGCGGGTGTGTCCGTACCCCTCTGCTTCGGGGTGCCTGTGCTCACCGAGGGTGAGCGCGAACTCTTCCTGGGGGGAGGGCACGAGCCGGCGCCTGCCGGCGATTGCGAAGTAGATGAGGGAGATCAACAACAAGGCGAGCACAGTCGTGGCCGCCCCGATCCCCGCGTAGCGCCAAGGAATGACGTTTCCCGCGCGCGGACGTTTCGCTTGCTGCCGGTCGGCCAACAGCGCCTATGCAACGTCTTGAATGTGGTTAGCCGCGGAGTTTCCCGCGCCGTCTACGGCGGTTCGGAGCGGGAGCACGTCCCGAGCCAGGTCGGCACTCTCGTAGAGCGGAGCCTCAGATCCAACATAGCCATCGACACATCGCTTCGCTTGTCTCCCGGACCGGTTGGTCACCGGGAAGAACCAGGTCCTCAAGACCTAGCCCGCGACCGGCTGCCAGCCAGTCGTGCGCCACTCGCAGGTCATCCTCCCGGCGTTCTTGGGTGGGATCCGTCGCCAGACGTCGTTGAACGACGGCCGCGTCGACGTAAAGCCGCACGACCCGTAGCGGGACAGGTACGGCGAGGCGCAACTCGTCCAACTGTTCACGATCGCGGATCGACCACGCCAATGCCAGTCGTCTGACACCAGCGGCCAAGTACGCCTCGCACACCATCCGTACGTTTGACAGCACCACCCGCCGGTGCGACGTCCGGTCTTCGCCGCGTTGAACCAACCCAGCCAGTCGACGTCGAGCAAACCATAGGGTGCCCCGTGGTCCTCAAGCACCTTGCCGATGTCGGCCACGACGGTGCTCTTGCCGGCGCCGTAGACACCGGTGACAAGCACTGCCTGGGCGACCGGCGTGGACATCGGCATGTCACGTTTCTAGCGTGTTGTTGGCGTGGGCGCTACCGGCAGTTGGCTCGGTGGCCACATCACCGCGCCCGAGTCCTAGGAGATCGGGGTCAACGAGACGGTGGTGGCGAACGCGGTGCTCGGCACAGTGACCATGTCGTGTGCCGTCCGCCCATGGGCGGCCACGGTCGCGCATAAACTCTGCCCGCGAGGTGCCCGCAAACGATCAAGAAGCCGGTTCCAATGATCTCGGAACCGGCCTCTGACCTGCACTTTTGTGGTGGGCGATACAGGACTTGAACCTGTGACCTCTTCCGTGTCAGGGAAGCGCGCTAGCCAGACTGCGCCAATCGCCCATGCTGTCGTGCGTAATCGAGGTGGAGACGGGATTTGAACCCGTGTGGACGGCTTTGCAGGCCGTTGCCTCGCCTCTCGGCCACTCCACCGAGAGAGGCCGAACAACCTCCCAGGCCTCTTCGAGCGGACGACGGGATTCGAACCCGCGACCCTCACCTTGGCAAGGTGATGCTCTACCAACTGAGCCACGTCCGCGCGACAACGGCGCAATGAACTGCCCCGATGTGCGGAAGTAGACCATAGCCCATCGATCCGGACCGCTTCAAAGGCAGTCCATGCCCGTGACGCAGGCCACAGTCGACGTACCCGAGCATCGCCCCCAAGCCCAAGCACAACAAGGTGACACCAGGTGAGGGCGAGACCGGGCGTGTCGGGCCGGGCCGCCGAGCGCTAGGTTGCCCGCCATGCGCACTGTGACCGTGACCGGCGAAGCCCTGACGCTCGAAGACCTGGTCGCCGTGGCCAAGGGCGAGGCCCGGGCCGAGCTCGGGGCCGGCGTCGAGGCCCGGATGCAGCCGAGCCGGGCGGTGGTCAGCGACGCCGTGGAGAAGAACAAGGTGATGTACGGCATCACGACCGGGTTCGGCGCCCTCGCGGACACCCACATCGGCCGTGGCGACCTCGAGCGCATGCAGCTCGCGCTGATCCGCTCGCACAGCGCCGGGGTGGGGGAGCCGCTGCCCGACGACGTGGTCCGCGGACTGCTGCTGCTGCGCGCGCGAACCCTCACCGTCGGCTACAGCGGCGTACGCACCGCCCTGCCACAACGGCTGCTCGACATGCTCGAGCGCAACCTGCTCCCGGTGATCCCCGGCAAGGGCTCGGTCGGCGCCAGCGGCGACCTCTGCCAGCTCGCCCACCTGGCCCAGCCGCTCGTCGGCGAGGGCCGGTTGCGCCGCGCGGGGGAGGAGCTCACCGGACGGCCAGCGGCGGAACTGCTCAAAGAGGAGGTGCTCGAGCCCCTTGTCCTGGCCGCGAAGGAAGGGCTCAGCCTGATCAACGGCACCGAGCCGATGCAGGTCCTGCTGGCGCTGGCGATCGACGAGATCAACCTGCTGGTCAAGGTCGTGGACATCGCTGCGGCGCTCAGCGTCGAGTCGCTGATGGGCACCGACCGCGCCTACGACGAGCGGGTCCAGGTCATCCGGCCGCATCCCGGCCAGCTCGCGAGCGCGAGCAACCTGCGCCGGCTGCTGGCCAACTCCCCGCTCGTGGCCAGCCACCGGGAGAGCGACCACGCGGTGCAGGACTCCTACGCGCTGCGCTGCGCCCCCCAGGTGCACGGCGCCGTGCGCGACGTGCTCGCGCATGCCCGCGGCGTCATCGACATCGAGCTCGGCTCGGTCGTCGACAACCCGGTGATCGTGCCGGACGGCGAGGTCATGTCGACGGGCAACTTCCACGGCGAGCCGCTCGCCTTCGCGGGCGACATGCTCGCGATGGCGGTCTCCGAGCTCGCGAGCATCTCCGAACGGCGCACCGACCGCATGCTCGACCCGGCCTTCAGTCGCAGCCTGCCGGCATTCCTCGCCAAGGACCCCGGCACCAACTCGGGATACATGATCGCGCAGTACACCGCGGCCTCTCTGGTCAGCGAGAACAAGGTGCTCGCCCATCCCGCGAGCGTCGACACGATCCCGACGTCGGGCAACCAGGAGGACCACGTCTCGATGGGCTGGACCTCAATGCGCAAGCTGCGCGAGGTCGTCGCCAACGTGCGTTCGGTGCTGTCCGTGGAGATCCTGGTCGCCTGCCAGGCGCTGGACTTCCGCGCCGCGGTCGCGTCGCCGAGCCCGGGTGGGACCGCGGTCCACGCAGTGGTCCGACGCGACGTCCCGACGATGGACACCGACCGCAACGTCGCCGTGCAGATCGCAGCGGTCGACGCCGCGCTGGAAGAGATCGTGGCTGCAGCCGAGGCGGCAATCGGTGGGTTGGCCTAGCGACGAGCCCCTCGCGTGGTTTGGTGGGCGTCTCGCCACCGGCCTCGAAGAGGTCAGCCACGACCCGGCGGCGCTGGACTCCGGCGGCTGGTGGGCCGTCGTCGCGACGTTCGAGGGAGAGCTGACCGCAGCCCGGTTCAGCGACGTGCGCGACGCACCGCTCCCACCAGGCGAGTGGCACACCGATCAGGTGGGGGAGTGGACGTCATCTCTCGACCAGGAGGCGTACGAGTCGGTGGTCGCCCACGTGCGCGACGAGATCGCCGCTGGGGAGGTCTACCAGGCCAACGTCTGCCGGGTTCTGTCCGCAGCGTGCCGACCCGGGGCGGATGTCGTCGGGTTGGCGCACCTCCTCGCGGCGGGCAACCCGGCGCCGTACGCAGGTGTCGTCCGGTTGCCGTCGCACGACGTCCAGGTCGCCACGGCCTCGCCGGAGCTGTTCCTGCGACGCGACGGCGACCGGGTCGGCTCCGGTCCCATCAAGGGCACCGGTCGCACCGCCGCGGATCTCGGTGAGAAGGACCGGGCGGAGAACGTGATGATCACGGACCTGGTGCGCAACGACCTGGGGGCGGTGGCCGTGACCGGCTCCGTCGAAGTCCCCGACCTCTGCGCGGTGGAGGCGCATCCGGGGCTCGTACACCTGGTCTCCACCGTCACGGCCCGGCTGCGGCCGGACGTCGGCTGGGCGGCCCTGCTCGCGTCGACGTTCCCGCCGGGCTCGGTCAGTGGCGCACCCAAATCGAGTGCGCTGCGCATCATCCGGGAGGTCGAGCCGGTCGCACGTGGCCCCTACTGTGGCGCGGTCGGCTGGGTCGATGCAGACCAGCGCCGGGCGGTGCTCGCCGTCGGCATCCGTACGTTCTGGCTCGCCGGGGGAGCGCTGCACTTCGGCACGGGAGCCGGCATCACCTGGGGGTCGGACCCGGCACGCGAGTGGGAGGAGACCGAGCTCAAGGCTCGTCGCCTGCTCGGCATCGCCGGCGGCGCGCCGACGCGCCCGCCGGGGGTCCCCACACCGACACCGGTATCGGGCAGGATCGTGACATGAAGACGTGGGTCAACGGCACGATCCTGGAGGCGGCCGAGTCGTTCGTCTCGGTTTTCGACCACGGGCTCACGGTCGGCGACGGGGTGTTCGAGACGACGAAGGTCGTCGACGGCACACCGTTCGCGCTGACCCGGCACCTGGTCCGGCTGCAGAGCTCGGCGCGCGGCCTGGGTCTGCCCGACCCCGATCTCGACCTCGTGCGCCACGCCGTCGACGATGTGGTCCTCGAGAACGACACAGACGGGGCGCTGCGGCTGCGCATCACCTACACGGGCGGGGTCAGCCCGCTCGGCTCGGACCGGGGTGACTCGGCTCCGACTTTGGTCGTGGCCCTTGCACCGATCAAGGCGTGGGCGCCGACGGCAGTGCTGGCCACAGTGCCCTGGCCCCGCAACGAGCGCGCCCCGACGGCGGGACTCAAGACGACGTCGTACGCCGACAACGTGATCGCGCTCGCCTACGCAAAGGCCCGAGGGGCGGCCGAGGCGGTGCTCGCCAACACGGCGGGCTACCTCTGCGAGGGCACCGGATCCAACGTGTTCGTCGTGCTCGAGGGCCGGATCGTCACACCGCCGCTGAGCTCGGGCTGCCTGGCCGGGGTGAGCAGGGCGCTGGTGCTCGAGTGGGTCGGCGGCGAGGAGCGCGACCTGCCGATGACAGTGCTGCGGGACGCCGAGGAGATCTTCCTGACGTCGGCGACGCGTGACATCCAGGCCGTCGAGCGCGTGGACGACAGGGTGCTGCCGACGGCGCCGGGACCGGTGACCCGGGCAGCGGCCGAGGTGTTCGCGAAGCGCGCCGCGGACGACGTCGACCCGTAGCCGCGGACGACGGTCGGCCCCGTAGCCCCGTAGCCTCCGATGACGGTCGGGGACCTGGGGTCAGTGAAGGACGTCAGGCGAGGTTGATCTGCACCGCTCGCGATGCCTCGGCGTAGTTGCGTGGCTCGGTCAGGTGTTGCAGGAGCCCCTGGATCTCAAAGCTCGACCAGGTCTCGGCGACCAGACCGTCCACGAAGCGGAAGACGCAGATGCCCACGGCCTGGATCGACCGGCCGGTCGCCGCGAAGCCGTAGAACTCGCCCTTGTGCACGCCGTGGCAGCGCACCTGCAGGACGACGGTGTCCTCGCCGTCGACCAGCACCTCTGTGCTGACGCGGCTGTCGTAGAACGCCGAGCTGAAGATCATGGCCCGCTCGCGCAGGCCGGACAGGCCCGAGCCCTGGCCCGGCAGAGGTGAATGCTCGACGTACTCGCGGGAGTGGAGCTGGTCGAGCACGTCCACCTCGCCGTCCGCGTAGGCCTGCAGCACTAGCTTGGCTGCATCAGCGTGCACGGACATTGGGCCTCCTGGACTGGTCTCCTCCAAGGTCGTCTCATCGACGCTGGAGCGCAATGCGACTTTTCGACCGTGATGATGGGCAATGTGGTGAGCCCGGCATGGGCCGAACGGCTTCAAGCGTCTCCAGATCAGGTCGGGCGTCAGGTCGGCAAGGGTCGGGGCACCGAGCATCGCCATCGCCGCCTCGAGCTCGCCGCGGAGGGTCTCGATGACACCGCGGACGCCGTCGGCGCCGCCGACCGCAAGCCCCCAGATGACGGGCCTGCCGACGAGTGCGGCCGTGGCGCCCAGGGCGAGCGCCTTGGCAATGTCGGTGCCGCGCCGGATCCCGCCGTCGACCAGCACCGGCACCTGCCCGGCCACGGCCGCGACGATCGACGGGAGTACGTCGACTGTGGCGGGCACCGTGTCGAGGGCTCGGCCGCCATGGTTGGAGACGATCACGCCTGCGACACCCTCGTCGACCGCCCTGCTCGCGTCGTCGCGGCGCAGCACACCCTTGACGAGGACGGGCAGGTCGGTCAGGGACCGGAGCCAGCCGATGTCAGCCCAGGTCAGGGCTGGGTCGAACTGCGGGTTGCTGCGGGTGGTCCCTTCCGCGGGGTCGAGCCCGGCGAGATTGCCATACACCGCTCCGGCCTCGGGGCGCAGCCCCACGCGGCGGGAGGCGGTGCCGGGAGCCTGCACCGGCAGATCGATAGTGAGCACGAGTGCGGTTGCACCGGCCCGCTCGGCGCGACCGACGAGGTCTGTTGTGAAGGCCCGGTCCCACTGGACGTAGAGCTGGAACCACCACGGGCCGGCTGCTGCCGCGGCGATGTCCTCGACGGGAAGGGTGGAGTTCGTCGATGCGACGAGCAGAGTGTGTGCCGCGGCGGCTCCGCGTGCCGTCTCGGCCTCGGCACCGGGGTGGTACAACCCGTGGCTCGCGGTGGGCGCGACGAGCAGCGGAGCCGCCAGGTCGTGGCCGAGCAGACCCAGCCGGGTGTCAACGGTGCTCACGTCGACGAGCATCCGCGGGGCCAGCGGGAGGGACGGCCATGCCTCGAGGTTGCGCCGCAGCGTGTGATTGTCCCCGCTGCCGGAGGACAGGTAGTCCCAGGCCTGATCGCTGACGAGCATGCGCGCATGCTCGGCAAGGCTCGAGACGCCGATGTCGGGTGCGGCGTCGTGCCCCTCGGTCACCGGTGGGTCAGCCGGTCTTCTGCCGGGCGCGGTAGGCCGCGACATGCAGCCGATTGCCGCAGGTGCGCGCATCGCAATAGCGCTTCGATCGATTGCGCGAGAGGTCGACCAGCACTCGATCGCAGTCGGGGGCTGCGCATGTCGCGAGCCGGTGCCACTCGCCGGCCGCGATCACGAACGCCAGGGCCATTGCGCCGTCGGCCGCCAGGTGCTCGGCGAGTCGGGCGCCGGGCGTGAAGTAGTGGATGTGCAGCGGCCACCCGTCGTGGTCGGTCAGACGCGGGGTGGTCCGGGCGTCGGCGACCAGCGCGTTGACCAGGCTGATCGCGCTGGCCTGATCGGGAGCCCGGAAGATTTCGTTGAGCCGGATCCGCAGGCGGTGGACCTGGGACAGGTCGTCAGCGGTGAGGATGCCGACGTCCGAGATCGCCCGCCGCTCCACGAGCGCGTGCAGTGCGGCGAGGTCGGGCAACGTCTCCTCGCCGGTGACGCTCGGCGAGCTGTTGACCAGATCGACGATCGTGGCGAGCGCACAGACCGAGTCATGTCCGAGTTCCATGACCACCTCCCGCTGCTATCGTGGCGAGGACAGTAGCGTACTGCGATGATGCTACTGACGGCTGCGATCCCGGAAAGGGATGCTGCTCGATCAGGGAGGGTAACGCGTGGCGCTGCGCGACCGGCCGGTCTTGGCAGCAGCCGCCGGCGCGGCGTGCATCGCCAGCTCGGCCACCCTCGTCAGCCTCGCGGACACCGCGCCGGCAACGGCGGCCACGTTCCGCTGCCTCTACGCGCTGCCGTTCCTCGGTGTGCTGATGCTGCTCGAGGACCGACGCCTGGGTCGCCGCCCGCTCCGCGCCCGCCTCATTGCTGCCGGGGCCGGCGTGTTCTTCGCGATCGACCTGGTGCTCTGGCATCACGCGATCGCGGCCGTCGGTGCCGGCATCGCCACCGTGCTCGGGAACCTGCAGGTGGTGATCGTCGGGTTCATCGCCTGGTGGTGGCTGGGTGAGCGACCGAGCGCGCGGCTGATCGCCGCCGTCCCCTTCGTACTCATCGGGGTTGTGCTCATCTCCGGCGTCGTGGGCGACGGTGCCTACGGCAAGAACCCGATGTTGGGCGTCGTCTTCGGCGCGGCCACGTCGCTCGCCTACGCCGGATTCCTCTTGGTGCTGCGAGAAGGCAGCAAGGACCTGCGGCGGGCGGCCGGCCCGCTGTTCGACGCGACAGCCGTCGGCGCCGTGTTCTGCATCGCGCTCGGTCCCGTGTCGGGAGGCGTCGACCTGGTGCCCTCATGGCCGTCGCACGGCTGGCTGCTCACCCTCGCGATCACCTCGCAGGTGGCGGGGTGGCTGCTCATCGCGATCTCGCTACCGCGCGTGCCGGCCGCGCTCACCTCGGTCGTCCTGCTTCTGCAGCCGGTCGCGTCAGTGGCGCTGGCCGCAGCCGTGCTCGGCGAGCGGCCGTCGGTGGTGCAGCTGACCGGATGCGTCATCGTGCTGGCGGGGGTGGTGGCCGCAACGGCCAGCCGACGCGGTTCTGCCGCGGGAGGGGACGATGCCGCGGGAGGGGACGATCAGGTGGGTCAGGTGGACGCGAGCAGTGCAGTGATCGCCGCGTCGACGTCGAGGTGCCCGATCTCCTCGCCGGTCGGACAGACCGAATAGCTGCGTCCGAGGAAATCGACGAGCTCACGGGTCGGCGCCTGCAGCAGAGCCTCGCCATCGGGTGACGTGAGTCCGATGAAGATGACCTCGGAGCCGGAGCTCCACGACGGCCACACTCGTACGTCGCCATCTCCCGAGGGGTGGTGGACACCCAGGGTGAGCAGCTCGCGGGCGAAGACCCAGGAGACGCCTTCTCCATGGCCGGTGCGGAAAGTCGCATGCACGGCATAGGGGTCTGCCACGTCGTAATGCAGGATGACCGGGAGGGCAACACTGCCGTCACCGGGGGCCACGAGCTGCACAGTGACCTCGCGGGTAACGGTTGTAGGGGCCCAACTGTTCATTCTGATCTCCTTCACGACCCTTCAGGGGGTTGTCGCTGCCAAGAGGGTCCCCGTTTCACAAGCCCGGAAAACCTCGTGCGGTCGTGGGAATGAACGAGTTGCTCTCTAGGGTGTTACGAAGTCCAGCGAGATGGGCGTATGCAACTGGTGCGAGGTCGGGCAAAGCGGGCAGAAAGGGGCGGGTGTGGGCGACGAGCACGATGGTAAAAATCACGCAACGTCACTCCACAATGCCGCGCAGCGATACGGCCTGCGCCGCTTCGTCGCCCGCAACCGGGGGCTGGAGATCGCCTATCGGGTGATCATCGCGATCATCGGGTTCGCCATCGTCATCACAGGTCTCGCACTGATCCCACTGCCCGGCCCGGGCTGGCTGATCGTCTTCGGTGGCCTTGCCGTCCTCTCGACGGAGTTCGCCTGGGCCGACCGTCTGCTGCGTTTCGCGCGCGACAAGGTGCAGGGATGGACCGAATGGGTGTTGCGCCAGTCGCTCATCGTGCGCGCGCTGATCGGGCTGGTCGGACTCGCCTTCGTGGCCGGCGCGATCGCCATCTACGCGGAGGTGGTGGGTCTGCCTGCGTGGCTGCCGCTGATCGATTGAGCGGTCATCCGGTAAGGTTGCGGCTCGTTCGGAAGCGGACGTCAGGGCGATTGGCTCAGCGGTAGAGCGCCTCGTTCACACCGAGGAGGTCACTGGTTCGATCCCAGTATCGCCCACACAAAACCCCAGGTCAGAGGCCGGATTCGAGCTTTCGAATCCGGCCTCAAGATCGTTTGTCCGCAGATTGTCCGCAGACTTTGCCGCGTGTTTGCGGACATCGGGGGTCACGGGCGGCCGTCGCCGGACGTGCCCTGTCGCCGTTGCGGCGCATGAGGTTCGACTGCGCCGAGACATCTCAACTGGCGACGCCCGCTCGGCTCGGGCGCTGGCGATCGATGTAGGCGGCGAGGGCGTCGATGGGGATGCGACGGAGCCGGCCGACGTGGATGGACTCGACCTGGCCGTCGGCGAGCAGCTCGTAGAGCAGGCTGCGGCCGATGCCGAGCTGCCGGGCGGCCTCGGAGACGGTGAGCAAGAGCCGCTGGCCGTGCACCTCCTGTGGTCTCAACCAGCCGTCGTGAAGGTTGTGAACCCCCGCTGCATTCGTAGGGGATTGTCCCGCGCGCGCGGGCGGGGTGGACGGCCTGGTGTCGTCGAGCTGTTCGGGGAAGCGGTGCATGGTCATAAGCTGCGGCCTTCCATTCGGGTGCGGGATGGTTCGTCGTAGGGTCCGGGGCGTGCCCAGCCGCCGGGTTGCTGGTAGCTGGCGAGTTGATGGGTGCAGCTGGCGTGCAGGCGTCGGGCGAGGGCGGTGATCAGTAGTTGTTCGTCGGCGAGCGGGTCGGGTTTGTTGAAGTCGCACTCACCGGCCCCGGAGTTTCGCGTTGTGGGGCATAGGTAAATGTGGTTCTCGCGTTTGCCGCGGGACAGCCCGACGTAGCCGGCTTCCCGGGTCAGTGCGTCGCTGCCGTAGAGCAGTGCGTGGTCGACGGTGAGGCCTTGTGCCTTGTGCAACGTCATGGCGTAGGCGTGGCTCAGGCCGTGGCGAGCCGCCCAGGTGGGGGTGACGGTGACGTCGCGGTCGTCGTCGGTGCGCAGCGTCAGCGAGTCCGCCGCGACGTCAACGGCGGTGACGATGCCGCGGGTGCCGTTGTAGAGGCCGAGCCGATTGTCGTTGCGGCCGATGATGACCAAGTCGCGTGTTCGCATCTCGAGAGAGTCGTCGGCCGCGACAAGGTGACCTGTGTCGTCGGCGTGCAGGTGCAGGGTTGTTGCTCCGAGTTCGCCTCGGGCGATGAGTGCCGCGCGGACTAGCGCGTTGAGGTGTGCGACGTCGGCCCGGCTGGTGGCGAGGATCGCGACGCCGTAGTGGTTCTCGGCCTGGGCTCGCGCGTGGAGGTAGTCCCTGACGAGTTCTGCCCGGAGCGCTTCGGGATCGTGACTGTCGTGGATGCGCCAGTGCGCGGTGTACGCGTCGATGGCCGGGTCGATGTTCCCGGCGCGCAGCCTGGCGAGTGCGTCGCGTTCCCACGGCTCGCGTTGGCGGCGGTTGCCGGTCAGGTGCAGCGTGTTCGGATCGCGGGCGAGTTGGGTGAACAGGCCGCCGGCTTCGATCTCGGGCAGCTGGCGGGGGTCCCCGACCAGCACGAGCATCGTGCGGCTGATCGCGGCGGGGGTGAGCAGCGCGGCGAGCTGGCGGGTGTCGACGATGCCGGCCTCGTCCAGGACGACGACCCCGCGCCCCGGTGCAGCCCGCGGGATTGCCCGGTGGCCGGGTCGGGTTGATTCGCGTCGGCGAGCAGCCGGGCGAGTGAGCAGGCGGGGATGCCGGTGGCGTCAGCCAGCCGCCGGGCGGTGACCGCGGCCAAAAGCGGTGCCCTGAACCTCGACGCCGGCGGCCTGCCACGCCTTATGTGCGGCGGCGAGCGCGGCGGTCTTCCCGGTCCCGGCCGCGCCGACGATTACTGCGAGGCGTGCGGAGTCGGTGAGCTGCCGGATCACGTCTGCCTGTTCGGCGGACACCCGCGAGTTGTCGGTCGCCGCGGCCACCACGGCTGGGTCCATGGGTGCGCCGGGCTGGCGGCGCAGGTGCCCGGCGAGGGCCAGCGCGCGGCGTTCGGTGGCGAGCAGTTCGGCGGTGGAGTAGCGGCGTTGGCCGTCGTCGTCGCGGGTGAGCAGGGGCACGGCATCTCGCCCGGCGAGGACGCGGTCGGCGAGGTGCTCGAGGTGGCGGTGGTCGACTGGCAGCCCGTGGGGGATGGTCTGGCACAGAGCCTGGAGCAGATCGCCGCGGTCGAAGCTGGTCTGGTGCCGGGTGACCCCGGCCGGCCCGAGCAACTCGGTCTCCAGCGAAGCGACGTCGGGTACCACGGGTAGGCGTTGCCGGCCGAGGGCACTGGAGATGAGCCTTGCGGATCGTGCCCGGCGGCTCGAGTCTGGTCGTCCCACCGGTCGCGCAGCGACTGTTCCCGCACGTGGGTCTTGGCCGGGCGGGTGGTCAGGCAGGCACGTTGGGCGGCGGCGGGACCGGCCTGCCCGGCGCGGTCGAGCTCGGCTTCGATCTGGCGGCGGCGGGTGGAGAACAACCGCAGAAGAGTCCGCGGGATCCCGGCGATCTCCGGGCGCCCACGGGCCGGGGTTGTCCAGCCAACCCCGAGCCGTCGGGGCAGCTGACCGCGCAGGGTCGCGTGGTAGATCTCGGAGGCGGTGGCGGCGTACCGCGACGTGTCGGCAAATCGCCTTGATGCGCCGGTCGAAAACCACGCTGCGCGTCCGCCGAGGCGCGGGCGCGCCTGGTCGTGGGCACCCCCGCAGCGGGGTCACGGTATGGGCGGCCACGACGGGACGAGGGACCGTCGCGCGGCTGTGCTGTAGCGAACGACCGCCCCCACCCGAACCTCGACCCTTTCTCGGCCGTCCTCGACATTGGCAGCATCGGCAGTCGGAAAGGGGAACGCCATGAGATCAGCCACGATCCGTTCGACCATTGCCGCAGGGGCAGCCACCGTCCTGATTGATCGGCGCGTTCACCATTGCGGCCCCATCCGCGCAGGCTGTCGCGACGTGCTTCGGGCAGACGCCAACAATCGTCGGCACTGAAGGGGACGACACCCTGAACGGCACGGCTGGAGACGACGTGATTGTCGGGCTCGGCGGAAACGATGTGATTCGTGGCTTGGAGGGAAACGACACGATCTGCGCCGGTGCCGGCGACGACGACGTCGCAGGCGATGACCGGGACTCCTTCTCGGGGCCGTTCGGGCGGATCGGATGGACGGCGGCCCGGGCACGACGACATGGATGGTGACAATTCATTCATTTGCTCTGACCCTGTCGTTTGTGGCGCAGATGACGAGTTGCACGGCGGCACAGGCAACGACGGTCTGTACGGCGGAATCGGCAATGACTTTCTCTACGGTGAAGACGGTGACGACTTTGTGATGGGCCTCTGGGGCGACGACGTCATGGACGGGGGCGCTGGTGACGACAGAGTGTTCGATAGCGAAGGTTTCGACGACAATCCCCCGGCCAACTCCATACCGGGCGACGACGATGAGTTGCGCGGCGGCTCGGGCAACGACACGCTGAAGGGCTACTGGGGCGACAACACTCTGGTCGGTGGGCTTGGCGATGACATCCTTCAGGCCGGGGCTTACAAACAAACGCTGCGCGGCGGAACGGGCAACGACAGGTTGTACGGTGACAACACCAACTCAGAGGAGATCGACCCGGAGAAGTACATACAAACCTTGCACGGTGGTTCAGGCAACGACACGCTCAATAGCGCTTACCGCCCCGACCTGCTCTTCGGCGGATCCGGCCGTGACACGCTGCGCGGCAGAACCGGCAACGACACGCTGCGCGGTGGCCGAGGCCAAGACACCCTGCACGGCAACCGAGGGGACGACCACATCTTCGGCGGCCCCGGTCGGGACGCTATCCACGGCGGACGTGGCATCGACATTTGCCGCAGCCCGAGACACGCGCCGGGGTGCGAGCTCTAGCCCGGGGGTTCACAGCAGCGACTTTCGGTCCTTCGGTGACCCCGGAGCCGAGTTAAGTGCGACCGCCCTGATCTCTCCAAGGGGTGACTCCGTTGGTAACACAGGGGCCGCCACCCGCGTGGTCGGAAGGTATTGCGGTCGCACTAGCGGTGCCGGTCGTCTTTCTCGTGCTGTCGGTGACGGTTCTGTTCGGCCTGTTTCCGGGGTTCATCAGCTTCTCGAGCTGAAGAACGAATCGAGCGAGAGAGTCGTGCCGGGTCGAGGGTATCGCCGGTGTGACTGACGTGCTTCTTGCGCTGGACGCGCGTGCCGTCGTCCGCGGGCTCCGACAGCGGGTTCCCGACGAGCTGTTTCGTAAGGGATCGGGCAACAGGCTCCTCGATTGGTTACGGTTCTTGGATTTCGAGGCCGATCCGTAGGGATCTCCGTCACACCAGCCGAGTGCGAGTGCTTGACTGCTCGGTGGCGGCCGAGCGCTCTCGAGAGGGCGCGGTGATCGTGGAGATTTGGCATGCGGGCGCGCGAGTTCGGCGCCCGCAAGCGGTGAACGGCTGTTCCCGGGCGGAGACGTATCTGTCTATCTGACAATGACAGGAGCCAACGGCACCCAGTGGGCGCCGGTTAGCCGGTCATCTGGCCGCCAGTGTTGCGCGTCATCCATGGTGCCGTCTGACATCGCGGGCGCACGCGCAATCGAGCAGCAACTCGCAACGCACGTGGGCGAGTTTGGCTATCGGCGTAGTCGTTCAAGTGTGGCGGCTGCGGCGGGGTCAGTCGGACAGGTTCGTGACGAAGAACGTGAGATCGGTAGCTACGCGTTCAGGCTGTTCCCAGAGGACGAGGTGGCCCGTGTCTCGTACACGACGAACCGCGAACCGGAGATTGCGTCTGCCAGGGCCTGCTCGTCGGCCCGAGTCAGCAGCTCGTCGCTGTCACCTCAGATGATCAGCGTGGGTGCGGTGATCGTTCCGGTTTCGGTTGGCGGTGGCGCCACGGTGAGTCCGGTCAGCGTTTGCCGCCATGCGCGCGCGGGTGCGCGGTTTTTAGCTAGGCAGAGCACGAGGAGACGGACGCAGCACCCCGCCCCCCTTGACTTCGTCGCGTTACGTTGCTCATGCCGCGGTGCGGGCGAGCGCTCGACCTTGCGGGCCTGCATCCTGTGCTTGATCAGGTGCGGACTTCGTTGAACACCTCGAACCCGGTTTCCTCCGGAGGCGAGGTGAACCCGCCGTCGATGCCGGCCTGCATGCGTGGACCAAGGATGGTGTCGCGGAACGTTTCCCAACTCTCCTGGGTGTCGTGGATGGCGACGATGGTCCAGCCCTCCGTGGACGGCCCGGCCGCATGGAACAACTGCCCGGCCGGTAGACCGCCGTCGGCTGGGTGCACCGCCGCGATCGATGCTTCATATTGTTCCTTGGTGCCACCTGTGAACTGGTGAACGATTCCGTAAGCCATCAGTGTGCCCCTCGCGATCACGACATCGACCCCGGCTCGCTTCGGCTCTCCGAGATGGTCTCGGCGGGGTTCTGCCGGACGCTACGCGGCCCGCTGCGATGTGTCGATAGACAAAAGACCTATCGACGGGGCGATTCCATCACCATCGAAGATGTCTGCTGCGACCAGGGGACGACCAGTGCGAGGTGTTGCCGGCGAGTGGAACAGCGCGTGTCGAGTACGCCGCGCTTTTCAGACCACGCGCCAAGAGTCTGACGTTCGGGCATCTAGAGCCGTCACGACCACGCCGGCTGGCTCTGCTTTCATCATTTGGCGCTGGTTCGCGGCCGTGGTGTTGCAGCAGTCGCTGAGCAGGTCCGTGTTGGGAACCCGCACATGGCGAGGTGCTGGTGCAACGGCGCCATGGGCAGAACCGGTATCCGCTGGGAGCCCGGGCGTACCTGTCTGCCGGTCTGCCCGGCGCTGAGTGGGTCGAGGGGACCGTTGGCTCCCTCGGAAGCTCCGATGTAGAGCTGGACCCTATACATGAGTTCTACGTGGAGCACGACCTGTGGAGCAGCCTCACGTGAACGTCCGACGCCGCGCAGGTGCGAGCACAGCCAACTCGTTCGTCTCTGACAGGATGCGCTCGCTTATGCCGCGCACAGGGCGACTGAGACACACGAGTTCGACATCGAAGATGTCGAGTAGTCCGCCCTCCGACTTACACGCAGGTGAGCGTCGCCCTCGCCTGGACGGTGGCCTTGTAGGGGTTCGGGTCGTTCAAGCTGTGCTTCACCTTGAGATACCACCGGGCGATGTAGGTGTGCGTCCCGGGAGAGCAGTCTCTCTGGAGTCCGCCGCCGATGACGGGGTTCATCTCCTGGGAGAGGCCAATTTCCGTGCGCGGACTTACCACGGTCTGCTTTCCGCCGGGTGCCACCTCGATCAGTGCCACGTCGACGCGCACCCGCTCCCACGTCGGGTCGCAGGTGCCGCTGACCGAGATGTCGAGCAGTGAATGGCCGCGGAAAATGACCGTCTTCGGGACCGCCGCCGTGACCACGCACCCGCTCTTGTCGCCCGAGGCGTCCACCAGCGGGGCGGTCTGTGGGTATGCAGCCGCCGAAGCAGCCGGTGCGAGCCCCAGCGCCGCGCACGACAGTACGGCCGTTACAGCAAACGTCTTCGTGAACCTGGCAAACTTATTTGCGCGCAGCAACATCAAGAGCCCCCCAAGGCTACGGGCGGCGCCGCCCCTCCGGCTCGCCGCTCGTCGTGATCTTGCCATGGGACTGGTGATCTTGGCTACGGCGAGGCCGCTTATCACCGGTATGAGTCGGCGGTTGGAGACGAACGTCGAATAGTGCGAGTTGCGCTCTTGTTCATTCGGGCAGAACCAAGCGGGTGGGGTGCGTGGAGCGTGCTTGGGTTTTCCGTGGACGAGTAGGACGATGAGTCCGATGATGCAGGCTCCTGACATGCCCAGACCGATCGTTAACACGATGCGACCGGGAAGCTCGCGACCGGTAGGCAGGCTCTCCACGTCGGTGAGAGTAGTGGTGGGGGAGACCGTGGCGGTGGTGATTGTCAGCTCACATGCGTACTGATCAACAGGGTGATGGCGCGGCTGCGCTGCCCGGGCTGGCGATGCTGCCTTCTTAGAGGGCTGGCTAGCCGCTGGTGACCGTCGACCAAGCCGTGATGATCTTCAAGCAGTCAGGTTCTTATGCGAGTAGGGCGTCCACCCAAGCTGGGTGGCGATCCGCAACAACCCATCTGTCTATCTGACAATGACAGGCTCCAACGTCACCGCAGTGGCGCTGTCCTGGAGGGGATAACAAGGCGACGCAGCATCCCGACAAATGCGGGCCTGATCGTGCGCAAGATGCGTCTGGGCAACCCGGGCCGATTGTGCGGCTTCATGAGAACCCGAGGGTAGGGCCGTCTCAGACCGAACGACCCGGTAGCGCAGCGGCGGCGCAAGGCTTGGGCGCTCGCTCCGCGGGACATCCGCGGGTCGCTGTTAAGAGACCCCAGATGTTCACCGCGATGGCGCCTGTAGGCAGCGCCTAGGCAAGGATGTGAGGATGACGACCGCACCTAGACCTAGCTTCCTGGACGCCTACCTCGTTGCGGAGAACTCGATGGGTGCGGTGCCCGTTGGCGTTGTCCGCCGGGAACATAACGTCTGGCGGATACTCCGATTCGGTGTGCCTGCCGACCAGCAACCACGGGAAGCATTCGCAACCCGCGAGGAGGCCGGCGTCCGGCTTCCGGAGATGGCTGACCTCTAGCGAGTTGCTCCCGGTTTTCCCTTTCCTGAGCAACCTGCGCCGCCGGCGACCCGAGGTCGACAGACTGGCGCATATTGACGGTTATGTTCGGTAACACCACGACGGACACGAGACCGCGGCAGCCTATGTCGCAGCCTTGACGGCCGTCAGCCAGCGACCGCTCTCCGCATGCGGCGTTCACGGTACCGTGCCGGACGGCGAGTCGACTCCCGATGCGCCCTCCGCTGACCTGCGTAGTCGATCTAGGTCTTGGACCTCTCAGCGCAAGATCGTGAGACCGAGATGGGACCGTCGGTAGCCGATTGCGGCCACCGAGGCCCACATGTGTGAACATCGGCCGGTGAATGTGCCCGGGCGTCTTCTCGGCAGCGGCGCACTGCTGCGCTCTCTGCTGTCGTTCGGGTTCGCGTCTACGGCGGACTGGGCGTTCACGGTGGCCATCGGCCTGGTCGCCTTCGCGGACGGTGGTGCGGTTGCTGTGGGTCTGGTCGGTTGTTCCGACTCCTGCCGGCGGCGCTGCTGGCTCCGGCAATCACGGCGTAAGCCGACCGGATGCCGCGTGAGCGCGTGCTGTTCGCCTCGAGCGTCGTACGAGGCGTTGCGACCCTAGCCGCTGCACCCGTCCTGGTCGCCGGCGGACCCACGGGGGTCGTGTACGCGCTGGCCGTCGTGTCCACGGTCGCCTTCGCGCCGTTCCGGGCGGGCCACTCGACGTTGATGCCGTCGCTGTGTCGCACCCCGGACGAGCTGACGTCGGTCAACGTCGTTCGTGGCGGTTTGGATTCGGTCAGCGTCATCGTCGGGCCTCTTGTCGCCGCGTTGCTGGTAACGGTCGCCGACGTCGCCGCGGTCTTCGTGTTCGCCGGCGCTTGTGGCTTGGTTTCTGCGGGGCTGCTGGTTCGGCTGAACTATGAGCGGATACCGCTTCCGGCGGGACGACGACACCTACTGGCAAAGGTCCGCGAGGGCTCGCCGCGGTCGCCTCGAACGCCGGGGTGGGTGTGGTGGTCGGATCCGTCGTTCTGCAGGCCGCGATCCGCGGCGCCTTCACCGTGTTCGTCCTCGTCGTCGCCATCGACCTGCTCGACGGGTCCCAGTCGAGCGTCGGGGTGCTTCAGGGTGCGGTCGGCATCGGGGCTTTGGTCGGCAGCACGCTGTGCACGCTGTTGGTCGGCAGTCGCGCGATGACGCGTTGGCTCGGTGTCGCGGTCGTTCTCTGGGGGGCGCCGCTGGCGATGATTGGCCTTCTTCCCTACTACGTCACCGCTCTGCTCGCAGCCGGAGTCATCGGCATCGGCAACGCCCTGGTCGACGTCACGGCGTTCACCCTGATCGCAAGGATGGTCCCCAACGCCGTTCTTGCTCGCGTATTCGGCGTCCTCGAGAGCATGGGCGCTTTCGCGGTAGGCCTCGGATTTCTCGTGGCCCTGCTGCTGATCGGGCTCCTCGGCACCCGGGGCGCGCTGGCGGCGGTCGGTGCCGTCACCCCGCTGGTGTGCCTGCTCTGGTGGCGGCGGCTCACCGCGATCGACCGGTACGTCGCCGTCCGGACCGACGACATCTTCCTGCTCCGCCAGGTGCCGATGCTGCGTCCGCTGCCGGTGCCAGTCATCGAACATCTCGCTCACGGCCTCCACCGCACCGAGGTAGGCCCGGGCGAGTCGCTGTTCGAGGCCGGTGACATCGGCGAAAGCTTCTACGTCGTCGCTGACGGCACCGTGCACGTGCTCGACCGTGGCCGGGTCGTACGCACGATGGGGAACACCACGAGGACCATGACGGTGCGGGCAGTCGGTCCGGTCAAGCTCTACGGCATCAGCAGCGCCGTCTTCCTCCCGGCGGTCACGAGCATCAGCGAGGCCCGCTCGGCAGCTGAGGCCACGAGCGGGGCGTACTTCGCCCATGCACCCGGAACCGCTACTCAGGACCCCGATTCTTCATAGAGCGAGGCGCGCCTGAGAGGTCTTGCGCCGATCTTGCTCGTCATCCCAGCGGCGCAAGGTCGTGCTCATAACGCCGCCGCCGGGTACGTTTCCAGCAAGCAACTCGAAGCCCACGAGGCTGCCTGATGCGAACCGGCTCCGCACCGGTAGGAGGTACGATATGGGTCTACGGAACAGGCAGGAGCAGCACGATCGTGACGCGTTCGGCCCCGGAGGGACTGCTATCTGCCACCAGATGCGTCCGAGGATCTTGTCCATCGGGACGACTACTGGATAGAGGATAGTTCCCGCAACGCCTCACCGGCGCGCCAACGCCGGTGCTCGCTCGTTGACTCAAGAGGAAGGTATGCCGCGCCGTCGAACATGCGCCGATCCACAGGTTCAGGTCATACCTCCGAGCAGATTCGACGGTGATCAGTGGCGCACAACACCTCAGTGAACGCTTCCAGTCGCCGGCCCCTGCGTCTGCTGGGAGTCTTCGCCCATCCCGATGACGAGACCCTCTGCGCTGGCGGCACCTTCGCCAAGTACGCGAGTGCCGGCGCCGAGGTCCGTGTGATCTCGCTCACCAAGGGCGAAGCCGGCCAGATCAGGGACGCGAGCGTGGCGACCCGGGCGACCTTGAGAGCAGTTCGGGAGAAGGAACTCGATGCGGCCGGCAAGGAGCTCGGGCTCACCGAGACGAGATGTCTCGACTATCCAGATGGCGGGCTCTCCGACATCGACAGTCAGACCCTGGTCAGGCTCGCGTCGGAGCTGCTCAGCGAGATCGATCCCGATGTGGTGATCACGTTCGGGCCGGACGGATTCTCCGGTCATCCGGACCACATAGCCGTAGGAGCAGCGGTCACCGCGGCCTGCTACGAGATGCGATCCGCCACATCGATCCGACTCTTCCACTGCCACCTGCCGCGAAGCAGGATGCTGCTGCGCGACCGCCTGGCTGAGTGGGTCGTCGAGCTGACGACCCGCTTCAAGGGCACGAAGGACTTCGTCCGCGCACTGTCGGTCTTCTCGCGCGAGACGACAGCGCTCGGATATGCGGCCGATTTCGTCAATCGTCGAATGGTTTCCATCCGGCTCCTACCTCATCGAACAGGGCGAGGCCGCGACGATGATGCACTTCCTCCTGTCCGGTCAGGTGGAGATCCGGCGAGAGGGCGAGGACGGTCGGGTGCGAGTGGTCGACCGGTCGGGCCCGGGGGAGTTCATCGGAGAAGAAGGCATCGCCACGGGCCAGCCTCGCAACGCGCACGTGGTTGCCGTGGATGACGTCACAAGCCTGACATTCTCGGCGTCTGAACCCGTCCCCATCGACGGACGTGGGGAGCAGGCCCAGCTTCTCCGGACCAGATCGCTTCCGTCAGGGGATCAGATCGACGCCAGAGTGAGCACGTGCATCGACGTCTCCGACTTCGTCGGCCACAAGATCCGAGCCACGGCCGCACATCGCTCTCAGTATCCGATCGATCCGAGAATGTTCCCCGATCCAATCCTCCGAGAGATGTTCGGCGTCGAGTACTTCATCCAGGTCTTGCCGGAGCGGGAGCTCCACACTTCGCTCCTCGACGAGTAGGCCAGAGCACCCGGACGTCGCGCTCACGAGCGCGCTAGAGCTCCGCTGTCACGTCGTCGAACAACGCAGTCGAGAAGTACCGCTCCATACGGTCTGGCAGAACGGTGCCCACGTGGTGTCCGGGGCCAAGGCGGGCGGCAAGCCGCCGCGCTGCGGCGATGTTGAGCCCGCTCGACGGGCCGATGCCCAAGCCGCGACGACCGAACTCGCGCGCCGTTGCCAGTGCCTCCGGCTCCGGGACCAGCACGGAATCCTCGAGTCCAACGGCGTCAGGGTCGAGGAGCTGGCTCATGCCGTCGACGATGCCCGGTATCCCCCCGACGACCTCTGGGTCGCCCTCCGCAGTGAACGTCGCGGTCGGCATCGCTCGAGCGATGACCGTGTCGTAGCCGTGATCCCGCAGCGCGTGCGCCACGCCCATCAGCGTGCCACCGGTGCCGACACCGGCGACGAAGCCGTGAAGCCGAACGCCGACCTGTTGGATGAGCTCGGGCCCGGTCGAGTGCCGATGCGCGAACACGTTGCGCGGATTCTCGAACTGCCGGGCGGCGTACAGGTCCGCCTCTGTGCCCGAGTCGTCGGAGCAATGCAGCGACCGCTCCGTCCATGCCCTGCTCAGCAGGGGTGAGAACCACGTCGCCACCGAGCCGGCGGATCATCAAGACCCGCTCTCCGCTGACCGTCTTGGGCATGTACGCCCGAAACGGCACACCGACGGTGGCGCAGACCATGCTCAACGCGATCGAGGTCGACCCGCTCGACGCCTCGACCACGACGGTGGAGGGAGACACCTCGCCCGATGCGATCGCATACGCGACGATGTTCGTCGCCATCCGATCCTTGGTGCATCCGCTCGGCAGCAGGTAGTCGAGCTTCAACCAGAGCGTGCATCCGCTCCCCTCATCCTCGAACGGGATGGTCGGAGTCTCGAGTGGGAGCCGCAACAGCCATGACGCACGCTCGATGAACCTCGATTGACCCCGGACCCATCACCGCCTCCTGTCGGCCCGCTGATCCTAACCCTGGCGTACGCCTGCCCACCGCGACCGTTGCCGGCACTTGCCGACGGCCACTAGGATCGTTCTCGCCGATCCCGTCGACACGTCACGGAGAACGCGCTTGAATGCGGAGCGACCAGCAGCGATTCGAGCCGTGTGCCCGTTTCGACTCGTCGTTGACGAGGACATGGACCAGCTCAACCGAGAGATCACGATGAGCGACGCGGCAGCCGGCTCGACGCTCTTCGAAGAGGGCGACCCAGCAGACGGCGTCGCAGCCATCCTCGAAGGAAGTGTCGAGGTCCTCAAACACGGCCGGATCCTCGCGACGCTCGGCCCCGGGTCGGTTCTCGGCGAGCTCTCGGTGTTCGTGCCATCCGCCTCGTCGCACCGCGACAGCCAGAGCGAACTCTCCGGTGCGAATGATCAAGTGGCGTGCGGACGATGTCCAGGGCCGCCTCGCCCGCCACGAACGCCTCGCAACGGCAATCGTGGCCGATATGGCATTCGTGCTCGCGGAACGGCTCGACCGGCGCACGCAGGATGTCGTGTCGCTGCTCGAAGCCGCCGGGACACGCCTACCGGTGTCAGAGCTGGAGCGTTTCCGCAGCCGTGCCGTGGAGTAGCCTCCGCCGGCCCTCGGTTGATCGCCAAGCGGGTCACGGGCCGGCGTCCGCAGCGACAACATGCATCGACCCGGACGCGCTGCCTGCACGCCCTGGACGACAGCCTGGCGGCGGTCAACGAACTCGTCGCGCCCGATCAGCCCGCACGGTTTGCGTCGCACGTTCTGCACCACCGGGCTGGTCGCCGGCATAGGCATCCGAGACATGCAGTACGCGATGCGTCATGCCGACCCGCGCACCACCATGCGTTACGACATGGCCAGGGCCAATCTCGACCGCCACGCCGCCCACGCCGTCGCGGCGTACCTGGCCGGGATGAGCCCCGTTTGACGCCCGATGCCCTGGAAAGGCACCGAACGGAGCCGGCATTTTGCGCGGATGAGAAGCTCGGCCGGGAGCACGGCAGAAGGCGCGAAGGGGCCATCGGCTCCTCGCTGACAGTGAGGACCAATCATGGACACGGTACGACTCGGGGGCACGGGGCTGAAGGTAAGCCGCCTTGCCCTTGGCTGCATGAGCTACGGCGATCCCAAGACCGCCGGAGCTCATGAGTGGTCGTTGGACGACGAGGCCGCGCAACCGTTCTTCCGGCAGGCGATCGAGCTGGGGATCACCTTCTGGGATACAGCAAACGCCTATCAGCTCGGGACCTCGGAGGAGGTGGTGGGACGGGCGATCACGCGGTACTCCCGTCGTGAGGACATTGTGCTCGCCACCAAAGTGTTCGTCAGGATGCATGACGGCCCCGGTGGGCAAGGGCTCTCGCGCAAGGCGATCCTCGAGCAGGTCGACGCCTCGTTGACCAGGCTCGGCACTGACTACATCGACCTCTACCAGATCCATCGCTTCGATCCGGAAGCTCCAGTCGAAGAGACCATGGAGGCGCTGCACGACATCGTGAAGGTCGGCAAGGTCCGATACATCGGTGCCTCCTCGATGTACGCCTGGCAGTTCGCCAAGCTGCAGCACGCCGCAGACCTGCACGGCTGGACCCGGTTCGTGTCGATGCAGAACCAGTACAACCTGCTGCGCCGCCAGGACGAGCCTGAGCTGATGGCGATGTGCAGCGACATGGGGGTGGGTCTCGTGCCGTACTCCCCTCAGGGAAAGGGGCGCCTTGCCCGTCCATACGGCGTGCAGTCACTGCGCTCGGACGTGGACCACGTGGTGCAGTCTTTCGACTCACCCCTCGACGAGCCCGTGGTGAACGCCGTCCAGCACCTCGCCGAGACCCGTGGCGTCACCATGGCCCAGGTCGCCCTCGCTTGGGTGCTGCACAACCCCGCCGTCACGGCACCGATCGTTGGCGCGACGAAGCCACACCACCTGCCAGAAGCCGTCGAAGCGCTGGCCGTGGACCTCACCGAGCAAGAGCTCAGGGCGCTGGAGGGGCCATACACACCCCACGGGCCGTCGTGGTTCTGATACCCCCGACTTACTTCGCCAGGCCGCGCATATGTGCCTCTACGCGACATCGCAGCTCGGGCGGTGATGTCGCTGCCGAACGGCGAATAGTGCCAGCTCCACATCGGGCAGCCACCACCCGCTTATGCAGTGAGCCTGTATCGGGCAACCTTCTCAGGCGGGATGATCGGTTGTCTTCGCGGGAGCACCTGCTGCCTTACGGCCGAGGAACCCAAGGGACTGCCAGTCGCCGGCTCCCGCGTGATGGTCCAAGCCCGACGCGTTGTCGTCCCCGTAGGCTGTCGCTGTGAGTGAGTGACTGGACGAGGGGCCCTTCTTTCACGGCACGAAAGCCGACCTGCGAGTTGGTGATCTTCTGACGGCTGGCTTCCGGTCGAACTACCGTCCCGAGATCGTGATGAACCACATCTACTTCACCGCATTGTGCGACGGTGCCGGGCTCGCCGCGGAGCTAGCGGCAGACGAAGCTGCTCCGCGTGTCTACGCCGTTGAGCTAGCGGCAGACGAAGCTGCTCCGCGTGTCTACGCCGTTGAGCCGACGGGCGCGTTCGAGGATGACCCCAACGTGACGGACAAGAAGTTCCCCGGGAACCCAACCCGGTCATACCGCAGCAGACAGCCGCTCAGGATCGTCGGCCAGGTGACCGACTGGACACGGCAAACCCCAGCAGCGCTACAGGCATGGCGCGACCGACTGGCGACCATCCGCGAAGATGAACGCGGCGAAATCATCAACTGATCGGCGCCGGTAGGTGGAATGTCGCCGGTTTGGCTAGCTTCCTGTCGTGGTGAGCCCGATTCGCTCTCGGGCGGATGAAAGCCCACCGCTATCGGGTATCGCGGAGACAGGGCTGAATAGGACCGCACCCTCCAAGCGATGCCATGGATCAGTCGCGTCGGCATCGATCGGAGCGAGCGGTCATGCCAGTTCAGGTCGGTCAGCGCTCGGCAGATGCGGTAAGTGATCTCTACTCGGGGTGATCAGCTTGGCGCCGCCGGCCACATGGTCAGTCGGTCGTCGATCACGCCGAGGGCGGGGGCATGTGCGTTCGAAGTCTGGCCGTCCCGCTGCGTGCATGCGCACGGCTCCGACGGATCGGCCATGGGGGCCATCTGCCGGCCGGCCAAGCCAGGCCGTGGCCGCCGCATGGTTTGCACCGGTGGACGCCTTGACGCTTCGCACGGGTTGCGCTGACCTTGTGAGATGGCAGAGACGGTCTTCGTCGGGCGCCACGACGAACGGGACCGGCTCGCCAGCGTCTTGCGTGGCGATTCTGGATCTGCCGCGGTGGCTGTGATCACCGGCGACGCCGGCATGGGCAAGTCGCGGCTGCTTGCGGAGGTCGCCCGTGCCGTCCCCGATGTGGCCGTTCTGGTGGGATCGTGCTTGCCGATGTCGGAATCCTTGCCCTATGGCGCGATCACCGACGCCTTCGACCGGCTGACCGGCCCAACGGGCGGCCCGGTGCTGAACAAGGCGCTGAGCCGGTGCGCACCGTTTGTCACGCCGCAGATCTGCGCCCTCATCCCGGCCATGTCCGCCGAAGCGCATTTCCCTCCGACTGCCTCGGCTGACCGGACCCGCCTTTTCGCAGCCGTCCGGGACGTGCTGGCAGCTCTGGGCGGCGCCCGTCGGACCGCGCTGGTGGTCGAGGACCTGCACTGGGCCGACGCGGGCACGTTGGACCTGCTGACGTTCCTGGTACGCAGCGTCCCGCCTGGGACCGCCCTGGTCGCCACCAGCAGACGCGATGAGCTCACCGCTGGCAGTCCAGTGCTCGACTGGCTCGACACCACGGCGAGATTTCCCAGCGTCGATCAGGTGACGCTCGCCCCCCTCTCAGAAGACGATGTCGCTTCCCTCGTGGCGTCGCTCGTCGACGGTGAGGCGTCGGCCGCGTTTGTTGCCGAGGTCGGGCGCCGCGGTCAGGGCAATCCGTTCTTTACCGAGCAGCTCGTGGCGGTCGCCCGGGATGTCGCGTCACCGTCGGAGCAGTCCGCCGGGGTGCCGGCCGGGGTGGCGCAGATGCTGCTCGGCCGGGTCCGGTCCGTGAGCGCGGCCGCGTCCGAGGTCTCCGCCGTCCTCGCGGTCGCTGCTCGCCCTCTCGGCGAGCGCGAGCTGGCGGCATGTGTCGGCACCGGCGTGGACGTCGCCGTCGGACTGCGAGACCTGCTCGACACCCACCTGGCCGAGTCGGCCGAGCAGGACCGCTACCGGCTGCGGCATGCCTTGCTGGAAGACGCCGTCCGGGACACGCTTCTGGCTTCGCAGCGGGCGCCGCTGCACGCCGGTGTCGCGGGCGCCCTCGCGGCGCGCGGTGGCGAGAACCCGGGAGAGGTCGGGCAGCGCACTCGGCCCAGGCGGGTATCAAGGTGGAGGCAGGCCACTCGTCGGTGCGTTCCGCACGGCACGCGGAAGGCGTGTTCGCGTGGGGGAAGGCCAGCGTGGCCTGGCGTCGAGTGTGGGCCCTGTGGCGTGCCCTGCCCGAGGGCGACCGGCCTCCGGTTCGGTTGGCCGAGGTGATTCTCAGCTGCGTGGGCGACGCCCGACGAGGAGACGAGGCGACGTTCGTGCCGCTGGCCCAGGAAGCCTTGGCCGACGACGGGCTGACCTCGGAAGACCGGGCGACCGGTGCCCTGCTCAGTCTGTACGGCTCGCGACTGAGCCTCACCGACGTAACCGCCGGGATTGAGGCGTTCGAAGCCGCGGTCGCCCGACTGGACCGCATCCAGCAGCCCAGCGCCGAGCAGGCACGGGCGCTGTACGGCCTTGCCAGGACCAAGACGATCAACGCCGTCACGACCGGCACCGAAGAGGAGGAGCTCGCCAGAGCCGCAACCCTGGCGGAACAGGTCGGAGCCGTGGACGTGCTCCTCGAGCTCGCCACCGACCGTGCCTCTGCGCGCTTCGACGCGGGCCACGTAGCGGAAGGCCTCGCCGACCTCACGGCTGTTCTGCAGCGGGCCGGCCAGGGCGACGCCGGGGTCGGCGAGCAATGGGCCTGGGCCGCGGTGACCGACGTCCAGCTCTGGCTGCTGGACCTGCAGAAGGGTGTCGACGCCGGGCTTCAAGCAATCGACCGCGTACTGGCCCTGGGCTATCGAGAGTCGTTCGGGTTCTCGATCATCGTGTGCAACACGGTGGACTGCCTGTTGCTGCGCGGCGAGGTCGACACCGCCAGGCAGCTCGTCACCGGGTACCTGCGCCCAGCGTTCACGAGCACCAGTTGGCCAGTGCACATGTCCCAGGCCGAGCTCGACCTCCTCGCCGGAGACCTGGCGACTGCCCTGGTAGCCGTCGAGAACCTCGAGGCTGCGGGCTACCAAGGCGTGGAGACGTTGATGTGGCTCGCCGAGATAGCCGCTACGGCCGACCTGTGGAGCGCCAAGCCAGTCTCGGCGTGGGAGCGGACCGCGCGTGCGTGGACCCAAGTTCAGGAAGCACCCGGCCGCGTGCGCGCGAGTCGGATGCTGGTGCTTGCCGCCCGCGCGGCGGCCGACATGGCCGACGCCGACCCGAGCGCCAACCGCGACCTCCTCGTCGCTCAACTGCGGGAGTTGGCCAAGCAGGCCGGGTGCTTCGACCCGCACCCCGCTCGTGTGCTGGGGGCGGCGTATGGCGCGACGTTCGAAGCCGAGATCGCCCGGCTGCAGCGCAATGAGGACGAGCCGACGTGGCGAGCGGCCAAAGAGACCTGGGCGGGTCACGGTGTTCCCCACCACGCCGCCTACGCCGGCTGGCGCCTCGCGGTGTGCCTTCTCGACCGCGGGCGGCGAACCGACGGCCAGCACGAACTCGCAGCCGCATACACGGCTGCGCGCGACCACGAACCCCTGCGGCGGGAGATCGAGGCTCTGGCTCGACGCGCGCGTCTGCCAGTTCAGGCTGCCCCGCAGACGCCCGAGTCGTCCGCCGCATCAACCACCGATGGCGGAGCGCACAGCGACCTCACACCGCGCGAGCTGGAAGTCCTAAGGCTGCTCGGGACTGGCGCGAGCAATGAGGAGATCGGACGTCGGCTCTACATCAGCCCGAAGACAGCGAGCGTCCACGTCAGCCACATCTTTCGCAAGCTCGGCGTCAACGGACGGGTCCAGGCTGCCATGGTCGCCGAGCGGATGGGGCTGCTCACCACTGGCAGCAACGAGGGGCAGGGGCCCTGACGCCCTCTACGGTTCGGCGGTTTTGACACGACTACATGCAGTGGCGTCGGTTGACTGGAGATAGCCGGAAGCATCTCGAGGACGGCCGTGACGAGCTCCGTCGACGGTCGGCTGTCAGCGCATAGGTCGCGCCCTACCGTCGGGAGGAAGTGCAAGGGAAACAGTCGGAATTGACAGTACTGAGCGCTCGAACCATCCCCTTATACCGCCGGCTTTTTCGTCGCTAACGGGAATCCTGTGGCTGCCTCGGCGTCGCGGGCAGGTAGGGCCGGCGCATCTCCAGGCAGGGGTGTGTTGGTGCCTGCCGGCCGCCCTGTCGGGTGGCCGGCAGGCACGTCACTCGATTAGCAGCCGAGGGTCAGGGCGGCGGCGATGTGGGAGGCCTGGCCGGTGAACCCGGCGGTGCGGAACTGCCTGGTCAGGTCGCGCAGGTCGTCGATGCAGGTGACCGAGACGGGAAACACGTGTTCTGCCATCGTGTTCGTGGGTTCCGGCCTGGGGCCGGCTACGGCGGGCTGGGCCAGCACAGCGACCCCGAGGCAGGTGGCCGTGAGGGTGGCAGCGGCGAAGGTGCGGATGGTGCGGCGTGACGTGGCGTGCATGGTGTGGACCTCCATCTATGTCCCGGGCGCGGGTGTCCGGGCACTTCCGAAGGTCGCGGTAAGGCGGCAGTGCCGAATCCGGCAACTGCCTAACGGTGGCGGGCTGCGGGCCTTACACAGACCCGAGGACGCCACGACGGGTTCGGTTCCGCCGAACGGCTGTTACACGCAACGCGGCCAGGCCCGATGCGGGCCTAGAAGCGAAACCTCCTGGACCGCCGCGATGTGCTGCAACAGTGAACCCTTCCGTCCGCTGCGACGGGGGTAGGCACCCGCAGACGTCACTCGACGGCAGTGGCGGGCGCACACGGCGTGTGCGAGGCAGGGCTGGTGCATGACGGTGGCCGTCTGGGTGCGGTTGCTCGCCCCCAACGTGGCCAGGATCCAGCCGTCGTGCGGGGATCTCATGATCGCGGGTCGGCGATGCGGCGAGAAGTGTGTGGTCGGATCGAAGGAACGTCTTGGGGCTCGTAGTCGCTGCGGGATGCTGGACGCGAAACCGATCGGTAGTGCCAGTCTGTCTGCCGGGTCTGACTTTCGCCTGCAGCACAGGCCTTCTGAGCCGATGCGCTCGCAGAACTCGTCGCCCGCCCGGACAGTGAGACGAGCTTGCGCGCACGGGTTCTGAACGCCCGGGTCACCACTAGACACAGTGCGGGCGTTTCGCAGACCCCCTCGTTTGTGCCAGTGCCTGCCCCAGGCCCGCAGGCACGTTGCGCAGGACAGCCGGCACGGCCCGATTGCTGGTTGCGCTGACAAATCCAACGCGACTGACTCCTCACTCGATTGCCTGTCGGCGGGCTCACGTGTCGTGACGGGGGATCGCGAGAATGATCGTGAGGACGGCGATCCCGATGAAGGCCATCCCGGCTAAGAGAACGCTGACACCGATGGCCTTCAGGTGCGGGAAGGTGGCTCCGGCGGTGGCGACCACGTGGACTCCGGTGCGTCCGTCAGCATTCATGGCGACGACGGTCCAGTTGCCTTCACGTGCCGTCCAGGTCAACGTCTGCTTCCCACGACCGTCCGCGCTGGCGGCCCAGAAGCGTGCTGTTTCAGGGTTCGGAGCGGTCAGCGAGCCAGGGATCTGACGCAGCTTGCCGTTGGCCGGGTCGGTGATCTCGTCGCGGGCGGTGCGCCCCAGCCAGGTCCGTACTTCGTCGCTTGGGCCGATCCCGAGGAACACGGCTCGGTCCTCGACGGAGGAGATGGTGATGGTGACCCTTCCGAGCTGCTCCGGCCCGTAGAACCAGGCCGGACCCTTGACCGGCAACGCGAGGTCGCTCTCGACGAGGGCGGGCGTCTGCGTGCGGTACGTCCGGGCAACGGCGCTGATAGTTCCGTTGTCGTCGCGGGCGACGCTGTTCACCACCAGAAGACCCGTCCCGACCACGCTGATCGCGACGCCGACAAGGCAGACAAGCGAGCCGAGCACGACGCTCGTCACCCGGCCACCGCTCCATCGCGAGACTGGCCTTCCGGGCGGCATGGGCCCGGCAGAAGTCTCCTCTCTGACATCAGGCGGTGCCACCAGCAGGTGTCCTGGCTCGCTGCCACCTTGGTCGAGACGGAACGGCGGGTACCTATCGGTCATCAGGCCCGCATAGCCGACCACCCGGAGCACCCAGCGGTTCATGCCGAGCACGAAGTCGAAGATCGTCTTCGGGTAGGTCCCGGTGACGAGCAGGACCACGCCCGCGATGAGGACGAGCAGGCTCACGAGTCCACCGCTCTGCCAGCTGTGGCCGTCGGTCTGGTAGGCCCACGCTCCGCCGCCGACGAAGACGCCCACGATCAGGTAGTGCGGAAGCGCGAGCAGCCACCACTTCACCAGCGCCAGACCCCTCGACAGCTGCTGGGGGTACTGGACCTCGAGGTGGGCGGGGTAGTCGCTTCTCTCCTCGAGCGTGAACGGGGGGTAGGCGTCGGTGCCTAGAGCGCCGTACGCGTAGTAGGACACGCGCCAGGTCCAGCGCAGGACGCCGACGTTGTACTCGAAGATCCGCCGCGGGTACCTGCCCGTCACCAGGATCGCCACCAGTGCGACGAGGGTCATCACCGCGAAGCCCGCCCAGAGGGCGACCAGGACGAGGAGGTGGGGGATGACCAGCACCCACTTGAGGAGCCAGAGCCAGCGGGAGAGTTGCCGGTCGAGGCGACCGGTGACCTGGACCGGGTACTCCGTGGAGGAGAGGTTCGGGGTGGTCATGTGATCTCGGACCTGAGAAGTTGGCGGAGGCCGACGGCGAGAGGGATGACCAGCCAGAAGACTGCCGTGAAGCCGATGTTGGCCCACTGCTCACCCGTTACGGCACCGTCGAACATGAACAGCGGGGCCTGAGCGAAGTTGACGTCGATCCAGGCACGCGAGTCGTGGAACCAGGCTTGGCTGTTGGCGAGAAGTATGAACAGCGGCGTCAGCGCGAATGTGTAGACGAAGTAGGCGACGATGGCGCCCGGTGAGCTGCGGATCAGTACGCCGAGCATGAAGCCGCTCATGAGGCCAAGCAGGTTCCCGAGCACGATGTAGGAGCTCTCGGCGAGCGAGACGTCCCATACTGCGGGCGTGCCGGTGATGGCGGTGCCCACCAGGTTGCCCAGCGCACCGATGGCCAAGGCGAGCACCATTGAGGCGACGCCGATGGAGATCGAGGCGACTGCCTTCGCCGTGATCACTCTCCCGCGGTGCGGGATCAGGGTGAAGGTGGTGAGGCCGCTTCGCTGACTCCATTCGCTGGTGACTGACAACAGGGCGATCATCGGAAGGATGACCAGCATGGGGTAGGCGATGGCCTTTCCGAACGATGCGTACGTCAGCTCGTCATCGGGTGCGAAGACGATCAGGGCGATCGTCGCGGTCAGAGCTGAGATGACGATGCTGGCCATCAGCCAGAAGCCCGACCTGGTGTCGAACATCTTGCGCAGCTCGACTGCGGTCACGCGGGACAACGGGACCGGATCGGCGAGAACTCGTGCGCGCGGCGCACGGTCGACAGCGATGGCAGTCATGCTGCTGCTCCTTCTCGTTGAGTTGTAGCGGTGAGCTCGAGGAACATCTCTTCCAGGCCGGCACCGTCTGCCGTTCGCAGCTCGGTGAGGGCCACTGCTGCGTCGCGAGCTATCTGCCCGACACGCGCCAGGTCAGCGTCGGTCCGCAGCGCGCCATCACCGGTGCGAGTGGCCTGCAGACCGGCGCTCCGCAGCGCCGTCTCGAGGACGGGCAGGTCCGGCGTTCGCACCACTGTTCCGCCAGCCTGCAGGAGGTCGAGTTTGGTGCCCTGGGCGACGATCTTGCCGTTGCCGATGAGGACGAGGTCGTCGGCGATGATCTCGATCTCGTGGAGCAGGTGCGAGGACAGGAGCACTGTGCCCCCGCGATCTGCGTAGCCGCGAAGCAGATCCCGCATCCACCGGATGCCGGCCGGGTCGAGCCCGTTGGCGGGTTCATCGAGGATGAGCGCCCGCGGCTCACCCACCAGTGCCGTGGCAATGCCGAGCCGCTGCCGCATCCCGAGGGAGTAGTTGCGGACCCGACGCTCCCCCTCGGCGCCGGTGAGGCTGACGAGGTCCAGCATCCGGTCGACGCGGTCCGTCGGGAGCCCCATCGTCCGGGCCGCGATGGTGAGGACCTCGCGGCCGGTCCGCCCGGCATGCTGGGCCGAGGCATCAAGCAGCACTCCGACCTCACGGCCAGCGTTCGGTAGGTCGACGAAACGGCGTCCGTCGACGGTGGCTGTCCCGGAGGTCGGCCGGGTCAGGCCGACCACCATGCGCAGCGTCGTCGACTTGCCTGCGCCGTTGGGACCGAGGAAGCCCGTGACGCGACCGGGTCGTGCCTGGAAGGAGACGCGGTCGACGGTGAGGTGGCCGCCGTAGGCCTTGGTGAGTTCGTTGGTGGTGATCATGCGAGCAGCCTCATGGGTGGTCCTCCTCGGTGGTTGGCGGCAGCGCGACTGCCATACCGTCAGCGTGGTGGCGGGACGCGGACAGCACATCGGCCGCAGGGCGCCGGTTTTCCCGTACTTCGGAAGGGTGCGCGTCTAGTCCTTTCGGCCGAAGCGCGGCGCCGGCGAATCCCTAGGCTGGGGTCGTGAACAGCAACGTGGTCAGGTGGCTGCGAGACGAGCCACGAGCCGCTGCGCCTCCGCCACTGGACTGGCGGGACTGGGCACTGGTCGCTGTCCTGCTGTTGACCGCCGTGCTCGAAGGCATCTTCCGTGACGATGTCGCTTGGCGGCCAGTCGCGATCGTGCTCGCCGTGGCGTTGGTGTTCCCGCTCCTGTGGCGGCGGACGCACCCCCTCGCCGTCGTCGCCGTCGTCTTCGGCACGGTCATCGTGCTGAGCCTCGTCGAGCTGATCAATGGTCCGGACACCTCCGTCGGGCTGAACACGATGGTCTACGTGGTGCTGTTCCCCTATGCGTTGCTGCGATGGGGCTCTGGCCGCGAGGTCCTCCTCGGGCTGCCGATCATCGTGGTCGCCGGCGTGCTCGGGATCGCGAGTGACTACACCAACCTCGGCGAAGCCGTGGGCGGCTTCCTGTTCCTGATGTTCCCCGCAGTTCTCGGCGCCCTGGTCCGGTTCTGGATGACCGCGCGGACCCGGGAGATCGATCAAGTCAGGCTGCGCGAGCGCGAACAACTAGCGCGGGAGCTGCACGACACCGTCGCGCACCACGTCTCGGCCATGGTCGTACGAGCGCAGGCGGGACGGGTGATGGCAGCGTCCGACCCGGAAGCGGCGACCGATGCGCTCCGGGTGATCGAGGAGGAAGGTTCCCGTACCCTCGCCGAGATGCGCACCATGGTGGGCGCCCTGCGTGATCGTGAGGACGCCGACCTCACTCCGCAGAACGGAGTTGCCGACATCAAGCGCCTTGTGCGCAACGTCGACGACCAGCCCCGGGTGCACGTCGGGTTCACCGGTGACCTCGACGAGCTCGGTCCGACGGTCGGGGCAGCCACCTACCGGATCGCGCAGGAGTCCGTGACGAACGCGCTGCGGCACGCACGCAACGCCACCCGGATCGACGTGCAGGTCAGAGGCGATCAGGACGCCGTCCGCCTGACTATCCGAGACGACGGCGACCAGGTCCATCCGTCCAACGTCAGTGCCGGCTACGGCGTCGTCGGGATGACGGAACGAGCCGCACTTCTCGGCGGGACTCTCGAAGCACGCCCAGGACCGGACCATGGCTGGGTGGTCGACGCGCTACTTCCGCGGACTCGACCGGCCCGATGACGATCCGGGTGCTCGTCGCCGACGACCAGGAGCTGGTCCGGACTGGGCTGCGCATGATCCTGGACGCGCAGCCTGGCATCCAGGTGGTGGGTGACGCGACGAACGGTCGGCAGGCGGTGTCGCTGGCCCGCGAGCTCCGGCCCGATTTCTGCCTGTTCGACATCCGGATGCCCGAGCTCAACGGGCTCGACGCGACCCGTGCGCTCGCCGGGCCTGGAGTCGAAGATCCGCTCGCCGTGGTGGTCATCACGACGTTCGACCTCGACGAGTACGTGCACGGCGCACTCAAGGCCGGCGCCCGCGGCCTGCTCAAGGACGCCGGACCTAAACTGCTCAGCCAGGCGGTCCATGCCGCGGCCAACGGTGAAGCACTTATAGCTCCCAGCGTCACAGTCCGCCTGCTGGCCGCCTTCGCCGACCTACGGACCAGTGAGCCGCTGCGCCAGCCGATTGAACCTCTCACCGCGCGGGAGGAGGAGGTCATAGTCGCCGTAGCTCAAGATCTAACCAACGCCGAGACTCATAGCGAGCGGGATACCAGAGTTTCGTTAAGCGTCGGTCGCCCTAGCGCTGGGCTGAAGGAAGCGACCGCGACCGGCCGAAGACCAATGGATACTTGCCAGGTTGGAAAGTAGCGGGCATACTTTCCACTATGGAAAATAGCTCTGTGCAGCAGAACCCTGGCGACCCCCGTTCCGAGCTCGCTGTGGCGGATCAGGCGCGCCAACGACTGACCGCGGGCCTGCGACTGCCCACCGGCCTGCACCCAGTACTGGCCGCCGCTGTCGCGGTTCAAGTGGGCGCCGGCGCCTATGGGATCGCCGCTCAAACGACCGCCGGGCTCGCCGTGGCGCTGGCTGGGGTTGCGGTCCTAATGGGCGTGGCAGCGCTCTTGCTTTACCAGTTCCGGCGGATCAACGGCGTCAGGGTCGATGGTCTATCCAGCCAGATCGTCCTCGGGACTGGGGGCACGTCAACGCTGATCTACATGGTTGGATTCGGGGCCGCGACGTGGGCCGCCTTCGAGTCGCGCTGGTGGCTCGTCGCGGCAGCGGCCGTGGCCGCGGGAGTGAGCTACGCGTTCGGCACCCTCCGGTGGTGGCACGTCTACCGGCACGACCCGTCCGCCCACGCGAGTGGCGCCTCGCCGCGGGTGTTCGCCGCCCTCGCTGCGCTCGCGTGCCTGGGGTTCGTTGCGCTGCTGATCGCCGGCTGATGGCCCAGCTCGACCCGCTGATCCACGCCCCGGCCCGGCTGCAGCTGCTCACGACGCTGTCCGCGGTGTCGGAGGCGGAGTTCTCCACGCTGCGGGACGCTCTCGAGGTCAGTGACTCGGTGCTGTCGAAACACGTATCGACACTGGCTGACGCCGGCTACGTGCGCAGCCGAAAGGGCGTTCGGGCGGGGCGACGCACGACGTGGATCGGGCTCACCAGCGCCGGCCGTAAGGCCCTGCGGGATCACGTCGCGGCACTGCGCCGGCTGATCGACGTGGTCGACTGATCCCCACTCCACGCCCGGAGGTCTTCGCACATCAAGATCCACTAGATCGTGTCGCCACACGATCTCGACCAACCTCCCTGGGCAGTACACCTTGGGCGTCCTACTTTGGTGGTCGGAACACCGATCGGTAGCCAGCTCGGTCGTCGCGATTGGGAGTTGCGGGTTGATGCTCTAAGCGGTGCCGGGAGACCGGCTTCCGGCTGTGCCGGGAGGAGCTGTGATGACGACCACCACGATGACGTCTGAGTTGGTGCCGGGCTATGTGGTGTGACCAGACTGGCGGTGGCCTCGTTCTTGGCCCGCTACCGGGTACCGACCCTGACCGCCTACACCCAGGATCTCAAGGCGTTTCTGGGTTGGTGCCAGACCTTGGACCGGGAGGTGCTGAGGGTCACTCGGGGGGAGCTCGAGATGTATGTGCGCTACCTCGAAAATCGCGACTACGCGGCGGCTACTGTCGCTCGTCGGTTCGGCACGGTCGCCACGTTCTACAAGTACGCGGTGATCGACGGGGTCATCGCGTCCAACCCGGCAGCGGCCGTGACTCGACCGAAGGTGGCGTGGGAGGGGCAGAAGCGCACGGTGCTGCACCCGCTGGAGTTCGCCGCCCTGCTCGCTGCGGCCCGAACCTCCGGCCCGAACGATCACGCCCTGGTCTGCCTGCTCGGCATGCTCGGGTTGCGGGTGTCGGAAGCCTGCGCTACCGACATCACCGATCTGCGCTCGAGGCCGGCTGCGAGTTGCTGCACGTGCTCGGTAAGGGCGCCAAGCCCGCCGACATCCCGCTGCCCATCCCGGTGCTGCGCGCGGTGCGGGAGGCCGTGGACGGCCGCACCACTGGTCCGATCCTGCGGACCCGGACCGGCAGGCGGATGGATCGTGCCGGTGCCAGCCGGGCACTGACCCGGGTCGCGCGCGCCGCCGGCATCACCCGCCCGATCAGCCCGCACGGTCTGCGTAGGACGTTCTGCACCACTGGGCTGGTCGCCGGCATCGGTATCCGAGACATGCAGTACGCGATGCGCCACGCCGACCCACGCACGACTATGCGCTACGACATGGCCAGGGCCAATCTCGACCGGCACGCCGCCCACACCGTCGCCGCCTACCTGGCCGGCATGAGCACCGGTTGACACCCGATGCCCTGGCGAGGCACCGAACGGAGCCGGCTACCGAGCGTCTTGAACGTCAACTCTTTCTGAGGAGCGAGCGTTAAGGCATGCGGCTCCAGTCCTCACGGCCGGGCGAAGGACCAGACGGGTCGCACATTGGTGTCCTTTGCGCTCAGGCTTAGCTCGCCGACCAGCGGGCGCAGGACGTTGTCCACGTAGTGCTGCCCATCTGACTCCGTTCGCCAGACTTCGGCGACGACAAACCCGTCATCTTGGGGATACACAACGTGGGACATGAGTCCATCAGGAGGGCCGCCTGCATCCGTCATGGACTGCCCAACGGCGGCGTCGAGTTCATTGAACTGCTGTTGGGTGGCAGGTGTGACTATGAGCTGCACAAGGACGGCCATGGAGACATCCTTATGGATTGCGTCTGCGGGCAACAGGCCTGAGGCGTCCGAACATGCGATCAGGGCGGTCGGTAGGTGCCCGTACCGCGCACCCGCTCGGCGGCAGACACGACCGCACGTATCCGACATCATGCCCGGATGAACGATGAGGCGAGCGACCGAGAACTGCGTCAGTACGCCCTTATGAAGGAGACCATCGACGGCTTCCGACGTGGGCGGTCTATTGGTCCTGTGATCTCCGACCTAGAAGGTCTGGTCCACGCGTTGGGGGCGACACCGCAGGAGTGGACGGACTCGTTCATCGAGGAGTGGAGTGCCCTGGAGATCGCCTACGCGGTGGCACTCGACCGTCAGCAGCCGCTACCGACCGCAGGAGACCATGACATCGCGGCGGCTCTGGATGCGCTGGACGCGCTGATCACGCAGCGCTTCGGGAACCGCGCATAGGTGCCACTACGCCACACCGCAGCGTCGGGCGGTTAGGTTGCTTGCCGAACGTCGAATAGCCAGTTCTGCGCGAGTGTTCAACCCGCGACGACACTGGACGCAGAGATGGGACTCGGTATGCCTGGGTCCTCGCCGCGCTGGGCTGCACCAACCAGCACTCGGGCAGTCATGGCGCGGGAAGGAGTGGACTGTTGCATCTCGCGACCGTCGTATGCGTGCACAACTCAAGCCGTAGAATTCTGACCGTCGGGCGTTTCGGCTGTGGCCGACAGAGCAGAAGGAGAGCCGGTCGCGTGTTCAAGAGACGCAGGGCGGCGCTAAACGGTCCTGGTGAAGCACGCGTTGCCATCTCTGGCACCCGCCCGACGCCCGCGGGGCCGCGCGCGCTCGTACGTATCGTGGTTCAGCGCCGCGCCGAGGGGCACGCGACGGCCGAAGGCTCTGACGAGTTACGAGAGGCGGAGGCCAGCAGCGGCCACGTCTACTTCGTCCGGCACACGCCGGGCTGGGGCGAAGGGCAACCGTTTGCCCCGGACTCCGAGGCCTTCGCGACGCTGGCCGGAGCGATGGCAGCAGCGGAGCAATCGCTTCCTGGGCCTATCGACTGGGACGATGAAGAACACTTACAGACCTCCTGGGACGACTGACAGCCAGCTTTGACACAACCGAGCCGGCCGCTCCGGACAACGCAAACGGCGGACTGTTCGTGGGATCCGTCGATGCGGCCCTGAGCGGGGGTAAACAAACACCCGTATTCGCGGGATGTGGGCGGAATCGTCGTGAGAGAACCATGGCCAGGTACGCCGGGCGCCCGGTTCCGGACACGAGGAAGGGGATTTCCAGCATGGCACTCCGTGACGCATTCTCCAGATTCCTACGAGGCAAGGCCGAGTCACAGCGCAGCAGTGGCGACGAGGGCGACAGCAGCAAGTCGACCAACTTGGACGACCTCGCGAACGACGTCGATTCGGACAACGACCCAGACCTGGTGGTTCTCGTCGAACGCCTCGAAGGCTTCTACGACCCCGATGCGGATGAGTTCGTGCCGACCGATGTAGCCGTGGAGATCATCGAGGGATTCGAAGGCGACGATCCCAAGGTGCTGGTCAGGACACTTGGCGATGCTGCATGGGGGAGCGGGAAGCAGGGCAGCTCGTCCGGCACGGGTGGCAAGGCGAGCGGGTCGGCCTGACCCGGCGGTTGCCCACATCAGCCCGCGAAGCGCGGGCTCGACCGCGTCGGTGGTCGCGCAACACGGCGCGGCCCCTTAACCCATGAACAGTCCTGTCCGCCTCAGGCGAAACGCCTCTGAGACTGGAGACCAACCATGACCGAGCTCACCGTGGAACCAACGCCCGCTGGTGAATGTGTTGCGTGAGCAGTGGAGCGAGACTCCGTCCTGGCTATGCCAACTCGGGCACCCGCTTCAAGGTGTTCGCGCAGGAGGGTGTGCTGCGGACCCGCGGGGAGAAGATCGACGACACCGCCCCCCTGCACCGCTTCACAGGCGTCGCGCTACACATCCGCTGGGACCGGGTCGAGCGGTGGTCGTCACGGAGACGTACGGCACAAGGCTCGCCGAACTCCGTACTCGCATGCACGTGGTGCTGGCCGCCCAGGTTTCGTGAGTTCGCGCCAACAGATCCTCTCCACGAAAGGACGAAGGAATGGCCACGTTCAAGGTCGGATACTTTGTCGGGAGCTTGTCCTCGACCTCGATCAACCGCGAGTTGTCCCGGGTCCTGATCCGGCTCGCCCCGGAAGAGTTTCTCTTCCACGAGATCCCGATCGGCGACCTTCCGCTGTACAGCCCCGACTACGACGCCGACTACCCGCCGGAGGCCGTCGCACTCAAAGAAGCCATCCGTAACTCCGACGCCGTGCTGTTCATCACGCCTGAGTACAACCGGTCAATCCCGGGAGCGCTGAAGAACGCCATCGACTGGGCATCCCGGCCGTGGGGCCAAAACGCGTTCCACCACATTCCGGCCGCCGTAATTGGGGCCTCCATCGGTCAGATCGGCACCGCAGTGGCCCAACAAAGCGTGCGCGCCGTGCTCAGCTTCTGCAATGCGCGACAAATGACCGCCCCTGAGGCCTACGTCAAGTTCACACCCGAACTGTTCCCCGGCAACGGCGAGGTCACTGACGAAGCCACCGTCGCGTTCCTCACCGACTACCTCAACGAGTTTCGAGACCACGTCACACGAGTGCTCACCGTCTTGCCTCGATAAGGCCCGTTAGCACTCCGACCAGTGCGAGGTTCTGGCGGGCGCACGCATCGAACACCGGTTCGACATGTGCCATGCTTTGCAAGTGGCGGGCAGTATGTCGGGCAAGCGCGACGGGATGCCCATGATCGAACGGGTTCGCCAGTCGGCGGTCGACGGTCGTAACTGCCCGTCCAGACATTGCTGGGTTGCCGAACCGGCCGATCGGTCGGGTCACAAGCGGCCCGGTCTGCTAGTGGAGTGGCGACGCGCGGCGGCCGGCCCGGGTTGGCAGGGTCTGGTTGTCTACGCCGCGCAACTGCGACCGGGACGCTGGGCCGTCGTCGAGGAGTGGGTCGATGAGTCGCTCTTGACCCCGATCTGGCCTAGTCGCTTTGCCGGGACCGGTGAGGACGTTGTCTTACTGCCTGCACCGACCCACAGAATCAAGATGAGCGCCGCGCATGTGGAACTCATGGCCACGCCAACGGTGAAGATGATGCGACCGGGTAGCTCCCGTCGGTTTCTGCACCGTGCAGGGAACTGTATAAGGCGACAATTCTTCGTGGGCTACCAGGGCGCCACCATGGCTGCAATCGCGAGGCAAGCAGGCTTCGCCGAGCAGACCGTCTACTTCGTGTTCCACACGAAGGCCGAGCTACTCAGCAATGTCATCGACGCTGCGGTTCTGGGGACTGAAGACCCATCGCGCCCGAGGAAGCACCGTGGTACCAGGCTATGGAGGCCGAGCCCGATCCCGTCGCCTCCCTTCACATCTTCATGCGTGGGTCGCGGACGTGCTCGCCAGGGCTGCGCCGCTCAAGGCGATCGTGCGTGCTGCGGCGACCGTCGATCCCGAAGCGCAGCGGGTGCAGGCGAAGCACGAGCGGATGCGCCACCAGGCCTACCGCCAAGTCATGGAGGACCTCGCCACCAAGGGCCGATTGCGAGAGGGCGTCACCCTCGACAGCGGGACCGACATACTCCTGGTGCTCGGCGGCGACGAGGGCTACCGGGCCTTCCGTGACCGCGGCTGGCCACACGAGCAGTGCGTCGATTACCTCTCGTCAGTGCTGCCCGAACTGCTCCTCGCTCCGAAGCAGTCGAAGTAGTAGGAAAAACTGGATCGGCGTGTCACGCGACTTGTTGATCCTCTCCCGATGCGTCGGCCGCCTGGTCGTCGGGACGTTCGACCAGGACGCGCCCGCTGTCGGAACCCGCGAACGACGGCACGCGCGTCCAGCGCAAGAAGTTCACGACGAGCTGTTTCGGAAGGGATCGGGGAGCAGGTGCCTCGACTGGCTAGCGTTCTTGGATGTCGAGACCCGATCCGTAGGGATCTCCGTCACACCAGCCGAGTGCGCGCGGCTTAACTGCACGGTTGCGGCCGAGGGCTTTCGAGAGGGCTCGGTGATCGTCGAGCTTGGCGGGCGCGCGAGTGAGGCACCCGCTAGCGGTGAACGGCTGTTTCCCGGGCGGAGACGTATCTGTCTATCTAACAATGACAGGGGGCAACGTCACGGCAGCGGCGCGGCGCCGGGACGGGCGCCCTTCGCCCGGCGACCGGCGTGTGCAGTAGCCCGAAGCATCCGCCGGAGACGAGCTCAAGATCATCACAAGTGGCGCCAGGTGTCCTGAATGAAATATCTGTAGCTGACACTCGTGTAGCGCGAAATCCTTCCCGGTGCTTGCCTCACCGCGGTGACAGGGACGGCCACCGCTCGCGCTACCTCCTCCCATACAGGAGGGCTACATCTCATGACCATCGCAAACTTCACACCCACCCCCGAGGACAGGCTCTCCTTCGGTCTCTGGACCGTCGGATGGCAGGGCGTCGACGTGTTCGGGGGAGCCGTGGACCCGCCGATGGACCCAGCCAAGGCAGTCCACAAGCTGGCGGAGATCGGGCCTACGGCATCACTTTCCACGACAACGACGGGTTCCCGTTCGGCAGCACAACATCGGCGCGTGACAGTCACCTCAAGCCGCTCCGTAAGGCGTTAGCGGACGCCGGCCTCGCGGCCCACTGGTGACCACGAACCTCTTCTCCCACCCGGTATTCGCATCATTGGTGTTGCGTTTCAAGATCGTCGAATCTGCGGAGGATGATCGCTTAGGCTCTGGACCTGTCGCGACTGTGGGCTAAGGTCGCGGGCATTATTCGTCGTTAATGTCGACGCGCGGCGTCTGTGAGGCCATAGAACCGGGTGCGACCAGGTGCGTAACCGGGTGAGTGAGCGCGGTTCACCATGACGCATCCGCCAAGGTGCGCGGGGCCGAGTACACCCCCCGCTACCAAAGTCGAAGGCCCCCACTTCATGTGGGGGCCTTCGTGATTCAGGCCCGGATTGGGTGTCGGCCCGTCGCTGCGGCGGTCTTCATCGACGGCCCTCGCCATCCTGCTTAGCGGAGACATCGCCGTCACTCTGGTTCAACAAGAGGAACGCCTTCTCAAGACCCCCGCCTGACATCGTCAGCGTCGGCGGGCGGCTTCTAGCTCGGCAACGAAAAATAGCGCTTTCGCGTTGCCGCATCGTCTTTGCGAGGCTTGTCACGCTGGGTATTGAGCCGATCTACCGCGCTTCTGTCTTGCCCACGGACCTCGAAGAGGCGACTCGCTGTTGCGAGAAGTAGGGCAGGTCGTTGTGTACATGAACCACTCAATCGGACCCAGCCCGAGACACCCGTGGAGAGACGTTAGGACAGTCCCTGCTCACGTCCGTTCGTTTGCTGGACGACGCGAGTCGTGGGAGTGTCGCTCGAACGGTGTAAGAGGCGTTTCATCTTCAGCGGTCCTCGGCGGCCGGCATGCGGTCGGTGAAGGTGATAGCGAACGCGTTCGGTGCGGGCTTCCAACGCTACCTGGTTGTCAGTGAGCGTCTTCTGCGTCACCGTTGCTGTGTGGGCGGACGTCTGGAAGGGATGCTGATGGGCTTCGACATCGACGGGCTGCTCGACCTCTGGTCAGGTGAGGCACCGCACCGGCCGGACGCCGAGGACGCGTTCCGCGCGTTCTACACCGACCCGGTGACCGTCAACGGGACCGAGCTCTCGGCGGCGGACCTTGTGGCTCGGGCGGTGGCGGTGCAGGCGACGTTCGACAAGCTGTCGCGCGAGGTGCTCGACGTGTGCCAGACCGGTGACAAGGTGGCGGTGGCGTTCCGGCTGTCAGGGACCCAGACCGGCCCGCTCGCCACCAGCGCCGGCGTGCTCGAGCCCACCGGCCTGCCGGTGAGCCTGCGGGTGATCGACATCCTGACGCTGTCCGACGACGGGCGGATCGCCAGCCTGTGGATGGTCGCCGACGAGCTCGGCGCCCTCGCCGCCGTGGATGCGGTGACCGTGGGTACGGCCGGCGCGTGACCGCACCAGCTTCGCTGCGGCTGCGGTTCGGCGAGTACGTGGTCGATAGTCACCGTGCCCAATGTCCCGCCCCGAGCAGATGACTCACGCGCAAATGTTGGCCCTCGTTGACCAGGGCGCCGTCGAGCTCGTCATCGAGGCCGCCCACCGCGGCGAGCTCGACGACGTGCGCGCAACGCTGGAGGCCGCCCAGCCCGAGCTGGTGGCGGGGGTCCGGCAGCAGCAGCCCGACGACGGGCCGGGGTGGTTGGACCACTGAGCTAGCGGGGGTTGTCATCGACCGCCAGCTGCCGGATCGCTTCGGTGAGCAGCGGCCGCGCCTCGGCACTGTTCAGCCTATGTCGCGCCAGCTCGCGGCGTGCCGGTTAACGAAGTTGATGATGGCGACGGGTCATCGATAAGCGGCACGGGTTACGCCGCGCGGCAGGATGGCCAACGAGGGCCGGTCGGACAGCGTTCGTTGTCCGACCGGCCCTCAAGCTGGCCGGAAGCTATGCCGCGTCAGCCATCGGGTCGATCTCGTCCCAGAGGCCGAGCGGGGCGAGGACGGACTCCATCCACGACTGGACGGCCTCGGTGTCCACCCGGAACTCATACGAGTGCCCGGTGCAGTTGGGGCTGAACCCCCAGGACGTCACGGCCACCTGGATGTCGGTGTCGTGCAACAGCGTCGGGCCGCCGGAGTCACCGAAGCAGGTGCCGCCCCGCGCCGCGGCGATCTGCACCGAGTAGCCGCCGGCCGGTCCGGTCTTCAGGCTGGTGATCCAGGTCGTGACCTGCAGCCGGGACCGGAACGACTCGACGAACTTGCCGTGGCCGCGGTCGTAGGACACGCCGTAGCCGGACTGGTCCACCAGCGCCGACGGACCGGTGCCGTAGGTGTCCAGCGTGCCCACCGGCGCCAACTGAGCGTAGGTGTCGATGTCCGGGTAGACGGTCTGCACCGGTGCGTCCAGGATCACTAGGCCGACGTCATGGGTGTTCGGGATGGTTGAGTTCTTGCCGAGGTACAGCCCGGCGTAGCCGAATCCGTAGAACGTCGAGGCGGTGATGCCACCGGAGTCTGGGTAGCCGGTGACCGGGTCGTGCTCGGTCACCGGGTCATAGTGCGCCCCGGCGCCCTGCTCGAACCAGATCCGGGCCGAGTCACCGATCAGCGACCCGTCCCCGGCCTCGGAGATGTCGATGCAGTGCCCGGCGGTGAGGAACACCGTCGGCGAGAGCAGGGTGCCCGAGCACCGGTGCACGAACTCCCCGTCGGCGTCGTAGAACGCGATCAGCCCGACGTACTCATGATCGAAGTCGGGTGTGAAGTCGCCGGTGATGGCCTGCGATGGCGACGCCATCAGCCCCATGATCGCCAGGGCGAGCGCGATCGGCGCCACGACCCAGCGAGCAATACGTACTCGCATGTGAATACCCCCATGTAATCCGCGAAAAGGGAAACGCCAGCAGGACGCCGCTGGCTAGGGGCGAATGTACGTTCTGCGAGCCACGCGCCGGAAGTCCCAATTTGGTGACCGAATCGTCGCGTAGCGTTACGCCTCGCTCTCGCTCCTAATGGAGGGCGCCCGCGGTGAACGATCCCTGTCGGTCCTGGACGTATCTGTCTATCTGACGACGATAGGGCCGAGAGTCGCGGCAGAGGTGCGCGGCGTTCGCATCAACGTGGACACCCACCTCACGCCCGGCCACTGTTCGACGAGTGGCCAACCCGCGCGGAACGAGGCTTTCGGTGATCCCGGCATCGCCTCGCGAGACGAAGTCGGCGAACAGCCCGCTTGCCCAACGCGAGCCGTTACATGGCGTGAAGCGCGCCCGCGCACGTGCCGATGAAACAGGGCCTATCTGTACCCGGAGTCGACGGGCGGTTTCACCCGCGAACTTGCCTCCTTGATCACGCGCCGCGGACCGGGCTCCGAGTGGACCTGGCGAAGTAGGCGTTACCAAGAACTATCGACGTGATCGTGCGACGATCATCGCCTTGTGCACGACGACTCGGGGGAAGTCGTCGGCATATCCTGGCTCAGGCGCGTGATGCAGCCAGCCGGTTGCGTCTGTCCTGCGCTTCGGCTGCCATGGTTCGAGTGATGACGGCGGCGTTGGACGGCATGGATGAGTGCCGTGCCCTGCCCGGCGTAGTGCGCCATGGGTTCGACGTCGCCGATCGCGCTGCCGTCACCGAGGCCGCGGCCGGCTCACAGGCGGGTGCCAGGGGCGATCTGGATCAGTCCCCACCGCAGTCTTTGAAGTCGGGCTCCTTGGGGTCACTTGATCCGGTCAGGTAGAGCGTGCCGTGGGTGATGAGTCCGATGACGTAGGTCCCGTGGTGCAAGAACTGGTGATGGGGGTCCGGGAGGCTCGCCTTCCATCGCAGGTGGCCGTCGGCGCGCTCTTCTGCGCGGAGCACGGCGTGTCCAGCTTCGAGCCGGGCGCGGTACTCGGTGGAGTCGTCGTGGGCGATCACCGGACCGGTCAAAGAAACGGGGTGTTCGACGAACTTTCGGGCGCGACCCCGGCCCACCTCAGCTCCGCTCGTGTCATCGAAAGCGATCTCCAGGTCGCCGGTTGTACAGCCGCGCATGGGAGGGAACCCGTCGACGACGAGGTGGTCCTCATCCATTGCGGCGGCATACATCCCGCTGATCGGCGGTCGGATGTTGGTTGCCCAAAGCTGGCGGCCGGTGGTTGTGTCGAAGCCAGGTTCACCAACTTGATGTGGTCATCCCGGAGATGGCGGTTTGGTAGACCATCATGCGCGGCTGATCGGTGGCGGAGTAGGTGTCTATCCGTTAACCGGAGCTTCCCGTTGACTCGACGGACTTGACGTCCCAGGCTGGGTGGCGTATCCCATAGGGCACCTTGTCCATATGGTCGGCCGGTGCCCACCCTTCGCCCTGGCCGGCGACTTTGGTTGAAAGGAACCGGCATGGTCACAAGCCGACGTCGAGCCTCCCGCCTTCTGCCAGCCGCCATCGCGGGAGCGGCCGCACTGATCCTCCTGTCGGGACCGACGCCCGCCCTCGGTGCCGGCGAGGCCGGCGGCGAGGAGCACCCGCAGCCGGTCGACTTCACCCACAACATCCGCGACACCGAGGCACCGGTCGCCGGTGCCGTCTTTGGCAGTGGCCCGCCGGTGAAGACCGGAACCGCGATCTGCACCACGCCGACCCAGTCGACGGCAAACGTCAACACTGACTGCGACGGGCCTAACCCTCACAACGAGACATCCATCGCGGTCAACCCGACCGATCCGAGCAACATGATCGGGGGAGCCAATGACTACCAACTTGGCCTGAACCCCGGAGGCCATGTGAGCGAGACGGTCCTTTCCCGCGCGCACGTCACCCTCGACGGCGGCCGCACGTGGTCGGAGTATCCGGTGTTCTCCAACTCGGCCTACCAGGGGACCGGCGACCCCGCGCTGGCATTCGACGCCGCGGGCAATGCCTACTACGGCACGCTGGGATTCCGCTTCGTCGGCCCGACCAGTGCGACCAACCCGGATGTTCTCGTGTCCACCTCCTCGAACAAAGGCAGGAGCTGGACCGTGGCGCGGGTCGCCTCGGGCAGCGGAAGCGCCGGAAGCGTTGGTGACCTGCTCGACAAGGAGTACGTCGCCGCCTGGGGCAACGGCAACGCCATCGTGACCTACGGCGACTTCCGGCTCGGCCAGAAGGGGTCGTTCGTCTCCGGCCGCATCTTCGCCAGTGTCACCCACAACGCCGGGCGCACCTGGTCTACCCCCCGAGTCATCTCCGGCGCGCTGGACCAGGCCTTCGTCTCCGTGCCCACCGTGGCCGCCGATGGCCGCATCTTCGTGGCCTTCCTGAACACGACGGACCTGCAGACCGGGCGCGACGACTACGAGGTGGTGCAGGTGAACCCGGCCACCGGGGCCGCCCTGACCACCCCGGCCAAGGTGGCGACGGTGATCGACGGTTTCAATGACTATCCGGTCGCCCTGGGTCGGCAGACCTACCAGGACAGCATCTTCCGCACCTGGGCCGCCGGCAACATCACCGCGGACCCCACCGACGCGAATCACTTGGCCGTGGTGTGGTCGGACATGCGCAACACCGTCCACCCGGTCGACGAGGACCCGTACTCGGCGGCCACCAACTCCGACGTAGTGGTCAGCCAGTCCGTGGACGGCGGCCTGAGCTGGTCTGCCCCCACAGCGCTGACCGCGCCTGGTGACCAGTGGATGCCCTGGGGCGCCTACGACACGAACGGCTTGTTGCGGATCGGGACGTTCGACCGCCGCGCGGACCCGGCCAACCACGTCTACAACTACTCCCTCGCCACCGAGTCGGCACACGGGTCCCTTGGGTTCGGTCCCTTGGGCCCTGTCACCACGACGACCTCCGACCCGACGAGGGACAACCGGTGGTTCGCGGCGACGCTTGACCCCGCTTTCCCGTTCGCAACCTCCTTCCTCGGCGACTACAGCAACATCGCGGCCACCCCTGACGGCGGAGTGGTCGCCTACTGGACCGACCTGCGCAACGACGTGACGTTCGCGGGCCGGACCGGGCACGGACAGGACGCCTACTTCGCCAAGCACAGCTAAGTCTCGCGCGCGCATCGTCCGGGCCGGGTCTTGCCCGGCCCGCGATGGACCGATGGCTGCGAGCCTTACCTGCGTGCAGTGGGGGAACTGTGCCGAGGCGCGGCTCGTCTTCTGACCAGGTGCACGGTTCGGCTCGGCAGATGCCGGGACCCGGCCCTCAAGAGTAGACAGCACCATGACCATCGGCGGCATTCTCGGAGCTCGTTGTACAGCTCAGCTATGACCTTGGACACTTTCTCCCCCGGCCCGGCCCGGAACCTCAGCGGGTCACCGGCGGAGTCCTCGTCGTGCACGGCTACGGTCAGCCGGCCGTGCTCGTCGTCGTGACCCTTGCTGGTCTGCTCGATGCTGCTCATCGTGGTCTCGTACCTTTCGCGTAGCGACCCAGGCGCTCCCGCAGATCCCGTGCACCCGCGACATCGTGAGCGAACTTGCCTTGGTCAAGCATCCGGCCAGCCGCGTCGAGAACGCACAGCTGGTGATGGGAGTTGCCCCAGTCCAACCCGACGAACACCCCGTCAACAGCAGTCGATTCGACCCTCGATGTATCCAGCACCAGCAACGTCCTTCCCGGACACGTCACCGAACGGCCAGCCGTGCTGGAACCTCATCACGGCGCTCAAAGCGCGACTCCCGCTGGCCACTACGCGACCCGCCGCCACCAGGACGGACAGGTCTGCATGTGGGCTTCGAAAGCGCGCGTCTGCATAGGTCCTGTCCCGGTGGCGCGGTGACCGGCGAGACCGTCCCGCCGCCACCTAGTGTCGATTGATGAGGTCTGCACGATCGCTTGCGGGCGGCGAACTGCCTCGACTTACGACCTGGAGATCCGCAAGGGTGCTTTGTTCGACCAACGCGATCGAGTCGCTGAATGCCCGCTACCGCCGAGCGGTCACCGTGAAAGGCCACTTCCCGACCGAGCAGGCGGCGATGAAGACCCTCTACCTGGTCACCCGATCCCTGGACCCCAAAGGCACCGGGCAGCCACGATGGTCACCCGGTGGAAGCCAGCCCTGAACGCGTTCGCTGTCACGTTCGCCGACCGAATGCCGGCAGCCGAGAACCTCTAACCATGAACACCGCTTATACCGTTCGTCGGACACAGCAGTCTGAGGGGCCCTCGGTAAGTCCCGGATCAGTCCGCTCGCGAGCGGCACCGGTGTGCGGTCTCTACGAATGGCCTGGCACCCATCGGTTTAGCTGCACACCATCCTGGCGACTTCAAACGGGACCGTCGTCTCGCCGTTGGCGCCGATCGTCAGCGAGCGTGCGTCATAACGAATGCGAGCGACCCGTCAGATCCGTGGCCGATGGACGGATAAGCGTCGGTGTCCCGTTGCACGCGCATCTCACCGTGCCTCACGGCCCTGACGTTGTCCGAGTCAAGGTCCGACAGGTTGCCCGGGTGGCTCAGGCCGGAGCCGTCGGCAGAAACGGCCACGACGATGCCTTGGTCGCTGAAGTAAAACGAAGAATGAGTCGGTAACCTCGAAGTAGTCGTAGTGCGCGACCGGGTGGCCGGCGGCGGTGATGGTGTAGTGCTCGTCCTGGCATGGGAAGTCCGAACCGGTGAAGTGGTCCGAGAAGGCCGAGACCTGGGCGAACCCGTTCGTTGCCGAGGTGTCAGTCGCGGACGGTGGATCGACGACGTGTACAAAGACTGCGGGGAGGGTGCAGCCGCCGCTTCCGCTTCGTATGGGACGGCTGGTTCACATCGCCCTAGGCAGGCACTTCCGTCCGAGTTCAGTCCGGTGGAGTCGGTCTGCCTAGTCCCGTCTGATCGCCTGCTGGGCCGCCCCGACGCCCTGACCGGTTGCCGCGCCCGCGCTGCTTGCCTGGCGCGTGGCCTGCACGGCCCCTGCCACGGTCAGCGGCGTGGTCGGTGCCCAGATGCCCTCGTCCAACACGCTGCCCGAGTGTGGCTGGCCTACCGCGAAGACTGTCGCGACCTTGCCCGCAGCATTGAACGAGGTCGAGATGTAGTCGCCGACCATCGTGCCCTGGGAGGTGGCGGCGATGTTGCCCAACGGCATCGGGCCGGCCAGGGCGGTGGGCGTGCTCCACGTCGCTCCGGCGTCGGGCGAGGACACGTAGCCGACATCGAGCCCGCAGGTGTCCGGCGTGCACGCCCCGTCCGGGTAGTAGTAGTAGGTCAGCGCGAGGTGCGCGGCCGAGCCCGAGGTTGCCGGATCGACCGCCAGGCCCGGGATGAAGTGGTCGACCCCGCTTCCGATGGCATCAATCGGGACGCGGCTGACTGGACTCCACGCGACACCGTCAGGAGAGGAACTCAAGACGATATCGTTGGTGGCACACTTCGGCTCGAACCGGCAGTCTTCCCACGCGACGTAGACCGTGCCGGCGGCGTCGATCTCGGCGCTGGGCAGCGGGCTCGTGCGCAAGCCCCCGGAGTTCGGGTGGAAGCTGATCTTCGAGATCGCGACCTGCTTGGACCAGCTCGCGCCGCCGTCGGTCGACCGGAATGCGGCGATGGTGCCCTTGAGGCTCTCGAACGGCACTATCACCGTTCCGTTGGGCTGCACGACCGGCTGACCACCGAGACCCTTGGCCCGTCCGGCGGGTGAAACCGGGATGGTCCACGTGCGGCCACCGTCCGAGGATGTGCTCATGTACTCCAGGTCGCCCTCGCCGAAGTTGTCGAACTCCGTGTAGCAGGTGCCGTAATGCGGGCTGGCCGGATGGTTGTCACAGACCGTCCAGTTCTTGTCGAGGTCGACCTTCCGCGCCGGGGCCGGGATCTGCACCGGGGCGGCGAAGGTCGCTCCTGCGTCGGTCGACAGGCTGACGAAGATGGTCGGGACGCCACCGCTGGGAAGGATCGGGATGGAGGAGATCATCCAGGTGCCGTGCTTGGCGTCGTAGGCCACGCTCGGGTCGCTGACCCGCTCGTACGGGCTGTTCGGGTCGGCGAACCGGCCGGCGTTGAACGTCAGTCCCGGCAGGAAGCTGGAGACTCCCCAGGTCGCGCCACCATCGGTGGAACGGGCATAGCCGATGTCGGAAGACCCGCCATTGAAGAACCGGCCCACCTGGTAGGCGGCGACAACGGTCGAGCCGAACGCGAACGTGTCCGGCTCAACCTCGGTGGCGTGCTGGCTCGTGGCGTTGCCGAACGGGTCAGCGCTCACCCGGGTCAGAGCAACATTAGCCAGGGCCGGCGGGGCCAGGGCGAGCAGCACGGCGGCCGCCAACGTCACGAACAACCCGGCGCGACCTACCAAAGCTATGCGTGTCATGGCGACTGAGTACACCATCGCGAGCTCCCGGGCAACCCCAGGATTTGGGAGCCGCAGGCTGGATCGTCGCGTAAGCAGCCGGCCATACGTTGTCGTCGGGCCGGGTACGTGTGGCGGCGCCAGACCGGTCGATTACTCGCCCGGCCAGGGCGATGGTCGGGTGACGCACGTGCTCCTCAGCCGTCAGCAGTCATTCGAGATGCTGTTGAAGGCCCGCTAGCGCTACTTGGTTGCCGAAACTCGTGCATTGATCTCGGGTTTTCAGGCGGTGTTTCCCAGGCGGGCGTCTTGTAGGTAGCCGTGTAGGTGCCGGTCGATTGTTGCCAGTGCGGTTCGTAGCTCGGCGGGGGCCGGTGGGTGGTCTGCGCCGATCAGCGGTCGTAGCAGCCGGTCGTGGACCTTGGTGTAGAAGATCGCGACACGTTGCCCGTCCGGGGTGAGCAGGTAGGTGTTGGTGTGCTCGCGGCGTTCGATGAGCCCGTTGAGTCGTAGGCGGGCGAGGTCGTAGCTCATCTGGTTGACGGTGTAGGCCTGTCCGAGCAGATGGGACACCTGGGCACGAAGGCTCCGGTTGGTGAATCCGAGGGCGTTGAGGCCGGCACAGAGGGCGCCGAGCAGGGCCATGACCCGAGGATCTCCGAACCGAAGTGCGGGCGAGCTCCTGCCATCCTCGGTGAGGGTGGGCTGTGCGGTCCGCTCAAAGGCTGGGCTCGCAAGGACACAACCCTGCCCGACGCGTTCAGTATCGAGCAGGCGGCGGTTGACGTCGCGGGATTTGGTCTGCAACTCGTCGAGGTGGACAAGGCGCCGTTTGCAGATCAGATCGCCGGGGTTGTTGATCACGGTCTCGATGCGCAGGGCGCGGCCATCTTTGAGGTACTGCTTGATCCGGGAGTGCTTGTAGTCGGCGTTTACGGTGACCCCCACGGTCTGGCGGGTGTCGATGCGGGTCTTGTAGGTCGGTTGCACCTTCGGTGGTCGTCCCCATCTGCGTGGGTGTCCGGCGAAGATGACCTCGACGTGGTCGGGTCTACCGATGTCGAGGTTGTCGGCCACGAGAGCCTCGAAGAAGGCACGGGCGTGGCGGGGCGCGTGGAAGACCAGGGTGCGGGAGGTCTCGACCTGGCGCATGGACAGCTCCCACCAGTAGCCGGCGGCTCGATCGGCTGTGGTCAACGGAAGCGGCAGGATGGTCATCCAGCGCTCGAAGAACACCTCGATGGTGCCTGGACCGAGCCGGTCGCAGATGTCCTGCAACCCCTCCGGGTCCCCACAGGTGGCAAACCCGTTGGACAGCTCGGTGAACGCGATCCCGGCGTGGGTGGCTTGTCGTTTGGCCCACTCGTGCCCGTTGACCCAGACCTTGATCGGATACGGGAAGTAGGCGCAGACCTTGATGAACGCCGGACCGAAGTCCCGGTCCCAGAGGTAGAAGTAGAAGCAGGTCACGCGCCGGTCGGCTTTATAGAAGGTGAACCACACCGCCTTGCCAGTGCCGCACTCAGAGGACGCGAACACGTTCTGGTACTCCTGCGCGATCCCGATCGCGGCCACCCCGGAACGGCCCGTGCGCGCCTGCGCGGCCACATAGCGGCGCATCACGTCGATCTTCCGGTCGCCCTTGCCGAACCGGACCAGCGGGACGTGATTGTCCTCGGCGAAGGAATTGACCGCCCGGCGGAATGACGTGCCGATCCTGTCCATGATCGCTGGCGAGGGTAGCGGGTAACCCATGTGCCGGGTCATGAACCCGGCCACCTGCCCACCCACCTGCAGACTCGGCACACAGCCATTGAGGTAGATCCGGTCCATGCACTGGATGTCCAACCCGACATGACCCTCAAGCAGGTCGTTCACAGTCAACGCGCCCATGCCCACAGGGTGACCGCACCCGACCGACCAACGCCACCACAGACTCGGCGGTCAGAGGCGAAGCCTCACTGGCTGTCCTGAAGCGTTAATCCGCGCGCAGTGGCGCGCGATGGAGCCGAGGATCTGGTCTGAGGTCTTCGTCCAGACGTACGGGCGCGGGTCGTCGTTCCGGGTCTTGATCCAGGCGCGGATGTCGTCGTTGAGGGCGCGGACGTTCTGGAGACTCTCACCCGCGGGAGGTCGAGCGGTGCACGACCTACTCGACATGCGCAGCGGCATCTCGTGGTTAGAGAGAGTTTATGAGGAACCTGGAGAATGACCCCGGTCGTCTTTCTCGTGCTTGTGCTGTTCAACCCCCGATTGGATGACACCCCTCCGAAAGCTGGGCGAAGTTGTTCGCGCCGACACTCTGAGGTGGCAGCGAGCCACCAACTGACATCAAGCATGGCGGACGAACCCGGCGGTCACCGTCGCTCGGCTGAGGCCGATGCATCGGGTCTTGTTTTCCGGCGATCGGGCGATCCTGGCTGACGCTCGATCTCGCCGATCCCTCGCTCCCTGTGAAGTGCGCCCAGCTCGTGGGCAGCGGCCATTCCGTGATGAGGTACCCATCCTGTCTATCTGACAATGGCGGGAGACATTGTCACCAAGGCAGATGTAAGCCTCCTGACTTTCGGGCCAAGCTTGGGGCTAGCTGGTGGTCGATCTGGATCAACGAGGGGCAACGGTAGTTGTCGCGTCCGACATAGCCCGAAACCCGGACGGCATTCGGCAAGAACTCTGGACTTGTCATCGGTCAATCAGCGAGGGCCACGGATCGTGTCCATCGCGTTCAGGGCGGCCTGGTTGGCTCCAGGCAGAGCGTGTGCAGGTACTTCTCGGTGGTGGCGATGCTGGCGTGGCCGAGGCGTTCCTTCACCAGTTGGAGGTCGGCTCCTCCGGCGAGAAGCCACGAGGCGTGTGCGTGCCGCAGATCGTGAGGTGTGATGTGGAAGCCGAGGTCTGCCTCGACAAGCGCCTTGGACCAGATGTTGGTGCGGAACCAGTCGTTGCCAATGTGCCCATCGGTGACCGACCGCGGTGTCCGGGGCCGGTCCTTGCCGGCGGCGCGGCGGGTTGCCCGGTACGCGGCGACTGCCGTCTTGCAGTGCTGGCAGCGGCAGCGTCCGGCACCATATGCGGTTGTCGTGCCGTGCCGGTACCGGCGACCTGCGTCGTTAGGCGGCGTGAGCCCGAGGGTTTCGGGGTCGGGCAAGAGGTCGGGCACTGTCCGCGTGCGTGGCCCCGCATGTGGCGGTAGTGCGAACAGGAGGGCGTCGGATTTGAGCCCGAGACGCGTCACGTGTCTGGCGAGCTTGTCAACTAGGTGTGGCGCGACCTGGAGCCGTCGCCACTCTGTGTCTCTCGGGTAGTCCTTGATGATGAACCGCTGCTCGACTGGCCGGTCCTTGGCCTTGAGCTCGACGGCGACCCGCGACACCGTGATGACACCCGTGGTGAAGTCGATGTCCCTGACGCGCAGCTCGGTGAGCTCGCCCCAGCGAAGACCGGACTCGATATCCGTCTCCACGAGCAGCCTCATGGTGTCGTCGGCCAACGCATCTTGGATCCGCTCGTACTGTTCGACGGTGATAATCCGGCATGACTTCTTGGCCACCGGGGGAGTGCGGACACCTTTGCCGGGGTGCAGGAAGGTGACCTGGTCGTTCAACGCGGTGGTGAAGATGGCGTTCAGGACGACCTTGGCCTCACGGATCGTGGGCGGGCGGGCATTGTGGCGGCCTTGCAGGACTCCAACCCACTCGCGGATGTGGCCCGGCAGGATCTCGACCATCCGCATCGAGCCCAGTTCGGGCAGGATGTAGCGATTGAGGATGTAGGTGTAGTTCTCTCGCGTCTTCGCTTCGATCACGTGGTTGGGAAACCACTCCTTCTCGACGTAGTGCCGCAGCGTCTGCCGGCCCCGCTTGAGATCGCCGAGCCGTCCGGTCGTGAGGTCGGACTCGGCTCGCTGCCATGCCCGGTTGGCCGCCCGTCTGCTGGTCTGGTTCGATCCCAGTATCGCCCACACAAAACCCCAGGTCAGAAGCCGGATTCGAGTTCTCGGATCCGGCTTCAAGATCTTTTGTCGGCAGTTTGTCGGCAAGTTCTGCCGCCTGTCGGTGAACACAGGTGGCCGTCGGCGGATGGGTCTGGACGTGGCCTCGGTGATGTCTGGGCGCGCCAGGTTCGACTGCTTCGTCGCTGGATCTCTCACATCGCGCCGCCGGGCCGGCTCGACCCCTGCCGGTCGATGAAGTCGTCGAGCGCGTCGATGGGGATGCGGCGCAGCCGGCCGACGTGGATGGACTCGACCTGGCCGTCCGCGAGCAGCTCATAGAGCAGGCTGCGACCGATGCCGAGCTGTTGGGTGGCTTCGGAGACGGTGAGCAGCAAGCGCTCGCCTCGCACTTGCTGCGGTGCCGACCATGCGTCGTGCCGGTTGTGAACGTCGGCTGCTGGCGCGCCGAGCTTGCTCGTGGGCATGTGCTCTGTCGGCGACGTGTTTTGTCGGACTGGTGGGGGAGCGGTGCACGGTCATCGGCTGCGGCCTTCCATTCGGGTGGGGGATGGTTCGTCGTACGGTCCGGGGCGTGCCCAGCCGCCGGGTTGCTGGTGGCTGGCTAGTTGGTGGCTGCGGCTGGTGTGCAACCGTCGGGCCAGGGGGGCGATCGGCTGCTCATGGTCGGGGTCAGGTTGGTCGAAGTCGCAGTCGCCGGTCCGCCCGGACATTCGCGTTGTGCTACTTAGGTAAATGTGGTCCTCGCTTCGGCCCCGGGATAGTCCGACGTAGCCGGCTTCTCGAGTCAGTGCCTCGCTGGGGTAGAGCAGGGCGCGGTCGACGGTGAGACCTTGTGCCTTGTGCAGCGTTATGGCGTAGGCGTGGCTCAGGTCATGGCGAGCCGCCCACATGGCGGTGATGCTGACGTGGCGGTCGTCGTCGGTGTGCAGTGTCAGCGAGCCCGCCACGACATCGACGGCGGTCACGACGGCACGGGTGCCGTTTTGGAGGCCAAGCCGGTTGTCGTTGCGACCGACGATGACAAGGTCACCTGGCCGCATCTCAACCGACCCGTCAGCGGCAAGGTCGGCTGTGTCGTCGCCGGGGAGATGCAGTCGTGTTGCTCCGAGCTTGCCTTGGGTGACCAACGTGGCCCGTACGAGTCCGTTGAGATGTGCTACGTCGGCTCGGCTGACGGCGAGGATCGCGACGAGCAGGCAGTCAGCGAGGCGTGTCCCGCCTGGCTCATTGAGGGTGACGGGCAGTTGCCTATCTGCCGAGTCTGCAGAGCACTCGCGCCGAGCGCCGAACGAGAACAGACTGTGGGCATGCCGCAGCGGCAGGCAACTCGCCGGTTCCTCGCGACCGTGCTGTTCACCGACATCGTGGGGTCGACGACGCGTGCCGCCGTGCTGGGTGACCGGGGCTGGCGGGAGCTGGTGGAGCGGCACAACGCGGTGGTCCGCCGGGAGCTGAAGGTGTACGGCGGGCGGGAGATGGACACGGCCGGGGACGGGTTTTTCGCGGTGTTCGAGGCCCCGGAGCGGGCGGTCCGGTGCGCGGAGGCGATCGAGCGCGCGGTGGCGCCGTTGGGTCTGCAGGTGCGGGCCGGGGTGCATATGGGTGAGTGCGAGGTGATCGGGGGCAAGGTCGGCGGGATGGCGGTGGTGATCGGGGCCCGGATCGCGGCGTTGGCCGGGCCGGACGAAGTGCTGGTCTCGGGCAGCGTGCGGGATCTGATGACCCGCTCGGACCGGCGCTTCGAGGGCGGCGAGGCCCGGGAGCTCAAGGGCGTCGAGGACCGGTGGCGGGTGTACCGGCTGGTCCCGGAGACGGTCAACGGCGAGGAGGTCGCCGCCCGGCGGCCGTCGATGGTGCCGCTCTACACCCGCAGGCAGCGACGCCGGCTGGTCGTCGCGCTTGCGGCTGTGACGGCGCTGGTGCTGGCGGTGTCGGGCACCTACCTACTGACCCGTACCGAGGCCGAGGTGGTGGTCGGGGAGAACGCGGTCGGCGTGATCCACCGGCAGGTGCAGCAGCATCACGAACCGGGTGGTGCGCTCGACCAGGGTCCCGATCGCGGTCTTGTTCGCGATCCCGGTGATCAGGTCGCCCTCCCAGTCCCCGGGCACCGCGCGGTCCTCCACCTGAGCGGGCCGGTCCGAGATCATCACCTTGTCCTTGATCGCGCCGCCCTTGCGTGCCCCGACCTGATTGCGCGGCTTACGCAGCGCCCGCCCGGTGCGCAGGCAGGCGGTGAGCTCACGGGTGAGCCCGCCGCGGCCCTGGACGAACAGGGCCTGGTAGATCGTCTCGTGGGACACACGCATCTCATGGTCGTCGGGGAACTCCAGGACCAGCCGCCCGCTGATCTGTTCCGGGCTGCGTTTCTTCTTCAGGTCATCCTGCACGCGCGCGGCCAACCGGGCACAGGCCGCGAGCTTGCCCACCTTGGGTCGGGTCGCTCGCTTCTCCGCCTTGGCCTGGGCCGGTGACGCCCGATAGGAAGCCGGCCACCGGACCACCGAGTTGCGGGCGATCTCGCGGGTGATCGTGGACCGGTCCCGGCCCAGCCCCTTCGCGATCACCGCCGGGCTCAGGCCCGCGGACAGACCGACCACGATCTCCTCCCGCTCGGCCAACGACAGGTAGCGGCCCTTGGCCGGCGGCTCGTCCAAGCTGATCGGGCACATCCCACCAGCCTCACGGAACCACCGGGTGCCGGTGCTCTCTCTGCACCCGGACACGCTGACCCGCTTTCTCCGCGACCACCCCCTGAGCGATCAACCTCCAAAACGCCCTGCGCTGAGCCAACGAAAGACCTCGGACGAGCCATGATCAACACCTCCAAAAGTTCGAGATGTTGCAACGACCCCCTGAGCCCGAGGGACTCCAACCCACTCGCGGACGTGGCCCGGCAGGATCTCGACCATCCGCATCGAGCCCAGTTCGGGCAGGATGTAGCGATTGAGGATGTAGGTGTAGTTCTCTCGCGTCTTCGCTTCGATCACGTGGTTGGGAAACCACTCATTCTCGACGTAGTGCCGCAGCGTCTGCCGGCCCCGCTTGAGATCGCCGAGCCGTCCGGTCGTGAGGTCGGACTCGGCTCGCTGCCATGCCCGGTTGGCCGCCCGTCTGCTGGTCTGGTTCGATCCCAGTATCGCCCACACAAAACCGCAGGTCAGAAGCCGGATTCGAGTTCTCGGATCCGGCTTCAAGTCTTTGTGTCGGCAGTTTGTCGGCAAGTTCTGCCGCCTGTCGGTGAACACAGGTGGCCGTCGGCGGATGGGTCTGGACGTGGCCTCGGTGATGTCTGGGCGCGCCAGGTTCGACTGCTTCGTCGCTGGATCTCTCACATCGCGCCGCCGGGCCGGCTCGACCCCTGCCGGTCGATGAAGTCGTCGAGCGCGTCGATGGGGATGCGGCGCAGCCGGCCGACGTGGATGAACTCGACCTGGCCGTCCGCGAGCAGCTCATAGAGCAGGCTGCGACCGATGCCGAGCTGTTGGGTGGCTTCGCAGACGGTGAGCAGCAAGCGCTCGCCTCGCACTTGCTGCGGTGCCGACCATGCGTCGTGCCGGTTGTGAACGTCGCCTGCTGGCGCGCCGAGCTTGCTCGTGGGCATGTGCTCTGTCGGCGACGTGTTTTGTCGGACTGGTGGGGGAGCGGTGCACGGTCATCGGCTGCGGCCTTCCATTCGGGTGGGGGATGGTTCGTCGTACGGTCCGGGGCGTGCCCGCTGCCGGGTTGCTGGTGGCTGGCCAGTTGGTGGCTGCGGCTGGTGTGCAACTGTCGGGCCAGGGGGCGATCGGCTGCTCATGGTCGGGGTCAGGTTGGTCGAAGTCGCAGTCGCCGGTCCGCCCGGACATTCGCGTTGTGCTACTTAGGTTGTGGTCCTTATCGCTTCGGCCCCGCGATAGTCCGACGTAGCCGGCTTCTCGAGTCAGTGCCTCGCTGGGGTAGAGCAGGGCGCGGTCGACGGTGGACGCTTGTGCCTTGTGCAGCGTTATGGCGTAGGCGTGGCTCAGGTCATGGCGAGCCGCCCACATGACGGTGATGCTGACGTGGCGGTCGTCGTCGGTGTGCAGTGTCAGCGAGCCCGCCACGACATCGACGGCGGTCACGACGGCACGGGTGCCGTTTTGGAGGCCAAGCCGGTTGTCGTTGCGACCGACGATGACAAGGTCACCTGGCCGCATCTCAACCGACCCGTCAGCGGCAAGGTCGGCTGTGTCGTCGCCGGGGAGATGCAGTCGTGTTGCTTCCCGAGCTTGCCTTGGGTGACCAACGTGGCCCGTACGAGTCCGTTGAGGTGTGCTACGTCGGCTCGGCTGACGGCGAGGATCGCGACGAGCAGGCAGTCAGCGAGGCGTGTCCCGCCTGGCTCATTGAGGGTGACGGGCAGTTGCCTATCTGCCGAGTCTGCAGAGCACTCGCGCCGAGCGCCGAACGAGAACAGACTGTGGGCATGCCGCAGCGGCAGGCAACTCGCCGGTTCCTCGCGACCGTGCTGTTCACCGACATCGTGGGGTCGACGACGCGTGCCGCCGTGCTGGGTGACCGGGGCTGGCGGGAGCTGGTGGAGCGGCACAACGCGGTGGTCCGCCGGGAGCTGAAGGTGTACGGCGGGCGGGAGATGGACACGGCCGGGGACGGGTTTTTCGCGGTGTTCGAGGCCCCGGAGCGGGCGGTCCGGTGCGCGGAGGCGATCGAGCGCGCGGTGGCGCCGTTGGGTCTGCAGGTGCGGGCCGGGGTGCATATGGGTGAGTGCGAGGTGATCGGGGGCAAGGTCGGCGGGATGGCGGTGGTGATCGGGGCCCGGATCGCGGCGTTGGCCGGCCCGGACGAAGTGCTGGTCTCGGGCAGCGTGCGGGATCTGATGACCGGCTCGGACCGGCGCTTCGAGGGCGGCGAGGCCCGGGAGCTCAAGGGCGTCGAGGACCGGTGGCGGGTGTACCGGCTGGTCCCGGAGACGGTCAACGGCGAGGAGGTCGCCGCCCGGCGGCCGTCGATGGTGCCGCTCTACCCCCGCAGGCAGCGACGCCGGCTGGTCGTCGCGCTTGCGGCTGTGACGGCGCTGGTGCTGGCGGTGTCGGGCACCTACCTACTGACCCGTACCGAGGCCGAGGTGGTGGTCGGGGAGAACGCGGTCGGCGTGATCGGCCCGGGTGACCAGCCGCGGGTCAGCGCCGCGGTCGATGTGGGCCGGCGCCCGAGCGCGGTGGCCTCGGGCTTCGGCAGCGTGTGGGTGACCAACTCGGCGGCGGACTCGGTCTCACGCATCGACCCGGACACCAACGTCGCGGTCCCGATCAACCTCGAGACCGGGTCCTCCCCAGCGGGGGTGGCGGTCGGGGAGGGCGCGGTCTGGGTCGCCGACTCGGGCAACTCGACGGTCTCCCGGATCGACCCCACGACGTCGCGGGTGACGCCGATCCCGGTCCGGCCCGGCCCGACCGGGATCGTGGTCGCGTTCGGGTCGGTTTGGGTCACCAACGCCCTGGACGCCAAGGTCAGCGAGATCGACCCGGACACGAACAAGGTCAAGAAGGCGGTCCCGGTCGGGGCTGGCCCGACCGGGATCGCGGCCGGCGCCGGGTACTTGTGGGTCACCAACCAGGGCGACGGCACGGTCACCCGGTTCCACCCCACGACGCACGTCGCCGATCCCGCCGTCAAGGTGGGAAGCGGACCAGTCGGGATCGCGTTCGCCGGCGACGCCGCCTGGGTCGCGAACAACGTCGACGGCTCGCTGTCCCGGATCGACGCCGAGGACCTCACGGAGGACTCCCGGACCATGGACAAGGACGGCGGGGCCTACGGCGTGGCCGCGCGCGACGGCAACGTGTGGGTCAGCAACGAGCACGCCGGAACGCTGATGCGGGTAAACGCCCGGACGTTCCGGCTCGCGGCGACGAAGTCGCTGGCCGGCGCCCCGCTCGGGCTGGCCTTCGTCGGGGACGACCTGTGGTTCACCAGCGCCGCCGGCGGCAGCGCACTGCACCGCGGCGGGGTCCTCACCATGGTCGCGACATGGGGCCTGGAAAATGGCGACGACGCGCCCGACACCGACTTCACCCTGCACTACACCGGGTCAGCTTGGCAGTTGGCACAGCTGACCAACGACGGGCTGGTCGGCTACCGTCGCGCCGGCGGGGTGCAGGGCGCGGGGGTGGTGGCGGACCTGGCCACCTCCCTGCCGACACCTACCGACAACGGGCGCACCTATACCTTCCACCTCCGCAAAGGGGTGCGCTATTCGACCGGGGAGCCGGTGCTGGCCGGTGACATCCGCCGCGGCATCGAACGCAGCGTGCTCTACAGCGACACTCCTGACTTCCTCAGGTTGGCGATCGTCGGGGCGAAGGCCTGCGGGAAGGCGGCGGAGAAGGCCGTCGCCGCCAACAAGCCTCGACCTCGCTGCGACCTGAGCAAAGGAATCGTCGCCAACGATAGAACCGGCACGATCACCTTCCACCTCACCGGGCCTAACTCGGAGTTCGTCTACCAGCTGGCGATGCCGAACGCGTCCGCGGTCCCCCAGGACACCCCCGACGACCTGCCGCCGGGCACCTACCTGCCTGCCACCGGGCCGTACATGATTCGCTCTCTCACCGCGGAGGGGATCACAGAGGGCGGACACCCGGCCCGTCACGGACGGCTCGAGCTGGTGCGCAACCCGCACTTCCGCGTCTGGTCGCCCGCCGCGCAGCCCGCTGGTTACCCCGACCGGATCGTGCTCGACACCGGCTACACGGCCAAACAAGCAGTCGCTCAGGTCGCCGATGGACGCGCCGACCTGGTCTTTGACGGAGTGCCTTCGGCCGACGTCGAGCGGCTAGGGACCCGCTACAGCTCGCAGCTGCACACAAGCCCCGGGGGCTACACCGATCTCCTGCACCTCAACACCGTCACACCCCCGTTCGACAACGTAGATGCCCGCCGTGCCGTCGCCTATGCCCTCGACCGGCGAGCGCTCACCGCCACGATTGATGGCTCGTGGACAGTCACCTGCCAGCTCATCCCACCAGGCTTTGCCGCCTACCAGCCCTACTGCCCCTTCACCCTCGGCGGTGACAACAACGGGGAGTGGAACGGACCCGACGTCGCGACCGCGCAGGACCTCGTCCGGAAGTCGGGAACCAGCGGGGCCAAGGTCGTCCTGCTCACGTGGGATGGCGTGGAACCCAGGTCCCGGGTCAAACGAATCGGGGACGTCCTCAGGCGCCTTGGCTATGAAGTCTCTGTGCAAAAGTTGCGGGTGTGGCCCCCGGAGTATGCGCGGACGCATCGCCGCAGTTGGAACCTCGGGTTCGCGGGCTGGGGAGCCGACTACCCTGCCGCGTCGACGTACATCGCACCCATGGCCAGTTGTGATCGCAACGTTGGGGGCATGAACCTCTCGCGATATTGCGACAAGGAGGTCGATAGCCAGATCAAGGCGGCGCTCGCGCAGCAGGTCACCGACCCCGGGTCGGCCAACGACGCCTGGAGCCGCATCGACCGCGAGGTTGTCGATGCGGCAGCGGTGATCCCGTTCGGCGTCAACTTGCGGCAGGACTTCGTCAGCCGCCGGGTCGGCAACACCCCCGTGCATCCGCTCACCGGCCCGCTCATCGCCCAGATGTGGATCCAATGATGCCCGGCTGAATGCCTCGCGCTAATGCGCAATATGTGTTCAGACTGCGGGGGTGCCGCAGCGCCGGCAGGCCACGCAGCGATTCCTCGCGATCATGCTGTTCACCGACGTCGTGGGGTCGACCACGCGCGCGGCGGAGCTGCCGGCTTCGGGTCCGCATCCACGGGACCCGCGACGTATGGCGATATCACGGTGTCTTAGGACTCGGGATTCTTTCGGACTCGGGGTTTGATCATTGCGGCGAGGGAGTCGCCGGCAGACAGTCTTCAGTGTCGCTGACTCGAGTGTCCCCGGGGTGTCGTGAAGGTTGCCTTGCTTCGGCGTAGCGCACTTCCATGCCCGCCTCGAACGTTGGAACCATCGACGGTTGCGGATGATCAGCGGCTTGAAGACCCCGCAGCCGACGAAGCCGCGGTCGGCGACTCGACGCGGGGCAGCACGATAACGATTGACAAACTTCACGACGGGGTCGAACGCAGGTCCGCCTCCGTGGTCTGTGCCGATGTCGGGCACGAATGATCCGGACATCGGGTCGAGCGATCCGTTGGTGTCCGGCGGCCGGTTCGAGGCAGACTGTGCAGCGACCGCACCGAAGCTCGACCCGAGCAGGCAGTCGCCGAAGCGTTGACCCACTAAGGGGAAGTCGACTTCCAGCCGCGGCACGAGGTCGTCAGTAACGAAGCGCGTCTGAGCCGGCGAGTTCGCATATTCGTTGAGCCGGTCTTCAGAGTGAGCGCCGCGGTAAAGGCCAATACGGCAATCGAGAACTTGCCGGGTACGAGCGTGTCGCGGTAGTCACCGATGACTTGCGGTCATGACAACCGTATTGCCCTTCGACTGTCTCGAGCAGCGCACTGGTCAAGCGGACGAGCGGGTCGCTTCGTCCGTGCGCCCACCGATTCCTGTCCAGACGCGATCCTTCGTTCGTGAACGCCCGAATCGCGCGCGTCACAGGAGCCGGTCGAGGAGGCTGACGGCGGTGGTGTGTTCGGGGATGAACCGGCCCCAGTCCTCGAAGGGCCAGTGCGAGCCGATGCCGAGCGAGCGTCGTTCGTAGGCGCCGGCGACGAGCCGGAAGAACAGTTGGGCGCCGGTCGGGTCGAGTGGGGCGAACCCGATCTCGTCGATCAGGATCAGGTCGGCGCGGAGGATGGTCTCGATGACGCGGCCGACGCTGTTGTCGGCGAGCCGCGGTAGAGGGTCTCGACGAGCTCGGCGGCGGTGAAGTAGCGGACCCGTTTCCCGGCGTCGACGGCGGCGTGGCCGAGCGCGACGAGCAGGTGGCTCTTGCCGGTCCCGGCGGGGCCGACGAGGCACACGTTCTCTGGTGCGGTGATCCACTCGAGCGACGTGAGGTAGTCGAAGGTCGCCGGCTTGGACCGACGAGACGGCGAGGTCGAACTCGTCGATGGTCTTGGTGACGGGGAACCCGGCGGCCTTGAGCCGTTCCGTGGCGTTGGACTCGTCGCGTGATGCGATCTCGGCTTCGATCGAGGGTGCGGAGGAACTCTTCGGGCGACCAGCGTTGGGTCTTGGCGGTGACGAGCAGCTCGGGGGCGAGGCGGCGCATCGCGCCGAGCCGCAGCCGGCGCAGGCCGCCCTCGAGATCAGCCGGCGAGCGCCGGTGCCGGGGCGGTCATGTCGCTTCGCCGATCGCGTAGTCCGACAGCGGGTCGGGTCGGCGACCGGCAGGGCAGCGGGCAGGTCGATCACGAGCGCTTCCCCGGGCGGGTCGCGGCGGGCGACGCCGGTGCCGGCGGCGAGGATCGAGCGGACGTCGCTCGCCCGGTGACGGCCGAAGGTGACGGCCCGTTCCAGGGCGGCGATCAGGGCGTCGCGGCCGTGGGCGGCTCGCAGGGCGGCGAGCTCGTCGAGGTCCGCCGCCGAGCTTGCTGTTCCCGGCCGCGGCGGCGGCCTTGATGAACGCCACGGCTGCCGGTCCGAGCGCGCAGAACGGGCTGCTCGGCGGCGGTCTTGGGGCGGACCGCCCGGCCGGGGTGCGGGCCTCGGGCCGCCGTAGTGGTCGTCGTCGATCGACGTTTCCCCAGGCGCGACGAGGGAATGTGCGGCGATGCACGGCGCCGAGAAGGATCACGATCCAGCACGCCGCCCGTCGACGACTCGGACCTCGACCTGGCGGCCGATGTGGCGGGTCGGGACCGAGTAGCGGGCCGAGCCGAACCGGACGCAGGACAGCCGGTCGACCTTGCGGATCACCGACTTGCCGATCCGGGCCCGCAGCGACGGCAACGGCCGCAGCAGGTCCCGCTCGACCGCGAGGCGTTCGTCGGGGACCGCGCTGATCTCGGAGTGGACCGCGGCGTTCACCTCGGCCCGCCACACCGCCCCGGCCGCGTTCGCCGCGCCGCCAGGTCGGCGACGGTGAGCTCGGCCGGGATCATCAGGTCGGACTTCACGTAGCCGACGAGGTTCTCGACGAGGCCCTTGGACTCGGGGTCGTGGCCTCGCAGAAGTCGGGCCGGAACCCGTAGTGGCGTCGCGAACCGCACGTAGTCCGCGGTCGGGACCACCACGGCCCGCGACCGCGCCGCCCTTCAAGCAGCCCATGCGGTCCGACAGCACGGTGGCGGGGACACCGCCGAGCGCTTCGAAGCACGCGGCGAGCGCGCCGAAGGTCGTGTCGGCTCGCTGGTTGTCAGCGAAGAACACGAACCGCCAGCGGCTCCACGCCAGCACCGCGCAGAACACCGACAGCGGCCCGATCTCGCCCCAGTCGATGACGAGCATGTCGCCCGGTGACCACACCCCCGGGCGGCGGCCGCGGTGGTGTCACTGGCGCCACGTCTGCTTCTCCTCGGCGACGAGGCGCCGGAAGTTGCGGTCCGAACCGTCGTAGCCCGCGCCGCGGCCGCGCGGCAGCAGACGCTTCGCGGTGATCCGGCCCGTGGGTCTTCGCGACCCGCTCGGCGACGACATCGCGGACGTCGTCGTAGTTCGCGCGCGCGACCCCGCCCCCTTCCAGCACTGCGCCTTCGTGACCTGCCTGCGGCCGCAGCGCTACCATCGCCTGCCCGTCTCGCCGTCGTTGTAAAACAGCCAATGCGAGGCTCACCGACGACACAGCCAGCGAGCGTCGAAAACCGGTGCGAGCCCCGTGGCATTGCCTGGGAGCCCTAGTCTGTCCGGCGTCGAAACTCTCGGAGCTAGCGACGGGTGATTCCGATGGGCGCAGGCGAAAATCGCAAGCGAGGACTGGGCGCACCGCTGCTCCATCCCGACTTCCGGCTGTTGATGACCGCGTTCGCCATCTCCTGCGCTGGCTCATGGGCCTACAACGTCGCGCTAGCCGTATTTGTCTTCGAGCAGACCCACTCGCCGGGCTGGGTGGGTGCGGCGACGATCGGTCGCTTCGTGCCGGCGTTGCTCTTTGGGGCGTACGGAGGCGTCCTCGCCGAGCGCTTCGAACGGGTGCGACTCATGGCGGGGTTGGACTGGCTCAGCGCCTTCTGGATGGGCGCGTTGACCATCGTGGCCGCCTTGGAGGGACCGGTGTTGCTGGCGATCGCGCTGGCGGGGCTCACCTCGGTTACCGGCACCGTCTACGAGCCCGCGGTTGCCGCGATCACGCCACAAACCGTGCCGGAGACCGACCTAGCCGCCGCCAACACACTGCGCAACATGGTCGACAACATCGCCGTCATCGCCGGGCCGGCGATCGGCGCCGTCCTGCTCTTGATTGGCCCGCCGACGCTTGCCTTCGCCGCGAACGCCGCCAGCTTTGCGTTCTCCGGCTTTGTGGTCTCACGCATGAAGGTGCGCAGCAAGCCGGTGGATGTGACGGAGTCCGGAACTGCCGGGCCGTTACAGCAGATGCTGGTCGGCGCGCGAGCCATCGCCTCGTCCGCGACGGCGACGATTCTCGTTCTCTACAGCGTCCTCGCCAGCTTCGTCTACGGCGTCGACACGGTGCAGTTCGTCGTGCTCTCCGAGGAGAAGCTGGGCACCGGGGCCAATGGTTATGGCTACCTGCTGGCTGGACTCGGTGTCGGAGGTGTAGCCGCCGCGGGCCTGGTCAACCGACTTGCCTCGTGGCCACGTCTGGGCACCGCGATCCTGCTCGGGATGGCCGTCTACTGCCTACCGACGTTGCTGTTCCTTGTCTTCGACAACCCGGTGTTGGCCTTTGTCATCCAGGTCGTTCGCGGTGCCGGCACGCTGGTGGTGGACGTTCTAGCGATCACGGCTCTGCAACGGTCACTGCCGTCCGAGCTCCTGGCGCGGGTGTTCGGTGCCTTCTTCACCGCGGTGTTGCTGGCAATCTCGCTCGGTGCGTTCGTAACGCCACCGGTGATCGCGCACCTTGGCCTGGACACAAGCCTGTGGCTGGCCGGCGCCGTCGTACCAGCATTGTGCGTGCTAGGCCTGCCCTGGCTGCGAAAGATGGACGAGGCAAACGTCGCGCAACTGGCCGCGCTCGAACCGCGCGTCCTCGCGCTCGGCAGGCTCGGTATCTTCGCCGAGGCGAGCCGCCCCGTACTCGAGCGACTCGCGGCCGAGAGCGTGGAGTCGGCGGTGCCGACCGGCACCACCCTGATCCGAGAGGGCGATGAAGCAGACGCCTTCTTCGTCCTTCTCGAGGGCGAGATGGCGGTGCGAGCGCGTGGCGAAGGCGTGTCCGAGGTGGATTTGCCGAGCATGGAAGCAGGCACTTACTTCGGCGAGATCGGCCTGCTCGAGCGGATTCCGCGCACCGCGACGGTGACAGCTGCCCGCGACAGCCGAGTCCTGCGGATCAGCGGTGACGACTTCCTTGAAACGCTCGCAGACGCACCCGCATCGACAGCACTGCTGGAAGGCGCGCGCAGCCGACTCGCGCGCACGCACCCCACCCGCGGCAACACGTCTCGCGACCGCTGAATTTGAGCCCTACTGGACCCACATCTGGGCGATGAGCGGGCCTGTCACCGGGTGTATGAGAGCGTTGCCGACCCGGCGGCTGACGAAGTCGTAGCGGATGTTGTTTCCGTAGGGGATGTATGCCGCGGCGTCGACCACCATCCGGTCGATGGCGGCCCAGGTGTCGCTCGACCGGGCGGGGTCGGTGACCTGCTGATCGAGCGCCGCTGCGATCTGCCTGTCGATCTCCGGACTGCAGTAACCAGGGAGGTTGTATGGCTCCAGGTCGGGGTCGCAGGAGGCGAGATCCGCGAGGTAGTTCGAGGCGGCTGGGTAGACTGCGCCCCAACTCTGAAGTCCCGCGTTCCAGTCGTTGCTCGGGTTCTGAGTGAAGTCGAACCAGTCGTCCAACGGGATCGAGAGCAACGATGCGCTGTAGCCGAGGTCGTCGAGCAGCTTCACGACGCGTTCCCCAGCGATCCCCATATCCTTGTCGTCGGCAACGACGACGAACCTGACCTTGGCCCCGTGAGTTCCGGACTTCGCGACGAGGTCCTCCGCGGTGGCGAAGTCGAGCCCTCTCCACTTCCCGTCGCGCCCGCCGCCGAGGGTGAATGGGCAGTAGGGCTGGTAGGCGGTGAAGTTGGGCGGGATGAGCTGGCAGGTGACCGGTCCGGACAGATGGTTCTGGTCGCTGGCGAGCGCCCCACGATCGAGGGCGTACGCGACCGCGCGGCGGGCGTCGTGGTCGTCGAAGGGTGGTTTGGTGGCGTTGAGGTAGACGTAGTTGGTTCCGTTCCCGGCGCTGGTGTGGAGCTGCGAGCCGTACCTGGTCGCCAGCCCGTCCGCGTCGGCCTGCCGGGCGCCGGACCACAGCAGGTCGGCGCGTCCGTCGGTCACGCGCGCCACGGCTTCCTGGTTGGTGTAACCGGTCTCCAGGACGATCCGGTCGGGGTAACCGTCGGGCTGTGCGGCGGCCGACCACACGTGGAAGTGTGGGTTGCGCACCAGTTCGAGCCTGCCATGGCGGGCAGGACGACCATCGGTGGAGTCCTGCTTAGGCGTGTACGAGCGGATCATGTACGGGCCGGTGGCCGGGGGGAACTCACCTGCTGCCAGGTCCAGCGGTGTGTCCTTGGCCACTGCTGACGTGATTGGCAGCGTCAGCCGGTAGAGAAAATCCGGTGTGGGCTTGGTCAGGTGGATGATCACCTTGCCGGTCCGGTCGTCCGTGGTGATGCCCTCGCGCAGGTCGCAGCTCGCGGCCGGGCAGCTCTGCGCACCCACGATCGCCCCCGTGAAATATTCGCCGCTAGAGTGCCCGACGGCGCGTTCGATGCCGCGTCGGATGTCTCCGGCAAGGACTGGGGCGCCGGTGGAGTATCGGACGCCTTTGCGCAGGTGGAACGTGTAGGTGAGCCCGTTGTCGGTCGGTTTTGGTAGAGCGATAGCCAGGTCGGGGACCAGCGCGGCGCCCTGGGCCCCACCATCACGGCGGAAGCCGACGAGTCCGTCATTCGTCAGCGCGTTTAGCCGCCACGGCCCCTCGTAAAAGTCGGCAGTCGGGTCGAACACGGGCGGATCGTCCTGTCCATAGTCCCCGCCTCCGACCGTGATCCCGACCATGGTGAGCACGCCGCCGCGGTGGAGAGCGCTTCCGCCTGCGGCGCTGGTGAACCACAGGTCATCGCCGACGAACCCAAGACCAAGCGGGGAACCTTGAAGCGCGACGGTGTCACGAAGACGAAATTCCCGAGTGCTGACCCGCATCAGGTTATGGGAGTGCTGGTTGCTGACCCACACATCCTGCCCGTGCGCGGCGACCCCGTAGGCCCCGCCGCCCTTGGCAAGGGTCCGTGCCGTGACGCTCAAGTCCTCGATGTCGATCCGCGAGAGGGACCCGTCCAGGTTGTTCGCCACCCACACCGCCCCGCCACCGACCGCGATACCGACCGGGCCGCTGCCCACGTTCACCGGTGGTTCGGCCTCTCGCGTCTTCGGGTCGAAACGGGTGACGGTGCCGTCGCCCTGATTGGTCACCCACAGGGACCCCGCGCCTGCGGCGATGCCGCTCGGGCCTGCCCCCACCGGCACGTCGCCGGTTGCCTTGTTGGTGCCCGGGTCGATCTCGGTCACCTTGGCGTCGAGGGCGTTGGTGACCCATACCGAGCCGAATGCCACGACAATTCCGGTAGGCCCGGGCGGGACCGGGATCGTCGTCACCACCCGCGAGGTGGTCGGGTCGATCCTGGACACCGTTGCATTCCCGGAGTTCGCGACCCAGACCGCGCCCGCACCGACGGCGATCCCGGATGGAGCGGACCCGGTCTCGAGATTGGTCGGCACCGACAGGGTCTTCTCCTGGTCGATCCGGGACACCGAGTCAGCCCCCGAGTTGGTGACCCACACGCTGCCGTAACCGGCCGCGAGGGCGCTGGGCCGCTGCCCGACGGGGATAGCCGCATTAACCCGCGGGGAGTCTCCCGGCCCGATGACCCCGACGGCGTTCTCGCCGACCGCGACTTCAGGGTCGGGGCGGGTCAGCAGGTACCCGCCGGTGACAGCGAGGATCACCGCCAACACGGCTGCGGTCAGGGCGAGTAGGCGGTGTTTCTGTCGGCGGGTGTAGAGCGGCACGATCGACCGTCGTGGTGAGCTGACCTCGTCGCCGGTGACAGGTTCGGGGACCAGCCGGTAGACCCGCCACGGGTCCTCGACCCCCTTCAGGGTCTGCGGCTCCCCGCCCTCGAAATGCCGGTCCGAGCCGGTCATCAGGTCCCGCACACTGCCCGACACCAACACCTGCCCGGCCCCGGCGAGGGCGGCGATCCGGGCCCCGATGACCACCGCCATCCCACCGACCTTGCCCCCGACCATCTCGCACTCACCCATGTGCACCCCGGCCCGGACGCTGATGCCGAGCGGCGCCACCGCGGCGGTGATCGACTCCGCGCAGCGCACCGCCCGCTCCGGGGCCTCGAACACCGCGAAGAACCCGTCCCCCGCGGTGTCCATCTCCCGCCCGCCGAACACCTTGAGCTCCCGGCGCACCAGCGCGTTATGCCGCTCCACCAGATCCCGCCAGCCCCGATCCCCCAGCTGCGCGGCGCGCTCGGTCGAACCCACGATGTCGGTGAACAACACCGTGGCCAGGAACCGGCGCGTAGCCAGCCGACGCTGCGGCATGACCGCAGTCTGCTCCCCTCCGGCGCCCCACCGCCTGATTTACCCGCCGCCGACCCGCAAGCGGCCCAGCCGGTGCGGTCCTGATACCGCGGCTAAGGCAACCCGAGCACACGGATAGGAAGTTCTTGCGATGTGCCGGCCACGGCTTAGGACCAGCGTGGTGCTTGTCGGAAACCAGCCAACACATCCTCAAAACCCAGCCATCGCAGATCCAGCGACCCGGAGGTCGTCATGCAGTCCATCCGCCGCAGCGCACTCGCCCTGACCGCCACCCTGATCGCCTTCCTCACCGGCACCGGGACCGCCCTGGCTGGCCCCAAGCCACTGCCCCCCTCAGACCCCGAGTTCATCACCCGCGAAGCACCCGCCACCTCCGGTGCCTCCGGCGGGTTCCTCGACAGCTGGCCCCAGGTCACCCTGGCCATCCTGATCGTCGCCGCCCTGGTCGCCTTCGCCGTCGTCGCCGTACCCCGCCGCCGCCACCACACCCCCGCCACCGCCTAACACCCACCCCCACCCACACGGACACTGCCCGGCCCCGCCCACCAGCGGCGCCGGGCAGACCCGCGCCCAACCCTTGCGCCACCGATACGGCTGAAACTCAGGCGTCCGGCCCGGTCAGCCCGCGTGCCCACGCAGTCGCCGCCGCTTCACCCCGGCTGGCCACCCCGAGCTTGTCGAGGATGTGAGACACATGGACGCTGACGGTCTTGTTGCTGATGAACAGCAGCCCTGCGATCGAGGCGTTGGAGCGCCCTGCGGCCACCAGTCGGAGCACCTCCTGTTCTCGCGGGGTGAGCTCCGGTGCCCCAGTAGTGCTGACCAACCCCGGCTTGTCCGCAGGGATCCTCAGCCGACTACGTGTCATCAGGTCGAGGGTTGCCCAGAGGACGCCCGAGGCGCCGAGCGTGTCTGCCGACTCCACGACCTCCCCGAGCAGGCGAACCGCCGCAGTCCTATCGCCCGCCGCCAGGTAGGCGCCACCCGCGCTGTACAGCACCTGCAGGCGGACCATCACCGGGATCGAACTCTCGGCACACGCAGACTCGGCGCGCTGCCACAAGTCGCGGTCACTGCCAGCCAGCTCGGCCGCCAGGATGTCGGCCCAAGGCGAACCTGCGGCGCCGGCCACCTGCGTTTCTAAGGCGTCGACGAGCCACGTCGGCGGGTCTCCGCCAGCCGGACGGCTGGCGGCCGCGCTGGCTGCCGCCGCGACGCGCAGCAGTCGCCAAGTGTCCAGAGAGGTGACGCGGTCACCGTGCTTGGCGCTGGCGCGGCGCGCTAGTTCCGCCGCCGCCGTGGGCCGACCCTCGGCGAGAGCCAGTTCGGCGTCGACCGCCTCTACGCGTAGGAGGAGAGAGGGGTCGGTCGCACCAGCCGCGAGGCGCGTGCGGGCCGTTTCCATCGCGGCCCGGGCGCCGTCCAGGTCCCCGACATCACAGCGCACAGCCGCCAGTCGCGCGTACAGACCCGCACGCTCGAGGTTCGGACGATCCACGCGAAGGGACTCCTCGAGGAGTGCAGCCGCCTCGGCCCACTCACCGAGGGCGAGCAGAGCGTCGCAGAGGTTCCCCAAGAGGTAGTCGACTATCAGCACGGACGATCCGCGCGCACTGGCAAGCCGGAGTCCGTGTCGCGCCGCCTCCCCGCCCTCCCGGAAGCGCCCGCGGCCGACCAACAGCCGGCTCCGAGCCTCCAGGACGCGGAGCATCAACGCGACGTTGTCCAGCTCTTCCCCTGCTTCCCATGCAGAGGAGAGAAGCGCCTCTGCCTGATCGGGTTGTGTCGCCTCGTCCGCGACGAACGTGGCGTGGGTCACCTGCAGGTGTGCCGCCAGCTCGGGCTCGCCGATGCCGGTGGCGGCGTCGGTCGCCATCCGCAACGTCTGCAACAGCTCGGGCACATCGCGGCGCTCGTGCAGTTGGAGCTGTACGAGTGCGTTGAGCGCGTGGGCCCGTGCCGGCGATGGGTCCGGGATCGAGACTGTCGAGAAGGGACCGAACGGCGGCTTCGACGCCGGGTACCTCGCCGAGCGACCGCAGCAGCAGCGCCTCCTCGAACAACACCTGCGCAGTCCGCAGCGGTGGGCTCGCCGGGCCTAGCTCAGACCGTGCCTGGTCCAGCAGCCCGAGAGAAGTCTGGTACTGGCCGGCCAGTCGCGCGGCGCGCCCGGCAGACTCGAGCAGCTCGGCCCGGTCGGGCGTCTCCGGCGTTGCGTCCGCCGTGACCGGCCAGAGGGACAAGCATCGTTCCAGCAGCAGGAGTTCTTCGCCGTACGCCGAAACAGCTCGCGCGGCGGCGGCGGCACGTAGCGCCGCTGGGTAGGCGCGGTCCGGCCTGCGCGCCACCCACCAGTGGTGCGCTGCCTCGATGAGGGAGTGGGCGTCTGTGGCGCCGGACTCCATCCACAAGTAGCGCGTGCCGCTCGTGCAGTTGAGCAGCCTCGCCCGGCAGGAGGTCTTCGTCGACTGCCTCACGTAACAGCGAATGACGAACGTCGTAGTGTCCGAGGCTCCGGTCGACGACGAGCAGGCCGTTGTCGACGAGTTCCCGCAGCGCGAGCCCGAGGTCCCTCTCGGGCACGTCGCCAACGGTCGCGATCGTCTGCTCATCGACCGGCCCGCCGGCCGCAGCAACAACCTGCAACGCCGACCTGGCAGCGGGTGAAAGTGAGCGCGTTCTTCTCAGCACGAGGTGACGCAGCCCCTGGGGTACCTCTTCGCCGCTGACATCGCCGGCAGCTGTTAGTTCCTCGACGAGGAACGGCACCCCCGCACTGAGCCGGACGACTCGCTCCGCAAATGCGGCCTGGGGTGGTCCCCCGAGGATCCCCGCCATCTGTCGCACAACCCCGTCTGGACTGAGCCGGTCCAGGGTGAGCCGTTCCACGTCGGGCAGTCGGACGAGTTCGTCCAGCAACTCATCGAGGCCGGGATCGAGTTTGGCCTCCGTGCGCAGGCTGGCGACGAGGAGGACCCGGCTCGTGCGTAGGGCGTGGCACAGGTACGACACGAGCCCCAGGGTGGACGCGTCTGACCAGTGCAGGTCCTCCACGATAAGGGCAACGGGTCGGTCATGGGATGCATGGTGCAGCAGTCGCACAACGGTGGCGAACAGCTGACCGCTGTCGGTTTGCTGGCCGGCCCGACCTCGGGGCGCCTCGGAGTCGAGGAGCAGGGCGTCCAGGGAAGTGGTCTCACCGGCGGCTTCGCGCACGGCATCGGCCCCGAGCTCCGTGCAGAGGTCGCTGACCGCGCGCCGAAACGGTGTGTACGGAAGTGTGCCGCCACCCATTTGTATGCAAGCCCCGCGAGCGATCAGGGCGCCAGAAGCCCTGACGTGTTCGACGAGCTCGTCGATAAGACGAGTCTTGCCGATGCCCGCCTCCCCGAACAGGAGAACAGTCCGCGGCTCTCCCGCAACCGCGTCGGCCCACGCAGACGTCAGAACCGTCAGCTCAGCTGCACGGTCGATGTGGTCGGGACTGGCCACCCGTCGGGACACCCTGGCCATGTTGCCACCACCGAGCCTGGACGACCGTCGCGCGCCGACTACCTGGATATCCGCTCCGTGGCGGTCGGCTCCGTCATCTACACCACATTGGGCGAAGTTTGGGACATGCTGACCGGCGGGGAAGCAACCGAGAGCGACCTGGGAGATGAGGGTGGCGTGGAGTGGCCGATCTTGGCGGATCTCGCTGAGGACGATCGCGCGCGTGTGCTGGCCGCAACCGCGCGGCGGAACTATGCGCGTGGTGAGCTGATCGTCCATCAGGGGGCCCCCGGCGGTGCCTTTCACCTGCTCGCCGAAGGGCGGGTCGCCGTGCGGGTCTCGACACCCGAGGGCGAGGTCGTCACCTTGTCCGTCCTCGGGCCAGGGGACTTCTTCGGGGAACAGGCATTGCTCGGTGCTCGGCACGAGCGGACCGCATCAGTAGTGGCGCTCGAGAGAGTCGAGACCTTCTCGATGGCTGCCGCTCGGTTCGATGAGCTTCGGCGCGCCTATCCGTCCGTGGAGCATCTCCTCGTCGAGGTCCTTGCGGCGCAGGTGAGACGCCTGACCACCCATTTGATCGAGGCACTGTATGTCCCTGCCGATCAGCGCACGTTGCGCCGACTCATCGCGCTTCTCGGCAGGTATCGCAGCAGCGGCGCACCGCTGGTGGTTCCCATCACCCAGGAGGACTTGGCGAGCATGGCCGGCACCACCCGCTCCACCGTCAATCGGGTGCTTCGCACGATGGAGGACGCGGGCGCCCTGCAGCTTTCCCGAGGTCGGATCGAGATCCTGTCGGTCGATGCTCTCCGGCGAAGGGCCAGCTCGCCGCGAGGTGACTAGTGCGTGAGCCGGGTCCGATGCATAACCGGTCGCTGTGTAGCGCGGAACACAGACCGCGAGGATGATCGCAGGCAGAGTCTGCTCAACCGGAGCCACATCAGGAGGACACGATGAGCGAGATCCAGCCAGACCAGCCCACCGACGACACCGAGGGTCACCTGAAGCACCGTCTTGTCGATGACGGCGCCGACGACGCGAACGACACCGACGACACCGAAGGCCACAAGGCGCACTCGTTCGACGCCAGTGACGACGAGGACGACACCGAAGGCCACATGAAGCACCGATAGTCAGCGATCGACGGGGGACTGGCGGGCCGAGTCGTCTCTCGGCCCGTCACGCTGTGGCGTTGTCGGCTAGCGCGTGCAGCACGGTCTTGACCTGGAACGGCGTCAGGTCCGGGTGCTTGGACAGGATCCGGGCGATCAGGCCGGCGATGTGCGGCGCGGCGAAGCTGTTGCCCGTCGTGACGATGGTCGCGCCGTCCTTCCAACCAACGGTCACGTTGATGCCGGGGGCGCCGAACTCCACGGGTGGGGTGGGGTTGTAGTCGAAGCCGAACGGGTCGTGGCGCTCGTGAGCGGCGACCGAGAACACCGAGGCGTACTGCGAGGGATAGCTCGGCGCCGGGACGTTGTTCACCGCGCAGACCAGCATCACATTCTTGAAGTACGCCTCGGTCCGCCAGCTCGTGGAACAACGCGAAGTAGTCCTCGCGGCCCGTGCTCAGCGACAGGTTGACGACTCGGAAACCGCGCTCGATGGCCCACTCGAGCCCTGCCGCGAAGACCAGCCCCTTGCCGCTCAGCCGCTCACCCAGCACCCGGATGCTGTGCAGCCGCGCCTCGGGAGCGACCCGGCGGATGATGCCGGCGCAGGCGGTGCCGTGACCGAACAGATCCTCATGCGGGCCTTCCTCCCGACGAACCCCGCCCTCGAGCGTTGGGTCGTACGTCAGGGCCACTGCGGAGGCGACGTCGCCGACGAACGGATGCCCGGCCTCGATGCCGCTGTCGACCACGGCCACGTCGATGTTCGCCCCGGTCGCATCGCCCCAGGCCCAGTCGCGGGTCAATGCGCCGCCTGGCAGCAGAGGGCGCACGGCCTCGAGTGCCGCTGGGTCGAACGACTCGGACCAGGCGGGCTTCAGTTCCGACGTCGTCCCCGCCCCCTGAAATAGACGAGCAAGTCTTCGACGACGGAGACCGCCAGCCGACGCTCGTCCGCTCCGAGCTCGTCGAGGGCGCCGAACAGCGCAGCTAGTGAGAGCAGGTCGTCGTCGGGAGCGACGGCGTTCCCAGCCGCCGAAGACAGCGCCTCCGCCAGGCCGGTCCCTGGGGCGGCAGTCGCGACCGCTTCGAGCACCGCGCGGCCCAGATCGGCGAAAACCCGGGAGTTCTCGATCGCGATTGCGGCTTGGTCGGCAAAGAGGGACAGCAGCCGCATGTCGTGTTCGGCTCCAGGCCGGGCGGCATCCCGGTCGAGCACCTCGATGACGCCGAGTAGCCCGCGGGGACCGACGACCGGGACGGCCAAGATCGCGCTGGGGACGTATCCCGTGGTCTCCGCCACGTCAGACGCGAACCGGGCGTCCTGCTGAAGGTCTGAGACTGAGATCGGTTGCTCTGACATGACCACCCAGCCAGCAATGCCGTGACCGGAGGGGATGCGCAGGTCGACAACGTCGGCGGCGCCCGTGCCTGATGCTGTGGTAAAGACCAGCTCAGTGCTGTCGTCGGACAACAGTGCGAGCGAGCAGGCTGCCGCCCCGAACAGCTCGCGGGCGGAAACCGTGACGCTGCGCAGCAGCTCCTCACTGCCGCGCGGCGCTAAGGCCGGGCCCATCGCCGTGAGGACGCGAGCCAGGTCGGCCAGCAACGTTTCTGGCTCGGTCATGACCAACCGTTCACGAATGGGCCTCACATCATCTGTCGTCGGGCCCGGCATGCAGACGGTGTCACCGCCGTATCGGTGGCGCAAGTCTTCGGCGCGGGTCTGCCCGGCGCCGCTGGTGGGCGGGGCCGGGCAGTGTCCGTGTGGGTGGGGGTGGGTGTTAGGCGGTGGCGGGGGTGTGGTGGCGGCGGCGGGGTACGGCGACGACGGCGAAGGCGACCAGGGCGGCGACGATCAGGATGGCCAGGGTGACCTGGGGCCAGCTGTCGAGGAACCCGCCGGAGGCACCGGAGGTGGTGGGTGCTTCGCGGGTGATGAACTCGGGGTCTGAGGGGGGCAGTGGCTTGGGGCCAGCCAGGGCGGTCCCGGTGCCGGTGAGGAAGGCGATCAGGGTGGCGGTCAGGGCGAGTGCGCTGCGGCGGATGGACTGCATGACGACCTCCGGGTCGCTGGATCTGCGATGGCTGGGTTTTGAGGATGTGTTGGCTGGTTTCCGA
>CAVOOW010000009.1:0-290707 GCA_963697675.1 uncultured Actinomycetota bacterium | reverse complement strand
AACGACGACGCAGCGAATGCTCCCCAGCCCAGCGCGGCTCCCACGCCGCGATGATCCCACCGCACTCCGGGCACCGCCAAAAACAGATCAGCAGCTCCGATCGTTTTGCCCACGGTGCAACGCCACCGCGATCGTCGCGTCCAGCTCGAGTAGGGCGGCCTGGACGTGGTCGAGCTGGTGCAGCATCGCACCGACCAGCAGCGCGTGATGATCGTCGAAATGCCCGGTCAGTGCCTCGGTCAGATCCGGGAACTTGCCGTGCAACTTCAACTGCGCCAGGTCCGACATCGCCGGGTCGTCCCGGTATGCCCTACATGCCGCAGGACCACACGATCGCGGACCACTTTCCTGTCGGCGCGAGTGGACGTCGTGAGCCCCCACCGTCAGTGCCGCCTGTGCGGTCCCGAACCGCGGCTGACCGCCGCGTGACGGAAGAGTTCACGGTCAAATGACGGTCAAATGATCAATGGCCTGACCCCGGAGACTTCCGGATCAGGCCTCTGGCCTGCACTCTTCTTGGTAGCGGGGGCAGGATTGAACCTGCGACCTCTGGGTTATGAGCCCAGCGAGCTACCGAGCTGCTCCACCCCGCGTCGTTGTGCCTAACTATAGGCAGCTCCACGGTCGAACTGCAAAACGAGGCGTACGCCGAGGCGGACAGGCGCCGACGGTCAGCTCGGGGCAGGCGCCGGCGTGTTGGCCGCCTTCTTCTGCGCGGTGACGGGCTGCTCGACGACGACGGCTTGCTGGTGCCCGACGGTGACGGCGACGGTTTCGGTGTCGCCTTCTCGGCCGCCAGTGCCCGCTGGATCGCGTCGGTCAACTTCGCCTGTGCGACTCCGTAGGCAGTGAAGTCGCCCTTGGCGAGCGCAGCCTTCGCGTCCACGAGCGCTGACTGCGCATCAGCAAGTGCATCCGCCAGCGCCGCGTTCGGTGTCGTACCGTCGCCGGTCCCGGGCGCGCCGTCGCCGCCGGTACCACCACCACCGTTCGACGCCCCGGAATCACCGGCGAACACCTTGTCCAGTGCTGCCTGCAACGTGTCCTCAAAGGCCAACTTGTCGCCGAAGCCCACCAGCACCTTGCGCAGCAAGGGGAAAGAGGTCGAGGCCTCCGCTTGCACATAGACCGGCTCGACATAGAGCAGACCACCGCCGACGGGCAGCGTGAGCAGGTTGCCGAACTGCACCTTCGAGCCGCGGCTGAGGATGTTCAGCTGCTCGGCGACTTGGTCGTCGGACCGGAACGCGTTCTGCACCTGCGACGGTCCGTTGATCTGCACCGATCGCGGTAACTGAAGCACCCGGAACTGGCCGTAGTCCGGCCCGGGATCAGCGTCCACGGCGACGAACGCCGAGAGGTTGTTCCGGTCACCGGTCGGCACGTAGGCGGAGGTGAGCGAGAAGGTCGACTGTGACTGGCCGGGCATCCGCAGCGTGAGGTAGTACGGCGGCTGGAGACCGTCGCTCGACTCGTCGGTCGTCGGGTCGATCGGCACGCGCCAGAAGTCGCCGCCGCTGTAGAACTCCTTGGGCTTGGTCACGTGATAGTTCGCCAGCAGTTCGCGCTGCACCTTGAACAGGTCCTCGGGGTACTTGAAGTGCGCCCGGAGCTCGTCACTGATGGCCGTTGTCGGCTGGACCGTGTTGGGGAACGCGTGCATCCAGGTCTTCAGGACCGCGTCGTTCGGGTCCCATTGATAGAGCGTGACCTTGCCCGTGTAGGCGTCGACCGTCGCCTTCACGGAGTTGCGGATGTAGTTCACCTGACGACTCACCGGCGTCACCAACGCGGTTGCCGACGACGACTGAGAGTCGGCCGTGACGTCGTCGAGAGAACTGCGCGTGGAGTAGGGATAGCCGTTCGTCGTCGTGTACCCGTCGACGATCCAGAGGATCTTGCCGTCGACGATCGTCGGATAGGGATCGCCGTCGAGTGTCAACCAGGGTGCGACCTTCTCGACCCGGGTCTTCGGTTCACGGTCGTAAAGGATGTGCGATGCCGAGTTCACCTGGTTGGACAGGAAGATGTTCGACTCCTGGTACTTCGTGGCGAAGATGAGCTTGCGCCAGAAGGACCCGACGGCGACACCGCCACCACCGTCGTACGTGCTGTTCTTCTGACCACCAGCGCCGGTGTCGGTCGGGAAGTCGAGCTCCTGGGGGGACGCACCCTTCGGGCTGCCCACGATGCTGTAGCTCGGCGACTCCTCGCCGAAGTAGATGCGCGGCTGCCCCACCTTGAGCTCCCCGGTCGGCGGGATGCCCGAGGACACGAACGCCGGCCGACCCCCGTCGCTGGTGTTGCCGAGCGCAGCGACGAACCCGAACCCGTGCGTGTAGACGGTGTGGTCGTTGATCCAGTTGCTCTGCGCAGCCGGCAGGCCGGTCAGGTCGAGCTCGCGTGCGGCCACCACAACGTCGCGCTTTTCGCCGTTGATGACGTAGCGGTCGACGTCGAGGTCGTTCGCGAAGTCGTAATAGGACTTGATCTGCTGCAGGTTCTTGAACGTCGGGCTGACGATTGCCGGGTCGATCAGTCGGATGCTTGCCGTCGTGTCCGAGTCGGCCCGCAGCTGGTTGGCGCTGGCCTCGGTGGTGGCCGAGTAGGTCTGCACCTTGACCTTGTCGATGCCGTACGCAGCCCGCGTCGCGTCGATGTTGCGCTTGATGTACGGCGTCTCCTTCGACTGCTCGGAGGGCTTGACCTCGAAGCGCTGCACGATCGCGGGATAGATACCGCCGATGAGCAACGCGGAGATCAGCAGACCGCCGACGCCGACGGCCGGCAACAGCCACGTACGCCTGAAGATGTTGGCGAAGAACAGTCCGGCGCAGATCAACGAGATGATCGCGAGGATCGACCGCCCGAGCAGGACCGCGTTGACATCGGTATAGGCCAGACCGGTGAAGTCGGCACGTCCGATGTGGCCCTCCTTCACGGCCAACCCATAGCGGTCGAGCCAGTAAGCGATCGCCTTGAGCAGCACGAAGGAGCCGAGCAGGACAGACAGGTGTACGCGCGCTGCCGGTGTGGCGCGTTCGCCGAGCAACGGCTGCAGTCGCAAGCCCCCGTACAAGTAATGGGTGGCGGCCGCGGCGATCAGGGACACCACAACGGTCGCGAAAGCGAACCCGAGCACGAACCGGTAGAACGGCAGGTCGAACGTGAAGAACGAGATGTCCTTGCCGAACTGCGGGTCCTTGACACCGAACGACTGGCCGTTGCGCCACTGCAAGTAGGTGCGCCAGGCCCCCGAGGCACTCGATCCCGCGATCAGGCCGAGCAGCACGCAGATCGCGATGACGACGACCCGGCGGTAGGGGTCGAGAGCGGTGCGATAGCGGTCGAGCTCTGCCTGACCGGGGATCAGCGCCTGATAGGTCGGGCGCTTGCGGTAGGCGACCACGAAGTTCAGCGCCGACGGCCAGCGCGAACAGAATGCCGAACACGAAGAACAGCAGCGCCTTCGCTCGCAGCGTCGTCGTGAACACGTCCGTGTAGTCGACGGACTGATACCAGAGCAGGTCGGTGTAGAAGCTCGTGAAGATGCTGAAGGCGATGATCAGCCCGCCGACGATGATCAATGTCGGCAGCAGCGCGCGGCCCCGACGTCGACGCGGCATCACCGGTCGTCTGGGCGCTCCGGCGCCGCCTTCGGGTGGGCCGGGCATTTCGAAGCTCACTCATGGTCCTGTCGTCGTGCCCCAGCACGCGGGGCGGCGGCGTGTTCTCTAGTCAACCTACCGAGCGGAGGGGGGAGTTCCCACGCTGAGGCACCCGTCGGGGAGGATCGTTACGTGAATACGCGCCTCGACCAGCTCACCTTGGACATCGAACGACAGGTCGCCGGCGCGGGGTGGGACCAGCCCCCGGCACTGTTCGCGCTCGTCGAGACCGCCGACCTGCTGCGCCGGGAGCCCCAGCTCGCCGCCGAGCTGGGCCTGACCGACGACGTGCCCGGCAGCCTGACGCCCGTCGACCAGGGGGAGCTGCCCGAGCACCGCGAGTCTCGACGAGCTGCTCGGGGCCATCGTCTGGCCCGTCGAGGTGCTCGGCACGGCGCTGGCCGTCGAGCGCCTCATGGTGCCGCCCGCCGTCGAGCACGAGATGCCCCAGGACGAGTCGGAAGCGCTGCGCTGGCTGGCCGAGCACCCCGAGCGGCAGGAGGTGCGCATTGTCGTCGCCGTGCTGCGCGACGGCTCGCGCGCCTCGGCCCTGCGGATGAGGGCGCACGACCACGAACAATCGGTGCTGACCGGCGCCGACCTGGTTCCCGGGCTGGCCGACGCGTTGTCAGCGACCCTGACGGACTGAGCGCGCCGGTCGGGCTAGGCGGCGGCGCAGGACGGAACCTTGGCGTCGGGGTTCTCGCGCAGCGCGTCGAGCGAGGACAGCGCCGACTCCAGCGAGTCGATGCGCACGAGGCGCAGGCCCTTGGGCACGGCGGTGATCGCCTCGGCGCAGTCGCCGGCCGGAGCGAGGAACACGGTGGCCCCGGCGCGTCGCGCGGCGATCATCTTCTGCGTGATCCCGCCGATCGGGCCGACCTTCCCGTTGTCGTCGATCTCGCCGGTGCCGGCGACGAACGCTCCACCGGTCAAGGAACCGGGCGTCAGCTTGTCGACGATGCCCAGGGCGAACATCAACCCGGCGCTCGGGCCGCCCACGTCCTTGAGACCGATCCGCACGGTGAACGGATAGTCCGCCTTGTCGCGTGTCTCGATGCCGACGATCGTGGTCCCCTGGTCGCTCGTCGTCGTCACGCTGGTGCGTGACGCGCTTACCGCCACGTTCGACGACGAACGTCACCGGGTCGCCCGGGGCATGGGCAGTGATGGCCGCGCGCAGCGCCACTCCCCCGTCGACCGGCTTGCCGTCGACCGAGACGATCACGTCGCCGACCTGCAGCTTGCCCTTCGACGGCGACCCGGGCCGGATCCCGGCGACGGCGACGCTCGTCTCGACCGGGATGCCGAGGCTGCGCAGCGCCGCGGTCGTCGCGTGCTCCTGCGACTCCTGCATCTGGTCGTCGCTCTGCTGCTCGGCCTCCTTGGCGCTCGGTGCCCTTGGGATAGACCTGCTCCTCGGGGATGACCGCGATCGAGCTGTCGAGCCAGCCGCGCAGCGCCGTCACGAGATCCATGCGCTGCTGGGGTCCACCGAGCACGGAGACGGTGGTCAGGTTCAGGTGGCCGCTGTCGGGATAGGTCTTGTGCCCCTCGATGTGGATCAGCTCGTTGCCGCCGACCGCCCCGAGCGTGTTCGTCGTGGGGCCGGGGCTGAGCGCGACGTAGGGAACTGGCAGCAGCGCCGCGATGGCGGACAGCAGCACCACGAGAAAGCCTGCGGACGCAAGCGTCACGGTACGGCGGGTCATAGGGCAGGCGTCACGGTACGGCGAGTCATAACTAAGGAGCCTACGAGAGAGAATCGTGCGACGACGTGTCGCGACCGCGCGGTGGGACCCGCCCGGAGTCGAACGCCCTCTTGAAGCGCTCGTGCTCCTTGACCGTGTCGTGCGTGTCGGCACGCGGGCGCTCGCGGCTGGCCCACATCACCCAGAGGACGGCAAGCAGCAGCGCGACGAGGGGGATCGCCAGCCACGCCAGCGCCGTCATTGCTCGAGCGACCTCAAATCAGGGTGATTACGGGAACCTCCTCAGGCTAACCCGCGCCAGGCTCCGCCGCGCCCGAACCGCCGACGGTCGCTACAAGTCTGACGGAACGGTCAGGGCAACCCCACCCATTCGTCGGTGCCGTCGCCGAACGTCTGGTGCTTCCAGATCGGCACCGTCGACTTGAGGTCGTCGATCAGCATCCGGGCTGCCGCGAAGGCCTGGTCGCGGTGCGCGCAGCTGACCGCCACGACCACCGCGAGGTCGCCGACCTCGAGATAACCCACGCGATGTACGGCGGCGAGGGCGAGCGCAGGATGCGTGGCGACGACATGCTCTGCGACCGACCGGAGCGCGTCCTCGACGGAGGGGTGGGCGGTGTAGCCGAGCCCGTCGACCGTCTTCCCCGAGTCCTCGTCACGCACGGTGCCGATGAAGACCACGGTCCCACCGGCAGCAGGGTCGGCAACGGCCGCCAGCACCTCGTCGACCGAGAGGGGCTGGTCGCGCACCCCGAGCAGCTTGATGACCGACATCAACCTCGCCTCTTCTTCCGGGCGCGGCGCACGAGCGCGGCCGTGCCGACCACTGCGACGGCGGCTCCAGCAGCGCCGACCGCCGCGTCGCGCCGTCCGACCCGCCGAGAGGCCAGGGCGTGATGGCCGCTGACCTGCTCCAGCAGCACGCCGAGCGCCGTCGGGTTGTCGAACGTCGGTCGCCAGCCGGCCTCCCGCAGCCGGGTCGACGGCACCACCCACGGGTGGACGACGTACTGCAGGTCGCTCGCCGGAGCGGGGATCACCCCGATGCGGTGCAGCCGGTCGGCCGTGCCGAACGCCAGGGCCGACGGCAGCTCGATACGGCGCATGCCGGACACCGACTCGACCTCCGACTGCTCCATGGCGCCCTCGCAGCCGACGGTGACCACGCCCGTCACCTGCTCGAGCGCCGCCAGCTCGATCGCCGAGACCAGATCGTCGATGTGGCAGAACTGCCAGCGGGGGTGCGAGTCACGCACGACCAGCAGCCGCGGTGCCTCGAAATGCCGGGTCATGATGCTGTCGATGCCCGGTCCCACCACGGTCGCGGGGCGCAGCACGGTCACCGACAGTCCCGGGTGCGAGAGTGACGCGCGCCGGGCGAGCTGTTCGATCTCGAGCAGGTCGGAGACGAAGGACCCGTCGGGCATGGCCCGCAGCGGCGCGTCCTCATCGAGCGGCACAGGGTTGTCGGCCAATGCGCCGTAGACCATCGCCGACGTCACCAGCACCACGCGACGTACGCCCCTGGCCGCCGCTGCCGTGATCACCGTCTGCGTCCCACGGACGTTGCGCCCCGGGCGTTCGTCCCGCCGCGGGTCAATGGACGCATCGACGTCGAGGTGGACGATCGTGTCGACCTTGCCGATCCGGCCCGCCAGCGCCGGGTCGCACACGTCGACCACCCGCCACGTGACGCCGTCGACGTCACCACGCCGGTCGTCGATCGCGACGACCTTGGCGACATCGGGCCGCCGTGCCAGGCTCGCGGCGACCGCCTGACCGAGGCCGGAGGCCGCGCCCGTGACCGCGATGACGGGCCTGCGGGTCCGCCGTGAGCGAACGGCAGGCGTGTCGGCCGTCTCCGGGGAACTCACCAGGCCACCACAGGGGTTGGCACATTGACTAGGTTCGACATGGTGGTCCCATCCTGCCAACGACACGAGGTGAAGGCGTGGGCGACGTCCCTTTCGGCTTCGGACGAGACGACGACAGCTCTCCGGACGATGACGACCAGTCCGGGAACAAGCCGGTGCCGGCTGGCGGCGCCGACCCGTTCTCCGCGCTGTTCGGTGCCGGCGGCGCACCGCAGGACATAGGTGCGGCCTTCCAGCGGCTCGGGCAGCTGCTCTCCTGGCAGGGCGGCCCGGTCAACTGGGACCTCGCGCGCGACGTCGCGCGGCAAGCCGTCGCGGCCGCTGGTGACCGGTCGGTCAGCGGCGCCGAGCGCATGGAGGTCGCCGACGCGATGCGGCTGGCAGAGCTCTGGCTCGACGCGGCAACTGCCCTGCCGGCCGGCGCGACGTCGGCCAGTGCCTGGAGCCGCGCGGAATGGGTCGAGGCGACTCTGCCGGCCTGGAAGGCCATCGTCGACCCGGTCGCGGCCAAGGCCGTCGAGTCGATGGGCGCGATGCTCGGCGGCGACAGCGGCCCGATGAGCGCGCTCGGTGCAGCGCCCGAGCAGCTGCAGGCCCTGCTGGGTGCCGCAGGCCCGCTGCAGCAGATGATGACCAGCATCGGCGGGGCGATGTTCGGCAGCCAGATCGGCCAGGCCCTAGGCTCGCTGGCGACCGAGGTGGTCGGCTCGACCGACGTCGGCCTGCCGCTCTCACCCGCCGGCAAGGCAGCCCTGCTGCCGCAGAACGTCACGGCGTTCGGCGAGGGTCTCGGCGTTCCCGAGGACCAGGTGCGCCTCTACCTCGCGCTGCGTGAGGCGGCCCACCATCGCCTGTTCGCCCACGTGCCGTGGCTGCGCAGCCACCTCGTCGACGCCGTCAGCGCCTACGCGCGGGGCATCAGCATCGACACCTCGCGTCTCGAGGAGCTGGTTGGCCGCATCGACCCGTCCAACCCGGAGGCGCTGCAAGAGGCGCTCACCGGCGGGCTGTTCGAGCCCGAGGACACCCCCGAGCAGAAAGCCGCACTGGCCCGTCTCGAGACGGCGCTCGCCCTCGTCGAAGGCTGGGTCGACGAAGTCGTCGACACGGCAGCGACCCCGCACCTGCCCTCGGCCAGCGCGCTGCGCGAGACCGTCCGGCGCCGGCGCGCCAGCGGAGGGCCCGCCGAAGCGACGTTCGCCTCCCTGGTCGGTCTGGAGCTGCGGCCGCGGCGGCTGCGAGAGGCCGCCGCGCTGTGGAACGCCGTCACGACCACGCGCGGCATCGACGGGCGCGACGCGATCTGGAGTCACCCCGACCTTCTGCCGACCAGCGACGACCTCGACTCCCCCGCCGACTTCGCCAGCGGTGCCTCGTCGGTGCCCCTGGACCTGTCGGGCCTCGACGACACCGAGGCGCCCGATGACCCTGGCGCGGCAAAGGGCACGACCGACGACGAGAAGTGAGCGAGCCTGCGAGCTCACCATCAGGCATAGCGCTGTGAGCGAGGGGCTTCACGCCGACGCGGTGCGAGTGCTGCGCACCTTCCACGCCGACGGCGACGACCAGGATCAGCTGCGGTCGTCGTACCTCGACTTCTTGGCCGCCAACCCCGACGGAGTCGACGCGGGACTGCGTGCCCGCTCACCTCACGGCAAGCGCGCTGGTGCTGGATCCCAGCGGATCGCACGTGCTGTTGACGTTGCATCGCAAGGGTGGTTTCTGGGCGCAGGTCGGCGGCCACTGCGAGCCCGGTGATGCGACGCTCGCCGCCGCCGCGTTGCGTGAGGCGCGCGAGGAGTCGGGCATCGACGACCTGCGGCTCGTCGGCGACGGGCCGGTCGATCTCGACCGTCACGTGTTGTCTTCGGCGTTCGGCAGTTGCGCGGAGCATCTCGACGTGCGCTACGCCGTGGTCGCACCCGCAGGCGCGATTCCATCGGTCAGCGACGAGTCGAGCGACGTGGCGTGGTTCCCGTTCGACGCCCTGCCCGATGGCTGCGTTGACATCAAAGCCCTCGTGACCCGCGCTCGGAGGGCTACGGTCCTGGACATCTCGTGAGGGTCACGAGCGGGAGGTCTCCATAGTCCGCAGCAAAATCTCCACCGGAACCGCACTCGCACTCGCACTTGTTCTTTTCTCGTCGTCCACCGCCGCCGTCTATGCGGTCGCAACGTTGCCGAAGCACAGCGTCGGCAAGAAGCAGCTGAAGGAGTTCGCGGTCACCAACAAGAAGATCGCGCCCGGAGGGTCACGGGCTCAAAGACCGCGGGGAACACCGTGGTCGCGGCGTCCCGGATGGCGTTCGGCAAGGGTGTCGCGACCAGCGTCCCGGCGACGACAGTCCTTTCGCTGCCCCGTCTCCACGTCACCGTCACCGTCACGACCGATGGCGACTCGGACGTGGACGGCAGCGTCGTCGTCCACCTGCCGAGCACCGCCCCGGCCTCCTCCTGGCTCATCAACGCCTCCAACGAAAGTCAGACGTTCTCCACCCAAGGAGGAGCCGTGACCATCGGGCCTCTCCCTGACCTTTCAACGGTTCGCGAGATCACGGCGCATCTGGCGCTTCGACACGTCCGCCGGCATCTTCCTGCACTGCGTCTTCGACACGGACGGGTTCACGAGTAACCGCCCGCTGAGCTGCTGGGCCTTCTCGAGCTGACGAACGGCTCGGGCGCACGCGGCTCACAACCCGCGTGCGTCGCCGAGCAGCTCGCGGGTGATCTCCCAGCCCTCCAGGCCGGGGTCGAGCCCGGCGAGGTCAGCCGCCGTCCGGACCCGGTGCCAGCCCGGTCCGACCGACACGGCGGTACGGCGCCGCGCGGCTTTCTGCAGGTGGGCGACCGCGTCAACGTTGTCGAGGTCGACGACGGTCGACTCGGCTGCGAGCCACTCGGGTGGCGGCGCATGAGTGGCCAGCCCGATCAGGCCACCGTCGGTGCCGGGCAGCACGGCCACGTCGGCGCTCCCGAGCGCGCGATGCAGCTTGCCCACCAGCAGGCCGGGCAGGTCGGGCGCGTCGCCGGCAAGGACGGTGACCTGGTCGGCGCCGGCTGCGACGAGCGCTTCGATGGTGAGCCAGGTGCGCGAGGCAACCGGTGACGAGCCGGTCGAGATTGCGCCGATCGACGTGGCGCCCGCCGATGCCGCACCAGCGCTCGATGCCGCGCCGGCCGACGCCGCGCCGGTGCTTGGCGGGGCCGCGCCGGTGCTGGATGGGAGGGTCACGACAGCGGTGCCCGGCCAGGTGAGTGACTCGAGCACCTCGCGGGCCGGGTCGTCAGCGTCGACCGCCAGAGCTGGCTCGACGAGGTCCAGTGCGGCGACCGTCTCGTACACGTCCTCGACCATCGCCGCCCGCAGCGCCTCACCGGGAAAGCCGCCGGCATCCACCCGGGGCACCAGCACGGCGACGAGCCGTCGGGTCACGTGCCGCTGTCTGGCCCGATGTCGAAGTCGAGCGCACCCTGTTCGCCACTCGGCCGACTCCGACGCGTGCCAGCTTTCCGCGTGCCGCGACCCAGGCCGTTGACGAGCGGACCGTCGGCGACCTGACCATCGGCGAGCGGACCATCGGCGAGCGGACCGTTGGCGGGCGGGGGACCGACGGCGACCTGAGCAGGGAGGTCGTCGGCGCCGATCTCGCTCACGTCGGTCTCGTCGGCATCCGAGAGCCCCAGTCCCGCCGTGGCGGACACGCCCTCGAGGAAGCCCCGTGCACGCTCGGTGCGGGGATAGCAGTCGACCTCTGCCCAGAAGTCGGCTCCGTGGCCGGGCACCCGCAGGTGAACCAGCTCGTGGACGATCACATAGTCGAGCACCCAGCCGGGCATCCCCTGCAACCGGTCGGACAGCCGGATGGTGCGGTCTACCGGTGTGCAGGAGCCCCATCGGCTGCCCTGGTTGCCGACCCAGCGAACGCTCGCCGGCACCGGAGCGCCCACGAGATAGCGCCGCGAGAGGGCGACGGCGCGCTCGAGCAGCGCCTTGTCACCCGGTCGCAGTTTGCGGTCCTGGCGCTCGAGCCGCTCCAGCATCGCGGCAACCCAGCGCCGCTCCTCGGCGCGTGACATCCGCGCCGGGATCAGCACCACCGTGCGATCGCCGTCGCGGTAGGCCGACACCGTGCGCCGCCGCCGCGCGCTGCGGCGAACCTCGACGAGCGGCTCGGTGTCAGGCGCGGGCGACGATGCGGAGGGGCGAGCACGAGCAGTCATAACCGAAACGCTAGCGACTTTCTTTCGTCCACAGCCGGTGGATCGCATCGTCGCAGGTCAGCCGCGCAATTCGCGATGATCCACAACGTCATCCCCAGGCAGGTGTGGCCGCCCTCCACAGCGACACCCCACTCTGTCCCCAGTTCATCCACAGGGTTATCCACAGGAGGAGCGGATGCGCCATTGACGGTGCCGGACGCGGACTCCTAGCGTTCCATCTGACGAAGCCCCCGGGATGACCGGCCAGACGTTCGCAAGGGGAAGGCGAACGCCGGGCCGCAAGCTCCGGGGGCTTCGTGATGCCCGGACCGCCGTGGCGGCCGCCAGCAGCGATGATGCTCACACGGCCCGCGTCCCGACCAAGATCGCGTCTATCGGTGAAAAGTGGAGCCGACTCAACTTTCTCACCGATACCAGCGATCTTGAGACCGCCACAGCACGATCCCGACCAAGATCGCGATCTTCGTGCTCAGATTCCGCATGAATGGCGAATCTGAGCACGGAAACAGCGATCTTGATCGGAGATGACGGGGAGCGGGACCCGCCGTACGACGGCGAGCACCCGCGGCTCGTACCGCAAACTATTACTAAACGGATTAATCGGGGCGAACGGCGCTCCGTGCGGCAGTTGCGCCTCAGCGGCCGGTGAACCTGGGCGCCCGGCGCTCGCGCTGCGCGGCCAGCCCTTCCTGCAGGTCTGCCGTGGCCAGCGTGACCGGCTGGGCCAGCGCCTCCCACTGCAACGCCGCGCCGAAGCTCGCGTGTCCGCCACCTTGCAGCGCCACCTTCGTCAGCCGGGTCGCGATGGGTGCGGCAGCGGCGACCGCCTCGGCGATCCGCAACGCCTCGGCGAGCACGTCCTCGCGCGGGAACGCCTGGTTCACCAGCCCGAGGCCCGCTGCCTCTGCTCCGGTCACGACCCGTCCGGTGAGCAGCATCTCGCGCGCCACGGCCAGCCCGGCGACCTCCGGCAGCAGGTAGGTCGTCGCCATTCCGGCGTGCATGCCAAGTGACGTGAACGGCACCGCCAGCTTGGCGTCCTGCGCCGCGTAACGCAGGTCGCACGCGAGCGCCAGCGCGAGCCCGGCCCCGATCGCCGCCCCGTTGATCGCTGCGATCGTCACGACCTCGAGCTCACGAATCGCAAGCCAGGCGCGGTAAAACGGCAACATGCGCTCGCGCAGCTCGTCGATTGAAGCGTCCGGCGTGTGACCGATCCAGGACACGTCACCGCCGGAGCAGAAGGCGCTGCCCTCGCCCGTGACGACGACCGCCCGGACGCTCGGGTCCGCCCGCAGGCCGGCCATCGCCCTGGCCCACGAGTCGGTCATTGCGGCCGACATCATGTTGCGCCGGTCGGGCAGCGCGAGGGTCACCGTGACGACTCCGGAGTCGCGTCGCTCGATGCGCAGATCGGTCAGCCGCGCGTCGTCGTACCCCTGATCTGTCATGCCCGGGAGGCTAGCGCCCGACGTCCGTGGCCCTCCCGTGCGTGCCCCGCCACTCCCCCACCGCCCGGGTCCACGCTCAGCCACGCGGGGCCAAGTCGACCCCCGCCTCCCACGCTCACACACCCCCCTGCTCTACGCTGGATCGAGGTCCGGACAACGGCACTCATTCCGCCGGACGCCGAATCATCCGATCGAGGAGGACCTGTGGCTGAGAGCTACACCGGAGACGCATACTGCGTGAAGTGCAAGGAGAAGCGCGACTTCACTGGCGAGGTAAAGGTCAGCGAGTCTGGCCGCCGCATGGCCCAGGGCATTTGCCCCGTCTGTGGCACCAAGCTGAACCGCATCCTCGGCAAGGCCTGAGGACGCTCCGCACACTCATCCGTTGGGGGCAGTCCCGCACCATGCGGGGCTCGCCCCCTTCGGCTTTTCTCGGTCTTTCCCAGTGTGTGCGCGTGCCCCCCTTCGGCTTGTCCGGCACGCGCCCTAACCCGCCGTGACGGACTGGGCGGCACGGGTGCTGGCGGAGGTCGACGAACGACTCCCCGAGGCTTTTCGGTTGCTCACCGACCTGGTGCGCATCCCCAGCGTCGGCGGCACCGACCCTGAGCACGAGATCCAGGCGCGGCTCGCCCGCGAGCTGACCGAGTCGGGACTCGAGGTCGACCACTGGCGGATCCCGCTCGACGAGTTGCTCGCCGAACCGCGATTTCCCCGGCGTCGAAGTCGAGCGTGATGAGGCCTGGGGGTTGGTCGGCCGCATCCCCGGCTCCGGCGGTGGCGACTCGCTGATGCTCAACGCCCACGTCGACGTCGTACCGATCGGAAACCCCGCCGCGTGGTCGCGGCCCGACGCGTTCTCCGGGCAGGTCGTCGGGCGACATGTTGTTCGGGCGCGGGGCGTGCGACATGAAGGCGGGCCTGGTTGCGTCACTCGCCGCAGTTCTCGCCGTACGTCGACTCGGCGTCCCGTTGCGCGGGGATCTCTTGCTTGCTTGCGTGCCCGGCGAGGAGGACGGCGGTCTCGGGACTTACGCGATGCTGCATCGCGGCTGGCGAGCCGATGCCTGCGTCGTGCCCGAGCCGACCGGACTCGATCTCGTGACGGCCAACGCCGGCGCCCTGACGTTCCGGTTGCGAGTGCCCGGACGCGCGACCCACGCGTCGAGGCGCTCGGAAGGCGTCAGCGCGATCGAGAAGTTCCTGCCGGTGATGGCTGCCCTCCAGTCCCTCGAAGCTGCGCGCAACGCCTCGGTCGATCCGCTGATGCGGCGCTGGCCGATCGCCTACCCCCTGTCCATCGGGCGGATCGCTGCCGGCGACTGGGCCTCGTCGGTGCCCGACCTGCTGATCGCCGAAGGGCGGCTCGGCGTTGCGCTCGACGAACCGGTGGCTTCCGCGCAGTCTGCCTTGGTGACCGCCGTGGCCAACGCGTGCGATGCCGACCCATGGCTGCGCGACCACCCGGTGTCCGTCGAGTGGTGGGGCGGTCAGTTCGCATCAGGCCGGCTGCCCGAGTCGAGTGACCTGGCTGTCCGGATGGCAGCCGCGCACACCGTATGTCGGAGGCGGCAGCCAGCAGACATCGGGTGCGCCTTATGGCAGTGACCTTCGGTTGCTCAGCGGCATCGGCGGCATCCCGACGCTGCACTACGGACCCGGTGACGCGCTGCTGGCACACGCTCCCGATGAGAGCGTGCCGTTGGCCGATGTCGCGACCGCGGCCCGCGCCCTGGCGCTGCTCGCGTTGGACGTGTGCGGCACCGCCTGACGGCGTGCTCTCGATCCGCGCGGCCGCCAGCGCCTCACGTTCCATGATCATGAAGGATCCGTCCGGCTCTAGCCGGTCCCTTTCTTCATGATCACGAAAGATCGCGGACGTGGAGGGACGCAATCTTTCGCGATCATGGAACAGCGGCCGGACAACGCAGGCCGGTGACAAGCGCAAGGCGTGGACGACGCACGCACTGGAACGGATGCAAGCCGCGGCCGACGCCTGCTGTGGAACAGACGTCGGCTGTGGACGACGCCTGCTGTGGAACAGGCGAACTCTGAAAGGCTCGACGGCATGCCTGCCGCGCGTCCGCAGCTCAAGCCCGCGCTGCGCCGTGTCTGGCGCGATGCCACGCACGTTGCAGCTCGGCGTCGACCCTCGGCAGGCCGTCGTGATCAGCGGCCTCGACCAGGGCTGCGCCCGGCTGGTCGAGGCGCTCGACGGCACTCGCGACCGCAACGACGTGCTCACCACCGCCCATCGTCTCGGCATCGAGCCGGCGCGGGCGGACGAGTTGCTCAGGCTGCTCGAGCGCTCCGGCGTGCTCGATGACGCCGTCCACGGACCGACGCGCGCTGGCCGCGCTGAGCCAGCGCGACCGCGACCGGCTGGCGCCCGACCTCGCGGCCGCGTCGCTCTTGCGCGGCGCGGGAGATGGCGGCGTTGCGGCACTGACCCGCCGAAGATCCGCCATCGTGGCCGTGCGCGGTGCGGGACGGGTCGGTGCCGCCGTCATCACGCTGCTCGCTGCCGCTGGCGTCGGGTTCCTGGTCGTCGACGACTCGAGCATCGCGGCGGCATCCGACGTCACACCGGCCGGGCCGAGTAACGCGGACGTTGGCGCGAGCCGGGCCGACGCCGCCATCCGCGCTGCCCGCCGGTTGGCGCCGGGCCTGCGCAGCACTCTCCCGCGCGGCCGCGGTCCCGACGTAGTCGTCCTCTCGCTCGAACGCTCCGGTCTCGGTGACCTGCCCGACCGCTTGGTACGCGGAGGGGATCCCCCATCTGTTTGCGCAGGTACGAGACGTCACGGGAGTCGTCGGACCGCTGGTGCTGCCCGGCCGCTCTTCCTGCGGGCGCTGCCACGACCTGCACCGTGCCGACCGCGACCCTGCCTGGCCCAGCGTCGCCGCACAGCTGACCGACGCCGCCCGGCAGCGCGCGGCTGCGTGCGACGTCGTGCTCGCGACCGCTGTGGCTGCTCAAGCATCGACTCAGGTTCTTGCCTACCTCGACGGCGACCCCTCGCCGCCAGCCGTCGACGGGACGATCGAGGTCGCCCAGGTCGACGGTCGGATGCGGCGACGAGGCTGGACGATCCATCCGCTCTGCGGGTGCGGCTGGTCACGGCAATGAGCGCCAACTCGCCCGAATGCAGTGCCGACCGCTCACGACAGCGCTGCTCCACACGTGGCGAACAGCCTCGCAACGGTGCGCAGTCAGTGACAATGGGCGATATGACCGAGCTCCCGCGACGCGCCGTGACCCGCACGGTCAAGCTCGCGGGGCTCCCGCTGGGCTTCGCCGGGCGCGCGACGCTCGGCCTGGGCAAGCGGATCGGGGGCCGGCCCGCGGAGATCGTTGCGGCCGAGGTCCAGGCGCGCACGGCTGAGCAGCTGTTCAAGGTGCTCGGTGAGCTCAAGGGCGGGGCCATGAAGTTCGGCCAGGCCATGTCGGTCTTCGAGGCGGCGCTGCCGGAGAACCTCGCCGGCCCTTACCGCGAGACCCTCACCCGGCTCCAGGAGTCCGCGCCTCCGCTGCCGGCCGGCAGCGTGCACGCCGTGCTCGCCCGCGAGCTCGGCGCCGACTGGCGCGACCGATTCCAGTCCTTCGAGAACAAGCCCGCCGCGGCTGCGTCGATCGGTCAGGTCCACCGGGCGGTCTGGGCGGACGGGCGGGTTGTGGCCGTCAAGGTGCAATATCCCGGCGCCGGACAGGCGCTGCTTTCCGACCTCAACCAGATCGGTCGGATGAGCCGCCTCGTAGGCATGCTCGTGCCCGGCCTCGACGTCAAGCCACTGATCGCCGAGCTGAAGGCCAGAGTCGCCGAGGAGCTCGACTACGCCCTCGAGGCAGAGAGCCAGGCGACGTTCGCGGCCGCCTACTCCGGAGACCCCGACGTCCTCGTTCCCTCGGTCGTCCACCAGACCGGCCAGGTGCTCGTCACCGACTGGGTCGACGGCAAACCGCTGGCCCGGATCATCGCCTCAGGCACCACGAAGGAGCGCAACCGCGCGGGCCTGCTGCTTGCGCGGTTCCTGTTCTCGGGCCCGCAGCGTGCCGGCCTGCTGCACGCCGACCCGCACCCCGGCAACTTCCGACTCCTCGACGACGGCCGCCTGATCGTGCTCGACTTCGGCGCCGTCAACCGGTTGCCCGATGGCCTGCCCGAGCCGATCGGCCGCCTGCTCCGGCTCGCGATCGATGACGACGCCGTGGGCGTGCTCGACGGGCTGCGCGCAGAGGGATTCGTGAAGAGCTCGATCGACCTCGACGCCCGGCGGCTGCTCGACTTCCTGTCCCCCATCCTCGACCCGGTGCGCGCCGACACGTTCCGCTTCGACCGCGCCTGGCTGCGCGCACAGGCCACGCGCATCGCCGACCCCAGGTCGCCCGCGTACAGCACCGGGCTGCAGCTCAACCTGCCGCCGGACTATCTGTTGATCCACCGCGTGACGATGGGCACCATCGGCGTGCTCTGCCAGCTGCGGGCAGAGGCCTCGTGGCGCACCGAGCTCGAGCACTGGCTGCCTGACTTCGGCGTCGGCGACCAGCCCGCGTGATCGTCTGGCTCAACGGGACGTTTGGCGCAGGCGTCGCCGACCGAGGTCGCCGGCCACAGCGCGAAGGCGCTGGCGGCGGCCGACGGCTGAGCAGCGCTCACCACCAGTCCTGGTCGAGCTTGCTCTCGATGCCGCGCACGTTGTCCCGGCTGCACTGCTCGCAGTAGACCCGGGTCTTGCCGCGTTCCACCGACGTCGACCAGGTCAGCGGCTGCTCGTCCTCGGTCTTCCCACACAGGGCGCAGGTCACCATGACCCCATCCTGCAGGATCGACTGCGGACTTCCGCACCGAGAAACCAGATGAAAGTCGCGAATCGCGCGTGAGACGTCGCAGTGGATCATCCGGAGGGCAACTGAGCGGCAGGCGCCCCTACGGCAGGCGCGATCCGGCTTCGAGCAGCCCGGCAAACAGGTCACCCTCGCTCGCGACGCGGTCGAGCACATCGCCCGAGACGAACTGCAGGTCGGTCGGTCGTTTCGCCGCCGCAACCTCGTCCCACGTCAGCGGCGTCGACACCCACGGCTGCTCACGGGCCCGCAGCGAGTAGGGCGCCACCGTTGTCTTCGCGCCGTTGTTCTGGCTCCAGTCGACGAAAACCTTGCCGCCACGCAGGTTCTTGGCCATCCGTGACAGCACGAGCTTGGGATGTGCCTGCTCCAGTGCCTTGGCCATGTCGTGGGCATAGTCAGATGTTCGCTGTTCACTGGCGGGCGTGATCGAGGCGTAGACCTGCATTCCCTTCGAGCCGCTCGTCTTCGCGTAGGAGGTCAAGCCGTCGCTCGAGAGGTATTCGCGCACGTGCAGGGCGACCTCGGCGCAGGCGAGCACGTCGGCCGGTGCCCCTGGGTCAAGGTCGACGACGAGCAGGTCGGGGTCGCGCACCGCGCCACGCGGTCCGACCTGCCACTGCGGGACGTGCATCTCGATCGCCGCGAGGTTGGCCAGCCAGACCAGCGTGGGCAGCTCGTCGACGACGACGTAGTCGAGCTCGCCGCGGTCCTTGCTGCTGCCCGGCGCCGGCAGCCGGACCGTCCGTACCCACGAAGGTGTGCCCTTGGGCGCGTTCTTGGCGAAGAACCCTTGCGTGTCGACTCCGTTGGGATAGCGGATGAACGAGGCCGGCCGGTCGCGTAGATGCGGCAACATCACCGGCGCGATCCGCGCGTAGTAGTCGATGATCTCGCCCTTGGTGAATTCGGCGCTCGGGTAGAGCACCTTGTCGAGGTTCGACACCGACAGCCGGCGCCCCTCGATCTCGACCGTCGATCGGTCCTCCGCCATCCTGGCCGCACCTCCGTCTCGTTGCGATAGCGAACATGTCTGTCGTACCGCTCACAGGTCGTCCGACCGGTCACGCCTCGTCCTACCCGCGGGCGCGCCGTCGTACCGCGGATGACCATCATGGCCGAGTCGGCCCGTACGGCGAAGGGCCCCGACCGCGGTGCTGCGGTCGGGGCCCTGTCGGGTCAGGCTCCGGAACGGAGCCGTTGTGGTTGTGGATCCCTCACAGGATCCGGTGATCACCCTGTCGATCACCGAAGGCTGGCGAGGGAGAGGAGCCGCTGCGCCCGCGCGACGTGCCGCTCGGCGCGACGCTGTGCCCGGTGGGCGGCAACGACGCGACGGGACCGCTCGTGGCGGAGAAGCTCCTCTAGGCGCAGCGCACTATGAGCGCGTGCCATGTCTTCGTTCATGAGATGCATTGCCTTGCTCCTGTTCAGGACGTGGTTCACGTTTGTGGGTGCTGCGTCTGCAGCGGGTTTCGTGCTGGACGTCTTCTCGATCGGGCCGTTCACGCCGCGACCTCTGTCTTGCGAGGGCGGCCACGCGGACGCTTGCGTGGCACGACGACTCCCTGGACGAACCACTCGCCGCCCCAGACGCCCCACGGCTCCTGGCGCTCGAGAGCGCCGGCGAGGCAGGCCAGGCGGGCGGGGCAGTCGTGGCAGAGGGTCTTGGCGTACTCGACATCTGCCGGTGCATCGGCGAAGAAGAGCTCTGGGTCGTTGACCCGGCATGGGAGCTGATCGTCGTCGAGCTGGTCGGCGAGGGAGAACAAGTTGTCCGCCTCGCGTTCGAAGACAGCGAGCTGCATCGGGGTCACCTCCTTGATCTGTTTCTGATCGGTGATCAGTCGGCTGGTGGTCGGCTGGGCACTTGCGCGGGTTGTCACTTGTGATGACTTCCTGGTCGGACCGGACTGTTCGGAGAAACAAAAAGGCCGCGGATCCCGGGTTTCGGGATTCGCGGCCTTGGAGGAGCCGGTAAGGGTGGCGCTATACCGGTGGACTCCAAGAACGGATCCCTGCGAGACCGTCGAACACGACGACATCGCTGATCGGGAGCAGTGCATTGGCCTTGGTGCTGGTGGTCGCGGTGGCGGACACAGTGGTCCCCTTGACCGCGACATAGACGGGCGCTGCGTGGGCGGCGCGGAAGCCGCTCGGCGTCGACGTGCGCATCAGCTCGAGCTGGGCGAGGCCCCAAGTCAGGCCAGAATCCTGGCTGGAGGCGGCCACGCGCAGACGGGCGGTGCACGTCATCGACGTGTATGCGTTGGTCTCCACGAGGTCACCTCCTTCTTGGCTTGCGCGATCCCTTGCAGCGGGATGCGGTCTGGACGTTGCTTTAAGGAGGGTAGATGCGGTCGGCAGTCAGGTGCAATCCTTTTTTTGACTGCTGTCGAACTTCGTGACCTAACCGTTGCCGAAGGCGTCGTCGCCGGTGCTGATCGGCTCCGTCGAGGCGGCGCAGATCGCCAGGACGTCCGCGCCGTATCGCTCGAGTTTGGTCCGGCCGATGCCCGAGACAGCGAGCAGTTCGGTGTCGGTGCCGGGTCGCGCCTCGGCCAGCGCGATCAGGGTGAGGTCGGTGAACACGACGTACGCAGGCACGCTGGCCTCCTTCGCCTGCTCGGCGCGCCACTCGCGCAGCCGCTCGAAGACCGCCTCGTCGTAGGACGACGGGCAGCTCTCGCAGCGGCCGAGCTTGCGGGCGGCGGCGCCGTCGAGCGACTTGCCGCAGACGCGGCAGGCGGCCGGGCCACGCTTGCGCGGCCCTTTCCCCGCGGTCGTTTTCTCCGGCGTACGGCGGCCCGCGTGCAGCCCGTCGAGGAAACGTGAAGGCCGCCGCGACCCACGGCCACCGGGGGCCCGGGCGGTCGCCCAGGTGATCGTCAGCCACTGCCGGGCTCGGGTGACGCCGACGTAGAGCAGGCGGCGCTCCTCCTCGACGGCCTCCGGGGTGTCGGCGTAGGTGATCGGGATCATGCCGTCGGTGGCCCCGACCACGAAGACGGCGTCCCACTCGAGGCCCTTGGCGGCGTGCAGGGATGCCAGCGTCACCCCTTCGACGGTGGGCGCGTGCTGCGCGTCGGCCCGCTCGTCGAGCTCGGCGACGAAGTCGCGCAGGGTCAGCTCAGGGGTCGTGGCGGCCAGGTCGACGGCCAGCCTGGCCAGCGCGGCCAGCGACTCCCAGCGCTCACGGGTCGCGCCGCCGCCGGCCGGCGGCTGGTCGTTCCAGCCGTTGCCGGACAGGACCGCGCGCACTGTTGCCGCGAGGTCCGGGCTGTCCGTGCCCTCTGGGCCGCCCGGGTTGCCCGGATCGGCCGAGCGTGCCGCGCCGCGCAGCAGCAGCCGGGCCTCGCGGACCTCCGGCCGGTCGAAGAAGCGTTCGCCGCCGCGCAGCAGGTAGGGCACCTCGGCGTCGGTGAGGGCCTGCTCGTAGGTCTCGCTCTGGCCGTTGGTGCGGAACAGCACGGCGATCTCGCTGGGAGCGACACCGTCCTTGATCAACGTGGCGATGCGCCGCGCCACCCAGCCGGCCTCGGCGAACTCGTCGGGGTGCTCGCGCAGGTCGGCCGCGGGTCCGGGCGGCCGCATCGCGAGCAGCTCGACTCCCGCTGCGCCGCCACCGGGCGCCCGAGCGAGGATGCCGTTCGCGAGCGCGACGACCTGTGGCGTCGAGCGGTAGTCGCGGACAAGCCGCACAACCGTCGCGTCGGGATGGCGACGCGGGAAGCCGATCAGGAAATCGGGCGAGGCCCCGGCGAAGGTGTAGATCGTCTGGTTGGGGTCGCCGACGACGCACAGCTCGTCGCGGCCGCCGAGCCACTGGTCGAGCAGGGCGTGCTGCAGCGGGCTGACGTCCTGGAACTCGTCGACGACGAGGTGGTGATATTGCTCGCGCACCGCCTCGGAGACCTGGCGGTGCTCGACGAGCAGCCCGACCATGTAGAGCAGCACGTCCTCGAAGTCGATGACGCCGCGATCCCGCTTGACCTTGTCGTACGTGGCGAGCAGCCGGGTCACCATCGCCGCGTCCAGCCCGGCCGGAGCGACGCGCCCCGCCTTCGCGGCCGCGGCGGCGTAGTCCTCGTGGTCGGTCATCGTGACCTTGACCCATTCGATCTCGCCCGCCAGGTCGCGCACCGTCGCTCGGTCGGTCGGCAGCCGCAACCGCCCCGCCGACTCGGCGACCAGTCCCGCCTTGTGGCCGATCAGTGACGGCAGCTCGCCGCCGACGTAGCGCGGCCAGAAGTAGTTCAGCTGTCGCAGCGCTGCGGCGTGGAAGGTGCGCGCCTGCACCCCCACCGCGCCCAGGTCGCGGAGCCGACTGCGCATCTCGCCGGCGGCGCGCGCCGTGAAGGTCACGGCCAGCACCCGCTGCGGCACGTAGACCCCGCTGTGCACGCCATAGGCGATGCGCGACGTGATCGCCCGGGTCTTGCCGGTGCCGGCACCAGCCAGGACGCAGACCGGTCCGTGCAGCGCGGTGGCGACCTCGCGCTGCTCGGGGTCGAGGCTCTCGAGGAGCGCATCGGGGTCGACGTTCGGCATCGGGGTCCATCCTCGCAGCCCGCTCCGACAGCGGCTCGCCCCGTCACCAGGCGGCCACCACCGCGCGTACGGCGGAGGGGTTGTGGAAGAGGATGCCCGGGCGCGGTGTTGCACAAGCAAACACCTGGCAAGATGCCCGGTGTGGCCCGATGAGCAGCATCTGGCGTCACATGTCCACAGAGGAGCCCAGTGTCCAGCGGCAACACCGACCCGAGCCTGACCATCTACAGCACGGTCTGGTGCGGTTATTGCCGCCGGCTGAAGAGCCAGATGGAGCGCGAGGGCATCACGTTCGTCGAGGTGGACATCGAGGATGTCCCCGACGCGGCGGATCTGGTGATGTCGGTCAACGGCGGCATGCAGACCGTCCCGACGCTGGTGTTCCCCGACGGCACTGCGCTCACGAACCCGAGCATCGCCGAGGTCAAGGCCCAGCTCGCCGCCTGACCCACGATCCTTCGTGATCATGAAGGAATTGGCCGGCTCTCGGCGGTCGGATCCTTCATGATCACCGGGAAGCCGCGGTGGGGCGTGCGGCAGTAGCCTTGCGGCCGTGAAATTCGCGATCAAGACAGTCCCCCAGCACACGACCTGGGCCGCGATGCTCGACGTGTGGCGCGCCGCCGACGAGATCGAGCTGTTCGAGTCGGCCTGGAACTTCGACCACTTCTACCCGATCTTCGCCGGCACGGACCACACCGGACCGTGCCTGGAGGCCTGGTCGATGCTCGCCGCCATGGCGCAGGCCACGACGAGGATCCGGATCGGCTGTCAGGTGACCGGCATGATCTACCGGCATCCGGCGGTCCTGGCCAACATGGCGGCGACCGTCGACATCATCTCCGGCGGGCGACTCGAGCTCGGCCTCGGCGCAGGCTGGAACGAGGAGGAGTGCGACGCCTACGGCATCCCGCTGCCGCCCCTGAAGGAGCGCTTCGACCGCTTCGACGAGGGCCTCGAAGCGATCGTGGGACTGCTGTCCAACGAGACCACCACCTTGACCGGTCGCTACGTACGCCTCACCGACGCCCGCTGTGAACCCAAGCCCGTGCAGCGTCCCCACCCGCCGATCACGATCGGCGGCAGCGGCCCGAAGCGCACCCTGCGCGCCGTCGCACGCTGGGCACAGCAGTGGAACGCCCAGGTTTCGGGCCCGGACGACTGGGTCGAGAAGCATGCGGTGCTCCAGCAGCGGTGCGCCGAGATCGGCCGCGACCCGGCTGAGATCACCTGCTCCGCGAACATCCGCTACGCCGCCGGGGACGACCTGGGCGCGCTTGCCGACCGGGCCGCAGCGTATGGCGAGGTGGGCGTCGACCTCGTTGTCGTCGGCATCGTGGCGCCGCACGACGCCAAGCTCGTCGAGCCGATCGCGAACACGCTGGCTCCTCTGGCCGCCTGATTCGTCCCGCGTGCTCGCGCCATCCGGTTCACGAGGCCGCATTTTCATGATCGCGAAAGAACGCAGAGACTCTCGACACAGGATCTTTCGTGATCATGAAGGATCGGGCCGGTTCTAGGCGGTCGGAAGCGTCATGATCACCGGGAAGTCGGGGGACGACCGTCCGGAGCGGGCGAGCGCCCACCGGAGCGGGCCGGCGTCCCACTGGAGCGGGCTAGCGCCAGGCGTCGACGGAGTCGGTGATGGGCTCGCCGTACCAGTGCTCGATCAGCCGTCTCGCGATCGACACCGGCGGCGAGAGCAGCACCCGGCCACGGTCGACGTCGGCCCGCAGCCCCGAACGTGTGAACCACCGCGCCTCGGCGATCTCGCCGTCACCGCCGTCGATCTCGACCGACTTCGCGTGCGCGACGAAGCCCAGCATCAGGCTCGACGGGAACGGCCAGGGCTGGCTGCCGAGGTAGTCGACCTCGCCGATCACGACGCCGACCTCCTCCTCGACCTCGCGCCGCACTGCCTGCTCGAGCGACTCCCCCGGCTCGACGAAGCCGGCCAGGGTCGAGAAGCGCCCCTCCGGCCAGGCCGACTGCCGGCCGAGCAGCAGCCGGTCGTCCGCGTCGACGACCGCCATGATCACGGCGGGGTCGGTGCGCGGGTAGTGCTCGCTGCCATCGGCGACGCAGACCCGGATGTGCCCTGCCGAGGCGACGCGAGTGCCAGCACCGCACCGTGGGCAATGGGTATGGGTGGCGTGCCAGTTCGCCAGAGCGACCGCGTTCACCACGAGACCTGCGTCGCGGGCGCCGAGCAGCAGCCCGACGTCGCGCAGGCTGCGGAACGACTCGTCGGTGTCGCTCTGGTCGAGCTCCACGGAGAAGAACGGCCGGTCCCCGTCGACGCCGAGAAAGAAGCGTTGTTCAAGACCCACATCGGGGGTCACGTCGAGGGCGAGCGCAGGAGGGTCGCCGACCACCGCTGCCGTCCCGCGCGACGTGCGCACGACCTGCACCTGCGGCGAGCTCCAGGCCGCTTCGAGCCACGCGTCATCGGTCCGGTGCTCAGCGGCGCGGTCCACCGCCGCGCGCGCCAGGGCCAGGTCGAGCAGCCGCCCGGTCACCGGCGCAACGCAGTGGCGAGCTCGTCCCACAGATGTGCCGCAGCCTCCGCGCCCTTGAGCAGCAACGGGATCTCGACCTTCTCGTTCGGCGCGTGCCAGCCGTCGTCCGGCAGGCTGACGCCGAGAAAGACCACCGGCGCCTCGAGCACGTCCTGCAGGTCCGCCTCCGGCCCCGAGCCGCCCTCCCGGGTGTAGAGCACCTCCGTGCCGAAGGCCGTCGACATCGCGCGGGTGACGGCCTCGAGCGCCGGATGGTCCAGCGGCGTCAGGCAGGGCCGCACACCGTCCCCGTAGAACTCGACCGACCACTCGATGCCCTCGGGCACGTTGCGGTCCAGCCAGTCGCGGAACTTCGCCTGGATGTCGAGCGGGTCCTGCCCGGCGACGAGCCGGAAGGAGAACTTGGCGTGCGCGTCGGACGGCACGATCGTCTTGTGACCTGCGCCCGCGTAGCCGCCCCACAGCCCGTTGACCTCCGCCGTCGGCCGCGCCCAGACGCGTTCGAGGGTGGTGAACCCCTTTTCGCCGTACGTGTGGCTGCTCTTGGCGTTGGCCAGCCAGGACTCCTCGTCGAACGGCAGCTTGGCGATCAGCGCCCGCTCGGTGTCGGTGAGCTCGACGATCCCGTCGTAGAAGCCGTCGATGGTGACGTGCCCGTCGTCGTCGTGCAGTCGTCCGAGCAACCGCGCCAGCTCGGTCAACGGGTTGCGCACCGATCCACCGAACGAGCCCGAGTGGATGTCGCCGCTGGGGCCGCGCAGGTCGAGCTGACCGTCGGTCATGCCGCGCATGCCGGTGCAGGTCGTCGGTGTCTCGCGGGACCACATGCCGGTGTCCGACACCACGACGACGTCGCAGGCGAGCCGGTCGCGACGCTGCGCGAGCAGGGCGGCGAAGTTCGGCGAGCCGGACTCCTCCTCGCCCTCGACGATCAGCTTGAGGTTGACGGCGGGGCTGCTGCGGCCCGTCGCCGAGAGGTGGGCCCGGACGCCCAGCGTGTGGAAGAAGATCTGGCCCTTGTCGTCGGCAGCGCCGCGCGCATGCAGCCGCTCTCCGACGACCGTCGGCTCGAACGGCGGATGCTCCCACAGGTCGAGCGGGGTGACCGGCTGCACGTCGTGGTGGCCGTAGACGACGACGGTGGGTGCGTCGGCGTCGTCGCTGAGCCACTCCGCGAACACGGACGGCAGCCCCGCTGTCTCCCACACCTCGACGGTCGGGAACCCCGTGGCGCGCAACGTCTGCGCCAGCCACTCCGCGGACCGCCGCACGTCGTCGGCGTTGTCCGGGTCACCGGAGATGGAGGGGATGCGCAGCCAGTCGATGAGCTCGGCGACGAAACGTTCGGCACCGGCCTCGACGGCGGCCGCTACCGGGAGTGGATCGCTCATGCGTCGCACCTTACGCATTCGGCCCGGGCCAGACGCATCTCGGCCCGGGCCAGGCGCATCGCACCGTGGGCTAGCGTCGGGCCGGTGCGCGTCGCCACCTTCAACCTCCTGCACGGGCAGTCCCTGACCGACGGCAACGTCGACCAGTCCGCCCTGCGAGCGGCCGCGGAGACACTCGACGGCGACGTCGTCGGCCTGCAGGAAGTCGATCGCGGGCAGCCGCGTTCGCAGCTGGTCGACCAGACGGCCGCCGTCGCCGATGCACTCGGCGCCGGCTGGTGGCGGTTCGTCCCGACGCTGCGCGGCACCCCCGGGAGCAGCGTTCCGTGGACGCCTTCCACGGATGACGACGAGGAGACGGACCAGCCGACGTACGGCATCGGGCTCGTCTCCCGCCTGCCTGTGCACTCGTGGCATGTGCGACGCTTCGCGCCGGCGCCCGTCGGCATGCCCCTGATGGTGCACGGCGCTCGCGGGCTCACTCATGTGCGTGATGAGCCGCGCCTCGGCATGGCCGCTGTGGTCGAGGGCCCGTCGGGTCCGCTGACGGTCGTGTCTGCTCACCTGTCCTTCATGCCGGGCTGGAACGTCGCCCAGCTGCGGACGCTCGCGCACTGGGCGCGCGGCTTCCCGGGTCCGCGGTTGCTGATCGGCGACTTCAACCTGCCCGGAGCCCTGCCGCGCGTCACCACTCGTTGGGCACAGCTCGCCCGGGCGGCGACGTATCCCTCGTGGCGGCCGCGCGTGCAGTTCGACCACGTGCTCGGCGACGGCATCGACACCTCGGCCGTCCGCGACGTGGAGGTGATGCGGCTCGGTGTGAGCGACCACTGCGCGCTCGCGGTCGACCTGGACATCGACTGACCAACTGTCCTCCGTCGCGGATGTGGCGCGGGTCACACGCTGCTGGCGCATCCAGCACGCCGTCTCGCGCGTCTTCTTGATCAATCCGCCGCACCCGCGGCCATTTCGAGAAGGACATCACGATGCATACGTCAGCTGTCGGCACGGTCGACGCGACAGAGACTGCCGGGCGCTGGCGCTCGGTCCGCCTGGCGGCCGCCGTCGCTGCCGCCGTGGCTCTCTTGGTCACGTTGCTGCCCGTTGCCGTTGCGCAGGCCGCCACGGCGTGCAACGCCGACACCGGCCCGCGCCAGACCAGGCTCGAGAAATTTCTCGGTCTCGTGCCCGACGGCACGAACAGCGAGAGCGACTGCCGGGCGATCCGGAAGTTCCAGCGCAAGAACGGCATCGAGCCCGCCGAGGGCTACGCCGGCACCGTGACGGGAAAGGTCGTCAAGCGGCTGCGCCTGAGCGCCGACCGGGCCGACAAGTGTGACGCGCGGGCCAAGGTCGTCTGTGTCGACCTCAAGAGCCAAACCGCGTGGATCGCGAAGAAGGGCACGATCACGTGGGGGCCGTACGCGATCCGCAGCGGACGGGACGGGTACGAGACGCGCACGGGCCTGTTCCACGTGTACACCAAGGACATTGACCACGTGTCGAGCATCTACGGCAGCCCGATGCCCTACGCGATGTTCTTCTCGGGAGGTATCGCGTTCCACACGAGTGACCGCTACCTGTACGACACGCTCGGTTCGCACGGCTGCGTGCACATCCTGCCCAAGGTCGCGAAGAAGATGTGGAATCGCGTCGACGTCGGGACCTCGGTGCAGGTGTTCGGTCGCAAGCCGGGCACCTGAGCAGACGGCCCCGGAGACCCGGTTTCGGGCGCCTGAGGCCTACGGCCGATCCTCCGGCGCGTGCCAGATCAAGGTGTGCAGCAGGTCGTCGCCGGGGCGCTCCACGCTGTTGTTGTGCTTCGGCCGGGCGGTGCGTCCCCAGTTGTCGTCACCCAACCAGTCGGGCACCCCGAACGGCAGGTCGCGCGGCGGGATGGGCGCGTAGTCGGCCTCGCTGAGCTTGGCCCCGTAGTTGGGTCCGGTCGGGTCGCCGTCGGGGTCGGGTGTGACGATCCCGCGCAGCTCGATGATCGCCGCACGCCAAGCGTCGACGAGCTTCTTGGGGTCGCGGCTCGACGGGTGCGGCACCTCGAAGACGGGTACGTCCGGCTTGCTGTCCCACAGCCCGACGGCGAGGCGCGCCTGCAGCCCGAAGGCGACGACGGCCTGTAGCTGCGGACCGGTGATCTTGTCGAGCAAGGCGTTGCGCCAGGCGAGGTGGTCGGGCTCGGACAGCATCGGGATCGCGCTCATCGACCTCGACGGCAAGAGGGCATAGGCGAAGGCGTTGACCAGGGCATAGCTGCGGGTGAGACCGAGCTTGGTGAGAAACCCTTGCACGCGTTGGCCGGCGTCGCCGACGAGTGTGCGGCAGGCGATGCGCTCTGTGGGCCCGGGGTCGGACGCGACGCAGAGCAGCCGCCCGGACATGTTCAGCCGGCCGCGGTAGAAGACGGGGCCCCAGTCGTACCAGAACAGGTTGCGGTGCGGCGCATAGCTCGGCAGGGCAGCAAGGTGGTTGGCGATGGACTTCGACGGGCCGGGGTCGAACTCAACCATTGCTGTCTCCGAGGTGTGAGGGGCCACCGACCCTGATGGGTCAGGCGTTCGTGAGCAGATCCGTGCAGAACGCCAGCAGGTCGCGGTTGCCGTGCAGCAGGTCGGCACGGGTCATCTCGTAGGGCACGCCCGAGACGCCGAGGTCCTCGATCGGCACGCCGTCGGAGCGCGAAGAACGGATGGCGCGGCGGATCGCGATCGTGTAGCCGACACCGACGGGCAGCGGACCGAGCGCGTGGTCGGTGCCGGCCAGAGCGTCGCGCAGCTGGGCGGAGGTCCACACGTTGGCCCCACCTCCGCCGGTCGCCTGCCCGACCGTGACCAGCGGCCCGATGTCGTGGTCGACCCAGCCGGCGGCGAACAGGTCGCCCGAGGAGTAGGTGTTGGCGTCGACGACCGCGACGACCGGGCCGGGGTAGTGCCGGCCGAGGTCGTTGCACCACGCAGGGTCGGTGAGCGGCAGCGGCTGGGCGTAGAGCTCGCCCGTCGCGACGGCGTCGTCCAGCGACGGCGCCCACGCCTCGAGCTCGAGGCGGTTGAACGGGCTGTTGGCCATCTCGCGGGTCAGCGGCGACGCGACGAGGGAGAACCGGGTCGGCGCGATCCGGGTGTCCGTGAACAGCTGCAGCATCCGCTCGGCCGCCCAGACGAGACCACCGGGATTGCCGCGCAGGTCGACGATCAGCCCGGTCTGCGGCAGCAGCCCGAGCAGGCGGGTCACCTCGGCGACGAACAGGTCGTCGTCGTCCACGTCGAACGACCAGACACGCAGATAGCCGATGCTCCGACTCAGCGCCTGGGCCGACAGCACGTCCTGCATCGGGGTGTCGAGCCACTGCCCGACCGGCGTTTTCTCGCGGGCCGCGGCCGGTGCCGCCGAGCGCAGCTGGGTCTGCGTGACCGGCTCCGCGACCCAGGCGTCCGGTGCGTACAGCAGCTTCTTGGCCCTGCGCACCGCCTCGGCGGCGGGATCGGCAGCGACCTTGAGCGAGGCGCGCGACCCCCGCCGCACGGCGGAGGCGGCCTGCTTCGGCTCGAGCACCCGCCAGGGGAGCCGTGAGCTCGCGCTGCGCGCCGCGCGCCGTCCGGTAGCCGAGGTCGACGCGGTGCTCGTCCGGCGGCGGGCCGTAGTCGAGCGCGCGGAACGTGAGCGTCTCGAGGGCGCGTGCTCGGCGCGAGTCCCGGCGGCCGCCGGTCTCGCGGTCGGCGTAGACCTCGACGGCGCGGGCGATCGGCACGCCGTTCCACCACTCGATCACCACGCCGGGCGCGAACGTCGGGTCGATGTCGGCCAGGTCGGGCGCGGTCTTGGTGACGAGGAACTGCGGGTCCTCGGCAGGTCCGTACTGCTCCACCAGGAAGGGCAGGACGGCGACGCTGCCCGCGGCTGCCCGGTCGCTCCGATGTAGCGCGTGTGCGCGTCGCGCAGGCCGGTCACCAGACCGGTCACGGCGAGGTGGAAGTCGGCGTCGGACAGGTCGGCCGCGCGTCGGCGCAGCAGGATCAGTGCCTGCACCGGGTCGACCGCATAGGCCGCCCGTTTCGCCGGCAGGTGTGCGTAGGCGCCGCCGAGCACGGCGATGAGCGTGTCGAGGACCTCCTGGCGCTGCCCGCCGTCGAGACCTGCGGAGGCAGTGCCGTTGCGCAGTGCGTCGGGGCCGAGAGCCTCGGTCAGGGTCCGGCCGCGCTGCGCCGCGGCGGCATCGCGTTTCGGTGCTGGCCATGCCGACTCCCATCACGAGTAGTACGAGGCGAGTCCGTCCAGGACGCCACCGTGGAACCCACGCCCGGGCAGCGATGCCAGCCAGTCCGCGTCGTGGGTCAGGGACTGCAGCGGGGGCACGACGCACCTGCGTGCAGGTCCTTGGGCAGGCCGCCGACCGGGGCGAGCCCGGTGGGCATGTCCAGTGCCAGCCGCAGCGGTGCCTCGCGATGGTCCATGCGTCCGGCCCACGCGGCCAGCCCGGCCTGGGCTTTCTCGATCTCGCCCTTCGGGTCGGCGCGGACCTCCTCCATGCGGTCGACGACGTCCTGCCACGCCCACGCGGTGGTCGGGTCGTCCGACCGGCTCAGCGACAGCTGTCGGTCCTGGCCCGCGACCGACCAGCGGAGTGAGCTGGTCGGCGCCGGCTGGCCGTCATCAGCGCGGGCGTGCCGTAGCGCGGCCGGCCGTCGATGACGACGAGCTCGACGTCGACCTCGGTCGCCTTCACGATCGTGTGGAACGCGACGGCGCGCGGTTTGGCGTGGATGACGACGAGGTCCGCGATCGCGCCGGGCTGCAGCCGGCCGAGCTGGCGATCCCACGGCAGGGCCAGCAGGTCGCCCGGGTTGCAGGTGACCATGCGAACCAGGTCGAAATCGCTCAGGTCCCAGCCGAAGTGGTCGGACACCAGCCGCGCGGACTTGACCTCGCCGAGCACGTGCTTCGTGCCCGACGGCGCCCAGTCCGAGCCGAGGCTCACCGTGACGCCGGCGGCGCGGGCGGCGGGCACGTCGGTCGTCTGGCCGTACAGCCACATGTTCGACAACGGCGACCAGGCGACGCCGCCGGGAGCCGTCCACCCGCCGAACACGCGTCGGGTCGACGGCACTGGCGTGCACCGCGACGAAGGTCGGCTGCAGGCAACCGGCGTTGGCCGCCTCGGTCCACTCCCGGGCGACCAGGCTCCCCTGCTGACCTTCGGCGCAGTGGTAGACGAACATCGAGCCGTTGCGCATGCTGATCGCCCGGGCCGCGAGAGCCGGCGCCTTCGCCGTCAACGTGGACGCGTAGATGAGGTTGCGGTCTCCCGTGCCGAACGACTCGTCCTCGACGTTGCGGACCAGCCAGCCGTCCCGTGGTCGGTTCTGCGGCGGCGAACCCTGCACCGTCGTCGTGCCCCCGACGATGGCCTTGGTCTCGACGTAGGCGAGCAGCTCCTCCGGGCACGCGGTGATCAGCGCGTACGCCGGCCATGTCGTCGACGTGGCATAGCTGTCGGCCCGCGTCCACGAGTCGTGATGCTTGAACGGCGTCAGCTGTTTCGGCTCGGTCCACAGCGGCAACGTGTTGTAGGCCAGGTGGTTGTGCAGGTCGATCATCCCGGGCATGACGAGCGAGGACCCGACGTCGACCTGCGGCGCGCCCGCGAACTCTGCGGGGCCCGCCGCCGAGCCGCGCGTCACGGCGGCGATGCGCCCGTCGTCACCGATCCACACGCGTCCCGCGAAGTTCGCCTCCTCGTCGCCGCCGGCCGATGCATGCGTCGACATGGGGACCAGCCGTCCCTTGATCACCCACATCGCAGCCCACCCGTCGTCCGTCAGCTATCCGACCCGGCTATCGGACATTGTGGTGGTGAGTCGGCGGATTCGTGAGTGCCACACTCGGGGAAGGCCCGAAAGGTCATCACCTCGAAGCAGCAAAAGTCCACCGCAACCGGGACATCTCAGCGGTGCAGCCAGGCCAGCAGGTCAGGCGGTGCGAGTTGAGAGGTACGGGCGTGATAGCGCGCCAGCTCGTCGGCGCTGAGCACTTCGGCTCCCGCTCCCGACGTGCCCCTCCGGAAGAAGGCCGACGAGTCCTTGAGCACGGATGACGGGTTGGGAGCGGTGCGCTGGGCTCCGGCCCGCATGCTGTCGAACGTCGCCGCCGCGACGAGATCGGGCCAGCTGTCCTCGGGCACCGAGATCCCGAGCAGCCCCGCGAGCTTTCGCATCTCCCCTTCGAGGTCAGCGACCAGATCGGCATAGTGGACGAGCACGACGTTGGGCTCGTCGCGCCTCGTCCACGCGTCGGACAGGTGCCACATCACGCCGGGCAACGAGTCGAGCTGCTGGTCGGGACTCGCCTCGCTCGCGATCCACGACAACATCCACTCGTGCAGCGACGGACGAGGCGAGGACGGTTCGCTGGCTCGCCGGTTGACCGGTCAGCGCGCGGATGCGCTCCCGGTCGAGGTTGTTCCCCTGGTGATAGAGCGACACCGCCGCGTCCAGCGGGTGCCGGGCGACCACGATGTACGTGGCCCGCGTGTCGAGCACAATCCCGTCCAGCGGTGTGTGCGTCTTGATGAACCGGCGATGGCGCTGGGCCGCGAGTCGCGCGTACGCCTCGTCCTTCGGGGTGATCAGCCAGTCCAGCCACGGCGACAGCTCCGGCAGCGGTCGCGGCAGATCGGGTGTCTGGAACACCAGCAGTGCCGCGATCATCTGCAGCCACGTCGTGCCGCTCTTCGACCGCGTGCTGATCACGATGTCGCCCTCGCGGAACGGGAATCCGAGCCACCGGCCACTGTCCTCGTCGGCCGAGCGATAGCGAACGGGCACCTCAGACCTGCTGGTCCGCGGCGAGTACGCACCATCCGTGTGCGGCGAGGATGACGCAGCCGCCGGCGACCTGCCCCTGTCCGGACACCGGCTGCCAGCTGTCTGAGGGAAGGACGAGCACGTCGGCCTCGCCGAGGTTCAGTGCGACAAGCAACGTGTCCGTCCCGTCGGTGACCCGCAGCAGCATCTGCTCGTTGGCCAGGTGTTCGACGACGGTGCGGGCGCGGACCAGCCACGGATGCCGGCGGCGCAGGCCGATCAGCTCGCGGTGCAGCCGCAGCGTCTCCTGCGCGGCAGGCGCGAGCGCTTCGGGGTGATCGGGGAACTCGGGACGGATGGCGTCGTCGCCGCCCTCCCGTTGCTCCTTCAGCCCGACCATGCCTTGCTCATCGCCTGCATAGATGCTGGGGATGCCGGCCACGGCGACCAGCAGCAGCACGAGGGCGTGCGGCAGGTGTCGGGGATCGACGAGCTGGGTCGCGATGCGGGTCACGTCATGGTTGCCGAGAAATGTCTGCGGGACAAACGTCTCCAGCAGCTCCTCGTGCCGCTGCAGAGCCCAGGCCAGCTCGTAGAAGTTACGGTCGTTCAGCGAGCTCCACGTTGCCTTCCACACCTCGTACTGCGTGACCGAGTCGACGCCCGCCTTGGCCACGAAGCTCGAGTAGTCGCCGTGGATGACCTCGCCCAGCAACCACGCGTCCGGGTGCTGCGCGTGCACGCGGTCGGTGACCTGCCGCCAGAACTCGGTGGGCACCGCGTAGGCAGCGTCGAGCCGCCAGCCCGCTGCTCCCCTGTCCAACCAGTAGGTCATCACGTCGCTGACGTAGTCGGCCACCTGCGGCTCGTCGTGGTTGAGGGTCACCAGTCGCTCGTGGCCTTCGAAGTTGTTGAACTCACCGTCCGCGCGGCGCTTGAACCAGGAGGAGAACGGCGAGAGATAGCCGTGCTCGACAACGTCGGTCAACTGGGGAAAGCCGCGCCCGACGTGGTTGAACACTCCGTCCAGCACGACCCTGATGCCTCGGCTGGACGCCTGTTCGAACAGGTCGACCAGGTCCGCCTCGGTGCCGAGTCGCGGGTCGATGCGGTAGTGGTCCACGGTGTCGTACCCATGGGTCTCCGAGGCGAAGACGGGACCGAGCAGCAGGCCGTTCGCGCCGAGGTCGATCAGGTAGTCGAGCCAGTTGTTCAGCCGGCGCAGCCGCGGTGCCGCAGCGTCGGGATCGGTCGCGGACGCAGGTGCACCGACGAAGCCGAGTGGATAGAGGTGCCAGAAGACCGCGGTCTCTGCCCAGTGCGCCACGCAGGCCACCGTAGGGACTCTGTCGTGCGTCGAGAAACCCGGGCGGCAGGTGTTACCGGGTGTGTCCCTCTTCGGTGGTGACTGCGCAAGCGGACGTGACTCCAGGCTCCGCTGTCGGCTAAGCGAGCTGGGCCGCCAGGTCTTGGTAGGGCGGGATGAGTTCGTTCCACCGCGCCTCGGTGTCACCGCGTTCCCGCCCGGCGAGGTAAGTAGCGAGGTTCTCGGCGTGGATCTGCCACCCGGCCCCGTAGAAGGCGATCTTGTCCAACGACATTCCGCGTACCTGGATCGTCAGGTCTGTCTGGTCGCCCACCGCGGTCAGGGTGACCTCGATGCCCGCGTCGAAGGGCGACACGCCTTGACCGCGCTGGTAGGACTCGTCGGTCTCGCGGGTGGTCAGCTGGAGCCGCCGGGGCGGCTCGCACGCGTCCACCCGTCCCGTGCTCTCGATGTCATTGGCCTCGATGTAGGTGCGGAACTGTCCTCCCGGACGGAGGTCGCCTTCGACCCGGCCGTACCACCGGGCGAGGCCGCCGGGATCGGTGAGTGCGGTCCACAGGTCCTCGATGCCGGTGTCGTATCGGTCTTCGATGCGGACGACGCCCGCACCGTCTGCCGAGCCCAGGTCGCCGAGGATGCGGCCTCCTGGACGTGCGTTGCTGCTCATCTGGCGCTCCTTCGTTCGCGTTTTCCTCTGGCTATCTCGGTGTGCAAGGCATCCAGCCGCTGTTCCCACTGCGCCCGGTAGGGACCGAGCCATTCGTCGATCTCGGCCAGCGGCTCGGGGCGAAGGCTGTAGACGCGCCGTTGTGCCTCATGACGAAACTCGACGAGTCCGGCCTCCCGCAGCACTCGTAGGTGTCGCGACACTCCCGGGCGGGCGATGGGCAGCAACGCCGCCAGTTCGCCGGCGGTGCCCGGGCCACGGGCCAACCTTTCGAGCATGGTCCGTCGGCTCGGGTCTGCGAGGGCCTTCAGGGCTGCGTCCACGAATCAAACGTATCAGGTACGTTACATAACCGTCAAGGTACATACGACGACGGCGATCGCTCATCAAGCAGATCCGGTCACTGCCTGCTGACCGTCGAACAGGGACACATCCAGTTAGAGCGCCGTTAGGATTTCCGGCCCGGTTGTTAAGACCGCGCAAGGACCGCCGCCTGAGCCGCCGAGGGCTCGCACGATGGGAACCATGAGACAAGCTGCGCGGGTCACCCATGCCCCTGCGAGGCCCGTGGCCCGCAGGCTGTCGACCTCGAGCCGCGTGGCCGTGCTGGGTGCACTGGCCGGTCCGTTCGCCGTCTCGCTGGCGCTGGTGCCGTTTCGCGACAGCTTCGCCAACACGAATGCGGCGCTGATTCTCGTGCTGGTCATCGTGGCGGTTGCCTCGACGGGCAACCGGGTGGCCGGCGTCTTGGCGGCCCTGTCGGCAGCGTTGTGGTTCGACGTCTTCCTCACCCGACCCTTTGAGCGGATCACCATCACAGACCGAGCCGACCTGGAGACAACGACGCTGCTGCTCGCAGTCGGCGTGGGAGTGACCGAGCTAGCCGCGTGGGGGCATCGGCAGCGCGCGAACGCCCACCGCGATGCGGGTTACCTGGACGGGATCCGCGCCGCTGCCGAGGCGGTGGCGGCCGGCAGCTCGTCGCAAGACCTGATCGATGAGGTTTCGCGGCAGCTGACGCGGGTGCTCGGGCTGCGCACGTGTCGTTTCCAGTACGGCGTCGCGGGGCTGGGACATCCTGCACGGCTGCGCGACGACGGCCAGGTGGAACGGGATTCAGCGGTGTGGGACGTGGAGCGCGATGGGCTGCCGGCCGACGTCGACATCGAGCTGCTCGTCGAGAGCGGCGGACGTCTACAGGGCCGCTTCCTGCTCACGGCGGGATCGGACGCACACCCGTCGTCGGCGCAGCGGCTGGTGGCCGTCACGCTGGCCGCCCAGGTCGGCGCGTCGCTCCGGTGACACGGACGGGCGCGTGACCCCCGGCGTCAGGAAAACGTCAGGATTCTGCGCTGCCGCGTCAAGATGGCGTCAGGAACCCGACCGGGCGGCCCCAAGCGGCCACAGGCTGCGGTTGTGAGCAACTTCATCGCTGTCCCCAAACGGCTGCTTGTTGGGCGGCCGCTGCGCAGTGAACGGCTCGGCGAGACGCTTCTCCCGAGGAAGCTGGCGCTGCCGGTGTTCTGCAGCGACCCGCTGTCGTCCAACGCGTACGCCACTGAGGAGATCCTGCTCGTGCTGAGCCTCGGCGGGCTCGCGGTCCTGCATCTCACGCCGTGGGTCGCCGCCGCGGTCCTGCTGCTGCTCGTCGTGGTCGTCGCTTCCTACCGGCAGACCTGCCACGCCTACCCGAACGGCGGCGGCGCTTACGCCGTCAGCCGCGCGAATCTCGGCCGCAATCCGGCCCTGGTCGCGGCGTCAGCGCCCTGCTGGTCGACTACGTCCTGACCGTCGCGGTCTCCGTCGCGGCCGGCGTCGCGAACATCGTGTCCGCCGTGCCCGAGCTGGCACCCCACGCCGTCGCAATCAGTCTCGGCTTCGTCGCGCTGCTCGCCGTCATCAACCTGCGGGGAGTTCGGGAGTCCGGGACAGTGTTCGCCGTCCCGACCTACGGGTTCGTCCTCTCGGTCTTCATCATGCTCGCCGTCGGTGCGTTATCGGGCGCTGATCGGCAACACACCGACCGCCGAGTCGGCTCGCATTCGGCATCATCCCCGCCCACCACGTCTCGGGCCTGCTGCTGGTCGCGCTGGTGCTGCGCGCGTTCTCGTCCGGCTGCACGGCGTTGACCGGCGTCGAGGCGGTCGTCCAACGGCGTGCCGAACTTCAAACCGCCCAAGTCCCGCAACGCCGCATCCACCCTGTCCATCATGGGTGTGCTTGACCGTGACCATGTTCGCCGGCATCACCGCGCTCGCGATGGCCGCGCACGTGCACGTCGTCGACGACACCGCGCGCTTGTCGGCGCCCCGGCGGGCTACGAGCAGCGCACCGTCATCGCCCAGCTCGCCGGCGCCGTGTTCGGGTACCACTCGCCATCGCTTCTTCGCCGTCCAGGGCTTCACCGCGGCGATCCTGGTGCTCGCCGCCAACACCGCCTTCAACGGCTTCCCGATCCTGGCCTCGATCCTCGGCGGCGACGGCTATCCTGCCGCGGCAGTTCCACCGCCGCGGCGACCGGCTGGTGTTCTCCAACGGCGTCGTCGTCCTCGCCGCCCTGGCCGGGCTGCTCATCTTCGCGTTCGACGCGTCCACCACCCGCCTCATCCAGCTCTACATCATCGGCGTGTTCGTCTCGTTCACCCTTAGCCAGTGGGGCATGGTCCGCCACTGGACCACCGCGCTCGCGTTCGCCGGGAGCGCAGCGCCGGCGGCACGTTGCACCGGGCGCGCATCATCAACGGGATCGGCGCGTCTTCACCGCCCTGGTCCTGCGTCGTCGTCCTGCGTCACGAAGTTCACCCACGGCGCGTACATCGTCGTCATCGCGATGCCGATCGCTGTTCGTCGCTCATGACGGGCCGTCAAGCAGCCACTACGACCGGGTCGCCGTCGAGCTGCGGCCGGCTCCGGCCGGGGTCACGCTGCCCAGCCGAGTGCACGCCGTCGTCCTGGTGTCGCGGCTGCACACGCCGACGCTGCAGGCCCTGGCCTACGCCCGCGCGACCCGCCCGAGCAGCCTGGTCGCGCTGACGGCGCAGACATCGCCAGGAGAGACCCGAGCGCTGCAGCAGCGAGTGGGCCGACCGCGACATCCCGGTCGAGCTGGTGGTTCTCGACTCCCCGTACCGCGACGTCACCGGGCCGTCCTCGACTACGTCGGACAGCATCCGCCGGTCTCGAGCCCGCGCGACGTCGTCGCCGTGTTCATCCCGGAGTACGTCGTCGGGCACTGGTGGGAGCACCTGCTGCACAACCAGAGCGCGCTGCGGCTGAAGAGCACGGCTGCTGTTCCGGCCCGGCGTGATGGTCACCAGCGTTCCGTGGCAGCTGCGCTCGGCCGACCACAGCCGTCGCGCGCGACGCCGACACCCTGGACGCACCGACCACGCCGAGGAGCCCATGCGCATGTGACAGTGAGGTCGTGACCACTGGTCGACGCAGCCCGCAGGCGGCCAGCGCGCTGCCGCAGACGTGGACATGGCCTCACCCCGTCGCGCCGCGGCCTGGGTCTGCTCCTCGTCGCGCTCGCGCTGCCCGCTCCTGACCGGCGTGCTCGTCGCGGTCCGCGGCGACCGTGGCCCTGGCCAGCGTGCTGCTGCTGTACCTGCTCGCCGTCGTCGTCATCTCCGTCATCGGCGGCCTGGTCGGCGGCGTGGCCGGCCGCTGTCGGTGTCGTTCCTGCTGGCGAACTTCTTCCTCACCCCGCCGTACCACACGTTCGCGCGTCGAGGGCCGCGACAGCGTCATCGCGCTGGTCGTGTTCCTCGCTGGTCGCGGTCACCGTCAGCGTCCTGGTCGACGTGGCTCGCCAGACCGCAGGCCGCGGCGGCCCGCAGCGAGGCCGAGGCCGCCTCGCTGGCGCGGGTCGCGCGCCGAGCCGCTGACGGAAAGCTCCGCCGAGGACGTGCTCGCCGAGGTCGCGACCGTTTTCGGGCTCACCTCCGTCGCGCTCGTCGAACGCCGGAACGACGACAGACGCGGTCCTGGCGCGACGTCGGGACCGGCGTTCACGGGCGCCGGCACGGTCAGCGTCGACGCCGGCGGCGACCGGCGCCTGCGTCGGTGACGGGCCGCGACCTGTTCGCCGAGGACCGCCGCCTGCTCCGCAGCCTCGCCGCACGCCGCCAGCCGGGCCCTTGACGCCCGAGCCGCTGGCCGGGGAGGCGTCGCGCGCCCAGCGAGCTGGCCGAGGTCGACCGTCTCCGCTCCGCGCTTCTCGCCGCCGTCGGGCACGACCTGCGCACCCCGCTGGCCGGCATCAAGGCCGCCGTCTCCACGCCTGCGCCAACCCGACGTCAGATCGCTCCGGCGGACCGCGCCGAGCTGCTCGCCACCATCGAGCGAGTCCGCCGACCGCCTCGCCGACCTGGTCGCCAACCTGCTCGACCTCAGCCGCCTCCAGGCCGGAGCGCTGCGCGTCGACCTGCGCGCCGGTCGCCCGTCGACGAGGTCGTCGCCGCGGCGCCCTGCATCGCACGCGGCACCTGCGTCGACGTGACGTCAACGCCGCCGAGACGACTTGCCGCATGGCCTCGCCGACCCCGGCCTGCTCGAGCGGGTCGTCGCCAACCTTGCTCGACAACGCCGCACCGGCACGCCCCGCCGGCGGTCTCAGCATCGAGGTCACGGCCGGCCGACGCCGAGACAGTCTCGAGCTGCACGTCATCGACCACGGTCCCGGCGTCGCCGACAGCCGACTCGCGACCGCATGTTCGTCGCCGTTCCAGCGGCTCGACGACCGCAGCATCCGGACCCGGCGTCGGCCTCGGGCTGGCCATCGCCCGCGGCTTCACCGAGGCCATGAGCGGCACGCTCGCACCGCGCACAGACTCCCGGCGGCGGACTCACCATGACGTCACCCTGCCCGCGCCGACTGCCCTGACCGCGCGAGCGCGCCCCGTGAGCCGCATCCTCGTCGTCGACGACGACCCCGGCCTCGCCCGCGCGCTCGCCATCAACCTGCGCGCCCGCGGCTACGACGTCGACGCCGCCCCCGACGGGCAGACCGCCCTCGCAGCCGCCGCCGCCCGCACCGCCGGACCTCGTCGTCCTCGACCTCGGCCTGCCCGACATCGACGGCGTCGACGTCGTCCGCGGGCTGCGCGGCTGGTCAGCGTCGCCGATCATCGTGCTGTCCGCCCGCCACGACCAGACCGACAAGGTCGCCGCGCTCGACGCCGGCGCCGACGACTACGTCACCAAGCCGTTCGGCATGGACGAGCTGCTCGCCCGGATCCGCGCCGCCCTGCGCCGCGCGTCCCCGCCGACCCGGAGCAGGCTGTCGTGACCACCGACTCGTTCACCGTCGACCTCGCGCCCACCGAGTCACGACCGCCGACGGCGAGGTGCGGCTCACCCCCACCGAATGGCACCTGCTCGAGGTCCTCGTCCGCCACCCCGGCCAGCTCGTCACCCAGCGCCAGCTGCTGCACGAGGTCTGGGGCCCGGCCTACGGCACGAGACCAACTACCTGCGCGTCTACATCTCCCAGCTGCGCCGCAAAGCTCGAGCCCGACCCGACCCACCCGCGGCACCTCATCACCGAACCGGCGTCGGATACCGCTTCGAGCCCTGACCGCCGCCACGGCGACGATCCGCCACCTACGCAACGTGCCGCCAGACCGGCCCACGACGATCAGGTGCCACCTCACCTGCGCTGCTCTCCGGCTGGAAGCGGTAGCCCATGCCGGGCTCGGTGAGCAGGTGGCGCGGCCGGGCCGGGTCGGCCTCGAGCTTGCGGCGCAGCTGGGCCATGTACACCCGCAGGTTTCCGCCGGCCGTGTCGTAGCCCGGCCCCCACACCTCGGCCAGCAGCTGGCGCTGGCTCAGCAGCTTGCCCGGGTGCCGCAGCAGCACCTCGAGCAGGTGCCACTCGGTCGGGGTGAGCCGGACGTCGATGACGTGGTCGCCGTCGCGGACCGTGACGCGCTGCGCGGCCAGGTCGACGGTCGGTGTGCCCGAAGGTCACCACGGTCGGCTGCTACGTCGCCGGGCGTTGCCCGCCGGGACACGGCGCGCATCCGGGCCAGCAGCTCGTCGACGCCGAACGGCTTGGTGACGTAGTCGTCGGCGCCGGCGTCGAGCGCGTCGACCTTGTCGGCGCTGTCGGTGCGGCCGGACAGGACGATGATGGGCGCGCTGGTCCAGCCGCGCAGTCCGCGGATGACCTCGACGCCGTCGAGGTCGGGCAGCCCGAGGTCGAGGATGACCAGGTCCGGGTGGTGCGAGGCCGCCGTGGCGAGCGCGTCGCCGCCGGTGGCGGCGGTGAACACCTCGTAGTGCCGCGCCCGCAGGTTGATGCGCAGCGCCCGCAGGATCTGCGGCTCGTCGTCGACGACCAGGACGCGGGTCACCGTGACTGTCCCGTGGCACGGCTGGTCGCGTGCCGGCTCGACGCCCTCGCGTTCCCGGCGGCCCGGCTCGTGCGCGGCCGTCGGCTCGGCTGGGCGGCGCACGCGGCAGCGAGACGACCATGGTCAGACCGCCGCCCGGCGTCTCCTCCGGCGTGAGGGTGCCGCCCATGGCCTCGGTCAGCCCGCGGGACAGCGCCAGCCCGAGGCCGACGCCGGTGGTGTTGTCGGTGTCGCCGAGGCGCTGGAACGGGGCGAAGACCCGGTCGCAGCTCGGTCGGCGGGATGCCGGGGCCGCGGTCGACGACGCGCAGCTCGACCCGGTCGCCGAGGCTGCTGCCGGTGACCAGCGGCGGCGGTCGCCGGGCGGGCTGTAGCGGAGCGCGTTGCCGACCAGGTTGGCGATGACCCGCTCCAGCAGGCCCGGGTCGGCGAGCACCTCCGGCAGGTCGTCGGGGACGTCGACCACGACGCTGCGCCCGGCCGGGCCGAGGTCGTCCAGCGCCAGCGGCACGACCTCGTCGAGCGCGACCGAGCGGCTGACGACCGACAGCGCGCCGGCCTGCAGCCGGCTCATGTCGAGCAGGTTGTCGACCAGCCGGGCCAGCCGGTCGAGCGACTCGTCGGCGGTGGCCAGCAGCTCGTCGCGGTCCTGCGGCGACCACTCGATGTCGTCGCTGCGCAGGCTGGTGACGGCGGCCTTCGCCGACGCCAGCGGGGTGCGCAGGTCGTGGCCGACCGCGGCGAGCAGCGCGGTGCGCATCCGGTCGGCCTCGGCGATCGGGACCGCGGCCGCCGCGGCCTCGCTGAGCCGGTGCCGCTCCAGGATCGACCGCCGCCTGGGCGGCGAAGGCGCCGACGAGCCGCTGGTCCTCGGCGCGCAGCGGCCGGCCGCGCAGGGCGAGCAGCAGCGTGTCGCCGGCCGGCACCTCGGTGTCGGCGTCCTGCGGGCGCTCGACACGGATCGCCGCCGGCGTTGGCCACGACGGTCCACTCGTCGGCCGGGCCGCGCGCGGCGGCGCCCCGGCCGGGGCGGTGTGCGGAGTCCGCTCCAGCAGGGTGACCGAGGTCAGGCCGAACGCCTCGCGGACCCGCTCCAGCAGCGCGGGCAGCGCGGTCTCGCCGCGCAGGACGCTGCCGGCCAGCGTGCCCAGCGTCTCGGACTCCGCGGTCGCGCGGGCCGCCTGCCGGGTGCGCCGGGCGGCCAGGTCGACGACCGAGCTGACCAGTGCGGCGACCACGACGAACACGACGAGCGCCAGGGCGTTGTTGGTCTCGCTGATGGTCGAGCGTGTGCAGCGGCGGGGTGAAGTAGTAGTTCAGCAGCAGCGACCCGCCGACCGCGGCGAGCATGGCCGGGCAGAACGCCGCCCACCAGCGCGACGACGACGACGAGCAGCAGGAACAGCAGCACGTCGCTGATCAGGTTGAGGTCGTCCCGCTCGGTGGCCAGCACCAGGGTGAGCAGCGGCGGCAGCACGACGGCGAGGGCGAAGCCCTGCAGCCGACGGCGCCGGGTGAGGCTGCCCTGTGAGCCGAGGCAGGCCGCGGCCCTTGCCCATCTGGGCGTGCGTGACCAGGTGGACGTCGATGTCGCCCGGACTCGCGGATCGTGGTCGCACCGATGCCCGGCCCGGTGAGCAGGGCGCGCAGCCGCGACGCGCCGGCTGCCGCCGAGCACCAGCTGGGTGGCGTTCTCGGCGCGGGCGAACTCCAGCAGCGCCTCCGGCACGTCGTCGCCGACGACCTGGTGGTAGGTGCCGCCGAGCGTCTCGACCAGCTGCCGCTGGGCGGCCAGGTCGGCCGGGCTCGGCGCCGGTGAGGCCGTCGGATCGGGTGACGTGCACGGCGAGCAGGTCGCCGCCGGCGGAGCGGGCGGCGATCCGCGCCGCCCGCCGGATCAGCGTCTCGCCCTCCGGGCCGCCGGTGACGCGCGACGACGACCCGCTCGCGGGCCTCCCAGGTGCCCTCGATGTCGTGCGCGGCGCGGTAGCCCTGCAGCGCCTCGTCGACCTTGTCCGCGGTCCAGAGCAGGGCCAGCTCGCGCAGCGCGGTCAGGTTCCCGACGCGGAAGTAGTTGCCCAGCGCGGCGTCGACCTTCTCCGCCGCGTAGACGTTGCCGTGCGCCATCCGCCGCCGCAGCGCCTCCGGGGCCATGTCGACCAGCTCGACCTGGTCGGCCGCGCGGACCACGGCGTCGGGCACCCGTCTCGCGCTGCGGCACGCCGGTGATCTTCTCGACGACGTCGTTGAGCGACTCGAGGTGCTGGATGTTGACCGTGGAGATGACGTCGATGCCGGCGTCGAGCAGCTCCTCGACGTCCTGCCAGCGCTTCTCGTTGCGCGAGCCCGGGCACGTTCGTGTGCGCCAGCTCGTCGACGAGCGCCACCTGGGGGCGGCGGGCGAGCATCGCGTCGACGTCCATCTCGGTGAACGTGGCGTCCGCGGTAGGAGATCTCGCGTCGCGGCACGATCTCCAGGCCGTCCGAGCATGGTCGGCGGTGTGCCGGCGACCGTGGGTCTCGACGAAGCCGACGACGACGTCGGTGCCGCGCTCGGCCCGGCGGTGGCCCTCGCCGAGCATGGCGTAGGTCTTGCCGACGCCGGCGCGGCGCCGAGGTAGACCCGCAGCTTCCCGCGCCCCATCAGACCTCCTCTCGGCGGCTCGGTGATCGGCTCCGATCAGCGTGTTGCCGTTCGTCACGGTGTCCTGCGGCCAGTGTGTCTCCTGCCGGGGCCGAACACGCGATGTCCGGTCGATCATCGTGGCGCCAGCGCGTCGAGCGCGAGGTTGAGCTCGAGGACGTTGACCCGAGGCTCGCCGAGGAAGCCCAGCACGCGGCCTTGCGTGTGCTGGTCGACCAGCGCTCGGACCCGCGCCACGCTCAGGCCGCGTTCCCGGGCGATCGCGGCGATCTGCTCGCGCGCGTACGCCGGGCTGATGTGCGGGTCGAGGCCGGACCCGCTGGCCAGCAGCGCGTCCGGCGGGACGCTGGACGGGCGCGACCCCGTCGAGCTTCGCGGCGGTCGCGCGCCGCGCCTTGATCGCGGCGATCAGGTCCTTGTTCTCCGGGCCGAGGTTGGACGCGGACGTGGAGAGCGGGTCGTAGCCGAGCGCCGGCGGCGGAGGGCCGGCTCTGGAAGTACGCCGGGTCGGGCTCGACCACGGGGTTGCCGTCGGCGTCCTTCTTCGGCTTGCCGTTCACCAGCACCGGCTTCGTGAACGCCTGTCCGATCAGGTCGGACCCGACGGTCTTGCCGTCGCGGTGCACCAGCGAGCCGTTGGCGTTGCCGTGGAACGCGACCTGCGCGATGCCGGTCATCACCAGCGGGTAGGCCAGCCCGAAGATCACGGTCAGCACGAGGAGGGTCCGCAGCGCGGCGAGCAGTTGCCGCACCGCCGGCGATGTCGGGGTTGCCATGGCTTTCCTTCTCTGGTTCATGTTCGCGATCGTCGGACTCGTCCACGCGGGTCGCGATCGCTGATCCTGCTGGGTCGCGATCATCGGACTCGTTCCTTCACGATCTCTCCTGCCCTTCACGACCCTCACGTTCCGATGCCGGGGATCTGGGAGACCAGCAGGTCGATGAGCTTGATGCCGACGAACGGGCTGACGATGCCGCCGAGGCCGTAGATGAGCAGGTTGCGGCGCAGCATCGTGGCCGCCGAGGACGGGGTGTAGCGCACGCCGCGCAGGGCCAGCGGGATGAGCCCGATGATGATCAGCGCGTTGAAGATGACGGCCGAGAGGATCGCCGACTCGGGGGTCGCCAGCCGCATGATGTTGAGCGTGTCCAGCCCGGAGAAGACGCCGGCGAACATGGCCGGGATGATCGCGAAGTACTTCGCGATGTCGTTGGCGATGGAGAACGTCGTCAGCGAGCCGCGGGTGATGAGCAGCTGCTTGCCGATCTCGACGATCTCGATGAGCTTGGTCGGGTTGGAGTCGAGGTCGACCATGTTGCCGGCCTCTTTCGCGGCCGACGTGCCGGTGTTCATCGCGACCCCGACGTCGGCCTGGGCCAGAGCGGGGGCGTCGTTGGTGCCGTCGCCGGTCATCGCGACCAGCCGGCCGCCCTGCTGCTCGCGCTGGATCAGCGCCATCTTGTCCTCGGGGGTGGCCTCGGCCAGGAAGTCGTCGACGCCCGCCTCCTCGGCGATGGACCGCGCGGTCAGTGGGTTGTCGCCGGTGATCATGACCGTGCGGATGCCCATGCGGCGCATCTCGTCGAACCGCTCACGCATGCCTTCCTTGACGACGTCCTTGAGGTGGATCACGCCGAGCGTGCGGGCCTGCGCACCGTTGGTTGCCTCGGCCACGACCAGGGGCGTGCCACCGGCGGTGGAGATCGCGTCGACGATGCCGCCGACCTCGTCGGTGGACTGACCGCCGTTGTCGCGCACCCATGTGATGACCGCGGCCGCGGCGCCCTTGCGGATCTGCCGGCCGCCGTCGAGGTCGACCCCGCTCATCCGGGTCTGCGCGGTGAAGGCGACGAAGTGCGCAGTCGTGAGCTCGCCCGGGTGCACGTTCTCGCAGCCCGTGCGCCGTCTTGGCCAGGACGACGATGGACCGGCCCTCGGGGGTCTCGTCGGCCAGGCTGGACAGCTGCGCGGCGTCGGCCAGTGCGTCGGGCTCGACACCCCGCACGGCCAGGAATTCGGCGGCCTGCCGGTTGCCCAACGTGATGGTGCCGGTCTTGTCCAGCAGCAACGTGTTCACGTCACCGGCTGCCTCGACCGCGCGCCCGGACATCGCGAGCACGTTGTGCTGCACGAGGCGGTCCATGCCGGCGATGCCGATGGCCGAGAGCAGCGCCCCGATGGTGGTCGGGATCAGGCAGACCAGCAACGCGACGAGCACGATCAGGTTCTGCTGGGCGCCGGAGTAGATCGCGAACGGCTGCAAGGTCACGGTCGCCATCAGGAACACGATGGTCAGGCTGGCGAGCAGGATGTTCAGCGCGATCTCGTTCGGGGTCTTCTGCCGCGACGCGCCCTCGACCAGGGCGATCATCCGGTCGATGAAGCTCTCGCCGGGCTTGGCCGTGATCTGCACGACGATGCGGTCGGACAGCACCTTGGTGCCGCCGGTGACCGAGCTGCGGTCGCCGCCGGACTCGCGGATGACCGGAGCGGACTCGCCGGTGATCGCGGACTCGTCGACGCTGGCCACGCCCTCGACGACGTCACCGTCACCCGGGATGATCTCGCCGGCCTCGACGACGACCCGGTCTCCGAGGCGTGAGCTGCGGACCGGGAATGCTCTCCTCGGTGCCGTCGGCGCGCAGCCGGCGCGCGATGGTCTCGGTCTTGGCCCGTCGCAGTGACGCCGCCTGTGCCTTGCCGCGGCCCTCGGCCACGGCCTCGGCCAGGTTGGCGAACACGACGGTGAGCCACAGCCAGACGACGACCGACCAGCCGAACACGCTGGGGTCCTTGATGGCCAGGGCGGTGGACAGCACGGCGCCGACCTCGACGACGAACATGACCGGGTTGCGGATCATCACGCGCGGGTCGAGCTTGCGGGCGGCGTCGGGCAGCGAGGTGAGCAGCATCTTGGGGTCGAGCAGGCCCCCCTGCACCCGGGTCGGGAAGGTGGGCGCGGCAGCAGACATCGGGAGACGTCCTTCGGGTGAGATGGCTGGGTCGCCGGTCGGGGTGGTCGTCGGACATCACAGGCCTTCCGCGAGCGGGCCGAGCGCGAGCGCGGGGAAGAACGTCAGCCCGGCGACGATGACGATCGACGCCGACGAGCATCCCGACGAACAGCAGCCGGTGGGTGGGCAGCGTGCCGGCGGTCGCCGGGACCGGTTGCTGGCGGGCCAGCGAGCCGGCCAGCGCGAGCACCAGGATGATCGGGATCAACCGGCCGGCCAGCATGCACAGTCCGAGTGCGGTGTTGTAGAAGCCGGTGTTCACCGAGATGCCCGCGAACGCCGAGCCGTTGTTGTTCGTGGCCGACATGAACGCATAGAGCACTTCGGACAGCCCGTGCGGGCCCGGGTTGAGGATGGACTCCTTGGGTTTGGACAGTCCCATCGCCAGCCCGGTGCCGGCGAGCACGATGACGGGCATCACCAGGATGGAGAGCGAGACGAGCTTGATCTCGCGCACAGTGATCTTCTTGCAGCAGGTACTCCGGGGTGCGCCCGACCATCAGCCCGGCGATGAACACCGTCACGATGGCCAGCACCAGGATTCCGTAGATCCCGGTGCCGGTGCCGCCCGGCGAGACCTCCCCGAGGCCCATGTTGAAGATGGTCAGCCCGCCGCCGAGCGAGGTGAACGAGTCGTGGAACGAGTTCACCGCGCCGGTCGACGTGCCCGTGGTCGAGGTGGCGAACAGCGCCGACGCGGGGACACCGAAGCGCGTCTCCTTGCCCTCCATCGAGGCACCGGCCAGGCTGGGTGCCGTGCCGTGATGGGTCGCCTCGGCGACCCAGACACCGGCCAGAACGACCGCCCACAGGACGCCCATCGCGGCGAGGATCGCGTAGCCCTGCCGCTTGTCCTTCACCATCAGCCCGAAGGTGCGGGTCAGGCACACCGGGATGAGCAGCAGCAGGAAGATCTCCAGGATGTCCGAGAACGCGTTCGGGTTCTCGAACGGGTGCGAGGAGTTGGCGTTGTAGAAGCCACCGCCGTTCGTGCCCAGCTCCTTGATCGCCTCCTGGGACGCGACCGGGCCGCCGGTGATGGTCTGGTGGACGCCGGCCAGGGTGGTGGCGTCGGTGCCGGAGGAGAAGTTCTGCACCGCGCCGAGCGCGAGCAGCACGATCGTCGCGACGACGGCTATGGGCAGCAGGATGCGTACGCAGCCTCGCACCAGGTCGACCCAGAAGTTCCCGATCCGGTCGGTGCGGTTGCGGGTGAAGCCGCGGATCAGCGCCACCGCGACCGCCATGCCCACCGCCGCCGACGCGAAGTTCTGCACCGCCAGCCCGGCCATCTGCACCAGGTGGCCCATCGTCGACTCACCGGAGTAGGACTGCCAGTTCGTGTTGGTCACGAACGACGCCGCCGTGTTCCAGGCCTGCGCCGGGCGCCACACCAGGGAAGCCGAGGCTCAGCGGCAGGTGCGGCTGGAACCGCTGCAGGGCGTAGAGGAACAGCACGCTGACGGCGGAGAACGCGAGCAGCGCACGTGCGTACGCCGGCCACCGCTGGTCGGCCTTCGGGTCCACCCCCATCACCCGGTAGATCACCCGCTCGGCGCGGAGGTCGTGCTCGCTCTCGTACACCCGCGCCATGTAGGCACCGAGCGGGCGGTAGCACGCAGCAAGCGCGGCAAGCAGCAGGCCGACCTGCAGGAGGCCGGCAGTGGTGTCAGACATCTCAGAAACGCTCCGGGAAGAGCAGGGCCACCGCGAGGTAGCCGACGAGCAGGACGGACACGATCAGACCAATGAGGTTCTCCGCGGTCACAGCCGCTCAACACCTCTCACGATGAGGGCGGTCAGCGCGAAGAACGCGATGGTGAGGACCACGAACACGAGGTCGGCCATGCTGGGGCTCCTGTCATTCACGAGGTCAGATGCGACCACTCGTGAAGTCTTGACGCCCGCAACGGCTCGATCGCCCGCTCTAACGACTTCCTAACACCGATCCGGCGAACCCTGACGCGTTCCTAACAAGCGCCCGGACATGCGTCTGCCGGGGCAGCAAGTGCCCCGGCAGACGTACACGGCGGAACGAGATACCGGCGTTCTCTCCGGTGTCCTGCGGTCAGCTGTAGACGCGCAGGTCGGCGACACTCCATCCCACCGGAGCCGAGCTGGTCAGGACGACACGCAGGTGGCGTACGGACGCCCGCTGACCGCGTCGTACATCGATGGTCGTGAGCTGGCCGGTGCCCTGCCCGTGCGCCACCGCGGTGCCCCAGTGGACGCCGTCGTTGCTCGCGTACAGCGCCCAGCCACGCGGGAAGTCACCCATCGCGGCGCCCGTGTCGAGCACGACGCGCTGCACCTTTGCGGACCGCTGCAGATCGACCTGCAGCGACTGGCCGGAGACCTGGCTGGCTCCGGTCGACCAGGTCGTCGTCGCGTCGTCGTCGACCGCGTTCGCGGCGGTGTCCGGTGCCGTGTCGGACTCGGCAGACTCGGTGCTCGCGAGCCGGCGCGCGGACCGCAGCGCCGGCGAGTCGGGCCAGGTGAACGTCGCGAGGGCGCCACCGGGCAGCGTGTAGTCGAACGACTGGTCGCCTTGCGCGACCGCGAACGTGCGCGGGTCGTCGTTCTCGTTGTGGACGACGAGCGCGGTCGAACCGTCCGGGTTGCGGAACGCCGTGTCCATGATCTGGCCGTTCCAGCCGGTCGTGCCGAACGACGTGCTCGCGATGCGTCGGGCGCCGGGCTGCACGAACCGGGCCAGGTGACCGAGCGTGTAGTACTCGGCGTTCCTCGTCACGGTGTTGCCAGGACCGACGGTGACCACGCCCGAGCAGGTGTCGCAGCCGCCGTTGTGCGGACCACCGGCCGGGTCGAGGGCGAGGTTCCAGTTGACGACCGTCTTCGCCCAGTTGCGCGTGACCCCGAGCACCAGGTTGCGGGCGTGCCACTTCAGGGTGTCGCTGAAGACCTGTGCGGGCGGGTCGGTCGGTCCGTGCGAGCCGGAGCACTCGGTGAACCAGATCCCCTTGTGGGGAAAGCGGTTGTGCAGCTCGGTCTGCCGGCTCGGGTCGCCGCTGTAGCAGTGGAACGCCGTGCCGGCGACCCAGCGTGCGGCTCGCGCTGTTCAGGACGTCGGTCGGATACTCGGTCTCGGGCTCCTCGCCCGGCGGGGTGTTCTCGACGTCGGCGGGGTGCTCGGACCAGTTGTGGTCGTAGCCGAGGATCTTGGTCTGCAGCCCTGCCGCGCGCAGCCGCGGTCCGAGTGCGTCGATCATTGCGACCTGCTGGCGCACTGGCATGTCCATGCCGGGATAGCCGCTGGGGTTGCGGTTCTGCGGCTCGTTCTGCATGGTGACCGCGTAGACCGGCACTCCGGCGCGCTCATAGGCCTTGAGGAACTTCACGAAATAGCGGGCGTAGGCGGCATAGATCGCGGGGTCGTCGATGAGCCGGCCGCCGATGAGCGACTCGTTGGTCTTCATCCAGGCCGGAGGACTCCATGGCGTGGCGATGACCTTGAGGTCGGGGTTGTGCGCCAGGGCGGTTCGCAGCAACGGCAGGATCTGCGCGCGGTCGTGCCCGACGCTGAAGTGCTCCAGCGCGTAGTCGGTCTGACCGGCCGGCACGTCGTCGTAGGTGTAGTGGTCGCCCTCGACGAAGTCCGAGGCGCCCATCGGCTGCCGGAGGACGGCCAGGCCGTCGCCGTCGGAGGGGCTGAACAGGTCGCGCATCGTCGCGGCGCGGGTCGCGGGGTCGAGCCGGTAGAGCACCTGCGCGGAAGAGTCGGTGATCGAGGCGCCGAACCCGACCATGCGCTGGTAGGAGCGGGACGGGTCGACGGTGATCGTCAGAGCCGCCGAGCCGCCACGATGGAAGGCGACGTTGCCCTGGTCGCTGAGCTTCTCGGTGCCGTCCGGAGTGGTGACCCACACCCGGGCCTGCGGCCCGTCGCGCTGCGGTGACGCCGCGGCGGCGCCCGCGCTGCCTGCTGCCGGGAGCAGGGCGAGCATGGTCGCGACGATGGTGGCGAGGCTGGCGAGCAGGGCGGCGGTACGACGCACAGGGGGTCTCCTCGAGACGAACGTCAGGTGCACTGGCGACTCAAATACACCCGTATGTCTCGATTGTGTTACCCCACCGAGCAGCGCCGCAACCATCCCGAGCCGCTCGTCGATGCGCGCTCGGGTGCTCGCACCCCACGCCGCCACTCTGCTCGCGAACGGTGTCTCGCGATCCGCCCATTTCCAGCGACGGCAGCACTGGGATGGCATCGTGGTCCGGTGCCCCACTTGATGCTCGGCTGGCAGATCGCTGCGTACTGGGCGCTCGGCCTGCTGCTGGCGGCCGGAGCACTCTGGCTGTTGCGACCGCAGGGCAGGGTCGGGCGAGCCGCGGTCGCGGGCGTGCGCGAGTGCGGCCTCGTACTCGGTCTGTTCGCGTTCTGGCAGCTCGCCGGCACGATGGCGCACCACAACCCCGACGGGGCAGTGGGGCGTGGGGAGCGCATCCTCGACGTCGAGAGGTCCGCGCACATCGCCTCGGAATACGACATCAACCACTGGGTCGACCGGCACTCGATCCTGACCCAGCTCTGCAACGGCTTCTACGTCTACGGCCACTTCAACGGGCTGATCATCTTCCTGGCCTGGATCTTCATCGCCCACCGAAGCCTCTACCCGTCCGTGCGCATGAGCGTCGTGCTGGTGACCGCGATGTGCTTCCTGGGCCACCTCGTCACGACCGTCGCGCCGCCGCGGCTGCTGCCCGGCGGCGGCTTCATCGACACCGCAGCTCAGCACGGCCAGTCCGTCTACGGCCCGACCACGCTCGAGGTGGCCGACCAGCTCTCGGCGTTCCCGTCCGTGCACGTCGGATGGGCGGCCATCGTCGCCTACTGGGCCTGGCGGGCCAGCCCGGGCAAGTGGGGCTGGGTCGGGGTCGCCCACTTCGTCCTGACCTCGTTGGTGGTGGTCGCCACGGCCAACCACTACTGGCTCGACGGCATCCTGGCCATGGCCATCTTCGCCTTCGCCCTGCTGCTGCAGGCATCGGTGCCGATCCTCGTGCGCGCGTCACGGCCGGGCTCGACCAGACCGGGCGACGCCGCCGAGGAGCCCGCCCTCGTCCGGTGATCATGAAGGATCGGACCGGCTCTAAGCGGTCGGATCCTTCATGATCAGGGGAGAGGGTGTCGGGTCTCGCGAGGAGGGACGGCGATGGATTCGCAGACCAGAGCTCGGGCAGATTCCTTGCACCGAGCGGAACGGTGGCTGCTCGCAGCGGTCGCCGTCCTGGTGCTGACGCTGCTGTTCATCGAGATCGTCGGTGGGCGCAGCTGGGCGTGGACCGGCTTCCAGGACAACCAGCACCTCTGGGACTGGCTGCATCTGCTGCTGCTCCCGGTCGTGCTCAGCCTGCTGCCGGTGTTCAGCCGCCGACGGGCCGGCCCGGTGGGGCGCCACTGGCTGATCGGGCTCGCAGTGCTGGGGCTGGCGGTGGCGGCTCTGGTCGTGCTCGGCTACGCCGTGCCCTTGGCGTGGACCGGCTTCTCCGGCAACACGCTCTGGGACTGGCTCGAGCTCCTGCTGCTCCCGGTCAGCGTCGCGCTTCTGCCGCTCGTCCTCGAGAGCAGCGACGCCATGCGGATCCGCTGGGCCATCGGATGTGGCGCGTTCCTGCTCGCGTTCGGGCTGCTGTCCCTGCCGGGATACACCGTGCCGTGGCGCTGGACGGGCGTCACGGGGAACACGTTGTGGGACTGGATCGAGCTGCTCGTGGTGCCGTTCGCGCTGCCTGTGACGGTGGCGCTGGTGCTGCACCACACGCGCTCGCGTGATCGTGAGGCATCCGACCGGTTCGAGCGGAATCGCTGATCCCTACTTCACCATCGTCGCCTGCGCCGACCGATGGGTTGGCGTACGAACGGCGGGACGCGCGACCTCGTACACCGACCGACGGGTTGGCGTACGAACGGCGGGACGCGCGACCTCGTACGCCTCATTATCGCTGTTTCGGTGCACAGAATCGCGATCTTGATCGGCTGGTCTCCGGTTAGCGTTCGGTCATGAGCGAGCAGACCGCAACGGCTCCCCACCAGATGTGGCGCCGGCCGATGGTGTCCCGGCGCACCGACGAGGAGCACCGGGTCGCGACAGTGCTGGAGCTGTTCTTCGACCTGTGCTTCGTGGTCGCCGTGGCGCAGGCGGCGGCAGGGCTGCACCACGCGATCAGCGAGGACCACATCTCCGACGGGGTCGTGTCCTACTTCCTGGTGTTCTTCGCGGTGTGGTGGGCGTGGATGAACTTCACCTGGTTCGCCTCCGCCTACGACACCGATGACATCGCCTACCGTCTGACGACGCTCGTGCAGATCGCCGGGGCGCTCGTGTTCGCCGCTGGGGTGCCGCGGGCGATGGATCACCGCGACTTCGCCGTGATCACCCTCGGCTATGTGATCATGCGGCTGGCGATGGTCACCCAGTGGCTGCGTGCCTCACGGTCGGATCCCGAACATCGGACGGCGTGCCTGCGCTATGCGGCGGGAGTGGCGATCGTGCAGGTCGGCTGGGTCGCCCGGCTTGCCCTCGACCAACCGTGGGACATGGTGGGCTTCGGTGTGCTGGTCGTTGCCGAGCTTTCGGTGCCCATCTACGCGGAGCGCACCTCGATGACCAACTGGCATCCGCGCCACATCGCCGAGCGCTATGGGTTGTTCACGATCATCGTCCTCGGCGAGTCCGTCGCGGCCGCGACGGTCGCGATCCAGAAGGCGCTCGACGACGACGTGTCCCTTGCCGACGTGGCGACCGTGGCCGGCGGCGGGATCCTGACCGTCTTCGCGATGTGGTGGCTCTACTTCGCCAAGGACGCCGCCCGCTTGCTGACCTCCAAGGTGTGGGCCTTCGTCTGGGGCTATGGGCACTACTTCGTCTTCGGCTCGGCGGCGGCCGTCGGCGCTGGGCTCGAGATCAACGTCGACCGCGCGAGCGGCGAGACGCACGTCGGCGATGTCGCTGCGGCGGCCTCCGTCACCATCCCGGTCGCCGTCTTCCTGCTCGCCATGTGGGTGCTGCACTGGAGCCCACTGCACGTCGGGCGCTGGCATCAGAGCCTCGCGCCGAGCGGCGCGGCTGCGGTGCTGCTCGCCACGTTCAGCCCGGCGCCCGTCCTGGTGACCGGGCTGCTGATGACGGCACTGGTCGTCGCCACCACGGTCGCGACCCGACGTGCGGTGGCAACTCTCGACGGTTGAACACGGCGTTGCCGCCATCCATCGGCGCCGGGTCACCTTTCCTGGTGCAGGACAGTGTCATGAACGTGCTGTTGCGGCTGGACCGGCAGTCGCCGAACGGTTCACACGAAACAAACCCGGCGGCGGCGTACAACGCACGTGCGGCATCCGCGTCGAGTTCGGCTCGTAACAGCCGTTTCATCTCTTGACCCGCGCCACCGCCGGGTGGAATCTGACCGCGAGCCCGGAGGTTTTCACCTGTGCAAAGAAGGGCCGAATGCGATGAGATACCGAACGGGCCGACTGCGCTGCTGCTGCCACCTCTCGGGCTGAGTCTCCTGGGCAGCGGACCCGGGCCGCGACAAGCTCAGCGAGGTCAGCAAGCTCAGCAACCTCAGTGGCGAAGGCGACCTGGAAGCTCATCGACAACCACCAGCGGACTTGCTATGTGAGCAGCCGCGGGGGAACCAGCTATTACGGGACCTGGATCTCCGGCACCTGGCGGACCGGATAAACGTTGGTGCACAAGGACTTCCGGCGGGTGGCTCGTACTACACGTCCTACGCGCCGATCCCGCCCGGCTCCAGTGACGGCGTCGGCTCGCTCGCCTACGTCGCACTGGTCTTGCCGGCCGGTGCCTCGGTCGGCACGTACACGTCGTCGCTGTGGGCCTCCGACGGGAGAACGCGCCAGACGGTGCCGATCACCGAGGTCGTGCAGGCAACCAGCTGCAGCCGCTACTGAGCGTCGACCCTCTCTGCGCCAGCCTGGGTCGTGGCGGGGGCGGTTGGCTGCACGGTCGGGACAGACCGGACCAGCGCGACCAGCTCGTCGTGGCTGAGCAACTCGTCGGGCCGCACCGTGCGATTGGCACCGACGTAGTGGAACGACGCCCGGATGCGGTCGAGCGGCACACCGCTCAGGTGGTGCCAGGCCAGGCGATAGACCGCGAGCTGTACGGCGGCGACTGTCGCGTCCGTGCCCGCCTTGGGCCTACCGGTCTTCCAGTCGACGACGTCGACCATGCCGTCGGCATCGGTGAACACGGCGTCGCATCGTCCGCGCAACAACAGCCCGTCGACGACGAGGTCGAACGGGAACTCCACGTCGGTGGGGACACGTGCCCACCACTCGCTCGCCTGGAACGCCTCCTGCAGAGCCAGCAGGTCGGCGTCGGGATCTGCCGTGTCGTCGGCGGCTCCGGGCAGCTCGTCGACGTCGAGCAGCCGTTGCTGACCCCACCGCTGCTCGAGCCAGAGGTGGAACCGGGTGCCACGGCGAGCGGTGAGAGCCGGACGGCGCGGCAGCGGGCGACGGATCTGCCGGGCCAGCTCGGCCGGGTCGCGCCGCAGCTCGACCAGCTGCGACACCGACAGGTGCCTCGGCAGCTCGACGGTCGGTGAGCGGCGCCGGCGGGTGCGAGCCAGCTCGTCGAGCAGCAGGTCGGCCTCCTCGCGCCAGGCGACGACCTGGGCGGGTCCGGGCTGACGGGTGCTGCTGATCGGGTGCTGCCGGTCGGGATGCCGGTCGGGTGATGCCTGGTCGTGCGCGCCGATCGCTCGCACCAGTGCAGCAGCAGCCTCGACCGCCGCGCGCCGGGTGCCCAGCGGGTCGAACGGCCACGGCCGGACGACGGGAACACCGAGAACGGGATTGCTCGCGTCCTCGGCGGGCGCCTCGGCCCAGACGGCCACCTGCCCGGCACCGCCCGCGCACACCGCGCGTACCTCCTCAAGGAGGGACGACGGCCCGCGCACCGTCTTCGTCGTGTCCCACCAGTAGCCCGAGCATGCCAGCACGTTGCGCGCGCGCGTCACGGCGACGTAGGCCAGGCGGCGTTCCTCGAGCTCGCCACGGACCTTGCAGGCGAGTCGGAACTCATCGATCGCCTCGCGCGCCTCCACCTGGTCGCTGGCGTCCTGCCAGCGCAGCTCGGGGAGCTCGCCGCGGTCGCCGCGCAGCGGGAACGGCAACGTCGCGAGCTGTTTGGTCCAGTCGGCGACGGGCTGGCCCTCGACCGGGAACACCTTCGCGGCCAGACCGGCGACGAAGACGGCATCCCACTCGAGCCCCTTGGCAGCGTGCACGGTCATGAGCTGCACGCGTTCGGCTCCAGCCTCCGCGAAGTCGCCACGGTCGAGCTCGAGGCCTCTCTCGCGCTCCTCGGCGGTGTCGAGGTAGGCGAGGAAGGCCAGCAGTCCCGGGTCCTCACCCGACGCCACGAACTCCTCGGCGACCTCGATGAAGCGGTCGACGCTGTGCAGGGCGTCGGCCGGGCGGACGTCGGGACGGGAGGCGAGCTCGACGTCGAGGCAGAGCGCGCTGCAGACGGCGACGACGAGCTCGGGCAACGGTTGGCCCGTCCAGCGACGCAGCGCACGCAGCTCGTCGCGCAGGGCAGTGATCCGTCGGTGGCCCTCCGCGGAGTAGCGGCCCGGCGGACCCGGGTCGTCGAGCGCGTCGACAAGGCTGCGCTCGTCGACGACGTCGTACTCGGGGTCGGGGCGCTCCTCGGGCGGCTCGTCGAAGGGGAGCTGACCGCTGTCGATCGACTGCGCCGACTGTTCAGCGCCGGTCGACTGCGTCGACCATGGACTCCGCACCGCGAGCTCGCGGGCCCGCCGGCCGAGGGCGTCGAGGTCGCGCGGGCCGAGCCGCCAACGCGGCCCAGCCAGCAGGCGTACGACGGCGTTGCCAGCGGTGGGGTCGGCGAGGACCCGCAGCGTGCTCACGATGTCGACGACTTCGGGCTCCAGCAGCAGCCCACCGAGTCCGACGACCTCGCACGGCACCCCACGTGCTCGCAGCTCGGCCTCGAGCCGAGCGAAGTGTGACCGCTTGCGCGCGAGCACCGCGATCTGCTGCCACGGGACCGGGTTCTGCTCGCGGCCACCCAGTGCTGCGACACCGTCGGCCACCCACGCCGCCTCGTCGACGACCGTCTCGAGCAGGGCGCAGACCACCCGCCCGGTGGCCTCACGCCCGGGTCCGGGGGTCAGCTTGCGGTCGTCGAGACCGCGCACGGGGATGCCGCTCGCGATCTGGTTGGCGACCTCGAGGATCGGCGCACCGTTGCGAAAGCTCACCGACAGGCCGCTCGAGTCGGCCGGCCGATCAGCCGGCGGAGCACCATCGCCTTCGCCCGATCCGACGGTCTGGTCGGCGGAGAAGTCGCCGAGGAAGCGCTCGAGGTTGCCGGCGCTGGCACCGCGCCAGCCGTAGATGGACTGCCGCGGGTCGCCGACTGCCGTGACCGGGTGACCGGCATAGAGCGAGGTGAGCAGCACCCGCTGGGCCTCGCCGGTGTCCTGGTATTCGTCGAGCAGGACCGCGGCAAACCGGCTGCGCTCGATCTCGCCGACCTCCGGGTGCTCTCGGGCGATGCGCGCCGCGACCGCCACCTGGTCGCCGTAGTCCATCACTCCCCGCTCCCGCTTGCGCGCGGCGTATTGCTCGACCATCGGCAGCACATCGAGGCGGGCGTCGAGCTTGGCGATCAGGTCTCGAAGGGGCTCGGGCACTTTGGGGCCGCGTTGTGACGGTGCGCGCGGCAGCATCGAGAGGTGGTCCCGGATCTGTGCGGTCAGCGCACGTACCTCCGCTGGCCGGCGCAGGTGTTCGGCGAGCTCGCCGGCGAGGGCGAGCACGTCGCCGGTGACGCTGCTGACGGCGCGGTCGACGGCGTCCATCGTGCCGGTGTGCGACTCGACGACGGCGGCGGAGTATTGCCAGGACACCGCCTCGCCGATGAGCCGCACGCTTGGCTCGAGCCCGATGCGCAGCGCGTGCTCGCCGACCAAGGCGCTGGCATAGGAGTGGTACGTCGACACGGTGGGCTCGCCGTCGTGCAGAGACAGCGCTACCTCGTCGGTCAGGAACGGCGACCGCTCGTGTTCCGCCCGCAGCGCGCGCAGCATGCGCCGGATGCGCTCGCCCAGCTCGGCCGCGGCCTTGCGGGTGAACGTCAGACCGAGCACGCGCTGGGGCTCGACCAGTCCGTTGGCCACCAGCCAGGCAACTCGGAGCCCCATCGTCTGCGTCTTGCCCGACCCGGCTCCTGCGACGATGACATGTGGGCGTAACTGCGCGGCGATCGCGGTCGCTTGCTCGGGCGTCGGCCCGAAGTCCTCATGGATGCGCGCCGCCACGTCGGCGGGGCTGAGCCGACGTCGTCCCCCGCTCATGAGGTGACTGTCCGGCCGTCGTCCTGCACCGGGCAACTGGTGCGCACGGGGCAGCGGTTGCACAGGTCGTTGTCCATCGCCTGGAACGCCGAGCCGGCCATGCCGACGGCAGCATCCGTGACCAGCTGGCGCGCCCAGTCGGGGTCGGGATAGCTGGACAGGGGCTCCTGGCGCTGCTCTCGTACGCCATGGGTCAGAGCCGCCTTGCCGACCTGGAGGAGAGCGGCGCCACCGCTTTCCTGCAGCCCCAGGTCGGCGAAGGCTGCCGCCTCGACCGCGAGCTGGTAGGCCGCGAGCTGCGCGTGTTGCGGCACGTCGTCCTTGTTCACCGCGCGCGATCCGGTCTTCAGGTCGATGACCACGGCCCGGCCGAGCTCGTCACGTTCGAGGCGGTCGACCCGCCCGTTGAGAACGGCACGACCGACTGAGACGGTGAAGTCGAGCTCGGTGGCCACGACCTGCGCCCGGTTGTCAGCGAGCCAGCGCGCCAGCTTGGTGACCATGCCGTGGGCCTTGGCGAGCTCTTTCTCGGCCACCCAGCCGCGACCGAGCTCGACCGTTGGCAGCAGAGCGTCGAGCTTGGCAAGCAGCGCCTCCTCGGTCGAGCTCGCGTCGTCGAGTGCGGACTCGGCGACGGCGTGCACGAGGGTGCCGACGTTCTGCGCCGACGTGGTGGTCTCGGTGCCCCCGACGTGTTCGAGGAACCAGCGCAGCTCACACCTCGTGAACATCTCGACCTTGGACGGTGAGACGCGGACCTCGTCGTCGTCCTCGCGCACATTCCGATCGTCGGAGATCGGCGCCAGGCCCCACCAGGTCTGCGGATCCGCACCGCGCGCCCTGGCGCCGGCAAGTCGAGACAACTGGGCCGCCGCACCGCGCCGGCGGCTGACGAGGTCCGGAGCATCGGAGCTGTCCGCTGGTTCGGCGCACACGTTGCGCCGCAGCTCGCTCACCAGCCCGGCGAGGCTCAGCGGCCGGGCGACGGCAGTGACCGGCCGCACGGTGTCGTCTCCCTCGCCCGTCGGCAGCGGGTCGATCTCGTCGAGGAAGCGCGACGGCGAAAGTCCTTCGCGCTCGCTGGTCACAGCCGTCACGAGCAGGCGGCGCCGGGCTCGTGTCACGGCGACGTAGAAGAGCCGGCGCTCCTCGGCCAGCAGTCGGGTGAGCGTTGTCACCGCCGCAACCTCGGCAGGCAGGGACTCTGCTCCGGGCCGCAACAGGTCGACGAGTCGCTCGGTGCCGAGGAAAGAGCCGCGCAACCGCGACGACGGCCAGACACCTTCCTGCACGCCGGCGACGCAGACGAGGTCCCATTCGAGCCCCTTGCTCGCGTGGGCTGTCAGCACGGACACGGCGTCGCCGGTCGGCGCCCGCGCCGCGAGTGAGTCAGCGGGGATCTCCTGACCCGTGAGGTGGGCGAGGAACACCTCCGAGCCGGCTCCGGGCAGCCGGTCGCAGAACCGTGCGGCCGTCTCGAACAGCGCGACGACGGCGTCGAGGTCACGGTCGGCCGCGGCACCTCCGGGACCGCCTTCGAGGCTTGCCCGCTCCCAGCGGCCGGAGAGACCCGAGGCAGCCCAGACTGCCCAGAGCACGTCCTCGACGCTCGCGCCCTCGCGGGCATGCGCCTCTGCGGCGGCCTGCAGGAGCCGGGCCACCCGGGTGGCCGGTCTGGCCGCACCCGGCTCGATGTCGAGCAGCGCGCGCGGGTCGGTGACGGCCTCGACGAGCAACAACCCCGACGCGCGGCCACCACCGGCGTCGAGCTCGGACCGGCGCAGCTCCTGACGCAGTCGCCGCAGCCCGATCACGTCGGCTCCGCCCAGCGCAGAGGTGAGCAGCTCGACGACCTGGTCCTCGCCGAGCGAGTCAGGGTCGACGACACAGCCCAGCACCGTCAGCAGCGGACGGACGGCCGGCTGCACCGCGAGCGGCACCTCCTCGGCCGCGACGGCGACCGGCACTCCGGCAGACCCGAACGCGCGACGGAGCACGGGCATCGAGTGCACCGTCGAGCGCACCAACACCGCCATCTGCGACCAGGGGACCCCGTCGACGAGGTGCGCCTCGCGCAGCCGGGCGGCGACATAAGCAGCCTCCTGGGACTCGGACCGCAGCAGTGCGACGGACACCTCGCCGGCCGGGAGGTCGGCACCCGGCTGCAGGGACCGGTGTTCACCGGAAGCGGCCAGCCGCGAGGCCACCCGTCGCGTGGCAGCGAGCAGCACCGGCCCACTGCGCCGCGACGTGTTCAGCGACACGACCGGTGTCGGCGCTCCAGCCGCGGTGCGGAAGGTCTCGGGGAAGCGTTCGATGCCCGAGACGTCGGCGCCACGGAAGCCATAGATCGACTGGTCGGGATCGCCCACCGCCACCAGGTCGCGGCCGCCCCCGGCCAGCAGTCGCAACAACTCGATCTGCGCGGGGTCGGTGTCCTGCAGCTCATCGACGAGAACCACTTGACGTGCCTCCCGTTCGCGGGCCAGCAGCGCGGGGTCGCGGATCCAGAGGCTGACGACGGCTCTGATCAGCTCGGCCGGGTCGTATGCGGCCGCTTCCCGCAGCGCGGTCACCTCGCCGTACTGCCGCATGAACCGCGCCGCGGCCCGCCAGTCGTCGCGCTTGTGTTCGCGGCCCAAACGGTTGAGGTCGCTCGGTGTCAGACCGCGTTCGTAGGCCCGCATGATCAGGTCGCGCAGCTCCTGGGCGAAGCCGCGCGTGCCCAGTGCCGGGTGCAGCCGAACCGGCCAGTCACGAGCGCCGTCGGCGATGTCCCCGGCGAGCAGGTCGCGGATCACGAGGTCCTGCTCGGGTCCGGACAGCAGCCGCGGCGTCGGCTCGCCACGCAGCGCGGCCTCGCGGCGCAGAACGCCGAACGCGTAGGAATGGAACGTGCGCGCGAGCGGCTCCTTGGTCGCCCGCGCCAACCGCGCGGTGATGCGCTCGCGCAGTTCGGCGGCGGCCTTGCGCGCGAAGGTCAGCACCAGGACCTGCTCGGGATCGAGCCCCCGATCGATGCGAGCCACCACCGTCTCGACGATCGTCGTCGTCTTGCCCGTGCCCGGCCCGGCAAGGACCAGCAGCGGACCAGACCCGTGGTCGACAACACGTTGCTGCGAGGCGTCGAGAGTGGGCGCGCTCACGGGCCGGGTGGCACCACGCACCAGCGTGTAGGACGACGCGCGCGGGCCGGACGCGCGTACGTTTCCGCGTCGTCGCCCGCTCGCGCTCGCCCCCGTCGCCGTCGCCATGGCACCCATCAGATCACCAGGCTCGGACACAACCTGCAGCCGCCTGCGCCCGTCCGCCTCAGCACGCGAACGGTCCCGGATGCTTCAGCAGGCTTGCGGACGGTTCGCTATGCCTGCACGCCTTGCGAACCGTCCGCAGGCCTGCTGAACGTGGTCGATTCCGCGCCAACGGGGTCAACTGACGGCGGGGCTCAGCGGCCGTCCCAGCGGGCTCGTTTCATGTCGACCCGGGTCCCGTCGGCACGCAACGGCGTGTCGTCCTCGCGCAACAGGGCCAACGCCTCGGGCTCGTGACCGGCCGGTAGTGAGCCGTCGGCGTGCAGCACCCGCCACCACGGCACCGAGCCGCCGGACAGTGACATGACCCGTCCCACCTGACGCGGGCCACCCTCGCCGACGTACTCCGCGATGTCGCCGTAGGCCATCACCCGACCGGGCGGGATCGCCTCCACGACGGCGAGCACGCGCTCTTCGAAGTCGTCACTGAGCATCACTCACGCTTCGCGCATCACTACCGGCGAGAGCGCCCCCACTGCCTCGCCCACCCGCGCCGCGTCACCCACGACGATCGTGGCCAACGCCGCCGGAGCCAGGAAGCGCCGGGCCTGCTCGAGCACGTCGTCGACGGTGGCCCGTGCCAGGGCCGCAGGGTGATCGCGCAGCCACGACACGTCGAGGTCGTCGGCCAGCAACGTCTCGAGGACGCCGGCGAGCCCGGCCTGTGTAGCGGTCTGCAGCGCCAGCAACCCCGTCAGGTAGTTGACCGCACTCTCGAGCTCGCTGCTCGCTGATGGGTGCTGTCACCATGCGCCCGAGCTCATAGGCGATCTCGACCAGTGACGGCCCCGTCACCTCGGTCGCGACGTCGGCCTCGACCACGAACCCTGACGCCGTTGCTCCGTGCACGAGCCCCGACCGCGGGCTGTAGGTGTAACCCTTGTCCTCGCGGATGTTCTGCGTGAGCCGGGACGCGAAATAGCCGCCGAACGCGACGTTGGCCAGCGAGAGAGCGGCGTAGTCGTCATCGCGACGGCACAACCCGTTGCCCCCGAGTCGCAAGTTCGACTGCACCGCGCCCGGCCGGTCGACCAGGGTGAGATCGCCACCAATGGGTACGTGCGGTGCCGGTGCAGGCTTGGTCGCGTCGCCCGACCACTCCGCGAGGGCCTTCTCGACCTGGTCGAGTGCACGCGCCGGCGTGATGTCGCCGACCATGATCAGCAAGCTGCCCGGGGGCACCACCCAGCGACGGTGCAGGGTGCGGACAGCTCCGGCCGTCACGGCCGCGATGTCTTCCGGATCGGGCAGGTCGCGCCCGTACGGATGCCCCGGATAGAGCCTGTTCCGAAGGGCCTCGGCGGCGATCTCACCTGGCTGCGACAACCGCTGCTGCAGCTGCGTCTGCAACCGCGACACCTCGCCGACGACGGCGGCCTTGGGATATTGCGCGTCGGTGACGATCTCGGCGATCAGCTCGAGCAGCCGGGGCACTCCCGATCTCAGTGACTCCCCGCGGATGAGCAGCCGATCGGTGTCCGTCGACACCGACAGGCCGGCACCGACTTCCTGCAGAGCGACGGCCAGCTCGGTGCGCGAGTGGGCGCTTGTCCCGTGCGTCATCGTCGCCTCGAGGACGAGACGCTTCGGCAGGTGATCGGGCTTGCGTCCGGCGAAGGGCACGCGCAGCCGCAGGTGCACCATCGGCACGCCGCCCCGACGGACAGCGACGACGCGCAAGCCGTTGTCGAGCGTGCGTTCGGCCAGCGTCGGCAGCTTCGTGGGCCTCGGCTTCGTCAGACCCGGGACGGCACGCGACCCGCGCCGTCATCGGGAGCCTCCCGGCGTGAGGTCGAGCCGGGCCCGGCGGTCGGGTTGCAAGGTCGCGGCGGCCGCGACCACCTGCTCCGGCGGTGACGGCGCCGAGACGAGCGGGCAGCCCCGCGACCAGCGCGGGGTCCTGGCGCTGCTGCTCGAGGCTGGCCATCGCGAGCGTGCGGCCGAGGATGAAGTCGAGGCGGGTCAACAGGCTTGCGGCCATGCGGGCCTGGATGCGGGACAGCTCGCCGTCGTCGAGGCCGTCGCGTCGCCAGTCGGTCGAGCTCCTCGTCGATGGCCGTCACGACGTCGTCGCTGGTGACCTCACCGCCGTGGAAAGCGGTCACGATGAACATCGTGGGGTCACGCACGTCGAACGGATCCTCGAGCAGGCTCACCGCCGCCGAGATGTCGGTCACGAGATGTTCGTCGTGCACGAGTCGCTGGCGCAGCCGCGAGGCGTCGCCGCGGACCAGGACGTCGGCCAGCACGACGAACGGCAGGTAGGCATTCATGTCGCCGAGAGGGTCGGGCACCCGCCAGCCCGAGAGCGACCGCGGGTGTGGGCGCGTTGGCGTCCGCCACCTCACCGCGCTTCTCCGATGTGAGGCCGGGCTCCGAGAAGCTGGGCCGCGGCGGTGTCTTGCGCCGCGGGATGTCACGCAAAGTGCTTCTCGATCAACGCCAGCGTCTCGTCGGGGTCCATGTCCCCGCCGACGGCCAGGACAGCGTTGCCGGGTGCGTAGTAACGCTTGAAGAACTCCGACGCGTCCTCGACGGTGGCGTTGTCGAGGTCCTCGAAACCGCCATAGCCGTTGTGGGCGTTGGGGAACGTGTCGAAGAGCAAGCGGAGGAAGCAGCAGCCAGGGGAACCCTCCGTACGGCTGATTGAGGACGTTGACCTTGATCTCTTCCTTCACCACCGCGATCTGGTTCGCGAGGTTCTCCTCGGTGACCCGCGGTGAGCGCATCCGGTCGGCCTCGAGGAACAGGCCCCGCTCGAGGGCGTTGGAGGGCAGCACCTCGAAGTAGTTGGTGTAGTCGAGCCGCGTCGAGCCGTTGAGCGTGCCACCAGAGGACATGACGTAGTGGGCGTGCTCCATCTTCTCCAGCGACGCGGACCCCTGGAACATCAAGTGCTCGAAGAGGTGAGCGAAGCCGGTGCGACCCTCGGGCTCCGACCGCCAGCCCACGTCGTAGTAGACGGCGATCGCGACGACGGGCGCTGACCGGTCGGGGGCGAGGACGACTCGCAGCCCGTTGGACAGCCGGTGTCGTCGGACGTCGTAGGACATCGTGGGGACCTTCAGTGTTGACCGCACCCCGGGACCGTACCTGTTCCCGTCGGGTCGCGCCGCGCCTGACTAGCCGGGGGTCAGTAGGTCGGCAGGCTCGGGTCGATCTGGTTGGCCCACGCGATCACGCCGCCGCCCACGTGCACGGCGTCGGAGAAGCCCGCACCCTTGAGCACTGCGAGTGCCTCGGCAGAGCGGGCACCTGTCTTGCAGTGCAGCACGACGGGCTTGTCCTGCGGCAGCTCGGACAACGCCTCGCCGGACAGGATGCGGTCCTTGGGGATCAGCGTCGCGCCGGGGATGGACACGATCTCGAACTCGTTGGGCTCGCGGACGTCGACGAGGTAGAAGTCCTTGCCCGCGTCCATCAGCTCCTTGAGGTCCTTGACGGAGATCGTCGAGCCCTTCGCCGCATCGGCCGCTTCCTGGCTGATCGTGCCGCAGAACTCCTCGTAGTCGATGAGTCCCGTCTCGAGGGTGATCTCCGGGTTCTTGCCGCAGATGACGCACTCGGGGTCCTTGCGGACCTTGACGTTGCGATATTCCATCTCGAGGGCGTCATAGACCGTGAGGCGCCCGACCAGCGGCTCGCCGATGCCGGCGATCAGCTTGATCGCCTCGTTGACCTGGATCGACCCGATGCTCGCGCACAGCACGCCCAGCACGCCGCCCTCGGCGCAGCTCGGGACCATGCCGGGGGGCGGGGGCTCGGGGTAGAGGCAGCGGTAGCACGGCCCGTGCTCGGCCCAGAAAACGCTGGCCTGGCCGTCGAAACGATAGATCGAGCCCCAGACGTAAGGCTTGTTGAGCAGCACTGCGGCGTCGTTGACGAGGTAGCGCGTCGCGAAGTTGTCGGTGCCGTCGACGATGAGGTCGTACGGCTCGAAGATCTCCATGACGTTCGTCGAGTCGAGGCGCTCCTCGTGCAGCACGACCTTGACGAACGGGTTGGCCTCCTCGATCGACTCCTTGGCGCTGACGCGCCTTCGGCTTCCCGATGTCGGACTGGCCGTGGATGATCTGGCGCTGCAGGTTGGACTCGTCGACCACGTCGAAGTCGACGATGCCGAGCGTGCCGACACCGGCCGCGGCGAGGTAGAGCAGCGCGGGAGAGCCGAGACCGCCGGCGCCGACAACGAGCACCTTGGCGTTCTTCAGCCGCTTCTGCCCCGTCATGCCGACGTCGGGGATGATCAGGTGCCGCGAATAGCGCCGCACCTCATCGATCGTCAACGAGTCGGCGGGCTCCACGAGGGCGGGCAAGGACACAGCTTCTCCTCAGGCGGGGATTTCACGTCTTATGGGTCAACCGTGCTGCGGCGGCGCGGATTCCCACCTGCCAGCATAGGGACCATGCCTCACCCGGTTGCGATCGTGAAGGACGAGGAACAGGTCCCGTGATCGCAACCAATCGAGATCGCCGCCCCGTCGTCGGCATCACCTCCTACATCGAGACCGCAAAATGGGGCGTCTGGGACCAGCCGGCGGTCGTGCTGCCCTACTCCTACGTGCGCGGGGTCGAGGCCGCGGGCGCCCGGGCGGTCGTCATCCCGCCGTCCCCGTCAGGCGTCGAAGAAGTCGTGGCGCGCCTCGACGGGCTGGTCTTCGCAGGTGGCGCGGACCTGGATCCGGCGATGTACGGCGACGCGCCGGACCCGTCGACCATCGGAGTCCGGGCCGACCGCGATGCCGGTGAGCTGCCCTTGCTCCAGGCAGCGCTGCGGGCCGACCTGCCGGTGCTGGGCATCTGCCGGGGCATGCAGCTGCTCGCCGTCGCCCACGGCGGAACCCTCGTCCAGCACCTGCCCGACCTGGTCGGACACGAGCGCCACCGGCCCTCGCCGGGCGTCTATGGACAGCACGAGGTCCACACGGCGACGGGTTCCCTGGTCCGGACCGTGCTCGGGGAGAGCGTCGTCGTACCCAGCTATCACCACCAGGGGCTGGCCTCACCCGGCTCGCTCACCGTCACGGGGTGGGCCGACGACGACTCGCCGGAGGTCGTCGAGGACCCCGCTCGCCGCTTCGCGATCGGCGTGCTCTGGCATCCCGAGGCCGGCGACGACCCCCGCCTGTTCGACGCCCTCGTCGCCGCCACCCGCTGACCCCGCCACCAACCCTCCCCACACGTCAAGATCGCTCCGACGGTGCACAGATTCCGCATCTATGCGGAATCTGTGCACGGCGGTGGCGATCTTGCTCGTCGCTGTGGATGACGGGCCCACCGCTGGAGGCAATCTCGCCACGATTGGCCGGTGGAGCTACCCGACGCCCTCGGCCTCGCCGCGCTGGCGGCCGAGCAGGACGGTGTGTTCAGCCGCGCACAGGCCCGAAGCGCCGGATTCTCCTACGGCCGCATCCAGCGCCGCATCGAGAATGGCGAGTGGGTGAAGCTGTACGGGGGTCGAGCGCTGCGCGCAGCACACACGACACTCGACGGGTACGGCCGCGATCGCGCGGCACTGTTGGCGACGGGCGCTCGGAGCATGCTCGGCGGACCTTCTGCGGCCCGTTGGTGGGCGATCGATGTTCCCTGGCCGCAGCCGTTCATCCTGGTGCCACCGTCCAGTCGACGCGAGCCGGTCGGCATCACGATCCGCCGCACTCCGGTCGACGAGGCGGACGTCCTGCTGCGCGACGGTCTTTTGCTGACGTCGCGGCCGTGCACGATCGTCGACTGTCTGCGCGTGATCCCCTTCCGGACAGGAGTCGAGTTGCTGGACCGCGCGCTTCAGCAGCGATGGCTGAGCTTTGACGATCTCGTCGTTCGCACGCAGCGCCTAGTCGGCCGACCCGGAGGGCTCACGCTCACACGCCACATCCGGATCGCGCGGCCAGGGACTCGCTCGGAGGCCGAGCGAACCATGGCCGGATTGCTGAAGAAGGCGGGGCTGACGGGCTGGTCGGCAAACCATCCCCTCGAGGGAGTGGGAGTCCTCGACTTCGCGTTCGTCGCGCAGCGCATCGCCATCGAGATCGACGGCCGAGCCTGGCACACGGCGAGTGACCGTTTCCAGAACGATCGGAGCCGGCAGAACCGGCTGGTCCTGCTCGGCTGGACGGTCCTGCGATTCACCTGGGCGGACCTCATCGAGCGGCCGGACGAGGTCATCCGTCAGGTCTGCCTCGCGGTTCGAGCCGCTTCATGATCGCTCTCGCCGTGCACAGATTCTGCAGCAGTGCGGAATCTGTGCACGGCGGGAGCGATCTTGGTCCGGGAAACTGCGCGTGATCTAGGGTGCGCGGCATGGTGACTGAGGGATACGCGGACTTCGAGGGCGCGCAGACCTGGTTCCGCGTCTACGGCGAGCTACCCGCCAGCCCGGCACCAGACAGCCCAGCACCAGACAGCCCAGCGTCAGGCATCCCCGCACCAGACAGCCCGCACCAGACAGCCCGGCAGGCATCCCCGCACCAGACGGCCCAGCGTCAGGCATCCCCGCACCAGACAGCCCAGCGTCAGACCGGACGGCAGCAGGCGGCCCGGCGCCGCTGGTCGTGCTGCACGGCGGTCCCGGCGCGACCCACGACTACCTCACCCCGATCGCCGAGCTCAGTGACACCGGCCGAGCGGTGGTGCTCTACGACCAGCTCGGCAACGGCAACTCCACGCACTTCCCCGAGCGCGGTGCCGACTTCTGGACTGTCGACCTGTTCGTCCGCGAGCTGGCCAACCTCATCGACCACCTCGGACTCGGCGGCCGCTATCACGTGCTCGGCCAGTCGTGGGGCGGCTTCCTCGCGCAGGAGCACGCCATCACCCAGCCGGCAGGCCTGCGCTCGCTGGTGCTCTCCAACACCGCAGCGTCGTTCCCCGACTTCGCCGCCGAGGCCAATGCGCTGCGCCGAGATCTGCCGCCGGAGGTCGAGGCGACCCTGCGCCGGCACGAGGCGGACGGCACGACCGACAGCGCGGACTACGCCAATGCCTGCATGGTCTTCTATCAGCGACACGTCTGCCGCCTCGACCCGTGGCCGGCCGGTGTGACCGCCGGCTTCGCCAAGATCGACGAGGACCCGACCGTCTACCACACGATGAACGGCCCGTCGGAGTTCCATGTGATCGGCTCGATCAAGGACTGGTCGTCGACCGATCGCCTCAGCGCGATCCGGGTGCCCACGTACGTCGTATCGGGCGAGCACGACGAGGCCACACCCGCCCTGCAGATGCCGATCGTCGACGGCATCCGGGCCGCCGGCAACGAGGTCGAGCAACTGGTGTTGGACGGCTGCTCGCACCTGCCGATGTGGGAGAAACCCGACGTCTACCGCGCGGCCGTCGAGCAATGGCTCCGGCGGCACGACTGACCAGCGACGGCAACTTGCCAGGAAGCACAGCATCGGCGCCGCGCGTCGTTACGATGCGCACATGGGCGGCAAGGCGGTGAATGCCGTCGACGAAGTGCTCCACGGGGCACCCGATCTGGGGGTCGAGTCCCCCCAGCCCGCGCATGTCCGCATCGAGACGTGGCTCACGTCGGTGATCGGCTCCGGAGCTCTGGTGCCCGGGGACAAGCTGCCCCGCGAGGAGACCCTGGCCGCCGCTCTCGGCGTCAGCCGGATGACCCTGCGGCAGGCACTGGCCACCCTCGAGGGCCTTGGCACGATCCTGCGCAAGCCCGGCCGGCTGGGTGGCACCTTCGTCGCCGAGCCGAAGATCGTGTGCGACCTCACCGGCCTGGCCGGCTTCACCGAGCAGATGCGTCGGGCCAACCTGCGAGCGGGCGCGCGTGTGGTCAGCGCGGGGACCAAGCCTGCGAGCCGTACGGCGGCGCGTGCCCTGGGGCTCGATCGCCAGGGACTCGTACACGAGATCGTGCGGGTGCGCTCGGCCAATCGCGAGCCGCTCGCCCTGGAGAACGCGTGCTTTCCCGCGGCTCTGTTCCCCGACCTGCTCGCCCACCGGCTGACCGGCTCGCTCTACACGCTGCTGACCAAGCAGTACGACCACGCCCCGCACACCGCGACGGAGGTCCTCGAGCCGGTGATCGCCGACGCCGAGGAGGCAAGCCTGCTCGGCGTGGAGGAGGGCAGCCCGCTCATGCTGATCGAGCGGACCGCCTACACGGCGTCCGGGGTCGCTGTGGAGTACGCGCGTGACGTCTTCCGCGCCGACCGCACGCGCATCACCCTGCGGACCGGTCTCGGACCGACGGCTCGCAGCGAGATGGCTGCCGACGGTGACGTCGCGTCCAGCAGCTGACCGCATCGCGACACCGTCGACCTCGCCTGGCCAGCGCGACCTTTCGGCCCCGACACGCCGGCGTGTCGGGGCCGGAAGGTCGCTCGCCGGAGCAACCCTCAGGCGTCCGCGAGAACCCGCAGGCTCTTCGGGTCATACAGCGGCTGGTCGGACACCACACCGGGCACCCACTCGCCGAACACGTTGACCTCGAGCTCGGTGCCGGGCGAGCCGACCTCGACCGGCAGGTAGGCGAACGCGATCGATGCGCCGACGGTGTAACCCAGACCGCCTGACGTGACGCGGCCGCAGACCTGCCCGCCGATGCGCACCGGCTCGCTGCCCAACGCGACCGCGCGCGGGTCGTGCAGGGTCAGGCAACGCAGCCGCCGGGTGACACCCTGCGCCTTCACCAATCGCAGGGCATCGGCGCCGAGAAAACCGCCCGGCTTGTCCAGCTTGACGCAGAACCCGAGCCCGGCCTCGTAGGGGTTGGTCTCGGGAGTCACGTCCGTACTCCACACCCGATAGCCCTTCTCCAGCCGCAGGCTCTCGATGGCGCGATAGCCGCCGGCCACCAGACCATGATCCGAGCCCGCCGACCACAGCGCCGACCACAGCGCGGCGCCATATTCGGCGGGTGCGTAGAGCTCCCAGCCCAGCTCCCCCGTGAACGTGACCCGCAGCGCGCGCACCGGCACGTCGCCGACGGCGATCTCCCGGGAGGTCATGAACGGGAACGCGGCGTTGCCCAGATCGGCCCCCGTCAGCGACCCCAGGATCGCGCGGCTCGACGGTCCCCACAGGGCGTAGGTGACGAGCGACCCCGTGACGTCGGCGATGCGTACGGCCGCCGACCGCTGCCGCGCCTGCCGTCTCAGCCACGCCAGGTCGTGCGAGCCGAACGACGTGCCGGTGACGACCATGAACGCGTCGTCCTCGAGGCGGGTCACGGTGAAGTCCGACTCGATGCCTCCCCGCTGGTTGAGCGCCTGCGTGTAGGTGATGTCGCCGACCGCCCGCGCGACGTGGTTGTCACACACCCACTCGAGCAGCCCGGCGGCGTCCGGGCCGGTCACCATCAGCTTGGCGAACGACGACTCGTCGTACAACGCCGCCGACTCGCGCGTCGCGGCGTGCTCCGCCGCGATCGCGGGTGACCAGTGCCGCCCCGCCCACCCACGCGGGCGCAACGACTCGTCGCCGAGAGATGCGTTGCACTCGTAGTAGTTGACCCGCTCCCAACCGGACTTCTCGCCGAACGAGGCAGCGTGCGCGACGTGCCACGGGTAGGCCGGCGTCGTACGAAGCGGTCGGCCGGCCTCGCGTTCGTGGCCCGGGTAGACGACGTCGTAGTAGGTCGAATAGGTCTCGACGGTGCGCGCGAGGGTGTAGCTCGCCGAGCGGTACTGCGCCCCGAACCGGCGCACGTCCATGTGCCACACGTCCAGGCCCGGGTCACCGTCGACGATCCAGTCGGCCATCACCTTGCCGATGCCACCCGCGCCGGCGATGCCGTGCGCGCAGAAGCCGGCCGCCACGAAGAACCCGTCCACCTCGGTCTCGCCGAGGATGAACTCGTTGTCCGGCGTGAACGCCTCCGGGCCGTTGATGACCTTTCGCAGACCCACGTCGGCCATCGCTGGCACGCGCACCTGGGAGTTGGCGGTGATCTCCTCGAACCGGTCCCAGCTCTCGGGGAGCAACCGTCCGTTGAAATCGCTCGGGATCTTGTCGTACGTCGTCTTGTCGGCGGTCCACGGTGCGGGGTCCCGCTCGTAGCCGCCCATGACGAGTCCGTCGACCTCCTGCCGGAAGTAGACGAGCAGGTCGGGATCGCGCAGTGTGGGCAACGGGCGGTCACGATGGTCGAGGAACGCATCGGTAACGACGTACTGGTGCGACATCGGGACGAGCGGGATGCGCACGTCGAGCATCCGGCCGATCTCCGCCGCGAACATGCCACCGCAGTTCACGACGACCTCGCAGGCGATCGTGCCCTGGTCGGTGTGCACCCGCGTCACCCGCCCGCGCTCCGCATCGATGCCGGTGACCCGGGTGTGCGGATGTATCTGCACACCCGCCTGCCTGGCCAGGCCGGCCAGCGAGTGGCACAGCTGCGACGGGTCGACATAGCCGTCCGAGGCCAGCAAGGCCGCGCCGTGCACCCCCGTCGGATCCATCAGCGGGAAGAGCTCATGGGCCTCGGCCGTCGAGATCTCCTTGAGCGGCAACCCGAAGGCGGTCGCCCAGCTGATCTGCCGGCGGATCTCCTGCATCCGCTCCGGGGAGGACGCGAGCCGGATGCCGCCGCACTCCACCCAGCCCGGCGGCAGTTCGGTCTCCTGCAGCTTCCGGTAGAGCTCGACCGAGTACATGTTCATCCGGGTGAGCGTCGGGTCGGCGCGCAACTGGCCGACCAGGCCCGCGCTGTGAAACGTCGAACCGCTCGTCAGCTCCGCACGATCGACGAGCACGACATCGGTCTGGCCCCGCTGGGCCAGGTGGTAGGCGACGCTCGCGCCGCCGACACCCCCACCGATGACCACGACAGCTGCAGTCGCAGGAAGAGTCCTCACCACCTGAGCGTAGTCGCTCGGCAATTTTCGGTCTAGACCGTATTGGCCGCGCGGTATGGTCCGCCAGTGAGCGAGCTCACCAAATGGCACAGCGCGTTCCGAGCGCGGCCGACGAGCGCCAGCGAGGAGGTCGCGTGGAAGAGGTCGATGGCGCAGGCAGTCTCCCGGCACCTGTTGCTGCGCGACTCCAGCTCGCACTCGACCAGCTGCCCATGCTGGCCGGGTCACCGCGAACAGCCCAGCTGCTGGAGGGTGGGCTCACCAACGTCAACGTCAAGGTGACGACCCCTGACCGGATGGCAGTCCTGCGCCTCTCGAGCTCCGATGGCGACCTGTTGGCCATCGATCGGGCCGCCGAGAACACGAACTCGCGGCGGGCGGCCGAGTCCGGCGCGGCGCCGGCCGTGCTCGACTACCTGCCGGACCTGCACGTGCTGGTCGTCGAGTGGGTCGAGGGCCGAACGCTCCAGCCCGAGGACCTTCGCGAGGAGGGCACGCTCGTACGCGCGGCCGAGGTGTGCCGCTTGTTGCACACCGGCCCGCGCTTCGACGGCGATTTCGACATGTTCCGACTGCAGCAGCGGTATTTGTCGCTCGTCCTCGAACGCGGCTTCCGACTGCCACCTCGCTACGTCGAGCTGATGCCGCAGGCGCGGCGCATCGAAGAGGCACTCGCGCTGCGTCGGGGCCCGACCGTGCCGTGCAACAACGACCTGCTCGCGGCCAACTTCATCGACGACGGTGCCCGGCTGTGGGTCATCGACTACGAGTACGGCGGCAACAACGACGAGTGCTTCGAGCTCGGCAACATCTGGAGCGAGTCACACCTCTCGCTCGACCACCTCGCGCTGCTCGTCGACAGCTACTACGGCCGGCGGCTGCGTCACAAGGTGGCCCGGGCCAGGTTGCTCGGGCTGATGTCGAACTTCGGCTGGACCCTGTGGGCCTCGATCCAGGATGCGGTCAGCCCGATCGACTTCGACTTCTGGTCGTGGGGCATGGAGAAGTACGAGCGCGCCGTCGGCGAGCTGGACGGTCCGGCGTTCGCCGGGTTGCTCGAGGAAGCCCAGCGCCCCGACTAGCGAGCGACCTTCGTCCGCGACACGCTCGGCGTGTCGCGGACGAAGGTCGCTCGTCGGGCTAGTCGCAGATCGGCCACCCCAGCCCGAACCGAGAACATTTTCGGGAAGGCGGAGCTACTTACCGTCGAAGGCAGCAACCACATCGGGGTCGATCGTGTGCTTCGGCCCCGTGAACCACTTCTTGGCCGACAGCGTGCCAGCCGATGCCAAGCGTGAGCAGTGCGCCGTCCGGTGACGATCGGTGTGTAGTTCACGAACTTCCAGGAGAAAGGCACCTCGTCGGTCCCTGGCGAGCCCAGCATGTCGCGCATGAACCCGGGCGCACCCGCAGGCGTGAATGGCAGGATGAAGTAGATCGACATGATCACGATCTCGGCCACCGCGATCGGGGCTCATCCACTTCTACTTGTTGCCCGAGTTCCAGGAGCCTTGCTCGAACGAGGCGCCAGCGCGCCAGCGCAGCCAGATCGGGATGGCGAACGCGAGATAGAGCCCGATCACGCCGATCGACACGACTGCTGTAGAACGCGTAGGTGACGATGATCGGATGCCTCTGTCGGTGCCGATGTTGATCTTGATCAGCGCCGGCAGGGTGACGATCGCTGCTACGACGGCGAAAGAATCACGCGCATTGACAGGCACCCGCTTGGCAGTCGAGCTTGGACCAATGCCGCGCGCCCGGCACGGCTCCGTCCCGGCTGAACGCGTAGAGTCATGCGCGATGTCGACGTCAGGCAGGACAGTCGAGCAGAAGAGCTGACCGACTAGCCGCGATGAGCAGCACAAGGCCGCCCCAGTTCGAGCCGAGTCGCCTGGTCGAAGATGACAGAGCCACACCGCCGCCGCCGGCCGACACGCCTTTCCGGTCCTGGACCGCGAACACGAACGCCAGCAAGCAGGACATAGCCGCCGATCGCGGAGTAGAAGATCGACCGCCAGATGCCCTTGGCAGCGGCGTCGGCCGCGGAGTGGGTCTCCTCGCTCAGATGTGCCGAGGCGTCGAAGCCGGTGATCGTGTACTGGGTGAGCAGGAATCCCAGCGGAATGACGTAGAACCAGAAGTCCGAAGCCGTTCGTGCTCGCCGCCCGAAGAGACCGCCCGTGTTGTTGACGCGCTCGCTGAACACGAAGGAGGCGCTCTGATGATGGTCGGGCACGAAGATGAGAATGAGCACCACGATCGCGGCACCGGCGACATGCCACCACACGGAGATGTTGTTGATGATGGCCAGCAGGTGGCTGCTGAAGATGTTAGCACAGAAACGATGATCGCCAGCACGACGAGGAACTCCCAGAACACCCGCTGTAGCGAATAGCCCTCGGCCCAACTCTCACTGAAGAACCCGAATGTCAGATCGAAGAAGTATGCGCAGCCATAGGCGACAGAGGCGACAATTGCGAGAAGTCCGATCAGGTTGAGCCAACCGGTGTAGTAGCCGGCCCGCGCGCCGCCGAGCTTGCTGGCCCACCAGTAGATGCCGCCGGAGGTCGGGTAGGCCGAGACCAGCTCGGACATGCAGAAGCCGATGAACAGGATGAACAACGAGATGATCGGCCAACCCCAGGAGATCGCAGATCGGTCCACCGTTGTTCCACGCCTGGTAGAACGTCGTGAAGCAGCCAGCCAGGATCGAGATGATGGAGAACGAAATCGCAAAGTTAGAGAAACCCGACCAACTGCGATGCAGGTCTTGCTGGTAGCCGAGCTCCGCCAAGCGGCGTTCGTCAGCGTTCAGCTCAGTCTGTTCGGCCACGTCATGCCTCCAGAACTAATTAACGTCCGATCCCCCGTGGCCGGACCAGGACGCGGCGAAATTTCACCGCGAGACACGGGATGTCTACACCCGTCTCGTTACGATTCGCAGCCGATTCGTGCGTGTCGCGGGCACGAAACGAACAGGCCCTCGCTGAGCGTGGACGTTACTGCACCGCAGCGTTACGGTCTAGACCCAAAGAGTCCAACGAGCCCGCCAGTCCGGCCCGGCTCTGGCAGTCTCTGGTCCGATCGTCGGACTCGTTCCTCGTCCTTCACGATCGCTTATAAGGTCCCGTCCGAGACCTTTTGACGAACAGGGGCCCCCGAATGACCCAGCCCGAGCCCGCGCTCACCGTCGACCGGCTGCGCGCGCAGGTGGCTGACGGCAGCATCGACACCGTCGTCGTGGCCTTCCCTGACATGCAGGGCCGGCTGCAAGGCAAGCGGATCCATGCGCAGTTCTTCCTCGACACGGTGCTCGCGCACGGGACCGAAGGCTGCAACTACCTGTTGGCCGTCGACGTCGACATGAACACCGTCGACGGCTATGCCATCAGCTCCTGGGAGCGCGGCTACGGCGACATGGAGTTCGTCCTCGACCTGGCGACGCTGCACCCGGTGCCCTGGATCCCCGGCACCGCCATGGTGATCTGCGACCTGGCGTGGCTCGACGGCGCCCACAGCCCGGTCGTCGAGAGCCCCCGCCAGGTGCTGCGTGCCCAGGTCGACCGCGCGGCAGAGCAGGGGCTCGTCGCGTTCGCCGGCACGGAGCTCGAGTTCATCGTCTTCAACGACACCTATGAGCAGGCCTGGGACCTGGCCTACAGAGGGCTCACGCCGGCCAACCAGTACAACATCGACTATTCGCTGCTGGGCACCAGCCGCATCGAGCCGTTGCTGCGCGACATCCGCAACGGCATGTTCGGGGCAGGTCTCGTCGTCGAGTCAGCGAAGGGCGAGTGCAACCTCGGCCAGCACGAGATCGCCTTCAAGTTCGACGAGGTCATCCGCACCGGGGACAAGCACTCGATCTACAAGAACGGTGCCAAGGAGATCGCTGCCCACCACGGCAAGGCGCTGACCTTCATGGCGAAGTTCGACCAGCGCGAGGGCAACTCCTGCCACATCCACATGAGCCTGCGCGGTGACGACGGGCGCATCGTGTTCGACGAGGGCGACGGCCCGACCCCCATGTTCCAGAGCTTCGTCGCCGGCATCCAGGCCACCATGTGCGAGCTCACGTTCCTCTACGCGCCGAACATCAACTCCTACAAGCGGTTCCAGCCGGGCAGCTTTGCCCCCACGTCGACCGCCTGGGGCTACGACAACCGCACCTGCTCCCTGCGGGTCGTGGGGCACGGTGCCGGGCTGCGGCTGGAGAACCGGCTGCCCGGTGGCGACGTCAACCCCTACCTCGCCATGGCCGGCATGCTGGGCAGCGGCCTGCGCGGCATCGAGCTCGGCCTCACCCTGGAGCCTGCCTTCGAGGGCAACGCCTACACCTCCGACCACCCGCGCGTGCCGACATCGCTGCAGCACGCCCGCGACCTGTTCGCCGCCTCCCCCGTGGCCCGCGAGCTGCTCGGCGACGCCGTCGTCGACCACTACACGAACTACGCCGACGTGGAGCTTGCCGCCTTCGGTGCCGCCGTCACCGACTGGGAACGCTTCCGCGGTTTCGAGAGGATGTGAGCGTGCCGACGACGGCCACGAGCCACCTGGTGATCAATCCTGCGACCGAGCAGGAGGTCGCGACCGTCGACCTCGCGTCGGTCGAGCAGACCGACGCCGCGATCGAACGCTCGCAGCGAGCCTTCCACAGCTGGCGAAAGGTCGCGCCCGCCGACCGGGGACGTCTGCTGCGCCGGTTCGCCGCCGCCGTCGACGGAGCGCTCGAGGAACTGGCGCAGCTCGAGGTGCGCAACTCCGGTCACACGATCACGAACGCGCGGTGGGAGGCGGGCAACGTACGCGACGTCCTCGACTACTACTCCGCCGCGCCGGAACGCCTGTTCGGGCGGCAGATCCCGGTCGCGGGCGGCGTCGACATGACCTTCAAGGAGCCCCTCGGCGTCGTCGCCGTGATCGTGCCGTGGAACTTCCCGATGCCGATCGCCGGCTGGGGCTTCGTGCCGGCGCTGGCTGCGGGCAACACCGTGGTGCTCAAGCCGGCCGAGATAACGCCGCTGACGGCGATCCGGCTCGGCGAGCTCGCCCTCGAGGCTGGTCTGCCCGAGGACGTCTTCACCGTGCTGCCCGGCAAGGGATCCGTCGTCGGAGAGCGTTTCGTCGGACATCCTCTCGTACGCAAGATCTGTTTCACCGGCTCCACCGAGGTAGGGACGCGCATCATGGCGCGCGCCGCCGAGCAGGTGAAGCGGGTGACCCTCGAGCTGGGCGGCAAGAGCGCGAACATCGTGTTCGCCGACGCCGACGTGGAGAAGGCGGCGGCGACCGCGCCCTACGGCGTCTTCGACAACGCCGGGCCAGGACTGCTGCGCGCGCAGCAGGATCCTCGTGCAGCGCAGCGTCTACGAACGCTTCCTGGCGCTGCTCGAACCCGCGGTCGCCGGCGTCAAGGTCCTCGCCCCCGAGCGCGAGGACGCGGAGATGGGCCCGCTCATCAGCGCGGACCAACGCGACCGGGTCGCCGCATACGTGGACGAAGGCGTCGATGTCGCCTTCCGGGGCAGCGCGCCCGACGGCCCCGGCCATTGGTATCCACCGACCGTGGTCCTGCCCCGCTCCGCAAGCGACGCCGTGTGGCGCGAGGAGGTCTTCGGCCCGGTGGTGGCCGTGCTCCCGTTCGAGGACGAGGCCGACGCGATCGCCATGGCCAACGACACCGAGTACGGCCTGTCGGGCTCGATCTGGACGCGCGACGTCGGGCGCGCCCTGCGAGTCGCCCGAGGCGTGGAGGCGGGCAACCTGTCGGTCAACTCCCACTCGTCGGTGCGCTACTCGACGCCCTTCGGTGGGTTCAAGCAGTCGGGACTCGGCCGCGAGCTCGGACCGGACGCGCTCGACTCCTTCACGGACCTGAAGAACGTCTTCATCAACACGGAGGAATGAGCTCATGGCAGAGCGGCGACTCGAGGGCCGGACCGCGATCATCACCGGCGCCGCCAGCGGCATCGGTCTCGCGACCGCGCGCCGCTTCACCGAGGAAGGGGCGCGCGTGGTCCTTGCCGATGTCGACGACGAGCGCGGCCATGAGGCGGCGAAGGACCTCGGCGGTCACTACGTGCACTGCAACGTGACCGACGCAGGCGACGTCGAGGGCATGGTCGCCGAGGCCAACGCGACCTTCGGCAGCGTCGACATCGCCTTCAACAACGCGGGCATCAATCCCACCGACGACTCGTCGATCCTCGAGACCGGCATCGACGCGTGGCGACGCGTGCAGGAGGTGAACCTCACCAGCGTCTTCCTGTGCTGCAAGGCGGTGCTGCCCTACATGCTGGAGCAGGGTCGGGGCTCGATCATCAACATGGCGTCGTTCGTCGCGGTGATGGGCGCGGCGACATCGCAGATCTCCTACACCGCGAGCAAGGGCGGGGTGCTGTCCATGAGCCGCGAGATGGGGGTGGAGTTCGCGCGCCAGGGCGTCCGCGTCAACGCGCTCTGCCCCGGACCGGTGGACACACCCTTGCTGCGCGAGCTGTTCGCCACTGACAAGGAACGTGCGGCCCGACGTCTGGTGCACATCCCGATGGGCCGGTTCGCCCAGGCGGAGGAGATCGCCAACGCAGCGCTGTTCCTCGCCAGTGACGAGTCCAGCTTCATCACCGCGACCTCGTTCCTCGTCGACGGCGGCATCAGCGGCGCCTACGTCACGCCGCTCTAGCCAGGACCCTGACGCCGGGCACGTCCCGTCAACGCACGAGCGTCACGTGTCGACGTACCGCTCGAGCGACTTCCTCGGGATGCTCCATCTGCGCCACGTGACCACTGTCGGGCAGCAGCAGCAAACGAGCATCGGGATAGGTACGCGCGGCGCGGGCCGCCGTCCGCGGGTCGACGAGCTTGTCCTTGAGCCCGTAGACGAGCAACGTCGGGGCTCGGACCTGCGCTGCCGTGTCCCACAGCGACACGGGACCGTGGTGCAGGTAGGTCGCGATCAGGCTGCGCAACGACAGCAGCATCGCCTCGGAGTCGTGGCCGAGCCGGGCCCGCCGGTCTGCCTCGATGATCGCCTCGTCGAAGCGCTGCCGAGGCACGCGCGCCGGGTCAGCGAAGCACAGGGCCAGCGTCGCCTTCACCCGCGCATCGACGGGGTAGCGGCCGAGCCGGCGGGCCAGGCGCTGCCCGATCCACGGTGCGGCGAGCGCCGGCAGGTGGGCGTTGGTGGAACGCGGCCGCAGCACCGGCATCGCCGGTGACACCAGCGTGAGGGTGCGCACGAGATCGGGGCGTCGGGCGGCGACGATGGTGGCGACGGTGCCGCCGAGGGAGTTGCCGATCAGGTGTACGGGCGTGTGGCCGTTCCGCGTGCCGTCGCCCTCGATGAAGTCGGTGATGACTCTGGCGTGCGCGGCCAGCGAGTAGTCGCCGTTCGTCGGTGGTGGCGACCAGCCGAACCCCGGCAGGTCAGGGGCGGCGCCGGACAAGCAGTCCTGCAGCAGACCCATCAGGTCGGTCCAGTTGGTGGCCGATCCGCCGAGACCGTGCACGAAGACGGCCGGCTCCGCCGTCTCCGAGGTGCCAGGGGCCCGGCGCACGTGCAGCCGCTCGGGACCGGCCGGTTCCAGCGCACCGTTCCACACGGGTCGTACGCCGGTGCTGCTCCGGTGTTGGGTCGTCACTACCGGCTCAGCACTCTCGATCGCGCCGGCATTCCGGCGGCTGCTGCTGGGCCGGCCTCATGTGCCGGCGATCAAGGGCTCCATGCGCCGGTTGAGCGCTGCCAGCACCGCACGGATGACGGCCTCACGAGGGTCCTCACGGACCACCGAGGCACCGGAGAGCCGCTGCGACGACCGACCGGTCAGCATCGTGATGACCACGAGCGCTGTCTGGTCGGTCCCGGTGCGAGCCACCTCGACGTGCTCGACCTCGAAGCGCAGGTTTGCGTCGGTGATCGCCTCGATGGCGCGAGCGGTCGCCGTGGCTACCGAGCGCAGCAGCCCCGACTGCGTCGACACACCTTCGGCATGGCCCTCGAGGCTCCGGCCGTCCAGTCCGAGGGTCACGGTGACGGAGGTGCCCAACCCTGCGGACACGAGCTGCACGTGCTCGATCGTGAGCCGACTGGGTCGGGCGAGGGTCACCTCGGGCGCAGCCTGCAGAGTTGCGCCATTCGCAATCCGTTGGTCCGAGCTGAAGATCGTCGCGATGCCGACGGCGGCGTCGCGCGCGTAGGCACCGATCGCCGGAGTCGCCCCCGTACGCCCCGTCTCGTCTGTCGAGCGCGCGTCGTCCGCCACGCCCGCCACGTCGGCCTCGGGCGATGCCAGCGACAGGTCCGCTGTCACGTCCGTCACGGGGTCCGCCCCGGCGTGCCGGCCGCTCGTTGCACCGGTTTCCGGCTCCCCGGAGCCCGTCTCGTCGAGGACGCGGACCCGATCGGGATCGACGGCGAGCCCGAATCTCGACCGCAGCAGCCGGTTGACCTCGCCGGCCACGACGGCTTGGTCGGTGCCTGCGGCGAGCTGAAGCCGCAACGTGCCCGGACCGGACCCGGCCGCCTCGATCGAGGCGCCGGAGACCCCGGAGACGTCGAGCAGGGCCGCAACAAGCTGGCGGTTGTCGCGGATGCTCACGCTTGGAGTCTCGCAGGCGGGCAACCGGAGAGCCCGCGCAACACCGGCACTTCGTCCATCAGGGCCGCGGATTCCACCCCATTCCGGCCGGTCATCACGCTCTGTAAGGTGGCAGGGCCACGCACGGGAGGAGTCGGCACCATGAGCGAACGTGATCTGGAAACCCCCGAGGCCGACGCCATCGAGCAGGACGCCGAGGTGGTTCCCGAGGACACGGAGGCCGAGGCGGCCGATCCCGCTGACGACGAGGTCCCGCTCGAGGTCGACCCGGCCGACCGTGCTGAGCAGCAGCGCAGCGCGGGAGTCGCCGACGACGACTACCGCTGAGCACGCAAACCCTGCTCGGGTCGCCTGCTCCCGTAGGATCGAGGCGCGCTCGCAGATCCGCGCACCTGTCCAGCCGAGGAGCAGCCGTGGCCGCCCCCGCGGAGATCCGAACCCGCAGCACCCGCCTGCCCCGTTCGGCCCGCCGTGCCCAGCTGCTCGTCGCGGCCCAGGAGGTGTTCGTCGCGCAGGGCTATCACGCTGCGGCCATGGACGACATCGCCGAGCGCGCCGGCGTGAGCAAGCCGGTGCTCTACCAGCATTTCCCGGGCAAGCTCGACCTCTACCTCGCGCTGCTCGACCAGCACGCGGAGGCACTGGTCGAGGCGGTCCGGGTTGCGCTCGCGTCGACGACCGACAACAAGCTGCGGGTGGCCGCGACCATCGAGGCCTACTTCCGCTTCGTCGACGAGGACGGTGGCGCGTTCCGGCTGGTCTTCGAGTCCGACCTCACCAACCAGCCGGAGGTGCGCGAACGCGTCGAGGGCGTCACCGCGGCCTGCGCGGACGCCATCAGTGAGGTCATCCGCGACGACGCCGGCCTGCCGCCCGACCAGGCCCGGCTGCTCGCTGTCGGGCTCACCGGCATGGCCCAGGTCTCCGCGCGCTACTGGCTGGCCGTGGACGGCAAGATCCCCCGCGACGCCGCCGCGCGGCTGCTGGCCAGCCTGTCGTGGCGCGGCATCGGCGGTTTCCCCCGCACCGGCGAGCCGCACTGACCCCGCAGCGGTGGGTCCGCTGAACTGCGCCCAGAGCGGAACGACCGCTCTGGCCGGCCGGGCGGTCGACCGGCTCGACTAACCTGGGCGACCCCTGCACGACCAAGCCCCACCGACCTGCGACGGGGCGTCGCCCGCAACCTTCGGAGGTACCCATGGAGGTCCGCATCGGCGTCCAGCACGCCGCGCGCGAACTCGTCATCGAGAGCGACCAGAGCCAGGAGGACGTCACCGCGGCGGTCGCTGCAGCGCTCGCCGGCGACACCGGGCTGCTGGCGCTCACCGACGAAAGCGGACGCCGCGTCGTCGTACCGTCGGACAAGCTCGCCTACGTCGAGATCGGCGAGCCCGAGTCGCGCCGCGTCGGTTTCGGCGCGCTCTAGCCGAGCTGGCCCACGTTCGCGCCCTCCACCCACGGACACGCGTACCAGGTGTTCCCGTGACCATGTGGCGACTCCCCGTCCGCCGCCTATGGCACCGTGTGCCGTGAGTCCCCTCAGGACGTGAGGCCGAGCGCGGACATCCGCCGGGTGTGGTTCTCGGTGAGGCGGGCGAACATCCGCCCGACCTCCGCCAGGTCGGCACCCGGCCGGTCGACGCCACCGACCAGCAGCGTCGAGAGCGCATCCCGCTCCGCCGCGACCCGCTGAGCCTGGCTCAGCGCCTCGCCGACCAGCCGGCGGCCCCACAGCGCGAGCCGGCCGGCCAGCCGCGGATCCTCGGTGATGGCCGCCCGGACGCGGTCGACGGCGAACTGCGAGTGTCCGGTGTCCTCGAGGACCTGGAGCACGAGGGCGCGGGTCGAGGTGTCGACGTACGCAGACACCTCGCGGTAGAAGTCCTCCGCGATGCCGTCTCCCACGTACGCCTTGACCAGCCCCTCGAGCCAGTCGCCCGGCGCCGTGCGCTCGTGGAAGGAGTGCAGGGCCTCGGTGAACGGCTCCATCGCCAGCTCAGGCGCGGCGCCGAGCTCCTTCAGGCGGTCGCGGAGCAGCTCGAAGTGGTGATATTCCGCGACCGCCATCCTGGCCAGGGCGGCCTTGTCGGCGATGGTCGGTGCGAACGTGGCGTCGTCGGCGAGGCGCTCGAACGCGGTCAGCTCGCCGTAGGCCAGGGCGCCGAGCAGGTCGACGACGGCCTCCCGGTACTGGTCGTCGGCCATGTAGTCGGTCTGGCTGGCCGGCGGGCTCGCGGCCGGCTGGGCGGACGGGGCCGTGTCCGGCCCGGCGGAGGGGACGGCGTCCGCCCCGGCGGAGGGGGCGGCGGACGGCACAGCGTCATTCGGGTGGTCGCTCACGCTCCGCAGCGTAGCCACCGGGTAGGCTGACGCTCGTATCACGGATGCCCGGTCGTGGCCCAGACTCTTTCTTCAGCGATCGGCTCCGACCGACCCGCTCAACCCGCGTGGCCCGCCTCATGGAGGCGTGCGGCCAGTCCGGTCCCTGCCGGCCTCACTCGTGGGTTCACCAAGACGCGCACGAGAAGGGCACCGTCCTGAACACGACCACGCCAGCTGAGCAGATCAGTCCTGAGGACTTCGACGCCGACAGCGCGTCCAGCGACGCGAACGAAACCAACGACACCGAGACTGACGACACCGGGACTGACCAGACCGAGACTGACCACACCGACGCTGAAGACGCCGAACCCCTCGAGGACGAGGACGGCGACGTCAAGGTCACGGAGGCGCGCAAACCGGCCATCGAGCTGAGCTTCGCCGAGCTGGGTGTTCTGCCCGCGACCGTCGACGCCCTGGCAGCCATCGGCATCACCCACCCGTTCCCGATCCAGTCGCTGACGCTGCCGGTGGCACTGCGCGGTCACGACATCATCGGACAGGCGAAGACCGGCACCGGAAAGACGCTCGGCTTCGGCATCCCGCTGCTGCAGCGCATCGTCCTCGAGGGCGAGAGCCACATGCAGCCGGCGGTTCCGGTGGTACCCGGCAAGCCGCAGGCCCTTGTCGTCGTACCCACTCGTGAACTCTGCGTACAGGTGACCGGTGACATCGCGAAGGCAGCGGCGACCCGCCCGATCCGCATCCTCAGCGTCTACGGCGGCCGGGCCTACGAGCCGCAGGTCGAGGCGCTGAAGCGCGGCGTCGAGGTCGTCGTCGGCACGCCAGGTCGGTTGATCGACCTCGCCAACCAGGGCCTGCTCGACCTGGGACACGTGCGCACGTTGGTGCTCGACGAGGCCGACGAGATGCTCGACCTGGGCTTCCTGCCCGACGTCGAGCGCATCGTGCGCCAGGTGCCGCAGGGCCGGCAGACCATGCTGTTCTCGGCGACCATGCCGGGGCAGATCGTCACCCTGGCCCGTGCGTACATGCATCACCCGACCCACATCCGCGCCGTCGACCCGGACGACGACGGGCAGACGGTCAAGGCCGTCGAGCAGCACGCGTTCCGGGCTCACGCGATGGACAAGGTCGAGATGCTCGCCCGCATCCTGCAGGCCGAGGGTCGCGGCCTGACCCTGGTGTTCTGCCGCACGAAGCGGACGGCCGCAAAGGTCGCCGACGACCTCGCCGAGCGCGGCTTCGCCTCGGGTGCGGTGCACGGCGACCTCGGCCAGGGTGCCCGCGAGCAGGCGCTGCGCGCCTTCCGCAGCGGCAAGGTCGACGTGCTCGTGGCCACCGACGTCGCAGCGCGCGGCATCGACGTCGACGACATCACTCACGTCATCAACTACCAGTGCCCCGACGACGAGAAGACCTACCTGCACCGGATCGGCCGCACCGCCCGGGCCGGCAAGTCCGGCGTGGCCATCACCTTCGTCGACTGGGACGAGGCCGGCCGCTGGATGATGATCGACAAGGCGCTGGACCTCGGCTTCGGTGAGCCGGAGGAGACCTACTCGAGCTCCGACCACCTCTACGAGGAGCTCGACATCCCCCGCAGCGTGACCGGCGTCCTGCCGCGCGCACAGCGCACCCGCGCCGGACTGGACGCGGAGAAGGTCGAGGACCTCGGCGAGACCGGGAAGCACGCCGGTGGCCGCGGCGGTCGCGACTCCGGCGGTCGCGGTGGTCGCGACTCGGGTGGCCGCGGTGGTCGCAGCTCCGGTGGCCGCGGCTCCGGCGGTCACAGCGGTCGGGACTCCGGCAGTTCTGGCGGGCGCATCGACGCCGGCCCGGACGCGCGTACCGAGGAGACCCCGCCACGCTCCGAGCGCACCGGACCGCCTCGGGAGCGACGACGTACGCGCGGTGCCGGTGCAGGAGTGACCGCGGCCGAGCCCGCTGCGCAGACCACGGGCGACTCGCCGGCTCCGACGCCGGCCGGTGGCGAGCCCGGTGAGGGCACGAAGCGCCGTCGGCGCCGCGGCGGTCGCGGCCGTTCCAAGCCCCCGACGGAGTAGCCCCCGTCCCCCGTTTATTTCAAAGTCGATCATGCAGCTCCTGACACGGCACGCATCGTCGCAGGTCAGAGCCCTGAAAATCGAAGTCGATCATGCACTAGCTGACGACCCATCTCAGCCATGATCATTTCACCGGGGCGGCTACCCAAGTCCTGCATGATCGACTTCGAGTCTTGAGTGGTGACACCGCACCGCTGTCGTCGGCTACTGCATGATCGACTTCAGTTTCTGAGGGCCCTCACCTGCAGCGCTGCGCACGATGTCGGTTACTGCATGATCGACTTCGGTTCTGGGGGGCGCGACCCAAGTCCTGCATGACCGACTTCTGAGGAGGGGCGCGCTAGAGGCGGAGGCGCAGGCGCACCCAGGTGCGGTCTCCGCAGGCCGGGCACCGCATCCACGATGAGTGCCCGCGCTTGATCAGCGGCAGGTGCAGGGAGGGCGCGGCCAGGCCGATCAGTCGCCGCGGGGTGACCACGCTGGTGCGCTCGCAGGACGAGCACTCGATGGTGGCGGCGCCCAGGCAAGGGCGCTGGTCGGCGACGCTGTAGAGCGCCCGACGGCCCTCCGGATCGGAGGGGCGCACGGATGCGCTGGACTCCGGGAGCCGTGGTCGTAGCCGATCGAAGCCTGCACCGGGGTTCACCCGAACAACCCCTCGGCGAGAGCCCGGTAGGCCTCGGAGCCTCGGTTGTGGCGTGCCGTGGCGAGCACCGAGCGGCCGGCCGCCGGCGCCTCGGCGAACCGCACGGACTTGGGGATCGGCGGCTCGAGGACGGTCAGCCCATAGCGGCCGGAGACGTCCGCGAGCACCGCCCGCGCGTGGTTGGTGCGCCCGTCGAACATGGTGGGCAGCACGCCCAGCACTCGCAGGCCCGGGTTGAGGATGCGCTGGACGTCGTGGATGGTGTCCAGCAGCTGGCCGACCCCACGGTGCGACAGCATCTCGCACTGCAGCGGGATCAGGACCTCGTCCGCGGCCGTCAGCGCGTTGAGCGTGAGCACGCCCAGGGACGGCGAGCAATCGAGCAGCACCGCGTCGTAGGCCTGCGAGACCTCGGCGAGCGCGGTGCGCAGCACGTACTCCCGACCGGGCCTGGACAGCAGCTGCGCCTCGGTGCCGGCCAGCTCGATCGTGGCCGGCAGCAGGTCGACGCCGTCCTCCGTCGCCTGGATGGCCATCGCTGCCCCGACCCTGCCCAGCAGCACGTCGTGGATGCTGAGCTCCACGGACTCGGGGTCGAGCCCCAACGAGAACGTCAGGCACGACTGCGCATCGAGGTCCACGAGCAACACCTTGCGGCCCTGCTCTGCCAGGGCGGCGCCGAGCGAGGCCACCGTGGTGGTCTTCGCCACTCCACCTTTCTGGTTGGCGATCGCGATGGTCCGGGTCACGCCCGCCATTGTGCCCCCAACCTGTTACAAGCGATGACACTGGCGCCGCTAACCTTCGCTGCAATGAGCATCCCACCTTTCCTCGACCTGCCCAGCGGTATCCAGGCAACCCGGCTGAGCACGAAACGCGGCGATCTTGCCGCCCTCGTCGGCGCGCCCACGGGCGACGTACGCCGTGCTCCGGCATTGCTCGTCCCCGGGATCATGGGGTCCAAAGAGGACTTCATCGCCGTGCTGGCCCCGCTCGCGGCAGCCGGACACCCCGTGACGGCGCTCGACCAGCGCGGCCAGTACGAGTCCCCGGGTGCCGACGACCAGACCGCGTACGACGTCGCGGCGCTCGCCGAGGACGTGGTGGAGGTGGCCAGTGCCCTGGGAGAGCCGGTGCATCTGGTCGGGCACTCGTTCGGCGGCCTCGTGTCCCGCGCGGCCGCACTGGCCTCGCCTGCGGCCCTGCGTTCCCTGACGCTGCTCGACTCCGGCCCGTCCGCCGTCCCCGAGCCCTCGTCGATCAACCTCGCGCTGCTAGCGCAGGCCATTCCGCTGATGGAGCTGGAGCAGATCTGGGGGGCCAAACGGGCGCTTGACGCGCAGAACGAGCCCGAGCCACCGACTGCGGAGATGGAGGAGTGGCTGCGCCGTCGGTTCCTCGCCAACCATCCGACCTCGCTGCGGCGCATCGCCGAGCAGCTGCTCGTCGAACCCGACCGCGTCGACGAGCTGGCCGCGCTCGATCTGCCGATCCTGGTGGCCTACGGCGAGACCGAGGACGCCTGGCCGCCGCCGGTGCAAGAAGCCATGGCCGAGCGCCTGGCCGCTGCGCACATCGTGATCTCGCGGGCCGGGCACTCACCGGCGGCCGACCAGCCCGAGGTGACCGCCCAGGTGCTCAGCCACTTCTGGGCCCAGGTCGAGTCCGGCTGAGCCCGACCGGTTAGGACCCGTCGACGGTGACGGAGGCCCACGGGTCGGCGGGAGAGTGCGCGGCGAAGCCGGCGGGGCAGTGGCGCACGAAGTCGCAGTAGCGGCAGGACGTCGACACCTGCGTCGGGAACAGCTCGTCGGACTCTGCGCTGGACAGCCCGCCGCGGAACGCCAGTTCCGCCGCGCCCGCCTCAGCGCCGATCGCCTCGGCCCGGGCCAGGTGTCGTTGCAGCGACTCGGCCGTGTGGTCGTGCGCGATGACCTCGCCGCTGGGCACGTGGTGCAGCTCGACCCGCAGACACTCGCGGCGGAACGTGCGGCCCGCCGCGAGCGCGTAGAGCGCCAACGCCAGCGAGCTGCGCGCATCGAAGACGTTGAGGTCGCGCCGCCCGGTCTTGTAGTCCACGATGGCAAGCACGTCCCCGGAGGGTCCGTCGCGCAGGTCGAGGCGGTCGAGACGGCCCGATACGGCGAGCACCTCGGTGCGCATGCCGACCGTGCGCTCGATGCCGAGCGGCTCCTCGTGGGGGTCGAGCCTCGAGACATAGCGCGTGACCATGTCTCGGGCTCGCGCCTTGACGGCGGCTTCCTGCTCGTCGTCGCGAAAACCGTCGCGCAACCAGACGTGCTCGAGCAGCCGCCCGGCCGCCTCGACGCTGCGCTGTCTCGAGTCGAGCCGGTGCCAGCCGGCCAGCGCGAGATGCACGCTCGAACCCAGGCTGTTGTGCGCCCACGGCGGTCCCTTGGGCGGCGGTGGACGGTCCAGATAGGTGAACCGGTAGCGGCGAGGACAGTCGACCCACGTGGTGAGCCGCGTCGGCGTACAGCTGAACAGCCTTGTGGGCATGCCCGGCAGGCCGAGCTGCTCGGGTTGTCCTGACACGACGGTCACGCTTGCTTCACGAACGCGGTCACGGAGTTCGCGATGAGCTGCACCGCGATGGCCGACAGCAGCAGGCCCGCGATGCGGGTGATGAGCGTGACGCCGCTGTCCTTGATGACCCGGATGATGACGACCGAGAAACGCAGGAAGAACCAGAGCACGACGTGTACGGAGACGATGCCGAGCGCCAGGGCTACAGCCATCGATGTGTCATCGACAGCCCGGACGAACACGATCGTCGCGACGATCGCGCCAGGGCCGGCGAGCAACGGAGTGCCGAGTGGCACGAGCGCCACGTTGACGTTGCCGGTCTGCTCGGGCTCGTCGGCGTGGCCGGTGAGCAGCTCGAGGGCGACGAGCAGCAGCAGCAGGCCACCGGCCCCCTGCATCGCGGCCAGCGTGATGCCGAGGTAGTCGAGGATCGACTGGCCGAACAGCGCAAACACGGTGATGACGAAGAACGCGACCGTGACGGCCTGCCATGCAGCGCGTTTCCGGAGCCGGTGGGTGCGCCCGCTCGTGAGGGACAGGAACAACGGGATGGTGCCCGGCGGGTCCATGATCACGAACAGGGTGACGAAGACCTCGAAGAAGAACTTGACGTCGCTGTTGTTCACGGCAGCCAGTCAGAGCGCGTCACATGAACCTCATGCCGTGATGACGTCGACTCCAGTGGCCTGCTCGACCAGAGCCGCAAAGACCTCGGGGTCGGTGGTGTTCTCGCCGAGCAGGTTGGGCTTGCCCGTGCCGTGATAGTCGCTGGCACCGGTGACGAGCAGCCCGAGCTCGGCCGCCATCTCGCGCAGCCGGACCCGATCGTCGGGCGGATTGTCCCGATGGTCGACCTCGAGACCCGCGAGCCCTGCCTCCGCGAGCTTGCGGATCGCGGCGTCGCTGACGATGTCGCCACGGTGAGACGCGGCTGGGTGGGCGAACACGGGGACACCGCCGGCTGCCCGGACGAGCTCGATCGCCCGTACCGGGTCCACGTAGTAGTGGTCGACGAAGTACTTCCCGTCGTTGTGCAGCAGCTCGGTGAACGCGGTGTTGCGGTCGGGCACGATGCCCTTGGCGACCAGCACGTCGGCGATGTGTGGCCGGCCAACCGTGGCACCCGGCTCGAGCCGGTCGACCACGTCCTGCCAGCTGACGGGGAAGTCGGCCGCCAGCTTGGCGATGATGGCCTTGGCCCGCGGCGTGCGGTCGTCGAACGCCATGCCCATCTCCTCGGCGAGCCCCTGGTGGGCGGGGTCGAAGAGGTAGGCGAGCAGGTGCATGCTGACGCCGTCGATCTCGCACGAGATCTCCGCACCGCGCACGAGGGTCAGGCCGGCAGGCAGCGCCTCGACCGCCGCAGCCCAGCCGGAGGTCGTGTCGTGGTCGGTCAGCGCCACGACGTCGAGCCCGGCGGCAGCCGCCGAGCGGATGAGGTCGGCGGGCAGCTCGGTGCCGTCTGAGGCAGAGCTGTGGGCGTGGATGTCGATGCGCACCGGCCCAGCGTAGGGGGTGCGACCGGCTCAGGTCGGGTCACCGACCAGACGTGGGGATAACGCGCCGAACGGGATGTCGAGCTCGTGGCCGGCGTTGCGCAGGTCGGTCAGCACGAAATCGTCGATCAGCAGGAACCCGGAGTTCTCCGGCCAGAGCACGATCCACAGCCAGCAGCCGTGCGCCTCGCCGAAGTACACCGCCCGATCGGCCTGGGTCGGCAGGGACCAGACGGCCGTGGGGTGTCCGGCTGCGTGGATCTTGCCGTCCGGCACCCGACCCTCCGGCACCGCACCGGGGTCGAGCTCGTCCAGGCCGGCGTAGCGCGCCCCCAGACCCACCCCGGGCTCCTCGGCGACCACGACGACGTCGCAGGCGCCACCGAGAGGGGCCGGGCCGGTGCAGGCCACCGCAGTGGCCCGGGCGCCGGTGCGCTCGTCACCGGCGTGCGCCAGGCCCGTGACCAGCCAGCCCTTGGGCAGTGGCCAGGGCATCCAGACGGGTACGACGGCGGTGCTTGCGGCCCGGTGCACGGCGTCGATCGTGGGCTGAGCCACCGGTTGCAGCGGATGGACCGCGCCATGGGTCTGGCACTGCCACGCGCTGGACCACAGGCCAGGGGCGTGCAGGCCGCCGCCGCAGCGGGGGCAGCTGGGCTCAGCCCTCATGGGGCGACGGTCCCCCTCTCCGGCCCCGCGCGTCAAGGCCTGGACCGTTAAGTCCGTCCCGGTTTCTCCATATTCAAAGCCCTGTCGTCCAGCCCCTTCGAAGTCGATCATGCAGGACTTGGACGGCGCCATAGCAGCGACGGTGTGCCTCCGGGGATCTCACTAGGCTGCAGTTCGTGTTCCCCGGCCCCTTTGAACCGACCTCGCGAGTCCCCTGTGTCGGAGCGCTCGTGCACGACGACGAGGGCCAGCTCTTGATGGTCCGCCGGTCCCGCGAACCGGGAGCCGGCCTCTGGTCGGTGCCGGGTGGGAAAGTCGAGCTCGGCGAGGACGACCGCGCAGCCGTACGCCGTGAAGTCCTCGAGGAGACGGGCCTGCACGTCGTGGTCGGCATCCGGGTGGGGACCGTCCAGCGGCCCGGGCCGCACGGGCTCATCTACGACATCCGCGACTACGCCTGCTCGCTGGCGGTCGCGACCACGCCGGTCGCCGGTGACGACGCGAGCGACGTGCGCTGGGTCTCCCGGGTGGAGCTCAAGTCCCTGGACCTGGTCGACGGGCTCTGGGACGCCCTGCGCGAGTGGGGCATGCTCCCGACCTGAGCCGGGTCACGGGCGCGGTCCACTTCAGACGCGGCGCACCAGGTGCGCGCGTCACCAGGGGACGCTATCGCCGACCCGTGCCAACTACTGCATGATCGATTTCGGGAATTGAGCGTGCGGAAATCGCCACATTCCACTTTGTGCATGATCGACTTTGGAGTAGGGGAGGGGGTTAGGTGTCGGCCGGGAGGGGACGACCGGGCTGCTCGCCACCGCGGGCGTCTCCGTAGGACCGCTTGGGCACCATCACCTTGCGGCGGAACACGCAGACGATGACGCCGTCCTGGTTGTAGCCGCGGGTCTCGACGTGGACGACGCCCCGGTCGTCCTTGGACTTCGACTCGGTCTTGTCGAGCACGGTCGTCTCGCCATAGATCGTGTCCCCGTGGAAGGTCGGCTTCACGTGCTTGAGCGACTCGACCTCGAGGTTGGCGATCGCCTTGCCGGAGACATCGGCCACGGACATGCCGAGCAGCAGGGAGTAGATGTAGTTGCCCACGACAACGTTCTTCCCGAAGTCGGTTGAGCCTTCGGCATAGTGGGCGTCGAGGTGCAGCGGGTGGTGGTTCATGGTCAGCAAGCAGAACAGGTGGTCGTCGTACTCCGTGACCGTCTTGCCCGGCCAGTGCTTGTAGGTCTCGCCGACCTCGAACTCTTCGTAATAGCGGCCGAACTGCATCTGCGGTCCTCTCGTCGTCCTGCGACAGGCAATCCTGCCGCTCGAGACGCAGAGTCCGTCACCCGGGGCAAACATGAGGGACCGCCGACCACGACGGCCGACGGCCCCTCATCACGCGGATGCAGCAGAGCTGCCGCTGGCGCTTACCTCTCGATGGCCTTGACGAACGCCGCCGTCGGCGCACCCACACCAGTCACGTCGTCCCAGCCTTTTGCGGTGAACAGACTGGAGTCCTGGTTGAACGTGCGGACGCTGTAGAGGTAGCCGTCCGCGGCGTCGAGGCCGTTCGCGAAGTCGGACCGCACGTCACCCCTGTCAGGATGACCCGAGGTGATGTCGAAGAAGGCTGCGCTGTTGTTCCTGGCCAGCGAGTAGATCGCCGGGTTGGCGAAGCCGATCCGGCCCGACTTCCCGACCGCCTGCGCCTCGACACCGGAGAACAGCGGACAGGACAGGCTCGTGCCGCCGATGCGGTATTCGTCGTAGTGCACGCCCTCCGGGAAGGTCTGCGTCTCGCCGATCAGGAACCCGGTGTTGGGGTCACCGATCATGCCGACGTCTGGCTCCGCCCGTCCCTTGTGGTTGTTCGGGACGACACCGTTCTGGTACGAGGGGGCGCTTGTACAGCGTGCTGTAGCCGCCGCCCGAACCGTAGAGGAAGCCCTGCGGGTCCCACGAGTGACCGTCATCTGACAAGGCGTACTTCTCGGTGCCCCTACCGGTCTCGAAGGTCCGAGCGCCGTCCTTGCCGACCGCCAACGAGGTGCCGCCCACTGCGGTCACGAGCGGGTTGTCACCCGAGGAGTCAGCCTGCAGCGCGCCGCTGCTGGCCAGCTCGTCGCCGTCGTCGCCGGAGGAGAAGTCGAACGTGATGCCCTGCAACGCCGTCTGCTTCATCAGCAGGTCGAAGATCAGCTTGACCGTCGGCTCGGAGGCGATGTCCGCCTCGGTCTCGCCGTAGGAGTTGGACACGATGTCCACGTCGTTGTCGGTCAGCACCTGAGCGAAAGCGTCGTTGAAGTCGGTGTCGTTGCAGCTGGCCGCTGCATAGAAGTGGACGTTGGCGGCCGGCGCCATGCCGTGCACCGCCTCGGCGTCGAGGGTCTCCTCGCCGTACCAGCCGGCGGCGTCGCAGTCGTCCGGTCCCTCGAGCGTGAACGCGCTCGGCAGGGTCTGCGTGAACTGCCCGTGGGAGAACGGGGCGCCACCGTGACGGCTGGCGTAGGTGTTCGCGTCGGTCAGGATCGTGGGCGCCGCGTAGGCGTCGATGATGCCGACGGTCGCGCCCTTGCCGCTGCCGGCTTTCGCGACGCCGTAGGCGCTGCGCAGCTGAGGCGGCGTGTAGCCACACACGGCGTACGGCAGCGTCTTGCCCTTGTACTTCGGCAGCGCGGTCCCGTCGGCCTGCCGTTTGGCGGGGATCTGCCCGGACTAGGAGGAGCAGGGGCGCGCATTGCGGAAGCCATCCGGCGGTGGCACGGTCGCGGGCTTCATCCGCGCGGTGCTGGCCGCGAGGCGGGTGACACCGAGGATTTCTGGTGCCACGGATGTCGGGACCGACGGTGTCGTCGCCGGCGCGCGGCGCAGCGCGCCGCTCTTGCGGTAGTAGGTCATCGTCGTCGCGAAGGCCTTGTTGACCTGGGCGGCCGTTCCCTTGACGGACAGGTACTGCCGTCCGGGTGCGAGCGAGGTGACCATGAGACCGGAGTCCCGCAACCACTTGGCGACGGACTGTGCGGCCGCCTTCGTCGGGCCGTAGCGCGCGGTGTAGGTCTTCGGGGTCACGAAGTGACGGTACGACGCCGATCGCGGCGTCGACACGGCTTCCACCGCGACGTCAAGCCCTGCGCCATTTCTCGGCGCCAGATTGGAGTTCGGTCCGTTCGGATCAGGACTCCCGGCACGCGACCTCGCAGAATCACCGTTCGCCGCGAGCGAATTTCGCGCCCGACAGCGCCGCGTCTATGTGGTCGACTGCAGTCGAGCCAGCACTTCCCGGGCGGTGTCCGCCTTCGCCCAGACCACCACGATCTCGTAGCGGCTGCTCACAATCTTGCTGCGTGACGTGAAGTCCCGCTTGCCACCGGACAGAGCGTGGCTGACGAAACCGAAGATGGCTCCGAACGCCGCACCGTAGATCAGTGCGGAGACGACGAGCAGCAGCCCGTTCGTGTTGTCCTTCGAGGCGAATGCGGAGAGCAGGACGCCCACGAACAGGCCGAACCAGGCCCCGGTGGCCGCACCGGCGGCTGCTGCCCGGCCCCTCGTCAGCCGACCCGTCACCCTCTCGACCATCTTCAGGTCGGACCCGACGATGCTGACGTTCTCGACCGCAAACTGCTCGTCGGCCAGGAAGTCGACGGCGCGCTGTGCCTCGACGTAGGTGTCGTACGTCGCGATCACCTGACCGCGGGGGATGTCTGAGTACTGCTCGTGGAGCGACATACAAGGCCTCCGAGATTGCGTCTGTCTTCTGCGCCAACGTTATGTCCGGCAGGACCGTTCCCGTCGCTCGGGCACACCGCCATCGCGCAAGCCGCGAGGTTGGCGGGTCCGGACGTGGGACGATCGCACCATGTCAAGCGAGCAGCGGGCAGTAGTCCTCAGGTCCTCCTGGCCCGCTACCTTCGCCAACAGTTCACCCATCCTCCTCGTCCTTCTCGCCGTACAGATCGCGGACCGATCAGTCGGTCAAGCCATCGTCGTAATCATCGCCGTCGCGGCAGTGACGGCCGTCTTCCGGGATCTCCTGTACGTCGAGCTGACCCCGCAGGGGCTGGACATCCACCGTTTCGGCCTCAGACGGGTGCCGTGGCAGGACATCAGCTCGGTTGAGCTGGTCAACCGCTTTGGCGGTCACAACGTGAGAATTCACGAGGTAGCCAGGCAACGCGGCCGCTACCTACCTGCACCGCGCGGTTCGTTCGGAATCGGCAAGCAGGAGGCAGCGCAGGCTCGCGACCTTATCGAGCAATGGCGGCAGGCCTACAGTGACCGGCCACTGCCGATCGTCCCCCATCCGACGTCGCCAGCCGCGACTCCCGGCGGCCCGGACGATCCCTGGCGCTCGCCGAAGAAATAGCACGGCCCCGAAGGGACGGCGCGGCTACTCCCAGGTGGTCGGGATGCCGTGCGGTGCCGCGCTGCCGAGGATGCGCTCGCCGCCGTCCGGCCACATCCGCAGCATGACGAGCACCTCGTGATCAGATGACGGCGTACGGCGCCGCGGTTCTAGAGCGAGGTGGGCGAGGCGGGCGTCCCCGTCTGCGGTGTCGCCAAGGTCCTCGAGCCGCGCCTCGACGTCGGATGCCTCCTGAACGTCGAGGTACTGCCACATGATCGAGTGCCAGACAACGGTGGTCATCCCAGGCACGATCTGCAGGTCGGCGACGAAGTCCCTGGCAGACTGGGGCACCACCGAGGCAGGGACCTGCGAAGCGATCTGCAATGCACCGCGCAGCCTTTCGAGGCGGGCTCGCTGGTCGGGCCACACGTAGGACGTGAGCCGCAGCCGTCCGTCCTCGGTCGTCGGGTCGAGCGGGGACGTGTCGCACCCGCGTCGCTCGACGACGCGCAGCGGGAGGTCCGGAGGTCGGGGACCCCGCCAGGGATCGACGAGCACCACGGGTGAGTCGACGGGTCCCGCGCCGGAGCCGTCGGACAGCTGGACCCGGAACCGGTCCGCGCGCAAGTTGAGCCCGGCGCTGGCGCCGATCTCGAACAAGCGCACCGGGCCCGGCCAGCGGTCGACGACGTGCTGGAGGCCACCGATCAGGCTGGCGGCTCGACCGACCTCGTTGGTCTGCGGCGGCTGGTCGAGCAGGCGACGCAGCTCGTCGTTGTGCGCCCTGACGACATCGCGAAAAACCGGCCACGCCTTGTCGCCGTCCGCGCTCCCACCCACGGACGGATAGAACGAGGCCAGCTCCGCCACCCGGCCCTCGAGGACCAGCCGGTGCACCGCGCCCATCAGGCGAAGGGCGAGCGCGCTGGGGCCCGGATCTTGCTCGTGACCGGCCAGCACGTCGGCACACGGACCGCCGTCGCGCACGTCGTCGGCCACGTGGTCGAGCAACCTGGCGTACAGGGGAGAGCCCAGCTCGAGACAGGAACCGGCCTGCCAGCGGATCCGCCGAACCATGTCCGCCGCGTCGCGACAGACTCCCTCAGCCACGCAGCTTGTACTCCTCGAGCAACCGTCGTCCGATGATCATCTTCTGGATGTCCGAGGTGCCCTCGCCGATCAGCAGCATCGGCGCCTCGCGATAGAGGCGCTCGATCTCGTACTCCTTGGAGTATCCATAGCCGCCGTGGATGCGGAACGAGTCCTCCACGACCTCCTTGCAGTATTCGCTCGCGAGGTACTTCGCCATCCCCGCCTCGACGTCGTTGCGCTGTCCGGAGTCCTTCTTGCGGGCGGCCATCACCATCATCGCGTGCGCGGCCTCCACCTTGGTCGCCATCTCCGCCAGCCGGAACATCACTGCCTGGTGCTGAGCGATCGGCTTGCCGAACGTTTCGCGCTGCTGGGCATATCGCACGCCCAGCTCGAACGCCCGCTGCGCGACACCACACCCGCGCGATGCCACGTTCACGCGGCCGACCTCGACCCCGTCCATCATCTGGTAGAAGCCCATGCCGGTCTCGCCGCCCAGGATCCGGTTCGCCGGCACCCGCAGCCCGTCGAAGACCGCCTCGGTCGAGTCGACGCCCTTGTAGCCCATCTTCTCGATCTTCCCGGGGATGGTCAGCCCTGGAGCCACCTCGCCGAAGCCCGGCTCCTTCTCGACCAGGAAGGTCGTCATCTTCTTGTAGACCGACGCGTCCTCCGGCACTCCCTCATCGGTGCGCACCAGCACGGCCAGCAAGTTCGACGTGCCCCCGTTGGTGATCCACATCTTCTGGCCCGTGATCACGTAGTCGTCCCCGTCGCGAACCGCCCGCGTCGTGATCCCCGACACGTCTGATCCGCAGCCGGGCTCCGACATCGAGAACGAACCTCGCACCTCACCGGTGGACATCCGCGGCAACAGCGACTGCTTCTGCTCGTCAGTGCCGTGCTGCTTGAGCAGATAGGCCACGATGAAGTGGGTGTTGATGATGCCGCTGACACTCATCCAGCCACGCGCGATCTCCTCGACCACCAGGGCGTAGGTCAGCAACGACTCGCCCAGGCCGTCGTACTCCTCGGGGATCATCAGCCCGAACAGACCCATCGCCTTCATGCCTTCGACGATGTCGCCGGGGTAGGTGTCGTCCCGCTCCAGCTTCGCGACATTGGGCAGGATCTCCTTGTCCACGAATTCCCGGACCGTCTTGACGATCTCCTGCTGCACGTCGGTCAGGCCATCGGTCTGCGCGAGGCGTCCCATCGGTGCTCCTGTCGCGGGCGGCCAGTCGGCCGGTTGTTACCGGTGAGTATGCCCGCGCCGGCCGCAAGAGGACGAAGGCGGGGCCGCGGCTTCCACCGCGGCCCCGCCTTCTGTCGTGCAGTCGGTCAGCCGCTGATCACGGCGTCGCCGTCCCGTGCACCGCGATCTCCGACATGTCCATGAAGTCACAGCCGGAGGACGGGCCCGGGCAGGTTCCCGCCCCGAGCTGCAATGCCTGAGGCGCGACCATCGTGAAACGGATCACCGTGATGCCCGTCGTCGCGCCGGTCAGCGTGACGTTGTTGAACCTGCCCCGATCGGCCGGGGTGAACGTTCCCGATGCGACCTCAGTGAACGTCGAGCCGTTCGAAGAGACCTCGACCGTGTAGTCCCCGGTTGCCGCGGTCGGATCGTCACCGCAGGTCTCGCTGGGATCGACCGAGACCTCCGAGATGTCCACTGCAGTGGGCAGGTCGATCGTGATGGACTTCGGCGTGTCCGGGCCGGGTGCTCCGGCGACCAGGTCCGAGTCGCTGCCCCAGCCGGACACCTGCGACTGGTCTATGGCGCCCCCGGGACCGCAACCGAACGGCGTGTAGTCCGGCCCGTCGAAGGCCGTGATTTCCGCACCACCGGACGCGGCAGCCCAGTCACGACGCGTCTGGAAGTCCTGCACCGTCGTCCCCGTCCCGATGGTTACGGGCACCTGGACAGGGTCGAAGCCACCGCTGGCAACGGCGACCTTCGGGTAGGTGCCTACGACCAGGTTCGGGATCGAGTAGGTGCCGTCCGCACCGGTTGTGTCGCTCGGGTTGTTCAGGCGCCCACCGCCCTGCCGGGCTACGGTGACCGTCACCCCGGCGAGCGGCTCGCCGGTGCCTGAATCGGTCACAGTGCCCGTCAAGGTGCCGGTCGGAGCATTGTCCGGCGGTGGCGTGCTGAAGTCCTCACCTGGCGTCGAGTCGTTGCCGTTGAGCGCGCCGGCGAAGAACCCCATGCCGCGATGGGCGAACACCCGCCAGATCGTGTTGAGGTGTCGACCGCCACGAAGCGTCGCGTCGGCCAGCAGGATCGAGTCCCGCTCGTCGAGCATCGACGGATTGCTCGGTGACAGCGACATCGCCCGCGTGACGAGGAACTCGGTCAGGTTCTTGCCAAGTGCGCGGCGCAGGTCCCACAGCGTCTCGCCCCAGATCTCACCGTCGGCGTGCACCTCGGGACCGGCCGCGAAGACCTTGCCGAAGTCGCCGTAGGTGAAGCCGCCAGGGCCGGCCGTTGGCGTGCCGTGACACTTGGGGCTGGTGGATCCGACCGGGCAGTCCATCGGCTGCTTGCGGATCGATGTCGACACCGGCGCCGACGTACTGCCCGACCCGCAGGTCACCGTCGGCGGCCGTGTCACGGAACAGGCCCTGGCCGACCAGGTAGTCCATGGCGTACCAGTCGCTCCATGCCTCACCCATCGAACCGGCCTGCACCTCGCCGAGCGTGGAGTTTCCGTTGGCGTCCACAACGAGGCGGTTGGACAGGCCGTGGGTGTACTCGTGGTAGACCACGTCGGCCTCGTCGCCGCCGTTGCGGCGATGAACGGGTCTTCGTCGGGGTAGGCCGTGCCCGGCTGGTGGAAGAGATACATCTGCATCCGCGGTGAGATGCCGTCTGGAGGAGTGTCCATGTTGGCGTTGTCGATGTGTCCGCCGTCGGGCAGCCCGTCGATCGTGCCATCACCGTCGACGTCACCGTTGGCGCCGTCCAGCGGCTCGGCCTGAACCGGGTCGATCGTCTCGAAGTTGCCCGCGGCAGAGGTGAAGCCGATGGGCGCAGCCTCGAGGTGGTCATGGAAGTTGTTCACGAAGAAGAAGACCTGCGCGCCGTTCTGCTGGCGGTTCGTCCTCCACGAGTTGGCCGTGTCGGGAGCCCAGGAGCAGGGGAACGCACTGGTGCAGGGGGTCGACGTGGACGGGAACGTCGTGAACGGGTAGCGGAAGTTGCGGCCCTTGTTGGACCGCACCTCTTCACCGGCGTCAGCAGCGTTGCTGTCGTTGATGTCGGTGTAGACGTGAACGTTGGGGCCGGCAAGCTTGACGTTGGCGTTCCCGTGCCCGCTCAGCCAACCGCGCGCACCGAAGTCGACGACGCCCTGGGTGCCACCGCGGGCCGCGCCCGGATAGTTGGTCCATACCAGACCCTTCGCGGGCGCGGTGGGGTTCACGTCGTCGCCGAGGTTGCGGCGGTAGAGAACCGTGCCTGTCGCCGCGTCGACCACCGAGGTGTACATCTCCGTGCCGCGCGCGTCCACCAGGGTCTCCCAACCGAGCTTCAACCCACTGACGGTCGGGAACCAGACCAGCGAGGCACGGTCACCGCCACGGAACACGGTCGTACGAGCTGCTCCGCTGGCCGACGATGCCGCAGCGGAGGTGACCTTCGCCCTCACATTCCGCAACGCCGCAGAACGTGCCGCGGAGGCTGAGATGGCCGGCGCGACAACTCCGCCCTTGACGCTGGAGACCGGAGGGCCGATCACCGTGACGACGCGACCGTCCTTGGCGATCACGACCCGCAGGCCGCTGCCGAAGACCGGGACGCCGTGCCGCAGTTGCTGGAACGAGAGGTGGCGCATGCCGCTGATGTCGCGATAGCTCTTCCGCAGGTGCAATGCCTGGATGGCGCTGGCGTCCATGCCGAGGGCTACCCGCTGACTGTTGATGTAGCGCAGCGCGATGGCGCGCGCGCTCTTGCTGCTCTTGTTGTTCAGGAATCCGTCCAGGCGGGCCACGACGCGCGGGGTCCTTGTCACCCCGTCGATCGAGATGAGCGCCTGCCCACCGAGTGACTTGCCGAGTCGCTTGAGTGCCTTCGACTGCTGCGGGGTGCGCGCGGTCGCTCGGCTCTGCAGGAGTGCCTGCGTCGCACGTCCGCCGTTCTGGCGGCTGTCGTAAAGACCGAAACTGCCCCGGCCGGCGCTTGACGACAACGGGCTGCGGGACTTCTCGCTGCTGCTGTGCTTGCTCGCCACCGCGCCGACAGACGGGACGGTCGAAAAAGCCAAGACAGCTGCCGACACGGTGACGAGTGCGAGCAGCCGACGATGATGAGTACGCGCCATGAATGCTCCCCAGCTAGAGCTCTGCAACGGGCTCAACCTGACCCGGCGATCCGGGACCTCCGGCACCTTACGTCTGGGCGCCCCGCAGGGGAAGAGTTGTCACAAGGGTTTGGCAGATCCGTGACGATCAGGTCTCGGGAGCCTCGAACTTCGAGGTGCGGGACAGCCCGGCGGCACGCCCCTTCGCCGCGACGACGAGCGACATCTTCCGTGATGCCTCGTCGATCATCTCGTCGCCGAGCATGACCGCTCCGCGCATGCCCCCGGCCTCAGACGTGTAGTAGTCGTAGGCGTCCAGGATCAGCTCGGCATGGTCGTAGTCGTCCTGCGCCGGCGAGTAGACCTCGTTGGCCGCGTCGATCTGGCCGGGATGCAGCACCCACTTGCCGTCGAAGCCCAACGCGGCCGAACGACCGGCCACTCGACGGAACCCGTCGACGTCCTTGATCTGGAGGTACGGGCCGTCGATCGCCTGCAGGTCGTGCGCCCGGGCAGCCATCAGGATGCGCATCAGGATGTAGTGATAAGCGTCGCCGACGTCGTATCCAGGCGGTTGCTCCCCGACGACGAGCGTGCGCATGTTGATCGAGGCCATGAAGTCGGCCGGGCCGAAGATGATGGTCTCGACGCGCGGCGAGGCCGCTGCGATGTCGTCGACCGCAATCAGGCCGGCCGCGTTCTCGATCTGGGCCTCGATGCCGATGCGCCCGACCTCGAGCCCCATGGTCATCTCGATCTGGCACAGCAGCAGGTCGAGCCAGACGACCTGCTCCGCCGACTGCACCTTGGGCAGCATGATCGCGTCGAGGTTGGCCCCTGCGCCCTCCACGACACTGATCACGTCGCGGTAGGTCCACTTCGTGGTGAGGTCGTTCACCCGCACCACCCGCGTCTTGCCCGACCAGTCGCCCTCGTTCAGGGCCGCGACGATGTTGGCGCGCGCGCTCTCTTTGGCAAGCGGGGCAACCGAGTCCTCCAGGTCGAGGAACACCTGGTCGGCGGGCAGACCCTGCGCCTTGCCCATCATCTTGGTGCTGCTGCCCGGCACCGCGAGACACGATCGACGCGGGCGCAACGGGGACGTCTGGGTCATACGCGGAGCCTAGCGACAGCCCCGTTGTGGACTCTCCGACACCAGACACGCCGTCCGGCCGGTGTGTCGGAGTCCACAAATGGAGGGTCAGTCGGCGGCGATGGAGGGCTCGACGTCCCGGGGGCGTGACGAGACGACGATCCCGATGCCGACCAGCAGCAGCAGCGCCGCGGGCAGCGCGGCCAGCGGCGGCGTCTGACCGAGGTAGATCGCGGCGATGACCGCTGCTCCCACCACCTCGAACAGCAGTGCCAGTGAAACGACCGTGGGGCTCGTCGTGCGCAGCACCCGGTTGATCAGCGAGTGCCCGAGCAGCTGGGCGCCGAACGTCAGGGCCAACAGCTGCAGCCAGGTCTTTCCCGAGAAGCCGGTGATGTCGACCCGCGCGACCAGGCAGAGAAGCAGGAGTGCGAGCCCGGACGTGCCGTAACACAGCAGGGTGTACGAGGTGGTGCTGACCGTCCGGCGCACTTCCGCTCCCACGACCGTGTAGAGCGCCGAGAAGATGCCGCCTACCAGGGCGAGCAGGTCTCCGATGAGTGCGCGTGGCTCCAGCGAGAAGTCGACGCCCGTCAGCACGATCACGGACCCGAGCGAGAGCGCGATGCCCCACCACACCCGGCGGGGGACGTCGTGTCCCATGGCCCGGGCGATCAGCGCGACCCAGATCGGCTGGCCGCACACGATGGCGGTCGCCGAGGCGACCGACGTGTAGCGCAGGCTCGGGGTCCAGGTGGCGAAGTGCAGCGCCAGCAACAGCCCGGAGGCGAAGGTCAACGATCGTTCGCGGGCGGTCATGCCCGCGAGCTCGACCCGATGGCGCAGCACAGCAAAGGGGGCGATGACTGCCGTCGCCAGCACGTTGCGCCACATCGCCACAGCCAGAGCGGGTGCCGCAGCGGCTGCCATCAGCGGACCCGACGTCGACACGGCGAGGATCGCGATGGGCAACAGCACCATGTCCGCACGAGGCGGAACAGCGATCGCGCTCGGCCGACGGCTCACGCCGCCGTCGGACGTCCCCGGTTGCTGCACGCGGGCCATTGTCGGCTGTGGCACCCTCAGACCGTGACAGCGCCCTCCGAACCAGAAGCCGGTGCCGCCGAGCCTGCCACGCTCGATCGCACCGCGACCGATGTCCCGCCGGCGAGCGGCGCCACGCTCGATCGCGATGTCGCCAGAGCCCGCGCGCTTCTCGAGGAGGCCGGCAAGAAGTCGGCGATGCTCTGGCTGGCTGCCGAGCCTGGAGGTCGCGCGTACGCCGCCTGGCACGTCTGGGTGGACGGCGCCGCGCTCGTGGTCAGCGGCGGCCTGGAACAGAAGATGCCGGTGCTCGACCTCCTGGACGCCGACCGGCGCATCCTGGTGACGCTGCGCAGCAAGGACACGTGGGGGCGGCTGGTCACCTGGATCGGCCACGCCGAGACCATCGCTCCGGACGACGAGGCGTGGCTGCCGGCCGCGACCGAGCTGCACGCCAAACGCCTCAACGCACCCGACGGAGAGGCACAGCCCGACCGCTGGCGGCGCGAGTCGGTGATCACCCGCATCGTGCCCACCGGAGAGCTGGTGGAGTCACCTACGCACATGCCGTCCGGCTCGCGACGCGCCGAACCGCCCACCTCCCCTGCCACGACGCGCGGGCGACTCCCGTTCACGATCGGCCGTCGAGCGCGTCGACGCCGCTAGCCTGAGGCATCGTGAGCGGCGCACAGACAAGAGTCTTCATCGCACGCCTGGCAGACACCGCAGTCTTCGACCCGATCGGAGACCAGGTGGGCCGGGTGCGCGACGTCGTCGTCACGCTGCGGATCGGGCGTGAGGCGCCACGCGTGCTGGGTCTCGTCGTCGAGGTGCCGGGTCGGCGCCGCATCTTCCTGCCGATGACCCGCGTGACGTCCATCGACGCCGGCCACGTGATCACGACCGGCCTGGTCAACATGCGTCGCTTCGAGCAACGCGCGACCGAGACCCTGGTGCTCGCGGAGCTGCTCGACCGCACGGTGTCGCTCGTCGAGGACGGATCACCGGTGACGGTCGAGGACGTCGCCATGGATCAGCAGCGCAACCGTGACTGGGCGGTGACGAGGGTCTTCGTGCGTCGCCCGGGCAAGGGCAGGGGGATCCGCCGCCGTGGCGAGGCGATGACGGTCCACTGGGATGCCGTGACCGGCTTCGCCCTCGCGGAGGAAGGCCAGGGAGCGGCCAACCTGCTCGCGACGTTCGAGAAGATGAACGCCGCGGACCTTGCGACCCTGCTGCACGAGCTCTCCCCGAAACGCCGGCTCGAGGTCGCCGCCGCGCTCGACGACGAGACACTCGCCGACGTCCTGGAAGAGCTGCCCGAGGACGACCAGGTGGAGATCCTGGGCAAGCTCGCGGATGAGCGCGCGGCCGACGTGCTCGAGGCCATGCAGCCCGACGACGCGGCCGACCTCCTGTCGGAGCTGCCGCTGCACGAGGCCGAGAAGTTCCTGCTGCTGATGGAGCCCGACGAGTCCGCCCCCCTGCGTCGGTTGCTCGCCTACACCGACGACACGGCCGGCGGCATGATGACGACCGAGCCGATCATCCTGCCGCCCGACGCGACGGTCGCCGAGGCGCTGGCGCGCGTCCGCGCGCCTGAGCTGTCCCCAGCACTGGCCGCCCAGGTCTACGTCTGCCGGCCGCCGATGGAGACCCCGACCGGCAAGTTCATCGGCATCGCCCACATCCAGCGGCTGCTTCGGGAGCAGCCCTCGGCGCTGGTCAGCGGAGTCGTCGACTCCACGATCGAGCCCCTGCAACCGCACGTCACGCTCAACGAGCTCACGCACTACCTGGCCACGTACAACCTCGTCGCCGTGCCCATCGTCGACGAGAACGATCACCTTCTCGGCGCCGTCACCGTCGACGACGTGCTGGACCACCTCCTGCCCGAGGACTGGCGCGACCGGGATCGCGGCGCACTGGAGACCATCGAGGTCGGCGAGGCAGGTGCACCCGATGGCCCGTGAGCGGCGCCACCACAGCACGCGTCTCGACCAGCCGCGCGAGGTGCGCCGGGCGCTGGTGCCGACCCCGTCCTACGACCCCGACGCGTTCGGCCGGCTGAGCGAGCGGATCGCCCGGTTCATCGGCACGGGCCGATTCCTGGTCTACATGACGGTCTTCGTCGTCCTCTGGCTGATCTGGAACGTGCTCGCCAACGAGTTCATCTTCGACGACTACCCGTTCGTCTTCCTCACCCTCATCCTGTCGCTGCAGGCCTCGTACGCCGCGCCGTTGATCCTGCTCGCCCAGAACCGGCAGGCAGACCGCGACCGCGTGCAGTACGAGCAGGACCGCGGGCGTGCCGAGCGCAACATCGCCGACACCGACTACCTCACCCGCGAGCTCGCCGCTCTCCGCATCGCCGTCGGCGACGTCGCCACGCGCGACTTCCTGCGTTCAGAGCTGCGCCAGATGCTCGAGGACCTCGAGGCCCACCAGAGCGGGACCGAGGGCGAGCCCCGCTGAGTCAGGCGGGGTGGCCGACCGGCAGCTCGGCGCCGTCTCGGGCAGCCGGCACCACCGCGCCGCTGTCCAGCAGGAGGGCGCAGATCTCCGCGAGCGCCTCGACCTGCTCGTCGTCGAGCCGGTCGATGGCATAGCTCGCGACGCCACGCAGATGAGTCGGAGAGGCGCGCCGCAGCCGCTGGAAGCCGGCCTCGGTGAGCACCGCGAACAAGCCGCGCGCGTCGTCGTCACACGCCTCCCGCCGCACGAGCCCCTCGCGCTCCAGCCGGTCGACCAACCGGGTCAGACCGCTGCGCGAGATGAGCACCCGCTGCGCCAGCTCGGTCATGCGCAGCCGCCGCTCGGGTGCCTCGACGAGCTGCACCAGCACGTCATAGGACGCGAGCGGCAGCTGGTGCTCGGCGAGCAGATCCGCCTCGAGCCGGCGCACCAGCACCGCATGCGCCTGGAGGAAGTTCCGCCACGCCCTGAGCTGTTCGTCGGTGAGTCGCCCCAGACCAGTCATGCCTGGATCGTACGGCGCCTTCTCGTCACCGTTCGAGCACATGCCGCGAGCACGTAGCATCGAGGGCATGTCCCCGCTGCCCACGACCGGCCCAACGAACGACTCAGTCCAGACGGCGCTCGCAACCGTCAACGACCCCGAGATCCGCCGTCCGATCACCGATCTGGGCATGGTCAAGTCCATCGAGATCGGCCCGGCGGGTGACGTTCGGGTCAGCATCTATCTCACCGTCGCGGGATGCCCGATGCGTGACCAGATCACGCGGGAGGTCACGGCCGCTGTCACAGAAGTGACCGGTGTGACGTCGGTGGACGTCGTTCTCGACGTGATGTCGGCCGAGCAGCGTCAGCAGCTGCAGACCAACCTGCGCGCCGAGAGCGGGGTCGTCGAGAAGGAGATCCCGTTCGCCAAGCCCAGCTCGCTGACCCGCGTCTACGCCGTCGCCTCCGGCAAGGGCGGCGTCGGCAAGTCGTCGGTGACCGTCAACCTCGCGGCCGCGATGGCCAAGCGCGGGCTGTCGGTCGGCCTCGTGGACGCCGACATCTATGGCCACTCGATCCCGCGGATGCTCGGCGTGACCGGCCGGCCCACCCAGGTCGAGGAGATGATCCTGCCGCCGGTCGCACACGACGTGAAGGTCATCTCGATCGGCATGTTCGTGGCCAACAACCAACCGGTCGTCTGGCGCGGGCCGATGCTGCACCGCGCGCTGCAGCAGTTCCTGTCCGACGTCTACTGGGGCGACCTCGACGTGCTGCTGATGGACCTGCCGCCCGGCACCGGTGACATCGCCATCTCGGTGGCCCAGCTCGTCCCGCCGGCCCAGCTGCTCGTCGTGACGACCCCCCAGCAGGCCGCAGCGGAGGTTGCGGAGCGCGCCGGGACCATCGCCCTGCAGACCCACCAGCAGATCGCCGGGGTCATCGAGAACATGTCCTGGCTGCCGTGCCCGCACTGCGACGAGCGCGTCGAGGTGTTCGGCAGCGGTGGCGGCCAGCAGGTCGCCGACGGGCTCACGACGGCGATCGGCGCACCGGTGCCCCTGCTCGGACAGATCCCCCTCGACCTGCGGCTGCGCGAGAGCGGCGACACGGGCCGGCCGCTCGTGCTCGACGACCCCACCTCCCCCGCCGCCGTCGCCCTCGACGCGGTGGCGGCAAAGCTCGGGACCCGGGCGAGCAGCCTCGTCGGCCGGTCGTTGGGACTCACCCCGGCGGGGCGCTGACCCGCAAGCGCGCCGGCGGTCAGGTCGTGTCGGGGTCGTACGGGGCGTCCGGCGACGAGGACTCAGATCGGTGCCGGGGCGTCTGCTGACTGCGCGTCGGGCGGGTGCCCGTGTCCTCGTCCTCGTCATCGTCGTCGTCGAGCGGGTCCAGCAGGTGCTTGCGGACGAGCGCGCGCGGGTTGAGGTCGCTCAGGTCGAGTCCGTCCAGCTCCGGTCCCAGCTCGCGGGTCACCTCGGTGCGCGCCTCGTTGGCCATGGTGCGCAGCTGGCGGAGGAACCGTGCCGCCTCCTGGGCATACTGCGGGAGCTTCTCCGGGCCGAGTATGAGCAGCGCAAGGACGGCGAGGGCGAGCATTTCGCCCGTACCGATGTCGAACACGCGCCTAGCCTTTCGTCGCTGCCAACGTGACGCGGATCTGGCGCTCGTCCCCGCTTCGTTTCACGGTGAGGGTAACGGTCTCCCCCGGGCGGTGGCTGCGGATGGCCACGATCAGCTCGGCGCTGTCCGCGACCTTGGTGCCGTCCAGGGCGGTGATGACGTCGCCCGGACGCAGGCCGGCCTGCTCGGCCGGTCCGTCCTTGACCAGCGGCGGCGTCCCGTCTCCCGCGGTATCCGTGGCGATGCGCGCGCCGGGACCGTCATAGCCGGGGTCCAGGCTCGCGCCGATGATCGGGAACTGGGCCTCACCCTTGTTGATCAGCTGCTCGATCGTGCGCCGGGCCTGGTTGATCGGTATCGCGAAGCCCACGCCGATGTTGCCGCCCTCGCCGCCGATCTGGGACCCCAGGGTCGCGATGGCCGAGTTGACGCCGATGACCTCGCCGTCGAGGTCGACCAGCGGGCCGCCGGAGTTGCCCGGGTTGATCGCGGCGTCGGTCTGGATCGCGTTGATGTAGGAGTTCTCGTTGGTGCCGCGCTCGCCGGCCGTCACGGGGCGGTTCTTGGCGCTGACGATGCCGCTGGTGACGGTGCCAGAGAGTCCCAGTGGCGACCCGATGGCGAGCACCGGGTCTCCGATCACGATGCTGTCGGAGTTGCCGAGCGGCAGCGCGGTGAGGTTCTTGGCGTTGACCTTGAGGACCGCCAGGTCATAGCTGGGGGACCTGCCGACCACGTTCGCCGTCGTCGTCGTACCGTCGATGAACAGGACGCGCACCTTGCCCTCGGCGCCGGCAACGACGTGGTTGTTGGTGACCAGCAGCCCGGCCTTGTCGATCACGAAGCCGGACCCGGTGGCCTGTCCCTGGGTCGTGGTCACCTTGATCTGCACGACGCTGGGCAGCACGTGCGCTGCGACGTCGGGGACGCTGCCCTCCGGGCGCTGGACGCTGCGAGCGGGTGCGGCACCGAGGTTCGCCCCGTCGACGGTGACCGACCCGTTGTCCCGGTCGGCGAGGACGTAGCCGACGGCGCCACCGGCACCACCGGCGACCAGCGCGAGCGCCACGGCACCCGCGACCAGGGCACCAGCCCGCCTGCGCGGGGGCAGGTCCGGGCCGTTGCCCAGAGTGTCGTGGCGGTCGTCCGGCGCGGACCAGACGGTGTACCCGGGCGCCGGGGTCGTTGCACCCACGAGGGTGTCGTCATGGGCGCTCGACGGCGTAGGCGCCGGCGCGTCCCACGTCTCGCCGGTCGGACGCGACCACCACGGGACGTCGTCCGGCGGCGGGGTCGACGACGCGGGCGTCGGGTCGTCCGGGCCTGGCTGGTCGGTCATGGTGCTCCGTTCGCGCTGATCGTGGCGGCCGGGGCCGTCCATGCCGCTTCTGCCCCGTCCGCTCCCCTTATCCGAAGGGGTTGAACCACGACGCCACGCGGTCGAGCCCGCGGCCGAGTCGGTGCAGGGCGCCAGTGTCATCGGTCGGCCGGGGCAGTGCCCCGACGACATCTCCCACCGTACGCGCCGACGCGTCGGCCACCACCGTGTAGACCGTGCCGTCCGAGGCCCAGACCAGTCGCTGGGGCACGCCGTCGCGCAGGTAGACCTTGCGGCCGGCGACGGTGGTGGCGCGGTAGTCGGCGAGGTCGGAGGGCTGCAGCCGCCCGCGCTGCTCGAACACCGACACGGCGGCCAGCCCGTCGGAGTAGGACAGGTGAACGATGCCGTCGTACTCGCCGCCGCCCCGCCGGGCGTCGACGAGCTGCAGCGACGGCGGCAGCTTGTCGGGGCAGTCCCAGCCGCGGTCCCGCATGCGCTTGAGCGTGGCCGGGTCGATCGCGTCCGGCCAGGCCACCGGCCGGTCCGTGTCCTTCTCCGACGGTGCTGCGTCGTTGTAGTCCTCGGCATCGTCGACGGTGATCTCGACGAATGCGCTCGCCCGGGTGATGCGGCCCGACTCGTCGTAGACCTCGCGGCGCAGCACCAGGCCGGTCTCCCGGTCGAGCCAGAAGCGTGCCGCCGGTGACGCGGCGCGCGGCCGGGTGGCCACCACGACATCAGCCGGCCGGCCGGCGACCGATCCCGAACCCTGCCTGGTGAGCGAATAGTGACTGCTGAGCAGGCTCAGCGTGGAGGCGCCGCCCAGCAGGGAGGGCACCGTGCCGTCCGCCGCCAGGTGGGTCCGCTCGGCAGGTGTCCACGCGGTCGCCGGCGCAGTCACCGTCGTGCCCGAGCCCGGCCGGTGCACCACGTGCACAACCAGCCCGGTGGAGCCCTTCTTGGACCACGCGGACACGAACTGCAGCCCGCGGTAGGACACCGTCTGGGGAGCCGACGAGGCGCGAGCGAGCAGCCGCATGGCCGTTGGGTCACTCGCGGTGGCGCTGACGGGCACGACGACGCCCGCTGTGCCGGAGGAGGACAGCAGAAAGAGACTGAGCAGGGCCAGAGGTCCGAGGACGGCGATCGGCCCGGTGCTCACCGTGGTGCGTTTCACCGTGGCGGGGTCCCGACGATCGTGAGCCCGCCGAAGGATGCGGTCACTGCGGTGAAGGCCGGGTCCCCGAGCGGGAGTCCCGAGGTCGTGACCGCGTGCTCGACCGAGAGCTCGGCCGCCGGGGGCACGACAGCAGCGGCGCCGGCGCCGCCTCCTGCCGCGAAAGCCGTGCCGAGGACCAGGCCCGCCACCGAGACGGCACCGGCCGCCGCATAGCGAACCCGCTGGCCGCGCCGGCTCTTGGCCGGGCGCCGGCTGTCACCGCGAGCACCGAACGGGCCACGCCCGGGCGGCGGGAGGGTCGGGACGACGGGTCCGAGGGGCATGGAGCGCGGGCGGGGACTGACCGGGCCGCCCGGCTCGCCGAGGCCGTGCAGGCTGGCCAGCAGGTCCGGGGAAGGGGTCGGCACGGCGGAGCTGGCGAGCAGCGTCTTGACCGTGCGCTCCGCGTCGACGGCCTCGCGGCAGGTGGCGCAGTGCGCGACGTGGGCGAGGGCGCGGTCACGTTCGGAGTGTCCGAGCTGGCCGTCGACCAGGGCGGAGACGCGGGCTCCGAGGTGGTTCACGGCGTCACCTCCGGGTTGGTGCCGGGTTCGGCGAGGCGGCGGGGCGCGCGGTGCTCGAGGGCGGCGCGCAGCTGGGCCCGGCCGCGGTGGATGCGGCTGCGCACGGTGCCCAGCTTGATGCCGAGCGTCGCGGCGATCTCCTCGTACGAGAGGCCCTCGATGTCGCAGAGGACGACGGCCGCACGGAAGTCAGGGGTCAGGGAGTCGAGGGCCTGCTGGACGTCGCCGTCGAAGTGATGGTCGTCGTAAGCCTGGGCCGGGCGTGGGTTCCCGTCCCGGCAGCCGGTCGGCAGCATCGTCGCCGAGCGCGTCGAAACGGATGCGCTGCTTGCGGCGGACCTGGTCGAGGAACAAGTTGGTCGTGATGCGGTGCAGCCAGCCCTCGAAGGTGCCCGGCGTGTAGGTCGAGAGCGACCGGAAGACGCGGACGAACACGTCCTGGGTCAGGTCTTCGGCGTCGTAGGGGTTGCCGGTGAGGCGGTAGGCCAACCGGTAGACGCGAGCGGAGTGCGTGCGTACGACCTCGTCCCAGCTGGGCGGGGTCCAGTCGGTCGCCAGGTCGAGGGGACGGTCCGGCTCGTCGGCCCGCTCGGCAGGGGTGGACGCCGATGGGGTCACGGCGACACCTCCTCGATCACGACTGCTATGTCTCAGACCTCGGTGGTCGAGAACAGCGACAGCACCCATGGTGCTCGACATCCTTTCCAGCCCACAACTCGGACACGATGACCGGTGTTCCATTGCAACGTTGCGCGCCTCGTCCCGGTTCCGCCGCGGGCCTGGCGATCCGTGGGCGGAGGGATCCCCGTGGCGGCCCCCGGCGCAGCGCGACCGGCCGCCGTGAAGCCGCTAGGCTCGCCCGCGCAGCATGGCGCCGTCAGGATCCGATCTGTTCCGGGACACGGCGCTGAGCGCAGATCTGCACCGGGAGGCAGTCATCAGCGGGAACCTGCAGGCCAGCTGGACCTATGCCGAGAACTTCGTGGCCGAGGACGAGGTGCTCACGACCGCTCGGGCGAAAGCCTCCGAGCTCGGCTGCGTACCCGTGCTCCCGGGGGCCGGGGCAACGCTGCGCGTGCTGGCAGCCGCCTCGTCCGCCCGCGCTGTGGTCGAGGTCGGGACCGGCGCCGGTGTCGGCTCGGTCTACCTGCTGCGCGGCATGCGTCCCGACGGCGTGCTGACGACGATCGATGTGGAGCCCGAGCACCATCGCGCCGCCCGCGAGACCATCGCCGAGGCCGGCGTGGCCTCCAACCGGGTGCGGCTGATCTCGGGCCGGGCCCTCGACGTCCTCCCCAGACTCACCGACGCGGCCTACGACCTGGTTTTCTGCGACGCGGACAAGAAGGAGTACGCGGGCTACCTCGAGCAGGCGCTGCGGCTGCTCAAGCCGGGCGGGCTGGTCGTGTTCGACAACGCCCTCTGGCACGACAGGGTGGCCGACCCGACCCAGCGCGACGAGGAGACGACCGCGATCCGCGAGCTCGGCCGCACCGTGCGCGAGGACGAGCGGCTGGTGAGCGCGATGATCGCCAGTGGCGACGGCCTGCTCGCCGCCGTCAAGCTCGCCGACTGACCCTCGATCGGCCGCCTCCCTCCATTGAGCGACCTTCGGCCGGGAAACGCCGGGCGTGTCGCGAACGAAGGTCGCTAACCGGCCGGCTGGGCAGGTGACCAGCGACCTTCCGCCGCGAAACGCCGGGCGTGTCGCGAGCAAAGGTCGCTCAGCAGGGGCGGCAGGGGTCAGCCGAGGGTTTCCAGCCAGCGCAGCAGCAGCCGGGCGCCGAAACCCGTGGCGCCCTTGGTCACCTCGTGCTCCGTCCGGTCCGCCCGGGCCGGTCCGGCGATGTCGAGGTGCACCCAGCGCCGGGCACCGGCGAACTCGCGCAGGAACAGCGCCGCAGTGATCGCACCGCCCGAGATCGAGCGATCACGGGAGACGTGGGAGATGTCGGCCACCTCGGAGTCGAGCGCCGAGCGGTAGTCCTCGACGAGCGGCATCCGCCACAACAGCTCGCCACTGGCCTCTCCCGCAGCGCTGAGCTCGCTCGCCAGCGCCTCGTCGGCCGTGAAGAGAGCACCGTGGCGGCGCCCCAGACCCTGCGAGGCGGCCCCGGTCAGCGTGGCCATGTCGATCAGCACGTCGGGCTCGAGCTCGGCATCGGCGTAGGCCAGGGCGTCAGCGAGGACGAGGCGGCCTTCGGCGTCGGTGTTGAACACCTCGACGGTGCGGCCTCCGTACTGCGTGATCACGTCTCCGGGCCGGTACGCCGACGCGCCGGGCAGGTTCTCGGCGGCCGCGACGAGGCCCGTCACCCTCGCGCGTACATCCAGATCACGCAGAGCTGTCATGACCGCGATCACGGCACCACCTGCCGCCATGTCGGTCTTCATCGGCACCATCGACTCGCGGGGCTTGAGCGAGAGCCCGCCGGAGTCGAACGTGATGCCCTTGCCCACCAGCACGACGTGTGGGGCCCGCCGGGCGGGGCGTGCCGGTTCGTAGGCCAGCTCGATCAGCCGCGGTGGCCGCGCGGACCCCTTGCCGACCGCGAGCAGCCCGCCGAACCCCTCGGCCCGCAGCGCCTTCTCGTCGCGCACCCGCACCTCGAGGCCAGCGGAGCGGCCCGACCCGAGTGGCGCGTCGGGCTAGCCAGGCGGGGTCCTTCTCGTTCGAGGGCGTGTTCGCCAGGTCACGGGCCAGGTGAACGGCGCGCGCCGTGACCACCGCGCTCGCGAGAGCCCGGCGCAACGCCGGCCGGGCGGGCAGGTGAAGGTCCACGTGTCGCAGCGCGTCGGGTTTGGCCGTGGAGGCGACCGAGAACTTGTACGTCGACAGGAGCAGGCCTTCGACGTGTGCGCGCAGGGCCAGCCCGTCGAGACCAGATCCCGTGTCCGTCGCGATCCGTTTGCCCTTCCCGGCCCGCCGCCCGATGGCAGCACCGGCGCGGCGCGCTGCCGGTGCGTCGCCGTCACCGACCCCCACGAGCAGCACGCGCTCGACCGGGCTGTCACGGCGCCCGATCGGGATCTCGAGCACCTCGCCGGCCTTGCCCGCAGAAGGATGGCGCTCCAGGAGCAGCCCGACGTCGACGCCGAGCGCAGCACCGAGAGCGACTGCCTCCGATCCGGCCACCGGTCGCCCGTCGACCACTCGCACGCCGAGGGCGACCACATCGGCATCGCTGTCGGCGAGTCGAGCGTCACTGAGCTCGACCTCGGGCAGACCCGAAGGCTGGGCCATCAACTTCCTTTCATGACGATGGCCCCGGTCGGCAGCGTTGCTGCTGACCGGGGCCGGTCGCGAAGTAAACCCCGCTCGCTCAGCCGGCAGCGGTCTTGAGTGCGTCTCCGAGCGCGTTGGCCTCGTCGGCCGACAACTCAACGACGAGTCGCCCGCCACCCTCGAGCGGGACGCGCATGACGATGCCCCGCCCTTCCTTGGTGACCTCGAGCGGACCGTCGCCCGTCCGCGGCTTCATGGCCGCCATGCTGGCTCCTTCCTATCGGCACGCCGTAGCCGACGGGACGGAGTCCCCGACAGTCCTCGACAGCCAGCGACTGCAGCCAGCACATCGACACGGCGCGCGTGTTGCAGCCATTATCCCGCCCAACCCTTCCCCCGCGAAACGCGAGGTGCGCCTCGCCCTGGGAGACTGCCCCCTGTGAACGCCCGATCAGCGCTGTTCGACCTCTACGGCGACCACCTACGTGGCCGCGGCGGCCAGGCGCCCGTTGCCGCCCTGGTGCGGCTGCTCGCACCGCTCGGCGTCGCCGCTCCGGCCGTCCGCACAGCCGTTTCTCGGATGGTTCGCCAGGGGTGGCTGGCTCCCGTCCGGCTGGCGGAAGGCCCGGGATATGCGCTCACGCCACGCGCCGTACGCCGACTCGACGACGCCGCCGTGCGCATCTACCGCACGCGCCTCGAGGACTGGGACGGCATCTGGCACCTGCTGGTCACGACCCTCCCGACGGAGCGGAGCCGCCGCGACCGGATGCGCGCCGGGCTGACGTTCCTGGGGTACGCACAGCTCGACGACGCAACGTGGATCGGCCCACGGTGGTCGGAGGAAGTCGACCTGCTGCTCGAGACCGAGGGCGTCCGCGCCGAGCGCTTCCTGGCCCGCCACAGCGGCGACTCGTTGGGCCTGGTCCGGCGGGCGTGGGACATCGAAGGGCTTTCCCGAGCGTACGGGCGGTGGCTGGCCGACGCCGAGCAGGTCGTGAGCGACACGATCGACCCCAGCGACGAGATCGCGTTCGCCACGCGATCTCATCTCGTGCACGAATGGCGCAAGTTCCTGTTCCTCGACCCCGGCCTGCCGCGCGAGCTGCTGCCGGTGCCCTGGGCCGGAGCCGAGGCCGCCGACTTCTTCGACGCCGCGAGCGGGCGGCTGCAGGCGGCCGCAGCGCGCTTCGTCGACAGCTGTCTGACCATCAATGTCGACACACCCGACGGCGATGCTGCTTCGCAGAGCCGCAGCAATACCGCTTCGCCGCCCCCGGCAATACCGCTTCGCCAGCCCCCGGCAATACCGCTTCGCCGCCCCGCAGCAAGAAAGGCCTCCACACATGACAGCCGCGCCCACCACGTCCGACACCGTGCTCTACGACCTGAGCGACGGCGTGGCGACGGTCACCCTCAACCGGCCGGACGCGATGAACGCGCTCAACACCGAGCTCAAGACCGCTCTGCGCGACACGCTGCTCGCGCGCCGCAGAGGATCCAGACGTACGCGCGGTGTTGCTCACCGGCAGCGGCCGCGCCTTCTGCGTCGGTCAGGACCTGGCCGAGCACGTGCAGAACCTGCAGGGCGACCTCGAGGCCGTCTGGGCGACCGTGCCGGAGCACTACACGCCGATCGCGACGGCCCTCGCGACGATGCCCAAGCCCGTCGTTGCAGCCGTCAACGGTGTGGCGGCCGGAGCCGGCGCGGCGTTCGCCTTCGCGTGCGACTTCCGGATCGTGGCCGACTCGGCCGGGTTCAACATGGCGTTCTCGGCCATCGGGCTGTCCGCCGACTCGGGCTCGTCGTGGACGCTGCCCAAGCTGGTCGGCATGGCCAAGGCCAAAGAGCTGCTGCTGCTCCCCTCGACGATCCCGGCAGCCCAGGCGCTCGAACTCGGGCTCGCCACCGAGGTCGTGGAGGCTGCCGCCGTCGGGCCGCGGGCCCGTGAGCTGGCGCAGCGGCTGGCCGCAGGACCGACCGTTGCCTACGGCGCGATCCGCCGGTCGCTGGCGTTCTCTGCAGGTCATGACATCGACGAGTCGCTGGACTATGAGCGGCAGATGATGGAGCTCACCGGCTCGACCGACGACCATCGCGGCGCCGTAAAATCGTTCCTGGCCAAGGAGAAACCGACGTTCGACGGACGGTGAGCGACGCAACGTCCGGACGGTGAGCGACCTAGCGTCCTCGCGGTGAACGAGATCAGGGCGGGTCGCGGAACGCACAGCCGGCGACGTGGTCGTTGACCATCCCGGTCGCCTGCATCAGCGCGTAGGCCGTGGTCGGCCCGACGAACCGGAAGCCGCGTCGCTTGAGCTCCTTGGCCATCGCCGTCGACTCGTCGGTGACTGCGGGCACGTCGCCGAGCCCGCTCGGGGCAGGCCGTGGCGGATCCGGCGCGAAGGACCACAGCAGGTCGTCGAGACTTCCGTCGAGGGCCAGCACGGCGCGCGCGTTGGCGATCGTCGCCAGGACCTTCGCCCGGTTGCGCACGATGCCGGCATCGGCCAACAGCCGCTCGACGTCGGCGTCGTCGAACGCTGCGACGCGCGCCGGGTCGAAGCCCGCGAAGGCCGCGCGGAACGCCGGCCGCTTGCGCAGGATCGTGATCCACGACAGGCCCGACTGGAACGCCTCGAGGCTCACCCGCTCGAACAACGCCGTGTCACCGTGCAGCGGCTTGCCCCACTCCTCGTCGTGATAGGGCAGGTAGTCAGGCGTGCCGGCTCCCCACGGGCAGCGCGCCAGGCCGTCGGGGCCGACGACGACCGCGCTCACCGACCGGCCTCGACATAGCGCGCGAGCCGACGGAGCGAGAACGAGATGCCGGCACGCACGACGGGGCGTACGAGAGGCCAGCCCGCGCGCCCGAGAGCTCCGAGCGGCAGGTCGATCCACTCCGACCAGACCACGGTGCTCCGCTGCGGCGAGACCTCCCGTACCTCGAACGCACCACTGCCGCGGACCACGCGACCGGTGTGCCGCACGACCGCGCGCCGCGGCGGTTCCCAGACCAGGATGGTCATCCGGTCGACGATGCCGACCTTCCCGACGCCGGTGAACGCCTCGATCGACTCGCCGACCGCGGCGCCTCCGGAAGCCTTGGTCAGCAGCATCCACTCGCCGTGCAGGTCCCAGTCGACCAGCGCCGACCAGACCCGCCCGGAGGGGGCGTTGACGTCCTGGGTGACGACGAGCTCGGCCACGCGCTAGACCTCGTTCGGGGCATCGGTCGCGCGCTGTCCCTCGACGGCCGGTGGGCCAGGCTGCTCGCCGCGCTCCTCGAGCTCAGCGATGCGGTGGTCCCGCGTCTCGAGCTCGTAGGCCAGTCGGGCCAGCACCTCGTCGACCTCGTCCTGGCGATAGCCGCGGAACGCGAGCGAGAACCGCAGACCCTCGATCGCGGCCCGGTCGACGTCATCGACGGGTAGCTCTCCTGCGGGCGAGCGGTCGCGGGTCGCCGTACCCATTGATCCACCCGGTCCTGCGGCGACGACGGCGATCGCGGCCAGGACGGCGAGGGCGGCAAGCAGCAGGAGGAGCGGCACGAGAGGATCGTGCCATGCTCCTGTCTGCCTCGCTTCCACCCGATCAGCAGGAGCACCCTTGACGACGCTGCGGCTCGGCACTCGCGAGTTCGGCGTGGACGACCGCGCCGTGATGGCCATCGTCAACCGGACGCCCGACTCCTTCTTCGACCAGGGCGCCCACGTCGACCTCGCCTCGGCGATGTCGGCCGTCGACCTGGCGGTCGATCAGGGCGCGGCGATCATCGACGTCGGCGGGGTGAAAGCCGGACCGGGTGAGCCGGTCGAGGTCGGCGAGGAGATCCGGCGTACGGCGGCGTTCGTGGCCGCGGTGCGCCGGCGGCACCCGTCGCTGGTCATCAGCGTGGACACCTGGCGTGCCGAGGTGGGGCGCGCGGTCTGCGAGGCCGGCGCTGACCTGCTCAACGACGCCTGGCAGGGCTTCGACCCCGGGCTCGCCGTCGTCGCCGCCGAGTTCGGGGCGGGGCTCGTGTGCAGCCACGCGGGAGGCTTGCCGCCGCGCACCGATCCACACCGGGTGGCGTACGACGACGTGGTGGCTGATGTGGTCACGACGGTGACCGGTCTCGCCGAGCGGGCCGTGTCTGTCGGTGTGCGCCGCGACGGGGTGCTCATCGACGCGGCGCACGACTTCGGGAAGAACACCTATCACTCGCTCGAGGTGACGCGGCGGCTGGGCGAGCTGGTCGCCACCGGCTGGCCGGTGCTCGTAGCCGTGTCCAACAAGAAGTTCCTCGGCGAGACGCTCGACGTCGACAAGGACAACCGCCTCGAGGCGACGCTGGCGACGACTGCGCTGTGCTCCTGGGCGGGCGGCCGCGTCTTCCGCGCCCATCAGGTGGCGGCGACCAGGCGGGTGCTCGACACCGTGGCGAGCATCGCCGGCACGCGCCCCCCGGCCGTGTCCCGCCGGGCCCTCGCCTGACCCGCGCGCACCTGACCCGCCGCGGCGCCAGCCGAGCGACCGCGCCTGGCCGAGAGCGACGGGCCCGAGCGACTGGCCCGCCCGGGCGACGCGCGACGGGTCCTCACGCAACGGGTCCTCAATGGAGGCAGAACTCGTTGCCCTCGGGATCCTGCAGGGTCACCCCGAAGTGGTCGATCGCCTCTTCGAGCACCCGTACCCGGGTTGCGCCTGCCGCCTCCAGCCGCCGGCCTCGGCCAGCACCCGGGCCTTGCGGTCGCCAGAGGAGTCGTTCGGCCACCGCCGACGTCGAGGTCGAGGTGCACCCGGTTCTTGACGACCTTGCCTTCCGGCACCACCTGGAACCAGATGCGCGGACCGACACCGTCAGGGTCGACGAGGGAGTCCGCGTTGTCACCGGGACCCAGCTCGTCGTCGGGGACTCCGACGCTGCGCCAGTAGGCCGTCCACGTGTCGAAGCCGGCCGGCGGGTCCTCGACGCGATAGTCGAGCGCGGCTGCCCAGAAGCGCGTCAGCACCTCGGGTTGGGCGCAGTCGATCGTCACCTGGAACCGGGTTGCCATGACCGCTCCTCCGTCGCGCCGTCCGAATCAAGCGACTAGTTCCGCGACACGCCGGCGAGTCGCGGAACAAGTCGCTGCCTCGAGTCAGGCCGGGGTCAGGGCTCGGACTCGAGCAGCTCCTCCGCTACCGGGACCACGGTTCGGGCCGGTGCCCTGCGGTGCAGTCCCTCGTCGATGAGGTCCAACGCCTCGGTCGGCGTCGCCGCCCACTGCACGACCTCACGTGCGGGCGCGCGTACAAATCCTGCTTCTACCAGTGAATCGACCTGCGCGCGCAACGGCGCGAAGACCCCGTCGGGGTCGAGCACGACGATCGGCTTCGCGTGCATTCCCAGCGTGTGCGACACCCAGATCTCGAGCAGCTCCTCGAGCGTCCCGAGCCCGCCGGGCAGGCAGAGGAACGCGTCGCAACGCCGGTCCATCTCGCCCTTGCGGGCCCGCATGTCAGGAGTGACGACCAGCTCGTCGGCATCCTGGTCGGCCACCTCGAGGTCGATCAGCGCCTCCGGGATCACGCCGGTGGTGCTGGCTCCGCCTTCGCGGGCCGCGCGCGCGACTGCGCCCATGGACGAGACCCGGCCTCCACCGCTGACCAGCGAGTGGCCGCGGCGCGCGATCTCGGAGCCGACCTGGGCGGCGACCTCGACGTGCTTGCGCGCGATGCGCTCGCTGGAGGCGCAGAAGACGCAGATGGCGGCCACGATCGGGTCAGAAGTCCGACGTGTCGGCGTCGTCGTCGGAGCCGCACACCAGGCGCACCGCCTCGGCAGGGTCATCGGTCAGCGTGAAGAGCTCGAGGTCGCGTTCGGCGATCTTGCCGTCGGGCAGGACGACCTGGCGCAGCCAGTCGAGCAGGCCCGACCAGTAGGCCGTGCCGAGCAGCACCACCGGGAACGACGTGACCTTGCGGGTCTGCACGAGCACCAGTGCCTCGAACAGCTCGTCGAAGGTGCCGAACCCGCCGGGCAGCACGACGAAACCCTGGGCGTACTTGACGAACATGGTCTTGCGGGCGAAGAAATAGCGGAAGTCGACGCCGATGTCGACCCACTCGTTCATGCCCTGCTCGAAGGGCAGCTCGATGCCGAGGCCGACGGACACACCGCCGGCTTCGCAGGCGCCGCGGTTGGCGGCCTCCATCGAGCCGGGGCCTCCGCCGGTGATCACTGCGTAGCCCGCCTCGGCGAGGCGCCGCCCCACGTCCATGGCGAGGGCGTAGTCCGACGAGTCCCTCGGGGTCCGCGCGGAGCCGAACACGCTCACCGCGCGACCGAGCTCGGCCAGGGCGCCGAAGCCCTCGACGAACTCCGACTGGATGCGCAGCACCCGCCATGGGTCGGCGTGCAGCCAGTCGGTGGGCCCGCGGGTGTCGAGCAGCCGCTGGTCGGTCGTGCTGGTCTCGACCTGACGGCGGCGCAGCGTCACCGGGCCCTTGTGCTTCTCCCGCGGCCGGCTCTCCGGGCGCTGCTCGGCCTCGTGTTCGGCGCCAGGATCAGGGACGGAGGCGTCGGGCGGGGTTGCGTCGGGGTCGGCGGCCATGTCCGGAAGGCTATCGGCGACCCGTCGACGTCACAGCAGGCAATGCCGGTGCGGCGCGCTTCGTACGCATGGAGATCCCCCAGACCGACCCTGTGCGCCGCGTCCCGGCTGTGCTAACGTATTAGTTGATACTTCAAGCAAATAGGAGCAATCATGGGCGTTCACCGCCTCAACCACGCCGTCCTCTACGTGCGCGATGTCGCCCGCAGCGTCGAGTTCTACGGCGCGACCCTCGGGTTCCGCCCGATCGACGGCATGGACGGTCTGACCGGGGCCGCATTCCTGCGCGCTCCGGGCTCCACCAACGACCACGACCTGGGCCTGTTCCAGATCGGGGCGGCGGCCACCGACTCGGCGGCCGGCCGCAGCAGCGTCGGGCTCTACCACCTGGCGTGGGAGGTCGACACGCTCGGCGAGCTCGAGCGGATCGCCGGCGTGCTCTCGGAGCGCGGCGCGCTCGTCGGCGCCACCGACCACGCGACCACGAAGGCGCTCTATGCCAAGGACCCCGACGGGCTGGAGTTCGAGGTCTGCTGGCTGGTGCCGGCCGAGCTGCTGACCCCGGACATCAAGGAGGCACGGGTGCGGCTCGCTCCGTTGGACCTGGCAGCCGACAAGGCCCGGTTCGGGGCCGACACCCGCGGCGGCGTCGGCATCTCCGTCCCCGCCTGACCCCCGGCCAGTTGACCACGTTTGGCAGGTGAACCGTCGCGACAGCAGGCCTGCACGCCTGCTGTCGCGACGCCTGGCCTACCAAACGTGGTCATTTGTGCGACCGGGCTCAACCTTTGGCGTGTGGCGGCGTCTTGGAGGTATGAGCGGCTCGACACTGGTGGGGATGGGCGACAGCGGGACAACCGGCGCCGGCGCGCCCGACGGGCTGCGCGGGGCGGTGTCGGACGCCCGATCGACCGGTGAACGGGCCGGCGCGGATGAGGTCGAGCGCTATCAGCAGCTCTTCCACGGCCATTTCGTCACGATGACCCGGCTGGCGGCCATGCTCGGCGCCGACGACCCGGAGGACGTCGCCCAGGAGGCGTTCGTCCGGCTGCACCGGCGGCGCCGCACCCTGCGCGACCCGCACGCGTCCCTCGGCTACCTGCGCACGACCGTGGTCAACCTGAGCCGGTCCCGGGTGCGGCACCTCGCCGTCGTGCGGCGCAACCAGCCCACCCGCTCGCCGGCCACCGAGTCGACCATCGACGGAGTCGGCCGAGCATCAGGCGGTACGCCGCGAGGACGTCCGTGAGCTGGTGGTAGCCCTGGGGCAGCTCTCGACCAGGCACCGCGAGGCTCTCGTCCTGCGCTATTGGCTCGAGCTGAACGAGGCCGAGATGGCCGACGCGATGGGCGTGAGCCGCGGCACCGTCAAGTCGCACGTGTCGCGGGGCCTCGATGCGCTCGCCACAATCATGGGAGGCACGCGATGACCGACCACTCCACACTCGAGCATCGGCTGCACGATGCGTCCGACCCGGCGCTGTGGGACGACGTCTCACCAGATGCCTGGCAGCAGAACGAGCGTCGCCTGGCGGCCGACCGCTCGCACAGGGCCGGCCAACGCCTGCGGGTCGTCGCCGCAGCGGCTGCCGTCGTCGTCGTGGTCGGTGGCGGCGTGCTCGTCATGAGCCAGCTGAACGGATCGTCGCCTCCCAATTCCAGCGGCGGCACGAAAGACGGTGGCTCGAAGGACGCTGGCTCGAAAGACCAAGACCCGTTCAAGCCCGACAACTTGGTCGGGAAAATCGTTGTGCTGGAACGCTTCCGGGCCAACGGCGCACCTGTCGAGCACTCGGCTTTCCTGACACGTGCCGGCGGCAAAGGCCTGAGCCTCTGCGACCTCTACAAGGGCCCGAACACCGTGTCGAGCAGCGCGGGAAGCGGCAGCTGCACGGCGAGCTCGCCCGACCCCGCAGAACCGAAGACCAACGCCTTCAGGTTCGTGACCGGCACCGAGGGTTCGGACGACCTCAAGGGCGTCACGGGGGCTGTCGAGCCCCGCGTCGCGTCGCTCAAAGCCTGGGTAGGTGACTCCGCCGTCTCGCGCCCTGTGCCGCTCCACGCGCTCGGCGTCAAGGGGTTGCAGGCATTCGGGATCACGACCCTGGGAGCGCGCGCACCCGTCGTACGCATCGTGGCGTACGGCGACGACGGTGCCGTCCTGCAGATCCTCGACGTTCCTGGCTACATCGGCGAGGAGTGGCTGCCGGACGACGACACCTGCTCCAAGACCACGCCCGCGCCGACAACGGGAGACGCCACCGCGCTCGGGCCCGTCGAGAACATCGAGTTCGCGACGTCGTCCGTGTGGCTCCACGGCACGGACGGGCCAGCCGACATCTGCGTTCCCGCGCCCAAGCGTGAACCGCTGTCGAGCCAGCGAGAGGGACAGTTCGTCGTCGTCGTCACCGGCCCGGAGGTCACCGAGCTCCGCTACAAGGTCGCGGGACAGCCTCGACAGACCGCCGCTCCCATGCGCTTCCCAGAGACCGCCTGGGGCGTCGTCGTGATCCGCACCGACAGCCCGTCGGAAACCGTGACCCTGGACGGCAGGAGCGCCGGCGGAAAGGTGATCGGCCCGATGGCCTACTACCGGATCCCGACCGACTGAGCCCGGAATCGACCACGTTCAGCAGGTGTACGGACGGTTCGCAATGCCTGCACGCCTTGCGAACCGTCCGCCAGCGTGAACGTGGTCGATCCGAGCGGCGGGTCAGGTGGTCAGCCAGGCGCGCAGGCGTGCCTCGACCTCGGCGATCTGGGCGACGTCGACCCACTCCTCGCGGGTGTGCGCCAGGCTCGGGTCACCCGGCCCGTAGTTGACCGCCGGCACACCGAGCGCTGAGAACCGCGACACGTCGGTCCAGCCGAACTTCGGCTGCGGCGGCTTGCCGATCGCGGCCACGAACGCAGCAGCGGCCGGCTGCGACAGGCCCGGCAGTGCACCCGGAGCAGAGTCACTCACCGTCAGGTCGAACCCGTCGAAGACCTCCCGTACGACCTCCTCGGCCTCGGCGCAGGACTTCGACGGCGCGAATCGGTAGTTCACCCTCACCACGCACTCGTCGGGGATCACGTTGCCGGCCACCCCTCCGGAGATGCCGACGGCGTTGAGCCCCTCGCGATAGACGAGGCCGTCGATGGGCACCTCGGCGGGCACGTACGACGCGAGCCGCGCGAGCACCGGCGCCGCGGCATGGATCGCGTTCGAACCCATCCAGGACCGCGCGGAGTGCGCCCGGTGGCCCGTCAGCCGCACATCGACACGCATCGTGCCCTGGCACCCGCCCTCGACCGTCGCGTTGGACGGCTCCATCAGCACCGCGAAGTCGCCCGCGATCCAGTCGGGATGCTCGCGAGCCACCCGGCCGAGACCGTTGCGGTCGGCCTCGACCTCCTCGCAGTCGTAGAAGACCCACGTGACGTCGCGGCTCGGCGCATCGACCGACACCGCCAGTCGCAGCGCGACGGCAACGCCGCTCTTCATGTCGGTCGTACCGCAGCCGTGGATCCGTCCATCGGCCACCCGGCACGGCAGGTTCCCGGCGATCGGGACCGTGTCGATGTGGCCGGCGATGACGACGCGCTCGTCACGACCAAGAGAGGTACGCGCGACCAGCACGTTCCCGTCGCGTGCCACCGTGAGGTGACCGGCGTCGCCCAGGGCGGCCTCGATCAGGTCAGCGAGGTGTCGCTCATCGCCGCTGACCGACTCGATGTCGCACAGCGCGACGGTCAACGCCGCACCGTCGAGGGTCATGTCGAGGGCTGTCATTCCTGTCTCCGGCGCGAACGCGCAGAACTCGTTGCCCTCGGGGTCGCCGAGCACGTGCCAGTTGATCTCGTCGTCGGGAACCCGAAGTACGGTCGCACCGCGCGCGACCAGCTCGGCGACGTCTGGGCACACGACATCCCAGTGCATGCGGTTCTTGACGGTCTTGGGCTCGGGCACCGGCACGAACTTCCAGACCTCGAACGGGAGACCGGACACTCCTGCGAGCCATCGCGGAGCCCCGTCGGGCGCCGGGACGATCTCGGCGTGCAGCACGTCGGCCCACCAGCTCGCCTGGGCGACCGCGTCGACGCTGTCGACGACCAGTGCCGACGGCTCGCCCTGGGCGCTGTCGAAGACACACAGCTCGGCGCCGTCGGGGTCGTCGACCACGACCCATGTCTCCCCGCCGCCCATGACCTCACGCAGCTCGTGACCGCCGAGGGCGACCAGCGGCCCGGTCGAGCGGCGCACGAGGTCGAGGTGCACGCGGTTCTTCACCGTCTTCGGCTCGGGCACCCCGTTGATCCACACCGTCCGCTCGGATCGCACGCCATCCAGCACCCAGTTGCCGTCGTCCTTCGCGCTGGCCTCGAGGTCGAGCGCGTCCGCCCAGAACCTCGCCACCGGCTCGGGTCGCGAGGCATCGATGCACAGGTCTTTCCAACGGGCGGTGGCCATGGACGGCGACGCTACCAATCGCTGCGATGGATGGTCGCGACCATTACGGCTCGCCGTGGCAGGGTGGGCTCATGCAGTACGACGACGCGGCCGCTCACCGCCTGCGCACGGCGTGGGGTCTCGGCCTGGCGACCGTTCATGAGTCCGGCGCCGTTCTCGACACGTGGTACCCCGACCCGCACCTCGGCGTCGCGGATGCCTCGCCCGCGCCGGACGAGCTCACGGCGCTGGCGGGCAAGGACGACCGCCGGGGTGTGCGGCTGGAGGTCGTGCGCACCGAGATCGACCTCGACACGGCGCCCCAGGACGTCCCGGACGCCTACTTGCGCTTGCACCTGCTCTCCCATCGACTTGTCCGGCCCCACGGGCTCGACGTGTCCGGAATCTTCGGCGTACTCACGAACGTCGTCTGGACGAACTACGGCCCCTGCGCCGTCGAGGACTTCGAGACGACGCGGACGAGGCTGCGCGCGACCGGGCACGTCACGGTCTTCGGCGTCGACAAGTTCCCGCGGATGGTGGACTACGTGCTGCCCAGCGGGGTGCGCGTCGCGGACGCCGACCGCGTCCGTCTCGGGGCGCACCTCGCGTACGGCACGACTGTCATGCACGAGGGCTTCGTCAACTTCAACGCCGGCACGCTGGGCACCTCGATGGTCGAGGGGCGCATCAGCGGAGGGGTCGTCGTCGGCGAGGGATCCGACGTCGGCGGCGGCGCTTCGATCATGGGCACGCTGTCCGGTGGTGGCACCGAGGTCATCTCGATCGGCTCCGGCTGCCTGCTCGGCGCCAACTCCGGCATCGGCATCTCGCTCGGTGACCGCTGCGTCGTCGAGGCCGGGTGCTACATCACCGCCGGCACGAAGGTCACCCTGCAGGACGGCTCGATCGTGAAAGCCCGCGAGCTCTCCGGGCGCAGCGACCTGATGTTCTGGCGCAACAGCGTGAGCGGGGCGATCGAGGCGGTTGCGCGCGAGGGCACCTGGGGCGCGCTGAACGAGTCCCTCCACACCAATGACTGAAGTCGATCATGCACTACTTGTGTGCCCGCGCACACAAGTAGTGCATGATCGACTTGAGGGGGACACGGGCGTGAGAGGGGAAGGGCGCGCGTGCGGCTGACACGGCGCGGGCGCTTGACCGTCACGCTGACCGTGACGTGCCTCGTCATCGTCATCGCGTACGTGACCTACGCGGTCACGCGCACGTCGGCCAGCGCCGAGCCGGGAGCCGTCAACGCAGGGCCGCCCTGCCGCGTCGACGTCCGGCACCACACGTTGTCGTGGAGCCACAACCGGGCCATGACCGCCACCACCGTGGCGGCGGTCGGACGGCGCATCGGTGCCACAGACAACGGCATCGCCGCGGCGGTGTCGCGCAGCCTGCGGGGCGGACACGACCGTCGGGTCGACGCCACTGCCGCTCGCGAGATCTATCGCGGACTGCCGGATGCGCCGACCCCGTCGCGGGCGTCCCGCGCACTCGCGGCTGCGCTGCTGGGCGAGCACGGGCCCGCTCTTACCTGCACCGTGCAGGGACTCCCCGACCTGGTCCGCGCCGAGCCGATGGGCGCCGACGGGCTGACCGCGCGCGCAGAGACGGTGCGCATCGCGATGCGCCAGGAGTTCGGCAAGCAGATCCTGGGCGGTTTCGCGCCGGCGGGTGTGCAGACCGGCCACATCGAGGCGTCGGCGCACTACGAGGGCCGGGCGATCGACGTCTTCTTCCGGCCCATCACCGCTGCCAACCAGCAGCTCGGCTGGCAACAGGCCCAGTGGGCGGTCGCGCACGCCGACGCGCTCCAGCTCGCGACGATCATCTTCGACCGCCGGCTGTGGTCTGCCGAGCGTTCGGCGTCGGGCTGGCGCGACTATGTCTACCCGGACGGCCCCACCGAGAACCCCGTGCTCCTGCACGAGGATCACGTCCACGTCGACGTACTCCGCGGCCTCTCCTAGCCCTCCACGCGCCACCTCCAAGTCGATCATGCAGTAACCGACCACACCGGTCCCTTCGAAATCGATCATGCAGTTACCTACACCGTTCGCGATCGAACATGCAGGAGCTGGATCGAGACCGGTCAGGGGTGGCGATCGACGCGCGCGTCGAGTGAGGTGGACAACGTGCGCGCCCCGATCATCCTCGGCGCCGCGGCCGTCGTGGCGGCCGCGGCGTTGTCGGGCGCCGCCGGACTGGTGCTACGTGACGGAGGAGCCGGCCTGCCCCGTACACCAGCAACACGAGGTACGACGCCGCCCGCTACCGCCGTCCCGGCACCCCCAGTGGTGCTCGCCGGATGTTGGGTCCCCGGTCCAGACGGCGACGTCGCCCTGACGACCGCGCAGGCCGAGGACCTCACGACGAGGGCAGTCAGCGCACTTCGCCGCGACCGATCACCCGTGGCGTTCGCTGCCACCGTCGCCGCAGTCCTCGAGGTGCCTGCCCCCGATGCGCTCGTCGTCTCGCGCAGTTTGCTCGTCGCGCCGCAGGCAGCACGGCTCGCCTGTTCGGTCACCCGCGCCGACGTCTCACCCGAGCGCCTTGGCCGGAGCGGCCTGACGCCACGCGCACAACGGCTACGCCGCGCCTGGACGGAGACTTTCGGCGCGCTACCGGCCGGTGGCTTCGCCCGAGGAGGTGTGCGCAGCGGTCATGTCGACAACTCGGCGCACTACGAGGGCCGCGCGATCGACGTGTTCTTCCGGCCGATCGACAGCGCCGCGCAACGCCGGCTGGGTTGGGCGTTCGCGCAGTGGGTGGTTGCGCACGCCGAGCGCCACCATGTCCTGTCGGTCATCTACTCCGACCGCATCTGGACCTCGTGGGCCTCGTCGGCGGGATTCCGTGACTACGTGCACCCGAGTGGACCGACGCGAAACCCGGTGCTGCGCCACCTCGACCACGTGCACGTGGCGGTGGAGAGCGGCCGGCCGTTTCGGCCGCGCTGAGTGACGAGCCCTCGCCCGACCAGCGACAGCGCAGGCAGCCCAACTACTGCATGATCGATTTCGAAGGGTGTACGTAACTGCATGATCGACTTCGAAGGTCGGGGCAAGTGTCGGCTACTGCATGATCGACTTCGAAGGGGGCGTGGGTGGCTCGGGGTCAGGACGCGTGACGGCGCGAGGTGATCACACGCAGCGCGCGCTCGGTGTATTCGTTCGCGAGCCGGTTGAGGAACTCTTCGTCCTCAGTGGCTACGGCGGCGTTGATCTCCCACGTGTACGTGTCATGCAGCTCGGTCAGCTCTTCGCTGATGGACCGGCTAAGCATCGAGGAATCCTTCGTCTAGCGGTGATGTCCCTACGGACCCATGATCGTGCACCGAGATAGCCATCGTGTTAACGGCGAGCGCTTAACTCGTGCAATCCCGATAGTCGTCCCGCCGCCACCGCGATGTCGGCGTCCGAGGCTGTCAACGCCACGCGAACGTGACGTGAACCTGCCACGCCGTAGAACGACCCCGGCGCCACGAGGATTCCGCGACCGGCGAGTCGGCGCACCGACTCCCAGCAGTCCTCGTCACGGGTCGCCCAGAGATAGAGCCCGGCGTCTGAATGGTCGACGCGCCAGCCGTCCGTCTTGAGTGCGGCGTGCATCACCTCGCGCCGCCCCGCGTAGCGCGCTCGTTGCACTGCCACGTGTTCGTCGTCGCCGAGAGCCGCGACCATGGCCGCCTGCACCGGTGCCGGCACGATCATCCCGGCGTGCTTGCGCACCTCGAGCAGCTCACGGATGAGACGTACGTCACCCGCGACGAACGCAGCCCGGTAGCCGGCCAGGTTGGACTGCTTGGACAGCGAGTAGACCGCGAGCAGCCCCTCGTGCGAGCCGTCGCAGACGTCGGGGTGCAACAGCGAGACCGGTGAAGCCGTCCAGCCCAGCTCGGCATAGCACTCGTCGGACGCCACGACCGCCCCGCGCTCACGGGCCCAAGCGACGACCTTGCGCAGGTGCTCGACCGGCAGCACGCGGCCGGTCGGGTTCGACGGTGAGTTCAGCCACACCAGACGCACCGGCCGTGGACCGAGCGCAGTCAGCCCGTCCGCAGCGACCGGCGTCGCGCCGGCGAGGCGCGCCCCCACGTCGTACGTCGGATAGGCGATCTCGGGGTGCACCACGACATCGCCGGGTCCCAGTCCGAGCAGGGTGGGCAACCAGGCGACCAGTTCCTTGGAGCCGATCGTCGGCAGCACGCCGGCCGGGTCGAGCGCCGGGACGCCGCGGCGCCGCGCGAACCACTCGGAGACAGCAGCGCGCAGCGCCGGTGTGCCGTAGGTCTGCGGATATCCCGGTGCGTCGGCCGCCGCGGCGAGCGCCTCCTGGACCACGACGGGAGTGGGGTCCACCGGCGTCCCGACAGACAGGTCGACCAGTCCGTCGGGATGCGCGGCGGCCTGCTCGGCGAACGGGGCGAGGGTGTCCCAGGGAAAGTCAGGCAGTCGCTGCGAGACGGGCACGCGGGACATTGCGGCACCACCCGTCTCGGCGGTCAGCGGATGGCTCAGTGGCTCTCAGGCTGGACCTGGAGCGGCAGTGCCTCGATCAGTGGGTGGTCCTTGTCGATCTTGCCGAGCTTGGCCGCACCACCGGGTGAGCCGAGGTCGTCGAAGAACTCGACGTTGGCCTTGTAGTAGTCCTTCCACTGCTCAGGCGTGTCGTCTTCGTAGAAGATCGCCTCGACGGGACAGACCGGTTCGCAGGCACCGCAGTCGACGCACTCGTCGGGGTGGATGTAGAGCATCCGGTTGCCCTCGTAGATGCAGTCGACAGGGCATTCCTCGATGCAGGCCTTGTCGAGGAGGTCGACGCACGGCTGTGCGATGACGTAGGTCACGGTCGTGTCCCTCCCGGGCGTTCGAAACCAGACGGAGCAGCGGGGTCGGTCGCCCCGGCCCCTAGTATCTCTTGCTCCCTCAACAGTAGACGCCAAGGGGTCGCCGCACATGCTGACCGGCCAGGACGTGGGACGGCGGGTTTCCGTACGCCACCGCGTAGGCAGTAAGGCCACCGATGTCGTGGGCCATCTGCTCGACCACACGGACACCGAGCTCCACGTGCTCCGCCAGGACGGCGAGGTCGCGGTGATCCCCGTCGCCGACGTCGTCGTGGCCAAGGTCGTGCCGCGCCGTCCCGTACGCCGGGGCTGGGAGGTGCCGGCCGTCTCGATCGCGCGGATGCAGGCGATCTGCTCGGCAGGCTGGCCGGCGCGCGAGACCGAGCCGCTCGGGCAGTGGCTGCTGCGGGCGCACGCGGGCATCACGGGACGCGCCAACTCGGCGATGGCGGTGGGTGACCCCGAGCGTCCGCTCGCCGGAGGCTCTGGAGGCCGTGTCTTCGTGGTACGTCGACCGCGGCGTGCCGCCGTTGGTGCAGCTGCCGCTGGCCGACCCGGTCAACCAGGGCATGGCCGATCTCGGCTGGCGACGCCAGCACGTCACGATCGTGCAGGTGGCTCCGGTGTCGGCGCTGCTCGGCTCGCTGCCGAAGCGCGACGACCTGACCGCCACGGTGACGCCCGTACCGACGCCGGAATGGCTTTCGCTGATGCACGACCTGGTCGTGGACGACCCCGACACCCATGTCGCCATCCTCACCGGCCCTCCGGTCGTCGGCTTCGCGACTCTGACCCGGGACGGCACGCCGGTCGGGATCGGCCGGGTCTCGGTCGAAGGCGAATGGGCCGGCATCACCTCGGTCGATGTCGCGCCGGACTCGCGGCGCCAGGGCATCGCCAGCGCGGTCATGCGCACCCTCGTGTCCTGGGCGGGCGAACGGGGAGCCCACGCGACGTACCTCCAAGTGCGTGCTGCCAACGACGCGGCGCTGCGCCTCTACTCCGCGCTCGGCTATGTCACCCACCACCCCTACGTCTACCGCGCGCCCGGCACCGGCCGCGAGGCCTGCGACCGCGCGGTCCACAAGCGCCTGTCGGGCCGCGAACGGCGCGAACCGGACACCGGCCTCAGGTCCTGAGCAGCCGGTGCCCTTCGCCATCGACCTCGGCCCTCGCCATCGACCTGGCCGAGCGGAGGGCCTTGCTAGGGCAGGTGGCCGTAGTGGCCGCGGTGGTAGACGAGCGCTGCCGCGTCCCTGTCGCCGATCGCGACGTCGATGACCTCACCGACGACGATGTCGTGGTCGCCGCCGTCGTAGACCGCCGTGCTGCGCACCTCGAGCCAGGCCACGGCACCGTCGAGCAGGGCTACGTCGGTGACCCGGCCGCGATGATGAGGGAACCGGTCCAGCTGGCCGATCAGCGGACGACCCTTGGTGGCGAACCAATCCGCCGCCTGGCGACCCGCGACGGACAGCACGGACACCCCCCACTGCCCCGACTCCAGGACCGCGTCGCGGAAGCGCGCCTCCTTGTCGACGCAGACCAGCACGAGAACGGGGTCGAGCGAGACGGACGTGAAGGCACTGGCCGTCATGGCGTGGTCGATGCCATCGACCCGAGCGGTCACGACCGTGACGCCGGTCGCGAAGTGGCCGACCGCGCGCCGGAACGCGTCGGTGTCCACCGGTGCTGGCACCGGCAGACCGGACGGGTCCGACGAGGAGGTGGCGGGGATGGACATCACTGCCGACATTACCCAGGTAACCCTCACTTCCGCCCCGCGACCGCCCTCATCGCGGACTGGGACGGCGCGCACCAGCCGTGGCAGCGGGAGCGCGATCGCCGCCTCCGCAGCCTCCGACGCGGCGGTTTCTCGATCATCGGATAGCGAAATGACCCCCTCGTGGCCAATCACCTATCCAATCGCCGGATTCAGCGAGCGGAGACGGTCAGGCGGACACGATGTGGCCGGCCAGGCGGGCGTTGCTGATCACGACGGCGGCCGGCTGCTCGACCAGGCGCAGGGTGTTGAGCGACGCCTCGCCGAACGCGTTCTTGGTGGCGCTGGACAGGGCGAGGCAGCCGACGACGCGGCCACCGGCGCGCAGCGGCATCGACAGGAACGTCGCCATCCGGCCCTCGTCGTCCAGGCCGAGCAGACCGTTCGGGTCGGCGATGCGCGGGACGAGGTCGTGCACCCGGACGGGAGCGCCGGTCACCTGGGTGGCGGCGTCGGCGATGGCACCGAAGAACTCGTTGTACTGCTGGTGCGAGCTGTCCCGCACGACGGTGAGATAGGTCGCCCGGTCGTCGAGCATGCACACCGCGGCCATGTCGTAGTCCACGACCCGCGCGAGCACCCCGAGCACTCCGGCGACGGTCTCCTCGAAGCCGTGCACGTCAGCAGCGATGTGGGTGACCTCGGCCGAGACGGACGCCTCGAAGAGCTTGCGGTCGAGCAGCTCGGACACCCGGGCCAGCACCTCGTCGTCACCGAGCTCGACCGAGTCCGGGCGCAGCGGCGGGCGTCCGCCCGCGCTTCTCGTCGGCGGCCCGCAGCACCTCGGCGAGGGCCTCGACCAGCTGCGGCGCCTCGAAGTCCTTGGTCAGGAAGCGGTCGGCGCCGGTCTGCGCGCCCCAGTAGCGGTCGGAGGCGGCGTCCAGCGAGGTCAGCAGGACCAGGGGGATGTCCGTGGTCTGCCAGTCGTCCTTGAGCAGCCGCGCGGCCACATAGCCCGACAGCCGCGGCATCTGCACGTCGAGGATGATCGCGTCGGGCTGGCTGCGGAAGGCCGCCTGCACCGCCTCGACACCGTCCTCGGCGATCACGATCGTGTAGCCGGCGCGCTCGAGCACGGAAGAGACGATGCGCCGCAGTGTGGGACTGTCGTCGGCGATCAGCACGGTCGGCATCGGGGGTCTCCGTTTCGTTGTGAGCTTGGTTTCATCGGCCGACCAAACGTCGGACCGTATCGATGAGTTCGGCCTGGTCGAACTCACTCTTGAGCAAGTAGGCACTGGCTCCTGCATCGAGTCCGGCGCGCTGGTCGGCCTCGTCACCGCGCGACGTCATGATCACGACGGGTACGTCCTGCCAGCCGGCGGTCGATCGGATGGTGCGAGTGAGCGTAAATCCGTCCATGCCCGGCATCTCGACATCGGAGACCACCAGGTCGACCGGCAGTGCCCGCGAGCCTGGCGGCGCCGTCGAGCCCGTCGACGGCGGTGACGACGTCATAGCCCGCACCCTCGAGGATCACCCGCTGCAGCTCTCGTACCCCGACGGAGTCCTCGACCACGAGGATGCGGGCGCGGGCGCCGGGGCGTGGCGCGGGCACGATCGTTCCGGACGTACGCCGCAAGGGTGCGGCAGGTGCATGGGTGGTTCCGGCGGCGAGCTGACGGACGGCGAGCTCTCGCACGTCGAGGACCAGCAGGACGCTGCCGTTGCCGTCGATCGTCGCTCCCGCGATGGTGGGCAGCCGGCCGAGGAAGCCGCCGAGCTCCTTGACGACCAGCTCGAGCTCGCCCTCCAGCGCGTCGACGGCGAGTGCCAACGGCTCGTCCGAGCCGGAGAACTGCACGACGACGGCCGCCCGGGGGTCACGGTCCCCGGGGACGTTGAGGATCTGGCCCAGGTCGACCAGCGGCAGCACGCCGTCCTGGCGGATGAGCACCGGCACGCCGGCCATCTCGTGGCGCTCCGCGCCGGCCAGGCCGACCGTCTCCAGAACTCCGGCGACCGGCACGGCGTAGCGCTCGGTCCCCACCCGGGCGATGAGACAGCGCAGCACGCCGAGCGTGACCGGCAGCGAGATCACGAACGTCGTGCCCAGCCCGGGCTCGGACGACACCTCGATGGTGCCGCTGAGGTCCTCCACCACGGTGCGCACGACATCGAGGCCCACGCCACGACCGGAGGTCTGCGTCACCTCGGAGCGGGTGGAGAAGCCCGGCGCGAACATCAGCTGCAACAGGGCCAGGCGGGTGATCGTGGAGCCCTCGGGCAGCAGCCCCCGGAGCGCGGCGGCCGCCCGCAACGACTCCTCGTCGACGCCGCGGCCGTTGTCGGCCACCTCGATGATCACGGTCGAGCCGGCCGCCCGGGCCGACACCGTGACCGTGGCGCGGGCGGGCTTGCCGGCGGCGACGCGTTCGAGCGGGCTCTCGCAGCCGTGGTCGACCGCGTTGGTGACGAGGTGCCGCAACGAGTCGGCGACCGCGTCGAGCACGCGGGCGTCGAGCTCGACGTCCTGCCCGGAGAGCACGAGGTCGATGTCGCGCGGCTCGCTGCCGGTGGTGGACAGCTCGCGTACCAGCTGAGGGAAGCCCGCCACGACCCGACGGACCGGCACCATGGCCAGGCCCATCGCACCGTCGCGGACATGAGCCAGCCGGCCCTCGGCGTCCTCGGTGCGGGCCGAGAGCTCGCGGCCGGCGGCCACCAGCTGGTCGCCGAGCGAGACGAGCGCGTGGACCGCTTCGGTCACCGCCCGCGGGGTGTGCTCGCCCGCTGCGGTGGCCGTGGAGGCGGCGTCACGCAGCGTACGGGCCCAGCGCAGGTGGTCGGCCGCCAACGACGGTCAGCTCGCGGCTGTGGGTCGATGATCCGGCGTACGTCGAGCTCGGCCTCGCCGACGACATCGAGCAGGTCGTGCACCCGTCGCGTGGGCACGCGGACCGAATCGCCACCTCGGGGGCGCCCGCCCTCGTCGCTGTCGTCGACCTCGGGCAGGGCCAGCCGCGGCACGGTCACCGGGTCGTCGCCGGACGACGGCGCCGTCGAGAGCGTCCACGACCGCGGCCAGCTCGTCGGGCGGCAGCGGCCGCTCAGCGCCCGGCAGCGAGCGCGAAATGCTCTCGGCGGACACGAGGAGCAGGTCGATCAGGTCCTTGCTGGCGAACCGGCGCCCGTCGCGCAGGGCGCCGAGCAGGTCCTCCACCCGGTGGGCCACGTCGACGACCCCGTCGAGACCCAGCATCCGGGCCGAGCCCTTGACGGTGTGGGCGTCGCGGAACAGCCCGCCGACCAGCCGCTTGGGTGCCGGGTCCCCTTCGAGCCGCAGCAGCCCCTCGCACAGCGAGGCAAGCCGCTCGTTGACCTCCGCGCGGAAGGTCGCGATGAGCTCGGGGTCGTCGGCCCAGCCCTTCACGACACCCGGAACTGCTCGATGGACGAGCGCAGTTCCGCCGCGAGCACGTTCAGCTCCGCGGCGGCGGCGGCCGACTGCTTCGAGCCGACGGCGTACTGCCGCGACACGTCGGACACCTGCGTCATCGCGTGCACGACCTGGTCGGATGCGGACCGCTGCTGCTGGGTCGCGATGGAGATCTCCTTGGCGGCAGTCGTCGTCTCGTCGACCATGCCGGAGATGCGCTCGAGGGCGTCGAAGACGTCGCGAGCCAGCGAGGCACCGCCAGCGACCTCCTTGGCGCCCTCCTCGCTCGCGAGGATCGTCAGGTGGGTCTCGGCCTGGATCTGGGTCACGATCGCCTGGATCTGCCCGGCGGACTCCTGCGAGCGCTCGGCGAGCTTGCGCACCTCCGAGGCGACGACCGCGAAGCCGCGGCCGTGCTCGCCCGCGCGAGCCGCCTCGATCGCGGCGTTGAGGGCAAGCAGGTTGGTCTGGTCGGCGAGGTCGTCGATGACCTCGAGGATGCGGCCGATCTCCTGCCCCTTCTCGCCCAGCGACAGGGCCCGGACGGCGATCGAGTTGACCCGGTCGGCGATGGCGTCCATGGACGCCACGGAGGTGGCGACGGCCGTGCGCCCGTCCTCGGCATGGCGCAGCGTCTCGGACGCATAGCGCGCGACGGACTCGGCCGTGTCCGCGATCTGCGCTGCGGTGGCGGCGAGCTCCTCGATGGTCGAGGTCGTCTCGGCCACGGCGGACGACTGCTGCGAGGCACTGGCCGCGTGCTCCTCGGCCGTCGCGAGCAGCTCCCCGGCGCTGGCGGTGATCTGGTCGCCACCGCTGCGGATCTGCTCCACGAGGTGGCGCAGGTTGAGCAACGTGTTGTTGAACGACGCCGTGAGGGCCATCACCGACGGGTTGGCGCCGTCGGAGCGGGCCTCGACCGCAAGGTCGCCCTCGGCGGCACGTGCCAGCACGGCCGACAGGTCCTCGACGCGCATGCTCAGCTCATCGCTCTCCTCGCGGGCGATGCGCCGCTCGTCCCAGACGGAGGCATAGAGCAGGCCGACGAACCAGGTGACGACCGGGCCCAGCGGCAACACGATCACCAGGAAGCTGATGTCGCTCTGGTGCAGGGGCCCGCCGAGCGCGATGGCCACGCTGATCGCGACGAGCGAGAAGCAGCCCACGAGCAGGCTGCGTGTGCGGGTCATCGAGACGGCGGCGATGAGCAGCGGTGAGGCCGCGAGCGCCCAGTAGGGCCGCTCCACGCCCCCGGTGGCCCACACCAGGCCGGAGATCCAGACGATGTTCGCCACGACGAGACCGGCGTGATAGCGCTGTGCCAGGACCCGGTCGGCGAGGAGCCGCTCACCGAACAGCGTCAGCGCTCCGAGGCTGGCGGCGCTCACGAAGCCGACCACGATCCACGACGCCGCGGCAGCGCCGCTGAAGTCCGCGCCGCTCGCCTTGTCGGCATAGACGCCGACACCCGCGACGAGCACGCTCATCCCGAGGATGATCGTGGACGCTCGGTTGAGCATCTTCCAGAACTCCACCGCTGGCCTCCAGCCGGTTGTCCGCATGCACGCGAAGCGTCGTTCGTATTGACACGAGACGCGTCAGCACGCAGTGGTGGCATCGGGTGTTGAGGGCCCCGGCTTTACGCCAAATGGGCGACGATTGACCTCAGGAGCCGTGCCGGCGACGGTCCACCCGGTCGCGCAGCGCCAACAGGGCTTCGACGTCGAGCACCGCGATGGGCCCGAGGAGATCGGTCACCTGACCGGCGACGAGCATCGCGGCTTCCGGCGGAAGGGTCGCCGGAGGCGCCGACATGGCGTCGATGGCGACGTCGTACACGCCTGGAACGGCTTCCGCGAGCAGGCCGGCGGTGAACTCGCCGCGCAGTCCGGTCATCACGACGACCAGGCGCGCACTGGAGGCCAGGGGGGTCACGGGGACACCGACCAGCGTGCGGATGTCGAGGACCGGCAGCATCCGGCCACGCCAGTTGGCGACGCCGATGAGCCATGCGGGTGCGCCCGGCAACCGGGTCACGGTGGGCAGCGCGGTCACCTCGGCGACGTCGGCCATCGCCACGGCGAAGCGCGAGCCACCCAGGCGCAGCAGGACGCCGCCTGCCGCGTCCCGGGGCACCGCGGAAGGGCTCGGCAGGGGCTGCAACGTGGTCCGGCAGGCGCGCGGGCGCGAAAAGGCCCGCTCCGCTGGTCACATCGGCTGCCACACCGTGGTCATCGGCGGGTCGGCGCGGTCCCTGAAGATTCCACGGCCGGCGCGTCTGCAGGCTTTCCGGAACGCTTCCGGTCGAGGTTGAGCGCGGCGTAGGGCACGGCCAGCGACACCCCAGCGACCACGGTGCCCGACCAGCAGCCAGATCATGCCGGGGGTGGTCGCCGGCACGACCAGGTCGCGGCCGGGCCCGAATCTCGAGAGCACGACGACGACCGACCAGCCAACCCGCGGCAGCAGTCGCGGCCGCGGCACGCGACCGCAGAGCCAGCCCCGCCGTCACGAAGACGGCACATGAGAGCGACAGGGCGACCGGCAGGCCCACGGGCAACCAGGCATAGGTGTAGGCGAACGTGAACGAGCCAAGCAGGCCCGCCGCGGCACCCGCGACCAGGGCCAGCAGGTAGCCAAGGACGCGGGCAGCGGCGAGCACAGGGTCAGATTACGCAGCCGGATTACTCAGGCGGGTCGAGAGGAACCGGCGATCCGGCGCCGCGCAGGTCGATCACATTGTCCGGGACCTGCCGCCTTCGCGGCCTCGAGCACGTCGGTGATCTCGTGCCCGATCAGCTCGTGCCGGTCGAACAGCGCGTCGCGGAGCGCTGAGACGAGATGCTGGTTGTTCTCCAGCAGCCCCCGTACCGCGACCTTTTGCTCCTGCAGCAGCTCCTCGGTCCGCCCGCGGCTGGGCGGGTCACCGAGGACCCGGCCGACCAGGTTCGTGTCGGAGAACCCGCTGTTCTGCACCGCCGCCAGGGACACCAGCGTGTCGCTCATGCCGCACGCACCCACCATCTGCGCGGCGATGTTCGTGGCGTAGAGCAGGTCACTGCTGGGTCCGGTGGAGACGTCGTGGAAGAACAGCTCCTCGGCGACCTGGCCGCCCATCGCGATCTGGATGAGCGCCGTCATCTCGCTGCGCGACCTCGTGTAGACGTCCTCGCGATCACCGTGCGCGAGCAGGCCCAGCGCGCCGCGGCGCTTGACGATGGTGAGGATCTCGAGACGCCGCTGCGGCGCGACCAGCCACGCCACGGTCGCGTGACCGGCCTCGTGCGTCGCGATCAGCGCACGCTCGTGCGCGGTGTAGTCGACAGGCTGGCCGAGTCCGACCTCGACCTGCATCCGGGCACGTTCGACGTCGCGCCACTGCATGCGAACCCGGTTCTCCTGCACGGCCTGGATGAGGGACTCGTCCAGCAGGCCTTCGAGCATCGCCGGGCTGTAGCCCTGGGTGACGGCGGCGAGTGCGTCGCGCCGCTCGTCGGTGTCCAGCTCCGGCGAGTGGGCCTTGCGGGCCAGGAAGTGGTCGATCAGCTGGCGGCGGCCGGTCTTCGCCGGCAGCTCGAAGCTGAGGCGCTGGTCGAAGCGGCCAGGTCGCAGCAGTGCCGGGTCGAGCGCGTCGGCGCGGTTCGTCGAGGCGATGAGCAGGATGTTGGCCGGCGCGGACGAGGGGCCGCGCAGCTGGCGGTGGGCGGGCAGCATGAGGTTGACGATGTCGACCAGCCGGCCGATGAACTTGTCGCGCGCCGGTGGTTCCTCGAAGGACTGCATCTGCACGAGGAGCTCGTTGACCGCCATCTGCAGGTCGCTGCCACCGGTGAACGGCGTGGCGATCGTGCCCGGCGACGTGGCCGCGGCGATCGACATCGGGAGTCCCTCGAGGCCACCACAGCCCATCAGGGACGAGGTGACGGCAGGAGCCGGTGACATCGCGTGGCCCTGGCGGGCCATGCCGATCGCGTCGAACTCGTCGATGAACCCGACAGCGCCGCCGTTCTTGCGCGCCGCCTTGCGCAGCGCCCGGAAGAACATGCGGACCTTGCGCTGGGTTGCTCCCTGAAAGCTCGACTGGAACGAGGTCGCAGTGGCGAACAGGAACGGCACGCCCGCCTCCGCGGCGAGGGCCTTTGCGGTGTAGGTCTTTCCCGTGCCGGGGCCACCCTCGAAGAGCAGGCCTCGGCGAGGTCGGCCGCCCATCTCACGGGCGAACCGGGCGTGGCTCAGGAACAGCTGCAGCGACCGGATGACCTCGTCCTTGACGACGTCGATTCCGACGACGTCCTTGAGGCGCACGTCGAGCTGCTCGGGACGGACCACGACGTGCGGCGAGCGACCGCTGAAGGCGAACTGCCCGCCGATCAGCAGGATCAGCACGAGGAAGAAGAGCACCGGTGCCATCACCAGCCAGTCGATGTGCGGCACCTGGAAGATGTTGATCGCGTTGTCGCGCAAGATGCGCCACCACAGGAACGCGGCGATCGGCGCGCACCATGAGATCAGCGTGATGAGTCGCCGCCGACGCAGCCGCTCGCGGCTCTCCCCGACGTCGGCCTGCCCGCCGATCAGCGGTAGGTCGATGAACTCCGGTGCTGCAGTGTCCGTGCGAGCCTGCGTTTTGCTCACAGCTCAGTCCCCTCGATGCGTCGACCATGTGGCCCCCTACGCCAGGAGGCGACGGCCCGGTTCACTCGTTTGGCCTATCAAGTGCCGAATGGACCCGACCGATGCATGACCTGGCGGACGAGCATCTGCAGGGAGTCTCACCGCCCCACGACCCACTGGAACACGCGCGGGGTGGCTTTCACCCGTATGCGGTCGGCACCTCACCCGTTTGCTGCACGGCCGTCACTGAGAGTTCCCTCGTCGCGACAGCAAACCGGCCCCGAGGCGCGTCGCAGGGCGAATCCGTCGCCGGGATCAGTCCACGCCGGCGAAAAGGTCGGTCTCGCGCCCGTTGGCGTCCCGGTCCCCGGCCGTCGTTCCCTTGACCAGCCGGTAGTGCTCGATGCCCCACACGGCGTTGCCGAGGTTGTTGGACAACGCGAAGAACGGTCCGTCGAGGGCGATCTGCGTGGAGTGGGCACGCATCGCGGCCATCTTCGCGTCGACGTGGTCGGTCGCGTCGACAGCCGTCGTCACGAGCTCGTCGGCCGTGGCCATCGGGAGCTCACCGTCGGGATCCATCCCCTCGAACGCGGTGGTGTCCCCCGCCTCGCGCAGCCGGCGAAGACCCTCGCGGATCCACGACTCCGGCAGCGTGTTCCAGTAGACCTTCGCGACCTCCCAGGGCTCTCCGCCGCCGACCGACGGGTCCGCAGCTCGCTCGACGGCGCGCATCGCGACCCGGTGGGCCTGGATGTGGTCGGGGTGGCCGTAGCCGCCGTTCTCGTCGTAGGTCACGACGACCTGCGGGCGCACCTCGCGGATGACCTCGACCAGCAGGTCCGCGGCGACGTCGACGTCGGCCTGCCAGAAGCATCCCGGCCGATCGTTGCTGTCCAACCCCATCATCCCGGAGTCGCGGAAGTGGCCCGGCGCCGCCGAGGAACCGGTGGTCGCGGACTCCGAGGGCCTCCATCGCCGTGGCCAGCTCGTTGATGCGCTGCGTGCCCGAGGGCGTCGTCCTGGTCGGCGGCGAGGTGGGCCAGCTCGGGCACCAGCACCTCGCCCTCCTCGCCGAGCGTGCAGGTGACCAGCGTGACGTGGACACCGCGGTCGACGTACTGCGCCATCGTCGCGCCGTTGTTGATCGTCTCGTCGTCGGGATGCGCGTGGACGAAGAGCGCGCGTCGCGGTGAGTCCAGCACGTCCATCGAGAGCAGCGACGCGGGATCGGCCTGCTCGAGCACGGAGCCGGCCTCCTGCAGGACTGCCTCGGCCGCGCTGGTCGGCCTGGCCTCGGGTTCCTCGGAAAGGGGTCCGTCAGGCATGGTCGTCATGGAAACGACATTACCCAGCCGCAAACAGAGCAGGGCGTACGGCGGCTGTGGCGGGCGCTGGTGCCCGGTAGGTTGCCGACCATGCCGGCAACGAGTTCCGAAGACACCGCCCAGCTGTCCTATCCGCGCCAGAGCGCGCGTACGCAACGGTTCACCCGCGGCGCGCCGCGCAATCTCACGGTGACAGCGGACGGCTCACGGGTCCTGTTCGTGCGTTCCGGGCACGGCACCGACCCGGTCGGTCGCCTGTGGTCGCTCGACGTCGCCTCGGGGACCGAGACGCAGCTGGTCGATCCAGCCGAGCTGCTGCGCAGCGGCGCCGCCGAAGACCTGTCCCGGGCGGAACGGGCGCGCCGCGAGCGGCTGCGGGAAGGCTCGTCGGGCATCGTCGGTTTCGCCGTCGACACGGCGGCCACGGTGGCTGCGTTCGCACTGTCGAGCCGGCTCTGGGTCACGGACCTGCGCAGCGGGGTCACACGGGAGCTGCCGGCGACCGGTGCCGTGATCGACCCGCGCCCCGACCCGACCGGCACGTGGGTCGCCTACGCCGGAGACCGTTCGCTGCATGCCGTGCGTGTCGACGGCGCCGAGTCGCGGGTGCTCGGCGCGCCTGACCACGACGACGTGACCTGGGGGCTGGCTGAGTTCGTCGCGTCGGAGGAGATGGAGCGCTATCGCGGCTACTGGTGGTCGCCGGACGGCGGCACCGTGCTGGCCGCGCGCGTCGACGAGTCGCCCGTGCAGCGCTGGTACATCGCCGACCCGGCCAACCCGGCGACCGAGCCGGTCGCCGTCGCCTACCCGGCAGCCGGCACGCCCAACGCGACGGTCAGCCTGCACCTGCTGGGCCTGGACGGCTCCCGGCTCGACGTTGCGTGGGACGGCGCCGCGTTCCCCTACCTGATCAACGCCCACTGGAGCGAGCACGGCGACCCGCTCGTGTTGGTGATGAGCCGCGACCAGCGCGACGCGCAGGTGCTGGCTGTCGACCCCGCGACCGGCGGGACGAGGGTGCTGGCCGAGCAGCACGACCCGATCTGGCTGGACGTCGTCGGGGGCCTGCCGGCCTGGCTGCCGGACGGACGCCTCGTCTCGGTGGCGGACATCTTCGACGTGCGCCGGCTTGTCCTCGGCGAGCAGGTGGTCGACCTCGGCGATGTCCAGGTCTCCCACGTGGTCGCGGTGGGCGGCGACGGCGTGCTCGTGGCGGGCACCGACGAGCCGACCGAAGGGCACCTGTGGCTCGTGTCGGCGGACGGGACGGCCGTGCGACTGACGGAGCCGGGCGGCTATCACGTCGGCACCGGAGCCGGCGGCACCCTTGTCGTCGCCAGACGGACGCTGGAGACGTCGGGCGTGCGCGTCGACGTACGCCGTGCTGGTGTCCCCGCGGCGAGCATCGCCTCGCACACCGAGAAGCCGGTCATCACAGCCGCGCCGCGGCTGATGCGTGTGGGCGAGCACGACCTCTGCGTCGGAGTGCTGCTGCCGCGCGATCACCTGGCCGGCGACCCGTTGCCGGTGCTGATGGACCCCTACGGCGGGCCGCACCACCAGGAGGTCGTCGCGATGCACGACCGCTGGCTGGAGAGCCAGTGGCTGGCCGACCAGGGTTTCGCGGTCGTCGTTGCCGACGGCCGCGGCACCGGCTCGCGTGGTCCGGCCTGGGACCGCAGCATGCACCACGAGATGGCCGCCGTCTCGCTCGACGACCAGGTCGAGGCGTTGCAGGCGGTGGCGAAGGAGGTGCCTGAGCTCGACCTCGTCGCGGGTCGCGATCCGCGGTTGGTCCTATGGCGGCTACCTGGCCGCGCTGGCGGTGCTGCGCCGGCCCGACGTCTTCCACGCCGCCGTCGCGGGGGCACCCGTGACCGACGCGCGGCTGTACGACACGTTCTACACCGAGCGCTATCTCGGCCACCCGACGACCCAGCCCGAGGTGTACGACCGCAACTCGCTGCTCGTCGACACGCCTGCGCTGCACCCGGCCGCTGTTGCTGATCCACGGACTCGCCGACGACAACGTCGTCGTGGCGCACTCGCTGCGATTGTCCTCGCGTCCTGCTCGCGGCCGGCGCGCCGCACGACGTGCTGCCGCTGTCCGGTGTGACGCACATGACGCCGCAGGAGGTCGTCGCCGAGAACCTGTTGCGCCTGCAGGTCGAATGGCTGCACCGCGCCCTCGCCCGCACCCCCTGACCCGGACGGAGTCGACCACGTTCAGCATGCCGGCGGACGGTTCACAAGGCGTGCAGGCATAGCGAACCGTCCGTTCACCTGCTGAACGTGGTCGATTCCGGGGGAACCGGGACGGTCGGGAACGCGCAGTTGGGGTCAGATGAGGGAGCGAACCTCGGGGAAGTGGCAGGCGCCGAAGTGGCCGGGGGCGAACTCCCGCACCGGGGGGATCTCTTCTGCACACAGGCTCCTGCACCTTCGGGCATCGCGTGCGGAACACGCATCCCGAGGGCGGGTTGATCGGGCTGGGCAGGTCGCCCTGCAGCAGGATGCGCTCCCGCGCCCGCTCGGCTCGCGGGTCGGGCAGTGGCACGGCGGAGGTCAGAGCGTGGGTGTACGGATGCAGCGGCGAACTGTAGATCTTCTCCGAGTCGGCGATCTCCATGATCCGGCCGAGGTACATCACAGCGATCCGGTCGGAGATGTGGCGCACGACGGACAGGTCGTGCGCGATGAAGATGTAGGCCAGCCGGAACTCGTCCTGCAGGTCCTCGAGCAGGTTGACGACCTGGGCCTGGATCGACACGTCGAGCGCCGAGACCGGCTCGTCGCAGACGATCAGCTTCGGGCGCAGCGCGATGGCCCGGGCGATACCGATGCGCTGGCGCTGGCCGCCGGAGAACTCGTTCGGATAGCGGTTGAAGTGTTCCGGGTTCAGCCCGACTCGGGCCATCAGGTCCTGCACCTCGGACTGGACACCCCTGGCCGGCTTGACCCCCTGCACCTTGAAGGGAGCCGAGATGATCGAGCCGACGGTGTGCCGGGGGTTCAGCGAGGAGTAGGGGTCCTGGAAGATCATCTGCATCTCGCGGCGGAGCGGCACCATCTCCTTGCGCGTGAGATTCGTGATGTCGCGCCCGTCGAACTCGATGCGCCCGCCGGTGGGGTCCAGGAGCTTGAGAACGGTACGGCCGGCAGTCGACTTGCCGCAGCCTGACTCGCCGACGACGCCCAGGGTCTCACCGGGGACGACGTCGAAGCTGATGCTCTCGACCGCCTTCACGTCACCGATGTGACGCCGCATGACACCGCCGCCGCTGATCGGGAAGTACTTCTGAACTCCCTCGACACGCAACAGCGCGTCGTCGCGACGAGCGGCGATGCCGGCGTCGTTCTCGTCGACGACTGTCACTTGTCCTCCTGGGTGGAACCGGCGGCGGAGCTCGGAGCGCCTGGGCTCGGGTCAGCGGGCGGCGCGACTGCCGGCGCCGCGACCGCGGGTGGCGCGGCAGCGGGCGCAGGACTGGCGGCCGCGGAGGAGGGGCGACCGGTGCAGCGGCATCGGCAGGAGCTGGGGCAGCTGCGGGATTGTTCTCCCTCAACCGCTCGACGGCGATCTCCCGGCGCTGGGCATGCTCGAGGTGACAACGCACTGCGTGGTCAGGGGTCACCGGCAGCAGATCAGGGCGCTCGGTGTCGCAGCGATCGCCCGGCACCAGCTCGTGGTAGGCGCAGCGGGGGCGGAACACGCAGCCCTTGGGAAGCCGGATCAGCGACGGCGGCTGACCGGGGATCGGTCGTAGCCGGGTGGAATGCCCGGCGTCCATCCGCGGCACCGATCCGAGCAAACCCCACGTGTAGGGCATCTCCGGCCGGTAGTAGATGTCCTCGATGCCACCGCGTTCGACCACGCGACCGCCGTACATCACCACGACGTCGTCGGCCATGTCGGCGACGACACCAAGGTCGTGTGTGATCAGGATGATCGCCGTGCCGAACTCCTTCTGCAGGTCCTGCAGAAGGTCGATGATCTGCGCCTGAACGGTGACGTCGAGTGCGGTGGTCGGCTCGTCGGCGATCAGCAGCTCGGGGCTGTTCAGCAGGGCCATCGCGATCATCACGCGCTGCCGCATACCGCCCGAGAGGTTGTGCGGATAGTCCTTGAGCCGCCGGTCGGGGTGCGGGATGCCGACCCGCTCGAGCATGTCCCGCGCCTGCTTGAGTGCGTCGGACTTGTTGATGTCCTGATGGACCTGGATGGCCTCGACGAGCTGCTTGCCGATCGAGTAGAACGGGTGCAGCGACGACAGCGGGTCCTGGAAGATCATCGCCATGCGCTTGCCACGCAGGGAACGCACCTGCTGGGCACTTGCGCCGAGGAGTTCTTCGCCGTCGAAGAGGATCTTCCCGGTGACCGACGCGGTCTTCCGGTTGATCAGTCCCATGATGGCCTGGCTGGTCACCGACTTGCCCGAGCCGGACTCACCCACGATCGCCAGCGTCTCGTTCTTGGCGACCTCGAACGAGACCCCGTCGACGGCCCCGACGATGCCGTCCTCAGTCGGGAACTGGACGCGGAGGTCCTCGACCTTGAGAAATGGGTCGCTCACGCAAGCCTCACTCGGGGATCGATCACGGCGTAGAGCAGGTCGACAAGCAAGTTGGCCACGATGACGAAGAACGCGGCCACCATAACCGTGCCCGTGATGACCGGCAGATCAGAGGTGGTCACGGCGTCGACAGACATTCGACCGATGCCGGGCAGCGCGAAGACTTGCTCGATGATGATCGCTCCACCGAGCAGGCCGGCCAGGTCGAGCCCGGCCGCGGTCACGATCGGTGTCAGCCCGGCGCGCAGCGCGTGATGACCGATCACGGAGCGCTCGGGCAGCCCCTTGGCGCGCGCCGTGCGGATGAAGTCCTCGCCGAGGGTCTCGAGCATCTGGTTGCGGGTGAGCCGGGAGTAGAACGCGGCATAGAGCATCGCGATCGCGATCCACGGCAGGATGAAGGTCTTGAACCATTCGGACGGATCCTCATAAATCGGCACGTACGAATGGAACCCGAGTATCCCCCACTGGATCTGGATGAAGAAGATCAGCAGCAGGGCGATGAAGAAGGACGGGAACGAATAGCCGATCAGGGCGAACCCCATGATCGTGCGGTCCTGCCACTTCCCGCGTTTCAGCGCAGCGACAATGCCGACTCCGATCCCCACCACCATCCAGATGATGAATCCGCCGATGGCCAGCTGCGCGGTCACGGGCAGAGTGTCCTCGATGAGGACCGTGACATCCTCGTTGCGCAGGAACGAGTAGCCCAGGCAGGGCGCGGGGCACTCGAACGCCGCCGAGCCCTCGCCGTAGGTGCGACCGACGAAGATGCCCTTGACGAAGTCGCCGTACTGCACGTACAGCGGCTGGTCGTAGCCGAACTTGTGGTCGATCGCCTTGATGATCTGCGGGGTGCAGGACTTGCCGCACACCAGGCGAGCCGGCTCGGCAGGCAGCGCAGCGAAGAGCAGGAAGACGATCACGCTGAGCACGATCAGCATGCCGACCATCGCGATGAGACGACGGATGATGTAGGCGCCCATAGGTTCCTCGATCCTGCCGTCTGGCGACTCTCAACGCCCCAGGCGACTCACCGGCTTGAGTTCGACTTTAGAACGAACGATCCGGCTCGCGCGAGCCGGGGAGCAGACTTGCTCCCCGGCTCGCGCGATCATTTGCCGGTTTGGTGACCGACTACGGCGATACGTACATGTCGACGTAGGGCCAGTTACCTGCAGAACCGCCGATGTACATCTGGCCGTCCTTGCCCGAGGCGGTGTGAACCTTCGAGCCGGCGAGGCGCTGGTCGTTCTCGAACAGCGTCGGGACGACCCATGCCTGCGCCATGGCCTCCTTGTTGAGTGCCTTCCACAGCTCGGCCTGCTTGTTGCGGTCGGTCTCCGAGAGTGCTGCGTCGACCTTGGCGTTGAATGCCTTGTCGTTGACGCGGGAGACGTCCCAGCCGCCCTTCTGCGGTGAAGATCGGCGGGATGACCGTCGACGCGTTCGGCCAGTCCGGGCCCCAGCCGTTGTTCATCAGCTCGGTGGCGCGGGACTTGTCGAAGATCGTCGTGTAGTAGGCGCTGGCCTCGATCGGGTTGAGCTTGACCTTGATGCCGGCCTTCTCCAGCGATGCCTTGATGGCGGCAGCGCCCTTGTCCGCGTCCGGGTTCTGCGAGTACGAGTAGGTGATCGTCGGCATCGGCTCGCCCGACTCGGCGATCAGCTGCTTCGCGTACGCGGGGTCACCCGAGTCCGGGATCGTCTTGCCGAGCAGGCCGGTCCACATGCCCGAAGGCGCATAGTCCAGGGCCAGGTTCGGCTTGATGACACCGTCGGCCAGGTCACCGGCGTACTTGCCACCGGCGATCTGCTGGAGCTGTGCCCGGTCGATCGCCACAGCGATCGCCTGACGCTGCTTGAGGTTCGGCACCTTCTCGACGTTGATGCATCGGTAGATGACATATGGCGAGAAGTTCTGCACCCGACGGGACTCGAAGGCTGGGTCGTTGAAGACCGTCGCGAGGTCGGAGGACAGCAGCGACTCACGCATGAAGGCCTGCTGGTCCGCGCCCGCGTTCTGGATCATGCGCTGGTCGATGACCGACTGGTCGAGACCGAACTTCACGACGATCTTGTCGGGGTAGGCCGGCCGGTAGTCGTCCGAGGACTTGCTCCAGTTCTCGTTGCGAACGAGAACCATCTCGTTGCCCTTGGTGTACGTCTGGATCTTGTACGGGCCGTTCGACATGATCTTCTTGGTGTACTTCTCACCGGTGTCAGCAGCCTTGGGCACCGCGCCGAAGCCCAGTGTCACGGTGTAGTTGAAGTCACCGATCGGCTTGGCCAGGTGGAAGGTGATGGTCTGACCGTCACACACAACCGCCTTGTCGTACGCAGCGGTGTCGTTGTCCTTGGTGACGTACGGGCCCTTGTAGACCGAGGTGCCGTCCTTGGCTGTCGGGATGTCGAGGTACTGCGACGCGTAGGTCGGACCACCGGTGATGACATCCGTGGCGAACGTGCGGGACACGCCGTACTTGAGGTCCTCACACGTGACGGGACTGCCGTCTTCCCACTTCATGCCGTCGCGCAGGGTGAACTTCCAGTCCTTGCCGCCGTTCTCGGCGGTGCCGGTGTCGGTCGCCATGTCCGGGACGAGAGTGCTCGCCTCCTTGGCGTCGCGACTGACCTTGTAGCTGGTCAGTGAGCGCGTGAGATAGGCGTTCAGGAACGCGATGTCCTCACCGGTGTAAGCGCGCTGCGGGTCGAGGTCGGTGAATTCCTGGTTCAGCGACAGCATCGTCAACGTGCCGCCGGATGACCGGCTTCCCCGGTGCGCTGCTACCGCCGTTGCCGCCGTCGCTGCCGCCGCCGCTGCCTCCACCGCATGCGGCGAGCACGATCGCCGTCACAGAGGCCAGGGCCGCGACGCGCAGGACCATATTGGCCTTGCCCATGTCACTCCTTCGTAGGTCTGGGCCGGGCTCGTCGTCCCGGTCCTTGGCCAGAGCCACGGGGTCGCCGAGGCTCTGGTATCTCCCGGCTCAGGCCGGGAAGCTTGTGTTGTTGTCCGGGCTAGCGGTCCGGTGCCCGACGCTGGACGATCATGCGCGACCGGCCCGGGGATCGAGGGCGTCGCGCACGGCGTCGCCCAGCAGGTTGAAGGCCAGCACCACGATGAACAGGTACAGGCCCGGGATGAACAGGAACGCCGGGTCGACACGGAAGTACCGCACCGAGTCAGCCAGCATGGCGCCCCAGGAGGGGGTGGGCGGCACAAGTCCCACCCCGAGGAACGACAGAGTCGCCTCCGCCGCGATGTAGGTCGGGAGCAGCAGGGTGGAGTAGACGAGGATCGGCGCCCACAGATTGGGCAGGATCTCGCGGAACAGGATGCGGGGGGTGCCCGCGCCCATCGACACGGCCGACTCGACGAACTCGCGCTCACGCAGGCTCAGCACCTGGCCGCGCACGATGCGAGCGAGATAGGGCCAGCCGAAGAAGCTCAGCACCAGGATCAGATAAAGGACCCGGGCGGGCAGCTCGCCGAGGTGGAAGGTCGTCTGCAGGCGCTGCGTCAGGACATTGGACAGCGCCAGCAGGATCAGGATCAGCGGGAAGGCGAGCACGACGTCCATCAGTCGGCCCAGCGCGGTGTCGAGCCAGCCGCGCGAGTAGCCCGCGATGATGCCGATCGAGACGCCGAGCACGACGGTGATGGTCGTGGCGGACAGCGCGATCAGGAGGGAGATGCGGGTTCCGTAGAGCAACCGCGCGAAGATGTCGCGGCCGGTCCCGGGCTCGACGCCGAGCAGGTGCTCCTTGCTGATGCCGCCGCCCCACCCGATCGGGAGCCCACCTGCGTCGTCGATGGTCTTGGGGTTGAAGTCGTCCGGGGTGACACCGACCAACCGGGCGATCAAGGGTGCCAGGAGCGCAATCGCCACGATGATGGCCAGCACGACGATCGAGGCCACGGCGACCTTGTCCCGACGAAGCCGGCCCCACGCGATCGCGGTGAGAGATCGACCCGCAATCTCAGCGGTCTCACCAGTGGGCGGACCGGCGGACTCGATAGCGTGGTCGGACGTGAGGGACATCTAAGCGCCGCTGCCTCTCGTCGTGGGTTGGGGCCGATGTGCACATCTGGACCCGCCGATACCTGTTAGCCCGACCGGCGCTACAGCACGACCGACCGAGTTCGCTACCGGACTGTAAGTCATGAGACCGCGTAGTCCTACAGGGCGGAGGCTCTGTTGCAGAATCGTGACCGCGCTGAGGCAAGTCGTCACACGCCTGAGACCTGATCGGAACAAAAGGGACGAAATACGCAGGGACCCCGGGCGCGTCGAGACCGAGCGACGACTCAGCGGTACGAGCGTGGGAGAACCCGCCGTCCGCACGTACCGGCACCTGCCGCTCGCGCGTACAACGCCCTGCTAGTCGCGCTTGCGCCGAGCGGTGATCCGCGCGCGGTCCGACCCCGGGAGGATCACCTTGCGCATCCGGACGAACTCGGGCGTGACCTCGACGCACTCGTCCTCGCGGCAGAACTCCAGAGCCTGCTCGAGGGAGAGCTGCCGGTGCGGGATCAGCGGAACCAGGGTGTCGCTCGCCGACTGGCGCATGTTGGTGAGCTTCTTCTCCTTGGTCGCGTTGACATCCATGTCGTCGGAGCGGGAGTTCTCGCCGACGATCATGCCCTCGTACACGTTGGTGCCTGGGGCGACGAACATCGTGCCGCGCTCCTGCAGGTTCGAGAGGGCGAAGCCGGTCGTGGCGCCGGACCGGTCGGCGACCAGCGAACCGGTCGGCCGGGTGCGGAGCTCGCCGTGCCACGGCTCGTAACGCTCGTGCACGTGGTGGAGCAGGCCCGTACCACGCGTTTCGGTGAGGAACTCGGTGCGGAACCCGATCAGGCCGCGCGCCGGCACGATGTACTCCATCCGGATCCAGCCGGTCCCGTGGTCGACCATCTGCTCCAGCCGGCCCTTGCGCAGGGCCAGCAGCTGGATCAGGACGCCCTGATAGTCGCTCGGAGCGTCGATCGTCAACCGCTCCATCGGCTCGCAGAGCTTGCCGTTGATCTCCCGGGTGACGACCTGGGGCTTGCCGACGGTCAGCTCGAAGCTCTCGCGACGCATGATCTCGACGAGGATCGCGAGCTGGAGCTCACCGCGGCCCTGCACCTCCCAGGTGTCCGGTCGCTCGGTCGGCAGCACCCGGATCGAGACGTTGCCGACGAGCTCGGCGTCGAGCCGGTTCTTCACCAGGCGGGCGGTGAGCTTCTTCCCGCTCTTGCCGGCCAGCGGCGAGGTGTTGATGCCCATCGTCATCGAGATGTTCGGCTCGTCGATGGTGATGACCGGCAGCGGCCGGGGGTCGTCCGGGTCGGCCAGCGTCTCGCCGATGGTGATCTCGGGGATGCCGGCGATGGCCACGATGTCGCCGGGGCCCGCGGATTCGATCGGCACGCGGTCGAGTGCCTCGGTGCCCAGCAGCTCGGTGAGCTTGACGCGTTCGACGCTGCCGTCCTGCTTGCACCAGGCGACGATCTGCCCCTTCTTGAGGTAGCCGTTCCTGATGCGGCACAACGCGATTCGGCCGAGGTAGGGCGATGCGTCGAGGTTGGTGACGTGTGCCTGCAGAGGCATGTCGTCGTCGTACGAAGGCGCCGGGATCGTTTCCCTGATCACCTGGAACAGCGGCTCGAGGTCGGGGCTGTCGGGACTGTCTCCGTCGGCCGGCCGGGTCAGCGACGCCTGCCCGGAGTTGGCCTGGCAGTAGACGATCGGGAAGTCGATCTGGTCCGCCGTCGCGTCGAGGTCGAGGAACAGCTCGTAGGTGTCGTCGACGACCTCGGCAATGCGCGCGTCGTTGCGGTCGACCTTGTTGATGATGAGCACGACCGGGAGGCTCAGGGCCAGGGCCTTGCGGAGCACGAACCGGGTCTGCGGGAGCGGCCCCTCGCTCGCGTCGACGAGCAGGGCGACTCCGTCCACCATCGACAGGCCGCGCTCCACCTCGCCGCCGAAGTCGGCGTGGCCAGGGGTGTCGATGATGTTGATCGTCAGGTCGCCATGGCGAACGGCCGTGTTCTTGGCGAGGATCGTGATGCCCTTCTCGCGCTCCAGGTCCATGGAGTCCATGACCCGTTCGTTGACCGAGCCCTCCTCCTGCTGGTGGGTCGAGAAGGCGCCGCTCTGCCAGAGCATCGCGTCGACCAGGGTCGTCTTGCCGTGGTCGACATGGGCGACGATCGCCACATTGCGAAGGTCGTCGCGGGTGGAGCTAGGCATAGCGGTTTGCTCGTTCCTGATTGGGTTGGCGTCGGGGAGGGCGCACGGGGGCACCGTGACGGTCCGGCGCGCAGAACTCCATCGTACGGCGTCGCCGCCCCCCGCCCGCGCCAACGGACGGTCCCTGCGCTCCCCACCTGGGTGAGGCACCTCACAGCAGCCTGCTATCGAACCGGCGCCGACGAGGTGACAAACTGACCGACCGGACCAGCAGATGAGACGCCGCGTGCGGCTGTCTCGAGCGCGAGGGCGGGACGGGACGGCACATGAGCACAGGCACCCTGGGCGGAGATCGGGCCAAGATCGAGGCCCGCACGCTGCGAACCGACCGCTGGTGGCTGTCCCCGCTGCTGACGTTTCTCGGACTCGGCGCCTGGGTGACCTACGCCACTGTTCGGGTCTTCATGCAGAAGAACTACTGGGTCGACGACTACCACTATCTGACGCCGTTCTACTCCCCCTGCATCTCGAAGGGGTGCGTCCCCGAGTCGGCGGAGTTCGGGCGCTTCCTGCCCGACGTGTGGTTCCTGCCCTTCGCCGCCCTGACGCTTCCGTTCCTGCTGCTGTTCCGGATGACCTGCTACTACTACCGGAAGGCCTACTACCGGTCGTTCTGGCTGTCCCCGCCGGCGTGCGCCGTGGCCGAGCCGCACAAGACCTACTCGGGCGAGACGCGCTTCCCGCTGGTGTTTCAGAACGCCCACCGCTACTTCTTCTACGCCGCGGTCGTCATCTCGCTGATCAACACCCTCGACGCGGTCAACGCCTTCCACAGCCCCGACGGGTTCGGCTTCGGGCTGGGCAACATCGTCCTGTGGGTCAACGTCGTGATGCTCTGGGCCTACACGGCCTCATGTCACTCGTGCCGCCACATCACCGGCGGACGGCTCAAGCACTTCTCCGCCCACCCGATCCGCTACAAGCTCTGGACCCAGATCTCCAAGATGAACACGAGGCATCAGGAGCTTGCGTGGATCACCCTCGGCACCCTCGCCGTCACTGACTTCTACGTAATGGCCGTCTCCGCGGGCTGGATCGACGACCTGCGCTTCATCAACTAACGCCCATGCTCCGCCGCGTCCCCACCAGCTGGAACAGGAATCGCCGATGACCGAGATCGAACGCCACACCTTCGACGTCGTGGTGATCGGCGCGGGCGGTGCCGGACTGCGCGCTGCGATCGAGGCTCGGCTGCAGGGCAAGACCGTCGCGATCGTCTGCAAGTCGCTGTTCGGCAAGGCGCACACCGTGATGGCGGAGGGCGGCGCCGCCGCGGCCATGGGAAACGTCAACTCCAAGGACAACTGGCAGGTCCATTTCCGCGACACGATGCGCGGCGGAAAGTTCATGAACCACTGGCGGATGGCCGAGCTGCACGCCAAGGAAGCGCCCGACCGGGTGTGGGAGCTCGAGACCTACGGCGCGCTGTTCGACCGCACGCCGGACGGCAAGATCAGCCAGCGCAACTTCGGCGGGCATGAATATCCGCGGCTTGCCCACGTCGGCGACCGCACCGGCCTCGAGATGATCCGCACGCTGCAGCAGAAGATCGTGTCGCTGCAGCAGGTCGACCAGCAGGAGCAGCGCGACGCGGAGGCGATGATCCAGGTCTTCGCCGAGATGACCATCACGTCGCTGCTCAAGGACGGGAACCGCATCTCCGGCGCCGTCGGCTACACCCGCGAGGACGGCACCTTCCACGTCTTCGACGCCCCCGCGGTCGTGCTCGCCACCGGCGGCATCGGCAAGACGTTCAAGGTGACCTCCAACTCGTGGGAGTACACCGGTGACGGGCATGCGCTGGCCATGAAGGCCGGCGCGACGTTGCTCAACATGGAGTTCGTCCAGTTCCACCCGACGGGCATGGTCTGGCCGCCCAGCGTCAAGGGCATCCTCGTCACCGAGTCGGTGCGCGGCGACGGCGGCATCCTGACGAACTCCGAAGGCAAGCGCTTCATGTTCGACTACGTGCCTGCCGTCTTCAGAAAGCAATATGCGGAAACGGAAAAAGAAGCAGACGCCTGGTACGACGACCAGTCCAACAACCGCCGTCCACCCGAGCTGCTCCCCCGCGACGAAGTCGCGCGGGCGATCAACTCCGAGGTCAAGGCAGGCCGAGGTTCACCCGCGGGTGGCGTGTTCCTCGACATCGCGTCTCGACTGCCTGCCGAAGCGATCCGCAAGAAGCTGCCGTCGATGTACCACCAGTTCAAGGAGCTCGCCGACGTCGACATCACGGCCGCCCCGATGGAGGTCGGCCCGACGTGCCACTACGTGATGGGCGGCATCGAGGTCGATCCTGACACCGCCGCGTCTGTCGTGCCGGGACTGTTCGCGGCCGGCGAGTGCTCGGGCGGCATGCACGGCTCCAACCGGCTCGGCGGCAACTCGCTGTCCGACCTGTTGGTCTTCGGCCGGCGGGCCGGCGCGGGTGCCAGCGAGTACATCGACTCGCTCGGTGCGGCGCGGCCCTCGGTGCATGAGTCCGATGTCGAAGCTGCCCGGTCACATGCCGAGGCGCCCTTCGACCGGGTGGGCGGCGAGAACCCCTACCGCGTGCACTCCGACCTGCAGCAGACCATGAACGACCTGGTGGGCATCATCCGCAACCGCGAGGAGATGGAGCAGGCGCTCGCCAGCCTCGAGGAGTTCAAGGTCCGCGCCAAGAAGATCAGCGTCGTCGGCGACAAGGTCTTCAACCCCGGCTGGCACCTCGCCCTCGACCTCGACAACATGCTCATCGTGGCGGAGTGCATCGCCCGCTCCGCTCTGGTGCGCGAGGAGTCCCGCGGCGGACATACCCGCGACGACTTCCCGGTGATGAGCGAGGAGTGGCGCAAGGTGAACCTCGTCTGCCGCCCCGACGGCGAGGGGGTCGCGGTCGAGATGCAGCCGCTGCCGGTGATGCCACCAGAACTGCTCTCGTTGTTCGACCGTGAAGAGCTGAGCAAGTACATGACCGAGGAAGAGCTCGCGATCCTGCCGGAGGCGAACGCCTGATGGGCTACAACGCACGCTTCAAGGTGTGGCGCGGGGACAGCGCAGAGGGCGACCTCGAGGACTTCACCGTCGAGGTCAACGACGGCGAGGTCGTGCTCGACATCATCCATCGGCTGCAAGCGACGCAGACCCCTGACCTGGCGGTGCGGTGGAACTGCAAGGCCGGCAAGTGCGGGTCGTGCAGCGCCGAGGTCAACGGGCGCCCGCGACTGATGTGCATGACCCGCATGAGCACCTTCACCGAGGACGAGGTCGTCACGGTGACGCCGCTGCGGGCCTTCCCCGTCATCAAGGACCTGGTGACCGACGTCTCCTTCAACTACCAGAAGGCCCGGGAGATCCCCGCGTTCGCGCCGCCGGCAGAGCTGGCCCCTGGCGAATACCGCATGCAGCAGGTGGACGTCGAGCGCAGCCAGGAGTTCCGCAAGTGCATCGAGTGCTTCCTTTGCCAGGACACCTGCCACGTCATCCGTGACCACGAGGAGAACAAGGAAGCCTTTGCCGGCCCCCGGTTCTTCATCCGGCTCGCCGAGCTCGACATGCACCCGCTGGACAGTCGCGACCGCAAGCGGGAGGCGCAGGCAACGCACGGCCTGGGCATGTGCAACATCACCAAGTGCTGCACCGAGGTCTGCCCCGAGCACATCAAGATCACCGACAACGCGATCATCCCGATGAAGGAGCGCGTCGTCGACACGCAGTACGACCCGCTGGTCTGGCTGGGCAACAAGATCCCGCGCCGGTCGGCAGTGGCTGCCAACCGGGCGCTCAGCCACGGCGACCTGGCAGCCGCGGAGCAGGCTGCGCGTGCCCGGCTGCGCGACAAGCCCGCCGACCGGCCGGCACTGTTCGCACTCAGCGACGCGTTGCGCGCCCAGGGCCGGTTTGCCGACGCCGCGACTTCGACGCGCACCCTGGTCGAGAACGCCGGACGGGCACGCAACGCCCGGCTGGACGCCCTGTCGCTGCACGCCTTCGTGCTGCTCTGCGCCGTCGAGGCCGGCCAGCTCGACCTCGAGGCGCAACGAAGACGAGATCTCCTCGGCGATGCAGCAGGCCCAGCGGCTGGCCAGCACGGGCACCGTCCTGGAGGGCAAGCACGCCCTGCACCATCTGCTGCACGGGCGGCTCGGTGACGCAGTGGCGCATGCACGCGAGGCGATCGTGTGGGACCGCGACCGACCGACGCGCGCCGATGACCTCGTCACGCTGTCCGAGGCGCTGGCGGCGCTCGGCGAGAGCGAGGAGGCCCAGTCCGCGCTGTCGGAGGCCGAGGGCCTCTGGCCGGACAACCCGCGCCTCCCGATCGCACGCGCCTCTCTCCACGACATGGGCGCCCCCTGACCGCCAACCGCCCAGCCGCCCGTACCGCTCCCCTTCAAAGTCGATCATGCACAACCTGGCGCCGGCCCCACCTTCGAAATCGATCATGCAGTTGTTGACGGCCAGTTTGACCCCCCTTGTGCGGTCTCGTCCGCTCGAAGCCAGTCCGGCAAGCTTCGAAGCATCACCTCGCCGAGCGCCCAAGCCGGGGCATTTCATGGGAAATAGAGCGCCAGGTTGTGCATGATCGACTTCGCAGGGGTGCTCGGCGCCAGGTTGTGCATGATCGACTTTGAAGAAGGGAGGGTGGCGCATCCGTCTCGCGGCTAGTCGCGGGTTTCGGCGAGCTCCTGCTCGAGAGCGCGCATGACCTGCAGGTCGCCGGGCAGCCAGGCGACGGCGTAGAGCTGGTCGGGCGCGAGCCAGCGAATCTCGGAGTGGTCGTCGAGTGCCTGCGGCGTGCCCTCGGCGACGGTGGCGGTCCAGACCCGCAGCAGGGCGTCACCGGACATCGGCCAGTCACCGCCGATCCGGCGCCCCGGCGTGATCACGACACCGAGCTCCTCGCGGCACTCACGTACCAGCGCAGCCAGGTCGTCCTCGCCCGGCTCGACCTTGCCGCCGGGCAGCTCCCAGCCGCCGGCGAGCGCTGCCGGCTCGAGCCGGCGCGCGGCAAGCAGCCGGCCGCCGTCGACGATGGCCGCTGCGACCACGATGACTGTCACGCCGAGCACTGTCGCAGACGAACTGACCTGAAACCGCCCAACCAGCAAAGCCTCGTACGGCCACTCGGGCTATAAAGCAGGGGAGGCATCAGCCGCGGAGGAGACCCGAGGAGGAGACATGGCGCAGCTGCTCGACGATGAGTCAATCGACGAGGCACTCGTCTCGCTGCCCGGTTGGCAGCGCGTGGACAACACCCTCGTGAAGGACGTGCCGGTCGACGGTGCCGCCGCCGATGACCTCGAGGCCGCCGTCGCGAAGGTTGCCGACGAGCTCAACCACCATCCCGTGATCGAGCGGGCCGAGCGACGACTCCGGTTCACCGTCTGGACGCACAGTGACGGAGGGGTCACCAGCAAGGACGTGGCACTCGCCGGTCGCATCGACGACGCGATCGCAGGCACCGCCTGACGCAACGCGCCCGCGCGACCGGCGACCGGCCCCTTTTCGTGGCGTTCACGCCCTTTCCGACGTACGACGGTGACGGCGGGCGTGAGCGCGTGGCTCATCCGCCGAACCCGCAGGCCACCCACGGCGTCCTACCTGTGTGCGGCTGCCGTCCATTCCCGTTGCCGGCAGCCGCACGCCGGCTCGGCTGCGCCTGCCTTGGCCGCGAACGTCAGGCGACGCGGCGCCACCGAAGTCGCCGGCGTAGCGGGCTTGACGGCGTCAGTGCCCGAAACTCCGCACCCGGCTCCTGGGTTGCCCGGACGGTCAGGCCAGGAACCTCGGCATCGTCCCGGCCCCAGATGCGCGCCAGGTTGACGGCCTCTTCCCGCTTGGACATCGCCGACCGCGACACGGCGACGAGTTCGGTCATCACCTTGTCCAAGTTGTCGGGGGTCAGGGCCACGCAGTCACAGTGACCGGACGGCCGCCCGGAATCAAGCACCTGGGCATGTCTTGGTCGAGCGAGGGACATTTGTGGCCGTTCGTACCGAAGGGCGACGACGTCTGGCCAGCCGGCGCCGCGCCCCGACCGTTCGAGTTAGGCCAGAGGGATGGTTCTAGCGGCCACCGGGCGTGCGGGTGATGGTGTCGCTGTCCAGGGTGACCGCACCGGTGCGCGCCAACATTCGCCCGTCGACAGTGGCCCCCGTCGTGACCGTGATCGACGCCAGAGCCATGACGTTTCCGCGCAGCACAGAGTTCGTTCCGAGCGTCGCCGAGCTCCCGACCTGCCAGAAGACGTTGGCTGCCTGGGCACCGTTCACGAGCTTGACCCGGCTTCCGGCGGCGGTGATCAGCGTCGACGCCGACTTGAAGATGAAGACGGCGTCCGGGTCGCCCTTCGCGTCCAGCGTCACGGTGCCGGTGATCCCGAAGGTGCCCGCAGCCGAGTCGTACACCCCGGGTGTCTGTGTGGTGCCGCCGAGCTCGACCGCGATGGTGTCCGTGGTCGGTCGCGCGGCCGCGTCCTCGTACGCATCGGCAAGGTCTGTCTTGGCGTCCGCCGCGACGGCGTTGTCCGCGTGGACGACCACGTCGAGCAGGCCGGCGAGGAATCCGGTCACTGCCGTTCCGGGGCTCAGCCCGACGGAGCCGGTGATCGCGGTCGACCCGGTGTTCGTGATCGTCGACCCGGCGAGCACGGCGAAGTTGGCTGCGCTGCCCAGCGAGACGCGGCGGGTGACGGCGACCGCCACGACGGGAGGCGCGGTGGTCGGATCCGTGGGATGGACAGCCACCGAGGGCGAGGGCTTTGGTTCACTCGAACGCACGGGCTGCGACGGGACGGTGCGTGTGGACTTACGCACCGACTTGGTCGTCGTGAAGGACGCGTCGAGCACCTGAGGCCCGGTGGCGGCTTTCGTCGTGCCGCTCCGCTTGTGGGACGGCGGTGTCGGCGCGCTCTTCTTGACGCCGGAATCCACAGAGGCACTGGCGTGCGTGCGGGGCACAGCGCTGCCGGCCGTCACCAGTGGTGCCACCCCCGGCACGGCGAGGACCGCTGCGGTTGTCGCGGCGACTGCCACCGTGGCCGCCTGTCCGGCGGCCACGACGCCGGCATGCTCCACGATCCGACCGGCCTCGGCGACGCCGCGCAGGACGGGCAGGTTGACGAGCAGCGCCAACGGCCCGACCGCCCACAGCACGCGGGGCAGGCTGGCGCCCAGGAACGCCCGTACAAAGGTCGGGTCGAGCTGTGTCCCCGCCACGTCGGCGAGCTCGCGGCGCGCGGTGGCAACCGACATCGGCCGCTTGTAGCTGCGCGCGGCGGTCATGACCTCGAAGGAGTCGGCGACGGCGACGATCCGCCCCGCCTGTGCGATCTCGTGACCGGCCAGACCACGGGGATAGCCCAGGCCGTCGAAGCGCTCGTGGTGCTCGGAGATGGCGGCACCCCACTCGCCCAGCCACTCGAGCAGCGGCCCCGCGAGGAGTGCGCCCTCGTCCGGGTGGCGGCGGATCATCGCCCACTCGTCGGCCTGGAGCTCGGCCGGCTTGTTGAGCACCTTGGTGGGCACGCGCACCTTGCCGAGGTCGTGCAGCAGCGCCGCCCAGCGCAGCCGGTCGCGCGCCTCCGCCGGCAGGTGCAGCTCGGCTGCGAGGACGTCGGTGAAGACGCGCACGCGCTCCGAGTGGCCGCGGGTGCGCTTGTCGTGTGCGCTCAGCGCCGTCAGCAGACCGAGGATGCGCGTGGCAGCCTCGCCGGCCGTCTCGTCAGGATGCGTACGGGCCCGCTCCTCGAGGATCGCGGTCTGGCCGGCTGCCCGGGCCATCTTGAACCGCGAGGGGGCATGGTCAGGGAACAGCATCGTCATGCGCAGCAGCGCCGCGAGCGGCAGCACCTTGCGGAAGACGCGTTCGGCCACCAGCCCGACGACCACCGCGAGTGCACCGAGGGCGATGAGCCGGCCGGCCAGCGGGAAGCCGTCGACGAACGGGGCGGCGAGGCGGGTCACGAGGTACGACCCGGCGACGGGGAAGACGAAGACGGTCAGGCACAGGGCGCGGGCGAGCCCCGGACGCGCTTGCCAGCGCGTTCGGTCCTTGCGATCAGTCCGTAGGACCCCCATGGCGACTTACCTCCCCCGTGGTGTTCATCGGCAGGCCTGTCCCGGGACCGGATGAGCCGGATGGGCGACCTGAGGGCGGTGCCGACGTGACCTGCGACGACAGCCACCGTCCTACGCCGAGCGACCGTCAGTTCACGGAACGTAGCCGCGAGGCGCCGTCGCACTATGACACAGAGTGAGAGCTTCTCCCGGGTTCGGTCTCCTTTAGACCCGGATGCGCGGGAATCACGCTCAGCCTGCCCCTGTGAATCCCGCCGACCCGGGACCTTGGGCCCTGTGCCCTCGTACCGCGAAATGAGAACCTACGGTTCCGTAACCTACGCATCCGTAGCCACCGAGAGGCTCCCCCATGGCAACCACGTCCGTCGCACGCTGCGCGGAAGCTCCCGCCGTCGGCACAGCGTTTCCGCAGGTCATCCAGGGTGGGATGGGCTTGGCGGTCTCCTCGTGGCGGCTCGCCTCGGTGGTCGCCCGGGCCGGTCAGCTCGGCGTGGTCTCAGGCGTGGCCCTGGACACCGTGCTGGCCCGCCGCCTGCAGGACGGCGACAAGGATGGCGACGCGCGCCGGGCGCTCGCGGCCTTTCCCGTCACGGCGGTGGCCGAACGAGCCCTGACCCGGTACTTCCGGCCGGGCGGGCGCCCGCCGGGCACGCCGTACACACCGGTGCCCCGGCTTGCGCTCCGGCAGAGCCAGCGGGGCCAGGAGCTCGCGGTCCTCGGCAACTTCGTCGAGGTGTGGCTGGCGAAGGACGGCCACGACGGGCTGGTCGGCATCAACTATCTGGAGAAGGTGCAGATGGCCACGCCCGCGGCGACGTACGGCGCGATGCTGGCCGGGGTGGACTACGTGCTGGTCGGCGCCGGCATCCCCCGCGAGTTCCCGCTGCTGCTCGACCGGCTGGCCGACCACCAGGCGGTGCGGCTGCCGGTCGAGGTCGCGGGCGCTGATGCCGACGCCCACGCCGTCGAGCTGGACCCGCGTGCCCTGCTCGGCGACGACCTTCCGCCGCTGCGGCGCCCGATGTTCTTGGCCATCGTCTCGGCGCACATCCTCGCGGCCTACCTTGCGCGCGACGAGCACATCCGGCCCGACGGGTTCGTGGTCGAGGGTCCAGCGGCCGGCGGCCACAACGCGCCGCCACGCGGCCGGCTCACCCTCGACGAGCTCGGCCAGCCCGTGTTCGGACCCCGCGACAACGCCGACCTCGGCAAGGTCGCCGCACTCGGCCTGCCGTTCTGGCTGGCCGGCTCGTACGGCACGCCTGAGCAGCTGACCGCGGCGCGGGCCGCCGGCGCCGCGGGCGTGCAGGTCGGCACGCTGTTCGCGTTGTGCGAGGACTCGGGCCTGGACCCGGTGCTGCGGGCGGACCTGACGTCTCGGCTGCGCTCGGGAACGCTGGAGATCCGCACCGACGCGGCAGCGTCGCCGACCGGGTTCCCGTTCAAGGTTGCCCAGCTGCCGGGCACCCTGTCAGACCCCGAGGTGCTGGCCGCTCGTCCGCGGCTGTGCGACCTCGGTTACCTCCGGACGCCGTACGAGCGTGACGGTGGCGCTGTGGGCTACCGCTGCCCGGCCGAGCCGGTGCACGTCTACCTGCGCAAGGGCGGCGCGATCGAGGACACGGTCGGCCGTGTCTGCCTGTGCAATGCGCTGACGGCCAACGTCGAGCTCGGCCAGACCCGGCCCGACGGTTATTCGGAGGAGGCGCTGCTGACCCTCGGCGCGGACGTGGACGGTGCTCGCGTGCTCGCTGACGCGCATCCGGATGGCTGGTCCGCCCTCGACGCCCTGCGCTGGCTGCTGCCGGAGTAACCGCTTCGCACAGGGAGCGGCGCGATCGACGATCGGCCCGGTCGAGACACGCACGTTGCCTTGTCGATCCTCATGCGTCAGCGCAAGGATGCGGCAGTGGCCGACAGTCCTTCTGGCAGCGGGCGGAGATGCATCGGGTGAAACAGCGACTGGTTACGGTCGTCTGCGCCGTCTTGCTCGTGGGCTGTTCAGCCGGGTCGTCCTCGACCGGGTCGCCCTCGACCGCAGCGTCGCCGACCGGATCAAGTCGGCCCTCGTCGACGCCCGCGGACCTGGACTTCGAGGTCGGCGGCGATCGCCCGGTCGAGGTCCAGGTTCCGGCTTCGTACGAGGCGAGCAGCCCATCCCCGTTGCTCATCGTGCTCCACGGATACGGCTCGACTGGTAGCGATCACGACGCCTACTTTCATCTCGGCGATGCGGCCGAACGGCGCGGCGTCATCACCGCCTATCCGGACGGGACGACGGACAGCACGGGCAGTCAGTTCTGGAACGCGACCGACGCGTGCTGCAACTTCGACGGGAGCAGCGTCGACGATTCGAAGTATCTCCTCGGTGTCGTGGCAGCGATCAAAGCCCACGTCGCGGTTGACCCGAAACGGATCTACGTGATGGGCCATTCCAACGGTGGGTTCATGAGCTATCGCACGGCCTGCGACCACGCCGACGTCTTCGCGGCGCTCATCAGTCTGGCCGCAGCGACGTTCGCAGACCCTCGCGACTGCAAACCGACGGCGCCAGTCTCGGTCCTGGAGATCCACGGGACGGCCGACGACAGCGTCAACTTCGACGGCGGCAGCGTCGTGGGGCCTGTGTCCCCCACGCCGCTGCCCGCCTATCCGGGCGCCAAGGAGACCGTCCGCACGTGGGCTGCGTACGACGGATGCGATCCCGCGGCGACGAAGAGCCCGAAACGCGTCGACGTCGACGCCGACGTCGCGGCCGCAGATGATCCCGCGGAGGCGACCATCGAGACCTGGGCCGGTTGCCGCAACAGTGCGGCCGTCGAGCTCTGGACGATGCAGGAAGGCGTCCACGTACCAACGATCTCGAAGGCGTTTCCGGACGCTGCCCTGGGCTTTCTGCTGAGCCATCCGAAGCCCTAGCCCGGATCACCAGACCCGAGGTGGTGTCGAGGACGGGGGCCGCGAGATACTCGGCCGCCTGATCGAACTCGCCCATTCGCAGCCGAGATGAAGGCCGAGAGACGAATGACTTCAACGTTCCACGTAGCGATGACCGGTTCCGATGCCTCGGACGGGTCGCAGAGCCGGCCTTTCCGGACGATCAACCAGGCGGCGGACCTCGCGCAGGCGGGGGACACCGTCGTCGTGCACGAGGGCGAGTACCGCGAGTGGGTGCGGCCGCGGCGCGGCGGCCTGAGCGACCAGCGCCGCATCACCTACGAGGCCGCCGCGGGTGAGCACGTCGTCATCAAGGGCTCGGAGCCGTTGACGGGGTGGGAGGCGGTCAGCGGGACGGTGTGGAAGGCGTCGGTGCCGAACTCGTTGTTCGGCTCGTTCAACCCGTTCGCGGAGGAGATCGACGGGGACTGGATCGTCTACCCGAGCAAGGACTCGCCGAAGAAGCATCTCGGCGACGTCTACCTCAACGGGCGCAGCTTCTACGAGGTCCTGTCCCTGCCGGAGGTGTCGGATCCGCCGCTGCGTACGGAGGTGGTCGACGACTGGACCGGGGTGGCCGACCGGGTGCGGGACTCCGGGCAGACGCGCTACGTGTGGTACGCGACGGTCGGGGCCGATGAGACGACCATCTGGGCGAACTTCCAGGACGCGGATCCGAACGCGGAACTGGTCGAGATCAACGTGCGTCGCTCCGTCTTCTACCCGACCGAGCAGCACCTCGACTACATCACGGTCCGCGGCTTCGAGATGGCGCAGGCGGCCTGCCCCTGGACCCCGCCCACTGCGGACCAGCCAGGGCTGATCGGACCCAACTGGGCCAAGGGCTGGATCATCGAGGACAACGTCATCCACGACGCCAAGTGCTCGGCCATCTCGATCGGCAAGGAGGCGTCGACGGGCCACAACTACGCGACCACGCGCGGCGACAAGCCGGGCTACCAGTACCAACTGGAGTCGGTGTTCTCGGCACGTCAGATCGGGTGGGACAAGGAGCACGTCGGCTCGCACGTCATCCGGCGCAACACGATCTTCGACTGCGGCCAGAACGGCATCGTCGGCCACCTCGGTTGCATCTTCTCCACGATCGAGGACAACCACATCTACAACATCGCCCTCAAGCGGGAGTTCTACGGCTACGAGATCGGCGGCATCAAGCTGCACGCGGCCATCGACGTCGTCATCGAGCACAACCGGATCCACGACTGCTCGCTCGGCACCTGGCTGGACTGGCAGACCCAGGGCACCCGCATCTCGCGGAACGTCTACTACGCCAACAACCGGGACCTGTTCGTCGAAGTCAGCCACGGTCCGTACCTCGTCGAGCACAACGTCTTCGCGTCTGTCGCGTCACTGGAGCTGTTCTGCCAGGGCGGCGCGTTCGTGAACAACCTGGTGTGCGGCACCCTGCGGATCGAGCCCGTCATGGACCGCGCCACGCCGTATCACGTCCCGCACAGCACGCAGGTCGCTGGGTATGCGGTGATCTACGCCGCCGACGACCGCTACGTCGGCAACGTCTTCATCGGCGGCGACCCCGACAAGGCCTATACGCCGGGTACGGAGTTCCACCGGACCGCAGCCCACGGCACGGCCGCGTACGACGGCCACCCGGCCTCGTTCGCGGACTACCTCGCACGCATCGACGAACAGCCCGCGGGCGACCACCAGCGCTTCCCCGGTGTGCAGCAGCCCGCGTACATCCGCGGGAACGTCTATGCCGCCGGGGCCCGCCCGTCGGACACCGAACAGGACGCCCTCGTCCTCGACGGCGCGGCGTCCGTCGGCATCGTCGACGAGGGCGACGCTGTCTACCTGCAGACCCAGCTGCCCGATGGCTTCGACCGCGCCCGCGTCGGCGTCATCACCGGGCTGGACCTCGAGCATGTCCGCTTCGCCGACGCCGACTACGAAGAACGCGACGGCGGTCCGGCGGTCATGGACGTCGACCTGGTCGGCGGGCGCAAGGAGCAGGGACAGAGCTATCCGGCCGGCCCGATCGCCACCCTCCCCGCCGGCGCCGGGCGCTTGCAGGTGTGGTGAGACATCAACCTTGGCTTCGCCGCGCGGGGGACCGGAAGCCGGTCTGATGGCGGACCTGCGTTTCTGCGCCTACCAGTACCAACACCTGCCGCTCGACGTGCTCCGACAGCGGTGGCAGGACGCCGAACGGTTGGGGTTCGACGTCTTGTGGAACTGTGACACGGTCGTGGAGCCGGATCGGGTGCGGCACACGATGTTCGACGGTCCGGCGACGTTGACGTTGATGGCGGCGGAGACCAGTCGCATCCGCGTGGGGACACTCGTGACGAGCATGTACTTTCGCCATCCAGTGACGTTGACCAAGGCCGCCGTCACGATTGATCACCTCAGCGGCGGGCGGGTCGAGCTGGCTCTGGGCGTGGGCGATCCCTCCGCGGGTTCGAAAGCCGTCGGCGTGGACTGGTCGCCGGCAGAGCGGGTCGCCCGGTTCGGTGAGTTCGTGGAGCTGGTCGACCTGCTGCTGCGGCAGGAGGTCACGACCTTTGAGGGCCGGTTCTATCAGTGCGAGGAGGCCGAAACCGTGCCGCTGCCTGTGCAGCAGCCGCGGCCGCCCATCACGATCGCGGCCCATGGCCCGAAGATGTTGCGCATCGCCGCGCAGCACGGTGACGGCTGGAGCTCGTGGGGCGGCTATGGCGTGGAGACCGAGCAGGACTTCTACTCAGTCACCGCCGATCGCAGCCACCGATTCGACGACCTGTGCGCCGATGCTGGGCGCGACCCGACCACGATCCGGCACTCCCTGGTCTGCTTCCCGCCACTCACCCCGTGGCAGTCAGTGGAGTACTTCACCGACATGGTCGGACGCTTCGCCGAGGTCGGCATCGACGAGTTCGTCCTGTACTGGCCGCAAAACTGGCGCGATGCTCCCGGCGAGGCCGCGGTGTTCGAGGAGGCAGCGACCACCGTCATGCCGCAGTTGCGGGCGTCTCGTTGAGCGGAAGGCCGAAGTACTTAGGCGCATGAACATCAGGGTTCTCCTGGTGCGTGGCCCGTTGGCGGCGCGTCTAGCTACTCCCCGCTCGACGGGTCAGTCCCGCAACCACCACCGGTCAGGAATGGCCTTGGTTGTGGTTGGAGTCGAAGACCAGCGTGCGCTCACCGATGCGCAGGCGCGTCTCCGGCACGATCGTGACCGGCTCCTCCGGGTTGAGGCGTGTCCAGTCGTTTCCGGGTGCGGCGACGAAGGTCCCGTTCGCGGAACCTGCGTCGACAACGCGTACGTCCCAGCCAGACATCGTGATCCGGGCGTGGATCCGCGACATCGTGAGGTCGGGATCGGCGAGGGTCAGCGGCAGTGCGGCGCCACCGATCACCTCGGGGGCGTTGCCCGGTTCGCGCCCCAAGACGTAGTCGTTGGTGAGGCTGTAGGCACTGCCATCGTCAAGGACGAGAACGCCGAGCGACGGCCGCGTCCCCGGCACGAGGTCATGTGTCTGCTGAACCATCGAGATGCCACAGCTCGAGCAGAAATTGTTCCTCGGATCGTTAAAATGTCCGCGTGAGCACCGGATGCCGTCCACATCGACGTTGGCAGGTTCGTCCTCGACGTGCGGATGGTCCTCCAGGACGACGAGCGGGGACGACTCATCCTCAGATGAGTCCGTCAGTGAGAAGGCAACGAACTCCGGTTCACCGTCTGGTTCAGGTTCGACGGATTCAAGCTCGAGTTCTGTAGTGGCCGCAGGTGCATCAGGCGCGGCCGATGCATCACGTGCAGCGGAGCCGACCTCGGTCTCGGCAGCCGGCGCATCGTCGGCGGCCGACCCAGCCGTTCCAGCCGACCCAGCCGAGACGTCAGCTGCTCGCGCAGACACGAACACACCGCCACCGCTCACGATCCCGACACGAAGATCGCTGCGCTCCAACGTTGTGCCGAGCTGACCGACGTGCAACACCAGCTGCTGGAACGGTTTCCGCACCTGCCTGTCCACCCATGAGGCGACGTCGCGTGACGTGAGGTCGAGCACCTCACCGTCCTCCCCCGTGACCTGCACGGCGGCATCGGAGCAGAGCAGGATCACCACGCCTTCGTCCGCTGCAGAGACGATGCCCAGGTCCGGCACCGCGTCCGGGGCAGCCTGCGAGAGCAACCCCGCACAGCTGCGGGCGACCCGCCGACCCGGACCCCACGGCTCCTGAGCTGTCGCCTCGGCGATCGCCGCTTGCAGGTCGCGCATGAAGTCCTCGTGCCTCGGCTCGATGCGGCCCACGACGAAGACGGTTGCACCGTCACGGTGCACCTCGCCGTCGCCCTGGGTGAGCTGCACTCGCCACTCGTCGGACTTCATCCGCAACTCCTGATCGCATACTCGCATCTCATATCAACCGCCCGCCGTCATAGCGCCAGCGCACAGACACCAGCCGCATCGGCCCACTCGCCACCAGCCAGACGGCTACCCACACCAGGCTGAAATGGATGACGAACATGCTGAGGCCGATCCCGGACGTGCCCGGAAGCCCGACCCGACTCGCGATGAACCACGCAAGGATGCCTTCCGGCACACCCACCAACAAGCCGAAGCCGGTGGGCCAGTCCTTCTCCCACCGGAATTGCTGGATCCCGTGATAGAGGAACTCCCACGCGAGGCCCACGACGGCGACGATGAGCAGCACCATGAAGGCGGCCCGATATCGCTCGCCCACCGTTCCGCCAGAGAGGAAGGGTACGAGCGCGAGTGTGACCGCAGTGCCGACCACGGCCAGCAGGAACCACCGCGTCTCGATGCGGCCGAGCAGTCCGGGTGTCATCGGCTGAACCTCATATCTTCTTCCCCCGGCGCCAGGCGACCCACTGGCTGATCGAGCGGATCGGGCCGATTCGCTTGCAGAATCCCTGTGCCGCGAGCTGGTCGACGATGCGCAGGGCCGCATATTGCAGACCGAGGAACGAGTCGACTCCGGCGTAGTAGCCGCCGAGCGTCGGCGAACCCACCGCATAGATACGGCCGTTCCCGCTGCTGGTGTTGCGAAGCTCGAATCCGGGATCGACATCGAGCCGATTCTTGATGTTGCGCCCGGCCCCTGAGTGCTCCAGCAGGTCACGCAGATAGCGATGCTCGCTGATGTCTGCCTCGAGTCCCGTGGCGTCGATGATAAAGCTCGCCGGGAGCTCCACGATCTCGCCGTCGGTCTTGATGCGCGTGATGACCGCACCGTCGCGAGGAAACACTTGCTCCACCTCGCCGATGCGCGTCCGATACCAGCCTTCACGTCGACCTCGGGCGAGCTGGCGGAGCCACAGCTTCCGATGAGGAGTGGTCGTCCCGCCCATCACGTCGAAGAGCTGCCTGCGCTCCTCGTCGGTCGATTTCTCCAGCTGCACACGCAACTGACCGCCCCACGCGGCCTTCGGCCAGTTGAAGCCCTGGAAAGCCCAGCCGTCGCCGCCGGGGCGGCGCATGCGGATGCCCGGACCATGGGCGCCGGTGTAGTAGGTGCGGAACAGATGCACGATCGCCACGTTGTTGTTGGTCGCGTCACGGTCGTCGATGAGCCGTTGCAGAATGCGCGACGCGACGATGCCACCGCCGCGAACGATCACGGTGCCACGCTGGCGGTTGATCTCCTCGTACACATGCTCGTGTGGTTCATAGGCGTTGACCACACGGGTGCTGACGTACTTCGAGCGATATTCCTGCAGGTCAGGCAGGAATCGCAGGCCCGGATAGCCGACGGCGGCGTGCACGTAGCGACTGCGATAGGCCACGCGCTTGGTCGCCGTGGTCCCCGCGGGCGGCGTGAGGATGGTGAAATAGCCACCCCCGATGCGCTTGCGGGTCATGCGCACGAGGCCCTTGACGGTGCTGTCGAAGTACGAAATCCGCTCCGCCTCGCGCTCTATCGCGGAGAACACCTGTCCTGCGCGCGGAGTGAAATAGTCCGTCAGGATCGGTTCGCTCAACACGTTCCAGATCGGGTCGAGCTTCTTGATGATGCCCTTCGCATGCCATGCTTCACGCATCGCATAGCTCGGAAAACCCCAGATGTTGTCAGGGGTTGATGCCGAGTCGGAGCGCAGCCGCTCCTTGCGGGGGATCTGCGAGTTCTTGGTGAGGTATTCGTAGGTGTCCCACGGATGGTCATTGACGCCCAGCACCTTTATGGCAGTGGCCGGCACACCCGCGATGCGCAAGTGGTCGACGAAGACGAACGAACCCATGCCGCCGCCCACACTGACGATCGACGTGTCGATGACCGGGATCCCAGCCGCGGCGAGTGTCTCGTCCGACCACTGGTCGGCGTTGATCATGGCCTCGGTGAGGTCGCCGGCGCGCCCGGACGCCGTCGAGTCGTCAGCCGGTGCGATGCCCGATCCGGGGAGCCGGATCGTCTGTTGTGCGTCCAACGTTGACCTCTCAGGCAGGCAGGCTCGATGTTGTGTTGTTCGTTGTCACGGTGACTGGCGGATCCCGGTGAGCGACTCCACGGTGCTGAACTTCTTAGTGCCATGGCAGTTGCCTGGCAGGGGGACGACGATCTTCGCGGAGTCGGTGTATGTCCCTGCTATGGACTGCGCGGCACCCAGGCCCGCTTCGTTGTTGACACCAGAGACGGTGAACTTCGCAAGGCCCGTGCTGACGGTGCGCAGCTTCGGCCCGTATGCCTTGTTGGTGTTGTGATAGACGCAGCGCGACGGCGGCTGAGGCACCTTCGGTGCGTAGGTGTAGGTCCCCCCGTCGAAGGCAACGACGAACGTCGCACCACTCGATGACTTGATCGTCGACACACACGGGCTGCTGCTGCAGTCCGCGATGATCGTCCACACTCGCTTTACTTTGCTGCCGATCTTCACTCCCTGGTTGGACGAGACCACGGTGAAGACGACGTCGTACGCACCGGTCAGATCACCGTTCGCGGCCGCCGGAAGTGTGGGCGTCGCGCTCGGCGTGGGGGTGGTTGTGGCGGTTGCCGACGGAGGTGTGTTCAGTGCCGCGTCGGCCGCTGGGTCGGGTCCTCCTCGACTAGCAACCGCGACCACTGCAATTGTGACGACGGCAACCACGGCGACGGCGACGAGGGTCGTCGCGCGGCTGACATTGCGCAGCACCTTTGGTCGCAAGCGCTTCGCCACCTGCTTGGTGCCAGACAGGCCGTCAGTCGTCAGAGCGCTGACCGGCTGTGTGACGGCCGCCCCTGTCTGCGCCGCCCCCGTGCTCACGATGATGGTCTCAGCCGCACCGTGCACTGCGGCACCGCCTGCAGTGGCTGCGGCCAGAGCGCCGCCACCTGCACTCGTGACCAACCCAGCGATGGATGCCCGGCCTAGCCACCCTGCGCCGTACCGCCGCTCTGCAGCTTCTTCGAGCTCGGCGAGGAAGGCAGCCGCATCGCGTGGCCGCACGTCCGGGTCCTTGTCCATTGCGCGGGCGCAGAGGTCGCGCAGGTGCTCGCCGTGGTTCTCGAGTAGCGGCGCGGGGTCCTCGATGTGGCGACGCAGCACATCGGCGACGTCATGACCCGGAAAAGGCGGGCGGCCGCTGAGCAAGGTGAAGAGCACGGCGGCAGCGGAGTAGACGTCGCTGCGCTTGTCGACCGGTTCGCTGCGCGCCGCTTCAGGGCTGACGTAGGCGGGAGTTCCGCAGGCACCGGTGTGCCCGATCGGCGCCGCCAGTCCGAAATCGACGAGTTTCGAGGTCCCTGCCAGGTCGGCGAGGATGTTGTTCGGTGCAATATCGCGGTGTACGAGGTCTCTGTCGTGGGCGTAGGCGAGGCCGGTGAGCGCGCCGTGCAGGACGCCGAGCGCCTGTTCTGGCGTCAGATTTCCTTGGCTGGCGAGCAGTGAATGCAGCGAGGTGCCGTCCACCCACTCCTCGACGATCCACGCGCGATCGGGCTCTTCGACGTAGTCATAGACCGCGACGATGTTCGGGTTGTCGAGCCCGGCCAGCACCTCGGCCTCGCCGCGGAATCGCTGCAGAAGACCGGGCTGCGACCGCATCTCGACACTGAGTTCTTTGATGGCGGCCAACCGGGCGAGCTCGGTGTGCCGGGCACGGTATACCGTGCCGGTCGACCCGACAGCGACAGTCTCGAGTGATTCGTACAGGCCAAAGAAAACTGACACGGCATCCCCCCGGGCAATCTGCCTCTTGCCGCCGATGCAGCCGGGTCAGTGATACGGGAGCGTACGGGGACGCGGTGGCGTCACGGGAGGAGAACCACATATTCGTCCTGTCAAAATTCTGTTGCGGCCCAACGGATGCGGTGAGAGTGACGCAGAGGCAATGCCGTGTCGCGCAAAGCGACGCACTAGGCCGTTCATGCACGTGGGCAGCCTCGAGCGACGGCCACGCGATTGACATATGGCGTGCGCGTTGACGATGCTTCGCGCGATCATTAAGGGGGCGCTGCGATGAGCCGGTCCAGAGCGCTGCCCGAAGGCTATGAGCTCGTACGCCTCCTCGGTGCAGGCGGGTTCGGTGAGGTCCATCTCGCCCGGCAGGTCTCACTCGGACGTCTTGTCGCCGTCAAACGGATCCACTCCTACGCGCTGGCCGACGACGAGTCGCTGGCCCGGTTTCGCCGGGAGGCAAGGACTCTGGCCGGCATGAGCCATCCCACGGTGGTCCGGGTCTACGACTTCCAGCACCGCGGGGGCGACGCGACCCTCATCATGGAGTACGTCGACGGACAGTCGCTCCTCGAGCGGCTCGAGGCCGGGCCGCTGCCCATCACCATGGCCCTGACCGTTCTGCGGGACGTCGCGGATGCGCTTGGCGCAGCGGCAGACGGCGGCATCGCGCACCGAGATGTCAAGCCTGGCAACGTATTCGTGCTCCCCTCGGGACACGCGAAGCTCGGTGACTTCGGGCTGGCGCGCATCGTCTCGGACCCGTCGGTCTTCCGGACCGTTGATGGCCGCGAGACCGGGACACCTGCGTACTTCCCTCCTGAGTTGAGCCAGGGCACGGCCGAGCCCAGTCCCACGTCCGACGCCTACAGCTTTGCGGTCATGGCATTTGAAGTGCTTACAGGGCGCCAGCCCTTCACCGGCGAAGGACCGATCGCGATCATTGCCGCGCACTGGAGCGCGGAGACACCGGATCCCCGTGATCTCGTGCCGGGGTTCCCCGATGCCGCGGCTCGTGCGTTGATGGCGGGTCTGAGCAAGGCACCCGGTGCTCGACTCCTGCCGACTGAACTTGTCGATCGGCTCTCCCGGGTGCCCATTGAGGCCTGGCCGAAGGCTGTCGCCCGGCAAGGGCCCCCAGCAGTAGGCGCGCCTGCGCCGGCGACGATTCGTGTGTCGGACGATCCGGTGACGCCGCCGCAGCCAGCAGTCGCGCCGGCTCGCAAGCGAGGGCGCGTGCTGTTGTTCCTCGGCGCCGCCGTCCTGGTTGCCGGTGCTGCACTCGCGGGCTGGCGCATGCTCGCCGGACCTGACTCGACACCGTTGTCAGTCGAGCGCGTCACGGTGCGGTCGGAGCCAGCTTCGGGCATCGGCCAGTGTCCGAGCGCGACGTACGAGTTCACCGCCACGCTTTTCACCAATGGGCGTACGGGTTTCATCGAGATGCAGTGGACACAGCCCGACGGGGCGACGGTGGGAAGGCAAAGAGTAGACGTACGTGCGGGGGAGCGCCACGTGACGGCGCGGCTGCACTTCCTCGTGCAGGGTGCCCGTCCGCTGCATGGACGTGCCGTGCTGAAGGTGCTCGCACCCGCTGGCGCGCCGAGCGCGGGGCACGATGTGACCTACGTGTGCGCAGGCTCGGCAGCGTCGTAGGGGTCAGCATGGCCGACGTGGGCCGCGATGAGATGGTCGATCAGCTTGTCGAGGCTCTCACCGTGGTCGTCGCGCGCCTCGCGCACGATGAGGGAGGTGCCAGGTTGCATCGCTGCCCGTGCTGAGCGCCTGACGTCCTGATCGCTCACGTGCAGAGTGCCCGCGGGGTCCTGGGGAGGCTCGTCACTGCCGGCGACCGTGCTGCCGGCGACCGTGATGCCGGCGCGTGTCAGCCGTCCGGAGATCGCCGCCAGCCGCCGGCGGTTTTTGCGCCCGTCAGCGTCGACGAGTTCAAAGGCAGCGCCATGGAAGAGCGAGACACGAAGGCCCTGTTCGATGGCGGCCAGGCTGCCGTGTCCCGGGCCGACAACGACGCGAACGCGCGACCAGGGCCGCAGGTGCGGCGCCGCAGCCGTGCCGTCCTCGGGCGTTGGGCCTGCGCTTTTCGTGAGTACGGCCACGGCACAGTCCGCGTCCGATAGGAGCCGCGCGCACAGGGCACGGTCGCGGCCGTCCGCGACGAGCAGGTCGGCCTGCACCGCGAAGGACTGGGCCAGGACATCGGCGACGGGGTCATCGGAGAACTGTGATCGGACGACCGCAGGGACGCCTTGGCTCTGCGCGCGCCGGGCAAGCACCTGCAGCTCGTCGAAGCTCCCCGCGATGGCCAGCAGCTCGGATGAGAGGCCGGCTCCGACCTCGACGGTGCGAGCCGGCACGTCGAATCGGGTGATGACCAGCTCACCGGAGCCCTCGCTGCCGACCAGGCCGACGCCGACGTCGATGAGCGGCTCGTTCTCGGTCTTGCCGACGACCACGACGACGCGGTAGGCGGCATCGAGGCCGAGCGCAGCGCGCTCGGCGTCGGCGCGCTCGCGGGCGACGATTCGTGGCGGATAGGCCAGGCGCAACAAGGGCGTTGTGATGATCGTGGTGACGACGGCCATCAGCACGAGGATGGTGAAGAGCTGACGGTCGAGGACCCCCAGCATGAAGCCGATGTTGAGGACGACGAGCTCGGTGAGCCCGCGCGTGTTCATCAGGATGCCGATCGCCGTGGCCCGGCGAGGCCGTACACCGACGACGCGAGCGGCGCCTGCCGCACCCATGAACTTGCCGAGACAAGCCACGGCGAGGACTGCGAGGAACTGGAGGAACCCGGTCGCGCCGAGCGAGCCGACGTCTGCGATCAGCCCTGTCGTGATGAAGAAGACGGGCAGCAGCAACAGGACCGTGACCTGCTCGACCTTCTCCAGGATCTCCTTGGACAGAAGCTCGGCGCCGCGGCGGGGCATCATGGCGCCGAACACGAAGGCTCCGAAGATGGCGTGGATGCCGATGCGACTCGTGATGAAGCTGCAGACGAGCACTCCGACCAGCACCACAGCAAAAATGTCAGGTGTGAGCCGCCCGGCAGCTGCGTGCCGGCGCACCAGACCAGCCAGCTGCGGGCGGACGACGTAGTGCATCACCGCCAGGAAGGCGATCGCCTTGATGGCGATCAGAGGCACGTTGCTCAGACCTTCTGAATTCACGACCGCCAGCACGATGGCGAGCAGGCTCCACGCGAGTATGTCGTCGACTGCCGCACAGGCCAGGGCAAGGGCTCCGGTCCGGGTGTGCAACATCCGACGTTCGCTAAGGATGCGGGCCAGTACGGGGAAGGCCGTGACTGACATGGAAACGCCGATGAAGAGCGCGAACGGGAGCAGTTCGACTGGGTGCCCCTTTGCCACTCCATGCGACCTGTGCAGCCAGATCGCAAGGGCGCAGCCCAGGGCGAACGGCAGAACCACTGACGAGAGCGAGATGGTGGCTGCCACGCGGCCCTGGCCGCGCACCAGGGAGGTGTCCAGCTCGAGCCCGACGATGAACATAAAGATGATCAAGCCGAGACCTGCGATGACGGTCAGGTAGGGCAGCACGTCGCCCGGGAACACTGCTGCCGTCGGGTTTCCGGGGAGCCGGCCGAGCAGCGAGGGCCCGAGGACGAGTCCGGCCAGGATCTCACCTACGACGGCGGGCTGGCCGATCCGACGGAACAGCCCGCCCATCAGGCGTGCGACCACGACGATGATCGCGATGTCGATAAAGACGATCGCGGTGATCTCGTCAGTCGTGTGTGGCGACACCTGCCCGGCTCCCCCCGGCCATGCCCAGCAACAACTTGGCTGGGCCGCCGGAGGCTAGCAGTCACATAGCCCGCGGAATGAGAAATGCGAAAACCGAACATAACGGCCCGGCCGAGGGTCATGCTGTCTGTCTCAGGGGCCGCGGCGAGGAGCACACATGCAGGGCATCGCCGACTACCGGTTCCTCCGACCGGTGGTCGAGGGCAGCCGCGGCAGCGTGTACCTGGCTGTGCCCCCGGCACGTCTGGGACTCGACTGCGAGCACGTCGGGGTGAAGGTGGTCGTCGGACCGACGAGCGAGGACAGCCTGCGTCGGGCGACGCGAGAGCTGCGGGCATTTGCCTCTGCCCAATCGCCGTTCCTCGTGAAACTCCTCGATGCCGGGCAGCAGGACGGCACCTTCTTCTATTCCATGGAATATTGCCAGCTCGGCTCGCTCGCTCAGCCGGCCCGGCCACTGTCCCGTGCGGAAGTCGTCGTCGCCGTCGCCCAGGCAGCACGTGCCGCCCATGCGCTGCACGAGGCAGGTCTCGTACACCGGAGCATCAAGCCGGCGAATATCTTGCTGAGCGACGACGGGGCTCGGCTGTCTGACCTCGGTTTGGTGCAGACCCTCTCGCCGGGTCAGACCATCACCGGGTTCGGCCCCGTCGGCGATGTTGAATTCGTCGAGCCCTCGATCCTGCTTGGCCAGCCCGGCTCACGTACCTCAGACGTATGGTCACTCGGCGCAACGCTGCACCGCGCGATCACAGGCGACGGCATCTATGGCGAACTCCCCGCCGACGACCCGTTGCTCTGCATCCGCAGGGTGCTCGGCAACCGGCCCCGCTTGAGTTCTCGTCTGACCGGCGCCGACGCGGAAGTGATCGGTCGCTGCCTCGCGGTTGCAGCCGATGACCGGCCCCGAGACGCGCTCTCTCTCGCGCAGGAGCTCGAGAAGCTGCACTAGTCCATCCGGCGGGGAGATGGCCGTCGGGCACGGAAAGCGCCAGGGAGTGGCTGGATGGTCGGCGACATCAACTTCCACGCTCGAACGCTGGCCGTACGCCGCCAGGTGCAACGCGGAGGCGCTGGTGCCCGCGAGGTACGAGCGCCGAAGTACGGCAGCGAGCGCACCAGCTTCCTTGCCGACGGACTACTGGAAATGCTCTCGCAACACATCGCTATCCATCGGCCCGGGAGCATCCCGCACGGTGGCTGTTCGAAGCCCGCCCGGGCAAGCTTCCGCACCAGAACCCGGCCGTCCATCAATGGCGCCGAACATGCCGGCGCGCGAACGTCACCGGCATGACTCTGCACGACCTCCGCCACTTCAACGCGTCCGGCCTGATCGCGGCCGGCTGCGATGTCGTGACTGTTCAGCGAGTACTCGGCCACGCGAAGACTCGGCAGCTGGTGATCAAGGTCCAGCACTCGCGCAACTCCCACCTGAGGCTTGCCGACGCCCGCGCAGCCCTGTCGATCATCCACACCACCACCGACGACTTCATGGCCGAGGTCAAGCAGTTGTGCGCGACGGAGGTCAGCCAGCAGAACCGGACCCAGTTCCTCGGCGCGTGGGTGCCGTTGGTCGACGATCGCGGTGAACCGCTCAAGGGCAGGTCCAAGACGATGGCGGAGAAGAAGCGGGCCGTCCTGCAAAGCTCTATCGCCACGACGACCGGGTAGCACCGCGGGCCGGCACAGCACACGGCGTCTTGCAGGCCGTCAACACGATGGAGCACCACGAGGGCATCGTCCGAGGCACCACACGGCCGGAGCGCAACATGCTCCGCACTGTGACCGGCGACTTCGGCAACCTGGATCGAGAGGTCATGAACACCCTCAACAAGATCCTCGAGCCTGTCTGACCGCCCTGTGCGCCATCTCGATCGAGAACCTCAGCCGATGGCATCTTGCGATAGCGCCGACGGGTACATGACCATGGACGCCAGCGACCCCCGGACAGTTGAAGTGTCCGGGGGTCGTTGGTGTGCACGGTTGATCGTGCGGCGATGGGCTAGAGCTCGAAGCCCCGATCGCTCAGGTACCTCTCGGCGAAGACCAGCCTGCCTTGCCCTTGGCGGTGATGGTGATGGACCTCTCGGCGTCGTTGCGGACGAGCAGCCCGTTCTTGCGGTACATCTGCGCGAAGCCCGCGCCGGAGTAGCCGGCCTCGTCGGCTGAGTCTCTACTGGCGGTAGAGCGGCCGACGACGCTTCGTTGTGGAGGTTTCAGATGACACTGATCTCGACGCGACGGTTAGCGGCGCGGCCCGATCCTTTGTGGTTGGAGGAACTCGGGTTGAGCTCCCCGTTGTAGGACTTTCGGTAGACAGGGTGGTGCTTACGGTGCTTGAGGTAGGCGGCAACGTGGTGGACACGGTGCTTGGAGAGCACCTTGTTGTGGGCGAGCGAGCCGATGCTGTCGGTGTGCCCGACCAGGCACCCGCGGGTGAAGCCCTGGACGTTGATCACCTTGGCCAGGCGCGTCAAGTGCTTGCGCGCCGACTTCCTCAGCTCCGCGGAGTTGCTGGCGAAGTGGACAGCGCCGATCTGCACGCAGCCGTGGGTGCGATAGGGCTGGCGAGTTGCTGTGCCCTTGACGGCGTTGTGCCCGACTGCTGTAACTGTCACCTTGGCCTTGGGGCCGAGCAACTTCGCGACGTCGCAGGTTCGGGCGCTGGTGACACATTTGAGGACACCGTTGACCCTTACTTCGTATGCGATGGCGCCTGGGGTCGCCGGCCAGTGAACCACGGTCGTTGCTCGCGTCGTCAGGTCGTGCCAGCCGTGGGTGACCGCGGCCGGCTTGACGATGACGACCACGGAGATCGTCATCGTCGCGGTGCCGTGCACAACGGTGACCGGCACCACGATGCGTCCGGCGAACCCGGGGTTGGGCACGACGGTGACAACCGAGCCGGAGATGGTCACAGACGATGCACCGGCCGCAGAGTCAGGCACGGTGACCACCGAACCCTCTGGAACACCGTGGACCGACGGCGTCGCGGTCTGGCCGACACCCACGGTCGTCGTGTCACCGGTCAGCGAGATCGGGTCCAGACGCACAGTCATGGTCGACGTGGCCTCGCGACCCGTGGTGTCCAGGACCCGGTAGATGATCGTCGCCGACCCGACGAAGTCGCCGAGCGGGGTGAAGTCGACTCGACCGCTGGAGACGTTGACAGTGAACGTGCCGACTCCGGGCACGGTCATCGAGCTGACGCGGACGGGGTCGCCGCTCGAGCCGTCGATCAGCGCGAGCGAGGACCCATCAAGCGGCACGTTGGGCCCGACACCGTTGGGAATCATCGAGATCGTGTCACCGCGAATGCCTGAGGCCGCCACCGGATGCGCCGTCGGAAGCACGGCCAGGACCGTCATCCGGGCGGTCGAGCCTGCGCTGGCAGTGCCATAACCGTCCCGGAAGCGATAGGTCACCGCACTGCTGTCGCCGGTGAACCCGATCTCCGGGGTGAACCGGAGGTCCCCACCCGAAGTCACGATCCAGTCGCCTTCTCCAGTGACGGCGACCGAGTTGCCCCAGCTTTCCTCGGCCGGATCCCACAGCTGCACCGAAGAGAGATCAACAGTGGTCGTCGGATCCACCGTGGCGTCGATGGCAAGAGTCGCTGCGGAGTTCTGCAACGTCACACTTGAGACCGGCCCTGCCACGGGTCGGTCTGCCGGCACGTTGAAGTCCGCCGTGGTGACCTCTGTGGCCGCGACGGCAGCCGGGCTGGACTCCCCCGCCATGGTGACGGTGTAGTCGGCGGGGTTGGCGTTGCTGAACATGTAGGTGCCGTCGGACGCCGTGGTGGTGGTCGCCACGACCGTCGAGTCGGGTCCGACCAGGTGGACCGTGACGCCGGCGATCGGCACGTCACCGCCCGGGAAGGTGCGAAGCGCCGTTCCGCTGACCGTGCCCAGACAGTTGCCCATGTCTGCTCGGGTGACTGCCTGGCTCAGCGCCGTGGGCGTTTCGACATCGTCGACGATGGCCACGGTCTCAGCGGCGATGGCCACGTCGGACACCGGCAACGTGGGAGCGGAAGACAGACCCGGGGAAAGCGTGGGGCAGTCCTGCAGCGAGGACACCGTGAGGCACAGCTCCGGGGGGTCGGAGACGAACCGGAGAGCGGCAGTGATGGCAGCGGCGTCGACCGTCGAGGTGCCTGGCGAGTTGGCTTCGAACGACGGGTGCGTCCCCGTGACCCCAGGGTCGAGGGCACTGAGGTCGATCGCGCCCGCGGAGTCCGGGCTGAGGTCGATGTAGCCAGCCACCGGGTTGTTGCTGGAGTCCTTAACCGTCACCTTCAACCCGCTTCGCGACACACCCGCGGGCACCGTGAGCCTCAGGTCGCGGAAGGCCCGCACCCGTCCGGCCTCGTCACAGCCCATGCGCGGCACCAGCGTCGTGTAGGGGAACACCACCGTCGGGTCCGGCTGGACGCAACCGGCTCCGCCTGTGAGCGCGTCAAAAACGGAGATGATCCCGTTGTCACCGTTGGTCCAGATGCAGTTCGGGTTGGTGTCGTCGACGCGGATGGCGTAGCGCAAGGTGCCGTTGGTCACGTTGGAGGAGAACCCCGCGCATGCCGCTTGGGTCGTCCAGTCCCAGCACACCGGATAGCTCGTGTTGCTGGGGTCGTTCCAGGGGCCGGTCAACCAGTACTGGCGCGTGCCGGTAAAGTCCCAGTTGGACACCCCGACGTCGTTACTGACCGGATAGGTGTTGGTCAGGTCAAGCAGCGCCGGCGGGTAGGTCGTGCTCTCGCCCGACAAGTCCCAACACGTGCCAGCAGGAAGGATCATGCAGGCGCCGTCGATGTTGCCGTCGGTGTCCCTCATCGGGATCGCGGGATGTGGGTAGCCAAGGAAGTCGCCGTCCGGCCCGCTGACCGGCCAGCTGCCGGCACAGGCACTGCCGGTGTCGGCATCGATGCACCAGACCTTGTTGTCCGTGATGAAGACGCGGCCACTGTCGGATACGGCGTAGCTGCCCATGTTTCCCAACGAGTGGTTGTAGCTGGGCAGGATGTACGGCTCGCCGTCGCATGCGCTTGACGTCGACGTGTCGAAGCACATCAACTCACCGGAGTTAAGCGCGGAATAGAGCTTCGTACCACTCAGTGTCTGGGTGCCGAGGACAGGCCACGAGACCCATCCGGTCGACGCAAGGGGGGTGAAGCCGCAGGAGGTGAAGGGCAGCGCCGAGATGTCGGTGCACAGCGCGCCATAGGAGTTCGACTCGTAGTCGCCGACCATGGAGTAGACCTTGTCGCCCACTACGTCGCCAGTGGAGCCCATCGAGGTCGCGGTTCCCCCAACGCCGTAGACGGGGCCACACGAGTCGCCGGTGGTCTTGAGGTGGCAGTCCATGAAGAACGCCCCGCCGTTGTGGTGCCAGACGTTGAGGACGTACTTGCTCGTGGCGAACGCGTCGTACCCGTCACCCCCAGATGCCCCCGAGAAGGCGCCTGCGCCCTCCAGCACCGTCCCCGTGCCTGTTGCCGTGGAGACCTGCGACCCGCCGAAGATGCCATCGCTGTCAACCGCGCCCTCGGTGCGTACGCCGCTGATGGTACTTGCGTCCGCGGGGGCGGTGCTCGACCAGGTGGACCCGTCGTCCGTGAACTGCTTCGACCAGCCCTCCGGCGTGACGATCGAACTGGTGTCGACGGCGCTCTGGGCGGGGTCCCATGTGGTCACGATCCGCTGACTGGTCTGACCCACCTCGTTGATCGGGGCGGTGGTCCGGGTCGTCATGCCGTCGCCTACCACGACGGACGAGGACGGGTTGCCCCCACTGTCCACGACGCTCAACGACGGCTCGATCGGCGGGGGCGGCACAGCGCCGGCGGGTCCCGCGGGGACGAGAATCGTGCCGGCGCTGACTGCGGCTGCCACCAGGCCGATCGTCCAGGAGCGCAGTACGGATGCAGGTACAGAAACCACAGGTGTCCCCCAAGTCGTTGGCCCCGCAGCGCGGCAGCCAGCCCAAAGCTTCAAGCCCGCATCGACAGCCCCGAACGACGGCTTTAGCATGAACGGTGAAAAGTTCGCTTACCGTGACATTTCGCTCAATGTCGCTTGGATGCGTGGAGCACCGAGATGGTGGAGTTGCAGGTCGATGGCGGTGGCTGGCGCTGCGTCGAGTGGAGCGGCACCCGGATCTGACCGCCAGATGGCAGCCATCAGAACCCCTCAATGCCACTCGTTACGCCGCCGCCTGGCCCCTACACCCGTGTTCAAGAACTGCACGAAGATGCACAAGAAATACCCAGGCGGCGTGGCCAAGACGACGAAGGCCAAGCAACACGCGCTGACCCGCTCAGCCCTTTCGCACAAAGACCTCGCTCGACAACTGCTATGTCTCATTCCGACCGAGGCCATGCGGTCCACTGGACTCAGAAGGCAGGTGGCATGGCGACGAAAGAGGAGGCCGGACTGGCTCTCAGCTCGAGGACAACTGTCGGGATCTACGTGCTGACGTGATCCGCACCCTCGGTCTCGTCAGTGACGAGCGGTCTCTCCTGTTCTCCATCTGTGGTCAGCCATATACGCCGAAGAGGGCGCCGCGACAAGGCGAAGGCATCTACTGCCGGAGTGCCAGTTGTCAAACGCACGGAATCAGCAGAAGCAGCTGTCGTATCGGCGGAACCGAGAGGCCGAGGTCACCTGATGGCAAGCATCGCCAAGCGCGCTGATGGTAGGTGGCGAGGTCGATATCGAGACAAGTCAAACGGTGAACACGCGAGACATTTCTCTCGCAAGCTCGACGCGCAGCGATGGCTCGACGAGGTCACGACCGCGGTCGTGTCCGGGCAGTACGTCGATCCGCGCGCCGGCAAGGTGACCTTTGCGTCCTACTACGCCGAGTGGTCGACCCGTCAGGTGTGGGAGTCGACCACCGTGCTCGCGATGAACCTTGCGGCGCGGTCGACCACATTCGCGGATGTCCCGCTCGCTCGGCTGCGCCGCTCGCATCTCGAGGCATGGGTTAGCCGGCATCACGGGTGTCACGTTGCCGACCTGCGGCACTTCTACGCGAGCGGACTGATCGCGGCTGGCTGCGACGTGGTCACCGTTCATCGCGCGCGGGCACGCGAAAGCCAACACCACACTCAACACCTACGCGCATCTTTGGGCCACCGCAGAGGACCGCACGAGAGCAGCTGCGGGGGGCCCTATGGCGGCCTCGGCCGGGACCGGAACCGCAGTTGTTGCGGACTACCTGCGGACTAGACAGGAGCCTTAAACCTCTGACCTGCGATTATGCGTCGCTCTAGACGTTGAAGCGGAACTCCACGACGTCGCCGTCGGCCATCACATAGTCCTTGCCCTCGATGCGCACCTTGCCGCGGGCCTTCGCCTCGGCCATCGAGCCCGCGGACACCAGCTCGTCGTACGACACGACCTCCGCCTTGATGAAACCACGCTGGAAGTCGGTGTGGATGACGCCCGCGGCCTGCGGGGCGGTGGCCCCGAGCGGGATCGTCCAAGCGCGCGCCTCTTTCGGCCCGGCGGTGAGATAGGTCTGCAAGCCGAGGGTACGGAAGCCGACGTGGGCCAGCTGGTCGAGGCCCGACTCGTTCTGGCCCATCGACTGGAGCAGCTCGAGCGCCTCGTCGTCGTCCAGCTCAGCCAGCTCGGCCTCGATCTTGGCGTCGAGGAAGATCGCCTCAGCGGGCGCGACGAGCGCTCGCATCTCGTCCTTGAAGCCCTCGTCGGTCATCTCGTCCTCGTCGACGTTGAAGACGTAGATGAACGGCTTGGCGGTCATCAGCTGCAGCTCACGTACAAGAGACATGTCCACGCCTGCGGACGCCGCGCCCGCGTACAGCGTCGTGCCTCTCTGCAACAGCTCGTTCGCCTTCTGCACCTCGGTCACGACCGCGGCCTTGCCCTTGTCGAGCCGCACCTCTTTCTCGAGGCGAGGCAAGGCTTTCTCGATGGTCTGCAGGTCGGCGAGGATCAGCTCGGTGTTGATCGTCTCGATGTCGCCCTTGGGTGAGACCTGCCCGTCGACGTGCACGACGTTGGGGTCGCGGAACGCGCGGATCACCTGGCAGATCGCGTCGCTCTCGCGGATGTTGGCGAGGAACTTGTTGCCCAGCCCCTCACCCTCGGACGCGCCGCGCACGATGCCGGCGATGTCGACGAACGACACCGTGGCCGGCAGCAGCTTGGCCGAGCCATGGATCTTGCCGAGCACGGCGAGGCGCGGATCGGGGACGCCGACGACGCCGATGTTGGGCTCGATGGTCGCGAAGGGGTAGTTCGCGGCGAGCACGTCGTTCTTGGTCAGGGCGTTGAACAGCGTGGACTTCCCGACGTTGGGCAGCCCGACGATGCCGATGGTGAGACTCACGAGGTTCAAGGGTACGGCGGGTCGGGCCGGGGTTTTGTCCGACCCCGGCCCCACGCTGTGGGTATGGAGATCACACTGCTCGTCATCGGACTCATCGTGGGCGCGGTTCTGGGGTGGCTCGCCAGCCGCTCCCGAGCGTCGGACTTCGCGGCCGAGCGTGCCCTGCTGCGCGAACGGCTCGCCGCCGCCGACACCGCGGCCGGCCGCCAGCAGGACCTCGCGATCACGGTTGCGCCGCTGCGTGACGCCCTGTCCAAGGTCGAGATCCACCTGCGCGAGCTCGAGGGTGCGCGCATCTCGGCCTACTCCTCGCTCACCGAGCAGGTCGGGTTCGTCCGGCACGCCTCCGAGGCCCTCCAGGAGCAGACGTCCTCACTCGTGTCGGCGTTGCGCGCACCCCAGGCGCGCGGCCGGTGGGGCGAGATGCAGCTGCGCCGCGTGGTCGAGATGGCCGGCATGGTCGAGCACTGCGACTTCACCGAGCAGACCAGCGTCATGACCGACCACGGCGCGATCCGTCCCGACATGGTCGTGCGGCTGTCCGGCGGCAAGCAGATCGTCGTCGACGCGAAGGTGTCACTCGCTGCCTACCTCGCCGCCGCCGAGTCGCGTGACCCCGACGTGATCGAGGAACGGCTGCGCGCGCATGCCCGTCACATGCGCGAGCACGTGACCGGTCTCGCGGCGAAGGAGTACTGGCGCGAGTTCGAGCCGACCCCTGAGTTCGTGGTGCTCTTCGTGCCGGCCGACGCCTTCCTGGCCCCGGCCCTCGAGCGCGACCCGGCGCTGCTCGAGGACGCGATGCAGCTGAAGGTGCTGATCGCGACGCCCACGACCCTGATGGCGATGCTGCGCACCGTCGCCTATTCCTGGCAGCAGGAGGCACTCACCGAGCACGCCCGCTCGGTCTTCGAGCTCGGTCGTGAGCTCTACCGACGGCTCGGCACGCTCGGCGGCCACGTCGACAAGCTCGGCCGCTCGCTGGGCCGTGCGGTCGATGACTACAACAAGACGGTGGGGTCGCTGGAGCGCAACGTGCTCGTGCAAGCGCGCAAGATGGCCGAGCTCCAGGTGACCGATGCCGACCTGCCGGCGCCGCCGCCCGTCGACATCGCCCCTCGCCCGTTGGGTGCACCAGAGCTGCTCGACGCGCTCGAGCCGGGCCGCGCGTTGCCGTCCGTCGACGAGCTGGTCACGTCGCTCGAGCAGCCGACACCTCACTTGCGCAAGGCTCAATAGCCGCAGGGCGCCGACCCGCGTGTCTGCCGCCGGTGATCGACTCCCGCCACCTACCGTGGGCGGGTGACGATCACGACCGGGGCAGCGCTCGCGCCTGATGACGAGCCCGCGGGGGCTGACGACGACGACAACGGCATCGTGGTCTCGACGGGCACGTCTGGGGAGCCGGGCGGCTCGTTCGTGTTCGTGCCGCACGTCATCGGGGGCATCTCCCTGACCGTCGCACCGGATGTCGTCGTCGAAGACCTGCCGGACGAGGCGACCGACGGGGCCGGCATCGATGTGCTCGGCGCGCGACCGGACACCGGCGCGCGCTCGGACACTCACTCGGGCGCAGACTCGGGCAGGGTCGCTGAGTCGGTGCCGGCACGCCCGAACAGCCGTGTTGTGCCTGATGCCGACAACCCCTTTGTCGCCGGCCTGACCAGCACCGAGACGCCCGCAGCGCCCCACGTCCCATGGGCCGACCGGGTACGTGCCGGCTTGCCCTTCACCGGCCCCGGGCTGACCGGGCTCGGCGGCGTCGTGCTCGGCTGCCTCGTCGTCGGGCTCGGGGCCGTTGTGGACCTGACCCTTGGTGGCGGGCTGGGCATCGGGTTCACCGCGACCTTCCTGTTCGGCTGCGTGCTTGTCGCGTCGGCCCTGCGGACTCGTGCCCTTGCGGTCGCGATCGTGCTGCCGCCGCTGCTGTTCGCGGGCGGCTACGCGCTGGAGACCAAGGACGCCGGCCAGACGTCCGGCCGGCGTGAGATGGCCCTCGACGTGGCCACGTCGCTCGCCCTGCATGCCCCCGTCGCTGTTCGTCGGAACAGCGCTGGCCATGGCCGTGGTCCTTGTCCGCGTGGTCGTCCACCTGATCCGCCGCTGACCCCACCTCGCATGTCCGACTCGCCGATCGTCGTCGCCCGAGTCGCGACCGAGCGTGGTGAGCTCGTGCTTCGTCAGGTCGGCAACGACTACGAGGTCATCAGCAACGGCACGTTCCTGATGGACACGCGTGGCGGACAGTCCGAGCAGCTGCTCGTCGACGCCGCGCTGCAGCGCCATCCCGCACCACACGATGTCCTGATCGGTGGGCTCGGCATCGGCTTCTCCCTCGTCGCGGCGCTCACGGACCGCCGGGTCGCCCAGGTCACCGTTGTCGAAGTCGAGCAGGCACTTGTCGACTGGCACGACACGCATCTCGCATCCTTCTCCGGCGGCCTGCTTCACGATGCGCGAGTGGTTGTCGTCGTGGCAGACATCTCCACCCACCTGGCTGCACGCGCGTCGTCGTACGACGTGGTGTGCCTCGACGTCGACAACGGGCCCGACTGGACGGTGATCGAGGCCAACAACGCGCTGTACGACGACGCCGGCTCGCGTCTCGTGGTGGGAGCCCTGCGACCACGGGGCGTCCTGTCGGTGTGGAGCGCGCATGCGTCGCCGTCTTACGAGCAGCGGTTGCGGACCCACCTCGACGACCTGACCGTGCTCACCGTGCCCCGACAGCGAGCCGAGCCCGACGTCGTCTATGTCGGCACCCGCCCGCCGGACCGGTGATCGTCACGTGACCTGGTGATCATCACGTGACCTCGTGCTCATGAAGGATCGGACCGCCTAGACCGGTCGGATCCTTCATGATCACTGTCAGCGGGCGGTGGCGGCCTTGGCCTTCATGTCGCGGCGCAGCTCCTGGGGCAGCGCGAACAGCAGGCTCTCCTCGGCAGCGACGACCTCTTGCACGTCGGAGTAGCCGCGCTCCGCCAGCCAGTCGAGCACTCCCCGCACCAGGATCTCGGGCACGGACGCGCCGCTGGTCACACCCACGGTCGTGACGCCGTCGAGCCAGGAATCCTGGAGCTCGGCCGCCTTGTCGACCAGCCGGCCGTCGCGCGCGCCGTACTCGAGGGCGACCTCGACGAGGCGCACCGAGTTGGACGAGTTGGTCGAGCCGACGACGATGACGAGCTCGGACTCGGCGGCGATCTCCTTGACGGCGACCTGACGGTTCTGCGTGGCATAGCAGATGTCGTCGCTCGGCGGATCGAGCAGCGCGGGGAACCTCTCGCGCAGCCGTCGCACCGTCTCGAGCGTCTCGTCGACCGACAGCGTGGTCTGCGACAGCCAGGCGACCTTCTCCGGGTCGCGGACGGTGACGTTCGCGACGTCGTCCGGGCCGTCGACCAGATGGACGTGGTCGGGCGCCTCCCCGGCGGTGCCCACGACCTCCTCGTGGCCCTCGTGGCCGATCAGCAGGATGTCGAAGTCGTCGGCGGCGAAGCGGCGGGCCTCACCGTGCACCTTCGTGACCAGCGGGCAGGTCGCATCGATGGTGCGCAGCTGCCGGCGGCTGGCTTCCTCGTGGACGACCGGAGCGACGCCGTGCGCGGAGAACACCACGAGCGCGCCCTCAGGCACCTCGTCGGTCTCCTCGACGAAGATCGCGCCCTTGTCCTGCAGAGTCTCGACGACGTGCTTGTTGTGCACGATCTGCTTGCGGACGTAGACGGGGGCACCGTAGGTCTCGAGTGCCTTCTCCACGGTGATCACGGCCCGGTCGACCCCGGCGCAGTAGCCGCGAGGGGCGGCGAGCAGGACACGTCGGGTCTCGGGCGGCATTGCTCCATCGTATGCGGCGGTTTGCCGGGCCCGGCCGCCAGCGGCAGACGCTAGCCTCGCGGTCGTGCCGGTAGTGAGCTCCCCGGAGCAGCCGCTGCCCGTCCGCCGGGTCAGCCAGCTGCTCACGCAGTGGATCGACCGTCTCGGCGCGATCTGGGTCGAGGGCCAGGTGACGCAGGTCACGCGCCGTCCGGGCCAGGCGACCGTCTTCCTGATGCTGCGCGACCCCGTCGCCGACATGTCGGTGACCGTCACGTGCCACCGCGCACTGCTCGACGCGATCCCCGGTGGGCTCCGCGACGGGGCGCACGTCGTGGTGCACGCGAAAGCGAGGTTCTTCGCGGGCCGCGGCACCCTGTCGTTCGCCGCCGACGACATCCGACCGGTCGGCGTCGGCGAGCTGCTCGCCCGCCTCGAACAACTACGTGCGGTGCTCGACGCCGAAGGTCTCTTCGCAGCCGACCGCAAACGCCCGCTGCCGTTCCTGCCGGCCGTCGTCGGACTCATCTGCGGGCGGGCCTCGGCAGCCGAGAAGGACGTGGTCGAGAACGCGAAACGGCGCTGGCCAGCGGTGCAGTTCCGCATCGAGGAGGTGACGGTCCAGGGCCCGAGCGCCGTGACGGACGTGAGCGCTGCACTGCAGCGACTCGAGACCGACCCGGAGGTCGACGTCATCGTCATCACCCGTGGAGGGGGTTCGACCGAGGACCTGCTGCCGTTCTCCAATGAGGCTCTCGTCCGCGCGGTCGCCGGCTGCCGCACACCGATCGTCAGCGCCATCGGCCACGAGCAGGACACCCCGCTGCTCGACCTCGTCGCCGACGTCCGCGCCTCCACGCCGACGGACGCCGCCAAGCGAGTCGTCCCTGACGTTCTCGAGGAGCTCGACCGCATCACCGCCGCCCGGCGTCGGCTGCACTCGGCGATGTCCTCCCGCATCGACCGCGAGACCGCGATCGTGCTGGCGCTGCGCAGCAGGCCGTGCGTCGCCGAACCTCTGTCCCTGGTCGACGGGCGACAGGCCGACGTGGTTGCGTTGCGCGATCGCGCCCGGCGCTCGCTCTCCGTCGCACTCGACCGCGCCGCGGACAACCTGCGGCACACCCGGGCGCGTGTCACCTCGCTGTCCCCCGCCGCGACCCTCGAACGCGGCTATGCGGTCCTGCAGCGCTTGGACGGTGGTGTCGTACGCCGTGCAGGCGACACCGCCGTCGGGGAGCCGCTGCGCGCCCGCCTCGCCGAAGGCGAGCTCAGCGTCGAGGTCCGGTCCGCGACACCCCCGCCCGAATCAGGTGATCATGAAGGATCGGACCGGCTCTAGGCGGCCTGATCGTTCATGATCACGGGGTGCGGCACCTACGCTGACCTTCGTGCCTAACGACCAGTCCGACTCCGCGTACGAAACTCTGACCAGCGCCGAGGGCGACCGCCCGAGCTATGAACAGGCTCGTGAGGAGCTCGCCGCGGTCGTGCAACGCCTGGAGACCGGCGGCGCGACCCTGGAACAGTCGCTCGAGCTCTGGGAGCGGGGAGAGCAGCTAGCCGCGATCTGCCAGGACTGGCTGGACGGCGCTCGGGCCCGGCTCACAGCGGCAGCGAAGCTGGACAGTTCGGCAACAACCGACGAGTAGCCCCGCCGTCCGGGCAGCCGCTGGGCGACTGGCAAAGCCGCCGTTCGGCGCTCGTACGCGGAACTGCCGTCAGCCACCGCGCAGCGCGCTCGCGAGAGTCTGGAGCTCGCCGAACGTGGCACCGCCGGTGACCATGGTCGTGACGCCTTTCCCGCGCAGCACGAGCGCGCGGTCTTCGGGCTGCCCGCCGTCGAGCCGTTGCCACCGCGCTCCGGAGATGGTCACGAACCCGGACTTGGTCGCGCCGGCGACGAAGCTGTCCACGAAGGCAGTCATCGGTCCGTTGGACTGTTCGACCGCGGCGTAGTGCTCTGCCGGCGTGACGAGACCGAGGTGCCAGGTGACCACACCCCCGGCGTTGTCGCTGCGCGCGCTGGTCGCCTTCCAGCTGTCCCCGAGACCCACAGGTGCGGCGACGTCGTACGGCGCAACTTCACGCGCCGACTGCAGCTGCTCGGTGAAGTCGACCCTGTGGATCGTCTGCGTCGGGTCGTCGCGCAGGGTGAGCAGGACGACAACGGCAACCACGACGAGTACGAGCGACATCGAGCGCACCATGTCGCCCACGGTCTGCCGGCCCCGCCGCCTTGGCGCAGGCGGGGATGACTCCTGCGGCTCGGTCGGGGTCTCGGTCACGAACCCATCCTCGCTGACGTGTGCGCCCCGGCCCACCAGGACCCATCAGGTGTAGCTCGGGTCGCCGACCCGCCCATCACTACGATGCGCTCAGAGGCGACGAAATCGGACGAGGGAGCTGCCCGGCATGACGGACCACACAGAGCACAGCGCGCTCCCGCCCGAACTGTCCCCACCGGGCGAGGCGCCTGACCGCAACCTGGCGATGGAGCTCGTGCGCGTGACCGAGGCTGCCGCGATGGCGGCCGGTCGTTGGGTCGGTCGCGGCGACAAGAACGGGGCAGACGGCGCGGCTGTCAACGCGATGCGCACCCTCATCCACACGGTGAGCATGAGCGGCGTCGTGGTCATCGGTGAGGGCGAGAAGGACGAAGCACCGATGCTCTACAACGGGGAAGTCGTCGGCGACGGCCACGGCCCGGAGTGTGACGTCGCCGTCGACCCGATCGACGGCACCCGGCTCGCGGCGCTGGGCATGGGCAACGCTCTGTCGGTGATGGCGGTGTCGCCGCGCGGGTCCATGTTCGACCCGTCTGCGGTGTTCTACATGGAGAAGCTCGTGACCGGCCCCGAGGCGGCCGACGTCGTCGACATCCGCCTGCCGGTCGGCGAGAACGTGCGCCGGGTGGCACGGGCGAAGAAGGAGTCACCCGACGACGTGACCGTCGTGATCCTCGACCGGCCCCGGCACGCAGCAATGGTCGAAGAGGTACGCGCCACCGGCGCGCGCATCAAGTTCATCACGGACGGTGACGTCGCCGGCGCCATCATGGCCGCGCGCGACGGCACCGGCATCGACCTGATGCTCGGCATCGGCGGCACACCGGAGGGCATCATCGCCGCCTGCGCGATCAAGACGCTCGGTGGCGTCATCCAGGGCCGCCTCTGGCCCAAGGACGACGACGAACGGCAGAAGGCGCTCGACGCCGGCCACGACCTCGACCGTGTCCTGATCACCGACGAGCTGGTCCAGGGCGAGGACGTGTTCTTCGTCGCCACCGGCATCACCGACGGGGAGCTGCTCACCGGGGTGCGCTATCGCGGCTCGAGCGTGCGCACCCACTCGATCGTCACGCGGTCGCGCAGCGGCACGATCCGCCTCGTCGAGAGCGAGCACAGCCTCGACAAGCTCCGCGCCTATGCCTCCGTCGACTTCGAGCACGCGACCTGAGCCGACCTCAACCGACCATCTGGCGCTGCCGCCCGAGTTCCCTATGCCGGTCGACCTGCGCTGCTCAGGCCGGAGCCGGCCCGCTCGTCGTCGCGGCGTCGTCCCCGGTGGCAGCGACCGCCTTGTGCGCGTCGTGCTGGTGGCGCGCGTCGCCGCAGTGGACCGGGTCCTCGAGGCACTCGGCGTCCTCGTCGAGGTGGGCGCAGGAACTGGCCGAGAGATCGGAGCGGTCCGGCCGCGCGCTGCCTGCTGACTCCGACGCGGTCCCGGTGCTCATGCCCCGAACGATACGCCGAGTCGGGCGCGCCGTACGCCGGATGCCTGTGTCCGGCGTGTTCGTCCGTTGCTGCATGATCGACGGCATCGGATGGCGGGCCTGACCTGCGACGATGCGCAGCCATGTCGGTTACTGCATGATCGACTTTGAAGGTGGGGTAGGACTGAGGGCATGACTGAGGACGGGAACGCGACGGCATGACCGACAACGACTTTCGGATCGAGCACGACTCGATGGGCGAGGTGCGCGTTCCCAAGGACGCGAAATGGCGGGCGCAGACCCAGCGCGCGGTCGAGAACTTCCCGATCAGCGGAGCCACCCTCGAGCGGGCCCACATCGAGGCGCTCGCCCGGATCAAGGCCGCGGCCGCAAGCGTCAACGCTGAGCTGGGCGTGCTGGACAGCGACGTCGCCGACGCCGTCATCTCCGCAGCCGACGAGGTCGCCCGCGGCGACTGGGACGCCCACTTCCCCATCGACGTGTTCCAGACGGGCTCGGGCACCTCCAGCAACATGAACGCCAACGAGGTCATCGCGACGCTCGCGACCGAACGGCTCGGTCGTGGCGTCCATCCCAACGATCACGTCAACGCGTCGCAGTCCTCCAACGACGTGTTCCCGTCGTCGATCCACATCGCTGCCACCAGCGCGGTCGTCAACGACCTGGTGCCGGCGCTACAGCACCTCGAGGCATCGCTCGAGCGCAAGGCATCTGAGTTCGCCACCGTCGTCAAGAGCGGCCGAACCCACCTGATGGACGCGACCCCGGTGACGTTGGGGCAGGAGTTCGGCGGCTATGCCGCGCAGGTGCGCCTCGGGGTCGAGCGGCTGCAGGCCACGATGCCGCGGCTCGCCGAGCTGCCGCTCGGGGGCACCGCCGTCGGCACCGGCATCAACACGCCGCCCGGGTTCTCGGCCAAGGTCATCGCGGAGGTCGCACGCAGCACCGGCCTGCCACTGACCGAGGCACGCAACCACTTCGAGGCGCAGGGCGCACGCGACGGGATCGTCGAGCTCTCCGGACAGCTGCGCACCATCGCGGTCTCGCTCACCAAGGTGGCCAACGACATCCGGTGGATGGGCTCCGGACCGCGCGCCGGCCTCGCCGAGATCCACCTGCCCGACTTGCAGCCGGGATCGTCGATCATGCCCGGCAAGGTGAACCCGGTGATGGCCGAGGCGCTCACGATGGTGTGCGCGCAGGTCATCGGCAACGACGCCGCGATCGCGTTCGGCGGCGCCGCGGGATCCTTCGAGCTCAACGTGATGCTGCCGATGCTGGCGCGCAACGTCCTCGAGTCGGTCCGGCTGCTCACGACGATCTCCCGACTGTTCGCCGACCGTTGCGTCGACGGCATCGAGGCTGACGTCGAGCGCTGCCGCGAGTTCGCGGAGTCCTCTCCTGCCATCGTCACCCCGCTCAACCGCTACATCGGCTACGAGTCGGCCGCGAAGGTGGCCAAGCAGGCGCTTGCCCAGAAGCGCACCATCCGCGAGGTCGTGCTCGAGAATGGCTATGTCGACGAAGGCAAACTCACCATTGAGCAGCTTGACGCAGCACTTGATGTGCTCGGCATGACCCACCCGTGACGAGCGAGCGCACCCGGCTTCGTTGGTCGCCCGGCACGGAGATCTTGTGGCGCTATCAGCGTCCGGACAGCGCTATCGAGTCGGTGCGCCCGATGCGTGTCGTCCGTGACGAGGACGCGGGACTCGTCGCGTGGCTCGCGCCAGGAACGCCCGTACTGCGGCCGGCACTGGCCGATGGGCGCGAGCTGCGATCTACACCGATGGCGGAGCGCTTCGACTTCGAGCGCCACGGCCGGGCGATCCGGCTCGACACGTGGCATGGCCAAGGGGTTCTGAAGGTCGCACCGACCGGTGCGCCATGGTCGGTGTGGCTCTTCTGGAGCGAGAGCTGGCAGTTCCGCGGGTGGTACGTCAACCTCGAAGATCCGCACGAGCGCGTCGACCACGCAGTCATGACGCAGGACCACGTCCTCGATCTCGTCGTCGAACCCGACCGGACGACGCAGCGCAAGGACGAGGACGAGCTGGAGAGCGCCGTGGCGAGCGGTCGTTACAGCGCAGCGGCCGCGGAACGTTTCCGCGGGAACGCCGCGGCCGTCGAAGCTGTCGTACGCCGGTGGGGGTCGCCGTTCCGTGACCGCTGGGAGGACTGGCGGCCGGACCCCGGCTGGCCGACGCCGCAGCTGCCGCCCGACCTGGTCGCGTCAGCGACGTACCGCTGACTCGGGAAAGGGGTTGTTCTTGGGGGGAACTTGGGGGGCGGAGCCCCCCAAGGTTGTCAGTACCAGCCCTTGGACTGGAAGGCGGACCAGGCGCCGCACGGGGTGCCGTACGTCGACTTCACGTAGGACAGGCCCCACGCGATCTGGGTCGCGGGGTTGTCGCGCCAGTCACCGCCTGCTGTGGCCATCTTCGAACCTGGCAGAGCCTGCGGGATGCCGTAGGCACCCGACGGGTTGGCAGCGTGCACGTTCCAGCCGGACTCCCGGTTCCACAACGAGTTCAGGCAGCTGAACTGGTCGCCGCCCCAGCTGTAGCGCGAGGCCATCATGCTCCGGGCGATCCCGCGCGGATCGCCTGCGTAGGTCCGGGTCGTCGATCGACTGGCGGCTGCGCGCGCGGCGCGGGCAGCGGCCGCGGCCTTGGCCGCCCGCTCCTTGCGCACGCGGCGGGCGTGCGCGGCCGTCTGGTGCGCCCGATGCTTCTGCCACCGGTGCTTTGTCTGTATGAGCGGCACGTGGCTGGGCGCGGTGGCGACAGGGGCCGTCTTGGCCACCTGAGACATTTCGGCGGACGTTGCGGTCTCGCCCAGCACTCCGGTCACGTTAAGTCCGGCTGCCACGGCGACACCGGCAACGGCGGTGCCGGTTGTGATGGCGATTCCTCTGATCGAGTTCCTGCGGTTCACCTGGGTCCTCCTGCGGCACGGCACGCCGCAGCGGATGGCTGCGACAGTGCGGTCGGCACCCCCGGTCACGGGCCTCCGGTGCTGGACTCCCGGGGGATTGCCGGGGTGGAGGCTCGGGTCCCGAACGCTCGATCGGAGCGCTGCTCGCCCCGAGAACGAAGGGCGGGCGGGACGGCGCAGGTGCCTGTTGACTGCTTGCCAGCCGCTAGCTGAATGCGGCATGACGACACCGTGGCGCAGGGGGTCTTGTTCTTCGAGGGTGCAGGAAACCCTTGAGGAATAGCCAATTCTGGGGACGTGCTTTATCTCACACAACACCCTGTAACGCAGCAAGCACAGCGGAACGACCACAGTGCGTGAGATGCTCCCGACGCTGAGCGAGGTCAGCTGGGGATGTCCTCCAGCATTTCGGTCACGAGGGCGGCGATCGGCGAGCGTTCGGACCGCGTGAGTGTGACATGCGCGAACAACGGGTGCCCTTTCAGGGCGTCGATCACTGATGCCACACCGTCGTGACGCCCCACGCGCAGGTTGTCACGCTGAGCGACGTCGTGGGTCAGCACCACCCGCGAGCCTTGCCCGATGCGTGACAGCACCGTGAGCAGGACGTTCCGTTCGAGCGACTGCGCCTCGTCGACGATGACGAACGCGTCGTGCAGCGAGCGGCCGCGGATGTGTGTGAGCGGCAGCACTTCGAGCATCCCGCGGTCCATCACTTCCTCGACGACATCGGAGGTGATGAGTGCACCGAGGGTGTCGAAAACGGCCTGCGCCCACGGGTTCATCTTCTCGGACTCGCTGCCCGGCAGATAGCCGAGGTCCTGTCCGCCGACGGCGTAGAGCGGCCGGAAGACGATCACCTTGCGGTGGTGCCGTCGCTCCATCACCGACTCGAGACCTGCGCAGAGCGCGAGCGCCGACTTGCCGGTGCCGGCACGTCCACCGAGCGACACGATGCCGACATCTGGGTCGAGCAACAGGTCGAGCGCGACGCGCTGCTCAGCACTGCGACCGTGCAGACCAAAGGCGTCGCGATCGCCGCGCACCAGCTGCACATGCTTGTCGGGCGTGACGCGGCCAAGTGCGCTGCCGCGGTCGGAGACAAGAACGAGCCCGGTGTGACAGGGCAGTTCCCGGGCTTCCACCACATCGACCGGCCCGCCCTCGCCCTCGTACAACGCATCGATGACATCGGCGGGGACGGTCACCTCCGCCATGCCCGTCCACACCGACTCGACCCTGCCGATGCCGCGGTATTCCTCCGCCGCGAGGCCCATGGCCGAAGCCTTGACGCGCATCGGCAGGTCCTTGCTGACCAGAGTGACGTCGTTCCCCTCGCTGGCCAGGTTGTGGGCGACGGCGAGGATGCGGCTGTCGTTGTCGTCGCGCCCGTTCGCGCGGAACCCCGCAGGCAACGCGGACATGTCGATGTGGTTGAGCTCAACGCGCAAGGTGCCGCCCAGGTCGCCGACGGGCAACGGCTGGTCAAGACGGCCGTGCTCAACTCTCAGGTCGTCGAGCAGCCGCAACGCCTGGCGGGCGAAGTAGCCGAGCTCCGGGTGTGCTCGCTTGCCTTCAAGCTCGGTGACGACGACGACGGGCAGCACGACCTCGTGCTCTTCGAAACGCAGCAACGCCATCGGGTCGGCCAGCAGCACGCTGGTGTCCAGCACATATGTCTTGCGCGCACCGGCGTCGCCGGCTGCGGGAGTGGTGTCACGACTAGTGGTGGAAGCCACGATGCGGTTCTCCCCTGGTGAGGGAGTCCGGCCGGCGGCACGGCCACCGGGCGGACCTCGGTTGGTGACCGGGACAGGGCCTCACCCCTGTTGCGAAGCCAGCAGCGGCTGCGGTGTCGGGGGAGCCCGTGTCTGCATGCGTCGAGTCACGGCCCTCCCCCGACGGTGCGTAGTGCCACCGATGTAGTCCGCGCAGGTGCACGAAGGCGGGCCTCCCGAACGGCGGACGAGGATGTCCACCGGCCTTTTTGACGGTACGCCGACGCGGGCCACGATCCGTGCAGACACGCGGAATTGTCACCCTGTCGGACGCGAACTCTTGGGGCGAATCGGACGGACGGCATGTGGCGGCTGCTGGACAATGCGGGCACTACGCGCCGTATCGGCGGTGCCGCGCGGCATAGGCGCGAATGGCCCGCAGGAAGTCGACCTTGCGGAAGTCGGGCCAGTAGGCCTCGCAGAAGTAGAACTCCGAGTGCGCGCTCTGCCAGAGCAGGAAGCCGGACAGTCGCTGCTCCCCGGACGTGCGGATCACCAGGTCGGGGTCCGGCTGGCCCTTGGTGTAGAGATGTTCGGCGATGTGCTCGACGTCGAGGACCTGCGCGACTTCCTCGATCGACCGGCCCGCATCGGCGTGCTCCTGCAACAGCGAACGCACCGCGTCGGCGATCTCGCGCCGCCCGCCGTAGCCGATGGCGACATTGACGCTCATCCCGTCGATGCCCGAGGTCTGCTCATCGACTTCCTTGAGCAATCGGGCGGTGTGGTCGGGCAGCAGGTCCAGCGCGCCCATCGGATGCACCCGCCAGCGGTTGGACGCCGCCAGGCCGGTGACCGCGTTCTCGATGATCTCGACGAGCGGGCCGAGCTCGTCCTCGCTGCGGGAAAGGTTGTCGGTGGACAGCAGCCATAGCGTCACGACCTCGACGTCGATCTCCTCGCACCACACCAGGAGCTCGGTGATCTTGTCCGCACCGCGCCGGTGGCCGGTCGAGGCCTGCTCGCCATAGGCCCTGGCCCAGCGCCGGTTGCCGTCGATGATCACGCCGACATGGCGGGGGATCTGCGTCTGGTCGAGCTGGCGGGACAGCCGGCGGGCATAGGCGCGATAGAGCACGTCACGCAGACCCATTGCCGCCGCTCGCCTCCTCGCCATCGGGCCGGCCTGCGGCCGGTCCCCTCCGTCGACTCCGCCGAGCACGACGATACCGCCGGGTCAGCACACAGGCCGCGGACCCGAAGATCACGATGTCGCCGAGCCGAGGATCACGATGCGACCGCCCAGGGCCTCCAGCGTGCAGGTCAGCAGGCGATCAAGGTTCGTCCCGCGTCCACCCAATGCCTCCCACGCGTAATCCTACTGGTAAGTAACTTACGGTTCCGTAGGTTATGGTAGGGAGATGAGCAGCCCCGAACCGCGCGACGACGAGCGTCCCCAGACGCGCGGCGACGCCCTTGCCGACAGCCTCAGCGTCGACGGCGTCGTCGATCTCGTCCGAGGCGTCAAGCCCCATCTGCGCGGCTGGCTGCATGCGGGGACGTTTCCGGTTGCTCTCGTCGCCGGCATCGTGCTGGTCGTGCTGGCCAACGGTGCGCGCGAGACGATCGCGAGCGCGATCTATGCGACCAGCGCCGCGCTGCTGTTCGGTGTCAGCGCGATCTACCATCGCGGGCACTGGTCGCCGCGTGCCGAGAAGCGCTTGAAGCGCCTCGACCACTCCAACATCTTCCTGATCATCGCCGGCACCTACACGCCGTTCAGCCTGGTCCTGCTCCACGGCCACGGCGGAAACACGTTGCTCTGGATCGTGTGGGCCGCGGCGTTGGGCGGCATCGCGTTCCGCGTCTTCTGGGTCGGTGCCCCACGCTGGCTCTACACGCCGGTCTACATCATGCTCGGCTGGGTCGCGGTCTTCTACCTGCCCGAGATCCTCGCGACCGGCGGAGTCGCCGTCGTTGTGCTGCTGGCGATCGGCGGCGGGCTCTACAGCATCGGCGGAGTCGTCTACGCGATCAAGAAGCCCAATCCGTCGCCGCGGTGGTTCGGCTTCCACGAGGTCTTCCATGCGCTGACGCTGTTGGCATTCGCCACGCACTACATAGCAATCTCGATCGCGACCTACTCCGCCAACTAACCAGTCGCGGCCGGTTGGTGGCTCGGTGGCTCGGAGGGTGAGCGGCCGGAGCCCAGAGCTCGCATGTCCCGGGCCAGCCCTGCTTGCGTCGTGTCAGGCCTGGTCGCCCGACGACTCGGGTCCCTGCTCGCGCACCCGCCGCACCTGCTCCATCGCCTCGCGCAGCTCACGGAGCCAGTCCTCGCTGTGCTCGCCGACCAGCCGCACGGCCCAGGCGAGGGCCTCGGAGCGGGACCGGGCGACCCCGGCCTCGACAAGGGTGTCGAGCACCCGGCGCTCGGGCTGGCGCAACCGCGTCATGACGGGCACGGACAGGTGGGTGAACAAGGCACGCCGGCCGTCGCACTCGACGCCCCAGGCCACCTTGCGCCCGAACCGGTGCTCGGCCTCTCGGGCGATCGCGATGCGATGCTCGCGGGTGTCCTCGCGGAAGCCCTTGACCCGGCCGTCCACGGCCGCCGAACGCTCGGCGTCGGACACGCCTTCGGCGGTCTCGGGAGCCGCGAGCGACCCGATGACGGCGATCTCCTCGCGGTCGATCGTGATCTCCACGGGACCGGTGAACCATTCCTGCGGCAGGCGGCCGGTGAACCAGCCGCGGACCGTCTCGGTGGCGTTCTCAGATGTCATGCAACGATGATTACATGATTACCCAGCAACGTCGAAATGGTTCGCTCACGGCGTACGCGAGTTCTCCCGGCCGGGCCTACGCGTCCCGCTCGTACACCACGTAGGTCACGTCCCCCACGTCATGCGTGCCCGTCTCCGCGAAGCCGAGCCCGGTCAGCAGGCGCCGGCCCCGCGCGTTCCACTCCTGGACAACCGCCCGCAGCCGCCCGACACCGGAGATGGCGTGGCCGTGCGTGAGCACCGCCTCCGCGAAAGCCCGCCCGAAGCCCTGGCCGGTGAGATCGGGACGCATCCCGACTCCGACGTCGAGCACCCCCGGCCGCTCGCTCATGCCAGGCACTCGTGCCTCGAACCCGAAGCAGGCGTAGCCGGCCACGTCTCCGGCCTCGTCGAGCACGGCCCAGAAGCCCTCCGCCGGGTCGAGCGGACCGGTGACGTCGTAGACCGCCCAGGGTCCGGGATAGCGCCACTGCGCCATGACCTCGCCCTGTTCGGCGGTGAGCGGCCGCAGTTCGTAGGTCACCCGCGCGCGCCGAGGGCCGCTGCCAGCCCGGCCGGGTCGGTGACCGGCGCGTCGCAGGTGAAGTGGTGGCAGACGTAGGCCGCGGCCTGCCCGCCGACCAGCGTCCGATGAGCAAGCAGGGGTACGACGTGCCCACCCGCCGAGGGGGTATGGCCACCTGCCGAGAGGGTATGGCCACCTGCCGAGAGGGTATGGCCACCTGCCGAGGGGGTATTGCTGCTCGGTCTGCCCACCGCGACCGCTGCTCCTGGAGCTGTCGCCCGCAAGGCGACCGAGTGCAACGCAGCGGTCGCCGGGTCGTCGGCCTCGCCCACCACCGCGACCTCGCGCGGTCCGTCGACCAGCGCCTCAGCCACGGCCAGCCCCCAACCGGCGAACCGCGCGTGGTCGCCGGCCAAGGGCGCGTAGACGCCGAGCCCGCGCTCCGCGGCCTCCCGGTGCGGGGTTGATCCGGTGTACGCGGCATAGCCGAGCAGGGCGCCGACGGCCGCCGACCAGCCCGACGGGGTCGCGCCATCGGTCGGGTCCTGCGGGCGTCGCGCGAGACGCGAGTCGGTCTCGTCGTCAGCAGTGTCGAAGAACCCGCCGTTGCCGTCGCTGAAGTGGGCGAGCACAACGTCGAGCACGGTGCCCGCGTGACCGAGCCACGACGCATCGCCCGTGACCGCGAACAGTGCGAGCAACCCTTCAGCCACATCGGCGTAGTCCTCGAGCACACCCGCGTGCGGGCCGACAACACCGTCCCGGGAAGCGCGACGCAGCCGCCCGTGTACGAGGTGTGTCTCGATGAGCAACTGGGCCACGCCTACTGCCGCGTCCACGAGGTCGGGCCGGTCCAGCAGCGCACCGGTCTCGGCAAGCGCCGCGATGGCGAGCCCGTTCCAAGCAGCCACGACCTTGTCGTCCCGCGCCGGCTGTGCGCGGGTCGCACGACGATCCGTCAGCCGGAGGCGGACGTCGGCCCAGCGCTCGCCCTCGTCTGCATCAGCGCGCAGCTGCAAGGTCGAGGAACCGTGCTCGAACGCGCCGCCGGGGGTGACGCTGAGCAGTCCCGCCGCCCACGTCCCGTCCTCGATTCCGAGGACGTCGACGAGCTGCTCGGGGGTCCAGACATACGTGCTGCCCTCGACACCGTCGGTGTCCGCGTCGAGCGACGACGAGATGCCGCCCTCCGCAGTGAGCAGCTCGGCGAGCATCCAGTCGCAAGTCTCCAGTGCGACGCGTCGACCGAGGGCGGTTCCCGTCGAGCGCCACCAGTGCAGATAGACGCGCGCCAGCAATGCGTTGTCGTACAACATCTTTTCGAAGTGGGGCACGACCCAGTCGGCATCGACCGAGTAGCGCGCGAAGCCGCCAACGAGCTGGTCGTACATGCCGCCGCGAGCCATCGCCTCGCACGTTCCCTCCACCATTCGCAGGGCAGCTGCAGAGCCGGTGCGCGCGTGGTTGCGCAGCAACAGCTCCAGCACCATCGAGGGTGGAAACTTGGGTGCCCCGCCGAAACCTCCGCGCGCAGCGTCGTACTGCTGATCCAGCGCAGCGACGGCGGTGTCTAGCTGCTCGGCGGTGGGCGCGTCACCCGTCGCCGGCACGCGCGCCTGCTCCGCGAGGGCGCCGACGATGCGCTGTCCCGTCGCCAGCACCTCGTCACGCCGTTCGGCCCACGTCTGCACGACGGACGCGAGCAGCTGCGGGAACGAGGGCAGGCCATGGCGTGGACTCGGCGGGAAGTAGGTGCCGCAGAAGAACGGCTCACCCGACGGCGTCGCGAACACCGTCATCGGCCAGCCACCGTGGCCGGTCAACGCCTGGGTGGCCTCCATGTAGCCGGCGTCGATGTCCGGCCGCTCCTCGCGGTCCACCTTGATGGCCACGAAGTGCCCGTTGATATAGGCCGCGGTCGCGTCGTCCTCGAACGACTCGTGCGCCATCACATGGCACCAGTGACACGCGGCATAGCCGACGCTGATGAGGACCGGCACGTCACGCCGAGCTGCCTCAGCGAAGGCCTCGTCCCCCCACTCCCACCAGTCGACGGGATTGTCCTTGTGCTGCAACAGATAGGGGCTCGTGCTCTCAGCGAGGCGGTTCGCCATCGGCAGTCACCCCTCCACCCTGTTGTACGCGCGAGCGACGAGCGTACGTCAGGGTGAGTCTGATTGGTCTGTCTGGCTCAGCGCCTCGATGGGTAGATGCCCTGGTCGCAGATGAGGCCAAGTTGTTCGGCGCCAGTGCTCGCATGTCGGGCAGAGCGAAGGTCGTGCTCCCGTTGCCGCCGTAGGTCGCACCGAGCAGCGAGAACAACGCCGAGTTCGCGGCGATGGACAATATCTGGCCTTTCCCCGGAATCCCTTCCCCGACGCCGGGGGACGCGGTCAGGCTGACGCTGCCCATGACGCACTCGTAGCCGTTGCCCGCTTGGGCAGCGCTCGTGTTGTTGCCGATGAGGCCGAGGGCAGGCGAGTCCGCACCGGGGTCCCCCTTGGCGCCCTGGCCACCTCGCTGCTCACGCGAATCAGGGCGCTGCACCCCGAGCTGGCGAGTCCCGACTCGGCAATGCCGGGCGGTGACGGCTCCGAACTGGTGGGTTACCGGACGTGGGCCGCGGGTGCGTGGCTCGCCGTTGGCGACCTCATAGAGGCCGACCGGCTGGTCACAGCCATCGACTCGGCAGCCGTGTCGGCCGGTCGCCCGTGGCCGTTCACCAGCGGAAATGCTGGACAAGTCATGATCCTGGCAGCGCGCCTGCCCGACTGACGCTCGCCGCCGTGCGCGATCCACCGGGTTGCGCATCGCCCGTTGCGCCTCGTCAACCGCCCACACTTTGCCGTCCGGTTACCCGTTTGCGCCTTCAAGTCCCCCTCACTCGCGCCGATAGCCAAACAGCGGGATGGATCACGGACGAGGTCGAGGGGTGAGCGGATGGGCGGCAAAGACGCCACAGCGCGCCCGGCCCTGACCGCGACAGTCGCAGCGGCCCTGGTGCTCACGATCACCTATGTGGCGGCACCGGTCGACTGGGTGCGCGCCTCGCTCCTGGTCGTCGGAGGGCTGGCCGCGGCCGCGACGATCGTGCTCGTCACGCGGCGGACCCGGCCACGAGACCCCCTCGCCAGCTGGCTGCTGGCCACCAGCATCGCGCTCGTCACGAGCGGCCAAGCCGTCGCGCTCGTCGGCCAGCCATCGCCGTCGTACGCCGACATCCCCCGATTTCTCGCCTATCCCGCGATGGCCGGCGCCATCCTGGCCTTCCAGCGGGACCGCATCCGCCACGACCGCGCGAGCCTGCTCGATGCGCTCGTCGTCACCGTCGCGGCCGCCCAGGCCGGATGGCTCGCGCTCATCGAGCCGCTGCTCCGCGACGACACCGCGACTCTGGCGCAGCTGACGGTCGCCGGCGCCTACCCGCTGGGCGACCTTCTCGTGCTCGGGGTCCTGGCCCGCCTCGCGTTCGCCCAGATCGGCAGCCGCGACCTCGCTGCACGCCTGGTGATCTGTGGCCTCGCCCTCGGCATCGGCTCCGAGGTCGCCGCAGACCTCGCCAACGTCCCCAGCCTGATCGTGGCGTGGTTGCCCGGCGCCGCGCTGATCGTGCTGGGTGTCATGCACCCCACGATGACGAACCCACCGAGCGTTCTGCGGGCTCTGCCGCTCGTCTCCTCCTGGCGCTTCGTCATCCTGCTCGGCCTGGCATGCCTGGTGTCACCGGTGCTCGTGCTCACGCATCGGGTGGGGGACGACGTCACGATCGCGACCGTCGTGCTCGGTGGCGCGATCGTGCTGTTCACCTTGGCGTTGCTGCGCATCGTCAGCCTGCTCGGTCACCTCCGTCGCGCGCTGCGCCGTGAACACGTGCTGCGCGGCGCGACAGCGGCACTGGTCAGTGCCGCGGACCGCGGTGGCGTGCGCGACGCCGCGCTCAATGCGGCCGTCGACCTGCTGGACCAGCCGGGCACACGCGCCTGGCGCATCGATGGCGACCCCGGCGGCACCATCGCCCAGGCGACTGACGACCTCGAGGTCGCGACGTTCCTCGACGCCGCGGAGCTGACCCTGTTCCCGTCAGCAGCCACCGGCATCGATCTGCTGGCCGGCCCGTCACTCGTGCACGCCACCCTCGGCGTGCCCTCGACCGAGACGCTCGTGCTCATCGCTCTTCCTGCGCGCGGGCCGGCTCGTGAGGCAGCGGTCGTCGCTGCCACGCTGACGCCGTCACCGCGCACGATCGCCTCGCTCGAGTCGCTGGCCAAGACGATGGCGCTGGCCCTCGATCGCCTGGACGTCGGCGAGGTGCTCGTCGAACGACGCAGCGAGCGTCGGCTGCGGCTGATGCTGCAGTACGCGTCCGACGTCATCCTGATCCTCGACCACGACCTGACCATCGTGCACGTGACACCGGCCGTCGAGCCGATCGTCGGCCTGCCCGCCCCCGAGCTGCTCGGCATGAGCTGGCTCGACGTCGTCGTCAAGTCCGACCGCGACGCGGCCCGTGACCTGGTGAGCCTCGCGCAGGGTGGCCGGCCGGTGCGCGGCGAGGTGCGGCTCAACAACGAGGACGGGCACACCCGCCACGTCGACGCCGTCGTCACCGAGGTGATCGACGAAGACCTGATGGGCTTCGTGGTCACCTGCCACGACATCACCGAGCGCCACGAGCTCGAACAACAGCTCATCCACCAGGCCTTCCACGACGCCCTCACCGGCCTCGCCAACCGGGCGCTCTTCCGTGACCGCCTCGGCCACGCGATGGCGCGGGACCGCGGCGCCGGCAGCTATGGCGTCCTGTTCATCGACCTCGACGACTTCAAGACCGTCAACGACAGCCTCGGTCACGCCGCCGGCGACGCGCTGCTGCGCGAGATGACCACTCGACTGCGTGGCTGCCTCCGCGAAGGCGACACTGCGGCCCGGCTCGGCGGCGACGAGTTCGCGATCCTGCTCGAGGACGTGGACGACGACAACTACTGCGTCACCATCGCGAACCGACTCATCGAGGCACTGTCCGTGCCCTTCGAAGTGGCCGGCACCGAAGTCACCACAGGGGCCAGCATCGGGATCGCGCTGGGCCAGAACCGCCCGGCTGCGCCCGAGGACCTGATGCGCAACGCCGACCTCGCCCTCTACGACGCGAAGAACTCCGGCAAGAACCGCTATGCGGTGTTCGCCACGACGATGCACGAAGCGGCTCTGGCCCGGCTCTCACTGACCAGCGAGCTGCGTCACGCGATCGAACGCAATGAGCTCGTCGTCTACTACCAGCCCCTCGTCGACCTCGAGTCGGGCCGGATCGACGGCCTCGAGGCGCTCGTTCGGTGGCAGCATCCGCAGCACGGGCTGATGCTGCCCGGCCAGTTCATCGCGCTCGCCGAGGAGACCGGGCTGATCATCCCGCTCGGCCGGAGGGTGTTGCGCACCGCGCTGTTCGAGGCCGTCCGCTGGCAGAAGCAGCACCCGGACCACGAGAAGCTCCACATGGCCGTCAACGTCAGTGGCCGTCAGCTGCTCGATCCGGGCATCGTCGACGAGGTCGCGTCCGCCATCGCGGACAGCGGCATCGACGCGAAGACAGTCGTCCTCGAGATCACCGAGAGTGTGCTGCTGCCGGGTGACGGAACGATGATCGAGCGCCTCAACGCGCTGTCCGACCTCGGCGTGCACCTCTACATCGACGACTTCGGCACCGGCTACTCGTCGCTGTCCTACCTGCAGATGCTGCCGGTCAACGGTCTCAAGCTCGCGCAGGAGTTCGTGGAGACCCTGCCGGGGGGCGACACCGAGGCGGGGTTGGTGCGCACCATCAAGGACCTCGCCGAGACCCTCGGGCTGTCGACCGTCATCGCAGAGGGCATCGAGCGCCCCGAGCAGTGGCGCTCGCTGCTCTCCCTCGGATATCGCGTCGGCCAGGGGTTCCACCTCGCCGTGCCGATGCCCGCCGAGCGCGTGCCCGAGTTCCTGTCCGGGATCTCGCACGCTGGTGATGGCGACTGGGAGCGATCGCTGGAGAACGGCAAGCTGCACACCCAGACCGCCGAAGGCGCCGCAGCGAGCGTCCCGGCAGTGACCGCCGAGGCCGTCGTGGTGGCCGAGGCGGTCGCGGTGGCCGAGGCTTCCGGGAAGTCTGCGCGCGGCTGACGCCGTACATCAACACCGCATCGGCTCACCCCTGCCCGAGCGCCGCTCCGCCCACCCGCCGCGGGAAATCGACCACGTTCAGCATGCTGGCGGACGGTTCGCAATGCGTGCACGCCTAGCAAAGGGTCCGTACACCTGCTGAACGTGGTCGATTCCCGGCCCACCCGTCGTGCCTGGGGCGCAGCGCGACGGTGCTCAGCGGGGCAGGCGGTCGCCGCCGGCGCCCGTTCCGTCGTCAGGCTCCGTTGCGGCGCGGGCCGTGCCGTTCACCTGCGGCCGGTCGGCCGGAGCGGCGACGTCGGGCTCGGGGACCGGCGGCCGTTTGCGTTCGAGGTCGATCGCGTCCTCGGAGAAGCTGATCTTGTGCAGCTGGCGGTTCATCGAACGGATGAGCAGCCAGGTCGCGATGCCGATGGCAGCGACGACGAGGAACCCGAGCACGCCGGGACTGACCTTCTGGTCCTCGATCGCCCGCACGACCGGCACGGCGAGGACGGCCGCCGTCACGAGGAGCCCCCCGCGGTCTGCCCCGCTCCACCGGACGCGTCCGCCGGCGTGGGCATCGACTCGCGCACCCCGGCGAACAGGTCGTCCTCGGGCGGGTGCACGTCGATCACCGCCCTGCCCAGCTCGAAGTCCTCGGTCGGCCAGACCGCGCGCTGCAGGTCGAGCGGGCAGTGGAACCAGGCACCGTCGGGGTCGACCTGGGTCGCATGGGCGAGCAACGCGCGGTCGCGCACCTCGAAGTATTCGCCGCACGGCACCTGGGCCGAGATCGGTCGCTCCTCGTGGTCTTCCCAGCGCTCGAGCCATTCGCCGTACGGAGACTCCAGCCCGGCGGCCAGCATCGCCTCGTGCAGCGCCGTCGTGCGCGCCTTGGTGAAGGTCTGGTTGTAGTAGATCTTCTGCACCTGCCACGGGGGTCCCGCGTCGGGGTAGGCCGACGGGTCGGCCGCCGCGTCGAAGGCGTGCATCGCGATCTTGTGACACATGATGTGGTCGGGGTGGGGGTAGCCGCCGTTCTCGTCGTAGGTCGTCATCACCTGCGGCCGGAAGGACCGGACGAGGCGTACGAGGGGTTCAGCGGCAACGGCGACGTCCATCAGCCCGAAGCAGCCCTCGGGCAGCGGTGGCAGTGGATCGCCCTCGGGCAGACCGGAGTCGACCCAGCCGAGCCAGTCCTGGCGCACTCCGAGGATCTCCCGTGCGGTCTCCATCTCGCGGCGGCGGATCTCGGCGAGGTTGGCCAGCACCGACTCGTCGTGCTGGAGCCGTGGGTTCAGCACCGACCCGCGTTCGCCGCCGGTGCACGTCACGACGTGCACGTCGACACCCTCGGCGACGTAACGGGCCATCGTGGCCGCGCCCTTGCTCGACTCGTCGTCGGGATGGGCATGGACCGCCATCAGCCTGCGCTGCTCACTCACGGCACAATCATCGCGGACAACCCCGACAGCCCGACGGCGAGGTACCCATGACCACCTCCGGCCCGGTCCGCCCGGCCGGGCGGTACGGCGACCGGGGCAGGCGCCCGCGGCCCCTGGTGGTCGCCGCGCTGGTCGTGCTGGTGGCCGCGTTCGGTGGCTGGGTCCTCTGGGCTGCGCTGGGCGCGGCGACGCCGGACGTCCGCAGCGACATCATCGGCTTCCGGATCATCGACGCAGAATCGATGCGGGCGCGGATCGAGGTCTCAGCCGACGCGAACCGTCCCGTGACATGCACGGTGCAGGCGCAGGACCGCCACCACGAGCCGGTGGGGGTCGCGCGGACGACGCTTCCAGCGGGAACCGCCGCGACCCGGCGGGCCAGTGTCGACGTACGCACCCGCTCCTTGGCCGTGACCGTGGTCATCGTCGCCTGCCGGCTCGGTCCTGCGAAAACGTGACCGCCGCGAGAGCCCGACGCGGTCCCGCGGACGGCGAGCCGTCCAGCCCCGGCGACGACAGGCCGATGAGTGGCTTACGGGTGATTGGCGTCATGATTGGACGTGACCCACCTCGCGCGGGTTAGCCTCGACACCCCAGCAACATCCGCGGTGTCCGGGCAACGCGCTAGATGCGCCGCCGGAACACCCCGACCGACGCGATCCAGACCTTCTAGGAGCATGCCGTGACCGAGATCACCGAGCCCCTCACCTGGCTGACCCAGGAGGCCTACGACCGGCTCAAGGAGGAGCTCGACTTCTTGTCCGGCGAGGGTCGCGCGGAGATCGTCAAGCGCATCGAGCAGGCCCGCGAGGAAGGCGACCTGCGCGAGAACGGCGGCTACCACGCAGCGAAGGACGAGCAAGGCAAACGCGAGGCGCGCATCCGCCAGCTGACCCAGCTGCTCGAGTCGGCCAAGGTCGGCGCGCCGCCTGCGGCACCGGCCGGCATCGTCGCGCCCGGCACGATCGTCACCGCGAAGGTGGCCGGCGAGGACATGCGGTTCCTGCTCGGCTCGCGCGAGGTCGCGGGTGACGGCATCGAGGTCTACAGCGAGAAGTCACCGCTGGGGGCGGCGATCCTCGGCCACAAGAAGGGCTACACCGCGTCCTACAAGGCACCCAACGGCAACAAGATCCCCGTCGAGATCATCGACATCGAGCCGTTCAACGGCGGCTGAGCCCGCGCGCCGGTTGAGCCCGCGGACGGTTGACGGTCAGCGGCTGGCTGCTCGGCCGAACTGGCGGACGGCCAACGGGATGAACACCGCCAGGATGATCACCACCCAGATCAGCGAGTAGGCGATCGGGTTCTGCATCGACCACGTGTCGGCCGGGGGCAGCTGCGGACTCGTGTTGCCGAACAGCTCGCGCGCCGCCTGTGTGATCGCCGAGATGGGGTTCCAGTTGGCGAAGGTCTCCAGCGGGCCGGGCAGCGTGTCCGCGGGGACGAACGTGTTCGCGATGAACGTGAGCGGGAAGATGATCATGAAGCTCGCGTTGTTGACGACCTCCGGGGTGCGCACGGCCAGCCCGACGACGGCCATGATCCACGACACCGCGTAGGCGAACAGCAACAGCAGCAGGAACCCAGCCAGCGCCTCGAAGAACGACGTGTGGATCCGCCAGCCGACGATCAGGCCGGTGATGCCCATCACGGTGAGGCTGATGACGTTGGTGGCCACGTCGGCCAGCGTCCTGCCGAACAGCACGGCCGACGGCGCCATCGGCAGCGAGCGGAACCGGTCGATGACACCCTTCTGCAAGTCCTCGGCGATGCTGTAGCCGGTGAACGTCGCACCGAAAACCACAGTCTGGGCAAAGATTCCAGCGATGAGGAACTCGCGGTAGCCGACGCCCGGCACGTCGATCGCGTTGCCGAAGACGTAGGCAAACAGCAGCACGAACATGATCGGCGACAGCGTCGTGAAGACGAGCAGGTCGGGCACTCGCTTGATCTTGATCAGATTGCGCTTCGTGATGACCGAAGCATCGGACGCAGCTTCCAACAGGGCGCTCATCGCGACGCCACCTCCTCGCGCTTCGCAGTCTTCTCGGCCGTGACGGCTTCCGGATCGACGTCATCCGGCTCTGCCGCATGCCCGGTCAGGCTGAGGAACACGTCGTCGAGGGTGGGTCGGCGCAGACCGACATCCTGCAGGTCGATGCCGGACTCGTCGAAGTCGCGCAGTGCGACGGCGAGCACTTTCGCGCCGCCGGTCACCGACACCGTGAGACGTCGCGTGTTCTCCTCGACCTTGGCCTGGCCGGTGCCCAGCGAAGTGAGCAGCCCGCGAGCCTGCTCGATCACGGCCGGGTCAGCCACAGTGATCTCCAGCCGTTCGCCACCGACCTGGTCCTTGAGCTCGTCGGAGGTCCCCTCGGCGATCACGTGACCGTGGTCGATGACCGCGATGCGCTGCGCCAGCCGGTCGGCCTCCTCCAGGTATTGCGTCGTCAGCAGCAGGGTCGTGCCGCCGCGAACGAGGTCGGCGATGACCTCCCAGAGGCCGATCCTGCTTCGTACGTCGAGACCGGTGGTCGGCTCGTCGAGGAACAGCACCGGCGGCGCGGCGACGAGGGCGGCAGCCAGGTCGAGCCGTCGGCGCATGCCGCCGGAGTAACCCTTCACCGGCCGGCCTCCCGCCTCGACGAGGTCGAACCGCTCGAGCAGCTCATCGGCTCGTTTGCGGCTCTTGCTGCGGCCGAGGTGGTAGAGCCGCCCGACCATGTCGAGGTTCTCGAAACCCGTGAGGTGCTCGTCGACTGCGGCGTTCTGTCCGGACAGACCGATGACCCGCTTGAGCTCCCGCGGCTCGCGGACGACGTCGTGACCAGCGACGGTCGCGCGGCCGGAGTCGGGGACGACGAGCGTGGTCAGGATGCGCACGACCGTGGTCTTGCCGGCACCGTTGGGGCCCAGCAGACCGAGGACGGTGCCTTCGGGCACGCGAAGGTTCAGGCCGTCAAGCGCGCGGATCTTCCCGTACGTCTTGACGAGGTCTTCCGCGACGATCGCGTCGGCCATTCCGAACTTCCTCTCGTGTGGCCACGGGCGTGTTCCCGCCGACTCCAGCGGCAGCTGCGCTCACTCGATCCATCGTGACTGACCCCTCCGACAGTCACCACGGAGTTTTGGTGCAGCCGTCGCAGTCAGCGCGCGCAGCAAGCGGACGTTGATGTTCTTCGCAGCAGTACCGACTCACGCGACCGACGAAAATCATCGGTCGCTCGGGCAGAACGGCTAGCCGAAGACGAGCGTGTAGCCCGCCTCGCGCAGCCTGGCCAGCACGTCGTCGCAGTGCTGGGCCCCGCGGGTCTCGAGCTGAAGCGCAACCTCGACCTCGTCGATCCGCAGCCGCGCGTCGGTGCGCACGTGCTCCACCTCGAGGACGCTGGCGTCGGCCTTCGCCACCTCGGCGAGCAACCGCACGAGTGCGCCGGGCCGGTCGGAGATGCGGGCCCGGAACGAGAGGAAGCGGCCGGCGACCGCGAGGCCGTGGCGCAGGACGCGCTGCAGCAGCAGCGGGTCGATGTTGCCGCCCGAGAGCACGACCACGACCGGCGGCTCGAAGGCCGTCGGGTCGTCCAGCAACGCAGCCACCCCCGCCGCGCCGGCCGGCTCGACGACCAGCTTGGCGCGCTCCAGGCACAGCAGCAGAGCCCGCGACAGGGACTCCTCCGAGACGGTCCTGACGTCGTCGACCAGGTCGCGCACGATCTCGAACGGCAGTCCCCCGGGGCAGCCGACGGCGATGCCGTCAGCCATGGTCGTCATCGCGTCGAGCGCGACCGGCTTGCCGGCCGCCAGGGACGCGGGGTAGGCGGCGGCGTCCTCGGCCTGCACGCCGACGACGCGCACATCGGGTCGCAGCCCCTTGACCGCAACCGCGATGCCGGCAAGCAACCCGCCGCCGCCCGTGCACACCACGACGGTCTTGACGTCGGGCACCTGCTCGAGGATCTCCAGACCGGTCGTGCCCGCTCCCGCAACGATGTCGTGGTGGTCGAAAGGGTGCACGAAGACCGCTCCGGTCTCGTCGCTGAACGCCTTGGCGGCGACAAGAGCCTGGTCGACCGAGTGCCCGTGGAAGCGCACCTCGGCGCCATAGGCGCGGGTCGCCTCGACCTTGGGGATGGGAGCGCCTTCCGGCATGAACACCGTCGTCCGGATGCCGAGCAGCGCGGCGGCGAGCGCCACGCCCTGCGCGTGGTTCCCGGCGCTGGCCGCGACGACACCGCGCGCGGCGTCGTCCGGCGCGAGCCGGGACAGCCGGGTGTAGGCACCGCGGATCTTGAACGACCCGGCGCGCTGCAGGTTCTCGCACTTGAGCCACACCGGCCCGCCGACGCGTTCCGACAGGGGGCGCGACCCCTGAACGGGAGTGGCGAGGATGATCCCCCGCAGCAGCTCGCGCGCCGCTCGTACATCGTCAAGGGTGACCTCTGACGATCGCGCTGGTTCCATGGCGCGCCAGTGTGCCAGGTGACCGTCCGGCAAGTGGTCGCCCGGCGCTAGGCCGCAGAGGGCTCCAGGGCGAAAACCTGGTGCGGTACGACGACGCGGGTACTACGGTTGCATGGTGCAAGCAACCGATCCGGTCATCGACGATCTGCTCAAGGCACTGCACCGGGTCATCCGGGCGACCAAGCGCACGGTGCACGACGACACCGTGGACCGTGCGGCGATCATCATCCTGAGCAGCCTGAAGGAGAACAGCGCCGTGCGGCTCTCCGACCTGGCGGGCGACCTGCTGCTGGACATCTCGACGGTCAGCAGGCAGGCCAAGGCGCTGGAGGACCGCGGGCTTGTCACCCGCACCGAAGACGTCGATGACCGGCGCGCAGTCCGCCTCCAGGTCTCCCCCGCCGGACTCGCCGTGCTCGACCAGGCGTGGACCCGGCGCAACCGGTGGCTTGCCGACTCGCTGCACGACTGGACGCCCGAGGACCGCGCCGACCTCGTCGCGACGCTCACCCGCTTTGCCGACTCGCTGTCCGCCGAGCCGGCGCCGAACCGACCCAAGACGGAGACATCTGCGTGACTTCCCCTACCGCACCGCCTGCAGCCACCGGCCCTGCCTACATGACGCACCGGCAGATCCTGGTGGTGCTCAGCGGCCTGATGCTCGGCATGCTGCTCGCGGCTCTCGACCAGACCATCGTCTCGACCGCGCTGCCGACCATCGTCGGCGACCTCGGCGGGCTCAACCAGCTCTCCTGGGTCGTGACGGCCTACCTGCTCACCTCGACGGTGGCGACCCCGCTGTACGGCAAGATCTCCGACCTCTACGGACGTCGCCCCGTCTACATCTTCGCGATCGTGGTGTTCGTCGTCGGCTCGATGCTCGCCGGTCTGTCGCAGACGATGTGGCAGCTCGTTGCCACCCGGGCCCTGCAGGGGCTCGGCGCCGGAGGCCTGATGGCGCTGACGTTCGCGATCATCGGCGACATCATCCCGCCGCGCCAACGTGGTCGCTACACGGGCTACTTCACCGGGGTGTGGGGCCTGGCCAGCGTCGCCGGGCCGTTGCTGGGCGGCTTCTTCACCGAGCACCTGTCGTGGCGCTGGATCTTCTACATCAACGTGCCGTTGGGCGTCGTGGCCCTGATCGTGGTCAACGCGGTGCTGCACGTGCCCTTCCAGCGTCGTGAGCACTCCATCGACTACCTCGGTGCGGCATTGATCGTGAGCGGCGTCAGCTCTCTGTTGCTGGCCCTCGTCTGGGGCGGCCAGCGCTATCGGTGGGAGTCGAGCACGATCATCAGCCTGCTCGTCGCATCAGCCCTGCTGCTGGTCGCGTTCGTCCTGTGGGAGGCGCGCGCCACCGAGCCGATCCTGCCGCTGCGGTTGTTCCGCAACTCCATCTTCACGATGACCAGTGCGGTCGGCTTCGTGGTCGGCACGGCCATGTTCGGCGCGATCGTCTTCATCCCGATCTACCTGCGGGTCGTCGACGGCGTCACTCCGACCAGGGCCGGTCTGCTGATGCTGCCGTTGATGTTCGGCATCATCATCAGCTCGATCTCGTCGGGCAAGTGGACGACACACAGCGGGCGATACAAGGCGTTCCCGATCGCCGGCACAGGACTGCTGGGCATCGGAATCTTCTCGCTGTCCCGTCTCGACGTCGGCACCCCGGCGTGGCTCTACAGCATCTACTTCTTCATCGTCGGCGCCGGTCTGGGCCTCGTCATGCAGATCCTGGTGCTCGCCGTGCAGAACGCCGTCGACTTCAGGGACATGGGGGTCGCCACCTCGTCGTCACAGTTCTTCCGATCGATGGGCGGCACCATCGGCACCGCGATCTTCGGCACGATCCTGTCCAACCAGCTGGCGCACAACCTCGCCGAGCGGCTTCCGGTCGGCTCTGCTCCTGCCGGTGGCGGGGACCTCGCGAAGTCGCCGGAGCGCATCGCGGCTCTCCCGCCGCTCATCAAGGCCGATGTCATCGAGGCGTTCGTCGACTCCTTGCACATCGTGTTCCTGGCGGCCGTTCCGGTCATCGCCGTCGCCTTCGTGCTGTCCTTCTTCATCAAGGAACTGCCGTTGCGTACGCACGCCGACGCCCCCACGCCGGCGGCAGTCGACGACCAACGGGCGGTGGAGCCCGACGACACCCCCGCCGCGCCGGTGACCCGCTGACGAGCGACCTTCGTGCGCGACACGCCCGGCGAGTCGCGAACGAAGGTCGCTGGACGAAGCGAGGCGGTCACGGTGAGGGAAGGAAGATGTACGCACAGTGATCGGGCGTCCGCCGGTGCGGTGACCTCGCCCGCATCTTGCCGCGCCGCGGCGCCGGGGTCCGTAACGTCGCTCGCATGATCCAGCAATTCCAGCTCGCCCTGCCCGGTTCGCCGCCCCGGCTCGATGGCGCCGAGGTCGTCGTGCCGGCCCGGTTCTACCAGCGCAGGGTGGTCGGCGGACGGGTGTCCGGGCTCTGGATCGGCGGCCAGCGGATGTTCGACGTCACGATCTACGACGCGGCCGACCGACCCGTCGGCGCGATCGGGCCGGCCGGTCGGCACAGCGATGACGCCTACGACGCACTCCAGCGCGTGCTGGTGTCCGAGGCGCTGCTCGCGAGCCCCGTGCCCGTCACGCTGTAGAGCGGTAGACCAGAGCTCAGCTGAACGCGAGCACCGAGGCGGTGCTGCCGTGCAGCCGCGAGCGCCCGACGACAGGGCCGATCTCCCCGGCGGCGAAGAAACCGGCGACCCCCGTCGTGGCCAGCCCGTCGCGCACGGCGAGCACGTCGTGGTGGGCGCTCGCGAACAGGTCACTGCCTCGTCCTGAGCACGAGAACAGCAGGGCACCGTCGACCGACTCGCCCGGTGGCCGCACGTCCCGGAACCGGGCCATGGTCGCGGCCAGGTCAGCGTCGGCAGACTCCGCGTCGCGCACCTGGAAGCGCACCGTCTGACCGACCGACACGGCTGCCCCGACGACGAGTCCGGCCCGCGCAGTGTCGGCGCCGACCACCCCACGTACGAGAAAAGCACCCACCTCGTGGTCGTCGGCGTACTCATCCATCGCGATCCCGACGTGCAGCCCCGTCGTGACGAGCGCCTGGTCCTCGGGCGGCAGCCACGTGACGATCTCCTCGAGCTTGTCCAGCGCCGGTCGCCCCGCCAGACCCAACAGCACGATTGCCATCGGCGGCGGTCACCGTCATCGGGGGGCCGACAGGGCGGCAACCCTGGCTGACCAGCGCGCGGGCGTGCACCTGCGCCCCGAGCAGCACGCCGACGGCACCCCGCTCGTGCACCCGGCCGTCGACGAGCAACCGCGTCGAGCCCGCCCCCCGCAGCCCGTTCGCCAGGCCGCCGGAGATGGGCAGCGAGGGCAGCGTCTCCGACACCTGCTCCACGAATGCGCCGATCGGGAACGAGTGGGGATCGGCCAGCAGGATCGCGGCGCTGTCGGTTTCCAGCGCCGGCGGCAGCCCGAGGACGACGACCGAGTCGGCTCCGGTGAGCACCTCGAGATGGAACGACCGCAGCCGGGCACCGGGCAGCACGGCTGCCCACACGCTCACAGCGGACGTGAGCTCGACGCCTTGCCCTCGGCCGATGACGCCAGCCGCGTTGCAGCCGACTGCGGTGCGACCGGCGGAGACCTTCGCGGCCCGCTCGAGAGCGGCGGACGCCTCATCGGGCTCCGGGCCGCAGACAAAGGCGAACACCAGGTCGGGACGCAGGCCGCCGAGCGGTTCCAGGGCCTGACGGGTCGCCGACTCGGCAGCCGCCACCAGGTCGGTGCCGACTGTGAGCCCGTCCCCGCACAGTGCCACGGGCCCATCGTGCACCCTGCTGTCCCGGCTGCCCAGCCGCCACCAGTGGGACCGGACGCCGTAACGGCTGTGCGAAAGTCACGCATTGCGACGTACGGTCGAGTAATGGCACCGGCTGAAAACCCAAACACCCTCGGCGCGCTGCGCGCCTCCGGACACGAGCACCGCCCCGTGCGCACCGAGATCCGCGAGAACCTCCTCGACCAGATGCGCACCGGCCAACCCCGATTTCCCGGCATCGTCGGCTTCGACACGACCGTGCTGCCGGCCCTGGAACGAGCCCTGCTCGCCGGACATGACCTCGTACTCCTGGGCGAGCGCGGCCAGGGAAAGACGCGCCTCATCCGCGCCCTCGTCTCGCTGCTCGACGAGTGGACCCCTGTCGTCGACGGCTGCGAGATCAACGACCACCCCTACGCGCCCGTCTGCACGCGCTGCCAGCGGCTGCACGCCGAGGTCGGAGACGAGCTCCCGGTCGCCTGGAAGCACCGCAGCGAGCGCTACGGGGAGAAGCTCGCCACCCCCGACACCAGCGTGGGCGACCTGATCGGGGACATCGACCCGGTGAAGGTCGCGCAGGGCCGCACGCTCGGAGACCCCGAGACCCTGCACTTCGGGCTCGTGCCGCGCACCAACCGCGGCATCTTCGCCATCAACGAGCTGCCCGACCTCGCCGAGCGCATCCAGGTGTCGCTGCTCAACGTGCTCGAGGAGCGGGACATCCAGGTGCGCGGGTACGTGTTGCGGCTGCCGCTGGACCTGCTGCTCGTGGCGAGTGCCAACCCGGAGGACTACACCAACCGCGGGCGCATCATCACGCCGCTGAAGGACCGCTTCGGCGCCGAGGTGCGCACGCACTATCCGCTCGACCTCGACGACGAGGTCACGCTGGTGCGCCAGGAGGCCACGCTCGTGGCCACGGTGCCGGACTTCCTGATCGAGGTCATCGCGCGGTTCGCGCGTCACGTCCGGGAGTCGCCGGCCGTCGACGCGCGGTCGGGCGTCTCTGCGCGGTTCGGCATCGCCGCAGCCGAGACCGCGGCGGCGTCGGCGCTGCGGCGCAGTGCGCTCACGGGCGAGTCACCCGCGGTGGCGCGCATCTGCGACCTCGTGCCGACCGTCGACACGTTGCTGGGCAAGGTCGAGTTCGAGGTCGACGAGGAGGGCCGCGAGGCGGAGGTCCTCGGCCACCTGCTGCGCCGGGCGACGGTCGAGTCGTTCCGCAACCACCTCGGCGCCTCTGACCTGCATGCGCTGATCGAGAAGTTCAACGAGGGCCTCATCGTGGAAAGCGGTGACCTGGTGCCCGCGCAGCGACTGCTCGAGCAGATCGGGCCGATCCCGGGGCTCGCGAACATCATGGAGCGGCTCGGCGTCGACGAGGGCGACGAGACACCGGCCCTGGCTGCGGCGGCTCTCGAGTTCGCGCTGGAAGGGCTGTTCCTCAACCGGCGCATCTCCAAGGACACGAGCGATGGCGGCGACCAAGTGATCTACGGCGCCGCCTGATGCCGCGGCATCCCACCGGCGGGCGCTACCGCTACGGCGCCTGGCACGACGGCCCTGACCCGCTCGCCCCGCCCTACGACGTGCGCCGGGCACTCGACCGGCTCGGCGACGACGTGCTCAACGGTCTCTCCCCACGCGACGCGCTGCGCAACCTGCTCCGGCAGGGCAGCGACCGACTGCGCGGGCTCGACGAGATGATGCGCCGGGTGCGCGAGCAACGTCGCGAGCTGCGGGAACGCGGCCGTCTCGACGGCACGCTCGAGGAGGTACGTCGACTGCTCGACACCGCCGTTGGCCAGGAACGAGCCGCGCTGTTCCCCGACCCGTCCGACGACGCCCGGTTCCGTGAGGACACGCTGGACGCCCTGCCGTCGGACGCGGCCCGCGCCGTGCGTCAGCTCGAGGAGTACGACTGGCGCTCCCCCGAGGCCCGCCAGACCTTCGAGCAGATCAAGGACCTGCTGCGCCGAGAGGTGCTCGACACGCAGTTCCGCGGCATGAAGGAGGCGCTGGAGAACCCCGACCCGGCCGCGATGCAGCGCGTCAAGGACATGCTCAGCGACCTCAACGCCATGATCGACGCCGACGCCCGGGGGGAGCACACGCAGGAGCAGTTCGACGAGTTCATGGCCAACTACGGCGACATGTTCCCCGACCAGCCCGCGAACCTCGAAGAGCTCATCGACTCGCTCGCCCGGCGGGCGGCAGCGGCCGAGCGGATGATGCGGTCGCTCTCGCCGGAACAGCGCTCTGAGCTGTCTGCGCTGATGCAGACCGCGCTGGAGGACATGGACCTCGCCAGGGAGATGCAGCAGCTCGGCGACGCCCTCCGGTCGCGCCGCCCCGACCTCGACTGGCGCTCGCGCGAGCGGATGCGCGGCGACGAGCCGCTCGGCGCGGGCGAGGCCACCAGCGCGCTGCAGGACCTGGCCGACCTCGACGAGCTCGAGTCGACGCTGGGCCAGGACTATCCCGGCGCCAGCCTCGAGGACATCGACGAGGAAGCCGTGCGCCGCGCGCTCGGCCGCAACGCCGCCGACGAGGTGCGCGAGCTGCGCCGCCTCGAGCGGGAGCTGGAGGAGCAGGGATACCTCACCAGACAGGGCGCGCGACTCGACCTCACCCCCAAGGCCATCCGTCGCCTGGGTCAGACCGCCCTGCGCCGCGTCTTCGCCGACCTGCACGCCACCAAGCGCGGTGGTCACGACGTGCATGACGCGGGCCAGGCCGGCGAGCTCACCGGGTCCAGTCGGCCCTGGCGGTTCGGCGACGAGCAGCCACTGGACGTCGTACGCACCCTGACCAACGCGGTCCGCCGCGGCGGGACGCCCGGCGGTCGAGGGCTGCAACTCGCTCCGGAGGACTTCGAGGTCGCGGAGACCGAGCGCCGCACGTCGGCGACGGTGTGCCTGCTGCTCGACCTGTCCTACTCGATGGTGCTGCGTGACCGCTGGGGACCGGCGAAGGCAACAGCGCTCGCGCTGCACGCGCTCGTCAGCGGCATGTATCCGCAGGATGCCATGCAGGTCATAGGTTTTTCTTCGTACGCGCGGGTGCTCTCGCCGACCGACCTGGCCGGTCTCGAGCCCGACTATGTGCAAGGTACGAACCTGCAGCACGCGCTGATGCTGGCGGGACGCTTCCTCGACAAGCACCCCGATGGCGAGCCGATCGTGCTCGTCGTGACCGATGGCGAGCCGACCGCACACCTGATGCCCAACGGGAGACCGTGGTTCGCCTGGCCGCCGGAGCCGGAGACCATCACGCTGACCGTCGCCGAGGTCGACCGGATGACCCGGCGCGGCGCCGCGGTCAACGTCTTCCAGCTCGACGACGACCCTCGCCTGACCGAGTTCGTCCACGAGCTCGCACGGCGCAACGGCGGTCGGGTGTTCATGTCCGACGGCAGCGCGCTGGGGAAGTACGTCGTGAGCGACTATCTCTCCCGCCGGACCTCCCGACGGGGTCGCCAGGCGGGCTGATCAGCGCCTGTTCACCAACATGTTTCATGACCGAAGCAGGTTGGACATCGACGGCGGCTTGAGTAGTCGATGTGACGTACCGATGCAAAGACGGTAAGATCTTTACCAGCGACCCACCCAGAGGTTGCGCAGCGCGCCGTCAGGCGCCTGATCCGATGCCCGGCCTTCGCGGCCAGGAGCAGGAAAACAACACCGCCGTCTCCGCCACGTTTCGTGCGTTGCAGACGGCCATGCACAGGAAAGAGGTGCCTCATGATTGAGGACGACTACGGCCCCTGGGACGACTGAGTCAGCATCGCTGGCTCCCGCGTAGCCACGACGGTCTACCGACCGGTGGCGCTCGCGGGTTCTGTTCCCAAGCCATTCAGGCTTCATCGCCCCCCTGCCGGTCCGCCGGCAGGGGGGCGCTTTGCTGTTCCGGCGCCGTTCGGCAGCGGACGCTGCACACTGGGACCACGCCGACCGCTCGCCGGTTGGCCTTTATGGAGGGGATCGGTTGTGAGCGACCACGACCGCATCGGCCTGAGCGGCAGCACGCCCGACGGTCAGGCGCTCCGGCTGGCGGCTGGGCTCAGCGGCCAGACCGGCTGGCGTCGTACGGTCGCCCGGGTGTTCGCGATCGTGTGCCTCACGGGCATCCTCGTCGGCGTCGTCGTCGGGGTGGTGTTCCTGCTCCTGTCGTGATCATGAAGGATCCGTCCGGCTCTAGCCGCTCGACTCCTTCATGATCATGGATGACAGGGGACAACGAGCCGCGGCTTCGCGGGTCATGCGCCAGTGCCCGGAGTGACGCTCATCATGCGATTCACGGCGAGCCGCGCTCGCGCGCACCGCAGTGCCTGAGTGTTCGCAGGGCGAGTAGCGTGCCCGCTCGTGACCACCCGCGAGCACCACCGCCTCGGCCGGTGAGGCGCCCGGGCGCCGGCCTGCCGCGCGAGGTGCTCGTCCTCACCGCCGTCGCGTTCAGCGTGGCCGTCGGATTCGGGGTGGTCGCGCCGGCGCTGCCGATCTTCGCCAAGCAGTTCGGGGTCGACAACACCGCCGCGGGCGCGGTGATCTCGGCCTTCGCGTTCATGCGACTCGTGTCCGCTCTCGGCAGCGGGCGACTCGTCAACCGGCTGGGTGAGCGCGTCATCCTGGCCACCGGCATCGCCATCGTGGCGGTGAGCAGCGCGCTCGCGGGCCTCTCGCAGTCCTACGAGCAGCTGCTGCTCCTCCGTGGCATCGGCGGCGTCGGGTCGGCGATGTTCACCGTGTCGGCGCTCTCGCTGCTGTTGCGCGTCGTCGATGCCGACCAGCGGGGGCGAGCCACCAGCATGTGGCAGTCCGGCTTCCTGCTCGGCGCGATTGCGGGCCCGGTGATCGGTGGGCCGCTCACGGACATCTCGCTGCGCGCACCGTTCTTCGTCTATGCGGCAACCCTGGCGGTCGCCGGAGCCATCGGCATGGTGTTCCTCACGCACACGCCCTTGCATGACAAAGAGGTCGCGGCGCAGTCGCACATCAAGCCCACCACGCTCCGCCGAGCCCTGCGGGTCTCCGGCTATCGTGCGGCACTGCTCACCAACCTCGGCACCGGCTGGGCGCTTTTCGGCGTGCGCAGCTCCCTGATCCCGCTACTCGTCACCGAGGCCCTGGGCAAGTCGGCGACGTGGACGGGCATCGGGTTCTTCGTCTCGGCCGCTGCCCAGGGCGCTCTGCTGGTGCCCGCCGGTCGGCTCGCCGACACTGTTGGGCGACGCCCCACCATGATCATCGGAAGTGCCGTCGCGACTCTGAGCATGGGTCTGTTGGCGTCGTTCGGATCCCTCGGTGTCTACGTGCTGGCCATGACGCTGTTCGGTGCTGCGTCCGCGTTCCTTGCAGTGGGACCGAGCGCCGCGGTCGGAGACGTGGTCGAGGGGCGCGGCGGCACCGTCGTCGCCGCATTCCAGATGTCGTCGGACCTCGGCGCGGTCGTCGGCCCGCTCGTCGCGGGATGGCTCGCCGACCAGTACTCGTTCCGCGCCGCGTTCGCCGCCACGACCGGTGTCCTCACCGTGGGGCTCATCGCCGCGATCGCCTCGCGCGAGACCAAGCACCAGGCCCGGCCCGACCCGGAGCCCGAGACCACGCCGGCCCCGACGCCCCCTGACCTGACCTGACCTGACCGGCAGAGCGACCTTCCGGCCCCGACACGCCGGCGTGTCGGGGCCGGAAGGTCGCTCGTCGGGGCGGAAGGTCGCTCGTCGGGGCGGAATGTCAGGTTTGACCGGGCAGCAGGGCGCTCTGCAGCAGCAGTGCGGCAGCCTCGGGATGATCGCGCGCCAGCAACCCGGCCGCGGCGAGCACATAGCTCGCGTCCACCACCGTCCGCGCGTTCTCCGGCACGGGCCAGCCGCCGGCGAAGTCGCCGAGGGCCGGCGCCAGGATCTGCTTGCGCGTGGCTTCGTCGCCGTGCCGGAGCACGCCCCCGGACCCGACGACGAGGGCCACCGCGCGCAGGTCCTTGCCGCCGCGACCGTGGCGGCGCAGGGCGACGGTGACGGCGAGCTCGGCCAACCGGGTGTCGATCGACCGTTCCACCTCTGATTCAGCGAGGTACGACGGCGCGGCCGCTCGCCTGGCTGCCGCGGCTTGCAGCCCGGTCAGCTCCTCCGGAGTGACCAGCCGTTCGGCCACTCCCGCCTCGACCACTCCCGGGGCGTTCCACCGCATGCCGAGGTCCCCCTCGACGGTGCGGGCACGCCACATCACCTCGACCACCTCGCGTCGCAGGACGGCGTCCTCGCCCTGCGGTGTCACGACCGAATAGACATCGGTGGTCGCGCCGCCGACGTCGACGACCAGGACGTCTCCCACACCCTCGATGCCGGCGGCACCGTCAGCCAGCACCTCGACACCCGCCAGCACGGCGTCGGGGGTCGCCGCCCGCACCAGAGCCGGGAAGTCCGCGCTCGCGGAGAGGCCCTTGCCGCCGATCACGTGCCGGATGAACACCTCGCGGATCGTCTCGCGCGCCGGCTGCGGGTCGAGCCGCCCGATGACCGGGAGCACGTTGGCAGTGGGGTAGACCGTCTTCCCGCCGTCGCGCAGCAGGGCCTCGACCTCGTCGCGCGCCTCGACGTTGCCCGCGGCGACGACGGGAACGCGCAGTTCGCTGGCGGCCAGCGCTGCGGCGTTGTGCAACAGCACCTCGGCGTTGCCGCCGTCGGTGCCCCCGACCAGCAGCACGACGTCCGGCTGGTTGTCCAGCAACTGGCGCATCCCACCGACGTCGAGCAACCCACTGGCGACGTACGACACTCTCGCGCCCGCGGACAGGCCCACTCGGTGCCCCGCTTCGGCGGTGACCACGCGCTCATAGCCCACGACGGCGAGCCGCAGCCCGCCTCCCGCGCTCGAGCAGGCGAGCGTCTCAACGTCGGGCGACATCCCCAGCTGGACGCGGCAGGCGTCGATGCCGTCCATGACGTCCGTACCGCTCGTGGTCGGGCTTGCCGCCGTCGCAACGAGCACGCCCGCGTCGACGTCGACGAGCGCTGCCTTGGTGAACGTCGACCCGACGTCGACGCACAGGACAGGCTCGCTCACGCGCCCTCCTCGCTGGCGCTCGTCGGCCGCGCTCGCAGAACGCGCCGTGCCGATGGTGAGCTCGCAAGCTCGCTCACTGACGGCGGTCCGTCACCCCAGTGCCTGCACGAGGTCGTCGACGAGGTCGTCGACCGTCTCGATGCCCACGGACAGCCGCACCAGATCGGCGGGCACCTCGAGCGGCGAGCCGGCCACCGACGCGTGGGTCATCAGGCCCGGGTGCTCGATGAGCGACTCGACGCCGCCCAGCGACTCACCCAGGATGAACAGCTTGGTGCGGTTGCAGATCTCGACAGCCTGCGCCTGACCACCGGCGACCCGGAAGGACACCATGCCGCCGAACGACTTCATCTGCTTGCTGGCGATCTCGTGGCCGGGGTGGTCCGGCAGCCCCGGGTAGAGCACCTGCGTGACGTCGGCGTGGGCAGTGAGCACGTCGACGATGTGCTCGGCGTTGCTCGAGTGGCGGTCCATGCGCACACCGAGCGTCTTGATGCCACGCAGCACCAGCCACGAGTCCATCGGGCCGGCGACGGCGCCGATCGCGTTCTGGTGGAACGTCACCTGCTCGGCGACGGTGTCGTCGGCGAGGACGACCGCTCCCCCGACGACGTCGGAGTGACCGCCCATGTACTTCGTCGTCGAGTGCACCACGACGTCTGCGCCGAGCGAGATCGGCTGGGTGAGATAGGGCGACGCGAAGGTGTTGTCGACCACGAGCAACGCCCCGGCTTCATGGGCGAGCTGGGCCACCGCGGCGATGTCGACGATGCCCATCAATGGATTCGTCGGCGTCTCGACCCACACGATCTTCGTGACGCCGGGGCGGATCGCCGCGGCGAACGCGTCGACGTCGTGTCCGGCGGCCGGGGTGAAGTCGAGTCCCCACGGAGCCTCGACCCGGTTGAACAGCCGGTAGGTGCCGCCGTACGCATCACCCGGGATCACCGCGTGGTCGCCGGGCACACACAGGGCGCGCAGGACGGTGTGCTCCGCGGCCAGCCCGGACGCGAACGCCAGCCCGCGCCGTCCGCCCTCGATCGCGGCCAGGCACTCCTCGAGCGCGGTGCGCGTGGGGTTCGCGCTGCGGCTGTACTCGTAGCCACCTCGCAGCCCGCCCACGCCGTCCTGCTTGTAGGTCGACGTCTGGAAGATCGGGGGTACGACGGCGCCGGTGGCCGCATCGGGCTCCTGACCGGCGTGGATGGCGAGCGTCTCGAAGTGCATGGGCACGAGGGTATGTGCTGCGCCGCCGCTGGCATGATGCGCACGTCCCTCGGCCGCCCGAGATGTGGAGCCCACCGTGCCCGGAGTCCGCTCGATGGTCGCGCGCCTGGAACGCGTCCTCGTCGTCCGCCCGGCACTGTCCGGCGACTTCGTCGGAGCCGGCTGGCGGGCTCCCGACACCGGATCGCTCCAGCGCCAGCACGAGGCGTTCGTCGCGCTGCTCGACGGCCTGGGCGTCGAGGTCGTCGTGGCCGAGGCACCGCAGGGGATGGTCGACGCCTGCTTCGCCTATGACCCGGTGTTCGTCGTCGGCGAGGGGGCGATCGAGCTGCAGATGATCAAGCCGGCGCGACGTGCCGAGCCGGCCTTCCTGGCCGCCGAGGTCGAGAAGGCGGGGGTGCCGGTGATCGGCCGGCTGACGGGTGCGGCGACCGCCGACGGCGGCGACATGTGCTGGCTCGACGCCACGACCCTTGCGGTGGGACGCAGCCACCGCACCAACGCGGCCGCCCACCAGCAGCTCGGCGAGATCCTCGGCCGGGAGGGCGTGACCGTCGAGCGGGCGGACCTGCCCCATCACCGGGGAGCCGCCCATGTCATGCACCTGATGAGCGTCGTGTCGCCGGTCGCCGACGACCTCGCCGTGGTCTTCGAGCCGCTCGCGCCCGTGCCGCTGCTGGAGATGCTGGCCGACCGCGGCTATCGCACCGTGGCGTGCCATCCCGACGAGTTCGACGCCCAGGGGTGCAACGTGCTCGCCGTGCGACCGGGCGTTGTGGTGATGGCCGACAGCGCGCCCCAGACCCGGGCGGCACTGGAGAAGGCCGGCGTCGACGTGACGGTCTATGCCGCGTCGGAGACCAACAAGGGAGACGGTGGCCCGACCTGTCTGACCCGTCCGCTGCTGCGAACCCCTTGATTGCCGAAACGAGCCTGGCGAGCGTGAAATGCGGCCCGTACAGGCCGCGGTTGGCGAGCCCGTCGAAGCGAGCCCACCGGAACACCCGTGCCGTCCATCGTGTTGAAGCACTCGTAAGTTGATTACCTCCGGAGGCTGATTACATGCTGTTCAGCAAGTCCAAGCGAGAGCTCCCCACCCCCGAGAACGCACTCCCTGGCCACACCGAGCGGCCGTTCAGCGTGCCCGCGACACACGCCGTGCTCGGCACCCCCATCGAGGGGCCGTACCCGGCGAACCTGGAGGTCGCCTTCTTCGGCACCGGCTGCTTCTGGGGCGCGGAGGAGATCTTCTGGCAGATCCCTGGCGTCTGGTCGACGGCCGTCGGCTACCAGGGCGGCATAAGCCCCAACCCGACGTACGAAGAGGTCTGCAGCGGTCGCACCGGACACACCGAGGCCGTTCAGGTCGTCTACGACCCCAGCCTGGTCTCCTACCAGACGCTGCTCAAGGCGTTCTGGGAGCAGCACGACCCGACCCAGGGCTTCCGGCAGGGCAACGACATGGGCTCGCAGTACCGCTCCGCCATCTACACCACCACCGAAGACCAGGCGCTGGCGGCGAAGGCCTCCCGCGAGGCTTACGCGCCACTGCTGCAGGAGGCGGGGTACGGCGACATCACGACTGAGATCGTCCCGGCCGGTCCGTTCTACTTCGCCGAGAGCCAGCACCAGCAGTACCTGCACAAGGTGCCGAACGGCTATCGCTGCCACAGCGCGTCGGGCATCACCTTCCCTGCTCAGGACTGAGCGCCAGGGAGTCAGCGACCGGCTGGTCGCCGATCAGCCGGTCGCGGCGCACGAGCGGGAGTCCGATCAGGGCGACCACCGCGAGCAGCAGGAACGCAACAGTCGGCTGGTCGACGAGACCGCCGACCGCCACGGCGACGACTAGGCCGCCGAGATTGCCCGCAAGCCACAGCAGGGCCGTCGCACTCGCGACGGACCCTGCTGCTCGGCGTTCGCACAGTGCGAGCAGCCAGGGCAGCGCCGTCAGCATGGCCAGCACGGCGATCATCGTGCCGGCTGTGGCCAACACCAGGCCCGACGCTGCAGCCAGCAGGCAGCAACCCGCCACGGCCCCGATGAGGGCGCTGCGCAGCAGAGTGACCTCGACGCTGCGTCCTTCCAGCACGGCCGACAGCGCCGTCGACCCGACGGCTCCCACCGCGACTGCCGCGGTGATGATCGCGCCCGCAGCAGACTCGGAGATGCCGCGCGGCTCCAGCAACGCCTGCAGCCAGGTGATGAGCGCGACGAAGACGCCGAAGCCCAGGAACGCGAGCACCGCGATGCGGCGCAGGATCGGGTCGGTCCACACCCCCCGTAGGCCGGCCTCCTCGGCCGCCGCAACGTGGGTATCGACTGGTGCCGGCGCACGGCGCTGGACCACCAGGAACACCACGGTGACGAGCACGCCGAGCACCGCCTGACCGGTGGCGAGCGCCACGAGATGGTCGCCACCGACAACAGCGCCGGCACCGAGCGCCAGCACCATGCCGAGGAACAGCCCGGCCGAGCCGACGGCGATGCCGGTCGGCCGCGATCGGGCGGGGAGCACCCCCACCACGCCCGTGATGGCGTTGAGCACGAGCGGCTGTGCCACGGCGACCATCAGCTGTCCGGCCAGTGCCCAACCGAAGCCGTCACCACCGAGCCGTACGACGCCGCCGAGTGCGGTCAGCAGCGCACCGACGGCCAACGCCGGCCGTGGCCACCGGTCGAGGGCCAGCCCGGCGGGAACGGCCAGCACGACGTAGAGGAGCGGGAACACGTTGGCCAGCCAGCCGATCGCGGTCACCGAGACGCCGTAGTGATGCGCGGCAGCCGTCGTCACCGGTGCATAGGTGAGCCACAGCAGCTGCGAGGCGCCCGCCACGGCCGCGTAGGAGCCGACCAGCACCCAGCCACGAGTCAGTCCCGCGCCGCGATCGAGGTCGTCGCCGGCGTCCACGCCCCGAGGGCTGGACTGCTCAGCACCGGTCATCCGCCCACCCTTCCGTCTCCGCGTCCAGTCTCGCGCCCCCAATCGCCGGTGACGTCAGTCGATTTCCATGATCGCGAAGGATCTCATGCCGAAACCAACGACGATCCTTCGTGATCATGAAGGATCCGACCGGCTCTAGGCGGACCGATCCTTCATGATCACCGGAGAGTGGGAGCCGCGGTCAGGGGGCCAGGGTGGCGATCAGGTCGTCGCGAGCCGCGCCGTAGGCCGCTCGTACCTCTGGAACCTCCGGTGCCTCGATGCGTCGCGACGGCCGGCTCCCCCACGTCGGCGGCTCGTCGGCACCGGAGAGCACCCACGCCGCCTGCCGGGCGGCGCCCAGGGCGACGTACTCGGCAGGCTCCGGCAGGTCCACGGGCACGCCGAACACCGTGGGCGCGAGCCCGTGCATCGCCCTCGATCGGGCGCCCCCACCGACCAGCATGACCCGCTCGACCGGCACCGACTGGTCCTTGATCGCGTCGAGACCGTCCGCGAGCCCGCACAGCACGCCCTCCACGGCGGCCCTGGCCAGCGTCGCGGGGGTGAGCACGCCGACCCGCAGGCCGACGAGCCGGCCGGTCGCGGTGGGCAGGTCCGGGGTGCGCTCGCCGGCGAAGTAGGGCAGCAGGACCAGACCGCCGGCACCCGGCCGGCGCGGACAGCGCGAGGTCGTCGAACTCGCCCCAGGAGACGCCCAGCAGCGAACGTACGGAGTCGAGGACCTGGGTCGCGTTGAGGGTGCAGGCAAGTGGCAGGAAGCGACCGGTCGCGTCCGCGAAACCGGCCACCAGGCCGGACGCGTCCGCGGTCGGCTTGTCGGCGACGGCGCTGACGACACCGGACGTGCCGATCGAGATGACGACGTCGCCCGACCCAGCCGCGAGTCCGAGCGCCGCACCGGCGTTGTCGCCCGTGCCCGCGCCCACGATCGCGCCCGAGGAGGTCTCGCCTGCGGCCTCGGCCGGGCCGAGCACCCGCGGGAGCGCCACGTCGGAACGGCCCAGGGCGAGCTCGACCAGCGAGCGGTCGTAGTCGCCCGAGGCGGGCGACCAGTAACCGGTGCCGGACGCGTCGCCTCGGTCGGTGGCCGGCTCGGCGCCGGTGAGACCCATGGTCAGCCAGTCGTGCGGCAGCACCACGGTCGCGACGCGGGCGGCGTTCTGCGGCTCCACGCGGGCGAGCCAGCGCAGCTTGGTGACCGTGAAGCTCGCGAGCGGTACGGAGCCTGTCAGCGTCGCCCACCGCTCCGGGCCGCCGAGCTCTGCCACCAGGTCGTGAGCGTCAGGGGCGGACCGGGTGTCGTTCCAGAGGATCGCCGGCCGCACCACCCCGCCGTCGCCGTCGAGAGCGACCATGCCGTGCTGCTGCCCTGCGACGGAGATCGCCGCCACGTCGGCCAGCAGGTCGTTCCCGCAGGCGGCCGTGAACGCCTCCTGCCACGACGCCGGATCGACCTCGGTGCCCTCGGGATGCGGCGCCGAACCCTGGCGGACCACCTCGCCGGTGTCGCTGTCGACGACGAGGACCTTGGTGGACTGTGTCGAGCTGTCGACACCGGCAACAAGAGGCATGGGCACACTCTCCTACATCGATGAGCTTGTCTCGATGACGTCGACCACATCGAAGGCCGGCGGATGGGCGGCATTGACCGCGTGGCAGGTCAGCAGCCCTTTCTCCGGCCGGGCCGTCGCGGCGACGGTGACGAACAGGTAGCCGCCGTCGTGGCGCAGCCGGACCTGCCACCGGCCGTCGCCCAGAGGGATCGTGCCGGCCGGTTCGTACGCACCGATCCGCCGGCTGTCCAGGCTGTCGCCGTACCGCTCACGCGCGTGCTGCTGCGCCGCCTGCGCGGCCGGCAGCCACCTGGCCCGACCGCGCAGCAGCCGCGGCACGACGTCGCCGCGTTCGTGCGCCTCGGCCACCTCGACGACGGTGCCCTCGTCCACCCGCCCGTAGTAGAGCCCGTGCGGCAGCACGACCAGGTTGGCCGCGAAGCGGTCGCCACCGACGTGGGAACACTCCCAGGTCTGCTCGGGTCGCGCCGCCGCGAGCGCCGCAGCGACGGGGCGGCCGCGCATGGCGCAGCACGTGTCGTGGCGCCCGTGCGTGCACACGAGATAGATCGGTTCGTACGTCGGCGCCGCGCCGCCGCCGTCCAGGGGGATGTCCAGCAGCTCATCGTCGGCGACGAAGTCACCCCAGCGCGTGGCCTCATGGCCCGGTCGGGCGTCGACCACCGCGAAGCGCCGACGGGGCACGGGCCCGTGCCGGCCGGGACGGCGGATCAGCAGCGCACGCAGACCGGCCGCGACCGCCCGCGCGCTGACCTGGCGCCCGACGCGGGGGTCGAGCCGCGAGTCGGTCAGAGCCAGCCGCCCCCACGGTCCGGGCTGTTCGATGAGCAGGAACCCGAGCGCGGGCGCGGCGGTGCCGGTCAGGGGGTCGCCGCGCAGTTCCGAGGCGAACGAACAGCGCAAGGGAGTCGAGTCGATCACCGGCGTCGGCTCGTTCGCTGCGGTGACTCGTTCCCTGGTGGCTCGTTCCGTGGTGGCTCGTTCCGTGGTGGCTCGTTCACTGCGGAGCGCCGGGCGCGTCCTCGATCACGGCGGCTCCCTCTCGGACGAGCCGTCGGCCAGCACGAGAGCTTCGTCGGCCGTGAGGTCGGGCAGCTCGTGCACGTGCAGCCGCGCGCCGCTGAGGACCGCGCGCACGGCCTTGCCCGCGCCGGCCGGCAACCGCACGGTGCGGTCCGGCAGCGTGAGCACGACGTCCGTGCCGTCCTCGTGCACCGTGTGCTGCAGGTGTGGCCGGGCGACGACGATGCTGTCGTCGTCGAGGTGCTCGAGAGCGCGGGCCTGCGCCAGGGGTGCCACGGGTGCGGCTCGGGTCTGCGACACGGTGCGGATGGCCAGCCGTTGCGCTACGTCGGCGGTCGACACGGTGCGCAGCCGGTCGGCGATCGCGGCAACGCTGGCCCGCACGTCGTGCTCGATCTGCTGGGGGTCGGACAGGTCGACACCGAGCGGCAGGGAGGAGCGCAGCATCGGGTCGTCCGCCACGATGGCGACGACAGCGTCGAGCACAGCCTGGCGGGTCACCGGGTGGACGCCGACCGTCAGATGGCACGTCGTGCCACCTGTCGCCTCGGCCGCGTGCAGATAGCCACGGGGCAGGTAGAGGGCGTCACCCGGACGCAGCACAGCGTCGATCAGCGGGGGCTCGGCCGCCCGACGCTCGACGGCAGCGCGGTGGTCGGTCCAGGGCTCGTCACGGCGCGGGTCGCTGACGACCGGCGCGTGGATCCGCCACCGTTTCTCGCCAGCGACCTGCAGCACGAACACGTCGTGGACGTCGTAGTGGGCCGAGAAGCCCTGTGAGGAGGACGGCGTGATGTAGGCGTTGATCTGCACCGGGTGACCGAGGTCGGAGGTCAGCGCCCCGGCGAAGTCGATCAACGGCGGCCAGAGCCGGTGCAGACCCTGCAGGACGATCGTGTGCCCGTCGGCGAACAATGCGAGCACCTGGTCGTCGGCGACCTGGTCACCGATCAGTGCTCCGGTGCCGCCGCCTCGCGTATAGCGGCGCTCCGGCACGACGGAGCCGCCCTTGGCGATCCGGATGAACGGCGTACGAAGGCCGCGCCGGGAGAGCAGCTCGTCGACTGCGTCGAGGGAGAACAGGTCAGCGAACCGTGACGCGCTGATCCCGAGCGCGGTCCCCGACGCGCAGAAGTCGTCGTACGTCGACAGGAGCGGCGCCCGTGACCACGTGTCCCGGGCGAACTCCTCGGTCGACCCCGCGACGCAGCGACGCAGAGCGGGGCGATCGACGGACATGGTCACGCCGGTCGCCCCGCCTGGGTCAGGGACCTGGTCAATGCCTAGTCAGGCACTGCCGTCGGCGCCGCCATCGGCACCACCGTCGGCTCCGCCATCGCGCGCCACCGTCGGCACCCTGTCCGCGCCGCCATCGGCGCCACCATCGGCGCCGCCGTCCGCGCCACCGTCGGCACCCTTGTCCGCGCCGCCATCCGCACCGCCGTCGGCACCCTTGTCGGCACCGCCATCCGCGCCACCGTCGGCACCGCCATCCGCGCCACCGTCGCCGGAGGTGGTGGTCATGTCATCGTCGTCGAGCGCCATGCGAAGCTCCTTCTGTTGGTGAACTCCGGACGCGGGGCAGATGCCCCGTGCCGCCTGACTACCCGCGTTGGCGGGGCCCAATCTCGCATCCCGACAGGGCGAAGCACCGCCACCGATCGCGTCATTCCCAGGCGAGGAAACCCAACAGATCCTGTCGCGTCAAGACACCGCTCGGTTTCCCCTCGTCGTGCACGAGCAACGCATCGGCCTTTTCGAGGGCGTGGGTCGCCGCGGACACCGGCTCGCCGGACCCGACGATCGGCAGGGGCGCGGACATGTGCCGCTCCAGCGGGTCGGAGAGATGGGCCTGTCCGGTGAAGAGCAGGTCCAGCAGCTCCCGCTCGATGACCGACCCGACGACCTCGCCGGCCGTGATCGGCGGCTCGGCCTTGACGACCGGCATCTGCGATACGGCGTATTCGCGCAGGATGTCGATCGCCTCGCGAACAGTCTCGTTCGGGTGGACGTGGATGAGAGCGGGATAGTCGGCCCCCTTGCGCCGGAGGACGTCACCGACCGTGATGTCGCCGGGCACGGAGGTGAAGCCGTAGTCCGCCATCCAGTCGTCGTTGAAGATCTTGCCGAGATAGCCGCGGCCGCCGTCGGGCAGCAGCACGACGACGACATCGTCAGCAGTCAGTCGGGCGGCGACCTGCAACGCGGCAACGACGGCCATGCCGCACGAGCCACCGACGAGCAGCCCTTCCTCGCGCGCCAACCGCCGGGTCATCAGGAACGAGTCGCGGTCGCTGACCGCGACGATCTCGTCGGCGACGGTGGGGTCGTAGGCCGATGGCCAGAAGTCCTCGCCGACGCCCTCGACCAGGTAGGGGCGCCCGGTGCCGCCCGAGTAGACCGAGCCCTCGGGGTCGGCGCCGATCACCTGGACGTGACCGTCGCTCACGTCCTTGAGATAGCGACCGGTGCCGCTGATCGTGCCGCCCGTGCCGACCCCCGCGACGAAGTGAGTGATGCGGCCGTCGGTCTGCCGCCAGAGCTCTGGCCCGGTGGTGTCGTAGTGGGACTGCGGGTTCGCGGGGTTGGAGTACTGGTCGGGCTTCCACGCGCCGGGGATCTCACGGACCAGGCGGTCGCTCACCGAGTAGTAGGACCGGGGATCCTCGGGAGGCACCGCGGTCGGGCACACCTCGACGCGAGCTCCGTACGCCGTCAGGACGTTGATCTTGTCCGCGGCAACCTTGTCGGGCAGCACGAACACGCAGTTGTAGCCCTTGCGCTGCGCGACGATGGCCAGTCCTATGCCCGTGTTGCCAGAGGTCGGCTCGACGATCGTGCCGCCAGGCAGCAGCTCGCCGGATGCCTCTGCCGCCTCGATCATGCGCGCCGCGATGCGGTCCTTGACCGAGCCTCCGGGGTTGAAGTACTCGACCTTGGCGAGCACCGTGGCCGGCACGTCGGCAGCCACCGAGCCCAGTTTGACAAGGGGCGTGTTGCCGACCAGGTCGGCCACTGACTCGTAGTACTCCATGCCACAGAGACTATTGCCCGACCGGACGCCGATCGTGACCGCCGTCCTGACTGAACCCGCCGAGGGAGCCTCCGCGGGCCGCCCGTCCGGTCCGCTAGATTCCGAACGTGGGAAGGACACCGGCGGTCCAGCTCGCGCCGGGGGTCTGGCGCATCCCGACCGCGCCCGCTGACTTGGTCAACAGCTTCGCCTTCGTCGACGACGACGGCCAGGTGACGCTGGTCGACGCCGGGGTGAAGCGAGCGCCGCGACGCTGCGACCGCGCACGCGAGGTGGTCAGGGACTTCCTGCGCGAGAAGGCGGGAGAGCAGTGAGCCGGGCGAGCCAGGCTCGGCGCATCGCGGTGGCTGCGGCGTACGGCGGCGGCAGCTTGGGCCTGTTGACGGCGGGCGCCTTCGGACTGATCCGCGCCGAGGCGGCACTGGCGCGGCGAGCCATCGGGCAACCCACCGAGACGCCCCCGGAGGCTGACGGCCTCTACGGCAGCACGAACGGCGGCAAGCCGATCTCGTTCGTGGTGCTCGGCGACTCGAGCGCCGGCGGTCTCGGTGTCGAGCACGGCCACCAGACGCCTGGTGCGATGATGGCCGCCGGCCTCGCCGAGGTCGCCGACCGTCCTGTCCAGCTCACGGTCGTCGCGGTCGTCGGGGCGCAGAGCTCGTCTCTGGACGAGCAGATCGACCGCATCGGAGTCCCCGAGATCGACGTCGCGGTGATCATGATCGGCGTCAACGACGTGACCCACCGGGTCCGCCCGGCAACTGCGGTGCGCCACCTCGACCAGGCGGTGCGACGGCTGCGCGACATGGGCGCCGAGGTGGTCGTCGGCACCTGCCCCGACCTCGGCACCGTGGAACCCGTCCCCCAGCCGCTGCGCTGGATCGCGCGCCGCTCGAGCCGGGCCCTCGCCGCGGCGCAGACCATCGCGATCGTCGACGCCGGCGGGCGCAGCGTCTCGCTGGGCGACATCCTCGGACCCGAGTTCGCCGCCTCGCCGAGCGAGATGTTCGGTCCCGACGGCTTCCACCCGTCGGCGGCGGGCTACGCCAGCGCCGCAGCGGTGCTGCTGCCGTCCCTGGGCGCGGCGCTGGGCGTCTGGTTCGACGCCGACGAGGAGCTGCGGCCCGACCTGGCCCGCGGCGAGGGAGTACGCCCGGTGTCCGTCGCAGCCGCCGAGGCCGTCGACACCGCCGGTACGGAAGTGGCCGGAGCACAGGTGGCCGGGCGCGATCGCGGCCCGCGCGGCCAGTGGGCACTGCTGCGTCGCCGGCCCGGCCAGCCGGCGCCTGAGGTGCAGGCGGCGGCCGAGCACTCGCTCGACGGCACCTGAGGCAGCCGTTCGGCCGGATCGGGGAAGCACCGTGCCGACCCGCACCCGCGTCGCCGTACTGCCGCGCGGTTGAATGGACAGCAAGCCGCCACACCCGAGGAGCCCGTCCCATGCCTGAGGCAGTCATCGTCGCGACCGCGCGCAGCCCGATCGGACGGGCGTTCAAGGGCTCGCTGACCCAGGTCCGGCCCGACGACCTGGCGGCCACCATCGTGCGGGCCGCGCTCGACAAGGTGCCCGGTCTCGACCCGGCCGACATCGACGACCTGATGCTCGGCTGTGCCGAGCCGGAGGGCAAGCAGGGCGTCAACATGGCCCGGCGGGTCGCGGTGGCCCTGGGCATCGACTCGCTGCCGGGCACGACGATCAACCGGTTCTGCGCATCGTCGGTGCAGACGTCGCGGATGGCCTTCCATGCGATCAAGGCGGGCGAGGGCGACGTGTTCATCTCGGCCGGGGTCGAGTGCGTGTCGCACTATGCCGCGTTCGCCGGTGCCGGTGCCGGACGCGAGGAGTTCGTCAACCCCGCCTTCGACGAGGCACGGGCCCGCACCGAGGCGACCGCGGCGTCGAACGAGACCTGGCACGACCCGCGGCAGGACGGGCTGCTGCCCGACGTCTACATGTCGATGGGCCAGACGGCGGAGAACCTGGCCACCTCACGCGGCATCACGCGCGCCGACCAGGACGAGTTCGGCGTGCGCTCGCAGAACCTGGCGGAGAAAGCCATCGCGGACGGCTTCTTCGACCGCGAGATCACCCCCGTGACGACGCCCGACGGCACTGTCGTCTCGCGCGACGACGGTCCGCGCCCGGGTGTCAGCGTGGAGGGCGTCGCGGGCCTGAAGCCGGTCTTCCGTGAGCAGGGCACGGTCACCGCGGGCAACTGCTGCCCGCTCAACGACGGTGCGGCAGCCGTGATCATCATGAGCGACACCAAGGCGGCCGCGCTTGGGCTGACGCCGCTGGCCCGCATCGTCTCGACCGGGGTCTCCGGGCTCTCGCCGGAGATCATGGGCCTCGGACCCGTCGAGGCGTCGCGGCGCGCACTTGCTCTGGCGGGCATGTCGATCGGGGACATGGACCTCGTCGAGATCAACGAAGCCTTCGCCGCGCAGGTGATCCCGTCCTATCGCGATCTCGGCATCGACATCGACCGGCTCAACGTGCACGGCGGCGCCATCGCGCTCGGCCACCCGTTCGGCTCGACCGGTGCCCGCATCACGACCACGCTGCTCAACGGGCTGGCAAGCCGCGACAAGGAGTGGGGCCTCGAGACGATGTGCGTCGGCGGCGGCCAGGGCATGGCCATGGTCCTCCAGCGCCTCTCCTGACCCCCTCCCCCTCCCCTCCCCTCCCCCCTCTTCAAAATCGATCATGCACTAGCTGGAACCGGTCGACATCACTGCAGGTCACAGGCCCGAAATTTGTTGTCGATCATGCAGGAGTTGGCGGCGCAGTCGTTCGAGCTCACCACCCATCCCGACGTGGTCACGATGAGCGATCTGCCCGAGCGCAAATCCCAAGTCCTGCATGATCGACTTGGATCAGGATTAGAGACGGCGGCGGAGGGCGGCGAGGTCATCAGCCGCCTCGGCGAGCACCTCATGCGCTGTACGTCGACCGTCGCGCGCCCAGACCGGGTCGTCCGGCGCTGCCGACCGGGCCGCCGCCAGGAGATCGTGACCGGTGACCGCGACCTGATCGCCCGCGGAAAGGTCGATGAGCACGGGCAGCTCCCGCCAGAGCGGCGGGTCCCCCGCGGGCCCCCGTCCCCTCGAGCCCCGCGGCAGCGTCGGCGAGCACCTGTGCCGTCGCGCGAGCCGCCGCCGCGCGGGACGCGTGCGGCGGAGCTGCTGCGGCCAGCCTGGCCTCAGAGAGACCGCGCAGCCGGTCGGCAACCCGTTCGATGTCGCGGCCGAGCTCAAGGAGAAGCGCGTCCCAGGCGGCGAGGTCGGATGTTTCTCCGTGTTGGATCTTGTCCGGCTCGTTCGCCATGCGTGAACGCTAGTCAGCGATCCGGTCACGGCTATGCACCGAGTTGGCGTTTGGGGTTGTGAACCACCGCCGACGTCAGGCAGGCTCGGACAATGGTTCGCTGAAATTGCTGTCACTGGAGGCGCCCGATGTCCCTGCACCACTCCGAGGCAACGCATGAGCAGTTGATCGCACGGGTGCCCCAAGCCACCGGCCGCGATCTGCCCGAGTGGTTCAGAACCCTCGACGAGGGGCCAGGCCTCCTACGCTTCGACGAGCGAGTCAACTGGCTGCGCGACGAGCACGGAATCGCGCACGGTCACGCCACCGCGATCGTGCACGAGCACGACAAGCGCCGTGGCGCCCGCCGCCACGTCTAGGCGCGCCCTTCCCCCAATCGGGAATCGACCACGTTCAGCATGCTGGCGGACGGTCTGCTAGGCGTGCAGGCCTTGCGAACCGTCCGTAAGCCTTGCGAAGGATGATGCCAATGACCCCCGACGAGGCCCGGGCATTCCTGAAGGATCACCACAACGCCGTGCTAGCCACGTTCCGGCGCGACGGACGACCGCAACTGTCGGTCGTCGGCGCAACTGTCGACGAGCAGGGCCGGGTCATCATCTCGACCCGCCAGACGGCGATCAAGACAAAGAACCTGCGGCGCGACCCGCGGGTGTCGGTGATCGTCATGAGCCCCGGCTTCTACGGCGACTGGACGCAGGTCGAGGGCACTGCCGAGATCGTCGAGCAGCCCGAGGCGCTCGATCTGCTCGTCGACTACTACCGCCGGATGGCCGGCGAGCACGACGACTGGGACGACTACCGGGCGGCGATGGTCCGCGAGCAGCGCGTCCTGGTGCGTTTCGACATCGAGCGGGCCGGACCGAACATCGCCGGTTGAGCAGCGCGGCGGAGCCGGGTCCAGTTGTGGACCCTTGATCACCAGACACGCCGCACATGTGGTGTGTCGGAGTCCACAAGATGTGCGCAACGACGAGGGCCGCCGCTCCCGGGTGGGAGCGACGGCCCTTGGGTCGTCTTGCGGCGGACGCCGCTCAGTCGCCGCGCAGGATCGCGATCAGGCGCAGCAGCTCGAGGTAGAGCCAAACGAGCGTGACGACGAGTCCGAACGCCGCGATCCAGGCATAACGCGTCGGCAGGCCGTTGCGCACTCCCTGCTCGGCGAAGTCGAAGTCGAGGATCAGCATGGCCGCGGCGAGTCCCACGGCGAACAGGCCGACGGCGATGCCGAACGGGCCGTGGACCAGCCCGAAGTCGCCGCCTCCGCCGAAGACCATGACCATGACGTTGACCAGGCTGAAGAGCAGGTAGCCACCCATCGCGATGAGCACGGTGCGCTGGAACTTCGGTGTTGCGCGGACGCGACCGCTCTTGTAGGCGAACAGCGCGACGGCGAAGACCGCAAGGGTCGCCAGCACCGCTTGCGGCACGATGCCGTTCCACTGGTCCTCGAACGCCTTGCTGATGCCGCCGAGGAACAGACCCTCGGCCCCGGCGTAGGCCAGGATCAGGGCCGCGTTGGTCGACTGCTTGAACGAGATGACCAGGCCGAGCACCAGACCGGCGATGAGGCCGGCAATCGTGAGGGCAGGGTTGTCGAGCCAGTAGTTGAAGGCTCCGAGCGGAAGCAGGACCGCGAACATCAGGCCGGTCTTGACGACGACGTCGTCAATCGTCATGCGGCCGGTCTCTGCGCCGGTGGCGGCGGGCGCGGAGTACATCTCTTCGAGCTGCGCGGCGGTGGCGGGCGGGGCCTCGTTGAACGTGGCGTAGCCACCGTCCTTGAAGGCCTTGCTGTTGTTGAAGACCGGGTTGTTGCTTTGCATGACTCCCCTCCGGGAATGCCCGCGTTTGCTGCGGGATGTGTTCCCAGAGTAACGGCTGAGCGCAAGGCATCGTTCCCGAGCGTGCGGCGGGCCGACAGCGGCTCGGTCCGCGCGGCGCCCCGGCGGCCCGGCCGACCACCGCAGTGCCCCCGGTGGGACTCGAACCCACACTATGACCTCGTTTTTAAGACGAGCGCCTCGGCCAGTTGGGCTACGGGGGCCTGCGCCCGAGGCTAGTGCCCGCCCGTCCCAGCGACCCCCCTTCCCGGCCTCAGTTGGGTCAGAGGTAGACCTTGCGGGGGTGCAGGGCGTGGCCGCCCGCCACGCGGTCCAGGAACAGCAGCCCGTCGAGGTGGTCGATCTCGTGCTGGAAAGCGCGCGCCTCGAAGGCATCCGTCTCGATGTCGAGCGGCTCCCCGGACCCGGGCAGCACGCCCGACACGACCAGCCGGGTCGCCCGCTTCACATCGCCGGTCAGGTCCGGGACCGACATGCAGCCCTCCCGCCCGCGTTCCGAGCGCGAGGCCGACCGGACGACGGGGTTCGCGACAACGAGGGCGCCGTGACAGGTACGCGCCTTCGGGTGTCCCGTCACGTCCAGCGAGAACACCCGCAGCGAGACGCCGATCTGCGGCGCTGCCAGACCGACACAGCCCGGCGACGCGCGCTGGGTGGCCAGCAGGTCGGCCGCCAACGCCACGATCGATGGGTCCAGCGGGTCGACCTCGGCGGCGCGCGCCGAGAGGATCCGCGCCGGCGCGCGCACGACCGCGCGCACCGCGCCCGCTGGGAGGTGCGGCAGCAAGCTCACATCACGTCGCTGTCGAGCACCGTCAACGACGCCTCGACATCCAACGCCTCCGACGACCGCACCAGCCGCGCTCGCAGCGAGTCGATGTCCGCGGTATTGGGCAGGTCGACCTCTGCCAGCAGCACATAGAGATCGCCGGTCAGCCGGGTCGAGAAGTCCGTGACGTTGCCACCGGCAGACGCAACGACCGCCGTGATCTCCGACACGATGCCGGGACGGTCGGCCCCGTGCACCGAGAGCAGGTAGGGCGTCACATCCGTCGGCGCGGCCTCCTGCTCCTCCGGCAGCTCGCGCACGGACACCTCCAGCGTCCCGTCCCCGGTGAGCGTCGCCAGCTCGGCCTCGACCTCGTCGAGCGGTGCCGTCGTCGAGACCAGCAGCACCATGGTGAAGTGGCCGCGCAGGATGGTCATCGTCGAGTCCTCGAGGTTGCCCCCGAGCTCGGCCAGCGCAGACGTGGCGTCGGCGATGATGCCCGGCCGGTCATGACCGATGAGGGTCACCGCGAGCAGGCTCATCGCGTGGCCTCGCTGAACTCTTCGCGTGGCCGTTGCAACGACCCGAGTGACACGACGTCGCGTTTGAAGAACAACGCGAGCGTCCAGTCGAGCACGACGCGGATCTTCCGGTTCAGCGTCGGGACCCGGCTCACGTGGTAGGTCCGGTGCATGAACCAGGCGGGGAAGCCGCGGAGCTTGACTCCGTACACCTGAGCAACCCCCTTGTGCAGCCCCAGGGACGCGACCGATCCCACGTGCTTGTGGATGTACGCCGACGGCGTGCGTCCGTGCAGGACGCGCACGATGTTGTCGCCGAGAACCTTCGCCTGCCGTACGGCGTGCTGGGCGCTCGGGCTGCACAGCGTCCCCGGCGGACCGGTCAGGTCCGGCACGGCGCTGCCGTCACCGGCACCCCACGCCCCGTCGATGCCCTCGACGCGCAGGTCGGCCTTGCACAACAGTCGACCCTTGTCGTCGACAGGTAGATCGGTGTGCGTGTTCATCGGGTTGGCCTTGACTCCTGCCGTCCAGACGAGTGTCTCGGCCTCGAACTCCTCGCCGTCCGAGAGCACGATGTGCCCGCCCACGCACGACTCGAGACGTGTGTTCAGTCGCACCTCGATGCGGCGCTTGCGCAGCTCCTCAACCGTGTACTTCCCGAGGTCTTCACCCACCTCCGGCAAGATGCGCGGGCTCGCCTCGACGAGTACGAAACGCAGGTCGCCCTTGGACAGCTCTGGGTAGTAACGCGTGGCGTAGTTCGCCATGTCCTCGATCTCCGCCAGTGCCTCGATGCCGGCATAGCCGCCGCCGACGAAGACGAACGTCAGCAGTGCGCGCCGGGCCGCGTGGTCGGTGATGGTCGTCGCGATGTCCATCTTGTCGAGCACCTGGTTGCGCAAGGCGATCGCCTCCTCGACCTGCTTGAACCCGATGCCGAGGTCCGCCAGGCCGGGGATCGGCAGCGTGCGCGCGATCGAACCGGAGGCCATCACGATGACCTCGTACGTCAGGTCGAAGGGCTCACCGCGCTTCGGCGTGATGCGCGCGACGCGACGCGAGTGGGTCACCGACTCCACGCGACCGGTGAGCACCTCGCATCGTTTGAGCACACGGCGCAGCGGCACGACGACATGCCGGGGCTCGAGGCTGCCGGCAGCGGCCTCGGGGAGGAACGGCTGATAGGTCATGTAGGAGCGCGGATCGACCACCACGATCTCGACGGTCTTGGCGCGCAGCTCACGGCGCAGCTTCTTCTGCAGGCGCAGCGCCGTGTACATGCCGGCATAGCCGCCACCGGCGATCAGGATGCGGGTGCGTTCGGGGGCCATGCTCAGAGCGTAGGGAGGGGGCGGTCGGCGTGTCCCACCGCCCGAGCGAAGACCTGGTCAAACATGTGCTCCGTGAGCCGCCCGGTGAAGGTGTTCTGCTGGCTCGGGTGGAACGACGCGATCACGAGGATCCCGCCGACCTCGAACTCCGCGCAGTGGCCGAACTTGGGCCGCGGGCGTGGCACCGTATGCCCGGCCCGTTCCAGCGCGGCGAGCAGCACCTGCCAGGCGAAGCCGCCCAACGCCACCACCACCTTGAGGCTGCCCGCGACGAACGCCAGCTCGCGGTCGAGCCAGGGCGCACACGTGTCGCGCTCCTCCGGTGTCGGTGCGTTCGCCGGCGGGGCGCAGCGCACAGCGGCGACCATGCGAGTGCGCAACAGACGTTGCCCGTCGCCGGCGCGCTCGCTGGTCGGAAGGGTCGCCAGACCGGCGCGGTGCAACGCGGCGAACAGCCAGTCGCCGCTGCGGTCGCCGGTGAAGATGCGCCCGGTGCGATTGCCACCGTGGGCGGCCGGCGCGAGCCCGACCACGAGCACAGCCGGCGCCTCCTCGCCCCACCCGGGGATCGGGCGGCCCCAGTACGGCTCGTCCGCGAAGGACCGGCGCTTGGCGACCGCGACGTCTTCGCGCCACTGCACCAGGCGCGGACAGGCCCGGCATACGGAGACCGCTGCGTCGAGGGCGGCGACGCTCGTCGCCGCACCGGCCAGGCGACGTACGTCGGCGGAGGTGTGCGCCACGGGAGTGGCAGGTGTCGCGAGATCGTCCGGCCAGCCCGTCCCCGGAGTCACCGGGCTGGTGAACCCACCGCCGGCTCCCCCACCCCCGCCGAGTGGTGACCTCGGCATCCCGATCGGCTCGGTCGGCATGCCTAACTCACCACTCCGGGGTGGACGGGCGCGGTGCGCGGCGGGGTCGCTGGCCGGTCAGAGTCGGGATCCGAGCAGGTCGAGGGTGCGACGCCAGGCCGTGGCGGAATGCGCAGCGTCGTGCACCTCGGGGCGCTCGTCGTTGAAGAAGGCATGCTGCGAGCCGGGATAGTCGTAGACCTCCACCGAGCCGCCCGCACCCTCGATGCCCTTGACCGCTGTCTGGATGCCGTCGGCCCGCGAGGTGCCGTCCTCTTCGGAGGCGTGGATCATCGCTGACTTGTTGGTGTAGTTGCCCCACGTCGGAGACATCCTCTCCCACGGCATCGGCGGGTAGAACGCGACCGCGACCTTGACCTCGTCGGCCAGCGCCCCGCTCCAGAGCGCGAGCGAGCCGCCCATGCAGAAACCGACGACGCCGACCCCGGCGCTGGTCACCTCGGCGCGGGTGTCGAGATATCTGGCCGCGCCCTGGATGTCCCTGGCGGCCTGATCCATCGCCATCCCCATCAGCAACCGCATTGCCTCGTCCGGTTCATCGGTCTTGGCACCATGGAAGAAGTCCGGCGCAAGCGCGACGAAGCCCTCAGCTGCGAAGCGGTCGGTGACGTGGCGGATGTGACCGACCAGACCCCACCACTCCTGGATGACGATGACGCCCGGGCCTTTGCCCGAGGCTGGGGTCGCAAGGTAGCCCTCGCACGTTCCACCGTTGCTGGCAAAGCTCACCATCTCGCCCACGGGCGGGACCTCCTCGCGGCGCGGAGCACCGCCGTGGTGCTCCTGTCGTCGGCGAACCTATCCCCGCGTCCGACCTGCCACCCCGGCGACGGCTAGTTCGACCACGCGAACACATCGAGCGTGCCGAACCCGTCCGTGATGCCGGCGGTCCTGTCCAGGTCCCGGCTCGTTGAGGAGTACGCGACGTGCGCCCCGTCGGCACTGATCACCGCGTCCAGCGCGCCCGAGCCCTGGTTCGACGGGAACGTCCTGCCGCCCGCGTGGCTGACCAGGCCGATCGTGTCGTTGACACGGTCGTAGCGGTAGATCTGCCAGCTGACGAAGCCGAACGGGTTGGCCGGGAAGCCGAAGTCCGTGGCAGGCGACTCGAAGACCACATAGCGCCCGGTCGAGCTGATCCCGAGCGCTTGAGCGAACGCGTTCCCGGCGACGCCCGCGGCGGTCTTGCTCATCAGGGTCGTCTTGTTGGTCTGCGCGTCGAACAGGTACGCCTGCGTGACGGTGGTTTCGGTGATGCCGGGAGCCAGGTTGGTCGACCGTGAGCTGAACGCCACGTAGCGTCCGTCCCCGCTGATCCACGGCGCAATCGACTGCTTGTTGCCCGTGCTGCCGACGACGGTCCGGCTCGCCAGCTCGTTGGCTCCGGTCGCCACGTTGTGGACGTAGATGTCGAAGTGGGTGTTGGTGTCTCGAGCCGTCAGGCTGGCCGACGTGGTGAACGCGACCTTGGTCCCGTCGCCGCTGATCGCCGGCTGCTGGACCTGGTGGTCGACGTCGGTGGTGAGCAGCCCGACGCCGAGCGATGTCGTCGTGCGCGCGGTCGCATCAGTCACGAAGACGTCCTGCCGGAGGATGCCCTGATCTGCAGGGTCCTGCCATCCGGTGAGGAAGGCGATAGAGCGACCGTTCGCGCTGACCGTGAGGGCAGTGATGCTGTAGATCGCTCCGCCCGTGTCCGGCGCCGGCATCGCCGTGCTGTTGCCGGTGGCGATGTTGTAGCGGTAGACGAGAAGCTGGGTCGGGTCATTGGCGGCATAGGTCGCGTAGACGACAAACCGGCCGTCAGCGCTCACGACGACGTTGCTGAACACGCGTGACACCACGGTGTCGGTGCCGGTCACGGCGTCGTGCAGCACGATGCCCCAGTCGGCGTTGACGAGAGCGGCACGCTCGTACGCCGTATAGCGCCCGTCGCGGCTGACCGACGGCGCCCGCCCGCCGAGGGTCGTGCCCGCGGCGTCGACACTCAGCACATGGGTGGTCCCGCCGAGGTTTACCGGGGTCGCCGCCAGCGCCGGCGGCGCCGACAAGGCGAACAATGTCGCGACGGCAGCAAGCCCCGTGGTCGCCTTCAGCGCGCGCAGTCGTGTTGCACCCAACATGATTACCCCCCCGGGCACGAAGTCGGCCTCCGGCATCAGCCGGACACAAGATCGACACCATCGTGGACCAGACTCCCGGAAAGCGAAAGGTCGACAAGCAAATCGTTGCCGATCTTCACGGGGCCGAGGTCACCATGGACCAGGCGACGCCATCGAGGATGTCGTGCTCGCTGACAACCACCTCGGTCACCGGGACCCGGTCGAGGATCGTCGCGAGCACGAGCGCCCCAGCGCCGATCACGTCGACCCGGCCGGGATGCATGTACGGCAGCGCCGCTCGCGCGTCGTGGTCCATCGCGAGCAGTCGTTCGGACATGAGTCGTACGTCGACCGCCGTGACCCGTGCGTGGTGGATGCGTTCCGGCTGATAGCTCGGCAGGTCCAGTGCCATCGCCGCCAGGGTGGTGACCGAGCCGGCCAGGCCGACCAGGGTCCGCGCCACCTCCAGCGGCACGGTCTCCTGCGCGAGCGAGATCGCTGCCTCGATGTCTGCACGCGCCGCAGCCACCTCCGAAGCCGTCGGCGGGTCGGAGTGCAGATGGCGCTCGGTCATGCGTACGCAGCCGATGTCGACCGACCGAGCCGCCCGGACAGCCTCCGAGCCGAGCACGAACTCGGTCGAGCCTCCGCCGATGTCGACGACGAGCACCGGTTCGGGGACTGATCCCGCGAGCTCGCGCGTCGCGCCCGCGAACGACAGTGCAGCCTCCTCGTCGCCGGTCACGACTTCGGGTTCGACACCGAGAGCGCCGCGTACACCTGCCTCGAACTCGTCGCGGTTCGAGACGTCGCGCGACGCCGAGGTCGCGACGAATCGCACTCGCTCGGCACCGGTCGCGCGCACGACATCTGCATAGCGACGGCAGGCGTCCATGGTGCGTTCGAGTGCATCGGGGGCGAAGCGCCCGGTGCGGTCGACACCCTGTCCGAGCCGCACGATCTCCATCCGCCGGTCGACGTCGCGCAGCGTGCCGGCGTCGACGTCGATGTCGGCGACCAGCAGCCGGATCGAGTTCGTGCCGCAGTCGATCGCCGCGACGCGCGTCACTGCTCCTCCACGTGTGCGGTGCACGGACCGCCGGCCCACCAGTCGGGCAGCAGGTCGAGCGCCTCGTCACCCAACGGGTTGACGCCGGGACCCGCCGCGAGCGAGTGCGCGACGAGGACATGCAGGCACTTCACCCGGTCGGGCATCCCTCCTGCGGAGACGCCTTCGATCTCCGGCACCTGCTCGATCGCCTCACGTGCCCGGACGTAGGCCAGGTGCGCAGCGGCATAGCGAGCCCGCAGGTCGGCATCGCTCGCCAGGCGTTCGGTCATCTCGCGCATCAGGCCGTCGGCCTCCAGCGTGCCGATCGCGCCCGCCGCTCGCGGGCAGGTGAGGTAGTAGAGCGTGGGGAACGGTGCACCGTCGGGCAGCCGCGGCGCGGTCTCGACCACGTCCGGCGAGCCGCACGGGCATCGATGAACCACCTCGCGCAAGCCGCGCGGTGGCCGGCCGAGCTGCGCCTCGATGGTGGCGACGTCGGTCGCGTCCATCACTCCTTGCCCGCGACCTCGACCGTGCGCCACAAGTCGGTGAACCAGGGACTGCGTTTGACGGGGCGCGGTGCTGACGTGACCACACCGTCCGGAGCCGGTGCCTCGTCGGGCTCGAGCACGACGTACGAGGTCTCGCCGGGCATCACGAAGTGCAGCCGCTCTCGCGCCTGCCGCTCGACATAGGCGGGGTCCTGCCAACGCTTCTCGTCGCGGCGCAGTTCGGCCACGCTCTTCTCCTGTTGCGCAACGGTGCTGCGGATGCTGCTGATGTCGCCGCGCTGCGCGAGGTATTCACGCAACGGGTAGGCGAGCGAGATCGCGAGCAGACAGACGACAAGAGCCAGGACGGCCGCCCGTCCGGTCAGGTTGGACCAGGCTCGGGTGACCGCCGGGTCCTCCGGCGGCGCGCCGTCGTCGCCGTACGTCATCCGACGTTCTTTCGTCGTGCCCTCATGCGGTGTGGCGCGGGAAGGCGGCTCGACCCGCGTAGCGCGCTGCGTCGTCGAGCTCTTCCTCGATGCGCAGCAGCTGGTTGTACTTGGCAACGCGTTCCGAACGGGCGGGCGCGCCGGTCTTGATCTGACCGCAGTCGGTGGCGACCGCGAGGTCGGCGATCGTCGTGTCCTCGGTCTCCCCGGAACGGTGGCTCATCATGCAGCGGAAGCCCGCCCGGTGGGCCATCTCCACCGCGTCGAGGGTCTCGGTGAGGGTGCCGATCTGGTTGACCTTGACGAGCAGTGCGTTGGCGCTCGACTCCGCGATGCCCCGCGAGAGCCGCTCGGGGTTGGTGACGAACAGGTCGTCGCCGACGATCTGCACGCGCGAGCCGAGCTGGTCGGTCAGCGAGCGCCAGCCGTCCCAGTCGTCCTCGCTGAGCGGGTCCTCGATGGACACGAGGGGGTACGTGGACACGAGCTCGGCGTAGTAGGCGGTGAGGTCGGCCGCCGAGAGCTGCTTGCCTTCGAAGCTGTAGCCGTCGTCGCCGTGGAACTCGGTCGCGGCCACGTCGAGCGCGAGCCCGATGTCGTCGCCGGCCGTGAAGCCGGCGCTCTCGATCGCGGTGAGGATGAGGTCAAGGGCATCGCGGTTGCTCGGCAGATCGGGTGCGAAGCCGCCTTCGTCACCGAGGCCGGTGGCCAGACCGCGCTGCTTGAGCACGCCCTTGAGCGCGTGGTAGACCTCCGTGCCCCATTGCAGGGCCTCGCGGAAGGTCGGAGCGCCGATCGGCGCGATCATGAACTCCTGGATGTCGACCGAGGTGTCCGCGTGGGAGCCGCCGTTGAGGATGTTCATCATCGGCACGGGCAGCAGGTGCGCGTTGGGACCGCCGACATAGCGGAACAACGGGAGCTGGGCGGACTCTGCCGCGGCCCGGGCGACCGCGAGCGAGACGCCGAGGATCGCGTTGGCGCCCAGCCGTGACTTGGTGGGCGTGCCGTCGAGATCGATGAGCGTCCGGTCAACAAGTCGTTGCTCGCTCGCCTCGAACCCGACCAGCGAAGGACCGATCTCGTCGAGCACTGCGAGCACGGCCTTCTCGACACCCTTGCCGCCGTAGCGGCCTTTGTCGCCGTCGCGCAGCTCGGTCGCCTCGAACGCTCCGGTGCTGGCGCCGCTGGGAACGGCAGCACGGGCGATCGTCCCGTCGTCGAGCGCGACCTCGACCTCGACGGTGGGGTTGCCGCGCGAGTCGAGGATCTCGCGGGCTCCGACGGCGTCGATGCTCGCCACTGTGGTGCTCCTTCAGGCAGGGGACTGGGCTGGCCCGGCGCGGGACAGTCCACCGCGTCAGGTTACCGGCGGCGGGGTCGTGCACCGGGGACCGGCTCGCCCTGCGGACAACACTGCCCCCAATCCCGGTGATCATGAAGGATCTGACCGCCTCTAGGCGGGCGGATCCTTCATGATCACGGAGCCGTCGGGTCAGAGGCCGAGCAGGGCGCGCAGGTGTCGCGGCGGTGGTGAGCCGTGCGCGAGCATCAGGTCGTGGCGCTCCCGGACCGACAGGTCGGGCGACGCCGCAGCGAGATCGCGCGCGATGTCGGCCACCTCGACGTAGCCGACGTAGTAGGTCGACAGCTGCCCGCTGGTGAGCAGCGCCCGGCGCCACTTCCCCGCCGCCTCACCGTCTTCCTGGTGGCCGCGCACCGTCATCAGCGACATCGCCTCGGTCTCGGTCATGCCGTGTGCGTGCACGCGGGCGTCGAGCACCGCGTTGATGGTCATGCGCAGCTGCATCTTGAGCTGCTGCATGCGCAACGCGTCGTTCTGGCCTGCGTCGGCGCCGTACCCCGACGAGACCATCAGCTCCTCGGCATAGACGGCCCAACCCTCGACGAACGGGCCGCTCCACAGCGCCTTGCGCAATGGCGACTCCGACTCGAACCTGGCACTGTGCGCGAGCTGCAGCACGTGGCCGGGCATCGCCTCGTGAACGGTGAGGTTCACCAGCATGTGCGCGTTGTACTCCCGGAAGAACGAGGCAACCCGTTCCGCCGTCCAGTCCTCCGGCGTGGGAGACACAGCGAAGTACGTCGGCAGCCGCGTAGGCTCGAGCGGCCCCGGCGGATCGCAGTAGGCAACGGCCACGCCGCGATGGATCTCGGGCATCACGATGATCTCGACGGGGGCGTCCGGCACGGTGACGAGCTGTTGGGCCCTCACAAACTCCGTGCACTCGGCCATCGCCTGCCGACAGAGGTCGACGATCGTCTCGTTGTCGACGTGGCCCTCGGTGGCCAGCCGGTCGAGCACCCGTCGCACTTGACCGTCGCGACCGCCACCGGGGTCGAGCCGCGCCGCGGTCTCCGCGATGGCGTCCTCGATGTGCGCGAGGTCGGCCTCCGCCCGAGCGAGCACCGCGTCGGCATCGGACGCCGTGTCCAGGGTCAGCGAGAGCTTGCGGGAGAAACGCTCGGCTCCTAGTCGCGGGTCGGCCGTGGCGTCGTCGAGATGTGCGCGCAACCAGCCGACGTGCTCGTCCAGTGCCTCGAGCGCGGCCACCCGTGCCGGTTCGACCTCGCCGCGCAACGACGGCTCCCTGGCGAGAGCGCCATCGAGCTCCGTGGAGAGCAGGGCGGAGGTTCCGTGGAACTGCCCGATCGCGGTTTCGATATGTACGCGCGGCATGCCGTGCAGCGTCCGACGGGCGATCTCGAGGCTGGCCGGCACCGCGCGCAGCCGACCGGCGGCCGAGCGCAGCCGGTCGGCCAGCGGCGCGAACTCGCGTGCCAGCAACGCGTAGATGGCTGTGCCCGGGTTCGCAACGAGCGGATCCCACTCGTGGTCACGCTGCTCGATCAGCGCGAACCTGTTCGCCTCGAGACGGTTGCGCAGGATGGCCGCATCGACACGTCCGCCGACGCCGGTCAACGGATCGTCGAGAGGGTCCTTCAGGGCGTCGAGCGCGGCCAGTCGACCGTCAACCCACTGCGCCTCCTCCAGAGCCGCCGCCGAGCTGAGATCGGGCAAGCGGTCGTCGAAGCGATGGTCGCCGAGGCTCGTCGCGTAGTCCGGATGCCGCTCGAGGAGCTCGTCGAGCACAGCGCCTGCGAGTGTGTCGATGGTCTGGCTCGCGATCATGATCCATACGTTAGCGGCCGCTCTAGAGCAGGAGAATGATCACCGACGCGGGGAGGATGCACGTGAGCAGAGGCCCTGCGATCGCCTTGAGCCGCCAGCGAACGGGCCGGTGGCGCCTTCGCCGCGCGACGCCGCGCAACTGCTCGACGAGCTCAAGTGCCTCCTCCGTGGACGCGGCGGGGATCGCTGATCCCACGGGGAAGTGATTGGTCAGCGCCAGCGGCGTGCCATGCCTGCGCCGGGGGAGCACCGAGCGCCAGTCTGACGGCGAGCTGCTCGGCGGCGAACAGCGAGCGGATCGCGTGGGACTCACCTTTCGTCAGTGGACCTACCCGTCCTCCTCGGCGTGTCACGGCGAGTGCCCAAACGGATCCCACCAGACCCAGGGCGAGCGCGGCGACCAGGCCGACCCGACCGCCGATGCCGTCCCAGACCGCACCGAACCACGATGTGCGGCCCCGCGCCTGGACGATGAGGACCGCCGGAACCGCCAGCAGCAACGCAGCGCGAACGGCCCATCGGGCCAGCGTCGCGCGCCGTATCCAGCGTGCGTCGGCCCGACGAAGCGCACTGAGCCTGCTGCGCGCCGCGGCGAGGCTGATGCTCTGCTGATAGCGCCCGGTGCTGAATCTGACGAGCGGAGCCCCGTGGGCCACCCGCGCCGACACCGGCAACCGCAGCTCATCCGGCCCTCGAACGGCGGGCCTCGTGGCGACGGCAACACGCTCAGACGCCTGCTCCGTCCCCAGGGGCTGGGTCTCGTGGCTCGGGACCTCGCGCGCCGCCTCACGACTCGACAGGCCCGTTCGCCGGCTGTCCTCGAACAGCGCCGGACCCGGTGTCGCCCCGACCGGGGCGGGGGTGGTTGCGACGGCACTGCGCAGTCCCTCGAGCGCGTACTCCAGGCGGCGCTTCATCTCGGCGTGCGCCTCTTCGTCGACGCCTCGGTCGCGCAGCAACAGGCGCCCGGACGCCAACCGGGAGCGCAGCACTCTCATCAGTTGATGACGCCGACGCGAGTCGAACAACAGCAGCATGACCAGCACGGCGAAGCTGAGCAGTCCCAGGACACCGGTGAACAGGAGGGTCCCGACGTCCACGCCGGCCCCGGCGGCATAGATCCACGCTGTCGCTCCACCGACGACGAGCACAGCGAGGACGGCCGCCGTCAACAGGCGAACCGTCGCGTACCGCGTCACCCTCACTGGTCCCCCGGAACAAGCTCCGTCGTGGAGTGATCGTCACTCTACGACCGGGAGTCCCGCCGCCACCGGATCGCTGGGAAAGATCCACCCGACTGGTTCAGTTCCGGTCCATCGCGGCTTCCGGAGCACTTCACCGGAGGTCTGCGCAGCGCGTCACTGCGCGGTCGAGACGAAGACGTCATCTAATGTCCCGAAAAACTGGTCGTTATTCGGCTTAAGGCTCTTTCCGCCGATGCGCATCGGACCGGCAGGGGAAATCGTCAGACTCTTCGCGATCTTCGTGCTCTTGCGGTGCGCTCCGTCGACCGTGATGACCAGCTTCGTCTCATCGCGACGACACGAGACATCGTGCCATTTTCCATCAGCAATCGTGACATCGGCGTATACATCATGAATTCGCGACTCGCCTTCGCCGACGACGACGCAGCTCGGGTGGCCGTTGTCCCCGTCCACCTGCAGCTTCCACTGGCTCCCGCCGCCCACCGAGAACCCTTTCTGCATGATGTTGGACCCCTTCGAGGTCTCGTCAGGTTCGAGCAGGACGCTCGCGCCCCACTCGTAGTCCTCCTCGCCGGGGTCCAGGGCCAGGTCGTCGGCCACCTCGATGATCGCCTTGGGGCAGGTCGGGTCCGTCGTGTCAGGGCAGGGCGGCGGGAAGGCGACACCCTGGCCCTTGTCGGCACGGCCGGTCACCAGGCGCAGTGGCCGCGGCGTGGCACCGGCCAGCTCGACCGCTCCGCCCGGCCCGTTGGCCAACGCGCTACTGATCGTGGCCCCGGCATCCAGCGGTGCCGCGGCCTGCTCGAAGTCGAGCGACATCACCTTCGTCAGGGTCACAGGTGCGGCGGCGTTGTCAGCACCGTCTCCACCGGATCCGCAGGCGCTGAGCAGCAGCACCGCGACCGCAGTCGGAACAGCGATCCTGCGCCAGACGTGAGGCACGCGAGTCCTCCACCAGATGTACCGCACCCGTGCCGCCTCCCCGTCGATCGCCCGTCGTGCGCGGGTGCCCCGCCTACCCGCCCATCCTGACATGCCCGTCGAAACCGCGCGTCGTGACCTCGGAGAGTCACGAACTCTATTTCCTCCGTCACATCGCGGCGCCCTGGGGTGACTTTCTGCCACCAATTTCTGCAATCCGTCGGCGATCTTGACGGGATTCGGTAAGACTCCCGAGCGGGGCGGGAAAGCCGTGCCATGTCGAGGGGGGCTCGATTGTGAGACGGACGACGGCGCTTGCCGCGGTGGTGGGCACCGTGTTCGCCCTGCTGTCCCCTGCGCTGCCTCAGGCAGTCGCAGCGCCAGGCGTGGCACAGCCCAGCATCGTGAGCGACAACCCGGCCAACTGGACGCCGAACGTCCTCGACGGTCAGGTCAACGCGCTCGTTCAGGTCGGCAACCGGATCATCGCCGGCGGCATCTTCACCCAGGTGCAGGCGGCCGGCGGCACCGGCCCGATCCTCACCCGGTCGAACATGTTCGCCTTCGACGCAACCACCGGGGCGATCGACACCGGCTTCGCACCGGTCTTCGACGACGAGGTGACCGCGATCGCGGCCTCGCCGGACAACCAGTCGCTCTACGTCGGTGGCTCGTTCAGCAACATCAACGGCGCCACCGCCCGCAGCATCGGCAAGATCAACGCGGTCACCGGCGTCAAGGACGCGACCTACCGCGGCGGCGCCAACGGCCGGGTCAACGACCTCGCCCTCTCGAACGGCCGGTTGATCATCGGCGGCCAGTTCACGACGGTCAAGACCGTCACTCGCAACGACATCGCCTCACTCGACCCCACGACCGGTGATGTGACCGCAGCGATCCCCAACTCGTTCACCGGCATCCACAACCCCACCGCCCGGGGCGGTGCCCAGAAGTCTGCGATCACCAAGTTCGCGGTCGACCCCGCCGGCAACAAGCTCGTGGCCATCGGCAACTTCACCCTGGTCGACGGGGTGGCGCGCGACCAGGTCGCGATGCTCGACATCTCGACCTCACCCTCGACCCTGGCCAACTGGTACACGACCCAGTACACGTCGAAGTGCTCGAACACCTTCACGACGTACATGCGTGACCTCGACATCTCGCCGGACGGCAGCTACGTCGTCATCTCCACCACCGGCGCCTATGGCGGCTCGACCAGTGGCTGTGACGTGATCAGCCGCTACGAGATGGGTGACGTCGGCACCAACCTGCAGTCGACCTGGCGCGACTACACCGGCGGCGACACCACCTATGCGGTGGCCATCACCGGCACAGCGGTCTACGTCGGCGGTCACTTCCGCTGGCTGAACAACGCCTTCGCTGCAGACACGGCAGGTACGGGCGCCGTCCCGCGCGAGGGCATCGCCGCGCTGGACCCGAGCAACGGGCTGCCCTTCTCCTGGAACCCGGGCCGCGAGCGTGGCGTCGGGGTCTTCGACATCCTGGCGACGTCCGCCGGGATCTGGATCGGCGACGACACCGACCGGGTCGCGAGCGAGCTGCGCCAGCGCCTCGCCTTCTTCCCGCTGTCCACCGGCACGACGCCGCCGCCGAACATCACCGGCACGCTGCCGACCGATGTCTATGCCCTTGGCGGCAGCGACCCGTCGGTGCTCTACCGCGTCAATGCCGGTGGGCCGGAGCTGCCCTCGGCAGACGACGGCCCCAACTGGCTCGCCGACACGGCTGCGAGCCCGTCACCGTTGCACACCACCGGCGGCACCGCGACGACCTACACGACCAATGTGACCTCGGTCGATGCCACCGTGCCGAACACCGCGGCGGACAAGCCTCCGATCACCTTGTTCAACGCGATCCGCAGCGACCCGAGCGCGACACCCGACATGCAGTGGAACATCCCGGTCCCCACGGGCACGCCGATCACCGTGCGGCTCTACTTCGACAACCGCACTGGCGCCACGCGGACGCTCAACGTCAACATCGACGGGAGCGCGACTGCCAGGCTCACCAGCTTCACCGTGCCCACCACCCCGACGATGCGTTCCTTCGACGTCACGAGCGACGGCACCGTCAACATCAACTTCTCGCGCATCAGCACCGATCCGCAGGTCAGTGGCATCGAGATCCTCAACCGCAACCTGACTGCGACCGGGGCGGCAACTGCTGCTCAGGTCCGCAACCAGGCTTTTGACGGCTCCGCGCTGAGCGGCTCGATGACCACCACCGCCGGCAGCGAAGCATGGGGCCAGGCGCGTGGCGCCTTCATCGTGGACGGCACGCTCTACGCCGGCTTCGCGAACGGCACGTTCACCGCAAGGTCCTACGACGGCGTGACGTACGGAGCGCCGTCGACGATCGACCTCTTCACGGGGACGTTCGCCGCTGACCTGCCCAACATCACCGGCATGTTCTTCGATGCGGGCCGGATCTACTTCACGCTGGCCAACGACGCCAACCTCTACTACCGCTACTTCACTCCGCAGAGCCGCATCGTCGGGAGCGTCCGGTACGCCGTCGCGACCGGCACCAGCCTCACGTCCATGGCACCCCAGCGCGTGGCGGGCATGTTCAAGTCCGGATCGACGGTCTACTTCGCGGACAAGGCGACGGGGGCGCTGTTCGCGATCCCCTTCGCCGCCGGCGCGGTGAGTGGAACGGCAGCGAGCGTCAACAGCGCCATCGACTGGCGGGCCCGCGGCCTGTTCGTCCGCAGCGGGCTGCTGCCCGACGTTCCGCCCGTCGCCCTTGCCGCGTGGACCGGCTGTGTGCTCAACGTCTGCAGCTTCGACGGAACGGGGTCGACGGACAGCGACGGCACGATCGTGTCCTACGCGTGGGACTTCGGTGACGGCACGACGGACAGCGGTTCCGCGCCGTCGCACCCCTACCCGCACGGCGGGGACTGGACCGCAACGTTGACCGTGACTGACGACCGGGGAGTCTCCCGCTCGGACTCCGTGGACCTCACCGCAGAGGACGCCGCCAACCAGGCGCCGACAGCAGCCTTCACCAGCAGCTGCATCAACCGCACCTGCGTGTTCGACACAACCGGTTCGTCCGATCCGGACGGCACCATCGCCTCGTACACATGGGACTTCGGTGACGGCACGACGGGCACCGGCTCGAACCCGACACACGCCTACACTGCAGCCGGCACGGACTCGGTACAGCCTGTTCGTCACCGACGACGACACTGCCAACTCGCCCGTGGTCCTCCACGACGTGTCACCCGTTGACCCGCCGGCCAGCGACATCGCGTTCCGGGCGTCGGCAACCGCGTCGATCACGTCAGCGACCCAACGGGTCACCGAGCCTGCCGGCGTGACGGCTGGCGACACGCTGCTGCTGTTCGCAACGTCGAACATCGTCACATCTGTCTCGACGCCGCCGGCTGGCTGGACCCTCGAAGGCACCCGTGTGTCCAGCACCGACACCCAGACGCTGCTCTACAGCAAGACAGCTACCGCCTCCGATGCGGGATCTCAGCCGACCATCGTCTACTCGGCCTCCACCAAGGCCGTCCTCACCCTGCTCGCCTACTCCGGCACGGCGGCGAACCCGCTCCAGGTGGTTGCATCGGCCGGGGAGACCGTCAACCGCGCGACGCATACGACACCTGCCGTGACGGTGCCGACCGACGGGTCGTGGGTGGTCTCCTACTGGGCCGACAAGTCCTCGGCCACGACTGGCTGGACTCTGCCCGGCTCGGAGACGTTGCGCGGCGCAGCCATCGGCACTGGCACCGGGCGCGTCACCTCCGTCTCATCCGACCGGGGCGAGTCCCTGCCCGCGGGCTCGTTCGGTGCCCTGACTGCGACGGCAGACTCGAGCTCGGCGAAGGCCACCATGTGGTCGATCGTCCTGAAGCCAGCGAACGCTCCCAATGAGGCACCGGTCGCCGGATTCACGACCAACTGCTTCCACCTCACCTGCACAGTGGACGGCTCCACGTCGTTCGACGGCGACGGCACCGTCGAGTCGTACGCATGGGACTTCGGGGACGGCACCGAAACGGGCGCCACTGCCATGCACACGTTCACGGCCGCGGGCACACACACGATCAGCCTGGTCGTCACGGACAACCTGGGCTTGGCGTCTGCCGCGACCACGCACGACGTGAACGTCACCGAGGCTCCGCAGATCGCGTTCCGATCCGCGGCAACGTCCTCCACCAACGCCATCACCAACAGGGTGACGATTCCCGCCTCGGTGCAGCTGGGCGACGCCATGCTGCTGTTCGTCACGACGAACGCCACGCCAGCGGTCGTGACGGCACCGGCGGGCTGGACCCCGGCCGGCACCCAGACCTCCGGCACGGACACGCGGACCCTGCTCTACACGAAGGTGGCCACGGCAACCGACGCGTCGAAGGTGCAGTCGATCGCCTTCGCGGCAGCGGCAAAGACCGACATGACCTTGCTGGCCTACTCCAACGTTGCCGACGCCCCGTTCGACACGATCGCGTCGGCGGCCGAGACCGTCAACCGCAGCACCCACACGACACCTGACGTGACGGTGACCGCCGACCGTTCGTGGGTGGTCTCCTACTGGGCCGACAAGTCGTCGACGACGAACAGCTGGACCGACCCGGCACTGCAGGTGCGGCGAAGCACATCCATCGGGTCGGGGACGGGACGAATCACGTCGCTCGCAACAGATTTCGGAGCGGCATCGGCGGCAGGACTCTCCGCCGGACTGACAGCGACGGCCGACCAGCCGACGGCCAAGGCGACCATGTGGTCCGTAGTGATCAAGGCGGCATCGTGAGACAACCGGGGAAGAGAGACATGCGCAAATCGAGGGGCCTGGCACACAGCTTGTTGACCGCAGATCACAACAGTGGGGGGAACCGCATGCGCGGGCGTAAGAGCATCTTCAGGTTGGTCCTGGCAACCGTGACAGTCTCGCTGGGGATGACTGGGCTCACTGCCCTGCCCGCGGCGGCGGTTGACAACATCGCGTTCCGCGCCTCGACCCAGGCGACATTCAATCAGCCCACGGCTCGGGTGACGATCCCCGCAAACGTGCGCGAGACAGACGGCATGCTGTTGTTCGTCACGAGCAACAAGGCGCTCGCGTCGGTTACGACGCCGCCAGCCGGATGGACGTTGGAGGGCAAGCCGGTTGTCGAGCACCGACACCGAGACCATCCTCTACACCAAGGTCGCAACGGCCAACGACGCCGGCACCAACGCGGCCGTCGCTTTCTCGGCCACCACCAAGTCCACCATCACCCTGCTCGCTTACGACGGCACCGCCGCCGACCCGGTCGCGGTCGTGGCGTCGGCAGCCGAGACGGTCAGCCGTACGACGCACACGACACCGGGAGCCAACGTGGCAGCCGCGGGCTCGTGGGTCGTCAGCTACTGGGCGGACAAATCCGCATCACTTACTACGGGTTGGACAACCCCCGCCGGTCAGACCCAGCGCAGCATCGCCCTCGGCACCGGCGCCGGACGCATCACCTCCATGGCGACCGACCGCAACGGAACATCGCCCGTCGGGGCGAGCGCCGGCGTGACCGCAACCGCCGCCGTCGCGACGGCCAAGGCGACGATGTGGAGCGTCGTGCTCCAGCCTGACCTGTCGTCGAACCCGAACGTGGCCCCCGTCGCGTCGTTCTCGGTGACCTGTCCTCAGGCGACCTGCACGGTCGATGCAACGGGTTCCAGCGACACCGCACCCGGCACCGTGGCCTCGTACGCCTGGAACTTCGGCGACGGCGGGACCGGCACCGGAGTGACCGCGACCCACACCTACACCTCCAGTGGCGCGAAGACGATCACCCTGGTCGTCACAGACAACCAGGGGTTGGCCTCTGCGCCGGCAACCCGCACGGCCAACCCGACCGTCGGGACTACGCCGAGCAACGTGCCCGGGCACACCCGTCTGGTCCCGGACAAGCCGCGGAACAACACCCCCAGGATCAGCAACGGTGAGATCTGGGACATCGAGGTCATCCCGAGCCTGAACCGGGTGTTCATCGCCGGCAGCTTCACCTCGATCGCGAACACCATCGCCCCAACGACGACGATCAACCAGGCCAACCTCGCGAGCTACAACCTCACCACCGGTTTGATCGACACGTCCTTCCGCCCGACGTTCAACGGCGGCGTGGCCGCCGTGGAGGCAACACCCGACGGCAGCAAGCTGTTCGTCGGCGGCAGCTTCAACACCGTCAACGGCGTGGCGGCTCAGAAGGTCGCCAGCCTCAACCTCACCACGGGTGCACCCCTGAGCACGTTCGGTTTCTCGAACAGCACGAACAACCAGGTGACGGCACTGGCCACGACCAACTCGACGCTGTACGTCGGCGGCCGGTTCACCCGCCTCAACGGCGTCGTCAAGAGTGGCCTCGGCGCGGTGAACACCGCATCGGGCGCGGTCGACACCACCTTCAGCAACGACATCACCGGCGGCATCGGTGTCAACGGCGCCCTGGGCGTGCCACAGCTGAAGGTGACCCACGACCAGAGCAAGCTCCTCGTCGTCCACACCGGCCGGCAGATCGCCGGCCTGGACCGCTACGGCATGGGAATCATCAACATCAGCGCCAGCACCGTGGCGGGCACCCCGTCCAAGGGGCTCTTCCCGTGGCGCAGCACCCTCTGGGACGACAACCTGGCGCGCGTCGGCGGCGTGACCCGCATCGCCGCGGGTGACATCGCACCCGACGACTCGTACTTCGTCGTGAGCAGCGGGTCGGGTGGCGACGCGCCGCCGATCAGCGACACGGCGGTCGCCTACCCCCTCGTCGACAGCATCCCTGACCGACACCAACGTCCAGCCGCTGCTGGATCGCCCGGCACTTCGACAGCATCTACTCGGTGGCCATCACCGAGGTCGCGGTCTACCTCGGCGGTCACTACCAGTTCATCGAGTCGCCCACGTCCGACGACCCGTGGCCCGGCCTGGACAACGTCGGCTACGGCACCGGCCAGGGCCTGGCCGGCTACGGCCTGGGCGACCAGGTCGTCCGCCGCGACCACATCGCGGCGGTCGCACCCGGCCACCGGCAAGGCGCTCGAGTGGAACCCGACCAACGGGTCGAACTCGTTCGAGGGCAACAAGGCCATGATCGCCACGCCGCGCGGCCTGTTCATCGGTGGCGACGGCATGTTCCAGGGCGGAGTCCGCACCGGACGCGTCGCGTTCTACGACTTCAACACGGTGCCGTTCCCGGCACCGCTGCCTGACACGACGATCACGACCCCGATCGAGGGACGCGTCGTCGCCAACAACACGCCGTTCTCGGTCACCGGCACCGCGCGGGTCGCCACCGGCAGCGTCGGCCGGGTCCAGGTGCGGATCCAGGACCGCGACAGCGGTCAGTACCTGACCTCGACCAACACGTGGACCAGCACCGTCACCAACGTCAACGCGACCCTCGGCGCAGGGACGACCAACCGGACCTGGTCGCTGGACGGCCGCATCGTCACCACCAACCGCAACATGCTGGTCTCGGCGCAGGCATTCACCGCCGCGACCGGCGGCACGGGCGACTCGACCATGGCCACCAAGAAGATCGAGTCCTTCAGCACCGACGACCAGACGCCCACGACGGGCATCAGCGGGCCGAGCGGCATCCAGACCTCCACCACGTTCACCGTGACCGGCACCGCCAACGACGACAAGGGCGTCAACTCGCTGAGCTTCTGGTTCCGTGACGAACAAGAGCGCTACCTGCAGAACGACGGAACCGTCAGCGCCATCTTCAACACCTTCCGCGGCACCCCGGATGTCATCGGCGCCACCAATGCGACCTGGTCGTACGAGGTGACGCTGCCGCACGAGGGAGTCTGGCGTGGCAGCGCCACGGCAACCGACACCATCGGGCAGGCAGACCTCCGCAGCGCGACGCGCGACTGGACCGTCGACTCCAACGCCGTCGCGCCGACCGTCACGATCGAGCAGCCGGTGCCCATGACGCCGCCCTTCACGGTCCCGGCGGTCACGGTCGAGCCGGGCGGCCGGCTGACCTTCTCGGGGACCGCCTCGGACGACGAGGGTCTCAAGAACGTCGAGATCTCCCTTCGCAACGGCACCACTGGAGAAGGTCTTCGCAACGACGGCACCTGGGGCATCGGCCAGGCCGGCAACTACCGGATCTCGCCGGTGGACATCAGCGGGTCCAACTACAACTGGACCTACACCACTCCGTTCAACCTGTCCCCGGGCAGCTACTCGTTCACGGTGCGGGCCACCGACGACGACGACCTGACGACGTCGTCGACCAACCAGGGCCGGCTGACCGTCAACGCCCAGATCGCGGGCGACTTGCCGCCCGACACGACGATGACGCTTCACCGCCCCGACTCGACGAGTCGCTGGCGGTGAGCTTCACCGGGACGGCCACCGACGACAAGGGTGTCGCGAGCGTCCGGGTGTCGCTGCAGGACCGGGACACCGGCCGTTACCTGCAGGCCGACGGCACGATGGCGGCAGCGATCAGCCATCCGCAACGCCACCCTCGCCTCACCCAACGCGACCACCACGACGTGGTCACTGGCGTTGACTCTGCCCACCGGCGGAAACTGGAGCTTCACTGCCATTGCGTTCGACACGGTGGACCAGCAGGACCCGTCGACGCCGGGGCCACGGCCAGCTACCGGGCCTATCCGAACGACGGCCCGCCAGCGCTGAGTGACACGCTGGGACAGCCGCAGAGCGGTGCCACGTTCACCGACGGGAAGATCGTCGTCACGGGACGCGCCGAGGACGCGCCGGACGGGGACGCCAGACATCGCGTCGGTGCAGGTCGGCATCGTCAACAGCGCCGGGCAGTACATGAGCTCGACCGGCACCTTCACCAGCACGACCGCCAGCTTCCGCACGGCGTTCCTCAACAGCCCCGGCAGCGTGGGGTCGAACTACTCGTACACCACGCCGGTCATCCCGGCCGGCACGTACAGCGTGATCGTGCAACCGGTCGACGTGCACAACCAGATCGGGTTGGCACGGACCGCGACCGGCGTCATCGTCACGCAGCCGCCCAACAACCCGCCGGTGGCGAGCTTCACCTACAGCTGCAACCAGAACGTGTGCATCTTCGACGGCAGGAGCTCGACCGACGAGAACACCGCCTCGCTGACGTACACCTGGAGCTTCGGCACCCAGGGGACCGCCACCGGTCCGCTGCCCACCAAGACCTTCACCGCGCCGGGCACCTTCCCGGTGACCCTGACGGTCAGGGACGAGTGGACCGTCACGAACACGTCGGCGGCTCAGAACGTCACGATCGTCGAGCCGTCGGGCAACAGTCGCCCCCGTGCCGACGTTCATCCAGAGCTGCCAGGGCCTGACCTGCTCGGTGAGCAGCGCAGGGCACGGCTGACCCCAACACCGGGGACACGATCGCCTACTCGTGGAACTGGGGTGACGGCACGCGCGCTCAGCACCGGCGCCTCGCCTGCGGCACACGTCTACGCGGCAGCCGGCTCGTACACGATCACGCTCACCACGACGGACGGCTGGGGCAAGTTCGCCTCGACCACCCGCAACGTGGTGCTGACCGAGCCGGCCAGGCAACACGGCGCCGCACGTCGAGTTCACCACCAGCTGTGCCTCGTTCACGACGTGCCAGATGAACAGCGCCGGCACCGTGGACGCCGAGGGTGACGCGATCAGGTACTCGTGGAACTGGGGCGATCGCACCACCGCGACCACCACGGCCAGCCCGTGCGCACACCTACGCGACGCCTGGCACGTACACGATCGTGCTTGACGGTCACCGACGTGTGGGGCAAGGTCGGCACGGCCACGCACGAACGTGACCATCACCGAGCCGGGCAGCAACAACGCGCCGACCGCGGTGATCGCCTCCGGCACGTGCCCGACGTTCACGACGTGTGTGATGAGCGGCACCGGGAGCAGTGACCCCGACACCGCCACGGTGACGGGATCCAGGACTACGTCGTGGAGCTGGGGTGACGGCACGCCGGACACCACGGGCACGACGGCAAGCCAGTCGCACGTCTACAACGTTGCCGGCAGCTACACGGTCACCCTGCGGGTAGCTCGACAAGTGGGGCAGGACAGCGGCTCCGGTCACCTGGGTGTCGACCACCCAGACGGAGCCGGCCGGCAACAACCCGCCCGACCGTCACGTTCCCCCGCCACCTGCACGGCGCGGACGTGCTCGGTGAGCAGCACCGGCACCGCCGACACCGACGGCGGCATCCGGAGCTACACCTGGAACTGGGGTGACGGCACGCCGGACACCGCGACGCACGGCGACCGCAACCGAGCCGCACACGTCTACGCGGCGGCGGGGACCTACACGATCACCTTGACCGTGACCGACAACTGGGGCAGGGCGACCACGGTCACCCGCAACGTCACGGTGACGTGATCGAGAGCGGCTAACGCAACGGGGTGCGGACGAGAAATCGTCCGCACCCCGTTGCATGTCTGACCGAGGGCGACCAACTGACGGCAGTTGGTGGCACGGGCGAGCCTGACAGAGAGTTGCTTGCGATCCGTGCGTGAGTTGGACACGACTGTCGTCATGTCCCGCTTCCTCGTCAGCTGGCGGTGGTCGCCCGAACGGCGACCCTGACCTCTGACGTCCCGGGCTGCCCTCTCGTGGCAGCCCCCGGGGTCAATCCACCGCTCGGCAGCCTCGGCAGGTCGGCCTCCGCACACAAGGAGCCCACCGATGTCCGACCGCACCGCATCACAGCTGGCAGCACTCGAGCGCAGCGGCGCTCTCCACGTCCAGGTCCTGGCGGACCCGCGACGATTCCGTGTCCTGACCGGGGATCGTCCCACCGGGCCACTCCACATCGGCCACTACCTCGGCACCCTCGCGAACCGGGTTCGACTTCAGAATCTCGGCGTCGAGGTGATCGTGCTGATCGCCGACTACCAAGCCATGACAGACCAACAGGTCGGCCACCGGCTGGCCGCCACTGTGCGCGGAGTCGTCGCCGACTACCTCGCCGCCGGCATCGACCCAGACCGGGCAACGATCTTCACCCACAGCGCTGTCCCCGCGCTGAACGAACTGGTGCTGCCATTCCTGAGCCTCGTCAGCGATGCCGAGCTGCACCGAAACCCCACAAGCCGAGACCGAGGCGACCGGCACCCACCGACCGGTCTCATGCTGACCTACCCCGTCCACCAGGCCGCGGTCATCTTGTTCTGCCACGCAAACCTGGTTCCCGTCGGTCTCGACCAGCTCCCTCACCTGGAGACCACTCGGCTCATCGCCCGTCGCTTCAATGAGCGCTACAGCAGGCAGGAGCGGCTGTTCCCCGGGCCTGACGCACTGCTCACCGAGACCCCGATGCTGGCCGGACTGGACGGAGTGAAGATGAGCAAGACCCGCGGCAACGGCATCGCGCTGCGAGCAACCGAGGATGAAACCGCCGCGATGATCCGTCGCGCACCCACCGACAGCGAACGACGCATCACCTACGACCCCCCGGCCCGGCCCGCCGTCGCCAACCTTCTCGAGCTCCTGGCGGCTACGACCGGCGAGGACCCTCGCCGACTTGCTGACGAGATCGGGAACGACGGCGCGGGACGACTCAAGCAGATGTCCACCGAGGCGGTCAACGAGCTCCTCCGCCCGCTGCGGCAACGCCGCGCCGGCCTCGCTGACGACCACTCCTACCTCGACAGCGTCCTCGACATCGGCAACGACCGGGCACGCCAGATCGCCGACCACACCCTGATGACCGTGCACGAAAGGCTCGGCATGACCTACGCAAACCGCAGGGATTCCCGGCGTCCTCGATCTGTGACGGCGAAGGCGCTGTCAGTTACTGCATGATCGACTTGGTTTTTCGGGGCTCTGACCTGCGGCGATCCAAGCCGCGGCCAGTTACTGCATGATCGACTTTGAGGAGGTGGCTAGTCGCCGCTGAGGGTTTTCCAGGCGTTGATGGACGGCGCGTCCTGGAGCCGGAAGTCGTCGTGTCCGTCGTTCCACAACATGTCGAAGTACGAAACGAAGGCCGCGTCGTGCTCCTCCGCGAAGGCGGCCATCGCCTTGAGCCACTCGGCCCGCCCGGATCCCTTGTCGCCGCGGCCGAGCACGCTGGCCAGCTCGGCGATCGCGAACGGCTTGCCGAGCGTCTCCGAGTCGTGTTGGGCGGCCTCGAGCAACGCCGCCGGGTCCGGATAGACATCACGCCGCCGGTTGTAGATGTCCCAGGCAAGCACGTCGATGCTGGCGGGGTCAGGCACGTACGACCGCCACTTGCGACCGCTGGCGGGCCGCGCGGACCAGGACATCAGGACCACCGTCGACTTCAGCCGCGGATTGGCTGCTTCCCTGGCGAGACGGTTCAGGTGCGCAAACGACGTCCGGTACTCGGATGCCGTGAACCTTCCGGCCTCGATCTCGTCCTCGGGCTCGTGGTAGTTCGTCCAGTAGACGTTCAAGCTGATGGGGACGCTCGCGAACCAGTTACGCATGTAGGCGTCGTAGTCGCCGGCGAGCACCCGCGCGGGGTCGAGCCGGAACGACACGATGACGTCGCGCCCGGGCGCCTTGCCCGGCCAGGGTTTGGGGACCCGCCGGTAGAAGACCCGCACGACACCGAGCTTGCCCAGCGTCGCGTCGGTGCGTCGCAGCGCCTTCTGATAGCCCTCGCCGTGCTTCCTCATGAATGACGCTCCGTACAGCGTCTCCTTGGGCATGGTTCCCGGCTCGCTCGTGTCCGCAGGCTCGGGGGTCGGGCTCGTCACATCGGTGCCGGGCGTCTCATCCGTGGTGGCTGAGGGCTGGACTGCGCTCTCGGTGGCCTCGCCGTTGTCGATCAGCGTCGCAGCACCGGCACCAAGGATCAGGACAGCTGCCGACGCCATGGCGACGTAGACGACGCGGCGACCCGACTCAGACGTCATGCGACGCGTCTGCGGTCCCTCGGCCGCTTCACGATGGACACGAACGCGTCGAGCTGAAGCTGCTCCCTGAACCGCCAGCAGGTGGCGAGGAACACAAGACCTCCGAGAAGTAGTGCGGCCAGAACTACCACAGTTGGCACCGACATGAGACGCAACAGACCCGGCACCACCCCCATTGTCGTGACCGACAACCCAGCCACCAGGGCAGTCTCTCGTCCTATCGGAGAGATGTGATATTTCCACGCTATCTGAAGCAGGGGCAAGACGTTGCGCACGATGATGGACACGGTCCAGGAGATGCCCGCGCCGAGGGCGCCGTAGGCAGGGATGAGCACCAGGTTGAGGCCGACATTGAGCCCGAGTGCGCACAGATTGTTGCCGAGACTCAGCCATGTGTGACCAGACATGAGCAGCACGGTGTCCACGGCACCACACGCCGTCGCCGCGAGCATCGCGATGCTCAGCAGCACGACAACCGATGCCACCTCGCTGTACCCCGGCCCGAAGATCTTCAGCAGGTCCGGGGCGAGCACCGCGGTGGAGAGGTAGACGGGCCAGGCGAGGATCATGGCCCAGGCCGTTGTCGCCCGGTAGACCTCCCGGACGGCGGAGTTGTCGCCCTGGGCGAACAGCGCGCTGATCTGCGGACTCAAGGCCTGCTGGAGAGCCTGGACACCCAACTGCCCCAGCACCACGAAACGGGTGGCGGCGGCGTAGAGAGCCGCCTCCCTCGGCGACCGCAGCGCTGCCACCAGAATGATGTCCGACCGCTTGAGAACCACCTGGGACGCCGTCCCGATCGCCCGAGGAGTCGTGTAACGCCAAAAGGCTCGCCCCGACTCGTCCACCGTCAGATCGTCGCTGGCGACGTCTAGTGGAACCCGCCGTCGCAACAGTGCGCGAAACCACAGGATGGCTACGACAAGTGCCACGGTATAGGGCAGCGACCACACCATCACGACCGCGACTGCGCCGAGGCCGAGCACGAGGGCAGCGCCGACAGAGACCAGTTGTAAGAGCACGCGGCCGAGCGACTCGGTGACGGCAGTGGGAACCTGCGTACGAAACCCTCGCGTGCCCGCGAGCACGGTGTTGTAGACGCTCGCGACCGGCAGGAACAGCGCAAGCACCTTGATCTGATCGGCCAGCTGTCCGCCATCACTCGTGTGGTCGATGATGCCGGCCAGCTCAGAGGAGAAGGCGAAACCCAACACGGCCACCAGGACGGATGCGCCGATGACCGGGATCAACGCGATGCGCACGACCGGACGGACCTGATGCCCATGACCTCGCACGAGCAGCGTCGGGATCCACCGCACCAGACCGATGTCGGTGCCGAGCTGGACGACGGCTGTAGCGATCAAGAAGAGAGAGGTCGACGTGACGATCCTGCCCGCGGTCGCCTTGTCAAAGTTGTTCGTGATCAAGGCCATCAGGGCCACGCCGGCAACCGCCGCGACTCCCGCTCCGGCGAGACTCACTCCCCCCGCCCGGGCCATCCGTTCGACATTGCTGCGCGGCGCTCCCCTCGTTGCCGAGAGCTCCGCCGTCACCTTGGCTGTCTTCCGATGTCGTCCACGCGCCACAGCACTACGCCGCCCGGACCTCTCCGGCGATCGTCGTCTCACCAGAGGACGGGCCCCGGCCAGGTCGGCGCCGCGACCGAGGCTTTCTTGCCGCGAGCAGCAGACCCACGGACGTCGCCAGCATCCAGCCGGCCGCAAGGATGGCCAGCTGCAGCTTGCGCACGCCCGCCTGACGCGGCGCTGTGGTGGCGAGCACGGTCCCCGGGCCGGGCGGGAGCTCCTGGACCGCGCGCAGCTCTGTGCGCAGAGACACGACCCGCTGGTTCAGGATCGTCTGCGCTTCCCCGTTCTGGTCCCTGCCTTCACCAGCTCCCTTGACCCCTTCGGCCGCGCGGTCCTCGGCCGCCTTCAGTTCGGGTGCGATGATTGCTGCCTGCTCCTTGTAGGCCACCTTGGCCCGCGCCGTCCGGACATTCATCAGCTGTTCGGCGACCCGCTTGACCACATCGACCGCATGTGCCGCTCCGCCGCCCTTGTAGGTGATGATCACGACCTCGGCGTTGTCGACGAGTTTCACGTTCAGGCGACTGCGCAGGGTCTCGACGGTGAGGCCGTTGTGGAACGCGGTCGCAACCGGGCTCAGCACCGCATCGGACAGTGCCACCTGCCCGTCGGTCTTCAGGTCGACCGCCGTGTCACCGTTTCTCGTCGAGAAAGCGTTGCCCGGCAACGGCTTGAGCAGGAGCGTGGATCGGCCCAGGTCGTGCGAGTCCAGCCTCGTGGCACCCGCGTAGCCGAGGGCAAGGCCGAGGAGACTGATCGTGACGACGAGGGCAGTGCCGCGCACGGCGCGATGGACTCGGTGACGCCGCACGGGAGCAATGTCAGCTGCCGGCAACGTCCTTGCCTTCAGCACCGCTCCGCCGTGCCGGACCACCAGCTGGATCCGGCGTGCCTGCGTTACCCGCCCGGCTCGGAGCCGCTGGACACCGATGCCCAGCAGCACGGCGACGAGTGCACCCAGGGCCGCGCCGGAGGTCAACGGAACCTCCATGGGGCCTCGCTGCGCACCTGACGACGTGGTCGCGCGCTGCAGGACCGTGCCGGCATCCGGCAGCTGGAGCCTGGCTGCCAGAGCCCGGTCACGCCAGTTCTCGACCCTGAACTCAGCCGTCCCGAAACGGTCGTCGGGGTTGACCACCTCGGCGTCGAGCGGCGTCTCCGTCCGCTTCGCGACCTCATTGAGATAGTCCACTACCGGCTGGATGACCAGGCGCTGGCGAGCGGTCAGCAACCCGTCGGCGGCACTGTTGGCGCCTGCGCGCGCCCCCGCCGGTGTCGCGCTGGTATAGGTGATCTCCACGACGCGGGTGAGGTTTCGCGCCGACACCGCTATCGCTGTGCGCGCCCATTGCTCCGGATCGCCCGACGCCCTGGCGACAGACGACACGACGTCGTCGGAGGCCAGCATGTTGGCGTCCGTGTCAACGCTCTCGAGCTTCGGGCGGCCGCGAACCGCGCCGAGGTCGATGGTCGGCGACACGGCGGTGAGCTCCACGACGGACGTCGCGCTGAACTTCGCCGGTGTTGCCCAGTAGAACCAGCCGCCCAGCACCAGGCCGAGGAGGGCGCCCGCCAGCCAGACCCTGCCTCGCGCGAGATGATGCATCACGAGGTCGGGGTTGGCGACGTTCACACGATTGGACACGGTGGCAGGCTCCGTTACCGGCGCCAGCTGGGCGCGTGGCCGAGCAGCCTCTGGAGGGCGGCATCATGCGGCTCGAAGGCGGCAGTCAACTGCTGCCGTGCCGCATCGGACATCGGGGACCCCGGCCGCGCGTTCCACTGGTCGAAGTGGGCCGGCTGGTGAGGTCGCAACCCGAGGAACTCGATGATGCGGCGATATTCCTCCACCGGCCGGGAGAAGAAGCTGTCACTGTCGACCACCAGGACCTGTTCGCGGCCGAGCGCCTCCGTGAAGCGTTCGAGCTGCTCGGCGTAGAACCCACGCCGACGGTAGGAGTGGTGACGGTGGCTGAAGCTGGCGTAGGTCGGGTCGACGAGCATCTTCTCGAGCTCGGGCTCGACGCGCTCGTCCTCGAGCTCGAGAGCCTTCTCGAAGGACTCCGTCTCGTACCCCCGCGCGAACTCGTGCCGGTAGGCAGAGAACGCCCGCTCCACGGGGTCGCGCAGCATGACAAGAACCTTCGCGTCCGGCAGATCCTTGGCGATCCGGGCAGCCGCGTGGGGATGGTAGATGTAATAGCCGCTCGCGTCGAAGCTGACGGCGTCCTCACCGGCGCGACGGGTGCGCATGGACGCCACCGTCTTGACGGGGAAGTGTGCCTGGTACCAGGGCCACCCCTCGGCGTAGTTGACGTCGAAGTAGTTGACGCCCTTGTGGTGGACGGGCTGGACGATCGCCGGGTGGTCGAGCAGGGCCCGGAACAGCGACGTGGTCCCGCACCGTTGGGCGCCGGCCAGCACGAAGCCTGGCACCATGCGGCGAGACGATGTCCGCAACCCGGCCGAGAGCGACACCTTGCGACCGAGCTGCTTCATGCCCTGTGGCGCGCGCTGCTTAAGCGTCGACATGTGACTCCTTCGGCTGGCCGAGAATGGCGGAGTAGACGGCATCGATCGTGCGCAGGCGATGCCGGAGCGCCTCCGTCGGCGCCGGGCCGGCGTCGGCTGCATATCGCGCGACGATCTCCGTGAGGTAGAGGAGCACAGTCGCCTCCCGCTGATCCGACCGGTCGTACCACCGGCACAACGCGTCGCCTCCGACCCGCAGCAGCGCCGCCGCGCTGATCGCCGGGTCGGCACGCGCCACCAGCTGTTGCTGAAGCACGAAGTGCACGACATCGAAGCCGAGCGGCACGCCGTCTCGCGACCGTTCCCAGTCCCAGAGCTGCACGCGTCCAGCCGCCGAGCCCATGTTCCATGGCGCCCAGTCTCCGTGCCATCGACCGAAGGCCAGCTCGGTTGCCGCGGTGTGCCGCGCGACGCGGTCGTACATCACCGCGAGGTTCCGACTGGCAGGGAGTCGCGCAACGCGGGCGCCGAGGTCGGCAAGGTATTCGCTGCCTTCTACGGTCCGCGCTTCCGTGCGATCGGCTTCCGCCAGCTCGTACATCGCGGCAAGCGGCAGCTCCCACGACGGCATTCCTTCGTTCGCGCCCTTGCACGCAGTTATCAACAGGACCTCGAGTCCCTGCCACTCCCCTGCGTGCAGGACGGTCGGGAACTCGAGTGCGAGCATGGGCCGTCGGCGCAGCTCGAGAAGGACAGCTGTCTCAGCGCGCACAAGGCCGGCCGAGAACTCGTCGTGCCCTACCTTGCCGTAGGCGATCGTGGTTCCCGCGCGGTCAAAGATGCGCAGCACTGGTTTTGCGTTGGCCCGCGGCGGACCCAGGAGCACACCGACGGCCCCGGCTTCCGGTACGTGCGACCGCACGTGGTCCTCGATCGAGGCTCCGAGGGACCCGGCGGGAGCCGGAGCGAGCCGCCAGACGGGCAGCAAGGGCAGGAGTCCGGTCCTGACGCTGCCGGAGAGCACCTTCTGGGCGAGCAGGTGGCGGCGGCTCCTGCTGAACCTCACCAGCATGGACTCCGCCCCCGGCGCTGGGACCGGGACGAGCATCCGCGGCGACCTCAGGGTCGGCAGCACCAGCAGCGCAGGTGACCGGCCGGGACGGCGAGTCAGCCGTCGCGCGCCGTCCGGCCACAGCAGGTTGATGGCGGTCAACTGTTCGGCTGCCGCAGCAGTGCGCGTGGTCATCGCGCACGTCCCAGCATGCGTGGTCCAACAGCCATGTCCACCTTGGCCAGCCCGGACTCGACCACCTGGTCCTGCAATCGTTCCCGGTTCATCAGGCCGATGGCCAGCATCAGGATGAACAGCGGCGAGTCGAGCGAGTCGTAGACGAGGAAGAACAGACCCGACATCACGAGGCACATGCAGCCCACCACACTGAACACGTCACGGCGGCGGAAGTGTTTGAGCCACTGCACGACCATGAACACCCCGAACAGACCGGTGCCGACGAAGCCCGTCGTGAGGATCAGTCGCCACAGGAAGCCCTGCGTCCCCAGCGGCGGGGCAGAGCACTGGTGGCAGGACGTCGAGCCGGTGCCGGCGATCGAGGCGAAGTTGCCCGTGACCTTGCGGGTCGTCCCGAAGCCGAGCAGCGGTGAGCCGTGCCAGGTGGTGTCGATGACGACCTCGGCAACGGTCCCGCGCCGCGCGTTGCTGTGAGGGGTCTCTATTCGCAGCATGATCGTCGACCACACGGGAGACCCGATCAGGATGGCAGTCGCGACGATGCCGACCACGATGAGGGTCCAGAGCGCCGCCAGTCGACCGGAACGTGCCAACGCCACGGCCGCATAGACGGAGACCACGAGGATGCCCAGCCACAGACCGCGGTTCAGGGAGTAGGCGACAGGGAGGAGGAACAACGCCAGGACGACGGGAACGCTGATCCGCTGCCACCTCTTCTTGCTGTTGGCCCACGCCACGACGAAGAACGGCAGCAACAGGCCGACGTTGTTGCCCCAGGCGTTCGGATAGGCGAACGGAGCCTTCGGGCGCGGCTGTTCATAGCCAAGGAACTCGCTGCCGGTGGTGAGTGCCGGATGCAGCATCGTGTGTACGAAGGTTCCGTTGGCTCTCGCGCCGGGGACGATGAGCTCGGCGAGCGAGGTGAACTGGAAGTGGGGGACCAGCAGTCCGGCGACCGAGGCCAGCACCGAGAAGACGAACAGAGCAGCGAGCCAGCGGGCCACGTCCATCGCGGGCAGGATCCGCGAGGACATGCTGAGCGGATAGAGAACGGCCACGGTGATGGCGAGATACCACATGACCCGGAACAGGAACGGGATGATGCGGATGGGGCTGTTCCCGTCGATCGTGCCCGGCGCATGCGCCCAGAGCACGAACACGCCGGCCGCCATCCAGACCAGGAAGAGCAGCCACACGCCGAACGCCGCAGGAACCCTGATCGAGCCACGGCGGTACATCTGCACTGCCATGGCGACGGCAGCGGACAGGAATGCGAACTGGGCGATCCCGAGCGCCCACCACAGCGGAAAACCGAGCAGCAATGCCTTCAACGGCCACGCAGGACCGAGCCGGCGCACGAGCCAGGACGACCGCGGCTCGTCGAGCCGGACGACCGGTCGCGAGTCGACAAAGGTCATGCCGTCTCGGCCTCCAATGGCAGGACCGCGCGGGGTGCAGGGATAGCAGACCATCCCCACCGTTTGCGCAGGTTGAGACCGAGGTGCCCGTCGAGCCGCTCGATCTCGGGCGTGAGCGGCACGAGGACGGCCTCGCGCTCCTCCGCGGTCATTGTCGGCTTGTCACTGGCCAGCGGCCGGTAGAGAGTGCGTTGGACGATCGAGGAGCGCTTGACCCGACCGACCAGGTTTGCCCCGTCGTGCTCCCGGACGAAGTCGGCTGCGCGGCGAGCTGCCCGGGCGAGGGCCGCCGACCGCGCCTTGCCGGCCGGCAGCCGGGCTTCGAGCAGGTCGTCGCTCAGCACCATCGGTTCGAGCTGCAACCAGGTCAGCAGGCGGTCGATGAACTGCTGCGGGTCGGCGGCGAGGTCGTCGAAAACGGCAACGAAGACGTTCTCCTCGCCGAACGTGTCGAAGTATCGCTGGAGGTTCGTCGCATAGCGACCGTGCTCCAGCAGTTCGGGCCGCGATCGAACCGCTTCCAGGAACGAGCCGGGGTTCTCCCCCTGCTTGAGCATGTAGAGGTAGGACGAGAACGCGCGCTCGACCGGGTCCCGCAGCGTCACCATCAGGCGAACACCATCACCGAGCGACTCCTCGATGCGTTCCGCTGCCTGCGGGTGGAAGAGGTAGTCCTGGCACACCTCACCGACGACTTGGTGCCCGGGTCCGGCGTCCTTGAACTGCGTTGCGTACCACGACACGCCCCGGTCGTAGTAGCGATCGAAGAAGTAGAGGTCCTTCGCGTCGGGCATGAACACCTGCTCGTGGCGAATGAGCACCTCGTGCAACCACGACGAGCCGGCCTTGTCGGGCCCGATGTAGATGAAGTTGGGCAGCCTTGGCAAAAGTTCTCCTTGTTCAGCGCCATGCTTGGCATCGTGTCTTGCTGTCATCGAAACCCCCGCCTCAGGACAGTCCACGACCAAGGACCCGCGCGGACCGAAGCATGAACCGCGGGTCGATCCGAAAGACAACTTGCAGCACCGCCAGACCCGCCTGCGGTGCCACCGGCCAGCGGGACAGGGACCTCGCGATCCAGGTCATCGCCTCTCGTCGCTCGCCGGCGTTGGCCTTGGCGAGGGCGATCTGGCCCAGGATCCGCGCATGCCCTCGCCGCGATGCCTTGATCTCCGGGTGCGTTGCGAGCACGTATTCCAGAGCCGCTGCAACAACTTCAGCGCGTTCGCGGAACCAGGACTGACCGTCCTTCTTGATGTTGGCGAGCGGCAGGCGGACGACACCGATGGAACCGAAACGGCACGCGCGGAGGAGCCACTCGTAGTCTTCCGCATAGCTCTGCGGCAGTACTTCGTCATAGGTGCCGGCCAGCTCGAACGCGCGCTTGCGCATCACCAGCGTTGACGAGTGGAGCTCCTTGCGCCGTGATCGGAACAGGTCGGCCTGCGTGACCAGGTCTGCCGGACCGAGCCACACGACAACCCGGTCCTGAGGCATCAGCAGGTTGATGCCGCCACCGACAACCAGCATCTCCGGATGCTGCTGCAGACGTTCCACCTGCAGCTGGAGCTTGTCCGGAAGCCACGTGTCATCGTCGTCACAGGAGGCGATGACGTCGGTTGTCGCAAGGGAAAGACCGGCATTCCGCGCAGCAGCCAGTCCTGGGTTGCCTTTGTTCACGATCGTCTCGACGCTGCGACCGGGACGCGCCAGTGCATGCAGGGTCTCGTCCGGCTGCTCCTGGTCGTGGACGACGATGCAGCGGATGTCGCCGTCATAGCGCTGGGCGACGACGGCCGCGACGCTGAGGCGGACCAGCTCGCGCCGGCCACGGGTGGGAAGCACGACGGTGACGTGCGGCATCGCGCTCGCTGCGGACGATGTCATGATGCGGTCTTCGAACGCTGGAGTGGCAGGTATCCGTAACGGGCCAAGCGACCCTGCTGCGATGGCGGTCGTCGACAGACGTTCCCAGCGAGCCATGTCCGTGCGCCACTGCTCATCGGCGCGCAGCTCCTGCGGTCCCGACCGGAACCGTGATGGATTGCCGGAAAGTCCGTGGCTCTGCGACAGGTCGACCATGCGACCGTCGATGAAGTCGAGGTCGTGCGTCGGGTCGATCGGCAGTCCCAGAGCTTGGACGCACCTGACGATCTCCGCTGCGGGAGACCTGACCAAGTCCTCGTACCTCAGCAGCACCGAGGCCTGCATGTAGCGCCGCGACGCTGCGATCTCAGCCTGCAGGACGGCCCACCGTCCCGCTGTCTCCAACGGGTTGAACCGGTGCATCGTCGCCCTCGGGCCGTCCCCGTGCGGTCGTGAGACGTTCGCCTTGGCCCAGGAGAACGCCACGCCGCGCGCATCCCGGACGAGGTGGATCATGCGCAGATCCACGGCGGCGGCTCGGGAGACGGCCATCGCGAACGACGCGCCCTTGCTGGCGTCGACGACGACCCGAGCCCCCGACTGCGCGACTATCGCGGCGTAGAGGCGCGCGTGGATCTCGCCATAGCGTTCGAGCTGGGCCAGATAGCCCGGCTTCGCCAGCCTCGGCTGCATGAGCCGTCCCAGATACCGCTGCCGCACAACGGCGCTTTGCAGCATGACGGCCTCGTCGATGAGCTCCCTGTTCCACCCGCCGAATGCGCGCTCTCCTACGCCGACCCAGAAATCGCAGGCGGAGAAAGCCCGGCCGCAGCCGCAGAGCTCGTCATATCGGGCCATCCGGCGGAACATGTCGTTGATCTCACCGGCGTTGACGAACCCCGGCAGCCCGCCGAGCATCCGCTCGAGGAGCGTGCTGCCCGAACGGCCGGAGCCGGCGATGTAGACGACGGTTGTTGCGTCGTTGCTCTTCTGCTGCGCGGAACGAGCCTGGCTCACGTCGTGCAGCGGTGTTGTCTCAGAGCTGCTCACGTGCGGCTCCCGAAACGTCGGGCGACCGCTCCACGTCGAGGTGGCTTGGCTGCTCGTCATCGCCGACCGCAGGAGCGGGACGGTTGGACACGATGACCACTCCGGCCACGCGATCGGCCAGCGTCAGCCACTCGATCTCCTCGAGTGTCGACGTCAGGTCGCGACGCTGGCCGACACCCACCTCGACCAGGACGACGAACCGCCCGGCCGATTGCGCCACGCTCTGCGCCAGCGGGCTGTCCAGAGGCGACCCCGACTCGACCAGGACCGAGCCGAACTCACCCTCCAGCTGCTCCCACACTTCCGGCAGCAGTCCGCGCTGTGCGGCGCTGGGCACGAGGTGGGCGTCCCGCCCCGGTCCGACGACGCCGGCGTACGAGCCGACGCCGACCACGGCACTGTTCAGGATGCCGGTGTCCTCGCGCAAAGCGTCTCGCAGACCACGATCACCGGGCGAGACCCCGGCCGCGGCGACGTGGTCGCCGGACTCGGTCAGGACAAGAACGCTGCCCCCGAACTCTGCCGCCCATGAACGGTTGAGGCTCATGCCCACCCGGGTCCGCAGCAACGGGTCTCCGACGCCGACGATGACTGTCGGCCCCGGCACGCCCGGATACGACGAGATCTTGACGCACAGCCGCCTGAGCACCTCGTCCTCGTCGACGAAGTGCGCCACCTGGTCCGGACTGGCCATCTCGCCCGGCGTGAGGGGCCGGCTCAGTGCCAGAGTCGCAAGCACCGGGACCCGCGAACCGAGAGTGTCCTCGGAGGCAACGGGGCGGCGGTGGTCGCGGAGGCGGTTCATCGCCATGAGCAGACCAGCCGCGGCCAGCAGACCGATGATCAACCCGCCGCCGACCGTCACCGGCAGCCCGGGCGAGGTCGGTTTGTCCGGCAGGTCCGCCTTGGTCACGATCTCACCGCCGGGGGCATTCTGGATCCGCAGCGCGACGAGTCGCGCGTTGATGTCCGAGATCGAGTCGACCAGGAGCGCGTTCTGGGACTCCAGGAGAGCCTTCGCCGCCGGTTTTGGCTCGGGGACGGTCCCGAGAGCCTTCGTGACCTTCTCGAGGTTGGTGTTCAGGTCGGCCAGCTGCGCTTCGAGCGCCGTGACCATCCCGGCAACTCCGCGCTCGGCCTCGCTCTTGCGGCGGTCGAGGTAGGCCTGGGCCATCGCCTCGGACCCGTCCCGGGCCAGCTCAGGGCTGCCTGCGACCAGCGTCAGCACCAGCACGTCGCTGTTCGGCGGCACCGTCACCGAGCTGTTGCGGAGCAGTTCCTGGGAGGTGAGCCCGTCCTTCAGGCTGTCGGCGGCCGCCTGTGCCACGGCGGCCGACAGCAGCAGCTCCGACTCGGTCTCGATCTGAACGTCGGCCGTCGACTGACCGCCGCCCGCCGTCGCATCGACTCCGGTGGCCGTCGGCAGCACGAGGACCGTAGTGCTCGCGGCGTACGTCGGCGTCAGGGTGCGGTGGAAGGAATATCCGGCAAAACCGCCCAATCCGACACATACGAGGGCCAACCCAGCGGCCAACAGGCGCTGGACCAGCGGTGTCAGCGTGATGTGGTGCGTGGCGACTACCCACTCGGACGTTATTCATCCCCGTTTGCCTCTATTGCAGTAAAAGCGATGCGGGACTTCTCCCAGATCAGCACGGCTAGCGTCAACAGCGCGACTCTCCCCCCAAGGCGAGTAAGTGGCTCCGCCCGTCGGGACGGCTGGAGCGATCCACCGACACCAAGGGTAGCCGCCGATCCGTGCCCACGTAGGCGAGATCGGCGGTTTGCCCGGTAGCGCGCGGACAACCGGGCTGTTCCCTCGCCCTGCCCTCCCGGGCCCCCCGCCTTGCCCTCCCGGGCCCCTCGGCCTGCCCTCTCGCGCCCTGACCCCTGCCCTCGCCTACCGGATGGCGGCGCGGAAGGCCTCGAGGCGCGCTCCGCTGAGGACCGTCACGGTGCCGTGGTTGCTGTTCCACGCGCATGCCCACACGAACCGGTCGTCGGACTTGGCCGCGTCGGTCGCGGGGGTGATCGCCGCGACGCTCTGGCCGTCGAACTCACAGACACGTTCGTGCTCTGCGTCGGGAGCAGCGCGTGGACCTTCAAGGCCGCGGCGACAGCATCCCGGGCACGCCTGCGTGCCCTGCGACAGCATCGTCGGGCCGGTGGTGCGCGCGCAACCGATTGTGGTCGGCTGTCAGCGTTACCCGAGCATGGCGATCGAGTAGTCGCCGCCAGCCTTCGGCCTCGAGAGCACCTGTCACACCCGACACAGTCACCGGTGTTCGACGCGTAGTGGTTGTGTTGTCGCCGAGCTGCCCACCGACGTTGTAGCCCCAGGCGCGCATCGTCTGGTTGCTCAGCACCACGAGGCAGTGGTCCCGACCGGTGCCGATGCTGATCGCGCCCGTGATGCCGGCCACCGTCTTCGGCGTCGGCCTGGTCGTGACGGTCGTGCCGTCACCGACCTCTCCCCGGTAGTTGCGACCCCACGCCGACACGGTTCCGTTCGACAGCAGGGCGAGGCTGTGGTGCGCGCCCGCCTTGACGTCGGTGACCCCGCTCAAGGTCGTGATTCGTACGGGGCTGGTGCGGTTTGTTTTCGTCCCGTCGCCGAGCTGTCCGTAGACGTTGGAGCCCCAGGCCCAGAGCGTTCCGTCCGACTTGACCGCGAAACTGTGCTCGCGACCTGCCGTGATGGCAACGACGTCGGTGAGGCCGGGCACCTGCACGGGCCGGAGGCGGCGCGTCGTCGTACCGTCGCCGATCTGACCGAACGCGTTGGACCCCCAGGCCCACACCGTTCCAGTGTTGGTCAGTGCGAGACTGTGGTCACGCCCGCCAGCCAGCAAGCGCACGGCGGGCAGCGTTCCCGCTCCCACTGCCACTGGCCGGCTCCTGCGGGTGGTCGTGCCGTCCCCGAGCTGGCCGTTGTTGTTCTTCCCCCAGGCGAAGACGCTGCCGGCGGCGTTGGCCGCAAGCGAGTGGTAGTGACCCGCGGCGATCTCGACGATGCCCGTCAGCCCGCTGACGGCAACGGGAAGGCTGCGGTTGGTGAAGGTTCCATCGCCGAGCTGGCCGCCGTCGTTGATGCCCCACGACGCGACCGTCTGGTCAGTCTTCAGCGCGAAGGCGAAGTCCCGGCCACCGGCGATCTCCCGAACCGGCCCGAGATTCAGCACGGGCGCGGCGGTGAAGTGGGCAACGTTGGTGCCGTCGCCCAACTGCCCGCTGGCGTTGGTGCCCCAGGCTGACACCGTTGCCGTCGCCCTCTGCCGACTGCGAGGGAAGCGCGGTGACGAGCAGCGAGAATGCGGCAAGTGCCGACACCGCCAGGACCCGGGAAGCCCGGGTTCGTCGCACCAAACGGCCGGTCAGCACGGAGCCACTCATGGCGCCCTCCCCAACATCGCGATCGCCGCACCCCTGCGACAGACGACAGTCTGCCCGCTAGGACGCGGCGATCACTGGCGATGCTGGGAAATAGCGCGAAAGATGACGGCGCGTGTCTGCAGGGTCGCTGGACGTCAGCAGGGCACCGGACTTTTCCGCGTACTCACCAACCGGCGAGGGCGGTGCGGAAGGCGGCGAGCCGGTCACCGGTCAGCACGGTGCCGATGCCGCCGGTCGGCGTTCCACATGCAGCCCCAGGCGAACATGGGGTCGGCCTTCAGGGCGGCCGCGGCATGGGTGATGCCGATCGCGGTCGGGCCGTTGAACTCTCCGACGCCGAGGGCCTTGACGCCACCGACCCGACGGGCCCAGGCACCCATGCTCTTGATCTTCGGTGCGGACTCTTCGCTGGTGGTGGTGCTCTGGTAGGTGTCGCCGGCGATCACGTCGGAGACCTTGATGACAGCCGGGGTGATCCAGGCCGCGATCTCGGCGTCGGTGTAACCCTGGTTGGTGCTCGACCACCACCAGCCGTTGCCGATCACCCCGACCTTGACATCAGCGCCCGCACCGAGGATCGGCAACGCGTGCACCTGCATCGCTCGACCAGTCCGCCGCGGTGCCGTCCTTGGCCGGCTCGTGGTGAACAGCCACGAACACGTCACAGCTCAATGCCGTCAACCTGGTGTTCAGCGCCTTCAACTCCGCATCCGCCTTGCCCGCAGCCACCTCCGCCCAACTGATACCGCCGGTCTTGAACGACATGATCGGGTACATGCCCGCAGCACAGGCCTTCGTCGCCAAGCTCAACGACGCACCGAAGCCAGTGAAGAACAACCGGCGCGCCTGCAACCCCGAACCCACCTCACTGACGCGCGTATCCCAGAGGTTGGCCGGCGAAGACATGCCCAGCAGTGCCTGTCCCCCGGGCGTCAGATGGTCTCCCCCAGCGGGGCTCGACGTGACCTTCAGCTTGACGTCGTCGACCCGCAATGCCTGGCCGCGCACGACATGACGCGCCACGACGTTCAAGTCGAGTGAGGATCCGTTGCGAGTGACCTTGTAGGAAAGCGTCACCCGCGTCCAGCCCGAGGCGGTCAGCCGGAACTGCGACTTGCCCACGGCGACCCGGTGACCGTTGAGGATCTCCTTCAGGCGCAGCTGGCCGGACAGTCCGGACTTCTTCGAGCGGACCCATGCGGTCGCCTTGACGACCTCGCCCTTGTGGGCGGAGGTGATCGAGTTGACCGTGTCGTTGAGGACGACCTTCTTGCCCGAACTCGACGTCAGTCGCGCGGCGCCGTGGCTCTTGCGGCCGTGGTCCCTCCACACGAGGTGCTGCGAGGCGCTCTTGGTCTGCCAGCCCGCTGTGCCGGTGGCGAACTTCCCGTTCACGACGACGTTGCCGGAGGACGCTGCGCTGGGCGGCCGGCGCGGCGACGATCGAGCCCGCCGCCGCGACGACTGCGAAGGCGGTCGTGACCATCAGGGACTTCTTGATCCCCAGGTGGCGCGACTGTCCCCCGACAGGACTCGGGAGGTATGTCACGGATATGCCTTTCGTCGATGACCGGAATGGCGGGAACCCGGTGCAGGAGCACACGGGTTCGCAATCTGGCTATCGACATGTCGCCTCCGCCTCCTGATGGGACGAACGGTTCCTTTACCTGCTCGTGACCGACTGGAGCGCAAAGACGAGGTCTAGCCGCGACATCGGAGCGGCGATTTAGTGGTATTCGCCCGGATTTTCGAACCGTTCCGGGCGGCGCCGGGCCTCGATCTAGGCCTCGGCCGACCGCACGCGGGCTGCGTAGCGACGGGCCGCGGCCCGCAGCTCCTGTTCGGCGTCCAGGCCCGCGGCCTGGCTCTCGGCCACCAGCGCCATCAGCCGGGAACCGACGCCGTCGTCGTCCACGACCGGGACCTCGACACCATGGGAGCGCGTGCGATGCATGAGCTTGGCGGCGAGCGCCAGCGCCGGGAGGCCCATCGGCACGCCCTCGACCGCCGAGTCGCGGCCCTTTTCCGCCGCCTTGAGCGTCTCCCAGCTCGCTTGGACGTCGCCCGCCGTCGGTGCTGCGGTGTCGGTGCTCCCGCGCTCGGTGCGAGGGCGGCGAAAACGTGCGGATGACGCCGCACCAGCTTGTCGACGATGTCGCCGGCGACGTCGTCGACCGACCACGGTGACTCGGTGTCCTCGGCGGCGATCCGCGAGTGGAACATCACCTGCAGCAGCAGATCGCCGAGCTCCTCGCGCAGATGGTCGCGGTCACCGGTCTCGATCGCCTCGATGGTCTCGTAGGTCTCCTCGAGGAGATAGGTCACCAGCGACTCGTGAGTCTGCTCGGCGTCCCACGGGCAGCCGCCGGGCGACCGGAGTCTGTCCATCGTGGCCACCAGGTCGAGCAACCTGGCGCCGGGCAGGTCGTAGGAACCGGGCAGGACCTCGACGGCCGGCGCGGCGGCAGCACCGATCAGCAACGTCGTGAGCGCACGGGCGAAGGTCTCCTCGCCGACCTGTGGCAGGACGAACACGAGCGGGTCGGCGTGCGCGGCCCGGGCGAGGAGCTCCTGCGCCAGCACGGTCTCGCCGGCCGGCGCCAGGATCTCCACCTCGATGTCGGCGTCGAGCAGGTACGCAAGCAGCGGGTGGTGCTCGTCGGCGGCCACGACACGGCCCTCGCGCAGCACCGACCAGGCGTGCCAGGAGAGCAGGCCCGGCGCCACGCGTGGGCTGGTCGACAGAAGCACCAGCCGCCCGATCATCGCTGGGCTGCCCGCACGGTGACGCGCCTCGACCAGCGCACGACCGAGAGATCCCTGCGCCGACGTGGTCGCGCAGCCCTCACTTCGTCGCGTTCAGCGCAGCGGCGGTCACGGCCAGCCCGCCGCTCACCAAGGGGTTGATGCTGCCGGACTTCGGGTTCCACGTGCCGTAACGCGGGTTGATATCGACGTCCATCGACTTCGCCGCAGCGGACAGGGCGTTGCTGCCACGCGCGGATGCCTCAGCCGTCGTCGCATCGCCGCCGCCCGCAAGCTTGACCACCAGTTTGTGATAGAGCAGCTGGTCGCGCAGCCAGGGCTCGACGTAGTCGGGCGGGACGATGACAGGGGTCTGCTCCGCGGCGAGGGCCGCGACCAGCCCGCGCCGGTTCTTGGTCTGCTCGTAGAACACGGCGAGCTGCTTGGCCACCGCGCCCTGGCTCACGTGGACGTCGTTCGCGTCCGCGGCCTTCTTGATGATGGTGGAGAAGATCATCTCCTCGAGGATGTGCTGCTGCAGCGTGGCGCGGTCGGCGTTGGGCACGATCGCGGTGTACGCGCGAGCGGACTTCTGCAGGGTGTCGGCACTGATCGTGGTTCCGTCGACGACGGCAGCTGCGCCGACCTCATCAGGGCTGCAGGCTGCCAACGACACGGTGGCCAGCGCAGCGGCCACCATCGTTGCCAGGCTGCGGCGCAACCCACGCGCGCGGCTCGAGTTCTCCATCGCGGTCCTTGTCCCTTTCGGTGGTGCCTATGTTGCAGTGGGGTCCGCAGGTGCCCCGCCGGGGGGCGGGCCGTCGACCAGCACCCTGTCGATCACGTCTCGGCACCAGTGGAGCAACGCTACGTCGCGCAGGGGGCTGCCGCCGATCGGTGCACTCAACGGTGTCGGCACCAGGATCGTACGGACGGCCGACTTGACCAGCGAGCCCGGGTAGAGCCGCTGCAGCCTCATCTGCTGACTCTCCCGCAGGTCGACGGGGCCGAACCGCACGTTGCGACCGGCCAGCGCCACGTCGGAGAGTCCGGCCGCTCGGGCATGCAGCCGGAACCGCGCGACCTCGACGAGGTTGGTGACCGGCTCGGGCAGCTCGCCATAGCGGTCGTCGAGCTCGGCGACGACCCCGGTGAGCTCCTCCTCCGTGGCCACGGACGCCAGCTTGCGATAGGCCTCGAGCCGCAGGCGCTCGCCGGGGATGTAGTCGTGCGGGAGATGGGCGTCAACCGGCAGCTCGACCTTGACCTCACCGAGCTGCTGCGGCGCCTCGCCCTTGAAGTCGGCGACCGCCTCACCCACCAGCCGCACGTAGAGATCGAAGCCGACGGCAGCGATGTGACCGGACTGCTCGCCGCCGAGCAGGTTGCCCGCGCCGCGGATCTCCAGGTCCTTCATGGCGACGTACATGCCCGCACCGAGGTCGCTGTGCGCGGCGATGGTGGCGAGCCGGTCGTGCGCCGTCTCGGTCAACGGCTTCTCGGGTGGGTAGAGGAAATAGGCGTACGCGCGTTCGCGGCTGCGGCCGACCCGGCCGCGCAGCTGGTGGAGGTTGCTCAGACCCATCACGTCGGCCCGCTCGACGATGAGGGTGTTGGCGTTGGAGATGTCCAAGCCGCTCTCGACGATCGTCGTGCACACGAGCACGTCGTAGCGCTTCTCCCAGAAGTCGTTGACCACGCCCTCGAGCGAGTGCTCGTTCATCTGCCCGTGGGCGGTCGCGATCCTGGCTTCTGGCACCAGGGCACGCAACCGCGCAGCGGCGCGGTCGATCGACTCGACGCGGTTGTGGATGAAGAAGATCTGCCCGTCGCGCAACAGCTCGCGACGGATCGCCGCACCGATCTGCTTCTCGTCATAGCCGCCGACGAAGGTCAGGACCGGGTGTCGCTCCTCCGGCGGCGTGAGGATCGTGGACATCTCGCGGATGCCGGTCACTGCCATCTCCAGCGTGCGCGGGATCGGAGTCGCCGACATCGTGAGGACGTCGACGTTGGTGCGCATGTGCTTGAGCTGTTCCTTGTGCTCCACACCGAAGCGCTGCTCCTCGTCGACGATCACGAGGCCCAGGTCCTTGAAGCGCACCTCGCTGGACAGGATGCGATGTGTGCCGATGACCACATCGAGGCTGCCGTCGGCGAGTCGCGCCTTGATCTGCTCGGCCTCCTTGGCGCTCTGGAATCGCGACAGGGCAGCGACGGTGACCGGGAAGGAGGCATATCGCTCGGTGAACGTCGACAGGTGCTGGTTGACGAGCAGCGTTGTGGGCACCAGCACGGCGACCTGCTTGCCGTCCTGCACGGCCTTGAAGGCGGCGCGTACGGCGATCTCTGTCTTGCCGTAGCCGACGTCTCCGCAGATCAGCCGGTCCATGGGGATGGTTTTCTCCATGTCCTGCTTGACCTCGTCGATGGCCCCGAGCTGGTCGGGTGTCTCGACGTAGGGAAACGCGTCCTCGAGCTCGCGCTGCCACGGCGTGTCCGGTCCGAAGGCGAAACCAGGAGCCGACGTCCGCGCTGCATAGAGCCGGATCAGCTCGGCCGCGATCTCCTTGACCGCCTTGCGAGCCCGTCCCTTGGCCTTCTGCCAGTCGGCACCGCCCAGTCGATGCAGCGACGGCGACTCGCCACCGACGTACTTCGTGACCTGGTCGAGCTGGTCAGTGGGCACGAACAGGCGGTCTCCCGGATGCCCACGGCGCGACGGCGCGTACTCGATGAGCAGGTATTCCCGCGTCGCACCCTGCACGGTGCGCTGGATCATCTCGACGTAGCGCCCGACGCCGTGCTGCTCGTGCACGACGTAGTCGCCGGTGCGCAGCTGCAGCGGGTCGACCACGTTCCGTCGCCGGCTCGGCATGCGCCGCTCGCCCTTGGTCGACGGCCCCGCCTGACCGAGCAGGTCGGTCTCGGTCAGCAAGGCGAGGCGGTGGCCCTCGCTCACGAAGCCGCGTTCCAGGCCGGCGCACGTCACGTGTACGACGCCGGGGTCGGGCGTCACGTCGATGGTGGCGTCGAGGCGAGCGGCGATGTCCTCGCCCCGCAGCACCTCGACCAGCCGCTCGGCCGGACCATGCCCCTCGGTCGCGAGCACCACGCGCCAGCCGTCGCCGAGCCAGCCCTTGATGTCGCCGATCACCCGCGCGGTGTCCCCGCGGTAGCCGTCGACGGCCTGGGCGTCCACCACGCTCGTCGGGGCGGAGCCGTCTCGATCGTCGTCGTCGTCACCGGCGATCGGGTCGACCTGGGTGCCGTCGTCGAGGCTCCACGGCGAGAGCGTCCACCACGGCACGCCTGTCGCCGCGGCCCGGGCGCGCAGGTCGGCGAGGCTGCGGTAGGCCGCGGCACCGAGGTCGAGCGGGGTCGTCGCCCCTGCGGCGGCGTTGGCCCAGGACGCCTCGAGGAACTCCTGGCTGGTCGCGAACAGGTCGTGTGCCCTGCTGCGCACCCGCTCCGGATCGCTCACGACGAGGTGGGTGCCGGACGGCATCTGGTCGAGCAGCAGCACCATCTCGTCGACGAGCACCGGCGCCAGTGATTCCATCCCCTCGACGGCGATGCCCTCGGCGAGCTTGTCGAACACGTCCGCCAGTCCCGGCCGCGAGACAGCCAGCTCCGCTGCACGGGCGCGCACCTGATCGGTGAGCAGCAGCTCGCGGCAGGGCGGCGCCCAGAGACCGTCGTCGGCGATCTCGAGGCTGCGCTGGTCCGCGACCTTGAAGTAGCGCACCTCCTCGACCGTGTCGCCCCACAGCTCCAGCCGCAGCGGATGCTCCTCGGTGGGCGGGAAGACGTCGACGATGCCGCCGCGGACCGCGAAGTCGCCGCGCTTCTCGACCAGGTCGACCCGGTCATAGGCGGCAGCGGCGAGCCGGGCGAGCAGGTCGTCGAGGTCGATCTCGTCACCGGCGCGGACCGAGACCGGCTCCAGGTCACCCAGGCCGGTGACCATCGGCTGCAGCAGGCTGCGTACGGGCGCCACCACGACCTGCACGGGGCCGCGACCGCGCTCGTCGTCGGGATGGGCCAGCCGGCGCAGCACGTCGAGGCGTCGTCCGACGGTGTCACTGCGCGGGCTGAGCCGCTCGTGCGGCAACGTCTCCCAGGCGGGGAAGCCCACGACGGTGTCAGCCGGCAGCAGGTCACGCAGGGCGACCACCAGGCTCTCCGCCTCACGCTCGGTCGCCGTGACGGCCAGGACCGGACGCCCGGCCCCCTGCGGCGCACCTGCGGCGATGGCCGCGAGGACGAACGGGCGCACGCCGACGGGCGCCGTCACGTCGACATCGGTCGCGATGCCGGTGCGCGCGGCATCGATCACTGCGGCGATGGCCGTGTCGGCGGACTGGGGGTCGAGCAGGGCGTCGAGGATGCCGGTCAGGCTCACGCGGGCTCCGGGGAAAGGTCTGGGGACAGCACAGCAGCCCCGGGTCCGCTGGGCGGCCGGGGCAGTTCCAGCGTACGTGGCCGATCCGAGCGCGCCGACCAGTCACGCGGGCGACCAACCGCGCGGATCACCATCACTGTACGTGACCGGCCGCCGCGCCTTGGGTCAGAATTTCGACCACGCAGAGTTCGCATCCGTGACTGTCCGAACTGCAGCCTCCACCGCTCGGTCGGAGTTGTCAGTACCTCGCGCAAAGTGCCCCGAGGCTGCTTAGAGTCGTGAGGCCGGGTGGGGGCTGTCGAGCAAAGGCTCGGGGCACCGGCATGGGGAGGACCACACATGTCTCGTTGGGTACCGGCACGTCGGCGACTGGTCGCCCTGGCTGCAGCTGGCTCGCTGATCACCACTCTGGCGATCGCGGCAACGCCTGCAGCCGCGGTCAATGTCGACCAGGGGGCGCGGCTCGTCTCCGCGATTCCGGCTGCGTTCACGCCACAGGTCATGAACGGCTCGGTGAACGCGATCACCCAGGTCGGCAACAAGATCATCGCCGGAGGCACGTTCACCACCGTCCGGCAGACCACGGCGAGCGCCAACATCGTGCGCAACCACATCTTCGCGTTCGACGCGACCACGGGCGCCATCGACATGGCCTTCAACCCCAACCTGAACAAGCTCGTCAACTCGCTCGACACCGACGGCACGTCCGTCTACGTCGGCGGCGACTTCACCACGTCGAACGGTCGTTGCAGCCAAGCGCGTGGCGAAGTTCAGCGCTGCCGGTGCCCTGCTGTCCGGCAGCTGGAAGGCGCCGAGCTCGAAGGTGACCGAGGTTCTGGCCCGCAACGGCAAGCTCTACATCGGCGGCGGTTTCGTCAAGATCGGCACGACTGCCCGGTCCGGCTTCGCAGCGCTGAATGCGACCACCGGTGCGGTCCTGCCCGACAACCTGCCGTTCGCCGGCACCTTCAACGGAGGCACCACGAGCATCGCGCGGATGGACGCTCCCAGCGACGGCAGCACGATCGTCGCGGTCGGCAACTTCCTGACGGTCAACGGCCAGGACCGTCAGCAGATCGTCAAGCTCGACCTCGGGCCAACGGGTGTCATGCAGGTCTCGTCCTGGCACGTCGAGCATGTTCAACGTCGATGCGAACCACTGTGCCGGCGTGTTCGACTCCTGGATGCGTGACATCGACTTCTCGCCCAACGGCTCGTACTTCGTCGTGAGCACCACCGGTGCGTTCGCCGGGGGCGCCGCCAGCGACACGATGTGCGACACGACGTCGCGCTGGGAGACCAGCGCCGTCGGCGACGGACAGCGGCCGACCTGGCGTGACTACACCGGCGGCGACACGACGTACGGCGTCGCGGTCACCGGGGCGGCGGTCTACACCGGCGGTCACTTCCGCTGGCAGAACAACCCCTACCAGGGTGACCAGGCCGGGCCCGGGCGCCGTTGCGCGCGAGGGCATCGCCGCTCTCGACCCGGTCAACGGGCTCCCGTTGTCGTGGAATCCCGGACGGACCCGCGGTGTCGGTGCCCAGGCGCTGTTGCGCCACGTCCCAGGGCCTGTGGGTCGGCAGCGACACGACGATGATCGGTGGCAAGACACGCAACCGCATCGCGCTGATGCCTCTCGCCGGCGGCACGACGATTCCCGCGGTTGCCGCAGCGACGCTGCCCAACGACCTCTTCCTGGCGCGAGACGCCCGGAGCCGGCAGCACCAACGTCCTCTACCGCGTGAACGCCGCCGGCCCGGCCGCGCAGGCGTCGGACAGCGGGCCGGACTGGTCGCTCCGACGCAGGTTTCGTCAGCGGTGGCAGCACCGCCGACTGGGGCGCCTCTGTGCCGTTCGACAGCACCGTGCCGGTCGGCACCTCTCCGGCCATCTTCAACACCGAGCGCTATGGCTCCATGCACTGGCAGCTTCCCGGTTCCGGCGGGAACGTCGGTGTCGGTCCGGCTCTTCTTCGCCAACCAGTACGACGGCACCGCGACAGTCGGGCAGCGCGTCTTCGACGTGAACATCGACGGCGGACCGATCGAGCTCGACAACTTCGACATCGTGGCAGCAGCGGGCGACACCAAGCGGGCGACGATGAAGTCCTTCCCGGTCACCAGCGACGGCAACGTCGACATCGACTTCTCCGCGGTGGTCGAGAACCCGTTGGTCAACGGCATCGAGATCATCGACACGTCCGCCGGTGCCCCGACGCCCACCCCGGGCAAGCTCCTGCGGCGACCGGTCGACGCGTCCGGCAGTCCCACCGCCGGTGCGACAGCACCGCGAACACCGCGATCGACTGGTCGCTCGTCCGCGGAGCGTTCCTGCTCAACGGCACGCTCTACTACGGCCTGGGCGACGGCGGGCTCTACTCCCGCACGTTCGACAAGACCACCGGGGTGGTCGGCGCGCAGACCACGGTCAATCTCTACAACGACCCCGACGACGGCGGGCGCATCCCGTTCGCCATCGCGAACCTGACCGGCATCTTCTACGACCCGAGTCAGCACCGGCTCTACTACACGCTGTTCAACGACAGCGCGCTCTACTACCGCTACTTCACGCCGGAGAGCCAGGTCGTGGGCGCGCAGACCTTCGTCGCCGACAACGGCGGCGTCGACCTGAGCACCGTCAGCGGCATGACGCTGGCCGGTGGAAACGTCCTCTACGGATCCACGGCCGACGGGGCGCTGCGGTCCGTCGCGTTCGGCAGCAGCGGCATCACCGGCAGCCCGTCGGTCGTCAGCAACGACGGCACCTGGACGTCGCGAGCGCTGTTCGTGCCGAACGGCTGACCCGTGCATGGCGACGCCCCCCGCTGACTTCAGCGGGGGCGTCGTCGCACGGACTAGGTGTTGGTCACCAGTGCGAGGGCCTTCTTGAATGCGGTGAGACGGTCACCGGTCAGGACGGTGCCGATCCTGGCGGTGGCGTTCCACATGCAGCCCCAGGCGAACATGGGGTCGGCCTTCAGGGCGGCCGCTACTACACGCAGCCTTGATACAGCTGAGTTCGCACCGCAATGCCCGGACCGAGCCACCCCGGACGTGACGACGCCCCCCGCGCCGTTGCAGCGGGAGGCGTCGTAGTCCATGCGCGACAGCGCGCCGGCTCACCAGTCGGCGAGGGCAGCCTTGAACGCCACGAGGCGGTCGCCACTCAAGATGTGGACGGTGTCGAGGTCCGTGTTCCACAGGCAGCCCCAGGCGTACATCGGGTCGGCGGCCAGCGCGTTCGTGGCGTTGGTGATCGCCGCCGGGGTGGCCGCGTTGAACTCGCCGAGACCAAGCGCCTTGACGCCTCCCGTGCGGCGGGCCCACGCGGCCATGCCGATGATCTTGGGCGCAGCTTCCTCGGACGTGTCCGTCATCTGGTAGGTGTCGGAGGCGATCACGTCGGAGACCGCCTTGACTCCCGGGGTGATGTAGGCCGCGATCTCTGCGTCGGTGTAGCCCTGCTTCGACGGCGAGAACCACCAGCCGTTGCCGATCACACCGACCTTGATCTCCCCGCCGGACGGACCGCCGAGGATCGGCAGCGCATGGATCTGCATCGCCGCCCAGTCGGCTGCGATGCCATCCCCGGCTGGCTCGTGGTGGAGGGCGACGAACGCATCACAGGTCAGTGCGCTCAGCTTGGTGGCCAGTGCCCGCAGCTTGGCGTCGGCGTCACCGGCGGCCACCTGTGCCCAGGTGTAGCCGGTGGTCTTGAACGACAGCACCGGGTACATGCCGGCGTCACAGGTGGTCTGCGCCTTGCTGATCGAAGCGTCGAGACCGGTGAAGAACAGCCGGCGGGCCTGCAACCCCGAGCCGACCTCGGCTGACCCGGGCGTCCCAGAACTGCAGCGGTGCCGACATGCCGAGCAATGCCTTGGGGGCCGAGGGAGCGGGCGGGACCGGCGTGATCGGCGGTACGGGCGTTGTCGGTGCGGGCGGTACGGGCGTTGTCGGTACGGGCGTTGTCGGTACGGGCGTTGTCGGTACGGGCTTGGGCTTGGGCCGCCTGACCGTCACGGTGAGCTTGGGCACCTTGACGCTTGACTCGGATGAATAGAACCGGCTGACGCCGGCCCCTGTCGACAGCTGGAACGTGTAGGTGCCAGCGGCCTTCACAAATGACGTGACATCGGCTTTGCTCACCCGTCCGGAGTGTCGGACCAGTGCGGCGATCGTCGCTCCGCCCCGGGGCGCGTTTGCGAAGTCCAGGCTCGACTCGGTCCACGCCGCCCTGTTCGTGGCTCGCACCGAGACCTTGGACTTCGGCCCGGCGGGCGACTTCAACGACAGGACTGCGGACTCGATCTGGCCACCATCGTGCAGCAGCCCTTCCGGCACGACGAACTTCAGGTAGGCCGACTTGTGAGCTCGGGCCGTGTGCCGCACGACGAGCAGATGGCGTGCGCCCGAAGACCACTGGGGCAGTTCACGCGAGACCGAACCGTCGCTCGTGGCTCGAAGCTTTGTGATCGTCCGTGAGGAGTCTGCCGCAGGCGCCGCAGCGGCGGCACTCACAGTGACCGCGGCAGCAGCAACCGAGACGGCCACGGCCGCGGAGGCCAGCGCCGCCGTGGTTCGGTGTGCACTGAGCTGCATGACGACTCCGGTCGTGGGGGGACTCCCCATGACTCGTCTGAGCACAAAGTCGACTTGAGCGCGTCAGCGCTCGTTCACCCGATCCGCGCATCATCCTTCGGACATGCGTGTACGAAGTAGGAAAATCCTTGACCAAACAGAGATTCAGGCCGACCGCAGGCGACTTCGGATGATCCCCAGCGACAGCGCAGCCGTGCTGACTGCGCCACGCGCATAACGCTTGGCGAGGCGCCGTGGGCTCTGGGCAATGCGGTAGGTCCACTCCAGGCCGGCGTCGCACACCCACTGCGGTGCGCGCTTCTCGTCCTGCGTGATGAAACCGAACCACCCGCCGCAGGTCATGACCAGGCACGGCGGCAGATCCTGAACGTGCGCGTCGACCCACTTCATCTCACGGGGCGCGCCGAGTCCGACCAGGACGAGGTCGCAGCCGGAGCCGGCCAGTCGATCGAGCACCGGTGACCAGTCGTCGTGGTAGCCGTGCTCGGTGAGAACGATCTCCGCTCCTGCGTCCGCCTCGATCACCCGGGCGGCGCGACTGGTCAGGCCCTCGGGCCCACCGACGAGCGCCACCTTCGGCGGCCGTCCCAGGGCCGACCCGAGCTGGCGGATGACGGTCCAGCCGATGTCCGTCGTGCCGGCCCGCTCCGCGGCGCGGGCTCCCGCGAGCTTGGCCAGGACGATGATCGACATGCCGTCGGCATAGACGAGGTCTGCTCGGGACATCGCTGCGAGATAGCCAGGGTCGCGCCGGGAGTTGAGCCCACCGACGTGCAGGGCGTAGGACACCCAGGCCCGTTGTGCCCGGCTCGCCATCGATCCGCTCACGATGGCCGCGACCACATCATCCTGGGAGAGGTCGCTGACCTGGAACGGCCCGATCCGCAGCTGTGGCACCGCAGTCTCTGCCGGCACCAGCGGTCGCGCCACGGTGTCCGTGCCAGCCTCGGTGAGCATGTCTGCCGCATCACCATCGCGCATGGCCGGGACGACGACCGGTGCGTCGAGCGTCGTCTCGACCAGGACCGGCCGGACCGGCGCTGGCTCGACCAGCGTCGGCCCGACGGTGGTCGTCTCGACCAGGACCGGCCCGGTGGGCGTGGTCTCGACGATGACCGGCTTGTCTGCCGTGTCACCGCGCCGCTTCAGCAACGAAAGCTCTGCAGCATCCGTTTCGTCGATCACGCCTCATGCCCCCCAGCACCCGCACCGTTGTTCGCCCCCCTGGGCGTACGTGAAGTCTACGAAAGAGTCTCACGCTCCGTAAAGGTTTCCGTGTTTTATCCACGAGTCGACGGCGAACAGTTACCTGCAGTGACGCGATTCACCTGTTCGGCGTGTATCTCCAGATCTGGCGAGGGTCCTGACGGCATCGTCTCGGCGTGCGGTCGGTGCCGGGTCGCCCGTGCACCCGGCCTCTATTCTCGACAGATCCCGCGGCGCCCGAGTTGCCAGCAGCAGGAGGTTGACGTGACGACTCCCGGCGCTGTCGAGCGCAATGAGTCGGCCGCCCTGCGTGCCGACATCCGCCGACTCGGCAACTTGCTGGGCGAATCCCTCGTACGCCAGGAGGGTGAGCCGCTGCTCGACCTCGTCGAGCGGGTGCGCGTGCTGAGCCGGTCCGACGACCAGGCACTCACCGAGCTGCTCCAAGGCGTCGACCTCGAGACCGCGGCGCTGCTTGTTCGGGCGTTCGGCACCTATTTCCACCTCGCCAACGTCACCGAGCAGGTGCATCGCGCCCGAGCCATGCGCCGCGAACGCCTCGAACGAGGCGGCTGGCTGGCTCGCGCGGTCGAGCGCATCCGCGTCGCCGAGCTCCCGGCGAGCGAGGTCCTCGCCCTCGTCGAGCGGCTGGCCGTGCGACCCGTCTTCACCGCGCATCCGACAGAGGCCGCCCGGCGCTCGATTCTGTCCAAGCGCCATCGCGTCGCTGAGCTGCTCGATGTCGATCCCGACGGCGAGGACCCGCGCACGACGCTGCGCATCGCCGAGATCATCGACCTGTTGTGGCAGACCGACGAGCTGCGCCAGGACCGCCCGGAACCTGTCGACGAGGCGCGAGCAGCGGCCTACTACCTCGACGAGCTGATGCTGCACACCGTGGGTGACGTCCTCGACGAGCTCACCGATCAGCTCGCGACACTGGACGTCTCGCTCCCGACCAGCGCACGTCCCGTCCGTTTCGGCAGCTGGATCGGTGGCGACCGCGACGGCAACCCCAACGTCACGCCCGAGGTGACGATGGACGTCCTGGTGCTCCAGCACGGGCACGCCATCCGGGACCTCACGACTCTGATCGACGCGTTGCTGGAGGATCTGTCGTCCTCTGTGCGCCTGGTCGGTGCCAGCCCCGAGCTGCTGGCCAGCATCGAGAGGGACATTGCAGCGCTGCCCGAGCTCGACCCCCGCGCAAAGCGCATCAACGCTGAGGAGCCCTACCGGCTCAAGGGTCGCTGCATCACCCAGCGACTCGCGAACACCCGCTCGCGCATCGCTGCCGGGCGGCCGCACCGAGCCGGTCACGACTACCTCGGCACCGGCGAGCTGCTCGCCGACTTGTCGCTCATGCGCGAGTCGCTCGTACAGCATCGTGGGCAGTTGGCGGCCCACGGTCGCATGGACCGGTTGATCCGCACAGTGTCCGCGTTCGGGTTGCACCTCGCCACGCTCGACGTGCGCGAGCATGCGGACGCCCACCACCATGCTCTCGCTCAGCTCATCGACCGGCTCGGCGAGCTGTCGTGGCGCTATGCCGACCTCCCGCGCGAGAACCGTTTCGCGGTGCTGAGCAAGGAACTCGCCGGCCGGCGCCCACTGTCCCCGACTCCGCCGGACCTCGACGAGGCCGGCCAACGAACGCTCGACGTCTTCACAACTGTGCGCGAGGCTCTCGATCGGTTCGGTCCCGAGGCGTGCGAGAGCTACATCGTCTCGATGACCCGCGGCGCCGACGACGTGCTCGCTGCGGTGTTGCTGGCCCGCGAGGCGGGCCTGGTCGATCTCGGGCGCGATGTCGTCCGCATCGGTTTCGTACCCCTGCTCGAGACCGTTGACGAGCTGCAGGAAGCCGGTCGGGTGCTCGACCAGCTGCTCAGCGACCCGTCCTACCGGCGGCTGGTCGCGCTTCGTGGCGAGGTGCAGGAAGTCATGCTCGGCTACTCCGACTCGAACAAGGAGTCGGGCATCGCGACATCGCAGTGGGCGATCCATCGTGCGCAACGCGCGTTGCGAGATGTGGCCGTTTCCCATGGCGTGCGCTTGCGTTTCTTCCACGGCCGCGGCGGCACCGTCGGCCGGGGCGGCGGGCCGAGCCACGACGCGATCCTCGCCCAGCCATGGGGCACGCTCGACGGCGAGATCAAGGTGACCGAGCAGGGCGAGGTCATCTCCGACAAGTACGGGCTGCCGGCGCTCGCGCGGGAGAACCTCGAGCTGACCCTCGCCGCAACCCTCGAGGCAACGGTGCTGCACCGGACGTCGCGCACGAACGCCGAGACGCTGCGCAGGTGGGACGACGTGATGGACCTGCTCTCCGAGTCGGCCCACGTCTGTTATCGCGGGCTCGTCGAACACCCGGACCTGCCGGCCTACTTCGTCGCGTCGACGCCGGTCGAACTGCTCACGGACCTCAACATCGGGTCACGGCCCGCGCGACGGCCGGACAGCGGCGCGGGCTTGTCCGGACTTCGCGCGATCCCATGGGTGTTCGGCTGGACGCAGTCGCGTCAGATCGTGCCCGGTTGGTATGGCGTCGGTGCGGGTCTGGCCGCGGTGCGAGCCGCAGGGCACAGCGACACCCTCGACGAGATGTACGCGCAGTGGCACTTCTTCCGGACCTTCCTGTCCAACGTCTCCATGACCTTGGCCAAGACCGACCTGCGCATAGCCGAGCACTACGTCGCTTCGCTCGTCGATCCGCCGCTGCGGCCGATGTTCGACCTGGTTCGCGCCGAGCACGACGCGACGAAGCGAGAGGTGCTCGCGGTCATGGGCCAGGAGCAGCTGGTCGGGGACA
>CAVOOW010000008.1:0-287241 GCA_963697675.1 uncultured Actinomycetota bacterium | reverse complement strand
GATCCTTGGGGCTCTCCTCGGGTTGTGGCGTCGATGGCCGGACCGCGTGGTCGGTGCCGTGCTCGCATTCGGGGCCGGTGCCTTGATCAGCGCTGTCAGCTTCGACCTCGCCCAGGAAGGCGTGCAGCTCGGCGGCGCCGATTCGGTCGCGTTAGGTCTTGCCGCCGGAGCGGTCACCTACTTCCTCGCTGATGGTCTCATCGATCGGCTCAGCCAACCACGACCGAGTGGGTCGTCCGTATCGACCGCGCCGTCGGCCAACAACGGGACTGCACTGGCCCTGGGCGCATTCCTGGATGGCATCCCGGAGCAGCTGGTGCTCGGCATCGGGCTCGCCACCGGCGGCGGCGTCAGCGTTGGTCTGCTCGCTGCCATCTTCATCTCCAATCTGCCGGAGGCTGTCGGCTCGGCAACCGGGATGCGCGCTGCCGGCCATGCCCCGACGGTGGTGATGCGGCTCTGGGTCTCGGTTGCGGTCATCTGCACCCTGGCGACGGTGGCTGGGTATGGGATCGCCGACAACGTGTCGGGCGACTTTCAGGCTGCGGTCGACGGCTTCGCTGCCGGCGCCCTACTGGTGATGCTGATCGACTCGATGATTCCCCAGGCGGCGCAGCAGGCAGGCAAGGTCGCCGGTCTGGTCACTGTGCTCGGCTTCTCGGTTGCCGCAGGCCTCTCCAGCATCAGCTGAGGGTTCAACTTTCATGGCGACCGTGCTGTCCTCATCCGTCTCGCCAAGCTGGTGCCTCAGGCAACCAGGAAGCTCGGTGCTGCTTCGCAGAGACGTGCGGCGTCGCGGCCGGACGCCTGCACCGTGAAGTCCGGGCGCACGAGTGCGGCCGTAGCGTTGCCGTCTGCCGAGCCACCTGTACAGCGGTGAGCCTGGTTTCACTTCAAGCACCTCGGTCCCGCGGGCTGCCAGCACAGTCCGCTGTTGGGGCGAGAGCGATTCGCGGGTCACGAACACGAACCCGCCGCGGGTCACGTCGTCGTATCGGATGTCATCGGTCAGGAGAGCGTTCGGGCACAGCCGTCCGTTGAGGGACCTGCGAAGTCCGCGTCCTTCCACCAGTGCGGACCGGCCGAGCGGCGGGGTCTCGCTGTCGAGGAGGCGGTCGCGCAGGCCGGGGATCCAGTGCAGCCGTGGGGCGATGGCCTTGCGGAGGAGGTCACCGGCCTTGCCGCCCTGGGTCATGGAGAGACCGATCAGCTTGGCCAGCCGGATGAGCGCCCGGGCATGCGGCTTGCGCTCCACCGCGTAGGTGTCGAGCACGGACGGGGGCAGGTCGCCGGAGAGGACGCCGGCGATCTTCCAGCTGAGGTTCATGGCGTCGCGGACACCAGCGCCGAGCCCTTGTCCGATGAACGGCGGCGTCAGGTGGGCGGCGTCACCGAGGAGGAAGACGTTGCGGTCGCGCCAGTGGTCGGCCAGCTGCGCACGGAAGTTGTACTCCGCGACGCGCACGAGCTCGAGCTGGTCGCACGGGATGCCCTCGACCCACGGACCGATGAGGGGGCGTACGGCTTCGATGGCCTCGATAGTCCGCTGCGGTCTCGCCCTCGAGGAGACGGAATTCCCAGCGGTAGCGGGTGTCCCCGATGCGCATGTATGTCGCAGCGCGGTCGGGGTCGCAGACCTGGTGGGCGCAATCCCCCTGGTCGAGCTCGACCATGCTGTCCACGTCGATCACCAGCCAGCGCTGCTCGAACTTGAGGTCCTCCATCGTTGCGCCGATTGCCGTGCGGACCACGCTGTTGGCTCCGTCGCAGCCCAGGACGTAGGTGGCCAGCACGGACTCGGGCTCACCGGTGAGCCGGTCGGTGAAGTCCACCTGGACCCGGCCCTGGCCGTCCTGGGCGACGTCGGTGACCTCGATGTTGCCGCGCAGGCTGACGGTGGGCTGGTCCTTGAGGTTGGTGCGCAACAGGTGCTCGAGCTCGGGTTGGTCGAACATGTTGGCCTGCGGGTGACCGTGCCGCCCGTGGGTCTCGGCACGGTCGAAGACCGCGAAGACCCGGTGGTTCCGGTCGATCAGCTGCATGCCACGGGTGGGCCGGGACACGGCGGCGAACTGTTCGGCGATGCCGAGCCGCGCCAGGACCCGGTAGATCTCGTCGTCGAGGTGCACGGCCCGCGGCTGGGGGAAGACCCCGTCCCAGCGGTCCAGCACGAGGCAGTCGACGCCGTACTGCCCGAGGAGGGTGGCGGCGGTGACGCCGACGGGGCCGGCTCCCACGATGACGACGGGGACAGGCTCGGCGCTCGTGTGCTGCAAACGGTTCATCGGAGGTCACCGACCACGAGCAGGAGGAAGGTCAGGGTCACCAGACCCAGAACGAGGGCAGGGGCGATCTCACGCACGCCGTCCCTGTTGCGGAGGTGCGCGACGAGTGCCCCACCGAGAAGCATCAGCAGACCCGCGCCGGCCAGGGCGCCGATCAGCGGGACGAAAGCGCCGACGAGCAGCCCGAGGACGCCGAGGACCTCGAGTAGGCCGATCCGTCGGTACGCGGCGACGCTGAAGCCGACGTGTTCGGCCCTTGCGCGCATGGCGGGTACGGCAGCCAACTTGGCAAAGCCGGCGGCCGAGAAGGCGATGACCAGCAGGCCGGCGAGAATCGGTGTTGGGTTCATGACAGTTCCAATCTCCAGGTGAGTGCGAAGCGGTTGAGTACTTCCGTGACCGAGGTCTCCTCGGCGCCTCGGGCCAGGCCGACGACGGCGACGACCGTGCCGTTCTCGACAACTCCGCGGACGCCGGTGACCGTGGGCATGTCGCGGAGCGCTTCGGCGACGGCCTCTCGGGTGGCCTCGGCGCGCAGGGCGGGTTTGAACGGCTTGCCCACGGAGGTGACAGGGAGTGTGGCCACAACGGTGACGGCCTTGGGCGCTGCGGCCTGCTCGGGCACGCGGTCGGACGCCCAGGCACGCAGCTCCTCGGGGGTCGCATGGGCGCCGGGGGCGAGGGTGACGAACGCGGCGGGCACCTCGCCGGCGTGCATGTCGGGGCGGCCCACCGCCTGCGCGGCGGTGACCGCCGGGTGTGCGAGCAGCGCATTCTCGATCACCGCCGGGTCGATGTTGTGACCGCCACGGATGATCAGGTCCTTGGCTCGGCCAACGAGGTGGACGAAGCCGGCCTCGTCGACCCGGGCGAGGTCGCCGGTGTCGAGCCAGCCTTCGCGTACCTTGCCCAGCCCGTCCAGCACCGGCCCGTCGGGACCCCGATCGACCACGTAGCCGGGGAACACGGTCGGCCCGCCGATGGCGAGCACCCCGACTTCACCGGTCGGCAGGTCGACCCAGTCGCCGTCGGCAGTTGACCTGGATGGTCTTCACCTGCTGGTAGGGCAGGCGCTGGCCGACGGTTCCGGGGACGGGGTGGTCCACGAAGCTGCGGGCGCTGGCGCAGGTTGCCTCGGTCAGGCCGTAGCCCTCCATCAGCGGCACCCCGGTGGCGGACTCGAACCTCTCCCGGACGGCCTTCGGTAGCGGGGACGCGCCGACCAGGGCGAAACGCAGGCTGCTGATGTCGGCGTCAACGGGGCGGTCGGCGAGGACCGCGTAGATCGTCGGGACGCCGCTCATGTAGCTGATGCGGTAGCGCTCGACCACCTTCCAGAAGTTGGCGAACAGCGTCGTGTCGCGGTATCCCAGCGGTCCCGCCCAGACCACCCGCTGCCCCTTGAACAACGGCGCGAGCAGGGTGACGACCAGGGCGTTGACGTGGAAGAGGGGCAAGCGCGGCGAAGGCGACCGACTCGGAGTCCAGCACCCCGAGGGCGGCGATCATCCAGGCGTCGGTGACTTCGTTGGCGTGAGTGTGCGCTGCGAGCTTCGGTGTTCCCGTCGTTCCGCCGGTGTGGAACAGGGCGGCGAGGTCGGTGGCCGACGGGGGCTGGCCCAGGAAGTGGCCGGGTGGCTGTTGCGCGGCCAGGACCGACAGGTGGCCGACTCGCAGGCCGTCGACCGGGTAGAACTCCGCCGGCGCCGCGCTGGCCCCGGTCGGGCCCAGGGCGAGCAGTGTCTCGATCCCGGCCTGGTGGGCGAGGCTTCGGGCGTTGTCCCAGACTGCGGGCGCGAGGTCCGGGCCGGCGGCCACCAGGACGCGTGCGCCCGACCTGCGCAGCAGCTCGGCGATGTGCTCCCGGACAGGCCACTGTTGATCGGCGCGGCTATCCCGGCCAGCTCCGCCGCCAGCGTCGCGGTGATGAGCTCGTCGCAGTTCGGAGCCAGCAGGGCGACCCCGTCGGTGCGGCGCACGCCGAGTGCGTGGAACACGTTGGCGTAGCGATGCACGTCGGCCAGCAGTTCGGCGAAGGTGCGCTCCGTCGGCTGCTCCCACCGGTCACCGTCCGGCAGGACGGACAGGGCGACGCGGTCCGGCCACAGGTCGGCCGCGCGGATCAGCAGGTCGTAGGTCGTGCCGGGCAGACCACGGTCCGCCAACGGCACGGCCTCGATCGCGGCCAGGTCGCCCGGCCCGTCGTACGTCGGCCAGAGGAGGTTCAGGCATCAGGCCCACCTCACCGCGGTGCGCTGTCGGCCGAGGTCGATCGCCCCGTCGTCGGTGCCGATCGCGAGCTCGACGACGTCGCCGTGCTTGAGGTACTTGGGGTTCTGGGCCTGGCGCGTGAAGAAGAGCTTCCACTTCAGTGCGGGCGGGAGCAGCGCGGCGATGATCTCGACCGGCTTCGGCGGTGCGCTCAGGGCGGTGCCCGCCGGGGTCCCGGTCAGCAGCAGGTCGCCTGCGTCGAGGCGCTGGAACCGGCTCAACGCCTGCAGCGCCACCAGCGGCGGGTAGATCATGTCGTCATCGACGACGGAGTCCTGGCGCAGCTCGCCGTTGACCCACAGGCGCAGGCGCAGGTCGCCGAACCGCTTGAGCTCGTCGTCGTCCAGCAGCACCAGCGAGGGTCCGACCGGGGTGAAGGTCGGGTAGGACTTGGACTCATAGAACTGGGTCTTCGGCAGCTGGATGTCGCGGGCCGACACATCGTTGGTCACCACGAGGCCGGCGACGAACGAGGTCCAGTTCTCCTCGGTGACCTGCGTGCCCACGGGCAGCTCTCGGCCGATCACCAGGCCGATCTCGATCTCGTAGTCCAGGAAGCGCACGTGAGGTGGCCGGACGATGTCGTCGAAGGGGCCGCTGATGGAGCCGGACGTCTTGCGGAAGAAGGTCAGCGGGATGGTCTCAGGGTTGAAGCCGGCGTCCTTCACGTGACTGGCGAAGTTCGTCATCTGGGCCACGACCCGGCAGGGTCCCGTCACGGGGGAGAGCAGGTCGAGGGTGGCCGGATCGACGGTCGTCGTGCTGCTCGACGCGGAGTGGATCTGCTCCGGTTCGGCGAGCAGCTCGCCGGTGGTTGTGGCGTCGGTGTCGATGCGGGCAGCGCCACGGGGCGTGCGGACCCACCAGGCGTCGGCGGTACGAAGGATGGTGATGCTCATGAGGTGGCTACTTTCAGGAGGCCGCGAAAGCGGGTCAGGTCGAACTCGTTGTCGTCGCGCAGCGCGCGAGCCATCGACACCAGCTCGCGCAACGCCTCGGGTCCCGGGGTGAGACCGAGGAAGTCCTTGGTGACCGGCGGCCCCCACTGGGCCAGCCCGGACGCCGTCATCGGCGACCAGCCGGGCTCCAGGGTGGCAGTCGAACAGGTCACCGTCGGCGAAGTGCTCGACCAGCAGCCCGTCCGGGTCGCGCCAGTAGTCGAAGATCTGGCTGCCCTCGATGTGCCGGCCGATCCCCCAGGAGCGGTGGAAGCCCTGCTCGCGGAGGTACTCACCACCCGCGGCCAGCGCGTCGAGGTCTCCCACCTGGAACGCCGAGTGCACGTAACGGTTGCTGGGACCGAGCGTCATCGCCAGTGTGTGGTGGTCGGTGGGAGTCGCGCCGCGGTCACAGCGGATGAAGCTCATCGTGGGGCCGCGCTCGCGCTGGCCCTGGTAGTACTTGAAGTCGCTGACGACCAGACCAAGGTGCTCCAGGTACCAGTTCAGCGTCTCGAGGTACTTCGTGGTCTGCAGCACGACGTGGCCCAGTCGCTGGACCTTGGCGGGCGCGCGATGCGGGCGTTGCGTGGCGTTCGCGCGCCGCACGTCGTGCCCGAAGTTGAACACCTGCGTCGGCTGGGCCGGCAAGGCTGCGAGCTCGTGGGTGTCGGCGACAACCCGCACCGGCACCCCGCTCGGGTCGGTCAGGTCGACGGTGAGCCCGCCGATGCTCTCCGGCAGCTTCTCGACCTTGGCTCCGGTGGCGTCGGCGAGCCGGAAGACGTCGGTGGAGTCCGCGGCCCGGAAGGCCGCGCCCAGGTACCTCGAACGGGGCCCGCTGCGCACCATCAGGCACGGCGCGCCGGTGTCGGTCCCGCGCAGCTGGAGCTCGTCCGCCGATCGGCTCACGGTCGTGAACCCGAACGCGTGCGCGAACCGCTCCGCGGCGGCCAGGTCGGGCTTGCAGAACTCGAGCCAGGCCAGGTCAAGCACCTTGATGACGGGGTTCTGCGCGCGGCCCGGGTGCTCGCCGGGCAGTGCACCCTGTTCACTGTGCAGGTCGCTGTGTGTCGCGTGCTGGGTGGTCATCTGCTGCTCCTCAGGAAGTAACTGACGAAATCATCACTCATGACCATGCACTCAGTCAAGAGGTTATTGAGGAAATCGTCATTTCTGACTGAACCGGCTAGGATGACTGCACGCAATCCGCCGATGAAGACGCCGAGGAGCGATCATGAGCACCACATCTACGCAGCCGGCCAACCGCCTGGACCGTCGCAAGGCTCGGACGCGAGCGGCTCTCATCCGGGCTGCGCAGACCCTCATCGCCCAAGGCAGGACGAACGTGCCGATCCTGGAGATCACCCAGGCCGCTGACGTCGGGATGGGCTCCTTCTACAACCACTTCGAAACCAAGGAGCAGCTGTTCGAGGCTGCTGTCGAGGCGGTGATGGACGGCTACGGTCAGCTGCTCGACGACCTGACCGCGAAGATCGAGGATCCTGCGGAGGTGTTCGCCTGCAGCTTCCGGCTCACGGGACGGCTCAACCGGTGGGAGCCGGAGCTCAGCCGGGTTCTGCTCAACAACGTCCTCCAGCTGCTCAGCGCCGACAACGGCCTGGCACCGCGTGCTCGACGTGACATCGCCGCCGCGGTGGACGCCGGCCGCTTCGACGTCGCGGATCTCGACGTCGCGGTCACGATGGCTGCCGGCGCCCTGCTTGCCCTCGGCCAGCTGCTCAATGACCAGCCGGAGCGCGACGTCGATGAGACCACCGACCGGTTGACTGAGGACCTGCTGCGAATGTTCGGCGTACCCCGGCGACAGGCTCAGCGGATCTGCTCGCTACCCCTGCCGGACCTCGCCGCGGCGCGAGGCGACGGCTCGGCGGCCTGACAGCCGGTTGGGCGGACGGTCGAGGGCAGGGTCGGCGTCCTCGGCCTTGGCCGTTCGCCTGCCTGGCTCTTGCGAGGAACGCCACCACCGTCACCTCCTGTGCCGCCCGGACATCTGATTGACGAAATCGTCATCGATGAAATATTCTTCAGTCAGTGGTTGCCGTCACCTGGAACCACGACCCGGAATGTCGTCACCTGTGACCACGAGGAGACCTGTCGATGAACACCGCACCCACTGCCATGCTCGCCGAGAACGCCGCTCCCCTGGACGTCCTTCTGGTGGACGCCGCGCTAGGCCCGGTGCGCCGTTTCGTCCCCGACATGTCGACTGCGAAGTGGGCGGTCTCGCTCGCGCGCAAGCCGGGCCTCACGGCACGGCGGCTGGGCGGGCTAGGCGCCGAGGCCGGCCGTGTCCTCACCGGGACTTCGACCGTGGCTCCGGATCGCGGGGACCGCCGGTTCACCGATGTGGCCTGGACCGAGAACCCGTTGCTGAAACGGCTGGTCCAGCTCTACCTGGCGGGCGGACAGACCGTCGAGCAGCTGGTGATCGACGCCGACCTCGACCCTCGCGACCGCAAGCGCGTGCAGTTCCTCCTCGAGAACCTCATCCAGGCGACCGCTCCGAGCAACGTCCCGCTGGTCAACCCGGCCTCTGCCAAGGCGGTCATCGACACCGCGGGGTTGAGCCTGCTGCGCGGGGGCAAGCAGCTGGTAAAGGACCTGGCCTCGGCGCCGCGCATTCCGGAGATGGTCGACGGCAGCGGCTTCGTCCTGGGCGACAACATCGCCGCGACGCCAGGCGGGGTCGTGTTTCGCAACGAGGTGCTGGAGCTGATCCAGTACGCCCCGCAGACCGAGGAGGTCTACGAGGTTCCGGCGCTGGTGGTCCCGCCCACCATCAACAAGTTCTACGCGATCGACCTCGCCCCGCAGCGGAGCCTGGTGGAGTTCGGCGTCCGGCAGGGCAGGCAGATGTTCGTCATCTCCTGGCGTAACCCGGACTCGCGACACGCCTCCTGGAACCTCGACACCTACGTTCGTGGCGTCCTCGACGCCCTCGACGCCGTCGAGGAGATCACCGGCAGCACGCAGACGGTGCTCGGTGGAGTGTGCTCCGGCGGCATCCTCGCGAGCATGGCAGCGGCCTACCTCGCCGGCATCGGCCGGCAGGACCGGCTGGCCGCGCTCTGCCTGGCGATGACAGTCATCGACAACCACGATGCAGGCACGATCGGCGCCCTCGCCGACGAGAGGTTGGCGGGCCTGGCCAAGACGAAGTCCGCGCGCAAGGGATACCTCGACGGCCGGGCGTTGGCCGAAGTGTTCGCGTGGCTCCGGCCCGGCGACCTGGTGTGGAACTACTGGGTCAACAACTACCTGCTCGGCAAGAGGCCGCCGGCCTTCGACATCCTGTTCTGGAACTCCGACACCACCCGGATGACCGCCGCGCTGCACGCCGACTTCGTCGACCTGGCGATGGAGAACTCGCTGACCCGGCCCGGCGGCCCTCACCGTGCTCGGCGTGCCGATCGACCTCGGCGAAGATCACGGTGGACTCCTACGTGGTGGCCGGCATCGCCGACCACATCACCCCGTGGGAGAACTGCTACCAGAGTGCTCAGCTCTTCGGCGGCACAACCCGATTCGTGCTGTCCACCAGTGGTCACATCGCCGCCCTGGTCAACCCGCCGGGCAACCCCAAGGCGTCCTTCCACAGCAACGACGACCTGACGTCCGACGCCAAGGTCTGGCTCAAAGGCTCCGACGTCCACCAGGGCACCTGGTGGACCGACCTCGGCGCTGTGGCTCGACGAACGCTCCGGCACCCATCGGCCGGCGCCCAAGACGCTCGGCTCGCACCGCCTGAACGTGCTCGCGGAGGCGCCGGGCACCTACGTCTACGACAAGTGAACCAGTTCCTCCGGGTCCGTGTGCTCGGCCACGACGTCCGGGTGGCCGTCCGGCCGGGCACCGCATCCGGGCCGCCGCTGGTGCTCTGCAACGGCATCGGGGCCAGCCTCGACCTGCTCGAGCCGTTCGTCGAGCAGGTCGACCCACGGATCGAGGTGGTCCGGTTCGACGTACCCGGCGTGGGTGGTTCCCCCGCGCCCAAGGTGCCCTACAACTTCGCGCTGCTGGCCTGCTTCGTCGGGCGGCTCCTCGACGAGCTCGGCTACGACCGGTTCGACGCCCTCGGCATTTCCTGGGGCGGCGGCCTGGCCCAACAACTGGCCTTCCAGCACCCGCGTCGCTGCCGACGACTGGTCCTGGTCAGCACCGCCACCGGATCCCTGATGGTGCCGGCCAACCCGCTGGTGCTGGCCAAGATGGTCACCCCGCGCAGGTATCGCGACCCCGACTACGCCAGTTCGATCGCCGCCCAGCTGTACGGCGGCCGGATGCGCCAGCGGCCCGACGAGGTGAGACACGTGCTCTACGAGCAGGAGCGGCTCGGGTCCAGGGCCGGGTACCTCCTCCAACTCCTCGCCGGGGTCGGCTGGTCGAGCCTGCCCGCTCTGCCCCTCATCCGACAGCCCACCCTGATCCTCGCCGGAAACGACGACCCCATCATCCCGCTGGTGAACGCGCGGATCATGCGCAGATTGCTACCCAACGCTTCTCTCCACGTCTTCGACGACGGTCACCTCGGGCTGCTCACCGCCGCCGACGAACTCGGCCCGCTCGTCTCGCAGTTCCTGACCGCGCAGACAGGCGGTACGCCGAGATGAACCAGGGCAGCAGGTCGACGTGCCCGACCGTGGCTGATGCGCCCGGCACCTAGTTCGACACCGAAGGGCAGGCTCACCATGTTCGACACCATCGGCCGCTCCCGCGGCACCGACTTCTTCCGGATCGCCGACCAGCTCACCCCGCAGGAGCGCGACTACTGGTCCCGTACCCGGCACTTCGTCGACGACGAGGTGCTGCCGGTGATCAACGACTACTGGGAGCGCGCCGAGTTCCCTCGCCCCCTCGTTGAGAAGCTGGGCCGCCTCGGGATCGTGGGCGACGGGATCGAGGGCTACGGCTGCCCACCGATGAGCCCGATCGCCACCGGCCTGGTCCACCTCGAGCTCAACCGCGGCGACGGAAGCCTCGGCACCTTCCTCGGCGTCCAAGCCGGGCTGGCCATGCAGTCGATCGCCATGCTCGGCTCGGAGGAACAGAAGCAGCGGTGGCTGCCGTCGATGGCGCAGCTCACCACCATCGGCGCCTTCGCCCTGACCGAGCCCACCCACGGCTCCGACTCGGTGGGGCTGGAGACCTCCGCGCGGCGCGAGGGCGACACCTGGGTGATCAACGGCGAGAAGAAGTGGATCGGCAACGGCACCATCGCCGACGTCGTGGTGGTCTGGGCCCGCGATGTCGCAGACGGTCAGGTCAAGGGCTTCCTGGTGGAGAAAGGCGCGTCCGGGTACGACGCACGCCGCATCGACGGAAAGGGCTCGCTCCGGGCCGTGTGGCAGGCCCACATCACCATGACCGACGTACGCGTGCCGGAGACCAACCGACTGCCGCACGCGCGAGGTTTCAAGGACACCGGGCCGGGTGCTCGCGGGCACCCGAAACGTGGTCGCGTGGGCCGCGCTCGGCCACGCGACAGCGGCCTACGAGATCGCGATCGACTACTGCACCGAGCGGACCCAATTCGGGAAACCGTTGGTGAGCTTTCAGATCGTGCAGGACAAGCTCGTCAAGATGCTCGCCGAGGTGTGCTCGATGCAGCTGTACTGCCTACGACTGGGCCGCCTGATGGAGGAGGGTCAGCTCACCGACACGATCGCTGCCATCGCCAAGATGAACAACACGCGCAAGGCCCGCGAGGTCGTCTCGCAGGCGCGGGACCTGCTCGGCGGCAACGGCATCCTGCTCGACTTCCACGTGATGCGGCACATGGCCGACATGGAGGCACTGCACACCTACGAGGGGACCGAGACCATCCAGACCCTCATTGTCGGACGCGAGATCACTGGTGTCGGGGCGTTCGCCTGATGAGCACCCGGCTGCGGCTGCCCCGGGCACGAGGTTCCTCCGGCAGCCGATCCTGATCCTGGCCCGCCCGGCACTGTCCATGGCCACTCCAGCACCTTGCACCACACCCAGGGGCAGCCGTTCTGGCCAGCGACGCCCGATTGGCACAGCGCTATCATTGAGGTTTTCGTCATATCTGCCTTGTTACCCCTTGACGAGCGACCCATCATGAGTGACGATATCGTCAGTACTGCGAGACGACGGGTCTTGCAGGGAATCTCATGGAGGTGGGTAGGTCATGACACAGCACACGGATTTCGACCAGCGGTTGGAGGGTCTGCAGCAGCGCGTCGTGGCGGCCAAGTCGGCGGTGAAGACCGCCGCGGCCGAGTCGGATGCACAGCTCAGGCACCGGATCGAGCAAGCCCAGGCCGATATCGACCAGTCAGTTGAGGCCGCACGGCAAGATGTCTCGCAAGCCGGCGACAGCGCGAAGGCGAAGTGGGCTCAGGTGAAGGCTGACGCCGCGGCCAAGATGCGCGACACCAAGGCCAGCATCGACAAGCGGACCAGCCAGATGGACGCCAAGGTCGCCGCCAACGACGCGGACTGGGCCGAAGACGACGCAGTCGAAGCCCTCAACTTCGCCGACTATGCGGTGGAGAACGCCCAGCTCGCCATGCTCGACGCAATCCACGCCCGCGACTACGCCGACAAGCTCGCCAAGGCCGCAGCCAACTCGTAATCCCGCATCGGACTGGTGGCCATGAGCCTCCGGTTCCCCTTCCACATTTTCAGACCGCGGCGGGCGCGAACGGTTGACACCGTGCCCGCCGCGGCAACACCGAAAGGAGTTCTGCAATGACGACTGATGTGAAAACCCTGGACCCCGTCGCCGACACGGTCCTGGCCGGCGCCCGGGATGCGTCGGCGGCCTCATGGTGGTTCCTGCCCCTGGGCGCCCTGTGGATCTGGTTCGGCATGTTCGTGCTGTCCTACCGGGTGGAAAGCCTGGCCGCGGTGGCCGCGTTCGTGGGCGTCGCGTTCCTGGGCGGCGGCATCACCCAGCTCGTGGTCGCCAGCCGGGTACCCACGATGCGCTGGCTGTCCATCCTCGGCGGCGTCCTCGGGATCGCCGCCGGCCTCGTCACCCTGGCCTGGCCGGGCATCACGCTCTACGTCGTGTCCATCCTGGTGGCCTGGTACCTGATCTCATTGGGCATCGTCCACCTGGTCAGCGCACTGGCCGGGCCCAAGCTGTCGTGGTGGTGGACCGGGCTGCTGCTCGGCCTCACCGAGCTGGTCCTGGGAGTGTGGGCCGCGCGTTCATGGGAGCACTCGCTGGCGACACTGGTGACTCTGGTCGGAGTGTGGGCCATCTGCCGCGGGGTCAACGAGATCTTCGCCGCCTTCACCCTGCGCCAGGTCGGCAAGCGGGCCGAGCAGCTGATCGCCTGATCGCAACTCGCCAGAGTCCAGGTCAGCCACGGCTGGCCTGGCTCTGGCGTCGCGCATCACGTCGGCCCGGGATCGGCCAGCGGGTCTGGCAAGGGCAGCGAGCAGATCCGGCGAGCCTCCCGAGGCGTGAGGCCGAGGGTGCGCAAGACAGCTTCGGTCACTCGGTCAGCCGCGTCGGCGTCGCTGCGCTTCGGCTGTTCGTGTAGCAGTTGGCCGAGAGCGAGGGCACTTCCGGCGGCGACGGCCAGGGCGAGGTCGACGTCCTCGACCTTGAAGCGGCCGGCTTCCGCTGCGGCCTTTATGTCGCGTCGAGCGCGAGGCCCGAGTCCAGCGTCCCCGCTGATCAGTTGCAGGCCGTGCTGGAGCAGCACCTTGCTCAGCTCGGGCTCGCGTCTGTGGAACCGGCCGGTCAGCCGAAAGCTCTGAGCAAAGACCACCGCCGGGTCGTCTATCCCCTCGGTCAGCCGGTCCAGGAGCGCGCCGAGCTGGTCCAGCGCGTCCTGAACCGCAGCGGCGAACAGCTCCTCCTTGGTCTCGAAGTGGTTGTAGAAGGACCCCATCCCAACGTCCGCAGCCTGAGTGATCTCGAGTATCGGGGCGCTGACGCGGCCCGTCGCGATGAAGGACTGGGCAGCCTCGATCAACGCCGCACGAGTGCGTGCCTTGCGACGCTCAAGACGGGACGGGGCGACGGCGCCGGCTGTGCTCATCTGAACACTCCTCCAATGCGGTTTCAGTCAGAACTGACGACGATCACATTAGATCATGCAAAACTGAGGATTTCCTCAACTATCCCTTGACGACGACAGCATCATGAGTGACGATATCATCAAATCACATGTAGGAGAGCTCGATGACTGCCCTAGCCAGCAAGGTCGCCGGTCGACCCCGCCCCAGCACGGCTGGACTCAGCACCCGCCCGTGGGTCGCTCTGCGCAGCCAGCCGCCCTGGCTGGCCAGAGCGGTCTTCACCTCGACACTGATCGTTATCGGTCTGCTGTCGCTCGTCCACCTGCTGGCCAGACTTCGCGGATTGTTCATCCTCGCTCTGATCAGCTTCTTCCTCAGCTGCGCGCTCGAGGCGCCGGTGAACCGGCTGGTGCGTCGTGGTTGGCGGCGCTCCCGCGCGACCGCGGCGGTCTTCGCTGCGGCGCTGGCGGTCGGCGCCACCTTCGCCTGGCTCATGGGGCAACTCGTCGTCCGGCAGGTGACCTCATTGAGCGACCAGCTGCCGGAGTACGCCCGCGCCGCCGCCAACCTGTTCGACGAGAGGTTCCACACACATCTGTCGTACGAGGACGTGACGGCGCAGCTGACCGGCCACAACAGCCTGATTACACGGTTCGGAGGACAGTTCGCCGGCAATGTCGTTGGCGTGAGCAGTTCGGTACTTGGCCTGCTGTTTCAGACCCTTTCCGTCGCCCTGTTCACGTATTACCTCACCGTCGACGGTCCCAGGCTGCGGCACTGGCTCTGCACTTTCATGCCGGCGGAGCGGCAACGGGAGTTCATGCGGCTTTCTGACATCGCGATCGACCGAACGTCGGCATACTTCAGCTACCGCATCGTACTGGCGATGCTGTCGACCACCGTGCACTCGCTGTTCTTCCAGTCCATGGGTCTGCCGAGCGCAGTCGCCCTCGGGCTGTGGGTCGGGGTGATTTCGCAGTTCATTCCGACGATCGGCACCTACATCGCGGCATTCCTACCGATCCTCGTCGCGTTGACGCAGGACCTTCGCACCGCGGTGCTGGTGGTTGCCTTCATCGTCGGCTACCAGCAGATCGAGAACTACGTGATCTCACCACGGCTCGGTCGGCGCGCTCTCAAGGTCCATCCCGCAGTCGGGTTCGGTGCTGTCCTTGCCGGGACAGCGATCCTGGGCGCCGTCGGCGCCGTGCTTGCTGTGCCGATGGTCGCCATCATCCAGTCGTTCGCAGGGGCATACGTCCACCGGCATGAAGTCATCCCAGAGATGCAACAGGAACCTGACACGGCGACTAGAAAGCCCCGGGCAGACTTGACGCGTACGAGCTCACCAGACGCCGCCCGCCGCCGCCCCCGCGGAATGTTGCGAGGCCTCCGGATCTGATCGCGTCGATCCCACGCAGGATGACAGTCGACACAACCCCTCATCGGCTACTCAATACCGGCCGGACGGCTCGCCCGCCAGGCTCGGATCTACCTGCCCGGCCTACCTTTTGGATGACCCGACACTCCCAGGTGCCTTAGTCGAAATATCTGTACGCGGACGGTGATCTCATCTTGAGTTCTAGCGTGGACCTTGGTGTTAGCCGCCCGTTGATCTGGACTAACGATCGGGTAGGGGTCGGGTCGGAAGCTGGGCGTGGTTGTGCAGGCGGTGCGGGTTGGAGCGGTTTGCTAGACGCATTCTGCCCGTTGATCAGCGCGAGTCGCGAGACCTACGCCTGCCCCGCCAGCCAGCAACCGGGAGGCGTGTGAATGGCGCAGGTCGTGCATCCGCACGGGAGGGTCAATTCCGGCGGCAGGTCGTCCGTCGATGCCCGCGCAGCCCACGCCTTCGAGTTTCCGCAGCTCACAGGCGAACGTCGGCGAAAGACACTCACCACGGACTCACAAGTCGGGGAAGACGCGGTCGGAGCGCTCGCCGTGCTCGAGTACGCTGCTGGCCGTTCCGACGATGTGCCGGTCCGGTGTGCCGACGAGCTCCTCGTCCTTGCCGTCGTAGGGGAACAGGTTCAGCACGTGGCGCATGGCCTCGACGCGTCCGCGCTTCTTGTCGTTGCTCTTGATGACCGTCCACGGTGCCGCCTTCGTGTCGGTGTAGTAGAACATCGCCTCCTTGGCCTCGGTGTAGTCCCCCCAGCGGTCCAACGACTCAATGTCGGTCGCGGAGAGCTTCCACTGCCGGACGGGGTCGACCTGGCGGATGACGAAGCGGGTGTGCTGCTCATCACGGGAGACCGAGAACCACAGCTTCACCAGGTGGATGCCAGAGCGGACCCACATTCCCTCAAGCTGCGGAGCCTCGCGCATGAACTCCGTGTGGTCATCGTCGGAGCAGTAGCCCATCACCCGTTCGACACCGGCGCGGTTGTACCAGGACCGGTCGAACAGCACGATCTCGCCGTCGGCGGGCAGGTGCTCGACATAGCGCTGGAAGAACCATTGCGTACGTTCCCGCTCATTGGGCTTGTTCAGGGCCACCACCCGGGCGCCGCGCGGGTTCAGGTGCTCCATGAAGCGCTTGATCGTGCCGCCCTTGCCGGCGGCGTCGCGGCCCTCGAAGACGATCACTAGTCGTTCGCCGGTGTCCTTGATCCACTCCTGCAGCTTGAGCAGCTCGATCTGCAGCAGCCGCTTGACGTGTTGGTAGTCGTCCGGGTCCATTCGTTCCGAGTACGGGTAGCCCTGCCGCCAGGTGTCGACCGGTGTCCCGTCGAGCCGCAACAGGACCGGGTCGTCATCCGCGTCGTCGAAGACTCGGAACTCGGACAGGTCCAAGCCGCCGCTTCCAAGGCGTTCGAGCACGGATGTCCTTTCGGTCGGCGGCCTGGACCGACCTACCGGCGTGACCGGCATTGGCCAGCGGCAGGAGTGGCGGTTGGTCTGTGTCCACTTGTCGGCAGCCACTATAGGACTCGGTCATGGGCTGAATATCCACCTCGGTGCGAGCTGGCGAGACCGCAGCGGGCGGCGCAAACCCAGGGCCGGGTCGAGCACAAGCTGAATCAAGAGACCGACGAACGTCCGGTCCGCCGGCGTGTTTCAGGCACGTGCGGCGTTCACGTCGGACTGGATTTCCCAACGGGTGCGGCTAGGAAGCCGCATCTCGGTGAGTACGACGGCCGCCCGTGGGCGGACTAGTCGCGTTGAGACGACCCGCGGGGCGAGACGCGGGTGTCCACGAGGTTCGCTCGGGCGGGTTAGCCGGGGGTGGCGGTGGCGTTCCCGGTCACTTTGAGGCGTCGCTCGACGAGGACGCCGAGGTAGTTGGTCACGTGGACCGGTGCCAGTTCCTCGAGCGTGGCACGGACCAACTCCTCGAGCTCTACCGTGCGGGTCGTTGGTGTCAGTCGCGGCCGTAGCGAAGCGGTGAGGTCCTGAATCAGTTCCTCGTCGGGGTAGACGTCTGCCGAGAGTGCCGGATTGTGCACGTGTCGCCCGTCGATCGTCGCGGTCGTCATGTTGGCCAAGATGCCACGGCTGCGCCCGTCACCAACAGTGTTGTTGCTGTGACCCAGGCCACGTCTCTCGTCGACCCACTGAGTGTTCACCTTGCGTTCACCTTTTCGACACCAATGACGTCAACACCGCCGCGGTCGCAGGCCGGTAGCCGTTATCGTCTCGCCGCTGAGCCGTGGCGGGGGACCGGTGCCACCGTCGGGGACGCTGGCTGACCCATCACGAGTCCCACGCCTGCGCGACTATTTGCGTTGGAACAACGACTAGTCCCGGCGGCGCGCGGAGAACCAGTTGCTATGCATACCGGTACAGCCCCGTGACATCTGGTCGCTCGATGACCGAACGCGACGGTTGCCGCGGCCACCGGCAGGAGGGCCCCGCCAACGAGCGCGTCGAGGGCCCAGTGGTTGCCAGTCGCTACGACAACTACGGACGTGCTCGCGACGTAGGCGATGGTGGTAAGCCGCCAGGGAAGGGAGACCAAGGGGTAGAGGGCACAGGCGACCCAGACTGCCCATCCCACGTGGAGCGACGGCATCGCCGCCAGTTCGTTGGTGAACCGGCCCAACCCGACCGGCGCCGACGCGTGCGTCGACCACCACCCGTAGTTCGAGTAGCGGGCAAGAGTGTCTACGTATTCAGTCCCCATCAGGCGTGGCGGTGCTGTTGGTGCGAGCAGGAATCCCAGTAGCCCGAGGCCGGTGGCCACAGCGAGGACGTTGCGAGCTCGCGGGTAGGCATCTGGTCGGCGGCAGTAGATCCAGACCAGTGCTGCTGGTGTCACCAGGTAGTGCAGGGAGGCGTACCACAACGACATCGGCACGGCGACCCACGCGTGCGCGCTAGCTGCATGATTCAACGAGGCCTCGACGTTGAGATGGGTCGCGCGTTCCAGCGCCTGCACTTTCCCGGCGCGGTCGCGTCCCCTGGCCAGGCTGCCGTCCGCCAATAGGCGCGAGGTCGTGTATATCGCGTAGGCAGCGGTGACCACCGCTAGTTCGCGCAGGCCTCGTCCGAGCTGCGCCTGAACCGGCTGGAGATCAGGAACGGGAACTGTCTGAGTCTTCACGGACGTGATCGTCAGGGTGGCCGCGGATGGCGTCACCAGCCGCCCGCGGCCCGAGCGAGCGGAAGATGACGACTCAACTCGGCGCGTGCTTCGTCGTCGAGCCGAACGGCCCCGGCGGCGAGGTTCTCAGCGAGGTGGGTGCGGGTGCGGGTGCCGGGAATGAGCAGGATGTTCGGGGCGAGGTCGAGCAGCCAGGCGAGGGCAATCTGCGCCGGGGTCGCGCCAAGTCGTGCGGCCATTGTTGCGATCACGGGGTCGGTGAGCAGCCGGTGCCGCTGCGCGCCGGGCCAGCCCAGTGGGCAGAACGGCACGAACGCGATGTTGCGCGCCTCGCACTCGGTGAGGACGTCCATGGGCTGCTGGTCCGCCAGGTTGAACAGGTTCTGCACGCAGACGATCTCCGTCTGGTCGATCGCCCGCAGCAGGTGGATCCGGGAGATGTTGCTGAGGCCGATCCCGTCGATCAGCCCTTCCTCGCGGGCCTGGATCATGGCCCCGAGCTGGGCGTCGAACTGCCTGCCCGGGGTCTCGGCCGGGTTCATGATGCGCAGGTTCACCGCCGCGAGCCGGCGGGTGTCGAGGGTGGCGAGGTTGTCCTCGATGCCTTGGCGCAGTTCGTGCGGCTGGTCGTACCGCACCAGCGCGCGATTGGTGTCTCGGCGGGCGGCAACCTTGCTGACGATCGCCAGGCTGTCGGGGTAGGGGTGCAGTGCCTCGCGGATGAGCTGGTTCACCGTGCCCGGCCCGTAGTACTGCGCGGTGTCGACATGGTCGACACCAGCCGCGACGGCGGCCCGCAGCACCCGCACCGCCTCGTCGCGGTCACGTGCGGGTCCGGAGACACCGTCGCCGGCGAGCTGCATCGCGCCGTACCCGGCCCGGCGCACACGCCACGAGCCGAGCGCGAAGGACCCGCCCAGATCAGCCATCGCTTCGGTCACGGATGGACCTGTGAGCCGACGCCGAGGTCGAGGCGGATCGATTCGAGGATGATGAACGCGGTGCTGGCGGTGTAGACGTCGGCGGCGGCGAGCACGCCGGTGTACTTCTTGATGACCGGCGCGGCCGCGTAGTCGACCTGCGCGTCCTGGTAGGTCTTGACCGCGGCCCAGGAGTTGTTGCCGTACTTGGCGAAGAACGGGGTCGGATCGACCGCCGTCAGGGCCTTCTTGACGCCGTCGATGAGGTCGGTCACGTACTGCTGGTAGACGACCATGTCGTGCGCGGGTGCCCAGCCGACCCATGTGGCCGCCGATGAAGTGCTTCCACGGGTAGGCCAGGGCCTTGGCGGGGGCGGCGATGGAGCCGGGCACGTCCTCGTTGAGGTTGAAGCTGTCGAACGGCACCCAGCCGGGCAGGTTGATGTCGACCAGCATGAGCGTGTCGTGGTCCGGGAGGTGGATGTAGATGTTGTCCGGCGTGTGGTTGGTGCCGTGCCACGCCAGGTCGATCCGCTCCCCGCCGACGCGCAGCGTGTGGTGGGTCTCGAAGGTGACGTCGGGCACCGGCCGGGTCGGGTCGTTGTCCCGGGCCAGCAACCGCTTGGTCTCGACGTGGCCGACCCGGACCACGTGGCGGCCGAACAGTGACGAGGCGCCGAGGTGGTCGGCGTGGTGGTGGGAGTAGACGATGTGCGTCACCTTGTTGGACACGCCGTTGTCGGCCGCGATCTGGTCGATGGCGCGCTGCAGGTTGTGCCCGATGCGTCGGGGGTGCGTCGAACAGCACCACCCCGTCCTTGGTCGTCAGGAACGCCGCCTGGTAGGTGCCGTCGGTGACCCAGTACAGGTTCCTCTCCACCCGCCCGACGAAGTAGCCCTGCGCGTTGACGGCCGGGCCCAGTGCGGACGGCGGTATCGGTGCGTAGTCGGGCAACGTGTCGTCGGCCGAGGCTGGCTCGGCGAGGACCCCCCGGCCACTGTGGCGATCGCGGGGACGGCCGCGAGCGCCGCGCCGCGCGCGAGGAACGAACGGCGGTTCGTGGCGGGGGTGGATGACATGGTCGTCCTTTCCAGGTGTCCGACGAGTGGGGGACTGTCAGGCGCCGTAGGTCGGTACGACCGCGCCGCTGACCGGCGATGCGGCGTCACTGACGAGGTAGACGATGACGTCGGCGATCGCCTCCGGCGAGACCGCGTGTGCCAGCACCTCGGGACGGCAGGTACGGCCGGTTCTTGGCGGTGTCGATGATGCTCCGGCGCGACCGCGTTGACCCGGATCCCGAGCGGGCGCAGCTCCAGGTCGAGCACACGGATGAGGTGGACCAGGGCCGCCTTGCTGACGCTGTAGGTGGCCATCCCGGCGGTCGGTTCCAGACCCGGACGGGCGGCCACATGCACGATGGCGCCCGTGCCACGTTCCCGCATGTACGGCGCCACGGCCTGGGTCAGCCACAGCGCGGTGCCCGCGTTGACGTCGATCATGAGCCGCAGGTCCTCCGGCGTCGCGTCGAGCGCCTCGCCCAGGTGGTAGGTGCCGATGGTGTTGACCAGAACTTCGGGCGGACCGACCTCGTCCGCGATCCGATCGACGATGCTCCTGGCCACCGGCCGGATCGGTCGGATCCCCCACCTCGTACCGGGTGCCCTCGGGCAACTGCTTGAGCCCGTCCTCGTTGCGGTCGATCCCGACCACCGTGAACCCGGCGGCGGCCAGCTTCTGCGCCGTCGCCCGGCCGAGCTCTCCTCCCGCACCGGCCAGGATCGCCACCCGCTCGCTCACGGGTGCACCTGCGAGCCAGTGCCCAGGTGACCGATGGTCGGCGGTGCGTCGAACAGAACCACCCCGTCGCGCGTCGCGAGAAACGCCGACTGGTAGGTGCCGTCCGGGACCCAGAACAGGTTGCGCTCGACGCGACCGACAAAGTAGCCCTGCTCGTTAAGGGCGGGACCCAGAGCCCCTTCGGACACCGGCAGATAGTCCGGCAGTTGCTGGGTGCTGTCCGCAGGACTCGATGACGCCATGCTCTTCACTTCCTTAAGTTCTGCACCGATCGGGGCTCTCAGGCTCGCTGCTGGGAGGGTGAGAGGTCGTCACCGGAATCCGGTGATCTGCGGGTGCGCGACGGGCTCACGCTGACTCAGCGGCTTCGGGTGCCACTGCGGTCACCATCCGTACGGCAGGCTGGTGGGGTGGCAGATCTTCCGTTGAACGACGACGAGGAACTCGTGTGGCGCAGCTTGATGCGACTCGTGTTCACCTTGCGTCCGGCCCTTGATGAAGATCTTCAGCGCTCCTGCGGGCTGAGCTCGACCGAGTACTCAGTCTTGATGCACCTGTCAGAGGCATCCGATCGGCAGCTTCGGATGTCCGAGCTGGCCGATCGAACGAGCTTGTCACCGAGTCGGATCTCACGGGTCATCGACGCGATGGCCAGGGCCGGTTTCGTCGAACGACGACCAGGTGCTGGTTCCGGGGACGGACGTAACACATTCGCGGCCCTGACGAGGACCGGCATGTCCGCTCTCCGACGTGCCTGGCCCCATCACCTGCGAAGTGTCCGCCGGCGCGCGTTCGACCACCTCACCACCGAGGAGACCCGCACGTTGGGTTCCTTGCTTCAGCGCCTCGCCCAAGCCGGCGACGCCTTGCGATCATCAACGGATGATCGCCCGACTCTTGGCCAGAAACGGCCCTGAGCCACGTCCTGCTTCTGCACCGAGGACAGAAAGCCGCCGACGCGGGTTACGCGCGCGTGAGCTCGAGAACGGGGATGGTTCGGATGCCTTTCGTTTGTCGCTCGTACTGGGCGAAGCCGGGGTAGAGACCAGCTTGCTTGGCGTAGAGGCGGTCGCGTTCGGCCCCAGTCACGTCGCGGACTGTGATCTTGTAGGACTCGGTTCGGCGTTCGACGCTGCCCTCGCCAGCGGCAACTAGGTTGTCGTACCAGTCGGGGTCTGTGGGAGCGCCCCCCTTGGTCGCGAACACATAGATGATGTTGTCGTCCGCGTCATGCGGGAGGTACATCAACGGGTTGACGTACTCGCGGCCGCTTGTGCGACCGCGGTGGTGCACCAGAACGATCGGCGCGCCTTCGAAGGGGCCGCCGACGCGGCCCTCGTTGGCTCGGAACTCTACGATCGTGCTCGCGTTCCAATCGGAGGACGTCTCGGTCATGCCTGTACGACGGGCTGCGTGGGGGTGTTGTCCTTGCCGGCAGTGACCAAGACCAGGATGGCTACGAACGCCGCGGCGATCAGCCCCGCCCCGATCCAGAACGCGACGTGATAGCCGTGGATCGCGGCGGTCGGGTTGAACGCGGACGGTGACAGGTGATGGGCCACGACATAGGAGGTGACCGCACTCGCGTAGAACGTGTTGAGCAGCGAGGTGCCCAAGGATCCGCCGACCTGCTGGGTCGAGTTGAGTACCGCGCTTGCGACTCCCGCGTCGTCGTCGCCTACTCCGGTCAGCGCGAGGTTTGAGAGCGGAACCAAGACCAGCGCCAGACCGACGCTCATCAATAGCTCTCCCGGCAGAACGGTGGTAACCCAGCTGCTGGTGTCTGAGATGGAGGTGAAGGTGGCCAGACCGATCGCCGCCATCGCGAGCCCGATCAGCATGAGCAGCTTGGGTCCGGTGCGTGGCAGCAGGGTCGACACCACGCCGGACGTGACGATGACGCCAGCGCTGAACGGCAGGACGGCGATCCCCGTCTTGAGTGCGCTGTAGCCCAGGTTGTACTGGAGGTAGTAGCTCAGGAACAGGAACATGGCGAACATCCCGGCGAAGACCAGCAGCGAGGCAAGGTATGAGCCGCCCCGATTGCGATCGAGCACCACCCGCATCGGCAACAGCGGGCTCGCCGAACGCAACTCGACGAGCAAGAACGCCACCAGCAAGATGCCGGCGCCCACGAGCCAGCTGATGGTCTCCACCGAGCGCCAGCCGACACCGGGCTTGGCGGCTTCGGTGAATCCGTAGACGAGGGCGACGAGCCCGGCCGTGCCGAGGATCGCACCGGGGATGTCGTAGGAGCTCCCGCCCCCGGACTTGCTCTCGGTGACCAGGATTGTGCCCCCAACGAATGCCACAATCGCGATCGGCACATTGATCAGCAGGCACCAGCGCCACGACGCGTACTCGGTCAGCGCGCCGCCTAGGATCAAGCCGATGGCGGCGCCAGCTCCTGAGATGGCGCCGTAGACGGCGAACGCCCGAGATCGCTCCTTGACCTCGGTGAAGGTCACCGTGATCAGTGACAAGGCAGCGGGCGCGAGCAGCGCCGCGAACCCACCCTGGAGCGCCCGGGCGGCGAAGAGTGTCGGCCCGTTTTGCGCCGCACCGCCGAGTGTCGACGCTGCGGCGAACCCGACTAGCCCGATCAGGAAGGCCAGCTTCCGGCCCTGGTAGTCGGCGATCCGACCACCCAGCAGCAGCAGGCCACCGAATGCGAGGGTGTAGGCGGTGATCGCCCACTGACGATCGGCATTCGAGATATTCAGGTCGCGCTGCGCTGAGGGCAGCGCGATGGTGACGACGGTGCCATCGAGCACCACCATGAGTTGAGCGATCGCGATGACCGCCAGGGCCCACCACCGGCGGCTGGGTAGTTCCTCGACGGTCTCCTCGAACGACCTGAGTCGGTTTTCGGTCATCTGACTCTCTCCTCAGGATCTAGACGCACCTGCGCTGGATCCGCGATCGTTCAGGTGCGAATCGGCGGGTCAGGCTGTTTGGGCATGCCTCGGCATGTGGGCGAGTTGTGACATCACAAACTCCGAGGCTCGGTCGAGTGCCGTTCCTGCCTCATCGAGCAGGCCCGAATAGGCCTGGAAGACGTGCGGCACGCCGGGGGTGACTTCAAGCGTGACCGGGACATCGAAGATGGCTGCTCGGGCGGCGAGACGAAGGGCGTCGCTGAGGAGGACCTCGTGGGAACCAACCTGGATGAGAAGCGGCGGCAGATCCTGCAGATCGCCGAACACCGGGCTGACATTGGGGTCGGAGGCGTCTGCATCCCCCACATAGTCCGGAACGCGAGCCCGGAGCCCGTCGGGGGTGAGAAGCGGGTCGACCGCCTGCTTCCCGGCGAGTGTCTCGCCCGACAAAGTCAGGTCGACGTAGGGCGACAGCAGATACGCACACGAGGGCAGGGGCAGGCTGGCTTCTCGTAGGGCGAGGAGCAAGGCCATTGCCAACCCGCCTCCCGCCGACTCGCCCGCGAGCGCGATCTGAGCCGGGTCAACGCCTTGGTCGAGTAGCCCAACGTATGCGGCGCGAGCGTCTTCGACTGCGGCTGGATATGGGTGCTCGGGAGCTAGTCGGTAGTCGAGCGTGACGGCCCTGAAACCCGTCCGCCGAACCAGATCGCCCACCAGCGAAACGGTCGCGGCCGCAGAGCCGATGACGTAGACACCCCCATGAAAATAGAGGATCACGTTGTCGGATCGGTTGCCCTCGATGGTGACCTCGATGCCAGCGACACCGCCGATCTCAACCGGACTCTGCTTCACGTCGGGAGCCACCGGCACCGCGGCCATCAGGTCACTGAACGCCGCCCGCAGTGTCGGGACATCAGCGCTCGTGTCGAGCCCGCCCTGGCGCAGGATCGCATCTAGCTGGAGTTGCTGGTCTTTGCTCATCTGCCCACGGTGACCGTGACCCTGGTGAGCCGTCCTCACCGGATGATGGTGATTTCCGCCCGACACGGATTCTGGGGCCCTAGTCGAGCTGGCAGAACTCGAGAAGCTCCAGGCCGAGCCCTTCGATCTGTGCAAGGACGCCGAATACCGCGGAACGGTCCTCCAGCCAGCCGGTGAGCACGGTTTCGTTGCCCTTCAACTCAGACACCATCGTGGGGAAGGCAGACAGAGCGGTAGCTCCGAGCCGACCCCTAATCCGGATCGTGTACAAGCCCGGCCGTGCGGCCACGGCATGATCGTGCTGCCCGACCTACTGGGTTGGCTACGCCGGAATCTGGTGATTGCCCACCTCGGGGCCCTACCTCGGCGTTGTCGGCGACAGGCGGTTGGACAGGAGCCGTAGCTGGCGTGCGCGTTGCACGGCGGCAGAGCGATCACCCGCACCGAGCTTCGTGTAGACGTTGCGGATGTGGGTGTTGACCGTGTTGATCGAGACGTGCAGGGCTTGCGCGATCTCCGACCGGGTCAGGTTCGTCGGAAGATATCCCAGGACGCGTAGCTCGCTGGGGCTGAGCTGCTCCGAATGCGATGCCGACTCTTGGTCGGTGCTCGCTGCCGAGGTGTCTTGCAACAGATCGACAATGTCGCTGCGAAGGGCAGCATGGGCGGTTTCGTGGTGCGAGAGCACGTCCAGGAGCTCCGCGGCGTCAAGCATTGCAAACGAGAACAACAGCCGGTCCGGCTCGGCCGTTGAGAGCGCTGCCTCAGCAGCAGCGGCGGCGGCGTGTCGATCGCCCAGGCGCAGCTGAGCGATGCCCGCGAGCAGATGCGCTTCGACGTGTATGAACGCGGGGCCGGCCGGCGGTGTGCTGGCCCGAATCTCTCGGAGCACCTCCAGCGCCGTGGCGGGATCCCCCTCCGCCATGCAGATCGCCGCCCGCGCGTTGTAGATGGCACCTGTTCCCATTCGCTCCGGTTCGACGGGGCATCCGGCCAGCGTCACCCGCGCCTCATCTGACATCCCAAGGCGAGCTTGCGTGGCCGCGAGCCAGCCGATAATGCGCGGAGCAAGAAAGTGCACCCCCGTGAGCAGTGACTGCGTCCGCGCGGCCGCTGCGAATTCCTCCAGCGCGGATCGATGCTGCCTGCGACCGGCGTGCAACATCCCCGTGCCCAAGTGCAGAAGCAAGGCAGCGGCCGGGTCTACGTGTACGGAGCCGACCTCCCACGCACGGCGCAGCCAGCGCTCTCCCTCGTCGAACTGACCCATCCAGATCGCGGTGACGCCGATCGCGCCGTATGAGGGCGCCAGTATCGGCCGGTCGTCCAAGCCATAGCGCTCTGCCAGGGTTACCGCCTCCAGGGCGCGTTCGCGTGCCGTCGCGACCGAGACCAGCTTTGACGGGAAGCATTGATGAGCGCGGCAGGCGACTTCCAGGTAGGGCCGACCGATTGCCTGGGCGAGCGTGGCTCCCTCCGAGAGGTGCCGTTCCGCGTCGACGAGTCGCCCAGACCACGTCTCAACGATTCCGAGATTCAGCAGTGCGACCCCCCTTAGCTCACTCCCCATCGCGGTCGGTTCGCTGGATGCGTCTGCGATGGAAGCATCGAGCAGTTTCACTTGCTCGACTACTTCGCTGAATTGACCACTACGCCGGGCTAGGGCCAGCCGCAGGGACGCGATCGCGACCGACAGGCGGCGGCCGAGGACCGGCGGTGCGCTCTGGACGTGGGTCTCCGCCAGCGCCAGCTGAGCAGTCGCCTCCTCGATCCGCCCCTGGTTGAGTTCGGCTGCCGCGTGAGCTAGCGCCAGGTCAGGATGATCGACTGTTGCGCTCCCAGGAAATGCCTCCAGGACCGTACGAATCGTTCCCCCTTGCCCGTCGAGCACCCACCTGAACGAATGGTCTGCGACAAGTCTCGCGGCATCCGGCCAGTCGCCTGCGGCGACCAGGTGCCGCACCGCCTCGACGACGTCCCCGCGGTTGACGAACCACTGCGCCGCCCGTCGGTGGAGGTCAGGAACTTCATCGGCCAACGTCCGGCGCAGTTCCAGGCGGAGGAAGTCGACCAGAAGCTGGTGGTAGCGAAACCAGGTGCGTTGCGCGTCGAGCGACACGACGAACGCGTTGGCCTCCTCCAGTGCCAGCAGCATCCGTTCCGAACCCGAGTGGCCCGCCAGCAGGTCGGCGAGTTCACCGTTCATCCTGTCGACGAGGGAGGTGCGCAAAAGCATGCGCTGAACGTCTGATGGGTGGCGTTCGAGCATCTCGGCCATCAGGTATTCCCCGATAGCTCTGTCAGTGCCTGAGAACTCTGTAACGAAGCGTTCTGGATCTGGGTGACCACTGAGCGAGATCACCGCAAGACGCAGGCCAGCCGCCCAACCTTCGGTGCGTCGGTACAACGCGGCCACCCCGTCGTCGGACAGCCTGATCGCCGCCCCAGCGAGCAGCTCCCGCGTCTCGCGCTCGGTGAACTGTAGGTCTGCGGCCCGGATCTCGGCGAGATCGTCGGCAAGCCTGAGCCGGTGCAGCTTGATGGACGGGTCCCGGCGAGACGACAGCACAACGCGAGCAGAGCTCGGCAGAATGGCGAGAACATCTTCGAGCTGCCTGAGGGCGTCAGCTGACCTCAGCTCATGGAGATCGTCGATGATCAGCACGATTGGTTCGCCGTGCTCGGCCACCTCCGACAGGACACTGTTGACCAGCTGGTCCACATCGAGCGCAGCGGTTGACCCAGGAGGAGGTGGCCCAGGCTCAATCGAGCGCAGCGGACTGCGGACCGCGTCCAAGACGGCGCACCAGAACCGCTGCTCGCTCTTCTCGTCGCGCTCCACGGTCACGAACGCGATTCGACGACGGTGGCCAGGGCCGTTGACCCAGGCACGCAACAGCGAGGTCTTCCCAGTTCCTGGCGGCGCCGAAATGACCGTCACACGTTTGGTCACAGCGCGATCGAGCAGCCGGTGGAGATCCTTCCGGTCGAGCAGGCCACCGGTGCCGGAAACGTCTCTGGAGATCCGCTGTGGCCCCTGCACTGCGGGTGACGTGGTCCCCAAGGTGGTCACGCCGTCGCCACGGTCGAGTGCTTCGATCAGGTGAGGCCGCCGGACGACCCTCGGAACTGCGTCCGCATCTCGCTGTGCGCTCGTCATCGACATGTGCGAGCAACTCGAGTTGCGCGGGCGCGAGGTCCGCGATCTCCGAAATCCGGGCTATGAATCTGACCGCTGCATTCGAGGCGCTCGGCAGCGGGCTCGAGCGCGGCCGGTCGCAGGAGGTTACTCAGCTGGAGCTGCTGCTCGTTGCTCATCAGCACTTCTCTATCTCGGAGTCGGCTGCCGCGAGATTGCTGCAGCGAAGCATACCCCTTGCTTGCGCAAGCATATGTCCCAAGTATCCCGTGAGACTCCGTTTGTCCTGCGCAGAGGGACCGCCCGCCGCCAGCCGGGTTAAGCAATTGACGCCCGGGCGAGCAGACAGGTCGGCCATCGCAGGTGCCGTGGTCCGCTGAGGCGCCTCAAAGGTCGGCATGCGCTGCCAGCCGGCAGCATTGGGTCTCCATAAGGTGCGGCATTGAGGCGGCGCTTCCTGCCGGCCAAGCGCCCGAGCAGGGTCGGGCGCACGGTCCAGGTGCTCGCTACGTCGCACTTTGTCCACGAGCTCGCCAGCATGGCACTGCCGCCATGGGTTCGAGTCCTTGATTTCCTTAGTCGTGACCCCTCGTCCTCAGTCATGCTCGACCTGAAGTGGGGCGAATTGTCGCCACCGGTTCTCCCATCAGGAGGGCAGTTGCTCGGTCGGGAACGCGAGCGCGCGGTCATCAACCGGCTTCTTGCCGAGGTGCCCGACGGGCGCGGCCGGGTGTTGGTGGTGCAGGGCGAAGCGGGCATCGGCAAGACGTCACTGCTCGAATACGCGGTTGATTCCGCGCGGGAGTTTCGGATCGCCCGGACGTCCGGCGTCCAAGCAGAGATGGAGCTCCCGTTCGCGGCTGTTGCGCAGCTGTGCACGCCGTTCCTCGACCGCGTGGATCGCCTCCCGCAGCCCCAGAGCGAAGCCCTTGGCGTCGCGTTCGGACTCATCACCGGGCCTGCGCCGAATGCCTTCCTGGTCGGCCTCGCGGTTCTCGGCCTATTGTCCGAGGCTGCCGAGGACCGCCCGCTCTTGGCTGTTGTTGACGACGCCCATTGGCTCGACCATGCGTCGAGCCGGGCGCTTGTGTTCGCCGCTCGTCGCGTACTAGCGGAGAAGATCGCCCTTCTGTTCGCCGCGCGGCAGGTCGACGACGCTCTCGGGGGCCTTCCAGCGCTGCACGTTGGTCCGTTGCGACCTCGTGAGGCACGGGCGTTGCTGGAGTCCGTCTTGCCAGCCCGGCTCGATCAGCCCGTGCTCGACAGGATCGTCCGCGAGACCCGTGGGAATCCACTCGCGCTGCTGGAGCTGCCGAGAGGTATGACGCCAACTGAGTTGGCGGGCGGGTTTGGAGTGCCGGCAGCGGTGCCCCTGGCCACCAGCATCGAGGAGACCTTCATACGGCGGCTGGACGGTCTCTCCGAGGACACGCGCCTGCTGCTGTTGGTGGCGGCGGCGGAGCCGGTCGGAGACCCGCTGCTATTGGGTAGGGCTGCGGGAAAGCTCGGAATTTCGGCGCAGGCCGCGACCACCAGCGAGATCGACGGTCTGCTCAGCCTCGGAGAGCAAGTCACGTTCCACCACCCCCTGGTGCGCTCAGCGGTGTACGGGGCGGCTCCGATCGAGCAACGGCGTGCTGTCCACCTGGCCCTGGCAGAGGTCACGGACCGGGCGGCAGACCCGGATCGCCGTGCGTGGCACCTTGCCGCTGCAGCGTCCTTACCGGATGAGGGAGTTGCCTCTGAGCTGGAACTTTCCGCGGGTCGTGCGCAGGCGCGGGGTGGTCTGGCCGCCGCAGCGGCGTTCCTGACGCGATCTGTCGCGCTGACAGGTGACCCCGTGCGAAGGGTGGACCGGGCCCTGGCCGCCGCGCGGGCGAACCTGTACGCCGGCGCCTTCGACGAAGCGCTCAGGCTCCTTCTCATTGCCGAGGGAGGTTTTTCCAACGAGCTGCAGCAGGCCCAGGGGGAGCTGCTCCGCGGACAGGTCGCGTTCTCGTCCAACATCGGCAGCGACGCGCCACCTCTTCTTCTCGGTGCTGCAAGGCGACTCGAGCGATTCGATGCGGACCTTGCGCGCGAGACCTACCTGGATGCGTGGGGTGCGGCGTGGTTCGCCGGAAGTCTGGCCACTGCGGGTGGACTTCTGGAGGTCTCGCGCGCGGCGAGGTCAGCACCGCCCTCAACGCATCCGACGCAACCATTCGATCTGCTGTTGGACGCACTGGCGCTGCTGATCACCGAGGGGCGGTCCGCAGCGGCGTCCGCACTCAGGGCCGCAACAGCCGCCTTCGCGACCGCGGAGATTCCGGCCGAGAACAGCTTCCGGTGGACGGCGTTGCCCCCGATACCGTCCTATGTTCTCTGGGACGCCGAGAGCTGGCGCGCAGTCAATGCGCGACAGCTCGGGCTTGCGCGCGATGCGGGAGCACTCGCTCGCGTACCGATGGGGCTGATTACCGGCGCGGTCATCGACGCGTGGTCCGGCGAGTTCGCCAAGGCCGCGGAGGCGACAGCGGAGGCCGATGCGATCGTCGAGGCGACGGGAACCCGCCTCGCGCCGTACGCGGCGATGTTGCTCGTGGCTCTTCAGGGTCGGGAGGCTGACGGGCTAACGACGCTCGACTCGGCGATCAACGAGGCTGCAGCTGTGGGTCAGGGCTTTGCCGTGCAGTGGGGTGAGTTCATGAAGGCGATCTTGTTCAACGGACTCGGGCGGTACGGCGAGGCGCTTGCTGCTGCCGAGCGGGCGAGCGACGGGACACCGGAGCTCTTCGTTTCCAGCTGGGCGCTGGCCGAGCTGATCGAGGCGGCCAGCAGGAACAGGGAGCCGCGACGCGCTGACAGTGCGCTCGAGCGACTCACGGCGGACGCCGATGTCGCCCGCACCGACTGGGCGCTCGGGATCGCGGCCCGGTCTCGTGCGTTGTTGACTGACGGTGACCCGGCCGAATCGTGGTACCGCGAAGCGATCGAACGACTTGGCCGCACGCGACTTCGTCCCGAGGCCGCGCGTGCCCACCTGCTCTACGGCGAGTGGCTTCGACGCCAACACCGCCGCATGGACGCTCGAAACGAGCTGCGGATTGCACACGACCTGTTCGCTGGGCTCGGAATGGAGGCATTTGCTGAGCGTGCGCGGGTCGAAGTCGAGGCCACCGGGGAGCACGCCCTCAAAAGGACACAGCCGAGGACCGACCAGCTCACTCCGCAGGAGGCGCACGTCGCGCGCCTCGCGGGGCTGGGAAATACCAACCGCGAGATCGCAGCACAGCTCTTCATCAGCCCGAGCACTGTCGAGTACCACCTACGCAAAGCGTTCCGCAAGCTGGGCGTGAGGTCACGCACACAACTCGCACAACGCACGTTCTAGCTCTCACCCGAACTCTCCTACGCACCTGCAGCGGCTGTCCTGCCTCGCTAAGGCGGACCACGTGAATCACCAGGATCTGGTGATGCCGCATCACCCACGCGCTGGCGACGATTCACCGCAGAGCTGTCGACCCCGGGAGAAGGACGATGAACAATGACCTAGGTGTCTGGACGTACGAGGACTGCGCGCTCGTGCTGATCGACTACCAGAATGAGATGTTCGAGGTCATCCGGTCGGAGACCGACGCCGACCTCGTCGAGCTGCATGTTCGGCTGCTGGCCAAGACGGCCAAAGCGTTCAAGGTGCCGATCGTCCTGTCGACGGTAGGTGTCGGGTTCGGTTTCAACGGGCCCACGCTTCCGTCAATTCAGGCCGAGCTAGAAGGCATCGAAGCGATCGATCGCGCGTCGATGAACGCGTTCGAGGACAAAGCATTTCGAGACGCGATCCAGGCTACGGGGCGCGACCGGCTGATCATCGCCGGACTCCACACCGAGATCTGTCTGACATTCGCGTCGATCGAGGCGCTGAAGGCCGGTTACGACGTCATGTACGTAACCGACGCGGTGGGTGGCCGCTCACAAACCGCCCACCGCACCGCCATCGACCGGCTCGCGCACGCCGGAGCAGTCCCGACGACGGCACTCGCGGTCACCACCGAGTTGTTTCGCGACTGGGCGTCCTCACTTAGAGCGCCGGCCCTCGATGTCATCTACTGGTACTTCAGCGAGGTTCCGCTGCACACCAACGACGTGGGTGTCGCCCATCCGGAGAAGGTCGCCGCAGCAGCGCACAACGGGAGCTGAGTTGTCCGGCCGGCTGGCGGGAAAGGTCTGCATCGTCACGGGCACGGGCGGGAGCATGGGGCGCGCCACCGCCCTGGCTTTCGCCCGAGAGGGAGCCAAGGTCGTCGGTTGCGACGTCGTGGTCGAGCCGGCCGAGGACACCGTCGAGATGGTCCGCGCATCAGGTGGTGAGATGGTGTCGCTGCAATCGTGCCGTCTCGTTGATCCCAGCGATTGCGCAAAGCTCGTGGACTTGGCGTTGAGCGAGTTCGGCCGTGTGGACGTGTTGTTCAACCTCGCAGCGAGGACCCACTTCAGCTGGCTTGAAGACGTCACCGACGACGATTGGGACGCCGCACGTCGAGACGAAGTAGACCTCGTGCTGTACCTGACCCGTGCCGCCTGGCCGCACCTGACGGCCACGCACGGTGTGGTCGTCAACATGGCCTCGCTGAACGGATCCCTCAGTTTCAAACTGCTGCCGTCGCTGGCTCACACCACCAACAAGGCCGCCATCCTCGGGATGACGCGCCAACTCGCGATGGAGGGAAGCCCGCACGGGATCCGGGTCAACTCGATCTCACCGGGGATAATCGAAAGCAACTCGACCCGCGGGGAGCTCCAGGACGACCAGTTCAGTCGCACGATGCGCGACAGAACGCTACTGGGCCGGGTCGGCCAGCCCGAGGACGTGGCCAACGCTGCACTCTTCCTCGCCTCCGAGGAGAGTTCCTATGTGACGGGCATCGACCTCGTGATCGATGGCGGAATGCGGGTCTGGTAGCACCTGCCGCACAGCCGAGGGGAGAGCTCGATGTCCAGCGTTGACAAGTCCGCCCCACCAGCGGTTCAACGAAGTGCGCGTAGGTCCGGGTTCTGGACGGTTGCGTTCGCCTTCCTGATCGTCATGGCGTTCGCCACCTTGCCCAGCCCGCTCTACGGCCTGTACCGAACGCGCGACGACCTGTCCGCGTTCACGATCACCATCGTCTACGCGATCTGGGCAGCCAGCACAATCGTCACCCTGCTCAAGGTGCACGTTCTAGCAGCGCGCATTGGGCGCCGCGGAGTGATGCTGAGCTCCGTGGCCACGATGATGGTCGCGGCCACGTTGCTTGCCGCGTGGAAGGACCTGCCCGGACTTCTGATCGGGCGCCTGCTCACGGGTGTGGCGGTCGGGCTAGCAGCGGGTACATCAATCGTGTACCTCATCGAATTGCGGCTGCGATCCGATCCGAAGGCGTCAGTGGTCCGGGCCCGGACCATAGGCACCTCGGTGAACGTGGGCGCACTTGGGTTGGGTCCGTTGATTTCTGGTTGCCTTGCGCAGTGGGCGCCGTGGCCCCTGACTCTTTCCTACGTGATCTTCGCTGCGGTGGGAGCAGTCACCCTGATGGGCCTGACCACTGCACCTGAAACCGGCGCTCCACCTCCCAGAAAGGGATCCGGTGCGCAACCAACGCGAAAACGACCGTCTGCCCGACTTCCAGTTCCGGCAGCGGCCGCAACGCTGGCAGCGTTCGCTGCAAACGGTCTGTTCGCAGGGCTCTCCGGGCTGTTCCTGGCCACCACGCTGCGCCATCCCTCACATGCGCTGTCCGGTGCAACACTGTTCTTGGTGTTCTCCGCCGGGGTGGTGTCGCAGCTGGCGACCGGCACGTGGCGGGCGTCAAGAGTGCTTGCGCTCGGCACACTCTTCATGCTCGTGGGTCTCACCCTGCTCGTGGTCTCAGTGCGCCTCTCGACGCCGAGCCTGGCGATGTTCCTGATCGCGGGCGCGCTGATCGGCGCGGGAGCGGGCGCGGTCTTCAAAGGAACCACGGGGATTGTCCTCGAAGCGAGCGCCCCTGAAGATCGGGTTGCGATGACGTCGGCGCTGCTCATCGCGCTCTTTGTAGGGCTCTCCGTCCCCGTCGTCGGAGCGGGAATTGCATTGAACGCAGGTGCCAGCGCGCCCGACACCGTGCTGGGCTTCGCCATCCTCGTCGGCTTGGGGGTCGCCGGTGCGGGGGCGTTCCTCGCGCGCGGGCAAAACCCCGAAGGAACGACATAACAGACGAAGAGTGGCGTTAGCAGGGGTCTCGATGAACACCCGGAGCCGGTGCTGGATTACGTCAGCCACGTCGTCGGCGCGGCCCGCCTCGCACGCGCGGTTCAGAAGGCGGCGGGTGAGCACCTCCTCCGGCGCGTGCAGGTAGACCGCACCGTCTAGCGTCACGCTTAGCCGCGCCGCGAGCTCGGCCGCGGCGGTGGCCTGCGGCAGGGTTCGGGGGAACCCGTCCAGGATGAACCCGCCACCGGCGGCCGCCTCGACGACGGCCGGACTCAGCGCCTCGAGAACGATCTGGTCGGGCACGCGGTCACCGCGGGCCTGGTAGGCCGCTATCTCGCGACCTGCGGGAGTGTCCGCCTGCGCCTCGGCTCGCAGCAGGTCACCGGCGGCGATGTGTCGCATCCCGAACCTGGCTGCCAGTCGCTCGCCTTGCGTTCCCTTGCCGGCGCCCGGGGGAGCGAGCAGCAGCATCCTCACCGGACCGCCAGGTCGGCCGGAATGACGATGTCCCGCTTTTGGATCTTGCCGGTCGGGCCCTTGGGGAGGGCGTCGACGATCCATACGTGGCGCGGGTACTTGTAGGCGGCCACCTGGCCCTTGGCGTGGTCTCGCAGTTCCTCGGCGCTGATGCCGGCGCCCGGCTTGAGGACCACCGCGGCACACCGAGTCAGGCGAGCACGGGCTGGGTGGCGATCATCACGAGACCGCACTGAACGGGACCACGGCTGCGAAGGTGAAGGCTGCTGCGCTGGCAAAGGTGCCAGGCGCCCGCGGTGGACCGGCTGGAGAACGATGCCGACGGGGCGGTGTACGAGGCGCACTCACGAAGTCGGACGGTAGCCACGTGACCGTCAAGCTGAACGCGAAGTTCGCGGTGACCGGCGTCGAGACGGGCAGTCAAGGCGGTGCGGGCGAGCACGGTCCGGGCGGGCGAGGGCACGACGAAACCACGCTCACCGGCGCCGCGGCGGCAAAGGTCGAGGCCGCCGCACTGGCAAAGGTGCCGGGCAGCACAATCGTCCGGGTGGAGACAGATGCAGATGCAGATGGCGCCACCTACGAAGCGCACATCACCAAGGCAGACGGCACCGAGGCCACCGTGAAGCTCGACAAGAACTTCCAGGTAACCGGGGTCGAGACCGGCTGGTAGCCCGCACCGTACTGCGGTTCGAAGGTCCCCGTCGGGTCATGTCGTGCCGCCAACGGCGCGTGTCAGCCGCGACGCGTCGGCCATAACCAGGTCGTCGGACAGACGAACACGGACTTGAACCGGAGCGGCGGAACATCACGTCGCCGATTCAAGATCATCGAGTCCGCACGCACTGATCGCTTAGGCTCTGGATGTGGTCCTGACGGTGCGCTAAGGCGCGCGCATTACTCGTCGTTATTGTCGATGGACGGCGCGGATGAGCCAATGGATATGGGCCGTGACCAGGTGCGTAACGGGCTGACTGAGCGGCGCTCACCATGAGCCATCCGCCAAGGTGCGCGGGGCCAGGCACACCCCCGGCTACCAGGAAAGTGCAGGTCAGAGGCTCGGTTCGGACAATTCGGACCGGGCCTCTTTCGTTGGTGTACGCACCTGTCCGCATGGGTCGCCTCCGAACAGCCGCGCTGCGCCGGCCGTAGATGATCCGTACGGGCCGTTGTCGCATCTTGCGGCGACGGGCAGACTCGCGGTGAGCGCGGTGACGGACCTGGCGCCTACGGGGCGACCAACTCCAGGCAGGCAGCCACCTCGTCGGGTACAGGAGGTTTCGTGCCGAGCGACCGGACGGTGACCGACGATGCTGGGGACGATCTGACCCGACGGCAGGGGGATCTCGACGAGGCTCGCGAGCAGCTCGTCGCGACGGGTCAGATTCTGACGGCGATTGGCACGTCGGCCTCAGACCTCGAGGCAGTGCTCGGCATCGTCGTCGAGAGTGCCCGGCGGCTGTGCCGGGCCGACTCGGCGCAGATCTACCTTCTCGAGCACGGCACGTTCCGCGTGTCGGTCGCGACGGGCGTCTCCGATGACTACCGCGACTACATGGCACAACATCCGATCGTCGCCGACCGGGCTACTCTCGCCGGACGAGTGGCGCTCGATGGGCGGGCACAGCAGATTCCTGACGTGCTCGCCGACCCGGAATACGGCCGGCCCGACGTACAACGAGTCGGCGGCTTCCGGACGACGCTCGGTGTGCCGATGCTGATCGAGGACGAAGTCGTCGGCGTGCTCTCGCTGTGGCGCAGTGAGGTCGATGCTTTCAGTGAGCGTGCGATCGAGCTTGTCACGACGTTCGCCGCGCAGGCCGCGATCGCCATCCGCAACGTCGACCTGGTGCGGGCTCTGCAAAGCCGCACCACGGAGCTCGCGGACAAGGTCGAGCAACTCGAGGCGCTGCGGGAGATCGGTCAGGCGGTCAGCTCGAGCCTCGACCTTGACGAGGTGCTGACGACGATCGTCACGCACTTGGTGCAGCTGACGGATACCGATGGCGGATCGCTGCTCGAATACGACGACGAGTTGCGCGCGTTCCACATCCTGGCGGCAGTCGGCACCAGTCCCGAGTTGCTCGAAGCACTTCAGAACACCCGCATATCGCTGGACGGCACGCTGGTCGGTCGTGCCTGCATCGCGGGTCAGCCGTCCAGCGTGCCCGACCTCGAAGGCGCCGTGCTCGATCCGCACCTGCAACGGCTGCACGAAGCTGGGTGGCGGTCAGTGCTCGCCGCGCCGATGCTGCACGAGGGTGTGATCGTTGGCGCGCTGGTCGTCCGTCGTCGTACGGCGGGTGACTTCTCCCAGGACATCGCCGAGCTGCTTCAAACCTTTGCCAGCCAGTCGGCGCTGGCGATCGTCAACGCGCGGCTGTTCAGCGAGCTGGAGCACAAGACAGGTGAGCTACAGGTCGCGAGCAGGCACAAGTCGGAGTTCTTGGCCAGCATGTCCCACGAGCTGCGGACGCCACTCAATGCGGTGATCGGGTTCTCCGAGGTCCTGCTGCAGCGCATGTTCGGCGACATCAACGACCGCCAGGAGGACTACCTACGCGACATCCTCGGGTCGGGCCGGCATCTGCTGGAGCTGCTCAACGACATCCTGGACCTCTCGAAGGTAGAAGCCGGCCGCATGGAGCTCGAGCCGTCGACGTTCTCAGTCCAAGGGGCGCTCGAGTATGGCCTCGCGATGGTCCGCGAACGAGCCGCCACGCACGCCATCACGCTCGACCTCGATGTCGACCCGGCCGTCGGCGACATCGAGACCGACGAGCTGCGCTTCAAGCAGGTCGTGCTCAACCTCCTGTCCAACGCGGTGAAGTTCAGCGAGGATGGAGGCCGCGTGTCGGTGCGCGCGGTGCGCGAGGACGGCGAACTGCGGGTCACCGTCACCGACAACGGGATCGGCGTCGCGCCCGAGGACCGGGAGCGCATCTTCGAGTCCTTCCAGCAGGCCGGCCGGACTCGCGGTCAGGGCGAGGGGACAGGCCTGGGGCTGACACTCTGCCGACGCATTGTCGAGCTGTTCGGCGGCCGGATGTGGCTCGACAGCGAAGTCGGGGCGGGCAGCACGTTCGGCTTCTCCGTCCCCGACCGGGAGACGGTGAGAAAGACCGAGGAGGCCTTCCACGCCACGGGTGCAGGCCCGGTGGTGGTTGTCGTCGAGGACGACCGTCGCTCGCTCGACCTGATCTCCCTGTTCCTCGAGGGCGCGGGAGTCCAGACCGTGGCCGCCCGGGACGGCGTCGAAGGACTGGCTGCGGTCAGGCGACACCGCCCGGCGGCCGTGGTATTGGACATCCGGCTCCCCGGCATGGACGGCTGGGGCGTCCTCGAGGCGCTCAAGGCCGACCCTGCGACGGCGTCCTCCCCGGTTGTGGTCGTCACGATTCTCGACGAGCGCGCCCAGGCACTGGCGCTGGGCGCCGCCGAGTTCCTCGTCAAGCCGGTTGGTCGTGAGGATGTGATCGAGGCCCTGCGCCGCGTCGGCGCTCTTCCGGCCGGAGTCGAGGACCAGCACCACGCGAGGACCGACGCGCCATGAGCGCAGAGACGATTCTCGTGGTGGAGGACAACGAGAAGAACCTGAAGCTGGTGCGGGACGTGCTGCAGTTCGCCGGGTTCGACGTGGTCGCAGCCAGTTCTGCAGAGCAGGGTGTCGCGATGGCCATCGAGCGTCCGCCGGACCTGGTCCTGATGGACCTCCAGCTGCCGGGTATGGACGGGACCGAGGCGCTGCGCCAGCTCCGCGACTCCCCGCGCACCAGGTCGGTGCCGGTCGTGGCCGTGACCGCCTTCGCGATGAAGGACGACCGCGAGCGCGCGCTGAACGCCGGCTTCGACGGTTACCTCGAGAAACCGATCAGCGTGCAAGCGCTCCCGGCGCAGGTGCGTAGTTTCCTGCCGTCCAAGGAGGTGTCGCCGTGAGCGACGACCCGATTGTTCTCGTTGTCGACGACCTGCCCCAGAACGTGCGGCTGCTCGACGCGGTGCTCAGTCCGCGGGGGTTCAAGGTGGTCGGAGTGAACTCCGGCGAGGACGCGTTGGCGACCATGCGCGAGGAGCCGCCCGACATCGTGCTGCTCGACATCTTGATGCCGGACATGGACGGGTACGAGGTCTGCCGGCGGATCCGGCAGGACCCCGCGACCGCGTTCCTGCCCGTCGTGATGATCACCGCAAGCGGGGAACAGGAGAAGCTGCGCGCGATCGAAGCCGGTGCCGACGACTTCGTGACAAAGCCGTTCGACCAATCAGAGTTGCTCGCGCGTGTCCAGTCGCTGATCAGGGTCAAGCGCTACCACGACACCATCGAGGCGCAGACGGCCGAGCTGCAGGCATGGAACCGCGAGCTCGAGGAGCGCGTGCAAGCCCAGGTCCAGGAGCTGGACCGGGTCAACCGGTTGCGCCGCTTCCTCGCACCGCAGCTGGTCGAGATGGTTGTCGACTCCGGCGACGAGTCGTTCCTCGAGAGCCACCGACGCGAGATCGTCGTCGTGTTCTGCGACCTGCGGCGCTTCACCGCCTTCGCCGAGACCTCGGAACCCGAAGAGGTCATGACGGTGCTGAGCGAGTACTACGCCGCCCTCGGCGACCTCATCCACCGCTTCGAAGGAACCCTCGAGCAGTTTGCAGGCGATGGCCTGATGGTCTTCTTCAACGATCCGCTGCCATGTGACGATCCTGCGCTGCGCGCCATCCGGATGGCTGTCGCGATGCGCAGCCGCATCCAGGATCTCTCGGCGGAGTGGCGGCGTCGTGGCCATGACCTCGGCTTCTCGGTGGGCATCGCCCAGGGCTTCGCCACGATGGGCCGGATCGGTTTCGAAGGCCGCTATGACTACGCGGCGATCGGCAGCGTCACGAACCTCGCGTCCCGGTTGTGCTCAGTAGCGACGGCGGATCAGATCCTGGTGACGCAGCGGGTGCACGGCGCCGCGGAGGACTATCTGGTCAGTGATTCGCTGGGCGAGATCACGTTGCGCGGGTTCATACGGCCCGTCAGTGTCTACGACATCAAGGGGCTGGACGCTGCCCGGACCACGTCATGACCGCCGACACGCTCGGCAGTGTCACTCTGTCCGACCTGGACGAGGATCAGCGCTACGCACAATTCGACCGGTTGCAGCAGCGCATGCCGCGGGTGTGGGAACGGATGCGGCTCAACGAGGAGGGCGAGTCGGTCGTGGTGGTGCCGTCGGTGACCCTCGACAAGGTCACTGAACGCAGCGGGTCCATGAGCCAGGCCATGGAGGAACGATTCCTGTTTCTACTGCTGCTATTGCGCGAACCGCGGTTACGCATGGTGTACGTCACCTCGATGCCGATAGCACCCACGATCGTCGAGTATTACCTGGCGTTGCTGCCTGGCATCATCCCGAGTCACGCCCGGGCGCGACTCTCGCTCGTCTCGGTGAACGATTCCTCGCCCGGCGCTCTCAGCGAGAAGATACTGGCCCGGCCGCGGATGCTGCGCCGGATCGGCGACCTCATCCCCGACCGCACTCGATCGCATCTCGTGCCCTACAACACGACAGCGCTGGAACGCGATCTCGCGATTGCTCTTGGCATCCCGATGTACGGCGCCGATCCGCGCCTGTTCGAGCTCGGCACCAAGACCGGGTGCCGGCGACTGTTCGCCGAAGAGGGTGTACGGCACCCGATCGGCCTCGAGGACCTGCACACGATGGACGATGTGTTGGACGCGACGATGCGGCTTCGCGCGCAACGATCGAGCGTGCAGTCGGTGATCGTGAAACTCAACGAGGGCGTCTCCGGCGAGGGAAACGCGATGGTCGACCTGAGTGGACTGCCGCCCCCCGGAGGCGCGGACGAGCGTGATGCGATCGGTAAGCGTATTCGCTCGATGACCTTCGAGAGTCCGGACGTGCCTTTCGACGCGTATGCAGCGAAGCTCGTGGAGCGCGGCGGCATCGTCGAGGAACTCATCTCCGGCACCGAGCTGCGCAGCCCTAGCGTGCAGATGCGGGTCATCCCGGGAAGCCGCAAAGTCGAACTGCTCTCGACCCACGACCAGTTGCTCGGTGGGCCAAGCGGTCAGAGTTACCTCGGCTGCCGCTTCCCGGCGGACTTCGCCTACGCGAAGGCGATCAGCAGCGAGGCGATGATCGTCGGGGAACGGCTGGCCCGGGAGGGCGTCCTCGGGCGCTTCGCCCTCGATTTCGTCGTGGTCAAGGACGCCGCGGGTGCATGGACGCCGTACGCGATCGAAATCAACCTGCGCAAGGGCGGCACCACGCACCCGTTCCTCACGCTGCAGTTCCTGACAGACGGCCGCTACGACGTCGCGACCGGACTGTTCTTGACCCCCGCGGGCCGGGAGAAGCACCTCGTTGCAACCGATCACCTCGAGTCACCGATGCTTCGCGCCCTGAGCATCGACGACCTGTTCGACATCGTCGCGCGACACGCCTTGCACTTCGACCAAGCCCGGCAGACAGGGGTGGTCTTCCACATGATCAGCTGTCTCACCGAACACGGTCGGGTCGGCCTGACCGCCGTCGCTGACAGCCCAGCACAAGCTGATGCCACCTATCAGCGCGCTCAGCGAATCCTTCTCGAAGAAGCAGAGGCAGCGCTCCGAGGCACATCGATCCCCACGTAGGTCAGTTGGACAGTGCATGCCCTTGCACTCACGCACATCTTGCGCAAGCTCGGGCCACCGGACGGGTCCAGGCAGCCACCCGGCCGAACTCGACGACGTGGAGGACACGTCCGGCTAGGCAGCCTCGCCACCGGAGGCACCTAGCCTGATACCTATGCGCGACGATGACGCCGAATCACAGCTGCCGGTCGTAGCCTCGACCATCCCAGCCTCTGCCGGAGCCCTGGTGCGTGGCCGTAAGGGCCGATTGCTGATCCTGAAGCCGACGTACAAGGGTGGTTGGACGATCCCGGGCGGAGTTGTCGAGTTTGGCGAGTCTCCCTGGGAGGCGTGTCGTCGCGAGACCATGGAGGAGTGCGGCCTTGACGTCGCCGCTGGCCGGCTGGTCTGCGTGGACTTCCTGCGCCCCAGGCCCGGCCGTCCTGGTGGCGTGCGGTTCCTCTTCGACTGTGGTGTCTTCGACGACGCCGTTTTGGGCACGGTGGTTGTCCAGCCGGAGGAGATCGCCGAGAGTCGAGTGCTGCCGCTCAAGGCGGCGCTGCCTCTGCTCAGCGGGCCGGTCCGCCGTCGGGTTCGCGCCGCGTGCGAGTCCAAACGGATGCGCTATCTCGAGGAGGGCCGTTCCGTAGCTGGGGTAGGGCCCCATGGCGGCATCGGCGTCGACGACCTTGTCGTCCCAGACCGGCCTAGCGCATGCTGGACGGATCGGGTCATCGCCATCGAGACCTGCTCATTGCTCACCCAGTCGGGCACGATCATCCATCCAGCCGACGGCTGCGTCATGCCGATGGGGCCCAGATCGGCAGATATGGGTCAGTCGTCGCTGCATTCCCGGAACGGTTACTCGGCCTCCGCTCGTCCCGGGTGAGAACCCGGCTCTGCCGGAAGTGGGCAGTAGCCCCGTCTCTTCGCATGAAGGATGTTCAGCACGCCGATGGCGGCTCCGGCAGCAATGACCACGATCGGTGGCAGATTGAGGGCAAAGCCGAGTAGCACGAGCACGACTCCCGAGCCCACGCCCCACAAGACCGGATGAACCACGACCCAGTCACTGAACCGGCTCAGCAGACTGCGCATCTGCGACCACATCCCTCGCATGGACTGCCAACGACCGTAGGGCCAACTTCTTCCCGATGTCGAGAGACGACCGGGGGTTCGCTCTCGGAGCCAGGACCACAGCCCGGAGGGGTAGACGCGAGGCTCGTTGCTACCTCAAGTCAAGAGCGCTATGCCGCGCAAAGGACTGGTGAGCTGCACGTCCAGCCGTGTTCAGCGGTGACCGTGCCATGGCCGCCTCTCGTGGATCACGGCGGAACCGGGATCACCAGAGGCGGCGGTCGGGACCTCGCGGTCACGACATGGCGTCAGGGTTGGTTACCCGACTCGAAGGGCTGGAGGTCGGGCCGGCAGACGGCGCCGGGCGCCGGGCTCTCCTGGTCGATCAGATACGCGGCGATGCTGTCCTCGATGCACCGGTCAGGGATGAACGAGGCCGGGTGACCGGCGCCCTCGAGGGTGAGGAGCCGGGCCCCGGGGATGCCGGCCACCAGCTTCCGGGTGTGCTCGAAGCTGCTCGCAGCATCGAAGCGGGAGGCGACGAAGAGCAGCGGGTTGGCTGTCTTCGCCGTGTACCGACCCGTGTAGCGGTCGTGGTCCCGCGCCGGCCAGGTCGCGCACGGCTGGACGAGGTAGGTCCAGTCGGCCCCGAAGTACGGGGCTTTTGCATCGGCGTCGGCGGCCAGCTTCGGCCACGCCTTCGGGTCGTCCGGGTTTGTGGTCTCCGAACACGCGATCGCGAGCAGCGCTTCGGTGGAGTTGTCGTAGCCGTCAATCGCGTCCTGGGGCATCTCGCGAAGGCGAGACGTGGCGGGAGCGTGAGTCGACCGCGCGACGATCGCGCCGGTATCGGACGCCAGCACCCGCGCTTGGCGCCTCGGTGGCCTGCCAGACCGCCTCGAGGTCGCCGGCGAGCTCGGACCAGATCGGCGGGAAGGTGAGTCCGCCGCGGAGCCCGTCCACCAGGAAGCTGTACGAGACCGCGAGCGATCCGTCCGGCGTCTCGAGCGACACCGGCTTCTCGAGCAGTCGGGCGAGGAGCGTGTCGAACTTGGCCCGGGTGTTGGGCGACGCAAAGGCGCAACCCTCGTCGGCCGCCTGGCAGCTGTCGAGGAAGAAGCCGAGCGCCTTCGACGTTGCGTCGGCGCTGCCGAGTCGCACGGAGAAGGGCACCGTCTCGGCGGCACCATTGCTCCTGGTCCATTCCACCGGATCGGGGGTGCCGTCGAGCACAAGTGCCCGGACTCGATCGGGGAACAGGTTGGCGTAGGTGATGCCGAGCAAGCCGCCATAGGAGTAACCGGCGAAGGTCAGCTGCTCGTCGCCGACGGCCTGACGGAGCAGGTCCATGTCGCGAGCCACATTGGCCGTCGAGAGGTGGTCGAGCAGGTCACCGTTGTGTTTGCGGCAGAGCCGGCCGATCGCGCTCGAACCCTTCGTGAAGACACGCACTTCGTCTGCGTTGACGGGCAATGCGGGTCGTGACCCGAAGAACGCTCCTTGTTGGTCGAGGTTGGCAAAGCACTGAACCGGCGTGCTCTGGCCCACCCCGCGAGGGTCGAAGCCGATGACGTCGAAGCGGGCCTGCACCTCTGAGCTGAGCACCTGTGTGGCATCGCCGCGGACGAAGTCGAGCACGGAGTTGCCAGGGCCGCCGTTGTTCACGAAAAGCGAGCCGATCCGGTGCTTGTGGTCGGTCGCCAGACGCCGGATGACGGCCAGCGAGATGTTCTTTCCGAGAGGCTTGTCGTAGTCGAGCGGGACGCGCGCCGTGGCGCACTGCAAACCGTCGCCGCAGTCGCTCCAGTCGAGCTTCGGCGTGACGGTGGTCGTGGACGCGGCGAGCGAGTTGCCGGCCCGGGTGCCAGCCTCGGCTCCGCTGGTGAACACGGCGCCGGCCACTACGGCCAGGATGGTCAGCACGGTGGCGGCGCCGAACACGAGGTGACGGCGGTGTCGGGTGGGACGCATGTCGGGTTCTCCTGAGCGGTGTCGCGCCGGCTTTCGGCGGTCATCCCACGGTCTTCCGAAACGTGTCCTGCATCGAGAGTGTCGACCGGTGTCCTCGTCGCGGTGCCGTCACAACGGTGGCGGTGGTGCTGGCATCACCATCGAGCGCGCTGCCAAGGGGGTGGAGGGTGATGGGCGTCACTCCGCGGCGAGGTAGACCAGGACCGCCTTGACGCGCTTGTGCACCTCGGCCTCCTGGGCGAGACCGAGCTTGCTGAAGATGCCGTTGATGTGTTTCTCGACGGCACGCACCGTGAGCACCAGAGCAGCAGCGATGGCGTTGTTGTCCTTGCCTGTCGCCATCTCGGCGAGCACTTCGCGCTCGCGAGGGGTCAGGCTCGAGACGGGGGAGTTCCTCGTGCGGTTGCGGACGAGCGCGTCGACGATCTTCGGATCGATGCTCGAGCCACCCTCGGCGACTGCGCGGATGGCATCGATCAGCTGGCCGGGGTCGGACATCCGTTCCTTGAGCAGGTAGGCCCGCCCCTGGGAGCCCTCGTCGAGCAGGGCCAGCGCAAACTCCGGGTCGTCGTACTGGCTGATGACGACCACTCCCGTCGTCGGATGCGACCCGCGGATCAGGTTGGCCGCGCGGACGCCCTCGTCGGTGAACGTGGGGGGCATCCGGATGTCGGTGAGCACGACGTCGGGACCGTGCTCGTCGACGGCCGCCATCAGCCCGTCATAGTCCTCGCAGACCGCGAGCAGCTCGAGCTCGGATCGCTTGCGAGCAGGCTGCGCAGCCCCTCGCGAGCAAGCAGGTTGTCCTCTGCGAGAACGATCCCAGGGTCACGGGAGCAGGCTACGGCCGGTGGCGCCACGTGTGGTGCGCACGGGCGGAACCGTGGTGCCTGCACTACCGCGACGATCGCGCCACGCCGCCACGATGTCCAGATGAGTTGGCGGGCGAGGTTTGCACTCGTCCGCTGCCGCAAGCCTGGCGGTTGCCGGACTGGTCACCGCCACGACGATCATCGCTCATCGCGACGACCCCGGTGTCGCAGTCACCTTCGGTTTGCTCAGCGTGTGGCTCGGCGTCGCGTTCGGCGCTCTCGGCGCGCTGCTGCTAGGCCTGAGCCGGGGCAACTTGCTCGGTCCGGTGCTTTTCGTGAGCGGGGCCAGCCTCGTCGCGGAGTACGGGTTGCGCACGTACGCCTATGTCGGGCTGGCGGCCAACCCGGGCAGCCTGCCCGCTGCGGCGGCCGCCGGTTGGGCGGGCCTGGTGCTCGACCCGCTGTTCTTCCCGGTCTCGCTCGTCGTGATCCTGCTGTTGTTTCCCGATGGGCGGCTGTCGTCGCGAGGGTGGCGAGCGGTCGTGACCGGCTGCGGTGGTCGTCACCGTGGTCCACGTCCTGGCCCAAGCCGTGCGTCCCGGACCCATTAAGGACGAGTCCTTCGGCTATCAGATCCCGTGGTCGGGCCTGCTGCCTGCATCCTCCGCGGGCCGGGCCAGCGCAGTGTCGGACGCCGCGACCCTCACGCTGCTCGTCTTGCTCCCCGTCGCGGTGGGCAAGCCGTCCGCGACTACCGCCGGGCCGACCAGGTCGCCCGACAGCAGTTTCGGCCGCTGCTGTTCGTCGCGGGGCTGGTGGTGGTCGGGCTCGCATTTCAAGCGGTGCCGGCCACGACCGGTTTCGGCGTCGCCGTGCTCGTGGGGGGCGTGACTCTTGGGTTCCCGGCGGCGCTTGCTGTGGCCTCGCTGCGGTATCGGCTCTGGGACCTCGATCGTGTCCTGGTGGCTGCGATCGTCTACGCCGCGTTCGTGGGACTCGCGACTGTCGTCTATGTCGTCGTGGTCGTGGGAACGGCGAGCGCCACGGGGACCACACCCGAGTCCGGTGGTCTCGGTGCTGCGATCGCGGCGACCACCCTCGTCGCGCTCTGCCTTCGCTCCGGTGCGAGACCGTCTCAACCGCGCGGCGAGGCGGCTCGTCTACGGCGTACGCGCGACGCCCTACGAGGCGCTGGCTGCCCTGCCGCACCGGCTCGCCGACTCCCCGGAGGTCGAGGACGTGCTGCCCCATACGGCACAGGTGCTGGCCGTCGGACTGGGCGTGCCCGCCGCGCGGGCTCGGGCGTTCTTGCCCGACGGCCGCCAGCAGGTCGCCTGGTGGCCGGATGGAGACACGACCGCGGTCGGCGAGGATGAGCTCACGTCGATCGCGATCCGGCACCTCGGGGTCGTGGTCGGCGACATCTCGGTGCGTGTGTCGGCCGACCGGCCGCTGGGCTCGGCCGACCGCCGGCTGCTGGCCGACCTCGCGGCGCAGGCCGGTCCCGCCCTGCGTGGCGTGGGCCTGGCCGCCCAGCTTCGGGCTCAGCTCGACCAGATCACCCGACAGGCCGAGGACCTGCGGGCCAGCCGGGAACGCCTGGTGTCCGCGCAGGCTGCCGAGCGGCGCCGCATCGAGCGGGACATCCACGACGGTGCCCAGCACGAGCTGGTCAGCCTGGCCGTGCGGTTGACGGCAGCGCAGGAGCTCGTGCTGGCCGGCGACCGGCGGGCCTCTGGCGCGATCATCGAGAGCCGCGCCGCGCTGGACAGGTGCATCGACGAGCTGCGCGAACTGGGCCGCGGCATCTTCCCTCCTGTGCTGGCTGCGCGCGGGTTGGCCAGCGCCCTGCGCGCGCGGGCCCGGTCTTCGCCTGAGGAAGTACATCTCGTCGTCGCCGAAGAATCCGATGGTGCGAGGGTCGACCCCGGTGTCGAGCTCGCGGTGTACTTCTGCTGTACCGAGGCGTTGCAGAATGCCGCGAAGCACGCTGCCGGCGCGCGGGTCGTCGTACACCTCGAGGTCACCGAGACAGAGCTGCGCTTCGACGTGGCTGACGAGGGACCGGGGCTGGCCGACGTGCCGCAGGCCGGCGAGGGCACCGGCTTGGTCGGCATGCAGGACCGGTTGGGCGCAGTCGGGGGAGTGCTCACGGTCACCTCCAGCCCTGGGCGGGGCACAACGATCAGTGGCCGGGTTCCGCTGCGAAGTTAGGGCGCTTGTGCCCCCTGGGCGTCGAGGCGCTCGTCGCGCTCGCCGGTGATCTCGGCGGCTTTCGGTCTGCTGGCCAGCTAGGCGCCGGTGGCCGTGGTGCGTTTCCGGCTGCGGTGCGTCGGGCGGAGCTGCGCGACCTGTGGCCTGACGTCGTGGACAACCTGGCTTCGGTCGTGCGCGCCGGGTTCTCGCTGTGTTGCCCTGTTTGTCGGGGGTGTCTTTGCGGTTTCGGGTGCTCTGTCCACAGGGCCGCAGGAGGGCTATAGACGTGCGGTTCACGGGTGGGTACGTTCGCGCTCCGAGCACCAGGAGCGGGTCGTGACGGCGATCGCGGTGGTGGAGGACGAGGTTCGCGAACTCGTACGCCGTCGTGGCATCGACCCTGTCGAGCAGCCGGCTGCCGTACGTCGTCTGGTTGAGGAGGTGATCGCCGACTATGACGAGCGCAGCATCTCCGGGGCGTTGCCGCCGCTGCCGGACACGCGATCTGCGGCGCGGGCCGTCTTCGACGCGGTGGCCGGGTTCGGCCCGTTGCAGCCCTATCTCGACGATCCGTTGGTCGAGGAGATCTGGATCAATGAGCCGACGAAGGTGTTCGTTGCCCGCGCCGGTCTGCATGAGCTGACCACCACGGTGCTCTCCGAGGACCAGGTGCGTGATCTGGTGGAGAAGATGCTGAAGTCGTCCGGTCGCCGGGTGGACCTGAGTGCCCCGTTCGTGGATGCGATGCTGCCCGACGGCAGTCGGCTGCACGTGGTGATCCCGGACATCACTCGTCGATTCTGGTCGGTGAACATCCGCAAGTTCGTCGTGCGCGCGTCGCATCTCGACGACCTGGTGGGGTTGGGCAGCCTGACCCCGGCGGCGGCGCGTTTCCTGGACGCCGCGGTGCGCAGCGGGCTCAACGTCCTGGTCTCCGGCGGCACGCAGGCCGGCAAGACAACCCTGCTCAACTGCCCCGCCGCCGCCATCCCGCCCCAGGAACGGGTGATCACCGCCGAGGAGGTGTTCGAGCTCACGAACCCGCGATTAGGACAGACGTTACGTCCAGCGGCTTGAGCGGGTAGCAACCTGTTGGCATTTGACCCGATGGTGACGTGGGCCACCCGTAGGCGTTCCTGAAGTACGGCAGAAACGCATGTTCGATCGGGCTGTTTACTCCCAGAAGCTGCACTTGTGCTCCCTGGAGAACGCCGCGTTGGTGATTGCGGCGGAGGTGTTGCCGGCCCGCAGCGAGAGCAGGTTTTGGTCGTTGTTGGGCGTCGGCCACATGGGCCGTCTCGAAGTGTGGGTCGCCCCCGGAGAGCTCTCCGAGACCGAGCAGCGCGTCGTCGGACTGGTGGTCGCCGGCGGGAAGAACCGGGAGGTGGCCGACGAGCTCTTCCTGAGCTCCGAAACGGTCGCCTGGAGCCTGTCGAGGGTCTATAAGAAGCTCGGCGTCACCTCGCGCATTCGAGCTCGCCGCGCGCCTCGCGCACGACGACGGCCCAACGGCTGTGGGGTAAGTCCACAGAAACGCGTGGTTGTTCGCCACCGCCCCGGTCACGACTATCGGTGTCATGCCGACCTACCTCGTGGAGCGCTACCTGCCAGGTCAAGCCCGCGCCTGGCTCGAGGCGGCGCTCGCACATTTCCCGGACGGCGGCGGCGTGAGGTATCTCGGCTCGCTCTACGTCCCCACCGACGAGGCGCGCCTGTGCCGGTTCCAGGCGCAGGACGCGCAGCGCGTTCGGGACGCCAACGTCCTCGCGGACCTCCCGTTCGTGCGGATCGTGGCAGTCACCGAACTCGGCACGGACCACAGCGGTCGCCCCCACGGAAAGGACAGATCATGAAGCGCAGTCTCAGCATGGTCATCGCCAGCATCGTGGCCGAGTGTTTGCTTTCACCGGGCTGGTACCCGCCTCGGCCGCGACCCGTACGCGGCCCCTCCACATCACCAAGAACTGCAAGGATTACCAGGGGGCAGCAGGCGATTTCTGCACCATCACGACCTCGAACGTGAAGGCGATCAAGCCCGGTTCACGGGTCTTCTACAAGAGTGCAGCCAGTGCCACCTCCCTCGACACCAACCTCGTTATCCGCACCGGACACGGGAACCGCGCGTTCGGACACGTCGTCCTGGACCGCACCACCGGGACCGGGACGGTCAGGCTGAACGGCGGAACCGGCAAGTTCCGGCACTTCCACGCCGTCGCGGCAGTCTCCTACATCAGCGGTTTCGACTTCGCCTGGGACGGGACCTACCACGTCCGCTGCGGTCACTGAACCGAACGACCCAACCCTGCGGCGGATCGCGGTGAAGGACACCCACGTTGACATCGTCCGCTTGCGCGTGACCAACGAACCGCAGGCACCTCTCCGGACGACGGAAGATCGAGAGGGTGTCATGACTGGTGAGACACGGATGACCCGGATTTGGTGGCCACGGCGAACCGCGGTCGTGCGGACGAATGCGAATCGGAGCCCGGGGCTGGCTTGGCTCATGAGGTCCCACGCGGTTGCCGTCGTCGCGGCCGTCGCGTTGATCGCGGCGGTCAGCGGCGTGGCGATGGCGGCGATTCCCGATGCAGGCACCGGCGTCTTCCACGCGTGCGTCAATAGGCGACCGGCATCATGCGAGTCATCGACCCCGGGAAGTCGGGGACACTGGGCAGGTGCATCACGCAGACCGGTGTCCTGGAGGAGACGGCTATCACGTGGAACCAGGTCGGTCCGCAAGGTCCGCAAGGTTCGCAGGGACTGCCGGGCGCCAAGGGTGACACTGGAGCCACAGGTCCTGATGGTCCTGCTGGACCATCAGGACCATCAGGACCGCAGGGTCTTCCCGGCGAGCCAGGCATAGCCGGCCCCCAGGGACCACAGGGCCCGGCAGGCTCGCCGCCCACCGTGTACTACGCCCACCCGGCCGGCACGAACCTCAGCGGCTTCACCCATGTCGCCACGCTGACCGTCGACCCAGGCACCTACCTGGTCACAACGTCAGTCACGGTGACCACCGGTCCGTCGTCCGCCTTCGGGTGGCAGGCCATCTGCGGCATCGGGACAGGGAACGGCACCTACGTCGCCAGGGCCGAGGGCAACGCGTCCCAGGGTTCGATGTCACTGGCCCCGGTCGCCGTGATCGCAACCACGGGCACCTTGGTCCTGGACTGCACGGCAAACGTGACCCCCGTCGGCACCATGAACGGCCACACCCACCTGACTGCCGTGGCCGTCAACGCCCTTTAGCCGCCTATCCGCAAGCTGGCAAATCTCGTCGCCGATGCGCGCCGCCAGGGCCCACCTCATGTGCGCCGAGCTGACCAACGCCACGCTCGAGCGCGCGCCCGAGAAGTGCCGCTCAACGTCGATACCGTGGGACCGGCGAAACCAATCGGTAGCCAGTTTTGTGACATCCGCTCATCGCAAGATCATCACACTGATGAGGCACCGAGACACCCATCTGTCTAACTGACAATGACAGGCGCGATGGTGGCGACCTAAGAGGCACGGCCGATCCCGCCGCAGGAGCGCGTCGTGGCATGCGGACAGGTCTCCGAGCTGGAGATCCCGCTGCCGGACGTCCTTTCCCTGCAGTGCCGGCGGAGACCTCGTGTCAATGCTTCGGTGAGCTGCGTTTTCCTGAGTTGATCTCGGTCGGGCTCTCCCTCAGATGGCCCGGAAACCGCAGTGTCACCTCAGGCTGCTGAACGTCGACACGCTACGACCCCTACGCGACAGGTATCGGGATGGCCCAGCCCGCGAACTTAGAACTCTCACAGGTTGACCTCAGGTAAGTCTCAGCATCGGAAACACACACTCGGTCGTGCTCCGGAAACCCCGGAGCCGACGGAGGAACGACGTAGATGACAATCCAGTTGCCGGACGGGCGCGGGACCTTCCCAGACCGAGACTCCGTACGACTCGACCCGGCGCGATGCCGACTGGAACTCGCCGCTGTGGGAACAGCCCGAGACCGTCGCAGCTCCGTGGCACCGCGGTCCGGACGAGCCCCCTGCGCAGCCACCTGTCGTACCCGGCGAGCCACGGCGACGGAGGTCGCGCGCGTTGCTGGCGTCCGCTGCCGTCGTGCTGCTGCTCGTCGCTCTCGCCGGGACGGCGCTGGTCGACGGCGCGTTCAGCCGCGACTCGACGACCACCGCTGCCGAACGGCCCCGGCAGAGCCTGCCCGCCATACCCACCCCGGCGCCGAACCAGCCGTCGCTGACCCCGCCTGGTGAGGGCAGCCAAGGAGGCTCGCAGAGCCCGACGGAGAACCAGGCGGCGGCAGCCGTCAGCGCGGGCCTGGTCGATGTCGTGTCGACCATCGGGTACGACGGCGCCGAAGGTGCTGGCACCGGCGTGGTACTCACCTCAGACGGGATCGTGCTCACCAACCACCACGTCGTCGCCGGCTCCACCTCGATCAAGGTCACCGACATCGGCAACGGCCAGACGTACTCGGCGAAGGTGCTCGGATACGACCGTTCACACGATGTCGCCGTGCTCCAGCTGTCGGGTGCCACAGGATTGCAGACGGCTCCGCTGGGGGACTCCGGAACGGTCTCCGTAGGGGACTCGATCGTCGCGATCGGCAACGCCCTCGGTAAGGGTGGCGCGCCCAGCGTCGTCTCGGGGAGTGTCACCGCCCTGGACCAGTCCATCGCGGCACAGGACTCCGCCACGGGCACCTCGGAACAGCTGTCGGGGCTCATCCAGATCGACGCGCCGATCCAGCCGGGCGACTCGGGCGGGGCGCTGGTCAACGCGCGCGGAAAGGTGATCGGCATCATCACCGCCGGCTCGGAAGCACCCTCGAACTCAGATCAGCAGACCGCGACGCAGGGTTTCGCGATCCCGCTCGCGACTGCGCACTCGATCGCCGAACAGATCGTTGCCGGCCACTCCTCGAGCACCGTGCACATCGGTGGCACCGCGTTCCTCGGCCTGCAGATCGACGGCAGCGGAGCCGGCGCATTCGGTGGCGGATTGCTCGTCGCGGGGACCGTGAACGGTTCGGGGGCGGCGGATGCCGGGATCGTCGCCGGCGATGTCGTCACCGCGGTCGACGGCCGAGCGGTGGCGACGCAGGACGCCTTGAAGTCGGTGCTCGACGGCAAGAAGCCCGGCGACACCGTGCACGTGCGCTGGACAGACCAGATGGGCGTCTCACAGGCCGCCAAGGTCACACTCACCGACGGGCCGACCGGATGACCACTGACCAGAACTCGCAACCCAGAACCTTCCGACACCCTCAGGAGCTGCCCGTGTCCACAACCGACGGATCCCACCTCGAGCCCGCCCAGGTCTTGCACCGGGCGTACCAGGAGCACGCCGTGGCCGGCGCCGAACGCACCGCTCTGCTCGAGGATGCCCTCTTCCAGATCAAGCGGGTCGTCGTCGGGCAGGACCGTCTAGTCGAACGCGTCCTGCTGTGCCTGCTGGCCAACGGCCATTGCCTGATCGAGGGAGTCCCGGGCCTGGCCAAGACGCTCACGGTGTCGACGCTGTCGCAGGTGGTCGGCGGGCAGTTCTCCCGGGTGCAGTTCACGCCCGACCTCGTCCCGGCCGACCTGGTCGGCACGCGCATCTGGCGTCCGTCGGTCGAGGACTTCGACATCGAGTGGGGACCGGTCTTCGCCAACATCGTCCTGGCCGACGAGATCAACCGGGCGCCGGCCAAGCTGCAGTCCGCCCTGCTGGAGGCCATGGCCGAGCGCCAGGTCACTGTCGGCGGTCACACCCGACGTCTCCCCGAACCGTTCCTGGTGCTCGCGACCCAGAACCCCATCGAGTCGGAGGGGGTCTACGCGCTACCCGAGGCGCAGCGCGACCGGTTCCTGATGCACGTGATCGTCCCGCAGCCCACCTACGAGGAGGAGTCGGCGATCGCCCTGCGGATGAGCACGACCACACCCAAGGTTGCGCAGGTTCTCACGGTCGAGCAGCTCGTCGATCTGCAGGAGCTGGTGCGGCTCGTCTTTGTCCACCATGCAGTGCAGGACTACGCCGTACGACTTGTCATGGCCACCCGTGACCCGGCGCGCTGGGGTCTGGAAAACCTGAACCGGCTGGTGGCGCTGGGCTCGAGCCCGCGCGGCACCCTCGGTCTGATCGCGTCGGCGCGCGCCCTCGCCGTCTTGCGCGGCCGTCGGTTCGTGGTCCCGCAGGATGTGTACGACGTCGCGCCCGAGGTGCTGCGACACCGCATCACCCTCACGTTCGACGCCGTCGCCGAGGGCATCCAGGCCGACGACGTGGCTCGCATGGTGCTCAGCCACGTGCCCGCCCCACGCATCTCCCCGCAGCAAGACGAGGCGCCGACGCAGCAGACCGCCGTGTTCGGTCCGTCGCCGTCACAGGCCGCGGGGTGAGCCGCGAGCGGCGGCCGGGGTCGGCCTCGGTCGCCGACGTCGCGACCCGGGCGGTTGTGTTGCGCCGGCTCGAGCTCGAGGTCCTGCGCAAGCTGGACGGCATCGCCTCCGGCGACCACGCCACGACCGGCATCGGGCCGGGCAGCGAACGCGCCGGCGCGCGCGAGTACGTGCCTGGCGACGACGGCAGACTGATCGACTGGAACCTCACGGCGCGATCCGCCACGACCTATGTCCGCAACACAGACGCCGAACGCGAGGTCGACACCTGGATCGTGCCGGACCGCTCCGCGAGCATGGACTTCGGCACCGCTCGCTCGGAGAAGTCCGACGTCGTTCTCGGCGCTGCCGCGGCCATCGGGATGCTGACGGTCCGCGGCCACAACCGCCTCGGGCTCCTCGTCGCGGGCACCCAGCAAGGCACCCAGTACCCGCCCAAGACCGGACGCGTCTGGCTGATGGCCGTGCTCAGCGCGATTTACGACACACCGCGGCAGGAGGGCAGCCCGGACGACGGCCAGGACATCGCGGCCGCGATGCGTCGGCTGCTCGTCGCACAGCAACGCCGCAGCCAGATCGTCGTGATTTCGGACTTCCTCGGCGCCGACCGATGGATGCAGCCGATGCGCGCCCTCGCCGTACGCCACCAAGTCATCGCGGTCCATGTCACCGATCCACGCGAGCTGGCCCTGCCCGCAGTGGGGCTTCTCGCAGTCGTCGACACCGAGACCGGTCGGCAGCGATACGTGCAGACCTCACCGTCGCTGGTGGCCCGCTATGCGGCGGCGGCGGAAAGGCGGCACGCCGACATCTCCCGCGCGATCGCGTCGGCTGGTGCCGAGTATCTCCCGCTGTCCACCTCGCGCGACTGGCTCACCGACACGCTGCTGTTCGCGACCCGCCGCAAAGGGCTCAGCCGCACCGCGCAGATCGACCGGTTCCGCACGCACAGACCTCTGCACCTGAACTCTGGGATCTCACAATGACCTTCCTGTCCGGCTGGCGCCTGGTCCTCCTCGTCGCGCCCGCAGCACTGCTCGTCGCCTACGTGATCGTCCAACGTCATCGGCACCGGCAAGTCCTGCGTTTCACCAGCGTCGAGCTCCTCGACTCGGTCGCGCCCAAGCGATCGGGGTGGCAGCGGCATGTTCCCGCGGCAGCAACGCTCGTCTCGCTCGTACTGCTCACCATCGCCTTCGCTCAGCCGGCGATGGCCATGAGGACTGCGAAGCAGCGTGCCACCATCCTGCTCACCCTCGACACATCCGGTTCGATGAGTGCCACCGACGTCTCGCCATCTCGTTTGAAGGCCATGACGAAGCAGGCCACAACGTTCGTGAAGCACGTGCCCAAGGGAATCCAGGTCGGGCTCGTCACCTTCGGCGGCAGCGCCCGGCTGCTCGTGCCACCCAGCACCGACACCGCCGCCGTACAGCACGCTCTCGACTCGCTCACCGTGGGTGGCGCGACAGCGACTGCGGACGGCATCACGACTGCGCTAACGGCAATCGCCGACGTGCCGAAGGGGACCTCAGGCAAGCCGACACCGGCGGTCATCGTCCTGATGAGCGACGGCTCGCCGACCGTCGGCAGCGACGAGAACCCCGACCCGGTGGCCGCCGCCGACGACGCGGCCGTGCAGGCCAAGCAGCAGTCGGTGTCGATCGACACCATCGCCTTCGGCACATCCGGTGGTGTCATCGAAGCGCAGGGCCAGCAGGTGCCCGTCCCGTACGACCCCGATGCCATGGCGCGCATTGCATCGGACAGCGGCGGACGAACATTCAGCGCAGAGACCAGCGCCGAGCTCGGCTCGATCTACGAGCAGATCGGCCGCGACGTGGGATTCGTCACGCAGACACGGGAACTGACTGCGGTGTTCGCCGGCGCCGCCCTGCTTGTCGCTCTGGTGGCCGCGGCCGGCGCTCTGGTCTGGAGCCAGCGGTTGGTTTGATCCGGGCGTACGTCTTCCGACGAGACTGACCATCACCACAACCGTGATCGCCGATGGAGGTCACGGAGAGGCAATACGTCAGGATGTGTGCGTGCTGCACCTCCGGGTCTCTACGCCGACCGAGCTGTCGGAGGCGGTGGTCGAGCTGCTCGAGCGCGACGAGGCAGTCAGCAGCCTGGCGGTCCTTCGCGGGGCGTCGCTTCGGCCGCTGGGTGACGTTGTCCTGGCCGACGTGGCGCGCGAGGGCGCCAACGAGCTCGTCGACCGGTTGCGCGAGCTCGGCGTGCACAAGCGCGGCACGGTGCACATCGAGCCGGTCCAGGCGTGGCTTTCGCAGCGTGGCTTCGACGCCGAGAGGGCCACGCCGGGTAGCAGCGCCGATGCGGTCGTCTGGACCGATGTGACCCAGCGAGCGTACGAGGACTCCGAGCTCAACTGGACGTACCTGACCTTCATGTCGCTGGCCACCCTCATCGCGAGCATCGCTATCGTGCTCGACTCTCAGGTCCTGGTCATCGGTGCAATGGTCCTCGGTCCCGAGTTCGTGCCGATCGCCGCTCTCGGGCTGGCTCTGGTCCGGCGGCGGCGCACCTTGTTCAAGCGGGCGCTGGCGACGTTGTTGCTCGGGTTCGCCGTGTCAATCGCGGTCGCGACCGTGCTGGCGCTGGCGGCCAGGGCCGTCGGCTGGATCGAGGTGTCGGATGTCGTGGGCCAGCGTCCACAGACCGACTTCATCTACTCGCCCGACAAGTGGTCGTTCATCGTGGCGCTCATCGCTGCAGCGGCCGGAGTGCTTTCGCTGACGTCGGCCAAGGTCGGTGGCCTGTCCGGAGTGTTCATCTCGGTGACCACCGTGCCCGCCTCCGGGAACGTGGCTTTGGGTCTGGCGTTTGGTGCGTGGCACGAGGTCGTGGGCAGCGGGTTGCAGCTGGTCGTCAACCTGTCCGGGATGGCGTTGGCCGGCTGGGCAACGCTGGCATTCCAGCAAGCGGTTTGGGGGCGACTATCCGCCAAACGGCACGCGCTGCTGGCCGGTCGGCGAAACCGCCATCGGTGAGAGTTGCATTCGAGCCGCTGGACCGACAATCCGGCGGCACGGCCGTGGTCGGCCCGGTTTAGTCCGTGGCGGGTGAGGCGAGTCGGCAGGCTCCGGGCCAGTGTGGGGTTGGCGGGTCCGACCTCAGGAGGAACAGGACATGGCGGACAAGACGACGGGAGGGCGAGCCGGCTTCGGCCCGCCGAAAGCGTCGAAGGCGCCCGATCGCGCCGGCCTGGTTCTGGTCGCGCTGATCCTGGTCGCGGCGGTGGCCAACCTGAACCTGGCCGTCGCGAACGTCGCGCTACCTGACATCGGCAGGGCCTTCGACTCGTCGCAGACCACGCTCAACCTCATCGCGGTGGGCTACTCCCTCGGGCTGGCCGCCTCGGTCCTCTACCTCGGCGCGGTCGGTGACCGCTACGGGCGCAAGCTCCTGCTGTTGCTCGGCGTGCTCCTGTCGGTCCCGGCCTGCCTGTTGGCGGCCTACGCCCCCGACGACGGTGTCCTCGTCGCAGCCCGTGTCCTGGGCGGGGTCTCCGCAGGCATGGCCTACCCGACCACCCTCGCGCTGATCACGGCGCTGTGGTCCGGGCCGGCGCGCACGAAGTCGATCGCGTTGTGGTCGGCCCTCGGCGGCGCGATCTCGTCGCTCGGCCCGATCGTTGCCGGCTGGCTGCTGGAGCACTTCTGGTGGGGGTCGGTCTTCCTGGTCACCCTGCCGCTGGCCGTGGTGGCTCTCCTCATGGCCTGGTTCTTCGTGCCGGCCCACGTGAACGAGGCGACCGAGCCGGTGGACAACCTCGGCGGCATCCTCTCAGTCGTACTGGTCGCCTCTGTGGTGTTAGCCATCAACTTCGCGCCGGTTCCGAACAAGGGGACGCTGGTGCTGGGACTGGCCGCCATCGCCGTCGCCGCCGGCATCGCGTTCTTCCTCCGACAGGCTCGGGCGAAGAACCCGCTCTACGACCTGCGGATTGCGGGACGCCGGATCTTCTGGGTGGCGGCGTGCGCCGGGCTCATCGTGTTCGGCTCGCTGATGGCGGCGATGTTCGTCGGGCAGCAGTTCCTGCAGAACGTCCTGGGCTACTCGACGCTCGACGCCGGGCTCGCCATCTTGCCGGCGGTGGTCGGCATGGTGCTGGTCGCGCCCCGCTCAGCCAAACTCGTCGAGACCCGCGGCGCCCGGTTCACCCTTCTCGCTGGCTACGTCTTCTGCCTGCTCGGCTTCGTCACCATGTTGCTGCTGTGGACGGAGGACGCGTCGTACTGGCGGGTCGGCCTGGGCTACCTGCTGATCGGGATCGGTGTCGGCTTCGCCGGCACCCCGGCGTCACACTCACTCACCGGGTCCGTGCCGGTGACTCGCGCGGGCATGGCATCCGGTACGGCGGACCTGCAGCGCGACCTGGGCGGCGCCATCATGCAGTCGATCTTTGGGGCCTTGCTCACCGCCGGCTACGCCTCGGCCGTCGCGGCCTCCATCGCGACCGCGCCCAACAAGGACGAGATCAGCGACAACGTCCAGGCCGAGCTGACCAAGTCCTTCGCGAGCGCTGAGTCGACCGCGGCTCAGTACCCGCAATACGCCCAGCAGATCACCGCCGGCGCGAAGGAGGCATTCCTCAACGGCGACCAATGGGCCTACACCGCGGGGATCGTCGCAGTCCTGCTGGGTGCGGCGGTCGTCTTCTTCCTGTTCCCCCGCAAAGACGAAGAGGACGCGCTGCTGGCCAGCTACCGCGCCACCGACACCGCGACGATCACGTCCCCGGAACCAGCGCATCGGTCTCCATCAGGTCCTCGTGATGGTCAGCAGCTGGCCGGTCCGTGAGACCCACGGAGCCGGCTGCCGTCGGGTTGTTCGTGCATGTGTACGTGGACCGCAACACGCGACGACCTGTCGAAGTGCCGGCCTCGATACCGGTGGGAGGTCTACCGTGAGATCGGCGGTCGCTGGAGGACCCGGTCTCCCGCCGTAGCGGGAGAGTCCATGAATGCTGGGTTCATCGGCAGGCGTGCCCAGGTCCGGGTTCTCGAGGCGTTCGTCGAGCGGGTTGTGGTCGGTCCAAGCTCGTTGTGCCTGGAGGGCGACGCCGGCATCGGCAAGACGTCCCTCTGGGACGAGGGCGTCCGCCTTGCCGAGCAGGCGGGGTTCGCCGTCCTGACAGCGCGGGCGGCACGGGCCGAGGCGCAGCTCGCTTTCGCCACGATCGGCGACCTCTTCACACCAGTGCTCGACGTGACCCTCACGGCCATGCCCACGGTCCAGCGACGAGCCCTCGAGACCGCACTCCTGCTCCGGGAGCCAACAGGCGATCCTCCCGATGCCCGCGTCCTTGGTCTCGCCCTGCTGTCGGCCGTGCGGGAGCTGGTCCGTGAGCGCCCGGTCGTGATCGCTGTGGACGACATGCAATGGGCGGACGAGACGTCCGCGGAGGTGCTCGCCTTCATGATCCGTCGCTTGGCGCGCGATCACGTGGGGATCCTGCTGACGGTTCGTGGGAACAGGCACGACCTTCCCGGCAATGTCGTCGGCGCGCTGCCCGACCGCAGTGACCTCACGGTCCAGGCCTTCCCGCTCGATGACACTCACCGTCTGCTCCAGGACCGGCTCGGGGTCCACCTGTCGCGGCCGCAGCTCGCCCGGCTGCATCGGACCGCGGGCGGGAACCCTTTCCTGGCCCTCGAGCTCGGACGTGCGGTCGCGGAGGGCACGGTGGAACTGACCGACGGTCCGATGGAGTTGCCGCCCAGCATCATGGGCCTGGTGACGGGCCGCCTGCGACGGCTGCGTCCGAGCACCCGCGAGACCCTCGTAGCCGTGGCCGCGTTGGCCGCGCCCACTCTGACACTCCTCGACCGGATGTCGACCACGGCCGTCGCCGACATCGAGATCGCCTGCACACGCGGTCTGGTGACCCTGGTCGGTGATCGGGTCCGGTTCACCCATCCCCTGCTCGCGTCCGCGTGCTACGCCGCCGCACCCCTGCCAGAGAGAAGGCGGCTGCATGCGCGGCTCGCCACCCTTGATGTCGGGCTCGAGGAGCAGGCCCGACACCTCGCGATCGCGGCGACGGGACCCGACGAGGAGGTCGCCGTCTCACTGGAGGCCGCGGCGTCGCATGCCGCCGCGCGTGGAGCGGTCCAGGCCGCGGCGCAGCTCGGCCAGCGTGCCGTGGTCCTCACGCCGTCGCGGGCGCTGGAGGCGTTGAACCGCCGACGGATCGAGGCAGCTACCCACTGCCGTAAGGCGGGTGACCCCGCCCAGGCCACCGTGCTCCTGCAGGCCGCCATCGACAACGCCCAACCAGGTCCGCTCCGGGCGCGTGCCTTCGGTGACCTGGCTGTCGTACGTGCGTCCCTCGAGGGTTTCCGGATTGCGGAGAACCTCTACCTGCTAGCTCTTGCCGAGCCCGGTCTGGAACAGCGAGAACGGGCGCGGCTGCTCAGCGAGCTCGCGTGGCAGGTCAGCGCCGGTGGCTCGCGCCGCGAAAGCATGGACTACGCCGAGGCGGGACTCACCCTGGCCGAGCAGGCGGGCGACCCGGACATCTTGGCCGGCAACCTCGCCGGAGTCGCCGAGCTCACCTTCTGGCGCACCGGCCGCATGCGGCGCGACCTGCTCGACCGAGCGGTCGAGATCGAACACGATGTGGGTCGCGACCTCGACGCGCGCGGCACTCTGGCGCGGCTGCTCGCCCGCTGCGATCGACACGCGGAGGCGCGTGCGCTCTTCGCGCCGCTGATCGGAGCCGCCCGGACGAGGGACGGCCCCGAACTGCTCGGGCACCTCTTCTTCCTGGCCAGGATGGAGCTGGCAGCCGGCGACTGGCCGACAACCGAGCGCCTCTGTGACGAGGCCATCACCGTTGCCGGCCACACCGGCGAGGAGTCGGTCGAGTCGCTGTGCCGGATGCTCCTGGCCGAGCTGGATGCCTACCGGGGCAGGGCGGCTACAGCCCGCAGAGAGATCCCCGCCCTCCGCCGGCTGGCCGAGGAGTCGGGCTACACGGGCGCCGTACACCGCCTGAGCCGGGCGCTGGGTTCTCTTGAGCTTGCCGGCGACGACTCCGCGGAGGGCCTGCGTCAGGTAAGGCCGCTATGTGTGGGGTTCACTGAGCTCAACGAGGTGCAGGCCCAGCTGGCCGGGTCGGTGGCCATCGAGGCCATGGTTGGCATGCAGGACATCGCCGGTGCCGAGCGCCTGTTGGCCCAGCTCGACGAGATCGCGGCCGGCGCGGACTCTCCACTGCAGGGGCTCGCCGACCGCAGTCGTGGACATGTCCTCGCCGCCCAAGGTGACACCTCGGGGGCGATCCGGGCGTTCGAGCGCGCCGTCGTCGCGCCGGAGCCCTCCCGTGGCGTGAACCCGTTCGAGTCTGCCCGGACCCTGCTCGCGCTGGGGACGACGCAGCGCCGCGCTGCGCACAAGCGCGCAGCACGAGACACCCTGCGCCAGGCGGTCGACGGCTTCGAGCGACTCGGTGCGTCGATGTGGGCCGCGAAGGGCCGTTCCGAGCTCAGACGGATCGGCGGCCGTACTGCCTCCGACCACGAGCTCTCCGAGACCGAGCGGCTGATCGCGGACCGCGTCGCGGCCGGGCTGCGCAACCGGGAGGTGGCCGCCGACCTGCACCTGAGCCCGAACACGGTGTCCTGGAACCTGTCGAAAATCTATCGAAAGCTCGGCGTCAGCTCGCGTACGGAGCTCGCGGCACACCTGGCTCGGACGCCACCGTCGTAAAGCCACATGTTCGCACGGTTGATGGTCATGAACTCTCCTTCCATCGTGTCAGGGACGGCGCACGCCTATCCATGAGGAGAGCCACATGAATGACACGACGATGTCCACGGGCCGCGAGCTGCACGTAGCAAAGGAGTGTTCCGAGTACACGGGCCTCGCAGGTTCCTTCTGCACCATCACTACATCCAACGTCGATGCCATCCCGGTCGGATCGAAGGTGGTGTATGCGTCAGCCGCCGGTGAAAAAGTGATCGACAGCGACCTCACCATCATGACGGGGGAGGACGAGCACGTCGCCGGCCATGTCGTCCTGGACATGGCCACCAATACAGGGACCGTCACCTTGACCGGCGGCACTGGTGTCTTCGCAGCGCTCCAAGCGGAAACGGTCGTCTCCTTCGACGGCACCGAGTGGCATTGGGATGGCACGTACAGCATGTCGCCCGTCGCCGCAGAGACCTCGTCATGAGGTCGCGGCGATCGGCCGTCCGACAGGTCCGGCTCGTCGTTCCGTTGCTCGTTGCCGCGCTTGCGGTCACGGGGGTCGCGGTCAGCCCAAGCACCGCATCGGCACAGGAAAACGGTCACCGCGGCGCCACTCGAGTGACCTTCACGAAGTGGGTCGTGACGCAGCCCGCGAACCCGCCTTCATTCGCCGGAGTGCTGATGACCGGGATAGTCGGCGGGGGCGTTGGCGAGGGCGAGTACGTCGGCACGGTCCTCAGCGACGACCTGTCCGACCCTGGGTTCTGGCACGCCCGAGCCCTGTACGGGTTCTTCGGCCACCGGCACGCGTTCATTGCGAACCTCCAGATCACCGAGAACGACACGACCAGCCCGGCCACGGCGGTGCTGACCGGCGTCGTGGTCGCTGGCTGGCGTCACGACGAACGCGTGCGCGGGGCCTACACCGTTATGGACCCATGCCCGATACCCACACCAGGCAACGTCGCGGGAAGCGTCTGTTTCCAGGGCAGTGTGACCATTGGTTCGGCGCGCAGTCGCTAGTCGTGTGGACAACACTGAGCTTTTCTTGTCTCTCCGGACGTTGTGACGACCATTCGGCCTTGAGACGGGTCACCCGCCAGGGATGAGGCGCCGGTGCCCTTGGCGCAGGAGGCTCAGAAGTCGGCAGGTCGACTGACAGTCTCGGTCGTCGGTTGCCAGGCCGAAAGGACACATGCCATGGAACACGCCGGAGAGTGCCATGCCACCGGCGTTGACGACCTCAATCGTTCAAGCTTGCAGGTTCCGTGACCACACGCGGGGCCGGAGACACCGCGTCCGCAAGCGGGTCACCTCTGGCAGGCAGACGCCGGCGCCGACCTCCGAGATGACGACCGCTGCTGCTGGGCCTGGCCGGGCTGCCACCATTGTGCGCACTAAGCCTGCGGATGGCGCTGTGAACGATGGCGTGTTCCTGGACGCTGAATTGACCGCCGAGGCCGTCAGCCATTCGGGTCTGGCGGTGGCGCAGGTCGACCTGGCGACACAGAGGCTCGTGGCCGTCAGCGACTCCGTAGCTGCCTTGCTCGGCTCGGACCGCACGGAGCTGCTGGGTCGGCTCGTGAGCGATTTCGTCGACGAGGAGCCGACCGGGGGGCTGCCGTTGCTTGCCACTGGCCGTCTGGACGGTTTCGAGGCGCCGCGGCGCCTCCGTCGGATCGACGGGTCGATCATCGACGCGTACGTCTGGGCTCACGTGCTCGGGCTCGAGCGGCCGGCCCGGTTCGGAGCTGCCTTTGTCCTCGAGGATGGTGCGCCGGCCCCGCCTGGATTTGATGCGTCATCCCGACCACCGGGTCATCGGAACGGTCGACGACGAGTGGCGCATCGACCGCATCAGCTGGGACGCGGAGACCATGCTCGGCTACCACGCCGCTGATGTTGCCGGAGCCTCGTTCCTCGCCGTCATCAACCCTCACGACCTGCCTGAGCTGCTGGCCGGGCTCGCCCACGTCCATGCCACGAGTCGCAACGCCGTCGTACGCCTTCGGGTGCGACGGGCGGACATGCGGTGGATGTGGTGTCGCGTGCGCTTGGCGGCACTCGGTGACCCGCCGCGCTTCGCTTTCACGCTGCGCACCCTTGTGGACAGCACGACCACGACGAGTACGGAGCGCCTGGGCGAGCTCGAATCGCGACTCGGGCGTATCGCGCACGAACTCCGATCCGTCGGGCTCCCGGTGCCCTCGTCGGGATCGCCCGTCATGGCGGAGATGCCCGAGCTCGCCACCCTGACCAGTCGGGAGTGGGAGACGCTGAGCCGGCTCGCGGACGGCGGCCGGGTGGCGGGCATCGCCACAACTCTCGGCCTGAGCCAGAGCACGGTGCGCAACCATCTCAGCGCGATCTTCCGCAAGCTGAACGTCGGGTCGCAGTCTGAGCTGTTGTCCCTCCTGCGCAACCGGGCGAAGGGCCTTTGACGGCCGAAATTCACGGCCGGCACAGGAAACTGCTCTGACGGCGACGCCGCGACGAGCGTCGCATGCGGTCACCGCGTCACACGCGTGGTCAGGAGGCGAGCAGACGCTCTATCGCACGGTCCACATCCAGGTGGACGTGCTCGTCCCCGGGCAGGCAATGGACGTAGGTCCTTCCGAGGAATGCCGCGAGCTCGGCGCCGGAGAACTGGAAGAGCGCCTCGCCGTTCGGGGATCTCAACGCGATGTAGACGTCGCGCTGGTCATCCGGCGAGATTCCCCAGACCGTCACGTCACCGATCCCTGCGGCGCCGTGCATGCCTTTCGTCAACAGCTCCCGGGCGAAGACCCAGGGCACCTGAAGTCCCGACGGGGGGGTGAAGGTGGCGTGGATCGCATAGGGGTCCGAAAGGTCGTAGCGCAGATCTGCCCAGACCAGCAGCTGGTCGCCGTCGGCCAAGACGAGCGTTGCGGTCACATTGAGGGTGACGTTCGCGGGTGACGAACCGTTGAGCATGTTTCCTGTCCAGGGATGTCGTGGCGTCGGGGTTCAAGCAGGCGGCGGCGCCGTCTGCCTGAGTGTCGTATCGGGAGCACGGCTTGTCTGTGGACACTCCGTCACGCGACCCCGGACGTTTCCACCTGACTCAGCTGTCGCTGACTGGTCGCGCACGAGGGTTTTGGTCACTCACGGACGACCGTCTAGCCACCCGGACACAACGCCTACAGACGCCAGGCACACACGTCAGACACAGTCATTCAAGACCGCGGCGGGGCGTCCCCCCACGCCCTGCCGCGGTGCTCCACGTCCTGCAACCACGAAAGCAGCCCCGTCTTGACATGCACCGCATGAGCGACGATCCCCTCGATCTCAGTCGCGCCGGTCTCAGCGTCATCCAGAACAATTTCGGGTGCAGTGCATCCGAGGCCCAAGCGCTACTCGTGCTCTACGCGGTGCGCGTCGAGCGTGCCCTACTCGAGATCACCTGCGGCCTCATCGACGAACACCGCCGCGGCGGCATCCTCGAAGTGATGCGCGACTTGTGACGACCGCCGCCGCACTCGGTCCCTGCCCTGGCAGGCACGTACCAGTCCTGTTCGGCCTGGCTTCACTCGATGGCCGCGGCTGTCTCCACCTCGAGTTAGGCGCGGCCGGTTAGCGGCGCAATGAGCACCGTACGGAGCTCGATCGGGCGGAGGTTCAGGCGGCCTGCGGACGACGGGACCGCCCGAACCGCAGGTACAGCGACGGCAGGACGAAGAGGTTGAGCAGGGTCGCGGTGACCAGCCCGCCCAGGATGACGATCGCCATCGGATGCTCGATCTCGTGGCCCGGGATGCTGCCGGCGACAGCAAGCGGCACGAGCGCCAGGCCGGTCGCCAGCGCCGTCATCAGGATCGGCGCCAGCCGTTCCCGAGCGCCGCGCAGCACCAGCTCCGGACCGAACGCCTGGCCCTCGTCCCGCTCGAGGTGCTGGAAGTGGCTGATCATCAGGATCCCGTTGCGCGCCGCGATGCCGAACACCGTGAGGAAGCCGACCAGCGAGCCCAGCGACAGGACGCCGTCACCCAGCCAGACGCCGCCAGATACGCCTCCGACCAGGCCACCGGCAGCGCCAGGAAGGTCAGCATCGCAAGCCGGCCAGCTGCCGAACGCCGCATGCAGCAGCAGCAGATCGCCGACCACGGCCGCAAGCCCGAAGCAGCAGCAGCCGATCTGCGCGGCCGTGGCAGCTCGTTGTACTCGCCGATGCAGCTCGGCGTGGTAGCCGCGCGGGAAGTTGACTCCCGTCGAGCCAGTCCTCGACCTCGGTCCGACCACCGCGCCGAGGTCGCGCCCGGCGCACGTTCGCGCCGACGTCGATCCGCCGCGACTGGTTCTCCCGCTCGATGGCGTTGGGGGTCGGCGCCAGCGTCGACTGTCGGCGACGTCCTTGAGCCGGACCCGCGCCCCGTTCGGAGTGTCGATCTGCATGTTCTCGACATCGGTGACGCTGTCGCGGGCCGACGGAATGGCTGTCACGTGTACGTCGTAGGCGCGGCCACCGTGCGAAGATGTCGCTGACTTCCTCGCTCGCGATCATGGTCGACGACTGACGGCGGATGTCGCCCGGCGTCAGCCCCTACCTCCGCGCGGCCTCCAGGTCGGGCTCGACCAGGATGTGCGGCAGGTCCGTCTGGCAGTGACGCGTGCGCGTCCACGACACCGTCCACACCGGCGATGGCCGCTTCGAGTTCGTGGGCCTTCTCGCGGAGCACCTCGAGATCGGGACCGTAGATGCGCACGACGATCGCCTCGCTCGACCCGGTGAGAACCTCCTTGATCCGCTCGCGCAGATAGGTCTGGACGTCTCGGTACAGACCGGGGTAGGAATCGACCGTCTTCTGCACCGCCGCCAGGGTGTGCGTCGTAGTCGACGTCGGGTGACACGCTGATCCAGTTCTCGCCGAAGTCGACGCCGTAGACCTCGTCGGCGAGGAAGGCCTGACCGATGTGCGAGCCGCAGTTGCGCACGCCGGGAATCTCCCGCAGGTCCTTGCAGGCGGCGACGGACACCCGGGTCTCTTCCGGCTGCGAGGTTCCCGGCTGCGTCAGCCAGTGCATGAGGAAGTCGCGTTCCTTGAAGTTGGGCAGCAGCTGTGTGCCAAGCGTCGGGAAGGTGATCGCTCCGACGATGGCCAGTACCAGGACCGTGCCGAACGCCGGGCTCGGCCGCCGCAGCAGCGGGGCCAGCGCGGCGCGGTAGCCCCGCTTGAGGACGCGAAGCACCGGCGACTCGCGGCTGATCAGCTTGCCGCGCGAGCAGCATGAGCAGACACAGCGCCGGACGTCAGGGTGAGCGCGACCACCATCGACACGAGCACGGCCAGCCCGTAGGACAGCACGAGCGGCCGGAAGAACGAACCGGACAGCCCCTCGAGGAAGAACACCGGCACGATGGCCACCACGTTGATGACCGTGGCGTAGGTGATCGCCGAACGGACCTCGACCGAGGCGTCCAGGATGATCGCGAACATCGACTTGTCGCTGCCTTCGGCGCGGGCCTGCCGCACTCTGCGGACGATGTTCTCCACGTCGATGATCGCGTCGTCGACCACCACCCCGATGGCGACCACCAGCCCGGCAAGCACCATCACGTTCACGGTCGCGCCGCGCAGGTCCAGGATCAGCAGAGCGGACACGAGCGACAGCGGGATCGCGATCAGGCTGATGAAGGCGGTACGCCACTCGAAGAGGAAGGCGATGATGATGAGGATGACCAGCAGGATGCCGATCAACATCGCCGTCGAGAGATTGTCGATCGACTGCTCGATGAACGTCGCTGGTCGGAAGATCGTCGTGTCGACGGCGATGCCGGGCAGACCCGCCTGCCAAGCTCATTCATCGCCGCCTCGACGCCGCGGGTGACCTCGAGCGTGTTGGCGCCGCGAAACTTCTGGACGACGAGCATGATGCCCGGGCCGTCGTTGATGACGGCGTCGCCGATCAGCGGGCCGTGGTCGATGACGACCTCGCCCATATCGGCGAGTCGCAGGACCTTCCCGTCCCGCTCGACGACCGGTACCGCGCCGAGTTCCGCGGGGCCCGTGATGGGCTGGACGTGGCGGATGTTGAAGCGCTGGCCGATCGTCCTCGATGAAGCCGCCGGTTCCCACGACCGCACCCTCGGAGTACTTGAGGCAGGCCGGCCTCGAGCGCGTCCGCCGCGGCGTCCATCACCTCCTGGAGCGGGACGTCGTACGCGGCGAGCTTCGCCGGGTCGACGCGGACGTGCCGCTGTGGGAGCTGCTCGCCCCAGATGGCGACCTGCGCAACACCGGGGACCCGCAGCAGGCGGGCGCGGATCTTCCAGTAGGCGATCGTCGACAGGTCGATCTGATTCACGCACGTCGGACGTGAGGCCGATCTTCATGATGCGGCTCGTAGACGACAGCGCCGGCATCATGAACGGCGGGCTGGCCCACGTTGGCAGCGTGGCGGTCACCTGCGCGATGCGTTCCGCGACGAGCTGGCGCGCACGGAGCTCGTCAGTGCCGTGTCCGAAGATCAGCCGGATCGACGACAGCTGGGCGACCGACTTCGACCGCATGGCGGAGAGACCCTCGATCCCGCTCAGCTGGTCCTCGAGGGGCACGGTGATGAGCTCCTCGACCTCGTTCGAAGAGTTCCCGAGCGCGATGGTCTGGATCTCCACCTGCGGTGGCGCGAACTCGGGGAAGACATCCACCTTCGTCTGCGGCAGGTCGACAATCCCCAGCGCCATGACGGCTGCCGCCGCGAACACGACAAGCCACCGGAACCTCAGGCTTCCAGTCCGACGATGCGTCGCATGAGAGCGCCTCCACCGCCCTTAGTGCTTTCCGCTGATCTTCAGTTCGGCGCCGTAGATCTCCGACGCCCCGACCGTGACCACACGAACACCGGGCTCCAATCCGTCGGACAGCCATGCAACGTCGCCGTCCACCCGGTCGACGTCGACCTCCGCCCGGACGAAAGTCAGGTCCCCGTGATCTGGTAGACCCACGGCTCGCCCTCACTGTCGTAAATGAGCGCCGCGTACGGAACGGCCGTCTGCTCACCGTCCTGCTGCGCCGTCGCCGACTCCAGCCAATTCGAGATGCCGCGTCGCTGGTGAGCGTCACCCGCTGGACGTCGCTGTCCTCGATCTCCTCGACCTCGGCAGGGTGGTAGGCGCTCCTGATCGATGCCCGATCGGATTCCGAGCAGCCGCCCATCAGCAGCGCCGCCATGACGACGCCGACCCATCCGCCAGCGGTTGCGCGATCATCTGTCCGGCTCTCCCCGACGGCCGCGCGGGCGACGCGTTTCAAGGTCACGACGGTCGATGACCTGCTCGTCGTCAGACGGCGCCGCTGTCCGGGCATCCCGCAGCGCCGGACGTTGCACGGTCGAGGTCGAACCTGCGATCGGCTCCTCCGTGTCTCCTGCTCTGCGGCGCCCAGGGGATGAACAGGGCCGGCAGCACGAACAGGGTGACGAACGTGGAGGTGACGAGGCCACCGACGATGACGACCGCCATGAGGTCGACCAGTTCGAGACCAGGCCGGGAGCCGACCACGACGAATGGGGACAGCACGAGAGCAGCCAGCGCGGCGGTCGTCGTGACGACCGGCGCGACGCGCTCCTGTGCGGCGACCGGTTTACAGCTGCCTCGGGTTACGTCCGCGTTCTCGCGCTCCAGCGTCTGCGCCCGGGCCACGAAGAGGATCGCGGTGCGTGTCGCCAGACCGAGCACCGCGAGGAACCCGACCATCGAGCCCAGGGAGAGCACACCACCCTGCACCGCGCCGGCCGCAACACCGCCCGCGAGGGCCAGCGGCATCGCCGCGAAGACCAGAGCCGCCAGGCGCCAGCTGCGGAACGCGGCCTGCAGTAGCAGGAACGCAGCAACTGCTGCCATGACGGCGAACCCGACCACCCGGCCCGCGCCGATCTCCTGGCTGGTCGCCTCGTTTGCGCACCTCGGCGTGGTACTCGAGCGGGAAGCCGATCTCGGCGAGGCGCGCCTCGATGTCGGAGACAACGGAGTCGATGCTGCGACCGCTGACGCCGGCCTCGACGTCCATGCGGCGTGACACCGCGTCGCGTTGGATGACTGCGGGCGTCTCCGCCATGCGGACGTCGGCGACCTGGCCGAGTCGTCACGTGGCCTCCGTCGGGACGGTCGATGAGTAGGTTGCGCACGTCGTCGACGTTCTCCCGGGTGCTCGGGGCACCCTGCACGATGACGTCGAAGACCTTCTGCTCCTGGAACACGCTGCCGACCTGGATGCCCTGCAGCAGCGTCGCCCCGGCGCGGCGAACCGGACCCGGCGAGACGCCGAAGCTCTGCGCCTTGTCCAGGTCCACCTCGATCTCGATCGTGGGCTGCCGCATGGGCAGGTCGACCCGCGGGTCGGTGACGCCGGCGACCGTGGACATCACGTCCCTGACCCGCTCGGCCTCGCGGGCAAGCACTTCGGAGTCCTGCCCGAACACCCGCACGACGAGGGGCTGGATGACCCGGTCAGCAGGTCCAGGTCGTCGCCCGCTACCGGGTTGTCGCCGCCGTTCAGGGCTCCGACGTGGCGCAGCTTCTCCGTCGAGTACGTCACGACGTCGCGCTGCACCCCATGCACCTTGTCGACAGCGGCGTCGATGGCGCCCATTGTCGCGTCGTAGTCGGCGTCGCCGTCGATGCTCACCCACACGTCGCTGGAGCTGACGTTGGCGACCCGGTCACCCGTGACGGCGCGCCCGACGTGAGCGCCGACGTTCCCGACACCGGGCAGCGACTTGAGCTGACGAGCGAGCTCTGTGGCGATCTCCGTCATGCGCGGGTTCGACGTGCCCGGCGCTGTTTCCAGCCGCACCAGCACGTCCCTGGTCGTGAAACTGCGGTGATCAGCGACATGCCCAGGAACGGGATGGCCGCGATCCCGACGACGGCAGCAGACGCCTGCCACGACCAGTGCGCTCCGGAGCCGGCGCGTGAACCGTCGCAGCGCCTTGACGTAGCTCGACCTGATCCGCTCGAGCATGCGCGACCCGGTAGGGACCGGCTGCCAGTGGGCGAAGAGCAGCACCGAGAGCACGGGGGAGACCGTCACCGCGACGAGCATCGCGGCGAGAACCGCGAGGGCATAGGCAAGCACCAAGGGAGCGAAGAAGTCACCGGGACGCCCGCCCATCACCGCCGCCGGCACGATAGCCAGCAAGGCGAGCAACGACGCGTAGGTCAGCGGGCGGCGCACCTCGGCAGACGCGTCGCGGACCAATGCCGTCGTCGCCTTGGAGCCGCCCGCCGTCTTGCGCGCACGCAGCCGGTGCAGGACCCGGTCGGTGGGTGCGACCGCCTCGTCGACGACTACGGCGACGCCCGCCGCGAGGCCGACGAGCGCGATCGCGTTGAAGCCCTGACCCAGGAGCCGGAGCAGCAGCGCAGCCACCACGAGCGACAGAGGCACTGTCACCAGCGCGACCAGCACCGCCCGCCAGTGGAAACGGAGCGCGAGCATGACCAGCAACATCAACGCCGCGCCCAGGGCGAACGCAAGCCCGAGGTTGTCCAGCGCCGACGCAACGTAGGACGCGGGACGGAAGACCGACGTGTCGGTGCGCACTCCCGTCAAACCTGGCTGGAGATCCTCGAGAGCATCCTCGACGCCCTCGGTCACCTCAGGGCGTGCTGGTGCCGGGGAACTTCTCGACGACGAGCATAGAGGCCGGCGCCTCCTGCGACCACCGCGTCGCCGATGAGAGGCTGGTGGTCGATCGTCAGTGTCGCGACATCCGCGAGCCGCAGCCGACCGTTGGTCCCCTCCACGGGGACCTTCCCCAGTTCGGCGGGGTCCGCGATCTTCTCCAGGACGTGGCGAACCTGAACCCTTTGCTGGGGGGTCTCGATGAACCCGCCGGTCCCCGGGGTCGACGCCTCCAGGAAGGTCAGCGGAGAGACGACCTGGGCGTTGCCCGCGGAGCGGATGACCTGGTTCAGGGTCACGCCCTGCTCTCGCAGCCGAGCCGGGTCGACCTGGACCTGCAGCTGCTGGTCCCGCATCCCCCACACCGACACGTTGGCCACGCCAGGCACGCCGAGGAGCCGCGGCCGCACCGTCCAACGAGCGATCACCGACTGTTCGATCGCGGTGATCTTGTCCGAGGAGAGCCCGATCATCAGGACCCGGTTCGAGGACGACAGCGGCTGGCAGCAACGTCGGGGGCTTCGACACGTTGGGCAGCGCGTGCGCCTGGGTGAGGCGCTCCTCGACCAACTGGCGCGCGCGGTAGATGTCGGTCCCCGGCTGCGAAGACCATGACGATCGACGAGAGGCCCGGCAGCGACTCGGAGCGGATCACGTCCACGCCTTCGACACCGTTGAGCAGATCCGCCTCTAGCGGGACGGTGATGAGCTGCTCCACCTCGTCCGCCGACAGCCCCAGCGCCTCGGTCTGCACCTCCGCGTACGGCGGCGTGAACTCCGGGAGCACATCGACGGGTGCGCTGCGCAGCGCGAAGATTCCAACACCCAGGACGCCCGCGGCGATGGCGAGCACCAACAGGCGAAATTGCAGCGCCACACGCACCAGCGAAGCCATGGCCCCCCCAACCCCTTCACCCCAAAGGGAAACGCGCTAGCCCTCATTAAGACTTCGTGAAGTCTTAGAGAGACTCTTACGCTCGATTTCACGATGCGGCCGGGCTGCACGAGAGTGTCAACCCCGCGGCGGAACTATTGCAGCCTGTTGCTGAGCGGGTGCGGTGAGTCAAGAACGAATGAGGAGCAAAGGTTCGTGACTGACCGACGACGGACGAAAGCCACCCGATGTGCAAGGCACCGTCGACTCGCGGTCCTCCGCTGGATTGTTTCCGTTCCGTCGCTATTGCGCGACGACGTTGGACGACCGGTTGGAGATCGGTCCTTCGCCGGCGACGTTGAAGGCCACGACCACGAAGCGGTAGTTGGCACCCGGAACGAGGGTGAACTGTCGTGAGCGGATGCCGGCGCCGAGCCTCGGCGACTCCGAGGTGCTGAGCACGGTGGCGTTCGCCGCCGCCGAGCTCATCCGCAGCGCGGTCACGTGGTATGACGTGATCGGCTGATCCGCCCGTTCGACGTCGGAGCCGTCCAGCTTGCGGCGACGGTCGCCGGCGCACCGGCCGCTCCGGCGCTGGGGGCGCCGATGATCGGCGGACCCGGGGACGGTCGCCGCTCGACGGCGTGACGGCGTTGGACGCCGCCGAGGACGGGCCGGCGCCGGCGCCGTTCGTCGCCGTCACCTCGAAGTGCACGGCTACGCCGTCTGGCCAGTCCCGTGACCACGAGGCTCGTCGCAGATCGGCGGCCGGCCGCAAGGCTCCGACCTGCTGGTTGGTCGAGTTGTTGACGACCCGCACGTTGTAGCCAGTGATCGACGAGCCGCCGTTGTTAGACGGCGGCGTCCACGTCACCGTCGCGGACGCGGCGCCGGCAGTCGCGGTGCCGATCGTCGGTGCTGCGGGAGTCGTGACGACCACTCCACCGTTTGCCGCGCCAGGCGACCCACCCGGGTTGGCCGACAGCGCCCAGTTCGCGCCGTCGTTGTTGTCCGCTGCCGGGTTGCTCAGCTCGAGCGACTGGCCTGAGGTCGGAACGGGCCAGCCGGCGCCGCCGTAGTTCACAGCGTCGGCGGTCGAGCCGTCGGCGCGCAGCAGCGTCAGGGTCTCGCTCGCCGCGAGGTCGCCGGTGAAGCGGCCGCCGACGAAGACAGTGCTGCCGTAGGTCGACTTGAAGGTGACATCGTTCGAGACGAATGTCATCGTGCCGCCGGCCGGATCACCGTGCCGGGCTGAACCGTCAGGTGATGCCGTCGGCGATGGACCAGCCGGAGATGTCGATCGCCGGTCGTCGTCGGGTTGGAAAGCTCGAGGAACTCGGCCCCGTTGCCGCCGGTCGGCGAGTGCTGGATCTCGTTGATGACGATGTTCGGCGACGCCGGCTGGTTGCCCGGCACGCGCGCAGTCGTTCGCGAATGCGTTGCGCCGCGCCTGGATGGCGTTGAACAGCGGCGTCCGCTGGTGGGCGTACGTCGGCGTGCCGGTGTACGGCCACGCGGCGAAGTCCTGCACCGTCACCGGCTGGGCCGGACCCATGTACGCGTCGTAGAGCGCCTCCGGGCGACCTGTAGCGAGGATGTCGTTGACGAGCGTCCGCAGCCGGCGGAAGTACATCTCGCGCCACTGAGGCACGGCGAGCACGGCGCGGGCGAGCGTCGTTCGTCTTGTCTCCCGGTCTCGGCCGGCGTCACGAAGTTGCTGTTCACCCCGCAGCACCCGTTACCCCAGGTGTGGTCGAGGTCCCACGGGATCATCGACCACCGGCCGGTGGCCGGCCGCAGCGCGAAGTAGAAGTTCTTCGACGAGAAGTCCTCGTGGTCGATGATGGCCGTCACGGCCAGCATGTTGATCACCTGCGGGATGTCGAGGTTGCCGAGCAGGTAGTCGCGCTGCGCGTTCCCGGTCAGCGCGATCCCGGACAGGAAGCTGCGCGAGCGGCGCGAAGTCCTCGTCCGGGGTTCTTCTTCTCGAATCGCACGTTCTCGAGCGGCCGGGTGGGGTCGAAGGCGCCGTTCTCCGCCTTGAAGAACTGCGTGTCGCCGGAGTAGCCCTCGCGGCTGCGCCACGTGCCATCGAAGATGTCCAGGTACGTGTAGAAGCCCTGGAACTGCGCGTTGCGCTGTGTCCGCATCGGGAAGAGCTGCTCGGCGTCGCGCTCATCACGCCGGCTCGTTTGTACGCGTCCCACGACAACATCGGCCGACCGTGCGACTTGTCGCTCCAGTCCCCCTGCATGCCGAACTCGTCGACCGGCTCAACCAGCCCGAAGTCGATGGTGTAGTTGTGCGGCAGCTCGAACTTCCAGTTCGGCTTCGGCGCGGTCTGCGGAGTTCGCGCCGCGGATGTTGACGGTCACGTTGTCGACGACCGTGCCGTTGTACGCGATCACTGCCTTCCGCGATGATGTCGGCGGTCGGGCTGGCGGTGATCGTGTTGTAGTCGGCGTCGGCGATGAACCACTCGAGCATCGCGGATCGGGCTGGTGATGCCGCTCGGCACGACGACGCCCTGATAGACGGTGGTGTCGTCCACACGCGGGACGAAGCTCGTGCCGTGACGCATTGGTCGCCGCCACCCTGTACCGGATCAAGTGGCCGGCGGCCGCCCCGGGAATGTCCGCGGTGTAGACGTCGCCGCCGGCGTTGGTCATCGCGATCGTCTGCTCGGCCGTTGAAGTCGATGCGGTACCGCACCGACGCGCTGGTCTGGCCGGTCACGGTTGCGGTGACGGTCACGGGCTGGTTGACCGCCGGCGACGTCGGCGAGGCCGAGACGGCGGTGATCCGCGGCCCGAGTCCGGTCCTGGCGACCGAGTTGGCCGCGCGCGGCGTCGCGCCGCTCGGCGCAGTCGAGCCCGCCCAGTTCAGGTAGTCGCTGTTGTCGAGCGTCGCGTCGATCAGCTCGAGCGACGCGCCTTGCTCGTCCGACGTGCCGGGCCACGGGCGCGACGTCGTCGTAGCGTGACCGTGTCGATCACGACTGCGCTCGCGTCGCGAAGCGTGATTGCCTCGCCGCCGTTGGACAGCGAGCCCGTGTAGATCGCGGTCGGCGCGCCCGCCGTACGTCGACTGATAACGCGCCGCGTCCTTCCCCACGACGAGGTAGCCGTTGGCCGCGATCGTCGTACCGGCCGCGAAGGTCAGCGTGATGCCGCTGAAGCTCCAGCCCGAGAGGTCGACCGGCGCCGACCCCTTGTTGTAGAGCTCGAGGAACTCGTCGCCGTCGTTCTCCGAGGCGGGACCGTACATCAACTCGTTGATGACGACATCGCCCGGCACCGCCGCGGCCGCCGAGCCCACCGGCACCAGGCCGAGACTGGCGACGACCCCCAGAACCACAACGATGCCAAGTATTCGCGCACGGCTCATGACGCCCCCCAAGAAATCCGTTGGCGAAAAAGATTAGGACTGTTCGCCACCTCGCGCTGGCCTATTCGGGGATCGCCGAAAACTGCTACCCACAGTCAGCGATCAGCGACGAAACGTTAGAAGATCCCAGCGAGATCGGCAATTTGTCGCCTTCGCGAGCCGAGTGGCTGCACTGAATGCCTGACGATCTTTGTTTTCAGTGGTGTCGAGTGCGCCGACCGCTTCGACCTCGCCGGCCTCTGGCCCGAGTGGGATGCCTACGGTGCGGGTGATCACCCACAGCCCGACGATGGCGACGTTGCCTGCGAGCCCGCTGCGAGCACCCAGCGGCGGGCGGAGGACCGCGAGCCCTGCCCAGATCAGCTGCGCGCCTGTTGCGACCGCGAAGAACCAGCCGTACAGCAGACCCTCGTGAAAGTGCTCCGGACAGACCACGGCGTGTATCGCGGCGGCCGCCGACCGAGCACGCTGCCGCGACGAGCAGAACGCGCGCCGGCGCCGGACGGCCCTGCTTACTGCAGCCGGCGCGCGCGTCGGCCCCGAGGCGAGCAGCGCGATCACCGGCGGGCCGAGCACGGACCGGCGCGCCGTTGGCATCGGGTGCGACAGTCCACGGGCTGCACGCTTGTGTTCGCGCAGCCGCTGGGTCGCCCGTGCCAGATGTCGAATCGCCATCGGGCGGCCGAGGTGGTACCTGCGCGATGTCGCACCCGACTGGTCAGCGTCGAGTGTGCTGGTCCTCGACCCTTCGCGACACAGTCAGGCCGAGGTTGTGGCCGAGCTCGATACGCTGCGCACGAGGACCGCGTCGTCGGCATCGGCGACCATGCCGGAGACGAAGGAGCGGTCGACCTTGAGCTCGCTGACCGGCAGTCGCTTGAGGTAGCTCATCGACGAGTAGCCGGTGCCGAAGTCGTCGATCGAGATCTGGATGCCGGCGTCGTGCAGCGAGGTAAGCGTCGCGAGCGCTCGCTGCGGGTCGTGCGCCAGCGTGTTCTCGGTGATCTCCAGCTTGAGCTGCTCGGGGGCACGCCGTCGCTGACAGCAGCTCGATGACGTTCTCGGTCAGGTCGGCATGAGCGAGGCAGCGCGGTGAGAGGTTCACCGCGAGCCGAAGTCGTGGCCGGCCGCTCGCCAGCGGTGCATCCTGCCGAGTGAGATTCGCAGCACATGCAGCGTGAGCGGCACGATGAGGCCCGGTGTTCTCGGCCGCCGGGATGAACTCGGCCGGGCTCGAGCAAGCCCGCGCGTCGGATGCTGCCACCGCGCGAGCGCCTCGACGCCGATCAGCTCACCGACGGCAAGCGCGAGCTTGGGTTGGTAGTGCAGCACGATCTCGTCGGACTGCGATCGCCTGGCGCAGCTCGCCGAGCAGGTTGAGCCGCTCGCGCGTCGTCGTGTCCTGGTCGCTCGTGGTAACCGTGATAGCCGCAACGTGCGCGCTTCGCCGTGTACATCGCGATGTCGGCGTGGCGCAACAGCGCGTCGATGTCGCTCCGGCAGCCGGGCTCGCGAGATCGCGATGCCGATGCTGGCTTCGACGTTGAGCGCCACACCGTCGATCTCGACCGTTCCGTAAGCCAGCTCCCTGAGCCGGTCGGCGACACGCGGCCGTGCCTCCTCGTCGGCGTCGCGCCAGGACAACCGCGAACTCGTCACCGCCGAGACGGGCCAGGATGTCGTCGTCGCGAACGGCGCCTGCCATCAGGGCACCCACGCGCGTGAGCAGGACGTCGCCGGACGCGTGGCCCAGGACGTCGTTGATCTCCTTGAACCGGTCGAGGTCGACAAGCAGCACACCGACGGACCCGTTGCGCAATGCTCGCATTCGTCGAGCAGAACGCCGGCGTGCTCGAGGAGTCGAGTGCGGTTCGGCAGACCGGTGAGCTGGTCGTGGTGGGCTCGATGCCGCATCTGCGCGGTGAGTTGCTGCTCAGCGGTCCGGGCCTTCTCGTGCTGACTCCAATTGACCAAGGCGCCGACGCCGGCCGCAGCGAAGAACACGGCGTGGATGACGGCCCAACGCCACGGATGTGTCGATGGCGTCCTGATGGTCGTAGACAGCCGTCGGATGCAAGCGTGCCCATGACACCGTGATGCAACAGGACGACCGCCACCGCCAGTCCGAACGGCACCCAGTCCTCATACAACGCGACGATGGGGATCATCACGAAGAAGTGGAAGTGACCCTCGATCGCGCCGGACATCACATCGACGACCACGGCCGACGTCAACATCAGGCTCACGGCCGCGACGCTGCTGCGTGCGGCCCGCGAGAGGGACTCTCGTGACGCGGCGAAGGCCCCGAGCGCGGGGACCGGCGATGTCGGTGAGGACCTCGGTCGCCGGGAAATCCGCGCAGCGTCGTGTAAGTGCCGATGACCACGGCATGGGCCACCAGCAGCCACGTCACGGCGCGGTGCCGGGGCCGCCAGGCTGCCTCAGGGAGGGTCTGTCCTCGGGGTAACCACGAGCCCACACCGGACAGCTTGGACCGACCGAGCAGCCGGTTCACGCCACCAGTCATGTCATAGCGTCGACAGATGACCTATCGGGCTGAAGGGGTAGATAGCCGGTAAAAGCCGGGTCAATTCCCTCGTCCGAGCCCGCCGAAACCGCAGTATCGATCGATCGGCGTGCGTACCGTTCGCGTCGTGGACATCGATGACGTCGCGGACGAGCTGTACGGGCTGACCCCGGAACAGTTCACGCCTGCACGCAACGCGCGAGCCAAGGAAGCCAAGTCCGGTGGAGACAAGGACCTCGCTGCCCAGATCGGGGCGCTGCGCAAGCCGAACGTCGTGGCGTGGTTGGCGAACTCGCTTTCCCGTCAGCGGCCGGACGAGATCGGCGCCATGCTCGATCTTGGTGATGCGCTGCGCGAGGCATCGGCGACGCTGTCCGGCCCTGAGCTGCGGGAGCTGTCCCGTCAGCGCCACCAGCTCGTGTACGCGATGGTGCAGCAGGCGAGAGCACTGGCCGCCGAGACGGGTCGTCGGGTCACCGACGATGTGGCGCGAGGGCTCGAGGAGACCCTGACCGCAGCGCTGACCAGCGCCGAGGACGGCGAGCTGCTGCGCCGGGCGAGGTTGACCGAGGGCTTGGTTCCCGGGGGGTTCCCGGTGGCCGAAGCGACCGCGAAGCCGAAGCCGCCGCGTACGGCAGGTGAGCGTTCCGCCGGCGACCGCGCCGGCACGTGAGAAAGGACCGTCGGCCGAGGAGCGTCGGCTGGCCCAACGCAAGGAGCGGCTGCAACGCGACCTGGTGGCTGCAACAACGCTCGCCAGGAAGAAGTCGGCGGCTCAGGAAGAAGCCGCGGCCGCGTTCGACGAGTCGCAACGCGCCCTGACCGCAGCCGAGCTCGGCGTGGCCGAGCTGCGCGCCGAGCTCGAGCAGGCGGAGAAAGCTCGCGACAAGGCACAACGGGACAGCCACCGCTCCCAGGCTGCCAACGAGCGCGCCCAGCGCGAGGCGGACGAGGCTGGGCAGCGGGTGACCGACCTTCAGTCTCGACTCGACGATCTGTAACCCGGCTCGCACATTCAGACATCACGGCCACTGACGGCACAGAGCGCAGCGACCGTCTCCGCGACGCGCGTCTGGTCGGCGCCGCTGGGTTCCGGGACAGACGGTGATTCGCCGCGGAATCGACCGATTGCGCGCCATATCGCGCGACGAATCCCGCAGTCCGGCCTTCAGTCGGGCAGGCCGGATTACGCTCCGCGTAGGAGATCGGAGGTCTGGGTGCGTTGCTCGGCGTGCGGGGCGGAAGGTACTGCCGGCAGACGGTTCTGTGAGGACTGCGGAGCGCCGCTGGGTGTGACGTGCGCGTCATGCGGTGCAGCGATCGGTGTCGGGAAGAGGTTCTGCGGCGACTGCGGCACCGCTGTGGATCGGGCCGCTGCCGAAGCCGCATTTACGGCGCCGGTCGCGGACGCCGACCCGCCCGTCGTCGCGGAGCGCCGGATGTGCTCGGTGCTGTTCTGCGACCTGGTCGGCTTCACCACGCTCTCCGAAAACCGCGATCCGGAGGCGGTGCGGGAACTGCTCGAGCGCTATTTCGACATAGCCCGCACGATCGTCGCGCGATACGGCGGCACGGTCGAGAAGTTCATCGGTGATGCCGTGATGGCGGTTTGGGGCACCCCGGTCGCCGACGAGAATGACCCAGAGCATGCCGTGCGAGCGGGGCTCGAGCTGACCGAAGCCGTGGCGGAACTCGGCGCCGGGCTCGGTGCCGCCACGCTGGCCGCGCGCGCGGGAGTGGTGACGGGCATGGTGGCCGTGAACCTCGGCGCGAGTGGGCAGGGGATGGTCGCCGGCGACGCCGTGAACACGGCCGCGCGCCTCCAATCGATCGCCGACCCGAGCACCGTTCTCGTCGATGACGGCACACGCAAAGCGGTTGGTGAGGCGATCGCTTTCATATCCGCAGGCACCCGCCCCTTGAAGGGCAAGGAGCGTCCGGTCGAGCTCTGGCGCGTGGACCGGGTGCTCGCCGGTGTGGGTGGCTCGCAACGCGTGGACGGGCTCGAGGCGCCCATGGTTGGTCGCAATGCCGAGCTGCGGCTGGTCAAGGAACTCTTCCACGCCTGCGCGGAACGCCGTACGCCAAGGCTTGTATCGGTGGTCGGCTCTGCTGGTGTCGGCAAGTCACGGTTGGGTTGGGAGTTCGAGAAGTACGTCGACGGTCTGGCCGACACCGTGCGCTGGCATCGTGGAAGGTGTTTGTCGTACGGCGACCGTGTCGCTTTCTCGGCGCTCGCCGAGATGGTCCGACAACGGTTCGGTATCGCAGAAGACGCGACGCCGTCGGTCGCGGGGACGAAACTTCGCGAGGGACTGCCGCGCATGCTGGACGACCCGGCAGAGATCGGCTATGTGGAGCCGAGGCTCGGGCAGTTGCTCGGTGTCGACACACCGTCCGGCAGTCCTGTGCTCAGCCGCCAAGAGCTGTTTGCCGGCTGGCGACTCTTCTTTGAGCGCATCTCGGCGCAAGCCCCTGTGATCCTGCTGATCGAGGACCTGCACTACGCCGACCAAGGACTCTTCGACTTCGTCGAGCACCTCCTTGAGTGGGCACGCGATGCGCCGATCTTCGTGGTCACGCTTTCACGTCCCGAGCTGCAGAGCAGACGCGACGGCTGGGGATCAGGCCGAGGCAACGTCACCGTCAACCTCGACCCGCTCGACGAGTCCGCGATGGGTCAACTGCTCGACGGGCTGGTGCCAGGGATGCCCGCTGCTGCGAAAGCCGCAGTGGCAGACCGGGCTGAAGGCATTCCCCTCTATGCGGTCGAAACAGTGCGGATGCTCATCGACCGCAATGCGGTGCAACCAATCGAGGGTGTCTATCGGCTGGTCGGTGACCTGGGAGACCTCGCAGTGCCGGCGTCGCTGCACTCGCTGCTCGCCGCGCGACTAGACACCTTCGATTCCGACGCCCGCCGCTTCATTGCCGATGCGTCCGTCCTTGGCTGCAGCTTCTCGCGTGAGGCGCTCGTCGCGGTCAGCGCGCTGACGGACCCGAAGATCGATGACATGTTGAGAAGGCTGGTCCACCGTGAGGTGCTGACGGTGCGCGCGGACCGGCTCTCCCCCGAGCGCGGGCAGTACGTGTTCGTTCAGGCGATGTTCCGCGAGGTCGCCTATGAGACCCAATCACGGCGCGATCGCAAGGCCCGACACCTCACCGTTGCCGAACACCTTCAAGAGGCGTACGCCGATGGCGGTGAGGAGATCGCAGAAGTCATTGCTGCGCACCTCGTCGATGCCCTCGCGGCCGTCCCCGATGACGCCGACGCAACGGAGCTGAGACAACGAGCCGTCGACATGCTCACGATCGCCGGCGAACGTGCGGAGCGCACGGGGGCGCCATCCACCGCTGTCAGTTCCTTCCTCAAGGCGGTGGAACTTCTCGAGCAGGCTGCTTCCGAGGAACAACAGCTCGCCGCGGCCGGGCTTCGAGAACGAGCCGGGCGAGCGGCTACCCGGGCCGATTTCCCCGGTGCGCTCAAGCATTTCGAGCAGGCCGCGGACATCTTCCGCCAGCACGGCAGGGTCCGGGACGCCGCCCGCGCGGACGCCGAGGCCGGTCGAGTCCAGTATGTGCTGGGGCGGTTCGAGGATGCCCGGACGTTGCTGCGCGGCGCATTGGACCATCTGGAGTCCGACCCCGACGGCGACACCGTCAACGCCCTCGACGATCTCGCGCACGTGGAGATCTTCTCCCGCAGCTCGGAGGGCGACACATTGTCGGCGAATGCGCTCGAGCTGGCGCAGGTCCTCGATCTCCCCGACGCGACGTTCGCCAAGCTCCTCACCACCCGCAGTCTCTGGCACACGCGGATCGGCCGGCCCGTTCAGGCCGCTGCCTACTTACGGGAGGCGGTGCTGCGAGCGGAGCTGGCACAGGACAGTGCGATCGCCGGACGTGCGTTGCTGAACCTCTCTGACACCCTCATGGCGTCAGACGCGCTCGCGTCCAGCGTCGCGGCGCGGGCAGGTCGTGCTCATAGCCGGCGCATCGGTGACTTGTTCATGCTTTCGGGCAACCTCTGCAACCTCATCCAGGCGCTGCTGCTCACGGGCGACTGGGACGAGGCCGCCGAGGTGTTCGAGACTGCGACGTCCGAAGAGGGACTCGCCGACAATCCGTCCGTCGCCTACAGCGGGACTCTGCTCCGTGCCATGCGCGGCGACACCGCAGGCGCCAGGGAGCTGCTGCCGATCCTCGACCAGCTGGTGGGCAGCGAGGACCCACAGGACCAGGCCCAACGGCAGACATCAATGGCTACGACAGCCATGTCCGCCGGGGACTATGAAACAGCAGTGACCGAGTCCCGCAAGACCCTCGCGCTCGGCGACGCGATGGGCATCAGAAGCGACCCGATCCGGTGGTCGTGGCCGCTCGCCGCTGACGCTGCCCTGGCCATGAACGACATCGTGGCCGCACAGGAGCTGGTCGACTGGCTCGACTCGCAACCGTGGGGAATGCTGCCCCCGATCCTCCACGCACACCGAGCGCGCATCTGGGCCCGGCTGCTTCACCGCGCGGGAGACTCCGAGGCAGCGCAGGCGTTCATGACGGCTGTCGATGCTTTGCGCGAGATCGGATCTCCCTACCACCTGGCACTCGGTCTGCTCGATCAGGCCGAGTTCCTCGCGAGCACGGGGGAGGCGGCGGGCGCTGAGGAGCTGGCTGACGAGGCGCGAGTGATCGCGGAGCGGCTGGGCGCCCGACCGCTCGCCGACCGAGCTCGAAACCTGGTGAGCGGCGCACCGGATCGGACCCAAGCGTCGCCGGGGGTCAATGTTGGGCCGTCGTTGACGCGCTGAAACGCCGCGACGAGGACGTTCAGACCCGGTCGACGTCGTCGTACAGATGGACCGCGGCGAGCCGGCCGCTGTCACCCCGGACGAAGACGGCGACGCCCGCCTGCGGCGGCTGCTCGGTCGGGCCCCACCCCGTGACGTTGAGCTCCATGGCACACGCCTGACCGTCGTCGACGACGGTGCAGACCTCCAGCTGGACGCCGCCACCGCTGGAGAACAGCGGCTCGTAGAAGGCGCGCAACCCGTCCGGGCCTCGGTGTGGGTACGACTCCCCGGAAGGCTCACGTAGGTAGCCGTCGGGCTCGAACGTCGCGAGGACGGCGTCGAGGTCGCCGGCCGCGAGCGCTTGCCGGTGCTCGGCCACGACGTCAGGCACGGGCAGCCCCGGGTCGGGCTGCAGCAACGGTGGGCGGATCGCATGTCGTCCGGTCAGCGGCCAGTTGCTGTAGTAGAGGCGGATCTCGCCGATCCGGGCCCCGGACGGGTGGTCGGTGACGGATGCGAACGGGAGGTCGACCGGGCCGTCCGCACCGTCGACGTGCAGGACCACTTCCTCGAAGCCGCGCTCCTCAAGGATGACGCGACGGACGTCCTCGACCGAGACGTTGCGGCTCACCAGCCATTCGTTCATCCGAGCCGTGAACTCCCGGAACGCGTTCTCACCCTTGATGCGTCCGCGCACTGGGTCGTACAGCTCGGGCTCGCCGGCAAACGATGCGAGGAGCGCGTCGGGCTCTCCGGCGGTCAAGCCGTAGAAGAACGGGACCGAGAGCAGCTCGTCTCGTCGCCGCTTCCGAAGCAGTTCCTCGAGCACCGGGGCGGAGAACAGCTCCGGCATCCACGGCATGATCAAAGCGTGCCAGGGAAACGGGTGCGCCGCCAGTGACTCGGAGCTGCATCAGCGCGATGGACGGATCGGTGTCAGCGAGCCGGCGCGGTCCGAACCCGGGATCACGGGAAGGTGGAGTGCTGATCCTGGCCGGTGGCATGGCGGTAGGCGTCGAACCCGGCATAGGTGTGCCCTGACCACCCGAACTCCGCGGACTCGCGATCCGCGCCGACAGCCTGGAAGCTGTTGTGGTCGCTGCGGTTGCCGTTCTCCGATCCACCGGGCACGGTGCCGTAGACGACGTGTCCGCTGTTCGTGGCGACGATCGTGTTGTGGGTGAACGTGTCGTGCGATGCGTAGTACTGGACCAGCAGTTCGGGTGAACCGTCGTCCAGCCGGTTGTTGCCGCGCAGCGAGTTGTAAGAGAACGTGTTGTCGTGGGACGAGCCGGTGAGTACGCCCCCGCAGTCGTCGGCACCGTTGCAGTAGCCGCCGGTGGTGATTCCAGTGAACAGGCTGCCAGTGATGTGGTTGTGGCTGACGAGCACGTGATCGGCGCTGCCTCTGGGGTTCTCGGCGGCGACCTCGATCCCGATGTCGCTGTCACTCACCCGGTTGCCACGGACGGTGATGTGCGTACCGCCGTCGATGTAGATGCCGTCCGCGCAGTTGCACCACTCGTCGACTCCGTCCGAGTTGCCTTCCCAGTAGGCGGGGTTCCCGCGTGACTGGATGCGGGCGACGGTGTTGTCCGCGATCAGTCCGTGGCGTGCCCGGTTGCGCGTTGTGTAGCGGTACTTGCCGGAGAGCGTCGACTCGAAGCCGATCGCGTCGATCCCGATGTTGTTGTTGTCGTGGATGCGGTTGCCCGCGATCGTCCAACCATTGACGTTGCCGTTGACGACCACGCTCTCGCTGGCGCCGAGGTGCAGGTTGTTGACGACGTTGCCGCGGATCGAGAGGTCGGTGACGGCCGCGTGGGGGTCGTCGCCGTAGACCGCGATGCCGTGGGCGTTGATGTCGAAGCTGCCGAGTGTCCCGTTGTCGTTGCCCAGGTCGTGGACGTGATTGCCGACGATCCGGATCGAGGTGTCGTGCCCGTGAACGTAGACACCGGCCGGCGTCACATCGAACTCGGCCGTGCGATACCCGGTGATGTCGAGCCCGCGCACCGTCACACCGCTGCTGTTGGCGATCTCGACGAGCGCGGTGAGGCCGATCGGTGGTGTCAGGCCCGACCCGGACAGGACCGGGTGCTCGTGGCGGTAGGGGCTGATCGTGACGCCATGGACGCCGACGAGACGGACTCGCTGGTGGTAGACCCCTCCGCGGAGCTCGACACGGCCGCCTGCCGCGAGCCGGCGCACCGCGACCCGGATCGTGCGCAACGGTGCTGCCACGGTTCCCGCGTTGTCGTCCGATCCGTGGGGGGAGACAACGAGGACCCGCTGGGTTGCGTCCGCCGCCGCCGGTGCCGGCGGGACCAGGCCGAGAAGGCCGAGCCCCACGGCAGCCAGGACGCCCACCGTTCGCACGCTGTCGACTCTCATGGTGTCGCCTCTCATTCTCCGCACGGCTGCTGGGGGAGATTAACCCGATACCGGGTCACCGGCGAGTAGACCAGGGACTTGTACGGGCGCGAAGGCCAGCCAAAACGACCAGGCTGGCGAGACAGGCCAAGTCCTGTCAGGACATATGGGAGGAGATCGTCATGACCGTCTTCGACCGTCTGCGTCGGCACATGCCCTCGCTCGACGGGGCGACCGGATGGCTGAACTCCGAGCCTCTCCGCTCCGCCGATCTGCAGGGCCGCGTGGTCCTGGTGAACTTCTGGACGCTGACCTGCATCAACTGGCTGCGTCAGGAGCCCTACGTCCGTGCCTGGTCGCAGGCCTACCGGGACGAGGGGCTGATCGTGATCGGCGTGCACACCCCGGAGTTCTCCTTCGAGCACGAGATCGACCGGGTGCGGCTGGCGGTGCAGGCACGGGGGATCGACTACCCCGTCGCGGCCGACAACGCCTACGCGATCTGGACCGCCTTCGACAACCACTACTGGCCGGCGCTGTACTTCGTCGATACGGACGGGGTCATCCGCGATGACCATTTCGGCGAAGGACGCTACGAGCAGTCGGAGCAGACGATCCAGCGGCTGCTCGGTGTCGAGCGCGAACCCGTCCTTGTCGAAGGGCTCGGCCCGGAGGCGGCGGCCGACTGGGACCACCTGCGCACCCCCGAGACCTATCTCGGCTACGAGCGCACCGCCCAGTTCGCGCTGCCGGTCGGCGCCGCCTTCGACAAGACCAACGCCTACCAGCTGCCCGAGCGGCTGCTCCTGAACCAGTGGGCCCTGGCCGGCGAGTGGACGATCGGACCGGAGAACGTCGTGCTCGACCAGCCAGGCGGGAGCATCGCCTACCGGTTCCACGGGCGCGACGCGCACCTCGTGCTCTCCACCCGGGCACGCGAGCCGCTCCCGTTCCGCGTGCTCCTCGACGGCGAACCCCCCGGTCCCTCGCACGGGGTCGACGTCGACGGGGACGGGAACGGCTCGCTCACCGAGGGCCGTATGTACCAGCTCGTGCGGCAGGACGGCGAGGTGCGCGAGCGCACCCTGGAGATCACCTTCCTCGAGCCCGGCGCCGAGGCCTACGTCTTCACCTTCGGGTAGCCGAAGAGCAACGGGTGCAAACCACCGGCGTGAGCTGACCCCGCAGGGGCCCACGGGCCGGTAGTATTGATGGAGCACGGACCCTAGGCAGTGCACAGGGGTCTAGCGACGAGTTTGGCTTCGCAGTTGGTGACTCGGGCCTCGACTTGGTCGAAGGTTCCCACCAACGTCAGCCGGGACGCGCTCAGCCCGCGCGCCTCGTGGGCGGGACATCGGTCCCCGACGCGTCGATCTCTCGCAGATCCCTGCGACCGGGTCGCGTCTCGAAGTGGCCACCCAGGCCACTCCGCAGGACGTCCATCGCCCCGACCGCTGGACTGCGTACGGGTACTTATCCCGCTGCGGCGAACCTGCCGGGCAGCCAGAAGGAGGAGCTAGTGGCTCGAAGTGGCCAGCGCCCATCGGGCGCTCGCCGTACTGCCCCTCGAGACGGGCGACGTGTCCGCGAGCGCGGCAACGACGGCATCCTCCCGGTGCTCGCCCGCACCGTGCGTGAGGTCGAGTCGGCCGCCGAGCGCGGACGAGTGCTGCCTTCCGTGCGTACGAAGTTCCAGGTTGTCGCACTGCTGGTGCGCGAGGAGCGTGCCCGGGTCCGGGTGGACGAGACCATCAGCCACGCCCAACGGACAGAGGTGCTCAAGCGTCTCGACGGGATCGCGCTGATCCTCGCGCAGACCGCTGCTCGTGACACGTCGCTCCTCGCGCTCCTCGCCGAGGACGCCGTCGTCTCCGAGGCGGCCAGGTCGCTCAGGCGGGACATGCTGCGGGACGCCGGGATCGAGCCGGCCCCCGACGAGGTCACGCCCAGGGAGCCTGCCGTCGCCTCGGCCACCACCGAGCGCCGCGTCGTGCCGCAGTCGATCGTCGCGCGACAGCTGGCCAACCCCTTCCTTGCCCCGGACTTCTCGTCGGCCAGGCAGAACACGGCTCCGGCGCGCCGGCTGGCCACCTGGGAGCTGCTCGACCCGCTCTTCAGCTCGTTCGAACAGGCGGGCGGCGGATCCTCGTCGTCCATGACGCTGCCCGCGCCGTTCTCCCTGCGCGCGCCGGGTGGCTTGGAGCTGATGCCGCACCAGGCGCAGCTGGTCGCCTCTGCGGCTGCAGGCCACCGGACCTTCCTGCTCGCTGACGAGCCAGGCTTGGGCAAGACGGCTCAGGCGCTGCTGGCCGCGCAGGCAGCAAACGCCTACCCGCTGCTCGTGGTCGTGCCGAACGTGGTCAAGACCAACTGGGCGCGCGAGGCCGGCCTCTGGACACCCAGACGCTCGGCCACCGTGATCCACGGCAACGGCGACACGATCGACGGCTTCGCCGACATCGTCATCGTCAACTACGAAGTGCTCGACCGTCACGTGGGGTGGATCGGCGACCTGGGCTTCCGCGGCATGGTCGTCGACGAGGCGCACTTCATCAAGAACAAGTCCTCCCAGCGCTCGCAGCACGTCCTGGAGCTGTCCGAGCGCATCCGGTCGCGCGTCCCGCGCCCGTTGCTGATGGCCCTCACCGGCACCCCGCTGATCAACGACATCGAGGACTTCAGGGCCATCTGGCAGTTCCTCGGCTGGATCGACGACAAGAAGCCGCTGGCCGAGCTGATGGATGCGCTCGAGGAGACCGGCCTGACGCCGGCCGACCGCGGGTTCTACCCCGCCGCTCGCAAGTGCGTGGTCGACCTCGGCATCGTCCGGCGCCGCAAGGTCGACGTGGCCGCCGACATCCCCGCCCGCCGCATCGCCGACCTTCCCGTCGAGCTCGACGACAAGGCCAGTCGTTCGATCCGGGACGCAGAGCGTGACCTCGCTCGTCGCATGGTCTCGCGGTACGAGAGCGCGCTCGCGAGGCGCAAGTCGGGGTCCGTCGTCGAGGGCATCGACCACGACCTCGTGCGCAGGGTCGCCACGTGGGAACGGAAAGACGCGACCACCAAGACCGACGAGAACGTGTTCAGCATGATGCGACGCATCGGCCAGGCGAAGGCCGGCCTCGCCGCCGACTACGCGGCACAGCTCGCGCGCAGCGCCGGCAAGGTCGTCTTCTTCGCCAAGCACATCGACGTCATGGACGTCGCCGAGGAGACGTTCGCCAAACGCGGGATCCGTTTCTCCTCGATCCGTGGCGACCAGACGTCGCCGGCGCGGCAGAAGCAGATCGACGCCTTCGTGAACGATCCCGACGTCGCCATCGCGGTCTGCTCCCTGACTGCAGCCGGCGTGGGCATCAACCTGCAGGTCGCCTCCAACATCGTGCTTGCCGAGCTCTCCTGGACCGACGCGGAGCAGACTCAGGCCATCGACCGCAGCCACCGCATCGGCCAGACGGAGCCCGTGACCGCCTGGCGCATCATCGCCGCGCAGACGATCGACTCGAGGATCGCCGAACTGATCGACAGCAAGGCAGGGCTCGCAGCCAGGGCGCTCGACGGCTCGGACGAAGAGGTGTCGTCGTCGGCCGACGTGCAGCTCGAAGCGCTCGTCGGGTTGCTGACCGACGCGTTGTCGGCGAGGCCCTAAGCAAGCGGTGCGCCGTTGCCTGTCCGGTAGGTCGCCAGGATCGCGCCGGTCGGTGTCGGTTGGCTGTCAATGAGTCGCAATGACGTGGGCGCGCTCTCGTCGTGGAAGATGCGCTTGCCGCGGCCCAGCAGGATCGGGTCGATCATCAGCCGAAGCTCATCGACCAGGTTGCCGGCCAGGAGTGCGTGGACCAGCTGCGTGCTGCCGTACACGTGCAGGGAGTCACCGCCGGACTGCTTCAACGCAGCCACCGACGCGACGGTGTCACCTTGGAGCAGGGTGGAGTTCTGCCATTCGAGCGGCTCGGTCAGCGTCGTGGACGCGACGTACTTCTGCCGTGTGTTGAAGGGCTCTGCAAGCACCTGCTCCTCATCCGAGGCATGCGGCCAGTGAGCGGCGAACGTCTCGTACGTGCGGCGCCCGAAGAGGAAGCTGCCCGCTGATGTGACGTTGTCCATTGCCCACTTCATCGAGATGTCGTCGAGAAAGGGCGCGTTCCAGCCCCCGTGGGTGAAGCCGCCTTCGATGTCTTCGTCGGGATAGCTGGGTGCCTGCACGACCCCGTCGAGGGTCATGAATTCGATCACGATCAGCGTGCGCATTGCCTTCTCCGCTCTGTTGTCGGCTGTGGTCACAGGTCGGCCGGGCTGGACCTGCCCATCAGCTCCCGCACCTCGATCGGCTGCGCGATGGGACGTCCGCCTGGTCCCGGGGCCGACGAAACCTTCGCAGCGATCTCGACGGCGCGCGCCCGCGATTCGACGTCGATCATCTGTATCCCGGCAAGGAGTTCCTTCGACTCGGCAAAAGGTCCGTCGGTGCACACGGGAGCACCGATGCCGTCGAAGGTGACGATCGTGGCCAGGTCCGGCCCTCTCAAAATGACGACCTCGTCCAGCTCGCCACTATCTGCCAGTTCCTTGTTCAGCGCGTTCAGGTGGTCCATGTGCGCCGTGATCTCGGCCGGGTCCCACTCTGTCGGGGCCGGGATGCCCTCGATCTCGGCGTACTTCGTCAGCAAGAGGAACTTCACGTGGAACTCCCATTGATTCGGGACGCCGATGGGCGCCCTCATGCCTGAGACGGAACCGACCGTGAGTTCTCGACACCGCCGAGCGCGATGGGCACGACGAGTACGGCGACCGCAGCGGCCGCCGCTGCGAGCAGCTGATATCCGCCGGCGGCCATCATCGCGCCGGAGCCGGCGCCGCCGCCCGCGGCAGCGGCGCCCATCGCGACCTCGCCCCAGCCCTCGCGGCGGGGCCGTTCGCCAGCAGGGACACCCGCCGTGAGCAACGTGCTGCCGGAGATGAGGCTCAGGTTCCAGCCCGCCCCGAGGAGAACCATCGCCGTCATCAGAGTGCCCGACGAATGCGAACCCACCGCGGCAAGGCTGCACGCCCCGATGAGCAGGACAGCCGCAGCAGCCGCCGCGGCGGCGCCGCCAAGGCGGTTGGTCAGCCACGCGCTGAGAGGTGACGGGGCGAACATCCCGGTGATGTGCACACTCACGACGAGACCGATCATGCCCAGTCCGTTGCCGTTGTGCCTGAGCTGCATCGGCGCCATCGTCATGACCGAAACCATCACCAGGTTGGCGAGCAGCAGGACGGTCAGTCCACGGACTGCTTGCCGGTCCAACCGTGTCCTGTGTTCGTTTCGGTTCATCGCGGTCGCGTCGAGCGGGGGCAGAAGTGCGAGGCGCAGTCCGCGGGCAAGCGTCGCCGCGGCCGCGGCGAAAGCAATTGCCGCGACGAGGTAAGGCCCGCAGAGCACCGGAAGGCCGACGTGCCCGGCCAGACGGCTCGCCGGTGCGAGAAGGTTCGGCCCGGCCACTGCCCCGACAGTCGTCGCCACAAGCACTGACGCCATCGCCGCGGTCCGCGATCCCTCAGGTCCGAGGTCCGCGGCTGCGTAGCGGCCCAGCATCACCGCGGTGTTTCCGGCGCCGAGCAACAAGCAACCGGACAGAATGAGCGGCAGGCTCGCGATGGCACCGCCCATGATCACGACACCGCAGCCAGCCATCGCGGCTGTCGCACCGCTGGTCAGTGCCACCCGGCGGCCGCGCCTGGCCGTCAGGCGCGACATCGCGAGGGCGGCGACTGCCGAACCGGCCACCAGAAAGCCCTGCGGAAGGCCCGCAACCGAGTCGGATCCGCCGACCTGACGGGCGAGCAGCGAGCCGGCCGTCCCGGCCAATGCCTGGGCGAGTCCGCCGAGCACGCTCGCCACCCACAGCGCGTGAACGGATCTGCGCACGTCGCGCGCGCCATGGACCTCGTCCGGGGGAGCGCCCGACGGCACCGTCCGTTCGACCTGTTGCGCCATGGCTTCACACTAGGAAGGCGATGTGCCGTCGAGGAATGGCCGATGGGCAGGTCTGACTCCATGTTGCTTAGAGAACGAATGGAGAATTCGATGAATACTTTTCAATCGATGGAGCTGGACGACGTCGACTGGCGGCTGCTCGCTCAACTCCAGTCCGACGCGCGGCTGTCCTTCAACGAACTCGGTCGCCGGGTCCACCTGTCCTCCCCAGCCGTCGCCGAACGCGTCCGCCGCATGGAACAAGCGGGGATCATCAGCCGCTACTCCGCGGTCGTCGACCCAGCGCGGGCCGGCCAACCCCTGCTCGCTTTCATCCAGCTGCGCTGTGCGCTGGGCAAATGCTTGCTCAAGACAACTACCGACGCCGACTATCCCGAACTGGTGGAGGTCCACAAGCTGAGCGGCGAGCACTGCACGATGCTCAAGGCGCGCGCCACCTCCCTGGCTCACCTCGAAGGCTTCATCGAGCGCCTGGGCACTCACGGTGAGATGCGCACCCACATCGTGCTCTCTACGCAGTACGAAGGACGCTCCGTCCAACAGGCGATCCCCGAGCGTCCGGTGACCCCGTCCAAGGGCTGGTCGTAGATCAGCCGGACGGGGGCCACTGACGCCCAGGTGGGATTCAGAGCACCTGCAGATTGACCAGGCCGCGTGGCAGGCCGGAGCTGTTGACGGTGTCGTTTCCGGCCAGGGTCTCGATCCGCAGGGTGTCCTGGCCATCGAGGTTGACCGGGGTCACCGTCGGGGTGAGCCCGGCCACGGTGATGTTCGCTCCCGAGCCGCTGACCGTGATGTGGTCGACTCCCGCCGTGCCGCGCACGGTGAGCTGGTCGGCGCTGTTGTTCGGCCCGGTGTTGTCCAGGGGGTCGGTGAAGTCGGGGGTGAAGTGTGACGACGTCGGTGCCGGACAGGTCGTTCACGGCGACCTGGTCGCCGCCGCCCTCGTCCAGGCCGCCGAAGCCGACCCACGACACGTCCTGGATGTTGTCCGCGTCGATCCGACCCCGGTCGTCATCGACGATGAGGTGCCCGGCGCTCGCCGACAGGCTGACGCTCTCGCTGGCGAACGAGCCGTCCATCTCCATGGTGTTCTGCCCGGTGCCGCCGTCGACGATGTCGCTTCGGGTCCCGCCGACGATGAAGCCGTTGATCAGGCTCTTGAACCGGTCGTTGCCGTCGCCGAGCGAGATGGTCTCCTGCCCGGTGCCGGCGCCACCGCCGTCGACGAAGTCGTCGCCTGCGCCGCCCTGAATCGTGACGGGGCCGGGCGCAGCCGCCAAGAAGTCGTCGTTGCCGTCGGTTCCCGTTCAGCGTGACCGGGACGTCGCCGTCGCCGAAGTCGCCGATGTTGCCGACGACGCCGACGAAGTCGTTGCCGGTGCCCCCGCTCATCGTGATCGGCAGATCGCCGACGCCGGGGCCGTCCACGCTCATGCCGTCGTCGCCCAGCCCGCCAAGCACCCTGAGCCGCTGGACTTGGGACCGGTTGAACTGCGCATCGACGGTGCCGTCGAAACCGAAGTCCACCACGAGGCGGTTGTCGTTGATGGTGACGTGGATCACGTCGCGGGCATCGGTTCCCTGGACGGTCACGGTGCCGCTGGTCAGCGTCGCCGTCGGACCGGTTGCCGCACCGGCCGGTGTAGCGGCGACCAGGCCGCCGGCCGTGGTGGCCATCACGGCCACGATTCCGGCCAGTCGCCGGAGGTTCAAACCCGTGTGCATGTGCTTCTCCTCAGTAGGTGTGGTGCTGGTCACTACGCGAGGAGTCGCGTACCGGTTCATGCCTCGAGGGGAGTACGAGGGCCAAGCAGCGCGCTTGTTCGTCAGACGCTGACGACCCTGACCCCCGCGTGACCGAGAGCTGCGATCTGATCGGGGTCGGCGTCGCGATCGGTCACGACATCATCGACCTCCGAGATGGGACTGATGTGCGCGAACGTCACCTTGCCCAGCTTCGACGAGTCGGCGATGACGACGGTGCGGCGGGCTCGCCGCAGGAACGCGACGTCCGTCTGCGCCTCCATCTCGTCGTAGGTCGTGCAGCCCTCCTCCGAGGAGAGGCCGTCGACGCCGATGAACGCGATGTCCAAGTGGTACTGCGCCAGCATTGCCTCGGCCGCCCGCCCGACCGCCTCTGAGGACTGCCGCACGATCCCGCCGATCACGATGAGGTGGATGCCCGACCGACCCACCAGCTCGGCGGCGATGTCGATGGCGTTCGTGACGATCGTGATGTTCTGCCGCCCGGCGAGCGCGCGCGCGAGCTCCATGGCCGTGCTCCCGCCGGTCATCCCGATGACGGCACCGTCCTCGACGAGCTCGGCGGCCGCCCGGCCGATGCGCAACTTCTCCGGGTGCCGACGGGTGGCTTTCACCTGCGCCGGCAGCTCGTCGGTCGCCTCGCGGGCGACGGCGCCGCCGTGGGTGCGGACGAGCAGCTGGTCGCGGCTCAAGGTCTGCAGGTCCCGCCGGATGGTGGCTCCGGACACGCCCAGAGCCTTGGCGAGGTCGGTCACGTCCACGCTGCCGGTGGAGGCGACGCGATCAAGGATCGCGCTCTTGCGCTCGGACCTCCGCACGCCGCCGAGCCTAGCAGGATGCGCATTTGCGCAGTTGTAATGCGAGGATATGGGACAGAGTTCCGATATGGGGCACGAAAGTGGAGAATATTGCGCACGGCACTGGCGAGATGCGCGTCAGTCCTGCAGACTGCGCAAGTGTGGGCATCACTCGCGCAAATAGTGATCAAACCCGTCTCGCCTCCGCGGCGCGGGAAGGACAGCCGAGGAGGCGTCATGTCGAGGACGAGTAGTCGCTCGCGCACCCTTGCGCGGGGCGGGACCCTGGTGGCAGCGCTCGCCGCTCTCGCGCTGGTCGCCGCCGGCTGCGGGGGTGGCAGCGGGTCAAGCGGAGGCTCGTCGAAGACGCGTGGCGTCACCATCACCGTGGCGCTGGCCTCAGACGCCCCGCCCAAGGCGGTGCTCGGCGAGTTCACCAAGCAGACCGGCATCAAGGTCAAGTGGGTGAACATCGACTGGGACAGCCTGCAGACGAAGATCTCGGCCGCGGCGACAGCGAAGACCTACTTCGCCGACGCCACCGATGTCGACTGGTCCCGCGTCGGCCAGCTGGGCAAGCTGGGCTGGTTCTTCCCGATGGACTCCTACCTCGACACGAAGGCCATGGCTGCCGACGTGCCACAGCTGGCCTCGTTCACCAGCGACGGCCACGTCGTGGGCATCCCTTACGACGCGTCATTCATGGTCACCACCGTCAACACGGAGATGTTCACGAAGGCGGGCGTGAACGCTGCCCCGCAGACGATGGACGACTACACGGCAGCGCTGCAAAAGATCAAGGACAAAGGCGTCGTCAAGTACCCGCTGAACATCCCGTTCGCGGCCGCGGAGGGGCTTTCCACCTACTGGTACGAAGCGACCGGCGCCTTCGGTGGGACCGTGCTCGACAAGGCCGGCAAGCCGCAGTTCAGTGAGCCGAGCTCGGCGGGTTACCAGGCGGCGAAGTGGATGGTCGACGCGATCAAGAACGGACTCGTGCCACCGGGCAACATCAACGTCTCCGACTCGCAGGGTCAGCAGACCCTGATGGCCAAGGGTCAGGTCGCGAGCACGTTCTCCGACTACTCCGGCACCGTCGGCACGCTGTACAACGTGCCGGACTCCTCGTCGGTCGTGGGGAAGGTCGCGTACATCTCCACACCCGGCGCCACGGGGCCTGCGGCGAACCTGTCCAACCCGGACGGGATCGGCATCCCGAAGCAGGCGAAGTACCCCGAGGCCGCCGCCAAGTTCATCAAGTGGTTCACCGACCCGAAGCAGCAGATCGACTTCTCCGGAGTGAACGGGCCGGAGAAGGCGTTCCCCAGCTATCCGATCCCGTCACACCTGTCGGCTGTCCAGGTGCTGACCGAAAAGGGCAAGCTGATCGGCGGTGACGTGCTCGGGCCGATGCTGAAGGGCTCCAAGCCGGTATTCGAAGGCGGCGCGCCGCCCTGGTACCCGAAGTTCTCCAACGCCGTCTACACCAACCTGCACGCCGCGGCCACCGGCTCGACGAGCATCGACGCAGCCATCAAGAACATCGCGGACACGGCGGACGGGCTCGCAGGCGGGTCGTGACCACCCCCAGCCACTCCGCTGCGGGGTCGGCGGCGACAGGGACCCCCGGGTCTGTCGCCGCCGGCTCCGGTCCGTCGTCCGACGTCCGCCGGACCCGCGGCGTCGGGTCCGGGTTGCTTCCGTACCTGCTTGTTGCGCCGGTCGCGGTCTTCATCATCGGGCTCGCCCTGGTGCCGGCCGTCTTCACGGTGATCCAGTCGTTCTACCGGGTCGACGCGCTGGACCCGCCGACCAGGTTCACCGGCTTCGACAACTTCGTGCGGCTGGCACACGACAAGGCCGTCGTCGGCAGCATCGGCAACACCGGCATCTACGTCGTCGTCGGCACGCTGCTCTCGACCGTGCTGGGCATCGGGGCTGCGGTCGTTCTGCAGAAGCCCTTCCGCGGTCGCAGCCTGGTCATCGCCGTGCTCATCCTGCCGTGGGCCCTGCCAGGTGTGGTCGAGGGCATCCTCTGGACCGGGATCTTCGACTCCACCGCCGGCCTCATCAACGGCCTCCTCTCGAGCTTCCACCTCGGCGGCTCCCACGTCCTGCTCGGCGAGAACCGACTGCTCACGATCACCCTCATCGAGCTCGTGCAGGTCTGGCAGATCGCGCCGTTGTCCGCGTTGCTGATCCTTGCGGCACTGCAGCTCATCCCCGGGGAGCTGTACGAGGCTGCTGAGATCGACGGGTGCAGCGCCTGGTCGGCCTTCCTGCGCATCACCCTGCCGTTGGCGCGGCCAGGGATCGCCGTGGCCATGGTCCAAGCCGTGATCGCAACGCTCAACGTGTTCGACCAGCCGTACGTGCTCAACGGAGCCGCGAACACTGCCGCGTCGGTGACGATGCAGACCTACTTCATCAGCTTCCAGGACCTCGACTTCGGCGAGGGCTATGCGCTCTCGCTGCTCATCACGATCACCACGTTGCTCATCTCGCTGGCGGTCGTCGGGGGCATCTACCGGAGGGTCGACCTGTGAGGAACCGATCCGGTGCGCTGCGGTGGATCGGTGTCCCTGTCATCCTGCTGTGGTCGCTGATCCCCATCTACTGGGCGCTGAAGACCAGCGTGCAGACCGAGGCAGACGCCCGAGCGACACCGGTGCAGTACTTCCCGACGAGTCCCACGCTGCAGAACTACCGGACGCTGCTCTCCGGGAGCAGCGACGTCGCCGACCAGATCCGTCGCTCGGCGGTCAACATCGTGGTCGAGTGCGGGCTGGCGACCGTGGTCACCGTGGTGTTGGCCACTCTGGCGGCTTATGCGTTCGCGCGGATGCAGTTCAAGGGGCGCAAGATCTTGTTCTACTCCGTGCTCGCGACGATGGCCTTCCCGGCCTACACGACGCTCATCCCGCTCTATCGCATCATGAGCACCTTCGGGCTCGTGAACACCTACACGGGCATCGTGCTGGTCTACGTCTCGGGATTCCTGCCGCTGGCGACGTGGGTCCTGCACAACTACTTCGCGAGCCTGCCGACCAGCATCGAGGAGGCGGGTCTGGTCGACGGCGCCAACCGGATGCAGGTGCTCTGGCATCTCTTGCTGCCGCTGGCCCTGCCGGGCATCATCTCCACGGCACTCATCACGTTCCTGTTCGCGTGGGCGCAGTTCCTCTTCCCGCTCGTGCTGTCCAGCGACCTGTCCACCCAGCCGCTCACCGTCGTGATCGCCTCTCTGCAGGGCAGGCACGTCGTTCCGTCCACCCTGCTGAACGCCGCCGGCATCCTCACCATCGCGGTTCCCGCGATCCTCGCGCTGTCCTTCAACCGCTACATCGTCAATGGCCTGCTGGCCGGCAGCACGAAGTGAGACACCCGTGCCAGCGGAACGAAACAGTGAGAGGCGCAGCCCGTGAGTGAGAAGTCCGTGGTCCTGATCGGTGCCGGCAGCACCGTGTTCACGCCAGGCCTGATGACCGACCTGGCGTCCTCTCCGACTTTCGGCGGCTGGACCGTACATCTCGTCGACCTCGACGCAGATGCCGCGGACACGATGGCCCGGCTCGGCCGACGGATCGCGACCGAGCGCGGAGCCGATCTCACGTTCGTGCCTCACACGTCGCGACGAGAGGCGCTGCCCGGCGCCCGGTTCGTCACGACGACCATCGCGGTCGGAGCCGCGGCGGGGTGGCGGCACGACATCGAGGTCCCAGCCCGGCACGGCATCGCGCAGACAGTCGGTGACAGCGTCGGCCCCGGCGGGGTGCTTCGCGCGCTGCGCCACGTGCCGGAGCTCGTGGCCATCGCGACAGACGTCGCAGACCTCGCGCCCGAGGCCCTGATGGTGAACTACTCGAACCCGCTCACCGCCAACGTCCTGGGCATCACGACACACACACCCGTGAGCGCAGTCGGTCTGTGTCACGGAACGATGCACACGTTGTCGAAGCTCGCCTCCGACATGGGGCTGCCGCGCGACGAGGTGCACGCGGTGTTCGCCGGGCTGAACCACCTGTGCTGGCTGCTCGACTTCAAACGAGGGGCAGAGGACCTCTATCCGCGCCTGCGGCAGCTGGTGTCCGCGCGAGCCGCCGGGAAGGACGCGCCCTCGACGAGGGAGGAGGGTGTCCACCTCGCCGTCTCTGCGGACCTGCTCCGTACGTTCGGACGCTATCCGGCACCCGGAGACCGCCACGTCGCAGAGTTCTTCGGCTGGTACCTCGGCGGCGAGGCCCGCGAGCCCTCCGTCGGTGACCTGCCCTGGGGGCTGCAAGGCGGCCGGGACGCCACCATGGAGTACATCGGGCAGAAGGGCGATCTCTGGGAGCAGCTCCACGCGCAGGCGGACGGGACTGCTCCGCTGCCGCACAGTGACAACCAGGAGGCTGAACGGCTCGTGGCCATCGCGTCGGCCGTCATCACGGGTGAGGACCATCTCGAGCTCGCGGTGAACGTTCCGAACCACGGCAAGATCCCGAACCTGCCGCCCACAGCCGTCGTCGAGGTCCCCGCCGTGGTCGGTGCCGCCGGCATCACCGGGCTCGGCGTCGGACCGCTGCCCGACGGGATCGCCGCGATCCTCACCGCCCGGGCGCTGCAGCAGGAGATCACGGTGCGCGCGGCCCTGGACGGCGACCGCGAGCTCGCGATCCAGGCGCTGGCGCTCGATCCGTTGGTGCCGGGACCCACCGTGGCCGAGGCGATCCTGGACGACGCCGTCAAGGCACACGGAGCCGTGCTGGACCGGTTCGCCGCGCCAAGGGTCACGTCGTGAGCGAGGCTGCTGCGGTGAGATCGTCCGCCGAGCTGGCCGGTGCGGCACCGCTGCTCGACGTCCTCCGCCGACACCGCAGCGGCGAAGCCGTCGGCATGACGTCCGTCTGCTCGGCGCACCCGCTCGTGCTCGAGGCCGCCGTGGCTCAGGCCGTCGAGGACCGGACCGTGCTGCTCGTCGAGGCCACCAGCAACCAGGTCGATCAGTACGGGGGCTATACCGGGATGCGGCCGGCGGACTTCCGCGACCTCGTGCTGCGCAGCGCCGAGCGGGGCGGACTCCTCCCCGAGCGCATCGTCCTCGGAGGTGACCACCTCGGACCGAACACCTGGCGGGACCACGAGTCCGGACCGGCGATGGCCAAAGCCGACGACCTCGTCCGCGCCTATGTGGAAGCGGGCTACGCGAAGATCCACCTGGACTGCTCGATGGCCTGCGCGGGGGAGGACTCGCCGCTCACCGACGCCGTGGTCGCGCAGCGAGCCGCCCGACTGGCGCGGGTCGCCGAGGAAGCGGCGGTCGCGACGTTCGGGCACAGCGACCTGGTCTACGTCGTCGGCACCGAGGTCCCCGTGCCCGGCGGAGCCCACGAGGCCATCCACGACCTGACCCCGACGTCGGCCGAGGCTGCCCGGGCGACGCTGGCCGCCCACCGGGAGGCGTTCAGCTCGGCGGGGGTCGGTGAGGCGTTCGACCGGGTCGTTGCGCTCGTCGTGCAGCCGGGCGTCGAGTTCGATGCGCAGCACGTCGTCGACTACGACCGCGAGCGGACCGCCCGGCTGCGACAGGTGGTCGACGACCCTGATGCGCCCCCGATGATGGTGCTCGAGGCCCACTCCACCGACTACCAGACTGTCGCCAGGCTCACCCAGCTCGTGGAAGACCACTGGGCGGTGCTGAAGGTCGGCCCCGGTCTCACCTTCGCGCTGCGCGAGGCGCTGTTCGCGTTGGCCACCATGGAAAACGAGCTGGTCCCGACGGGCGAGCGCTCGAACCTGGTCGACGTCGTCGACCAGGTGATGCTGGCCCGGCCGCAATGGTGGGAGGGCTACTACGAGGGCGACGACCGCGAGAAGGCCCTCGCGCGGAGGTACAGCTACTCCGACCGGCTTCGCTACTACTGGCCGGATCCGGCCATCGTCGCCGCGCACGAGCGGTTGCTGGCGAACCTGCGCAGGGTAGGGATCTCGCTGCCGATGCTCAGCGCCCACCTGCCCGAGCAGTACGCTCGCATCCGCGCCGGCGACCTGGTCGCCGAGCCCGCCGCGATCGCCGTCGACCGGGTCCGCGACGTGCTGCGTGGCTACGCCGCAGCCTGCACGAACGAGCCCGCCAGGAGCACCACGTGACGACGAGCAGCCCCCTCTCCGCAGACTCGACCGCGGGAGCCCGCTTTCCGGAGGGTGAAGAGGAGCAGTTCGCTGCGCGTGGGGCGCAGGCCACCTCGACCGAGATCGCCCAGCAGCCCGCCGTGTGGCGGGAGGTGTCTGCGATCGTCACCGAGCGCGCGCAGGCGGTCGGCGACTTCATCGAGCCGCTGCTCGCGCTGACCGATCTGCGCATCCTGCTCTCCGGCGCGGGCACGTCGGCGTTCGCCGGCGAGGTGCTCGCTCCGGCACTGACGCGAGCGCTGGGTCGCCGGGTCGACGCCGTGGCCACCACCGACATCGTCTCGAACCCGCGCGAGGTGTTCGCGCAGGACGTGCCGACACTGCTGGTGTCCTTCTCCCGGTCCGGGAACAGCCCGGAGAGCGTGGCCGCCACGCAGCTCGCCGACATGTGCGTGGGCCGGCGTGCATCACCTCGTCGTGACGTGCAACGCAGACGGGCTGCTCGCTCGTGACCACGAGTCGTCGGCGACATCGCTCGTGCTCCTCATGCCGGCAGCGGCCAACGACCGCGGGTTCGCGATGACGTCCAGCTTCACCGCCATGCTGCTCGCCACCTGGCTCGTGCTCGCACCCAAGGACGCACAGGGTTCGGAGCAGCTCGCCGAGCGGCTCGCCACAGCGGCCGAGCAGGTGCTCGGCGAATCACGGCAGCTCGCGGAGCTCGCCGGGCGCGGCTACGAACGGATCGTCTACCTCGGCAGCGGGCCACTCGGCGGCCTCGCACGCGAGTCCGCGCTCAAGATGCTCGAACTCACGGCCGGCCGGGTCGTCAGCTATTTCGACACGTCCCTCGGGTTCCGGCACGGTCCGAAGGCGGTACTGGACGACCGGACGCTGGCCGTCGTCTTCCTGTCCAACGACGCTTACACCCGGCGCTACGACGAGGACATCGTCACCGAACTGGGCCTGGCGCTGGGCCAGCAGCACGTCCTGGTGGTCGCGGCGCAGGACTCCGACTCCGTGCCGGTCGGCCTCCGGATCACCGGGCTCGACGACGCCGGCGACGCTCTCCTGGCGCTGCCCTACGTCGTGGTGGCGCAGCTGCTCGCCCTGCGGTTCTCGCTCGACCGCGGGCTCACCCCGGACAACCCATTCCCCGATGGCGAGGTCAACCGTGTCGTCCGTGGCGTCACGGTGCACCCGCTGCCGACGTGAGTTGACGTCGCTGTCGTGGTGACGGCGCGAACGCCGAGAGCCCGCGGTCGCGAGGACCACGGGCTCCGGCATGGGTCGGTCAGGAACCCCACTTGCGACCAGGTTCGGCCGACGCGCTGGCTACCACGGCCACAGGTCTGGCAACACAAAGGACAATGACCATTTCGTGCCCGCGCCGACAACTGCGGCGAGTGCGCCGAAGCTGAAGACCGCAACTGCCGAGCGAAGAACTGTCGTGCGAATCATGAACTCTCCCTACCGCGTGAACTCACTCGCAGTCAGCGAATGATTACCATTCGTAGTGCATGACGTGACCATCTCATGACCATCGGCGCCGATCGGCGTTGCCGCGGGGATCGTCCCCGTTGGCGCGTCGATTTGTAGGTCGGCGTCGGGAAAGCGAGATTTGTCCGACCGTTCGGCCGACCCTCGTTCGGCCTAGTCAGAGCAACCGTGCCCGCGACTGTGCAGTTCGGCTAGTCGCCCGTCCCGGCCGTGGCCGCCCTTTGCCGGCGGGCGACCTCGGCAGCGAGATGGGTGCGAGAGGTGAGGCCCAGCTTGGCGAAAACGTGCGCGAGATGCGTTTGCACGGTCCGGCGGGAGATGTAGAGCCGGTCGCCGATCTGCGGATTGGACAGTCCCTCGGCAACCAGCCCGGCGACCGTCTGCTCGGTCGGGGTGAGGCTGGACCAACCGATCTGCGGCCGGCCGCGGGGTCCGCGGCGACCACGCCGGATGCCCAGCTCACGGAAGACCGCCTCGGCGCGGGCGAGGTCTCGCGTGGCGTCGAGGCGCTCGTAGTTGTTGATCGCCTCGTCGAGCAGCAGACGGACCTCGTCCGACTTTCCCTGTCGCGCCAACGCTGTCCCTGCGTCCTCGCAGGCAAGTGCGGTCTCCAGTAGACGCGGACCGTGGCCGTAGGCGGCGACGGCGGCCTGGAGGATCTCGGCGTCGTCCTCGACGAGTCCCCGGCAGCGCAACGCGGCTCCGGACAGCGTGGAGACATCCTGGTTCTCGCCTGCGAGCTCGGCGACCTGGGCTGTCGCGTCGCTGTGCGCGCCCTCGGTCGTTGCAGGCGAGGGCGAGACGCACGAGATCGGGCCCGAGCATCCGGAACTCGAGCGTCAAGCCCAGCCGGGTGCACTCGTCCCAGCACTGCGCCAGAGTCGCGAGTCCCTCCGGGGTCCTGCCGTCGGCCTCGAGCAGCAGGGCCTGCGTCCAGATCGCCCATTGTGTGCGGTAGCGAGCACCGGTCTCGGTGGCCTGACGCGTCGCGGCGTCGGCAGCGGCTTGGGCGCGGCCGAGCTCGTTGCGGTGCAGGCTGATCAGGGACAATATGCCGCGCCCGACGGCGAGCGCGAAGTTCAAGCCTGACTCGTCGCCCAGCTCCACACTCGCCTCGACCTCGGCGATCGCGTCGTCCCATTCCCCCACGGTGAACCGTTCGACGGAGTGCACCATCTGATACCCGGGCAGGTGCCAGCCGAGGCCGAGCTCATCGCTGATCCGCCGGTCAGCTTCGAGCGCGGACCTGGCCTCCTGGAACATGTCCAGGTCGACAAGGATGAATCCGCGTGTCGCGTGCAGCGGATAGCGGTGCGCCTGCTTGCCGGGGCTTCGGTCCGCCAGGCGCACTGCGTCGTCGATGATCGCCAACGCGTCGTGCAGCTTGCCGCGCAGCTCGGCCGCGGCGGCGAGCGAGGCCATCGCGATGGCCGTGGTCAGGTGTTCGCCGGCGGGGACAGCCACTGACAGTGCCCTCTGAGCGGTCTCCGCGGAGCCGTCCAGATCACCGAGCCACCTGCGCGCGGTGCTGGCCCAGCTCAGTCCGCTGGCTCGCTCGGCGCTGGTCAGCATGGATGACCGGCCCACCCGCTCCAGCTCCAGGAGCGCGTCCTCTGGTCGAGCGCCCACCAGGAGCGCGTGGCCAAGACAGATCCTCGCGGGACCGTCAGCCCTCGGGTCATGATCGCGGTCCAGCAAGTCGTGGCACACAGCCTCCGCCGACGCGACGTTTCCGGCCGACATCAACCTGCTGGCCAGTTCGGCGAGCAACAGGTCACGGTTGTCATCCGCCGGGTTCATCAGCCCGATGGCGCGTTGCAGGAGATCTGCGGCAGCATCCGGCGACGTCGGCGCCGCCTCCCGCGATGCCCTGGTCAGCCAGCCGATGGCCTCGGCATCTCCGTTGGCCGCTCCGCGGGCAAACTGTTCGGCCACCTGCAGGATGGGGGCTCCCGCCGCGGCAAGACGCTGGCCGGCCTCGCGGTGCAGCCCTCGGCGGACCGTCAGCGGGAGGTCCTCGTAGATCGCATCGCGGATCAGGTCGTGCCGGAACCGGAGGCGGTCGACGTCATCCTCGAGGACGCGGCCCCTGATCCCTTCCGCGAGGACCAGGGAGAGCTCCAGCGCCGGCCGCGACATCGTCACCGACAGCTCCGTGACGGTGAAGCCGGATCCGAGGATCGCCGCGGCCTGCAGCGCGCGCAGTGTCTGGTCGTTCAGGAAGCTGAGGCGGCGCAGGATCGTCAACCGCAGCGTCGGTGGGAGAGCCATCGCCGCCACGTCCGCCCGCCCGCCAGAGGTCTCGATCGCGCCCTCCTGGGCAAGCGCCGCCAACAGCTCGGTCACGAACAGCGGATTGCCCGCAGCCCCTGAGATCCCTGCCAGCAGGCCGTCACCCGGCAGCGCGGAGACCGCATCCGCCACCAACTCCGACACCGCCTCGTCGGAGAGGCCATGCAGCGCCACCCGCCGCCCCCCGCCCGCCTCCAGCACGTCGGCCAGCCGGTCCAGCTCCGGGCCATGCGGGGACGGCCGGAAACACCCGATGAGTGCGACGGGCAGGTAGTCGAGGCGGCGGCTCACCGCGGCCAGCGTGAGCAGACTGGACGGATCGGCCCACTGCAGATCGTCGACGCCGATCAGCAGTGGCCCGGACAGCGCGAGCTCCTCCATCAGGTCAGCGAACGCATCGACCGCGCGGAAGCGCAAACCGGCGTCGCTGGTCACCGTGATCGGATCTGGCTCGTCGGCGCCACCGGCGTCCAGCAGCCCGGCGATCGCTGCCCGTCGAGGATCCGGCGACGACTTCGTGCAGCCGAACGCGCCCGCGACCAGACCGAAGGGGCGAGTTTGCTCCAGCTCCTCCGCGCGGCCAGCCACCACCTGCATACCACGGCTGCGCGCGTCCTCGAATGCCGCCCCGAGCAACCGCGACTTGCCGATCCCGGCCTCGCCCTCGATGAGGACGATCGACGGCCGGCCCGACGCGACTCGGTCCAGGGCCTCGCGGAGGACCACGATCTCCGCCGCACGCCCGCGGATGACAGGGACTGACGCACGCGCGTCCATTGTCCGGATGCTACTGCCCGTCGGCGCGGCGACCGAGGCGGTGCCTGCGCGTCAGGCCGGCACCTTGTCCAGGAAGCCGAGAACGGTGTCGATGCGTCCGCTCTCGTCGGTGACGATCACGTCGAACCCGATCACGACGGGTTCCACGCCGGCCGGACCGAGGCCCCAGTGGAAGCGGGTCTGCTGGTGGTGCGTGTCTGCGTCGCCGACGGGGGTGAAGACGAAGTCCGGGAACTGCTCGCGCACCGCTGCGACTGTCGCTCCGATCGCTGCGCGGCCTGTCGCCGCCGCCAGCGGATCTGTGTACGACGCGTGCTCTGTCCAGTGCTCGGTCAGCAGCCGCTCTCGGGCGTCTGCGTCGTCGGCGTTCCAGGTGGCGAGATAGTTCGCAACGAGATTGGTCATTACGGAAGTCCTTTCAGTGGAATCGTTTCTTGCGTACGACCAGACCCTCCCCTGCCGTGGCCCGTTCGTCGATTACCTGTGAGGTAATCGACGACGCGCAACCGGCTCCATACTCTTGCGACGTGACAACGATGGAGACGGCATCGTCGGTTGGTGAACTCATCCGCGGCTGGCGGGAGCGACGCAGGCTCAGCCAGCTGCAGTTGTCCGCGAGCGCGGAGATCTCGACCCGGCACCTGAGCTTCGTGGAGACCGGTCGGTCGCGGCCTACGCCCGACATGATCGTCCGTCTTGCCGAGACCCTCGACGTTCCCTTGCGGGAACGCAATGAGCTGCTGCTCTCGGCCGGCTTCGCACCCCGCTATCGACACAGCGGGCTGGATGCCCCGGAGCTGCAGTCGGTCTGCGCCGCCTTTCGAGCCCTGCTCGACAGTCACCTGCCGCACCCGGCGCTGGTGCTGGACCGATGGTGGGACGTGGTAGTAGTTCGGGTGCAACGCCGGGTTCTGTTCAGCGACGCGGCCTGAGTCAGTGCTGGCCCGCGCCGGCCTTCGCGGCGCGCTCTCGCAGCTCAGCCAGCAGAGAGCCCTGCCGCACGAGATAGGTCCACGGCCACTGCCGCACGCGCCGCCCGAGATGGTGAACGTGCTTGGCCGCGGCGTCGAGGTCACCGACCCCCGCGAGCAGGACCGCGAAGACGTTGTGCGCCCCGAGCCCGGAGAAGTCTGAGGGGAACCCCGGTAGCCACGCGCTTGCGGCCATCGCCTGGACGTCGGCGACCACAGCCCGCTGCGTCAAGTACGTGGAGTCGACCTTCCCGTCGTCGAGCTCAGCGACCCACGCCTCGAGATGCCCGATGCAGACGAGCGCGTTGGCCGGCAGCGGCTTGCTCGGATCGGCCAGCGATCGGGCGAACGTGAACATCTCGTCGTCGGTGCCACCACCCCACTTCCGGCACAGACCCTGCAGCGTCTGCTCCTGCAGCTCGAGCAGGTCGGCACCGCCGCTGGCTACTCCCTGCCGATAGAGGTGCACGAGCTCCTCACGCGACTTCTGCAGCCCCCGGTTGGTGAGGACCAGTCCCGTCCACGCGCTCGGCGCGCCGCTCCAGCCGCTCGTGCCATGCTCCAGCTCCCGCTCGGCCGCATGCAGGTGTTCCCAGAAACGCTCGAACGCGCTGCGGCCCACAGTGTCCGCCTGGCCGCGTCCCCGGATGCTCCACGCTTCGGTGATCAGCGCCAAGCCATGCACGGTCGCGGCAAGGGGGTCGCCCTGGCGCCCGGCCCGCCACGTCGCAACCCGCTCCAACGGTGCCGTGTCCGCAGCGAGCCGGAGGACAGCGTGCGCGTTTCCGATGGTCGCTGCACCTTGATGGACCTCGGCCACGCCGTCAAGATCGCCCTCGGCTGCCCGCGCCTGCGCGGCGGCCACCTCGGGAATGCCGAGCGTCTCGTCGGCAGCAAAGGGCGCGGCGGACGTGGACCGGCTTTTGCGGTACGGCGGAACAGCGGCACGTGAGGCCTCCTGGACGCCGAGCCTAGCCTCGGATGTCGAGCCCGAGATCAAGCGAGGGGGCGGAGTGCGTGAGCGCGCCGACTGCGAGATAGGTCACGCCGGTTTCGGCGACCTCCCGCGCGCGGGCGAGGGTGAGTCCGCCACTCGCCTCGAGTCGCGTACCGGGCGCGGAGCGGGCCAGTGCGACCGCCTCTTGCATCTCACTCGTGGTCATGTTGTCCAGCAGCACCAGCGCGACCCCGGCGTCGATGGCCTCGCGGACCTGCTCGATCGTGTCGCACTCCACCTCGAGGTCGACGTGTCGTGCACGAGTGCGTACCGCGAGCACTGCTGCGGCGATCCCTCCGGCGGCCGCCACATGGTTGTCCTTGACCAGCGCCGCGTCCCCGAGTGCCATCCGATGGTTGGCGCCGCCGCCGCACCGGACGGCGTATTTCTCGAGGTGCCGTAACCCGGGCATGGTCTTGCGCGTGTCCCGGATCACCGCGCCGGTGCCGGCGACCTCATCGACCCAGCGACGGGTCAGGGTGGCGACCCCCGACAGGTGAGTCAGCAGGTTGAGCATCGTCCGCTCGCACGTCAGCAGCGGCGCGAGCGGTCCCGACAGGCGCAGGACGGCGTCGCCGGGGGAGACCCCTTCGCCGTCATGGCGTAAGACGTGCGAGGACTGGAGCGGGAATCCGCCGGCGTCGAGCACCGCGAGGGCAACCGCAACGCCGGCGACGGTTCCGGCCTCCCGGGCGACGACGTCGGCGGTGGCCGGTCGCGCCGGCGGGCACGGTGGCTTCCGTGGTCAGGTCCGGCCCCAGGACGAGGTCCTCGTACAGTGCTGCGAGGACGATCCGCTCGACCTCGGCCGGGTCGAGCCCCGCGGAGGTGAGGGCGTCGAGGGCTGCGTCGCCGAGGCTCGTCATGCGGCGTACTCGTGGATGGGCGTGCGGACGTGCAACGTGTCCCCGTCGAGCCGAAGGGTCACGGGCAGGCGTCCAGCGAGAGCTTTGCTCGGGAAAGTCGTCACGACGGTGGCAGCCGCGGCTTTCTCGCCGGGCCAGCGCAGTGACGCCGACCAACGTCGAGACCGTGTGCAGTGCGGTGGCCTCCGCGATGGGCAGCGTCAGCTGATCGGTCGCCGCGCCGGGGACACCGGCGAGATGGTCGAGCAGTCTCTCGAGCCCGTCGGCACTGCGGAGCACACCGGCGTCGCGGGATGTGGCACGTGCGGTCGCGGCACGGCTCCCGACCGGAACGGCCGCGCGGCCAGGTGTGGGCACCGGAGTGCCGCCGCGCGCCGGTAGGTGCCCGGCAAGCAGCTCGCCCGCCCGCCGGCCGGCGACCAATGCCTCGGTCAGCGAGTTGGACGCGAGCCGGTTGGCGCCGTGCAGACCCGTGGACGGCGACCTCGCCGACCGCGAACAGTCCCGCAACCGACGTGCGGCCGAACAGGTCTGCGGTCACGCCGCCGCAGGCGTAGTGGGCTCCGGGTGCGACCGGAACCGGTTCGCTCACCGGGTCGATGCCGACGGCCCGGCAGGCCGCCAGCATGGACGGGAACCGCTGCGCGAGGACGTCGCGACCCAGCCCGGTTGCGTCCAGGTAGAGGTGGGTCGTCTCGCCCTGCGTCGCGTCGCACATCCGGCGGTGCATCGCGACGGCGACGACATCACGAGGAGCGAGGTCGCCCATCGGGTGGACGTCGGCCATGATCCGGTGGCCGGATGCATCGACCAGAACGGCGCCTTCACCGCGGACGGCTTCGGACACCAGCGGTCTGGCGCCCGCGCGCCCCAGGGCCGCTCCACAGAACGGTGGGGTGGAACTGCACGAACTCGAGGCTGCGGAGCTCGGCGCCGGCCCGCAGGGCCAGACCCAGGCCGTCGCCGGTCGCGCCGGACGGGTTGGTCGTCGTCGCCCAGGCCTGGCCGAGACCGCCGGTGGCCAGCGCCACCGCACGCGCACGTACAACTCCTGGGATCAGCCGGCCGGTTGGGTCGACTCGTGCAACGGAGAGCCCGACGACGCGGCCCGACGCGTCGGTCAAGGCGTCCAGCGCGATGACACACTCGAGCACTTCGGCAGCCGCAGCCAAGCACTGCGCTGACGAGCGTGCGGTCCACCTCGGCGCCCGACGCGTCGCCGCCGGCGTGGACGACCCGGGCGCGCCGGTGCCCTCCCTCGCGCGCGAGAGCGAGGCCGTGCGACGACCTCGGGTCCGCGTCGAGGACCGCACCGAGTCCGCGCAGCCGAGCGATCTCAGCGGGCGCATCTGCAACCAGGTCGCGGACCATGCTCGGGTCCGCGAGTCCTGCACCGGCAACGAGCGTGTCGGTTGCGTGCTGGTCGAACGTGTCGTCCGGATCAAGCACGGCGGCGAGCCCGCCCTGGGCCAGGGCGGTCGCTCCCGTCCCGAGGACGTCCCTTGCAGAGGAGCAGCACCCTGCGACCGCCGGTCGCCGCGGCCAGTGCTGCGGACAGGCCCGCCGCTCCCGCGCCGACCACGACGACGTCCGCCTCCCGTTCCCAGGTACGGCGTGAGTGGCGGGCAGCCCGCGAACGTCGGGTGTCATCATTCGCCGACCGCTGACGGTGTCCCGACCGCGATCATCGCCTCGACTGCGCGACGGGCTCGGGCGGCCACGTCGATGTCGACCAGCACCTCGTCCCTGCCTTCGCGCAGGCAGCGCAACAGTGCCTCGGGAGTGGTCATCTTCATGTACGGGCACACTGCCCGCGGATTCACCGCCTCGAAGACGGAGCGGTTGTTGACCTGCCGCAGCTGGTGGAGCATGCCGACCTCGGTGGCCACCAGCACCCGGCCGGCGGCGGCGGTGCGGGCGTACTCGAGCATCCCGCTCGTCGACAGCACGTGCGTGCGCTCGGCCGGCAGATCCCCGGTGCCGGCCATCCACATCGCCGAGGTCGCGCAACCGCACTCCGGGTGGATGAGCACCTCCGCGTCCGGCGCAGCGGCGACGCGCTCCCGCAGGTCGGCGCCGGAGATGCCTGCGTGGACATGACACTCGCCCATCCACACGTGGATGCCAGGGCGTCCGGTCACCTGCTGCACATGCGCCCCCAGGAACTGGTCGGGCAGGAACAGAACCTCGCGGCCGGCGGGGAGGCCGGCCACGATCTCGGCGGCATTGGCCGACGTGCAGCAGACGTCCGACTTCGGCTTTCACCTCGGCGGTGGTGTTGACGTAGGCGACGACGAGGCGCCCGGATGCTCGTCCTTCCAGTCCCGGAGCTGGTCGGCGGTGATGCTGTCGGCCAGCGAGCAGCCGGCCCGGGCATCGGGGATCAGCACCCTCCGGTGCGGAGCCAGGATCTTCGCGGTCTCGGCCATGAAGTGCACGCCCGCAAAGACAATCGTCGAGGCATCACCGGCAGCTGCCAGCCGCGAGAGCGCCAGCGAGTCGCCGACGTGGTCTGCGACGTCCTGGATCTCGGGCGCCTGGTAGTTGTGGGCCAGGATCACGGCGTCCTGCTTCGTGGCGAGGCGGCGAACCTCTGCGGCCCATTGCGACACAGCGGACTCCTCAGGTCGAAGTTTTCGCCTTGCAGGCTAAAACCCTGGAAGATTAGCATGCGACGCGTGGCAGAGCCCCGATACCCCCACGAGGTTCTCGGCGTCGTGCTATCCGTGCGGGACGGGCGGCTGTCTGCGTTGCTCTGGCGACGTGCCGAGAAACCGTTCGTCGGCAGGTGGGCACTGCCCGGCGGGATCCTCGGCGCCGATGAACGGCTCGGCACTGCGGTGGCTCGGCATCTCGCGCGCAAGGTCGACATCCAGGAGATCGCCCACCTGGAGCAACTGGAGACGCGCAGCGACCCCAAGCGGGACCCGAGGGGGCGCGTCCTCGCCACGGCATACCTCGGGCTGGTGCCGGCCGGCGCCGAACCCGACCTGCCCGACGACACCGCCTGGCATCCGGTCGACGCACTGCCGCGCCGGCACCCACGGCTCGATCGCCGAGTCGGGGCGGGCCAGGCTGCGCGCGAAGCTCTCGTACACCACGATCGGCTACGCCCTGGCTCCGGACACCTTCACCATCTCCCAGCTTCGGGACATCTACGGGGCAGCTTTGGGCCTCGAGGTGTCGGCGACCAATCTGCAGCGCGTGCTGCTGCGACGCGGGGTGCTGGTGCCCACCAACAGCACGGTCGCGCCGACGCGGTCGGGTGGCCGGCCCGCCGCCGTCTACCGGTTCCGGGAGCGGAACCTGCTGGTGACGAACGAGTTCGCAGCCTTCCGGCCGTCGCCCGCATGACCTCAGGCGGTGACGCCTGTGCAGGACAAGGCATAGTCGTCGACGACGTGACGGCGAGGCGGATGGAGAAGGTCATGCAGCTCAACGACGGAAACGAGATCCCATCGGTCGGGCTCGGCACCTATCCGCTCAAGGACGAGGCAGCTGTGCAGGCCGTGGCCGCCGCGATCGACCTCGGCTACCGACACGTCGACACAGCCGTCAACTACGGCAACGAGGAAGCGGTGGGACGCGGGGTGGCGGCCAGTGGAACGCCTCGAGACCAGGTGCAGGTCGCCACCAAGCTGCCCGGCCGCGATCACGGCTACGACGAGACGCTTGCGTCGTTCGAGCGATCGCGCACCGCGCTCGGTGTCGACTATGTCGACCTCTATCTGATCCACTGGCCCAACCCCAGCGTGGGCAAGTACGTCGACACCTGGCGCGCGATGATCGAGCTGCGCGACCGCGGGCTGGTCCGGTCGATCGGGGTCTCGAACTTCACGCAGGACTTCCTCAGCCGGTTGATCGACGAGACCGGCGTGACGCCGGCCGTCAACCAGATCGAGCTGCATCCCTACTTCCCGCAGCAGGAGATGCGCGGCTTCCATGCGGCCAACGGCATCGTGACCGAGGCCTGGAGTCCCCTCGGGAAGGGCTCAGGCGTGCGCTCGGAACCCGCCATCGTGGCGGCCGCGACCGCTCACGGCGTGACGCCCGCGCAGGTCGTGATCCGCTGGCACGTCCAGCTGGGCTCCGTGCCCATCCCGAAGTCCGGCGACCCGACCCGGCAGAAGCAGAACCTGGACGTCTTCGGATTCGTGCTGTCGGCGGAGGAGATGGCGGCGATCGCCGCGCTGGGCCGACCGGATGGGCGGCTGTTCGACGGTGATCCCAACACGCACGAGGAGATGTAAGTCCGGAAGAGGCGTGCAGCCGCGGCGCGTCGTGCTCGTGGGCCGAAAATCGACGCTGTGAATTTCGGCAAACGGCCGTTGCCGACTAATCGATCGGGTACACAATCGCATCCGTGAACACAGTCAACGCGAGCCGCACGTTCAGGAAAAGCCCCGTCGCCTACATCGGCTCGGTCCTGCTGACGCTGATACTGGTCTTCATTCTCTCCGCCATAGCTGCCGGGGGGACAGGAGGTGTTCGCTCGTTCTTCGAACTCCTCACGTTCCTCGCCGTCGTCCGTGGCATTTATCGGCTTTTCTACTTACACACGATCCGCTGGGTCGTCAGTCCCCAGGGTCTGAGCGTGTCGCGAGGGATCCTGCCGTGGCGGAAGTGGTATTTCCTCGCGCCCTACGAAACGATCTTTGAAGCCTTCTATACGAAGTCCTTCGTCGGGCACTTCCTCAACTATGGGACAATAAGCATTCGTCGCGCCGAGGGTGTGACCTCGCAGTGGCAAGAGAAGTGCATGCAGAACAGCAAGGTGCTGGCCGGACTCGTCAATGACCGGCTGGCCGAACACCGAGCCTCGATGAAGCCCGCGCTCATGCAGCCGCCGGCTCAACCAATCATTCCGGCTCAGTCGGTCGGAACGGACAGCCTGAGTGACCTCGCGAGGCTCAAGGCAAGCGGCGACATCACCGTGGAAGAGTACGAGCGAATGAAGGCGCGGATCATCGGCTCCTGAGCGCGCTAGCGCGCGAGTCGCCGAACGATCGTCGCGACGATGAGCAGCACCTCGACGACAACCGCGTCGGCTCCCTGAACTATGTCGCATGACGTGCCCCCTCCGCGCTTGTACCGTCTGACCGGTGAAGGCCCGGCCGGTCGGCTTCGACGACAGTGACGTGGTGCGTGCCCTTGCCGACGGCTGGGGCATCGACGCCGCCGCTGACTACGCGGCCGTGGGCTTCGGCAGCTTTCACTGGGTCGCGACTGCCAGGGACGGGCAACGATTCTTCGTGACGGTCGACGACCTCGGCGACAAGGTGTGGCTCGGCGACACCGCGGAGGTCGCCTTTGCCGGTCTGCGAAAAGCGTTCGATGTGGCCGTGTGGTTGCGCGACCGAGCCGGGCTGGACTTCGTCCTCGCGCCAATGTCGTCGGTCGACGGCGAGTCAGTCCGGCGGGCCGGGCAGCAGCACAGCATCGCGGTCTTCCCTGTCGTCGACGGTGAGGCCGGCGGGTTCGGCGAGGACATCAGCTCAGAGCAGCGCGCCGAAACGGTGCGGCTGCTTGCGAGGCTTCACGAGACGACGCCGACCGTGCCCGACCTGCCGCCGCCCCTAGCGCTCGGGTTCGCCAGCCGGCCAGGGCTCGAGGCGGCAAGGCAGGAGGTGGACCGTCCGTGGACCGGCGGTCCATTCGCGGAAGCGGCCCGCGCGTGGCTGGCCGGCAACGCGGGTGACCTCCGCCGGCGCCTCGACGACTTCGATCAGGTCGCACGCGCGGTGGCGGCCGCGCAGGAGACGCCGGTGATCACGCACGGGGAACCCCACCCCGGAAATGTCATGCGCAGTAACGGAAATCTGCTGCTCATCGACTGGGACACGGTGGCGCTCGCCCCACCGGAGCGCGATCTGTGGCTCGTGGCGACCGGCTCCGGCGAGGAGGTTGCTCTCTATGAGGACGCGACCGGACGCAAGGTCAGCAGCGCGGCCATGTCCCTCTACAGCCAGGCCTGGGGGCTGGCCGACATCGCTTCGTACATCGACCAGTTCCGCTCGCCGCACGCGCGCACGGCGGACACCGAGGACGCCTGGACCTATCTCGAGGGCGCCCTGACGGGCTAGTGACCCTCGATCGCGCGGTCCCAGGCCAACCCGCTAGCGACCGGGCCGGTCCCGTTCAGCACCCGCCGGCCCACCCACAGCACGGTGCGACCGTCGATCCACCTGGCAAGCTGCCATGCGCGCTCCACGACGAGCCCGCCCGCCGGGACCTCCGCCTCCGCGAGCACGGCGGACTCGGCGGTGACGCGGGCGAGGCTGCCCGGCGCGGCCGCTCGGACCAGCTCGGTGACGCCGACCGGCTCACCAGTCACCTGGGTGGGCACGTAGGGCACCCAGTGCGCGGGAGCAGGTGTCGCGAGCAGGTAGTAACGCGTCGCCGCCCCGATGTCGGCAGGCACCGGCGCCGAAGGCGTGCGGGCGATCTCCGCCGACCGGTCGACGCCACCGCCCGCTGCGCCGGTGACGATACGTTCGACCGCCCATACGAGGTTCGCCATCTCGTCGCGGCCGAACTCGACCCGCTCGATCGCGTTGCCCTGCAACGCGCCCGTGGGACTGGGCAGCATCGGCACGACCCGACGCACCTTGTCGGGCAGTGACGCGGGCGCCGCCAGCTCGGCCACCGACCAGGCACGCTGACTCGGTGCCGACCGGGGCAGCGGGGAGAGCGTTGTCGTGACACCGAACGTGTCGGTCACCGTGACCGGGCCGACGGCGAGCAGCGTGCCGAGCGGCGCCGCGACGGGCACGGCGAACCAGTCGTTCCCGTAGACGAGACCGAACTCCGCGAGCAGCACCCGTCCCACGTCGGTGAGGCCGGGATCGAGCCCGGCAAAGCTGACGGCCGTGTCCTCGATCTCCCAGAAACGGTTGGCCGGCATCCCGGGGAAGCGCACCGGTGTCGGCAGCAACCGCTGGGTGCGCGTTGTCGGTTCGGGCAAGCTGAACGGGTCGCCGAGACCGTCGGCCGCAGACACCTCGACGTCGGGCCAGTCCAGCGTGCCGTCGTCGTACTGCGCCGCGCGCACGGTCACCCCGCCGCCGAGGTGCACGGCCGAGACGGCGAAGCGGTGCTCGAGTCGTTGCGAGTCCCATGCCGGCGGACTCCCGCCCGTCGACGGCTCGACCACCAACGCGTCCCACCAACCCAGCCAGGACCGCGCAATTGCTTGCACCGCTTGGCGATCTGGCTCCTGCGCCCCGATCCGCCGGGCGACCACCGTGCCGTGCGTCGCACGCAGATCAGCGGCGAGGGTTCGTGCGTCGGGCACCGAACCTGCGAGCAGCCAGTGCGCGTGGGTGCCGGCGAGGTCGGCAGCCGGGTCGGCGGGTTCACCCACCACCAAGGGGTATGCCGACGCGGCGCCGATCCGGAGCGCGCCGAAGTCCGCCGCCGTCAGCATCCGCAGGAAGTGCAGCCCTGCCTCGGCAGCCAGCCCGCCATCGGTCTCCCGTACGGTTTCGGCCTCGACCGCGGTCTCGAGCGGCACGTCGGCCGGCTGGTAGTCGGCGACATCTGCCGCCTCGCCGCCCAGCTGGATCCGGCTCAGCGGCGCGGCCTCGGTGCCGACCAGCAGGTCGATCGGTGAGCCCGCGTCCTCGCCGGACAGCTCACCGAACTGCCACTGCCGCGCGAGCAGCCACAACGGGTCGGCAAGTCCTGCCTCGAGCGCGGTCGTCACCGTCGTCGTCCGAGGGAGCGGCTCGAGCCGGTTCCAGTAGACGGCGGACGGGACGGTGCCCGGCAGGGGTGGGCGTGGCATCAGTCCCTCCCGAGCACGGTCGGCTGGGTGGGGACCCAACGAGTCAGGTCGACGCTGGCGACCTCCTGGCCGGGGGAGAACGGCAGATAGATGGCCGGCAGCACCGGGCCGGCCGCCGGCACGTCGGCCAGCGTGACGGCGCGGACGGCGGTCAGGTCGGCCGCCTCCACCACCGTGGCGAGCAGTTGCTCCACGTTCCAGGTCGCCGACGCGAGGTCGGGCGGGACGGCCAGGATCACTGCCTGCGGCGCGCGAGCCCCGGGTGCGTCGTACTGGAACGCCAGACCCGCGGCCTGCTCGCCGGCAGGCACGAACTCGCTCCAGCTGTCGACGACCAGGGCAGCGGCGCCGGCACCCGCCGGCGCAAGTGCGGCAGCCAGAGCGGCCGGCCCCTGCGGCGCGATGACGACCAGCGCCACCTCCGCGGCGGCCCCGCCAGCGGGCGCCGGGAGAGCCAACCATGCTGCGCCGTCGACGTGCGGGCGTTGCACGACGACGACCTCGCCCGGCGCGACGCCTCCGGTGACCGCCTCGGCTCCGGTCAGCACACGCCACAGTGCTTGGACGGGTCCGCGCACCCGCGACATGCGCGTGAACCAGGTCATCGGTGCGAGCGGGTCGCCGCCCGTCAGGACCGACTGTCCGTTGATCGACGCGCCCACGTCAGCGGCGGCCGTGTCCTCCAGATGGAAGACCGGCAGCACCGGGGTGGCCGCGCCCAGAAGCACGGCGAGCCGGCGCAGCTCGTGGGCTGACGCTTCCGGATCACCGGGAGTCGACGCGTCCAGCGCCGCGACCTGCTGAAGCACTGCGGCCATCGCCCCGGCGACGCTGGTCGCGAGCTCGAGCAGGCCGCGACCGGCGGGCTGCTCCCCGACACCCGCCTCCAGTGGGGCGACGGCGCCTTGCGCACCGGCAGCGGCGGCCGCGTCGAGCGCCGCTCGTACGCCACCTGCGGTCGGTGCCGGTTGGGCAAGGACGGCGGCGAGCGCGTCGTGCGCGAGCCCGAACGCTGCGAGCGCGGCATCGGCGCGCTGCCGCAGCTCGGCCACGTCGACGCCCGCGTCGGCGACCGCCCGAGGCACGGCGAAGGTGCTCGCGTCGCCCGGGCTGCCCTGCTCGAGGATGCGTCGCAGGTCGGCGGCCAGCGCGAGGAAGCCGCCGAGGCCGGTGCCCGGTGCGGCACCGTCCGGGGGCGCGGCCAGCAGCTCGATCACCGACCCGGGAGGCTGCGCACCGGCCACGGTGGCCAGCGCGTTCGCCGCCCACTCCTCGACCTGGGTCGGCCGCCCCGCAGTCGCGGAGCCGGTGCCGAGGACGAGAGCCAACGGGCAGCGGTGCAGGTCGGCGAGCCCGCAGGTGGGCGAGGAGAGGGTCGTGCCGTCCGGCCCGACCACCCGGCCGGCGAACTGCCACGCCGACGGCGCGCCGAGGACCTTGCCCAGCCAGGCGTCGAGCCGTGGCTCAGCGAGCCCTCGCGCGTCCCGGTCGATCGCGGTCCAGCCCGGCGCCGGGTTGGGATCGGTCAGCGCGATGACCACGCGGTGTACGAAACCGCTGCCGGTCTGCGGGGTCCGGGTGATCTCCGGTTCCGGCGCCGGGTCCTGCCGGTCGAGCAGGGCCAGGGCTGCCCGCACGCGCTCGGGTCGACCCAGCACGAGCTGGTAGACCGACTCGCCGGTGGCCAGGTCTGCGACGGCGTCGAGCCGGTCAGCGAGCAGGTCGAGCTCGGCATCGACCTCTGCCACGACAGCCAGGATCTCCGTCTCGAGCAGCCGACGGTGCACGGCCTCGCGGCGACCGAGCAAGGTCTCGCCGTCGACGGTGTCCGGGTCCGGCGGGGCGGGCGCGTTCTCGGTCGCTATCCGGGGCGGGGCGGGGTGCAGCGGTGCGATCGCCCGCATCGCCTGGACCAGGCGCTGCAGGCCGCGGTCGTGCAAGCCCCGCTCGAACTGGTAGCCGAGCACCTGGCCGAGCCCGACGCCGGCACCGACCGCGCGCATCAGCTGCAGCGCCTGCTCGGTGCGGCTCGAGGACAGGTCGACGTCGAACGCCTCGTTCCCCTCCTGCTGATGGGTCTCGTAGGCGCTGCGCAGCACGGCGGCGGCCGACGCGTGCGGCAGCGAAGGGCCCAGCAGATAGCCCGACGGGTCAGGCCCGGGCTGCGGCCGCACGCCTTCGACCCAGCCGAAGGCGCCGACGTGCACGCCGTCGGGCCGTGTCGTCCGGACATCGGTCAGCGCCGCCGACGCGAGCGAGGTGAACCAGGCGTCGAGGCGGTGCGAGCATGTGTCGAGGAAGCCGCACATCGCAGCCTCGAGGACGGGAACCGGAAGCTGGGAAAGGGATTTCAGCGCGTTGCGCAGGTTGCGGATCTGACGGACGGCGTCGGGCTGGCCGGGCTCGGGCGGTTGCTGGGCGAGGAGGTCGCTGACCATCTCCTGCAGCGACCTCGTCGAGTTCGGCGGCACGAACTCCGCCAGCCGGCGCGGGCTGGGACCGCTCGCCGCCGTGATGCCGGGCAGCTCGGGCGTCACCGCGCGGATCCGTTTCAGCGGTGAGCTCGGTGGCACGAGCCGGGTGGCGAGCACGGCGATCACGTTGTCGATCTCGTGCACGGCGGCGAGGCGTACGAGAGCTTCGAGCAGGGACGTCGGGCGCCCCGCAGACAGCACGTCGCGGGCGTCCGGTCGCGCCACGTCGTCGAGGATGCGCTGCAGGAAGGGCGCGTCCGTGCCGGCACTGACGAGTGGCATCGACAGCAGCGGATAGCGGCGCGGATGGATGACGAAGTCGGTCAGCCGTGGCTCGCCCTCGACACCGAGCACGTCGGCATAGACCAGTTGGCGTACCTGCGACTGCAGGGTGGTCGCGCCGGTGAGCCCGGTGGTGTTCGCGGCGAGCATGGGCCCGAACACGTTGCGGAACCGATAGCTCGTCGACACGGGCGCCAGGCGCAGCAGCTCGAACAAAGTCGAGTCGACGTCGCCCTCCGTCGGCTGGTCCGGCGCCAGCCGGTGCAGCCCTGCTGCGGCGGTGTCCCACGTCGGCCTGATCTTGCGCAGCAGGTCCACGACAGGCTGCGGCGCGGAGCTGCCGGCCAGCAGGCTCGGAGCGACGACGGGCAGCACGCCATAGGGCTGCCGCCCGATCTGCACGGTGGGGAACGGGCCCTGGGGCCGCAGGTGGGCGCGGGCGTGGGAGCGCGCCGCGTCGAGGTCAGTGCGCCGCGCTGCCACGGCGATGAGCTGGTCGAGCGCGTAGCCGAGGGTCGCCGCCCAGGTGGCGTCGACGATCGCGGCCGCGGCGGCTTCATCGGCGGACGCCGCCCGCCCGGCCAGGGCGACCTGGTCCAGGATCGTGCCCGCCGGCAGGCCGAGCGCGCGCCGCAACGGTGTGCCCGCGCCGCGGGTGGCCGGGTCCGTCGGATCGGGCACGGCGGGGCGCACCGGGGTCGTGGTCGTGCCGGTGTCGTTGGTCGGGGTCCCGGGCGGGAGCAGGCACAGCCCGTCGCTGACGCTGTGTGCGAGCAGCAGGTCTTCGAGAATGCCGGCCCCCGCCGCGGGTGAGCCCGCCGGTGCCACGCCGAGCACGACCAGCCGGTCGAGGCCCTCGCCGAAGTCTCCTGCAGTGAAGTCCGCCGGGGTGATCGTCACGGCCATGCCGGCCTCGACCGCTCGGTCGTAGTCCGCTGCCCAGGCGCCGGTCGCACCCAGCGGCGAGTCGCCGTCCACCGGTGTGCCGGTCGTGCCGTCGGTGTCGTCGGTGTCGCCGGTGCCGTCGGAGAAGTCGCTGTCGCCGAGCAACCCGACCGCGAGGTCTCTCGCGACCGGTCGTGACCACAGCCGCACGACCTCGGCCCCGCCCTGATAGCCGACCACCAGCCATTCCTGCGGCAGGGCGGCAACACGCGCGACCGCGCCTGCGAGGTCTTCGCTCTGCGCCGGCTCGCCGAACTCGGGCCCGGCCGGGTCGCCGAGCTGGTCCAGGTTGAGCGGCGTGCTGGCCGTGACCACCCACTGCGCCCGCGCCGGTCGGGTCCCGCGCGTCAGGTCGAGCCAGGCCGCCTCGCCGTTGCCCGTCCAGCGGCTTCGCCAGTACGCGCGACCCGCCGCGACCTCGGTGCTCGTGAGCTCCGGGCGATGGCTGTCCAGGTGGGCCTGATCGGGATAGATGCGCACCCGCAGCTCGGTGGCTCCCTGCGGGACGCCGGGTTGGAATCGCGTCTCGATGCGGGCGGGCAGCATCGCCACCGGCACCGCGTCGAGTGCGGCGATGAAGTCGTCGCGATCAGCCACGTCGTCCCCCGTCAGGCCGGCGGGCTCAGGAGCCGGGAGATATGGATCGCCACCCTGATCGGGCGTTGCAGGGTGGCGGCGGCGATCTCGGCGCTGCTCGGTCCGAACCCGTGCTGGGCCGCCGATCCCGCGCCGACCCCACCGATCAGCAGGTCGAGCGCGGTGACCGGCCCGGACGTCGCCGACAGGTGCGCGCCGGGTGCGACGTCGAGATCGTCCCAGACGACGTCGTCCCAGCTGACCATCGGCTTCGCGGGGTCGCGGGACACGTCGAAACCGAAGCGGGGCGCGGCCGCCTGCTGCTGGAGGATGAACCACATCTGGGCCGCCTCGGCGTCGGCGCGGTTGATCGGGAACCCGACGAAGCTGACGTCCGCTCCGGTGCGTCCCGCAAACACCGGCAGCACGACGGCGTTCGGGTCGTCGTCGTGCGGTCCCTGGAGGTCGCCGGCGACGGCGTAGATCACGATGTCCGGATAGCGCAGCAACAGCTGCCCGCGAAGCACGAGCACCAGCTCGCCCTCGCCGGTGGTTGCCGCCAGGTCGTCGAGCGTGGCGACCGGGGCCCACCTGTTGATCGGTTCGATGTCGTCCGCCCCGTTGCGGCGGTCCCAGAACCGGCGCAACGACGTGCCGCGCCGGTCGGTGGGGAACTCGCGCCACAGCAGCTCGGCGTTCAGCTCCTGGTTGGCACCGAGCAGGCAGCTGGAGACGAACGCCGGATTGGTCTCCAGCAGGGTCACGGTGTTCTGCGCGACGCCCTCGACGCCGGGCAGCAACCAGGAGCCCGGCAACGCGTCGACCATCGTGGCCACCGGGCTGACGATCAGCGGGTAGGCGATGACCGAGGACGGGACGTCGCCGTCCCCGATCGGCTTCAGACCGCTCATGGGCGGCGGGTCGTCCGCCTCGTCGCTGCCCACCAGCCGGTCGCCGAGCCGCCGGGGGATGGTTCTGGTCGGAGCGGCCCGTTCCATGACGGTCTGCTGCAAGCCCTCGAGCCCGGCAGAGAGGAAGGTCAGCTCCGGCGGCGCCTCGTTGACGTGGGCCTGCAGCACCGCCCACGCCTGCTGGAACAGCTGCGCGGCACCGGAGGTGTCGGTCGACATCGGCCCCTCGACCACCGGGTCGAACTCGTCCCGGACGTGCAGCCGCCCGGCGCCTACCTCGCCGCCGAGTGCGATGGCGGTCACCTCGCCCGACCGGGCCGCCTGCTGCAGCGCACGTGCCCGCGCCAGGGTCGTCGTGCCCGGGAGGCCCAACGCGTGCAGGCTCACCGGGGTGTCGTCGTCGCCTCCCGCCGGCAGCGGGATGGTGGTCGCTGCCTCGAGCGCATCGAGTGCGCCCGGCACCGGCGCGGACGAGTCGAGCGCAAGGACATCGCCCGCGTCGAAGTCGAGCAACGTCCGCTGCCTGGTCAGCCCGCTCTGGCTCGCCCGCCGGGCGGCCGGGCGGCGAGCTGCGGACAGTCGGCGATAGGCACCGGACATCAGCGCACGGGGCAGGCTGGACGCGGCGATCGTGCCGTCCACGCTCGGGTCGTCGGGGCCGCTGTCCGGAGTCGACACCCGCTCCTGCCAGCTGCGGGTCAGCTGGGCGGCGCGCCCGGTCGGCAGCCCGGCGAGGTGGCGGTCGACGACGCTGGAGGCGGCGTGTCCGGACAGCACCCCACGGTTGAACAGCTCGTTGGCCGAGGGGAGGTCTCCGACCTGGTCCCACGCCGCCTGCACGAGCTGCTCCTGCTGGGCTCGCACGACGGCCGCTCCGACGCCCGCGACGATGCGGTGCTGGGCCTCGGCGTTCGCCTCGGCCAGCCAACCGGAGTCGGGCACGGCGTGGACGTCGAGGTGCCACTCGCCGTACAGCGGAGGACCGAGCGTGCCGGACTGCCGCGCCTCGTCCACCCGGGCCCGGAGCACCTGGCCGACCCGCGGGTCCTGCTCCGGCTCCGGCGGGGGTGGTGGCTGTGGCGGGTCTGCCGGGTCCGGGGCGGCGGGCGCCGGTGCCACCAGCGCGCCGCGGACCGCTATCACCGATCCGGGGGCGCGCGGGTCGAGGTCGGCCAGCCCCGGGTCGCCGCTGCCGAGGTAGACCGCGACCTTGCCGAGGTCCGGTGCCGCCGGGACGGCGGTCAGTGCGGCGGCCAGTGACTCGATGTCGCCGTCAGGCCCCGTCGAGAACTGCCAGTGGTGATAGACGGGCAGCCGGACGGCAGCGTCCACAGTGACGTCCCAGGCCGCCGCCGTCTGCGCGCCTTCAACGGGCAGGCCGAGGCCGCGTTGCACGCCGTGCGCGAACGCCGGGACGACGCAGGCGAGGTACGTGGTGTCGGGCTCGAGCCGTCGGGGGCAGACCAGTCGGCTCAGGTTGGCGACCGGCCGGGTGCGCAGATCTGCCGCGATGTCGAGCGGACCACCGTCGTCGTACACGATCTGCGCGTGTGCCCACGCCCATGACTCCGCGAGGTCGGGCAGCTCGGCTCTCGCATCGGCCGGGTCGGTGATCGCCAGCACGGGCAGCAGCGCGCCGCCGCCGTACTCGATGGTGATCCCGTCGCGTGCCCGCACGACGACGAGCACGCACCACGGCCGCAGCCGGTCCTGCGCCCCCGGTGCGGCGGGGGTGAACAGCCACGGCAGGTCCGGAGGGTCGAACTCGACGACGGCGAGATAGTTAGGCTCGACGGCGACCGCTCCGGGTCGCGGGTCGCTGCGCAGGATGACCCGCGGGTCCAGTCCGGTGACATCGCCGGGACCGTGCAGCTCGACCAACCCGCTCGCGGACGTCCCGTCGCTCAGGTCGAGAGCGACGGTGAGAGCAGCCCGGGCCGGCAGTGCGCCGTCCGTGTCCGGGCCGGCGATCGACGCGGCGAGGCCGCGTCGGGTCCACGGCAGGAAGCGGTAGGCCGAGGTCATCACCCCACCTCATGGCTTTCGAGGATGCGCAGCCCGGGTGCCGCCTGCTCGGCGAGCGGGAGGCAGCGGGTGACGGCCGGGTCCAGCGGCTGCACCTGAAGGGTCCCGGGCAGCACGGCTGCGTAGGACTGCGGCAGCACGCCCAACGACATGTCGGTCGTGGGTCGCAGGTTTGACCGGAGGCGCAGCGGGCTGCTCGCGGCCGCGGAAAGGCTCAGCTGCCAGGTGAGCCACTCGGCAGGCAGCGGCATCGGGGGCGGAGGTGGGGGCGGGGGCACGCCCAGCGGTCCGAGCCGGATCGTTTCGTGACCGGCGCCGACACCGATGCCGGTGGAAGTGGTGAAGCTGTCGGAGCCGACCACGACACCGGACGGCATCGACTCGAACGAGCGCGCCGACAGCTTCTGCTCGTCGCTGAGGTGCTGGAAGCGAGACCGGGTGAACGGGTCCTGCGTGGGTTGAGGTTGCCGGGTGTCGGGTCCGACGTGAACGGTGAGGACACTCATCCGTGTCGGGCCGGCGATCTGCGCGTCGTCGAGGTGGTCGAGCGCGAGGTCGAGCGGAGCGACCTGCTGCGCGATGCGGAGCTGTCCGAGCGGGTGCGCGAGCACCGCCGATCCGGAGGAGGTGAGGGTGGCGAGGCTCTCGCCGTCGCGGGGGAGGGCCGGGGTCCAGTGCGCCGGGTCGGACAGCGCCGTACGGATCGCGTCGGCAAGCCCGAAGGTCGTGCCGGGCAGGCTGGCCGCTGCGCCCCAGGAGTCGTCGAAGTCGACGTCGATGTCCCACCACAGGATCGAGAACGTCGCCGTCCCGCGGACCCGCCAGATGTGATCCGCCGACCGGCTGAGCACCATGTCGAGGCCGATGCCGGCCAGCCGGTGCCCGCGATACTTGATGCTGACGCGGCCGACGATGTGCGCGCTGAACGACCGGTCCTCCGCGATCAGGAGATCGAAGCCGAGCATGCCCTCCAGTGACACGGAGCCGATCTTGGCGACCAGCTGGAACAGCGCACCGAGCTGCACGGTGCCGGCAGTCAGGGCGACATAGCCTTGCAGCGCAAGGGAAATATCCGCACTCGACCCTGCTTTCCAGGTCAGTGACACGCGGTCGATACGGGCCGGCAGCAGCGGCGGCAGGTCGGTGAAGTCCGGGTGGAAGCCGCCAGCCGAGACGGCGAACGCCGGCACGGCACCCAGGCCCACGCGCACGATCACGGTGCCACCGACGGCGACGCCGGCGATCACCGAGTCCCGCAGCTGTGCGTCGATCGCGAGCAGGCCGCTCTGCGCGTCATAGTTGCCGAGCAGGTCGGCGACGAGCTTGATCGTGGGCGGCACCGACAGGTCGCCGGGTGGCGCGATGGCGCTGACGGTTCCGAGCACGACGAGGCGGTCGAACCGCGCAGGTGCGGAGTCGAGCGCGTGGGCGAACTGGATCAGGATCGCCAGCCGCGCGGTGACGAGGGGGGCCTCGCCTCCCCAGGTGATCTCGACCGCTGGTCCGATGACGAGTGCGCCAGGAGTCTGCGGGAAGAAGGTCCGCAGCCGGCTGATGATGCGTGGCGCTCCAGCGACCGGGTCGGCGGGGAAGAGCACGTCGTCGAACGCGTTGCTGCCCATCGCCGCTCGGAGCTGGTCGGGTGCGACACCGACGTTGAGCCCGACGATGCCGCCGACGCCGGTCAGGCTGAAGCCGAGCCCGAGCGGCACCGGCTCGCCGAACTGCGCGAACAGCAACAGGAGCAACGACCAGCCCGGGTCGCCCGGCGCCCGGGTGTCGAGGATGCCGATGGCCTTCACGGCGATGACGCCGACCTTCAGCTCCAGCACGCCGACGTAGGTGTGCCCGTCCGGGTCGATGCCGAGGAACCCGCCGCCGGAGACGACTGCGGCATCGACCGAGATGCCGATCGCGTCGGGTGGCGTCATGCCGAGGACCAGGTCGGCCGATCCGAGCGCACCCGGGCCGGGGACGATCGCTGCGCGCACACCCATGCCGGCCATGGACAGGTGCAGCGGCCCGAGGTTGACGGTGGCTCCGATGCCCGCACGCAGCGCGAGGCCGTCGCCGCCCGCCGCCAACGCGATCTCGATCAGGTCGATGGTGAGGGGCCCGATGTCGCGGCCGACGGCAAGGGTCGTCTTCAGCTCGGCGCGCCCGCCGATCCGCACGCCGCCGCGGTGCGACCACGCGATGTCGATGTCGAGATCGACCTCGAGCCCGTCGGCGGGCAGCACCGAGTCGAGGAACGGGATGCCCTCGGGCTTGAGGCTGAGCCGGCCGCCCTTGATCGAGGCCTGCAGGCCGGCGTCCGCGCCGGCGCCGTCGACCAGCACGGTGATTTCGAGCGCGAGGGTCGTCGCATCCACCAGCACACCGGTGGCGGAGAGCAGGGTCATCCTCGGCTGGCCCGGCGGAGTGGTCGCCGTGAGGTCGACGTGCACGTTGGCGCCCGGCCCACCGATCGTCGTGTCGGGCAGGTTCAGCCCGGTGCGCAGCACGGGGTCGGTGCCGGGCCGAAGCACGAGAGCGGTGCCACCGCCGAGGTCGGCGTCGGCCGACAAGCCCAGCGAAACCGTGGAGGAGAGGGCTATGCGCACAGTCGTCGTTGCGTCAGCGTACGGCGCAACGCCTATCCCGCCGTCCGTCGCGGCAGGGGCGGTCGGTGGCAAGCCGAAGACGGACAGGCCGATCTCCCCGGACAGCTCGCCGCCCGACCCCAGCAGCGGGAGGAGCAGCTGGGGTTGCGGCGGCCCGTCGGGCGGGGACCCGCCGTGGATGCGGGACAGCGGGATGGCCGGCAGGTCGCGGTGCCGCACATCGGACGCGACATGTTGCAGGACGGCACCGAGGTTGGTCACGAGAGCGGAGGAGTCGAACGTCGCCGTGCCCCAGCCGTAGGTCTCCCGAAGCAGCCCCGACGGATCGGTGAACAGAGTGGGGACGCGGTCCCAGTGCACGATGTGGCGGAGGTGGGCCACCTGCCTGATCGAAGGGTCGGCCTCGAAGCGCTTGAGCTCGAACCAGCCGAGCAGAACGCCGACGTCGAACATCGGCCGCGACGCCACGGCGGCTGCCTGGATGAGGTAGAGGTCGAGCAGCCGGGTCAGGAACTCGTCCTTGATCTGCGTGCGGTCCAGGTAGTCCTGCGGTGCCTGCAGCTGGAGATCAGCTAGGTCGGCAAGGGCATCGATCACAGCTTCCGCGAGGTCGGCGAGGGCGGCGACCTGGTCATCGGTCGATGCCTCGGGATCACCGGCCACGGTCGACCACGTCGTCAGCCGCGTCCCGACCCGCGCCAGGTCGAGGCCGGCCAGGCCGACGTCGTCGACGTCGGCGGGCAGGTCCCAGCCGAGCTTGGCCAGCAGGACCCGCGGTCCGTCGGTGAGCTTCGCGATCGACCCCGCGGCCGTCAGCGCTCCGGCGACGCCCGCGAGCAGCGTCTGCTCGGCACTCACTTGATGTCCTCCAGCTCGGGGGTGGCGTTCCACTCCCCGGTGCCGAAGTTGAACCCGCGCGTGCCCGTGACCGCCCGGATGAGACCGCCGGGCAGCTTCACGTTCACACCGAGGGCCTTGAGGTGCTTGCGGGGCCGATCGAGCCAGCCGCCGTCTTCCTTGGGGTATTCGAGAACGAAGCCGTTCAGCGGCTCGTGCCGTGCCTCGGTCACGTGCCGCAGCGCCTCTGCTGCCATCGGCCGCCACAACCCGAGCCAGCCGCCACCTGCTGGTGGCTGGTCGAGGCCCCCGTGCCCCGGGTCCGGCTTCCCGTCGACGCCGACGAGGCCGAGGTGCTCCGCGAACAGCCGACGGCGCATCAGCTCGGCGAACGGCGCGGGCTGGCCCGGCGTCGGCGGGATCACGCTGATGTTGAGCTCCGCTGCCATCGTCTCGCCGAACGACAGTGGGCTCAGCAGCAGGTTGTGGTCCAGCGAGAGCCCGTCGAGGTTGGCCGAGCCGACGATCGCCCACGAGTCGTCGACGATCCCGCCCTTGGCGTGGATGTAGACCGGCGCGACCCACGGCCGGGCACCGGCGGGAACGTTGTGGTTGTAGGTCCAGCGGGTGAAGACTCCGACCCGGTCGCCGCCGGCTGCGCGCAGCTGGTCGATCCGCTTGGCTTGCCTGCGGGGATAGAAGATCACGTCGGGTTTGATCGGCACGACGAGGATGAGCTCGAGCGACGGTTTGGCCTTGAGTGCCGCGCACAAGGCATCGGTGATGACCGAGTCGGTGAAGTACTGGGTCTCCAGGTAGATGTACTTCTCGGCAGTTGCGAAGGCCCTCAGGTAGGACTCGAGGATGCCCTTCTCGTTCTTGCCGTGCAGCTCCTTGTCGAACCGTCTCCCGCTGAGGGTGCGGACGACCTGCACCTTCGACACCAGGTCGTCGCCGTCGGTGACCTCAGGAGGGACGGCCGCCGGCTCGTCGATCTCCTCGTTCTCCACGACGGCCTCGTTCCAGTAGAGCCGGAACGTCTCGAAGAGGTCGTGAACGGCAGGACCCACGACCGAGATGCTGAGGTCGTGCACCATGTCGCTCGTGTTGGAGCCGCGGTGCGGGTCGTCGATGCGGTGGTTGAACGCGTCGAAGTAGCGCTGTGAAAAGGGCGACCCGACGACGACGGCCCGCTGCTCGTCGGTGATCACCATCTTGCAGTGCAGCACCCCGTTCTGTGGCAGCCCCTGGCGCAGACCCCGCACCGTGATGTCGGCGCCTGCCGAACCGTCCTCGATCGCCTCCTCGAAGTAGGCCGTCACCTTCTCGACGTCTGAGGTGTCCTCCAGCGTCGAGGAGATGAGGACCGCTTCGACGAAGTACGCGATCAGCGTCGTGGCGAGCAGGATGGGGAAGAACGCGATGCCGACCCCGGCGAGCGCCGCGATTCCCGCGACTCCGCCCAGCCCGAGTCCCAGGGCAAGCGGGGTCAGGACGGCGAGCCAGAACACACCCTCCGGCCAGCCCAACGCGGGTTCGTTGAGCAGGATGCGGATGGTCCCGTCCGCGTGAGCAACGTCGATGAGCAACCGCTCGGGCCGGAGGTCGCTGCGGTCCGGCGGGTCTGGATGACTGGGGTCGTTCGGTTCGATGGGAACCAGGTCCGGTGGCAGGAACTTGAACACCAGAGCTGGGTCCTCCTTCGCCGGGAACGTGTCGTACTCCGGAAGCGCGAAGAAGAGCTGCACCATGTTCACTGACTGCTTTGCGCCCTGCATGTCCTCGGCGATGCGCCCGAAGGCCTCAGCGCCGTCGACCAGCAGCCGCACCGCGTTGCCGTCGCTGACGAACTGCGCGGTGCCGGTCAGGTTGGTGACCTGCAACCCGTCCTTGTCGGCGGCGGCGACCTTCACGTCGTCCATCTCGTGGGTGGCGACCGTGCCGGGCACGTCGATGTCCGCTGTCAACGGGCGTCCGACGACGTCGACGACACGGACCCGGAACGACGAGGGTACGAGCGGCGTCCCGTTCACGCCGTCGACCTCGAGCCGGAACTGGCCTCCGTTCTCCGTCCTCGTCTCGCCGAGCTTCTCCGTGGTCAGGAGCCAGTCGCCAAGTGCAATGACGCGCATGTCGTCCAGTGCGGCACCGGTCTCTGTCTCCACGACTCGGCCGCTGACGATGGTGGTCACGTGCGCCACCTGAGCGACATCAGCTCTGCCTCCCCCGCTTGTGGGCAGCACACAGGGAGGCCGTTCCGGCGGTGCCCCCTCGGCGACCGGGTGTGCGACGTGCGTCAAAGACCGCCGTTCAGCGAACCCGATCGGGCGCAGCACTGTCAATGCCGCACGGTCAATCTGTCCAGAGTTCTTACGATGAGCGCCTTCGCCCAGCCCCACATTTCGTGATCATGAAAGTTCCGACCGCCTAGAGCCGGTCGGATATTTCATGATCACGAAGGATCGTGTGGGCGTGGTGCTCTGAGATCTTTCGCGATCATGAAGCGGGGCACATGCACGGGCTCCTCCGGTGCCGTTTTGCGTGCGATGTCGGAAGCTGAATGATCGACTTCGATTTTCGAGGCTCACGCAGGCCTGATCGGCCTCACGGCTGGGGCACGGGGACGCCCATTGACTGCGGCTACCCCGACGACTGGCCGTTCCCGGCGACGGATCGCCCGTTGAACCTGCTGGACAACGTGAACTACCTCTACCCCGTCGACGACAACGCGGCGACGTACACCGGCGGCCCGTGGACGCACTCGACCCGGAGCGGCGTTCATGTTCGGGTCCGACATCCACGCGGTCAAAGCAGGCGCTGCGGCGAGCATCACCTACACCGGCAGGACGTTCGGCTGGGTCAGCGAGCTCGGTCCGGGGCGTGGCTCGGCCAAGGTCTATCAGAACGGTGTGCTCAAGGCGACGGTGAGCCTGTACGCCGCAGCGAACACCGGACCGCAGGTCGTGTGGTCCAACTGGTTCGGGAACAGCGCCACTCACACCATTAAGATCGTGGTTGTCGGCACTGCAGGGCACCCGCGGGTGGACGTGGACGGCTTCTTCACCGGTCCCACCCTCTGACCCGACGACCCCCCGCTCCCGGAATCGACCACGTTCAGCATGCCGGCGGACGGTTCGCAAGGCTTGCAGGCATAGCGAACCGTCCGTACACCTGCTGAACGTGGTCGATTCCCGAGTGCGGGCGGCGGCGGGCGGCGGCGGTGTACTCCCGGGGGAGTAGCCGGCGCTGCCCCGTGCAGGCGATGAGTTCGAGCACCACCTCGCCTACCGTGCAGGTGTGGACAACGAAACCGACAGCCGTGCCTCGCGCTGGCGGGTCGCGGCTGTGGCCGGACCGTTGGTGCTGGGCGTGGTTTCGGTCTTCGGCACGATCGGCGCCTCGGAACATCAATCCGACCGCCGGGCTGTCGACGCGTTGGCGATCGTGCTCGCGCTCGCCGCGCCGCTCGCGCTGCTGTTCCTGCGGCGCCATCCGGTCGGGGTCCTCTGGTTCGTCTCTGCGGTGACGCTGGTCTACCTGCTGCGGGGCTATGCGTACGGGCCGGTGATCCTGAGCCTGGTCGTGGCCCTGTTCGTCGCCGTCGTGCGTGGTCACCGGACGGCTGCGTGGCTCGCCGCAGGCGCCATCTACTTCGGCCACCTCGCGCTGCGGCCGGTCTTCCGCGACGACGGCTGGTCGTGGGGTCAGGCGCTGGGTGTCGGTGCTTGGACGTTGGTGATCCTCATCGTCGGTGAGGTCGCCAGGGTGCGCCGCGAACGCAGCATCGTCGCCGGGCAGGTGCGCGCCGAGACGGAACGCCGGCAGGTCAACGAGGAGCGCCTGCGCATCGCGCGCGAGCTGCACGACGTCGTCGCGCATCACATGTCACTGATCAACGTCCAGGCCGGCGTCGCCCTGCACCTGGTCGACCGGCGCCCCGAGCAGGCGCAGACCGCGCTGGTCGCCATCAAGGACGCAAGCAAGGAGGCCCTGGTCGAGCTGCGAGCCCTCGTCGGAGTGCTGCGTGACGAGACGGAGGCCGCCCCTCGTGCGCCCGCGTCCACACTCGCCTCGTTGGACAACCTGGTCGAGCGCAGCGGCCACGCGGGACTCACGGTGCGCAAGGTGGTGGAGGGCGACGTCCGGCCGCTGCCCGCGGCCACCGAGCTCGCGGCCTTCCGGATCATCCAGGAGGCGATCACCAACGTCGTACGGCACTCCGGTGCGCGGCACGCGGACATCCGGCTCGGCTATGGCGCAGACGTGCTGAGCGTGGAAGTCGCGGACGACGGAACGGGTGGCCCCGGCATCGGCTCGTTGGAGGAGGGCAGCGGCATCCGCGGCATGCGAGAGCGAGCTGTCGCACTCGGCGGCACGCTGACCATGGGTGCTTCCCCTTCCGGCGGCACCAGCGTGGCCGTCACCTTGCCGCTGGGAGCGCAACGGTGATCCGGGTCGTGCTGGCCGACGACCAGGCACTGCTGCGGGCGGGGCTGCGCGCGCTGCTCGATGCCGAGGACGACATCGACGTCGTCGGGGAGGCCGCGAACGGACGCGAGGCCGTCACGGTCGTACGCGCGACCCGCCCTGACGTCGTGCTCATGGACATCCGGATGCCCGACCTGGACGGTCTGGAGGCGACCCGCGCGATCGCGGCGGACGAAGACCTCGCGGGGTCGCGGGTCATCATCTTGACGACGTTCGATCTCGATGAGTACGTCTTCGAGGCGATCCGCATCGGCGCGAGCGGCTTCCTGGTCAAGGACACCGAGCCGGTCGAGCTGCTGCGCGGCGTGCGGGCGGTCGCCAACGGGGACGCGTTGCTGTCGCCGAACGTGACGCGCCGGTTGATCGCCGAGTTTGCCGACCGCAGCCGGCGGACCCGGCCGCTCGAGCTGCTCGACCCGCTCACCGAACGCGAGCGCGAGGTCGTCGCCCTGGTCGGTGAGGGGCTCACCAACGACGAGATCGCCGTCCGGCTGGTGATGAGCCCGGCCACGGCCAAGACACACGTGAGCCGGTCGATGGTCAAGCTGCAGGCACGCGACCGGGCCCAGCTCGTCGTGATGGCGTACGAGACCGGCCTGGTGCGGCCGGGCTGGTCCGACTGAACCGACCGCGCCTACCGCAGCGGGCGTAGGTCAAGTGCCTTCCGCTGTACGACGACGCGGGCGCTCGCCGTGGCGAGGATCGATGTGTCAGGAAGTCACATCGTCCAAGGAGCTCTCATGTCGAGCGCAACACTCGTTTCCGCAAGCCCGGCTCAGGTTCTGCTCGCCGATCACTGGCACCACGGTCCAGGCGCCTGGTGGCCGATCATCCCGATCCTCTGGTTCGCTGGTCGTGGCCACCATCGTCATGGTGTGCCTGCGGTTCGGCCGCCGTAACCGCGCGTACGCCGGTGCCCGCGCCGGCGAGGCCAAGCTGGCGGAGCGGTTCGCCGCGGGCGAGATCACCGAGCAGGAGTATCGCGAGCGTCGTGCCGTCCTGAAGGAGAAGGGATGAGCAGCCCGGTCGGCGTCGTCGAGGTCCGCGGGCTGACCAAGCGCTACGGCGCCCGCACCGCTGTCGACGACATCAGCCTCTCGGTGCGGCCCGGGGAGGTCTACGGATTCCTGGGACCCAACGGCGCCGGCAAGACGACGACATTGCGCATGCTGCTCGGCCTGGTCGCCCCGAGCGCCGGCACTGTCACGGTGCTGGGCCGGCCGCCGGGCGACCCGCAGGCGCTGGCGCGCATCGGATCGCTGGTCGAGGGACCTGCGTTCTATCCCTACCTGTCCGGCCACGACAACATGCTGGTCGTCGCCCGCTATGCCGGTGTGCCGGCGTCGCGCATCGCTGACGTGCTGCAGACGGTTGACCTGGCCGACCGCGCGCGCGACAAGTTCTCCACGTACTCCCTCGGGATGAAGCAGCGGCTCGGTGTGGCCGCCGCGCTGCTCAAGGACCCGGAGCTCGTCATCCTCGACGAGCCGACCAACGGGCTGGACCCGGCGGGGATGCGGGACATGCGGCGGCTGGTGCGCGCTCTGGGCGCCGGCGGTCGCACCGTCCTGCTGTCCAGCCACCTGCTCGGTGAGGTCCAGCAGATCTGCGACCGCGTCGGCGTGATCGACCGCGGCCGCATGGTCGCCGAGAGCACCGTTGAGGAGCTGCGGGGCGGCACCGAGCTGATCGTCGCCGCAGCTCCCTCGGACCTCGCCCGCAGCGAGCTCGAGTCGATGCGAGAGGTGGAGAGCGTGCGTACGTTCGAAGGCGCCCTGCGGGTGCGCACCGATGATCGCCATACGGCGCTGATCAACCGCACGCTGGTGAACGCCGGCGTCGCGGTCACGGAGCTGCGGCGGGACGAGCGTCAGCTCGAAGACGTGTTCCTCGCAATGACATCCCACGAGACTGACCACGAGACCAGCGGCTTCCGCCGCACTGAGGAGGTCGAGCATGCGTGACATCGTCCGCGCGGAGCTGTTCAAGCTGAGGAAGCGGCCCGCCGCGTGGGTGCTGCTTGCCGCTGCCGCTGTGCTCAATCAGATCTTCAGCTATCTGGTGCCCTACCTGTCCTACCGGGCCGGCGACGCGCAGAGCTTTGCAGGGAACATCCCACCGCAGCAGGTTCTCGCCAGCACGCTGCCCGACCAGCTGGTCATCAACACGATCGGTGGCTTCCCCGTGTTTGCGGGTGCACTGGCTCTGGTGCTCGGTGCGCTGATGTTCGGCGGTGAGTACGGCTGGGGGACGGTGAAGACGATGCTCTCCCAACGTCCTGGCCGGTCTTCGGTTCTGGGGGCTCAGCTGGTCGCGCTCGGTGTCGCCATGCTGGTCTGCGTCAGCGTGCTGTTCGCGCTCAGCGCCGCGAGCACCGCTGGGATCTCTCTGGCGGAGGACAAGGCCATGCACTGGCCCAGCGTCGCGGCCCTGGCCGAGGGGTTCGGTGCCGGCTGGCTCGTGCTGGTCGTCTGGGGATCGCTGGGCGCGGTGCTCGGCGTGACTCTGCGCGGCGTGGCCTTGCCGATCGGACTCGGTGTCGTCTGGGTGCTCGGCATCGAGAACCTGGTCTCGGCGATGGCGAGCAATGTGCTGACCGCGTTGCGGCCGCTGCGCGACGTGCTGCCCGGAGTGAACGCGGGTTCACTGGTCAGCGCCGTGATGCCCGACCGCGTGATCGACCCGCCGCCCGGTGTCACCGCATCGGTCACCGAGCCGCGTGCCCTGGTCACCCTGGTCTGCTATCTCGCGGCCTGCGCTGCCCTGGCCATCTGGACGACACGCCAACGCGACGTCGTGTGACCCCCGCCGCCCCGGACAGTCGACCACGTTCGGTAGGTCTGCGGACGGTTCAGCTAGGCCTGCACGCCTTGCGAACCGTCCGCCCGCATGCTGAACGTGGTCGATTCCCGAAGCGGGTGTGGTCAGCTGCGGGGGCTGGGTTCGAGCAGGACGAGTGCGATCTCGCGGGTGGTCTTGGTCTGGTAGTCGGCGTAGTTCTGATGGTCGGCGACCACCAGGGGCCACAGTCGGGCCCGTTCGGCGGTGTCGGCCACTCGCGCGTGCATCGGCTGGGTCGGCTTGCCCTGCAGCGCCACTCCCACCTCGGGGTTGTCCTGCAGGTTCAGGAACCAGGCAGGCGCCTTGTCGTCGCCGCCCCGCGAGGCGACGACGACCAGCGTTGTCCCTTCCTGAACGGGTGAGGTCAGCATCACGGTGCGGGACCGGCCGGTCTGGCGCCCCGTCGTGGTGAGCTCGAGGACCGGCATGTTCAGGGCCGTCCACCCAGCGCGCCCGCCGGTGATCGTCAGCAGGCTGCGGTGGATGGCGTTCATCGCCTTGAACGCGAGGTCACTGGGCATGCCCTGAACCTACCCGCGGCTGATGAGCACCTTGAGTGCCTGGGTCTCCGCCGCGTTGCCGAACGTCTCGTACGCCGTGAGGATGTCGTCCATGGCGAAGCGGTGCGTCACGAACTTGTCGACCGGCAGCTTCTGCTGAGCGACGAGCTTGAGCAGCATCCCGAGCGTCGTGGTGTTGACCAGACCCATGCTGATGTTGATGTTCTGGATCCACAGCCGTTGCAGGTCCAACATCGCCGCCTTGCCGTGCACGCCGACGTTGGCCACGTTGCCACCCGGGCGCACGAGGTGCGTGCACATGTCGAACGTCGCCGGCACGCCGACGGCCTCGATCGCGACGTCGACGCCATAGCCGTCGGTCAACGCGAACACCTGCTCTTTCCAATCAGGCGAACCGGAGTTGACGCAGTGCGAGGCGCCTACCTGCTTGGCCAGCGCGAGCCGGCTCTCGTCGAGGTCGATCGCGACGATCTGAGCGGCGCCGTAGAGCGCGGCAGTGGCGATGACGGACAGGCCGACCGGGCCTGCGCCGACGACAGCGACGGTGTCACCTGGCTTGACCCGCCCGTACTGCACACCGATCTCGAAGCCGGTGGGGAGGATGTCGGAGAGGAGAATGGCTGCCTCGTCCGGCACCTGCTCGGGCAGCAGGTAGAGGGATGTGTCGGCGAACGGGATCCGCACCATCTCGGCCTGGGTCCCGTCGATGAGGTGACCGAGGATCCATCCGATGCCGGATGCGCCCTCGTCGGCGACGCAGTGCGACGGGTTGCCGCTGCGACAGTAGATGCAGACTCCGCAGGAGCTGACGCACGAGATGATGACGCGATCTCCGACGGAGACGGTTCGGACGGACGAGCCGACTTCGAGGACGGTGCCGACGCCTTCATGCCCGAGGATCCTGCCTTCGGTCACTGCGGGAACGTCGCCCTTGAGGATGTGCAGATCCGTGCCGCAGATCGTCGTGGTGTCGACCTGGACGATGGCGTCGGTGGCGTGGATCACCGTCGGGTCGGGCACCTCGTCCCAGCTCTTCCTACCAGGACCGTGATAAACAAGTGCCTTCATGACGCCCTCCGGACAGATCGCTGCGGCGAACAGGGGTGTCCGCCTCGCCCTTGAGCATGAAACGACCCCGACAGTGCTGGTAGGGGCGAAAGTCCCGTCCGGGCAGTTGAAGCCAGGAGTCCCATGAGCGCTCGCTTCGAAGAGCTCGACTGGCGCGAGACCCCGATGGGCGCCATCTCCCTGCGCCGCCGCCGCGATCCGGGCAGCGGCGAGGATGTGTACGAGGTCAAGCTCGACGACGACTTCCTGATGTCGAGCCTGTTCACTGTGGCCGAGATCGAGGTCGCCCGGCTCGCTCTGGCGGAGCTGTCAGGGGAGGGTCTCGACGTGGTTGTCGGTGGGCTGGGGCTCGGCTACACCGCGCAGACCGTGCTGCAGGATCCGAACGTTGCTTCGTTGCTCGTGGTCGAGACCCTCGGCGAGGTGATCGACTGGCACGAGCGCGGGCTGATACCCGGTGGGTGCGACCTTGACCTCTGATGCACGATGCCGGCTGGTCCACGGGGACTTCTTCGCCATGGTCGCGGGTTCCGGGCTCGACCCGCAGGCTCCCGGCCGGCGCTTCGACGCCATCATCGTCGACATCGACCACTCACCGCGCCACCTGCTGCATCCCAGCCATGCCGCGTTCTACGAGCCCGCCGGTCTGCGCCGCCTCGCCGATCACCTTGCCCCGGGTGGAGTCTTCTCACTGTGGTCGAACGACCCGCCGGACGCTGCGTACCAGGCGGTGCTCGGGGGAGTGTTCGCGCAGGTGTCGGCGGAGGTCGTCAGCTTCCACAACCCGCTGCAGGATCGCGACGCGACCAACACTGTGTACGTCGCCCGGATAGGCCTGTGTACGTCGCCCGGATAGGCCTGTGTACGTCGCCCGGTAGGCCTGTACGTGCCCGGTAGCGTCGCGTGCCGCGCTGGAACGGTTGCGGCGCGCTCCCTCGGGTATAACTTGCTCAGCAAGTCAGGTCAGGAAAGAGCTGTGGAGTTGAGTTCCGGTGCGAGGGAGTCCGACGACCCGCGGGATCGCCAGCGGGAGATGCATCGCGCTCACGAAGCCTTCCTGACCCTCGGGTCTGACCTTGACGCAAGGGGCGACGGTGTGCGGCCCGTCGTGTTGGAGTCGTGGCAGCGAGCGCTGTCGCTGGGGGTGGACCCTGATCGTGCCGTGGCCCCTGTTGAGCTGCAGACCCAGGACCTCGAGCTCCTTCGGGCGTCCCATCCGCTGAGCTCCGTGATCCATGTGATCCGCAGGCTCCTGAGCGACGACGCCGAGGACTCCGGCCACCTGATGGCGGTCACCGACGCCACCGGCGTCCTGCTCTGGGTCGAGGGTGCGCACGCGCTGCGCTCGAACGCCGAGGCCATGAACTTCGTCGAAGGTGCGCGGTGGAGCGAGGACTGCGCCGGCACGAACGCGCCCGGGACCGCACTCGCTCTCGATCGTCCGGTCCAAGTCTTCGCAGCGGAGCACTTCAGCCGCATCGTGCAGCCGTGGACCTGTTCCGCTGCCCCGATCCATGATCCTGTCACCGGAGAGCTGCTCGGCATCATCGACCTGACCGGCGGCTATCAGATCGGTTCGCCGCACGCGAGAGCCCTGGTCCAGGCCACTGTTGCAGCCGCCGAGTCCGAGCTGCGCCTGCTCGCACTGGCGGATCGCCAGCCGAAGAACGCCGCGGCCGGCTCACGTACTTCCCGAAAGCGTTCAGCCGCGCGTTCCAGCAGCCGGATGGAGGTCCTCGGTCGGGATGACGCGATCCTGTCCGGCCCGTCAGGCACCATTCGGCTGAGCCAGCGCCATGCCGAACTGTTGCTGTTGATCATGACGCATCCGGCCGGGCTGTCCGTCGAACAGCTGTCCTCACACCTGTCGGAGAGCGAATCCGCCCCCGTGACCATCCGGGCGGAGATGTCGCGGCTGCGCCACCACCTCGGGGAAGGCTTCATCAGCTCGCGTCCCTACCGCATCGCCGTCGACCTCACGTCGGACTTCGAGGACGTGCGTTCCCTGGTACGTCGAGGTTCGCTGCGCCGTGCTCTGGCTGCCTACCCCGGACCCGTGCTTCCGGGTTCGACCTCGCCCGGCATCGTCGAGATTCGCGAAGACTTTCGGGCTGAGCTGCGGCAGGCGCTGCTGCAGACCTCGCGCGTCGATCCTCTCTTCGCCTTCGCGCAGACCCCGGAGGGATGGGACGACGTCGAGCTGTGGGAGCGCTGTCTGGCCCTCCTCCCGCGCGCGTCGTCACGCAGGACAACGGTGATTGCCCGGTTGCAGCGCCTCGAAGCAGCGGATCCGGTGCTGTCGCGCCGTGACCTGTGGGTCCCGCCCTCACGTGCAACCTACTTGCAACGTCGCGCTACTTAACCTCCTCGAAATGCCTCGGACACCGCCGGGGCTGCGTGGAGGGAGTTCATCAGATGTCGGTCTACGTGCAACCTGGTCAGCCCGGAAGTGTCGTGGAGTACGCGGCTCGGTACGACAACTGGATCGGCGGGCAGCGAGTGCCTCCCGTGAAGGGGCAGTACTTCGAGAATCCGACCCCGGTGACCGGTCAGACGTTCTGCGAGATCGCCCGGGGCACTGCTGAGGACATCGAGCTCGCTCTGGATGCAGCTCATGCTGCGGCGCCGGCCTGGGGCCGGACGTCGATCACCGATCGGGCGAACATCCTGAACAAGATCGCCGACCGCATGGAGGCGAACCTGGAGCTTCTCGCGGTCGCCGAGACGTGGGACAACGGCAAGCCGATCCGCGAGACGATGGCGGCCGACATCCCGCTGGCGATCGACCACTTCCGATACTTCGCGGGTGTGGTGCGCGGGCAGGAAGGTTCGCTCTCCCAGATCGACGAGGACACCGTCGCCTATCACTTCCAGGAGCCGCTGGGCGTCGTCGGCCAGATCATCCCGTGGAACTTCCCGCTGCTGATGGCGATCTGGAAGCTGGCCCCGGCGCTGGCGGCAGGCAACTGTGTGGTCCTCAAGCCGGCCGAGCAGACACCCGCCTCGATCATGCTGTGGATCGACCTGGTCGGCGACCTGCTGCCGGACGGCGTGCTCAACATCGTCAACGGCTTCGGTGTGGAGGCCGGCAAGCCGCTCGCGTCGAGCGACCGGATCGGGAAGATTGCCTTCACCGGCGAGACGACCACCGGCCGGCTGATCATGCAGTACGCCAGCCAGAACCTGATCCCCGTGACCCTCGAGCTCGGTGGCAAGAGCCCCAACGTCTTCTTCAACGACGTCGCCTCCTCGCGCGACGACTTCTACGACAAGGCGCTGGAAGGCTTCACGATGTTCGCGCTGAACCAGGGCGAGGTCTGCACCTGCCCGAGCCGGGCGCTCATCCAGTCGGGGATCTACGACACCTTCCTGCCCGACGCGATCGCGCGCACGAAGGCGATCAAGCAGGGCAACCCGCTGGACACCGACACGATGATCGGCGCGCAGGCCAGCAGCGACCAGCTGGAGAAGATCCTGTCCTACTTCGACATCGGGCTGAAGGAAGGCGCACGGATCCTCACCGGTGGTGAGCAGGTCGACCTCGGCGGTGACCTCAGCGGCGGCTACTACGTCCAGCCCACGATCTTTGAAGGCAGCAACGACATGCGGATCTTCCAGGAGGAGATCTTCGGCCCCGTTGTGGCGGTCACCAGGTTCGACGACTACGACGACGCGCTCAAGATCGCCAACGACACGCTGTACGGCCTGGGCGCCGGCGTGTGGACCCGGGACATGAACACCGCCTATCGGATGGGCCGCGGCATCCAGGCCGGTCGCGTCTGGACCAACTGCTACCACGCCTACCCCGCCGCAGCGGCGTTCGGCGGCTACAAGGGCTCCGGCATCGGCCGGGAGAACCACGCGATGATGCTCGACCACTACCAGCAGACCAAGAACCTCCTGGTCTCCTACTCCCCGCAGAAGCTCGGTTTCTTCTAAGCCGTGTCAGCCCGGCACGACAACCTCTGTCCTCACTTCGACGCAAGGAGATCACCATGAAGGCCGCCGTCGTTCATGACTTCACCAAGTCGCTGAGCCTCGAAGATGTGCCGAAGCCTCGACCCGGCCCTGGCGAGGTGCTCGTCAAGGTCGAGACCGCTGGCCTGTGTCACACCGACATCCACGCGGCCCACGGTGACTGGCCGGTCAAGCCGACCCCTCCGTTCATCCCTGGTCACGAGGGCGTCGGGATCGTCGAGGAGGTCGGGCCGGGCGTCAGCACCCCGCAGGTCGGCGACCGGGTTGCCATGCCGTGGCTCGGCGAGGCGTGTGGAGTCTGCGACTACTGCGTCGACGGATGGGAGACGCTGTGTGAGAAGCAGGTCAACACCGGCTATGGCATCAACGGCTCGTACGCCGAATATGCCGTGGCGAAGGCGGCGTACGTGGCCCAGGTCCCCGACGCGGTGGACCCCATGGACGCGGCCGTGCTGACGTGCGCCGGAGTGACGACGTACAAGGCCGTGAAGCTCTCCGGGGCTCGGCCCGGTCAGCTCGTCGCGGTGTTCGGCATCGGCGGCCTCGGCCACCTCGCCCTCCAGTACGCCAAGATCAGCGGAGCAACCGTGGTCGCGGTGGACATCAGCGACGAGAAGCTGGAGCTCGCCAAGGAGCTGGGCGCCGACCACGTCGTCAACGCCCTGACCGAGGACCCGGTCGCGGCCATCAAGGCGCTCGGTGGAGCGCACGCGGCGATCTCCGTGGCCGTCGCGCCGAAGGCTTTCGAGCAGGCGTTCAGCGCCCTGCGTCGCGGCGGGACGCTCGTGTTCGTCGCGCTGCCTGCGGACAACTTCGTGAAGCTGCCGATCTTCGAGACGGTGTTGAACGGCATCACCATCCTGGGGTCCATCGTGGGGACGCGGAAAGACCTGGCCGAGGTCTACGCGATCCACGCCCAGGGCCGCACCCGGGTGATCCGCGAGACCCACAAGCTCGACGAGGTCAACGAGTGCTTCGAAGAGGTCGAGAAGGGTCACGTCAAGGCCCGTATCGTCTTCGACCTCCGCTGAGACGCTCGTCAAACCAGGCACGACGTGGGACGCGGTGTGGGCGCGAGCCTGCGCCGCCGCCCCGGAGGCGTTCGAGAGCGACCGCAACCGGCCGGCAGTCAGGTCCCTCGGATCCTGAAGTGCCGCGAGTGCGCGATCGAGACATAGCTGTCGTCGACGAGCAGCCGCACGACGTACTTGCCGGCGGGGAGCGGCCACGACACCGCACCTTCGAGGGTCGCGGCGCTCGGCCCGATCGCACCGTTGCCCACGATCTTCGTGCGTGTGTACGTGTAGAGCAGGTAGCCGCCGTTGCCCGCGCACTTCACGCGATGGCAGCGGAAGATGCCGATCCAGTCCAGACCCATGCCGGGTGCACGAGTCCAGTGCACCTTGATCGGCTGGCCGACCCGGAACTCCTGCCGACGTGGTTCGACCGTGGCGTGGCTGCCTCGCGTGTAGACCCAGAACGCTGTGTGCGACAGCGTTTTCCCGCCCGCGGACTTGAGCCGGGCGTCATAGCGTCCCGGCTTGAGCCGCTTCGAACCGAAGGTCACCGTGCCGTCGCGGGTCCCCGACGGGCCGGTGGGCTTCGACCGCACGGCGTGAGTGCGGCCGTGCGAGCGGTGTCGCACCAACCGCACCTGCTCGCCCGGCTGCCCGGGCGCGTGGAAGGTGACGGCCAGTCGCTTGTTCTTGATCACGCGCCGGTTCGAGACCGCCACCAGCACAGGCGACTGAGCGAGGGCGACGTCGAGCGTCGACACGACCCCTCGATGGTCGGAGGGGTACGGGGGCGCCACGGCAACGTCGACGTCCGCGCCGCCGACCTCGCCGACCAACCGGCTCTGGTTGGCCGTGATGCCCGGCGAGTGGAGCACCCAGTCGATGCGGTCGAAGACCTCGTGCGGGTCGGTCTCCGGACCTCCCGGCGTCCAGGTGAAGCCGGGCGTCGCGACCGGGTCGGGGTGCACCTCGCGGTAGGAGTCGACCAGCCCCGCGTCTGCCAGCGCCTTGCTCACCGGCCAGACGAACGGGTACGGGACCTCTGGCCGCACGGCCGAGACTGCGGGGGTCCAGTCCAGGTGCGACGGACTGTTGAAGTCCCCTGTCACCACAACGGGAATCCCTCTGGCCATCAGCCTTTTCAGGACGCCGAGCGGCTCGATGATCGCCGGCATCCGGGTCTCGAGCTCCACCTTCTTCAGCTGTGCCGCCGTCGCGCCGTCACGCACCTCGTAGGGCCCGTAGGGCGTCGACGGCAGGTGCATGTTCGCGACCGCCACCACCCGTCCGGGTGTCGGCTCGACGAAGACGTAGACCCCACCGGAGCCTGGCGGGTCGACGATCGGGAAGCGGGAGATCACGTGGGCGCGCGGGCTGGCGTACCAACCCAGCAGCCGGGCCAGTCGCCGGGTGTTCCGCTCGGCCTCCTGCACCCCGACCACATCGGCGCCGGCCTTCTTGATGACGCCCGCGAGCCGATGCAGCGCCCGCGGGCAGCCGTCACTGACCGCGCAGAAGTCTCCCGTGCTCAGGTCGTAGTCATCGCCGCCGTAGAAGATGTTCTGCGACATGACCGAGAGCTGGACCGGACCGCCGGACGGACCTGCGTGACCGGCCTCGTACGCAGGAACGGAATTTCCCGCGTACGAGGGTGTGGCGATCGCCAGGGCGCCCGCGACGAACGCGGCGGTAACCGAAGCGATCGCCCTGCGGGACACGCGCTCAGACCCCCACGTAGTCGATCTGGTGGGAGTCCTTGGCGATGGCTTCCTGCACCTTGGCCCTCGGCATCGTCTCCTGGACCGCCCAGTAGAAGATCACCAGGCTGAACCCGATGACCACCAACAGGTCGATCCATTCCGGCAGCCAGCTCTTGCTGCCGTCGCCATAACGCCCTGCTAGACCGATGAGGACCATGCCCAGGATCCAGGGACCGATCCAGAAAGCGCTGCGCAGCATGCTCATCACGTCGGTGCCGGCTCGACCTGCGCCGATGCTGAAGAGAATGAGACCCACGATCAGTGCGACGGCCAGCTTCCACGTGTAGTCGAAACCGCCCCAGTAGAGGATCAGGTTCGCCGAGCAGAAGCCCGCGGGCAGCAGGATCTTCGGCGACGGCATCCGGTAGGGCCGTTCGCGCTCGCCGTCCTTCCTGTGCAGTGCAGCAAGCGAGACGGGGGCGAACGCGTACATGATCGCCGTTGCACCCGTGACGACGCCCACCAGCTTGTTCCAGCTGGGGAACGGGCCGAAGCACGCTATGCCGACCACCGCAGCCACCAGGATCGAGTTCACGGGGGTTCCGCGCTTGTCGACCTGGCTCAGGAACCCGGGCATCTCCTCTTCCTCGCCGAGCGCGTAGGACAGTCGTGCGGTCGTGCCGAGGTAGACGATGCCGGTGCCCGCCGGGGAGACGACCGCATCGATGATCAGGAGGGTCGCCAGCCAGCCGGCGCCGACGGCGAGCGCAAGGGTGTACCACGCGCCGTAGTCCGACGGGTCGCCGCCCAGCGGTGACTTCCAGTTGTCTGCCACGTGGGCCGGGTCGATGCCGGCGATGAACGCGACCTGCAGCAGGGTGTAGAGCGTCGCCCCGATCGCCATGGCGATGATGAGGGCCCGGGACAGGTCCTTCTTGGGGTTCTTCGCCTCGCCGGCCAGCTGAACACATTGCTCGAACCCCTGTAACGCGAACACCACGCCTGCCGGCAACGCCGCGAAGATCCCGTGCACGCCGAACGGCGCGAACCCTCCGCCTGCGGTGAAGTTGCTGGGGTGGAAGGACAGCGACGCCACGACGACGATGGCCAGGATGGGGATGGCGGTCTTCCAGATGACGACGAGGACGTTGCTCTCGGACATGAACTTGGCGCCGGCCAGGTTCATCGCGGTGAAAAGGATCATGAGAAGGACCGCGACGACGAGCCCGCGTCCGTTCAGCAGACCGGCCTTCGCGCCGGTGCTGTGCAGCATCGCGAAGTTCTCATTGACGCTCTTGATGCTGTTGACATAGGTGATCGCAGCAAGGACCTCGATGGGCGCGATCGCGACGGCCTGCAGCCAGGACGTCCAGCCGGCAACGAAGCCCGCGAGCGGACCGTGCGAGAAGTACGGGAACCGTCCCGTACCGCCGGCCACGGGGTAGGCACCGCCGAGCTCGGCGTAGGTCGAGCGCGAGCACCGTGAGCATCGCGGCAGCAAGGATCCAGGAGATGATCGATGCGGGTCCAGCGGCCTCGGCGGCATTGAGTGCTCCGAGCAACCAACCGGAGCCGATGATCGAGCCGAGGGAGACGAACATCAGGCCGTAGAAGCCGACGGTTCGGTGCAGGTGTCCAGGGGCCGGATGTACGTGAACGGGGTGGTCTTGGCTCATCGGCTCGTCCTCCTAGCTCCGGCAGTGCCTCAGGGACCATACGCCCGGATCTCGCGGAGCGGAGAGGGATACAACGGTTTCTTTTTGAAGATCGTTCCTGGCCATGTGTGTCCCTTGCTCCTAGACTTTTCGACGAGAGAAAAGGGTGGTTGATGGCAGCGCGCAGCTATCCCTATTCCTTCCACGTCGCACTGGACGGCAGTGGGCTGAATGGGCTCGAAGGTCGCGCGGGGGTGTGCGTCTTTCGCTACGACCCCGCCGACAACTCCTATGCCTACAAGGTTTCCTACTTCTCCGGCGTGGCCGGGGGGCATGCCGTCTCGGTCAGCCCGGAGCACACGGCGGGCTTCCTGGGGAACACCGGACAGCATCTCGTCTTCTACGACCCTGCCTCGCTCGACGAGTCCGACCGTGTCTCGACGCTGCGCTTCGAGGTGACCGATCACTCGTTGAAATCGAGCACGCATCTGGTGTGGCTCGACGACGTGCAGTTCGTCACGGCGATCGGCGAGCACTTGTGGCGATTCGACATCAATCTGTTGAAAAAGGCCGAGCGGATCGGTCCACATCACCTCAAACTTCCACACGCGATGAAGCGCACGGCGTCGGGTCGTTATGTCGTGTACGGCGGGATGGACCACCCCGACCACGGCGAGGCCCGCGAGGTCGGAGTGCTGGACCTGCGCACCGGAGTGGCGCGTCGGGTCGCCCTGCCCACCACCTGCTGGCACGTGGCGGCCCACCCCACCGACGACCTGTTCTACGCGCTCTCCTTCCGGGTGGCGCCGCAGGACGGGCGTGACTACCACGAGTGGGGGATGTCGTTCTTCAAGGAGTACGTCTACGAGATCGATGCGGAGACGGGCGAGGTGGTGCGGCACTGGACCGCGGGCCGCGAGGTCCCGGCGCACATCAACTCCGACGTCACGGTGTCCTCGACGGAGCTCATCTTCTGCACCGGCGGCAGCCAGAGCATCGTGCTGCTCGACCTCGAGTCGTTCGCGGAGTTCCGCATCGTGGACGAACGCCCCGACGTGATCACCCAGGCGCGACACGGACGAGCCGCGGCAACGCAGTTCGTCGATGCCTTCTCGCGCGGCTCACCCGTGACGAACAGCCGGCACTTCCTCAACGCCCTGCGCATCAGCCGGGGGTCGTTGCTCGACTCCGTCTACGGCTGCCAGCTCTCGGCCGACCAGACGCTGATCTTCACAGCCAACCGCGGGCTCAACACCATCACGGTCTACGACTACCCGTCGATGGCCGTCCGACTGCGAGTGCCGATGCCCGAGCTGCAGGAGTACGACCGGACCCTTTCCCCCTGGTCGGATCCCCGCCTCGGGTTCCACCACAGCCACCTGATCAGCCCGGCCGGCTAGCGCGGCGGGCGAGGAGCGACATGGCCGACTACTCCGTCGACGTCAACAACTCCGGCTCGGTCGACGTCGACTCCGACGTGCACCTTGACGGTCTGGACAACATCAATGTCGACACCACCCTGCACGGTGGGACGACGCTGAACAGCGAGAGCGATGTCACGCTGCACAGCGACGCGACGGCCAGACTGACCCTGGACCCGGTGACGACGACCTCGACGACGGCCTCGACGATCGACCTCGAGCCGGTCGCGGTCGACAGCTGTGTCCGCATCGAGCTGGCACCGGTTGCCCCCACCGTGGTCCGCAGCCCCTGGGAGCAGCGCGTCGGCTTCAGCCTGTTCGGCGTCGAGCTTGCCGCGATCTCCTGGTGCGGGGAGAGCACGACTCTCGTCGAGCCGGCGCCGGCTCGCCCGCTCGTGATGGGCTCGACTCATCAGGACCGGCACGGGGGACACCACGGCGGTCGACCCAAGCGTGACGGCCGGCGGCGTGCAGATCCGGGTGGGTTCGTGAGGCAGGCCAGCCTGCTGCCGGACCTCGTCGTCCGGCCGGCGCGCGACGGCCCGCTGATCCTGGCCGGATCACCCGGCAGGCTGCGCGGCGAGCTGCACATCACCAACGCGGGGCCGGAGCGCGCGAGCCTGCACGGCTTCGTCGTACGAAAGCACGACCTGCCAGCCCAGCCCGCCGCGGGACAGCTCGGTGGACGACTGCCGCCGGGCGCGAGCCTGCCGGTGACGGCATCGCTGGCCCTGCCGGCAGGCACCCCAGCCGGTGAGTACCACGCGACGCTCGACATCGCGGGCCACGAGATCGACGCCACCCTGCACGTGTCCAGCAGTCCCTCCCTCGAGCTCACGCCCTCGCGGATCTTCATCGATGCGGGGGTGACGTCGGTCCGGTTGGTCACGCGCAACACCGGGAACGCGCGCCTGGCGATTGCGTCGTACGCGCGAGCCCGCCTCCGTCGTGACCCTGACCTGTCGCCGCTCCTGTCAGGGGACACCGAGACGGAACGTGAGGACACGGCCGTCGACGCGATCTTCCGGCTACCAGCCACGGTCACCCTGGATCCGGGTGACGTGCTGGTGCTCGACGCCGAGGTCGAGGTCAGCGGCGACATCGACGGTGATCGCCGCTACTCTGGCGCTGCTGCCCGTCGCGGCGGCGACCCTGCGAGTCATCATCGGTCCCGCAACTGAGGCGCCTGACAAGAAACCAGCCAGCCCTCCCAGCAAACCCAAGCGCACCCGAGCAACCTGACAGCCGAGGAGCAACGATGCACGGCACCAAGCACCGATCGACGACGTACGGACCTGGCAAGTCAACGGCGGCGGACTCGCTGCGCCGGTTCGTCGACGATTCCCTCGCTGCCTGGGAACCCACGTTCGCCGCGATGGACGATGCCTGGTCGACCTGGTCGGACTGGACGACCGCTGCAACCGAGGCCGGTGGTCGACCCGGGCGCCGGCGTTGGCGTGGTCGGCGCGGTTGCGGGTGCCAGGACGGCTCGCACGACGACTGCGGATCGGGCCACCGAGAGCACCACAAAGGACGCTGCGACCACTGCTCCTGCTGTTCGTGCGGGGACGGCGCCGACGTCCTGATCGAAGCACGGGTCGGCGAGCGGCGCGTGGTGCCGGTGACCCTGCACAATCCGCGGCGCCGACCAGTGACGGCCACGCTCCAGCCCGGGGACTGGACGTCCTGTTCCTCCGACGCGCCCCCCGTCGTGACCCGGCTCGTCCCGTCCGGTGAGGTGGCCCTGGGACCGTGCGAGACGAGCCAGGTTCTGGTGGTCATCGAGGTCGGCGGTCAAGGGTCGAAGGACGGCAACGACAACGTCGTCGGCGACCTCCGATGCTGCACGGTGCTGGTCTCCGACATCCGCATCGAGGGGTGCGGGACGACAGTCCGGCTGGCCGTTGCCGTCCTGCCGACGGACTGCGGCGAGCTCGAGGTCACCTGTTGTGGCTGTGGCTGCTGACGGGTGGCGAACCGCGTCGGAGCACTCGGGCGGTTCGGTCTGGCAGCAGCTGCAAGACCTGGCGACCGACGCTGCCCGGTTGCAGGGGAACGTGGCGCGCAGCTATGCCGCGGCCGCGCGCGGCAGCGGTCGGTCATGAGGGGCCGAGCTCGGGCGACCTCCTGAAGTCGCTGGCGAGCCAGTTCGAGGACTACGTGCGTGAGCTCGGTCGTCTCAATCTTGCCTACGCTCGCGGGTTGCAGGACCTCGCGACGACATCGAGCGAGCGCCTGCAGGATGTCGTCAGCGGTGCCGCAACCCGGGCTGAGCACGGTCGCAGCAGCACGAGCGTCCGGCGGGCTGGTCCGAACAGTGGGCCGGGTGCTGCGTCGTCCCCGCAGGCTGCGAGTCCGCCGCATGCTGCATTGGCGCTTGACGGGCCGATCGGGGGCACTGCCTCCGGAGCGTTCACCGTCGCGAACCCTCGCGAGGAAACCGTGCGCCTCTCCTTCGACGCGGGTCTGCTCACTGACCGGACAGGGTCGTCAGGCGAGGCCGGGTCGGACGCGATGTCGTCGGCGGAAGGGTTCGCGCCGGCGTTCGCGTTCGACCCTGCCACCCTCGAGCTCGCGCCCGGGTCGGAGTCGACGGTGACCGTCACGCTGCGGTTGCCGGCGCGGACGTTCAAGGCCGGACGCGACTACCGGGGCGAGGTCCAGGTCGTCGGTGGGGACGGTGCGGTGCTCGATGTGACGGTGCGGCCGCGGACCAGGTCGACTCCGAAGCCCGGCGGCGACGAAGGCGACGCGAAGAAGGCGCGACGGCGAAGAAGGCGACGGCGAAGAAGGCTGCGGCGAAGAAGGCTGCGGCGAAGAAGCAGGCAGCGGCGAAGCGACCAGCTCGTGCGCCGCGTACACCTCGTCAGCAAGGGTGAGGCCCTCGCGCACCAGCCGCGGCACATGCGGGCTGGTCACCAGCCAGGCCAACGCGCCCGCCACCGTCGCGCGCGCCGATCGGGCGGTGTAGCCGAGCTCCGCTGCCTTGCGCGAGGAATACCAATACCACCGGCCCACCGTCCGGGCCTCGTCGCGGGTGGCCAGTGGTGGCCGGCTCGTCAGCCGGGCCAGCGCCTCCGCTGCCGAAGCACCGAGCCAGGCGCTGTTTCGCGAGCCGGTGAGATGTGGTCCGCCCGTGCCGGTCAGCTCCGAGATCAGGCTGTGCACCGTGCGCCACGAGCAGTCCTCGCCCCCGAGCAGATAGCGCTCGCCCGGTATGCCTCGCTCAGCGAGGACCACGTGCCCGCGAGCCGCGTCGCCGACGGCGACCACGTTGCAGCCGCCGGGAAACGTCGTGCGGGTCGGGTCCAGCAGATAGCGCACCACGACGGCGTTGCTGGGGACCAGCCGCCAGTCCGGACCACCGAGGACGACGGTCGGGCAGGCAGTCACCAGCTCGACCCCTCGAGCCTGCGCTGCCTCTGTTGCCGCTTCCTCCTGTTGCTGCTTGGTGTGGAAATAGGGCGGCACCCACTCGGCCCCGATACCGTCCTGTCTCGTCGACCTGTTGTGGCCCGATGCTCGACCCGCAGGTCACCGACGACGACGTGAGCACCACGCGGCGGACCCCGACGTCTGCTGCGGCCTCGACGACGCTGCGAGTGCCGTCGACGTTCGCGCGGACCAGTTCCGACTCCTCGCGCGTGTAGGAGTAGACGGCGGCGCAGTGGATGACGACCTCCGTGCCGTCGAGCGCCTTGCGGAGGTTGTCTCGTGAGCGGGTGTCCGCACGGGCCAATGGCACATCCAACCCGTTCAGACCGCGCAGGTCCGCACCCTGCCGGACGACGGCGACAGGGTCATGCCCTGCAGTGACCAGCGCTCGAACGACGTGCGCACCGAGCAGACCGTTCGCGCCAGTGACGGAGATGCGCACAGGAGCTCACTTCCCGCCGGGTCCGAAGTGGCGGAAACCCAGATCGTCGACGTCGCCTGCTTCGCCGGCCGCCCGATCCTGGAAGCGGCGGACCAACGTCTCCAACGGTTTGTCCGGCAGCAGGTTGCGGACGACCGTCCACGACTGCTTGAGACGTTCTTCCAGCGGCTCGTCGTCGGCTGGCTCGTGCTCGCGACCGGTGCGGAACTCGCGGCCTTCATAGCAGGCCTCGACGTTGTCCAAGGTCGACGTGAAGAAGCGCCGGTAGGACTCCTCCACCAGGTTGTCCTTCACGGCCGGGGCCAGCCACGGCTCTGCCGCGGCCCAGAAGGGCGGCAGGGTGAACTGCTGCAGGCCACGAACGGTCACCCGGGTCTGGTTGTCGCCGCGGCGCTCGAACGTGACGGTGCCGTCGTCGTACACCGCCGAGCCGTTCGGGCTGAGCACGGTGCGCCACGCGATCCGTTGTGAGTCGTCGGTGTAGCGGATGACCTCGAGCTTGCACACGTCGATGAACGCGCCGCCGGAGAACGCGATCCAGTTCGGCTGCGGGAGATAGAGGTTGCGTTCGGCTTGTCTCAGCACCCGACCCTGCTTGTCGCGGGACACGATCTGGCTCTTGCCGCCGATGTAGTCGTTCATGATGCGGATGGCCGACGCGATGTCGACGCGGGCGATCAGGTCGTCGTACGGCGCGTTGAGCACTCTGTCCATCTGGAAGAGAACGGCGTCGCCCTCATAGCGCCAGCGCAGCCCCGACGGTGTCAGCCGCGCCTCCGACGCCTTCGACTCGTAGGGAGCGAGATAGTCGGCGACCGCGTCGTAGTCCGCAGCCGTGTACTCGGTCGGGGTCGAAGCCGAGCGGCACGTCGCGGCGGACCACGCGTGACTTCGCGAACACGACGGCCCAGGCCTGGGCCGCCGACTCGGCTGCGTCAAGCGCCGCGCGCATGGCGCTCGACGACTCCATCTGTTCCTCCACTCCGCCACTCATCGTTATACCCAGCGATCGTGCTGGTGCGCATCGGTCAGTGCGACTCGCGAGACACCTGATGGCCGCTGCTGCCGACGAGGAAGTCGAGGTCCGCGCCCTTGTCGGCCTGCATGACGTGGTCGACGTAGAGGCGTTCCCATCCGCGGTTCGGGGCGGCGTAGCCCGCGAGGACCGCGGCGGACGGTCGGCGTCCCGCCAGCTCCTCGGCGGGGATGTCGACGTCGAGCCGTCTGCGACTCGACATCGAGCACGATGACGTCGCCGGTCTCGACCAGCCCGAGCGGACCGCCGTCGGCAGCCTCGGGTGAGACGTGCAGGACGACGGTGCCGTAGGCCGTGCCGCTCATCCGGCCGTCGCAGATCCGCACCATGTCGCGAACGCCCTGCTCGAGGAGCTTGGTCGGCAGCGGCAGGTTGGCCACCTCGGGCATCCCCGGATAGCCCTTCGGACCGCATCCCCGCAGCACGAGCACGGAGTCCGCGTCGACGTCGAGGTCTGGGTCGTCGATGCGCGCGTGGAAGTCCTCGATGCTGTCGAACACGACGGCCTTGCCGCGGTGCTGCAGGAGGTGCGCGCGAGGCGGCCGCCGGCTTGATCACCGCGCCGTCCGGCGCGAGGTTTCCATAGAGCACGGCGATGCCCGCGTCGGCCTGCAGCGGTTCGTTGCGTGACCGGATGACGCGTCTCGTCCCAGATCTGCGCGTCGCCGAGCTGCGTCGACCAGCGGCTTGCCGGTGACGGTGAGCGCGTCCGGATCGAGCAGGTCCTGCACCTCGCGCAGCACGGCGAGCAGCCCGCCGGCGCGGTGGAAGTCCTCCATCAGGTGCTTGCCCGCCGGCTGCAGGTCGACCAGCAGGGGCACGCCGGCGCCGGTGCGGTCGAAGTCGTCGAGGGACAGGGTGATCCCGAGCCGGCCGGCGATCGCGAGCAGGTGCACCACGGCGTTGGTGGAGCCACCGACCGCGGCCAGGGCCACGATGGCGTTGAGGAACGACCCCCGGCTCAGCATGGTGCTCGGGCGCCGCCCCTCGGCAACCATCTCGACCGCGAGCCGGCCGGTGCTGTGGGCGCTTTCGAGCAGGCGGCTGTCCGGCGCGGGCGTTCCCGCCGTACCCGGGATCGTCGTGCCCAGTGCCTCGGCCACGCACGCCATCGTCGAGGCCGTGCCCATCGTGTTGCAGTGGCCCCGGCTGCGGATCATCGAGGACTCGGAGGTGAGGAACGCCTCCTCGGACAGCTTGCCCGCGCGTACCTCCTCGCTGAGTCGCCAGACGTCCGTACCGCAGCCAAGCGCCGCTCCGCGGAACGTGCCGGTCAGCATCGGCCCGCCGGGAAATACGACGGCGGGCAGGTCGACGGACGCCGCGGCCATCAGCAACGACGGGATGGTCTTGTCGCAGCCGCCCAGCAGGACGACACCGTCGATGGGATTGGCCCGCAGCATCTCCTCGGTCGCCATCGCGGCCATGTTCCGCCACAGCATGGCCGTCGGCCGCACGAGTGTCTCGCCGAGCGACACCACGGGAAGGTTCATCGGGACGCCGCCGGCTTCCCAGATCCCCTGCTTGACGGACTCGGCGACCTCGTTGAGGTGCGAGTTGCACGGTGTCAGGTCCGAGGCGGAGTTCGCGATCGCGATGTGCGGGCGCCCGTCGAACGAGTGCGCAGGCAGACCGCGGCGCATCCACGCGCGGTGGATGTACGCGTTCCGGTCGGTTCCCGCATACCACTGCGAACTGCGCTGCTCCGGCATGGACGATCCTCTTCCACATCAATGAACGCTGATCTACTGTTCGGGATCCATGCAACCTACCCGCGGGAGCCGCACCGTGACACGGACGGTGCAGGCATGAGGGCCTTCGTCGTCACCGGTCCCGAACGCTGCGAGGTCCAGGACGTCGAGAGCCCGACGCCCGCGCAGGGTCAGGTCGTGGTCGACATCGAGCGCGTCGGTGTGTGCGGAACCGACGTCGAGTTCTTCACCGGTGAGATGGCCTATCTGCACCAGGGCCACGCGGCCTACCCGATGCGGCTCGGACACGAGTGGTGCGGAACTGTCTCCGCGGTCGCCGATGACGTCGACCCGAGCTGGGTCGGTCGCCGCACGACCGGCGACACCATGCTCGGGTGCGGTCGTTGCCGGCGCTGCCTTGCCGGGCTGCAGCACGTCTGCGAGGACCGCTACGAGGTCGGCATTCGTGGTGGCTTCCCCGGCGCCCTTGCCGAGCAGATGGCAGTGCCGGTCACAGCGCTGCATCCACTGCCCGACGCGGTGGATGCTGTCGCGGGCGCACTCGTCGAGCCGGGCGGGAACGCCCTGCGGTCAGTCTGGGCCGCGGCACTTTCTCCTGGGGACAGGGTCCTGGTCCTCGGGCCGGGCACGATCGGCTTGCTCGTCGCGCAGTTCGCCCTCGCCCATGGTGTCGAGGTGCACGTCATGGGTCGCTCCGAGCGGTCGCTCGAGTTCGCCCGGACGCTGGGCGTGCAAGGCGCCTGGGCGTCGGGGGAGCGCCCGCGGCTGCCCTTCGACGCCGTGATCGACGCATCCAACTCGCCGGAGCTCCCGGCTCTTGCGCTGGAGCTGGTCGAGCCAGGAAAGCGAGTGGTGTACGTGGGTTTGGCGGGCACGCCGAGCCTCATCGACACCCGCACGCTGGTGTTGAAGGACGTCACCGCGGTCGGCATCCTCAGCGCGTCGCCGGGCCTGGACGGCACGATCGAGCACTACGCGTCAGGGTCGGTGGATCCGCGACCGCTCGTGGCGGCGACCGTGCCGCTCGACGAGGTCGGTGACGTCCTGCGCGGGTCACGACCGGCTGGCTCCGGTCCGGGACCGAAGATCCACGTCGACCCCCGCGCCTGAGCCGGCGCCCGCGACCCGCCGCGCTATGACCGCCGCCAGTTTCTTGATCGCGATTTCCGTGCACAGATTCTGCGTCCGTGCGGAATCTGTGCACGGCGATAGCGATCTTGTTCGTCGGCCGTTACCTGATCGGCGACCTCCGCCTCGGTGGCGCAGTCAAGTTCGCTGGTTTCGGTGAGAAAGTGGAGGAGGAGCTGACGCCTCAGCGGTGCTAGACGCGACGCAGGACGTGCAGCAGGTATTCCTTGCGGTTGAGGGGATTGAGATCCGTGCGCGGCCTGGTCGGGACCTTGCCGCGAACCGGCCGGTAGGAGTCGAACTCGGACTCCAGCACGCCCTCGCCGCGAGCCAGCCCAGGCAGCTGTTGTTGCAGGTCGTGCACCCGAGCGGCCGGGATCTCACCCTCGAGGACATACGACGAGCCCCGCATTGTCGGGGACTGCGGAACGGTGCGCAGCTGCGCCAATGCACGCAAGGTCAACCCGAACGAGTCCGCCGGACCCTCGAGACGGAAGCGGTGGATCGGCTCGCACACTGCCGTGCCGGCTTGCTGGAGCGCGCTCATCAGGACCAAGGGAGTCAGCTTGCGGAAATCGCTCGCACCACTCGCCGGCGACGAATAGCCGGAGTGCGTCATGGTGACGATGCAGTCGGTTACCTGCCAGCCGTGGATGCCCTGGCTCAGCGTCTCCGTCACGTAGTCCTCGACCGAGCTCCGGAAATCCTCGACTGTCTTGTAGACGTAGAGCGGGATCGAGCCCAGCTCGGCGTCGAGGCGAAACGTGATGCCGCTGTTGGGCGGTGCGGGCTCGACGCGGAAGCCGACAGTGGCGAGGAACGGGTTGGGTTCCTTACCGATGATCTCGAGGGCGGCGCCCGTGCCGATGGGTCGCTCCACACAGATTGTGGTCGTCTCGCGGAAGGTGACCGCGATGCCGAACTCGTCAGCGAGAGTGTCGCGGATGACCCCCTTCTGCACTTCCCCGTAGAGCGACAGGAACATCTCCTGGCGTACGTCGTCCTGGCGCAGGTTGATCAGCGGGTCCTGCTCAGCAAGCTGGGCCAACGCGACGTGCAGCGCACCCTTGTCGGAGCGGCTCCGGGCGATCACGACCGTCTCCAGGGTCGGCGGCGCGAAAAGGTGGGACGGCGCGGTCGCTGGTGACCCGTCGCCAGGCTCACCGAGTGGGTGGCCGGGGGAGGTGCCGATCGAGTCCCGAGCGTGAGCTATGCGGTCGCCGATCTGAACGTCGCCAAGACCCCACAGCTTGGCGATCTGCCCAGCGGCCACTGCCTCGCGGCGCACGGTGCTCCCTCTGTCGAACACCCTGATCGCCGTGACCTTCCCCTTGTGCTCGTTGCGGAAGGTCAGCCAGTCGCGGGTACGCACGTTGCCTGAGGACATCGCCACGTACGCGATCTTCTCCCCCGCCGGCCCGCGCTCGACCTTGAAGACGCTGCCCGCCGCAGGCCCGTCGGCAACGCGCCGCGGGGACGGCAACAGCTCGGTGATTCCGGACGTCAGAAGGTCGACGCCCGCACCGGTGATCGCGGAGCCGAAGAAAACCGGATGCGCCGCCGCCTGCTTGGTCTGCGCGGCGAGCTGGTCGCGGAGCCGGTCGTAGCAGACCGTGCCGTCGGCCAGGTAGGCGCCCAGCAGCGCCTCGTCCCGATCGGCGAGCACCTCGACCAACCGGGCGGTGAACCCCGCATCTGCTGCCCCGAACGGCGTGGCATCAGCACCGCGCGTACCCAGGTTGCTGGTTGATCCCATCGGGACGATCGCGGGCGTCAGCAACTCTCCGATGGCCCCGAGCACGCGCTCACAGTCCGCGCCGGCACGGTCGATCTTGTTCACGAAGATCAGGGTCGGGATGTTCAGTCGCTGCAGCGTTCGCATCAGCACGCGAGTCTGGGCCTGGACCCCCTCCACCGCGGAGATCACCAGTACGGCGCCGTCGAGCACGCTGAGCACCCGTTCCACCTCGGCGATGAAGTCCGGGTGCCCGGGTGTGTCGATCAGGTTGACCGTGACGTCATCAATGACGAAGGACACCACGGCCGACTTGATCGTGATGCCGCGTTGTCGTTCCAACGCCAACGAGTCGGTCTGGGTGCTGCCCGCGTCGACGCTGCCGATCTCGTCGATGACACCGACGGCGTAGAGCAGCCGCTCGGTCAGGCTTGTCTTGCCGGCGTCAACATGCGCGACGATCCCCAAGTTCAACGTTCGCATCAAGCGTCAAGTCCTCTGGATAGGCGAAAACCCCTTTCTGGACGGACATGAACGCTCGGCGCATTTCCCTCTCCCTGCTCTGTCGGCTGTCATGGGCAGTGCAACAGACCCGTCACCCCGCGGAGCAACCGAGTTGTTGCGGGCGGCAATGGCATCGGCTGGCGGCGACGACGGCCGCGATGGTCAGGCCGGCACTCCCAGGGACACCGCGAAGTCGCCGGCCCGGTCGGTCCACCACGACGCCAGCCGCAGCCCGGCCGCCGCGAACTCGCGCTCGACCCGGGCTCGGGTGAACTTGGCAGAGATCTCGGTGCGCATCGTCTCGGCGGCGGCGAAGCTGACGTCGAGATCGAGCGCCTTGACGTGCACGGTCTGCGCCCGGGTCGACCGCAGGCGCATCTCGATCCATTCCTGCTCGCTGTTCCACTCCGCGACGTGCGCGAACGCCGCCAGGTCGAAGTCGGCGCCGAGCTCGCGGTTGACGACTGCGAGCACGTTGAGGTTGAACTGCGCCGTCACTCCCGCCGCGTCGTCGTAGGCACGCACGAGCCGCGCCGGGTCCTTCACCAGGTCGGTGCCGAGCAGAAACGCGTCGCCGGGGCGCAGCGAGCCAGCCACCCGGGACAGGAAGTCCCCGCGCGGCGCCGGCTCGAAGTTGCCGATCGTCCCGCCGAGGAAAGCCACCAGCCGACTCTCGTCGGTGGGCAGCAGCTCGAGGTGCGCCTCGAAGTCGGCAACGACACCGTGCACCTCGAGGTCGGGATATTCGTCGGCGACCGCTGTCGCCGCGTCGATGAGCGCACTGTCGCTGACATCGACCGGCACGTAGCGGTCCAGCGTGCCCTCGAGCCGCAGGGCATCCAGCAGCAGCCGGGTCTTCTCGGCCGAGCCGGCCCCGAGCTCGACGAGCGTGCGGGCCCGAGTCTGAGCGGCGATGTCCGATGCGTGGGTCGCCAGCACCTCGCGCTCGCGACGCGTCGGGTAGTACTCCGGCAGCCGGGTGATCTCCTCGAACAGCACACTGCCGGCGTCGTCGTAGAACCACTTCGGCGGCAGCCACTTGGGCGTCGCGGTGAGCCCGTGCAGGACGTCGGCCGACAGCGCCGCGGCGACGTCGGCGTCGGTGTGGTGGCGGTCGATGCGAACGTGCCGGGAGGCGGCAGGGGTCAGGTCGGGTGTCAGGTCTCCGTGTCGGTGGGTCGGCCGGACTGCAGGCGGGCAGGGGGGACACGTCGAGGCTGGAGGACGTGGCCACGACCAGGCACCGGTCGGGCACGCGTTCCCAGCCAGGCAGGTCGTCGGACGGCTCGGACGCAACGAGCACGCCGTCGGTCTCCTGTCGGGTGAAAAGCGTGTCGCCGTACGTCGTCGCGGCGACCCGCCGTCCGTCGCTGGCCAACAGGTTGAGCCGGCCACCCCCGGCGGCCACGGCGTCGGCCACCACCGCGGTCAAGGCGGCGGGCAGCGCCTCGCCGGCTTCGACCCGGTGTCGGAGCAACGCCCACAGCAACGCGGCGTCGCTCGGGCCAGTGATGCCTGCGGCGGCCGCGGCCGGCAGTCGGGAGCGCAGCTCCACCGCCGCCCGCGCGAAGTCGGCGACTGCGCCGTTGTGGCTGAACAGCCACCGGCCGGCCGTGAACGGTGCCGCCCCGGCCTCGTCGCTCGGGAACGGCGGCGTGGTCGAGCGGACCGCGGCCAGCACCAGACCACTGGACACGACGCCCGCGAGCGACGCGAACGAGGCGTCGGTCCAGATCGGCTGGGCGCGGCGATAGCGGGCAGGTTCGCTGCGGACATCGGGCGCGTACCAGCCGACCCCGAACCCGTCGGCATTGACGCGGCCCTGGCGCTGCTCGCGTGGCGCGTAGGACTGCACGAGCAAGCCGTGCGGCGGGTCGAGGACGAGCGAAGCAAGCGTGCGGGGCGCGCCGATCCATGCGAGGTGCCGGCACATGCTCAGACACCCTCGCCGGGCGCCGCGTCACGCGCGCAGCGGAAGCCCGCGAAGATCTGCCGGCGCATCGGGTAGTCCCAGTTGCGGAACGTCGACCGGCAGGCCGTGGCGTCGGTCGCCCACGAACCACCGCGAAGGACGCGATAGTCCGGCCCGAAGAACACCTCGGAGTACTCCTTGTAGGGGAACGGCCGGAAGCCGGGATAGCTCGCGAACGTGCTCGAGGTCCACTCCCACACGTCGCCGATCAACTGGCGCGCGCCGTAGGCCGAGGCACCGGCAGGGAACGATCCGGCAGGGGCGGGCTGGTGGTGTCGCTGGCCGAGGTTGGCCCGCTCGGGCGTCGGGTCCGCGTCGCCCCACGGATAGCGCCGCTTGCGGCGGACGACCGGGTCCCAGGAGGCGGCCTTCTCCCACTCTGCCTCGGTCGGCAGCCGGCGCCCGGCCCACCGCGCGTAGGCGTCGGCCTCGTGCGCGCAGACGTGCTGCACCGGCTGATCCAGCGGGAGAGGCTCGACCCGGCCGAAGCGACGGCGCAGCCACTGGCCGCCCTCGCGCACCCAGAAGGCGGGCGTTCGCTTCTCCGACGCGCAGCGCCACTCCCAGCCCTCCGCCGTCCACCACTGCCGGTCGTTGTAGCCGCCCGCCTCGACAAATGCGAGGTACGCACGGTTGGCGACCGGTGTCGTGTCGATGTAGAACGCCGGGACGAAGACATCGTGTTGCGGTCGTTCGTTGTCGTAGGCCCAGTAGTCCTCGGACGTGCCCATCGCGAACGCCCCGGCCGGCACGAGCACCTCAGCGGGCAGGGTCGCGGCATCGGCCGGCGCAGGCTCCGGCGCGAGGTCGGTCAGCACCGCGGCACCACGGCGGAGCTGGTGGGTCGCCAGCATCGTCTCGTCATGCTGGTGCTCGTGCTGCACGACCATGCCGTAGACAAAACCGTTGTCCAGCAAGGGGTTTGACCCGTCGAAGCGCACGACATCGAGTGAGTCGAGCACCTTCGACCGCACGGTGTCGATGTAGCGGCGGGCTTCGTCCGGGCGCAGCAGCGGGAGGGTGGGCCGCTCGGCCCGCGGATGCTCGAACGCGTCGTAGATGTTGTCGATCTCCGGCCGCATGGGGTCGATGCCGGCGGCGGCGCGCAGCAGCCAGAGCTCTTCGTAGTTGCCGACGTGCGCGAGATCCCACACCAGCGGCGACATCAGGCGGGAGTGCTGGGCCAGCAGCTCGTCGACGTCGAGAACGTCGGTGGTGAGCCCGAGTGAGCGGACCCGGACGCGCTCCAGCTCGTCGGCGAACCGCGCCTTGATGGCCGCCTCGTCCGTGCGGTTCACGGTGCCGGATGGTGAACTCGCAGGCTCGTTCACGCTGACTCCTCCTTCGTCGTGCGCTGCCAGGCGTCGAGCAGGTCGTCGGCCGGCGTGCGCGCGGTGCTGACATAGCGGTCGGCGTAGTCGTCGACCTGGGCGACCAGGAGCCGCGTCGGCGCCGAGCCGCGGAAGGGCGGCGAGCGCGGCCGCAAAGCAGCGCTCCGCGGCACGGCGCAGATCCCGGTCACGCAAGGCGTCGCGCGCAGCGCGGTGATGGTGTCCGTCGAGCCCGGACATCGCGTCGCGAGCCGTGTCGGCGGCGCCGGCGTCATCGACGAGGGCCGTCGCAACCGCCACGGCCACCGGCCATTGCTCGTCGGGCAGCGCGTCGATCGCCCGCAGCTCGAGCCAGCCGTGCGGGCGCACCGGCGGGAACAGCGTGCTCAGGTGGTAGGCGAGGTCGTCGAAGGTCGGCCGCCCCCACGGCGTGTCGCCCGAGACCCACTCGCGCAATGTCATGCCGGGACCGGCAACCCATGGCTCGGGGTCACGGCGGACGAGCAGCACCCGGGCGTCCAGCGCATATCTCGCCCACGCGTCGGCGGGGTCCTGGCCCCGCGGCGTGCTGGTGCGGGTCGGATCGATGTGCGACCAGACGTCCTGGCGGGAGCAGGCGAACCCGGTCGGCAGGCCGAGCCGCAGCGGGGAGTTGGCGAACGCCGCGATGAGCAGCGGGGTGAGCGCATTGGTCAGCGCCCACCGCCTTGCCACGTCGGCGGCGTCCGTGCCGGCCTCGAGGCACACCTGAACCGAGGCCGTGCTGGCCATCATCACCCGACCGGCGGGTCCGTCGAGGTCGAAGAAGCTCTCCATCGCCGCATAGCGGGGGCTGTCGTAGATGCGGCGCGGGGGCCGGACCGGGTCGAGGCCGACGCCGACGCGGAGCAGCCCGCGGTCGGTGAGCAGCTTGTCGAGGTGGTGGAGATCCCCGTCAAGGAGGTCTCGGGCGTGGGGGAGGTTGTCACCGCACGCGGTGCTGAGCTCGAGCTGACCGCCCGGCTCGAAGGTGAGGGCGGAACCGCCGGGCAGCGGGCTGGCGTCTTCCACCAGCTGCTGGAGCCGATCGAGCGAGACGCGGTCGGACTGCTCCGCTCGCTTGCCCCGGACCACATGTCTGCCCTGGTCGGCCGGCTTGGCCGTGTCGGCCTGTGCGGCCGAGTCGGCGACATCATGCACGAACCACTCTGACTCGATGCCGACGCGCCCTGGTGGGCCCGTCTTGAAGCAGGTGCGGGTCACGAAACCACGCACGTCGTGCTCGGTGCGGACCGTTGCGCACTGGTCCGGGCCGAGGTCGTCGGCTGCCCACAGACCTGTCATCTCCACCTCCCCAGCTGCTGAGATCTTGCTTCGACGACGGTGTCCGAAGGTCGAGCCTCCGTCACCGGCTGACCGTTCGCAAGGTAATCCGGACCACTGACATTCCCGGATGGGTCGGAGCAAGCAGAAGTTCCCGAACATTTCGCCGGTCCGGCGGCGCCGCGCCTACGGGTTGCCCGCGCCGCGCTGGATCCGTGCTGAGCCACGGACGCATCCGGTACGTCTGTGACTCCAGGGGCTGCTGTGGCGCTGCTGCAGTCACTCCGGGAACATCCGCCTCGGTGGTGTCCGTGAGTCAGTCGGTTCCGGCAGGTCGGCGGTCAAAATGGGGTACGTGCCTGACGACGACGTGCCTGACGACCCGGACACCCGACATCCGATCGACCGGCGGGCAACGCAGGACCGCCTCCGGCTGCGGCGGACATTCGACTCGGCAGCGGACCGCTACGACCAGGCGCGGCCGGAATATCCCGAGCAGCTCCTCGACGACCTGACACGGCTGGCCGGCCTGCACCCCGGCGATCACCTGCTCGAGATCGGCTGCGGCACCGGCAAGGCAACCGCACCCCTGGCACGTCGAGGGTTCCGCCTCACCTGTCTCGAGCTCGGCGAACAGCTCGCGGCCGTGTCCAGGCGCAACCTCGCCGTGTTCCCGCAGGTGTCAGTCATCAACGCCTCGTACGACGAATGGCCGCCTCCCCAGCTCGGCCAGGCGAGCGGCCCGGCGATCGGCCAGGCGAGCGGCCAGACCCAGACCGTCGACCCGACGTTCGACCTGGTGTTCGCCGCGACGGCGTGGCACTGGCTGGACCCCGTCACCCGCTACCAACGGGCGTGGGAGCTGCTGCGCCCGGGCGGCCACCTCGCGTTCTGGAGCGCCGTTCACGTGTTCCCGGACGACGGAGACCCGTTCTTCCGGGAGATCCAGCAGGTGTACGGCGACATCGGCGAAGGCGGGGAGTCAGATGTGACCCGGCCACGACCCGGTGAGCTGCCGGACGACTCGTCCGACATCGAGGCCAGCGGGTTGTTCGACGATGTGCAGGTCAGGCAGTACGACTGGGAGATCCGCTACGACGCGGAGTCGTACATCGCCCTGCTGGACACCTTCTCCGGGCATCTGGAGCTGGCGCCGGCCGATCGCGCGCACCTCTACGGCGAGATCCGCAGCCGGCTGTCCGCGCGCGCGGACCACATCCTGCGCCGACACTGGGGGTCGGTCCTGCACGTCGCCACGCGGCGCCCCTGAGGCGGTCGCTGTCAGCCGGCCGTGGACGCGCCACTCGTCGGTCGGTCAGGAACCGGCGCCGCGTGCATGGGCAGCCGCATCGTGAACACTGCCCCGCCCTGCGGCCGGTTGGCCGCTTCGAGTGTGCCGCCGTGCAGCCGGACGTTCTCCAGTGCGATCGCGAGGCCCAGCCCGCTGCCGTCCGACCGGGTGCGCGCGGCGTCGGCCTTGTAGAACCGCTCGAACACGTGCGGCAGCGCATCGGGTGGCAACCCCGGCCCGCAGTCGGTGACGGTGACGTCGAGCCAGCTCCGGACGCCGTCCTGACGGGCCGCAGCAGTGACGTCCACGGGCGCGGCGCCGTACCGCACGGCATTGCCGACGACGTTGGCGAGCGCGATGTCGAAGCGACGCCGGTCCAGGGTCGCCGACATCCCCTCGGGAACGTCGGTGTGGACGGTATCGGTCCAGCCGCGCATCGCCAGGCACGCGTCGACGACCGTGCCGATGTCCAGGACGTCGACGTCCAGCGCCGCCGTGCCGGCGTCGAAGCGGGACATCTCGATGAGGTCGTTGACGAGCAGCCGCAGGTGCTCGGTCTCCGCCACGACGAGTCGCGCGGCGCGGGCCGCGTCGGGGGACATGCCCGCGGTCTCCGCGGAGAGCACGTCGGTCACGGCCGTCATGGCGGCGAGCGGGGTGCGCAGCTCGTGTGAGACGTCGGAGGCGAAGCGCCGCGCCCGCGCCTCGAGGCGGCGCAGCTCCTCGACCGACCGACCCAGGTTGGCCGTCATACCGTTGAACGTGGTGGCCAGCTGCGCGAGCTCGTCGTCACCCGTGGGCGCCAGCCGGACGTCCAGGTCGCCGGCTGCCACCCGCTCGGCCGCCGCGGCCAGCGTGCGCACCGGCTGCAGCACGCGTTTGGCCGCGAGCAGCCCTGCGCCGACCGAGATGGCCAGCAGGCCGATCGTGGCGATGACCAGCAGCCAGAGCAGCCCGGTGTCCGACAGCGAGTGCACGGGGAAGTAGTCGAACATCTCCCGGGCCAACGTCGAGGCTCGCACGGGACGGGCGCCGATGATGACGACCATGGCGATCACCGCCGTGCCCCCAGTGATCAGTGCGGTCGCGACGGTCACCCCGACATAGCCGACGACCAGTCTCGACCGCAGCCCGCGCCCGGAGCCGCCCGCGGTGCTCACACCGGCCCGAACCGGTAGCCGAAGCCGCGCACGGTCTGCAGGAGCACCGGCTCAGCCGGTCGCGGCTCGATCTTGGCGCGCAGCCGCTGCACGCAGCCGTCGACCAGGCGTGAGTCGCCGAGCCAGTCCTGCTCCCACACGGCGAGCAGCAGCTGCTCGCGGGAGAACACCCGCCCCGGGCTGCCCGAGAGCGCCAGCAGCAGCCGCAGCTCCGTCGGCGTCAGGTCGACCACAGCCGAGTCCTTCGTCACGACCAGGCTGGCCCGGTCGATGACAAGCGGCCCGTACTGCTCCCGCGGAGCCGGCACGGAGGCGATCCTGCGCAGCACCGCCTTGATCCGGGCGTCCAGCACGCGCGGCTGCACCGGCTTGGCGACGTAGTCGTCGGCGCCCGCCTCCAGGCCCGCGACGACGTCGAAGTCGTCGCTGCGTGCGGTGAGCATGATGATCGGGATGCTGCCCGTGCCGCGCAGCCGACGGCACACCTCGAAGCCGTCGATGCCGGGCAGCATCAGGTCGAGCACCACGACGTCCGGATCCTGGCTCGACGCGGCGACCAGGCCCGACTCGCCGTCGCTCGCCGCGACGACGTCGTGGCCCAGGTGGCTGAGGGCGAGCTGCAGCCCCTCGCGTACGGCGGGGTCGTCCTCGATCAGCAGGACTCTGGGCACGTCGCCGAGTATGCGTGATGCCGCGAACCAGGGGCGAGCACCGGGGAACACCCGTACACAGCTGTGACACGACGCGGACCCCCCGTGCATGTCGGAGCCGGATCGTTGCCGTCGGAGGCGGGACCACCCCGCCACGGGACCGAGGCAGGTCAGATGTCGGCGACGACGTACGGCGAGGACACCGAACTCGACGCGCCCAGGTTCGCGGCACGCGGTCGCGGCGACGTGCTGCCCGCGCAGCGCCTGCTGGCCGGGCGGATCGTGCGGACGCCCGTGGTGCGCAGTGACGAGCTGGACCGCCGAGCCGGTGTCCGGGTCTGGCTGAAGGCGGAGAACCTGCAGCGCGGCGGGTCGTTCAAGCTGCGCGGAGCCCTGCTGGCCGTCGGTCGGCTGGCGGGCGCCGGCGCGTCCGGGGTCGTCGCGCAGAGCACCGGCAACCACGCGATCGCCGTCGCCCTGGCAGCCCGTGACCTCGGACTGCGCGCCGTGCTCGTGCTGCCGCCCGACGTCAACCACTGCAAGGCAGATGCGGTACGCGCGGCGGGCGCTGAGGTCGTGCTCGAGGGGACCACTCCGGGGGAACGCTCCATGGTCGTGCGAGCGGCTGCGGGACGAGCGGCGCTGGGGCGTCGTCGACCCGTGGGAGGACCCGGACGTCGTCGCCGGTCAGAGCACGGCGACCGCGGAGCTGATCGACCAGGTCTGGTCAGCCGGCGGGAGCCCTGGACACCATCGTCGTGCCCGTCGGCGGCGGCAGCGCGCTCGCCGGTGCCTGCCTTGCCGCGGCGGGGCTGGGCATCCACGTCGTGGGCGCCGAGCCGGCGGCCGTCCCTGCACTGACGGCAGCGCTGCGGGCGGGTCGTCCGCTCGCCGTGCAGGCGCGCCCCACGATCGCCGACGGGCTGCGCCCGGACACGATCGGCCGGCTGCCGTTCGAGGTGTGCCGCGATGCGGTGAGCCGGGTCATCACCGTCGACGAGCCGGCGATCGGTGACGCGCTGTGTCTCGCGCTCGTGCATGCGCGGCTGCTGGTCGAGCCTGCCGCGGCGACTGCCCTGGCCGGCGCCCTCGCGCTGCTCTCCGAGCCAGGCAGCGAGGTGCGCGACGTCGGCGTGCTGCTGACCGGCGGCAACGTCGATCCCGCGCTGGTGGCGAGACTGCTCGCCGAGCGCGATCCCCGTGGTGGTGCACTGTGATCGCGGCTCAGCGGCTGCGGCTCGTCGTCCTGTTCGGAGGCACGTCGGCCGAGCACGAGGTGTCGCGCGCGTCTGCGGCCTCGGTGGTGCGCAGCCTCGACACCAGCCGCTATGAGGTCGTCGCGATCGGCATCTCGCCGGACGGTGTCTGGCGCCGGCTGTCGCCGGGCGCCGTCGAGGCAGCGCGACGGCCGGCAACTGCAGTCCGCGCGATCGACGACCAGCTGCCTGTCTCGGGTGCGGTCGTCGACGCCCATGCGCTGGCCGGCGCCGAGGTCGTCTTCCCGGTGCTGCACGGGCCGGGTGGCGAGGACGGGTCCCTGCAGGGGCTGCTGGAGACGATCGGCGTGCCCTATGTCGGTGCCGGCGTGCTCGCGTCGGCGGTCGGCATGGACAAGGTCGTGAGCAAGCGCGCGCTGACGGCCGAGGGCATTCCCGTGGCTCCGTACGTCTGGCTGGACGAGGACCGGTGGGCTTCGTACGGCGACCCGCTGGAGCTCGTCGCCGGTCTGCGCCGACCGTGGTTCGTCAAGCCGGCCAACCTCGGCTCGTCGATCGGCATCACCCGCGTCACAGCGGCGGCGGCGCTGACTGCCGCCGTGGAGACGGCCCTCGCGCACGACGGTGTCGTACTGGTCGAGGAGGGACTCGTCGGTGCGCGCGAGCTGGAGTGCGGCGTGCTCGGTGGCTATGCGCCCCAGGCGTCGGCCGTCGGGGAGGTGCAGGTCAGCGGTGGCTGGTTCGACTTCGACCAGAAGTACTTCGGCAACAGCGACCCGATGATCGTGCCCGCGGCACTGCCGCCCGGCGTGGCGGAGCGGGTGCGCGACCTGTCGGTGCGCGCGTTCCAGGCGATCGGCGGCTGGGGACTTGCCCGCGTCGACTTCCTCTACGACCAACAGCATGACCGACTGGTCGTCAACGAGCTCAACACGATGCCGGGGTTCACCGCGCACTCGATGTTCCCGAAGGTCTGGGCCGCCACTGGTCTGGACTATCCGCAGCTGCTCGACCGGCTCGTCGAGCTGGCCTTGGACCGGGACCGGCGTCGTCGCTGCCGGACGGTCACAGCAGAGCCCTTCGCCACAACAGTTTCTCGATGACAACAAGGAGCACGCCATGACCATGGTCGCTGTCGAACGACAATTCACAGTCGAAGAACCCGTTCTGCTGTCCGACCGCCGCGTCGCCGAGATCGGCTGGAGCGACAACGGTGAGCCGCTCGTCGACCTGCGCGACGTCGTCGGCCTGCGACTGGACCGGCGGCTGGCCGACCCGGGTGGGGCATACGCGCACCTGCGACGTGGTCTCGTCCGCCGTCTGCTCAAGGCGCAGGCGGGCTTGCCCAAGGGGCTGGAGCTGCTCGTCATCGAGGGCTACCGGCCACCGGATCTGCAGCGTCGCTATTTCGACAGCTACGCAACGGAGCTCGGTCTGGCCCACGCCGACTGGGAACCCTCGCGCCGGCATGTCGAGGCGAGCAAGTTCGTGTCGCCGCCCGACGTGGCGCCGCATGGCACCGGCGGTGCCGTCGACCTCACGCTCTGCACGACGTCCGGCGTCGAGCTCGACCTCGGGACGCCGGTCAACGCCAGCCCCGAGGCGAGCCACGGCGCCTGCTACACCTCATCCCTGGACGTCCCGGGACCGGCGCGCCAACTGCGGAGCATCCTCGGTGCCGCGCTGGGCGCGGCAGGCCTGGTCAACTACCCGACCGAGTGGTGGCACTGGTCCTACGGCGAGCGCTACTGGGCGCTCGTACACGGCGAAGCCTTCACGAAGTATGCGCCGGTGGTGCCGCGGTGAGTCGCGGGGAGGTCTATGGCGCGGCGTCGACCTCGGGAGCGCCGGTGAACTGTGCGTTGTAGAGGGCGGCGTAGGCACCGCCGTGCGCCAGCAGGCTTGCGTGCGTGCCCTGCTCGACGATGCTGCCTGCCTCCATCACGAGGATCAGGTCGGCGTCGCGGATCGTCGACAAGCGGTGGGCGATGATGAAGCTCGTCCGATCGGAGCGCAGGGCTGACATCGCCTTCTGCACCAACACTTCTGTGCGCGTGTCGACCGAGCTGGTCGCCTCGTCCAGGATCAGCAGGGACGGGGCAGCCAGGAACGCCCGCGCGATCGTGATCAGCTGCCGCTCCCCGGCGCTGATGTTGCTGGCCTCGTCGTCGATGACCGTGTCATAGCCGTCGGGCAGCGAGTGCACGAAACGGTCGACGAACGTCGCGCGGGCGGCCTCGAGGATCTCGTCCTCGGTCGCGTCCGGTCTGCCATAAGCGATGTTGTCGCGGATCGTCCCGCCGAACAGCCAGGCGTCCTGCAGCACCATGCCGATCTGGCCGCGCAGGTCGTCGCGGTCCATCTTCGCGATGTCGTGACCGTCAAAGGTGATGCGCCCGCTGTCGAGCTCGTAGAACCGCATGATCAGGTTGACCAGCGTCGTCTTTCCCGCACCGGTCGGCCCGACGATCGCCACCGACTGCCCCGGAGCCGCCACCAGCGAAAGGTCGTCGATCAACGGCACGGCGGGGTCGTAGCGGAAGGAGACGTGCTCGAAGGACACGAGCCCGCGGGGCTGGCTGAGCCGCTCCGGCTCGGCCGGGTCGGGCACCTGCTCCTCGGCGTCGAGCAGCTCGAAGACCCGCTCGGCCGACGCGACCCCCGACTGGAGCAGGTTGGACATCGACGCCACCTGCGTCAGCGGCTGGCTGAACTGGCGGGAGTACTGGATGAACGCCTGCACGTCGCCCAGTGACATGCTGCCCGACGCCACTCGGAGACCGCCGATGACCGCGATGAACACGTAGTTGAGGTTTCCGATGAACATGATCGCCGGGAGGATGATGCCGGAGAGGAACTGCGCGCCATAGCTCGCCTTGTAGAGCTCTTCGTTGCGTTCCTGGAAGACCTCCTCGGCCTCCGACTGGTGGCCGAAGACCCGGACGAGGGCGTGACCGGTATAGGTCTCCTCGATGTGCGCGTTGAGGCGGCCGGTCTGGCCCCATTGCGCGACGAACAACGGTTGCGAGCGCTTGGCGATCAGTCGCGTCACGACGATCGACAAGGGCACCGAGATCAGTGCCACCAGCGCGAGCAGTGGCGAGATCCACAGCATCATCGAGAGCACGCCGATCAATGTGAGCAGCGAGTTGAGCAGCTGGCTCATGGTCTGCTGCATCGTCGACTGGACGTTGTCGATGTCGTTGGTGACCCTGCTCAACAGCTCACCGCGCGGCTTGGTGTCGAAGTAGCCCAAGGGGAGGCGGTGCAGCTTGTCTTCGACATCCGACCGCAGCCGCAGCACCGTGCGTTGCACCACCCCGTTGAGCACGTAGCCCTGCAGCCACAGCAGGATCGACGCGACCACGTAGAGGAAGAGCACGATCATGAGTACGCGCGAGAGCGCGCCGAAGTCGATGCCTTGCCCCGGGATGACGGTCATGCCGGACAGCAGGTCGGCGAACTTGTCGTCGCCCCGGGCCCGAGCGGCGTCGATGGCCTGCTGCTGGGTGATGCCTGCGGGCAGCTGCCCCCCGATGACTCCGGCGAAGATGAGGTTCGTGGCGTGCCCCAGGATCTTCGGTCCGATGACGCTGAACGACACACTCCCGAGCGTCAGGAGGAGAACGGCGAACGCGGGCATCGTCTCCGGACCGAGCCGGCGGAGCAGTCGCTTGGCCGAGGGCCAGAAATCCATCGACTTCTCGACCGGCATGCCGGCGGTGACCATGGCGCCCGGCCCGCGCATCGGCCGCGGCGGCGGCCGTGGTGGCGCCTGTTGACTCATGCGACCGCTTCCGCGGGGAGCTGGGACTCGACGATCTCGGCGTACGTGGGGCAGCCGGCGAGCAGCTCGTCATGGGTGCCGAGGCCCATCACGGCGCCGTCGTCGATGACCAGGATCTGGTCGGCGTCGACGATGGTCGACACCCGCTGCGCGACGATGACCACCGCCGAGTCCCGGGTGATCGGCCGCAGCGCTGCGCGCAGCCGTGAGTCGGTGGCCAGGTCGAGCGCCGAGAACGAGTCGTCGAACAGGTAGATCTCGGGCCGGTGCACGATGGCCCTCGCGATCGCCAGGCGTTGCCGCTGCCCGCCCGAGAAGTTCGTGCCGCCCTGCGCAACCGGAGAGTCGAGCCCTTCCGCCATGGCCGAGACGAAGTCGTCGGCCTGCGCCGCGCGCAGGGCCTGCCACAGCTCCTCGTCGGTGGCGTCCGCCTTGCCATAACGCAGGTTGCTCGCGATCGTGCCGGTGAACAGGTAGGCCGTCTGGGGGACGAGGCCGATGAGCCCGTGCAGCAGGCCCGGGTCGAGCCGACGTACGTCGACACCGTCGACGAGCACCCTGCCCTCGGTCGCATCCATCAGCCGGGGGATGAGGGAGACGAGCGTCGACTTGCCCGACCCGGTGCTGCCGATGATCGCCGTGGTCTGGCCGGGCCCGGTCCGTACGCTGATGTTCCGCAGCACGGGATCGTCGGCACCCGGGTAGGTGAACGTGACGCCCTCGAGCTCCAGGGTCGCGTGCAACGCGAGCTCGGTCACCGGATCGGACGGCGGGATCACCGACGACTCGGTGTCGAGCACCTCCATCAGCCGGTCGGCTGACACCGCAGCCCGTGGTACGAGGATGAGCATGAACGTGGCCATCATGATGGACATGAGGATCTGCAGCAGATAGCTGAGGAAGGCCGTCAACGAGCCGATCTGCATCTCGCCGTCCTGGATGCGGTGCGCACCGAACCACAGAACGGCGACGCTCGACACGTTCAGCACGAGCAAGACGATCGGGAACAGGAATGCCTGCAGCCGTCCGACCCGCAACGCGGTGTCGGTGAGGGCGATGTTGGCGGCACCGAACCGCTGCCGCTCGACGGGCTCTCGCACGAACGCCCGGACGACCCTGATACCGCTGATCTGCTCACGCAGGACCCGGTTGACGACGTCGATGCGGGTCTGCATGAGGCGGAACTGCGGCACCATCCGCGAGATGATCATCGCGATCGCGGCGACCAGGATCGTCACGCTGACCACGATCAGCCAGGACAGGCCGAGGTCCTGGCGCAGCGCCATGATGATGCCGCCGACGCACATGATCGGTGCCGAGATCATCAGCGTGCAGGTGAGCAGCACGACTATCTGCACCTGCTGCACGTCGTTGGTGGTGCGGGTGATCAGCGAGGGCGCGCCGAACCGGGTGACCTCGCGCGACGAGAACGCTCCGACCTGGTGGAACACGGCGGCCCGGGTGTCGCGCCCGAAGCCCATCGCTGTCCGCGCACCGAAGTAGACGGCGGCAACCGAGCAGACGACCTGCACCAACGTGACCGCAAGCATCATCGTGCCGGTGCGCAGGATGTAGCCCGTGTCGGCCTTGGCCACGCCGTTGTCGATGATGTCCGCGTTCAGGCTGGGGAGGTAGAGGGCGGCGAGCGTGCCGAAGAGCTGAAGGACGATGACTGCAGCCAGCAGGGTGCGGTAGGGCACGAGATAGGTGCGCAGCAGCCGGACGAGCACGCGTGACCTCCTTGGTAGGCGCGGCCTCGTCGTCCGCCGCGCCTACCCGTCACCGTAACAATCGCCGTGAAACCGCAAATCTTGGAAACCGGTTGCCCTCGACAACCGTCCGTCAGCCGGACAGGTTCAGCTCGCTCTCCAGCCAGGCCAGCCGGTCGGTGGTCGCGTCGGTGTTGAGCTCGTGCTCCGCGGCATAGAGGCTGACCTTCGCGCCGGGATCCGACTCCGCGAAGGCGGTCCGGACCTCTTCGGGGATGAAGAAGTCGTCGTCCGCGAACTGCAGATAGATCCGGTCGCCGAGCCCGTGGATGGCGTCGACGGGCTCGAGCCCGGCAAACGTTGCCGCGTACTGCGCCGCTTGTTCACCCTCGTAGCCCAGCCAGAACTTGAGGAACCAGTTCTCCCACGTGGCATCCGGTGTCTCCAGCACGGCCGCGTGGACGTGGCGGTCGCTGCCGGCGAGCAGGGCCGCGTACATGGCGCCGTAGTCGTGCCCGACGACGGCGACGCGCGTCGGGTCGACGTCGGCCCGGTTGGCCAATCGGTGGAGCAGGCTGCGGAAGACCGTCAGCTGGTGGCGGATGGCCCGGGCGTCCGCTTTCGTGCCGATCGGGTCGGCCTGCCAGGGGAAGCCGCCCTGCGGCAGGAAGGACACGGTCCCTTCCTCGGCAAGGCGGACGGCGTCAGCGAGGTATTCGGTGCGGTCGGCTCCGACCGTGCCCGGCGCGAACCAGTGCATGAACAGAATCCCGGCGTGGGAGTGGGCCCGACGCCCCGCCGGCGCGACGACGTACATGGACACCGCCGTGCCACGGACGTTGAGAGTCACGTCCCTGATCACGACCGACGACGGAGCGGCCGCCTTGGTGCCGGCCGACCGCGTGGCGGCCGCGGTCGGTGGCGGAGCCAGGATCGCCGGCAGCGCCAGGGCGAGAGCGGTCAACAGAAGAAGCTTCCTTCTCATGGTTCGGCCTCCAAAATCGTCAGGAGATTAAGCGGTTATGGTCCTGACGGAACATACTGGTGTCAGTGACCGGCGTCTAGAGGGGTGAGCACGTGATCGTCGATGAACGGGCGAGCGACCTCGACGTCGTCGTCGCGCTGCTCAACACGTACGACGCCTACGACTCGCGGCCCGAGCGCCTGGTCGGCGTTGCCTCGCTCAAGCGCCTGTTCGCCAGGCTCGGCTGGACCGACGTGGCGACGTCCCGGCTGACCAAGCGCGACGTCGCGGCAGTCAAGCTGCTGCGCGAGCAGGTCCGCGAGATCTTCGCCGACCTCGTCGAAGGCGACGCCGCTGCGGCGGCGCAGGCGTGCAACGAGCTGCTCCTGCGCGTGCGGCCGGTGCTGGCGCTCTATCCCGCTGCCCAGCGAACGGTGCTCGGGGTCGCGGACGGTGACTCCGACGCCGTGCGGCGTCTCGAGGAGCGTGTCTCGGTCGCGGTGGCCATCGGGCTGGCCAGCCCGAACATCCGGCTGGGGCTGTGCGACGCACACCCGTGCCGGTGCGCCTATGTCGATCGCAGCCGCGCAGGGACCCGGCGCTTCTGCTGCGAGCTCTGCGCGGACCGCTTCGCCGCAGCCGCCTACCGCCGCCGCAAGAAGACTTTGACGAGTCCTAGCTGAGGCGTACCGCCACGTGGCTGAGGCCAGGGCGGCCAGGTCGCATCAGTTCGGGACGCTGTGGCTGCGGGCGATCAACGCGGTGTACGAGGCCCGCTCGTCATCCCAACGCCCGTCCGTCCAGGACAGCTCCTGCTGGCAGATGCGCCGGACCAGCGGGAACACCTCCGCGCCACCCGCCGGCAGCAGCAGCCCGAGACGCACCCGGCGCAGCAAGAGGTCGTCGAGGTGGTGCACTCCCTCGCTGCGCGCCGCCCAGCGCAGCTCCGCGGCGGTGACGGGCGTCCCCACGAGCGGCGCGAGCTCACCGGGGTCTGCCGCGGCGACGACGTCGGCGGCCTCCGCGCCATGGCGCCCGGAGAGTCGCGCCGCGGGCTCGGGCGCGTCGGGCAGGATTTCCGCCGTCCGGTCGAGGGCCGGATCCGACTGGTTCGCCGCGGCGAGTGCGGGCAGCCGTCCGGCCGCCGCCGTGAGGGCATCCCAGGCGATCACCCGGAAGGTGGTCAGCTTCCCGCCTGTCACCGTGAGCAGCCCCTGTTCGTCCCAGACGACGTGGGCGCGCAGCTCTCGCGAGGCCGTCGCGGCACCCGTGGCGACGGTCGGGCGCACGCCGCTCCACGTCGACACGATGTCATCGCGTGACAGGGACAGGGACCGGAACTGCGAGGCGAGTGCGACCAGGAGATAGTCCACCTCCGAGGCGCTGATCGCGACGTCGTTGCCCAGCTCGTTCGGGTTGTCGATGTCCGTGGTCCCGACGAGCGTCGCTCCTTCCCACGGGGCGACCGTGATCGGCCGGCCGTCGCTGGGATGCAGCACGTTGACGCCGATCGAGGTGGGGAACCGCGAGGCCGGGAACACGAGGTGGCTGCCCTTCAGCGGCCGCATCTTGGCGGCGCCGCCGACCTGCGCGCGCAGGTCGTCGGCCCACGCTCCGGTGGCGTTGACCACAACCGTGGCCCGCACCTCCGTCTCCCGGGAGGTCACGTCGTCACGGACGCGCACGCCGCAGACACCGTTGCGATCGCGCAGCAACGAGGTGACCGGCGCGTAGTTGAGCGCCGAGCCGCCACTGCCGACTCCCTCGCGCAGCAGCCGCAGCACGAGACGGGCGTCGTCGGTGTGCGCCTCGCGATAGCGCAGCCCGCCGATCAGCCCGAGCGGATGACTGCTGGGCGACAGAAGCGCGAAGTCAGGCCCGGTCAGGCGGTGCAGGGAGCGCCGCCGGGCGAGGGCGTCGTACGCCGTCAGCAGTGACCCGAAGCCGAGCCGCTTGGCGCGCTCACCCTCATAGAAGGGAAAGAGAAAGTCCACTGGCGTGACCAGCCCCGGCGCGTCGCGCAACAGCCGCTCGCGCTCGCCCACGGCCGATCGCGCCAGGCCGACCTGACCCTGCGCGAGATAGCGCAGCCCGCCGTGCACGAGCTGCGACGAGCGGCTGGAGGTGCCCGACGCGAAGTCGCTTCGCTCGAGGAGCAACGTACGTACGCCGACTCGTGCCGCGGCGCGCAGGATCCCCGCGCCGACGATTCCGCCACCGACGACGACCAGGTCCCACGGATCGTCGAGCGACGACCAGGTTCGTGACCGCCAGTCGGCGTCCCAACGCAGGTCGATCGAGTTCGGCTGAGCAGGCGTCACGCGAGCAGCTTTCCGGGGTTCATCCGTCCGTCGGGGTCCAGCGACCCGGTCACGCTGCGCAGGGCGTCCATCCCGAGCTCACCCTTCTCGGCCGGCATGTAGGCGGAGTGGTCGAGACCGACGCCGTGCTGGTGGCTGATGGTGCCGCCGTTCGCGACGATCGCCTCGCTGGCCGCATCCTTGCAGCGGGTCCAGCGCTCCATCGTCTCGTCTGCTGTCGCACCGAGCCGGAACGCGTAGGTCGTGTAGATGCTCGAGCCGGTCGGGTAGACGTGCGAGAGATGGGTGATCACGTGCACCTTCTCGCCGACGGGCTCGAGCGCTGCCCCGATCTCCTGCTCGAGCGAGGTGAGCATCGTGGGCAGCTTGGACCACGTGGTGGCGGTCTCGACGGTGTCGACGCCGTACCCGCGCTCCCAGAGACCGTTGCGCAGGTAGGGCGTGCGGAACCGCCCGCGCTGCCAGCGCCGGCCGAGCGAGCGGCCCACATGGACTCCTCCGTGGCGCCGCGCGACGCCGTACGCAGACTTCCACCGCTGGCGGGCCAGCCGCGCGCTGCCCATGACACCGATGAGGAGTACGCACCTTCCGGTGCCGACACCGCGCAGCGAGAGCCCTCTGTCGAGCACCAGGGCGGCCCGTGAGTCGCCGGCCAGGGTGCGCTGCGACGCGGCCTCCTCGGCGGTGCTCAGTCGCAGCATCGACAGCGGGGTGCCGCTCTGCACGATCTCGCGGGTCGCCTCGAGGGCCGCGTCCCACGACGGCAGGAACACCGCGTGGACATCGTCGACCTCGGGGACGGGGCGGACGCGCACGGTCGCCTCGGTGATGATCCCCATGCGTCCTTCCGACCCCAGCACCAGCTCGCGCAGGTCAGGCCCGGCGGCGGACGCGGGGAACGTCGGCAGCTCGAGGGTTCCCGCGGGCGACTCCACCACGCCACCGGCGAACAGCCGCTCGATGCGGCCGTAGCCCAGCGACTGCTGGCCGCTCGACCGGGTCGCGACCCAGCCACCCAGCGTCGAGAGCTCGAAGGACTGCGGGAAGTGGCCCAGGGTCAGGCCGTCGGCGCGCAGCAACGCCTCGAGTCGCGGGCCGGTGATGCCGGCGCCGAACGTCGCGAGCTGGTCGCGCCGGTTGAGCCGGGTCAGCCCGGAGACGCCGCGCAGGTCGACGGTGAGCACGGGTGCCTCGGAGGCGGTCGTGTTCACTCCTCCCACGACGCTCGTGCCGCCGCCGTAGGGGATGACGTGGGCGCCGGTTCCCTGCGCCAGGTCGATGATCGTCCGCACGTCCGCGCCGCTGCGGGGGTGCGCCACGGCGTCCGGCACGGGGCCGGTCTGGCCCGAGCGCATGGCGACCAGGTCGGGGAAGCTCTGGCCCCGGGCATGCAGCAGACGGTCCGCCGGGTCGGTGCTGAGCAGGTGGTTCGCGACATCGCCGAGGCCGCCGGACGGACGGCGTGCGTCCTCGGGCAGCCGCGAAGGTGGCACCTGCCCCACCGCGGTCGCGAGAGTGACGTCGTCGGGCGCTCTGGCCGCGCCGATCATTTCGGTCAGATGCTCCACGAGGGCCGGCGGCACCGGATAGTCGCGGGTGTCGTCGCCCCAGCCGTTCCACCGTCGCATGGTGCAGTTGACCACGTTTGCCAGGTCTGCGGACGGTTCGCAATGCCTGCACGCCTTGCGAACCGTCCGCCCGCATGCTGAACGTGGTCGACTTCCCGAGGGGGCGTGGTCAACTGGCGGCCCGGGACTTGCGCGGCTGTCCTAGGCTTTCTGGCATGACCGAGAGCTGCTCTCATCTGGATCTGGTCGATGCAGCGGCCGTGCCGTCCGCCGAGGGTTGTGAGGACTGCCTGCGCGTGGGCGGGCGGTGGGTCCACCTGCGGATGTGCCGCATCTGCGGGCATGTCGGCTGCTGCGACGACTCACCCTCGAAGCACGCGTCCGCCCACCACGCGTCCGACGGCCATCAGCTGATCTCGTCCTTCGAGCCCGGCGAGGACTGGTGGTGGTGCTACGACGACCAGCTCGGCTTCACCGTCGGCGACCTCCCTGACTTTTCGCACCCGTGACCGAGCACCTCGACCTGACGTCCGTCGGCGGCGAGCCCGAGGCCACCGACCGGCCCGTCCTGCTCACCGTCGACGACGACCCGGCCGTGTCGCGGGCGGTGGCGCGGGACCTGCGCCGCCAGTACGGCGAGCACTACCGAGTCGTACGGGCGTCCTCGGGAGCCGAGGCGATGGACGCCCTGCGTGACCTGAAGCTGCGCGGGACGCGGGTCGCTGTGCTGCTGGCGGACTATCGCATGCCGGAGATGAGCGGCATCGAGTTCCTCGAGCAGGCGATGGACCTGTTCCCTCGCGCGCGGCGGGCGCTGCTCACGGCGTACGCCGACACCGACGCCGCGATCGCGGCCATCAACGTGGTCGACGTCGACCACTATCTGCTCAAGCCGTGGGAGCCGCCGGAGGAGAAGCTCTATCCGGTCGTCGACGCCATGATCGAGTCCTATCTCAACGCGTCCGACATCGAGGTGCTCGAGACCAAGGTGATCGGCCACCGCTGGTCGGCGCCGTCGTTCGAGGTGCGCGACTTCCTCGCGCGCAACGCGGTGCCCTATCGGTGGTTCATGGCCGACGAGCCCGAAGGCGAGCGACTGCTGCAGGCGGCGGGCGTCGACGCCTCGCGGCTGCCCGTGGTCATCACACCGGAGTGCGAGACGCTCGTCGCTCCGTCGACGACCGAGGTGGCCGCCGCGGTCGGGCTGTCGACGACGCCGACGACCGACTTCTACGACCTCGTCGTCGTCGGTGCCGGACCGGCCGGGCTCGGCGCAGCCGTCTATGGCGCATCGGAGGGCCTGCGGACGCTGCTGGTCGAGCGGCAGGCGACCGGCGGGCAGGCCGGGCAGTCGTCGCGCATCGAGAACTACCTCGGTTTCCCCGACGGCGTGTCGGGTGCGCAGCTGACCGACCGGGCGCGTCGGCAGGCCACGAAGTTCGGCGCCGAGATCCTCACCGCGCGCGACGTCGTGGGGCTGCGGCCCCACGGCACGGCGCGCGTCGTCGCGTTCGGCGACGGCACCGAGGTGACGGCGCACGTCGTGATCGTGGCGACCGGTGTGTCCTATCGCGGCCTCGACGTCACCGGGAGTGAGCGACCTGGCGGGCAGCGGCCTCTACTACGGCTCGGCCGCGAGCGAGGCCGGCGACTGCGTCGACGTCGACGTCTACATCGTCGGTGGCGCCAACTCGGCCGGGCAGGCGGCCGTGTTCTTCTCGCGCGTGGCCAAGTCGGTGACCCTGGTGGTGCGCGGCGACTCGCTGGAACGCAGCATGTCGGCCTACCTCATCGAGCAGCTCGACGTCATCGACAACGTGTCGGTGCGGCTCTGCACGACCGTCGAGGAGGCGCACGGCAACGGTCATCTCGAGGCGCTGACCCTGCAGCACACGCCGTCGGGCTCGTCCGAGCGGGTCGACACCAGCCACGCCTTCGTGTTCATCGGCGCGCAGCCGCGGACCGACTGGCTGGCCGGCACCCTCGAGCGCGACGACCGAGGTTTCCTGGTCACCGGCCCCGACCTCATCGTCGACCGGCAGCGGCCGCGTGGCTGGCCGCTCGAACGCGACCCGTGGCCGCTGGAGGCGAGCATCCCCGGTGTCTTCGTGGCAGGTGACGTACGCGCCGACTCGGTCAAGCGGGTTGCCTCGGCCGTCGGTGAAGGCGCCATGGCCGTCACGCTGGCCCACCGCTATCTGGGAGCACCATGAGCCTCACCGCGATCGCACCGACGAGCGGCTGACCAACGACGAGCTGCGCAGCCTGTTCCTGTTCGAGTCGCTGACCGACGAGCAGCTCAGCTGGCTCGGCGAGCGCGGCTGGGTCGTGTCAATGCCCGCCGGGGCCACCATCCTCGACGAGGGGGCGCCGGCCGAGCTGATCATGGTGCTGCTCTCCGGGCACCATGGTGATGCGCCGACGCGTCGGCCGCGACGACGTCGAGGTCGTGCGCACCGACCAGCGTGGCGTCTATGCCGGTGCCATGCAGGCCTACGTCAACGACCCGAGCCGGCAGAAGTACACCGCCACGGTGAGTGCCGTCACCGACGTGCGGCTGCTGGGTCATCCGGAGCGAGGACTTCGCGGAAGCCGTGCGCACCTGGTTCCCGATGGCGATCCACCTGCTGGAGGGGCTGTTCATGGGCATGCGCAACTCTCAGGAGCTGGTCGGCCAGCGTCAGCAGCTGCTCGCCCTCGGCCGGATCTCAGCCGGCCTGACTCACGAGCTCAACAACCCGGCCGCCGCGGCGGTGCGCGCCACCGCGGCGCTCAAGGACCGGGTGGCTCACATGCGCCGCAAGCTGGCGATGCTCGCGCGCAACGAGATCGACCCGCAGCTGCTGGAAATGCTGTTCGAGGTCCAGGAAGAGGCCGTGCTCGCGATCGCGTCCGCGCCAACGCTGACTGCGGTCGAGGAGTCGGAGCGCGAGGACGATCTGACCGACTGGCTCGACACCCACGGCGTGCTGGGTGGCTGGGAGCTCGCGCCAGTTTTCGTAGGTGCCGGCACGACGCCGGAGTTTCTCGACAAGCTGGCCGAGGACGCACCACCGGACGTGCTCGACAGTGCCGTGCACTGGCTCGCCTACACGCTGGAGACCGAGCTGCTGATGGGCGAGATCACCGACTCGGTCACCCGCATCTCGAAGCTCCTCGGCGACGCCAAGCAGTACTCCCAGATGGACCGCGCGCCCTTCGAGCGCAGCCGACATCCACGTCGGCATCAAGAGCACGCTGTCGATGATGGCCGGCAAGTTCAAGGACATCACGGTCGTCAAGGAGCTCGACAGGTCGCTGCCCCCGGTGCCGATCTACGGCGCCGAGCTCAACCAGGTGTGGACCAACCTCATCGACAACGCGGTTCAGGCCATGAACGGCCAGGGCACTCTGACGATTCGTACGTCACTGGATGGGGACTATGCGCGGGTGGAGATCGGGGACACCGGCCCGGGCATCCCCGCCGAGCTGCGGCAGCGCATCTTCGAACCGTTCTTCACGACCAAGCCGGTCGGCCAGGGCACCGGGCTCGGCCTGGACATCTCCTATCGCATCGTCGTCGAGCGCCACGGCGGCGATCTGCGCGTCGAGTCGCAGCCGGGTGACACCCGCTTCATCGTGCGGCTCCCGCTCACGGAACGGCCCGCAGCCTGATCGATCCCTGACCGATCGCCTGATCCAACCGATCCGCCCAGACCGAGGAGCGCACATGCCACCGGCGGCCCGCAAGGCAACAACCAAGAAGACGACCGCGAAGAAGGCGACCGCGAAGAAGGCGACCGCGAAGAAGGCGACCGCGAAGAAGGCGACCGCGAAGAAGACGACCGCCCCGCCGAAGGCGACGTCCTATGCCGGCGCTCAGGCGGCCGCCGGTGCGGCAGCCGCCTCAGCCCAAGCCGGAGTCGACGATGCCGTGGCACGCATCCGCGAACTGCAGGGGCTGCTGCTCGAGACTGCCCGCCGCGGGGGAACCGCCTATCTCGAGGCCTATGAGAAGAGCCTGTCCAGCATGCTGGAGCTCACCGAGACCGCCGCGGAGTCGACGCAGCTGAACTGGGCGGTCACGCTGGCGAACAACTACGCCGACTTCGTCAAGCGCGTGAACGACGCGTTCCTGAAGGCCGGCCGCCAGGCGCTGGGTTGATGCGCGCGGCGGTCCTGGGCTCGCCGATAGCGCACTCGTTGTCCCCAGCGCTGCACCGCGCGGCGTACGCACATCTCGGCTTGAACTGGCAGTACGGCAGGCACGAGGTCGACGAGGCGGGGCTGCCGGACTTCATCCGTGGCCTGGACGAATCATGGCGCGGCCTGTCGTTGACGATGCCGTTGAAGCAGGTCGCCATCGCCTGCGTGGACGAGGTGTCGGAGACGGCCCGAGTGGTCGCTGCCGTCAACACGGTCATCTTCGAGCCCGACGGCAGCAGCCACGGCGACAACACCGATGTGCCGGGCATGGTGAACGGTCTTCGGGAACGCGGCGTGGATCGGGTGTCCGCTGGCGCGGTGCTCGGTGGCGGGGCGACGGCACGGTCGGCCCTGGCGGTTCTGCAGCAGGTGGCCGACGCGGCGACCGTGTACGTCCGCACACCTGCCCGGGCGGAGCAGCTGTTGTCCGTCGCCGCCGAGCTGGGTCTGGCGTGCACCGTGCGGCCCTGGGAGGAGCGGCACGACGGCCTCGCCGCACCCGTCGTGATGGTGACCACGCCGGTCGGGGTCACCGACGACCTCGCGGAGGTCGTCCCGGACGAGCCGGGCGCGCTGCTCGACGTCGGCTACAGCTCTGGAGAAACCGCGCTGGCAACGTCCTGGGCAGCCGCCGGTGGAGCGGTCGTCGGTGGGCTCGACGTGCTCGTGCACCAGGCCGCGTTGCAGGTGTTTCTGATGACCGGCAAGGCCGTGCCGGTCAGCGTGCTGCGCGACGCCGGCGAACGCGCCGTCGCGGCCCGGAGCCCGGTCGCTGGCTAGCCTCTGACAGGCTTGTGGTCTCGGGCGAGCCTGACAGGAGACCGCATGAAAGCCATCCTCGACGCGATTCTGGCGGAGGACACTCCGCCGGAGGCGTTCGCGGACCTGCCCGTGCCCGAGCACTACCGCGCGGTGACGGTGCACGAGGACGAGCAGGAGATGTTCGCCGGGCTGGCGACCCGGGACAAGGACCCGCGGAAGAGCCTGCACGTCGAGGACGTCGCGACTCCCGAGCTGGGTCCGGGTGAGGCGCTGATCGCGGTGATGGCCAGCGCGATCAACTACAACACCGTGTGGTCCTCGATCTTCGAGCCGGTCTCGACGTTCAGCTTCCTCAAGCGCTATGGCCGGATGAGCCCGCTGTCACAGCGCCACGACCTGCCCTATCACGTGCTGGGTTCGGACCTGGCCGGAGTCGTGCTGCGCACCGGACCGGGCGTGCACGTCTGGAAACCCGGCGACGAGGTCGTCGCGCACTGCCTGTCGGTCGAGCTGGAGAGCCCCGACGGGCACAACGACACGATGCTGGACCCGGAGCAGCGGATCTGGGGCTTCGAGACCAACTTCGGCGGTCTCGCCGAGCTCGCCCTGGTCAAGTCCAACCAGCTGATGCACAAGGCGGCGCACCTGACGTGGGAGGAGGCGGCCAGTCCGGGGCTGGTCAACTCGACGGCCTACCGGCAGCTCGTCTCCCGCAACGGGGCCGGCATGAAGCAGGGCGACACGGTGCTGATCTGGGGCGCCTCGGGCGGGCTGGGGTCCTACGCCACCCAGTTCGCGGTCAACGGGGGAGCGACGCCCGTCTGCGTGGTGTCCAGCCCGGAGAAGGCCGACATCTGCCGGGCGATGGGCGCCGAGCTGATCATCGACCGGTCGGCAGGAACGGGCGAGGGCTACAAGTTCTGGAAGGACGAGCAGACCCAGGATCCCAAGGAGTGGCAGCGACTCGGCAAGGCGATCCGGGAGCTGCACTGGTGGCGACGACGCCGACATCGTGTTCGAGCACCCCGGCCGCGAGACCTTCGGCGCCAGTGTCTATGTCGCCCGTCGCGGCGGCACCATCGTCACCTGCGCGTCGACGAGCGGCTTCCTGCACGAGTACGACAACCGCTATCTCTGGATGAACCTCAAGCGGATCATCGGCTCGCACTTCGCCAACTACCGCGAGGCGTGGGAGGCCAACCGGCTGATCGTCCGCGGCAAGATCCACCCGACGCTGTCGCGGACCTACCCCCTCGAACGAGCAGCCCAGGCGACGTACGACGTGCATCGCAACACCCACCAGGGCAAGGTCGGCGTCCTCTGCCTCGCCCCCAACGACGGCCTCGGGATCCGCAACCACGAGCTGCGCGCCCTGCACGAGAGCGACATCAACCGGTTCCGCGACGAGTGAGGCGCTCATGACCACCATGCTCATCCTCAACGGCCCCAACCTGAACCTGCTCGGTCAGCGCGAGCCGGAGGTCTATGGCACCGCGACGCTCTCGGACGTCGAGGCACTGTGCCGAGCGGCGGGCGCGCGCCTCGGCATCGACATCGAGTTCCGGCAGTCCAACCACGAGGGTGAGCTCATCGACTGGATCCACGCCGCCGGACCGCGCTGCGCATCGGGCGAGCTGGACGGTGTGGTGCTCAACCCAGGGGCGTTCACGCACACCTCGATCGCGCTGCATGACGCGATCAAGGCTGCGGCGGCGCCGGTCATCGAGGTCCACATCTCGAACGTGTACGCGCGAGAGGACTTCCGCCACCGTTCGTACGTCTCACCGGCCGCTGCCGGCATCGTCATCGGCTTCGGCGTCCATGGCTACGTGCTGGCCATCGAAGGGATGCACCAGCTTTCCCAATCGCGGTAAGGGAGTCTCCGTGACCAGCTATCACCTCAAGCCCGGCACCTCGTGGGCAGAGACCTACGCCCGGTGCGTGTCGGTGGCGCCGGAGGCGTTCGAGCCGGACCGCATCCTGAACCTGATCGGCGGCGACTGGGCGCGGGTCGGCCGACCCGGCGACCATGTGACCCCCGTCGACGGGTCGCCGATCCAGGGCCCACCGCGGGTGGACCGGGCGACGGCCGAGCAGGCTGTTCGGGACGCTCGGCAGGCACATGACGACTGGAGCAAGGTCGACCTGGACGAGCGCCGGGAGCGGGTGACGCGCGCCGTCGACGAGATGTCGCAGCACCGCGACCTGTTGGCCATGCTGCTGGTGTGGGAGATCGGCAAGCCGTGGCGGCTGGCCTGCGCCGACGTGGACCGGGCCCTCGACGGTGTCCGCTGGTACGTGGAGGAGATCGAGCGCCAGCTCGCGGATGGCTCCGGCGATGAGCGCACGCCGCTGCCGGGACCGGTGTCGAACATCGCGAGCTGGAACTATCCGATGAGCGTGCAGGTGCACGCCGAGCTCGTGCAGGCCCTGGCCGGCAACGGGGTCATCGCGAAGACCCCGAGTCAGGGTGGATTCCACTGCTTGACCCTTGCTCATGCGTTCATGGCCCGCGCCGGGCTGCCGGTCACGCTCCTGTCGGGAGTCGGGAGCAAGCTCGGCGAGGCGCTGATCAGCAGCGAAGGCATCGGGGCGCTGGCCTTCGTGGGTGGCCGATCGAACGGCCGCGCCGCTGCCACGACGCTGGCCGACACGAAACGTCGGCACTTCCTCGAGCAGGAGGGTCTCAACGCGTGGGGCATCTGGGAGTTCAACCAGTGGGGCCTGCTCGCCCAGCACGTGCGCAAGGGTTTCGAGTACGCCAAGCAGCGGTGCACGGCCTATCCGCGCTACGTCGTGCAGCGCCGGCTGCTGCCTGCCTTCCTCGAGCACTACCTGCCGGTGATCGAGGACATCCGTTTCGGCCACCCGCTGGCGGTCGCCGACCCCGCTGACCCGTTGCCGGAGCTGGACTTCGGGCCGGTCATCCATGCCCGCAAGGCGAGCGAGCTGACCGAGCAGTTCGACGAGGCGCTGCGCGGCCGTGGGCTGCCGCTGCACCGCGGCTCGGTCGGCGACGGCCGCTTCGTGGACGGTCAGGACACGTCGGCCTATGCCGCGCCTGCGTGCGTGCTCGAGCCGCCCGCGCACTGGTCGTTGCACCAGGCCGAACCGTTCGGCCCGCTGGACTCCGTGGTCTGCGTGGACACGGAGGCGGAGTTCCTGTCCGCCATGAACGTGAGCAACGGCTGCCTGGTCGCCAGCCTGGCCACCGACAACGACGACTTCGCGACCCGGGTCAGCGGGCAGCTGCAGGCCTTCAAGGTCGGCGTCAACAAGCCGCGCAGCCGCGGTGACCGCGAGGAGGTCTTCGGCGGTCTCGGTGAGTCGTGGAAGGGCGCGTTCGTCGGCGGCGACCTGCTCGTCCAGGCGGTGACGATGGGACCGGAAGGCGACGCGGAGCGGCTGTTCGGGAACTTCCCCGACTACTCGCTCTATCCCACGCGCTGACGGTCTACGTCAGGCACCCACGAGGTGCTCGAGCACCAGCCTCGTCACGGCGTCCGGGTGCTCGAGCGGGGGCACGTGTGCGCCGGGAACGACCTCGAACCGCGAGCCCGCTATCGCTGCGGCCATCGCACGCATCTGCTCCGGCGGCATGGAGGGGTCCTCGGCGCCGGCGATGACGAGAGTCGGCGCCTGGATGCGCGACAGACCCGGCCGGAGATCCATGTCCGCGATCGCCTCACAACATGCGGCGTAGCCTTCGTCGTCGATGCTGACGAGCATCTCCCGCAACCCCGCTGCGACCTCGGGGTGGGCGAGCCGATAGCGGGAGGTGAGCCAGCGGCCGACGGCCGCGTCGGCAATCGCCCCGGTGCCGCCGGCGCGCACCGCGGCCGCCCGTTCGGTCCACGGTTGCCGGTCCGCGTGCGCGGACGTGCAGAGCAGGACGAGGCGATCCAAGCGGTGCGGCTGCTGCGCGGCGATCTGCTGGGCGACCATGCCACCGAGCGACAGCCCGACCACGTGCGCCCGGTCCACCTGCTCTTCGTCCAGCAGGCCGACGACGTCACGGGCCAGATCCTCGATGCTGTACGGACCGGCGGGCGCGGGTGAGCCGCCGTGCCCGCGATGGTCGTAGGCGATGACCTGGAAGTCGACCGAGAGCGCGGCGATCGCAGGTCCCCAGCTGGCCAGGGTTGAGCCGAGGGAACCGCCGACGACCACGGTCGGGTGCCCGGGCGCTCCCGACACCCGGTGGTGGAGCCGAACCGTCACGACACTCTCCTCATCGACCTGGGGCCACCCACGACGCGCGGGGTGTCGCAGGTCATTGAACCCGAGGATCCCCACCGACCGGGACACCGGAAACGGCCAGAATGCGGCCATACGTGCGGTTACCGTGACAGAATGACGACCGGCAAACCACGCACGGTGAACAATGGATGGGCGGTGCGTAGGCTTGTCGTTCGGCGCCATCGGCGCCGACCGCCTTCGGCGACGAGGGCATGAGCCACCGGATGGGCTGCGAATGACCCGCTCCGCTGCGGCCAACGGGTCTTCGATGAGCGACGCCGATTTCCGGCTGATCGCTGAGTCGATCCCGCACATCGTGTGGATGGCGTCAGCCGACGGGTCGACCAACTACCTCAACCGCCTGGGCACGACGTACACGGGCCATCCGTCCGAGGCGAACTACGGCTGGGACTGGGTCGCCCTGCTGCACCCGGACGATGTCGACCGTTCCCGCCTCGCGTGGGAGCGGGCCGTTCGCGACAGGACGGCGACGAGCCTCGACTACCGGATCCGCCGTCATGACGGTGTCTACCGGTGGCACACCTCTCGCGCCGTTCCGATCTGCGATGACGACGGCGCGGTCGTGCGGTGGGTCGGCACGGCGACCGACGTCGACGATGCGAAGCAGCTGGAAGCCGATCTGCGGTCGGAGCAGCAGAAGGCGGAGGTGGCTCGACGTCACCTCTCCGCGATCATCGACGGCTCGGGCGACGCCATCTTCGGATCGACGTCCGAGGCGTTGGTGACGAGCTGGAACGCTGCCGCCGAGGCACTGTTCGGCTATACGGCCGAGGAGATCATCGGCCGGCCGCTGTCGACCCTTGCGCCCGAGGGTGCGGCTCCCGAGCAGGAAGGCGTACGGGCTCGGCTGAACGCCGGCGGGCCGGCCGAACGTTTTGAGAGCACGCGCCGCCGCAAGGACGGTTCCCTCGTTGACGTGGTCATCACCGCGTCACGTGCGACCGACGAAGCGGGTGAGGTCGTGGGGCTGTCGGTGATCGCCCACGACATCACCGAGAGCCGGGTTGCGCAGCGTGCTCTCGAAGCGAGCCAGCGGGGACTGGCCGAGGCGCAGCGGATCGCTCGGCTCGGCAGCTTCGAGTTCGATGTCGTGACGGGTGAGACGACGCGCTCGGCTGAGCACTTCCGCGTCCTCGGACTGGACCCGGATCTGCAGGAGCACGCCGAGCTCTTCCTCTCGTTGCTGCATCCAGACGATCGGAACGTGTTCGGCCAGGCGTGGGCGGCGGCCACCGAGCGGGGCGTCCCGATGGATGTCGCCTTCCGGATCATCCGCCCGGACTCCGAGGGTCGGTGGATCCACGTCCGGGCGTTGCCTGAGCTTGCCGACGACGGCACGGTGCTCAAGCTCGTGGGCACCATCCAGGACGAGACGGAACGAGTCGAGACCGAGCAGGTGCGCAGGGCAGCCGAGACCCGGTTCGAGGGCGTCTTCGAGCAGGCCGGAGTCGGTGCGGTCATCCTCGGGCTTGACGGGCTTCCGACCCGGGTCAACCCGGCGTGCTGCGTCCTGCTGGGGCGGCCGGCTGAGCTGCTCGTCGGCCGGTTGTGGACCGACTACAACCACCCCGACGACATGCAGCCCGGGATAGCGATACCCGCCAGGCTGGCGGCCGGCCACGACAACTACGAGGACGAGCGTCGCTATCTGCGGCCAGACGGCTCCGTCGTGTGGGCGTCGACTCACGTCACCCTTGTTCGGGACGAGGCCGGCGAGCCCCAGTACCTCATCGCCCAGCTCTCGGACATCACCGCGCGCAAGCAGATGGAGCAGGACCTCGCCCACCAGGCGCTGCACGACTCGCTCACCGGGCTGCCGAACCGGACACTGCTCACCGACCGCCTGGTGCACGGCCTCGCCGGCTGCGAGCAGGCGCGACGGGAAGCTCGGAGTGCTGTTCCTCGACCTTGATGACTTCAAGGTGGTCAACGACTCCCTGGGTCATGCGTGCGGGGACGACCTGCTCAGACAGGTGGCCGACCGGGTGCGGCGTGCGATCCGGCCAGGAGACACCGTGGCGCGGTTCGGCGGGGACGAGTTCGTGGTCGTGTGCGACGACGTCTCCGATGCCGAGGTGACCCGGATCGCGGGACGGGTGCTCGACGTGCTGAGCCAGCCGTTGCAGATCGGGGCCCAGGAGCTGCAGGTCACCGCCAGCCTCGGCATCGCCCTTGCCGACGAGGAGTCGACGCCCGAGACCCTGCTGCGTGACTCCGACGCCGCGATGTACCTGGCCAAGGAACGCGGCCGGGGACGCATCGAGCTGTTCGACCACGTGCTCCGCGCCAAGGCCGACCGGCACCTGGCGACCGCCTCCGCACTGCGCCGCGGCGCTCGAGCGCGAGGAGTTCACGGTCCACTATCAGCCGATCGTCGATCTCTCGACGGGTGAGATGGTCAGTGCGGAGGCGCTGCTTCGATGGCAGCACCCCGAGCGAGGCCTGGTCAGCCCGGCCGAGTTCATCCCGATCGCCGAGGAGAACGGCCTGATCGTCCCGATCGGCGCCTGGGTGCTCGAGCAGGCCTGCCGCCAGCTCGTCGGCTGGCAGCGCGAGCAGCCGTCGATGACCGTCGCCGTCAACCTGTCGGTGCGCCAGATGCTCGCGCCGGACATCGCCGGCCTGATCGCCGACGTCCTCGGACGCACCGGCGCGCTGGCCGAGAGCCTCTGTCTGGAGCTGACCGAGAGCGTGTTCATGGAGGACGTCGACTACTTCGCCCGGACCCTGAAGAGCCTCAAGACCCTCGGTGTGCGGCTCGCGATCGACGACTTCGGCACGGGCTATTCGTCGCTGAGCTATCTCAAGCGCTTCCCGGTCGACGCCGTCAAGGTGGACCGGGCATTCGTCGACGGACTCGGCACCGACCTCCATGACTCCGCGCTCGTTGCCGCCATCATTGCCATGGCCGACGCGCTCGGTCTCGCGGTGACGGCCGAGGGCGTCGAGACCCAGGACCAGCTCGCCAGCCTCAGGAACCTTGCAGTGCCAGCAGGCGCAGGGCTTCTTCCTGGCGCGCCCGATGCCGGCTGCCGAGCTCGGGCAGCTCGTCGTGCAGGGGCACCGCTGGCAGCTTCGACTGACGCGCCCGCCGATAGTGTCGAGGACGGAGCAGCCCATCTCGCCGAGACGAGAGCCGACATGGCGATGATCCCCAGGACGGAGCGCAGGTGAGCCCCTCCCGGCAAACACCGTCCAGTCCGTCGGCGGCCCTGACGCCGCTCTCCCGCGCTCGCCTCGACGAGCTCCTGGTGGAGCTGCTGCAGCGCGTCGAGGACGTCGTGGACACCCAGGACCGGCTACGGGGGCTGCTCGACGCCGTCGTCGGCATCGCTGCCGACCTGTCCCTGGACAGCGTGCTGGAACGCATCGTGCGAGCGGCCTGCCAGCTCGCCGACGCGCAATACGGCGCACTTGGTGTGCTCGGTGCGGGTCCCGACCGTCGCCTGCGCGAGTTCGTGACGCACGGTCTCACCGACGAGCAGCGCGCCCTGATCGGGGACCTGCCGCGCGGGCACGGCATCCTCGGCGCCATCATCGACCGGCCCGAGCCGCTGCGGCTGGCCGACCTCGGCGAGAGCAGCCTGTCCTACGGGTTCCCGCCCAACCATCCACCGATGAAGAGCTTCCTCGGCGTCCCCATCCGGATCCGCGACAAGGTGTTCGGAAACCTCTATCTGACGGAGAAGCAGAGCGGTGACGGGTTCACCGCTGACGACGAGGAGATCGTGGTCGCGCTCGCCGCCGCGGCCAGTGTCGTCGTGGAGAACGCCCGGCTCTACGAGGACGGTGAGCGGCGGCGACGCTGGCTGGAGGCGGCCGCAGACATCACCGCGGTGCTGCTCGGCGAGGGCAGCCGCGACGACGCGCTGCAGGCGGTCGCGGACCGCGGCCGCGCGGTTGCCGGCGCAGATCTCGCGGCCGTCATGCTGCGCCATGAGGGCGGCCGGCTGCTGGTCGAGGTCGTGTCCGGTCCCGCGCCGGAGGGCCTCGTCGGCGCTGGCGATGCGCACCGACGGGACAGCCGCCGGCGAGGTTCTCGCCGGTGGTGAGCCGGTCGTCGTCGACGACGCGCTCGGCGAGGGGCGCGTCGCGGCGGGCGGCTTCCCGACCGAGGACGGCTGGCCGGAGCTCGCGTCACTTGCGTTGCTCCCGATGCGCAGCGCCGCGTCGGTCGCCGGCGTGCTGGTGTTCGGCTGGTCACAGCACAGCGAACAGCTCTACCAGGACACCGACCTTCAGCTGCCGGCCTCGTACGCCGAACAAGCCACCCTGGCCCTGCAGCTCGCGCAGGCGCAGGAGGACCGCGGCCGGCTCGCCGTCTTCGAGGATCGCGACCGCATCGGTCGTGACCTGCACGACCTGGTCATCCAGCGGCTGTTCGCGATCGGGCTGGTCCTGGACAACGCTGTCCCGGCTGACCGACCTGCACGACGTCGCTGCCAAGCGCATCACGGGCGCGGTCGACGACATCGACGAGACGATCAAGGACATCCGCCGCAGCATCTTCGAGCTGTCGACGCCGACGGCGTCCACAGACATACGCGCGGAGCTCGGCGCCAGCATTGCCGTGGTCACACCCGCGCTCGGGTTCACACCGCAGCTGCGCACCGACGGGCCGGTCGACAGCCTTGTCTCCGCCGAGCTGCGACCGCACCTGCTCGCGGTCGTGCGCGAGACGCTGTCGAACGTTGCCCGGCACGCGCATGCGACGAGCGCACAGGTGCTCCTGCAGGTAGGCGACGACATCGTGCTGACCGTGTCCGACGACGGTCGAGGCATCACCGCCGGCACCCGGGAGAGTGGCCTGCGCAACATGCGGGAGCGCGCCGAGTCGTTCGGTGGGACGTTCGAGGTGCAGCCCGGTCCCGAGGGCGGCACGGTCGCCGTGTGGCGCGTTCCGGGGAAACCGCTGTCCGCTAGGTGATCACGTCTTCGATCGGGCGGCGCGGCGTCTGCGCGCCCGCCGCGCCGTAGCCGAGTCGCAGCAGCATCTGCGGGTGCCCGAGAAGCCCGAGCTCGGAGGCCAGCCGCGCACGCGTGGCCGGGATCTCGAGCGCCTGGGTGAGTGGAGACGCGGTCACGCCGTGGGCGGTCGCGGTGAGCAGCAGCCGCCCCAGAGCCTGCCCGGCTGCGACCCAGGAGCGCACGTCGTCGTCGGTCGTGCCGAGGACCGCGACGAGCGGACGTTCCACCGGTGGCGGCTCGTGCGGCGAGCTCGGGTCGGGCTCGCGGTCCGCGACGAAGTCACGCAGCCGGTAGTTCGACCCGCGCTCGACCGGCGCCGTCCCGGGGACCGCCGAGGCAGGGATGCCGTCATCGCTGTCACCGCGGTGGGTCCACTTTCGCAGCTCGTCCACGTACGCCGGATCGCTCGCCTGCACCTCGTCGGCGTGGGCCAGGAGCACCGCCACCGCCGTGGCGTCATCGGGCGTGTCGATGATGCGCAGCCACGCGCCCTCGGCGGCCGCGGCCTCCCGCAACGCTTCGACGACGTCGGCGGCGACGGGTTCGTTGCTGAACGGCTCTCGGGACGTGTGCCGCGACGCGATCGCGGCGGCGAGGTCACTCTCGGCAGCACCCGAGGCCGACTCGTGCAGCTCGAGGTCGGCGAGGTGGGTCGGCTCTGCGGGGTCGGGCAGGACCGTCACCGTTGCGTCATAGCCGGCCGCCGCGGCGGCCACCCGCGCATGCAGGAGCGCTGCGCCGCAGCTGATGTGCCGGCCGCGGCCGGTCGGGTCGAGGACCTTGAGCCCGCGTGCCGGGTCCGTCCACAACTCGATCGTGTCGGCGTGTATCGCAAATCGCCACGGTTGCGTGTTGTGGATCGAGGGTGCCCGCGTTGCCTGCTCGACGATGTCGCGAGCCGCTTGCTCTTGCACAACAACTCCAAGGTTGAGAACGCCACGTTGAGCCGGGTTGGCCGGACCGTTGGTCGAGGAATTGTCCCACGACGCCCTGTCCCGCAACGACAGGGAACCGGCGCCGGACCTCGGGGGGAGATGTCCGGCGCCGGTGTATGTGGGCAAGGAGTCCACAGCGGGGGGACCCGACCCCCGGCTGCCGATGAACTACTTGAGCGGGCCGTACCGCTCGACCAGCAGTGCCTCGGTGTACAGGACGGGCTGTTCCTGGCGTGACCGCATGGTGATGGTCATGGTGTGCTCCTGGTCGTCGACGCCCGATCTGCGGACAATTCGATCTTCGACGGGACAGACCCGGCACACCCAGGGTCTAAAGACCCGCAGAGCAGCGCCGGACGGCTCGTGTTAAGCCGCGGTCGACATGTGCTGATCGAACCGGCGCCGGCCTACTTCGGCGGGTGCTTGACGGCGAACACGGCGGCCTGCGTACGGCGCTCCATGCCGAGCTTCCCGAGCAGCGACGAGACGTAGTTCTTGACGGTCTTCTCGGCGAGGAACATCCGCTCGGCGATCTGCCGGTTGGTCAGGCCCTCACCGATCAGCTCGAGGATCCGCCGCTCCTGATCGGTGAGCGGCGCGAGCGCCTTGTCCTCCTCGGGTCCGGCGCGCAGCCGGTCGAGGACGCGGGCGGTGACAGCCGGGTCCAGCAGCGACTGACCGGCGGCAACGCGGCGGACGGCGTCGACGAGGTCGTTGCCCCGGATCTGCTTGAGGACGTAGCCGGCGGCTCCGGCCATGATCGCCGAGAACAGGGCTTCGTCGTCGTCGTAGGAGGTGAGGATCAGGGCGGCGATCTCCGGGTGTGCCGAGCGGACCTCGCGGCAGACATCGATGCCCGAGCCGTCCGGCAGCCGACCGTCCAGAACGGCGACGTGCGGTCGTAGGGCCGGGATGCGCCGCGCCGCCTCCAGCGCGAGGCCGGACTCGCCGACGACCACGATGTCGCCGTCGGCCTCGAGCAGGTCCTTGAGTCCGCGGCGGACCACTTCGTGGTCGTCGAGCAGGAACACCCGGATGGGCTCAACCGTGCTGGCGTCGTCCGTCATGCGCACAGTCTCGCACCACTCATGCACGACACCCGGGCACAAGTGCCCGTCCATCAGGGTCCAACGCCGCTGTCGAGCGCGGCGGCCCGTCGTGAGACTGGGTCCAGATCACCGGCGGGGTGGTCGCGCAGTCGTGGAGGCTGGGATGAGCGGGAACGGCGTCGGGGGCCCGAGCAACGCTCCGCAGGCGACCGAGATCATCGTCCGGGTCGGCGAATGGCCGGCCGCCGCGGCAGCTCTGGGCCATGCCGCGGAAGAGTCACTCCGGACGGGCGTACCGTTGCGCATCGTGCACGCGTGGCAGATGACCGACTCGCCGTCGCCGGAGACCAGCGCGTCCTTCCGGGTTGCCTCAGCCGCCGACGCCCGCGCCCGGGCCACCCGATGGGTTCTCGACACGCTTGGCGACAGCGCCGCGAACGTGCGCTGGGTCCTCGACATCGTCGAGCTGCCACCCGGGCTGATCGTGCCGGTGGATGCACACGCGGCAGACGCGGTCCTGGAGTTCACATCCGCACCTGGAGGAAATGAATGAGCAGTGCGTCACCGCTGGCACAGGTCGAGCTGGACCGGATCGACGCCTACTGGCGCGCGGCCAACTACCTCTCGGTCGGCCAGATCTATCTGCTCGACAACCCGCTGCTGCGTGAGCCGCTGCTCCCCGAGCACGTGAAGCCACGGTTGCTGGGTCACTGGGGGACGACGCCCGGACTCAACTTTCTCTACGCGCACCTCAACCGAGCCATCGTCGCCCGGGACCTGAATGCGCTCTACGTCACCGGTCCGGGACACGGCGGACCGGGCCTGGTTGCCAACTCCTATCTCGAGGGCACCTACACGGAGACCTATCCGCACGTCAGCCAGGACATCGACGGGCTGTGCAGGCTGTTCCGGCAGTTCTCCTTCCCGGGTGGCATCCCCAGCCACGTCGCACCCGAGACACCAGGCTCCATCCACGAGGGCGGCGAGCTCGGCTACGCGCTCGTGCACGCTTACGGTGCGGCCTTCGACAACCCTGACCTGCTGGTCGCGTGCGTCATCGGTGACGGGGAGGCTGAGACGGGGGCACTTGCCGCGAGCTGGCACTCGAACAAGTTCCTCAACCCGGCCCACGACGGCGCCGTGCTCCCGATCCTGCACCTGAACGGCTACAAGATCGCCAACCCGACCCTGCTGGCCCGCATCCCGCACGACGAGCTGGAGGCGCTGCTCGTCGGCTACGGCCACCGGCCCTACTTCGTCGAAGGTGACGACCCTGCGACGATGCACCAGCTGATGGCCGGCGTGCTCGACCAGGTGCTCGACGACATCGCTGCCATCCAGGCGCAGGCCCGTTCGGGAGAACCGGCGGTCGAGCGGCCGCGGTGGCCGATGATCGTGCTGCGCAGCCCGAAGGGCTGGACCGGCCCGAAGGAGGTCGACGGGCTTCCCGTGGAAGGCACGTGGCGTTCCCACCAGGTGCCACTGACAGAGACTCGGACGAGTGACAGTCACCGGCAGCTGCTCGAGAGCTGGATGCGCAGCTATCGCCCGGAGGAGCTCTTCGACGACCACGGTCGGCTGATCGCGCAGCTGCGGTCCCTGCCGCCCGTGGGCGAGCGGCGGATGAGCGGGAACCCGCACGCCAACGGCGGGCTGCTGCTGCGCGACCTGGAGATGCCGGACTTCCGGAAGTACGCCGTCCCGGTGGACGAGCACGGGGCCACGGAGAGCGAACCGACCCGGGTGCTGGGCGAGCTGGTGCGCGACGTGATCAGCGCCAACCCGACCGACTTCCGGCTGATGGGTCCGGACGAGACCGCGTCCAACCGGCTCCAGGTCGTCTTCGAGGTGACCGACCGCAGGTGGCTGGCCGAGAGCCTGCCGACCGACGACCATCTCGCGCCTGACGGGCGCGTCATGGAGGTGCTGTCCGAGCACCTGTGCCAGGGCTGGCTCGAGGGCTACCTGCTCACCGGGCGGCACGGGCTGTTCAACTGCTACGAGGCGTTCATCCACATCGTCGACTCGATGTTCAACCAGCACGCGAAGTGGTTGAAGGTCACGCGCGACATCCCCTGGCGCCGTCCGATCGCGTCGCTGAACTACCTGCTCAGCTCGCACGTCTGGCGCCAGGACAACAACGGGTTCTCCCACCAGGACCCGGGGTTCATCGACCACGTCGTCAACAAGAAGGCCGACATCATCCGGGTCTACCTGCCGCCGGACACCAACACGCTGCTGTCGGTCGCGGACCACTGCCTGCGCAGCAAGAACTACGTCAACGTCATCGTCGCGGGCAAGCAGCCGACCCCCAGCTGGCTCTCCATCGACGAAGCGATCGGGCACTGCACGCGCGGCCTCGGCATCTGGGACTGGGCGGGGAGTGACAACGGCGGTGACCCCGACGTCGTGCTCGCCTGCGCCGGCGACGTGCCGACGCTGGAGACCGTGGCCGCCGCCGCCCTGCTCAAGCGCCGGCTGCCCGACCTCAAGGTGCGAGTGGTCAACGTCGTCGACCTGATGCGGCTCCAGCAGGAGGAAGAGCACCCGCACGGCCTGTCCGACCGCGAGTTCGACACGATCTTCACCCCGGACCGCGCGGTGATATTCGCCTACCACGGCTACCCGTGGCTCATCCACCGGCTGACCTATCGACGCACCAACCACGCGAACATCCATGTGCGCGGCTACAAGGAGGAAGGCACCACCACCACGCCGTTCGACATGGTGATGCTCAACGACCTCGACCGCTTCCACCTCGTCATCGACGTGATCGACCGCGTCCCGGGTCTCGGCTCCAGGGCTGCGCAGCTGCGGCAGGAGATGGTCGACGAGCGGCTGCGACACCGCGCGTACACAAGAGAACACGGCGAGGACCCGCCCGACGTGCGCGGCTGGCAGGCGCCGGACAACGGGTAGGTCACACTGCCGTCGTGACGCCCGAAGCGAGCGGGTGAACGGTCAGCCGGCCCGCAGCGCCATCGGCTCGGAGAGAGTGTCCGGCCAACTGGGCGGGAGGTCCTGCTGGACGCTTGCCAGCTCGTCGAGACCGGTCATGTGAATGACCCGCAGGGCCATCGGCGAGGGGCGGCACAGCACCAGCGGCCGGCGGTCCTTGCCGTTGTTGCCGACGTGCACCAGGAACGCGACCAGGGTCGAGCCCATGAAGGTGGTGCCGGCCAGGTCGACGTAGACGACGGTGGCCGCGGCGTCGATCAGCTGCCGGGCAGCAAGGCCGAGCGCGCGCGAGTCCGAGAGGTCGACGTCTCCAAGAATCTGGACGAAGTCAGCCGTATCGTCCGCCGACCTCGTGATGGACAATCTCATCTGTGCCTGGGTGTAGATCGTCATCGGCCCCGCCAACTTTCGGCGTTCAGGGAGACGCCGGGGTCTGGGGCGGCAGCAGTGGACTGCACCGCAAACGTACTCTCTCTGCGCCCTGTCTGTCCCACGTAACGCGGCGCTGTTCCGTCGGCTCGCTCCGTGACCGGCGAAGATGCCCGGCGTATGAGACAAAGAGGGCATATCCCAGAGAATTTCCCCCGAAAGCACTAATGGCTGCGACAGGGAGTACTGGTTGCGCAACTGACGGTGGCCAACCGTCGCAAGTCCCGGTCGGCACGTCGCGATTGCACCTTGACGCCGAGGGCATCGGTTCCTACATTCATTCGTAAAGTTCCCTAACTGATAGTCGCACTGCCAAGTGCTGCGGACAGATAGCCAACTCGTCGCCCAACTGACTGATTGGTCGCAGGTGCCCTCGACGCGTGGTCGGCCGACGCATCTCCGCGCGATGAACGAGCGCAGCGTGCTCGAGATCGTGCTCCGGGAGGGCGCCATCTCGCGCGCCGAGCTCGCCCGCGCGACGGGTCTGAGCAAGCCGACCATCTCGCTGGCGCTGTCCCGGCTCGAGGAGGCCGGCCTGCTTCGCGAGGTCGGGCGCACCAGCGGCAACCGGGGTGCCACGGCGCTGCTCTATGACCTCGATCCGTCGAGCGGGCACGTGCTCGCGATCGACGTCGGCCGACGCTGGGTGCGCATGGTGCTCGCCGACATCGCCGGCCGCACCCGGGCCCGCCGCAACGAACGCACAGCGGCCCGAGGCGGCCGCGAGCTGCCCAACCAGATCGGCCGCATCGCCAAGGATCTCGCCACCGAGGCGGGACTGTCGTTGCGTGACGTCGCCGCAGTCACTCTCGGCAGCCCGGGTGTGGTCCAGGCCGATGGTGATCACATGCAGCTCGCCCCGAGCCTGCCCGGTCTGCAGACGCGGGGCGCCATCGACCGGCTCCGGGACCAGCTCGGTGGCGCGCCGCTGCGGTTGGAGAACGACGTCAACCTTGCCGCTCTCGCTGAGCTCGCCAACGGCCACGGCACCGAGCACGACGACTTCGTCTTCGTGTCGGTCGGGACCGGCGTCGGCATGGCACTCGTGCTCGGCGGGGAGCTGCGGAGGGGCGCCACGGGCACAGCGGGGGAGATCGGCTTCCTGCCGGTGCCGACGGGTGCGCCGGCGCGTCGCGGGGTCGGCATGTTCGAGTCGGGCGTCGACGCCTATGCATTTGTGCGGGCGGCGAAGGATCGTGGCTTGAGGGTCACGACGGCCGAGCAGGTGGTGGCCCTGGCGCGCAACGGCAGTGCGCCTGCCCAGGACGTCGTACGCCGTGAAGGCGAACTGCTTGGTCTCGGCATCGCAGCAGTCACCGCGGTGCTCGACCCGGAGCTGGTTGTCCTGGGCGGCGGTCTCGGTCTGGGTGCGGGTGACCTGCTCCTGGGGCCGATCACCGAGGCCCTGGCGCAGATCGCGCCGACAGCACCGCGCGTCGTCACCAGTGCGCTGAGCGACGACGTCGTGCTCCGCGGGGCACTCGCCGCGAGCCTGCTCGACGCACACGACCGCGTGTTCGGCGACGCCACCGGCCACGCGGGCACCAGCACGCCATCGGAACGAGCTCACAACACCGGCACGCGCATTTCTGGACCACACCTCGCCGCACTCCTGGAGGCACAGTGACCATCCGACGCGCTCTCATCGCTTCTACGGCAGTTACCGCGGTGCTCACGCTGGCCGCCTGCAGCGGCAGCAGCGGCGGTGGAGGCGGCCGCGCCGCCGGCCTCGACCAACCACAAGCCGATAACCATCACCATGTGGAACGGGTTCACCGACCGTGAGCTCGGCGTCATCGACAAGGCCGTGGAGATGTTCCACGCGAGCCACACGTGGATCACGGTGAAGAGCGTCGGCGGCGCAGGACGACGACAAGATCGTGAAGGCGATCCGCGGCGGCAACGCGGCCGACGTCGACGATGTCCTTCTCCGCCGACCGGCTCGGCAGCTACTGCGCGAGCGGCGCCTGGATCGACCTCGGGCTCCTACATCAAGCGCGACAAGGTCGACGTCTCGACATTTCCCAAGCCGTCGGCCACGTACACGACCTACCAAGGGAACGCGCTGCGCGCTGCCCGTGCTCGCCGACGTCTACGGGCTCTACTACAACACCGACCTGTTGAAGAAAGCCGGCTACACCGAGCCGCCGAAGACCGCGACCGAGCTGATGGACATGGCCATCAAGATGACGACCTACAACGGCGACGGCTCGATCAAGGTGGCCGGGTTCGTGCCGTCCTTCGGCTTCTACGAGATGTCGCCGGCACACGTCGCCCCGGCCTGGGGTGCTCAGTGGCAGACCGCCGACGGCAAGTCCAGCTTCTCCAAGGACCCGCACTGGGCGGCGATGATCGAGTGGCAGAAGAAGTTCGTCGACGCCATCGGCTACGACAAGCTCAAGCGGTTCACCGCCGGGGCAGGATCGTCGGAGTTCTCCGCCTCCAACCTGTTCGAGACGGGCAAGCTGGCGATGAACATCGACGGCGAGTATCGCACCGCGTTCATCAAGGCGGAGCACCCCGAGCTGAAGTACGGCACTGCGCCGTTCCCGGTCGACGACAGCCAGCCGAACCTCTACGGCGCGGGCTATGTGACCGGCAACCTGATCGGCATCCCGAAGACGACATCGGGCGACGCGCGTGAGGCGGCGTGGCAGCTCGTCAAGTACTTCGCGACCGACACCGGGGTCATGGCGCTGCTGTCCAACGAGCTGCGCAACGTGCCGACGACGCTGGAGGCGCTTGAACTCCTCGGAGCTCACGCCCGACCCGCTGTTCGCGAACTTCATCAAGATCTACCAGAACCCCGGCACGTCGAGCACGCCCGTGACGGCTGCCGGCACCGCCGACCAGGACCTGCGATCTCCGCGTACGTGCAGAAGTACCAGGCCGGATCGGGCGGTGACCTGCAGACGGGCCTGGCCGCCGTGGACAAGGCAGTCGACGCGCAGCTCGCCCAGTCATCGGGTGGCGGGGCGCCGTGACGGCGCCGACCGTCCCGCCGGAGACATCGCCACGATCGGCCGCGCCGTCGCAGAGCGAGCGGGCCGCTGCCGCCCGCCTCGCCAAGCGGCGCGCCGATCGCCGGCGACGCCTCACGGTGCTGTCCTTCATGAGCCCGTGGATCATCGGGTTCACGGTGTTCTTCGGCTACCCGCTGGTCACGACGGCCTACCTGTCGTTCACGCACTACGACCTGCTGTCCTCGCCGCGCTGGGTCGGGCTGGCGAACTACCGGTTCATGGGAAAGGACCCGAACTTCTGGCCGAGCGTCCGCAACACGCTCTGGATGATCGTGATCGCCATGCCGGTCACCGTGGTGTTCGCGTTCTGCGTCGCGCTGACCGTCAGCAAGGCCAAGCGCGGAGCGGGCTTCTTGCGCACCGTGTTCTACCTGCCCACGCTCGCGCCACCGGTCGCAGCCACGCTCGGCTTCGTCTTCCTGTTCAACGCAAGAACCGGACCGGTCAACGAGATCCTGGGCTGGCTGCACCTGCCGCAGCCGTTGTGGTTCGACGACCCGCACCTCGCCAAGCCGGTCGCTCACGCTGCTCGGCATGTGGGGCGTCGGCACCGTGATGATCATCTTCCTGGCCAGCCTGCTCGACGTGCCGGCGCAGCTCTACGAGGCGGCCGAGCTCGACGGCGCGAACGCCTGGCAACGCCTCGTCCACGTCACCCTGCCCTCGATCAGCCCGGTGATCCTCTTCGCGGTCGTCACCGGCATCATCGAGGCGCTGCAGTACTTCACCCAGGGCTATGTCGCGGGCACCGTCGCCGGTGGCGGTGACTCCGGCGTCGGCTCCGGCAGCAGCCTCGGCTATCCAGAGGGCTCGACGCTGTTCTATCCCGTCTGGCTCTATCAACAGGGCTTCCAGTACTTCAACATGGGCTACGCCTCGGCGATGGCCGTCGGCCTGTTCGTCGTCGCGCTGGCCGTGACGGTCGTGGTGCTGCGGTCCGCGCGGCACTGGGTCGCCGGCGTCGAGGGAGCAGGCGGATGACCGCGGCGCTCGAGTCGACCGCGGCGGTGCCGTGGCCACGCCGCCACGGCAACGCCGACAGCATCTTCTGGTGCTCGTGGCACAGCACAGCTTCACGATCGCGCTGGCGCTGGCCTTCCTGCTGCCGTTCGTGTTCATCGTCCTCACCGCGCTGATGACCGATGCCCAGGCGCTGTCCCCGAAGCTGTGGCCGAGCCCGTTCCGGTGGAGCAACTTCCACGACGTGTTCGCCAACACCAGCATGGTCCGCTATGCCGGCAACACGATGCTCTATGCGGGCCTGAGCACCATCGGCGTCCTGGTGTCGAGCATCCCGGTCGCCTATGCGCTGGCCCGGCTGCGCTGGCGCGGCCGCAACCTGGCGCTGATCATCGTGCTCGCCGCGATGATGCTGCCCTCGCAGGTGACGGTCGTCCCGCAGTACGTCATGTTCGCCAAGCTGCACCTGGGTGGGGCACCTCGCGCCGCTGATCGTGCCCAACTTCTTCGGCGACGCGTTCTCCATCTTCCTGCTCCGCCAGTTCTTCCTCACCATCCCCGAGGAGTACGCCGACTCGGCTCGCTGCGACGGTGCGGGCGAGTGGCGCATCCTGCTCAAGGTCGTGGTGCCGCTCTCCCGTCCCGCCATCGCAGCCGTCGGGCTCTTCAGCTTTCTCTACGCGTGGAACGACTTCTTCGGGCCCCTGCTCTACGTCGGCGAGGCCAAGGGCAACTGGACGCTGTCGGTCGCTCTGGCCAACTTCCGCTCGCTCTATCACGTGCAGTGGAACCTCACCATGGCCGCGACGCTGCTGTTCATGCTGCCGGTGGTCCTGCTGTTCTTCGCCGCGCAGAAGGCGTTCGTCGAGGGCGTCACGCTCACGGGGGTCAAGGGATGAAGGTTGCCGTCATCGGCGGCGGATCGACCTACACGCCCGAGCTGGTCTCGGGTCTGACGGCCCAGTCCGACCGCCTGCCCCTGTCCGAGCTGGTCCTGATGGATCCCGATCCCGAGCGTCGTGAGGTCGTCGGCGGGCTGGCCCGACGCATCCTGGCCGCTCAGGACTGGCCCGGAACCCTGACGGTCACCGACTCGCTGGAAGGGGCGGTCGAGGACGCCGACGCGGTGCTCCTGCAGCTGCGCGTGGGTGGCCAGGCCGCCCGGCTGCACGACGAGACGGCACCGCTGCCGTGCGGCTGCATCGGTCAGGAGACCACCGGCGCGGGCGGGTTCGCGAAGGCGATGCGCACCGTTCCTGTCGTGCTCGACATCGCCGACCAGGTCGTCAGGCGGTCGCGGCCGAATGCGTGGATCATCGACTTCACCAACCCGGTCGGCATCGTCACCCGCGCGCTGCTCGACAACGGTCACCGGGCCATCGGGCTGTGCAACGTCGCGATCGGGCTGCAACGGCACTGTGCCGCGCTGCTCGGCGTCGCGCCGGACCGCGTCCTCGTCGACCAGGTCGGGCTCAACCACCTGACCTGGGTCCGCGAGCTGCTTCTCGACGGCACCGACGTGCTGCCCAAGCTGATCGCCGACCACGGGAGCGAGCTGGCCGAGCATCTCGACCTGCCCGAGGCGCTGTTGCACGAGCTCGGCATGCTGCCGTCCTACTACCTGCGCTACTTCTACGCCCACGACCAGGTGCTGCGCGAGCAGCAGTCGGGCGCCGAACCTCGCGCCGCGGCCGTCTCCCGCATCGAGGCCGGACTGCTCGAGCTCTATCGGGACCCCACCCTGATGACGAAGCCGGCACTGCTCGAGCAGCGTGGTGGCGCGTTCTACAGCGAGGCGGCCGTGGCCCTGCTCGCCTCGCTCACCGCAGGCACCGGTGACGTCCAGGTCGTCGACGTACGCAACGACGGCGCGATCCCCGGTCTGGCCGACGACGACGTGGTGGAGGTGCCCGCGATCATCGACGCGGACGGTGCACACCCGCTGCCCCGCGAACCGCTCGAACCGTTGCTGCTCGGTCTCGTCCAGCACGTGGCGGCGTACGAGCGACTGGCGGTGACCGCCGCACAGACCCGCACCGATGTCGACGTACGCCATGCGCTGCTCGCCCACCCACTCGTCGGCCAGTGGGACATGGCCAACGAGCTGCCGGGGCTGCTCGACATCGCGACGCAGGACAACCGTGGGGACCGCTTGCGATGAGCACCGTCCTCGCCGTGGACGGCGGGAACTCCAAGACCGACCTCGCGATCGTCGACATCGACGGCACCGTGCTCGCTGCGGTGCGCGGGCCGGGCAGCTCGCCGCACCATGTCGGAGTCGCCGGTTCGGTGGAGCGCATCGGCGCGCTCTACGACCAGGCGATGACCGTCGCGGGGCGGGCCGAGCGCAGCCGAGGTCGGCGTCTTCATGCTGGCAGGAGTCGACCTCAACGGCGAGGAGGAGGCGCTGCACGTCGCCCTCTCGGAGCAGCCCTGGGTCGATCGGGCACTGGTGCGCAACGACACGTTCGCGGTCCTGCGCAGTGGCACGGACGCGCCCGCCGGCGTCGCCGTCGTCTGCGGCGCGGGCATCAACTGCGTGGGTGTTGCCGCGGACGGTCGCACTGCACGATTCCCGGCGCTCGGTGCGATCACCGGTGACTGGGGCGGCGGCTATGACCTGGGGCTCGCTGCGCTCGGGGCCGCCGTGCGCGGCGACGACGCTCGCGACGAGCCGACCAGCCTGTCGCGCATCGTCCCGGAGCTTCTTCCAGATGGCGACCGCCGAGGACGTCGCGATCGCCCTGCACACCCGTCAGCTCTCCGGCTGGCGGCTGGCGGATCTTTCACCGCTCGTTGTCGCGGCGGAGCGCGCGGGCGACGCGGCAGCCGGCGCACTGGTCGACCGGCTGGCTGCGGAGGTCGCCGGGTTCGCGCTGGCCGCGCTGACCCGGCTCGGCATGCTGGGCGACGAGGTCGACGTCGTGCTCGGCGGCGGGCTGCTGCGGGCCGGCTCGGCGCGCCTCGACGACGGCATCGACGCGATCATCCACGCCGCCGCGCCGCGGGCCCGCATGGTCCACGCGACACAGCCGCCCGTGGTCGGCGCGGCCGTCCTGGCGCTCGACGAGGCGGGCGCCGGCGCACCGGCCCGGGCCCGGCTGCGCGAGCAGTTCGGCAACGGCGAGGTCGTCCTGGCGCCGTACACCGCGACGGCAGCAGCCGACGAGCCGATGCGCGACGTCGACGGGCGGCACACCTCCGCCTGACGCTCTGCCCGTCGGCACTCAGCCCGTCGGCACTCAGCCCGTCGGCGCTCAGCGCTGGCCGTAGGCGTTCTGGTATCGGTTGTACAGGGCGTCGATGTCGGCTTGGTCGATCGGCAGCGGGTCGCCGAGCTGGCGGGCGATGTGCACGCTGCGGGCGACGTCCTCGCACATGACTGCTGCCTTCACGGCCGCCTTGGGGTCCGGGCCGATGGTGAACACGCCGTGGTTCTGCATAAGAACAGCCGGCGAGCGGTGTCCGGACAGGGTCGCCACGATGCCCTTGCCGATGTCGTCGTTGCCGATCAGCGCGAACGGGCCGATCGGGATCTCGCCGCCGAACTCGTCGGCCATCGCCGTCAGGACGCAGGGGATCGGCTCACCGCGCGCCGCCCAGGCGCAGCCGTACGTCGAATGTGTGTGCACCACGCCGCCCACCTCGGGCATCGCCCGGTAGACGTAGGCATGTGCGGCGGTGTCGCTGGACGGTGAGAGGGTCCCTTCCACGACGTCGCCGTTGAGGTCGCACACGATCATCGTGTCCGCGGTGAGCTCGTCATAGGACACGCCGCTCGGCTTGATGACCATGAGGTCCTCGCCCGGCACGCGCCCCGAGACGTTGCCGGCCGTCCAGACGACCAGCCCATAGCGGGTGAGCTCTGCGTGCAGCGCGGCCACGGTCTCGCGCAGCGATTGGAGCGCCTCGGTCGTTGAGTCAGTCACTGCTTCACCGCCTCCGTCCGGATCCGGCGCAGCCGGTGCAGCACATCGTTGGCACCTCTGCCGAAGTACTCGTGCAAGGTCGTGTACTCGTCGAACAGCGCGTCGTAGGCGCGCGCCCGCTCCTCATCGGGCACATGTACGGAGCGTCGCACGTTGCCCATCGTCCGCGCCGCGGCGTGGATGTCGGGATAAGCCCCGGCTGCTACGGCCGCGTGGATCGCCGAGCCCACCGCGGGTCCCTGCTCGGACCCGATCACGCTCAGCGGCATCCGGGTGACGTCTGCATAGATCTGCATCAGCAACGCGTTCTTCGTCAAGCCGCCGGCGATCACCAGCTCGGTCACCGGCACACCTGACTTCTCGAACGCCTCGATGATGGTGCGGGTGCCGAACGCGGTCGCCTCGATCAACGCCCGGTAGGTGTCCTCCGGCCGGGTCGCCAGGGTCTGCCCCACGACAACGCCGGAGAGCTCGTGGTCGACCAGCACCGATCGGTTGCCGTTGTGCCAGTCCAGCGCCACCAGGCCGTGCGCTCCGACCTGCTGGGCGGCCGCCAGCTCCGTCAGGTACTCGTGCACGCCGAGCCCTCGCTTGGTCGCCTCGTCCACGTATGAGGGCGGCACGCAGGTGTCGACGAACCAGCCGAAGATGTCCCCCACACCGGACTGCCCGGCCTCATAGCCGAACAGCCCCGACACGATCCCGCCGTCGACGACCCCGCACATGCCCGGCACCTCGGCCAGCGTGTCCGAGCTCATCACGTGACAGGTGGACGTGCCCATGATCGCCACCATCTGACCCGGCTCCACCGCCTGCGCTGCGGGCGCGGTGACGTGCGCGTCGACGTTGCCCACCGCCACGGCGATGCCCTCCGGCAGCCCGGTCCAGCCGGCGGCCTCGGCGGTCAGGCCGCCGGCGCGCGCGCCCAGCTCGCCGATCGGGTGCGCAACCTTGTCGTCGACGAATCCCGCGAAGGCGGGGTTGAGCGCCGCCAGGTAGTCCCGCGACGGGTAGTGCCCGTCCTGGTAGATCGCCTTGTAGCCGGTGGTGCAGGCGTCGCGCACATAGCTGCCGCACAGCTGCCAGACGATCCAGTCCGCGGCCTCGACCCAGTGATCCATCCGGTCATACAGCTCCGGGTCCTCCTCCAGCAGCTGCAGACCCTTCGCGAACTCCCACTCCGAGGAGATCCGACCCCCGTACCGGGCGAGCCACGGCTCACCACGCTCCTCGGCCAGCGCGTTGATCCGGTCGGCGTGGGGCTGCGCCGCGTGGTGCTTCCACAGCTTCACATAGGCGTGTGGCCGATCGGCCAGCCCGGGCACCTCGCACAACGGCGTGCCGTCGGCGAGAACCGGCACCATGGTGCAGGCCGTGAAGTCCGTCCCCAACCCGATCACGTCCTGCGGACTCACCCCACTGGCCGCCAACGCCTCCGGCACCGCAGTCCGCAACACGTCCACGTAGTCCGAGGGCACCTGCAGCGCCCAGTCCGGCGGGAGCTGGGCTCCCGTCGAGGCCAGCGTCCTGTCCATCACCCCGTGCGCGTAGGGATGAACGGCACTGGCCAGCTCGGCGGCGTCACTGACCCGCACGACGACGGCCCGTCCGGACAGCGTGCCGAAGTCGACGCCGATGACGACGGGGTCGCTCATGTCGGTCGGACCGATGGAGTGGTCTGGTCGCGGTTCACGAGGTCAGTGTGACCCCACCTGACTTCTCGTCCAAGAGCGCCACCGAGTTGTGGACGGGGACACGCGGTTGTGGCGCGTCCCTTGACGCGGCAGGAATTGGGCTGTTTAGTCACGACACACGAAGTATTTGGTCGGGATACACAGATGTGTAATCGGCACATCCGCCGGTCGACCAGGAGGTACGGGATGACGCGTCACGGGTCCGGGAACGGACGAGTTCAGACTTCTCGCAACTTCGGCGTCCGGGGGCCAGCCGGCCGCCTCCGGCCGCCGGTGGACTGTCCCGGCGGAGTCTGCTGCGCGCGGGAATGCTGGGTGCCGGGGCGACCGTGCTCGGCGGCGGTCTGGCCGGTTGTGGCTCCCCGGTGGCCGCCGGTCTGGCGGGCAGTGAGCTGTCTCCCGGCACGCTCACGTTCTGGAACCTCTTCGGCGGCGGCGACGGTGCCCGGCTGACCGTGATGCTCGACAACTACGCCAAGCAGATGGGTGGTCCCGACTCGCTGCAGGCGGCGACGTTCGCGTGGGGCAACCCGTACTACACCAAGGTGTCCCTGGCCACGCTCGGCGACAAGCCGCCGGACGTCGCGATCGCCCACCTGACCCGGGCCAAGAACCTGGCGAGGGCAGACCTGCTGACCCCGATCACCGACGACATGCTGGCGTTGGTCGATCTGAAGCCCGAGGACTTCAACCAGAAGGTCTGGCGGGAGCAGAAGCTCGACGGCAAGAACTGGCTCGTTCCGCTCGACACCCACCCGTATGTCTTGTACTACAACCGCAAGGTGTGCGAGCCCGCCGGCCTGCTCGACTCCGACGGCAAGCTGTCGCCGATCGAGGGTGTCGATGCCTGGAACGATGCGCTGCAAGGCCATCAAGGAGGTCACCAAGAAGTACGCCGTGACCACCTCGAACGTCAACGACACGTCCACCCCGTGGCGCTGGTTCTACGCGCTGTACTCCCAGCAGGGTGGCTCGCCGTGGCTGAGCAAGGGCGGCACCGAGCTCACCTTCGACGAGGATCTGACGGAGAGCACGCTGGCGTTCATGCAGAGCCTGACTGCCCGCGGGCTGATGCCCAAGGCGGCCGACTACCCCGGAGCCCAGCAGTTCCTGTTCACCGGCGAGTCCGGCTTCTACATGCAGGGGGTGTGGGAGATCACGACTGCGCAGAGCATCAAGGGTCTGGACTTCGGGATGACCCCGATTCCGACTCTTTACGACAAGCCGGCGACGCAGGCCGACTCGCACACCTTCGTGCTGCCGAAGATGGACCGCAACGAGGACCAGATGAAGCGGGCGATGGGCTTCATCAAGTCGATGCTCGACCAGGGACTGACCTGGGCCGAGGGCGGCCACGTGCTGGCCTACCTGCCCACGTTGGACAGCCCCGAGGTGCAGAAGCTGAGCCCCCAGAAGGACTACGCCTCGGTGGCGGACGTCGCCGCCTATGACAGCCCGGCCTGGTACTCGGGTTCGGGGTCGAACTTCGAGGTCGTGGTCGGGGCGCAGATCGGGCTTGTCATGCAGGGCATCGCCAGCCCCAAGAGCGCGATCTCCAGCATCAAGTCGCAACTGGGCGAATACGCCAAGACGGCGGACCCGCTGTGACCGCGGCCCTGACCCTCCGGTCGACCCTTGGACCCCACCGCTCCGCCCGAGAGGAGATTCGCCGGTGAGCGCCTCCCCTGCCACCCAGCCGATCGCCCCGCCCAAGGCCGCTGCCGCCAGCCCCAAGCAGCGCTCGGCGACGCGCTTCCCCCACAACAAGCCGGCCTGGCTGTTCATCGCCCCGTTCGCGATCTTCTACCTGCTGTTCCTCATCTGGCCGACCATCTACATGATCATCTCCAGCTTCTTCAACACCAGCCTCGTGAAGTCGGGGCTCGGCAGCTTCGCGGGGTTCGCGAACTACCAGGAGATGCTGACCAAGAACGAGTTCTGGTCCGCGCTGTGGCACACGATCCAGTTCACGCTGTACACGGTGCCACCGCTGGTGATCCTCGCGTTCGTCCTCGCCATCCTGGTGAACCGGCTGCCGCGGGGTCAGGCCCCGTTCCGGATCGCGTTCTTCCTCCCGTTCATCCTCCCGTCCGCCACGATCTCCCTGATCTGGCTCTTCATGTTCACGCCGGGCAACGGCCTGGTCGCTCTGGTGCAGGGCTGGCTCGGGTTCGACGCTCCGCGGCCGGTGCTCGGGACGCCGAGCCTGGCCATGATCGGGATCGCGTTGGCGACGATCTGGTGGACGCTCGGGTTCAACTTCATCCTGTACCTGGCGGCGCTGCAGGACGTGCCACGGGAGACGTATGAGGCGGCCGCCGTCGACGGGGCGTCCCCCTGGCAGCAGATCCGCCACATCACCATCCCGATGCTCAGCCGGACGACGACGCTGGTGATCGTCCTGCAGATCATTGCGAGCCTGAAGATCTTCGACCAGGTGTACCTGATGACCAGCGGTGGACCCGGTACGTCGACCCAGGTAGCCCTGGGACTCGTCACGAACACCGCGTTCACCGACTACCGCGCCGGCGCGGCGGCGGCCGCTTCGGTGCTGCTGTTCATCGTCATCATCGTGATCGCCGCCCTACGGCAGTTGACCGAGCGCTCCGAGAGGACGGCCTGACATGTCATCCGACACGACCAACCCGCCTCGTCGCCGCTCCAGCTCCGGCGTCTCGGCCGCGGCGCCCCCCCGCCAGATCAACAAGCCGAAGAACAAGGAGGGCGCAGGCGCCTTCAACGCGACCACCACGATCCTGCTCATCCTGTTCGCCGCGGCCTGGCTCGTCCCGAGTCTCTTTGCGCTCAAGACCTCCATCACCCCGAACGACACAGGCGGCGCTGGGCGCAGAGGCGATCCTGAAGGATCACAGCCCGACGCTGGAGTCGTACCGGACCCTGTTGAAGGCGGGAGACATCTGGAACTGGTACGTCGCGAGCGCGGTCACGTCGGTGGTGACCGTCGTGCTGACGGTGCTGTTCGCCTCGATGGCGGCCTATGCACTGTCGCGGCTGCGGTTCCGGGGCCGTCGCGTCGTGTTCGTGCTCATGATCCTGGGCATCATGGTGCCGGGGCAGGTGCTGATCCTCCCGATCTTCCAGGAGCTCAACGCCGTCCACCTGCTGAACACCTACTGGGCGGTGATCTTCCCGCAGGTGGCGGCGGTGATCGCGATCTTCGTGTTCAAGCAGTTCTTCGACGGCCTGCCGCGGGACCTCGATGAGGCTGCGCGCATCGACGGCGCGGGCTTCTGGCGCATCTACCGGTCGATCATCATGCCGCTGTCGAAGCCGATCATCTCCGCCATGGCGATCCTCACCTTCGTGGGTGTGTGGAACAACCTGCTCCTGCCGCTGTTCGTGCTGTCCAACCCCGAGCTGATGACCATCCCGGTCGGCCTGGCCACCGTGCAGGGGTCCTACGGCCAACGGGTCGCCGACATCCAGGCGTCGGCGATCCTCGGCGCGCTGCCGCTCGTCATCCTGTTCATCTTCTTCCAGCGCCGGATCATCGAAGGCGTCGCGGGCACGGGCCTCAAGGGCTGACCGAAGCGGCGGCCCCGTCAGGGGCCGCCGCGAGCTCAGCCCACGGGCTCCAGCCGGATCATCGACCACGAGGCGGCGGGCAGCTCGACGGTCGTCGTCCCGTCCTGAACCTGCGACACCGGCACGTTTCGGGGGGTCGCCGCGTCGGGCGACTCCTGCGTGTTCGCCAGCCGGTCTCCGGACATCACGAGGTGCTCGACCACCCGGACCTCACGGCCGGCCACGGAGAGGTCGACAGCCAGAGCCTCGTCCGCTGAACGGTTGACGCAGAAGACCGCCACCGCACCAGTCTCCGGGTCCGTCGTCGCGGCGGCGTCCAGAACCGTCACGTCGCCGTACTTTGCGGTGTCATGAACGGGCGACACGATCGTCGGCCGCAGCGACGTCCCCCGCGCGTAGCGGGCGGTCAGCGCGAAGGGGTGGAAGATCGTCTGCCGCCAGGCAGGTGTCCCCGGCTCGGCCCTGATCGCCCCGATGACGTTGACGAGCTGTGCCTGGTTCGCCACCCCCACCCGGTCTGCATGCCGGAGCAGGCTGATGAGCAGTGCACCCACCACGACGGCGTCGAGCCCGTGGTACTCGTCCTCGATCAGGCGCGGTTGGAGTTCGTACTCCAGCGACATCTCACCGGCGAAGGCGCCCTGGTACCAGACGTTCCACTCGTCGAAGGACAGCCGCAGCTTCTTCTTGCTGCGCAGCCGGGCGCCCACCGAGTCGGCCGTGGCGATCACCGTGTCGATGATCAGGTCCATGTCCACTGCGCTGGCCAGGAAGCTGGCGGTGTCGCCGTCCACCTCCTGGTAGTAGGCGTGGGCCGAGACGAAGTCCACCAGGTCGTAGGTCTCGGTGAGCATCGTGTTCTCCCACGACCCGAAGGTGGGCATCGCTGAGCTCGAGGAGCCGGAGGCGACGAGTTCGATGCGTCCGTCGATGCGGCGCATGGCCCGAGCCGTCTCCGCGGCGACGCGGCCGTACTCGTGAGCCGTCTTGTGACCCATCTGCCACGGGCCGTCCATCTCGTTGCCCAGGCACCACAGCCGGACGCCGTACGGGTCGGGGCTGCCGTTGCGGGCGCGGAGGTCCGACCACTTCGTCCCACCGGGGTAGTTGCAGTACTCGAGGAGATCGCAGGCCTCCTGCAGCCCGCGGGTTCCGAGGTTGACCGCCATCATCGGCTCCACGTCGGCCTTGCGGGCCCAGGACATGAAGTCGTCGGTGCCGACCTGGTTGGTCTCCACCGACCGCCAGGCGCGGTCGAGTCGTACGGGCCGTTCCGACCGCGGGCCGATCCCGTCCTCCCACTCGTACCCGGACACGAAGTTGCCTCCGGGATAGCGGATCACGCTCACGCCCAGCTCGCGCGTCAGCTCGATCACGTCACGACGGAAGCCCTCGTCGTCTGCGTCGGGGTGGTCGGGTTCGTAGATGCCGCCGTAGACGCAGCGTCCCATGTGCTCCACGAACGATCCGAAGATCCGGCGGTCCACCTCCCCGACCGCGAATTCGGGGTCGAGACGCAGGTGTGCAGACAGCACGGGCGCTACCTCCTGAGGTGACGGGCCGACGCGTCCGGCCAGCCCCACTAGTGCGGCAGTGCCGAGACCACGACCGATGGTTTACATCGATGACTGGTTGTCTAGTCCCTCCGTGGGTGGGTCCGCAAACACGGACGGTCACTGAGGTAGCTCACCAAAGGGTGCGTCAAGGGGTAGTCGCCGCGAAGTTCACCAACCGCAAGATCGGTTCCGCGCGGCCCTCTCGTGTGCGGCCGCGCAGGAGGCACCTCGAGATCGCCTGACACGGATGTCGCGGAATGTCGCCGCGCCCGGTCGCAGGTCTGACAGCATGGGGCCGCGGGGTGAAGGTGCTGGGCAGGGCGGTGCGGGTGCGTCGAGATGTCGGACCGGACCCCACCGGCCTCGAGCGGCGCCGTGCGGCAGGACGGAGATTGTGAGCGCTAACATCTTGCCTGTGACGAGCCGAGGGACCGTGCCAGCGCGAAGGCCGGTGAGACAGGCCCATCCGCCCCGGATGGCCGACGTGGCGCTCCTCGCGGGGGTGTCGCACCAGACGGTGTCGCGGGTGCTCAACGACCACCCGGCGGTCCGGGACGAGACCCGCGAGCGGGTGCAGGCGGCCATCATCGAGTTGGGTTACCGGCGCAACTCGGCTGCCCGGGCCCTCGTGACGAAGCGTTCCACGACGATCGGCGTCATCAGCTTCGACACCACGTTGTTCGGGCCGGCCAGCACGCTCTACGGCGTCGAGCAGGCAGCACACCAGGCCGGCTACTACGTGAGCGTCGCCAGCGACAAGACGGTCTCCCGCGCGACGGTCCTGGACGGGCTCGAACGTCTTGCCGCCCAGTCGGTCGAGGGCTTCATCGTGATCGCTCCCCAGCGCGAAGCCTTCGCTGCGGTCGCCGAGGTGCCGCGCGACGTGCCCGTCGTGGTGGTCGAGGGACCAAGCGCCTCGTGGGCACCGGTCGTGAGCGTCGACCAGGTCAAGGGCGGCCGGATCATCACGGAGCACCTGCTCGCGAAAGGGGCCTCCACGGTGTGGCACATCGGCGGTCCCGTCGACTGGCTCGAGGCGGAGGGCCGGGAGGTCGGCTGGCGCGCCGTCCTCACCGAGGCGGGCATCGAGCCGCCGCCGGTGCTGCGCGGTGACTGGACGGCCGGATCTGGATACGCCGCCGGGCAACAGCTCGCCCGGCAGCGTCTCGACCGGCCACGGCGTGCACGCGGAGGCGCGGTCGACGCTGTCTTCGTCGGGAACGACCAGATGGCCCTGGGTCTGTTGCGCGCGTTCCACGAGAGCGGTGTCCGGGTGCCGGGCGACGTCCTGGTCGCAGGCTTCGACGACGTGCCCGAGGCGGCTTTCTTCACGCCGCCGCTGACGACCGTCCGGCAGGACTTCGCCGCTGTGGGGCGGCTCTGCATCGAGCTGTTGCTCCGCCGCATCGACGGCGACACCTCGCCGGGCCTCCGGTCGGTTGTCGAGCCCGAGCTGATCGTCCGGCAGAGTACTGACAGAGCGGGGCAGGCAGGTCTTGGCTGAGGCGCGGGTGACCGAGCTCGACCCGGATCGCCCAAGACGCGGGGGACGGTGAGCCACCGATGACTGATGAACCGGCGGATCCTCGGCGGGAGACCGAGGCGGAGCGGCTGGACCGCAACTTCGACGAGCTGCTGCAGGAACTGCGGGTGTCACAGACGGGCGTCCAGATCCTGTTCGCCTTCTTGCTGGGCGTCTCGTTCACGCAATCGTTCCGGCAGGCCGACTCCTTCGTACACATCGTCTACTCCGTGACCCTGTTGCTCTGTGCCCTGGCCACGGCGATGTTCATCGGTCCGGTCGCGCTGCACAGGATGCTTTTCGGGCTGGGAAGCAAGGGTGAGCTCGTGAAGGTCAGCAGCCGGCTGGCGCTGGGGGGCCTGTACGCACTCCTTCTGGCCATTACCGGCGCCGTGCTGCTCGCCCTGGACGACCCTCTCGGCCGACCGGTCGCGATCACCTTGGCGGGCTGTGCGTTCGTCGTGCTGGTCGGCCTCTGGGTCGTACTGCCCGCTCGGCTGCGCGCGCAGCGCTTGACCTAGTGGCGCGCTGGTCGCAGCACTTGTCCTGGCAGCGTGGATTTACCTTCGGTCGCCACGTTAGAGCGGGCCGCCTGGGGGAAGCACCTCTGCCTACGACGCGCCGTCGGCAATCGACGGACGTCTTCTGGCACAAGGGAGCGTTATGTCCAACGATGCGATAGTCCTGCTCAAGAACGACCACAAGGACGTCAAGAAGCTGTTCCGGCAGTTCGAGAACGCCGGCGAGAACGCGACGGCCACCAAGGGGGCCATTGTCCGCAAGATCATCGAGATGCTGACCATCCACACCTACCTCGAGAACGAGATCATGTACCCCCAGGTGCGGGCGTTGCTGCCCGAGGTCGAGGACGACGTGCTCGAGTCGTACGAGGAGCACCACGTGGCCGACGTGCTGTGCATGGAGCTCTGGAGCATGGACCCGAGTGACGAGCACTTCGACGCCAAGACCACCGTCCTCATCGAGAACGTGGAACACCACATCGAGGAGGAAGAGGACGAGTGGTTCCCCAAGGTCCGTGACGGCCTTGGTCGCAAGAAGCTGCAGGAGATCGGGCAACAGATGGCTGAGGCGCGGCCCTCGGCACCGCGCAAGCCCACGCAGCCGTCGGCGCTGAAGAAGGCGATGGACGCGATCCTGGCCTGAGCCGACCGCGGCGGATGCGGGTGGGCCCCGACTAGTTTCATTCCTGCAGTCGGGTCCACCAAGCATTCCGCCCAGGGGAGCATGCGTGCGCGAGAACATCGTCGTCCTCGGTGCCGGTCCGGCGGGACTCGCGGTCGGGGCGATGCTGCGCGAACACGGCCTCGACCCACTTCTGGTCGATCGCGCGGACAGCGTCGGGTCGAGCTGGCGCCACCACTACGACCGGCTGCATCTGCACACGGCGCGCACGCTTTCGCACCTTCCGGGGCTGCGCATGCCCCGGTCCTACGGACGGTTCGTGGCTCGCGCCGACGTCGTCGACTATCTCGAGCGCTATGCCGCGCACCATCAGTTGCGACTCTCGCTCGGCACGACCGTGCAACGCGTCGAGCGCGACGAGGCAGGCTGGCGGCTCGTCTGCGCCGACGGTGAGATCGAGACGCCCTACGTCGTCGTCGCGACCGGTGGCAACAGCACGCCCGTGCTGCCCGACTGGCCGGGCAGAGACGAGTTCCGCGGCGACCTGGTGCACGCCTCGGCCTATCGCAACCCGGCGCCGTACGTCGGCCGTGACGTGCTCGTCGTGGGCGCAGGCAACACCTCCAGCGAGATCTCCGTCGACCTCGTCGAGGGCGGCGCCCGCCGGGTGCGGGTGGCCGTCAGAACGCCGCCGAACATCGTGCGGCTCCAGGTGGGCGGGCTGCCGTCGCAGGCTGTCAGTGTGTGCGTACGGCGCCTGCCACCGTCCGTGGTCGACCGGATGATCCGCACGGTGCAGCGAGTGACCATGCCCGACCTCGCCCCGTTCGGGCTGCCGCGTCCCAAGGACGGCGTCTACACCCGCGTCGTGCGGGACAACCAGATCCCGATCCTCGACGTCGGCTTCATCGACGCGGTGCGAAAGGGCCGGCTCGAGGTGGTCGCGGCGGTCTCGGGCTTCGATGGTCCGGACGTATTGCTCGCCGACGGCTCGCGTGTGACGCCCGACGCGGTCATCGTGGGTGTCGGCTACCGACCCGGTCTCGAGCCGCTGATCGGGCACCTCGGAGTGCTCCGCGCGGACGGACTGCCCCGCGTGACGGGCGCGCGCACCGTCGATAGTGCGCCAGGCATGTGGTTCACCGGCTTTCACAACCCGATCAGTGGACTGCTCCGTGAACTGGGCATCGACGCACGCCGGATCGCCAAGGCGGTGCCGGCCGCGCGCTGAGCCGATTCAGGCGGCGCGACTTGGTGGCGTCAGCGCTGTCGCAGGTCCGCACGCAGGAGGATCGCATCGGGACCGAGGGGGTCGGGGAAAGTGGCTGCCCGGTGGAAGCCGCAGGCGACGTAGAAGTCCTCGCGGTGCTGTTGGCACTCGAGCAGCACCGTGTCAGCGCCGTCAGCGCGAAACGCCGCGATGGCGCGGCTCATCAAGGTGCGTCCGATCCCGGCTCCACGCAGCACCGAGTCGACCGCGACGCGACTGATCCAGCCATGGTCGCCCTGGTCGGCATGGGCGGCCTGCACGTTCACCTCGAACTGCCAGTCGGGGACTTCCGCTGGATCCTCGGGAGGTCGTTCAGGGTCGATGTCCGTGCACACGTGACAGCGGCCCGGTGAGGAGCAGACGCAGAACCCGACCAGCACGTCACCGACAAAAGCTGCCAGGTGCTGCTGGTCCTCATGCCACGGACTGGATCGATAATGCTTGCTGGCCAAGGCGAAACGCCGGACGGGATCGGCTCCGTACATCTCGACCATGAACGGCTCGCTGAGGAACGAGCGCGTGGCCAGGCTCATCGCCTCCGGCCACTCGTGTTGCTCGAGCGATCGCAGGGTGAGCTCGTCGGCCACTCGGGGTGTCTATCAGCGCCGGATGGCCGCCGCAAGCGATCCGCATGATCTTCAGTCGCTGTTGGGTTCTGTGCGGTTAGGCGAACCAGGTGATCCCTTGCCCGTGCGGCCGCGTCCAGGCGAGCGGTGCCCCGTCGAGCGCGAGGATGTTGTGCAGCGCCTCGCCCGGTGGCTCGGGCAGGTTTTCGTACCTCAGCATCCCGGGACTCTCGTTCGCGATCCAATGTCCGGGCAGCCCACGTACCAGCTCGACGAATGTCTCCCGTCGCGGCGCGGACACGTAGAACAGCACGGAGGTGTGGAACACCACCAGCGTCGCGCCGTCGGGTGCCTGCGCGGCAAGCCCAGGCAGGTCGTCCACCAGGTCGCCGCGCACGAGCAGCGGCGGGTCGGCCGCGGCGACGGTGACCGCGGCGCGCAACCTTGCTCGACGGTGCGCGTGCTCGGGCCAGATGAGGGCGTCGAGCCACGCGACGTCGGCGGAGTCAGTCACGTCGAGCGGGTTCAGATCCAACCCGGCCCGCCAAACCACCTCGGGTAGACGGTCCGGCGGCGTCATCCCGGTCGCCGTGCACTCGATGACCGGTTCACCGTTGCCGACCAGGTGGTTGCCGTAGCGGTAGGCGTACCTGTCGGGGTAGAGGCAGAGCCCGGCAGACGCACCGACCTCCAACAACGCGAGCGGCTGCGGCAGGGCGGCGAGCACGGGGATGAGTGGGGCGCACCGTCCCGCCTCGTTCGTCTGCGTCGTCCGCGTGTGCAGCTCTGCCTCTATGGCCGGCCAGTTCGCCATCGCGTAGTCGTGGAACCCGGCCGGGTGCTCGACCGGGCCGCCGAGGAACCGCACGACACCGAAGAGCAGGTTCGGCTGCCGCCTGCTCGGCGGGAGCGCGTCGAGCCGCTGGAGCACCTCGGCGTCGCTAGAGACCGCGAGTGAGAGGCGCTCGTAGGTGGGCGACTCGCCGTGCGCCTCGCGCGCGGCGAACTCGGCGTACGTCGCGGCGGTGGTCATCTCCGCGTGAGCGGCGGTCGTCATATCCGAATCATCCCGGGAACACACCCTCCGTACTCCATGATCGCTACGGCCGTGCACAGATTCCGCATCCATGCAGAATCTGTGCACCGTCGCAGCGATCATGGAAGCCCGAGCATGCAACAGGCGCGGGCCGGGCAGGAAACCCGGGTGTCAGGATGACGCGTGGCGTTGACCCGGATGTCCGACGCCGACGCAGCCTGGCTGGGCATGGATGCGCCGGACAACCTGATGATGGTGACCGGCGTGCTGCGATTGCAGGGCAGGGTCGACTGGTTGCGCTTCGCCGAGGTGGTGGAGCAACGGATGCTCGCGCCGTATCCGACCTTCCGGCGCAGGGCGCTGCCGGCAACGAGCCCGTTCGAGCAGCCCGTGTGGAGCGACGACCCGGACTTCGCGCTCAGCGAGCACCTCGTGCCAGCTGCTCTGGACACCGACAGCGAGTCGGGTCTCGCCGAGCTCATCAGCGACGCTGCTCGGGACACCACTGGACATGACGCGCTCGCCGTGGCAGTTCCACCTCATCGATGGCCCGAAGGAAGACTCGACGGTCGTCGCGCGCCTGCACCACTGCATTGCCGATGGCATCGCGCTCGCGACCGTGCTGCTCTCGCTGACGGACAGCATCGACGGCGCTGATCGCGCGGACAGCGCCGACGACAACAACCGCCGCCAACGACCCACAGCCGCCACCCTGCGCAGCACCGCCTCACCAAGGCGGCCAGGCATCGTGCGACGGGTGGAGGACGGCGCCAGTGACGTCGCTGCGGTGACCGGCGTCGAGATCGGCGCGGAGACAAGCCCGCTGCACCGTGCGTGGAGCGCCACAGCCTTCGGCATCGGGGTAGTAGCCACGGGCACGCGCATCCTGTTCGCCGCCCGCGACCCCCGCACCCGGCTCGGCGTCCGGCTGGGCACCAGCAAGGGCGCCGCGTGGACCCGGCCGCTCGACCTCGACCGGCTCAAGCAGGTCAGTCGCGCTCTGGACGTCAGCCTGAACGACGTACTCCTCGCTGTCACGGCGGGTGCGCTACGGCGACATCTGCTGGCGCACGGCGAGCGACCGCACGACCTGCGCATCTTCATGCCGGTCAACCTGCGGCCCCCGGGAGAGCCGGTGCCAACCACGCTCGGCAACCGCTTCGGGCTGGTCTTCCTGTCGCTGCCGATCTCGGTGGCCGATGCCCGGCAGCGCGTCCGCGCCGTCCACGAGCGCACCAAGAAGCTCAAGGCCGGGCGGGAGGCCGCGGCGACCTTCGCGCTGATGAGCATCGTGGGGGCCGTGCCGGTGTGGGGACATCGCCTGGCTGCTCGCGTCCTCGGTGCGAAGTCGAGCGCGATCATCACGAACGTGCCGGGGCCGAAACGGCCGGTGAGCCTCGCCGGGGCGACGGTGGACCGGGTGATGTTCTGGGTGCCGCAGGCGGGCTCGGTCGGGCTCGGCGTCAGCATCCTGAGCTACGCGGGAACGGTCACCGTCGGGATCGCGGCGGATCGCAACGTCATCGGGGACCCGGGCGAGCTGGCGGACGCCGTCGAGGCGGAGGTCGCCGAGCTGGAAAGCCGGCTCGGTTAGAGTCCCTCCGTGACTGAGCGCCGTCCGCGAGTGCTGGGCATGTCGCTCCGCGAACAGGCGGCGCGCAACCAGCTGCCCTACCGCGCCAACTCCCCGCTGCTCACCGTGGGTGTCGACATCGGGGGTACGAAGGTCGCCGCCGGCGTGGTCAACCGGGAAGGGCAGATCCTCGAGGAGATCCGCCGCGAGACGCCGGACAAGAGCAAGAGCCCGCAGATCGTCGAGGACACGATCGTCGATGCCGTGCTCGAGCTGGGCGAGCGCCACGAGATCTACGCGGTCGGCATCGGTGCCGCGGGCTTCGTGGACGCGAGCCGCGCGAACGTGCTCTTCGCTCCGCACCTGTCGTGGCGCCACGAGCCGTTGCGCGATGCCATCAGCAAGCGAGTGCGGCTGCCGGTAGTCGTCGAGAACGATGCGAACGCCGCGGTATGGGCCGAGTGGCGGTTCGGCGCCGGTCGCGGCGAGACACATCTGGTCTGCGTCAACCTCGGCACCGGCATCGGCGGTGCACTGCTGTTCAACGGCGTGATGCAACGCGGGAAGTTCGGCGTCGCGGGGGAGTTCGGGCACATGCAGGTCGTGCCGGGCGGCCGGCGCTGCGAGTGCGGCAACCGTGGCTGCTGGGAGCAGTACGCGAGCGGCAACGTCCTGGTGCGTGAGGCACGCGAGCTCGCCGCCGCCAACTCACCGGTCGCGCACCGCTGGCTCGAGCTCGCGGGCGGCGAGGTGAACAAGATCACCGGCCCGCTGATCACCCAGCTGGCGCAGGAGGGCGACGACGCGGCCATCGACCTGTTCGGTGAGGTGGGGCAGTGGCTCGGCGTCGGCATCGCGAATCTCGCAGCCGCCGTCGACCCCGGGATGTTCGTCATCGGCGGCGGCCTGTCCGAAGCCGGCGAGCTGCTGCTCGCGCCTGCCCGGGACGCCTTTCAGCATCAGCTGACCGGGCGCCGCTATCGCCCCGAGGCGGTGATCGTGCAGGCCGAGCTCGGCAACACCGCCGGCTTCGTCGGCGCCGCGGACCTGGCCCGGCCGTTCGCCCGGCACTTCCGCCGGGCACGCGCGCGGGCACGTGAACGCCGCGAGCAGCTCCTGCGCGGCCGAGAAAGTTCATGACGCACACTCGTCATCGAAGAGGTGGCGTTCACCAGTGCGCTTGCCGAGGCGCTGGTCGACGAGGTGCAGCAGGAGTACGTCACGAGGTACGGCGGCCGCGACGAGACCGCCGTCGACCCGGGGCAGTTCACGCCGCCGTCCGGCGCATTCTTCGTCGCAACCGTCGACGGTCGAGCCGATCGGTTGCGGTGGCCTGCGGCGCCATGAGGACGGAGTCGTCGAGATAAAGCGGATGTTCGTACGAAGCGCCTTCCGTCGCCGCGGACATGCGCGGGCCCTGTTGCGGGCACTCGAGGACCGCGCGCGGACCAGCGGCTACCGCAGGGTCATCCTCGAGACCGGTCTGGCGCAGCCGGAGGCGATCGCACTCTATGAGAGCGAGGGCTATCAGCCCATCGACGGCTTCGGTCACTACAAGGATGCGCCGCTGTCGCTCAGCTTCGCCAAGGACTTGGACGGCAACAGCGTAGATACCAGTGGCCGCCTGCATGCGGAGATCGCGACCTTCTATCGCGACCTTCTCAGACGCGTCGCTGGGAACCACCTCAGCCGAGCTGCTCGTCCACGAAGCACCAGCGCCACGACTCGTCGGGTTCGAAGCTGCGGATCACCGGGTGCTCGGTCCCGTCGAAGTGCCGGGTCGCGTGCCGCTCCGTCGAGGAGTCGCAGCACCCCACGTGGCCGCAGGTCAGGCACAGCCGCAGGTGCACCCAGTGCGTGCCGTCCCGCAGGCACTCCTCACAGCCGTCAGGGGTGTTGGGACGTACGGCGACGGGAGCCTCGTCGAGATGGGCGCAGAGCTCCTTGCCCTCACTGCGCGCTGTGAGCTCGCGCTCGATCTCGAACTCCTTGTCCGCCAGCCGGTCGAGCAGCGACTCCTCGACGTCGAGCATGCTCAGCACGTCGCGCAGCACCTCGTCGTCGGCGGTGCCGGAGTCCCGCGCGTCCAGCACGATCTGTCGCTCCGCGGAGAGCATCTCCAGCCGCAGTCGCCGGTAGGTCTCGCTCGGTGTCTCACCCGACGTGCTGCCGCGGCCGAGCCGCTCCCATGCCGAGTCGGCGCGGGACCGCACCCGCTCCTCGAGGCGGTTGAGCACCGATGGGTCGTCCTCGTCGCTGCGCAGCTCCTCGAGCCGGTCCAGGCCGGCGCGGGTCGCACTGGACAGCAACGCGGCCTCCTGCAGCGCGTCCTCTGCGGCGTCGGGCCCCGGCAGATCGAGCCGGCGGGTCAGCCACGGCAACGTCGTTCCCTGCAGCAGCAGGGTGCCACCGACCACGGTGAGGGCGGCCAGCACGAGGGCCTCGCGCGCCGGTGTCTTCTCGGGCAGCGCGAAGGCCGCGGCCAGCGTGACCACACCACGCATTCCCGCCCACGAGACCAGGGTCGCGTGCGCCCAGGGCCAGGCGTTCTCCCGCAGCCGCGACGGTCCGAGGCGATAGATCGCCGTCGCGCCGTAGACCCACACGGCCCGGGCGGCGATGGTCGCCACGAGCACGGTGACGCAGAGCAGCACCACCCGGTCATGACCGACTTCGCTGTCCCATGCCGCGCGGATCGTGTCCGGCACCTGCAGCCCGATGATCAGGAAGACGGCGTTCTCCAGCACGAACTGCACGGTGCGCCAGTTGGTCTGCTCGGACAGCCGTGACGAGGCCGACTGCAGGACCGGTGACTTGTGCCCGAGGATCAGGCCGGTCACGACGACGGCGAGCACACCGCTCGCGTGGATCGCCTCGGCGGGCAGGTAGGCCAGGAACGGCGCGATGAACGAGATGGTCGTGTCGAGCACAGGGTCGGTCACCCCCTTGCGGATGGCCGCCAGCAGGGCAGCGCTCGCGACCCCGACGGCGAGCCCGCCCGCGACCGCGAGCACGAAGTCGCCGAACACCGTCCACACGCCGATGGCTGTCGTGATCGCCGCCGTCGCCGTGCGCAACGAGACCAGCGCCGTCGCATCGTTGAGCAGGCTCTCGCCCTCGAGGATCGACACCAGCCGCCGCGGCATGCCGACGCGGCGCCCGATGGTCGTTGCGGCGACGGCGTCCGGCGGTGCCACGATGGCGCCGAGCGCCAGGCCTGCGGCGAGCGACACCGTGGGCAGCAGCGTCCAGGCCACGATGCCGACGACGATCGTGGTGAAGATGACGGCGCCGACCGCGAGGATGCCGATGGCCTGCCGGTTGGCCCGCACGTCCACCAGCGAGGTCCGCAGCGCGGCCGCGTAGAGCAGCGGTGGCAGCACACCGATGAGCACGACCTCGGGGTCGAGGCGGTACTCGGGCACGCCCGGCACCAGCGAGGCGACAACACCGACCACGACGAGTACGAGCGGCGCGGACCTGCCCGCCCGGCGCGCGGCCCCGGCGAAGATGGCCACCGCGATCACCAGGGCAAGGATCTCGACGGCTGGTCTCACGCAGACATCATCGCTGGTCGTTCATCGGTGACACCGCGTCAGGTCCTGCGCAGCACTCCCTTGCTACTCCGGCTCGTTGTTGGCCCCCGCCCCCACGGGCTGTCCGACGACGAACGGTTCCGTGACCCCCAAGTACGCGAGGTGGGCGATCAAGCCGTCGGCCGCATGGTTGAGGTTGTGGCAATGGTCCAGCCAGATGCCGGGGTTGTCGGCGACGAACGCGACGACGTAGGTCTCGTGGTTGGCCACCTCGAGCGAGTCGAACCACCAGGGGCTGCCGGTGACCTTGGTCCCGTTCCGGCTCACCACGACTGCGTGGTGACCATGCAGGTGCATGGGGTGGACGGCCCCGCTGTTGTTGGCGATCGACATGAGCACGACGTCGCCCTCGGCCACCGTGAACATCGGCACGTCCGGGAACAGATGGCCGTTGATCGACCACCAGTAACCCGGCCTGCCATCCTCGAAGCCGATGCGCCGTCCGATGCGATAGTCGAAGCGACGGTCCGGCTTGCCGGGGTCGAACGGCAGCGTCGCGGGGGAGCCGTAGCTGAGCAGGTCCAGCGACTTCTCCGGCGCCGCGGTCACGCGGGCCTTCCCACCTCTCGGGCCGACGAGCAGTGCCTGGCCGCCGCCGACGTCCAGGCGCGCCGCCGAACCGTCCGCGGGCGCGGTGATCAACAGGTCGGCGCGGCCGCCGGCCGGCACGACGAGCAGGCGGTCGCGCACCGGTGTGGGTTCGTTGACATCGTGCCCGTCCACGGCCAGCACGCTGTACGGCGCGCCGCCCACCCAGGTCTGCAGGGGACCGTTGTCCGTGTTGATGACGCGCACGCGGACGGGCTCTCCGGCGGCGGCTTCCACGCGTTGGGTTCCCGTGCGGCCGGCGATGGTCCGATAGCCGTCGTACGTGTGCACCGCCGCGACGAACTCTCTGGGGTGTGCCGTCGCTGCTCCGGACGTTGCCTGGGGTGCGACGATGAACGTGCCGAACATGCCGCGCCGGACCTGGTCGTGTGAGACCTGGTGCGAGTGATACCAGTAGGTGCCCGCGTCGGGCACGACGAACCGGTAGACGAACCTGCCACCGACGGGCACGGCATCCTGGGTGACGCCGGCCACGCCGTCTTCGGCATTCGGCACGTCGATCCCGTGCCAGTGCAGGGCAACGCCGTCGGGCACGTCCTTGTTACGCAGCGTCACCTGCACGAGGTCGCCCTGCGTAGCGTCGATCTCCGGTCCGGGCGAGGTCCCGTTGAGGGTGTAGCCATCGATCTGCTGCCCCGTGGGCAGCCTGAAGGTCCCCTTTCGCGCCGTCAGCGTGACCGTCACGTCCGGTGTCCCGGTCTGCGGACCGGTGAGCGTCGCCACGCTCACCCCGTCGTGGGACATGTCCATGCCGGCCATGTGCGGGCTGCCCGGGCCGCCGCCGAGGTCGACGTAACCCATGTCCATCACGGAGTAGGTCGACGGCACCCGACTCGCGTTCCAGAAATAGCCGAGGGTTCCCACGATGGCGAGCGTGGCCATGACGGCGGCGACCAGTCGCCATGGCACCCGTCGGCTCGAGGCTGCCGCAGGCTCAGACAGGGGCTGTCGCAGACTCTCCGGTCACCGCCGGCGATGCGGCGTCGACCCTCCGGGCGGTCATCTCCGCGATGCCGATCACGATGAACGCGTTGATGCCGTGCAGTGCCCCGATGGCGGGAACGCCGAACGCGATGATGGCGAGCACGATCTGCACGACGATCGCCAGCAAGGTGAAACCGGCCCACTTGACGGCGCCCGGTGCCTTGACGAAGAAGGAAACGATCAGCAGTGCGATCCCGAGCAGCGGCAGGACCCCCATGCCGAAGATGGAGTGCAGCACGTGGCCGACGTTGGGGTCGGAGTCCTTGGTGAACGTCTTGCCGTCATCGGTGTCCTTGAGGACGGTGAACCACGCCAACGCGATCCAGGTGGCCTGCAGCACGACACAGGCCGAGATGGCATGTGCGATCCCTCGATAAGCCGACCTCATTCGGGCCCCCTAGACGAAGAGCGCCCTCGTCGAGCCCTTCCCGACGAGGCTCACGCACCCGGCAGACTAGCCGTCGATCTTGGTCGGGCGCGATCATTAATCGCTGAAATTGTCGAGCCTGCGCGAGCTGATAACCGAGCCCGGTGCACGTCCTCGCCGCTGTGGTGATCGGTCAGGCGCTGCGCCGCGCAGCTGCCTTCTTCTCCGTGGTCTTCTTCGCGGCTTTGGTCGTCTTCGTCGCCTTCTTCGCCGCAGCAGCGGTCTTCGTGGTCTTCTTGGCCGCCGCTTTCTTCGTGGAGCCCTGGCTGCTCGCCTTGCCCTCCGCCGGCGCGTCCTGCGCCGGCGCCTCGCCGCGCCGCGACTTGGCCTCGGCGACGCTGCGACGCAGCGCCTCCATGAGGTCGACGACCTGCCCGGAGTCCGGCGCTTGCTCGACGGGAGCCTTCATCTCGCGACCGGCGGCCTTGGCCTCGATCACCGACTCGAGCGCCTCGCGGTAGTGGTCGGAGTACTCGCTGGCGTCGAAGTCGGCGGACAGCGCGCTGATGTAGGACTCGGCCATCGCGAGCTCCTGCGGACGCACCGTGACGTCTTGGTCGAGGAAGTCGAACCGCGCCTCTCGCACCTCGTCGGGCCAGAGCAGGGTCTGCAGCACGAGTACGCCGTCGCGCGAACGCAGCATCGAGAGCCGCTCACGCTGGCGCAACGCCACCTTGACGATCGCGACCTTGTCGGCCTTCTCCAGCGAGTCACGCAACAGGACATAGGGCTTGATGTCGCCACCGGTCGGGTCGCAGAAGTAGGCCTTGCCCAGCTGCACCGCGTCGACCTGTTCGGCGGGCACGAAGCTGAGCACCTCGACCGCCCGGGAGGACGAGATCGGCAGGTTCGCGAAGTCCTCGTCGTCGAGGATGATCATCTCGCCGTCGGGCAGCTCATAGCCCTTGGCGATGTCGCCGTAGGGCACCTCTTCGCCGTCGACCGAGCAGACCCGCTTGTAGCGGATCCGCCCTCCGTCGTCGCGGTGCACCTGTCGGAAGGAGATGTCCTTCTCCTCCGTCGCGCTGTAGAGCCGCACGGGGATCGAGACCAGGCCGAACGAGATCGCGCCCTTCCAGATGCTTTGTGGCATGCGATGACTCCCGGGGGAAGCGGGCCGAACGGCGGCGGGGGCTGGCGTCGTACCCCATGATCACCCGTCTACACGCCTCGCGCCAGCGAATGTGCAGGTAGCGGCATCTTGTCGGTCGCACCTTGTCGACATGACGACACGCGGCGCGCCTGCGGGTTTCTGTCCGACCGCCGTGTCAGTCTCGGGAGAGATGACCCAACCGGGGTCGTTGGTTCGATGCGCGGCATCCGAGGCGAGGGGAGAAGGCGATGGCTGACTTCGCGGCGACGACGATCTCGTGGTGCACGACCTGCCGTGCTGACGCGGCCTTCGAGCAGCCTGACTGCCTCGACGACCACGGTCACGGCGTCGACTGCCCCGAGTGGGCCTGCATGGTCTGCGGTGAGGCCGTGGTGGTCGCGTTCGGGCTGGCCGAGCCAGCTCCGCGGAGCCGCCGCACGCAGCCACGTGGCCTGAGTTGGCCGCTCCCGAGCAGGCCAGTCGGCAGCCGTCTGACGATGTACCGCGCTATGCGAAGTTCGGCAGCCGACTGCTGGTCTTCGTCGAAGACGCCATATATGTCGCGATCGCCGCCCTGCTTGCCGCCGCCGCAGCCGTTCTTCTCGTCGATGCCGCTCTGGGCTTCCGAAATCTGGCTGATCTCGGTGCCAGCGGAGTCGTGCTGGAGATCCTTGACCGGCTGTTGCTGGTGTTCATCGTCGTGGAGCTGTTGTTCGCCGTGCGTGTCACGCTGCGCAAGCGCGAGATCATCGCGGAACCGTTCCTGATCGTCGGCATCATCGCCTCGATCAAGGAGATCATTGTGCTTTCGGTGCGCGCTGCCGACTACGTAGGCAAGGGCGACCGGTTCGCGGATGCACTCCAGGAGGTCGCCGTCCTCGGCGTTCTCGCCTGGTCCTCTCCGGTGCCGCGGTCCTGCTGCGATTCAAGGAACGCGAGCCTGAGGAGAGCGGCTAGCCGACGAGTTCGTTGGCCGACCGTTCCCTGCTCCAGCACGCCATGATGTCGCGCACCGACACGATGCCCGCGACGTCGCCGCCCTCGAGGACCACCAGGTGCCGGAAACCGCCGTGCGCCATCGCCTCGGCCGCCTGGTCGAGGGTCCAGCTCGGCGCGGCGAAGACCAGCTCGGCGGTCAGATGGTCGCGGACCTTCTCCACGTCGGCGTCCTGCCCCGCACCGACCGAATGCAGGACGTCGCGCTCGGTAAGGATGCCGATGCCCGCACCGTCGGGGTCGTGGACGACCGCAGCACCGACCTTGCGGATCAGCATCTGACGACTGGCCTCGCGCAACGTGTGGTCCGGCCCGATCGTGAGCACCGTGGTGCTCATCGCCTCGCGCACCTGCATGGGGGGCCACCTCCTCGGTCGTGCCATAGTGCCCCGCCTCACCCGCCCCTCACAAGCACCTTGACACGACTAACCCCCACCGATCGCCCTCTACCAATCGATCATGCACAACCTGGAACCGGCCCGGCTGCCATACTCGCCACGATGACCGCAGAGGCGACAGTGACGTCGGCGGCGCCGCCGCTGGCTGCTCGCCGTCCGCTCCGCTGGCCGACCTCGTGGCTGCGCAGCCCGGCCCTCCCCGTCCCCGTCACGCTGACCTGGGTGCCGCTCGTCCTGCTGCTCGACCGCGGCGCCGACATCTGGTTCCAGCGGGCGCTCGGCGCGGGCACCTGGCTGCTGCTCCTCGCCCTGCTCTGGCGCGAGAGCCCGTTGGTGCGCGCGCAGGTCGCCGTCGTGGTCGCGTTCGCCACCGCCGTCGAGTACACGTTCTCGCCGCTGCTCGAGGTGTACGTCTACCGCCTCCACAACGTGCCCGCCTTCGTGCCGCCCGGCCACGGCCTCGTCTACCTCTGCGCGCTCGCGATCGGCCGGTTGGCCTGGGTCGTGGCGCGCCGCCGACCGCTGATGACAGCCACCGTCGTCGTGGGCGGGGCCTACGCCGCGTGGGGACTGATCTGGTCGCCGCGCCTCGACGTGCTGGGGGCGTTCTGGTTCCTCTGCCTGCTCGGCTTCCTGCGCTGGGGCCGGTCACAGACCCTGTACGTCGGTGCTTTCGCCGTTGTCACCTATCTCGAGCTGCTCGGCACCTGGCTCGGCACGTGGGCCTGGCAGACCCATGACCCGACCGGTCTGGTCGCGATCGGCAACCCGCCGTCGGGGGCGGCAGGAGGGTACGGATGGTTCGACCTGGCAGCTGTGCTGGCCGGTCCGGCCCTGCTGCTCGTGGTGCGCCGTACGACTGCGCGCGCCCGCGCCGCTCGTACGCCGGATCGTGCCTGAACAGGTCGGTTCGTCGACCGAAGTCAGCTATTTCCGTGGACAGACTGCGATGTCACGGGCTGAGCAGTGCGACGACCTCGTCGTGCAGCAGGCCGTTGGTCGCGACGGCGCTGCCACCGGCCGGCCCGTCCTTTCCGGACAGATCGGTGAACCGCCCGCCCGCCTCGGTCACGATGATCGCCGGTGCGGCCAGGTCGTGCAGCAGGACCTCGGGCTCCGCGGCGATGTCGACGGCGCCCTCCGCCACGAGCATGTAGGACCAGAAGTCCCCGAACCCGCGGGCCCGCAACACCGAGCGGTTGAGCTCGAGGAACTGCTTCTCCAGACCCGCCTTGCCCCATCCGCCGAGGCTCGAGAAGGACAGCGAGGCCCGCTCGAGGTCGCTCACCCCGGACACCGCCAGCCGTGTTGCCGAGGACAGGCTCTTGCCCGTGTAGCCGCCGGTTCCCGACGCCGCCCACCAGCGCCGGTGCAGCGCCGGGGCCGAGACGAGGCCCGCCGCGACGGTGTCACCGTCCATCAGCGCGATCAGCGTCGCCCACACCGGCACGCCCCGGACGAAGTTCTTGGTGGCGTCGATCGGGTCGATGACCCAGCGCCGCGGTCCGTGACCGGTGTCGGGGAACTCCTCGCCGGAGATGGCGTCGCGCGGCCGGGCCCGCGCGAGCGTGCCGCGGATCGACTCCTCGGCGCTGCGATCGGCGTCTGAGACGGGCGTGAGATCTGCTTTGGTGTCCACCCTCAAGTCCTGGGCCCGAAAGCGCGACAAAGTGATGGAGTCGGCTGCGTCAGCGAGCACGTGCGCGAGGCGGAGGTCGTCGTCGTAGCTCGGCATGTAACGAACCGTACAAGTCCCTGGCCCATCGCCCCGGGACCCACGCATACTTCTCTACACGAACCCACGCGAAGCGCCCCAGGCACGGAGACACGAGATGGCCCTCTTCCACCGACGTCAGGAGAGCACCGCCATCGAGGCGGCGCCCATCCCCGTGCCCCGGTTCAGCATCGACGGTTGGACCCTCGCCGGCGACCCGCTGGCGGGCAAGCTGTCCAAGGGCGACCTGCGTGAGCTCGAGACGCTGCTGCACGGCATAGCCGTGGAGGTCGACACCCCTTATACGTACGAGCGCGCCTCGATCCTGCTCGACCGGGCCGGCGACACCGGGCCGGCCCTGTCGGTCTGCGAGGCCTGGTTGGCCCTGCCGGCCGCCAAGTGGCCCGAGTATCTGCACCACACCCGGGCGATCGACAAGCGCCGGGCCCGGCTGCGTTCCCGGCTCTCGGGCCGCCCTGCCTCGACGGCCTCTGCCGCCTCCTGAGGACAAAAACGAGGAAAATTCCTCGGCATGTCGGGAACTTTGTCAGGCCGTTGCTCGTGCAAGCGTGGAGCCCGAACGTCGTCGCGTCATGAAGTCCCTAGCGGAAGGGAGCCGGCGTCTCGGCGCCGCACACTGCCATGTTCGACACTTTCAGGGGTCTGCCGGTCCACGCCCTCGTCGTCCACGCGGTTGTCGTCCTCGTCCCCCTCGGGGCCTTGGGCGTCGTGGCGATCGCCATCGTGCCGCGGTGGCGGCAACGGTTCGGCATCGCCGTCCTCGCCATCCTCACGGCAGGTCTGGTCGCCGTGCCCGTCGCCACCCGCAGTGGCCTTGCACTGTTCAATCGAGTGCATGCGAGCGGCGTCGTGCTCAAGCAGATCAGGCATCACGAGAAAATGGGCAAGCTGGTCATCTGGCCCACACTCGCCCTGTGGGTGCTCGCCGTCGCGCTCGTGCTGCTCGACCGCAGTGGCCGCACCGGCCGTCCGGTGATGGTGGTCGCCGTGCTTGCCGTCCTGGCCGCAGGGGCAGCCACGGCCCAAGTTGCGATCACGGGCGAGCTCGGGTCGACAGCGGTCTGGAGCTGCACGATCGGATCCAGCGCCTGCAAGTAGCGAAACCAGTTCAGCGGTCGTCGTCAGTTGTGCTGTCTGAGCTGTCGTCGTCACGTTCCACGTCGCGGCTGCGCAGCAACCGGCGCAGCGACGCGAGGCGCGCCGGGTCACTGTGCCCCGCGGCGACCCAGGCGTCGAGCGCGCACTCGGGCTCGTCGTGGCTGCAGCCGCGGGGACAGTCGCCGATGCCGTCCTCGAGGTCCGGGAAGGCCTTGATCACGCGGTTCAGGTCCACGTGGGCCAGCCCGAAGCTGCGCACGCCAGGGGTGTCGATGACCCAGCCGCCGCCGGGCAGCTCGAGGGCGATGACCGACGAGGACGTGTGGCGGCCGCGGCCGGTCACGGCGTTCACGCCACCCGTTGCGCGCCCGGCGCCGGGGATGAGTGCGTTGACCAGAGTGGACTTGCCGACCCCTGAGTGCCCGACGAACACGCTCACCCGGTCGGCCAGGCGCGCGACGAGCTCGTCGAGGGGCGCACCGCGGTGTACGACGACGTGCGGCACCGCGAGTGCGCCATAGGTCTCGAGCAGCTCCTCCGGTCCGGTGAGGTCCGGTTTCGTCAGGCACAGCAGGGCATCGAGCCCCGCGTCGAACGCGGCCACGAGGCACCGGTCGATCAGCCGTGGGCGTGGCGGCGGATCGGCCAACGCGGTGACGATGACCAACTGCTCGGCGTTGGCGACGATGATGCGCTCGACGGGGTCGGTGTCGTCGGCGGTGCGCCGCAGCGTGGACCGACGGGGCTCGACGCGCACGATGCGAGCCAGCGTGTCGGGAAGACCGGAGACATCACCGACGAGCGCGACCCGGTCGCCGACGACGACCCGGCCCGTACGACCGAGCTCGCGGGCCTTCATGGCCGTGACCTGGCGACCGTCGACATGGGTGGTGTAGCGACCCCGGTCGACCGCGACGACGACGGCCGACGTGGCGTCCTCGTGACGCGGCCGGTCCTTGGTGCGGGGGCGGGAACCCTTCGACGGGCGGACGCGGACGTCGTCCTCGTCGAGATCGCGGCTCACGCTCGCTCCTCGCTGGCGCTCGTCGGTCGCGTTCGACCAGGCGCTGTGCTCGATGGTGAGCTCGCAGGCTCGCTCACGCTCGCTCCTCGCTGGCGCTCGTCGGTCGCGTTCGACCAGGCGCTGTGCTCGATGGTGAGCTCGCAGGCTCGCTCACGAGGAGAGCATCCCGGTCCACAGGTCGACGAACCCGGGCATCGTCTTCGCCGTCGTTTCGATGTCGACGATCGAGATGTCAGGCACCCGCAGCCCGAGCACGGCGGCAAAGGTCGCCATCCGGTGGTCGGCGTAGGTCTCCACGGCGCCGGCGTGCAACGGCCGCGGCCGGACGATCAGCCCGTCGGTCGTCTCCTCGGCATCGCCACCGAGACGGTTGATCTCGACCGTGAGCGCCTTGAGCCGGTCCGTCTCGTGGCCGCGCAGGTGGGCGATGCCGCGCAGCCGGGTCGGCGAGTCAGCGAGCGCCGCCAGCGCGACCGCCGTCGTCACGATCTCGGGGGCGTCGCCGAGATCCGCGTCGATGCCCCGCAGCCGGCCGGTGCCGTTCACCGTGACCGCTTCGTCGCCCCGCTCGACCTCAGCTCCCATCCGGGTCAGCAGGTTGAGCAGGTGCTCGCCCGGTTGGGTCGTCACCTCCGGCCAGCCCGGCACGCAGACACTGCCGCCGGTGACGGCCGCTGCGGCAAGGAACGGGGCGGCGTTGGACAGGTCCGGCTCCACCCGGAACTCGTCCAGCCGCAACGGCCCCGGCTCGACCCGCCAGGTGTGCGAGTCGATGTGCTCGACGATCGCGCCGGCCTGGCGCAGCATCGCGACGGTCATCGCGATGTGCGGCATGGACGGCACCCGTGGTCCGCTGTGCACGACCTCGACACCGTTGGCGAACCGCGGGGCGGCCAGCAGCAGCGCGCTCACGAACATCGAGGACTGCGAGGCGTCGACGGTCACCGAGCCACCGAGCAGCCAACCGCGGCCGTGCACCGTCAGCGGCAGTCGGCCGCTGGACGACGTGATGTCGGCACCGAGCGCGGCCAGCCCGTCGAGCACCGGTTGCAGCGGCCGGTGCCGCGCGGCCTCGTCGCCGTCGAAGCTCACGTCGCCGGTCGCGAGCGTCGCGACCGGCGGGAGGAAACGCATGACGGTGCCGGCCAGGCCGACGTCGATGGCAACCGACCCGACAATTGGTCCCGGCTCGACCCGCCAGTCCTGCTCGCCGTCGTCGATCGTCGTGCCCAGCGCGCGCAGCCCGGCAACCATCAAGGCCGTGTCACGGCTGCGCAGGGGAACCCGGATGGTCGTGGGCGTCTGCGCCAGCGCCGCGAGGACAAGGGCCCGATTGGTCATCGACTTCGACCCGGGAACGGCGACAGTCGCCCGCACAGGTGCGTGGGCGACCGGTGCCGGCCAGGGCGGCTGCATGCGACCGAGGGTAGTGCCGCGTACGACGACCAACCCGCCGCGCAGCGCTCAGACGGGCAGCCTGTCTCGTGCGCTGCGGGCCGCGAGCCTGGCCTCGAGCCGGGCAACCTTGCGCGCATGGCGGGAGCCGCCCGCCACATGATGGCCCGCGTGCTGCGCCCGCCAGGCCAGCCCTGGACGTCCCTCCGTGTCCACTGCCGCGAGCATCAGGCCACCGAGCAGGCCGAGGTTCTTGAAGAAGTGGATCCGTTGCTGGGCGCGTTTGGTCGGGTCGTCCTTGATCTCCCAGAAGCGGTGTCCGGCGAGAGTCGTCGGGATCACGCTGCCGGCCAGCAAGGTCGAGGACAGCCGGGGAAAGCGCCCGAGGGCGAGCAGAGTGCCGGCACCGACCTGGACCGCGCCGTTGATCCTGACGAGCTGTTCGGGGTCCTCGGGCAGATAGGGCAGGTGCGCGGCGATGGCCGGGGCGACGTCCTCGGCGGCACCGACCTTCGACTTCGGGTTCCGGACGGCATCGAACCCACCGACGATGAACATCGAGGCGAGCAGGGGACGGGCGAGGCGGCGTACGACGGTCATGGGAGCCATCTTGCCCGACGGGCTTCGTCGAAAACCTGTGTCGGCAGCCCGTCGGCCCGCTCTGGCCGTGATGCCGGTCGAGTCACCGACGACTGTCGGCCCGCTCTGGCAGGCTGGCAGTCATGTGTGGGCGCTATGCCGCGAGCCGGCGACCGGAGGACCTCGTCGAGGAGTTCGAGCTCGAGGAGCAGCCAGAGCAGCTGTTGCCGGCGAGCTACAACGTCGCGCCGACCGACGACGTCTATGCCGTGCTCGAACGCTCGCCGAAGGGCGAGCCCGAGTCCGCGCCGGTGCGTGCCCTGCGCGCCGTGCGATGGGGTCTCGTGCCGTCGTGGGCCAAGGACCCGTCGATCGGCAACAAGATGATCAACGCGCGCATGGAGAGCGTTGCCGAGAAGCCAGCGTTCAAACGCGCCTTCGCCAAGCGGCGCTGCCTGCTCCCGGCCGACGGCTACTTCGAGTGGTACGGCGAGGTCAAGGGCAAGAAGCAGCCGTTCTTCATCACTCCCTCCGACGGGCGACCGCTCGCGATGGCCGGGCTCTATGAGCTGTGGCGCGACAAGGCCAAGGCTGACGACGACCCCGACCGCTGGCTCTGGTCGTGCACGATCCTCACGACCACGGCCGAGGACGACCTGGGTCGCATCCACGACCGCATGCCGATGCTCGTCGAGCGCGACCGCTACTCCTCCTGGCTCGATCCCTCGCACGACGACCCCGACGAGCTGCGCGGGCTGCTCGTCCCCGCCGCGCCGGGCCGGCTGACCGCTTTCCCGGTCTCCACAGAGGTCAACAGCGTGCGCAACAACGGGCCACAGCTGATCGAGCCGATCCCCCTGGAGCCGATCCCGTCCGAGAACGTGTCCGTGAGCGATGCGCCGGTCGACGACCAGCTCTTCTAGCGTGCGCAGCATCGACACCCCGGTGGGTGAGGCGCGCGTCGACATCAGAAGAGGTACGTCGACTCGCGTGACCCTGGTGCTCGGGCACGGGGCCGGCGGCGGCATCGGCGCGCGCGACCTCGAGGCGTTGGCCGGCGCCCTGCCCGATCGAGGTGTCACGGTCATGCGAGTCGAGCAGCCGTGGCATGTCGCCGGTCGCAAGGTCGCCACGGCACCTCCGACTCTGGACGTCGCCTGGTCGGCCGTCCTCGCCGAGCTCGATGTGACCGGTCCGTTGGTCGTCGGCGGCCGGTCCGCGGGAGCCCGGGTCGCCTGCCGGACGGCGGTGGCAGTCGGTGCCGTCGGTGTTCTGGCGCTGGCCTTCCCGTTGCATCCGCCGGGCCGGCCGGAGAAGTCTCGCCTCGCCGAGCTGACCGGTGCGGCGGTGCCCGACCCTGGTCGTGCAGGGCGACCGCGACGCGTTCGGCGGACCGGCCGCCTTCCCGGCGGACGGGCCGTTTGCCATGCGCCGGATCCCGTTCGCCGACCACAGCTTCCGCGTGCCCGCGTCGGCCCCGCTGACCCAGCGAGAGGCGCTCGACCTGGTCGTCGACGCGGCCGACCGCTGGCTCCGGGAGCTCTGATCGACCTGCACCGACGACGCAGCTCCTGGTGCCCGCGCCACACCGTCAGATTGACGAGCGGCACCAATGTCGGTGAATGTGGGGTTATGACGTCTTCTCCGCGACTGGCCAGGGCCGCTGCTGCGGCCACCGTTGTCGGCGTACTCCTGTCCGGTTGTGGGGGCAGCGGCGACCCGAGCAGCGCCAAGAAATCCGACGCCGGAGCGGCCGCCGCCACGCAGCAGACCTCGCTCGTGCAGTCGGCGCCGGCAGCCTCGTCTGCCGCGCCGGCGGCGCGGGCCGCGGCGAAGCGGGCCGCCTCCGTGAAGGTGCTCGGCGCTGTCGCCCGCAACATCAACGTGCCGTGGGGCATCGCCTTCCTGTCCAACGGGAAAGCGCTGGTGTCCAGCCGCGACCGAGAGCGGATCCTGCGGGTGAACCCGTCGACAGGCAAGAAGAAGCGGATCGGCACCGTGCCCGGCGTCGTGTCCAACGGCGCGAGCGGTGGCGAGGCCGGGCTGCTGGGCCTGGCGCTGTCGCCGAAGTTCGCCACGAACCACTGGCTCTACGCCTACATGAGCACGTCGTCGGACAACCGCGTGGTGCGGATGCGCTATCGCAACGGCAAGCTGGGCAAGGTGCACGTCCTGGTGAAGGGCATCCCGGTTGGGTTGCACCACGACGGCGGGCGCATCGCGTTCGGTCCGGACCGCAAGCTCTACATCGCGACGGGTGAGGGCGGCAACGGGTCGCTGGCCCAGAAGAAGAAGTCCCTGGGCGGCAAGATCCTGCGGGTGACTGCGAAGGGGAATGCGCCGTCGTCGGGCAACCCGTTCAAGGGCTCGCCGCTGGTCTACAGCTATGGCCACCGCAACGTCCAGGGCCTCGCCTGGGACTCGGCCGGGCGGCTGTGGGCGACGGAGTTCGGCGACCATGCCTGGGACGAGCTCAACCTGATCAGGGCCGGTCACAACTACGGCTGGCCGGCGACCGAGGGCAAGACGAGCAACCCCGCGTACACCAGCCCCAAGGCGCAGTGGCACAACTACAACGCCGGCCCGTCGGGCATCGCCATCATCAACAACGTCGCGTGGATCGGCGGGCTCACCGGCCACCGGTTGCTTCGCGTGAAGCTCGACGGAGCGTCGGTGGCGTCGAAGAAGAAGTTCCTGGTCAACGCGTACGGGCGGTTGCGCACCGCACAGGCGGCGCCGGACGGCACGTTGTGGCTGACCACGAGCAACACCGACGGTCGTGGCAACCCCACGCGGCGCGACGACCGGATCCTGCGACTGCGGGTCAGCTGAGGGTTTGACCTCGACCGACCCACCGGTGGTGTCGTTCGCCGACCAGGCCGCCTGGCGGGCCTGGTTGGCGGCCCACCACGCCGATGCGCCGGAAGGCGTCTGGCTGAAGATCGCGCGAAAGAGCAAGGGCGCCGCCGTCGAGTCCGTCGACTATCCGGAGGCGCTCGAGGTCGCGCTCTGCTTCGGCTGGATCGACGGGCAGAAGAAGGGACTCGACGAGACCCACTGGCTGCAGCGGTTCACCCCTCGGCGTTCGCGCAGCATCTGGTCGAAGGTCAACAGGGCGAAGGCGGAGGCTCTGGTAGAGGCCGGCGAGATGCAACCGGCCGGTCTCGCCGAGATCGAGCGCGCCAAGGCGGACGGTCGGTGGGACGCGGCCTATGACAGTCCGCGAACGTCGACGGTGCCCGACGACCTCGCTGCAGCATTGGCGGCCAACGCCGTGGCGCGAGACTTCTTCGCGACGCTGGACAGCACGAACCGCTTTGCGATCCTGCATCGCCTGCAGACGGCCAAGAAGCCGGAGACGCGGGCTCGCCGTCTCGCGCAGTTCGTGGAGATGCTGACGGAGCACCGCACGATCTATCCGATGCCGCGCTGACGATCCGGCACCAACCGCCCTGCCTGCCGGGCAGGTCGAATATCCGTTCGATCGCACCTCCTCCGGCGTGGGTCGGGAATCGCGACAGGCCTCGCGCCGTTTGCACTCCCAGATTCCCAATCTTCTCGTGGAGGTTCCAGCACAGATGGCATTTGCCCCCGCAACGCGACGTGGCGAAGCGTCGGTGCTGAGCTATCCCGAATGGCCCGGTCTGACGGGGCTGTCCAGCGAGATAGCATCGCCAGCAATGAGCAACGAGACGGCCGAGACGGCTGACGAGCGCAACACCAGGTTCGAGCGCGACGCGATGCAGTACATCGACCAGCTCTACTCGGCCGCGTTGCGCATGACGCGCAACCCCAGCGACGCCGAAGACCTGGTGCAGGAGACCTACGCCAAGGCCTACGGCTCGTTCCACCAGTTCCGCGAGGGCACCAACCTCAAGGCGTGGCTCTATCGCATCCTGACCAACACGTTCATCAACACCTATCGCAAGGCACAGCGCCAGCCGAAGCAGTCCGGCACCGAGACGGTCGAGGACTGGCAGCTGGCCCAGGCCGAGTCGCACATGTCCAGCGGGCTGAAGTCGGCAGAAGCCGAGGCCCTGGAGCACCTGCCGGACTCGGACGTGAAAGAGGCCCTCCAGTCGATCCCCGAGGACTTCCGCATCGCGGTCTACCTCGCCGACGTCGAGGGCTTCGCCTACAAGGAGATCGCCGACATCATGGGCACTCCCATCGGCACGGTGATGTCGCGTCTGCATCGCGGTCGACGACAGCTGCGTGACCTGCTGCAGGACTACGCACGTGAACGGGGACTGGTGCCGGCCGGCGCGAGCGACGACGGAGGCGATCAGTCGTGAGCTGTGGCAACCACCACGACACCCCCTGCTCAGAGGTGCTCGACAAGGTCTACGAGTACATCGACGGTGAGCTGGACGGCAGCAGGGTCCACGACATCAAGCACCACCTCGAGGAGTGCGGGCCCTGCCTGCGGGAGTTCGGCCTGGAGGAGGCGGTGAAGTCCATCGTCAAGCGCAGCTGCCACGACAAGGCGCCTGCCGAGCTACGGGCGAAGGTGCTCATTCGCATCGAGGCTGCCCGGGTGGAACTGCGCGGCGAGGCTCAGTAGCGCTCGCGCGTACGGAAAATGGTCGTTGTACGACGAAGGCCCGGTCCCCGAGGGGAGCCGGGCCTTCTTGTTGTACGAGGCTGACGCGGTCGTCAGCTGTTGGGCCGCTTGCCGTGGTTGGCCTTGCTCTTCTTGCGGGCCTTCTTCTGACGCGACTTCTTCGCCATCGGCGGTTTCTCCCTCACGTGGTCCTACGGAGCGGCAGGTCGATCGCCGCGGCTGGTCTGGTGCGCTGCTGACCATTTTGACACGTCGCACGGGCGCCACCTACCGATCGGGGTCCGCCCCTACGATCAGCGCATGCCGAAAGCGCGCGCATCCAGGAGCCGGGCCGACCTGCCGTTCGCCCTGCGGCTGGCCATCACCAACGCCTGGGTGAGTCAACTGTTCGACGAGGAAATGGCCAAGAAGGGCGTGGCGCCGTTCCAGGCCGGCGTGCTGATGATGGTGCGGATGCACGAGCCGGTGACCCCGACCGGCCTGGAGACGGTCATGGGCATCGCCGGCACGACGCTGCGCGACAGGATCCGTGAGCTCACCCGCGACGGTCTTGTGGAACGCCGGCCCAACGACGAGGACCGGCGTTCGTACTTCCTGCACACGACCGCTGCGGGCGCCGCGCTCGCGCGTACGGCGATCGCGACGACGCGCCGGGTCACCGTGCTGCTCGAGCAGGACGCCGGCTCCCTTGACGGGCTGCGAGCGCCGCTCGACGCCGTCCGCGCCCGCGCCCGCGAGCTGCTCGAGGATGAGCTGCGGCCCGGGTCGGGCTCACGCTCGATCGGCCCCTGGTAGCCGCTGGCGACTCGCTCCGTCAGCCGGTGAGCTGGCGGTTGAGGGCGGAGAGCACCGAACGGGCGACCGCGTCGGCCTCGTCACCGCGGACGAGCGCGCAACCCGTCAGCACCTGCTCGCCGGTGCGCGGCACCATGAGGGTGAGCACGCTCAGCGCGATCTGCCGGCTCCCGGTCGACACGACCGACGCCGACTCGACCTCGCACGTCTGGCCGAGCAGGTCGTCGAGGGCGTCGAGAGTGGCGATCGCGACGATGCGTGATCGGTGACTGGAACCGGCAGGGCCCTGAGCCTTGCCCTCGAACAGCTGGTCCTCGGCGGCCAGGGTCACCGACGCCTCGGTGATGCCGCCACCGCTGCGCACCATGATCGCGGAGATGGCGGGGCGGATGATGGTCACCTCGTCGTGCGCATGGCTGTCGGCGGCGTCGCCGGTGACCGCCAGCCCGTCGACCTGCTCGTCCCCGATCAGCACGACGGACACGATGCGATGGTCGATGTCGATGTCATAGCGGGCCAGGGCCATCGACTGGACGTCCCGGACGACCTGCTTGGCCGGCTTCCCCGGCGATGCCAGCACATGGACCTCGGTCGGCACCGCATCCGGGCCGGTCACGACGCTGGCCGCTGTGATGCCCGGAATCTGGCGCAGCGAGTCCTCCAGCTCGGGCAGTAGGCGCAACGTCGGCATCGGGCGGTGCCTTTCCCTAGGGCGGGGTGCTGGTCCGCTCGGAGTGCTCAGGTGATCATGCCGCAGTAGTGCTCGGCTGATCATGGTCCACGGTTGAGGCCGAATGGCGTGTCGCGCCGTGTCGGTCGGCGGCGATGCGTCGGCGTCGGTCGGCAGTGGCGCGTCAGCGTCGGTCGGCAGTGATGCGTCAGCGTCGGTCGGCAGTGGCGCGTCAGCGTCGGTCGGCAGTGATGCGTCAGCGTCGGTCGGCATTGGCGCGTCGGGATCGGTTGTTGCGCGCCGCGTCAGCGATGGGTCTGGTCGGGCAGCTTCGGCGTCGGTGGGCGCGCGCCGCCCCAGTTCGGCGCTGGTCCTACAGGCCGCAGCGTACGCCCGACGCACCATGATCATGAGGCGAATCCGCCCCAATTAAGCCGAATGCCCCTCGCGACCGCCGGGGTTCGCCGCCCGCCGCCGCCCGCCGCCCGACGCTGGTGGCCTGACGCGGATCTGGCGCCAAGCCGGCTGCCCGCCCGATCAAGATCGCGATTATCGTGCACAGATTCCGCATTAATCGCGAATCTGAGCACGAAAACAGTGATCTTGAGCGGGTACGACCGTGCGCGCCGCCGCCGCCCGCCGCTCTCAGCCGACGCGCGACCGGCGGCTAGATCGGCAGCCTCCCGACCAAGATCGCTAACTGCGGTGAACAGTGGAGCCGAGTCGGCTTTTTCACCGATACTTGCGAGCTTGGTGCCAGGCGGCGCCCGTCCAAGACAGGCCAGCAGGCCCCGGCAGCGAACGTGCTCCGCGTTCCGCGACGGCTGACGCCCGTTTGACCGCTGAAGTCGCGCTCGCACCCATACCAGCCGTCGAAATTCCATGATCATGAGGCCAATGCGCCCTGAAACAGGCCGGATTTGGCCCCATGATCATGGAAGGCCCGCTATCCGCCGAATACGAGTGACGGGATTGTCCTCATGGTGCTCATGTGGCACGAATGGGGTAGTCCCTATGGATGGTTTAACGGGATCTTCAGCCGCAAAACCGGGAAACCCTTGACGGGGGGTTGAGCCAACCCATTCACTTGCGCTGCGAACAAGCCTTGGTTTCTTCCCATTGGAGAGCTTCGGCGGACTTGCACCGTTCGGGGGAAATCTTAGGTACGCGGTGTTTTGACAATTGCAGAGGGCGAGATCGGGATCGGCAGCAAAGCGTTGCGTTCGGATCGACGGATGTCTTCGATTTGCAGCATGTAGTCCCTAGCGGAGCGGATTCCGCGCGAGCAATAGCGGTGCTCGTGACATGAATCCAAGGGGTTGATTTCCACCATGAAGAAGATCGTGTCCGCTGTCGAGCAGTTCCTCCAGACCACTGGCCGCCTGGAAGTGGTAAACGACCGCAGCATCCCCTGCGCTGCCGATCCCGATCTCTCCCTCTGTTCTCAGCCCGCGATTTCCTTCCCCGACCGAGACGGAGTGGCATGGGTCCGCTGCCGGTCAAAGCGCGCGACTGTTCGTCGTACTGTGCCGTCCTCGTGGCCGTCCCGATGCTCGGCATCGCAGTCGAGCAGGTCCGACATCACTTCGTGGCCGTGAACTTCATCGGCCTGACTCTGTTGCTCGTGCTCACCGATTCGTTGGGCTCGCGCGGCTCTCGAGACCTGGTAACGATCGCCCTCACCTCGGTGATCACCGGTGCGACGCTTGCCCCTGGTCGGCGCCGTGGGGAGCAATCGTCCTCGTCTCAGCCACGGCGTTGGCTTACGACCGGCACGCCTCTGGTCAAGCGGATCTTCAACACCAGCCAGATGATCGTCGCTGTCGTCGGCAGCTGCGCTGGGTCTTTCATCTGCTTGGTGGCACGGAGATCCATCCTGGCGTGCTTTCCCTATCTACTGCTTCCGTTCGTCTGCCTCGCTGATTGTCATGTGCATCGTGAACGGCACGCTCGTCGCTGCGATCGTTCATCTCGCACCAGGACGTGCCGATGCGCGTCGTCTTTCAGGGGACGATGGCCGGCTCCGTCCTGAACTACGTGGGCTACGGATTGTTCGGCCTTCTCCTCGCGGTGCTGTGGTCGGACAAGGGCGCGGACGTCGGCCCGGCAGCGGCGATCCTCGTACTGCTGCCGCTGTACGTCGCACGGTGGGCCTACGAGCAGTACGCCGAGCAGCAGCGCGCGTACGAACGCACGGTGCGCGCCCTGATTGCCGCAGTCGAGACCAAGGACCTCTACACGCGAGGTCACAGCGAGCGTGTGTCGGCCGGGTCGGTGCTCATCGCGCGCAAGATCGGCATGCGCGAGGACCGCGTCAACTCGTTGCGCTATGCCGGGATGCTGCACGACGTCGGCAAGCTCGGTGTCCCCACGCGCGTACTGCAGAAGACCGGGCACCTGAGTCCGGAGGAGCTCGCCACGATCCAGCTGCACCCCGTGCGCGGGCTCGAGATGGTGCGCGAGATCGAGTTCCTCGACGAGGCGTTCGAGGGCATCATGCACCACCACGAGCGACTCGACGGCCACGGCTATCCCATGGGTCTGGCGGGCAACCAGATCCCGGAGTTCGCCCGGGTCATCGCGGTGGCCGACGCGTTCGACTCGATGACGACGACGCGGTCCTACCGCGGCGCCCGGTCGACCGCTGAGGCGCTCGACGAGCTGCTCCGCTGCTCCGGGACGCAGTTCGACCCGGCGATGGTGACGGCGATGGTCTCCGCGGTCCAGGAGCACGGCTGGGCGGCAGACACGGTGCCGCTGTTCCCGTCGGTCGTGGAGGCCGTTGCGTCCGAGCCGGTCGACCCCGCACTTCGCCACTTCGACCACGACGACCCGATCGAGTTCATCTCGCCGCGAAAAGCCATGTGATGACGTTCCGGCAACGGCTCGACGACGGGCGCAGCACCGGACCTCTGGTCGTCGTAGCGGGCGGCGGCCTTCTCGCCGTCTGCGCTGTCGTAGTCACTGCCTCGCCCGGCGGCTTTCAGTCGCCCGGGACCGCGTTGGCGTTCGCCACGTTCATCGCGTTCGGCGAGATCGTGCGCATCACGTTGCCCGGCGGTCGTGATGCCGCGCCGATCGCCATGGCGGGGTCGCTGGCCTACACGCTGCTCACGACGTCGGGCGGTGACGCGGCCACGCACACTGCGCTGCAGGTGGTGGCCGTCGTCGTGGCCGCCATGCTCGTCGGCGTGATCCCGCACGTCGTGGCCGGCCGGGCCCCGCTGATCGAGACGCTGGCCCGCCGACTGCTCGTGATCGGGTTCGCGGCCGGCATCTTTCGTGGCACCGGGCTCGACGGGTGGCTCGGTCCCAGGCCGGGTTGGCTGCAGGCGATGGCGATGGTCGCCGTGGTGGCACTCGCGCTCGCCGTCGACGCCGTACTCGCTGCGGTTGTCCGCGTGGGCACGGACGGCGCCCCGTTCTTCGCCGTGCTGCGCAACGAGGCGCGCGCGATCATCGGGATCGGTTCGGCCATCGGCGCCACGGGCGCGTTGATCGCACTGGCCGCCACCATCATGGGTTCCTGGGCGTTGCCGGTCTTCGTCATCCCGTTGCTGCTCACCCAGTTCTCGTTCCGCCGATTCGCCGCGATCCGGGCGTCGACGCTGCAGACGATCCGGGCGCTCTCCCGGGTCACCGAGCTCGGTGGCTACACCGAGACCGGGCACTCGCGCAGGGTCAGCGAGCTGTCGATCGCAGTCGGGCGGGAGCTCGGCATGAGCGACGCCGAGCTGCTCGACCTCGAGTATGCGGCGCTCATGCACGACATCGGTCAGCTCTCGCTCACCGAGCCGATCCCCGGGGGAGCCACGACCGTGGCCGCGCCGACCGAGCAGCGCCGCATCGCCTCGCTCGGTGCCGAGGTCATCCGCGAGACCGGCGTCCTCGACATGGTGGCCACCATCGTCGAGCAGCAGGCCGAGCCCTACCGGCGGGCCCACGAGGTCGAGCACCCTGACGTGCCGTTGGGCAGCCGCATCATCAAGGCTGTCAACGCGTACGACGACCTCGTCGGCGACTCGCTCGAGAGCACGTGTCGCCTCACGGCGCTCGAACGACTGCGACTCGGCATGGCCTATGAGTACGACCCGCGCGTCGTCGACTCCCTGTCCAACACGGTCATGCGTTCCTCGCGGTTCTGAGTGCGTCGGCTCTGAGTCTCCCGGGTCAGCCGGCGGGTGCCCCCCGTCACGAGCAGCAGCGCCACGCCTGCGGCGACGAGCACGTCACCGGGGCTGACCACCTGCGGCTGCATGGGCAGCGCGACCGGGATCGTGTCGCCCAGATCGGCCAGCAGTGTGTGCGGCCCGATGCGTTCGTGGAAGGGGTCGTCGCCGAGTCGGAGCTCGGCGGGTCTCAGGCCGGCGCGGGCTGCAGCGTCGACTGAGACCGGCATGGCGAAGTTGAGCACGACGACGACGCAGTTGAGCAGCAGCCCCGCCGCGATGAGCGGGATCCCCGCGACCTGCCAGTTGCCCCACAGGAACAGCCCGACGAGCAGCGCGCTCAGGATCAGCGCAAGCACCCGGATCGCGACCGAGCCGGACGCCAGTGTGCCGCTGACGAACTGCAGCACCGCCGCGACGACGAGCAGCCGCACCGCGCGTACCCGAAGATGCGCCAGCCGGTCGCCGCCCGCTGCGACAGCGACAGCCACGGCGAGCACCGCCACCACGAGCACCAGGATCACGCCTATTAGTCTCGCTTGCCGACACCCCGACGCCTGGTATTGACAGTCGGAGTGACGCCGGCATTTTTCAACTTTCGCGTGAGAGTCAGGTCCGCCAGTGTTCGAGTCCGTGCTCGTCGCCAACCGCGGCGAGATCGCTCGCCGCATCATCCGCACGACCCAGCGAATGGGACTGCGGGCGATCGCGGTCTATTCCGAGGCGGACGCGGACCTGCCGTTCGTGCACGAGGCCGACGAGGCCATCGAAATCGGCCCGGCTTCTCCCGCGCAGAGCTACCGCGACCCGGTGGTCGTGCTGGAGGCTGCCGGGCAGAGCGATGCCGGGGCGATCCACCCCGGCTATGGCTTCCTGTCCGAGGACCCGACGTTCGCGGCGGCCGTCGGTGCCGCGGGCCTCGTCTGGGTCGGGCCGACGGCCGAGGCGATCGAGCAGATGGGCGACAAGATCCGCGCGCGCAACCTGGTCGCAGCCGCCGGAGTGCCGGTGTCACGAGGCACCACGTCGCCGCTGGCTGACGGCGCCGCAGCAGTGGTCGCGGCTCGCGAGATCGGGTTCCCGTTGATGGTCAAGGCGTCGGCGGGAGGCGGCGGGATGGGCATGGGCGTCGCGGCCGACGAGGAGTCACTGCCAGGAGAGTACGAGCGTGTACGTGGCTTCGCCGAGCGGATGTTCGGCGATCCGGCGGTGCTCTTGGAGCGTTTCTATCCCAGGGTCCGCCACGTCGAGGTGCAGGTTCTCGGACTCGCAGACGGCCGCATCGTGGCCCTCGGCGAGCGCGACTGCTCGGTGCAGCGGCGCAACCAGAAGCTCGTCGAGGAGACACCGTCTCCGGCGGTCGACGATGCCCTGCGGCGGGCGCTCTGCCAGGCCGCGGTGCGGGCCGCTGAGACGGTGGGCTATCGCGGCGCAGGCACGGTCGAGTTCCTGCTGGACCCCGCGTCTGGCGAGTTCGTCTTCCTCGAGATGAACACCCGCCTGCAGGTCGAGCACCCGATCACCGAGATGGTGACGGGGCTCGACATCGTGGAGGCGCAGCTGCGCGTCGCCGCCGGCGAGCCGGTCCACTTCGACCCGGAGCGCGTCTCGCCGGTCGGACATGCCATCGAGATGCGGGTCAACGCCGAGGACCCGAAGCGGTTCCTGCCAGGGCCGGGGAAGATCACCGGCTGGGCGGAGCCGACAGGCGTGGGAGTTCGCGTGGACTCGGGCTACCGGCTCGGCAACGTGGTGACCCCCCACTACGACTCACTGCTGGCCAAGCTCGTCGTCCACGGAGCCGACCGTGAGGAGGCCCTCGCGCGGGCCAGAGCCGCCCTGGCGGGCTTCCGGGTCGAGGGACCCAAGTGCAACCTCCCGTTCTTCGTCGAGCTGCTCGACACGCCCGAGTTCCAGTCCGGTGACTACGACACCGGCATCGTCGGGCGGATGCGCGGCTGAGCGTTCCGAGCGTCGCGGTGCGCCGGCACCGCTCCGAATTGCGCTCGGCTCGCTGTGGTTGGATGCGGACGCGCCCCCGGACGGCCGGCGCACCGATGGGGAAGGAGTCAGAGTGGCTGAGGAGATCCGGGCGGAGATGGTGGCCAATGTCTGGAAGGTGGTGGTCGCCGCCGGAGACAGCGTCGAGGACGGCGACACGCTGGTGATCCTCGAGTCCATGAAGATGGAGATCCCGGTGATCACCGAGACCTCGGGCACGGTGTCGGCCCTGCACGTGGCCGAGGGCGACGTGGTCCAGGAGGGCGACGTCATCGCCGTCATCGGCTGAGCCTGGCCGGGCCTCGGCAGCCCGGATACTGGTGGGATGCGTCTCAGATGCCACCCGGTGGCCCCGGAAGGCTCAAGGTAACCCCCGAGACGCCCGAAACATCCCTCGTGAGCGGATCGGAACCTCAGTCAGTCGTGTCGTTCCTTCGTGCCCTTGGCGAAGTGAACGGATCGGACCTGCACGTCAAGGTGGGGTCGCCGCCGCGGGTGCGCATTGATGGCCGCCTGCGAAAGCTGCAGGCACCCACGCTGAGTCCCGCCGACACCGAGCACATGGTCGCCGAAGTGCTCCGTGACGACCTCGTCGCCGAGTTCGCCCGGACCAACGAGGCCGACTTCGCCTACTCCGTGCCCGGCCTCGGCCGGTTCCGCGTCAACGCCTTCCGCTCCCGCGGCTCGGCCGGCATGGTCTTCCGCCGCGTCAGTGTCGGCGCCATCGCCCTCGACGACCTCGGACTGCCGCCCGTGCTCAGCGCGCTTGCCATGGAGCCGCGCGGACTGGTCCTGGTCACCGGCCCGACCGGCTCGGGAAAGACCACCACCCTCGCCGGCATGATCGACCACATCAACAACAACCGCGAGGTCCACGTCGTCACGATCGAGGACCCCATCGAGGTGCTGCACTTCGACAAGCTCTCGATGATCAACCAGCGCGAGGTGCGCCTCGACACCGCGGACTTCACGACCGCGTTGCGCGCGGCGATGCGCCAGGACCCCGACGTCATCCTCGTCGGTGAGATGCGTGACCACGAGACCGTCAAGGCGGCGCTGGCCGCCTCCGAGACCGGCCACTTCGTCATGTCGACGCTGCACACGACCGACGCGGCCGAGACCATCACCCGCGTCATCGACTTCTTCCCGCCGCACGAGCAGAAGCAGGTGCGGCTCTCGCTCGCGTCAGCGCTGCGCGGCATCATCTGCCAGCGCCTCGTGCCGCGCGCTGACGGCCAGGGCCGTTGCGTCGCGATGGAGATCTGCGTCAACACGGGACGCATCGCCGACGCCATCACCGACCCCGACAAGACCTCCGGCATCGAGGCCCTGATCAAGGACGGTGCCTACTACGGCATGCAGACCTTCGACCAGCACCTCGTCACACTCATCCGCGACGGCGTCATCACGCTCGACGCGGCCATGACCGCCTCGACGAACCCGCACGACCTCACGGTCGAGCTGCGCCGCCTCGGCCTCGTCGCCTGATCCGACGTTCTCTCGGCGCTAGTGCTGACCCCGTGCTCCACGCACCGCGCCGACCAGCCGAGCGGCAGCACCTGCACCACCATGCGTCGCCGGCACGCCGAGCAGTAGCGCGGCGGCTCGAGCATGCGTCGCTGCGCACAGCCGAGGTGGTCGCCGACCGCCGCGTCCGCACCGCACTGGTCGCAGAACGTCACGGCGGTCATTGCTCGAGGTCCAGCACATAGCTGACCAGAGTTATCTCCGGCGTCGGAAACCAGTCGCGCTCGGGCAGCCTGCGGAAGCCCATGCGCTCGTACAACCGATGCGCGGCGTGCATCTGGTCGAGGCTCGACAGGACGACGGCCGTGCAGCCCTGCTCGCGGGCCCTGTCGACGCACCAGCGGGCCAGGGCGTGACCGATGCCCTGCCCGCGCGCTGCCGGCGCGACGGCGAGCATCCGGAACTCCGCCTCGCCGGGGCGCGATACCTCCGCGTAGTGCGAGCCGGCCAGGCAGAACGTCACGGTGCCGAGCAGCTCGTGGGTGCCGGGGTCGACCGCGACGATGAGCTCGGCCTCAGCAGCTCGATGGGCAGCGGCGCTCAGCTCGGTCGCGTACTCGTGATCGTCTGTCGAGGTAGCCGTCGGCCACGTAGGCCGCCAACGTCAGCCGGCCGACGGCGGCGAACTCCTCGGGCTGGGCGCGGCGCAGGATCACCGGCCCAGCCTAAGAGGCGTGCGCGGCCCTAGTGCACGACCTCCGGCAGGTCATGGACCCGCGGGTCGCCACGGTCGGCGAAGTACTCGTCGGACTTCGTGCGGTCCTCGCCCTCGGGCGCTTTCAGCGCACGCAGCACGAGGGTGGCGATGATGCAGACGACCAGGTTCGCGAGCAGCGCCAGGAAGCCGGCGTAGATCGACCACGTCGTGTCCATCCCCAGCTTCGAGAGCGGGAAGCCCGAGCCACCGAAGTGAGCCTTGACGACCGTCACGGTCTTGTCGGCGTTCACCAGCGTCTGCTGGATCTGGTAGGTCGTCCAGAAGCCGACGGCCAGGCCCGCGATCAAGCCGGAGATCAAGGCCCACCGGTGGAACCATCGCGTATAGAGGCCGAGCGCCACCGCCGGCAGCGTCTGCAGGATGATGATGCCGCCGATCAGCTGCAGGTCGATCGAGAACTGCGGGTCGAGGCCCAGGATCGCAAGCAGCGCACCGAACTTGACCACCAGTGAGGCGAGCTTGCTGCTGCGCGCCTCCTGCTTCGGGGTCGCGCCCTTGTTGATGTACTCCTTGTAGATGTTGCGGGTCCACAGGTTCGCCGCGGCGATCGACATGATCGCTGCCGGCACGAGTGCTCCGATGCCGATTGCTGCGAAGGCGACTCCGGCGAACCAGCTGTCGAACATCTTGTCGAACAGCAGCGGCACGATCGTGTTGTTGTCGGGCTTGCCCTCGGCGCTGGTGATCGGCACGATGCCGGCCTTGATCGCCATGTAGCCCAGCAGTGCGAGCAGGCCGAGGATGAAGCTGTAGGCCGGCAACGCCGCCATGTTGCGCTTGATCACGTTGCGGTCCCGTGAGGCGAGCACGGCGGTGATCGAGTGCGGGTAGAGGAACAGCGCAAGAGCCGAGCCGAACGCAAGAGTCGCGTACTGCAACTGCGCCGGGCCGGCGAGGATCACGCCGTCCCCAGGGTTCGGCGACGCGGCGAACTTCTTCTCAGCGGCGCCGAAGATGTCGTTCCAGCCACCGAGCTTGTAGGGGATCACGATGACGGCGACGATGATCACGAGGTAGATCAGGCCGTCCTTGACGAACGCGATGAGCGCAGGTGCTCGCAGGCCGGAGTTGTAGGTGTAGGCCGCGAGGATGGCGAACGCGACGATGATCGGAATGTGGCCGGTGACGCCCATCGCCTTGAGCACGGCCTCGATGCCGACGAGCTGCAGCGCGATGTAGGGCATGGTCGCGACGATGCCGGTGATGGCGACGAGCAGGGCGAGCGTCGACGAGCCGTGCCTCGCGCGTACGAAGTCGGCCGGGGTGACGAAGCCGTGTATGTGCGAGATCGACCAGAGCCGGATCAGCACGAGGAACACGATCGGGTAGACCACGATCGTGTAAGGAACAGCGAAGAAGCCGATCGCTCCGGCGCCGAAGACGAGCGCGGGAACGGCGACGAACGTGTAGGCCGTGTACAGGTCGCCGCCGAGCAGGAACCAGGTGATCCAGGGTCCGAAGTCGCGGCCGCCGAGGCCCCACTCGTCGAGGTGCTCCAGGTCGTCGGCCCGACGCCAGCGGGAGGCGACGAAGCCCATGCCGCTGACAGCGACGAACAGGACGATGAAGACGGTCAGCTCGACCCCGTTGACGTTGTCGAACATGTCAGCCCCTCGTCTTCTGGTAGACGGCAAGGGTCACGAGGACGCTGAGGATGATGGCGGCCATCTGGTACCAGTAGAAGAACGGCCAGTCGAACAGCGTGGGGTCGATGCGGTTGTAGATGGGCGGGAAGAGCACCACCACCAGCGGCACGAGCAGCAGCCAGTTCCACGGGCTGCGGTCGTGGCGCTCGGCGCGCTCTCTCGCCTCGGGCGACAGAGCCGGGTCTTTCGCGGGGTCATCGGGCTCGTAAACGGCCATGGCTGGGCTCCTGCGCGCAGGGAATGCGACCGCCGAAGGTTTCCCGCTTGCTGTGCGTCTAACCCCGAACGCGGTGACTTGTCAGGCTCGCCCCGCTCTCAGAGCGTGTCGGAGAGGGCCTTGATCGGCATCTCCAGCTCGCCCAGCAGGGCGAGGTCGTCGCCGGGATCGCGACCGAGCGTGGTCAGGTAGTTACCGACGATGACCGCGTTGATGCCGCCGAGCATGCCGTCGCGGGTGCCCAGGTCGCCGAGGGTGATCTCCCGACCGCCGGCGAAGCGCAGGATCGTGCGGGGCAGCGCCAACCGGAACGCGGCGATGGTCCGCAGCGCCTCGGGACCGGACATGACGGGCAGCTCCCCGAACGGCGTGCCGGGCCGGGGGTTGAGGAAGTTGAGCGGCACCTCGTCGGGATCGAGCTCGGCCAGCTGCGCGGCGAACTCGGCGCGCTGTTCGAGCGTCTCGCCCATGCCGACGATGCCGCCGCAGCAGACCTCCATGCCGGCCTCGCGGACCATCGTCAAGGTCGACCATCGCTCCTCCCACGAGTGCGTGGTCACCACCGCGGGGAAGTGTGAGCGCGCGGTCTCGAGGTTGTGGTTGTAGCGGTGGATGCCCATGTCCCTGAGCTCGTCGACCTGCTCCTGCGTGAGCATCCCGAGCGAGGCCGCGACATTGATCTCGACCGCAGCACGGATGGCCGCGACCCCTTCGCGCATCTGCGCCATGAGCCGCTTGTCCGGCCCGCGCACGGCGGCCACGATGCAGAACTCCGTCGCACCGGTCGCGGCGGTCTCGACGGCCGCCTGCACCAGCGACGGGATGTCCAACCATGCCGACCGCACGGGTGAGGAGAACAGCCCGGACTGCGAGCAGAAGTGGCAGTCCTCGGGGCAGCCGCCGGTCTTGACCGACACGATGCCCTCGACCTCGACCTCGGGTCCGCACCAGCGCAGCCGCACCTCGTGGGCGAGAGCCAGGAGCGCGGGGAGGTCCTCGTCGGGCAGGCGCAGCACCTCGAGGACCTGTGCTTCACCGAGCCCGTGCCCGTCGTCGAGCACCTGCCACCGGGCGGACGCGAGGACGCTCTCAGTCGTAAGCACGCCGGAAGTCTGCCGCATCGAAGTCGCCGCCCCACGACGGACCCAAGCCGGCGCGCGCGGCGAGCAGGAACTCCGGCGGCGTGAGCACACCGGCGCCGGCGCGCATCGCCCCGGCGAGCGGCTGTGCCGCGAGGGCCTCGAGGTCGCGGATGTTGCTGCGGCAGGCCAGGTCGGGATCGTCCGGCCAGGCGCCGATCACCACCCCCGACAGTCGCAGGTCGCGATGGGCGAGGGCCTCGAGGGTCAGGGCAGTGTGGTTGAGGGTGCCGAGCGACGGGTCGACGACTACGAGAACCTCGGCATCGAGCAGGCGGGCCAACCCGGCAATCGTCGAGCCCGCGTCGTCGTACCGCACGAGAAGCCCTCCCGCGCCCTCCACGACGACGAGGTCGCGGTCGGCGGCAAGCGCCCGGACCCTGGCAGCAACCTCGCCCAGGTCGAGCGGTGGCACGCCCGCCCGACGGGCGGCGGCGGCGGGGGACAGCGCGTCGGGCAGCCGGGCGAACTCGTGCAGGTCGGCGACAGTCGTGAGACGGCGTACGTCGTCCAGGTCGCCCGGTTCGTTCGCGCCGACACCGGTCTGCGCCGGCTTCACGACCGCGACACGGATGCCACGTGCCACCGCCAGCGCCGCGACCGCCGCCGTCACAACCGTCTTGCCGACACCGGTCCCGGTTCCGGTGACGACGAGGATGCTCACGGGCACCGACCCTAGTAACGTGCCGATCGAGATGGCCGCACGGACGACACACAGGGCAGCATGGGCCAGACGACGGGAGCGCCTGCAGCCGCATAGCGCGACGGTTCGGCACGGCGATCGGCGGCCCGGTGGAGCGCAGGATCGAAAGGTATCTGCTTGAGCGAGCCTGGGCGGACATCAATCCCGAGCGCCTGAGCACTTACCTCGTCCGCGGCTATCAGAATCCGGTCATCAACGTGCAGAGCATCCTCGCGCGGCACGAGCTCATCAGGGAGATCGACGGTGGGTCGCACGACGAGCTCATGGACGACGAGCTGCGCTGGGCCGCCGAGAAGCACCGCGCGCTGGCGCAAACGCAAGCGTGACCTGCAGGTCGAGCTCGGCATGGACTTCAAGGAGATCAAACGGGCTGGCCTGTGGCAGGCCGCTTACGACGAGGTCGATCGGGGACCCGGACCGCTTCGCAGCCGCGTGGACCGACGCGCTGGGCGGGGAGGCGGGCCCCCGTTTGTCGGTGGTCGAGGCCGCGTGCGGATCGGCGAACGACTACCGCTATCTCGACCGCTACGGCATGGCGCCGCTGCTTGACTACACCGGTTTCGACTTGACCAAGCAGAACATCGCCAACGCCCACCGGATGTTTCCCGACGTCGACTTCCGGGTGGGCGACGTCCAGGACATCGAGGCTGGCGGCCAGTCGTACGACTGGGCGGTTGCGCATGACCTGCTGGAACATCTGTCGCCGAGCGCGTTCAACCGGGCCATCGACGAGCTGTGCAGGGTGACCCGTCGAGGGGTGTTGATCTCGTTCTTCTACATGCTCGACCAGCCCGAGCACGAGATCACGCCCAGACGCACCTACCACGTCAACGCACTGAGCAAGGACCGCATAGCGGAGCGCTTCGCCCGCCACTGCTCAGACATCCAGTGGGTGCACGTCCGCACGATGCTCGCCGAGCGCTATGGCTTCGGCGACTACTACAACGGGCGGGCGTGGACGATCATCGCCCGCCGCTGAGACGGGCACCGGCCTAGTCCTAGTAACGTGCCGAGATGGCCGCACGGAAGACGCACAGCGCAGCATGGTTCAGGCGACGGGAGCGCTACAGCCGCGTCGCCCGCTCGGTCGGGTCGGCCGTCGGTGGCCGGGTGGAGCGCCGGATCGAGAGGCATCTGCTGGAACGCGCCTGGGTGGACACCAAGCCCAAGTTCCTCAAGCGGTACCTCGTCCGCAGCTATCAGAATCCTGTCCTCAACGTGCAGAGCATCCTCGTGCGTCACGAGCTCATCAGGGAGCTCGACGGGGCGTCGCACGATGAGCTCATGGACGAAGAGATGCGCTGGGCTGTGGAAACGCAGCGGGCGTTGCGGAAACGCCAACGCGAGCTGCCGGTCGAGCACGGCATGGACTGGGCGGAGATCAAGCGCTCAGGCATTTGGCAGGCTGCCTACGACGAGGTGGTGGGGGACCAGGGTCGCTTTGCCGCAGCATGGAGCGAGGCGCTGCGAGCGGAGCCCAAAAGCCGTCTTTCGGTGATCGAGGCTGCGTGCGGATCGGCGAACGACTACCGCTGTTTCGACAGCTACGGGCTGGCGCCGCTGCTCCTATACACGGGCTTCGACCTGACCAGGAACAACATCGCGAATGCCCAGCGGATGTTTCCCGACGCCGACTTCCGGGTGGGCGACGCCCAGGACATCGAGGCTGCCGACGGCTCGTACGACTGGGCGATGGCGCACGACTTTCTCGAGCACCTGTCGCCGAAGGCGTTCAACAGGGCCATCGACGAGCTCTGCCGGGTGTCCCGTCGCGGGGTGCTGATCTCGTTCTTCAACATGCTCGACCAGCCCGACCACGAGATCCGGCCCAGACGCACCTACCACTTCAACGTCCTGAGCAAGGACCGCATGGCGGAGCGCATCGCCCGCCACTGCTCGGACATCCGGATCGTGCATGTCCGCCGGATGCTTGCCGAGCGCTACGGCTTCGGTGACTACTTCAACGGGCGGGCGTGGACGATCATCGCCCGCCGCTGACAACCGGGAGCGGGCCACCCGGCCCGAGGCAGGGGACTAGGCCTGCTTCGTCTCCCAGAAGATCTTGTCGATCGCAGCGATCTTGTCGAGCAGGTCCTGGGCTGTTGCAGCGTCCATGCTGGACTTCGTGCCGCCGGCGCCGGCGAGCTTGGTGGCCTCGTTGAACAGTCCGTGCAGCTCGGGGTACTTCTCGAAGTGCGGGGGCTTGAAGTAGTCGGTCCACAGCACCCACAGGTGGTGCTTGACCAGCTCGGAGCGCTGCTCCTTGATCAGGATGGCCCGGGTCCGGAAGGCCGCGTCGTCATTCGCGGCGTACTTCTCGCAGATGGCCTTGACCGACTCGGCCTCGATGCGGGCCTGCGCGGGGTCATAGACACCGCAGGGAAGGTCGCAGTGAGCCTGCACCTCGAGAGGTGCGAGGCGGTTCGTCAGTGCGGTGAGAAGGCGCATGCTTGTCGGTCCTTTCACGTTGCGGCAGGGACTGTCGTCGGACACTACTCGCGGACAGCTCAGGGCTGTCTACCCGGCCCAACCACGCTTATACCTGCGCTGTTCCGCGACCTGTCGGGCAAGATCGGCGGCGTGTTCCCCCGTCCAGCCATCAGCCACGTCGTGGTCCGCGGCCGATCGATGGAACCGGCCCTGCGTGACGGCGACCGGTTGGTGGTCGTGCCCGGCGGGCGTCCGCGCGCCGGCTGTGTGGCGGTCGTACGGCTGCCCGGGGGACGGCCGCTGTCGGTCAAGCGGCTCGCGTTCCCGGCGGAGGACGGCTGGTGGGTCGAGCGCGACAACCCGGCCGAGGGCGTGGACTCGTGGCTGGTCGGTGCCATCCCCGAGCACGACGTCGTGGCGATCGCGTGGCTGCGCTACTGGCCGCCACGGCGCATCGGCCGGGTACGGCGACGCGCGCCTTCCCCGCCGCCCTAACGGGAGGGGCCCTGCCGTCCGGCGTGCCGGTTGTGCCAGACTCGGTGACCTCGGGTAACCCCCGCATCCTTGAGCCAGGCTCGAACGCGTGTCATCCGCCGTCGAGACCACGAGTGGCTCGTCGACACTGTGCGGGGAGATCCGAAGACATGCAAGAAACGGTGGCTGAGTTGATGGCGCAGCACACAGATGAAACAGCGCCCTACGACGACAACGACCCTGCGTTCCATCTGCACGTGGGGGGCAAGCTCGAGACCAGGTCCACGGTGCCACTGCGCAACCGCGACGACCTGTCACTCGCGTACACGCCAGGCGTCGCGCGGGTGTGCTCGGCGATCGCCGCCCGGCCCGATCTGGTGCACGAGCTCACCTGGAAGTCCAACGTCGTCGCCGTCGTCACCGACGGCACCGCAGTGCTGGGCCTCGGTGACATCGGCCCGCACGCCTCGCTGCCCGTCATGGAAGGCAAGGCGGTGCTCTTCAAGGCGTTCGGCGGCATCGACGCCGTGCCGATCTGCCTCGACACGCGCGACGTCGACGAGATCATCGAGACGGTCGTGCGCATCGCGCCCGGCTTCGGCGGCATCAACCTCGAGGACATCTCCGCACCGCGCTGCTTCGAGATCGAGAGCCGCCTCAAGGAACTGCTCGACATCCCGGTCTTCCACGACGACCAGCACGGCACCGCGATCGTGGTGCTCGCTGCGCTGCGCAACGCAGCACGGCTGACCGGCCGGTCGTTGGGTGACCTGCGGGCGGTCGTCTCCGGGGCGGGCGCCGCCGGCGTCGCCGTGACCACGATCCTGCTCGAGGCCGGCATCGGTGACATCACGGTCTCCGACAGCAAGGGTGTCGTGCACGTCGGCCGAGAGGACCTCACCGACGTCAAGAGACTGCTCGCGGGGGCCACCAACGAAGGTGGCCTGACCGGCTCGCTCGCCGACTCACTGACCGGTGCAGATGTCTTCATCGGCGTGTCCGGCGGGGTCGTGCACGAGCACGCCGTTGCGGCAATGGCCCGGAACTCCATCGTGTTCGCCTTGGCGAACCCCGAGCCCGAGATCCACCCTGACGTCGCCAAGCGGTACGCGCGAGTGGTGGCGACCGGCCGCAGCGACTTCCCGAACCAGATCAACAACGTGCTCGCCTTCCCTGGGGTGTTCCGGGGAGCCCTTGCGGTGCGGGCCCGGTCGATCACCGAGGGGATGAAGCTCGCCGCCGCCGACGCCCTGGCTGCCGTGGTGTCCGACGAGCTGAGCGAGACGAACATCGTGGCGAGCCCCTTCGACCCGCGGGTGGCACCTGCCGTCTCGGCGGCGGTCGCGGCCGCTGCTCGCCGGGAGGGCGTGGCCCGGCGCTGACGAGCCGATCAGCGGGCTCAGACCAGCGGTGGCGGCTGGTAGCGCGTCAGCTCGTGGCCGTGGCCGACGCGGGGGCGGGTGGGAGCGCTGCGCTCGCTGCGGGTGCCGAAGGGCGCCCGCACCCAGGTACGGATGGTGGCGAAGCCGGTGTTGCGGGGTTCCGGGCTGCTGGTGCTGGTCATCTTGTCCTCCTGAAGATCGGTCGCGATGTATCGCGTCTACAAGAACCACGATATATCGCGTTCGCCGAAAGTCAAGATGTATCGCGTTTCCGTTTTCGCGTTTCTGCCACCAGCGAGCGAACCGGTCAGCCGGGCGCATCAGCCGGGCGAGCGACCTTTGTCCGCGACTCGCCCGGCGTGTCGGGGCCGGAAGGTCGCGCGTCAGCCGGGCTCGTTAGGGTCGGCGCATGCTTGCTGCCAGCGCGGTCCGGTTCGATCCCGACGACCCCCTGACCGGGCTCGAGGTCGGCGAGCGCGACGCCCCGGAGCCGCCCGCCGGATGGGTGGCGGTGCGGCTGCGCGCTGCGGCCCTGAACCACCACGACCTGTGGAGCCTGCGCGGCGTCGGGCTGTCGGCCGAGGCGCTCCCGATGGTGCTCGGCTGCGACGGCGCCGGCGTCGACCCGGACGGCAACGAGGTGATCGTGCACTCGGTCATCGGCGATCCCGACTTTCGCGGTGACGAGACGCTCGACCCGAAACGCTCACTGCTCTCGGAGCGCCATGACGGCACGCTGGCCGACGTGGTCGTCGTGCCCCGGCGCAACCTCGTGCCCAAGCCCCCGGGATTGTCCTGGGAGGAGGCAGCCTGCCTGCCGACCGCCTGGCTGACGGCCTACCGGATGCTGTTCACCAAGTCGGGCGTGCAGCCCGGTGGCACGGTGCTCGTGCAGGGCGCGGGGGGCGGTGTGTCGACGGCACTGGTCGCCATCGGCCACGCGGCCGGCTATCGCATGTGGGTCACCGGGCGCGACGAGGCCAAGCGGGCCCGGGCAGTCGAGCTCGGTGCCGACGCCGCTTTCGAGAGCGGGGCGCGGCTGCCCGAGCGGGTCGACGCGGTGATGGAGACGGTCGGGGCTCCGACCTGGGACCACAGCGTCAAGTGCCTGGCACAGGGCGGCACGATCGTGGTGTCCGGTGCGACCGGGGGTCACCAGGCCGTGACCGATCTGCGCCGCGTCTTCTTCCTGCAGCTGCGCGTCGTGGGCTCGACGATGGGCACCCGGGACGAGCTGCTGCGGGTTGCGCGGTTCTGCGAGTCCACCGGCATCCGCCCGCAGATCGACACCGCACTGCCGCTCGAGCAGGCGCGCGAGGCTTTCGCCAAGCTCGCCTCGGGTGACGTGTTCGGCAAGGTGGTGCTGACCCGGCCGGCTGCGTGATCAGGTGCCGGATCGGGTGACCGACTTCGCGAGCCACCGCTGGCGCGACCCCCGCTGGCGTGCTGGGGCTGTGGCGTGGGCGGCGGAGCGGTTGAACGAACATGGGTACGTGGTGGTCGGCGAGCCCGAGCAGACCCATCTGCGACCCTGGTCCACGGTGCTGCGTGTGACGACGGACGACGGCGTTTTCTGGTTCAAGGCCAACGCGATCGGCACCGCCCACGAAGCCCCGTTGATCGATGCACTCGACCGGTGGGCACCGGGTCATGTTGTCGAACCACTGGCGACCGACCCCCGTCGGGGTTGGTTGTTGCTGCCCGACGGTGGCGCGACGCTGCGGGCCGCGCAGGGTGGTGAGACGCGGCTTGACAGCTGGGTGGCGATCCTGGCCGATCACGCCGAGCTGCAACGACGGCTGGCGCCGCATGCCGGTGACCTGGTCGCCCTCGGGGTGCCGGACCTGCGACCGGAGCGGCTGCCGCAGGTCAGGGCGGACCTGCTCGACGACGCGAGCGCGCTGCGCATCGGCCGGCCCGGTGGCCTCACGCCGGACCAACGACACCTGCTGCAGGCCGACGCCGAGCGCTATGCGCAGCTGTGCGCCGAGCTCGCCGCGATCGGCGTCCCGGCGTCGCTGAACCACGACGACCTGCACGACAACAACGTGTTCGTTCCTGAGCACACAGGCGGCCACTACCGGGCGTTCGACTGGGGAGACGCCTCGGTGGCCCACCCGTTCGTCGTGCTGCTGGTGGCGCTGCGAGTAGTCGAGAACCTGCATGACCTGCGGCCCGGCGACGCCGCCCTGCTGCGGCTGCGCGACGCATACCTCGAACCGTGGACAGGGGAGTTCGACCGTGCTGACCTGGTGGAAGCCGTCCGCCTCGCGCTGCGCGTCGGCGGGGTGAGCCGGGCGCTGAGCTATCGCTCGGCACTGCTCGAGGGCACGTCCGCCGAACACGACACCTTCGGCGACGGCGTGCCGCAGTGGCTGCTCGAGCTCTACGAGCCCACGCCGGTTGAGGCTGTGCCCGCCCGCGAGGCGCGCCGGTCGGGCTGACGACCGGAACGGTCAGCCGCGCTCGTGCGGCGCGCTGAGCACGCGCCGTACCTCCGCAAGGGCGTGCTCGAGCACCTGGCGCACCTCGCGCGTCTGCTCTGCCGTGGGGAGCTCACGGCGGGCCAGTGCCCGCACCTCGCCGCGCACCCACTCGGCCATCCGTTCCAGCTCCGCGGCCTCTGGCCTGCCCGACCGTTTCTCGGCGCGGGTCTCGGCGCGGTTCTCCCGGCGCATGTCCTTCGCGGCCGACCTGAGCTCGGCCCGGAGGTCCTTGACCGAGCCCCGGACCTCGGTGCGGATCTCGGTGGCGAGGTCGCGCACCGAGCCGGCGATCTCTGCCTCGAGGTCGTCGAGCTCGCCGGCCCGCTCGGTCAGCTCGGCGCGCCCCGCATCCGTGATGCGATAGATCTTGCGGCCCTCGTTGACCTCGTGGGTGACCAGCCCCTCGGACTCGAGACGGGCCAACCGGGGATAGACGGTGCCGGCGCTCGGCGTGTAGAGGCCCATGAACCGGTCCTCGAGCTCGCGGATCACGTCGTAGCCGTGCCGGGGGCTCTCGTCGAGCAGCTTGAGCAGGTAGAGGCGGAGCCGGCCGTGCCCGAAGACAGGGCTCATGATGTAGCTCGGCGTAGAAGTGTGACGTCGCCGGAGACGGTCTTGGCCTGGAGGAACCCGTCGCCGGACCCGACGCTGCCGCGCAGCGTCGAGCGACCTGGCTTGCCGTTGCGGGTGACACCGTCGAAGGCGCTGTCGAGGCTGCCGCTCATCGTCTTGACCTCGATCTGCAGGCTCGCGGAGTCGGTCAGCCGCAGGGTGACGTCGCCCGACACGCTGTTCAGGTCGAGCCGGGCACCGGCCGGGACGTCGAGGTCGAGAGTGATGTCGCCGGACACCGTCTCGGCCTTCACCTGCGCGGTGGAGCCGTCGACAACGGTGAGATCGCCGGACACCGTCGTGAAGCGCAGCTTGCCGTCGAGGTGCCGGGTCTCGAGGTCGCCGCTCACCGTCTGGGCACTGATGTCGGCGTTGACGCCGTCCAGCGTCACGTTGCCGGAGACGCTCTTGACCTTCGTGTCCTCGGTGATGCCCGACACGACCGCGTCGGCAGAGACCACGCCGAGCTCGACCGGGCAGGCGTCCGGCACCGAGACCGACACGACCGCGCTGGCCTTGTTGTTGCCGACGTTGCCGACCCAGTCCAGCAGGCCGCCCCAGGTGAGCTTCTCGTGGGCGATCGTCAGCGTGTCTCCTTCGAGGGTGACCGTGAGGGCTCCCTCGAGCTTGCTGACCTCGATGTGGGCCCCACCGGTCGCCGCCGCCTCACTGCTGCCCACCACGTCGATGCTGCCGGCGACCATGCGCACGTTGAGCCGGCGTACCCCTTCGAGGTCGAGGGACTGGGGAGTGTCGATCCGCCACTGCGTCACTGTTCATTCTCCTATTCACGATGTATCGCGTCTGTGGAGATCCACGATATATCGCGTTTGGCAGATGTCAAGTGCCAGGTCAGATCGGTCAGTCGTCCTCGTCGTCGTCGAGGCGGGCCAGCCAGGTGGCCAGTCGCTCGACGGGGATCTCGAAGTCGGGGTTGAGGTCGACGAACTCGCGCAGCCGACCCGACAGCCAGCCGAGCGTCACGGACTCCTCGCCGCGCCGTCCCTCGAGCTCCTCGATGCCCCGGTCGGTGAAGTACACGGAAGCTCAGAGCGTCAGCGCGCGCTCGACCAGTGCCCGCTGCTCGAGGTCGTGCTTCTTGTGCGAACCGGTCGCCGGCGACGCCGACGCCGCCCGCGACACGCAGACCAGCTGGCGACCGCTGAGATGGGCGGGCAGGTTGAGTGCCATGAACGGCCACGGACCCTGGTTGGCCGGCTCCTCCTGGACCCACAGGATCTGGGCGTCGGGGTAAGCCGCCACAGCCTCGGCGATCTCGTTGGCCGCCAGGGGCGCGAGCTGCTCGACGCGCACGATCGCGACCTGCTCACCGCCGGAGGTCGCGCGCTTCGCCCGCTCGGCGAGCAGGTCGTAGTAGATCTTCCCCGAGCACAGCAGCACCCGCCGGACACCGGCGGGGTCGATGCCCCCCTCGGTCTCCGGGATGACCGGGCGGAACCGCCCCGACGTGAAGTCCTCCACCGCCGAGGCCGCTGCCTTGAGACGCAGCATCGACTTCGGGGTGAACACGATCAGCGGGCGACGCGGCTCGTGGTAGGCGTGCCAGCGCAGCAGGTGGAAGTACGACGCCGGCGTCGAGGGCATCGCCACGGTCATGTTGTCCTCGGCGCACATCTGCAGGAAGCGCTCGATGCGACCCGACGAGTGGTCCGGCCCCTGCCCCTCGAAGCCGTGTGGCAGGAGCAGCACGACACTTGACCGCTGTCCCCACTTCTGCTCGGACGAGGAGATGAACTCGTCGACAATCGTCTGTGCCCCGTTGAAGAAATCGCCGAACTGCGCCTCCCACAGCACCACGGTGTCCGGCCGGGCGACCGAGTAGCCGTATTCGAAGCCCATCGCCGCGAACTCCGAGAGCAACGAGTCGAACGCATAGAACCGTGCCTGCTTCTCGTCGAGGTGGGCCAACGGCGTCCACTCGGCACCGGTCTTGCGGTCGGTGAGCACGGCATGGCGCGACACGAAGGTGCCACGCCGGCTGTCCTGCCCGGTCAACCGGACGGGCCGCCCCTCGAGCAGCAGCGAGCCGAACGCGAAGATCTCGCCCATCGCCCAGTCGATGCCGCCCTCCGAGGCCATGGCCGCGCGCCGCTGCAGGAGCGGCATCAGCTTGTTGTGCACGGTGAATCCGTTGGGCGGGGTCACGTGGGCGTCGGCGATGCGCTTGATCACTTCAAGATCGACAGCGGTACGCGCGTGCGGGGTGCCCACCGTCGTGTGTTGTTCCGACGGCAGGTCGAGACCGACACCGGTGCCCTGGTCGGTCGACGCAGAGACGGCCTCCCGGGTCTCGGTGAAGACGCGCTCGAGCTGGCCCTGGTAGTCGCGCAACGCCTGCTCCGCCTCCTCGACCGAGATGTCGCCGCGGCCGATCAGGGACTCGGTGTAGAGCTTGCGCACCGAGCGCTTCGTCTCGATCAGGCTGTACATCAGCGGCTGGGTCATCGACGGGTCGTCGCCCTCGTTGTGACCGCGGCGGCGATAGCAGACCATGTCGATGACGACGTCCTTCTTGAACGCCTGCCGATATTCGAAGGCCAGCTTGGCGACTCGTACGCATGCCTCGGGGTCGTCGCCGTTGACGTGGAAGATCGGCGCCTGGATCATCCGTGCGACGTCGGTGCAGTAGAACGACGAGCGCGACGCGGCCGGCGAGGTCGTGAACCCGACCTGGTTGTTGATGATGACGTGGATCGTGCCGCCGGTGCGATAGCCGCGCAGCTGCGAGAGGTTGAGGGTCTCGGCGACGACTCCCTGCCCGGCGAACGCAGCGTCGCCGTGCATGAGCACGGGCAGCACGGTGAAGCCCTTCTCGCCCTTGTTGATGCGGTCCTGCTTGGCGCGGGTGATGCCCTCCAGCACGGGGTTGACCGCCTCGAGGTGCGACGGGTTCGCGGCGAGATAGACCTTGGTCTCCTTGCCGTCCTCGCTGGTGTAGGTGCCCTCGGTGCCGAGGTGGTATTTCACGTCACCGGAGCCCTGCACGGAACGCGGGTCCTGGTTGCCCTCGAACTCGCGGAAGATCTGGCTGTAGCTCTTGCCAGCCAGGTTGGCGAGCACGTTGAGCCGGCCGCGGTGCGGCATGCCGATGGTGACCTCGTCGAGGTCCGCCTCGGCCGCCGACATCATCACCTGGTTGAGCAGCGGGATGACCGACTCGCCGCCCTCCAACGAGAACCGCTTCTGCCCGACGAACTTGGTCTGCAGGAACGTCTCGAACGCCTCCGCGGCGTTGAGCCTGCTCAGGATGCGGAGCTGTTCCTCGCGGGACGGCTTCGCATGCGGGACCTCGACGCGCGCCTGGATCCAGTGGCGCTCCTCGGGGTCCTGGATGTGCATGTACTCGATGCCGATGCGCCGGCAGTAGGACTCGCGCAGGACGCCGAGGATGTCGCGCAGCGCCAGCATCGGCCGGCCGCCGAAGCCCCCGGTCGCGAACTCCCGGTCGAGGTCCCACAGCGTCAGCCCATGGGTGACGACGTCGAGGTCGGGGTGCGAGCGCTGCCGGAACTCCAGCGGGTCGGTGTCGGCCATCAGGTGGCCGCGCACCCGGTAGGCGTGGATCAGCTCCTGGACACGTGCCTGCTTGACGACGTCGTCCTCGTGCGAGGCGGAGATGTCGCGCACCCAGCGGATCGGCTCGTAGGGCAGGCGCAGCGCGCGGAACACGTCGTCGTAGAAGTCGTCCTCGCCGAGCAGCAGCGCATGGATGCGGCGCAGGAAGTCGCCGGACTGCGCGCCCTGGATGATCCGATGGTCGTAGGTCGACGTCAGGGTCACGATCTTGCTGACCGCGAGCCGCGCGAGCGTCTCGGGAGCCGCACCTTGGTACTCGGCTGGATATTCCATCGCGCCGACGCCGACGATCGTGCCCTGACCGGCCATCAGGCGGGGCACGGAGTGGATCGTGCCGATCGTGCCGGGGTTGGTGAGGCTGATCGTGGTGCCGGCGAAGTCGTCGGCGGTCAGCTTGTTGGTGCGGGCGCGGCGCACGATGTCCTCGTACGCCGACCAGAAGGCCGCGAAGTCCATCGCCTCGGCGCCCTTGATCGAGGGCACCAGCAGCGTGCGCGTCCCGTCGGGCTTGGAGATGTCGATGGCCAGACCGAAGTTGACGTGCTCGGGCTTGAGCACGACCGGCTTGCCGTCCTTCTCACCGAACCCGTTGTTCATCTCGGGCATGTCGGCGAGTGCCCGGATCACGGCATAGCCGATCAGGTGGGTGAACGAGACCTTGCCGCCGCGACCCCGCTTGAGGTGGTTGTTGATCACGACGCGGTTGTCGATGAGCAGCTTGGCCGGGATCGACCGCACGCTGGTGGCGGTCGGGACGCCGAGGCTGGTCTCCATGTTGCTGACGACGCGCGCGGCCGCGCCCTTGAGCGGCACCGCCTCGGCGTCGTTGAAGGACGGCTTGGGTGCCTCAGCGGTGTCGGTCGTGGCCGGCTTGGCCGCGGTGGGTGCTTCGGTCTTCTTGGGTACGTCGACCGTGGCGGGCGCCCCGTCCGCGCGCGCGCCGGGGGCGCTCTGGTCGGGGGTGGCTGCGGGCTGCTGCGCGGGCTGGGTCGTGGCCGGTGCGGTTCCGCCGTTCGTCGAGGGCTTCTCGGTCGGCGCGCCGGCCCGGTCCTGCTGTGGGTGGTAGTCAGCGAAGAAGTCCCACCACGCCTTGTCGACCGATCCGGGGTCCTTCAGGTACTGCTGGTACATCTCGTCGACCAGCCATTCGTTGGCACCGAACTGGGCCAACGTCTGGGCAGCGGTGTGTTCCCCGGACTGTGACACGGCTTGAATCGCCTCTTCCTCGCCGACATGTCGAAACGCGCTCGGCCCGCCCCTGTTCGGCAGGCGTGTCCAGAGTAGTCGGCAATCAATAATGGTCGCGATTCATCGGACTCGTGCCAATCCCGTCGCGATCATCGGATTCGTTCCTCATCCTTCACGATCGCGACTGCCCGTCACGAATCGCGATCAGCCAAGCCCGAGGGATCGGGCGATCACGACCTTTTGCACCTCGGACGCGCCCTCGACGACCCGCAGGACGCGCAGGTGCCGCAGCACCCGTTCGACCGGTCCCTCGCGCAGCAGCCCCATGCCGCCGAAGACCTGCAGGCAGCGGTCGGCGACGGCGTAGGCCCGGTCGGTGGCGAAGTACTTGGCGATCGAGGAGTCCAGCGCGGCGGTTTCGCCCTGATCGACCGACCAGGCGAGGTGGTAGGTCATCCAGCGGATCGCCTCGATCTCGACCTTGCACTCGGCGAGCGGGAAGGACACCCCCTGGTTGGCGGCCAGCGGCTTGCCGAAGGCCGTTCGCGACTTCGCGTGAGCCACGGCCTGGTCCAGGCAGAACTCCGCGAGCCCGAGCGACTGTGCGGCGAAACCGGCCCGCCCGGCGTTGAGGAAGGTCATCGCGGTCTGGAAGCCGCGACCGACCTCACCGATGACGTGGTCGGCCGGCACCCGGGCCTCGTCGAACCACAGCTCGGACGGGTGCGCGTCCGCGATCGTCGTCTGCATCTTCCCGACGCGGTATTGCTCGCGGGGCACCACGAAGGCCGTGATCCCGCCTGCTGCGCGCTTCTCGGCGTCGGTCACCGCGAAGACGATGGCGAAGTCGGCAGCGTCGCCGTTGGTGATGTAGTGCTTCATCCCGTCGATGACCCACTCATCGCCCTCGAGCCGGGCCTTGGTGCGGATGGACTGGGCGTCGCTGCCCGCCTCGGGTTCGGTGAGCGCGAAGCACGTCGACTTCTCGGCGCGCACCAGGGGGTCGAGGTACGTCGCCCGCAGGTGCGCGGGCAGGTGGAGGAGCAGCGGCGTCGGACCGGACGGGTTGGGCACGCCCAGCGTCAGTGGCGCGAGCCGCAGCCCGCTGCGCGCCGCATCTTCGACCAGCAGGCTGATGCCCAGCGTCGAGACTCCCCAGCCGCCGGCGTCCTCAGGCAGGTAGCACGCGTAGAAGCCCTCCTCGGCCGACCGCTTGCGCACGGCCAGACCGGCGCCCTTCAGCCGCGCGTGGTCGGGCTGCAGCGCCGCGAACTCCTCGCGCAGCGACTCCTCGACGGGCCGCACCTCCCGGTCGAGAAAGGTCCCGTAGGACTTGCGCAGCGCGGTGAGCTCCTCGGGGATGGTGAAGTCCACGTCAGTCGTGCTCCTCTTGCTGTCTGCGTGCCCGGCGGGTGCGTGCCTAGCGGTTCGGTGCGTGTGCGTAGTAGGTCGCGCCCATGTCCTCGTCACCATGACCCATCTCGACGGCGAGCGCCATGTGTCGACGTACCGCTGATGTCACCGCCATCTCGACGCCCACCTCCTCGGCGAGCTCGAGGATCAGGCCGGTGTCCTTGAGCGCCCCCGCCAGCGAGAAGCTCGTCGTGAAGTCGCGCGCGAGCATGGCTGATCCCTTGATCTGCGCGTACGGCGTGTCGGTCGGGCCACCCTTGATCGCCTCGAGGAACAGCGCGCCGTCCAGGCCGGACGCCTCGGCCAGCGCGACGGCCTCGGCGATGCCTTCGATCAGCGCGGCCACCCAGCTGTTGACGACCAGCTTGAGCCCGCTCGCTCCGGCGTCGCCCTCGACCCACAGGGTTCGCGACCCGACCACGTCGAACACCGGTGCGCAGCGCTCGCGCACCGCAGGATCCCCGCTGGCGACCACGACCAGCGTGCCCGTTGACCGCGGGCGCCCTGGTTCCGAGCACCGGAGCGTCGACGAAGGCCACGTCGTGGGCGCGCGCCAGCGCCGCGAGCTCGCGGGTCCCGGCCACCCCGACGGTCGACATCTGCAGCCAGAGCGCGCCGGCCGGCAGGGCGGGCAGGGCCTCCTGCGCGACCTCGCGCACCGCGGCGACGTCGAAGAGCATCGTGATGAGTACGTCGGCGCCGGCCGCCGCCGTTGCGGGGGAGTCGGCGATTCGGATGCCGTCACTGGCCAGCGCCTCGACCTTGTCGCGCGTACGGTTCCAGGCCCGCACGGTGAAGCCGGCGGCGGCGAGGTTGCGGGCCATCGGCCCACCCATCGTGCCGGTGCCGAGAACGGCAATCGTGGAAGTCATTCCTGCCCCTCCCTGTCAGGCGAGCCCATCCCCCAATCGATCATGCACCAACCGACGTCCCGTGCCGCCGAAATCCAATCGATCATGCAGCAGCCGACATCCCGTGCCGCCCAAATCCAATCGATCATGCAGTAGCCGACATCCCGCGCCGCACAACAACCTCCGCGCGGACCGCGAACCCAACAGCCCCCTGCCCCATTCGGTGATCATGAAGGCTTCGATCGGCTCTAGCCGGACAGATCGTTCATGGTCTTGTAATCGTCATCTTCGCGCGGTCACTGCCCTTGACCGACCATGACTCCTTCGCTTCCGCACCCGCCCGCCGAAAGGGTGATGCGCTAGGAGCGCCGCCGGGCATGGCCGGCGAAATTCCTTGATCACGAAGGATCCCAGCGGACACTTCCACAGTATCTTTCGTGATCATGGAATCGCGGCCGTCGCTCGGGCAGTGCGCGCGCAGGTCAGGTCAGACGGTCGCGTCTCAGGTCAGCTGGTCGCGTCGATGTCGTTCGGGCAGTCGCGCGCAGGTCAGGTCAGCCGGTCGCGTCGATGTCCGGTCGGGCAGTCGCGCGCAGGTAAGGCAGGTCGTCGCTCACGAGTCGCTCACGGCAGGCGTGGCGCCATCCGGACGGAGACGTGGACCTGCCGCGCGTCCTCGGGGACCTCGTCGGCGGGGCGGTCAGAGAGGAGGTAGGGCCTCAGCAAGGCCAAGACAGCCGCCGAGATGGCGGCGAGCTCCGCCGGTGTAGCCACCAGGGTGCTGTTCGAGAACAGCGCCGCCTCGCGCCACTGCGGCTCTCGCGTGGCGTGGTCGACGAACGCCAGCAGCTTCTCGTCCGAACTGGCCATCATCACGCGAGTGATGACGGAGTCCAGAGCCTGCACACCCGAGGGGTCAACCTCGGGGTCGACATCGCTCCACCAGCCGGTCGAGGTCGCCCGCCAGGCCCGTTCGCGACCGTCGTCGCGCGAGGCGTCCTCCTCGACGAACCCGTGCCGGGCGAGCAGGCGCAGGTGATAGCTGCAGGCGCTCGGTGACAGGCCGGCCACCTGCGCGCATTCCGTGGCCGTCGCCGGCCCGCCGCTCTGGAGGTGCTCGAGGATCGCGTAGCGCCCGGCATGCGCCAGCGCGCGCAGCGCCCCGGGGTCGGAGATCCGCTGGCCGTAGCGGGCGTCGGGGCCGCGTGGAGTGGTCGGGGTCCGGGAGTCAGGCGTGGTCGGGGTCATGGATCGAGAATATCTGAAAGAACCACTTCACAACTACGATGTGAAGCATTACCTTCACACTTATGAGCGAAACAACGACCGCACCGAGCCGCGAGACGGCCCACGAGCTGACCGAGCTGACTGGACCAGCCGGACCAGCCGGACCAGCCGGACCAGCCGACCAGCCGAGCCCGCACCGACTGCGCCGACCGGACCGACCGGACCGACCGGACCCACTGGGCAGCCCGCACCCCCCGGACCCACTGGGCAGCCCGCACCGACCGGACCGACTGCGCGCACCGGCCCGCCCTCCCCGCGCTCCCTGTTGCGCGGCCGCGACTTCCGGCTGCTCTGGTCGGCTTACTCCGTGTCGGCCGTCGGCAGCGAGGTCACCGTGCTCGCGATCCCGCTGGCGGCCGCGGTGCTGCTGGGCGCGTCCCCGCTGCAGATGGGCCTGCTCGTGGCGGCCGGCACCGCCCCTTACGTCGGGTTCGCTCTCGTCGTCGGTGCCTGGATCGACCGCCTGCCGAGGCGCCGCCCGCTGCTGGTCGCCGCCGACCTCGTCGCGGCGGCAACGCTGCTCTCCGTGCCGCTGGCCTGGCTGGCCGGCGCGCTGACGGTCACCCAGCTGATCGCCGTCGAGCTGGTGGTCGGCGTCGCACGGGTCATCTTCCGGCCGGCGTTCGGTGCGCACCTGCCCGACGTCGTGCCCGAGATCGCGCTCACCGTCGCGAGTGCCCGGCTGCGTGCCTCCGAGGCGACAGCGATGCTCCTCGGTCCTGGCCTCGGCGGCTCGCTCGTGCAGCTGCTCACCGCTCCGGTCGCCGTTCTGGTCGATGCGGTCTCGTTCGTTGCCTCCGCGCTGCTGATCGGCAAGGTCCGCGCGCCGGAGCGCATCGGGCACGTCCCGGCGCCCCGCCGGCGACTGCGCCAGGAGATCGGTGAGGGCCTGGTCCACCTCTGGAGTGACCGACGTCTGCGGGCCATCGCCGGCGCGGCAGCGAACGTGAACTTCTTCGGGCTCATGGTGTTCGCCCTGCTCGTCGTCTATCTCACCCGCGAGCAGGACTTCTCGCCGGTCATGATCGCGGGCGTCACCGTGGCCGGCGGCCTGGGCTCGCTGGGCGGAGCGATGCTCGCGCCGCGCGTGGCTGATCGGATCGGCCGCGGTCGCACCATCGTGCTGGGCTCGGCTGTGTTCGGTCTGGGCATGATCGCTTTCCCCGCCGCCCACGGACCGCGATGGCTGGTGCTGACAATCCTCGCCGCGAACGAGATCGTGGTCGGTGCGGCGATCATGCTCTTCGACGTCAACACGAGCGCCCTCGTACTCACCGAGGTCCCCCGCGAGATGCTGGCTCGGGCCAACTCCTCGCTCGCGACGGTGACCCAGGGCGTGAAGGCGCTCGGCGCGGTGTCCGGTGGTGCGCTGGGCACGGCGTTCGGGCTGCGGCCGGCTCTCTGGGTCGCGGCCGTCGGGGCCACGACGACGGTCCTGTGGACGTGGTTCTCGCCGCTCCGACAGCCAGAGCCGTCAGCGATCGCGCAACCGCACGACGAACCGCAGGCCTGACCAGGTCTCGTCGATCGCGCACACCTTGTTGTCGACCAGGCCGGCGGCCAGCCCGACGTCGCGCACGATGTTCTCGTCGATGTCGGTCGGCATGCCGCTCGACCGCTTGGGCCAGGCGATCCACAGGCCGCCGTTGGAGACGAGGCGGGGGGCCAGGTCGGGGAACGTGCGGTCGAGGGTGCGCTGGTCGGGTGTGAAAGCCAGGATCACGTCGTACGGGGACGCGCCTGCCCGCCGTTGTACGACGACGTCATGCAGGTCAACGGCGTGCAGGTCGCCGAGATCGAAACCTGCCCGGGGCTCGGGTGAGCAGCACCCGGTGCCCGTCCCGGATGCCGAGCTTGCGCGGCAGGGGCGTGCCCGAATAGCCAGCGGCGGCCGGTGACATGGATGCGGAGCGTAGCCCGGCATGGCGCATCGGCCCGTATTGTTTGCCGGACTGATGGCGACAACCTCTGACACCGAGACCGGGCTGGCGTTTGGTGAGCAGCGCGGTCGCTGGGTGCTGGCGGCGACGGTCCTCGGGTCGGGGATGGCGTTCGTCGACGCAACGGTCGTCAACGTCGCCCTGCCGCGCATCGGTGAGTCGCTCGATGCAGGGCTGGCGGGACTGCAGTGGACCATCAACGGCTACACGCTGACGCTTGCCTCGCTGATCCTGCTCGGCGGGTCTCTCGGTGACCGGTTCGGGCGACGGCGCGTCTTCGTCATCGGGGTGACCTGGTTCGCGGTCGCGTCGCTGCTGTGCGGGATCGCCCCCAACATCGAGACGCTGGTCGCGGCCCGAGCCTTGCAGGGCATCGGTGGCGCTCTGCTGACGCCGGGCAGCCTGGCGATCCTGCAGAGCTCGTTCCGCCCTGAGGACCGGGCGCGGGCCATCGGCGCGTGGTCCGGACTGGGCGGCGTCGCGGGCGCGGCCGGACCGTTCATCGGCGGCTACCTCGTGCAGGCCGTCTCGTGGCGGCTGATCTTCCTGATCAACCTGCCACTGGCCGTCGCGGTCATCTTCTGCGCTCTCCGGCACGTGCCAGAGTCGCGTGACCCACAGGCGTCACGTCACATCGACGCCCTCGGCGCACTGCTCGGCGCGGTCGGGTTGGGCTCCCTGACGTACGGCTTGATCGCCTGGCAGGGCAAGGGTCTCGGCTCCGCCGCGGTCTTGCTCTCGCTGCTCGTCGGCGTCGCCGGTTTGGTCGCCTTCGTCGTGCGCGAGCGCACCGCGAAGGACCCCATGCTGCCGCTCGACATCTTCTCATCGCGGCTGTTCAACGTGACCAATGTGGTGACGTTCACCGTCTATGCCGCCCTTGGCGGTGTCTTCTTCTGGCTGGTGCTGCAGCTTCAGGTCGTGGCGGGCTACTCACCTCTCGAGGCAGGCATCTCGCTGCTGCCCGTCACTGTGGTCATGCTGTTCCTGTCGGCCCGCATGGGGGCGCTGGCGCAACGCATCGGTCCGCGTGTGCCGATGACGGTCGGACCTGTGCTCTGCGCGATCGCCGTCGCGTTCATGACCAGGATCGGCAAGGACATTTCCTACGTCTGGGACGTCCTGCCTCCCGTCCTGCTGTTCGGACTCGGGCTGTCGTTCACCGTCGCGCCGCTGACCGCGACAGTCCTCGCGGCTGCCTCCGACCGGCACGCCGGTCTTGCCAGCGGGGTGAACAACGCAGTCGCGCGGGTGGCCGGCCTGCTGGCGGTCGCCGTACTGCCGCTGATCGCGGGGCTCAGCGGCGAGGCCTACACGAACCCGGCGTTGCTCGATCCGGCGTTCCGCACGGCGATGTGGGTCTGCTCGGCGTTGCTCCTCGCGGGCGGGGTGTTGGCGGCGATCTTCGTCCGCACACCGACAGTGAATGAAGGTGCTTGGCCAGGCGACGACGAAGCACTGCGTGCCCATCGGCGCAGCTGCCCCGTCGACGGGCCACCCATCGACAGGTGCCCCCGCCACGGGGCGGTGGCTGTCGGGGGCGAAGCGGCCTAGCCCCCGTCAGTTCGGCGGGCTGACCCAGCGACGGAGCTTGACCAGGGCCTCGCGCTCGATCTGGCGGGTGCGTTCACGCGAGACACCCAGGCGCGCAGCGATCTCGTCGTACGTCTGTCGCCGCTCTTCCGCGAGGCTGTATCGCGACCGGATCACCTCGGCCTCCCGCGGGTCGAGCTGGTCGATCGAGGCGACGAGAGCCGCGCGCGACAGCTGGGCGACGACGACCTCCTCCGGACCGGGATCGGCCGCGTCGACGAGGTCGCCGAGGGTGGTGCCGCCGTCCTGTCCGATCAGCATGTCCAGGCTGGCCGGGGTGCGGGAGATGGAGTCGAGGTCGGCGACCATCTCGAGCGTGAGGTCCAGCTCGGCAGCCACCTCGTCGTCGGTGGCGTCGCGGCCGAGTGACACGGCCAGCTCGCGACGGGTGCGCGTGAGGCGGCTGAGCCGCTCGACCTGATGCACCGGCAGGCGCACGGTGCGGCTCTGCTCGGCGATGGCCCGGCCGATCGACTGCCGGATCCACCAGGTGGCATAGGTCGAGAACTTGTAGCCGCGCGTGTAGTCGAACTTCTCCACCGCACGTACCAACCCGACGTTGCCCTCCTGGATGAGGTCGAGCAGCGGCATCGTGGACCGGCGGTATCGGCGGGCCAGGGAGACGACCAGCCGCAGGTTGGATCGGATGAACGCGCGCTTCGCGAGCTCGCCGTCGGCCGCAACCCGGTCGAGCTCGACCCAGGTAGCGATCTTGCGCGCGTTCTGCAGCTTGATGGCCCGTCGCTGGCCCAGGTCGTCGAGCAGGTGCCGCGCGAAGAGCCCGGCCTCGATGCGCCGGGCGAGGTCGACCTCGCTCGCCGCGTCGAGCAGAGGTGCCTTCCCGATCTCGTCGAGGTAGAGGCGGATGAGGTCGGGCGTGCCGACCTCGCTGTCGAAATCGTCCCTTTCGTCCATCAGGACGTCGGTCTGCTGGGTCATGTCACCTTCCGCCTTGGCGGGCACCTAAGGGGGCTCACGCCTGACGAACGGACGAGGAGGGCAGAAGATTTCCGTCCGCAGGTGTGACTCGGTCGATCATGGGGGTAAGACGCGCCGCATGCTCCTTTCGTTGCCCGCCGCCGGGGTCTCCCGTCAGCTGGACGGCTTGCGGCCGCCCGGTGACCCGGCCGAGCCAGCGACGACGGCCTCGTGGGTCCGTCGTGCGCTGGACTGCGGGTTGCTCGACCTCCCGCTTCCGGGCGGGGGAAGCAGCGCTGACCGATTCCGCGCACTGAGCGAGATCGCTCGCATCGACCTGGATGTGGCCCGGCTCGCCGAGGCGCACGTGGACGCCCAGGCGATCATCAAAGAGCTGACCGGTGCCGACCCCTTGCTGTCGGGATCGGAGATCGGGCAACGCAGCCGTTGGCTGTGGGGCGTGTGGGCCGCCAACCCACCGACCTCGCCGCTGACTGCGACGCAGTCGTCGTCAGGGTGGCTGATCGACGGCACCAAGCCGTGGTGCAGCGGTGCCGGGTGTTGCGACGCCGCGCTCGTGACCGCTCACACCGTGGATGGGTATCGCCTGTTCGCGGTCGATTTGCACGACTCCTCGGCTCGTCCCGTTGACGGCACCTGGCCCGCCCGTTCGATGCGCGGCTGTGACAGTCGATCCGTTGCGTTCACAGCGACACCCGCGATACCGGTGGGCGGGGTGGACGACTACCTGAACCGTCCGGGTTTCTGGCACGGCGCGATGGGGGTGGCGGCGGTGTGGCTGGGCGGCGCGCTCGGCATCACCGAACCGTTGTGGACGACTGCGCGCCGTCGTCAGCTGGACCACCACGCACTCGCTCACATCGGTGCCATCGACGCCGTGCTGGCTGCCGCTGAGGCCTTGCTCGCTCGAGCGGCTGACCTGATCGACGCCGACCCTGGCAACCAGTCCGGCGACGCAGAGCTGGCGGCACGTCAGGTCCGCGCTGTCGTCGAGAGCGCAGCTGTCCAGGTCGTCGACCGAGTCGGTCGCGCACTCGGTGCCGCGCCGCTGGCTCTGGACGCCGCGCACGCGAAGCGGGTCGGTGACCTGGAGCTCTATCTACGGCAGAGCCACGCCGAACGTGACCTGGAAGCCGCTGGCCGGTTGGTCGTCGAGAAGGGTGGCCACCGATGACGGACATCGACGTGAACCGCGGCACAGACGAGTCCCGATGGCGTGAATGGACCGAGATGGGCAGCTGGCCGTCTCTCGACCTGTCGGGCTGGCAGGACCGGAGGGTCGTCGTCCTGGCCGCGCATCCCGACGACGAGGTGCTCGCGGTCGGCGGCACTCTCGTGCTCCTTGCCCGGCTCGGCATCCCAGTCTCCTTCGTCTGGGCCACGAACGGTGAGGCATCGCATCCCGGGTCGAGCGCTGCCGTGGTCCCCGATCTGGCGCTGCTGCGCATGAACGAGACCCGCGCTGCGCTTTCGCGGCTGGGCGTTGGCGGCGACGCGGTGTGGCTCGGCCTGCCGGACGGCACCCTCGGGGAGAGGTACGTCGATCTTGCCCGATACGTCCGCGCCCTGCACCGGCCGGGCGACTTGTGGATTGCGCCGTTTCGCGGCGACGGACATCCCGACCACGAGGCCTGCGGCAGGGCTGCGGCCGAGGTCGGTGACGACCTTGTCGAGATGCCGATCTGGGCATGGCACTGGGCCGGTCCCGGTGACTCGCGCATCCCGTGGGAGCGGGCCCGTACCGTTGCCCTGCCCGCGGACGTCATGGAGTCCAAGGCAGCCGCGATCGCTGAGTTCCGCACCCAGGTCGAGTCGATCGGCCCGCACCTGGCCGACGGCCCGGTGCTGCCCCAGCGCGTCCTCGACCACTTCCTGCGGGACATCGAAGTGGTGTTCACGTGACGCTGCCCGCCGGCTATTTCGATGACCTCTATGCCAGCAAGGAGGATCCCTGGGGCTTCCGTGATCGCTGGTACGAGAGTCGCAAGCGAGACGTCACCCTGGCGTCGCTTCCCCACCGACGCTATCGGCGGGCCTTCGAAGCGGGCTGCTCCATCGGCCTGGTGACCAGTGCTCTGGCTGCTCGCTGCGACCAGTTGCTCGCTGTCGACGCGAGCGAGGCCGCTGCCGCCCGGGCCAGGCAACAGGTCGCCGTTCACCGTCACGTTCACGTCGAGCGCCGGATGCTTCCCGGGGAGTGGCCGCCGGGGGAGTTCGACCTCGTCGTCCTCTCCGAGGTCGGTTACTACCTCGACGCCGACGACCTCGAGGTGTTGATCGATCGGACGGTCGACGGCCTTGCCGCCGGCGGTGTTCTGCTGACTTGCCACTGGCGGCATCCCGTCGCCGACTATCCACAGTCGGGAGACGCCGTTCATCGGGCAATCCGCGAGCGAACGGCACTTGCCCGGGCCGTGTTCCACGAGGAGACCGACTTCCTGCTCGAGGTGTTCACCCATGGCCGGCAACCATCGGTGGCCGAGGATGAAGGGCTTGTCACGTGACCTCGGAGGGGACATCGCGGGGTGGCACAGGCGGGATAGAGCACATCGGCGTCGTGGTGCCGGCCCGCGACGAGCAGCAGCTCCTGCCCCGCTGCCTCGACGGACTGGGTCGCGCCGTGACACGGGTACAGGAAGAGACGGACATCGAGGTCACGACGGTGGTCGTGCTCGACCGTTGCGTCGACGCAAGCGCGGCGGTGGTCGCCGACTATGACGTGCTCGCGATCGCGATCGACTCAGCCAACGTGGGCCTGGCGCGGGCGAGAGGCTGCGCCGAAGTGCTGCGCAGGCATTCGCCGGCGAGCCCGTCAACGCTCTGGCTGGCCAGCACCGACGCCGACTCCCGAGTGCCAGACCACTGGCTGATCCGGCAGATCGAGCTGGCGGCCCACGGTGCAGAACTGGTCCTGGGGACGGTGACGGTCGAGGACTGGACGGATCATGCGGCAGACGTGGCGCAGAGCTGGGCAGCGACGTACGAGGCGGGCGATGGTCATCCCCATGTGCACGGTGCGAACGTCGGGTGCAGAGCCAACGCCTATCTCGCCGCAGGCGGTTTCCCCGGCCTGTCCTGCGATGAGGACGTGGCACTCGTGGCCGCCCTTGCCGGTCGAGTGATCATGCGCGTGGGAGACATAGCCGTGTCCACCAGCGCGCGACGGCAGGCGCGAGCGACGGGCGGGTTCTCGACGTTCCTCGCCCAGCTCAGCTGACTAGCTCTTCGTCATCCAGGGCATCGGGTCGACGAAGTCGGCGTTGACCAGGAGCTCGAAGTGCAGGTGGCAGCCGGTCGAATATCCCGTGGTGCCACTCAGTCCGATGACCTGACCGACGTCGACGTGCTGCCCCGCGCTGACGCCGAGGTGCGACTGGTGGTTGTACGTCGTCGTCAGCAGGGCGCCGTTGACGACTCCGTGTGACACGACCGTGCGGAAGCCGTACGCGGTGTCCCAGCCGGCGGACAGGACGGTGCCCTCGCGCGCCGCGTGGACCGGGGTGCCGCAGGGGACGCCGAGGTCGGTGCCGGTGTGCAGCTTGCGGACGCCCGTGATCGGGTGGACGCGCATGCCGAACGGCGAGGTGATCGGGCCGTGCGCGGGCCAGGCAAGCGTGCCGGGTACGGGGGGGATGCTGGAACCTGGCCGGCTGCCGGCTGAGCCGAGCAGCGCCTTGGCCTGCGCGAGGAGCTGGGCCTGCAGGGAGGTCTGCGAGCCCTGCTGCACCTGGCCCTGCGCCGCGTCGACGACCTGGGCGGCGTTGGTCGCCGCGACCGCGGCGGCGCGAGCAGTGACCAGCCGGCGCACCTCGGTCTCGGCGGCCAGGGCGCGCGCGGCGAGGCCGGCGATGACCCCGAGCTCACGCTGTGCCTTCTCGTCGGCCGCCGCTACCTTGTCGCGCACCACTTCGAGCGCGTCGGTGCGGTCGGCGTACGTCGTCTGCACGGTCCGCAGGTCGTCGAGGGCCGAGCGCTGCGAGTTCAGCACAGTCTGGAAGGCGACCATCCGCTCGGCGAAGTCGGCTGGTGACTGGGCCTCGAGCAGCATCGACATGTCGGACATCGAGCCGCCGCTCTGGTAGACGGCTCGGGCCAGCCGCCCGATGCGGTCATGCTGGTCGGCGACCTGGGCGGCCATGTCCTCCATGTCCCGGGTGGTCACGATGAGCTCCACCTGGGCGATGCCGCGCAGCTTCGCGGCCGCAGCCTCGCGCTGCTGGGCGGCGAGCAGCAGTTGCTGGGTCCGCGTGGCGGTGCGCTTGGCAGCGGGCAGCGCGCCCTCGGCGAGCCGCAGGTCCGCAGCGGCGTTGATCATTGCCTCGCTCGACTCGTCGAGGTCGTGGCGCAGCTGGGCGAGGATCTCGTCCCGAGTGGTCGGGGGCGGGTTGTGCTCGTCGGCGAAGGTGGGTGTGGTTGAGCTGAGCACCAGACCCAGACACAGCAGAACTGTGACCAGGCCGCCGGATCGGCGCCGCTGCATGGTTACCCGAGACCCTTCGTGGCGGGTCCGTGGTACGGACCCCTACCGGGAAGGTTCGGCGTCCGGGACGCCGGACTTGACCTCCTCGGGCCACCTCGTCGAGGCGGCGGCCGGTCAAGCGGCCGGAGCAACCTCGGCGCATTGGTGCTCGCTCGTGGGATTGGCCAGGCAGGCGAGGGCCTCTTCGACGGAGTCGACGCGTCGCAGGACCCGGTCGAGCCGGCTGATCTCCAGCAGCCTGCGGAGCCGGCGACTCGGTGCGACGACATGCAGGGAGCCGCCCATCGCGTCGGTGCGCTGACGTGCCCGGACGAGCGTGTTGAGCGCAGAGGAGTCCATGAACCGGACGGCCTGTGCGTCGACGATCAGATGGGTCCCGCCGCGGTTGATCACGGACAAGAGGCCCGCCAGCACGTCGGAGGCGTTGGACAGATCTACCTCAGGAGGCAGCGCGACCACGCTGAAGGGGTCGGGTTCCGGTGCGCCTGCGACTGTGATCGGTGGTTCCTCACGGTTGGTGGCGGGTCCCCCACCGGACTCGCTGCGTGCCGAGAGGCGGCTCGCAAGCGGTGCCTGGTCAACCTATGTCGTCCACCGGCACCGGGCAACTTGAGCGCTACCGCTGGGCAGACGCACCGCCACGGTCATGGGTACGGTCAGCGCCGGGATTCGGCGGTCGCCGCGACAGGCAGCGGTGAGGTCGCCTTGGTGATCTTGCTGCAGAACGCCGGCATCGCTCGCACGAGTGCCACGCATGCGGCGATCCTGATCGGCGCCCTGCCGGCGATGGTGGCTGTCCTGTGTGTCCTGCTCGGGCTTGCTCCCGTGCGGCCCCTCGCGGGCGTCGGCTTCGCCTCTGCGCTCGCGGGGGTCGCGCTGGTGGCCGGCGGCGGCGGTTCCGGTGGTGACCTGGTGGGTGACGGCCTCGTGCTGGTCTCGCTGGTCGTCTCAGCGGTGTTCACGATCGTTCAGCCGCGGTTGCTCAAAGGCGGGGATGTCGTCGCGGTCACTGCAGTGCAGCTTGGCGGCGCGGCCGTCGCGAGCACCGTGGCAGCGATGCTGCTCGAGGGTGCGCCATCGGCGCCGCGCGGTGTCGAAGACCTCGGTGTGCTCGCGGCACTGGTGGTGCTGGGCACGCTCGTACCCTTCACTCTCTTTGCCTACGGCCAGAGCAAGGTGGCGCCCGAGGTGGCGGGCGCGTTCATGACCCTCGAGCCGCTCGTCGGCGTCGGTGTGGGTGTCCTGGTGCTCGGCGACCCGTTCGGCGTGGCCCAGGCGTTCGGCGCGAGCGCGATCCTGGCCGGCATCGCCCTCAGCACATGGCCGCAGCCAGCTCGGCCGATCGGCTGGATCAGCCGGCGGGTGGTCTTGTCGCGGTGATGAGGCGGGCGCCCATCCACGGACCTCCGTACCAGAAACGCCAGCCCAGCGGGCGCACGGCGACCTGCCCCGCGCCGCGCCCGCACCCGAGGTCGAGAACCTGTTCGTCACCGGCCAGACCGAGATCGTCGAGCAGCCTCGCCCAGACGGCGAACTTCCCGCGCCGTGTCGTGTGCAGGGACACGGCCGCGCTCGAGAACATGAAGGCGGCGCCGATCAGCGGCCCGACCACCGCCCCGAAGCCGAAAGCGAGCACAGCGTTCACGAAGCTGACGGTGAGCAGGATCAGCCCGCCCGCGGTCAGCCCGACCAGCACCCCGGGGGCGTCGAGGCCGTAGTTGGCACGGCGGCTCATCCGGCGACGGCTGGCAGGTGCCGACGTGACTGCACGATGCGGAACCGGCTGGCGACGTACGCCGCGTCCGTGAGCGCGGCGTTGGCCGCCGGGTTGGCGCCTGTCGCGTGGAAGTCGCTGAACGCTGCCGACTGGTTCACGTACACCGTCTCGGTGAGGTTGCAGGACAGCGCGACACCGGAGTCCAGGGCTGCCGCCTCGGTGGCCTCGAGCACCTTCTCGTCGGTCGAGTAGACCGCTGCTGTGATCGCACCGTGGTCGCGCACCGAGTCGCGCAGCACATCGATGGACTGCGCGGTGCCGTCGGTCGTCACGAGGAACGAAACCGGGCCGAAGCACTCCTGCAGATAGGTGGCGCGGTCGGCGACATCGATGCGTACGACGGCGGGCGTGCGCACCGTTGCCTCAGGGAACTCTGGGTGCTCGATCGCACGTGAGCGCAACACGACTTCCCCATACGACGGAACCGCATCGAGACGTGCGACGACATCCTCGTTGACGATGGCGCCCAGCAACGCTGTTGCCCGCGCATCGTCGCCGAGCAGCGCGTCCACCGCACCCGCGAGGTCGCGCGCGAAGTCGTCGACCGATGTCGGCTCGCCGTCCGCAGTGATGCCGTCGCGGGGTACGAGGAGGTTCTGCGGTGTCGTGCACATCTGACCGCTGTAGAGGGAGAGGGAGAACGCGAGGTTGGCGAGCATCCCCTTGTAGTCGTCGGTCGAGTCGATGACGACGGTGTTGACGCCGGCCTTCTCGGTGAAGACGGACGCTTGCGGAGCATTGCGCTCCAACCAGTTGCCGAACTCCGTGGAACCGGTGTAGTCGATGATCCGCACCTCGTCGCGCTGCGCGAGAACTTTCGCGAGCCCCTCGCCCGGCTTCTCGGCCGCCAGGGTGACGAGGTCGGGCGAGAAGCCCGTCTCGGCCAGCACGTCGCGCGCGATCTGCACCGTGATGGCGAGCGGCAGCACCGCCCGCGGGTGCGGCTTGACGACGATGGCGTTGCCGGTCACGAGACTCGCGAACAGACCAGGGAAGGAGTTCCATGTCGGGAAGGTGTTGCAGCCGATGACCAGGGCGACTCCGCGAGGGACGACCGTGAACCGCTTCGTCATCCGCTGCGGCGGGCGCTTGCCCTGCGGCTTCTCCCAGGTTGCCTCGTGCGCGTGCCGCGTCATCTCGGCGTAGGAGTAGGCGATCGCCTCGAGCGCCCGGTCCTGCGCGTGCGGGCCGCCGGCCTGGAACGCCATCGCGTATGCCTGACCACTTGTGTGCATCACAGCCTGGGCGAACTCGTGGCTGCGCGCGTTGATCCGGTGCAGGATCTCAATGGCGACACCGGTGCGCGCATCCGGCCCGGCGTCGCGCCATGCGGGGATGGCCTGCTGCGCGGCGGCGACGAGGGCGTCGATGTCGGCGTGCGGGTAGATGACGCCCAGGTCGATGCCGTACGGAGAGCGCTCGCCGGCCACCTCTCCGTCGGTCCCGGTCTGCTCCAGCGGGAACGGCTTTGCGAGGTACGCGTCGAAGGCGGCCTTGCCGTCTGCAGCGGATTGCGTCCCGTCGGGTGTCTCCGGGTTGCCGTAGGCCCTGAGGTTCTCCGGGTAGGCGGACCAGTAGCTGCGCTCCCGGATCGCGGTCAGGGCACGCTGCAGGGTCGGCTCGTGAAGGGCGAAGAGTTCGGCTGCCGTCGTCATGCGGCGACACTAACGCGGCCAGTGGTTGCACCGTTCTGCCAGGCTGGACAGGTGACGACGAGGCGGGACGGCATTTCGGTGGAGACGGTGGGCGCCCCGCTCGTCACCGCCCCCGACGGTGGCACCACGATCCTCGACGGCGGCTTCGCCACGGAGCTGGAGCGCCGCGGTCACGACCTGTCCGACGACCTGTGGTCGGCCCGGCTGCTGCGCGACGACCCCGACGAGATCGTCGCGACACACCTCGCGTTCTTCCGGGCGGGGGCCGACGTCGCCACGACCGCCAGCTATCAGGCCAGTGTCGACGGCTTCGTCGGCCACGGGCTCTCGCGCGGGGAGGCCGAGGAGTTCCTGCGCGACAGCGTGCGACTGGCGCGCATCGCCGCGAACCTTGCAGAAGCCGAGGACGGCGTACGTCGTCTGGTGGCCGCCTCCGTTGGCCCCTACGGGGCAGTGCTAGCCGACGGGTCGGAATATCACGGCGACTATGACGTCACTGACGCCTTCCTGCGCGACTTCCACCGACCGCGGATGGCGGTGCTCGCCGACGCCGGCGCGGACCTGCTGGCGATCGAGACGGTGCCCTCGCTGCAGGAGGCGGCTGCACTGCTTGAGGTGCTGGACGAGATGCCGTCGACTACCCGCGCGTGGCTGTCGCTGTCGTGCAGGGATGCGGGTTTGACTCGTCGCGGTGATGACGTGTCTGCGGTCTTCTCTTTGGCCGCATCGGCGGAACGCGTTGTGGCCGCCGGTGTCAACTGCACGGCGCCGGAGTACGTGACGGAGTTGGTAAGGCGTGCCGTTGCGGCGAGTGGCAAGCCGGCGGTCGCCTATCCGAACAGTGGTGAAGGGTGGGACGCGGCGGCTCGGTCGTGGACGGGCTCGGGCGCTGTCGTCGACGGTGCTCTGGCACGCGAGTGGGCGACGGCCGGGGCGACATATGTCGGTGGATGTTGCCGGGTCGGTTCGGCGGACATCGCTCGGCTTGTGGATGAGCTGCGCTGAAGCTGTGGATGGCGTTTGCTCAAAAAACTGTTATCCACAGCGGACTTCTCGGCCTCGGTGTGATGGTGGGGTTCTGTCGGATGTGGCCTCTACATTGAAGTCATGGCAGGGGATTGGGGCATCGTCGCTGAGCACCCGGCGCTGGTCGCGCTGGGTGAGCTCGACACTGCCCTGGACCACCTCGGCGAGGCGAACCTGTGGTCATTGAGCCCGGCCCCGCTGCGCGGGTTACGGGTGGACATGGAACGGGTCAGCGCTCGGCTGGCGTCCGCGACATTGGCTGTGACCCGCGAGCTGGACGCCAGCGGTGCAGCAGTGGAGACCGGCGCGGTGTCGTCCGCGGGGTGGTTGCGCGGCACCTGCCGGCTCGACCCGCGCGCAGCCAAACGTGAAGTCAAGCTTGCCGCCGCACTGGACGGCCCGTTCGCGGCCACCGCCAAGGCGCTGGGTGCCGGCGAGATCTCGGTGGAGCACGCGCAGGTGATCCGCGAAGCGGTGAACCGGCTCCCGTTAGCGGTGCCTGCCGACGTGCGCACCAACGGGGAGACCTGGCTCGTGGAGCAGGCCCGCCTGTTCGACCCCCAAGCGCTGGCCCGGCTGGGGCGGCACCTGTTGCACGTCCTCGACCCGGACAACGGCGGGGAGATGGAGTCCGACGAAGCCGAACAGCAACGCAAGCAGAGCTTCAGCCTGGGACAGAGCCACGACGGGTCCCGCATCCCGAAAGGCTCGTTCACCCCAGAGGCCGGTGCGTTGATCGATGCCGCGCTGGATGCGGTCTCAGCACCGCGCCCGGGCGCCGACGGGACACCGGACCCGCGCAACCCTGGCCAGCGCCGCGCCGAGGGTCTGCTTGAGCTGATCCGGCTCGCGATGGGCGCACCCGAGATGCCCGAGGACGGCGGGGAACCGGTCACCGTGGTGGTCACCGTGCCCCTGGAGACCTTGATGGCCGACCTGCTAGCCGACGGGGTGGTGGCCGGTGAGCTCGAGAACGGTGCCCCGATCAGCGCGGAGACGGCCCGCCGGTTGGCCTGTGACGCGTTCATCGTCGCCGCGGTGCTGGGCACCAACAGCGAGGTCCTCGACATCGGGCGGTTGTCCCGGGCGGTGCCGCGACCGATGCGCCGCGCCCTGGTTGCACGCGACCGAGGCTGTGCGTTTCCTGGCGGACAGCGGTCTAGTCTGCCCCTATGGCACCTACTCGCAGCAAGCGCCCACCCGACCCGACTACGCCGCGCCGCGCGGTGATCTACCGACGCCAATCCCTCGACGCCAATGGCGACGGGCTGGCGGTTCAGCGCCAACTCAATGCGTGCCGGACCTTGATCCGACAGCGGAGTTGGCAGGAGGTCGCCGACCCCTACACCGACAACTCCGTGTCGGCTTCGGGCAAGCGACCGCGCCCGGAGTTCAATCGGATGCTGGCCGATGCCAAGGCGGGAATGTTCGACGTGGTGGTGGCGTCCGATCTGGACCGGCTGACTCGCACGGTCGAGGACTTCCTCGTCCTGCGTGACCTCGCCGAGAAGCACGGCGTTGCGGTGACCACGGTGGACGGCGACCTCGACCTGACCACTGACTCCGGGCAGGCGGTGGCCGGAGTGCTCGCGGTGTTCGCCAACTTGGAGATCAAGCGCAAGGGCAAGCGACAGACCAAGGCGGGCATCCAACGCGCCGACGCCGGCCGACCCTCCCAGGGTGGGCCGCGACCCTTTGGCTATGAGGCGGACAAGGTGACCATCCGCAAGTCGGAGGCGACCGCGCTGCGGGCTGCCTACCGGTCGCTGCTGTCGGGTCGGTCGGCATCGGCCATCGCCCGCGATCTCAACGCGGCGGGCTACATCACCGCGCAGAAGAACCCGTGGACCCACAGTTCCGTCCGGAACCTGCTGACCAACCCGCGCAACGCGGGCTATCGCATCTACAAGGGCGAGGTGCACGCCAAGGCGACCTGGCGCGGAATCGTGGACGAGTCGACCTGGCGCTCGGCCTGCGCGCTTTTCGCCGACCCGGCGCGACGGACCAACCATTCCTCGGGGAGCGTAAGTGGCTGCTCACCGGCATCGCCCGATGCGGTGTCTGCGACGACGGTACGACGATGGTGGCCACCTATCGGGAGGACAGCACGCGGGTCTACAAGTGCCGCAAGGGCAAGCACCTGACCCGGCTGGCGACGATCATCGACCGGTTCGTCGAGGAGTTGGTCATCGACCGTGTGTCCCGCGACGACGCGCGCGAGCTGCTGGTGGACAACGACCGGCCCGACCTCGACGCGCTGCGTACTGATGCGCTGGCGCTGCGGTCCCGACTGGACACCTTGGCGGTGGAGTGGGCCGATGGGGAGATCACGAGTAGCCAACGGCGGACCGCTAGTGACCGGATGCTCGCGCGACTGGCCGATGTCGAGGCGCAGATGGCGCACGCCGACCGGACACCGGTACTGGCCGACCTGATCGACGCGCGCGACCCTGCGGTGGTCTGGCACGGCTGGTCTGTCGAACGCCAACGGGAGGCCCTGCGGGTGCTACTGCCCGAGATCACGATTCTCAAGGGCAGGGTTGGCGGGAACCCTGTCCGGCGCACTGCGGTCGACCCTGCCTCGCTGCGGTGGTCCTGGCTTGCCTAGGCGGCCCGCGAGGAGGGCCACGCGGCCCGCTCGCGCGGGGCCAGCCAGTAAGGCGCCGGGGAGAGACTTCAAGAATCCTTCCAGCCAAACGATGGATTCGATGTCCAGATGGTTTGTCGGTTCGTCCATCAGAAGGACATCCGGCCGGCCGAGAAGTACGCGTGCCATCGCTACGCGCATTTTCCAGCCGCCCGATAGCGTTCCAACATCTCCATCGATGCGGTCCTCTTCGAACCCGAGGCCATGAAGTACCTCTCGTGCGGTGCTCTCGAGTGCGTAGCCGCCGGCATGTTCGTACTCCTCCTGCACTTCGCCAAAGCGAGCAAGAATCGTCTCCATTTCATCGAGTCGTGAGGGGTCAGCCATGGCGTGTTGCAGGGATTCCAATTCGTGATGCAGGTCGCCCAAACGTCCACTGCCGGCAATCGCTTCATCCAGTACGGAACGGCCTGACATTTCTTCGACATCCTGCCGGAAATAGCCAATCGTGAGTTTCCTGGGTACGGACACTTCGCCTTCATCGGGTGCTTCTTCCCCGACGATCATCCGGAACAGTGTGGTTTTGCCGGCGCCGTTCGGCCCGACGAGACCGACCTTTTCACCAGGATTGAGCTGAAACGATGCATCGACGAACAGAACCTGCCGGCCGTATTGCTTATTGATACGCGAGAACGAAATCATCCTGCCAGTATCCCAGAATATGGCCGCGATGAGTTGGGATGAAATGGCGCCGAGCTGAGCCAGTCAATGATGGGAGTAAGGGGCGCAATGTGCACGCACGGCCGAGCAATGCGGAATAGTAGTCCCCTCCTGGGACAGGAGGGGTGGCCGTGCCATCAAAAAATATTGCCGAAGGCATCCTTTGAAAGGCACGGACGGGGTGGTCAGTCCAGAATGACCACCCCGTCTGCGCTTTCAAAGGTGGCTTCGCAGCTTTTTCTTGATGCGCAGCCACCCCTCCTGTCCCAGGAGGGGACTACCTGCCGCTGCGTTCATTGTCGTCGTCGGGCAACATCCGCAATTGTCCGTGCACGCTCCGCGCGCACCTTTTCTCCGGGCCGACCCCGAGACTACGCTTCCACAGTTGACGATTCATCCTTGTCGAGTCAGAATCTCGGGTCAAACCCGGCGGAGGACTTATGAAAAGATTCGTGTGTGTTGCAGTTTTGATAACAGCTCTCATGATCGCGCTCGTTCCAGGCGCCTTTGCTCAGACAACAAACCCCAAATACGATGTGACCAATTTCGGTGGTCCCTTCCCGACTCCAACCGGGAAAGACAGAGATACCGCGTCGGTTGCCGCCGACGGCAAGGGTTTGATTTTCGTTTTGCGAAGGGCCGAGCCGCCGGTACTCGTCTACAACCGTGAAGGCAAACTCGTGGACTCATGGGGAACAGGTCTCTTTGTCGACACACACAACATCGACGTAGATCGTTTTGGATTTGTATGGATCGGCGACAGAAATGGCCAGGTGGTCTACAAATTCACGAAAGACGGAAAGCAGGTCATGTCGATCGGCACAAAGGGCGTTAAGGGCGACGATACCTCGGAATACGCCTTTAACCGTGCGAGCGACGTTTTCGTTGCACCGAACGGGGATGTCTATATAGCCGATGGTTATGTGAACCATCGCGTCGTGCAATACACAAAGGATGGGAAATTCATCAAGATCATCGGCGGTGTAAAAGGCGATGAGCCCGGCAAGTTCGACGAAGTGCACGGTGTGCAGATGGATTCGAAAGGCCGCCTGATCATCATGGATCATCATTCCAACGGCGCGCGCGTCCAGGTTTTTGACGTAAACGGGAAATTCATCGAAGAGTGGCCGCACGCCAGCCTCGGAATCACGATGGGATCCGGCCTGACGATTGACGCTAGCGACACGATCTACATCGGAGACACCGACGGGGAGCAGATCAAGGTTGTGAAGGAAGGAAAGGTCCTGGATACGATCGCCGGTCTGAAGGGCCGTCCGCACCAGATCACTCTCGACACGGGCACCGGCACCCTCTATGCCGCAGACACCGCCGCTGTCGGCGGTGGGGTCAAAAAAGATCGTTAAGAAGTAGCGCGTGCTTCGCATCAGCCTTTGGGGCGGTGTACTGCTCCTGTTGGTGGCTCCTGCGCTCATTGCGCAGGACATCGCCAATCCTGCTACTGCAGAACGCAAACGCGGCAACGCTGTTCGTGTGGAGGGGCCCATTCATGTGGATGGACTCCTCGACGATCACGTCTGGGAACTTGCCGTTCCCATTTCAGACTTCATTCAGAAAGAGCCCCAGGAAAACGCGCCTCCCACAGAGGACATGGAAGTCCGGTTCGCATACGACGACGGCGCAATCTATGTCGGCGCGCGAATGTACAACCGAAAGCAAACGGCCATTCAGGCTCCGCTTGGGCGCAGAGACCTCGTCAAGGATCAAGCCGAATACGTGCTGGTTTCTCTGGACACGTTTCATGATCGCCGGACGGCTTACGCCTTCGGCGTGACGGCCACCGGTGTCCGCATCGACCGTTATTATCCCGGTGACGACGAAACCGTTTTCGACGAAGGTTTCGACCCCGTGTGGCAGGCCAGAACGAGTATTCAGGACGACGGATGGACGGCCGAACTGTGGATTCCCTTCTCACAACTTCGATTCAACGAGCAACCGGAACAGGTCTGGGGATTGAACGTCCAGCGCTTCACACCCAACATCAACGAAATGGACTATTGGGAACCGGTTCCGCGCACGGTGAAGGCATGGTCATCGCGGTTCGGCGATCTCCGAGGAATCGAAGGCATCCGGCCCTCGAAACGCATCGAAGTCATGCCTTTCACCGCGGGTTCAGCATTGGTGAATGGCAATCGCGATCTCACCAATCCATTTGATGACGGCCGCAATTTGAAAAATCACACGGGGCCGACTGAAGATGGGGCTTGGACCCGACCTCACATTGGAAGCAACCGTGAATCCGGATTTCGGCCAGGTCGAAGCCGACCCCGCGGAGGTGAACCTCTCGGCACTCGAAACGTTCTTCCCCGAAAAACGGCCGTTCTTTCTCGAAGACTCCCGTTTGCTCAACACGAGCCTGGCCAATAACTTTTTCAATTCGCGCCGGATCGGCGCGCCCCCAACCGCACCTGTTTCGGCGGACTACGTCGACTATCCGCAAACAGCCACTATATTGACCGCGGCAAAGTTGACGGGCCGATTGGTATCCGGAACGTCGATCGGCATTCTTGGAGCCATGACGGGAGAAGAATTCGCGCACACAGCGCAGCGAGGCTCCGCATCAATCGGCAAAGTACGCGTTGCTCCGCGGGCGAACTGGGGGCTGGTACGCGTTCAGCAGGAGTTCGGGCCGTCCGCGTCAACTATCAGCGGAATGTTTACTGCGGTTCATCGCGATCTCAAACCGGGTGATCCGTTGGCTGCGCTGTTGAACCGTAATGGATTCACGGCATCGACCGATTCTGTTTTGCGTTTCAAAGGCGGAGAGTATGAGCTTCGATCGTATGCCGGCATCGATTACATCAACGGTGACGCAGCAAACCTAGAACGGATTCAACGATCGGCTGTACATTACATGCAGCGGCCCGACAGGAACTATGGTTCGTTCGATCCGACGCGAACGTCGCTTGCTGGCTATGTTTATGGTTCAACTTTCGAACGCACCGGAGGCCGCCACTGGCTTTGGTTTGGCAGGTTGATCGTGCAGTCGCCCGCGTTCAACTCGAACGACATGGGCCGCATTACCACTTCGGACAGCTATCAGCCCGACGTAAACATCCGGTACCGCGAAACCCGGCCCGGCAGAATTTTCCGAAACTACTCGGTCGGCATCACCCAGAGCAATGAATGGAACTTTGGCGGGAACCGCCAGGACGGCACGGTGCGCTCCAACATCACTCTCACGTTCCTGAATTTCTGGACGGCAACGATTGCGACCGGACCGAACTTCGCCAAACTAGTCCAGTACCTCACGCGCGGCGGCCCTCTCATGCGGGCGCCGAAGGCGTGGACCAATACGGTGACCCTCCGGAATCGAGCGGCTGCAAGAAATGGATGGAACGCCAGTTACACCCTCACGACAGACGCAGCCGGCGGCCGGATCCGTAATATTCACGGCGGCATTTCATTTACGCCGCAACCGCGATGGCAATTCTCCGTAACGCCGACATCCATTCACGAAATCAACTCGCAGCAATATGTGACGACCGTGAGCGGCGGGCCGGTCCGAACGTATGGTCAGCGCTACATATTTTCCTTATCGATCGCACTACCTGGTCGAGCCAGTTTCGTCTGGGTTACACGCTGAGGCCGGATCTCAATATCGATATCTACGCCGAGCCGTTCGCGGCAAGCGGACGTTACTACCGTTTCGGCGAGCTCATGGCAGCCACGCACGCGCCTGATGCGCCTGACGGGACAGACGGCATCGATCGATCGCTCGCCAGCCCGCATGGCAGCAGGGTCGTGACGGACGGCAAGCGCGAGCTTTACGTTGAAAAACTCGGACTTCAACATCCGCTCCTTCCGCAGCAATGTGGTGCTCCGGTGGGAGTGGCGTCCCGGCAGCATTCTTTACCTGGTGTGGCAGCAGAACCGAAGAGCATCGGAGGCCTTGGAGACCGCGTCGGTTTGACCGACATGTTCAGGTCACTCAGCGCCCCGGGCAGCAATTTTTTCGCGGTGAAAATGTCGTTCTGGCTACCTGTTAAATAGTGGGAATTGAGGGACGGAGGCCGATCTCGGAAAACACCTATTGATGTTTCCGAGATCGGCCTCCGTCCCTCAATTCCCGCACTTTATGTGCAAACCCCTACGCGTGATATATTCGTCCACCAATTCCTATCTTCATAAGGAGGGTAGTTTATGAAGCGCAAATCCGGATTTGTCGCGATATCAATTGTGATATTCGCTATCATTTTTACCGTTGGTACCATCGCTGCCCAGCGCGAGCTGGTCAGCTGCCAGGGGATATGTGTCAGACGCGAAACGCGACGACGGCCACCGATGGATTCCACGCCGAAAATGTTCGACACCGCCGAGTACAAAATTCGCGTGGTGACGGTTACCGAAGGACTGAAGTACCCGTATTCTTTCTTATTCCTGCCAGACGGAAGCATCCTCGTTAACGAACTCGAAGGCCGCATGCGCCTCATTCGTGACGGCAAGCTCGACCCTCAGCCGATCAGCGGTGTTCCCGAGGTGCATTACGCCGCGGGTCGCGGCGGCTTGATGGACATCATCCTTCATCCAAAGTTCGCGCAAAACCATCTCGTCTATTTCACCTACGACAAGCCAGGAGAAAAAGGCACAACACAAGCGGTCGCCCGAGGCGAGTTGAAGGGAAATCAGCTGACCAACGTGAAAGATATTTTCGTTGCGGAAGCATGGGGGGAAAGCCGAAGGACACCTGTCCGCCCGGATAAACTTTGGCCACGATGGCATGTTGTACATGGCTATTTCCGATCACAATATGCCTGAAGGCGTCGCACGGGGGCGACAGCCATGCCGGCAAGTCGTGCGCATGAGTGAAGATGGCACTCTTCCGACGAAGGGACCGATTCCCGGATATCGTCCGAAATCTTCGCAACGGGTTTCCGTGATCCGCACTCCATCGTCCCAATTCCCGGAACCCTGACGACTTCTGGAAGTCGAGCACGGCGATGAACTCAACCTTGTAAAGGCAGGCAGCAACTTCGGCTGGCCGTTCGGTCCAACCGGAGAAGGCAATCCTATCGGCCCACCGCCGGCAGGGCTGAAGTTAACCGAACCGTTTATGAAACAGTGGCCGGTGTTCCATTTTTCAGGCCTGATAATTTATAGCGGCAATAAATTCCCGAAGTGGAAGAACAACATCTTTATTGGCTGCCTGCAAACGGAAGAGATTTATCGCGTCGTTGTTGGAAAGGACGGAGCCACGTTCCGTGAACCTTTATTCAAAATGCTTGGCCAACAAGTTCGCGATGTCCGGCAAGGACCCGATGGCTTTCTTTATTTCACAACCAATGATCCTATGGGGTCGGGTCATGCGCATCGAGCCGGTTCAATAATCATTTCAATAATCATGAGGAGAGCAATAATGCGTAATCGTTTGGGAACGCTTTTGGTGCTGACACTGGTGTACGGCATCAGTCTTTCATTGGCGGGTGTTGTTCGCGCGCAGCAAGGCGAGAAGGAAAGAGCGCGCCAGGCACTCGAGGCCGACGCGGGCAGTCAGAACTTCGATGCGCATGATTTCAGTGGGATCTGGGAAATGATTCGGCTGGATCAGACGCCGGGAACCGTGCCGCCGGCTTTGACGCCCGCGGGACTGGCCGCAATGAAAGGACGAATTGGCGACACTCCCGGAGTGCCGCGCGAGATTGTGAATGGCGCGACAGCCCAACTCGTATATCAAAATCGCCGGAAATGGCGTGCGTTCCAACGCTGTGGTTACAGTGCAACCCGCAGGGTTTCCCACGCCGATGAATGATGACGAACCGTTTGAATTCATCATGACGAAGGACAAAGTGCTCCAGGTCTTCCAGTGGGAACACCGCATACGCTATCTATGGACCGACGGGTGTGTGCTTCCTTCGGGTCAGAACCTGGACGATCTTGGCCCGTCATGGTATGGACACTCCGTTGCAAATTGGGACGGAAACACACTGGTCGTAAACACTGTCGGCCTCGATGACCGCGCATGGCTCGACAGCGTGGGACATCCCAAAAGTTTCCATGCGCGCATTGAAGAACGCTGGAGGCTCATCGACTCCAAAACCCTGGAAGTTCAGGAGTCGATCTTACGACCCGGAGTACTACACTGCACCTTATATCGGGGCGAAGAAGACGCTGAAGAAGTTACCCGATGCGTCTACGACCTACTTCGGTTGGAAAGGCCTGATGGCCGGCATCACCGAAGGCATTTGCGCCCCGATGAACGAAACGAAATACCACGACGAATTTCATCAGAACGAGAATTAGTAGAGAGGAGTATCCATGAATCCAGAGCAAGGTAAGCTTTTATGCAAAATCTTCTGCGATACGATCCAGTCGGAGTTTGAAACGACGAAGAAAGTGATTCGCGCCGTTCCCGACGACAAGAAGAGTTACAAGCCCGACCCCAAATCCATGTCCGCCCACGAACTGGCATGGCACATCGCGGGATCGGAGATATTTTTCCTCGATGGAATCCTCAACGGGAAATACGAAATGAGTGGGGAACAACCTGCTCCTCCTCCGACCATTGGCGCGATTCTGGACTGGTATGAAGGCGTTCATAAAGATCGAATCGCCAAGCTAGAGAGCCTCCCTGCAGACAAGCTCGTACAGTCAATCCAGTTTTTCGGTGTCATGGAGCTTCCCGCTGTTGCGTTCCTGAATCTGATGAACCTTCATACGTCGCATCACCGCGGACAGCTTTCGACCTACCTGCGTCCGATGGGAGCAAAAGTCCCCAGCATCTACGGGGGCAGCGCCGACGAACCCTTTCAGGCGAGCGCGTAGAGTAATTCGGGAAGGAAGCCAGAAGCCAGAATGAAGCTGCTTTATTCTGGCTTCTGGCTCCTGGCTTCTGGCTTCCCTCCCCGATTTCCTTTTGTATGCGTTTCGGAATCTTCACAAGTCTCACCGGACAAAGCTGGCCGGCAGTTCTGGATTTTTGGCGTCATCTCGAAACCACGGGTGGGACATCGCGTGTGTTTCAGATCACTTCATGCCCAACACTAGAGAACGCGAAGGCGCTGTTCTCGAATCGTGGAGCACCCTTACGGCGCTTGCCTCCCTCGTTCCGCGCATGCGTGTGGGAACTATCGTGTTGGGCAACACGTACAGGCATCCGGCAATTCTGGCGAAGATGGCGGCGCAGATTGACATCATTTCAGGTGGTCGGCTGCTGCTCGGCCTCGGAGCCGGCTGGCAACAGAACGAACACGAAGCTTACGGCCTGCCGTTTTACACGATGCGCGAACGCCTGGAGCGGCTGGATGAGGCGTGCGAAGTGATCCGGTCCCTCTGGACGCGCAGCCGAAGCGACTTCAAAGGCCGTTACTACCAGCTTTCCGATGCGCCGCTCGATCCGAAGCCGGTGCAAAAACCACACCCCGAGCTGATGATCGGTGGAGGAGGAGAGCGCATCACGCCGCGCGTTGTGGCGCGGCATGCCGATCACTGGAATGTTTGGGGTGGGCCGCAGATCTTGAACACAAAGAGCGCCATCCTTGAAGAGCATTGCGCGGCCGTTGGTCGTGACAGCTCAACGATCGTACGTTCCGTCAATATGGCCCTGCTGATCACTGAGAAAAAAGAAGAAGTTGACCGGCTGGTCGACACGATCGCTGCTCGGATGGGCCGCCACGTTGCCGATGCCCGCGATACGTGTCTGGCCGGAACTCCCGATCAAATTCGGGAGAAGCTGAACGAATTGAAAGCTGCCGGCGCAACCACACTGTTCATCCCGACGATGTTCCGTCCGCTCGGGAACTGCAGCGCGATCTGGACCGACTGATCACGGAAATTGCTCCCGAATTTCGCTAGGAAGAGCGTGGACGAAAAGAAATTCTCACACAACACGGACTCGGCACGGTTGGGGTCCATCTGAATCGGTCTGTCTGCATCCCACATCGGGTCGCCATTTCGATCTCGAATAACGAATACGCCTTTGCGGCAACGTATCTCACGTGCGAGAACCACGTGTTGGTCTAGCAGAGTCGACGGCACGCCGATGACAGTGACCATTTCGCCTAGTTTTAATTTGAACTCACTCTTTTCGATGAAGTCTCGCGGTCCGA
>CAVOOW010000007.1:0-371234 GCA_963697675.1 uncultured Actinomycetota bacterium | reverse complement strand
GACGAGGCTCAGCGCCGTGTAATCGATAGCCAGATTTCGGATGAGCGGTGGCAGCCGCAGCCCGTTCGTCGCATCGTAGGTCTTGTCATCGGCAGTCACTTGCTCGATTCGCACCGGCGGCGGAATCTCATTGACCTCAAGACGAGAATCTCATCAGCTAAATGCCTTCCCGGCCCAGACGCACGACTTCGCCATCGATGGACTTCGTGACACGACAGGGCCGTATCGCCCGCCGCATTAAGCCTGACGCCATCCGTTGCATCCCAGACCGTCGTAGCAATCTGAATGTTCGGATCGGCGATCCACGCATCCACTTCGGTCCGCGTGATACGCACCAGGCCGCAGCGCATGTACAACCACAGCGAACCGTCGTCGTCATCTATCGTCCAATTCGTTCCGTCGCAGGGCAAACCATTCCTGCTCGTGAGCGTCGCGACGTGGCCACCTTTAATCCGGCTCAGGCCGCCATTCTGGGTTGCGGCCCACAGCGCCCCATCCCGATCGAGTTGAAGATGCTTATGGGGGTGGACCCAAGCCATCAGCGGCCAGGTACGCGGCGCGGCGCTGGCGATCCTTGAGATACCACACACCCCCGTCGGCCCACAATCCAAGCCACACTCCGCCGTTGTCGGCGAGTAGATTATTGGCCGGTTGGTCACGGCCCACTCTGGCCACGGGATCTGCTCGACCAGACGACCCTCCAGCAGATGCAGAAGGTTCCGCTGCTCTGAGAGCCAGAGGTTGCCCGCCGAGTCTCCAGCAATGTAATGCACGATTCCGCCAGGCACGCCTTTGACGCTCACGAACCTGCCGTCGGTGAAATAGGCGAGTCCCTGACGCGTGGCTACCCAGATTCGCCCGCGCTCGTCCTGATAAAGAGATTGCGGCGCATCCGGCAGTCCACTTCCCTTACGGAAGTCTGTCATCTGTCCATTCTTCAACCTTGTCAACGCATCGCCAGCTCCGGCCCAGATGCTGCCATCTGTCGCTGCGAGCACGGCGTGCGTCGCGTCACTCGACAGACCCTGCTGCTTTGAAATGGTGGTGACCGGTAGCTGTCGAAACCGGTCGAGTCCTCCAGTGCTGGCCACCCGGAACATTGCCTTCGCGATCTTCGAAGAGACTCAAGATCACGTCGCCTGACAGGCCATCCGATCTCCTGAACAGATCTGCGCGGCCGTCGCGGACATGAATAAGCCCCCGATCGACCGTTCCGATCCAAAGACCGCCATCGCGGTCCCTCAGCAGTTTGTTCGCATTGACCTCGTGATTGGCGAGCAGCCTGTTCCGGTCGACTGCGTCTCGAATGGGATAGGCTTCGACTTCGTCGCTGGCGAGTTGCATGAGTCCAGCGCCATGCAGCGCCATCAATAACCGTCCATCCTCAGCTTTGTTCAGGCCAATGAGCTCAGCCCGTGTTCCATAGCGCTGGGGAGGCCCCGGCCTCAGTCTCCAAACACCGGATTCGGCGCCGGCCCAGAGCGTCCCGGCGCCGTCCTCGTACATTGCCCACACGGCCCTGCCGAAAGCGCCATCCTCCCCAGAGCACTTCGCGCCGTCGCTTCGTATCGCGCAGAGCCGGCCACCGCGATTAGTCGACTCGAGCGACGCCGCCCACACCGTTCCCTCAACGTCTTCGAACAGCGATGATACGAACTGGTCGTGTAGTGCCGGAGGCCGGGCAAGCCTGCCGTCCCTCAAGATTACCAGTCCGGCAAACGTCCCTATCCAAAGACTGCCGTCGCGTGTAACGAGCAGGCTATTGATGTTCTTATCGGGGAGCTGCTGCCCCGCCGGTGGTTGCCAGGGGAGATAGCGAACGCCATCGAAGCGAAACAACCCGAATTCGGTCCCCAGCCAGAGATACCCATCGGGCGTCTGGGCCATCGCGTAGACGTTGCCCAGCGAGAACCCGTCCCGAACCGTCCACGCGTAGTGCGCGTACTGGCTGACCTCCAGCGATGGGCTCAGCGCGAGAGCGCTGGATCGCAAGGCCAGTAGCGTCCATGCCACGATGAGGGCGGGCGCGATCAACTTTCGTTTTCGTCCCCTCAGCTTTCTCATGGACCCTACGAATTGGTTCAGGAAGTCCCTGCTTGCGTCAGCGTGAACGCCCACCTGCGTCTGCTCGACAACCATACCGCACAACACCGCACAACACCGCAAACAACTGTCGGCCGCCGAAGAGCGCATGCATCAGTTCGACATGACGCTCGAGGCGCGGATCAGCGAGCGGACTCGCATCGCGCGCGAACTGCACGACACGCTGCTCCAGAGTTTCCAGGGTGCGCTGCTGCGATTTCAGTCGGTCGCGAATGTCGTCACCGACGCGCCCTGATGAAGCCCGTGGAGCGGCTGGAACGCGCCCTCGATCAGGCGGAGGCAGCGATTACCGAAGGGCGCGATGCGGTGCAGGGGTTGCGATCCACGGCGACGACGCGGAACGACCTGGCCAATGGGATCGCGGCGATCGGCGCCGAACTCAGCAGCGATCAGTCAGCCGTCGCCGCCGCCGCGATCGAGGTGGAAGTCGACGGCGCCTCGCGTGACCTGAACCCCGTCGTCCGCGAGGAAGCGTACAGGATCGCGGGCGAGGCGCTGCGCAACGCGTTCAAGCACGCGCAGGCGCGCCAGATCATCGTCCACGATCCACTACGAGGAGCGGCAGCTAGCGGCGGCAAGCTCGACGGCATCTGCCAGTACCCGACTTTTCTGTCAGGATCGCTGAACCGCGCGACTGATGACCCATAATGGAGACGGTTCGATGATTCGTAGGCGAGACGTCATGATCCGCAAGCCATTCGTCGCCGCCACGCTCTTCGATCGGCCGATGCTCATCTTCCTCCACTACTGGGGCACTGGACCGGCCGAGAAGCTGGCGGCGGCTTTCAAAGCGGCGGTGAACGAGCTCGGCAAACACGGCGGCACCGCGTCTCGATGACTCGATCGGCGTTGACTGCGCTGCTCGTGGCAGTGGTCTCGGGCGGTCCTGCCTTCGCACAGCAGGCCACTGCACCATCATCTGCGTCGGAGCAACTCTCCGACTTCGCGAAGTCGATTCTCACGCCTGATTTATACGACGACGAAAGAGACAGCGAGCTCCAGGCCCGACCCGAAATCTTCCTGCAGACCCGCTTCTCTCGCGGACGCGTCAAAGGCGCAGAGCCGGAAGACGCTGTTCAGAACTTCGAGATGACGAGGATCGAAGCGGGATGGGCCGGACATCTGTCCGATCGTGTCGGTGTCGGACTCGAGCTGCAGTTCCATCCGGCGCTCGAAGGCGCCGCCGAGGAGCTGGTCAACGACGCCTTCGTCGAGCTCTACCTCACACCGGGCGTGACGCTGCGCGCCGGACAGTTCGTCAAGCCATTCGGCTTCGATGTCCCGCGATCCAGCGCGGACCGCGAGTTTCCCGAACGCGGGATGTTCGCCGGCTACTTCTTTCCTGGCCAGCGCGATCGCGGCCTGATGCTGATGTGGGATGCCGGCGCAGACGCGCCCGCTTTGCGGAACACGCATGTCTACGCCGCGCTGCTGAACGGCAACCGGTTCTTTTCCGATCGTGATGGCCGCCTGGACGCACTGTTCCGGGTTCGACGAGTCATCCCATCACTACGCCTCGCCGCCGGCTTCTCCCTGCAGGTTGGCAATCAGCTGCTGCCGCCGGGCGACACCTCCGGAGATGACGGCGTGACGATTGTCGGCGCCGACGCGCAGTATGTTGTCGGCAATCTCGGCCTCCGGTTCGAAGCGGTGCACGGCACGATGCCGTCGACGCTGTTGGCTCTGGAACCTGAATTCGCGCCGGCGTTTGCTCCAGGGCTCAAGACCAGCGGCGTCACCGCGGGCGCCATCTATCGGTTCACCGATGCTGATCAGGCTGTACGGTCGCTACGACCTGCTCGACGGCGATCCGGTCACGGGGAGACCGCGCACGCCGTCGATATCGGGTATCTTCGCGTCATCGACGAGCATGCACGCATCGGAGTGAACTGGCAGTGGAAGAATCGGCCGACCTTCAACGACGACGAAGTCAACACCCGATTCCAGGCCACCCTCGGTGTCGTTTTCTGAGAGTGCATATGTGTAATCGGTCCGGCGCGATTCTCGTTCTGACGCTCGGCGGCTTCCTGATGCGCGCCGCCATCGCGGTGCAAGTGCAATGAGAGCGATGGCGTTGCCGTTCTTTGTGGGGATGGGCCGATGAGCAGCCGAAGAGTGACAACCGCGGCATTTGCCGCGCTGGTTCTGGTGGCGCTTTTTGCCCTCTTCATCAAGGCCAGGGGGTTTCGGGCCTCTTCGACGCCGGGCGCGTTCGAGACGTCGGCGTCGCGGCTGGTGCGCGACTTTGCCATCCCGCGCGCCGAGAAGAACCGGAACAACCCGTTTGCGGGCGACGAACAGGCGCTCGGCCAAGGTCGTGACGAATTCTTCAGCCGCTGCGCCACCTGTCACGGCAGCGACGGCCGTGGCGCCACGCCGATCGGCGCGAACGTGTACCCTCGCGTTCCCGACCTTCACGGACCCGCAACGCAAGGCCTGACCGATGGCGAGATCCGCTACATCATCGCGAACGGGATCCAGCTTACCGGCATGCCCGCGATGCCGGCGATGAACGGGCAGGAGGAGCGCGTCAGCTGGGCGCTTGTCACCTATCTCCGCAGCCTGCGCAAGGCGACGCCGGCCGAGGCCGCACAGCAGCAATCAGTCCTGAATAACGCGCAGTACATGGGCTCACAGGCATGCGAGCGCTGCCACACGGCGATCTACGGCCGCTGGAAGGTCACACCGATGGCCAACGTCGTGCGTGACCCGCGCGAGCATCCAGACGCCATCATTCCCGATCTGAACACGAACAACGTCGCGCCCTTTACGCTCGACCAGGTCGCCTTCGTTTACGGCAGCAAGTGGAAGCAGCGTTACTTCACGCGTGTCGGCGACGATTACTATCCGCTCCCGGTTCAGTGGGACATCGGCAACAAGACCTGGCGTCCCTACCATGTCGCAGACACCGGCGCCGATTGGTGGACCGCCTACTACCCCTCCAGCAATCTCCAGCGCCCCACCGGGCCAACCTGCGATGGCTGTCACTCCGTCAATTACGACATCCGCGCGAAAAAGCCCTCGGAGTGGAACGTCGGCTGCGAGACCTGTCACGGTCCTGGCGGCGCACACGTCGCGCGGCCATCGCGCGCGAACATATTCAATCCGTCGGAGGCAGATGCGATCGCCTCAACTGACACCTGCGTCCAGTGCCATTCCCAGGGGCAGCCCCGGAACGGCCTCATCGACGGGAAAGCGTATGACTGGCCGGTCGGCTACCACGTCGGATTGCGGCTGCAGGATTACTGGAAGCTCGAGCCGCACACGCTCGGGGAGACGAATTTCACGCACTATGCCGACGGCACCGCGCACAAGAACCGCATGCAGGGCAACGATTTCGTCCAGAGCGTGATGTATCGGCGCGGCGTCACCTGCGCGTCGTGTCATGACGCACACGGCACGGAGAATAATGCCCAGCTAAGAAAGCCGGCGGCAACGATCTGTCTCGACTGTCACGCACCAAATGGCCCCAATGGCCCGCATGTCACCCGGCTCGAGGATCACACCCGTCACAAGACCGACAGCCCGGGCAGCCAGTGTGTGGCCTGCCACATGCCGAAGATTGCGCAGACGATCGCGGACGTCAACGTTCGGAGCCACACGTTCCGGTTCATCACGCCATCGGAAAGCGAACGGCTCAAGGTGCCGAATGCCTGCATCGGCTGCCACAAGGACAAGACGAACCCCTGGGCGTCGGAGCAGCTGAAAAGTTGGCCTGAAATCTCGCCGTGGCGCGTCGGACCGTAGTCACCGCGGCCTTGCTGTTCGCCGGTCTCACTGGACCGGCATCTGCCCAGAACGCCGCTCCCACGCTGAGCGTCGGCACATTGCCGCCGACCATCGCGATCGATGGCCGGCTGACAGAGGCGGCATGGGAGTCGGCCGACGTGATCGACGACTTCCGGCAGACCGATCCGGTCGAGGGCGCGCTGCCGACAGCTCGCACGCGCGTGCAGGTGCTGGCCGATACGCAGTCGATCGTCATCGGCATCGTCTGTGAGGAACCGGACCCGGCGACCATCGTCAGCTTCAGCGTTCGCCGAGACGCGGTCCTCAATTCCGAGGATCACATCCGCATTGTCCTCGGTCCATTCGCGGATGGGCGGTCGGGATACGTGTTTGCCGTCAATCCGTCGGGGGCGCGATACGACGGGATCATCAATCCAGGCGGCGAGAGCGACAATCCTGACTGGGACGGCATCTGGGAAGCCGCGACGGCGCGGCTGCCGACCGGTTGGAGCGCGGAGATCCGGATTCCGGTTCTGACACTCGCGTTCAGGCCAGGGCTCCACGAGTGGCAGTTCAACGTGCAGCGCCGGATTCAGCGCCGGCTCGAAATCGATCGATGGGCGTCACCCAACCGGCAGTATCAAATCACGCAGACGAGCCAGGCTGGACTGCTGACCGATCTGCCGGACTTCGATCTTGGCGTCGGGCTGACGGTCCGGCCGGCGGTCACCGGCGGCGGCGGCAGTCCGTCAACCGACGCACGGGTCGAAGGCGACTTTCAACCCAGCCTCGACATCAGTCAGCGCGTGGGCGCGAATGTCCTCGCGTCGGCGACGGTGAACACCGACTTTGCGGAAACCGAAGTCGACACGCGCCGGACGAACCTGACGCGGTTCCCGCTCTTCTTCCCCGAGAAGCGGACGTTCTTCATCGAGGGTGACGACATTTTTTCGTTCGGCCTCGGCCTCGGCCAGGACGTGATTCCGTATTTCAGCCGGAAGATCGGCCTCATCGAGGGTCGCGAATAACCGATTCTCGCCGGCGGCAAAGTGAACGGCCGCGTCGGCAACACCAACTTCGGCGGCGTGGCCGTCGGCACAAGGCCGCTCGAGAACGTCATCGACGAGCACGCGTTCATGGGCGTCAGTCGCGTGAAGCGGAATCTCTGGAGTGAATCGTGGATCGGGGCGATCGCCACGGTCGGCGATCCGCAGGGCCGTGCCGGCAGCTGGCTGGGCGGCGCCGATTTCACCTACGCCACGTCACACTTCAGAGGTGACAAGAATTTCCTCGTGGGCGTGTGGGGACTCGCGACCGGCCGGGAAGATCTCGGCAGCGACTCGACCGCGCACGGCTTCAAGGTCGATTATCCGAACGACCTGCTCGACCTGGCCGTCGACCTACAAGCGCCTCGGCCGCGACTTCGATCCGTCGATCGGCTTCGTCCCCAGGCCGGCCGTCCAGCTCTGGAATGTCGGAGCCAATTACAGCCCGCGATTGAAGCACGGTCCCATTCAGCAGATGTTCTTCGAGTTCCTGCCGTCACTCGCCACCGATCTCTCGGGCCGGTGGGAGAGCTATCGGATTTTCATGGCGCCCATCAACTGGCGCTTTCGCAGCGGGGACCGAGTCGAGTTCAATGCGAATCCAACCGGCGAGCGCCTCATCGAACCCTTCGAGGTGGCTCGCGACGTCTTCATACCGCCGGGCACGTATGAGTGGCTGCGCTATCGCCTCGAAGCGGGGACGGCACAGAAGCGCCGCCTCTATGCGCAGGTCACCTGGTGGTTCGGCGACTTCTACAACGGCACGCTCGATCAATACCAATGGACGGGCGCGTGGAATCCGAAGCCGATCGTGACGGTCGAATTCTCCGGCGAACGCAATGTCGGTCACCTCGCGACAGGACATTTCGCGCAGTCAGTGGTCGGCACGAGGCTGCGCGTCAACATCTCTCCAGACCTGTCAATCGCCAGCTACATCCAGTACGACACCGACAGCGAATCGGTCGGCACCAATACCCGCTTGCGCTGGACCTTCCGGCCCGTCGGCGACTTGTTCATCGTCTACAACCACAACGTTCGGTCGCTCCTGGACCGCTGGCGGCTGGACTCGAATCAGCTGCTAATCAAACTCCAGTACGCATGGCGCCTCTAGGGCGCTGGGGACATCTTTGACCGTCACGAGTCGTAGGCTCAGCCGGCGCGGCGCGGCGCAGTAGGCCCTTTCACCTGTTCAACCATTTCCGTCGTATGATCGCCTGCGGTGCAGGACCTCCCAACATCAATCTCGAAGACGGCGGCTGAGGTTGGCCGACCGAGAGTGCTCCTGGCGGACGACGACGCAGGGGTCCTGAAGGCCATCTCGAGAACGCTTGAGAGGGACTTCGACGTTGTGGCCACGGTGACAGACGGGCAGAAAGCTCTGAACGCTGTGCCCCGTCTCGACCCCGATGTCGTCGTTCTCGACATCTCGATGCCAGGCCTCAACGGATTTCAAACGGCCGAGGAACTAAAACGATTTGGATCGCGGGCCAAGATCGTATTCCTGACGATGCATGAGGACGACGACTTCGTCAGCAAGGCCATCCGATGTGGAGCGATGGGCTACGTGGTAAAGATGCTCGCCTCGTCCGATCTGACCCCGGCACTGCATCACGCCCTCGCCGGACGGCGGTATCTGCCGTCGCTCACGCCTCTGGTGATGACCGGCGTGGATACACACGCCGTTCAGTTTTGTGGAGGTGACAGTTCCGGCCTGGACGGAGTCGCGGGCGTGCTGAGCAGCGCGCTCCATCGAGGCGACACCGTCGCCACCGTCTTGATCGAATCGAATCGTGACGCCCTCGCCCTCCGGATGAAAGAGCGAGGATGGAATCTCGCCGACGTAGGAAAGCAAGGCCGCTATTTGGTCTTCGATGCCGAGGAAGCGGCGACAGGGGTCATGCGAGCCGGGGCTCCCCACCTTGACTCGATCGCCGAGATCGTCGCCGCGCTTGAAAGTGCCCGAACAGCTTCGGCCGCCGGGCCACGCTCGCATCTCACGATCGTCGGCGAGATCTCCGCCGTTCTTTGCCGCCGAGGAAAACCTGAAGCAGCATTGGAAGTCGAGCGACTCTGGGATGAACTGACTCGTTCACTCCCGATCCTCACGATTTGCACGTATCCAACGGGCTGCTTTAATCACGGCGAAGCGCCAGGGTTCATTTCAGGTATCTCAGCTCATCACTCGGTTATCAGCCACGCAGTTAGGGCTTGAGGATCACGATCGTAGTGCCGCAGCGGGTCGCCGTCGAGGGACGTTCACAGCTCTCAGCGTAGATTCCGCATACGCCAGAATGCCACAGGCCATCGGCATCCCTCGCAACCGAGGCCATCGCAGAATTCTGGCCCTCATTTCAGGCCGGACTGATAATTTGCGGACCACAGCGCGCATCAGAAGATCGAGATCGCGTCGATCCCTGATTCCAGCGTGACCACAACTGCTACCGGCGCTTCGCCGTTGCCTGCTTCGCACGAAGCGCTTTCAGCCGCGCCCGCACGACGCGACGAATGAGCGGATACGGCATCGGCTCATCGAGCGGAAACCGCAGGTTCCCCTTCTCGCCTCGGTACTTCGCGAGCGCCTTCTCCAGCGCGGCGTCGCCTTTGACGGGCGGGAACATCCCGACGTGATGCCTGAACGGCGCGAAGTAGATGATGGCCCCGCCATCGAAGAACGCCGGCATGCGGTAGCTCATCCTCTCCTCTGCTCCGGGCGCCTCTTCACGCACGATCGCACGAATCCTCTGCAGGATCGGCCTGGTTGCCGGAGGTGCCTGCGCGACGTATTCATCGATCGGCGAACCTGATGCCCTCTCTCGGCTTCGCCTGGCGCGCTGCCCTCTTCTTCATCGTTCCAGCTTTTACCACGGATTGCTGACACCGACACGGCCGCCCTCGCCGAAATTGACGCGCACGTCTCGTTCTTGAAGAGTACGATGCGTCGGGCAATTTCCCGGAGGATTCCTTTGACGCGCGCGGCCTCGCCGACTTTCGAATCACGAGCCAACGCGCGGAGGACGTCCAGCAACGGATCGACGGCTGATCTCGGCGCTCCGCCGCCGGGATGCGACTGACACGCGTGAGACGACGCACAGAATGGACACGCGAATGAGACGGGGACTGGTGACAGCGGCACTGCTTGCCGGCGTGGTCGCGACCGCCGCCGCGCAAGCGACCGATCAGAATCTTCTCAAGCCGGATCCGCAGGACTGGCTGATGTACTCGGGCACCTACAACTCGCACCGGCATTCACTGCTGAAGCAGGTGACTCCCGCCAACGTCGCCCACCTGCAGGCCAGATGGGTCTACCACATGGCCGGCCAGGAGGCGATTCAGGCCGTGCCGATCGTCTACAACGGCGTGATGTACGTCTCGCAGTTCAATCGCGTCGACGCCATCGACGCGCGCAGCGGCAACATCGTCTGGCAGTATCAGCGGCCGCCGCTGACGCGCACCCCTCAGCGCGGTACGGCGATTCACAACAACAAGCTCTTCGTCACCGCCGCCGACGGCGCGCTCGTGGCCATCGATTCGCGCACGGGACATACCGTGTGGGAAACGACCGTCGCCCCACCATGGCGTCTCGCCGGCCAGGCGCCCCTGGTTGCCAAAGGCAAAGTGATTGTGAGCGGGAACACGCCAAGCGGGTTCATTCAGGCCTACGACGCTGAAAGCGGCAAGCACTTGTGGACGTGGAACGCGATTCCGCAGAAGGCCGGCGATCCCGGCAGCGAGACGTGGGCCGGCGATTCGTTCAAGCTCGGCGGAGGCCCGGTCTGGGTCAGCGGCAGCTACGATCCCGAGCAGAATGTGATCTTCTATGGAACCGGCCAGCCAGGCTCGCAGTGGGCCGGAGAGGTGCGCGAGGGCGACAATCTCTACACCGACAGCATCGTCGCGATTGACGTCGACACCGGAAAAATCCGGTGGCATTTCCAGAACACGCCGCACGACGTGCACGATTGGGACTCGCTCGAGATGCCGATCCTGGTCGATGCGCCATTCGGCGGCCAGCCGCGCAAGCTGCTCGTGCAGGCCAACCGCAACGGCTTCTACTACATCCTCGATCGCACCAACGGCAAATTTCTGTCGGGGACGCCGTTTGTCAGCCGGGTGAACTGGGCGAGCGGCCTGAGCCCTGAAGGACGTCCGATGCTGACGTTTGGACATGCGCCGACCGTCGAAGGCGCTCACACGTGCCCGTCGACAGCTGGTGCGACCAACTGGCCGTCACCGGCGTACAACCCCGATCTGAACTATTTTTTCCTGGTCGCGCAGGAAGGTTGCGGGCTCGTGCTCCGTACGACCGATCGCCCGGGCGCAGGCGGCGGCTATCTCGAGAGCCCGAAGCCGGAGGAAGCCTGGCAGCTCTACGTGCGGGCGCTCGACGGGACGACGGGCAAGAAGATCTGGGACTACCAGCAGATCAGCTCGTTCCACTACGGGCCAGGTGTGCTGTCGACGGCGGGCGGGCTCGTGTTTGCCGGGGAGCACAAGGGCCAGGTCTCCGCGCTCGATGCGCGAAGCGGCAAATCGCTGTGGCATTTCAACACCGGCGATTTGATCACGTCGTCGCCGATCAGCTACGCCATCGACGGGCAGCAGTACATCGCGATTTCGTCCGGCACCAACATCGTTGCGTTCGCGCTGCCCTAGGTTGAGGAGATACCGATGACGCGGAGCCTCGCGATGGTCGCCCTCACAATCTTCGTGGCGAGCCTTCCCTTGACGGCGCAGCCTGCCAATCCATTTCTGGGAAACGCGAAGGCGATCGACGAGGGACGGGACATCTTCAACCAGACGTGCACGACGTGCCATGGCCCGGACGGCGCCGCCGGCGAGATGGGACCGGCGCTGGGGGCGCCGGCGCGCCGATACGCGCAGGCGACCGACACGCAAATCTTCGACGCGATCAAGAACGGCGTCCCGGGGACACAGATGCCGCCGTCACGCGCGCTGCTGCAAGACGACGAGATCTGGAAAGTGGCGGCGTACATCCGCGGGCTGCGCGGAACGGCCATCGATGCGCCGGCCGCGGGCGACGTCGCGCTCGGCGAACAAACGTTCTGGGGCAAAGGCGAGTGCGGCAACTGCCACGTGGTGAAAGGCAAGGGAGGACTGGTCGGACCCGACCTCACCAACCTCGCCGGCACGCGCAAGACCACCTCGATTGTCGACGCGCTCACGAAACCGCTGCACAAGGTGTTCGGCGACGGCGGCGCCATTCCGAAGATCCTGATTCCCAACACGACGTATCAACCCGTGCGCGTGACGTCCGCTGACGGGAAAGTGATCACCGGCGTGCTGAAAAACGAGGACAGCTATTCGCTCCAGGTGATGGGAACCGACAACCAGCTTCACATGTTCGATCGCGCGAAGGTCACAGTCGTCTACCAAACCAAGACGCTGATGCCAACCGACTACGACAAGCGGCTCGCGCCCGCCGAGCTCAAGAATCTGCTCGCGTATCTCACCAGGCTTCACGTGCCGGCGCCGCCGGCCCCGGCGGGAAGAGGAGGCGGAGGCCCCGTTGGGGCGTCCGCGCCCGCGGGCGATTATTTCGTCTTCGTCGGCAGCTACACGAATCCGACGCCGACGACGTCGTCCGCGTCCAAGGGGATCTACGGCTTCCGGTTCGATTCGAAGACCGGAACGCTCAGCCCGCTCGGGTTGGCCGCCGAGACGGTGAACCCCGCGCCTCACAACACGGGCCACTTGACGCCGACCGGATCGCAGCAGCCGGTGCCGCAGGCCGGCGGCCTCGCGTTCGTGAAAGCGCAGTGAGGGACCGCCGCTAGCGTCGATTGCTTGAGTAGAAGGGAGTTAGGCGATGAGAGCTTGGTCGATCGGAATTCTTGCCGGGGGTGTGCTGGCTTACGGAGTGATGGCCGCGCAGACGCCTGCCAAAACGGCTGGGTCGCAAGGCGCCGCCAAGACGGCCTCTGCGGGACAGGCGGCGAAGGGCAGTGGCGCACCAGGCAACGTGACTCAAGCGCGCGTGCTGGCCGAGGCCGGCCGTGGCGACAACTGGCTGGTGAGCGGCGGAAATTTCGAGTCCCAGCACTTCAGTCCGCTGAAGAGCATTACGGACCAGAACATCGGCGGGCTGGGCCTGGCGTGGCACCTCGCAGTGAACAGTCCGATGGGTCTTTCGGCGGAGCCGATCGTCGTCGATGGGGTGATCTATCTGGGGGCTCCGTTCGACATCGTGTACGCCATTGATGGCGCGACCGGAAAGGTCCTCTGGGGATTCGATCCGAAAATCCGCATCAACGGCCCATGGCGCAACTCCTACGAGGGGCGCAAGAATCGCGGCGTCGCGGTGTGGAACGGCAAGGTGTACGTCGGGACTGGCGACTGCCGTATGGTGGCGATTGATGCCGCCACTGGGAAGAAGGTGTGGGAGACCCTGGTATGCGATGCCGATCAGACCGGGATTACTGAAGCGCCGCGCGTCGGCGACGGCAAGGTGTTCACCGGTTGGGCCGGCATGGAGTACGACGTGCGCGGCGGCGTGGTGGCCGTTGACGCCGAGACGGGCAAGAAAGTCTGGACGTTCTGGACAACGCCCGGCGATCCGTCGAAGCCGTACGAATCGAAAACGATGGAGGCGGCCGCCAAGACCTGGGTCGGGGAATCGTGGAAGCTCGGTGGCGCCAACGTGTGGACCGCGATGACCTACGACGCGGCCACGAACCTGTTGTTCTTCGGGACGTCGACCACCGGCGAGGACGTGGGCGATTTCACCGGCATCAAATCGGGCGGCGCCCGGTTGTTCGCCAACTCGATCGTGGCGGTGAACGCCTCGACGGGCCAGTACGTGTGGCACTACCAGACCGACACCCCACCAAATGGCGCGGAGGAGTTTCACATCATGGTGGCCAATATGCGTCGTGGACGGCAAAGAGCAGCGGGCGGTCATGACCATTCCGAGAAACGGGGTGTTTTACACGCTCGACGCGCGCACCGGGAAGACGATTCTTCCGCCGCGCGGAATCGATGGCAAGGTGGTGACCGCCCTGAAGCAGATTGATTTGAACGCCGTGCCATCCGCCGCGTCCGGCGCCGCGGCGGGCACTCGAAGCGGCGGAGCGCCAGACGAGAACGGGGTGTTGACGTGGGGCGAAGCGAGCCGGATCAATGCGGCAAACGGTCCAACCACCAGCATGGGGCATGCGTGGTTCCCCATGGGCTACAACGCGCAGACGGGACTCATGTACATTCCAGCGTACCAGACCCTCGGGAGCGGTGCCGCTCAAGGAACGCTGGCCCAAGGCAAGCTCGTCGCGTTTGACCCGATCAAGCAGCAGCAGCGCTGGGTCGCGACCGTCCCGCTCTCGATCAACGGCGGCGTCCTGCCGACGGCCGGGAATCTGGTGTTCTTCGGCGACGCGAGCGGCGACTTCTCGGCCTACGCCGCAGACACCGGCAAAAGAATCTGGTCCGTCAAGACGGGCTCGGCGATCCAGTCGGTCCCGGTGACCTATATGGTGAATGGCGAGCAGTACGTGCTGATGCCGATCGGGCTCGGCGGCGGATTTCGGTTGTTCGGGCGCGTGAGCAATATGGCGACCATGGAAACGAAACGGGGCCCGGCGGCCGTGTTGGCGTTCAAGCTGGGTGGCAAAGCGGCGATGCCACCGATTAACGCCTTCATTCCCGAAGTGCCGAAGCCACCCGAACAAACCGCCAGCCCGGAAAAGGTGCAGCAGGGCCAGCGCGTGTACAACAAATTCTTCTGTCAGAAGTGTCACTCCCCTGAGGCGGACGGGAGCGGCGCGTGGGCGCTCGATGGCGAGGTGCCCGATCTGCGCTACATGCCGCTCAGTGCGCACCGGCGCTTCAACGGGATTGTGTTAGGGGGCAGCAACAAGGCCAAGGGCATGCCAGGATTCCGCACCCCACCGGGCTGGCCGTGGATCAACACCGGGATGACGCAGGAAGAAGCAGACGCGCTTCACGCCTACCTCATCGATGTGCAGTGGAAGACATACACGGACGGGCCGCGGGCATACAAGAGGCCCGAGAAATGAGTATTCAGCGCGCAGAGTGCGGCGGCAACAACGGCGCGTCCTTCTCCATCCGCGCGGTTGCGATGGACCGCCGGGCTCTGTAGACTGCGGCTCGCCGCGTCAATCTTCACCCACGGAGGTGTCGTCGTGCCAATCCATCCGCAGGCTGCTGCGGTCATCGACATCATGGCGCAGATGGGCGTGTCGCTCGGCGGCACTCCATCCGATTTGCGGGCTTTGATGGCCACCTTTCCCCGTCCAGCAGGCGAATCCGTGGGCGCAGTCATCAACCGAACCGTCCCGGGTCCAGCCGGTGAAGTGCCCGTGCGGATCTACAGTCCGGCCGGCGTCGGATCGGAACCGCTACCGGCGCTGGCCTGGTTTCATGGGGGCGGATGGGTGTTCGGGAGCCTCGACTCGGCGGATTTCGTGTGTCGAAGGATCGCCAATCGCGCCGGCTGCCGCGTGATCTCGGCAGCCTACCGCCTCGCCCCGGAAGCCAAATTTCCGGCAGCGGTCGACGACTGTTTCGCAGTGACCAAGTGGATTGCGAACCATGCGGCCGATCTGGGTGTGGACGCGGATCGCATTGCCGTCGGCGGTGACAGCTGCGGCGGAAATCTCGCGGCCGTCGTCGCGCAACTGGCGCGCGATCAGGGAGGGCCGTCTCTCGCGTTTCAAGCGCTCGTCTATCCGATCACCAACCATGGTTTCGACACGGCGTCCTATCGTGACTACGGCGACGGGTACTTCCTCACCAGAGACGCGATGGTGTGGCTCTGGAACCAGTACCTCGAAGAGGTGGGCGACGGCAACTCCACGCTCGCGTCGCCGCTGCGTGCGACGACGCTCGCAGGCCTGCCACCCGCCATCGTGATCACGGCAGAATTCGATCCCCTGCGCGACGAAGCCGATGCGTACGCCGCACGGCTGCGCGCGGACGACGTCCATGTCGAGCTCGTGCGCTACGACGGCCAGATCCATGGCTTCTTCGGCAACGCGATGATCGACGACGGGATCTCCGCGCTCGATCGCGTGAGCGCAGCGCTCCAGACGGCACTGACCGAGTCGCCTGCCGTGCGCACCGCGTGAGCGGATTGTGTCCGTCGGTCAGAACCATGACCGAGCCCTCACGCGGCGCACACGTTCGCTCAGCCCGCGGAATTCAGTCAGTGCACAGGACGCAGGAAGCGGTTGGCGGCCCGCCGGCCGATTTTTCGACCGTATTCCGTCCCTTCTTCGATCGATTTGCGAAAGTGAAACCCGATGAGGATGCGCGAATACGCGTTCTCGGCCGCCGCCTGGGAGAAGCTCGTATACGAGCGGAGTAGCGGCGTCGCATCGCCGCAGGTACTACCGGCAGGAAGCGACGCGCTACAGTCCTCGAAGCTGATCGCGTCGGTGCCGAAGAACTGCTTCAACACTTCAGCACCCGCACCCCCTTCAATCGAGTGACCTGAGGCGTAGTCCTGGTTCGCAGGGGTCGGGCGCAACGGTGTCCACGTCGAGTCACCAAGAGTGTTTGGATTGCCATCCGTGTCCCCGGTCTGAATAGCGGTGACCGGTCGCCAGTAGTTGTAATGGTTCTTGGAATCGGCCATCGCGATGTAGCCGTCCGCAAGAGCCAAGTTGAGGAGCCCGAAAAGTCGGGCGTTCTCCCACGGAGTGAGTCCCCGGTCAGCGGAAACGGTTCTTGCAATCCGGTTCCATTTCAGCGGGGAGCTTTCCCACCAGAAGAGGGCGATCTCGGTTTGCTCGGCAGTGCGTGCGCTGGGGGTGGTGACATCATCGCCGCCAAGAGATTTCACTTCGTTGAAGTCAGCCGTGTATTTCTTCCTGTTCACCGCGTAGGGCGGCCCCGGGCGGAACTGTGAGCTATGCTTCAGAACGAAGGGAATGACGTTTTCCCACACCTCGAAGGCGATGAACGGCGTACCCGGTGTGCACTGATACTCCCCGGGGTTGGTGTCCTGCGGGCACGCGAAATTGAGAAATGGTCCGACCGCGCCGTCTTCGGCCCTCAGGTCGAGGATGGCGTCAGCAGCGGCCTGTCCCACCTGAATGCCCAACACCTTGCCCTGATTATCGGGGATGGCGCCGAGCGCCGCTGTGTAGGCGGCTTCGACGCTGGCGACACCTGCATCGATGCAAGCCTGACTGTGGAGCTCGAGAGGCAGTTGTGCGATGAGCGCGACCAGAACATCTCGCGCCGCCGCCGCAACTGCGGCATCGGAAGAAGCGCCCGCTTGCGCCTGCGCATCGAAGGCGTAGGGACGAGAGCGGCGGTCAATCGCATTGAGGGCATCATGGATGGCGACGTGCATCACGGCGTAGATGCGCGATTCGTGGAGTGGGTTGTTGAGGGGAGCGAGGCAGGCCGCGGTGGCGGCCACACCGGCGTTTCTGTTCCAGACGGTGACTGCATCGGCGTACAGGGAGGCGGGTAGAGCGAATGCGAGCGCACCGAAAGCAATGACCGTTCGGATCGCCTGTCGTGCTGGCATGGTTGATCCTCCGTTGGGAAAAGGAAAAACCGGGAAACCGGCTTCCGTACCTTGAAACGACCATTGGTCGCAAGTCGGACAACTGAAGAGGTGGCGCCGCGATCCGATGTCTCGAGGTCCTGCTAAGATCCGTCCGTTCCCGGGCAAGACGTATGGCCGACGATGACCGCGCCGCCAACTCGCCAGAAGGACCGGGCGACCTACCGCCGAGCACTCCAGAATCGACCTTCACCCTGCTCGATCGAGCGCGGAAGGGCGACGACTACGCGTTGGAGGAGTTGTTTCGCCGTCATCTGGGTCCACTTCAGCGCTGGGCCCGCGGTCGGCTGCCGAACTGGGCACGGGACCTGTCCGATACAGACGATCTTGTCCAGGACACCCTCCTTCGGACGTTTAAGAATCTGGACTGTTTCGACCCTCGCGGCGTGGGGGCGCTCCAGGCGTACCTTCGCCAGGCAATCGTCAATCGGGTCCGGGACGAGCTCCGTCGAAAAGGGCGGCGACCAGATCTGGCGATCCTCGATGGCCGCGAGCTGACCGACGATGCATCACCCTACGAGGAGGTGATTGGCCGCGAGACGCTCGAACATTACGGGGCGGCGCTCCAACGGTTGCGACCTGAGGAGCGGGAAGCGATTGTGGCTCGCGTGGAGATGGGTTACAGCTACGAGGAATTGGCTCAGGTGCTCGGAAAACCCACGGCGGATGCCGCTCGCAAGGCTGCGCAACGGGCGCTCGTCCGCCTGGCGGAAGAGATGCGAGCTTTGCGTGAGTGACAGGGCGGCCGAAGATCTCGCTGGTGCCATCCTCGACGGCCGCGCCGTGAACTGGACGGCGGCGGAATCGAATGCCGTCGCCGACCGCTCGCTCGTCCCGTATCTTCGCACCGTCGCACGCATCGTCGAGCTGTACCGGCATGCAGATACGTCGCGTTCAGTGCCGGTCGACGATGCGGCTCGGCCCCGAAGCTCGAAGTCGGCCCCGACTGAGTGGGGGCATCTTTGCGTACGGGAACGCATCGGCCTCGGTGCATTCGGTGAGGTCTACCGGGCCTGGGACTCGAAGCTCGATCGTGACGTCGCGCTGAAGCTCCTCCCCGAAGATCGCTCCCCGCCCGACGGAGGCGCAGCCATTCTCGAAGAAGGGCGGCTGCTGGCCCGCGTCCATCATCGAAACGTCGTGTCCATCTACGGCGCCGACCGTATTGACGATCGCGTCGGCCTGTGGATGGAGCTCATCGATGGAGAGACGTTGCAGCAGGCCATGAAGCGTGGTCGCGCCTTCAGTCCGGCGGACGCCGTCCGCATTGGACTCGAGCTCGCGGGCGCGATCGGTGCAGTGCACGACGTGGGTCTCCTCCATCGCGACGTCAAACCGCACAACATCATGCTGGCGCGGGACGGACGCGTCGTCCTGATGGACTTCGGGACCGGGCACGATGCGCGGACGGGCGAGCCGCCCGGGCTGTCCGGCACGCCACTCTACCTGGCTCCCGAACTCCTTGCAGGACGCCCTCCCTCAGTATCAACCGACATCTACAGCGTCGGCGTGGTGCTTTTCTACCTGTTGACCCGTACGCACCCTGTTCGGGGCGAGACTCTGAGCGACCTGTACTTGGCTCACCAGGGTGGACCGGCGACGGACGTGAGGCACCTGCGATCCGACGTGCCGCGAGCGCTGGCGCTGGCGATCGCTCGCGCGTTGGACCGTGAGCCCAGTCGCCGACAGCCGACGGCGAAGGTCCTGGCTTCAGAGCTCACGGCTATCTATGGTGGACTCCTCAATCTCGCAATGGTGGCAGGCCTGGCGCTCGGCTGGTCGGGCGCGGCGACAGCCGGCACGGCGTCCGGGAGTCCCGAGCGGGAATCGCTGCCCGCGGCCGGGACGCAACACATGATCGCCGTGCTGGCGCTCGAAAATCTCAATGCGGAACCTGGCGGCGAGGAATTCGCCGAAGGCTTGACGGAGGAGATCATCCGCAATCTGTCGGTCATCGATGGACTTGGTGTGCGGTCACGCACGTCATCTTTCGCGTTCAGGGACAAACCTCGCGACCTGACGAAGGTCGGAAAGCAGCTCGCCGTGAGCCTGGTCGTTGTAGGAACTGTCCTCCGCTCGGGCAGTCGCATTCGCGTCGACGTCCAGCTCGTGCAGGTTCCAGGTGAGACGTCGCTTTGGTCGGATCGGTTCGATCGCGAGTTGACCGACATCCGTGCTACCACGGACGACATCTCGCGGGCGATCGCCAACAGACTTGGACTGACGATGCCCTGAAGGTCGGCGGCGGTTTGACGTCGATATCGATGCGTACGCTACTTCGTCGCCTCGATAGATAAGGGGCAACCGAGCGACCACGATTGTCAACAACGGTTGCTGACCCTGGCGTAGCCGCGGCGCGAGTATCATCTAGTGAACCTTGCAGGAACGAGCGCGCCGCGGCTGACACTGGGCGTTAGACGGACCTGTGGACCAATCTGGCGCCAATGCGCAGCTTTCTCGGAGAATCGGACATGGGAAGAATTCCATCCATCGCGGTACTTGTACTGTTCTTCGTCGTCTTTCACATCGTGCCAGCCAGCCAACTGCGGGCTCAGGTGCCCGGCACCGCCGAACACGAGCACTTGACCGAAGTGGCCTGTGTGGACGTGCCGCCGGGTGAGAAGCGACCGCAGTTTGGCTGCTTCAACATCGGCACGGTAACCGGACTTCATTTCAGTCAAACCTCCGTCTTCTGGCATTTGCGCGCCTTTCCAAGCAGGACGGCTGCGGAGGCGGCCAAGAGTGCGACCGGAATTGTGGTGGAGGAAGACGGGCGAGTGTGGCTCTCCGAATTCGGGCCCCGAAACACTGCTCCGCAGGGAGGTGATGCGATCGCCGTCGTCGGACCACTGCAGCTTCCCGCAGCAAAAAGCTACTCTGCGGTGCTCTCTTACGCTGTCATGCGACCCGGCGACAATTCGAGAGTGCATACACACCCGGGCCCCGAGGGCTGGTACGTGATCGCGGGAGAGCAATGTCTGGAGACTCCCGCTGGCGCCAACCGATCTCGGGCCGGAGGGACCATGACGGTGCGATCGAATACGCCAATGGAACTGAACGTCACTGGTACGACGCTTCGGCGCGCGTTCGCCCTGGTCCTCCATGATTCGGCTCAGGACAGGGGCATACCCTCTGACTGGAAACCGTCCGGAGCTTGCAGCCGGTAACGACCGCTCTCGGCGATCGAGCCCAGGGCCGTCTACACCCCGCGCTGGAGCCGTCGGCGCGGCCGCGATTCTGCGCGCCGCGTCGGCGCGAGTACGTTCGGCTGCTGAACAATGCGTGGCCACAGGAGACGGCAATGAAGGGAGGACCAGCATGAGCGAATTGATGAATCCTGAGGTCGTCACCAAATTCGAACGCGACACCTGGAGCCGTTGTGCGGAGAGTTATCTCGACACCTTTGCAGGAATGACGCGCGAAACGGTCCCCCTGCTGCTGGAGGCTGCTCACATCAGTCCCGGCAGCCATGTTCTGGAGATTGGCTCGGGTCCAGGTCACGTTGCCCATTCGCTCACCGAGGCCGGGGCGATCGTCACGGGCGTGGACTTTTCCGCCGAGATGGTTGCCGTCGCTCGCCGCCAATTTCCCGGTATCACGTTCCAGGAAGCCGATGCGGAGCAACTCCCCTTCGAAGCCGGCACGTTTGATGCGGTTGTGAGCAATTTCGTGGTGCATCACCTCGCGCGCCCGACTGTGGTCTTCCAGGAAGTCTGTCGAGTGCTCAAGCCAGGCGGACGCTTTGCCTTCGCGGTTTTTGGGGCGCCGGAGGCCCAAAGCAGCATTGGCGCGTTCTTTACGGCAGTCCAAGCGCATCACAACCTCGAAGCGCTGCCGAATGGGCCGCTCTTTGGCGTCACCGACCGGCGCGTGTACGAACCGATGATCGCGGCGGGTGGCTTGGCGGGCTTCCAGCTCGACACACATGAGATTGTCTGGCGCAGCGAGACGCTCGATCCGATTCTGCGTGGGTTCTGGGACTGGGGAAACATGGCAGCGCTCCCACAGGAGGCGCAGGACAAGATCAAAGCAACCACGCGGGAGAACGCTCAGCCCTACGCGCAGAGCGGCGAGTTTGTGTTTCCCCATGTCATTCTGTTGGGCAGGGCCGTGAAGCCGTAGCGCCGCGTGCCGAACACAAGCGCGTGAGGCCGCGCACACAGGTAATCGTCGATCCAGAACGCCGAACCGCGGGGATCTGACAGGAGTGGTTATGAATCACACGAGCAGGTCAATCGTGACCGCGATCGCCGGCGTCATCGCGCTGGGATCTGGATCAATGACCATCTCGGCGCAGGCCACCATTGATCTCGAGAACAGGTATTCCAACGTCGGGGTGATCATGGTCTGGCGCGTCGATGATGCCGGGAAGCCCGTAGAGCTGCGCGGGTTCGCCAGCGGCACACTGATTCGGGATCGCGTGATGGTGACGGCAGGTCACTTCACCGCGCCGGCGACCGCGCTCGGCTCACTGCCGCCGTCGATCCGAATGTTTGCGAGCTTCAGTCCAACCGACGCCAAGGATCCGAAGACTTGGATTCCCGTGGTCCGACAAGCGACGCATCCATCGATGCCGCACTGTCCGCCGCCGCCGCAATGCGACCCGACCGACGAGATCCTGGTTGCCCCGCTCGAGCCAGGCATCGCCGACGTCGGACTGGTCTTCCTCGCCCACGCGCCGCCCGGTATCACGCCGGCGCGCCTCGCCGAGCCCGGCACGCTCGACAGATCCGAAGGAGCGCAAACGACCATCGTGGGATACGGGACGACGACGCCACGAGACCGGAATGCGCCTCCGGACACCGCGATGTGGGACGGAAAGCGGCGCATCAGGACTTCGATCCTGCGACGAGTCGTCGACGAGACCTGGGCGCTCTGGTCCATACCAAGCTACGTTTGCTCCGGCGACTCGGGTGGCGGCATCTTTCTGAATCCCAGTCCAACTGTGGCCAATGGGGAAGTACTGGCCGCCAACGTGAGCGATGGTGGCCGCGACTGCCGCCGCCATAACAACAACAATCGTCTGGACACGCGCAGTATCCAGAACTGGATCAACGACACGTTACGGCAGCACCCTGGCGAACCTTGATGATTGCTACAAATAGAACCTGCTCTAGCTGTCAGGGCCGTCCGCACCCACACTTCAGAAACGCGATCCGCGTTCGCGCTGGCCTCGAGGCCGTGGCGCACCTCGTCGAGCAGCCCAATCAACCGCCTCAGCGCTCGGCCGGAGGGCACTCCCCGACATCGGAGATGTTGACGTCAACCGCAGGTTGACGCGCCCTCGCGCGCCGCCCGCCCCCCCCCGCGTGCCACAGCGGACGCGACGCGTGCGCGCGCGCCGGGACCGGAATCAATCAGCAGACAGGCCGCGATTACGAGGCCGGACACACGCACTACGTACCCTCCGCGCTCCCGCTTCCGGCGGTGACGTAGCCGAGCTCCAAATCACGGGCAATCGCGGCGGCGGATCGACGTCGCGGATCGCCGTAGCCGCCGCCTCCGCCGGTCATCACCCGGACGATGTCGCCCTTCGAAAGGCTGACGGCAGTGGCGCGCGCGAGCGTGGCGACGACGCGGCCGTCCCGCTCGATCTCGACGACGTTGGTGGCGCCCGGCAACCCGCCTTCGACGCCGAACGGAGGAAACCTCGTTCGACCGAGCGCGCACGTGAGGAAGAAGGGGCCGCCGGTCAGCACTTCGAATTCGTAGATCGTCCCGAGCCCGCCACGCCACTCCCCCGCTCCACCCGAATCCGCGCGCAGTGCGTAGGTGCGCACCCGCAGCGGCGCTTTGGCCTCGATGACTTCAACCGGCGTGTTGCGAGTGTCGCCGTTGGTGACAGGGCAGAGCGCGGATTCGCCGTCGCGGCCCTGCGAGGCGCCCCAGCCGCCGCCGTTCGGCCCCTGGAAGCTGACGCGTCCGGGCGGCTGCCGCCGATCGTCCCACCCAGAGATTGCCAGTCCCGCGATGGTGCCGAAATGCCCGGCAGGAAGCCGGCCGGGCACCACGGGCGCGAGCGCGCGCCAGACGGCATCAATGGCTCGACGAGCGGGTTCGCCGTAGAGGCTGACCGGCGTCGGATGCGTCGCGTCGACCACCGAGCCGGGACGCGCCGCGACGGTCAACGGCCTGAAGCTGCCGTCGTTTGCCGGCCCGTGCGGCTCGGTGATTGCCTTCATCACCACGCGACACGCCGACACCAGCGAGCATCGCGTCATGTTGTATCCGGACGGGTTCGCCGGCGCGCTGTCGCTGAAATCGAGGTGCAGGCGGTCGCCCTGCTTCTCCACCCGGACCGCGATGCGCGCCGGCGGTCCACCGACGCCGTCGTCGTCGAGAAAATCTTCGCCGAAGTACGTCCCGTCAGGGATCTGTCGAAGGCGGCGGCGGGTGCGCGCTTCGGCGGCGGATTGAAGCTGCCGAATCGCGCCTGCCAGCGTGGCCCGGCCGTACTTGCCGGCGAGCGCGATCATGCGCATCGTGCCGACCCGCGCGGCCGCGAGCTGCGCCTGCAGATCGCCGAGCTGCGTCGCGCTCTCGCGCACGTTGGCCTCGATCAGGTCGAAGACGTCGCGGTTGGGTGTGCCGCGGCGAAACAGCCGGACGATGGGCAGGGTCAGACCCTCGGCGTAGATGTCTCGCGCGTTGGTCTGCACCGAGAGCGGCACGGCGCCGCCGATGTCGTTCCAGTGCGCGCGGCTCGCGACGAACCCGATCAGCCGCCGCTCGTGAAACACCGGCGCGACGACGGATACGTCGCTCAGATGCGTGCCGCCCCCGACATACGGATCGTTGGTCAGGATCACATCGCCGTCGTCGAGGCCGCCGACGCCGAATTTTGTGATCGCCGCCGCGACCGCCCAGTCGAGCGTGCCAAGGAAGATCGACAGGCCGGCGGCCTGCGCGGCGAGCGTGCCGCGCGCGTCGAACAGGCCGGTCGAGAAATCGAACACCTCGTAGATGATCGGGTGCATCGCGGTGCGGATGATGGCGCGCTTCATCTCCTCGGCGATGGCCACCAAATGGTGGCCGATGACCTCGGTCGTCACGGGATCGCGTTTGCTCGGCACCGCGGCTACACCTCGATGACGAGCATCCCGTACGGATCGACGCGGAGCGACTGCCCAGGATGCGCCACGGTCACGCTCGCCGCCTCTTCGACGATGACAGGACCGTCAATCCGCTGGCCGCTCGCAAGGTCAGGGCGATGGTAGACCGGCACGCGCCGTCGCCTCTCGCCGATCCAGGCCTGCCGCTCTCTCACCGGCCGTGCCGCGCGCCGGCCGCGAGCCATTCGGTCCAGGCGTGGATGCTCCGTCGCACCGATGGCTTCGACTCTCATCGTCGCCAGCTCCACCGGCTCGCCGGCGCGATCGTGGCCGTAGAGGCCGCGATAGACACGGTGAAACGCGCGCTCGACGCGCTCGAGGATCTTCCGGGTCGGCCGCGGCGGGCACGGAACCCCGACCGAGTGCTCCTGGCCGGCATAGCGAAGGTCGAGCGACACCTCGAAACGCTGGCCGCACGGCCGGCACGCCGTCGGCGCGCAACGATGACGCGCCTTCGCGAATCAACGCGGCGATTCGTCCGCGCATCCAGCGTACGTCGGACGGCAAGAAGGTGCGCCGCTCGGTCCACCCGATTGATCGCCGCACGTCGGAGGTCAGCGTGCCCCACGGCGACAGCAACGCCGCCGTCACCGGCACGACGACGCGGGGCGCGCCGAGCTCTCGTGCGAGGGCCGCGGCATGCAGGCCGCCGGCGCCTCCGAACGGAAACAGCGCGAAGTCGCGTGGATCGTAGCCGCGCTCGATCGACATCACGCGCAGCGCGCCGGCAATCTGCGCCTCGAGGATGAGCAGCATGCCGAGCGCGCAGCGCTCGGTGGTGAGGCCGACGCGTGCAGCGATGCGTCCCACCGCGTCGTGCGCGCGGCCGCGATCGAGCGGCATCCGGCCGCCAAGAAACCGGTCCGGGTCGAGGAGACCGAGCACGACGTAGGCGTCGGTGACCGTGGCGCTCGTGCCGCCGAGGCCATAGCACGCCGGGCCCGGGTCGGCGCCCGCGCTCTCGGGTCCGAGCTTCAGCATCCCGGCAGCGTCGATCCACGCGATGGTGCCGCCGCCCGCCCCGATCGAGTGCACGTCGACAAACGATCCGAGCACCGGATGGCCGTGGATCTGCTTCTCGTGCGTGATGAGCGGCTGTCCGTCGCGGATCAGGCCGACGTCGCACGAGGTGCCGCCGATGTCGACGGTGATGAGGTTGCGATGGCCGCCCGCGGTTCCGAACCGCGCCGCCGCCTGCACGCCGGCCGCCGGCCCGGACGACAGCGTCGCGACCGGCAGGCCTGCCGCCGACCGGGCGGTCATCAGCCCGCCGTCGGATCGGGTCACGAACACAGGGCGCTCGTAGTGGTCGGCGGCGAGCGCCGCGCTCAACGTCGCAAGATAGCGGCGCGAGCTCGTGGACAGGTACCCGTTCAGCACCGTCGTCGAAGTGCGCTCGAACTCGCGCCATTCGCGGCTGTACTCATGCGACGCGGTCACCTCGAGTGCCTGGAAATGTTTCTTGACGAGCGCGGCGGCGCGGGCCTCATGAGCGGGATTCTTGTACGCGTTGACGAAGCAGATGGCGAGCGCCTCGACGCCGGCTGCCGCCAGATCCGCCACGGCGGCGAGCAGCCCCGTCTCGTCGAGCGGCGTCGCGACGGTGCCGTCGCTGTCGACACGCTCGGCGACTTCGCGCCGCAGGTGACGGGCGACGAGCGGCGCCGGCTTCGCATAGAACAGGTTGTACATCTCCGGCCGGTTGAAGCGGCCGATCTCGAGGACGTCCCTGAAGCCGGCGGTGGTGATGAGGCCGGTGCGGGCGCCGCGCCGCTGGAGGAGCGCATTCAGGGCGACGGTGGTGCTGTGGCCGAAGAACGCGATCTGCGCTCCCTCGAGGCCGGTCTCGGCCAGCGCGGCGAGCAGCGCCCGCGCAGGATCGGCCGGCGTCGAAGGCACCTTCACCGACACCACCGCGTGGGTCCGGCGATCGATCGCGACCAGATCGGTGAAGGTGCCGCCGGTGTCGACGGCAATGTGGTAGCGCCGGTCCGCCATTCGGAGGATTGTTTCAGATCTAAATAATTGAGGTTGAGCAGTATATCCATTCTGCTTACACTTGGGGCCTCGGTCCTGCCGATCATTCTTCCAAGAGCGCATGGCGAAAAATTGACCCGCAACTCGTTACCATGGTGGAGCGCTCAATTCTCCAGCACATGCTCCACGGCAGTTTTCATTGGTACGTAGTGTCCGCCTTCAGGCGGACCACTTACGGTCCGGCTAAAGCCGGACATGATGTACTTATGGAAAACGCTCTAAGCACCTGGAGGCGATCGTGAGCAGCGCGGAGCCCGGACGCTCCGGGGGCGATCGACCGGCGGCGCACCTGTTTCACGGCTGGTACATCGTCGCCGCGTCGCTCGTGATCATGACGTTCGGGATCGGCGGCGGCCTCTACCTGTTCGGCGTCCTGCTGCCGCCGTTGCTCGCCGAGTTCGGCTGGACGCACGCCGAGGCATCCGGCGCCAATTCGGCGGCGATGATCGTGATGGGCCTGCTCGGTCCGGCGGTCGGCCGCGTCATCGACCGCTACGGCCCGCGGCGGTTGATGTCGGCCAGCGCGGTCTGCTGCGGCGCGGGGTTCGCGGGGCAGGCGCTGGTTGGCAGTCTGCCCGGGGTGAACCGCCTGGTGACACCGCTCACCCAACTCTACGGCTGCTACGCGCTCTACGGCGCAGGCCTGGCGGGCATCGGCTACGTGCCGGTCAACACCATCGTCTCGCGCTGGTTCACTCGACGACGCGGCCTCGCGCTGGGCACCGTTGCGATCGGCACCGGATTGGGCGGGATGCTCACGATCCCGGCGGGCTGGCTCGTCGATCGGGTGGGTTGGCGCTCGGCGAGCGCGACCATCGGACTCGCGATCATCGTGATCGTGCTGCCACTCGTCGTGCTGGTCATCCGCCTGCGGCCGGAAGAGATGGGCCTGCTGCCGGACGGGCGTCCGCCCGACGCGCCGGTCCCGCCGGCCGGATCGAAGGCGCCGGAAACGGCCGCGCCTCCGCCACCCGTCGCGGTCCTGACCTCCGCGTTGTTCTGGGCCTTCACCATCGCCTTCGGCGCCTACACCGTCACGGTGACGATCGTGCGCGTATTCGGGATTGCGCTGCTCCAGGAAAAGGGCTTTCCGGCGCCTGACGCACGCTTCGTCCTGGGCGGCCTGGCGCTGTGGGGCATTGTCGGCAAGGTGGGATGCGGCGCGCTGACGGATCGACTGCCGGCGCGGATCGTGGCGACGAGCGCGTTCGCGCTCGAAGCCATTGGCACGCTGTTCCTGCTCGGACCGGCCAATCGGTCGTCGGCCGCGCTCTTCTCCGTCCTCTACGGGCTGCCGATGGGCGGCATCGCGACGCTGGAGCCCGTGCTGATCGCGCGCTATTTCGCGCCGGCGTCGTTCGGCACGGTGTACGGCACGATGGTGCTCGTGCTGACCTTCTGCGCGGCTGTCGGACCGGTGGTGGCCGGCCGCGTCTACGACCTCGGAGGCGGTTACCCGCCGACGCTCGTCGCCTGCAGCATCGCCTCGGCGGCGGCCGCGATCCTGATGCTGTTCGCGCCGCGGTTGTCCAGGGCGGTGGAGGACCCGGCGGCGGTCAGATCTTGAACAGTCGTCTGGCGTTCTCACTCATCACCGCGCGTGCCGTCGCGGCGCAGTCACGCTCGGACCATCCGTAGCCGGTGCGATAGTCGTTGAGCACTCGGGCGAGCACGACGCGCAGGCTGTGCGCGCAGTAGGCGGGATCTTCAGGAACCGATCCGGAGTCGCTGCCGTGCATCACCTTGTGCGGCGGCACGAGCGCCAGGAGCGTGCGAAGCGTCTCCTCGAGCACCCCCGGGAAGTGGCTGAAGAACGACAGGTCGACGTAGACGTTCGGGAACTGGCTGGCCATCGACGCCATGACGTCGTGCGACGGATAGCCGGTGTGGATGAACAGGAAGCGCGTGCCGGCGCGTCCGACCTCTTCGTCGACAAGCATCGACGCCATGCCGCGCGGATCGTTGAGCTCCGGCCGCAGGGCCGGGTGCAACGCCACCGCCGTATGAATCACGATCGGACGACCGAGCTGGCCGGCCTTCACGAACATGTGCTTGAGCAGGTAGTCCTGATAGGTCGTGAAGGCGGCTGATGCGCGCGCGTCCGCATAGACGGGAATCTTGATCGGGAACGTGCGGAACCCCGCCGGCTGCGTCGTGCGCAGCACGGCAAACGCCGACCCGGCCTGGGCCGTCGTCACCGGCTGGACCGTCAGCGGGCGATAGTATGCGGCGGTGCTTTTGAAGCCGGCGCAGCCGTTGCTGACGCAGGTTTCGAGTGTGCGATCGATCGCCGCCAGCACGTCGCCGAGCGTCGTCGCGTGGCGAGCGATCGCCCACTCAGGCTGGAGCGAATAGATCAGCGGATAGGTCCAGACGAGCCGCTCCTTCGGAAAGTCTCCGGTCTGCGGCTCCGCGCGGTCCGGCAGACCGGTCTGGTCCATGACCACCGCCGCGATGCGCTCGCGATCGAGAATCGACCGCAGGTACGCGGTGAAGTCGCCGCGGATGTGTTCGGCGGCGAGCGCCTCGAGCGTCTCGACGCGCGCCGGCCGCCCGTGGACCGCCGCGACGTAGTTGAGAAGGCCGGTCATGCGCGGCAGAGAGAGGACGTCCTGCTCGACCGCTCGCAGCGTCGACGCCTCCAACTCGCGCCGGCCGTCGAAGTCGCCGTCCGGGAGAAGCGCGGCGACGAAGCCGCGGTTCCACTTGTCGTTGAGCTCGGAGAAGGGCGCGCGATCGAAGCGATGGACGTGCGCGTCGATGACCTCGAACTCGGCCAGATCGACGGCGCCGACCCGGACGCTGCGCGGATTCGCCGGGTGCCGGCTGCACTTTGGCCACTAGCGTGGGCCTTTACCGAGGTAGCGCTCGAAATGGCCGACCAGCTTGTGGAACGCGAAGCGGGTCTGCGCCAGCGCTTCGGTGTCCCACCCGTGCGGCGCGTCGGGAAGCGCGACGAGATCGACGTCCTTGCCGAGAAGGATCAGGCGCTGCACTAACGACACCGAGTCCTTGAAGAGGACCGTCGTGTCGCGCATGCCCTGGATGATCATCAGGTGATCCTGCAGGCCGGTCGCATGGGTGAACGGCGACGATCGCGCGTACTCTTCCGGGTGAACCTGGGGCGTGCCCATGACGCGCATCTCCCCGGTCGTCGCGTGCCACATGTTCGTCGCCGGCGCTCCCGCGACGCCCGCCTTATAGACCCCCGGCTTCTTGAAGAGCGACATGATCGTCATCAGTCCGCCGTAGCTCGAGCCCCAGATCCCGATGCGCTCCGGATCGACATAGCCCGAGCGTCGCGAGGTACTCGACGCCGCTGTGCAGATCCTCGACGTCGATGCCGCCATAGTCGAGGCGAATCCCATCGCGGAACTCCTTGCCGCGGCCCCAGCTCTGACGCACGTCGACGTTCAGCAGCACGTAGCCGTCCTGCGCCAGGTACTGATCGAGACCCCAGGTCGGGTGCGCGGTGCGGCCGCCCCACTGGTTCCTGACCGTGTTGTTGTAGACCGACCCGAGAATCGCCGGATACTTCCGGCTCTTGTCCAGATCGGGCGGCAGCGTCAGCCGGCCGTTGAGCGTCGCCCCGTCCGTGCGGCTCCGAAACGTGACGTACTGCGCCTTGGCCCACCGGTAGCGGGAGAACGACGGCCGCGGCGACGAAGTCACCTGATGCTCGTCATCGGCCGCGCCGGTCGAAGCAAGGCGAACGAGAAACAGGTCGTACGGCGTGTCGTCGCTCGAGAACAGGTCCGCCGCGAAGCGGCCGTCCGGAGAAATGACCGGCGCGTGGGTGCCGGAACGCCGGGTAAGACGCGTCACCGATCCGCCGTCCAGCGGCACGCGGTACAGCTGCCGCTCCTCAGGGCGTCCCTCGTTGGCGACGAAGAACACCGACGAGGCAGCCGCCGACACCTCGAACTCACTCACCGCCCATGGACCTTGCGTGACTCGCGTCGGCGGCCCGCCCGGCGCCGCGAGTTGGTAGATGTGGTAGTCCTCGTCGCGGTCGGAGAGGAAGTAGAGCCGCCGTCCGTCGGGCGCCCAGCGAACCGTCCACTGCGCCGTCACGTTCGCCGGATTCTGCTCGCGATACCATTCGCGGGCGGCCCCCGCCGTCGTCTCGACGACGACGATCCGCCGGTCCTTGACGAACACGTCGCTCTTGTCCACGGCGAGCGCCTGTCCGCCGGGGGCCCACTCGTAGGCGAAGATGTCGTCGAGTGGATCGGCGCCGAGGTCCATCGTTCGCACGCGTCGATCGGCTGCGGTGACGACTCGAAGCCAGCGGCTCTCGGACGGCTCGCCCGGCAACGCCCGAACCACGGCACGTGTGGTCGTTTCCGGCGTCAGGTAATCAGGGATCAGCCGCTTGGTGACGCCGCGCGCATCGCGCTGGACGAATGCCAGTTGCCGGCCGTCCGGCGCCCACTTGTAGCTTTCGACGACATCGTCCGGCGGGGTCAGCGCCGTGAGCGCTCGAGCGGCGGCGATGGTGTCGCCTGACACGTCCCCCACCCAGAGATTGCCCTCGCGCACGAATGCCAGCGCCCGCCCATCCGGCGAGAACCGCGCTGCTGACGCGCGCTGCGAACGCATCGCCCAACCGCCGTGGCGGCTGGCCGGCCTCGACGAGGTACAGATCGCCTCGGAACGTGAGAAGAACGCGGCGTCCGTCCGGATGCCAGATCACCGACTGCACGCCTGCATCGCGCTCGGCCAGCACGCCGGCGTCAACCGCTGCGGGATCGGTGGCCGCGGCCGGCGGCGCTTCGCGACGCGGCATGCGCGTCAGACGCGAGGGCTTCGGATCGTCGACGGCGATGGTCCAGACGTCGTAGAAATTGGTGCCTTCGTCGTTCCACAGGAAGGCGAGGCGGAGCCCATCGGCCGACCACGCGAATTCCTTTGGCGCCGTGCCGATAATCCGCGGCAGCGAGTACAGATCGTCCAGCGTGAAACGTGTCGCAGCCGACATCGGTTCGCGCCCTCGTCCGCAGCCGAACACCGCCGCCGCGGCGACGAGCCACAGGACTGCGATCGGCGGCCATCGTCTCTCCCGTCTGTCCACGGCATCCTCCCGAGAGGCGGCGATCATGTCGACTCGGCGCGCGCCGGGCGCACCCCCAGTTCGAGCTGGCGGACTTCACCCATCAGCAGGAGCAGCACCACGAACCCGGCGAGCGGCGCGGATGCGGCCATCCAGAACACCGGCCCGTAGGAGAAGCGATCGACCAGCCACCCGGTCAGCATCGTGAAGACGATGCCCCCCAGCGCGGCGCCGGTTCCCGACAGACCGCTCATCGACCCGACGGCCGCGGGCGGAAGGATGTCGGCGGCCAGTCCGACAATCGTCGTCGACCAGGCGCCGATCGCGAAGGTGATGACGCTGATCAGGATCAGGCAGACCGACGTGTCGTGCGCGCGCGCCGCCGGGATTCCCAGCAGCGTTCCCGCGGCGCCGAGAAACAGCACCGTCTGCCGGGCAATCGTCAGGCTCCCGGTCCTTCGCAGCAGTGCCCCGGACAGCCATCCGCCCGCCAGCGTGCCGAGCGTCGCGGTGAGAAACGGGATCCATGCGACCTGACCGATCGCCGTTAGATTCAGCTTGCGCACATCGACGAGATAGGCCGGCAGCCAGAAGACGTAAAACCACCACACCGGATCCATCATGAAGCGCGCGAGGATGATCGCCCACGCCTTCCGATGGCGCAGCAGCTCGAGCGTCCAGACCTTCGCATTCACGCCGGACGGGCGCGCGCGCCCGGCGAGAATGAGATCGCGCTCGGCTGGTTGAATCCGGGGATGATGCTCCGGCAGGCGATAGATGCGGAGCCACGGCACGAGCCACGCAAAGCCGAGCAGGCCAGTCGGTCACGAACGCCATGCGCCAGCCGAACGCCAGCGTCACGAAGGCGACGAGCGGAGCCGCGATCAGGATCCCGCCCGGCGTGCCGGCCGCGAACAGGCCGGTCGCCACCGATCGCTCGGCGGCCGGAAACCATTCGGACACGCCCCGCATCGCACCCGGCACGACGCCCGCCTCCCCGAGGCCGAGCAGGAAGCGGCAGACGGCGAGCCCGGCAAAGCCGGTCACCAGCCCGTGCAGGAGCGCGGCGGCCGACCAGAACACCGCGCAGGCGGCGAGCGCGACCCGCGTGCCGAGGCGATCCACCATGTGGCCGCTGAGCGTCTGGCTGATGGTGTAGGCGACCAGGAACGACGTGATGAGGTACGAGTAGTGCGTGTTCGACAGGCCGAACTCGCCGCGGATCAGCGACGCGTTGACCGAGAGCGCCTGACGATCGATGTACGAGATCGCCGAGGCGAGCGTCAGCATCGCCGCGATGCGCCACCTCAGCCCGCCCGCCCCCATCAGATGGTGCCGCGCTTCACTTCGGCCCTCGCCCGAGATACCGATCGAAGTGGTCGACGATCTTGTTGAGCATGAAACTGGCGACGTAGTCTTTCAGCGACCAGGGGTGGACCGAGGTCGGTGAGACGACGAAATCGAACTTCTTCCCGAGCAGCATCAGCTTTTCGGCGAGCGTCACCGAGTCCTTGAACAGGACGATGTCGTCCTGCATGCCGTGCAGGATCAGCAGATGATCCTCGAGGTTCTCGCCGAAGCTGACCGCCGAGATCTTGCGGAACACCTCCGGGTCGGAGTCGGGCCGCCGGGCGACGCGCACCTCTCCGGTCGTGGCGTGCCAGACGTTGGTCGCGGGCGACGACGCCACGCCGGCCTTGTAAACGCCCGGTTTCTTGAACAGCGACATCGCCGTCATCAGGCCGCCGTAGCTGCTGCCCCAGATGCCGAGCCGGTTCGTGTCGACGTAGCCGAGCGTGCCGAGGTACTCGGCGCCGCTGTGGACGTCCTCGACGTCGATGCCGCCGAAGTCGCGCTGCAGCTTCTCGCGGAATTCGCGCCCGTGGCCGACGCTGCCGCGCACGTCGACCTGCAGCACGATGTACTGGCCCTCCATCACGAGGTATTCCTGGAACGTGTTGTACAGCCCGCGCCATTCCTCGCGGTCGCCCCACCGGTTGCGGACCGAGTTCGAATACACCGGACCGAGGATCGCCGGCGTACTTCTTCGTCCGATCCAGATTCGCCGGCTCCCAGAGCCGGCCGTGCAGCAGCGCACCGTCGGTGCGGCTCTTGAACGTCACGTAGCGCGGCCGGATCCACGGGTACTGCGCGAACTCCTCGGTCGGCGAGTGCGTGACCCGCCGTTCCTGGCCGCCGGCCGCGTCGAGCATGTACAGCTCGGGCGGCGTCACATCCTCCGATCGGATCGTCGCCAGCGTCCGGCCATCCGGCGCCAGGTATGGAGTGTGGACGCCGGGCAGCGTCGTCACCTGGGTCACCGGCCCACCCGCCTCCGGCATGCGGTAGACCTGCCGCTCCTCTTCGTTCTTCTTCGTCGAGAGGAACAGCACTTCGTGCGTCTTCGGCGAGATCACCAGCGGCGACGGGTTCGACTCGCCGACGACGCTCCACTCGAGCGGGGTCAGCCGCTTCGGCGTCCCTCCCGCCAGCGGCAGCGAGTAGATGCCGTGGCGCCCGTCGAGATCCGAGATGAACAGCACCCCCTTGCCGTCGCACTGCCACTTCGCGTTCCAGTGCGCGCTCGTCCGCGTGTCGCGTTGATCGTGATACAGCTCGCGGACGGTCGCGCGGTCGGCGTCGGCCAGATACAGCCAGCGATGCACGACGTTTTCCGAGGACTGATCGATCAGCAGCTGCCGGCCGTCACCGGACCACTCGTAGCCGGCGAAGCGCCGATCGAAGCTGTCGGCGAGCGGGAGCCGGTGCAGCCCGCCGTCCGCGACCGAGTAGATCGAGAGGAAGCGATCGAGGTCGTTGTCACCCGGGAAGTCGCGGCGCACGGTCGTGACCTGGGTCTCCGCCCCGAGGTAGTTCGGAATGCTGATCTTGCGGACGCGCGTGCGGTCTTCGAAGGCCAGCGCGATATGGCGGCTGTCGGGCGACCATTTGTAGGAGGCGACCCGGGCATCGAGCACGCCGAACGTGCCGCCGGGCACGGACCCGATGGAGGGCTTGGCGAACCGCGTGATCGCCACCTGCTCGCCGGTCTTCAGATAGCGGAACCACAGATCGCCGTCCTGCAGAAACGACAGAATGTCTGCCGTCCGGCGAGACGGAGATCGCTGCGTGACGGCCCGCCGCGCGGTCCCAGCTGGGTGAGGCCGGCGCCGTCCGCACCGATCTGCAGCAGCCGTCCCTGGTAGCCGAACACGAGCGTTTTGCCGTCCGCCATCCATGCAACGTCCGTCGACGCCGCCGCGGTGGCGCGCCACGGCGCGCGCCGCCAGCGCGGCGTCCTTGTCGAGTCCCGCCGGCTCCGGCTCCGGAAACGCGGCGGCCATATCAGTGACGCGCTGCGGCTGTCCGTCCCTGGTCGCCACCCAGACGTCGCGGAAGGGATAGCCTTTGTCGTTCCAGAGGAATGCAATCCGGCCGCTGTCAGGCGACCACACGGGATTCACCGGAAGCGTGCCGGCCAGATTCGGAAACGCCGCGAGACGCTCGATCGTGAGGTGCGGCTCGGCGGCGCCGGCGTACACCCCGGCCGCCGCGACGAGGGCGGCGCTCCATCCGGCGACGAGACGGCCACGGCGGCGCCGGGCGGCGCGGGCCTTCAGGATTACACTGCTTGTGCTCGGCATGCCATCATCCTCACCAGGTGTTTCGCGTTGAGCGCTGAACGCGCCCGCACCGGCACGCGGTCGATCAGTCCGGCTCGGGACCGGTCGGCCCGCGCCCGAGATATCTGTCGAAGTGCTCGACCAGCTTGCGCAGCGTGAACGTCGCCACGTAGTCCTTCCGCATCGCGTCGTGGACCGAGCTTGGCAGGAACACGATGTCGAAGTTCTTGCCGAGCAGCATCAGCTTCTCGACGAGCAGCACCGAATCCTTGAACAGAACGATATCGTCCCGCATTCCATGGATGATGAGCAGGTGATCCTGCAGCTGCTTCGCGTAGATTACCGCAGACGACCGACGGAAGACATCGTCGTTGACCGATGGGCGCCCGGCCAGATCGACTTCGCCCGTGGTCGCGTGCCAGACGTTCGTGGCGGGCGCGCCCGCGACGACCGCCTTGTATAGCCCGGGCCGTTGAAACACCGACATCGTGGCCAGCAGGCCGCCATAGCTCCATCCCCAGAGGCCGATGCGGCCGGGATCGACATACGGCAGCGTTTTCAGGTACTCCACGCCGCTCTGGAGATCGTCGATCGTGATGCCGGCGAAATCGCCGACCGCGCGGTCGCGGAACTCGCGGCCGTAGCCGACGCTTCCCCGGATGTCGACCTGGAGCCCGATGTACTGACCTTCGATGGCAAGGTACTGCTGCAGCGTGGCGTGCGTCCCGCGCCACTGGTTCCGGACCGTGTTGGAATAGACGGGGCCGATGATGACGGGATACCGGCGCGAGCGATCGAGCCGGGGCGGCTCGATCAGGCGCGCGTGCAGCATGACCCCGTCAACGCGGCTTTTGAACGTCACGTAACGCGGCTGCACCCAGGGGAAGTCGCCAAACTCCTTTGGCGGCGAGTGCGTGATCCGCCGTTCCACTCCGCCGCTGCCGTCCACGATGTAGAGCTCGGTCGGCGTGACATCGTCCGAGCGGAGCAGCGCGATGCGGCGTCCATCCGGCGACACGAACGGCTGATGGGTGCCGGGCAGCGAAGTGACCTGCGCCACCGCCCCGCCCTTCTCGCCGATGCGATAGACCTGGCGCTCGTACGGATTCTTCTTCGTCGAGATGAACACGATGTCGCGGGTCCGCGGCGCCATCGAGAACTGGTTGCCGTCGAACGCCGTGGCGACGACGCTCCAGTCGCCTGGCGTGAGCACCTTGCCCGATCGGCCGGCGAGCGTCAGTGCGTGCAGCCGGTGGCGGCCCTCGATGTCCGAGACGTAGACGATGCCGCTGCCGTCGCTCTGCCAGTCGGACGTCCATAGCGCCGACGCCGTGGTCGTCGTGCCGGCAATCGGCCGCCGCTCGTGCAGGACTTCCTCGAGTGATCCGCTGGCGAGGGTGAAGACGTGGATCCAGCGGTCTTTCGCGTCCTCGGAGTTCTGGTCCACGAGCAGGCGCGTGCCGTCGGGCGACCAGTTGAAGCTGGCGTTGCGCCGATCGGCCGCATCGGGCAGATCGAGCATCCGCACCTGACCGCGATCGACCGACACGATGGCGACGCCGCGGATCTGGTCGTTGTCACCGGGTAGATCACGGCGCAGCTCGGTGATCCGCACGTGCTCGCCGAGGTAGTCGGGGAACAGCAGCTTCCTCACGCGGCGACGGTCGTCCCAGTGCATCGCGACGGCGCGGCTGTCGGGCGACCACTTCGGGAGCGTGAACTCCGCGTCCGGGTGCGTGTAGGCGCTCCCCGGGATGCTGCCGATCGGTGGCACGCCCGCGTGCGTCACCTGCGAGACCGCATTCGTCTCCTGGTTCCACAGCCACAGATCGCCGTCCTGGATCCACGACAGGAAGCGGCCGTTCGGCGAAAACGACAGCGCCGTGCGCACGGCCGGCGGCAACTCGAGGCGGATCGACCCGCCGCCATCAGCGTTCACACGATAGAGCCGATCCTCGCATGAGACGACGAGGCTGTTGCCGTCAGGCGTCCACACCGCTTCTGCCGCGCCAGGACGCAGACGATCGGCCGCGTCGCGCGTCAGCTCCTGAAAGTCGTCCTGGGTCGGCTGAGCGGCGGGCGGGGCGGGACGCCGCGGCTCGCCCTTGAGATCGGTGAGCTTGCGCGCCGCGCCGCCGACGGCGTCGACGATCCAGACGTCGTGGAACGGCATCGCCTGGTCGTTCCAGAGGAAGGCGAGGCGCGTGGCGTCTGGCGACCATACCGGCGCCGCCGGGGCTGTGCCGATCAGGCTCGGCAACGCGGCCAGGCGCTCGACGGTCAGCGGCGCGTGTTGAGCCGTCACCATCGCCGGCCATCGCGCACCAGCGGCGAGGACGGCGGTCGCGGCCGCGGCGACCGCGACGCCGGACCTCTCCGCCACCCCACCCAGGCTGTCATGTCGTCTCCTCGAGCGTGCGCGGCGATCGCGTCAGGAGGCGCGCGTCGCTTCCGGGATCCTGAAGAGGCGGCGGGCGTTCTTGTGCATCACGTTGTCGGCAATCTTCGTGATGTCCGCCTGGGTCCAGCCGTAATACGTCTTGTAGTCGTTGAGGACCCGCGCCAGCACGCGACGGGTGTTCGACGCGCAGTAGCCGATCTCCTCGGGCACATTGTTCGAATCGCTGCCGTGCATCACCTTCTCGGACGGCGCCAGACCGAGAAACGCCCGGTAGGTCTCTTCGAGCACGCCGGGAAACTTTGCGTAGAACGACATGTCGACGAAGACGTTCGGGAACTGGCTGATCATCGACGCCACCGCGTGATGCGACGGGTAGCCGGTGTGAAACAGCACGAAGCGTGTCGCCGCCTTCCGCACCTCGTCGTCCTGGAAGACGTCGTAGAGCGCGAGCGGGTTGTTGTACTCGAAGCGCAGCGCCGGATGCAGTGCGACCGCGGTGTGAATGACGATCGGGCGCTCGAGCTGGCCGGCCTTGACGTAGATGTGCTTGAACAGGAAGTCCTGGTAGGTCTTGAGCGCCGCGGTGAGCGCCGGCTCCTTGTAGTACGGCGCGCCCTGGGCGACATGCCCCGCCGGCGTCGCGCCGATCAACGCTTTGAAGGCGGTTTCCGCATCGCGCTTCTCGACCTTGTCGAATCCCAGCGTGCGGTAGTAGGCGGCGGCGTTCTTGAACGCCACGCAGCGGTTCGCGACCGCGGTCTCCATCGTCTTGTCGATCTGATCGAGCACGTCCTGCAGCGCCGTCGCCGACTTCTTCTGCGCCCATGCCGGGTGCACGAGCGGCACGATGGGGTAGGTCCAGACGAAGCGGTTGCGCGGAATGAAGCTGGGCGGCAGTATCGGGTCGGCCTCGGCCGACTGCAGCACGACCGTGGAGATGTTCTCGCGATCGAGAATCGTCTTGATGTACGCGGTGAAGTCGGCGTCGCTCTTGATATGTTTGGTGACGACGGAGTCGAACCCCTCGAGCGTGGGTGCGACTCCGTAGGTCCGCGCCATGTAGTTGTTGTAGCCGGTCTGCCGCGGCAGGTCCCAGATCTGGTTGACGAACTCCGTCGTCAGCTTGGCGCGCAGCTCCTTCTTGCCGGGAAACTCGTAATCCGGCACCATCGCGTCGACGAACGAGTCGTTCCACATGTCGTACGACTGCTTGAGCGTCATTCGCTGCGGCGGATGGACGTGGGTGTCGACGAGCTCGACATGGTTCAAATCGAGCGCGCCGACCGACACGTCGAGCTTTCCCGGACCGGTGGCCGCTGCTTGTGCCCGCTGACCGGCGCCGGGCGTCTGGGCGCCGGCACCGCGCGCCGCGAACAGGCCCGCCGCCCCGCCCGCGCCGAATATCTTCAGGAAGTTGCGCCTGATGATCACGCTGCGGCCCCTAAAACTGGAACCGCACGCCGAACTGTATCTGCCGCGGCAGATATGGCAGCGACGATGACGGCCCGGGCAGCATGAAGCGCGGGCTGGTCATGTTGATGTTGTAGGCGGCCGGATCGTTGTTCTGGCGGTTCCACAGGTTGAACACCTCGAGCGTCGGCTGCACTTCCATCCCGTGCCCCAGCAAGATCGGCCTCGCGACGCGGAGGTCGAAGCGATAGGACGGGTCGCTCCGCCACGGATTGACCGGCACGCGCGTGCCGTTCGGGATGCCGAGCGCCTGGCACGCCGCGTTGAACGCGGGATCCAGTCCGCAGGTCGGCCGCGCCCCGGTGTTCTGCGCCACCGGCGAGATGCCGAAGATGTCCTTGCCGCCGACCGAGATCGAGCGCGCCGTGCCCGACCCCGCGAACATCAGGCCGCTGACGGTGAAACCCCACGGCAGCCTCGACACCCAGTTGAAGGTGAAGCGGTGCCGCTGATCGAACACGGAGGGTCCGTAATCGTCGGCGGTGTTGAACTGGTTGCTCGGAAACGACTGGGCGCCGGTCTGCCCCAGGTTGTCGTTGTTGTACGACAGCAGGTAGGTGGCGCCGAACTGGTAGTTGTGGCTGTAGCGCTTGTCGAGCGCCACCTGGAACCCCTTGTAGTCGGCGCGGCCATCCGTCAGGTAGGCGCGGATGTTGTTGAACCGCGGGTCGGGCCGCCCGGAGCCCTGGACGAACCCGCCGAGCTCCGGATAGGTGCCGCTGTTGACCGGCTTCGCGGCGCCGTTCGCCAGACAGCAGAACAGGTTCTGATCGACCGAGTGCAGCTGCGAGTGCGAGGTGTCGAACACGTAGTCGGCGCTGACCACCATCTGCGGCACGAGCTGCCGCTGGATGCCGATCGAGCTGTTGATCACGTGCGGCGTCACCGTGCCCGGCGGCAGGATGTAGACGTCGAGCGGGAACTGCGGATTGCCGATCAGGTTCTTGAAGTCGTCGAAGGTCTTCCCCTGCAGCGGATCCTTGGCGAAGTTCGGATCGTTGTTGGTGTTGGGGAAGTTCAGCGTCAGCAGCCGGACGTGGTTGGTCTGCTCGACATAGAACGTCACGTTGAGGAACACCTGCGAGTAGTACAGCCCGGTGCCGCCGCGCAGCATCGTCTTCTGGTCGCCGGTCAAGTCGTAGACGAAGCCGAGGCGCGGCTGGAAGTTGAGCACCTGGTTCGGAAACGGCTGCTGCACGAGGCCGGTAATGTCGTTGCCGAGGGCGCCGAACTCGACGTCGTAGCGGATGCCGAGGTTCATCGTCAACCGATCGCCCTTCCGCCAGTCGTCCTGGACGTAGGCGCTCAGGACCTTGGTCTTGGCGTTGATCGACGGATCGCCGAGCGCCTGGGTGTAGCGCGTCGGAATCGGGAACTGCGACTTGTCCCACTTCGACTGATCGTCGCCGGCGCAGCAGGTCGCGAGATTCGCCGGCGTCTGGTTGTAGAAGAAGACGCCGTTGACGTACTGGTCGAAGTGCCCCTTGACTTCGGCGGCCTCGAAGCTGGCGCCGAACTTCACGTTGTGCTGGCCGCCCTTGTCGAAGAACACCGTGACGTCGTCCTTGCCGAGGAAGTAGGACGGGTTCTCGAGGCCGCCGCCGATGTTGCCGCCGATGGTGACGGCCGGGAACACCTGGGTGTTGCCGCTGCCCGCCACCTTGCCGAACAGCCGCTTGGTCTGCAGCGTCGAGAACAGCGCGGTGTTGACCCACTTGTTCTTGATCACGGAGTTGAGCGCGGCGTTGTACTTGTAGATCTTCCAGTTGTAGTCGATGGCGTTGGTCGCGACGGTGTTGCCGCCGACGCCGCCGTGCGGCTGGAGGCGGGTGTAATAGTTGAACGAGCCGGTGAGCCGGTTGTTCGTCGCCACCTGGTGCTCGACCTTGGCGAACAGCATGTTCCGCGCGTCGGTGCTGTCGACCGCCTGATCCAGCGACGCAAAGCCGGTGTTGGGCGCGATCGTCTGCGGCGTCGTCTGCCGCTCGAAGTTGAAGAAAAAGTGTGTCTTCGACTTGGCGATCGGGCCGCCGAAGGTGGCGCCGTACTGGTCGTTCTGGAACGGCAGCTTCTTGCCGGTGAAGAAGTCCGGCGCGTTGAACTTGGCGTCGCGCGCGTAAATGTAGGTGTTGCCGTGGAACTGATCGCTCCCCGATCGCGAGACGGCGTTGATCACCGCGGTGCCGCTCTGGCCGACGGTCGCGTCGAACCGGTTGACCAGCACCTGGAACTCGCCGATCACCTCGTTGGAGATGCGGATGTCGACGTTGCTCGCGGTCGAGCGGTTGTTGAGGTCGGACCCGTCGAGGAAGACCTTCGCCTGCCGTCCCGCCTCGATGCCGGCCGAGGGCGGCGCGTCCTGCGCCCCTTCCGAGCCATCGGTCTTCATCCCCGGCGCGAGCATCGCGAAGCCGAGCCAGTTGCGGCCGATCACCGGCAGCTCCTTGACCTGGATCTCGTCGATCGCGCCCGACAGATCGGATTTCGTGGCGTCGATGAGCGGCGACTCGCCGCGGACGGTGACCTCGGTTTCGACCGCCGCAATCTTCATCTTGACGTCGAGGATCGCGCTCTGTCCGATGCTCAGCTTGTAGTTCTCGATCTTCACCGTGCCGAAGCCCGACAGCTCGGCCTGGACGGTGTAGACGCCGACCGGCAGCGAGTTGAAACGGAACCGGCCGACCGAGTCGGTCGTGGCGGTGCGCGTCTCCTTGGTCGTGCCGAGGACGGCGGTGAGCGTCACGCCCGGCAGCACGGCCCCTGATTCGTCGGTGACCGTGCCGGCCACGTCACTCTGAGGAGCCTGGGCGCCAGCCGACGCGGCCGCAAGCAGGACGACAACGAACACCACGAACCAGGACCCCTTCATGAACGCATCCTTCCTCTAGGGCGATCCGACCGCCAGCTCCGTTCGCGCGTCGACCGATTATGTCGGCTACTTGTACCGCACGCCACCCTTGATCACGTAGGCCACTCGCTTCATCGCTGCCATGTTCTGCAGCGGGTTGCCGGCGACGACGATGACGTCGGCGAGCTTGTCCTTCTCGAGCGTGCCCAGATCCTTCAGCAACCCGAGCGCTTCGGCGCCGTTGCGGGTGCCCGCCTGGATCACCTTGAGCGGGTCCATCCCCATCTCCACCATCAGCATCAGCTCGGTCGCGTTCGGATCCTCCTGCTGGAAATTCAGGAACGCGCCGGTGTCGGTCCCCATCGAGAACTTCGCGCCGGCCTTGATGAAGCGGCGCATGTTCTCCTTCGACACCTGGATCCGCCGGCGGAGCTCGTCGACCGGCAGGCTGTTCGCGCCAGGCGCCGCTCTCCACCCGGCCGGCCAGCTCGGGAAAGTCTGGCGGCGCGGCAGCATCGTAGTACGGCACGCCGGGCGCCGACGGCTTCTTCAGGTTGGCGATCATCTTGTCGCGGTACTGCAGCAGGATGCGGTACTCCGTCCGGGGCGAGCGACATCGCGTACAGCGACTCGTCGATGCGGTGCGGGTCGATCGCCAGCAGAGAGTCGGCGACCATCTGGACGAGCAGCGTGTCGACGATCACCCCTTTCTTGACGTAGCCCTCGATGATGTCCATCTCGACGACTTGATTGCGCAGGAACGGGTGCTCGAGGGTGTCGACGTCGAAGGCCAGCATCCGCCGCAGCCCGTCGTTGTTGCCGCCGCAGTGGACGTCGACCTTCTTTCCCAGCCGGTGCGCCTTGGCGATGAACGCCCGCACCTGCTCGTCGGTGAAGTCGTTCCTGCCGTCGAACTTGTCGCTCGACATCAACAGCTTCCAGTAGTTGAAGTCGGGCCCCTCGTAGGCGCGCGTGTCCGCGTCCACGTCGGCGACGACGTGATAGGCGAACTCGTCGCGGACGAACGGCACCGCGTCGGCCGGCGTGCGCTGGGCGGCGGCGTAGGCCTTGAAGCTGACCTCGCTCTGAAACAGCGCCGCGCCCAGGAACAGCCGCGGCCCCGGGATCTCGCCGCGGTCGATCGCGTGCTTGACCGGCACGATCTGCTTCGCCGGCCCGCTCGTGTTCCGCAGGCTCGTGATCCCCTGCATCAGGTAGACGAACGCGTGATACGGCTGCCGCGCCCAGTTCCGCTCCCACCGGCCCTTGAAGTTGGCCAGCGGCATGTTCGCCGGCGGCGACGGAAACAGCGGGTTCAGCTGGATGTGCTGGTTCGAGTTGATCAAGCCGGGCATCACCGTCATCCCGGCGGCGTCGATCACCTCCGCCCCGGCCGGCACCCGCACCGTCTCCATCGGGCCGATCTCGACGATCCGCTCCCCCTGGATCACGACGGTCTGATCCATGCGCGGCGGCGCGCCGGTCGCGTCGATCAACAGCCCGCCGACGATCGCGATCGGCTTGTCCGGTCGGTAGGGCGGCGCTTGCGGGCCCTGGGCGCCGACGCCGACGGCAACGCTGGCCGACAGCGCGACGAGCAACCAGGCGTGGCGGTGGGCCATTGATGGACTCGAATCTGTGAAAACGCGCCAAGTAAACCAGTGCTGATATGACAAGTCAAGCCTATTCAATATAGGTTTCAACAACTTTGGCCGCCGCCGTTTTCGTCGCCTCCCCTCTCGCCGGCGCGACATTTATGTCGCCACCCCTCACATCCTTACGTCCTTGGGATCGATGTTCCACTTCGAGAGCTCGAGCACGATGCCGTTGGGATCGTGCGTCGTGATCGTCGTCAGAATCTCGTGCTTGATCGTCGTGTAGGGAATCTTCGCCGCGTCGAGTCGCTTCTTGACGGCGGTGTACTGCCGGGCGTCGACGGTCAGCGCGAAATGGTGGAACCCGCCGAGCCCCATCTTGTTCGCCTTGCTGACGTTGTAGATCTTCAGGAACGCCAGCAGCTCGCCGCGCCCCATGTCGAAGAACACCTGCGTCGACCGCGAGTCGCCGTCGTCGACCCTGACGCGCAGCAGCTTGAGGCGGATGATCTGCGTGTAGAACTCGATCGTCTCCTCCAGCTTGTTGGTGAGGAACGCCAGGTGATTGACGCCGCCCGCCGCGCTCTCGAACCCTCCGTACTTCGCCGCCGATTTCTTGATGAACTGATCGATCAGGCGGCTGCGTTCAGCCTCGGCCTCTTTCAGCGTGACTGCCATCGTCTGCTTCTCCCGTCGAGGATGGGCTCTGTCCGGCCCGTTGTTCGGTCGTGGTGGTGCGCCCTGGCGCGGCGGCCGCGCGGCTGGCGCTTACGGCGCATCGCGGATGGTCCAGCCGGTGATCGGATCGCCGAGCGCAATTTTCTGCGGTGGACCGCCGGTGCGGATCCGCTCGAAGTGGCTGAAGAGCGACGGCAGCCCGCCGGCCGTCAGCCACTTGGGGCCGGTGATCAGGTTGAAGTGAATGTGCGGCACCCCGGCGAACCCTGAATTGCCGACCTTGCCGAGCAGTTGTCCCGCCTTGACGCGATCGCCAACGTTGACGGCGACGCTCCCGGCGAGCATGTGACACGTCAGCGTGTACTCGCCGTTGCCGTGATCGATGGTCACGAGGTTGCCGGAGAAGAGATCGCCGTCCTTGCGCAGCACGTCGGCCTCCGGGGCTTTGCCGACGCCGTAGGCGCCGATGTCGTTGCGCATGTCGACGACGGTCCCGTCGGCGGCAGCCAGCACCGGCTCCGCGTAGGTGTAGAAATCCTCGGGCGTGCGGCCGTCGGTCCGGAACGGCATCCCGTTCGGACCGAGCTTGACGAAGTCCCACCCGACGCTGGTGAGGCCGTTGAGGCCGCTGCGCCGGTGCCCGGTCGACAAATCGTTGCCGACGTTGACCGTCCAAGTGCCCGAGAACGGCAGCCGGAACGTCGTCTTCTGCCGGTAGTCGCGAATCGCGATCGCATGCGCGGCGGTCGCCGTCTGCCCCCGTGGATCCGCGAAGCGAAACCTGAACTCGACGCGATCGGCGCGGGCGAACCAGGGCCGCGCGAAGGGGATTCGGACCCATGACAACGCGCCGTGCGCCGGCACGTCGGGGCTGCCCGGTTCCTCGCTCCCGTGCAGCACGCGCGTGATGTAGTACTCGGGCGTCATGTCGAACGCGCCCTTGATCCACTCGAGCCGCTGCAGGTAGCTGCGCGCGTATGTCTCCGTCCACAGCGGCTGCCCGTCGCGGGTGAACACCACGTCCACGCCGTCGATGGCGAGCGGCACGCTTTCGTTCGACGCGATCACGAGATGAAGCAGCCACGTGAGGTTCTGCGTGCTGGCGTGTCCATCCGGCGGACTCGAGGCGGCATCGTCGTAGACGCCCTCGGTCACGGTCCAGAGCGGGGACGGCAGGCTCGTGATGCTGACGTCGGCGGCGCGGCCCGCCGGCGCCGACGCGCTCGAGCCGCAGGCCGACAGCGCCATCACGAGGCCCAGCGCGAGGGCGCTCGCCGCGCCGCGGACCACCGCTCGATCCATGCTCCCTCCTGGCGCCGAAGGCGGCTCGGCGCTACTTGTAACGCACGCCGCCCTTGATGACGTAGGCGACGCGCTTCATCGCGGCCATGTTCTGCAGCGGATTGCCGGCGACGACGATGACGTCCGCGAGCTTCCCTTTCTCGATCGTGCCGAGATCCTGCAGCAAGCCGAGCGCTTTCGCGCCGTTGCGCGTCCCCGCCTCGAGCGCCTTCATCGGGTCCATGCCCATCTCGACCATGTACATGAGCTCGGCGGCGTTCGGATCTTCCTGCTGGAAGTCCATGAACGCGCCGGTGTCGGTCCCCATCGAGAACTCCACCCCTTCTTTGATGAAGCGGCGCATGTTCTCCTTCGAGGTCCGCATCTGCCGCTGCGCGTCGTTGAACGACGGCCCGCGGCCCGTCGTGACCGGGCCGCCTTCGGTGCTGGCCGCGCCGAGACGCAGATCCGGGAAGTCGGGCGGGTTGGCGGCGTCGTAGATCGGCAGCGCCGGCTGGTCGGGGTTCTTCATGTTCTTCAGCATCTTGTCGCGGTACTGCATCAGGATGCGGTACTCCTTCGGGTCGAGCGTCATCGCGTACAACGACTCGTCGAAGCGGTGCGGATCGGCCGCGCGCTGGGCGCCGTTGATCATCACGCTCAGCAGCGTGTCGACGATCACACCCTTCTTCTTGTAGCCGCGGATGACGTCCCAGTCGATCAACTCGGTGCCGTAGAACGGGTGTTCGAGGGTGTCGACGTCGAAGGCGAGCATCCGCCGCAGCCCGTCGTTGTTGCCGCCGCAGTGGACGTCGACTTTCTTCCCGAGCCGGTGCGCCTTGGCGATGAACGCCCGCAGCTGCTCGTCAGTGAAGTCGTTCTGACCGTCGAACTTCTTGTCCGACATGATCAACTTCCAGTAGTTGAAGTCGGGCCCCTCGTAGGCGCGGGTGTCCGCGTCCACGTCGGCGACGACATGAAAGGCGAACTCATCGCGGACGAAGGGCAAGGCGTCGGCCGGGGTCTTCTGCTGGGCGGCGTAGGCCTTGAAGCTCACCTCGCTCTGGAACAGCGCCGCGCCCAGGAACAGGCGCGGCCCCGGGATCTCGCCGCGGTCGATCGCGTGCTTGACCGGCACGATCTGCTTCGCCGGCCCGCTCGTGTTCCGCAGGCTCGTGATCCCCTGCATCAGGTAGACGAACGCGTGATACGGCTGCCGCGCCCAGTTCTGCTCCCAGCGGCTCTTGAAGTTGGCCAGCGGCAGATTCGCCGGCGGCGACGGATACAGCGGGTTGAGCTGGATGTGCTGGTTCGAGTTGATCAGGCCTGGCATGACCGTCATGCCCGCCGCGTCGATCACCTCGGCGCCCGCAGGCACGGTGACCGTGTCCATCGGCCCGATCGTGACGATGCGGTCGCCCTGGATCACCACGGTCTGATCCATGCGCGGCGGCGCGCCGGTCGCATCGATCAACAGCCCGCCGACGATCGCAATCGGCTTGTCCGCCCTGTAGGGCGGCGCCTGCGGTCCCTGGGCCAGGACGCCAGCTCCCAGCCACGCAACCATGACGCATCCGACCAGACGGCTGACCACGAAATGTTTCCGGTCCACAAGAGACCTCCCTCACACGCACGCGTCGCGCCGCAGCGGTTACTTCATCTTCGAGGCTTCGGACGGGACTGAGGCGTTGTCGATGCGGTCGCGGACGACGCGGCCGTCGGCGACGACCAGACGCATCTTGCGCAGATTCTCGATGTCCTGGAGCGGATCGCCGGCGACCACGAGCACGTCGGCCAGCTTGCCCTTTTCGAGCGTCCCGAGCTTGTCGGGAATCGCCAGAATCTCGCCGCCTGTGCGCGTCGCGGCTTCGAGAATGTCCTTGTTGCTCAACCCCGCGTCGCGCAGAAACTTCAGCTCGACGAAATAGTCGCCCGGGTACCGGCGCTCGTTTTCGAACGGGATGTCGGTCCCGACGCCGATCTTGATGCCGGCGGCCTTCGCCCGCCGCACCGTCTCGACGTTGCCTTCGTGCGTCATCGAAAAGCGGCGCGACATCGTGAAGAAGAAACCGCCCGGCGGAATGCCTGCTGATGGATACCCGTATGTCATCGGGTTATAGAACGCGGTGAGCGTCGGCACGAGGGCGGTTTTCTTCTCCGCCATCACCTTGATCGTCTCGGGCGAGATCGACAGCGGGTGCTCGATGCTGTCGATGCCCGCCTGGCTCGCCCAGGTGACATAGTCGCCGAACGCGTCCACCGTGACCGGGATGCCAAGCATGTGGGCCTCGTCGACGGCCGCCGCGACCTCCTCCTTGTCGTACGGAGCCGTCAGCTTGATGACGTCGACACCGCGGCGGATTTCCTCGCGGACCGCCAGCCGCCAGTCCCACGGTCCGGTCGCGACGCGCTGGCTGGCGCTGGTCTCGACCGGCTTCGGACGACCGGAGGCCGTCTCGGTGATCTCGTCCCCATGGCCGCCACGCGACGAGATCAGGCGCCCGGCCCAGAAAACGCGGGGACCGGGAAAGATGTGGCGGGCAACGGCCTCCTGGATTTTCTGCGCGACATCGTTGGCCCCGCCGAGATCGCGGACGGCGGTGATGCCGCCGTCGAGATACAGGCCGAGCTTTTCGATGCCGCGAATCGCCGCCGCCGCATCGGAGTCGCGGAACATCGAGAAGTCGTCGCCGCGCTGCTGGCGAAAGTGCATGTGGAGATCGACCAGCCCGGGCACCATGTACAGACCCTTGGCGTCGATGGCGCGATCGACCTTGGCCGGCAGCTGAACCTGGCCGGCCGGCCCGACATCGAGAATACGATTGCCGCGGATCACGAGCACGGCGTTCGGCAGCGGTCCGCCGCCGCGGCCATCGATCAGGGTGGCGCCGCGGATCACGAGCACCTGATCCTTCGACGGGTCGTGCGGCGGCACCGGCACCCGCCGCGCATCGTCGCTCGTGGTCATCTCCGGCCGCTGCCGCAACTGGTACTGCGCGTGCAACTGCGGAGACAGGACGCTGGCGGCGACCGCTCCTGCGGCAAGCAACCAAAATCGACGATCGGCGTGCATGGCACTCGTCCTTCCGCAGAAACGATTGCGGTCCCCTGCGATCGACTTCGATTATTTAGGTTTAAACGACAGAAATCATAGTGACCACCATTCGGCCTGTCAACAACCGCGCCGGCCGTGGACGATGCGGCGAGGGCCGCGGCGCCGCCCCGCCACGCCGGCGGACGCGCGAGGGAAATTCATTCGCCGCCGGGTGGGCTTCGTGGTATAAGCGGTGCGGGATTCTACAAACATAAACAGTTCACTTCCAAGAGTGCGTTGCGACATTGACCCGCAACTCGCTACCACGGCCGTGGTGAAGCGCTCAATTCCGCAACACGCTCTGACGACATTCTGGCCGGACCGGAACTGCCCGGGGTCCTCTCATGATGAAGTGTTCGCGCCGCGTGCTCCTCGCCCTCAGCGTCGGCTCGGTTCTCGCCAGCGTCCCCGTCTCGGTGCGAACGCAGGGGCCGCAGGCGCCCCCCTACCGTCCTGACCGGCCCATCGCCATCGTCGGCGGCCTCCTCATCGACGGCACCGGCGCCGCGCCACGCTGGGACTACACGGTCGTCATGCAGGGCGACCGCATCACTCGAGGTCGGGCCGAGCGACAGCGTGACGCCGCCGCCGGGGGCGGAGATCATCGACGCCGCCGGGATGACGGTCATGCCGGGTCTGATCAACTCGAATCAGCATATCCAGTTGAACCCGCTCTACCCTGCGCCGACGGCGAATCTGCCTCTGGCCAACGTCCGCGCGCGCTGGGAGAACAACTGGTCGAAGGAACCGGCCAGGGCGTTCTGGTATCTGATGCAGGGCATCACCAGCATGCGCAACACGAGCGGACCGGCGGCGGCGCTGCTGCCGGTCAAGCGCGCCATCGACAAGGGCGAGATCCCTGGACCGCGGGTCTTTCTCGGCGGCGCGCTGTTCATGAGCAAGGAGTACTTCGCGTCCTACGTCAAGAACACACCGCCCGACGCCATCGAGTGGATGAAGAAGAATTTCGCCTACAACGTCGTCACCGACGTCGACAAGGACACGGACGCGTATCTCGGCGACGACTTCAACTACTGGAAGCTGTACATGTCGGACGATAAGTGGGACGGCACCAACGACTACACCGACGCCCAGCTCCGCTTCATCATCGACAAGGCCCACAAGCACGGCAAGATCGTCGACGTCCACTGCACCGGCAACAACGACGGGCTGCGGCGGATGCTCGCCTTCGACATCGACACGCTCGGAGCACCCGTTCTACGGCAACGCGCTGATCGAGAAGGACATCATCGCCGGCTACGTCAAGAAGAACGTGATCGTCGACACCCTGCTGAACGTGATGATCGTCGGCGCCAGGCGCGCCGCCGATCCCCATCGCTTCGACGAATCGCTCTACGCGATGACGACTGGATCCGAAGGAATACCGCATTCTGCTCGGTTACCGCGACAAGATGATCGCCAACATGAAGCACCCGGACGATCCGGCGAGCCCGCCCTACGATCCGGCCAACCCGCCCGACTTCCCCGACGTCCACCTGCAGGCGCCCGGCCGCCGCGCCGCCTCGTTCAACCAGCAGCAGCAGGCGATGCAGATCTCGAAAGAGAACATGCGCCGGTTCATCATCGCCGGCGCGAAGTTCTCGACCGGCACCGACACCAACTCGTTCCTGAACTTCCAGCAGGAAGACCCGATGGCCAACGAGATGATGTCGATGGTCGAGATGGGCATGTCCCCGGTCGACGTGATCGTGGCGTCGACCAGGAACGGGGCCGAGGCGCTGGGCCTCGTCAAGGATCTCGGCACGGTCGAGCAGGGAAAGCTGGCCGACGTCATCGTGGTGGCCGGCAACCCGCTGGAGCGCATGGACGCGATGAAGCGCGTCGACGACTCCCTCTGCGCGCCCGACGACCAGGTCGGAGCCGTCCGCGTCCTCGGCATCGCGGTACTCCAGGACGATCCGCCCGCCCGGTCTCGCGTCGAAGACGAGCTCGGAGACGCGTAAGTCGTCAGGGGTCCACCATCGGGCGAGCAGGGAGGCCTCGGTCAGGTGGCGCCAGACCAGCCCGGGGCTGCCATTCAGCGACCGGCGGAACCGGAACGAGCGGCCGTCGGCCCAGCCCGACTCGTCCGCGGCGAGCCGCTCTGCGTGGAGGCTGAGCCCGTACCCGTCGTAGATCGTGCGCGGCCCACCGACCTGTTCCGCGGTGTCGGCGAGCGCGCTGAGCGCCGCCGCCAGATCCCGTAGGGCGGCGGACCGGAGCGCGTAGATGCGGCGCTGGCCGGTCCGCTGGGAGGTGACCAGGCCGGCTCGCTCGAGGGTCTGCAGGTGCTTGGTCGTCTGCGGCTGGCGCGCCTCGGCGAGCTGGGCCAGAACGCCGACCGAGCGCGGCTGCTCGGCCAACAGGCTCACGAGCCGCCAGCGGGCCGGGTCGGCCAGGGCGGTGAGGAGTGCGTCCATGGTGACGAGTATTCCCGACAGAGAATATTCTTGTCAACGAATAATCTCTCCGCCTGGAGATCGGTCCGAAGCTGGCTCGATGCCGGCCGGCAGCGAACGGCGGTCCGCAGGCAGGCGACCATCGACCTCCGACACCCGGCGGCAGCCGCGTTTTTCATGATCGCGAAGGATCTCAAAGCCGCGCGCCACACGATGCTTCGTGATCATGAAGATTCCGTCCGGCTCTGGCGACCGGTTGCACGATCGGCATCACCACCGACACGTATCGGGGAGTTCCTTCGGTCGGCGGCGGCACCAACAGGGAGGTCCTGCAGGTAGATGCCTCTCCTATGAATAACGCCGATAATGTACATTATGTCATGTAACGCTTGAGCGAACGCCAGAGACCCCACGAACCCCTCCCCACGAACGCCGGCAGCGGCCGTCGTCGACCCACCCGCTCAGTCGGTGAACGTCACGTCCTTGGTCTCGGAGACCCCCGCAGTGCGACCCGGCGCCGTGTGGTTCTGCCAATAGAGATTCGTGTGCGCGATGACCTTGTCCGGCGTCGGAGCGCCCCACGGGGTCTGATCCTCCGTCGTGTGCGCGTCACCGACCAGCGTCACGTCGTAGCCGCGTACGAATGCGCCATGAATCGTCGACCGGATGCATTCATCGGTCTGTGCGCCGCTCACGACCAGGCGCCCGACTCCAGCCTTGGCCAGCACGTCCTCCAGGTCGGTGTCCTCGAAGGAATCGGCGAACGTCTTGTGCACCAACGGCTCTGATTCCTGGCGGTCCAGCTCCGGGACCAACTCCCAGGCGTCAGTCCCAATCGCCATGTGCTCGTCGGAGTGCTGGACCCAGACGATCGGGACTCCCTCCTCGCGAGCCCTGTCGACGAGCGTGTTGATGTTGGCGACAACCACGTCACGCTGGTGCACCTCGGACACGACGCCCCTCTGGACGTCGATCACGATCAAGGCCGTGTTGGGTCGATCTGACAGCGTGGTCATGACGATCTCCTCTGCTGGTCGGTCGGCCACTTGTCATGTGGAGCACGTTAGGCCGACCCACCGACAACCGCTGCTTGTCCGGTTCAGTGCACACCTTCGGCGCGATCCGGTTCAGGTTGCCCAGTCGAGTCGGCGACAGGAAGCTCGCTGGTTTTCCACAGCCCCCTGGACTCCCCCCTCGAACAGGTGTTCTGGGTGTCTGCGTGAGTGACAGTCCGATTGCGACTCGGCCGGACGAAGTCGCCGCAAGTCGGCTGCGGCGTCCCGCTGTTCCCCGCGCGGCCGCGGTGAGCCGGCGGTTCGAGCACCCCGCGACGTTCGTCGCGGCGGTTCACCTGTCCGTCGTAGTGAGGTCAGTCGCCCGTTCGGCGCACCTCGAAGTGCAAAGTCCCGGACAGCCAGCGTTTCAGCAGTGATGCCGTTCACGGTGCACCCCGGGCAGCCCCTCGACCTTGTCCGGGCTGCGTCGTAGCCGTGTGGTTGCTGCCTCGTCGGGTGTAGCCGCAGCTCGTCTTGATGACCGACGGACGAGCCATCCGGGTCTCCGAGATCGAGTGCGAGATGGTGACTACGGGACGCACGCGTCGGCAATTACCGGCGCTACTCGCGACCGTCTCTGGCGCCGTGGGCGACGGTCGAGCCCGCCTACCGGGCGACGCTCCGCGACGGCAGCCGCGCTGTTCCGCCTGCTGCCACCGCTTCCTGCACCGGCACCGTGCTCGATGCACGTCGCCGGCCTCCATGTGCGCGCCCTACCGACCAACGGCTCGTCACCTCACGACCGGCAGACGCTGCTCGCGGTTCGGGCAGATCGTCGCGCCGCCCAGGTCGACGCATCCACGCCCACGCGGCTCCTCGGACTGGCATGATCCGCGGCTGACCCACTGCGGACACGCCGATCCGCGATGACGCCAGTCGCGGCGAACCGGTCGAGATCGCTGTCCGGGTCCGTGCAGATCGTGCCCGCCGTCACCGGGTAGGCGCTCGACAGGTCGCGTGACATACCTCGGTCACTTCGGCGTGCGCCACTCACACGTTCGACCTTCGCAGCGCCGCGAGCCTGCATCCGCTCGAGCCAACGCAACTTCGCAGGTGCCCAGTCATCGGCGCGTCGTTCGCAAGCCTGACCTCAACTCCATCGCATGGCCCGTACTCCGCCGCCGCGTCAGGGTCTGTCCGCGTTTCATTGCCGGGATCTTCGACGCTAAGCAGATATCCAGAACAGGTGTTCTAATAGTGTCATGCGATGGGACACTCTCCGACTCGCCGATGACGAGGTCGCCACAACCGTCGGCGGCCGCGTCCCGCTGCTCCCCCGCGGCGCGGTGACCAGGCGGTTCGACACCCCGGAGTTCCGCGGCATCACCTTCCATGAGGTCACCGCCCGTTCCGCGCTGAACAAAGTCCCGGAAGCCTCACGGATGCCGTTCCGGTGGACGATCAACCCCTACCGGGGCTGCAGTCATGCGTGTATTTACTGCTTCGCCCGAAATACACATAAATATCTGGATTTAGACGCCGGTCACGACTTCGACACCCAGATAGTGGTGAAGACCAACGTCGGAGAAGTCCTGCGCCGCGAACTGGCCCGCGCGAGCTGGCAGGGCGAGCACATCGCGATGGGCACCAACGTCGACTGCTACCAGCGGGCGGAGGGCCGCTACCGGCTGATGCCGCCGATCATCGAAGCGCTCACCGACGCCGCCAACCCGTTCTCGATCCTCACCAAGGGAGCCCTGATCCTTCGGGACCTGCCGCTGCTCGAGCAGGCAGCCGATGTCACCGACGTGTCCGCCGCGGTTTCGGTTGGGTTCGTCGACGACGAGGTCTGGCGCAGTGTCGAACCGGGCACGCCCCCACCTCAACGCCGTCTCGACGTAGCGCGAACCCTCAACGAGGCAGGCGTCTCGTGCGGTGTCCTGATGGCGCCGATCCTCCCCTACCTCACAGACTCCGACGCCCAGCTCGAGGCGACCGTCGCAGCGGTGGCGAGGAGCGGCGCGCCCTACGTCTCGCCGATCGTGTTGCACCTGCGACCCGGTGCACGAGAGTGGTGGCAGGCCTGGTTGCGCCGCGAGCATCCCGACCTGCTCCCCCGATATCGCGACCTCTACGGCGAACGGTCCAACGCACCGAACGGCTACCAACGCGAAATCACCGAGAAGGTACGCGCGTTGGCGGACCGCTACGGGGTCGGCCGCACCAACGTCCTGCGCCGCCGAACGGGACACGAACGGGCGAAGCGTGCGCGGCCGCACCCACCGACGGTGGAGCAGCGGCGCGACGTCGTGCAGCTGGAGCTGATATGAGGCGCGCCCTTCCGATTAGGCAGAAAGCGCCGCGTAGCCCTCGAGCACCGAGAGCCAGCCCTGCGAGTAGGAGCCGCGTGCCTCGGCCGCCCGGTCACCGAGCCGCTCCCACCCGTGGTGGGTCAGCACCACGCGGGTGCCGTCGTCATCGGCGAAGAACTCCACCTCGACGACGGTGGCGTCCTCCGGCGGGGTCCCGGGATGCCACGACATCGCGAGCTTGCTGGGCGGCGACCAGTCCAGCACCTCGGCCCAGACGCCCTCCTCCCCCGAGGTCGAGCGTTCGACGACCCGATCACCCTCGAACCACACGCCGGCGGTCTCGGCCTCGAAGAGCCCGAACCGCTGCAGCGGCCACCAGTCAGCGATCCGGTCGGTGAACAGGCTGAAGGCCCGGTCCGGCGCGCACCGGACGTGCACGGTCCGCACTACCGGCGCCGAGGTCTCGCGATCGGCGGTCTCAGTCATCTCGTGTCCTCCTCGTCGGCAAAGCGCCGGAAGGCCTCCAGCGCGTCGTCCCAGAACCCGTCCAGGTAGGCCCGCAACGAGCTCAGCCCGTCGGGATCCACCCGGTAGAGCCGCCGCGTCCCCTCGCGCCGCTCCGTCACCAGACCCGCCTCGCGCAGCACCCGCAGGTGCTGGGAGACAGCCGATTGGGAGACGGGTACCGCGTCGGTGAGCTCTCCCACCGACCGGGGTCCGGCCCGCAGCCCCTCGAGGACCTGCCGGCGCGTCGGCTCCGCCAGGGCCACCAGGACCCGCGCTACATCAGTCATGGCTAATATTAGTAGCCGCTAATGCTCGCCGCGTCAAGGGCTCCGGCCGGCGGGAGACGAGTCGCGGCTTGACATACTCGCGGCGTGGATCCGGCCGACATGCCGCGCCGTCGCTCCTCGCCGCTGCGCGCGACTGACGCAGCTAAAGTTCCCGGCCTGATGGCCGTCCCCGCAGACCTCGAACCCGCGACCCGCGCGACCGGTCCGGTCATCGATCCGGATGCGATCCGTTTCACGTTCCCCGACGCCGACAGAGCCCTGTCCGGGGTCCGCCTCGTCCAGGACGTGCGCATCCCGGGCGACCGCCTCGCCTTCGCGTGGGCAGCCGGCGCGTGGACCCTGGCCATCGAGCGGCCACCGGTCGACCGCCTCGAGTACAAGTTCGAGCTCACGTACGGCCACGGCGACCGGGAGTCCGTGACCGACCCCGGCAACCCCGTCACCACCCCGGGCGCCTTCGGCGACAAGTCCGTGCTCGAGCTGCCCGGCTACCGGCGCCCCGAATGGCTGGACTCCCCCGCGCCGTCCGGCAGGGACTGCCCCCTCGAGATCCCGACCCGGAGCGTCAAGGGCGCTGTGCACGGCCGGCTGTGGTCGCCGCCGGGCATCGAGGCAGACCAGCCCCTCCCCCTGCTGGTCGTGCACGACGGGCCCGAGTACGACGAGCTCGCACAGCTGACCACGTACCTCTCCGCGCTGATCGCGGCGCGCCGCATCCCACCAGTGCGCGCCGCTCTCCTCGCGCCCGGTCCACGTGACGACTGGTACTCGGCCGACGGCGCCTACACCCGTGCACTGTGCCTGGCCGTGCTCCCCCACCTGAAGAAGACCGTGGCCACGACCCGCACGATCGGCATGGGCGCCAGCCTCGGCGCGATCGCCATGCTGCACGCCCACCGTGGGCACGCAGCAGCGTTCGACGCGCTGTTCCTGCAGTCCGGCAGCTACTTCCACGCGCGCCACGACGCCCACGAGCGTCGCTTCAGCCACTACGACCGGGTCGTGCGCGCCGTCGACACGATGCTGCGCGCGAAGGGCCACCGCGACCCCGTGCCCGTCGTGCTCACCTGCGGAGAGATCGAGGAGAACGTGGAGAACAACCGCATCATGGCGCGAGCCCTGAGGGCTCAGGGGTACGACGTCGCACTGCATGAGGTCCGTGATGTGCACAACTACGTCGCGTGGCGCGATGCGTTCGACCCCCACCTGTCCGGACTGCTGACGAGGTGAGCCGCCATGCGCCACGCCGAGCTGACCACCCCAAGCGGCTGGACCGGCCAGGTCGTCGCGCACGGGCACTACGGGCGGCCGGTGCTCGTGTTCCCCAGCGAGGGCGGGAGTGCCTGGGACTTCGACAACAACGGATTGCTCGACGCGATCCGGTGGATGGTCGATGCGGGCCGCGTGAAGCTCTACTGCGTCGACTCGGCCGACGGTCAGACCTGGTCGGACCAGTCCGTACCGCTCGAGGAGCGTGCGCAACGTCACGACGTGTACGAGCGGTGGATCCTCGACCAGGTGCTGCCATGGGTCGACGACGACTGCGGTGGCCAGGCCTCCGAGCTCATCACGGTCGGCTGCAGCCTCGGCGCGTTCCACGCAGCCAACATCGCGCTGCGCCACGCCCACCTCTTCCCACGGGCGCTGTGCCTGTCGGGCTCCTACGACCCCAGCGAATGGCGCGCTTGGGGCGAGCGGGGCACCGCTGCCTACTTCCACAACCCGATCGACTACGTGGCGAATCTGAACGGTGACCACCTGGACTGGCTGCGCTCGCGCGTCAACCTGACGCTCGTCGTGGGGCAGGGCGCCTGGGAGATCGACCCCACCCGGGCGCTGCCGAGCACTCGCCGCTTCGCCGACGTGCTGGCCTCGAAGGGCATCCCGCACGAGCTGGACGTCTGGGGATACGAGTTTCCCCATGACTGGCCCTCCTGGCGCACCCAGATCGCCCACCACCTTCCGCGGCTCGCCTGACCCGCGCCATGGTGATCCACCGGGTCGCGCATGGTAGGAACGCGGTCATGAAAGACGTCACGCACCGCATAGGTCTGCTCCTCGGCACCGAGAACGACTGGCCCAGCGTCTTCGAGGGGCTGATCCGGCGGCTCGGCTCGGTCACTGACAGTGCGGGCTCCACGCACCGCTACGACGTGGAACGCGTCACCATCGAGCCCTTCGACCTGCGCGCCAAGCCCTCGTACGACCTCGTGATCGACCGCCTCGCCTACTGGTACTACCACCCCCGCGAGTGGCTGAAGAAGGTCGCGCTGATGGACGGCGTGTACCTGCTCAACTCGCCGTTCACCTTCCAGGCTATGGAGAAGCACGCCGCCTACTGCGCGATGCTGCGCCTCGGCCTGAAGATTCCTGACACGGTTCTGGTGCCGTACAAGAACCCCCTCGACAACGCGAAGTACGCGTACACCGCGGAGCGCTACAACCGGCCCTTCGACCTGGAGAGCGTGGCCGCCAAGGTCGGCTACCCGCTGTTCATGAAGCCGTACGACGGCGGTGGGTGGCGCGGCGTGTCACGCATCCGTGACGCCGACGAGCTCAACCGGGCGTACGACGAGTCCGGCGAGATGCTGATGCACCTGCAGGCATCCGTGGAGGGCTACGACGTCTTCGCGCGGTCTCTGTCGATCGGCGCCGAGACGATGGTGATGAAGTTCGACCCCGACCAGCCGATGCATGGTCGCTATTCGGTCTCGCACGACTTCCTCTCCCCCGACGTCGGCGCGGAGGTGCTGTCGATCGGTCGCATCGTGAACGCGTTCTTCCGGTGGGAGTTCAACTCCTGCGAGACGCTGGTCAAGGGCTCCGACGTCTATCCGATCGACTATGCCAACGCCTGCCCCGACGTCGCCATCACGTCACTGCACTACTACTTCCCGTGGGCCATGAAGGCACTCGTCAAGTGGTCGGTGTTCGCGACGGCGACGGACCGGCCGATCACGCCCTACGTCGACCCCGCTCCGTGGTTCACGATCGCCGACCGCGACGACTTGTCCTACAACGACAAGCTGAGCGCCTATCGCACGATGGCTGACGACTATTTCGACACGGAACGCTACTCGGACTTCTGCGCGTCGCGGCTGCCGCACATCGACGAGATCGCGCTCGAGTACATCGAGAGCGCCGACTTCGACGGGGTGCTGGTCGAGACTGTCACCAGCATGTTCCCGCCCCACGAGCACGACCAGTTCGTCGCACACTTCCGGGGCCTGCTGGCCGCGTGGGCGACCGACGAGCGCCGCCGGCTGGGGTGAGACGACGCACTCCTGGAGTGGCGGGCTGGCAGTTGACTTAACCGACTCGGAGCCCGCCAGTTCGTGGACCACCCCGGCCTGGGGCCTGTATCAACCCCGACCTTCGTGTCCTCTGCACAGTCAGGGCCGGCTGTGCAGCGGGGGTGAGGGCTGTGCGCATCACATTGGCAGCTGGTAGGCGAGCTCAGACGTTGGCGGCAGTTTGTGCCGCTGTGGCGTTTGTCGTCGTGCCCCAGACAGCGGCTGAAGCGTCCGCGATGGAGACACGCGACTGCGACTTCAACGACGACGGCAGGGACGACCAGGCCCTCGGCATTCCCGGTGAGAGCGTCGCCGGGGTCTCAGACATGGGTGCCGTGCAGGTGCTGTACGGCTCCCGCGGCGGACTGCGGGCGACCGGTAACCAGTTCTGGCATCAGGCGTGGCTGGGATCACCGGAGCCGGCGAGCCCGGCGACCAGTTCGGGGCCGCGATCGCGTGCGGCGACTTCGACAATGACGGCTATGACGACCTCGCGGTCGGAGCGCTCGGCGAGGACACGTCCCGCACCGACGTCGGGGCGGTGAACGTCATCTTCGGCTCGGCGACCGGTCTCACGGCAACGGGAAACGAGATGTGGACGCAGGACTCATCGGGCGTCCAGGGGACGGCTGAATCCCGGGACCGCTTCGGTTCTGCGTTGACCGCCGGGGACTTCGACCGTCACAGTGCCGACGACCTCGCCATCGGGGTCCCCTCCGAGAAGGTCGGCTCCGCCACCGGGACCAAGCTCGAAGGCGCGGTCAACGTGCTGTACGGATCGGCCGGCGGGCTCAGCGCCGCGGGCGACCAGCTCTGGACGCAGGACGCCGCCGGCGTCGCAGGTGTCGCGGAGCCGGGTGACCTGTTCGGGGGCGCCCTCGTCAGTGGCGACTTCGACGGCGACGGTCGTCACGACCTCGCAATCGGCGTGCCGAACGAGAACATCGGCGTCTCATCGACGCCGGTGCGCTCAACGTCCTGTTCGGCAGCAACTCGGGACTGAGCGCAACAGGCGACCAGGTGCTGCACCAGAACGCCGCCGGCGTCCTCGGTGTCGCCGAGTCACGAGACGTGTTCGGTTGGGCCCTCACGACCGGCGACTTCGACGGCAACGGTCGCGACGACATCGCCGTCGGCGCTCCTGGTGAGGACGTCGGCACGCTCGACAGCGCCGGGGCGGTCAATGTGCTGTATGGAGCGGCTGCGGGAATCTCCACCGCGAGCGGCGACTTGTGGACCCAGGCGTCTGCGGGGATCGCGGGCGACGCCGAGGCGTACGACCGGTTCGGCGAGTCGCTCACCGCCGCGGACTTCAGCGGCAACGGCCGCGACGACCTCGCCGTCGGTGCACCGTGGGACAGCATCGCCGGCATCGCCGAGGTGGGCGCGGTCAATGTGCTGTACGGGACGGCTTCGGGGCTCGGCCCCGCCAACGACCAGCTGTGGCACCAGAACCAGCCGAGCATCGAGGGCGGCAACGAGGCGTTCGACCGATTCGGCGAGACGCTGTCGTCGGGCGACTTCAGCGGCAACGGGCGAGCGGACCTCGGCGTCGGTGTCCCGGGCGAGAGCATCGGTGTGGCATCACCGACATCGGGGCACTGAACGTGCTCTACGGCACAGCCGCAGGCCTCGGATCGGCCAACAACCAGCTGCGGCACCAGAACAGCGCCGGCATCGTCGGCGACGGCGAACCGTACGACCGCATGTCCGGTCGCCTGCGCTCGAGTGGCACCTACCGCATCGGCTTCGAAGACGGCACCGACGTCCGCGTCAACGGTGACCGGCTGAGCCACTCCCCGCCGGACCGGATCGACATGAGCGGAGTCAACGGCGGGTCCGACTATACGATCGTCGCCTCCCGAGCAGGCACGATCAGGGCCCTCGTGGACAGCAATGCCGAACCCACGGACAACAACAACTACGTGTGGATCCAGCACAGCGATGGTGAGTGGTCGAAGTACACCCACTTTGCGACGGGTTCGGTCACCGCCGCCGGGAGACCGGCGATCCCCAACGACCCCAACAACCCGATCGACAATGCCGGATTCCTCATCGGCTACAACCTGGATCCGGTGATCTGCGGGATCCCAGGACAGACATTCGTCGCCGGCCAGACCTACATCGCCGACGACTGCTGACCTCGCCGACGGGGCTTTCGGGGTACGAGCGGCGACAGGCGGGCGCCGCTCGTACCCTGAATTCGTCGGTGGCGAACGAGCGAGCCGACGTCAGCCCATCGGCCAGGTGTGCACCGGCTCGTTGCTGTGCATGTGGTCGACGTACTCGCGCATCATCTCGCGCAACGCGTCGGGCCGGTCGTGCTCGTCGAAGCACCGGTGGAACGTCGCTTGCTGCCACGACGCACCGTTGCGTCCGGTCAGGCAGCGTCCCTCGATGATGCCGAGCAGCCGGTCACGGTCGACGGCGTCGACACCCCACTCCTGCAGGCCTTCGTGCGCCATCGGCAGCAGCCGGCGCAGCACCAGCTCGGTCGCAGGGACCTCGCCGACACCCGGCCAGTAGATGCGCGCGTCGATGCCGTTCTTGGCGCCGTTGTGGAAGTTCTCCTCCGCGGCCGAGAAGGACATCTGCGACCACACTGGACGCTCGCTGTCGGCGAGCACCTTGACCAGCCCGTAGTAGAAGGCTGCGTTGGCCAGCACGTCGACGACCGTTGGTCCGGCCGGCAGACAGCGGTTCTCGACGCGCAGGTGCGGCCGACCCTTGTGGACGTCATAGATCGGGCGGTTCCACCGGTAGATCGTGCCGTTGTGCAGCCGCAGCTCGGCCAGCTTTGGCACGTCGCCGCGCTCGAGCACCTCGACCGGGTCCTCGTCCTCGGTGATCGGCAGCAAGGACGGGAAGTAGCGGACGTTCTCCTCGAAGAGGTCGAAGATCGAGGTGATCCAGCGCTCGCCGAACCACACCCGCGGCCGCACACCCTGGGCCTTCAGCTCGTCCGAGCGGGTGTCGGTCGCCTGCTCGAACAGCGCGATGCGCGTCTCGGCCCAGAGCTCCTTGCCGAAGAAGAAGGGTGAGTTCGCGGCCATCGCGAGCTGCACACCGGCGATGGCCTGGGACGCGTTCCAGTGCGCGGCGAAGGTCTCCGGGTTGACCTGCAGGTGCAGCTGCACGCTGGTGCAGGCCGCCTCCGGTGCGATCGTGTCGGCGTACGTCGACAGTCGCTCGACGCCGTCGATGGCGATGTGCAGGTCCTCTCCGCGCGCGGCGAAGACCTGCTCGTTGATCAGCTTGTAGCGGGGGTTGGCCGAGAGCGTGTGCTCGGTCAGGTGCTCGGGCCGCAGGGTCGGCAGGATGCCGGTCATCACGACATTGGTGTCGGTCTTGTTGGCCACGTCGTCGGCGTGGTTGAGGCTCTTGCGGATCGCCGGCTCGAGCTCGGAGAAGACCGCCCCGGTCAGCCGGGCCGGCGGGATGTTGATCTCGATGTTGAACTGGGCCAGCTCGGTCTGGAAGTCGGGGTCGGCCATCATCTCCAGGACCTGGGCATTGTTCATCGCCGGGTCGCCCGTGCCGTCGGTGAGGTTCAGCTCGATCTCGAGGCCCATGCTGCGCCGCTCGCTGTCGAACCGCGACTCGGCGAGCATCTTGGCGAAGACGTCCAGGCAGCGTCGGACCTTCTCGCGGTAGCGCTGACGGTCCTCGCGAGTGAACTGTGTGATCTCGACGTCTTGCCCCATGGCGCTCAACCTCGCATATCGGCCGCTCGGGCGCTAGATCAGTCCACCGCGCGGTCCGGGATCGGACACGCCCGGCCTCCTCGCGGGTTCTGTCCGGCCCCCCACCTACCGTGACGAGTATGCGCCTGATCCACACCTCAGACTGGCATCTCGGGAGGTCCTTCCACCGAGAGGACCTGCTCGCTGCCCAGGCGCAGTTCGTCGACTTCCTGGTCGAGACCGTCGTCTCCGAGCGGGTCGACGCGGTGCTGGTGTCCGGCGACATCTACGACCGGGCCCTGCCCTCGGTCGACGCCGTCGCGCTGTGCAACGAGGCGCTCGTCCGGCTGATGCGCACGAAGGCTCGGGTCGTGCTGATCAGCGGCAACCACGACTCCGCCCGCCGTCTGGGCTTCGGCTCCGAGCTGATCGACGAGGCCGGTGTCTACCTGCGCACCGACCCACGGCAGGTCGGCCGGCCCGTGCTGCTCCCCCAGCCCGACGGTTCGGGCGACGTCGCGGTCTACCCCATCCCCTACCTCGAACCCGACGCCGTCCGCGCCGACCTGCTCGATGACGCAGGCGAGGGCGGGGGTCACGCGACCGTCATCGACGCGGCCATGACCCGCATCCGCGCCGACCTCTCCGGTCGCCCCGGAGCGCCGTCCGTCGTTCTCGCGCACGCGTTCGTGGCCGGCGGTCTGGCCTCCGACAGCGAGCGAGACATCAGCGTCGGCGGCGTCAGCGTCGTGCCCACATCCTGCTTCGACGGAGTCGACTACACCGCGCTGGGTCACCTGCACGGGGCGCAACGACTCAGCGAGACCGTTCGCTACAGCGGTTCGCCGATCGCCTACTCGTTCTCGGAGGAGCACCAGCGCAAGGCCGTGCTGCTCGTCGACCTGCCGTCGCGCCCGGGCGCTCCGCTCACCGTCGAGGCGCTGCCCACGCCGGTGCAGCGTCCGATCGCGCGGGTGCGCTCGACACTCGACGACCTGCTCACGGCCGATCGCTGGGCCGGGTTCAGCGATCACTTCCTGCAGGTCACGCTGACCGATGCCGAACGTCCGCGCGACGCGATGGCGCGGCTGCGCCGCCGGTTCCCGCAGACCCTGGTGCTCGCCTTCGAGCCCGACGGCGCCGCCGCGGCCGCACCGTCCTACGCCACGCTGCTGCGCGGCAGGACCGACCTCGAGGTGGCCACCGACTTCGTCGCCCATGTCCGGTCCGCCCCCGACGACGACGAGTCGGCGCTGCTGGCCCGCGCCCTCGAGTCCGTCCGCACCGACGAGGTCGCGGTCTGATGAAGCTGCACTCGCTCACCGTCACGGCGTTCGGCCCGTTCGCCGACGCCCAGCACGTCGACTTCGACGCGCTGTCCGCGGGAGGTCTCTTCCTCTTCCACGGGCCAACCGGTGCCGGCAAGACCAGCATCCTCGACGCCGTGTGCTTCGCGCTCTACGGCCAGCTGCCCGGGGCGAGGTCCGGCAGCCGCAGCCTGCGCAGCGACCACGCGGCGGCCGGCGTCGGACCTGAGGTGGTGCTCGAGGCGACGTTGCGCGGCCGGCGGATGCGCATCACCCGCAAGGCTGCCTGGGAACGCCCGAAACAGCGCGGCACGGGCACCGTCCTCGAGCAGTCCCACGTGCTTCTGGAAGAGCGCGACGGCGACGGCTGGACACTGCTTTCCAACCGGCTCGACGAAGCGGGCCACCTGGTGGGGCGGCTGCTCGGGCTGACGATGACACAGTTCTGCCAGGTGGTGTTGCTGCCGCAGGGACAGTTCGCCGAGTTCCTGCGCGCCGACGCCGACCGCCGGCGGGTGCTGCTGGAGAGCCTGTTCGACACCGAGCGGTTCTCCGAGGTGGAGCGGTGGCTGGTCGAGCGCCGCAAGGAGAGTTTTCGGGCCCTTGAGCAGATCGACGGAGTGCTGTCCGAGGTGCTTGCCCGTGTCGCGGAGGCCAGCGGTGCGACGACGGAGCCCGACGACGTCGCCGCGGCCGACGCCATCGACTGGGTGGCGGCACTGGTCGGCGATGCGGCCGAGACCGTGGCACGACTCGAGTCCCTGTCCAAGCCGCTCGACGAGCAGCGCGCCCGGGCACTCGCGGCACGCGACGACGGCGTTCGGCGCAACGAGCACCGCACCCGCCACGCGGCACTGACTGTCCGGTTGGCGAAAATCACGGCACAGGCGACGAAACGGGCTGCGGTCGCAGCTGAGCTGCAAGCTGCCCGACAGGCGGCACCGGTGCTGCCTCTCGTCGTCGAGATGGCCCGGCTCGACGAGACGCTGGCTCTGGCCAGCGGCGAGGTGCTCCTGCACCGGGAGCGGCTGGCGGCTCTGGGCAGCTCGATCGAGGTGGACACGACCGGCGCGGCGCGGCTGCGCAAGCAGGTCGACAAGACCCAGGTCGAGCTGGGTGCCCTCGAACAACTCCTCGATGACGAGGCCGAGGCCCGCGAGCTGGCGGCCGGCATCGAGGAGCTGACTCGCGACGTGGTCGCCCTTGCCCAGCAGCGCGACAAGGTGGCCAGCTGGCTGACCGAGGCCGAGCGCCGGCTGCCCGGCCTGCGCCAGGCAGTGGACGACGCCCAGCGTTCCGGTGATCGGCTGGAGGCGGCGCAGGCCGCCGCGGCCGCCCTTTCCGCCCAGCAGGCCGCAGCACTGCAGCGCGACCAGCTAGGCAGGGCCGTGACCGAGGCTCACGACCTCCTGCGCGAGGCCGTCGACGTGGCGCAGTCTCGCAGAGCAGCACTGCTCGATGCGCGTTCTGCGCGCATCCGGGGCATGGCCGCCGAGCTTGCGGCCACGCTCACCGATGAGCAGGCCTGCCCTGTCTGCGGCAGCCACGAACACCCCGCCCCGGCAACCGGGGACGGCACCGTGGTGACACGCGAGGACGAGGAGTCCGCAGAGCACGACGCCGCGGACGCCGACGAGGTCCGCGCCACGGTCGAGGCAGGACTCGCCTCCCTCGTGACCCGTCAGGCGGTCGCGGCTGCTGCTGCCGGCGGCATCCCGGTGGACGAGATCACCGCTGCGCTCACGGCCGCCCGGCAAGAGCTCGACCGGCTCACCGCCTCCGTCAACGGGCTGGACAAGGCCCGCGACGCCCTCGCAGCGTTCGAGGCGGAGGCCGACAAGCGAGCCCAGGATCAGCTGCGGCTCGACGCGTTGTCGTTGACCAGCGCGGACCGCGCCGGTCAGTCCGAAGAACGGTTGCAGCGGCTGCAGACGCGTCTGGACGCCGCACGTGGTGACGACCCATCGGTGTTCGATCGGCGGGCCCGGCTCTCCGCCCTCGTCGAGCACCTCGGCGGGCTGGTCGAAGCGGTCGCGACTGTCGACCGACTCGCCGGGGAGGTCTCCGCGGCGCGCCGGCGGGCGGCCACTGCGGCTGCCGAGCACGGCCTGACGGGCCTCGACGACGTCGTCGCCAGCAGCCGGCCCGAGCCGGTGGTCGTCGAGCTCGAGGCATTCCGGCGCCGTCACGACGAGGAGCTCTCATCGCTCACCGAGATGCTGGCCGACGAGGCGATGGTCGCTGGCATGTCGTTGCCGGCTCCTGACCTCGCTGCCCTGGCCGTCGACGTCGAGACGGCCGACAGCGCGTTCACCGACCACGTGGCGACCCTGTCGGCGGCCAAGAAGGTGCTCACCCAGCTGCGTCGGCTGCAGACCCGCCTGGTCGGCGTCCTGGCCGATCGCGCGCCGCTCGCGGACGCTCACGCGGTGGTCGACAGCCTCTCCCGGCTGGCGGAGGGCAAGAGCGTCGACAACCGGCTGCGGATGAGCCTGTCCGGCTACGTCCTCGCCGCCCGGCTCGAGCAGGTCGCCGCAGCCGCGTCGGAACGGCTGCTGCGGATGTCCTCGGGTCGCTACCGACTCGCGCACACGACCGCGGGGGGCGGACCGAGGGCCCGCGGCGGCCTGCACCTACGGGTGCTCGACGAGTGGACCGGCTTGGACCGGGACCCGTCGAGCCTGTCCGGTGGCGAGAGCTTCTCCGCCTCCCTCGCCCTCGCCCTCGGCCTCGCCGACGTCGTCAGCCAGGAGGCCGGCGGGTCGCTGCTGGAGACCCTCTTCGTCGACGAGGGGTTCGGGTCCCTCGACGAGGACACCCTCGACGAGGTCATGGGCGTGCTCGACGAGCTCCGTGAGGGCGGCCGGGTGGTCGGGCTGGTGAGCCACGTCGCCGACCTGCGGCAGCGCGTGCCCGTCCAGCTGCGCGTGGTCAAGGGCCGCACCGGCTCGACCGTCGAGCAATAAAGACCAAAGCGACCAATCCGCCCGCGGGGGGACACCGAATCCCTGTTGGTGACGAGCGCCTCGGACCGGTGCGATCGAAACACGAGCGAATGGGAGGTTCCGGGGCATGACCGACGGCAAATTACGAGAGGATTCGGTGGTGATCGTTCCTTCGCTGCGCCGCTCCCGGCCCCAGCTCGCCGACGACGCGCCCGCGACCCTCGACGACCTCGTGATGCGCGTCGCTCGCGGTGACACCGCCGCGTTCGAGTCGGTCTACGACCGGTTGGCCGACGTCGTGTTCGGGGTGATTCGCCGCGTGCTGCGTGACCCGGCCCAGTCCGAGGAGGTCGCCCAGGAGGTGCTGGTCGAGGTCTGGCGCACCGCCACGCGCTTCGACCCCGACAAGGGCGGCGCGTCCACCTGGGTCCTCACCATGGCCCACCGTCGCGCCATTGACCGGGTCCGCAGCGCCCAGGCCGCCCATGACCGCGAGGAACGTGTCGCTCATCGCGACCACGTGCCCGCCTTCGACGAGGTGGCCGAGCAGGTCGAGACCCGCCTCGAGCAGGAGCAGGTCCGCCGCTGCCTGGGTAACCTGACAGAGCTGCAGCGCGAGTCGGTCACCCTGGCCTATTACGGCGGCTACACCTACCGCGAGGTGGGCGAGCTGCTCGATGTGCCCCTCGGCACCGTCAAGACCCGCCTGCGCGACGGGCTCATCCGGCTTCGCGACTGCATGGGGGTGGAAGCATGACCGAGCACGAGGTCCACACCCTCACCGGCGCCTATGCCGCGGACGCCCTGCCCGACGACGAGCGTCGCGCCTTCGATGAGCATCTCGAGCAGTGCGCGGCCTGCCGCCAAGAGGTCTCCGAGCTATCCGCGACCACAGCACGTCTCGGCGCTGCGGTCGCAGAACCGGCCCCGGAGGCGATGCGAGCACGCGTGCTCGCCGAGATCGCCAACACCCGACAGCTGTCTCCCGTCGTCACGCGCATGCATCGGCGCGCCGCCACCAAGCAGTGGTTCCGTCAACCGGCCGGCATCGCCGCATCCTTGCTGCTGGTTGTCGCGCTCGGCCTGGGCGTCTTCGCCGGCGTCGAGGCCCGGCGCGCCGACCAGGCCGACGAACGCGCAGACCACATCGCCGCCATCTTCACCGACCCCGACCGGGCACAGGCGACGGCCGACATCGCCTCCGGCGGGTCCGGCATCCTCGTCGTCGCAGGCCCGAGCGCGATCTTCGAGGCCCGTGGGGTGAAGCCGTCTGCCCGACGACAGCACCTACCAGCTGTGGGTGATCGGGTCCAACGGTGTCCGGTCGGTTGGTGTGCTCGGGAACGCCGACTCCGGTGAGATCCGGCAGTTCGTCGAGGGGGTCAAGGACACCGACCAGATCGGTCTCACGGTCGAGCCCAAGGGCGGCTCGGACAAGCCGACCACCAAGCCCGTCATGGTGCTGCCCGTCCCGGCCTGAGGCGATCGCCCGGGCGGCTATCCCAGGGCATTGACCAGCCGGGAGAACACCCACGGCAGCCGCACCGCCGCCGGGACGATCGCGCGGCGCACCGGCGGACGGTTGGCCGCGGCCACCAGCGACAGGGTGATCCAGCGATAGCGACGCGTGGCGGCCCGCCATCGGGCGTCGTACGCCTCGGGTCGTCCTTCCACCACCGCGCGCACAGCCGCCGACGCCGTGGCGAGCCCGGTCGCCAGCCCCTCGCCGGTGAGCGCGTCGACATATCCCGCGGCATCGCCCACCAGCAGCACCCGCCCGTGCGACGGCGACCGCGCGACCTGGCGCAGCGGACCCGCTCCCCGGACCGTCGTGACCGGTTCTGCGCCGCCCAGCCGCGCTCCGAGGTCCGGGAAGTCGGCCAGGGTCTCGGCATAGCCGCGACGGTGACCCTCGGTGCTGCACAGCAGGGCCACCCCGACCAGCTCCGCGCCGACCGGAGTGACGTAGGCCTCGGCGTGCTCGGACCAGTGCACCTCGACCAGGTCCGTCCAGGGCGCGACCTGGAAGTGCCGGCGCAGCCCGTAGCGCGCCGGCCCGCGCGGTGGACGGTCCAGGCCCATCGCCCGACGCACCGGCGAGTGCAGCCCGTCCGCCGCGATCAGCCAGCGAGCTGATGCACCCGCCGCCTCGACGTGGTCAGGGAACTGGCTCACCTGCTCGACCCGCCCCGTCATGCGTTCAACCCCGACGGCGTCGGCGCGGGCCGCGAGAGCAGCGTGCAGGGTTGTCCGGCGGACACCGAGCCCGGGACCGTCGGCGAACCGAGCCTCCACTCGTCGGTGGCCGGCGACATAGCCGATGCCGGTGAACGGGTGTCCGTCGACCTCGACTCCGAGATCGCGCAGCCCGCGAACAGCGGACGGCATGAGACCCTCACCGCACGCCTTGTCCACCGGCGTCGACCGTGGCTCCACGACCGTGACGTCCAGCCCGGCCAGCCGTCCCCGGATCGCAACGGCCAGCCCGACCGGCCCGCCGCCGGCGACGAGCAGGTCGATCACCGGTCGCTCGCGAGCCGGTCCCGGGCTGGCTGGCCAACGGATGGGGATGCCACTTCGGCGAGCAGGCGGTTCTCGCAGCGGATGCGCACGCTCAGCAGCACGGCGTTGAGCACCGTGAAGACGAGAGCAGTCAGCCACGCGTCGTGCACCAGCGGGAGCGCGACACCTTCGGCCACGACCGCGACGTAGTTGGGATGGCGCAGCCAGCGGTACGGGCCGCGACGCACGAGCGGCAGACCGGGCACGACCACGACGCGGGTGTTCCACTGCGGACCCAGGGTGCGGATGCACCACCACCGAAGCGCCTGTGCAGCGACGACGACGGCCAGCATCGGCCACCCGAGCCATGGCACGAACGGCCGGTCCAGCGCGTGCACCTCGACCAGGCAGCCGACCAGCAGCCCGACGTGCAGCACCACCATCACCGGATAGTGACCCTGCCCCGACTCGACGGCCGCTCGCTCCCGCGCCCAGCGCAGGTGCCGCTGCGACACGAACAGCTCGGCGACCCGCTCGGCGGCGACCGCGAGCAGGAGGACCGTGTAGGCGCTCACCACTGCAGCAGCACCAGCTCGGCGCAGAACCCCGGGCCCATGGCGAGCAGGACGCCGTAGGACCCGACCTCCGGCGGGGATCCGGCCATCGTGTCGGCAAGCACGTGCAGGACGGAGGCAGACGAGAGGTTGCCGACGCGGGCGAGGCAGTCGCGAGCAGGCTGCAACGCCTCGTCCGGCAGCCGTGCTGCGCGCGCGACCGCATCGAGCACCTTGGGACCACCGGGGTGGGTGACCCAGCGTGCGATGTCCTCGGTCTTGAGGTCGTGCTCACCGAGGAAGTCGTCGAGGTCGTCACCGAGGTTCGCTGCCACGACGTCGGCGACGCTGGCGTCGAGCACGATCCGGAAGCCGCTGCCGCCGATGTCCCAGCCCATCACCCGTTCGGTGTCCGGGTAGAAACGGCTCCGGGTGTCGACCACACGGGGGCACCCGTTGACCCTCGCCGGCGCCGTCTCGGCCGTGGCTGACGCCCGGTCGCCGGTCAGGCCGAGCGTGGCAGCGCGCCGCTCCCCCACCATCACGACGGCGGCCGCACCGTCACCGAACAGACCGCTGGCGACGAGGTTCGCGATGCTCGCGTCATCGCGCTGAATCGTCAGGGAGCACAGCTCCACGGCGAGCAGCACCGCGACGCCGTCGGGATCGCCGCGCAGAAAGTCGTGCAGCCGGGCGATGCCGGCTGCCCCCGCGACGCAGCCCAGCCCGAAGATGGGCAACCGCTTGACGTCGGTGCGCAGGCCCAGTCGTGGCACGAGCCGTGCGTCGATGCTCGGAGCCGCGACACCGGTCACCGACGTCGAGACGATCAGATCCACGTCGGCTGCGGTCAGGCCGGCCATGGCCAGGGCCGAGGCGACGGCCTCGTGACCCAGCTCGACCGCCACCTCGATGAAGGCGTCGTTGGCGGCGCCGAAGCCGTCGATCGCGGGATAGCTCTCGATGGGCAGGGCGAGGTGGCGGGTCTGGACGCCCGCGGCCGTGTGGAAGCGGTCGAGAACCCGCCGATCGGTGCCCGCCGGGAGCACCAGCTCGGCAAACCGGTTGGTGATCTCCTGTTGGGGGTATCGATGAATTGGGAGCGTGGGCGCAACGGACACGATCAGGCTCATCCGGACGTACCGGTGCAATCAGTCATACGGCCCATGTACCCACCCGATCGAGTCATTTCACAAAACCGCCATGGGGATCTGTTTACCTTGTCGTTGCCGGGGCCGACACTTATGGGGTAGCCCTCGTGACGCAAGTCACAAGATCGGGTGCTGCAAAGAGCTCCATACCCGTGACAACGAGATTTCAGGAAAGCCGTTCCCCATGTGTCTGCACCAGCCCCAGTGTCCCAGCGCCGACGCGTCAGATCGCGAAGCCGCTCACACGATCGCCTGCCATCCTGAGCAGGGCTGGAGCCTGTTGTGCAACGGCGTCCTGCTCTTCGACGACACCGGCGAACTGCTGCCTGACGGCAGCGTCATCCGGCCGCACCGGCCGACAGACGTACCCGTCTTCTACACCGCCGCCTGACTGACCCGCTCCCGGCTCACCCCGCGTAGTCACTGACCGGCGGGCAGCTGCAGACCAGGTTCCGGTCACCGAAGGCACCATCGATGCGCCCCACCGGCGGCCAGTACTTCGTCGCCGGCACCACCCCCGCCGGGAACACCGCTTCCGCGCGGCTGTAGGGATGCGACCACTCCCCGGCGATCGAGGCAGCCGTGTGCGGGGCACCGCGCAGCGGGTTGTCGACGTGATCGAGATCCCCGAGCCGACCCGCGTGATCTCGTCGCGGATGGCGATCATCGCGTTGCAGAACCGGTCCAGCTCGGCCAGGTCCTCGGACTCCGTCGGCTCGATCATCAACGTCCCCGCGACCGGGAACGACATCGTCGGCGCGTGAAAGCCGTAGTCGATGAGCCGCTTGGCGACGTCATCGACGGTCACGCCGGTCTCCTTGGTGATGGGTCTCAGGTCGACGATGCACTCGTGCGCGACCAGTCCGCCGCGTCCCGTGTAGAGAACCGGATAGTGCGGCGTCAGCCGCGCGGCCACGTAGTTGGCCGAGAGGATGGCGACCTGCGTGGCGCGAGCCAGTCCCTCCGCGCCCATGAGACGGACGTAGGCCCACGAGATCGGGAGGATCCCTGCCGACCCCCACGGTGCTGCCGAGATCGGCCCGACGCCCGTGGCCGGTCCAGCGGCCGGCTGCATCGGGTGGTTGGGCAGGTGCGGCGCGAGGTGTGAGCGAACGGCGACCGGCCCGACGCCCGGACCGCCACCACCGTGCGGGATGCAGAAGGTCTTGTGCAGGTTGAGGTGCGAGACGTCCGCGCCGAACTTACCCGGTCGCGCGACACCGACCAGCGCGTTGAGGTTGGCGCCGTCGACGTACACCTGCCCGCCGGCGTCGTGCACCAGCTCGCAGAGCTCGACGATGTCCTGCTCGAACACGCCGTGCGTCGACGGGTACGTCACCATGATCGCCGCGAGGTCGCTGCGGTGCTCGTCGACCTTGGCCCGCAGGTCACCGAGGTCGACGTTGCCGCCCTCGTCGCACGCGATGACGACCACCTTCAGACCAGCCATCACCGCCGAGGCGGCGTTGGTGCCGTGAGCGCTGGAGGGGATCAGGCAGATCGTGCGCGCCGCGTCGCCGTTGGCGCGGTGATAGGCCCGGATCGCGAGCAGGCCGGCGAGCTCACCCTGCGACCCGGCGTTGGGCTGCAGCGACACCGCGTCATAGCCCGTGATCTCGGCCAGCCAGTCCTCGAGCTGCTTCATCAGCGCCACATAGCCCTGCGCCTGCTCGATGGGCGCGAACGGGTGGATCGCCGCGAACTCGGGCCAGGTGATGGCCTCCATCTCCGCGGTTGCGTTGAGCTTCATGGTGCACGAGCCGAGCGGGATCATCGAGCGGTCGAGTGCCAGGTCCTGGTCGGAGAGGCGGCGCAGATAGCGCAACATCGCCGTCTCCGAGCGGTGGGTGTTGAAGACCGGGTGCGAGAGGTACGACGACTCGCGGTGCAGCGCCGTCGGCAGCAGGTCCGCCGACCCCGCGTCGAGCTCGTCGGCGTCCGGACCGTCGCCGCCGCTGCTGAACGCTGCCCAGACAGCGGCGAGGTTCTCGCGCGTCGTGGTCTCGTCGGTCGTGACCGAGACGTGGTCGTCGTCGACGCGTCGGATGTTGACGCCGTTGGCCAGCGCCCCGGCGACGACGTCGTCGGCGCGGCCGGCGACGCGCACGAGCACGGTGTCGAAGAAGGCGTCGTGCACGACCTCGGCCGCGCCCGGGCGTTCGGTGTCGAGCTCGCGAAGGCCGGCGGCGAGCACGACGGCAAAGCGATGGACCCGGCGGGCGATCGCCGCCAGTCCTTCAGGACCGTGGTAGACGGCATACATGCCGGCGATGACCGCGAGCAGCACCTGGGCGGTGCAGATGTTGCTCGTCGCCTTCTCCCGGCGGATGTGTTGCTCGCGCGTCTGCAGTGCGAGTCGATAGGCCGGCGTACCGGCGACGTCCTTCGAGACCCCGACCAGGCGACCGGGCAACGACCGCTCGAGGCCTTGGCGCACCGACATGTAACCGGCATGGGGGCCACCGAAGCCGACCGGCACCCCGAACCGCTGAGTGGTGCCGACGACGATGTCCGCCCCCATCTCACCGGGCGGCTTGAGCAGGGTCAGTGCGAGCAGGTCGGCCGCGACGGCGACGAGAGCACCGCGCTCGTGCGCCGCGTCGGCAGCCACCGACACGTCGGTGACGACACCGGACGTACCCGGGTACTGCAGCAACACACCGAAGACGTCACCGTCGGGCAGCCCGTCCGCGTGCACGTCGCGGGTGACGACCTCGATGCCGAGCGGTTCGGCGCGCGTCTGCACGACGGCGAGGGTCTGCGGCAGTACGTCGGTGTCGACGACGAACGCGGCTCCGGCCGCGGCCTTGCTGCTGCGCCGGGCCAGCGTCATCGCCTCGGCGGCGGCCGTGCCCTCGTCCAGCAGTGACGCCCCGGCGACCGGGAGTCCGGTGAGGTCGGTGACCACCGTCTGGAAGTTGAGCAGCGCCTCGAGCCGGCCCTGGGAGATCTCCGGCTGGTAGGGCGTGTAGGCCGTGTACCAGGCGGGGCTCTCGAGCACGTTGCGCACGATGACCGGCGGCGTCACGGTGCCGTGATAGCCCAGGCCGATCATCGAGGTGACGACCTGGTTCTGCGCGGCGAGCTGGCGCAGCTCGTCGAGCACCTCGTGCTCGGACCGGCCACGGTCGAGCCGCAACGGCTCGCCGCCACGGATCGACGCGGGCACCGCTGCCGCGACCAGCTCTTCGAGGGACTGGTGGCCGAGCAGGGCCAGCATCTTGTCCTGGTCCTCGACGGCCGGCCCGATGTGGCGCTTGGCGAAGGTCACTGTCGCGTCGAGCTGGCTCGACGTGGGACGGGACTGCGGGGTCTGGGACACGACACGGGCTCCCGAAGGTCGGTGACCGCACCGCGCGCCTCGCGCACCCGGTGCCGTCTCCCCCTCTGTCGCCCGTCGCTCCAGAGCTGCCTCGCCCGCGCAGTTCGGGTGCCTGAGAGGTTCCGGGGAGGTTGCCCCTTCGGCGCCGCCATCACCGGTGCGGTCCCGTCAGGGACACCGGTGGCACGAACTCTCCCGCGCGGGGTCGTCGGCGAGGACGACTCTACCGCGAACCCAGTTTTGTGGACTCTCGCGCACCCGACACGCCGCACATCCGGTGTGTCGGAGTCCACAAAGTGGGGTGGTTGCGGTGCAGGTGTGGGTCAGCCGGTCTTGGCGCGGCGGCGCAGCGACAGCTCGTCGCCGGCCGTCGCCTCGCCCTCGGCGGGGGCGCTGTCGGGCCGCTCGCCCGGCATCGCGGCCAGCGTGCCCTCGACCTCGCGCCAGACGCGGCCGACGGCGATGCCGAACACGCCCTGGCCGCCCTGGACGAGATCGATGACCTCATCGGCGGACGTGCACTCGTAGACGGTTGCCCCGTCGCTCATCAGGGTGATCTGGGCGAGGTCGTCGACCCCACGCTCACGCAGGTGGTTGACGGCGACGCGGATGTTCTGCAGCGAGACTCCGGTGTCGAGCAGCCGCTTGACGACCTTGAGAACCAGGATGTCGCGGAAGCCGTAGAGGCGCTGGCTGCCGGAACCGTGCGCCGACCGGATGCCCGGCTCGACCAGACCGGTGCGCGCCCAGTAGTCGAGCTGGCGGTAGGTGATGCCCGCAGCCGCGCAGGCGGTGGGCCCGCGGTAGCCCATGTCCTCGGGCAGGTGAGGCAGGTCGTCGGTGAACAGCAGTCCCTGCTGACCGGCGCGCTCGCGCGCCTGCCGGACCTTCGCGTTGTCCGCGTCGGTGCTGCTCGGCGTCATGCCGCCGGTGCTCGTCACTACGACCTCCGTCTCGCACCCTCAGAGGACCAGACGCGCCGCCCGGGACCCAGACAACGGGCCGACGAGCAGATCACACGGCTGGAGTTACAGCGAGGGCGTTCATGTGCACGGTACGCATCCGAACAGGGCCGGTCAACGACCTGGCACCCGGCACGCCTGGCGTGTCCGAAAGTCTCGACCTCAGGTCGAGGCTGAGATCTAGTGCGGCGGACCGCCGAAGTCCTCCGGCGAGATCTGGTCGAGGAACTCGCGGAACCTCTCGACCTCGTCCTCTTGCTCGTCGGGGATGGAGATGCCGGCTTCCTCGAGCACCTCGTCCGCTCCGAAGATGGGGCTGCCGGTGCGCAGCGCCACGGCGATGGCATCCGAGGGGCGGGCGCTGACCTCGACCCCGCTGGCGAAGACCATCTGGGCGTAGAAGATGCCGTCCTGCAGGGCGGTGATCTTGACCTGGGTGAGCTCCTCGCCGGTCGCGGCGAGCAGGTCGCGGATCAGGTCGTGCGTCATGGGCCGGGGCGGCACGACGCCCTGCTGGGCAAACGCGATGGCGGTGGCCTCGCCCGCGCCGATCCAGATGGGCAGGTAGCGCTCCCCTGCCGACTCCTTGAGCAGCACGATCGGCTGGTTGGAGGGCATCTCCACTCGGACTCCGACGACATCGAGCTCGTTCACACCGGTCACCCTACTCGCCAAAAGGCCAACTTCCGGCGGCACTGTCCCGCCTGCTCCGGCGGTCGACGCCGGCAACGCAGATGGCGAGTCGGTGCCGAGTGGATGGCGAGTGGAGGACGAGCGGATTCCGTCAGTGACCGACCACGGAACGCATCGCCGCTCGTACCAACGCAGTGTGCAACCGCACGGACAGCGCCGCCATCTCGCGGGCCACCTCCTCGGCCCGGGCGCGGGCCTGCGGGCTGCGCTGACGCAGCAGCGGTGCGACGACCTGCTCGACGAGTGAGGACTCCCGCTCCGCCGCTGTCCGGAACCCCCGGAGGTGGCGCGGCTCCAGACCGTAGGAGCTCATGGCCGAGACGATCTGCGCCACGACGAGGGCGTCACCATCGAAGTACGCCGACGCGCCGCTGCCTGCCCGTGCCGTGACGAGGCCGTAGTTCTCGATCTGCTCGAGCAGCGGGAGGTCGATGCCCGCGGCCTCCGCGAGCTCGGACCGGGACAGCCGCAGGCGCGCGCTCTCGGCACCCGGAGTGGGGGCGAAAGCATGAGCCTCGACCCCCTCCGTCGAGGTCCCTGCCGTGTCCAGGACCACGCGCGGCACCCGTGGCCGCCCACCCGGCTGTTCGGGCAGCTCGAGCCCACGGTCCAGCGCGTCGAGGTGCTCCTTGATCACCCGCAGCGGAAGGTAGTGGTCCCGCTGCGCCTCCAGGACATAGCGGAGCCGCTCGACGTCGGCATGGCTGAACTTGCGATAGCCCGAGGGGGTGCGGGCCGGCTCGACGAGTCCCTCGGACTCGAGGAAGCGCAGCTTGGAGATCGTGACGTCAGGAAACTCGGGGCGCAGCGCGCCCAACACCTCCCCGATGCTCATCAGTGACCGGGCAGGAACAGCAGGACTCACCCCGGCTCTCCACCCGCGGGACCGGAGGGCGTGCCGTGCTGGCTGGGGTAGTAGACCAACCGGTACTTGCCGATCTGCACCTCGTCGCCCCCGCTCAGCGCGGCCTCGTCGATGCGTTTGCGGTTGATGTAGCTGCCATTGAGTGAGCCGACGTCACGCACCAAGAAGCCGTCCCCCGCGCGTACGAACTCGGCGTGGCGGCGCGAGACGGTGACGTCGTCGAGGAAGATGTCACTGGCCGGGTGACGACCCGCCGTGGTCACGTCGGAGTCGAGCAGGAACCGGCTGCCGCTGTTCGGTCCACGACGCACGACCAGCAGAGCAGAGCCGGGCGGCAGCGCGTCGACGGCGGCCTGGTCGGCCGCCGAGAGTCCCTCGCCCTTCTCCGCTGTCTCGGCGGCAAGGTCGACACCTTGGATCGTGATCGTCGAGGTCTCCCCCGCCGAGGGCGTCGGTGGCGGCGTGTTTGCGGCAGGGTCGAGCGCCGCGCCGCAGTTGCTGCAGAAGCGGGCGTCATCGGCGTTGTTGTGCCCGCACTGAGTGCAGAAGGGCATCGATCGGCCTTCCCGCCGCGGCCTCGCCGCGGCCGTGATGAGCGAGTGATATGCGGGTGATATGCGCTGTCAGAGTGCTGTGGTGAGAATGTGCCCGGGAACATCACCCATTAAAGACAATGCCCCGCGAATAGCCATGCCTTGAGCCTAGCTGTCACCCTCGATCGCAGGTCGAGGTTGATGGTTGCAGGCAACCTACGTCCCGTGCCGGACAAGGGTCAACCGGTTCGCCTGAGAGCGCAGCAGCGACCGACGAAGGTCGCCGCGGCGAGTCGGCAACGCCCGGGGCGGCAACGCGCCGGTCAGGACTGTTCGAGGCCGGCCTGGTAGGCCTCGGCGTCGAGCAGGCCCTCCGCGTCGGCTCCGTCGGCCGGTCGGATCTCGAGCATCCAGCCGTCCCCGTAGGGGTCGGAGTTGATCAGCTCGGGCGCAGAGTCAAGGCTCTCGTTGCGGGCCACGACCGTGCCCGTCACCGGCGCATAGACGTCGGAGACGCTCTTGGTCGACTCGATCTCGCCGCAGGTGGAACCCGCTGTCACGTCGCTGCCGACGTCCGGCAGGGTGACGAACACGATGTCGCCGAGCGCCTCCTGGGCGAAGTCGGTGACGCCGACCCGCACGGTCTCCCCCTGGGGCCGGACCCACTCGTGGTCCTTCGTGTACTGCAGATCCTCGGGGTACACAGCTGTCCTCTCGACGGTGGTCAGGCAGCCATTGCGAGCCTGCGAGCTTTGAGCATTGTGAGCCGGCGAACATTGAGAATTGTGAGCCGGCGAGCTCATTCGGTCTTTTGTGGGGCCGGGCGAGCGTACTGAGGCGTCGGAGTCGGTCGCAAGGAGGTGATCGCCACCGCGGAGCGCTGCGTCACGGTGCCCTGAGCCTTGCTCTGGCTGAGCACGTCGAGCACACCACCGGGTATGTCGAGCGCGCCGGCGAGCGTGCGCGAGTCGCCGATGACCCTGATGCGGTACGGCGAGTGCAGCTCGACGCCGTCCACGACGATCCCACCGTCCTCCCCGTCGGAGATGTAGGTGCTGGCGATCACCCGCACGCGGTCGCCGTCCACGGAGCCGATCTCGAAGGCCTCGCCGCCCGCATCGCGCAGCTCCTGGAGGCAGTCGAGCAGCACATCGGCGCCGACCTTGCCCTCCGGATCGCTGATCGTGAGCTCGATGCCGGGGCCTTCGGCGGCGAGCGTCCCCGCGAGGATGCCCAACGTCTGGCTTCGCTGGCGGGCCTCCTCGAGGGCAGCGAGGCTGCCGCTGCTGCCGCCACTCACCTTGGCCTTGGTGTCCTCGAGGTCACGGGACTCCGCTTGCAGCCGTGCCGCGCGCTCGGTGACGTCGTCGAGGATGCGCACCAGGTCGGTCTGGCGCAGGCCGGACAACCCCTCGTCCTGGTTGGCCCGCACCTGCACGGCGACGGCGAACCCGAGCAGCGCGCAGAGGACGGCGGCCACGAGCTGACCGCGCGAGGGCTTGGCACGCAGCGCCGCCAGCAGGCGGGCTCGGCCGATGCCGTCGGCTTCCGGGCCGGTCTGCGCGGAGGGCTCGGACACCGGCTCGTCCCCGGACGCCTGGTCGCTCATGCCTGGAACAGCCTGCGCCGGATGGCGGCAGCGTTGGAGAAGATCCGGATGCCGAGCACGACCACGACGCCGGTGGACAGCTGCGATCCCACGCCGAGCTGGTCGCCCAGATAGACGATCAGCGCGGCCACGAGGACGTTGGCCACGAACGACACGACGAAGACCTTGTCGTCGAAGATGCCGTCGAGCAGGGCCCGGAAGCCACCGAAGACGGCGTCGAGCGCGGCAACGACCGCGATCGGCAGATAGGGCTGCAGCCAGATCGGCACCGTGGGCTCGAGAAAGAGGCCGGCGACGATGCCGACGACAAGCCCGAGCACGGCAATCACCTGTGAGTCTCCGTCCCTGTCGGCACGCCGGCGTAGCGCAGCATGACACCTGACGACTCGGCAAGCCGCGCGGAACGCTTCGTACTCAGCGAGTAGTCGATGCCATAGTCGCGCAACGCCTGGAGATAGCTGCCGCCGAACCCCTCGACGAAGCTCGCCCGCATCGCGCTCGCGTCGCCGACACCCACGATGTCGTACGGCGGCGACAGCGGACGAAAGTCGACCAGGATCGCATCGCCTGCGGACCTGATCGCGCTCAGTGCAGTCAGACGCTGGCCGTTGACGGCGACCGCCTCCGCGCCGGAAGCCCACACCTCGTTGACGATGGTCTGCAGGTCGCGGTCGGTGACCCTGCCGTCGGTGGCGTCGCCGGTGCGCGGGTCGACGTCCGCGCCGGTGTCGTCGCTCGGGGGTGCGTCGGTCAGGTGCACCACCAGAGCGGGGCCGGTGACCGGCGACGCCCCGGTGACCACTTCCAGCGTCGCGAGCCGCGCGGCGAGGGCCGTGCCCTCCGACGTCAGCCGTAGCGCGTTGCGCCGGCTTTCCGTCACTTCGGCGCGCTCGCGCTCCAGGCTGTTCTCCAGCGTGTCGTTCGTGGTGGTCCTCGCCTGGATCTCCTGGATCAGCGCCGCGCCGGCCTCGGCCGTCGAGGAAGCGCGGTCATGCGCCTGCGCGGCGGCGGTCGAGAGCAACAACCCCACGGCCAGCAGCCCGGCGAGCAGCAGCCAGCTGTGCTTGCGCCAGTCGCGAGGCGCAGCGCTGGTGGGGCGGCGGGCGGCTGCCTCGGCGTAGCCCTCGTCCAGCGAGTTGTTCATCAAGTTCGTCAGCAGCGACATCGACGCGTCGACGCGCCGCTCCGGTTGATGTGACTGTCGCCCCGCCGGCTGCGGCGACGTACGCCGGTCGGCAAAAGCCCGCCTCCACCACGATGGCTGCGGCGGCTTGCGCCGCCCTGATGAATGTGGCGGGGTGTCCGGGGTCGGCTCTGTCATCAGCCCGCCACGCGGGACAGCACCAGGACCCAGCGGTCGAGCAGCTGGCTGGCCGCGAGGTCGGTGCCCGCCTCGGACCACACGTGGGTGATGGGCTCGGACGGGTCGGGCAGCACGAGTGCCCAGCTGCCGTCCGTCTCCACGACCCGCACGCCGTCGGTCGTGTCGATGCTCCGATCGCCGGCCGCCTCGACAACAGCCCGCATGACCATCCCCTTCGCCGCCCACGGGGTCGGTATGGAGCGCCGCGCGATGTGGCTCTGCGGGATGCGCGTGTCGATCTCCGACAGCTGCAGCTGGGTGCGCGCGACCAGACCGGCCAGCTGCACGAAGGCCGCGAACGCATCGAGGGCCGTGGAGAACTCGGGGACGACGAAACCACCGCGACCGTCACCGCCGAACATCACGTCGGACTGGCGCGCCGCTGCTGTGAGAGCCGCGGGCGACGTCGCGATCCAGTCGATGTCGACGCCATGGAAGGCGGCCACCTGCTCGGCCAGGCGGGTCGTCGTGACGGGCAGCGCCACCCGTCCCTTGCGCCGTTCTGCCGCGACGAGGTCCAGCGTCACCAGCAGCGCTCGCTCGTCGTCGATGATGTTGCCCCGCTCGTCGACGAGGGCCATCCGCTCGCCGACGGGGTCGAAGTGCACTCCGAAGGCAGCGCGGGACGACGCCACCAACCGGCCGAGCCGGTGCAGGGCCTCGCGTCGCTCGGCCGCCGTCTCGGTGGGCGACGCCTCGTCGAGCCCGCTGTTGACCGTCAAGGCGTCCAGGCCAAGACGACCGAGCAGTGACGGCAGTACGAGTGCCGCGGTGCCGCCGCCCGTGTCCACGACGACCTTCAGACCTGCCTCGGCGATGCCGGTGGTGTCGACCCGCCGCAGGAGCTCGAGGGCATAGCTCTCCATGATGCGCGGCGGGAAGACGCAGGTCGCCGATCTCGCCCGGGAAGGCTCGGCGGTATTCCCCGCGGCTCAGCGTCCGCTCCAGCTTGCGCTGGCCCGCCTCCGCGAGGTCGGCTCCCGCGCTGTCGAGGAACACGATGTCGACACTCTCGGCCTGCCCTGGCGTCGTACGCAGTATCACGCCGCCGGCACTGCCTCGGGCCGTCTCCAGCCGCGCGACGGGAACCGGCACGACCTCGAGGTCGATCACGTTGATGGCACTCGAGGACAACGCGGAGATGACCGCGCGCTTGAGGGCTCGGGCGGCTCGGGACACGTCTCGCGACGTGGTGACGGTGGAGCCCTTGCGCAGCGTCGTGGCCCACGCACCTGCAAGCCGGACGACGAGCTCGGGGGTGATCTCGACGTTCACGATGCCCGAAACGCCGCGCGGTCCGAACAGGGTGCGCTGTCCCCGCGACTCGAAGACGACGTTGGCGTTGACGACCGCACCGGCCTCCACCGTCTTGAAGGGGTAGATCTTGATGTCTGCAGAGACCAGGGCCTCCTCACCGATGACGCACTCGTCGCCGATGATCGCGCCCTCCTCGATCCGTGCCGCGCGCATGATGTCGGTGTTCTTGCCGATCACGCAGGCACGCAGGTTGGTCTGCGGGCCGATGAAGACGTTGTCGTGCACGATCGCCCGATGCAGGAAGGCGCCGTTCTTCACGACCACGTTGCTGCCCAGGACGCAGAACTCCCGCAGCTCCGCACCGGCCTCGACCTTCGCGTAGTCGCCGACGTACAACGGACCACGCAGCACCGCCTCGGGGTGCACATCGGCGCCCTCCCCCACCCATACTCCGGGAGAGACCTCGAACGCGTCGAGGTCGACGTCCACCTTTCCGGACAGGACATCGGCCTGCGCCTTGAAGTAGGACTCGTGGGTGCCGACGTCCTCCCAGTAGCCCTCGGCGATGTAGCCGTAGATGGGCAGCCCCTGCTCCACGAGTTGCGGGAACACGTCCCCCGACCAGTCGACGCTCTCACCTCTGGTGACGTGGTCGAAGACCTCGGGCTCCATCACGTAGATGCCGGTGTTCACCGTGTCGGAGAACACCTGACCCCACGTGGGTTTCTCCAGGAAGCGCTGCACCTTTCCGTCGTCGTCCACGATCGTGATGCCGAACTCGAGCGGGTCAGGCACCCGCGTCAGGCAGACAGTGACGAGCGCGCCCTTGTCGTGGTGGAACTTCACCAGGTCGGTGAGGTCGAAGTCGGTCAGCGCGTCGCCGGAGATGACCAGGAAGGTGCCGTCGTCGAGCAGGTGCTCGGCGTTCTTGACGCTCCCGGCGGTGCCGAGCGGCGCGTCCTCGGTGGCGTAGTGCAGCACCATGCCCAGGTCCTCGCCGTCGCCGAAGTAGTTGCGTACGAGGCTCGCGAGGAACTGGACCGTGACGACCGTCTCGGTGATGCCGTGCCGCTGGAGCAGCCGGAGGACATGCTCCATGATCGGCTTGTTGACGATCGGCAGCAACGGCTTGGGCATGCTCGCGGTCATCGGCCGCAGGCGGGTGCCTTCACCACCAGCCATCACGACAGCCTTCATGCCGGCACTCTCCCCTGCCTGTCCGCGCCCACGACCTGAGTCACCTGGACGACGTAGAGCACTCCTGCCCACCAATACAGTGCGGTACCCCAGATCGCGAATGCCCAGCCGAACGCGTGAGCCACCTGGCTCACCAGCGAGTCGCCCTCGCCGAGCAGCAGCAGCGGGAACCCGGCGAGCAAGTTGAAGGTGGCCGCCTTGCCGAGGTAGTGCACGGGCAGCGGCCCGTAGCCGTGCCGGCGCAGCACTGGGAGCGTGAACGCGAGCAGGACGTCACGACCCACCAGGGCGACGGTGAGCCACAGTGGCACGACGTCGCGGACCGTGAGCCCGATGAGCGTGGCGAGGATGTACAGACGGTCGGCCGCGGGGTCGAGCAGCTGGCCGACGCGCGACATCTGGTTCCAGCGCCGCGCGATCTTGCCGTCGAGCCAGTCGGTGAAACCGCTGACCATCAGCACGATCACCGCAGCGGCGTCGTACTCGTTCAGCACGAGCCACAGGAAGAACGGGACACCGACCAGACGGGCCGCCGACAGGGCGTTCGGGATCGTCAAGACCCGGTCGCTGGCACGCTGGACTTCCCCCTCGACATGGTCGGGGTCGTGCACAAGGCCTCCCTGACGCGTCGGTCCTTCTGGACCAACCCTAACCGGGATGTATCGGAGCCGGTTCGACGACCTGACGCCCATCGGCGTCCAGCCCTCTAGCGGCGTAGTAGCCGGAGATCATCGCGCGCAGACGTTCAGCCGTCAGGGCGGCCACGCGGCCCGAGGGCAGCGTGAGCGTGGTCTCGAGCATGCGCTTGGGCAGCCAGTCGTCGGCGGGCGTCCATCCCTCGCGCAGGTTGTACGCCCTCTTGGCGAGCACGATCCTGGCTGCCGTCGCCCGCATCTCGGCCTCGTCGACGTCCCAGCCAGTGACGAGGGCGAGCAACCGGGCCCAGTCGGCGAACGGCTCGTCGAAGACGCCCTTGAGGAAGTTGCAGAGGATCAGCGAGTCCATGATCGCCGCGCGGTCCTCGGTCTCGATCGCTGCAACGACATGGTCCTGACCGCCGGCGAAGCGGTCGACCTCGCCGGACAGGTCGGCCTGGTAGGCACCCGTGCGGTTGTGGTCGGCGCCACGCGCGTTGACGGCGAGGCCGAGGGCCATCGCGTGCAGGGTGCGCGGCTCGTAGCCGGGCATCTCCAGACCCTTGACGTGCGGCGCGAAGTCGGCGGAGCCGCCGCCGACCTGTTCGGCCGCCCGCCGCGAGCCCTGGGCGAGCAGCGCACCCAGGTCGGTGCCCTCCACGATCTCGTCGAGGGCCCGCAGCACCGCGCGTCCGTCGCCGAACCGCAACCAGGGTGCGTCGATGAGGCCGCGCTCGGCGCACTCCATGGCCCAGGCGATCGTGCCCCCGGCCGAGATGGTGTCCAGGCCCAGCTCGTCGCACCGCGCGCTGGCCTCCAGAACGTCGTCGGCGTCGGCGACACCGCACATGGATCCCACCGCGAAGACGTTCTGATATTCGACACGCACCTGCTTGCCGCCCTTACGGCGGTAGATGTGCTCGCAACCGATGGCGCAGGACGCGCAGCTGTTCTTGGTCACGCCACGCAGGTCGGCGAGCTCCTCGGCGGACAGCTGCGGGGCGCCCTCGAACGTGGCCGAGGTGAAGTTGCGGGTCGGCAGTGTGCTGACGGCGTTGAACGCGAGCAGGTTGGCCAGGGTTCCCAGCTCGCGGAACTTGGCGGTGGCCGCGCCAAAGGACGCCGCACGCAGCTCCCGGGCGGCGGCGAGCACACCGGCGGGATCGGCCGGTGCCACCTTGGTACGCGGGCGGACTGCCACCGCCTTGAGGTTCTTCGAACCCAGCACTGCGCCCAGCCCGCCGCGCCCCGCATGCCGGCCATCGTGGGAGATCGTGGCGAACCGCACGAGCCGCTCCCCCGCCGTGCCGATCGACGCCACGCGCCAGGCCCGGCCCAGCCGCTCGCGGACGGCGGTCTCCGCGTGGGCAGCCGACAGTCCCCATTCACCAGTCGCGTCTTCGAGGCGGATCTCGTCGCCATCGACGAGCAGCACGCTTGGCGCCGCCGCCCGGCCGGTGACGACGATGGCGTCGTGCCCGGTGAGCTTGCCCGCTATGGCGAAATGGCTGGACGCGAGGGCGTCGGTGAGGAAACCCGTGAGGGGAGACTTGGCGACCACGGCGAACTTCGCGCTCGTGGTCAGCGGTGTGCCGACCAGCGGTGAGAACACGAACGCCAGCGGGGCCTCGGGACCGAGCGGGTCGACACCGACGGGCGCCAGCGTCGTCAGCAGCCAGGTGCCGAGGCCGGCTCCACCGATGTAGTCGCGCAGCACCGCGGCCGGGAGCTCCAGCGTCGTCGACGAGCCGTCCGTCACATTGACGATGAGGGCGCGGCCGAAGTATCCACCCGGTTGCCTCGCACCGTTGACGGTCTCGTGGTGCCGCTCCGCCATGGTCATCCGCCCGCCGCTGCCGAGAGGAATGCGACGGTGTCGCCCGGCACCAGGGCCAGGTCGCCGTCCCGTCCGGTCTGGTCGCCGTTCACTGCGGCGAGCACGTGCCGGTCCCACGGGACGCCCGCTGCCTCGGCGGCACGGGCAACCGTGGCTGCGCGGAAGGAGCGCGTGCCGCGCCCATGATGTGTGGCCAGCACGCCGAAGCACTCGACCGTGATCTGCGGGGCCGGTCGCTCGTGCGCCGCGGCATAGTCGTCGGGTCCGTTGAGGTTGATGACCGAGTCGAGGCGCGGATCAGCCGCCCGGAGCCGGGCGTCGGACAGCAGCGCGTCGTCGTCGAGCCGCAGCACGCTGCACTCGTCGAACAGGAACGCCGGACGGAGCCGATCGGCCGCGACGAGCTTGGCGGCGAGCACCGCCAGCGCCGGTCGGTAGGCGGCAGCCAACGGCTGGGCGTGGCCTCGAGCGATCGGAAGGACGACGTCGCACGGCGGGTCCGACTCCGTGCAGGCGCGCACCACACGACGTACGAACTCCGGGTGCAGGAACGGCACGTCTGTGCCGCACACGAACGCCACATCGGCGCGGTCTTCCAGGGCCGCCAGCCCGACCGCGATGCCCTGCAGCGGACCCAGCCCCTCACTCGGGTCGTCGAGCACCTCAACGCTGCTGGGCAGGGCGGGAAGTGCCTGTCCTGGTGCCCGCACGACCAGCACCTGACCGTCGACTCCACGGCCCACCAGGCCGCAGACGTGACGCAGCAGCGTCGACCCGTGCCACGGCAGCGCCGCCTTCGCCGAACCCATCCGTACGGAGCGCCCCCCAGCCAGCACCACCGCCGCAGCCCTCATCGCTCGATGGTAGGTCCGCGGCTTACGGTGTGGCGTGCGCATCGCCTCCCTGTTGCCCTCGGCGACCGAGATCGTCTATGCGCTCGGACTCGGTGACGATCTGGTGGCGGTGACGTTCGAGTGCGACGTGCCGCCCCGGGCCCGGCTGGACAACGCCGTCGTGGTCGGCGGCCTGGAGACCGAAGGACTCACCCCCGGTCAGGTGGACGCTCTGGTGCGGGAGCACGTCGCCGCCGGCGCCGACCTCTACCAGCTCGACGAGGCGGCGCTGCGAGCCCAGGACCCCGATCTCGTCCTCACCCAGGACCTCTGCCACGTGTGTGCGTTGCCGGCACAGCGCATCACGGACGCGGTGGCCGACCTGGGCTCCGCGGCACGGGTCACCACCCTCGACCCGCACTCCCTGGACGACGTACTGCACAGCATTGTCAGCATCGCCGATGCGGCCGGCGTCCCGGAGCGCGGACGGACGCTCGTCGACTCCCTTCGCGCGCGGTTGCGTGCCGTCGCCGGGCAGGTTGCGGGCCGACCTCGCCCGCGAGTGGCGATGCTCGAGTGGGTCGACCCGCCGTTCGCAGCCGGCCACTGGGTGCCCGACCTGGTCACGGCTGCGGGCGGTGAGTCGGTACTCGGGCTGCCGGGCGGTCGGTCGGTCGAGGTGGCGTGGCCCGCGGTGTCCGCGGCCGAGCCCGACGTCGTGGTCGTGACGCCGTGCGGCTACGGCCTCGATGCGGCGTGCGAGCAGGCGACGACCGCCATTCACCTGCTCCCGCCGCACGTCCCCGTGTGGGCGATCGATGCGGACGGGCTTGTCGTGCGGCCCGGCCCTCGCCTGGTCGACGGGGTCGAAGCGCTCGCGTCGCTGCTGCACCCCGACGTCATCGGCCAGCGGTACGACGACGCGGTGCGCCGCGTGCGGTGAGGCACTCCTACGCTGAACGCCATGTACGTACTGGAACTCGCCTTCGACGCATCCGCCGCCGAGCAACGGCTCGCTGCGCGACCGGCCCACCGGGAGCGGCTGGCGAAGCTGCTTGCGGAGAACCGGGTGCGGCTGGCCGGCCCGTGGGCGGACGACTCGGGCGCGCTACTGCTGTTCGACACCGACGAGGACGGCATGCAGGAAATCCTCGCTGCGGACCCCTACTACTCGACCCCGGGCGTCTCGGTGGTCGCGCTGCGCGAATGGAACCCCGTCACCGGAGTGTGATCGCCGGCTACGTCAGACCGGGCTGGTCGCGGACGCGTGGGTGGCGTGTTGCCTGGCAAGGAGATCCCGGGCAGCCGCGGGCGTCATCGGACGCGCGAAGAGATAGCCCTGCGCCAGGTCGCAGCCTTGCGCCCGCAGGGCATCCCGTTGGACGGCGTCCTCGACGCCTTCAGCAACGGTCTCGAGGCCCAGAGTGCGGCCCAGCTCGAGCAGTCCGCGCACGATGGCGGGGATCGCGGCCGCGTCGGTGATCGTGGCGACGAAGGACTTGTCGACCTTCAGGATGTCGAAGGGGAACCGACGCAGATAGCTCAACGACGAATATCCGGTGCCGAAGTCGTCGATGGCCAACCGGACGCCGAGGTGCTGCAGCTCGTGCAGTCGTCGAGCGGCCAGGTCGGGGTCGTGCACGAGGACCGATTCGGTCAGCTCCAGGACCAACGACTCCGGTGCCAGGCCACTGCCGGCGAGCGACTGCGCCACGTGCTGGACCAGGTTCGACGAGGCGATCTGGCTGGCCGACACGTTGACAGCCATGGAGACCGCCGCGCCCGGTGGCAGCCCTTCCTGCCACTCGGCCGCCTGCCGGCAGGCCTCGTCCAGCACCCACCGTCCGATCGGCACGATCAGGCCGCTCTCCTCCGCGATCGGGATGAACTTGTCCGGCGGCACGACACCCAGATCGGGGTGGTGCCAACGGAGCAGGGCCTCGAACCCGATGACACGGTCGGTCGCAAGCGAGACGACCGGTTGATAGGCAAGCCGGAACTGGCTCGCGACCAGCGCGTGAATCAGGTCGCTCTCCAGCCGTCGTCGCTCGACTGCGGCATCACGCATCGTCACCTCGTAGACGACGTATCGACCCTTCCCCTGCGCCTTCGCCCGGGACATGGCGACATCGGCGTCGCGCAACAGAGTCGACGCCGTGGACTCCGCGTCAGCGACAGCGATCCCGACGCTGGCCGAAACCGTCACGAGCTGTGACTCGACCTCGACCGGCACCTCGAGCAGCTGCACCACTCGCCGGGTCACCTCCTCGGCTTCGTCGAGGGGGCGGCTGGTCTGTTCGATGAGGACCGCGAACTCGTCGGCCCCGAGCCGGGTCACGGCACCTCCAGCACGCACGGCGTTCAGCAGGCGGCGGGTGACTTCACACAGGACGTGGTCGCCTGCACCGTGGCCGAAGTTGTCGTTGACGGTTTTGAACGCGTCCAGGCCGAGATAGATGATCGCCGGGTCGAGCCCGCTGCGCCGGTCGCGCCGGAGGGCCTGGTCGACGCGGTCGCTGAAAAGGGCTCGGTTGGGCAGGCCTGTCAATGCGTCGTGCAACGTCTGGTGGGCCAGGTGCTCCTCGGCCGCCTTCCGGTGGGTGACGTCGTGGATGTTGATGACCACACCGGCGACATCGGGGTCATCGAGCATGTTCACCATGCGGGAGTTGAGCCAGATCCGCCGCCCGTCGAGGGCAATGACCTCGGACTCGTTCTCGAAGACGTTGCCGGGCGCAAGAAGCGCGCGAGAAAAGAGGGCAACTGCCTCGTCCATGTCGACGGGGGTGAAGAAGTCCGACGTTCTGTTGCCGCGGGTCGGAGAGTCCGCCGAGCCGACAAGGGTGGCGAACTGCGTCGCATCGTTGACAATCAAGCCGTTCTGATCGAGTACCAGCACGGCGTCCGATGAGTTGGCGGCAACCGCACTGGCGTAGCGCTCTTGCGAACGCAACCGCTCTCGCGACCTCGCCTCTGAGCCGGACAAGCGGAAGCCTCGGACGAACGCAAGCATGACCAGCAGGAACGTCGAGACCAACAGCGGCGCGGGGTCGGGAGCAGTGCCGTTCCGCAATCCCCACAGCTCGACAACAGCGGGCGCGAGCAGGGGCAGCAGCCCGAGAGCGACGCTGCCACGCCCCATCACCCGCTCGTCACCCGCGTCGGCGAACGGGTCCACCGATCGCTGCCACGTTGATGCGGCGAGGAGCATGGCACCGACCAGCCAACCCGTGTCCATCCACCGCGTCAAAGAACCCGACGACGCCCAGATGAGGTACGTGAAGTCCGAGGCAAGCCAGCACACGGCACCAACCGCGAACAGACCAGACGTCGGACTGATCCGCTGCCGGGTCATCGCCACCCGCACGACCAGGGCGATCAGCAGCGCATCACAGGCGGGGTAGAGGGTCCAGACGAGCCGCGTGAACACGGGCACCGAGTCGTCGCTCACCAACGCACCGACCGACACCTCCCACTCGACGAGCAGGACCAGGACGCCGATGACCGCCACATCGGCGAGACCGTCCACAAAGGCCCCGCGCCTGTCGCGGCTCTTGCGGAGCATCCGCAGGAGTGCGGCAGACAGAGCGACGTAGGAGCCGAGCCACGGGAGGTCGGCCGCGCTCACGTCCGGGTACGTGGACGCGAACCAGTTCAGCAGTTGCGAGATCAGGTCGCCGGTGGCCGACAGGGTGATGCCCAGCGCCACCAGCCGGCCGACAACCCGGTCCGGAGCGGCCCGCGAGGAGCCGATCCAGGCAGCGACCGACGCTCCCATCCCTACGGCTAGATAGCTCCACTGGCCGATGAGGCCGTCCGGGGGCTGGAAGGCGTGCAGCCCGATGACGGCCAGGGCGATTCCCAGCCAGAGCCAGGCCTGCCAGGACCACGCGGCATGGCGGAGGACGGCTCGCCGCGGCGAGTCGCCGATGAGCGCGCGCCCGCGCATGGGCCTCCTACCCCTTGAATACTCCTGGTGAGAGGTTCGACATGTCCTCCTGTCCCCTTGAGCCGCACGCGTGACTGAGCGTGACCCAGACGCGGTCCGGAACCCCTCGTACCGCTGGTGGTTGGCAAGGTCAGGCCGCTCCGTGCCTCCGGCGGACCTCCGCCGCGACGACCAGGTCCTGCCAGGCCATGCCCACGCTCTTGTAGACGCGCGGACGCGTGGGATCGACGTGCGCACGGCCGGTGACGATGTCGTCGATCGTGAGGAGGGCTTCGGCGGCGAGGGCTCCCTCCGCGATGGCCTGAATCACGTCGCCGGCTTCCCGCAGTGCCGTCGAGACGTCTTCGACCACGACGCTGGCCCGCCCCAGCAGGTCGGCGTCGAGCTCGCGACGCTCCGGCTGATAGGCGCCGACCGCCACGACGCAGGCGCGGTCCGGGATCAGCCGACCGTCGAACAGGGGCTGGCCCGAGTTGGTGGCGCAGACGACCAGGTCGGCGTCGGCCACGGCATCCGTTGTGCCGATGGATGCGACCACCCCGGTCCCGGCGAGCCGGTCGACGAAGGACTGCGCGCGAGTCCCGTCGCGCCCCACGACGACGACCTCGGTGATGGGGCTGACGGCGCGCAGGGCCGCGACGTGACCCCACGCCTGGGGACCCGTGCCGAATACCACGAGGCGGCAGGCGCCCGCTGCCGCGAGGTGCCGGACGGCAACTGCCGACATCGCCGGCGTGCGCAGCGAGGTGATCGCGCTGCCGTCCAGGAGCGCCACGGGCGAGAGGGTCTCGGCGTCCAGGAGCACGTAGATGCCCTGGATGCTGGGCAGTCCACGTTCGGCGTTGCCCGGGGCGATGGAGACGATCTTGACGCCTGCCCAGCCGGCGATCTCCGCCGGCATCAGCAACAGCTGGCCGTGCTGCGTGTCGACCCCATCGCGAGGCGGATCAGCGGACGGGTCGAGGCCACCGATCAGGGCTGCCTCGAGCGCGTCGATCGCCCCCGACATCGGGAGCAGCCCTGTCACGGTCTCCGCATCGATCCACAGCACGGCCGAACACTAGGCGCCCCGCCCGCAGCCCAACAGAGCCCACGGCGCCGGAATCGACCACGTTCAGCAGGTGTACGGACGGTTCGCAAGGCGTGCAGGCCTTGCGAACCGTCCGCAAGCATGCTGAACGTGGTCGATTCCCGGGGCGGGGGGTGGACTGGTGGCGGGTCAGCCTTTGAGGCCGGTGAAGGTCATGGTGGCGACGAAGTGACGCTGCGCCAGCAGGAAGGCGATGATCAGCGGCATCGTCGCGACGACGTTGCCGCTCATCAGCAGGGACCACTCGGTGCGGCGCTGGCCCTGGAAGTTGGCCAGGCCGAGCTGGATCGTGTACCAGTGCTCATTGCTGATGGCGATCAGCGGCCAGATCAGGTCGTTCCAGGCGCCGAGCAGAGTGAAGATCGTCAGGGTCGCCAGCGCCGGCTTCGCAAGCGGCAGCACGATGCGGCGGAAGACGCCGAAGGTCGTGCAGCCGTCGATGCGGGCCGCGTCCTCGAGCTCGACGGGCAGCGACAGGAAGAACTGGCGCATCAAGAAGATGCCGAACGCGGTGGCCAGCCAGGGCACGAAGGCCGCCCCCAGCGTGTCCACGAGCGCCAGCTTGGAGAACATGATGTAGGTCGGGATCATCAGCAGCTGTGTCGGGAATCATGATGGTCGCGACCATCAGGAAGAACCCGATCGAGCGACCAGCGAACTTGAGCCGGGCGAAGCCGTAGCCGGCCAGTGAGCACAGCACCAGGTGCGAGCCGACACCGATCACGGAGACGATGGCCGAGTTCAGCAACCACCGCAGGACCGGCGCCTGCTGGAACAGGTGCACGTAGCCCGACACATGCAGGCCGTGAGGGAAGAAGCGCGGCGGGAAGCGATTGATGTCGGAGTCGGTCATGAACGACGCAGACACCATCTGCAGCAACGGAAGCAGGAAGAGCAGGGCCGTCGGCATCAGGAACAGGTGCCACGGGCTGAAGGGCAGCCAGCCCAGCGGTCCGGGCCGCCGTTTCTTCGGCGTACGCGGGACCTGCGGCGTCAGGTCCGGAGCGGCGCCCATGCGATCGATCGCCATCAGAAGGCCTCCAGCTTGCTGCGCCGGGCGTAGATGACCATGCCCAACGTGATGAGCATCGTGACCGCGAACAGGACGTAGGCGACGGCCGAGCCGTAGCCGTAGTGCGAGAGCTGGAATGCCTGGTAATAGACGTAGTAGACGACCGTCTGGGTCGAGCCCAGCGGTCCGCCACGAGTCGTCGTGAACACCAGGTCGAACAGCTGCAGCGCGGTGATGGTCTGCCAGACCGCGACGAAGACCGTGACCGGCGCGAGCTGCGGCAACGTCACGTGCAGGAACACCTGCAGCGACGAGGCCCCGTCGATCATCGCCGCCTCGGTGATCTCCCGCGGGATGTCCTGCAGCGCCGCGAGGTAGACCACGACCGTGAAGCCGACCTCCCCCCAGAGCGCGATCAGGCAGATCACGAGCAGGGCCTGATGCCCGCTCTCGAGGAACTGCTGCTGCGGCAGGTGCGCGATCCGCAGTGCGTTGTTGGCCAAGCCGAACTGCGGGTTGAACACGAAGTTGGCGAGGATCCCGGTGGCGGCGGCGGACGCAACGAACGGCACGAAGATCGCGGTGCGATAGAAGGCGACGAGCCGGATCGGCTTGTTCAGGGCGGTGGCAATCAGCATGCCGAGCAGGATCGAGCCCGGAACGAACAAGCGCGGTGAAGAGCAGCGTGTGCGAGACCGCGCTGCGGAGGTCGGGATCGGTCGCCAGCCGGTGGTAGTTGCTCCAACCCGCCGACGTCGCCGGCGTGATGCCGTCCCAGTTCTGCCGGGAGATGAGAAACGCCCACAAGGCCGGGAAGACGGTCAACCCAACGACGATCAACGTCGCCGGCCCCGCGAACATCCAGCCCGTCAGATGGCGGCCCACCCGTCGCGGCGGGGCCGGATGCTGCGCGGGCAGGATGCGGCGAATCGGTGCACGGCGCGCCGGGGCCGGCTCGCTGCTCGCCACAGAACCCGTCACCGTCGTACGGCTCATCCGAAGGACAGCGCCTGGTCGGCCTTCTTGGCCGCATCAGTGAGCGCCTGTTCCGAGGTGCCCTGGCCCTGCATCACCTTGGCCACGGCGGTCCCCACATAGCGCGAAAGCTCGGGATACTGCTTGATCGTGGGTCGGGCCTGCTTGGCATTGGCCAGGTTCGCCACCATCACGTCCACCCCCGGAAAGTCCTTGATGAAAGTGGCATAGGCGGGCGTGTCCTGTTCCGAGGCACGCAGCGGCAGGTTGCCCAGACCCATGTTCCAGCGCGCGTCCTGCTCCGGCTGGCTCATCCAGTTGAGCAGCTGGAAGGTCCAGTGGGCACGGTTGGCGTCCTTGTGGTCGAACGCCGCCCAGATGTCCGGGCCGGAGATCGTCTGGTGGTCGCCGTTGGTTCCAGGCAAGATCGTCACGGCGTACGGCGTCTTGGCTTGCACCATGGGATAGAGCTCCCACGGACCGGTGACGATCATGCCGACGTGTCCGCCTTCGAACAGCGGCCCGTACTTCTCATCGGTCTGGTCGAGATACATGGTCTTGTCGTCGACTGCCATCGTGCGCAGCAGCTCGAGGCTGTCGACGCCGGCCTTGGAGGCAAACGCCGACTTCTTCTCGTCATCGCTCAGGATCTGCCCGCCCCTCTGCCACAGCAACGGCCAGAGGTGCCACGTGGTGTCCTCGCCGCCGCTGACCGACCAGGCGGTCCCGTAGATCTTCTTGGCCGGGTCGTTGATCTTCTTCGCCGCGTTGCGGAAGTCGTCCCAGGTCCACTGGTCGGTCGGGTAGGCGACGCCTGCCTCGTCGAACAGCTTCGTGTTGTAGACGAGCGCCAGATTGTCGACGAGGGCGGGGAATCCGATGACCGTCCCGCCCGGCGTCGCAGTCGCGCGCGCGGCAGACGGGAGCTCCGACCAGCCCACCTCCGGCGCCTTGACCTTGTCCGTGAAGTCCAGCGTCTTCCCCGACCCGCCGAGCTGGCCGGCCCAGCTGCCGTAGGCGTAGGAGACGTCCGGGTACTTCCCCGTGGCGAAGGTGGCCGAGAGCTTCTGCAGCAGGTCGTCGGTGGTCGGCGCGCCAGAGGACACGTTGATGGTGACGTTGGGGTGTGCCTTGTGGAACTCCAACGCCATCTGCTCGAGCAGATTCTCGGCGTCCTCGGTCTGACCGGTCCACCAGGTCAGCGTCACCGGCGCCGTTGTGTCGAGCTTCTTCGCTCCGCTTCCGCTTCCGCCGCCGCAGCCAGCCAGCACGAGGGCGAGCGTGGCGGCGACGCTGACGAGGGCGACGGGTCCCCGCAGGGTGCGGCGCGGGTGGGCGGGCTGCGCTCTCATCGGGACTCCTCGGTTCGGGCGGTGACGGTGCGGTTCGCTGCGGCAGGGCCAGCCGCGGGCACGTCTCTCGTGCAGAAGCGTGCAGCAGGGTTGCGCGTATCGCGCCTGTCAACGAGGGGGCTAGGCATCGAGACGCACCCGGAGCGGCTCGGGCAGCAGGTCGCCGTGCGCATCGACCAGGTCGTCGCACAGGCCCCAGATGTCGTCGAGAGTGAGCGTGGCTGCGGTGTTCGGATCCATCATCGCCGCCTGGCGGACCAGTCGGGGGTCGCCCTCGACCGCTGCTTGCACGGTGAGATCGACCACGCTGAGGAAGGCGCGGTTGAGGGCGGCGCACTGCGGTGGCAGGTCGCCGACGTACATCGGGTGTACGCCGAGCTCATCGACGAGGCACGGCACCTCGACGCCGAGCCCCGAGGGCAGGTTGCTGATCAGCCCGGTGTTCGCGACGTTCCCGGAGATCCGTCGCTTGGTGCCGGTCACCATGCTGTGCACGACCTGCGGTGCGTATTCCGTCGCTGAGGCGTCGAGCGCGAGCGTCTCGCCGGCGGCCAGCGCGCGCCGGGTTTCGATGTACGTCGCCACGTTGTCCTCACTGATGCCCACGTAGACGTCAGGCTCGATGCGCAGCCGTTCGATCTCTGCGTCGTGCTTGAGATACCAGGGCACGTACTCCGAGGAATGCTCGCTCGTCTCGGTCGGGTAGTAGCCCAGTCGCCGGTACATGTCGACACGGACCCGCCGCCGCAGCTGCGGGTCGGCAGCGATGCGCTCGTCCAGCAGCGGGTAGAGGCTCTTGCCGGCGCGCTCCCAGCGCAGCAGCCAGGCCTGATGGTTGACGCCGGCCGAGGAATAGCTCACCTCGTCGAACGGCACGTCGAGCACCTCGCACAGCCCCACGACGGTCCAATAGACCGAATGGCAGAGCCCGACCATCTTCAGGTCGGGCGCGACCCGCGCCAGGTAGGTGACGTTCATGCTCATGGGGTTGGTGTAGTTGAGCAAGTAGGCGTCCGGGCAGACCTCGAGCATGTCGGCGGCGATGCCACTGAGCACCGGGAAGGTGCGCAGCGCCCGGAAGATGCCACCGATGCCCAGCGTGTCCGCGATGGTCTGGCGAAGGCCGCGGTGGTTGGGCACCGCGAAGTCGGTCTTGGTCGCGGCCAGGCCACCGACCTGGATCATGTTGATGGCGAAGTCGACACCCTCGAGGGCGTCGCGACGATCGGGGTGGACGCTGACCTTGGGCGTGGCACCGAGCTGGCTCGCGACTGCCTGCGCGATGCCTTCAGCGGTCGCCAGCCGATCAGGGTCGATGTCATGCAGCCGCACCTCGACGTCCGAGAGCTCGTCGAAGCTGAGCAGGTCCGCCAGCAGGTCGCGGGTGAACTCGACGCTGCCTGCCCCGATGAAGGCGATCGAGGTCATGTCGCGACAGTGATCGACGTCGGTGTCGGGACAGCGATCGAAGTCAGGATTGGTGTCATGGCGCACATCGGAGCACGATCTGAGCGTTCGCGCAATAATGTGCAGCAAGATTGTTCATTCTTGCGTGAGTATGTGTCCAGCGAGCGCTCAGGTCGCTAGCCTGACGCCCGTCCGCGACAGGAAGGTGTTCGCCGTGCGTCGCACTGACCGGCTGGCCGCCATCCTCGCGGCGCTGGATGCGGACGGCTCGATCGACGTCGTCGAGCTCGCGGACCGGCTGTCGGTGTCCGCGGCCACCCTGCGCCGAGACCTTGCGCTGCTCGAGGAGGAGCGGCTGCTCGCGCGAACGCACGGCGGTGCGGTGACCACCGGTGTCACCTATCCCCTGCACAACCGGCTGCGCGACGAGCGTCGCGACCTCAAGCGTGCGCTGGCCCGCGTGGCGGCCAGCCGGGTGCCGGGCGGCCCCCAGGTGGTGGCGCTGACCGGCGGTGTCGTCACGCCGGGACTGGCTCGCGAGCTTGCCGACCGCGACCGGCTCACGGTCGTGACCAATGCGCTCGACATCGCCGCCGACCTCGCGATGCGGCCCCGGCTCAAGGTCGTGGTGACCGGTGGGGTGACCCGGCCGAAGTCCTACAGCCTCGCCGGACCGTGGGCCGAGCACCTGCTGCGCGACGTGACCATCGGCACAGCGTTCGTCGAGGTCGACGCGCTGACCGCCGACGGTGGCCTGATGACCGACGACGAGGTTGAGGCCCGCACCGTGCGTGCACTCATCGAGCGGGCGGAACGCACGATCGTGCTGGCAGACGGATCACGGCTCGGCCGCATCATGCTCGCCCACATCGTGCCGGTCGCCGGCGTCGACGAGGTCCTCACCGATGCGACGGCGCACCCGGCGCAGGTCGAGGCTCTGCGTGACGCCGGAGCGACCGTGACTGTCGTTGCCGACGGGGACCCGGAGGAGTGACACTCTGGCCCCCGACGCCATCGGTGGACCCTTCCCTTGCTGTTAGCGTCGCGGCGAACTGATGGATCCCAACCGTGATCGAGGTGGCAGGTGCGAGCTCTGGTCTTCACAGCCCCCAGCGTCGTCGAGATGCAGGACGTCGACGAGCCAGCACCACGCGACGGCGACGTGGTCCTCGACGTGATGGGGTCGGGCATCTGCGGCAGCGAGCTGCACGGCTTCCGCAGCCTCGGGTTCCGCAAACCCCCGCTGGTGATGGGCCACGAGATCGTCGGCGTCGACCCGTCCGGTCGCCGGGTGGCCGTCAACCCGCTGCTCAGCTGCGGTCACTGCGACCTGTGCAGCCGCGGCCTCACGGAGGTGTGCCGCGAGCGCGGCCTGATCGGCGTGCATCGCCCGGGCGGGTTCGCCGAACGGGTGGCGGTGCCGGCCGACGCGTTGTACGTGCTGCCCGACGGTGTCGACTGGGAGGCGGCGGCGATGGTGGAGCCACTGGCCAACGCCGTGCACGCCCTGCGCCTCGTGCCCGACGTTCGCGGAGCCCGGGTCGGCATCATCGGAGCCGGGGCGATCGGCTTGTTCTGCCTGCTCGTCGCCCGCCGGTTCGGGGCGGGCCACGTCACGGTGGTGGACCCGACCGAGGGCCGGCTCGGCACCGCCACCAGGCTGGGCGCGGATGCGACCGGTCCGGCTCTGGATGAGGAGTACGACGTGGTGGTCGACGCCGTCGGGCTGCCGGCCACTCGAGCCGACTCGGTGCTCCGGGTGCGGCCCGGCGGACATGCCGTCTGGATCGGTCTGGCCCGCGCCGAAGCAACGATCGAGGGCAACGAGCTGGTGCGCGGCCAGCGCACCATCCTCGGCTCCTTCGGCTATCGGTCCGAGGAGTTCGCCGAGGCAGTGGCGCTCTCGGCCGACTGCGATCTCGGGTGGTCGACCGGTGTTTCTCTCGAAGACTCCCAACGTGTCTTCATGGCTCTGGCCGACGGCACCTCCGACATCGTGCGAGCCGTGATCCGTCCGTGAAGGGCCTTCGGGGGAAGGGTGTCCTGGTCACCGGGGGCAGTCGCGGCATCGGGTTCGCCACTGCGCGACGCTTTCTCGAGGAGGGCGCTCGAGTGCACCTGTGCGGACACGAGGCGGAAGGCGTCCGAGCAGCGCTCAGCGAGCTCGACGACCCAGCGGTCGGCAGCACCGTCTGCGACGTCAGCCAGGTCGAGGACGTCGACCGGCTGATGTCCGACGCGTCCGCTTCGCTGGGCGGCATCGACGTGCTCGCCAACAACGCCGGCATCGGCTGGCGCGAGCCGTTCCTCGACGTCACGACCGAGCACTGGGACCGGATCATCGAGGTCAACCTGCGCGGCATGTTCCTCGTCGGGCAGGCCGTCGCACGGCACATGGTCGCCCGCGGCGGCGGCGCCATCGTCAACATGGCCTCGACGAACGGGCTCGCCGCGGAAGCCGACTTCTCGCACTACAACTCCTCCAAGGGTGCGGTCGTTCAGCTGACCCGCACGATGGCCGTCGAGCTCGGTCCGCTCGGCGTTCGGGTCAACGCGCTCTGCCCCGGCTACATCGACACGCCGCTCAACCACGAGATCGCGGCCGCGATCGCCAACCCCTCGTTCGCCGAGGACTACGCGCGCGACGCGATCCCGCTCGGTCGCGCCGGCGGCGCCGACGAGGTCGCCGCGGCCTACGCGTTCCTGGCGTCCGACGACGCCTCCTTCGTCACGGGCGCGATGCTCGTGATCGACGGTGGCCAGACGGCGGTCATGTAAGGATGACGACGATCAGCGTTCTGGGGTCGGGCAGCGTCGAGTTCGGGCGCAGCCTGGCTGCCGACCTGTTGACGTCCCCCCAGCTCGCCGGTGCCCGGTTGGTCCTGCACGACATCGATGCCGAGCGGCTCGACACGTCCTATCGCATCGCGCAGGCGACCGCCGCATCCGTCGGGTCCGACTCGGTCATCGTGGCCACGCCGGAGCTCGGCGCGGCGCTCGACGGCGCCGACTATGTCGTGAACCAGATCAACGTCGGCGGCTTCGCTGCCACCCGACTGGACTTCGAGATCCCGCACCGGCACGGCGTACGGCAGACCATCTCCGACACCCTCGGCATCGGCGGCATCTTCCGCGGCCTGCGGACCATCCCCGTGGTTCTCGGCATCGCTGACGAGATGCAGCGCCGCTGCCCCGACGCGTGGCTGCTGAACTACACCAACCCGATGACGATGGTGCCCTGGGCGGTGTACGAAGCGTTTCCGCGCGCCAAGGTCGTCGGCGTCTGCCATTCCGTCCGCGACACACAGACCGTGCTCGCCGACATCGTGGGGGTCCCCGAGCAGGAGATCACCTTCCTGACCGCCGGGGTCAACCATCAGGCTTTCGTGCTGCGCTTCGAGCACGACGGCCGCGACCTCTACCCGCGGCTGCGCGAGATCGTCGAGGGCAGCCCCGCCCTGCAGCAGAAGGTGAAGTTCGAGATCTTCCGACGGCTGGGCTATGTGCCGACCGAGTCGAGCGAGCACGGCGCGGAGTACGTCCCCTGGTTCCTGCCGCATCCGGAGATGGTGGAGCGGCACGCGATCCCGATCGGGGCCTACCTGGGGTGGTTCCAGGAGGGTCTCGACGAGTACGACGAGATCAGGCGCCGGCTCGACGCCGGCGAGGACGTCACCGTCGAGCCCGGACAGGAGCTGGCCACCCTGGTCATCGAGGCGCTCGAAGGCGGGCCGCCGCGGGTGCTGCCCGGGCAACGTGCGCAACGACCGTCTCATCGACAACCTGCTCGACGGCGCGTGCGTGGAGGTGCCGTGCCTGGTCGACCGCAACGGCGTGCAGCCCACCCACATCGGCGACCTGCCACCCCAGCTGGCGGCGGTGAACCGTGCCTTCCTCAACGTCTCGGAACTGGTCGTGCGTGCCGCGCTCGACGGCAATCGTGAGCACGTCTATCACGCCGCGATGCTCGACCCAAGCACGAGCTCGACGCTGACTCTCGACAAGACAATGGCGTTGTGCGACGAGATGATCGCCGCCCACGGCGCGGCACTGCCCGAGGGGGTGCGTGACCGGTGACCTCGTCCGCGAGCTCACCCGGCCGCACCGACGTCGTCGTACGCAACGCCGGCGCAGTTGTGCGAGGGACCGCTCTGGGACGAGCGCATCGAGGCGTTGCTGTGGGTCGACATCCCCCGCGGCCTGGTGCACCGGCTGGACGTTGCGACGGGCGCAGATGCGGTCGTCCGCGACGTCGGCGGATGGATCGGTTGTGTCGCGCTGCGCGCGTCCGGCGGCTACCTCGTCGCGACCGAGAGAGGCGTTGCCGCAGCGGACGGCGACTGGAGCAACCTCGACGAGATCACCGACCTGCCCGGTCAACTGCCGCGCACCCGCACGAACGACGGCGCGCTGTGACCCGTGGGGCGGCTTCTGGGTCGGCACGTCCTCTTTCGACGACCGGCCAGGAGCCGCCGCGCTCTATCGGCTGGCTGCCGACCGCACGGTCGCTCGGATGCTCGACGGCGTCAGCGTCTCCAACGGCATCGACTGGGCACCGGACTCGTCCGCCATGTACTACGCCGACAGCGGGACCGGTCGGGTCGACGTCTTCGACGTCGACCCAGCCGACGGTCAGGTCACGAATCGCCGCGCCCTGCTCGAGATCGAGGTGCCCGGCGCGGTGCCGGACGGGCTCACCGTCGACGCCGAGGGTTTCCTCTGGGTCGCGCTGTGGGACGGCGGGCGGGTGCGGCGCTACACGCCGGACGGACGGCTCGACCGTGAGGTGATGCTGCCCGTCGACCGCGCCGACCAGCGTGGCCTTCGGTGGCCCGAGCCTTGACGCCCTCTACGTGACGACCGCCTCGCTACGACCTTTCCGCGGCCGCGCTCGAACGTCAGCCGCTCGCGGGTTCGGTCTTCGTGCACGACCCGGGGGTCCGCGGTCGGCTCCCGAACGCGTGGGCCGGCTGAGGGTGCACAGACCGGTCAGAAGTACGTACGGACCCCGCCGACCACGTGATAGTCATCGTCGACGAGCATCAGCAGACGCCACTTGTCGAACGTCAGTGCACGGGTGGGACACACCGACGCCGACGAGGTCCCCCACCGCCAGGTCGTGGCCCGCCGGAACCTCGAGCCACGCATGCTGGTCGGCGAGTGCCGTCACCGACAGGCCGTTGGCCGGACTGCGCTGACCGTTGCGCGCGGTCCACAGCGGCGTCGGCAGTCCCATGTCGAAGGACACGTCGCGACGACCGAGGTTGAGCAGTGCGAGGTCTGGCTCCGGGCGGGACAGCACACCACCCCACACCTCGATCGCGGCGTCGAACTCGTCCCCTCGCCACTGCGGATCGACATCAGGCGAGACCTGCTCGTAGTAGCCGTTGTCGTGGGTGAGGTAGCAGCCGCTGCGCAGCACCACCACCGCTCCGCGGTCGCGAAGCGGAGTCAGCAGCTCGGTCACCTGGTCGAAGAAGGCGCTGCCGCCGGCCGTCACGACCCGCTCCCCCGCCGTCAGCAGGCCGGCGTCGTCGAGGGCCACGAACGTGTCGTGGACGGAGGCGAGGAAGTTCGCCACCCGCTCTCGGGTCGCCGGCGAGCGGTCGTGTCCGACGGTGCCCTCGAAGCCGGCGACCCCGGCAAGCGCCAGCCCCGGCGACTCGGCGACGGCTCTGGCCACGGCCAGCGCGTCGTCGCGCGAGCGGACGCCGCTGCGCCCGTCGGGATGGCCCACCTCGAGCAGCAGCCTGGCCGAGTTCCCCGTGCCGGGCAGCGCGCTCATTGCCGCTGCGGCGAGACGGACGCCCGCGACCGAGTCGACGTACCAAAGGATGTCGAGGTCAGGATCTTCGAGCAGTCGACCGGCCACCCAGGCGAGCCCCGCGCGGTCGGTGATCTCGTTGGCGACCAGCACCCGCCGGACCCCGAACCGCAGCAGCACCGCGACCTGGTGCGGCACGGCGGCGGTCAGTCCCCACGCGCCGGCCGCCAGCTGCCGGGCCACCAGCTGCGGGGACATGTGCGTCTTTGCGTGCGGCGCGATCTCGACGCCGTGCTCCTCACAGAAGTCGCGCATCGTCGCCAGGTTGCGGGTCGAGGGCCGACTGGCGAAGCACCGCGACGGGCGAGCCTGCGTCGCCCGCGAGTATGTTCCAGCCCTGCTGGGCAAGATCGGCGAGAGCAATCGCCTGGCCGGGCGGCAAGCCCTTGTCGCGCCAGTCGAGGCCCTCCTCGGAAACGTCGCCGATGTCCGTGGGGACCTGACCGCTGTTCATCGGCCGGCTCCTCTCGGGGGTGGGCAAACCGCTCGCGGCCGCGAGCATAACCTTGCAGCACCGACGCGAAAGGACCGGACGTGAGTCGAACCGCAGGTCTGACAGACCAGGCACCACAGCCCGCTGGGCCCTACAGCCAGAGTGTCCGCATCGGGGGCATCGTCGCAGCTGCCGGGCAGGTCGGCAGCACCGCGGACGGCACCGTGCTCGACGGCGTCGGCCCGCAGACCCGGCAGGCTCTCGCGAACGTTGCTGCTGTGCTGAAGGCGTCCGGGGCGAGGCTGGACGACGTCCTCACGGTGCGCGTGTTCCTCACCGACGTCTCGCAGTTCGATGAGATGAACGCGGTCTATGCCGACGCCTTCGACGAGCCCTATCCCACGCGGACCACGGTCTACGTCGGGCTGCCCGACGGATTGCTCGTCGAGATCGACGCGCTCGCCGTGGTCGGGACCGCTTCATGAGGCTGCTGCGTGTCGGGCCGGCCGGCGCGGAGCGACCGGCGGTGCTCGTCGACGGCATCCTGCGCGACGTCTCGGGCGAGATCACCGACTACGACGGCGCGTTCTTCGCCGGCGGCGGGCTCGACCGGCTCCGATCGATCGTCACCACCTCGCCCGACTCGCTGCCCGCCGTCGATCCGGGGACGCGGATCGGGCCGCCTGTCCGCCGCCCCGGGAAGGTGGTGTGCATCGGTCTCAACTACGCCGACCACGCCGCCGAGTCCGGCGCGCCGCTGCCGACCGAGCCTGTGGTGTTCATGAAGGACCCGTCGACCGTCGTGGGCCCGAACGACGACGTGCGGATCCCGCGGACCAGCGAGAAGACGGACTGGGAGGTCGAGCTGGGCGTCGTCATCGGTGCCACGGCGCGCTATCTCGACCGGGTCGAGGACTCGGCCGCCGTGATCGCCGGATACTGCGTCTCGCACGACGTCTCGGAACGCCACTTCCAGCTCGAACGTGGCGGCCAGTGGGACAAGGGCAAGTCCTGCGAGACGTTCAACCCGCTGGGACCGTGGTTGGTCACGGCCGACGAGGTGGCGGACCCGCAGCAGCTCGACCTGTGGCTCAAGGTCAACGGCGAGGACCGGCAGAACGGCACGACCAGCAACATGATCTTCCCGGTGCTCGAGGTCGTCCACTACCTGAGCCAGTTCATGGTCCTCGAGCCCGGCGACGTGGTGAACACCGGCACCCCGGCGGGTGTCGGTCTCGGCATGCAGCCCCCCACCTACCTCCGGGCCGGCGATGTGGTCGAGCTCGGCGTCGAGGGCCTCGGTGCGCAGCGGCAGTCCTTCGTCCCGGCCCCGTGAGCTCCCGGCGCGGTCAACCGCCGCGCGGCTAGCTGGCGTGGGTCGGGGTTTGCTGGCTCTCGCTGACTCGCCGTTGACTGCGTCGGCATTGCCGGCGTGGGCACCGTCGAGGCCGAGTCCGCCGTGTCGGTGAGGTCGATCTTCTTCGCGGCGCGCGGCTTCACCGATGCCTTCTGCCGTGCACTCTCCTTGGCCCTGTCCTGCGCCTTCTCCTGCGCCTTCTCCTGCGCCTTCTCCTGCGCAGCCGCCTTGTCCGCCGCTTGCTCGTCGCCCACCAGCAGGGCCAGCGCTAGCTCGCCACCCAGCTCGCCGAGCCGCCGGTAGGCCTCGAACTCGCGGTCGCCGTAGAGCTGTTGCGCTGTTGAGTCATGCGGAAAAGTCGCGTGGTTCCTGGCCCAGGCCGCGACGTCCCAGGACGCCGGGACCTCCATCGGCATCGCGAGCTTGCAGAGCACCAACGTGGCCTGTGCACCGTTCGGATAGCTGCACGAGCCCTGCGACGACCAGGGTGGGCGCCCGGCCACCGTCCCCTGTCGGGGTCATCGGCGTCGGGTCCAGATCGACCTGCACCCCGAGGTCGGCTCTGGCCGTCTCCACCGCCTGCCCGAACGCGGTCCAGCTGTGCGGCGCGTCGCCGCTGGCGTCGAACACGACGATCTCGGTGGCCCCCCGCCGGAGCGCCTCGACCAGGCCAAGGTTCTCGTAGTGGCCGCCGTCGGTCACGTAGATCCAGCGGCCGCGCAGACCCATCCGGCCGAGCAGCTCCCGCAGCAGCGAGAGCATCCCCGGCTGGTGCAGCTGCCATTTCATCAGCCGCCAGAGGGACTCATCCGGGCGCGGGGCCGACGGCAGGTCAGTCTTGCGGGGGTTGGGCAGCCAGAGCCCGAGACGGACGTTGGCCAGTCCGAGCAGCACGCGCAGCGGTGCACGGGTCATCCTGCCCATCGCCGGCGACACAGCGGCGCCGCTGACCGCGACCGCGGCCGGCAGGGTCATCAGGCGGATCCCGGCCGCCTCCTCGTAGTCCTGCGTCGGGCGCATCAGGCTGTCGTTGGCTCCCACCTTCTCCCCGGCGAACATCGTGCCGCTGCTGATCCCGATGCGGTGCGCGCTGAACGTGAACGGCGCACATCCGCGGCCGGCGGGGACGACGCCCTCCTCATCGGTGTTGACGGCCGCGCACACGATCAGCTCGGGTCGGCGGGGCGCCGCTTCGCTGTCGGCGGCCTCGCCGCCGAACTCGGAGAGCCGGATCGGGCGTGAGTAGCGCACTTCCTCTGCATGCTCGGAGTCGGTGCGACGGATCGCGAACGCCGAGGACAGCCGCTCCTTGTAGAAGGGGTGGATCGAGTTGCGGTTGACGTCGGTGACCATCTGCCACGCCACGGTCCCGACCGCTGCGAGCGCAATGTAGACGAAGTCGTTCCATTGCAGGCCCTCGAAGGCCGCGCTGGTGGTCCAGGTCAGGAAGGCGCTGACCAGCAGACCGACGGCGATGGCGGTGCCCAACCACGGGGCCAACGAGCGCAGTGCACGCTTGGTCCAGACCGCGACGGTGCTCGACGTGCCCGTGCTCGTCTGCAGCTTTGCCTTGAACTTCCCAACGCTGCCCTTGACGAGCGCGACCAGTGCCGCAGTTGTCGCGACGAAGCTGCCGAGCTGCGCACCCCAGGAGACGCCGGCCGGTTTGAGGTCGATGCGCGACTCGCTGAGCCAGCGCATGAGCAGGGGCACCGCGACGAACGCCAGCGCAAACACGGCCGCGGCGACGAGCAGCCTGATGGCCCACGCGCGCACGAAGTCGGTCAGCGGTTCGCGAGGCGAACGGTAGACGTCGTGCAGGCGCTCGACCGCGAACAGCAGCACCCCGAGGGCGGCGAGCGCGACAGCGCCGACCCCGTATGCCTCGAGGTGGTGCACGAACCAGGTGTTGGGGCCGTGCGTCAGGATCCCGAACTCGAACAGCATCCAGCCGAGGAGCTTTGCACTGATGTAGATGACGGCAAGGATGGGCAGCAGGTTCAGCAGCAGCCCGTAGAGGACATTGAGGATGCCGATCGCCGCGACTCGAGGGTCCTCCACGAGATAGCGGGTATGTGCCCGGAGCCGGTTGTCCTCAGGAGAGCCCGGTGCGTACGGGAGCGCCTCGGCACGCTGCGCCGGGCTCAACTCATGGTCGACGATGGCAAACGAGCCGGCCATGTAGGAGCCACCGGAGACCGCGGTGACCATGTCGACGTCCTCGTACCACGAACGTTTCCCGTCCTCCCGACGGCCGAGGGCCTGCATCCCGCCGAGGGCGAAGGCCGCCGCGCGGATCCCGCCCCCCGAGCAGCAGATCGCGCGTACGCGCCCGGCGGGATCGTCGCCCTGGGCCGCGACGCCTGCGGCGATCTGGTCCAGTGGCCGGCCCGGCAGCAGATCATGTCGTCGCCGGGTGCCGCGAAGCCAGTTCAGGCCGGCTGACCGCTCGCCGTCCGAGGCCATCGGGTCCTCCCCCGGGGTCACTCCGAGTTCCGTCCTGATCACAGTGGCGCGTGCGAACGCCGATTTCAAGGAAAATGATCACCGGTTGCTGCTCGCGCGTGACCGGCCGCGACGACTCGGCGGCTTCCCGATCGGTTACAAGACGGTCATCCCACGTTCATTCCGTCGCGACCTGCGCATTTTCCGGGCATATCTAACGTCAGCCGCGTCAGCGTCAGCCGAGCCCCTAACGTCTCCGGGAGACACGCACATGGGTCACGACCACCACGATCACGAGCACGGCGCACATACCCACACCCATTCCGCTGAGGTAGCGGTCGACCTCCCCGCCTGGGCCGACCCCTCGGTCCCCGAGACCGAGCTCGACCCGGCCGGGATCTCGCGTCGCAAGCTGCTCCGGAACGCCGGGTTGCTCGGCGGTGGCGCGGCCGCGATGAGCGTTATGGGCGGGACCGGTGTCGCAGCCGCCAGCACGCGCGCCTCGCGCGACCGGGCGCCGCAGGATGATCCGCACAGCTACGCCTACCTCGCTGGTGACCACCACATCCACACCCAGTTCAGCAGCGACGCGATGTACCGGCCGCACGATCAGGCGTTCCAGGCCGCGAAGTACGGCCTCGACTGGATCGTCATCACCGACCACGGCAGCGTCGGCCACGCAAAGTTCGGAGTGGACAAGGTCAACCCTGACATCCGCGCGGCACGTGCGGCCTTGAAGAGCCTGCTCGTCTTCCAGGGACTCGAGTGGAACATCCCCGCAGCTGAGCACGCGACTGTCATCGTGACGCCCGGCGAGCACGAGGTGTCGGTCCTCAAGGCCTTCGAGAACGGCTACGACGGGGTGGTGACGGGCACCACCGGGGGTGCGCAGGGCGACCCGACGACTGCAGCCAACGAGCTGCTCGCCATCCAGGGTCTGCAGTTCCTCAAATCCAAGATCGGTGCGGCGGACGGCGTCGACGATGTCGTGATGCTCGCTAACCACCCCGCCCGCAAGGGGCTGGACACACCGCACGAGTTCCGGGCCTGGCGTGACCAGGGCCAGGGCGTGGCGATCGGCATGGAGGGCGCACCCGGCCACCAGAACGCCGCTGTCCCGGACGGGTTCCACATCTCCGGTGCCCGTGGCGAGTACGGCAATACCGCGGTCTCCGTCGGTGCGAGTGCCTGGGCGGGCTACACGACAGCAAACTGGGAGTACTACCGCACCTGGGGCGGCTTCGACGCCTTCACTGCGATGGTGGGTGGGCTCTGGGACTCGCTGCTCAGCGAGGGCCGGCCGTGGTGGATCACCGCCAACTCCGACTCGCACAAGGTGCTCGGCGACCCGTACGTCAACGGGCCGATCGCACCTCTCCCAGACGGCACTCCCGCGGCGAACTTCGACGCCAGCGGCGCCTACCTCGCGCCGGTCGAGGTGGCCAACATCTCGGCCGCCGACGGGCTGAGCTATGCAGACTTCTTCCCCGGTGCTTTCAGCCGGAATCACGTCGGCGCCGCACAGTTCGGCTACCGCTCGGTGCTCGCGGGACTGCGTGCGGGCAACGCCTGGGTCGACCACGGTCAACTGGTGGACGACATCCAGGTGCGGGTGAAGGCGGGCGAGTGGGACATGCGCGGGGTCACCCTCGGCGGGACCCTGCGGGTCCGCAAGGGGTCCGACGTGGTGATCACTGTGGATGTGACCCCCGCTCAGCACATCAACAACAACGGCGACCTTCCCCACCTCGCGCGGGTGGACGTCATCCGCGGTCTGATCACCGGGATCGTCGGGGACCAGGACACGCTGGCTGCGCCGAACACGAAGGTGGTCAAGATGTTCGACGTGTCGGGCAAGAAGAAGCGGTTCCGGCTGTCGCTGACGTTCAAGAGGGTGTCCGACTCGTTCTATCTGCGGCTACGTGGCACCGACGGCAACCGACTCGGTGCCGGCTTCTACCCGACCCAGGACCCGGACGGACCGAAGCTGGATGTCATCGGGGACGCCGACCCGTGGAAGGACCTGTGGTTCTACACCAACCCGGTCTTCGTGCACGTCGTCTGAGATTGCCTGACGAACACGTGAGCCTGGTCAACGACGAGATCGCGATCCCGTTCGGCGTCTTCAGCTCCGATCGCGACCCTGTCGAGGACATCGACGTCCTCTCGGACGAGATCGACGGCGGCATCGTCGCTGCGGAGCCTGGACACTCCGCAGCGACGACGGCCGCGCCGCCGATGCACGCCCGAGCCGGACGCATCGTCATGGCGATTGCGGGCGACGACGAGGGGTCCCGCCAGTCGGCCGACGACCTGGTCGACCGGCTGGTGACGGGCTTGGCCAGGTTCGCGGGGAGCGGGCTTCGCGACGGGCGAGGTCGGCATGGTCGGCACGAGCACCATGACCCTGCCGACCTCGCCTACTGGGCCGAGGTCGACGCGGCTCGAGGTCGGCTGGCCACGGCGCTCGACATCGTGGTCTGCACGCATTACCTCGGGGCACCACGACGTACGTACGTGGTCACCGTCGAGGGCCCGGCCCGGCTGCTTCCCGCTCTGCGCTCCGCCGCGGAGGCCGCTCCGGAAGCCGGGCGCCGAGCACTGCTCACGCCCGCCGGGCCGGTCACCGAGGAGCCGGCCGGGAGCGTCCTGCTCGTCGCCGCGGCCCGCCACGCACACCACACTGGCGGGCGTGCGGAGGCGTTCCCGGGGCAGGAGTGGTTGACGGTCGAACGGCCCGTCGCTGGGGTCCTGGACCGGACCGCGATCGAGCAGGTACGGGGCACGCAGGGTCCGTTCGCACCCGGCGCGGTGCTTCGGGCCTACGGCTACGTGCGTCCGAGCTATCTCGACGGGGATCTTGTCCTCGCCGTCGGCCACGACGATCCGCTGGTCGTCACGCCCTGGGAGGTGCGCTACTGCCCGCCGTGCTGCGGCGAAGGCGGTCACACGTCCTCCGCTTGACACGCCCTCGGTCACGCCCAAGGTCACGGGCTGACGGGACGTGCGGCCCTATCGCCGGCCCTGACTGCGGGGCATAGTCAGGACATGTCTGATGACCCGGGCGTCACGGCGCTCCCTGAACACACCTGCTGGATGCTGCTGCGCTCCGTCGAGGTTGCACGGCTCGCTGTTTCTGTGGACAACCGGCCGGACATCTTCCCCGTCAATTTCGTGGTCGATCACGGAACCGTCGTCTTCCGCACCGGTGTGGGATCGAAGCTTGCTGCCCTGTTGTCCAACCCCGTCGTCGCCTTCGAGGTGGACGGCCATGACGCCGCGTCGAACGAGGCGTGGAGCATCGTGATCAAGGGACACGCCGAGGAGATCAAGCAGCTGCACGACCGCATCGAGAGCATGGATCTGCCGTTGTTTCCCTGGCACGCCGACCCGAAGGCGCATTTCGTACGCATCGTGCCCGACGACATCATCGGGCGGCGCTTCCATGTGGTCGAGAGCACGGCGTGGGACTCGCCGACGAGGGGTTCGCGGCGCACCTCGCCAGAATCGGAAAACAGGCATCTCGCCCAGTGAAGAGGTTGGGGACGGGGCAGCACGAAGGCCCGTCCGGACGTAATCTTCAAGCGTGACCGCCCTGACGGAGACCGCATCGACCACTGGTCGGCTCGCGGGTCGCGTCGGCGGTTTCCTGAGCCGGCCCTGGCTGCGGATCGCTGCCGTGGTGATCGCGGTCGTCGTGTCGGTCTGGAGCTTCGACCGCGTTCCCTCGGCATCCTGGGAGCCTGCCGCCATCGGGCTGATGCCCTGGATCGTCGGCAAATACCTCCTGTGCCCCCTTCGCTGGCACTCGCTGTCGGTCGGCGGTCGCACCCGCCGCTGGTACCTGCGGACCTACGCCGAGAGCGAGCTGCTCGGCCTTGCCTCCCCCGGTCACGTCGGCGCCGACCTCTGGCGGATGCACCAGCTGCGCACCGAGGCAGGCATGGCCCGGCCCTGCGCCATCGCCGAGGTGGCTCTCGACCGGCTGATCGGCGCGCTGGGCCTGACGGTCTTCGTCGTGTTCTCCGGCGCGCGGCTGCCCCCCCAACTGCTCGTGGCCGCCATCGCCATCGCTGTCGTCGTGTTCCTGCTGGCACTCGTTGCCCGGCGCCGGCGACCCGATCTGCTGGCAGCGCGCCCGATGCCGCCGCTGCGGGTGATCCTCAAGGGCGCCCTGCTGTCGGTCGGCTACCAGCTGACGATCATCGGCCTGCTGCTGGGCACGGTGGCGGCCATGGGTGACCACACCTCCCCCATCGCACTGCTCGGTGTCTTCGGCGCCAGCCAGGTGGCAGGCATGTTGCCCGGATACAACGGCGCGAGCCCACGTGAGGGCGCGCTGGTCGTCGGCCTCGCCTCGCTGGGCATCTCGTGGTCCGCGGCGGTGGGCGCCGTCGCGCTGACCGCGTTGCTGGCGTGGTTGCCGGCGCTCCTGCTGGGCGGCGGCAGCTTCGCCTTACGCCGACTGTCCGCGAGACGCCTCGTCGCGACCGCCCACTGAGCGCCGCGCTGCTTTCCTCCGAACCACCGGCCGCCGAACCACCGGCCGCCGAACCACCAGCCGCCGAACCACCAGCCGCCGAACTACCGTGCGAGCCTCCGCCCGTGCTCTGATCACCGGATGAACCGGCCCTGGTCGACGGAGAGCCACCGCCCCGCACGCGTGCCTGGCGGGCAGCTCCGGCACTACGACCGGACCTGGCTGCGCGGTGACGTCCTCGCAGGCGTGACCGTTGCGGCCTACCTCGTCCCCCAGGTCCTGGCCTACGCGGGAGTCGCCGGGCTGCCACCGGTGACGGGTCTGTGGGCGGCTGTCGCGGCGCTGCTTGCCTACGCACTGATCGGCTCCTCGCGGCGGCTCTCGGTCGGTCCCGAGTCCACGACCGCGCTGCTGACCGCGGCAGCCCTCGGCCCGATCGCCGCCGGGGATCCCCGGCGCTACGCCGCGCTCGCGGCCACCCTCGCAGCCCTGGTGGGTCTGGTCTGCCTGCTCGCCTGGGTCGCGCGGCTGGGCTTCCTGGCGGACCTGCTGTCCCGGCCGGTGCTCGTCGGCTACATGACCGGCATCGCGTTTCTGATGGTGAGCAGCCAGCTCGACACACTCACCGGCATGCACGTCGAGGGTGGTGACTTCCGTTCGGAGGTCGCGTCGTTCGTGACGCATCTGGACGAGGTGCACTGGGCCAGCGTGGCGGTGTCGGCTGCCACCCTGGCCTTTCTCTTCGGTGCGTCGAAGCTCGCTCCGAAGGCGCCTGTCCCCCTTCTCGGTGTGGTGCTCGCGGCGGCCGCGGTCGCCCTCCTCTCCCTCGGCGACCAAGGAGTGGCACTCGTCGGCGACATCCCCGCCGGACTGCCGGCAGCCCCGTCCTGGGTCGGAATGGACGACCTGCGCCAGCTCTTGTTGCCGGCCCTCGGGCTTTCCGTCGTCGCGTACACCGACAACATGCTCACCGCTCGAGCGTTCGCCGCCCGGCACCGCGAGGAGATCGACGCCGGCCAGGAGCTGCTCGCCCTCGCGGCCGCAAACGCTGCGGCGGCCGCAGTGCACGGGATGCCCGTCAGCAGCAGCGGCAGCCGGACGGCGATCGGCGACGCCCTGGGTGCGCGCTCCCAGGTCCACTCCCTGGTCGCGGCGTCCATGGTCCTGCTGACGCTGGGCCTGCTCAGCGCGCTGGTGGCGACCATCCCGAAACCAGCTCTGGGCGCGCTGGTGGTGTGGGCCGCCACCCGTCTGGTGGACGTGCGCGAGTTCCGCCGCTTCGCCCGGTTCCGCCGCAGCGAGCTGTTCCTCGCGCTCACAACGGTCGCCGCAGTCCTGTTGCTCGATGTCCTCACTGCAGTTCTGATCGCCGTGGCCCTGTCCGTTCTCGACCTGCTCCGCCGAGTGGCCCGACCGCACGACGGAGTGCTGGGCTATGTCCCGGGCGTGCCCGGCATGCACGACGTGGACGACTATCCGAACGCGCGACTGGTGCCCGGGTTGCTGGTCTACCGCTACGACTCCCCGCTGTTCTTCGCCAACGCCGACGACTTCCTGCACCGCGCCCAGTCGGCCGCGGACAGCTTCGCCCCACCTCTTTACTGGTTCGTGCTCAACGCGGAGGCCATCGTCGCAATCGACATCACCTCGCTCGACGCCCTCGACAGGTTGCGAACGGAAATGTCTGCCCGCGGCACGGTGTTCGCGCTGACCCGCGTCAAGCACGAGCTGGAGGTGGACCTCGAGCGGGCGGGCTTCCTCGACCGGCTCGGCCCGGGACGGGTGTTCGCGACGCTGCCCACCGCCGCGGCGGCCTACGCCGAGTGGTGCCGGGTCGAGCACCCGGACCTGCTGCCGACGCTCAACATCGTTCCGCCACCGGAGGCGTGAGGTCTCAGCTTGTCCGGGACCCGTGGCGGCGCACCGCGGACAGGGGACGACGGGGCGTCACCGGCACCGGGTCTCCGTACCCCATGCGCATGATCATGTGGGAGTAGCCCACACCGCTCACCGGTGAGCGCACCAGCCCGCGCAGCGCTTCCTGCTCCAACGGTTGGTTCATGAACGACGCGGCGAGCCCCGCCCTGGTGGCCTCGAGGAGCACCCGCTGCAGGGCCTGCCCGGCGCGCACCCAGTCGACCCGTTCGTCATGGCGTGTCGAGAGGATCGCCACCGTCGGGGCCCGCTCGAAACGGGCACTTTCACGGGAGACGTCGACGCCGCGTCCCAGGTCGCGGAACGGAGCCGTAGAAGCCGAAGGCCGCGGGCCCAGCGAGCGCACGGGGATGCCGTCGGCGCGCTGCGGCCCGCCGATCCACGCCTGGCGCTCGACCCGGACAGCGGGGTCGTGTGCCTCGGCGCGGTCTGCCTCGTGCAGGAGCTCGACGATGCGCGCGACCTCGTCGGGGTCGTCATAGATCCGCAGCAGCGCATTCTCCGCGCGGGCGGCCTCGCCCATGCCGGCCAGGGCCGCGTGCGGGATGGACCGGTCATGGAACGGGAGGCGGTTGGTCCGCCGCGCCCCGACCGCCCGGAAGTAGCCGGCCAGGCCGGCGACATGAACCTGGCGCCGGCCGAAGCGGACAGTTGCGACCAGCGTCTGGTCATCGGCGTCGGGCAGCAGCCGCACCCGCGGGTGGAAGCCCAGGTGTTCCGCGGCGACGCGGGCATTGAACAGAGCAGCTCCGCAGCTGATCAGCAGGGAGCGTCCGGCGGGATCCGTGCGGGTCAGCTGTCGCGACGGGTCGGCGTAGATCGTGAGCCGGTCGTCGTGGAGGTCGAACGACCAGGGTTGGGAGTTGTGCAACGAGGGGGCAGACGTCGCCGCTGTCAACAGCACGCGCTCGTCCTCGAGTGACAACTCCCCGTTCCGGTGCAGCGTGTCCATCGCCGTGCTCCTTTCCCTGCCTGATCCTCGCCGACAGGGCGGTTGACGCGGCAGGTCCGAACGTCCCGAAGCCCGTGGACCAAGGACCCGCAGGGAGGATTGCCGCGCGGAACCCGGCGATGGTTCGGGCTCGGGAGCTAACCTCTCCCCAAGCAGCCAAGAACCGGACGTGGAGGCCTGCGTGAGCGAGCGGGTGCGGGAGATCGTCGCCGCACATCGGGGCGAGCGCGGTGCCCTGATGCCGATCCTGCACGCGATCCAGGCTGAATACGGGCACATCGATCCCGCGTCGATCCCGGTCATCGCCGAGGAGCTGAACCTGTCCAGGGCTGACGTCCATGGCGTGGTGACGTTCTACAAGGACTTCAAGCAGCAGTCGCCCGGGCGCACCACCGTGCGCATCTGTCGCGCCGAGGCGTGCCAGTCCGTGGGCTCGGATGCTCTCGCCCAGGGGGTCCAGGCCCGTCTCGGCGTCGGTTTCGGTGACACGACCACCGACGGCGCGGTCAGCCTGGAAGCGGTCTACTGCCTCGGCAACTGCGCGCTCGGGCCGTCCGTGGAGGTCGGTGGCCGGCTCTACGGCCGCATGGACGCCGACCGGCTCGACGCCCTGCTGTCGGCGGATCGATGACGTCCATGACCAGCCCCGTCACGGTCTATGTGCCGTGCGACTCCAGCGCCCGCTCGGTCGGTGCCGACGATGTCGCCGACCGGATCTCGGCCGCCGCAGCGTCGGGCCAGGCGGTCAGACTGGTACGCAACGGATCGCGCGGCCTGCTGTGGCTCGAACCGCTCGTCGAGGTGCTCACCGCGGACGGCCGGATCGGCTATGGCCCCGTACAGCCCGAGGATGTCGACGGATTGCTGGCCTCCGGGATGTTGGACGGCGGCGACCATCGCTTGCGGCTCGGTCCCGTCGAGGACCTGCCCTGGCTCGCGGACCAGACCCGGCTCACGTTCGCGCGGGTCGGAGTGGTCGACCCGCGGTCCGCGGACGACTACCAGTCGCACGGCGGCCTGCGCGGCCTTCAGCGCGCTGTGGAGATGGCGCCGGCGGACGTCGTCGCCGAGGTCACCAGATCGGGTCTGCGTGGTCGCGGGGGTGCCGGGTTCCCCACCGGCATCAAGTGGAACACCGTCCTCGAGGCCGAAGGCGACCTGAAGTTCATCTGCTGCAACGCCGACGAGGGCGACAGCGGGACGTTCGCCGACCGGATGCTGATGGAGGGCGACCCGTTCAGCCTGGTCGAGGGGATGGCGATCGCCGCCCACGCGGTCGGCGCCACCGAGGGCTACATCTACATCCGCTCGGAATATCCCGACGCGGTTGCCACCATGCAGGTCGCGATCGACAGTGCGTACGCGCGGGGCTGGCTAGGCGCGGGGATCCTGGGTTCCGCGCTGAGCTTCGACCTGTTCGTGCGCGTCGGCGCCGGCGCGTACATCTGTGGCGAGGAGACCTCGATGCTGGAGAGCCTCGAGGGCAAGCGGGGGGTCATCCGAGCCAAGCCACCCATCCCCGCGCTGGAGGGTCTGTTCGGCCGGCCGACCGTGGTGAACAACGTGCTCTCTCTCGCCGCGGTCCCGTCGATCCTCGCCGACGGTGCCGATGCCTACAACGACCAAGGCGTCGGCCGGTCCAGAGGCACCCAGGTCTTCCAGCTCGCCGGCAACATCGCGAGGGGCGGCATCGTCGAGGTCGGCTTCGGCATCACGCTGGGCGAGCTCGTCGAGGGGTTCGGCGGCGGAACGCGATCAGGGCGACCCGTGCGGGCGGTCCAGGTGGGCGGTCCGTTGGGTGCCTATCTCGCGACCTCGCAGTTCGCCGTGCCGATGGACTACGAGGCCTTCTCCGCGATCGGGGCCATGGTCGGCCACGGCGGGATCGTGGTCTTCGACGACACGGTGGACATGGCGCGGCAGGCCAGGTTCGCGATGGAGTTCTGCGCCGAGGAGTCGTGCGGCAAGTGCACACCGTGCCGGATCGGCGCGGTGCGCGGTGTCGAGGTCATCGACAAGATCGTGGCCGGAGTCGACCGGGCCGAGAACCTGGTGCTGCTCGACGACCTGTGCGAGCTCATGACCGAAGGGTCGCTGTGCGCCATGGGTGGCCTGACCCCCGTGCCGGTGCGCAGTGCGCTCCAGCTTTTCCCAGACGACTTCACTACGGGAGGCGCATGATGGCGCTGCTCAAAGAACCCGATCTGGGCACGCCGGCCCGACACGGACCGAGCGTGGATCTCGAGGTCGACGGACATCAGGTGAGCGTGCCCGCAGGCACCTCCGTACTCCGCGCCGCGGCACTTGCCGGCATCGACATCCCCAAGCTCTGCGCCTCTGACAACCTCGAGGCCTTCGGCTCCTGCCGGCTCTGCCTGGTCGAAGTGGAGGGCGGCAAGGGCACCCCCGCCTCCTGCACCACGCCGGTTGCGCCCGGCATGCAGGTCCGCACCCAGTCCCCCAAGCTGGAGAAGCTGCGCCGCGGGGTGATGGAGCTCTACATCTCCGACCATCCGCTGGACTGCCTGACCTGCCCGGCCAACGGCGATTGCGAGCTGCAGGACATGGCGGGCGTGGTGGGCCTGCGCGAGGTCCGCTACGGCTTCGACGGCGAGAACCATCTCGACGCGCCCACGGACACCTCCAACCCCTACTTCGACTTCGACGACAGCAAGTGCATCGTCTGCTCCCGATGCGTGCGCGCCTGCGACGAGGTGCAGGGCACCTTCGCCCTGACCATCTCGGGACGCGGGTTCGACTCCCGGGTGTCCGCAAGCGCGGGCGAGAGCTTCATGAACTCCGAGTGCGTCTCCTGCGGCGCGTGCGTCCAGGCCTGCCCGACCTCGACGCTGCAGGAGCGCTCGGTCATCGACCTCGGCATGCCGACGCGGACCGTTCTCACCACGTGCGCCTACTGCGGGGTGGGTTGCTCCTTCAAGGCCGAACTGCGCGGGGACGAAGTCGTGCGGATGGTGCCCTACAAGGACGGCGGCGCGAACGAGGGCCACTCGTGTGTCAAGGGCCGGTTCGCGTTCGGCTACGCCAGCCACCCCGACCGGGTGACGAAGCCGATGATCCGCGAGCGCATCAGCGACCCGTGGCGAGAGGTCGCGTGGGACGAGGCCATCAACTACGTCGCGACGCGGATGACTGACATCCGCGACCGGCACGGGGTGGGCGCCATCGGCGGCATCACGTCCTCGCGGTGTACGAACGAAGAGGTCTACGTCGTCCAGAAGCTGGTGCGGGCGGCGTTCGGCAACAACAACGTCGACACCTGCGCCCGCGTGTGCCACTCCCCCACCGGGTACGGGTTGAAGCAGACCTTCGGCACCTCCGCCGGCACCCAGGACTTCAAGTCCGTGGCCAAGGCCGATGTGATGGTCGTGATCGGCGCGAACCCGACGGACGGGCACCCGGTGTTCGCGTCGCGGATGAAGCGCCGGCTGCGCGAGGGAGCCCAGCTCATCGTGATCGATCCGCGCCGGATCGACATGGTGCGCTCGCCGCACATCGAGGCTGCCCACCACCTCCAGCTGGCGCCCGGCAGCAACGTGGCGATCATCAACGCCATCTCCCACGTCGTCGTGACCGAGGGACTGGTGGACTGCGAGTTCGTGGCCGAACGATGCGAGGACTTCGAGGCGTGGGAGCAGTTCATCGCGCGACCCGAGAACAGCCCGGAGTCACTTGAGGAGGTCACGGGAGTCCCTGCCGCAGAGGTGCGCGCCGCGGCGCGGCTCTACGGCAGCGCCGGAAACGCGGCCATCTACTACGGGCTCGGGGTCACCGAGCACAGCCAGGGCTCGACGATGGTCATGGGCATGGCCAACCTCGCCATGGCCACGGGCAACATCGGCCGCGAGGGCGTCGGGGTCAACCCGCTGCGTGGGCAGAACAACGTGCAGGGTTCCTGCGACATGGGTTCGTTCCCCCACGAGCTGCCCGGCTATCGGCATGTGTCCGACGACACGGTGAGAGAGGTGTTCGAGACGCTGTGGGGCCGCACGATACTGGCCGAGCCGGGCCTGCGGATCCCGAACATGTTCGACGCCGCTCTCGACGGGACCTTCCTCGGGCTCTACATCCAGGGTGAGGACCTTGCACAGTCCGACCCCAACACGAAGCACGTGACGGCGGCGCTCTCGGCGATGGAGCTGGTCGTCGTCCAGGACCTGTTCCTCAACGAGACCGCCAAGTTCGCCCACGTCTTCCTGCCCGGGACGTCGTTCCTGGAGAAGGACGGGACCTTTACGAACGCGGAGCGGCGCATCAACAGGGTCCGGCCGGTCATGGCACCCAAGACCGGCAAGCACGAGTGGCAGATCGCCTGCGACATCGCGCAGGCGATGGGCTATCCGATGAGCTATCAGCAGTCCAGCGAGATCATGGACGAGGTCGCGCTGACCACCCCGACGTTCGCGGGAGTCTCCTTCGACCTGCTGGACAAGGTCGGCAGCGTGCAGTGGCCGTGCCACGAGGAGGCCCCCACCGGGACGACTGTGATGCACTCCAAGGGCTTCACGCGCGGCAAGGGCCGCTTCATCGAGACGGCCTACGTACCCACCGCTGAGCGAAGCACCCGGAAGTACCCGCTGATCCTCACCACCGGCCGGATCCTGTCGCAGTACAACGTCGGCTCGCAGACCCGCCGGACCGCCAACATCGCCTGGCACGCCGAGGACATCCTCGAGATCCACCCCCACGATGCCGAGGTACGTGGCATCTGCGAAGGCGACGACGTGACCATGGCGAGCCGGGTCGGTGAGACCCGGCTGCGCGCTCAGGTCAACGACCGGATGCCGGTCGGCGTCGTCTACACGACGTTCCACTATCCGGTGACCGGAGCCAACGTCGTCACGACCGAGCATTCCGACTGGGCGACCAACTGCCCGGAGTACAAGGTCACGGCGGTACAGATAGAGCTTGGACGAAAGCTTTCGGTGACCGAGACGGTGGCCCGCCATCGAGGCGGCGCGGATCCCGACCAGCCGCGGTCTCCCGAGAGTCACGACCGGCCGGCAGCCTTGCTGGGCGACTGAGCGACGATGTCTTCCGCGGAGGTCGCGAGGCTGGCGAACGACATCGCTGCTCAGTTCGCCCACCGCTCGTCTGCAGATGCGTCACTTGCCACGGCGACGCACATGCGCACGTTCTGGGACCCGCGGATGAGGAGGCAGTTGATCGACCTCGTCGCAGTGGGGACCAGTGAGCTCGACCCTGTGGTCGTGGGCGCGGTCGCGCATCTCGATCCTCCGACATGACGGCCGACGGCCGAGCCGCGAGCGATTCAGCGGATGCATGACAACCTGGGTCCGTGACGACGAACGCCGAGGCGCTGCGGGCCGCCGCTGCGCTCGGGCCCTACTTCGCTGTCGACCTGACCGCCGACGTGCCTGGATGGTTCCAGCTCGCGATGCTCGTGGAGGATCCGGCTCTACTGCGCGAGCGGGTGGCCGCCGCCCGGCAGCTGCTCGCGGACCGATGCGGTCTCGAGCCCGCGGCAGTTGACGAGCGCGCCACGGCATCCATCTACTTCCTCGGGCTCGCAGCGCGGCTGGTGTCACCCGCGTTCGGCGCGGCAGTTCTCACCGGGACGGTCCCGGTCGTCGATCTGGCCGACGTGCACTGGCAACCGGTGGACGGCGGACCGATCCCGATCGCCATGACGGGCGACCGGTCGCGCGCGGCGGGCACGTGTGACGAGCTGGCCGACCTGCTCTACAGCCAGGTCGTCGCGACGGCCGTGGCGCCGATCTCCCTCGCCGTGCAGCGCGAGTTCCGTCTGTCACCGAAGGTGGTGTGGGGCAACGTGACCTCCGCGATCGCGGGCGCGGCGACCATGATCGGCGTCGCCCGGCCAGAGTCCGCGTCCATGGCGACCCAGCTCGCAGCTCGCCTTCTGTCCAACGGGCCGTTGGTCGGCATGGGCCGCTATGTCCACGCCGATCCGCCCATGCCGGAGCAGCAGTTTGCCCGCAACAACTGCTGCCTGTTCTATCGGATCCCCGGCGGCGGCATCTGCGCCGACTGCGTGCTGGTCCGCCTCAGCGCGTAATCAGCTCCGGCTGTGACTCGCGTCGCGACCCGGCGCCAGCAGCCGCTCGGCCATGGGCGCGAAGATCAGCCCGAGCGCCGTCCACAGGATCGCCTGCGCGGCCACCGAGTAGATCCGGAAGTTGTAGAGCACGTCGGCGGGAAAGCCGGGGAAAACGATGGTGCCGTCCGCGTCCTTGAGTGGCTGTGGCGTCTCGGTCGCGAAGTTGCCGTAGTTCGCGCGGTTGAAGCCCAGCTCACCGAACGACGGCAGGAGCAGCATCAGCAGGCCGATCCCGACGACGAACACCGCGCCCGCGACCAAGGCGGCGTTCCAGTTCCCGAGTCGCGGACCGAGCTGCTTACCGAGCCACGCGGCGCCGAACAGGAACATCAGCGAGCAGAACACCATCACGAGGTAGAGGCCGCTGCGTTCCTGGATGGTCTCGGCGTGGCCGATCGACGGCGGGTTTGCCGGATACTTCACGAAAGGCACCAGGTAGAAGCCGAGGAAACCCGCGCCGGCAACCAGCAGGGACAACGATCTCGGTCGCAGCCGACCCGTACGGCCCAGGCAGACCGCGAAGACGACCGCGAACAGCGCGCCCATCGCCGCGCCGAACAGGATCATGCCTGCACCGATGCCGATGTTCGCCTGGATGCTCCGGGTGAAGACCTCGTGGCCGCCCTCAACCGTGGCGATGCCGGCCGCCTTGTCGATCGCCTCCTGGGCGGCGTCGCGGGCGCTCTCGTAGTTGATCGCGGCCCGGATCTGCGGCTCGGCGAAGATGCGGGCGAAGACGAACGAGATCAGCCCGGCGAGCGCGCCTGCCAGCGTGCCCCGCAGGATCAGCTTCTTCTCCACGTCGCCCGGCCGTCAGATCAGTGGCACGGGAAGCCGAGGAAGTGGCGAGCGTCGTGGACGAACTCATGGACGTGAGTGTCGTTTCCGAACACCGAGACCGCGCCCTGGTCGATGCCGATGAAGTAGTAGAGAGTCAGCGCAGCCATCGCCGCCCCGACGAGCCAGAGCACCGACGCAGAGACCGAGATGACGACCGGTGTCGTCGTCGTTGATGGTGCTGAGGTGATGCTCACATGTGCCTCCTTCGGGGAGTGGACGAAGCGTAGGCGCGAAGCCGCACGAGGACCAGCACTATCTCAGCGGCAGAGCGACGCCCGCATCGGCGTCAGTTCGTGGGCCGGGGATCCGCCGCTCGCCCGCAGTGATGGGGACGTCGTTGATGCTCGCCTCGCGTCGGCTCATGTAGCCGTCGGCGTCGAACTGCCAGTTCTCGTTGCCATAGCTGCGCCACCACTGGCCTTCGTCGTCGTGCCACTCGTACTGAAAACGCACGGCGATCCGGTCGTCGGTGAATGCCCAGAGCTCCTTGCGCAACGCATAGTCCAGCTCTTTCGCCCATTTGCGCACCAGGAACGCCTCGATCTGCTCGCGCCCGGTGATGAACTCCGCGCGATTGCGCCACACCGAGTCGGCGGTATAGGCCGCGGCGACGCGCTGCGGATCTCTCGTGTTCCACGCGTCTTCAGCAGCCTGAACCTTCTGTCGCGCGGATTCTTCCGTGAACGGCGGGACAGGCGGGCGCGTCATGGACTCTCTCCCTCTTCGAAGGCGGACTACTGCGGCCGCAGTGCCATCCACAGAGCCACGGCGTCGCGCTTGCCGGGGTTGCGCCACGCGTGCGGCTGCACCGTGCGGAAGTGCAGGGCGTCGCCCTGGCTCAGCAGGAACGTGCGCCCGTTGACGACGAACTCGAGCTGGCCCTCGAGCACGTAGATCAGCTCCTCGCCGGGGTGCTCGAGCAGGCGCGTCGCCGCTGCTGGCACCGGCAACGACCGTGGCCCGGGCCCCGGCGAGCAAGAAGCGGCCGTAGGCCCCGGTGATGCCGGCGAGGTCGATGCCGGTGTGCGAGGTGAGGATCGGGCGCTGCTCGGCCGTCGGGGGTGAAGGCCGTCGGGTCGGACGACACCTCTTCCTCGTCGACGAAGTAGCTGACCGGGCCGTCCGAGCGCCCCCGCGACCTTGAGCAGGGTCGTGATCGTCGGAGTCATGCCGCTCTGCTCGATCTTGTGGATCGCCGCGGCGGACACGTCGGCTGATCTCGGCCAGCTGCTGCAGCGAGAGTCCGGCCTCCTTGCGCAGGCGCGCGCACCTTGGGTCCGATGCCCGAGACGATGGTCGTGACGTCGTCGGTCATCGTGCGTTCTCCTCGGTCGCAGGGCGCCGCTGGGATGCAGGTGCACGATTCGCCGCCGTCGACAGATTCTCCGGATCGGAGACTGCGCTGGTCGCACCCTTGACGCGGACGACCGGACCTGTACAACATAGTGGACGGCCCGTACCTCATGGTCAACGTGCGACGCCGGGTCCTGCGCTCGTCGAAGGAGGGACCCGCATGCCCCAGCGGATCGTCGTGGTGGGTGGGGGCGCGGCGGGATCGGCGCGGCGGGTGCGGCCAAGGGCACCGATCCCTAACGCCGAGGTCATCGTCTTCACGGAGTACCAGGACGTCGCCTACAGCCCGTGCGGCATCCCCTACGTGCACGGCGGCGAGATCCCCGACTTCGAGCGGCTGTTCCTCGGCACCAAGCAGCAGTACGCCGACCAGGGCATCGACATCCGCTACGAGACGCGGGTCGACGCGATCGACCCGTCGCGAAGACCGTGACGGTCGGCGGCGAGCCGGTGCCCTACGACACGCTGGTCGTCGCCAGCGGCTGGAACTACGGCAAGCCCGACGTGCCCGGCGCCGACCTCACCGGCATCTACTACATGAAGAACATCCGCGAGGCGATGGAGCGGGACAAGACCCTCGACGGCGTCAAGAGCGCCGTCGTGCTCGAGGCCGGCCCGCTCGGGCTGGAGATGGTCACCGCGCTGCGCCACCGCGGCATCGAGACCCACCTCGTCGACCCGAGCCCGTGGGCGCTGTCGATGGCCACCGACCCCGACATCGTCGAGCCGGTCCAGGACTCCTGGCTCGAGATGGGTGCGAACCTGCACTTCAACACCAAGCTCGAGGCGATCCTCGGCGACGCCGACGGTGCGGTCCGTGCGGTGCAGACCTCCGACGGCGAGATCGCCGTGCCAGCTGCGTCGTGATCGCACCCACAAGGAGCCGAACACCGCGCTCGGCGCCGCGGCCGGGCTCGCGGTCGGCACCGCCGGCGGGTTCATCGTCGACGAGACGATGGCGACCTCGGTGCCCGGCGTGTGGGCGGCCGGCGACTGCATCGAGGTGCCGCACGGCGTCTCGCAACGTGCCGATCCAGGGCCTGTCCGGCAGCCACGCCTACAGCCAGGGCAAGGTCGCCGGCGTCAACGCCGCCGGCGGGACGCGGGCCTACCAGCCGGTCTACGTCCCGTGGGGGCTGGTCGCCGGCAAGTGGATGATCGGCGGCGTCTCGTTCAGCGAGACGCTCGCGACGGCGCTGGGCATCCCGTTCGTGATGGGCGTCGCCCAGGGCATCTCGCGCGCGCGCTACTACCCGGACGTGAAGCCGGTGAAGGTCAAGCTGCTGGCCGAGCCCGGCACGCTGCGGCTGATCGGCGCGCAGATGGTCGGCGGCGAAGGCATCAAGGAGCGCGCCGACTTCCTCGCGATGGCCGTGCGCACGGGCATCACGCTGCGCGACCTCGCCACGATGGAGAACGTCTACTCGCCCGCCGATCGGCGCGCTCAACGAGCCGATCGCGCTGGCCGCCCAGAACGCCCTGTCGCGGCTGGGCAGCTGACGATGGCCTTCACCCGGTGGGTGCGCGCAGCGTCTCGGAGGAGCAGCTGATGATGGCGGCGCAGCGGACGTCGGCCAAGCGCTACGGGGTCCCGCCCGCCGCCGCCGACCCGCGGGGCGTCGACATCTTCTGGCAGAGGGTCTACGTGCCCGTCTACCACCGGCTGCCGTGGACGTTCCGGGCGAAGGTGATGCGGCGCATGCCCGGCAGCCATCGGCAGCAGTGGACGCCCGCGACCACCCTCCGGCGGGCCAGCGGTCTGATCGTCGGAGGCCAGCACGCCGCCATCCGCCACGAGCACCGCGAGCACCAGCCCGACCGGACGGACCAGTCACCGAGCACACGAGACGGAAGAGGGAGTTCGAACATGGCAAAGATCGTGGGCGAGCGGGTCAAGAAGGGCGACGCCATCGTCGACTACGAGGACAAGGTCTTCGAGGACATCCAGGCCGAGCCGGGTGAGAAGGCGTACGTCTTCATGCACACCGTGCCCTTCGAGGGCTCGGTCGGCCTGGTGAACATGCTGACCATGACCCGGCTCAACCGGAAGGGCTTCGACACCAGCCTCGTGCTCTTCGGCCCCGGGTCGCTGATGGCGTCGGCGACCCGCGGCTACCCGACGGTCGGCGACGAGGCCTTCCCCGGCGCGCTCGGCTACAACAAGCAGCTGCAGACCTTCATGAACGAGGGCGGCCACGTCTACGCCTGCCGGTTCTCCGCCGCCGCGCTCTACGGCATGCGTGAGATCGACATGATGGAGGGCGTCAAGCCGATCAACCCGCTCGACGTCCTCGACGCGACCCTGACCGCACGGCGCGAGGGCGCCCTGGTCCTGCAGACCTGGACTGTCTGAGCCTGACCTCACCTGGCACGTCGCCGCGAGCGGCCCGTCCGCCGAGCGACGAGGCACGTCCCGCGCCGCTGTCGCTACGACAGGACGCCCGTGTACGCACCTCGTCCGAACGCGGAAGGTGCCCGCCAGACGCGGTGGCATCAACAGCGCGCTGGCAGTGTGGCGCGGCGGCTGGCGGTGCGACGTGGAGGCCGGCGGCTTCGCGCTGGTCGTCGACGAGCCGCCGAGCGCCGGCGGCACCGGTCTCGGCCCGATGCCGACCGACCTGCTGCTGGCGTCGCTGCTCGTCCTGCTACGCCCTCGCGCTGGCCTGGGCGGCCCGCAAGCGCGGCTTCGAGCTGCCCGACCTCGAGGTGACGGCCACCGGCACCTACGAGGGGCCGCGGTTCGCGGCGATCGAGCTCACCGTGACGACCAGCCTCGACGCCGAGCCAGCTGACGCCGCTGCTCGAGCCGGCCCGGCGCGTCTGCTACGTCTCGAACACGCTCGCGCACACGCCCCGAGCTCACGGTCTCGCTCGCCTGCCGGACTGAGTCAGCCGGCAAGCCGCGCGTCGAGGTCGAGCAGCGCGTCGCGGAAGCACCCGATCGGCGCCTCGGCGACGCCGGCGCCGATCTGGCCGCTGCCGTCGCCGACGTGCAGGATGCCGGTGGTGACCTTGGGCGTGATGCCGAGCTCGACCACCTTGCGTACGTCGACGCCGAGCGGGGTGCCGCGGCCGCCGTAGGTCGGCAGGGTGAAGCGGGTCGAGCGGGCCGACGCACACCCGCTCCAGCTCGGCGGTCAGCGCGGCCGCCTCGTCCAGGCCCGCCGACGAGCTGGCCGACCGCGGGCGAGCCGGCGGCGGCGGCACCGCCGAGTCCGACCAGCTCGAGCACGGCGCTGTCGCCGATGTCCGGCGCGCCGTCGGCCGCGCCCCGCGCCCGGGTGGTAGAGCGCCCGCCCGACCATCGGGGCGGGGGCGAGGAACCACTGGTCGTCCCCGACAGCCGCGACGCCGTACTGCGTGCCGTTGCGCGCCATCGTGGTGACACCGAGGCGCCGTCCACCTGGCCGCCCAGGCCGTCAGCGTTCGGCCGACGCCATCGCCAGGGTGAGGAACAGCAGGTGGTTGGCGGACAGGAAGCGGGCCACCTCGCCGGCGCCGAGGGTGGCCGGTGCCCACCAGGGCGGGCAGCAGGTGCCGCAGCAGCAGGTTGGTCGCGGCCTGGGTGCGCACGTGCACGTCGTCGCCCATCGCGACCGCCTGCGCGGCGAGCGAGAGCACGTCGACCGGTCCGCTGTCGGCGAGCGCCGCGCGACAGCACCGGCGCGACCGCCTCCCGCAGGAACATCAGCCGCTCGCACGCGCGGCCGGCGTCTCGCGGCCGAACCAGGCGACGTCCCCGGAGCCCTGACCGACCGGGGCGTACGCCGTCGCACGCTCGCCGTCGGCGTCGAGCTCGACGACCCACACCGGGGTCGTGGGACCGATCGACGTGGCCATCGGGACGACGACGCCGACGTCGTTGGCGGGCGCAGCGTCACCTCACCCGACGTCGAGCAGCGCGTCGGCCTCGTCGCACGCGTGCCGCCCAGCCCTCGGCGAGCACGGTCGCCCGCATCGAGCGGCGCAGCGGGTCGCAGACCTGGTCGAGCTCGATCGCCGGACCGGGGTGCAGCAGGACGCGTCCGCGAGCCCGCGGCGGACCACCTCGCGCGCCGGCCGGACGCCGACCAGCATCGGCACGCCGGTGTCCAGCCGGCGCACCACCTCGGCGTTGGCCGCGTCGACCTGCGTCGGTGAGCGGACCGCAGAGCCGGCGCAGCGCGGCGACGGCGCGCGGGTCGCCGCCGGCCGGGATCCGCCAGTCCACCTGCACCGACCGGGCGCCCCTGCTCGGCGACCGCGGCGCGAACAGCGGCAGGCCGACGTTGACGACGCCGACCTCGGTCGGGCAGCTCGATGACCTCACCGGTCATCGGGCTCCTCGCTCGACGTCGCGGGCCGGCGCTCGGCGCGGCTGCGCTGCTCTGCGGCACGTCGAGCAGCGCCGTTCCGGCCTCGGCGAAGCCCGCTGGTTGCCGTGCGAGCGCCCGCAGCTGGCGGCCTGCTCGCGCGCAGGAGTCGGCCATGGCCTGCGACGACCTCGGGGGCCGCGCCGCCGGCGGCGGTGCGGGTGGCGACGATGCGGCGCGGGTCGAGCACCTCGGTCAGGTCCGCGTCCGGCGAGCCCGAGCGGCCGACCGGCGTACTGCTGCGCCGCCGCGTCGAGCATCGCGCCGTCGAGGTCGATGCCGCGCAGCCCCGCCTCGTGGCCGTGCGCACCGCGACGCCGACGACCTGGTAGGCCGTCCGGTAGTCCAGGCCGCAGGTCAGCATGACGTACTCGGCGAGGTCGGTGGCCTGGCAGAACCCGGCCTCGAGCGCCGCCCACATCCGCGCGACGTTGACCTGCAGGGTGCGGACGACGCCGTTGGTCAGCCGGGTCGTCCGCAGCGCGAGGTCGAGCGCGCGGGGCACCTCGCCGTAGGCGTAGATGAGGTTGTCGCTGCGCGCCGACGGGCTCTTGATGACCGCGAGGAACCCGGTCAGCCGGCCGATCAGCGTGCCGGACGCGCCGCGGATGATCGAGAGCGCGTAAGGGTTGCGCTTCTGCGGCATGAGCACGCTGGCCCGGCTGAAGCCGTCGGCGAGCGTCACGTAGTCGAACTCGCTGCTGGCCCAGATCTCGAGGTCCTCACCGAGCTTGCTCTGCGTGCCCGACCAGGCTGGCGGCGCGCGGCCAGCATGTCGACCAGGCCGTCGGTCTGCCACATCGCGTCCCGGGTGTGCTCGATGACGCCGTCGAAGCCGAGCATGCCGGGCGATCGGGCCGCGGTCGTCGAGCAGCCGGCTGCCGTTGACGCAGCCCGCGCCGCCGGGGCTGGTGTTGGTCCACGCGAGCGCGTCGAGCAGCCGGCGCGCCGTCGCGCAGCACGGGGTAGGCGAACGAGAGCAGGTAGTGCCCGAACGTCGACGGCTGCGCGTGCTGCAGGTAGGTCTGGTCCGGCATCCAGGTGCGGCTGTGCTCGGCCGCCGTCGCGCGCGATGGTGTCGGCGAGGTCCGCGGCCGCCTCGACCAGGTCGACGAGCTGGCCGCGCAGGTGCAGCCGCAGAGCGATGCGCACGGCCTCGCGTCGCGGCCGGCCGGCGTGCAACCAACCGGCGTCGTCGCCGATGCGCTGGGTGAAGAACCGCTCCCGGCTGTTGTAGGGCTCGCCGTACGCCGGGTCGTACGGGAAGTCCTCCGCCGGCGTCGCCACGGTCTCGAGCAGCAGGCGCAGCAGACGCCGGGCCGACTGCCTCGGGGATGACGCCGCGCTGGCTGCAGGTCGAGCACGTGGGCGAGGTCGGCGTGGTTGAGGCCGGCGTGCAGCAGCGGCGCGTCGGCGTTCTCGAGGGAGAAGCCCGAGTCGATCAGCTCGGGTGCCGGGCCGTCCACCGGTGGCCCGAGCCGGTGCCCGGTGTTCATTGCGGCCCCAGCAGTCCGGCGACCGCGTCCAGCAGGCCGCCGGTGTGCCAGAAGAGCGCAGGCCCGTCGGCGCACGGCCGCGGCAGCGCGGCCAGCGCCTTCGCCGTGTAGACGGGGTCGAGCACCAGCCCGGCGCAGCGCAGCGCGACCGCGGCCGCGGCGTCACCCGCGGCGCGAGGCAGGCCGTGGCCCGGGCCGCGGGCGTCGACCAGCTGACGTCGCGCGCCTGCGGCGGCTCGTCGCCGCGTCGGCGCGCCACCTGCGGGCGAGGTCGAGGACCCGCGCGGCCGATGTCGCTCGACCGACCGGCTCACGCTGCGCACCGACCACTCGGAACGGTCGGCCGTGAGCGACGACGCCGGCCACCAGCCCGGCGAGCGTGCCGCCGGCGCCGACTGGCGACGACCACCGTCGGGCGTCGCGGCCCGGCGAGCTGGCCGACGACCTCGTCGACGGCCAGCCGGTAGCCGAGCGCGCCGGTGGCGTTGGCTCCGCCGCGCGGCACGACGTACGGGCCGGGCCCCGTCGCCGGCGAGCTGCGCGGCGACCTTCGGGCAGCGTGGCGTCGACCGAGGTGCGGTCGGCCTCGCCGGTCCAGCGCAGCTGGGCACCCCACGCCGATCGCCGGCGGCAAGGTTCGGGTGGGCGGCGCGGTCGACCGGATCGCCGGCGAGCACAACGCACGCACGCCCAGCCCGGCGAACGCCGCGGCGGCGGCCGCGGCCGGCACGAAGTTCGAGCCGATCGTGCCGCCGGTGACCAGGACGTCGGCGTCCTGCGGCAGCCGCCTCGGCGAGGAGGAACTCGAGCTGGCGGGCCTTGTTGCCCGCGACCGCGAAGCCGGTGAGGTCGTCCCGCTTGACGCAGCAGCGACCCGCTCAGGCCGAGCGCGTCGGCCAGCCGCGGTGCCGCCACCAGCGGCGTCGGCAGCACGGCCAGGCTGGTGCGGGCCGGCGCGGTCACGGCCACGTCTGGCTCTCCTCGCGCCCGGAGCGGCGCGAGCCCGCGCGACCACCAGGTCGACCATCGCTCCCGCGGCGCCGGTGTCGGGTGCCAGCGACGTCGGCCTCCTCGGCTGTCAGCAGGCCGGCGTCGCTGCAGCGCGTCGCCCATCGGCCGTCCTGACGCGCGGCCCGTCGACCAGAGCTGTCCTGCAGGGCGCGCGCGCGGCGTGCTTGCCGAGCCGCGGCGGCGAGCAGGGCCAGGGCGCGTTCGCTGCCGGTGTAGCTGTCGAGATTTGCGCCGCATGGCCGCAGCGTCGACCTCGCAGGCCGTCCAGCAGCTCGACGGTGAGCGCGAGCGCGGCCGCGGTGAGCAGGCACACCTCGGGCAACGCCACCCACTCGGCCTTCCAGCTGCGCCCGTCGCGCTCGTGCTGGCCCGACCATGCCCTCCAGCAGCACGGCGGCGTTGGCCCGGACCAGCCGGGCGAGGGTGTCGAGGTGCTCGCTGCGCTCGGGATTGCGCTTGTGCGGCATCGTGATGCTGCCGACCGTGCCGGCCCGGGATCGGCTCGCGCAGCTCACCGATCTCCGGTCGCTGCAGCTCGTAGACCTCGCCGCCGATGCGGGCGAGGGTGCCGGTCACCATCGCCAGCACCGCACCGACCTCCGCGACGCGGTCGCGCGCCGTCAGCCAGGAGATGCCGGGGTCGGCCAAGCCCAGCTCGGCGCAGAACCGGCGGCGAACCGCGAGCCCGGCCGGGCCCATGCGCCGCCAAGCGTGCCGACCCCGCCGCCGAGCTGGCCGACCAGCCAGCGCGGCGCGCCCTCGCGCAGCCGGTCGAGGTGGCGGCGCACCTCGTCGGCCCAACCGGCCGCCTTCCAGCCGAACGTGACCGGCGCACCCGGTTGCCCGTGGGTGCGTCCGGCGAGCACGGTGTCGCGGTGCCGCTCGGCGAGGTCGAGCAGCAGCTCCTCGACGCGACGCAGGTCGCGCCAGACCTCGCCGCCGATGGTGCGCAGCGCCAGTGACGGTCCAGGTGTCGGTGAGGTCCTGCACGGTCGCACCGACGTAGACGTGCTGGTGCACCTCCGGCGGGCAGCACCTGCTCGCAGCGCCCGGATCAGTCCCAGCGTCGAGTGCCCGGTGTGCCGGGTCTGCTCGGCGACCAGCTCGAGGTCGAGCAGCTCGACCCGCGCCCGCGTCGGTGATCGCCTCGGCGGCCTCGGCCGGCACGATGCCCTCGGCGGCCTGGGCCCGGGCCAGCGCGGCGAGGACGTCGAGCCAGGACTGCAACCGGGCGCGCTCGTCGAAGACCGCGCGGACGGCGGGCGTCCCCCACAGGTGGCCGTACATCGTCGAGTCCGCGATGCGCGCGCTCACGAGTGTTCTCCGGCGTCCCCGGCTGCGGACCCGCCAGGCGACCGCGGCGTCGAGCCCCTCGCGCAGCTGCCCGAACGTGGCGCCCCACGGCACGACGACGGTCTGGCCCGTCGATCTCGATGTGCTCCTCGAGCAGGCAGCACTTGATCAGCAGGACCTCGCCGGTCGGGACGTCGACGTCGCGGGCGAGGGTGCGCGGGCAGGTGTCGATCTGCGGCACCGGCGCCGTCGTAGAGGAAGTCGTGGATCGCCCGGGACCGCGCGCAGCCGAGCAACGTCCAGTCCTGCGCGCGGCGGCACCTCGTCGAGATAGGACACCGTCGCGCCCGGCACCTCCATGCCACCGCCGCGGCACTGCAGCAGGTAGTGCCCGACCGGCTGCGGCCGGCAGCAGGTCGGCCAGGTCGACGACGTGCGGCAGCGACACGTACCGCGGGCAGGTCCTCGGCCGTCTGCAGCACCCGCTCGACCTGGTCGACGCAGCTTCGCCGGCCACGGCGGAGCGACGTCGAGGACGTGCAGCCGGACCGGGGCGGGGTCGAGGACGAAGCTGACGTGGCCGTAGCGGCCCTCGACGACGACGCAGCGCGCATCCGGGCGCGTCCGGCGCCGCCTTGACCAGCTCGCTGGGGACGCCGGTGTCGAGGTCCGGGCGGTGCAGGTAGGTCGTCTCGCGCGGGCCCGGCCAGCAGCGTCGACGTCGGCCACGTCGTGGAACAAGCGCCGGCCGGGCGCCGTGCGGACCTCGACCAGCGCGGTCGCGCCGCGCGTCGCGCGACGACGACGTAGCGCGTGCGGCGGTAGACCGGGCGCGAGGTGAGCAGCGCGCGCAGCGGCGTCGATCTCCAGCGGCACGTCGACGTCGGCGACCGAGACCTCGCGGTAGCGGTCGGGGAAGGCGGTCATCGGCGTGCTCGTCCGGCGCTCCGGCGTGCGGTCGAAGGTGTCGGCGCGCAGCCCGAGCCGCAGCGCCTCGAGCGCCGAGCGCCTCGCCCGGCGCGACGTTGCCGAGGTTCACGTCGGCGCCGAAGCGGCGGATCAGCCAGGCCTGCTGGTCCTTGCGCGGGCGCCTCGAAGACCGTGCCGTCGACGCCGATCGCGGCGACCACCGCCTCCACGACGTCGGCGCGCACCTCACCGTCGGGGTCGTACAGACCCGACCGTGCCGCTCTCCCGGCCCTCGGTGACCACCCAGGTCGCCCCGGCGCTCGAGGTCGGCCGCGGCCGCCAGCGCCCACGCCGCGGCGGTCGACCTCGACGCGCCGGGTCCTTCGCGCCGATCTCGCCGAGCACGATGAAGCGCTCGCGCCGCCGCCTCGATCAGCGCGCGCTTCTGCGTCGCGCGTCATGTTCACCACGCCGCAGGACACCTCCACGCACGGGAAGCCGGCGGCCGCCGCCCAGTCGAGGTACTCGTCCACGACGCCCTGTTGCCAGGCCACCTCGAGCAGCGTGCCGCCGGTGCAGGCCAGCACGCCGTGCTGGTCGAGCAGGGCGAGCTTCTCCTCGAGGCCGGGATCGAGGTAGGCGGTGCCCCAGCCGAGCTTCCAGACGTCGACGTACGGGCCGCAGACCTGCAGGAGCGCGTCGACCTCGCTCGCCGGCATCCCCTTGTCGAGCACATGGGTGATCCCGCGCCGGCGGGGCTTCCCGGCGCGCTCGGGCAGCGTGAGGAAAGCCGGCCGGACGTTCACCATGATAGAAATCCGGGGCCGGCAGGAGCGAACCGACCGGAGGCCGCGGTGACCGAGCTGGACATCCTCGCGCCAGCGACTGCGGCGCCTGCCGGGGGTGCTCGCCAAGGCGGACATCGGGCTGGTCGCGAGGTGCTGGGGCCGGGCGACTGGTACGCGGGGCCGGGCGACGACGGCGCCGTGCTGCCCGAGGGCGAGCGGCCAGGTCGTCGTCGGTGGTGAGGCCATCCTGCCCGCCTTCGTCGCGGCCGACCCGTACGGCGCCGGCGTCGCGGCGGTGCTCGCCAACGTCAACGACCTGGCCGCCATGGGAGCCCGCCCGGTCGCGCTGCTCGACACGGTCGTCGGCCCGAGGACGGTCAGCCGCGAGATGCTGCGCGGGATGCGCTGGGCCGCGGAGCTCTACGACGTCCCGATCGTCGGCGGCCACCTCACGCGCACCGACGGGCCACCCGCGCTGTCGGCCTTCGGGATCGGCCGGGCCGACCGCGTGCTGTCGGCCCGACACGCCGCCGCCCGGCCAGGAGCTGGTGCTCGGCTGCTGCATCGAGGGCGCGATGCGGTCCGACTTCCTGTTCTTCCCCTCGTTCGACGAGCGCGGGGCGCGGCTGGCCGGCGACGTGCGGCTGCTCGCCGAGCTGGCCGACGGCGGGCATCGCGGTGGCCGCGAAGGACGTGAGCATGGCCGGGCTGGTCGGTTCGCTGGCCATGCTGCTCGAGCCGGGCCGGCTCGGCGTGAGCCTCGACCTCGACCTGCTGCCCGCGCCCGACGGCGTACCGCTCGCCGACTGGCTGGCGTGCTTCCCGTGCTTACGCGTTCCTGCTTACGCTGCCCGCCCGTCGCAGGTCAGCGCGTGTCTGGGCGCGTTCGCCGATCGCGATCTGACCGCCGCGGCGCTCGGCGTGATCGACGACACCGGCCGGGTGCGGCTGCGCCGGGCGAGCGAGATGGTGGACGTCTTCGACCTGGGCCGGGAGGGCGTGACCAACCTCCGGCCAGTGAGCCGCGCTCGCGCCTCGTCACCGGAGCGCGATCGACATCTGTCTGGTGCAGCACGCCCGAGGTAGTCGGCCGGGTCGCCGACCGCGGTCCAGCCGAGCGCCTCGGAAGAAGCGCACGTTGCCCGGCTGGATCTGCGCCACCATGCGCGACCCGCCCAACGCCCCTGCCGTCGCCACTGCGTAGCGCACCAGCGAGGCCCCGAGTCCACCGCTGTGTCGATGCTCGCGGCAGCACCGCCAGCCGGTCGCCCTTCCAGATGCCCGTCGCCGAGCGGGTAGAGCCGCACGGTGCCCGCCGGGACGCCCGTCGTCGAGGCCGAGCACGTGGATCGTCGCTGCGTCGGCGTCGTGCACGTCGCGGTCGTCGAGCTGGAACAAGCCCTGCTCGGCGACGAAGACGGCGTGCCGGATGCGGTGGTGCGTCGCCAGTTCGGCCGGATCCGTCTGCCGGCCGGCAGACGAGGCCGGTCGAGCGTCAGACGTTGACGGCCAGCGGGAGCGAACGACGTCCATCTCGCATGCCTCCGTCCGCCTTCTCGAAGGCGCCCAGGCCCGAGCACGCCTGGCAGCGCGCGCATCCGGCCGCGACGCCGGACGCGGACATGCCCTTGCGCGGCCAGGTAGGGCACGACCTGGCGGTAGACGGCCTCGACGGCCTCCGCGCGACGGCGGGAGCAGGTCCTCCATCAGGCTGCCCGGCACCGGTCGCAGCGGGACGACGAACGGGTAGACGCCGATGTCGATCGCCCGCTTGCAGCCCTCGACGGTGAGCTTCTGGTCCTCGCCCATGCCGAGGATCACGTAGGTCGACACCTGGCCCGGCCCCGAACGCGGCGACCGCCCGCTCCCAGGCCGTGAAGTAGGCGTCGATGCCCCAGCGTGCCTTGCCGGGGGCGACCCGGGCGAGCACCGCGGGGTCGAAGGTCTCGACGTGGATGCCGACCGAGTCGATGCCCATGTCGGCGACCTGGTCGATCACGTCCAGGTCCGACGGCGGCTCGAACTGCACCTGCACCGGCAGCCCGGCGGCCTCCTTGACCGCCTCGCCGCAGCGCGCCGACGTAGAGCGCGCCGCGGTCGGGGGTGGCGGTGCTGCCGGTGGTCAGCGTCGCGTCCACCGCGCCGTCGAGGTCGCGGGCGGCGACCGCGACCTCGGCCAGCATCGCGGGGGTCTTCTTGGCGATCGTGCGGCCGTTGGCGAGCGTGACGCCGATGCCGCAGAACGCGCACTGGTCGTCGTTGCCCCAGTAGGCGCAGGTCTGGAGCACCGTGCTGGCCACCGAGTCCAGGTGCAGCAGGGCGATCTGCCAGTACGGGATGCCGTCGGCCGTGGTCAGGTCGTAGTAGCGCGGGTCGCGGGGCAGAGCGCGCCGACGCGAGCCGGTCGCCGTCCCGGTAGACCGCCCAGCCGCCGTCGTCCTCGCCGCGCAGCGCGTACGGCGAGTTCTGCGACGTACGCCGGCGCTGGTCGGCACGGTGGTCTGCACGCCCTCGACGTAGAGCATCCCGGCGTCGGCCGGGCCGGCGCCGCCGGTGCGCGCGCCGATCGGCACCTCGACGCGCAGGCCGGTGCTCTGCAGCGCGGTGATCAGCTGGCGCGAGCGTCGCCGGCGGCCGAGCCGGTCGCGACGGCGAGGGCTCGAGCGTCCATCGGACGTTGCCCTTCGTCTCGCCGGCGAGGTCGGACCGACACGACGTTCACTATCCGACATATTCACGAGGGGAAGCAAGAGGCTTCAGCCGGAGCGCTGTCAGAGCTGCTCGCCAGCGCGCGCCGCGTGCGCCTCGCGGGCGGCCGCGTCACGCCGCCGCGATCGGATCGGGTCCGCGCGTCCGGTCGAGTCCGGTCCTCGACGCCGTCCGGTGTCGCAGGTCGACGCGACAGCGCGCTCGACGGCGTGCTCGACAGCGTCCGGAAGTCGTCGTCGGGGCCGCGCGTGACGAGCAGCGCCTGCCCGGTCGTGGCCTCCGCCTCCAACCGCCGGTAGGGCACGAAGGGGTCGCCCGCCGAGTCCCCGGACTCCTCCAGCACGACCCAGCGCGGCTGCCCGGCGCGCGCTGCCGTCGGCCAGCCGGCCAGCGCGCCGGGGCCTGCTCTCCGCGGCGACCTCGCGGTGCCGCATGGCGAGCGCGGCGCCGACCGACGAGGTCCGGGTCGATCCGCGCCCGCCGGTCGCCGGCGCGTCTGCGCGGCCGTCGCGCGACGCAGGCGCCGGCGCTGTCGCGGCGCGGCCAGCAGCGCGCGCGGTCGACGGGCCCGAGCCGGCGCAGGTGGTCGACCGTGGCGCCGACCAGGCGCGACGACGCGCTCGGTAGAGGTCGGGCCGGTCCAGAGCACGCGCGGAACAGCTGCGCCTCGGCCGCTCGCCACGACGCGGCCGATGCCGCCGGACGCGTGCGACGTCCGCCGGTCCGGCCGGCGTCGCTCGGTGTCGCTCGCGTCGGAACATTGCGCTCCTCACCGCGTCTAGTTCACTATCTGCACATGGCATCTGCTATCCGACGCGAGCGCGGACGCCGTGGCCCGCTCGCGGTCCCATGAGACCACGTCGCGGTCGTCGCGGTCGGCGGCAACGCCCTCACCGCGGCCGGACCAGGCGGGCACCGCCGAGCGAGATCGCGGCGAACGCCGCGGCAGATGGCCGGCGGTCTGCCGGCCTCGGTCGCGGCCGGGTGGCGGGTCGTCGTCGTGCACGGCAACGGCCCGCAGGTCGGCAACCTGGCGCATCCAGCAGGACGAGGCGCAGCGCACTCGTGCCGGCGCAGCCGCTGCACCAGCTCTGCGCGATGACCCAGGGCAGCTCGGCAGCGTCCTCGTCCGCGCGATCGACCGGCTCTGCGGCGCCGGCACGGCCGTCGCCGTCGTCACCGCACGTCGTCGGTCGACCCGGCCGATCCGGCGTTCGCGCACCCGACCAAGCCGATCGGGCCGTTCTTCAGCGCCGCAGCGGGCCGCGCGAGCTCGCCCGCGACGGGGCTGGCAGGTCGTCGAGGACGCCGGCCGCGGCTACCGCCGGGTCGTCGCCTCGCCGCGCCCGATCGGCATGGTCGAGATGCGCGGCGATCCGCACGCTGCTCGACGCCGGGCACGTCGTGCTCGCCGCGGGCGGCGGCGGGGTCGCCGTGGCCGCGCGGCGGACGGCGCGCTCGACGGCGTCGACGCGGTCATCGACAAGGACCTCGCGGCCGCTGCGCTGGCCGACGGCGATCGGCGCCGAGCGAGCTGCTACCTGCTCACCGGGGTCGACGCCGTCCTGCTCGACTACGGCACGCCGCGCGAGCGCCCGGTCGCACCGGCTCTACGCGCCGACGAGGCCGAGCGGCACCTCGCCGCAGGGCAGTTCCCGCCGGGAGCATGGGTCCCGAAGATCGCCGCGGCGCTGGCGCTTCCTGCGCGCCGGGGGCGACCGGGCCGTCATCACCTCCGCGGACCGCGCTGGCGGACTGCGGCGCGGGCGAGCCGGGTGCCGGGACCGCGCATCGAGCCGGTCGCCGGCTGCCGGTGGCGAGCGCTCGACGTGACCGCTCGGGCGTGCGGCGTGCACCGCGGACACCTACCTGGACTCGCTGCTGCTGATGTCGGCGACGGTCACGATGGACGAGCTGCGCGGGCGTGGAGTGGGCCGGCGCGGTGATGGCGACCCCGCGCGGTCTGGAGGACCTCGCCGCCGGCGGGCTTCCCGGCGCCGAGCTGAGCGCGGCCGGCGCGAACGACCTGGTGCTCGCCGTCCGTGCGAGGACGACGACGCCGCTGTCGAGGCCGCGCTGGACGGCGGGCTGGCGAGGCCGCGTTCGCCGAGCGCGAGCGGACGCGCGACCAGGCGGGCCGCAGCAGGCCGCCGACGCAGCATCGCCGAGGCGCGTCGCGCCGCGACCGGAGCGTCAACGTCGCCGATCGTGTCGGTGCCCGGGCGAGTACGCGGCGCTCGAGGCGCACCACGCGCTGACCGCCGGGCTGCACGTCCTGCTGTTCAGCGACGACGTGCCGGTCGAGGAGGAGATCGAGCTCAAGGAGCGCGCTGCCGCGGCTCGGGCTGCTGGTGATGGGCCCGGGCGCCGGCACGGCCGTGCTGGGCGGCACCGGGCTGGGCTTCGCCAACGTGCTCGTGCGCCCCGGGCACGGCGGTGCGCGGCGGTCGGCGTGGTCGCCGCGGCGGGCACCGGTGCGCAGGAGGTCTCGGCGCTGCTCGACCGGTGGGGCGTGCGGCGTCTCGCAGGTGATCGGCGTCGGCGGCCGCGACCTGTCCGCGCGCGGTCGGCGGGCGGATGGCGCGGCTCGCCGTGCGGGCGCTCGACGACGATCCGGGGACCGACGTGGTGCTGCTGGTCTCCAAGCCGCCGGACGCCGCCGTCGGCCGAAGCGGTGCTGGCCGAGTGCCGGAGACGCCGGCCGTCGCGGTCTTCCTCGGGCTCGTCGAGCGTCGCGGCTGCTGCCCGCGGACGTGCGAGCGCGGTGCGCACGCTCGAGGAGGGTGCGCGCGCCGCTGCGCGCGCTCGTCGGGCGCCGTCGCCCGCGCGCCTCGACCGGTCTGCGCGAAGCGGGTCGCCGCGGCGGCCGCCCGGCTGGCGCCCGGCCGGCGCGACGTGCGCGGTCTGTTCTCCGGGGGGACGCTCTGCTACGAGGCGCAGCTGATCCTCGAGCGACCTGCTCGGGCCGGTCTACTCCAACGAGCCGCTGCGCGAGCAGCACGGCCTGCCCGCGCCCGACGGTGCCCACGTGCTGCTCGACCTCGGCGCGGAGGAGTACACGCGGGGCGTGCCGCACCCGATGATCGACCCGAGCGGCCGGCTGGAGCTGCTGCGGGAGCAGGCGGACGACCCCGACGTCGCCGTCGTGCTCGCTCGACGTCGTGCTCGGCCACGGCAGCGCACGCCGACCCCGCCGGGCGAGCTGGCGCCGCGTGTGCGCCGAGCTGATGCGCGACGGCGGCCCGCAGGTCGTCGCCTACGTGCTCGGCACCGAGGGTGACCCGCAGGTCTACTCGCCGCAGCGGCGCACCCTCGAGGACGGCCGGTTGCCTCGTGCCGGAGACGAACGCGCGGGCGGCCTACGCCGCGGCAGCGCTGGCGCTTCGTCGCCCTGAGCTCGCGGAGGTGGGATCGTGACCGATCCGCCGGTGCTGCTGGTCACCTACTCCACCAAGCCGCGCGGCGGCGTGGTGCACACGCTGGCCCTCGCCGAGGCGCTGCACGCCGCGGCGCGCCCGTACACGTCGTGGCGCTCGGCGACCCGGCGGCCGGGCTTCTTCCGTCCGGTCGCGCGCGCCGGTGACGATCGTGCCGGGACCGTCCGGCGAGGGCACGCTGGAGGAGAAGGTCGCCGGCAGCATCGACCGGCTTGCCGCCGCGCTCGCCGCAGATGCGACGCTCCGTTGCTGCACACCCAGGACTGCATCGCGGCGCGAGCCGCGGCGCGGGTGCGGGACGCCGGCGCGGCGGTGACGGTGCGTGCGCACGGTGCACCACGTGGACGACTTCTCCAGCCAGGTCCTCATGGACTGCCAGCGCGCAGCCATCCTCGAGCCGGACGAGGTGCTGGTGGTCAGCGAGGTGTGGCGGCGCATCGCTCGAGGACGACTACGGCGTCCGCGCCCGGGTCGTGCCCAACGGCGTCGACGTCGCCACGCTTCGCCGCGCCTGACCGGGTCAGGGCAGCCACGCTGCGCGCAGCAGGTCGGGCGCCGCCGACCGACCGCTGATCCTGGCGGTCGGCGGCATCGAACCGCGCAAGGGCAGCGACACCCTGGTGCGCGCTCTGGCCGAGATGAAGGCGCCGACGCCGGGTCGCGCCCGGTGCTCGCCGTCGTCGGCGGCCACTCCTTCCAGGACCACCGGGCCTACCGCGAGCGGTGCTCGCGCGCTCCTGCCCTGAGCTCGGTCTGGGCTCGACGACGACGTCGCACTAGTCGGCACGGTGCCCGACGCCGACATGCCCGTCGTGGTACGCCGCCGCGGACGTGCTCGCCTTCCCCTCGGTCAAGGAGGGCTTCGGGTTGGCGGTCCTGGAGGCGATGAGCGCGGGGATACCGGTGGTCACCAGCGATCTGCCGGTCTTCCGGGAGTACCTGGTCCCTGGACGCGACGCGCTGCTGGTCGAGCCGGGAAGCGTGGACGGGCTGGCGGCAGCACTGCTGACGGCTTTGGAGGACGTGGCGGTTCGCCGGGCCTTGGTCAAAGCCGGCGGCGCCGTCGCAGCACGGTTCACCTGGGCAGAGAGCGCGCGCCGGCACCTCGCGATCTACGCCGCACTCGCGCAAGCCGGGCGCAGCACCGGCGCGATCGCGCACTGAGGGCGACAACACCCGCGCAGTCCTGCCTTGGGTGGACGCAGCATGATGGTGCCGTGCACACCAGCTACGCGTTCCGCACCGCCGAGCCGGGTGACTACGACACGATCATCGCCGTCGTCGACGACTGGTGGGGAAGGCCGATTGCTGGCGCGCTGCAACGAGTTTTCCTCGACCACTTCTTCACCACCAGCCTGATTGCCGAGGGCGCGGACGGCGGGCTGGCCGGGTTTCTGGTGGGCTTCCCCTCACCTGCGGATGACAGTCGCGCGTACATCCACTTCGTCGGCGTCGACCCTGCCGAGCGCGGCGCTGGTTTGGGGCGGACGTTGTACGAGGCGTTCTTCGACGCGATGCGAGCCGGTGGCCGGACCTCGGTCCATGCTGTCACCTCACCGGTCAACGTCGACTCGATCGCCTTCCACCGGTCTTTGGGCTTCGACGTCTCGGGCCCGGTTGCCGACTATGACGGCCCGGGCGCCGACCGCGTCGTCTTCAGCCGTTCGCTGTGATCCACGGAATCTGCTAGTCGAGGCCAGCACTAGCATCTGTGGCGTCCTGGGTCCGTGCGCTCGGCGTGCGGCTTCGTCGCCTTTGGGAGCGGACATGCAAGAGGTGTTTGTCTTCAACGAGATCGCCGTGATCATCCGTCATTGGTACGAGATCGGCGAGCATGGTCGTGAGCACGGCACCCGCGTCGAGATCCGCCGGCTCACTCCCTCCCCACGGCGGGGCAGCGAGAGCGCGTCTCAGCTGATAACCATCGACCAGCCGATCTGGCGCGCAGACCTGTTCGACCTGATCGGCGATGAACCAGGGGCATTCGGGCGCGCGCACTATCACCACAGGTTCGACGGCGTCGAGCCAACTGCTCGCGACTGGTCGGCGGAGCTGTCGGCGGACCCGTTGACCTGGTGCCGGGACCAGTTGTCGAACCTCGAGACTCTGACCCCGCTGGCCGGGGTCACGTTGACCGACCTCGCGCTGGAGGCGGAAGAGCTCCGCGACGCCTGCGACCGCATGATCGAAAGCGTCGGCCGCTACGTCGGGCGTGGTTGCACCGATCCCGCACGGTGCCGGGCGGCGACGCGCGATGCAGGGCCGACGATCGCGATCATGGAGGAGATGTTCGGCCGCGGAGTGCCGGCGTTCGAGTCCGTTTGACCGGTGGCCGTCACTCGACCGCGGCGAACGCCGGCGGCTCGATCAGTCGGCCGCGCAGAGACGGGTCGCACGTCGAAAGGGGGTAGGCCATCCCCGCCTCGGCCGGCGCCCAGTCGGGAAGCGTCATCTCGATCCCGAGGGTGCGGCAGTCACGGAAGCCGAAGCGCGGGTAGTAGAGCGGACTGCCTTGGAGCACCACCAGCGGCTCCGCCAGCCCCTCGGCGGCAGCCAACCCGGCCCGTACCAGGGCCGACCCGATGCCCTTCCGCTGCTCGGCCGGCGCGACGCCGAGCGGCGAGAGGGTGAGGATCCAGCGCCCGACGCCGTTCTCGTCCACCAGTTCTGCGCGGCTCAGCATGACGTGGCCAACGACCTCGCCTTCGTGGCACGCGACCAGGGAGAGCTCGGGGACGAACCCTGGTGAGTCGCGGATCAGATCCACGAGGTCGGCGACCCTGGGATCGTGCTCGAAGGCGGCGAGGACCACGGCGCGTACCGCTGCCTGGTCGTCGCGTGTCTCCGGCCTGATTTCTGGCTGCACCCGGTGATCGTGGGACGCGGCAAGCGACGGTGTCGAGCGATTTGCTGCGCGGACCCAGCGCGAACGGTGGGTTGGACAGGCGCTTCTGGCCGGCGGGCGCGCCCAACCCACCACTCGGCCCACGGCCCACGGCGCGCGGCCAGCGAACGGAGGCCGGGATTGCGTCCTACAGCTGGCCCGGACTGTCTCGTCCTCTCCCGCTGTCCGCGGACGGCACCGGACCATCCCGCTCTGATCCGTCAGCATTCGGTGCGGGGGACGGCGGGAGACGCACATCGCTGTTGAAGCGCGTCATCACGGCCATCACTGGTGCCGCCATCATGGCGCCGAGCACACCCGCAACCATCGCCCCCAGCAGCGTGAAGAGGAACACCCCCAGTGGGGACACCCTCATCGTTGCGCCGAACGCGAAGGGCTGGACCACGCTTTGCAGGCCGAGGTTCACGATCAGGACCGCGGCCAGCATGATCCAGCCGTCGGACGTGCCGCCGGAACCCAAAGCCAACAACACCGCGAAGGCGCCGCCGATCCAGGCACCGACGTAAGGGATGTAAGAGGACACGAACAGCACGACCAGGATCGATCCGGCAGCCTCGATGCCGAGGATGCGTGCGACGATCCAGATCGGGATCGCGTTGACGAAGGCGAGGATCGTGCAGCCTTTGTAGTAGTCGAAGATGACCTGGCCCGAGGTCGAGAACAGCCGGTCGGCCTGCGCGCGCGGCCAGGGAAGCAGGCGTGCGATCCAGCCCTGCGTCTCCTTGGGGTTGAGCAGCACGAGGAAGAAGGTCATCGCCGCCACAAAGACCCCGAAGAACAAGTCCACCAAGGAGTCGAGACCTGAGACGAGCCAGCCGGTCACTCCCTTGACGCCGGTCAAGATCGAAGTGGCCGACGAGGTGCTGGAGGAGGCCGCATCGCTGACGCTGCTGTCACCGGAAGTCACGCCGAGGGCATCCTGGATGTGGGCAACGGCAGCTTGCAGCGAAGCCTCGATGGACGGTGCCTGCTCGGAAACCCCGTGGATGAAGATCAGGGCTCAGACCGACAATGAGTGCGGCGCACATCAGAACGACGAGAAACACGGCCAGACCGCGCGCCATGTGGCGGTCCAGCCAGTTCGTCAACGGCAGCGTCATGACAGCCAAGACCAAGGCGGCGGTCACGGGTACGATCAGGCCGCTGAGCCACCGGTAGCTCACGAACAGGGCCAGCACCCCAAGCACGACGCCAACCGTCGCCCAGCCGATTGCCCCCAACCTGAACAGGGCTGGGGGAATGATTTTGGACTCCGTGCCCGGTTCGACCGCCATGGGTCACCTCTCTCGTCAGGTGATCAGCCATCATGATGGAGCCAGCGAACCGGCGCACCCTCACCCGCAAAGATCACCGCCTTCCCGCTCGACCCGCTCCACGGTAGCCAGGCAGCCTGTTCTTGCGCATGACGGGATCGCGTCCGGCATGCGTTGGGGCGAGCGTGCCGACGTGCGCCCGAAGGACCTCGAGCTACGAACTCGCATCGTCACACTGAGCCGTACGGTGGTCGAACTGAACGCCCGGTGTCACCCGGAGGGCGAGCACTTCCTGCTCAAGGAGCCATCCGATCCGGACGGACTGGCGGCGATGGAGGGAGTCTGAAATGACCGAGCTGCCGGCAGGTCGATCAGGGCGCCTACGATGCTGTCCTTTCGGTGCAGCATCGCTCCCGCCGAACCCCCGGATACCAGGCTAAGGTGACGTCGGTGTTGCGGCAGGACAACGGGCCGTTCGGCTGGCGCGGTTAGGGAGGCGGCCGATCCGTCGGTTCACAAGCGGTCCGGTGGCAGCAGCAGAGGCGACTCAACCGTCGGCCCCCATCAGCGCCGGCCTAGCTCAGGGCGGTCGTGATCATGAGCCGTACGAAAACTGACGGCGATTCAGCGCCGCCTGGTCGTGATCGACCCGCGGAGTCTATGGCGAAGCGGATCAAGTCCGCGAAGGCCTCGGCCCTGGCGAGAGCCGAGCGGGCTCCCCGGCCGGTGCTTCGGATCGCCTGGTCCTTCCTGCGTGCCCTGACCAACATCGAGCCGTTCGACCGGGCCATGACGTTGGCCGCTCAGGCATTCGTCAGCATCTTTCCGCTGCTGATCGCGTGGGCGGCGTTCGCCGACAACGGCGGCACGAGTGTCGGCGACGAGCTCGCCAACACGTTGCACCTGTCGGACAGCGTGCGCACGGCGCTCGACAAGACGCTGCCCCAGGACACCGAGCCGTCCACGACCTTCGGTGTCATCAGCGTGTTGATCGTTCTGATCAGTGCGACGAGTCTCTCCCGCGCGCTGGGGCGGATGTACGCGAAGGCGTGGCAGGTAGCGCCGTCGGGATGGAGCAACGGAGGTCGTTGGATCGCAGTGATCGTCGCCATCTGCGCGACCATTGTGGCCACGCAGTACCTGACCGAGTGGGCGGAGTCGTTTGCGCAGGACGTCGTGGTTATCGCTTTGATCTTTTTGCTGAACGCGATGCTCTACGCCTGGATCCCTTGGCTGCTCCTGATGCGCCGCGTCTCCGTCTTGCGGTTGCTGCCGTCGGCCGCGCTGATGGGGGTGGGCAGCGTCGGGCTCAGCTTGGCCGGCCATGTCTACCTGCCACCTGCGCTGGAGGTCGGCGTCGATCACTTCGGCTCGCTCGGTGTGGCCTTCACGTTAATCGGCTGGCTCTTCGTGATGGCCTTCGTGCTGATCGTCGCCACGGTCCTCGGAGCCGTCATCGTCCAGGACGAGGGCGTCGGCAGCCTCGTGCAGTCGGTACGACGCCGGGCTGCGGATCTGTCTCACCGGGCCTAGGGCACCTCGCCTGCCGAGAACACCCGGCAGGTCGGCTCACCCCAGATCGGTTCTGGTGCTCGTCGATGTAGACGATCACTTGAGTCGGCGGTCGAGTTCCGGGGTTGACGTCCCTCATGGCCACGACCTGACGGCGTGCCCGCAGCGCGGACTGCCGCTCAGCCATCCGGTCCGAACCATCCGGTCAAACGATCAAGAGGCCGGTTCTCTGGACCTTCCAGAACCGGCCTCTGACCTGCGGTCACACTGTCGGGACGACAGTGTCCTGGTTCAGGACATCGGCGACACATGTCTCAGGTCATAGGAGACAGTCGCTCGGTGCTCGATGCTCGGGGATGTCAAAGGCACGCTTGGTCCTGACCGCCCTATTCGTCGACCACCAGAGCCCGGCTGAGGTCGCCGCCCGCTACGGGGTGAACCGGTCCTGGGTCTACAAGCTCAAGACCCGGTATGAGGCCGAGGGCGAGGCGCGCGCTCGAACCCCGGTCTCGGCGCCCGCTGACCTCACCGGGCGCGCTGCGGACGGGCACGGTGGACCTGATCACCGAGCTGCGGGCCAGGCTCGCCGGCGCGGGACTGGACGCCGGGCCGGAGACCATCGCCTGGCACCTGGCCCATCACCACAACACCACGGTCTCCCGGTCCAGCATCGCCCGAACCCTGAGCCGGGCCGGACTGGTGGTCCCGGAGCCGAAGAAGCGACCGCGCTCCTCCTACATCCGGTTCGAGGCGCAGATGCCGAACGAGACCTGGCAGTCCGACTTCACCCACTACCGGCTCACCCACCCCGACGGGCCAGCCGGGCCTGACGTGGAGATCATCAGCTGGCTCGACGACTGCACCCGCTACGCCCTGCACATCAGCGCCCACACCCGGATCACCGGGGTGATCGTGCGGGCCTCGTTCCGCAAAACCGTTGCCGACCATGGGATCCCCGCCTCCACATTGACCGACAACGGCATGGTCTACACCACCCGACTGTCCGGCGGCCGCGGTGGACGCAACGGCTTCGAACACGAACTGCGACGCCTGCACGTCGCCCAGAAGAACTCCCGCCCCAACCACCCGACCACCTGCGGCAAGGTCGAACGGTTCCAGCAAACCCTGAAGAAATGGCTTCGCGCCCGACCGCTCAGCCAGCCACGATCATCGCCCTGCAGGTCCTGATCGATGACTTCGCCCAGCAGTACAACCACCACCGGCCACACCGCTCACTGCCGCAGCGGGCCACCCCCGCCGCCCGCTACGACACCCTGCCCAAGGCACTGCCCGGGCCCTCCCGCGACGCCGACACCCACGACCGGATCCGCCACGACCGCATCGACAAAGCCGGCAGCGTCACCCTGCGTTCCGGCGGGCGCCTGCACCACATCGGCGTCGGACGAACCCACGCCGGAACCTGCGTCGTCCTGATCGTCCAGGACCACCAGATCCGCATCGTCAACGCCATCACTGGCGAAGATGAACCGTCACGGGTTTGATGCCGCTCCTTTCTGAGTCAGGAAGGATGCCGTCATGCCTAAGAAGATCAGCCCGGAGGTCAGGGACCGGGCGGTGCGGATGGTGTTGGAGCATCAGCAGGACTACCCGTCGGTGACCGCGGCCTCGCAGGCCGTGGCCAAACAGCTCAACCTGGGTCGGGAGACGGTTCGGCGTTGGGTGGTTCAGGCCCAGATCGATGGCGGTGCCCGGCCCGGGGTGTCCTCGGCCGAGCATGCGGAGATCAAGCGTCTGAAGGCGGAGAACCGGCGGCTGCGGGAGAGCGTGGAGATCCTGCAGGCGGCAACGGTTTTCTTCGCCGGGGAACTCGACCCCCGCAACCGCTGATCATGGCGTTCATCGACGGCATGAGAGGCAACGGTCACGCGGTCGAGTCGACCTGCGACGTGCTCTCCGAGCATGGCTGCCGGGTCGCCGCGAGGACCTATCGGGCGTGGAAGAGCTGCCGGGCACCGGCCGCCCGAACCGTCAGCGACGCGGTGATCATCGACGCGCTGCTGGCAACCCGGAACACCCCGGAAAGCCTCTACGGGCGACGGAAGATGACCGCGTTGCTGCGCCGGTCCGGCCATGAGGTGGCCTACTGCACCGTCGACCGGCTCATGCGCGCCCAGCACATGAACGGGGTCCGACGCGGCGAGAAGGTCCGGACCACCGTGCCGGCCGCCGACGGCCACCGTGCCGGTGACCTGCTCGACCGGGACTTCACCGCAACCGCGCCCAACACGAGATGGGTCGCGGACTTCACCTACGTCAGGTCCTGGGCCGGGTTCGTCTATGTCGCGTTCGTCGTCGACATCTTCGCCCAGCGGATCGTGGCCTGGCACGCCGCCACGACCAAGCACACCGGGCTGGTGCTGACCTGCCTGCGGATGGCGACCTGGCAGCGCGACTATGAAGGGCCACCCGGTCGCTGCCGGGCAGCTGCTGCACCACAGCGACGCCGGCAGTCAGTACACGTCTCTGCGGTTCACCGAGCACCTCGCCCTCGAGGGCATCGCACCCTCGATCGGCAGCGTCGGCGACGCCTACGACAACGGCCTGATGGAGTCGATCATCGGGATCTGCAAGACCGAATGCATCCGGCCGGGACCCTTCCACACCGAGCCACTCGAACCCTGGGCGACATCGAGTTCGCCACCATGGCCTGGGTCGACTGGTACAACAACCGCCGCCTTCATGGCAGCATCGGAATGGTCCCACCCATCGAGCACGAAGCCGCCCACTACGCCGCCCTCCAACCGGAGAAGCAGCCCACATGAGAGCGGCAAGAGAACGCCGCCACCGGCGCAAGTCCTGCGCGAGCTGGTCCTGGACCCAGACCCGACTACCAGCCCACCGGACACCCGGCCCCACCCGAAATGAAAAGCCGAACCCAAGTTGCAGGTCCGACTGTCCCGATGTCCTGAGACATCACACTGTCGGGACGACAGGATTTGAACCTGCGACCCCTTGACCCCCAGTCAAGTGCGCTACCAAGCTGCGCCACGTCCCGGTGTTCGCGCCGGCAGTCTATCGACCTCACCCCGGCGCCGCGGCGAGTGGTGAGTTCCGCAGCCCCGCAGACGGTCCCCGGCTGCGGAGTCGCCGATTCCCCCAAACGGCATCCCGAGGTCGGGCTAGTCGTGACCCGGCACGCGGGAGTGCTCGTTCACCAGGCGGGCGAAGTCGCGCGCCGCGCGCTGGGCGGCAGCGCCCTCCGACCGCGCCACGCCCATCGCCTGCAAGGCCTGGCCGTCGTCCAGATCGAGCACCAGCCACGGGTCGTCCTGCGAGAAACGAACGCCGACGATCTGCGCCCACTCCAGCCGGTGTCGACGTACGACATTGACCACGGTCACGCCGTCGTCGTCGGTGACCACGCGGATGGCGGCCAGCCGGTGCAGCGGCACGCAGAACAGGAGCCCCATGGCGATCAGTGCCCCGCGTGACTCGTTGCCCCAACGGTGCTCGCCGCCCGACGGCAGCGCGAACGCGATCCAGACCAGGGTCACGAGCATCGCGACCGCGAGGACATAGACGACGACGCGGGCCCGGCGCGGGCGGAAGACCCGCCGTCCCGACACAGCCGACCTCGTCACGTCCGCGCTCAGAGCCGGCACGCGTGGATGTCTGTGACGAGGATGCCGCGCGCGCCGAGCTCCCAGAGCTCGTCCATGATGCGGTTGGTGTCCGCCCGCGGCACCATCGCGCGTACCGCGACCCAGCCTTGGTCGTGCAGCGGCGACACCGTCGGCGACTCGATGCCGGGCGTCAACGCGACGGCCGGCTCCACGAGGGAGGCGACGATGTCGTAGTCCATGAGGACATAGCGCCGGGCGATGATGACGCCTTGCATGCGCCGCACCATCTGGTCGACCGCCGGCCAGTTCGGGCGCACCGACGCGGCGTACGAGGACTGCCTCGGACTCCAGGATCGGCTCACCCACGATCTCGAGGCCGGCCTGTCGCAGCGTGGACCCGGTCTCGACGACGTCGGCGATCGCATCGGCCACCCCGAGCTGCACCGCGGTCTCGACCGCACCGTCGAGGCGGATCAGCTCGGCATCGACGCCGCGGTCGGCGAAGTACTTCGCGAGCAGTCCGCTGTACGACGTCGCGACGCGCTTGCCGGCGAAATCGACGACCGTCGCGGCCGAGCCGGGACGGGCAGCGAACCGGAACGTCGACTGGGCGAAGCCCAGCTGCAGGATCTCTTCCGCGGCCGCACCACTGTCGAGCAGCAGGTCGCGTCCGGTGATGCCGACGTCGAGCTGGCCCGAGCCGACGTAGATCGCGATGTCGCGGGGGCGCAGGAAGAAGAACTCCGTGTCGTTGTCCGGGTCCTGCAGCACGAGGTCGCGCGTGTCATGGCGCTGGCGGTAGCCCGACTCGCGCAGCATGCTCGCGGCAGGTTCGGCCAGCGATCCCTTGTTCGGCACGGCGACGCGGAGCACGCCAACTTCCTCTCTCGAACGGACGACCGGGCGACGTACGACGCAGTGGGTTGCGCCGCCGTTCACAGATGAGCGTAGACGTCCTGGAGGGTCAGTCCACGCGCGAGCAGGAGGACCTGCACGTGGTAGAGCAGTTGTGACACTTCGCTGGCGACGCGGTCGTCGGACTCGTGCTCGGCAGCCATCCAGACCTCGGCGGCCTCCTCGACGACCTTCTTGCCGATGGTGTGCACGCCGGCGTCGAGGGCCGCGACGGTGCCCGAGCCGGCCGGCCGCGTGGCGGCCTTGTCGGAGAGCTCGGCGAACAGGGACTCGAACGTCTTCACGCCGTCGATGGTGGCAGAGAGGGCTGATCGCGCGAATACCAGCCCGACCTGTGGATCACCCTCGTACGTCAGGGGATGCGCGGCAGCCCGTCCTCGCCGAGCGGCCAGCCGGGGTTGTGCGCCACCTCCCAGGCGTGACCGTCGGGGTCGGCGAAGTAGCCGCTGTAACCACCCCACTCGGCCCGCGCCGGCGCGGCCAGCAGTGCGCCACCAGCGGCAAGCGCCTCAGCGATGGCCGCATCGACCGCTTCGGCGGACGCCACGTTGATGGCGACCGCGGTGCGCCGCGGAGAACCCGGCGGCACATCGTCGCCCATGTCTCGGGACAGGTCGGCGATCGGGTAGAGCGCCAGGAACGAGCCGGCGGTGCGGAACACCGCGAAGTCGTCCATGTCGATGGCCGTCTCCCAGCCGAGGGAGCGGTAGAAGGTGCGGGACCGGGCGACGTCCGCGACGCCGAGTGTCACGAGGGAGATCGAGGCAGGGACCATGCCCGAACGTTAGCGGCGCTCGCCGCGATTTGTACCGATGCCAACTTGTGCATGATCGACTTGGATTTTCGAGGCGCTGACCTGCAGCGATGCAAGGGATGTCGGAAGCTGCATGATCGACTTTGAAGGTTTGTTTCAGGTGGTGATGCCGTGGCGGAGGTCGCGCAGGGTGACGGCCGTGGCAACGGCGGCCAGCGCGACGTCGTACCCCTTGTCCTCCTTCGAGCCGGCCAGGCCCGCGCGGTCGAGCGCCTGCGCCTCGTCGTCGCAGGTGAGCAGCCCGAAACCGACCGGCACGCCGGTGTCGAGACTGACCCGGGTCAGCCCGTCGGTCGCCGCGCGGCAGACGTAGTCGAAGTGCGGGGTGCCTCCCCTGATCACCACGCCCAGCGCGATGACCGCGTCGTAGCCGGTCGACGCGAGCCGAGCCACCACGACCGGCAGCTCGAACGCGCCGACGACCCGCACGACGGCCGGTTCCTCGATGCCGCACTCGGACAGCCCGCGCAGCGCCCCGCCGACCAGCCCGTCCATCACGGTCTCGTGCCAGAGCGAGGCCACGATGCCGACCCGCAGGTCGTCGGCTCCCGTCACCCGCAGGTCCGGAGCACCCTCGCCGCTCACGCGATCGGCCCGGCGACTGCAGGCTCGGTGTCGCCCGGCGGGATCGCCGCGTGCGGCGACGACGATGCTGGCTCGAGGTCCTCGGCGGCCGGGACGTCCTCGGCGGCCGGAACCGCGGTGGCCGGCGGCTCGTCGGCCTCCGGCAGACCGACGAGGTCGTGGCCCATCCGGTCGCGCTTGGTCTGCAGATAGCGCAGGTTCTCCGGTGTCACGTGCACCTCGAGCGGCACCTGCTCGACGATCTCGAGCCCGAAGCCCTCCAGCCCCGCCCGCTTCGTCGGGTTGTTCGTGAGCAGCCGCATCGTCCGCACTCCGAGGTCGACCAGGATCTGCGCCCCGAGCCCATAGTCCCGAGCGTCGGCCGGCAGCCCGAGGTCGAGGTTGGCGTCGACCGTGTCGCGGCCGTTGTCCTGCAGTTGGTAGGCGGCGAGCTTGTGCAGCAGGCCGATGCCGCGCCCTTCGTGGCCGCGCATGTAGAGCACGATGCCGCGGCCGCTGTCGGCGATGGTGCGCAGCGCGGCGTCCAGCTGCGGGCCGCAGTCGCAGCGCAGCGAGCCCAGTACGTCGCCGGTCAGGCACTCGGAGTGCACCCGCACCAGCACGTCCTTCCCCGCGCCGACCTGACCGCGGACGAGCGCGACGTGCTCGACCCCGTCGATCAGCCCGCGATAGCCGACCGCGACGAACTCGCCGTACCTCGTCGGCAACCGCGTCGTCGCCACCTTCTCCACCAGCGACTCTGTGCTGCGCCGGAAGGCGATCAGGTCGGCGATCGACACGAGCGCCAGGTCGTGGGTGTCGGCGAACACGCGCAGGTCGGGCAGCCGGGCCATCGAGCCGTCGTCGTTCACGATCTCGGCGATCACACCCGCCGGTGTGAGTCCCGCGAGGCGCGCCAGGTCGACAGCCGCCTCGGTGTGCCCTGCCCGCACCAGCACTCCCCCTGGCATCGACCGGAGCGGGAAGACATGGCCGGGCCGGGTCAGCTCGTGCGGTTCGGTGGCCGAGTCGACGAGCACCCGGATGGTCTTCGCCCGGTCGGCCGCCGAGATGCCCGTCGTGGTGCCCTCGCGCGCGTCCACCGAGACCGAGTAGGCGGTGCCCTTGCGGTCCTCGTTGACCGCCGTCATCGGCGGCAGCTTGAGCCGGTCGAGCTCGGCGCCCTCCATCGGCACGCACACGACGCCGGACGTGTGCCGGACCATGAAGCCGAGCTGCGCCGGTGTCGCCTTGGCCGCCGCCAGCACCAGGTCGCCCTCGTTCTCGCGGTCCTCGTCGTCGACGACGACGACGGGCCGCCCGGCGGCGATGTCCGCGATCGCGCGCTCGATCGTGTCCAGTCGTACGGCGTCGCGCGGCTGGCCGTCCGTGCCTGGGTGGCTCATGCGGGCACCTCGTCTGGTCTCGGGGCGGCCGAACCGATCGGCTCCACCTCTGTGCGGGCGACCCGGAGCCAGGTGAAGAAGCCCCAGATGACGAACACGCCGTAGATGCCGTAGAGCACCGCCGACGGGTAGAACTTGAAGTGCAGCAGCTCGGGCACGCCGACGAGGTCAACCGCGATCCAGATCAGCCAGAAGTCGACCCAGCCCCGGGCCATCGCATAGGTCGCGAGCATCGAGCCGACGAAGATCCACGAGTCGGCCCAGTAGTACCAGGTCGGTGCCGGCCAGCCGGCCCCTACCTCGCGGAAGACGACGAAGCACAACCCGACGGCGGCCAGCCCGCCGACGACGTACGCCAGACGCTCCGTGCCCGTGGCCCAGCGCGGCACCACCGCCGGTGCGCCCGAGCCGGTGCGGCGGTTCCGGTGCCAGCGCCACCAGCCGTAGACCGACACGAGGATGAAGAAGACCTGACGGGCGGCCTGACCGTAGAGCGGCCCGCTGTGCTCGCCATCTGCCGCGGTGAAGACGAAGACGGTGAACAGCAGGACGTTGCCGACGATGCCGACCGGCCACGCCCACACGCGCCGGCGCATGCCGCCCACGGCCGACGCGAGACCGAAGCCGTTGCCGATGATCTCCCGCCAGGTGATCTCGTGACCGCTGATGGTCAGATGGGCGTCGTACAGGGTGGTGAACATGCTCATGAGGGGCTCTCCGGGTCGGTCTCGGGGGGCGTGATGGGGGTGGTGCTGCTCGGGATGTGGTCGAGGGCCATCAGCCGCTCGACGTACTTCGCGATGACGTCGACCTCGAGGTTGACCGGGTCGCCCGGCCCCTTGCTGCCCAGGGTCGTGAGGGCCAGCGTCGTGGGGATCAGGCTGACGCTGAAGCGGTCGTCGCCGACCGACACGACGGTCAGCGAGACACCGTCGACGGTGATCGATCCCTTCTCGACGACATAGCGGGCGAGTTCAGCGGGCAACGAGATCGCGAGCAGGTCCCAGTGGTCGGAGGACGTGCGGGACAGCAAGCGGCCCACGCCGTCGACGTGGCCTTGCACGAGATGACCACCCAGGCGACCGCCGAGCACCGTCGGACGTTCCAGGTTGACCGGCGATCCCACGGCGAGCGCGCCGAGCGAGCTGCGGTCGAGGGTCTCGCGCATCACGTCCGCGGTGAAGACACCGTCGTCGTTCGTCACCACGGTCAGGCACACACCGTTGACCGAGATCGAGTCGCCGGCGTGCGCGTCGGACGTGACGGTAGGCCCGCGCAGCCCCAGTCGGACGCTGTCGCCCAGTTCGACGATCTCGGCCACCTGACCGAGCTCCTCGACGATGCCGGTGAACACGTCAGACCACCTCCGGGGTGAGTGCGAGCGGGCGTGGGCGGCCCGAGATCCGTACGTCGGGGCCGACGCGTCGTACGTCGAGGATGTCCAGCGCCAGCGCGTCGGCGAGTGTCGCGACCCCCGTGCCGTCGAGGGCCGGCCTGCCGGCTCCGAGCAGGGTCGGAGCGAGGTAGGCGACGAACTCGTCGACGAGCCCGGCGCGCAGGAACGAGCCCGCCAGGCGCGGCCCGCCCTCGAGCAGCGCGACGACGTGGCCGCGGCGTTGCAGCTCGTGCAGCAGCGCGGTCGAGGTCGACGCAGCCGCTCTCGTCGGCACCCACCTCGGCGGCGGTGGCGATCCACGTCTCAGCAGAGTCGTCGCGCACCCGCGCGGTGGCCGGTGTGCGGCCGAACGTGTCCACGACCACCCGCAGCGGCTGGTCGGGCAGCGGGTTGTCCGTCCCTGTCGCGCACGGTCAGCGCCGGGTCGTCGGCCAGGACGGTGCCCGAGCCGGCGATGATCACGTCACAGGTCGCACGCAGCGCGTGGGTGTCCGCCCGCGACTCGGGGCTGGAGATCCAGCGGCTGGTGCCGTCGGCTGCGGCCACCCGGCCGTCCAGGGTCGCGGCCACCTTCCACACGACCCAGGGACGGCCGCGGCGCACCGCGGTCAGCCAGCGCACGTTGCCGGCCTCCGCCGCAGCCGCCAGCACCCCGGTCTCGACGTCGACGCCGGCCGCGCGCAGCGTCGCGGTGCCCCCACCCGCTTTCAGGGTCGGGTCCTCGACAGCGACCACCACACGTCGTACGCCTGCCTCGATCAACGCTTGTGCGCACGGACCCGTGCGGCCGGTGTGGTTGCACGGCTCGAGCGTCACGACGACGGTGCCGCCGCGGGCGCGTTCGCCGGCGTCCGCGAGGGCGCGCACCTCCGCGTGGTCACCGCCCGGACGCTGGTGCCAGCCCTCCCCCACGACAGCACCAGCCGGGTCGAGCACGACGCTGCCGACGACGGGGTTGGGTCGCGTGCTCGCCATCCCGCGGGCGGCCAGCCTGATGGCGCGGTGCATCGCCGCGATCTCGGTCGGGCTGGCCACGGGCGCTCTCCTGCTCGGTCTCGAGCGCGCTCCGGGTTTGGCCGACGAGTCGCCGACGGCGGGCGCCTCGCGCCACGGCGGACGACAACCGTCGCCACGCAGCCCGACGACACCCGGCGTGCTGCCTCCCATCCGGACTTTCACCGTCGGTCCCGGAGTTCCACCAGGTCAACCGGCCACGGGCGTTGCCGCCTGTCGCCGGGTCGCGGACTGTCACCGCCGGCTCGGAATTGCACCGACCCCGGAGCACGCATCTAATGCTGTCTTGCCCGTCAATTGTGCCACGACCACGCAGGTGCCGGGGAGGTGCATCCGGATGGCGGTCTCGCGCAGAAGTTGGTTTGACGCGCGACTCACCGCGGCATCAATCGAGAGGCGGTCGTGCAAGCGTGGCGTTTCGACCGCCGAGAGGCCCGCGAGGATCGACCGGCCAGCCAGGGGGAGCAGCGATGACGGGGGCCGAGCCGCCGGACCCGCAGCCGCAGTTGCGGCCCGTGCCCGACGAACGCGACCATGACCTCGAGGCCGGGTTCGGCTCGGGGGACGAGGGGGCGTTGAGCCGGGTCTACGGGCGTTGGTCGCCGCTGGTCTTCACCATCGCGTTGCGCACCCTGGGCAACCGTGAGGATGCCGAGGACGTGACGCAGCAGGTCTTCGTGGCGGCCTGGCGGGGTCACCGCGGATTCAATCCACAAGCCGGCAGCCTGCCTGCGTGGCTGATCGGCATCACCCGCAACAAGGTCGCCGACCGGTGGGCGGCCCACGAGCGGGAACGCCGACGGGTGGACGCCGCCCAGCGGGTGCTCGATCCTGATCCGGCGCCGTCGCCCGTCGATGCCGTCACCGCCCGGGTGCTGATCGCCGACGAGCTGGCCCGGCTGGACGAGCCCGCGCGTCGCATCGTGACACTGGCGTTCTACGACGACCTGACGCACACGCAGATCGCCAGCCTGCTGAGCCTGCCGCTCGGCACGGTCAAGAGCCACATCCGCCGGTCGCTGCAGCGCCTGCGGGCGAGGATGGAGGTGGACGGTGCCACAGCACTGCGATCCTGACGTCCTGGCCCTGCTCGCGCTCGGCGAGTCGGTCGGGTCCTCGTCCGACGTCGCGCATCTGGCGGACTGTGCCCACTGCCAGAGCGAGCTCGACCAGCTGCGGGCTGTCGTGACCGCGAGCCGTTCCGTCGAGCCCGCGGACCGGCCGTCAGCCCCACCTGCTGCGGTGTGGGAGCGCGTCGCGGAGGAGCTCGGTCTCTCGGGGACCACAGTCGACGTACCCCTCGTTGTTGCTGTTCCTCGGCGCGGGCCGTCGTGGCGCGCGCTGGTGGCGGCCTCGGTGGCGGCCGCGCTCATTGGTGCGCTGGCGACCCTCGGCATCGTCGCAGCGGTGTCGGGTGGGGGCGCCCCGACGACGGTCGTGGCACGCGCGTCGCTCGCCCCGTTGCCCGCGCACAGCGGATCGGGTACGGCGTCGGTGGTCGACGTGGGTGCGCGGCGGGCGCTGGACATCGACGTGTCCGGGCTCGGGCCGGTCAACGGGTTCTACGAGGTCTGGCTGCTGGACGCGGACGGGAAGAAGCTGGTGTCGCTCGGGCTGCTGCGCGGCACCCACGGCCGGTTCGCGCTGCCGCCGGGGGTGAACATCTCCACCTATCCCGTGGTGGACGTGTCCATCGAGCCGGCCGACGGCAACCCTGCCCACTCGGGCAACAGCGTCGTCCGCGGCCGCCTCGCCTCCTGACCCTTCTGCCCGCCCCTCATTTCAAAGTCGATCATGCAGCTTCTGACATCGCCTGTATCGCCGCAGGTCAGAGCCTCGAGAATCCAAATCGATCATGCAGGACTTGACAGCGGCGACTGCGGCGCATGATCGACGGCCTTGCCGGGTCGGCTCCTGGCCTGGCCGAGCCGCGGCCCGTGCCGCACTAGACTCCCCGGCCGTGGGCGTGCAGATCTCTCCGAGCATCCTGGCGGCCGACTTCTCCGACCTCGCCGGCGAGATCGCGCGCATCGCGCCGACGGCCGACTGGGTGCACGTCGACGTGATGGACAACCACTTCGTACCCAACCTGACGCTCGGCCAGCCTGTCGTCGAGCGGCTCGTGGCGGTCAGCGCCCTGCCGTTGGACGTCCACCTGATGATCGAGGACGTGGACCGCTGGGCCCCCGGCTATGCCGAGGCGGGTGCACGCAGCGTCACCTTCCACGTCGAGGCCTGCGCCGCGCCGGTGCGGCTCGCCCGCGACCTGCGTGCGCTCGGTGCTCGCGCGGGCATGGCGCTCAAGCCGGCGACGGCGGTCGAGCCGTACGCCGACCTGCTCAGCGAGCTCGACATGCTGCTGCTGATGACCGTCGAGCCCGGCTTCGGGGGCCAGTCGTTCCTCGACGTCGTGCTCCCGAAGATCCGCCGGGCCCGCGAGCTCGCCAAGGACCGCGATCTTGACCTCTGGCTGCAGGTCGACGGCGGAGTCGCCGCCGACACGATCGAGCGTTGCGCAGATGCCGGCGCCGACGTCTTCGTCGCGGGCTCGGCGGTGTACGGCGCGGACGACCCGGCCGCCGCGGTGGAGGGTCTGCGGGCGCAGGCCCAGTCGGCGACGACGTCGGCGTGGTGGTCTCAGCACTGAGTCCGGGTGGTGACTGCTTCGCAAACCCGCGTGTCGGTTACTGCATGATCGACTTGGGTTTTCGGGGCGCTGACCTGCGGCGATGCGCGACTCCCCAGGTTGTGCATGATCGACTTTGAAGGTTGGTTGAGTTGTTGAAGGTTGGGGGTTGAGGTTGGGTTAGTGCTTGCGGAGGACGGCGAGGTACATCGCGTCGGTGCCGTGGACGTGCGGCCAGAGCTGGACGTCCGGGCCGTCGCCCAGGTCGGGCACGCCGGGCAGCAGGTCGCGCGCGTCGATCCGCTCGGCACCACCGCTGCGCAGCACGTCGTCGACCACGACTCGGGTCTCCGCCAGGTGCGGGCTGCACGTGACATAGGCGACGACGCCGCCGGGGCGCACCGACCGCAGCCCCGACACGAGCAGGTCCTGCTGCAGACCGCGCAGCAGCGGGATGTCCTCGGGACGCCGACGCCAGCGCGCCTCGGGCCGGCGGCGCAGCGCACCCAGCCCGGTGCACGGCGCGTCGACCAGCACCCGGTCAAAGGTGGCTTCCGGCCAGGGCGGGCGCCGGCCGTCGGCCACGACGACGTCGGCGTCGGACCCCGCCGTACGCCGGACCAGCTCGGCCCGCGTCGCGGACACTTCGTTCGCGACCAGTCGGGCGCCACGGTCGCGGGCGACGGCACCCAGCAACCCTGCCTTGCCGCCGGGACCGGCGCACAGGTCGAGCCACCGTTCGTCGCGCCCGTCGATGACCGCGTGAGTGAGCGCCAGCGCGACGAGCTGGCTGCCCTCGTCCTGCACCGCGGCCCGGCCGTCCCGGACGGCGGCCAGGTCACCGGGGTCCCCGCCGGGCAGCACCGCCGCGACCGGCGACCATCGCGCCCGTTCCGCGCCGGCCGCGACGAGCTCGTCGACCGTCGACCTGCCCGGCCGGGCCACCAACGTCACGGTCGGCGCCACGTTGTCGGCCGCCAGCAGCGCCGCCGTCGCGTCGAGGGAGCCCCCGAGCGAGTCGCGGAAGGCGGACACGATCCAGCGGGGGTGCGAGTGGGACAGCGCGAGGTTGCCGATGGGGTCTTCGTCGTACGGAGGCGCCACGCGCGCCACCCAGGTGGTGAGGTCATCGGCGGACACCCGCCGGAGCACAGCGTTGACGAACTTGGCGCGGCCTTCGCCCAGCACCGCGCGAGCCAGTTCGACCGTCGCACCGACGGCCGCATGGCTGGGCACCCGCATCGCCAGCAGCTGGTGGGCGCCGAGGCGCAGCACGTCCAGCACCGAGGCGTCGACGGCGTCCAGCGGCCGGTCGACACACGTCGCGAGCACGGCGTCATAGGTGCCGCGTCCCCGCAGGGTCCCGTAGCCGAGCTCGGTCGCGAACGCCGCGTCCCGGCCGTGCAGCGACCGCGCTGCCAGCAGCCCGGGCATCGTCAGGTTGGCATAGGCGTCACGCTCGTCGACGGCGCGCAGCAGGTCGAACGCGACCCGCCGCGGCGCGTCTGGCTGCGGTCGGCGCCCGGGGCGCGGCCGTCGCTGGGCCGCGCCGGATCGTGGCTTGTCCGCCATCAGGCGAACCGCGCGCCGTCGAGGTCCCGCACACCACGGGCCCATGCGTCCGCGGCCATCGCACGCTTGCCCGGCGGGCGCACCTCACCGAGCCGGACGACCTTGCCGTCACCGCACCCCACCAGGACCTGGTTACGCGCCACGCGCACCTCGCCGGCTCCGGCCGGGAGAGCCTGCTCGGCCGAGAGCGGCTGCTGCCCGGCGGACTGGGTCGACGCGGCGACATCGAGCACAGCGACAGGGCCGAGCCCGATGTGTTCCCCGCCCCAGGTCGTCCACGCTCCTGGCGCCGGCGTGCACGCTCGTACCTGCCGATCGACGTGGAAGGCGGGTGCGGACCAGTCGACGCGTGCGTCGTCGCGGGTGAGCTTGGGCGCGAGGGACACGCCCTCGGCCGGCTGCGGCTCGGGGTTGATCTCGCCACGTTCGAGGGCATCGAGGGTGGCGACCAGCAGGCCCGCGCCGGCGTGGGCCAGCCGGTCCAACAGGTCGCCGGTCGTGTCGCGCGGGCGAACCGCTTCGGTGAGCACGCCGAGCACCGGCCCGGTGTCGAGCCCCTCGTCGAGCCGGAACGTCGTTGCGCCGGTGACGTCGTCTCCGTGCAGCAGCGCGTGCTGCACGGGAGCGGCTCCGCGCCAGGCCGGGAGCAGCGAGAAGTGCAGGTTGACCCAGCCGAGCGGTGGGATGGCAAGGGCGTCCGGGGGTACGAGGGCGCCGTAGGCCACGATCGCCGCGGCGTCGGGCGACAGGGCGCGCAGCCGGTCGAGCAGGTCCGGGTCGCGCAGCTTCGAGGCCTTGATCACCTCGATGCCCGCCTCTTCGGCCCGGGTCGCGGCCGGGGACGGCGTCAGCCGGCGGCCTCGTCCGGCGGGCGCGTCCGGCCGGGTGAGCACCGCGACGACATCGTGGCGAGAGGCCAGCAGCGCGTCGAGCGAGGGGACCGCAGTGGCGGGGGTGCCAGCGAAGATCAGCCGCAAGGAACGTCCCGGCGCCTAGAGCGCGAGGCCCCGGGTGGCGTGCGGCGACACCTTGATGGTCAGGGAGGTCTCACCCGACCAGTCGGCCTCGCGGATCTCCTTCATCGCCAGCTTGCGCTGCGTCCGATCGAGCCGGTCGATGAACAGGATGCCGTCGAGATGGTCGGTCTCGTGCTGGACGCAGCGCGCCAGCAGCTCGGTGCCCTCGATCGTGACGGGCTGGCCGTGCATGTCCTGCCCCTTGGCGACCACGCTCCAGGCCCGCTTGGTGGGGTAGGACAGGCCGGGGAAGGACAGGCAGCCTTCTTCCCCGTCCTGCTCCTCGTCACCGAGGGCGAGGATGGGGTTGATCAGGTGGCCCGGCTCGTCGTCGACGCAGTAGGTGAAGACCCGCAGCCCCACACCGATCTGCGGCGCGGCCAGCCCCACACCCGGCGCATCGAGCATGGTCTCGGTGAGGTCCCGGACCAGCGTGCGTATCTCTTTGTCGAAGTCGATGACCGGCTCGGCCGGCGTGCGCAGCACCGGGTCGCCGAACAGGCGGATGGGCTGGACGGGCACGTGCACTCCCCACACTCGAATGACTGCCTAGCTGCGCGTGCCGCCAGACCTGCAGCGCCCATCCTACGTAACCCGTCCAACCGCCCGACGTGCGATCACCGACCTTCGTACGCCTGCCGGGCTGGGCCGGCGACGCGGCCGTCGGCCCGGGCAGCGACCTTGTGGCCCAGACACGCCGGCGTGTCGGGGCCAGAAGGTCACCTTGCGCGTACGAAGGTCGCTCGTCGACGCCAACCGGCACCGCCGTACGCTGCCGCCTCATGGACATTGACATTGCAGACCCACGAGTCGAGCAGTACGCGGTCGAGCACACCTCGGGCGAGCCTGCCTACTTCGCCGCGCTGGCCGAACGGACCCGGGCCGAGACCGACGCGCCGACCATGATGGTGGGGACGCTCGAGGGCAGGTTCCTCTCTGCCCTGGTCGCCCTCGCTCGCCCGCAGCTGGTGCTCGAGCTCGGCACCTTCACCGGCTACTCCGCGCTGTCGATGGCGGAGTCGTTGCCGCCGGGTGGCCGGATCATCACGTGCGACGTCAACGAGAAGCACGTCGCGATGGCACGGCAGAACATCGCGTCGACCCCCTACGCCGACCGGATCGAGATCAAGGTCGGTCCGGCGCTCGAGTCGATCGCCTCACTCGACGGTCCGTTCGACATGGTGTTCATCGACGCGGACAAGGTTGGCTATCTCGCCTACTACGAGGCGCTGCTGCCCAAGCTCGCGCCGAACGGCGTGATCCTGGTCGACAACGTGCTGTGGAGCGGCCGAGCTGCTCGACGACTCTGACGACTCGGAGGCGACGCAGGCCCTGCGCGTCTTCAACGACCACGTGGCGGCCGACGATCGCGTCGAGGTCGTGATGTTGACGGTGCGCGACGGGGTCAGCCTGATCCGGCACCGTCGAGCAGACCTAGCCGGCTGAGATCGGCACGCAGCCGGTCGGGGTCGGAAAAGCGCAGGGCGACCAGGCCGAGGTCGGCCGCCGCGGACACGTTCGCGGCTGAGTCGTCGATGAAGACGGTCTCGTGGGGGACGAGGGCATAGCGCTCGAGCAGGATCTGGAACAGCGCCGGATCGGGTTTGCCGACGCCCTCGTCCCCCGAGACCACGATGCCTTCGAAGTGCTCGAGGAAGCTGAAGGTGTCCAGAGCGACGGGGAAGGTCTCGCTCGACCAGTTGGTCATGGCCAGCAGCCTCGTGCCCGCTCGGCGCAGCTCGTCGAGCAGGGCCACGGTGCCCTCGATCGCGCCGCCGAGCGTCTCGGGGAAGCGGTCGGGGAAGGCGGCGATCAGCTCGCGGCGATGGGGGTGCTCGGCGGCGAGCGCCTCGACCGCGTCGCTCCAGGGGCCACCCGCGTCCTGGGCGTGGTTCCACGCGAAGAAGCCGACCTCGGTGAGGAACGGTTCGACCTCGTCCTCGGCCATCAGCTTCCGGTACAGGTAGCGGGGGTCCCAGTCGATGAGCACCCCGCCGAGGTCGAAGACCACGGTCGTGATGGCCGGTGTGTCGTCGGTCATTTCGGCGCCCCCGCTGTGTGTGCGTGATTTCCCGGCTGGTCGTCAGGCAAGTTTGCCGGGCTGGTCGTCAGGCAAGTTTGCCGGGCTGGTCGTCAGGCAAGTTTGCCGGGCTGGTCGTCAGGCAAGTTTGCCGGGCAGGCCGTCAGGCAAGCTCCGACGGGTCGATCTGGATGCGGAGGGATCCCGCGTCCTTGTGCGCGCTGCGCACGCCTGCGGCGGCATGCAGTGCCGCGGCCAGCTCTCGGCCCTGCGTGCGGGGCACCCGCACGATCAGCCGCTCGGTTGCGTCGTCGCCGGGTGCGCGGGAGGCGACCGCCACGGGTCCCAGCACCTCGGCCGACCCCGGCAGCTGCGCGGCCGCGAGGAACTGACCCAGTGCCGCCGCCGAGCCGGTCAGCGACGCCACGGCGGCCGCGGGCGGCAGGTGCAGCGCCGCCCGCTCGGCCAGCTCGCGCTCCGCGAAGGTCGCGGGGTCCCATCGCACGAGGGCCTGCACCGCAGGGATCTCGGCATCGGCCACCACCACCACCGCTCCCCCATCGCCCGACGGCCGGACCAGCGCTGCGGCAGCGAGCCAGCGGCGCAGCGCCTCCTCATCGACGCGCAGGTCGGGGCGCGACAGCATCGCCCAGCCGTCGAGCAGCAGTGCCGCCGCATAGCCACCCGCGGCGACCGGCTCGGCGCCGGGCGTCGCCACGACGAGAGCTGGCTCGTCAGGCACCGTGGCGAGCACGGTGTCGCCCCCGGAGTGGCGCACCACGGTGCCCGGGAAGGCCCTGCCGAGCTCCTCGGCCGTGCGCACCGCCCCGACAGCGGTCGCCCGGAGCCGGTGACCCTCGCAGTGCGGGCAGGTCCACGACTTCGCCGGCCGGCCGCACCACGCGCAGGCCGGCGTCCCGCGACCGGCTGCCGTGCCCAGCGGGCCGTGGCAGGTGGTGCACCGCGCGGGCCGCCGGCATTCGCCGCAGGCCAGACCGGGCAGGTAGCCGCGTCGCGGCACCTGGACGAGCACCGGGCCACGTCGCAGCCCTTCGCGCGCGGTACGCCAGGCCAGGCTCGGCAGCCGCGCGGCCCGCGCCCCGGCATCACCGGCCAGCTCGTCGTCGTCGCCCGCCACCTGCACCTGAGGCGCCGACGCGCGTACTCGTTGTCGGGACGCGGTCAGCGACCGGGCCCAGCCCGAGGCGACGAGGGCGGCTCCCTCGGCGGTGCGGGAATGCCCGCCCACTAGCAGGCCGGCGCTCTCGTGGGCCGCACGCAGGGCCAGCACCTCGCGGACGTGCGGGTAGGGAGCGCGCGGCTCGGCAGTGCAGGTCGTCACCGTCGTCCCACACGACGAACAGGCCAGGATCGGCGACGGGCGCGAACATCGCGGCCCGGGTGCCGACGACCACTCGTCGCACGCCGCGCCGGGCGGCCAGCCAGCGCCGATAGCGCTTCTCCGGGCCGAGATCGGCCGTCAGCACGACGTGCTGGTCCGGGCCGAGCGCGGCCCGCAACGCGGTGTCGACCCGGGCCAGGTCACGCAGATCGGGCACCACGACGACGGCACCGCGGCCAGCGGCGAGGGTGGTGGCGACCGCGGTGGCGACCTCGGCGGGCCACCGGGGTCCGGGCAGGGCGGACCAGACGGCGCGCGGCGTGGCTCGCGCGTACAGCGCATCAAGGAACGCACCGCCACCGTCGTAGTCGGCCCACCCGCCGGGCACTGGCCGGGGCGGCGGCTGCGTGGGCTCGGCGGGTGCCGCGACCTCCGCCCGGGCGTGGCGGGGCGGGACGGCGAGGCGGAGTACGTCGGCGATGCTGCCGGCGTAACGGTCGGCGACGGCCCTGGACAGGGCCGCGATGGACGGGGTGAGCACGGGCTCGGTCGACACCACCCTGGCCAGCCGGGTGAGGCGGCCAGCGTGCTCGGTCTGCTCCGAGCGCTCGAGCAGGAAGCCGTCGACCAGCCGGCCGGCGAAGCGGACGCGCACGCGGACGCCTGGCTGGGCGGCAGCGTCCAGGTCGGCCGGCACGGCGTAGTCGAACGGTCGGTCGAGGTGCGGCAAGGGGACGTCGACGGCAACCCGGGCGACGGGGCGGACGTCGGCCAGCGGTGGCGGTTCGGCCACCGACCGGCGCGGGGCACGCCGTCGCGCTCCCTCGAGCAGGGTGAGCTGCTCGCTGGGACCGTCGGGCACCCTCGTCGTCACACCCTCATCTCAGCAGAGACGGCAGTCACAACACCGCCGTTGTCCACCGCCGGCGGGGCAGGGCGGCTCGGCATCGACCACGTTCAGCATGCTGGCAGACCCTTCGCAAGGCGTGCACGCATGGCGAACCGTCCGCACACCTGCTGAACGTGGTCGATTCCCCGGGTGGGTCAGGCGTGGGTGGCGGCCGTGAGGGCGTCGATGCGGTCGGTGCGCTCCCAGGTGAAGTCGGGCAGCTCCCGGCCGAAGTGGCCGTAGGCCGCGGTCTGCGCGTAGATCGGGCGCAGCAGGTCGAGGTCGCGGATGATCGCGGCGGGCCGCAGGTCGAACACGGAGACCACGGCGTCCTGGATGCGCTCGACGGGCACGGTCTCGGTGCCGAACGTCTCGACGAACAGGCCGACCGGCTGGGCCTTGCCGATCGCATAGGCGACCTGCACCTCGCAGCGCCGCGCCAGGCCGGCGGCCACGACGTTCTTGGCCACCCAGCGCATCGCGTAGGCCGCGGAGCGGTCCACCTTGGACGGGTCCTTGCCGGAGAACGCGCCGCCGCCGTGGCGGGCCATGCCGCCGTAGGTGTCCACGATGATCTTGCGGCCGGTGAGGCCGGCGTCGCCCATCGGGCCGCCGATCTCGAAGCGGCCGGTCGGGTTCACCAGCAGCCGGTAGCCGGCCGAGTCGATGTCGACCCCGTCGAGGACGGGCTTGACGACCTGCTCGGCGACATCGGGGTGCAGCATCGCTTCGAGACCGATGTCGGAGGCGTGCTGGCTGGAGACGACGACCGTGTCGAGGCGCACCGCCTGGTGGCCGTCGTACTCGATCGTCACCTGGGTCTTGCCGTCCGGCCGCAGGTAGGGCACCGCCCCGTCCTTGCGTACGGCGGTCAGCTGCTGGGCCAGGCGGTGGGCGAGCGCGATGGGGAGCGGCATCAGCTCGGGCGTGTCGTCGCAGGCGTAGCCGAACATCAGGCCCTGGTCACCGGCGCCCTGGCGGTCCAGCGGGTCCTCCACGCTCTCACCGGTGCGCGCCTCGTGCGCCGCGTCGACGCCTTGCGCGATGTCGACCGACTGGGCGCCGATCGAGATCGACACCCCGCAGGAGTGGCCGTCGAAGCCCTTGGCCGACGAGTCGTAGCCGATGTCGAGGATCCGCTGGCGCACGATGGCGGGGATGTCGACGTAGCTGGCCGTCGTGACCTCGCCGGCGACGTGCACCTGCCCGGTCATGATCAGGGTCTCGACGGCGACCCGGCTGGCCGGGTCCTTCTCGAGCATCGCGTCGAGGATCGAGTCGCTGATCTGGTCGGCGATCTTGTCCGGGTGACCCTCGGTGACGGACTCCGAGGTGAACAGGCGGCGGGACACGGGTCTCCTAGTCAAAGCGGCGACGGGGGAACTCAGGGAGTCTAACGGTCCTCGAGGGGGGCGAGGCGCGCGGCGACCAGATCCCAGACGCGGTCGGCGAGCGCTTCCTTCCGGCCATGGGGTACGTCGACCTCGGTCCCGTCGCTGCCCAAGATGACCGCCGCGTTGTCGGGGCCCTCGAATCCGCGGTTGAGACCGACCTCGTTGACGACCAGCAGGTCGGCGCCCTTGGAGGCGAGCTTCGCCCGGCCGTGGCTCAGCACGTCCCCACTGGCATCGCCGGTCTCGGCGGCGAAGCCGACCACGACCTGGCCGGGGTGCGGCCGCGCCGCGAGCTCGGCCAGGATGTCGGCGTTGCGCACCAGCACGATGGGGTCGGGCTCGCCGGCCGTCTTCTTGATCTTGGTGTCCAGCTGGTCCCGCGGCCGGAAGTCGGCGACCGCTGCAGCCATCACGACCGCGTCCGCCTGGCCGACGGGGCCACCTGCGGCACTGAGAACCGCGTCGCGCAGCTGCGCGGCAGAGACGACGCGGACGACCTTGGCGCCTACCGGGTCGGGCATGGCCACGTTGGCGGCCACCAGCGTCACTTCGGCGCCACGGGCCAGCGCCGTCGCAGCGAGCGCATAGCCCTGGCGTCCCGAGGACCGGTTGCCGAGGAACCGCACGGGATCGAGGTGCTCGCGTGTGCCGCCAGCGGAGACGACCACGTGCCGTCCGCGCAGGTCGTCGCGAACCTCGGCGCCCGGCGGTCGTCCCTCGAGCAGGGCCACGCAGGCGGCGAAGATCTCGGCCGGTTCGGGCAGCCGGCCGGGGCCCGAGTCGGCGCCGGTCAGGCGCCCGACCGCGGGATCGAGCACGGACACACCCCGGCGGCGCAACGTCGCGACGTTGTCCTGCGTGGCGGGGTGCTCCCACATCTCGGTATGCATCGCGGGCGCCAGCAGGACGGGCGCCCGGGTCGTGAGCAGCGTGTTGGTCAGCAGGTCATCGGCCTGGCCGGTGGCCGCCTTCGCCAGCAGGTCGGCCGTGGCCGGTGCGACGACCACGAGGTCGGCCTGCCTGCCGAGGCGCACGTGCGGCACCTCGTGGGCGTCGTCCCAGACCTCGGCGGTCACTGGTTTGCCGGACAGTGCCGCCCAGGTGGGTGCGCCGACGAAGTTCAACGCCGATCGAGTAGGGATCACCCGGACGTCGTGACCGCTCTCGGTCAGCAGCCGGAGCAGTTCCACGGCCTTGTATGCAGCGATCCCGCCGCTGACACCCAGGATGACCCTGCGTGCAGGCGGCGGGACCTCAGGCTGCGAAGTGCCCATTGGCGTCAAGCTGACGTCAGGCTTGCTCGATGGGCTCGGCGGTCAGGAGCCCGCCGTTGATCTCGCGCATCGCGATGGACAGCGGCTTCTCGTGTACGTGGGTCTCGACGAGCGGGCCGACGTATTCGAGCAGGCCCTCGCCCAACTGCGAGTAGTACGCGTTGATCTGACGTGCCCGCTTGGCCGCATAGATGACCAGGCTGTACTTGGAGTCGGCAATCGCGAGCAACTCGTCGATCGGCGGGTTGGTGATGCCCTCAGGCGCGGCGGTGGTGCCGGACACGGGTGGCCTTCCGGTTGGACGTCAGATGGGGCGGGCGGAGCAGGCGAACTTGGACCACGGGGATCGTCGAGCACCGAGTGCGAACAAGGTTCAACGCTCGCCGGCGACACCGGCCTCCAGCAAGGTTACCAGGCGGGTGACCACATCCTGGACGCTCGTGTTGACCAGCGTGACGTCGAACTCGTCCTCGGCGGCAAGCTCCTCACGCGCGGTGGCCAGCCGTTGCTCGATCACATCGGGCGGTTCGGTGCCCCGGCCGGCGAGGCGACGCACCAGCTCGTCCCAGCTCGGCGGCGCCAGGAACACAAGCAGCGCTTCGTTCATCAGCGCTCGGATCTGCCGCGCTCCCTGCAGCTCGATCTCGAGAAGGACGGGGATGCCAGCGCCCAGGCGCGCCTCGACCGGGGCTCGTGGCGTGCCATAGCGATGGCCCGCGAAGGCGGCCCATTCGAGCAGCCCGTTCTCGGCGATCAGGGCGTCGAAGGCCTCGTCGCTGACGAAGTGGTACTGGACGCCGTCGATCTCGCCGGGACGCGGGAACCGGGTCGTGACCGAGACCGAGAGCCAGATCTCCGGGTGATGGGCGCGCAGCTCGCGCATGACGGTGCTCTTGCCGACCCCCGACGGGCCGGACAACACGAGCAGCCGCGGCCGACCCTCCCCGGACGATCCGTCGGTCACCAGCGACGGTTGAGCAGAGGGCAAAGCATCAGGCGCTGCCGCCGAACTCTCGTTCAAGTGCGGAGAGCTGCTTGGCCCCGAGTCCTCTGATCCGACGGCTCTCGGAGATGCCGATCTCTTCCATGATCTTGCGAGCGCGCACCTTCCCGACTCCGGGCAGCGCCTCGAGGACGGCCGACACCTTCATCTTGCCGACGATGTCGTTCTCGCGTCCCTCCTTGAGCACCTCGACCAGCGAGGCCCCGGAATGCTTGAGCCGGTTCTTCACCGCCGCGCGCTCGCGCCTGGCGACGGCCGCCTTCTCGAGGGCAGCCGTCCTTTGTTCGGGAGTGAGCGGGGGCAATGCCACAGCAGGTCACCTCGGGCGAGAGCACTAACAGGAGTTCGGGCCGAACCTAGCGACTGCACTGCCTCAAGGGCAATGTGAACCGTTGGATGTGAGCCGCCCGTAGCACCAATGTCCGGTCAAGGGACTAGACGCACCTCCACCGATTGGAGCTGCCGCAAACCGTTGCCAGGATTCAGAATTCGTCGGAGGCACTCAGTTGTCGCCGCCCGCGCGCGACAGCCCGCGAGCGATCGAACGCGCTGCGTCGCCCGGATCGGCGGCCGCGGTGATCGGCCGGCCGATGACGAGCAGGTCAGCCCCGTCGGCAAGTGCCTGCTCCGGAGTGGCCACCCGCGACTGGTCGCCGACAGCGGCCCCTGACGGCCGGACCCCCGGAGTAATCAGCGTGATGTCAGGTCCCACCTCGCGACGTACGTCCGCGACTTCGTGCGGCGAACACACGAGCGCCCGTGCGCCTCCGCGGACAGCGAGAACGGCAAGACGGCGTACGGCGTCGCGCGACGGGCCGCGTAGTCCGATGGCGTCGAGATCGGTGTCAGACAGTGACGTCAGGACGGTCACCCCTGCGACTTTCGTGTGCGGCAACGACTCGACGGCGGCTCTCACCATGTCCACACCGCCCGCCGCGTGGACGGTGAGGTAGGTCGGGGCGAGCTCGGCGACCGATCGCGCAGCACCCGCGACCGTGTTGGGGATGTCATGCAGCTTGAGGTCGAGGAACGTGTCGCGGCCACCGCTGACCTCGCGGGCCTTGCGCACGGCGTCGGCGCCGTCGCGCAGGAAGAGCTCGAGACCGATCTTGACGGTGCTGACGTGGGGCCCGACCGATTCGGCCCAGCAAAGCGCCGTCTCGAGGTCGGGCGCGTCCAGGGCGACCGCGATCGGTGCAGGCTGGTTGCTCATCGTCGGGTCCTCTCTCGGTGGGCATAGCCGACCGCGTCGGCGACGGTCTCGAAGCCCCGCGCGACGAGGGCATCGCGCAACTCGCGCAGCACCCTCGCGGGTGCGGTCGGGTCGCCGAAGACGGCCGTGCCCACGGACACGGCCGAGGCCCCGGCCAGGATCAGCTCGAGCGCGTCGAGCCCGCTTCGTACGCCGCCCATGCCGATGATCGGGGCGTCGGGCAGCGCCGCGTGCACCTGCCAGATGCAGCGGACGGCGACCGGTTTGATGGCCGGCCCGGACAGCCCTCCGGTCACTCCGGCGAGCACCGGGCGCATGGTGTCGAGGTCGAGCGCCATGCCCAGCAGGGTGTTGATCATCGACAGCCCGTCCGCGCCGGCGTCCATGCACGCTCGCGCGATGGTCACGATGTCGGTGACGTCGGGCGACAGCTTGGCGAAGACGGGCACGGAGCGGGCGGTCTTCAGCCGCACGGCGTTGACCACGGCCGAGGCCGCGCCTGGGTCGCAGGCGAAGACGAGCCCGCGATTGGCGACGTTCGGGCAGGAGATGTTGACCTCGATGGCGGTCAGCCCCGGCGCGCCACGCAGCCGGTCGGCCAGCTCGGCGTACTCCTCGATGCTGCCGCCGGCGATCGACACGACCGCCCGAGCGCCCTGCTCGTGCAGCCACGGGAGGTCGTGGTCGAGGAAGTGGTCGATGCCGGGACCTTGCAGGCCGATCGAGTTGAGCATGCCGCTCGGCGTCTCGGCCATCCGCGGCGTCGCGCGGCCCGACCGCGGGGCCAGCATGATCGACTTGGTGACCACGGCTCCGAGCGCGGCCACATCGAGGAACTGGTCGAGCTCGCGACCGGCGGCGGCACAGCCCGAGGCGGTGAGGACCGGGTTGGGCAGCTCGATCCGCCCGAGCAGGGCGCGCAGGTCGTAGCGCGACTCGTCGGGATGCGTGGGCGCGGCGACCGTGCGCACCGAGAAGCGCGTCACGTCCGAGTCACCACGGGGGCGCCGTAGGTGTCGTCGGGGACAGTGCCGACGTCGTCCCACCGCACCTGCTCGCCGCGGAACACCGGGCCGTCGACGCAGGAGCGCAGCATGCGGGTCACGCCGTCCTCACCGCGGACCGGCAGTACGCAGGTCATGCAGACACCGATGCCGCAGGCCATGGACTCCTCGACCGCGCACTGCGTGGGAACCCCGAGCCTGCTCGCCACCTCGGTCACCGCCTGCAGCATCGCCATCGGGCCACAGGCATAGACCACCTCGGTGCCCGCTCGTTCCATGACCTGGGGCAGTGCGTCGGTGACCCTGCCGAGCAACCCCGCGCTGCCGTCGTCGGTCGTGATGGCCACGGTGGAGGCCATCCGCTTCGCGTCGAGCGCGCCGAACAGCCGGTCCTGGCTGCCGGCGCCGAGCACGAAGTCGACCCGGCAGCTTCGGGCGTGCAGCGCCTCGGCGAGGCCGAACAGCGGCGCGCTGCCATAGCCGCCACCGACCAGGGTCGCGCTGACCTTCTCGCGGGGCAGCGCGAACGGCTTGCCGAGCGGCCCGACGACGTCGACCGGCGCATGCTGTGGCTGGCGGGCCAGCCACGCAGTGCCGGCACCGCGGACGGCGAAGATGATCTCGACGGTGCCGCCGTAGACGCCACGGCTGCTGACCTTGTAGATCGAGAACGCGCGCCGCAGCACCAGGCCGGTGTCCGGGCCGCCGACCGCCAGCGCCACGAACTGTCCAGGCCGGGTGGTGTCGGCGATGCCGGGAGCCACGAGGGAGAGGTGGTGGTAGGCGCCGACGCGTCGGCTGGAGAGCACCTCGCCGCGCACCTGGACGGGACGGTTGGGACCGTCAGTCACGCCGCACCGCCAGCTCCCCGACCTCGAGCAGGATCGCCCGCCGCCCCTGCCCGACCGTCCAGCCCGCCAACCGGAGCAGCCGCCTGGTCAGCGCTCGCCTGCTCTGCGATCTCTTCGATGACGCGATCCTCCCGGGCGACCGCTGTCCACTCCTGCAGGGACCGCACGCCCAGCGCACCCTGTCCGAGCGCCTCGATGCCGTGCACGGCCGCGCCGAGCTCCTGCACCGTGGTGATGATCGGTCGGTCCATGGAGATCGCGGCCGAGCGGATCTCGTAGCCGTCGGCGCGCGCGTCGCGACCTGACGGTGTGTTGACCACCATGTCGACGTCGCCGGACATGATGCGGTCGACGACGGTCGGCTCCCCCGCCGGGCCTCGGCCTGCGCTGTGCTTGCGTACGAGCGTGGCCTCGATGCCGTTGCGGTGCAGCACCTCAGCGGTGCCGTCAGTCGCCATGATCTCGAAGCCGAGGTCGGCGAGCCGCTTGACCGGGAAGATCATCGCCCGCTTGTCGCGGTTCGCGACGGAGACGAAGACCGTGCCCTTCGTGGGCAGCCCGCCGTAGGCCGCCAGCTGTGACTTGGCGAACGCCGTGCCGAAGGACGTGTCGATGCCCATGACCTCGCCCGTCGAGCGCATCTCCGGGCCGAGGATGTGGTCGACACCGCGACCCTCGACCGTACGGAACCGCTTGAACGGCAGCACCGCCTCCTTGACCGCGACCGGGGCCAGGCGCCCCTGGCGGCCGCCGTCACCGATGTCGGGCAGCAGCCCCTCGGCACGCAGCTGCGCGATGGTCGCGCCGAGCATGACGCGAGCGGCGACCTTGGCCAGCGGCACTCCTGTGGCCTTCGACACGAACGGCGCCGTTCGCGATGCGCGCGGGTTCGCTTCGAGCACGTAGAGCACGTCGGCGGCGAGCGCGAACTGCACGTTGATCAAGCCCTGCACGCCGAGTCCGCGGGCCAGCGCCTCGGTGCAGGCCCGGACGCGATCGACCTCTTCGCGACCGAGGGTCACGGGGGGCAGCACGCAGGCTGAGTCGCCGCTGTGGATGCCGGCCTCCTCGATGTGCTCCATCACCCCGCCCAGATAGAGCTCCTCGCCGTCGAAGATGGCGTCGACATCGATCTCGATCGCATCGTCGAGGAAGCGGTCGACCAGCACCGGGCGGTCGAGTGACACCTCGGTCGCCTCGGCCATGTAGGTGGCGAGCTGCCCCTCGTCGTAGACGATCTGCATGCCGCGACCGCCGAGCACGTACGACGGCCGCACCAACACGGGGTAGCCGATCTCCGCAGCGGCTCGCCGCGCACCGTCGTAGGACGTCGCTGTTCCATGCTTGGGGGCGAGCAGGCCGGCGTCGGCGAGCACCGACCCGAACGACCCGCGGTCCTCGGCGAGGTGGATACATTCGACAGTGGATCCGACAAGGGTGACCCCAGCTGCAGCCAGTCCCGCGGCCAGCCCCAGTGGGGTCTGGCCACCGAGCGCCACAATTACGCCGATCACCGGTCCGGCCTGCTGCTCGGCGTGGACGACCTCGAGGACGTCCTCGAGGGTCAGCGGTTCGAAGTAGAGCCGGTCGGAGGTGTCGTAGTCCGTCGAGACGGTCTCCGGGTTGCAGTTGACCATCACCGTGCGCACCCCCTGCTCGCGCAGCGCGAAGGATGCGTGCACGCAGGAGTAGTCGAACTCGATGCCCTGCCCGATGCGGTTCGGCCCGCTGCCCAGGATGATGACGGCGGGCTCCGCGCGGGGCGCTACCTCGGTCTCCTCGTCGTAGGAGGAGTAGTGGTAGGGCGTCAGCGCCGCGAACTCCGCCGCGCAGGTGTCGACCGTCTTGAACACCGGCCGGATGCCGAGGGCGTGGCGGACGCCTCGTACGACGTCCTCGGCCATGCCCCGAAGGTGCCCGATCTGAGCGTCGGAGAACCCGTGCCGCTTGGCCCGACGCAGCAGGTCACGGTCGAGCTCCGGAGACCCCTTGATCTCGGCGGCGAGCTCGTCGAGCAAGGCGATCTGGTCGAGGAACCAGGGATCGATGCCGGTCGCCTCGTAGAGCTGCTCGATGGTGGCGCCGACCTGCAACGCCTGCTGTACGTCGCGCAGCCGCCCGTCGTGCGCGACTGACGCACTTGCCAGGAGCTCGTCCACATCGAGGTTGTGGTCGGGGACCCAATCGAAGGGCGCGTTCTTGTCCTCCAACGACCGCAACGCTTTTTGCAGCGCCTCGGTGAAGTTGCGGCCGATGGCCATCGCCTCGCCGACGCTCTTCATGTGCGTCGTGAGCCGGGGGTCGGCACCCGGGAACTTCTCGAACGCGAACCGCGGCACCTTGACGACGACGTAGTCGAGCGTCGGCTCGAATGACGCGGGCGTCTCGCGAGTTATGTCGTTGGGGATCTCGTCGAGCGTGTAGCCGATGGCGAGCTTGGCCGCGATCTTGGCGATCGGGAACCCGGTTGCCTTCGAGGCCAGCGCGCTCGAGCGCGAGACGCGGGGATTCATCTCGATCACGATGACCCGGCCGGACTTCGGCTCGACGGCGAACTGGATGTTGCAGCCGCCTGTGTCGACGCCGACCGCGCGGATGACGTCGATCGAGATGTCGCGCAGGTTCTGATATTCGCGGTCGGTCAGCGTCATCGCCGGCGCGACCGTGATCGAGTCGCCGGTGTGGACGCCCATCGGGTCGAGGTTCTCGATCGAGCAGACGACCACGACGTTGTCCTTGCGGTCGCGCATGAGCTCGAGCTCGTACTCCTTCCAGCCGAGCAGCGACTCCTCGAGCAGCACCTCGGTGGTGGGGCTCGCCTGCAGTCCGGCCGCACCCATGCGGCGCAGCTCGGTCTCGTCACGGGCCAGTCCCGATCCGGCGCCGCCCATCGTGAACGACGGTCGCACGACCATCGGATAGCCGAGCTCGTCGGCCGCCGCCAGGCAGTCGGCCATCGTGTGGGCGATCAGGCTGCGCGCCGACTCGGCACCGATCGATTCGACGACGCCCTTGAAGCGTTGGCGGTCCTCCCCCGCCTCGATCGCGTCGACGTTCGCGCCGATCAGCTCGACGCCGTATTGCTCGAGCACGCCGGCCTCGTGCAACGCCATCGCGGAGTTCAGCGCGGTCTGCCCGCCCAGGGTCGCGAGCAGCGCGTCGGGCCGCTCCTTCTCGATGACCTTCGCGACGATCTCGGGCGTGATCGGCTCGATGTAGGTCGCGTCGGCGAACTCGGGGTCGGTCATGATCGTCGCCGGGTTCGAGTTGACGAGCACCACGCGGATGCCCTCGTCCTTGAGGACCCTGCAGGCCTGCGTGCCGGAGTAGTCGAACTCACAGGCCTGCCCGATGACGATCGGCCCCGAGCCGATGACCAGGACGCTGCTGATGTCGGTGCGCTTCGGCATCAGTTTTTTCCTTTGAGCAGCTCGGAAAATCGGTCGAAGAGGTAGGCGGCGTCATGCGGGCCCGCGGCCGCCTCCGGGTGGTATTGCACCGAGAAGGCCGCCACGTCGCGGCAGCGCAACCCCTCGACGACGTCGTCGTTGAGGCACACGTGGGTGACTTCGGCCTCGCCGTATGGCGTCGCGAATGCACCGTCGAGCGGGGCGTCGACCGCGAACCCGTGGTTGTGCGCCGTGATCTCCACCTTGCCCGTGGTCCGGTCCTGCACCGGCTGGTTGATGCCGCGATGCCCGAAGCGCAGCTTGTACGTGCCGAGATCCAGGGCACGTCCGAGGACCTGGTTGCCGAAGCAGATGCCGAACAGCGGGGTTCCGGTGCCGAGCAGCTCGCGGGTCAGCGCGACTGCATGGTCCGCAGTGGCCGGGTCACCGGGACCGTTGGACAGGAACACGCCGTCAGCGCCGGTCGCGCGTACGTCGTCGAGGGTTGCGGTCGAGGGCAGGACGTGCACCTCGATGCCCCGCTCGGCCATGCGTACGGGCGTCATCCGCTTGATGCCGAGGTCGATGGCGGCAACGGTGAATCGGTGCGTGCCCTGCGCCTTGACGACGTAGGACGCCTCCGTCGTGACCTCGCCGGCCAGGTCAGCGCCCTCCATGGCCGGTGACGCGAGCACCCGCTCGAGCAGCGCCCGTTCGTCGCCCTCGGTCGAGGACACGCCGACCCGCATCGCACCCCGGTCGCGCAGGTGCCGGGTCAGCGCGCGCGTGTCGATGCCGGAGATGCCGACGACGTTCTGCGCGACGAGTTCCTCGCCGAGGGTGCGTTTCGCGCGCCAGGATGAGGCACGGCGGGCGGGGTCGCGCACGACGTAGCCGCTGACCCAGATGCGACTCGACTCGGGGTCCTCGTCATTGACGCCGGTGTTGCCGACGTGCGGCGCGGTCATGACGACGACCTGGCGGTGGTAGGACGGGTCGGTCAGCGTCTCCTGGTAGCCGGTCATGCCGGTGGAGAACACCGCCTCGCCGAACGTCTCCCCGACGGCGCCGAAGGCTTCACCGCGGAACGTCCGGCCGTCCTCGAGGACCAGCAGCGCGGCCCGTTGGCGCGTCATCGGTCGCCTCCGAACTGGACGCGCGACCTTTCGGCCGCGACACGCCGGCGTGTCGGGGCCAGAAGGTCACCGCTCGGGGGGCGGCGGGTCATGCGAGCTTGCCGTCGAGGACGGTGGCCTTGCCGCGCAGGAAGGTCGCGACGACCGCGCCGGGCAGCTCGCGACCGGCGAACGGTGTGTTGCGGCTTCGCGAGGCCAGCGCGAACGGGTCGATGGTTCTGCGCGCGGCTGGGTCGACGAGCACGAGGTTGGCCGGCGAGCCCGCCTCGAGCGGCCGCCCGTGACCGTCGAGCAGTCCGATGGCGGCCGGCCGGACCGACATCCGATCGGCAACTCCGGCCCAGTCGAGCAGGCCGGTCTCGATCATCGCCTCCTGCACGACCGACAGCGCGGTCTCGAGGCCGAGCATGCCCATCGCGGCCGCTGCCCACTCGCAGTCCTTGTCCTCGTGGGCATGCGGGGCGTGGTCGGTCGCCACCGCGTCGATGGTCCCGTCGGCCAGTGCCTCGCGGAGCGCGACGATGTCCTCGGCCGTGCGCAACGGAGGGTTGACCTTGAAGACGGGGTCATAGCTGGTTGCCGACTCGTCGGTCAGCAGCAGGTGGTGGGGCGTGACCTCCGCGGTGACGTTCCAGCCCTTGCTCTTGGCCCAGCGCAGGATCTCGACCGAGCCTGCCGTCGACACGTGGCAGACGTGCAGCCGCGAGCCGACATGGGCGGTGAGCAGCACGTCGCGGGCGATGATCGCCTCCTCGGCGACCGCGGGCCAGCCGGTCAAGCCGAGCACACCGGACAGCTCGCCCTCGTTCATCTGGGCGTTCTCGGTCAGCCGTGGCTCCTGGGCGTGCTGGGCGACGACTCCCCCGAACGCCTTGACGTATTCGAGCGCGCGCCGCATCAGCACCGCGTCGGAGACGCAGATGCCGTCATCGGAGAACACCCGCACGCGGGCGGCCGAGTCGGCCATCGCGCCGAGCTCGGCCAGCCGCTCGCCGCCCAGCCCTACCGTCACCGCGCCGACCGGGTGGACGTCGCAGTGACCGGCCTCGCGGCCGAGCCGCCAGACCTGCTCCACGACGCCAGCCGTGTCGGCGACGGGGTCGGTGTTGGCCATGGCGTGCACCGCGGTGAACCCGCCCAGCGCCGCAGCAGCGGTGCCGGTCTCGACCGTCTCGGCGTCCTCGCGGCCGGGCTCGCGCAGGTGCGTGTGCAGGTCGACCAGGCCCGGCAGCGCAACGAGACCGTCGGCGTCGACGACCTCGGCGCCGGCCCGCGACAGGTTCCGGCCGAGCTCGGCAATCGCGCCGTCCTCGAGAACGAGATCGACCGGATCTCCCCCGAGCAGGCGTGCGCCTCGTACAACGTAAGTGCTTGTCATGCCAGCGCCTCTCCGTCGGTGCCGCCGGAGAGCAGCAGGTAGAGCACGGCCATCCGCACGCTGACTCCGTTGGTGACCTGCTCGACGATGGTCGAGCGCGGGGAGTCGGCCACCTCGGCGGCGATCTCCATGCCGCGGTTCATCGGCCCGGGGTGCATGACGATGGCGTGGTCCGGGAGCAGAGCCATCCGGCGGCCGTCGAGCCCATAGCGGCGGGAGTATTCGCGCGAGCTCGGGAAGAAGGCGGCGTTCATGCGCTCGCGCTGCACCCGCAGCATCATCACGACATCGCTCTTGTCGAGCTCGCCGTCGAGGTCATAGGACGTGGCGCACGGCCAGGAGTCGATCCCGACCGGGAGCAGCGTGGGCGGTGCGACGAGGGTGACCTCGGCGCCGAGTGTGTGCAGCAGCAGCACGTTGGACCGGGCGACCCGCGAGTGCAACACGTCGCCGACGATCGTGATCCGCCGGCCCGCGAGGTCACGGCCCTGCACCGGGCCCTCGGTGAGGCGCCTGCGCATCGTGAAGGCGTCGAGCAGCGCCTGGGTCGGGTGCTCGTGCGTTCCGTCGCCCGCGTTGATGACGCTGCCGCGGATCCACCCGCTGTGTGCCAGCCGGTGCGGTGCGCCGGACGCGTGGTGGCGTACGACGACTGCGTCGGCGCCCATCGCCTCGAGGGTGAGTGCCGTGTCCTTGAGGCTCTCGCCCTTCGACACGCTCGACCCCTTGGCCGTGAAGTTGATGACGTCTGCTGACAACCGCTTGGCCGCGGCCTCGAAGGAGATGCGGGTGCGGGTCGAGTCCTCGAAGAACAGGTTGACGACCGTCCGGCCGCGCAGGGTGGGCAGCTTCTTGATCGGCCGGTCCGCGAGCCGCGCGAGCTCCTCGGCGGTGTCGAGCACGAGCATCGCGTCGGTGTGGCTCAGGTCCGCTCCGGAGAGCAGGTGCTTGTTCATGCCGTCGCCCCATCGTCGTTGGCCGCTGCTGGAGTTGTGCCCGTGACGGGCTCGACCAGCACGTCGCCGGCCAGGACGCTCTCGACGGTGACCGCGTCGCGGCCGTCGATCTCGGTGAGCTGGACCCGCACGCGCTCGCTCATCGAGGTGGGCAGGTTCTTGCCGACGTAGTCGGCGCGGATGGGCAGCTCGCGATGGCCACGATCGACCAGGACGGCGAGCTGCACGAGCTGTGGCCGTCCCAGGTCGCCGATCGCGTCGAGAGCGGCGCGGATCGTGCGGCCGGAGAACAGCACGTCGTCGACAAGGACGACTCGGCGCCCGTCGATCCCCTCGGGCGGCACGTCGGTGTGCTCGAGGGCCCGGGCGGGGCGCAGCCGCAGGTCGTCGCGGTACATCGTCACGTCCAGGGAGCCGACCGGGACGGCTCGACCCTCGACCTCGGCGATGCGCGCCGCAAGCCGGGTGGCCAGTGGCACACCGCGCGACGGGATGCCGAGAAGCACGAGGCCGTCAGCGCCCTTGTTGCGCTCGAGGATCTCGTGAGCGACCCGGGTCAGGGCCCGGGCGATGTCGGCTTCTTCGAGGACCGGCCGGGCGAGACGGGGCTCGCGGTCTCGATCGGAATGGTGGGAATTGCTGCCCGGAGGGGTTTTCCCCGTCGAACGGGCGGCCGCGATGTTCACGCTCGGTGCAGGTTTCGGATCAGGCGTCATCAGCCGTCCGACCTCCTTCCCCGCCTCTCAGGACGGGTCGTTAAAGGATGTCTTACGTGTCGCCTCACGCTAGCAGCACCGCTGCGCCCAGCGGACCCGGTGGTGGTCCGACGCGCCATCTCGCGGGCATTTTGTCGGCCCATCAGCGAGCGTGCAGACGGCCGTTCGGAGCGAGACCTTTACCATTTCATGAACTTTTCGGCTAACTCTGCGTAACGTAACGCTGTGTCACCACGATGGTGGGTGATTCGGGTCTTCCGGGTCGCCCCATCAAGTTGAGGGTCACAACTGGTGACCAGGGGGAAAGGGAACGGACTAGATGCCGACGGACTACGCACGAGCACTGGGTGGACGGCTGCGCGCCATCCGCACCCAGCAGAACCTGTCTCTGCACGGGGTCGAGGAGAAGTCACAGGGCCGCTGGAAGGCGGTTGTGGTCGGCTCCTACGAGCGCGGCGACCGCGCGGTCACCGTGCAGCGGCTGGCCGAGCTCGCCGACTTCTACGGCGTTCCGGTCTCGGAACTGCTCCCCGAGAGCAGCCCCGGAGGTGCGGCCGAGCCGCCGCCGCGGCTGATTCTCGACCTCGAGGCACTCCAGGTCGTGCCGGCCGAACGGGCCGGACCGCTGGCGCGCTATGCCGCCACCATCCAGGCCCAGCGCGGCGACTACAACGGCCGGGTGCTCTCGATCCGGCAGGACGACCTGCGCACGCTGGCCGTGATCTACGACGAGTCGCCCAGCCAGCTCACCGAGCAGCTGATCACCTGGGGCGTCCTCAACGCCGACGCCCGCCGCGCCCTCGACTGACCCGGAATCGTACCCGCGTCCGCAGCTGAGCTCGACCCGCCCAGCGTTCGGTGGTACCCGGAGCGCCGGTCGCTCGTGCAGCACGGCCTGCACGCCTCGCCGGAAGCGACGCCTGAGCCTGGCCGAAACGTGGCTCGCCACCTGCGACCGGGGCTCTCGCGGCTGACGCCGGTCAGATGGCGAGGGTGGGCTTGAGCTCGAGCAGCCGGCCCAGCAGGCCGTTGATGAAGCCGGGCGAGTCGTCGGTCGACAGGTCGCGAGCCATCGCAACCGCCTCGCTGATGACCACGCCGTCGGGCACGTCGTCGCGCCAGAGCAGCTCGTAGGTCCCGATCCGCAGGATCGCCCGATCGACCGCCGGCATCCGGTCCAGCTGCCAGCCCTGCGCGTAGGTCGTCAACAGCTCGTCGATCCGTTCGCTCTGCGCGACGACACCTTCGACCAGCACGACCGTGTAGTCGTTGACCGGCGGATCTGCCGCAGCCAGCCGCCCGGCGAGCGTGTCCAGCGTGTTGACCCGGCGCTGCTCCGACTCGAAGAGCACGTCGAGCGCGCGTTTGCGGGCCTTGGATCGAGCGGCCATCTAGCCGGTCACGCGACCGAGATAGCTGCCGTCGCGGGTGTCGACCTTGACCTTCTCGCCGGTCGTGATGAACAGCGGCACGGCGATCTCGGCACCCGTCTCGAGGGTCGCGGGCTTCGTACCGCCGGTGGACCGGTCCCCCTGCATGCCCGGCTCGGTGTAGGAGATCAGCAGCTCCACCGACGCGGGCAGCTCGATGTAGAGCGGGATCCCCTCGTGCAGCGCGACGACCGCGTCCTGGTTCTCCAGCAGGTACGAGGACATGGTGCCCACCGTCTCGCCCGGGACCTGGATCTGCTCGAAGGACTCCATGTCCATGAACACGAAGCCCTCGTTCTCCTTGTACAGGTACTGCATGTCCCGCTTGTCGACAGTCGCCGTCTCGACCCTCGTGCCTGCGTTGAACGTCTTGTCGACGACCTTGCCGGACAGCACGTTCTTGAGCTTGGTGCGCACGAAGGCGCCGCCCTTGCCGGGCTTGACGTGCTGGAAGTCGACGACGGACCACAGCTGTCCGTCGAGGTTGAGCACCAACCCGTTCTTCAGGTCGTTGGTCGAGGCCACAGGAGGTCCTTCGGATCTAGAGGACCACGAGGTCCTTGGGTGTCGTCGTCAACAGCTCGGGTTCACCCTCGCCGACCACGAGGGTGTCCTCGAGGCGCACTCCCCCGCGACCGGGGAGGTACACACCGGGCTCGACAGTGACGGGCGTGCGAGCATCGATCCTACCTTCCGCGGTGTAGCCGATCAGCGGCGCCTCGTGGATCTCCAGCCCCACGCCGTGGCCGAGACCGTGGGTGAACTGGTCACCGAACCCCGCCTGGCGGACGACGTCGCGGGCCGCGTCGTCGATGGCCTGCAGCTCCGCCCCGGGGGCGAGCGCGTGCCGGCCGGCACGTTGCGCCGCCCGTACGACATCGAAGATCTCGCGCTGCCACGGCTGCGGGCTCGCGGCCCACCATGAAGGTCCGGGTGCAGTCGGCGTGGTAGCCGCGGTACAGCGCGCCGAAGTCGATCTTGAGCAGGTCGCCCACCTCGATCTCGCGGTCGGTGGGGCGGTGGTGCGGGATGGCGCTGTTCGAGCCGGTCGCGACGATCGTCTCGAACGCGGGTCCGTCGGCACCTCCGTCGAGCATCCGGTTCTCGAGGTCGCGCGCCACATCACGCTCGGTGCGGCCCGCCACGATGCTCGGGCAGCAGGTCCTCCAGCGCGCTGCAGCTGATCGCGCACGCCGTGCGGAGCAGCTCGATCTCGCCGTCGTCCTTGACCGTGCGCAGGACCTCGACGGGCGTGGCCAGGCGGACGAGCTCGGGAGCGCCGTCCAGGGCGGCCAGCGCCGCGTGCAGGGCGACGCTGAGGTCGTGGTCCTCGAAACCCAGACGATGTACGCCGTTCTTGCCCGCGCGCGTCACGAGGGCGGCCGCGCACTGGCGGTCGATGACCCGCTCCACGTCGGGCGACTGCTGCTCTGACTGCGTGATGTAGCGACCGTCGGTCGCCAGCACTGCCTGGTCCGCTGTCACGAGCAGTGCGGCGTTCGAGCCGGTGAAGCCGGTGAGATAGCGGACGTTGACCAGCCGGGTCACCAACGCGGCGTCGGCGCCGTGTTCGGTAAGGAGGGTACGGAGCTTGTCGCGTCGGTTCGCGTGGTTATCGGGCACACGACGAGACTAACGAGACAGCGCAGGCTCCGGCTCACGCGCGTCCTCGTCCACGAACTCGTTCGCGTCGTCGGTTGCTTCGGTCTCATTGGCCGCGGACTCGTCGTCCTCGGCGTCGTCCTCGTCGTGCTCGGCCTCGTCGTTCTTGCCGACGACGGCCCAGTAGACGCAGACGCCGCACACCAGAGCCAGCGCGATGGGGCTGAGCAGCCACTTCAAGGCAAGGCCGCCTGCCCTGATCCGCAAGAACGGGTGCCCGACGACGTTGTCCACGGTCGGCCGCCAGAAGTCAGGCGTGGTGCGGTTGTCACCCTGACTGGTGAAGTGGCCGTCCTTCTTCTCGATGATGCGGTGCACCACGCGCAGACCCGACGCCGGTTCGCCGTCCGGCACCTTGTAGACGACGATCTCGCCGACGTTGTAGTCCGCGTGCGGCCAGGCCATCAGGAGGTCGCCGCTGCGGTAGGTGCCGTCCATCGAGTGACCGCTGACCACGACCAGCGAGAGGTGTCCACCGAGCTGCGCGGGCCAAGCGAGATAGACGAGGACTGCGACCATCGCCCAACCAGCAAGGCCGAACACCCGGCGCGCGAGGCCGGCCGCCCTCATTGCTTCACCTCGAAGTCGTCCATCTTGACGATGTTGGGATCGTCGTAGATGACCACGCCGAAGTAGGTGTTGCCGGCGAAGATGGGCACGTCGAGGGCCGGCAACGCGTAGGTCATCACGACGATCGAGTTGAACGACACGGTGTAGCTCGTGCCGTTGAAGACCGCTGACAGCGGCACATCGGTGTTGTTGGGCGGGACGGCGACGGTCCGCACCGGGGCGTAGGTCACGTTGCCGGAGTCATAGCGCAGCAGGGTGACGAAGCCGCCGTCGTACCAGACGGCGTAGGCCTGGGTGGCGATCTGGTTCGCGTTCAGGATGAGGCCGGCCGCCCCGCTACCGGTCGCTGATCGCACGTCCACCGTGGCTGTGACCCTGGCCATGTCGGCGTCGATGAGCGCTGCGCCGTAGTTCGCGGTGGCACAGCCCGTTGTGCATTGCAGGTAGCCGTTTCTCATCTGGAGGGCGCCCTGGAGGACGATCCACGGCTGACCGGTGCTCGCCAGGTGGGGGGTGCCGAGATTGACTGCCGTGGTGGTGCTGTTGAACGGGTCGTAGACCAGCTGCTGCGGCAGGGCGTTCGCCGCCGACTTGATCCCCAACAGGCTCTTGCTGGTCAAGGTGATCTTCGCCGCATAGGCAGTCGTGGCTGTGGCCGCCGTCGCAACGAGCACGACGGCGGCCAACAGGACCCACAAGCGACGAAGCACAGTTACCTAGAAGTCCGTTGCTCAGCCGGAGATGACGAGCGAGAGACCGGTGACGGCCTTCGCGGACACGTTCGCCGGCGTGACGGCCATGCTCGCCGCACCAGCGGTGACGGTGAGCGAGGCCACGGTGCTCGAGCCGATGGAGGCGCCGGTCGAGTCGGTGAGAGTGAGGTTGGCGGCCTTCGCGTTGCACGCTGCGTTGACGCCGGTCAAATTAACAGCGGAGACAATGTACTGGGCCGCCGCGACGTTGTAGGTGGTCGTGTAGGCGACGGCGATGCCGTCGGTGTCGCAGGAGGCGACGACCGTCGTGTCGGCGCCGAGGCTGGCGCCGGTGAGGCCACCGAGGCCGGCGGCGGAGGCCGAGACGGCGGCGAAGGCGGCGACGGCGGAAACGATGGCGAGAGTCTTACGCTTGGACATGCGGTGGGTCCTTTTCTGTGGGGGGATGCACGTCCAGGGGTGGATTCGCCAGTCACTCCACGCCGGTCAGGCGACCAAATACAACCGGCGCTTCTTCGCTTCACCTGGGTTACGGGGAGGTTTCTCCTCGTACAGGTCATTCATCGCCATTCCTTTACCCTCCCTTGATCGTCCCTTCGGCCCATCCTCGAACCCTTGCGCGAGCAAGGATCGATGATCGACCTAGCCCGAACGGGTGAGGGGCGCCTGGTCCTTCTCAGCCGGAGACGACGAGCGAGAGCGACGTCACGGCGGAAACGGCCACCGGGTGCGGCAAGGACAACACTGCGGTGCTGCCGCTCAGCGCGGCGCTCGCTTGGGCCTCCGCGCCAGCAGTGCTGGCGACCGTTACATATACGGTCTGGCCCACGCAGCTGGCGGGAAAGCCGTCCAGGGCGATAGCGGTCACGTTCGAGGCGGTCAGGACGAAGTGCGAACTGATGCCGGTGTTACTGCACGACCCCACGACTGATACGTCGGCGCCCAGGCCCCGACTGGACAGTCCGCCGAGGCTCGAGGCTGATGCGCCGACCGCTGCTGCGACCGCAACGGCGGCGGCGAAGGCAAGGGCGGGTCGAGAGCGCATGACCTATATATCGGTTTGGCCCGACCCGCGTCTTTAGCGATTGTTGACCTGATCCGTGCCAATACGAGAGACGGTGCGACGAACTGGAGGAGCCGGGGAGCGCGGGACCAGTATGTGACAGTTTTCACATCTTTGGTCACCCATTCAGCCCATCACGGTCTACCTCGAAAGGTGCGAAGTACATGACGGTCGCGGGGGCCGAACGCTGGACTCCGCCTAAGGAGAACCGCGTGAAACTGCACCGCGTCATAAGAAGTTTGGCTTGCGGCGGCACCGTGCTTGCGTGCGCCGTGTCGTGCTGGCAATGCCATCCGCATCCGCGGACGTTCTCGCCAGCCCGGCAGCGCCGGTGCTGGTCTCGCCGGCGGACAGTCGCGGCACGGACACGCCGGCCATCAAGGACCTCGTCCTGACCTGGACCAAGGTGACCGGTGCTGTGGCTTACGACGTACAAATGAGTCCCAACGAGAACTGGGCCAACAACAGGGTCACTCTGCCGAACGAAGGCAGGACGGTTGCGACGACGTACGAGGTCCCCGTCACCCTCCCCCATGCTTCGTACTTCTGGCGCGTGCGCGCTGTCTTGTCGGGCGGCAACACAACAGTGTGGTCCGCCGACCGGTACTGACCCGCGACTGGAACGATGCTCCGTCGACGGTGTCGTCGCCAACCCTTGGTGATCGTCGATTCGTGTGGACCGCTGTGCGATTCGCTCTCGGTCTACCAGTTGCAGGTCAGCCCGGACCCGTCGTTCCCGAGCGAGGGACTGCTGTTGTGCAACACGAACCACACCACCTTTGCCCCGTACACCTGGGAAATGAAGACCGCGGAACCGGGGTTATAGCGTCCACACCGGATTGCATGGCTCGGGCCGACATGGTCACCGGGACCGTGTACTACTGGCACGTGATCGCGTTCGATGGCACTCGTCAGGAAGCCCTTCCTGCTGACACAGCGCCGCCCAAGGACAGTGGTTACGGCTGCGACCAGGTGTTCGAGTGCAGCCGCGCCAGTGATGTCCGCAGCTTCACCTACACCGAGCCCGCGACCAGCATCATCGTGCCAGCAACCTCGACGGGCCTGTCTGCGGAGAACTGCGCGTCAGGCGTCTGCTTCGACACGCCGAGCCTCACGTGGACGCCCGTGGCCAACGCCGCGTACTACGAAGTACGAGTTGCGCTGGACCCCTTCCACAGCAACGTTCAGCGGAAGTATACACATCAGCCGGCGCAGGGATGAGCCCTCGTGACTCGTCGACGACCAGGCAGGCAAGGGCGTACTACTGGTACGTCCGAGGCTGCAACTCAGATGACAAATGCGGAAACTTCAGTGCGGACGCGACGTTCACAAAGGCGTCCAGGGCCGTGAAGCTCTCAGCTCCTGCCGATGGTTCAGCCCTCACCACCAGCCAGGTGACGTTCAGTTGGGAAGACTTCCAGTTGACGAACAAGACGTCCGCCGCGACTTCGATCCAGGAGGCAATGGACTACCGGCTGCAGGCTTGCCTCGGATGCGAACTTTGCAGAACTGACGTTTCAGGGGTTCGACAACATTGACCTGACCGCAGTTCACGAAATCGACCGCGCTGCTCGGCAGACGGGAACTACTACTGGAGAGTCCAGGCCCATACGACCAGTCGGGCCACGACCTGACCTGGTCGGCGACTGCGCTCGTTCACCGTCGACTCCAAGAAGCCGACCGTGGCCCTGCACGGCGCGATGTCCGGTCGTTCCTCGGTCACCGCTGGTCGCCTCCGAGGCTGTCAACGGTGTAACCGCCAGCACTCTGGCGTACGTACCGCGAGCAGCGCAACCGCAATCAAGGGCACCCTGACCAAGGAGTCGTCCACCGTGTCGCGCTTCTCACCGACGTCCCCTTGGTCGCCGGCGAGCACTACAAGGCATGGGCGTCCGCGGCAGTCGAGGACGGCGTCGGCAACGGCGTCTCGTCGACCGGTGCGACACTGCGAGCGAGCACGCTGGTCGACAGCTCGTCGTCGGCCATGAGGAAGACGAGCGGTGACTCCAGCTGGCACACGTCGAGCGCCAGCGACGCACGCGGAGGCACGTTCATCTACTCGACCGACAAGGCATCCACTGCTGCCCACTCCTCGGTCAGCACCTATGTCGCCGGGACGCACGTCTTCCTGGACGGATGCCGCTCACCGTCATCCGGGCTGGCTTCCGTATACATCGACGGTGCCCGGGTGGCCACGGTGAACTTCCATCGCAAGGCCAGCAGCTGCAAGCAGGTCTGGGCAAGCCCGACGCTGGCCAACAAGCAGCACAAGGTCACCGTCGTGCTGACCGGCACCAAGGTCAAGAAGTCAAGTGGCACCAAAGTGAGCGTGGACGCCATCCGCGTGTCCTTCGCTCCGACGAACAGCAGCAGGGGCCGCTCCCGTCAGGGGGCGGCCCCTGCTGCATGTCCGCTCAGCTGTTGAGAGCGGTGAACGCCGCCTCGAGGTCAGACAGCTCCGGTCCTTCGAGGATCGCGGGCCGGCCGATGCCGTCGAGGACGACGAACCGGCGCGTGGTGCCTCGGACCTTCTTGTCGATGCTCATGGCCTTGAGCAACTCCGGCCAGCTGCCCTGCGGATAGCTCGTCGGCAGGCGCAACGACTGGAGCACGCTTCTGTGCCGGGCGACCGTGTCGTCGTCGAGCCGCCCAGCCAGCCGGGACAGCTCGGCGGCATAGACGAGCCCGACACTGACGGCGTCACCGTGACGCCAGCGAAACTCCTCGACCTTCTCGATGGCGTGGCCGAGCGTGTGCCCGTAGTTGAGGACCTCACGACCGCCGCGTTCGCGCAGGTCCGCGCCCACGACGTCGGCCTTGAACCGCACTGCGCGTTCGACCAGCTCGAGCAGGGCCGGTCCGGCCGGGTCCAGTGCGGCGGCGGGATCGGCCTCGATGAGCTCGAGGATGGCCGGGTCACGCAGGAAGCCCGCCTTCACGACCTCGGCCAGCCCGCTCGCGAGGTCCTCACGAGGCAGCGTTGACAAGGTCGTGAGATCACACAGCACGCCGGCGGGCGGATAGAACGCGCCGACCAGGTTCTTGCCCTCGCTGGTGTTCACAGCGGTCTTGCCACCGACCGCGGCGTCGACCATGCCCAGCACGGTGGTGGGCACGTGCACGACGGGGACGCCACGCAGCCAGGTGGCTGCCACGAAGCCCGCGAGGTCTGTCACCGCGCCGCCGCCGAGCGACACCACCACGTCCGAGCGAGTGAACGCATGTCTCCCGAGCAACGACCAGAGATCGTCGGCGACCTCGACCGTCTTCGCTGCCTCACCGTCCGGGACGGGTGCCCGCACGACCTCGACGTCACCATCACGAAGAGCGGTCTCGACCCGGGTCGCAAGGTCGGACATGGAGTGGGAGTGCACCAGCAGCACCTGCGCGGCCGCGGCATCCACGAGGGAGGGCAGCTCCTCCAACACACCTGCGCCAACCACGACGTCGTACGGAGACTCGCCGCTGACCGCTATGCGCGTGGTCATGACGACACTCGCGCAACGACCTCGTCGGCGACCTCGTCGGGCGACTTGCCGTCCGTGCTGACCGTGAAGCTGGCGACCTGTTCGTACAGCGGGCGGCGGGCCTCCATCAGCCGGACCCACTGCGCCCGGGTTGCCAAGGAGCAGCGGTCGGTCACGGTTGAAGCCGATGCGCTTTGCTGCGTCGGTGATGCTGACGTCGAGGAAGACGACGGTGCGTCCCGCCAGCTGATTTCGGTTGCCCGGGTCGAGCACCGCGCCGCCACCGACAGCAAGCACCCCGTCGTGTTCAGCTACGGCCGTCGTAACGGCGGTCGACTCGAGCTCGCGAAACTTCGCTTCGCCGTGGTCGACAAAGATGTCGGAGATGGTCGCGCCCGCCGCCCTCTCGACATCGTCGTCGGTGTCCCGCCACGTCGTGCCGAGTCGTTCGGCGACCAAGCGCGCGGCAGTGCTCTTTCCCGATCCTGGTGGACCCACAAGGATGAGTCGAGGCGGCACGATCAGCGGGCCTTGAGATTGTCGAGGTAGCCCGCGACATTGCGACGGGTCTCCTCGACCGAGTCACCGCCGAACTTCTCCATGGCGACGTCGGCCAAGGTAAGGGCCACCATGGCCTCAGCCACGATGCCGGCGGCCGGCACCGCACACACGTCGCTGCGTTGCGCGATGGCTTGTGCAGGCTCGCCCGTCGCAAGGTCGACGGTGTCCAGCGCTTTTGGCACCGTGGAGATCGGCTTCATGGCAGCCCGCACCCGCAACGGCTCGCCGGTGGACATCCCGCCCTCGATGCCGCCGGCTCGCGCCGTGCGCCGCCGCAGTCCTCCACCCTCGTCGCGCTCGATCTCGTCGTGAGCCGCTGAGCCCCGCCGGCGGGCTGACTCGAAGCCGTCCCCCACCGCGACACCCTTGATGGCCTGGATGCCCATCAGGGCTCCTGCGAGCCGCGAGTCGAGGCGCCGGTCCCAGTGGACATAGCTGCCGAGTCCCGGTGGGAGGCCGTAGGCCAGAACCTCGACCACTCCCCCGAGCGTGTCGCCATCGCGGTGTGCCGCGTCGATCTCGGCGACCATCGCCGCGCTGGCATCGGGATCGAGGCAGCGGACAGCGTCGGCGTCCAGCCGGCCGACGTCATCGGGCGACGGCCAGCTGTCGTCGGGTGCCTCGGCCTGCCCGATGGACACGACGTGGCTCACCAGGCGGATGCCGAGTGCCAGCGACAGGAACTGCTGGACGACGGCACCCAGGGCCACTCGGGCCGCGGTCTCGCGGGCGCTCGCGCGTTCCAGCACCGGCCGCGCGTCGTCGAAACCGTATTTCTGCATCCCGGCGAGATCGGCATGACCCGGCCTAGGTCGCGTCAGCGCAGCATTGCGAGCCAGGCCCTCGAGCACCGCCGAGTCGACGGGGTCGGCGGCCATGACCGTCTCCCACTTGGGCCACTCGGTGTTGCCGACCCGGATGGCGACCGGCCCGCCCTGGGTGCGCCCGTGACGGACACCACCCAGGAACTCGACCTCGTCACGCTCGAACGACATCCGCGCACCGCGCCCGTATCCGAGCCTGCGGCGCGCCAGCGCGTCGGCAACGATGTCGGTCGTGACCTCCACCCCCGCAGGCAGACCCTCGAGGGTCGCGACAAGGGCGGGGCCGTGCGATTCCCCCGCGGTGAGCCAACGCAGCATGCCGTGATCCTTCGCACGGCACCCGGACATGCCAGTGGGCCGCCCGGAGTCCGGACGGCCCACCTGGTCAATGCCTGCGTCTGTTAACGCCTGACGGTGCTGCCCTCGCACAGGTCGAAGGGCGGCTCGTCACCGAACTTGAACGTGCCGCACGACCCGCCTTGGAACCGCTTCGCCAAGAACTTGTCGCCGACGACGTCACCTGGGTGTGATCGTCGAGATGGCCGCCGTTGAAACTGACCTTCGCACTCTCATTGTTGTTGGGCGACGTTGATCACCTTGAACTTGTAGGTCGTTCCAGGCTCGTGACGGGCGGCGGTCGTGACCGGCGGCGTCGTGACCGGCGGCGTCGTGACCGGCGGCGTCGTCGTGTCCGTCGTCGTGCCCGTGGTCGTGCCCGTCGTCCGTGCCCACGGGGGCCGCGGACAGCAGGGCCTTGAACGGGTCGGTGCCGAAGTTCCTCGCCGAGATCTTCGGCAGGGTTGTCGTCTCCGGCGCGGTGCTGGGCGCCGTCGAAGGCAGCACCCCCGCCTTGGCCGGCGGCGTGGCACTAGCCGTCTTGTCGTCGCCCCCGCCGGCGAACAGCAGGAAGTACGCGGCGATCGCCAGGACTGCCAGACCGGCCAGCGCTACAAGGACCAGCAGCATCCGGTTGCCGCCCGATGGCGCGTCGACCTCCGGTGCCTCCGGCGCCGCAGCCATCGTCCCTGGCTGGAAGGGCATCGTCGTTGTGTCGCTCATGTCGATAGCTCCGGTCTCACTGAGCCGGCGTCGTGGCCGACGCGGCAACAGGGGTGGACGTGGTCCCAGCGACGTGGGGTGCGAGGAAGACCTGACCGCTGATGCTCAGGGCCAGGTCGCCTGCTCGTGCTAGTCGTGGTTCCGGTCGTGGCTGGTGAACCGGCTTCAGGGTGAATCCCGTAAGCAGGAACGTCCGCTGCATGCCCTCGAGCTTGTTGATGAACTGCTCGACCTCGAAATAGCTGCCGGTGATCTCCAGCGAGAGCGGCAGCACGTACAACGCCGCGGCCGCACGGCTTCTGCCGACCGTGCGGCGGCTGTACCTGTTGCCGCGGCGTCGCCGGTGCCGGCGTTGCCGTTCCCTCGTTGTCGTGCAGCGGGCGCAGCGACCGGCCACCGGCTACAGCGGCCGCGATCGGCGAGCCTCGGGCTTCATCGACACCACCGAGACGCCGACCTTCTTGCCCGCGGCCGTACAGGTCGCGGATCAAGGTGGGCAGTGCCGGGTTGTCCGGGATCTGCTTGCCGAGAACCGCCAGCTCCGCCTTCGCCTTCGGCAGGTCGAGCGACTGTGCCTTGAGCTCGTTCAACGACTGCACGAGTGCGTCGTTGCTCGCCTTCTGCTTGGCCGCGTCAGTCGCGAAGCCCCGCTGCGTCACTCCGTTTGGGCGACACGAGCACGAACCAGCTCGCCGCGAGGATGCCGACGATCAACACCGCCGTCAGCAGCGACCATCTCCTGGTCATGGACATCCAGTTGCCCGCCTTTTCGGTGTAGCGCCCGGACAGAGCGTCGTCGGTGACGATCACGTTCGAGGTGAACTTCACCGCGTGGTTCGTTGCTGCCGAGCGGATCGATCGTTGAGTCGGAGAAGTAGGGCTGGGTGTAGCCCTTCTGCTTCGCGAGGGAGTTGAGCCAGGCCGCCACGTCGTTGTGGCTGTAGGCGTGACCTTCGAACGGTACGGTGCCGACGCCGACCGCTGCGTACTGACCAGGAGCGGCGATTGCGGCTGTTCCTGTCGTCGAGTTCACCATCATCGAGTCGAGCCACACGTGGCGTGGGGATCTTCAGGCTCAGGTCATTGAGGAAGTAGGACCACCGGACCTCTTGTCCCATCGCTTGACCGAGCTGCGCGTGCGCCGCCTCGACCTGCCCGTAGACCAGCGGGACCTCTGCGTACTCGGCGACCTTCGCCTGCAGTTGGGTGCCTTGCGCGACGTTGGCGTCCAGGTCGTCCTGCGCCTTGCCGACCTGTGCAATTCGCCAGCACGAACAGAGCAGCGCGCCACGACGAGCGACGCGACGACCGCGCCGGCGAGGCCGGCCTGCACGTGCCTGGAACCGGCGTGCCTGCTCGATCTCCGGTGGCAGCAGGTTGACCCGAGGCAGTGTTGCCAGCAGGGTTGTGGTCTGGGTGCTCATGATGCGACTCCGAGGGCCAGTCCGACCGGCACTGCTGCCAGCGGCTCGACGAATGCGATCTGCTCCGGGGAGAGCCCGGTGCGACCGACCTGCAGGTTGTGCATGGGTGTGCCGACCTCGACCGCGACTCGTGTCATCGCCTGTAGGCGCTGGGCGAGACCGGCGAGACGAGCGCCGCCGCCGGTCAGAACGAGACGCGAGATCGGTGTCGACCCGCTGGAGGCGAGGTAGTAGTCCAACGATCCACGAACCTCATCGACGAACGTCGCGCTGACGGCTTCGACGACGCGTGAGGCGGCTGCGGTGTCCGTGCCCGCGGGTGCGGCTCCGGCGCCGATCTGCTGCTTCATCGCCTCGGCTTGCTCCTGGGGAATGCCCAGTCGCTCGGCCACGGCGTCCGTAACGTCCTGGCCGCCCATCATCAGGATTCGCACGAACCGCGGCACCCCGCCCTGGTGGACCACGATGTTCGTGACCCGTGCACCTACGTCGACCAGCGCCTCGACCGAGGCGCCCATGCCGAGGTGGTCGGCATCAGCGAGCGATCGGACGACGGCGAAGGAGGTCAGGTCGACCATGACCGGAGAGAGGCCCGCCTTCTGCACAGCCTCGAGGCTGGAGTTGACCATGTCGCGCGATGCGGCGACGAGCAGGCCGCGCAGGACCTTGGTCCCGTTGTCGCTCACCAGCTCTTCGAGCGGGTGGAAGTCCAGCACCGCCTGCTCCACCGGCATGGGCACGAAGTCCTGCACCTGGAAGGCCAGCGACTTCTTCAGCTCGTCGGCCGGCATCCACGGCAGGTCTACCTGTCGCACGATGACCTTCGAGTTGGCCACCCCGATGATGACCTTCTTGCTGCTGAACTTGGTGTGTGCCCAGAGCTGCTTGATCGCGGCGGCAACGGCGTCAGGGTTGACAACCTCACCATCGCGCACCGCGCCCTCGGGCAGCGCGACCTGGCCGAACTTCTCCAGTGTCACCACGCCCTTGCCAAACGACAGCTCTGCCGCGCGTACGCCCGAGGTCCCGATGTCGAGCCCGATGGCCGATCGTCCTGCCACGATCTCTTCCTTCCCACTGGCGGCTAGTGCCGCGTGGTGACCCTGTTGGGTCGTGTCAAGAAAGGGAATCGGCCGTATGAGGGCAGTCCTTGAGCGTTCGGCTCAGCCGAGCACGCTGTCGAGGTAAAGGTCTGCCAAAGCACCGCCAGCCAGGATGGCAGCGAGCGCGCCGGCAAGCATGAAAGGCCCGAACGGGATCTTCGACTTGCGACCCGCCCTGCCCATGATCATCAGGGTGATGCCGACGACGCCGCCGAACAGGAAGCCGAGGAATGCACCGCTGATGACCTCTGCCCAGCCCAACCAGCCGAGATAGAGCCCGAGGACGCCGGCGAGCTTCACGTCGCCGCGGCCCATGCCGGTCGGATAGACGAACCACAGCACGAAATAGAGCGCGTAGAGAGCGACCATGCCGAGTACGGCTCGGATGGCAGCCCCGGCGTCCTGCTCCACGACTGCGGCCAGCCCCAGCAAGGCAGCCGCCACAAGGTAGGAAGGCAGCACGATGACGTCCGGTAGGCGCTTCACGTCGAGGTCGATCAGCGCCAGAGCGACGCCGATCGCCCCGAGGTAGAGGAATGCCGGCAGGTCTGCGTGCGGGCCGATCCGCCACGCCAGCAAGGCGAAGACGGCAGCGGTGCCCAGCTCGACCAGGGGGTAGCGGCCGCTGATCGGCTCGGCGCAGTCCCGGCAGCGACCTCGCAGGAGGAGCCAGCTCACGACGGGCACGTTGTCCCGCGGGCGCACTGGCTTGTCGCAGCCCGGGCAGTGAGACGGCGGGCTGATGATCGACTCGCCGCGAGGCACCCGCCAGATGACAACGTTGAGGAAGGAACCCACCAGCAGCCCGAGGAGCGCACAGCCGACGATCAGTGCACCCAGCACCGGGCCGCTCCATTCAATGGTCTGAGACACGCGTGCAGCAACGACTGGGCCAGCCTAGGGACAAGCCGGACGAACCGGTCGGGCGGCGCGCCACAGCCAGGAGGGGAACTCCTTGCGTGGCGCGCCGCCTGGACGCCCGTCTGTCTCATCGGTACTGCGGAGCGACCTCTCCGGTGTAGTTGCCGGACCACTTGGCGTTGGCCCACTGCGGGAAGTAGGGCGGTGACGCGAACGCAGTCGTTTGTCGTAGCGATAGTCCTTGAGGTATCCGGTGCCCGACGAGCCCCCTGAGCCCACAATGCCGCGCCACTCCTGCGCGATCGATCCGCGAACGTACAGCTTGCCTTGGAAGCTGCCCTTCTTGTAGTTCTGCACGAAGAAGCTGTGCTGCAGGGTCTGGATCGACGCCGGAGACCTGGATGCCCTCCGTCGCGAGTGTCGGATAGGGCGCGTTCCCGTTGTCCACGTCGGTGTAACGGTGCGGCCATCCGGCGACCTCCGTCGGGCCGCACCGGCTCCGAGCGTCCAGTTCGAAGCGATCGGTGCAGCTGGGCTGGTCCTGCACTCCCAGCGTCGTCCAGCTGGGGGTGGAAGACCTCGACCGAGTTCGCCGCGACCAGACCGAGCATGTCGGTGCCGGCGAGACCGTTCGCGAGGACCATGTCGCCAGTGACGGTGATCGAGTTCGAGGTGGCCAGCGTCACACGGCCCTTGAGGGTCCCCTCGACGTACGCGTTGCCCTGCCCGCAGTACTGCGTCGTCAGGAGCACGTGGTCTTCGGTCGTAGGTCGTACGGCCGGCAGCGGTTGCCGGTGTGCTGCGCCGAGCGGCAGGCCGTCACCGATCTCCTGCGGCCGGCACTGATGGCTCCCGGCCGTGCCCGCCCCGGACGTAGATGACCTGGTCGGTCGGGACATTGACAGTCGCACCTGCTGCCGACGCCAGGTCGCGGGTGCCCGCAAGCGGCCACGGTCAGAGTGGCCGTCGACTCCTTGCTCCAGACCTTCATCGTGCCGTCGTTGATGAACCTGATCCTGGTCGCGCCGCTGTACTGGCAGCCAGGGAAGTTCTTGAACTGGTCGCTGTTGTCCGGCAGATCGCAGCTGCGCGCCCACTGCGGCCAGCTGCGGCGAAGTCGGCACTGTTGCCGCGTGCGGTCACAGTTGCTCGTAGGTGCTCGCGTGCCGGGGATCGCGAGCTTGCACTTGGGATCGCTCGTCTCGAAGCCCAGCGCGAACTTGGGCTTCACGCCGCCCGAGTCCGTGGCAACGGGGTGTCGTTGAGTGCGCCGGCCCGTCCAGCATGTCGCCACCGATGAACGTGATCTCCGAGCAGTCCGCCGAGCCAGCTGTCGGACTTGCGGTCGTTCGCGACGTCCCACCAGTACTCGCGCACCGCGCGTCCATCTGGCTCAGCCGTCGGCGTTCGTCCGTAGGCCTGCGCGTTGTTGGGGTCGGCGTCCTCGTGGTCGGTGTAGTAGAGGAAGTCCGTCGAACCACCACGGCCGACTCCGACCTGCAGGGAGCGCGTCCGTCTTGCCGACCCTGCCCGTCGAGGTGACCTGCACGATGCCGTCACTCTCGAGCTTCGTCGCGTCGATGTCGTAGTGGAACTGCCCGGCCGCGACGTTGGCTAGGATCGATGTTCTTCCAGGCTCACCGGCGTCGCCGCGGTGTAGCCGCAGGTGTTCGTGCCTGTGTTGGGACCCTTGATGGCGATGTTCGTGCAGTCGACCGGTGTCCGGGCGTAGTTGTCGTTGCGGTTGAGGTAGGCGATGTAGTCGTCGACGCCCGCCTGGGCGGCCGCGAGCGCGCCGTTCCAGTCCTGGTTCGTCCGCGAGAACCTCTGCGTGTTCAGGGCATAGCCGAGCGCCGCGAAGGCGAACATGCTGCCGATGACCATGCACGCGATGACCATCAAGAGCGCGAAGCCCTCGTCGTCGCGGGCCGGCGTCCGGTCCCACATCTTCATCGTGCTCACGTCAGCTCTCGCTCTCACGCATTACGGCGTCGTGGTTGGGTAGGGCGACACGCAGGACGAAGGTGCTTCCGCCTCCGCCGACACCCTTCTTGGCCACCGTGACGGAGATGTCGACGGAGTCGACGACCTCGAGCTGGGCGGCCGTCAGGTTGGCGCCGGTGAGCTGGGTTGCCGAGCGCGTCGTAGTAGGTGAAGATCGGTGCGCCGGTCAGCACGACGCCCCGCGCCAGGACGGTGTAGCCGAGCACGCACCCCGCTGCGCCCGGGGTGCAGTAGACGAACTTGGGGATCGGGCGGGTCGAAGGCGTTCGGCTTCTGCAGCGTCTGCCTCAGCTGCCCGCCCACCACCTCAATAGGTGATCTTGCTCGGCCCGATCAGGTTGCCGGCGTTGTTGAGGTTTCCGTAGAACCGGATGGACGTCGGAGTCGCCTCGATGAAGGCCGCCTCCACGGTCGACGTCGCGTCGAACAACTGGCTCGGCAGGATGGCCGTTCGCATGGCCTTGCCCATGGCCGAGATGGCGACGCGACCGTCGTTGACCTCTTCGAGCCGGCCCTGCGTTCCTACCGATGTCTTCAGCGAGCCCAGGAACAAGGTCGCGCAGGTGGCCAGCACGATGCTCGAGAGCGCCACGGCCACAAGGACCTCGACGAGGCCGAGTCCGCTGTCCGTTCCCTCGCGGTACATTCGGTCGGTGAGTCGCATCAGTTCACCTGGAATGTCTCGACGGTGACAACGCCGTTGCCGCCGAGTGGTGTGACGGGGTCGGGTATGGCGACGACCAGCACCTGGCCCGGCGTGACGAGGTTGCCGTTCCACGTTCGTGTTGAGAGTCCAGTTGCCGTACGGCAGTGACGTCTTCAGCTTTCCGGCGGCATTTGTCGTGCCCAACGTCAGCGTCTTGTCCGCGCTGCTACACAGCAACGCACCGGTGGATGCGTTCGTGGCAGTCACGACAGCGCCGCTGACCCCGGTCGAGACCAGGAGCACCTTGCTGACGACCGTGAGGTCGATGGGTGCCAGCTGCGCAGTCACCGCACGAGTAGCCGCCCGCAGGAATCACCACGTTGGCGCTGCGGTTGCCGCCGGTGGTGGGCGCTGCCGGCCGGATCAGAGTCGGGGCAGCCACCCGGCCAGGCCGCGTAGCCGTCCGTCTTCGGCCAGAGACCGGGCACCAGGGTGGTCGTCGTTGCTGACGTCACGGTCTGCCGGACAGGAGAGGCGAGGGCATCGAGCTTGATGTAGTTGATGGCCGGCACGGTGGTCGGGAGGCGCATAGCCGGCGTCGGTGCCGAGCGAGACGAGCATACTCGCGACTGAGTCGTAGGTCATCGACTTTGACCAGCGTGCCGATCACGGCCCCGACGGGTGTCTTGACCGAGAGCTGCGTGCCGGTCTGGTCCACCCAGCCGAGCATGTCGAGCGTGACGGTGTAGGTGCCGGTTGTTCCAACCTGGAAGACGACGCACCCGCTGCCGTCGGTGGTGTGCACGTAACGTGCCGCTCGGTCCCGCTGCGGTGGCTGTCACGGACTCGGCAGGCGTGCCGTCGGCGTTCTGGATCTTGACGGCGATGTAGGCGCTGACCAGCGTGTCCGGTCGTGCCCTTCAGCGGTGTCATCACCGTCTCGGCGGTCACCGGCCTGCGCCGTCCGCATGTTCGGCCACGTGACCGTCACGAACACCTGGAGGCTTGGCGAGTTGACCAGGGCGCCTCCGTCGCACGCGGACACGCCGGTGCCGGTCGGCAGCCACTGAACGTCGCGCCGCACCGTGTAGGCGGTCCCGTCGACGTTGCTCGTGCCGGCGGCCGACCAGCGGGTTCGCCGTTGGTCACCGAGCTCGTCGCCGCGATGGCCAAGGCGGCTGCGTCGCTCGAGGAGAACGTGTTGCGCACGATCTCGAGCTCGCGTGCGGCCAGGTTGCTGGCGGCGACGCGCTGGCGGCTCGCCTTGGAGACGTTGAGACCGTCGAGCAGCGTGACGCTGAGCGCGCCGGCGAACACCATGAGGACCACCATGGCCACGACGACCTCGATCAGGGAGAAGCCACTGTCATCTCCCTGCGCCTGCCGTCGGAGAGCCGTCGCGCGTCGCGTCAGCATGTGCCGGCCTCCAGGCCTTTGGGTAAGCGAAGTAGCGGTGGTGTGACCTCGTTCAAGGATCGTCACAACGCGATCCCGTCTTGAGGCGTTCCTGAGCCGAATGGGGGAAATGGAGCCGGGCGGCGAGTTCTGCCCGCCCAGCTCCATTCCTGCTGGATTAACCAGCTGACGTCGTGCAGACACCGGTGGCAAGCCCGCCAGTGCGGAGTACTTGTAGCCGGCGACCGCTTTGTCGCCCTGTGCGTTCTTCAGCGACAGGCACCAGGACCTGTCGTCGGTGTAAAACTGGTTGAACAGCAGGTTTGGCCCGCTGACCTTGCCCAGATCCCGGTTGGTGATGATGGCCTCGCTCCCTACCGCGGCGACGTTGAGGACGTAGCGGCCGCCGGCTGAGGAGATCAGCATCGGTGCTGCGCTTGTGCCTGTTCCGTCGACGTAGTAGGTCGCGATTTCCTTACCGAGGGTGGAGATGTCCGCCTTCGCGGAGGCGTCCTGAGCTTTTCTACGCTGGCTCAGGAACACCGGGATGCGATGGCGGCGAGGATGCCGATGATGATCATGACCACGAGGAGTTCGATGAGCGTAAAACCGCCGTCGGTCCCCTCGCTTGACTTGCGAAGCCTTGCGAGCATGTGACTCATCCCTTCATGACCGTGTAAACCACGCGGCTGCTGCAGCCGGGGAAACAACAGGTGGGCGGCCCGAGGGACCGCCCACCTGCATAGTCATGGCTAGATCAGCCAGCAGACGTTGTGCAGACACCGGTCGCAAGACCACCGGCAGCGGAGTACTTGAAGCCTCCGGGACGGCCTTGTCGCCCTGGGCGTTCGTGAGCGAGACGCACCACGCGGTGCCGTCGGTGTAGAACATGCCGGCGAGCATGTTGTTGTTGCTGCCTTGCCGAGGTCCTGCGCGACGATGGCGGCCTCAGGCCGTTGACCGGACGTTGAGCACGTAGCGACCGGCGACGTTCGTGATGGCCAGGGCCGCGCTGGTGCCGTCGACGTAGTAGGTCGCGACCTCCTTGCCGATGGTGGAGACGTCAGCCTTGGCTGCCGCGTCCTGGGCCTTCTTGCGCTGGCTCAGGAAGACCGGGATGGCGATGGCGGCGAGGATGCCGATGATGATCATGACAACCAGGAGCTCGATAAGCGTGAAGCCGCCTTCGTTCTCCTCGCTGGACTTGCGAAGCCGTGCGAGCATGTGAATTGTCCCTTCAGGACCGTATGTGAACCACGCCGCCGGTCCCTCGCGGCACCCGGGTTGGGTGCCGGCCGAGGCAGCTGGGCGGACCGCAGATTGCGGCTCCCTGGCTTTGCGACCCCGCCTCTCGACGGGTGTGCCTTGTCTAGCCGGTGTGGCTTTGATGACAAGAGAGGTTTCGGCCGCTACAGAGCGTGTCTTTAGGGCCTGGAGTGCAGCCATCTTGAGCGCATCCGAACGGGCTAAACCGAACGGCGGATGCCGGCCATAGGCCGGCATCCGCCGTCGTCAACAAAGTGCAAAGAAACTACTGGATGAGCTTGAACACCCCGAAGATCGGCATGTACAGCGCGATGATCATGGCGCCGATGATGCTGCCCAGCACGGCGATCATCAACGGTTCGATGAGCGCCGTCAGGGCCTCGGTGGTCGCCTCGACCTCTTGGTCGTAGAAGTCCGCGATCTTGGCCAGCATGTCGTCGAGCGCACCGGTGTCCTCGCCGACGGCCATCATCTGCACCACCATCGGTGGGAAGACGGCGTGCTGGGCCAGCGGCCTGGTCAACGACTCACCGTTGCGCACGCTGTCCTGCACGTCCTGGATCGCTCGCTCGAGCACGACGTTGCCGGTGGTGGACGACACGATCTCCAGGGCCTGCAGGATCGGGACACCCGAACGCATCATCGTGCCGAGGTTGCGGCTGAACCGGCTGAGCGCGATCTTCTGCGACAGCCCGCCGAAGATGGGTGCCTTGAGCTTGAGCGGGTCGAGGAAGTTTCGCACGGCAGGCTTGTGCTTGAACTTCGGCCAGACGGCGACGAACACGATCAGCGCGACGACTCCGATGGGCGCAAAGATCTTCATCCACTTGCTCAGGAACACCAGCACTCGCGTGGGTGCGGGAAGCGTGCCGCCGAGGTCGTCGAACATGTGCGCAAAGACCGGCACGATGAACAGCAGCATGCCGATGACAGCAACGATGGCGATCACGAAGACGACGACCGGGTAGGTCATCGCGGACTTGACCTTGCCGCGCAGCTTCACCTCTGCCTCGTAGTTCTCCGCCAGCTGCAGCAGCACGGCGTCGAGGAAGCCGCCGATCTCGCCGGCCCTGATCATGTTGACCATCAGCGGCGGGAACGCGTCCGGGTGCTTGGCCATGGCGGCGGACAGTGCCTGCCCGGTCTCGACATCGTTGCGCACCAGCGGTAAGGACGCGGGCCAGCTCCTTGTTCTCAGTCTGCTCCGACAAGATCGTCAGGGCCCGCAGCAGCGAGAGGCTGGAGTTGATCATGACGGCGAACTGCCGGGACATGATCGCCAGGTCCTTGAGCTTGACCTTGGTCTTGAAGCCGGGGATCTGCAGTGTCCTTCTTCATGCCGGCGTTCTTCTGCGCCGTCACCGTCAACGGTGAGTAGCCCATGCTCTTGAGCTTCGAGACCACAGTCGCCTGGGAGTCGGCCTGCAGCTTCCCGGTGACGACCTTGCCGTTCCGGTCGCGCACCGAGTATTCGTACGTCAGCGTCGCTGTCATGTCCTAGCCTCTCAACGTCTGCCGGCGAGGCGATTGAAGTCCTCGATGTGGTGGCACTTCTCAATGCCGGTCTCCATGGTGATGACGCCCTTCAGCACAAGATCGGCCAGATGCTGGTCCATCGTGTGCATGCCGTGCTTCGCGCCGGCCTGCATGGCGGAGTAGATCTGGTGGGTCTTGCCCTCGCGGATCAGGTTGCGCACCGCGGGGGTGGCGACGAGCACCTCTGTCGCCACAGCACGACCCTCACCACTGCTTGTTCTGGCCAGCGTCTGGCAGACGATGCCCTGCAGGGTTCCCGCCAGCTGCACGCGAACCTGCTGCTGCTGGCCCGGCGGGAAGACGTCGATGATGCGGTCGATCGTCTGCGCCGCGTCCTGGGTGTGCAGCGTGGCGAAGACGAGGTGACCGGTCTCGGCGGCGGTCAAGGCGACCGAGATCGTCTCGAGGTCGCGCATCTCACCGACCAGGATGATGTCGGGGTCCTGGCGCAGCACATGCTTGAGGGCGTTGGCGAAGGACCACGTGTCCTCCCCCACCTCGCGCTGGTTCACCAGGCACTTGCGGTGCCTGTGCAGGAACTCGATGGGGTCCTCGACGGTCATGATGTGCTCGCTGCGCGTGCGGTTCGCCATGTCGATGAGTGAGGCGAGCGTCGTCGACTTGCCGGAACCGGTGGGCCCGGTGACGAGGACGAAACCGCGGGACAGCTGGGCGAAGTTCGCGACCGACGGCGGGACACCGAGGTCTTCGAGCTTCCTGATCTCGAAGGGGATGATGCGGAAGGCAGCGCCGAGCGAGTCGCGCTGGCGATAGATGTTGACGCGGAACCGTGCCCGTCCGGGCACGCTGTAGGCGAAGTCGAGCTCGAGGTTCTCCTCGAACTTCTCCCGCTGCTTCTGCGTCAACGCGGCGTACATCACGCGCTGGATCACCGGCGGCGTCATGATCGGCTGGTCTTCCATCTGGATCAGCTCGCCGTTGATCCGCAGCGCGGGACGGGCGCCCGAGGTGAGGTGCAGGTCCGATGCGCCGCTGTCCAGCACCGTGACGAGCAGGTCGTTGAGGCTGACGTCGTCTTCGTCCTCGGTCTCGGTCGACGTGCGCTGGTAGGCCTCCTCGGTGGCCTCCGACTCGGCGATCTTGACGATCGGTGCAGCGTCTTCGCTCGCCGGCACGGCCTCGGTCGGGAAAGGCGCCAACGCGGCCGACGCCGGCTTCTCGCGGGCCGGCTCCGGCTGCTCCGGCAGCAGGCTCGGAGCGGGCTGGTAGGAGGGCGCCGGCTCGGCCACCGCCGGCTCGAGGCTGTAGGCCCTGGGCGGCTCGGTCTCCAGGCTGTAGGCGCTGGACGGTTGCGTCTCCAGCTCTGTGCGCGCTGGACGCTCCGCTCTCCAGGCTGTGCGAGCTGGTGGGCTCGCTGTCCAGTCTGTGCGAGCTGGTGGGCTCGCTGTCCAGGCTGTACGCGCTGGTGGGCTCGGTCTCCAGGCGGTACGCGCTGGACGGCTCGCTGTCGAGGTCGTAGACGGGCGTTGCCGTCTGCTGCTCGGGTGCGCGAGCCGGAGTGGTTCCCGCAGTGGCAACCGGCGGTCCGGCGGAGAACGGCGACGGAGGCTGGTCGGCGACGAAGGAGAAGTTCCATCCGTCCGTCGCGGTCACCGCCGTCGAGTCATCCGTCGGCTGCGCGGTCACCGGCGGCGCAGGACTGAAGCCTGCGTGCTCCTCCGACGGCTCGGGCGATGCCGGCTGGTATCCGGACGTCTCCACGTGTTGGCCCCTCTCGGCGTGCGGCGTCGCGCAGAACACGAGACACCTGTCATGCGATGGATCGGTATGCAGGCCCGCGCCCTTGAGCGCCTGGGGCGACCTTGCCAATGCTTTAGACGACGAGCAGGGCCTCGGCAGGCCCTAGACGACGACGCGCAGGATCTCTTCGAGCGAGGTGACGCCGTTGAGGACCTTGGTCAGGCCGTCGTCCCGCAGCGTGACCATGCCCTCGGCGATGGCCACCCTCTCGATCACCGTGGCCGAGGAGTGCTCGACAGCGAGCCGTTCGATCTCCTCGCTGACGACCATGACCTCATGCAGCGCCAGCCGGCCCTTGTAGCCGGTCTTGGAGCAGGTCGAGCAGCCGACGGCCCGGAACAGCGTCGGCAGCCCGCCGCTGGCCATGCTGTCCCACGGGAAGCGCGCCTGCACGAGCGCCTCCTCCGTCGGCTGGTACTCCTCCTTGCACTTCGTGCACAGCCGACGGGCCAGGCGTTGCGCGAGCACGGCGTCCAGCGCCGATCCCACGAGGAAGGGCTCGATGCCCATCTCGGTGAGCCGGGTGACGGCCGACGGCGCGTCGTTGGTGTGCAGGGTCGAGAGCACGAGGTGACCGGTGAGCGCGGCCTCGATGGCGATCTGCGCCGTCTCGTGGTCGCGGATCTCACCGATCAGCACGATGTCGGGGTCAGATCGCAGGATCGAGCGCAGCGCGGAGGCGAAGGTGAGCCCGGCCTTGACGTTCGTCTGCACCTGGTTGATGCCGGCCAGGCGGTATTCGACCGGGTCCTCGACCGTGATGACGTTGACCTCGGGCCTGCTGACGATGTTCAGAGTCGCGTACAGCGTCGTGGACTTTCCCGAGCCGGTGGGTCCCGTGACCAGGATCATCCCGTAGGGCTTGGTGAAGCTCTTCGAATATCGCTCATAGTTGCCCTGGGCGAACCCGAGGTCGGCCAGGTCGAGGCGGGCCGTCGAGTTGTCGAGGATACGCATGACGACCTTCTCGCCCCACACCGTCGGCAGCGTCGCGACGCGCAGGTCGACCTTCTTGCCGTGGGCGTTGACCGAGAGGCGGCCGTCCTGAGGGATGCGCCGCTCGGCGATGTTGATGTCCGCCATGATCTTCAGCCGGCTGATGACACCCGACTGGATGGCCTTGGGCGAGCGCATCACCTCGTGCAGCACGCCGTCGATGCGGAACCGCACCCTGAGCTCGGTCTCCCCCGGTTCCAGGTGGATGTCCGACGCGCGGTCCTGGATCGCCTGGGTGATCAGCAGGTTGACGTACTTGACGATCGGCGCGTCCTCGACGATCTCCTTGACCTTGGAGAGGTCGTCGTCCTCCTCGGCGGAGTCGAGGACGCTCGTCAGGTCGTCGAGGTCGGAGTCGGCGCGGTAGTAGCGGTCGATGGCGGCGGCGAGGTCGGCGCGCGTGGCGACGACCGGCTTGACGTCCATGCCGGTCAGGGAACGGATGTCGTCGACGGCGAAGACGTTTGCCGGGTCGGCCATGGCCACCAGCAGCTTGCCGTCCTCGAAGCCGATCGGCATCGCGGAGTGTCGGCGGCAGACGGCCCCGGGCACGCGGCCGATCGCCGAACCGTCGACGGCGAACTCGCCGAGGTCGACGAAGCGCAGCCCGATCTGGGTGGCGAGGGCAGCGACGAGCTGCGACTCGGTGAGCACGCCCTGGTCGATCAGCACCCGGCCGAGGGCACGGCCTCCGCGTTCCTGCTCCTCGTAGGCAGCCTCGAGCTGGCGCGGGCTGAGCAGCCCGCCCTCCAGCAAGATGTCGCCTAGCTGCTTCACGCGTGCTCCTGTTCGGCCGGGGCGGGCTCCATGCACGCCGACTCTTTCGTGCATCGGGCGTCTGAGCGCTGTCCTGAAGCGATCAACGGGCCACGACCCGGTGCTTAACGTTCAACGAGCCAACTCGCCAGATGCCCGAGTGACCTGCCGACGGCGCTGTCCGAGCCGAGGCTGAGCTCGGACAGGTCGTCAAAGACGAGATGGACCACCAGGTCGGGGTAGACCCGCCTGTGCCGGCCCTCCTGGAAGTCCGGGCCGGCATAGCGCGCCCGGCCTGCGGGCGCCGCGACCACGTCACTCGTCACCTGAAACATCGCCTGGATCATCGAGAGGGCTCAGACGCGCACGGACTGCGTTTCGACCTCATCGAGGACGGCGTAGAGAAGAGCGAGCAGCACATTCTTGACCGACTCCTTGTCGGTTGCGTCGCACGCGAGGATGGCGATCTCGCCGGGGATGTCGAGGCGGGTGCGCACCTTGTCGACCAGCGCGTGGTCGTCGGCCGAGGCCCGGTTGAGCGCGACGACGTAAGGGCACGCGCGCCATCTTGCGGAACGCCTGGTGGATCGCGGCCGCCTGCTCCACGGAGTCTTCGCGGTCCGCGTCGATGAGCAGCAGATAGCCGATCATGCCCTCGCCGAGGATCTCCCACATGAAGTCGAAACGGTCCTGACCCGGCGTGCCGAACAGATAGAGCACGAGATCGCGGTCGATCGTGATGCGCCCGAAGTCCATCGCGACCGTCGTCTCGGCCTTGCGTTTGCGGGTCGAGTCAGTGACCCCGCGCTCGGTCGAGAGCACCGTGATCTCGCTGATGGTGCGGATCAGGGTGGTCTTGCCGGCCGCGAACGGTCCGGTCACGACGACCTTCACGGCCTGGCCGCCACGGTTTCGCGTGCGTGGAGTTGCCACTAGAGACCCCTCACACCGGCGATGAGCCGGAGCATCAGGCTGCGGTTGACGTTGGGGTCGCGTTCGATCATCGGAACCGCCTCGGGGTCGAGAGCGACGGCGTTGGCGCCGATGACGCCACCGTTGCCGGGTCCGCCCCGCACCTGCATGGGGCGGGTCGTGGGCGACTGACCGGACTCGTCGAAGTCGGCCTGTCGCTTGGGCAGGAACGGCTCCGGCCGCGGCGGCACGACGTCGCCGGGCACGTGGGTCCCGACGAGCATCATCGGGCTCTCGCCGTTGGCGACGGTCACGAGACCCGGGTCGCCGTCAGGAGTGGGTACGTCGTCGTCGGCCACGTCCTGGGTGGCGAGGACGGGGTGCTCGGCGGCGTCCGGTCCACCGTTCGGGTGCGCGTCGGCCCCGTTGGGCGACCCGAAGTCAGGCGCCATCTGGGGCTCGTTGGCGGCAACGACCTCCGCGGGTGCCTCGACTGCGGCCGCAACGGGCGGCTTGGCCTCGACTGCCGAGCTCCTGACCGGCTGGAACGGTGAACCTTCCAGCGCGGCGAGCAACCCCTGTCGACGTACGACGACACCGACGTGATCCTCGGTCGCGTCGGCCGCGTTGCGCACCTCGAGCAGGCCGCGCGCGACCATGCCGGCCAGCGTCGACACCACGGCGTAGTGCCCGCTGCCGGTCAGGTCGACGAGCTCGGCGACGCTGCGCCGGCCGTCCACGAGCGCCAGCAGCGACCATTCTTCGCGGGAGATCTGGGGGTCGGCAGGGAGTACGACCGGCATGGAGAGGAGCGCGTCGGCCGAGGGCACGATCTGCGAGACGCTTTCCCAGCTGCCGGTGCGCGACTCGGCGTCGGCCAGGATCGCCTCGATCGACAGGGTGACTCCGACGTCGTCGGGGTTGACCTCGTCCACGACGAACGCGAAGTCGCCCTGCTGCCAGCGCAGCAGGTCGAAGACGGCGTCGACCGACTGGTCGGTCACCGCCTGCCGCAGCAGCTCGCCCTCGATGGATCCCTGGTCGAGCAGCGCCTTGACCACGCCGACGGACTCGCCGTGGGTCGCGGTCTGCACCGCAGCCGCGAGAGCCTCGTCGCCGACCGCGCCAGCGCCGATCAGCCGGCGGGCGAGCGGCTGGCGTGATCCGTCAGCGGACGCACCGGTCACCTGGCCGCCGGAGAAGAACACGACACCGTCGCAGCCGTCACTGGCGAGGTGCAGTCCCCCCGACTTCTTCGTGAAGCTCAGCAGCTGGAAGATGTCGGGCAGGCTGAAGGCGTCTAGAGAGCCCTCAAGCTTCATATCAGCTCCAGTTGCTTACGTCGGTTGATGTGGTCGCGGCGGCGGACGCACCGATCGGCGGGAGGCTGCCGCGCCCGTCGGCCCAGCTCGAGTGCTCGACCACGCGGGCATGCTCGGCCACGTGCTGCTCGGGCCAGCCGCCCTGGGCGACCGGGCGCAGCTGCTCGGGCGGTGGCATGGGGATCAGCTCCGCGATCGGCTCGGGCTCGTACTCCGGCTCGGGCTCAGCCTCGGCCTCGGCTGCTCGACACGCAGCACGGCACCGAGCGCCTTCGCCGCGTGGCGGATCTCGAAGAGCATCATGCCGACCTTGGCGCCGCGCGACGCGACCGCGACGAGCACGGCCTCGTTGTCGGCGGAGACGAGGAAGACGTTGCCGTTCTCCCCCTCGATGTAGACCTGGGAGAGCTCCCCGCGTCCGAGACCCTCGGCGGCCCGCTCGCCCAGCGAGAGCAGCGCGGCGCTCATGGCGGCGACGCGGTCCTCGTCCATTCCGGGCGGCAGGGCGGAGGCCATCGGCAGCCCGTCGAACGAGACGACAGAGGCGGCTTCGATCTCGGGCACCTGGCCGACCAGCTCGGCGAGGATGCGGTCCAGTCGTGCTGACCTATCCCCGCCTACCTCAGCGTGCGCGCCCGTACCGTTCGAATGCGTCATCGACCCACCTCGTGTGCCCGTTGTCTGGTTCCGGCCCCGGATCCATCTCACTAGGCCCATCGGCGGGACAGCGCTCGCGCTTGAGTCACGGCTCCATGATGATCAGCCCGCGGCGGGGTGCTGTTTTCCCGCCGCCGGTCGCCGCAGGGCCCGAACGGGGCACCACGCTCGCCGTGCGGCTCGTGGCGACCCGCCGAACGGGGCGACCCGCTGGTCAACCGCGGCGCGTTATTGGTTGGACTTGAGCTCGTCCTTGTACTTGAGGAACTGCGCGTAGGTGGTCGGCGAACTTCGTCTCGCCGGTCTTGGGATTGGTCGTGACGAAGTAGAGCCAGTCACCCGCCGTCGGGTTGACCGCGGCCTGCAGCGCCGCGAGGCCGGGTGAGTTGATCGGCCCGGGCGGCAGCCCCGTGTTCTTGTAGGTGTTGTACGGGGAGTCGACGCCGAGATCCTGGTTGGTGACGATCTGCTTGTCGGCGTTGAGGGCGTAGTTGACCGTGGAGTCGAACTGGAGCGGCATCCCCTTCTCCAGCCGGTTGTAGACCACGCGGGCGACCTTGCCGTAGTCCTCGGCGTGCCGGGCCTCGGCCTCGACGAGGCTCGCGATGATGACGATCTCGTAGGGAGTGCGGTTGGTCCGCGTCACGCCGGCCTTGTCCGCAGCGGTGTCGTAGGCCTTGAACAGCTGCTTGAGTGTCGACTCGGCAGTCGCGTCCGGAGCGACGTCATAGGTCGCCGGGAACAGGAAACCCTCCGGCGTTGCCCTTGGCATAGGCGGGCAGGCCGAGCGACTTGGCGTTCTTCAGCGCCTTTTCCAGGTCGGCCAGCGGCAGCTTGCCCTCCTTGGCGAGCTTCTTGAGCGTCTCGTCCAGGCGCAGGCCCTCCGGCAGCGTCACGCGGGCCTCGATGCGGGCGTTCGGGTCGAGCAGCGTCGCCAGCGCGTCGGAGGCGGTCATCTTGCGCTTGAACGCATAGAACCCGGGCTGGACGCTCGAGGCGGCTCGGTTCGGCGTTGGCCACCTGCAGGAAGGCGTCGACGGTCTTGATGACGCCCTTGTCCTTCAGCGTGCGCCCGATCTGGGCGACCGACTGGCCCGCGACCACCTCGATCTGCACCGAGCCGCTGCCCGGTCCCGGATAGTCCCCGGCACTGGTGGAGTGGAACATGTCCTTGAGCTTCGATCCCGCGCCGAATGCCAGCGCGGAGCCACCGCCCACGACGACCAGGATCAGCACCAGCGACAGGACCACCGCGAGGCCGCCGCGGCGGTCCTTCTTCTTTCGGCGGCGGTGCCGCTGCCCGGTGGGCGGCGGTTGGCCCTCGGTCCAGACCGAGAGATCAGTCATTCGTCCACCTTCACATCGGCGCCGGCTCCCCCGGCGCCGACGTCACCGTCATTGCCTACCCCGGGAATCTGCCCCGGTGCCTGTTCCGTTACTCGTTCGGCGTCACGGCCTGGCCCCAGGACCTGCCCGGGTGCCTTTCCTGCTGTCCGTTCGGCGTCAAGGGCGCCTTGCAAGATGATGACAGCGGCGGCCTGGTCAATCACCTTACGACCCTTGCGCGTGTCGATTCCATTCGCCCGGAGGTCCCGCTGGGCCGAAACCGTGCTCAGCCGCTCGTCGACCAGGCGCACCGCGACGCCGCGGGCCCAGCCGTTCCGCGAGGCGCCGTGCGTACGACGTCGCCGCCTGCGCCGCCTTGCCCTCGCGGTCAGCAAGCGTACGTGGCAGCCCGACGACCACCTCGACGGCCGCGTGCTCGGCCACGAGCGCGGCCAGGTCAGCCAGGTCCGTACGGCCGCGACGCAGCGTGACCAGCGGGGTCGCGAGCAGCCCGGCGGGGTCGCTGCGCGCCACGCCGACCCGCACCGACCCCACGTCCACCCCCAGCCGCACCCCGGCCCTCACGCTCGCCCCCACCCTCCCCCACCTTCACAGTCGATCATGCAGGACTTGGGGCCCTCCCGCGCACCTTCAAAGTCGATCATGCAGTAACCGACACCCCTCGGTAAAACCGCAGGTGAGAGCCCCCTCCGACCCAAGTCGATCATGCAGGACATGGGATGGCTCGCTGAAACCGCAGGTGAGAGCCCGCCGCGACCCCCATCGATCAGGCACATCCTGAAAGGATGCCCAGTCGGCGCTGCTGAAACACCCGCCGGAGCGCCGATCGAGCGTGGGCGGTCAGTCACTGCCAGTGACGCGCTGCCCCACGACGTGTTCGATCTGGCTCAGGGCCTCGTCGACGCGTGAGGGGTCGCTGCCGCCGCCCTGGGCAACATCGTCCTTGCCCCCGCCCCCGCCGCCGAGCACCTGGGCCGCTGTCCGCACCAGGTCGCCCGCCTTGATGCCCCATTCGCGACCCTTGTCGTTGACGGCGACGACCACCACCGGGCGCTCGTTGGCGACCGCGATGCCGACCACGACGGCCGGCCGGTCGGCCGGGATCCGCCCCCGGACGTCGAGCACGAGGCGGCGCAGGTCGTCGGCACCGGTGCCGTCGGGCAGCCGATGGGTCACGACGGCCACGCCGAACACGTCGGTCGGGTTCGCCGCGAGCTCGGCCGCAGCCGCCAGCACCTGACCCGACCGGACCTTTTCGAGGTCCTTCTCGACCTCGCGCAGCCGCGCGGTCAGCTGGGCCACTCGGTCGGGCAGCTCCTCGGGGCGCACCTTGAGCGCGTCGGTCAGCTGGGCGACGAGCGCGTGCTCGCGCGCCAGGAACCGGTAGGCGTCCACGCCGACCAGCGCCTCCACGCGCCGCACGCCCGCCCCGATCGAGGACTCACCGAGGATCTTGACCAGTCCGAGCTGCCCGGATCGCTGTGCGTGTGTGCCACCGCAGAGCTCACGCGCCCAGTCGCCGACCGACACGACCCGGACCTCGTCCCCGTACTTCTCACCGAACAGCGCCATCGCCCCGGCGTCACGCGCCTGCTCCTGGCTCATGATCTCGGCCCGCACCGGCAGGTCGGCGGAAAGGACCTCGTTGACCTCTTGCTCGACGTCGCGCAGCACCGACGGCGGCACGGCGGTGGGCGAGGAGAAGTCGAAGCGGAAGCGCCCCGGCGCGTTCTCCGAGCCGGCTTGGGTCGCGGTCTCGCCCAGCGTCGTGCGGAATGCCTTGTGTACGAGGTGGGTGGCCGTGTGCGCGCGGCTGATCGCCCGGCGGCGCTCGACGTCGACCTCGGCGACGGCCGTGTCGCCGACGACGACCTCGCCGCTGACCACCTGGCCGCGGTGCACCGTGAGGCCGGGGATCGGGGTCTGGACATCGCGGATGTCGACAATGGCCCCACTGTCGAGCAGCAGGCGGCCCTGGTCGGCGAGCTGGCCGCCACCCTCGGCATAGAACGGCGTCCGGTCGAGCACGACCTCGACGTCCTGGCCCTGACTCGCGGCCGGGACACCGGCGCCGCCGACGAGCACCCCGACAACGGTCGCCGGCGAGACGACCTCCTCGTAGCCGGTGAACGTCGTCGCTCCCCCGCCGTCGAGCGCCGCGCGGTAGGCCGAGACGTCGCTGCTGCCGAGCTTCTTCTCCTTCTGGTCGGCCCGGGCGCGCTCGCGCTGCTCGCGCATCAGGGTGCGGAACCCGACCTCGTCGACCGACAGGCCCTGCTCGGCCGCCATCTCGAGGGTCAGCTCGATCGGGAAGCCGAAGGTGTCATGCAACTGGAACGCACGGTCGCCACTGATCGACGTACCGCCCTGACTCTTTGTCTCGCGCACCGCCGTGTCGAGCAGGGTGGTGCCCGCGCGCAGCGTGTGGCGGAACGCCTCCTCCTCGGCGTAGGCCAGCGACGAGATGCGCTCGAAGCCGGTCGCCACCTCCGGATAGGACGGCGCCATCGCGTCCCGGCTGGCCGGCAGCAGCTCCGGGAACACCGGGTCCTCGACGCCGAGCAGGCGCATCGCGCGCACGACGCGGCGGATCAGGCGGCGCAGGACGTAGCCGCGCGCCTCGTTGCCGGGGGTGACGCCGTCGTTGATCAGCATCAGGGCGCTGCGTACGTGGTCGGCGACGACACGCAGACGTACGTCGTCCGGATGCGAGGCGCCGTAAGTCTTTTTCGCGAGACCGGCCGCGAGGTCGAGGACTGGCCGGACCTCGTCGATCTCGTAGATGTTGTCGACACCCTGCAGCAGGAAGGCCACCCGCTCTAGGCCCATACCCGTGTCGATGTTCTTGGTCGGCAGGTCGCCGATGATGTCGAAGTCGTCCTTGGCGCGCACCTCGCCCAGCTCGAACTGCATGAAGACGAGGTTCCAGAACTCGAGATAGCGGTCGCCCGCCTTCTCGACGTCACCCTCGGGGCCGTACTCAGGTCCGCGGTCGATCAGGATCTCGCTGCACGGGCCGCCCGGTCCGGGGACGCCCATGTGCCAGTAGTTCTCCTTCTTGCCGAGCCGCACGATGCGACCGTCGGTGAGCCCGGCGACCTTGCGCCAGAGCCCGAACGCCTCGTCGTCGTCCTCATAGACGGTGGCCAGCAGCTTGGACTCAGGGAAGCCGAAGCCGCCGTCGGCCTGGGAGCGGGTGCACAGCTCCCAGGCGAGCTCGATGGCGCGTTCCTTGAAGTAGTCGCCGAACGAGAAGTTGCCGTTCATCTGGAAAAACGTGCCGTGTCTCGTGGTCTGGCCGACCTCTTCGATGTCGAGGGTGCGCACGCACTTCTGCACGCTCGTGGCGCGTTTGTACGGCGGTGTCTCCTGGCCCAGGAAGTAGGGCTTGAACGGCACCATGCCGGCGGGGACGAACAGCAGGTTGGGGTCGTCGGACAGCAGGCTGCTCGACGGCACGACTGTGTGGTCTCGTGTTCCGAAGAACTCCAGCCACCGACGCTTGATCTCGGCGGTGTCCATCAGCCGGCGCTCCTCCGGAGGCTGGTCGACCGCTGCGTCTGGGTGGACCCGTCGTCGTCGGAATCCGGGTCCTCGTCAATGCCCAGGGCGTCGCGCAGCTCGATCTCTCGCTCAGCCATCCCCGCGCGTACCTCTTCGGCGAAGTAACGGAGATCGTCGCCGAGTCCCTGGACGCTCTCGGCCAGGCCCCCCGGTGTGTAGGCGTGGGCCGTCTTCTGCAGCTTGCGGACGACGAGCACTCCCGCGGTCGCCCCGAGGGCGATCCAGAACAGGCGCTTCATGACGCCTTGCCCCTGCGGGCGCGACGCTCGGCCTTGAGCTGGTCACGCACCTGCTTCTCGACGCGCGAGCGGTTGCGGCCGGCCAGCGCCTTGCGGACGCCGTAGCTGAAGGCGGCGACCTTGATGACCGGGCTGCCGAGGGTGGCTGCGAACAGTGCGGTCAGCGCCGAGACGTTGGTCGTGACCTTGACGACGTTGTCGGTGATCGTGTCGACCTTGACGAGCTGGGCGTTGGTAGTGGTGACGGTCGTCGTGACCTCGCTGAGCAGCGGTACGGTCTCGCCCGAGACGCCCTTGATCATGTAGCGAGTCTCATCGAAGACGCTTCCCAGCTTGATGAGCGGCACTGCGAGAACGCCGACCAGCAGCACGAACGCCACGGCAGCGATGAGTCCCGCGATCTCTCCAGCAGACATGCCGGAGACCCTATCGCGACCCACCCGTGCCGATCACCCGCGTTCCCAAGCCCACTTTGTGGACCCCGACACACCACCCTGAGCATGCGCGAATTGGCGGGGCCTGGGCCCCAGCGAATCGCGCATGCTCGCGTCAACCCCGACAGCCGAGCCCGCTGAGACCCGAGCATGCGCGAATTGCCGGGGCCTGGACCCCAGCGAATCGCGCATGCCCGCGTCAACCCCGACAGCCGAGCCCGCTGAGACCCGGGCATGCGCGAATTGCCGGGGCCTGAGCCCCAGCGAATCGCGCATGCCCGCGTCAATCCCGAGAGCCGAGCCCTCTGAGACCGTCTACCTTTCCGAGGTCGTCCACCGCCGACAGCATGGGGGTACTTGTCCACAGATCCACTGTCGACCCTTCTATCCGGGGTCGACCCGGGCCGACAGTTCTGTCCCGTGACTACAGGTGTCAGTGTTGCCGGGGAAACTCTTTATGCGTCCGGCAAGGCCCTCTGCGCGGACTACGCGTTTTCGGATAATCGGCTGGCGCAACTCTCGGCTGCGCAGGCACAGACGGCCACCCGGGCACAGTTGCTCGCGATCATGACGGAGGAGTCCCTGCGCGCGAAGGTCGCGAGTGAACGCTGGCAGGTCCCCTACCCCGGCGTCGTGGTCATGCATTCCGGTCCGGTCTCCCCTGCCCAGCAGCTTTGGGTAGACCTGCTTTGCTGCGGGCACGGGGCGGTGCTCGCAGGCGTAACCGCCGCGAGCGCCGACGGGCTAACGGGGGTCCAAGTAGATCGCCCGCAGCTCCTGGTGCCTCACCGACGTCAGGTGACCGATCGTTCCGACCTAGACGTGCACAGCTCAACCCGGCTCGGATCGGCCGACGTGCACCCGCTGAAGCGACCAAAACGGACAAGACCGCCGCGATCCTTCGTGGATGCAGCCTCCTGGGCCAGCACGGATGCCGAGGCAAGAACCATCCTGGCCGCCGGCGTCCAACAACGGCTCGTGCGCGCGACAGACATGTTGCTGGTCGTCGATGCCGTTCCCAACCTGCGCCGGCGCAGGCTGATCAAATTGACGCTTCGGGACATAGGTGGCGGTGCCCACTCGCTCCCTGAGCTCGACTTCGCTGAACTCTGTCGAGCATTCGACCTGCCCCTTCCTTCCCGACAGGCAGTGCGACTGGACAACAAGGGCCGTCGCCGCTGGCTCGACGTCTTCTGGGACGAGTTCGGCCTAGTGGTCGAAATCGATGGCCTTTTCCATATGGAGGCCGATCAGTGGTGGTCGGACATGTGGCGTGGAAACGAGCATGCTGTCCGGCTTGAAGGAGTGCTGCGATATCCCAGCTTCGCGATTCGCAACGAGCCGGAACGAGTTGCGGCCCAGATTGCCGAGGCGCTGCGAGCCCGGGGTTGGGTTGGCGGCGCGTGAGGGTCCTGAGACCCGAGCATGCGCGAATTGCCGGCGCCTGGACCCCAGCGAATCGCGCATGCCCGCTTCAACCCGACGGCCCAGCCCCCTGACACCCGAGCATGCGCGAATTGCCGGGGCCTGGACCCCAGCGAATCGCGCATGCCCGCGTCAACCCGGGCGGGCCGGGCGGGCGGGGCGGGCGAGGCGGGCGCGGGCGGCGGCGCGCCGGTTGGCTAGCTGCGGAGGAGGGTACGGAGCTTGTCCCAGAGGTCGGCCAGGCGTGACTCGGCTCCATAGCGGGTCGGGCGGTAGTAGCTCCGGCCAGCCACTGCGTCCGGGGCATACTGCTGGGCGGCCACCGCGCCCGGCACGTCGTGCGGATAGATGTAGCCCTGACCGTGCCCGATCGCCTGTGCGCCTCTGTAGTGGGTGTCGCGCAGGTAGGGCGGCACCGGTCCAGCCAGTCCACGGCGTACGTCGTCGAGCGCCGCGTCGACTGCCACCACGACGGCATTGGACTTCGGCGCCAGCGCGAGATGGATGACGGCCTGCGCCAGGTTGATGCGCCCCTCCGGCATGCCGATCAGCGCCACCGCCTCGGCCGCTGCCACCGCCGCCAACAGCGACGTCGGGTCGGCTAGTCCGATGTCCTCGGACGCCAGGATCACCAGTCGCCGGGCGATGAACCGCGGATCCTCCCCGGCCTCGATCATCCGCGCCAGGTAGTGCAGCGATGCGTCGACATCTGAGCCGCGCAGAGACTTGATGAACGCCGAGATGACGTCGTAGTGCTGATCCCCGTCGCGGTCGTAGCGCAGCGCCGCGCGATCGACCGCCGTCTCCAGCGTCGCCACGTCGAGCTCCGAGCCTCCGACGGCAAGGACCGCTCCGGCCCCGGCTTCCAGCGCCGTCAACGCGCGCCGGGCGTCCCCGCCTGCGATGCGCAGCAAGTGGGCCATGGCCTCGTCGGTCACGGTCACCGCACCCGCCAGCCCCCGCTCGTCCACGACCGCCCGCCGCACGACGTCCGCCACCCCGTCGTCGTCCAGCGGCGCCAGGGTCAGCAGCAACGACCGGGACAGCAGCGGCGAGATGATCGAGAAGTACGGATTCTCCGTCGTGGCAGCCACCAAGGTCACCCAGCGGTTCTCGACGGCCGGCAGCAGCGCATCCTGCTGGGTCTTGGAGAAGCGGTGCACCTCGTCGATGAACAAGATCGTCTCTTTGCCGGACATGCCGTTCTGCCGTCGTGCCGCTTCGACGACCGCCCGTACCTCCTTGACCCCCGCGTTCACGGCCGACAACTCGTCGAACGAGCGCCCCGTCGCCGACGAGACCAAGTAGGCGAGGGTGGTCTTGCCCGTGCCGGGCGGGCCCCAGAGGATCACCGACGCCGGGGCAGCCACTCCCCCGTCGCCATCGACCAGTCGCCGCAGCGGTGACCCGGCGACCAGCAGATGGTCCTGCCCGACGACCTCGTCGAGGGTGCGCGGCCTCATGCGTACGGCCAGCGGTGCGCGATCGGCTGCACTGTCGTCTGCCGCCGCCTGGAAGAGGTCCACGCGACGACGGTAGCCCGCAGGCCCGACCGCCGGCGTCGGGCGTCCTCACGACGAGTCATCGTCGCCAGTCACCAACCTCCGCACGTCGGCACAATGATCCCGTGCTCGCCTCGCTCGGACGCTTCTGCTTCCACCACCGACGACTGGTCCTGGTCGGCTGGCTGGTGGCGTTCGTCGTCGGGCTGGGCGTGGGAGTCCAGGTCTTCCCGCGGCTGAGCACCGACTACTCCGGCACGCAGATCGAGTCGTTTCAGGGCTTCGACATCATGACCGACACAGCGGAGTACGGCCCGCGCATCTCCGCCGTCGTCGAGGGCAACGGCAACCACGACGCCCTGGCAACCGCGGCCAACGACCTGCGCGAGATCCCCGGCGTCGCCCGCGTGATCGACCCCGTGACCGCCCCGCCCGAAGCGGGCCTGGTCGCCACCGACGGCAAGGCCGTGCTGTTCCTCGTCGACCTCAAGGACCTCAGGGCTGACGGTGAAGACCGGGCGTTGGACGCCGTCGAGGAACGCCTCCGCACGCTGGGCGAGGACACTGGCACCGACGTGATCCTCGGCGGCGACCTGCTCCTCGAGCGCGAGAGCGCCGAGCAGTCCAAGAAGGACACCGAGCGCGGCGAAGCCGTTGCCGTGCCGATCACGTTGCTCGTGATGGTGTTCCTGTTCGGCGGGTTCGTCACCGCGGGCATACCTCTCCTGGGCGCGTTCTGCTCGATCGCCGGCGGCCTAGCCGCGTTGTTCGCCTTCTCCTACCTCTTGCCTCTCGACCCGAGCGTGCCATCCGTGACGACCGTGCTCGGCCTGGGCTTGTCGATCGACTACGCCCTGCTCATGGTGCAGCGCTATCGCGAGGAGCGCGGTCTCGGCCGCGACGCCGAGCAGGCGGTGATGGTCGCCGTCTCCACCGCCGGGCGCACCATCTCGTTCTCCGCCCTCACCGTGGCGATCGCGCTGAGCAGCCTGTTCGTCTTCCAACTCTCCATCTTCCGCGCGCTCGGCGCCGCCGGCGTCACTGTCGTCCTGGTCGCTCTCGCCGCCGGTCTCACCCTCGTCCCGGCTCTGCTCGCCACCTTCCACCACCGCATCAAGGTGCCCACCGAGCGCGTCTCCGACGACGGCTTCTTCGCCCGTCTCGCCCGAGCCACCCAGCGCCGGGCCGCGCTCGTCACGATCGGGCTCGGCGCGCTGCTCCTCGCCGCCGGGGCACCGTTCCTCGGCGTCAACTTCCAGAACGGCGGCGCCGACCTGCTGCCCACCGACTTCGAGGCCCGCCGTTTCGCCGAGGCCATCGCGATCCACTTCCCCCGCGACGCAGTCGATCCCGTGTACGTCGTCGCGCACGTGCCGGCTGAGCAGCTGCAGGACTACGCCGACGACGTCATCTCCAACCTTCCCGACGTACGTCGGCTCGAGCGCGCCGCTGACCGGCGGGACGGCTGGTCGATGGTCGAAGTCACGCCCTACGGCAGCTCGCAGGGCGACCGCGCGAAGGCGCTCGTCCGGGAACTGCGCGACAACCGGCCCGAGTTCCGCACCTGGGTGACCGGGTCGGCGCCGGTGCTGGTCGACTTCCAGGACCTGGTCAAGGCCGGCCTGCCGTGGGCCGCGTTGATCCTCGGCCTCGGAACGTTCGTGCTGCTGTTCCTCATGACGGGATCGGTCCTCGTACCCATCAAAGCCTTGGTGATGAACACGCTCTCGCTCGGCGCCACGTTCGGGGTGCTGGTGCTCGTGTTCCAGGACGGCCACGGCTCCGGCCTGCTCGGCTTCACGCCGACGGGCGCGTTGGAGACCTGGGTGCCGGTCGTCGTGTTCGCATTCGCGTTCGGGCTCTCGATGGACTACGAGGTCTTCCTGCTGTCCCGGGTCAAGGAGCTCTATGACTCGGGCATGTCCAACGACAAGGCGATCGAGGTCGGCCTGCAGCGCAGTGGCCGCATCATCACCTCAGCCGGGCTGCTCGTGTTCATCGTGTTCCTGGGTTTCACCGCCGGAAAGCTGCTCGGCATCAAGCAGCTCGGCCTGGCGCTGGCGACCGCGGTCGCCGTGGACGCGACCCTCGTGCGCTGCCTGCTGGTGCCCGCGACGATGACGCTGCTCGGCGACCGCAACTGGTGGGCACCCGCCTGGATGCGGCGACTGCACGACCGCATCGGCCTGCGCGAGCACGTCGCATTCCCCCTGCCCGACGACGACGAGGCTTTGTGGACTCGCGCTCACCAGACACGCCGTACAACTGGTGTGTCGGAGTCCACAAAGGAGTAAGTGACGCCGTGCGCGCCGCCTAGGCCCTCGACCTCAGCCCTCGGGGACGAAGTCGACGCCGGCTTCCTTGCGCTGCGCGGGGGTGATCGGCGCAGGCGCACCGGTCAGCGGGTCGAAACCCCCGCCGCTCTTGGGGAACGCGATGACATCGCGGATCGAGTCGCTGCCCGCGAGCAGTGCGCAGATGCGGTCCCAGCCGAACGCGATGCCGCCGTGCGGTGGCGCCCCGAAGGCGAACGCGTCGAGCAGGAAGCCGAACTTCTCCTGGGCCTCCTCCTCCGAGAGCCCCATCATCGCGAAGACTCGCTCCTGCACATCCCGGCGGTGGATACGGATGGACCCGCCGCCGATCTCGTTGCCGTTGCAGACCATGTCGTAGGCGTAGGCGAGCGCATGCTCCGGGTCTTCCTCGAAGCGGTCGATCCACTCGGGCTTCGGGGACGTGAAGGCGTGATGTACGGCCGTCCATGCACCCGCGCCGACCGCGACGTCACCACTCGCACGCGCCCGCGAGCTCGGCTCGAACAACGGGGCGTCGACGACCCACAGGAACGACCACTCGTCCTCGTTGATCAGCCCGCAGCGACGGCCGATCTCCAGCCGCGCGGCACCCAGCAACGAGCGGGACGCCGTCGTCTCGCCGGCCGCGAAGAAGACCGCGTCACCCGGCGCCGCCCCGACGTGGGCAGCCAGTCCCGCGCGTTCGGTCTCGGACAGGTTCTTGGCGGCCGGCCCGGCGAGCTCGCCCTCGCCGATCAGTACGTACGCCAGCCCGCGGGCACCGCGAGCCTTGGCCCAGTCCTGCCAGGCGTCGAGCTCCTTGCGCGTCTGCCCCGCACCTCCAGGCATGACGACCGCGCCGACGTAGTCGGCCTGGAACACCCGGAACGGCGTGTCGGCGAAGTAGGCCGTGCAGTCGACCAGTTCCTGGCCGAAGCGCAGGTCGGGCTTGTCCGTGCCGAACCGGCTCATCGCCTCGGCGTAGGTCATCCGGGCCAGCGGTGTGGGCACGTCGTAGTCGACGAGCTTCCACAGCGCGGTCACCACGGCCTCGCTGACCTCGATCACGTCGTCCTGGTCCGCGAAGCTCATCTCGATGTCGAGCTGGGTGAACTCCGGCTGCCGGTCGGCGCGGAAGTCCTCGTCGCGATAGCACCGCGCGATCTGGAAATAGCGCTCCATGCCGGCCACCATGAGCAGCTGCTTGAACAGCTGCGGCGACTGCGGCAGCGCATACCAGCTGCCCGGTGCGAGCCGTGCCGGCACCAGGAAGTCACGCGCTCCCTCAGGCGTCGAACGGGTCAGCGTCGGTGTCTCGATCTCGACGAAGTCGCGCCCGTGCAGCACCTCGCGTGCCGCGCGGCTGACCTCGCTGCGCAGCCGGATGGCCGCCGCAGGCCCGGCCCGGCGCAGGTCGAGATAGCGATAGCGCAGCCGCACCTCCTCGCCCACCTCGACGTGCTCGTCGATCTGGAACGGCAACGGGGCCGCCTCGTTGAGAACCTCGACCTCGGACGCGGTCACCTCGACGTCACCCGTCGGCAGCGCCGGGTTGGCGTTGCCTTCGGGCCGCTTCGTGACCTCGCCGACGACCCGCAGGCAGAACTCGTTGCGCAGGCCGGCGGCGACCTGCTCGTCGCGGATCACCACCTGCACATAGCCGGAGGCATCCCGCAGGTCGATGAACGCCACCCCGCCGTGGTCGCGGCGGCGCGCGACCCAGCCGGTGAGCGTGACGGTCTGCCCGCAATGCTCAGCGCGTAGCGAGCCGGCGGGGTGGGTGCGAATCACAGGAAACTCCTTGTACGTCGTGCAGGGTGCACGTCGATGTCAGTCGGACACGGCGACGGTGCCGATGATGGTGGGGCGTAGGTCGTCCGACGGTGGGACCCACGCCGGCCGGATCTGCCTCGACCTGCTCACCGGAGCGGATGTCACGCACCTGGTGCGTGCCGTCGTCTTGCGGGAACCACACGAAGGGGATGCCCCGACGCTGCGCGAACCTGATCTGCTTGCCGTACTTCGCGGCCGTCGGCGCCACCTCGGTCGCGACGCCGCGAGTGCGCAGCCCGGCGGCCACGGAACCGCACCTGCCCCGAGCCTCCTCGGCCGGCAAGGCGACGAGGACACAGGTCGGCGTGCTGCGCGACGCGGTCAGCAGCCCCCGGGAGAACAACGGACCCAAAGCCCGGGTGACCCCGAGCGAGATGCCAACTCCCGGGTACGTGGTGCGTCCGTCACTGGCCAAGGCGTCGTAGCGGCCGCCCGAGCAGATGGAGCCGAGGTGCTCAAATCCCAGCATGCGCGTCTCGTAGACGGTGCCGGTGTAGTAGTCGAGACCCCTCGCGATCGCAAGGTCGGCCACGACAGTGAAGGTGTCGCTGCGCATCAGGGCCGTGCCGTCAAGCACGCGGACCAACTCGTCAAGGCCTTCGTCCAGCAAGGGGTGACTGACGCCTAGTGCAATGACCCGGTCAGCGACGCCAGCGTCCTCCCCGGAGATGTCCGCGAGTGCCAGGCAGGCGCGCGCCTGCTCGTCGGACAGCCCCAGGTCTGCGACCAGCGTCTTCTCCACGCCCGCCGGCCCGATCTTGTCGAGCTTGTCGACGATCCGCATGACCTCCGCGACGTCATTCGCGCCGATGCCGCGGTAATAGCCCTCGATCAGCTTGCGATTGTTGACCTGCATCCGGACGGGGGCGAAAGGCAAGCGCGCAAATGCGTCCGCCATCACCTGCGCGATCTCGACCTCGTACTGAAAGGACAGCTCGTCCTTGTCGACGACGTCGATGTCTGCCTGGACGAACTCCCGGTAGCGCCCCTCCTGAGGACGCTCCCCCCGCCAGGCGGGCTGGATCTGATAGCGACGGAAAGGGAACTGGAGCTTTCCGGCGTTCTCGAGGACGTAGCGGGCGAAGGGCACCGTGAGGTCAAAGTGCAGGCCGAGTGTTGAAGACAGGTCCTCGCCCTCGTCGGGTTCAGCCTGCAGCCGACGCAGGGTGTAGACCTCTTTAGAGGTCTCGCCTTTTCGTAACAGCTGGTCGAGGGGTTCGACGGCGCGGGTCTGGATCGACGCAAAGCCGTGGAGCTCGAAGACCTCTCGCAACGCGTCGAGCACCTGCTGCTCGGCGATGCGCTCAGCCGGCAGCCACTCGGGGAAGCCGCTGATGGGTGAAGGCGAAGGCATGCGTCACAGTCCTCGGTGCGGGGCGGGGACGTCGGTCGTGGGGAGGTGCTGCAGGAAGGGGTTGCTCGCGCGTTCTTTTCCGATAGTCGTCTGAGGGCCGTGGCCGGGCAGCACCACGACCTGGTCGGGAAGCGCGAGGATCTTGGTCGCGAGGCTGTTCAGCATTGTGTCGTGGTCACCGCCGGGCAGGTCGGTGCGGCCGATCGAGCCCGCGAACAGGACATCGCCGGACAGGCACACCTCAGGGTCGTCCGCGTCCTCCGGGAGACGGAAGAGCACCGACCCACGGGTGTGCCCCGGCGCGTGGTCGACAGTGAGCTCCAGCCCGGCGATGCGCAGCATCTCGCCGTCGGTCAGCGGCCTGACGTCGTCGGGCTCGGTCCATTCCAGTCGGCCACCGAACAGGGCCGCCGTCTCCGGCGAGATGCCGACGAGCGGGTCGTGGAGCATCGCATCGTCGTCCGGGTGCAGGTAAGCAGGCACGTCACGGGCCCCGCAGACAGGTGTCACGGAGAACGTGTGGTCGATGTGACCGTGCGTGAGCAGCACGGCGACAGGCTTGAGTCCGAGCTCGGCGAGCACCTCGTCGAGCTGGTCGACCACGCCGATGCCCGGGTCGACCACGACGCACTCCGCGCCACGCTCGGGCGCGACGACGTAGCAGTTGGTGCCGAACGCGGCGGCCGGGAATCCGGTGATGAGCACGGGTGACCAAACGCTCCAAGACGTGTGTGGACGGGGTGTCGAGACTACCGGCGAGCACCATCGACCCGCGAACGAGATGCCAGCCCCTCCTAGACTGTCCCACCGACGACACGCAGGCACATGCCCGGGCGACCCAGCCGCGGCTGGAACGGGCGCAAATAAGGAGGAGTGGTGGCGGGCAGCGCGAAGCGGGAACGGCAGCTGGCTCGGGAGCGGTACGAGCGCCAGCAACAGCGCCGTGCCGCGGCTGCCGCACGTCGTAAGCGCAACCAGCAGATCACGGCCGTCGTCGCTGCTGTGGCCATCGTGATCGCCGGTGTCGTGTTCCTGACCAACAAGCTCGGCGGCGACGACAGCACCGCGGCGGCGACCAAGCCGACGACGGCCGCCTCCGTGACGCCCACTCCCACGGCGTCGAGCAGCCCGTCGGCGGCTGCCACCGGGTGCACCTACACCAAGACTGCCGACAAGGCGTCCAAGGCCGTCACCGTGCCGACCTACGACGAGGCGAAGGCCGCTGACTACAAGAAGCCGTTCACCGCGACGCTCAAGACCAACCTCGGCGACATCGTGATCGCGATGGCAGCCGAGGCGGCACCATGCACGACCAACAGCTTCCGTCACCTGGCCACGTCGAAGTTCTACGACTCGACCTCGTGTCACCGGCTGACGACGTCCGGGCTGTTCGTCCTGCAGTGCGGTGACCCCACCGGCACCGGTGGCGGCGGCCCCGGCTACAGCTTCGGCGTCGAGAACGCGCCCGCCGACGGCAAGTACCCCGCAGGCACCGTCGCGATGGCCCGCACCTCTGACCCGAACACCAACGGCAGCCAGTTCTTCTTGGTCTACAAGGACACCACGCTGCCAGCAGCCGGTGGCGCCGGCTACACCATCTTCGGGACGATCACCAAGGGACTCGACATAGTGTCGAAGGTGGCCGACGCTGGGACCGACAGCGCCGCCGGGGACGGCGCGCCGAAGCAGAAGGTCACCATCGAGTCCGTGACCATCGGGAAGAGCTGACGTGACCGAGCGGGAAAGCGAAGCGACGCCGACGACGGAGTCACCGCCGACCGACCCAGCCGCCGTGTCGCCAGCCGAAGGAACCAACGACGCGACCGCCGAAGAGTCCGCTGAAGCGACCGCCGAAACGGTCAGCGAGGCCACTGTCGAAGAACCCGCCGAGGCGCACACGGCCGTGCCCGCAGAGCCGGTAAAGCCAACGCCCGCGATGTTCGCAGGGCACCTTCGCGAACGCCCCGTGCCAACCCCTCCCCCGCGACCCGCGACCCCGACGCCCGCCGTCGAGCCGGTGGCCGACGCACCCGCCACAGCCGGGTCCGAGCCGGTGGCCGAGCCCGTCGAAACCGTCCCGCCCGCAGTCGAGACACCCGCCGCCGCCGAACCAGTGACCGAAGCACCCGCCACAGCCGCGTCCGAGCCGGGGTCCGAGCCCGTCGAAGCCCCGCCCGCAGTCGACACACCCGCCGCCGCCGAACCGGTGACCGAAGCACCCGCCGCGGGCGCGTCCGAGCCGGGGTCCGAGCCCGTCGAAGCCGCCCCGCCCGCAGTCGACACACCCCCCGCCGCCGAACCGGTCGCCGAAGCACCCGCCGCGGGCGCGTCCGAGCCGGTGACCGAGCCCGTCGAAGCCGTCCCGCCCACAGTCGACACACCCCCGCCGCCGCCGAACCGGTGACCGAAGCACCCGCCGCGGGCGCGTCCGAGCCGGTGACCGAGCCCGTCGAAACCGTCCCGCCCGCAATCGACACACCCGCCGCGGTCGCCGAACCGGTCGCCGAAGGGCCCACCGCGGGCGCGTCCGAGCCGGTGACCGAGCCCGTCGAAGCCGCCCCGCCCGCAGTCGAGACACCCGCCGCCGCCGAACCGGTCGTCGAGGCACCTGCCGCGTCGACAGCCGACGTACCCGCCGAACCGGTAACCGAAGCACCTGCCGCGCCGACAGCCGACGTACCCGCCGAACCCGTCGTCGAGGCACCTGCCGCGGCAGCAGCCGACGTACCAGCTGCCCCGACCCCGACCCCGACGCCCGCCACGGTCGCGCCGACCGTCCACGAGCACCCGGTGCCGACCCCGCCGGCGAGCGGTGCGCCGGCCTCGTCGCCCTCCAAGTGGGGACGGGTCGCCGAGGACGGCACGGTGTACGTGCGTACGGCGGAGGGCGAGCGCTCGGTCGGTTCCTATCCCGGCGCGGCGCACGACGAGGCGCTGGCGTATTTCGGGCGCAAGTATGACGAGATCGAGGGCAAGGTGACCCTCCTGGAACAGCGGCTCGCGGCGGGCGGCGTGGCTCCCAAGGACGCCGCCACCTCGATCGGGCACCTTCGCCATGAGGTTACCGACGCCCACGCCGTGGGTGACCTCGACGGGCTGCTGGCCCGGCTCCGAACGCTCGACGGCCAGGTCGCAGAGCGCCGCAAGGAGGCGGATGCCGCCCGCCAGGCCGCACGAGCGCAGGCCCAGGTCCTCAAGGAGGGCATCGTGGCCGAGGCGGAGACGCTCAGCACCTCGACGGACTGGAAGCGCACGGGTGACCGGATGCGCGCTCTGCTCGACGAGTGGAAGGCCGCGGCCCGGCTCGACCGGAAGACCGACGACGCGCTCTGGAAGCGGTTCAGCCACGCGCGCACGTCCTTCGACAAGAACCGGCGAGCGCACTTCGCGGAGCTCGACTCGCAGCGGTCAGAAGCTGCTGAGCGCAAGGAAAAGCTCATCAAGGAGGCGGTCGAGCTCTCGACATCGACCGACTGGGGACCCACTGCGCGCCGCTATCGCGACCTGATGACCGAGTGGAAGGCAGCCGGGCGCGCTCGCCGCGACGTCGAGGACGAGCTGTGGAACCGGTTCCGGCTCGCGCAGGACACGTTCTTCAGCGCACGCAACGAGGTCTTCAACACCCGCGACACCGACCTCAAGGCAAACCTCGAGGTCAAGCGGGCGCTGCTCGTCGAGGCCGAGGCCCTGCTGCCGGTCACGGACCCGCGCGCCGCTCGTACCGCGCTTCGTCCTCTCCACGAGCGGTGGGAGGCGGCGGGCGACGTGCCACGCAGCGACAAGGACGCCATCGAGGGCCGCCTCCGCAAGGTCGACGACGCCGTCCGCAGCGCCGAGGACGCCCAGTGGAAGCGGTCGAACCCGGAGGCCCGCGCACGCGCCGAGGCGACCGTCGGCCAGCTGCGGACTTCGATCGAGTCACTCGACGCCGAGGCCGCCAAGGCAGAGGCCGCCGGTCAGCCGGACAAGGTCGTGAAGGCACGCGAGGCCGCCGCCGCCCGTCGCGAGTGGCTGGCCGAGGCCGAGCGGACGCTCGCCGAATTCTCCTGACCGCCCGTTCCTCGGTGATCATGAAGGATCCGACCGGTTAGAGGCGTCGCATTCTTCATGATCACGAAAGATCGCGGAGTGAGCGGCGCTGAGATCCTTCGCGATCATGGAAACGCGGGCATGTCTGGGGGCGCGCGGAAGCCGCGGGGCGGGATCCGGGGGTACGGAGGGCCGGGGGTACGGAGGGGCCGGGGGTACGGAGGGGCCGGGGGTACGGAGGGGCCGGTCAGGAAGCCGTGCGCCGGCCCAGCTCGAGCAGCGGCTCTGACAGCAGCGCGTCAAAGGCGAGCTCGGCGGCGCCGATCAGCGTCGAGTCGGGACCGAAGTGCGGGGCCACGATGCGCACCTGCTCCAGCGGCGCAGCGAGAGCGGCGACCTCGAACTCCGCGAGGAGGGTCGCGCCGGCGGCCGCGAAGATCTCCTCGAGGGCCCCACCGAGAATGACCACCTCTGGATTGAGCGCGTTAACAACGTTGGCGGTGCCGCGGCCGAGCCAGGCGGCGACATGCTCCAGCGCCGCGCGAGCCGCCGGGTCACCGCCTGCTGCTGCTGCGGCCACCGCCCGCACTCCGGGCAGGCCGCCTCCCAACGGTCGTCCCGCCAGCTCGAAGAGGCGTTCCTCGCCGGCCTCTGTCTCCCAGCAGCCATGCGACCCGCAGTGACACGGCAGCCCGTCCGGGTTGACGACGGTGTGGCCGACCTCCCCGGCATAGCCGGCACGTCCGCCGAGCGGGAGACCGCCGGCGATGATGCCGGCGCCGACGCCAGAGTGACCCGAGAGATAGACGGCGTCGTCGACGCCGGCGGCAGCGCCGCGCACGTGCTCCGCCCGGATGCCGAGGTCGGCGTCGTTGCCCACCCACACCGGCAGGCCCAGCGCCGCCGCCAGCTCGGCACCGACCGGGGCATCCTTCCAACCGAGGTTGGGTGCCTGACGCACCTGCCCGTCCCGGCGGCGCACCATGCCGGGGACCGCCACCCCGGCGGCGACGACGACCGCGCCGTACTCGACCTGGGCGAGCAGCTCGGCACCGACCTTGGCGATGGTCGTGGTCACGTCGCGCTGCCGGCGGGCGCCCCGACGGTAGGAGCGATCCACACGGGACAGGACCGCCCCGCCCAGCCCGATCCGCGCCACGGTCAGGTGGGTCACGCCGACGTCGACGGCGAGCACCTGCACGCGCTCGGACTCCGGGGTGACGACGTAGGACGGTCGCCCGCCGCTGCTCGACGTGCGGTCATGGACCCGTTCGGCCCGGCCCGGCTCCTCACGGACCAGGCCGGCAGCGACCAGCTCGCTGGTCAGGTCTCCGATCGTGCTGCGGTTGAGCCCGAGGTCGGCGGTGAGCCGGCTGCGCGCCGTCGGGCCGTGCACGTGGACATAGCGCAGCAGAGTCGAGAGGTTCCCACGCCGGACATCCTCGGACCTCGCGCCACGCGCACCCCGGGCCAGGACCGTCATGAGCGGGTCGTTACGCCCGACCGGAGGCCGCAGCCCGTCGCCGGGACAGCGCGTCCACGCCGGCCGCGAGCAGCAGCACGCCACCGGTCACCATGTAGACAACGGCGGCCGACTGGTCGAGCAGGCCCATGCCGTTCGCCACCACGGCGACCACGAGCCCGCCGATGACGGCGTCGACCGGCCGGCCCTTGCCGCCGAACAGGCTGGTGCCACCGATCACGGCGGCGCCTACGGCATAGAGCAGCGTCTCGCCGCCGCCGGTCGTTGGCGTCACTGAGTTCACCCGGCTGGCCAGCAGGATCCCGGCGATCGCAGCGATCGTCGAGCAGAGGACGAAACACAGCAGCTTGATCCGCGGCACGTTGATGCCGGCCCGGCGAGCCGCCTCGGCGTTGCCGCCAACGGCGTAGACATGCCGGCCGAAAGTTCGTAACGGCGGCGAAACGTCCGACTCGTCCCGTGAACGTGTGACTCTCCTGCGAAGACAGGTGTAGGTACGACCGCAACCCGGGCGCCCGCAGTCCGAAGCCGAGCGCCCGGGTCTTGGTCCTGACCCTTACAACTCCTAGTGCGGCAGTGACTCCACCTCGGCCGCCAACTCGGCGCCGATGCCGCCGCGACCCCCTTCGCGGTCCAGCTCGTGAGCCAGCTGCTCCAGCTCGGCACCGCCGGCCATCAACCGCGTCAGCTCGTCTCGCGAGATCTCCGACTTGGCGAAGTCGCCAAGGCTTTTGCCGCGTTTGAGCAGCAGGAACCGGTCGCCGACCGGGTAGGCGTGGTGCGGGTTGTGCGTGATGAAGATGACACCGAGCCCGCGGTCGCGCGCTTGCACGATGTACTTCAACACGACGCCGGCCTGCTTGACGCCGAGTGCGGACGTCGGCTCGTCAAGGATCAACAGCTTGGCGCCGAAATGCACCGCCCGCGCGATCGCGACTGACTGCCGCTCCCCGCCGGAGAGCGTGCCCACGGGTTGGTCGGGATCGCGGATGTCGATGCCCATGTCCAGCATCTCCTTGCGCGTGACCCGCTTGGCCTTCTCCTGGTCGAAGCGTTGGAAGGGTCCCCAGCCCTTCGTGGGCTCCGATCCTAGGAAGAAGTTCCGCCAGATCGCCATGAGCGGCACCATCGCGAGGTCCTGGAACACCGTGGCGATGCCGGCATCGAGCGACTCGCGGGGTGTCGAGAACGTCATCGGCACGTCATTCATCAGCAGCTGACCGTGGTCGGGCTGGTAGACGCCGGACAGGATCTTTATCAGCGTCGACTTGCCGGCTCCGTTGTCGCCCAGGATGCAGGTCACTTGCCCTGCCCTGACCGTGGTCGAGATCTCCTGCAGAGAGATCACACTGCCGAAGAACTTGGAGATCTCGCGGATCTCGAGCAGTGGACCGTCCGTCCCGGACTTCGGGGAGGCGGGTGTTGCTTCTGGCGCAGTTTCAGTCATGTCGGATCATCTCCGGCTCTGTTCGGCGTACTTGCGAACGATCTGGTTGGTGAGGACCGCCAGCAGCAGCATGGCGCCGAGGAAGAACTTGAACCAGTCGGCGTTCCACCCTGCATAGACGATTCCCTGGGAGGTCATGCCGATGAGCAAGGCGCCGATGGAGGCGCCGATGGCAGATCCGTAGCCGCCGGTCAGCAGACAGCCGCCGATGACAGCGGCCGCAATGTAGATGAGCTCGAAACCGAAGCCCGCATTGGCCTGGATCGAGGTGAGTCGGAACAGGTATATCTGCCCGACGAACCAAGCGGCGAACGAGACGATCATGAACAGCGCGATCGTCGTCCGATTGGACGGGACACCCACGTTGCGGCTGGCCGTCTCGTCCCCACCGACGGCAAAGATCCAGTTCCCGAACCTCGTCTTCATGAGTACGTAGGTCGCCACGATGGTGAAGACGACCCACCAGAGGATCGCGATGTAGTACTTCTGGCCGAACAACGTCACCTGGCTGGCGAAGATCTTCTCGGGGCCGTTGAAGTACGGCTCCTGGTCGATGCCTCCGACGGAGACCGTGTTGGTGATGGCCTTCGTGAGGCCGAGGTTGAGGCCCTGGATCATCAAGAAGGTCGCGAGGGTGATGATGAAGCTCGGCAGTCCGGTGCGGATCACGAGGTAGCCGTTGAGGAAGCCGAGGCCGAGGCACACGGCCAAGGACACGAGCATCGCGACCCATACGACCATGTTGTATTCCGTGGTCAGGATTGCGGTAGTAAGCCCGGCGGTGCCTAGCTGCACACCGGCGGAGAGGTCGAAGTGGCCGCCGATCATCAGCAGCGCGACGACGACCGCCATGATGCCGTAGGTCGAGGCGGGGTCCAGCCAGTTGGCGACGCCGCTGGCGTGCCAGAAGACGCTGCTCTGGGTCGCGAAGAAGACGAAGACCACGAGCGCGCCGATGAGCGATCCGAACTCGGGCTTGAGTAGCAGTCGTCGCCACAAACCGACCCTGGCGACGCGTTCGTCACGCACCTCGGGGGGCGGCGTGGCGGTGGTGGTTGCGGTCATACGATCCCTCCCGGGAGAAGGGGTGACGCGGGAAGGGCCGTCACGGCCCTCCCCGCTTCAGCCTGGTGAGTTAGCGAGTCCCTGCCTTCGCAAGGTCCTGGATCTTCGCGGCGTTGTCCTTGGTGACGAAGCCAGGACCGGTGAGGACGGTGTGACCACCACCGACGGTGTTCAGGTTCGACTTGTAGAGCGTCAGCATCACGATCGGCAGGTAACCCTGCACGTACTGCTGCTGGTCCACTGCGAACAGCATCTTGCCGTCGGCGATCGCCTGGGTGACGTCCGAGTTGAGGTCGAAGGTCGCCAGCTTGGCGGAGCTGCCGGCGTCGGCAAGAGCCTGGATCGCCGCCTTGCCGATGACCGGACCCAGGGTCAGCACACCATTGATCGAAGAGTCCGACTGCAGCTTGGCCTTGATCGTGGACTGAGCACCGGCCGGGTCGCTGTTCTGCACCTGGACGTTGGTGACCTTGCCGCCCAGCGTCTGCTTGAAACCCGCGCAGCGCTGCTCCAGGCCGACGTTGCCGGCCTCCTGGATCACACAGAGCGCGTTCGTCACCCCCGCCGCCTTCATCTTCGCGCCGGCGCCCTGACCGGCGATGGTCTCCTCCTGGCCGACGTGCGCGATCGCCCCGAACGCGGCCGACTCTGACCCACCCGAGTTGATCGTGATGACGGGGATGCCCGCGGCCACGGCCTTCTCGATGGACGCCTTCAGCGCGTCCGGGTTGGCCATCGACACGACGATGCCGTCGACCTTCTGGTTGACCGCAGCGTCGATCAGCTGCGACTGCTTGTTCGGGTCACCGTCACTCTGATAGCTGACCTTGACGCCCTCGTCCTTCCCAGCCTGCTCGGCGCCCTTCTTGACGACGTCCCAGAACGTGTCGCCGGCTGCGCCATGAGTGACCACAGCGAAGCTGTAGCCGTAAGTGCCCGCGCCACCGCCACCCGATGCAGCCTTCGTACTGCCGCCGTCGCTGTCACCACCACCGCTCGAGCCGGTGCAGCCCACCAGAGCGAGGGGCGCGACCATCAGGACGGCGACTAACCGCTTGCTGACTCTCATCTTTTCCTCCGGGTTCGTGCGGCCAGGGGGCCGCGCTGCCTGCGAGCTTTGCCAGCAGGGGGGTTGTCCGATCAGTGAGCCGTGGGGAAGTTGAGCTGAGCACCTGTGGCGTCATGGACATGCGGCCACCGGCTCGTCACGACCTTGGCGCGGGTGTAGAAACCGACCCCTTCGGGTCCGTGCATGTGCCGGTCACCGAACAGCGAGTCCTTCCACCCGCCGAACGAGTAGAAGGCCATCGGCACGGGGATCGGGACGTTGATGCCGATCATCCCGACCGTGACATGGCGCTGGAACCTGCGCGCCGCCTCACCGTTTGACGTGAAGATGGCGGTGCCGTTGCCATAGGCGTTCGCGTTGATGAGGTCGATCGCCTCGTCGAACGTGTCGGCCCGCAGCACCACCAGTACTGGTCCGAAGATCTCATCGGTGTAGACGGCCATGTCCGTCGTGACGTGGTCGAGCAGTGTCGGGCCGACGAAGAATCCGTCCGCATGGCCTTCGACGGTGAGGTCGCGTCCGTCGACGACGACGGTCGCACCGGCTGCAGCGCCACCGTCGATGTAGCCCTTGACGCGGTCGCGCGCCTCGGGCGTGACGACCGGGCCCATCTCCGAACCCTCGGCCCGGCCGGGCCCGACGACGATGCGCTCGGTTCGCTCCCGGACCTTCTCGACGAGCACGTCGCCGGCGCCACCCACGGCAACAACTGCCGAGATCGCCATGCAGCGCTGTCCGGCCGAGCCGTAGCCGGCGGACACAAGCTGGTCAGCGGTGTAGTCGAGGTCTGCGTCGGGCAGCACGACAGCGTGGTTCTTCGCTCCGCCGAGTGCCTGCACACGTTTCCCGGCGGCGCTGCCGCGCTCATAGATGTAACGTGCGATCGGAGTCGACCCGACGAACGACACCGCAGCGATCTGCGGATGGTCGAGGATCGCATCGACGGCCACCTTGTCGCCGTGCACGACGTTGAAGACACCCTCGGGCAGGCCCGCGTCGGCGTAGAGCTGAGCAACGAAGTTGGACGCCGACGGATCGCGCTCGCTCGGCTTGAGGACGAAAGCGTTGCCCGTCGCGATGGCGACGGGGTGCATCCACATGGGCACCATCACGGGGAAGTTGAACGGCGTGATGCCGGCCACGACACCGAGCGGCTGCCGGAACGAGAAGGAGTCGACGTCGGTGGCCACCTGCTCGGAGAACTCCCCCTTGAGCAGGGTCGGGATGCCGGCCGCGAACTCCACGACCTCGAGCCCGCGGGTGATCTCGCCCTTGGCGTCGTCGACCGTCTTGCCGTGTTCGTCGGCCACGATGCCGGCGAGCTCGTTCATGTGCTTGTCGATGAGCGTCGCGCATCGCGAACATGACGCGAGCCCGGCGCAGGACACCGACGTCACGCCAGTCGTCAAACGCCTTGGCTGCTGCCTGCACTGCCGCGTCGACGTCGGAGGGCTCTGCGAGCAACACGTGCGCCTGCTCCTGGCCGGTCGCCGGGTTCCAGACGACACCGTGCCGGGTGGATCCACCCGTGGTCTCGCCGCCGCCGATCCAGTGCTCGATCGTTCGCATCGTCATGCTTCCTTCTCTAGAGGTAGGTGCGCTGGCTGCGCTTGGCGTTGTCATAGGTCGCACGCGCGGCCTTGGTGCTTTCCAGTGCCGATACTTCGGCGACGGGGACGTCCCACCAGCTCTGGCTGTCCGGGGCGGGAGCCAACGGATCGGTCTCGATGTGCACGACGGTGGTGCGATCGGATGCACGTGCCTTGGCGAGCGCCGACCGCAGCTCGTCGATCGTGTTCACGCGCAGGACGTCGGCGCCGAGGCTCTCGGCGTTGGTGGCCAGATCGGTGGGCAGGACGTCGCCGTCCAGCCGCCCGCCAGCCCCGACCGCGCCGGAGCGATAGCGATAGCGCGTGCCGAAGCGTTGCGAGCCGAGGGAGTCGGAAAGGTCGCCGATCGAGGCGATAGCCGTGGTTCTGCACCAGCACGACAACAAGCTTGATGCCCTCCTGCACAGCGGTGACGATCTCCTGCGCCATCATCAGGTACGAACCGTCGCCCACCATGACGAAGACCTCACGGTCCGGTGCGGCCATCTTCACCCCGAGCCCGCCGGCGATCTCGTAGCCCATGCAGGAGAAGCCGTACTCGACGTGATAGCCCTTCGGGTCACGGGTTCGCCAGAGCTTGTGGAGGTCGCCCGGCATCGAGCCGGCCGCGCACACCACGACATCGCGGGGCTCGCTGACATCGTTGACAACCCCGATGACTTCCGACTGGGCGGGCAGCGGGGCGTGCCCCAGCGTGTAGGCGCGCTCGACGGTCTGGTCCCAATCGGCGGCCAGTTCGCGGCTGCGCGCTCGGTAGGCCGGGGCGACCGACCAGCCCTGCGAGCGCCGTCACGAGCTGCTCGAGCGCGACGCGCGCGTCGGCCACGACAGCGACACCCGAGTGCTTGGCCGCGTCGAACGCCGCGACGTTGACGTTGACGAAACGGACGCCTGGAGCAGCGAAGGCGCTGCGCGAAGCAGTCGTGAAGTCGCTCCACCGGGTGCCCACGCCGATGACGACATCGGCCTCGCGGGCGAGCTCGTTGGCCGCTGCCGTGCCGGTGGCACCGATGGCCCCGACGGCGAGCGGGTGGTTCCACGCCAGCGAACCCTTTCCCGCCTGCGTCTCCGCGACGGGGATGCCGGTTGCCTCCACGAGCGCCGCCAGCGCCGCAGTCGCCTCGCTGTAGATGAGACCACCACCCGCGACGAGCAGCGGCCGCTGCGCGCCACGGATGACCTCGACCGCGCGATCGAGCGCGGCAGGCTCAGGCACCGGCCGTGCGACGTGCCAGACCCGGTGGTGCGAACAGCTCGACCGGCCAGTCGTACGCCTCTGCCTGCACGTCTTGCGGGAGGGCGATGGTGACGGCACCGGTCTCTGCCGGATCGACGAGGACACGCATCGCTGCGAGCATTGACGCCGGGCAGCTGCGCGGGCCGGTTGATGCGGTCGAAGAACCTCGACACCGGGCGGAACACATCGTTGACCGACACGTCGTAGGTGCGCGGGTCTTCGAGCTCCTGCAGCACAGGAGAGGCCGCGCGGGTCGCGAAGACGTCGCCGGGCAGCAGCAGCACCGGGCAGCCGGTTGACCGTGGCAAGCGCGGCGCCCGTGACCATGTTCGTCGAGCCGGGGCCCACCGAGGCCGTGCACGCGAGCGTCGAGAGCCGGTTGCGCATCCGGGCGAATCCTGCCGCAGCGTGAACCATGCCCTGCTCGTTGCGGGCCTGGTAATAGGGCAGCGTGCCGGGCTCGTTCAGCTCCGACTCGAGCAATGCCTGGCCGACGCCTGCGACATTGCCGTGACCGAAGATGCCGAAGACACCTTCGACGAGACGGTGCTCGACACCGTCTCGCTCGCTGCGCTGGGCGCTGAGGAAGCGGACGACCGCCTGCCCGACGGTGAGCCGTACGGTGCTCACGACACCCTCCCACACGGATTCGTAGAAGGGCAGTCTCGGGTCGACGGGCTGCCCCTCCCAGGTGCCGCGCACCCATGCGTGCGCGGGATCGTCGCAGATGAGCCACGCGCGGTGCTCACCAGGTCCAGCCATCACGTTGAGGTAGTAGAGGTCATAGCCCGGCACCGCCATCGACGGCCCGTGCCAGCCGTGCGGCACGAGCACCACGTCGCCGCTGCGAACCTCGGCGAGTACGTCGACCGGCCGGTCCGCGGTGCCATAGACCCGCTGGTAGGCGACTCCGGGGCCGGCAGGGCCGTCCGCCACCTCGAAGTAGTAGATCTCCTCGAGCACGGCCTCGGCATCACCGCGGTCCTCGTCGTGCTTGTGCGGCGGATAGGACGACCAGTTCCCGGCCGGTGTGAGGACCTCGCAGACGATCAGCCGATCAGCCTCGAACACGGCGGGGGTCGCGAGGTTGTTGACCTGCCGCGAGCACTGTCCGGCACCGCGCAGCTCGACCGGCGTCGATGACGCCGGGACGTGACGGAACGGCATCCGTCGCCGGGCGCGCGCGCTGGGCACCGCGAACCGCCCACCGTCCGTGCTGGTCAGCTCGACGTGCGCATCACGCGGCGCGTAGGCGAAGTCGGTCACCCCGGCGAAGACACTGGTCCGCCCGGTGCAGCTCGGCCTTCTCGCCCTCGCACTCCACGACCGCCGCGCCGGACAGCGGCAACACGATCACCTCGTCCTCGCCTGTGTCGAAGCCGACCGAGCCACCGGCAGCCAACTCGATGACGCGCAGCCCGCTGAAGCTCCAGCCGGCGCCGTCGGGGTCGATGGACACCGCCCAGTCACCGTCGCCCAGATCGGGGCCGGACCGATGCAGGTTGTCACTCATGAGCCGCCCTCCCCCGGCCGCGTCCGCACGAGGGCGGTGGCCGTGTCGACCGCGGATGCGACGTCGTCGTCGGGCGGGTAGAGCAGCGTGCGCCCGACGATCAGGCCGCGGACCCCCGGCAGGGCGAGCGCCTTCTCCCAGGTCGCGTAGGTCTCGTCCGGCGACTCGTCGGGATCGCCGCCGAGCAGCAGCGTCGGGAGAGTCGTCGCGGCCATCACCTCGGCCATGCCCTCGACGACCGGCAGCTTGAGCCAGGTGTAGGCGCTCGTGCCACCGAGCCCGGCGGAGATCGTCACCGACCGGATCACCGCCTCGGTGGACAGGTCGTTGCGCACCCTGCCGTCCACCCGGCGGGAGACGAAGGGCTCGACCATCGCGATGAGCCCGCGGGCAGCCAGCTCATCGATCGCGTGGGCCGAGGCCTCCAGGGTGGCGACGGTGCCCGCATCGTCAAAGTCGATGCGGGTCAACGTTTTTCCGCCGTCGAACCCGGCACGTGCGATAGCTGCGGCGTCGTACGCCGTGAATCGGTCGTCGAGCTCGAAGACGGAGCCCTGGAGACCACCGCGGTTCATCGATGCGATGACGACCTTGTCCTCGAGGGCGCCGAGCAGCAGCAGGTCCTCGAGGATGTCCGCCGTGCCGAGCACCCCGTCGACACCCGGCCGGCCCAACGCCGTCACGACGCGCGACAGCAGGTCATAGCGATCAGCCATGGCCATCGGCCGGTCGCGCACCGAGAGCATGCCGCGTGCGGTGTGGTCGGCGGCGACCAGCATGAGGCGACCCGACGCGTCGAGCACGCGCCTGCGCCGCCGCCGCGCGCACGCCTCGGCGACAGCCTCCGGCCGGTGGGCGCGCAGCTCGCGGAGCCGGTCGAAGTCGATGTCAGGCACCTGCACGCACCTCCCCCAACGCCAGGGCTTCCTCCACCTCGGCCGTCGTCGGCATGGCGGTGCTGCACTCGAGTCGCGACGCGACGATCGCACCCGCGGCGTTCGCGAACCGCAGACACCGCTCCAGCGACCAGCCCTCCAGCAGACCGTGGCAGAGCGCCCCGCCGAAGCCGTCACCGGCCCCGAGGCCGTTCACGACCGTGACCGGTGTCGGGGGCACGAGCACGGTCTCCTCGCGCGTACGACCGAGAACACCGCGCGGACCCTGCTTGACCACCGCGAGATCGACGCCGCGGTCGAGCAGCGCGTCGGCCGCCCGCCCGGGGTCGCTCTCCCCCACCGCGACCGCGCACTCCTCGAGGTTGCCGACGGCGACGGTGACGTGGTCCAGCGCCTTGCCGACGGCCTCGGACGCGTCGTCGCGCGACGGCCAGAACATCGGGCGATAGTCGAGGTCGAGCACCGTCAGCGGCGCGCGGGCCCGTGCCTCCCAGGCCGCGTGGTGCGACGAACGGCTGGGCTCCCGCGAGAGACCGGTGACGGTCGACCAGTAGATGCGGGCGGCGCGGATCGCATCCAGGTCGAGCTCGCCGATCTCGATCACCAGGTCGGGCGCGATGGGCTCCCGGTAGAAGTAGAGCGGGAAGTCGTCCGGGGGGAAGATCTCGCAGAACGTGACAGGTGTCGGCAGGCCGGCCACCGACGACACGAAGGCGTCGTCGACACCCAGGTCGCGCAGTGCGGCGTGCACGAAGCGGCCGAACGGGTCGTCGCCCGTGCGGGTGATCACTGCGGTACGCCGACCGTGGCGGGCCGCCGCGACGGCGACGTTCGTCGCGCTGCCGCCCAGGAACCTGCCGAAGGTCTCCACCTCTTCGAGGGGCACACCGACCCGCAGCGGATAGAGGTCGACCCCGACCCGACCGATCGTCAGAACGTCGTAGGTCATGCCAGTCCCCGCAGGTAGGCAACGCTGGCCCGGACGTCCTGCACCGGGCCCTCACCCTCCGGGTCGCCGGTCAGCACGGTGTCCTGCTCCAGGACGTACCAGCCCGCGTAGCCGCCGGCCTCGAGTGTCGCGACGATGCCGGCGATGTCGACGTCACCGTGACCGAGCGGACGGTACATACCACCGACGACGGCGGCCGTGTAGGTCACGTCGCCGCGCTGCACGCGCATCGCCCAGGCCCGGTCGACATCCTTGAGATGAGTGTGCACGACGCGGTCGGTGGCCTCGCGGACCAGCGCTGCCGGGTCGGTGCCCCCGATCATCAGATGACCGGTGTCGACGCACAACGGGACACCCGAGCCGTCGAGCACGCGGCGCACGTCCTCGTACGACTCAACGATCGTGCCGACGTGCGGGTGGAGGCAGGCCTGCACCCCCCGCTGTGACGCACGCTCCACGAGCCGGTCGAGGTTGTCGAACAGCCGCTTCCACGCGACATCGTCGAGTGTCGAGCGATCGTCGTAGCCGGATTCACCGGTTGCCGCTGCCAGTACGAGCACGCCTGCACCTGCCGCGACCAAGCCGTCGAGCGCCCGGTCGACCTCGGCCAGTGGGTCGTGGCCGCCCTCGTGCAGCACCACCGGCACGAACCCTCCGACTGCAGCGAGCCCGTGTTTGGCCAGCACCGCCGCCTTGCTCGCGGGGTCGTCGGGCAGGAAGCCGTCCGGCCCGAACTCCGTCGCGGACAGGCCCACCGCGCGCATCTCCGTGAGGACACGCTCAACCGCGAGCTGGTGCCCCCAGCCAGGGACCTCGCACACCCCCCACGAGATCGGCGCACCGGCGATGCGGTCCTCGAGCGCCGGGCGTGCGCTCACCTGCGGACCTCAGCGACCGGGACCGGGCGGTGCTCGAGCCTCGACAGCTCGCAGGCCTCCGCGATGTAGAACGCCTCGAGAGCGTCAGCCACCGTGCACGACGGCTTGTTGCGCCCGGCGACGATCTCGACGAAGTGGGTCAGCTCCGCGACGTAGGCGGCTCGGAACCGTTCCATGAAGGCGGGGTACGGGACGCCCGCGGGGAACGAGACGCCGGGCTCGGCGGAGCGCAGCGGCAGCCGGTCGTCGAGGCCGACGGAGATGCTGTCCTGCGAGCCCAGCACCTCCAGGCGGACGTCATAGCCGCGAGCGTTGTAGCGCGTCCCCGACACCAGGGCAAAGGTGCCGTCCTCGAGGGTCAGCACGGCTGCCGCGGTGTCGATGTCGCCGGCCGCCACGAAGAAGTCTTCGCCGCGGTTGGCGCCCAGTGCGAAAACCTCTCGTACCTCCTGGCCGCTCACCCAGCGGATGCTGTCGAAGTCGTGCACGCTGCAGTCGCGGAAGAAGCCGCCCGACGCAGCGATGTACTCAGGAGTGGGCGGCGCCGGGTCGAGGGTGCATCGAGCGCATCGTGTGGATCCAGCCGAGCGACCCCTCCGCCGCCGCCGCCCGCGCGGCGACGTACCCGGCGTCGAACCGCCGCTGGAAGCCGATGTGCACGGGCACGTCGCTGCCGTCGACCTTGGCGAGCACCGCGAGGGTCCCGTCGACGTCGTCGGCGACGGGCTTCTCGCAGAAGGTGGGCAGCCCCGCCTCGACACCGGCGACGACGAGTGCCGCGTGCGCGCTGGTCGCGGCGGCGATCACCAGGCCGTCGATGCCGGCACCGAACAGTGCCTCGGGAGACTCCACGCTCTCGACGCCGAGGCCCTCGGCGATGTCGCGGGCTCGACCCGGCACTGCGTCCGAGATTACGAGGCTGTCGACACCGGCGACGTCCTTGAGCGTCTCGGCGTGGAAGGCGCCGATGCGACCGACGCCGGCCAGTCCAATACGCATGATGCGAGGGCCTCTCACGGGTCGGGGGGCGGGATCTCGCGATTGCCGATGCTGCCGGAACCGCGGCTCGATGGGAGCATCGTCGTCGTATCCACGGCTGTCAAGACCTAGTAATGATGTCTTTACAAAGTTGCCGGGCTTCGACCATAATCGCGATGGATCGACCTGCCCGGCCTCCGGCCGTTGACCTCGAGGTGAGTGCGCATGACTGCCTGCGGCATTGCCCACCGATGAGCACCGTCACAGCGGTCGACGTCGTTCTCGACCGGTCGAGCCCCATCCCTCTCTACTTCCAGGTGGCCCGGCAGATCGAGTCCGCCATCGAGCGCGGCGAGCTGCTTCCCGGGCAGCGCCTCGACAACGAGATCGACCTTGCCGACCGGTTCGGGCTCTCCCGGCCGACGTTGCGCAAGGCGATCGAAGAGCTCGTCGCCAAAGGGCTGCTGGTGCGCAAACGCGGTGTGGGCACCCAGGTCGTGCAGGGACAGCTCAACCGGCCGGTCGAGCTGAGCAGCCTGCACGACGACCTCACCAAGACCCTCCAGCGTCCCTCCACTCGGGTGATCTCCTGCGGCATGGTGCCTGCGGACGCCGAGGTGGGCCAGGCCTTGGGCGTCCCGGTCGGCGAGACGGTGCTGGCGATCGAACGCGTGCGCCTCGCCCGCGACGAGCCACTGGCGCTCATGCGCAACTGGCTGCCGTCAGCCTTCAGCGACATCACGAGCGAGGCCCTCTCGCAGCGGGGGCTCTACGAACTGATGCGCGCAGTCGGCGTACACATGCGCATCGCCAACCAACGGATCGGCGCCATCGCAGCGTCTCCCGCTCAGGCACGTCTGCTGGGCGCCAAGCGGGGGGCGCCGCTGCTCACCATGGAGCGGATCACGTACGACGACACGGGCGCTCCTGTCGAGCTGGGCCGCCACGTCTACCGCGCGGAGACCTACACCTTCCAGACAACCGTCGTCGGCCGCTGACCCCGTCCGCCCTCCGCCGGGAATCGACCACGTTCAGCAGGCTGGCGGACGGTTCGCAAGGCGTGCAGGCCTTGCGAACCGTCCGTACACCTGCTGAACGTGGTCGATTCCGGAAACTGCCGGTTAGGAGTTGCCGCTGGTGATGCGGTAGACGTCGAAGACTCCGTCGACGCTGCGGACGGCCTTGAGCACGTGGCCCAGATGCTTCGGGTCGCCCATCTCGAAGGTGAAGCGCGAGATGGCGACGCGGTCGCGGGTCGTGGTGACCGAGGCCGACAGGATGTTGACGTGCTGGTCCGAGAGCACCCGGGTGACGTCGGACAGAAGCCGCGACCGGTCGAGCGCCTCGACCTGGATCGCGACGAGGAAGACCGACGACGCCGAGGGGGCCCACTCGACCTCGACCTCACGTTCCGGCTCGGTGCCCAGCGCGGCGATCGAGTTGACGCAGTCGGTGCGGTGCACCGACACGCCGCTGCCGCGCGTGACGAAGCCCACGATGCCGTCGCCGGGCACCGGAGTGCAGCAGCGGGCCAGCTTGACCCAGATGTCGGAGGCGCCCTTGACGACGACGCCGGGATCGGTGGCCGTACGGGACCGCCGGTTGGTGCTGCCCGGTGTCGTGACCTCTGCGATGTCCTCGGTGGCGCCCTCCTCGCCGCCCAGCGACTCGACGAGACGTCCGACGACCGACTGCGCCGAGACATGACTCTCGCCGATCGCGGCGTAGAGCGCGGAGATGTCGGGATAGCGCAGCTCGTGGGCCAGCGTCGTCAGCGACTCGGGGGTCAGCAGCCGCTGGATCGGCAGGTTCTGCTTGCGCATCTGCTTGGCGATCGCGTCGCGGCCGTGCTCGATGGCCTCCTCGCGACGCTCCTTGGAGAACCAGGCGCGGATCTTGTTGCGCGCGCGGGGGCTCTTGACGAAGGTCAGCCAGTCGCGGCTGGGCGCGGCACCTGCTGCCTTCGAGGTGAACACCTCGACCAGGTCACCGTTGTCCAGCGTGCTCTCCAGCGGCACCAGGCGGCCGTTGACCCGGGCTCCGATGGTGCGGTGCCCGACCTCGGTGTGCACCGCGTAGGCGAAGTCGATCGGCGTGGCGGCCGCCGGAAGGGCGATGACATCGCCCTTGGGCGTGAAGACATAGACCTCGGCGGACTTGAGGTCGAAGCGCAGGCTCTCGAGGAACTCGCCGGGGTCCTCGGTCTCGCGCTGCCAGTCGAGCAGCTGGCGCAGCCACGCCATGTCGTTCGCGCTCTGCTCGTCGCCGCGATCGGTCTTGGTCGCCCCGCCGTCCGAGCCACCGCCGGCGTCGCCGTCCTCCTTGTACTTCCAGTGCGCTGCGACGCCGTACTCCGCGCGGCGGTGCATCGCGAACGTACGGATCTGCAGCTCGACCGGCTTGCCCTCGGGTCCGATGACCGTCGTGTGCAGCGACTGGTACATGTTGAACTTGGGCATCGCGATGTAGTCCTTGAACCGCCCCGGCACCGGGTTCCACCGCGCATGGATGCTGCCCAGCACCGCGTAACAGTCGCGGACCGAGTCGACCAGCACCCGGATGCCGACCAGGTCGTAGATGTCGGCGAAGTCGCGTCCGCGCACGATCATCTTCTGATAGATCGAGTAGTAGTGCTTCGGGCGTCCCGTGACCGACGCGCGGATCTTCGCACCGCGCAGGTCGCCATAGACGTGGTCGATGACCCCGGACAGATATTCGTCGCGGCTGGGCGCGCGATCGGTGACCAACCGCACGATCTCGTCGTAGACCTTGGGATAGAGCGTCGCGAAGCTGAGGTCCTCCAGCTCCCACTTGATCGTGTTCATGCCGAGGCGGTGCGCCAACGGCGCGAAGATCTCGAGGCACTCGCGTGCCTTCTGCTCCTGCTTCTCCTGGCTGATGTAGCGGATCGTGCGCATGTTGTGCAGCCGGTCGGCGAGCTTGATGACGAGCACCCGGATGTCACGGGCCATCGCGACAACCATCTTGCGCACGGTCTCCGCCTGGGCGGACTCTCCGTACTTCACCTTGTCCAGCTTGGTGACCCCGTCGACCAGCTCGGCGATCTCGTCGCCGAACTCCGCGCGCAGCTGCTTGAGCGTGTACGCCGTGTCCTCGATGGTGTCGTGCAGCAGCGCGGCGCAGATCGTCGGGGGCGTCATCCCCAGCTCCGCGAGGATCGTGGTGACGGCGAGCGGGTGGGTGATGAACGGGTCGCCGCTCTTGCGCAGCTGGCCGCGGTGGTGGCTCTCGGCGACGTCGTAGGCCCGCTCGATCAGCCTCAGGTCGGCCTTCGGGTGGGTGGTGCGCACGATGCGGAACAGGGGCTCGAGCACGGGGTTGGCGTTGCTGCGCTGAGCTCCGAGGCGCACCAGCCGCGCGCGCATCCGGCGGGACGCCGAGGCACCAGGATGGCTGACTGCGGGGGCTTCGGTCTCAACCTCGACCACCTCGGCAGCCTCCGCGGCCTCCGCTGCGCAGGAGGTTCAGAAGGCGCCGCCGGCACGCCAGTTGCCGCCGTTTTCTCGTCGCTGCCCGGGGCGATTGCGGCCGCCGCCTCGTCGGGCGCGGGCACACCGCTGTCGGCTCGGTCGAGGTCGACCGAGCTCGGCGACGGGGCATCGGGCACTAGCGGCTCCGCGGGGGCGAGGGTGTCGGAGTCTTTGAGTCTACAAGTGTCTCGCGAATGAGACGGTTTATCGGTGTCAGACCGTAATCAGGGCATGTACGTCGTCGCCACCCGCCGTGAGGCGCGCGCGCCCCTCGAGGAAGGACAGTTCGAGCAGGACCGACAACCCCACCACCTCGGCCCCCGCGCGGCGTACCAGCTCGACGGTCGCCTCGGCCGTGCCCCCCGTGGCCAGCACGTCGTCGATCACCAGCACCCGGTCCCCCACCGCGAAGGCGTCCGTCACGACCTCGATCGTGGCCTCGCCGTACTCGAGCGCATAGCTGCCCGTCAGCGTCGCGCCCGGCAGCTTGCCCTGCTTGCGCACCGGCACGAAGCCGACGCCGAGCTGCACCGCCACCGGGGCGGCGAGGATGAACCCCCGGGCCTCGATGCCGACGATCTTGTCGACCGGGCCCACCCCGGAGGGACCGGCGTGTGACGCGAACGCGTCGACGACCGCCGCGAAGGCGGCGGGGGCGGCGAGCAGCGGCGTGATGTCCTTGAACACGATGCCTGGCTCCGGGAAGTCGGGGACATCGCGGATGTGCGCCAGCACCAGGTCGCGCGCGCTCGAGTCGAAGACAGTCATCCGGCGCGGCTTCCCCTCGCTCGTTCTGATCAGTCGTACGTCGCCTGTCTCGCGCGGCGCCGTCCGCGGCGGCCGTCAGCGGCGCTTCTTGCCACCGGGACGGTTCTTGCCCTTGCGCGGCTGGTTGCGCTGCGGCTGACCCGGACGGCGGGCCGGTGCCGGGCGCGGGGTGGACCGGGCCACCGCGGCCGCTGGCTCGGGCTGCTCACCCGGCTCGAACTCGTCATCGGCCGAGGTGTCGGCCGTTGCTGCGGCGCGGCGTGACGTGACCGTTCCGCTCTTGGCCGGGGGCTTGCCGCCGCCGCCTGCACGGCCGGCGACGCGCTTGGCGAGCGCCTGCATGGCCGGCTCCCGCTCCTTCAGCTGCGCCAGGATCGGCGTCGCGATGAAGATCGAGGAGTAGGCGCCGATCGCCACACCGACGAACAGCGCGAGTGCCAGGTCCTTCAGCGGTCCCGCGCCGAGCAGCACGATGCCGGCGTAGAGGATGGCTGCGATCGGCAGCAGCGCGATGATCGAGGTGTTGATCGACCGGACCAGGGTCTGGTTGACAGCGAGGTTCGCGGCCTGGCTGTAGGTCATCCGGCTGCCGCCCTGGAGCCCGGCGGTGTTCTCGCGGACCTTGTCGAACACGACGACGGTGTCATAGAGCGAATAGCCGAGGATCGTGAGGAACCCGATGACCGTCGCCGGAGTCACCTCGAAGCCGATCAGGGAGTAGATGCCTGCCGTGATGATGAGGTCGTGGATGAGGGCGATCATCGCCGCGACCGCCATCTTCCACTCGAAGTACAGCGACAGGAAGATGACCACTCCGAGCAGGAAGAACAGCAGGGCCTTGAGCGCCTTGGACGAGACGTCCTTGCCCCAGCTCGGTCCGATGAACTGCGTGTCGATGCTGTCGCGGGTGACACCGAACCTTTCGATGAGGGCCTGCTGCACCTCTTCGAGCTGGTCCGAGGTCAGCTTCTCGGTCTGGGCCCGCACCTGGTTGCTGCCCACCCGCTGCACGACGATTTCCCCGCCGACCGTCGAGCTGACGGTCTTGAGCATCGCCGACTCACTGACCTTTGGGGAGGTCACCTGGAACTCGGCGCCGCCCTTGAACTCGATGCCGAGCGTGAGTCCCTTGAACATCAGCGAGGCGATCGAGATGACGAGCAGGATCGCGGAGATGGTGTACCAGATCTTGCGCTTCTCGACGAACTCGTAGGAGACCTCACCACGATAGAGACGCGCACCAAGCGTTCCGAGCCGGGACATCAGGCCTCCGTCGCGGGGGTGGTCGGGGATGCGCCGCGGCCGCGCGGCGCCGGAGTCAGCAGCGTTCGACGGGTCGACCCGAGGCGTTCGGGGTCCAGGCCCGACCACTTGTGACCCTGTCCGAAGAACTCCGTTCGAGCCAAGATCGTCAGCATCGGCTTGGTGAACCCGAACACCACCACGATGTCGATCAGGGTCGTGAGACCGAGTGTGAACGCGAACCCGCGAACACTGCCTGCCGAAAGGATGTAGAGGATCACCGCGGCGAGGAACGACACGAAGTCGGCGGCCAGGATGGTGCGCCGAGCACGGATCCAGCCACTCTCCACGGCGACCCGCAGCGTCTTGCCCTCGCGCACCTCGTCACGCAGTCGTTCGAAGTACACGACGAACGAGTCGGCCGTGATGCCGATGGCGACGATCAGACCCGCGACGCCGGCGAGACTGAGCCGGAAGCCCAGCTGCCAGCCGAGCAGCACGACCAGGCCGTAGGTCAGGACAGCGGAGACGCACAAGCTGGCCACCGTGACGAAACCGAGTCCGCGGTAGTAGAGCAGCGAGTAGAGCACGACCAGGAGCAGCCCGATGGCGCCGGCGATCAGGCCGGCCCGCAACTGGTCGCTGCCCAGGGTCGCGGAGATCTCCTGCACATCCCCGGCGTCGAAGGTCAGCGGCAGGGCGCCGTACTTCAAGACGTTGGCGAGGCTGGTGGCTTCGTCCTGCGTGAAGTTGCCCGTGATCTGGGCGTTTCCGTCGGTGATCGCACCATTGGTCTGCGGAGCGGAGACGACCAGCCCGTCGAGCACGATGGCAAACCGGTTGAGGTCGCTGCCGGCCGTCTGGGTGACCATCTCTCGCGTCACGTCGCCGAACTTCTTGCGACCACTCCCGTTGAACGCGAGGTTGACCTCCCAGCCACCGGTCGCGACGCCGTTGCTCGACGACAGGTTGGCGCTGGCCGTCTTGACTTCGGTGCCCTGCACGACCGCCGGGCCGAGGATGTACTTCGCGGAGCCATCTGTCTCGCACGTCACGAGCGGCTTGTTCGGCGAGTCGGCGCCGGGCTTGTGCAGCTGGGCCTGGACCAGCTTCGTCTTGCTGCAGTCCAGGGCGTCGTACTCGGCTTGCAGTTCAGGCGTGATCGGGACGACACCGATGCCGGTGGCGGGCGCCGGCGTCGCTGCTGGAGCGGTCGGCGTGGGCGTCACGGTCGGCGAGGGCGTCGAGGTGCTCGAGGCGGCCGGCGTGCTCGTGCTCGAGGCGGCGGCCAGCGCACGCGGGATGGCCCGGTTCTGGTTGTTGTTCTTCTTCTTCGTCTTGGTCGGCGTCGGTGTCGGTGTCGTCGAGGGTGACGCTGAGCCAGTCGGGCTGGGCGAGGCCGAGCCCGTCGGGGTCGGTGTCGGGGCCGGCGCGGGCGAGCCGGGACCCGACAGGAGCACGCGGCGGAACCGCAGCTGCGCGGTCTGCTTCACCGTGTCGAGGATGTTCTTGTCCTGCTTGCCGGGCACCGAGATGACGATGTTCTTGCCGACGGTCGTGACCTCAGCCTCCGCGACACCGAACGAGTCGACCCGGCTGCGGATGATGCTGACTGCCTGGTTGAGCGCATCGTTGGAGATCTTGGCCGTGGAGCCCTGCGCCACGCGCGGCGTGAGGATCACACTGGTGCCGCCCTCGAGGTCCAGGCCGAGCCGCGGCTTGAACTTCGTCGAGAGGGAGAGCGTCTCCTTGCCGATGTGGTCGGGAGCCACGAAGTAGATGAGCCCGAACACGAGCGCGATGAGCACCACGAGGGCGGCGATGATGCGCCCAGGGCGCGACACTGTGGGTGTGGCCACGCTGTTGTCACTACCTTCTCTCGTCGCTGGCGCCACAGAGGGCAGCGCCGTGCGCAGGTCTTACGTCGGTCGGTCCGTGCTGTCGGCATCCGGCGCGTCCGGATCGTCCGGGGGCCTGTCGGCGTCGGGCTCCTCGGAGTCATCCTCAGCATCGGGCTCGGGCAGGATCCGCGAGACCGCCGCCTTCGTCCAGCGGGTGGTCACCCCAGGCGAGGCCTCGAGCAGCACTGCGTCGTCCTCGAAACCCACAACCTCGGCGAACAGCCCCGATGTGGTCATCACCCGAGCACCGACGGTCAGCTGGTCGCTGAGACGTTGCTGAGCTCGCTGGCGGTTTCGAGTCGGCCGGATGATCAGGAAGTAGAACGTGCCGGCCAACAGGACGACCCAGATCAGCGGGCCGACGTCTTTCACGGTGATAACTGCCTTTCCAGCGGGGTGCCCGGGCAGTTCGCCGTCAGGCCGCCCCGGAGTCTACCTGGCGCCTGAGTCGTCGGCCGCGTCGAACAGTCCCGGGAGCGTCGCGGTGTCGCTCGCGGCCACTGCCGGCCGCGGCGGGGTGAGACCCAGATGAGCCCACGCCGCCGGTGTCGCAACGCGGCCGCGCGGTGTGCGGGCAAGGAACCCGACGCGCACCAGGAACGGCTCAGCAACCTCCTCGACGGTCTCGGTCTCCTCGCCGACAGCCACCGCGAGGGTCGACAGCCCGACAGGGCCGCCGCCGAAACGGCGGATCAGAGCGTTCAGCACCGCGGTGTCGAGCCGGTCGAGCCCGATCTCGTCGACCTCGTAGACCTCGAGAGCCGCGCGGGCGATCTCGAGGGTGACCGTGCCGTCGGCCTTGACCTGGGCGTAGTCACGTACCCGGCGCAGCAGCCGGTTGGCGATGCGCGGCGTCCCACGCGACCGTCCGGCCACCTCCGCGGTGCCGGCGTCGTGCACCGGCACGTCGAGAAGCTGCGCCGAACGCCGCAGCACGGCTTCGAGCTCCTCCGGGGCGTAGAAGTCCATGTGGGCCGTGAAACCGAACCGGTCACGCAGGGGTCCGGGCAACAGGCCGGCACGAGTGGTGGCGCCCACCAGCGTGAACGAGGGGATCTCGAGAGCGATCGCAGTGGCCCCGGGTCCCTTCCCGACGATGACGTCGACCCGGAAGTCCTCCATGGCCATGTAGAGCATCTCTTCCGCCGGCCGGGACATGCGATGGATCTCGTCGAGGAAGAGCACCTCGCCCTCGCTCAGGCTCGACAGGATCGCGGCGAGGTCTCCGGCATGCTGGATCGCGGGACCGCTGGTGATGCGCAGGGGCTGCTGCATCTCGGCCGCGATGATCATCGCCAACGTGGTCTTGCCGAGGCCGGGTGGACCGCTCAGCAGCACGTGGTCGGGAGTGCGCTCGCGTCGCCGCGCCGCCTCGAGCATGAGACCGAGCTGGGCCCGAACCCGGTGCTGGCCGATGAACTCGTCCAGTGTCCGCGGCCGCAGCGCCGCTTCGACGGCGCGCTCGTCAATGTCGGCGTCGGGACTGACCAGCCGCTCGTCACCGCTTGCCGAGGCGGCACTCATGCTCGGGGCCTCGGCGAACTCGTCGGGTCGCAGAGGGAGCGCGCGGTGCCCACCGTCACGCTGCTCATACGCGACTCAGCGAGCGCAGTGCGGTGCGCAGGAGTACGGCGACATCTGGCTCGCCGCCGGCCGCGAGGGCTTCGTCGGCCTCGGGTGACACGTGCGCGACAGCGTCGTCGGCCTCGCGGGGTGACCAGCCCAGACCCAGCAACGCGGACTGCAGCTGGTCGCGCCACCGGGTGTCGGCCGACACGGTGCGGACCCGGCCGGAAACTGCGACGCCGGTCGGTGCACCCAACTTGTCCTTGAGCTCGAGCACGATGCGCTGGGCACCCTTTCTGCCGACGCCGGACACCAGCATCAGCGCACCGAGGTCCTCGGCCGCGACAGCGCGCCGAAGAGCGTCAGGGGGGTGCGTGGCGAGCATGGCCTGCGCGAGGCGTGGCCCGACGCCGCTCGCGGTCTGCAGCAGCTCGAAGACCACACGCTCGTCCTCGCTGGCGAAGCCGTAGAGCGTCAGCGAGTCTTCCCGCACGATCAATGCGGTGGGCAGCTTTGCCTGCTCGCCGAGCTGCAGACCCGCCAGCGTGCCCGGCGTGCACTGGACGGTCAGCCCGATGCCCCCGACCTCGACGACCGCTCCGTCGGACGACAACGCGGCCACCCGCCCTGCGACGAAGGCGATCATCGGGCGGCCGCTGCGGCGGTGCTGCGTTCGACTGCTGCGGCCAGCCGGGCCTGGGCCGCGCCGCGCCACAGGTGGCAGACCGCCAGCCCCAGCGCATCAGCCGCGTCGGCCGGGCTCGGGATCGCGTCGAGCCGCAGGATGCGCGTGACCATCGCCGCCACCTGCGCCTTGTCGGCCCGCCCGTTGCCGGTCACCGCAGCCTTCATCTCGCTCGGCGTGTGCAGCGCGACGGGCAGGCCGCGTCGGGCTGCGCAGACGATGGCGACCGCGCTGGCCTGGGCCGTGCCCATGACCGTGCGCACGTTGTGCTGGCTGAACACGCGCTCGACGGCGACCGCATCGGGCTGGTGCTCGTCGAGCCAGGCCTCGATGCCACGCTCGATGCCGACCAGCCGGGCGCCGATGTCGGCAGTCGGCGAGGTGCGCACGACGCCGACGGCGACCAGGCTCAGCGGCCGCCCGACAGATCCCTCGACGACACCTAGCCCGCAGCGGGTCAGGCCCGGATCGACCCCGAGCACGCGCACGCCGTACCACCCCTCGTCGGATGTTCCGAGCCGCTCGGCCGAGACGCTGGACACCGCATCGTCCGAACACCTGTTCGGGAAGACACGCTACCGGCGACCGCCGACAAGCCCCGCGCGACACGCCCACGCCCCCCAATCCCGCCCGAAGCGACCTCCGCGACCACCCGCATCGCGGACCGGAGCGCGACCTTTGGCCCCGACACACCGGCGTGTCGGGGACGAAGGTCGCGCCAGGCGCTCTAGCCCACGGACTCCATGATCTCGTCGGACACGTCGTAGTTGGCCCACACGTTCTGCACGTCGTCGCTGTCCTCGAGCGCCTCGATGAGCCGGAAGACCTTGCGAGCACCGTCCTCGTCGAGCGGGACGTAGACCGAGGGGATGAACGAGGCGTCGGCGGAGTCGTAGTCGATGCCGGCCGTCTGCAGGGCGGTCCGCACAGCCACGAGATCGGTGGCCTCCGAGACCACCTCGTACGCCTCACCGAGGTCGTTGACCTCCTCGGCGCCGGCGTCGAGGACGGCCATCAGCACGTCGTCCTCGCCCATGCCGTCGACCTTGGACACGATGACGACACCCTTGCGGTTGAACAGGTAGGAAACCGAGCCGGGGTCGGCCATCGTCCCGCCGTTGCGAGTGAGCGCGATCCGCACCTCTGACGCGGCCCTGTTGCGGTTGTCGGTCAGGCACTCGACCAGCACGGCGACACCGTTGGGCCCGTAACCCTCGTACATGATCGTCTGGTAGTCGGCCCCGCCCGCCTCAGCGCCGGACCCGCGCTTGAGCGGCGCGGTCGATGTTGTCGTTGGGGACCGACGACTTCTTCGCCTTCTGGACCGCGTCGTAGAGCGTCGGGTTGCCTGCGAGGTCGCCGCCCCCGGTGCGCGCGGCGACCTCGATGTTCTTGATCAGCTTGGCGAACATCGCACCGCGCCGCGCGTCGACAACGGCCTTCTTGTGCTTGGTCGTCGCCCACTTGGAGTGGCCGCTCATGCGCCCTCCTCGCTGGCGCTCGTCAGACGCGCTCGCAAACACGCTGTGCCGATGATGAGCTCGCAAGCTCGCTCATGAACGCTCCCTCACGATCTTCAGGAACAACTCGTGGACCCGTGGGTCACCGGTGAGCTCGGGGTGGAACGAGGTGGCAAGCAGGTGGTCGTGGACCCCGCCGCGTACCGCGACGACCCTACCGTCGGCCGGGCCGCCCCAGACCCGCGCCAGGATCTCGACGCCGGCGCCGGTCGACTCGACCCATGGCGCGCGGATGAAGACCGCATGCACCGGGTCACCGTCGATGCCCGTCATGTGCACGTCGGCCTCGAAGGAGTCGACCTGGCGTCCAAAGGCGTTCCGGCGTACGACGACATCGAGCCCGCCGATGGTGGGCTGCCCGGCGATGCCGTCCTCGATGCGGTCGGCCAGCAGGATCATCCCCGCGCACGACCCGAAGGACGGCATGCCCTCCGCCACCCGCTTGCGCAGCGGCTCGAACAGGTCGAACGTCACGGCCAGCTTGACCATCGTCGTCGACTCGCCACCCGGCAGGACCAGGGCGTCGACCTCGTCGAGCTCCGCCGGGCGACGCACCGGCACCGCGTTGGCACCCAGGGACCGGAGCACCTGCAGGTGCTCACGGACATCGCCCTGCAGGGCGAAGACCCCGATCGTCGGGGCGGTCACCAGCCGCGGCTGGCCAGCCGCTGGTCGGCGCTCAACGTGTCGAGGTTGATGCCGACCATCGCCTCGCCAAGACCACGCGAGACCTTCGCGATGACGTCGGGGTCGTCGAAGAACGTCGTGGCCTTGACGATCGCCTCGGCGCGCCTGGCCGGGTCGCCGGACTTGAAGATGCCGGAGCCGACGAACACTCCCTCGGCACCGAGCTGCATCATCATCGCGGCGTCGGCGGGCGTGGCGATGCCGCCCGCGGTGAACAGCACGACCGGCAGCTTGCCCGACTCGGCGATCTCGCGGACCAGCTCGATGGGGGCGCGCAGCTCCTTGGCGGCCGCATAGAGCTCTTCCTCGCCCAAGGTCCCCAGCCGGCGGATCTCGGTGCGGATCGAGCGCATGTGCCGGGTCGCCTCGACCACGTTGCCGGTGCCGGCCTCGCCCTTGGATCGGATCATGGCGGCGCCCTCGCTGATGCGGCGCAGCGCCTCACCGAGGTTGGTCGCACCACAGACGAAGGGCACGGTGAACGCCCACTTGTCGATGTGGTGAGCCTCGTCGGCGGGGGTCAGGACCTCGGACTCGTCGACGTAGTCGACGCCGAGCGACTGCAGCACCTGAGCCTCGACGAAGTGGCCGATGCGCGCCTTGGCCATGACCGGGATCGAGACGGCGGAGACGATGCCGTCGATCATGTCGGGGTCGCTCATGCGCGACACGCCGCCCTCGGCCCGGATGTCGGCCGGGACCCGCTCGAGCGCCATGACGGCCACGGCCCCGGCGTCCTCAGCGATCTTGGCCTGGTCGGCGTTGACGACGTCCATGATGACGCCGCCCTTGAGCATCTCGGCCATGCCTCGCTTGACCCGAGCGGTGCCGATCACGGCCGCCTTCTCGGTCGGGGCAGACGTTGCGGGGACCTCGGGGCTGGACACGCTGAACCTCTCTCGCACAAGTGGGCAAAACGGAACGGCGTCGCGACCGACGCATCTCCATGGTAGGCCCGCCGGCGACAGTCACGTTTTGTGGACTCCGACACACCATTCCTGCGGCGTGTCTGGTGACCGGGAGTCCACAAGTCGGGCGCTCAGCTCAGCTGGCCGATCAGTTGGCCGTGACCGGCCGGCCCTTGGGAAGCAGGGCGATCCAGACCTGGCCGGGAGCGAAGACCGCGGGGCTGCCGTCGGCGAAGGTGTACTTCGTCGGCTCCGAGGCCTTGCTGCGGCTCCACTTGCCCTGGTACTCCTTGCCGTCGCGGAAGAACACCGCCTTGCCGCGGCCGACCGTCTTCGTGAACGGCGTGTTGGCGTGGTTGACGTCGAAGTACGGCGACGGCGACAGCTTGGAGTACTGCACGATCAGGGTCGTGGGCCCGAGCTGGCCGCCCTCGTTCGGCCATGTCCTTGGCGCCGTCCATCGACAGCAGGTAGCGCTTCTGGCTCGCCGACCACTGCGCGCCGACGACGTGCCGACTGGTAGGCGATCGAGACGTTCGTGGCGGGCTTGCCCCCGGCCGGCGCGTCGCCGAACGTGTAGCCGGCGGCCTTCGGTGTCGAGACCTTGCCGGCCCGCTTGCGCAGGGTCGCGAAGTCGCCGATCACGTCGTAGGGCATCGGCCGGTTCGGCTGGCGGGTGTATCCCGTGCGGTCGGCGTCGAAGGACACCAGCTTCAGCGGGGCGGCCTGCAACTTGGGCAACAGCGGCGTCTGCGAGCCGGAGTAGAAGAGCCCGACGGTGCCGTACTGCCGCAGCAGGTCGATGTCGCTGATGCGAGCGCTGCGGACCGGTCCGACGAGCTTGGGGTAGGTGCTGGAGAAGACCGCGGCGAGGCGGGTGACTCCGCCCTCGACCTGCTCGATGTAGACGACGTCGGCCTTCGTCAACCCGATGCTGCGGGTGCGAATTGTGCGTGTTGTCGACCTTCACGGCATAGACCGGGCCGTCCTTCTTGCCGGTCCTGCCGGACAGCACCGACAGCGCTGGTGGCGTCGGTGTCGGTGAGGGCGACGTGGTGGTCGGCGTCGGGCTGGTCGACTCCACCGGCTTGACCGTCTTGGGCTCGCTGCTGCCCGAGCAGGCGGTCAGCGCGAGGGGCGCGATCAGCAGGGCGGCAAGCGCGCCACGGATAGTCAAGTTTGTCACGTCACAAAATAGTAGTCGTTCGATGGTTGGGATCGTGGACGAGCGTAGCTGGCGGTGTGTCGTCGATCTCGAACGTCGGCGGCCAGGGCGCGTGTCCGGCGAGTCGCAGCGAGCGAACCACCCATTTCCTCCGTACGACGCGCGCCGCTCCCACGGCGTCGTTGAGAAATCGCCTGGCCAGCTGCACCCGCAGGCAGGCCGCCGCAAGCTCCTGCGCCAGCGCGCGACCGACGGGATCGGCATCCAGGGCCGGCACGACGTCGGGCTCGGCGAACGCGGCGAGCAGCGCCTTGGTCAGGTCGCTCTCGGCCTGCTCACGCTCCGGCTCCTTCGCCTCACGCGCCTCGTGCGCGGCGTCGGCCAGCAGCAGCGCCGTCGCGGGGTCGAGCATCCCCGAGGTCGCGAGCTGCATGGACACGGACGCCCGGCGCACCAGCTGGGCGTCGAGCGCGCTCAGCGCTCCTTCGACCCGGGCATGCAGCCGGTCGAGGCGCGCAGCGCTGAACGAGAGGTACCACGCCAAGAAGATCACCAGCGCCAGTGCGGCGATGATCCACGGCAGGGGCACGCTGCCAGCCTACGGAGTCGGCGGCCTGGCCTCCGAATCTGCGACAGCCTCGATCACGGCGAACCCGGTCGGCGTACGGACCGTCCGGCTCCGGCGGAGGCCGGCCGCGGCGAAGATCGCGTCGTACTCGGCCTCGGTGCGCTCCCGGCCGCCCGGTCCCACCAGCATGTTGAGGTCGCTGAACGCCGCCAGCATCGCCCACGCCTTCCGGGTCGCCGTTCGGCTCCCCGATCAGCCGCTCGACGAGCAGGACCACGGAATCCGGCGCCATGGCCCGGCGGACGCTGCGCAGGATCGCGACGGCCTCGGGATCCTCCCAGTCGTGAACGATCGACTTCAGCACGTAGGCGTCACCGCCCTCGGGGACCCCGTCGAAGAAGTCGACGGAAACGACCTCGCAGCGGTCCCGTACGCCCAGGGCGTCCAGGACGTCGGGTGCGCCCGCGATCACGTGCGGCTGGTCCCCGAGCACCCCGCGGGCCTCGGGATAGCGAGCCAGGATCGCGCCCAGCAGCGCGCCCCGACCGCCTCCGACGTCGATGATCGTGGCGAGCCCGCCGAAGTCGTAGGCATCCAGCACCCCGGCCGAGACGATCTGCGAGATCGACGTCATCGCCGCGTCGAAGACCGCGTTGGCCTCGGGACGGGCGGCCCGGTAGTCCCAGGCGGACTCGCCGTGGATGGCCTTGAAGGCGTTTTCCCCCGTACGGATGCTCCCGAGCAGCCCGCCCCAGGCCGCCCGGTGACTGCCGCTGGCCATGTGCTCCACCCACGGTGCGACCGAGCCGGGGATGCCGTGGCGCAGCGCCTCGCCCAGCGGGGTCAGGCCGAACTGGCGACCGGGCAGCTCCTCGTAGACGCCGACGGTGGCCAGCGCGCGCAGCAACCGGTAGAGCGACGCCGGGTCGCAGTCGCACTGTTCGGCGATCCAGCCGACGTCGCGCGGTCCGTCGGCCAGGTGGTCGGAGATCCCGAGGACCGCGGCGACATAGATCGCCTGCGTCACCCGATAACCCTGCGCGAGCTTCCAAAGATCTTCCACGGCGGTCATGCGGCTCATCCTGGCGGCACGAGGGGCCGCGCGTACGCAAATCAGGGACCAACCTGCTCCATTGATCCGCGATTCGCGTCCGTACACCCGTCGCCACGGCACCGGCAGGGTCAGTCGGGCGGCGACGCGAGGCCGCGGAGACGGCCGCGCAGCGAGAAGCGGCGAGTCACGACGTCCTCGGCGACGCCGCCGAAGCCGGCGGCGACCGTCTCGTAGACGGCGAGCAGATCGCTGGTGACCGTGTCCCAGTCGAACCGCAGCACCCAGTCGCTGGCGGCACTGCTCAGCGCCTTGCGCCGCGCGGGGTCCGCCAGCAGCGCGGACAGAGCGTCACTGAGCTGCGTCGACGTCGCCGGTCGGGAACAGCGCGCCCACCCGCCCCTGGTCCAGCACCTCACTGAACGCGTCGAGGTCGGACGCGAGCACCGGCACCCCGGCGGCCATCGCCTCGACGAGGACGATGCCGAAGCTCTCGCCACCCAGGTTGGGCGCGACATAGACGTCAGCGCTGCGCAACAGCCTGGCCTTGTCGGCCTCGGTCACGATGCCGAGGAACGTGACCGCGTCCCGCACGGCCGGCGACACATCCTCGAGCACCTCCTCGGCGTCTCCGCTGCCCGCGACCAGCAGTCGCACCCCGGGCCGCCGCGCAAGGACCGGCTCCATGGCCGCCAGCAGGGTCGGCAGTCCTTTCCGCGGCTCGTCGAGCCGGCCGATGAACACGACCGTTCCATCGCTCCCCTGCCAGGCCGGATCCGGCGAGGCAGCGGCGAACCGGTCGACGAACACCCCGTTCGGGATCAGCACCGCGTCGCCACCGACATGAGCGACGACCGTGCGCCTGGCCGCCTCGGAGACCGCGATGCGGGCGCCGATCTTCTCCAGCGCCGGCTCGAGGATCGGGTAGGCAGCGAGCATGGCGCGCGACCGCAGGTTGGCCGTGTGGAACGTCGCGACGATCGCGCCCGTCGCCGCCCAGCAGGCCAGCAGGGACAGCGACGGCGTCGTCGGCTCGTGAACGTGCAGCACGTCGAACTCGCCCTCGCGCAGCCACCGCCGCACGCGGGCCGCCGACAAGGGCCCGAAGTTCACCCGCGCAACCGACCCGTTGTAGGGCACGGGGACCGCGCGTCCGGCTGGGACGACGTACGGCGGCAGTGGCGTGTCGTCGTCCGCGGGCGCCAGCACCGAGACCTCGAAGCCGCGCGACGACAAGACCTCGGCGAGATCGCGCACATGGAACTGCACCCCACCCGGCACGTCCCAGGAGTACGGACAGACGATCCCGACCTTCATCCGCGTACGTCCCGGCTATGCGGACAGACGATCCCGACCTTCATCCGCGTACGTCCCGGCCATGCGGACAGACGATCCCGACCTTCATCCGCGTACGTCCCCGCCATGCGGACACGCAACCCTCATCGTCTGCGCTCTGCAAGGTCGGCCAGCCAGAGCGGCTGCAGCATGTGCCAGTGCTCCGGATGGGCCTGGATCGCATCGCCGAACTGGTCGGCGATCCGTTGCGTCATGTCCGTGACCTTCTCACGCGTTCTGCCGGTCGGCGGCGCGACGATCTCGTCGTGCCAGCGGATCACCAGCCGCCCGCCGTCGGCAGCATCGTCGTGCCAGATGCTCACCGGGTGCAGGGCCGCGCCGGTGCGCAACGCGAGCATCGCCGGCCCCGGCGGCATCCTCGTCGGCTCGCCGAGCAGGTCGACGCCGATGCCGCTGGCCCGCAGATCCCGATCAGCGAGCAGCGGCACCAGCCGCGCAGCCCGCAGCCGCTTCGACAGCACGTCGAGCAGGTCACCGTCGCCACCGGTCAACGGCAGGATCTCCATGCCCAGCCCCTCGCGATAGGCGAGGAACCGGTCGTAGAGCCGCTCCGGCCGCAGCCGCTCCGCGACGGTCACGACAGGCGCACCGGTGAGGCTGGCCCAGGCTCCGGCGTGGTCCCAGTTGCCCATGTGCATCAACGCCGCGACAACACCACGCCCGGAACCCAGCGCGTCGCGCAGGTAGTGCTCGTTCTCCACGCGCACAGAGGCGCACGACACGGTCGTGGCTCCAGTCGGGCAGCCGGAACGTGTCGCACCAGTAGCGCAGGTAGGTGCGCATGCCGGCCTGCGAGAGCGCGCGCAGCTCTTCGTACGTCGACTCGGGCCTCGCCCGCCGCAGGTTGGCCTCCAGCTGCACCACCGACGCCGTACGCCGTCGCCAGGTCAGGTCGGCGATGACACGGAACAGCGCGTAGGCCACCCGCTCAGGCAACCGACGGACGGCGGCCCACCCCAGGGCGTAGGCGCGGTAGATCAGCCCGTCGCGCACTGTTGAGAGGTTCAGGGGGTTCCCGGGGTCTCGGCGAAGGCCTGGCGGCGAACGGTCCAGGCGCGCTGCGCGATCGTCACGGTGCTGCCGACCGCGAGGACCCAGAGCGCGAGCGCCTGGATGTAGGGCACGCCCAGCCCGTCGAGCCCCGTCGCGACGAGGATCGCGACGAGGCGGTCGGCCCGTTCCGTGATGCCGACGTTGGCGGTCATGCCGAGCCCTTCGGCACGAGCACGGGCGTAGGAGACCACAGCGCCGGTGGACAGGCAGTAGAGGCACAGCGCGACAAGCAGCAGGTCGTCGCCGTCGCCGGCGAACCACAGGGTCAGGCCGGCGAAGACCGCTGCGTCACCGATCCGGTCGAGCGTCGAGTCGAGCCAGGCTCCCCACCGGCTGGACCGCTCGCTCATCCGGGCCATCGTGCCGTCGATGAGGTCGGAGAAGACGAACAACGTGATGACGACCGTGCCCCAGAAGAACTCGCCGCGGGGATAGAACGCGAGGGCACCGAAGGCCACGCCCAGCGTTCCGATCAGCGTCACCAGGTCGGGGCTGACCCCGCGGCGGACCAGGAACCCGGCTATGGGCGTGAGGATGCGCGTGAACAGCGCTCGAGCGAAGCGATTCAGCATCGGGCGGCGACTCCACGGTCAATCCAACGGGCAGTGTCCAAGGTCGAGCAGGACGCTGGGCAGGCGCTCATCGTAGAGCGGTGCGGCTGCGGCCTTCCCGGCTCCCCCTTGCGACCCCTTGTGCCGCGAGGCTCGCGGGTGAAGGCTCTGGGCATCCGCGAGGCCCGCCGGTTCGGTTCCACGACCGCCCCGGCTGGGCGTGACAGGGAGGCGACGCGCTATGGCGCAAAACACGAGTTCCAGCCCTGGGGCCGCCGGAGGTGCCCCAACGGCCGACCAGCCCGGTTCCATCCGCAACGTGGTGCTGGTCGGCCACTCCGGTTCTGGAAAGACGACGCTGGTCGAGGCGCTGCTGACGGCCACCGGCATCATCAACCGTGCCGGACGCGTCGAGGACGGCACTACGGTCACGGACTTCGACGAGGCCGAGCACCGTCAGCAGCGGTCAGTGTCGCTCGCGCTCGCTCCGCTGGAGCACGCTGGCATCAAGGTCAACCTGCTCGACACTCCCGGTTACGCCGACTTCGTGGGCGACCTGCGCGCCGGGCTGCGCGCCGCCGACGCCGCCCTGTTCGTCGTCTCGGCCGTCGACGGCCTGGACGGCGCGACCCGCATGCTCTGGGAGGAGTGCGCCGCCGTCTCCATGCCGCGCGCGGTCGTCATCACCAAGCTCGACAAGGACCGCGCCGACTTCGACGAGGCCGTCGCGATCTGCCAGCGCGTCTTCGGCGAGGGCGTGCTGCCCCTCTACCTGCCGATGGCCGCCGAGGACGGCAGCCCGGCCGCCGTGATCGGCCTGCTCTCCCAGCGGATCTTCGACTACTCAAGTGGCACGCGCGTGGAGCGCGCGCCAGATGCCGAGCACTTGCCGTTGATCGAGTCGGCCCGCAACGCGCTCATCGAGGCGATCATCGCCGAGTCCGAGGACGAGAGCCTGATGGACCGCTATCTCAGTGGCGAGGACATCGACCTCAAGGTCCTCATCGACGATCTCGAGACGGCAGTGGCCCGCGCCTCCTTCTACCCGGTGCTGGCGACCGCTTCGCCGTCCGGTCTGGGCATGGCCGAGCTGCTCGAGGTCATCACCTCGGGCTTCCCGTCGCCGCTCGAGCACGAGGTGCCCCCGATCGCGACCGCCGACGGTCGACCGCTCGCACCGATCGCGTGCGACCCAGCGGGGCCGCTGGTCGCGGAGGTCGTCAAGACGACGACCGACCCCTATGTCGGCCGCATCTCGCTGGTCCGCGTGTTCTCGGGCACGCTGCGCCCGGACACCACGGTCCATGTCTCCGGCCACTTCCTCGGCGAGCGCGGCCACGAGGACCACGACCTCGACGAGCGCGTCGGAGCGATCACGTCGCCGCTCGGCAAGACGCAGCGAACGGTGTCGCAGTGCATCGCGGGAGACATCGCGGCGGTCGCCAAGCTCACCCGGGCGGAGACCGGCGACACCCTGTCCGAGAAGGACCACCCCGTACTGATGGAACCGTGGGTGATGCCCGAGCCCTTGCTGCCCGTGGCGGTCGTGGCCAAGTCGAAGGCCGACGAGGACAAGCTGTCGCAAGGGATCAACCGGCTGGTCGCTGAAGACCCGACGCTGACTCTGGAGATGAACTCCGAGACCCACCAGCTCGTGCTGTGGTGCATGGGCGAGGCACACCTCGACGTACTTCTCGACCGCTTGAAGAACCGCTACGGCGTCGACGTCGAGTCGGTGCCCGTGCGCGTGCAGCTGCGCGAGACGTTCGCCGGCCGGGCGACCGGCCACGGGCGGCACGTGAAGCAGTCGGGTGGCCACGGGCAGTACGCCGTGTGCGACATCACGGTGGAGCCGCTCGGGTCGGGTGCAGGGTTCGAGTTCGTCGACAAGGTGGTCGGCGGCGCGGTACCGCGGCAGTTCATCCCCTCCGTCGAGAAGGGCGTGCGCACCCAGATGGAGCGCGGCGTCGCCGCGGGCTATCCCGTCGTCGACATCCGCGTGACGCTGACCGACGGGAAGTCCCACTCGGTCGACTCCTCGGACATGGCCTTCCAGACCGCGGGAGCGCTGGCGCTCAAGGAGGCGGCCAAGGCGACCCAGGTGCACATGCTCGAGCCGGTCGACGAGCTGTCGGTGCTGGTCTCCGACGAGTACGTCGGCGCGATCATGGGCGACCTCTCGACCCGCCGGGGCCGCGTCACGGGCACCGAGCCAGTCGGCACCGGCCGCTCCATGGTCAAGGCGGAGGTTCCGCAGGTGGAGATCACGCGGTACGCCGTCGACCTGCGCTCCCTGTCGCACGGCACCGGCACGTTCTCTCGCGCCTACGTCAGGCACGAGCCGATGCCCAGCCACATCGCTGCCAAGATCCAGTCCGAGGCCGGCGACAGCTGACTCCCCCGGTCCGACGAGCGACCTTCGTGCCCCGACACGCCGGCGTGTCGCGGCCAAAGGTCGCTGGCTGGGTGGGGTCAGCGGCGGGGCGGTGGGAGGACGGCCGCAGCGATGCCGTCGGCCACGAACCGGCTGTAGTCGTCGGTCGGCCAACCCTGGCGCAGGACCAGGAGCTCGTAGAGCTCGGGTGAGCTGTACGCGAACAGCACGTCACGCACCTGCTCGAGGCCGAGGCCATCCCGTACGTGCCCACCGTCGACGAGATAGCGCGCGTTGTGCGCCATCCGCTCCAGCCGACTGTCGTCGGTCTCCCGGCGCACGACTGCCATCTCGTCGTCGGCACCAGCGGCCGCGCGGACCAGAAGCAGGATGGGCGCCACGCGTGGCATCACTTCGCTGGTCAGCCGACCCCAGCCGGCGATGATCTCCCGGGGATCGCTGGCCGCTGCAGACTGCTGGTCGGATCGCTGCTCGGCCGGGACGGGTCCGCTTCCTCGCAGCGCGGCGTCGCGCAGCGACCGGACCAGGCCCGCCTTTCCCCCGTAGGACTTGTAGATCGTCTCGACGGACACACCTGCCGCCGTGGCGATCGCCGCCACCGTCGTCGCGGCGTAGCCGTTGGCGAGGAAACGCTCGCGCGCCATGTCGAGGACGCGGGCACGCGTGCGCTCCGCCGCCCGTAGCCGGCCACTGGAGTCGTAGCGCCGCCCCGACTTGACGTCGCGCCCCGCTGGGCCCATAGTGCTCATTGGTTACAGCATACTGTAACGGATAGTCCGGAGGCCCGATGACCACCAACGAGACCCGCGTCGACGACGGTCCGGGAGCAATGGTCGACCGACTGCTCGCGGCCACGAATGCGCACGACATCGATGCGCTGGTCGACTGCTTCGCGGCCGACTATGTGAACGAGACTCCCGCACACCCGAGCCGCGGCTTCCAGGGTCGCGAGCAGGTCCGGCGCAACTGGACCCAGATCTTCGCCGGCGTCACTGACCTGCGCGCCGAGGTGGTGCGGCGGGCAGTGGACGGCGACCTCGCGTGGGTCGAATGGGACATGCAAGGCACCCGCCGCGACGGAGTCCCACATGCGATGCGCGGGGTAACCGTGTTCCGCGTCGTCGACGGTCGGGCAGCCTGGGCCAGCTTCTACCTCGAGCCTGTTGATCGGGCCGGCGACTCCGTCGACGATGCCGTGCGTCGAGCCGTGACTCCGCTTCCGGCCAGCCGACGGCGCTCGATCATGATCCTCGTCGCCGGTGGTTCCGGCACGCTGGGCACGCTGCTGTTGCGAAGGTTGGTCGCGAGCGGTCAGAGCGTGCGGGTGCTCACCCGCGACGCTGCCCGGGCGGCCGACATCGGTGGTGTGGAGCTCGTCGTTGGCGACATTCGCGTTCCCGAGGACGTACGGCGGGCGATGACTGGAGCCGACACGGTCGTGAGCGCCGTACAGGGACTCGCCGGACCTGGCGGGGTATCGCCTGACTCGATCGACCGCTTGGGCAACATCAACCTCATCGATGCAGCGGCCGAGGTCGGCGCGGACGTCGTGCTCATGTCCGTCATCGGCGCATCGTCGGACAGTCCGATGGAACTGTTCCGCATGAAGGCCGCAGCGGAACGCCACGTACGCGAAAGTACGGTCGCGTGGACGATCGTGCGGTCCTCGGCGTTCCTCGAGACGTGGTCGTCGATCCTCGAGAAGACGGCGGGTCGTTCCGGGCGCCCGATGGTCTTCGGCCGTGGTGACAACCCGGTCAACTTCGTCTCCGCCACAGATGTGGCCAGCGTGCTGGCCGATGCGGTGATCGACCCGACGAAGCGCGGCCAGATCATCGAGGTATGTGGTCCCGTCGACCTCACCCTGAACGAGCTGGCCGGCGAGGTGATGCGGGCTGCGGGTCGTGCCGGGGCACCTCGTCATCTGCCTCGTGGCGCGCTCAAGGTCGTGGCCGCGACTGTGGGACAGGCGCGACCACAAGTCGGTCGCATGGTGCGCGCTTCGCTGGTCATGGACACCGTCGACCTGCGGCAGAGCATCCCCGAAGCCGACTCGACAGAGGTCACCCACATCGTCGGCTCGACAACGGCTGCCGACCTCCTGGCGACGCACCAGGTAGGCACTCGACCCTGACCCACGCGTCTCCGAGCTGGCGCCAACTGACGCCGTTCGGACGGCACGAAGTCGCGACGAGCGACCTTTGGCCGCGACACGCCGGGCGAGTCGCGGCCAAAGGTCGCTGACCAGTGGCGCGATGTCGCGACGAGTGACCTTCGTGCCGCGACACGCCGGCGTGTCGGGGCACGAAGGTCGCGCGTCAGCGGCGGCGGGGTGGCAGGGGGATGTGCGAACGGTTGCGAGCGATGAGCCAGTAGCCAGCGGCCGCTACGAACGAGAACGGTGGTGCGAGCAGGAGTCGGCCGAGCAAGGCCCACGCGCCGCCACTCGCGACGAGCAGCCGCGCAGCCGCCTCGGCGCCGTGGCCGATGCGGCCCTCGGGCGCGACCCACTGAATTGAGTGGCGGGCCTCGGCTTCGCTGATGCCGTACGTCGACAGTGGTGCGCGCTGGGACGGCAGATAGTCGACGTCAGCCGCGAGACGGTCAGCTGCCTCCTCGACCATCCGCGTGCAGAAGCCGCACTCGCCGTCATAGAGCAGCACGGGCCGCACGCGTCGGTCAGCCATGGGGATCGCCGCGCACGCGCTCGTCCACCTCGAAGTCGTCAGCCATGGGAATCGCCGCGCACGCGCTCGCCGGCCTCGTCGTCGTCAGCCGTGCGCCACGCGGCAGCGATCATGTCGCGCGTGTCCGCCAGCAGTTCGGGGATCACCTTGGTCTGCGCGAGCACCGTGATGAAGTTGGCGTCCCCGCCCCACCTCGGCACGACGTGCTGGTGCAGGTGGTCGGCCAGCGACCCGCCGGCGACGTGGCCCAGGTTGAGCCCGACGTTGAAGCCGTGCGGGGACGACACCGACTTGATCGCGACCACAGCACGGCGCGTGAAGTCCGACAGCCCCTGCGTCTCCTCCGGGGTCAGGTCCTCCAGAGCGGCCACGTGCCGGTAAGGCACCACCATCAGGTGTCCCGGGTTGTACGGGTGCAGGTTGAGCACGGCATAGACCGCCGCACCCCTCGCGATGATCAGACCGACCCGGTCGTCGAGCGTCGGGATGCGGCAGAACGGGCAGACATCGGGGTCGTCACGCCCCGTCCCCTGCTCGCCTTTGATGTAGGCCATCCGGTGCGGCGTCCAAAGTCGGCGCAACCCGTCTGCGGTGCCGACACCCTCCTGTGCGACGACCTCGGGGCGCGCGTCGTCGTACCGCTGTCCAGGTTCGGGCGGAGGGCCCGGGCTCACACCTGCACCCGGTCGGCGACCGCCTGCCTGATCTCTGCGATCGCATCCTCGATCGGCACGCCGTTCTTCTGCTCGCCGTTGCGATAACGGAAGGAGACCGCGCCTTTCGCGACGTCGTCGTCGCCCGCGATCAGCATGTACGGAACCTTCTGCTTCTGCGCGTTGCGGATCTTCTTCTGCATGCGGTCGTCGGAGATGTCGACCTCGATCCTGATGTGGTGCTCCCGCAGCCGTCGGGCGATCTGGTCGAGGTGCGGGATGTGCTCGTCGGTGATCGGGATGCCGACGACCTGCACCGGCGCGAGCCAGGGCGGGAAGGCTCCCGCGTAGTGCTCGACGAGCACACCGAGGAAGCGCTCGATCGACCCGAACTTCGCCGAGTGGATCATCACGGGCTGCTGCCGCGACCCGTCGGCGGCCTGGTATTCCAGGCCGAACCGCTCCGGCTGGTTGAAGTCGTACTGGATCGTCGACATCTGCCAGGTCCGCCCGATCGCGTCCCGCGCCTGCACCGAGATCTTGGGGCCGTAGTAAGCGGCGCCGCCAGGGTCAGGCACCAGCTCGAGGCCGGTCTCGGTGGCGGCGTCCTCCAGGACCTTGGTCGCCACCTCCCACTGCTCGTCGCTGCCCATGAACTTGTCGGACGCGTCGTCGCGGGTCGACAGCTCGAGGTAGAAGTCGTCGAGCCCGAAGTCCTTGAGCAGACCGAGGACGAACGACAGCAGGTGCTTGATCTCGTCTGAGGCCTGGTCGGCGGTCACGTACGAGTGCGAGTCGTCCATCGTCAGACCCCGCACTCGGGTGAGGCCGTGTACGACGCCGGACTTCTCGAAGCGATAGACCGAGCCGAACTCGAACAGCCGCAGCGGCAGCTCACGGTAGGACCGCCCGCGCGACCGGTAGATCAGGTTGTGCATCGGGCAGTTCATGGCCTTGAGGTAGTAGTGAGCCCCCTCCATCTCCATGGGCGGGAACATCGTCTCGGCGAAGTAGGGCAGGTGGCCGGAGGTCTCGAACAGGCCCTGCTTGGTGATGTGCGGAGTGCCGACGTACTGGAAGCCCTCCTCGATGTGGCGCAGCCGGGCGTAGTCCTCCATCTCCCGCTTGATGACTCCGCCCTTGGGGTGGAAGACCGCCAGCCCCGATCCCAGCTCGTCGGGGAAGGAGAACAGGTCGAGCTCGGCACCCAGCTTGCGGTGGTCGCGCTTCTCGGCCTCGGCGAGCCGGCTCAGATACTCCTTCTGCGCGTCGCGCGACTCCCACGCTGTGCCGTAGATGCGCTGCAGCTGCGGGTTCTTCTCACTCCCCCGCCAATAGGCGGCGGCGCTGCGCATCAGCTTGAACGACGGGATGGCGCGGGTGGTGGGGACGTGCGGCCCGCGGCAGAGGTCCTTCCACACCAGGGAGCCGTCCTTGCGCAGGTTGTCGTAGATGGTCAGCTCGGCGGCGCCCACCTCGGCGTCGGCGCCGTCGGCCGCGTCCGCGGCACCAGCGCCCTTCAGACCGATCAGCTCGAGCTTGTACGGCTCGAAGGCGAGCTCGGCCCGCGCCTCGTCGTCGCTGACCACGCGTCGGCTGAAGGTCTGCCCCTCCTTCACGATCTGCTGCATCCGCTTGTCGATGCGGGCCAGGTCGTCGGGGGTGAACGGTGTCGCGACGTCGAAGTCGTAGTAGAAGCCGTTCTCGATGGGCGGGCCGATGCCCAGCCTGGCGTCCGGATAGAGCTCCTGCACGGCCTGGGCCATCACGTGTGCCGCCGAGTGACGCAGGATCGACCGACCGTCGGCGGAGTCCACCGCGACCGGCTCGACCTCGTCGCCGTCGACCAGTTCGTAGGCCAGGTCGCGCAGCTCGCCGCCCACCCGGGCGGCGACCACGGACCGGTCACCGTCGAGGACGTCCGCGGCCGTCGTGCCGGCGGCGACCTGACGCTCGCTGCCGTCGACGTGGATGCGGAGGTCGGACACGGTGGGCTCCTGAGGAGAGAGGGACGATGCCGCACCGATCGGGCGGCACCCCGGCGATGTTACCGAGGCGCCTCTGGACGGCTCCTGCGCATTTCAGCCCGGTGCCACCAGGTCACTCACAGATCGTCGACCGGGACGCGGCAACGGTCAGGCCGCGGACATCTGGAACAGGCCGCCGTTGAAGGTGACCGCCCAGAGCTCGCGACTGTCGTCCTCGCCGAAACTCGAGACGCCGTCCAGCTGCCCCGCCGTGACGAGGCCGCCACCGGAGGAGTAGAAGATCCTGCCGGAGACTTCGTCACCGCCGACATAGCGACCGCCGAGCACCGAGGCAAACCTCGAACCGCGGTAGATGAAGCCGCCGATGATCGCCCTTCCGTAGTCGTGGCCGTACGTGTACACCGGGGCGAAGTAGCTGCGACCTGACTTGCAGCGCGAGGCCTTGAAGACCGTGTTTCCCTCGCGGCAGGACCAGCCGAGGTTCAACCCGCCCCGGCTGACGTGGTCGACCTCCTCGACCGCGTCCTGGCCGACGTCACCGATCCAGAGGTCTCCGGTGTTCCGGTCGACCGAGAACCGCCACGCGTTGCGCAGGCCGATCAGCCAGATGGCCCCGCGGCCCTTCTTCTTGCCGGCATACGGGTTGCTCGCCGGAACGCACATGTACTTGCCACAGTCCTTCTTGGCACCGATCACGTGGATCCGCAGGATCTTGCCCTGCAGGGTCTTCTTCGACTGAGCGTGGTTGAACGGGTCTCCCGCGCCGCCACCGTCGCCGGTCGACATGAACAGCTCGTTGCCTGAACCGAACATCAGCTGGCCGGCGAAGTGGTTCGAGAACTGGAGGGGGTGCGGCACCCGGATGACGTGCTTCTCGCTCCCCCGCCGCGCTGTCTTCGAATGCGGGCCCTTGGCGCGGAAGCGCGAAACCTGCACGTCGCCCGCGTTGTTCGTGTAGGCGACCCAGAAGAACGGATGCTGCGCGAACTGCGGGTGGAAGGCGACGCTGAGCAGCCCGCCTTCGCCCCCGTCGCTGACACGCGACGTGATGTCGAGGTACGGCTTGGCGCGCAGCTTCCCGTCCTTGACGATCCGGATGCGACCTGGCTTCTCGACGACGAAGAGCCGGTTCACCCCGTCGCGGGCACTGGTCACCTGCACCGGCTGATGGAGCCCGCTGGCCCGGCTCGCCCAGGAGATCGAGGCGGCTGCCCGAGCTGGCGTGGCGAGCGCCGCGGGCGCGGCGGCCTGGGCGGTGCCGACCGACGTGACGACCAGTGGTGCGGCGAGCAGCGCGGCCGACGCGAGACTGATGAGGTACGTACGGCGTCGCGCGCCTGAAGGCACGTCCAAGAGGTTCATACCCCGACAACCTAGACCCGAAAGTAAGCCTGGCCCGCCGCGCCGGGGCACAGCCTGATGCGGTTGCTCACCAAGACCGCACCGCCACCATCGGCTCGGTTCGCACTCCGCGCAACCGGGCTCGGATCCCGATGGTGCGGGAACGGAGTTGTCGGTTACTGCATGATCGACTTTGAAGGGGTGAAGGGGTGAAGGGGTGAAGGGGTCGGGGGTCGGACAAGGCCTGTTCGCCGGGATCACCAGAGCCGCATCGACCTGCGGAAGATCGCGGCGACGTCGTCCTCGGTCACCGGCTTCGGCGCCGTGGCGAGCAGTCGCTGCTGCTTCATCGTGCCCTCGACGAGCCCGTCGATGTCTCCCTCGTCGAAGCCGACACCACTCACCCCGTTGGGGAGGTCGATGTCGCGCATCAGCGCGATCAGGATCGACGGCAACTGCTCGGCCGGGTCGCGGGTCTGTTCCGCGTCGGGAGCGAGCAGCACGGCGGCGCGAAGGTGCCGTTCGGGCGCCGCGTCGAACGTGAACCGGAACGTCTCGGGCGCCGTCAGCGCCACCGACATGCCGTGCGGCACCATCGGCTCGTCCGCTGGATAGTCCCTGGGATGGAAGTCCTTGACCCGGCCCGCGATCGGATAGCCGTTGGCGTGCGGGATGTGCACGCCGGCGTTGCCGAACCCCATGCCGGCAAAGGTTGCCGCCAGTGCCATGTCGGCTCGCGCGTCCGCGTCGTCGCCGTGCTGCACTGCCTGCCGGAACGATCCCGCCAGCAGGCTCAGCGCCTTCTCCGACCACATGTCGGCGATCGGGTTGGACCCGCAGTAGGGCACGCGCCGTTCTGGCGCCTTGCGTTCAAACGATGTGTACGGACGCGCCGTATAGCTCTCCAGTGCGTGGCAGAGGATGTCCATGCCGGAGGCTGCCGTCACCCCTGGTGGCTGGGTCATCGTGAGATCCGGGTCGATGACCGCCAGAGTGGGCCGCAGCCGGGCGTGGCTGATGCCGGTCTTGACCTTCTGCGACAGCACGTCCAGCACGCAGATCGTCGTGCTCTCGGAGCCGGTGCCGGTCGTCGTCGGCACCGCGACGAGCGGTTTGAGCGCGTTCACGGGTGCGAGGCCGGCTCCGACGGGCACGTTGACGTAGTCCATCAGCTCACCGGGGTTGGTGACCAACAGGTTGATCGCCTTGGCCGTGTCGATGCTCGACCCGCCACCGACCGCGACGAAGGCATCCCACGGGCCACTTTCTCGCGCGTACTCGATGGCCGCCTGAAGGCTCTCGTCGGTCGGCTCGACCCGACTGCCGTCGAAGACGTGCGCCGTGATGCCGAACCGCTGCATCTGGTCGGCCACCCGTTGCGGAGTGCCGGTGGCTGCCACACCGCGATCGGTCACGACCAGCACGCGAGTCGCGCCGATCAGGCTGAGGTCATAGCCGATCTCCTCGGCCGCACCGCGACCGAACTTCAGCTGCGGTGCGCCGTACGTGAAGACGCTCTCGGGATTCGCTGGGTGCGTCATGCCCCCAGCAGTACCACGCACCGACGTCAGGTCCGAGCCGTCGGTCATGATCCGCCGGCGTGATGGCTGCGGTTGCTCAACGACTCGACTTATAGCATTGTTTGTGGTTCATACGAACCAACCGCGGCGCCACACGGGGCCGGTCGGGCACGCAGCGCCTTGGCAGTGAGAAAGGGCAGCGCCGATGAAGGACCGGTCCGCCGACGTGATTCCCGCTCGCGCTGTCGCCCCACGAGGTCGCGCACGCGGTTCGGCACCACGACTCTCGACGATGCTCTCCTCCTCCCGAGCGGGCGAGGTCAACCGAGCGCGGGTGCTGAAGACGCTCTACGCCAACGGGCCACTCCCCCGGCCCGAGCTGGCGCGGCTCACCGGCTCCACCCGCGCCACGATCGGCCAGATCGTCCAGCCGTTTCTCGACGAGGGACTCCTGGAAGAGCAAGACCCGCTGGCGAGCGGCGCACGTGGTGGCAAGCGAGCGAGACCCGTGTGGTTCTCCGGCGCAGGGTGGCCGGTCGGTGCTGTTCTCATGCTTCCTGAGGGCGCGCAGGCCGCCGTGGTCACGGCGGGCGGCGACGTCACGTCGAGGGCGAGCATCCGGTTCCGCCCGACGAAGTCAAACCACGACCTCATCGCCGGGCGGTTGACCGGACTGCTGCGCGAGGTCACGGCAAACGCCGCGTTGCCGTTGCGTGGCATCGGCATCGCGGTCGCCGGGATGGTCGACACGGAGACCGGCCAGATCGTGCGCTCGGATCTCGCGCCCGGGTTCAACGGTCTGTCCGTGGGCCCGTTGATTGCGGAGACCCTGGGTGTGCCCACCTACGTCGACCTGCAGCCTCGCGCCCAGGCGTTGGGAGACATGTTGTTCGGCGCAGGTCGCGGTGAGTCGTCGTTCTGCTCGCTCTACATCGGCGAGGGCATCGGCGCCGGATTCATCTTCGACGGCGCGTTGCACCGTGGGGCTCGGGGCGCCGGAGGCGAGGTCGGCCACATGATCATCGATCGTGAGGGCACCCTCTGCGAGTGTGGGCTGACGGGTTGCTGGGAGACCGTGGCCACGACTCGATGGCTGCGCGAAGAAGCGACGCGGCGTGGCCTTCCCAAGCCGAAGATCATCGGAGCAGCGTCCCTCTCGGCACTCGCACCGGCGAACAGGGCCGCGGCGACGCTGCTCGCCGACTACGCGAGAAATCTCGCTGTCGGCATCGCAAATCTCCAACAGATACTCGGGATTGGTCTGTTCATCGTGCACGGTGACCCGGTCGGCGGTGGAGAAGCGCTTCGGTCCGCCATCGAGCAGCACGTCCGTGGCCAGGCATTCGCGCATCCGGGCGGTGAGCCGAGCATCGTCTTCGCGGACATCGACGACTACGCGACGCTGCGCGGCGCCGCCAGCATCGTGCTCTCCCGGTCGCTCGACATCGCCTTCTGAGCGCCATGCCCGTCTCGCGTCAAGCATCACAGTCGGACAACTTCTTGCAGAACCTATTGACCTCCCGTCAGTTCGCATGTAAGTCTTACAAACATCGCGCCCAACGATGGGGCAGGTCGATGCCGCCGTTGTTGTGCCCCGCCGAACAGGAGACCCACTGACGTCGTCAGGAGCACAGCCGGGCGTGCGTCTCGCGGGTGGCCAGTGCCGGGTCCAGCGCCGCGAGTGCCAGCCAGGCGGCCCCGCCCACCCCGGTGCGGGCCGGCAGGACGGCGCCGGCGAACCGGGCCGCGAGCAGCGTTCGCAGCTCGGCCCCCACCGGGGACGCGTCGGCGGCCAGGCTTCCCGCGAGGACGATCGGCGTGCTCTCGGCCGGGTCTCGGATCAGGCCGAGAGTCGCCTGCAGGGCCGCTGCGGCGCGCTCGACGATGGACTGCGCCTGCGGGTCGCCGGTCCGGTAGGCGGCGGTGACCAGCGGGGCCAGTGCCGACAGCAGGACACCCGGGCGCGAGTTCACCGCCTGGATCACCCGTTCGCGCTGGCGCGCCGTCGCTTGCCGGTCAGCGTCCAGCTCGCGGAGCACGGAGTCGACCAATGCACCGGGCTTTTCTCCCGCGTCGAGTGTCCGCAAGGTGGCCCGGACGGCCTCGCGCCCCAACCAGAACCCCGAGCCGTCGTCACCGAGCAGCCAGCCGTGCCCGCCCGCGGTCCGCGTCAGCCGATGGTCGGTGAGCGACCCCGCCGCAGCGCCGGTTCCTGCGACCAGCACGGCTCCGTCGGACGCAGGTGTGCCGCCCGCGAACGCCACCTCGAGGTCGGGGACGTAGCCCGGGTCGCAGGTCAGTCCGGCCTCGGCCCAGACCTGGCCGAAGTGCGTCCCCACTGCCGGTGTGCGCAGCGCCGAACCCCCCGCGACGCCGACGACCGATGCCTTCACCCGGGCGGCGTCAACACCGGAAAGCGCGGCGCGCAACGCGTCGCCGAACGCCGCTGCAGCGCCGGCCGGATCGGTCGTCGGGTTGCCGCCGCCGGTGGTGCTGCGGCCGTACTCCCGACCATCGCTGCCCACGACCAAGATGCGCGTCGACGTGCCACCCAGGTCGCCGCCGAGAGCCAGGAAATCTGGGCGCATGTCTACTCCGACTTTGTTGGGATATCGGTTAGTGTCGCATCGGTCGTCGGGGCCTACGTCCAACCGAACGTCACGCAGGCGTCGGATGATCCACTCACGGGAGGCCACGGTTCCGATGGTTGAGACGTCCAGTGCGGCCGGAAACGGCGACACCACTGCGACCAACGGCGGCGTCAGCGCGCAGGCCTACCTCGCCGCACTCGGACCGATCATGGCAAAGGTCAGCGAGCAGGCCGACGGTCCCGTACAGCAGGCGGCAGATCTCATCGTGGCGTCGTTGCGGGCCGGCGGCGTCATCCAGGCCTTCGGGTCCGGGCACTCCGAGGCGCTGACCATGGAGATCGCGGGTCGGGCCGGCGGCCTGGTCCCGAGCAACCGGATCGCCTTGCGTGATGTCGTCCTCGTCGGCGGCGAGTCGCCCGACGTGCTCAGCAGCAAGCACCTCGAACGTGACCCGTCGATCGCCCGCCGGTTGTACGACCTCGCCAACGTGTCGCCCGCCGACATCTTCGTGATCGCCTCCAACTCCGGGGTCAATGGCTCGATCGTCGAGCTCGCGAAGATCGTCAAGCAGCACGGGCACCGGTTGATCGTCATCACGTCGTTCACCCAGACCGCGGGCGTCGACTCCCGACACCCGTCGGGCACCAAGCTCGTCGACCACGCCGACGTCGCACTGGACAACGGCGCTCCGTACGGCGACGCCGTGCTGCCGCTGCCCGGCGGCGGCACCGTCTGCGCCGTCTCGTCGATCACCGGCGCGCTGGTCGCGCAGCTGATCGGCGCCGAAGTCGTCCGGCGGCTCACCGAGGCGGGCGAGACACCGCCGGTCTACCTGTCGGCCAACGTCCCCGGCGGGGACGAGCACAACAGCACCCTCGAAGCCCGCTACGCCGGCCGGATCCGTCGTACGGCCTGACTCGTTCCACCAGCACACCAACCCGGAAGGCAGGCAACATGACCACCGAGAAGAAGGCAGTCGACCGCCGCAGCTTCATGAAAGGCGCGCTAGCGACGGTGGCCGTCATTCCGTTCAGCGGCGCAATTGCCGCGTGCGCGGGTGGCGGCAGCGAGGCAGCCCCCAAGAAGGCAGGCGGCAAGGTCAGCACGACCAATCCGTTCGGTATGGCGGACAAGTCGTCGGTCGACGCGGTGATCTTCGACGGTGGCTACGGCACCGACTACGTCACATTCGCCGCCTCGCTGATGCAGAAGAACCACGCCGGGTCGACGGTGAAGGTCTCCCCGACGACCAAGATTGCCACGGAACTGCAGCCGCGCTTCGTCGGTGGCAACCCGCCCGACCTGATCGACAACTCCGGTGCGGACGCGATCGGGTTCAGCACGATCCTCGAGCAGCTCGAAGACCTCAAGGACGTCCTCGACGCGAACAACCTCGAGGGGACGAAGATCCGGGACACCCTGTTCGGTGGCGTCGAGGAGCCGGGAACGTACGACGGCAAGCTGGCCGCGCTCAACTACGTGCTCACGGTCTACGCGGTCTGGTACTCCGCGAGCCTGTTCGAGGCGAACGGCTGGACCCCGCCGAAGACGTGGGACGAGGCAATGGCTCTGGGCGCCAAGGCCAAGGCGAAGAACAAGTACCTGTTCCTGTGGGGCAAGGAGGCGGCGACGTACTACCAGACCCTCGCGATCGGGTCGGCGATCAAGGAGGGCGGCGACGAGGTCCGGCTCTCGCTGGAGAACCTGGAAGCGGACTGCTGGTCGAAGCCGGCAGTCCAGGCCGTCCTCAAGGGCATGGGCCAGATCGTCAAGGCCGGCTACATGAAGCCCGGCGGAGCGGGCACCCAGTTCACTGCAGCTCAGGCCCAGTGGAGCAACAACCAGGACGCCCTGCTGTACCCGTCGGGCTCCTGGATCGAGAACGAGATGAAGGACACGACCAAGCCCGACTTCAAGATGACCGGATGCCCCGAGATGACGGTGACTGCGGACTCTTCGATGCCGTACGAGGCGCTGCACAGCGCCTCCGGTGAGCCGTTCGTGATCCCGACCAAGGGCAAGAACGTGGCCGGCGGCAAGGAGCTGCTCCGCACGATGCTCTCCAAGGAGGCCGCCACGAACTTCGCCAAGACCAAGCTCGCGCCGACCATCGTCAAGGGCACTGTCCCGGCTGATGGTTTCGGCTCGACCGCCCTGGTCTCGCAGAACGACCTGCTCAGCGCCGCCGGGACCGACGTCTTCACCTGGAAGTTCGTCGACCTGTACGGCATGAACACCGACCAGCTCGTGATCTGGAACAGCTTCCTGGCCGGCAAAGCCGACGTCGCCGCCCTGACCAAGGGACTGCAGGAGATCACCGACAAGGTTCGTAACGACGACTCGATCAAGAAGATCCAGGTCACGTGATCGATTCGGCAGCCGTCACGGACGCACCACCAGTCGTGCGTCGGAAGAAGGCGCGCCGCAAGCTGACGTTCGACCGGATCAGCTTCTTCGTGGTGTTCCTCGGGCTGCCGCTGGCGATCTTCCTGCTGTTCGTGGTCTGGCCGTTCGTGCAGGCGTTCTGGTACTCCATGACCGACTGGTCGGGCTTCACGTCCGACATGAACTTCGTCGGTCTGCGGAACTACCGGAAGCTGGCTGCACGACGACATCTTCGTGACCGCCTTCTGGAACAACATCCTGCTGGCGGTCGTGGTGCCCCTCGTGACCGTCGTGCTCAGCTTCGTGCTGGCCACGATGGTCACGGTGGGGGGCACCACGCACGGGGCCGCGCGCGGGATCCGGAACTCCAACTTCTATCGGGTGATCTCGTTCTTTCCCTACACGATCCCGGCGATCATCATCGGAATCTTGTGGAGTCAGATGTTCGACCCGTCCGCCGGCCTCCTGAACGGCGTCCTCACGAAGCTCGGGTTCGACCAGTTCGCCAGCTTCCCCTGGCTCGGCGACACCCGCACCGCCATGCCGGCCTCGATGTTCGTGATCATCTGGGGCTTCGTGGGCTTCTACATGGTGCTGTTCGTCGCAGCGATCAAGGGGATCCCGTCGGACTACTACGACGCGATCCGGCTGGACGGCGCCGGCCGGATCCGGACGGCGTACTCGATCACGATCCCGTTGATCCGGGACAGCATCCAGACCGCTTACATCTACCTGGGCATCCTGGCCCTCGATGCGTTCGTGTACATGCAGGCACTCAACCCCGGCGGGGGGCCGGACAACTCAACCCTCGTGATGCCACAGCGACTGCTCAACACCGCATTCTCGAAGGGCCAGTTCGGCCTGGCCAGCGCGATGGGCGTGGTGCTGGCCATCGCGACCCTCACGTTCGCCGCGATCGTGTTTTCGGTGAACTGGCTGACCGGGGGACGCGAAGCGAAGGTCAAGCGATGACGACCACGACACAATCCACGTCGTCCACCACCGGGCAGAAGTCGGTCACCGCCGTCTCCCACGTCGTCCTCAGCCTGTGGACGATCCTGATCATCGTCCCCCTGCTGTGGACTCTGATGTCGTCGTTCAAGACGAGCAAGGAGATCTTCGCCTCACCGTTCACGCTGCCGGCGAACTGGAACTTCGACAACTACGTCTCCGCGTGGACCACGGCAGGCATCGGCAGGTACTTCGTCAACACCGTCATCGTGGTCGGGTTCGCTCTGGTCATCGTGATGGTGCTGGGCGCCATGTGCGCCTACGTGCTCGCCCGCTTCTCCTTCATCGGCAGCAAGCTCATCTACTACCTGATGCTCGCCGGGCTGACGTTCCCGGTCTTCCTCGCTATCGTCCCGCTGTTCTTCGTTCTCCAAGACATCGGGCTGCTGAACACCCTCCCCGGACTCATCATCACCTACGTGGCGTTCGCGCTCCCGTTCACGGTGTTCTTCCTGTTCCCGTTCTTCCGAGCCCTCCCCGACGAGATCGCGGAGGCCGCCGAGATCGACGGGGCGGGCGAGTGGCGCAAGTTCTTCCAGGTCATGCTGCCCATGGCCAAGCCGGGGATGGCATCGGTCGCCATCTTCAACTTTCTCGGCCTGTGGAACCAGTTCCTGCTACCGGTCGCCCTGAACACCAACCGCGACAACTACGTCCTGTCCCAGGGCATGGCCTCGTTCGCCTCACAAGCCGGCTACAACGTCGACTTCGGCCGGTTGTTCGCCGCCGTCGTGATCACCGTCGTCCCCGTCCTCATCGTCTATGCCATCTTCCAACGGCAACTCCAAGGCTCGGTCACCGCGGGAACCATGAAGTAGCTGCCTTCTCGATGAGTCGATGAGCGAGCTGCGTCTCGAGACGCTGACCATGCCGACCGCGCAGGTCGGGCCGGAGAACCCGCTGCCGCCGTTGTTCACCGTGGCCGACATCCATGCGTCGGTCGACACCGCCGCCGCAGACGCCGAGATGCGCCGCAACATCGGCTACGGCCGGGTCACCACGGTGTTGCCCTACCTGATCCAGGACGGCTACGGCCGCAGCCGTCGGCCGGCCGAGCACAAGGTCGCCGTGCTGGAGAACGACCTCCTGCGCGCCACCTTCCTCCTGGACAGCGGTGGGCGGCTGTGGTCCCTCGTGCACAAGCCGACCGGTCGAGAGCTGCTGCACCGGAACCCGGTCTTCCAGCCGGCGAACCTCGCTCTGCGCAACGCGTGGTTCGCCGGCGGCGTGGAGTGGAACATCGGGACCATCGGGCACACGCCCACCACCTGCGAGCCGCTGCACGCTGCCCGCGTCCTCCAACCGGACGGCACGCCGACCTTGCGGATGTACGAGTTCGAGCGGTTGCGCGAAGTCGTCTACCAGGTCGACGCCTGGCTGCCCGAGGACTCCCCGGTGCTGCTGGTCCACGTCCGGATCCTGAATCCCAGCGACACCGAGGTACCCATCTACTGGTGGTCCAACGTCGCCGTGCCCCAGTCGGACGACGTTCGCGTCCTCGCACCCGCGGACGCGGCCTGGCAGTTCTCCTCCGACCGGCGCCTCCGTCGGGTCCCGATCCCCGACTTCGAAGGACGGGACCGCACCTACCCGACGCGCGCGACGGAGGCCACCGACTACTTCTTCCAGATCGACGACGACCAGCGTCGCTGGGTCGCTGCGCTGGACGGCCGGGGCAGCGGACTGGTGCAGGCCTCGACCGACCTGCTTCGCGGCCGCAAGCTCTTCCTGTGGGGAAGGAGCGCCGGCGGGGACCACTGGCAGGAGTGGCTCTCCGGGCCGGGCGAGGAGTACCTCGAGATCCAGGCGGGACTGGCCCGGACCCAGCTCGAGCACCTACCGATGCCGGGACGTGCCTCGTGGGCCTGGGTGGAGGCGTACGGACTGCTCGAGAGCGACCCGGACGCCGTCCACGCGGCCGACTGGTCCCGGGCGCGCCGCGCGGTGACTCGGGACCTCGAGGCGCTGGTCCCCAGGGCAGCGCTCGACCGGGTGCTCGCGGACACCCTGTCCTGGGCCGACACCGAGCCGGACGAGGTGCTGAACACCGGCTCGGGGTGGGGTGCGCTCGAACGCATCGCGCGGGAACGGGACGGGGACCGGTCGCTGAACCTGACCGGTACACCCTTCCCCGACGACTCGCTCGGCCCGCAGCAGGCCACCTGGCTCCAGCTGCTGCAGACCGGGCGACTGCCCTCGCCGCCGGTCGAGCAGGCACCCTCCTCCTACCAAGTGAGCAACCGATGGGTGCCGCTGCTGGAGGCGGCCGACGGGTGGCTGGCGATGCTGCACCTCGGGGTGATCCGCGCCGTCGCGGGAGACATCGAAGCGGCGGCCGACGCCTGGACCCGGTCGATCGCCACCGAGCCCACCGCGTGGGCCTGGCGCAACCTGGCCGTCCTGGCGCAGGCCGACGGAGACCTACCGTCGGCCGTCCGCCTCTACCACCAGGCACTCGCCCTGCGACCCGACCTCGCACCGCTGGCCGGTGAGCTGCTCGACGCCCTGCTGGCCGCCGGTGACGGAACGGGGACGCTCGCCGTCATCGACGCAGCGCCGCCCGAGCATCGCGCTCTCGGCCGGTTCCGGCTCGCCGAGGTCCGGGCGGCCCTGCTGATCGGTGATCTCGACCGCGCCGGCCGCGTCCTCGAGCACGGGACGGTCGTTCCACCCGACGTCCGCGAGGGCGAAACGGCCCTGCACGAGGTGTGGTTCGACTACCAGGTGGGGCTCGCGGCACGGGACCAGCGACGCCCGGCCGACCCGGAGCTGGCGGCCTGGGTCCGTTCCACTGTGCCGGTCCCGCCGCAGCTCGACTTCCGGATGTAGTCCCGACGCTCGGCCGGTCAGCGCACCTGATCAGCAGGCCCGCGCCGGGATCGGTCAAGTGTCTGCTCAGGGTTGAGGGCTGTGCTGACCAGGCGGAGTGCTTCGTCGGCGTCGAGGCCGACGTCATGGGCGAGGGCTGCATAGCGTTGAGCCGCTTCGAGCAGTCGTGCCCGCGCGTGGTCGCCGCCGGTGGTGACGACGGTGCCGCCGCGGCCGCGCGTCTCGACCAGGCCGGCGGCTTCGAGTTCGCGATAGCTGCGGGCGACGGTGTTCACCGCCAGTCCGAGCTCGTCCGCGAGCTTGCGCACTGTCGGCAGCCGGGTGCCGGGGACCAGCACGCGGTCGGCGATCTGGGTTGCGAGCTGGGCGCGGACCTGTTCGAACGGCGGGACGGGTGAGGCGGTGTCGACGGTGATCACGAGCCGACCCAGCTCGGGTCCAGCCAGCCCTGTGCGCGGCGCCGAGCTCGCTCGGCGTACGTAACGTGCATTGTCCCAATGTAGGGAGACAATCCTTGCTGCAGAGGATCACCTGGCAAGCCGTCGCGATCCCAAAAGCAAGGGACGACAGCAAGGGACGACACCGCCGGGACGACACCAAGGGAGACGACGAATGCCGAAGACGATCATCAGTACGCCGCTTGCCCCCGGCGGTCTCGCGAGCTACAGCCAGGCCGTGAAGGCAGGCGGCATGGTCTATGTCTCAGGCATGGGACCGATCGACGCGAACACGGGAGCCATCGTTGGATCGACGATCCAGGAGCAGACGGCTCAGTGTCTGCGCAACGTCGAGGCAACACTTGACGCGGCGGGCAGCAGCCTGTCGAACGTGGTCTGGGCGATCTGGTCTCTTCGGAATCCAGACGACTTCGACGGCTTCAACGAGGAGTGGGGACGCTGGTTCACCGTCGATGCGCCCGCGCGTCACGGTGCGATGCTTCCGCTGCCCGAACGCCTCGCGGATCTGAAGATCTCCATAGGCGTCATCGCCGTCGCTCCCTGACTCCCAGGCGTGGCGCCCCGAACAGCCGACAATGCGACGGGTTGACGTGATGCTTCGAGGACCGCACCCATGAGGCGCGCAGTCACCGAACAGGTCGACGGCTCGCTGATACGTGTCGGCCCCGTACGAAAGTGCGTGCCACAGGAGCCCCGCCCCTGACAGGCCCGCGCAACTGCTCAGACGGTGACGATGACCTTCGCTCGCGCGTGCTCGACCTCGAGGTACCGGATGGCCTCGGGTGCCTGGCTGAACGGGTAGGTCCGGTCGATGACCGGGGCGATCTCCTTGGACTCAGCAAGCTCCCTCAGCGCGGCCAGGTTCGCCTTGCTCGGCGTCACCGTGAGCACGACCAGCCGATGTCGAACGAAGGGCGAGAGCAACTTCCCTCGCATGATCAGCGCGACCGGTCCGATGAGACTGCCGCCGCGGGACACGCCGCCGCCGGACAGGACGAGGGTCCCTGTTGGTGTCAGCGCACGTCGGCACTCCGTCAGCGAACGGTTCCCCACGAGGTCGAACACGAGGTCATACCGGTGGCCGTTGCGCGTGAAGTCTTCCAAGCTGTAGTCGATGACATGGTCGGCACGGATCGACCGGACGAGATCGACGTTTCTCGCACTGCAGACTCCGGTCACTTCCGCGCCCAACGACTTGGCGATCTGGATGGCGAACGTCCCCACGCCACCTGACGCCCCGTTGACCAGGACCTTCTCCCCCGGCTGCACCCGCCCCAGATCACGTAGGCCCACGAGTGCCGTGTTCCCCGCCAGAGGTAGCGCGGCCGCCTGCTCGAAAGTCAGGTTGACCGGCTTCGGTTCCACCACGCTGTCCGGAGCACACACGTACTCGGCAAGTGCTTCGTTCACCTCGCCGAACACATCGTCCCCCGGTCGGAAACGTGTGACGCCCCTGCCCACCTCTTCCACCCGTCCCGCGAAGTCGGTCCCCCGGATCTTGATCCTGGGCCGGCGGAACCCGAGCCCGGAAGGGTCCAAGAGCCGTGCGACGTACGGGTCTCCTCGCATGACGTGCCAGTCACGCGCATTGACCGCGACCGCGTGAACACGTACCAGCACCTCGTTGTCGGCGGGTACGGGGGTGTCGACCTCCTTGAGCTCCAGGACGTCTGGTGCGCCGTACTTCTCCTGGACGATCGCCTTCATCGGGCCTCCGCAACGCGAGTTCGCCGCCAGCAGGTGGCTGGCGAAGACAGGCACTCCCCCGACGGTAGGAGAGCACGTCGACGCGCGCATCAGGGACAAGCCCTAGGTGACCTCGGTGGCGCCAATGTCCGGGGGCCTCCGGCGTTTGCGTGACGCGCTGGTCGTGTGCGGAGCTCAGGCCGCTTCGGTCAGCTGGTGAGCGTGCTGATGAGAGACGAGGCCCCTCGCCGGCGCCGAGGCCCCCGTGCGGTAGACGCCTTCTGCGTCACATACGCACACGAACTCCACGACGATGCCGTGCTCGGTGTTCGTCAGTGTCGTCAGCTGGCGGGTCGACAGGAGGACCTCGTGGTCGAGGGTCGGGCAGAAGATGCTGAACATTGGGAACTCCTCATCCGGGGCGATCGGTTGCTCGACGGGGTTGCGGTGCGGGTGTCGACCCGCTATTCGAAGGTCTCAGGCCCGCTCGGCTGCGCCCAGGTGGTGGGCACGTCACTCCGCGCGTGATCACCCCTGCGGGAACGGCGGATACCCACCCGGGCCACGACGGCCAACCCCACCCCAGCGCAGCCGATGCCGCTCAGCGTTCCTCGTGGTCGATGTCGTGGGACTGTCGGACTCTAGGGTGGAGCTGGCCCCGACTCGGTCTCCACGGAGGAACATTCATGGCTGAGTACCCACAACTGCTGCACACCGTTCTCGACACCACAAGACCGCGAGAGCTCGCCGAGTTCTACCGGCAGCTGCTCGGACTTCGGTATCGACCCGGTGACGAACCGCCCGCGGAGGAGGCGACGGACGAGGCGGACTGGCTCGTGCTCGTGGACTCGGACGGGGGACGGAAGCTCGCTTTCCAGCAGGTGGATCACCTGCCTCGGACAACGTGGCCCAAGCATGATGTCCCGATGCAGTTGCACGTCGATTTCACGGTTTCGAGCCTTGCTGAGCTGCACAGACAACGTGAACGAGCACAGGCCCTGGGTGCCGAAGTCCTCCTTGACCGGACCGCTGACGCCGACGAGCCGCTGTTTGTCTTCGCGGATCTGTCGGGCCACCCGTTCTGCATCTTCGTCGCGTGACGATGCCCCGCTGACAGCCAGGGTTATCAGGCCGATCGTGACCAGTAGTCGTGCGGATGTCGGCCGGGCCGGAAGCCCTGTGCCTCGACCACGGCCGTCGCCTCGTTGAACCCGAACGCGAGGCCGGTCGGGTCATGCGCGTCGCTCCCGAACGTGATCGCCTGCCCGCCTTCTTCGCGCCACCAACGGATGATCTCCGGATGGACCGGGCCTCGCGTGTTGACCTCCAACGCCCGGCCGCCGTCGGCAAGCACACGCAATGCGTGACGAAAGTCGTCCTCGAACGCGTTCGGATCGAATGGCCCGGCTTCGTCCGGCCAGGACCGGACTGCGTAGTCGATGTGCGCGAGCACCGCGAACGAGTCGAAGCCGCTGATCAGACGTGGGATCTCGGCCAGGTAGGTCCGGACGACCTCCGCGGCGGGTCGCCGCCTGTACAGGTTGGGCGGCTCCGAGAACCGTTGGTCGAGGGGCAGGCAGTGCAGCGACCCGAGCACTCGGTCGAACTCACCGGCCTTGAGCAGCTGCGTGGCGACGGCGCCGTGCCAGTGCGGTTCACCGAGCTCGACTCCGCTGATGATCCGCAGCTCCGGGAACTGGTCGCGGCACCGCTGCACGCATTCCAGGTATCCGTCCAGATCCATCGCTGGCGGAGCCAACGATCCCTCGGGGGTGACGAACGCCTTCAGGTGCTCATAGCCGTCCAGCTCGCCGGGGAGAACAGTCCAGGGTGTGTAGTCCGCGTGCTCCGTGAAGGCGACCGCGCGCAGGCCCAGATCCAGCGCCCGCGCGCAGGTCCGCTCCATCGAGCCGTCCGGAGCATCCCAGGACCACTCGCTGTGGACGTGCCCATCCGCAGGAAGCCTCACCAATTGCCAGTCTGCCAGCGAGACACGGCAGCCAGAAGGCCCGTGAAAGGCGACGTCCGTCACCCGTCGTTGGCCTTGCGACGTGGCGTGGCGCGGATGTGGATGCGTTCACCCTGCTTGCCGAACAGGCTGAGGATCTCGATCGGGCTGGTCGTCGGCGGGCCCGAACCAGTGCGGGAGCCGGGTGTCGAACTCAGCGACTTCACCGGGTCCCATGGTGATGTCGTGATCGGCCAGAAGCAGTCGCATCCGACCGGATAGTACGTAGAGCCACTCGTAGCCCTCGTGGGTGCGAAGTTCGGGTTCGCCGGGCTCGGGCGGGATGATCGCCTTCCAGGCCTGCAGCCCACCGGGTTGCCGGGTCAGGGGCACGACGGTGCGGCCGCCTCGGTTTCGCGGGGTGAACCGCACTCGGGGGTCGCCGACCTCGGGTGCGCCGACCAGTTCGTCCAGCGGCATCTGATGGGCCTGGGCGATCGGCAGGAGCAGCTCGAGGCTGGGCCGGCGTTGGCCCGCTTCCAGCCGGGACAGGGTGCTCTTGGAGATGCCGGTCGCCGCGGCCAGTTCGGTCAAGGTGACGCCTCGTTGGGCTCTCGCCCGCTTGAGGCGCGGACCGACTTCGGCGAGGGCAGCCGTGATCGCCGGCGCGTTCTCCATGCCGGTCAGTCCACCACCGATTCCCGGAAACGGCAACAGAAGTTGTCAATATCGAGCCGGGCGGCGAACCCTCGGGGCGGAGGTGATCGCCATGGAGGCGAAGGTCTATGACGTGGTGGTGGTCGGCGGCGGTGCCGCCGGTCTGAGTGCGGCTCTCGTGCTGGGCCGGGCGCGACGCCGGGTCGCTGTGGTCGATGCCGGAGCGCCACGCAACGCCCCCGCGGCTCACATGCAGGGCTTCTTGTCCCGGGACGGCATGTCACCGGCCGACTTGCTGGCGGCGGGGCGGGCCGAGGTGACCGGCTACGGCGTTGAGCTTGTCGACGACCAGGTGGTGGGGATCGAGCCCGGGTTCTTCGTTCGGCTGGCCGGTGGGCCATGGCACGTGCTGAAGGCGCGACGGATCCTCGTCGCGACCGGTGTCAGCGACGTGCTGCCGGAGATCCCCGGGGTCCGCGAGCGGTGGGGCCGGGATCTCTTGCACTGCCCGTACTGCCACGGGTGGGAGGTCCGCGACCAGCCCATCGGGGTTCTCGGCACGCAGCCCGGCTCCGTACAGCATGCGCTTCTGGTGCGGCAGTGGTCCGACGACGTGGTGTTCTTCGTACACACCTATGACCTGACCTCGGCCGAACGCGACCAGTTGGCGGCACGCGGGGTCCGAGTCGTCGGCGGAGAGGTCGCGCGGCTCGTGGTCGAGGCGCGACCGGCTGACCGGCGTCGAGCTCATCGACGGTCGAGTGATCGCGCGGACCGCGGTGTTCATCCGGCCCGGCAACCTGCCTCACCCGGACGGCCTCCTGACCGGCCTGGGCTGCGAGGTCAACGAGGCCGGCTTCGTCCGGGTCGATGCCACCGGCCGGACCAGCGCGTTCGGTGTCTGGGCGGCCGGCAACGTGGTCGATCCGCGCGCCCAGGTGATCACCTCGGCCGGCGCCGGATCTGCGGCGGCGATCGCGATCAACGCTGACCTGGTGGACGAGGACGTGGAACGCGCGGTGGAAGACCACCACGCCGCCGGTGGCGCGTTCTCCGCCGCCATGGAGGCGCGCGTCACCCAGCTCGTGCTCGGCGATCGCCGGCACGGCCTCTAGACGAGCAGGAGTGCGGACTCAGGACTAGTTTGTGCGGCGCGTCGGATCGCAGGTCGATTACTTCGCGGTGACGGCGAGGTCTACACGGCAACATCGACATGGAGGTCACCATGGGAGCCGTACACGTACACGAGTTCATGAGCCTCGACGGCGTGATCGACGCGCCGACGTGGACGGCTGACTATGGCTTCGACCCGAAGATGGGAGAGGCCATCGGCGCGATGGCGCAAGGGTGCCGAGGCATCCTGCTCGGGCGCACGACCTACGAGATGTTCGAGCCGGCGTGGTCGACGCGGACGGTGGAGGACGACCCCGGGGCGCCGTTCTTCAACGACACCACCAAGTACGTCGTGTCCGCGACGCTGACGACCGCGACGTGGAGGAACTCGAAGATCATCGGCCCGTACGACCCCGCCGCGATCCGCAGCCTGAAGGACGAGGTCGACGGCGACCTCTACATCAGCGGCAGCGGCACGCTGGTCCGGGCGATGCTCGCGGACGGCCTGATCGACGAGCTGCATCTGTTCGTCTATCCCCTCACCAGAGGAGCCGGTCCGCGGCTCTTCCCCGAGGGGGCTGCGCCGGCCAGCCTCTCGCTTGCGGCACATGAGTCGTACGAGAACGGCGTCGTCTACCTGGCCTACCGACCGCTGGCCTGAAGTCGCGTCGATTGCGGACGCGGAACGTCCGCAATCGGCTTTACGGTGGTGCGCATGACCAACAGCGACCCCCAGTGGGAACCCAGTCCGTGGGAACCGCCCTTCGCCGGCACCGAGACCGAGCACCTCCTGGGTGCGCTCGACCGCCTGCGCACGACCTTCCGCTGGAAGGCCGGCCACCTCGACGCGGCCGGGCTCAGCACCCACATCGGTGCGTCCTCCCTGACCCTCGGTGGCCTGCTCAAGCACCTCGCGCTGTGCGAGGACTACATGTTCACGACCAAGATGCGCGGGGAGTCGATCGGCGCGCCGTGGGAAACCACCTACCGGGACGACGTCACCGACTGGGAGTTCATCTCCGCCGCCGACGACACACCCGATGAGCTGTATGCGCTCTGGGACAACGCCGTCGAGCGATCGCGCAAGAGGCTCGACGCGGCGTTGGCGGACGGCGGGCTCGACCAGCTCATCCACGTCTCCGCGCCCGACGGGCGCCATGCCAGCCTTCGCCGGCTCGTCTTCGACCTGGTCGAGGAGTACGGACGGCACACCGGACACGCCGACCTGCTCCGCGAGGCTGTGGACGGTCTGGTCGGCGAGGACCCGCCGGCTGACTGGCACGCCTGACCGATCTCGGGACCAAGGACCCCTGCTCCCTGGACCGAAGGCACTCGTGGCGCAGGCAGGCGGCGAGCAGAGTCGAACACGTGGAAACCATCACGCATGCCAGACGGCGGACAACCCCCCGATACTTTCTGGTCCGGTACGAGCGCTGTGCGAGCTGCCAGAGGGCCCTCGACGTCGAGGTCGTGGTCGACCCTCTCACCCGCAACTACCACATCCAGCCGGGCATTTGCCGACGCTGCCGCCCGTCCCGCTGAGAGCGCTTGCCTGACGTCGAACTTCTCCTCGCCTGCCACCGGATGGACAGCGCGGAAGGCACGATCGACTGGTTCTGCTGCCCCCGGTTTGACGCCCAGCGTGCCTCCCGCTCGACGCCGAGGAGGTCTGTCTCAAACACGTCCAGGAGATGGCTCCGCTACGACGCACCAACCCGGTCGTTTCGAGCCCAAGTTCCAACGCGACGGCTCGGGCGCGAGCATCATGTGATGATCACCGACGGTTGGGAGCCTTGTGGACCAGTCCTACGGCGGCGTTGTCGTGATGGCTATTGCCGCGGTCGTGTGCTTCATCCTGAGCTGGACCCGGTCCGATGAGACGCGGCGGTTCGTGGGGCAGGGCTTCGTGGCCATGGCCTGCGTATTCACCTTCGTGTCCGGTGGGCCTGCCTGGCTGTTGATCTCGGCCGGCGTCGTGCTCGCAGTCAATGTGGGCGTGCTGCTCGTGAACGTGGCGCGAGCTTGACCCTCGCGTTCTGTCAACCTGGAGGTCAACATGACCGTCCGGATCGCCTCCGTGACATTCGATTGCGCCGACGCCCTCACGGTCGGCCGGTTCTGGTCGAGTGCCCTCGGCCGACCGCTCGATCCCGATGCGTCCAGCGACTTCGCCGCCATCGGCTTTGCCGGACGCCGGGACAAGGTGGGATGGGCACGTGTGGAGCGTGCCAACGATCCGACCTGGATGTTCGTCAAGGCGCCCGAGCCGAAGACCGCCAAGAACCGGATGCACCTCGACGTCATGGCGCCCGATCCCGAAGCCGAGGTCGCCCGCCTCATTGACCTGGGCGCCACTCGGGTCGCTGACATGGAGGAATACGGATACACGTGGACGGTCATGGCCGATCCCGAGGGCAACGAATTCTGTGTCGCGAAGGAACGGTGAGGTCAGGCGGGGTAGAGGTCGAGTTCGAGGAGTGGCTCGCCATCGTGGACTTCTCCGGTGAGCGTGAACCCGTACCGCTGGTAGAAGGTGACGGGTGATGTCGGTCCGACGACGTGCGAGACGAGCAGCGTGCGGGCATCGGGTCGCGTTCGGACGTGCTCGACGACGAGGTCGACGGCAGCGGTGCCGTATCCCTGGCCCTGGAACCGGTGGTCGACCAAGAGCCGCCAGAGATAGTACGGACCGACGTAGGTCGGGTCGTCGACCGTGATGCCGTCGGCGATCATGACAAAGCCGACGGGCTCGTCGTCGGCGTACACCGCGCGGTACCAGGGCTTTGCGTCCGGATAGTCCACAGCGTCCTGCAGGGACTGGGTGACGTTGGCGACGTAGTGGCTCTGTTCCTCGGTGACTGCCAGCGCCTCGACGGCCGCGCGGTTGCCGTCGGTGATCTCGCGCAGCGACACGACCGGCACGCCGCTCACACTAGCGAGGGGGCCGTCGGTCGACATAGAGTTTCAGTGAGCCCGCAAGGCATGCGAAAAGGATGTTCGATGCGACGCTTGTGCGTGCTCTTCAGTTTGACGATGCTCGGGGCTTTGTTCTCCATGCCGACGCCAGCGCTGGCCGCCGGCAGCATCGGGTCACTGTCGATCAACCCCGACTCCGTGCGCGGCGGCGAGTCGACGACGGGAACCGTCGACCTCGGCTTCGCCGACACGGGACCCACGGTCGTGCGGTTCTTCTCCAGCGCGCCGTCGGTCGCGCAGGTGCCGACGTCCATCACCATCCCTCCCGGCCAGACAACCGGCAGTTTCACGGTCACATCCAACGCGGCGGCGCCGGCGACCATCGTGCAGATCATGGGCGCGACCGCCGACAACATCTCCCGGACCTACAACATCTCGGTCAATGCCGCCACCCCGGCCGGCCCGGCACTGTCGTCCGTCTCCTTCGTCCCCACGTCGATCGTCGGCGGGCAGAACGCGACAGGGACCGTGCGGTTCACCGCACCCGCGACTCAGGGCGCCGTGGTGCAGCTGTCGAGCAGCAACCCTGCGATCGCGCGCGTTCCGCAGGAGACCGTCGTGAGCGCCAATGCCTCCACGAGCACCTTCAACCTGGCGACCTCGACCGTCACCACAGCGACAAACGTCACGATCACCGCCAGGTGGTTCGGCATCACGAAGACCGCGACGATCACGGTCAAGCCCGGTGCACCCCCGGCCGCGGACGTCGTGAGGATCACCAAGGGCACGTGGAAGAAGGGGCTGCTCACCATCGAGGCGACGAGCACGAACCCCAACGCGATCCTCAGCGTCTACTCGGCCGCGGGCAACTTCATGTTCGACCTGACGAACAAGGGCGGCGGTCGCTACGCGGACCAGCGCGGGTTCATCACCAACCCCGTACAGATCAGCGTGCGGAGCAACTTCGGCGGCTCGGCCTCGACGAGGCTGCAGTCCTAGCCGCGATCACCAGACCGACGACGTTCAGGTCGGCTGACGCCAGCCGACCTGAACGTGTCGGGATCAGGCCACGTCGAATCGATCGAGGTTCATGACCTTGTCCCACGCAGCCACGAAGTCGTGCACGAACTTCTGCTTCGCGTCGTCGCTCGCATAGACCTCCGCGAGGGCACGCAACTCGGAGTTCGAACCGAAGACGAGGTCCACCCGGCTGCCGGTCCACTTCGGTTCGCCGCTGACCACGTCGCGGCCTTCGAAGGTCTCGGCGTCTTCCGACGTCGGATGCCACGTCGTGCCGAGGTCGAGCAGGTTGACGAAGAAGTCGTTGGTCAACGACCCGGGTGTCGCGGTGAATACACCGAGCTTGGAACTCGCGACGTTCGCGTCGAGGACACGGAGGCCGCCCACGAGCACCGTCATCTCGGGAGCGCTCAGAGTCAGCAGGTTCGCCCGGTCGAGCAGCAGATACTCCGCCGGCAGCCGGTGCCCCTTCCCGAGGTAGTTGCGGAACCCGTCCACAGTCGGCTCGAGCGCGGCGAAGGACTCCACGTCGGTCTGCTCCTGCGACGCATCCGTACGCCCCGGTGTGAAGGGGACTGACACGTCGTACCCCGCGTTCTTTGCGGCGCGCTCGACGGCTGCGCACCCACCGAGGACGATGACGTCGGCCAGGGAGACCTTCTTCCCTCCGGTCTGTGAACTGTTGAAGGCATCCTGCGACGCCCTGCAGGGTGCGCAGCACTGTCGCCAGCTCGTCCGGGTCGTTGACCTCCCAACCGCTTTGCGGCTCGAGGCGGATGCGCGCACCGTTCGCGCCACCGCGCTTGTCGCTGCCGCGGAACGTCGAGGCCGACGCCCACGCGGTGGAGACCAGCTGGGAGACGGACAGCCCCGAGGCGAGGATCGCAGCCTTGAGGGTGGCGAGGTCATCCGCGCCGACCAGCTCGTAGGTCGCCTCCGGCAGAGGGTCCTGCCACAGCAGGGTCTCCTGCGGCACCAGCGGGCCGAGGTAGCGCTGGATCGGGCCCATGTCGCGGTGCGTCAGCTTGTACCAGGCCCGGGCGAACGCGTCCGCGAACTGGTCGGGGTGCTCGAGGAAGCGTCGCGAGATCGGCTCGTAGACGGGGTCGAAACGCAGCGCGAGGTCCGTCGTCAGCATCGTCGGCGTGCGCGTCAGCGAGCCGTCCTCGGGGTCGGGCACAGTGCCGGCCCCGGCGCCGTCCTTCGGCTTCCATTGGTTGGCGCCGGCCGGGCTGTGGGTCAGCTCCCACTCATAGCCGAACAGGATCTCGAAGAAGCTGTTGTCCCAGGTCGTGGGAGTGGGCGTCCAGGTGACCTCGATCCCGCTGGTGATCGCGTCCCTGCCCTTGCCGCTGCCGAACGAGTTCTTCCAGCCGAGACCCTGCTGCTCGAGCGGGGCGCCCTCGGGCTCAGGGCCGACGTACTGCTCCGGGTCGGCCGCACCGTGGGTCTTGCCGAACGTGTGGCCGCCCGCGATCAGCGCGACGGTCTCCTCGTCGTTCATCGCCATCCGGTGGAACGTCTCGCGGATGTCCCTGGCCGAGGCCAGCGGGTCGGGGACGCCGTTCGGACCTTCGGGGTTGACATAGATGAGGCCCATCTGGACCGCAGCCAGCGGGTTCTCGAGCTCCCGGTCGCCGGTGTAGCGCTCGTCGCCGAGCCAGGTGTCCTCGGGGCCCCAGTAGACGTCCTCGTCGGGCTCCCAGACGTCCGGCCGGCCGCCGGCGAAGCCGAAGGTCTTGAAGCCCATCGTCTCCAGGGCCCGGTTGCCCGCAAAGATCATCAGGTCGGCCCACGAGATCTTGCTGCCGTACTTCTTCTTGACCGGCCACAGCAGCCGACGCGCCTTGTCGAGGTTGCCGTTGTCCGGCCAACTGTTCAAGGGTGCGAAGCGCTGCATGCCGGCGCCGGCTCCCCCGCGGCCGTCGTTGATGCGGTAGGTGCCCGCGCTGTGCCACGCCATCCGGATCATGAACGGCCCGTAGTGGCCGAAGTCGGCGGGCCACCAGTCCTGCGACGTCGTCAGCACCTCGTCGACGTCGCTCGCCAGCGCGTCGAGATCCAGGCTGTTGAACGCGGCAGCGTAGTCGAACTCCTCGCCCATCGGGTTGGCCACGGCGGGGTGCTTCCGGAGGATCTTCAGGTTGAGCTGCCTCGGCCACCACTCGCGGTTGCCGACACCCTCGGTCGGGTGGTTGGGGCGGGCGACCGGGCACTCGCCTTCGCTCGGGTCGTTCATTTCGCCGACTTCGGCGTTCGGACTGTCAGACACGGGAATCCTTCCGGGGCAGGGGGATCGGCGTTGTGGGTTCAGGAATCCTGGGCGGTGGAACAGTCGGGGCACAGGCCCCAGTAGGTGACCTCGGCCTCGTCTATCGAGTAGCCGTGGTCGTCCGCCGCGGTCAGGCAGGGAGTGTGACCGACCGCGCAATCGACATCGGCGACCGCACCGCACGACCGGCACACGATGTGGTGATGGTTGTCGGCGACCCGCGACTCGTAGAGGGCCACGGAGCCCGCCGGCTCGATCCGCCGTACGAGACCGGCGGCAGTCAGCGCACGCAGCACGTCATAGACGGCCTGGTGGGACACCTCACCGAGATCCTCGCGCACGACGCCGATGATCGAGTCCGTGTCGGCGTGCGGATGCTCATGTACGGCGGTCAACACGGCCACCCGAGGGCGCGTCACTCGCAGAGCTACCCCGCGCAACAAATGCGCGGCATCCAACGTCGTGGGCACCCCCCAAGTCTGTACTCTCTTTCTGGAATCAGTCAAGATCCCACGCTACCGTCCCCGACCCGGAGGTCGCTAGGTTGGCCACTCACCCCGACCCGCATGACGTACTGGGACACACCGAAGGATCGTGAGGCACATGCGGTTGGAGCCCTTGTACCGACTGACCTTCAGGTACACAGAGGAGTGGGGTGTCGGCATCGGCGACGACACCGACAACTCACCGGCTGGGGCCTACTTCTTCATCGCGGAGGGTCGCAGCTCCGGCAATGTGGTCGGCCGATTCAGGGCGGCGAACCATCCCCTGCGCCGGGCGGACGGTACGTTCGTCCCCGACCTGCAAGGGATCATCGACACCGACGACGGTGCGACGATCATCCTGGACATGCGGGGTTACGGCCGCGCCTATCCGGTGGGTGCCCGGCAGGTGGTCGTCGCTGTCACGCACGTTTCCGATCATCCGCAGTACACCCGCCTGAACGACAGTCTGTCGGTGGGATGCGGGGAGGTACGCCGGCTCTCCGACGATGAGACCGAGCTTGTGATCGACGTACGAGAGCTGATCTGGGAGCCGATCGAAGGATGAGCGACATGCTGGACGTGCCCGAGCTGCCCTTCCCGATGACTCCGTCCCACCCTGGAGTCTGGCGGCGCGATGAGCAGAGCGGTGCCGTGGTGGCCACAGCCCCTGCTCATACCGACTTCTACATCAACCCCGGCGGTGTGGACTCGGCAGACGCAGAGTCGATGCTCAACGCGGCGACCCTGCTCGGGTCACCCCCCGATGGCGACTTCCAGCTCAGCGCCCGGGTGACCGTCGGCTTCACGGCGCAGTACGACGCCGGAGTGCTGTTCCTGTGGGCGGACGCTCAGAACTGGGCCAAGTTCTGCTTCGAGCTCTCCCCCGCAGCAGAGCCCATGGTGGTCTCCGTCGTCACACGTGGGGTCTCCGACGACGCCAACGCGTTCGTCGTCCCCGAGCGGACGGTGTGGCTTCGTGTCTCACGGGTCGACCGCGCCTACGCGTACCACGCCTCCACCGACGCCAGGACGTGGCGGCTCGTTCGCGTCTTCAGCCTCGGGGACTCCGTGACCGACCACAAGGTCGGCTTCGAGGCCCAGTCGCCCACCGGCGACGGTTGCGCTGTCACTTTCGACGAGATCCGCTTCACCGGGGATCGCCTCACGGACCTCCGCGACGGCTCCTGACCACCCTGGCAGGCGCCGACGACCAGCCAGACCCGATGCCTGCCCGGCCGACCTGCCAAAGCGGTGGCGCTCGTTGCCGGTGGCGCCGACGGCGAGTTCGCGGAGGATGTCGAGGTGACCGTTGTGCGGCTCGCCAACGGCGGCGACCAGAGCCTTGCCGTAACTAACGGTGACAAGGCGCATAGAGAACTCGGACTGGCAGCAAGCCGGTTCGCGGAGCACAGTTGCAGGCAGCGCGTCAGTTCCGATTTTCCACGACGGGGTTGGGGATTGGAAAGGGACTGCCGTACGCCATCGGGTACCCACGATCCACGCGACCATCGCAGCCGGTACGGCCTGCCGTCCTGATCGGGGCCGTTCAGCCACGACACAAGGCGAACAGCGATGTTCCGAACCTTGCGTACTGCTCGGCCGTCCTTGATGTGTCAGCAGCGTCGCCCCGCGAGGCAGGGCGGCCGGTGTGACGCCACCGAGTCAAATCGGACCCGGGGCGATCTATAGGAGGTGCACCATGAACAGGAGAAATCTCGTTCTCGTGGCCGGCGCGGCCACCCTAGCTGTCGTATTCGGGGGAGGTGGGGCCGTCGCAGCCTCGCTGATCACGTCGGCAGACATCAAGAACCAGACGATCAGGTCCGTGGACATCCACGCTGACGGTGTCGGCAAGTCCGAGATTCGCGACGCGGCCGTGGGCACCCGCGAGTTGACCCAGGCTGCTCGTGACCGGATCGCCAATCTCGCGTCGGCAGGACTCTCGCACCTCGTGACGGACGCTCCGTACGTCACCGCGACCAACACCTGGACCGGCGACAACGGAGCCGCGCTTGCAGACCGCGACCGTGAAGTGTGACCCCGGGTACTACGCGACCGGCGGTGGCTTCAGTGGCGACGGCGGAGACGGATCCCGCCAGGACACCGGCACGGTGCGGCATACATGAACGTGCAGATAGTCGCTTCGTACCCCTACGTCGATCCGCCCGCGAGCCTCTACCATGGTCGCGACTCGATCCGCGCGAACGAGTGGGTTGTGCAGCGGCTTCAACAACGGGGACCGACGCGACCTGGTCGTGCGCCCGTGGGTGACCTGCGCTCCGGGTCACGTCGGCTAGCGCTGCACGCGCACGGTTCGGCGACCGGCCAGGCGGCTCAGCCGCCAGGCCGGTCGGCGAACCGGCCAGCGACCGTGAGCAACATGCGCAGCCGGGCTGGGTGGCACGGGAGTCAGTCGGCCTGCTTGTCGCCTCCTGACATTGCCGGCCGGAGCCCTGAGGAAGTCAACAAGTAGCGCGGATACATTGGCCGACTGTGCCGATCGGATATCTGGTGACGACCACACTGGTCGCTTGCTGCACGTTGCTTCGCCGTGGCGCCGGTGCGCCGGCCGTCGGGCCTTGGCCGCGTGAGTTGGCGTTTCGGCTTCTTGGTCAACGAGTTGCCGTTCATTGCCTTCTACTGGCTCCTCGCATCGACACTGTTGGCCATCGGCCAGGGAGATCTCGACTCGCCGGTCGGTTGGGTGGCGTTCGCGGTCGCCCTCCTCGCGACGGCCGGGCTCACGGTCGTCGCCTGGCGGGGGCTACAGGCAGGCCCGGCCGTCGACAGCGCCATGACCGCGGGTCTTGGTGTTGGGTGGCGCACCTCTGTCGACGCCGGGATGACCGCTCGGCTGCGTCGCCACCTACCTTTCGCGCGCATCCTGTTCGGGCCGTTCTTCGTTCGCCGTCGCGACGTCGAACGGTTGGCGGACATCAGCTACGGCGACGCGGGCGTGCAGAACCTGCTCGATGTCTACCGCCATCGTTCCCGTCCGCCGGGATCGCCGGTGCTGATCTACCTGCACGGAGGAAGCTTCGTCAGCGGACGGAAGAACCGAGAGGCGCGTCCACTCATCTACCGCCTCGCGAGCCAGGGCTGGCTGTGCATCAGCGCGAACTACCGTCTGAGCCCGGCCGCGAGATTTCCTGATCACCTGGTCGACGTCAAGAAGGTCATCGCCTGGGTGCGCGAGCACGGCCATGAGTACGGAGCCGATCCGGGAGTTGTGATCGTGGCGGGCAGTTCCGCCGGCGGTCACCTGGCTTCGTTAGCCGCCCTCACGCCTGGCCACCCCGAGTTCCAGCCCGGGTTCGAAGGTGCCGACACCTCGGTCAGCGCGGCTGTCTCGCTGTACGGCTACTACGGCCCGCTCGCCACCGACGCAGGGTCCACCTTCGTCGCCGCTGGCGTACGTCGGACCCGATGCTCCGCCGTTCTTCGTGGCTCACGGCGATCAGGACACCCTCGTGTCTGTGGAGAACGCGCGACCCTTCGTCGAGTTGTTGCAGAGCGTCTCGTCACATCCGGTTGTCTACGTGGAGCTGCCCGGGGCGCAGCACTCCTTCGACGTGTTCCACTCCCTCCGCTTCGAAGCGGTCGTCGACGGCATCGAGGCCTTCACCGCGTGGGTGCGGTCGCAAGGCGGCGCAACACACAAACGTCGCTGAAGACAGCGCGCCGCCCCAGGAAACGTGACCTCATGGGGGAAATCCCCCACCACAAGATGCCGGTCAACCACGTTCCTGGCACCGACGTCGCGCGCCTAGCGTGCCAAGCACTGAAACACGACTGCGTGCTGGGGAGTTGCGATGATCGAGGCCACAGGTCTCACCAAACGGTACGGAGGGGCGCTCGCCGTCGATGCGCTGACCTTCGACGTGAAGCCCGGCGCCGTCACCGGCTTCCTCGGCCCGAACGGGTCGGGCAAGTCGACCACCATGCGCATGATCATGGGACTTGACCGGCCGGACGCCGGGGAGGCCCGCATCGGCGGTCAGCTCTACGCGGACCTGCGCTGGCCGCTGCGCGAGGTCGGCGGGCTGCTCGAAGCGCGCACCTTTCACCCGGGCCGCAGCGCCTACCACCATCTCGCCGCGCTGGCGGCAGGGAGTGGGATCGCCAGGTCCCGGGTACGCGATGTGCTGGACGTGGTCGGGCTCGGCGGGGTGGCCCGCAAGCCTGCGGGGAAGTTCTCGCTCGGCATGTCACAGCGGCTCGGCATCGCCGCCGCACTGCTCGGCGACCCAGCGGTGCTGCTCTTCGACGAGCCGGTCAACGGGCTCGACCCGGAAGGTGTCCGCTGGATCCGTAACCTGATGAAGGCACTGGCCGCGGATGGGCGGACGGTGCTGCTGTCCAGCCATCTGATCGCCGAGATGGCCTTGACGGCTGACCATTTGGTGGTGGTCGGTCGTGGCCGGTTGCTCGCCGACACCTCTGTCAAGGAGCTGACGGCCGACGGGCGGTCGTTGGAGGAGGCCTACTTCCAGATCACCGACGACAGCGCCGACTATCAGGGAACGCAGTTCGGCGCGGCCGTCGTCCAGGAGAGGAGGTCGTCATGACCAGTGCGACCCAGCCCATCGCGTACGTCGACCGCATCCCATCCGGTCACTACGGTTTCGGGAACGCCGCGCGGATGGAGTGGGTCAAGCTGCGCACCCTGCGCTCGAGCATGTGGGCGCTCCTGTTCTTCGTCGTCAGCATGATCAGCCTGGGTGTGCTCACCATGGCCAAGACCGGCGCGCCGTCGCCCGCCGACGCGCAGCAGTTCGACCCGACGAACAACCTGCTCGTGGGCGTGGCCCTCGGCCAGCTGATCATCGGTGCCATCGGGGTGCTCGTGACGGCGGGCGAGTACTCCTCTGGCACCATCCGGTCGACGCTTGCCGCGATCCCGGACCGGCGACTGCTGCTCGCGGCGAAGGCGGCCGTGTTCGGCGGGGTTGCCCTTGTCGTGGGAGAGATCGTCGCGGTCATCACTTTCTTCGCCGGGAGGGCGGCGCTGACCGACGCCGTGCCGGCCCTGAGGCTGAGCGACCCGGGCGTGCTGCGCGCTGTGTTGATGTCCGGCGCATATCTCGCGCTGGTGGGGTTGATCGGGCTGGGCCTCGGCGCGATCATCCGGCACACGGCGAGCGCGATCGGCGCACTTGTCGGCGTGACATTCGTGCTGCCGCTCATCGCTGCGGGGGTGGCGGGCTTCGAGGTGTCGAAGTTCTTCCCCACGATGATCGCCGGGAACTCGATGCTGGTCACCAAGCCCGTCCATGAGGCGTTGTCGCCATGGACCGGGTTCGCCATGATGTGCCTCTACACGGCTGTGACGCTGTGCGTCGGCACCTGGGTGCTGGCCCGGCGCGATGCCTGACCAGCAGACTGACCTCATGCAGGACACCCGCTCCGTGATGGCGCCGGACTGGCCCGCGGTTGCGAGGACCGTGCTCCGGGCACCGTTCACCCGCCGCGCCTGGTCCGAGGCGGCGTACTGCCTGATCGGCTTCCCGGTCGCGGCGGTGGGCTTCGTACTCCTCGTCGCGCTGCTCGCTGTCGGCACCGTGCTGACGGTCTCGCTGCTCGGTGCAGTCGTCGGCGCTCTGCTGCTGGTCGCGGGGCTGCGCCTGGCGCGTGCCCTCGCTGCCGTCCACCGCGCCTGCGCGGCGCGGTTGCTCGGCGAGCAGGTCGTCGCCCCGCCGCTGTTCCGGCCGGGCAGAGGGGCACTCGGCCGTTTGGACGCGCGGCTGCGGGACGCCACCGGCTGGCGGTCGGCCGCCTACGTCGTGGTGAAGCTGCCGCTCGGCGCGGTTGGCATCTATGCAGTCGCTTGGTGGCTCAATGCCGTCATCAACCTGACCACGCCGCTGCGCTGGGTGCTGTTCGACCAGCGTCCGGATTCCGGCGACACCTCGGGCATGCCGATCGTCACCCCCCTCCCGTTCGGCGGCGACCTGCACATCGACACGTTCGCGGGCACCTTCCTCGCCGTCGTGATCGGGGCGGCCACGCTGTTGGTCGCACCCTGGTTCACCCGGCTCGTGGTCGAGGCGGACCGCCGGCTGATCCGCGCACTGCTCGGGCCGCGCAAGCTCGACGAGCGGGTCCGCGACCTGGAGGAGACGAGGGCGCTGGCGGTCGACGACTCGGCGGCGTTGCTGCGCCGGCTGGAGCGCGACCTGCACGACGGGGCACAGGTCCGGCTGGTGGCACTGGCCATGAGCCTGGACATGGCCAAGGAGAGACTCGGCGAGGACGGGGCTCCGCTCGCCGACTCCGCGCGGGTGCGCCAGCTCGTCGACAGTGCCCACCGCAACGCCACCGATGCGCTCGCCGAGCTGCGCGACCTCGCGCGCGGCATGCACCCGCCCGTGCTCGACGACGGCCTGCCCGGCGCCCTCGCCACGCTCGCGGCTCGAAGCACCGTGCCGGTCGAGCTCAGCGTAGATGTGCCCGTCCGCCCGACGCCGGCGATCGAGACCATCGCGTACTACTGCGCCGCCGAGCTGCTGACCAACGTCATCAAGCACAGTGGTGCCCAGCACGCCGTGCTGGCGGCGAACGGGGAGGGTGACATGCTGCGCCTTCGGGTGACCGACGACGGGCACGGCGGCGCTCAAACCGACAGTGGAAGCGGGCTCACGGGACTGATGCAGCGGGTGCGGACGGTCGACGGCAGCATGGACATCTCCAGCCCCGACGGTGGTCCGACATCGGTGATTGTTACGTTGCCTCTCCATGCATGAGTGGGTGCAGTCATGCGCGTCGTGATAGCCGAGGACGCGGCTGTGCTGCGCGAGCTGCTTGCCCAGATGCTCACCGAGCGCGGGCACGAAGTGCCAGCAGCCGTGGCCGACGCCGTCGCGCTGTGTGCGGCGGTCGCCGAGCACCAGCCGGACGTCGCCGTCGTGGACATCCGCATGCCACCGACGCACACCGACGAGGGCCTGCGTGCCGCGATCGCGATCCGCCGCGACCATCCCGGCACCGGCGTGCTGCTCTTCTCCCAGTACGTCGAGACGCAGTATGCGACTCGACTGCTCGCCGGCGGCGCGGCCGGCGTCGGCTATCTGCTGAAGGACCGCGTCGCGAACGTCGCCGAGTTCACCGATGCGCTGGCCCGGGTGGCTGCCGGCGGCACAGCGCTCGACCCGGAAGTGGTCACCCAACTGGCCGGCGCCGGACGACGCATCCAGGACCTCGCACCGTTGTCCGTCCGGGAGCGAGAGGTGCTCACCCTGATGGCAGAGGGCCGCTCCAACGCCGGCATCGCCCAGGCGCTCGTCGTCACCGACGGAACAGTGGAGAAGCACGTCGCCTCCATCTTCGCCAAGCTCGGCCTGCCGGTCTCGGACGACGACAATCGCCGGGTGCTCGCGGTGCTGCGCTACCTGCGGAACTAGACGAAGGTCGGTCCTCGCTGTCGGTCGGTGATCGCGTGCTGGCATCCTCGATGCCATGTCGGAACGGTCATTCATTCCGGGCAAGGAGCTGTGCGGCGCGTTCTATGACGAGGCCGTGCGCCCGCTTTTGACCGGTCGACGGCACAGTGCGGCTCTGCTGGGCTCGGGCTCCGACGTGCTGGGGTACGACACCGAGCGATCCACGGATCACGGTTGGGGTCCGCGGTTGCTGGTGATCGTCGAACCAGGCAACGTCGAGGACGTATCCGGCCTGCTGGACGACCAGTTGCCGGAGCTGTTTCGTGGATGGCCGGTCCGCTATGGGTGGGACAACACACCCGTGACGCACCACGTCACCGTCACGACACTGCCGACGTGGGTCCTCGATCACCTCGGAGTCGACGCGACTGTGGGGATGTCCGACGTGGACTGGCTGCTGGTGCCGCAGCAGCGACTGCTGGGCGTCGTCGCCGGAGCGGTGTATGCGGACGATTCCGGTGCACTGACTGAGCTGCAACGCTCGTTGTCCTGGTATCCCGAACAGCTGTGGCGCTGGCTCCTCGCCTGCCAGTGGCGACGCTTGGCCCAGGAGGAGGCCTTCGTTGCCCGCACCGCCGAGGTAGGTGACGAGCTGGGCTCGGCGGTGACCTCAGCTCGCCTGGTTCGCGACGTGATGCGCCTGGCGATGCTGCTTGACCGCACCTACGCGCCGTACCAGAAGTGGCTTGGCACCGCGTTCAGCCGGCTCAGCCACCCCGACGGTCTTCCCCGGCACCTGGCCGGCGTGCTCAACGCCAGCGACATCAGGAGTCGTGAGGACGCACTGGCCGAGGTCTATGCGGACATCGGCGAACGGCACAACAACACCGGACTGACCGAACGAGTCGATCCGACTGTTCGGGACTATTTCGAACGGCCGGCGCGAGTGCTGATGGCGGACCGGTTCACTGAGGCGTGTCTGGCAACTGTGCACGACCCGACGCTGCGACGACTGCCGCTGTTCGGCGCCGTTGACCAGGTTGTTGACAGCACCGACGTGTTGGAGGCGCCTGAGAACTACCGGCGCCTGGCCGACTTGTACTCCGATCGCAACGCCTAGCTCGGCCACGACCAAACCCGCGCGAGCGCTACTCCCCCACCGTGCCGTCGGCCAGCTCGCGGACGATGTCCAGATGGCCGACGTGGCGGGCGTACTCCTGGAGCAGATGGAACAGGATGCGCTCGAGCGTCGCAGGATCGTCGCCGTCCCACCGATCGCCGGGCTGCCCGACCTCGGACAGGTCGTGCGCCTCGACGACGGCTCGGCTGCGCGCGGCCTGCGCGTGCAGCGCCGTGAGCAGTTCGTCGAGCGTCTCACCGGGTGCGACGTACCACCGGTCGTCCCGGTTGTCGCCCCACGGCTCGACGACGTTGCGGCCCTCGAAGCCCCACTCGAGCCACCGCAGCTCGACGTAGGTCAGGTGCTTGAGCAGCTCGATCGGCGTCCAGCCGGACGGCAACCGGCTGGCCCGCAGCTCACCGTCGGGGAGCCCGTCGAGCTTGCTGACCAGGACAGACCGAAAGTAGTCGAGATAGCCGAGGAACACCTCGGTGCGCGAGACGACAGGCTCGGTGGGTGACGGGAACGGAAGGCTCATGAGCGCTGAGCCTGCCCGCGTCGGGTGGGACGGCACAACCTCAATAGCTCTACAAAGGACTGAGCCACGGCGCGCTCAACTGCAGATGCTCCGCCGGTGGGAACCGCGAAGCGTCGGCCTGCGTCAAACTGCAACACCGGCACAGAGGAGGACCCGTGCGGAGCGCGCTCGTACTTGTCGCTGCCACGCTGCTGGTCGCTGGCTGCGGTGGTTCGTCCGTCGTAGTCCAAGCCGATCCGGTTTCCGCACCGTACGACGGGCCGATGAGTCTGCCAGCCGACCATCGTGACAAAGCGACCGTCCAGGAGCGCTCAGGTGCAGCCGGCCGGGCGCTGGAGTGCGTCGGAGACCCGTATGCCGGCGGCGGCGCGTCGTATGACAGCGGACTCGAGTCCGTCCAGGACAGCGCCACGGACGCCTTGACGAACCTCTTCGAGGAGGACTACGTCGGTGATCTTCCCAAGGACGGCTACCGAGTCGAGCGCGAGGACGATGGTCGGGTGCTCTTGTCCTACGACGTCGGTGGCCGCACCAAGATCGCGTTCGTCGTGTCCGAGAACGTCAAGGACTTCAATGGCGACACGGGCTGGGGGGTCGAGACATGGGCCGAGTGCGACCCCTCAGAGCTTCCGGCAAGCGTGACCGACGACCTCGACATCGACGTGTGGGAGGACGCCTCGGGGCGACGCGTCCCGGTGACGAGGATTCGGTCATTCCAGGGCGCGCAGCACTGTGACTGGCAAGACATCACGTTCCTCCACCTCGGCCCGGACCGCGGCGGGGAAGAGTACGTCAGCGACCGGCACGGTGAGCTCGCCGAGCTACTGCGCACGACCTACGACGGCTCTGCGACCTTGCCGACCGACGCGACCAACACCGGACTCCGACGAGACGGACGGGAACTGTGGCTGGGCGAAGGCCACAACGCGGCGTACCTGGTAAACGTCAAGGACGCCAACGACGTCGAGCGCTGGCCGGCGTCTGACGAGCCCATCCGCTGCGCCTGACGAACAACGCTGGAGCGCAGGGTCGCGACCTGGGCCGGACTGAGGCTCGATGTCGTATGCGTGGGTGAGGATTGCGGCATGCGATCTGATCCGCTGTTCCTCAAGGTCGACGCCGTGACGATCCCGGTTCCCGACCTCGATGCTGGCCTGTCCTTCTATCGTGGCTCCCTCGGTCATGACCTGCTGTGGCGCAACGACGAGGTCGGCCAGGCCGGGCTGGCGCTACCGGACAGCGACGCGGAGATCGTCCTCACGACCAGAGAGGGCTATGCGCCCAACTGGTTGGTGTCCGATGCGGATCAGGCAGCCGAAGTCATCGTGGCGGCCGGCGGCACGATGGTCACCGAACCGTTCGACATTCCGGTCGGTCGCCTCACCGTGGTTGCCGATCCGTTCGGCAACGTGCTGGTGCTGCTCGATCTCTCGCGTGGTCGCTACGTCACGGATGCCACGGGACAGGTGACGCGGGTAGCTCCGGAACCGCCCGGATAGTCCGGCCTGACCAGACATCGGCGTACGACGGGTTGACGCAACCAGATAGTTGCTATAGATTCGATCGCAACCAAACAGTTGCGATAGGAGCTGATCATGCCCATCCCGAACACCATCACCCGCACCCTCGACCTCGCCCACCCGCAGGAGAAGGTGTGGGGCGCACTGTCCACCCTGGAGGGCCTCACCAGCTGGTTCGGCAGCAAGGCCGAGGGTGAAGTGGCTCCCGGCCACGACGTACTGATGCGCTGGGAGCAGTTCGACGGGGAGCAGACCCTCGCGATCAAGGTGGTCGACCCGATGTCGGTGTTCGCCTACTGCTGGGGGATCAACGGTGCCCCCGAGGGCGACCCGCGGCGGACCTATGTCGAGTTCGCGCTCGAGCCGACCGCGTCCGGGACCCGGCTCACCGTCACCGAGAGCGGGTTCGCCCAGCTGCCGGACGAGTGGCTCGAGGCGAGCTACCAGGGCAACACCGAGGGCTGGCGCGCGGAGCTCGGCGAGCTCGTCGCGTACCTCGATGCCGCCTGACCCCGAGGAGGTGTCGGCCGGGGTCTTCGCGGCGCTGGCCGACACCAACCGGCGGGCGATCCTGGCCTCGCTGGCCGAGCACGGGGCGAGCACCGCGACCGACCTGTCCGGCCGGTTGGCGATGACCCGGCAGGGCGTCGCCAAGCACCTCGCGCTGCTCGCCGACGCGGGGCTGGTGACCAGCGACGCCGGCACCGGACGCCGGGTGCTCTACCGGCACCGGTCCGAGCCGATCAAGGTCGCGCAGTCCTACCTGGCCGCGCTCGCCGCCGACTGGGACGGCGCCCTCGACCGGCTGTCCGCGTTCCTGGCCGACCCGCCCCGCTGAACCACCCCGTCAGGCCGCGAGACCGAACGCCGGCCGCCCGCCGGGTTCGTGCTGCCGTCTGCCGTCCGCGGACGGCCCCTTTTCCTTGGAGGACGTCATGAAAATCGCAGACCGGCCCGTCGTTCGCACAAGCGGAACCCGTCACGTCATGAGCAACGGGATGAACACGACGCAACGTCGTCTCACCGCCCTGACAGCGACTCTCGGGGTCGGCGCCGCGTGCTGGGTCGTCGCAGTGCAGCGGATGCGGATGAACGGGATGGACATGGGCGTTGCGACCTCGCTCGGTTCGTTCGGGTTCTTCATCGCCCTGTGGGTGTCGATGATGGCGGCGATGATGCTGCCGAGCGCGGCTCCGGCAGTGTTGAAACTCGCTCTCGCCGGCAGTCGTGTGCGCGCCGTACCGCATGTTCGTCGGGTCCTACGTTGCTGTCTGGACACTGGTGGGCGTCGTCGTCTACGCGTTGTACCGGCCGCACGGGACGTTCGCCGCGGGCGCCGTTGTGATCGCGGCAGGTGCGTACGAGCTCACGCCGCTCAAGAAGCGTTTCCGCCGGCGCTGCCGCGAGAGCGTCGGCTCTGGTGTCGAGTTCGGGCTCAACTGCGTCGGCTCGAGCATCGGACTGATGCTGATGCTGGTGGCGCTGGGCGTCATGAGCGTCACCTGGATGTCGGTGATCGCAGTCCTCGCCGTTGCCCAGAAGCTGCTGCCCGCGAAGGCCGCGATCGATGTGCCGCTGGCGCTAGCCATCGTCGGGCTCGGAGCACTGATCCTCATCGCGCCCTCGTCAGTCCCCGGACTCATGCCACCGATGTGAGCCGTCACCGTTTGGGCGTGCCACGCCAAACCGTTGTAACGACACGAAGGAGAGAACAATGACCGACCACAAGATCGCAACGCGCGATCAGTGGCTTGCTGCCCGACTCGAGCTGCTCGAGTCCGAGAAGGCGCTGACGCGACGCAGCGACGAACTGGCGCGGCAGCGGCAGGAGCTGCCCTGGGTTCGAATCGACAAGGAATACCGCTTCGAGACCGACGAGGGCACAGCGTCGCTCGCCGATCTCTTCAGAGGACGCTCGCAACTGCTCATCTATCACTTCATGTTCGGGCCCGACTTCAAGGCAGGGTGTCCGAGCTGCTCGGCGATCGCGGACGGCTTCGATGGCTCCGTCGTCCATTTGGCCAATCACGACGTCACCCTCCACGCGGTGTCGCGGGCTCCGCTCGCGAAACTGCAGGCATACAAGCGGCGGATGGGCTGGGGTTTCCCGTGGGCGTCCTCGTTCGACAGCGATTTCAACTACGACTTCCAGGCCGGGTTCACCAAGGCGCAGTGGGATTCGGGAGCGATCGAGTACAACTTCCGCAGCGCGGACTTCCGGCCGCCGGCCGGTGAGGACGGTTCCGGGCTCGACGACTTCGCGTCGAGCGTGGTCGGAACGGACTGGGAGACGTTCCGGCGAGAGGGGCCCGGCGTGAGCGCGTTCGTGCTCGAGGATGGCGTCGTCTACCACACCTACTCGGCGTACGAGCGTGGGCTGGACGGCCTATGGGGCATGTACCAGTGGCTTGACCGCGCGCCACTCGGTCGCAACGAGGACGGCTTCTGGTGGCGCCGCCACGACGAGTACGGCGGCTGACGGCGCCGCGTCCGAGGCCCGCACGCGTGCGAGGCTGCTGGTATGGCTCGGCCGTTGCTCTCACGCTCGCCTGCGCGGAACCGATCACCGGGAACGAACACCGCGTGGCGTGCCCGCCTGGGTTTCCTGCTTGGCGGGCTGCTGCTGGTCGCTGGGCTGGGGGCGGCCGCAGCAGCACCGACCCCGACCGCGTCGGCCACCGGGGACATCCGGCTGTTCCAGTTCAACATGTGCGGCCGGGTCTGCCCGTGGCCGACACAGGTCAAGACCGCAGCGGTGGTCAATGCCCTCGACCAGTTCCATCCCGCGGCGGTCAGCCTCAACGAGGCGTGTCGTTCGGAGTTCTCCGGGATCGTCACCGGCCTCGCCAGCCGTGGGTGGAAGATGTCGGCTGCCTTCATGACGACCAAGAACGACGGGTGCGACGACGGCACGGACTTCGGCAACGCCGTCCTGACCCGCGCCGAGATCGACACGGTGGACCAGACGTTCTACCGGGCGCAGGGTCAGGACAACGGCGAGTTCCGGGGCCTGCTCTGCGTGACAGCGGACCTGGGCTTGCGGACCACCCGCATCTGCTCCACCCACATCGTCAACTCCGGTCCTGATCCGACCGGGTCCATCCGGCGACGGCAGATCGCGCAGGCTGCATCGGTGGTCGGTGCGTCCGGGCTGCCGGTCGTGCTGATGGGCGACTTCAACGTTCCCCCCGGTGACCGGGGGCTGGACGGGCTCTACACCCCGGCGCACCACGGAGGTTCCGGGCAGTTTGACGAGGTCGACCAGGGACCCGGCAAGTGCCGTTGCGGCGCGGTCACCCAAAGATCGGGCGAGAAGATCGACTACGTCTTTGTGACTGCCGGCGACTTCGACATCGTCAAGAGCCAGGCGACCCATGCCGCCTACTCCGACCATGCCTCGTTACGCGGGTGGGTCGACAAGAAATAGGCCACAACGCGCGAGTGCCGAGCAGTGCCCGCCCGACTCGAGCTCGTCGCGCCTTCTGGTCGTAGCGTCAGCGCCAGAATTCGGTGAGCTGCTCGGCGAGGGCTCTGCCTTGGTTGTAACCGGCTCGTGCGGCGGGCGGACGGGTCGACGGATCCATCACATTGTCGCCGAACGCGGTGCGCGAGTTGCTATCCGGGAAGATCGTTTCGACCCGGCTGCCGCGTGCGCGTAGTTCGTCGACCTGCGTGACGAGATGCATGCCCCAGTCCACCGGAGTCCGTGACCTGCCGCCGAATGGTGACAGCACCAGCACCCGTGCGTAGCCGGCTGCCAGATCGGCGTTGTCGGCATTGGATCGGTAGCCGCCGTCGATGTAACGGCTGCCGCCGATGCTGTAGGCGAAGCCACTGGCACAGCTGGCGGCCACGGCGTCCACCAAGTCGACCCCGCTGTGGCGGTCGAACACGACCGGTTCACCGGTACGGGCATCGACCGCCGTGATGAGCATCGTTCGTTCCGGCCAGCGCTGACTGGGCAGCCGAGCGGCGACGGTAGCGCGCCACCGCTGCCCGGAGCCGTCCGACGCCGCAGCCATTTCGAGCGCCGCCGCACCCAGTCTGCGGCGCATGTCGGCCGCATCCGCAGCGGCAGCGATGATTCGGCTCGTTCTCTCCATATGGTCCACCGCGGGCCTAATGCGAACGCGCCCACCGTCGGATCCCGCGGGAGCAGTCCGTGGCTGGGGCGCGGCGCCAAGGATGCCGGCAAGCAGTTCGGCCGGGGTCGCGCTGGTTATCTGGGCCGCGGCGGTCGATCCGGCCGACGTCCCGATGATCAGATCGGCCTCGGTCACATCCAACCCGGCCGCAAACAGGCCGGCGATGACGCCGATCAGCCACGCATTGCCTGCCGATCCGCCGCCACCAAGGACCAACGCTGTACGGGAGGGGTGTTCCGAGAGGTCGTTAGAGGTCGTCTCGGAGTTGGGCTCAAGTGAAGGATTCACAGTCGTAGCTTTCTGAGAGTGCGTGCAGCGCTCCCCGCGACAGCTACGTCAGTCGCGCGATCGTGAACTCAAAGGAGCGCCCAGAGTGGACAGTGTGTGCATCGGGCTCACCTCCTCGAATCGTGTCACGTTCGCTCGGAACCTACCGGTCCAGGCTCGGCGTGCCAACCGACTTATTGGCCGTCTACCCAGGCCGTTGCGGGGGGGGTGTCCGCGAGGTCGACCAGGCCGCGCGGGCCGCAGTGTCTGGCAGAACCGCACCCCTGAGCTTCGCCGGTTTGCGCGTTCTCGACATCGAGTCGACCCAGGCGTTCGTTACCGGATCTCCATCCGGCCACTGCCGCCGGTCAACAGCCCGCCGTCGACCGGGAGTGTGTGGCCCGTGATCCAGGCTGCATCGCTTGATGCGAGGAAGGCGACAGCTCCGGCTACGTCTTCTGGTTCGCCGACTCGCCCCAGCGGATACAACGGTTTGAGGCGATCAGCCCCGCCTTCCTGACCCGCCCAGACTCGAGTCCTGATCGTCCCCGGCGCCACAGCGTTCACCCGGATGCCGTCATGACCAAGGCTGGCGGCGAGATTGCTTGTCAGGGACGTGAGCGCGGCCTTCGCCGCCGAGTACGGCTCACTGCCTAGCGCGGTGAAGGCGTTGATCGAGGTGACGGTCACGATGGCCGGGCTCATGGTGCTGCGCCGCAGGTAGGGAATGGCTGAGCGGCAACAGCGGACAACACCGAGCAGATTGAGCTCGAGCATGCGTGTCCACACATCATCGCTCGAGTCTTCGAACGTGCCGTGCTCGGTATCGCCACCGGCAACATTGATCAGAGTGTCTATCTGACCAAACTCACTAGCAGACCGACGTATCGCCTGTTCGACCGACGACGGGTCGGTCACGTCCATCTGGATTGCGAGGTGCGGCCGCTCACCGATCTGCGCAAGTTGCGCAACCACGTCACGAGCAGCACTCTCGTCGACGTCCATCACAGCGACCCGTGCGCCTTCGTCCGCGAGGCGAACAGCACAGGCGCGGCCGATGCCATGAGCACCACCGGTCACCAGCGCTGCCGCGCCGTCGAAGCGTCCACCCTGCCTGGGCACCATTGGTCAATGTTCGCATGTCCACGGAGCACGTCGGATCGATCATGCCGATGTCAGCACGCGATCTCACCTGACCAGCGGCGCCGCCACCCGCGACAATGAGGGCATGGTGCACGGTTCCGAGGACATTGTCGCGTTCCGGCTCTGGCCGCCGGTCGCGATCGGCGCGCCCCTGCTGGTCGGCTGGCTGATCACGCTGCTCTGGGGTGACCCGGTCGACCTCGGCGGGTGGCGGGTTCCGCTCGGCTGGGCGCTGGTGCTGTTGTTCGTCGGGTGGAACGGCTGGTCGCTGTGGCTGTTCCGCCGGCACGAGACCGGGCTGCTGCCGGGGCAGGCGACGCACGCGATTATCGAGAAAGGGCCGTACCGCCTGTCCCGCAACCCGTTGTACGTCGGCCTGCTCGCGCTCTACCTCGGGCTGGCGTTGCTGGCACCCTCGTTCTGGGGGCTCGTGCTGTTCCCGGCGGCGGTGCTGCTCGTCCTCTGGGGGGCGATCCGCCCCGAGGAGCGGTTCCTGCACGAGCGGTTCGGTGCGCCGTACGACGACTACACGCGCCGGGTTCGTCGCTGGCTGTGAGCACTGACCTGTTGGCTGCAGCTCAGCACGCTTTCCGGGTGTCGAGAATGTGGCACTGGCTCCGTCCTGGGTAAACAAGTGGCCACGACCGGCCCGGCGCGGCCGACCTGCGACCAGCCAGAACGATCCGCTTGGATGGACCGAGAACGACAACGGGAGGAATAACCGTGCAACCGAACGAGATCACCGAGGTCCTGAACCGTCCGATCAGTCAGGAACTGTTGGCTCGCGACATGACCCGCTTGGCCTACGTCGCCAAGGACGGCACACCCCGCAATGTCCCGATCATCTTTGCCTGGAACGGCTCGCAGATCGTCATGTGCACTCCGAAGAACGCTCCGAAGCTTCAGGCCTTGAGCGAGAACCCGATGGTTGCCCTGACGATCGACACCGAAGTGCACCCGCCCAAGATCCTGCTCATCCGCGGTCGGGCCGAGCTGGACTTCGTCGATGGCATCCCCGACGAGTTTCTCCAGGCGACCAGCAGCTACGAGATGACGCCCGAGCAACGGGTCGAGTGGGAGGTGGAGGTGCGTTCGCTCTACCACGACGGCATGGTCCGGATCGTCGTGACCCCGAACTGGGCGAAGCTGATCGACTTCGAGTCGACTCTGCCGAGCGCGGTCGAGGAGCTGCTCCGGCAGCGGGAGGAGCGTCAGCGCGCCTGAGCAACGCGCGGTCGCTCGCAATGGGTGGATCGCCCACGCCTCAACCCCACCCCGTACGCAGAGTCTGTGAGTCCCGCCAGGAATGTCGCGGTGGGATGTCGAGAACGCGCGCGCGGCACCGTCCCCGAAGTGCACACGGCCACAATGGGCCGTACGCGTAAGGAGAACATGATGGCCAAGTACCTGCTGCTCAAGCACTACCGGGGTGGCCCTGCCCCCGCCGTGGACTGCGGGCCGATGGACCAGTGGACGCCGGACGAGGTCGACGCGCACGTGCAGTTCATGCGCGACTTCGCGGCCCGACTGGAGGAGACCGGCGAGTTCGTCGACACCCAGGCGCTGACGCCGGACGGCGCGTTCGTGCGGTACGACGGCGAGGGGCGACCACCGGTGACGGACGGGCCGTTCGTCGAGACCAAGGACCTGATCGCCGGGTGGTACATCATCGACGTGGAGTCATGGGACCGCGCGGTACAGCTGGCGGGAGAACTGTCGGCGGCCCCCGGGCCCGGCGGCAAGGCGATCTACGAATGGCTGGAGGTTCGGCCGTTTCTGGGCGACTCGCCCACGGTCACCGAGTGAACGAGGCGCTGCTGCGGGACCTCGTACCCGCGGTGATCGGTGTCCTCGTCCGGCGCGGGGCCGACTTCGCGTCGGCCGAGGACGCCGTGCAGGACGCCCTGGTCGAGGCCGTGCGCGTGTGGCCGGATGATCCGCCGCAGGACCCCAAGGGCTGGTTGGTCACCGTTGCCTGGCGCAAGTTCCTCGACGCCGCCCGCGCCGATACCTCCCGGCGGCGGCGCGAGGTACGCACTGAGGGCGAGCCCATGCCCGGACCGGTCGAGGCGGTGGACGACACGCTCCAGCTGTACTTCCTGTGCGCTCACCCCTCCTTGACACCGGCATCGTCCGTCGCGCTCACGCTGCGCGCGGTCGGCGGCCTGACCACGCGTCAGATCGCGCAGGCCTACCTCGTGCCGGAGGCGACCATGGCCCAGCGGATCAGCCGGGCCAAGCGGACCGTCTCGACCGTCCGGTTCAACCAGCCCGGTGATGTCGCCATGGTGCTGCGCGTGCTCTACCTGGTCTTCAACGAGGGCTACTCCGGCGACGTCGACCTCGCCGCCGAAGCGATCCGGCTCACTCGCCAACTGGCGGCCAAGATCAACCACGAGGAGGTCGCGGGCCTGCTGGCGCTCATGCTGCTGCACCACGCACGGCGCCCGGCACGGACCGGCCCCGACGGCAGGCTCGTGCCGCTTGCCGAGCAGGACCGCAGCCTGTGGAACACCCGCCTGATCGCCGAGGGCGTCGACGTGCTCCAGATAGCCCTCGCGCGAGACCGCCTGGGCGAATTCCAGGCCCAAGCCGCCATCGCCGCGCTGCACGCCGACGCCCGGACGGTCGAGGAGACCGATTGGGTGCAGATCGTCGAGTGGTACGACGAACTGGTGGGCCTCACCGACAGCCCGGTGGCCCGCCTCAACCGAGCCGTCGCGGTCGGTGAGGCCGACGGCCCGCGGGCCGGCCTGGCCGCCCTGGCAGAGCTCGACCCCGCCCTCCCCCGGCACACCGCCGCCGCGGCATACCTGCACGAGCGTGACGGTGACCCGGTGACCGCGGCGCGGCTCTACGCCGAAGCCGCCCGATCAGCGCCCAGCCTCCCCGAACGCGACCACCTCACGCGACAGGCCGCACGACTCAACGCGCAGGTGGCCGGTATCCCGCACCGAGTGCCGCCCCGACGTGGCTAGCCCACCGAATCCGCGCGCATTCCCACGCTGATGATGAAGCCGAGGACGAAGCCCATACACGCCAGCAGCGCCGGGTCCAAAGCAGTTGCCTTGGGGATCGTGGTGCCGAGCCAGAGCCCGGCACCGGTCATGGCGACGACAAAGGCAATCCAGCCCCACCCGATCACGCCGTCAAGGGTAGTAAGACGGACGCTATAAGTCCATCTTTACCGCTGACAAACCGGAGAAAGTTGACAAGGTCGCGGCACGACGCGATCGGATGGCAGTGCGAGCACGGTCGGACGTCTTCCCCGGCGCCTCTGTTCGGCGCGTCCTACTTCGTGCCGACGATGCAGCGGGCCACGCCTGGAATCCTTACCTTGCCGTCTTCTTCGTACGTGCTGACCTTGGCGATGACGGCTTTCGCGATCCGCTCCCGCGCCGGTTCGTCGACCTGCTGAAGCGCTGCAACTGCGAGCGAGACGTGCTCGCTGATCATCTCCCAATACTGCGCAGGCGATCGCGTCACGAGTTCGACCTCGACGTCCCACTCGGCAACATCGCGCAGCCCGGCGGCCTCGTACAGGGCACTGACATATCCCGGGGCAGCGCACCGGAACATGTTCGGCCCGTCCGGGTCGGGTGGCGCCAGCACCGCCTCCGTCGCGATTGCCTGCATGGCGATCGTCGTCCACGGGTTTTCCTCGGGCTTGACCCACACCGACGAGCAGAGACGTCCGCCCGGCTTGAGCACGCGCACGAACTCGGCGGTCGCTTTGGCGACGTCGGGAAGGAACATGTATCCGAAACGTACCGAGACGCTGTCGAATGTCGAGTCACCGAATGGCAGGTCGTCGGCGCTGCACACCTTGGTCTCAAAGTTGGTGATCCCTTGCGCGTTCGCTCGTCGCGTCGCGATGTCGAGCATCTCAGCCGCAAGGTCGGTCAGAACGACGTGTCCCCTCGGCGCGAGCTTGGCGACGGTCAGTCCCGGCTCACCAGTGCCAGCGGCGATGTCGAGATGCTGCTGATCCTCGGCGATGTCGAGACGGTCGAGCATCGCTGTGCCGACCGGGCGCAGCTGATCCATGATGACCGAGTCCCACTTCTCCCAGCCCGCAGAAAGCCCGGCCCACGTCGCTCGCTGACCGTCTCGGATCTCATCGCCGCTCGGCATCGGCCCTCCCGCTGTCGGATGGTCCCATCGAACACGAAGGAGCTCCTTGGTGGGAGCGCATAGGTGCGCTCGCCTGTGACTGACGGCAGTGGACACCGGGGCGGAGGGCCCAGCGCTCCCCCGCCCCGTTGCCCATGAGCCGTTGACTGCTGTCAGTCGCCTTTGACGTTGACCACTTGTCGTAGCGTGTGCCGAACCTCGACGAGGTTGGCTGCGTCGGCCATGACCTGGTCGATGTCCTTGTACGCCGCGGGGATCTCGTCGATGAAGGCGTCCGTGTCGCGGTATTCGATGCCGACCATGGCCGCTCGCAGGTCCTCGACGTTGAAGGTCCGGCGCGCCTTTGTGCGGGAGTACTGCCGGCCCGCGCCGTGCGGCGACGAGCTGAGCGACACCGGATCACCCTTGCCCGCGACGACGTAGGACGCGGTGCCCATCGAACCCGGGATGAGACCGGGCTGGCCGGCCTTCGCCTCGATGGCACCCTTACGCGACACCCACACGTCCCGGCCGAAGTGACGTTCGCGCTGGGTGAAGTTGTGGTGGCAGTTGATCCGCTCCCGCTCCACGACCGCACTGCCGAGGTAGGTCTGCAAGGCACCGATGACCCGGTCCATCATCTCCTCGCGGTTGAGCAGGGCGAACTTCTGGGCCCAGCGCAGGTCGCGCATGTACGTCCAGAACTCGTCGGTGCCCTCGACCAGGTAGGCAAGGTCCGGGTCCGGCAAGTCGATCCACCATTGCTTGCACAGCTTGGCCGCGACGCCGATGTGCCGTTGAGCGATCTTGTTGCCGACGCCGCGCGAGCCAGAGTGCAGGAACAGCCACACTGCGCGGTCCTCGTCGAGGCTGACCTCGATGAAATGGTTACCCGACCCGAGAGTCCCGAGCTGGAGGTGCCAGTTGCCGGCGAAGGTCGTGTAGTCGACCTCTGCCGCTTCCTCGAGCGCGGCGACGCGCGCCGCAGCAGTCGCGGTCACCGACGTGTTGTAGACGCCCGCGGACACCGGCACCACGGCCTCGATGGCCTCCCGCAGCGTGCGTAGATCTCCGCGCGCCAGATCGTCTGCGGTGAAGTCGGTCCGGACGGCAATCATCCCGCACCCGATGTCGACACCGACCGCTGCCGGGATGATCGCGCGGTCCGTCGGGATCACCGAGCCGACCGTGGCCCCCTTGCCAAGATGGGCATCCGGCATGAGCGCAACGTGTGGGAACACGAACGGCATCGCCGCCGAGCGCTCCGCTTGCTCCCGAGTGTTGTCCTCCAACACGGATGCCCAGCTGATGAGGCGAGGGGCTAGATGCGTGGGCATGACGGTGATCCTTCTCCTGGTGGTAAGCGGGCGTCCGCTCGGCAGGAGTCGAACCTGCGTCCCCGGCTTCGTAGACCGGTGTCATATCCGTTGGACCACGAGCGGCGGTCGGCGAGCGCCCGTCGTCGCGGCCCGGTCGGCCTCAGCTGGGGTCAGTCGCAGCGCGTGTGCCGGTGTCGGCACACGACAAAGAGCGGGCGCTCACTGGAGCGTCCGCCGCGACGTCGTCGTTCGAGGTGCAACACATCAGCGATGGTGACTGCAGCACGTCAAGTAGTCAAGGTGATTGCGGTTGGCTGGGCGTAGGAGCGTCGGTGACGAACGTGTCCAAGGTCCGCGTCGTCATCGTGTCCCGCCTCTGGTCGTCATCGGGTCGGACCCGCGCTTGGCCGTGAAGGTCAGGTGCGTGACGCCGCTCGGGGTTGAGGTCGCCTCGACGTCAAAGTTCTCCTCGAGTGCCGGCAGACCGTCCCACACGCGGACACCTCGCCCGAGGACGATCGGCACCTGAACCAGGTGCATGTGGTCGACCAGGCCTTCGGCCACGAAGTCCCGCACGATGGTGACCCCACCGCCGATCCGCACGTCCTGACCGTTGGCCGCCTGCCGAGCCTGCTCGAGCGCCTCGCTCGGTGTGGCGTCGAGGAAGTGGAAGGTGGTGCCGCCCTCCATCTCGATCGGGGCCCGCGGCCGGTGGGTGAGCACGAACACGGGAGAGTGGAACGGCGGGTTCGGGCCCCACCAGCCCTTCCAGTCTGCGTCGTCCTGCCATCCCGGCGGGCCGAACTTTCCGGCACCCATGATCTCAGCGCCGAAGCCCTGACTGTGACGCTGCGCGAAGGCGTGGTCGGCACCTTCGGTGCCGCCGGTCTTGCCGACCATCTCCAGCCAAAAGCGAGTGCCGAACATCCACTCGTGGAGACGCTCCCCGGCATGGCCGAACGGGGTGTCGAGGGCCTGACCATCGCCAGTACCGAACCCATCAAGCGAGATCGCAAAGTTGTGAATGCGTACCTCTGACATTTGGGACTACTCCCTTCTTAGAGCTGCTCGATTCATATCAGCATGAGTAGCGGAGCTCATGTCAGCGACCTCCGTACGCCGAGGGCATCCTGCACGGAGCCTCGGCGGCCGTGCAGCAGACTCCCCGTAGGTGCGTCGGCAAGGCCTCAGCCCGCCTCGAATCCTCAAGGAGCCGTCGCCAGCGACGGCTAGCTGGTTCGGATGCATCGATGCCAGGCGTTGATGGCGACGTCGACGATCTCCGCACGAGAGTCTTCGTGCAGCGCATCGTTGAGCGGTATCCAGGCAGCGCGATCCGTGGTTCCTTCGCGTTCGAGCGTGCCGAGGCTGCCACCTGCAATGTGGGCCGTGTAGATGACGCGGACCGACTTGAAGGGACGCGGCCGCGAAGCGTCGCCGTCGGTGAAGGAATCGGTGGCGAGGAGCCGGTCGAGATCCACGACATAGCCGGTCTCTTCGCGCACTTCGCGGACGACAGCCGCTTCGAGGGTCTCCTCGTACTCAACACCTCCGCCGGGCAGTATCCACCCCGGTTCACCGCGACCTCTGCCGTTGTACCAGGTCAGCAGGATCCGCTCTCGGTCGTCCACGATCACCGCGTAAGCAGCAAGACGGGTGTCGTACTCCGTGAAGTCCACGCCAAGACCGTAGCCGCGGCGGCGCGTACGGCTCGCGCGACGTCGACCGCGGAACCAGCCGCTCAGTCGCCCTGGTTGGCGAGTGGCGGTCCGTCCAGCACCGTAGGGATGTACTCGAGCAGTTGAAGCCGGCCGTCGAACGTCCGGCAGTCGACCATTTCGAGTGCGACGTCGGGGTAACTGTCGAAGATCCGTTCCCTGCCTGTGTCACCCGTGATGACCGGGAATACGACGACGCGGAAGCGATCCACGAGGCGGGCGCCGAGCAAGGCCCGGCACAGTGTCAGGCTGCCGAGGGTGCGCATTGGCCGGGAGCCGTTCTGCTTCATGGCGCGTACGGCGTCGACAGGGTCCTCGTCGACCAGCTCGGTGTTGGCCCACGACAGGGGTGACTCCAGGGTGGTGGAGAACACCACCTTGGGCGTCCCTGTCAGTCCAGCGAGTTCGTCGGGCATGTCGGCTGCGAATCCCGACATCAATCGGTACGTTGTCGCGCCCATCAGAGCGGTGTGCTCGTGTTCGCCGTCCTTCTCGAGCCAGCTGAGGTATTCCGGCCCTTCCAGGCCCCAGAAGCCTGGCCAGCCTTCGGCGGCCGCATATCCGTCGAGGGTGCGCTGCTGTTAGTGCGGCACCGGGAACAGGTCGGCGAGCCACCCCTGCCAGCCCTCGAGTATCGCGGGTGCTCGGCCGCCCGCGTCGGCCCCGTACAGCCAGAACCAGACGCTGATGGCAGCCTGCCCGTCTGTGCCCTCGACCGTCACCACCGCGGTACCCGGCCCCGGCTCGTCGATGCGCAAGCTCAGCATCCGCGGGAGAGCGCGCTCCACCGTGCCGGCGAGTGCCGTCGGTACGTCTGGCCCGGCCGCCACGCGATCGCCCTCGGAGGATTCGGCCGGGATCCCGAGCGCCCCCGTGAGGGTGCGCCAAGCCTCGTCGAGGCCAACGGCGGCCATGCCCAAGGGCTGCACGGCCAAGCCCACCTGACCAGGGAAGTAGCGGCGGTGCAGGCCGAGGTTGTGCATGAACATCCGCCAGCCCGCGTCCATGGCGTCGAACTGACCGTCCCACTCCTCGCCGGACCCGAAGCCGCTGTTGACGAGGCGCACAATGCAGGTGCCACCGTCGCGGGCCTGGACCAGCCATTCGAAGGCCATGCCTTCACTTTCGTCGCCCCCGTCGAAGACGACCCGGTGCGGTGGGTCCCAGATGCGCACCCGTCCCCGAACCGTCATCGAGTCGCCGGGCCCGAACTGGCTCACCGTCTCGCCGCCCTCGCGCTCCTCGACCGTGGTGGGCACGAACCAGCTGCCGATGCCGGGGCCGGTTGCTACCGCGGCCCAGACCTCCTCGGGCGTTCCCGGCACCTCCACCTCGACCTCGATGGAACGGCTGTCGTTGGTCATGTCGCCTCCTTGGCGGCTGGTGCTGTCGTACGGGACTCGTCCGACGCCGGACGGGGGTGAGCCAGCACGACGAGACGCGACCAGCGGCCGCCCGACGCGCTCTCGTCGTGGTAGCGCGCTCCGAGGGTGGCCACCGCCTCGGCGAGGTCGCGGGTGAAAGCCGCCCGCTCGCCCGCGGACCTGAAGCGGATCTCGGTGTCGATCGACAGCGTCGGAAGCGTCTTGCCCGCAGCGTCGGCGCGCTTGCGCAGGGTGTCGACCTCGCGGATGGCTCTCGCGCCGAGGGCGAGCAGGTAGCCGGCCGAGAGTCTGTCCGCGGTGCGTGCAGGGTCGGCCGCGGCCGGGCCGAGGGCGTCCGGTGAGAGCACGTACGCAGCCGCGGAAGCCTGCATGATCCGCTCCGTGCAGCCGCGCCGGGACCGCACCTCCACGAGCACGACGAGCCCCTGAGCCTCCAGCGCGCGGATGTGGTAGTTGAGCTTCTGGCGAGGCAAGCCCAGTCGTTCCGCCAGCGTGGTCGCCGAGCCGGGCTTGACGAGCTCGGCGAGCACCCGCGCCCGAGTGGGTTCCAACGCCACCGTCGCCACCACCGGATTGTCGATCACGGCGACCTGTTGCATTGCTCCACGTTCCCATTCGACAACATCTCTTGTCAAATGGCTTGGGAGGTCCAGGCAGTGCGTTCTGAGCAGGTGGCGTCCGGATCCCGAGCGCCATATTCGTTTGCCGGTACGTGGGCGCGCTGCGACGCTCGCGGTATGCCGTCTTACGGCCCGGTGGGCCCACCATTCGATCAGTTCCTGGCTACTGCAGAAGCCGTCGCTTCGGAACGACCCGAAGTGGACCTCGAGATGGCTCGCGAGGTGTTCCACGAGGCGGCGACTCTGCTCCACAACGGCCTCGCCCTGGACGGTCTGGACGAACACGACGCTAGCGCCGTTGTCGCCGGGCTCTGCGTCGATCTCGTTGCAGAGGATCCCGGCGCCGCGGTGCGCGCACGTTCCCGGGCAACGTTGGAGGCTCCTGGGGACCTGCACGACCCCGAGGGTGTGTCCGCGGCCTACCTGATCGCGGCGGCGCTCTTTCAGCTCTGAGATACGGGGCCTGCTGTTCGTCGCTGAGCAGTCACTGCGCCCGAGGCTGCGGCTTGAAGCGGCGAACCTCATGAGGCCAGCCACATGCCTGCGCGACCTTGCCCGCCCACATCTTGGCGGCCTCGTCATCGGCCACGTCCACCAAAGCGAACCCGCCGAGAAACTCCTTGGTCTCGACGTACGGTCCGTCGGTGATCACCAGGGAGCCGCTGGTGGTGTCGGCACTGTAGACCGGGCCGTCCTCCTCTTCCAGTCCCCCGGCGAAGACGTACACGCCGGCAGCCTTCATCTCGGCAACAACCGCCATTGCGAGCGGCCCCCGCCCGCGGAACCACTCCTCGGTGTGGTCGCCCACCCACTGTTGGTTGAAGTAGATGAGGTACTCGGTCATGACCGCTCCTTCTCGTCTGGGTGGACCCAGTGGTCCGCGTTCACCTACCCCACGAACGGCGACAGGCGAATCCGACACGAACGTGACAGACGTTCGGACGGACCGCACCAACGATGAGGCCACGAGCGCCTGACATTGCGTGCGACGCGTCACACAGTCTCACTCGTCTGCGAACACTCGCTTGGTCTCGGTGATCCGGCGGGGACGGCTCAGCATGAGCACGACCAGGTAGACCAGGCCGATCACCATCCAGATCGCGGCCGCCGGTCCGGCGTACGACAGCGGCTTCGGCAGCGCGGTGATGAAGCTGAAGACGGGGATCCCCGCGCCAGCGCAGAACGCCGGGATGAAGGCAAGTGCTCCCAACACCGGAATCAACCCGTGGAGCCACCAGTTGAACTCGGCCCGGCGGAAGCGCCAGAAGTAGGCGATGCAGGCGATGTTCAGCAGGATGTACATCGGCGCGAAGATGTCCACCAGGATCGTGGCCAGGATCACGAAGCCCGTGTACGGGTCGTACTGGTTGCCGAGCCAGAGCGCCACGCCGATGCTCACCACCAGCTGGGTAATCAGAGCCAACATCGGCGAACCGCGGGTCAGAGCCCCGTACTGCGTTGGCAGCAGCCGGATCCGACCCATCGAGAACATCGTGCGCGTGGACGAGTTGTTGGCCGCGTTCTGGTTGGCGATCACGGAGTTGATCAGCGCGAAGAAGACGAGCACGAAGCCGACCGTGCCCCAGGCGTCACGAGCAAGCAGGTTCTGCCAGGGGTTGCCGTCACCGGCACCGACGAAGCCGGTCATCTTTGCCGGTCCGAACGTGATGGTGCTGGCATAGGTGTTGAGAAGGTAGAAGGCGCCGATCCCGAGGCACGAGAAGATGATGGCCCGGTTCACGGTCCGCCGCGGATCGTGCGCCTCCTCCGCGATCGGCGCCGCCTCCTCGAACCCGATAAACGCGAGGATCGTGTAGATCGAGCCGACGATGACCCCGGAGAAGCCGGAGTAGTCGGGGTTGTTGGCATAGTGCGTGCCGAACACCTCAAGTGTGTTGTCACTGCCTGCCTGCACGATCAGCGTGAGCGCCAGCGCGACGAACACGAGGATCTCGAAGCCACCGAGCAGGACGCCGGTCTTGGTCGACGCCTTGATGCCGCGATAGCCCAGCCAGAACACCAGGAGGCACACGAGCACCGTCCAGACCCACCAGAGGTCCGGCGACCAGCCCCACTCTGAGTTTGTGGTGCCGGCGACGACGAAACCCATCTGCAGGGCCAAGAACGGGCCGCCGACGAGGATCCCGAGCAGGAACCCCCACGCGACCAGGAAACCCACCGCCGGATGGATCCCGTTGCTGACGTATGTGTAGAAGGACCCGGCGGTCGGCATGTGCTTGGAGAGCTGGCCGATCGAGACGGCGGCCAACAGGGATGCAACGAGCGCGAAGATCACCGAGAGCGGCGCACCGCCGCCACTGAACGCGATGCCCGCTGGGATCGAGAACGCCGTCGCGATCGCGGGCGCCATGAAGGTGATGGACTGGAAGAGCACCCCGTTGAACCCGACGGCGCCCCTCCGCAACCCCTGGGTTCGTTCTTCGCCAGCAACGTCGGTCATCGCGCTCTCCCGTTCAGAAGTGACCCGAGTTTTCCGCCGCCCGACTCTAGGCGTCCACCGTCTGGTACGTCGAGGACGAATCTGCCGCGTCGACTCCTCGCGATCCGACCGCTCGGCGCAGGCCGTTCCGACGTCACGCACCAACGGATGACCGGGCTGCTGATTAACCGGTGTAAGACTGACTGATGCTGCAACGGATTGCGGTCGTATCGGATATTCATGGGGTCTTGCCGGCCCTCGATGCAGTGCTGGCTGAACCCGACGTCACTAGCGCCGACCTCATAGTCGTGACTGGAGACATTGCCGCCGGGCCGCAACCGGGCGAGGTGCTGGATCGCCTCGGCGGCCTCGGCGACCGAGTCCTCCTGGTTCGCGGAAACGCGGACAGAGACCTGGTGACCATCGCCCGCAACGGCAACTTTCCTGACGGAACGCCACCGATTGACCTGTGGGCGGCGCAGCGTCTGACCGACGAACACGTCCGGACGCTTGATGCGCTCCCGCACCCGGTCGTGCTGCCGTTGGACCGGGTCGGGGATGTCCTGTTCTGCCACGGAAGCCCCCGTGACGACAACGAGGTCGTTCTCGTCGATACGCGGCTTTCCCGCTGGAGCGAGGTGCTGATCGGCGTGCCGGAGTCGGTCCGCACGGTGGTATGCGGCCACACGCATATGCCATTCGCGCGCCTGGTCGACCGTCGATGGATCGTCAATAGCGGAAGTATCGGAATGCCGTACGGCAGCAGCGGCCTGCCGTGGACACTGCTCACCGGCACGGGTGTGCAGCTTCGCCGGACCAGCACGGACACCGAAGCTCTCGCAGACGAGGTTGTGGCGGCCTGCTCATTTCCGAACATAGAGGAGTGGGTCGACACCTACATCCGGCATCCCCTGAGCGACGTCGTCGCTGTCGAGGCGTTCGGCCCTCGGGACAGCCGCCGCTCTGACTGGAACGAGTAGGCAAGGCTGTCGATCGGCGCAGCGGCACGCTCATGGCGCTGTGACCGTTGTCGCAATCCGCCTTTACATCAAGAGCCTCATCACCGGCCGCGACGCATACGTACGAGCGACTTCGACGAAGCCAGCCGAGGCGAACATCGCCACGGTCCCGGTGTAGATGGCAGAGCCCGCCACTCGATCAGCCTTGAGGGCGGCCACATCGACCGGATGCCCCTCGACTGCCGTCGCACCATGTTCGCGGGCAAACTCGACGGCGGCCTGCAACAGGGCCGATCCGATGCCGGATCGCCGGTGCCGGCTGTCGACTGCGAAGCACGTCACCCACCAGACTCCGACATCCTCGTCATCCAGCACTCTCGCGAGAGCCCTGTTTCCGCGTACCCCGGGAAACCCGGAGCGGAGTCCCACTCGGGTCCATCCGACAGGATGATCATCGACGTAGGCGATGAGCCCCGGTGCAACCGCAGCATGCGTGACCTCCTGATACAACGCGTCGCGATTGTCGGGCGGCACTACAGAGGCCGAGGGTGTCGCGTGCTCTGAGCGGAGGAAGACCTGACACCAGCACCACGAGGGATCTTCGCCGCGACGACCGAACACCGTCACGAGGTCGCTCCACCGATCCGCAGTCGCAGGCCGCACGTCGATGGACACGACCCCGACCTTACGGAAGGCGCGTTCGAGCACGGCGACTGGTGAGGCTCATGCGCGCATAGGAGCGACTGCCTGCGCGGATCACGGAGTCGCTCGGGTCAGTGGATCCCGAAACAGGATGCGTGCCCGGCCGGACTGGCAGAGACGGCGAACATCTCGTCGCCGCTGGGGTTGTCGGCTCGTCTCCTTGCCGCCTGAAGTGTCGCGGCGCATCAGTCGTCGGGCATCGGGCGGCGGTCCCCGACCGGGCGGTCGGTGAGCGGGAAGGCGAGCGAGCCGACACCGACCCACCACTCCATCACGTCGGAGGCGAGCCGACCCGCCACGACGGATGGGTCACCGTCCGAAAGCCGAGCGGCCTCGGCGGCGTCGCAAGCGAAGATCGACATCCCGCGGTACGACGGGTCGGTCTGCTCGTCGAACGGCCCGTTCACGACCACCACGCCCTGCCGCTTCAGCTCGGCACGGTAGGCGAGGTGGCGTACCTGGAGCGCGTCGAGCTCCTCGTCCGACATCTCCGGCGCATCGGCCGGCCGCCGCAGGACCACGACCGTGTAGACGTCGAACTCGTCGGGGATGTTGGGATCGCGTGGCACCGGTCGGTCCTAGGCTGCGCCGCGCGGCTCGGCCTCGACGTCTTCCATGGGCCTCCCCCACCGCTCAGCGGAGGCGCGCTCAGTGAGCCCCATACGTGATGTCATTCGCACGTCGATCATGGTCGCACGCTTGTGTGCCAGGGATCAGCCTGTCGGCGGCACCAGCCGTCGCATCGGTTCGATAAGATCGGGTTGTGTCCAGGCAATCGCGGTCGGTGATCCCCCGCGTGAGCGTGGTCCTGCCGGTCTACAACACGGTGGGCTACCTCGAACGCTGTCTCGATTCCCTGCTTCTCCAGGACATCCCGGCCGAGGAGCTCGAGGTGATCGCGGTCGATGACGGGTCTACTGACGGCAGTGGCGAGCTACTGGACGGCTACGCGGCCCGGGACAAGCGCATCGTTGTCATCCACCAACAGAACTCCGGTTGGCCCGGGCAGCCGCGCAACCGAGGAACAGCGGTAAGCCGCGGGCGCTACGTGTTCTTCATGGACTCCGACGACCATCTCGGTCGGGAGGCCATGCGGCGGATGTGCGACTTCGCGGACGAGAACGGCAGCGACGTCGTGTCTCCGCGGATCGTGCCGTTCCCCAAGCGGAGCTGGATCTGGCGCGAGACGGTCGTCGACGCCGATCTGCGGGTGGCGTTCTTTACGCTGAACCCGACGAAGTTGTTCCGCCGATCGTTCATCGAGACGCAAGGGCTGCGGTTCCCGAGAAGGGAGAGTCCGTCTCGAAGACGGGATCTATTCGGCGCAGGCGTACCTCTGCGCGAGCAGAGTCTCGATTCTCGGCGGGTTACGATTTCTACCATAGATGCCTGAGGGAAGACGGCACGAACATCTCGTCCCAGACCTGCGAGCCACGTGCGTATCTCGGGTCCGTCAGCATCGATCCTGGACATCATCCGTGAGTTCGCCAAGGACGACGACCTCGCCGATGACCTCGTTCAGATCATCTGGGACAGGAAAGCGCTCAGAAAGCTGCGCCCTCGATCCATCCTGACCTGGGACCACAAGACGCGCTCGGAGTGGGTGGCTGCGATCGGGGCCGTCGGCGAATCGCACGTACCTCGAGAGCTCGACAGGCGCCTGACCGCGTTCGACCAGCTGCGTTCCGAGTTCGCGCGCAACGGCGACGTAGACGCCCTCGTCGCGCTGGCGAAAGCCGAGGCGGCGGGAAAGCCGCGGCAGGTCGTCACCAAAGACGGGAGGGTGCACCGCGACCGGCGCAGCCGCTCGGTCGTCCGCCGGGACATTGGTGACCAGAGGGCTCTGGAAGCGGACATCGACGCGATCCGCGAGACGTTGCGCGGAACCGACGTCGCGCGTGACCCGTGGGAGCGACGCCTGCAGACGCTGATCTCGGGCATCGGGCGTGGCCGGATGCGGCCAGTTCTGGCGAAGCTGAACCCGCAGGCCGCCGCCCGCTACGGCAAACGAGGATTGCGGGACGATCGCTGGCACTCGCCGCTAGCGGGATTGGCGCTGCTCCTCCACCTGAACGACACCGCAGGGCCCTCCTTTGCCGACCTGCTCAACGCTCTCGCCGGAGTCGCCGCCTGACCTCAGCCACGTTGGATCGGCGGCTGCTGCTTGGCCAAAAGGGGGTCGCACCTGGGGCCTCAGGCGTGACGGCCTGAACTGCTCAATCGGCTTCGGACACCGCGGCGAGGTAGCGCTCGGTCATCCAGTCCTGGACCCACCGAGTCAGGGGTCCACCCAAGCGGCTCAGCGCGCTTGCCGGCCGGGAGAACGCGGTGATGCGAAGGCCAACGGATCCGTCGTGCTCGTGCACGACGATGAAGGACTCCTCCCCATGCTCCGGGTGACCTGGCAACGTGCCGTACGCGAAACCACGTCGCCGGGCCTCCTCCACGACGTAGACGACTTTGCATGGCAGGACCAAGCCGAACCTGGATGCGCCGAAGACGAGCGCGGCAACGGAACCAACCCGCGCGACCGGATGGCTCGCGTGAACGACCAGCCCGGCGCGCCTGTGCATCTCCACCGCGCCGAACACTGATCGAGTCTCGAGCCCGCCGAGTCGCGCCGGCGAGTGACCGGTACCGCGGCAGGCCCAGAGGTCGCTCCGACCTCCCGGTACGTTTAGTTCGCCGCCGTCAGCGCCGACAACGACGGGCGCCGCAGCAGGATCGTCACCAGCACAGTGTCGTCGACCAGGGTCACCACCGGTGCAACCGAGCGCAACGCGGCTGCGCCGCCGGCTGAGAACCGGCACAATGGGCGCGTGATGGCGGGTCCAATCCGGTGAAGGTCTGGGTTTCGACGTGACCGCACCGCCCCTCGTTGTCGGGGAACTGGCGACAGAGCTGGAGCACCTCGGTTGGGTCACGGATCTGCTCGTCGGTGGCTCGGTGGCGACCGACGACTACGTCCCCCACGTGAGCGACCTCGACCTCGTGGCCCTGGTCGATGGTCCGGTCGACAGCACTCGTCAGACCATCCTCACGACGATTCATCGCGCCCTCGATGAGGGTTCGGGCGCGGGTCTGAAGCTCGGATGCGTCTACGTCAACGCTGCTCAACTGCTTGACGCCGATGCCATTCACCCGACCTGGACCCACGGGTCGCTCGTACATAGAATCCTGTCCGGAGTCGTGAGGGCCGAACTCGTCCGGCATGGCTACGCGGTCTTCGGGCGCGCGCCGCTCCAGGTGTTGCCAGCGATGAGCGACGACGACCTGCGGGACGCGGCACGCTCCGAGCTGACCGGCTACTGGTCCTGGGCTGCCCGCCGCCCGACACTGTGGCTCGACCCCGTCATGACGGACCTCGGCCTGACATCGATGGCTCGCGGCCGACACACGTTGGCAACCGGCGAGCTGCTGACCAAGAGCCGTGCCATCGAGCAGGCGAACGCACCCGCCTGGCTGATCGACCAGATGCGTGCAAGACGTCGCGGGGAGAACGTGACCTCTCCTCGACTACGTACGGCCCGGATCGCGTGGCGCGACGCTCGGCGCACAGTCGCCCTCGCAAAGCCGTGAGCGACACTCGCTCCAGGAATCTCGTGAATCTGCAAGCGGAGGGATGGTATGGACGACTTCTCGCAGGGTGTGGTGCCCATGCTCGCCTACGCCGACGGACCCGCGGCGATGGCGTGGCTGTCGAGCGCCTTCGGCTTCGAGGAGCGCGAGCGATGGCTGGACGAGAGCGGCGTGCTCGCACACGGTGAGATGTCGACGGGTCATGGCCTGGTCATGCTGGCGACACCCACGCCTGACTACGAAGGCCCCCTGCTTCATAGAACTCACTGCGAGGCGGCTGCGGCCTGGTCCGCCGCTCCCTGGGTCATCGACGGCGTCCTCGTCTATGTCGACGACGTAGTCGCCCACTTCGAACGCGCGAAAGATGCTGGAGCGTCGATGCTGTCCGGCATCGAGTCGGGTCCGGACGGCAGTCGCCTCTATCGCGTCGAGGACGTCGAGGGGCACCGCTGGATGTTCATGCAGCGCGCCACTGCCAGCCCTTAGACGCACTCCGGGGCGACTAGTCCTGGTCGAGGCAGAGGCAGAACGGGTGCCCGGCAGGGTCGAGGAGCACCCGGACGTTCTGCTGAGGTTGGTGCGCAGCCACGGTCGCCCCGAGGGCAACCGCCTCGGCGACCGCGGAATCGAGGTCTCCGACCTGGAAGTCGAAGTGCATCATCGGACGCTGCTCACCGTCGACAGGCGGCCAGACCGGGGCTTGGTAGTCGATCGCCTGCTGGAACACGACGAAGATGGACCCTTCGGGGGCGGCAAGGATGGCCGTGCCCGGTTCCTCGTGCCCGATGGGCCACTCGAGCAGGTCGGAGTAGAACCTCGCCAGCGCGCCGGGGTCCGGTGCCTCGATGGCCGTTCCCCACCACATGCCTTGCGACCGAGATTGCACGCTTGCTCCTCTGTCTCGAAGGATCAACCAGGGGACGCGCGCTCACCGTGCGTCCTGATCAGCATGCTAGGTCCGGTTCCGGACGTTCTCCTTCCTGAATGCGGTCGGAATGATCGAGGTCGGGACGATCGTCGACGGGCACGGCCGAAGCGACGTGCGCCAGGTCGTCGATCTCTGCGATCTCGCTGGAGGGTTGGTGCGACGCCTCAACAGCTGGTGATCAGTGCCTTCCGCCGCGTTCAGGCCGGGCCATCTCGAGTACGGGCGCTGCGTCGTCCGATGATCAGACGATCATATGGTTGGGCACCATGAGGTCTTCACTCGCATACGCGGCGGCGATGACCGTTGGGTCGTCGCTGGCGCAGGCGGCCGCAACCTTGTCAATCAGGACGTCGTAGTCGGCTCCCGTCCTCCCCTTGTAGGACGCGTCCATGCGGCCCCACTCGTCCCACGGCAACATCTCGACCTTGCACAGCGCCGCCAGATCGCGGATCGCGTTCCCGCGGATCTCCCCGATACCCCACGCGTAGTCCACGCCAGCGACGCCGAACGAGTCCGGATCTATCGACCCGGCACGGTATCTCTCCCAGGCTTCGCCGCCGGTCAGGAATTCGCCCACCGCCAGATCAGTGGCGTCGGGAACAAGAGCCGTGCCGAGCACCTCGGTGTCGATGCGGACCCAGCGAGCGTCGCTGTCCCTCCGATACTCAGTAACCCAGTGATCGACGCTCTTCCCCTTGATGAAGTAGGTCGCGAATCCGCATCTCGCCCTGGCCGGGATGCCCTGCAGCCGAAGGAGTGCACAGCTGAGCAGTGCGAAGTGCCGGCACGTGCCGACCACGCGCGACTGCGTCTGGCGCGGGTGGTGCAAGGGGCGAGGATCGAGCGCCGTCAACACGTCGATCAACGCCCTGGCGGATCTGATGTTGCGCTCCGCGAGCCGCTGCTCGGGCACTCCGGCGGCCGTCGCGTCATCGGGCTCCACCACCAGAGCCTGTGCAGCCTCGCAGATCGAGACGGCATCCACACCGAGCCCTTCGCCCAGGTCGACCTGAGCTGGTTCAAGACTGGTGAGCGGGCCCGGGCGGCTGTAGTCGAACGTCTGGTCACTCATGTCCACGCATGCTAGGTGCGGGGTACGACAGGCGATCGCGCGCGTTGCCGCCACGACACGGGCTAGCGTGCAGACATGGAAGTCGCTGTTGCACTGACTTTGCCTGGGCTGGTTCTGCTCTTGCTGGCGGTTGCGGCGATCGACCAGCTGTTGCTCCGCATCCGGCGCCGCGGGCTGATGTCCTGGCGCAAGGATGCGCAGGTCAGTTCCACCGGCTTCGAGCTGCTGCACGCCACCCTGTCGCCTGGAAAGGCCGACGAGCTCGCCCAGCGTCGCACCGAAGAGGTCATCCGCGATGACGAGGAACGGGAAGCACCACCGCGTAGCCGGGTCGACCTTGCCACCGGTGTCGCCCACATCCGCGTGAACCGGCATCGCTAGCTGTCGCGATTCGGCAGCTGCCAGGAGTCGCCTAGCCTGATGCCGTGCCCGTCGACGACTCCGCGGAACGCGCCCTGCTGCTCGGCCGCCTCACCGGTCAGCGTCACCACGTGATCAGCCAACTGGATGGCCTCACCGACGACCAGCTGCGCCGTCCGGTGCTGCCGTCCGGCTGGTCCTGCCTCGGACTCGTCCGGCACCTGACTCTCTCCGACGAACGCTATTGGTTCGAGGTCGTCGTTGCGGGCGAGCCCCTCGACTTCTGGCCCGAGGGTGACAACGGCGACTGGCGGGTAGACCCGACTGAGCCCGTTGAGGGAGTCCTGCAGGCCTACCACTCGGCGATCGACCGCTCCGACGAGATCATCGCTGCACGCCGCCTGGACGACGCGCCGGCGCAGCCAGAGGACTGGTGGGAGTCGGCAGGGCTTCACTTCCCCGATCTCCGCACCGTGCTGGTGCACGTCCTGGTCGAGACCGCCACCCATGCCGGCCACCTGGACGCCGTCCGTGAACTGCTCGACGGACGCCAGTACCTCGTGCTGTGACGTCTCCCAGTCGGCCCATCTGATCCGTTCAAGACGCGGCGGCTTTGCACTCCAGGGGTGTCCATCGTGGCGTTCTCGTTCGTCGTCGTCGTGAAGACCCGAACGAGGAGGTGCTCGCCTCGAGCACCGCAACCAGAGGAGATCACGATGGACAACCTGCTCGCCGTGCATGTAGCGATAGCGGCCAACCGCGCATCCGGCCGATCCGCGCTCCCGGACGCCCCTGTTGTCGTCACCCAGGGTGCGCTTCCGCCTCGACGGCTTCGCATTTCGTGGAGGCTGCGCCGGATTGTCGATCACCTCGCGCCCGCCTGAGTCGCCGATTGTTCGGCGCGTGACGCGTTCCCCTCTGGACGCTGGCGATCGGTTCGATCGTCGACCAGAGCTACGAGTCGAGTCCGAGGACTCGCCACTCGAGAGCGGCCTGCTTGCGATGACCCGCAACCGAGAGGTGAAGGCCGTCGCCGGCGAGGTCCTCTGCGCTGATGACCATGCGATACAGCGCACCACCGTCGTAGCGGCAGGTCGGGAACTGCTTGCAGACGGGCGGCGAGCCGCGCTTGATAGGCACGGATGACTTGGTCCTGGTAGCGCCAGTGCTTGGGGACGGCCCTACCCGATGGACCAAACAGGGCGCACAGACCGGTGCCGGTGTTCGCGGCCTTGGCGGCCGGGAGGCGGGAAGCGATCGTGCCGTAGTTCTCGACCGTTCCGGGAGGACTGCTGACAAGCAGGATGGTGGCCCTGGGAGCCTCGGCCGTGATCTTCGCCAGCTGGTCGGACATCGACTTGGCGAACCGCAGGTAGTTGTCCGGGTCGGTGCCATCGCACTGCATGTCGTTGTCGACTTCCTGGATCATGAACAGGTCGGGTAGCGGCTTGAGGGCAAGCGCACTGTCGACCTGGTCGCCGAGGTCGTCCACGTTTGTGCCGTCGACGCCCAGGTTGGTGTTGTGTCCGCGTACGGCCGGGTTCAACGCGAGGAGGCGGGCGTAGACGCTGTTCACGGCGGGGTTGTCGCCGGTCGCCCATGAGTTCCGCGTGTCATCGTTGCCGGGTGAGGACGGGTTCGACTCCGCACCGGTTGTGCCCGAATGCCCCAGTACCACTATGGCATTCGGGTACTTGCTCGAGGCGGGGCCCACCGACGCTGACGCCGACGGTGCAGGTGACGACACCGACGGAGGACGTCGCGGCAGCCCCACTGTCGCTCGCGGAGCAGCCGGTGAGTACGAGTGCAACCGCGGCCGGAAGGACGCGCCACCAAAGCCCTGACGGAAGCGACAAGGCGCGACGCTGAACCAGCATGTCCTTCTCCCGGTGTGCCGATTCTCACTCGATGGCCGGGGCTGGGCTGCGAACCGCGATGGGTGTCCACATGCTCTTGAGGAGCGATGCTTCCGGCGGGCCGACTCACCCAGGAGTCTCAAGAGTGTGCGTGCCCTCGCACACTACGCCGGACAGCCCCGGCCGCGGTCCAGCCCGTATAGGCCGGCCGGGTAGTTTGCCTGGCTGCGGACGAGTCCCCTCGTTCGTACGCGGAAAGGGCGGCCATGCGCAGCGAGCAGATGCACTCCGGTGAGCCGGGCATCGACACAGCTCTGGTGGCCAGGCTGATCGCTGATCAGTTCCCGCAGTGGGCGAATCTGCCCATTGAGAGACTTCCGACGGCTGGCACCGACCACGCGATGTACCGGCTCGCCGACGACATGGTGGTGCGCCTGCCACGCATCCGTGATGTAGCCCGGCAGGTCGAGACGGAGCAGCGGTGGCTGCCGCGCTTGGCTCCACAGCTTCCGCTGCAGGTGCCGATGCCGCTCGGCCTGGGCGTCCCGGGCCAGGGATTCCCGATGCCATGGTCTGTCTATGCCTGGCTGGACGGCGAGAACGCGTCCGACCAGCCCATCGTCGACCTGCGCGACGCGGCCATCGAGCTGGGAGGCTTCGTCGCTGCGCTGCGGCGCATCGATGCCAGCGGTGCCCCGCGGTCGTTTCGTGGCGGGCCGGTGAGCACCAGCGGTTACGACGTCCGGACCCCTATCCGCGACCTGGGCGCCGACGGAACGATCGACGGAGAGGCCGCGACCGCCGCCTGGGAAGAAGTCCTCGCGCTCCCCCAATGGGACGGTGAGCCCCGCTGGTTGCACGGCGATCTCATGCCGGGCAACCTGCTGACCCGCCACGGCCGGCTCACCGGCGTCATCGACTTCGGCGTACTCGGTATCGGTGATCCCGCCTGTGACCTGATACCTGCCTGGTATCTGTTCGGCGGCAACACCCGCGAGCTGTTCCGCGCCGCAGCCGACGTTGACGACACCACCTGGGCACGGGGGCGCGGCTGGGCACTGTGCCTCGGACTCGGGGCCGCGCACCACTACCGCATCAAGAACCCGGCGCTTGCCACGGTCGGACGACGGGCGGTGTACGAGGCCCTCGCCGACTTCGGCGGTTCCGGCTAACCCTGGTCGGTCAGCGCGCCGCGTTGCGCTACGAGTTCCCGTACGACAACTCCTTCGAGACCTTCCAGACGGTGTTGTGCACGGACGGCATCAACCCGCGCAACGCAGGGAACTGGCCCACCTACGCCGACGCCGCCGACCGGAATGCACCCGACTTCGGCCGGCTGTGGACCTGGGCCTCATCGCCCTGCGCGTCGAACACCTGGACGGTCCGAGATGAGGACGCCTATGCGGGGCCGTTCACGCACTGCACCGTCAACCCGTTGCTGGTCGTCGGAAACTACTGGGACCCCGCGACCAACTACGACGGCGCAGTCAAGGCCGCCTCCCTGCTGCCGAACAGCCGCCTGCTCTCGAGCGACAGCTGGGGGCACACCGCCTACGGCACATCTGCGTGCGTGACCGATGCCCGCGTCCGCGGTTGAGGCCCCTTCTCGGATGCGCTTGGCGTGCTGAAGCGCCATCCGCGTCCGAGAAGGGACACCGTGAAGTCTGCAGGGGAGATCATGGAAATACTTGAAGCGTTTCGACTTGACCGGATCGTTGCGTGACGCCGGGGAGCTGGCTGGGCTGTTCCCATCACACCGTGGCCGGCTATGTCGCGGCGCCGGGAGGCGGGCGGGCTCTCGGAGCGTCCGGCGGCTCGCCGCAGTTGATCGATGAGTTCCTGCCCAAGTCGAGGAGTGGATGGAGCACTCCCGGGGCAAGATCCGCGCGGACAAGGCCCACGCCAAGCTGCTCGCGATGGGCTATGCCGGTTCGGAGCGCACGACCCGCCGCGCGGTCGCGCGGGTCCGCCGCGACGTTCAAGGCCGGCCGGGTGCGGGTGCACCGGCCGTGGGTGACCGAGCCGGGCATGTGGCTGCAGTACGACTTCGGCGACGGCCCGCGCATCGACGGGGTCAAGACGGTGTTGTTCTGCGCGTGGCTGGCCTGGTCGCGGTTCCGGGTGGTGCTGGCGCTGCGGGACAAGACCGCGCCGAGCGTGTTCGCCGCGCTGGACGTGACGCTGCGCCGCCTCGGTGGGGCGCCGACGTATGTGTTGACCGACAACGAGAAGACCGTCACGATCGAGCATGTCGCCGGGATCGCGGTGCGCAACCCGCAGGTCGTCGGCGTTCGCCCGCCACTACGGGGTGACCGTGCACACCTGCGAGCCGGCGGACCCGGCGTCCAAGGGCGGCGTCGGAGTCGACGGTGAAGCTCGCCAAGGCCGACCTGGTGCCCAACGACACCAACCTGCTCGACGAGCTACGCCTCGTTCGCCGAGCTGGAGGCGGCGTGCGAGGCGTTCTGCGAGCAGGTCAACGCCCGCGTGCATCGGGTGACCCGCCGCGCCCCGGTCGAGATGCTCGCCGAGGAGCAGGTCCGGCTGCACCCGCTGCCCGACGCCGCCGCACACGGTCGTCGTTCGGGGTGACCCGCATGGTCGCGGCCAACACGCCGATGGTCACCTTCGACGGCGGCCAGTACTCGGTGCCGCACCCGCTGCTCGGCGCAGACGGTCTGGGTCCGGGTCCACGGCGCGGCGACGGCGAGCAGGTCGTCATCGTGCACGTCGGCGACGACGGGCCCGGTCGAGGTCGCCCGCCACGCCCGGGCGACACCGGGCAGCCCGACGATCGACGACGCGCACTTCCCGCCCGCCCCGGCCGGGCGCGCTCGATCGCGCACCGAAGGCCCGACGACCGCCGCGGAGGCCGAGTTCCTCGGCTCTGGGCGACGGCGCCCGGCTGTGGCTGGTCGAGGCCGCCGCCGCGGGCACCGCCGAGGATGCGGGTCAAGATGGCCGAGGCGGTCGACCACTCGCCAAGCTGCGTCGGCACCGAGCAGGTCGACTGGGCGCTCGGGCATGCCGCGGTCCACGCCCGGTTCGCCGAGGCCGACCTCGCCTCGATCCTGGACCACCACGCCGCCGGCGCCGACGACCGGCAGCATCGGGCCAGCGAGGACCACAGCCTGACCCAGGGCACCGCCGGCTGGGCCGCGCTCGGTCAGCCGGCCAGCGGCGAGGTGAGCTCGTGAGCACCGCGCGGACCGACCCGCCGGGATCCCGCATGCCGGTATGCCGATCGCACCGCCGCTGCCCGCCGACCTGGAGGCATTGCTGCGCCGGCTGCGGCTGCCGCACATCCGCCGCCACGCCCCCGAGGTGATCGCCACCGCGAAGGCCCAACGCTGGGACCCCGCCGAGGTGCTGCGGGCGCTGCTCGCCGAGGAGGCCGCCGGCCGGGAACGCTCCGCGCTCGCCAGCCGCCGGCCGCGGCCGCGTTCCCGACCGGGAAGACCTTCGACGCCTGGAACCCGAGGCCGTCGCTCGATCCCGGCCCCGACCCAGCACGCGCTGCGCACCCTGGAATGGGTCGGACCGCCGGGAGAACCTGGTGGTCTGCGGACCATCCGGGACCGGGAAGACGTTCCTGCTCGAAGCCCTCGGCCAGCAAGCCGTCGAGGTGGACACCTACCTGCTCACCCGAAAGGTGCCCGCAAAGGGAACCCTCTGCGTCGGCGATTCCCAGCCCTTCACCGAGCCCTTGGACAGCTCCGGCGAACGGTCACTGGCACCCAACAGCAGCAACCTCCCGCCGGTCGTGCCACCGGTCCCGGGGGCGACTCCTCGTACGTGACACCGCGAGCTAGGACGAGGTGATCGGGCGGGCAGAGAGGATCGGTCGGGAGTCACATCTCTGGTCGGTTCCATTTAGGCTTCATGGGTGAGGTTCAGCCCGGAGCTGCGCGAAGGCGTCGCCAGCGGCGACATCACTGTGTCGATCAGGCTGTGGCAGCGCCCCAAGGTCAGAGTAGGAGGCCGGTACGAGAGTGACGGATTCCAGATCGAGATCGACTCCATCGAGGTGCTGCCGTTCTCGGCTGTGACAGATGAGGACGTCTCCCGCTCCGGCGAGGGCGACCGCGAGCTGCTTCGGAGGCGGGCGGCGCATGCGGGGCCGGTGGACGAACACACGTTGGTCTACCGGATCGAGTTCCACGTGGTGTAGCGGTCTGCGGCGGCGTCGCGTCAGATGAACGAAATTGGCGGAAGCGCTGAGTCGATGACTGTGCGCCCCTCCCTGATAGCGGCCACGATCATTGCCGCGAGAACCGCTGCTGACGACTTCTCGCTGTCCAACCGCAGGTCGCATGTCATCCCTGGCAGCTCGTCGTTGAATCGCTGATACATCTTGGCAAGGAACTCAGGTTCTTTGGAGACCCCGCGCGTCGGGTCTGCGGTCGCTCGACTCAAAGCGGTCTCATATCGCGTCACGAGGAGCACCCTGAAAACGCTCACGTCGCTGGGGACATGCTGCAACATCCGCTCTACCTCTGCCTGTGTCCCCGTGCCCTCGGCGATCACCGTCGGAATCGGTGTTGCCAGCCACCCGCCAACGACCTGTCCGTGGATTTCATGTGCCCAGGTCCAGTCGTCCAGTGTGGGTAGAGCCATCTCGGCAATGGTGTCCAGCCCGACGACCGCAACGGCCTCACCCTCGCTCCGCAACAGGTCCGCGAGCTCGGAGGCCAGCGTGCTCTTTCCGGACGCTATTGGTCCGCTCACGACAACAAGCCGGCGTCGCCCCGACCAGCTAGATCGGGACTCGCCCAATGCGTCAGCGGCGGGGTGCACACGGTGAGTCAATCCGATGCCGCCGTATGCCAGCAAACCTGAGCCATGCTCGACACCGCATCCTGACTTCGACGCGGCGCCTAGGCTCGGGGGTACCCGTACTCATCATCCGTGACAGACCCTCCCCATTCGGCCTCCGGTCCTGGCTCGCCCGCGGCGAGTCCCTCCCAAATCGCGAGATGCGCCATGAAGTGATCAGGTGCCGCTCCGTGCCAATGCCACTCGCCCGGTGGCGTCCAGACCGTGTCACCTGCCCGGATCACCGTGACGGCCTCACCGCGCGACTGCACCAACCCGATGCCATCGACGACGTGGAGGGTCTGCCCGTGGATGTGACGGTGCCAGGCGTTGCGGGCCCCGGGCGTGAATCTGACGAGGTTCGCGCGGACTCGGCCGGGATCTGTTGCGATTCGGTCGATGAACACGTCGCCCGCAAAGTACTGAGGATCACCCGTCGTCGTCGGCTGTTTCGTCTGGATGTCCATGGTCGACTCCCCTGTGTTGTCCCTGTGCCTCCGAGGCGATGTTGCCACCGCGAGCACCCATGGTGCCGCGACGGCCATTCCACAGGCAGCACCGGGCGTCACGGCCGCGATTGAGTGCTGGCGCTAGCGGCAGAGCTCGACGGCAGTCTCGGTGAGTACCTGCGCACACGTTTCCGTGCCGGCAAGGCTCACCCACTCGATGTCGGCGTGTGCACCGTCACCGTCGGGTCCGTACAGGACGGTGGGAATTCCGGCAGCCGCGATGAAGGCCGAGTCGGCCCAGTAGCTCATGGGGGCAATCGGCGCAGCCTGACCAGACACGAGTCGGGTCGCCGCTTGCAGCGCGGTGACGATGTCGGAGGCCTCATGGGTCTCCAGCGGGTCACGCGCCAGGGTCGTCCTCGAGGTGACGTCCAACATGGGGTTGGCCACGCGGCACCGATCGAGCAGGGCGTCGACATCCGCTTCGACCGCCTCGACGGTCTCGCCGGGCAGCGTGCGGCGTTCGACGATGAAGACACAACGGTCGGGGATGGTGGACTCCTCGGTGCCGCCGTCGATGAGTGACCCGTGCAGGTTGCCGGGACCGAGAAATGGATGCGGGCGTTCGGCCAGCTGCCTGTTCAACTCGCCGAACGCGACCAACACGGGTCCGGCGTTGAGGATGGCGTCGACTCCGAGGTGGGGTCGGGACCCGTGTGCTGCGACGCCGGTGACCTCGACCTCGGTCCATACGAACCCGCGGTGCCCGGTGCCGATCTGCAGCTCTGTCGGTTCGGTGACGATGGCGGCGTCGATCAGGGTGCCGGATCCCAGATGGGCCAGCACCTCCTGAATACCGAGGCTGGCGTGTTCCTCGTCGGCCACGGCGGCGACCATGACTTCGCCGCTGATGTCGCTCGCTGCCGCGTCGCGGCAGGCCACGAGCGCGGCCGCGAGTCCGGCCTTCATGTCGTAGGCGCCTCGCGCGTAGAGGCGGTGACTCTCGACACGTGGAACAAGGGGCTCGTCCATCCCGGAGAGTCCGACGGTGTCGAGGTGACCGCAGAGCAGCAGGGTCCGACCTCCGGTTGCCTGCCCGCCACGCAGGAGGATGTTCGGTCGGCCGGGTGTCTTCTCGAGGACCTCGACTCGCAGGCCGGCTGCGGTAGCCCAATCGGCGACATGCGCAGCGATCGCTGACTCTCCCGGGGCGCCGTCGGAAAGGCTCGGGTTCGAGGAGTCGATGCGGACCAACGCGTCGAGCAGCTCGAGGACGTCGGAGGTCATGCGTCGTCTCCCGTGTACGGGGGCTGTTGGCGGCCTTCCGTGTTCAGCAGGACCACGGTCGAGGTGATGTCGATGCCGAGTTCGCGACGCCGCATTTCGCTGCCTGGTCCAGTCAGGACCGCCCGTACTCCCGCCAGCGTGGCGGCGCCGCTCGGGCCTGAGCTGACACCATCGCGTGCCAGATCCGTGACCGCAAGTGCCGCGGCCTCGTCGGTGACGGCTACGGCGGCGTCGCATCCTGCAAGCAGCACCGGCCACGCGGCACCGGATGGGGTGCCACAGTTGAGGCCGGCCATGTTCGTGACTCCGGTCTCGATGCTGGTCAGCGCACCTGAACGGAGACTGGCCAGCACGCAGGCGGCGGTGACCGGCTCGACGGAGAGCACGCAGGGGTGCGTCGGCCCGGGTCGCCGATAGTGCGTGACCACTGCCTGAGCCAGCGACCCCACCCCGACGGGCACGGCGACCAGGTCCGGGGCCCCACCCAGCGCCTCGTCGACCTCGTCGAGCAGCGTTTCATAACCCTCCACGATCCAGGCCGGGATCTGCGCGTAGCCGTCCCACGCGGTGTCCTGCACCAGCTCGCGGGCATCATCTTCGTCGGCGAAGGCCGCGGCGAGGCGGACCGCGTCGTCGTAGTCACCGTCGGTGCGGACCACCTGCGCGCCCTCGGCTCGGATCGGGGCGGCGGACTGCTCGGTCATGAAGGCGGGCACGAACACCGTCGCAGCCACGCCCAGCAGGCTCGCCATGTGGGCGACCGCTCGTCCGTGGTTGCCGTCAGTGGCTGTGACCAGCCGCAGCCCGCTGTCCGCAGCTGCAGCGCGCAGCGCCGCGAGGTTCACTGGCGCGCCGGTCCGGGCGGCCACCACCTGCGCTGAACCCCAGGACGCGCCGAGGATCTTGAACGCAGGCAGTTTCAGACGCGAGGACTCGTCCTTGACCAGGACCCGCGCGACGGAGAGCTCTGCCCCAAGGTCGGCCAGCTCGACCAGTGGTGTGACGCAATAGCCGGGCAGGTCTTCATGGAACGGCCGCGCGTCGCCACTCCGGCCCGGGGCCACCCACTCTCGTGCGGCCGGTCTCGAGAACCAGTCCTGCGCCGTGTTCATGCCACACATCTTCGACCTTCAGCAGGTCGGCGTCTGCTGGCCGGTCCCGATGCGAGTGCGTCCGCGTAAGCGGGACAGGCACGCGGTGTCGGGGCAGGCCCTCGGCATCCGGCAAGACCAAGCACTCGAAGGTCAGCTGAGGACGCGTGCAAGGTAGCGATCGACCGCGGTGCGGACTCGAGCTTGTCCGGGGTCGTCGAGCAGGTCCACGCCGTGCGTGTGGCCCGGCAACATGACGACGGTCTCTGGTCCAGGATGCAAGAGGCGCAGCTGACGCGCATCTTGGCTGTCGAAGAAGTCGTCATGCCTGCTGCTCAGCGCAAGCAGCGGACCACGCCAGTTCCTGATGCCGGCTCGGCCGTCGAAACCAGGCAGCGTGAGTTCGCCGCCGAACGACAGGACGCCGGCTAGCCGTGGGCGTACGCGGTACGCCTCGGACATCGCGAGGGCTCCGCCATACGAGGCCCCGCCCAGCACCACCTTCCGGGCTCCGGCGCTCCGCAGCGCGGCGACCGCGAGCGCGGGCAGCTCGGAGCGTGGCTCTTTCCAGTCGAACAGTGCGACCCGGTACCTCGTCGCGAGCTCCTCGGCGTATGGCAGCCACTGGCAGATGTCGCCGTTGTCCTGCGGGCCGAGGACGACGCCACCCGATCCGGTGCCGATCAGCAGGAGGCCGACGCCGTTGCCCTCGCTAGTGGTTGCTCGGACGAAGGTGCCACCCGCGTCCGCGGCGCAGTCCGGCCGCTCGGGCAGTGGAAAGCCGTTCGCATCCACCTGCCGGGTCGGCACACTCGGGCCGGAGGTCGGCGATGACTGCGGCGAGGACGCTGCTCGCCGCCTCCGTGCCTTCGTCCCCGTCGTGGTTCGCGCAGCCCGCCAGAAGGACCATCGCAGCCGCCAGTGCCAGCATCCGCCTGATGACCCCGGAGCGCCCGCCCGCAGCCTTCCCGTTCCCGATCACGGCCGACACCGTAGGGCCATTCCCGGACGATCCGCGTCCTGGAAAGTCCGACAGAGATTCCGAAGCCAGATGACCTCAGCGCTGCCTCGTATCGGGCCTCCGGTGCGTGTGACTCGCGGTCGCGCATGAGTGCGCAGCACCTGCCATCGCCGACGCGTCCATGGAAAGTTGCGGCGACCATCTGCGTGCTCGCAGAGCGGCACAACTGTGGAGTTGGGTCCGGCTCCCACGCTGCACGGGCGGTCCGGTGTCAAGAGCCGCGCTAGTCCTCGTATCGGACTTCCGGTGCCGTCTGATCATCGCGGTCGTGCGAGCACAAGTACGCCCAGGCACCTCACGATGACGGCGAGCAACAGCGAGACCGCCACCAGACCGCGCTTTCCTCCAGCCATTCACCGCCGAACCATGCACGGTCCGCGCGCCGCATGTCTGCGGATCGCACATGATCCATTGATCTGCACACGGTCAGGATTCAGGAGATCGACCTCGTGATGCGGCAGAACGGCACTGGTCGCCGGTGGGGTTCGTGCAGCCTCACATCCGCGATCTCAGGACGTCGACCTCGCAGCCTGGCAAGAACGGGTCGAAGCCGTGCTCGACCAGCCAACGGATCGCCAGCAGGCTGCGCAACGACCACCACGCGCGGATCACGTCGAGGTCGACGTCGGTGCCGTAGCCGGCGACGACGTCGCCAAGGTGTTCCTCGTGTCCGAGCGTCAAGATGGCGAGGTCGTACAGAGGATCGCCCTGGCCCGCCTCGGACCAGTCGAGCACGCCGGTGATCTCGTCACCGTCGACGAACACGTGGGTGATCTGCAAGTCGCCGTGGATGAACACCGGGGTGTACGGCCGAAACACAGCCTCCGCAACCTGGCGGTTGCGCGCGACCAGGTCGGCGGGAAGGACACCGGTGGTGATCAGCAGCTCGCATTCCTCGTCGAGACTCGTTGCCGACTGGGCGCGCCGGCTGCTGGGCCACGGCGGCAGCGGCGCGTCGTGCAGCATCCCGACGGCGACACCCGCCGCGGCCCAAGCCTCAGTCGACGCGATCGACGGTTCGCCGAGCCGGCCGAGTGCCGTCCCTGGGAGGGCGGCGATCGCGAGCACGGGCGGCTTCCGCCACAGAACCTCCGGGGTCGGGATCGGCGCCATAGCCATCGCCTCGATCTCGACGTCGGTGCGCGTCTGATCAGCGTCGATCTTCAGGAACACGTCACCGACGCGCAGGGTCGCGCGCTCACTATGGGCCACGACGATCTCGACCTCCGCCGTGTCGGCCGTTGCAGCTGGGTTCGCGCCGAGCATGTGTCCGCCGTCGCCTGACGGAAGGTCGTTGGTCATGCCCCGGACCCTTCGCCGATGGGCGCATGGTGCACGCGGCCGGCCGATTCCGGCGCCGTGACCCGCGTCGCCTGAGCGGGTGCCAAGGCGTCCACCTGGCAAACGAGCCATCCGGCAACGCCTGCAGATACCAGCGGTGTCCTGCTCATCAGCAGAACCGATCCCGGACCTGGTCTGTCACACCGGAATCGTAGAGGGGGTGGCGACGACACCACTCGCACATGCACGCGCTCGGCATTGACAATTCTGCGCAGATATTGCGTGCCGGCGGACGGGTCAGCCGTGGCTGACGACTGGCCCCGGCGCGGTGACGTCGGAGCTGCGGACCGCCATGTGGCAGCCGCCGGTGGAGAGCCGGCAGACGAGGAGATCCGTCCGGTTTGAGGAGTCGTTGGCGACGAGGACCACTCGGTCGGGGTCGAGCCACTGGGTGATCTTGAGGTCGTTCAGGTTCCGGTCGCTCGGAGGAAGCCGCAGCCGGACGGGCTGGCCGGTCGTGGTGACGCTGGCGGTGAACTCGGACTCGGCTCCGGCTTCCCAGATGCCTCCCGCGACCAGGCGGTTACCGTGCCGCACAAAGCTGAGGAACATGACGCCCCGGCGGATCTGGCGATCATCGGATGGTCCGGTGAACAGCCCGGGCCTGGCCCGCCGGTCGGCTTGATAGTCGGCCATGCTGACCGGAGACTGCCGTCCGGACGCCGTGTCGAAACGCATCACCCGCGCGGTCCGCTCGCACCCGTACATGGCTCCCCACAGAAGCCGGTCGCAGGAGCCACCGTCGGGCGACCAGTAGACAACGTCGTCGTAGACGGCGAGAGGGACGGCGTCCGCATCCCCCAACCGGGCGAGCTCCTCCATCTGCGCGGTGTCGTAGACCACGACCGCCCCGGGTTGGGCACCTGTTCCCGGGTCGATCCAGGCCAGGGTCGAGCCCGCGACCGTGGGGGCGATCCCGAAACCCCGCACCCTGCTGCCGGAGGTGGTCCCGATCCTCACCGGCGCCGACCCGTCGGTGAACCACACCGCCGCCGCACCGGCCGGGACTCCGAAACCACCTTCGTCCCGGACCGGGGCTTGGCCGGTGACGAAGACCGCGCCGACGTCGGTGGCGTCCACGTAGTCGACCAGCTTCCCCGCGCCAGGCCATCTGTTGGTCTGCTGCCGGACATCGATCGTCCGCTCGCCCCAGTGGATGGTCGTGCCCACGGAGTAGGTCAGCAGCCGGTTCACCGACCCGGTCTGCACGGTGTCGGGGCCGCGGTCCTTGTCGTCGGGGGCGGTGTTCTTCTGATCGTGCCCAGCGGGTGGCGGGGCCGCGTCGCGGGTGTCGGGGGCGACCAGCAGGGCCGTGCCCACGATCACGATCACGGCGGCCGTGACGCTGGCCACCGCGAGGAGACGGCGCCGACGCAGGCGCGATTCTGCCGTCTCAACGACAGCCGACGCATCCAGGTGCGGCGCCGGCACCGCCGCAGCGCGCGTAGCCAGGTCGCGAAGCGAGGCGTTCATGAGGTCACCGCCGACTCGTCCGGGGTGGGCAGGGTGAATCGCGCGCCCATCCGGTCGCGCAGTTTGGCCAGCCCGTGAGAGGCGTGCCATTTGACACTCCCGACCGAGCAGCCCATGAGCTCGGAGGTCTGGGCTTCCGAGAGGTCCTCGCAATAGCGCAGCACCACAGCCACGCGCTGCCGAGGCGGCAGGGTGTGCAACTGGGTCCACAGGTCGGTCCGGGCGGCGACCAAGTCGGCCACATCGGCCACCACGATCTCGGGTAACACCTCGACCGGCCGCTCGTGGAACGAGCGCCGTCGGCGCCAGGAGATCGAGGTCGTCACGATGACCCTCCTGGTGTAGGCCTCGGCGTTACCCACGTCCCGCAGCCGCGGCCACGCCATGTAGGTCTTGACCAGCGACTCCTGCACGAGATCCTGTGCCAGCTGATAGTCACCCACGACCAGGAACGCCGTCCGGAAGAGGCTGGCAGAGCGGGCCGCCATGAACTCGTGGAAGGCCGCCACCTCTGGCCGCTCTCGCACACCCATGGCCCCTCCTGCGGGTCATCCCTGGATCATCGTCCACCTGTAAGACGCGATGATCGGCCGCGGAGGTTGAGCGGCACTCTCAAACAGCGAGCCCTGGCCAGCGACTTCGACCATGGCAGCACCAGCGAACGACCGTCGCAGCATGCTTCGTACCGATGAACGATCGTCAATCGGTCCGGGTGCGGAGGCTCCGCGCCAGGGCGGGGATCATCACCGTCGCAGCGACGAGGTGTAGCCCGACGAGGGCGGTGGTTGTGGCGGTGTTTGCCTCGGAGAGGAGGGGCGCGACCAACGAGATCGCGGTCAGCGACACTGCCGTCCGCACGAATAGCTCGGCGGGGCGAGCGCTCCAACGAAGAAGAGCGGCGGCAATGACGATGCCCACGACCGAGAAGAATCCGGTCACCACGGCGAACCCGGACAACGGGATCGTCTCGCCACCATCGGGGACCTCGAAGTCGACGCCAACGGCCTCGGCAAGCGCAGCGGCGAGAGTGGTGGCCAGCATCGCTGCGAGCGTGGCAATGAAACCGGAGCCGGCGAGCCCGCGGAGTCGGTGGGTGTCGCTGGTCTGGCCCGATGCCGCACCCGATGCCGTGCCTGCGACGCCCCCGGTGTCATTCATGCTGTTCATGTCGTTCCTCCATCATTCGGTAACTGGCGTACGGGAGTGTTGACTGGCACAGGACGGTCCTGGCCCTGCAGCGGTCCACGCGAAGCACCTACATGCGGAGTTGCGCCTCGCCGGTCACTTCCTCAGCGGTGAAGGCACGGGCACCAATCCAGGCCTGGGGGCAGCGCGGAGTTGAAGATCACCGCGCTCAACAGGTTGTCCCGCTTCGGGTTGGCCAGGTGACCGTTCGTGGAGAGTCTGGTGTACGAGAGCGGCGTGATCAGGCCACGGCGCCGAGTTGCTCGGCGATGCCCTCCAGGCACCACTGCCAGCCCGTCCGCATGCCCTCGGCCGCCTGCTCGCCCGACAGGCCTTCGACCGTGAGCTCCAGCCGGGTCCCGCCCTCGACCGGCAGGAGCAGCACCGTGCAGCGGGAGCGCTCGGCCATGTCCTCCCCCGCGGTGAGCACGTCGAGCACGAGCCGCTCCACGGGCTCGAAGACAGCGAAGGTCGCCGTCTCGCTGTACGCATCGCCGGCCGGGCGAGGGCCGAACCGCAGCCGGTAGCCCCCGCCCTCGCGGGCGTCGACCTCACAGGTCGACACGCGCCAGTCCGGGTCGGGGCAGGCCCAGCGCTCCAGCAGGTCAGCGCGGGTCCATGCGGCCCACACCCGCTCGGGCGGCGCCGGGTAGGTGCGGTCGAGGTCGAACGACAGGAGTGGTGCGGTGGTCACGTGTCCTCCAGAAGGGAGCCGAGAGCGTCCAGCCGGGTCGACCAGAGCGCCTGCTGCTGTGCGGTCCACGTGGCCACGGCGACGAGCGCGTCGTCGCGCAGCCGGCACTCGCGCACGCGGCCGCGCTTGAGCGTCGTCACCAGGCCCGCCTCCTCGAGCACGCGGACGTGCTTGAGCACGGCGGGCAGCGACAGCGACGTCGGCGCCGCGAGGTCACCGGCGGACGTCGGCCCGCGGGCGAGCCGTTCGACGATGGCCAGGCGGGTCGGGTCACCCAGGGCCGCGAACTGACGGTGAACCATATGGTTTACTGTTGCGTCTCGACGCGCTCGTGTCAACCCGCTCGATTCACAGCGGGTGCATTAAGTTCTGTGTCACCGTTGGCATACCGGCGCAATGGCTCTGGCGTTTCTGACTCGGGGGTGTTCGGTGATCAAGCGCCGTGCTGCCAGGCTTGTAGGCCTCTTTCTGGTGTGTGTGTGCGCAGCTTCGAGCGCCGCGACTACGCGATCGGCTGTAGCCGCCGAGCCTCTGTGCGACCCCGTTCCCTTCGGATTCGGGGTGGGGCTGCCCAAGTTCCCTGTACCGGACGGCCGACTGGGTGGCTATGGACGAATCGACCTCCACAACGATGTTGATCTTGGGGTTGTGGAGTCGGAGGGAACACGCGGTGGTCGGGTGATCCTGCGAGCGGCGCTGGGTGAGGAGCCGCAGGTCGGTGACCGGTTCGGTGCGGCTATCGCCATTGCCGACATCGATGGCGATCGGTGTGGTGATGTGGTGGTCGGGGCCCCGGGTGTGGATGGCAGCGGTGCGGTCTATGTCATCTATGGAACACGGGCAGGCCTCGGCACGGGCGCGTCGATGCGGATCCCCTTTCAAGCCAGTCCTGGCGACGCGTTCGGGAAGGCTCTGGCCGTCGAAGCCGTCCGATCGCCGACGACTCAGAAGACATCCGGGCGGATCTGGATCGGCGCGCCGGGTCGCGACGTGTCCGACCAGGAGAACGCGGGCGCGGTGGCCTACACCGAGGTCGTCGACGGGGTGGCGAGCACGCCACGGCTGTATACCCAGAACAGTCCCGGCGTGCCGGGTGCAGCGGAGCCGGGCGACCGGTTCGGTGAGGAGCTCGCACCAGTTCAGTCGGGCGAGCTAGGCGGTGGCGTGCTCGTGGGCCAGCCGAGCGAGGACCTCGGCGCCCGCAAGGACGCCGGGATGATGACGGTGCTGCCGGCGCCGGGCGCCACTCCGGCTGGTCCGGGACCCTACGGTGTCACCCAGAACACGCCAGGAATACCCGGAGCGGTCGAGGCCGGCGACCGGTTCGGCGCAGCCGTCGACGCTTTCCTTGGTGTCGCTTGGGTGGGCGTGCCCTACGAGGACGTGGGTGCCGTCCGCGACGCCGGCCTAGTGCACGGGCTGCGTATCGGCGCCACCAAAGTCACCTCGCTTACCCGTCTCCGTCAGGGTCAGGACAACGGCGTGACCATGCCCGGCCGACCGAGGCCGGCGACCATTTCGGCGCCAGCGTGCGCGGCGGGCAACTCGACTTCCCCGACGGGGAATGTCAGCAACGTCAGGTGATCATCGGCGTACCTGGCGAGGACGTCGGCACCACCAAGAACGCCGGCGAAGCCGACTCCTACTTCGGCCGTGATCGCAGCGTTTTCTGCCTGCCGGGAGCCAAGTTCAACCTGGGTGCGAACGCCCATCCCGGCGATCGCCTCGGGGCTGCCGTCGCCAGGATGAGCAATGAGGACTCGCCGGACCGTCTGTTGCTCGGAATTCCCCGCGCAGACGTCGCCACCGCCCTCGACGCCGGTGTCGTCCTCAAGGGGAGGACTGTCGTCTACACGGACTCCGACGGGGCGGTCTCCGGTGCGCACTACGGCGCCGTGCTCAACCGATAAGGCGAGCAGGCCCTTATCGCGCAGTGAGAACAGCTCGGCGAGCCGCGGGGCCTCAGCCGCGTCCTCCGAAGCCGGTGATGCCGGCGTGCTTGACGGTCGCCTGGCAGCGCCCGCGGGGCACCCGGCAGACGAGCAGGGACCCGTCATCGGCGTTCATCACGACGTGGTCGTCGTCGAGCCACTGGGAGATCGCGAAATAGCCGTCGCTCGGGTAGCCCGCCGACGCGCGAAGCCGCAGCGGCGCGCCCGTCCGGGCGAGCCGCACGGTCACGTCGATGCTCCCGTCGTCACCGACCAGACGGTTGCCGTCGAGCCGGAAGCCGAACGAGTCGTTGAGCTTGGGATCTGCGTGCGGCCGACGCACCACCTTCCCGCCGTCGATTTCCTCGAGCTGGGGCGACATGAGCGTGCGGGGCCAGCTGCTGCGCATGGCCCAGTACGAGTCCCAGGAGACCGACGCCTGCCCGCCCGTGGCCACGTCGAACCGCATGACCGAGCCCCTGAACCGGAGGCACACGCCGTAGAAGTCGACGCACTGCCGCTCGTCGGGCACCCAGAAGACCGAGCCGTCGCCGACCGCCACGAGCATGCTGCGCTCGGAGCCGAAGCGGCCGACCTCGCGCCGCAAGGAGGTGTCGTACGCGACGTACTCACCGGCCCTGGGGTAGGCCGGTGCGCGATCCTCCGGGTCCGGCTCTGACCACACGACTGTCGACCCGGCGGCGGCGAACGCAATGCCGAAACCACGGATCCAGCTCCCGGTCACGGTGCCGATGCGAACGGGCTCGGCCCCATCGGTGAACCACAGCGTGCGGCAGGCGACCTTGTATGGGCACGCCTTGTCACCGCGCACGAAGACCACCCCGTCGTCGGTGACTCCCACCGCCTGGACGGTCTGACCCACGTCGATCGTGCGGTTGCCCCAGTGGATGGTGCTGCCGACCGCGTAGGTCAGCTCGCGGCCCGCCGGCCGGGTCTGCACCACGTCGTCATCGCTGCGGTTCTTGTCGTCCGGGGCAGTGTTCTTGTGGTTGGCGGGTGGGACATCGGGAGCTGCGTTCCGGCTGCTCGGGGAGACGAGCAAGGCGCCTCCCACCACCGCCACGACTGCCGCCGTGACCGCGGCCACCGCGGCGGCACGACGCCGCCGCCGCCGTGCCTCGCCCCGGCGCACGAGGTAGGTAACGTCGAACTGTGGCAGGGCCAACGCGTCAACACGGCGGTTGAGATCGCGAAGGGAAGCGTTCATGAGATCTCCGCAGTCTCCTCGGAACCCGACGGTGTGGGCATGGTGAGCCGCGGTCCCATCCGATCCCGCAGCTTGGCCAGGGCCAGCGAGGTGTGCCGCTTGAGACTCCCGACGGAACAACCCATCAATTCAGCGGTGTGTACCTCGGACAAGTCCTCGCAGAACCGCAGCACCACTGCCGCACGCTGCCTCGGCGGGAGCAGCAGAAGCTCAGCCCACAGCTCCTCCTGGGTCCCGAGGCGCTCGGTCTGATCAGGTGTCGCCAAGTCCGGCAGGCTCTCGGTCGGTCGTTCGTGGAACCCGCGACGGCGACGCCACGAGATCGAGGTGGTCACAATGATCCGGCGGGTGTACGCCTCGGCCTTGGACACGTCCCGAAGCCGCGGCCACGCCACGTACGCCTTGATCAACGACTCCTGCACCAGGTCCTGCGCCAGCTGGTAGTCACCTAGAACCAGATACGCCGTACGAAACAGGCTGCTGGACCGCACCGCGACGAACTCAGAGAACGCCGCGGCATCCGGCTGGCCACGCCCCGCCATGGCGCCTCCTCACGCGAGCCCTGAGGTTCAGGAATGATCCTCCACCCCAATAGACGCACCGAGTCAGGCGAAAGGTTGAACCGTGGTGCTCGGTAAATGCCGGATCGCAGATTCCCCGACGCAGCGGGCGGGTCACCGAGTAGCCCCGATGAGTTCACCGGTCGGCCGTGGTCAACATGTACGTCCGCAACTCACTGTGCTGCTGGTGCGGCCCGCGCCGCTACCCGGGAGGTTGACATGCATCTGACGGTCCACTGGTCCCCCACGTCCGAGGGTTTCATCGCCACGGCGGAGGCGTGATGACGGCGGTCGAGGTGAACGGCGTCATGCTCGGGGTCGAGCACTTCGGCGACGCGGCGGCCCCGCTCGTCCTGCTTGCGGGTGGCACCACCATGCTCTCCTGGCCCGACTCGCTCTGCGCGGCACTCGCCCGCGCCGGGCGGCACGTCGTGCGGTACGACCTCCGCGATTCCGGCGCGTCGACCACCGTCGATCCAGAGGCTCCGGCGTACACGCTGCGCGATCTTGCCGCCGACGCCGCGGCGCTCGCCCGCGAGCTCGACGACCGGCCGCCGCACCTGGCGGGCATCGGCGTCGGCGGGATGGTCGCCCAGGTCGCCGCGCTCGACCACCCGGACGCGTTCGGAGCGCTCACCCTGGTTGGGACGCGGCCCGTGGCTCCAGGCCCGGTCGACGACGACCTGCCTGACCATGACGCGGAGACGATGGGCCGGCTGTTCTCGCGCCCGATGCCCGACTGGTCCGACCGCGCTGCCGTGGCGGCGTTCGCGACCGGTGCCGCGGAGATCCTCGGCAACGACCCTGCCGCCGCACGCGCCACCGCCGAGCGCATCTGGGACCGCACGCCGGGCACGGAGCCCGCGGTCCAGATGGCCAACCAGATGGGCCTGCGTGTTCTCCAAGCTTGACTGCACGCCGCGCTGGCGCGAGCGCCTACCTGAGCTCGTGACCCCGACACTCGTGGTGCACGGCCGACGCGACCCGTTCTTCCCTGTCGGCAACGGCGAGGCGCTCGCACGCGAGATCCCCGGCGCACGGCTGCTCGTGCTCGAACAGGCCGCGACCGCGATCCCCGACGCGGCCGCCGGTGAGGTCGCAGCGGCAATGCTCCAGCTCCAGGCGCTCTAAGCGCTCGGCAATGCTTGATATGCAGGTGCCGCCAAGAATCACCAGCCGCGATCCGGTGTCGCACACTACTGCGCCCGGATCTCACAGTTTCTCGGCCAACCTCTCCAGCATCGTGGTGTTGCGTGCCGTTGTCGGATTGTCGGGCAGCGCCTGGCTCCACTGCCTCGACCCGAGCGTCGTCTCGGTTGACTTCGAGCGGATAAGCCAGTGCACGTCGCGGCCCCGCACCACGACCTCGTCGTGGTCGTTGGAAAGCGCCTCAACGGCTTCCTTCTCCGTGGCTTTCAGCCGAGTCAGGGGAAGCAGCGCGAAATGCGTGTGTCCGGCGGCGATGACACCGAACGGCTTTTCGGTGGCGAGGGCCCTCACCTGCCGCGCGGTGCGAACGAACGTCGTGAGCTCGAACCCGTACATGTCCTCCAGCGCCGAGCGGATAGCGGCCTCGTGATCGGATGCGCGTCCGCCAGCGCTGAAAAGCAGATTCCCGCTGTTCACGTAGCTGCCGACCTGGTCGAATCCGAGCTCTTCCAAGACCCTCCGGGCGGTAGCCATCGCCACCCTCCGCTCGCCGACGTTCACCGCACGGAGAAATGCTACGAAGCGCGCCACCACTCGATGCCATCACGGATCGCGGCTCGGCGACAACACCGCGAATCGACCTTGTCTGCCGCTCCGCGGAGGATAGGCGTTCGTGAGACGTCAAACCGAGACCCAGCCCCAGGAGTCCTGTTGCCCATGACCGACAACAACGCCCATGCCCGAAGCGTGCTCGACGAGACGTGCTACGCAGTCCTGGCCACCGCCGACGCCGACGGCAACCCCTGGGCCACGCCGGTCTGGTTCGCGAACGACGGCCTCGACCGCCTCTACTGGCTCTCCTGGCCCGGATCCCGTCACTCACAACTCATCGAACAGCGACCCGAGATCGCCCTTACCGTCTTCGACACCAGCGCCGTGCCGAACGCGGGGACGGCGTTCTACGCGTCCGCGCGGGCCGGGCAGTGCCCTGACGAGCAGCTCGACCACGGCCTCCGAATCCTGAACCGGCGCTCGCAGGCACAGGGAATCGGCGAGTTCACGCGCGAGCGCACAACCGGCCAGTCCCGGCTCCGTCTGTACGTGGCCGAGATCACCGAAGCGTGGGTGCTGGACCAGGACGCCGACGTCGACCAGCGTGCGCCGGTCCCGCGCTGAGCGGCGCCGGCACCGCGCACACCTCGTCCGCGATTGCGCTTCCGACCATGCTCGAGTCGCTCGCGCTGGCAGCCGGGCTTCGGGGAGAGGTTGACACCGGCCGCCGACAGGTCGACCTTGTGGCCATCCACCAACGTAGTTCAAGGGGAGGGCGTCATGGCTGTCTCGATCTTCGCCAGGATCGGCACGATCCAGGGTGAGTCGCAGGATGCCGAGCACAAGGACGAGATCGAGGTCTTGTCGTGGTCGTGGGGAATGTCCCAGTCCGGGACGGTGGCCCACGGTGGAGGAGGCGGCGAAGGCAAGGCGAGTTTCCAGGACTTCAACTTCACCCACTACGTCGACAGGGCGTCGCCAGTCCTGATGACGGCGTGCGCCACGGGTGAGCACATCAAGGAAGCGACGATCACCGTCCGCAAGGCCGGCAAGGACGAGCAGGAGTACCTCGTCATCGCGATGACGAACGTCCTGGTCACGAGCGTCTCCACGAGCGGCAGCGAAGGGGACACCGCGATGGAGGCCGTCGCGCTCGCGTTCGCGAAGGTCGACCTCGAGTACACGCCGCAGAAATCGGATGGATCACTCGACACCGCAATCCACTTCACGTACGACCTGAGGGCGAACAGGGAGGGCTAGCGGCGCCGGGTAGTGCTCAAGTCAGGACACCTTGCGCACCGTAGTGCGGTACCAGTTCCACGCCTTCAGCCCGTCGGCAGGCGACACGGTGACCGACCCCGACGTCGCCGGCGAAAAGTCCGCCACGACGAGCAGCGTCTGGTCACCACCGGTTGCCCCGTGCACCTGATCAGGCAGCGACGTGAATCCGAGCTGCCAGTGCGCGGATCCCGCCGCATTCGTCTTCGCGCCGTACACGTCGATCGCGACGAGGTAGGTGCCGGAGAGCCCGAGCAGGTCCATAGCGAGGAAGCCGCCGGACTGCAGCCAGTTCACGTAGCGCCCTTCCGCGTCCCAGTAGTCCGGGTCGTAGGCGTAGAGCGACCCTCGTCCGCTCACCCACGCGACCCGTGGGGTGAGGACGACGTGCGCGACCTCCAGCCGCTTGAGAGACGTCAGCCGGCGCGCCGCAGCGACGAGCTCCACCTCCCGGTCGACCACGGTCTGGGCGGGCACCGTGGGCGCCTGACCGCGCCGGTGAACGGGCGCGGCAGCCGACTGGCTGCCAGTTGGTTCATCGCGGCTAGGAATTTCGACCCCTCCTCCGGTCGCCGTTGACTGCATGCTCCGCAACGCGACCGTCCGTGTCAATCGCCGTCGCTCCTGGCTGCCCGATAGGGTCCGGCCACGGCGATTGGAGGGAGTCCGACGTGCGCGCTGCTGCGGTGGTCTACGTCAAGGATCTCGACCGGGTCGCGGCCTTCTACGCCGGCGCTGTCGGTCTCACGCTCGACGCGCGGGAGAGCGATCACGCGGTGCTACGCGCCGACGAGTTCCAGCTGATCCTGGTCAGGATGCCCGACGCGCTCGCCCGCGATGTGGAGGTCGGCGACCCACCAGTTCGCCGCGAGGACACCCCGATCAAATTGGTCCTGCCTGTGAGCAGCCTCGCGGGCGCCCGCGACGCCGCGCCGGCTCACGGCGGAGTCGTCGACCCCGTCTCGCGGGAATGGACATTCAAAGGCGCCCGAGTCTGCGACGGCCACGACCCCGAAGGCAACGTGCTGCAGTTGGCAGAGTCGGACCCGTCCGCAACCGCTGGCGACGGGTGACGTGTCCCGGTTCCGCTACGAAAGCACGTTCATGCGCCCAGTGCTGTCCGCCGAGGCTGACGACCTGACGTAGTCCTGGCCTCACCGCTTTCGTGGCTCTCTCGGCTTCGACTGCGAGCCCCGGGCACCCAGAGGCCACATCCGCATGGTCTCCGCCACGTGGTCGGCTCAAGCCGGAGCACGCACGTCGCGGAAGGAAGTCCCGGCCAGCCCGGCCGCGACGAGCGCGAAGATCACCGCCGCCAGCACCATGGTTGGCCGGAGCCCCCATGCATCGGCGACGATCCCGGCAACCGGCGCGACCACCACGATGACCGCTCGGTTGAGCGAATGCTGCGTCGTGTTCGTGCGGGCCTGCAACTCGTCCGGCGTTACCAGTTGGCGGTAGCTCATCTCGTGGGAGTTGGACATCCCCATCGCCAGACCGTAGAGGCCCTGCCCGACCGTGAGGACGGCGAGCGATGCCGGCCGTCCCCATCCCGTGCCCGGCGAACACCATCACGGTCACGCCGAGCGTCGTGACGACGCGGCACGCGATGATGGTCCAGCCGGTGCCTAACCGTCGACCCACCCACGTGGTGACAGTCGCGCCGAGGACGGCACCGATCCCACCGGCCGCGCCGATGATGCCGAACTGAAAGGCCGTGAGGTCGAGCTCGCCCAGGATGTAGGGGGCGAGGACGACCCCCATGATCGCGTGTCCGACGAACCAGGCGTGTGTGGAGAACGCCAACGTGGACAGGCCGGACCCGCGGTAGGCCCATCGAATGCCCTCGACCACCTCGCGTAGCAAACCTTTCGCCGTGACCCCCGTGCGCGGCGGCGGTTCGTCGAGCTCGAGCCGACGCAGCGTCAGCGCTGAATACACGTAGGTCAGTGAGTCCACGAGGATGGCCAGTGGGGCGCCAACAGCGGCAACCAACAGCCCGCCCACCGCTGGGCCGGCTGTCATGGACACTGCGTCGGCGCCATCGATGCGGGCGTGAGCCGGCTGGAGCTGCTGCGGCTCGACCAGCCGCGGCAGAAATGACATGGTCGCCGCGACGTTGATCACGAAAGCGGTCCCGTAGGCGAGCACGACCAGCAGAAGCGTCGGCATGGACAGCAGGCCAATCCACCACAGCACCGGGATGGCCAGCAGCAGCACGGCCTGCACCAAGTCGGTGCTGACCATGAGCGGGAGCCGGCGCCTGCCGTCGACAACGGCTCCGACGACGAGGCCGAAGACCAGATACGGCAGCCATCGTGCGGCGTTGAGCCAACCGACGTCCGCCGCCGAGCCGTGCAGCGTGAGAACCACCAGTGTCTGAAGAGCAAACAGGGTTACATAGGTGCCGAATCCTGAGACCGCGTCGGCACGCCAGTACCTCCGGAACGATCCCGAGGGAAAGACCGCGCTGCTCGTCACACTCGCGAGTCTCGCACCAGCGACGTAGGGTAGTCCGCCCGCCGGGCTGCGCCCGCGAACACGGGCGGTCCCCACACCCGAACTGAATGCCGACATTGAGCGTCAGGCGACACTCCCCTACCGTCGGGTCGACCCCGACACCCCGGACATGGGTCTGCATCGGACATCGTCAGTCGCGCTCGCTCCTCGGGCGAGGCGCTGCAGTTGCCCCGCGTGCACGTCGCTCAAGGCCTGCACGTACGCCCGATCCTGGTCGATCCGTGCCTGCACCTGATCTGCTGCGCCGATGGACCGACCCTTGGCCGGGGACGAGGACATCGACGTCTCTTCCAGTGGCCGGGGCCGCGCGGGTGACGCGCTCGATTTCCGGCACTACCGGGCGGCGGCCTCCTCGATGTGCACCCACCGCGCCATAGGATCCCGGGATGACGGTCAGGCTCCGCGAGATGTCGCGCGAGGCGGCCGATGCCATCCTCGCGGGTGATCCGCCCCAGGACGTCCGCGTCGCCCAGGACTATCCAACGGAGCTTTCAGTCGGCGTGGCGCAGTGCGTAGGCGCCGCGGGTCAGTTCGGTCCCTTCCTAGTTCACCGCTCTGACGACGATGTTGTCGTCGGCGAGATCGGTGGCGCGTTCGTCGACGAGCAGGGCTCGATCGAGATCGGTTACGCCATGGTCGAGTCGCAGAGAAACCGCGGATACGCGACCGCGGCGATCGAGGCGCTCGTGGCGAAGGCGCGTGCGGCCACTGAGGTGCGTCGCATCCTTGCGCACACTCCGCTTGAGCGTCCGCAGAGCGGCCGGGTTCTCGAGAAGGCGGGCTTCTCGATGGTGCGGGAGACGGATGACGCGGACGAGGCGGGGAACGTGCTGCGTGTCAGGGAGTGGGAGCTCCTGGTGTAGGACAGGTACGAGAGCGGCGACGCCGCGGCTCGAACTGGAGACGCCACGAGTCGGATGGCAGCGGTAGGGGCGCCCGTTGCCGGAGCGCTAGCACCGTGGGATCTCTCCGGCGGAACTAGATACGCTCCCCGCCTGGCCTCGACGCCCGGTGCGAGCTGCCGGTCCATCTCAGCCAGGTCGGCCCGAGCGTCTGCGTGACGTGATGGTGCCTGTCACGGTGTTCCGTCGTTTGTCACGCCTACGTGGTGTCCGGTTTCCAATCGATGGAGGAACACCATGCCTAGTGCGAACCGCATGTCAACCCTGGTCGCGGTTGACGAGGACCAGATCGAGGGTCGTTACGCGCCGCTCGGTGAGTACACCGTCAGCTTCGAGACGTTCAAACAGGACGTCGACCCCGCGCCGTACTTCGTCGGGCTGCCCGACGACCGCTGCGGCTGCGCCCACGGGGGTGTCGTGACCGAAGGCCAGCTCACGTTTCGCTGGGCGGACCACGAGGAGACCTACATGGCCGGTGACGCTTACTACGCACCGCCGGGTCACCTCCCTCTGATATCGGCGGGCACGAGCATCGTGGAGTTCAGCCCCGCGGCGGAGCCCGAGCCGCATCGGGCTCACCTTCATCCGATGACAGGCGGGCTTTGGCTCATCGGGACCGCCGGAGCAACTACCCCACTGCGGTAGCTACGCGGTTTCAGCTACATCAGACAACTAGTCCGGAGCCCGGGCCAGCCAGTGAGCGCGCTCGACCTCGTCAGAGCGGGAACGGGAGTCGTCGCAGAATCGGGCCTCGGCGATCTGCTGGACAGGCAAGCCCTCACCGAATACCGCCAACGCCTCAAGGAACTCGACCACGAACTCGCCGAAGCCGAGAACTGGGCGGACACGGGCCGACTCGACGCGCTCCGCACCGAGCGCGACGCGCTCATGAGCGAAATCGGCCGCGCGATGGGACTGAACGGGCGCGTTCGAACCACCGGTTCCAGTCACGAACGCGCCCGAATTGCAGTTCGGAAGGCCGTCAGCGCCGCGACGGGCCGCATCGCCACCATCGACGAACCACTCGCACGGCACTTACGAACCAGCATCCACACCGGACTGACCTGCAGCTACGATCCAGAGCCGGCCAACCAACTGGTCTGGGTGCTCGACTGATCGAACCTTCCGAGGTGATCGCGTGAGCCACCGTGCTTGACACAGGGACGGCCCCCCGCAACTTCCCGCTCGGCGGCCTAGAGGTGGTCGAAACCGGGCCCGGGCGTGGCACAGCGGCCGCGCCCTCAGCCTCCGTAGTCATGCTCGTGCCGTTCGGGCATCGGCCAGGGCGCCGCTCGCGACCGTCTGCATCGTCGGCGTCCCGCGCTCCTCCTCGCCTCGCCAGTGTCAGTTTTCAGCGCTGGTCGCCGGGTTGGCGAAGTCTCGGGCGTAACGCAGCACGACTGCCTCGAAGTCGTCGTCGGCCTCGAGTCCGAGCCTCCTAGCGCGCGGGGCGTCGACGGCAGATGGCCAGCTCGCCACCATTGCGGCGATCCCGGGATCGGGCACCCAGTCGATCAAGCCCGGCGCCGCCGGACCCGCGACGCGCGCCAGTGCCTCCACCATGTGATCAACTGACACCTGTATACCGGGCAGATTGATCGCGGTGGGTGCGCCCCATTCCGCTGTTGACGCCTCGGCGGCCCGCAACAGCCCATCGAGCGTTCGCTCCGGTGACGAGAGCGCGACCAGAGTTTCCCCAGATACCGGGCAGACGGCACGCTGCCCGGCAAGGGGTTCACGAATGATGGCGCTAAGAAACCCGGAAGCGGCAGCGTTCGCCCGCCCGGGGCGGACGCACACCGTGTTCAGACGCACCGACCTGCCCGCGATGTAGCCCTTCCGGGTGTAGTCGGCAACCAGCTGTTCGATGACGAACTTCTGCGCGCCATAGCTGGTCCGAGGAGTTGGCAGCGTCGTGTCGGTCACGACGGTCGGCAAAGGCAGATCCGGCCAGCCACCGAAGACGGCCAGGGAGCTGGAGAAGACCAACGTCGGGGTGCTGCCCGCGCGCCGGCATCCATCAAGAACAGCCATCCCAGCGACGATGTTCGCCTTCATGCCAACGTCGAAGTCCGCTTCGCACTCGCCACTGACAGCCGCCGCGAGATGGAACACGACCTCAGCCGCATCAAGGATGCCGCGTGACCGAGATCCGGCGAACAAGTCCGAGATGTCACCGACCACGCTGTGCACTCGGTCGTCGAGAGCCAGATCATCGGGCGGCGCCGCCTTGTCGAGAAGCGTGACTCTGCCAACCCTCGCCGGCGCCCGACCCCCTGGGCGCAACGAGTCTGCGGCGAGGATCCTGCGGGCGAGAGCGGCGCCGAGAAATCCCGCGCCGCCGGTGATCACGACGTGCATTCACGATTCCTTCCATGGGGGCAGGAGACCGCCGCTTTCATGAGTCGCCGAGTCGCTGTAGACGTACGTAAGCGCATCAGCACCTCTCACGCTACCCGGGAAGACACGTACTCCGACCGACGGTCCTCCGCTCTGGTCGCGCGGTTGGGAGCGACAACCACAGGCGCCAGCCGCTCGGTAACCGTCAGCGTGGGGCCGACTGAATTCACCAAGCCAACCCTGTGGCGCTCGGGAATCGCCCATACGCGCGTTCCGCCTCTGCTGAATTTGTCGCGAGAGGGATGTGCTGGACTAGACACGTGAGCGAGGTCCGACTGATTCTCACCTGCGGGTTGCCCGGGGCGGGTAAGACCACGCTCGCGAGGCAGCTAGCCGCGGACCGGAGCGCCGTGCGCCTCACGAAGGATGAATGGCTTTGGGCTCTCGGACCCACCCCCTGGGCCACGACGACCCAGGAGAAGGTGAACCATCAACTCTGGCAGCTCGCCCAAGAGATTTTGCGCCTGGGCCTTAGCGTCGTCCTCGATTTCGGGGTCTCGGCGCGAATCGAACGTGACCAGATGCGATCCGTAGCTCGTGGGCTTGGTGTCGGTGTCGAACTGCACGTTCTCGATGCGCCTGTGGACGAACTCTGGCGGCGCATCGACGCCCGGAACTCGGAGCCACCCTGGGACAGCGCACCGATCCGGCGCGACCACCTTGACGAATGGGCCACACTTTTCCAGGCGCCCGATGCTGCCGAGCTCGCTTTGTTCGACCCCCCACCAGAGTCAAACTGAGCCGCTACCGGTGGCGATGCCGGTTGGTTACCCGTTGGTCACCGTCCGCGCAACAGCGGCAGGGAGCAACAGGCTCGAGAATTGCACTTCTTCGCGGCGCGCGAAGGGACCAGCCACCCCCGTCTTACGTTCGCACCGGGACAGACGACAGATCGAGGCTGATATGTAGGGCGCTTTGTCAAGTGGGCGCGTCGAATTGGTCCTGATTCCGATCAGGACACAGGATCATCCCCTTCCCCCCGATAGCTGCCGCCTGGGCGGCGCCCGCAGCCGGGGTCAAGGCTGGCCGCAGGCCACGCGTAGCGCTCGGCCTTGACCCTGGCGAGGACGACGTCACGCTCTGCGGCGCTGGGGGGAAGAGGGTGAAGGGGTAGACCGTTGGGGGTCCCGAGTCCGGGTCAGCGTGTCGTTGCACGACGCGTGGTCGAGGCTGATATGCGCGGGTTGGTTACCGCAGGACCATGTGTTCGGCCGGAGCGATGCGCTGGTCTAAGGACGAGCGTGGCCAAGACCTGTCGCGATCTTCGGCTGCTCAATAGCCTCGGTGGCGCGTTGCTCCTCGCGCTGTGGTTCCTCGACTCGTGGCCCCCAACGGCCAGTTCAGGGGCGGCCGGTTCAGTCTGGCATCACCGCCAGCGACCAGCACCAGCCGGCCAGCTCGCGGGCGACGGCGACGTTGGCGATCACCGGCCGCTTCTTCCGCAGGTTCAAGTTCACCCATCGGGCGTGCAGACGCTGGTTGCCGGCATGCCCGCGAGCTCGTGCTGCGGCCGGTGCCTGCTCCCAGCGGCGCTGTAACACCAGGCCCGGGTGGTAGCTGGTCCGGTGATGCCAGGCGGCCTCGACCAGCAGCCGACGCACATGGGTGTTGCCGGTCTTTGTGATTGCGCCCTGGACCCGGCTCTGCCCGGAGGAGTGTTCGCTGGGCACCAGCCCGAGATAGGCGCCGATGCTGGCGCCGGTGAACCGTTGCCAGTCGCCGATCTCCACCGCGAGCGCGAATCCGGTCAGTGTCGCGATGCCGCGCAGACACGTCAGTCGCCGCGTCAGAGGGGTGAACTCACTGTCCTCGGCGAGCGCGGTGATCTTCTCGTCTAGCCGGGCCCGGCGCCCGGTGGTCAGCACGACCGTCTCATACGCGTCGTCGAAAGCCGCCTGCGTCGCGGCGGAGTCGAAGCGCTGCTGGCGCAACCACCGGTCGTGCAGCTGGGTCCACGCCTTGCCGCCGGGATAGACGATCCCGTGCCGAAGCAACAGCTTCGACACCCGATGCCGCGACCGCATCAGATCCTGCCGCGAGGCCTCCCGGGCGCGGACCAGATCCCGGGCCGCCTCCTCGGCCTGGGTCGGGATCCGCACCGGCACGACTTCGTCCAGCCGCAACAACCGGGCCAAATGCAAGGCGTCTCGCGCGTCGGTCTTCACCCGATCGCCGGCCGGGCGGTGCAGCTTCGACGACGCCGCTACCTCGCAGCGCCACCCCGCCGCCGACAGCGCGCGGGCCAAGCCGAACCCGGTCGGCCCGGACTCGTACACCACCGCACACGGGCCTGGCAGCTTGCCGATCCACTCGAGCACCTCGACGTGCGAGGGCGTCAACCGTGCCCTGAACACCTCCCCGCTCTGCCCATCGATCGCCGCCGCAACAACCGAGCGGGCATGCACATCCAGCCCAACACTCGTACGCTCACAGAACACCGGGGCCTCCTCACACATGTCGGAAAGGCCAAGCACGGAAACGCGCTCGGTAACCCACGAGGTTGCGTGAGCGAGGTCCCGGCCAGCAACTACTCAATACGCGAGCAGTCACTACATACGGTCTAAGGGCTGGTCTGTGGGGCGACGACCAACTCGGCGTCCGGGTCATGGTCGATCCGCGCATGGCTGGCGAAGGTCATGGTGGCTCGGGCCTACGGCTGTTCTCGCAACATGAACGGCAGTTCCTCGTGCAGCCAGTTCGCCACGTGCTTCAGTTGCTCGGGCGAGTCACCGTCGCGGCCGACCAACAAGCGCTCTTGCTCGTCGAGGTCGCCCTGTATCCACACTGAGGCGTCCAACCACGCTGCGAGCTCCTCGCAGACGATGCCCAGTCCCCTCGACCCAGATGAAGTCGGCGCCCGCGGGGATAGTGATCGATCCGGGCCGGTCACGGGTGATCCAGGCATCAGGGCGGAAGTCCACCGCGTCGCCCCGGTGCCCGGGTCGCAGAATGTTCTCGACGAGCACGGCGCCCCAGTCGAAGTAGGCGTGGTTCCAGGCGACGTCGTCGGTGTGCACGATGGCGGAGTTGGGCACGACCTTGCGTAGCCGATCGGCCAGGGTCGTCTTGCCTGCGCCGCCGCGGCCGTCGATCGCGATCACCCGCGGACGTCCGGTGACGTCGGGTGATGCATCGCGCAGCTGCCAGACCGCTTCGAGCACGGTCACCACCCGCCAGCCAACGGCCTCGGTCTCGCCTGGATGTAGACGCATCGACAACCTGCCTTCGGAGGTGAGGACACGAATCCGGCCTGCCCGGACGGGCCGCCGTCGCCCGATAGCAGCGCGCTCTGGACTGTATCCGGCACTCTTCGACGCTTTGCAAAGCTGTCACGCCAGATCCCCAACGCCTACTCCGGCGAGGCGCCTGGAGGCGGTGGGGCCTCCTGGCCCGACAGCTTGTCGAGGTCGCGCACACAGAAACCGTAGTGGGCCCACTCCTCATTGAGGACGGTGCCAAGGCATTGCCGCACCCGCCGCCCCCTGGCGTACGGGGGCCACCGGCCGTCGGAGGGCACCGGCGCGGTGCGCGCGAGCTGCTCGGGCGTGACTTCGCCCAGCCACGCCGCGAGCTCCGACGCCTGCCGGTCGCGCACGCCCAGCACCTCGTCCAGGCTCGGCCGGCTGGACCGGTCGAGCCCCTGCTCCTCCTGGTCGGGCACGAACGGCGATGCCAGACCCATGGGAGTGAAGGGCTCGGTAAGCCCAATCACGCACCGTCGGAACCACGAGTCGTGCACGAAGACGAGATGACGCAGCGTCTCCACCATCGACCACTCGCCGTCGACGCCGCGATGCTCACTGCCCTCGGGCATGGACCGGACCCGCTCGGTGGTCGTGGCCCAGTCGGCCCGCAACTGCCGCCAGGCCTCCCGCAGGTCGGACGGCTCGTCGGACCGGATCAGCAGCCGCACCGGGTGCCGGCGGTCGAGCTCGGCCTCGACGTACGGCATGACCTGGACCCCGTTGACCACGAGGTTGGTAACCAAGCCGTCTATCTCGGCGTCCTGCATGACCACGCCGACCAGCCGGGCCCTACTCAGGTCGCACTCGCGGAACTCCGCGCCGGTCAGATCTTCGTCGTCGAAGCGTCGCATGCGAACAGGCTAGTGAAGGCTGGTGACAGACGCAGGCGTGCACTAGGCGGCGTCTGCCCGCACAAGGAGGCGCAATACCACCGCCGGTTCCCCGTCACCCGAGCACCTGAGCGGGACTGGCACCTACGCGTGCTTCCGGCGTTTCGCTGCGCGCCGCTGCATCACTCGCCAAACCTGGCCACGATGGCCGACGTACTCCAAGGCGGCGCCCGACATGATCGTGAGGAACGCCAGGGCAACAAACACCGAGCGGTCGTCACCGCTCGTCACTAGTGCCCCCACTGCAAGCACGACAACACCAAGCAGATGCAGCAGGCCTATGAGAGCCAGGTTCTGGTCATCGACCGGCTCCTTTGCCATCCGCTGACGCTACCCAGACTCGGCTTGTGCAATCGCAGGACAACGCAGCTGTTCGGTATAGGCATTCTTCTGGTCTGGACTGTCTCGGGGTTAGTCGTCGTTGGGGAACCACGCCCGAGGTCATCGTCCAACGCACCCCGCAGTTGGTTGCCCCGCCGTTCCCAGTTGCATCGTCCAGCGGGATGCGAACCCAGGTCCCGGTGGTGCCCATCGACCCCTGGAACGAGACGTCGCTGACCGCAGACTTGACCACTCCACCTCCGTCGTCGCCACCTGAACCTTTGCACCGTTGCTGTGACGTGGAATGTAATACCGCTGTCTCCGCCGCGGATCTCGATCGGTACCAGGACCGCGCCTCTTGCAGTGTCGCGCAAGCAGGAGTCACTGATATCCGCCGGCGACGCCAACACATTTGGCCAGCGCCCTTAGTCGCGTCGTCTCGACCCGTCTACGCCCTCTGACCCGACAGGCCGACCGTGGATTGCGGGATGACGAGGAGATAGACGGCGGCCGCGCACCAGGTGCACAGCAGGATCGGGCCACCGGCCTGCACATAGGTGACCACTCCGATCGCGCTCGCCAGCGGTGCAAGCGCAAGCAACCGACGCGCTCCTCGAACCATGAGACCCAAGGCGGTCGCGAGACCGATCAGTGCGAGCAGTAGGACACCGGTGAGCAGGCCAAAGACGACGAACGCCCTCTCAACCCCGAGGCCGTCCTCAACGATGTTGGTCACCGCGGCGAGAGCGCCGGCAGCGATGAGCGTCATGGTGAGGCGGCGGACGGATCGGGCTCCGCTGAGCGCACGTCCGAGTGCGGCGGAGCCGCCGGCCAGGGCGAGCACGAGAGCGCTAAACGCAAGTACGTTGCCCCATTCCGACTGCGCCTCGGTCTGGTCAAAGGATGGATCGGTGATCGACCAGTGCAGCCAGGCTCCGATGCCGAGCAAAACCAGGAACGCGGCCAGTACCGGCTCCCGTCGCTCCGCCTGCCCGCTCATGCTGCTCCTTCGGCCGAATGGTGCACGATAATGGCACCCCTCTGTGTCAAGGGGTTGGGCGTTCCCGTCGCGTTGTTGATGGTGCGCCGGTCCTCGTCCTCGTCAAGCAGACTGCGCTTGACGAGGGCTGCGGGTCGGCGCGTTTCGAGGGCGCCGGGATGCGGGCCGAAGAACGGTTGCCTGGGTGGTCGGGGGCGGGCGTATCGTCGGTGGTGACGGGTCCGGGCTGTGGCCTATCCGAAGTGCTGACCACTGGGGATCGGTCAGCCGCGCTGGATGACAGAGCCGCCCCCATCTGCCCTCCCGGGCCCGTCCCCTCGGCTGTCTCGGGCGTCGGCGTCGGCGAGCAGCTGGCGGTAGACGCTGTCGCTGATCCGCCGTTTGAAGCCCGCAGCGCTTCCTTCGTCGTCTTGGCGTCGGCGAGCTTGCGCAGGTAGAAGTCGCGGCCGGGGCCGGGGTAGCGGGCCTGGGTGATCGCGGCGATGTGCAGGGCGTGGTTCAGCCGGCGGTTCCCGCCGAGGTTGACCCGGTCGTGGGTGTCTCCGCCGCTGCCCCACTGGGCGGGTGCGGTGCCGTTGTAGGCGGCGAAGTGATGCCGGGTGGCGAACCGGGCGACGTCGGCGACCTCACCGAGCACCATCGCCGCGTTCACCGGCCCGATCCCGACCAGACTCGGTCAGTGTCGTCCGGCTGGCCGCCACCGCGGCCCGGATCTCGATGTTGATCGCGGCCAGCCGCTTGTCGATCGCGACCAGGTCCGACGAGCTGGTCGCGGGCCAGCGCCTTGCGCAGCCGGTCCACCTCATCGTCGGGCCGGATCCCGTTGAGCAGCGCCCGGGCTCGGGTGGCGGTCAGCCGCCGGGACGCGCCGCCGGGGATCAGGATCACCAGCTCGCGGTGCAGCCGGCAGACCGCCTGGGTGCGTAGCCCGACCAGCTCCCGGCGGCGGTGGCTGAGCAGCCGCAGCAGCTCGGTCCGCTCATCACGGACCACCACCGGCAGGTCGGTGCTGCGCAGCCCGACCAGCGCGATCGAGTACGCGTCGGTGTCATCGGTCTTGCGACCGGAGTTGGTCGCCAACGCCCGCACCAGTGAGGACTTGCGGGTCGACACGTCGAGCACTGTCTCGCCGCCGGCGACCAGCCGCTGCGCCAGGTTCTTCCCGACCCCGTTGCAGCCCTCGACCGCCCAGGTCCGCCGCGGGAACCGGCGGGCCAGTGCCATCAGCGTCTGGAACCCGGCCGAGGTGTGCGGCACGTCTCTCGCGCCAGCACCGCCCCGGCTCGTCCAGGACCACGACCGCGTCGATCCGCTTGTGCGGGTCGACCCCGATCACCACCCGCGAGCTCGCCTCTGCTCTTCTTCGCTGCCATCTGCACTCCTGACCTCGAACCGAAGGGAACGGCGAGGAGGGCAGCGCTACTTCGAGCGTGGCAATCCCCTCTCGAGCCACTCCTCGCACGGCGCCGCGGCGAAGGCGAGCCACTAGCGAGCCACACCCATCACGCCGGTGGGCAGCCGGTTCGCGAGCCAACACCGCGACGCCTCGACCGAGCCTGGCCGGGCCCGAGCCGTAAGCGAAGCCAACAAGTAGCCGGTCTCGCATGGAGACGCAGCCGCCACGTGGTGGGTACAACGCGGTGTTTGGCATATGCGCGCTGAGCGTCGGCGGAGCTGCGCTGTTCAGTCGGATGAGCCAGACCTTGTGTTTGGGCTTTCAGCGGCCAACCGGGCGCATTTTGGATCAGGGGCTAGTGCTTGCGATGACCACGCCGTCGCGGTTCAGGGCTTCCGCCAGCTGGAGCCGGTCTGGCCGATGCCTGGTGGTGTCGAGGAAGGCAGGGACGTTGTCGTGGGCCACGTCGACGTCTGTGACATCACCGTTGCGCCAGTGCAGTCGGACTACCTCCGCCTCCGGTGGGGCGATTCCAGCAACACTGCTGTAGCGGCGGTCACCGGCCAGGAGCAGTCGAAGTTTTCCGTCCACAGCCTGGCACGCGTCATCGAAGGGGTTCCACTCCAGCCCGAAGCTGTCCGGGTGGGACAGTCCGGCGACGGTCAATCGGCACGCGCGCCGACCGTCCGTGCGCACCTGCACCGATTGGTCCTTGGTGCCCGACGAGATGACTACTCGGTCCACCGTGGCCGGCATCTCCGTGCCGAGGTGGAAGTCACCGGGGATCGTGTCGCGCACTGTTTCACCGTCGCGCAGCAACCTGAGCCGCGTCACGGCCTCCGCTGCGGGGACCGGTAGGAGGGCGAGCCCGGCATCGACGAGTGCCGTCCGGCGTACGACGTCGCGGCCGGTAAGGCTTGTGGTGACTTCTGCCGTGGTCACCTGGGCGTCCAGCGGCGGGACGACTACCAGGATGGTGCTCCCGCCGTCGAGCGCGGGCTGCGCGACCAGATCGTCCCCCGCGCGGTAATACGCCAGGGTCCCAGCGAGAATTTCCCAACCGTGCACGGTAACGGTGTAGACGACGCGGCGGTTGTCGTCGTCCGGGCGGGTTGTGACTAGGACAAGGACTGTGTCGCGAGACTGTGGCAGGGCCGCGCTTGCGTACAGTTGTGGGCTGCTGTCGCCGATCAGCGCCCTGGCTTTAACCAGGATCGCGTCTGAGACGGGGACACGGATCAGCTGGTTGTGTCCCGCCGCCCGGGTCGGTGACGGCGTCGGTCCAGCCGGGGGATCAGTGCGGCGTCCGCCGCCACTCACGACAGACGCCACGACCACGACCACTGCAACCGTCACGGCGACGCAGGCCACCGTGGCTGCGCGCACACGTCGGGTTCGTCGCGCAGTGGCCACATCGCGAAGGCTCGCGCCGCCGAGCCGCCAGGCCTCGACGTGGCCCGCGCGTGCCTGCAATTCTTCCTGCAGTCGGCGCTCGAGATCGGTGCTCATCGCTCCACCTCCTGCAGCACTCTGCGGAGGGTCCGCAGCGCCTTAGCCCGCTGGCTCTTCACGGTGCCGATCGTGCACCCCAGGACGTCAGCGGTGCTGGCATCAGAGAGGTCCTCGTAGTAACCGAGCACCATCACCGCACGCTGGCGGGCGGGCAGCCCAATCACCGCTTGCCACAGCAGCTCGTCGCGTTCGGCAGGGACCGGCCCCGGCGCCTCTGGCGGGGCAGCAACAAGTTGCTCTCCTCGAACCCGGTTCCGCGCGGCACGCCAACGACTCGCAGACGTGGTAACCAGCATCCGGCGCACATATGCAATGGGTTGATCGGTCGCACGCACCCTCGGCCATCGCGACCATGCTTTCAGCAGCGTGTCCTGGACGAGATCCTCAGCGGCCCGAGTCTCACCCGTGAGCAGATAGCCGGTGCGCAGAAGCCTGCTCCCGAAGGCCGCAACGAACGCGTCGAATTCCGCCGCATGCCCCGAAGAGGGCATCACGTCTCGATCGTCCGGGGCGGCCGCAGCCGTCCCGACCTGCCCGACCACGACCTCGTCCATCTACCGCGCCTCCCTAACAAGGATGACGCTCAACCAGCCCCACCAGGGTGCCTCCGCCGAATAAGGGATAAGGCCAGTCTTCATTCATTCAAAGCCTCAACACCGCCACCTGCGGATAACGGCAGCCAGTCGCCGAGCCAGGTTGCGCGGGGTAGGCACGTGTGCGCGTCAGATTGCCTCGACCAGGGACTGGGGAAGGTCATTGCTCGAGCGCCCAGACCTCGTTCGACGGCATGTGCAGCGGTCTGCTCGTAGTCCGGTGCACTGTTGGGCACCAGCACGCTGACCGTGAGCGTGTCTCTTGCGCGCCAGCAGAGCAGCATCCTGTCGCTGCGAAACGGTTTCGGCCGATCCTGCCCGGGGATGACGCCGTCTGCGAGCTGAAACGTGCGGGTGCAGAACACGTGCCCGATCCTTGAGTACGGCGGGCGACCCAGTCCTGGATCGGCGTTGCCCCGCGAGTCTGTCCGGACCACGACGAGATTCACGAGTGGGCCTGGCCGCAAGCCGCCGAACGCGCGCGCGTCGAAGGGGTGCTCGCCGAACGTATCCCCCCACTGCGCGTGTAAATCGTCGGCTTGGCCGAACTGAGTCCGGTCTGCGCTGCCGGCAGCCCGGCCAGCGTGGCGGGGAGGACGACCGGCCGGTCGTCGAGCGGGCGAGGGCGCAGGACCACAAGCCCGGCCGTCAGCGAAGCCGCGGCGCCGAGAAACCCGGCGACCAGCAACATCGACCCTCGGCGGGGTCGGGCCTGTGTTCCAGAGCTCTCCGGTGGGGTCAGCCTCGTGCCCCCGACCGGTGTTTCGAACAAGTCGAGGTTGCTCACTTCGGGGATCTCGACCGACTGGCTCGCATCCTGTAGCCGCGGAACGCCTGCTCATGCGCGGTCGGCCGACACGCTGCGACGCTCTCATCGCCGCATGAGCGGGCGCACCAGCCCTGCTACCGACCAGCGGTCAAGGCCAACAACGTCGCGTTCACGCTAGCCCGCGCGGCTATGACCCGAACTTTGTCCATTGCCCTTCGGAGACCACCTCGACGCAGCCGTCGACGACCTTGATAGCCGTCTGTTCGTCGATGGCGTACGCCGGGACGCCGATATCGGCAGCCCAACGCTCTGCGTTGGCCAGGGTGTTCGTCGGAAAGGCGTCCAGGTGCGGGAAGATCGAGAAGTCGACGACCCCCAGGGTGCGGTCGTCCGACGCGGACGCCCACTCGACGAAGGAATTCCCGACCCGGGGCGTCATCACCATGCTTCCGGCACTCACCCCCAGCCACACCGTCTCGGGCAACGAAGGCAGCAGATCGGCCAGCCCGGACTCCCGCATCCAGTGGCACAGGTAAGACGCGTCGCCCCCGTCGACCAGGAGCACGTCGGCCTCCCGGACCCAGGGCACCCACCGCTCCGCCCCGATGGTGGGCAGTGCGGTCAGCTCGAGGACACCGAGCGACGCCCAGCCCAGACCCGAGAAGTGCCGGAAGTCGGGCTCGGCGGCAACCAGGGCCCGCACCGATGCCGGTCCGCACATCGGGTGACCCCATTGCGCCGTCGGCACGACCAGGGCATGGCACTGCGCGACCGGCTTCCCAAGCAGCTGCACAAGCGCCGAGTGAATGGTTGGGTTCGTGACCCCGCCGGACGTGAGCAAGAGCTTCAAGGTGCCTCCACATGGGCGAGAAATAGGTGGGATGTGCTGAAGACCCGGCACGGTGCTGAAACTCATCGCGGTCCGGGCAACCTCACCACAAATCCTCCAAGATGGCCGGGCGCGATTGTCCACCTGATCCCCGACCAACTCCCACCCCGCACAAGCTCCACTGGAACACCAGTAGGGGCTACCAGCGGTCTCGGTGCACCACCGATTCGAGCGGCTGCCGGCGTGCTGGTCGGAACGTATCCCCCGTGTAGTACGCCGTCGGGATAAGAGCCGCCTGATGTACGTCGTGCGGTAGGCCGAGCAGCTCAGCGACCTCGCGCTCGTACTGCATGTGCAAGGTCGTCCACGCCGTCCCCAGGCCGCGGGCCCTCGCGGCCAGCATGTAGCTCCACGCCGCCGGGATCACCGACCCCCAAAGGCCGCTCTGGTTCACGGCGCGCAACGGGCCGGAGAACTGCAGACACGGGATCAGCAGTACGGGTACCTCACCCATATGATCGCCGAGGTACGCGACGCTCTCGTGCACGCGCTGCTGCACCTCTGACCGGCCCGGGTCGTCCGCGAACAGCTTTCCCGCAGCACCGGAACCAGCGAGGTAGTTCTGCACGGCAAGCCGGTAGTACTCCCCGATCTGTCGGCGCAGGTCCGCGTCGGTGACGACCACGAACTGCCACGTCTGACGATTGGACCCGCTCGGCGCCTGCAGGGCGAGCGTGAGGCACTCGTCGACCAGCTCCCGCGGCACGGGCCGCGTCAGGTCCAGCCGCTTGCGGACCGACCGCGTCGTGCTGAGCAGCTCGTCCGGGGTCAGTGTCGCGGGATTCATGCGGCCATCTTGCCCACCAGCTGGTGTGAAGTTGCACAGGAGTGAGGATCGAGGCTGCCCGGTCGGGTCGGGGACGCGGACACCGGGTCGGCGTCACCTTCCGGGACCTGCGCGATCGGCATCCGGCGGACCGATGACTTCCAGGCGGGATCATGGTCTGGTCTGACATGGACGATGCCACGCGAACGAAACTCGCCGACTCGCTGGACGGGACAGTGCTGCTGCCCGGCGACCACAGATATGACGAGACCCGGAAGATCTGGAACGCGATCGTCGACCGGCGACCCCGGGTGATCATCCGGTGCGCGAGCGTTCGCGACGTGGTCACCGCGGTCCGGACGGCACGCGAGCGCGACCTCGAGATCGGCATCCGATGCGGCGGCCACAGCGCAGCCGGCCACGCCGTCCCCGACGGCGGGCTGATGATCGACCTGACACCCCTGTGCGCCGTGCGTGTCGACCCGGAACGACGCCGGGCGGTCGTGCAGGGCGGCGCACTGCTCGGGGCGCTGGACCGGGCGACCCAGCAGCACGGGCTCGCCACCACCGCCGGCAACGTCTCGCACACCGGCGTCGGCGGCCTCACCCTCGGCGGCGGAATGGGCTGGCTGGCCCGGCAGGCCGGCCTGTCCTGCGACAACGTCGTGTCGTTCGAGGTCGTCACCGCGGACGGTGACGTACTGCGGGCGAGCGAGAGCCAGCACCCCGACCTCTACTGGGCGCTGCGTGGCGGCGGCGGGAACTTCGGCGTGGTCACCGAGTTCGAGTTCCGGCTGCACGACACCGGCACCGAGTCGCTGTCCGTCGAGATCGACTTCCCGGTCGACCAAGCGGTCACCGCGCTGCGCGGGTGGCGTGATCTCAACGCGTCGGCACCCCGCGAGGCGACCTTCACAGCAGGGATCGGCGGCGGCGTCGTGACCCTCGGCTACGTCTGGGTGGGGAACCCGCAGCAAGGCGAGGCGCTCGTTCCCGCGGTGCGGGCGCTGGGTCGCCCGTCGGCCGAGCGCGTCGTGCCCTCGACCTACGTCGAGCTGCAGTCCCGCGACGACGTGGCGGACGGGCACGCGCGGCGCCGGTACGCCAAGGGGCACTACTTCCGCGAGCTCACCGACGAGATCATCGACACGATGGTGGCAGTGACCGAAGTCGGCCCCTTCGCGCCCGGAGTCGGGCTGCAGGCCTACGGCGGGGCGATCGCTGACGTGCCCGAGGACGACACCGCCTTCAGCCACCGCGACACCGCCTTCGAGCTCGGCGCGAGCACCGGGTGGACAGATCCCGGCGAAGACGAGGTGCGCATAGAGACAGCACGCTCCTACGCCGCCACCCTCGAACCGTTCGCCTCCGGGGTCTACGTCAACGTCCTCGGTGACGAAGGTGCCGCCGGCGTACGTCGCGCGTACACGGCCGAGAAGCTGAGCCGGCTCACCGCCGTGAAGGACACCTACGACCCGCACAACATCTTCCATCTCAACCAGAACATTCGACCCTCGAGCGCCACGGCGCACGCCTGAGGTCAGCCAGTGCAAGTTGCAGGACACTGGTTCGTCGAGCCCTAGATCCCTTGGTCGAAATGGGGCCACAAGGACTTGGACGCATCCAGCAGAGGAACTTGGTTTCAGCCGCTCGTTGGTTTGGAACAACGGGCCGCCAAGGTAGTGGTTGCCTGGCTGGTGTGGATCTTCTAGGCCGAGAGCAGCCGCTCGGGGCGGGGTGGGCGTCGGTGGCCGCACTGCTGCAGGTGCTCGAGGTGCAGCTCGTAGCCGATGAGTTCCGTACGCGGAAGCCTTGATCGCCCGTTCCGCCCTGCGGGCAGTTGGAACGTATTCTCTATCGGCGTGACGGAGGTGGCGGAATAACCCGGTCGACTGTTTCGGTGCTGGACGATGAGCTTCGACGACGCCTCGCGCGGCGATTCGGGGCCGATGTCGAGCCTTGGCTTGACCGTCTCCCTGGCGTCCTCGGCGCTCTGGCGGAGAACTGGCAGATCGAATTGGGCTCCCTGATCCACCGCGGCACCGTGTCGGTTGTCTGTCGTTGCCGGATGCCCGACGGGCGTCCAGCGGTGTTGAAGGTCAGCCCCGACCGCCCTCGGATCGCGACGGAGGCGGCGGCCCTAAAGCACTGGACGACGTCCCACACCCCTGCGGTCTATGCGGTGGACGAGAGCGTCGGGGCGATCGAACCTGCGATCGCCTTGGATGAATCGTCGACCTACCCGACGGTGAAGATTGTTGCCGAACTCCTGACCGCACTACATTCCGCAGTTGCCAGTCCATCCTTTTCACCGCTCGCCCACAGGGTCGCCTATCTCTTCGACGCGGGCTTAGCGGACTACCGACGGCAACCAATGTTGGCCGAGAGGATTCCCCGCAGCGGCTACGAGCGCGGGCGGCGCCTCGCTACGAGCCTGGCCGAGCACACCACACCAGCTGTCCTCCTGCACGGCGACCTGACGCCGGTCAACATTGTTGGCGGCGGGCCGCGAAGAGGACTTGTCGCGCTGGACCCGGCACCGTGCCTCGGCGACGCCGGGTTCGACACCGTCGATCTGTTGTTCTGGCAGGCAGCCGACCAAGCCACCATCGCGGCGCGCGCGACGCAGTTGGCCGCCGCGATCGGGTCGACAGTGAAGGCCTGCTCGACTGGTGTGTCGCGTTCGCGGGCATGATCGCCCTGGAGCTCGCCGCGTCACCTGACCCACCGGAAGACCGGATTCACGCTTACCGGAACCTGGCGTTGCAGGCCCCGGGCTGAACAACGACCGCGGACACCTGTGCCGCTGGCTCAGGCATCCCTGAACCGCGCAATTGCCAGATCCGGACGTCTACGAATCGTCCACGAGATGGTTCGGAACCGCTACCGGGTAGCCGCCCCGGTGTGGCCGCCAGCACCACCCGCGGCTGGGTGCGGGGGGTGCGCCAATCGGGTGGTTAGCGGCTTTACCTTCTCTTGACGAGGGGTTGACCTGACGATACTGGCTCCATGGCGTGACGAGCCGTCACGTTTGGTGAGAGGTGGGGGAATGGGTGTCGTGTGGAAGGGCCCGCAGCGCTGGGTCGTTTTGGCGGTGTCGCTCGCCGTGGGTACGAGCGCGTTTGTCGCGGCGCCCGCGTACGCCGGGGCGCCCAAGCCCGTCAAGGTCGTCGGCACCGATTGGGGCGACAAGGGAGCGGACAGGGAGGCGCTGGATCTCTACGGCAAGAACTCTGCCGAGAAGGACCCCGGGTCGCTGTACACCATCACCAAGGCCATCGGCGCCCGCGAGGTCTGGCACCAGAAGGACAGCGCGGGGCGGGCGGTCACCGGTCGGGGCGTTACGGTCGCGGTGCTTGACTCCGGTGTGTCCGCCGTTCCCGGGCTGGACTCGCCGGGCAAGGTTGTCCGCGGGCCTGACCTTTCTCTGGAGGCCAACAGCGACGTCAGCCTGGACTACGACACGTTCGGGCACGGCACACATATGGCCGGCATCATCGCCGCCCAGGACCCGGTGGCGCTTGACTCCAAGACGGGGGAACCCAAGGGCGACGCGAGTAAGCAGCTCGGAGTGGCACCGGACGCGCAGCTGCTCGCGCTGAAGCTGGCCAGCACCGACGGCAGCACCGACGTCAGCCAGGTCATTGCGGCCCTCGACTGGGTGGCGCAGCACCGCAGCGACAACGGGATGAACGTACGCGTGGTGAACCTGTCCTTCGGGACGGCATCGCTGCAGTCCTACGAGATCGACCCGCTGTCCGCCGCGGCGGAGAACGCATGGCGCCGAGGGCTCGTGGTCGTGGTCTCGGGTGGAAACGGCGGCCCGGCAGCGGGCGGTCTGACCGACCCGGCGATCGACCCCTACGTGATCGCGGTCGGCTCTAGCGACCCTAGAGGGAAGGCAGATGGCTGGGGGCACCCGGTCGTCGCGGACTACTCCTCCCGTGGCACCACGGCTAGGCATGTCGACCTGCTCGCACCTGGCCGTTCGGTGGTGGCGTTGCGCGACCCAGGCTCATCGGTCGATCTGAACAACCCGGAGGGCCGGATCGTGGGGGACGTGAGCGGTCGGTTGTTCCGCGGCTCCGGCACTTCGCAGGCCGCGGCAGTCGTCAGCGGTGCGGCCGCGTTGCTGCTGCAGGCCTACCCACAGCTGACCCCCGACCAGGTCAAGGCCGCACTGGTCTCAACCGCCACGCCGATGCCGAACGCATCTGTCCTGGACAGTGGCGCGGGCCAGCTCGACGTCAAGGACGCACTGGAGGCGGTGAAGAAGGCTGCCACGTCCAGGACGCCCTCCACCACGTTGCTCGCGGCGACCCAGAACTACTCGCCGGCCAGCGGCACGGGTTCCCTGGAAGCGGCCCGTGGTGGCGCCAACCTAGTGGACTCGGACACCGGAGATGAACTCTCCGGCGAGGTCGACATCCAGGGTCTCCCCTGGGACGGCGCCACCTGGGCACAGCAGTCAGCCCAAGGGCGCAGCTGGTCAGGCGGAACCTGGAACCGGGCCCGGTGGAGCGGCGACGGCTGGACCGCGAACGGGTGGGCCCGAGCCCGCTGGAGCGGGTCGTCCTGGACCCGAGCACGCTGGTCGGACGTGTCCTGGGACCGAGCCCGCTGGTCGCGCGCTCGCTGGAGCGACGCCAGGTGGGAACGCGCACGCTGGTCCGGCGCCGCTTGGAGCTGACCCGACACTGCAGACCCGTCTCCGGGCTGCCGATGTACACACGAGACGGTCTATGACGACGGGGATGTGACGTGACCAGCGCTGGCAACATGTCCCGGACTGGCCCGGCGCTCGTGAGCGTGCCGCGTCGGTGGCGCCTCGACCCCAGGACACTGACCGTGGCGTTGACGGGCGCGCTGGCAGTTGCTGGTCTCGTGCTGACCGGCATTGCGCCCGCTGCCCCGCTCAGGCCCGCGCCGGAGGGAGCGGCTGCAGGGGTCATCCTGCTCGTCCTGGCCGTCACCTTCTTCCTCACCGAGCTCGGACAGGCTCTTGTCGAGTTCCGTCAACAGGCCTACTCGTTCTCCCTGGCCGGTATCCCGCTGCTGCTCGGCCTGCTCTACTGCCCACCTCAGCACCTGGTCGCTGGCGCGTCTTGCCGCCGCCGTCTTGGCGTTCACGGTGCAGCGCGCGACCGGCATGAAGGTTGCCTTCAACACTGCCTCCTACTTGCTGGACACCGCGCTGGTCATCACGCTCGCCCACTTGCTGCTCGGTGGCACAGTGGAACTGTCCCCACGCACCGCACTGCTCTGCTACGTGAGCCTCGCGGTTGTCGACCTGGTCATGAGCGCCCTGGTCCTGGTCGTGATTCGATTGAACGACGGGCCGTTGAGCCGCGCCGACGCCGCGCAGGTGCTGCTCCCGGCGGCCGGATTCGTCGGGCTCAACACCACGATCGGGTTCATCTGCGCCGTGCTCCTCGGCGCCGGCCCGCTCGGCGTAGCGCTGTTGCTGATATTCGTCCTGGTCACCGCGACCGTCTACCGCGGATACCTCGTGCTCCGACGGCGCCACCACTCCCTCGAGGTCGTGCAAGAGTTCATAGAAGACAGTGAGGGCACCGGGACCGTCGATGACCTCGCCAACCGGCTGCTGGACCAGATCTGCACCTTGGTCCGCGCCACAACGGTTGAGTTCACCTTACGCAACAGTGAGGGCCACGTTGAGCTGTGCGTCCGCCGCGACAGCCGGTCCCACGACCGTGAATCGAGCACAGCCACCCGCCGCGAGACTTACCGTGCCTACTCCGACGGTCTGCCCGATAACACCGCCCTCATATCGTCGCGGTCTCCCGACTCCGCGCAGCGCCGTTGGCTAAGCGAGCACGGCGTGCGCGACGCGGCAGTCGTACGGACCAGTCGTGCGGGTGCGCACGGCACCCTCGTAGCGGTGGACCGCCTTGGTGATTCCGTCAGTTTCACCGTCGATGACCTGGCAGTCCTCCAAGCCCTGGCAGGCCACCTCACCGTCGCCCTGCGCAACACCGAACTGGTCGCGCGTCTGCGCCACGAGGCAACCCATGACATGCTCACCGGGCTCCCGAACCGGGCATTGCTGACCGAACGGCTCCAACAGTCGCTGGCGGGCGCTACCGACACAAGCCCGCCGGCAGTGCTGTTGCTGGACCTCAACCGGTTCAAGGAGGTCAATGATGCGCTGGGTCACCATGTCGGTGACCAGCTTCTCCAGGTGGTCGCGGCCCGCCTGCAAGCCCTCGACGAGCCGAACGCCACCGTTAGCCGCCTCGGCGGTGATGAGTTCGCCATCCTGTTACCGGCCAGCACCCTGTCCGACGCCCTCGCAGTGGCCGAGCGCGTTGCATTGGCGCTTCGGGCCCCGGTCGACCTACCCGACGGAACAGTGAGTACCGAAGCAAGCATTGGCGTATCGCTGGCCGAATCAGAGCAGACCCACGCCGACATTCTTCGCCATGCGGACACAGCTATGTATGCGGCCAAGACGACCGGAACCACCGTGACCGTCTACACCCCGGCACTTGACGCCGGGCGAGCTCAACGGCTCGCGCTGTTGGCCGACCTGAGTGTGGCCTTGCAGCGCGACGAGCTGGAACTGCACTATCAACCCAAGCTTGACCTAGCATTCGGTCTGGTCACGAGTGTCGAAGCGCTCGTTCGATGGACCCATCCAACACTTGGTCCCCTGCCCCCCGATGACTTCATACCCTTGGCCGAATCCACGGGGCTCATCGACCAGCTCACAGAAGCCGTGCTCGCGAAAGCACTGCGCCAGTGCCGCGCCTGGCAGGACGCGGGCCTGGATCTCCTCGTCGCGGTCAACCTCTCCGCGCGAAACGTGCTCAACCCCACGCTGCCCGACCAAGTCGCCGCGGCGCTGGTGGCTGCCGGTCTACCCGCGCAGAAACTCATCCTTGAGATCACCGAAAGCAGCGTCATGGGCGACCCAGAACGCACCGTGCCCACCCTGGAACGACTCGCGGCAATCGGCGTCACGCTCTCCCTGGACGACTTCGGCACCGGCTACTCGAGCCTGTCCTACCTGCAACGGCTGCCCGTTCGCGAGCTGAAGATCGACAAGTCGTTCATCATCGGGCTGACCCGCGACGCAGACAAGCACGCAAGCGAAATCTTGGTCCGCGCCATCATCAGCCTCGGTTCGAGCCTCGGCCTGCGAATCGTCGCCGAGGGGGTTGAGAACGCGTACGTGCTCGAGAAACTGCGCGACCTCGGCTGCGACATCATCCAGGGCTACCACATCGGTCGCCCCGTACCGGCGCATGAACTCGCCGCCAACCTTCAGGAAACGCGCCTACGAACGGTCTAGAGACCGGCAGGTCCATCAGCTTGCACGCGGCGAACGGCCACGACCCGCTCACAGGGTGATCGTTACCGCCTCGTCACGAGAAGCCCTCGGTCGGCAGGGTTTCGGGCCACTGCGGCCAATCTTTCGCCCGCCGCTACGCGAGCGCAGCAGATCGCGGGACCCTGTTGCAGCGAAGCAGCGGGACCCTAACTCGACCCGACAATGCCGGGGTGCGGTGTCATTGAGCTTTGCTCATATGCCTCGCAGGACGGTCTACACACAACGATGTCGCAACCACCAAGCACGACCGCGCCACGCGAGGCATTTACGAGCCACACCCCCCTAGACGGCTTCGCTAGGCGCGACCGGATTGCAAGAGACGCTCGGCGTGGCCGCAACAACTAGCGGGACGCCGCCTCGGCCCGGTCACTGGGTCGCTCGACGCCACCCCGTTGCGAACATTGGCGAGGTCCCAGTTAGATCGAGCACTCTTTTCACGGCTGAGGACGCCCGAGAAAGCACGATCCGCTTGTCAAGGAGCCCGGCCCTGCGTTGACTGGCGACCAGTACATGCACACCGTCGACACCCATGAAGGAGACACCGCTCAGATCCAGGAACAATGTCTCGGCACTCCAGAGCCGACCGAGTACTTCCTGCCGAAGTTGCGGCGCTGTTGCCATGTCGACTTCACCGGTGACCACCAAGCGTGTGACCGGCTGGATCGACCCGGGACTCGATGCTCAACAGCGGGCTCGCAGTCATCAAGGCTCCACGAAGTCGTCTGGCCGCACGGCCCTCCCGGCGTGCAAAGCCTTCCGCCGGAACTCGCTCGTGCTGGTGGTTGGCGCTCCTCGGTCCAGGTTCGGACCCTTGGCGAAGCTGAGAACGCTGGGCCATATGGTGTTCCTTCTCTGCCTTCGCCACTGGAGGGGAGGTCCTAGGAAACCACCCATAGGGCGGGTGTACTACACCCCTAAGGGGGATAACCTCCAGATGTGCCACGCGCGAGCAACAGTCGACCGATCACCGTGGCGCTGGTCGACGACTACGACGTGGTGCTGGCCGGCCTCGCGCGCATGCTGGACGGCTATCGGGACCGCGTCGTCGTGGCCGAGATCGACGCCAATGAAGCCGTCGCAGACGTCGTTGACATCGCCTTATACGACTCGTTCGCACAGCCGGAGTCCGACCACGACGAGGTTGCCGCCTTGGTCGCCAACCCACGGGCGCGGCGCGTGGTGGTCTACACCTGGAACTTTCATCCCGACCTGGTCGAAAGTGCCAGGCGGCTCGGCGTGCACGGCTACCTGTCCAAGACGCTGCCGGCCCGTGACCTGGTGGCCGCCCTGGAAGCTGTGCACGCCGGCGAGTTGGTCGTCAGCGAACCCCCACCACGTCCCGGAAGCGGGCTCGGCCTCGACTGGCCAGGTCGCGGCGAGGGCCTGACCGATCGCGAGTCGGAGATCCTGGCCCTGATCACCCAGGGCATGAGCAACGCCGACGTGGCGACGACTGACGTTCCTCAGCCCGAACACCGTGAAGTCCTACATCCGACCATCTACCGCAAGATCAACGTAGCCAGCCGGACCCAAGCCGTTCTGTGGGGCGTCGGACACGGCTTCACCCCTGACCACCACCGCATCGAGCACTGGCGAAACGGTCCCTAGGTGCAGCCAACCTCGCCCTGCCGTCAGTGACACCAAGTAGTCGGCGACCGGGACTACGGCTTCATCAATTGCCTTCCGGACGGGAATCGATCTGCTGTGCGCCCTCGGCGCGTCGACCAGTGTTCCGGCGTGGGTGGCCAGTTTGTCGGTTAGGCGATGCCTGGCGAGTCTGTGGCTTGAGTTCTCGTCTCTCGGATCTTCGGGATCAACGGAATCGACGGACGCTCCGGAGGGTGTCGTTCCCCTGTGCGAGCAACTGGACCGCATCGGCGAGGCGCAGCGTGGGATTTCGCCCGTCGAACCGCGCCCGGGACGCGGCAGGCAATGCCCGGTCGTCCGGTGCGCCCGGGATATGGATCGTCGCGTTGTCATTGACACGACTATCCGGGGCAACCCCGGCAGGGCTCACGACCACGCGAGCGTCGAGCGTCAGCAGCCTCAGCCCCAGCAACCTCGCATGCACGACCGCGCGCACGACCGTCTCGCCGTCGACGTCGTCGCGATCCCGGCGTCGACGGAGCCGGACCGCACGCTGACGGGCCTCCGAAGACCGCGACGGGACCATGACCTCAATACCGGCTCTCCGGACGGCGGACGGCGTCGGAGGGCGACACCCCGTTCTGTCGGGCGTAGGCCTCAAGGCGGGCACCGTATGTTTCAAGTCTCTGCCGTGCTCCGGACCCTTCGAAGCCCTCGGATGCCCGCCGTGCCAGTTCGAGGATCTGCTCATATCGCTGGCGGCCGGCCTTGGTCCCGAGCACGTAGCCGGCCCCGAACATGGTCAGGGTCACGAGCTTCATTTCTGCTCCGGGTGGCGGGCTGATGAGACTGCGGCGCTCATGGCCGTTGCGGTGGCCGCGCCGCCGACGACACCGAGCGTGACCTTGGCCGCCCGGCGCACGGCGGAACTTCCGGTGGTCGCCGTCGCTGCGTCTAGGAGGCGCTCCCACTTGCTCTTTCTCGTGAAGATGGACATCGGATGGCTTCCTCTCAGTCGTGGACTGGGCTCCGCTATGGGGTGTCTACCCCGGCGGTACTGATTGCCTCAATCAGCTCTTGCTTGGTCATCGAGATGCGTACGTCGAGTCCCTGGCCCACACCGACGTCGAGCAACTCGTTCTTGGTCAAGGCGTCCAGCCGCACGCCCTCGTGGTCAAGAGCCTCCACAAGCGCACTCTTGGTCATCTGGCTGCGGCCTTCGATGTCGACCTCTTCGGCGAGGTCGACGAGCATCGCCTTGGTAAGGGCGTGCAGCGGTTGCCGCGCACGCACACGCGTGCCGTTCGATCCGGAACGCGAGGCGGGTTGTTCTGCCTGGTCGCGCACTCGGCTGACGTCGTTTGCCCGACGCTGCGCCTCCTCGGCCTGCTGCCGGGCCTGGGTGGCGAGCCGCTTGGCTTCCCGGGTCGCCTGAGCGGCCGCCTCCTGTGCCGCCTTGGCTGCCTGGTTCGCAAGGTCTTGCGCCTGCGCCAGTGCCTCGTTGGCCTCTTGGATGGCCGCGGCGGCGCGACGTTGCGTGCGCTCTGCTTTCTCCTCGGCCGCTCTCGTGTTGCGCTCGGCTTCCGATTCGGCCTTTTCCACGGTTTTCCGTGTCGCCGCCTCCTCGGCCAGTCGTTCACTCTCAACTCGGTGTTGAGCCTCGGCCTCGGCGCGCCGAACTTGCTCTTCCTGCTGCCGGACGACCTCGGCCACCGACGCGGCAACCTCTTGTTCGACCTGGGCGACCCGGGCCGAGATGCGGTCCGCCGCGTGCTGGCGGGCCTGCTTGACGGCCTGGTCGGACTCGTTGGCGACTCGGGCCGCGACGTCGGCGTCATCCTTGGCCTGCTGAGCGAGGGTGACGGCTTCGGCCTCCGATTGGCGCGCCCGCTCGGCTGCGGTCTCTGCTTGACGCATCAGGCTGGCAACCGAGTCCCGACCGAGCCCGGGCACGGCCTCCGTAATGGT
>CAVOOW010000006.1:0-1669237 GCA_963697675.1 uncultured Actinomycetota bacterium | reverse complement strand
GTGTCAATGGCCAGGTTGCGGTCCTCGCTGGTGGCCAACTGAAAAGTCCCACCCCTTGCGGTGGTTCAGCTCTTCTTCGGGCCACCTCCTCGTGCTCGGGCTTGGCGCATGCGTACTGACTCGCCTTCGGTGATGACCACGTTGGCGTGGTGCAGGAGGCGGTCGAGCATGGACACGGCGGTGGTGTGTTCGGGCAGGAACCGGCCCCAGGATTCGAAGGGCCAGTGGCTGGCGATGCCCAGGGCGCGGCGTTCGTAGGCGGCGGCGACGAACCGGAACAGCGTTGGGCGCCGGTGTCGTCGAACGGGGCGAAGCCGAGCTCGTCGATGATGATCAGCTGGTTGCGCAGCTGGGTGTCGATGACTTTCCCGACGGAGTTGTCGGCCAGTCCGCGGTAGAGGGTTTCGACCAGTTCGGCGGCGGTGAAGTAGCGGACCCGGTGCCCGGCTTGGACGGCTGCGACCCCGAGGGCGACGAGCAGGTGGGACTTGCCGGTGCCGGCTGGTCCGAGCAGGCACAGGTTCTCCTGGGCCGGGATCCACTCGAGGGAGCCCAGGTAGTCGAAGGTGGCCTTGGGGATGGTGGAGATGCCGAGGTCGAACTCGGTCAGGGTCTTGGTCACCGGGAACGCCGCGGCCTTGAGGCGGGTCCGGGCGTTGGAGGCGTCGCGGGCGGCGATCTCGGCCTCGACAAGGGTGCGGAGCAGCTCTTCGGGTGTCCAGCGTTGGGTCTTCGCGGTGACCAGCAGCTCGGGGGCCAGGCGTCGCATCGCGGCGAGCTTGAGCCGGCGCAGCCCCTCGACCAGGTCCGGTGCGAGCACCGGGGTGGCCGCGGTCATGAGCGCGCCTCGCGGGCGGCGCTGTTGATGGCGTAGTCGGACAGCGGGCGGACCGGGACCACCGGCAGGTCGAGCACCAGGGGTCCCCGGCCGGGCGGGGTTGGGCGATGCCGGTGCCGGCGGCCAGGATGGCCCGCACGTCGCCGGATCGCCAGCGGCCGAACGCGACTGCCCGGTCCAGGGCGGCCAGGAACAGTTGCTCGCCGTGGGCGGCGCGCAGCGTGTTCAGTTCGGCCAGTTCCGGGCCGAGCCGGGTGTTCCCGGCTGCGGCGGCCCCGGTGATGAACGCTTCAGCGGTCGGGCCGAGCGCGCAGAACTGCTGCTCGGCAACGGTTTTCGGCCGGACCGCGCGCCGTGGTGCGGGTCGCGGACCGCCGTAGTGCTCATCACGGATCGAGGCCCCGCCGGGAGCCACCAGGGTGTGCTCGGCGACCACCTCACCGGTGGCGGCCACGATGACCAGCACCCGCCCGTCCTCGGTGTGGATCCCGACCTGGGTGCCGATCAGCCGGGTGGGCACCGAGTAGCGGGCCGAGGCGAACCGCACACAGGCCAGCCGGTCAACCTTGCGCGCCACCAACCTGCCGATGCTGGCCCGCAACGACGGCAACGGGGCGAGCATGTCCCGTTCCAGGACCAACCGTTCGACCGGGACCGCGCAGGTCTCGGAGTGGATGACACCGTTGACCTCGACGCACCACGCGGCGGCCGCCGCGTTCGCGGCCGTGAGGTCCCCGAACGGTGCCTGCCGGGATCATCAGATCCGCCTTGGCGTAGCCGACCAGGTTCTCCACGATCCCCTTGGACTCCGGGTCCGCGGCCTGGCAGAAGTCCGGGCGGAACCCGTAGTGGGGGGCCAAGCGCAGGTAGTCCGGGGTCGGCACCGCCACGTTGGCGACCACCGCCCCCTTGAGGCAGCCCATCCGGTCCGAGAGCACCGTGGCGGGCACGCCGCCGAGCGACCTCGAAGCACTCGGCGAGCAGCCGCAACGTCGTCTCGGCCCGCTCGTTGCGAGCGAAGCGCACGAACCGAACCGGCTCCAGGCGAGCACCGCGCAGAACACGTGCAGCCCGTCCATCACGCCCCAGTCGATGACCAGGTGCTCGCCCGGTGACCACACCGCCGGGCGCCGGCCGCGGTGGTTGTCTCGTCCGCCACTTCGTTTTCTCCTCGGCGACCAGCCGCCGGAAGTTGCCGCGCCGAACCCTCGTAGCCGGCTGCCCGGGCCGACCTCGGCAGCAGCCACTTCGCGCGTGACCTTGCCCTTGCGACTTGTCGACCCGTTCGTCGACCAGATCGTTCACCTCGTCGAAGTTCACGACGACCGCGCCTCCCGAACCGACGCGCGCCGTTACCGTCTTCGCGCGCGATCGATCACCCGCCGCACCGTCTTGTGCGTCGTCCCGCAGATGCCTCGGCGGCGCCGCGATAGGTGCCCACCTCGCGGTAGGCGGAAATGATGTTCATTCGGTCCCTCGCTGACAGCATTGGAGCCCCCTCGGCGGTGCGGTGACTGGTTGACACCGCCACCGTCACCGCCCGGGGCTACGCTCGCCGCCGACACGACGAGCGACGGGTGGGGACTTCTACGTGGCCACCAGCGGGGACCTCAACTGGCCACCAGCGGGGACTTTTTCATGGCCACGGACAGTCCTCGCTGGTGGCCAATGAAAAGTCCCCACCCCTTGCGGTGGGTCGGCTTCTTCGGGCCACCTCCTCGTGCTCGGGTCGGCGCATGCGCAACTGAACTCGCCTTCGGTGATGACCATGTTGGCGTGGCGCAGGAGGCGGTCGAGCATGCTCACGGCGGGTGTGTTCGGGCAGGCGGCTCCAGGACTCGAACGGCCAGCGGCCGGCGATGCCCAGGGCGCGGCGTTCGAAGGCGGCCGCGACGAACCGGAACAGCAGCTCGGCGCCGGTGTCGTCCAACGGGGCGAAGCCGAGCTCGTCGATGATGATCAGCTGGTTGCGCAGCTGGGTGTCGATGACTTTCCCGACGGAGTCGTCGGCCAGTCCGCGGTAGAGGGTTTCGACCAGTTCGGCGGCGGTGAAGTAGCGGACCCGGTGCCGGCTTGGACGGCGGCGACCCCGAGGGCGAGCAGGTGGGACTTGCCGGCGCCGGGGCGGGTCCGAGCAGGCGCAGGTTCTCCGGGGCCGGATCGACTCGAGGGAGCCCAGGTAGTCGAAGGTGGCCTTGGGGATGGTGGAGATGCCGAGGTCGAACTCGGTCAGGGTCTTGGTCACCGGGAACGCCGCGGCCTTGAGCCGGGTCCGGGCGTTGGAGGCGTCGCGCGCGGTGATCTCGGCCTCGACCAGGGTGCGGAGACCTTCGGGTGTCCAGCGTCGGGTTTTCGCGGTGACCAGCAGCCTCGGGGCCAGGCGTCGCATCGCGGGCCAGCTTGAGCCTGCGATACTCCACCAGGTCGGGGCTGAGCACCGGGGCGGCCGTGGCGCTCATCAGCGGCGCCTCGCGGGCGGCGCTGTTGATGGCGTAGTCGGACAGCGGGCGGACCGGGACCACCGCAGGTCGAGCACCAGGGCGTCCCCGGCCGGCGTGGTTGGGCGATGCTGGTGCCGGCGGCCAGGATGGTCCGCACGTCGCCGGATCGCCAGCGGCCGAAGGCGACTGCCCGGTCCAGGCCGGCCAGGAACAGTTGCTCGCCGTGGGCGGCGCGCAGCGAAGGGTTCAGTTCGGCCAGTTCCGGGCCGAGCCGGGCGTTCCTGGCTGCGGCGGCACCGGTGATGAACGCTTCAGCGGTCGGGCCGAGCGCGGACAGGTCGTCGCGCGCAACGGGTTCGGCCGGACCGCGCGCCGTGGCGCGGGTCGTGGATCCGCCGTAGTGCTCATCACGGATCCAGGCCCCGCCGGGAGCGACCAGGGCGGCGCCCTTGGTGACCACCTCACCGGTGGCGGCCACTATGACCAGCACCTGCTCGTCCTCGGTGTGGATCCGGCAACCTTGGCGCCGATCAGCCTGGTGGACCAGCAGCGGGCCGAGGCGGAAACCGCACACAGGCCAGCGGCTCAACCTTGCGCGTCACCAGCCGCCCGACGCCGGCCCGCGACGATATGGCAACGGGGCGAGCATGTCCTGTTCCAGGACCAACTGTTCGACCGGGACCGCGCAAGGTCCTGGAGTGGATGACACTGTCTACCTCGACACACCACGCGGCGGCGGCCGCGTTCGCGGCGGTGAGGTCACCGAAGGTGCCCGCGGGATCATCAATATCAGCCTTGGCATAGCCGACCAGGTTCTCCACGATCCCTGGGACTCCGGGTCCGCGGCCTGGCAGAAGTCCGGGCGAACCTGAAGCGCTGGCCAGGCGCAGGTAGTCCGGGTCGGGACCACCATGTTGGCGACCACCGCCCCTTTCAGCAGCCCATCCGGTCAGCGAGCACCGTCGCTGGATCCGCCGAGGACCTCGAGCATTCGGTGAGCATCCGAAGGACTTGTTCGGCCTGTTCGTCGCGCAAGCGAACCGGACGAACCGGAACCTTGACCAGCCGAGCACCGCGCAGAGCATGTGCAGCCTGTCGAAGACTCCGAGTCGATCACCAGGTGCTGATCCTGCAGATGATACCGCCGGGCGCCGACCACGATGATTATCCCTGCGCCACAACGCTTTCTGCTCGGCGACTAGCCGCCGGAAGTTCCGCGGCGATCCCGCATAACCCGCGGTCCGAGCCGCTGGCAGCAGCCGTCGCCGAACCGACCGTGGCGTCTGTCGCACCCGGTCGCGACCAGCACGGCGACCTCATCGTAGTTCCGGGCCCTGGCGACACCGAGCCGACGGCGGTTCGGTGGCTTGGCTGGCGGTCGATCACCCGCTTCACGGGCTTCGCTGTGGTCGCGCAACATCTCGGCGGCGCCACGAAGAGCCCACCTCGCGGTAGGCGGCGATGATGTCCATCCGTTCCCTCGCAGACTTCAATGGAGCTCCCCGGGCGGTGCGGTGACTGGCTAGACACCGCCACCGTCACCGTCCAGGGCTCACGCTCCGGCTCGACACGACGAGCAAGGCGTGACCTCTACTTGGCCACCAGCGGGGACCTCACTTGGCCACCAGCGGGGACTTTTCCATGGCGACGGACATGCCGAATCAGATCGCCATCAAGAGAAGACGGCCGCGCGGCGGCGCCGCGGGTGACAACCCCTGCCCCACGGTCGACCGGCGCCTCGTGATCAGAGTTGGTATGGCGATATTCGTGATCAGAGTTGGTATGGCGATATTCGTGATCAGAGTTGGTATGGCGGGGCAACACCCCAGCCCCACCGGGGCACGGGCGCGTGCTCCACGACCTGCGCGCCCGGCTGGGAGTTGTGCATCGCGATCCGGGTGCCCCACTCGAGGTAACCCATCAGCGCAGCCCGGAACTCGGGATCGGGCGCAAGGTCGGCTTCGTCGGCTGCCTGACTCATCAGGGTGACGAAGCGCAGTCGTTGGTCGGCGGTGATGCCCAGTCCGCGATGGTGAGCGAGCATGCCCGCGTAGCCACCCAAACGTTGCGTGTATTCGGCCGGACCGCCCAGCACTTCGACCCACCACACCGTGACGTTCGCCCGGTGCTTCTCGCTGACCGTGCCGCCGAAGATTGGGCCGAGCAGGTCGTCTCGCTCGACTCGGTCGTAGAACGCGTCCATGAGCCGCCGCACGGAATCTGGCCCACCGCTCCACTCCAGCAGCGTCGGCTCGCGAGCGATGCCGGTCTCCGGGGGCACTGGCGACGCTCCTCACTCGGTGATGATTACAACGTTACAACCTAATCGAATGGCGTGGTCGGACACGGCAATCGCCTCGCAACGTCGCCGGCGCCTGATCAAAAGACATGAGGCATGGCCGGTGCCGCGACGGCGGAACAGAGTCGTCACTCGGGAGCTGATGGCACTACCGGTCGCTCGGTGGAGGATCGGGCCAGAGTGGCCAGGTGCACGGATCGGTTCGCTGTATCCCGCGTCAATCGCGGAATGACGCAAGTCGTTTACCGCGCGGATCGCGGTATAGAGCGGAAGTTCGGATCGGCCAGCCATCGCCGTGCTCCCCGACTTACGGACCCCGACTTACGCAATGGAGATGCGCGAACCGACGCGGGTGGCGCCGTAGCGGGCCATGATCGCTGCTGTCAGTTCCTCGTCTGGGGCTCCGTCCACGTTCTGGAGGTAGGCGCCCATCTCGGTGAAGAGTTCTTCTGCCCCGGCTGGGATCAACTGGATCAGAAGGCGTAATGGCTCGTCGGCACGGTTGGCGTAGGCGTGGGCGGTGCCTCGCGCGCCCCAGGCGAGGCCCCCAGCGGCGATATCGTGTAGTTCTTGGCCGATCTGAACGGTCATCACACCGCCCAGCACGTAGAACATCTCGTCTTCATTGGCGTGCACGTGCAGGTTCGGTCCGGCCGTGAGCGGCGGCAGCTGGACTTCCATGAGCGCCATCAGACCATCGGTTTGACCACTGGCGACGCGGATGAAAGGACCCCATGATGCCGACGGCAAGTCGGGATGCCGCTGGCCGGGTGCAAGGACGAACGGAGCGCTCACTTCTTCTCCCGTGACGGCGTTCGGCCGTGCGGCCACGACCCGATCCAATCTTGCCGCTGATCGCCGGCGGAGGATAGGTGTCGCGATGCTGCGTCCCGGTCCGTCGAGATGAAACACTCCGCTTACCAGTTCGTGTGCAGCCGCAGCGCGCGCGGCTTCACGCGAGTGCCTGGAGCAACGTTGCTCGTTCGTCAGGAGTCAGCACGGCGTATGCCTGGCCCGCTCGTTCGTTGGTGCTGGCTTCGATCTTGTCGAGTTCCTGACCGGGGCCGAGGTCGGTGACCGACTGTACGGAGAGCCCGGCGGATGTCCAGGCGGCCACCGTGTGCGTCGAAACGGTGCCAGCGCAACCCGGTCAGCCGTTCGGCAAGTCGCGTGGCGTCGGAGTCGTCAGGCTCGTCGTGCGGGGGCGCGACCAGATGGAAAGCGCCGTCAGGGGTCGCGGTGGCGGCGGCCGCGAGGAGGCAGCGGTCCGCCAAGGGCAGGACGGGCAGGGGCCGCTGCCCAAGAGGTTGGTGGCCGCCTGTGCATTCAGGCCACGGACTTGGCTGATGAGAACGCGGCCGCGATCGGACAAGGTCACCGACTTCGTGGGTGCGATGTTCACCAACCGTCGTCTCGACCATCCGGGACAAGGCCGTGTCGAACTTCGCTGGGTCCTGATAGATGAACGGGGCTCGGAAGTTACGAACCGGTACAGAACGGTCCGGGTAGGTATTGCGCAGCATCGCGAACACTGTCACGTGTCGGGGTCCAGCCCCGACCCGGCGAAAATGCCCGACTTCCTGCCCGCCTCGACTGCTTCCCGCATCACCCCCAGCCTGAGCCGGTCGAGGTGAGGTCCAATCGCTCAGCCGCGAAGTCCGCGAGTCGCGCGTCCACCGGAAGATTTTCGCATGGGTGGCCATGACTGTTCTGGTGCTCCGGTTCACTCGACCGAACCGGCGGGTACCGTTTCGGCACCCGGAAGGGTCAAGGCGCCGGTACCGAGCGGAGCAACGCTCAGCATCGCTCCCGGCTGGCGATCCCTGCGCCACCCGTCGCCCGCCCAGTGCAGCACTGGGTTGACCAACGCTATGACCTGCCATTGGCGGCGAGGTCGACGCAGATCGAGCCGCTCACGGTCTCGGTGAAGCTGCCGGCCGGGTCGGTCAGGTCCTGCACCCCGGAAAGGGTGAGGGACCCTGTCGCGCCGGACAACTTGCCGGTCGCGGCCACGATCGGGCCGGACGCACTGAACTGACCTGTGGTCACGTCCAATGTCCCGGACAGAGACAGCGTCACAGTCCCGCGGTTAGTGGTGACCGTGAGCGGGCCGGCGAACGCGAAGCCGGTGTCCGTGACACCGGTGATCGTGAACGCCGCGGCTGTCGTGCCTTGGAGCAGTCCGGCGTTGGCAAGCCGTGCCCGGGTGCGGACCAGGTTCGGTGGGTCGCCCGGCTCGGCCGCAGCGCCAGAGCCCATACCGGACGCGGTGATGGTATGGCACGACACGCTTGCCAGCGCCGGGCTCGGCGCGACCAGCAACGCCAACGGAAGCAGGAAGACAACAAGCGCGATGCGACGCATGACCCGTTCCCCTTCGATATCGGGCGGACCGTCCGCCCCCAGTGCGAACGTAGCCGCAGGCGGACCGACGTCAAGGCCCGCGCCCGGACGGCAGCGGCCTTGACTCGGATCACCGCGAACGACGTCGGCGGCCGGTGCCCTCCGCGCAACATGACGCCCTGACATCCGTGTGCCTCGTTCTGCCCCCGGCAGAACGAGCTGTAGGGGGTCGGCGCCGTCAACGGCAGATGTCGTGAACCCAGGTGACCGCCACGACCTGTCTAGCTGACGAGCGGGTGACGCAAAGCTGGCTATTACTCGACGCTTGCCGACGGGCGGGTGACGGCGTAAGGGATCTGCGCCGTCACTCCAAGTCGGTGTCGTACCGACCGGCCGAAGGCGCCGCGTGCAGTCACCGGTCGACGGTGGCCATGTTGGCTTCGTCGTGGCGGTTTCCGGAGGCTGGGGTGAGGTCGTTGAGCCGTTGGATCTGGTCGGTGGTCAGCTCAATGCCGTCGGCGGCGGTGTTCTCCTCGACGCGGGCGACACGCCGGGTACCGGGGATCGGCGCGATGTCGTTGCCTTGGGCGAGCAGCCAGGCCAGGGCGATCTGCGCGGGGGTGGCTCCGGTCTCTGCGGCAACGGCTTGGACCTCATCGACGATGCGCAGGTTGCGTTGGAAGTTCTCGCCGGTGAAGCGGGGGTTGGTCTTGCGCCAGTCATCGTCGGGGATGTCCTCCGGAGTGCGGATCTGGCCGGTGAGGAAGCCGTGGCCGAGCGGCGAGTACGGCACGAAGCCGATGCCGAGGTCGCCCAGCAGCGGCAGTAGTTCCGTCTCGGGGTCGCGGGTCCAGAGGGAGTACTCGGACTGCAATGCGGCGACCGGGTGGACGGCGTGGGCACGGCGGATCGTGTCGGGTCCGGCTTCAGACAGGCCGATGTGGAGGACCTTGCCTTCGTCGACGAGCTCAGCCAAGGCGCCGACGGTCTCCTCGATGGGCGTGCTCCGGTCGACGCGGTGCTGGTAGTACAGGTCGATGCGGTCGGTACCGAGCCGCTTGAGCGAGCCCTCGACCGCGACGCGGACGCTCGCCGGGCTGCTGTCGGTGACGCCGGCGGCCCGGCCGGTGTGGGAGATGATGCCGAACTTGGTGGCAACGACCACCGTTTCCCGGCGTCCCCGGATTGCCTGGCCAACAAGCTCTTCGCTGTGAAAGGGCCCGTAGACCTCGGCGGTGTCGATGTGGGTGACGCCCAGGTCGAGCGCTCGGTGGATGGTGCGGATCGACTCGGCGTCGTCGAGACCACCGCCGGTCGTGTAGATGCCGGCCATGGTCATCGCACCCAGGCCGACGCGGGAGACGTCGAGGCCTCCTAAGGAGAGGTGCTTCATCAGGTGCTTCCTTCGTTCGATGGTTCTTCTCCGTGGACCCAGTCAACGTGTCTAAGGACGCTGTCGGGAGAGCCTGCTGAGAGGGGTACTGGCAGAGTCCCCCTCGGCACGGCGCTCTGGCCTACCGTGGTCGGATGGACAGCCGGAGCGAACTGCGCGAGTTCCTCAACTCTCGGCGGGCCCGCATCACCCCGCAGCAGGCTGGCCTGCCGCTGTACGGCGGTCGACGGCGCGTCCCGGGCCTGCGCCGCGATGAGCTCGCGAACCTCGCCGGCGTCAGCGTCGAGTACTACACGAAACTCGAGCGCGGCAACGCCCAAGGCGTATCCGACGGCGTGCTGGAGGCGTTGGCCCGGGCATTGCGGCTCGACGACGCGGAACGCGCTCACCTCTTCGACCTGGCCCGTACGTCGAGCACAACCTCGCGGGCACGAAGGCGACCTTCGCTGGAGCGTGTCCGCCCCGGCATCCAGCAGCTGCTGGATGCGATGACCGAGGTACCGGCGATCGTGCAGAACGGGCGGCTGGACCTGCTCGCCAGCAACAAGCTCGGCCGCGCGCTGTTCGCGGACATGCTCGTCGAGTCGCCACAGCGCCGCACGCAAGCGCCACCGAACTTCGCGAGGTACACCTTCCTCGACCCACGCGCCCTTGAGCGCTACCCCGACTGGAGCCACACCGCTGGCGACATCGTCGCGCTGCTGCACGCGGAAGCTGGTCGAAGCCCCGACGACCGAGCAGCTCAACGAGCTGGTGGGTGAACTCACCACCCGAAGCGCCGAGTTCAGCGTCATGTGGGCAAGCCACAACGTCCGCTGGCACACCACCGGCACCAAGAAACTCCACCACCCCGTCGCGGGCGAACTAGTCCTTGCTTACGAAGGACTAGAACTTGCGGGCGATCCCGGCCAGACACTCATCACGTTCACCGCCGAGCCCGGCTCGCCGTCGCAGCAGGCACTCACGTTCCTGGCAAGCTGGTCAGCCTCCGCCGAACGAGCAAGCGGCGACCGGGGAGCCCGCGAGCAACCCGCCGCCGGCAACGCGTAGCGCCTGATCGGAGCATCGGCCCAGCAGGCCACGACCGAACATCCCTGTCACTACCGATCGGTCCGCCGCCAACGGTCGGCCCTTTGATCCCGGACCACCCTGACGCCTCTGGCGGGCAACTTGAGAGGACGCCCCGCCGGGGCCACTCACCGCAAGCTTTGGCGGGGCAACTCCACGGGCAACTCGCCGGGCAACCATCGGCTGTCGCGGATCAAGATCTGGGGACCGGGATGGGGCCGAACTGCCAGGCATCGGTCGTCAGAGCCCGACACCGCCCACCACGCGAGTTGCCCGCTGACCTGCACAAACGGTCTCGGTGAGCATCAGCCGTCACCGTCCGGCACGGCCTCGGTCGGACTTTTAATCCATAGGTTGTGGGTTCGAGTCCCACGGGGCCCACCACTTGTGACCTGGCCTTTGTCTTTCGGGCGGGCTGCGGGAGTCCCTTTCGGACCCAGATGAGCCCGAATAGGCCCGGAAACCTGCGGGTTCTGCGAGTTGCCCGCTGCGTGGCACCCGTCGCGCAGCCGCCTCGGCAGCAGGTCAATCACTACGAACACCCGGAGCACAGTCACGGGCGCTGGGTGGCTCCGATGAGGGCTTTTGCGCGAAGGCGCTGGGTTATCCGGGTAGGCGCTCAGGAGGTGATCCGCAACCCGGACATGTCCTCGGTTGGACCGTCGTTGGCATGCCGTGCCGCATCGGCCGCATCGAGTGCCAACGCGAGGTCCCGAAGCATCGCGACCTCGGAGGGGTCCTGGGCTCTGCCGCGCTATCCCCGCTCGGGGCTCCACACATCGCCTGTTCCAAAGCCAGGACGTTTCCCTGCGCCTCGCAGTCGGGAACGCTTACCCCTCCAAGGGAGACGAAACAACCCCCGCAACGTCAAGGAGCGCCCGTGGCCGTGCACGTCGGGACCTCCGGTTGGAGCTACCAGCACTGGGAGGGAGTGCTGTATCCGCCGGGCACGCCCGCGCGCGATCGCCTACGGCTGTACAGCCAGCGGTTCCAGACCGTCGAGCTGAACAGCAGCTTCTACCGCTGGCCCCGACAGGCGAGCTTCGCCAGCTGGCGGGCCAGACTGCCCGACGGTTTCCAGCTCTCTGTCAAGGCACCACGTGGGCTCACCCACGCCAAGCGTCTATACGCGCCAGAGGTCTGGGTTGAGCGGATCGCGACGTGCTGGCACGAGTTGGGCGACAAGCGTGCCGTGCTGCTCGTGCAGCTTGCACCCGATCATGTGCGCGACGACCACCGGCTGGGTTTCTTCTTAGGTCTGCTGCCCTCGTGGATGCGGGTGGCGGTGGAGTTCCGGCATCCCAGCTGGCACAACGAGGACGTCTTCGCGTTGCTTGAGCGGCACCAGGTTGCCTACTGCGTCATGAGCGGGGCGCGGTTGCCCTGCGTGCTGCGAGCTACGGCACCGTTCACCTACGTCCGGATGCACGGCCCGGACCACCACCACCTCTACGGAGGCAGCTATCCCGAGGCGGACCTCGCCTGGTGGGCCGAGCGCGCCCAGGAATGGACCGCGAACGGTAAGGACGTGTTCGTCTACTTCAACAATGACGGGTACGGCCACGCGGTTCGCAACGCAGAAAGGCTGAGTCAGCTGCTCTAGGCTAGGAATGCAAGGTCGGCAGCTGCGCGAGGTGCCGAGGGCGCAGCACCGGGCTCGTCGTGCCGGCCCGATCACGCATCCCGTCGAACAGCTCGGCCAGCACGTCACCAGCAACGGTGGTCGGTGCCCAGTCCAACAGATCACGGGCGCGGGAACAGTCCATGACCGGTGCCGCGAACGCCAGGTCGACCCATCCTGGTTCGGTCGGCTGAAGGCGTAGTCGATAGGTCGCGGCGGCGATCGCCCGCACGGTCGCCGGGGCGATCGTCCTACGCCGCGCCCCGAAGACCTGCGCCAGCCGTTCAGGGGTCACCACCGGATCGGTCGCCAGGTTGAACGCCCCTGCGGTGCGTCGCTCCAGGACGCTCGTGATCGCCGTCGCGACGTCGGCGGCGTGCACGACCTGGAACGTTGCCTCGTCAGGCAACGGCAGCACTGGCAGGCGAACCCGGCCGATCACCGTCTGCGGAAAGAGCGAGCCCAGGAAATATCGCGCGACCTCGCTGCCTGCATCGCGCTGGAAGATCAACCCTGGTCTCAGGCGGGTGATCGTGAGGTTGGTGTTGGCGGACTCGACGTCGTCCAGCAGCTGTTCCGCTGCGGCCTTGTGCTGGGAGTAGGAGGATCCTGGTACCCCTGTCGTCGGCCAGGACTCGTCGCGCAGTTGATCCTTATCCGACGGGCCGTAGGCGCCCACCGAGGACAGATACACGAGTTGACCAACATCAGCCTTGCCCGCCGCTGACACGACCCGGGCGGTGCCGCCGACATTCGTGCGCTCGAGCAGCTCGATGTCGCGACTCGGCTGGATCAGCCACGCTGCATGTACGACGGCGTCGGCGTCGCGGAACGCCTCGGCAAGAAGTGCCTCGCTGTCGGGCGCTGCGACATCAATTGCCCGCCAGGAGACCCGGGCGTACGCGGCGTCACCGGCGCGAGGCGGTCGCCGGCAGATGCCGACCACGTCCCACTCGGGATGCACGGCCGACAAGCAGCGCAGCAGCGCGGTGCCCACATTGCCGCTGCCACCGGTCACGACGACTCGCTGGACGGTCATGACGCAGGCAATGCCCGGTCGTGAGGTGGCTAATCCTGCGGTCCGCGACCCGTCGCGGGTTTGACGGACGCGTGCCGGGTGAGGACTACCGCATGCCTAGGCCATGGTCGGACGATGCTGCGCTGTACTGGGTCCGGCACGCGGAGAGCACCGCGAATCTCGCGGACATGGCGGCTCACGAGAACAATGCTGGGCGAATCGAGTTGACCCATCGCGACCCGGACGTCCCCTTGTCCGACGCGGGTCGGGAACAGGCTCAGTCCCTCGGCTCGGCGTGGCGTGATACCCCCGTGGCGGAGCGACCGACGGTCGTGATCAGTTCGCCCTATGAGCGCGCACTGCAGACCGCTCAGCTGGCGCTGGCAGCAGCCGAGTGGAAGCTCCCTTTGCTGCGCGATGAGAGGGTAAGGGAGCGTGAGCTTGGACTGGTCGATGGCTACACGCAGGCAGGAATCAAAGAACAGTTCCCACAGGAAGCCGAGAGACGGAAGTGGGTCGGCAAGTTCTACTACCGGCCTCCCGGTGGGGAGAATTGGGCCGATGTCGCCGGGCGCGTGCGCAGCCTGTTGGCCGAGATCGCGATTAGTGGCGAGAACGAACGCGTGCTGCTGGTCACGCATCAGGCGGTCATCCTGCTCGCTCGCTATGTGCTAGAAGACCTGACCGAGCAAGAAATTCTCGAGGTCGACCGAACGGACCGCCTAGCCAACACCGCGGTGACCCGATATGAGGCGGACGCCGGGTCCTGGCGCCTGGTCTCCTACAACGACACCGGTCACCTTGACAACCGCGCAGCCCCGGAGACTGATGAGCCCGATGCCGCGGCCGTCGCTCAATAACCCGGCCACCGTCACCCCGGCGCTGCTGCGCGCCTGGGCACTTCCGGCCCCTGCCGGCAGTAAGGAGACCCGCGGGCGAACCCTGATCGTTGGTGGATCCACCGAAACTGCTGGCGCCGTATTGCTCGCCGCCGAAGGCGCCCTGCGCTGCGGGGCGGGCAAACTGCAGATTGCCACCGTCGCCTCCGTGGCAACCGCGATGGAAATAGCTGTTCCGGAGGCGCTGGTGCGGGGGCTCGGCGAGACAAGCACTGGTGCAATCGCCGGCACGTCAGCAGGTCAAACCCAAGAGCTAGTCCGCGAGGCCGACAGCGTTCTGATCGGACCGGGGCTTACCGACGCAGAAGAGTCTGCGCAACTGGCTCGCACGGTCATCGACAACAGCCGGTGCCCGTTGGTCATCGACGCACTAGGGCTCGCCGCGGTCACCGCCGATAAGACATGTCTGCGGGGTCGCGCAGCGGTTCTTACCCCCAACACGACCGAACTAGCGATCATCGTCGACGTGCCCGAAGCCGAGATTGAGCAGCAGCCGGCTCGGTTCGCGGTCGAACTTTCAGGCCACACTGGCGCTGCGGTGTCCATCGCGGGTGGAACCTCCTACGTAGCCACACCGGATGGCCGGGTATGGGCCGACGACGCCGGCGGCCTCGGGCTGGGAGTATCCGGATCGGGCGACGTCCGAGCCGGCATCGTCGCGGGGCTGCTCGCCCGCGGCGCGGAGCCAGCGCAGGCCGCGGTGTGGGCCACGCACATCCACGGACGAGCCGGTGAGCGGCTGGCCTCGACGGTCGGGCGGATGGGCTACCTCGCCCGGGAGCTGCCCGAGATGCTGCCCTCCGTGCTGCTGGAGATCGAACAGTAGCCGCAAGAAATCCTCGGCAGCGAGCTGGATGCAGACGGGTGCCGGTTCGCGCGGCTCTATCCAAACGGAGCCGGCATCGTCACACACGCCTATGTCGCCAGAAACCTGCCCGCCGACAAGATCGGCGAGCTCGTCAAAGCCATGCCCCCAGGCACCGGCCGACGGCTGAGCCTGGCCGAGCGCCGAGGTCGGCAGGGACGTTCCTGCGCTTCCGGGCGCCGGACGACCGCCGCGGCATCGCCGAACATCAACTCAACCGGGGGCGCGCAGTTGCCGCCGCCCGCGAGTCCTGACATCTCGGCCTAAGGTTTGAGGCAGATCTTGACTGCGCCGTCTTGCTTCTTCTGGAACATCTCGTAGGCCTGCGGTGCCGCCTCGAGGGGCAGGGTGTGTGTGGCGAAACTGTCGACACCCAGCGGATCTTCGTCGGTGAGTAGCGGCATGATGTCGTGGACCCAGCGTTTGACGTTGGCCTGACCCATTCGTAGTTGGATCTGCTTGTCGAACATTGTCAGCATCGGCATCGGGTCCGTCGTACCTCCGTACACGCCGATCAGCGAGACGGTGCCACCGCGGCGAACGATGTCGATCGCGGAATACAGGGCAGCCAGTCGGTCCACCCCGACGTGTTCCATCAGCGGAGCGGCGATCGCGGCCGGCAACAACCCGGTCACCTGGTGCACCGCCTTCGTGACCGGGGAACCGTGCGCCTCCATGCCGACCGCGTCGATCACCGAGTCGGGGCCACGGCCGTCGGTCATCCCCCGAATGACCTCACCGAGGTCCTTGCCGGCGTCATTGAGGTCGACAACCTCCACCCCGCGGCCACGTGCCCGTTGGAGGCGCTCGGACACCAGATCGATACCGATGACGCGGTGCGTCCCAAGATGCTGCGCGATGCGGCACGCCATGTCACCGATCGGACCCAACCCGAGCACAACAAGGGTCCCACCCTTCGGGACCGCGGCGTACTGCACCGCCTGCCACGCCGTCGGCAAGACGTCGCTCAAGTAGACGAACCGCTCATCCGGCGGGCCATCCGGCACTTTGATATGGGTGAACTGCGCTTGCGGGACGCGCAAGTACTCCGCCTGCCCGCCCGGAACCTCCCCGTAGAGCTTGGAGAATCCGAACAGCGCTGCGCCCATCCCCCGGTCGCGGACCTGGGTGGTCTCACATTGGCTGTACAGCTGCTGATCGCACATGTAGCAGCGTCCGCAGCAGACCTGGAACGGCATGACGACCCGGTCGCCGACCTTGAGGTTCTCTACGTCCGCGCCCACCTCTTCCACGATTCCCATCGGCTCGTGGCCAAGGATGTCGCCCTTACCCATGAACGGGCCGAGCGTCTCGTACAAGTGCAGGTCCGACCCGCAGATGTTCGTCGTGGTAATCCGCACGATCGCATCGCTCGGTTCCTGAATGGCCGGATCCGGCACGGACTCCACCCGGACGTCCCGCTTGCCATGCCAGGTCACTGCTTTCATCCCTGCCACCCCTACTCGTGAGAGTTGATGGGCCGTCATGTTGACGCCGTCTGCGGCTCGTGCCCCCGGTGCCGTACGACAAACGACGATGCCCCAAGCTTTTCGGAGGGGCCGCGCACTCTGTCCGACCGGATCCGCGAGGTAGGCGTGTTGCAATCTGATGGCGCCAGGATTTGGCCGGGATGAGCGCCAACCCCCCGCGCGGCGACTCCTACCATCGTCACCTGGACCCGCGGTGGAACCTCGTCCCCATAGACCCGCGTCTCGACTCACGAAGTTCGGTCTCCCAGTCCTTTGGGTCGGGGTGTCCAACCAGCATCTCCGGCGAAAGTCCCCCTGCCGATGGCGTTGTCGGGCAGGCCGAGCTTTCCACCACGATGAACGTGACTTGTTCGTGAAATGCCGACGGTCGTCATTGGGAGCAAGTGCTGCGCCGGCGCGTCTACCACGGGAAAGATTGGGAGTGGACCGGCTCAATCCTTCGTCGCGGCGCCTGGCGCCGCATGCATCACGGTGACCTATCTGGCTTGCCTGCGTGCGGCCGTTCTGTGGCTTCTCTGGCACATCCGTAGCTGAGGAACGGCCATCCCGAAAACAGGTTTCGTGATCACTACACCGGCTACAAGCGCGCCACATCCATCCAGAACTACCGAGAGGAAGAGCTGCGATGCAACTCGACAAGGACCAGGTCATCGGCTTCATCCGCGAGCACGGCGACGCTGACACGGTGGACAGTGCGAAGCAGGAGCTGCCGGAGAACGTGGACACCGATCAGCATGGCGACCTGCTCAAAAAGTACGGCGTCGACCCCCGGGACCTCGTCGGGAAACTCGGCGGCAGTCTCGGCGACCTCACCGGGCACTGACATTCCTACCAACAGGACAGCCATGACGACCCACGCCGAGAGAACCGACACAATGGGCCGCGGACGGCGCCCCCCGGCAGCACCTGGCGAACAGAGAACGGGCACGCGGCTGACGATGTGGCAGCACGATGGGCTCACATTCGAAGTCAGGGACCTCGGTCCCCTGACGGGTGAGCCGGTTATTTGCCTGCACGGCTTTCCCCAAGACGCCTCGGCCTACGACCAGGTTGCCGGGCAGTTGATCGAGAACGGCAAGCGGGTCCTAATCCCCAACCAACGCGGATACTCTCCTGCCGCGCGCCCGCTGCCCGCCGCAAGTTATGGCCTGCGCCAGCTGGCAAGCGATGTGGCCGCATTGCTGGACGCGGCAGGTCTCGACAGTGCGCACGTTGTCGGGCACGACTGGGGCGGCGCCGTGGCTTGGGCGCTGGCGTCGGGATACGGCAGCCGCGTACGCTCCCTCGTGATCCTTTCTACACCTCACCCCGCTGCCTTGCGTTCGGCTTCCTCGCACAGCAGCCAAGCCCTTCGCTCGGCTTACATGGGCTTCCTTCAGATTCCTGCGGTGCCCGAGCGATTGCTCACCGCAGGCGGCGGTGCAGTGCTTTGCCGACTGCTTTCCTTGTCAGGGCTTGACCAGGGCAGGGCGCGGCACTACGCCGATCAGATGCAACAACCCGGCGCGGCCACCGCGGCGCTGAGCTGGTACCGCGCGCTCGTGCGGGCTGAGAAGTGGAGTCCTGGCCCGATCGCCGCACCGACCACGTTCGTAGTAGGGCGCCGGGACCCATTTGTCAGCCGCACTGCGGTTCTTCGCACGGCCGACCACATCACCGGTCGTTACCGACTGGTCGGCCTGGACGCCGGACACTGGCTACCGGAGAGGGCGTCAGCCGATGTTGTCGCCGCCGTACGCCACCAAATCATCCACCCGCGCGGATCGCAGTAAGCGTGGCAACAAGGTCTCGGTCCACCACCCCGTCGCTGGAGCGGTACGTGGCGGCTGTTCGAAAACATCAATCTGTGTCAGGGGTGAATCGGGGACCAGCCACTACGACGAGAACTTCAACCTGCCAGCAAGCGGCTGCCGGTCGAGCCGACCGACCTCGCTGGAACAGTCCGCCGGTGCATGTCGAGACGATGCACATCGAAGGGTGCCATCTTGCTCGACGACCAAGAAGTCTTGTCCTTTGCCCAAAGGTGGCACTGGCTGCGCAGTTGTCCCCGCGACGGCACCTTCGCGCCGGGGAGGCGGGGCGATGGCCACCAGGTTTACTGTGCCCTGACCTGTCCTGTTGCCTCGATCTGATCGGCTGGTTTCGCATGTCAACAACGAGCAAGGGCTCGACCGCGCAGCCGCCCATCGCCGCTCGGCCGCTGCGCGTGGGGGTGCAACTGCAGCCACAGCACGCCGACTGGCAGGAGCTGCGTCGGGCCGCGGTCGGGGCCGAGGAACTCGGCGTCGACGTGGTCTTCAATTGGGACCATTTCTTCCCACTCAACGGTGAACCGGAGGGCAAGCACTTTGAGTGCTGGACGATTCTCGGCGCGTGGGCCGAGGCGACATCGCGAGTCGAGATCGGCGCCTTGGTGACCTGCAATAGCTACCGCAACCCCGAATTGCTCGCGGACATGGCACGTACCGTCGATCACATCAGTGGCGGCCGGCTCATCCTGGGTATCGGCTCGGGCTGGTTCGAGAGGGACTACGCGGAGTACGGCTACGAGTTCAGAACCGCCGGCTCGCGGCTGGACGACCTCGGCCAGGCGCTCCCCCGCATCGAGCGGCGGTGGGGGCGGCTCAACCCGGCAGCCACCCGCAAGATCCCCGTGCTGATCGGCGGCGGTGGTGAGAAGAAGACGTTGCGCTTGGTCGCCCGGCACGCAGATATCTGGCACAGCTTCGGCGACCCCGAGACGTTCATCCGTAAGAGCAGCGTGCTCGACCAGTGGTGTGCCACGGAGGGACGCGACCCCCTCGAGATCGAACGATCCGTGGGCGTGCAAGGCGGGCCGGATGAGGACGGCCTCAGGCTTTCCGACCTCGGGGTGCGGCTGTTCACGGTGGGGCTCAGCGGTCCCCGCTACGACCTTGGCAGGCTGACCGACTGGCTGGCCTTCCGAGACGAGGCCAACCGCAGCACCGCCGCCGGCTAACCCGACTGCCTGTCTCGCGTTTGTTCCACGGACTGGGGCATGACCCGACGTCGGCGGAAGCCCAATGGCGCACAACAGCGAGTTGATCTCAATGGTTGGTGAAATCGACGTGGCAGCCTCACAACCGATGTGGCACTCAAGCTCGCGCGACGCCAGCTCGCGGGTGATGGATAAGTCACCATGGCGGACTCGGGTCAATGGCGGCTCCAGCGCTCCCAGGCCGCCTGCTTCGTCGTGCCGGCCACTTGGGCCACTCCTGACCAGGAACCTTGCTCGGCGAGGGTGCGTGCGCTTATCCCCAGGCACTCCCCGGTGACCTGCGCCAGGTCCAGCAACTGTGCAAATGCGTCAGGATCGGTTCGATGGGCGAGCGATTCGAGCGCTGCGCGAGCCAGATCGGCCACGTCGATCGTGGCGGCACGGTCGAGCGTTTCGCGACTCCACGCAGCAGGCATGCTCGCTAGTTTGCCCCAGCCGGTCAAGAACCTGGGCTGAGTGAGATCGTGTGGGTTGCTGTGGGCGAGTCGAAGCTACGTCGCCAGGTCGAGCCGGGCCAGATGTAGTCGACGACGCCAACGTCGGGACGGTAAGCGGCGGTGTAGATCGTGCCGAACCCGCTGTCGTACGCCGTGTTGTACAGCGGTGGTCTGCCGAACGCCTGGACCATCGTGTCGGGCTCAGGCCGGGTGGCGAGCAGATCCAGCAGCACCCGCTGACGCTGCACGCTGCGGAAGGCGGCGGCGTGTTCCGGGCAGTCGGGCACCACGCCCCGGTGATTGGTGGCCGCGTCCAGGGCGCTGAGTTCCGGCGCCACTCCGGGGGCGACGAACGCTGTCGCCGCCTCGCCATGTGCGTCCAGCAACGTCAGGTTGTAGGCCATGTTGACAGGGACCCTGGCCAGCACCGACGTCGCTTCCGCGACCGTCTCGGCGACCTCGAGCAGATAGCGAACGACCAACGGGATGCCGAATCCAGACCCGCGGTCGCGCCGCCCGCCGTACGCCAGAGATACCACCAGTCCGGCGTCGTTCATGCCATCCAGCAGGCCCCACAGGCAGTCACTCGTGCCGATGACTCGCCGACCGGTGAAAGCGCTCGAGTAGACCACCTGTTCGCACAGATCAGGGTGATAGTCATAGTTGCGCACCAGCATCGGGGTCTCGCCCCTCAGCACCGCCTGGGAGCAGCCGGGCAGGAATCGCGGTGGATTCACCAGTGTGAGCATCCTCGCCGCGTCGTTGTCACCGCCTACCAGGCTGACCAGGCGCTGCCAGGTCGGGACCAGCTCGGGCATGTGGCGCGTCAACTGGCGCCGCGCGACGCCGAGACTTGGGCGAGCGGCATCTCCCTCGCTGAGGTACCAGCGGCGGTAACCCGGCCAGAGCACATCGAATAGCGCCCGCCATCGCACGCCAGGCAGCGCCTCTTTGATGCCGTAGAAAGTCATGGCGGGAGTCGGTACATCTTCGTTGCCCTGCATCACGGGCGTCAAGATAATCTTGACACGTAAGGAGTGTCAAGGTTGCCTTGACGCCATTAGTTGTGACGAGTGCCGTTCATGGCCTGCGGGCCGGGCTGCCGGCAAAGCGTGCCACTGGCTGCGGCTTGAGGAATGCCTTGGGAGGGCTGTTGCGGGGTCTGGCGGGGCAGGGCTCGGTGCGGGCACTTTATCCCGAGCCGAAGTCGCGAGTTGAACGCGGAGAAGGACCGAACCGGGCGACTGGCACACAGCGACCGTCATCATCTCCACCGACCGGGGCGGGTGACTGCAGAATCCCGGGTCTTCTTACGTGGCCCTATGCGGCCGGTTTCACTCTTGGTCGAGGTGGTAGTCATCAGCATGACTCTTCCCGTGCAAGATCGTCCTGAACCGACGCCTCTGGTCCGTGACGTGGGCGCCGTAGTGCTTCCGACTCCCTACGGCGAGTTCGCGGCGCGGGCCTTCGAGGTTCCGACTGGGCATGTCTACCTTGCGCTCTGCAGAGGGGATCTCTCCGGGGAAGAACCTGTGCTCACCAGGCTGCACTCGGAGTGTCTGACTGGCGATGCGCTGGGGTCCTTGAGATGCGACTGCGGCATCCAGCTCAGGACCAGCCTCCGGGCCGTGACCGCGGAAGGGCGCGGCGTCGTCCTTTATCTCACCGGCCATGAGGGCCGCGGCATTGGCCTTGTCAGCAAACTTCGGGCATACATGGAGCAGGACCTTGGTGCCGACACCGTCGACGCCAACATCCGCCTTGGTCTGCCGGTGGATGCCCGAGATTACTCTTATGCGGGTGAGGTCCTCGCGAAATTGGGAGTCCGCGCGGTGCGGCTGCTCTCCAACAATCCGGCGAAGGCCCAGGCCCTGACCGTAGCCGGCTTGGACGTCATCGGGATCATCCCGCTGCCGACCGCGGCGCAGGAGCGTAACCGCGCATACTTGTCGACAAAGGCGGATCGCCTCGGTCATCTGGCCCCGACAGGGAATGCCTTACCGGAGCCGCCCTCCGCGCCCGTCGACGTGGCTAGTCTGATCGGAACAGTTCGGCCGCACCCGGACCGCCCGTACGTAATGGTGAAGTACGCGCAGACACTCGACGGGCGGATCGCGACGATAACCGGCGATTCGAAGTGGATCAGCGGTGAGGCAGAACGACAGGTATCGCATGCCCTACGCGCTGCCTGCGACGCAGTTCTTGTCGGTTCGCAGACCGCGGTGTGCGACGACCCTCAGCTGACGGTGCGGCTGGTGCCTGGCGCGTCACCGATCCGGGTGCTCCTGGACTCGACCTTGCGCACTCCGCCGGCCGCCAAGATTCTCGACGATGACGCCACGACAATCGTCTACTGCCGCCGACCAGCCAATCGCGTCCGCAAGTCCGTCCTCGAAGCCGCAGGAGTGTCGGTGCGGGAGGTTGCCGGCGCGAGTGAGGGCCTCGCTCTCACACCCGTGCTCGCCGACCTGCGGGCAGACGGTGTGCGCAGTCTCATGGTCGAGGGGGGGAGCAAAGTGATCACCTCGCTCATCCGAGAGCGACTCGTTGACCGGTTAGTCGTGTCCATCTCGCCGACCGTTGTCGGTGCGGGCATCGAGGCTGTGGGGGATCTCGGCCTCGATTGCATCGCCGACGGGCTGCAACTGGTCAATCGGCACGTGGCACTGGCAGACGGCGACGTACTGCTCGCCTGGGACGTCCAAATCTAGGCGCGTCGCGGCGACGCTCGCGGCCGCTGTGCGGCCTGTTGGGTCGCCGGGTGTCGTTGAGGATGCCCGCGTCCACTCCAGGAATGCGCCTCCGAAGACGGGCCGTGCAGGTGCCGATCAGCCACCAAGAGCGTGAGGATGATGCGAAGCCGCTGGCCGTCTCAACGCCAGAATCGACGGCTCCCTGACATCGCCGCGACCATTGTCACGGCGTGCTGACTCTGCCCCGCCTCGACGCGCGAGGCGCCAAGCGGCGCTCCGGGAGCACCAGAATCCCATCGCGGTCTGGTTGCCGATCTGCGCGAACTCGCCGACGCCTGCGACGACGGGATGTCCGCAAATGGCCGCGAGCGCGCACGCGGGGAAGGTCAGTTTGCCCTCGACCGTGTGCTCCCCAGAGATAGCCGGTTTAAGCGGGCCACTAGGTGCAATGAACGCAACGGTACGCGGGCCAACTCCACCGACAGTGCCCGCCTCGCAAAGGAGGAACGATGAGCAGCACCAACCCAGCGGCGGTAGCGGCGGCAGTCGCAGCCGAGCGAGCAGAGGACGAGAACGAGAACGCTACCGTGGACAGCGCGGAAGCTGACCGGATGGCGTCCAAGGGTGAGGACACCTCCACGGTTGAACAGCAGGACGGCGAGAACGAGACGAACAGCGCCGACGCAGACTACGAGGCATCGATGGGCAAGGACTCGGAGACCGACTGAACGCGAGTAGTCGCTTCCGGCGGCGAGTTCCCCGATGTCAGGCGCTGCCGCTGAATCTCCCCCGAGACGGTGTTGGATGACGTCTTGGTCGGAGGTCGACTGGCTGGTTCCCGGCGTCGTCTCCGGAACCGCCGTCGCCGTTCCGCAGATCCTGTTCGGGACGCTGGCCACCAAGGGCTGCGGGGGGCCCTATGCCACTACCGCGTCGAGTTCTGCTCGGGATGGCAGGCAGACCTGGCCGAGCAGCAAACCCTGGCGACGCCAGAGGAAGCCGACGCGCCAAGCATCCGCGATTCCCACCAGTTGAGCACCAGCGCGGCCGCGGCCGAGCGTCGCTATCCGCGCCGGACTTGCCGCGACTCCGAAATTCCCGGACGAGGGTGCCATGTCCGGTGCCGGGTCGAGTTAGGAGCGGTTGTCGGCGCGTTCCGCTTGGCGATGATCGTCCTCGTCAAGGAATGTCAGGACGCTGGCCTGTTCGAGTGACATCGGCCTCGTTCGCGTTCATAGATCCCGCCTGCGCGATCTGCCAGGGTCAGGGCACCGGCGAATCCCGCATGCTTTCACCGTCCACGCGCCGACGCTCGTCCCGACGGCTGGCGAGGCGGGCGCGTTGTGGCTCGACGACGTAACGCGGATCGATCGTGGACTGCCGCCCCGCGTTGAGCAGCCCGAGCCGCTCGAAGAAACCGCCCGCCAGCAGTGCCGCGCCAGACGCCACCGCTGCCACCCGGCTTCGCCGGCCGAGCACAACGGCGCCGGCTGCGCCTGCGGCCGTCAGCCGGCTGGCCAGGCGCAGTTGCGTCCCCGCCTTTCCGGTGTGGAAGACCTCGTCGACGATGCCCAGCCGCGACTCGAGGCGGTGCGACGCGAGCAGTTCGGCCGCGGCGCCATACAGCGCGAACAGCCGAGCCGGACCCGTCTCAGACACCGGCGCGACGATCATCCCGACGCCACCCGCGCTGGCGGCCGCGCTCCCGGTGAAGATGAAGGGCAGCTCCTCGTACGCCTCGTGCCACGCAGGCACCGCCGTCTGAGAGAGAAGCACGGCGGTGTACGCCGCGACGGCGGGCGCGAGTGCCGCGGCAGAAAGCCCGGCCGGGCGGGCCAGTGCGTCGATGAGCCGGCCGAGCAACGACTGGCGCAGCCAGGCAGGCTGCACCTCACTCACCGCAGCCGCGCCGATCGCCGGTCCATAGGCCGCGAGGATCCAGGTGCCGACGCTCATCGGTGAGGTCGGCTTGAAGACCCGCAACATGTTGAGGAAGCGATCTGGGCGGCCGAGGTCCCGGATGAGGAAACAGCTGCCGACGCCGAGTGCGCAAAGGGAAGTGACCCTCGTACCCTTGCGCAGCGCCGGCCGGCCGGTGAGGTCCGCCCCTGCGGCGAGCAGGCTCGCTCCTGCGGACAGGCCGCCGAGGAAGAAGTAATAGGCGATGTCGTCTTCCCACGCCGGTGGCTTGAGGATCGGTCGCCCGTAGTAGGACTCGAACGAGGCTCGCGGCACCATCGGTGTCTCGCGGGAGCCGTCGTCGCCGCGGCCTCGTCCGTGCCGCCGGAAGGTACGCTCGGTCACGGTCGCCGTCCTGCGACGAATGCCCCGACGCCTGCAATGAGCAGGGCGCCGGCCGCCACGCCGGCGTGTCGCCACATCCGTGGCAGTTCGCGGGTCGGGACGACCGGGTCGGGTGGCAGGCCATAGACCTCCGGCTCGTCGAGCAGCAGGAAGAACGCGCCGTCCCCGCCGACACCGTCGTTGGAATCTTCGCCATAGAGGCGGGCTTCGGTGATGCCACCCTGGCGCAGCACGTCGAGCCGGGCGGCTGCCCGCTCGCGCAGCTCGTCGAGCGGACCGAACTGGATCGAGTCGGTGGGGCACGCCTTCGCGCAAGCAGGTTCGTGGCCACCCTTCAGCCGGTCATAGCAGAGGGTGCACTTGTTCGCACGGCCGTCGCCTTCGCGTCGCTCGATGACGCCATACGGGCACCCGGAGACGCAATAGCCGCAGCCGTTGCAGATGTCCTGCTGCACGACAACAGTGCCGAACTCGGTGCGGAACAGGGCGCCTGTCGGGCAGACGTCGAGGCAGCCCGCGTGGGTGCAGTGCTTGCACACGTCCGACGACATCAGCCAGCGAAAGTCGGTGCGGCCCTCGCTGCCGGTGCCCGCGCCTGGCAGCTCGAACGACGGCATCGGGAGGTCAACGGGCGCCCTGGCCTCCGCAGCGGAAGGTGCCGACGAACTCTGACCCGCTGCGACCTGTTGTTGCTCGATGAAGGCGACGTGGCGCCACGAGTTGGCGCCGAGGCCGCCGGTGTTGTCGAGTGACATGCCGAGCAGGTTGAACCCGTCATCGGGCACGAGGTTCCACTCCTTGCAGGCGACCTCACACGCCTTGCAGCCGATGCACACCGAGGTGTCGGTGAAGAAACCCATGCGCGGCGGGTGGTCGACGTGGCCGGCATCGCCGGCAGGGTCGTCCAGCGGGCCATAGAAGCTGTTGTTCATCGCTAGCCCTCGTTCTGGATCTCATCGTCGGTTGCGTTCTCCAGATGTGCTTTCTGCGCAGGTGTCCCCACTGTCGCGAGGACACTTCCGGTCTCAACGGTCACTCCTGCACGTCGGCGATATCCCTCGACGAACGCCAGGAGCTCGCGCCCTCGAGGTCGCCGTCCGGCGACGACGTCGCAGGTGGACACCTTGCTCTCCTGGATCAGCACGTTGGGGTCGAGCGACACCCCGAACAGGTCGTTGGCGGAGTCTCCGGTCACGAGTCCGGTCGAACCCCAGTGATAGGGCAACCAGACTTGGTGGATCGTGCGTTCCCGCAGTCGCAGCGGTTTCATCCGTTCGGTCACCAGCACCTTGGCCTCGATCGCTGCCCGGCTGGTCACGACCGTGGCCCAGCCCAGGTGGTCCAGGCCACGCCCGCGGGCGAGCTCCGGGGAGACCTCGATGAACATCTCCGGCTGCAGCTCGGACAGGTAGGGCAGCGTGCGGCTCATGGCGCCCGCTGTGTGGTGCTCGGTCAACCGCGCCGTGGTGAAGATGAACGGGAAGACCTCTGCGTCCGACTCCGGTGGAGAGGGATTGGACGGGTTGTCCGGACGGGCGTAGACCTTCCGGATGGGGTTCCCCTGCTGGGCGTAGAGGGCGTTGCGTACGGGCGTCTCGTGCGCCTCGTAATGCGTGGGGAGCGGTCCGTCCATCAGGCCGCTCGGCACGAACAGCCAGCCCTTCCCGTCCGCCTGCATGACGAACGGGTCGTCACCGCGCAGCGCTTCGGGGCCGACAGCGTCATCAGGAGGTTCGTAGCCCGGTGGCTTGTTCTTCTCGAAGTCCGGCACATCGTGACCGGTCCATTCACCCGCCTCCGCGTCCCACCAGACCAGCGCCTTGCGCGCGCTCCACGGTTTGCCGGCCGGGTCCGCCGAGGCTCGGTTGTAGAGGATGCGGCGGTTGTAGGGCCAGGCCCAGCCCCACGCGAGCGCAGTCTCGTTCTGCTGGTCGCGAGGTTTCCGGCGGTTGGCCTGGTTGACACCGTCCGCATAGACCCCGCTGTAGATCCAGCAGCCCGCCAGGGTTGAGCCGTCGGCTTTGAGGTCCAGATAGCCACTGACCTGCTCACCACTTACGCAGTCCTGACCGCTGATCCGGCGCAGCACGTGGTCGGCGCTGGGCTCGTCGCCGTGCACCTCATAGTCCCAGAACAGGTCGACGATCGGCCGGTCACGGTCGTCCGCGGAATCACCGAGGCGCTGCTTGAGCCGTCGTCCGAGGTGGTAGAAGAACCAGAGTTCGGAACGTTGATCGCCCTTTGGCTCCAAGGCTTTCTCGCGCCACTGCAGCACGCGCTGGGTCTGGGTGAAACTGCCTTCCTTCTCGACGTGTGACGCAGCAGGGAAGAAGAACACCTCGGTGCGGCACTCCTGCGGCACGATCTCGCCAGTCTCTCTCTCGGGCGAGTCCTTCCAGAACGTTGCGCTCTCGATCATCGTCAGGTCCCGGACCACCAGCCAGTCGAGGTTGGCCATCCCGAGTCGCTGCAGCCGACCGTGCGCCGAGCCGACTCCGGGGTTCTGGCCGAGCAGGAAGTAGCCGAACACCTCCCCGTCGACCATGTCCATGGCGCTGCGATAGGTGCCGTGGTCGCCGGTGATGCGCGGCAGGTAGTCGAAGCAGAAGTCGTTCTCCGGTGTCGCGGCGTCGCCCCAGTACTCCTTTAACAAGGACACCATGTAGGTGTCTGCGTTGTGCCAGAAGCCCTTCTGCTCGTCACCACGCGTGCCGGCGACGTAGTCCTGGAGGGACCTGCCGTCCTGCGGTGACGGCATGGGGAGATAGCCCGGCAGCAGGTTGTACAACGTCGGGATGTCGGTGGAGCCCTGGATGCTCGCGTGGCCACGCATGGCCATGATGCCGCCGCCTGGTCGGCCCAGGTTTCCCAGCAGCAGCTGGATGATCGCGGCGGTGCGGATGTACTGGACACCCACGGTGTGCTGCGTCCACCCGACGGCATAGACGACCGCCGTGGTCCGCTCCCGGCCGGAGTTCTCCGTCCACGCCCTGCACACGTCGAGAAACTGCTCTTTGGGCGCGCCGCAGACCTCCTCCACCATCTCCGGTGTGTAGCGCGAGAAGTGCCGCTTGAGGATCTGGTAGACACAGCGCGGATGCTCGAGCGTCGGGTCCGCAGGAGGGTTCATGCTGACGCCTTCGAGCTTGGCGCCGCCCGACCCGTGCTGGTCTCCGGTGGCGAGCTCCTTGTCAGCTGCCGTGTCGCCGCTGCGGGACCGCGGTGTCGCGGGTGCGCCCTCGTAGCGCCACGATGCCGGGTCGTAGCTGGCTGTCTCTACGTCGTAGCCACTGAAGAGACCGTCAAGGTCCTCGGTGTCCCGGTACTCCTTGTCCACCAGGAACGACGCGTTCGTATAGGGGAGGACATAGTCGCGGAATGCCAGGTCGTTGCTCAGGATGTAGTTGACGACCCCGCCCAGGAAGGCGATGTCCGAGCCCGCCCGCAGGGCAAGATGCTCATGCGCGAGCGCACTCGTCCGGGTGAAGCGCGGGTCGATGTGCACGACCTTGGCGCCGCGCAGCTTGGCCTCGACCACCCACTGGAACCCGACCGGGTGGGCCTCGGCCATGTTCGAGCCCATGATGACGATGCAGTCAGAGTTCGCGAGGTCCTGTTGAGTGTTCGTCGCGCCGCCACGACCGAAAGAGGTCCCCAGACCGGGGACGGTGGCGGAGTGTCATATGCGCGCCTGGTTCTCGATCTGGATCGCACCCAAGGCGGTGAACAGCTTCTTGATGAGGTAGTTCTCTTCGTTGTCGAGCGTGGCACCACCGAGGCTGGCGATGCCCATGGTGCGGCGTACGAAGTCGCCCTTGGGGTCGTTGTCCTGCCAGCCCTTGTTGCGTGCCTCGATAACTCGGTCAGTGACCATGTCCATCGCCGTCTCGAGCTCGATCTCGCTCCACTCGGTCGCGTACGGCGCGCGGTAGAGCACCTTCTCCTCGCGGTGCGGCCCGGTGACGAGCTGCTTGCTGGCCGACCCTTTCGGGCACAGCCGGCCTCGAGAGATCGGGCTGTCGGGGTTGCCCTCGATCTGGATGACCCGTTCGTCCTTGACATAGACCTTCTGGGCGCAGCCGACCGCGCAGTAGGGGCACACCGAGTGCGCCACGCGGTCGGCCTCAGCGATGCGGGGCTCGAGCTGCATCGAGCGCTGCGACTGCACCGCCGCGCCACGTCCCAGCGGGTCCGTGCCCGTCAGCTGCCGGTAGACGGGCCAACCCTCGATAAACGTCCGGACCCCCATGAAACGCCTCCTCCCGGGACCACCCAACGGCCCCGCACTAACCACACCACCGGCTCCGCACTACCCACACCAACGGCCAAGCACCTACCCACACCAACGGGCTCCGCACCTACCCACTTCAAAGTCGATCATGCACTAGTTGGAAACCGCCGCTAACCCGCAGGTCAGGACCCCGAGAATCCAAGTCGATCATGCAGTAACGGACAGGGCGCTGAGTGGCGCCCGTTCAGCCCGCAGCCGGCCCGCGCGGCCCTGACGAGACGCGCGAAGAGCGATGTCGCTCGCGAGCTTCGGTCATCCCAGCGCACAGTCGAGCGATTGATCGCTGCCGGGGACCTGGAGGCGGTCCAGGTCGAGGTCGGTCCGGCCGGTCGGTGGTCACGTACTGCTCCCCCTCGGACAGCGCGACCTCCCCGTCGAGCAGAAGCTCGCCGCCCCGAGGCAGGCGCCAGTCGTGGAACGGTGCGCTCGGCGCGTCACTGCAGCCCGCATGCGCAGTAGCCCACTGGGATGTAGCTCGAGTTCGGTGCTCAATTCCAGCCCGGCCGCGTCGTCCTGACCGGTGCTGCGCACTCGGACCGCCCCCGGTGAGCCTTCCTGCCAGTCTGGTGACCCGGCGTGTTCAGGTGTCGGTTCATGGTGTTTCTCCTCGGTCGAGGGGCATTGCGTCGTGACCGTGTCGGATCCGGCGTGAGCGCGCGAACGCGAGGCAGACTGCGGCGAGGACGATCAGACCTGCGGTCGCGAAAACCATCACGCGCGTCGTGTCACGGTCGCCGCGGTTGTGACTGGGGAGAGCGCCGTTCGGGCTCGGGTCAGATCTTGTGGCGGACGACGCCTCGTCAAAGTCCTGGGTGGGCGCGGCCACCGTGGCGAAGTCGGTGGCGAAGCTGTAGACGCTTCCCGGATCGGCTGGCCCGACGTGGCCGACGATCTGGAGGACGGCCGGCGTGTCGCCGGCGATCGTGGCGCCGACGGAGCTGAGGTCGACGAGGGTCAGGTCGCCGTCCAGTTCCCAGGTGTCCGGCCCCGTACCCCCGTTGATCATGGCGAGGGCATGGTCCGGTCCGACCCAGCCGAGGACGTCGATCCTCGCGCCGTCGGGCCACTCCGCTGAGTCCAGGGGGAGAAGAGTCACAGCGCCGTCGCTCTGCCAGGGATGTCCGCGCCGGCTGTTATCGGTGACCAGTACCAGCCCCGTCCCGACACCGTCGGGCTGCAAGAGGATGCGATGACCATCGGGCGTGAACCGGCCCACGGCCCAGCCCTCCGCCGTCTTGGGGAGCCCCGTGATGTAGTACGCACCCGAGGTGACCACCAGCGACTTCTCGGTGCTGCCCGTGAACTCCCCCAGCGACTTGACTCTCGCGCTGAGGCGCGGCCCGACCAGTGTCATGGGCGGGCAGTCCGTCGCCTCTGGGCAGGAGATGTCCCGGGGCTCGTGACCAAACATGAAAAAGCGTGCTCTGGTGGTGTCGAACCCGACCCACCAGTGTTCCGGGCCGGTGTCCGCCGGATCCTGGGTCAGTGTTTCGAAGATCAAGTAGCGCCCGTTCGGCGACCAGCCGTACCCGTAGGTGCTGATCCTCACCTTGCTGTCGACGAAGTAGCCCGGTGCCTCGGGGATCTTCTGCAGGGCACCGGTGCGCAGGTCGAGGACGTGGGTTCGAACCCTGGCCTGAGACGTGGATCCGTGGGGCCTCGCGTGACGCCATCCATAGGCGAGCCGGGTGCCGTCCGGTGACAGAGCGAGCCCGGGCCTGTCGGCGTCGAACGCGGTGGGGTCAAAACCGGGCAGCCGCAGCCGGTGGTAGACGCCGTCTGCGGCGGTGATGACGAAGGCGCCGCTCTGGTTTGCGATCGCGACCGATGCCGGCCCGACCGCGAGGTCGGTCTCCAGGTCGAGGCCGTCGTCACCGTGGATCCCGCGCACGATGGAGGGAATGCCCACGCCGGTCTGGTGCGGTGCCGGGGTCTGCTTGGCCGGTGGCGGCGTGTGGCGCGTGCCCAGGCCGATGGCGAGGGCACCGACCACCGCCGCCACGGTCACCGCGGCTGCGGAGGCGCGTATCACCCGGTCGCGGCGGCGGGCGCGCTGTGCGCGGACCCACAGCGTGGGGTCGCTGCTGCCGGGGCCGGACTTGTCGGCAATCCGCGCCAGAAGGTCGTGCAGCTGCTCAGTCATGGCCTGCCCCGATCAGCTCGTGGAGGTGCGGTGCGCAGGTCCGCAGCTTCTGCAGTGCCTGCCGATGTAGCGACTTGACGGTGCCGACGCCGATGCCGAGCGTCTGGGCGGAGGCGCTCTCGGTCAGGTCCTCGTAGTAGCGCAGCACCAGGACCGCTCGCTGTCTCGCGGTCAGCTGATCCATTGCGCGCTCGAGGGAGACCTGCAGGTCGACGTCAGGGTCAGGTCTGGCCGGCGCGTCGTGAGCATCACCCAACGATTCCTTGAGGCGGCGACGGCGGCGCCACGAAACGCTTTCGGTATAGAGGATCCGTCGCACGTACGCCTCGGGCTGCCCCTCGATGCGCTCCCACGCCTTGGCCGCCTTGAACAGCGCGGTCTGGACCAGGTCCTCGGCCAGGTGGTGGTCCCGCGTGAGCAGGTACGCGGTGCGCATCAGCGCCGGAGTGCGGGCCGTGACGAACTCGTGGAAGGCCGCTTCGCCCGCGAATGGCGACATCAGGCCACCTCCTCACTGCTCACACTAAGAATGACGCTGTGAGCCACCCGTTTGGAGGCTGGCCAACGCCGACTTTCTCGCCGCCCGAGCAGTTCATCCGCTTCGCAGGCGATGAGCGCACGCGTGATCCGCGCCTTGGCCCATGAGGGCAAGGTCGCCTTCGAGAACCTGCCGGCTGCCGAGTGGCGCGAGCCAGCCGGGAGGAAATAGCCGTCCGGGGCCACTGACAACGTTGGGCCGAACGCGGTGATGGCACTACGTGAATGACTGGCAATTAAGCCGGTGTTTCAGAAACCTCGAGATACAGCTGTCTCGACGACATGTTCCAGTCTGATTCCAATACGACTGGCCAGGTCAAGGATCTATCTGCACGTCCAGTTGCCGGGGCCGAGCGCCGCCCCGGGCGACGCGTCGGGGTGCCCGGAGGCGATCGCGCGCTCGTAAGCGTCCCGCGCGCCTGCAGCGTCGCCAACGCGGTGCAGGAGCATGCCGAGGTGCATCGCGGCGACGGGTGTCCGCTCCGGCGGAGCATTACAGGTCGCGTCCTCATAGGCAGCCGGCGCCCGGCGCACGTTTCCCTGCTGGTCGGACACGCGAGACCCGCTGAGTCGCCGCCGAGGCCACGCGACGCCACATCGCCGTGCATATCAAGCACTCGGGACTGGCCGCGGGGCGATCAGGTCGCCCCGGCAGATGCCTCGGTGTGCACGACTCATGTGCGCACGACTCATGTGCGTGCCGCGGCGACCACCTGGCGGGCGACCAACTCGAACGTCTCCAAGTCCTGTTCCGCCCGTGCGACAGCCACGGCACCCTCTGCCGAGGTGATCGTCAGCGCCGCTAGCGCCCGCGCTCTCGTACGGCCCATCCCGCCAGCGACGAACATCGACTCCAGGTGGGTGCGCCAGATCCGGAAGATCTCCCCCGCGTGCTGGACCGTCTCGGTCTCCTCCCCGGCCACCGCGACTGCGAGCACAGCACAGCCTGCGCGCAACTCGGTCGCGGTCAGCAGACTCCGCCACATAGCGAAGAAATGCTTTACGACCACATCGGCGGGCTTGCCGCGAGCCGACTCCAGCGCTGCCAACGCACGGTCGCTCGCAAGGTCGAGAGCCGCCAGATACAGCTCACGCTTCCCACCCGGGAAATGATGGTACGTCGACCCTCGGGACGCGCCCGCGCTCTTCAGTACGTCTCCGAACGACGCCCCGGGTGGCCCGTTCTCCGCGAGCAGCCGGACGGTGCGTTCGACCATCCGTGCCCTGACCTCGCCCTTGGCCAACGTTCCCCATCTCCGGCGCACTGAACTATGTACACCTACATAGGTTTGTGTTTACTATGCAGGCCACCATACTTCCATGAGGAGCCCACCATGCCGATGATCGACGTCTACGCCCGCCCCGGAACCTTCGCTGACCCGAGTACCCTGGCGAGCAGGCTCGCCGCCACCCTGATGGAGGTCGAGGGCGTCCCGCCGATCCCGCTGTTTCGACAGAACACCGCAGCCTTCGTCCACGAAACCACGCTCGCGAACGTCGACGCCGAGGACGACCGGGTTCGCGTCCAAGTGCTCACCAACGCCGGCGCGCTCGACCGTGACAAACAACTAACCGCGGTACGGCGACTCACCGATGTCGTCGCCGAGGCCGCTGACGACCGCGGCCTAGCCGAACGAATCTGGGTGATCCTCACCGAGACCTACGACGGCGGCTGGGGCATCGCCGGGCACGCCAACACCAACGAGGAACTCGTCGCCCTCGCCCGCGCCCAACTCGCCGACTGACGACTCAAAGCAGAGCGCCAGGGCCCAGGTCGCGACGCACACCTCGCATGTGCGCATCGCCGTAACCCTGGGCAGTGTCACTAACGCGTGAGGCCCCCGTTTCCTGATCTGTCGAAAGACCTACGAAACTTGGGATCAGGTTAGAGAGGGCCGTGCTTGGGGGAGTCGGCCCGTTTGCGGCACCCTCAGACCAAGATGACTGGGTCATTCTTCAAGTTCCTCATACACCTTCTGTCACCACGAGATCCGGTCATCCGAGCCGATCGCCGGGCGACGGCCGACCGCGTGCCCTTCCCTTCCGCGCCACTGCGGCGACGATGACCCGACAGACTCGCCGGACTGACGCGGGCTCGAGGCTGGTGGCGGCCTCGACCGAGACCTCCTCGACGACGTGCCAACCGATCTGCGACTCCGCACAATCGTCTCCGGCGAGCATCAGCCGTCACCGTCCGGCACGGCCTCGGTCGGATTTCTCATCCGTAGGTTGTGGGTTCGAGTCCCACGGGGCCTACAAACCAAGGGTTGTTGCTCGGCGACAGCGCTGCACGATCACTTTGCGATCACAAGCTCGACCGGCAGGAGCACTTCAGCGACCCGCGTCTGGCGACTTTCCGAGCCATAGACGTCGTGGGTGACCGATGGTCGGGCGTGGACCAGGCCGCGGGTCGGCGAGCAGTTCCAGCCACCTACCAAGGTCCGGTGACCGCTGCTCGCGGGGCCGCAGAGCAGCACGCCAACCGGGCCCGGAGCCGTTCGACGATGTGCCGCCCCACCGTGCAACGCCTAAGCCCCGTGACCATGCCCGCCCGGTCCATCGCGTCGGCTGTCACCCGGTTCTGCATCACGGCCATGACAATTTCCGGGCTGGCGATGTCCATCAGCACCCACCTCGGCCACGGTTCGCAGAGTTGACGGAGGTCAGGACGTTGACAATACGGAGCGTACGGCCACCCGGGCTCGCCCATTCAGTCCCCAACACGACGTGGCCAACTACGTGCCCCCCTTTCGGGCGCCCTGGGGTGGTGCTTGACTAGGGACATCTCGCTCCGGACCCCGGCGGACCAGGAGGTTCTAGCCGAACGGGCGACATCCCCAGGGCCCACTCTCACCCCCGCGAGGGCGCGCCCCGGCCGTCGTGCAACCGACGACCAGGGCCTAGGCACCGATCGAGGTGGGAGATCAGCACCATGACAACAAGGCGTGCCAGCAAGACCCAGGCAACCCTGGCGACCGGCGAGAATGCCCGAACTATCATCACCGACGAAGCACTGGCCGGCGGCCGTGTGGCATTGCGCGAGGACGCGCACGGTGGCCGGCGGGAGGTGTTCGTGAACCGTGCGGCGTTGGCCGCTGACCCTGAGGGCGTCATGCGGGAGGCGGTCCGGCTGATCGACCTGAGAATTGGGGCGAACTCACACCCATCGTGGTGTGACCCACGAGGATGCGACATCGCGGACGACGTTGTTGACGCACGTGCCCACCACGCCCACGGCGAGTACATCGACCTGTCCTTGCACGACAAATGGCGGAACGAGAAGGGGGCCACTCTTGAGTGCCTGCCGCACAAACTCGCCGTGCTCGTGCAGCAGCACGTCAGCGAACGCGAAGCTACCTTGGGTGTCTGGGCAGAGGCCGGCGGCTACCCGAGCGGTGAGTTCCAGGTCAATCTGACCCGGACCGAGGCCAGGGCTCTACGGGACCAGCTCAACCACTTCATCGAAGTCACCGCCTAGCACGACCTACCGCCGCCGACGACCCGACCTTCGCTGTTGGGCGACCCAGCGGCCTTCCTGCGTAGAACCCGGATCAGCGCCGCAGCGAAGCCAGGGTGAGGCGGCCGGTGGTCCATATCGCCCGCGCAGACCCGACGGGCACGGCCAGCGCGCGGTCGCCCGGTTCCAACCGTCGGCGCAACCACGTGCGACGCCCGACCGGAAACGGTGCCGACCGGTCGAACCAGTGGAGCACGACAGCGGCGGTTCCGGCCGGATCATCGAATGCGTACAGATGGCTGGCGCCGGGCAGCACCTCGAGCTCGCTTCCCCAGATGCCCCGGTGCAACAGATGCGCATTGGCCACCGGCACCCAGGTGTCCAGCTCCCCGTGGATGACCAGCGTCTTGGCCTGGATCCGGGCCAGCCGCGCGCTGGTGTCGTGGAGCATGGCTGCGCAGCCCTGATACAGCGCACCAGAGAGCCGGACATCGCGGGCAGCGCCGTCCAGCGACCGAATGCCGGTCCATCCCGACACGACGGCTCGTCGAGCGGGTCGAGCGGCCTGATAGCCGCCCGGTGTCGTGGCGCCGAGGACCAGCCCCCGCACCCGCTCGGGGAACCGGATCGCGAGTTCCTGGGCGACCAAGCCACCCAACGACATGCCATAGACGTGCGCCGACTCGAGACCGAGATGATCGAGCAGGCGTACGGCGGATGCCGCCAGCCCGGGCGTCGTTAGTGGCAACAACGGTGCGCTGGCGCGTCCGGACCCCGGATAGTCGAACGTGATGCAGGTGAAGTGCCCGGCGAACATGGCGGAGACGGTGGCCAGTGTTGCTGCGGGCATCGCATAGCCGGAGAGCAGCAGGAGCGGTTCACCGGCGCCGATCACCTCGTGCTTCGGCACCCTCACCGAGGTGCGATCACGTCGGAAGCTGGTCGCGCACGTAGAGACCGGGTGCCTCCGCCAGCATGGGGTGCGCGCGGCTGCCGAGTCGTTTGCGCGCCGGCACCTGTGCGCCGGCGACATCAGTCGTCCAGTCCGCCCAGGCCTCCCACCAGGACCCGGACTTCTGCTCGGCGGTCTCCCGCCAGGTGTCTGCGTCGACCGCCCCAGCCGGTTGACCGGTGAAATAGCTCGCCTTCGGATTCCCGGGGGGGTTGACCAGGCTGGCGATGTGTCCCGCGTTGCTCAGCACGAAGGTGGCGGGTCCGCCCATCACCTCGGTCGTTCGGTAGGTCCCGCGCCACGGCGTCAGGTGGTCGTTGATGGCGCCGGTGACGAACTTCGGCATGTCGATGGTGGACACGTCCAACGGGGTGTCCAAGAAGGTCCGTTCGCCTTCACCGACCAACGGGTTGTTCGCGAAGATGTCCAGGAACTCGCCGTGCAGCTTGGCCGGGAGGTTCGTGCCGTCGGCGTTCCAGGACAGGATGTCGAACACGGGCGGGTCCTGGCCGAGCAGGTAGTTGTTCACCCAGTAGTTCCACACCAGGTCGTTGGGCCGCATCCAGGCAAACACACCACCCATGCTCCGCGCGTCGATGATGCCCTTGCGCCGCGAGTTCCAATTGGCGAATGACAGCAGCTTTGCCGAGGAGAACGCGCCGATCGGCGCAGACATCCCGAAGTCGAGCAGCGTCACCGCGAAGGCAGCCGTGTGGATCCGCTTGTCGCCGTCAGCGGCCAGCTTGTTCAAGACAGCCGAGTTCAAGATGCCTCCGGCACAGAAGCCGATGACGTTGACGTCCTCGCTGCCGGTGACCTCCCGTACCTCGTCGATGGCGGCCAGGACGCGCTCGGCGTAAGTGTCGATGTCCCACCCGGCTTGCTCTTTCGTCGGGTTGCGCCAGCTGACCAGGAATGTCTGCAGGCCGCGGCTGACCGAGTACTCCACGAAGCTGCGACCGGGCGCGAGGTCGAGGAAGTAGAACCGGCCGATCGGCGGCGGCACCACCAGTGTCGGGCGCTCATAGACCTTCGTGGTCGCCGGGCTGTACTGGATCAGCTCGGCAACCTCGTCGCGGCTGACCACGCCGCCCGGAGTCAGCGCCAGGTCCTCGCCGACCTTGAGCGCGCCGGGCTTGGACATCGAGGGCATGCCACGGTTCGAGCGGATGTCGCCAGCCCAGTTCTTGAACCCCTTGAGCAGGCTCTGGCCACCGGTGTCGAGGGCGCGTTTCATCGCGGCTGGGTTTCCCGCGAGCATGTTGGTCGGTGCCGCGGCGCTGGTCAGGATCCCCAACAGGAACCGGGCCTTCTCCGCACGACGCCAGTCGTTCCCCTCCGCCCCGTCGACCAGGTTGTCCACCGTGCGGCACGCCGCCAGGTAAGCCTGCACCACGCGCCGGTAGGCAGGGTTCTCCTCCCAGGCGGGATCGCGGAACCGACCGTCACCGCGCTGTGGCGCCACTTCGGAACGACCGATGCCGATCCTGAGCAGCTCCGCACACAAGATGGTCGCCTCGCGCCCGAGCGCGCCGCCCTGGCCAATCAGGAACCCGAGGCTCGAGAGCAGCTCCGCCGCGTTCGGGATACCGGTCGCGTCGGCGCCGCCGACGGCATCGACGACCTCCGGCTCGGAAATAGTCTGTTGCACCACGTGGGTCGCCTTTCAGCTTGGTTGGACCGCCACTCGTCGACGGGCATCACTCGATGTCGATCACAGCACCATTCCGCCGCCGCAGACCACGACCTGCCCGCTGATGTAGTCAGACTCCGGCGCGCAGAACAGATAGACAGCGTTGGCCGCATCCTGCGGGGTGCCCGCGCGGCCCAGCGGGATGCCGCGCTCCATCGAGTCCATCAGGTCGGCACTGATGCCGACCTTGATGTCGCGGTCGTCGATCCGGATAGAAGAGCCGCCACCTGCAGGAGCGTCGGTCAACCGAGTCTTGATCAGTCCGAACGCGACACCGTTGACGGTCACCTGATAGCGACCCCATTCCTTGGCCATGGTCTTGGTCAGCCCGATGACCCCCGCCTTGCCAGACGAATATCCTGCCTGTCCCACGTTGCCACCCGTGCCGGCGACGGAGGAGATGTTGACCACCTTGCGCGTCACCACACCCCCCGCCTCAGTCTCTCGGCGCGAGGCATCACGGAAGTGCGGTGCCGCGGATCGCAAGATGCGAAAGGGTGCCGTGAGGTGGATGGCGAGCATCGAGTCCCACTGCTCGTCCGTGGTTTTCTGGATGACGCTGTCCCAGGTGTATCCGGCGTTGTTCACGACGATGTGCAGGTCCCCGTAGGTGGACAGCGCTGCGGCGACCAGGTCGTCGGAGAAGCCACTCTGCGTGACGCTGCCGGCAACGGCGACTGCCTCCCCGCCCGCACCGACAATCTCCGCGACCGTCTCAGCAGCGGGATCAGGATCGAGGTCGTTGACGACCACGCGTGCGCCCTCGGCTGCGAGCTTCGTGGTGATCGCCTTTCCGATGCCTCGTCCGGCCCCAGTGACCAGCGCGACCTTGCCGTCAAGCTTTGGCATTGCTCTCCTCATCAATCGGGATGCGAATGGACCGCCCACCCACCGAGGCACGCTCGGCGTCCATCGCTTCGACGATGCCGCGCGCGGCTTTGCACCAGGATCGGGTCAGTGTCAAGTTACCTGACGTGTTGTTGCGGGACTCTAGCTGGTCTCCCTGTCGTTGCGCTCCCGGTCGAGGCCAAGTTACTAGGCACCGACTATAGTCATGCTGATTGGGCAACGTTGGGGTTTCGGGCGACAGCCAGCCCCGCGGAAATTGATCCACTCGGCTTTATCTTTGACATCCTAATATCGGATATCCTAGTAAATCCTCCCTCCCACAGCCAGGGTTCAGTCAGGAGTGCGTCGTGACAGAGCTCGGCCCAGACCGGTCGCGACCGCTGCACCCGGTGCGCTTCGTGACCGCAGCAAGCCTGTTCGACGGCCACGACGTGTCGATCAACATCATGCGTCGGATCCTCCAGTCGCAGGGCGCAGAAGTCGTGCACCTGGGCCACGACCGCAGCGTCGACGACGTCGTCACCGCGGCGATCCAGGAGGACGTGCAGGGAGTGGCTCTCAGCTCTTACCAGGGCGGGCATGTCGAGTACTTCAGCTATCTGGTCGACCTGCTGCGCGAACGGGGGGCCGGCCACGTGCGCGTGTTCGGAGGCGGTGGCGGCGTCATCGTTCCTGACGAGATCGAGCTGCTCCGGGAACGTGGCGTGCGGATCTTCTCCCCGGAGGACGGTCAGCGGCTCGGCCTGACAGGCATGGTGGCGACCATGGTGGCGGACTGCGATGTGGATCTGGCTGACGCCGAGCTGGACGTCGACGGCGTGCTTGCCGGTGGCCAGAAGGCGCTCGCGCGAGCCATCACGGTCCTCGAGTCGGGCCGGGCCGACCCGGCCCGTCGCGCTGCCATCTTGCAGGCTGCGGCGGGTGGCGCTCCAGTCCTCGGCATCACCGGGACCGGTGGCTCGGGCAAGTCGTCTCTGACCGATGAGCTGGTGCGCCGTTTCCGGCTCGACCAGGAAGACAAGGTGCGCATCGCCGTACTCGCTGTCGATCCCACCAGGCGGCGTGGCGGTGGCGCCCTGCTCGGGGACCGCATCCGGATGAACTCGCTGCACGGGGACACGGTCTACTTCCGCTCCCTGGCCACCCGGAGAACTGGCCGCGAGGTCCCAGAGCATCTCGGCGACATCATCGCCGCGTGCAAGGCGGCCGGCTTCGACCTGGTGATCGTCGAGACACCCGGCATCGGGCAGGGCGACGCAGCGATCGTCCCGTTCGTCGATGCGTCTCTCTATGTGATGACACCGGAGTACGGAGCGGCATCGCAACTCGAGAAGATCGACATGCTCGACTTTGCCGACGCAGTTGCGCTCAACAAGTTCGAGCGACGCGGAGCCGACGACGCGCGCCGAGACGTGGCCCGGCAGATGGTCCGCAACCGTGAGGCGTTCGGTCAGCCGTGGGAGTCGATGCCGGTCTTCGGCACCAGCGCGGCCAGGTTCGACGACGACGGCGTGACCGCACTTTTCCAGCACCTCAAAGGGCTGCTCGTCGAGCACGGGCTGATCGTCGCCACCGGTGTCCTGCCGCATGTCGAGGGCATGGTCTCCTCTGGGCTGACCACTGTGGTGCCCGCGTCGCGCGAGCGCTACCTGGCGGAGGTGGCAGACGCCGTCCGCGCCTACCACCGGAAGACGACCGACCAGGCGGAGATCGCGCGCAGACGACAACATCTGACCACGGCTCTAGAGCTGGTCAAGGCGCTCCCCGACGCCGACACCGGCCCATTGGCGAGCCTGCTCGACGAGGCGGACCGAGCCTTGGACGACGGGGTACGGGACGCCCTCGAACAGTGGCCGGCAACGATGGCGAACTACCACGACAGGTCACGCAAGACCCTGTCGGGCACGCCCATGCCTCGGGTCGCACTGCCGCGGACTAAGGACGACGCCGAGCTGGTCACGTTCCTGCGCGCGGAGAGCCTCCCGGGACGCTTTCCCTTCACCGCCGGGGTTTTTCCGTTCAAGCGAGAGGGCGAGGCACCCGCCCGGATGTTCGCCGGCGAGGGCGATCCGTTCCGGACCAACCGGCGCTTTCACCTGCTGGCCGAGTCCTCCCCCGCAACCCGGCTCTCGACGGCGTTCGACTCCGTCACGCTGTACGGACGGGATCCCGACGAGCGACCGGACATCTACGGCAAGGTCGGCACCTCGGGTGTCTCTGTGGCGACCCTGGATGACATGAAGACCCTCTATGCGGGCTTCGACCTCTCTTCGCCCACCACGTCGGTGTCGATGACAATCAACGGCCCGGCACCGACGATCCTCGCGATGTACCTCAACACCGCGATCGACCAGCGACTTGGCGCCTTCCGCGACGAACACGGTCGCGAACCCACCCCTGCCGAGGCGGCCGAGCTGAGGTCCTGGGTGCTGAACAACGTCCGTGGCACGGTGCAGGCCGACATCCTCAAGGAGGACCAGGGCCAGAACACTTGCATCTTCTCCACGGAGTTCTCGCTGCGTGCCATGGCCGACGTGCAGCAGTGGTTCATCGAACAGAACGTGCGCAACTTCTACTCGGTGTCGATCTCCGGCTATCACATCGCCGAGGCAGGCGCGAACCCGTTGAGCCAGCTGGCGTTCACGCTGTCCAACGGCTTCACCTATGTCGAGTCGTACCTCGCGCGAGGGATGGCCATCGACGACTTCGCCCCGAACCTGTCGTTCTTCTTCTCCAACGGCATCGACGCGGAGTACACCGTGCTGGGTCGAGTGGCCCGACGCATCTGGGCGGTCGCTATGCGGGAGCGCTATGGAGCTGGAGAGCGGAGCCAGAAGCTTAAATATCACGTCCAGACGTCCGGGCGCTCGTTGCACGCCCAGGAGATGGACTTCAATGACATCCGGACGACCCTGCAAGCCCTGTGCGCCATCTATGACAACTGCAACTCGTTGCACACCAACGCCTACGACGAGGCCGTCACCACGCCGAGCGTCCAGTCCGTGCGTCGTGCCCTGGCGATCCAGATGATCATCGACCAGGAGTGGGGGTTGTCGAAGAACGAGAACCCGCTTCAAGGCTCTTACATCGTCGACGAGCTGACCGACCTGGTCGAGGAGGCCGTGCTCAGTGAGTTCGAGCGCATCTCCGAACGCGGCGGGGTGCTCGGCGCGATGGAGACGGGATATCAACGGGGCAAGATCCAGGAAGAGTCGATGCTCTATGAGCACAAGAAGCACGACGGGTCGCTGCCGATCATCGGAGTCAACACCTTCTTGGGTCCCGAATCGGACACCCCCACCGCGACGGTCGAGCTCGCGCGGGCGACCGATGAGGAGAAGCAGTCGCAGCTGCGCCGGCTGCGCGACTTTCAGTCTCGGCATCGGGAATCGGCCGAACATGACCTCCAACAGCTCCAGGACGCCGCGACCCAGGGTGGGAACGTCTTCGAAGTTCTCATGCAGGCAGTGCGCACCTGCTCGCTGGGACAGATCAGCCAGGCATTCTTCAAGGTCGGTGGACAATATCGCCGCAACGTCTAGCGGTGCGGTGCGGGGGACGCCCGGGCGACCGAGTCAGGCGGTGGCGACACGTCGGGCGGCAGCAAGTGCAGCCCTGGCGACGGCAACCGGGTCGGCCGGCGATCGCTGACCGATCAGCGGGCACTCGACGCTGACAACGGTCTCGGGGTCCAGCTGCGAGAGCAGCTCGGCGAGCGGCAACGCGCCGGCCCCGGGCAGCAGGCGTCCGTACACCGCCTCCTCACGGGCGACCGTCCGATCGGTGAACCGGCCCGTCTCAGGCGAGTCGCACAGCTGCATGTATGGCGCGCGGGACAGCGTGAGTGCTCGGACGTCGTCGGGGCTCCCACCACCGCGTTCGTGGTGCAATGCATCGACGAGGACAGCCGCGGAGCCACCTGCCGCGGTCACGAGGTCCAACGCGTCCGTCAAGGTCGGGACGGATGAGAACACCATGTACTCCAGGGTGGGCCGGACACCATAGTCGGCCGCGATGGCGCACAACCTGGCGAACTCGTCGACCCGGCGGCTTCCATCGTCGTCCTCCACGGTGCAGACGACGTGTCCTGCGCCAAATGCCGCGGCGACGTCGAAGAACGGCCGCACGTCGCCGAAGCCGTGCGGATAGAGCCGGATCACCTCGACGTCGACGACCCGGATCCCCGTGTCATCCAAGACCCGTTTGACTTCCGCTCGGCGTGTTCGGCTCGACAGCATCTCGTGGTCGACACCGTCGGAGGTCGGCACCAGCCGGATGCCCACGCCGTCATAGCCCGCCGTGGCAGCGGCACGGACGAGATCGGTCGGCGCAACCTCCATCATTGTCAGGTGAGCAAGGGAGAACTCGCGCGCGGACGTCGTCACTGAGCGGCCTCGCAGAGCAGGGCGATCTCGTCGGCCTGCAGGGTCACCTCGAGCGACGCCAGCAGGTCGATCAGCTGCTCCGGGTTGCGGGCACTCGCGAGTGGAGCCACGACGCTCGGCTGCGCGGCGAGCCAGGCGAGGGCCACCGACGCGACACTGACGCCGTGCCGGGCGGCGACGCCATCGAGAGCCGCAAGGACCGCCACGCCGCGCGCATCGAGATAGCTCGCAGCCTTCACCGCCCGGGGGCTGTCCGGTCGCGGGTCGCCCGGACGGTACTTGCCGGTGAGAAACCCACGAGCCAGACCGAAGTAGGGGAGTACGGCTATGCCCTCGGCCAGGCAGAGCTGCGACGTCGGCCCCTCGAACCGGTCGCGCTCCATCAGGTTGTAGAGCGGCTGCAGCACCTCGTACCGCGCGAGACTTTCGCGGTCCGACACCGCGAGCGCCTCGGCCAGCCGCTCGGCGGAGTAGTTGGACGCTGCGACGTGGCGCACCTTGCCGTCCCTCACCAGCTCGGTGAAGGCGTTGAGAGTCTCCTCGAGCGGAGTGTGCGGGTCGTCGAAGTGTGCATAGAGGATATCGATGTAGTCGGTGCACAGCCGGGACAGACACCGCTGGACCCGGGTTGCGATGTTCGCGCGGCCGAGCCCACCCGCTCCGCCGACCTTGGTGCCCAGCACCATGTCCGTTCGGTTGCCCCGAGCGGCGAACCACTGCCCGATGACTGCCTCCGACTCACCGCCCACGTGGCCGGGCACCCAGTCCGAGTAGACATCTGCGGTGTCCAGAAAGTTGCCGCCACCTGCTGCATAGGCATCGAGCACGGCGAAGGAGGCCGCCTCGTCCGCGGTCCAACCGAAGACGTTCGTGCCCAGGCAGAGTGGGAAGACAGCGAGCCCAGTGCCGCCTAGAGGCCTACGGGCAGCGCTCGTCAACGCGCTGCGGCGGCTGACCGCTCGGCGGCCAGGGTCATTATCGCCTTGTTTCCGGCCATCCATCGTACGTTCAGCGCGATGCCCGAGAGCTTCCACCCATCGCTGGTGCGCACCAGCGTGTCACGGTAATAACCGTTGATCACGAACGCGCTGTCGCCTTCGTTGTTGGCCAGGAAGTGCTCGGCGACCACGTAAGCCGTCGCAACCGCGGTGTCACCATCGATCGTCGTACGGATGTTGGTGAGCGAGTGCTGCGTCGCATCCAGCCCGAGCATCCTGCGTGCCCCACGAGCAACCCAGTCGTCGGCAAGAACCGTGCGCGGGGGCTCGTCAGGCCGCCAGGAGGAGTAGTCGATCTCCACCTCGTCGGTCATGATCGAGCGATAGAGCTCGAAATCCCTGCTGTCCAGACCCTCGGCAAACCGGGCGAGCACATCACAGATCTCGAGGTGGTCGAGCCAGCGGGCGATCTCCGGCGGAGTCGACGTCATGGGCGGCGCTCGATCAGCACGGGGAACTCAAGCGGCCCGCGCAGCATGAAGCTGCGCGTATAGCGGAGCGGCTCGTCAGAGGCTGGTCGGATTGCAACGACATGGCGCGACAGCGCCTGCAGTCCGGCGATCGCCTCCATCCTGGCCAGCGTTGCACCGACGCAGGCGTGCGGTCCCAGACCGAACGCTATGTGCTGCCTGCCGTTCTCACGATCGGTGCGGAAGTCGTCCGGCTCGGCGAAGCGTTCCTCGTCGCGGTTCGCACTGACCAGCGAGATGACGATGACGCTGCCAGCGGGCAGATCCCGGCCGCCCAGCGTAACGTCCTCGGTGACTCGACGCAGCGCGCTCTGGGCTGGGCTGGACAACCGCAGCGACTCCTCGACGAGTGCATCGGCATAGCCCGGGTCGGCACGCAGCCGCTCCCACTGCGCGGGATCCGAGCCGAACATCCGGACGCCCTCGGCGATCGCCTTGCCGGTCGTCTCGTTGCCGGCGACCACGATCTCGCGCAGCAGCGTGAGCAGCACGCCGGTGCCGATGGGCTCGCCGTCACCCTCCTCGCTCGCGACCTGCGCCAGTTGATGGATCAGCCCATGCGACGGGTCGACCTTGCCGCGTTCCAGCTCGGCGGCCACCGTCAGCTGATAGTCGAGCAGGTCGTTCTCATAGCGGACCCAGTCAGCCGCCGCCGGCTGCGCACCGATGCTGGCCGTGGAGGCGATCGTCCAGCGACGCACATCGTCTCGCTGGGAATCGGGCAACCCAAGAATGCGCGAGATCGCCCAGATGGGGAGCCGCCCGGCGAAATCCTCCAGGAAGTCGATCGGGCCGCCGTTCGGCAGCCCCGCCGCCAGTTCCTCAGCGGTCTGTTCGAGCAAGGGTTCCATCCAGCCGAGCGATCGGGGCGTGAAGACCTTGTTGACCAGCTTGCGATAACGCGTGTGCACCGGCGCATCGTTGGTGCCCAGCGCGTTGGTGTATGGCCAGCCCTTGGCCCTGATCTCCGCCACCGCGTCGGCCACTTCCGCCGGCGGCGGCGCGTGCCGATGCACGGTCGAGGAAAAGGTCTTCGGGTCGCGCAGGACTCGGCGCACGTCCTCGTCACGGGTGACGATGAACCAGCCTTCTTGGGAGAGCGGCTGCAGGGGACAGTGCTCGCGAAGGCTGGCCAGCCGCGCGTGCGGGCAGGCGAGGAACGCGTCGTCATAGATGTCCAGGCGCCCGTTCGCGTCCGGAGTGACAGCTTGCTCGTCGACGGTGCTCATCGGTCTCCTCGGGCAAGTCGGAAGTGCTGGCCAGCCGATGCGGCGAACCCGCCGTCGACGGAGATGATCTGTCCGGTGATGTACGCCGCCCCCGCCGACACGAGCCAGGACACCGCATCCGCGATCTCCTCCGACGCTCCGAGCCGGCCCAGTGGGAGCACCTCGCCCCGCCTGCGTTGACGTTCCTCGCCGCCGTAGTGTTCGGCGGACCCTTCGGTCAGGATCGCGCCCGGTGCTACGGAGTTGCAGCGGATGCCCAGCGGCCCGAGCTCGACAGCCAGCGCTCGGGTCAGCTGTTCCACCGCGGCCTTCGAGGCGCTGTAGATGCCGGTCTGCGGTGGGTGCGCGCGGGCGGTGATCGACGACAGGTTCACGATGGCTCCCCCGCCACCAGCAGTCATCAGCGGCGCGAGCGCTCGGGTCATCGACAGCATGCTGACGACGTTGACGTCCAGCACCAGCCGCGCGTCCGCGGCGCTGGTCTCGAGCAGCGACGAGTAGAGCGTGATCGCGGCGTTGTTCACCAACACCGAGCAGTCAGGCACTCGGCCGGCGAGCTCCAGGACCGCCGACTCGTCCGTGATGTCGAGCGCGGCAACGGGCGCGCCGAGCTCACGGCCCACCTGGGCGACGGTCTCGGCGTCGCGGTCGACGAGCAGAAGGGGGTAGCCGTCCTTGGCGAGCCGGTGGGCGATGGCCCGGCCGATGCCGCGTCCCGCACCTGTGACGACCGCGGTCCCCATCGACATGGTCACGCCTGTCCGGCAGGCACGACATCGCGAACAACCGGTGACTTGTCAGCCGCTTCGGCCGCGCAACTCCGCCAGCCGTCGCCGTGGACGGCCCACGCCACTGTGCGGGTGATCAGTTCGCAGAACTCGGGGATCGTCCAGGACCCTCGGTCCACGCGGCCGAAGTCATCGATGCCAAGATCCTGTACGTCGAGGCGACCACGCGCATGACCGAGCGTCAGATAACACACGGTCCCAGCACCGGTGTCCTTCAGGTACAGCACGGGGCGCGGCGCGTCGTCGGTTGTGTCTCCGTCGGCAAAGCTGGGGCACGGACCGGCGAACCGCGTGCTCAGCAGCACGGTCAGCGGCGGGTGCAGCTCGCTGACATAGAGCTCGTCGGTCGTTTCGAATGCGGGGATCCCGCGGACGAGTGGGTGGTCGGGCTGATCGGCCCGAACGGTGTAAGGAGCGATGGCTGGGTGGCCGAGGAACTGGCTGCCGAGCACGTCGGCAACCACACCGAGGACACGTGGCGTAGTGAACGCGCGCCGTTCGCCGGACACCGGCGGGTCGATGGCCGAGTTGGTGCCGTGCAACGCCAACCATCGCCCACCCCGCGCGACGAAGGAGGACAGCGCCCGCTGGGCCGCCTCGTCAGGGCGTACGTCGCACGTGTAGGTGACCAGAACGTCGGCGGCCATGATCGCCGCGACGTTCGCATAGTTCTCGAACACGCGAGTCCGAACGACCTCGTGACCGCCGAGTTCCTGCAGCAGCTGGACGCGCACGAAGTCGAAGTCGTGCCAACGGCCACCGACGACCAGCACGACGTCGACCCGACCCGGGCGACCTGCCTGACCAGGTTGGTCAGAACTGCACACGCGTGAGCATCCCGCCATCGGCCACCAGGTTCACTCCCGTGCAGAAGCCAGAAACCGGACTGGCGAGAAACGCTACTGCCGCGGCGACCTCCTCGGCCTTGCCCATGCGGCCGATCGGGATCTGGGCGAGGATGCTGTCGTACATGGCCGTGCGGTTCTTCTTGATGTTGTCCCACGGGCCGTCCTCGAAGAAGATCGGACCGGGCGAGACAGTGTTGACCCTGATGCCCAGGGACGCCAGCTTGTGTGCCTGACCGGACGCATGGGCGATCACGGCGGCCTTGAAGGCGGCATAGGAGTTTGGTGCGCTCGGTGGTGCCGTGTCGAAGCCGGAAGTCGACGAGATCGCGACGACGGCACCGCCACCAGCCGCTTCGAAGTGCGGGAGCGCAGTCTCGATGGCGCGCACCAGCGGCAGCAGGTCGGTGTCGAGGCTGGCCTGCCACTGGCCCGGACCTTTGACCGAGCCGGCCGAGACGTTGGAGACCACGATGTCCAGCCCGCCGAGCTCGGCTGCCGCGGCGTCCACGAACTCGGCGAGCGCGCCATCCTCGCCGACGTCGACCGCCCGGGCGAAGACCTGTGCCCCGCCTGCCGTCAACTCCTTGGCGAAGATCTGAAGATCGTCGTCACCACGGGCACAGATGGCCAGCGAGCAGCCTTCGGCCGCGAGCAGCTCGACGGTGGCCCGCCCGATGCCTCTACTGGCTCCCGTGACGAGTGCGCGCTTGCCCTGCAGTCCCAAATCCATGCTGGCTCCCTGTCAAGAAACGGCACCCGTTGGCCGGGGTTACTTTAGACAGCATAGGGTAAGTAGGGCTCAGGTGGAATGGTTCATGTCCGGCATTTGTCCACGCGTGACTCCGCCGTCGACGGGCAGCTCGATCCCGTTCACGAACGAGGCCGCAGGTGAGCACAGCCAGGTGATCGCCGCAGCGATCTCCTCCGGCTCCCCGATCCGGTTCATGGCCGAGCCGGCCGCCAGTCGAGCCATCTTGTCGGGAGCCTCGGGCACGGCGTTCTCGATGATTGCCGTACGCGTCGAACCCGGGCAGACCGAGTTGATGCGCAATCCAGAGGCCCCGTATTCGAGCGCGGCCGACCGCGTCAGCCCGATCACGCCGTGCTTGCTCGCCGAGTAGGCCGCCCGGCCGGCACTTCCCGACAGTCCCGTGCGCGAGGACAGGTTGACGATGCAACCACCACCGCCTCTGAGCATGAGAGGGATCTCCGCCATCATGCACCGCCACACGCCGGTGAGGTTGATGCCAATGACGTCGCCCCACTGATCTTCGGTGAGCTCTGTGAACACGCCCTTGGGTGGCGCGATCCCCGCATTGTTGACGGCAACATCGAGCCGGCCGTGCAGGTTGAAGGCACGCTCGAACAGGGACCTCACCGCGGCGGCGTCGGTCACGTCGGCCACGATGCCGGTGGCGTCAGGTCCAAGTCCGGACGCGAGCGCGACGGTCTCTCCGACACCTACCTCGTCTCGATCAGACGCGACGACGACATATCCCATCCTGGCGAGGCCAAGACATGTCGCGCGTCCGATGCCGGCTCCGGCACCGGTGACTACTGCGACGGGTGCACCGCCAGCCGATGTGGGTTCCATGTGCCTTCTCCTCAAGAAACGCGCGGACAATCGCTACGTCCGCTCAGGTCACAAGTTGCTGTCGCTGGGCGAGGTCTGGAACGGCAGCACATGCGCATAGTCGTTGACGTAGAGGACCGACCGTCGCGTGTCCGCCCCACGGAACGCAGTCAGCGACGTGTGGTGCACGCGGATGAGCATGTCCAGGTCGGTCTCGAAGACGTGCGCAAGATAGGCATTGATCACACCGCTGTGACAGGTCACGACGACACGCTCACCGAGGTGCTTGTCGACGATGTCACCGAGGGCAGTGACGACGCGCTGCCGGAACGCGGCGGGGTCCTCGGTGTAGGGGAAGGCATCGAACCTGCGTGTGCGCCCATGCATCCGGAAGATGTCGGTGACCTTCTCCTTGCCGAGCACCTCGAAGAAACCCTTGTCGGCGGGGAAATCATGCCACGGATTGATCTCCCGCAGCTCGTCGATCGGCACCGGTGTAAGCCCGTGACGCGCGCCGATGGCAGCTCCCGTCAGGAGAGCGCGCTGCAATGGCGAGCTGTAGACGGCATGAATCGACATGTCGGCCATCCGCTCGGCGACGGCAGCAACCTGCAACTGACCAAGCTCTGAGAGCGGCGCGTCAACGGCATCGCCAGCCGGGACGTCGTGCGGCAGCGACTGCTCTCCATGCCGGACAAGCACCAGCTCGCACATGCCGTCGATCGTGACCGAGAAGGGGTTCTCGAGGTCAATCGTTCGGGCGCGTCTCACGTAGGCACTCCGAAAGTAGGAGCCAACTTGCTTTCCAGGGTCAGACTACAGATACTCTCGACACCTTGCGGGCAGGCCTGCCGAGGAGGACACATGGACGAGAAGCCGCTGGTCACCTACGAGTCAACGGGCGCGGTGGCTGTCGTCTCCCTCAATCGCCCGGAGAAGCGGAACGCACAGAGCCTCGACCTGCTCTATCAGCTCAACGGTGCGTTCGACCGCGCCGGAGCCGACTCCGCCGTCCGGGTACTGGTGCTGCGGGCCGAGGGTCCGGATTTCTCCGCCGGGCACGACCTGCTTGACACCGGACAGATCGAGGACTTCGACCTGGTCACCGGCTGGCGCGGATTCGACCAGCCCGGTGCCGAGGGATGGATGTCCCGCGAGCAAGAGGCGTACCTCGGCCTGTGCATGCGCTGGCGGAACTTCCCGAAGCCCACGATCGCCGCCGTGCAGGGCCGGACCATCGCTGGCGGCCTCATGCTGGTCTGGGTGTGCGACATCATCATCGCGGCCGAAGGCGCGCGCTTCCAGGACCCGACGGTCGCCATGGGTGTCAACGGAGTCGAGCTCTTCAACCACCCGTGGGAGCTGGGGGTGCGCAAGGCCAAGGAGATGCTGTTCACCGGTGACTGGGTCGACGCAGATACGGCGCTCAACCTCGGGATGGTCAACCACGTCGTGGCGCCTGACGAGCTCGACTCGTTCACGGTGGCGATGGCCGAGCGCATCGGGCAGCGACCGAGCTTTGCGTTGAAGCTGGCCAAGCAGTCGGTCAACCAGGCCCAGGACGCACAGGGCTATTGGACGGCCATGCAGGCAGCGATGTCGCTCCAGCAGCTGGGCCACACCCACAACCTCGCGCTTTTCGGCGACCGCGTCGACCCCGGCGGGTTCCCCAACGTGCTCAAGGGCAAAGACCCCGACGGCACCAGCCTGGCGCACTAGCGCGCAGGCTCAGGCTCAGGGCTCAGGGCTCAGGGCTCAGGGCTCAGGGCTCAGGGCTCACTGATCAGTTTCGCCAGGTGGACGACCTCTGCAGAGAACCGCCTGGGGCCGAGGTTGGCCAGGACCGCGTCCTCGGTGAGCCACGAGGCAGCCGACTGCTCGAGCAGGTTCAACAGGCCCGCGGAGAACACACTTGCCTCGGGGGCCTGCAGAGCCGTGTTTCGTTTGCGGAGTGCCTGCGCAAGCAACTTGATCATCTCCAGCCGCGTCTCCCGGCGCAGGGCCTCCACCGCGATGCTGATGCCCGGCGAGGTCACGAAGTAAACGGTCGCGGCATATCGCTGACCCTCGCACCAGGACAGCAACGACACCAGGACGTCACCGATGCCCGCGTCGGTGCCCGGCTTGCGCAGCTCGACGATCATCTGGTCGAGCAATGACGTGGTGAAGCCGCGCAGCCCGTCCAGCAGCAGGTCGTCCTTCGACGGGTAGTGGTAGTAGACGGCGGCAGGCGTCATGCCCGCCTGCTCGGCAATGTCAGCGACCGTGACAGCCTCGATCGAGCGTACGGCGAACAGGTGCATGGCAGCCTCGACTACCGCGCCGCGGCGCGAAGGTCGATGTGCAGGTCGCTTGGTTGTGCTTGGCATTTGGTAGATGATGTCACGCGACCGGTGCCAGCCACGTCATGTGGGAAATCGGAAAGGAACCAGCTCATGACCGCTGCGCAGCCGGCGAGGGTCAAGACGTCCACTGCGGCGAAGACTGGGCGGCCAACCAGCGCCGCTGCGGCGAAGCGCAGCGCAGCGCGGCCGGACAAGTCAACCGCCGCGAAACCAACGAAGAAGACCGCAAAGAAACCGGCCAAGTCCACCACGGCGAAACCAGCGAAGAAGACCCCGGCGAAACCGGCCAAGTCCACCACGGCGAAACCGGCCAAGCAGACCACGGCGAAACCGGCCAAGCAGCCTGCAGCAGCGGCCACCAGGACGGCCACGGCAAGAGCAGCAAAGCCTGCGGTCGACGCTGGGGCACAAACAGAGGCATCCCGCGCGCCCTCGAAGGCGCAGCGCAAGACTCCGCACCGCCCCTCGCGCCGCCAGCTGATCGTCGACGCGGCGATCACTGTCTTTGCCCGGAAGGGATTCTCCGAGACGAGCATCCAGGAGATCGCCGACGAGGCGAACATGGTGCCGACGGCCGTCTACTACCACTTCAGCGGCAAGGAGGAGCTCTTCGAGAGCGCCTTGCGCCGCGCGATGGAGGCCAGTGATGCGGTCATCACAGAAACCCGTCCCGACAGCGCGCCCGGCAACGCCGAAGTCTTCACCCAGGTGACGTTCGCCTCGTGGGACTGGATCGAAGATCACCCTGACGAGGCCCGGTTGTTGTTCCTGCACATGCCAGGGGGCGCCACGCCCGGCGCGAAAATGCTGCGCGAGGACTTCGAGGACCGCCACGTGCGACGTGCCTACGACTACTTCTCGTCGAAACGCATCCCCGCGAGTCGCCGCTCCGCGGCCGCACAGCACGCGGCCCGCACCCTGGCCGTACGCACGATGATCGGCCTGACGGCGAGCATCCACCCACTACGGATGGAAGGCGGCCCGCTGGCGTCGATGCCGAGGACCCGCCTGCGTCAGGCAGTGGCTGACGTGAGCACCCGGATCATCACCGGCGGCTGACCGCTCAGCCGGCAAGCAGCACCAGCGGCCGGCCCAGCAGGTCGGCCACCGTAGCCAGGAACTCGGCCGCCGGTGCACCGTCGACCGCGCGGTGGTCGAAGGTCAGGCTGAGCGTGAGGACCTGCGTGCGACACGGGACCTCGCCGTCCCAGCGGACTGCGTCCTTGATCCGGCCGACACCGAGGATCCCCACGTTGCCCGGGCTGATCACCGGCGTGAAGAAGTCGATGCCGGCCGTCCCCAGCGAGGTGACGGCGAAGGTCGCGCCCTCGAGGGCCGGCAGTGACAGGCGGCCGGACCGGGCGGTGTCGGCCAGCCCGGCGGACTGCTGGGCGAGATCAGCCAGGCTGCGGATGTCCGCATCGTTGAGCACCGGCACCACGAGCCCGCCCTCGATCGACACCGCAAGCCCGATGTTCACCGGCTCCAGCAAGACGACCTGGTCGTCGCGAATCGTCGCGTTGAGCAACGGGTGCTGGCGCAGCGCGAGCGCAGCGGCCTTGACGATGAAGTCGGTGATGGTCGGAGCGCGCAGACCGAGGTCGGCATAGTCAGCCTTGAGCTGGGCGCGAACCGAGGCCAACGAGCTGATGTCGACCTCCCGGCCCAGGGTGAGCTGGGCCATAGAACTCAAGCTGGCCATCATGTTCTTCGCGATGGCGCCACGGATGCCAGTCAGCGGGATGACACTGCCCGGTCCGAACGCTGGCGCAGCCGTCGTTGGCGGGCTGCTTGCCTGCGCGGCCGCCGCAGCGTGCACGTCGTCGCGGCGGATCCGTCCACCGACGCCAGTGCCCTGGATGTTCGTGAGATCGACGCCCGCTTCCTTGGCGAGCTTGCGCACCAGCGGCGACGAAAACGACGGAGGAGCCGGGGCGGCCGCATTGGCGGCAGGGGGCGCCGCGACGGCGGCAGAGGGCGCCGCGGGTGTCGCTGCCTGGCCCACCCGCCCGACGCTTGCAGCCTCGACGTCCTCGGACACGATCCGGCCGCCCGGACCGGTGCCGGCCACGGTGCGGATGTCGATCCCGAGCTCGGCTGCCACGCGCCGCGCGTTCGGCGAGGAGAACAGACGTCCACCAGGCGCCTGCACACCGGCCTGTCCACCGAGAAGCGTCGATGTGGCCGCGGGCGCCTCGTCGTCAAGACTGTCCGACGAGCCGCCGTCACTTGGTGCTGCCGGCGGATCCTCTCCCTCGGCGAGCAACCAGCCGGTGACCGCCCCGGGCGCGAGAGTGGCCCCGGCGAGCGCGTGCGGATGAAACGTGCCCTCGCCCTCTGCCTCGACGTCGACGTCGACCTTGTCGGTGGCGAGCCGCAGGATGATATCGCCCACGCTCACCCGCGCACCGGGGCTCACCACCCATTCCTCGATCATGCCTTCCGTCATCGTCAGGCCGAGCTTGGGCAGCAGGATCTCGAGCGCCACGACATCACCCCCGCTCGAGAAGCTTGCGGCAGGCCGCGGCGATGCGGTTGCGGTCGGGCACGTAGCCCGCCTCGAGCGACGGGGCTGAACGGCACCGGGGTGAACGGCGCGCCGAGCCGGCAGGACCGGCGCGTCGAGGTAGTCGAAGGCCACATCCTGGATCTGGGCGGCGATCTCCGCGCCGAGGCCGCCGAAGCTGCACGGCCTCGTGGACCACGAGCACCCGGTTGGTCTTGCGCGCGGACGTGACGATGGTCTCGATGTCGAGCGGCTGCACGGTGCGCGGGTCGATCACCTCGACGGCAGACCCCGAGCTCGGCGAGGGTGTCGGCCGCCGTCAAGGCCTCGACGACCATCCGGCCGAGGGCGACGACCGTGACGTCGTCGCCGGCCCGCCGGACGACGGCCTCGACCAAGCGGGACCGCGTAGATCTCCTCGGGCACCTCGCCCTTGCTGCCGAGCAGGACCTTGTTCAGCATGACGACGACCGGGTTGTCGTCGCGGATCGCGGAGACGATCAGACCCTTGGCGTCGTGCGGAGTCGCCGGCATCGCGACCTTGAGACCGGGCGCGTGCGCCAGCCAGGCCTCCAGGCTCTGGCTGTGCTGGGCCGCGGCGCTCGACGCCCGCGCCGTACGCCGTCGTGATCGTCAGCGGGACGCGCACGTCGCCGCCGAACATGAACTTCATCTTTGCGGCCTGGTTGACGACCTGGTCCAGGCAGACGCCGAGGAAGTCCATGAACATCAGGTCGCACGACGGGGCGCAGACCCTGTGCGGCGGCGCCCACACCGAGGCCGACCAGCGCGGCCTCGGAGATCGGGGTGTCGATGACGCGGCGGTCGCCGAACTCGGCGAGGATCCCTTCGAACATGTGGAAGACTCCGCCGTAGGCCGGCGACGTCCTCGCCGATGAGGAAGACGTCCTCGTCCTCGCGCATGACCTGGGCGAGGCCCTCGTTGAAGGCCTTGACGTAGGTGAGGATCCGACCGGTGGCCGGTTCGGGCGACAGCGCTGCGGCGGGCGCCGCCTGCTCAGTTGCTGTAGACATTGAGATCGAAGTCCTTCGGGTCGGGCAGCGGGCTGGTCGCGGGCGAACGCGATGGCCTCGGCGATCTCGGCGCGGATCTCGTCCCACGTCGCCGCGAACTCCTGCTCGGTGACGAGCGCGTCCTCGACGACCACGCGACTCGATGAGATCGATGGCGTCGCGCGCCTTCCACTCGTCGACCTCCTCGTCGGTGCGGTAGGTCTTGCGCAGACCCTTGACGCCCTGGTGGTCGTAGTAGCGGTAGGTCTTGGCCTCGATCAGGGTCGGACCGCCGCCGGCCCGGGCGCGGTCGACGGCTTCGGCCATGGCGGCGCGCACGTCGAGCGACGTCCATGCCGTCGACAGATCACGCTCGGCATGCCGTACGAAGCGGCCCGATCAGCGACGTCGGTCAACAGCATGTGCTTGGACTGCGGGGTGAACTCGGCGTAGCCGTTGTTCTCGCAGACGAAGATCACCGGGAGCTGGAGGACCGCTGCCATGTTGGCCGACCTCGTGGAAGGCTGCCGATGTTCGAGGCGCCGTCGCCGAAGAACGTCGACCGCGACGCTGTCCTGACCGCGGTACCTGTTCGCGAAGGCGGCGCCCACTGCGATCGGGATCCCCGCTCCGACCATGCCGTTGGCGCCGAGCATGCCGATGGAGAGGTCGTTGATGTGCATGCTGCCGCCGCGACCGTGGCAGTAGCCGTCGACCTTGCCGAACAGCTCGGCGAACATCGGCCGGAACTGCGCGCCCTTGGCCACCGCGTGCCCGTGACCGCGGTGGGTCGAGGTGATCTGGTCGGCGTCGGTGAGAACGCTCATCACCCCGGCGGCCACGGCTTCCTGGCCGACATAGAGGTGCAGGAAGCCGGGCATGTCACCGCTCTCCATCAGCCGGCCGGCCTCGGTCTCGAACACCCGGATGCGCACCATGCGGCGATGCAGGTCGCGAACCAGCTCGGCGGTCAACGGTTCGGCCGTGCGCGACGCTGCGGTAGAGAGCAGCTGATCCGTCTCGACCTCTGCTGTGTCAGCCACGGGCTGGTCCTTCCTGTTGTCGAGAAAGTAACTCTAGATGGTCTCTAGTTATTTGCACCATGCGCCGGCCATCTAAGAATCGGCCAGGCTGGCCTGCGCCGCCGCCAGCCGGGCGATGGGCACCCGATGCGGGGAACAGGAGACATAGTCCAAGGACAGCGTTTCCAGGAAGGCGATCGAGCTGGGGTCGCCACCGTGCTCACCGCAGACGCCCAGCTTGATGCCCGGCTTCACTGCGCGGGCCCGGTCGACCGCAATGGCCACCAAGGCACCGACCCCGTCGTGGTCCAGCTCCGCGAACGGACTGGCGGTCAGCAAGCCGCGTTCGAGGTAGGCGCCGAGGACGTGCTTCTCGACATCGTCTCGGGAGAAGCCGTAGGTGAGCTGGGTCAGGTCGTTCGTCCCGAAGGACAGGAAGTCGGACATGCCCGGCCAGCTTGTCGGCGAGCAGTGCGGCGCGCGGCGTCTCGACCATGCTGCCGACCTGGTAGGGCACGGTCACGTCGAGCGACGCCGAGACCGAGTCGACGACGTGGCGGATCTGTGCGATCGCGAATGCGAGCTCTTCCGGCAGAGCGATCAGCGGCACCATGATCTCCAGCGTCGGCGCCACTCCGGCCGACGCGACGACGTCGGCCCAGGCCCGCACCAGGGCTTCCACCTGGGCGGGATAGAGCCCCTCGCGCAGGATCGCGAGGCGGATCCCGCGCATGCCCAGCATGGAGTTGGCCTCCCGCAGGGTCCCCGCCTTCTGCTCCTGGCCCAGGCTCTCGAACTCTCCGTCGTGCGGGATGAACTCGTGCAGCGGCGCGTCCAGCAGCCGCACCGTCACCGGCCGGTCGCCCATCGCCAGCAACAGTTCCCGGAAGTCCTCCCGCTGCGCCTCCATCAGCGCACCCAGGGAGCGTTGCTCCTCCGCTTCGTCGTCGGCCAGGATGAAGTGGCGGATCAGCGGCAACCGGTCGCCGAGGAACTGGTGCTCAGTGCGGCACAGCCCAATTCCCTGCGCGCCGAGCTTGATCGCGGTGCGGGCCTCCACGGCAGTGTCAGCGTTGGTGCGCACCTGCATCCGGCGGATGCCATCGGCCCAGCCGAGGATCCGTTCTAGCTCGAGAGGCGGATCGACCGGTCGGACCTGGACCGACCCGACATAGACGCGACCGGTCTGGCCGTCGAGCGACACGATGTCGTCCTCGCGCAGCACCAGCTCCCCCGAGGTGATGGTGCGGGCAGCCAGGTCGATGCGCATGCCGGACGCGCCGCAGATGGCGGGCCGCCCGGCACCACGTGCGACCACCGCGGCATGCGAGGCCAGCCCGCCGTTGGTCGTGAGGACGGCTTCCGCGGCGAGCAGGGCAGGGACGTCGGCCGGGTTGGTCTCGACAGCGACGAGTACGACGGGGACTCCGTCCCCGGCTCGGTCGAGGGCGCGCTGACTCGAGAACACGATCTGCCCGCTCGCAGCACCGGGCGAAGCGCCGAGCCCCTCGACGAACACCGGCTCATCACCCACCAGCGCCAACTGCGGGTGCAACAGCTCCTGCACGGTCTGCGGTGTCACGCTGCTCACGGCATGCTCGGGGCCGGTCGTGCCCACCTCTGCGAGCTCAACGGCGAGCCGCACCGACGCGAGCGCGCCGGGCCGCGGCGCCTCGCCGGCGCTGAGCAACGCCAGCTCACCGTCGCGCACCTCAAAGCTCACCTCGGCGACGCTGCGCAGGTAGTGCTCCAGCGTGGTCAGTGCCTGCTGCAGCAGGTCGGCGCCGCCGGGCAGCGCGGTCAGCGACTCCGCTGACGAGTTGGCGGTCGCGCTGCGCCGGATCCCACGGAAGAAGGTCCCTTGGGCGACCGGCAGCCCCGTGGTCATGTCCCGGCTGGTGGCGATGCCAAAACCAGACTTCTCCCACGGGCCGATCCGCAGCGCCTGCAGGTGCAGGGCGATCCCGAGATCCGGGTCCAGGCCTTGGGTCCGCCGCGCCCGCTGCGCGCGGGGTGACGCCCAACGGCTGAGCATCGTCTGGGCTGCCAGCGCCACCTGCTCCGCCGGATCCTCGGGAAAGGGTGCAGAGCCCTTCGCAGCGCAGAGCTCGAGCAGCGCGGTGACTTGCTCCCGCGGGTCCTTGATGTCGAAGAGCAGGTCATCGAGATCGTCGGCCGGGACGCCGAGCCCGTCTTCGGCGATCATCCGGATCATCGACGACCAGATCACGAACAGGTCGCCGTCGCGCCCCATCACCTTGAGCAACGGCGCCGAGGCCAAGGGGGTCAGGCCCAGCGAGGTGAAATCCGTGGGCAGGCCAGACGCGGGAACCGCCGCGCTCGCGACCAGGCGCAGCAGCATCGGCCGCTCCCGGTCGGCAACGCGCCGACCCGCCATGGACTCAACGATGTCGACGGCGTGCCGCGCGAGGACGACGTCGGCCAGTCCGCCGGCCGCGCTGGCCGGCACGGTGACGCCGGGCACGGTGGGCAGGCCCAGAGCGACCAGCCGGTCCATCTGTACGCCGTGGACGCCCAGCTCGGAGGGCGCGATACCCCGAGCAGCCCCTTGCCCGTACGGCACCAGGGAGGCCGGCCCGATCGGGTCACTGGCGCTGTGTTCGCTCACTGGTTCCCGGCCGAGACCAGCTGCTCCTCGAGCGCTTCGTCTTCTGCGCGGCTGACGCCGAGCATGAGCAGCAGCTCTTGGTGCAGCCACATCCACACGTTGTGATAGGACTCCGAAAGCGGCGAGGTCAGCGCTGAGAGGTCACCGTCATCGAGGCGGCCCATCGCGGCGAGAAGTTCGTCGCGATAGTGCGCCAAGCCAGGCTCCACGTCGCTGAGCCGGCGCAGCACCCGGTCGATCGACTGGTGGATGTCGTCCAGCCGGTCACGGACCGCCGCGTCGTACACCGGATCGGTGTGGTCGTTCGGTGAGCCGTCAGACCGGCACTGCCAATCGGTGCACAGCTGGCGTAGGGCCCGGTTGATCGGCAGGAACCGGCGGAACAGCTCCGTGATGGCGACCTCCTCCTCGCCGCCCTCGGGCAGCCGGGTGAGCTGGCCGGCCAGCGTCACCCCGGGCTGGGTCGGCATCAGGATTGTGCCGCGGGCGCTCGCGAGCCCAGCGTCCAGCAGGGACTGCTGCGTTGGGGTCACCTCGCTGCGCGACATGCCGCGCACGACGAGCTGAACCAGTGCGCGGCGCCCGTCAGCGGTCAGTGCGCCAGTGTTCGCGTCGTCCGCCTCGTTCGCCTGATCAGTCATTGCGTTGTCCTTTCATCCGTGGCCGGCGGCGCCGCCGGTTGAGGCCGGCTCACCTCTGTGCAGGCATGTGCAGTGCCATCAACTCGAAGTACTCGGCGAGCCCGTGCTCACCGAGCTCGCGGCCGACACCGGACTTGCGGAAGCCGCCGAACGGTGACAGGACGCTGCTCTTCCCGCCGTTGATGGCCACGCGACCGGTGCGCAGCCGCCGGGCGATGCGCAGTCCCTCCTCCGGATCCGCGGCGTAGACCGCGCCCGGAGAATCCGTAGTCAGAGTCGTTGGCAACGGCGACGGCCTCGTCGCTGTCGCTCACCGGCACCACGGCGAGCACCGGGCCGAAGACTTCCTCGCGCGCCAGGTGTGCCTGCGTTGTCGAGGCGACTGACCACCGTCGGGCGGACGTAGTAACCCGGTCGAGACCCGGTGAACGGCTCGGGTCCACCGACGAGCAGGTGTCCGTCTGACAAGGCCCTTCTCCAGGTCGGCCGGATGGAGCGCCCGCTGGCCCGCGGACGCGACCGGACCGACGTCGGTTGCCGGGTCGAGGGGATCGCCGACCCGCAGAGCCGACACCCGCGCGACCAGACTTGTCCTCCACCTCGTCGAGCAGGAACGCGGTACGACGAGCCGCGTGGTTGCCGAGCAGGTCTGCCCGTTGTTGCTGAAGCAGCTGCCCAGCAGCGCGGTGAGCGCGGCATCGACATCGGCGCCTTCGCACAGGATGAACGCCGACTTTCCGCCGAGCTCCAGGGTGACCTTCTTGATGTCCCGCGCCGCGAGCTCGCCGACCCGGGCGCCCGAGCGCACCGAACCGGTCAGCGTGACGAAGTCGACGCCGGGATGGGTGACCAGCTCCTCGCCGATCTCGGCTCCCGGCCGGTGACGATGTTGAGCACACCGGGCGGCAGCCCGACGTCAGGGCCACGTCGGCTAGCCGGAAGGCGGCGAGTGGGGCGACGCTGCTCGGCTTGACGACGAGTGGTGCAACCGGCCGCGATCGCCGGGCCGAGCTTGGCCGCGATCTGATAGAGCGGGTAGTTCCACGGAGTGATCGCGGCGACGACGCCGACGCCGACCTTGAGGATCAGCGCCGAGCCCACCCGCTCCTCGAGGGGTGCGCTCTCGATGAGGTCGGCCATCGAGCGGAACACGGCGAGCGACAGATCGACCTGCACGTCGCTGGGAGGTCGCGATCGGTGTGCCGACCTCGCGACTCATCAGCTCAGCCAGCGAACCCGCCTGCGCCTCGAGCCCGTCGGCGAGGGCGCGCAGCACCCGGGCGCGTTCGGCGACCGGCGCGACCGACCACGAGTCGAAGGCGCGGGTGGCTGCGCCCACCGCGTTGTCGACGTCGGTGGCGTTGGCCGACGGCACCGACCCGATCACCTGCTCGCTGGCGGTCTCCAGGACGCTCGACCGAGCCGCTGCCCTCGGGCAGCCGCCAGTCACCGTCGATATAGAGGTGCTCACGGATGTCCATGCGGGCTCCGATCCGTCGACGGGGCCACGGCGAGGCTGTTGCCGAGCAGTGAGACCGTTCGTTCGTGGTGGTCCTGGGGCAGGCCCAGCAACACCTCGCTTGCCTTGGCCCGGCGGAATCGCAGGTGTGCCGGGTGTTCCCAGGTGAACCCGATGCCGCCGTGGATCTGGATGTCCTCGCCGGTCGCGAACATCTGGGCGTACGACGAGGCTCCCTTCGCCACACTGGCCGCGAGCTGGAGCTCGTCGATCGACGCAGCAGGCACGAGGTCCGCGAGGACCGCGGCGTGCCGGACGGTCGACCAGGCACCCTCGGTCGACGATGAGGATGTCTGCCATGCGGTGCTTGAGCGCCTGGAACGAGCCGATCTGGCGACCGAACTGCGAGCGCACCTTGGAGTAGGCCACCGCTTCCTCGAGTGCGGCGCGCGCACCGCCGACCGATTCGCTGGCAAGCAGGACGGTGCCTTCCGCGAGGCCGCGTCCAAGCGCGGCGCCGATGGCGTCCGGGCCGGCGACCAGCTCGGCGTGCACGTCGGTAAAAGTCACGCGAGCCGAACCGCGGGTCAGGTCGATGCCCGGCTGGGTTTCGCGCAGCACACCGGGCGCGCCGGCGGACACCACGTAGAGCGCGGACCCGTCGGAAGTCGCCGCGACAACCACGAGGAGATCCGCGTGGTCAGCGTCGACAACCGCACCAGTCGCACCGCTGAGCAGTCCCGCGGCCGGCCCGCCGGCGGTCGCGGTGACCCCACCGGGAGCTGCCGCCGTCGAGGCCGCGACCAGCGCACCGGAGGCGATACCGCGCAACGCGTCGTCGCGAACGGTCGAGGCGGGAGCGTGCAGCAGCGTCCGGGCCGCGAGGCCGACGCTGCCCAGCATCGGCGCGGCGAACAGCGCGCGACCGAGCTCCTCGAACACGATGGTCATCTCGCTCAGACCGAAGCCCTGACCGCCGAGGTCCTCAGGGATGGCCAGGCCCTGCAACCCGAGCTCATCGGCCATTCGACGCCAGATCGCGCGGGTCGGGTCTACGTTCCGCCCAACCGGCCCGGTCAGCCGATCGCGGGGGCGCAACATCGGCTAGGAACGATCGCACGATCGAGGCGAGCTCGGTCTGGTCCTCGCTCAGTCGCAACGACAGCCGGCGCTCCCCTGTCTCCACGACGGAAGGCGCGAGATCGGGCCGTCATGGTCGCGGTTCCCTCGGCAGGCCGAGGACGCGCTCGGCGACGATCGTGCGTTGGATCTCGTCCGACCCGCCGGCGATGCGAAACCCGGGTGCGCCGAGGATGTGCTGGGACCACGCGTAGGTGCCCCACTCCCCCGACTCGGCGATGACGTCGTCGCGCAGGATCAGTGTCACGAGATCGCTGATCTGGGTGAGGACCTGGCTCCACAGCAGCTTGCCCATCGACCCCTCAGGGCCAGGCGCCTCGCCGCCGGTCCATCGTCTCCTGCACGCGCACGGCAGCAGCTGGACCATCCGCACGCGTCTCGTACAGCTAGCCCAGCCCTGCCTGCACGAGCGGGTCGTCCTGCCCGACCGGTGCGCGCGCGAGGGCCGCGACCTTGCCGAACAGCTCCGCAAGCCCGCGGCCGCCGATGCATCGCCGAGTGCTCCCGTTCGAACCGCAGGGTCGTCAGTGCGACGCGACCAGCCGTCGCCGACCTCGCCGACCCGCTGGTCGTCGAGCCTCGACAGTCGGTGAAGAAGATCTCGTTGAACGACTGGCCACCGGTCATCTGCCGGATCGGCCGGACATCGATCCCGGGCGTGTCCATGGAGACCAGGAACGCGGTCATCCCGCGGTGCTTGCTGCGAGGTGTCCGACCGGGCGATCAGCAGTCCCACGTCGGCGAACTGCGAGCCCGAGGACCAGATCTTCTGGCCGTTGAACAGCCAGCCCGTCTCGGTCCGCGACCGCGGAGCAGGTCAGCGCCGCGAGGTCGGAGCCCGCACCCGGTTCCGAGAACAGCTGGCAGCAGAGGACCCGGGCGGACAGCAACGGACGCAGCTATCTGTTCTTGAGGTCCTCGCTCCCGTGCACGGCCACCGTCGGTCCGACGAGGTCGACGGTGACCTCGAGAGCTCGTCCCACGTCGGCGTCGCATAGTCAGCCTCGAGCTCGACGATAGGCGCGCTCGTACTCGAACGACAGCCCCTGTCCACCATCGGCCTGCGGCAGGACAGCGCCGCGAAGCCGGCGTCGTACTTGCGCTGCTGCCACTGCGCGGCGGCCTGCATCAGCAGGCGACCGCTGTCCATGTCGTAGATGTTGAAGACCGGCACGGCGTCGGACCCGATGCCCCAGTTGTCGCCCGACCAGTCGCGACGTCGTTCCAGCTGCCCGTCCGAGCCACGCCCGCGCCCGCGCCCGGAAGGTGTCCAGGTCCTCGGGCACGGTGGCCTGCGCGTGGTGCGTCTGACGTCCACGGCAGAGGTCTTCCTCGCCCTGCGCTGTCGGAGTCGGGCGCGGCGCGGACCGGCTTCAGCCGCACCGCCCGCGGGGTCGTCGGCCTTGCCGCCGGACATGGCGGTTGACCCGCTGCCGCCGCTCGACGTTGGACAGCGAAACCGCGCCGACGAGGGCCACGCCGTAGAACAGGTTCGTCACCCACGGGTGCGCGCCCTCGAGCTGCAGCCCCTTGGTGATCATCGCCAGCAGATAGACAGCGAGCACCGTTCCCCAGATGTTGAACCGCCCGGGACGGAACTGTGTGCGGCCGAGGAACGCCGCCGCGAACACGGGCAGCACGTAGTCTGCGCCGGTGTTTGGGGCCGGCAGCGCTGACCCGGGAGAGCAGGATGACTCCCGCCGAGCGCAGCCACGACGCCGCACATGACGAAGGCGAACCACATGAGGCGCGCGGTCCGCACGCCGGCCAGCCGGGCTGCGTCCGGTTGCCACCCGTGGCCTCGATGAAGCGACCGACCGGGGTGTAGCTCCATCACGTACCAGCGGCGAACGCGACGACGAGCATGACGTAGAACGGCACAGGGATGCCGAGCACACTGTGTAGGCCGCGATGCTCAGAAACACCGACAGGCAGGCCGACGATCTGCTGACCGTTCGTCACCCACAGCAGGAGCGCGAAAGGATCGCCTGCATGCCGAGTGTGCGCGATGAACGAGTCGACCCTGAACTTCACGACGACCAGTGCATTGAGGCAACCGACCAGCACACCGAATACGAGCGACGCGGCCAGGCCAGCCAGACGTTCCAGTGGCTGTTCACAATCAGGTAGGCGACACCGCGGCAGTGCACCCCATGACCGCGCCGACCGAGAGGTCGAATACGCCCGCCGACAGGGCCACCAGGTAGGCCGACGCGACGATCGTCGTCACCGCCTGCTCGTTGGCACAGGGTGCGTCCACGTCGCTGGTGGTCAGGAAGAGGTCCGGGATCGGACCGCGAAGACGACGAACATGACGGCGAACAGGTAGAGCCGGCGATCCGACGGACGCCAGCTCTGCTTCCACCTGGCCGCGTCGAAGGAGCGGCTGACGGCGGTGGTCCTCGTCCGACCGCCGGAGGTCAGCAGTGTCGCTGAGGTCGCCTCGTCACGCTTCTGTCTCTGGGCAAGACGCACCTCCTCCGTGTGGTACGGTCTTCTTCGAGCACTGCGAGGTCGATCGCCTCGGCGGTGAGATCGGCTCCGCTCAGCTCGCGGACGACCCGATGCCGCGTACGAGAACCAGCACCCGGTGGCAGAGGCGGGCCAGCTCCTCGGAGTCGCCGGACGAGACGAGCACTCCCGAGTCCCTCCTCGGCGCGCGCCGCCACGATCGAGTACAACGCCACCTTCGCGCCGACGTCGACGCCTTGCGTCGGTTCGTCGAGGAGCAGCACCTTCGGTGAGAGCCGAAGGCACTTGGCCGAGCACGACCTTCTGCTGGTTGCCACCGCTGAGGTTGAGGAACAGCTGTCGCCGGATCGGCCGGACGCACGTCGAGCTCGTTCGATCCAGTGGGTGCTCTCCTTGCGTTCGGCGGCGGTTGAGCATGCCTGCGCTTGACGAGGGTCCGTAGCCTCGGCAGGACGATGTTCTCCTGCACGGTGAAGTTGGGATCGCGCCGTTTCGCGGCGCGGTCGACAGGACCGTCGCGACTCCGGCCTCAGCGCAGCGCGCGGATCGTCCGGTTTGATCGCCTGCCCGCCGAGCTTACGCGCCCCGGATCGCGCGATCGCGCCGGAGATGAGCGGCGCCACCTCGTCGCGGCCCCGGCCGAGCAGACCGGCGAGCGCCGACGATCTCACCCTCGTGGACCGTGAGCGTACAACGAACGCAGGTCGAGTCCGGCGAGCTTGTCGCGACCAGCGCCGGCTGCAGCGGCCGACTCGACCGCTGCGGTGTGCCACGCGGCGATCGACCGGCCGAGCATCGTGCGTACGAGCGTCTGGTGAGTGAGCTGCGCCGCGACTCGTCCGCACCGATTTGCCGTCGCGGAACACCGTCACCCGGGACGCGATGTCGAAGACCTCGTCCAGCCGGTGCGACACGAACAGCACGCCGAGACCGTTCGAGGCCACCCGGCGCACGACGGCGAACAGTCGGTCCACCTCCGCCGCCGGCAAGGTCGCTGTCGGTTCGTCGAGCACGAGCAGCCGTGCCGAGTGCTCCCAGTCCTGCAGCGCGCGGACGATCGCGACCATCGTGCGGTGTGCCGGAGCCAGGTGACCGACCGGTTCGTCACGGGTCGACGTCGACCCCGAACTGGTCGAGCGCCTGCCGACGGCGCGCGCTCTCGTCTTCCAGTCGATGCGGTACAGCCGGCCAGTGGGGAAGCCGGCGAGTCAGGGCGCAGTTCTCGACCGCTGACATCGGTCTCGACGAGTCCGAGGTTCTGGTGGATGAACCGCATCCCGATCCGGTCGGCCTCGTCGCGGACCCGAGTTCGAAGGCCTCACCGCCTACCGTCGCGCCTCGACAGTGTCCGGCGCGTGATAGCCGGCCAGCAGCTTGATGATCGTCGACTTGCCGGAGCCGTTCTGCCCGACGAGGGCGTGGATCTCGCCGACGGCCACGTCGAGCCCGGCGCCGTCGAGCGCCACCTGTCCGGGGAAGGTCTTGACCACCCCGGACAGGTGGAGCAGCGGTTCTGCGGCTGCGGTGCTCACGGCCGGCCCAGAAGCAGGGACCGGGATGTGCGGCTTGCACGGCTTGTGCGCAAAATTCTCATATGACCGTCATCCTGTCCCTGCACCTGTTTCTTGTCACTAGCTACCCGGAAACCTTCCAGAGGGTGGCGTACTGCTTGGCGTAGTCCGGCGGGCCCTTCCACAGGTCCTTCGGGTCGCCGATCGTCTCCTTGGTCTGCAGATAGATCGGCAGCGGGTTCCGCGTCCTCCTCGATGCTGTCGCCGTTGAAGTGCCTCGCGAGCACGTCGAGCGCCTTGTAGGCCATCTGGCCGACACCCTGGGGGATCGTCGCCACCTGCACGTTGCCCGCCTTGATGTTCTCGCCGGCACCTCGTTGTTCGACTGACTGATCAGCTTGACCTTGCTGTCGAGCGTCGGCGGCCTTCAGTGCCTCGGGGACGCCGAGGCTGATGTCGTCGCACGACGTCACGATGAAGTTGACGTCGGGGTGGGCTGGAGATAGCTGACCGTCGCCGACGGCACCTTGGTGCCGATGTCGGTGGCCGCGAAGTTCAGCTGCTCGGAGGAACAGGTCGCCGGACAGTTCGCCTTGCAGCTGCTGCGGCGAAGGCCTTGCCCTCGGCCGCGAGGATCGGATAGTCGGGCACGTTGAGGAACACCGACCTTGGCCTTGCCGTTGGTCTCGGTCGCCGCGTAGTCGGCCAGGAGCTTGCCGCGGTTCTCGTTGTCCGTGACCGGCGGATGTCGACGATGATGCCCGGAGTGCCTGGCGGGTTGCCGAGGTCCAGTCGACGACCGGATGCCAGCCGCCGCGGCCTGCGCCAGCTGCTTCTGGTAGACCGACACCGGCGTGCCGGAGGTGATGATCGCGTCGTACTTCGGCGTTGCGGTCGAAGCGCGCGGTCCCAGGCAGCGACCGCGTCTGCTCAGGAGTCGTGCCCGAGTCGATGCGGGTCGCGGTCCAGCCCAGCGACTTGGCGGCGTCGCCTGCATCTCATCCATCAGCTGCTTGCAGATGCCGACGCCGCACGGTCAGGTACGACGATCCGCTTGCCGGTCGCCGGGGTCTTGCTCAACGGGGTGGCCACGCCGACGGTCGACGGCTCCTTCACTGCCGCGTCCACCCGCGTCAGTGCCGCCTTCAGCTCGGGGGAGCTGGCGGCGGACGACGCGGTGCTGCCGGACGTGTCCTTGGTGCCTGCGTCAGTCGAGCCGCTGCTGCAGGCGGCCAGCGCCAACAACGATGCCGCCGCCGCGCAAACCATGAGACGAGCCTTCACGGGACTTTCCCCTCTCGGGCCGGATGACCCAGGTTCGGTATATGGGTGGTCGCGCCGACGCGGGACCGCAAGAGTTGGTCAGGAGCGTTCGGGAGTGACCTTGCCGCCGTCGGCGGGCGACCCTCCAGGCCGAACCTGCATTGCCACCGCGTTTGGCTGCGGTCACTGGGTAATTACTAGTGTCTGGCTCCAGTTGTGTACCATAGGGGCACCGAAGATGGGACGTCAACCAATTGTTACTTGTCTGTGTCTACAAAAATTGAATTGAGCACAGGTAGCCCATCTTCCCCGCACAAAAGGCCAGCTCACAACGGCTTACCAGCGATCGTTGGTGGGCGTCCCTAGATTGGGTCAGATGAAAGTTCTGGCGGTCACCGGCGGGCACTCGTTCGATCGAGATGCCTTCGACGACTTCCTCGGCGCACTGCCCTTCGACGTCGTATGGGTCGAGCAACCCGAGGCGCTGGACTGGCTCAACCCGGCTCGGCTCGCTGACATCGCGGCCTCGCTGCACTACGACATGCCAGGAGTCCGGCCGACCGCCTCCCCCGCCCCCCGCCACGTCGTCGACGGCATCGCCGCGCTGGCCTCGGCCGGTCATGGGTTCGTGGTGCTGCACCACGCCCTGTCCTCGTGGCCGGCGTGGCCGGGCTGGTCGGACATGGTGGGTGGCCAGTACCTCTACCGGCCAGGCGTCGTGCGCGGTGCCGAATGGCCGGACTCGGGATACCGCGAGGACGTCGCTCAACACCTCACGCCGGTGGATCCGTCGCACCCGGTGCTCGAGGGGTTGGCCGAGGGGCTGGACGTCGTGGACGAGACCTACCTCTGCCCGGTCTTCGAGGACGACGTCGTGCCGTTGTTGCGCACCGATGCCGAGATCGCACACACCGTCCACCACTCCACCGTCGCGGCGACCGTCCCCGGCTGGACGGGGGACTGGACGCACCCGACCGGATCGTCGCTGGCCGCCTGGGCGCGCATGGTCGACAAGAGCAGGTTGGTCTACATCCAGCCTGGCGACACGGCCGCGACGCTCACTCAGGACGGCTATCGGCGGCTCGTCACGAACGCCCTGCATTGGGTGGCTGCTCCGCGGCCGTGACGGCTTCCCCGAGCGGCTCCACGGAGCCGAACTCCGGAGCCCGACCCTCGTGGAACGCTGCCAGACCCTCGGCATGCTCGGCGGACCGGAACGCTGACAGCAGGCGATCGCGGCTCGCCGCCTGGTGCTCGGACACCGGTCGGCCGAGACCTCCGTACAGCAACTGCTTGGTCCACGCCTGCGCCTGCGGCGCCCCACCGAGATAACGACGGGCCTCGGTGCGAGCGGCGGCCAGCAGGTCGCCTGGTTCGACAACGGCGCAGACATAGCCGAGCGCGAGCGCCTCGGCTGCGGTCAGCCAGTCGCCGGAATAGAGCAGGCGCAGCGCCGGCTGGACACCGATCAGGCGCGGCAGCAACCAGGTGCCGGCGCCGGTGTCGGGTACGAGCCCGCGCTGGGCGAAGTTCCACGCGAACCGCGCCCGCGTCGTGGCGACGCGCACGTCGCACAGGCTGGTCCACTCCGCCCCCATGCCGACCGCAGCCCCGTCGATCGCTGCGATGACCGGCCGCGGGCAGGCGACCAGGTTCCACCAGCCGTCGGCGTCGGTGAGAGCACCGCGGAAACCCCGCTCGTCCGGTGGCAGGGTGGCCAGATAGTGCAGGTCCGTCCCCGCGCAGAACGACTCGCCGGCCCCGGTCAGGATGACGACGCGGCACTGCGGGTCCTGCCCCACCTGCTGCAGGTGGTCGAACAGCTCGGCCATCATCGGGTAGGTCATCGCGTTGCGTCGCGCGGGCTGGTTGATCGTGATGATCGCGATGCCGTCCGGCTCCAGCTCGAGGTCGACCCGTCCTCGCTCCGCGGGCCCGGTCGGGCCGCTCACCGGTCCGTGAACATCGGTCGGCGCTTGTCCCCCAGGGCAGCCACCCCTTCGCGGAAGTCGCCGCTGCGCAGGGTGGACGCTTCGTAGGCAAGGGATGTCTCGAAGACCGGCACGAACTGACCCTTCACGTAGGCGTTGATCGCGATCTTCGTGCCCCGCAACGCAAGTCGTGGCTGTGCGGTCAGCTCGGTCGCAAGGTCCAAGGCAGTCGCCAGAGCCTGGCCGGAGGCGGTTGTCTCCACCACCAGGCCAAGCCGATGCAGCAACGCGGCATCGACCACCCGGCCACGCATGAGCAGGTCGCGCGCCCGGTGCGGGCCGACGAGCACGGTCCAGATCGCGGCTCCGCCATCGCCGGGGACGAGTCCCAGGTTGACGTGCGGATCGCTGAAGACGCTGCCGTCGGCGGCGACCACGAAGTCGCACAGCAGGGCGAGCGTGGCACCGAGACCGACCGCCCGCCCCTCGACGGCCGCGACCAGCGGTTTCTCGAAATCAAGCATGCCGTAGACGAGGCGCCTCGCCCGTGCAGTGCTGATGCCCGACCCGGCAGCCGACGAGGACCGCGCGAGCTCGAGCATCTCCTTGACGTCGCCTCCCGCACTGAACACGTCCCCAGCGCCACACAGCACGACCGCGTCCACGTCGTCGCGTTCACCCAGGTCGGGCCAGAGCTCCTCCATCTCCCGGTGGGCGTCGGAGGACAGAGTGTTCAGGCGGTGGGGACGGTTGATCGTGACCTGTGCCACGGCGCCAGCCATCGCGATGTCGAGGTGTTCATAGGTCTGCACTGCCGCATCCTCTTCGAAGTCCGGCGCCGCTGCTAGCCTTAGTGGAGACTCACCACAGTAACCCTCTCGGCTGTCAAGGGTGTGCCCCATCGATGAACGAGCTCGCAGGCAAGGTCGCCGTCGTCACCGGATCGGGGCGTGGCATCGGTCGCGCGATCGCCGTGGCCTATGCCGGCGCGGGCGCCAAGGTCGTGCTCGCCTCGCGCACCCACGCCACCGTCGAGGCGGTGGCCAGCGACATCAGGGACACGGGCGGGGTGGCCGTTGCGGTCGCTTGCGACGTCGGTGAACGCGACCAGGTGTTCGCCGCCGTTGGACGCGCGGTGACGGAGTTCGGAACCATCGACGTGCTGGTCAACAACGCACAAGGCTTCGGCAGCGCCGCATCACCGCAGGTCTCGACCACCTTTGTCGGCGTCGAGGACACCGACACCGCGTTCGTGGAATACAGCTTCCGCACCGGCGCGCTGGCCACCCTGTGGGGCATGCAGGCGGCGTTCCCGCACATGAAAGCTCAGGGCAGCGGGAAGATCATCAACTTCTCCTCTACGTCGGGCATGCTCGGCACGACGGGGAACACGCCGTACAACATGACCAAGGAAGCGGTGCGCGCTCTCTCCCGCACGGCGGCCAACGAGTGGGGCCAGTTCGGCATCAACGTCAACGTCATCTCTCCGACCTTGCGCACGGACGCATTCGAGGCATGGGAACAGGCCCGCCCGGAGTTTGTCCAAGCGCTGCGCGAGTCGTTGCCGATGCGACGGCTCGGCGAACCCGAGCGCGACGGCGCGCCGCTCGCGATCTTTCTCGCAACGTCCGGCTCCGACTACATCACCGGCATGACGTTCATGCTCAACGGCGGCAAGGTGATGCCGTGACCAGCCGGTCCCGCCCCGAGCTCCAGGCCGAGATCGCGCAGACGCTCTATCGATATGCCCGGGCGATGGATCGCATGGACGCCGACCTGGCCCTCGCGTGCTTCTTTCCCGAGGCCCACATCTACTACGGCGGCAAGTTCGAGGGGACACCGGCAGAGTTCGTGCACTGGCTGTGGCCACTGCATGCGGGGATGGTCGGTCATACGCACTCCATCTCGAACATCCTGGTCGAGACCACCGCCGAGCGAATCGCCAGCGAGGCCTACGTCATGACGACCCTGCGGATGCGCGCAGCACCGGACGAGCAGGTCGACTACATCAGCCGGGGCCGCTACCTGGACATCTGGGAGCCGTTCGAGGGTCGGTTGCGGATCATCGACCGCCTCTACGTCACCGACCTCAACACCGTGACGCCCGTCGGCGTCAGGGACCTGACCGCTTCGTTGCCTCTTGCCGACATCCCGCTCGTCCCGTCGCGGCGCGACCCCTCCGACTCGTCTTACGCAAGGCTGTACGGATCGAGCTGACCGCTTTACAACTGAAGAGCATCCTTAGTAAGTTGTGGATGACTACAGATACTGCTGAGGCAGGGGCACCGCGCCTTGCCGACCTGCGACCAGGAGGCCCCCCCGATGCGCAAGGTCCGCCATCCGCTCAGTGGGGCCATCTACGAGCTGGACGAGGAGTTCAACGTTCTGGTCACGTCGCGGTTCGGCGAAACGGGAACCTTCGACTCCGAGGGCCGCTGGCTCGGCGGGACCATCCGCAGCGCCGACCCCGAGATGTGCAAGTGGGTGGGCAACGGACCCACCGAGCCGGTGGACCTCAGCGCCAACCGGCGCTTCCGTGCTCCTGACACCACTCCCGACGCTGTCTGAGCGCGTCGCGCCGGCGGCACGTGCGCCAGCACCACCATCAACGCACGACCGAGACCCCTGGGGAAGGCTATGACAAGCGTGCAGATTCCTGTTCAGGTCCGTTCGAAAGGACCGAGCTATCAGGACCTGTTGGACACCGATACCCATCCGGTGCCGGCGATCCTGCGGGAGGAGTCGCCGGGGATCTTTGATGACCAGACGTTCGTGCCGGTGACCCGCTACACCAGCCGGGCCTTTCATGACCTGGAGAAGGAGCGGCTGTGGCCCAAGGTGTGGCAGATGGTCTGCCGCGAGGAGGAGATCGCCACCCCCGGGGACACCTATGTCTATGACATCTGCGACACCTCGCTGCTGGTGGTGCGCGGGTCGGACATGACGATCAAGGCGTTCTACAACGCCTGCCTGCACCGCGGTCGCCAGCTGCGCCACGAGTCGGGTCCGGCCGACAAGGAGCTGCGCTGTGCCTATCACGGGTTCTGCTGGAACCTGGACGGGTCGCTGAAGTCGGTCACCTGTGACTGGGACTTCCCCCAGCTCAAGGACAAGGACATGTCCCTGCCCGAGGTCAAGGTCGGCACCTGGGGCGGGTTCGTGTTCATCAACATGGACCCCGACAGCGAGCCGCTGGAAGACTTCCTCGGCGACCTGGATCGGCACTTCGCCAAATGGCCACTCGAAGACCGCTACATCGAGGCGCACGTCGCGAAGGTCTATGACTGCAACTGGAAGGTCGCGCAGGATGCCTTCGCCGAGGCGTTCCACGTCGTCACGACCCACCCGCAGCGACTGGCCGGGATGGGTGACCAGAACACGCAGTACGACATCTGGGCGAACTTCAGCCGGGCCATCACACCGAACGGCACGCCGAGCCCGCACCTGTCCTGGACACCGACGGAGCAGGAGATGTTCGACTCGATGGTCGACCGCCGCGAGGACGATCCACTGCAGTACGAGGTGCCCGCGGGCGACACCGTCCGCTCCGCCTCAGGTCGGCTGACCCGCGAGTCACTGCGTCCGATCATCGGCGACCAGGCCGCCGACGCGCTGTCCGACTCGGAGACCATCGACGCCTTCGACTACTCGGTGATCCCCAACTTCCACCCGTGGGGTGCCTATCAGCGCATCGTCTACCGCTTCCGGCCCTACCAGGACCAGCACGAGAAGTGCCTGATGGAGGTCTACTTCCTCTCGCCGTATCGGGGAGAACGCCCGCCCCCTGCGCCGGTCCACTGGCTCACCGAGGACGAGGAGTGGACCGACGCGGCCGAGCTCGGCACGACGGCGCGGATCCTCGACCAGGACTCGTTCAACCTCCCGCGCGTCCAGAAAGGACTCCGCGCGACCCGCTCAGAGTTCCTCACGTTCGCGAGCTATCAGGAGAGCAAGATCCGGCACTTTCACAACAGACTCATGTCTTTCGTCGGCGAAGACGTCTAGTGGGTCAGCTCGACGGCCGTCAGGTTCTCGTCACAGGGGCGAACCGCGGCATCGGGGCAGCGTTCGTCACGGCGGCGCTCGACCGCGGCGCCGAGCGTGTGTTTGCGGGCGTACGAGACGTGGCCTCGCTCGCCGGCGCGCAGCAGCAGCACGGTCACCGGCTCGTCCCCGTACAACTCGACGTCACCGACCCGGAGCAGGTCGACGCGGCTGCCGGACTCTGTGCGGATGTCGACCTGCTCGTCTGCAACGCCGGCCAGACGGCCATGCTTGGCGTGCTCCAGGCTGCGGAGGAGGACATGTTCCGCGCTTTGCTCGAGGTGAACTTCTTCGGTCCGCTGCACCTGATCCGCCAGTTCACACCCGGCCTCGAGCAGCACGCAGGCGGCATCGTGTTTGTGCTGTCTACCGCAGCGATTGCGCTCTCCCGCAGCGCCCCGATCTACAGCGCGAGCAAGGCGGCGGCCCTCATGATGTCGCTCGGGGTCCGCGAGGAGCTGAGGGAGCGTGGTGTCAGTGTCACCAACGTCTTCCCGGGCTACGTGGCCACGGACATGTCGGCGAAGATGACCCTCCCGATGGCCTCGCCGGGTCAAGTGGCCGCGCGGTCGCTGGACGGCTGGCTCGCGGGTGTTGCGTCGGTGTTCCCCGACCGCTATGCCGAGCTGGTGGCCCACACGGTCGAAGAGCAGGCCCTGATGCTGCTGGACTCGCCACGCACGGTCATGAACCAGGTGGTGTCGACATTTCGCGCCGACGCACTGGCGGGCACCTGACAACCCACCCGGGGATCAACCCGAAGCACCGGTGCCGCCACTGGACATGTGCGACGGTCGCTCTTACAGTAAGTGTACGCGCTGACAAGTAACCCCCTGCCCAGTTGCTCAGCGTGCCTCAGTTGCACGAAGGAGACGACCATGCGCCAGATCCAACACCCGATGAGCCGGGCGATCTATGAGCTGGACGAGGACTTCAACGTCCTGGTGACCGCTCGTGATGGCTCGACGGGGACGTTCGACCCGGAAGGGCGCTATCTGCACGGTGCAGTGCGCTCCTGCGACCCGGAGCTGGCCCGGTGGGTGGGGCTGGGGCCGCGTGAGCGCGGCGACATCAGCCAGAACCGCCGCTTCATGGGAGCAACCGAGATCCTGCGCAAGCACGCGGAAGAGCTGGCTGCCAGCAAGATCATCAGCGAAGGAGCGGCACTGTGACCGACCTGGAGACACGGCCCGTCGACCAGCCTGGCTCGATGCCGGCCCCGCTCCTGGCTCGTTCGCCGGGCATGGGCTACCAGCAGCTGTTGGACACCGATACCCATCCGGTGCCGGCGATCCTGCGGGAGGAGTCGCCGGGGATCTTCGATGACCAGACGTTCGTGCCGGTGACCCGCTACACCAGCCGGGCCTTTCATGACCTGGAGAAGGAGCGGCTGTGGCCCAAGGTGTGGCAGATGGTCTGCCGCGAGGAGGAGATCGCCACCTCCGGGGACACCTATGTCTATGACATCTGCGACACCTCGCTGCTGGTGGTGCGCGGGTCGGACATGACGATCAAGGCGTTCTACAACGCCTGCCTGCACCGCGGTCGCCAGCTGCGCCACGAGTCGGGTCCGGCCGACAAGGAGCTGCGCTGTGCCTATCACGGGTTCTGCTGGAACCTGGACGGGTCGCTGAAGTCGGTCACCTGTGACTGGGACTTCCCCCAGCTCAAGGACAAGGACATGTCCCTGCCCGAGGTCAAGGTCGGCACCTGGGGCGGGTTCGTGTTCATCAACATGGACCCCGACAGCGAGCCGCTGGAAGACTTCCTCGGCGACCTGGATCGGCACTTCGCGAAATGGCCACTCGAAGACCGCTACATGCAGGCGCACGTCGCCAAGATCATCGACGCCAACTGGAAAGTCGCACAGGAAGCGTTCTCCGAGGCCCTGCACGTCATCACCACGCACCCGCAGCGGGTGGCCGGCATGGCCGACACCAACAGCCAGTACGACTGCTGGGGCAACTTCAACCGCGGCATCTCCGCCAACGGCGTGCCCAGCCCGCACCTGAAGTGGGTCCCCACCGAGCAGGAGATGTTCGACTCGATGGTCGACGCCCGCATGGACGAGCCGGCTCTGGTCGAGGTGCCCGAAGGCATGACGGCCCGTGAGCTGTCCGGCATGCTCGCTCGCGAGTCACTGCGTCCGATCATCGGCGACCAGGCCGCTGACCTCATCTGTGATGCCGAGTCACTGGACAGCATCTACTACACGGTTTTCCCCAACTTCCACCCGTGGGGTGCCTATCAGCGCATCGTCTACCGCTTCCGGCCCTACCAGGACCAGCACGAGAAGTGCCTGATGGACGTCTACTTCCTGGCGCCGTTCACGGGTGAGCGGCCAGCACCGGCCAAGACTCAGTGGCTCGGCCCGGACGAGTCGTGGACCAAGGCAACCATCTTGGGCACGTCGGCCCGGGTCTTCGACCAGGACTCCTACAACATGCCCAAGGTGCAGGTGGGCATGCGCACTACCCGGGAGAAGTACGTGACGCTCTCCCGTTATCAGGAGAGCAAGATCCGCCACATGCACCACCTGCTCTCCGAGTGGATCGGTGAGGATGTCGACGCCTGACCACTCCAGCGCGGTGCCATGCGGCTGATCCTCTTGCGGCATGGCCAGAGCCCTTCGAACGTGCTGCATGTTCTAGACACCGTTGTGCCTGGTCCGCCACTGACCACGGTCGGCCAGGAACAGGCTCAACGGGTCACCGACCGGTTGGCAGACGAGCCGGTCGACGCGGTCTATGCGTCCACGCAAATGCGCGCGCAGATGACGGCTGCCCCGTTCGCAGCGGCCAACGGGCTCACGGTCGAGATCCGGGACGGTCTGCGGGAGATCTCTGCCGGTGACCTCGAGACGCGCGGCGACGCCGAGGCGACGGACACCTACATCTCGACGTGCTTGGGCTGGGCTCGGGGCGACCGCGAGAAACGCATGCCCGGCGGGGAGAGCGGCACCGAGGCGCTAAGCAGGTTCGAGCGGGTCGTCGACGAGGTGCTGGCCCATCGGAGGGCGTTGATCGTCAGTCACGGTGGCGTGCTCCGGCTGTGGACCGGTGCGAACACTTCGGACCTGTCCCCTGAGTTCATCGGCGCCAACCCGCTGAGCAATACGGGCATGGTGGTCGTCGAGGGAGACCGCACCGCTGGGTGGCGGGTGCTGTCCTGGGACGGCCGACCGGTGAGTGAGCTGACCTCCGGCGTACGAAGCGATGCGAACGACTAGAAGTGGTCGCCGGGCAGCCGGCCGGCCGGCGCAAGAGTCTCTTCCCGCCGCCCGCTAGAGCAGAGTGACCGTTCCGGTGAAGCCATCGACCTCGACGAGTGCACCCTCGGGGATCAACATCGTGGCGTCGCGCACGGAGACGGCACACGGAATGCCGAGCTCTCGACTGATGATCGCCGCGTGGGTGATCGGAGCACCGACGTTGACGACAACGGCGGCCAGCCCGACGAACAACGGTGTCCAGGCCGGATCGGTCTGCGGGGCGACCAGCACGTCGCCCGGCGCCAGGTCGCCCACGTCGAAAGGATCCTGCAGGATGCGAGCGCGGCCCCGGGCGGTGCCGGGTGCGCCGCCGACACCGCGCAACACGTCTCCGGGAAGCGCCTGCGCGGGCCGGCGCGAGGTGCGCCGCGGCCACCGCGACAACGGCAGGTTCTCCCGCAGGAAGAACGGCGGCTCGAGGTCGAACAGCGCCTGGTAGCCGACCAGCCGGCGCCCCACCTCCTCCTCGAAGGCGAAAGGATCGGCGACGAACGCATCCAGCTCTTCGTCGAGGATCATCGTGATGTCGCGGTGGTCGGCCAGCACACCTCGCAGCACCATCCGCCGGCCGAGCTCGAACACGGCCATGCGCATCTCCTGCATCGCCTTGACGCAGGCAGTCTTGGTCCGCTCACGCCAGGGGATGAACCGCACGATCGAGGCTGCTGCAGCGAGCAGTCCCGCGCGCGACGCCTCATCGGGCATGCGGTCAGCGAGCTCCCGGGTCAGCTGCTCGCGGGCGGCCCGGTTGCGCGCGTGCGTGACGTAGGGGCTGCTCTGCTCACCGCTGGCCCGCATGGCATCGACCGCGACCAGCGCGAGCTCCGGCTTGGTCTCCCAGCTGTCGGAGCGCAGATCCCACTCGTTGGGCGCGCGCGATCCGTACTCGAAGAGGAACTCGTCGAAGTCCTTGAGGAACCTGACGGCCTCGGGGTCGTCGCTTACCCGCAGCGTTGACAGGACCGTGCTCACGCCCGCGTCGAAGGCAGCAGTCACCGCCCGCGCGCTGCGGGCGATCCGGCTCAGGTCCCACAACGCGAAGGAGGGAGCCGCTGAGTCGACCCCACCGAGCCCGCTCATCAGCTGAGCGCTGGCGCCTTCCTCCCCGATCAGCGCCAGATAGCCGGCGGCTGCAGATGGACCGACGCTGGCAAGCACGGTCCCCAGCACGTGGGCGGCGTAGATGTAGATCAGGTCAGGCTGGAAGGAACGCGCCCGGGCCACCAGCTCGCTGTCGGACAGGGTGCTCAGGTCGGGCCGGTCCCGGCGGGCCGCGTCACCCCGGCGCTTCGACTCGTCGACCTCAGGAAAGGTCTCGGTCACCAGAGCCCAGGCAGTCTTCGCGGCGAGTCCGTGGGTGAGGGAGGGGTCGATGTCTCCCGGCTTCTCGACGTAGTCCGGCAGGTCGGGATGGTCACCGACCCAGAGGCGGTTCCAGACCGGGACGGTGAGTCCGGGCAGCCGCGCACCGATCAGCTCCACCGAGGAGAAGTTCGTGTAGTGGTAGCCCCCGAAGTTGCCGATCGTCTCGGTCCACACCTCGTCCATCTCGTCGGCGCGGTGCGTGCCGAGCAGATTGACGTTGCCCTCACGCCAGCCGAGGTTGATGCCCTTGTTCCAGGCGAGGGTGACGTTGAGCGGGCTCGACGGGTCGGGCAGCACCTCGCCGGCGTTGGCGCGCGTGTAGACGGGATAGCGCTCGCTGACGTCCCAGTCGGTCAGCCAGTGGTCCTGCTGCCAGGGAAACCCCGGCCCGGATCCGTCCTTAGCTTTCAGCATCGTCCGACATCTGGATCACGGCGCGCCCGACGATTTCGCCGCGGGCCAGCGCCTGATAGGCGTCCTCGGCCTCATCGAGTGAGTAGCGCCGGGTGATCACCCTTTCTGGCTGTACGGTGCCGCTCTGCACGAGGCGCAACAGCTGCGGCATGTCAGCGCGCGCCCGCGCTCCATAGGAACCGAGGATCCGCAGCTTGCGCCGGACCAGCCTGGCCAGGTCGAGCTCACCGCGGGAGCCGGCGGGCGCGATGCCGACGACCACGGCGCATCCGCCGTCGTCGAGGACGGCCACGGCGGTCGCGAAGGTGTCCGCGCGCCCCAGCGCTTCGAACGCAATGTCCACACCGGTGCCGCCGGTCAGCTCCCGGACCGCGGCCACCGCATCGGTGGAGCTCGAGTTGACGGTGTGGGTCGCACCGAGCCCGGTCGCGGCGGCGAGCTTGTCGTCGCTTACGTCCACCGCGATGATCTGGCCCGCGCCGGCCGCCTTGGCGAACTGGATGATGCTGGACCCGACGCCACCGGCGGCGATCACCGCGATCCGGTCGCCCAGTCCCAACTTGGCAACGTTGTGAACCGCCCCGTAGGCCGTGAACGAGCTGCAGCCGAGGATCGACACGTCGGTCAGTGCAAGTCCGTCGGGGACCCGGAACACATCGGTCTGCGGGACGACGCAGTATTCCGCGAGGCCGCCCATCGAGTACATCGACAGTGCCGAGCCGTCCGCTCTGGCGAGCCGGGTCTCGCCGTCGTACAGCGTGCCCTTGAGCCGATTGAAGGCGAAGAACGTCTCGCAGAGATCCTCGTAGCCACGCACGCAGTGCCGGCAGGTGCCGCACGGCATGATGAACGCGCAAACCACCCGGTCCCCCACCGCGACGCCGACCACGTCGTCACCCAGAGCGGCGACCACTCCGGACACCTCATGCCCCAGCACTCCAGGTCCCGGGAAGGTCACCTCGGACTTCAGCACGTGCAGGTCGGTGTGGCAGACCCCGCAGGCCGCCACCTTGACCAGGACCTCGCCACGACGCGGCTGCGGCTGTGGGATCTGCTCGATGGTCAGCTTCGGTGAACCGTTCTCGAAAACTGCGGCCTTCACGTGGTGTCTACTTTCTTGAGTGCAACATCGCTCACGGCGACACCTGTTTGGCGTGCTCGAGCAGCGGATCCATCATGTCGGGGATGTTCTCCCAGATCTTTGCTGAGTCGACCGCGTCCCAGAAGTTGCAGTCGACGATGAGCTGCTCCGCCCCGGCGGCGGCGGCGGTCACCAGGTCGTCATGTAGTCCCTCGATGCCCTGACCGCCGGAACCCACCGCATCGGTTGGCCGCTGTGCGTAGGCCCGGAAGTAGAGCCGCAGCGGCTGTGCCCCTTCGGGGCGCTGCGCATTCATCTCCGTCATCTGGTCGGTGAGCTCCTGTGCGGTGCCCCGGCTCGGGTTCCAGATGTCGAACAGCGCCGCGGTCCGCCGCAGCCCTGCTCCCGACTTCAGGCCCGAGAGCAGCGGCGGGTGGGGCTGCTGCACCGGCTTGGGTTGGACATCGGACACGGGGATCGAGAAGAACTCTCCCTCGAACGAGACGGGGTCTGGTCCCCAACAGGCCTGCAGGGCGGCGACCAGCTCGTCCATCCGCCGACCACGTGTCTTCGGGTCGACGCCCATCTGCAGGTGCTCCTCGACCGACCAGCCGGCGGCCAGCCCGGCGACCAGCCGGCCGTCGGAAAGCTGGTCGAGGGTGGCCAGGCGTTGGGCCAGCTCGATCGGGCGGTGATAGCCGGCGACCAGGATGCTGCTCCCGATCGTGATCCGTTCGGTCACCGCCGCCGCGTAGGCCATCAGCTCGAACGGACCGAAGACCGAGCGGTAGGCCGGATGCACCTCGGTGCTTTCACGCCCTGCGTAGCCCGAGGTGTTGGCGTGTGGATAGAACAGGTGCTCCTGCACCCACACGCTCGCATAGCCGAGCTCCTCCGCGCGGACACAGAACTGGCGCACAGCGTCGGCGGTGACGTGCTGGCCGAGCTGCGGCAGGCCCAGCCCGATGCCGATCGTCACAGGACAGTCACCGTGCCCGCGGTGCCGTCGACCTCGATCATCGCGCCGTCCGGGATCCGCTGGGTCGCTCCACCGACGGAGACGGCACAGGGCAGGCCCAGCTCGCGGCAGACGATAACAGCATGGGTGATCACGGCGCCGACATTGACGACGACCGCCGCAGCGGGGACGAACAACGGGGTCCACGCGGGGTCGGTCTGCGGGGCGACCAGGATGTCGCCGGGCTGATAGTCGCCCGGCTCGAACGGATCGGTGATGATGCGGGCCCGGCCACGTGCGACGCCAGGAGACCCGCCGACGCCCTGCAGTACGTCGCCCGGTTGGGCAATCGCCACGGCCTGCTCCGTGCGTACCTTCCATTGCGACAGCGGGACGTTCTCTGTCAGGAAGAACGGCGGCTCGAGTGCGAAGAGCTGTTGATACTCAACGGCGCGGCGCGCCAGCGTGTCCTTGAACGACTCCGGGTCGGCCACGAAGTCGTCAAGCTCGTCGACCGTGAGCATCGTGATGTCCCGACGGTCAGCCAGGACGCCTCGGGCAACCATGCGGTCGCCGAGCTCGAACATGGCAGCGCGCACCTCTCCCATCACCTTGACGGCCGCGGTCTTTGTTCGCTCGCGCCACGGCATGAACCGGGTGATCGACGCGGCCGCGTCCAGGAATCCCTGGCGTGAGGCTGCATCGGGCATCCGCTCGGCCAGCTCGGCCGTCATCTGCTCGCGCCGTTTCGTGTTGCGCTCCAAGGCGATCGTGGGGTCTGCCTCGGGTCCCGCCTTGCGCATGCCGTCGATGGCGGACAGCGCCAGGATCGGTTTTGTCTCCCAGCTGTCCGACCTGAGGTCCCACTCATTGGGGGCCCGTGACCCGAACCTGTAGATCAGGTCGTCGAACGCCTCGAGCCACGCGACAGCCTCCGGGTCGTCGCTGGCGCGCAGGGTGGGCAACACCTCGCCAAGGGCACCTTCGAAGGCTGTGTTGACCGTCTCGGACTCCAGGGCGGAGCGGCCGAGCTTCCACATCGCGAACGACGGTGCGGCGGAGTCGACGCCGCCGAGCCCGCTCAGCAGCGCGCCGAGCGAGTCCGCCTCGCCGATCGCGCCCAGGTAGGCCCCGGCCACCGCCGGCCCCATCGTGGACAACGTGGTGGTCGGCACGTGCCAGGCATAGCCGTAGACCAGGTCCGGCACGAACGAGCGAGCCCGGTCGATCAGGTCCTGGTCGGACAGGGTCGCGAAGTCCGGTCGACCGTCGCGCGCGGCGTTGGCCCGCCGCAACGACTCGTCGACCTCGGGGAAGGTCGTCGTGGTCAGCGCCCAGGCGCTCTTCGCGGCCAGCCGCTCGGTCAGGGTCGGGTCGATGTCGCCCGGCTTCTCGACGTAGACCGGCGTGTCAGGATGGTCGCCGACCCACAGCCCGTTCCAGATCGGCACGGTGAGTCCCGGCAGCCGGGCCCCGATCAGCTCGATCACCGAGAAGCCCACGTAGTGGTAGCCGCCGAAGTTGCCCATCGTCTCGGGCCAGTCCTCGTCGATCTCCTCCGGCCGATGGGTGCCCAAGGTCTCCAGACAGCCCTGCCGGAAACCCATGTTCAGGCCCTGGTTCCAGACCAGCGTGACGTTCAGCGGGCTGGACGGGTCGGGGAGCACCTCGCCGGCGTTGGCGCGGGTGTAGACGGGGTATCTCTTGCTCACGTCCCAGTCCGTGATCCAGTGGTCGGAGGTCCACGCCATGTCCATTTGAGGTCTCCCTGGGTCGGGCTGTAAGTTTGGAGTCAGGCTATAGAAACACAAGCCAAGGCATTGTTGGAAGTCATATGGTCGGATAAAAATCTATCTTGGTTATCTGCTAGAACCGCAGCTCCGCAGCTGAAGCCCGCAGAACCACCCGCCCCAGAGCTAGACAGTGCCTGCATTTTCGACCGACTGAATTTGACCAGTGGCATCGTGACCAGTGGCTTCGGACCAATGGCATCGTGACCAGTGGCATCGCGACCTGACGGAGGGCACCATGAGTCCCAGCCCCATCGCGCTGATGGCAGCGTCAGACCCCGACGGCCTTGCGCTGGCGGACCCCACCAGGTCGTTCACGTGGTCCGAGCTCGCTCACCAGCTCGCGAAGGCGACCAATGCCCTCGCCGATCTGGACCTGGGCCACCAGTCCCGCGTCGGGATCATGGCGCGCAACTCCACAACCACCGCGCTCGCCTATCTCGCAGCCCTGCACGCGGGACTCTCGGTCATCCCGATCAGCTTTCACCTGACCACGCGCGAGGTGGTCTACATCTTGCAGGACGGCCAGGCAGGGGGCCTGCTGGCTGATGAGCACACCGAAGAGGTCGCCCGCGCAGCCGGGGAGGAGGTCAGTCTCAAGCAGGTCTATGCCTGGGACTCGACCGACTCAAGCGATTCGAGCTCGACCTGGGCCGAGCTGCTGTCGGAGGCCAGTGAGGGCCCGCCGGATCTCGGCCGGGTGCCTCGGCCCAACCTGCTCTACACGTCGGGGACCACGGGTTTCCCGAAAGGCGTCGAGCGGCCGCCCACCCTCCCACCGACCGTGCGAGACCTGCTCGACGAGCTGGTGCCGGCGGCTGGGAAGGGTCCGTTCCTCGTGGTTGGCCCGCTGTACCACACGGGCCCGATGCGATCGATTAGACGGTTGGCGGGTGGCCGGCCGCTGTTCATACTGCCGCAGTTCAACGCCGAGCAGGTGCTCGCGACGATCGACGCCGAAGCGATCACGGGCACGCTCATGGTGCCCGCGCACTTCGCCAAGCTGCTCGAGCTTCCGGCTCAGACCCGGGCGGCGTACGACGTGTCCAGCCTGCAGATGGTCGACCACACGGGTGCCGCCTGCCCGCCGGAGATCAAGCGCGCGATGATCGACTGGTGGGGCCCGATCCTGGTCGAGAAGTACGGGGGCACCGAGTCGGGCACGCTCTGCGCGATCACCTCTGCCGAGTGGCTGACGCACCCTGGCTCGGTGGGCCGGGCGGTTGCACCGTTCGAGGCGCTCGCGGTCGACGAGGACGGCACCGAGCTGCCGCGCGGGATAGATGGACGGTTGTACTTCCGCGACACCACTGGCGGCGGCATCACATTCTTCGGAGCGCCCGAGAAGACAGCCGAGGCGCACCTGGCGCCTAACGTTTTCACTGTCGGCGACTCGGGTCACGTCGACGCCGACGGTTATGTCTACATCACGGGCAGACACTCGGACATGGTCGTGTCCGGCGGCGTCAACCTCTATCCTGCCGAGTCCGAAAACGTCCTGCGCACCCATCCAGGTGTTGTCGACGTTGCCGTCATCGGCGTCCCGCACGCGACGATGGGCGAGGAGCTCAAGGCACTCGTGGTGCCCCTGGACGGGTCGGTCACCGGGGACGAGCTCATCGGCTTCTGCCGCCAGCAGCTCGCGCACCCCAAATGCCCGCGCAGCGTGGACTTCGTCACGGACCTGGGTCGATCGCCGATGGGCAAGCTGAACAAGAAGGCGCTGAGCGCGCCCTACTGGTCCACGAACTAACTTGACAATGCTTCCACTTCTTTGCTTGCGTCATCCCTTGGAAACTAGTGTGGTTATCAAGTAAGGTGACTACAACGGGCCTTGCGACAAAGGCCTCCCGAGCGGCAGGCAAAGGGCGGCCCAGGTGACGGCGTCGACATCAGGAGCGGCGGTCCTTTCGATGTTCCCTGCGGCGCTACCGGAGTCACTGCGACCGGGGACATGTCGGGTCGGCGTCCTGGGCGGCACCGGTGGGCAGGGTCGCGGGCTCGCTTACCGGTTCGGGCGCGCCGGCGTCGACGTGGTGATCGGCTCACGCAGCAGCACGCGCGCCGAGACAGCAGCCCGCGAGATCCTCGGCTTCGATCCGGACGACCGCGGAAGTGAGAACGTCGACTGCGCAGCGGCGGCAGACGTCGTGGTCTTCGCCGTACCCTGGATCGCCCACGAGCCGATGTTGAAACTGCTGGCGCCAGTGCTGGCGGGCAAGATCGTCGTCGACTGCTGCAACCCGCTGGGCTTCGACGAGCACGGGGCCTACGCGTTGCACCTGCCGGAGGGCTCCGCCGCCGAGCAGGCGGCCAGGCTGCTGCCCGACTCCTTCGTGGTCGGCGCCTTCCACCATGTGTCGTCGACACTGTTGCTCAACGCAGCGCTCGACCCGCTGCCGAGCCTGGACATCATGGTGGTCGGTGACGACGCACGGTCCTGCGGCATCGTCCGCGACCTCGTCGACACGATCCCCGGACTTCGTGGCGTGCCCGCCGGACGTCTGCGCAATGCCCATCACCTCGAGTCGCTGTCCGCCACCCTGATCGCGCTGAGTCAGCTCCACCAAGGCTATACAGGCGTGACCATCAACGGCGTTTGACGGGCAGGCCGACGCTCCCATGGCCGCGATCGGCGAAGAAGCCAGCGACAACGTCGTCAGCCACGTCGCCAAGCAGCGGCGGGTTCCACGAAGGTGTCCTGTCCTTGTCGATGACCTGCGCCCGGATGCCCTCGACGAGGTCAGGGGTCTCCAGGAATGCGCAGGACACGCGATACTCCTGCTCCAGCGCCTCCTCCACCGAGGTCATGGCGCGAGCCCGGCGAAGCGACTCGAGGGTCACCTTGAGTGCAGTCGGCGACTTGGTCAAGATGAGGTGGGCCGCCTCCCGAGCAGCGGGTTCGGAGCTCGCCTGCAAGGCGGCCACGATCTGCTCGACGGTGTCCAGTGCATAGCAGTCGTCGACCCAGGCCTGATCTGCGAGTTCCGACGCTGGTGCCGGCTCGGCAACGGCCGCGACGGCTTCGGCGGCGCTGGTCTCACCGAGCGCTTTCCGCAGCGGTGCCAGCCGTTCCGCCGGCACGAAGTGATCGGCCAGGCCCAGGAAGATGGCGTCGCCGGCGCCGACGGTCGACGCGGTCAGCGCCAGGTGCGTGCCGGCTTCGCCCGGTGCGTGCGAGAGCAAGAAGGTGGCGCCGACATCAGGTGCCAGGCCGATCGTGACCTCGGGCATGGCCACCTTCGATCGCTCCGTCACGACCCGGACCGTCGCGTGCGCGGACAGTCCGATCCCGCCACCCATGACGATGCCGTCCATCAGGGCCACGAATGGCTTGGTGTAACGCGCGATGTGGGCGTTCACGCCGTACTCGATCCGGAAGAACTCGCGCGCCAACCCGTCAGCGGCCCGAGCGCTGGACCACATGCTCCGTACGTCTGCTCCGGCGCACAATCCGCGCTCTCCCGCACCGTCGAGGACCACGAGACGTACAGCGGGATCGACTTTCCACGCGTCCAACACGCTGGCGATCTCCGTGAGCATCGCGGTGTTCAGCGAGTTGATCGCCTTCGGGCGGTTCAGCAGCAGCTGGCCGAGCCCCGCGTCTACTCGGCAGATCACGTCTGGTTCGTACGCCTGACCGGTCATGCCGCTCCCATCCCTGCGCTCGTGCACCGCCTGGTCGGTTGGCCGTCGGGATCAACCGTAGGCAGTCCAATTATTTTGCTAACAACCATCGGACGTGTGAAGATCCGTACGGTACAGGCGAGACGGCGTGGTGGGGCTTGCTGTCTCGGCACACGAAGTGACGAACCGTCATGCGCTACGGGCAACAGGCCTCAGACCCCGGCCGACGTCAAGGAGGACTCATGTCCGTACCGACACTCCCGCTCGACCCGATCAAGGAAGCGCAACGGCTCTGGATCGAGCACGGGTGGGAGGAAGCCGCCCCCGGGATGGGGATGGTCACCGCGATCATGCGGGTGCAGCAGATCCTGATGCAGCGCGTTGACGCTGTACTACGTCCTTTGGATCTAACGTTCGCGCGTTACGAGATCCTGATGTTGCTCTCGTTCAGCCGCGGAGGCGCCATGCCTATGAAGCGAGTGGGCTCCCTGCTGCAGGTGCACCCGACCAGCGTGACCAGCGCTGTCGACCGGTTGCAGGCGCAGAGCTATGTCGAGCGAAAGTCCCACCCGTCGGACCGGCGCGCTGTGCTCGCGTCGATCACCGACGAAGGGCGCAAGGTCGCTGCTCAAGCCACGACCGCCATCAATTCAGAGGTGTTCGAGAAGCCTGGGTTGAGCCGGCGTGACATCAAGGAACTGACCCGCCACCTGCGGACGATCCGGATGCAGGCCGGGGACTTCTGACGGTGCCAAGGAGGATGAGCGGGTGAGGCTGCAGGGAAAGGTCGTCATCGTCACCGGTGGCGCGTCGGGCATCGGCGAGGCCATGGTCCGGCGGTTCTGCACCGAAGGCGCCGACGTCGTCAGCACCGATGTCGACAGCGCGGGTGCATCGATCGGCGAGCAGACCGGTGCGCTCTTCCGGCAGCACGACGTCGCCGACGAGGCGTCGTGGGTGGCGCTGATGTCCGAGGTCACCGAGCGGTTCGGCCGGCTCGACGCGTTGATGAACAACGCCGGCATCATCTCCGACCAGTCGATCGAGCAGGCAGACCTGGCGACCTGGAACCGGGTGATGGCCGTCAACGTCACGGGGCCGATGCTCGGCTGTCGGGAAGCGATCAAGGCCATGCGAGAGAACCCGGGCGGCTCCAGCGGGTCCATCGTCAACACGGCGTCGACGACGTCGTTCCTCGGGCTGGCGAACGACGCCGTCTACACCACCAGCAAGTCGGCGATCGTCGGGCTGACCCGCTCGGTTGCGACCTATTGCGCCACCGAGCGGCTCGACATCCGCTGCAACAGCTTGCACCCTGGCACCACTTACACCGCCATCCTGCGCGGCCACGTCGAGCGCGACCCGTCGCTCTACGCGGTCTTCGAGGCGATGTCCCCAACGGGCCGGATGGGACATCCTGACGAGGTGGCCAATATGGCGCTCTACTTGGCGTCGGACGAGTCGAGATACTCGACAGGAGCTCAGTTCGTCGTGGATGGCGGGCTGGTCAACGCTCATCCAACGATGTGACCTCCACCGAGAAGTAAGGCATCGCCATGACCAGCCGAAGCTACGAGGGACTGATTGTCGAGCACCCCCTTGACGGGGTCCTTCTCGTCACCCTGAACCGGCCGGACAAGCTCAATGCGCTGACCTTCGCGATGTTCGACTCGATCACCGCGCTGTGTCGCGATGTCGAGGGTGATCGCTCCGTCCGGGTCGTCATCCTGACCGGCGCCGGCCGAGGGTTCTGCGCCGGCCTCGACCTTGCCGACGCGGCGCGGCTGCCCGACCTGACACCGCTCGAGTTCCTCCAGGGCCAGGAGCGCTGGTCGGGCGCGACGATCGCGCTCCGCAAGCTGACAGCCCCGGTGATCGCCGCAGTCAACGGGGCTGCAGCCGGTGCCGGCTTCTCCCTGGCGCTCGCGTGCGACATCCGCATCGCCGTAACGGCGGCCAAGTTCAACGCGGCGTTCATCCGCGTCGGTCTCACCGGAGGAGACATGGGCAGCTCGTGGTTGCTGCCAAGGGTGGTCGGCCTCGGCATCGCGAACGACATCCTGTTGACCGGACGTTCGGTCGGCGCCGACGAGGCTCTCCGCATCGGACTGGTCAACCGCGTGGTCGAGCAGGGCGACCTCTTGCCCACGGCCCACGAATATGCCCAGGCTCTGCTGTCGAACAGCCCGCTCGGCGTCCGGATCACCAAGCAGGTGATCCAGGCCAACCTCGGCGCGGCCTCGCTGGAACTAGGGATCGAGCTGGAGAACCGTAATCAGGCGTTGGCAGCTCAGACGGCGGACATGCGCGAGGCGCTCGCCGCCTTTCTCGAGAAACGGTCGCCGCGGTTCACCTTCGAGTGATCTGGTCTGGTCAACGATCGGTGGTTGGCCGTCTACTTCGAGGTCGGGAAGTGAAAGCTCGCGTCGGCCGCAGCCGACTGTTCCGGCCATCGAGTAGTGACGACTTTAGCTCGCGTATAGAAGGACACGCCTTCCGGGCCGTGCACATGCTTGTCGCCGAACAGTGAGTCCTTCCAGCCGCCGAAAGAGTAGTAAGCCATCGGTACCGGGACCGGCACGTTGATGCCAATCATCCCGACCCTCACGCCGCGTTGGAACCGTCTGGCCGACTCACCACTGGAGGTGAAGATCGCCGTGCCGTTGCCATACGGGTTCGCGTTGATGAGCGCGATCGCCTCGTCGACTGTCGCGACTCGCACTACAGCGAGAACGGGTCCGAAGATCTCTTCCCGGTAGACGTCCATGTCCGTGGTGACTGAGTCGATGACGGTCGGGCCGACGAAGAACCCTTGCTCGAAGCCGGGGACTGTGAGCCCGCGGCCGTCGACCACCAGCTGCGCGCCCTGCGCCTCGCCGGTGCTGATCAGGCCTTCGATCCGTTCCTTGGACGCCTGGGTCACGACCGGACCCATCGCACTCGCGGAATCGTGGCCTGAGCCCACCGTGACCGACCGCGCCTCGACGCTGACCGCCTCGACGACCGCGTCGGCCGCTGAGCCTACGGCGACAGCTGCCGAGATGGCCATGCACCGCTCCCCCGCCGAACCGAACGCGGCTGCGGCCAGGTGCGCAGCGGCGAACTCGACATTCGCGTCCGGGAGCACAATGGCGTGATTCTTGGCTCCGCCCAATGCCTGGACCCGCTTGCCATTGGCACTGCCACGCTCGTGGATGTACTTCGCAATCGGCGTTGAGCCAACGAACGAGACAGCGGCGACACGAGGGTCATCGAGGATCGCGTCCACCGACTCCTTATCGCCGTTGACCACGTTGAAAACACCGTCGGGCAGACCTGCCTGCTGCCAGAGGTCGGCGATGTACATCGACGCCGACGGGTCGCGCTCGCTGGGCTTGAGCACGAAAGTGTTGCCGCACGCGATCGCGACGGGGTACATCCACATCGGGACCATCGCGGGAAAGTTGAACGGGGTAATCCCAGCCACGACGCCGAGAGGCTCCCGGAACGAGAAGGTGTCGACCCCAGTCGACACCTGGTCCGAGTATTCGCCCTTGAGAAGGGTGGGGATGCCGCAGGCGAATTCCACGACCTCGAGACCGCGTTGCACTTCGCCCAGCGCGTCGCTCAATACCTTGCCGTGTTCGTCCACAATCAGACGAGCGATATCACCGGCGCGCCGGTTGACCAGTTCGCGGAATGCAAAGAGGATCTTGCTGCGGTTGCTCAGCGAGGTCTGCGACCACTCTTCAAATGCTGACTCCGCAGCCCCGACTGCGTCGCTCACGTCCTGCGCGGAGGCCAGGGCCACGCGCGCTTGCTCAACGCCAAGGGCGGGGTTGAAAACAGGAGCGGACCGAGACCCGGTTCCCGGCGTCATCTTACCGTCGATCCAATGCTCAATGGTTGTCATGGCCCGTCCTTGTCCGAGTCGGAATCACGTCACGCGCAGTCGAAGAAGTGTTGCGGCAACCTTCGGCTGCCACGGCAATGTCCGGCCCGACCACGATAGTCCGCCACGAGTTCTCCACGGCGTGGGGTGCCCGCCGCGTTGTAGCGCACTCGTTCCCGTCAGAGCGCACGGAGGATGTCTTCGACTCGCTCTTTTGCATCGCCGAAGAGCATGGCGCTGTTGTCGCGGAAGAACAGCGGGTTCTGTACGCCGGCGTAGCCGGAGGCCATGGATCGCTTGAAGATGATCACGTCGTCGGCGTTCCACACGGTGAGCACGGGCATCCCGGCGATGGGGCTGGTCGGGTCGTCGAGGGCCGCCGGGTTGACTGTGTCGTTCGCCCCAATCACGAGCACGACCGCGGTGTCATCAAAGTCGCCGTTGATCTCGTCCATCTCGAGCACGATGTCGTAGGGCACCTTCGCCTCGGCGAGCAGCACGTTCATGTGCCCGGGCAGGCGCCCGGCCACGGGGTGGATGCCGAAGCGGACCTTGATGCCCTTGTCGCGAAGGTGACGGGCGAGTTCGGCGACCCCGTACTGGGCTTGGGCGACCGCCATGCCGTAGCCGGGGGTGATGATCACCGAGTCGGCCGCATCGAGCAGCTCGGCGACGCCCTCGGCCGTGATCTCGCGGTGGTCCCCGTAGTCGGTGTCGATGGCCGGGCCGGCCTCGATGCCGAAGCCACCGGCGATCACGGAGATGAAGGAGCGGTTCATCGCCCGGCACATGATGTAGGACAGGTAGGCACCCGACGATCCGACCAGGGCGCCGGTAATGATCAGCAGGTCGTTCTCCAGCAGAAAGCCCGAGGCTGCCGCGGCCCAGCCGGAGTAGCTGTTCAGCATGGACACGACGACAGGCATGTCGCCGCCGCCGATGGAGGCGACAAGGTGCCAGCCAAGCAGCAGCGCGACGGTGGTCACCGCGATCAGCAGCCACAACTGCGGATCGATCACGAACCAGGTGGTCAGCGCGGCGAAAAGAACGAGGGCGCCCAGGTTGATGATGTTCTTGCCCGGCAGCATCAGTGGGTTGGACCGGATCCGCCCGGACAGCTTGAGGAAAGCGACGATGGACCCGGTGAAGGTGACCGCACCGATGAACACACCGATGAACACCTCGCCGTGGTGAATGCCGAGAGTCTCCATCGCCTGCAGGTGCGCAGCCTCGGCGCCGTCGAGGTCGGCCTCGACGGCGAGGTAGCTGTTCCAGCCGACCATGACCGCGGCGAGCCCGACAAAGCTGTGCAGCAGCGCGATCAGCTCGGGCATGCCGGTCATCTCGACCACTCTGGCCCGGTAGATGCCAATGGCCGCCCCGATCGCGGTGGCGCCGAACAGCACGGCCAGCGCCCACGACTCGATATCCCGGTCGACCGCCAGGGCAACCGTGGCCACGAGGGCCACCGCCATGCCGGCGATGCCAAACGTGTTGCCCACCGGGGCGGTCTCGTGCTTGGACAAGCTGGCCAAAGCCAGGATGAACAGCAAAGCGGCAACCAGATAGGCCGCCTGCGCGGTGATGTCGACACTCATGGCTTGCTCATCTCCGGGTCAGCTGCTGATCACGAGCGGGAGAACATCGCGAGCATCCGACGGGTCACTGCGAAGCCACCGAAGATGTTGATGCTGGCCAGCAGGATTGCCACCGACGCGAGCACCGTGATGGCCGTGTTGTCCTGACCGATCTGCAGCAGCGCACCGACCACGATGATCCCGGAGATCGCGTTGGTCACCGACATCAGCGGGGTGTGCAGCGCATGGTGCACGTGCCCGATCACGTAGTAGCCGATCACCACCGCGAGAGCGAACACCGTGAGGTGACCGAGCAACGCCTGGGGGGACAGCGACGCCAGGACAAACAACAACGCAGCCCCGACACCGACCACCTCCATCCTTCGGCCCCGGGAGATGTGCTGCTTCACGTGGGACTCGGCGGCCTTGTTCGCGGCTGCGTGTTCCGCGTCAGAGGGCGCGGGCGGCGCAGCGGAGACCTGCACCGGTGGCGGCGGCCAGGTGAGCTCACCACGGCGCACCACGGTCATCCCGCGCTGGACGACGTCGTCGAAGTCCAGGACGAGCTGACCGTCCTTACCAGGGGTCATCAGCTTCATCAGGCTCACCAGGTTGGTTCCGTAGAGCTGTGAAGCCTGCGCGGGTAGGCGTCCGGCAAGATCGGTGTAGCCAATGATCGTCACACCATTGTCGGTGACGATGACCTGCCCAGCGACCGTGCCCTCGACGTTGCCGCCGTTGGCGGCGGCCATGTCGACGATGACGCTGCCCGATCTCATGCTGGCAACCATCTCAGCGGTGATCAACTGCGGTGCTGGTCGACCGGGGATCAGCGCCGTGGTGATGATGATGTCGACGTCGCTGGCCTGATCGGCGTACAGCTGAGCCGCGCGCACGGTGTAATCCCGCGACATCTCCTTGGCATAGCCGGTGGCGCTGACCTCTACATCGACCGACTCGACAGAGAGGAACTCCCCGCCCAGAGACTTCACCTGGTCTGCGACTTCTGGACGTGGGTCCGTCGCACGGACAATCGCACCCATGCCGCCAGCGGTCGCGATCGCGGATAGGCCGGCGACACCTGCGCCGGCGACGAGCACCTTGGCCGGCGGCACCTTTCCGGCGGCAGTGACCTGACCTGTGAAGAACCGACCGAACACGTGCGCGGCCTCGACCACGGCGCGGTAGCCGGCGATATTGGCCATTGAGCTGAGCACGTCAAGCGACTGGGCGCGGGAGATGCGCGGGACGGCGTCCATCGCCAGTGCCGTAATTGGGCGTCGCGACAGATCCGCGACCAGTTCTGGGTTCAGGCCGGGGCCGAGGATGCTGACCAGCGTGGCGCCGTCACGAAGTCCGTCCAATTGCTCAGTCGATGGCGGGTTGACGCCAAAGACGACGTCAGCAACGTGCGCGTTGCCAAGAGTGGCGCCGGCCTCCAGGTATGCCTCGTCGGAGAAGCTCGAGGCGATCCCGGCACCCGGCTCGACGATGACGTCATATCCGAGGGTGCGGAGTTGCACCACTGTCGCGGGCGTCGCGGCTACCCGCGTCTCGCCGGACTGCGATTCCCTGAGCACTCCGACTATCACGGAAATCTCCTTTCGGCCTGTCCAAGCCGAATGCCAGTTGCACGTCATTGGGAGGGCTGCTCGGAGGGTGGTCGCATCAGTTAGTCCCTATTGTGCGCTGGCCGCTCCCTGGGGAGACCACGGCTACGCCCGCCGGGTCAATGGCAACTTCCCGGGCAACCGCGGCATGTCGACGAACAAGATCTGGGACCGAGATGGGGCCGAACTGCCTGGCATCGGTCGGCAGTGGCCGGCACCGCCCGTACACGCCTGGCTGGAGTGCACCAACCGCACGCAGGACGCGGTCACCGTCGTGCCAATCGTCGTCCTGGTCGGCAACGACTTCCACTCCCGTCGCGCTCGCCTCGTCCTGGTCGGGAAAAGCCCCGAGGCCGCGAGGTCGGGGGTCGAAACGCCTGTGGATGACGTTCCTGGGGTTCGCCAACTTTCGTCAGAATCGATCCGGTCCAGTCGACGAGGTCACCATCTCTGGCCCGAGAGTCACTCCGGCACCCGAGATCTTCTCGAGCGGCACCCGCGGTTTCAAGAACCGCCGTGCGCCTCCGCTATGAGTCGTGTTCGTCGTCATCGCGGCTCATACTGGTGAATCCTGCGTGGCAGGGACGGGCCCGGTGGAGCTGCGTACGACGAGCTTGGGCCGGAACAACCTCGGCTTGCCCCGCTCCGGCACCCTCTCAGCGGTGGCGAGCGACACGGCGGCGTCGACCATGGCAGAGGTGGGCATCCGCAGCGTCGTGAGGGCGGGTACCGCGTATGCCGCGACCGGTATGTCGTCGAACCCGATGAGTGACAGATCCCTCGGGATCTGCAGGCCGGACTCGTATGCCTCGTGCAGGACGCCGAGGGCGACCAGGTCGGTCGCCGCCACGATGGCGGTTGGCCGGTCGTCCAGTGCCAGCAGCGTACGGAGGGCAGCCACTCCCCCCGCCGGTGTGTTCGGCACATGCTGCACAAAGCCAGTGGGCATGCCCGGAACCAAGGAGCGGTAGGTCTCCTCACGCTCCCCGACGTCGCGCCCGGGGGCGCTGCTGATGAAGGCGATCCTCTGGTGACCGAGTTTGCGCAGGTGCTTGACGGCTTGGCGGATCCCGGCGGAGTTGTCGGCGTTCAGCGCGTAGACGTCATCGAGCAACGTGTGCTGCCAGATGCCGACCAACCGGACCCGGGAAGCGCGGAGGTCCTCGACGAGTCGCGGTTGCGCGTTGACGTCGCCGAGCACGATGAGGGCGTCGCAGTGGCGAGCTTCGAGGACGGAGGCGACCTCCCGTCCCTCGCCCGAAGTCATGCTCGAGTCGGCAAGTCCGAGCACGACGTTGTAGCCGCGCGCGCGTGCCGCCAGGGTCACCGCCTGCAGGGCAACGGTGAAGAAGAACGGGTCGGCGACGTCCGGGATGATCACGCCCAGCAGCATCGTCTTGGCGCCGCGCAGCGCACGCGCCGCGGGGTTCGGGCGGTAGCCCATGGCCCGGGCCACCTGCTCCACCCTCTCTCTCGTGCTTGGGGCGACAGCGATCGCGAGCGGTGAGCCGCTCAGGATCCGCGAGACCGTGCTCTGGGCAACACCCGCGGACAGGGCGATGTCCTTCATGGTGGGCGGGCGCGACTGCCCAGGCTTGGGCTGCGTGGGATCGGAGGTGCGGTCCACCTCAGCCTCCCCGGCGTCCTACGCGGTGCAGGGGGCGCGGGCACGAGCGTGTCACGTCGCGGAGCCTACCGGCCAGGGCGACCGGGTTCCGCCCGAGATCGGGGCTCCGTGACTCTCGGAGTCGCTCACGGTCAGTCCGTGCCTGCCGGGTCGGCTCAGAGCGGTTCGGGAGACCGACTGCCGCCTCGGGGCAAGGCTTATCTGCAGAGCCATGGGATCCTTTCCTGTTGCAGCGAGGCCGATCCACCGCCTGCAATCGCGTCAGCGGCTCGCCGCTGGCAGCCTGGGCGTTCTAGGCCTGTCCTTCCGGTCTTGCCCGAGCCGAGCTCCGGTCGCTGCTCAGAACCATCCCGTTGGAAGCGCGGATCTGGTCCATCTCAGCGGAACCGTAACGGTCCATGAGCTTCCAGTAGGCGGCGAGAGCCACCGCTGGGATCCACGGGAAGCAGGTCTTGTTCCCCTCGCCTTTACCGCGGTCACCGAAGGCGGTGTTCTCGAAGATCGGGTCGTCACCGAGCCACCAGCTGATGAGGTATCCCTCCTCCTGCAGACCGGGGCTCGCGTACCCCCAGTCCTTGCCGGGCACCGCGACGGTCTGGTTGCAGCCATACAGGAGCAGCTCGGCGACGTCCACCATCGCCGGGTCGTTAGCGAGCTCACCGATCTCGATCAGCTCCGGGACGGCGATGACCTCGAACGGGTGCACATAGCCCGTCGCACAGGTGTCGCAGGCCCCGATGCCGGTGGAGCGGAAGCCGTGCTTTGCCAGAGTGCTGTCCGGAGGCAGGGGCACGTCCCACAGCCAGGTCCATGATGCGAAGAGGCGGCCGGCGCGGATCGCGCCCTGGCGGAAGTAGTCGCCGCCGACCGTGCGGTAGAGGTCGAGCAGCCCCAGCATCGGATAGAGGATGCCCTCGTTGTCGATGAGCTGACCCTTGGCATAGATCGGGTCATGAATACCGCCGTTGAACCGCACCGGATCCACGAGCTTGTCGCGCACGAAATGGCCTGCGCGTATCGCGGCGTGGAGGTAGCGGTCATCGCGCGTCAGCTGTCGCAGTTTGAGGAGCGTCGGGATCGGGGTGGAGCTGGAGGACTTCTGCTCGTACATCGTGGTGCCGAACCAGATCGCGGGCTCGGTCAGCGGCTTGCCCGCGTGGTCGTAGGCGCGGTACCAGGATCCGTCATCCTCCTGCACGCGGAGCAGGAAATCGGCGTACCGCTGGACAGCCTGCAGCCAGGTCGGGTGCTCACGGCCCTGGCTCTGCTCGAACTCGTATCCCAGCAGTACCCCGTAGGCACTCTCGGACATGCACCGCAGGTAGGAGCCCTGCAGCTGCTGGAGCCGGGGGATCTCCTTCTCCCACTTCTTGTAGATGGGGCCCATCAGCTCCTCGAGGTCCCCGCCGGGCTCGGCGTAGGCCAACGGGAGGAGCAACCCGGTCCACCAGCAGTCCATCGTCTGCTTCGGCGCGTTGTACAGGTCGTAGAACATCCCCGGCTCCGGGAGATGGCCCTTGTCCACGAAGAAGTCCAGAGCCCGCACGCCGTGAACGGCCCACTCCGGCTCACCGAAGCGCATCATGAGGTAGGCGTTCAGCGTGTTCTGCCCGGTGAACCCGTACTGGATGATGTCTGCGAGCTGCTCACCTGACTGCGGATGACAGTTGAGCACGTAGCCCGCCGGCCCGTTGGGGTCTACGGAGACGTCCGTCTCCAGGTAGTAGTGGTCCAGCGACTCCGCGCGCAGCCGCGAGATCTCATCCAGCGAGGTCGGCAGCGCCACCGGCACCGGCTTAAGGTCCTGCACTCGGCGGCTGTAACTCGTCCACATCGCCTCGTGGAAGTCCGCAGACCGCTCCACCCGGACAAGATAGGACACCTCGAACGGTCGCGAGCTCCCGACTGGCCAGAACGATCCCCAGCTCGGACGCTCGACCAGCAGGAGGGCATGCGTCGACTCGCCCTCGTCGAACGGGTAGCAAGCCTGCAGCCGGAGCTGGTCGATCGCGCCCTCCACGGGCTCGAAGCCAATACTGCCGATGTCGCCCTCGTGAAGGAACAGCCGCTCCTTGTGCGGGCGGTCGGGCACGCCGTCGAACTCGGGCAGATCAGCCCGGATGAGGGTGAGGGCGACACCGCGCTTCTCATGGAAGGCCATGAAGCTCAGCGCGTTCAACCGGTCCTCGCGGTATTGCATCCGCTGACTGGGCAAGTAGTCGTCGACGCCATCCTCGTCAAGGTCGTTCTTGTCGTAGACCGCCGAAGGAGCGTAGAAGCGGAAGTCGTCGAAGCGACCGCCTTCCGAGAAGGGCGTCTCAGTCACCAGGCGCAGCCGAACTCCGTCCATGGCTGGGTCACCCTCGATATGCATCGAGCGGTCCACCCGCCAGGTGTCGTCATCGGTGCGGGTCCAGCGGTCGAGGAGCCGGACCGTGCTGCTCGACCCGCTGTCGATGCTGGCATGTGCTTCCAATGCGTCGTCGGTCCAGGTCGCGGCGGCGTACCCCGCTTCATGCCGCTGGATGCCGTCCGGTCCGTCCGCGGTAGACCACGTCTCGACGACGAACGGCGCTGACACGCGCAGGACGTCTTCGTCACCGCCCACGGGGCCGGCCAGCGACATAACGAGACCCGCACCGTTGGGGGACGCCTCGTCACGGAGGTTGAGCATGTGTGGACTCCTGTGGGTTGGTTGTCTTGGCGGTTGTGGTTAGGACTCTTCGTTTCACCCGGTCGAGCCTCCGGTGGCGAGCCCCTTCACCAGTCCTTTTTGGGCAAGGAAGGTGAACAGCAATACCGGAAGGACGTAGAGGGTGGCGCCAGCAGTGATCGGCCCGAAGTCGAAGCCTTGGCTGGTGATGCCGCTCGCGAGGCCGACCGGGACGGTCTGCGCATCCGGCGTTCTCGTCAGGGCGAGGGCGAAGATGAATTCGTTCCAGCCGGCTATGAACGCGAGTGAGGCCGCGACACTGACGGCGGGCATCGACAACGGGATGCCGATCCGTACGAAAACGCCGGTGGGCCCGAGCCCGTCGATCTGAGCTGCTTCGACCACCTCATTGGGGAGCTCACGGAAGAAGCCTTCAAGAATCCAGATGACGAGGGGCAGCTGGATAGTGACGTAGGTGATGATCAGCGCGAAGTGGGTGTCCAGGAGCCCCGCGGAACGCATGAAGAGGAAGTAAGGAATGATCAACGTGACGGGTGGAAACATTCGCGTCGCCACGATCACGCCGAACAGTATTCCGCTGAGTCGGTAGCGGAACTGCGCAAAGCCGTATGCGGCCGGAACGCCGATCGCCAGTGCGAGCCCCGTGCTGACCGACGAGACGATGATGCTGTTCCGGAAGTAGTTGAGGAAGTCGCCGCTTCGAAACGTCTCCCGGTACTGGAAGAGGGTTGGCGGGTTCGGCAGGAACGTGGGCGGTATGGACAGCAAATCACGGTCGAGTTTGAGGGACATGAGTGCCGTCCAGAGGAACGGCAGCAGCACCAGCACCGCCATGACAGACAAGGCGAGGTACGTCAGCACCTGACGACTCGTGCGCACGCGCATTGCTAGACCTCCGACCGCGGACGCAGGATCCGGAAACAGATGAACGTCAGGGTTGCCACCAGGGCCACCAGAACGAAAGAAGCGGCGGCCCCCTGGGCGAAGTGCGCGCGCGTGAAGCTTTCTCGGTAGATGTAGTTGCTCAGGACATCGGTGGATCGGCCGGGTCCCCCACCTGTGAGGTTGTAGACCAGGTCGAACATCTTGAACGCATCAGACATCCGCACAACGATGATGATCAGTAGGGCAGGTTTGAGCATCGGAAGCAGAAGATAGCGGAGCGTCTGCAAGGGGCCGGCGCCGTCCAGCCGTGCCGCTTCGAACGGTCCCTTGGGGAGATTCGCCATAGCGGCGAGAAGGACCAGCACGACGAACGGTGTGGCGAGCCAAAGGTTGGAGATGAGGATCGCCGCTCTCGCATACCAGGGTTCCACGAACCAAAGTGGGCCCGCGAGACCCACCTTCTGCAGGATCGCGTCGATGGCCCCGTACTGGTCCGCGAACAAGAATCGGAACTGCAGGCCGGCGACGCTTGGCGCCATCATGAGCGGCAGACTGACAATGAGGCGGAACCAGTTCAGGCCGCGCATGTTCTGGTTGATCAGCAGCGCAATGGCCAGACCGACCAGGAGCTCGAGGCTTATGGTCACGACGACGAATGCAGCGGTGAGGACCAGCGAGTTGATGAACTCGCTGGACTCGAAGAGCTCCGAGTAGTTCGCTAGTCCGACATAGCTTTCTTCGCTGGTCGGGTCGAGCAGGTTGAGCGAGCGAAAGCTAAGATTGAGGCTGTAGAGCATCGGGTACCCGACCACCGCAGCCATGGCGAGAAGCGCCGGGAGAGTGAAGAGCACGCCGGTGCGGGTGTGATGCACACGAGACGCCCGGCCGGGCGTCCGCCCTTCGTGCCGCTTGCCTCGACGACGTGACGGAACCTGGGGATCCGTTTTGCCGCGCTCGATGTTAACGCTCATGAGAACTCCTCAGGGGAGCACGCCCGGCCTGCTAGGGCTGCAGGCCGGGCGTTCCTCGTGTCGACGGAGAAAGCTGTGCCAGGACAAGGCAAAGCGAGGACTAGGCCACGATCTTCTCTATGTCGCCCTGCGCCGCCGCCGCTTCCTTCTCTGGACTCGACTGACGTGTCATGACGCGGTTCAGCGCCAGTGAGACGCGGTTGTGGATGTCCGGCCACTTTGGGTGGGACGGGATCGCCTGGCTACTGGCGACGTTCTCAGTCATCACAGTGATGGCGTCCCGGTTCGCCTGCGAGACGGAGGAGTCCGACTTGATCGCCTTCGCGACCGACAGCCGCGGGACAGGATTGGTGAACTGCGTGCCGAGCGCCTTGGCCATCTCCGCGCTCGCGGCCCACTTCACGAACTCGAAGGCCTCATCCTTCTTCTTCGAACCGGCGGCGATCGAGTACCCCCAGGAGAACACCTCCGCAGTCTGCGATACCTTGCCGGGCTGCTTCGCGACGGCATACTTGTCGACGACCTTGGAGCCAGCCGGATCGGCGCCGAGGCCGAAGAGATACGGCCAGTTCGGGCACGTGGCGAGCTTGCCCTGCAGGAACAGGTTGCCGGTGTCACCGTTGTCGAACCCGGGGGCCCCAGGAGGACTGGACTTGTCCGTGTACTGGATCGCCAGCATGTGGTTGAACGCGTCGATGGTCGGCTGCGAGCCGAACGTCGCCGCGCCACTGTCGTCGAGAATCTGCCCGCCTGCCTGCTGCAGGATATCCATGAACTTGGCCCCAGGCTCGACGCCGTTCTTTCCTTCGACAACGGTGCCGTAGAGACCGGACTTTCCAGTCAGATCCTTGGCGATGGCGCGGTGCTCGTCCCAGGTAGTGGGTGGTCCCTTGATACCGGCCTTCTCGAACAAATCCGTCCGGTAGTAGAGGACCGAGTTGTGCACGATATAGGGGAGGCCGAACAGCTTGTCCTTATAGGTGAGCGTGTCGAGTCCCACGGGCAGGAAGTCGGCGAGGTCGCTCTTGTCCACGAGGTCGTCGATAGGCGTCAGGTATCCAGCCGCGCAGAACTCAGCCACCCAGGGCTGGTCCGCCTGGAAAACGTCGATGACACCGCCGCCGCCGATCGACTCGGTGAGGAATCGCTCGTGCATGTTGTCGTGGGGCACCTCGACCCAGTTGACCTTGATGCCAGACGCCTTCTCGAACTCGGCCACCTTGCTCTTGTGAAAGTCGGTATACGGCGAGGCCTTCTCGGCGCCGATGGTGATGCTTCCTCCGCCACCGCCACCGCCACCTGCGCCACCGCCCCCTCCGCCCCCGTCCGACGAGCAGGCGGTGAGGAATCCTGCTGCGGCAGCGACGCCCGCGAACTGGCCGGCACGGGTGAGAAGAGTGCGTCGGGTCATGGGCCTCAGGGCCCACTCCGGCGGACGGCTCGACCGTGAACTCATGAGGATCTCCTTCTGGCGCGCAGTGGCGAGATGGTTTGGCAGCCCGACGTCCGTGCGATGACGTCGACGCATACGAATGTATGCATACGATTGCCTGCTCGTCAACACTGTGCTTAACTCCAGATTCCTGACGGCCGGCGCACCGCTCGGTCGCGACCTGAGGTCGACGAGGAAGAGGTGGGGAGTGACGAGCGCGCTTGTCGGGTGGGGCCACGACGGCGTCTGCGTCGCCGTGACCACCGGCGAGGAACCTGTCCGTCTCGGGGTCGCTTCCGACGCCCCAGGAGCGCGGCGGATGGCGCTCGCTTCTCGTCTTTGTGCCGTCGAGTTCGAGACTGCGGAGGAGGGAAGGCGCATCACGCGTACCGGCTCCACCGACACACTTCCCGGCGCACGGCTGCGCTATGTCGGCTGCGACGCCACCCTGTCCTACACCGCCGACTTCCGCACTGTCCACCACCTCACGGTCGAGCTGGCCGACGACGTAACCGGCGTGACTGCGAGGCTCCGCCTGAGCAGCGTCGCGGACGTGGCCGCGGTCTCGAGCACCGTGCAGCTCGCCAACGGGGGTTCGTCCCCCGTCACGGTGAGCTCACTGAGCTCCCTGGCCGTCGGTGCCTTCCCGTCTCCGGTGCACGAGGTGGACCTCTGGTCAGGGGCATCCACTTGGCTTGCGGAGGGACGCTTCACCCGGTGTGCGGTGCGCTCTGCCCTGCCGGACGTCTCCGCTGAGCTGCACGGGTTCGACGCCAGGAGCCGCGTCTCGCGGACGAGCCGCGGCAGCTGGTCGACAGGCGAACACCTGCCCGTCGGTGCGCTCGTCGGCGGGTCCGGACAGGCTTGGGTCTGGCAGATCGAGCACAACGGTCCATGGCGGTGGGACGTCGTGGATCTGCGCGAGGGTCTCGGCCTCGCCCTGTTCGGCCCGACGGAGCCAGATGCGCAGTGGCGGCAGACGCTCGCTCCCGGCGAGACCTTCACCACCGTCCCGGTCACGCTCGCCGTCACCGGCTCCGGCGGCCTGGAAGGTGCGGTCGCTGAGCTGACGGCCCACCGTCGCGCCGTCCGCCTTCCGCACCGTGAGGCGACAGAGCTGCCCGTCGTATTCAACGACTACATGAACACCCTCATGGGCGATCCCACGACCGAGCGGCTGCTGCCGCTCGTGGCCGCCGCCGCCTCGGTAGGGGCGGAGGTCTTCGTCATCGACGCCGGCTGGTACGCCGACGACGCGCACTGGTGGGACAGCGTCGGCGCCTGGCAGCCGTCAGCATCCCGCTTCCCCGGCGGCATCCAGGAGGTCTTCGCGGCGATCCGCGACGCCGGCATGCGGGTGGGGATCTGGCTGGAGCCTGAGGTCGTGGGGACGAACAGTCCGCTGGCACACGACCTTCCGGCCGACGCGTTCTTCCAGCGCAACGGGCAGCGGCGCGTCGAGGCCGGCCGTCACCACCTAGACCTGCGACACCCCACGGCGGTGCAGCACCTCGACGAGGTCGTCGACCGGCTCGTCGGCCAGGGCGTCGGCTACCTGAAGCTGGACTACAACATCGACCCAGGGGTGGGCACCGACGCGCGTCGCGAGCCGCCAGGAGCCGGACTCCTCGGACACAACCGGGCACACGTCGCGTGGCTGGAGGGAGTGCTCGCCCGGCATCCCACGCTGACGCTCGAGAACTGCGCCTCGGGCGCCATGCGCATGGACCAGGCACTGCTCCGTGTCGTCCAGCTGCAGTCGACCAGCGACCAGCAGGACCCCCTCCGCTATCCCCCGGTCGCCGCCTCCGCTCCACTCTCACTGCTGCCGGAGCAGGCGGCGAACTGGGCTTACCCCCAGCCGGAGATGAGCCTCGAGGAGATCGCCTTCACGCTCTGCACCGGGCTCGCCGGCCGTCCCTACCTCTCCGGACACCTCAACCGGATGGACGACGTACAGCGTGGCCTGGTCGCCGAAGGGGTGGCCGCGTACAAGCAGACTCGTGCGCACCTGGCTACCTCCACCCCGTTCTGGCCCCTCGGCCTGCCCGGTTGGGAGGACGGGTGGGTGGTGCTGGGCCTGGACTCGGGGAACGAAGCACATCTCGTCATCTGGCGACGTCCCGGGGCCGATGACTCAGTACACCTGCCTCTCCCGCGCTACACCGGCGTGCCCGTCGCGGTGAGCACCGCGTACCCCCGCAGCCTCGACCCGTGGGAGATGCGCTGGACGGCCGAGCAGGGGCTTCTCGAAGTCTGCCGCACCCCCGCGCCCCCGACGGCCCGGGTGCTCCGCCTCACACCTGGTTCCTCCGGAAAGGACCTGTCCTTATGAGCCTGCCCATCACCCTCTTCCCAACGCCCGGACCCGATGGCCACTCCCTCGCCTGGGCGCGTGCGGACGCCGACGCGGTGCTCGACGCGGTCAGCCCGGTCGTCGTCGAGACGGACGGGCGGCGCATGGAGCGCGGCTACGACCGCATAGACGCCGTCCCCGATGACGGCCTGCTCGCGCTCGTAGACGTGCGGCTCGCTGACGGGACCGGGCTCAGCGTCCGGGACCAGTGGCGACAGGTGGACCCGACGCGGTGGCGGCTCGACCGGCACGTCTTCGTGGTCACCGCGGGCCCCGACAGCGCAGTGCGCGTGTTGTTCGAGATGCGCTCGCGGCTCGGCTACTTCGAGCGCCACCGATTCTTCGCGCCGGGAGCGATGTACGACCTGAACGACCTCGACCGCGACTTCGTCGACGACTACGCCGGCACGTCGGTCCTCCATTATCGCGAGGACCGGCTGTCCGCGCTCAGCGTGCTCGCACACCACGACGGTGCCGGCCTGGCCATCAGCCTGTCCCGCGCCGACGTCCCGCTGGCCGACGGGCCGCTGGACCGCACTCCGGGTGACACGGTCGTACGCCAGCGGACCGACATCGGCAGCCTCGGAGTGGAGCCAGTGGCCGGCGGCGCCCGACTGGTCGCCGCGTACCCATTCGTCGAGCGCGACCGATCGCACGCGCTGCTCGTGAAGCAACGACCGGGATGGGGCGCGTTTCGCCCGGTGCAGGCGGGTGACGAGTTCGACGTGTCGTACGACGTGGTGATCGCCGAGGCGGCCACTCCGCACGACGCTCTCGCCGAGCTGTGGCGACGCCGGCTGGTCGACCTGGCCCCGGTTGCGGTGGCGCTTCCGCTCACGCTGGCGGAGATCTCAGACCATCGGATGGACGCCCTGCTCGATTATTACCGCGACGACGACGAGACGGCCGCGGCCGGCTTCGTCACCAACTGCCACCCGCAGGACGGCGTGCAGCTCGGCGACGTCATCCAGTACGGGTTCACCGGCCAGAACCTGCTCAACGCCTTCAACCTGCTGCGAGCCAAAGACCGACCGAACGCCTCCGCCGAGCGGAAGAAGGCGCTGCGTGTCATCGACTTCTACGTGTCCAAGGCCGATGCTCGAGGGTTCGTGCCGGGTCTCTACATCCTGGGTGAGCGCCGCTACGCCAGCTGGTGGACGGGCCTGCTCCTACCGCTGGCCTACGCCGCGCCGGGCGAGGACCTGGAGCGGCTGATGGGCCCGCTGCTCGAACACCTCCGTCCGGTCGTGGACTCGCTGCGCGGGCGTGACGGTGTCTATCTGCGCTGCCTGGCCGAAGAGCACGACGCGCTGCTGTCGGCGTACGAGCTCGAGGCGGCGCAAGGGCGCCTGCATCCTGAGTGGCTGGACACCGTCCAACGGTTCGGCCGCTTCCTGCTCGACGTCCAGCGTCCGGACGGCGCGTGGTACCGCGCGTACGACTTCGAAGGCAGAGCACTGACCGAGCCGGACTTCTGGTTCGGCAACACCGATGTGCAGCGGACCTCCTCGACCGCCACGGTGATACCGCTGCTGCTGGCCTTGCACCGTGTCACCGCTGGCGCGGAGTGGCTGGCGGCCGCCATCCTGGCGGGTGAGTACGTCCGCGGCGCGTTCGTCGATGGTCTGAAGTTCAACGGCGGCATCCACGACAGCATGTATGCGCGCCCCCAACTCGTCGACCACGAGAGCATCGTCTTCTGTCTCCGAGCTCTGTTGGACCTCCACCGCGCCACCGGCTCTTCCGAGCACGTGGAGGCGGCGACTCGCGCGGCATGGATAGCCTGCTCGTGGACCTGGTTGTGGGACGTGCCGCTGCCACCAGAGTCCACCTTCGCGCGCAATGGCTTCCGCAGCACCGGATGGACCGGTTGTGACGCCCCCGGCGCCGGCTACATCCACCCCATGGGACTCATCATGGTCCCCGACCTCGTGGAGCTCGCCGCGCTCACCGGCGAGCAGGCGTTCCTCGCGACCGCCGAGTTGGTGCTGATGGCCTGCAACGAGAACGTCGCGGTGCCCGGTCACGACTGGGACTACGCACGCAACGGACTCCAGGAGGAGGGCCTGCAGATCAGTTGGTGCTGGATCGACGACCCGATGTTCGTGGGCACCGAGTTCGGAGGCCGCGGCAAGGGCGAGGGAAACAAGACCTGCTTCCCCTGGATCCCGGCCGTCACGGTGTGGACCCATCAGGAGATGCTGGCGCGATACGGCACGGCCGACGTCCGCTCCGCCGGGGCCACTTCGCCTGCCCGGATCGGCCGGTGAAGTTCAACGACGGCTACTGGCGTCTCCGACCTGGTGTGCATGCCGAGTACGCCCGCATGGCTCACCGTGTCGAGGCGGCGGAGCAGGAGCTGACCGTACACGCCGCGACGCGAACCGTCGCCGGCCCGGGTGACACGGTTGGCGTCCCGAGTATCCGCGTGCGGTACTTCTCGCCGATGGCCGGCGTCATCGGCGTGGAGGTGTCGCGCTACTCCGGTGGACGGGGGCGGCTTCCGCGGTTCTCGCTGTTCGCCGACCCCGCCGTCGATGCGCAGGTGGACGTGGGATCCGAATCGGCCACTCTCACCAGCGGTGACATGAGCGTGCGCATCGAGCGCGGCGACCGTTGGAAGGTCGAGTTCATCGCCAGAGGCGACGTCCTCACCTCAAGCGGTGGCAAGAGCCTGGCGAGCATCCGCTGCGACGACGGTTCGGCTTTCATGCACGAAAGACTGGCGCTCGACATTGGAGAGCTCGTCTACGGTCTGGGCGAGAGATTCACCGCCTTCGTCCGCAACGGCCAGGTCGTCGACATCTGGAACGAGGACGGCGGCACGAGCAGCGAGCAGGCCTACAAGAACGTGCCGTTCTACCTCACGAACCGGGGCTACGGCGTGTTCGTCGACACCCCCGGGCTCGTCTCTTTCGAGGTGGGCTCGGAGGTCGTGTCCGCGGTGCAGTTCAGCACACCCGGCCACGCCCTGCGCTACTTCGTCATCGCTGGCTCCACCCCCGCCGAGGTCCTCACCCGCTTCACCGCGCTCACCGGCCGGCCCACCCGCCCGCCCGCCTGGTCGTTCGGACTCTGGCTGTCCACCTCGTTCCTGACGGACTGGGACGCCGACACGGTGCGCTCCTTCGTGACCGGGATGAAAGAGCATGACATCCCGCTCAGCGTGGTTCACCTGGACTCTTTCTGGATGCGCCCCTTCCACTTCTGCGACTTCGAGTGGGACCGGTCCAGGATCCCTGACCCTGAAGCGCTGCTTGCGGACCTGCACGAAGCGGGCGTCCGAGTGTGTGCATGGATAAACCCCTACCTCGGCCAGGAGTCGCCGGTGTTCGAGGAGGCCCGCTCGCGGGGCTATCTCGTGCGCCTGCCGGACGGGGACGTCTGGCAGTGGGACCAGTGGCAGTCGGGCATGGGCATCGTCGACCTCACGAACGAGGATGCGAGGACGTGGTGGGCTGACAAGCTGCGTGCGCTCGTGGACCTGGGAGTCGACTGCTTCAAGACTGACTTCGGTGAGCTCATCCCGACCGACGTCGTATGGTCCGACGGCTCCGACCCTGAGCTCATGCACAACTACTACAGCTACCTCTACAACGAGACGGTCTTCAACGTGCTGCGCGAGCGCCGAGGCGAGGGTGAGGCCGTCCTCTTCGCCCGTTCCGCGACGGCCGGAGGCCAGCAGTTCCCGGTGCACTGGGGCGGTGACCCGGAACCGTCGTACGTCTCGATGGCCGAGACGCTGCGCGGCGGCCTGTCGCTCGGACTCTCCGGGTTCAGCTTCTGGAGCCACGACATCGGCGGGTTCGAGGGCACACCTTCACCGGCGGTGTTCAAGCGATGGGTGCCGTTCGGACTGCTCTCCTCGCACAGTCGGCTGCACGGGAGCATCTCCTACCGGGTGCCGTGGGAGTTCGACGCGGAGGCGGTGGAGGTGCTGCGCCGGTTCACCAGGCTGAAGATGCGGCTGATGCCCTACATCTGGACGACGGCCGAAGAGGCCGCGACGCGAGGGCTTCCGGTGCTTCGGGCCATGGTGCTGGAGTTCCCGGAGGACCCGACGTGTGCCCACCTCGACCGCCAGTTCATGCTCGGCGCAGACGTCCTCGTCGCCCCCGCGTTCTGCGACGAAGGAAGAGTCGACTACTACCTCCCGGCAGGCGTCTGGACACACCTGATCACCGGGGAGGTCGTACGCGGCGGCGCTTGGCAGCACGAGACCCACGACTTCCTCAGCCTGCCGGTGTTCGTGCGGCCAGGGGCTGTGGTGCCGAACGGACCGGAGTCCGGACCACCAGAGCGCGACCATCGGGACGAGCTGACCCTGGAGTGGTACGCGCCGGCCGAGGGCTTCAGAGAGCTCGCCGTCCCTGGGCCGCGGCCTGAGGCTGCCCCCGCGTCGTTCACGCTCAGACGCAGCGGCCGGCACCTCAGCGTGCAGGCGCGCAACGCGACGAACTGGCGGGTGGCGCTGCCGGGCGTTCCGAACGTCAACGTTGAGGGCGACGTCTCGGTGCAGACCACACAGCGGGGGGTCCTCCTCACTCCCCCTGCCGGGCGAGATCGGCTCGACGCGTACGTGGTCGGGGAGCACGCCTGACGCACGCGAAGCAGAATGCCTAGCCGGGCCGACGCGCGATTGACAGCATTCTGGATAAGGGACACTGCTGTCTGGCAGTTCGGCGCAGCCACGCTCATGGGGCGATCGAGACAGCTCTCGTGGCCATCGACACGCATAAGCGATACGGAACCAGCCATCAGGCTTTCGGGAACGAGAGGGGGCCGAACTGCCCGACATCGGCACCACAGGGCTGACACCGCCCGACAGGCGGGGTGCCGGCTGACCGGCACCAACCGTCGCAACGAGCTTCAGCCGTCACCCTCGGGCACGCCCTCGGTCGGACTTTCGATCCGTAGGTTGTGGGCTCGAGTCCCACGCGGCCACCATTGTTGATCTACCTTTCCTTTTTCGGGAGGTCTGAGTGAGTCGTTTCGGCGCCAGATCGGGCCGGACGAACCAAGCGGTGATTACCAGAGCCGTCAGCCTGCCAGGCGAAGGGGGTTATGACAGCCCCTCCCAGGAGCTGAACCGCTTGTCTACGGTCGATCACATGAACCTGCTGACCCTGAACAACGACATCGCTATGCCTGCCCTCGGGCTCGGTGTGTTCCAGACCCCGGTCATCCAGATCGAGGTGCATCCCTACTTCCAGCAGCCGCAGGTGCAGGCGTTCGGTGCCGAGCGCCGGGATCCTGACCCAGGGTGGTCGCCGATCGGGGGCATCACGTTCTACCGCGACGGCAGCCACGGCAGCACACTCGAGAATCCGGTCATCGGCGAGATAGCCGAAACGCACGGCAGGTCTCCGGCACAGGTGATGCTTGGCTGGCACCTGCAGCAGGGCCGCTCGGTCATCCCGAAGGCGACACCACCCAACTGAAGGGCACTGAATCATGACGACCTGGCTCATCACCGGCTGCTCCACCGGGCTCGGCCGTGCCTTTGCCCAGGCTGCCCTCGATCGCGGCCACAACGCCGTCGTCACCGCCCGCGAAGCCGCCAAGGTCCAGGACCTGGCTGACGCCTACCCGGATACCGCGCTCGCGCTGTCCATGGACGTCACCGACCAGGAGCAGGTGACCACGGCGGTCGCGGCGGCCTTCGAACGCTTCGGTGGCATCGACGTGCTCGTCAACAACGCCGGCTACGGCTACCGTGCCGCCGTAGAGGAAGGCGAGGACGCGCCGGTCCGCCAGCTCTTCGACACCCACGTCTTCGGCGCCGTCCGTACCATCAAGGCGGTGTTGCCTGGGATGCGGGCTCGACGGACCGGCACGATCGTGAACATCTCCTCGATCGGGGCACGGATCTCCCCGGCGGGCTCGGGCTACTACTCGGCCGTCAAAGCGGCGGTCGAGGCGCTAACGCTCTCGCTGCGCAAAGAGGTCGCACCACTCGGCATCACCGCCATGATCGTCGAACCCGGGGCGTTTCGCACCGACTTCGCCGGCCGATCGCTCACCCAAGCAGCCGCCCCCCTCCCCGACTACGCCGACACCGCCGGCAAGCGACGCAAGGAACACGACACGGTGCACGGCACCCAACCCGGCGACCCGACCAAGGCCGCCGCCGCACTCATCGAGGTCGTCGAATCCGGAAATGCGCCCGCCCTGCTGCTCCTGGGTAACGACGCATCCGATGCATTCCGCGCCTCCCTAGACGCACTCCGCCACGACATCGACACCTGGGACCACGTCAGCCGCAGCACCGACTTCGGCCCAACATGAGACCAGCGCACGACACCACCGTACGAAGGAGAACCACAATGCACAGACGCACCCTCGGCACCCACGGGCTCGAGGTGTCCCCCCTCGGCCTCGGCTGCATGGGCATGAGCCAGTCGTTCGGTCCACGACCACCACGAGACGAGATGATCACGTTCCTCCGTGCCGCCGTGGACCGTGGCGTCACCCTGTTCGACACCGCTGAGGTCTACGGCCCCTTCCACAACGAGGAACTGGTAGGTGAGGCGCTGCAACCGGTCCGCGGGGATGTCGTCATCGCCACCAAGTTCGGGTTCGCCTTCGACGAGAACGGCAAGCAGGTCGGAGTCACCAGCCGGCCGGATGACATCCGCGCCGCGGTCGAGGGCTCTCTGCGTCGCCTGCGGACCGACGCCATCGACCTGCTCTACCAGCACCGCGTCGACCCGGACGTCCCCATCGAGGACGTCGCCGGCACCGTCAAGGAACTCATCGAGGCCGGCAAGGTCCACCACTTCGGGATGTCTGAGGCCGGCGTCGCAACGATCCGCCGCGCGCACGCGGTGCAGCCCGTCACCGCGCTGCAGAGCGAGTACTCCCTGTTCTGGCGCGAGCCTGAGGACGAGATCCTTCCGGCCCTGGCGGAACTAGGCATCGGGTTCGTGCCGTTCAGTCCGCTCGGGCGCGGGTTCCTGACCGGTCAGGTCACCGCCGATAGCCAGTTCGGCGAGGGAGACATCCGGGCCACACTCCCTCGGTTCGAGCGCGCGGCACTCGAGGCGAACCTCGCCCTCGTCGGCCTCGTCACCAAGGTCGCCGAACGCAAGAAGGCCACCGTTGGCCAGGTGGCACTGGCCTGGCTGTTGGCGCAGAAGCCGTGGATCGTGCCGATCCCCGGAACCCGGCGGCTCGAGCGCCTCGACGAGAACCTGGGATCGGCGGACCTCGAGCTCACACCCGAGGACCTAGCAGAACTCGACAGCGCGTCAGCCAGCGTTCAGGTCCAGGGGGACCGCTACCCAGAGGCCATGCAACGGATGATCGACCGCTGACTTCACCGGGTAGGACTGGTGCGAGCCGCCTCAGCTCGTGCATCCGCAATGCGCCGCTGGCACATCGCCGCACGTTCGCGGGCAACTTGTCGGGCAAACAATCGATCGCCGCAGACCAAGATCATGGGAATTTGGGGGCGGCGCCCAGCCGAGCGGGAGCGCGACGCGCCTTCTGCCCGGCGGTGGCAGCGTGCACGAGTTGCGCGCAACGCTGGCAGCCAGCCGGGTGGCCAGGTGAGAACTCGAGATGGGCAAAGAGTTGCCAGCCGCTCACATCCGCGCCGCACAGTGCGATCGGCTCGCTGTTGGTCCCAAGCATCCGCGCGACAGCGTGTTGGGTCCCGACCGGCTCGACAAGTCCCAGTCTCGGGGCCCGTCCGCGTACCGGAGGGACCGGTGGAGGCCCATGCTGTTCTGCTTCTGCCACAACAACGTAGATGGCGAGCCCCCCTTCACCCGTGCGACTACTCCCACCGGAGGTGGAGCACCACAAGCACTGGAACACATTGTCGGCGCTATCTGCCTCCGATGACGACGTTTCTCGAAGGTCGCCCGACGCGGGGAAGATCACCCATTAGCTGCGTGAGTCATTCTCCAGGCGTCCTACTCCCCGATGGTGCCTGTAGGAGTTAGGCCGCGTCGGACGAGAGTCGGTGGCGGCCCTTCTCAGTCAATGCCATCGCACCGGAGCGCGCCGCGGTGACCAACTCGTGGGGCTCGAGAGCTGGTTCGATGAGGCCGTCGTCGAGGAGGGCTTGCAGGGCTGCCACCATGTCTCGCCCGTCTGAGCCCGGGCACAGGGTTGCGGTTCGCATCTGATCTGCTCGGCCGGACTCGCCGAGTTGCTGCAACACCGCGAGCCGCACCCTCTTGTCCATGTCTTGGTAGTGCATGACGATTCCTAATTTCTATGCGCGGGGTCTGGGCGCGCTATCACCGAGGCTAATGGCCCCGGTGCCGTCCGCGAGGCCACAACGAGGGACTGGTCGCTCTCGGCATTTGCGCCGGTGGGCAGCCGTAAGGACACAGCAGGGACGCTGGGATCCACGTCTTTAGCGCCGCGGGCAAAGAGGGGGCTGGCACCGGTTACTTCAAGGACCCTGTCCACCACCGTTGATGCCCTGGCAATAACGAGGTGGGCGCCGAGCAAGTCTGCTCGTCGTTGGCTCGCAATCAGGACGTGCAGCCCGGAGCTGTCCATGAAGGTGACGCCGGTGAGGTCGAGCGACAGACGTCCTGCCGTCGCGAGGTGCCGCAACAACTCATTGCGCAGTTGGGGGGCCGTTGCCAGGTCGATCTCACCGCGGACGACCAGCATCGTCCCGCCAGGGATCTTCTCAATCGAGATGCGCAGCGGTTCTACGTCCATCGTCGTCAGGACTCCTCCAGCCATGTCGGTGGGCAGGCATGCGATGACTCACAGACCACCCGCTGGGTCGGTTGTACGGCTGCCGCTGGATGCCACATCCGATGCGAGGTGCGGCTCCGTTCGAAACATAGGGAGCACCTCTTGGGGTGGGGTTGTGCAGCCAGCAGCCGCCGTACGCTCTCCCGTTCTTCTGTCACGTGCGGCATAGCCGTCCTCTCCACGCTGCAGCCGCCGCGGCCGGTTGGCGGTGGCGAGCGCTGGCGGGCGTGTGCACCGACCGTGGGGCTCCAGCGTGGTGGGGGGCGCCACGCGGTGCCCGCGGAAGCGGTCTCATTCCGCATTGGCGGGGACGTACCGGCAGATTCGCGCAGCCGGCGTGGGCGCGCACAGCCCCAGCCGGCGGCGATGATCGCGTCGAACTCGGCGCACAACAGCTCCTCGTCGGCGCACACCAGAGCGAGGAACTGCGCGTTCAGCTCGTCCCCGCGACTGAGTGCTTCGGCGTGGTCCATCACCGGTCCACCTCCCGGTCTCGACGGGTCGTAAGGCTCTCAGGCGGTGATGGCCTGGCGCCCGTTGCTGGACTGGGAGATCTCGATCTTTCGGGGCTTGGCTCTCTCCGCGACCGGGATCCGCAGGGTGAGTACGCCGGCCTCGTAGCCGGCCCGCACTCGGTCGATGTCGAGGTTGTCGCCGAGGATGAGTTGGCGGCTGAAGACCCCGCGCGGTCGCTCGGCGGCGACCAGCTCCTGGTCGCCGTTCAATGCTGGCCGTTCGGCTCTGACGGTGAGGACGTTGCGCTCGACGTCGAGGTCGACACTGGATGGGTCCACCCCGGGTAGGTCGAACTCGACGATGAACTCATCTCCGGCCCGCCATGCGTCCATGGGCATCACCGCGGGCCGTGCGTTCGTGCCTGGGTTGCCGAAGACCTGTTGGGAGAGCCGGTCGAGTTCACGGAACGGATCGGTGCGCATCAGCATGGCTACCACCTCCACAGACAGTCGGTTGTCGTCGCCCTATCCGCAGTTTCGGCTAATAGTTATATGTATCAGCCGAGGTAGATTTCTTATAGCACCTGTGCCAGACTAACGGCAAGAGGAGATCTCAGTTTTTTTGGGAGAGCTATTGCCGACCTTCCCGGAGGACGACGCCAGCCGTGGTATTTACGGCATCTCGGTAGCCGCCGAACTGGTCGGCACGGGTCCGCAGAACCTGCGTGCCTACGAGCGTCACGGGCTGGTCGACCCCGAGCGCACCGAGGGTGGAACCCGCCGGTACAGCTCTGCCGATCTCGACCGGCTCCGCCGCATCGGTGAGCTGTTGGCCGCCGGGCTCAACCTGGCGGGTGTCGCCGCTGTCCTGGATCTCGAGGCGACGAACGACCAGCTTCGCGCGGAACTCGAGGACCAAACACCACGTCGGCGCCGCCACACCTGACGCGCTCTCGGCAACCTAGTCGCCCGCGGATCACGGATCCGGTGCAGGCACGGGCTCCGGATCGGGGGGCGGAACAGGATCTGGTCCGGGATCGGGGATGGGCTCGCCCGGCGGCGGTTGCCCCGGCGGCGGTTGCCCCGGCGGACTGGGCGACGTCGGGATCGTCATCTGGTTGCTCCTTCCCCTGAAATGGACATTCACTGCTCCGCGGCTCGCGATGCATGGCCCGGGGTCCTCCGCACAGCCGCTACCAACGGCAGATCCGGGGGTTCACCGAGGGTGGGCGAGGCGACACCAGTCCCACGGTCAACCGTCGACGGCGCGCTGGAGCTGGGACTTCGTCATCTTCGAGCGGCCTTTGATGTTGCGCTCCTTGGCTTGGTTGTAGAGCTGCGCCTTGGTGCGGCCCCCCGGCCCGCGGTGCGAACGCAGGCCGCCGCGGCGACCCGAGGAGATGTCCTGTGTCGAGGTCCGGCTCGCCGTCCTGGACTCCCCGGCTCGTGCCCGCTCTTTATTGACCGTTCGGGCAGCGATCTCTTCGGCCGTGGACTCCTTGATACCCCGGTCCGAGAGGCTCTCCTTGATGTGCTCGTATTGGCGCTCCCGCTTCGGACTCGATCCTCGCGGCATGGTCGACCTCCCAACACTCGATTTGCACGGTGGTGCCCGTCAAGACGGGCGGCCAAACCAGTGTTCCCCTGGGGCAGAAGGCTCGCTCATAGGCGCTACGTCAACGATCGAGCAAGTGCGATTCCAAAGCCGTGATCTGGGTAGGGCGCACCCTCACCCCAGCGGTCCATCCGCAAATCGGGCAACAACAACAGAAGGGCGACGTTGACATGGCTGAGCAGGTGCATGTCGTGGCGCACAACGAGAACTGGGCCGTCCGGGTAGCCAACCGCGACCGGGTCGAGTCCACCCATACCACCGAGGAAGCCGCGGTCACCGCAGGCCGAGCGCTTGCGGAGAACCTCAATGCCGAACTGAAACTCTGCAAGCTCGAGGGAGCCATCGCCGAATCCCATTCGCACGGCAACGATCTGCGCAACATCCCCTCGCGTTGAAACGAGCGTTCTGCCAGCGAGGGTCAGGTTCTGGACCGTAGGACTGATCCACCCTCAGGCGGGGAAGGCACTTCGCATGTCGGAGCGCTGGTACAAGGAAGCTGTCATCTACTGCGTCGATGTCGAGACGTTCCAGGACTCCGACGGCGATGGGTGGGGAGACCTGCGCGGCCTGGTGAGCCGGCTCGACTACTTGTCGCGCATCGGCGTGACCTGCTTGTGGCTCAACCCCATCCATCCCACCCCGAACAGGGACAACGGCTACGACGTGGCCGACTTTTACGGAGTCGACGAGCGGCTCGGCACCTTGGGCGACTTCACCGAGCTGGCTCTTGAGGCGCGGGAACGCGGCATTCGCATCCTGCTCGACCTCGTTGTGAACCACACGAGCGACCAGCATCCGTGGTTTCGGGCGGCCTGCTCGAGTGCTACGTCGCCATACCGCGACTGGTATGTCTGGAGCGCTTCTGAGCCCGCCGACCGTCGCCAGGGAATTGTCTTCCCCGACGAGCAGACCGAAACCTGGACCTGGCAGCCCCAAGCCGAAGCCTGGTACTACCACCGCTTCTACGATTTCCAGCCCGACCTGAACTGGGCCAATCCCGCCGTGCGCGAGGAGATCAAGAAGGTCATGGGCTTCTGGCTGCAGCTCGGAGCAGCCGGCTTCCGAGTCGACGCCGCGCCCTTCGTACTCGAACAAACGGTCCCCGATGTCAACCCGGCGCCCAAGGACTTCACGATCCTCGATGACTGGCGCGAGGATCTGCAGTGGCGCAGGGGCGATGCGGTGCTGCTGTGCGAAGCGAACGTCGAACCCGAGGACATCCCTGCCTACTGCGCGGGTCGTCCAGGTGGTCGGAATGACCGTGCGCACATGATGTTCTCGTTCCTGCTCAACCCGCGCATGTGGCTAGCTCTCGCGCGCTCCGACGCGGAACCGATGATCGAAGGACTGCGTGCGTTGCCGACGCTGCCGGCGATGGCCCAGTGGGCAACGTTCCTGCGCAACCATGACGAGCTCGACCTCAGCCGACTCACACGTGAGCAGCAGAAGGATGTCTTTCGGTCCTTCGCGCCGAAGAAGGACATGCAGCTCTACGAGCGGGGGATCCGACGCCGGCTGGCTCCCATGTTGAAAGGGGATCGGCGCCACGTGGAGCTCGCCTACTCGTTGCAGTTCAGTGCGCCAGGAACACCGGTCCTGCGCTACGGCGAGGAGATCGGAATGGGAGAGGACCTATCCCTGCCGGGCCGTGATGCCATCCGTACGCCGATGCAATGGGAGCCTGACCGAACCGGCGGGTTCTCGACTGCGGCGCCTGAGGACTTGGTTCGTCGCATGACCGGTCGGGGCGCATTCAGCGCAAGCAAGGTCAATGTGCACGATCAGGAACGCGATCCCGGTTCGCTGCTGTCATGGTTCGAGCGGATGATCCGCACGCTGCGCGAGTGTCCGGAGGTCGGCGTCGGGACCTTCGCCCTCGTCGACGTGGCACTCCCCCGGTCGGTGCTCGCGCACCGCTTCGACGCACCGGAGGGCGCCATGCTGTTCCTGCACAATCTTGCCGACCGAGCCGTGACACTTAGCCTCGGCGCGCTCGACGGCGTTGAGGGCCGACCGCACGAGGTGTTCAGCGACTCGTCGTACCCCGCCCTGACGAGGCGGCTCGCAGACGTCGCGGTGAACGGGTGGGGCTATCGGTGGATCCGACTGCGGCGTGGCAGCCGCGACTAAGCGCGGCTGCTCGATCTCTGAGCAACTGACGTCACGGCGATCCAGACCACTGCGCTCGCGGCACTCAGCAACGCAGCGCCGCGATAGCGCCCGGAGAAGACGACCAGCGGCAACATGCTGGCGGCATGCAGTGAGTCGATGGCGCTGCCCCTGTGCGCCACCTGCAGGACGCGGTCCTCCGGCGTCAGTGCCAGCGCCGCACCCTGCACGAGATCCCGCGCGGCGAGCACCCGTGCCGCCACGATTGCCCGCGATGGCAGGGTGTCGAAGATGGGTACGTCGTCGCGGCCCGCGGCGACGAGGCCGAACAGGCCCACCAGGATCCGTCCGAGGCCAACGCCGCGCAACGCCTGACGGGCGACCGTGCTCACTTGCGCCTCCAAACGGCCGCGACGGCCACAGCGCCCAGCGCGGCAGCCGTGCCGACGACGCCGTGGTGCTGGCTCGCCCAGAGTTGCAGAGACTGGTCGTGCGACTGGTCGTCAAAGGCGCCGTGCGCACCGAAGTCCTTGCCCTCAGGTCCGTCTGCCGGTGACCAGAGGTTCTCCGGCGCGTTCGCGTCGCGCGGCATTTCTGTCTGTTGCGAGTCTACGCCGGTGCGGCCGAGATAGCGGTCGAGCAGGCCAGGTGCAACGGCATTGGCCAGCAAGGTGACGGCCGTTGTCGCCCCCACCCAGTATTCGCGGCGCCCCGGGTGGTCGCCGGCATAGACGACAGCACGCGCGGCGACCTCGGGTTGGTAGATCGGCGGCACCGGCCGCGGATGACGCGGCAGACGCGAGAGCACCCAGGAGAACTGCGGCGTGTTCACCGCCGGCATCTGCACCATCGTCACGTGGACATTCGACTTCGCGTGGAGCAGTTCACAGCGAAGCGACTCGTGGAAGCCCTGGATCGCGTGCTTGGCACCGCAATAGGCCGTCTGGAGCGGGATGCCTCGGTAGGCCAGCGCCGAGCCGACCTGCACGATGGTGCCGCGGTCGCGCGGTTTCATCCGCGCCAGCGCCGCCATCGTGGCGTAAACGTAGCCGAGATAGCTCACCTCGGTGACCCGGCGGAACTCCTGCGGTCGGATGTGGTCCAGGGGCGAGAAGACCGACGCGAACGCCACGTTCACCCAGATGTCGATCTCGCCGAGCTCTCGCTCTACACGGTCGACGGCGGCGAAGACGGCATCCGAGTCGGACACGTCGAGCGGCACGGCGAGAGGGGTGCCGCCGGCACGCCGCACGTCCTCGGCGGCGTCGGCAAGCCCCTGCTCGCCGCGCGCCAGCAGCGCGACGCTCGCGCCGCGGGCGCCATACGCCCGCGCGACGGCCCGACCGATGCCGCCACTGGCACCGGTCACGACAACGACTTGGTGGGCTGGATGGGACATGAGAAGCCAGACTCCTTGGGTTGGATGATCGTGTATCCGGTCAAGCCGGCCCTACTCGCACGCGCGGAACGCAAGAGCGCAACCAGGTCGACCACTGCACTGCCCGCGAGCCGATCACCACTGAGCTAGGGCCTGCACCGGAGCTGAGGGCTAGCGGCGCAGTCTGGGAAGCACCTTGGTGCCGTAGAGGGTGAAGAACTCTCGGTAGTTAGGGCCCATGTTGGCGATGAAGATCTCGTCGAACCCAGCGGCGGCGTACGGCGCGAAGGCCGAAACGTGCTGGTCCACATCCTTCCCGCAGGTGGTCGACTCGCGAGTCATGTCCTCGGTCACTAGCTCGCTAGCCTGCTCAAAGTGTCTCGGTGACGGCAGCACCTGCGCGAGTTCGCCCGGGAGCCCGGCGTTCGCCCACAGATGATGCGCGATCTTGACCGCCTCGTCCGCGGTGTCTGCGACGCACACCTTGTAGCCGGCCTGCGTCGGCCGGTTCTCCGCGCTCCGGGCCTTCCACTCCTGCACCTTCTCGGCGTCGGGTTGGGTGGTGATGAACCCGTCGCCTACGCGCAGGGCAAGCTCGAACGACTTGTCGCCGAATGCCGACAGGAACACCTTGGGCGCCACAGCTGGTCGGGTGTAGATCCGCGCGTTCTCGACGGTGTAGTGCTTCCCATAGTGATAGACGTAGTCACCTTGCCAGAGTTCACGCATGACCTGGATCGCCTCTTCGAGCATCTCCAGGCGCACGGCTTCGCTGGGCCATGCATCGCCGAGGATGTGCTCGTTGAGCGCCTCGCCCGTGCCGACGCCGAGGGTGAACTTTCCGTCGAGCAGTACGCCCGCGGTCGCCGCCGCTTGCGCAACGATGGCCGGGTGCAGCCGCATGGTCGGGGCTGTCACTGCCGTCGTCACGGGCAGGTTGCACACCCGCGAGATCGCACCGATGACCGCCCACACGAACGGGCTCTGCCCCTGCGCGTCGTTCCAGGGATGGAAGTGATCGCTGATCCACAAAGCGTCGAAGCCGGCCTCTTCGGCGAGCTGTGCCTGCTCGATGAGCTGGGCAGGGTCGTACTCCTCGCAGCTGAGGAAATAGCCGATGCGCATGAAGCCCTCCCGTGTCAGTTGATGCCTGGGCCGGTCCTGCCCGCAGCGCGATGGAGAAAACCCGGGCACCGGTCGCCGTACGTCGGCTGCCACGTCCCGGGGGAGACGGGGTTTAGGGGGGCCGCCAGGTGCAATAGACATCGGTACGCGCGAGCCGAATCCCGCCCGCATCAATGGATAGGAATCCGGAGACCGACGGAATGTCTGAGACAGTCGCTGACTACCTGCTCGACCGACTGCGCGCCTGGGGGGTCGAGCAGGTATTTGGCTATGCCGGGGACGGCATCAACGGTCTGCTCGCCGCGTGGCAGAAGGCCGACAACGTACCTGGTTTCATCCAGCCCCGTCACGAGGAGATGGCCGCTTTCGCCGCTGTGGGATATGCGAAGTTCAGCGGGCGTACCGGCGTGTGCGCGGCCACGAGCGGGCCGGGCGCGATCCACCTTCTCAACGGCCTCTACGACGCGAAGCTCGACCATGTCCCTGTCGTGGCCATCGTCGGGCAGACCAGCCGCTCCGCGATGGGCGGGTTCTATCAACAGGAAGTGGACCTTCTCAGTCTGTTCAAGGACGTCGCCAGCGACTACTGCCAGATGGTGACCGTGCCTGAGCAGCTGCCCAACGTGCTGGACCGCGCGATGCGCATTGCTTCGAGTCGACGCACGGTCACCGCTGTGATCATCCCATCCGACGTTCAGGAGCTCCCCTACTCACCGCCTGAGCATGCGTTCAAAATGGTGCCCTCGAGTCTCGACCACACCTGGTCCACCGCCGTCCCGGACCGGGCGGACCTGCAACGGGCCGCCGATGTGCTCAATGCCGGCGAACGCGTCGCCGTGCTCATCGGTCAGGGAGCTCGGGGAGCAGCGGTCGAAGTGAGCGACCTAGCTGAGTTGCTCGGCGCAGGTGTCGCGAAGGCCTTGCTCGGCAAGGACGTGCTCTCCGACGAGCTGAACTGGGTGACCGGCTCGATCGGCCTGCTCGGCACGCGACCGTCCTACGAGCTGATGACCCACTGCGACACCCTGCTGGTGGTCGGCTCCAGCTTCCCGTACTCGCAGTTCCTACCGGGATTCGAGGGCGGAGAGCCCACGGCCCGCGGGGTCCAGATCGACATCGACCCAACGATGGTCGGACTGCGCTATCCGTTCGAAGTGAACCTGGTCGGTGACGCCGTGGCGACACTGCGGGCACTGTTACCTCTGCTCACACCGAAAGTTGACCGATCGTGGCGCGGCGCGGTCGAGAGGAACGTTCGGCGCTGGTGGGAAGTCATGGAACGTCGCGCTGCGGTGAGCGCTGACCCCATCAACCCCGAGTTGGTCTTTCACGAGCTCTCGCCCCGCCTGCCCGACGACGCGATGATCACCGCCGACTCCGGGTCCGGCACGAACTGGTACGCCCGCCACGTCCGGCTGCGCGCCCAGATGCGCGGCAGCCTGTCAGGCACGCTGGCCACAATGGGCTGCGCCGTGCCCTATGCCATCGGCGCCAAGTACGCACACCCTGACCGGCCTGCCTACGCCTTGGTCGGCGACGGCGCAATGCAGATGAACGGCATCAACGAACTCATCACGATCGCCAAGTACTGGCAGGACTGGGCCGACCCGAGACTGGTGGTCGCGGTATTGCAGAACAACGACCTCAACCAAGTCACCTGGGAACTGCGCGGCATGGGCGGGTCACCCCAGTTCCTGCCCTCCCAACAGCTGCCCGACTTCCCTTACGCCGGCTATGCCCGCAGTCTCGGGCTGGACGGCATCCTGGTGGAGAAGCCCGAGCAGGTGGCGAGCGCGTGGGACGAGGCGATGGCTGCCGACCGCCCATGCGTCGTGCAGTTCATGACCGACCCAGCCGTTCCCCCCGTCCCGCCCCACGCCACATGGGAACAGATGGAGAAAGCTCTCGAGTCCATCGTCCGCGGCGACTCCGACCGGGTCGATGTCATCAAGGAAGGCGTCAAGGCGAAGATCCAGGAGCTCCTCCCCGGAGGGGCGAGCGGATCCTGACGTCACTCCCCCACAGTGTGAGGACTCTCGCCCCGATCTCTCCCGGGTCGTCGCATCCATACTGACCGGTCGTGCACCCTCTGGCGGGCGGTCAGGTCTCTGCTGGGTCTGTAGCTGGCCTCTCCTCGGTGCCCACGGTGTCGCGATCTGCCGCGTCGAACCCTTTGGCGTCGCTCGAGAGGCCCTGCTCGCCCTTGTCCTCCTGCTGGTGGCTCACCTGCCTGGTGGCTTCTCGTCGGGCGACGACCTCGGCATCGGTGAGCTCCCGATCGATGTCGCGCGGGTCCTCACCATCGGCGGGCTTGACATAGCGGTCTCCAGAAGTGGTCATGGACCGCGTCTACCCGGGTACGACCAACCCATACCTGAACTCGGCATCACCGCGTCCGAATGGCACGTTCCCGACGTCCTCTCCGATGGCTGACGGGCCGACCGACCATGTTGGCGTCAGCGGCGGATGGCAGACCTGAGCCAGCCGCTGCGCCGGCACTGCGGGCAACCTCGGGCAGCACGCTGACGCGGCGTGTGGCGCGGTCGCGCTTCTCAGCGGCCTGGGCCAGCAGTTGGCTCTGCGGTGGCGAACACGACAACGTTGGACTGATAACCGCCGCGAGACCCAACGTACTGACCGCCGCAGGTGATCAACCGCAGCTCGCGCTGCAGCGTCGGCCAGTAGACCCGAACCTTTGGAAAGCGCGTCCGCTTGTGCACCTCGACCCGCATCACGCGAAAGCCGACTGACGACCCGTCGGCGCGGTCCAGCAGGATGTGGGCACCTCGCCGCACCGTCGACAAGGCCGCGAACACGGCGGGGCCATGCGGTGAGTCGACATGGCCAAGAAGCACGGCCGCGCCGGGCTCGCCCGGACGCGCGCTGTTCTCATACCATCCCGCACGCAGCCAATGCCTGGGGACCTGGATCGCCCCACTCTTGCCGCGCCCGAGATGCTCGAGGCTGGTGTCGACATGCAGCGACGGGATGCGCAGTCGGACCGGCAGTGGGGTGGCGGGCACAACACGGGTGGACCGGAAGTTCCGCACTGCGGGGGGCACGCGCACTGTCGGACCGGGCTGGACCCCATTCGCCGCCTGTTTCGGCGCCGCGCCGCCCGACCGGCCTCCGGTGCCACAGCCGGTGAGCAGCCCGGCTGCCAACAGCGCACACACGAGAGCGAGCACGGGTGCCTTGTCGGTGGCAGCGTGTCGCAACGTGGCCGTGCTCACCGGCGCCCGAGCCACCCTCCGCCGGTCGCGGCTCCTCCCCGAGGCGAATCACCAGCGGCCCGGCCCTCGAGCACGTCGGCGAGAGTTGACGCGATGTCGTGCATATGTAGGTAGCCGTCATATGCGATCGCGTGGGAGGTTACATAATCTCCTGCCGCGTAGGACGTGACCTGCTGGAGCAGTTGCTGGTCATGTTCGTGCAGCGCGTCAATGACGGTCGTCGCCGACACCGCGCCGTGTGACGCCGATGGCAGCACATCCCCGAGCCGCTCGGGGAACTTGTCCAGCCGGGTACGCGCGGCGGACTGTGCCGCAGCGTCCTTGTCGGCCACTGCGACGGCAAAGGCGACCAGTGCGTCGATGTGGCCGGCCCAGACCTGGCTGAACTGTGCCGCAGCCGATGCGCCGAGAACGCTCCGCATGGCCGTGATGATGTCCTGGGTGTTTCCGTCGAGGGCCTGGGCGGCCGCGTTGGCGGACGGGTTACCTGTGACGACTGCCCGAGTGGCGTCGAAGGCAAGCTCGACGTGTTCGCCGAGCAGCCGTCCGAGCGCGGACCGCAGTTGCGCCGGGGGATTGTCGAAGCCGGCGGGAAGCTCTCCGGACGAGCTTTCGGTGGCAGCGCCGGCCAGGGCCTTCCCGGTGCCGAACATTCCCGCGTATGCCATGCGTTCCATCGCGAACGCCTCGTCGTAGTCCTTGGCAGCGTATGCATCGGCTGCCGCGACAAGATGGTGAATGTGTTTGGCAACGCCCTTGGTCACGGCCGCAGCCGAGAGTCGGCCCTGCGTGAGTTGCGACACTGCCTCGCCGTACTTCGCAGCGTAGGCGTCGAGGGTGTCCATCTCCTTCTTCATCTCCGAGTCGTCCCCGTCGGCCAAAGCCACGCTATAGGCCTTCAACGCATCGACGTGCTCGTTCCACAACGCTCGAAACGCCTGCCCGGCGGACGTGCCGTAGACCGCGGAGACGGCACCGACCAGCTCGTCGGTGTTGCGAGCAAGGGCGTCCTGCGCGGCGTCGACGAACTTTGGCTCCTCGTCAACCGGACCACGCATGAGCCGGACCATCAGGATGGCGTGGTGTCCGAGGACTTGTTCGAGGAGCAGGCGTACGTCCGCCGCGTCGTGCCCAGCAGTCGTCGACGTGTGTGGTTGCGTCATCGTGTGACTATGTTTCGGTGACGGCGTGGCCGTGGCACCCGAACTGATCTGCCCGGCGTTCGACGTGCATGCCGAGCAGATGACCGCGAGCAGTAGTGCGGTCGTCGGACGCCACGGGTAGTGGCGCCCGCGTCGTGGCGTGCGCTGGTGAGTCATCGAAGAGTCCCCTCGTCGATATCGTTGCGGTCAGGAGTCATGGGCCGGCAACGGATAGAGCAGGACGAACGTGAGCTCTCCATTGCCCAGTCGCACGTCGGCCTTCGGGGACGTCTCACCGAAGGCAGACTTGAGGGCGGCACTCATGGTCGTAGCGGCACTGCCGTCCGGACCGACCGGAGACCCGTCGATAGCCGTGAGCGCCACAGTCCGTCCCGGAGCGTGAGCCTCCTGGCTCACGGGGTCCGCTGGGAAATCTGCGATGTCTAGGCTGTGTTGACCCGAGAGCCGTGCCAACGTCGTCATGAGACGCCTGTCGACCTTGCCGTTGATCAGCTCGGACCACGCCGCAGGAGTAAGGCGCAGCGCCAATCGGCGCACCAACTCGCGTCCTGCGCTACGACGTGCAGCCACCGTGTTCGATGCCGCCTCGCGGGTGCTGACGACCTCACGCATTTCGAGCGTCCCGTCCCCGAGCCTTGCGACGGGGACGGCGCGATCGGCAATGCTACGAGTGGTGTCATCTGTGGGCGTTCGCTCCGAACTGGTGGACACGATGATCAGGTCGGTCGACTGCTTCGCTGCGTCGCCGTAAGGGATGATCGTTCGCCGCGGCAATGCCCGCTGCAGCTGAGGCACCAGCTGAGGTGGAGCCAGAACCCGCGCCCCAGGTGCAACATTGCCCTCGAGCCAGCGCACTGTCGCCGCATTCAGCGCGCGTGCATCGACCTCTCCACTTGGCGCCGGCTCCCGACCGGGCTGGTTCGCCACTAGGAGAACCAGGAGCACGACCAAGCCGAGAGCCGCCAGGCCGAGGAACCCGGCGCGGCGTCGCGCAGACCTGCCAGTGGTCGCCTTGTGTTCGACCACCACTGCTGGGCCTACGGGCGTGGCCGCACGGGGCAGCCTGGGGCGCGATGCCGCCGCTCTCTCATGCCGAACCTCTGGCCCACGCGTCTCCGCGAGGTACGCGGGCACGTCGGGGGCGGGTTCGGGGGGATCCGGGGTGCCGGTCTCTGGCGCGGCCTGCTCGACGGCCTCAGGTTCAGCGTCCGGGGCCGCGACGACAGCCTCGAGTACGCCGTCGATGTCCTCGGCGTCGTCGGTTGTCGACACGGCATCTGCGCGCGGCTGCGAGATCTTCTGACCCAGCTCGACCCAGACCGTCCAGTCCTCGGGACTCAGCCGCCCAGTTGCAGGTTGCGGTGTGTTCGAGTCCGCTCTACGACGTGTCGCGCCACCGTTGGGCCATCGCGCCTGGTGCTGGGCGTCGTAGATCTTCTGCGTGAGACTGGCCCAGTCCCACCACTCATTCGCAGTCAGACTGCCGCTCGACGGTGCTGGTCCTGCCTCTATAGACGTGCGTTGCTTGGCGCCCACCGACTCATCGCCGCCGGCGCGTTCCTCATGCCCGCGCAGGTCGATGACCTCGGGGGGCTCGACGTTTGGATCCTCACCGCTCGACGCGCCCGTCGGTCGCTTGCTCTCAACCACCCACCACCACCCCCGAATCCGTGGCGAACCTGGCACAGGCTCGCGTCTACTCTTTCCTGAAACAACGCCTGCAAGCACATGTTTTCGGACTACTACTCAACGTGGCCGCCCGTGACTGACCGCTTCCGCTGTCAACGTCTCGCAAGATCAACGTGCCGCGTCTCAACGGCTCCGTGTACGCCACATCTCTTATGCCACGGTGTGCAACGGCCTACGCGGGGCTGGAAGCCGACGTCGTGAGGACGGCGACCCCGGGGTGGGCCCGGCTGACGGAGGGGGCGAGGTCGCGTACTCAGTGGTCTCGGCCGAGCACGTGCTGGCGGAACAGTTCGGCCGATGGCTGCAGGCGACGTTCCTCGGACCAGGCCAGTCCAACCTGTCGATGTGCGCCGTCGTCGAGGATTCTGAGCAACGGTTCGGAGCGTGGACTTGCCGGCGGCAGAGCCGAGCCCGCTGCGGGGACGATGGCGACGCCCAGTCCCGCGGCGACGAAGCCCCGGATCACCGGCAGGTCATCACCTTCGAATGCGACGCGGGGGACGAAACCTGCTGCAGCGCACAGCTCATCGGACAGCACGCGCAAGGCCCATGTCTGGCGCAGCATCACGAAGTCTTCGTCTGCCACCTCGGCCAGGTGCACCTCTTGCTGGCCGGCGAGGCGGTGTCCGGAAGGCACTGCGAGGAACAGCGGCTGGGTCAACAGGCGCTCCCAGTGGACTGCCGGGTTGCGGGGTCGACGGGCGGTGAATTCAAGGTCGATGCGGCCGCCCGAAACGAGTGAGGATCCGAGTGCGTCGTCGGACTGCTCGAGTCGGAACATCACCTGCGGGTGATCCTCACGAAACTGGCTGATCATGGCGGGCACGAGCCAGGTGCCGAGGGAGAGCTGGAAGGCGACGGTGATCGTGCCGGTCTGTGGATCGACGAGCTCGTTGACGGCCGCCAAACCGTCGTCCAAGGCGTGCAGGCACGTGTCGACGTGCCGCTTGAACGCGTTGCCTGCCGCGGTCGGCCGGAGCAACCGTCCGCTCTTGTGCAGCAACGGGGCGCCGACTTCCTGCTCGAGGCGGGCCAGCGCCCTGGACACACCTGGCTGGCTGACCCTCTCGATGTCGGCGACCTCGGTGACCGTCACTCCGTCGGCAACTTGTTGGAACCAGCGCAAGGCATCCGTGTCCATAACCATGACGCTAGCGCATGAGTCAGTGCGAAAAGGAGCATTGGACGTATGGATCGGGGTGCGGGAGCCTGGACTCATGAACAACACCGCCCAAGGCAAGACCCACCGCGTCCGCCCGCGTCAGCTCTGGACCGCCGTTCGCGACGACCTGAGCCAGCGCCGACAGGTGCGTACCCGATATCGCGAGCTCCAGCGCGAGCTCGCGTCCTTCACCACGCAGGCCTCCGTCGACGACCTGCTCGGCACGATCGAGGGTCAGCTTGGTGCCGAGGTCGACATGATTCGCAGCATCCTCGCCAACAATCTCGCCCAGCAGCGCACTCACCAGCTCGCTTCCTGATCGCAGGTCCAGGCGGCCTCCAGGGAAGACCAGTGCCGCCGCCCCTCGCGGTGCGCATGAGGCCGTCAGGCTCGTCCTTACTGCGCTAGAAGGTGCACCGCACCTCGCGCACGAGCGATGTTCGGAGTTCAGCGAAGATGTGGCCCATGGGATGGGAGGCACTCGAGCAGTGGGGTGACGACGTCGCTCGCATCGAACCCCTTGCTGGCGGAGTCGCCAACCAGGTGTGGAGCGTGCGCGTCAACGGACAGCTGGCGGTCGGTCGTCTTGGCGACCGCAGCGACCCTGATCTCGCGTGGGAGACCGACCTGCTGCGACATCTCGACCGTGAAGGGCTGACGGTGCCGGTCCCGATCTCGACGAGGGACGGCAGGCCTTTCGCCGACGGTCTGATGGTAATGACCTACGTGGTCGGCGGACGGCCCGAGACGGAGGAGGACTGGCGTCGCGTCGCCGACACGCTCCGCCAGCTGCATCGGTTGACGCAGGGCTGGCCGCAGCGCCCCGGCTGGCGATCGTCGACCGACCTCTTGCACGCCGAGACCGGGACGAGGATCGACCTCGGCGCAATGCCGGCGGAGGGCGTTGCTCGATGCCGAGCAGCGTGGGCGCGGCTCACCGGCCGTCAGACATCCGTCGTCCACGGCGACACCAACCCGGGCAACATCCGCATGACCGCCGATCGGGTCGCGATGATCGACTGGGACGAGTCGCACGTAGACGTCCCCGACCTCGACCTGGTGCTGCCCCACAACGCCGCCGGTCTCGACGACGGCGCGCACGACATCGCCGCGCAAGCGTCGGCCGCATGGGAAGCCGCCGTCTGCTGGGACGACGAGTATGCCGTCAGGCGGCTCGCCGAAGTTCGAGCGGTCTGAGCAGCCTCGTTGTGACTCGGACCTAGAGCCGATTCGTTGCTGCTCGGCTGATCCTTAGGTCAGCTCGTCGGAGCGGCCGGCTTCGATGCGGGACCACTGGGCGATGGGGCGCCCGTTCGTACGCCAGACCTCGGGGTTCTTGGCGTCACCCCAGGGCTGGGGCCAGCCGTCGGGGGAGTCCTCCCACGTCTCCTGGCGTCCGTAGACGGTCATGTCCAGCAGCCCGTGGGTGGGCGCCATGATCTCGACGCCGCGACCGCCGGTGTAGTAGGTCTCGAACACCCGCTCGCCGTCGCGGACGTAGCAGACGAGGTGGTGACGCTGCCAGTCACGACCCTCCAGGAGTTGCGCCGCCGTCTTCTCGACCGAGTACCACGGCATGTCCAAGCCCAGGAAGTCCCGGTAGCGGACGCTCTCCTCGTACGGGCCCTTGCAGAGCACGGCGTACGTGGCGTCGCGGGAGTGGATGTAGGACAGCTCGCGGACCTGGCTGTTGAAGAACGTGCATCCCTCGCATTGCTCTGCGGCGGGTTGGCTGGGCCACCAGGCGTGGAAGTACGCGATGAGCTGCTTGCGGCCTTCGAAGACGTCGAGGATCGTGATCGGTCCGTTCGGACCGATGACCTCGATGGTGGCGTCGACCTCCACCATCGGCAGCCGCCGCCGCGCCGCTGCGATCGCGTCCCCTTCGCGCGTGTGCGCCTTCTCCCGTGCGAACAGTGCTTCCCGCGCCTCCTGCCAGGTCTTTCTGTCCACCACAGGCGGGAGGGCTGGGCTGGGTGCTTGGTCGTTCATGATCGCCTCCATGCTCTCGTAGCGGTCTTGCCCGCGGACGGACGGGACCATACGGGAGTCGACTGTGCGACAGCCCGATCGAGGCCCAGCTGTTCCTAATGAGCTGTCAGCTTGTCGAGCAGCGCCATTGTCGTGCGGTGCGCGTCCACCAGCGCCTCCTGCAGGGGCCGTCGGCGGTGCGTCTCGGAGAGAATCTCGACACTCCATGGTCCGGCGAAGCCGATCTGTTGCAGTGTTTCGATGAAGGCTTGGACGTCGAACGTTCCCGATCCGCACAGCACCCGGTGGTGGATGGTGTCGAGGAACAGATCGGTGGACTGCGGTGCAGGGGCATCGTTGAGCTCGACGACAAACACCTTGCCACCGGGGATCTCGGCAATGTCAGCCAGGGTGGAGGGTCCACGCTCCAGGTGCCAGATGTCGACCACCAGGCCGGCCGCTGGATGATCTGCGGCGCGGACGAGTTCCGCGGCCAACCTGAAGTCGGGGATGTTGGAGAACGGCAGCGGTTCCAGCGCCACCCTGGTTCCTACCTCTGCAGCCTGCACGGCCAACTGATGCAGCTCCGCCGCCCAGTGCGCAACGTCGGCCAGTGGTGGGACAGCGCCATCGACGATGACCTCTACGTCTGGTCCGATCTTGATCTGTCGTGCCTCGAGAACCTCGGCGGCGGCGAGCAGCGACGCCCGCGTCTCATCCGATTCCCGACGACGACGGTCGGTGGTCCACCAGTTCTCGAGCAGCTCAACCTCGAGATGGACCAGGCCGAGGTCCTCGCAGATCCGTTTCACCTGCGGCAAGCCGTGGGTAGCCTTCGCGGCCTCCAGATCGTCAATGGTGAAACCGATGCCGGTGAAACCGGCCGCGGCCACGGCCCGCGCCCTGACCCGCAGGTCCAACGGACTCAGATGGCCACCAGCGATCGGAACCGCGTCCCCGGCGTGAGTCCAACAGGTGGCCAGTAGCTCTATCGGCATCGGGTGAGCTTCAGCCGCCGTTGGGGCGGCTCCGTGAAGCCTGTGCGTCGAGAGCGGATTCGAACGCTTCTGGGGTCCAGTCTTCTGCGACGGCCTGGCGGACCAGGTCGGCTTGTGTCTGGGGTGCGAGACCGCCGATCGGCTGGTCGCGGTCGAGACCGCCGTCCTGCACCACGACCTCAGACACGACATGAGGCTCGCGTGTCACATCATCATGCAAGCCCAAGGCGCCATCGACGGTCCGATCGAATCGGTCCCCTCCCCCATCCACATCGTGACCCCGTACAACATCCCCACGCTATCTACGGCTTGAACCCGTCGTGTGGCGCCGATGGCACAACATCACGGGCAATTCTCCAGGCAACTTCGGCAACCACGAAATTCGGCATCGGGTGTGGAACAGTTACTCGATGTCTGGACCTGGTTTCGTGTCGTCCGGGCCATCGTCATCATTGCGTGGCGCCGGTGATGAAGGGTGCGATGAGGTCGAGTGGCAATGGGAACACGACGGTGGACTTTTCGCCGCCGAGTTCGACGAGGGTCTGTTGGTAGCGCAGCTGCATCGCGGCAGGGTTGCGGCTGAGCACTTCGGATGCTTCGAAGAGTTTCTGGGAGGCCTGGAACTCGCCTTCTGCGGAGATGATTTTGGCTCGTCGTTCTCTTTCTGCTTCAGCTGCTCGGGCCATCGCCCGTTGCATGGCCTCGGGGATCTCGACGTCCTTGATCTCGACCGTGGTCACCTTGATGCCCCATGGTTCGGTCTGCTCGTCAATGATCCGGCGCAGGCTGTCGTTGAGCTCGTCGCGTTCGGAGAGCAGGGTGTCCAGCTCCGCGCGCCCGAGGACGGACCGTAGCGTGGTTTGGGCGATCTGCGAGGTGGCGACCGGGTAAGCCTCTACCTCGGTGACGGCCAGTGCCGGTTCGACGACTCGGAAGTACGCGACGGCATTCACCCGGGCCGGGACGTTGTCCCGGGTGATGATCTCCTGCGGCGGGATGGTCAGGGTCACGGTACGCAGGTCGACCCGGATCAGCCGGTCCACGAACGGCGCCAGGATCACGAGACCCGGCCCGGCGATGGGCCTGAGCCGACCGAGCCGGAACAGGACGCCGCGCTCGTACTCCCGGAGCACCCGGACGCTGATCGCAGCGATCACGACCAGGATGACCACCAAGGCGGCGAGCGCGAGCAGGATCTGGCCGAGGGCTGTCACGGTTCGTTCTTCCGGTCCGAGGCCCAGGTGGTGCGTCCGGGCCGGGTGACGCGCAGCCCGGTCGCCGTCGTGGCCGCTGGGAAGCCGGATGGGGTCCGGCGGAAGTGGTCGGTGAACCGATGCGCCAGCAGGGCGGAGACGGCCAGGGGCATGACGGCGACAGCGAGGTTCACGGGCTGGAGGTGCCGGAGCATCGTGGCGATCGACAACAGCCCTGCAAGGGCGACGAGGACCAGCACGATCCCGCGGTGGAATCTGGCGGCCTCGGAGTGCGGCCAGGGCTCCGTCGGGCGGCTGATCTCTCTTCCGTGCTGCGAACTGGTGCAGTCGACCTTCACCGGGCAAGCGTTGCAGACAGATGGCTTCGCCCGGTAGAGCATCAGGTGCTGTCGCTCGTCGAACTCTGCCGGCCAGAGCATCTGATCCTGGGGGCACACCCACGCGTCGTGCTGGGGGTGATAGCGGAAACCGGCCGTGCGATAGCGCTCCGATCGGGCGTGACTGTGCCGCGCCAGCCGGTCCAGCGCGACCGCGACGGCCAGCAAGAAGGCGGCATAGCAGGTGAACTGGATCACCTCCAGCGACACGGTCACCGCTCGGACCCCGTCGCGCCGGCACCGACCACGTCACCAATCTCGGTGAACAGCACGTCGCCGGGTTCGTCCATGACCTGGTTGCTCACTCGGTAGCGCACCCCGAGCCAGCAGATCCACAAGAAGGGCAAGGCCCCGCCGACGATGAAAACGACGTCTCCGGGCAGCCGCATCCACTCGATGAAGCTGTTGCTGGGATTGGTGATGAACTCCAACTGGCGAGCCGCGAAGTATCCGTCATTGACCGACTTGTACAGCTGCAGAACGCCGAGCGGGAGCAGCGTCGCGAAACACATCCACGCCAGCCCGATGTTGCAGCACCAGAAGGAGAGCTTGGCGAACTTGTCCGGCCAGCGCTCTTCGGGGATCAGGTAGCGCAGGCAGAACAGCGCCAGCCCGATCGCCAGCATGCCGTAGACGCCCATCATGGCGGCGTGGGCGTGGTTGGCGGTCAGTGCAGTGCCGATCTCGTAGTAGGAGACCACCGGGAGGTTGACCAGGAACCCGAAGACTCCGGCCCCGAGGAAGTTCCAGAAACCCACCGCCACCAGGAACATGACGGCCCATCGGTGTGGGAACGGGGTTGCGGAGGACTTCTCCTGTCGTGAGCCGAGCTGCAGGAACGACCACGCCTCGACGGTCAGGAACGTCAACGGCAGCACCTCAGCGGCGGAGAAGAACGCGCCCAGCGCCATCGTCTCTGCGGCGGTGCCGGAGAAGTAGAGGTGATGCATGGTCCCGATGACGCCGCCGATCGAATACAGGATGATGTCGAGGTAGATGATCGCCATCGCGACGTTCTGCCGGACGACTCCGAGCAGCACGAACAGGTAGGCCACCAGGACCGTGGTGAAGATCTCCAAGAAGTCCTCGACCCACAGGTGGACCACCATGAACCGCCAGAAGTCCGCAACGGTGTAGCTGGAGTCCGCGTTGGTCAGTAGGCCCACCGCGTAGAACGCCGGAATCGCAAGCCCGGTGAAGAAAAAAAGCCAGGGCATGTTGAGCCGAGACGTGTGACGCAGGGCCCCTCGCAGCCCACGGAAAAGCATGAACGCCCAGAAGAAAAGGCCCAGCGTGAGCAGGATCTGCCAGACCCTGCCCAGGTCCAGGTACTCCCAGCCCTGCATCCCGATCACGTGCAGCGCCGGGGAGAGCCATCCGTGGATGTCGAGCAGCTCGCCGATCAAGCTGCCGAAGACCACCACGGCCAGAGCACCCAACAGCCCGTATGCCAACCAGGACTGACGGCGCGGTTCGCGGCCGGAGACGATAGGCGCCAGGAACAGACCAGTGGCCAGGAAGGAGGTCGCGGTCCAGAAGATCGCGAGCTGTACGTGCCAGGTGCGTACCAGGTTGTAGGGCAGCCACCTGGCAAGGTCGAAGCCGAAGAAGCTCGTCAGGTCGGCACGGTAGTGCTCACTGGCCGCACCAACCATCGTCTGAATGACGAATAGCAGGCCGACCACCAGAAAGAAGTAGGCGCAAGCCCGCTGGGTCGGGGTGACCGCGACATCGGCGGGCGGTCGGAACGAGATAGTGTCCGCCTGGCGGCCCCGCCAGCCCATCCGCTCGCCCCAACGGCCGAACGCCGCGAACAGCACGCCGATACCGACCAGCAGCACAATCAGAGACAGGACGCTCCAGACCACGACGTCGGCAGTCACCGTGTTGCCGACCAGCTTTTCCGGCGGCCAGTTGTTGGTGTAGGTGTAGTTCTTGTCCGGCCGCAGCGTCGACCCCGCCCATGCCGACCAGGCGAAGTAGGCGGTCAACTGCTTGATCTTGGCGGGGTCGGTGATCGCGTCCGGAAGCAGGCCCTTCGAGGCGCTCAACGGACCGAAGTACGCCGTGTAGTGCGCGACCATCTGCTCGAACGCCTTCGCCTGCACATTGGTGTAGGTGACCGTGTCGGTCTTCGAGTCATACCGGTTGGTCTTGAAGTCAGCGATCACCTTGTCACGCGCAACGCTAGAAGCCCCGCCGCCGTACTCCCGGGTTGCTATCTGTGCGGCGCGATGTAGGTAGTCAGCCGTGAAGTCAGGACCGAGGTACGCGCCGTGGCCGAAGATCGAGCCGTACTCCATCAATCCCCTGTTCAGGAACAACGCCTGGCCAGCACGGACGTCATCACCGGTAAAGACGACCCGCCCGTCAGAGGTAACGACCTGCGCGGCAATCGGTGGGTCGGCCGTGTACGCGCGGTAGCCGAGAAAACCCAGGACCGCCATGCCGCACAGCAAGACCAGCGCCGTCACCTGCACCCAGGCGCGAGAGACCAGTGGGGCTCCACTCGGCGGTTCGGAGAGCGGCAACGGTGTCGAGACTGTCATCGAGAACTCCTGGGGTCCGGTGCGTGTCGAACGATCCGGCGGCTCCAGGGGCAGGCGCCGATGGTCGGCTGCAGAAGGTGTTGACCGTGGGCGTGCCGAACTGAGACGCAGAGCGCCGACGACTCGCGGCGGCGCCAGCGGCCGCACCTGTCGGTATTGGACAAGGCAACCGCCTCCGGTGCACATCGGGGAGTTCGACGCGCTGCCGGGGTCCGGAGCAACAACATGGAGGTCGTGACCTCTTGTTCGAAACCTAGATCCAGCGGCCATCGACCCGCAATGGGCAGCGACGCCAAACTGCCGTTGAAGGCGTCCGACCGTCGCGGTGGCTTGGGGCTCAGCGAGCCCGGCGCCGCCGGACGGCAACCACGGCTCAGGTCGTCATGCGTTTCGTCTCGTAGGCCCACATGGCGATCTCGACCCGGTTCCTGGCGCCGAGCTTGCCCATCAGGCTGGCAAGGTGCGTCTTCACCGTGCTGAGGCTGATGTGGAGGTCTTCCGCGATCTCCGCGTTGGTCAGGCCTCGGGCCACGGTGATGAGCACCTCCTCCTCCCGCGCGGTGAGTGGTTCGATGGGCTGCGTCAGTGGCTGGCCGGTCCGTACGTCGGCGAACGCGGCCAGCAGGCGGACCGTGACGCTAGGAGCGATCAGAGCTTCACCGTTGGCGGCCGCATGGATCGCCTGCGTGAGCAGCTCAGGTCCTGCGTCCTTGAGGAGAAATCCGCGGGCGCCTGCCTTGAGCGCGCCGTGCACGTACTCGTCGAGGTCGAACGTCGTGATGACCACCACGGCGAGTGGATCCTCGACGTCCGGTCCAGCCAGTACACGCGTCGCCTCGAGCCCGTTGAGCTCGGGCATGCGGATATCGAACAGGCAGACATCGGGTCGCAGCTCGCGAGCGAGGGAGACGGCTTCCCGGCCGTCCCGCGCCTCGCCGACCACGTCGATGTCCGGCTGAGCATCCAGGATCATGCGCAGGCCGGTCCGGACGATCTCCTGGTCATCGGCGACGAGGACACGGATGCTCATCGGCTTGGCCCCTCCCGAGGCAGCACCGCGTCGACCAACCAGCCGTGATCGGGCCTGGGGCCGGCCGCGAGGGTCCCGCCGAGGAGCGTCGCCCGCTCCGTCATCCCGACGAGACCGAAGCCCGAAGCGATGCTGGACGCGTGGACCGACTCGCCGTCGTCGCGGACCGTCAGCCGTACGTCGTGTTCCCCTCCGACGACCTGCACGTCGATCCGGGTGGCGTTGCGTGCATGCCGCAGGGCGTTCGTCACTGACTCCTGGGCGATGCGGTACGTGGCTGCCCCGACCGCCGGGCTGAGCGCGTCGAGATCGCCGGTGAGGCGCACCTGCACCCGAGGTTCGTCGTCGTGGCTGCCCGCGAGCCGCTCGATGTCGGGGATGCCGTTCTGCGGGGCGAGGTCGGCATTCTCGCGATCTCGCAGCGCGCCCACCATCATCCGCATCTCGAGGAGGGTGCGGGAACCTTCCTCCTCGATGACCCGGAGTGCATCGAGCGCCGCACCGGGGTCCGACGGGGCGACGACCCGTCCGGCCTGCGCACGGACGACCATCGCCGAGACGTGGTGCGCCACGGTGTCGTGCAGCTCCCGCGCGAGCTGCTCGCGCTCGCGCAGCCTCACCTGATCGATCTCGCGAGTTCGCGACGTTGTCCAGAAGCGCACCAAGGCACCGAGAACTGCGGGGAACATGAGGAACACGAAGCCTGCTGCCGCTTCGCCGAAGCCGTTGAAATCGCTCGCGATCCCGAGCACCGCGGCGACCACGATGATCGACAGCCCGATCATGACCTCGCGACCAGACCCCCATCGAAGCAACGCGTAGGGGAGGAGCAGCACGTAGATCATCGTGTACAGCCCTACGGATGTGGCGGGACCGTTGATCAGCGTGACGAGGTTCAGCACGATGACCGCGCCGAAGATCACCGCGACGACAGCGAGTGGGTGCGTCCGGCGCCACAGGAGCGGGAACACCAGCGCCACGGCGAGTACGAGCGCGACCGGACGCCACGCGACATCTGTACGAAGGATGCCTTCGAGGATGGCGGTCGTCACCAGGACAGCGACCAGTGCCCAGTCCCGCCAGACCCGCACCGGGGGCGCGGCAGGTCTGGGCTCGTTTCGCAGAGACCTGACCACGCCGTTGATCACGACCCCAGCGTAGGGAACGCGCGCCGGTGCACATCGGCCGAAAGAACCAGATGTTCGCCCTTCCATCGGCCGAGGAATCGCCGACCTCTGCGGCCGATGTGCACTCTGCGTCGGGTCGCCACGCTGACGGACATGGCAGTCGCTTTGACGCCAACGATCTGGAGGACGACCGATGATGTCGCAGTCTTTGTACCGTCTTGGCCGACTCTCTGCCCGCCGCCCGTGGCTCGTGATCGGCTCGTGGCTGGTCCTGGCCGTTGTCGTCGTGGGCGCTTCGAGCACCTTCGGTCAACGTCTGAAGGACTCCCTCGACGTGCCCGGTCTCGACTCTCAGCAGGCGAGTGAGCTGATGGCCGCCGCCGGTGCAGGCGATGCCGGCCTGACGGCTCAGGTGGTCGTGACTCCGCTGGACAAGGACGCGACGTTCTTCGACTCCGCGGAGGCAAGATCTGCGCTCGCGCATCTCCAAGCCGGCGCCGCCGCTCTGCCCCACGTTCTCGGGACCACTGATCCCGCGGGTGCGCTGGCCGCCGGTCCCGAGGTGGCGGTGCAGCGCGGTGTCGTGTCGGCGGACGGACGCGTCGCTCTCATCCGGCTGCAGTACCCATCAGTGGACGAGCTCTCAGCCGAGGACCTCAGCAACCTCAAGGCGTTCGGTGCCGACGCAGCGGCTGGGTCGCGGCTGCGGATCGAGATGGGTGGCGACCTCTTCTTCGCGTTCGAGCAGGCGCAGCCCGGCCTGGGCGAGGTCATCGGCCTGCTCGTCGCGGCGCTCATTCTCTTCATCGCCTTCGGTTCCCTGATCGCCACGGCCCTGCCGCTCGGCACGGCCGTGCTCGGGCTCGCCATCGGTGTGAGCTCCATGTCACTCATCGCCAACGTCATCGACATCCCGAGCTGGGCGCCGGTCCTCGGCGCCATGGTGGGGCTGGGTGTCGGCATCGACTACGCCTTGTTCATCGTGACCCGGCACCGTGAGTACCTCGCTCGCGGCGTGCCTGTCGAGGAGTCGGTCGGCTCGGCGCTGGCCACGGCCGGCAAACCGGTGGTGGTCGCGGGAGGCATCGTCGTCGTGGCGATTCTCGGGCTCGTCGTTGCCGGAGTCCCGTTCATGACGGCCGGTGGGATCGCGATTTCGGTCGTCGTCCTCGTCATGGTGGGCGTCTCGGTCACGCTGCTGCCTGCGTTGCTGGGCCTGGCTGGGCACCGCATCAACCGGCGCACGCACCGTCCCGGCGGCAGCGTCGACACTCCGGCCAGCCCGGGCTGGTCACGATGGATCCGGCACGTGACCCGCAACCCTTGGCCGTACGCGGTGGGAGTCACCGTGCTCTTGCTCGCTCTCGCCGCCCCGGTGGTGGCGTTGCGTGCGGGCATCCCCGACGACGGTGCGCTGCCCGCGAGCCGGACGGAGCGCCAGGCCTACGACCTGGTGACCCAGGGGTTCGGTCCGGGGAGCAACGGGCCGGTTGTGGTCGCCGTCGACATGGCCGGCGATCCGGCCGTGATCGACCCTCTGGTGGAGGCGCTCCGTGCCGACCCCGGGATCGCCTCGGTGGGTGTGCCGGAAATGCACGACGGCGTGGCGGTCATCGTCGCCATCCCCACCACGGGGCCCCAGGATGCTGCGACGCACGCGACGGTCGAGCGGTTGCGCGCGGACGTGCTGCCCAGCGTGCTCGCAGGCAGTCCCGCGCAGGCACACGTCGGTGGTCAAACAGCGAACTTCGCTGACGTCGGCGCACGCGTCAACGAACGGCTGCCGGTGTTGATAGCTGCCGTGCTCGCGATGTCCTTCGTCCTCCTCATGCTGGTCTTCCGGTCGGTTCTCGTACCTCTCAAGGCCGTTGTCCTCAATCTGCTCAGCATCGGTGCGGCGTACGGCGTGATGGTCATGGTGTTCCAGTGGGGTTGGGCCGGCGGGCTGATCGGGCTCGAGTCGACTGTGCCGATCGTCTCCTTCATCCCGATGTTCATGTTCGCGATCCTGTTCGGTCTCTCCATGGACTACGAGGTGTTCCTGTTGTCCCGAGTGCGTGAGGAGTATGTCGCCACGCGCGACAACCGGACCTCGATCGTCGACGGCATCGCCTCGACCGGGCGGGTCATCACGTCGGCTGCGCTCATCATGATCTCGGTGTTCCTCGCCTTCGTCCTGGGCGAGGACGCGGCCACGAAGATGTTCGGCCTCGGCCTGGCCACGGCAATATTCGTGGACGCCACCCTCGTGCGCATGGTGCTCGTGCCGGCGACCATGACCCTTCTCGGCGACGCCAACTGGTGGATCCCGAGGACGCTCGACCGACGGCTCCCGAGCCTGCCCCACGACAGCGAAGACCTGCCGTCAGATCAGCTGGTCACGCTCTCTTCGTGACACGAAGACACCCAGCTAGATGCGAGGCGGGCCTTGGTCGATCCGGCGCAGGATCGGCTCGGCACGGTCCAGGGCATCACCCCACGGCATCCGCTCGTCCCACCACGTGATCCCGAGGTCGGCCAGTGGTCCGACCAGGTCACGGCCGGCCGCGGGCTCCACGGGGCTCATGCCGCCGACGACGATGTCGAACGGCCGCTCGGCGAGCCCGTTCTCGGCCCGGCATCCGCGCAGGAATGCCACTAGGTCGCCGGACCTCGCTGACGTCCGGCGGGTGTGCGGTCTCGATGCCGGCCCGGACCACCGGGATCGCCCCGTCCCACCGCGCTGCTCGGCGCATCGGCGCCTTGTTCGGCCAGACCCCTCCGACCCAGATCGGCACCCGCGGACGCTGCACCGGGGTCGGTTGGAAGACCACATCGTTGATCGTGATCTGGTTGCCCCGGTAGGTGACCGGCTCACCGGACCAGAGCAGGTCGAGTGCGAGCAGGCTTTCGTCCAGGCGCTCGGCGAGCACCTTGATATCGGTCGTGTCACCGAAGCTTCCGTACTCGTCGTCCACGGGCGCACCCAGGCCGACGCCGAGGATCATGCGGCCGCCTGTCAGGCGGTCCAGGGTGGTCACTTCCCTGGCCAGCTTGGCCGGCCGCCGCCTGGCCACGGGCGTGATCGCGGTGCCCAGCTTGATCCGTCGGGTCGCCAGGCCGCAGCGGCCAGCAGAATCCACGGATCCGCGATCTGCCTGCGCAGTTGCTTCTCCTCGACAACGTGGTCCCAGACCAGCAAGCGCGTCCCACCCGGCCTCCTCCGCCCGGCGGGCCACCTCTGCGAAGACCTCTGGCGCCGCGAACTCCCCGAAGTTCGCAACGTTGACCGAGTACCGCACAGCGTCAGCGTGTCATCCGGCACCGACAGCTGGATCGTCAAGCAACCGCCAGGATCCGGTCTTCAGCCCATGGTCGAGCCGGGCGACCCGGGCTGCGGTGGATGGTGAGCGGCGGGCGCTAGCTCTGCGGCGATGCCCGGGCGTCGCAGCTGCGATGCGGTGTGCGCGGCTTCACCGCCCACATCGTCGGCATCCCGCGACCGCTCTTCGCCTGCGCACTGCTTGTCGCAGGGCAGCTGCCAGCACCGCGGTCGGATAGCGGCGGCCCAGCTTGCACCTCCGCTCGACGGGCGACCAGGCACCCGCGCTCCGGCTTGACGGAAGTCGGCGGCGTAGAAACACCTCGACGGAATGACCGGACTGCGCGAACATTCAGGATCGCCCAGTGATCTTGTGGAGTCTCGTCCGTACGGAGCGAGCGCACCTTTGGCCAGACTTTCAGGAAACCCCTCACGCGATCCGTGCGATGGTGGGAGCGGCAGCCCAGACCCGGGGTGAGGCTATGAGCGCACATCTCGTCAGCGGAACCGGCTCCAGCCGCAAGGCGGTTGGGGAATGGTTCGATGCCCTGCGTCGCCGAGAACACGCGGGGCCAGTGCTCTATGTGCTGACGCTCGCTCTCGTGGCGGTCGCGTACTACGGCGCCGGCCGCATCGGCCTCGAGCTGGCCTACCTCAACGGCGCGGTGGCCGCCCTGTGGCCGCCTGCCGGCCTCGGCCTCGCCGTGCTGTTCCTCTACGGCGTCCGCCTGTGGCCCGCGATCGTGATAGGCGATCTGTTCCTCGGCGACTACTCGACACCGTTGGGAACGGTGCTCGCCCAGACGCTCGGGAACACCGTCGCGGTCGTGATCGGCGCGCTGCTCCTGCGCCGCCTGACGGCTGGGCGTGGCGGGCTGGATCGGGTCCCCGACGTGCTCGCCTTCGTCGCCTGCGCACTGGTCACGGCGGTGGTCAGTGCCGCGTTCGGGCCGTTGTCACTGCGCCTGGGCGACGTGATCTCGGCTGACGAGCTCGGGCAGGTGTTTCGCACCTGGATGCTTGGCGACGCCGCCGGCGTGCTCGTGGTCGCACCTTTCATCCTCACGTGGGCGACCGGGGGCCTCAAGGGCCTCCACCGGCGTGAGCTCGTGGAGGGCACGGCCATCCTCGTCGTCCTCGTGGCGCTGTCGGAGCTGCCGCCACAGCGCGATGTGCCCTACATCGTCTTCCCGATCCTGTTGTGGGCGGCGGTCCGGTTCGGGCCGCGCGGAGCCGCCACGGCCGTCCTCGTCGTCTGCTCGATCACGGTCTGGAACACGGCGCAGAACGACGGGCCGTTCGTGCGCGAGTCGATCACCGACAGCCTGCTCGCGACTCAGCTCTTCATCGCCGTCTCGGCGCTCACGTCGCTGGTGCTCGCGGCGGAGACTGCCGAGCGCACGCAGGCGGGCGCGGCGCTCGCGGAGAGCGAGGCGTCCCAGCGCGCGCTCGCGGACGAGCAGGCGGCGCTGCGCCGAATGGCCACGCTCGTCGCGAGCGGAGCGCCGCCGAGCCGCGTATTCGGGCAGGTGACCGAGGAGGTCGCCCGGCTCCTCGCCATGCCCGGAGCAAGTGTTCTGCGCTACGACGGCGCTCGAACCGCGACGGTCGTCGGTGGCTGGAGCGAGGACGGCACTCTCAGCCTTCCGCTGGCCAGCACGTTCGACCTCGACGGAGACACCGTCGTCGCGAAGGTGCTTCGCAGCGGCAGCCCGCAGCGCGTGGACCGCTACCAGGACACGAGCGGGGACCTCAGCCGAAACGCTGCAGCGTTCCGGCTACCAGGCGGCGGTGGCGGCACCGGTGACCGTGGGTGGGCGGCTGTGGGGGGCACTGGCCGCGGCGACGCGGTCCGACGAGCCGCTGCCAGCGGGCCTCGAGCAGCGACTGTGCGACTTCGCGGAACTCGTCGCACAAGCGCTCGCGAACGCCGACGCCTACGAGCAGCTGGCCGCCTCGCGCGCGCGCATCGTCGAGGTCGGGGATGCCGAGCGCCGGCGGCTCGAGCGCAACTTGCACGACGGCGCGCAGCAGCGGCTGGTAGCCCTCGCTGTGGACCTGACCCTGATCGGCGTGAACCTCGAGAAGGATCCGCCGGCCGCCCGCAAGACCCTGACCGCGGCCCAGGACCAGCTCGCCCAAGGGCTCGACGAGCTGCGCGAGCTGGCACGTGGGATCCACCCGGCGGTGCTCACCGACCACGGCCTCGGCCCCGCGCTGCAAGCGTTGGTGAAGCGTGCACCGGTGCCGGTCGAGATCACCGAGCTGCCGAACGAGCGGCTGGCCGGCCCTGTCGAAGCGGCGGCGTACTACGTCGTCGCCGAGGCGATCACGAACGTGGCCAAGTACGCGCGTGCCTCCCGCGTCACCATCAGCATCCGCCGCTCGAACGGGCGCGCCACGCTCACCGTCTCCGACGACGGCGTCGGGGGTGCAGACGCCGCTCTCGGCACGGGGCTGCGCGGGCTGGCGGACCGCCTCGAGGCCCTCGACGGCCGCCTCTTCGTGGATAGTCCGCCCGAGCGCGGCACCCGCATCAGCGCCGAGATCCCCTGCCCCTGACTCACGAGTCGACGGTCAGGCATCGCGTCGCTTGAGGACCAGAGCTGCGCCGGCCAGTGCCGCCGCGACCCAGCCCAGGAGCACCAGCAGGCTGGCCGTGGCCGACAGGGCGTCGGTGGCGGTGTGCGCGTGGAACATCGTGGCGCCGGCGTTGCTGGGCAGGTACGGCAGGGTGTGCTCGCGCCAGCTGGCCGGGAGCAGCAGGCCCGAGATGGGCAGGACGAGCAGCAGCGCGAACAGGGTGGCAATGCCGCCGGCGGTGCTGCGGATGATGAAGCCGAGCGCCACGGAGAACACCCCGATCAGCGCGAGGTAGCCGGCTACCCCGACGATGGCGCGCAGGGCGCCGTCGGCGGACAGGCTCGTCCCGTGGGTGCCGAGCAGCTGCTGGCCGCCGAGGAAGGCGACGAGGCCGGCGGCGAGCATGAGAACGAAGGTCACGCCTGCGTAGAGGACAGCCTTGGCCCACAGCACGGGCAAGCGCTGTGGCACGGCGCCGAACGTCGCGCGGATCATGCCGGTGGCGTACTCGCCGGTGACCAGCAGGACCCCGAGGACTCCGATGGCGAGCTGTGCCAGGTTGAAGCCGTCGAGGGTGCTGTCGATCGGGCTGAACGAGGCTTGCTCGTCCGGACGCAGGTCGGACCAGTTCACGTTGGTGGCCCAACCGAAGAGCCAACCAAGTGCGACCATCAGGGCGAAGCCCGTGAGCAGGGTCAGGGTCGTCGAACGCAGCGAGCGCATCTTGATCCACTCGCTGGTCAGCACCCGCGCGAACGTGACGGTCTCGACCGCGACGACGTCCGAGTCGTCGGAGGTGCTGGGCGGTCGGGCGGTGAGGGTGCTCATGACGCGCTCCTGAGGTGGTGGCCGGTCGGGGTGTGGGCGTGGAACTCGACCTCGTCGCGGGTCATCTCCATGAAGGCCTCTTCGAGCGATGCCTTCTTGGGGGCGAGTCCGTGCAGGCTGATGTTGAGGTCGCGAGCGCGGTCGCCGATCTGCGCGGCGCTGAGGCCGGTGATCTCCAGCGTGTTCGGCTCAGGGCTGGCGACCGTGATGTCCGCACCGACGAACGCCGCCGCCAGCTCCGCCGCCTGCGGGGAGTGGACCACGACCGCGTTGGTGGAGGCCTGCGCGATGAGCTCGGACATAGGCATGTCCGCCATCAGCCTGCCCCTGCCTACGACGATCACATGGTCGGCCGTGAGCGCCATCTCGCTCATCAGGTGGCTGGAGACGAACACGGTGTGCCCGTCGGCGGCGAGCCCCTTGAGCAGGTCGCGGATCCAGCGGATGCCCTCAGGGTCCAGGCCGTTCACCGGCTCGTCGAGGATGAGCGTCTCGGGGTCGGCCAGCAACGCGGACGCGATCCCCAGCCGCTGTCCCATACCGAGGGAGAAGCCTCCCGCCCGCTTGCGGGCCACGTCCTGCAGACCGACCATCTCGATGACGTCGGCGACGCGGTGTTTCGCAATGCCGTGAGTGGCGGCGAGCGCCAACAGGTGGTTGTACGCGGACCGGGACGTGTGGACCGCGCGTGCTTCGAGCAGAGCACCGACGACTTGCAGCGGTCTGGCGTGCTTGCGATAGGGCTTGCCGCCGACCGTGACCGTGCCGCCAGTGGGTGCGTCGAGGCCGAGGATCATCCGCATCGTCGTGGATTTGCCGGCCCCGTTGGGCCCGAGGAATCCGGTGATGATGCCGGGCTGGACGGTGAAGGTGAGGTCGTCGACGGCGGTCTTGTCGCCGTACTTCTTCGTGAGGTTCTTGGCTTCGATCATGGTGATCGTCCTTCCGGTTTGCGCGACGGCTCTCGGACTGTGACCCAGCGACCCAGCTAGCCGGCCAGGACCGGCTCCGGCTCCGGCGCCCTCTGCGGACGGAGTGGCGTCGCCGGTGAGGTTGACGTGGGGCAGCAAGCGGTCGAGCCAACCGGGCAGCCACCAGTTGGCGCGGCCCATGAGCGCCATCGTGGCCGGCACCAGGACCATGCGTACGAGGGTCGCGTCGAGCGCGATCGCGGTGGCCAGGCCGAGCCCGATCATCTTCACGAACGGCGACGGGTCGGCGACGAAGCTGAGGAACACCACGGTCATGACGAGCGCGGCGGAGGTGATGACCCGGCCGGTGCCGGCCAGTCCGCGGGCGACCGACTCGGCGTTGTCCCCGGTCGCGTCGTACTCCGCCCGGATGCGGGAGAGCAGGAACACCTCGTAGTCGATCGAGAGCCCGAACAGCACGGCGAAGAAGATCGCCGGCAGCGGCGAGGCGATCAGGTAGGTGCGGTCGAGGTTGAACAGCCCGCCCAGCCAGCCCCACTGGAAGACGGCCACCACGACGCCGTAGGCGGCGCCGATCGACAGCAGGTTCATCACGACGGCCTTCAGCGGGACGACGATCGAGCGGAACACCAGCATCAGCAGGAGGAACGTCGCGGTCAGGATCGAGCCGATGAAGATCGGGAAGGTGTCGGACAGCTGCCTGGTGAGGTCGTTGGTCAGTGCGGGCAGCCCGGTCACGTAGACCCCGTCGGGGGTGAGTTCCCGCACCCGGTCCAGGGTCGCGGAGGTGGCTGCGTCCTTGGCTCCCGTGGTGAGGATCGCGGGCAGCACGATGGTGTCGCCGTCCGGTGAGACCTGCGCCTTGCCGACCGTGGCGATGCCGGGGTCGGCGGCGATGCTCTTGGACAGCGCGGGGATCGACCCTTCGTCGACACCGGTGTCGCGAAGGTCGGCGACGATCAGCAGCGGGGAGCTGAAGCCCGGCCCGAAGCCCTCGGCCAGCAGGTCGTAGGCGCGCCGGTCCGACCGGGTCGTCGAGTTGTCGCCGGCGTCCGGGAAGCCGGTCTTCAGGCTCAGTGCCGGGGCGGCCAGGGTGAGCAGCACGACCGAGGCGGCGATCAGGTACGGCCACGGCTTCCGCGAGACGCGGTGGGCGTAGCGCCACCAGGCGCTGTCCTCGGCCTGCTTGACGGGCCGGTTCCGACCCACCACACGGCCGGCGTCGATGCGGTCGCCGAGCAGCGTGAGCAGCGCCGGCAGCAGGGTGAGGGCCGTGGCGACGGCGAAGAGCACGACCAGCGAGGTCCCGAGCCCGATGGAGACGAGGATGCCCACCCCGGTCAGTACGAGAGCCAGCATCGCGATGATGACCGTGCCGCCGGCGACTGCGACTGCGGATCCGGAGGAGCCCATGGCGCTGGACAGGGCCGCGGCGTTGTCCTGGCCGGCGGCGCGGTTCTCGCGGTAGCGGGCGGTGATGAACAGGGAGTAGTCGATGCCCACGCCGAGGCCGATCATCGCGCCGATCGTCGGTGCGGCGGTCGAGACGTTCATCGCGCTGGCCAGCAGGAAGATGCTGCCCAGGCCGGTGGCGACGGCCACGAGCGCCAGGGCGATCGGGACCAGGGCGGCAACGATGGTGCCGAAGGCGACGACCAGCACGACCAGCGCCGCGAGGAGGCCGATGGCCTCGGCGCCGGAGGACTCTGACTTGGCGTTGATGAACGCGGCGTCACCGCCGAGCTCTGCGGACAGTCCGTCCGTGTCGGCCGGTGCGATCGCGTCGGCCACCGCGGAAACCGCTGCGGGGCCGAGGTCCTGCGGTGGCACGTCGAACGTGATCGCCGCGTAGCCGATGCGACCGTCCTTGGAGACCGTGCCGCCCTCGAAGGGGTCGCCCACCTTGGTGACGTGGTCGACGCCGGCGACCCGCGACAGCGCGGACTCGACGACGGAGCGATGGCTGCTGAGCTTCGCGCCCTCAGCGACGGCGAAGACCGCCAGTGCGCTGCCTGCGGCGGCATCCGGGAAACGTTCCTCGAGCAGCACCTTGCCCTGGTCGCTCTCGCTGCCGGCGGCGACGAAGTCGTCGACGAGCGCCCCGCCGAACGCGCCGGCCAGGGCCAGCACGAAGGCCGCCGTGACCGCCCACGCGGCGATCGTGAGCCACGGCCTCCGAACGCTCACGTCCGCGATGCGCCTGATGAACCTGTTCATGTCAGTCTCCTTCTGGTGAGTGGGGTGAGCGCTTATCGCGGGTCGATGAGGGACGCGTCGGGCTGGTCGAGGTCGACCTGAGTGACCGAGACCAGGGGTAGGCCGAGGTCGCGGACTTTCTGCAGCACGCCGTGCAGCGCGGCCTGGTCGACGATCGGGCCGTGGATGGTGGTGGTGCCGTCGCTCTCGTGAGTGAGGCTCAGCCCGTCGAACCAGGCGGCCCATCGGGTCCCGAGATGGCCCTTGAGGCGGATCTCGTAGCGTCCGGCTTCCTGCCACCTGCCACCCGGTGCGTGTGTTTCGTTCATGATCGGAACGTAGGAGCGGACCTGGTGAGCGGGGATCATCAGGTGTGGTGATTGATGTGGTGAATTCCCAGCCGCCTTTCGCGACGAGAGCGCACGTCCCGCCGCTCGTGCCTATCACCGATGAGTCTTGGCGGCCAAGCGGTCTATATCAGGAGAAACCGAGACCCACGAGGAGACAACCGTGAACCTGCCGAAGATCGTTTCCCACGAGGAATGGGTCGCAGCTCGACAGGGAGCTGCTCGTCAAGGAGAAGGAGGCCACCAAGCAGCGCGACCGCTTGAACACCGAACGGCGCGAGCTGCCGATGGTCGAGGTGAGGGACTACGAGTTCGACGGCCCCGACGGCAAGGTGTCGCTGCATGACCTCTTCGAGGGGCGCAAGCAGCTGATCATCTACCACTTCATGTTCCACCCGGAGTGGGAGGACGGCTGCCCGAGCTGCACCGCCGGCACCGACGAAATATCAGCAGGCTTTCTGGAGCACCTGCACACCCGGGACACGTCGTACGCCATGGTCTCGCGGGCGCCACTGGCCAAGCTCGAGCGATGGAAGGCCCAGCGGGGCTGGCAGATCCCCTGGTACTCCTCGGGCGAGAGTGACTTCAACTACGACTTCGGCGTCACCATCGATGCCTCCCGAGGCTTCGACGAGTTCAACTTCCGCTCTCTCGACGAGTACGCCGCCATGGGGCACGAGAGCATGAAGACCGCCGATCAGCCGTACGACATGCCCGGCCGCAGCTGTTTCCTCGAGATGGACGGACGTGTGTTCCGTACGTACTCCCACTACGCGCGCGGGCTCGAATGCACCGGCGGTTCCTACTACTTCCTCGATCTGACGGCCCTCGGGCGGCAGGAGGACTGGGAGGAGCCGAAGGGCCGCAGCGACTCGGCACGAGGGAACATCCCCGACTTCGCGTCGTGAGTGCGGCCGACCCGGGTCAGTAGACGGACACGTGCACGTGGTCGTAGTGGTTGGCCGTCGTTGACCCACGGTCCTCCATGGCGCGCCAGCCCTCGCTGCTGCGCTCCACCGACCAGATGTGCTGTGCGTTGATGACGTAACTGACGCCGAACTGGGAGGCGTGCGAGCGGACCCAGCTCGCGATCGAGTCACGGAGCGAGCCGGAGGACATGATGTCCAGGGCCCGTCCGACGCCATGGTCGCCGCCGGAGCCGGACCTGCCGCCCCAGGCACTGACCGCGGGGAACGCAGCACAGACGGCGCGGTAGAGCCTCACGGTGTTCGGTTGGAGACCGCTCTCGACCGCCGAGCCGTCGGGACACGGTTTGCCCGACACGCCAGCGACCGGAGCGACGCCGGCTGCCCGGGTGATCACGGTCGGCTTTGACCGGGCGAGGTAGGCCTTGCGCACCCACGCGGTCCGGCCCTTCCACGCAATCTCCGCCCACCGGCCGTGGATCGTCCCCGTCACGTGCAGCTTCGCACCGGTGTCGAGGACCGTGATCAGTTTGGAGTCCTCGCCCGGTCCGCGCCAGACGTTGACCCGCGTCGTCGTCCATCTCGGCCGCGGCCGGACCGCCGGCTCGGTCGCCGTCGCCGACTGCGGAACGAGCGAAGTCAGCTGACTCCTCGAGCGCGATGCGGCGGGCATCTCGGAGCGGACGACCTGCTGGGCGTGCGAGGCAGCCGCCGCCGTCACGGGTCTGTCAGTCGTGGTCTGCGCGCTCGCGGCAACAGGGATCGCCGTCGCCAGGGCCAGGGCGAAACCAGCAGGCGTGCGCAGTCGCCGAAGCCGCAGCTTCCAGGGCGAGGTCTTCCGGTGGTGGCCGGCAGGCACTCTCGATCACCTTGAGGGACGGGGGCGGTGGACCGCCCGAGTCAAGCACATCCATGCCTCGGGCTCGTTGCTGCCCTTACCCGCCTTTCTCCGACTCGACTCCTGTTTCGCGGGATCGTGACCGTGGGTAACCCCGGCGTACACGCCCTGTCGTTGCCCGAGGTTGCGGGTGGCGGTTGCTCACCGCACGCCCTTCACGGGCAGTATCGCGAAGGCTCCGACGATGGCGCAGACCCCGGCGACCGCGTACAGCGCGCCGTAACCGCCGCCGCCGATCGCCAGGATGAACGGCGCGATCGCCGGCGCGACGGAGAACGGAAGAGCGCCGGCGATGTTGAGCACGCCGAGATCCTTGGCAGTGTTGGCCTTGTCCGGAAGTACGTCCGCAACAAGGGCGAGGTCGACTGCCATGTACATGCCGAAGCCGAGTCCGCCGAGTGCCATGCCGACGAGGTAACCGTTGAAGCTGCTGGCGAGAGCGACCACGAACAACGCCAGCCCGTAGAGGATCGACGCGATGGCGACGAAGACCTTCCGCCGGCCGGTGCGGTCGGAGAGCCTGCCAAAGAACAGCGAAGCGGCAACGAGGACGACGGCCTGGGCGAGTGTGCCGAGGAAGATCTGGTGCGGCACGTCGTCCTCGGCGCTGCCGATCCTGTCCAGCAGGTAGTAGGCCTGGTAGGTGGTCAGGAAGGCATAGGCCAGCACGAACATGAACCGGCTCGCGAAAGCCCAGGCGAAGTCAGGGCTCTTCCCGGGATTGACGTAGAACGTGCTGAGGAACTCCCGCAACGACCAGGTCGGCTTGTCCGCCTTGGCCAGCCGGCGGTCCTTCAGCGTGACCGCAAAGACCAGGATGAAGAAACCACCGATCGCGCACGGGCCGAGGAACATGGCCAGCTGGTTGCCGGTGAAGAGCTGGACCACGAAGGTGCCCGTGACCGACGCGATGGGCAGACAGACGCCCAGGACACCGGACATCATGCCGCGTTGAGCGGCAGGGACCTGGTCCGGCAACACCGCCACCATGGCGGCGAGCAGCGCGTTGAAGAACAGCTGGGCGGCGCACCATCCGAGCAGGACGACCGCGATGTTGGGTGCCAAGGCGACGATGAGGATGCCGAGGGAACCGCCGATCAGGCCGGTCACCATCCAGGGCCGTCGCATGCCCAGCCGCGACGACGTGCGGTCGCTCATCCTGCCGAAGAACGGGTTGCCGAACAATGACACCAGGGCGCCGGTCCCGGTGACGAGCGCCAAGCTGTTCGGCGCCTGCTCGATCCCCACGAGCGAGTTGACCTTCAGTGCCAAGGTGACCAGCGCGGGCGCGAGGAACACTAGACACGTGCTCATGTACGCCAACGTGTACAGCGAGACGAATCGCCAGCCGACTCGATGCACCTCGGGTGACCCAGGCTCGGCAGCCGTTCGCCTCCCGAGCCCGACCGGCCCGTCCGTGGAAGTTTGCGGGACGGCGGTGCGACCGATGGGACGGGAGACGTCGGTCATTGCGCTCCCCTCGGAGCCGGGATGGAACCGGACGACCAACGGGAGGGACTGACCCGTGTTCTTGCAGGTGCTGCGTTATTGCGAGTCTGCCAGGCTTTTGCGCGCTCGATGGCCCGAACCCGTCCGGCCGCGCTCCGCGGCGCAGCACCGAGCCCGCCGGCATCTTGCCCTCGGGCGTCAGGGCCGAAGGATGCGCTGGTCGACCTTGAGCCGTTCTCCGAGCTTGATGAGGATGAATTCGTTGTCGTCCGGCGCGAGCGGCCCGGTCCGCTCATTCGTGCGACTGCGCGACCGGCCGTTCGAGAAGGGGTAGTTGTTGTCGTTCGCGACCAGGACGGTGTCAGGACTCACGACGTGCACCGACTCGATGGTGTTGAACGGGAACCGGAAGAAATCGCCGTCACCCCCGATTTGTGCAGGATCCGGAATGGCCATCAGGTCGACGAGAAGATCCTTGGCCAGGTAGCCGTGGTGACTGCGGCTGTCCGTGTCGAGCAGGAAGACCTTCTTGAACCGCGGCGCGGCCACCCCGTCGCCATTGCTGTCTCTCTCGACGACCAGGAACTGATGGGAGTTGACGGCCGTCAGCTCCGCTGCTGACTCGCCTCCCGTGCCGGTCGGCGTCGTGCTGCCGGGGTAGGCCTGCGCGCCGCCGACCAGATGCAGGGCCGGAAGGTTGACCTTCGCACCCGGCATCTCCAGCCGCAGCCGCCGGACGTTGTCGGTGAAGTGGTGGGTCCGCAGGTTCAGGTCAAAGATGCGCAGGTCCTGCGCATCGTCGTCCCCGACGGCACCCTCGAGCATCGCGAACAGGTGCCGGCGGCTCGGGTCGATGGCCATGCTCTCGAATCCGCGGCTCGACGAGAGGTTGGGACGCTCTCCGCCAAGCACGTCGAGCGTCGGGTTCTGCGGCGACTTGACGCCAGGAGTCGCGATCGGCGCCTCGAGGAGGCGACCGTGGCGGTCGGCGTGCAGCACGAACGGGCCGAACTCGTCCCCGATCCAGAAGGTGCCCGCGCGGTCGATCTCGATCGACTCCGGGTCGAAGTCGAATCCCGTGAGCAGCCGAGCGGAGGGGTCGGTGCCGCAAGCGGCGGGCACTGTGGCGGGCAGCACGTTGAAGTCGAACGGCGGAAGGTCTGTGCCCACCGTCGGATCGCAGACGGTCTTCCACGGCACGTACTTGTGGGGATCACTGAGCACAACCGCCTGAAGTACGCGCGGAGCGGTGCCTGACCCGAGGTCGAGATCCATCCGGTACACCACGAGCTGCCAGTCGGCAGACGTGTTGCGGGTGCCGTATCCGTTGTCGGCCAGCACCCACCACTGCCCGTGTCCGGCCGGGATCACCGCACTGACACCCTGCACGGGCTGGTTGGCGAACACCGGCCCGGTGTCTGGGGCGTCGACGCCGTTCGCCTTCGCGTCCGCGCGGTTCTGCGTGGTCAGAAAGGCGCCCGAGACCGGAGACCCCGCCCGGACTGTTGACGACGGCAGCACCGACAAAGCGGCCAACTGCGAGTGTTGCTCGGAGGGAGCGTCGTGCGAGGTCGCAGTCGCCAACGCGCCGCTCGCTCCAGCCGCAACTCCGAGCACGAATACCGGGATGACTGCCCACATCGGTCGCATCTGTCCTCCAACTCTCGGCTAGTCGAACCGCCCCTCGCGTTGGCCGCGGGACGACGTCTCCGACGGTTGTCCATCGTTCTGACGTCGCGGTGTCGCCGACGTGTCGCCCCGGTGTCGGGCGGGTGGCTTGGGGGGATATCGGACCCAACGCACAGACACCATGCTGGACCGCCGCGAGCCATTCGTCGAGGGTCGGCGGGCCTCTACTCCGGCACCGTCCGAGTCGGTATTCCGACGAGTACTGAGGGCGGCAGTTGAACGTCCGGAAGCAGTTGTCCCAGCAAACGCCGGACACGACCGTCGATGTCGGCGACGATGCGTCTCACGGTCGGCTCGTCCTGGCCCTTCGGGTCGTCGAGCTCCCAGTCCTCGTACCGTGCGCCGGCGTAGAAGGGACACGCCTCACCGCAACCCATGGTGACGACCGCCGTGTAGGTGGCGTTGGGGTCGAAACCCTTCGGAGTCTCCTTGGTGGTGTCGAGGCCGAGTGAGGCCAGCACTGCGGCGACCTCGGGATGTACGTGATCACCGGGCTCGGAGCCGGCGGAGAAGATGCGCGCCCGGTCTCCTGCGTAGTGCTCGGCGAGCAGCTTGCCGGTCACGCTGCGACCGGCGTTTGCCTTGCAGGCAAACAGAATGCTGGGCTTGTCGGTCATAGCGGTCTCCGTGCTATCGGTTCGTGGGTTGTTTCGACGTGAGGGACGACCACCTCGTCCGCGGCGGCGGCGACGTCGGGATAGAGCGCGCGCACGAGCAGCAGGCCCAGCGCCCCGCCGACGAGCTGCGCCAGCACGAAGCCCGGCACCGAGGACGGTTCGATGCCGGCAAACGTGTCGGTGAACATCCGGCCCACGGTCACACTCGGGTTCGCGAAGGAGGTGCTCGAGGTGAACCAGTAGGCGGCACCGATGTAGGCGCCGACGGCCGGCGCGGCCCAGGCACCACGCCCAGTGCGGGCGAGAGCGAAGATCAATGCCACCAGGCCGACCGTCGCGACGATCTCGCCGATCCAGAGGTGCCAGTCGGATCTGTCCCTCGTCGAGAACTCCGTGGGGACGTCGAACATCAGGTTCGCCAGCAGCGCTCCGGCGATCCCCCCGGTGGTCTGGGCGACGGTGTAGCTGGCGACCTCCCGTCCGCTGATGCCCGCACGAGTGCGACGGCCGAGCAGCCAGTCTGCGGCCGAGACCACCGGGTTGAAGTGGGCCCCGGAGACCGGGCCGAGCATCAGGATGAGCACGGCCAGGCCCAACGCGGTCGCCGTGGAGTTCTCCAGCAGCTGCAGGCCGACGTCGTCGGGCGACAGGCGCTGCGCAGCGATGCCCGATCCGACGACCACAGTGACGAGCAGCCCGGTGCCGACGAACTCGGCCAACAGCCGTCGACCCTCCAACGGCATGTCGGGCATCAGCACGGTCGCTTCGGCGCGACCCGAGCAGCCCGTGCGAGCCCCGCGAACTGCTCGGACATCGCCTCGAGGGCCTCAGGAGCCAGCCGGTAGTACGTGTAGCGACCGCACGGCTCACCCTCCACGATGTCGGCCGCCTTCAGCTGACGAAGATGGTTGCTGATCGCCGACGGCAGCGCGCCGGTCATCTCGGCGAGGTGACACGTGCACAGCTGCTCCGCGGCCAGCAGAGAGACCAGCTGCGCCCGCAGCGGATCGGCGAACAGACGCAGCAACCGGTCGTCCAAGGAGGTCGGTTCGGATGTCACGGTGGCGTGATTAGTCATGATGGCGTGAATCGTGCCGCGCTGGCGACGTCGGTGCAAGCGAACAATGCGTGAACGGGCCTGTCGGCGGTTCAGTCCTCGGGTTCGATCGGCGCGGCATACGAGGCGAGCTGCTCCAGCGACGGCACGTAGTAGTAGCCACCAGTCAGCGGGGTCGTGACCCGGGTGAGCGCGTCGCGGACGCCGTCACCTACACCTGCCATCCGGTCGAGCATCGCCTTCAGTCGAGCCCGGTCGGCGCTGATGCCGACAAATACCGTGCCGTGCTGGGACGGCGTCCCGTACGCCGTGTTGCGCCGCAGGATCCGCAGCTCCTCGCCGTCTGCCGAGGTCACCGTCGTGCGCGGTACGTGGGCGGTGGGCGGCATCACCTCTTCAGCCAGCTCGACGCTGTCCGCCTTGCTGCGCCCGATCATGTCCTCCTGCGCCGCAATCGTCATGGCGGCCAGGGCCGCGGAGTCGTGCTCCCACACCTGCACCAGGACGACGCTGCCCGCCCCGCCCGGCGCCACGATCTCGGGGGCCTCGAACGCGGACGGGTTCTTGGTGCCGTCGACGAACCCGGTCAGGTCGCGGTCCTGCTGGTACACCCAGCCGTCCAGCTCGCTCTCGACCGTCGCGACCTCGGCCAGCGCGCTGGTCAGCGCGGCCGTGGCGTCGAAGACCGACGTGCGAGATCCGCCCGACACCCAGATCCACGCGTCGCGCTGGGTGGCCGGCATCCTGAACCCGTCAAGCCCGACCACGTCCTCGTTCATGCCGATGCTGTCCTGGGGCCGGCTCCCGGCGAGCCCGGGCCAAAGCTCCGGGCGCACCCCCACGACCACGTTCACGCCGCCGGTTGTCGACAGCGACTCGGTGTGGCCGGCGACCGCCGCCAGCAGCCGCGCAGGGTCGGCATCAGCGGTCAGCCGCAGCTCGAGGTAGCAGTGCTCCGAGGTGCCGAACGCGAAGATTCCCGGCTGCGCCGTCATGATTGAAGCCTGCCAGAACCCATGTGCTGACTTTCGACCGCTCGGTCAGCTCGTGGTCCGGCGGTTGCGAGACCGCGGCAACAGGTCGAGCTCCTCGGCCCGGCCGACCGCTGCGCGGCGGTTGTTCACGCCCAGCTTGGTGTAGATGTTCTTCGTGTGGGTTCGCACGGTGTTCAGGGACACCACGAGCTCGCGAGCGATGTCCGGACCGCCAAGGTCGGTTGCGAGCAGGCGGAGCACGTCCAGCTCACGTTGGCTCAGCGGCTCGACCAAGTCCTGCCGTGCCGGTGTTGCCTCCCCGGTGTTGCCGATGCCGTTCAGCAGTCGCCGGACATAGCTCGGTGAGATCCCGCGTTTCGCAGCCGCTTCCAGCAGGACCGCCATCGGTGCGCCTTCGTCGACAACTATTCGGACGTAGTCCTCGGGTTCGGCCAGGGCAAGGGCGCGTTCCAGTGGCACCAGCGCAGCGGCGATGTCGCCCTGCATCTGGTGCGCGAGAGCCATCAGCAAGAGGCACTCGATGACGCTTCCCGTCCTGCCACCTGCTTCGGCTGCTTGGAGAAGACGTCCCAGGAACCCGACTGCCTCGTACAGCAAGGGCTCCGTGCGCTCACTCTCGTACCGTGCCAAGAGCGCCCTGGCCAGGGTGATGTGCTCGAACTCGCGCAGATAGCTGAGGTCATCGGCCACGGACAGGCCCTGCTCACGGGCCCAGCGCAACGCGTCACCCGGCCGTCCCTGGGCGATCCAGACGCGTGCCTTCAACGCCTGGACCGGTCGTACGTTGGGCGAGAAGTCCCCGACATACAACGGCTCCGCCTGGTCGAGCAGGTCGAGCGCGCCACCGAGGTCTCCTTCAGCCTCCCGAATCCGTGCCATCGCGGCCCGCCACCGATACGGGTTCCGGGGCATCCCCATGTGCTCGCCCAGGTCCTGGCTGGCCAGCAGGTGCTGCAAGGCGTCATCGAGGTCGTTGCGTTCACGAAGGAGCTGGCTCATGCCCACGTGCATGTCCGCCGCTCCTCTCAGCACGGGCGCGCCCTGCTCGGTCGCAATCTGCAGTCCCCGCTCGAAGACGCTCATCGCCTCGCGGAGACGGCCTTGGGCCATCCGTATGTCTGCCAGGGTGATGGCGCAGCCGACCACGTCGGAGAGGTGCCCGGCCTTGTCCAGGCTCGCCGTGCCCTCGGCATACCAGCGGTATGCGGCATCGAGGTCCCCGCTGGTCCAGTACGCGAGTCCGAGGAGGGCCTCTGGACCTCCACGCCCGAGGTGGTCATCTGGCGCGGCGAGGTCGAGCGCCCGACGGGCATGGGTCATGGTGCCGGCCACGTCCCCGACCATCAGGGCCTGCGCGGCGCGGTACATAGCGATCGCACTCGGGAGCCGACGGAACTCGTCCTCGTCCACGACGACCATCGCCGCCGGCCGGGTGCCCGGCGCCGCGCCGTCATCGGTGGTGTCGAGCAACCGCTCGGCGTCCTGCAGAAGCGCCTCGACACCCTCGAGCTCGCCGGTAGACATGAGGGTCCCGGCATAGTTGACGCTGAGCACGGGCCGGACGCGGATCAGCTCGGCAGGGAGCGCCTCGAGCCAGCGACGCAGTGCCATCTCCCGCCGATCCCTGCGCATGGCCGGGATCGCGAGCTCGCACAGGTAGGCCGCCCGTTCGAAGTCCTGCCCGGCCAGCGCGTGCTCGATGGCCACGGTCCGTTCGCCGTTCTGCTCGTACCACGCGCTCGCTCGCCGGTGCAGGTCCGGCACCTGGTCGGGCCGCTCGTCCAGCAAGCGCGCATGCAACACGTCGGCGAAGAGATGGTGGTAGCGATACCAGCGTCGGCGGTCGTCGAGCGGGACCAGGAACAGGTTCCCTCGATCCAGCGCCTCCAGCATTGCCTTGCCACCACCCTGACCGGTGACGGCGTCGCACAGCGGACCGCTCAGCCGGCCCAGGATGGAGGTCTGCAGCAGGAAGGCCTGGACACGGTCCGGCTGACGCTGCAACACCTCCTCGACGAGATAGTCGACGACGTAACGATCGTCACCCGCGAAGCCGGCGATGAAGCCGGCGACGTCGTCTCTCCCCTGCATCGAGAGCGCCGCCAGCTGGAGCGCGGCGATCCAACCTTCGGTGCGCCCGTCGAGCGCAGCCAGGTCCTGTGCCGTCAGCTCCAGTCCCATCACCCCGTTGAGGTACGCCCCTGCCTCCTCAGGCGTGAAGCGCAGGTCGGCCGCGCGGGTCTCGACCAGCTCGCCGCGCACTCGCAGCCGGGCCAACGGCAGGTCAGGATCGGCGCGGCTGACGATCACCAGGTGCAACCGCTGCGGCAGATGGTCGAGCAGGAACACCATCCCCTCGTGCACCTCGCGCGAGTCGATGACGTGGTAGTCGTCGAGCACCAGCACGATGTCGCCCGCCACGGCCCCGAAATCGTTGACCAGCGTGGTCAGCACCGCTTCGATCGGGGGCGGCTGGGCCGCCTGCAGGAGTGCCAGCGCGCTCGCTCCGACCTCTGGTGCCACCGTCCGCAGCGCAGCGATCAGGTAGGTCCAGAACGACGCAGGATGGTTGTCGCCAGTGTCGAGCGAAAGCCACGCGGCGGACCGCTGATCGGTCGGCGCCGCCGGTCCAGCGGCCAGCCACTGCGCCACGTACGTCGACTTGCCGAAGCCGGCGGGTGCGGAAACGAGCATCAACTTCGAGGCGCTCCCGCGGTCCAGTCGCTCGCTCAGTCGCGGACGCGGCACCACACCACGTGGCGACCTGGGGACATAGAGCTTCGTCTCGAGCAGGGGAGGCGCCTCGTGCGCCGGCACCACCGTCTCCTTGTGCGAGCGCGTCACGTCGTCGCTTCTTCGCTCATCCCACTCGTTCCTCCGCCATCCCGCGACGGATCAGACCCCGAGACGGGTGTCACGACGTCGCGAGAGCTCGCGTTCGTGCGCCCGGAGGGATTTCGAACCCAACGCTTGGGATCCTAGTGAGCCGACGCCTCGTCGACCTGCGCGACGGCGCGACGTCGCGCCGTCGACGGGGCTAGGCGGCCACCGCGGCCTCCGTCACGGGTGTGAGCGCTTCCCGTACGAGATCTGCGACATCGGCGACCAGCCGGACGTCGAGCTGCTCCCGCACCGCCTCGGGTACGTCGTCGAGGTCGGGCTCGTTGCGCTGCGGCAGGAAGACCGTCGTCAGCCCGGCGCGGTGCGCGGCGAGCAGCTTCTGCTTCACGCCACCGATCGGCAGCACCCGGCCGTTCAGCGTGACCTCACCGGTCATGCCGACGTCGGAGCGGACCGGTCGGCCACTGGCCAGCGACGCGAGCGCCGTCACCATCGTGACCCCCGCCGACGGGCCGTCCTTCGGGACGGCGCCCGCCGGCACGTGCACGTGCAGCGCCCGGTCGAGGTCGGCCGGGTCGATGCCCAGCTCGCGCCCGTGCGCCTTCAGGTAGGACAGCGCGATGTGCGCCGACTCCTTCATCACGTCGCCGAGCTGTCCGGTCAGCGTCAGGTTTGCCTTGCCAGGCATCGCGGTCGCCTCGACGAACAGCACGTCACCACCGGCACCGGTCACCGCGAGACCGGTCGCGACGCCAGGTACGGCGGTGCGCTCGGCGCTCTCCGGGGTGAACCGAGGACGGCCCAGGTAGCCGACGAGCGAGTCAGCGGTGACCTGCACAGGAGCCGCGGTCGGGTCGGCCGCCAGCGCCGTCGTCACCTTGCGCAGTACGCGCGCGATGGCCCGCTCGAGCTGCCGTACGCCGGCCTCTCGCGTGTGCTCGCCGGCGATCAGCCGCAGCGCGTCGTCGTCGACCACGACCTCGGTCGCGTCCAGCGCGGCGCGGGACAGCTGCCGGGGCAGCAGGTGGTGTCGGGCGATGGCGACCTTCTCGTCCTCGGTGTAGCCGTCCAGCCGGACGACCTCCATCCGGTCGAGCAACGCGTCCGGGATCGTCTCGGCGACGTTCGCCGTGGCGAGGAACAGCACGTCGGACAGGTCGAGCTCGAGCTCGAGGTAGTGGTCGCGGAACGTGTGGTTCTGCGCCGGGTCGAGCACCTCGAGCAGCGCACTCGCCGGGTCACCCCGGAAGTCCGTGCCGAGCTTGTCGACCTCGTCGAGCAGCACGACCGGGTTCATCGATCCGGCCTCGCGGATCGCGCGGACGATGCGGCCGGGCAGCGCGCCGACATAGGTGCGCCGGTGACCGCGGATCTCCGCCTCGTCACGCACGCCGCCGAGCGACACCCGGACGAAGTTGCGCCCGAGCGCGCGGGCGACCGACTCGCCCAACGACGTCTTGCCGACGCCGGGCGGACCGACCAGCGCGAGCACGGCTCCGCTGCCACGACCACCGACGACCTCCAGGCCGCGTTCGGCGCGGCGTGCACGCACGGCCAGGTGCTCCACGATCCGGTCCTTGACGTCGTCGAGACCCTCGTGGTCGGCGTCGAGGACGGCGCGCGCCGCGGCGACGTCGGTGCTGTCCGTGGTCCGCGTCGACCAGGGCAGCTCGAGCACCGTGTCGAGCCAGGTGCGGATCCAGCCGGCCTCCGGGCTCTGGTCGCTGCCTCGCTCGAGCTTGCCGACCTCGCGAAGCGCTGCCTCGCGGACCTTGTCGGGCAGGTCGGCCTTCTCGACCCGGGCGCGGTAGTCGTCGGCGCCGTCCGGCTCGTCCTCGCCGAGCTCCTTGCGGATCGCGGCGAGCTGCTGGCGCAGCAGGAACTCCCGCTGGCTCTTCTCCATGCCCTCGCGGACGTCGTCGCGGATCCGGTCGGACACCTCGAGCTCGGCCAGGTGGTTGCGGCCCCACTCGATCAGCTTCTCCAGCCGCTCGTCCACGTCGGGATTGCCGAGCAGCCACAGCTTCTGCTCCAGGTCGAGGTACGGCGCATAGCCGGCGGTGTCGCTGAGCAGGGACGGGTCGGACATCCGCTGCACGTTGTCGACGACCTGCCATGCGCCACGCTGCTGCAGGATCGTCACGACCACTGCCTTGTACGACGCGGCCAGCTCGCGTGTGTGGTCGGTGGCGGGCGTGTCGTCGATCGGCGTGGCCTGCACCCAGAGCGCAGCACCGGCGCCGGACACCCCGGTACCGATCCTGGCGCGTTGCAGGCCGCGGACGACGGCGGCGGGCTCTCCGTTCGGGCAGGCGGCCGACCTGCTCGATCACCGCGAGCAGGCCGTGGGTGCCGTAGGCACCCTCGACCCTCGGGCACGAGGAGCAGCCGCGAGTCCGCCGCCGACTGGGCCGCGTCGACCGCGGCCTGGGCTTCGGGGTCGAGGCTGATCGGGGCCACCATGCCGGGCAGGACGACCTCATCGGCCAGGGGCAAAACGGGTAAATCAAAGGTTTGCGGCATTATGTCTCCTCAGGTGATCACCCCATAACGCTGGCATCCCTCGAGCCCATCCCGCCGACTGCGCTGTTCAGCCGTGAGCGTGAACAGTGCGGGGCGACCCGAAGGTCGCCCCGCACTGGTGTCGCTATGCCGTCACATGATCGTCGTTCACACCGCGACTGGTTCAGCGGTCGGTGTGGTGACTGTTCCCGCGAACTGCTCCTTCTTGGCCCGGGCGGCCCAGACCAGACCGAGACCGGCGAGGATGATCGTTGCTCCGATGCCGCCGAGGATGGCCGCGATGGCCAGACCCAGCTGGAGCGCGGAGTGGGTCACGGTGCCGACGCCGAGCTCAGCGATCAGACCGTGTGCAGTGCCCGACCAGGCCTGGTCGCGGGCAATGGCCTCGATCGGGTTCGACCGGTCGTAGCCCGTCCAGTACTTGCCGTTCGGGTTGAAGTCGTAGCTGCCGGCCTTGAAGACCTTGCCCGAGTCCGCCGTGACGTCCTCCGGCAGGACAACCGTCTGGGGGCGGGTGATGGTGTGGTAGGTGATCGTCGCCATCTGGTACATGTACTCAGAGGCGGTGTTGACCACCGGGTCGTTCGGGTTGAGGTCCGAGGTGACGACCGGGTACTTCCAGTCATCCTTGAGCAGGGACATGATCGCCTCTGCTTCCTTCGTCGAGCCGGTGTCGTCGGCCAGCTGCCCGCTGTCGTTGTAGGTCAGCTCGACGTTCTGCGCGGCACTGAGCGCTTTCAGTGAGTCGTATCCGGCTTGCACCTTCGAGTACGCCACACCTGCGCCGACGAGGAAACCGAGGCCGATCAGCGCCAGAACCACTCCAAGGGTCTGCAGGCGTTTAGTCATGAGAAACACGTCCTTCTTTCTAGTGGAAGCCTGTTTCAGAGTCTTGGGTAAGACCCGGCCGTCCACAGGGGCCAAAGGTCCCTCACGGACAGGGCACTGCGACACCAATGGTCCGAAGGCTTCGAAGGCGTGCTTGCGCGGCGCTAACCGCCGTGGGTGACGTCGCTCTTGTACTCGGTGTACGTGTACGGGTTGTCGAGGAGCTCTGTCGCGGGGACGTCGGGGTTCATGCCCTTGATCCACTCTTCCGCCCCGAGCTGGGCCTGCAGGTACTCGACGGTCGACTCGACTGCGCGGCGAGCGTGCTCCAGATCGACGTCGACGAGAAGGTGGTCGCGCTTCACGATGCGGCCGTTGACGACGACGGTGTCGACGTCGGCGCGCTGTGCTTGGAACACGACGTGCCCATAGGGGTTGAGCAACGGAAACATCGCGGGCGAGTCGTCGTTCTTGATCAGCACGAGGTCGGCCTTCTTGCCGACCTCGATGCTGCCGACGACGTCGTCGAGTCCCAGAGCCTTCGCACCACCACGTGTCGCCCACCCGACGACGTGCTCAGCGCGCAGGTGGTGGTTGGTGACCGTATTGCCTTTCGCATGCGCTTCGAGGTGCTCGCGGGAGCGGTCCGCGCCGAGGGTCGACCGCATCGCGGAGAACAGGTCGCCGCTCATCCAGACACTCGTGTCCATCGACAGCGAGACCGGGATGTCGTGCGAGCGCAGCACCCAGCTCGGCGGGTAACCCTGCCCGCAGCTTTGCTCGCTCTCGGTCGAGACGGACACCGTGCCACCGGTTGCCGCGATGCGCTGGTAGGAGTCACTCCCCAACGAGGTTGCGTGGACGTAGATGTTGCCGGGTGTGGCGAACCCGTTCTCGTGCATGAGACGAACGCCGTCGTCGCTGGTCGCTCCCCACACGCCGGCGTGCGTCGTGACGGGCGCGCCCAGGTCACGGGCCACCTCGAATGCGGCCCGCTCGGGGAACTCGGGGTCGCCCGTCACGTCGAAAGCCATCTGGAACCCCAGCATGTCGTCGCCGCTCGTGATGCGACGCGAGACGAAGTCCTTGAACTCCGGCTTCGTCGACCACTCCCAAGGACCGGCCTGGATGTTCCCGTAGGCGAGGACGAAGCGACCGGGCACAGCCTCGAGCGCGTCAACGGCTGCGTCCGCGTGCGCGATCGTCTGCAGACCGTGCGACCAGTCGACGGTGGTCGTGACCCCGGCGTCGAGCGCCTCGATGCCGGACAGCAGGTTGCCGGCGTAGATGTCCTCGGGACGGAAGACCTTCCCGAACGAGAGGTAGTACCAGACGAAGTACTGGGTGAGGGTCCAGTCGGCGCCGTATCCGCGCATCGCGGTCTGCCACATGTGACGGTGCGTGTCGATCATCCCGGGCATGACGATCCCGCGTGCGGCATCGATCTCGATGGTCCCCTCAGGGACGTCGAGCGCGGGACCGACGGCAGCAATCTGCTCACCCACGACGAGCACATCAGCCTCGTGGAGCACCGACCGCTGATCGTCCATGGTGAGGACGGTGCCGCCGCGGAACACCACACCACGGCCCTGCTCCGGCTGGGCTGTGCTGGATGCGGTCGGTGCGCTCATGTCGCTCCTCGACGAAAGGTTGGCTGTCTGATCTGGCTCGACGGACATCTCCGACACGGCCGCACGTCATGCGATCTCACGGGCCAGTGGGCGTCATCCTGAGCCGACCAACTGGGCCTGTCAAGGGTCGCACTCGGCGGCTAGGTTCAACCAGCGCCCTGGTGTCATCATCGGACCGGACGGGGTGCAGCAGACGCCCCGCAACGGTGATTCCAGACGCAAAGAGGTTCGCCTGATGCAAGCCGCCGTCATCGAGACGCCGGGGCAGCCACCGAACGTCGTGGACCGGGAGCGGCCGCCGCAACCGGGCCGGAACCAGCTCGCCATCAACGTGACCGCGGCGCCGATCACCCCCTTGGATGTCCTCTGCGCCTCGGGGAAGTCCTACTTCGGTGTTCCCGGAACGCCTTATGTTCCGGGCGTGCAGGGCGTGGGCGTGGTCGAGCAGGGGACTGCGTCGATCATCGGCGGCAGGTCGGTCTGGTTCGCCACGCAGGCCGGGATGCAGCCCGGTGACGGCAGCATGTGCGCGGCCGTCGCCGTGGACGAACGCGACGTCGTGCTGCTGCCAGACGGCGCGGACCCGGTGCTGGTCGGTGCACTGGGGTTGTCCGCGGTCGCGGCGTGGATGGGGCTGACGTGGCGTGGCGAGCTTGCCGCCGGGGAGCAGGTCCTGGTTCTCGGCGCCGGCGGGGTCGTCGGCCAGGCGGCTGTGCAGCTCGCTCGCGTGGCAGGGGCACGGCGGGTCGTCGCAGCAGCCCGGTCAGAGGCAGCGCGGGTACGAGCGACGCGCGCAGGCCCCGACGCGCTCGTACACCTCGAGGACTCCGCCGAGGTGGACGAGGTCGCGGACGCGATCCGCGCGCAGTGTGACGGACCACTCGACCTCGTGATCGATCCCCTCTTCGGCATCCCGGCCGCGGCAGCCCTGCGGGTGCTGCAGCCGCACGGCCGGCTCGTGAACATCGGCGGCGCTGCCGCCCCGACGGCCACCATCGACTCGGCGACGCTGCGCGGCTCGTCGCTTCGGGTGCTGGGCTACACGAACAACGAGCTGGATCCGCAGCAGCGAAACGACGCGTTGATCCGCGTCGTTCAGGAGGTGGTGGCCGGCAGGCTCACCGTCGACCACGAGGCAGTGTCGCTGGCGGACGCAACTGCCGCGTGGACACGACAGGTGGACGGTCGCGCCGCCGGTCGCATCGTCCTGGTCCCGGGAGTCTGATGTGAGGGAGCAGTCCGTTCTACATGGAGGAGGCACTGCAGCACATGCAACCCGTGACTGAAGCCAACATCACCGATCTCGCCGTGGCCCGGTGGGGCACGGCCCACGAGCCGCGGCTCGCCGAGATCATGACGGCCCTGGTGCGCCACCTGCACGAGCTGGCCCGCGAGGTCCGGCTCACCGAGGCCGAATGGATCGCGGCGATGCAGTGGCTCACGCGGACAGGGCAGATCAGCGACGACAAGCGGATGGAGTTCATCCTCGGCTCAGACGTGCTCGGATTGTCGATGCTCGTCGTGCAGATGAACCACCAGTTCGACCAGCGGGCGACCCCGGCGACCGTCCTCGGCCCGTTCCACATCGACGGCTCGCCCGAGCTCGAGTTCGGCGCTGACATGTCGGAAGGCGTTGTCGGGACAGCCGCTGTACGTCCACGGGGTCGTCCGTGACATCGACGGCCACGCTGTCGGCGGCGCCTTGCTCGACGTGTGGCAGGCCGACACCGACGGTGCCTACGAGGCCCAGCTCGAGGTGGATGAGGCACGGCTGCGCGCGAAGTACATGACGCGCCACGACGGGAGCTACTGCGTGCGCACCATCGCGCCGAAGGGATACACCATCCCGATGGACGGCCCGGTCGGTGACCTGATCAGCCGCACCGACATCAGCCACTTCCGCCCGGCGCACGTGCATTTTCTCGTGACAGCGCAGAAGTACGAGCCGCTCATCACCCACCTCTTCGAGCAAGGTGCTGAATACCTCGACAGCGACGTGGTCTTCGGGACCAAGGCCGAGCTCGTAGTCCCCTTCGTGGCGCGCGAGCCAGGGCCGACGCCAGACGGTGGTAAGTCGACCGAATCGTGGGTGGAGGCGCACTACGACTTCGTCCTTCAGCCGACCTGACCGGGTCGTGGGGCGGCGCGGCAGTCGCGCATTCACTGGCCGAACTGCCCCGCCCTGCATCAGTGCCGGATGCAGGGCGGGAGATCCGCTCGAGCCGTGCCTAGCTGTTGCTGTTCGTCTCCGTCGGGCATCACTCGGGTAGCTCCGAAACCCAGACAGAGGCGCGCTCTCCCACCTCATGCACCGTCGGCGACCCTGGTCGCATTACAGCGGCCGACTCGCGCCGTCCCTCCCGCCCACCCCCTGCCGTCTCGCAGCCCATGTCGATTGCTGCGTCGCGCTGCAAGGCCGGCGCGAGGTCGCAGCGGCGAAACATAGGCAGTCGTCACGGATTCGCTGGGCGTCGAAGGCCGCGAGCATCGAAGGTAGGCCCGATCGCCCCACCAGCCCAGGAGACCCGGATGCGTGTTCTGTTCACGGCCTGTCCGCTGCACGGGCACGTCAACACCCTGTTGCCACTTGCCCAGGCGGCCCAGCGGTCCGGTCACGAGGCGGTCTTCGCCACGGGTGCCGATCTGGTGCCCCACGTCGAACGACATGGCCTTGCTGCGTGGCCGGTCGGTGCCACCCACCAGGAAGGTGGAAACGGCTCGGCGACGCCGTGGATCGAGTATTTCCTCACCGTGGCCGAGCGGCGAGCCCACGACCTCGTCCCACGCGCCGGCGAGTGGCGGCCCGACCTGGTGGTGTCGGAGGAGACCGAGCTCGCCGGTCCGGTCGCGGCCGCGGCTGCAGGCGCGCGCCGAGTCGTCCACGGACTCGGGCAGATGCCACCGATCCGCATCTGGGACGCCTTCGGCCCAACCGTCGAAGCGCTCCACCAGCGATGGGGCGTGTCCGGCGGCGACGCGCTGCGCGACGAGACCTACCTCGACGTCTGCCCGCCCTCGCTGCAGCCGGAGGGGGAGCGGATCTGGCGGCACACCCGAGCGATCCGCCCGGTTTCCGGCCTACCCGTCGCGGGAGAACGACTGCCCGACACCCTGACGGCACGACGTCGAGAACGCATGGTCCACCTGACGCTCGGCACCGTCTTCCACGATGCGCCGACGGTGTTCGAGGCCGCCCTCGCCGGGCTGCGACGGCTGCCGATCGACCTCGTCGTCACAACAGGACCAGGGACCGATCCTGAACGGTTCGGGCCTCAACCGGCGAACGTGCTGCTCGCGCCCTACCTGCCGCATGCCCTACTGCTGCCTCGGTGCCGGCTGGTCGTGTCGCACGGTGGAGCGGGGATCTTGTTCGGCGCACTCGCGCACGGCCTGCCCCAACTCGTCCTGCCGCAAGGTGCCGACCAGTTCATGAACGCCGATGCGGTTCGCCGCACCGGCTCCGGGCTGGTGCTCGAACCGGGCCACGTCACCGCCGAGGCGGTCGCCGCAGCCGCGGGCCGACTGCTGACCGAGCAGTCGTTCAGCACCGCCGCCGCTCGGCTCGGCGCCGAGATCTCCGCCATGCCGGGTCCCGACGAGGTGCTGGCGGCGCTCTGGACGGACGGTGGCCAGACCTCGCAGCGCATGTCGGTGTCACAGCGGTAGCACCGCCCCATCCCCAACCCCATCCCCAACCCCAACCCCAACCCCAACCCGCAAGTCGATCATGCAGTTACCGACATGGGTGTACGTAACTGCATGATCGACTTGGGGTAGGTCGTCGACGAGCGCCGGCCGCACATGGGCAGGACGGCGGCGGACACCCCACGGGCAGACGCACAAACCCACGAATCGCCTCAATTCCGTCCCTGGCTATCTAGACTCGCGCTAGCACGGCTCGGACAGCAGGTTGGGGCGCCATGACGACTGCTAGTGCCCGCCCTCGGGTGCTGAGGCCGTATGTCCCGGAGCTGCTGCTCTCCTGGACGCCGACGCACGGCGATGACCGGCACATGCGGGTGGAAGGCTCGATGGCCTTCGTCGACATCTCCGGGTTCACCAAGCTCACCGAGCGCCTCGCGCGCAGGGGCAAGGTCGGCGCGGAGGAGATGAGCGACCTGCTCGACGCGACGTTCTCGGCCCTGCTCCGGGATGCGCGGTCCGAGGGTGGCGACCTGGTCAAGTGGGGCGGCGACTCCGTGCTGCTGTTCTTCCGCGAAGCCGATCATGCCGCCCGGTGCTGCCGCGCGGTGCATGACATGCGCAGCACCCTTCGCTCGGTGGAGACCCTGCGCTCGACGGCGGCATCGGTCACCCTTCGCATGTCTGCGGGTGTGCACAGCGGGGCGTTCGACTTCTATGTCGTCGGAGATCCGAGCCTCCACCGCGAACTGCTCGTGGTCGGTCCCGAGTCGAGCACGACCGCCGTGATGCAGTCAATTGCCACGGCGGGGCAGATCGTGTTGAGCAGCCGCACGGCGGCACTGCTGCCCGGCACCGAACATCGACCGACGGCGGTGGACGGCAGCCACTTGTTGCGGACCCGGCCACGTCTGGCGCTGCCAGCAATCCTTCAACAGACCATGCCCCATCAAGGCGGGCGCCAGAAACGCCGTCAGCTGGCAGCATCGAGACCGTCCGACGAGGCGCTCGGCAGATTCCTGCCGACGGTCCTGCGCGACCACATCCTCGACGCACCAGGAGAAGCGGAGCATCGCGCCGTCGCGGTTGCCTTCGTGCAGTTCAGCGGTACGGACGCCTTGGCAGAAGCCGAGGGCATCGGGGCAGTCGCCGACGCCCTGGACCAGTGCGTGCGCAGCGTGCAGTCCGCAGGCGCTGAGCACGGCGTGACGTTCCTCGAGACCGACATCGACCGGGACGGCGGCAAGATCCTGCTCGTCGCGGGAGCACCGCGCAGTGCGGGCCGGGACGAGGAGCGGATGCTGCGAGTGGCCCGAGCCGTGATGGACGCGGCCGACGGCCTGACGCTGCGCATCGGGGTGAACCGCGGCGACGTCTTCACCGGCGAGTTCGGCCCACCGTTCCGGCGCACCTACTCGATCAAGGGTGACGCGGTGAACCTCGCCGCGCGGGTGATGGCCAAGGCCGGCCACGGCGAGGTGCTCGCCACCACGGCGACCCTCGATCGGTCGCAAACCCGATTTGAGATCACCCCCTTGCCGCCGTTCCTGGTCAAGGGCAAGTCGCAGCCCGTCAGCGCGGTGCGGGTCGGCCCCATCATCGGCCAGCGCACCGATGCCAGGTCGGCCACGCCGTTCGTCGGCCGGGTCGTCGAGCTGGCGGTGCTGCGCAGCCTGGTCCAGGCCGCAGTCGCGGGCGCGGGAAGCCAGGCGGAGATCGTCGGCGAGCCGGGCATGGGCAAGTCCCGCCTGGTGGCCGAGCTGCTGGCGACCTTTCCCGGCGTGCGGGTGCTCGCCGGCACCTGCGACGAGTACGAGTCGTCCACGCCCTACTTTCCGTTCCGGACCCTGCTGCGCGCGGCGCTGGAGCTCGAGCCCGACGCCGGGCGGGACGCGACCGCCGAACGGCTGCGCGTAACCGTCACGGCCTCTTCTCCTGAGCTGCTGCCCTGGCTCCCGCTGCTCGGCATCCCGCTCGACCTGGCCCTGCCGCAGACCCGCGAGGTCTCCGAGCTCGACCAGCAGTTCCGCAAGGCCCGCCTCGAGGAGGCGGTGGACGACTTCCTGGCGCAACACATGACCGACACGACCGTGCTGCTCGTCGAGGATGCGCACCTGCTCGATGACGCGTCTGCCGACCTGCTCGCGCGGCTCGCCCAGCAGGCACCGCGACGAGGCTGGCTCGTACTGGTGACCCGCAGGGACAAGGACGACGGCTACGTACCCCGTCCGGGCGACAACCTGGTCACGCTGCGCCCGCAGGCCCTGCCCTCGACGTTGGCGCTCGACATGGTGCGCGCCGCCGCCGCCGAGCACCCGATGACCCACGATGCGATGGCCGTCCTGGCCGCGCGCAGCGGCGGCAACCCGATGTTCCTGGAGGAGCTCGTGCTCGCGGCGGGCAGGGCAGGCTCGGTGAACGACCTGCCTGAGTCGGTGCAAGGGCTCGTCACCAGCCAGATCGACCGGTTGTCACCACTGGACCGCACTGTCCTGCGCTTCGCCGCCGTTCTCGGCGTGGAGGCCGACCTGGCCATGCTCGAGCAGCTGCTTTCCGACCAGGGCGTCGATGTGCAGCTGGACGACCACCTGCCGGCGCTGCGCGACCTGCTCGCCCGGCAGAGCACCGGTCGTTTCCGGTTCCGGCATGCGTTGATGCGCGACGCGGCGTACGAGGGCCTTCCCTACCGACTCCGGCAGCTGCTGCACGAGAAGGTCGGCAGCATGATCGAGCGCTCGGCAGACGACCCGGAGCGGGTCAGCGAAGTGCTGTCCCTGCACTTCTTCCATGCCGGTCGCTTCGACCGGGCCTGGACCTATTCGCGGGTCGCCGGCGAACGAGCCCGGTCGAAGTCCGCCAACTCGGAGGCGATCGACTTCTTCGCGCGGGCAGTCGAGTCGGCTCGCCGCTTCCCCGGCGTCGACGCCCGCGAGGTCGCTGCCGTGCTCGAGTCCCTTGGCGACATCCGCGAGCTGGCCGGCATGTCGGTCGCGGCGATGGAGACGTTCCGGCTGGCCCGGCGCCGACTCTCCGACGATCCGGTGGCCGTGGCGAACCTGCTGTTCAAGGAGGCCCGCGCCTACCAGCGGCTGGGCAAGGTGCCGCAGTCGCTGCGCGTGCTGAGCCGCGCGATGGCCATGCTGGACGGGTTCGAGAGCCCCGGTGCCCGGGCGAGCAGGTCACACCTCGCGACGCGCTACTCCTGGGGCCGGCTCACCCAGGGCCGCTACGCCGATGCCCTCCGGTGGGCCACGCTCGCCGCGCGCGAGGCAGAGGACGCCAACGACAAGGCGACGCTCGCCCACGCCTACAACGGTCTGCACTCGGCTCACCATTACGCCGGCGTTCCGGAGGACGTTCCGTACGCCCGGCTCGCCCTCGTGGCCTACGAGGAGCTCGGTGACCTCGGCGGCCAGGGGCACAGCGCGAACAATCTCGGCGTCGAGGCCCTCGACGCCGGCCGGTTCGGGGAGGCGCTGGACTTCTTCGAGCGGGCCAACCAGCTGTTCGACCGGCTCGGCGACGAGGCGAACCAGGCGAACGCCTCGTACAACCAGGCCGACGTCCTGTTGCAGCTCGGCCGTTTCGCGGAGGCCGAACCGCTCCTGGCCGACGCGTTGGCCATCGCCCGCGCCGTCAAGGACGAGGAGCTCGTCGCCCTGGCACTGCGGGAGAGTGGCCGGGTCAGCGTCGGGTTGGGCCGCTACTCGGAGGCAACGCAGCGCCTCACCGACGCGCGCGAGCGACTGACCGCACTCGGGCTGACCCAGGAGCTCGCGACCCTCGAGGCGGCGCTAGCGGAGTCGAAACGCAAGCAGACTCCGCAGACCATCGACCTGACGACCGTGGACCTGGAACGGCGCGGCGCAGAGATCTAGCAGCAGCTCATCCGCGCATCGCGAGCAAGCAGCAGGAACAGCTGCAGGTCGCCGGTCTTGCTGTCCCGCACGCTCTGCTGGTAGTCGACGCAGAAGTTCTTCCCGTCGGTCACGACCCCCCGTGCAACGCACGCGGGAGCCTTCGCCAGCGGGCCGGTTGCGGCGAGATTCACGAAGACGTGGAACTTCTTCGGCGAAAGGTAGGGTGAGCAGACCGTCTTGTCGCACTTGTAGACGACGGTCACGGGACTGGTGCGTGAATAGCTCGGGCCGAGATCCGCCAGCACCTGCACGACGATCTGATCCGGTGACGAGCAACCCAGGAACGCGTCGCAGGCGCCGACCGTCAGCACGGCACCCGAGTCGGTGCCGAAGGGCAACAGCACATCGGCGCAGTACGGGGCGTAGCTGGTCACCGAGCACTCGCTGGTCGATCCGGACGTGCTGATGAACGTCGCCTCTGGCGGGACCGTGATGGCGCGCGCAACGACGTCGAACTGCGCCGAGAACGCCATCGGGATGGCCTTCGGGTAGGCGTCGCCCCAGTCGACGACAGCACCCAGGCGGATCCGGTTCTCCGGCGGGCTCAGCTGGAAACCCGAGCCGGTGGCAGACGTCGCACCGGCAGGCACCAGGATCGTGTTTCCGCCGACGAACTGCGTGTCGCCGCCACCGGACGGCGGCTGACCCTCGGCAGGCGGCTGCACACTGAGGACGATGGTCACGTCATCCGTCCACGACAGGGGCAACGCCTTCCCGTACTCGTCGGAGAACTTCACCGTGACGCTGAAGTCCGTGTCCGCGACGACGATTGCGGACGGATTGTGCGGTGCGCCCTCGGGAACCGGCAGACCGCTGACGATGACCGACTTGATCTTCGTGGCGGTCGGCTTCACGGTCGCGGAAGCGCCTGGGGCGACCATGCTCGTCAGCGCGGCAGCCGTTGCGCACACGATGATGCCCGCGAGCCATCGGCTGCGTACGACCTTGTCGGACTGCGAAGCAACGCTCATGCGAGTCTCCCCCCTCAGCGATCCCCCGATCTCAGAGATCATCAACGCTGGAGCACAGGTCGTCAATGGCTGTCACGCAAAGTGCGCCACGGGCATCACCGCACGGGCGGTCCGCCGTCGCCCCGGATCTCCAGCACGCTGCCCTCAACGGCGACGAGAACCTGCAGGTCACCGGTGTGCGCTGGGGCCCAGGACGCGATCTCGTCCAGGGCAGCATCCGACCTGACCGGTGAGTGGTGAAAGAGCACCAACGTCCGTACACCGCACTCCAGCGCCAGTGCCACTGCGTCCTCGACGGTCGCATGGCCGTAGGCCCGGGCCAACCGGCGTTCGGCCTCCAGGAACTGAGCGTCGTGCAGGAGAACGTCCACTCCCGAGAGGATCTCCATCAGGGCGGCCGAGCGGCCCACCGCCGGCGCGTGGTCGGGCAGGTAGGCCATCGAGGCGTGCTGGTCGCTGATCCGGTAGCCGAAGGTGCGACCGCCCTTGTGCTCGACGTCCACGGCACTGACCGCGAACCCCTCGATCGTGTGGTCGCCATCGGACAGCGCATGGAAGGCCCAGCGGCCGAGCAGCCCCTCGGGCGAGATCGGGAACGCGGGCGGCGAGAACGACTGCGCCAGCAAGTCGCGACCGGATCGTCCCTCTTGTGCCGGTATATAGACATCTACTCGAGAATCGTCCCGATCGCCGGCGACGAAGAACGGGAGACCTTGCATGTGGTCCCAGTGCAGGTGCGTGAGCAGGATGGACCCGTCGTAGGCCTTGCCCTGCAGCCGTGCCGACAGCACGCGCAGCCCCGTGCCCGCGTCGAGCACGAGGGACGGCACGTCGCTGCCCTCGGCCGACACCGCGACGCACGAGGTGTGGCCGCCGTAACGGACGAAGTCCGGCCCTGGCGCCGCGGTCGACCCGCGCACGCCGAGCAGCTCGATCCTCACCGGATGCCCATCGACACGTCCGCAACGGCCATCGACACGGGGCCAACGTTGCACACCTAGCGGCGCGTGTCTCAACCGGGCCGCAAACACGCTCGGGTAGATGATGACCGGGATGAATGTCGACCGCGCTGACTTGGTCGTCGACCGGGTGACGGTCGAGTACAACAGCGGCGGCTACCTCGTACGACCGCTGCATGATCTTTCGTTGCATGCGGAGGACGGCCATCTGGTCGTCGTCCACGGGCCGAGCGGCTGCGGCAAGACCACCCTGCTCTCGGTGCTCGCCGGCCTGCTCTCTCCCACGGCTGGCACAGTCACCTTCGGCGGCCGGACCGTGACGGGTCGCACCGGCGACGAGCTCCTGCAGCACCGCAGGCACACGGTCGGCGTGGTGTTTCAGGCGTTCAACCTGGTGCCGAGCCTGACGGCGCTCGAGAACGTGATGGCACCGCTGACCCTGACGGGGACATCCCGCCGGGTTGCTCACCGTCGAGCCATGGACCTGCTCGACGAGGTGGAGCTGGTGGACCGGGCTCGCCACCCGGCCCGGAAGGCTGTCCGGCGGCCAGCAGCAACGCGTTGCCTTCGCCCGCGGCTTGGTGCACGACCCGCCGCTGCTGCTCGCCGACGAGCCAACGGCCCACCTCGACCACATCCAGGTGGAGACCGTGCTCCGGCTCATGCGATCGCTGGCCCGTCCTGGCCGGCTCGTGGTCGTGGCCACCCACGACGACCGGGTCAGCCGACTGGCCGACGCCGTGATCGAGCTGGGCTCGACCGCGCCCCGGCCCGACGCAGGACCGAGCCGGGTGCGCCTTGCCGCGGGGGAGGTGCTCTTCAACCAGGGTGACCCGGGCGACGTCGTCTACGTCGTCGAGGCCGGGGCTGTGGAGATTGTTCGCGTCCTTGCCGACCATTCCGAACGGGTGCTGAACACATGTTCGCCCGGTGATTGGTTCGGCGAGCTCGCCGCGTTGACCGGCCTGCCTCGTTCGGCGACGGTCCGGGCAGTAGAGCCGACGACATTGACGTCGTACGGCGTGGTCGAGTTCCGGCGGCGTCAGGTCGAGGTGGGACAGGGATGAGACTGGCGCGAGGCACACCGCCCTGGCTGGCGGGGCTCTGGCTGCTGCCGCTGGCGCCGCGCAGCGCGGCCGGGCGGCTCTTCTGTCTGTCCGTCGCGGCGGCGACCACGTGGTTCTTCCGCGACCCGGGGCGCAGGCCGACCGGGCCGGGCCTGCTGGCGGCCGCAGACGGGAGCGTCACGCGAGTGCAGGAACGCGGCGACGGGCGGTGGGTGGTGTCGACCTATCTCAACCTGGCTGATGTGCACGTGACACGCGCGCCGTGCGACGGGACGGTCCTTTCCCAGACACACCGGCGGGGAAGACACCGACCCGCGTTCCATCCGAGCAGCCACGCGAACGAGCGCCTCGACTGGCTGATCGCTACGCCCCGCGGCGAGCTCGAGCTGACGCAGTTCGCCGGAACCCTGGCGCGGCGGATCGTTCCCTACCTCGCGATCGGAGACTCGATGCGTCGCGGCGAGCGCATCGGGCTGATCAGGTTCGGGTCCCGGGTCGACCTGGCCCTTCCGGCCGGCGTGCGACCGGCGGTCAGCGTGCGCGACCGGGTGCGGGCCGGGGCCACACCCATCGAGGCAGTGGAGGGGCCGTGAGGCTCCTGGGGACGGTCCGACCGGGCGTCGCCGATGCCTTGACGCTGGGAAACGCCTCGTGCGGGGTGGGCGCAACGCTCGTCGTCGTGACCTTGGGCACGGGCGGGGACGCCCTGCGGCTGGTCGTGGTGCTGCTGCTGGCCGGCACCGTTCTTGACGTGCTCGACGGCGCAGCTGCCAGACGCTGGGGCAGCTCGTCGCTCGGCGGCCCGCTCGACGGCCTGGCGGACGCCGTCACCTTCGGCCTGATGCCCGCAGTGGCACTCGGCGCTCTGGGCCTGGCCGGCGACCCAGGAGCTGCGGCGGTGGCCGTGGTTGTCGGCGTCGTGATCTTTTCCGGCAGTGCGCTGCTCCGCCTCGCCGATTTCTGCGCAACCCGCTGTGGCGATCCGCACTTCACCGGGCTGCCCTCGCCGCTGGCTGCGGTCGCGGCCCTCGACATCGCCTTTCTCTCACCGCCGCCCCTCGTCATCGCACTCGGCCTGGCCGGGCTCGGAGCCCAGATGGTCAGCCCGCTGCACTATCCCGTGCAGGGCGGCGTGATCGCGGCGCTCTCGCTGGGTGGCTGGGCCTTCGGGGCTGCGGGCGTGTCCGGGCTGGTCGATGTACGCATCCCGGCGCTGGCGACCCTCGCGTTCATCGTCGTGGTGATCCCGACCGCGACGGCCATCGAGGTGCGGTCCCGTGTGCCCGTGAATGCACCGACGTGCTGAGGGTCACGCTTCGCGACATGCAGTGGCGAATACGCCGGATCGTCCTCGGCGTGCTGGCCGCCGCCCTCGTACTCGCCATGACCCTGCTGCTCGGAGCCGTCCACGACAGTTTCCTGTCCGAGACCGACCGCGCCGTCGGCTTCTTCGGAGCCGACACCTGGGTCGTGCCGGAGGGCATCTCCGGACCCTTCACGACGAACTCGCCGATGAACACCGCGGCGCTGATTCCGCTGCGCAGACTCCCGGGTGCGGAAGAGGTCGCTGCCGTCGCGATCTTCCGGCACGTCGTGCGCGGTGCCGCACCGGGATACACCGACGTCAACGTCATCGCCTATCCACCGGGATCGATCGTCCGGGCGCGCACCATCGCGGGCCGCGAGCCACGGACGGTCGACGAGGTCGCAGCAGACGAACAGCTGCACGTGCCGATCGGTCGGGTCCTGACCCTGGCCGGCCGCCGGTTGACCGTGGTCGGCATCGTGCACGGGCTCACCTACAACGGTGGGACGCCGACCGTCCTCGTCACCCTGACCCAGGGTCAGCAGATCGCCTTCGGAGGGCAACCGTTGGCCAGCGCACTCATCATGCGCGGTGAGCCCGAAGACGTGCCGGACGGCTCTGAGGATGATGACGCCGACGCAGGTGCGGGACGATCTGCGCCGTCCGTTGTCCGTCGCCACAGGCACCATCGGTGTCCTGTCGATCCTGCTCTGGGTCGTAGCCGCGGGCATCGTCGGCTTCATCTGCTATCTGTCCGGCCTCGATCGGATGCGCGACCTGGCGGTGTTCAAGGCCATCGGAGTCACCACCCGGCGCCTGGTGAGCGGAGTGGTCGTCGAAGGACTACTCGTCTCCGTCCTCGCCGCAGCCGTGGCCGTCACGCTGGCCCTGCTGTTCGTGCCGGTGTTTCCACTCGCTGTCGAGGTCACCGTCGCCTCATGCCTGCAACTGCTCGTCGTGGCCCTGGTGATCGGGCTGCTCGCGAGCGGAGCGAGTGTCCGGCAGGCGGTGCGCGTCGACCCCGCGCTGGCGTTCTCCCACAGCTAGCGCGCGTTTTGCCACGGCAAGGACTCTCAGGGAGTCATAGCCTCTTTGGATCGGATCGTCTGGCAGAGGCCGAGCAGGATCTTGCGGGTGATCGTCGGGTGGTCATCGAGCAGCGTCTGGAACTTCCAGGCTGCGAGCGACAGGGTCCGCACCGGCGATTCGGCCGTCACCGTCGCGCTGCGCGGCTTCCCGTCGATCACCGAGATCTCCCCGAAGTAGTTGCCGGGGCTCAGGGTTGCGAGCCGCTGCGAGTTCTTGCTGACCCCCGCCTGACCGTCCAGGATCAGGTGGAAACCGGCGGAGCCGCGACCCTCCTCCACGATGACGTGGTTCTCCTGGTGCTCGACGATCTGAGACTGGCCGAGCACCGCCTTGAGCTCCTTGTCGGAGAGCCCTTCGAACAACGGCACCGTCTTCAGCCGATCGAGCAATTCTGCGTCCGCTGCCATCGATGCCTCCATGTCCGCCATGTCGTCCGCGTTGTGCCGAGCGTGGCCCGAACAGTGCCACCCGTCGCGTGGCCACGCAAGCGCTTCCCGAGACCAGTCCGCGAGAGCTCCGGTCGCCGCGCAGCGAATGAGGACCAGAGCCCTGTCTGTGACGACGGTGCGGGCAGCGAGACGTCGAGCGCCTGCACAGCGCTTCTTTGCGTTCCCCTAGGCTGACGGCCGGTAAGAAAGGGGTGCTATGTCGCTATCTCCCGGCCCGCCGCCGCTACGAGTTGGCATGGCCGGCTACGGCTTCATGGGCGCCGCCCATTCGCATGCCTGGCGAACCGCTCCGCACTTCTTCCGGCTGCCACGTGCACCGCAGATGACCGCCATAGCGGGACGGGACACGGACGCGGTACGAAAGGCCGCCGAGGAACTTGGCTGGGACTCGGCGGAGACCGGCTGGCGACGTCTGATCGAGCGACCAGACATCGACCTCGTTGACATCTGCACGCCCGGCGACACGCATGCCGAGATCGCCATCGCTGCTCTGCAGGCGGGCAAGCACGTGCTGTGCGAGAAGCCGTTGGCTAACTCCGTGGCGGAGGCGGAGTCGATGGCTGCCGCCGCCGAGGAGGCAGCGGCCCGAGGTGTCTTCGCCATGTGCGGGTACTCGTACCGGAGGACACCTGCGCTGGCGCTGGCCAAGCGGCTCGTGGAGCAGGGGCGTCTTGGGGTGATCAGGCAGGTGCGCGCGCAATACCTGCAGGACTGGCTCAGCGACGAGAACGGCCCGATGACCTGGCGACTGGACAAGTCCAAGGCCGGCTCCGGTGCCCTGGGAGACATCGGCGCGCACATCGTCGACGCTGCGCAGTGGGTCGTCGGACAGAAGATCACGGGAGTCTCCGCGCTCATGGAGACCTTCGTCGCGGAGCGACCGATCAGTGGCGAGCTCGTCGGACTCGGCGGGCACGGCGACGTCAGCCGAGGACAGCCCCCGGGCTGCTGTCACCGTCGACGACGCCGTCATCTTCAGCGCGCGGTTCGCCGACGGTCCGATCGGTGTCTTCGAAGCCACCCGGTTCGCCCTCGGCCGCAAGAACGCGATGCGACTGGAGGTCAACGGCTCGGCAGGCTCGCTGGCGTTCGACTACGAGGACATGAACTACCTCCAGGTCTACGACCAGGGCGACGAGGTGCAGACGCGCGGGTTCCACCGGATCATGGTCACCGAGCCGGAGCATCCGTACGCATCTCATTGGTGGCCCACCGGACACGGCCTCGGCTACGAGCACGGGTTCACGCACCAGGTCGTCGACCTTGTCGAAGCGATCGCCGACGGCCGGCAGCCGACTCCGTCGTTCGCCGACGCCTTGCAGGTGCAACGCGTCTCTGAGCGCCGTCGAAGCCAGCGCGGGCGACGACTCGCGTTGGACCGCGCCGGCTTGACCGCCCACCCAGCCCCCAGAGACAGGACATCATGCCCACCACGCATCGCAACGCCCTCGTGACCCGGGGCGGCTGGGAGGGACACTCGCCGGTCGCGGCAACCGACCTGTTCATCCCGTTCCTCCAGAGCGCGGGCTATGACGTCCGCGTCGAGGACTCGTTGGACGTCTATGCCGACGCCCACGCCATGGAAGAGGCAGACCTCATCGTGCAGTGCTGGACGATGGGTGAGATCAGCAGGGAGCAGTTCGCCGGGCTCAGCGCCGCCGTCAAGGGCGGGACCGGCTTCGCCGGCTGGCACGGCGGGATCGCCGACTCGTTCCGCAACACCGTGGACTATCTGCACCTCGTGGGCGGGCAGTTCGCCACACACCCGAGCAAGCCCGAACGGGACTGCACGCCCGGAGCGCAGGAGAACAACTACCTCCCGTACCGGGTCGAGATCCGGCGCGAGATGGCTGCGCACCCCATCGTCGCCGGCATCGGCGACTTCGACCTCGAGACGGAGCAGTACTGGGTGCTCACTGACGAGTACAACGAGGTGCTCGCGACGACCACTCACCCGGCACGCGCCGACCAGCCATGGCACCGGGCGGTCACCTGCCCCGCCGTCTGGACGCGCGAATGGGGTCACGGCCGGGTCTTCGTGGCCACCCCCGGACACCTGATATCCGTCCTGGAGAACCCCAGCGTGCGCACCATCATCGAGAGAGGCATGCTGTGGGCCAGCCGGTAGGAGTCGGCATCATCGGCCTGGGTGTGATCTCGCGGCAATATCTCCAGACGCTGGAGACACTGACCACACTGCGTCTGGTTGCGGTCGCCGACCTCGACGACGCAACGAACCCGTGCGGTTGCCGACGATCTTGACGACGTGCGCGCGCTGTCCGTCGAGACCCTGCTCGCGGACCCCGACGTCGAGGTCGTCGTGAACCTCACACCTCCTGCCGGGCACGCGCAGATCGCACTGGCGGCGATCGCGGCCGGAAAGGCCGTATACAACGAGAAACCGCTGGCCGCGACGGTGGCGGAGGGGCGGGAGATCCTGCACGCAGCGACGCGCGCCGGTGTTCGCGTCGGGGCTGCGCCGGACACGGTGCTCGGCACCGGCATACAGACCGCGCGTCACGCGATCGATGCCGACGCCATCGGAACGCCCACGGCGGCAGTCGCGACGTTCCTGAGCGCAGGACACGAGAGGTGGCACCCGAACCCCGACTTCTACTACGCGCCGGGCGGTGGACCGCTGCTGGACATGGGGCCCTACTACGTCACCGCGCTGGTGACGTTGCTCGGGCCGATCGTGTCGGTGGTGGGTGCGGGTAGCGCCGCCCGTACGACCCGAACGATCGCGACGGGACCGCGCGCAGGGGAGTCCGTGCCCGTCCACGTGCTGACACATGTCAGCGGCATCCTCACTCACGCGTCAGGGGCGCTGTCCACCGTCACGATGAGCTTTGACGCCGGCCCCTCGCGAGCCGCTCCCATCGAGATCCATGGTCCGAAGGGTTCCCTCACGGTCCCCGATCCGAACAGGTTCGACGGTGACGTCGGGCACCGCGCTCTTGGCAGCACCAGCTGGGAGACGCTGCCCGTCTCGGCCGGCTACGCGTCGGCTGGACGAGGTCTCGGCGTCGCGGAGCTGATGGCGGCGCGCGACACCGCTGACGTGCGCACGAGCGGCACACTTGCGCTGCACGTCCTCGACGTCCTCGAGTCGTTGCTCGCCTCGGCTCACGCGGGCCGCGCGATCGACGTCACCTCCCAGGCCGAACGTCCCGCGGCCGTCCCTCTCGCCGCCGAGCCGGGTCTGTCTACTGCCGGCTCGGCGGGCCGCTGACCAAAGGGTGCTCCGCCGGTCAGCTCCCGAACCAGGTCGTCGCCTTTTGCAAGAGGTCGGACTTCGCGGCCGCGGTGCCGAACTCCTCGAACGGGAACGCCATGAACATCACCTTGTACGGGCCGTCCGCGACGGTGAGGCCGTCGGTGGCGCCCGAGTCGTCGGTGAATGCGGCCGTTGCGGGATCGATCGGCGTGACCTGGTCGGAGAACTCGACGCCGTCCAGGACCGACAGGTCGAGCGGCACCGTGCCGATGCCGTCCGTCACCGGATTGCCCGTCATACCCGCGACATTGTTGGTGGGCTTGTCGTTCTGGGTCTCCGACCCGTCCCAGTCGATGTGCAGGTAGTCGTGCACGAAAGCGGTCGTGCCGCCGGACTGGTCGAGGATGTCCTGACCCGACATGAACAAGCGTCCACCGCCGTCCAGGAAGCCCGCCAGCTCACGTTCGTAGGGTGCGATCGGGGAGGGATAGGACGCCCCGGTGAAACCACACGACATTGGTGTGCGCGTTCAGATAGCTCACCGGCAGGACGGGATCGGCCCCGAGGTCCCATGAGCCAAACGCCTCTCCGGCTCCTGTGAGTCGCGCTACCGCGCCGCCGTCGGCGGCCGTGTCGTCGGCAGCGAAGGCGGCCCCGGCAGCGATCGTCTCCGCGGGTCGTGCTCGATGAACTCTGCCCCAACGTGAAGGTAGATCAGAGCCGGCTCGTTCGTCTTGCGCGGTCACCCCGGGAGCGAGGATTCAAGAAACGTTCCGCGGCCTGGTTGTGCATGTCCGGAGCCGGTGAAGCGCGGCCGGGCGTAACTCTGACGTTGCGTGAAGGTATGCTCTGATCCGTGAGTCTTCAACACGTGCAGATAGGCGAGGTCGCCGAACGCACGGGACTGAGCCTGCGCACGATCAGGTACTACGAAGAGATGGGGCTCGTGCGACCGTCGGCACGCAGCACTGGAGGCTTCCGGCTCTACACCGAGGCAGATGTGTCGCGGCTCTTGCTCATCAAGCGCATGAAGCCGCTCGACTTCTCGGTCGAGGACATGCGAGATCTGCTCGGCCTGCTCGACCATCTCGAAATCAGCCCCGCCGAGCCCGGCCAGCGCGAGTTCCTGCTGGACCGGCTCGCGATGTACAGCGCGGTGGCGGATGCCCGGGTGCTGGCCTTGCACGACCAGCTCGAGACCGCGGACCGTTTCGCCGGGGACCTGCGCCGCGAGATCAACCGGCAGCGCCGCGTCCTGGAGCCCGGCCGGTGAGTGACGCCGCTCTGCAGCTCCTCCGCGACACCTCCGACGCCGATCGGCCCGCACACGTTCAGGCCGAGGCGGCCCGGCGTCGCACGTTCGCGGTGATCAGCCATCCGGACGCCGGCAAGTCGACCCTCACCGAAGCGCTCGCGCTGCACGCGCGCGTCATCGCGCAGGCCGGCGCCGTGCACGGCAAGGCGAACCGCCGGGCGACCGTGTCGGACTGGATGGACATGGAGCAAGCCCGCGGCATCTCCATCACGTCCGCTGCCCTGGCTTTCTCCTATCGCGACTCGGTCATCAACCTGATCGACACGCCCGGCCACGCTGACTTCTCCGAGGACACCTACCGGGTCCTGTCCGCGGTCGACGCCGCGGTGATGTTGCTCGACGCCGCCAAGGGCCTCGAGCCGCAGACCCTCAAGCTGTTCGAGGTGTGCCGGCACCGCGGCATCCCAGTGATCACCGTGGTGAACAAGTGGGATCGGCCCGGTCGCGACGCGCTGGAGCTGATGGACGAGATCGCCGAGCGCATCGGGCTCCGGCCCACACCGCTGACCTGGCCGGTCGGAGTCGCCGGTGACTTCCGGGGCGTGCTGGACCGGCGCAGCGGCGAGTTCATCCGCTTCACCCGCACGGCAGGCGGCGCCACCGTCGCGCCGGAGGAGCACCTCGATCCCGTCGCCGCCGAAACGCGTGAGGGCCAGGCCTGGGTCACCGCGGTGGAAGAACACGAGCTGCTCGAAGCCGACGGCGCCGAGCACGACCAGGAGTCGTTCCTGGCCGGGCAGACGACACCAGTGCTGTTCTCCTCGGCGGTGCAGAACTTCGGCGTCGGGCAGCTGCTCAATGTGCTGCTCGAGCTGGCCCCTGCGCCGACGCCTCGACCGACGGCCGACGGCGGCAGCCGCGCTCTCGACGAGCCGTTCTCCGCGTTCGTGTTCAAGATGCAGGCCGGCATGAACGCCGCGCACCGTGACCGGATCGCGTTCGCCCGGGTGTGCTCCGGAGTGTTCGAGCGTGGCATGGTCGCCACCCACGAGCCCACCGGCCGGCCGTTCGCCACCAAGTACGCGCAGGCCGTGTTCGGCCGCGAGCGCACGACCCTGGACACCGCCTATCCCGGAGACGTCATCGGGCTGGTCAACGCTGCCTCACTCGGCATCGGCGACACCCTCTATGTCGACGAGCCGGTCCGCTTCCCGCCCTTGCCCAGCTTCGCGCCCGAGCATTTCGCTGTCGCGCGCGCCAAGGACTCGGGGCGCTACAAGCAGTTCCGCCGCGGCATCACCCAGCTCGAGCAGGAAGGTGTCGTGCAGGTGCTGCGTTCCGACCTGCGCGGTGACCAGGCTCCCGTGCTCGCTGCAGTAGGACCGATGCAGTTCGAGGTCGCGACCCACCGCATGACCCACGAGTTCAACGCACCCATTCACCTGCAGGCCCTCGCCTACTCACTTGCCCGACGCACCCGACCAGAGGACACCGCCGCACTCGACTCGCTGCCCACCATCGAGGTGCTGACCCGCGGCGACGGCGCGCTGCTCGCCCTGTTCCCGGACCGATGGCGGCTGCAGTTCATCCAACGCGACCACCCCGACCTGATGCTCGAGCCGCTCGTCGCCGACAACGGCTGACGACCACCGCTCCGCGTCAACGACCAAAGGACTGACCACGTGAGCCATCCGCATCCCGAGCTCGGCACGCCGCCGCCACTAGCCAGGGACGGCCTTCGGGTGGTCCCGCTGGGCGGGCTCGGTGAGATCGGGCGCAACATGACGGTCTTCGAGCATGCCGGCCGGTTGCTCATCGTCGACTGCGGGGTCCTGTTCCCTGAGGAGAATCAGCCCGGCATCGATGTGATCCTGCCGGACTTCACCTGGATCCGGGATCGCCTCGACAAGGTCGAAGCGATCGTGTTGACCCACGGGCACGAGGACCACATCGGCGGTGTCCCCTACCTGCTTCGCGAGCGACGCGACATCCCACTCGTCGGCTCGAAGCTGACCCTCGCGTTCGTCGAGGCGAAGCTCAAGGAACACCGCATCACCCCCAAGACCATGGAGGTCGCGGAAGGACGCCGGGAGCGGTTCGGACCGTTCGACTGCGAGTTCCTGGCGGTGAACCACTCGATCCCCGACGGTTTGGCGGTGGCGATCAGGACCGCTGCGGGGCTGGTGCTGCACACCGGTGACTTCAAGATGGACCAGTTCCCGCTCGACGAGCGGATCACCGACCTGCGGGCCTTCTCCCGGCTGGGCGAGGAAGGCGTCGACCTCTTCCTCACGGACTCGACCAACGCCGAGGTGCCCGGCTTCACCACAGCCGAACGCGATCTGACCCCGGCGATCGAGGAAGTCTTCCGCACCGCTCCCCGGCGGATCATCGTGTCCAGCTTTGCCAGCCACGTGCACCGCATCCAGCAGGTGCTCGACGCCGCACACAACCACGGCCGCAAGGTCGCCTTCGTCGGTCGCTCGATGGTCCGCAACATGGGCATCGCCCGCGACCTCGGCTATCTCAAGATCCCCAAGGGTCTCGTCGTCGACCTCAAGGTTCTCGAGAAGCTCGCGGACGACAAGATCACCCTGGTCTGCACGGGTTCGCAGGGCGAGCCGATGGCCGCCCTGTCCCGCATGGCCAACCGGGACCACGTGATCCGCATCGGGCAGGGCGACACCGTCCTGCTCGCGAGCTCATTGATCCCCGGCAACGAGAACGCCATCTACCGCGTCATCAACTCGCTGACCCGCTGGGGCGCGAACGTCGTCCACAAGGGCAACGCCAAGGTGCACGTGTCGGGGCACGCGAGCGCGGGCGAGCTCGTCTACTGCTACAACATCGTGCGCCCCTCCAACGTGATGCCCGTGCATGGTGAATGGCGTCACCTGAAGGCGAACGGCGATCTCGCCATCAGAACCGGGGTGCCACCGGAAAACGTAGTGCTGGCTGAGGACGGAGTCGTCGTCGACCTCGTCGACGGACAGGCAACGGTGACGGGCAAGGTCCCGGCGGGTCTCGTGTACGTGGACGGGATGACGGTTGGTGGCGCTACCGAAGCGTCCCTGAAGGACCGCCGCACCCTTGCCGAGGAGGGCTTCATCACGATCGTCTGTCTCGTCGACGCGGACACGGGCGAGCTCACCGAGGCGCCGGACTTCCTGGCAAGAGGCTTCGTACACGACGAGACGACGTTCACCGCCCTCGTGCCCACTCATCGAGAAGGCGCTCGCCACGGCCGCGAAGGAAGGCATCGGCGAGCAGCACCAGCTCGAACAGCTCATTCATCGCACCGTCAGCCGCTGGGCCCGCGACACCTACCGGCGCAGCCCGGTCATCCTGCCGATCATCATCGACGCCTGACCGCCGCCCGGCTCACACCTCGACGAGCACCTCGTCGTCGTCGCCACAGGCTGACACTGGTGGGCTCGTCTTCTCGAGGCGGGCCAGCAGCCGCTCGGACATCGCCGTGACGACCTCGATCTCGGTTTCGCTGAGCAGGTCGATGAAGTTCTCCCGGACCGTGTCCACATGCTGTGGCGCCGCGCCCTCGATGGCCCGTCGGCCGGCGTCTGTCAGCACGAGGAACGCGCCGCGGGCATCGGTCGGGCAGTCGACGCGGCCGACGAGGCCACGCTGCTCCATCCGCTTGAGGTGGTGGGACAGCCGGCTCTTCTCCCATTCGACCATCCGGGCCAGGTCACGAGCGCGCAGCTGGCCGTCGGTCGCCTCGGACAGCGGCACCAGCAGCTCGTAGTCGGCCGCGGACAGTCCCGAGTCGCGGGTCAGCTGCTGGCCGAGCACCTTGCTCAGCCGCCGGTGCAGCTGGTTGTAACCGCGCCAGGCGCGTTGCTCGCGCTCGTCCAGCCATCGAGGGGTCGTCGTCATGCGAACCAGTCTAGCGCGGGAATGTTGACACGTCATCCATCGTTCAGTATGGTTGTCATATCAACAAAGTTCCGGGAACTGCCTGGGACACCTTCAGGGAGACCCCAAATGACTGACATTCAGACCACCCCCGTCGCCGTGACGGTCGGCGCCCCCGATATCACCGGTGACTACGTCATCGACGTCGCGCACAGCCGGCTCGGCTTCGTGGCCCGCCACGCGATGGTGACCAAGGTTCGCGGCGCGTTCAACGACTTCGAAGGCACCGCCCACCTCGACGGCAACGACCCGTCGAAGTCGTACGCCTCCGTCTCGATCGAGGTGGCCAGCGTCGACACCCGCCAGCCCCAGCGTGACGACCACCTGCGTACGAATGACTTCTTCGACGCGCCGACCTACCCGAAGATCACCTTCGTGAGCACCGCCGTCGAGAAGGTCAACGACCAGACCTTCCGGATGACCGGCGACCTGACCATCAAGGACGTCACGAAGTCCGTGTCGGTCGACTTCGAGTACAACGGTTCGGCGACCGACCCCTACGGCAACCAGCGCGTGGGCTTCGAGGGTTCGACGGTCCTGAACCGCAAGGACTTCGGCGTCAACTTCAACGCCGTGCTCGAGACCGGCGGCGTGATGGTCTCCGAGAAGATCACCCTCGAGTTCGAGATCTCCGCCATCAAGACCCAGCCTGCCGCCTGACCTCAGTCCCGGCACTCGGCACGACGCCCGGCCGGCGCCTCCACACAGGAGGCGTCGGCCGGGCGTTTGTCGTTGCGCGCACGCGCAGCCTGATGGCGCGCACAGCTTGTTGCTCTGCTAGTCGCCCGACGCGGAAATCCGGCGTCCAGTCACGACTTTGAGCGGCAGCCGGATGAAGACCTCGTTGCGCCCCGGCGCCCACGGCTGGAGCCGCAGATGGATGCGAGCCTGCTCCTCCGGGCTGTCCACGAGCTCCGCGACGCCGACGACGACGACGCTCCAACCGCTGCGCGTGATCGGGTCGATGTCATCCACCTGGAAGGCGAGCACGCCGCGACTGGCGGCGGCGGCCAACCGAGTGTCGGCTGCCGTGCACATCACGACCGCGTCGTCCTGCACGATGAAATTGACCGGTACGACGGCGGGCAGCGCGCGTTCGGTGAATACGGCCCGCCCGACCTGCGCCCCAGTCAGGAGCGCGACGCAATCACGATGTGAGAGCGCAGCCAGCGAACGTTCTGTGTAGATCATTGACCCAGCGTGCCCGGCCTCGCGGCGAACCAGTAGTGCCTAAGGTCCCGACGCTTCCGGGCCCACCCACCCCCTCCCCCCTTCGAAGTCGATCATGCAGTAACCGACATGGCGTGCGTTGTGCCTGGTCAGCGCCCCACCTTTCGCAATCGATCATGCAGGACTTGGGCGGAGGTCCCGTGGGACTGAGGTCCATCGGGAGCGCGTCACAGGTCTTTGGTCCCTGATGTCGCGGCACGTGGGGGAACAGGGTTGGTGTCAGGCCCGCAGGACGGGCCTCCGACAAGTCCTTCGGGACGGATCGGCTCTATCTGGCCTTTATCTCAAAGGAGAAGTACCGCCATGCGCCGCAGAACTCTCGATGCGCTGCTGACCACTGGTGGGCTCGTGCTCGCCGCGCTGCTGCTGGTAGCCGGCGGCCTGCTCACCTGGGCTCACGTGTTCATCAACGACCAGGTCACCACCCAGCTCTCCGCCCAGCAGATCTTCTTCCCGCCCAAGGGCGACGGCACCGCAAGCCCGGAGATCGGCCCGTTCATCAACCAGTACGCCGGTCAGCAGCTCACCACCGGCGCGCAGGCCCAGGCCTTCGCCGACCACTACATCGCCGTGCACCTCAAGGAGTCCGGTGGCGGGCTGACCTACGCCCAGCTCTCGGCGAAGTCCCGCGCCAACCCGGACAGCACCGAGCTCGCCGACCAGGTCAACACCGCGTTCAAGGGCGAGACCCTGCGCGGGATGCTGCTCAACGCCTACGCGTTCTCCAAGATGGGCCAGATCGCCTGGATCGCCGCCATCTTCGCCTTCATCGGCGGCGCAGCGCTGCTGCTGCTCAGCCTGTTCGGCTTCCTGCACATGCGCCGGGTCGACCCCGACCAGGAAATCCTGACCGGACACAACAAGCGCCACCAGCCGGTCACCGCCTAACCCACGACGGCGGGCCACCCCCGCCTCCGTACCAACAGCGACGGCCCTGCCCGGACCACCGGGACAGGGCCATCGCCATGTCCTCCCAGGGTCCTGCATGATCGATTGCGAGAAGGTCAGGTGACGAGGCGGGGGCCTAGGTGGGCGGCCGAGGCGGGGAAACCGAAATGGAATCCCTGGGCGTACTCGCAACCGAGCCGGCTCAGATGGCCGGCCTGCTCAGCGGTCTCGACGCCTTCGGCCACGACGGCCCGACCGAGCCGGTGCGCGATCGAGATGATGGCCGCGACCGTCGAGTCCTCGCCGTTGTTGTCGTCGAGCCCGAGACCGCGCACCAGGCTGCGGTCGACCTTCACCACGTCGACCTGGAAGCGCTGCAGATAGTCCAGCGACGTCGCCGCCGCCGAGAAGTCGTCGAACGCAAGCTTCACGCCCATCTCCAGCAGTTCACGCACGACTTTCTGGTCGCCGGCGAACAGTCGCATCAGCGCGACCTCGCTCAGCTCGACGACCAAGGAAGACGGCGCCATGGCGTAGGTCTCGAGGGTCTCCCGCAGGGTCGAGCAGAACATCGGATGGGCCAAGCGGTCCGAGGAGACGTTGATCGAGAGGGTCAGGCCCTGGCGCTGCGCGGCGGCCCGCTCCACGTTCCATGCGCTCACCTGCTTGACCGCGTCGAGCAGGATGACGCCGTCGAGCCGGCCGGCCAGGCCGTGGCGTTCGGCCAGCGGCAGGAACTCCTGCGGCGAGAGGTCGCCTCGTTGCGGATGAGCCCAGCGCGCGAGCGCCTCGAGGCCGATGATCTCGCCCGTGCCCAGCGCAATGATGGGTTGGTAGGCGACCCAGAACTGCCCGGTTTCCAGGGCGCGCACGAGCTCTTCAGCCGCCGGCCCGTCGTAGGTGGTCGTCCACTCCGGTGCCACCGGAGCCGGAGCAGCGGTAACAGGCGGAGCGGCCGGCGTGGCGACCGGACGGGGCGGCGCGGGCACAGCGGTGTGGTTGGCAAGCCCGGCGATCGGGGCCTGCGTCAGGGCAGCCCACTCGGAGGACAGCTCGATCGGGGCGGACTGTGGGATCGGGTCGGTGGGAGGCGTGATCGGGTCCGAGAACCACGTGGCGGCCTCGGGTTCGGCCCGGGCAGCCGGCTCGGACACGGGCAGGTCGTCGATGTTGAAGACATCGGGATCCATCGGCTCCTCGGCTGGTGGCGCACAGAGCTTGCTCACCCAGTCGAGCATGTGGTCGATGTCGAAGGGCTTGGGCACATAGCAGCTCGCCCCGTGGGCCCAACCGGTCCACGTCGTGTCGTCGTCGGTGGCGGCGGTCAGCATCATCACGGGCAGCGTGGCCGTGAGCGGATCCTGCCGGAGACGTTCGAGCAGCTCGAGACCGCTCATGCCCGGCATCATCACGTCGAGCAGGACACAGTCCGGGATGTCCTCACCGATGCGGGCGATGGCCTGCATCGCGTCGGCAGCCTCGCGCACCTCGTAGCCGTCGAGCTCGAGGCAGTCGCGCAGGAGTCGACGGACCGGCTCCTCGTCGTCGACGACCAGGATGTTCTGCACGAAGCTCTCCCTAGATGACAGCGAGCGCACGCACCTCGACCGGGTCGATCGACGGGGCGTCCCCTGTGAACTTCGGCAGAGATAGGTAGAAAGTCGAGCCTTCTCCCGGTACGGACTTCACAGTGATGTCTCCACCCATGGCCCGGGCGAGCTCACGGGCGATGAACAGGCCGAGTCCGCTGCCCCCCGTGGTCATGGTGAACGGGTCCTCCACGCGGTGGAAACGCTCAAAGATGCGTTCGAGCTCAGCAGGGGGGATGCCACGGCCGTGGTCCGTGACCACCACGCGCGGCCCGCTACCGGTCGACTCGGGCAGCAGCTCGACGAGGATGGGAGTTCCCGCCTCCGAGTACTTCTCGGCGTTGCCGATCAGGTTGGCGACGCACTGCACGGCCCGCATGTCGTCGCAGTAGGCCTGCACGGGCTGCGCGGGCAGCCGCACCTCGAGGCGGTCCGACAGCAGGGGGAATGCCGTCGCGGCCTGCCGCACGATGTTGCGAAGGTCCTCGGCCCCGCGCTTGACCGCCAGCTTGCTCGTTTCCGTCTTCGACTGGACCCGGGAGGCCATCAGCAGGTCGTCGACCAGCCGGCTCAGGTGGTCGGCACGGTCCTCGATGGTCTGCAGCGCGTGCAGGCGCCGGGCCGGCTCCATCCGGTCGCCGCGGGAGGCCAACAGCCGCGCGTACCCCTTGATGGGTGTGATCGGGGTGCGCAGCTCGTGCGACACCGTGGCGACGAAGTCTGCCTTCATCTTCTCGACCCGGCGGTCCTCCGTCGCATCGTGGGCGGAGAGGACGCACAGGCCGGGGGCCGGAGCGCCGATGCGGCTCACGGAGACGTCCAGCGCACGGAGGTCGCCGTGCCGGCCGACGAGGGCCACCTCGACCACCGTCTGGGCCCGAACCACGGGCAGCGACCGGGTCAGGGTGGCGGCCATGGCCGCCGGATCCTGCGCCAGCGTGGCAAGCAGGCCGACCACCGCGTCGTCGTACGCAGCCAAGACCGCCTGAGGCGGCGGGTCACCGACCATCGCGCGCATGGACGGCGACCACACGAGGACGGCGCCCGAGCTGTCGACCACGGCGATGCCGTCGGTCGCGTGGTCGATGACTGCCTGCAGCTTGAAGGACGCCTCGGTGAGGGCCACGAGGTGGCGCGCAGACCGCAACACACTGGAGATCGCGCTCGCCGTCGTGGCCAGCAGCGGCTCGTCGACGGGACTTCTGCCGGCCCGCTTGAAGAACGGGCGAGCGTCGGGACCACTCTTCAGGTCCCACCCGAGCAACAGGCCGCCCTGCACACCGTCGCCGAGGTCGAGGACGACGGCGCGGTCGCCGGCCAGGACCGGCAGGTCGTCCACGCAGAGCGTGATCGTGGCCCTGTCGGCGTCGAAGACCTTTCGCAACGGGGCCAGCAAGCCGTCGATCAGCTCGTCCAGGTCACCAGAGGCCGTCAGCGCCGAGCTGAGCTCGACCAGCGCGTTGGCGCGCTCGCGTTCCCGTGCGTGCCGCTGGCTCTGCTTGAAGGAGTGGACGAGCGCCAGCACCGGGAGACCGACGAACGGCAAGAGAATCGGGCTCGACATCGCCATCGAGACGAAGATGACGGCGACGCCGACATTGCCCCCGACCATCACCAGGCTGCCGAGGATCTCCGCCCGCAACCAACCGAGCGGAGGCACACCCTCGACTACGTGCACCACCGCTGCCAGGGCCAGCAGGTTGACCGCACCGAAGGCCGCCGTGCCCACCATCAGGGCGAGCACCAGCCGGAGGTCGACCTCACCGAGATGGTGCTGGCCGCCGATGGCATGGGCGACGATCAGCATCGTGGACGTGGCTGCGGCGAACATGCCGACGTTGAACAGCGTCTTGACCCAGGCGCGGCGCATGAAGATCCAGGCCAGCACGAGACCGCCGAGCGCCCCGGTGATCACGACCAGCGGCGGGAGCACCAGCGCGGCCATCACGACGATCGCCTCGAAGAACGTCAGGTCCTCGGTGATGTCCCCGTGGGGCACACGGACGTACGCCAGTTCTGCGAACGCCGCCAGCGCGATGAGACCGGCAAGTCCGACCGGGGCCGAGAAGCCGAGGTTGAGCAGACCCTGGTTCGGCAGGAAGAACAGACAGGTCACCAGCAGCGCACCGAGCAGAAGCAGCCCCCCGATCAAGACCGGGAGGGGCTTCTGCCTCGTCCTGCCTCGGCCGTTGTGTGCCGGGGCATCGAGGGCGGTCGGGCTCAGCTGGTGCCCCAGTCGGCGACTGCCCAGGTGCGTGCGGCCCACGTACGAGCGGCCCAGGTACGCGCGGACCAGTCATCGGCCGCCCAGGTGCGGGCTGCCCACGTACGCGCCGCCCAGTCGTCCCCGGCCCAGGTGCGGGCGGCCCACGTACGCGCCGCCCAGTCGTCCCCGGCCCAGGTGCGGGCTGCCCACGTACGCGCCGCCCAGTCGTCGTACGCCCAGGTGCGGGCGGCCCAGGTGCGAGCGGCCCAGTCGTCACCGGCCCACGTGCGGGCGGCCCAGGTGCGGGCGAGCCAGCTGGCGCCCAGGTCGCTGTCCTGCGCCCAGGTGCGGGCCTGGAACACCTGCGCGTCGGTCGAGTCGTTGTTCGCGGCGACACTGTTCGCCCATGCCTTGGCGACCTGAGCGCGCAGGCTCGCCGGCAGCTGCACCCACGCGGCGGTCGCGTCGCGCTGCGAGCCGTTGTCCCACGCGCTGGCGAACTTGTTGTACGAGGCGACGACCGATCGGCTGGACCACTGCTGCCGGTCCTGGCTCAGCTGCTGCGCGGCCGCCTGTGCGGCGACCACGTCGATGCCGCCGGCGCCGGTTGCCGTGCGGTCCCCGGCCACGTCGTAGGCGCCGTTCATCAGCGCGGCCTTGACGTCATCGGGGTCCAGGTCGGGCAGCACGGAGAGCAGCCCGGCGACCTCGCCGGAGGCGACTGCGGCCGCCATCGAGGTGCCACTGCCGCGGAAGTTGGCGCTGCCGACGCGAGCCGTCGGGTGCTGGCTGTCGATGACGCTGCCCGGTGCGCGCAGGCCGACCGTCGAGACGCCGTCAGCAACGACGTCGGGCTTGATGTTCGGGTCACCCGCGATGCCGCGGGCGGAGAACGGCGCGACCACGTCGTCGCGACGCGAGTCGGTGCTCTTGTCGTCCAGTGCTCCGACGGTGATCACTGCCGGGTCGGTGCCCGGGATGGAGACGGTGCCGGCGTCCGGACCGTCGTTGCCGGCGGCCACGACGACCACGAGGCCGCGGTTCCAGAGGGTCTCGACCGCGCGGCTCAGCGGGTCGATCCCTCTGATGCCCGGGTCATCGGCAGACAGCGAGAGGTTGACGACCCGGATCGAGTCGTCGCGGCGGGCGCGCTCGGCGACGACCTGCAGGCCGGCCAGCACCTTCAGCAGCGAGGTGCTGCCATCGGCAGCGGCGACCTGCACGTCCAGGATGTCGGCCTTGGGAGCGACCCCGCGGTAGAGACCGTTCGACGATGCGCCGCTGCTCGCGATCAGTCCGGCGAGGAACGTGCCGTGGCCGTACCCGTCGCCCTTGGCGGCACCGGAGACGTTCACGTGCGTGACCGCGCCGCGCAGGTCCGCGACGTCGGCGACGCCGGTGTCGACGACGGCGACGGTCACGCCGTCGCCGTCAAACGCGTCGGCGGCGTTGGAGCTGGGGCCCTGTCGGCCGTTCGACGACGAGTTGTCGTTGCCGGCGACCGTGAGCGGTGAGTCCACCGCGGTGGCGACGCCGACCGGCGCCTGCCAGGTGCTGGGCACCTCGACCACGACGGCGTCGGCGACGGACAGCCGTCCGACGACCGAGGCACCGGCGGCGCGGAGCTTCGCGGACAGGCTGCTGAGGCCCGTTCCGGCGCCATCCGCCCACCAGGCGAGCTGGTGCACCATCGGCCCGGCCGCGGGTGCGGTGGAGCCAGACGACGCGGTGGCCGGAAGGACCAGGGCGACGGCGAGAGCGATGACAGTGAGTGCCTGCCACTCCCGACGTCGAACAGTCGGTCGGACGGTTACCGCGAACGATGTTGGCATCCACACGCCTTTCAAGAGGTTTGTCCCTCTTCACATCGACATCCGGGTGCGGGCAACCGTGAGCCAAATGGGTGGTCTCTGCGGCGGCCGCACGCTCAAAGCCGGTCTGCATCCGGTCAAATGCTGGTTCCGGCACCGCTCGGGCAGTGGCCCGTGCTGCTACTGGGCTTCGCCGGAGTAGCGGAGTCGCCGTCCGCGCTCGTCACGCAGGGCGTCGAGGACCCGACCCGCGACGACGTCGGGCGGCCCCTCTCCGCTGATCGTGACGCCCGGCTCGTCGGGGTCCAGCGGCTGGAGTGTCTCGAGCTGGCTGGCCAGCAGGGAGGCCGGCATGTAGTGACCGCTGCGGGTCTCGAGGCGAGCCTTCAGCCCGCCTGGTGACGCGCTCACATGGACGAACCAGACGGACGGGTGGTTGCGGCGCAGTGCCTCCCGGTAGGCCCGCTTGAGGGCGGAGCAGGTCACGACGGCGCTCCGCCCGGCGACCTCCTGCTCGCCGATCCAGTCGGCGACGGCCGCCAGCCACGGCTTTCGGTCCCGGTCACTCAGCGGCCTGCCCGACCGCATCTTCTCGACGTTGGCAACCGGATGGAAGTCATCACCCTCGGCGAACGGCCAGCCGAGCAGCTCGACCAGGCGCATGGCCACGGTCGACTTTCCCGAGCCGGAGACGCCCATGACGACCACGCTGATCGTGGTCGTCGGCTCCTCCGGCGGCTGCAGCGGACTCACCTCACGGGGAGAATAAAAGCGCGGTCAGTGGTGGACAATCCCACCATGTGCTGGGGCGGGGTGCGGCCGGAAGTGCAAGACGAGTCGTACGCGCGAGCGCCGCTGACCGCAGTCGGGACGGGCTGACATGCGCATCCGCCCCGTCGGCACCCGGGCCGCCCTCGTCGACGTACCCCCTGGGACGGGTGCACGTTGGCGGCAGGCGCTGCTCGACCTGGTCGCCGACGGCGCCCTGCCCGCGCCGGACGAGATCGTGCCGGGACACCGCACCGTGCTCGTGGACGGCATCTCCCCTTCCATGCTGGCCGCGCGTGCTCGAGGACCGGCAGCTGCCGGACCAGGCGACGATGACCGCGGGTGCCGTGGTGGAGATCCCCACGGTCTACGACGGCGCGGACCTCTCCGATGTCGCCTCGCTGTGGGACACCGACGTCGCGACGGTGGTCAAGCGGCATGCCGCGACCGACTTCGAGGTCGGGTTCTGCGGGTTCGCGCCGGGTTTCGCCTACCTCGTCGGGATGCACGAGAACGTGCCGCGCCGCGCGACACCGCGCACGCGCGTGCCCGCCGGTGCCGTTGCTCTGGCCGGCCGCTTCTGCGGCATCTACCCCACCGCCTCCCCCGGCGGCTGGCAGCTCATCGGACGCACCGGCGTCGACCTGTTCGACGTCGCCAACGACCCGCCCGCACTGCTGCCGCCCGGCACCCGGGTGCGGTTCGTGCCGGTCGACGAGCAGCCCGACCCCGCGGGGCGGGCTCGGGTGAGGGAGACCGCTGACGGGCCGGCCGGCATCACGATCGTCCGGGCCGGTGCGCTGAGCACCGTGCAGGATGGTGGGCGCCGCGGCGCTGCGCACCTCGGCGTGCCACGAGCCGGAGCCCTCGACGAGCCGGCCGCGCGGCTGGCCAACCGGCTGGTCGGCAACGCCGAGGACGACGCGGTCCTCGAGACCACGGTGGACGGCGTGAGCTTTCGGGTGGACGCCCGCACGGCGCTCGCCGTCACAGGCGCCCCCGCGACGGTGCACGCGGACGGCCGCGCCGTCGAATGGGGCGTCGCCGTGGGCCTGCGGGCGGGATCGCTCGTGAACGTCGGTCCGGCGATCTCCGGCGTACGGAGCTATGTCGCAGTGGCCGGCGGCATCCGTGTGACACCGGTGCTCGGCAGCCGGTCGACGGACACGCTGTCCGGTCTCGGCCCACCAGTGCTGGCGGATGGGCAGGTGCTGGCACTCGGCGAAGCCGCCCAGCCACCCGCCTCGGTGTCGTTCACCGTGCCGCGACCGGTCGGGGAGGTCCTGCTGCACGTGCGGGTCGGTCCCGACGACGAGTGGTTCGGCGCCGACGCGGTCGATCTGCTCACCGGTTCGACCTACACGCTGTCGACCGACAGCAACCGCGTCGGTGCTCGGCTGATCGGTCCGCCGATCGCCTGGCGCACCGACGACGAGATGGACAGCGCCGGCATGGTCACCGGAGCGGTGCAGGTGCCGCCCGACGGGCAGCCGGTCGTCCTGCTCGCCGACCACCCCACCACCGGCGGCTATCCGGTCATCGGCGTGGTCGACGTCGCGGACCTGGCCGCGCTCGCGCAGGCCGGGCCGGGGACAACAGTGCGCATGCGCCGGATCGGAGGCTGACATGTCGATCGACCTGAACAGCGACCTGGGTGAGGGCTTCGGTGTCTGGCGGCTGGGCGACGACGAAGCGTTGCTGCGCATCGTCACGAGCGCGAACGCGGCCTGCGGGTTCCACGCCGGCGACCCGTCGATCATGCGGACCGTCGCGGTCGGAGCGGTTGCCCACGACGTGGCAGTCGGCGCCCAGGTGTCCTATCGCGACCTCGCCGGCTTCGGCCGCCGGCCCATGGACATCGCCCCCCGCGAGCTGACCGACGACGTGCTCTACCAGCTCGGCGCGCTCGACGGGCTGTGCCGCGTCGCGGGGACACGGGTGCGCTACGTCAAGCCGCACGGCGCGCTCTACAACACCTGCGTCGTCGACGACGGGCAGGCCCAGGCGGTGGTGCGGGCGGTCACGGAGTACGACGTCGCGCTGCCGATCCTCGGGTTGCCCGGCTCGGCATTGCTCCGGCACGCCGAGCGGGCCGGCCTGCAAGCCGTCGCCGAGGGCTTCGCCGACCGTGCGTACACCCCGGACGGGCAGCTCGTGCCGCGCTCTGACCCTGCTGCCCTCGTCACCGACCCCGCTGCCGTCGTCGAGCGGTCCCTGCGCCTGGCGACCGCGGCCGAGGTGGTGGCCGTGGACGGCAGCATCCTGCCCATGGCGGTCGCGTCGCTGTGCGTCCACGGTGACACTCCGGGCGCCGTTGACCTGGCCCGTCGAGTGCGTCAGGCACTCGGGGACGCCGGCGTCGACGTACATCGTTTCGTCACTTGACCTGTCCGGCGTGGCACCGATTGTCACTCTGAGTAGTCCCAACAACCAGTAAAGTCATCCCGGGCGCGATGGGGTGAACTTGGTGCACCCGGGGCGTGAATCACGCAGCGTGACGGAACACTGTCCTGTGAGACGCGCAGCCGCGCGTCGCTGAGCCAGGCCACGGGGGGTGGAGGCACTGACGCAGCACGAGGTGGACGACGACCTCGCGCGCCTCGCCCAGGTGGTGCGGCGACTGCGTGCCGACCGGACCCTGTGGCGGTCGATCTTCGAACGCAACCCCGTCGCCGGCGCCCTTGTCGACGCCAACGGCCTGATCACGTCTGCCAACGACGCGCTGGGCCGGCTGCTGGGACGACCACCCATCGCGATCGCCGGGACGATGCTGGCGTCGCTGCCACAGGCTGCCGACGCGCCGTTCCTCACCGACGGCCAGACCGAGCAGCGTCTCGCCCACCCACTCGGTCGCGAGGTCTGGGTCGTCGCGTCGGCCGTCGACCTGCCCGAGGCCGGCTACGGCGCGCGGCTCGTGAGCCTCGACGATGCGACGAGCCGCCGCAACACCGAGAAGATCCTGCTGCATGCCGCGCTGCACGACAGCCTGACCGACCTGCCCAACCGGCGACTGCTCAGCGACCGCATCGAGACGGCGCTGTCCCGGGCGGGCCGAACCAGCCGGACGGTGGCGGTGCTGTTCCTCGACCTCGACGAGTTCAAGAAGATCAACGACAGCTTCGGCCACGACGCCGGCGACACGATGCTCGTGGCGGTGGCCCGCAACATCATCTCGGTCCTGCGCACCTGCGACACGGTCGCGCGCATCGGGGGTGACGAGTTCGTCGTGCTCTGCGAGGACGTCTCCAGCGAGGGCGACATCTCACTGCTCGTGGGCCGGCTGCTCGAGGCGATCCGCCGGCCGGTGCGCCTCGATGGCGAGATGGCGACGGTGTCGGCCAGCATCGGCGTGGCCGTTCCCGGCTCGGCGAACGAGACGGGCGATCAGCTCGTGCGGATGGCCGACCTCGCGATGTACCGGGCCAAGCACCATCCCGACCTCGACTTCGTGATCGCCGACGAGACACTGCTCGAGGTCGGTTCGCCGGCCACCGGGATCTATGCCGAGCTGCGGCACGCCATCCAGGCCGACCAGCTGCTGCTGCACTACCAGCCCGTCGTGCGCTTCGACGGTCACGTGGTCGGTCTCGAGGCGCTCGTGCGCTGGCGTCACCCCCGGTTCGGGACGCTGCTGCCGCACGACTTCCTGCACGTCGCCGAGGCCGCAGGGCTGTGCCGATCGCTGACCGACTGGGTGCTGCGAACGGCCATCGCGCAGGCCGCGTCCTGGCACGACCCGACGTTGCGGGTCAGCGTGAACGTGTGGGCCAGCGAGGTGGCCAGGCCGGGGTTCGCCGACAGGGTCGCGTCCCTGCTCACCTGGGCGGGGTTGCAGGCCCGCGGGCTCTACCTCGAGATGCACGAGAGCGAGCTCGCGACGGCCGGCCAGGGGCTCACCACCGAGCTCGACCAGCTGCGCGCCATGGGTGTCGGGCTGGCCATCGACGACTTCGGGAACGGCCTGCCGTCGCTGGACACCCTGCGCGCGGCTGCCGGTCGACACCCTGAAGATCGACCGCTCGTTCATCGCGGCCAGCCTCGACGACCCGGCCAGCGCGGCCCTCGTCGAAGCCGTCGCTGTCGCGGCGCTGACCGCCGGTCGCCACCTGATCGCCTCCGGGGTGGAGTCGCCCAGCCAGCTGCGGTGGCTGCGCCAGCTCGGATACCAGAGCGTGCAGGGCCACCTGATCGGCGCGGCGCGCCCGGTCGATGAGTTGTACGACGTGATCCACCTCCGGCGCGTGGACATCGACCGCACCTGACGCACGCTTTGTCCGCCGCTTCTCCGGTCCGACCATCACGCCGCTTCTCCGGTCCGACCGTCCGCCGCCTCTCCGGTCCGACCATCACTCTGACCATGCGACACAAAGGTGGCAGGTGAGATTGCCGTGACTGGAGTGGCGCCACGATGGCCACCCGCGGCGTCTTCAGCCCCAGATGTGTCCGTGAGTCAGATCCCGCGACATGAATCCGTCGATCAGCGCCCGCGAGACCGTCGATCAGCGCCGGCGAGACCGTGTGTCCGTCAGTCAGCGCCCGGACTCAGCCGTACCCGAGCTCGTGCAGCCGCTCGTCGTCGATGCCGAAATGGTGGGCGATCTCGTGGACGACGGTGATGCGCACCTCGTCGACCAGCTCGTCGCGGCTGCGGCACATGCGCAGCAGCGGCCGCCGGAACACCACGATGCGGTCGGGCAGCACGCCGGAGTAGTTCCAACCGCGCTCGGTGAGCGGCGTGCCGTCGTACCACCCCAGGAGGTCGGGGTCGTCGGCCGGCGGCTCGTCCTCGACGAAGAGCGCGACGTTGTCCATCAGCCGGGTCAGCTCCGGAGGCACCCCGTCGAGCGCCTCGCCGACCGCCTCGTCGAAGTCCTCGGGAGACATCTCGAGCATTCGTCGATCCTGCCTCGCGGTACCCCGATTAGTCACTGGCGCACACATGGTGTCATCTAGGCATATGGAGGACACCGCGCCGGAGCAGCCGCCAGCCCGGTCGTGGTGGCCCTGGCAGCGCTGGCCGCGTACGACCTTGGTCGCTCGAGATCGTGTTCATCGGGCTCGTCGGCGCCTGGCTCGGGCTGCTGGTCGGCGGCCGGATGACCACCTCGATCGGTCCGCTCGAGGCGCGGCTCACCATCGAGGTGTCGCCCACCGGCGGCTCCGTACTCTCGCTGCCGCCCCTGGGCGAGCTCAGCCTGAAGACGCACGACGGGCCGTTCCGGCTGCACGCCGACGTGACCCAGATCAACGAGGCCGACGCCCGGGAGATCTTCAACGACCCGCAATCACTGCACGGGCTACCCGCCCAGGTCTCTGCCGATCTGGAATCCGCGGTCCGGCAGCTGATCTGGCGCGCCGCTGCCTCAGCCGTGCTCGGCGCCGTACTCCTCGGTATTCCTGTCTTTCGGCGCCGCTATCGTCGCGCGCTGCTCGCCGGCGCGGTGGCCCTCGTGGCGGTCACCAGCGGCGGCGCTGCGGCCGCTGCGACGTGGAACCCGCAGGCCATCAACGAACCGCGTTACACCGGGCTGCTCGCCAGCGCCCCGAGCGTCGTAGGTGACGCGGGCGACATCGTCACGGACTTCAAGAAGTACGAGAAGCAGCTCGCCAAGATCGTCACGAACATCTCGCGGCTCTATGACGTGACGTCGACCCTGCCTGCCTTCGCGCCGAGCTCGTCGACCATCCGCGTGCTCTTCGTGTCCGATCTGCACATCAACCCCGGGTCGTGGGACGTGATCAGGTCGATGACCAAGCAGTTCGACGTCGACTTCATCGTGGACACGGGCGACATCAGCGACCACGGCACGGAGGCCGAGAACGCCTACGTGCAGCCGATCGGGACTCTCGGGGTGCCGTATGTCTACGTGCGCGGCAACCACGACTCGCTGGTCACGGAGGAAGCGATCCGCGAGCAGCCGAACGCGATCGTGCTGGACGACCAGGTGCACGAGGTGCTCGGTCTGCGGCTGGCCGGCATCGGTGACCCCCGGTTCACGCCGGACAAGGACACGCGTGGCCAGGCAGCGCCGACCAGCGTGAAGGTGACCGGCGAGCGCCTCGCCAGCCTGATCCGGCGACAGCCCGCCGAGGCGCCGGTGGACATCGCGATGATGCACGACCCGGAAGGCGCGGCCGAGACCGACGGCACCGTCCCGGTGGCACTGGCCGGCCACTATCACCGGCGATTCCAGCAACTGCTGCCGTTCGAGACGCTGCTGTTCGCCCAGGGCTCCACGGGCGCGTCGGGGCTGCGTGGGCTCGAGGGCGAGAAGCCGACACCGGCCGAGGCGTCGGTGCTCTATTTCGACCGTACGACCCACGATCTGCAGGCCTGGGACGACATCACCCTGGGCGGGCTGGGGCTGACCTCCGTGTCGATCCAGCGCCACCTGCGCAGCTCGATCACCGCGACCGACAAGACCAACCTTCCCTCGCCGGCCACCTGGTCCCCGTCGCCGACCACGTCGTCCACCCTGTCGCCGTCCGACACGCTGTCGCCGTCGCTGAGCGACACGTCCTCGCCCGGCGGCTGACCGTCGCGCCGTTGAAGCCGGGGAGCGACCTTCGTTCGCGACACGCCGGGCGTGTCGCGGCGGAAGGTCGCTCGTCGATCTGGGGCTCGGTCACGCCGGGTGGACTCCGTTGGTGAACACCGGCGCCCTTCCCCTATGCTGTTCCGGTCCCCGACGGCAAAGACGCCGTGGGCCCAACCGCCCTCATCGTCTAGAGGCCCAGGACGCTGCCCTTTCAAGGCGGTAACACGGGTTCGAATCCCGTTGGGGGCACGATCAGCTTGGTCCTGTGGAGCAGCGTGGAGTGCTCGCCACCCTGTCAAGGTGGAGGTCGCGGGTTCAAATCCCGTCAGGACCGCTCTTGACCGGCTTGTCGCCGGTCGTCCGGCCAGGTAGCTCAGTTGGTACGAGCGTCCGACTGAAAATCGGAAGGTCGGCGGTTCGACCCCGCCCCTCAAAGGCCCGGCGCAGTTTTATACCGATTGTCCAAAGCGCCGGCGGCTATGCCAAAGCGTCTCAGGGCTGAGGCGCTGCCGCCCGCAACGGAGGGATCACACGGATGGCCACGCCTCATCCAGTCCAACTCTCGAGCAACGACGCGATCACCTGCTCCTCGTGCACAGCGATGCCGCGTTCAGCCATCGCATCGGCCAACGACGGCTCCCATGACGTCGCCGCGGGCCGGCCCTCCAAGGGGCCGCCGCCTGGCGCGGCCCGATAGTCCTGCTCGGTCATGCGCCACGGCACAACGCCGGCGCGCTGCTGCAGCCAGCCGCAAATCTCAATTCCACGCCAGTCGAAATCGCCGTGGTAACTCAATGGCGCATCCAACCGCTGCAAGAGGTCAACAGCAACAAGCGATGGCCAGCCTGACGTGCACACAATCGAGAACCGCCCACCATGCCGGACGGCGAATGCCTCGAGAACAGAAGGGTTTTCGACGACGAGCACTGCCCGAGCACCGACAGCGGGCACCATCTTGCGCAGGAACCATGGCGTGATGGGCATCGGATCACCGACATCGGCAGCCGCTCGCAGCGCGCGCTCCCTGGGCACCGTCAGCCAGAGGTCGCAGTCCCAAGGTGAGCACCGACGTGGAGACTGTGTCAGCCAGCACACCGACGCCATCCCACACTGCGCGTCGACCCGCAGCCGAGTCCGGAACAACAGCCACCAAGGCACGCAATACCAGGCCCGTCAACGGCTTTCCGTCGTCCAGCGCATGAGCGTCGCCGGTGACCGCTGCGGCGAGCTCGGTCCGCAGTCGCGTCCCGCTACCCAGCTGCTCACGGACCGAGATGGCTTGCTGCACCAGCCCCACGGGGTCGGTCATCCGCGTGAGGAGACCGCTGTTACGCACCCGCTCAGCCCAGGCGGCATCGACGCCGGCGAGGAGCTCGATCGGCGCCAGCCTCGCCTCGCGCTCTGCAGTCCGATCGCGAAGAGGGCCTGTCGCTGCCTCGACGACGTCCACCAGCGAGACCCGCGCACGATCCGCAAGCATGGCATCGAGTTCGGCCAGGTCGAGGGTCACGTCGCCCGTCACTGGCTGACCCAAGACCCCTGACAGGGCATGACGGGTCGGCTGGTCCAGACCGACGAGCCGGGTTGTCCGTGCACCACGCTCCAACGGCGCCCGCAGCCGTCGCCAGACCGTCTCCAGCAGGGGGTCGGCCAGCCACCGTGGCAGCGTCATCCCTCGCCGACCAACGTGTGCCCATCCCAGGTGTAGCGATACTGCGCGATGCCCGGTTCGCCCGGTGCACGCAACGCCTCGTACACCGCCAGAGACGGGACTGTTGCGTGGTCGCCCCACAGCCGCTCGCTCGTCAGCACGAAGTCGAGGTCCAGGTCGACGAGCAGTCCGAACAGCAGCGGATGCGTGCGTACGTCGATCTTCGGGAACGCGTCATCGAGCAGGATCAGCCTTGGTGCATCAGGTGCAGCTCCGGCCACCGACGTGAAGTGCGCAGCAGCCGCGGCAAACAACGGCAGGTAGCAGACCACCTTCTGCTCGCCCTGGGATAGCGGCGTTCGGCGCGTCAAGGTGCTCCAGGTGTCGGTGCCGGGCCGGTGCAACCGGACGGCGAAGGCGGACCAGCGTCGATAGTCCAGTGCTCGTGCCAGGTGGTCGGCGTAGCCACGTTCGGGTTCCGCGGCGCGCTGTGCCTCGATGAGAGCGCCCAGCGCGTCGCGCAAGCGGGCGGACTCGTCGGGTGTGAGCGAGCCGCGGGCCCGCCCGAGCAGCGCCACGGCATCCTTCACGTCGGGTCCGGCGTCGTCGCGCAGCGCCCAGTCGAGGCGCACCCGGATCCCCTGCGACGTTCGAACGTCGGCGAGCAGCTCGTTCATGCCCTTCACCAGGTCGGCGGCTTCGTGACGTCGGGATCGCAATGCATCGCCAAGCTCGCCAAGCAGATGCTCCTCGAAGAGCATGCGCTCTCGCTCGGTCAGCAGCTCCTGTTCTCGCACAACCTCATCTGCCATGCGCGCGGCTAGGTCGGCGAGCGGCCGCTCGACTCCGGCGCTGTCGCGCCCCAGCACCGACAGTGCCTCACCGACAGCAACGACGCGCGGCTCCGCGTCCGCCGCCGGGCCTACGGCAAGCGACCGCATCTCGGCATGGACTGCATTGGCGTCGGCCGGTCGGTCGACCTGCATGTCCGCCCAGTGGGCCAGCACCTGCAGCGCGGATCGAGGGGCGGGTACGACGTCCATGCCGTCCAGTCCCAGCGCCTCGGACTCCTGCAGCGATCGGCCCAGGGCGGCATCGACCAGACCCGGCACCTGGCGCAGAGCGGCTGCCGCGGCGAACCGTGCAACGACGGCCGGCAGGGCGTCCGCGAGCCGTGTGCGCGCTGCCTCGAAGCGTGCCCGGTGCTCCCCCGCCGTGCCGGTGAGCTCAAGGACGCGGGTGCTTGCCGCGTCGCGCGCCTCGCGGCCGACCAGAGCGATCCGGCGGGCGTCGTCGAGCTCGGCCTGCATGCGCTGGACCTCGATGCCGAGGGTCTCCAGCAGCGCCTGTGACTCGTCCGCCGCTGCGTGGCTGGCGAGCTGCGCGGTGGACGCTTCATCAGCCGCGAGCTGGGCCTCGGTCTGGTCGCGATCGGCAGCCTCGCTGTCCTCCTCCAGTCGCCGCGCGGCGACAAGCAGGCGCTCGCCTTGCTCGCCGAGCGACTGCAGCTGCTGGTCCAGCCGCCCGAGCTCAGATCCCCGCGCATCCAACGCTGGCCGGTCCGCGGGCAGGTCGTGCTGCGCGCATAGTCGACGCTGGGTCGTGACGCACTGGGCGTGCTCCTCGGTTGCGATGCCGAGGGCTCGGATCTGCCGACCGGCCTCGGCCTGCGCCCGATCGCGTTCGGCTGTTCGCTCCTCGATGCGGATCCAGGCCCCGCGCAGCAGCTCCCATGACGGGACCCGGTCGGTCCAGTCCTGCAGGCTTGCTTTCCGGTCGGCGGCGAGCTGCTCTGCAGCCGCGGCGCGCCGCATCTCCTGCTGCGAGGCCCGCAGCTGATCCTCAACCTCCGCCAGCCGCCGGGCCCGTTCGGCTTCGCGGGCCGCACTTCCGATGTACTGCGCGACGGGCTTCTCCGCGCGGCCCAGCGCCGGACCGAGACGCCACGAACCGTCCCGGCCGATAGCCGGCGGTCCCTCGGCATCGACCACGGTCTCCACCAGCAGGACCGAGTCGAGCAGCCGCTCAACAGTGTCGCTATGAACGGCGCTGCCAGCCGGCACGTCAGCGACGAACGCGTCGCGCAACGTCGTCCCAGTCAGCGCGTTCAGCGGAGTCAGCACCGTGTCCAGCGCCGTTGGCCCGAGGAGGGAACCGTCTGCAAGGACTTGCGCGTCGAGCAACCCGGCGGACTGCAGGGCGGCCTCGAGGAGAGCCGCGTCGACCCCGGGGACGACATCGATGAGCCGCCAGAATGGCAGGCCTTGCAACGGGTCTCGGCTCGGCCGGGGCAATGGTGGCGTGGGTGGGGCCGGGTCGCGCTCGGCCAGGAGGTGCGCGCGGTGGTCCTGCAACGTCTGGGTCAACGTTGCCGCGGCACTGCGCCGCGCAGCTGCCTGAGCCTGCTCGTCGCCGAGCTGCTTCACCAACGGAGCCACAGCGGCGCGGACCGCGTAGGGAAGCTCTTCCAGGGCTGCCGGTTCGGGCCTCGGGACAGCGATGGCCAGGTCAGGTCGTTGCGCTGCCCATTCGACGGCGGCCGCGCTCCACGTCGTGGAATGGTCCTGCAGCCTCGCCTTCGGTGTCGGCGAGCCGCCCAGCCGCGTGCTCTTCCCGTGCCTCGGCCTCGGCTGCGCGTTGGGCGGCGGCATAGCGGCGCGCGGTGGCTTGCTCAACAAGGGTGGTCGCCTCGCGCACCACCGTCACGGCGGCGCGGGCTGCGCTGACAGATTGCCGGGCGGTGGAAACCTCTTCCGCCAAGGCGACCGCCTGCGGCACACCCTCGATCGCGGTCGGCAGCGTGCTCTTGAGCGCGCAGGCACGGAGCGCCGTCGCCGCCTCCACGGTGCCCGCTGCCAGCTGCGCCCCGAGCATGGAGAGCTCGCGGGCGCCCCGGCGACTCGGTCGGTCGAGTCCTCGGCCCGGCTGGCCGCGCGCTGCGCGGACCCCGCCGCGACCCGTGCAGCTACGGCGAGCTCCTCGGCCCGTCGCTGCTTCTCCCTCAGTACCTGCTGGTTGCGCGCCAGCGGCCCAGCTTCCAACGCGTGCACCCTGCTCTCGGCCTGGGAAACCGCTTCGCGGGACCGGGTTTCGGTGGCATGCGCCTCGGCGAGGTCCGCGGCCGCGCGGGTGACCGCGGTCTCCTCCTGAGACACGGCACGGGCCCGCGTTGCCCGCTCACGCTCGGCACCGAGTGCCGCTGATGCGCGCTCACGCAGCAACGTGGCGGCGTACCGCGCGTAGACATCTGCTGACTCGGAGACCGCGTGCGCCGCGGCCCGCAGCCGGTCCAGGCGTTCGCCGTGCTCCGCCAGGTCATCGAGAGCCTCGCCGACCTGGCGCACTGCCGTCCTCGTCAAGGGCAGGCAGCGACTCGTCGAGCATCGTGACCAGCCGGGCGGGGTCGATGTCCTCACCGACCTGCGGTTGTCGCAACCAGTAGAGAAGCCGGAGCAGGTCGTCGTACGCCTGCGGCTGCAGCCCGAATAGCAGTCGCCCGACATGCTGCTTGTATTCACGCGGCGACTCGAAGTTGCGTCCGGCCAACGATTCCACCATCTCCCGGCAGCGCGGGGCGGACAATGGCGTGCCGTCTGGTTCGGACAGGGACGGCACCGCGGCGGGGACCGTGAACTGCCAGGTCGTCACCTGCTTCGCGCTGGCCGAATGACGGATGCCGATGCCGCACGTCACCACGTACCGCTGGCCCTCAGGATCAACGCGCGAGAATTCAACCCAGAGGTAGCCGGTGCGCGACCCGCCCGGGGTCGAGCCGTCGCTCATCAGCCACAACAGCTGGCTGCCCTGGCGGCCGGTCGCGGTCATCCGTGCCTTGTCGCCGTCCAGGACGAAGGGCAACAACATTTCCATCGTCTTGCTCTTGCCTGCGCCGTTGGTGCCGCGCAGCAGCAGCCGACCATCGCAGAACTCGAACAGCTGCTGGTCATACTGCCAGACGTTAAATATGCCGGCACGGTCCAGCCGAAACCGGTGCGGGTTGCGTGCCATCAGAAAAGTCTTTCCGCATAAGCGGTTTGCGGTGCGTAGCGCGCAGCAGCGGCATGCACAAGCAGACCTTCAGACGTACGGCGCAGCAGCCCCGACTCCGTCAGCAGGTCAAGCACGTCCTCACCGAGGACCTCGAGATCGGCGTAAGCCTTACGCAAGCCCCGGGCGTGCTCGCCTGCCACCGACCTGACGGCTTGTTCGAATGCGCCGTCCGGAACAAGGCGCCACACCCGGGCGGGGAGCTCCGCGGACCGGGCATCTTCCCGCACGAGGCCGACGAGCTGCTCGAGGACAAGCAGTGCCGCATGGCGCGCGGACCCCGTGCCCGGGAAGATCAAGTCCGTAAGTGACTCATCGGGGTCGATGGCCATCGCGCCCTCGGCGCGCAGCTCGAGGTCGAGCCCGACATGTTCGCGGAACCACTCTGTCTCGCGGTTGCGGTTGCGGCGCCACCACTCGGCCTGGTCGTCCGTCAGATCAGTGTGAGAGAGGAGCGGTGACTCCAGCAGGGCGCGGCGTATGGCGACGCGAGCACCGCCGGCTGCGCTCGGTAGCGCCGCCGCATCGAGTAGATCCTGGGGGCCAGTCGCCCCGGACAGTCCTGATGCGGCGAGGAGGTTGAGGCGATCCCGGCGCACGTCGAGCAGGCTCTGAGTGGCGCCGTCCTCGACCCAGCGCGCTAGGTCGCCCTCGCGCTCGACGAGGACGCCGAGCTCGATCAGGACCGCGAGAGCGGCGGCCATGGCACGGCGGTCGGCGACCTTGTCGAGGTCGACGTCAAGATGGGCGTCGGCTACCGCACTGCGCACCTGTGCGACGAGCTCGTCGAGCAGCAGCTGTCCCGGGCAACGGGTCAGTGCCGCCAAGGTGAGGCACAGGACGGCGTAGGCACGCGGTTCGAAACGCCTGCCCCGACCACGGTTGACCGGCTTGCGCAGCGGTCGAGTCGCGTCACGGCCGAGCCCGGCTTTGTAGAGCCGCGCGGCGTTGGGCTCGACGACCAGGCGATACCCGAGGGCCTCGCTACAGAGGCGGGTCAGGTGGTCTCGGTGACGCCGCACGAGGAGCAGCTCGTCTGAGGCGGTCTCGCTGGTCAGTAGTGGCTGCATCAGCAGCGCCCGTAGGGCGGTACGGCGTTCGACGGCCGCCTGCAGGTCCTCCGCCGCGATCACGTGAGCTCGAGTGTCATGTCGTGAAGGCGCAGGGAGCCGGCAGGGCTCGACAGGCTCGCGTGGTGACCGGGTGTCGTGTCGCACCCACAGTTCGAGCACCGTGCCGTCGGGCAGAGCTGCCGTGGCCACCACCCGGCCTGCGAGTGGTCCACTCGCACTGGCCAGCGCCCGTGCCTGCAGCTCGAGCAGGTGCACTCGCGCCGCGTCGCTCAACTGCACATCAACAAGCGGAGACCCGGCATGTCTCTTGAGCTCCAGCAACGCTGCTGCCCGTTCTGCCTCCGTGGCGGCGCGTTCGCGCAGCCGCTGTGCCTTGACTGTGCTGAAGTCCTCGCTCCGTGCGGTCGCGCCGGTCGCCTTGCGTTCGCCGCTGGCACGCAGCATCACCGGGACGTCGGCCACCGGGGCTCGCCACCAGCTGCTGGTCGCCGGCAGAGGCTCGCCGTCGGTCTGCGCGGGAAAGCCGAGATGTCGCGAGGGATAAAGGCCAAACGCGGCCGCCCACAGTGCACCCGCCTGGTCCGTATCGCTGTCGTCGAACCACCGTGCTAGGCGCAAGAGGTCCGCGTACCGGCTGACCTCCCGATCGGTGCTGCTGGAGAGCCGGCGGAGGTTCACGAGCAAGGCCCGCATGGCTCGTGTAGCCAGCGCCCGGACCTCCTCCGCGTCGCTGCGTCGCCCCGGGGCGCCGAGGAACCACGCGCGCAGCCCGGCCCAGTCCTGCACGGCAAGACCCGTGGAACGGGCGGCCCGCGTCCCGTCGAGGTTCACCAAACGAGCACCGGTGTTGGCTCTTGCCAGCAGCGGTGCCGGGTCGATGGCCTCGATGAGGTCGACGATCTGCGGCCTGGTGCGCGCGATCTGGTCGACGAACCGTTGCAGATAGTCGAGCAAGGCGGCCTTGAAAGCCTGAAAGTCCTCGCGGCCCAGGTCGTAGCGCGCAAGCACCTGACTGAGGCTGGCATAGAAGGCCCGGGTGCTCGTGACGAGTCGTTCGAACTGCGCGAACAAGGTGGCGACCTGAGCCGCCACGACATCCGGGTCCACCTCGGCGACGGACGTGTCGTCGTAGGCCGCCAAGGCGCGCAGGCCGGACAGGATGCCACCGAGCATCTCGGTCGAGACCTCGCGGACCTCATCGGTGGCGCTGAGCAGCTCCTCGACCTGCCGGTGGACCAACTCACCACGCTGAGTCAGCTGGTAACGCGCTCGAGTCGTGAGGTATTCGCGGATGCTGCGCGCCTCAGTCTCGCGCGGGCTGCGGGCCAAGTTGCCCGACTGGACGAGGTAGGACAAGCGGCTATCAACCAGATCGACGTCGAGCTCGATCCCGAGGTCAGCACTCAGCCGCTCGGCGACCTCTCGAGCGGACAGGTCCGAGAGCAGACCGGCAGTGCCTTCTGTGAAGACGCGCATGACGGCGACGTACTGCTCGGCCTCGTCGTTGACTGCGTAGCGCAGCGCAGCCAGCCTCAGCCTGTCGAAGGGGGCCCCGGTCATCACGCGGAGGATATCGGCCCGCTCACACATCGACCGCTTGCCGGCCGCGAATGCGGCTCCAGGCACCAACCTAGAACCGAGCCCATCTTATTCTAGGTTATGTACTAACCTTGAATACAGGAGGTCGCCATGGGACGTTACGTGGAGCGGGTCTGGGAGGGCAACCCCTCCGGTTCCACGCGCGCGGAGCGCACCTCGTGCTCCTATCGAGCGTACGTCCCTGATCCTTTGACCGGCGCGGACATTGCGCTGCCAGCGTCGGTAGCAGCCGACCTGATCGACGTTGAACAACAGGTCCGACAACTCAATAGCCAGCAACCCGGCCTGGCCAACCTGGAACCCCTCGCGCGGTTCCTGCTTCGCGCCGAAGCCGTCGCGAGCTCGAACATCGAGGGCCTGGTTCTCAACGTTCGACGACTGGCCCGCAGCGAAGCCGCGGAGCGTGAGGGGCTACCTGTCACCGACGCGACCGCGCGCGCCGTGCTGGGCAACATCCGTGCGCTCGACGAGTCGCTCGCACTTGCGTCGAACCCCACCACCTCCGTGACACTCGATGACCTGCTCACCATCCACAAAGCACTCCTGACCGGCACCAGGGACGAGGCGTGGGCGGGTGTCGTGCGGGCCGAGCAGAACTGGATCGGCGGCTTGAACCCATGCTCGGCGTCGTTCGTGCCACCACCACCGGAAGAGCTAGCACACCTGCTGGAAGATCTGCTTCGGTATATGTCAGGTGACGAACACCCCGCGTTGCTCCAGGCGGCGCTGGCGCACTCGCAGTTCGAGACCATCCATCCGTTCGCAGACGGCAACGGCAGGGCGGGGCGAGCCCTTATTCAGCTCGTTCTCCGCAGACGCGGTGTGGCCACCCGTGTCCTGCCGCCGGTCAGCCTCGTCCTGGCGACGCAGGCTGACCAGTACGTGCAGGCGCTCGACGGGACGCGCAGCGAGAGCCCCGACCTCGCCGGAAAACTGGCGTGGGTTGAGCTGTTCCTCTCTGCGACTGGTCGTGCCTGCCGTGACGCGGGGATGTTCGCCGCTGAGCTCGTTGATCTGGAAGCCACATCACGGGCGAGGCTCGGCCGAGTTCGGGCCAACTCAGCCACCGACCTGCTCCTCACGGCACTTCCGTCACTACCGGTGTTCTCGGTGACCACCGCTGCCGCACAAATCGGTCGCACATTTCAGGCGACCAGCGACGCGGTCGAACGGTTGCGCCAGGCTGACGTGGTGCGGCAGGTGAGCCTAGGCCGCCGCAACCGTGCCTTCGAGGCAGTCGGACTCTTCGAGGCATTCACCGGGTTCGAGCGAGCGTTGGCCAGCCCCGAGTCCGACACACTCGTGTCTCCGCCGAGCCGGCTGGTTCCGCAAAGATCGGGCCGACGGGACTAGCAGAAGCACGAAGTGCCGGATCGCCGCGCTCCCCTAAGGACGGCCCTCGTCCTACCCAGACCGTATCCAGGCTCCGGTCGTCGACGGCAAACAGCGGGCAGCGCGGTCACTTCGCGCCCAATGCGCGCCCAAGTTAGTCCGATGATCGAGGCCGGCACCGCAAAAGCGCAGGTCAGCGCCTTAACGCGACTACATCGAGCGGTCGGCTGAAAATCGGAAGGTCGGCGGTTCGACCCCGCCCCTGGCCACCTTCAAGATCGCTCATTCGTGCTTCCTCGATGCCCCGCCGCTGAGCGCGAGAAGTAGGTCGAGCACCCTGGCCGGTTCGTCGAGCTGGTCGCCGTACAGCTCGCGAAGCTGACCCATGCGGTAGCGCACCGTCTGCGCGTGCACGTGCAGCTCGGCGGCTACTGCGTCCCGACGGCCATGGTGCAGCAGCCAGGAGCGCAGCGTTTCCTCGAGACGTTCTCGGGTGGCCGGCCGCTGGCCTTCCAGCGGCGCGAGGGCCTTGGCTCGCAGGTCGTCGAGTGCGCCGGGGTCCGCGTGGATCACGAGCTGGGCGAGGTGGTCCTCGCTGTCGATCGGACCGGGGTGGGCCATGGCGATGGCGATCTCCGAGGTGCGGGCCGCGCGCTCGTACGACGAGCGGGCCAGCCGCCACGGACGAGCCGGGCCGACCACGGCCTGTCGGCCGGCGAGAACCCGGATCAGGTGCCGCCGACCGGCACCATCCACATCAGGGACCAGGAGCAGCGAGAGCGGGTGCCTTCCGCTGCCGACCTCGGCGACTGGCAGGTCCTCGCCCACAACGAGGGTGTCCGGTGCGAGCGACGCGAGCACACCGCGAACCTGCGCCGACGGGACCAGCACCGCAGTCAGCGTGGTCGGGGGCGTCCAGCTGGCTCGCTCGGCTGCGGCGACGAGCACGTCATGGCTGGCGCCTGCGACCAGCTGCTGGCCCAGCCGCTCGCGGTAGCGCTCACGGACTCGCCCGCTCGTCGAGAGCTCGTCGGTGTGTCCCGCGGCGCTGGCGGCGGACAGCTCGTCGATGTAGGCGAACACCAGCTCGGCGAACTGCGCCATCGCTCCGGCCTCGACCCCGGCGTGCGCCGCCACGGAGGCGAGCTCCCGCCAGGCCACCCGCGCGCCGACCCGGTAGGCGGCGAGCAGGGCGTCCATCGAGCGGCCGTTGCGGGCCTCGCCCCGGCCCAGGTCGTAGGCCCCTTGGAGGGTCGGGCCGAGCGGGGTGCTCGGGTCGGCGTCCCGGGTGCCGGCTGCGAGCTTGAGGAAACCCGCCAGCGCCATCTGCACGGCCGCGCCGATGTTCTCGCCCATCTCGCCGCTCAACGCGCCGGTGTAGCCCGGCACCTCGGCGGTCACGGCAGCGACGGTTTGGACGGCCACCTGCGGCAGTTGCTCGCGCAGCAACCTGACGACCTGCTCGTCGAGGTGGAGGGTGAGCGCTCCCCGGACAGTGGCACGGGTCACTTCGGATGTCGAAATTGTTCCCTCCGCACAATAATACCTACTGACTTCACGTCATATGGTCAGGACCTTACCCCTATCGGCACGACAGCATGGATGTATGACCACCACCGCCATACCGACCCGCCGTCGCGCCGGGTCGCTGTTGCGCCGGGCAGCCCAATTAGCAGAGCGCGCCGCCACTCCGCTGCTGCCGGCGGACTACCTGGACATCTTCGACCCGCTGCGTCGTGGCGCCGACCTGCGCGGCCGCATCGTGGATGTCCAGCCCGAGACACCCGACGCCGCCACCATCGTCATCCGACCCGGAGCGGACTGGGCCGGACACGTGCCCGGGCAGTACGTCCGCATCGGCATCGACATCGACGGCGTGCGCCTGTGGCGCGCCTACTCCCTGACCCACGGCCCACGCGCCGATGGCCGCATCACGATCACCGTCAAGGCGGTCCCGGACGGCAAGGTGAGCAACCACTTGGTCCGGCACGTCACGCCGGGCACGTTGGTCCACCTGGAGCAGGCCGCCGGAGACTTCGTGCTGCCGCTCGACGGGACGAAGCTGCTGTTCGTGACGGCCGGCTCCGGCATCACCCCGGTCATCGGGATGCTCCGCAACCTCTTCCCGGTCGCCGACTCCGGCGTCCTCCGGCTGCGCCGCAGCGCGGGCCACGACATCACCGTGGTCCACATCGCGCCGCGCGAGCCGGACTCGATCTTCATCGCCAACCTCCGCGCGCTCGCGGCTGCCGGCCTGATCCGGCTCGTCGCTCGCCACACCGACGTCCACGGCACCTTCGACGTCGAGGACCTGGCCGACCTGGTGCCCGACCTGCGTGAGCGCACCACACTCGCCTGCGGGCCGACCGGCCTGCTCGCCGCCCTCGCGGCCCACCACGAACGGCACCGCCTCCCGCTGCTCACCGAACAGTTCCGGGTCACCATGGCCGCCGCCGGGGAGGGCGGCACCGTCACGTTCGGCCGCAGCGGCACGACAGTCGAGGCCGACGGTGCGACGCCAATCCTCACCGCGGCCGAGGGCGCCGGCGTGCTGATGCCGTCCGGATGCCGGATGGGCATCTGCTACGGCTGCGTGCTGCCGCTGCGCGAGGGAACGGTGCGCGACCTTCGCACCGGCGAGATCACAACGGCCTCCCGCCAGCAGTCCGGCAGCGGTGGCGTCCCGATCCAGACCTGCATCAACGCGGCCGCCGGCGCCTGCGACATCGACCACTGAGCATCTTGAGCACCACGTCCCCCGACGAAGGAACACCATGACCGTCCTGCAGAAGAAGACCGACAACCCGATCGCGCATCTGACGCCCGCGGACATCGAGACCCTGGGTGTCGAGCTCGACGCGATCCGGCAGTCGATCGTCGACACGCGCGGCGCCGACGACGCGGCGTACATCCGCAAGGTGATCGACGCCCAGCGCAAGCTGGAGCTCGGCAGCCGCGCCCTGCTGCTCGCCTCCATGTTCCCCCCGGCGTGGGTCGTCGGGACCGCCGGACTCTCCATCGCCAAGATCATCGAGAACATGGAGATCGGCCACAACGTCATGCACGGCCAGTGGGACTGGATGCGTGACCCGAAGATCCACTCGACCACCTGGGAGTGGGACAACGCCTCACCCTCGGAGCAGTGGAAGCACTCGCACAACGAGCTGCACCACACGTACACGAACGTCATCGGCAAGGACAACGACCTCGGCTACGGCATCATGCGCGTCGATGAGGACCAGCGCTGGGTGCCGCTGTACCTCGCGCAGCCGCTGTGGAACTTCGTCAACGCCTGCTTCTTCGAGTACGGCATCGCGGCCTACGACCTCGAGCTCGGCAAGAACCTCCAGTCGGAGAAGCGCCGCTCCAGCCCGGAGTTCAAGGCTCGCGCCAAGGTGACGTTGAAGAAGATCCGCCAACAGATGACTAAGGACTACGTCGTCCACCCGCTGCTCTCCGGTCCTTCGGCTCTGACGACCCTGACCGCGAACATGACCGCCAACCTGGTCCGCAACCTGTGGACGCACTCGGTCATCATGTGCGGCCACTTCCCGGAGGGCGTGCAGACCTTCGAGCGCCGGTCGATCGAAGGCGAGACCCGCGGCGAGTGGTACCTGCGGCAGATGCTCGGCTCCGGAAACATCACCGGCAGCAAGGTGATGCACTTCATGACCGGCAACCTGTCCTTCCAGATCGAGCACCACCTGTTCCCGGACCTCCCCAGCAATCGCTACGCGGAGATCGCCCCGCAGGTGCATGCCCTGTTCGACAAGTACGACCTGCCCTACGTGACCGGCTCACTGCCCCGCCAGGTCGGATCGGCATGGAAGAAGGTCATCCGGCTTGCACTGCCGAACGACTTCGGCGTCAAGGCGCAGGCCGCCGTACTGGAGCTCAAGCGGTCCGCTGCCCGCCGCCCGACGGAGTCCGCCGCTGCCTGAGCGCGCACCACTGCGGGGTTCGCCCCGTCGGCGAGCGCCGAACATCGCCCCGCCGCGCCTTGGTCACCCGGACTTCCTCGGCATCGCGGCACGTGCACTTCAGTCCGCAGGTGGACTGCCTACGGCGAAGGGGCGACTACCTCGGCATCGTGAGCGCGCCCGCCTGATGGCCGGACCTCACCGCTGCCACGACAGGTGGTGTGCAGGAACACGGCCACTCCGAGCACGATCAGGACGTCACCGATGCTGAAGACGCTGTGGACGGGGAACCACGGCGGGGTGCTGAACACGTCCCCGAGGAAGGCCAGTCGTGGGTGGGGCAAGGCGGCCGAGTTGGCGAAGTGCCCGGGGGTGGGTCGCCAGCCCGACGCCTTGAGCGCGCTCGATGTCGCCGGCATGATGCCGCCGTTGGCCGAGATCGCGAGCAGGTTGCAGGTGCCGCCGATCGCGACGATCCAGGTCCCGGCCGACCGGTTGTTGAGGATGGCGAACAACGCGGCGAGGCCGTACGACGCGAAGTGTGCGCCTTGGCTCCATGCACCCATGTCGGGGAGAATGGAGATCACGACTATCTGCACTGCCAGGGCCAGCCATACGAGCCAGGTATGACGCAGCCGGAACTGTCCGAGGCGGCGCAGATCGCTGCCCGGCAGCAATGCGTGCATCAGCACGAGCACCAGGCACGCGTACAGGATGATCATCGATTGGTGGCCAGTCGGTCGGTGCCACGTCGTGCAGGCGTCGTGGGGAGTCCCCGGGACCAGACCCGCGTTCGCTTGCTCCAGGACACCAAGCCATCGGCGGGTGCGGGCCGCAGGATGAGATAGCCCTGCAGGATGTCGCAGCCGCTCTGCACCATCAACCCGGCTGTCGTGATGTCCTCGATGCCTTCGGCCACCACCTGCAGACCCAGGCTGTGGCCGAGGTCGGCGGCTGCCTTGACGATAGCCAGGTCGCGCGGGCTCGTGCTGGCGTTCATCACGAACGTCTTGTCTATCTTGACCTCTGTGGCCGACAGGTCGCGCAAGTACGCCAGCGACGAGTAGCCCGTGCCGAAGTCGTCGATGGACACCCCGATGCCGAGGGTGCGGAGCTGGCGCAGCACCTCAGCCGCTCTCGCCGGGTCGGACATGATCGAGTTCTCGGTCACCTCGAAGGTCAACACCGATCCCGGCAGTCCCTCGGCGTCGAGCAGATCCTGAACCTGCACCGGCAGGTGGACATCGGCCAGGTGGCGCGGGGAGATGTTGACCGCGACGTTCAGGTGAAGATCGATCTCCTGCCACCGCCGGACCTGCTGCAGCGCCTCACGCAGGATCAGCATCGTCATCGGCACGATGAGGCCGGAGTTCTCCGCGGCGGGAAGGAACCGGTCGGGATAGAGCAGACCCAGCACCGGGTGCTGCCATCGGACCAGCGCCTCGACGCCGATCATCGCACCGTCCGAGGCCTGGCACTTCGGCTGGTAGTGCAGCACCAGTTGGGTGTGCATGCCCGCACGCAGCTCTTCCACGAGAGCGAGTCGCTCCAAGGTGTTGAAGTCGTGCTTCGGGTCGTACGTACGGGTGCTGCCGCGCTCCGCCTTGGCCTGGTAGAGCGCGATGTCGGCGCGCTGCACCAGTTGATCGACCTCGTCGGCGTGCAGCGGCAGCAGTGCGATGCCGACGCTGGCCCCGACGTGGAGCGAGATCTGTTCCAGGCCGAACGGTTCCGCGAGCGCATCCACCAGCCGCTGCGCGAGCTCTTCCGCAACCGAGACGTCGGTCAGCGCGGGACAGAGCACGGCGAACTCGTCGCCGCCGAACCGGGCGACCGTGTCGCCTTCACGCACCGCAGCCCTCAGGCGGGCCGACACGAGGCGCAGCAACTCGTCACCGACATGGTGGCCGAGGGTGTCGTTGATCTCCTTGAAGTGGTCCAGGTCCAACAGCAGCAGTCCGGTCTGCTCCCCGTCTCGCGCCCGCTCCACGACACGCCTGCTCCGCAGCATCAAGAGCAGCCGGTTCGGCAATCCGGTCAACGAGTCGTGCATCGCCTGGACGTCACTCTTGGCCGCGCTGCGCGCCGCTTGGCGGACCGCGGCGATCGGCAGCAGGCACAACGGGGCGGTCAGAACCGAGAACTGCAACGACAACACGACCACCGGAGCCACACACAGCAACATCGTTGTCATGGAGATCTCGTCGCGCAGATGACCGACGACCGAGCCCACGAGCGGTTCGTCGTTGGCCAGAGCCAGCACCGCAGAGATGAGCAGCACGTTGACGAGGAAGTAGACGGCCGCCGCCACCAGCGACGGGATCAGCTGATCAGTGGCGAAGTGTCCTGAGTACGCGGCGAATGGCTGTGAGGTGAGCTCGGCGTACACGAACCGGGCGCACGCCATGCTCAACGCGTACTGACTCAGGTTGAACGCGACCTTCAAGACCGGCCGGCGCTCGCGTACCTCCTCGAACAGCAGCGCACCGGTCTGCACGACCAAGGCGAGCCAGAACGGCCCGGTGATGATGAGCGCCACCGTGAACGTTCCGGAGAACGTGTATTCGCGGAAGTTGTCGCCCCGCCAGATGCGCGCCGGAAGCCACTCACCGGCGACGATGCCGGCGATCAGCAGAATCGTGATGGCCAGGCCGTTCTCTCCCCAGTCCGGCCAGCTCGCCCCCGCCAGGGACACCACCGTGGCCACCAAACCGGCGACGACGACCACCCAAACGAAGCGACGCAACTCCGTCGATGGGCGCACGACCGAACTTCCTTCGTCGAAGGATCAGGACGCTGCCCGAGGCTGGGGAGCCCCGGCTCGTCGAGGTTTCGACGGCCCAACGTGACCCTACGGCTACTCTAAGTGCAAACGGTCCCCAGCAAAACCGATGGTGCTCAACCACCGGTGCGCGGGCGCTCCTGCGAGCACATGCGCCGGGCACCGGCCCGCGCCCTACAAGGTGCGACCTATGTCCATTTGCCGGGTGCTGCGACGACAACCGCGAGTGCCGTCATGCCGCCCACCGACGCGACGACGCGCATTGCGAGCTTGTTTCCACACATCCACTTGCTGAGCATCCGGACCTCCAGTGTCTTTGCGGCGCTGTGCCGAACCCGAGCATCGGTTTAACCAACTACCCGTCTGAAGACAATCCGTTCGATATTGCCTGCGCATGGGCAAGTCATGGCCACAACAGGAAGCGGGACGAATACCCCGAGCAGGGGTCGGCCCAGCGACCCATGCCGCAGCGAGAACGGGTGACACATCGTGACAATTGAGCGCTCCTCGGCTCGCCCGATGCTTGGCGTACGGCTGCCAGGCGGGGGTGAAGTCGCCGGCCGGATCGTTGGTGAGGTTGACCGGTTTCTTGCCGTCGTCGGTCATCCGGTAGATCTCGAAGTTGCCGTCGCGGTCGGTCTGGAACGCGATCTGGTGACCGTCGGGTCCGAAGGAGGGCTCGCTGTCGGTCGACACGCCGGTGGGTGTCAGCTGCCTGACGTGCCGGCCGTTCGCCCGCATGACGTAGACGTCTTCGCCACCGTTTCGGCTGCTGCTGAACGCGATGCGCCGTCCGTCAGGTGACCAGTCCGGCCCGCCGTCGAAGAAGCCACCCTTGGCGGTCCGGTCCACCGGCCTGGTGCCGTCGGCCTTCATCGTCAGCACGTGGTAGCTGGTGGCCACGATCTCGATGAACGCGATCTGACGGCCGTCCGGTGACCAGCTCGGCTGCCGGTCGAAGACATCGTTGGTGGTGAGCTGTTTCAGGCCGGTTCCGTCGGCGGCGGTTCGAAAGATCTCGTTGTCGACGTCCCCGTTCCGGAACGAGCTCTCGAAGGCGATGCTGTTGCCGTCCGGGGCGAAGCTGGCCCAGCGGTCGATGGCCGGGTTGTTCGTCACGTTGAACGGATCGCTGCCGTCCGCCGACATCGTGTAGATCTCCGAGTTGCCGTCACGATCGGTCTCGAAGGCGATCCTCTTCCCGTTGCCGGACCAGCTGGGCGCGAAGTCGAAGGCAGCGTTGTCGGTCAACTGCGTCACGTGAGTTCCGTCCGCGCGCATGGTGAAGATCTCGTAGTCACCTTCAGGGTTGTGCACGCCCTCACCGGAGATGCGGTTGCTGGCAAAGGCGATCAGTCGGCTTTGCGTGGCGTCGGCGCTGGCCGGCGCTGTCGCAAGTCCGGTCACCAGGGCCGCACCGAGGGCGACCGCCGCTGTCCTACCTGGGGCTCTCATGGAGGTTCCTTCTGTCCGATTGCGGGAGCGAGTCGTGCCGACGTCACCGGGCGAACCTGTCTCGTCGACGGTGTGGTCCTGCTGTCCATCGCGACTGTCCCCGGGCCAGAGATCGGCCCCACCATTTCAACGGACTCGTCGACGTCCCAGCATCAGCAACCACTACCCAAATCGCGACGGTGCTGCCTACATGACTCGCGGCCGCACGCGTCCTCACGGTTCTTGTCTGAGGGGTCGACCATGATGGCGGCATGGGGAAGAGCAACCGCACCAGGAGAGCTGCCAAGCAGCGCAAACGGCAACGGTCAGAGCCGCACAGCGGTGAGCCCAGGCGCACAGGTCAAGGCCCCAGGCACGCCGCTGAGCCGCCAACGCCGCCCGACGCCGACATCGTGGCTGCAGATGCGATCAGGCATGCGCGATGGGAGCACCACCGGGGCGTCCCGGCCGGTGAGTGCGCACGCCCGCTGCTCGCCCTGCCCGACGTCACCGTCGACCGAGCGGTCGACGCGATCTTCGCGCGCCTGCTGCGCGGCATGTTCGCGGGCGGCTGGGCGCCGACCGACCTGGCCGAGGTGAGCCGGCGGCGCTCCGATGCGGCCAGCTCGTCCTACCTGATCGATGCGGTGGCGGCCGTGACCGCCGACTACCCCGACCAGCTGGTCGATCCGCGCTGGATCGCGCAGCTCGACCAGGTCGAGGGGCGGGTCTGGTGGGACCTTCGCCGCCCGCAGCTGGGTCAGTGGGCGGCACGCCACGGCCGCGGCCGCCATGAGGCACTGACCATGGTCATCGAGCTGCTCGCGATGTGCGACGCCCTGCCGAAGATCGATCGCGTGCTGCCGCCGCCGGGCACGCCGACTCTTGCCGGGTCGGGGCACGCTGTCGACGCAGCGCAGGAGAAGATCCTGGCGAAGGTACGCGGGCTGCTCGCGAAGGCCGAGTCGACCGAGTTCGACGAGGAGGCGGAGGCGCTGTCGGCAAAGGCTCAGGAGCTGATGAGCCGCTACGCACTCGATCGCGCGCTGCTCGACCATCGCCGTGGCGTCCGACAAAAGGCCAGCATGTGCCGGATCTGGCTCGACAACCCCTACATCATGGCGAAGGCGATGCTGGTCGACGCGGTGGCGAGCGCCAACCGGTGCTGCGCGGTGCTCGACAACCGCTTCGGCGCCGCGACGGTCGTCGGCGACGAAGGCGACCTGCGGGCTGTCGAGATGCTCACGACATCACTGCTGCTCCAGGGCACTCGGGCCATGCTCTCGACCGGCTCGCAGTCGAGCCTCAGCGGCGTCTCGCGCACCCGGTCCTACCGGCAGGCGTTCCTCGCTGCCTACGCATCGCGCATCGGCGAACGGCTACGCCTGGCCAACGAGGCAAGCGTGTCGTCCGTCGATGCCGACAGCCTCCTGCCGGTGCTGGCATCGCGCAGCCAGGCCGTCGACGACCTGATGGAGCAGACCTTCCCGCGGTTGGTGCAGAAGCGCGTGTCGATCAGCAACGCAGCCGGATGGGGAGCGGGCACTGCCGCCGCCGATCTGGCGCTGCTCGACGTCCACGAGTCGTTGCGCGGCGGCGACCCGGCGAGCGAGACCTCGCGCGCAGGCCGGCTAGCAGGACCGTCGCAGACGTCACTAGCCTCGCCACGCGACAGATGCCGTCCCCGAGCGAGGCGTACCCGGAGGTCACCGGTGAACTCGAGCTATGACGTGCGGCCGATCGGCTGGGTCGAGTCTCCGCTCCAGGATCGGGAGACCGCACCGAAGCAAGGCGACGAGGGATCTCCGCCGGCGTGGGTCGTCTTCGACGATCGGGTGTCAGAGGCGATCCGCGAACTCACGGTCGGCAGCGACATCCTGCTGCTGACCTGGCTCGATCGAGCGGCCCGCGATGTTCTTGTGGTGCACCCGCGCGGCGACGCCAGCGCCGCGCTTCGCGGGGTGTTCAGCACGCGATCCCCGGATCGACCCAACCCGATCGGACTGCACCGGGTCCACATCGTCGCGATCGAGGGCACCCGGTTCCAGGTGCGCGATCTCGAGGCCCTCGACGGAACACCGGTCCTCGACGTCAAGCCCGTCCTCGAGGCGATCGGGGAGCGCTGACTGGTCCACGCACCATCCTTTGCTGGATCAGACGCACCGTTCTTTGCTGGACCAGCCAGTTGGCCTGGACGCGTTGAGCGATCGGCTACGTCTCGACGCTGTAGCTCATCAGCCCCGCAATGCCGGACGGGTGAGCAGTGCCGACAAGGAAGACGCGCGCCTTGTGAAACGTCGGCAGTCCAGGCTTTGCTGCCGCGTGCACGAGGCTGACCTTGCTGGACAGCGTCGCCCTCATGACCTTTCGCAGATCGGTGTAGGCGGCCACGATCTCCGCATCGCCGTCTGCCGTGTAGTTCGCGATGACCTGCTTGAGCCACGCATCGCCGTCTCGGATGTCCACCTCCCAGAAGGGAGCGAGATGAAGGTGCGGCAGGAAGGCGTCGAGCGTGACCTTCGTACCCTCGTATGCGCAGGCGAACGGCAGGAAGGGAGAGTCGCCCTCACTGCCGGGGTAGAACAGGCCCCTCGTCAGGGCGCTGTAGCAACGGGCGAGACGGTGACAGGACTCAGGAGCGGCTGGCTCAGTCATCTCGCCATCTTCTCCCTTGACCGGGCGGTGTTTCCAGATGTTGACGAAACGTCCATGCCCGCTGGCTCAGACCCTGCGGCGGATCAGCTGCACTCGCTGGCTCGCAGCCAGCCGGAGGTCAGCTCGGTGATGCGCCTCCTGCAGGCGATGGCTCGGCGTCGGGAGCCCACGCCGGGCCTTGAGCTGAGCGCCTCGACGAGGCCGCGGGTGCAGTCGACGCCGAGCTGCAGGCCTCGTGAGACGGCTTCCACATGTGCGCTGCTCACCTCCCAGGGGCCAGGGTCCTTGGCGGTGTCCGAACCGAGGCCCCAGACCTTCCCGACCTTGTCGCGACCTCCTGCAGACGAGTCGGCTGCCCAGCCGTTCACGACCCGTATCCTCGCGTAGCGACAAGGTCGCCGGCAGCTCCGTACCGTCGGAAGAACGACTGCGTCCCTGCTGAGTCGCACGACGTCGACCCCGGACTTCAGCTGATGTCGCCGTTCCCGCGCGCCGGACGCGCCGACGTCGATGTGCGCCGGAACCCACGCTGCTTGACGACGGCCCGAGTCGCCTCGGCTTGTCCAGCAGGAAGCCGGCCCACTCAGCCGCCGTAGACCCGTCGCTGCGGATCCATTCGGACTCCTCGGTGGTTCCCGCTGAAGGTGGTCGGCACGCTGGCAGCCCGCACCATGCCTCCCCGAACGGCGCCCATCGCCTTCTCCTGGCTCGGCCGACGATCTGCGTGGACGACCGCTGCACCATCGTGACGTCGACGCGCCTGCCAGAGCGCCGCCCAGATGTCGACCGATTATACGAGCTGCTCACCGAGCTTGGTCGCCGGTTGTCAGCCGAGGGCGTGGTAGGGCACCTCTACCCGTCGAAGTGGGCACGGGGGCCGCCATGGCCTTGGCAACGCGTTCGACACTCGGCGCACCACCCGGCACATCGACGCACTGTTTGATCCGCCGACACGGTTGCGAAAGTCGCCGCCGCCATGGCGGAGGAGCTCGGCCTTCCGGTCGGCTGGCTGAGCGACGCCGCGCGTCCGTTCATCCCGGACGCGATGACAACCCGGTCTCACTGGACATCGAGGGTTTGCAGGTCGCTGTGTCATCACCGCAGAATCTCCTCGCCATGAAGCTGGCCGCGGGACGGCCCAGGACCTGGAGCGATCTCGCCGTGTTGTTCCGGCAGCTCAACATCAAGACGCCGAAGCAGGCCGTGGACATTGCTGTGCGGATGTACGGCGAGGGGTTCCGTCGTGCTCAGCGAACCGAGGGAGCCCCTTCTGCTGCTGGCCGAGTCGGTCCTCTCGCGTACGTATGAGAAACGGCCGTGTGTACCGTGACATGAACCGTGAGCGTGCCGTCAACCCGCATCGGCACGACCCTCGGGGCGCGGCCCGTACTTGTCGCCCAGCTTCTCCTTCGCGGTGCCGATGTAGACCCGCTGGAACACTCCGACCGAGCTGCCCGCCAGGGTGAAGTTGATGTTGATCCGGCCGAGCGGATAGACGTGGCTGAGCCAGAACGTGCGTTAGATGTTGTCGCCGACGGGGTCGAGCTGCGCGTCGGTCGCGTCCGCCGGCAGCGCCGCATCGGCACCGACTATGCACCAGTGCAGTCGGGACCTCGCCCATTCTTGTTGTCGGTGCCCCGACCATTCTTGCCCGTCGGTGCCGCGACCTAGGGTTGGATCATGACTCTTGCGGTGGAAGCCAACCAGCTGGTCAAGCACTACAGCGGTCGCGGCGGGGTGGTCGAAGCCGTGCGCGGTGTCGACCTGCGCGTTTCTGCCGGCGAGGTGTTCGGCTTCCTCGGACCCAACGGGGCCGGCAAGTCGACGACCGTCCGGATGCTGACGACTCTCATGACCATCACGTCGGGCTCCGCCAAGGTCGCCGGGGTCGACGTGGCCGCCGAGCCGGACGCCGCCCGCCGGAAGATCGGCGTCGCGCTGCAGGAAGCCGGGCTGGACCCGCGCCAGACCGGCCGCGAGCTGCTCGTCCTGCAAGCCCGGCTGTTCGGCAGCTCACGGGCGAAGGCCCTCGAGCGGGCCGGCGAGCTGCTCGAGCTCGTCGACCTCGTCGAGGCAGCGGACCGGCGCATCAAGGGCTACTCCGGGGGCATGAAGCGCCGCCTTGACCTCGCCTCCGCTCTCGTCCACGAACCCGAGGTGTTGTTCCTCGACGAACCGACCACCGGCCTCGACCCCGCCAGCCGCCTCACGGTCTGGGAAGAGCTGCGGCGCATCAACGAGCGCGGCACCACGATCTTCCTCACCACGCAATACCTCGAAGAAGCCGACCAGCTCTGCGAGCGGCTGGCGATCATCGACGACGGTCGCATCGTCTCGGAAGGGACGCCGACGCAGTTGAAATCCGAGCTGCGACAACGGCGGTCGCTGGACCACGAGCCGACCCTCGACGAGGTGTTCCTCGACCTGACCGGACGCACCCGAGAACGTGTTGCCGGCGACGTGCAGGAGGTGCAGGCATGAGCAGGCCTGGGAGCTCACCATTGGCACAGCGTCCTTTGCGAGTGCGCCCGACGAGCGACAGCGAGGAGGGCTCATGAGTCAGACCGCGCTGCTCGGGCAACGTGCGATCCGCGAGTCGCTCCGCACTCCCGAGGCCCTGCTGCCCACCTTGTTCATCCCGTTGTTCTTCCTCGTGGTCAACGTCGGCCAGGCCGGCAAGATCTTCCCGTCCGACTCGACGCCGTTCCTGAAGGGTCAGGGCTACGCCGCGTTCCAGCTGCCGAGCTCGCTGCTGCTGGCCGCCTCGTTCGGGAGTGCAGCGCTCTATCTCGTCGAGGACATCGAGGGCGGCTACTTCGACAAGCTGCGGGCCGCACCGGTGTCGAGGACAGCCCTCGTGCTCGGGCGGCTGGCCGCCGAGGCGGTGAAGACCTTGGCGATCACGGTGGTCATGGTGGCCATAGCGCTGCCGTTCGGCATCACGATCGCCAGCGGGCCGTTCGGCTTCCTGCTGCTTCTCGCGTTGACCGCGTCGTGGGGCGTCGTCTACTCCGGGTTCATGCAGGTGATCGCACTCAAGACACGCAGTGCCGCCGCGACCAACTCTGGCTCGTTGGTGTTCTTCCCGCTGCTGTTCCTCACCCCGAACTTCGTCCCGCGCGACATGCTCACCCGGCCGATGGAGATCGCGGCGACGTTCAACCCGGTCACCTACATCATGGAGGGGATGCGGTCGCTCATCCTCGAGGACTTCAACTGGGCGGCCATCGGCAGGGGCTTCGCCGTCGTCGCCGTCTCGGGTCTCGTGATGGTGATCCTCAACGTGCGCCTGATCCGCCGCTACGACTGACACCGCGAGCCCCGGAATCGACCACGTTCAGCATGCTGGCGGACGGTTCGCAATGCGTGCACGCCTGGCGGACCGTCCGTACGCCTTGTGAAGGCCGGCCCGTCCGTACACCTTGTGAAGGCCGGCCCGTCCGTACACCTGGTAGATGGCTAGGCCGTCCCACACCCTGTGAAGGCCCGGTCGGCGGCAGATACGTTGGCGACCATGACCATTCCCACTCACACCCTGGGCGCGGACGGGCTTTCGGTCGGCGCCATCGGTCTCGGCTGCATGAGCTTCAGTCCGGCCTACGGAGGTTTCGACGGCGTCGATCCGACCGAGGTGATCCTGCGGGCGCTCGACCTGGGCGTGACGCTGTTCGACACCGCCGATGTCTACGGTCCGCACACCAGCGAGCTCGCCGTCGGGAAGGCGATCGCCGGGCGCCGCGACGAGGTGAAGATCGCCACCAAGTTCGGCATCGTCTCGGGTCCCGCACCCGGGCAGCGGGCCGTCGTCAAGGGCACGCCGGAGTACGTACGTACGTCCGCCGAAGGCTCGTTGAGCCGGCTCGGCATCGACCACATCGACCTGTACTACCAGCACCGCGCGGACCCGGACGTGCCCATCGAGGAGACCGTCGGGGCGATGGCCGAACTCGTTGCCGAAGGCAAGGTCCTCAACCTGGGCCTCTCGGAGGCCTCGGTCGACACGATCCGCCGCGCCGCCGCCGTGCACCCCATCGCCGCGCTGCAGAGCGAGTGGTCGCTGTGGAGCCGCGACATCGAGGACGAGATCGTGCCGGCCTGCCGCGAACTCGGCATCGGCGTCGTGCCCTTCAGCCCGCTCGGCCGCGGTTTCCTCACCGGTCGGATCACCTCCGCCACCGAGCTCGGCGAGCAGGACATGCGACGCAACATGCCCCGGTTCGGTGACGACGCCTTCGACGCCAACCTGACGTCGGTCGAGGTGGTGCGCTCCATCGCGGACGCGCACGGCGCACGGCCGGGGCAGGTGGCCCTGTCCTGGCTGCTGGCCAAGGGCACCGACGTCGTCCCGATCCCGGGCACGAAGCGCATCACCTACCTCGAGGAGAACCTCGGCGCCGTCGCGGTTTCGCTGTCCAGCGACGACATCGCCCGGCTGGACTCGGTCACTGCCGTCGGCGAACGCGCCGTCGACCCGACCTGGATCAACCGCAGCACCCCGCCGCTGTCGACCTGACCCCGAGGGTCGATTCCGCAGTCGGAGGATCAGCGGGGGTCGCGGGCGGTGAGCCGGTCGAACGACTCCAGCCGCCGACGCAGCCGTGTCCCCGATGCCTCCACCACGCCGAGAACGATCGACTCCACGACGGCGAGAGCGGGCGCGAGGGTCAGGAACGGGCGGGGACCGTCGACGACCGTCGTCAGCAGGACGGTCGCCGACGACGCGAGCGGGCTCAGGTAGGGATCGGTGAACAGCACCACCTTTGCGCCGCGCCGCGCACCCTCCCTGCCGAACTCCACGACCTCGCCGTCATAGCGCCGATAGTCGAACACGACCAGCGTCGAGCGCCGGCCGACGTCGAGCAGGGCAGCGTCCCGGGCCGCCCTGTCCGGCTGCAGATAGCGCACGCCGGGACGCAACAGCGCGAGATAGCGCCCGAGATACTCCGCATGCGTCGACGAGACGCGGCCCCCAGTGAGCACGACCTCTCGGTCGCGATCGGCGATCAGCTCGACCGCGCGGTCGAGCTCGACCGGGTCGAGCTCGCGCATGCTCTCGGTGACGGCGCGGCCGATCGTCTGCTGGCACCGGCGCAACAGCGGGCTGTCCCGCCCGTCGGCGCTCAGATCCGGATAGAGCTCGACCGGGCCGACCGACCGGGCCGAGAGCTCGGCGCGCAGGCGATTCTGCAGCGTCGCGTAACCCGGGAAGCCCAGCTTGGACACGAAGCGCACGACGGTCGGAGCGCTCACCCCCGCGACTGCGGCCAGCGCGGCGACGGTCTGCAGCCCGGCCGCCGGATAGTCGGCCAGCAACGCCTGGGCGACTCGCAGCTCCGCCGGCGTCAGGTCGCCACGGCCCGCCCGCAGCAGCTCCGCGACGGTCTTGGTGGGCCGCGATTTTCGGGCGGACATCCGCGGAGTTCGCGCGGTGCTCAGTAGCGCCAACGGACGGCTGCGGCGATGTCCTCCGGTTTCGCGTCGGCGAACAGGTCAACCTCGGCGCGACGTACGTCGACGATGGTGGCCGCGAGCTCGGTACCGAACGCGGAGGTCAGCACGGCATCGGCTTCGAAGGCGTCCGCGACGTCGGACAGCGAGCTCGGGAGCGCGACGATGCCGCGCTGCGCCCTCTCGATGTCGGACAGTGACGCCGGGTCGACGTCGATCGATGCGGGCAGGACCGCGCCGTCGCTCAGTCCGGCGAGCCCGGCGTAGAGCAGTCCCGCAACGACGAGATAGGGGTTGGCGGCGAGGTCGAACGCCTTGACCTCGAGGTTGGCGGCACGGGTCTGGTTCCCGGGCGACCCGGCGACCACGCGCAGAGCGGTCTCGCGGTTCTCCGGCCCCCAGGCCTGGAACGCACCGGCCCAGTGGTGCGGGATCAGCCGCAGATAGCTCGCGACCGACGGTGCCCCGACCGCGAGCAGCGCAGGCAGGCGCGCCAGGATGCCCGCAGTGAAGGCGGCCGCTTCGTCGGTCAGTCCGTGCTGCTGGCTGCCGCCGGTGAACAGGTTCTGCCCGCCGCGCCACACCGACAGGTGCACGTGGCCGCCGTTGCCGACGCCCTCGGCCAGCACCTTGGGGGAGAACGAGGCGCGCATGCCGTGGCGCGCGCGTGGTCGCCCGCACGGTCTCTCGAACGAGTACGAGCGTGTCGGCCGCCCCGACCGGGTCCTCCGCGGCCACGGAGATCTCGAACTGACCGGCGCCGTACTCGGGATGGATCTGGTCGACGGCGACCCCTTGCCGGTTGAACGCCACGAGCAGGTCGCGCAGATAGTCCGAACGTTCCGAGAGCCGGGTGAACCCGTAGGCCGGGCCATCCACGGCGGGTACGAAGGCGCCGCCCGCGCCGGCCTCGCCGACCGCCCACTCGACTTCGAACGCTGCCTTGGCCGTGAGGCCGGCAGCCGTCAGCTCGGCGACAGCGCGCTTGGCCAGGCTGCGCTGGTCCTGCGGGTGCACCCCGCCCTCCTGCGTGTACCGATCGGCCGGGGCCCATGCCCATCCCGGCTGCTCGGCGAGGACCGTGAGGCGTTCCAGATCCGGGTGCAGGCGCAGGTCGCCGACCGGCCCGCCGGCATAGCGACCGGACACGATCGAGTCGTCGACCAGGAATGCGTCGAAGACCGGGGACGCGCCGATCCCCCACGCCGCAGCCGAGGACAGCCTGCCGAGCGGCACGGCCTTGACCCGCGTGATTCCGCTGTTGTCGACCCAGGTCACGGCGACGCCCACGACCCCCTGCTGGTCCAGCTGGTCGACAAGACCCTCCGCTGCAACGGCCTGCTGCTCTCGCTCTTGCTGCTCCACAGCCACTCCTTGGGTCGGGCGCCCGCCGGCGACGATCCTCCATCAAACCCTGTCGCTGTCTACAGAACATCTCACCCTTGTGAAACGTCTGTTACAAGGGCAAGTGCCTCTATCTTTTTGCGTTCAGATCGCAGAAGATATTTCCGCCCGCATCGACACGACAGAGACATCGTCGACTCTCGGAGGCCCTCCATGGCCGGAAACCCCAATGGTCGCCTGCGTCGCAACCTCACGGTCTGGCAGGCCGTAGGGCTCTCGGTCGCCTTGATGGCACCCAGCATGGCGGCGAACATCAACCCGCAGTTCACCGCCCAGACCGTCGGTCGGGCCGTCCCACTAGCGTTCCTGTTCGCGGCGATCGGCGTCCTGCTGGTCGCCTATGGCTTCGTACGTCTCTGCCAGTACTACCAGCACTCCGGTTCGGTCTACGCCTTCGTCGGTTCGACCCTCGGCCCGCGCACGGGCGTCGTGAGCGGCCTCGCGCTGTTCGCGACGTACGTCTTCTATGGCGTTGTCACCGCCTCCGCCACGGGCATCCTCGGCACCGACTTCCTCGACAAGGTCGGCATCTGGGACAACCCGGGGAAATGGGGGCCGTTCGTCCTCGCCGCCCTCGCGCTGGCCGGCGCCCTCGCACTGACCATTGCTCCGGCGAGGCGCGGCACCAGCACCCTGTTGCTCATCGAGGGCGCGACCATCGCCTTGATCCTGCTGGTGTGCGCGGTCGTGCTGATCCGCCTGATCGGCAACAACCCTCCCGACGGCGGCGACCAGCACTTCACCCTCGACGTGTTCACGGTCCCAGCGGGCATCGGCGCCTCGACTGTGTTCCTCGGCATCGTCTTCGGCTTCCTGTCGTTCGCCGGCTTCGAGGCAGCATCCACCCTGGGTGAGGAGACCGCGAACCCTGGACGCGAGATCCCCCGAGCGATCCTCGGCACCGCGATCTTCGGTGGCGTCTACTTCGTCGTCGTCACGGCGATCGAGATGATGGGCTTCGGGACCGACGACAAGGGGGTCGAAGCATTCAAGAACTCCGGCTCGTTGGTGGGCGACCTCGGGCACTCCTACATCGCGTCCTGGGTCGGCACCCTGGTCAGCCTGGGCGCTGCGATCAGCGCCTTCGGGTGCTGCCTGGCCTGCCTGGTCGGCGCGTCGCGGCTGCTGTTCGCCATGAGCCGCGACATGACCGACGGCCCGCGCGGCCTCGCCGGGGTGTCGAGTCAGGGAACGCCGGCCCGTGCGGCCTGGGTCGTCGTCGGCCTGATGGCCGCGATCATCGTCATCTCCGTTGTTGCCTTCGACGCTGACATCAACGACACGTTCGGCTGGTCCGGCACGATCGGCACGCTGATCCTGCTGGTCGCCTACGTACTCACGACGATCGGGGCAATCCGCCTCGTGTTCGTGCAGCACAAGATCCAGGTCCGGCAGTGGGAGATCGTCATCCCGCTCGCCGCACTGGTCCTGCTCGGATACACGCTCTACCGCAACGTGTTCCCCTACCCGGACTCGGGACCGGCCCGCTGGTTCCCGGTCGTTGCCGGTGGCTGGATCCTGCTGTCAGTGATCGCCGTCGTCGCCGCGCCCGCCACGGCCCGCAGGCTCGGCGAGCGGCTGGCCGCCGACGAGGGGTTCCGCACCGAGCAGAGCGATCGGCCGTCGCGCCTCACCGATGCCTGACAGCGGGCTGCTCGCGGATCTGCCGCTGATCGACCACCACTGCCACGGGGTCGCGCGCGGTCCCCTCGATCGGGCCGGGTTCGAGGCGCAGCTGTGCGAGGCTGCCGGTCCCGGCCGTTGGCACGGCTCCCTGTTCGACTCGCAGGTGGGGTTCGCCGTACGACGGGTGTGCTCGCCGTTGCTGGACCTGCCGGTCCACGCGCCCGCCGACGACTACCTGGCCCGGCGTACGGAGCTTGGCGCCGACGAGGTCAATCGGCGGCTGATCAGGTCGACGGGGATCATCCGAGTTCCTGGTCGACACCGGCTACCTCGGCGACACGGTCACGAGCCCCGCCGAGCTCGGTCAGCTGGCAGCCGCCACCGCGCAACGGATCGTGCGGCTCGAGACGGTCGCGGAGTCGGTGGTCACGACGTGCTCTGCGGAGGGATTCGCCGATGCCTACAGTGCCGCGCTGCGTGACGCCGCGGCCGGCGCCGTCGGGCTGAAGTCGATCGCTGCCTATCGAGTGGGTCTCGACCTCGATCCCCGGCGCCCGGATCCGCACGAGGTGGAGGGCGCCGCGGCGCGTTGGCAGGCCGATCTCGACGCCGGCGCGCCGCCGCGTATGGCCGATGAAGTGTTGACCCGCTTCGCTTTCTGGACGGGTGTCGACCTGGGACTGCCGGTGCAGTTCCATGTCGGCTACGGCGACTCGGACATCGACCTGCACCGCTGCGACCCGCTGCTGCTCACTCCGTTGCTGCGCGCGACCGCAGGCATGGGCGTTCCGATCATGCTGCTGCACAACTATCCCTTCCACCGGAACGCCGGCTATCTGGCTCAGGTCTTCGACCACGTCTTCGTCGACGTCGGCCTCACCATGCAGGGTGTCGGCAACCGCGCGCGTGAGGTGCTCGCCGAGCTGTTCGAGCTGGCGCCGTTCGGCGCAGTCCTGTTCTCCACCGACGCCTTCGGGCTCGCCGAGCTCTATGCCGTCAGCACGGCACTGTTCCGCGACGCTCTCGACCGCTTCCTCGACGGTGGCGTGGCCGACGGTTCGTGGTCGGCGGACGACGCCCGGCGCATCGCCCGCATGGTGTGCGCGGACAACGCCAGACGCGCCTATCGCCTGGACGGCACGTGACCATTCCGCTCACTGCCGCGCTGCGCGCCGCACTCCGCGACGAGCTCGAGGCGGCGCGGTCGTTGCGCCGTCGACTGCACGCCGCACCACGTGTCTCAGGCGACGAGACCGACACGACGGCCCAGGTCGTCGAGGCGCTGGGCGCGGGACCCGGGTTGGAGATCGCCGGCACCGGCCGCGTCGTCCTTGTCGGGACAGGCACTCCGGCCCGCGGCTGCATCGCACTGCGCGCCGAGCTTGACGCGCTCCCGGTCACCGAGACCACCGGTGTGAGCTGGGCCGCGACGGGTGACGCGATGCATGCGTGCGGACACGACGTCCACCTGGCTGCGACCGTCGCGGCCTGCAGAGCCATCGCCCGGGTCGACAGTCCGGTGAGCGTTGCTGCCCTGCTGCAGCCTCGCGAAGAGACGGCCCCGTCAGGGGCGCGTGACATCGTCGCGTCCGGGCTGCTCGCCGAGCTCGGTGTGCGCGCGGTGGTCGGCGCGCACGTGCAGCCGCAGGTCGACGCCGGTCGCATCGCCGTGACCGCGGGACTGGTCAACGCGTCGGTCGACGAGTTCGAGATCACCGTGCACGGCTCCGGTGGTCACGCGGGCTATCCCCACACGGTGCGCGACCCGGTCGTCGCGCTCGCCAGCATCGTGATCAACCTGCAGCAGATCGCCGCACGGCGCATCGACCCGGTTCATGGTGCCGTGTGTGTGGTTGGCGGGCTGTCTGCGGGAACCGCCACGAACGTCGTGCCGTCGACCGCTCACGCCTTCGGGTCACTGCGCCTCATGCGCACCGAGGACCGCGAGCGAGCCGCGAAGGAGCTGGTCGAGATCGTTGAGGCCAGCGCCATCGCCTACGGGTGCCGAGCCGACGTACGCCTGTCGGACGGAGAGCCGGCGCTGCTCAACGATCCCGCCCTCGCGCAGGCGGCCACCGCGGTGCTGCGGGCCGAGGGCTACCCGGTCGTCGATGACTTCCGGTCATTCGGTGCCGACGACTTCGCTCACTACGGCGAACGTCTCCCCGCCCTCATGCTCTTCGTCGGTGTGGACGGTGGGGCAGGCCTGCACGATCCGCGCTTCCTCCCGCCGGAGGACGCCGTGGACATGGTCGCCGATGCACTGATCGCGGGCTACGTCGCGGCGGCTGCCCAAACGTAGGTCAGACCACCGACTTCGCAGCCGCGGAGCTCAGGCCGTCGGCGGCTCGGCCAGCTGTGACGGCGGAACCTTGATCGCACCTGTCATCACTGCCACGGCGTCGGCCATGCTGATCGTCTTCGGCGAGACGACTGCCACGCGCTTGCCCAGCCGCTGGATGTGGATGCGGTCGGCCACCTCGAAGACCTGCGGCATGTTGTGCGAGATCAGGATGACCGGCAGCCCGCGCTCCCGGATGCTGACGATGAGCTTGAGAACCTGGTTGGACTCCTTCACGCCCAGTGCCGCGGTTGGCTCGTCGAGAATGATGACCTTGCTGCTGAACGCGGCTGCGCGGGCAACCGCCACGGCCTGGCGCTGACCACCGGACAGGCTCTCCACGGCCTGGCCCATGTTCTGCAGAGTGCCGATGCCCAGCGAGGTCATCTGCTCCTTGGCCGTCTTGCGCATCCCGGCGCCGTCGAGCATCCGGAACACCGAGCCGAGGACACCGGACTTGCGCACCTCACGACCGAGGTAGAGGTTGCTCGCGATGTCGAGTGCCGGCGCCACCGCGAGTGTCTGGTAGACGGTCTCGATGCCGTACGTCCTGGCGTCCTGGGGTGAACGGAACTGCACCGGCTCCCCGTCGAGAAGCATCTCGCCCTGGTTGGGGGCGACAGCGCTGGCCGTGCTGGCGGGCAGCCTCGACGAGGACCCGCAGCGGGAGCGAGAGCTGGTGGGGGCGTTCACCTCCCGCCGGGTCGACGGGCTGATCATGATGCCCACCGGCCTCGATCACGGCTACCTGCTCCCGGAGCGCCGAGCCGGCACCGCCCTGGTGTTCGTCGACCGCGCGCCCGGCATGCTGGACGCCGATGTCGTGCTCGCCGACAACCGCATCGGGGCGCAGACGGGCGTTGGACACCTGATCGCCGCGGGTCATCGTCACATCGGGTTCCTGGGCGACCTGGCCAGCATCACGACTTCGCAAGAGCGCCGAGCCGGCTTCGTCGACGCCATGCGGCTCGCGGACCTTCCGTTCTCGACGCAGCACGCGGTCAGCCACACGAGCACCGTCGAGGACGCCGAGGCGGCAACGACTGCCATGCTCGGCGCCGCCGAGCCACCTACCGCACTCTTCACTGCGCAGAACCTCGTCACGATCGGCGCACTGAAGGCCCTTCGCCGGCTCGGGCGCCAGCACGACGTGGCCATCGTGGGCTTCGACGACTTCCTGCTCGCCGACGTGCTCGAGCCCCCCGTGACTGTTGTCGCGCAGGATCCCCAGCTCATCGGCCAGCTGGCTGCCGAACAGCTCTTCCGTCGCATGGACGGCGATGCCTCCCCCTTCCGGACGGAGATCGTCCCGACCCAGCTCCTGGCGCGGGGCTCCGGCGAAATACCTCCACCACTGAACTAGCCGTCGGCGTCCCGGAGCACGGGCGTACGGAGCCGTCGGGGCCGTACTGCCCGCGAAATGGTGACCGCACTGCCCGCGAAATGGTGACTTGGGCAGGCCATCCGGGCGGGGGAGCCTGCCTGACTCACCCTTCCGCGGTGTTTGGGGAGACGTTGTCGGTGCTGCGGAGCAGACTCGCAGCCATGACGACTTCTGAGGCACCCATGACCGGCGAGCGGGCTGATCTGCTCGAGTCGCTGCGCAGGCACCGCTGGTTCCTGCGCTTCACGGTCCGCGACCTCACCGATGAGCAAGCGGCCCGACAGACCACCGCAAGCGCGCTGTCCCTGGGCGGGCTGATCAAGCACGTCGCGCTCACCGAGCGGCAATGGGTCAACTTCATCGTGGACGGACCCGCGGCGATGAGCCCTCCCGCGGACGGCGACGAGATCGACTGGGCGGGCGGCTTCCAGATGCTCGAGGGGGAGACGCTTGCCGGTTTGCTGGACGCTTACGAGCAGGTGGCTGTTCGCACCGACGAGCTCGTGGTGAGCCTGCCCGACCTGGACATGTCCCACCCGTTGCCTGAGGCACCCTGGTTCGAGCCCGGGGCGCGGTGGTCAGCCCGCCGCGTCCTCTTGCACGTGATCGCTGAAACCGCACAGCACGCAGGTCACGCCGACATCCTGCGCGAGTCGTTCGACGGTGCCAAGACGATGGGCTAATGGGTCTAGACGGTGGCGAGGTCGAGGGCCCATCATCGCGGGCCGTTCGGCCGTCGCTGATCCCCACCGAACTCGCCGAGGTCGGTCACGGCCGCGCGGCCGGTCGCGGCCGCACGGTCAGTGACGGCCGCGCGGTCGCTCTCCGGCAGCTCGATGGTTCGCTGGTGCGGCAGCAGCAGGACCCCTCCCTCCCGCAGGCGGACGACAGCCGTCACATCGAACTCGTGCTCGCGCGTCCACAGCGGCACGTCGTCGGCCGCGACGGACAGCTCGACGTGGGCGCTGCCGGACCCGACCTCGACGATGGCCGCCCGCTCGACCGCGACCGTCAGGGCTCGGATGGTGCACAGCAGCTGCACATTCAGCTGGATGCTCGCCACGAGCGTGTCGTCGACGAGAACGTCGACGTGCGGGTGATGCTCTGAGGTCACGGTGTGCTCGGCAAGCACGACGTCCTCGCGACGTCCGGGGTTGGCCCGAGTCAGCTCTGCAGCCTGCATCAGCTCGGAATATCGCGACCAGGCGCCGGTGAGAACATCCGAGAACGGGATCTGCAGCACCTCGAGTGCCGCGTCGGCGACCTGCCGGCGGATCAACGCCAGGGCACCTTTCGGTACGACAGTCGTTGCGGCCGACCGCACCTTGCCCGCGAGCTCGTCCTCAGCCAGCAATTCGTCGTGCAGGATCCGCCGCCCCTCCTCGGCCGTCCCGAACAGCACAGCGGCGACGGTCGCCTGCCCGTCAGCGTGAGGTGTCGGCATGGGTCACCCTCCTCGCCTGAGCGGGGATGGTCGGTCCGGGTCTGCTTTGCACGCTCACCCGCCAGGACTGTGTCGCGTTGCCATCGCGGCGCAGCGCGATGCCTGGGTCGAAGGTAGGCCGGACACGGACATGGTGGGCAACCCAGCGACGGCGGCGCATCCGCCGTCCGGTGATCGAAGCCGCGACCGCCGCCAGCAGCCCGGCCAGCCCCGCTCCGAGGAAAAGCCCCCGACGACTGGGTGGCGGCACAGCGATCGTGACCGCGACAGTCGTGCCCGGCACTGCCGACGATCCGGCGCGCGGCCGCTGTCCGATGATCCGTCCGTCGATGTCGGGGGCATCGAGCTGCAGACCTGCCCGGACGAGCACCTGTCGGGCTTGCTGCACCGTCATGCCGACCACGTTCGGCACGCTCAGCAGCGGGATGGGCTCTACGGTGACCGACACGACCCTGCCTCGAGCAACCGACCGGCCCGCCCGCGGCCGTTGACCGATGATGCGTCCGGTGGCGTCCGGGGTCTCGAGCACCAGTCCGGCTTGTTCAACGGCCTGCCGCGCCTGTTCCACCGTGAGGCCGAGGACGTTGGGCACGGTGACGCCGACGTCCAGCGTCACGCTGACGGTGCTCTCGCGGGAGACCAGTGTCTCCGCCGCCGGTTGCTGGTCGGTCACGCGACCCGTACTGCGCGCAGTCCCGAGGACGAGCCCGGCGGCTGTGACTCGGCGCCGGGCCTCGTTCACCGTCAGGCCCAGGACGTTGGGCACCGGGACCGATTCGGTGAAGGTGACCGCGATCGGGTCGGAGAAGGCGACGAGCGTTCCCGCGGTCGGCGACTGCCCGGTGACTGTGTCGTCTTCCGCAGCATCGGCCGGGATCCAGGTCAGCGACGTGAGGCCGAACCGGGCCAGGCGCTGCGTCGCCGTGGATCGGAGACTGCCAACGAGGTCGGGCATCTCGACACCCAGCGTGAGCGGGACCAGCGTCTGACTCACTCGCTGGCCGGGCGCACTTGTCCCGACCGGGGCACCCTGCCGCACGACAATGGCCACCCCGCGCAGGTTGTCCGGGACGACCGATGGTGAGAACTCCGCGACCGCGACCGACCCGTCCCCAGGCGCCCATGCCTTGATCCGTGCCTGGGCAACGTCCGGGGGGTCACGCACGACATCGGGCGGTTGTCCGACAGGCGCGGCCGACGCCGGTTGCGGGCCACCGACGGCCGCGACTGTGCACAATGCGGCCGTACAAGCCAGCGCGACCAGCGCCCCGGCAATCCGGTGGCGAGGCCCGCGTGCTCCAACTCTGCAGCTCTGCACGGGTCCCCTGACCGCTGCGCCGTGGCGTCACTGGTGACTCTCGGTAGTTCCAAGGAACACCTGCGCGGCGGGTTCGGCAAGAGCGATGCGGAGCAGAAGGGCACAGTCTGGGCGAGCAGACGTTCGTCAGAGCCTTGTCAAGACCTCTTTCGGGGCATGCGCGGCGAAACTGGCAGAGTGGCGCCATGCGCGTGGGGATCCTGGGGCCGCTGACCGTCGAGGGGGACGACGGCCCGATCGACGTCGGTGGTGCCCGACTGCGCGCCCTGCTCATCCGGCTGGCGATCGACGTCGGTCGCACCGTCGATTCGGAGCGGCTCGCCGACGCCCTCTGGGGCGACCAACCCCCGGCCGACCAGGCCAACGCCTTGCAGTCGTTGGTGTCCCGGCTGCGCCGCGTACTGCCCGATCGTGACGTCATCGTCTCGGTGCCGACCGGCTATCGGCTGGCCCTGCCCGCCCGCGACGTCGACGTGACGTCGTTCGAGCAGCTGGCCCGCGACGGGCGGAACGCGCTCGATGCGACCGATGCCGAGGCTGCCGCCGACCTGTTGCGCCGCGCGCTCGACCTCTGGCGCGGCGATGCTCTGGCCGACGTCGCGGACGCACCGTTCGCCGTGGCCGCCGCGACCCGTCTCGAGGAGCTGCGGCTGGCCGCCGTCGAGGACCGCATCGAGGCCGACCTCGCCCTCGGCCGACACCAGAGCGTGGTGGGCGAGCTCGAGGCACTCGCCGGTGAACACCCGCTGCGTGAGCGGTTGCGCGGCCTGCAGATGCGAGCGCTGTATGCCGCCGGTCGCCAGGCCGCAGCGTTGTCGGCGTACGACGAGACCCGCCGCCAGCTCGCCGACCAGCTCGGTGTGGACCCCTCACCGGCGCTGCAACAGGTGCACATGGCGGTCCTTCGAGCCGACCCCGGCCTGCACGCCACCCCGACCCCGCCGGCGACGCGCAGCAACCTGCGCACCGCGCTCACCAGCTTCGTCGGCCGCGAAGACGACCTGGCCCGCATCGGGTCGCTGCTGGAACGCTCCCGCCTGGTGACCCTTGTCGGTCCGGGTGGCGCCGGGAAGACCCGACTGGCCAGCGAAGCCGCCGCCGCACTCGTCCGCCGGCCGGCCGAAGGGCCGGTGTTCGACGACGGCGTCTGGTTCGTCGAGCTGGCGCCGGTCACCGATCCGGCCGACATCGCGCAGGCCGTGCTCGGATCGCTCACCCTGCGCGAGAAGCGGATGCTCGACAACCGCTCGCCGTCGACACAGGACGCTTTGAGCCGGATCGTCGACGCCTTCTCCACGGGGTCAGCCCTGCTGCTGCTCGACAACTGCGAGCATCTCATCGAGGGCGCCGCCCAGCTGGCCGACCACCTGCTCAGCCGTTGCCCCGACTTGCGTGTCCTGGCCACCAGTCGGGAGCCTCTCGGCATCTTCGGCGAGTCGCTGTGCCCCGTCGCCTCGCTCGGCCTGCCGGCGTCTCATGCGACCCGCGCCGAGGCTCTGACCTACCCCGCCGTGAAGCTGCTCGTCGATCGCGCATCCGCCGTCGACCCCGACTTCGCCGTCACCGACGAGACGGTGGAAGCCGTCGTCGAGATCTGCCGCCGCCTCGATGGCCTGCCACTGGCCATCGAGCTCGCCGCTGCCCGGCTGCGATCGATGACCGTTCGCCAGGTTGCCGACCGCCTCGGCGACCGGTTCCGGCTGCTCACCGGAGGCAGTCGCACCGCGGTCGCGCGGCACCAGACACTGCGCGCAGTCGTCGCCTGGAGCTGGGACCTGCTCTCGGACGAGGAGCGCCACCTCGCCGAACGTCTGGCGACCTTCGCCGGTGGCGCGACCCAACGCAGCGCAGAGGATGTGTGCTCCGGCAGCGACCTCCCCGTCGACGACGTGCTCGACCTGCTACAGGCTCTCGCCGACAAGTCGCTCGTACAAATCGTCGCCGGCCCGGACACCCGCTATCGGATGCTGGAAACGATCAGGGAGTACGGCGTCGAGCGCCTCGCCGACCGTGGGGAGATCACCGGCATCCGAGCCGCGCACGCCGCCCACTTCCTCGCTCTCGCCGAGACCGCCGAACCGTTCCTGCGCGGCGAGCGGCAGGTCGAGTGGATCGATGTGCTGCATGCCGAGCGCGACAACCTGCTCGCCGCGCTGCGCTTCGCCGCCGACGTCAACGACGCGGACACTGCCCTGCGGCTCGCCGCCGCACTGAGCTGGTACTGGACGCTGCAGGGCAGCCATGCCGAGGCCAGTGCGTGGCTCGGCCTGGCGCTGTCGGTGCCCGGACCGGCGGACAGCAATGCGCGGGCCGTCGTGCTGGTCATCCACAGCATCAGCGCATTCGCCGCGGGTCACAGCGACATGTCGGTCGAGAAGGCGCGCAAGCTCATCGAGGACGAGATGGCGGACATCGACCAGCTCAACGGACATCCGATGCTGTCCATGATCGCTCCGGGTGCCGCGATGCTCGCCGAGGACACCGCGGGTGCGCTGGCAGCGATCGAGCGCAACATGGCGCACCGGGACCCGTGGGCGCGCGCGGTCCTGCTCTTCATGCGGTCAGCCATCGCCGAGAACGAGGGCGACGTCGACGGCCTGCGCCGTGACTCGCAGGACTCCTACGAGCGCTTCGCGGAGCTCGGCGACCGGTGGGGCATGGCCATCACCCTGTCAGCCCTGGGCGGCGTCCTCATGATGGACGGCGATGTCAGCGCCGCGCTCGAGGCGTTCGAGGAGTCGATGGCGATGCTGACCCAGCTGCGCGCCGGCGATGACGTGGCCGAGCAGTTGATGCGCCTGGCGATGGCCCGCGCCCGCAGCGGCGACATGACCGGTGCTCGGCGGGACACCGAGCTCGCGATGGAGAAAGCCGAGGAACGCCGGTCGCCGATGATGGTCTCGTTCGCGCGTTTCGGCTTCGGCGAGCTCGACCGGCTCGAGGGTGACTTGGTCGGCGCTCGACGCCATTTCATGGACGCCCTCGAGGGACTGGACCGGTCGCCGCACGGCCCGCGACAGGTGGGCGCGGTGGTGCACACCAGCCTCGCGCATCTCGACGTCGCCGAGGACGCCTTCGCGTCTGCCGAGACCCAACTGCACACCGCTCTCGAGCTCGCCGTCAGCGTTCGTGACATGCCGATTGCCGCGATCGTCGGTGTCGGCCTCGCCGAGCTTGCCCTCGCACGCGACGACCCGCAACGAGCAGCCGTCCTGCTCGGTGCCAGCGTCGCCCTGCGGGGTGCCGAGGACCGCAGCAACGTTGACGCGATCCGCATCGCAGCGGGTGTCGCGAAGGCGCTCGACCCGGCGGTGTACGACGCCGCCTACGCGCGTGGGTTGGCACTGTCCCGCGAAGAGGTGCTCGGCCTGCTGGCGGAACGGTCCGAACACGCCCTGGTGAAGTAGGCCGCGCTCCCACCTGAGCCCCGTGGCGGCACGGCTGAAGTTAGACACGCGTCAGCTACCTGCATGATCGACTTGGAATTACGGGCCGCTGACCTGCAGGTATGCCGACGGTGTCGCTTACTGCATGATCGACTTTGAAGGGTCGCGTCAGGCTTTGCGGCGGTAGGCGCGGACGGCGAGCGGGGCGAAGATGACGAGGAACAGCAGCGCCCAGCCGATGCTCCAGGCGACGGGACCAGCGACCGGGCCGCCGATCATCAGGTTGCGTACGGCCTCGTTGAGGTGCGTGATCGGGTTGACGTTCACCCACGCCTGCAGCCAGCTCGGCATCGTCTCGGCCTTCACGAACGTGGTCGAGCCGAAGGTCAGCGGGAACAGGAACAGGAACCCGAGGCCCTGCACGGCACCCGACTCGCGGACCAGCATGCCGAGGAAGATGGAGACCCAGCACAGGCAGAGGGCGAAGCCCAGTGTCAGCAGGCAGGCGGCGAGCGCCTCCAAGGGGTTGGTGCTGACCCGGAAGCCGAGCGCCATGCCGAACGCCAGAGTGACGATGATCGCGATCGAATAGCGGATCACGTCGCCGAACACAGCGCCGACCAGTGGCGCGGATCGCGAGATCGGCAGGCTCCGGAAGCGGTCGAAGACGCCGTTCTTGATGTCGTCGTTGAGATTGGAGCCGATGGCGATCGTGCGCGAAGATCACCGTCTGCACCATCAACGACGGCAACACGTATTGCAGGTAGTCGTGCTGCGTTCCGGCGATCGCACCACCGAAGACGTAGACGAACAGAATGATGAAGATGGGCGGCTGCAGCGTCACGTCGAGCAGCTGTTCCGGCGTGCGCTTGATCCTGAGCAGGGTGCGCCAGGCCAGCGAAAGGCTGTGCCGGACGGGGGCGGGCAGCGGGCCGGCACCGGGGCGCGCGGGCGCCAGATCGAGGGTGGTCATCGGGTGGCCATCGCTTTCGTGTCAGTGCGGTCGGTCGGGTCCGGGCCGGGTGGTTCGTCGGCGCTGCCGGGACCGTCGGCGGCGTCGGTGGGGCCGGTGAGAGTGAAGAAGACCTCGTCGAGGCTGGGCAGGTGCAGAGACAGCTCCGAGCGGTGATGCCCGCCTCGGCGAGGCGGCGCACGACGTCGGCGAACGGCTCGGCGGAGGCAACCGGCACGGTGACGACGCCTCGGCCCGGTGAGGTGGCCGGTCGGCCGGACACCGTGGACAGGATCGCCGCGACCGCATCGACCTGCGACGGGTCGGCGGGGCGCACGGTGATGGACTGGCCGCCGACGATCTGCTTGAGCTCGGCAGGCGTTCCGTGTGCGATGACCCGACCGTGGCCGATGACCGAGATTTCGTCGGCCAGGGCGTCGGCCTCGTCGAGATACTGCGTGGTGAGCAGGACCGTCACACCGTCGGCGGCCAGGTCGCGCACCATCGCCCAGACGTCCTCACGCTTGACCGGGTCGAGGCCCGTCGTGGGCTCGTCGAGGTAGAGCACCGACGGGCGGCCGACCAGGCTGGCCGCGAGGTCGAGGCGGCGCCGCATGCCTCCGGAGTAGGTCTTCGCCAGCCGGTCAGCCGCCTCGTCGAGGTCGAACTGCGCGAGCAGCTCGCGGGCCCGGGCCTTCGCGTCGCCGCGCGGCAGGTCGAGCAACCGGCCGATGAGCACGAGGTTCTCGGTGCCGGTGAGGGTCTCGTCGACCGACGCGTACTGCCCCGTGAGCCCGATCTCGCGGCGCACCAGAGCGGCGTCCTTGACGACGTCGAGGCCACCGACCGTGGCGTGCCCCCCGTCGGGGCGCAGCAAGGTGGCCAGGATGCGTACGGCGGTCGTCTTGCCCGCGCCGTTGGGGCCGAGGACTCCGAGCACGGTGCCCTGCCGCGCCGCCAGGTCGACTCCGTCGAGGGCAAGGGTGCTGCCGAACCGCTTGACGAGACCGGTGGCCTCGAATGCGTACGTCATGGTGGCCTCTGTCTGTTCTGTTGATCAGCTGGGTGTCCGCTGCTCGACAGAGTGCAGTGCCGACCTGCCAGGAGACGCACACGCGCCTGCCAGCCGCTGTCACCAGCGGCGAAGATAACGAATTGGGCTCTTTCCGGGTAAATAGTTTAAGAACTACTAAACCGGTTAAGTAACCCATCATGTCCACCCCCGAGTCGCCCGTTCGCCGGACGACGATCGACGACGTGGCGCGGGCCGCGCAGGTGTCGAAGGGTGCGGTCTCCTTCGCGCTCAACGGTCGCCCCGGCGTCGCGGATGCCACCCGGGCCCGGATCCTGGCCGCCGCGGACGAGCTCGGCTGGACGCCCAACGCGTCCGCGCGATCGCTGTCGACCCAGCGGGCGCTCGCGGTCGGCCTGGTCGTGGCGCGCGAGCCGGAGCTGCTCGGCGCCGACCCCTTCTTCTCTCCGTTCATCGCCGGCATCGAGACCGTGCTCTCCGGTCGGGGCCATGCTCTGGTGCTGCAGGTGCCGCCCACCGCCGACGCCGAGCTGGACGGCTACCGCCGGCTCGCCGCCGACCGGCGCGTCGACGGGGTGTTCCTCTCCGACCTGCGCGTCGACGACCCCCGACCCAAGGTGCTCGCCGAGCTCGGTCTGCCCGCCGTGACGATCGGCCGGATGCCGAACAGCCAGCTGGCATCGGTGAGCCTCGACGACCGCCCCGGTGTCGCCGCCGCAGTGCGCCACCTCATCGGGCTCGGGCACCGCCGCATCGCCAACGTCGCCGGCCCGGCGCAGTTCGTGCACGGTGACGCCCGCCAGGCTGCCTGGCGCGCGGTCATGCACGAGGCGGACTTGCCGGCCACGCTGGCCGTCACCGCCGACTTCACGGCCTCCGGCGGAGCGACCGCGACCGCCGCCCTGCTCGACCTCGCAGAGCCGCCGACAGCGATCGTCTACGCCAACGACATCATGGCCATCGCCGGCATGTCCGTCGCAGCTTCACGCGGAGTGTCGGTGCCCGGCCAGCTGTCCGTGACCGGGTTCGACGACACCGAGCTCGCGCGCCACCTCAACCCGGCCCTGACCACCGTGCGTTCCGACCCACTCGGGTGGGGCGCCGCTGCCGCCCAGCTGTTGCTCGACGTGATCGAGGCGGCTGCCGCGCCCCGGCAGCGGTCCGGTCGCTCGCGCACGCGACCCCCGGTCATCCACGTCGAGCTGCCTCCGGCGGAGCTCATCCTGCGGGACAGCTGCGGACCTCCGCCCGAGACCAAGGCACCGCGCCGAGTCGCGCGACGCCGTACGACTCCTTCGACTGAAAGCCCACCGACCCACAACCCGGCTCCTCCCACTACTCAACGCCCGAAATCTCAACGCCCGAAAACTCAACGCACAGAATCGGAGAAAGCATGAAGCGCCTCTCGCGCACACTGCCGGCGGCAACGCTGGTCGTCGGACTCGGACTGCTCAGCGCCTGCGGCGGAAGCTCGGGCGGGGGAACTGCTGCGAGCGACGCGTCGACCGTTCGCGGTCCCATCAAGATCTGGCTCTCGAACAACACCGAAGAGCTCGGCTGGGGCAAGGCGATGGTCGCCTCCTGGAACGCAGCGCACCCGAAGGAAAAGATCACCGCCCAGGAGATCCCTGCCGGCAAGAGCTCGGAAGAGGTCATCGGCGCCGCCATCACCGCAGGCAACGCCCCCTGTCTCATCTTCAACACTGCGCCTGCGGCAGTGCCGCAGTTCCAGAAGCAGGGTGGGCTCGTGCCCCTCGAGAATTTCAAGGGAGCCGTCGACTATCTCAAGGCGCGCTCGGGCGCCACGCTCGACCAGTACAAGTCCGCGGACGGCAAGCACTATCAGATCCCGTGGAAGTCCAACCCTGTCATGATCTTCTACAACAAGGACATCATGAAGAAGGCCGGCGTCGACCCGGCGAACCCGCCACTCGCGACGTACGACGAGTTCCTCGCGACCAGCCGCAAGATCGTCAAGAGCGGGGCTGCACCCGCTGCGATCTACCCGGCGCCGACGAGCGAGTTCTTCCAGTCCTGGTTCGACTTCTACCCGCTGTACGCCGCCGAGAGCGGTGGCAAGCAGCTGGTCGAGGACGGCAAGGCGACCTTCGACGACCCCGCGGGCCAGTCGGTCGCGAAGTTCTGGAGCACCCTGTATGCCGAGAAGCTCGCGCCGAACGAGAAGTACAACGGTGACTCGTTCGCCGACAGCAAGGCAGCCATGTCGATCGTCGGACCGTGGGCCGTCGCCGTCTACAAGGGCAAGGTCAACTGGGGCGTCGCTCCGGTGCCGACCTCGACCGGGAAGTCGGCCGACCAGATCAGCACCTTCTCCGACGCCAAGAACGTCGCGATCTACTCCTCGTGCAAGGCACAGGGCACAGCCTGGGCCGTCACGAAGTTCGCCACCAGCAAGGAGCAGGACGGAAAGCTGCTAGAGGCAACCGGCCAGATGCCGCTGCGCACCGACCTGCCGACCGCCTACCCGGACTATTTCGCCAAGAACCCGGACTACAAGCTGTTCGCCGCGCAGGCGGCGCGCACCGTCGAGGTGCCCAACGTGTCCAGCTCCATCGAGATCTGGCAGGCATTCCGCGACGAGTGGACGAAGTCGGTCATCTTCGCGAAGGCTCCGGTGGACGAGTCCATGACGGCCGCGGCCAAGAAGATCGACGAACTCGCTGCGCAGTCCTGAGGCAGACATGTCATCGATCACCACGTCGCCAGGCACCGGCCGGGCAACGAACCCGGCTCCGTCGTCGCGTAAGCGGCGACGGAGCCGGGTGACGGCCCTCACCGGCCGTCACCCGATCGGGATGCTCTTCGTAGCCCCCTACGTGCTGTTCCTCGTCACGATCTTCGCCTACCCCCTCGTCCTTGCGGTGTGGATCAGCTTCCACGACTACTTCTTCACGGCTCCCGGCATCTCGGTGCCGCGACCGTTCGTCGGCCTCGACAACTACAAGACGGCACTGAGCGATCCCGCCGTTTTGCAGTCGTTCCGCAACGTCGGTGTCTTCCTCGTCATCAACGTCCCGCTGACCGTCGTCTTGGCGCTCGTGCTCGCGGTCGCGCTCAACCGCGCGGTCCACGCGCGCACCTTCCTGCGCGTCTCGTTCTACGTGCCCTACGTGACGGCCAGCGTGGCCGTCGTCGCCGTCTGGCTGTTCCTGTTCAGCGGCGACGGTTTGGTGAACAACATGCTCGGCCCCCTGGCGCCCAACCCCTCGTGGCTGGTCAACGCCAAGTTGGCCATGCCCAGCATTGCGATCTTCGTGGCGTGGAAACAGCTGGGCTTCTTCATCCTGCTCTATCTCGCCGCGCTGCAGAACGTCCCCAAGGAGCTATACGAGGCTGCATCGATGGACGGTGCCAACGCCTGGCGCAGCTTCTGGTCCGTGACGGTGCCCGGGGTCAAGTCGGCGACGACGCTGGTCGTCATCCTCGCGATCATCACCGGAGCGAACCTGTTCACCGAGCCCTACCTGCTCACGAACGGCGGCGGCCCGGACGGCGCGTCGACCTCACCCGTGCTGCTCATCTACCAAAAGGGCATCCAGCAGCAGAACCCGGATGTCGCGGCCGCGATCGGCGTGATCCTGGTGCTCGGCGTGATGGTCATCTCCCTGGTCAACAAGTACGTGCTGGAGAGGGACTGACATGGCCGGGACGACACTCAGCGATCCCTGGAACGAAGAGCTCTCCGAGCTGCCTCCGGTGACGGTCTCGAGGCAGCGCCACGGCAGCCGGGTCCTGGGCGCCCTGCGCGCCCTCGTGCTGGGGCTGGGCGCGCTGCTGTTCCTGTTTCCCTTCTACTACATGATCGTCGGCTCTTTCCAGGCCGAGCCGGACACGTCGCTTGCCGGCGTCATCCCGCACGGCGGCCTGACGACACAGAACTACAGCCAGATCAACGAACGGATCAATCTCGGCCGGTCACTTCTCAACTCCGGCATCTTCACCGCAGGCGTGATCCTGGGCACGGTGGTCTTCGGGCTGCTTGCGGGCTACGCCCTCGCTCGACTGCATTTCCGTGGTCGGGGAACGGTGTTCAGCGCCATGATCCTGGTGCAGGTCGTGCCGTTCCAGCTGCTGATGATCCCGCTCTACGTGCTCATCGTGCGCAGCTACGGCCTCGCCGACAGCTACCTGGGGATCATCCTTCCGTACGCGATCAACACGACCGCTGTCTTCATCTTCCGGCAGTTCTTCATACAGCTGCCGCAGGAGCTGTTCGACGCTGCCATGATCGACGGCGCGAGCGAGATGCGCATCCTGCGCTCGATCGCACTGCCCCTTGTCCGGCCAGCGGTTCTCACCGCGATCCTGCTCACCTTCATCGGCCCGTGGAACGAGTTCCTGTGGCCGTTCCTCGTCACCAAGCAGGCCGACATGCAACCGCTTGCGGTCAGCCTGGCCAACTACATGAGCAACGTTGCCTCACGAGCCTCGAACCCCTATGGCGCCATGTTCGCGGGTGCTGTCGTGCTGGCCGCCCCTGCGGTGGCGCTGTTCGTCATCTTCCAGCGGCACTTCAACAACAGTGACATCGGCTCCGGCGTGAAGGGTTGAGATCTACGTGACTATCAGCACCACTGTCCCCTACACCCTCACGCGCGTTGGCGTGATCATGACGCCTGACCCGACTGACCCCCAGGAAGCCGAAGGCGTCCTCAACCCGGCCACCGGCCACACGCCGGACGGCACCCTGCATCTGTTGCCACGCATGGTGTCGAAGGGCAACGTCTCGCGAGTCGGTCTCGCCGAGATCGAGCTGCGCCAGGGCGTTCCGGTCGGCGTGACGCGCAAGGGTGTCGTGTTCGCGCCTGACGCAGGCTGGGAACGAGGTGCCGACCACTCCGGTGTCGAGGACCCGAGGACGACCTACGTACCAAGCCTGGGCATGACGGTGATGACCTACGTCGCCTACGGACCGCTCGGGCCTCGCCTGGCACTTGCCGTCTCGGACGACCTGACGCACTGGCGACGGCTCGGACCGGTGCAGTACGGCTACCAGCCCGAGCTCGACACGGACCTCGGGCTGTTCCCGAACAAGGACGCGGTCTTCTTCCCCGAGCCGGTCATCGCGCCCGACGGCCGTCGCAGCTATGCGATGTTGCACCGGCCGATGTGGGACCTCGGCTGGTTCCGCGACGGGGAGACGACCTATCTCCCCGCCGGAGTCACGGACGACCGCCCCGGCATCTGGATCTCCTACGCGCCGGCCGACGCCGTCGAGGCAGATCTGCGCTCGCTGGTCCAGCTGGGCCAGCACCGGCTCGTGGCGCTGCCCGAGTTCGAGTTCGAGGAGCTCAAGATCGGAGCGGGCCCGCCGCCGATCAGGGTCGACGAGGGCTGGCTGCTCATCCATCACGGCGTCACCGGCTATATCCCCAAGGGCTGGGATCCGACGGCGATGAAGGCCGAGTACGCAGCGGGCGCGATGATCCTCGACGCGAACGACCCCTCCAAGGTGATCGCTCGGACGAGCAAGCCGCTGATGGTGCCCGAGACCGACGAGGAGATCAACGGCACCGTGGCGAACGTCGTCTTCCCGACCGCGATCGAGGAGATCGAGGGCGTTCGCTACGTGTTCTACGGCATGGCCGACGCCAAGATCGGTGTCGCACGCCTCGAGCACACGGCATGAACGATCCGCGGATCGCCGAACGCGTAGAGAAACCGTGGGGCCACGAGGAGATCTTCGCCGTGGTCGAAGGGTCGTACGTCGGAAAGACGTTGCACGTGAACGCCGGTCAGGCGCTCTCGCTGCAATACCACCACCACAAGGACGAGACCATCGCCGTGCTCAGCGGCGAGGCGCAGATCGACGTCGGTGCCGACGAAGCCTCGTTGCGCACCGTCGACCTGCCCGCCGGCTCGTCGATCCATGTGCCGCCCGGGCTGCTGCACCGTGTTCGCGCGGTCAGCGACGCAGTGCTCGTCGAGGCATCCACCGCCGGTCCCGGCTGGCGGGAAGACGTCGTGCGGCTCTCGGACACCTACGGCCGGCACGGCACGAGCGCACCGTGATCAACAACCCGTGATCAACAACCCGTGTTCTACGACCTCAATGCGCAGCACCCACAGAGACGAGCGCACACCATGACCCGCCGCACCCGCCCCACCCTGCTCGCACTGCTGCTCGCCCTGGCGATGGCACTCAGCAGCATGCTCGCCGGAGCCAGTCCTGCGACCGCCGCTTCAGCGGCTGCGGCCAAAGCCGAGCCGCTGACCAACCTCGCGCACATCAACTGGCTCGGTGCCACCGTCCGGCCGCCGAAGCAGGCCCACCACACCACCTACCAGCTTGCCAAGCACCCGCGGATCGGGGTGCTGTGGACCTACGCCGAGCAGGACGCCGGCGTCTGGAAGCGCGTGGGCGGCGGCGCGTACGACGCCGCCACGAACACGTGGGGGCAGGGCGCGTTCAACGCCGACGACATCTCCCGGGCCGCCGTGGTCTACACCCGGCACTGGCAGCTGACCGGCAAGAAGTCCAGCCGCAAGCACGCCCGCCAGCTGCTGCGTGGACTGACCTACCTGCAGACCGCGACCGGCGCCAACCGCGGCAACGTGGTGCTCTGGATGCAGCCCGACGGCACGCTGAACCGCAGCGCCGACCCCGTTGAGCTGCCCGACCCCTCCGACAGCGACGCCGCGTACTGGACCGCGCGCACCATCTGGGCGCTCGGTGAGGGCTACGCCGCATTCCGCGACGTCGACCCGAAGTTCGCCGCCTTCCTGCGCGCGCGGCTGGTCCTGTCGATGCACGCCATCGACCGTCAGGTGCTCGACAAGTACGGCACGTACACCTCGCTGCACGGCGTTCCCACGCCCGCCTGGCTGATCGCCGATGGTGGCGACGCGACGTCCGAGGCCATGCTCGGACTGGCGGCCTACGTCGATGCCGGCGGCGGTCACGCGGCCCGGTCGACGCTGCGGCGGCTCGCCAACGGCGTGGCCGAGCTGGGCGGCGGCAACGCACGAACCTGGCCCAACGGCGCGCTGCTCCCCTGGGCAGGGTCACGTTCGATCTGGCACGCATGGGGTGCGAACATGCCGTCCGGGCTCGCCCGCGCCGGCGCGGCGCTCGGGGACCGTAGCCTGGTCAAGCCCGCCATCCGCGACGCCGCGACGTTCACGCCGTACCTGCTCACCTCCGGCGGACCAGACCAGGCGCGGCTGCCCAGCCGCATCGACGCGACGCAGATCGCCTACGGCGCCGACGCGCGCGTCCAGGGCCTGTTCGCCACCGCCACGGCAGCGCACCGTCCCGGCCTGCGCAAGGTCGCAGGAGTCGCGGCGGCGTGGTTCTTCGGCGCCAACCTCTCCCACAAGCCGGCGTACGACCCGGCCACCGGGCGCACGATCGACGGCGTCGAGAAGGATGGTCGCGTCAACCCGAACTCGGGTGCCGAGTCCACGATCCATGGGCTCCTCACGATGCTCGCCCTCGACGCGCACCCGAAGATCGCCAAGATCGCCCGCACCGCAGGCATCCGCGAGCGGGTGGGCACGACGACGTTGCAGGCCGAGGACGCGGCGTTGACGGGCGGGGCGACCGCCGTCGTCCCCACGTCGACGTGGACGGGCGAGTCGCAGTACGGAGGCACTGGCTACGCCGAGCTCGGCAACGACGGTGTCGCCACGGTCACCGTGCCACCCGGGCTGGGCCGCGTCGTCGTCCAGCCGGTGGTCAGCCTGGTGCACGGGAGCTCGGCGGTCACCACGGTGCGCACCAGCACCGGCACGCTGATCGGTCAGTTCTCGTCCGGCGCTGTCGGCGCCCAGGGCGCGGCGACCACACCAGGCGCGCTGCTCCCGGTGACCCTGCCGATCACCCTGTCCTCGACCGCGACCAGTCTGGTCGTGAAAACGGTGGCGAGCGGCTCGGACACGGCGATCGTCGACGCGTTCCAGCTCGAGCCCGTCGTGTCGCGCTATGTCCTGGGCAAGGGCAAGCACGGGACCGCGCTGCTGCGCAGTGCCGACACGTCCACCGACCGGCGCGCCGTGACGGTGCCCGGGCACGGGCAGCTCGTGGTCGAGGTCTATGACGGCCGGGGCAGGTTGGTGAAGCGGACCCACCCAGGGACCGCCGGCACCCAGACCCTGACCGTCCGCGTGCTGGCCGGAGGCTTCACCCTCGTCCGCCGCTAACCCCGATGAGCGACCTTTGGCCGCGACACGCTGGGCGTGTCGCGGACGAAGGTCGCTCGTCAGCGCGGCTTCGCGAGAGCGAGAGCGTCAGAGAACGCGAAGGCGCCGACCCTGGACCGGGTCGGCGCCTTTCGTTGTGCCTTGCTTGGTGCGGTCAGCCCTCGGTGCGCTGGGTCGGGATCCCGGCGAGGAGCGCCCGGACCTCCGACTCGCGGTAGCGGCGGTGACCGCCGAGGGTGCGGATCGATGTGAGTTTGCCAGCCTTGGCCCAACGGGTCACGGTCTTGGGGTCGACACGGAACATCGTGGCAACCTCAGCCGGGGTCAGCAGGGGCTCGGCGTCGGGAGTACGAGTGGACATCTGGCGGCCTCTTTCGGTGGCGAACCGACGCATCTCGGTTCCTTGGGGGTAATAGTGCCCCTTCGTAGGGGATGTCCGAAATGGTCATTGCGGGCCATCTTCTGAGTGAGGCGTCCGGACTAGACACCTGCCAACTGGGGGACCGCGCTCGAACCACGCTCAGCCGCCACTCGTCGCGCCTCCGTGTCGGACGTATGACAGAAAGTAGCCAACTGTCACGGAAAGTCCCCGCTTAGCAGCCCAGAGTGTCGATTTGAGGCCTTGTGGGCCATCCCCGGCCCGCCAAATCTGACCATCGACGGCGAGCAGCCCGGTCGACGTACTCCTAGCCTTCTGGGATCTGCGACCGGTCGCGGGGGACCTGCGATCGGCCCCTCGGGACGGGCGACGGTGCCTTTCGGGACGGGCGACGGGCCGGGCTGGTCCCGATCGGGTCGATCGGCTGCTAGTTCGCGAGCTCGAGCGCCCGGACCCTGGCCCACCGGTCGACGACGCTGCGGTAGGCCGCGGTCGCCGTCGGCTCGTCACCGCCGGCGAGCGCCTCGAGAGCCGCCGTGACCTCCTCGACGGACCGGTCGCCGGCCAGCCCCTCCGGGCCGAGCAGGCGGGCCAGGCCGCCGTAGTCCAGCTCCAGCCAGGATCGCGGATGGAAGTCCTCGAGCCAGCGCCCGACATCCTCGAGGTCGTCGACGTAGGTGATCTCGCCCACGGAGCGGCGCAGCGTGCGCAGCGAGCGACCCACCCGGCGCCGGGCCGAGGACATCCGGGTGCGCAGCACGACCTCGGGGGTGTCCAGCCGCACCTCCCGGTCGGCTGCGCTGAAGGGCACGAACCAGTGGATCGGCACCGACCACGTGGCGGTCAGGATGCGCAACGGGAGCGCGGCAGTCGGATAGCCCCAGCTGTCGTGGTCGGCCTCTGCGCGTTCCAGCGATGCGGGGGGCACGAACGCGTGCAGGAGCGTGTCGGGCAGCCCGTCGCGGAACTGGCCCAGCGCCATCCAGGAGCGCAGCCGCACCTGGACGGGGCACACGTGCACGGCGCCACCCGCCTCGAGGACGAACGCCTCGCGCGGCTCCTCGCTCGGCACCGGGCGCGGCGGGATGCTCAGCACGCCGGCGAGCGCCTCGCGGTGCTCGGCCGACAACCGATGTGCGCGCGGTTCGGCATGCCCGGCGTAGGACTGCCACGCGGCCCGCTCGTCGGCGTCGAAGGCGGCGAGCGGCTCGTAGACCCGGAGATAGGCGCAGTACGGGCTGGGCATCAGGACCGGCACGCCTCGCATCGTAGGCTGAGGCGCGCCGGCCGCCACCCCCTGCGGCGTTCGACACGTCACCCCCGACCCGCGACCCACCCCGTTGTGGACTCCGACACACCAGTCGCGCGGCGTGTCTGGTGCCGGAGAGTCCACAAAGCCTCGGGAGGAGGAGCCACGACCATCTTCGATCGCCACGTGGGCAGCGCCCACGTGCACGAGCAGGTCAGCTTCCGCGCCGACGAGGCCAGTGGCCTCAGGTCGATCATCGCGCTCTACTCGACGGCGCTCGGCCCCGGTCTCGGCGGCACCCGGTTCTACCCCTACCCCTCCGAGCAGGACGCGCTCGAGGACGTGCTCAACCTCTCGACCGCGATGGCCTACAAGAACGCGCTCGCCGGCCTGCCGCACGGCGGCGGGAAGGCCGTCATCATCGGCGACCCCACGCGCGACAAGAGCGAGGCCCTGCTGCGCGCCTACGGCCGTTTCGTGGAGTCACTGGGCGGCGCCTATGTCACGGCCTGCGACGTCGGCACCTACGTCGCGGACATGGACGTCGTCGCGCAGGAGACACGCTGGGCGACGGGCCGCTCGGAGGGCAACGGGGGCGCTGGTGACTCCTCCGTGCTCACCGCGTTCGGGGTCTTCCAGGGCATGCGGGCCAGCGCCGAGCACCTCTGGGGTACGCCGACGCTGGCGGGCCGCCGCGTGGGCATCGCCGGTGTCGGCAAGGTCGGCGTACACCTCGTCGGGCATCTGCTGGCGGACGGGGCCAGCGTGGTGGTCACCGATGTCTCGCCGGCCGCAGTGGCCCGCGTGCGCTCGGCGCACGCCGAGGTCGACGTACTTCCCGATGTCGAGGCACTCGTGCGGGCGGACCTGGACGTCTACTCGCCCTGCGCGATGGGCGGGGCGCTGTCCGACGAGGTCGTGGCAGTCCTGCAGGCCCGGGTGGTCTGCGGCGCGGCGAACAACCAGCTGGCCCACCCGGGCATCGAGGCGTCGCTGGCGGAGCGGGGCGTGCTCTATGCGCCGGACTACGTCGTGAACTCCGGCGGGGTCATCCAGGTCGCCGACGAGCTGCACGGCTTCGACTTCGCCCGGGCGAAGGCCAAGACCGCGGAGATCTTCGACACCACCCGCCGGGTCCTCGAGCTCGCCGCCAGCGACGGCGTACCCCCCGCGCTGGCCGCCGACCGCCTCGCCGAAGCGCTGATGTCCGGTGATCATGAAGGATCTGACCGGCTCTAGGCGACCGGAGTTTTCATGATCATGGGGCCTCAATTGGGCTGAAGAGCGGCAATCAGGGCCGGTGGCCGCCTGGGATGAGTCCGATCCGCGGCACGCGGGTGAACTGGGCTGCCGGAACAGCGGACGGCAAGGTACGGTTGTCCCCACGGAGATGACAGAGATCCGGGGCCGCCACAGTGCTGGTCGCCCCGTTTACCTATGAGGGGGTCGAGCCATGGGGCGCGGCCGGGCGAAGGCCAAGCAGACCAAGGTTGCTCGCGAGCTGAAGTACAGCTCGCAGGGCCCAGATCTCGACGCCTTGCAGCGCGAGCTGTCGGGCGGGAGTTCGAGTGCCGAGCGCGACCAGCGGCCGACCGAGCGCGATGACGACGAGGACTGGGCCGCCAACGATCGATAGCGGGTGACGAAGCTCTAAGGATGCGCTCCGATCAGGGTGACCTGACCTGAGTCGTCCGTTGACGAGTGGACGCCGCCCGCGATCCACGAGGGCACCCCGCGATCGGCCAGCAACGTCACCGTTCGGTCGGCGTCGGACGCCGCGACGACGGCGACCATGCCGACACCCATGTTCAGGGTGGCCTCGAGGTCGTCGCGTGCGACGTCGCCGACCTCGGCGACGATGCCGAAGATCGGCGGCGGCGACCAGGTCGCCCGGTCCACGGTGGCCGACAGGTGACGAGGCAGCACGCGGGCCAGGTTGTTCGCGAGGCCGCCGCCGGTGATGTGGCTGAAGGCATGCACGTCCGCCGCGTCGATGAGCGCCAGGCAGTCGCGGGCATAGATGCGCGTCGGCTCCAGCAGCTCGTCACCGAGGCTGCGCCCCAGCTCGGCGATGTCGCGGTCGAGCGCCCAGCCGGCCCGCTCGAGCAGCACGTGGCGCACCAACGAGTAGCCGTTGGAGTGCAGCCCCGAGGCGGCCATCGCAACCAGGACATCACCGTCGCGGACCCGATCGGCGCCCAGCAGCAGGTCAGCCTCCACCACCCCCGTGGCCGCACCCGCGACGTCGTACTCCTCAGGCTCCAGAAGGCCCGGGTGCTCCGCGGTCTCGCCGCCGATCAGCGCGCACCCCGCGAGCACGCAGCCTTCCGCGATCCCCTTCACGATGGCCGCGACCCGCTCGGGCACCACCTGCCCGCAGGCGATGTAGTCGGTCATGAACAGCGGCTCGGCGCCGCACACCACGAGGTCGTCGACAACCATGCCGACGAGGTCGTGGCCGATGGTGTCGTGGCGGTCCATCGCCGCTGCGACGGCGACCTTGGTGCCGACACCGTCGGTGGAGGTGGCGAGAAGCGGCCGGCGGTACGAGGTCAGTGCGCTGGCGTCGAAGAGTCCCGCGAAGCCCCCGATGCCACCCACGACCTCGGGTCGGGAGGCCTTGGCCACCCAGGCCTTCATCAGCTCGACCGCACGGTCACCGGCCTCGATGCTCACGCCGGCGGACTCGTAGCTCACCATGTGTCGCTGGCCTCCGTCGCCGTGCGAGTCGAACGTTGCGGTGCCGCCTCGAGCGTTGCGGTCCCGTCAGCCTATCGAGCGCCATGGGCGTCGACGGGAGCGCCGAACGGGTGCCAGGATTGCGGTGTCGCGATTTCGACGGTCCGCGATCGCGGAAGCCGCCCGGGGAGGCACGCATGCAGGCACCACCGACCTCTGTTGAGTCGACGCAGCGCCGGATCCGGGTGCGTCTGCGGGGCACCGTGGTGGCGGACACCACCCGGGCCCTGCTCCTCGTCGAATACGGCCCGGGCCGGCTCCCGACCTACTACGTCCCGCTGGCGGATGTGCGGCCTGACGCGCTCGTCGACGACAAACCCGCCCTGGACGGCCGCCGCAGGTGGGCTGTCACCGATGGTCGCGCCCGGGCGGACGTCGCCGCCTGGGAGCACCCTGATCCGACGGGTGACCTGGCGGTGCTGGCCGGCCACATCACGTTCTCGTGGGAACGACTGGAGTGGTTCGAGGAGGACGAACGGGTGGTCGTGCACGCCCGCGACCCGCACCATCGCGTGGACACGCTGCGCAGCTCACGCCGCGTCGAGGTCTTCGTGGCCGGCGAGCGGGTGGCCAGCACGGTCCGTCCGCTGCTGTTGTTCGAGACGAACCTGCCGACCCGGTTCTACCTGCCGGCCGAGGATGTCCGCACCGAGCTGTTCGAGCAGAGCGACCTCGTGACCATCTGCCCCTACAAGGGCACCGCTCGCTATTGGTCCGTCCGGGTCGGCGACACGTTCGAGCCCGATCTGGTGTGGAGCTATCCCGACCCGATCCCGGAGAACCCGAAGATCAAGGACCTGTTCTGCTTCTTCAACGAACGGGTGGACCTGGTCGTCGACGGGGTCGCGCAAGACCGGCCGATGACCCCCTGGTCGAAACCGCCGTCGCGCACCGTGGACGGCACCGCGCCGGCCTGACCCTCACCGGTCAGGAACCCCGACAAGGTCGCGCCTGATCAGTTGTGGACTCTCGCGCACCAGACACGCCGTACAACTGGTGTGTCGGAGTCCACAAAATGTCGGGTCAGGGGCGGGTCAGGGCGTCGGCCGCGCCGCCGCCGGTGATCAGCGAGGCCGGCTCGACCTCGAGCAGGTGCTTGCCGAGCAGTTCGGGCTCGGGCAGCTCGATGGGGTAGACACCGTCGAAGCAGGCCCGGCACAGGTTGTCCATCGGCTGCTCGGTGGCCTCGACCAGCGCCTCGAGCGAGATGTAGGCCAGCGAGTCGGCGTCGATCGAGGCCCGGATCTCGTCGATCGTCAGGCCGTTGGCGACGAGCTCGGCCGGCGTCGCGAAGTCGATGCCGTAGAAGCACGGCCACTTGACCGGCGGCGAGGAGATGCGCACGTGCACCTCGAGGGCCCCCGCCTCGCGCAGCATCCGCACCAGCGCCCGCTGGGTGTTGCCGCGCACGATCGAGTCGTCGACGACGACCAGCCGCTTGCCGGCGATGACGTCCTTCAGCGGGTTGAGCTTGAGCCGGATGCCGAGCTGACGGATCGTCTGGGACGGCTGGATGAAGGTGCGGCCGACGTAGGAGTTCTTGACCAGGCCGAGCCCGTAGGGGATGCCGCTGCCCTGCGAGTAGCCGACCGCGGCCGGCGTCCCCGACTCGGGCACCGGGATGACGAGGTCGGCCTCGACAGGCGCCTCGAGCGCGAGCCGGCGACCCACCTCGACCCGCGCCGCGTGCACCGAGCGGCCGGCGATCTTGGTGTCGGGCCGGGCCAGGTAGACGTATTCGAACAGGCAGCCCTTGGGCTCAGGCTCGGCGAACTGCTGCGTGCGCAAGCCGTGCTCGTCGATCGCGATCAGCTCGCCGGGCTCGATCTCGCGCACCACGCTCGCGCCGACGATGTCCAGCGCCGCAGTCTCGCTCGCGACCACCCAGCCGCGCTCGAGGCGGCCGAGCACCAGCGGGCGCACGCCCTGCGCGTCGCGGGCAGCGTAGAGCGTGCCCTCGTCCATCCACACCAGCGCGAACGCGCCGCGCAGCTGGGGCAGCACCTCGAGCGCCGCGGACTCCAGCGACCGGTCGGGATAGGACGCCAGCAACGCGGAGATGACCTCGGAGTCCGTCGTGGAGAAGATCTTGTCGTGCCGACGCCGGGGTTGCCCCTCGTCGTAGGGCAACATGCCGCTCTCGGCCTCGCGCTTCTCGACCAGCGTCAGCAGGTCGCGCATGTTGGTCAGGTTCCCGTTGTGCCCCAGGGCGATCGAGCCGTTGGCCGTCGAGCGGAACGTCGGCTGGGCGTTCTCCCAAACGCTTGCACCGGTCGTCGAATATCGGGTGTGGCCGATCGCGAGGTGCCCACGCAGCGCGTTGAGATGGCCCTCGTCGAAGACCTGGGCGACCAGCCCCATGTCCTTGTAGACCAGGATCTGCGAGCCGTTGCTGACCGCGATGCCGGCCGACTCCTGGCCGCGGTGCTGGAGCGCATAGAGGCCGAAGTAGGTGAGCTTGGCCACCTCTTCGCCCTCGGCGCCACCGCCGGACCAGACGCCGAAGACGCCGCAGGCGTCCCGTGGTCCTTTTTCGTCGGGTAGGAGGTCGAGGCTCAGCCGTCCGTCACCACGAGGCACGCCGTCAGTCTACGGGGCGTACGGCGACGCGCCGCCCACCGCCTCGCGCGGAGAATTCACCGTGTCACTGATCGCGATCGTCGCGCTCCAGCCAGACGGCGAGCGCACCACCAGCCAGCGCGCCGAGGCCGCCCAGCAGGATGCCGAGATAGAGCATCAGCCGGCGCGTCGACCCGGCGCCGTCTGCGCTGGTCAGGGCGAGGATGACAGTGGCGATGAGCCCGACGACCAGCCCGGTGCCCAGGAACGGCAGATAGCGCGGGCGCCTGGTCCGGGCTGGTTCGTCGCGGCTCACCGCACGAGCCTAACGACCGCCGTTACGGCGCGCGGACGTTGGACACCGTGAACGGACCGGGCTCCACTCCGGCCGAGCGCTCGCCGAACTGGCTGTTGACCACCAGCAGCCGCTTGCGGAACGGCGCCGCCGTGGTCGGGTCGTTGAAGCTCGGGTGGGTGGTGCGACTCAGGACGGTGCCCGCGCGCAGCTTCTTCGCCAGGTGGATCTTGACGATGTAGCCCACGTCGCCCTGCCGCTCGACGGCGTACAGCGTGCGGTTCCTGAGCACGAGACCGTCGCCGGAGACCAGCTGACCGTGCAGGTTCACCGGGGTGACCGCGCGGTTGGAGATCCGCAGCCGGAACAGTGTCGAGGTGTTGGACTGCGCGAGCACCAGGAACTTGCCGTTGGCCGAGGTCACGATGCCGTTCACGTTGAACCCGGTTGTGTACTGCAGCGGCGTACCCGTGAAGTCCTTGAAGATCCGCAGCGTCTTGACGCCGTCGGTCGTCTGCTTGCGGACCGGGATGCGGTAGAGCACCGGACGCAGCGAGTCGGTCACGTAGATCGCGCCGTGGGCGCCGACGGAGATGTCGTTGAGGAAGGTCGGCTCCCCCGTCTGCGCGACCAGCCACGAGCCGACGAGCTTGCGGCTGCGCAGGTCGTAGGCGAACACCCGGCCGGTGGCGGCGCCGGCGATGAACAGTCGGCCGTGGCTCACCTTCATGCCGGTGACCGACGTGCGGTTGTCGCTGCCGCCGAGCAGGAACGGCTTTGCCTTCTTCCGGGCCACGTTGCCGCGGTAGATCGTCCCGTCCGTGGTGCTGCCGACGAAGAACCGCTTGCCGTGCACGGTGATGCCCTCGGGGAAGATGTCGTCGGCGGCCGGCCCGACGGGCTTCAATGTGTACGTACGGGGCAGGTGCTGCGCCGCCTGAGAGTGCGGCGCTGCCGGGGCCGGTGTGGCCGTGACCAGGGTTGTGCCGACGAGGGCGATTGTCGCCCCGGCGGCGGCCAGCGAGATGCGGGAGGGATGCATGGGGTTCCCTTTCGGATCGGGGGCTCGAAGGCTGCCCTACCCAGGTAAGGGCAGCCTTACCCATCCTCTCTACCCGGACCATCGAACATCCGCCACCGCGCGCCCGGCCGGATGCGACGACTGTGACTCAGCCGCGACCTACCGCTGACTGGATGCGACCGCGTGCTCGCTCGCTGCGACGGCGCAGCCCTGCTAGAGGCGACCGCCGGAGTTGTCCGCGGACAGCCGCTGCGCCAACCAGACGGGCAGCACGGACAGCACGATCAGCAGCGCCGCGACCACGTTGACCACCGGCGCCTGGTTGGGACGGGCCAGGTTGCTGAAGATCCAGATCGGCAGCGTCTGGACACTCGCGCCGGCCGTGAACGTCGTCACGATGATCTCGTCGAAGGACAGGGCGAAAGCGAGCAGCGCGCCCGCGAGCAGGGCGGTCCGCACAGACGGGAAGGTGACGTGGCGGAAGGTCTGCCAGACACCCGCGCCGAGGTCCATCGAGGCCTCCTCCAACGACGACCCCGTGCGCCGCAGTCGGGCGAGCACGTTGTTGTAGACCACGACGATGCAGAACGTCGAGTGACCCACGATCACGGTGAACAGCCCGAAGTTGATGCCGATCGGCGCGAGCGTCGTCGTGATCGCGTTGGACAGCGCGATGCCGGTGATGATGCCGGGCAGCGCGATCGGCAGCACGACGAGGATCGACACCGTGCTGCGACCGAAGAAGTGATAGCGGGCGACGGCGAACGCGATCAGGGTGCCGAGGACGAGCGCGACCACGGTGGCTCCCAGCCCGGCCCGCACCGAGGTGCCGAGCGCCGCTCGGGCGCCGGCGTTGTGCCAGGCGCGGTTCCACCAGTCGAGCGTGAAGCCGTTGGGCGGCCAGCTGAACGTGCGGTCGATGTTGAACGACGAGATGATCACCACGAACAGCGGCAGGTAGATGACGGCGAGGCCCAGCGTCATGAAGGCAGCGAGCGCGAGTCGCGCCCGCCGTGACAGCGTCACGGTGTCCCGCTCACAAGTTGTCCAGGGCGCCGGTGCGCCGCACGGCCAACAGGTAGAGCACCATCACCGCGACAGGGACTGTGGCGATCGCAGCCGCCAGCGGCAGGTTGTTCGCCGCGCCGACGTTGGTCTGGATCAGGTTGCCGAGCAGCTGGTTCTTCCCGCCGACGATCTGCACAGCGATGTAGTCGCCGAGGCTCAGCGAGAACGTGAAGATCGAGCCGGCCACGATCGAGGGAAAGATGAGGGGAAGGACGACGGAGCGCACCGTCCGCCACGCCGATGCACCGAGGTCGCCGGAGGCCTCCAGCAAGGAGTCGGGCAGCCGTTCGAGGCCGGCGTAGATCGGCAGGATCATGAACGGGAGCCACAGATACGCAAGCACGATGATGGTGGCGGTCAGGCCGAAGCCGGGGCCGTGCAACCCGAGCGGCGCGAGGATCCAGTTGAGGACGCCGTCCTCGGAGAACATGCCGCGCCAGGCGTACGCCTTGACGAGATAGCTCGCCCAGAGCGGCGTGAGGACCGCCACGACAAGCCAGCGTTGCGCTCTGGGGGACGCGACCTTCGCCATGAAGAAGGCCGTCGGCATCGCCACGACGACGCAGATGACCGTCACCGCAGCGGCAACGCCGATGGTGCGCACCGCCACCGTGCGATAGACGTCGGTGGTCAGCAGGGCGTGGAAGTTCTCAGTCGTCCAGGTCTTCACGACCTGACCGGTGAACGTCGTCCGTCGTCCAGAACGACGACAGCAGCAGGATCGCCCAGGGCGCCGAGGTAGGCAGCCGACGAGCCAGACGGTCGGAACCGCGAGCAGACCCGCGAGCCGCAGCCGTGGGTGACGGTGCAGGGTGCCCGACACGCGCCGCGCGAACGAGCGCGGGCGGGCACCCGGCACCGTGGTCAGCCCTTGATCTCCTGCCACGCGGTCGTCCAGTCTCCATAGTCCTTGCAGGTGACCTTGGTGCGGCCGTCCAGGCACTGGGTGATCGGCGTGGTCCAGTACCACACCTGGTCGAAGTAGGCCTCGTCGTCGGCGTGGAACGTCGCGCAGAAGTTCTTGTCCGCCGTCTCCGCGCAGGACTTCCGGTTCGACGGCGCCTCACCGAACTACTCGGCAACCTCGGCGTTGACCTTCGGGCTGATGATCCAGTCCATCCACTTGTAGGCGCACGTCTTGTGCTTGCTCTTGGTCGCCACCATCCAGGTGTCGGACCAGCCGGTTGCGCCCTCCTTGGGGAGCAGCGCCTCGACCGGGGCCTTCTCGCCCTGGGCCAGGTTGGCGATGATCTGCCACGTCGTGCCGACCACGGAGTCACCGTTCTTGAAGGCCGTGACCTCCTTGGTGTAGTCGCTCCAGTACTCGCCGATGTTGGCGTTCTGCTTCTTGAGCAGGTCGATCGCGGCCGCGAACTGCTTGTCGTCGAGCGCGTAGGGGTTCTTGATCTTCAGGTCGGGCTTGGGTCGCCATCAGGTAGACCGCGGCGTCCGCGATGTAGATCGGCGAGTCGTACGCCGTGACAGCCCCCTTGTACGGGGTCGCCTTGTCGAACACCACGTCCCACGAGGTCGGTGGCGGCGAGACCTTGTCGGTGCGGTACATCAGCAGGTTCGCGCCGCGCCCGTGTGGGATGCCGTAGGCGACGCCGTTGACGGAGTTCCACGGCTTCATCTTCAGCGCGTCGAACACGTCGGCGTAGTTGGGCACGAGGTCGGTGTTGACGGGCTCGACGTCGCCGGAGGCGATCATCCGCAGCGAGGCGTCGCCCGACGCCGACACGACGTCGTACTGACCGGTCTTCATCAGGCTGACCATGTCGTCAGACGTGAGGCCGTTCTTCACATTCACCTGGCACCCGGTCGCCTTCTCGAACGGCGTGACCCAGTCCACCTTCGGATCGGTCGAGCCGTCCTCGGCGTAGCCCGGCCCAGGCAACGATGTTCAGCTCGCCCTCGGGCGTGCCGAGCTTCTCGAGGGCGGTCAGCTTCGGCGGCGTGAACCCACTCGCTGCCGCCGTGTTCCCGCCACCGTCACCGTCGGACTCCTTCGTCGACGACCCCGAGCTGCCCCCGCAGGACGTCAGGGCGAGCGCTGCTGCCGCGATCACCGCGAACAGACGCATCTTGCTCATCCGCTTCCTCCAACCTCGTAGACATGCTCCTTGCGCCACACCAGTTGCACGGCGGCGTCCCGCTGGACGGGCTCGCCGCCGGTGCTCTGGTCGGGGTCGCTCTGCCGGTCGTCGTTCTGCCGCACCGCGATGAAGTCACTGCCCGACTCGAGTCGTACGACGTAGCGGGTGGCCGCACCGGCGTAGACCACCTCGCGGACCCGGCCCGGCGCGCTGATCTCGCCGTCCGCCAGTGCGCCGCGACCTCCATCACCCGAGGCGGCGACACGGATCTTCTCGGGCCGCACGCTGAACACGCCGTCCTTGCCCACCAGCTCACGCGCCGCCTGACCCTGCAGGAGGTTCGACGTGCCGACGAAGCCGGCGACGAAGGCCGTCGCCGGTCGCTCGTAGACGTCTCGGGGGGTGCCGACCTGCTCGATGCGCCCGTTGTTGAACACCGCGACCCGGTCGCTCATCGTCAGCGCCTCCTCCTGGTCGTGGGTGACGAACAGGAACGTGATGCCGACGTCGCGCTGGATCGACTTGAGCTCGACCTGCATCTGCTCGCGCAGCTTGAGGTCGAGGGCACCGAGCGGCTCGTCGAGCAGGAGCACCTTGGGCTCGTTGACCAGCGCGCGGGCGAGTGCGACGCGCTGGCGCTGACCGCCGGAGAGCTGGCTGGGCCGCCGCGACTCGAAGCCCTCCAGCCGCACCGTCGCGAGCGCCTGGTGCGCGCGGGCCAGCCGGGCCGCCTTGCCGACCTTCTTGACCATCAGCCCGTAGGCGACGTTCTGCACGACGGTCATGTGCGGGAACAGCGCGTAGTCCTGGAAGACCGTGTTGACGTCGCGGTCGAACGGCGGGTCGTCGGTGACGTCCCGCCCGCCGAGCTCGATCCGTCCGGCGGTCGGGGACTCGAACCCGGCGATCATCCGCAGCACGGTGGTCTTGCCCGAGCCCGACGGACCGAGCATCGCGAAGAACTCACCGTCCCCCACCGACAGGTCCACGGAGTCGACCGCGGTCACCGCGTCGTCGCGGGCACCGAAGACCTTCCGGAGCCCGTGCAACTGGACCGCAGGTGTCGTCACGCGGGGCAGCCTAGTGATGGATCGGGGGCTCAGGCGACGAATTCGGTTGCGATTAGGTCTCGATGGTGCGAAATCAGTTGAAATCACGCCCTGCGCCAGCGAACCGGTGTCCGCACCCTCAGAGGGTGGAACCGACCCGGAGCACCGTACGTGCCGCCCGGCGGATGCGCTTCTTGGCCGCCTTCTCCCCGAACTCCACGGTCACCGCGACACCGTCGGTGCGGTGGTTGACCCAGCTGGTGAACGACCCCGCGCACTTGCCGGTGCAGCTGAACGACCGGACCGGCAGGTGGATGCCCGCGGCGATCGCCCGCACGATCGGCATGCCCTTGTCGTTCGCGCCGACCCCGAACAGCGGCTGGTGGAACGTGACGACCAGAGCGGGATCGAGCTGCTTCACGAACCTCTTGAGCGCCTTGCTCTCCGGCTCGGAGAACTTGGCCGGGCCCGACCACGTGCTGGTGCCCTTCGTGCTGGGCGCCCAGTGATAGCCGAAGTTGCGGTTGAGGTCGACTCCGTGGGCGTTGGTCCGCCGGTCGGCTGCGACGCCGTCGGGGTTGGCGGTGCGGATCAGGTAGAGGTCGACGTTGGTCGGCAGCTTGCGGTCGAGCAGGTCCTTGATGACCCGCAGCCCGGCCCGCTCGTCGCCGTGGATGTTGCCGATGATGACGACCTTCGTGCGCGCGCCGTCGTGGGACCGGTGGACGACCGTGATGGGCCGGCCCTTGACCGACGTACCGATGGTGAACGTCTCCACCGCCGCGTTGCTGGCCGCTTGCGCGCCCATCGCCAGGGGCGTGGCAGCGCACACGAGCCCGAGGCTCAGGGCGACGGCGAGGACAGAACGGTGCAGACGGTGACCAGACATGCCGGACATCGTGTCAGGTGATAGGCAGAAAGTCAGAAAGGTCGGCGCGTTCCCCGCTCGCGCGTACCGCTCCTGATGCCACCGCTGCGGCCCACCCGAGCCGGCCGGTCGCCAGCCCGAGCCACGTCTCGGCGTCGGTCTCGACGACGTTGGGCGGGGTCCCCCGGGTGTGCCGCGGGCCCTCGACGCACTGCACCGCGCCGAACGGAGGCACGCGCACCTCGACGGTGCGACCCGGCGCCCGGGCCGCCAGCTCCTCGAGCAGATAGCGCGTCGCGTCGCGCAGATCGGCGCGGGCTGCTGACGCGGGTGGATCGGCGCCGACGGCTCGGGCGAGCGCCGCTCGGCCGAGTTCGGGATCGGTACGACGACGCGGGCCTGACACGCCCGTCACGCTATCCCCGCCCACGGACTGTCCGGCGACGGAAACCGAATGGGAAATGTCGGCGGCGCCACGTACCGTGACAAGCAATGTCCCCCTCCTCGGTTCGCCCTCGCAGCAGCATGCACTCGCTGTGGCGGATTCGTACCTATGTGAGGCCATATCTGGGGCAGATGCTGCTGATGACCGGCGCCGCCGCGCGTGGCGGTGGGTGCCAGCATCGTCATCCCTCTCGTCACGCGCTCGGTCGTCGACGGCCCGATCGCGGAGGGCGACCGCAGCGGGCTGATCCCGCTCGGCCTGCTGGCCCTGGCGCTCGGCGTGCTCGAGGCGGGTCTGGTCTTCATCCGTCGGTGGGTGCAGTCCTACGCCGCGCTCGGCATGGAGACGGCCGTCCGCGACGACCTCTACGCCCACCTGCAGCGGCTGCCCGTCGCCTTCCACGACAAGTGGCAGACCGGTCAGCTGCTCTCCCGGGCGACGACCGACCTGTCGACCATCCGGCGGTTCCTGTCCTTCGGGCTGGTCTACCTCGTCATCAACATCGCCACGTTCATCACGGTCGTGGCGCTGCTCGTCCACATCTACCCGCCGCTCGCCATCCTCGTGGCCGCCTCCTCGGTGCCGCTGCTGTTCATCTCGCGCAACCTCTCGCGGGCCTACCTCAAGGTTTCGCGGCACGTGCAGGACCTGCAGGGAGACCTCGCGACCTTCGTCGAGGAGTCGGCCGTCGGCGTGCGGGTCATCCGCTCGTTCGGACGGCGCGACCACGTCGGGCGCGAGTTCCGGCGCGGTGCGCGCACGCTGCACGACTCCGCGGTGGGCAAGGCCACGCTGGTGGCGCGCTTCTGGTCGCTGTTCGACCTCGTGCCCGAGCCTCACGCTCGGCGGGGTGCTGCTGTTCGGCTCGGTCGCGGTGTCCAAGGACGCGATGAGCCTCGGCGACCTGGTCGCCTTCGTGTCGCTGATGCTGATGCTCGTCTGGCCGATCGACTCGCTCGGCTGGATCCTGGCCAACGGCCAGGAGGCGATGACCGCGGCGGACCGCATCTACGAGGTGTTCGACACCGAGCCCTCGATCGTCGACAGCCCTGGTGCGGTCGTGGCGGCAACGACGGTGACGGATCCGCTCGGAGTCACGCGCACGGTGTCCGCCGACGACAGCGGCGGGTGGCTTTCGAGGACGTCAGCTTCACCTACGCGGGCGCGACCGAGCCGGTGCTGCGCGACATCGACCTCGAGATCACGCCCGGGCGAGACGCTCGCGATCGTCGGGCGTGACCGGCAGCGGCAAGACCACCCTGTCTGCGCTGGTGCCGCGGCTGTACGACGTCACGGCCGGGCGCATCACGATCGACGGCCGCGACATCCGCGACCTGCAGCTGACCTCGCTGCGCAGCCTGGTGTCGGTGGCCTTCGAGGACGCGACGCTGTTCTCCTCGAGCGTTCGCGACAACCTCACGCTGGGATATCCGGACGCCAGCGACGCCGAGGTCGCCGAGGCACTCGAGATCGCGCAGGCGACCTTCGTACACGACCTGCCGTGGGGCCTGGACACCCGCATCGGGGAGCAGGGCCTGTCGCTGTCCGGCGGCCAGCGCCAGCGGCTTGGCGCTGGCCCGGGCGGTGCTGGGCCGCCCGCGCGTACTCGTCCTCGACGACCCGCTGTCGGCGCTCGACGTGCACACCGAGTCGTTGGTCGAGCAGGCGCTGCGCCGCGTGCTCGACAGCACCACAGCGCTGCTCGTCGTCCACCGCCCGTCGACCGTGGCGCTCGCCGACCGGGTCGCCCTGCTCGAGCGCGGCAGCATCACCGCGGTCGGCACCCACTCGGAGCTGATGGCGTCAACTCCCGGCCTACCGCGCGGTGCTGTCCCAGCACGCAGAGGGGGTGCCGGCGTGAGCGCGCCACCGAGCGCCCCAGCGAGCCCGCCGAGCATCGACTCATGGCGCGGTGTCGCCGCCGAGCACCAGGACGACCTGCCGAGCTCGACGCGGGTGCGGCTGCAGCGCCGCAGCCGACGGTTGCTCGGCAGCCTGCTGCGGCCGCACCGGCGCAGCCTGTGGTGGGTGCTCGTGCTCCTGCTGCTGCAGAACGCCGCCGCGATGGCCGGGCCCTACCTGGTGAAGGTCGGCATCGACCGAGGCATCCCACCGCTCGACGACGGCGAGCCGCCGACCGTGCTCGTCGCGGTCACGGTCGCGTTCGTCGTCGCAGCGGTCGTGGAGTATCTGACCAAGCGCGCGTTCCTCGTGGCGAGCGGGCGCATCGGTCAGGCCGTCCTGCTACGACCTGCGCACCCGTGTGTACGACCACTTCCAGCGGCTGTCGCCGGCCTTCCACGAGCGCTATACGTCTGGTCGGGTGATCTCCCGGCTGACCAGTGACGTCGACGCGCTCGGCGAGCTGCTCGACGGCGGCATCGACGACCTGGTGGTCGCAGCGCTGTCGGTCGGCTCGGTCGGCGTCATCCTGCTGTTCCTCGACCTGCCGATGGGCCTGGTCACCCTGCTGTCGTTCCCGCTGCTGCTGTGGCTGTCCAGGTGGTTCCGGCGCAACTCCGCGATCGCCTACCGCCGACCCGCGAGACGGTCGCACTCGTCATCGTGCACTTCGTCGAGTCGCTCGGCGGCATCCGCGCAGTGCAGGCGTTCCGTCGCGAGCCGCGCAACCAGGAGATCTTCGAGACGCTCAACTACGACTACCGCCTCGCCAACGAGCGCGCCTTCAAGCTGGTCGCGATCTTCGCGCCGGGCATCAAGCTGATCGGCAACGTCACCGTCGCGGTCGTGCTGGTCTACGGCGGCTACCGCGTGATGGGCGGCCAGACCGAGGTCGGCGTGCTGGCCGCGTTCCTGCTCTACCTGCGCCGGTTCTTCGAGCCGATGCAGGAGCTGTCCATGTTCTACAACTCGCTGCAGTCGGCGACGGCCGCGCTGGAGAAGCTGTCCGGCGTGCTGGACGAGAAGCCGGCCGTCGCCGAGCCCGAACACCCCGTACCGCTGGCGCACATCGAGGGACGCGTCGACCTCGACAACGTGCGGTTCGGCTATCGCGATGCCATCGTGCTGCCCGGCCTCGACCTGCACATCCCGGCTGGGCAGACCGTCGCGATGGTCGGAGCGACCGGGGCCGGCAAGACGACCATCGCCCGGCTCGTCGCGCGGTTCTACGACCCGCTCGATCGGGTCGGTGCGGCTCGACGGGGTCGACCTGCGCGACCTCTCCGAGCCGGACCTGCGGCGCGGGGTCGTCATGGTGACCCAGGAGAACTTCCTGTTCGCCGACACGGTCGCCGAGAACATCCGGTTCGGCCGGCCGGGCGCGAGCGAGGCCGACGTCGATCGCGGCGGCGCAGGCGATCGGCGCGCACGACTTCATCGCAGCCCTGCCCGACGGCTACGACACCGACATCGGCAAGCGCGGCGGGCGGCTGTCGGCCGGGCAGCGGCAGCTGGTCGCCTTCGCCCGAGCGTTCCTCGGCAACCCGGCAGTGCTGATCCTCGACGAGGCGACCTCGTCGCTGGACATCCCGAGCGAGCGGCTCGTGCAGCGGGCGCTGCGCACGATCCTCGCCGACCGCACGGCGCTGATCATCGCCCACCGGCTGTCCACCGTCGAGATCGCCGACCGGGTCCTCGTGCTCGAGGCGGGCCGCGTCATCGAGGACGGCACGCCCGCCGAGCTGGTACGAGGCGGCGGCGACTACGCCGGGCTGCACCAGGCCTGGGCCGACTCACTCGTCTGAGGGCAGGGGCGCGCCTGCGGCGTCGTCCCTCCTCCACCCCGAAGAACTAGGCGAACAGGTCGGGCAGGGTGGCCTCGGACGTGGTCCGCAGCTCATCCAGCCCCACGGTGAACAGCCCGGCCACCTCGAGGGCGGCACCGCCGACCTGACCGATGCGGGTGGCTGGGACGTCCTGGTCGGCACAGCGGGACAGCACCGCGTCGACGTACTGCTCATCAACGGCAACGACGACGCGTGCCACGGACTCGCTGAACAGCATCGTGAACGGGTCTCCCTCGGGCAGCTCGACCCGCGCGCCGACGGCGGCCGCGAGGGACATCTCGACAAGGCACTGGGCCAGGCCTCCGTCGCTCACGTCGTGCGCGGCACCGAGCAGCCGGTCACGTGACCCGGACTCGAGCAGGCCGGCCAGCCGCATCTCCGCCGCGAGGTCGGGCTGCGGCGGCAACCCGCCGACGTGGCCGTGCACGACGTGCGCCCACTCCGAGCCACCGAGCTCGTCGCGCGTCGCGCCGAGCAGCAGCAGGACCTGGCCGTCGCGCGGCGCCATCGGTGTGCGGCGCGTGACGTCGTCGATGACTCCGAGCACGCCGATGACCGGCGTCGGGTTGATCGGCGCGTCAGCAGTCTGGTTGTAGAAGCTGACGTTGCCGCCGGTGACGGGGACGCCCATCTCCAGGCACGCGTCAGCGAGTCCCCGAGTGGTCTCGGCGAACTGCCACATCACGTCGGGGTCCTCGGGCGAGCCGAAGTTGAGGCAGTCGGTGACGGCGAGCGGCCGGGCACCGCTCACGGCGACGTTGCGGTAGGCCTCGGACAAGGCGAGCTGCGTGCCGGTGTAGGGATCGAGCTTGCACCAGCGCCCGTTGCCGTCGGTGGCCATCGCCACACCGAGGCCGTTGTCCTCGTCCACCCGGATGACACCGGCGTCGGAGGGTTGGGCCAGCACGGTGTTGCCGAGGACGTAGCGGTCGTACTGGTCGGTGACCCACGACTTGGCCGCAAGGTTGGGTGACCCGACGAGCCGCAACAACGTGGCACGCAGCTCGTCACCGGTTGTCGGGCGTTCGAGGTGTGTTCCGGTGTCAGCCTGGAGCGCGTCCTGCCAGGACGGGCGGGCGAACGGCCGCTCGTAGACCGGTCCGTCGTGGGCGACGGTGCGGGGAGGTACGTCGACGATGGACTGCCCGTGCCATTCGATGGTGAGTCGCTTCGAGTCGTCGACCTCGCCGATGACGGTGGCAGTGACCTCCCACCGCGCACAGACGGCGAGGAACGCGTCGAGCTGCTCCGGCGTCACCACCGCGCACATGCGTTCCTGCGACTCGCTCATCAGGATCTCTTCGGGTCGAAGCGTGGCATCGCGCAGTGGCACCCGATCAAGCCAGACGTGCATGCCGCCGTCACCGTTGGACGCCAGCTCGGAGGTAGCGCACGACAGGCCGGCACCACCGAGATCCTGAATGCCCACCACGAGATCGGCGGCAAAGACCTCGAGACAGCACTCGATGAGCACCTTCTCGGCGAACGGGTCGCCGACCTGCACGCTCGGTCGCTTGGCGGGACCTTCGTCGTCGAAGGTCTCACTCGCCAGCACCGAGACGCCTCCGATGCCGTCGCCGCCGGTGCGAGCGCCGAAGAGCACGACCAGGTTGCCCGCGCCACTGGCGTGCGCGAGCTTGATGTCCTCGGCGCGCAGCACTCCTACGCAGAACGCGTTGACGAGCGGGTTGCCGCTGTAGGACGGGTCGAAGACCACCTCGCCGCCGACGTTGGGCAGGCCCAGACAGTTGCCGTAGCCACCGATCCCGGCCACGACGCCGGGCAGCACCCGCCGGGTGTCCTCCGCGTCGGCAGGGCCGAACCGCAGCTGGTCCATCACCGCGACCGGCCGGGCACCCATCGACATGATGTCGCGCACGATGCCGCCGACACCGGTCGCCGCACCTTGGTAGGGCTCCACGTACGACGGGTGGTTGTGCGACTCGATCTTGAAGGTCACGGCCCAGCCGCCACCGATGTCAACAACACCGGCGTTCTCGCCAATGCCGACGAGCATCGCATCGGTCTTCGGTGCCTTGTCGCCGAACTGCTTGAGGTGCACCTTCGACGACTTGTAGGAGCAGTGCTCGCTCCACATGACGGAGTACATCGCGAGCTCGCTGGACGTGGGGCGACGCCCCAGGATCTCGCGGATCCGTGCGTACTCGTCGTCCTTGAGACCCAGCTCGCGATGGGGTTGCTCGACGTCCGGTGTCGCCTCGGCGTCCTTGACGGTGTCGATCTTGAAACCGTCGGTCGTCCGCGTGGTGTTCATGCGCGCACGACCGAGTCGAGCAGCGAGGTGAAGAAGCCCAGGCCGTCAGTTGTCGGGCCGGTCAGCTCCTCGACCGCGTGCTCGGGGTGCGGCATCAGGCCGACGACGTTGCCTCGTTCGTTGGATATTCCGGCGATGGCACGGTAGGAGCCGTTGGGGTTGTCGCCGACGTAACGTACGACGACGCGGCCCTCTCCCTCGAGTCGGTCGAGGGTGTTGTCGTCGGCCACGAAGCCACCCTCGCCGTTCTTCAACGGCACGACGATGTGCTGGTCGCGCTGGTAGGACGAGGTCCAGACGGTTGCGTTGTTCTCGACCGCGAGCTCCTGATCGCGGCAGACGAACTTGCGATGGTCGTTGCGGATCAGCGCCCCGGGCAGCAGGTGTGACTCGCAGAGGATCTGGAAGCCGTTGCAGATGCCGAGGACCGGCAGGCCCTCTTTGGCTCCGGCGATCACGGAGGTCATCACGGGAGCGAAGCGCGCGATGGCACCGCAACGCAGATAGTCACCGTAGGAGAACCCGCCGGGCAGCACGACCGCGTCGACCCCGCGGAGGTCGTCGTCGCCGTGCCACAGCGCGACGCTCTCGTGCCCAGCGATGCGTACGGCGCGCGCAGCGTCGCGGTCGTCGAGCGACCCGGGGAAGGAGACGACACCGACCTTCATGCTGGCTCGACGCGAACGATGAAGTCCTCGATCACCGGGTTGGACAGCATCGTCTCGGCGGCCATCCTGATCTGGGCCAGCCGCTCTTCGGTGATCTCGCCTTCGAGTTCGACCTCGAAGCGTTTGCCCTGCCGGACATCGGAGATGTGGTCGTAGCCGAGGCGAGCCATCGCCTGGGCGATGGCCTGTCCCTGAGGGTCGAGAATCTCGGGTTTGAGCATGACGTCGACGACGACGCGAGCCATCCGGGGCAACTCCTGCGGACTGGGCGGACCATCTGTTGAGTGGCATGGCCAGCCTACCGGCCACCTCCAACGCACTCCGCCATGCCCGCGGACCCACCGTGCCGCCGCGGGCAGGCTCGAGGGGAAACCAACCCGAATCCCGAACCACGCCCCACCTGCTCAGCCCGCGCCGCTCGTACCCCCAGAAACATTGATCCCCGCCGGTTGCCACCGACACCACCACCCAAGTCCTGCATGATCGATTTGAAGATCGGGGCGCTGACCTGCGAAAACCCGTGCGTCCCCCAGGTCCTGCATGATCGACTTGGAATGATTTCCGATTTGTCCACCAACCAAGTGGCGGAATGCGGGTACGCGTACCCGAGTTGCCTCCGTACGATCGCCAACGACCTCATCTCTCGATCAGGGAGCACCCGTGACCCGCCAGGCCGTCCGTCCCCTTCTCGCGCTCCTTGCCGTGACCGCACTGATGTCGGCGTGTGCGCCCTCGGACGACAACACCGAGGCCGCGACCTCCAAGACGCCGCCGGCCTCCGAGAGTGCGAGCCCGACCGCGACACCGGACGCGTGCGCCAAGGAGTCGCTGCAGACCCATAGCGCGGGCAAGCTCACGATCGCCACCGACCAGCCGGTCTTCCCGCCGTGGTTCATCGACGACAAACCCGAGAACGGCAAGGGGTACGAAGGCGCCGTCGCGGCCGCAGTCGCCAAGCAGCTCGGCTTCACCCCCGACGAGGTGACCTGGACGCGCGTGCCGTTCAACAATGTCTTCAAGCCGACGCCCAAGAACTGGGACTTCGACATCAACGAGTTCTCCATCACGGCGAAGCGCAAGCATGCGCTCGACTTCTCGTCTCCTTACTACGACGTCTCGCAAGCGGTGGTCACCACAAAGGGCTCAAAGGCAGCTGGTGCCACCACCTTGGCGGAGCTGAAAGACCTGACGATCGGCGCGCAGGTGGGCACGACCAGCCTCGATGCGATCAAGACCGTCATCGATCCGAACAAGAGCCCCCGCGTCTACAACTCCAATCACGACGTCGTGAGCGCGCTGAAGAACGGTCAGATCGATGCACTCGTGACCGACCTTCCGACCGCGTTCTACATGTCTTCCGTACAGCTCCCCAAAGGCAAGATCGTCGGTCAGCTGCCAAGCGCCGGAGGTACGACCGAGCAGTTCGGTCTCGTTCTCGAGAAGAACAGCCCGCTGACGACGTGCGTCAGTCAGGCCGTTGACGCCTTGCGCGCGGACGGGACGCTGGACTCGCTGGTGGATCAGTGGCTCTCGCAGGGCGGCGCGCCGGTCCTGAAGTAGCCGTGACCGTTCCCGCAGACGCCGCCCCGAACCTGGCCGACCCGCCGACGAGCGACCTGCAACGCTGGCGCGCGGACTACCGGCGCGGGCGCGCGCGCCGTTCGACAGCGATCGCGTCCGTCAGCACCATCGTCTTCCTTGCCGTAGTCCTGACGGCCATCGTGCTGTCACCGGGCTGGCCGAGGGTGCGCGAGTCCTTCTTCAACGGCGAGGTCGCACGCGAGTCACTACCCGACATCCTGAGCGGCCTGTGGCTCAACGTGCGCGTCCTCGCCGTGACCGCGGTGCTGGTCGTCATCGTCGGGCTTCTCGTTGCAGCGCTGCGCACGCTCCGAGGGCCGATCTACTTCCCGGTGCGCGCGCTGGCGGCGGCGTACACAGACTTCTTCCGCGGGATGCCGTTGATCATCCTGCTCTATCTCGTCGGGTTCGGTCTGCCGGGGCTGCAGCTGCGGGGCATTCCCACCTCGCCGGTCATCCTCGGCACGATCGCGCTCGTACTCACCTACTCGGCCTACGTGTCGGAGGTGTTCCGGGCCGGCATCGAGTCGGTGCACCCGAGCCAGCGCGCCGCCGCGCGATCGTTGGGATTGACCTACGGGCAGACGATGCGGCGGGTGGTCCTCCCGCAGGCGGTGCGTCGGGTGCTGCCGCCGCTGCTCAACGACTTCGTTGCGCTGCAGAAGGACGTCGGGCTGATCTCGGTCCTGGGCGCGCTCGACGCCGTACGCCAGGCCCAGATCCACTCCGACGCGACGTTCAATTTCACGCCCTATCTCGTTGCCGGGCTGCTGTTCGTAGCCCTCGCAATCCCCACGATCCGGGTGGCCGACGCGATCAGCGTGCGCGCCGCCCGCCGCCAACAGGCGGGCGGATCGTTGTGACCGCGCAACCGAACGGCCCGACGCAGGACGCCCCGGTGCTGCAGTGCACCGGCGTCGTCAAGAGGTTCGGCGACCACACCGTGCTGCGCTCGATCGACCTCGACGTCGCCGAGCACGAGGTCGTCACGCTGATCGGGGCGTCCGGTTCCGGCAAGTCGACGCTGTTGCGCTGCATCAACCTGCTCGAGACCGTCGACGACGGAACGATCCATCTCGATGGCGAGGACGTCACCGACCCGCGCGTCGATGCGGACGGTGTACGACGGCGCATCGGCGTCGTGTTCCAGGCCTACAACCTGTTCCCACATATGAGTGTTCTCGACAACGTGACCCTCGCGCCGCGGCTCGTACACAAAGTGGCACGCGACCGGGCCGAGGACAACGCGATGACGTTGCTGCGACGCGTCAACCTGGCCGAGAAGGCACAGGAGTATCCCGAACGGCTCTCGGGCGGCCAGCAACAACGCGTCGCGATCGTGCGGGCGCTCGCCAACAACCCGCGCCTGCTGCTGCTCGACGAGGTCACCAGCGCCCTCGACCCCGAGCTGGTCGGCGAGGTGCTGGCCCTGATCCGCGAGCTGAAGGACCAGGGCATGACCATCGTCATGGCCACTCACGAGATGGCGTTCGCGCGCCAGGCCGCGGATCGCGTGTGCTTCCTGGACGACGGCCGGCTGCTCGAGGAAGGACCGCCCGAGCAGGTCCTGGTCGATCCCGTCGAACCGCGGACCCGGCAGTTCCTCGCGCGCATCATCGAGGCCGGCCGCCTCTAGGACCCTGCCGTGATCATGAGGGATCGGACCGGCTAGAGCCGGACGGTTCCTTCATGATCACCGGGGGAGCCTGGCCGCTCGCAGCGTGAGGTAGCGCTGCTCGGGAACGCTCGCCGTCATCCGCGCCGCCCGCTGGTAGGAGTCACGTGCCGCGGCCGTGTCCCCGGCCAGCTCGAGCAGATGGCCGCGGACCGCTTCGAGCCGATGGGTCTGGGTCATCCGGGCGTCCGCATCCAGGGTGCCGAGCACGGCCAGGCCCGCGCGCGGTCCGTCAACCATGGCGACCGCGACCGCGCGGTTCAGCGTGACGACCGGACCGGGCGTCACATGCTCGAGCACCTCGTACAGCGCCAGGATCTGCGGCCAGTCGGTTTCCTCGGCGCTGGCCGCCTCGTCGTGCACGGCAGCGATCGCCGCCTGCAGCTGGTAAGGGCCGACCGGTGCCTTCCCGAGGGTGCGCGTCACCAGTGCAACGCCTTCCTCGATCTGGGCGGAGTTCCACAGTTCTCGCCGCTGTTCGGTCAGCGGTACGAGGGCGCCGTCGGCGCTGGACCGCGCCGCGCGGCGGGCCTCGGTCAGCAGCATCAGCGCGAGCAGGCCGGCGACCTCGCCCTCCCCCGGCGCGAGCTCGTGGAGCAGGCGCGTCAGCCGGATGGCCTCGGTGGTCAGGTCGCCCCGCTGCAGGGCCGGCCCCGAGCTCGTCGTGTAGCCCTCGTTGAAGATGAGATAGAGCACCTGGAGTACGACACGCAGGCGATCTGCCCGTTCGGGCTCAGGTGGAAGGTCGAAAGGCAGGCCGCTGACCTTGATGCTCTGTTTCGCACGACTGATGCGCTGGGCCATGGTGGCCTCCGGCACCAGGAACGCCCGGGCGATCTCTTGCGTGGTCAGCCCGCCGACCGCGCGCAGCGTGAGGGCCAGCTGGGACGGTGGGGACAGCGACGGGTGGCAGCACAGGAAGAGCAGTGTGAGGGTGTCGTCCTGGTCGGGCACGTCCCCGGCTCCGGCCACCTCCAGCGTGGCAGCTGCCTCCTCCCGGCGTCGCCGCGCGCTCTCGCTGCGCCACTCGTCGACCAGCCGCCGGGAGGCGACCGTCACGAGCCACGACCGAGGGTTGTCCGGCAGACCGTCGGACCCCCACTGCGACGCGGCAGCGACCAGCGCTTCCTGCACCGCGTCCTCACACGCGTCGAACTGGCCGTGCCGGCGCACCAGCGTGCCGAGCACCTGAGGCGCGAGCTCGCGCAGCAGGGCTTCGATGGCGAAGTCAGCCGTCACCTGACCGGTACTCCTCCGGCGGGGCGTCCATGACCTGGCGCACCTCGGTGGCACCCCCGGTGAAGGCGACGATCTTCGAGGTGAACTCGAGTGCCCGCGCCTCGTTCTCGACGTCGATGATCCAGTAGCCGGCGAGCGATTCCTTCGACTCGGCGTACGGGCCATCGGTCGCGACGGGGATGCCGTTCTGGATGCGAACGGTCTTCGCCTGGCTCGCGTCGGCGAGTCCCTCCGCGGCGACGAGCTCGCCGGCCGCGGCGAGGTCCTCGTTGACCTTGGTCATGAACGCGATCATCTCGACGATCCACTCTCGCGACCTGGTCTCGACCAGACTGGCCTGGTCTCCGAACATCATGATCATGTACTTCATCTCGCTGCCCCTCTGGCTCAGCCCCGAACAGCGGGGCGCTCAGGTCGTGGTCGGAGTCATCGCGGCTTTCTCGACATCGCGCTGGAGAAGAACGTAGTGGCGCCCCCACGCGTCTCGGTGTTCCCGCGGTGTGACGGCACACTTCCCTGGGCATGCACTGCCCATGTCCCTTGGCTCGATCTCACCACGAGTGGTCGCCCTGTCGCTCGGCGTTGCCGCAGCAACAGGCCTTGTCGCAGGCGGTACCGGGATGCTGACGGGCAGTACGCCCGCCGACGGCGGTGCGCCCGCACCGTCGTCGACGCCAACTGCTCCCGACAAGGCGAAGAAGGACACGTCGTCGAGCACGCCGAACCCGGAGGCAACCGGGCCGGCCGTCGAATCCGGGGACGGCAAGGCAGGCAACGCCGATAAGGCTGACAAGGCCGAGGACAAGAAGCCGACGAAACCGAAGAAGCACACCGTGCCGGGAACGACCACGTCGCCTGGAGCGCAGAGCTCGTCGACTCCCACCCCGTCGTCATCCGCGCCCGCCGGGCCCGCGGAACCGTCGCCGACGGCACCGTCCCCGTCCCCGTCCCCGTCCGCCGAGGCGTAGAGCGACCTTTGTCCGCGACTCGCCCGGCGAGTCGCGACTGAAGGTCGCTCACCAGTCGGGTCAGCGAGCCTGCCAGCCGTCCCAGGCGCTGCGCACCATCTCCTCGAGGTCCAGCTGGGCCTTCCAGCCGAGATCCGTCTCGATCTTGGTCGGGTCGGCGAAGTAGGCCGCCGGATCCCCTGGGCGGCGCGGCGCGACGTCGTACACGAAATCGATGCCAGTGACGGCGCGCACCGTCTCGTACACCTCTTTCACCGTGACGCCCTCGCCGCGCCCGACGTTGTAGAGGTCGCCGGTGTCCTGCTCGTCGAGCCGGCGGGCGGCGGCGACGTGTGCCTCGGCCAGGTCGACGACGTGGATGTAGTCGCGGATGCACGAGCCGTCACGCGTGTCGTAGTCGTCGCCGAACAGCTGGGGGTGGCGACCCGCCGACAGCGCCTCGAAGGTCATCGGGATGAGGTTCGAGACGCTGCGGTCGCGGAGCTCGGGGGCCCCCGCTCCGGCCACGTTGAAATATCGCAGCGCGGCCCAGCGCAACCCGTTGGCGACTGCGAGGTCCTTGAGCATCCACTCGCCGGCCAGCTTGGACTCGCCGTAGGGACTCATCGGCGCGGTCGGGGTCTGCTCGGTGACGAAATTGGTGGGCGGCGTGCCGTAGACCGCGGCACTGGACGAGAAGAGGACGCGGTCCACCCCGACGTCGACGCAGGCCTGCAGCAGCGCACGCATGCCGCCGACGTTGTCGTCCCAGTAGAGCAACGGCTTTGCGACGGATTCACCGACCGACTTCTTGGCCGCCAGGTGCAGGACGCCCGTCACGTCGTGCTCGCGCAGCGCTGCGGAGACCACCGTCTGGTCCGCGACCGAGGCGACCACGAGCGGCACGTCAGAGGGCACGTTCGAGCGAATGCCGGTCGACAGGTCGTCCAGCACGACGACCCGAACGTCGGCTCGTTGGAACGCGCGCACGATGTGCGCCCCGATATAGCCGGCCCCGCCGGTGAGCAACCACGTCATGCGATCACCCTAGGGTGCAGGGCCGGAACGACGGCAGGGAGCGGCCGGACGCGGTCACGCGGTCGGGGTCGGTGAGCCGTCCGGTCCGTCGTCTCGTGGCTTGTCGGTCGGCCCGTCGGAGGGCGGCTTCAGCTTCTCCTCCCGGCGGCGCAGATCCTCTTCCCACCTGTTGAGCAGCTGCTCCTGCTCGTTGTTTCCGCGATTCATCTCGCGCAGGAAGTCGGGGTCGTCGTCCGGGCCGATCGGGCGTGACCGCTCGTACTCGGGGAAACCCGGCCGTCCGCGTCGCCGGCCACGGCACCACGCGAGCCGAGCCGCTCTTTGGCCGGCCGGCGACCAACCAGGCGATCGGACCGGCCCAGGGGATGAGCAGGATCAGCAGGATCCAGGCGACCTTCGGCAGGTTGCGAACTTCTGTCTTCGGCGTCTGGATCGCGTCGATGAGGGTGTAGATCAGAAGCCCGATCTCGATGATGAACGGCACGAAGCGCAACACGGCTTTTTCCCTCTGTTGTCGGGCACTGACCAAGCTAGGACACCCGTCACCCGCATGTCAGGTGAACGGGTGGCCGGTGAGCTGTTCATACGCTTCGACATAGCGCGCCCGGGTCGCCTCCACCACATCATCGGGCAGCGGAGGTGGCTTCTCACCGCCGTGCCGGTCCCACCCCGAGGCCGCTGACGTGAGCCAGTCGCGCACATATTGCTTGTCGTAGGACACCTGAGGCCTGCCCGGGCTGCCACTGGTCGGCCGGCCAGAACCGCGACGAGTCGGGAGTGAGCACCTCGTCGGCGAGCAGGATCTGCCCGTCAAGTGTCCGGCCGAACTCGAACTTGGTGTCCGCCAGCACGATGCCGCGCTCGCGCGCGATGTCGCGAGCGGCGCTGTAGACGGCGAGCGTCAGGGAGCGCAGCGCAGCGGCGGACTCCTCACCAACGGTGGCGGCCACCGCGTCGTACGACACGTTCTCGTCGTGCTCTCCCATCGGCGCCTTCGTGGCCGGTGTGAAGATCGGCTCGGGCAGCTCCGCCCCGTCGACCAGCCCCGGCGGCAACGGGTTGCCGCAGACCGTCCCCGTCGCGGCGTAGTCCGTCAGGCCCGACCCGGCGAGATAGCCCCGGGCGACGCATTCGACCGGGAACATGTCGAGCCGGCGGCAGATCACCGCGCGCCCCTCCACCTCCGGCGGCACGTCGGTCGAGAGCACGTGGTTGGGGACCAGGCCGGCGAGCCGCTCGAACCACCACAGCGAGAGCTGGGTGAGGATGCGGCCCTTGTCGGGGATGGGCGTCGCCAACACGTGGTCGAACGCCGAAATGCGGTCGCTCGCCACCATCAACAGCTCGCCGTCGGAGGTCTCGTAGAGGTCGCGGACCTTTCCGCTGTGCAGATGGTGGAAACCGGCGAGCGCGGATGCTGTGGTCATGGGTCCAGTCTTCCATCCTGTGCGTGCAGTGCCATGACGTCGTACGTGCGGTGTGCCGTGTCGGCGAGTGGGTGGCGGGCGGCTCGTAGTGGCGGTGGCGGAAACCTGCTGGTCGGCCGCTGGACCGGGCTGGGACCATGGTCACCAGGCAACCTGAGGGAGACGCACGACGTGGAGACCACCGCCTGGACCGAGATCGGTTCCGCCGAGGAGCTGCGCGCGCTGGTCGGGGAGCCTTCCGCGCGTGTCGCCGGCAAGGATCGCCCCTGCCTGCACGAGCACGACCGGGCCTGGCTGGCTGCCTCCCCGTTCTGCCTTGTCGCGACGGCGGGTGCCGACGGCACCTGCGACGTGTCCCCGAAGGGCGACCCGCCCGGCTTCACCCTGGTCCTGGACGACACGACGATCGCGATCCCCGAGCGCCCGGGCAACCGGCGCGCCGACGGCTTCCACAACATCGTGGCCAACCCGCACGTCGGTCTGATCTATCTCGTGCCCGGTCGCGGCGACACGTTGCGCATCAACGGCCGCGCCCGCCTGGTGCGTGACGCGCCGTTCTTCGACGACATGATCGTGAAGGGTCACCGGCCGGTCCTCGCGCTGGTTGTCGAGATCGAGCAGGTCTTCTACCACTGCTCCAAGGCGTTCCTGCGCTCGCGGCTCTGGCACCCGGCGAGCTGGAACGAGGCCGACCTGCCCTCCCGGGCGATGATCTCCAAGACCCTCGAGCGACCGGACGACCCGCTCGAGGAGCTGCAGCGCTACTACGGCCCGGACTACGAGAAGGGCCTCTACCGCCCCACCTGACGCGCCGCACCACGACTTCGAAATCGATCATGCAGGACTTGGGCGAGCTCCGTAATCGATCATGCAGGACTTGGGCGAGCTCCGTAGTCGATCATGCAGCTACGTGCATCCACGTCCCTCAGTCGATCATGCAGGACTTGGGCGGCTGCACGCCCTTCCAAGTTGTGCATGATCGATTAGGAATTTCAGGGCGCTGACCTGCGGCGATGGACGCCGATGTCGGTTAGTGCATGATCGACTTTGAAGATCGGGGTGGGTGGGGTTAGAGGATCGGGGCGGGGGTGTAGCCGGCGGCGGCGGGATGACGGCGTACGACGTCGTCGACGCGTGCCACGACGGCGGCGACCTGTGCGCCCGCCGCGCCGGTGAACGACAACGGCTCGTCGACGAGGGCGTCGAGCTGCTCGCGGGTCAGACCGAGGCGGGCGTCCCCGGCCAGCCGGGCGAACAGGTCGTTGCCGTCCAGGCCGGACTCGCGCATCTCGAGCGCCACCGCGACCGCGTGCTCCTTGATCGCCTCGTGGGCGGCCTCGCGGCCGACGCCGTTGCGCACGGCGGCCATCAGCACCTTCGTCGTCGCGAGGAACGGCAGGTAGCGGTCGAGCTCGCGGCGCGCCACGGCCGGGTAGGCGCCGAAGTCGTCGAGCACGGTGAGGAAGGTCTCGAACAGCCCGTCGATGGCGAAGAACGCGTCGGGCAGGGCGACGCGGCGTACGACGGAGCAGGAGACGTCCCCCTCGTTCCACTGGTCTCCGGCCAGCTCGCCGACCATCGAGAGGTAGCCGCGCAGCACCACGGCCAGTCCGTTGACCCGTTCGCAGGACCGCGTGTTCATCTTGTGCGGCATCGCGCTCGAGCCCACCTGGCCGGCCTTGAAGCCCTCCGTCACGAGCTCCTGACCGGCCATCAGCCGGATCGTCGTCGCAAGGCTCGACGGCCCGGCGGCGAGCTGCACGAGCGAGGACACCACGTCGAAGTCGAGCGAGCGCGGGTAGACCTGGCCGACGCTGGTCAGCACGCGCCGGAAGCCGAGATGCTCGGCGACCCGCAGCTCGAGCGCGGCGAGCTTTTCGTCGTCCCCACCGAGCAGGTCGAGCTGGTCCTGCGCCGTGCCGACCGGGCCCTTGATGCCGCGCAGCGGATAGCGCTCGAGCAGCGACTCGACACGTTCCACTGCCATCAGCAGCTCGTCGGCGGCGGAGGCGAACCGCTTGCCGAGCGTCGTGGCCTGCGCGGCGACGTTGTGGCTGCGGCCGGCGATCACGAGGTCCACGTGCTCGGTGGCCAGCCGCGCGAGCCGGGCCAGGGCGGCGACCGCGCGGTCGCGCACCAGCTCGAGCGAGGAGCGCACCTGCAGCTGCTCGACGTTCTCGGTGAGGTCGCGGCTGGTCATGCCCTTGTGGATGTGCTCGTGACCGGCCAGCGCGCTGAACTCCTCGATCCGCGCCTTCACGTCATGTCGCGTCACGGCCTCGCGGGCCCTGATCGAGGCGAGGTCGACGTTGTCGACGACCTTCTCGTACGCCTCGATGACCCCTTCCGGCACGTCGACCCCGAGGTCGCGCTGCGCCTCGAGCACCGCGATCCAGAGCCGCCGTTCGAGCACGATCTTGTGCTCCGGGGACCAGATCCGCGCGAGCTCGGCGCTCGCGTAGCGGTTGGCGAGAACATTGGGTACGACGTCGGGGGTCGGGGTCACGCTGGCAATTGTCCCGTACGCGTCACCGGGGGCTGGCTCGACCACGGGAAGTTGATCCACGCCTCGGTGCGGCGCCAGACGTACTCGCACTTCACGACCGACCGCGGCTTCTCGTAGATGACCGCACATCGAGCCTCAGCGACGTGGTCGGCGCAGAAGTCGCGGACCAGCTTGAGGGTCTCACCGGTGTCAGCCACGTCGTCGACGATCAGCACCTTGGCACCGGTGAGGTCGATGGCCGCAGGGATGGGCGGCAGCATCACCGGCATGTCCAGCCGCTCGTCGACGCCGGTGTAGAACTCGACGTTCATCGAGATCACGTTCTTCAGGTCGAGCGCATAGCCGAGGGCTCCGGCCGGCAGCAGCCCGCCGCGGGCGATGGTCAGCAGCAGCGTCGGCTCGAACCCGTCGTCGGCGATCGTCTGGGCGAGTTCGCGACTGGCCGTGCCGAACAGCTCCCAGGTCAGAACCTCGCGATCAGCCATGCCGACATGATCGCAGCCGCTGCGCTACCCCCATTGCGGGCCGCCCTTCCGACCGCGCCGTCCGGATCTGCACAAGATGCCGGGTCCTTCAGCGGCCGGCGGCGTAGCCCTGCTCGCCCCGCGAGTTTGCCGCAGCCTGCAGATCACCGGTGGCGGGGTCACGCACGACTGCGCAGAGCCGGCCCAACGTCCACGGTCCCGCGCGCGTGACATCGTGCCCGCGGCGCGTGAGCTCGTCGATGACTGCCGTGCCGATCCGGTCCTCGACGACCAGCCCGCCCGGCTCCATGTCGCGGGGGTAGAACGACCCGGGCAGGGACGTGGTGTGCCAGTTCGGCGCATCGATGGCCTGCTGGAGCTCCTGCGCCGCCGACGAGACAACGCAGCAGGAACAGCAGCTGCCACTGGTCCTGTTGGTCACCACCCGGTGAGCCGCATGCCATGACCGGGGTTCCGTCGCGCAGCACCAGCGTCGGCGACAGCGTCGTGCGCGGTCGACGGCCCGGCGCGACGGTCGAGGCGAGCCCTTCCTCCAACCAGAACATCTGCATCCGACTGCCGAGGCAGAACCCGAGACCAGGCACCGTCGGTGAGCTCTGCAGCCAGCCACCGCTCGGCGTCGCCGAGATGATGTTGCCCCACCGGTCGACGACATCGACGTGGCAGGTGTCACCGCGCGTCTCGCCGCTGGTGAGCACCGTCGGGCTCACCAAGACCCACCTGGATGTCCACGCCGGACGCCTTGAGCACGTGCGCTGCGATCCGTGGCTCGCGTCCTCCTGGCCATCCAGGGCGCAGCTCGCGGGATGCGCTCGCACCGACCAGGGCACGTCGCGCGTCGACGTACGCAGCAGAAAGCAGGTCGTCGATCGGCACGTCGCCGCCATCGCCGAACCACGCCTCGCGGTCGGCGAAGGCGAGCTTGAGCACCTCGGCGACCGTGTGCACGCCGTCAGCGGTCGAAGGGTCGAGCAGGTCGTCGGGCAGGCCGTCGAGCATGGCGAGCGATTGCAGCAGCACCGGCCCCTGTCCCCACGGTCCGGTCTTGGCGACCTCGACGTCGCGGAACCGGCCGACCAGAGCGGGTTCGTAGGTCGCCGAGAAGCTCGCCATGTCGTCGCCGGTGACGAGCCCGGCGTGGTCCCCGCCGCTGGAGTCGCGGTGCGGCACCCGCTGGAACGCATCGACGGCCTCGGCAACGAAGCCCTGACCCCAGGCGCGGCGGGCGCCCTCGATCTGACTCTCGCGGTCGCCACCGGTGGCCTCGCCCTCGGCAATCAGGCGCGCCAGCACGTCGGCGTACTCCGTGTTGACGAACCGTTCCCAGTGGCCGGGCACCGCACCGTCACGCAGCCACAGAGCGGCCGACGTCGGCCAGTGCTCGCGGAACATCGGCGCCATCGAGGTCAGCAGGTCGGCCGCCTGCGGCAGCAGCGGGTGCCCGTCGCGCGCGTAGCCGACGGCGTACGACAGCACGTCGCGCAGCCGCCGGGTCCCGTGGTCGCGCAGCAGGAGCAGCCACGCGTCGACAGCGCCCGGCACGGCGGCGGCGAGGGGGCCGGACCCGGGTATCAGGTCGAGGCCAAGGCCCGTGTAGTGACCGACGGTCGCCCCCGACGGCGCCGGACCCTGGCCGCAGAGGACTGTCGGTGTCGGGTCGTCAGCGGTCGCGAAGACGGCGGGCATGTCGCCACCGGGCCCGTTGAGATGGGGCTCGACGACGTGCAGGACGAACGCCGCGGCGACGGCCGCGTCGAACGCGTTGCCGCCGGCCTCGAGCTCGGCCATCGCCGACGCCGACGCGAGCCAGTGCGTGGACGACACCATGCCGAACGTCCCGCGCAGGGTGGGGCGAGTGGTGCTGCCCGTCATTGTGGCCCCCTTGTGCTCAGATGCCGGCGGCGATGTCCGTGCGGTGGTGGGAGCCGTCCAGGCGCAGCTGCGCCACTGCCCGGTAGGCGCGTTCCCGCGCGGCGGCCACGTCCGCACCGGTCGCCACGACGGAGAGCACCCGGCCTCCGGTGCTCACCACGTGGCCCTCCGGGTCGAGAGCGGTGCCGGCATGGAGTACGACGACGCCGGGTTCCGTGGCTGCCACGTCGAGACCCTCCACGACGCCCCCCACCTGCGGGGATGCGGGATAGCCCGGGGCGGCCACCACGACGGTCACCGCTGCATCGGGCGCCCAGTCGAGCGGACCGACCTGGGCGAGCTCGCCCGTGGCGGCGGCCAGCAGCAGTGCGCCGAGCGGCGTGCGCAGCCGGGCCAGCACGACCTGGGTCTCCGGGTCTCCGAACCGGGCGTTGAACTCGATGACCCGCACACCGCGAGAGGTCAGCGCGAGGCCGGCGTAGAGCAACCCGGCGAACGGGGTGCCGCGCCTCGCCATCTCCTCGATCGTCGGAGCGAGGACGGTCTTGAGCACCTCGTCGGTCAGGTCGGCAGGCGCCCATGGCAGCGGTGAGTAGGCGCCCATGCCACCGGTGTTCGGGCCTGAGTCCCCGTCGCCGACGCGCTTGAAGTCCTGCGCCGGAGCCAGCGGCACCACGGTCGTGCCGTCGGACAGCGCGAACAGCGACACCTCCGGACCGTCGAGGAACTCCTCGATGACGACCCGGCCGCAGGCGATCGCGTGCCGGAGCGCCTCGTCACGGTCGTCAGTGACGACGACACCCTTGCCGGCGGCAAGCCCGTCGTCCTTCACGACGTACGGGGGCCCGAACTCGTCCAGCGCGCGGGCCACCTCGTCGGCTGTCGTCGCGACCGCGGAACGGGAGGTCGGTACGGCAGCGGCAGCCATCACCTCATGGGCGAACGCCTTGGATCCCTCAAGCCGGGCGGCCTCGGCGGACGGGCCGAAGCAGGTGATGCCGCTGGCTCGCACAGCGTCTGCGACGCCCGCGACCAGCGGCCCCTCGGGCCCGACGACAACGAGGTCCACTGCCAGGCTCAGAGCCAGCGCAGCCGCGTCGCCCGGCACCGTCAGGTCCAGCGGCGCCGTCCGTACATCCCGCCCGATGCCCGCGTTGCCCGGTGCGCAGACGACCGACTCGACCTCGGGGTCGGCCAGCAGCGCATGCACCAGAGCGTGCTCGCGGGCACCTCCGCCGAGGACGAGGACCCTCACCGCTTCCAGAACTCCCAGGGCCGTCGCTCCGACTGGGCCGGCTCGCCGTCCTCCGCTGGTGCCCGGTTGCGGCGGGGGCGCACGGCGGGCAGCGTGGTCGACGTACCGTCGGATCCACTGTCATCGTCGTCGTCGTCCCAGTCGCGCTCGTGCCGTGCGCCGGCCACTGCGCCGCCCTCCTGGTCGCTCACCGGCGCAGAGGTCTGGGGGTCGTAGCCCTCGAGGCCGGTCACCCGCTCGACCGCGCGCGCGAGCGCGTAGACGCGTGCCATGACCTCCCCGCCCTCCTGCTGGTGGGCGACAGGGACGTGGATGGCCATCTCACCGTTGAACAGGGACAGTTCGATGCCGGTGTCCGGGTCGCTCAGCTCACGCGTGGTCTCGTCGCTGAACTCCTGGGCGTCGCCAAGCACCGCGCGGGCAACCGGCAGCACCTCGTCCCACTGCTCGAGCTCGACCGGGCTCAGCGGCCCCGGGTCGCCCTCGAACGACTCCTCGGTCGCATCGAGGGCGTCCTCGAACGACTGACCGGGGTCGCGCCGCACGAAGTAGATGTCATAGCTCACGAGCGAACGCTAACAATGTCACGTTGCGGCATGGTCGTCCGCCACGGTCAAGGCCTCGTCGAGGATCGCCAAACCCTCCTTTGCCTCGGCCTCGGAGACCGTGCAGGGCGGCACGACGTGGAGCCGGTTGAAGTTCACGAACGGCAGCAGGCCGCGGGACTTGCAGGCGGCCACGAGGTCGGCCATCGGCTTGTTGGCCGCCCCGGCGGCGTTGTAGGGGACGAGCATCTCGCGGGTGGCCTTGTCCTTGACGAGGTCGAGCGCCCAGAAGACACCCAACCCGCGGACCTCCCCGACGCTGGGATGACGCTCGGCGATCTCGCGAAGACCTGGTCCGAGTACGTCGTCGCCCACGCGCCGTGCGTTGTCGAGGATGTTCTCGTCGTGGAAGGCAGTGATGCTGGCCACGACGGCGGCACAGGCCAGCGGGTGGCCGCTGTACGTGAGCCCGCCGGGGAACACCCGGTCGGCGAAGGTCGCCGCGATCGGCTCGGAGATGATCACGCCGCCCAGGGGGACGTAGCCGGAGTTCGAGCCTTTCGCGAACGTGATGAGGTCGGGCGTGACGCTCCACTTGTCGACGGCGAACCACTCGCCGGCGCGGCCGAAGCCGGACATCACCTCGTCGGCGATGTAGACGATGCCCGCGCGGTCGCAGATCTCGCGCACGCCGGCGAGGTAGCCGTCGGGCGGCACGAGCACGCCCGCGGTGCCGGGGATCGACTCGAGGACGATGGCGGCGATGGTCGCCGGCCCCTCGAACGCGACGACCTGCTCGAGGTGCTCGAGCGCGCGCTGGCACTCCTGCTCCGTGCTGGTGGACCAGAACGGCGTGCGATAGGGGTAGGGCCCGAAGAAGTGGACGATGCCCGTCGCGGCGCCGTCGTTGGGCCAGCGGCGCGGGTCGCCGGTCATCTGGACGGCTGTCGTCGTGTTGCCGTGATAGCTGCGATAGGCGGTGAGCACCTTGTGCCGGCCGGTGTGCAGCCGTGCCATGCGCACGGCGTTCTCGATCGCGTCAGCACCGCCGTTGGTGAAGAAGACCTTGTCCAGCCCGTCGGGTGCGACCTCGGCGATCAGCCGCGCAGCCTCGGAGCGCACGTCGTTGGCGTGCTGCGGCGCGATCGTGGACAGCCGAGCCGCCTGCTCGCGGATCGCCTCGACGACCTTGGGGTGCTGGTGGCCGATGTTGACGTTGACGAGCTGGGACGAGAAGTCGAGATAGCGGTTGCCGTCGTAGTCCCACAGATAGCTGCCTTCGGCCCCGGCCACTGCCATGGGTGAGAAGGACGCCTGGGCCGACCAGGAGTGGAAGACGTGGGCGCGGTCGAGCTCGATGACACGACGACCCTCGTCGGGGTCCGGGGCACTGTTCTGCTGCACAGGGGTCATGCCCGGCACTCTACGAGCGCACGATCCCCCGCGCATCCCTGCGCCCGCCACCCCCGCCCGCCCCCTCCGCCAGTTGACCACGTTTGGTAGGTGAACAGTCGCTTCAGCAGGCCTGCATGCCTAGCTGAAGCGACGCCCGGCCTGCCAAACGTGGTCGACTGACGCGGGCTAGGTGAGGCGGGCGAGGAGGGCGGCGCGAACCTCGGGCCACTCGTCGGCGAGCACCGAGTAGACCACCGTGTCCCGGAACGTCCCGTCGGCCCGTTTCTGGTGCCGGCGCAGCACGCCCTCCCGGGTGGCACCGAGCCGCGCGATCGCGGCCTGCGAACGCTTGTTCAGCAGGTCGGTCTGCAGCTTCACCCGACCGAACCCGCAGTCGTCGAACGCGTGGCCGAGCATGAGCAGCTTGCACTCGGCGTTGACGTTGCCACCCCACCAGGACGGCCCGTAGGCGGTCCAGCCGATGTGGGCCCGCTCGTTGACCAGATCCCAGTCGCCGAGGCTGGTCGTGCCGACGACGGTTCCCGCGGCCGCCGCGCCATCCCCCTCCTCGAGATCGGTCGCCAGTCGCACGATGTAGGCCTGCCGCTGACGCCGGATCGCCGCCTCGACCGCCGTCTGCAGGATGCGTCGCATCGCGGCGGCATCGCGGGGCCGCCCGCCGGGTCCCCCGCCGTAGCCCGCCGCCCACACCCGATCATCGTCCAGCGCCGCGAACAGCCCGGGCGCGTCGGCGACGGAGGCCGCATCGAGGCGTACGTGGCGGCCGACCAGCGCGCGGCCGTCGGGTTCCACTGTGGTCACGCGTGGAGGTTATCGGGCCGGGATCGCGGACGGTGGCCAGCCAGCGGCCGTACGGTTGACGGGTGGGTGTCGTTCGCCGGGCAACAGCGGGCCGTTGGGTCATCGCGCTGAGCGGCACGATCGCGATCGGGCTGCTGCCCACGGCACTGGCCGCGCTGCCGGCAACCGGGTCGGATCGCACGCCGCGCGAGATCGTTGCCACGGCTCGCGACTCTGCGACCATCGCGCACGAGGGCTACGCCGAGACGACGGGAACCCTCGGGCTGCCCGACCTGCCCCGGCTCGGCCAGGTCGCGGCCCTGCTCGGCGGCACCACACACGCCCGCGTCTGGTGGGGATCACCGAGCGCGTGGCGGGTCGCTCGAGGTCACGGCGACCGGGGAGAGCGACATCTACGCGTCGCGCGGGCCGCTGCTCATGTGGGACTACGAGGACCACCGGTTGCGGACCATCCTGTCCGCGTCCCCGGTGCGGCTCCCCCGGGTCGACGACCTGCTGCCACCGCAGGCGGCCCGGCGGATCCTGGCCGGCGTCACCCGCGACGACCTGCTGACCCCCCTTCCCGCCAAGCGCATCGCGGGCCGCAGCGCGGACGGCGTACGCATCGTGCCCGCCGCGACGGACAGCACCATCGGTCGTGTCGACATGTACGTCGACTCGGCCTCCGGGTTGCCGTTGTCCCTGCAGCTCTATCCGCGCGGGTCGTCCAATCCTGCGCTTTCCTCGCGCTTTCTCGACGTCCGGCTGGTCCGTCCGGACAAGGGCGTCCTGACTCCGCGGTTGGCGCCGACGCTGCCCAACGAGCCTGTGACGGTGCCTGACTTGGCCGCCGCGGTCGACGTGTTCGCACCGTTCGCGCTGCCGGACCGCCTGGGGTCGTTCGAGCGCAGCAAGGGTCTGATCAGCGTGGGCGGCACGGCCACCTACGGCGTGGGACTGGCCCGGTTCATCGTGCTGCCGCTGACCCCCGAGCTCGGCCGGTCGGCGCTGGCTGCGGCCACCGACGGTGGCGGGCTCGAGCTCGACGATCACCGGCGGGTCCGCGGTGCTGGTCGGGACCCCGCTGCTCAACGCCGTGATCGCGCGCAGCAACCCCGAGACCGAGCCCACCGTCGACCGGCGGGGGCGCAGCTATCTCGTCGCCGGCCTGGTCGATCGCCGACACGTTGACGACTGCGGTGGCAGCCCTTTTCGACAACCCGCCGCCGCCACGATGAGCGCACCGATGACCGAGGAATCCCGATGATCCGCACCGAGGGGCTGACCAAGCGGTTCGGCTCGGTCGTCGCCGTCGACGGGATCGACCTCGACGTTCGCGAGGGGGACCGCTATGGCTTCCTCGGCCCCAACGGGTCGGGCAAGACCACGACGGTGCGCATGCTGCTCGGTCTGGTCTTCGCGACGTCCGGGCGCATCGAGCTCCTCGGCCAGCCGGTGCCCGGGCGAGTCCGCCGCGCGCTCGTCGACGTCGGCGCGCTCATCGAAGGGCCGGCGGCCTACGGCCACCTCTCTGCGCGGTCCAACCTGATGTTGATGGACGCGGCCGGGCCCAGCGGTCACCATGGCGAGCGACGCACGCGGCGCACCCGCGTGGCCGAGGTGCTCGAGCAGGTGGGCCTCGATGCTGTCGGGCGCCGGCCGGTCAAGGCCTACTCGCTCGGCATGCGACAGCGACTGGGGCTCGCGGCGGCCCTGCTGCGCAAACCCCGGCTGCTCGTGCTCGACGAACCCACGAACGGGCTTGATCCGCAAGGCATTCGTGAGGTGCGCGACCTGCTCGTCTCGCTCAACGAACAGGGCACGACGGTCTTCCTGTCCAGCCACCTGCTCACCGAGGTGGAGGCCCTGTGCACGCGCATCGGCGTGCTCGACCGCGGACGGCTCGTGCTGCAGGATGACCTCGGCAATCTGCAGCGCCCGACCGGGCGCGTCCTCGTGCGCACACCCGACCCTGACATCGCTGCCGCCGTGCTGGACGGGCAGCTCGACCACCGCGACGGTGACCGTCTCGTCGTGCGCGGGATCGCGCCCGAGGATCTCACGGCGCAGCTGGTGAAGGCAGGAGCCCGCATCACCGAGGTGGTGGGGGAGCGCCAGACGCTGGAGGACGTAGTCCTGTCCGTGACCAGCTCCGGATCTGACCGCGTCACGGGCGGGACGGCCCCACGCTTCACCGGCCGGCGGCGGCCGTCATGATCGCCGTCGAGCTCACCAAGCTGCTGCGCCGGCCGCGCACGTGGATCAGCATCGCGCTGCTCTGCCTGCTGCCCACCATCGTCGCGATCTTCCTCGCCGTCACCGACGTGGCCCCTCGACCCGGTGAAGGGCCCGCCTTCCTCTCGGCAGTGCTGGCCAACGGCGCGCTGTTCCCGGCTGCAGCGCTCGGCATCGTGCTGCCGCTCTTCCTGCCTGTCGCCGTTGCCGTCGTCGCAGGCGACTCCGTCGCCGGCGAGGCGAACACCGGCACGCTGCGCTATCTGCTGGTGCGACCGGTCGGCCGCACCAGGCTGCTGGTCGCCAAGCTCGCGTCGGTGATGGCGTTCCTCCTCATCGCCGTGACAGCCGTCGCCACGACGGCGTTCATCGTCGGGACCCGGTTGTTCGTGCCCGAGCCAAACTCGCCCGCCGCCATCGTGACGGGACTCTCCGGCAGCACGCTCACCAAGGAGCAGCTCGCCTGGCGAACGGCGATGGTCATCCTCTACATCGCCTGGTCGATGCTGGGCGTGGCCGCGGTGGCGCTGTTCCTCTCCACGGTCACCGACTCGGGGTTGGGTGCGGCGCTCGGCGCGCTGGCCGTGCTCGTCATGAGCCAGGTCCTGGTGACCCTCGACGCGGCATCGTCGATCAAGGCCTACCTGCCGACGCGCTATTGGCTGGCCTGGGTGGACTTCTTCCGTGACCCGATCCTGTGGCGGGACATCGAGCGCGGCCTGGTCGTGCAGGGCATCTATGTCGTCGTGCTGCTCGCGATGGCCTGGGCGAACTTCATGACGCGCGACATCACCGCCTGAGCAGAGACAGTCGCGATCGATGATCGCAACCAAAGGATTATCTTTCGAACGTGGCCTCTCCCGACGACATGATGAGCGCGGTCATCGGGTCGCTCGCAGCTCGCACCGGGCGCTCGCTCGACGAGTGGCTGGCTCTCGTGGAGACCTCCGGCATAGACCCGATCGACCAGAACGCGGTCCGGCGGTGGCTGCGCACCGAGCACGGCCTCCCGCAGAACAGCCAGTGGGCGGTGGCCGATGCGGCCGCGCGTGCCGCCGGCTGGGTGCGCCCGACAGTCGGGGAGTACGTCGACGGTCAGTACACCGGTGCCAAGGCAGCATTGCGACCCATCTACGACGCCGTCGCCGCGGCTGCTCTCTCACTCGGTGACGACGTGACCATGGAAGGCCGGTCGACGTACGTGCCATTCGTGCGCGCCCGCCAGTTCGCGGCCGTCGCGGCCGCCAGCCGGGACCGCGTCGACCTCGGACTGCGCTTCACGGCACCGCCGTCGAGCGACCGCCTGCTGGCCGCGTCGGCGCCCGGGCAGTCCACGCACAAGGTCGCGCTGCGCTCGGTCGGCGAGGTCGACGACGAGGTCGCGGGGTGGCTCGCGGCCGCCTACGCCCAGAACGGCTGAGGCTCAGGCTCCCGCCGACAGAGCCGCGCAGTCATCGGGTGTCGGTGTCACGAACGGCGCGGCGGCGAGGGCGCGCAGGACCAGCCCGTCGACGACCGCGTCCGTGGGCAGCTGACCGTGGTCGACTGCGCGACCAGGACAGATCTGCTGTACGGAGACGTTGTGCGCGCCGCCGAGCCGGGCAGTGTCCGGTGGGACGACCAGCTGGTCCTGGCTGGTCCAGATGCTGACCCACTCCGGACCGTCCGGGGTCTCGTCACCGCTGTTGAGGCCGGCGATCACGTCGCTGCCCGGCACCAGCTGCCGGCAAGCCAGCGGGCACTCGCCGGGCAGGAGCAGGCCTGCCACGGCCGCGACGTCCGTGCCGTGGTGCGGGGAACCCAGCGTGACGATGCGTCGGGCGCGCGCGGCTCCGTCGTGGTCGCGTGCCCAGAGACGGGCGACGACCCCGCCTGCCGAATAGCCGACCACGTCGATCGACGGCGCACCGGCCGTCAGCGCTGCATCGGCGGCCTTGTCGAGGGCCTCCGCTTGGGCGTCGAGGTCCCCGGTGCCGTCGCCCGGGAGCGCCACGATGGTGGCCTGCCGTCCGGCGGACCGCAGCAGGCGGGCGAGCTGCTCGAGTCCGCCCGTGCCACCGCCATAGCCGGGCACGAGCAGCACCGGGTCCGGGCTTGTCCTGGACGGCTGTGCTGCCGGGTGCCGTCCCGTCGCGGGTCCCGGCGAAGACCGCCAGGGCGACCGCGACCAGCAGCACGACTGCCAGGACGCCGAACAGCGCTCGTCGCCGGGGGCTGAGCCGCGCGGTCACAGCATCGAGCGCAGCTGCACCGTCTGGTCGCGGCCGGGGCCGACCCCGATCGCCGAGATGGGCGCGCCGGAGATGTCTTCCAGAGCGCGGATGTACTGCTGTGCGTTCTTGGGCAGGTCCTCCAGCACCCGGGCCTCGGAGATGTTCTCGTCCCAGCCGTCGAAGAACTCGTAGATGGGTCGGGCATGGTGAAACTCGGTCTGTGTCATCGGCATCTCGTCGTGACGAACTCCGTCGACGTCATAGCCGACGCACACCGGGATGCGCTCCCAGCCCGCGAGCACATCGAGCTTGGTCAGCACGAAGTCGGTCACGCCGTTGATGCGTGCGGCGAACCGAGCGACGACGGCGTCATACCAGCCACAACGGCGCGGGCGGCCCGTCGTCGTACCAAACTCTGCTCCGTCGACGCGCAGCTTCTCTCCGTCGGCGTCGTGCAGCTCGGTGGGGAACGGTCCCGATCCGACGCGCGTCGAGTAGGCCTTGACCACCGCGATCACCCGGTCGATGCGGGTCGGCGGGATGCCCGAGCCCGTGCACGCGCCGCCCGTCGTCGGGTTGGACGAGGTCACGAACGGATAGGTGCCGTGGTCGACGTCGAGCAGCGTCGCCTGGCCTCCCTCGAGGAGCACGGTCTTGCCCGCGTCGAGGGCCTGGCCGAGCAGCAGGGCGGTGTCGACCGTGAGGGGACGCAGCCGGTCGGCGAAGGCGAGAAAACCCTCGGTCACCTCGTCCACCGTGATCGCGCGTCGGTTGTAGACCTTGACGAGCAGGTGGTTCTTCTGTTCGAGGGCGCCCTCGATCTTCTGGCGCAGGATCTTCTCGTCGAACAGGTCCTGCACACGCACGCCGACCCTGGACATCTTGTCGGCGTACGCAGGCCCGATGCCGCGGCCAGTGGTGCCGATGCGGGCCGCGCCGAGGAAACGCTCGGCCACCTTGTCGATGGTCTGGTGGTAGGGCGCGATGAGGTGGGCGTTGGCGCTCACGACCAGGCGGGACGTGTCGATGCCGCGGGCATCGAGCGCGTCGATCTCGCTGAACAGCACGGCCGGGTCGACGACGACGCCGTTGCCGATCACGGGCACGACGCCGGGCGTGAGGATGCCGCTGGGCAGCAGGTGGAGGGCGTACTTCTGGTCGCCGATGACGACCGTGTGGCCGGCGTTGTTGCCGCCGTTGTACTTCACGACGTAGTCGACCGAGGAGCCGAGCAGGTCGGTCGCCTTGCCCTTGCCCTCGTCGCCCCACTGGGCCCCGACAAGCACGATCGCGGGCATGTGGGTGCACCTACTCCCGGGATAGACGGCTCCACCGGGGCACGTGGCCTCCCGAGGATCCCTTGCGTGGAGAGGTTACTTGGTGCCCTCGCCGCCGGTCACCTCCGCCGCGGCTCCCTTTGTGGACTCCGACACACCGGTCTGTCGGCGTGTCCGGTGAGGGAGAGTCCACAAAGGGGCTCGGGGATGGTTCAGAGCCAGCGGCGGATGGGCTTGGTGGCTGCCTCGAGGACGCGCTGCGGGGGCGACCGGTCCCTCCAGCGCGAGAGGTCGATCTGCTCGCTGCGCGCCAGATCCTCGTCGAAGTGGCCGTCCAGGGTGGTGACCAGGTCGTGGTCGAGGGCGATGAGTACGACCTCTTCGTCGTGGTCGAGCGATCGTCGGTTGAAGTTCGACGAGCCGACGACCGCCGCAACGCCGTCGACCGTCATCACCTTCGCGTGCATCATCGACGGCTGGAAGGTCCAGACGCGCACGCCGCAGTCGACCAGTCGGGCGTACGCCGCCTCGCTCGCAAGCTGGCACACCCGCTTGTCGGCGTGCGGGCCGGGGAGCAGCAAGTCGACCTCGACGCCGCGCGCCGGCGCGGCGCACAGGGTGTCGAGGAAGTCGTCGTCCGGCGCGAAGTAGGCCGTGGCAAGGCGCAACCGCGACTGCACGGAGTCGAGCATCACGTGGAACGCCGACTGCATGTCGTCCCAACCGAGCGACGCGGAGCCGCGCACCACCTGCACGGTCGAGCCACCGGCTTGGGGCTGGCCGGGGAACTGGTCGCGGTCGTCATAGAGCGGTCTGCCGGACTCGGCCCAGTCCTGGATGAACGCCGACTGCAGCCCGTCGACCGCCGGCCCCTCGACCCGCAGGTGGGTGTCGCGCCATTCCGTCGAGTCGCGGGCATCGCCACACCACTCCTGGGCGATGCCGACCCCGCCGGTGAACCCGACACGACCGTCAACGATGCACACCTTGCGGTGGCACCGGTGGTTGGACTTGAACGGCGACTTCACGAACGGCTTGCGGAACCACTCGACCTGGACACCGGCCTCGCTCATCTCGTCGACGAGTTCCTTGTCGATGAGTCGCCCGCCAAGCGCGTCGATCAACAATCGCACTCGTACGCCGGCGCGCGCTTTGTCGCCCATGGCGCGGGCGAACTCGACGGCGATGTCGCCGCGCCAGTAGACGAACGTCATCAGATCGACGGTGCTCGTCGCCCCCCGGATGGCCTCGAGCATCGCCGGGAAGATCTCGTCGCCGTTGCGCAGGACGGTGAGCGCGTTCCCCTCGGTGAACGGCGTGCCGATGATGACCTCGAGGCGGCGACGAAGAGCCTGCTGTTGCGACTCGGTCACGGGACCTCGTTTCCTGCTCGGCTGGTCGGGTGTCGGGACCGTGAGGCTCTCACACCAGGCCGCGGCGTACCGCCTCCATGCCCGCCTGGAAGCGCGTCGTCGCGCCGAGCTCGGTCATCAGGTCGGCCACCCGGCGGCGCACCGTACGCAGCGAGACGCCCAGCTGGCGGGCCATCGCCTCGTCCTTCGACCCGAGCATGAGCCCCTCGAGGATCTCCAGCCGCTCGTTCCGGCCCACGCCGACCGAGGTGCTCCGCAGCGGCACGGCTCGGTCCCAGCAGCGCTCGAACAGATCTGTGACGAGGCTGACGAGTGCGGGCGCCCGCACCAGGATCTGCCCCTCGAACGCGCCGCGGGTCGAGTCCGACCCGACGAGCGCGACCTCGTTGCCGAAGACCGCGATGCGCGGCGGCAGCCGATCGGTGATGCGCACCTCCTCGCCGGCCGCCGCCCAGCGACGTACGTACGCAAGGCGACGGGGTTCGTCGACGACGTCACGGGGATAGAGGCCACGCATCGGGCGGCCGGCAGCGAGCTGGCGTTCGAGCAGCTCTACGTACGGCGCCGAATCGACGTCGATGTCCACGACCGGGTGGGAACAGAGCACCGCCCCCCGGGTGCTCCGCTGGAGATCTTCCACTGCCACAAAGGATTCTGCGTCACTGAGCAGCTCGAAAGGCACTCCCGCCCAGTTGCGTGACCGCCCGACGAAGTGGTCCGCCGCGAAGCTGGCGAGGCTGGCCCGCACCGCGTCGAGCCGCGCGCGGCGCCCGTCGAGATCGGACAGCTCGGCATTGACCAGCGGCTGGAGGGTCAGGGCCGGCGGATCGGCGGAGAACCCGTCACCGTCCCGGCGGGCCAGTCCCGCTTCGACGAGACCGTCGAGCATCCGGCTGACCTCGTCGGCCTCCCGCTCGAGGTGCGCCGCGAACCAGGCGACGTCGTGTCCGGGGTTGCGCAGCAGCGCCCGGTAGAGCGCCTCCGCGCCCTCGTCGAGACCCCACACATCGAGCACGGACATGGACCCTGAGCCTAGAGCGCGCTGGCAGGTGGCGGACAGCGGCAGGGAAGTGCCAGGTGCAAAAACCTCGAAAGCGGGGCATGCTGGACCGCGCGAGGTGCGGAACCGCGGCAGGGGACGGTTCCGCGCCTCGCTTTTGATGCCACTCCAACGGAGGCGGCTCGGGCACGTCGGCACCGCGGATCTCCAGCGCGCGACGACAGCCGGCTGACCCGGGAACACAACTGGGGCGCAGGTTGCCGCGTGGGGCGGGAGTGACGCCACACCGACACGCCGACCACCCGCCGCGGTTGTGTCCGTGACTCGGCGACGAGCCGTCGCCGAGCCTGCCGGTCGAGGTCTCAGCCCGAGGTGCCGCCGCCGAGCACCTCGGCGGCCAGCGGGCTGCTGTCCTGCAGGAACTGCCGGCAGCGCAGCGCCTCGTCGTCCTCTCCGATGACCTCGGCTGCGGCACCCAACGCCGCGAGCGCCCGGAGGAACCCGCGGTTCGGCTCGTGCTCCCAGGGCACCGGGCCGTGGCCCTTCCAGCCGTTGCGGCGCAGCGCGTCGAGTCCCCGGTGATAGCCGGTGCGGGCATAGGCGTAGGCCATCACCGGCTGGCCGTCGGACAGGGAGCCTTCCGCCAGCACCGCCCAGGCCAGGCTCGAGGTCGGGTGCGCCGCGGCAACCTCGCTCGGGTCGGCGCCGGCAGCCAGCTCCTCGCTGCCCGACTCCGCGGGGAGCAGGGTCGGCTGCGGTTCCCCCATCAGGTTCTGATGCGTGCTCATCCGGCGAGGGCGGTGCCGGCGGAGCGGAGGTCCTCGCAGGCCTCGACGACCCGGGCCGCCATGCCGGCCTCGGCAGACTTGCCGTACGCGCGAGGGTCGTACTGCTTCTTGTTCCCCACCTCGCCGTCGATCTTGAGCACGCCGTCGTAGTTGCGGAACATGTGGTCGACGATCGGCCGCGTGAAGGCGTACTGCGTGTCGGTGTCGACGTTCATCTTCACGACGCCGTAGTCCAACGCCTCGCGGATCTCCTCCAGCGTCGAGCCCGACCCGCCGTGGAAGACCAGGTCGAACGGCTTTTCGCGGCCGACCTTTGCGCCGACCTCGTCCTGGATCTCCTTGAGGATCACCGGCTTCAGCTTGACGTTGCCCGGCTTGTAGACGCCGTGAACGTTGCCGAACGTCGCAGCCAGCAGATAGCGGCCACGCTCGCCCGAACCCAGCATCTCGACCGTGCGCAGCGCGTCCTCAGGGGTCGTGTAGAGCTTCTCGTTGATCTCGTTGGCGACACCGTCCTCCTCGCCACCGACGACACCGATCTCGAGCTCCATCACGATGCGCGCCTTCGCGCACTCGTCGAGCAGCTCTGCGGCGATCTTGAGGTTCTCCTCGAGCTCGACCGCCGAGCCGTCCCACATGTGCGACTGGAACAGCGGCTCCAGACCCGCGGCCACCCGCTCTTGCGAGATCTTGACCAGCGGTCGCATGTAACCCTCGAGCTTGTCCTTCGGGCAGTGGTCGGTGTGCAGCGCGATGTTGATCGAGTAGCGAGCGGCCACGTGGTGGGCGAACTCCGCCAGCGACACGGCCCCGACCACCATGTCCTTCACCTTCTGGCCGGACAGGTACTCCGCGCCACCGGTCGAGATCTGCACGATCCCGTCGCTGCCGGCCTCCGCGAAGCCCTGCAGGGCGGCGTTCAGAGACTGCGACGACGTCACGTTGATCGCGGGGTAGGCGAACGCGCCTGCCTTGGCACGGTCGAGCATCTCGGCATATTTCTCGGGCGTGGCAATTGGCATGGTTGCTCCCAAAAAGCAGCGGCGGTACGTAGACGGTGGTTTCCGCAGTCGTCATCCTTGCAGAGCCACGCCGGGCGCCGAGACGCCCTATCAGCAGGCGGACAGGCGGATCGGGTACGGAGCTCGCCAGGCCGCCTCACGAGGCGAACCGTCGCCTCAGCAGGTTGCATGCCTGCTGAGCGACGCTGTCGCCAAACGTGGTCAACTGCGGGGGCGCGCGAGCTGGGAGGCGGCCGCGCGGGCAGCTGTCAGCACGGGATCCCACACCGGCGAGAAGGGCGGTGCATAGCCCAGGTCGAGCCCGGACATCTCCTCGACGGTCATCTCGTTCCACAGCGCGACCGCGCACACGTCGATCCGCTTGGCCGACCCCTCGCGTCCGACGATCTGCGCGCCCAACAGCCGACCGGACCGCGCCTCCGCCAGCATCTTCACCGTCATCGGCCGGGCCGAGGCGAGATAGCCGGCAGTCGTCGTCGCGTCGACCATGACCGAGATGGAGCCGAACCCGGCCGCCGCCGCCTCGACCTCCCCCAGACCGGTCCGGGCGATCTCCAGCTCGCAGACCTTGCTGATGGCGGTGCCCACGACGCCGGGGAACGTCGCGTACCCGCCGGCGACGTTCTCCCCGATCACCCGCCCGTGCTTGTTCGCGTGCGTCCCGAGCGCGATGTGCCCCCACTGCTGGGAGACCCGGTTGAACGTCTCGACGCAGTCGCCCCCTGCCCAGATGCCGTCGTGACCCACGACACCGAGCCGTCGGTCGACGCGCAGGCCACCGGACGAGCCCAGCGGCAACCCCGCGGCACCCGCCAGCGCAGTGTTGGGGCGCACACCGATGCCGAGCACCACGATGTCGGCCTGGATCGTCTCGCCGTCGACCACGACGCCTTGCACTCGACCGGCGTCGACCACGAAACGCTCGACCGCCGACTCGGTCCGCACGTCGATGCCCATGTCCTCCATGGCTTTGTGCACCAACCGGCCCATGTCCGGGTCGAGAGTCGTCATCGGCTGCTCGGCGCGGTCGACGACCGTCACCGACAATCCCTGGCGCACCATCGCCTCGGCCATCTCGATGCCGATGTAGCCCGCCCCGACGACGACCGCCGTTCTCGGCCGATCGCGCCGCAACGCCTCGATGACCGCGCCGCCGTCGTCGAGTGTCTGCACGCCGAAGATGCCCTCGGCGTCAGCCCCCGGAAGGTCGGGTCGCATCGGCACGGCCCCCGTCGCGATGACCAGCTCATCGAAATCCAGGGTGTACGTCGACGCGCGCTCGACGTCGTTGATGGTGACGTTTCGCGAGTCGACGTCGATGTCGGTGACCTCCTGCCGCATGCGCAGGTCGATGCCGCGCTTCCTGTGCTCCTCCGGCGTCCGGGCCACGAGGTCCTCCCCGGACTCGACCTCGCCGCCGACCCAGTAGGGGATGCCGCACGCGGAGTAGGAGACGTGGTGGGTGCGCTCGAGAGCGACGACCTCGAGGTCGTCGCCGGCGCGGCGCTTGGCCTGCGAGGCGGCCGTCATGCCGGCAGCGTCGCCGCCGATCACGACCAGCCGCTTGGTCACGGCGCCCACGTGTAGGGCGTCGTGCCGGTCAGCACCGTGAGACCGAGCCGCTCCAGGATCGGCCGGCTGTCCGGCGATGCGTCCACCTGCAGATAACGGAACCCGCGGTCCTGGGCCTGCACGGCGCGCCGCCCCACCAGGGCTCGGTAGATGCCCTTGCGCCGCCACTCGGGCAGCGTCGACCCACCCCAGAGGCTGGCGAACTCCGTGTCGGCCTGGAACCGGACCCATGCCGCGCACACGATCTCGTCCGCCACTTCGGCGACGTGGATCCGCAGGTCGTCGGGGGTCGTGAGCAGCTCCTCGCGCAGCTCGGCCATCAGCCAGCCGAGGTCCTCGCCCCACACCTTCTGGTTGAGCGCGACGATCCCGGCGAAGTCGGTGTCCAGATCATCGAGTCGTACGTGGCGCAACGTCACGCCGTCCGCGACCGGTGCGCCCGAGCACCGGTCGACGACGGTGTTCACCTCGCCGACGATCAGTGACTCGTCATCGCCGGCAACGAGTCCGGCTTTCTCCAGCCGCGCGGGCAGATCGCCCGGCTGGTCGTAGCCGTACCACTTCCACTCGAACTTCCGCCCGAGGCCGCCGAAGAACTCCACCTGCTCCGCGATCACCGCGTCGGCGTCAGAGGAGTCGAGACCGCTCCAGATGACGAAGCAGCCCCACTCGTGGTCGGGAGGCGACACGACCCGCAGCACCCGGTTGGCCGAGACGAGCTCCACCTGCCAGCCGGGCTGCGGCGGCACCTTCGAGCGACGCACCTGCTCGTCGTACGCCCGCAACGCGAGGTCAGCATCCACCGTGATCACCCTCCATCAGCGACATCGTGCCCCAGATCTGCGTGCTGGCGTATCCATGCGTGCATGGCGATCGCCGCGGCTGCACCCGCGTTGATCGAGCGGGTGGACCCGAACTGCGCGATCGAGCAGACGGCGCTCACGGCTTCGTGCGCGGCGCCCGACAGGCCAGGCCCTTCCTGGCCGAACAGCAACAGGCAGCTGCGTGGCAGCGCGAAGCCCTCCAGCGGCACCGATCCAGGGAGGTTGTCGATGCCGATCACCGGCAACGACTCGGCGCGGCACCAGTCGGTGAGCTCGGTGACGTCCCGGTGATATCGCACGTGCTGATAGCGATCGGTGACCATCGCCCCCCGGCGGTTCCACTTCCGGTGCCCGACGACGTGGACCTCCTTCGCGAGGAACGCGTTGGCGGTGCGGACGATCGATCCGATATTGAAGTCGTGCTGCCAGTTCTCGATCGCCACATGGAAGTCGTGGCGTCGCCCGTCGAGATCCGCGACCACGGCCTCGCGGCGCCAATAGCGATAGCGGTCGACGACGTTGCGCCGGTCACCCTCGCGGAGCAGCGCCGGATCGAGACGCGGGTCGTCGGGCCAATCGCCGGACCAGGGCCCGACGCCGACCTCGAGCTCGTCGTCAGCCACGGCGCCAACCCTAGGCTCTGACGCGTGCCCACCCTGACGGCCGCCGTCGCATTGACGCCCGACCTCGACAAGCTGACGGCCGCAACGGTCTACGTCGTCGTGCTAACCCTGGTCTTCGTCGAGTCGGGGCTGCTGGTGGGCTTCTTCCTTCCCGGCGACACAGTCCTGTTCGCAGCTGGACTGCTCACCGCGCGGCCCGGGTCGAACGTCTCGTTGCCCGTGCTCGCGATCGGCGTCTTCCTGGCCGCCGTTGCGGGCGACTCGGTCGGCTATGCCTTCGGGTCGCGGCTCGGACGGCCGTGGCTGCTCGCGCGCGTACAACGGGGTCGTCTGCACGCCCGGCACCTCGCGCGCGCCGAGGCGTTCTACGCGCGGTTCGGCTGGTTCGCCGTCGTCGCCGCGCGGTGGATCCCCTGGGTGCGCACCTTCACGCCGATCCTCGCCGGCACCGCACGGATGCCCTACCCGTGGTTCCTGTCGGCCAACGTCGTGGGCGCGCTCACCTGGGGGGTCGCCCTGGTGGTGCTCGGGCATCTCTCGGCCGCGAACGACGGCCTGCGCACGACGTCGTACGCCGTCGCGGGGTGCTTCGTCGTCGGCTCGTTCGCGCTCGCGACGCTCGGCTGGTGGCGTCGACGGCGTTCGGTCGGAGCCGCGCGCTGAGAGAGCTCTCAGGGGCGCACAAGTAGCCTGCGGGTCATGACAAGCGCCCTGGGCCCCTCCTGGCTCGACGCGTCGCAGCTCATCGAGAACTTCGGCCTGCTCGGCATCATGACGATCGTCTTCGCCGAGTGCGGGCTGCTGGTCGGGTTCTTCCTGCCCGGCGACACGTTGCTGTTCACCGCCGGGGTGCTGGTGCAACGCGGCACGTTCCATCAGCCGCTGTGGTGGGTCATCCTGCTCATCTGCGTCGCCGCGATCGTCGGGAACCAGGTGGGTTACGAGATCGGGCGGCGCGGTGGTCCCGCGGTGTTCAAGCGACCCGACTCACGGTTGTTCCGGCCCGAATACGTCGAGCGGACGCGCGCTTTCTTCGAGAAGTACGGGCCGCCCGCCATCGTGCTCGGCCGCTTCGTACCGGTCGTACGCACCGTCATCACCGTGATGGCCGGCGCCGGACGGATGAACTACCGCACGTACACGCTCTACACCGTGCTCGGCGGCATCCTGTGGGCGACGAGCGTCACGCTTCTCGGCTACTGGCTGGGGAACATCGACTTCATCGCCAACAACATCGAGCTGTTGCTGCTGGCCGGTGTTGCCGTGTCGGTCGTGCCCATCGGCTTCCAGCTGCTGCGCCACCAGCGGCGTTAGTTGACCACGTTTGGTAGGCGCACAGCCACCAGGCTCGGCGCGCTGACCAACGCAGAGATGTCTGCACCGCTCGACCTAGACGACCGGCGGGGCCGGAGTCGCCGACCCGGAGCCGGACTGGCCGAAGTCGACGGCCGGGGCCGACCGGATCGCGACGTCCTCGACCTCGAAGTACTCCGCCTGCTTGAAGTTGAACGTGCTCGCCACGATGTTCGACGGGAACGACTCGACCCGGGTGTTGAGGGCGCGGACATTGGCGTTGTAGAAACGGCGCCCTGCGGCGATGCGGTCTTCCGTCTCTGTCAGCTGCCGCTGCAGCTCGAGGAAGTTGGTGCTGGCCTTGAGGTCCGGGTAGGCCTCGGCCACCGCGAACAACCGGCCGAGCGCCTGCCCGAGGATGCCTTCCTGCTGTGCCTGAGCTGCGGGGGTCGAGCCGGGGCTGGCCGCCGCTGCGCGCGCCTGCGTGACCGCCTCGAAGACGCCCCGCTCGTGCGAGGCGTAGCCCTTGACCGTCTCGACGAGGTTGGGGATCAGGTCGTGGCGACGGTGCAGCTCGACGTCGATCTGGCGCCACGACTCGGCGACCAGGTTCCGTTGCGAGACGAACCTGTTGTACGAGACGACCAGCGCCACGCCGACCAGGACGACACCGGCGAGGAAGATCCAGAGGGCGGTCATGTCTGCGAATCGTATCCTGACCGATTTTGAGGGTGCTGGTCCTGATGGTCCTTCCAGACGAAGGCCGGGATGCCGTCGGCCACCTGGTCGAGGACGGCAGCGGCGACGACGATTTCCGCGGGATCGAGCCGTCCTGAGGCCCAGCGCAGCATCGTGTTGCCCTGGATGCGCCAGGCTGCCTTCGGCGCTGTCAGGAGATATTGCATCGTCCGGGGAGAGAGCACGTCGGTCGCGAACTTGCGGTCGTCGGCATGCACCGTGAACGAGCGGTTGAAGTCCTCGCTCTCGAGGTCGATGTCGGTGGTCAGACCCACGGCATCGGTCAGCTTGCCGAAGACCCCGGCCGGAGCGACCTCGAGTGTCGGCAGGTAGGCAGGAATGGTCACGGCGGTGACGCCGAAGTGGTGAGTCGATGTGGTGCGGTTTCCCTTCGAGTCCGTGGAATGGGTCTCGTAGGAGTAGTCGAAGGCGACGAAGTCCCGACCGCACTCGTTGCCGCGCATGACGTTGCGCGCCCGACGCGAATCGCCGTGACCGAACGGCTCGCCCGACCACCGATCCGACAGCGACGGGTCCTCGTCCACGTACTGCCAACCCCTCGCCAGGCAGAACGTCATGATCCGCTCGCGCCTCTTGCGGTCGAGCAGGAAGGCGCCGACGAGCAGTGCCACGGCACCTACAGCGAACAGGCCCATCAACAGCGGCGCGAAGTCGGTCACAGGAGTCCTATCGGCGGGTAAGGCACCGCGCTCGAGTCCTCGCGCCGACGAGTTCGGGGCGTGCGGGGATCGACGCCGCTCGCTGGTGCCGCCACACTCCTTCGATATCAGGGGGCAACAGCGGAGGTGCAGCGATGGGTGAACGCCGGTTGATCGACCTGAGCCATGCCATCACCGACGGCATGATCACCTATCCGGGGCTGCCCGGCCCGGAGATCTCGCGGCACCTGACGCGGGAGGCGTCTCGCCAGGTCTATGCCGAGGGCACCGAGTTCTCGATCGACGTGGTGCGCCTGGTGGGCAACACCGGCACGTACGTGGACAGCCCGTTCCACCGTTTCGCCGACGGGGTCGACCTGGCCGGCCTGCCGCTGGACTCGCTCGCCGACCTGCCGGCAGTGGTGGTTCGGACCAGGGATGCCTCGTCGCGAGCGGTCGACGTCCCCGAGCTTGCGGCAGTCACGGTCACCGGCTGCGCCGTACTGCTGAACACCGGCGGAGACCTGCACTGGGGCACCCCGGCCTATGCCGAGCAAGCACCCTTTCTGACCGAGGCCGGTGCGCACTGGCTCGTCGACCACGGCGCGCGACTGGTCGGCATCGACGCCATCAACATCGACGACACCGCCGACAAGCACCGGCCGGCGCACACCGTGCTGCTCCGCGCCGGCATCCCCGTGGTGGAGCACCTGACCGGGCTGGACCAGCTGCCGGCGACGGGCTCGCGCTTCAGCGCCGTCCCGCCGCCGTTCGCCGAGTTCGGGACCTTTCCGGTGCGGGCCTACGCCGCGGTTGTCGCCGAGCCTGCCTAGAGGCCCTGCTTCTTCAGCCAGTCGAGCACGGAGTCGGCGACCTCGCGCCATCCGTGGTCCATCGTCAAGGAGTGACCGCGGTCGTCGAACTCCACGATGTCGGTCACGGCCTTGGACTTGCGATATTGCTTGTACGTCGACTTGGTGATGGCCTCGGGAACGGTGTGGTCCATGCCGCCCATGGTGAGCAGCAGCGGGCCGCGGTCCTCGTTGTCCACGTCGACCTTGGTCTCGGCGTGCGGGTTGAAGTTGGCGCTGGCGGCCTGGAACAGCGGCCTGGCCGGGGAGGGGATCGCCCAGCGTTCGTAGAGCTCGGCCGACTCCTCCTCCGTCAGGGCGTTGCCGAATCCGTAGTGGAACTGCTCCAGCGTCAGGGAAACGGCTTCGTCGATGTTGCCGGGGTTCTTCAGCGCGGCGAATGCGACGCGCAGCGCCGAGATCGGCACGGGGAGGACGCCCTTGATCGGCGCGGCGTCGATCGCGACCCCGGCCGCCGCGTGCCCGTCGCCGAGCAGCTTCTCGACGATCAGCCCGCCGAAGGAGTGGCCGATCACGATCGGCTTGGCCGGAAGCCTCGCGATGACCTTGGCGTAGTGATCGGTGACGTCGTCCACGCCGACGTTCGCAACGGTGTCGGGGTTCGCCCGCGCGGCCTCGACCGTGTCGGCGTCACCGGGCCAGCCCGGCGCGGTCGCGCTGTAGCCGGACTCGTTGAACAGGTCGATCCAGGGCTGCCAGGCACTGGAGTGCACCCAGAGGCCGTGGATGAAGACGACGGGCGTGGACAGAGCGTCGGGCATGGGTGATCTCCTGGGTTCTTTGGTCCTTGCGCGCCACCGCGGCAAGTCACGGTCCGTTCTACTTGCTGACGGCTGCGCGCCGCCAGCCCCTGTCCATTCCGGCTCCCTTCAGACCGCGCCGTCGTCGGTGGGGTGCCATCCGGCGGATTGCTCACGCGGGCCGAAATAGCTGCGCTCGGTCATGCCGCGGAGGCTGCCGTACTCGACCCAGTCGCCCGGCGCCCAGACGAGGACATGTGGCGCGTCGTACGCCTCGATGTCGTCCTCGCTGCGCTTCACCCAGCAGTCGCCCCGCTCGACAACGAGCACGACGTGGCTGCTGGCGACGAACCCGGCGACCTGCCACGACGCGTCAGGCCCCTCCACGGACGAGCTGTGACTTGAGAAGGCGCACGGAAACGACAGCACCGGCCGAGTTTGTCAGCCGAGGCCGAGGTCAGCGAGGTCGTAAGCCGCGATGTACGGAAGTCCCTCGCCACGAACGATGTCTGGCGGCTCCGCGCTCGACGATGACAGCGACCCCGACCACGTCCGCCCCCGCCTCGCGCAGCGCCGCGACGGCGGTCAGCACCGAGCCACCGGTCGTGGAGGTGTCCTCGACCGCCAGCACCCGCCGGCCGGCGACATCGGGTCCCTCGATGCGCCGCTGCAAGCCGTGAGCCTTGCCCTCCTTGCGCACGACGAACGCATCGAGGCGCCGTCCGGTCGCCGCCGCCGCGTGCAACATGGCCGCGGCCACGGGATCTGCGCCGAGCGTCAGCCCGCCGACGGCGTCGAAGTCGAGCTCGGCTGTCACGTCGAGCATCACCCGGCCGACGAGCGGTGCGGCCTCGCTGTCCAGCGTGATCCGCCGCAGGTCGACGTAGTAGTCGGCCTCGCGCCCGGACGAGAGCACGACTCGGCCGTGCACCACGGCCTTGTCCCTTATCTGCGCGAGCAGCGCGGCCCGGTCGTCAGCAGCGGTTGGTGCTTCTCGCGTAGCGAAATCTGAGTGGCCCACGATCCCGCAGCGTAGGGCAGGCTGGACGCAATGGTCGCAATCGTCCTGGCGCACAGTCCACTCACCGGTCCGGAAGCCTGGGGGCGGCTGCCGGCTGCCCTCCGGACGGCGGGGGCCACCGTCGTCGTACTCGACACGGACGACCGCACCCCGCCCTATGCCGCCAGCTACGTCGCGGACGCGGCCCGACAGATCACCGCGGCCGACCCGGGCGAACCTGTGGTGCTGGTGGGCCACTCCGGAGCGGGCTACCTGCTGCCGCAGATCGGCGCGACGCAACGGGCGGCGCGACGCGGCGTCGCCGGCTACGTGTTCTTCGACGCGGGGGTCCCGCACGCGCGCGGCGCCACCCGGCTCGGCCTGCTGCGCTCGGAGGACACCGACTTCGCGGCCGAGCTCGAGGCCATCCTCGACGACGGTGGGGTGTTCCCGACCTGGACCGATGACGACCTGGTCGAGCTCGTGCCGGACGCCGACATCCGCCGCGCGCTGGTCGGATCGCTGCGGCCGCGCGGGCGGGACTTCTTCGTCGAACCGCTGCCGTGCCCGCCGGACTGGCCCGACGCGCCGTGCGGCCTGGTCCACCTCTCGACGGCGTACGACGTGCCGGCGCGCGTGGCGCGCACCCGCGGCTGGACCGTTGTCGACGCTCCGGCCGACCAGCCGGGCGGGCACTTCGCGGCCTGCGCGGACCCTGGTGGAGTCACCACGATGCTGCTGGACATGATCGCGCGCCTGTGACCGCGCTCAGCGGGCGTGCCAGGCCGCGAGGATGCGGCGCTCCTTGTCCGCGTCGATGCCGTTGACCCCGAAGTGGCCCGCCGCGTCACTGGGCTGCACGTCATCGGCCCGCATCCAGGCCCAGGTGTCGCGCACCGTCTCCGTCACGGGACGGCAGGTCAAGCCGGTCTTGGCGGCACCGCTCGTATCGGCGTCCCACACGTGCGCAGCCTCCGCGTCGGCGGTCGGACTCCACAGCGGCAGCTCGGTCCAGGGCTCGACCTCGTGCGCGAGCAGGAAGTCGTCGTCAACCCAGGTGAGCTCGGCGTCGGAGCCGACGGCCCGAGCTGCGTCGCCGAGCCAGCTGCCCATCGTGGCGTTCCCCGTCGGGGCCGACACGTTGTAGGTGCCGGACGTGTGCGTCGTGATCGAGTCGAGAAGGTACGACGCAAGGTCGCGTGCGTCGATCAGCTGCATCTCCCGTTCCGGATCTCCGGGAGCGAGGACCTCGCCGCCGCGCGCCAGCCGGCTGAGCCACCAGTTGAGCCGGCCGACGTTCTCGTGCGGCCCCAGGATGAGCCCCGCCCGCGCGATCGTCGACCGGTCACCGAAGGCTTCGCGCACCGCACGCTCGCAGCCGGCCTTGAGCACGCCGTAGTCGCCGTCGTCCGGGCCGGCGTCGCTTGCGCAGGGCGGCCCTTCGTCGTCGTCGTGAGCGACCTCGCCGGGCCAGGTGCCGCTGGCGGAGATGCTCGAGACGAAGGCGTAGTGGCCGGCGCCCTCAGTCAGCGTTTGCGCAGCTTTGCCGACGACGCGTGGCACGAAGCCGCAGGTGTCGACGACGCCGTCGAACTCGCGTCCGTTGAGCTGCTCGAGAGCCGCATCGTCGGCCCGATCGCCGCGCAGCGCCTCGACGCCGTCGACATCGGGCCCGCTCTTGCCGCGATTGAAGGTCGTGACCGTGTCGCCCCGGCGTAGGGCTTCCACCGCCGTGGCCCGGCCGAGGAACGACGTGCCGCCGATGATCAGCAATCTCATCCCTCGACCTTGGTCGCTCACTCACCACGACGCCAGGTCGTTCGCTCTCAGCCGAGCGGGGCCAGCTCGCCGCAGCCCCCGCCCGCTGTGGCAATGCCGGGCATGCGCGATTCACCGTGGTCCCAGCCCCACCGAATCGCGCATGCCCGCCAAGCCGATCGCCCGAACCCCAGCTATCGCCAGGCATGCGCGATTCACCGTGGTCCCAGCCCCACCAATTCGCGCATGCCCGCCAAGCCGATCGACCGAACCCCAGCTGTCGCCGGGCATGCGCGCCAAGCCGATCGACCGAACCCCAGCTGCCGCCGGGCATGCGCGATTCACCGTGGTCCCCACCCCACCAATTCGCGCATGCTCGGCCTCTCCTGGCCCACCGGACGCAGGGCTGCGGCACGAGCTGCTAGCGGCGGCGGAGCAGGCGCCAGAGGATGAACAACGCCACCAGGCCGACCGCGAGTGGCGCGACTCGCTTGAGTACGGCGGGCCCGCCGATGTCGAGCAGGTCGATCGCCTCGTTCTCGGCCCCTCCGTACGCCGGGCGCCCCGCGGTGGCTGGCGCCAGTCGCCGGACCTGCGGCGCGGGGGTGGTTCCGCCGTTGTTCGACGGAGTCGCCGCGGCTCCTGCACCTGCGCCGTTACCGGCACCCACCGCGGCGATCGTGTCGCTGTCCGCAGAGCCGGACGAGCCGTTTCCGGCGCCGTCAGCCACATCGACCGCCGTAGCGCCGGCAGCGACCTTTTCGGTCGCAACGTCACCGGACGGAGCCTCCACCGGATCGTCCCCGGACGCAGCTTCCGAGCCACCATCACCCGGAGCCTCGGCCCCAGCGTCGGGGGGCGAAGGCGCCGCGGCCTCTGTCGCGGCGGGTTCCGCCGATGCAGCCGACTCCGCCGGCACTGCGGGCTCCGCCGGCACTGCCGACTCCGTCGCGTCGCCCGCCGAGCCGGTGCCGATCTCCTCGGCCAGGCAGTCGGCAAACCGGCCGAGCAGCTTGTTGCCGACCTCGACCATCACGCCGCGGCCGAACTGCGCCGGCTTGCCCGTGATGGCCAGGTCGGTCGTCACGGTGACCAGCGTCGACCCGCCATCGTCCTGCAGCACGGCCACGATCGTCGCCTTGGCCGTGCCCGAGCCGCGGGCCTCCTTGCCGCTCGCGTCCAGCGTGACCCGGCGCCCTTCCTCGTTCTTCTCGATGAACCGCGCGGTGCCCCCGTAGGTCACCTGGATCGGGCCGACCTTGACCTTCACCCTGCCGTTGACTGTCTCGCCGTCGAACGACTCGACCGTCGCGCCGGGCATGCACGGCGCGATGCGTTCGACGTCCAGGAGCACATCCCAGGCCTGGGTGATCGGAACAGGCACGCGGAACTCATGCTCCAGCTTCATCAGGCAGATCCCCTTCGGCTGACCTGGAGAACGGGCTTACACGCCAGCGGCTGCACCCACGGCGCGCCGGGTGAGGACACGGGCAAGGTGTTGACGATAGTCAGCCGCGCCGTTCAGGTCACTAGATGGAGTCGTGCCGTCCGCAGCATGATCCGCCGCCGAGGCGATGGCCGACAGGTCAGCGCCCGCCAGTGCCTGCTCGGTCGCGCTCGCCCGCAGCGGCGTCGACCCCATGTTGGTCAACCCGATGCGCGCCTCGGTGATCGAGCCGTTCGACCGGTGCACCGCAACGGCAACGCCGACGATCGCCCAGGCCTGGACGACCCGCTGGAACTTCTCGTAGTGGAAGCCCCATCCGTCGCCGAGCTTGGGCAACCGCACCTCGACGAGCACCTCGTCGGGCGACAGCGCCGTCTGCAGATAGTCGACGAAGAAGTCGGCAGCGGCCACCGTGCGCCGGCCGCTGCTGCCCGCCACGACGAACTCGGCGTCCAGCGCCAGCGCCACCGCAGGCAGGTCGCCGGCGGGGTCGGCGTGGGCGAGCGAGCCGCCGAAGGTGCCACGGTGACGGATGGCCGGGTCGGCCACCGTCTCGGTCGCCTTCGCGACCAGACCGCAGTGGGCCTGGACCAGGGCGTTGCGGATGACCTCGTGATGGGTCGTCATCGCCCCGATCACGATGTGGTCGCCGTCCTCGCGGACGCCACGCATCTCCGACACGCGCCCGACGTCGACCAGGACCTCGGGGTAGGCCAGCCGCATGCGCAGGAGCGGGATCAGCGACTGGCCGCCGGCCAGCACCTTGGCCTCGTCGCCGTGCTCTGCGAGAGCGGCGAGCGCCTCGTCGACCGAGCCGGCCCGCACATAGTCGAACGCTGCCGGGATCATGACGCACCTCCTGCGGTGGTCTCGGTCGCTGCGCCGCCATAGGCGATGGTGCCTGCCGCAGAGCGCTCACCGCCCTTCGATCCGGACTCATGGATGGCTCGCCACACCCGTTCGGGAGTGCAGGCCATCTGCACGTCGTCGACCCCGAACTGTCGCAGCGCATCGACGATCGCGTTGACCACCGCAGGCGTCGACGCGATGGTGCCGGCCTCGCCGACGCCCTTGACGCCCAACGGGTTCGTCGTCGACGGCGTCTCGGTGCGGTCGGTCGTGAAGTGCGGCAGGTCGGGAGCGGCCGGCACGAGGTAGTCGACGAGACCACCCGTGACCAGGTTGCCGTCGGCGTCGTACACCGCCTCTTCGTAGAGCGCCTGCGCGATGCCCTGCGCGATGCCGCCGTGCACCTGACCTTCGACGATCATCGGGTTGATCACCTTGCCGATGTCGTCGACAGAGACGTACTTGCGGATCTTGGTGTGGCCCGTCTCGGTGTCGATCTCGACGGCGCACAGGTGCGTGCCGTGCGGGAACGAGAACGTGGTCGGGTCGATGGTCGAGTTGGCCTGCAGCGTCGGCTCCACGCCGTCGGGCAGGTCGTGCGAGGTGAACGCCTCGAACGCGACCTCCTGGATCGTCTTCGACGAGCCGGCGGTTCCGCCCTTGATGCTGAAGGCGCCGTCCTTGAACTCGAGATCGCCCGGGTCGGCCTCGAGCATGTGGGCCGCGACCAGCCTCGCCTTGTCCACCACGCGCTCGGCGGCCTGCAGGACGGCCATGCCGCCGATCACGAGTGAGCGTGAGCCGTAGGTGTCCATGCCGTAGGGCGAGGTCAGGGTGTCACCGTGGATGACGGTGATGTCGTCGGGTGCGATGCCCAGCGCGTCGGAGGCGATCTGGCTCCACGCGGTGGCGTGCCCCTGCCCGTGCGGCGACGTGCCGGTGACCACTTCGACCTTGCCGGTGGGCAGCACCCGGATGGTCGAGTGCTCCCAGCCGCCGGCGACGTACTTCAACGCTGACAACACCTTTGACGGGGCGAGGCCGCACATCTCGGTGAAGGTCGAGATGCCGATGCCCAGCTGTACGGGGTCCTTGTCAGCCCGCCGTTGCGCCTGCTCGGCCCGCAACCCGTCGTAGTCGAACATCTCGACGGCCTTGGCCGTGGCGGCCTCGTAGTTGCCGCTGTCGTAGGTCATCCCCGAGATCGTGTTGTAGGGGAACTCGTGGTGCTCGATCCAGTTCTTCTTGCGCAGCTCGAGCGGGTCCACGCCCAGCTCGGCCGCGAGGTCGTCCATCAGCCGCTCGATGGCGTACGTCGCCTCGGGACGTCCGGCACCGCGGTAGGCATCGGTCGGCGTCGTCGTGGTGAACACGCCCGTACAGGTGAAGTCGTAGGCCTCCATCTTGTAGATGGAGTGGTACATCCACGCGCCCGAGGATCGGGATGCCGGGCGAGATGATCATCATGTAGGCACCCATGTTGGCCAGCAGGTTGACCCGCATCCCGAGGATCTTGCCGTCGTTCGTTGACCGCCAGCTCGACCTCCTGCAACTGGTCGCGGCCGTGGTGGGTGGCCTGGGCGTTCTCGCTGCGTGTCTCGACCCACTTGACCGGCCGACCGATCTCGAGCGCGACGACCGCAGCAATGCACTCCTCGCGATAGAACTGCAGCTTCGATCCGAAGCCGCCTCCGACGTCGGGCGCGATCACCCGGAGCTTCTGCTCGGGGATGCCCGCCGTCAGCGCGAGCAGGACGCGCACGATGTGCGGGATCTGGGTCGACGTCCAGAGCGTCAGCTCACCCTCGGCACCCGTGGGCGCCGCGACGACAGCGCGCGGCTCCATCGCCATCGGGATGAGCCGCTGGTTGACGTAGTGGCGGGTGAACACCCGGTCCGCCTTGGCCTTGGCGGCCTCGTAGTCGCCGCCGCCGAGCTTCCACACGTACGACTTGTTGGTGCCGAGCTCGGTGTGCACCAGGTCGGCTCCGTCAGCGAGCGCAGCCCTCATGTCCAGGACCGGCGGCAGGGGCTCGTAGTCGACCTCGATGGCCTCGAGGGCGTCCGCGGCGAGGTAGCGGTCACCGGCGATGACGACGGCTACGGCATCACCGACGAAGCGGACCTCCTCGGTGGCCAGCGGCGGATGTGCCGGGATCTTGATGTCGTCGGTGACCGGCCAGACGCAGGGCATCGAACCGAGCTTGTCACCGAGCTCCTTGCCCGAGAAGGCGGCTACCACACCGGGCTTGGCCAGCGCCGGCGTGACGTCGATGCGGGTGATGCGGGCGTGCGCCATCGGGCTGCGCAGGATGGCCATGTAGAGCAGCCCGGGGATCGCGATGTTGTCGGTCCAGTTGGTGCGGCCGGTGACCAGTCGCGCATCCTCCTTGCGGCGCATCGGCCGGCCGACGACGTTCTCGCGTGCCGTGTCGAGCGTGTCGGTCATCGCGAACCACCGTGGGTGGCTGCGTACTGCACGGACTTGACGATGTTCTGATAGCCGGTGCAGCGACAGAGGTTGCCCTCGAGCCCCTCGCGGATCTCTTCCTCGCTCGGGCTCGGGTTGTCCTTGAGCAGGTCGATCGACGCCATGATCATGCCGGGGGTGCAGTAGCCGCACTGCAGGCCGTGGCACTCCTTGAAGGCGGTCTGCATCGGGTGCCACTCGCCGTTGGCCAGGCCCTCGACGGTCGTGATCTCGCTGCCGTCGGCCTGCACCGCGAGCAGGCTGCACGACTTCACGCTCTGTCCGTCCAGGTCCACGGTGCACGCGCCGCAGTTGCTCGTGTCGCATCCGACCGGCGTTCCCACCTTGCCGACGCGCTCCCGCAGGTAGTGCACGAGCAGCAGCCGGGGCTCGACGTCGTCGGTGCGCTGCTCCCCGTCGACGGTCAATGAGATCTGCACCATGGAACGCTCCTATGGACGTGGGCAGGGAACCTGACCGCAGCCAATCACCTGAGGCCGATCTTGAACAGCCCTTCAACGGCTCCCGATCTCGGCCATTTCCGCAGAGGGCCGGTCCACGATGCGGGCGGTCCCGGACGATGCGGACACCTGCGACATGCAAGGCTGTCGACATGCCCCGTTCTGGACCCGACACCCGAGCCCCGCTGGCCGCGCGACTGGACGGCATGGGCACGACGATCTTCGCCGAGATGTCCGCGTTGGCGCTGTCCACCGGCTCGGTCAACCTCGGCCAGGGCTTCCCCGACACCGACGGTCCGACCGAGGTGGCGGAGGCCGCGATCGCCGCGATCCGCGACGGGCACAACCAGTACCCACCCGGTCCCGGCATCCCAGCGCTGCGCCTGGCGGTCGCCGAGCACCAGCAGCGGTTCTACGGGCTGACCCTCGACCCCGACACCCAGGTGGTGATCACCACCGGCGCGACCGAGGCCGTGGCTGCGGCCCTGCTCGGGCTCGTCGACCCCGGCGACGAGGTGATCGCCCTCGAACCGTTCTACGACTCCTACACCGCGTGCATCGCGATGGCGGGCGGCCGGCGGGTGGCCGTCACCCTGCGCGCCCCCGACTTCCGGCTCGACGTCGACCGGATGCGCGCCGCGGTGACCGACCGCACCCGGCTGATCCTGCTCAACACGCCGCACAACCCGACCGGCACGGTGCTCACGCCTGACGAGCTGCAGGCGGTGGCCGACCTCGCGATCGAGCGCGACCTGATCGTGGTCACCGACGAGGTCTACGAGCACATGGCGTACGACGTCGCGCATGTCCCGATTGCCACGCTGCCTGGAATGGCCGAGCGAACCCTGACGATCAGCTCGTGCGGCAAGACGTTCTCCTTCACCGGCTGGAAGATCGGCTGGGCGACCGGTCCCGCCCCGCTGGTGCGGGCGGTGCTGATGGCCAAGCAGTTCATGACGTACGTGTCCGGCGCGCCGTTCCAGCCCGCGATCGCCCTGGCCCTGCGGCTGCCGGACTCCTACTTCACCGAGCTGCGCACCACGCTGCAGGCAAAGCGCGACAAGCTCTGCGCCGGGCTGGCAGAGGTCGGCTTCGAGGTGTTCCGGCCGGCCGGCACCTACTTCGCCACAGTCGACGTACGCCCTCTTGGCTACGACGACGGCGTGGAGTTCTGCCGCGACCTGCCGACGCGTTGCGGGGTCGTCGCGATCCCCCACCAGGTGTTCTACGACGACGTGGCGGCCGGCCGGCCGCTCGTGCGGTTCGCGTTCTGCAAGCGGGACGAGGTGCTCGACGAGGCGCTCTCACGCCTGCGCCGCCTCCACACCTACGCCGCACCGCTGACCGGGCCGGAATTGACCACGTTCGGCAGGTGAACCGTCGCGCCTCGCAAGCCTGCACGCCTACGAGGGGGTGTTCACCTGCTGAACGTGGTCGATTCCCGGAGGGGTCAGCGGCCGCGGCGGGTGCCCCGGACCCGGCGAGCGACCCGGTTGAGGGCCCGCACCGGCACATGTCGAGCCACGGTGACGATCGCCTTGTACTGCGCTCCCGGCACGCTCACGTCGTTGCCGCGGCGCAGGTCACGCAGGGCGTCGTCGACGACCTGCGGTGCGTTGAGCCAGAGCCAGTGCGGCGTCTTGCTCATGTCGTGGCCGGCCCGCTCGTGGAACTCCGTGTGGGTGAAGCCCGGGCAGAGCGCCATCACGCGCACTCCGGTGCCGTCGAGGTCTCCCGCGAGGCCCTGGCTGAAGGCCGTGACCCAGGCCTTCGCGGCGCTGTAGGTGCTCTGCGGCACGAAGCCGGCCACCGACGACACGTTGATGACGGCGCCGTAACCGCGCGCCACCATGCCGGGGACGGCCGCGCGGGTGAGCCGCAGCACGGCGCGGACCAGGATGCGCAGCATGTCCTCCTCGTCGTCGATGTCGCCGGTGAGGAAGCGCCTGTTGAGCGAGAAGCCGGCGTTGTTGACGAGCAGGTCGACCGGCGCGCCGTCGGACAGCCGCTTCTCGATGCTGCGGCAGCCCTCCTCGTCGACGAGGTCGGCCACCAGCACCTCGACGTCGACGCCGTAGGTCGAGCGCAGACCGTGGGCCAGCTCCTCCAGGCGGATGCCGTCGCGCGCGACCAGCACGAGGTCGTGGCCGTCGGCGGCCAGCCGGCGGGCGAAGGCGTTCCCGATGCCCGACGTCGGCCCGGTGATCAGCGCAGTGCTCATCCCCCCACCCTGCCAGGTCCCGCAGTTGACCACGTTTGGCAGGCGCCGCAGCTGCGGCGCGGACCGCAGCACCCGCGGCGTGTGCAGAGGGCGTGCCTGCTGAGGCGACGGTTCGCCTAGTGAGGCGGGGCTTCGGCAGCGGCGGTCGTCTCCAGCGCCGAGGCCGAGGTGCAGCTCGCGGGCACCACGAAGAGCATGCGTACGCGCGTGCGCGAGTGCCGCCGGGAGGTCGCTCGCGACATGGCCGGAGCGGTCGAGGCGGTCCAGGGCGCCGACGGTGTGCAACAACTTGCGGTGCTCCGGCGAGGAGACCTTGAGCACCACGGCGATTCCACGGTCGTCGAACTGCTCGATGATCTCCGACAGTGCTCGGGCGCCGGTGGCGTCGAGCATGGCGAGGTTACCCAGCCGCAGCACCACCACTCGTACATCAGAAACGCTGGTCAGCTCGGCAAGGAATCGGGATGCGGCTCCGAAGAACAACGGCCCGTCGAGGCGATAGACCAGCACGTGCTCACGCAGCAGCGCATGTTCCTGCTCACTCGCCATCTCGGCGAGCTCCCCGACGGACGCGTCGTCCTCCACGAGTCTGGCAGTGCTGGCGAGGTGCACCAGCGCCGTGATGACGGCGACAACGATGCCGATCTCGACGGCCACGACAAGGTCGAACACGACGGTCGCCGCCGCCGTCAGTGCGAACACCGCGGCGTCGGTGTGCGTCGAGCGGACGACCGCCTTGATCGCGTGGCGTTCCACCATGCGATAGGCGGTGACGAGCAGCACGCCGGCCAGCGCGACCAGCGGGATGCGGCCGACGATGCCCGCCGCGGCGGCCATCAACAGGGCCAGTACCAGCGCGTGGCTCAGTGCAGCCAGCCGGGTGCGGGCGCCGGTGCGCGCGTTCACCGCGGTCCGGGCGAGCGCGCCGGTGGCGGGCATCCCGCCGAACAGCGCCGAGGCGACGTTGGCGATGCCCTGCCCCACGAGTTCGCGGTTCGGGCTGTGCCGCGCGACGTCGACCATGCCGTCGGCGACGCGAGCGGACAGAAGACTCTCCAGCGCGACGAGTGCGGCGACAGCGACTGCCGGCGACAGCAGAGCCATGGTGGAGGAGAGGTCCGGCAATGACGGTGACGGCAGGGTGCGCGGCAGGTCGCCGATCACCGTGACGTTCGCGCCGGTGACCACGGCCGCGAGGGTGGTGGCGACGACGGCAATCAGGCTGGCGGGCAGCGACCGGTGCAGCCGTGGCAGGAGAGCAGTGAGTGTGACGGCGAGCGCGAGCAGCCCGAGCACAGCGAAGTGCGGGTGCCCGGCGAAGTGGGCGACGGCCCGCCCGGCCACCAATGCTGCGTTGTCGCCGTCCGGCTTCGCCACGCCAAGGGCCATCGGCACCTGCTGGGCCGCGATGACAAGAGCGATGCCCAGCGTGAAGCCTTCGACGACCGGCCACGGGATGAGCGTGACCAGCTTGCCCAGGCCGAGCACTCCTGCGGCAATCACGATCACCCCCGCCAACAGGGCGATCGTGGCGACCGAGCCGACGCCGCGGTTGGCCACGATCGGCACGAGTACGACGGTCATCGCGCCCGTCGGGCCGGAGACCTGAAGGTTGGATCCGCCGAACACAGCGGCAGCCGCCCCCGCGATGATCGCGGTGACCAGGCCGGCGGTTGCCCCGACCCCCGACGCAACACCGAAGGCCAGCGCCAACGGCAACGCAACGACCGCAACCGTGACCCCGGCGAGCAGGTCGCTCCCCCAGCCGCCGCGCAGCTCGGCGTAGTCCTTGCGGCTGGGCAGTAGTCCGGCGAACCGCTTTCCGGTGATCATGAAGGATCGGTACGGCTAGAGCCGGACGCATCTTTCATGATCACCGCGTGGTTTGAAGCGTCGGGTCGTCCTCGAGGTCCTTGAGCAGCGCGTGCTGTTCGCGCAGCCCGTCGACGAGCATCTCGCGGGCCGTCGCGAACAGCGCGGCGATGCGCGGGTCGCGCACGGAGTAGAACACCGTGCTGCGCACCCGGCGGGCGGTCACGATCTGCGCCCGCCGCAGCACGGCGAGCTGCTGGGAGAGGTGCGACATCTCGACACCGAGCTCCTCGGCGAGCTCCCCGACCGGGCGCTCGCCGGCCACGAGCACCTCCAGCGCGCGCACCCGGATCGGGTGGCCGAGCGCCTTGAACATCTCGGCCTTCGCCACCGCGACGGCGGCACGCTGTTCCGGCATGGCTCCATTGTCGAGTGACATGACAGAACTGTCAAATCGTTGAGCAGATCCCTGGGAATCGACCACGTTCAGCATGCCGGCGGACGGTTTGCCATGCCTGCAGGACTAGCGAACCGTCCGTACGCCTGCTGAACGTGGTCGATTCCGCGAGGGTCAGCTGATCTGCAGGCCGTCACCGGTGGGGAGTAGATCGACGCGCACCGTCCCGCCGTCATGGATCTGCCCGGCCAGCAGGGCCTTGGCCAGCGGGTCGCCGATCGCCGACTGCACGAGCCGCCGCAGCGGACGCGCTCCGTAGACCGGGTCGTAACCGGTCCGCGCCAGCCAGGCCCGCGCCTCGTCGGTGACCTCGAGCTCGAGCCGACGCCCGGACAGCCGCTTGCGCAGCAGGTCGACCTGCAGGTCGACGATCCGCGCGAGGTCCTCGGTCGAGAGGGCGTCGAAGATCACGACCTCGTCGAGCCGGTTGAGGAACTCGGGCTTGAACGTCGCCCGCACCAGGCCCATCACCTGCTGCCGCGCCTGCGCCGGGTCGACGAGCGGGTCCACCAGGTAGGACGACCCGAGGTTCGACGTGAGGATGACGATGGCGTTGCGGAAGTCGACCGTGCGGCCCTGCCCGTCGGTGAGCCGCCCGTCGTCGAGCACCTGCAGCAGTACGTCGAACACCTCGGGGTGAGCCTTCTCGATCTCGTCGAGCAGCACGACCGTGTAGGGCCGTCTGCGGACGGCCTCGGTCAGCTGGCCGCCTTCCTCATAGCCCACGTAACCGGGCGGCGCACCGACCAGCCGCGCGACCGAGTGCTTCTCGCCGTACTCCGACATGTCGATGCGCACCATCGCGCGGTCGTCGTCGAACAGGAAGTCGGCCAGAGCTTTTGCCAGCTCGGTCTTGCCGACACCGGTCGGGCCGAGGAACAGGAAGGAGCCAGTGGGCCGGTCGGGGTCGGAGATGCCGGCGCGCGCACGACGTACGGCATCAGACACCGCGCGTACGGCATCGCGTTGCCCGACGAGGCGGGCGGCGAGACCCTCCTCCATGCGCAACAGCTTGGCGGTCTCGCCCTCCAGCAGCCGGCCGGCCGGGATGCCCGTCCATGAGGCGACGACCTCGGCGACGTCGTCGGGGCCGACCTCCTCCTTGACCATGGCCTCGCGGGCCTCGATGGAGGTACGCGCGTCCTCGAGCTCCTTCTCGGCAGCCGGGATGTCGCCGTAGAGCAGCCGGGAAGCCATGTCGAGCTCGCCGTCACGCTGGGCGCGCTCGGCCTGACCGCGCAGCTCGTCGAGCCGCCGGTTCAGCTCGCCGACCCGGTCGAGGCCGCCCTTCTCCTGCTCCCATCGAGCGTTGAGCGCGGCCAGCTCCTCCTGCCGGTCGGCGAGGTCGGCGCGCAGCCGCGCGAGGCGCTCCCGCGACGCGTCGTCCGACTCACGCGCGAGCGCCATCTCCTCCATCTTCAGCCGGTCGACCTGGCGCTGCAGCACGTCGATCTCGACCGGTCGCGAGTCGATCTCCATGCGCAGCCGGGCGCTCGCCTCGTCGACCAGGTCGATCGCCTTGTCGGGCAGGAAGCGGGAGGTGATGTAGCGGTCGGACAGGGTCGCCGCTGCAACGAGCGCGGCGTCACTGATCTCCACCTTGTGGTGTGCCTGATAGCGGTCCTTGAGCCCGCGCAGGATCGCGACCGTGTCCTCGACCGAGGGCTCGCCGACCAGCACCGGCTGGAACCGCCGCTCCAGCGCCGGGTCCTTCTCGACGTGCTGCCGGAACTCGTCGAGCGTCGTCGCGCCGACCATCCGCAGCTCACCGCGCGCGAGCATCGGCTTGAGCATGTTCGACGCGTCCATCGCGCCCTCACCGGTCGCGCCGGCACCGACCACGGTGTGCATCTCGTCGATGAACGTGACGATCTGGCCGTCGCTCGCCTTGATGTCGTCGAGCACGGCGCGCAGCCGCTCCTCGAACTCGCCGCGATACTTCGCACCCGCGAGCATCGCGCCGAGGTCGAGGGCGACGAGCTTCTTGTTCTTCAACGAGTCGGGCACGTCGCCGGCGACGATGCGCTGAGCCAGACCTTCGACGACCGCTGTCTTGCCGACTCCTGGCTCGCCGATCAGGACCGGGTTGTTCTTGGTCCGCCGCGACAGCACCTGCACGACGCGCCGGATCTCGGTGTCCCGCCCGATGACGGGGTCGAGCTTGCCCTCACGGGCGCGTCCGGTCAGGTCGATGCCGTACTTGTCCAAGGCGTCGAACGTCGACTCCGGATCGGCCGAGGTCACCGGCCGCCCCGCGCGTGCGGAGTCGACCGCGGCCTGCAGCTCGGAGAGCACGGCACCACGGCCGCGCAGCAGCTCGGCGGGTCTACCGGAGACGGTCGCGAGGGCCAGCAACAGGATCTCGGTCGACACGAAGGTGTCGCCACGCTGGCTGGCGATGTCGATGGCGGCCGCGAGGACCCGCTGCAGCGCACCCGACGGGCTGGGCGCGCTCACCGACGAGCCGCTCGCGCTAGGCAGGTCGGCGACGGCCTTGTCGGCATCCTCACGCAGGCCGGCACGGTCGGCACCGGCGCGATCGAGCACCTGTCCGGCGATGCCCGTGTCGTCCTGCAGCACAGCCCAGAGCAGGTGTTCGGGCTCCACGGCCGGGTTGCCCTCGCGCAGCGCGCGGCGCTGCGCGGCGGCGAAGGCCTCCTGGCCCTTGGTCGTCAGTTGGTTGGCATCCATCCTGGGTCCTTCAGCTATTGCGGCTACTGCATGATCGACAAGGAAATTCGTGGCGCTGACCTGCGGAAACTCGGGCCCGCGTCGGTTAGTGCATGATCGATTTCTAAAGAGGGGGTGGGGACGGGGGTCAGCGCGTGCGGGGTTGCGGTCGCCAGACGACGAGGGATGTACGGCGCTCCGCCGCCCGAAAGCTGTCGACCTCGGCCTGCAGCTCGGCGACGCGCTGCTGCAACGCGGTGACCTGGTTCTCCAGCTCGAGGATGCGACGCACGCCTTCCAGCCCGATCCCCAGCGCCGAGAGCCGGGCGACCTCACGCAGCTCGGCGACGTCACGCAGCGAATAGCGACGGCCTCCGGCCGGAGTGCGGCCGGGCGACACGAGTCCGACGCGGTCGTACTGTCGCAACGTCTGGGCGTGCAGGCCGGTCAGTTCGGCGGCAACCGAGATGACGAACAGCGGGGTTGTCTCGTCATGCATCGACGACTCGCTCACCACACTCACCCGCCCTGGCCGGGTTGCGCGGGGCTGGTGGCGTTCTTGGTCAGCAACCCGGCCCGCGGGTCGTCGCCGACCGTTGCGTCGCGGAATGCCTCGACCGCCTCCTTGGCCTTGCTGGTCAGCTTGTCGGGCACGACGACCTGCACGGTGACGAGCAGGTCGCCCTTGGTGCCGTCCTTGCGAGTGGCGCCGCGGCCCTTCACGCGCAGCGTGCGTCCGTTCGACGTGGCCGGCGCAAGCTTCAGCGTCACCGGTGAACCACCCAGCGTCGGCACCCGGATCTCGCCACCGAGCGCGGCTTCCGAGAAGCTCACCGGGACGGTCAGCGTCAGGTTGTCACCGGTGCGACCGAACAGCGAGTGCGGACGCACGTGCACGACAACGAACAGGTCACCGGAAGGGCCACCGCGCTCCCCCGGCGCACCCTTGCCCTTGAGCCGGATGCGCTGGCCCTCCTTGACGCCCGCCGGGATGCGCACGTTGATCGTCCGACTGCCCATCGCCCGCCCGCTGCCGTGGCAGTCAGGACAGGGGTTGTCGACCACCATGCCGCGCCCGCGGCACTCCCGGCACGGCTCGGCGAAGGCGAAGCCACCCTGGTTGCGGGTCGTCTGACCCGTGCCCAGGCAGATGGGGCACTGGTGAGGCAGCGAGCCGTCCTTGCCGCCCGTGCCGTGGCAGGTCGGGCAGGCCTGCTCGCTGGCCATCCGCAGCGCGACCGTCGCACCGTCGACCGCGTCGGTGAAGTCGAGGGTGACCTCTGACTCGACGTCGGCGCCACGTCGAGCGGCGGCCCGTCCACCGGTGCGGTTGCCGAAGATGCCGCCGAGGATGTCACCGAGACCGCCCGGTCCCGCGGCTCCACCGCCGAACAGGTCGCCGAAGTCGAAGGTGGTGTTGCCCCCGGCCCCGCCACCGGGCACCCGGAAGCCGCCGGCGCCGCCGGGCCCGAACAGGGCCCGCGCGTCGTCGTACTCCTTGCGCCGCGCGGGGTCGGCCAGTACGTCGTAGGCCTCGGAGATCTCCTTGAACTTCTCCTCGGCCGCCGCCTCACCCTTGTTGGCGTCGGGGTGGAACTGCCGCGCGAGCTTGCGGTAGGACTTCTTGATCTCGTCCGGCTTGGCGTCCTTGGAGACGCCGAGCGTCTTGTAATAGTCCTTCTCGATGAAGTCCTTAGTGCTCATGCGACCTCCTCGCTAGAGCTCGTCAGCCGCACTCGCATGCACTGTGCCCATGGTGAGCTCGCAGGCTCGCTCACGCGCCTCCTTCCAAGACATAGATCAACACGGCACTATTCGGGTTCGACGACGCCGACCCGCGCCGGACGCACGATCCGATCACCGATGCGGTAGCCCGGGGAGAAGATCTGCACACACGTCGGCTCGGTCACCTCTGCTGAGTGCGCGTGGGTCAGCGCTTCGTGCATCTTCGGGTCGAAGGGGTCGCCCGGCTCACCGAACCGGGTGAGACCGAGCTTCTCGACCGTCTGCTCGAGCGCCTCGCCGACCGAGCGGAACCCACCCTCGAGCTCGTCGTGCTCGCGTGCCCGGCCGATGTCGTCGAGCACCGGGATGAAGTTGGTCAGCACAGCGGCGACCGCGGCCTCGCGGTTGGCTGCCCGGTCGCGTTCGACCCGCCGCCGGTAGTTGGCGTACTCGGCCTGCAGGCGCTGGAGGTCCGACGTGCGCTCGGCCAGCTGAAGCTCGAGGGAGAGAGCCACATCGGAGTCGGGCAGGTCGGCCTCATCAGCGGACTGCCCCTCGGGCGGCGTGCCGCCCGAGGGTTGCCAGGTCGCCGGGTCGCGCACCGCTCCGGTCTCGGGATCGATCCGCCGCTTGTCGCGGATGATCGGCCCCCGGGTCGCCTCCTGGTCGGCCTCCTCCCGGTCGCGACTGCGACCGGGATCGGCGGACGTCGGCCCCGGTGCGGTGCCGGGCTGGGTGGGGTCGGTCACTTGGGCTCTTCCTCGTCCACGATCTCGGCGTCCACGACGTCCTCGTCGTTCTGCGCGGGAGCGTCGCCGCCGGCGCCGGCCGACTCACCGCCTGCGTCGGACGGCGAGGCCTGCGCGTCGGCGTACATCGCAGCGCCGAGCTTCTGGCTCGACGTCGCGACCTTCTCGGTCGCCGACTTGATCGCCTCGGTCGAGCCCTCTTCGGTCTTGGCCAGCGCAGCCTTGAGCTCGACCAGCGCCTCCTCGACCTCGGTCTTGCCCTCGGCCGGCACCTTGTCGGAGTTGTCGGCCAGGAACTTCTCGGTCTGGTAGACGAGCTGGTCACCGGTGTTGCGGATCTCGGCCTCCTCGCGGCGGGCCTTGTCCTCGTCGGCGTGAGCCTCGGCGTCGCGCATCATCCGCTCGATGTCGTCCTTGGGCAGCGCCGAGCCGCCGGTGATCGTCATCGACTGCTCCTTGCCGGTGCCCAGGTCCTTGGCGTTGACGTGGACGATGCCGTTGGCGTCGATGTCGAAGGACACCTCGATCTTGGGCACGCCACGCGGCGCCGGCGGCAGGCCGGTCAGCTCGAACATGCCGAGCTTCTTGTTGTACGAGGCGATCTCGCGCTCGCCCTGGAACACCTGGATCTGCACCGAGGGCTGGTTGTCATCAGCGGTGCTGAAGACCTCGGAACGCTTGGTCGGGATCGTCGTGTTGCGCTCGATCAGCTTGGTCATGATGCCGCCCTTGGTCTCGATGCCGAGGGACAGCGGAGTGACGTCGAGCAGCAGCACGTCCTTGACCTCACCCTTGAGGACACCGGCCTGCAGGCTCGCGCCGATGGCGACGACCTCGTCGGGGTTGACGCCCTTGTTGGGCTCGCGACCGCCGGTGAGCTCCTTGACCAGGTCGACGACCGCGGGCATCCGGGTCGATCCGCCGACGAGCACCACGTGGTTGATGTCGGCCACGGCCATGCCGCCGTCCTTCAGCACCGACTGGAACGGCGCCTTGCACCGGTCGAGCAGGTCTGAGGTCAGCTGCTGGAACTGCGAGCGGGTGAGCTTCTCGTCGAGGTGCAGCGGGCCCTCGTTGGAGGCGGTGATGTACGGCAGGTTGATCGTCGTCTCCTGCGACGCGGACAGCTCGATCTTGGCCTTCTCGGCCGCCTCGCGCAGCCGCTGCAGGGCCATCTTGTCCTTGGACAGGTCCACGCCGTGGCCGTTCAGGAACTGCTTGACCAGGTGGTCGACGACCCGCTGGTCCCAGTCGTCGCCGCCGAGGTGGTTGTCACCGCTGGTCGCCTTGACCTCGACGACACCCTCACCGATCTCGAGCAGGGACACGTCGAACGTGCCGCCACCGAGGTCGAACACCAGGATGGTCTGGTCGTGCTCACCCTTGTCGAGGCCGTAGGCGAGCGCGGCCGCCGTGGGCTCGTTGACGATGCGCAGCACGTTGAGGCCGGCGATCTCACCGGCCTCCTTGGTGGCCTGGCGCTGGGCGTCCTCGAAGTAGGCCGGGACGGTGATGACCGCGTCGGTGATGGTCTCACCGAGGTAGGACTCGGCGTCTCGCTTGAGCTTCTGCAGTACGCGCGCGGAGATCTCCTGCGCCGTGTACTTCTTCCCGTCGATGTCGACGGACCAGTCGGTGCCCATGTGGCGCTTGACCGACCGGATCGTCCGGTCGACGTTGGTGACTGCCTGGCGCTTGGCCACCTCGCCGACCAGGACCTCGCCGTTCTTGGCGAAGGCCACCACGGACGGAGTGGTCCGCGAGCCTTCCGCGTTGGCGATGACGGTGGGCTCGCCGCCCTCCAGGACCGAGACGACGGAGTTGGTCGTCCCGAGGTCGATACCGACCGCACGTGCCATGGTTTTCGTTCCTCCGCAGGAGTTGGGAAAGATCGTTTCTGCGCCCGAGTATATGTCAGGGCCCATGCAATCTGTCAACAACCTTGAGTCGTATGGACTCAACTTTCCCCTGCGGAGACCCTCAGGTTAACGCGAATCATGCGTACGGAGCGGACGCCGTACGGGACAAATAGGATCTTTCATGACGACCCATCATCGAAGCTCACCGTGCCTACATCACCCGGCGTGACCCGGCCAGTGAGCTGCACGGCGTTTCGCCGACGCCCGTAACGATCTTGCGAGGACCGAGCCGCGGCAGGGCGAGGCAGACCCGAACTGTCCGGTGCTCGGGGCTGCCCGCCTTCCGGTCGGGTCAGGTGATCTTGAGCTTCTTCTTCACGGTGACGCTGTGAACTCCGGCGTTGTTCTTGGCGTAGATCTTGAAGGTGTACGTCTTGCCGATCGTGAGGTGCTTGAAGACCTTCTTCCTCGTCGACGCCGACACCGTCACCGCTGGCTTGCCCTTGCGCTTGACGACGTAAGAGGCGATCGAGAAGCCGGAGTTGGCGGTGGCCGCACCCCACTTCATCTTGGCCTTGGCGCCCTTCTTGTTCTTCACCACCACGGAGGCGGGAGCGCCGGGTCCCTTGCAGCTGTAGAGCCGCACGTTGTCCAACCACCAGCCGTACGACTGGGAGGCGGACAAGTACCCGTCGGTCAGCATCCGGAACCTGAACCTGATGTTGTGGCCGGCGAACGAGGTCATCGTCGCGCGGCTGGTGTACCAGTCGGTCGAGTCGCCACCGAAGCCCTTGGTCCCTGTCGCCGCGATGGTGTGGTTGTACCCGTTCACCGTGACGTCGAGCGGCTTATAAGCAGCTCCGTCGCGCGACACCTCCACAAAGCCGCCGTCCCAAAAGCCTACCGGCGTGACCGGGGCCTTGGTCCAGTCGAACGCGTCAGCATGGTCGAACCTGAGGTAGGAGGACCGCCCACTGGGGATCGCGTAGCTGTGGAGAGTGGTCAGTCTGTTGTCGGAGGGGTTCGGATCGACCTCCTGACCTGGCGTTACGGCGTCTCCTACGTCGAAGTAGTCAGGGACGTAGGCCGCGGATCCCGCGGAGGTACTTGGCTGGTAGTCCGCGTTCCGGGTCCATAGACCGCCCTTGACCCAGTTCGTCGCAGTCGTCCCCGTGAACGGCTCCAGCAGCAGGTTGGTCACCGAGTAACCGGTGCTGCAGTAGCCGGGCGTGGTCGGGATCTTGGCGTCGTTCGTGGGGTAGACGTTCATCTTCACTGCCGTCACCGCCGCGGTCACCTGTACGCAGTCGGCAGTCTCGGTCTCTCCGGTGACCACCAGCTCTGAGCACGCGCCGCGCAGGACGTTGAAGAGGTCCCGATAGTCCGAGCCAGATGTGAGCGTCTGCTCTGCGCGGTAGTAGATGAGGGCGGCCTTGTCCAGGCCAATACCGGTCACCGTGGTTGTGCCGACCGTGCCCCCGTCGGTGATGAGCTGAGCAGCCTTGTTGCCGACACCGCTGTTGGTGTGCACCCCGCCCGCGTCGAGCCAGTCGCTGTTCCACAGCGGGTCGGAGGTCGTCTCCGGCTGGTCGAACACGCCCGGATCGGCCATGTCCCTGAGCGCGCCTCCGGGCAGGTCCTCACCGATGAGCCAGCGCTTGGCCGTGGGCATGTCGTCGGCGTCGCCGTCGGTCAGGTCGACGAACTCGCCGAAGACGTCAGACATCGACTCGTTGATGGCGCCAGACTCATACCAGTAGAGAAGGTTCGACTCGTACTGCGTCACGCCGTGCGTGAGTTCATGAGCCACGACGTCGTCGGCATCGGCATACCCGTCGCCGTAGGTCATCTGGGCGCCGTCCCAGAATGCATTGTCGTACTGGCAGGGCGTGGTGGGATCGTTGTCGTCGTCCGCGGGGCAGTACTTCACCGACGAGATGATCTTCATACCTGACCCATCGATGCTGTCGCGGCCGAACCGATTGAAGTAGAAGTCGTAGGTCTTGCCGGCGAGGTCGAACGCGCTGTTCACCTGAGCGTCCGCGACGGGTGCGTCACCTTCGCTGCGAGCCACAGCGGCTCCTGATGGCGGCCCGCAACGGTTGTCCGGATTCTCGAAGTTGCCCAGGTCGCACACGTCGCGAGAGAGCGCCGGGGTGATCTGGTCGACGGAGAGCACGACGACACCGGTGACGGCGTCGACGAGCACGAGCTGGCGCAGCGGTTCGCCCTTCGCACCCGTGACTTCGGTGCGCCAGACCTGGCGCGCCCCTTGCGGTCCGGGAGCACCAAGCAGCGCCGGGTCGTACACCCAGGATTGTGCGGCCGAAGCCGTCAGCGTGCCGGCAGAGATGCTGTGTGCCTTGGCCGTGGTTCCGACCGCAATGGTCTGGGCGCGGGCGGCGGACACGCTGCCGGCAGCGGGGACCGGTCGGCGCGAGGTCTCGCCGTTGATGGAGACGAGGGCGCCGTCGGAGTCGACCGCGACGGCCAGCTCGCCGCCCATGACAGGGATGCCGCCGGCGAGCTGCTGGAACCGAACGATCGATGCCCCCTTGCCCAGCGCAGTGGAGCGCTCCACGTGGAGCTGGCGAGCCGGGTCGCTGATGCCGAACACTGCGCCGTAGGCCGTCAGGTGGGCTCTGGCTGCCGTTGTCGCGGTCGCACCTCTGGCGAGGCCGGCGGGTCGCCGGACCGGCTGTCCGGCCGCGGTGCCCACGTAGTGCGTGCGTCCCGCGCTGTCGCGTCGGATGCTGACCTGACCGTCCGAGGCGGCCCGCAGGAGCCGCTCGGCCTTCAGCGCGTCACCGCCCGCCGGCGGCGACGGCGAGGGCGCTGAGGACGAGGCCCCGGCGGCCGCTATCTGAGTCCCGGCGAGCATGGCCACCGCGATGAACCCGGCAGCCCAACGGCGCGTGGTCATGTTGCCCCCATTATCAGCAACCCCGTGACGGAACGTCCGGGGACAGTGACGGAATGTACCGGAATCCCGACGCTTTCGGCAGAATCCCGGCGAAACATGTGAGCCGACTCGAAGGCCTCAGGTCACCCGAACCAGTCGGATCTTGCTCACGCCACGAACGAACCCCGACGCTCTTCTTGACCTTGACGCGCCACTCGAAGTCCCGGCCCGACCTCGGAGTCCAGCTAAGTCCGTAGTGCCCGCTCGAGCTCAGCGCCGCCGTCGCGAACCGCGTCCACGAGCCGCCTGAGGCCCGGCGACGCTGCACGATGACCGTGCTGCGGTCCGCGGGCCGGACCCGACCGGAGAAGTGCACGGCCTTCCCCGCGTGGACCGACACATGGTCGACGTGCAACGACACGCGATGGCGCAGCGCGACCAGGTGCCTGGTGCTGCGCGATCCCAGCAGGATGGTGGAGTTGGCCGCGAACGCCGCGAAGTACGTCGACGGGTGCTTCTGGTTCGGCGTGAACGTGACGGCGCCGCTGCTGTTCGTCTTCTTGGTGTTCAGCTTGAGATAGCCCGGCTTGCCGACAACCTTGCGATACAGCGAGATCGACCGGTCCGCGATCGCGCCGCCGCTGGACAGACTCAACTGCGCGGTGAGGTGGGCGCGCTTCTTGTAAGGCACGGACGACTCGGTGGACAGGCTCAGCGTGGTGCCACGCAGGGTGATCGGCGGCGACGGCGGACTGTTGCCGTCGCTGCTCACGGCGAACAGCGAGAAGGTCAACGTTCGCCCGGCGGGAATGCCGCCGATGGTGACGTCGCGCGCGCCCGGGTCGTCGATCGCGAGGGAGTTCTCGCCGCCGATCGCGGGGGTGACAGTCACGACGTACGAATTCACTGGCCTCGTGCCCGAAGCCGCGGGCGGCGACCAGCGGACGCGGATCTGGTGATAGCCGCCGACGACCGACACGTTCAGAGGTGCTGACGGCCCGGTGAACGTCGGCAGCATCTGCGTCGCGGTCGTGGCCTTCGCAACGTTGGCGCAGTTCGTGGCATCGATCCCTGCGGTCCCGATGAGTGCCGTGCAGGCCGCGAACAGACTGTTCGCGAGGTCGGCATAGTCGGAGCCAGGCGTCAGCATCTGCTGGGTGCGCCAGTAGATCTGCTCGGCCTTGGTGAGCCCAACGCCCGTGATCGTCTGGCCGTTGAACAGGGTGGCGCCATCGGTGATCAGGTAGGCGGCCTTGTTGCCCACGCCGCTGTTGGTGTGGACACCGCCGTTGTCCACGGTCGACCCGTTGATCTGGCCGGTCGACCAGTGCAGGCCGCGGACGCGGTCCGGTTGGTCGTACGGGGCCGCCGTCGGGTCCTTCATGTTGCGCGCCGGACCCTGGTTCGGCAGGTCCTCACCGAGGTCCCATGCCGAGTCGTCGTCGATGCCCTCGCTCTTGTCGATGAACTCACCGAACACGTCGGACATCGACTCGTTGATCGCGCCGGACTCGAACCAGTAGACGAGCCCGTTGGTGTGCTGGGTGACGCCATGGGTGAGCTCATGGCCGACGACGTCGTCGGCGCGGGAGTAGCCGGTGCCGTAGACCATCTGCGACCCGTCCCAGAACGCATTGTCATAGGGGCACGGACCGCCGCCCTGGCCCGGGCAGACCCGCACAGTGGACCGGAGCCTCTTGCCGTCGCCGTAGTCGGAGCCGATCAACGCCGTCAGGTCTACGCCGAGGCTCTCGTAGAACGCCGACGCGGCACCGGCGTTCTTGTACGCGGCATCGACGTCGAGGATGCCGCTGTCCGGGCTGGCCTCCGTACGCACGTAACGACCCTTGCCGCAGCGGTAGTCGTTGTTGCGCTTGCCGCCGTTGTCGCAGACAGCCCGGTGGGGATTGAACGCGTTCTCGATCTCGTCGACGTGCAGGACCACTCGGCCCGTCGCACCGTCGACCAGCACCAGCTCGCGCACGTCGAGCCGGTTGCTGGCGGTCACCTCCAGCCGCCAGACGGCGTGGGAGCCGGCCGCCGCAGTCGAGTCGAACAGGCTGGCGTCGTACATCCACTGCTGCGGCGCGGTCGCCTGCAGATCGCGCGCCCGCAGCCCGTGGTCCGCAGCGGTCGCGCGCAGAGCCGCCGCCCGCGCCGCGGCAGGGGTGACGGAGTAGGTCGACGAGCGGACGTCGGTCGAGGTCTCGCCGGTGACCGTCAGCAGGTCGTTCGCGCCGTCGAGCACGCTGACGAGCTGGCCGCCCATGACCGGTAGGCCCGCCGCGGTCTGCTGGAAACGTACGACCGACTGCCCGTTCGCGAGGTCCTCGACGGAGTCGGTCTGCAGGTCGCGCGCGGGTGAGGAGATGCCGAAGTCTGCGGCATAGCGGTCCATGTGCTGGCGGGCCGCCGCGGCCGGGCTCATGCTGCGGTCCGTGCCGCGAGCCAGCACGCGACCGGCGGGCGCGCCGATGTAGTGGGCGTGACCGCGCTGGTCCCGGCGGATCGTGACCTTCGAGCCGTCGTACGCAGGGTGGGTTCGCGCACCGGCCGGACCTGACGATCCGGTCTCGTGGGACGACGTGGCGGCAGCCGGAAAGGTGGGCACGATCAGCGCGAGGGACAGCGAGGCCACCCCGAGCAGACGGCCCCGGGACGGGACAGCAAGACGCACGAAAAGTCTCCGAGTGGAGGCGTAGGTAAACCGGCGGTCGCCTGGCCTGCCCGCAAGCCTAGGGCGGAGCCCGTCGTCTTGGCACGGTTTTGGCCGAGTTGTCGGCAACCCTGCGGCGCGGGAGGGCGTCCCAAGTCGTGCATGATCGACTGTGAAGGTGGGGAGAAGCGGCACGAGACGGGGTGGGCCGTCGTAGGCTCGTCGGATGCTGCCGCTGCTGCGTGACGACCGGGGGAAGCCGTCTGTCACGGTCCGCATTCTCGCGGGCGCGGTCGTGCTGGGCATGTTGCTCATCGCCGCACCCGCACTCGTGCCCGTGCTGCGCTGGGCGAGCGACCTCCTGTTCTGAGCGAGGTGGGCCTGCATCGGTGAGCGAAGCAGGCGTGCGCTGGTGAGCGACGTGCTGCCCCCCGCGCGGTCGGCAGGCTACTCGTCGGTATCGTCGCTCCCGCCCCACTCTGACACCAGTTCTGCACGCTGCAGGTGTCGATCGCCCCCGGGCAGCAATGGAGCTGATGGTGCTCGTTCGTCTGGTTCTGGGTCTGTTGATGACCGTCGTGGCGATCGCGGTCGCCGGCCGTCGTCTGCTGTTCCTGTTCCGGCTGATCCGGTCCGGGCAGCCGGCACCGGGCCGGCTGGACGGCATCGGCGAGCGTGCCAAGGCCCAGCTGGTCGAGGTGTTCGGGCAGCGCAAGCTGCTGCAGTGGTCGATCCCCGGCGCCGCGCACTTCTTCACGTTCTGGGCGTTCATCGTGCTGGCGGCGACGATCCTCGAGGCCTACGGTGCGCTGTTCAACAGGGACTTCGCGATCCCGGTCATCGGGCACTGGTGGCTGCTCGGGTTCCTCGAGGACTTCTTCGCCACCATGGTGCTGATCGCGCTGGCGACCTTCTCGGTGATCCGGCTGCGCCACGCTCCGGAGCGACAGCAACGCGCGTCACGGTTCTATGGATCGCACACGCGCGCGGCGTGGCTCGTACTCTTCATGATTTTCAACGTGGTCTGGACGCTGTTCCTCTACCGCGGCGCGCAGATCAACACGGGGCACTTCCCGTTCCAGGACGACGGCTGGTGGCCGTTCGCCTCCCGGGCCACCGCGCACCTCCTCGAGCCGCTCGGCGAGGACGCCAACGCCGCGCTGGAGACGATCGGCATCCTCCTCCAGATCGGCGTGGTGCTCGGCTTCCTGGTGCTGGTCGTCTACTCCAAGCACCTGCACATCTTCCTCGCCCCGGTCAACGTGCTGACCAAGCGCGAGCCCAACGCGCTCGGCCCGCTGCTGCCGATGATGGCCGGCCGGCAAGCCGATCGACTTCGAGAACATCGACGACCTCGACGAGGACACGCCGTTCGGCCGCGGCAAGGTCGAGGACTTCACCTGGAAAGGCATGCTCGACTTCGCGACCTGCACGGAGTGTGGCCGCTGCCAGGACCAGTGCCCGGCCTGGAACACCGGCAAGCCGCTGTCGCCCAAGCTGGTGATCATGGACCTGCGCGACCATCTGTTCGCGAAGGCGCCGGCCCTGCTCTCGCCCGACGGCGCGGCAGCGGGCAACGGGCAGCAGCCAACGGATCCGGCAACGGGTCCGGGACTGGCGGCGAGCACGGTCACCGCGGCGTACCCGAATCCGGTTTCGGCCGCGCTCCCGACGCCCGGGCAGCCGCAGGTGGACCGGCCGCTGGTCGGCACCGCGGAACAGCTCGGTGTGATCGACCCCGACGTGCTGTGGTCGTGCACGACGTGCGGGGCGTGCGTGGAGCAGTGCCCCGTCGACATCGAGCACGTCGACCACATCATCGACATGCGTCGCTTCCAGGTGCTGGTCGAGTCCTCGTTCCCGAGCGAGGCCGGCACGATGTTGAAGAACCTGGAGAACAAGGGCAACCCGTGGGGGATGAACGCCCGCACGCGGCTGGACTGGACCCAGGGCCTGGACTTCGACGTGCCGGTGCTCGGCGACACCGTCGAGGACCTGACGGGGGTCGACTACCTGTTCTGGGTCGGCTGCGCCGGAGCGCTGGAGGACCGGGCGAAGAAGACGTCGCGGGCCTTCGCGGAACTGCTGCACATCGCGGGCGTCTCCTTCGCCGTCCTGGGTGAGGCCGAGGCGTGTACGGGGGATCCCGCACGGCGGCTCGGCAACGAGTTCGTGTTCCAGATGCTCGCTCAGCAAAACGTCGAGACCTTGAACGAGGCCAAGGCCACCCGGATCGTGGCGACCTGCCCGCACTGCTTCAACTCGCTCAACCGCGAATATCCGCAGCTCGGTGGGAACTATGAGGTCATCCACCACACCCAGCTGCTCGGCCACCTCGTCGAGCAGGGCCTGCTCACCCCGATCACCCCGATCGACCAGCTGGTCACCTATCACGACCCCTGCTACCTCGGCCGGCACAACAAGGTCTACACACCGCCGCGCGAGGTGCTGGCCAGCGTCCCCGGCCTGCGCACCCAGGAGATGCACCGCTGCAAGGAACGCGGCTTCTGCTGCGGCGCCGGCGGGGCGCGGATGTGGATGGAAGAGAAGATCGGCAAGCGCATCAACGTCGAACGCGTCGACGAGGCTCTCGCCCTCGACCCCGACATCGTCTCGACCGCCTGCCCGTTCTGCCTGGTCATGCTCGGCGACGCCGTCACCGCGAAGAAGCAGGACGGCGAGGCTCGCGAAGACGTCGAGGTGCTCGACGTCGCCCAGCTGCTGATCCGCTCCGTCCGGCGCAACATCACCGTGGTGCCGACCGACGAGGAGACGCCGGCTGGTGACGGCCCGGCTGGCGACGGCCCGGCCGAGGACGCCTGACCCTCACTTCGCGGAGTGGTGACTTAGGCTCCAAAGACGCGCGCAGCACCTGCGCAACTCACCATTCGGCCGGACATGGGGGTGTGTACGGTGCGGCAGATGGGGAACGAAGGCGACGCGCCGCATCGCGATGTGGTCGGGACCGCGCAACATCTCGACCGCGATGATGCGGTCCTGGGAGTCGCGGCCGGACTGTGTCGTCGTCGACGAACCGCTCTATGCCTTCTATCTCACCCACGTCGACATCGAGCACCCCGGCCGCGACGAGATCATCCACAGCCAGCCGACCGACTGGCAGACCGTCGTGGACCAGCTCACGACAGCAGAACTGCCAGGTGGCGCAACAGTTTTCTACCAGAAGCACATGACCCACCACGTGCTGCCGGACATCGACCGTGCGCGGCTCGCACCGCTGCGCCACGCCTTCTTGATCCGCGACCCTCTCGAGGTGCTGCGGTCCTATGCCAAGGTGCGCGGCGAGCCGACCCTCGAGGACCTCGGGCTGCCCCAGCAGGTCGAGCTCTTCGAGCGCTTCGGCGGCCCGGTGGTCGATTCGCGCGACCTGCTGGCTGACCCGGCGGCCGGACTCCAGGCATTGTGCGCGGCGCTCGACGTCACGTACGACCCGGCCATGCTCGCCTGGGAGGCCGGGCCGCAGGACAGCGATGGCGTCTGGGCGAAGCACTGGTATGCCAGTGTCTGGACCTCGACCGGCTTCGCGCCGTATGTCGCGAACGACGAGCCGCTGCCCGTACACCTCGAACCTCTTCTGGAACGCTGCCTGCCCTACTACGAGACGCTGGCGGCACACCGGCTCAAGCCCTGAAGGAGATCCGTTGCAACAGACCTTTGACGAGCGCAACCGCGACATCGTCGTCAACGTGGGTGGCCGGCTCTCCCACCGTGACGAGGCACGGGTCAGTCCGTTCGACTCGGCGGTGCAGGGTGGCGACGCGGTGTGGGAGGGCCTTCGGCTGTACGAGGGTCGCATCTTCAAGCTGACCGACCACCTGAAGCGGCTCCGCCGGTCCGCGCACGCGCTGGCCTTCGCGCAGATCCCGTCCGACGACGAGATCACGACCGAGATCCGTCGCACGCTGGACGCCAACGGGATGCGCGACGGCGTGCACATCCGGTTGACTCTGACCCGCGGCGTGAAGGTGACCAGTGGCATGGACCCGCGGGTCAACCAGTCGGGGCCGACGTTGATCGTGCTCGCCGAGCACAAGTCGCCCGTCTATGACCCGAGCGGCATCACGCTCATCACGTCCAGCCTGCGGCGGGCTGCCGCCGACTCGATGGATCCGAAGATCCACCACAACAACATGATCACGTCGATCCTCGCGAAGGTGGAGGCCAACGTTGCCGGCGCCGACGACGCTCTGCTGCTCGACCCGTTCGGGTTCGTCGCGGAGACCAATGCCACCAACGTGTTCCTGGTCGACGACGGCGTCGTGCTCACACCCACCACGCGGGCCTGCCCCGAGGGCATCACTCGAGCGACGGTGATCGAGCTGTGCCCACAGAACGGCCTGGCCGTGCGCGAGGGGGACTGGTCGCTGACGAACGTCTACAACGCCGACGAGATGTTCGTGACGGGGACGATGGGCGGCCTCACCCCGGTCATCTCCGTGGACGGTCGGCAGATCGGCAGCGGCAAACCGGGACCGGTCACCGAGACCTTGAGCTCGGCCTACGGTGAACTGACGGCCCGGTCCGGCACCCCGGTGTGACCCGCCGGCGCCCTACCTCGGGTGTGCGAAACGAGTGCGGGCCAGGCTCGCCACGGTCGTCAGGGCGAGCGTGCCGGCGATGAAGGCGAGCGAGACGAGGATGCCGATGTGCGGCAGGTGCACCGGCCCGAGATCGTTGACACCCTCGCTCTCCAGAGCCTCGACGATCAGCTTGACGCCGATGAAACCGAGGATCACGGCGAGGCCGTACGTGAGGTAGAGCAGCCGGTCGAGCAGGTCGCCGACCAGGAAGTAGAGCTGCCGCAGGCCCATCAGCGCGAACGCGTTGGCGGTGAAGACGATGAAGCCGTCGGTGGTGAGCCCGAAGATCGCCGGGATCGAGTCCAGCGCGAACACGACGTTGGCCGCGCCGATCGCCAGCACCACGATGATCATCGGAGTGAACATCCGGCGGCCGTCGATCCTCGTGACCAGCTTCGAGCCGTCGTACTCCTCGGTCGTCGGCACGACGCGACGCATCAGCCGAACCGTGCGGCTGTCGTGGAAGTCGGGCTCGGAATCCTCGCGTTGAACGGCCAGCTTCACGGCCGTGTAGATCAGCAGCGCGCCGAACAGGTAGAAGACCCACTCGAACGCGGAAATCGCGGCCGTCCCGGCGGCGATGCAGGCCCCGCGCAACGCGAGCGAGATCGCGATGCCGATCAGCAGGATCTTGTGCTGGTCGTCATCGGGCACCGCGAACCGCGACAGGAGCAGCACGAAGACGAACAGGTTGTCCACCGACAGGCTGTACTCCGTGACATAGCCCGCCACGAACTGCTCGCCCGGCTCGGCCCCGGCCAAGACGAACAACCCGGCGGCGAACAACGCCGCCAGACCGACGTAGAACAGCACCCACAGGGTCGCCTCGCGAAGGCCGATGTGGTGCGGCCGCCGATCCGCCAGCACCAGGTCGACACCGATGATCGCGACGATCGCGACGACGGTCAGCACCCACACCCACAGGGGTACGTGCACGAAACCTCCGGAGGCGAACGGCTAGGGCATTCCAGGGCAAACCATCGGTGCAGCCGCCCACGGTGCCGGATCAGTCTAGGTGCGCTCCGGAGGCCCTCGAACTCGAGGATTGGATAGGTCTTCGTCCGGCTGCTGGGCAGACACCTATCCGTTGTCGCGATCGCGTGGGGGGCTGCCGGTCAGCCGACTGCCGGAGGACAGCTGGGCTGCCGCGAGCGTGCTGTCAGCCGAACTACCTAGCCCGTCCGTGTGCTCTTCGTATTGGTTACGTGACGTTCGGTAATTGGTCAAGGCATAGTAATGCCATCGCACCACGCGACATTGCTTCCGGGGGGACCATCCAGTGACGACACGACCGCGCGGCGCGCAGCAGCGCTGGCGAGTGTTGGCCGCATCGGCCATTGCGCTCGGTGGCGTGCTCGTCTCGCCATCGCAGGGCGACGCCACCGTCACAGCGTCCAGCGGTTCGGCCCCGTCACGGGTGATCGTGCAGACCGCGGACGGCAGCCTCACGTCCGTCGTGAAGGCCGCCGAGAAGCTCGGCGCGCACGTGGTCTCGACCCAGGCGTCCCTCGACACCGTCGTCGTCGACCTGCCGGCCAACCACCTCGACGACCTGCGCGACGTGCCTGGCGTGCGCGCGGCCACCCGGGACATGCGGGTCCACCTGAGCAGCGTCCCGAGCGTCACCGGGTCATCGGGCGACATCAGCAACGTCGCCGAAGAGACCGGCGCCACCAACTACTGGGACGGCGGCTTCTTCGGCCAGGGCGTCGACGTGGCACTGCTCGACTCCGGCGTGCTGCCGGTCGACGGGCTGATGACGCCGAACAAGCTCGTCATCGGCCCCGACCTGTCGTACGAGAACCGGTCGAAGTCGCTGCGCGGCCTCGACACCTTCGGCCACGGCACCCACATGGCAGGCATCATCGCCGGCCTGGACTCGGGCCAGAGCCCCACGAGCTATCCGAACACCAGAAACCACTTCGTCGGCATGGCACCCGCATCGCGGATCGTCAGCATCAAGCTCGCCGATGCGCACGGGCAGACCGACGTGTCGCAGGTGGTCGCCGGCATCGCGTGGGTCGTCGACCACGCGCACGACCCGGGCCTGAACATCCGGGTGCTCAACCTCTCCTTCGGCACCGACCCGAGCAAGGACGGCCGCCTCGACCCGCTCGAGCACGCCGCTGCGGTCGCGTGGGACCGCGGCATCGTCGTCGTCGTGTCCGCCGGCAACGGCACCACGGTGGATGGCGGGCTCGCCAGTCCCGCGCTCTCGACGGACGTGCTGGCGGTCGGCAGCCTGGACACCCACGGCACGAGCGACACCGACGACGACACCGTCGCGTCCTTCTCGAAGAGGGGCAACACGGACAAGGGCAAGCGGGGACCGGACATCGTGGCGCCCGGCGTCTCGCTGGTCAGCCTGCGCGCGCCCGGCTCCTACATCGACCAGACGCAGCAGAACGGCCGGCTCGGCGACCGGTTCTTCAAGGGCAGTGGCACCTCGCAGTCGGCGGCTGTCGTCTCCGGCGCCGCGGCGCTCATGCTGTCCCAGCGCCCGCAGCTCTCGCCCGACCAGGTCCGCGACGTGCTGCGGCGCACGGCGCGCAGCCTCCACGGCGTGTCTGACGATGCGCAGGGCGAAGGCGCCATCGACCTCGCCGCCGCGCAGGACCTGGCCAATCGGCTGCGACCGGGACGGTCCGCAAGCTCGCGCGACTCGTACCGCTCGTGGGGCAACCCACGTCGGTCCCGCGATGTCGTGGACTGGGCAGGCGACGTCAGCGACGGCGCCTACTGGAACGGCGTCAAGTGGAGCGGCGCGACCTGGGCCGGCGCAACGTGGGCCGGCGCCACCTGGGCCTCGGACGGCTGGGACGGCGCGACCTGGGCGGGCGCAACGTGGGCCGGGGCGACCTGGGCCGGGGCGACCTGGGCTGGGGCGACGTGGGCCGGGGCGACCTGGGCCGACGCGGACTGGGCAAGCGCAGGGTGGGAGTGAGCATGAGCACGACTGACGTACGGCGTTCAACAGCAACCACGGGGAACGGGGCGACCATGAAGGACACGCAGACAGCGGAGATTCCCGGCGCATCCTGGGTGTGAGGCTCGGCCTACAGCGAGCGCACTAACGCGTCGATGGAGCCACAGTGGGGACACGCGGGGATTCGGCGCCCGACGCAGTCCAGCCTTTGGGCCGGACCAAGCGTCCGACCGGACGCGTGCTGGCGCTGGTCGCCATCCTCGCCGTGGTCGGCAGTGCGTTCTGGTTCAGCGTCCTGGCGGACCCGCCCGATGCCCCGATCGGCCTGCACATCCCCTGGTGGCTGCTCGCCCTGATGTTCGCGGCCACCGAGCTCTGGGTGTTCCACATCCAGGTCGGACGCGAGGCACAGAGCATCTCCATCAGCGAGATCCCTCTCGTCCTCGCCCTGTTCTACGCAATCCCTTCGGATCTCCTGATCGCCCGCGTCGTCGGTCCTGCGCTGATCATGCTGCTGCACCGCCGCCAGACGATGCTCAAGGCGGCAGTCAACATCGCCTTGCTGTACGCCGACACGGCCGTTGCCCTCGCGGTTTTCTGCTGGGTCGGTGGCGGGAGCACTGCGGACAGCGGCCCCACCTGGGTCGCTGCCGTGCTCGCGGCCTCGGCTGCCATGGCCGTGGACCTGGTCGTGATCAACACGATCATCCGGTGGTACGACGGCGGCCCGCGCCTCGCGCGCGTACGCAGTGTCATCAACGGGGTCGGCATCGCGACTGCGTCGGCCACCTTGGGACTGGTGCCGCTGCTGACCCTGCGGTTGGGCTCGCTCGCGGCTGTGCCACTGCTCGCCGCCGGAGTCGTGCTGATGGTCGGCTATCGCGCCTACGCCAGCCTGGCCGACCGGCACAGCAGTCTCGAGCGGCTGTTCACCTTCAGTCGTGAGCTCAACGTCGTCCCCGAATCGCCCGACGTGCTGCCCTCGGTGCTGACGCAGGCGCGCGACCTGTTGCGTGGCGAGACCGCCGAGATCGTGCGCTTCGACGAGCCGGGGGTCACCGCATGGCGCAGCGTCCGCGGCCGCGCGGTCCTGCTGCCACCCGACGAGGCGGACCTGGCGGGTGAGATGGTGCGCCGACTGCTCGAGGGACAGGAACCGCTGCTGCTGCGCAGCGACGACGATGCCGGCGCCGACTATCTCCGGCTGCGCAACGCTGGTGAGGCGCTGCTCGCTCCGCTGCGCTACGACGGCCGGATGGTCGGTGCGATCGCCGTCCACGACCGCGTCGGTGAGGTGCGCGGCTTCTCCTCCGACGATCTGCAACTGCTGCAGACGGTCGCCAACCACGCCTCGGTCGCGTTGCACAACGAAATGCTCATCGGCCGGCTGCGTCACGACGCGCTGCACGACACGCTGACCGGTCTTCCGAACCGGTCGCAGCTGGTCAACGAGGCAACGGCCCAGTTGCTGCACGCCCGCACGCGTCAGCTGAGCATCGCCGTCATGATCATCGACCTGAACGGCTTCAAGACCGTCAACGACACACTCGGACACCACGTCGGCGACGAGCTGCTGCGCGATGTCGCCGACCGGTTCGTGCTGGCGGCCGGACCCGACGTCACCGTGGCGCGTCTCGGCGGCGACGAGTTCGCCATCCTGTGTCAGGCGAAGGACACCAAGGCCGCGATGGCCGTCGCCACCACGTTGCTCGACTCACTCGTGCCGCCGTTCGTCGTGGACCAGGAACGGCTCCACCTGTCCGGCTCGGCCGGCATCGCCATGGCTCCGGAGCACGGCACGACCGTCGGCGACCTGCTCAAGCGCGCGGACATCGCGATGTACGCCGCCAAGAACGGTGCCGACTCGGCCCTGGTCTACCGCTCGGACATCGACGTCAACGACCCCTCGCTGCTCTCGCTGATGGGCGAGCTGCGCGAAGGCATTGCGACCGGCCAGGTCGACATCGAGGTCGAGCCCGTCGTCGACCTGTTCACCGGCACGGTTGTCTCCGCCGAGGCACTCGTACGCTGGCACCACCCCACCAGCGGCAAGCTGCGCCCCGGACTGTTCCTGCCGCTCGCCGAGCGCAACGGGCTGATCGTGCCGCTCACCCAGCTGGTCCTCGATCGGGCCGTTGCCGCCTGCGCGTCCTGGCGCGCTGATGGCGGCAACGAGATCGGCATCTCGGTCAACCTCTCGGCCCGCTCGCTGCTCGACACGTCACTGCCGGACGCAGTCGCCGACGTGCTGCGCCAGCACCACCTCCCGGCCCACCTGCTCACCCTGGAGATCACCGAGACCATCATGCTCAGCGACGCCGACCGGGCGCTCGGCCTGCTCGCCGACCTGCGGGCGCTGGGCGTCCGGCTCTCGCTCGACGACTTCGGCACCGGGTACTCCTCGCTGACCCACCTGTCCGAACTGCCCATCCAGCAGCTGAAGATCGACCAGTCGTTCGTCAGCCAGATCACCCGGTCCGACCGGGACAGCGCGATCGTCGAAGCCGTCGCCAGCCTGGCGCGCCACCTCGACGTCGAGGTGGTCGCCGAGGGCATCGAGACGGCCGAGACCTTGGCGCGGTTGCGCGTCCTCGGCTGCCAATACGGCCAGGGACATTTCTTCGCGATGTCGATGAGCGCTGACCTGCTGCCGCTGTGGATGTCCACGCGGCCGCCCATGATTGAGTGCGTTCCCGCCGCGGCGTCGCGACGGGGCCTGCTCCGCCCCGCGCTCTAGCGCGGCGCACCAACCGTTGCGGATGGCGCACCGTCACGTGCGCGCCATGGCCACCGTTGCGGATGGCGCACCGTCACGTGCGGGCCATGGCCACCGTCACGTCCGCGCCACTGCCAACCGCCGTCGCCTCAGTAGCGCCGCATTTTCATGATCGCGAAAGATCTCAACGTCCGACGGTGTACAAACCTTCGTGATCATGAAGATTCCGGCCGATGGGCTGCGACTCCAGGGAGAATCTGTGTGCGACTCCAGTGCGAATCTGTGCACGAAGATCGCGATCGTGAACGGGTTCGACGACGCGGACGGTGGCCAGCGGGCGCGCAGCCGTACGACGTCTTCTAGATCTTGGTACGGGAGAAGTTCTGGTAGGACTCACCCCGCACAGTTGGCAACCGTTGGTTCCCGATGGCATAGCGCTCTGACCAGCACAGATAGCCATTCTGACCGTTGGCAGTGGTTGACCGGAGACGGACGTGCTGCGGACTTTTTGCGGACTGGCAGACAGTTCGCTTCGTCCTGTTAGCCGTTAGCTCTGCTCCGGCATCAGGGTGGAGAGGTCGACCAGCTCGGCGACCTCGGCGACCGTGCGGCAGTCCCGCACGAAATAGGTGCCGTGCCGGACGCGGAGCATCGGGATCGGCTGCCGGCGAAGATCACGCTGCACCATCACCTGCTCGACGACGACGCCGCCCGGCCGCCCCTCAGCACATTTGTTGCCAGACCCGCCTTCTATCCGCCCGATTCCGCGTCTAATGGCCTAGTGCCGACGGATTTTGACTGTCCCGGTGACGGTGATCCCCTCGTCGGTCAGCCCATCGGTGGCGCTGACGCTGACGGTCAGCGTTGCCCGCGTGGGCAGAAGCCGAGAACCTGTGTCTACGGTGGCAGTCCAGGTTGTCGGGGTAGTCGGGTCCAGACCGACATAGAAGGAGTAGAGGTTGGCGTGGGCCACGTTCCGGCCCTGTTTCTGGATTAGCTCGCCGTAGACGATGCCCCAGCCATAGTTGTTGCTGGTTGTGGTCCCGCTCACGATCGCCGTGCCTGGCTCGCTGCCTAGCCGTGCCCGTGCGTCCAGCGTCAACTGAACGCTAATCGGAGGCGGGGCTAGAACCAGGGAGAACGTTCCGGTGGCTTCCACATCGTTGGAGACCGCGATGTACACGGTCTGTCCAGCCGCCACCTCAAAGCGCACCTGCCCACTCGGGTTGTAACCGCCACACAAGGTGAGCGGGTCCAGTGATCCCGGGGCGCCGGTGAACACCGTGACGAAGGCGGCTCTTTCGGCGACGAGAATCTGGTCGCCGGGCGCGGTGTAGGTGTACCAGAACGTCGGCAGCCTATAAGTACAGTTCGGGGCGTCAGAGTCGGGCTGGGCCGTGCTGAAGTCAAGGGTCGCCGAGAAAGGAACACCGGCAATCTGCGTCGCATTCGCTGCGTCGGCGAAGGCTGGCGCAGGAGCCACCACAGCGGAGGTCGTCGCCAACAGCGTGAGAAGCGTGAACAGGGACAGGCGACACCTGCCCCTTCGACGAGTTCCACTCGCGGGGATCGTGGTGTGCGTCACGTCGTGCCCCTTTCGGCTGGACGATGCTGAACATCGTCAGGACGTCACCGGGGCCAGGTGACGAAGACATCCTCAAGGACGCCGGGAAAGGGGTCAAGGTTCGGTGAGATCAAGCTCGCCCCTTGGCTTCTCCCACTCGCCGGCAAATCGTCGGCGTCGTACGCGCGGTAGCACTGCATCCCAAATGCCGACGTAGTAATGAACGCTGACTCGCCAGCGACCCTGGTATCGCCACTACTCGCAGCATCGGCGGTCGGCGCAGGTCTCTCTGCACCATGATCTGCTCGACGAGAATACCGTCCGGTCCGACCATCACCAGGACCGAACGACAAGCGATAAGTCGACCCGCCGGAGCAGCCGGTTTCGACTCCCAAGACGATGGGCAGTTGCGGGCGTATGGCCCGGTGGCCGGTGATCCCCTCGGCGGCCATCGGGTCCTTCCACCGACCACTAGCCTCCCGCTCATGGACCCGAGCTACCGGCGCGAGCTACCTGGCCGCCTCGTCAAGACGCTTCGGGCTGTTCATGTCCGGCTGCTGTCTCGCGCTGATCATCGTCAGACGGGTCGGAAGCCGTAGCCACTGGCCTGGCGCGAGTCGCCGTCATAGGAGCAGCCACTCCGGCCACGCGAAGGCCCAGCGGGGAGCGAGACCGAGGCGTTTCCGGAGCAGTTCTAGAATGTTGCGGCGGTCTCGGAGCCCCCCCGTCCGTGGACCCCCCATGTACCGAGATCTCTCAAAGGCCGCCGCGGCTTGACTCAGAGATTGCTCTCTCATTCGGGTGCTCGCCATGGTCAGTTTGAGCCATCCAGATCTCCTCCGTGAGGTTGCCAAAGTAGGCGCACACTTCGGGACGGGCTCGCGGCTTTCATGGTCGCCTGGTAGCGCTGCACAGGGGGATCGCGAGCCAGCCTGCGCCGCCGCCACCCCTCGCGGCGGCGCGGGTCTGCGCCCGTCAGCGGCTCGACACAGAAACGCCCCCCGGTGACGGCCGGGGGGCGTTGCTGTGTTGGGCCGCGTTTCCAGTGGGGCCGGAGGCGCAAGGGAATTGTTGGCCCAAGTTCACGCCGTTGGGAACCTTCTCATGGCTCCATTCGTGTTAAGCCAGAAGCCCGGGGTCCACGGTGTGCGTCACGATCCGCCGCTGGCTACATGCAACGACAAGGAGACCCCTACGTGTCCCACGACCCGCACTCTGCGCCCTCCCAGCGAGGGCTCGTACCGTCGGTAACCGTCCAACAGCTGGTGCAGTTCGCCATTCTCCTGCAGCTCGCCAAGCACTGCGCCCCAACCTTGTCGATGACGGCCGCGCTCTGCCCGGGCACCGACCGACGAGACCTCGAATCGGCCCTTGGGCACCTTCTCGACGCACGATCCATCGAAGGCCCCACCTGGCGCCTGACCTCGTTCGTCGCTCTGGCCGAGGCCGGCCAGTTCACGCTGACCGAACGCGGGCAACAACGACTCGACGCGGACGACGTATAGCAACGCCCCCGCGCTGCGGGCCTCCGATTGCACGGCTCGACCCAAAGCCAAAGGGCTAGTACCAGGTGCAGTTCGCGGTCGTCATCTGGTACGGCCATCGACTCTTAGCCCGGGCTGCCGCGCTTTGGATCACCGGCGTGACTGATCCGGTCGACGACCTGCCAGCGACGACGACGCTCTGCCTCAATCTGCAGGTACGACGGGGCCAGGCCGTGCTCGAGCAGCCAGGCCGCCCGCGCTGCCAGGAGCGCCCGGAAGTCGAACCTCGGGCCGTTCGGCTTGTAGCCGCCCGGATTCTTCAGCAAGTGGTCCGGCATGTCGGCGATGGTCACGGCCGGGCCGTCGTCGTGCTGCTGAGGCGGCAGTGCGCGCAGGTGGCGACGGTCGCTCATGCCGACTCTCCATCGTGTGCCCGAACCCACCGGGCGAGCAGCGGCAGCGCGGCGTCGAGGTCGCGCCAACGGGGGCGCCTCGATGGGATCGCGCCACGGTCGAGACCTTCGGTGTCCACCCACTCAAGGCAGGCGTCGCGGTGTAGGCGCCGGGCCTCGAGCAACACGGCCATCACAACGTCATCAGTGCTGCGCAAAGGGTGCTGCCACGAGGCCGGCGACCACGCAGCGATATCGACCCACTCCTCGACAACGCAGCCGCCAGCGAGCCGCTGGGGCACCTCAGACGAGCCCTTCCCTAGCGGCGGGACCATCCGCAGCCGTCGCCGATCAGTCATGCCGACCTCAACGGGGTCACGCTGGACTGCTCGCCGGGCTCGGGCAATCGCCACCCGCAAGCGTTGAGCCCGGTCGGCGACAAGCCGAGCCGATCGCCCAGGTGGCGAGCCTCCGCGGCCATCCACGCCGACGCAACCCCTCGAGCACGGCGCAGACATGCACGACGTACATCGACACAGTCGGGGCATACGAGTCGTCCCACATCGTCGCCTGCGGGGACGCCCAGAGCTCCTTCCACAACGCGCGGTGCTCCTTCGTCCAGGTGCGACCCGGCGGCAGCTTCGGCGCCGGCACGGTGCAGCCCTCGGCCGGCAGGACAAGCATCCCGCCGCGCGCCTTCCGGTAACGCGAATGCGGCCGGGACGGGTCAGGTGTCGGTGCGGGCATCGGGCCGCTCCTTTCATTTGGATGACCTCGAGTGATCAGTCAGAAACAGAGCCGCAGCATCTGATAGTCCCCGCGTGGGGGTGGGGGGAGGGTCCCCCCGTGGCCTTTAGAGCCTGGATCACGACTCGCCAAGCCCCACGATGTCGGAACGCTCCGAGGTTCTATCCGGGCGGACAGCAGTTGCCGCCATGCGGTCTTTTTCCGGGGACAATGCTCGGCGTGATGCGGTCGCGGTCATGGGTGATCCGGTCCCCGGGCTGCGGTTTGCGGTGGACCGGCGTGCGCGGGCGGGGAATCCTGGCCCGCACCCGCGCACGCCGGAGTCGCATGGGTCAGGCGCGCGGGCGGCATAGGCGGTCGACCCGGGGCGAGCTGCGGCCGCGTTCGCCTCCTGCTCGGCGCGGTCCTGCCACTTGATCCGGTAGCCGCGCTCGACGGCCTCGGACCAAAACTCGATGTCTGATCCGCGCAACGGGTTGCGGTGGAGCTTGTGGGTGTCGGTGACCACCAGGCAGCGGCTGACTTCCTCGAAAAGATCCGAACCGCAGTCGGCCCGGTTCCCGCGCGGGCTGTACGCCGCGCGGACCGAACGCAGAAAGTCGAGATCGGCGGTCGCGGTTGTAAGCCGGCCATACGCCTCGGCCCGTGTCGGGCTGGTCGCGACGCTCGCCACGTCCACGTTGCCGCCGAGATCCGTGAGCGCCCGCACGAAATCCTCGCCGGCCCTCGCGAACAGGCCCGCGAGCGGCTCGTACAGCTCCTGTGCCGAGATGAACATCTCGTTATCGAGTGCCGACTCCGCGACCGCCACGAGCTGCTGTGCAACGCGCATGCGCGCGTCTCGTAACTCCCACGCGAGGGCGAGCTCATAGGTTGCCGTCAAGGTCTTCGCGGTGAGTCCGGTCAGGTCCGGCGCGGTCTCGTTCGCCACCTTGGCGGCCAGGGTGCGTGCGGCGTCGCGGGTCGCCGTCGCCTCGGTGACTGCCTTCGGGAGTGGCAGGTCGTAGCGTCGGGCGGCGGTGAAGATGTTGTCGGTGTTGGGATCGGACATGGTTATCTCTCTCCTTGGTGGTGTGTTGCCAGGTCGGGGTCGAGCAGGTGGTCGAGCTTGTGTGACGCTCGGAGGCTCTCGATTTCGGCGTAGCGCTTCTCCGCGAACATGCGGTTGACGTCGGCCTTGGTCAGTCGTCGGTCGGGGTCGAGGGGGGCCTCGCCACCCATCGGTACGTTGAAGCGGCCCTCTTGCCGGAGGGTCTCAATCTCCGAATAGCGCCGGGCCTTGGTGAGCGCGCTCAGGTCGGCCTGCGTCAGCTGGTCATCAGTCATGGGCTGCTGTGCCTCTCTTGGGGGTGGGTCGGAAAATCACTGAGCCGCGCATGTCGGGCGGCGCCGTAGGTGGCGTCCTTCTTGCGGCGCCTGGCGGCCCTCGATCGCAGGCCCTTGCCTCGCTTGCCGCGGACGCGGGGGATGTGCTCGGTCAAGTCGTCGTCTCCTTGTCGGGGGTGAGCTGCTGCCCGCCACAAACGCAGCAGCGGGTGAGTTCGTAGCGCCGGCTGCGGATGATGACTGCGACGACGTTGATGGGGCTGCGTGCGCACTGAGGTGCGTGATCGAGCTCGGTGCTCATGCCGCACCGTCCACTGTCTGTCCAACGTCCAGCTCTAAAGAGCCGCTGGACTGGACTGGACTGGACCCTTCACTTGGACTGCGTTGGACTCGTTGGACAACCGCAGGTCAGAGGCGGTATTGCTCTCTTGGACATCGTTGGACTGCGGTATCTGGTATCGCTGGCGGGACTTCGAACCGTCGTTGACGATCTGGCCTGTCTTGAGCAACTTCCCGCGCGCCAGGTAGTAGGTCGACTTGGGTAGCTCGGTGAGATCTATGAGCTCCTGATTGGTCGCCCCGGTCGTGACGAACGTGCCGCTGAGTGCGAGCAGGATGCGCGCCTCACTGTCTGTCGAGGCCGGCCGCCCGAGCCCGCAGTCGACCGAGATGGTCAGTGAGTCGAGCATCGACTTGACGCGCAATGCCATGTCGGTGTGTTCGGCCTGGTCCTTCTGTTTCGTGTTCGACAGGGTGAGCGCCCCGTTGTCTTCCTTGGCGTGCCAGACGATGTCGGCGTCGTCTTCGATGCCGGAGAAGCCTCGGGTGTCTTTGTCGTCCTTGCCTGTGTGTGCGACGACGAGCACGGTGCCGTCTTTGGTGGCTCGCTTGATGCGTTCCACGTTGTCGATGACGACGCCCATGTCGGTGCTGTTGCCGTCCGCGCCACCGGATGCGCGTCGGAGTCTGTCGATGACCACGAGGCCATAACCCTCGAGGTCGACGCGGGCGAGGAGTTCGCTCAGTGCGCCGTTGTCGGGTCGGTACAGGTTGACGGCGCTGCGGCGCACGGTGAACCATCCGGGCTCGACTTTGACGCCCCAGGCGTATTCCCACGCGTCGACGCGCTTGGGGAAGCCGTAGGCGCCTTCTCCGGCGATGTAGAGGACCTTGCAGCGTTCGGCGTGCTTGCCGAGCCATGTCTTGCCGGTGGCGAGGCAGAGCGCCCAGTCGAGGGCTGTGAAGGACTTGTAGGTGCCGTCCCGGCCGATGAGCATGGCGTAGGCGTGGCGGGTGAGTACGCCCTCGATGAGTTGCGCCGGCTTGGGCAGGTCGTCGAGTTGGTGGCGGTCGAGGTACTCGGCATCGAATCGGCCAGCGCCGTCGTCGTCTTCGGGCAGGGTGTCGTCGTCGGACCAGTGCTGCAAGAGGTCGAGGGATTGCGCTCGGTGCGCGGCGGCGTCGATCATGCGGCGCGCCTCTGTGCCAGTTCGGCGTATGAAGGTGACGGCTGCCTCGGCTCGCCAGGGATCGGGCCGTTGATGTCCCACATCGCCGGGTGCAGGGCCGCGTGAACGTCCCAGGCTGTTTCGCGGATGCGTCGTGCCATGTCGAGGTCGCTGTGGGCCATCTCGGCGAGCAGGTCAGCGGCGACCTGCTCGGGTGAGCAGTGCCGGCGCCACGCTTCGGCGGCCACCGTGATCGAGGCAGCGCGGCGCGGGTCCTGGTCCGGCAGCGCATCCCAGGCCGGCGACCCATAGCGCGGGGTCGAGCTGCGGTCGGCAACTCGGTCGATAAGGAGGCGTGCGAGAGGAGTCACAGTTCCGCGCCCCTGGACTTGAGCTCGGCGAACATCCGGAACCAGCCCTCATCGAGCAAGCCCACCCACACGAGCGAGCGCAGTTGATCGGTGGTGAGATTTGAGAGTGCGTCGATGGCGAGGGACTCCATCTCGACGATGTGCTGCGCCTCGCTGACGACATACCAGTCGGCGTAGCCCGCGGGCTCGACAGGATGCGCTATCCTGAGTTTGTCGGTGTGCATTGTGACGTTTACTGCCCGGTCGTGGTCAGCGGCCGGGCATCGTCGTCTTCGGCCTGGGGCCCGTGGCGGCTCATGCGACGCGGGCTTCGATGGCATCGGCACGCGCAGCGGCCAGCCACGCCTCGACGTCCTCGATCGCGTAGAGCACGCGACGACCCACCTTGAAGCTCGGCGGCCCCTGGCGGATGTGCCGCCAATATCGCACGGTCTCCGGCGACGTGCGGCACAGCTCGGCTACTTCCTCGGTGATGAGGTTCCTGCCATGATCTTCCCTTCCGGTGAGTCAACGTGTCCCATAGGAATATGATGCGGGTTAGGCGTTGACAAAGGCAAGTCGAAGCGGTTAGTCTCTGTTCCGCAATGGAATGGAGCTCCAAATGCCGCCACGCAACCCCCACCGGACGCTCGAGAGCGAGGACAACCTCGCCCGACGTGTCGCCTACGAACGCGAACGACTTGAGATGACCTACGAGGGTCTGGCCAAGCGCATGACTGACGCCGGGTGTGCCATCAACGCGTCAGGTATCTACAAGATCGAGAAGGGTGAGCCACGGCGCCGAATCACGGTGGACGAGCTCATCGGCTTCTCGCGAGTGTTCGCGACGCCGCCCGAGCAGTTGCTGTTGCCAGTCGAGGTCGTTGCCGACAAGGCCATGGAGCGCGCGCTAGATCGTTTACGCACCGCGACGATGGATGTCGACCATGCGCAACGAAAGCTCGATCAGGTTCGCGAGCAGGTAAACGGTGAGCTAGCCAAGCTGGGAATGACGCTCGGCGGTGACGTGCAGTCGGGAGTCGCCACGGACGGCCAAGCCTGGATGATCATGGACGCGCCAAAAAAGAGTGACGGGGGTGGCGAACGTGTCAAGCGTCGCAAGAAGACCTGACGGCGGCTGGCGCGCCCGCTATCGGGATGGCGCCGGCAAGGAGCACGCTCGCCACTTCGCGCGAAGGTCGACGCCCAGCGTTGGATCGACGGTGTCACTGCCGCGGTGCAGACGGGCTCATACGTCGACCCCAAGACGGCAAGGACAACCGTCGAGGATTGGTGTTCGTCATGGCTCGAGGGCTACGCGACGCGCCGCCCGTCGACGGTCCGCCAGGCCAGGGTCCACGTTAGGCAGATCGTCACGGCGTTCGGCCCTATGCCGCTGGCAGCGGTGCGGCCGTCGCATGTGAAGTCATGGACGCAAAGCTCAAGGCTGACGGGTTGGCCGACTCGTACGTTCACGCCCTGCACAAGCGCCTCGCTCAACTGATGAGCGACGCCGTCCACGACGGCTTTCTGGCCCGCAACCCCTGCTCGCGTCGTACGTCGCCCGCCGCGGGTAAGCAGCGCGCCTACGTCGCCACAACAGAGCAGGTGTGGGCGCTACACGACGCGTTCCCCGATCACCTGCGGCCAGCGGTGCTCCTGGGCGCGTTCGTCGGCCTCCGGACCGCTGAGGCGTGCGGGCTGCGAATCAGCGACGTCGACTTCATGCGCGGCATCGTGTCGCCGGCCGTGCAGTACCCGCGGAGGCACTCAAGAATGAGACCTCGCGGACGGCTGTGCCGATCCCGCAAGAGCTGGCCCTCGACCTGTCGGGCGCGGTCGCCCAATGGGGCGGGAAGACCATCGTCACGGACGGCTACGGCGGGATGGCGACGCCCTGGGCGATCGAGAGGGCGATCAAGGCAGCACGCGAGCGGATCGACGGTCTGCCCGAGGGCTTCCGATTCCACGACTTGCGGCACTACCTCGCCAGCCTGCTCATCGCCTCAGGGCTCGACGTCAAGGTCGTGCAGGCCCGTCTACGGCACGCCTCGGCTAAGACGACGCTCGACACCTACGGGCACTTATGGCCCGATGCTGACGAGTCGGCCCGGGCAGCGATCGGGAGCGGTCTGGCTGCTCGTGCGGACTCACTGCGGACTAGCGGCGTGATCGTTTAGCAAACGTGCAGGTCAGAGCCCTAAATGCTCGTCCTGTGGAAGTTCTGGTAGGACTTCGACGGCGTAGGGCCGCGCTGCCCCTGGTAGCGGGAGCCGCTCGCACCGGAGCCGTAGGGCTGCTCGGCGGGGCTGGTCAGGCGGAAGAAGCAGAGCTGGCCGATCTTCATGCCGGGCCACAGCTTGATCGGCAGCGTCGCGACGTTGGACAGCTCGAGGGTCACGTGACCGCTGAAGCCCGCGTCGATGAAGCCGGCCGTCGAGTGGGTGAGCAAGCCTAGGCGGCCGATCGAGCTCTTGCCCTCGAGGCGGGCCGAGATGTCATCGGGAAGGGTCACGACCTCGTAGGTCGAAGCGAGGACGAATTCGCCCGGGTGCAGGATGAACGCCTCGTCGCCCGGCGTCTCGACGAGGCGGGTGAGGTCGGGCTGCTCCTCCGCCGGATCGATGTGGGGATAGCGGTGGTTCTCGAAGACGCGGAAGTAGCGGTCCATGCGTACGTCGACGCTCGACGGCTGGACCATCTCGGGATCCCACGGCTCGAGCGTGATCCGCCCGGAGGCGATCTCCTTGCGAATGTCCCCGTCTGAGAGCAGCACGAGGCGACCCTACCGGGGCACGCAGTAGTCGCTGACCCGCCGGCATTCTGAGCCCGTCAACGCGCTCCGCGACGGGTCAGACGGGACGCTACGATGTCCGGGCGTTCGCGCGCGGGTGTAGTTCAATGGCAGAACATCAGCTTCCCAAGCTGACAGTGCGGGTTCGATTCCCGTCACCCGCTCCCTGCGATGTCTCGGGACACCGTGCACAGGTGTCTTGAGACGTCCGAGTCGTGTGCCAATAGGCATCCGAACCCGCAGTAGGCGGTGCATGCGGCGAACTGGTCACGCCTGCGGCTCGCCATCGCCGTTGCCGAGACCGAACGCATCGGAAAGGCGCGGGGGTCGTGGCGGCGCGGGCAAAGCTGGCGCCGCCGACGGCTCGAGCGGAGGCTTGCCTGCCAGCAGCCACCGGCCGAGCATGTTGTCGCCTTCAGCGAGCACGGGCGCGAGCACGGCGGCGCCGATAACAAGGAATGCAAACCCGGTGAACCAGGTCATGAAGTCCAGGGCGATCCCGAACGAGCCGAACTGTGCGTAGTGCTTGGCTACCGCCCTCGGCATCCATACCGTGGCGGCAAAGGTGTAAGCCGACACGCCGACGCCCGTAACGATCGCCGTGGGCAGCAGTGGCCGCCAACGCACCTCACCGCGCAGCATGAGTCGCGCGGTCCACCACCAGGTCAGGACGCCGCCTACCATTCCGACAGCCCACAGCGTGACCGTGCCTGGCGGCCCGGCAACGATCCGGCGGAGCGAGGCCAGCACGACGAGCGCAACGAGCACGCCGGCGACCCACATCGCCCCTCGGCCCTTGTTCCGCACACCGCCACCGGCGGGGCGCCGCCAAGCCCGCAGGTAGACCCGTTGCAAGGCGGTGGTGAACGAGATCGCATAAGCCACCACAAGCAGGCTGCCGAGCAGTCCGGTGGCGGCTCGCGTCTGGTCCGGTGACGCGAAGGCCTCCTTCATGGTCGAGAGGGCTTCGCCGCCGACGCCGAACCTGGCGGCGATGGTATCCACGATGGAGCTACGGGCTCCCGGTGGTGACAAAGCCGCCACCACGATCAGCAGAGGGAAGAACGACACGACCGCCTTGGCCGCCAACGCCACTGCGCGGTCGACGAACTCGACCTCCAAGAGCCGGGCCCAGAACCGACCAACAGCGGTGCTGTCCAGGCGCGAGGCATGCAACCGCGCAACGAGCCGTGCCCGCTCCGGCCATCCCTGGGCGGAGGGCTCGCGCACCTGCTCAGTCACCGGATAGGTCCCGGGTGGTCTCGAAGCTGGACACGGTCACCCACCACCTTCACGTTCTGGCAGACGCGAGCGTAGCCGCGGAGGGCGGCGACCCGACATCGGTACCTCTACTCCTGGGCACGGCGAGCGACGGCGTGTCCGCCACTGCGGTCACCGCCGCTAGTCCTGGAAATCGAGGTTCCCGCGGGGTCTGAAGACGCGTCCTGGCTGGCGGAAACCATCCCGCCGGGGTGATTCGGGCCGGCCTACAGGCAGGAAGGATCGCTCATGAAAATGTGCGGTCGGTCACTCGACATCCGCCATCCGTACACCTGGCCGCGTCGGCCGACTCGGCGCACTGCCTGCGCAACGACCCGACTCGAAGGAAGAGATCATGAGCGAAACACCCCTGCTCGACACCCTGGCGGACATGACGGCCGTATCACTGGAGCGTGCCGGCCTGGTGGACCGCGAGGTGATGCTGGTGCGTATCGCCGCACTCGCTGCCGTCGGGGCTCCCCCGGCGTCCTACCTGCTGAACCTGGGCGCGGCCGCCGAGATCGGCCTCACCCTTGAGGATGTCCAGGGGGTGCTCATCGCCGTCGCCCCCGTCACCGGTGGGCCGAAGGTCGTCGCGGCATCAGGAGCCATCTTCAAGGCTCTTGGCTTCGCGATCGACGTCCTGGACGAGGCGGACGACGACACGGAGTAGCCCAGCCGGCACCAATGCTCGGGATCAGATCCCGATCAAGCCGCAGCGACCACTCCCATCCGGGTCGGGCGCGCTGCCTGCCACCTCTGCGTCGCATGGTCAGACCGCCGGCGCGGCAAAAAGCGTTTCCGCGGAAACGCTTTCCGGCATGTCAAGCCGGAACAAACTGGACGACCGGGTCGCGCGCGCCCGGAGCGAACGCTTCCCAAACGATCGCAGCGGGTGAGAACGTCATGAACCCGCTGCCGACGCACCCTCCACCGGAGACCCGCATGCCGCACGACATCGACCCCTTCACGGGGCTCAACTTCATGGTCGACCTCGGGGGCATCGGCGAGGGGGACAGCGTCGCCGGCGGCTTCAAGGACGTCGAGGGACTCCAGGTCTCCATCGACCAGCTGGAATATCGGGTCGGCAACGAGAAGTCGTCGAGCGTACGCAAGCTCCCCGGGCTGCGGCGCTTCTCGAACGTGACTCTGAGGCGCGGCTTCCTCACCGACACCCGGCTCTGGGACTGGATCAACGCCGACCCGCCCGACAAGCGCACGGTCGTGATCACCCTGCTCGACGAGCAGCGCATGCCCAGGGTGCGTTTCGTGTTGCGCCAGGCCTGGCCGGTCAAGTGGTCCGGACCTGAGCTCGACGCGAAGGCCAACGACGTCGCGATGGAGTCGCTCGAGCTCACCCACGAGGGCCTCGAGGTTCATGTCGACTGAGCCGGAGCGCCGTGAGCTGGGCCGCGCCGCGTCACCACCGGTCGGCCCCGAGGTGGTGCTGGACGTCGAGCTGCGATCGGGCGCTTTCGTGCTGGTCCTGGCGAACACGGGGACGTCGACCGCATTCGAACCCCGTGTCCGCTTCGATACCAAGGTGACAGGGCTGCAGGGCGAGCTGGTCGTGTCGGACCTGCCGATCTGGACGGGGCTGGCGATGTTGCGCCCGGGAAGCGAGGTCGACGTGCTGCTGGACGCCCAGTTCGCGAGACGCGCGCCGGAGGACCGCCGGTTCACCGTCAACGTCACCTACCGCGACGGTGCGGGCCGCGGCGTCGAGCGCGCCTACACCCACGACCTTGATGCGTACGCCGGCTTGCCCTCCCTGGTTGCCGCGCCAATTCCTGACGCCTAGGTAGCGGCACAGCTCCTAACTAGGTGGTGAGCACCGATGACGCTGCTGCGCACCGCCCCGACGCTAGAGCCATGACGAAGACACCAACGATCCGAACCGTGTCCACCAGCCGCCGACGCGGCCGCAGCAGCCTCGTACTCGCCGCCTCTTTTCTCGGGCTCGCCGCTGCCTTGTCCTCCTGCAGCAGCGGAGGCTCGGCCAGCGCCGACCAGGCCAAAGACCAGCCCGGCGGGACGAAAACCAATGCCAACACCGAGGCCAGCGCCGGCGACAGCGGCACCATCGACTCCTGCTCGCTGCTCTCCGAAGACCAGCTCTCGGCAATCATCGGCTCCGCCGTCACCGTTTCAGGCCCGTCGATCGAGGTCGCCCGTGGTCGCTCGTGCACTTACACGTTCGCGGAGACCGGCAACTCGATCCTCGACGAGGGCACCATCGACATCGCCGCCTGGCACGGCAGCGAGTTCTTCTCGCCCGGCGTCATCGGCCCGGCGCGCGGCGGGATCGGCGAGGCGGCGCAGGACGACTCCGACCACGGGATCGTCATGTTCAAGGTCGGCGACGACGTCGTGCAGGTGCACGTCATCTCCCCTGACCACGAGGCCGACTCGGTGCAGATCGCGAGCGCGGCCGCCAACCGGGTGGCGGCCGCGGCTCGGAGCAGCTGAGTCCAGCGCAGCAACGCACCGTCAGATCGGGCGCTTCGTCAGGTCTTGCCGAAGACGTCGACGCCGAAGCCGCGGGCATCCGCCGCGTAGCCCAACGGCTTGAGCTGGAACAAGTTCTCGATGGTGCGCAGCAGCGAGTAGTGGTTGTACGGCGTGTCGTTGAACGATCCGCGCTTGATGAACGGTGAGACCAGCACCGATCCGGTGCGTCCGCCGCCGAGACCGGTGATCCCGGGCAGGGGACTGTTCGGGCCGGGGCCTTCCCCGCAGCAGGCGTCGGCGGAGCCGCTGTCGGCCTCGTCGAAGGTGACGATCATCAGGCCGTTCTTCTGGTACGCAGGTGACGCGAGGATCTTGGGCACCCAGCGCTTCAGCCATTTGTTGGCCGTGGCCAGACCGCCCCTCCTGCCGTCGACGCACGGGCTGTCGTGCGCGTCATTGCACGAGTTCGGCGTGATGTACGTGAGGTTCGCCGTGGTCCGCACCCTCGCGAGATCCTTCGGCAGCTTCTTCAGAACGACGTTTCGCTTCGCGCACTTCTTCGAGTCGATGATCGAGTGGAAGTAGACGAACGGGTTGTGCCGGGCGGCGTACTGGTCACCCACCTCCGCCTTCCGCGTGCCGTCGACGGTGTTCAGCGCGGGATGTCGGCAGGCCGAGTGCATGCTCTCCATGTACCCCTTCCACGTCAGTCCGTGCTGGGTGAGCTGGTTGGCGACCGTGCGCACCGTCTTGGGATAGACGCAGCCGTGCCCGACGGCCTGTCCCGGGGCAGCCGTGCCCGAGCGGGTGAAGTTGCTGAAGACGTGACAGTCGCTCTGCGTCTGCGGGTTGGGGCCCTGGCCGCTTAGCTGGGCGATGTAGTTCGGCAGGCTGTGGTGCGCCACGCCGTAGTACTGCGACAGCAACTGCCCCTTGGCGCGCAGCTTCTTCCTCAGGTAGGGCGCGTGCGACCCTGGTCGGAACGTCTTGTCGTAACCCTTGTTCTCCAGGTTGATGACAAACACATGGCGTACGCGCGGCAGTGGTGCGGCGAGTGCCGTGGTGTCCTTCGCGGACACTGCTGCAGATCGGGAACTCGTCGGCGCAGCAGCGGCGTGGGTTCCCGGCCTCGGAGCCGCGGCATCCGCGCTCATCGTCGGGAGGGTCGAGGCGAAGGCGACTGCCGCCGCGGTGGCCAGGGCGGCAGCGGCCAACGCTGGGGAAAGTTTCATTGGCGGCCTCATACCCCGCAGACCGCAGCGGCACTCGCCCCCGTCACGGAACGTCAGCAGAACAGCTCGTTCACAGGTCCTGGACAAGATCTGCGAGCACGTCCCCCGCCGGCCGGTCGGTCGCCGCGCGATAGCCGACGCCGGCCCACAGGTTGAGCCCGTCCGCGTCACCACGGGCTGCGGCGGCGGCCCGGATCGGTGCCGTCAGGAAGTGGATCGCCGGATAGCCGATCGGCGCCGTCGCCGAATGCTCGTCCGTGAAGCGGTTGCGCAGCCCGCGCGCGGGGCGGCCCGTGAATGCGCGCGTCACGACCGTCTCCGCCCGAGCCGGATCGGCCAGCGCCGCCTTGTGCGCCGGCCGCGCCGCGCTCTCCGGCGTCCGGAGCAGCACAGTGCCGACCATGGCGGCCTGCGCGCCTGCGGCGAGCACCGCCTGCACCTGGCCGCTGCGCACGATGCCGCCGGTGGCGACGATCGGCAGAGCCGACCCCGCGCGTACCTCCGACACCAAGGCAGGAGTGTCGGCCTGCGCGCTCGGCGCGCCTGGTGTCGTCGTGGCGCTGTGTCCACCTGCCGCAGCACTCTGCACGACCAGCCCGTCGACCCCTGCTGCCTCGGCCTGCCGGGCCTCGTCGGGCGTCGTCACCGTGGCCAGGACTGTGCTGCCGGCGCGCTGTAGGGACGCGACCGTCGCCGCGTCGGGGATGGCGAAGGTGAAGCTCACCACGGCGACGGGATCCTGCACGAGCAGCTCGACCTTCTCTCGCCACCAGTCCTGCTCACTGCCGGCGACGGGAGCGACGCCGACTGCAGGCAGGCCGTAGCGCTCCGCCTCGGAGGCGAGCTCGCGGGAGTAGGCAACGAGCTCGGCCGCGTCGGGCACGGGATCACGAGGCAGGAAGACGTTCACGCCGAAGGTGTCGCAGGAGCGGCGGGTCTGGCTGAGCTGGTCGCGCGCCGCATCCGGCGTCAGGTAACCGAAGGCGAGGAACCCGAAGCAGCCTGCGGAGGCGGCGGCGGCCACGAGCGCCGGCGTTGTCGGTCCACCGCTCATCGGCGCCGCGATGACAGGCGCCAGGCTGTCCATGACCCACATTGCTCCCACCGACCTTTCGAATGACCATGCTGCCGGGAGGGCGGCCACGCCTCAAGCGCGGCCCGCGCCCGGTCGATGTCAGGCAAGCAACGGAAAGCAGGGCGGGTGTCAGTCGGGCCGATCGTCGGGACTCCGAGCCGCGCCGGCCGAATCTTCGATGCGCTGGTCTCGGCCAGCGGCCTCGTGGCTGCCGCGTGGGCGCTGAGTGCTGTCCTGATCGGCCAGACCATCGACGTCACGGTGCTCGCAACCGTGGCGATGGCGGTCCCCGTGATCGGCCTACTCGGCTATTTCGCGGTGAGCCTCGGCCAGGCGCTGCCCAGCCCGGCCTCGGTGGTGACGAGTTCGCCGTCCTCGTCGAGAAGGTGACGTCCCTCGCGGACCTGGTGGACCTCGCCGACCGCATCATCCGGCACGCCGACTCGACCACGCCGACGGGCGGGTCGCGTTCCGGTTCGGCGACCAGCAGCTCAATGAGCGCGGACCCGGGCTCGACCTGGGCAGCCTTGTCGTGGCACGACCGGTGACTGCCGGCGGGAGCGATCTCTGCTTCGTCTGGCCGGACAGCCCGACGGCACTTGCGCAACACCTTGCTGAGCACGGCGTCCCGGTCGAACAGGGGCCGGTCGTCCGGCACGGCGGCGCCGGTGCCGGCACCAGCACCTACTTTCGCGACCCCGACGGTTCCCTGCTCGAGTTCATCGTCTACCCCGCGACCTGACCACCGGGTGCACTTCCAGGTGAGCAAGGGCGATCAAGCGCAACAACGTCCGTACAGGGGAAGATCGTGCCCATGAGCACAGCCAGCGACACGTTCGCGCGGTTTGTGGACGTGCTCGTCGACTCGCTCGACGATCACGCGGCATCCAGCCGCACGCTGGCCTCGCGCGTACACCTCTCGCGGTTCCACTTCGACCGGCTCGTGTCGGCCGCCGCGGGCGAGCCGCCGGCGACGATGCGGCGCCGGATCCTGCTCGAGCGGGCTGCCTACCGGCTGATCACGTCCGAGCACGACGTGCTGCGCGTCGCGGTCGAGGCCGGCTATGCGAGCAACGAGGCGTTCACCCGCGCGTTCACGAAGGCGTTCGGCCGCGCGCCGAGCGTCTGGCGGCGCCAGCCGACGAGCTTTCGGCTGGACGCTCCGAGTCGCGTCCACTTCAGCCCACCCGGCGGCCTGCGGGTCCCGGCAGACAGGAAGGTCACCTCGATGGACCTGTTGACCCGCATGGTCGAGCACCACGTCTGGCTCGTCGGAGAGCTGGTGGACCGCGCCGCCGCGCTGACACCCGAACAGCTCAACGCCCCCGTCGAGATCTCGGTCGACGGCATCGACTGCGACCCCACGGTGCGGTCCTTGCTCGCGCGCCTGGTCGGGCAGCTGGCGATGTGGGATGCGGCCACCCACGACCGGCCCTACGACATCGACGACGAGAAGACAGAGACCCTCGAGGACATCCGCGCGAAGCTCGTCGTCGTGGGGCCGGCGTTCCTGAGCCAGGTGCACTCGATCGTCGACGAGGGCCGGCTGGACGAGACGTTCGTGGACGCTCTCTGCTATCCGCCGGAGGTCTTCACGTACGGCGGCATGATCGCGCACGTCCTGACCTTCGCAGCGCATCGTCGGACGCTGGTGTGCGGCGCACTCTCCGACGCCGGCATCACGGACCTGGGTGCCGGGGACCCGATGAAATGGGTGGCCGAACCGGCCTGACGTCGCATAAGCACCGATAGGTCACACCGCGCCGACCGGAGACTTACCACGCGACTCGGGCTACGGTCGGGTCCATGACCGATCGCTATGACGTCGTGGTTCTCGGATCAGGCCCAGGTGGCTACGTCGCCGCCATCCGCGCGGCCCAGCTCGGCAAACGTGTAGCCGTCGTGGAGCACAAGTACTGGGGCGGTGTCTGTCTCAACGTCGGCTGCATCCCGTCGAAGGCACTCCTGCGCAACGCCGAGCTGGCGAACATCGTCACGCAGGAGGCGGAGACCTTCGGGATCCACATCGACGGCAGCGTCTCCGTGGACTACCAGGCGGCGTACACGCGCAGCCGCAAGGTCGCCGACGGGCGCGTCAAGGGCGTCCATTTCCTGATGAAGAAGAACAGCATCGACGAGATCAACGGTTGGGGCGAGTTCACCGACCCGCACACGCTGACCGTTGCGCTCGACGCAGGCGGCCAGCAGACGCTGACCTTCGACAACTGCATCATCGCCGCCGGCTCCACGACACGGCTCCTGCCGGGCACGACGCTGAGCGAACGCGTCGTCACCTACGAAGAACAGATCATGACCGACAGCCTGCCGGGCAGCATCCTCATCTCCGGCGCCGGCGCGATCGGCATCGAGTTTGCGTACGTCCTCAACGCCTATGGCGTCGACGTGACCATCGTCGAGTTCCTCGACCGCATCCTGCCGCTCGAGGACGTGGAGGTCAGCACTGAGTTGACCCGCCGCTACAAGCGCGCCGGCATCACGGTCCTGACCTCTACCAAGGTCGAGTCGATCGACGACAGCGGTGATCTGGTCACCGTCACGGTCAGCAGTGGAGGTCAGCAAGGGACGATCCGGGTCGACAAAGTCATGCAGGCCATCGGATTCGCACCACGCACGGAGGGTTACGGTCTCGCGCGTACCGGCGTGGAACTGACCGACCGCGGCGCCATCGCCATCGACGACTTCATGCGTACGAACGTCCCGCACATCTTCGCCATCGGTGACGTGACAGCCAAACTGCTGCTCGCTCACGTCGCAGAGGCCATGGGCATCATCGCGGCGGAGACGATCGCGGGCGCCGAGACGATGGCGCTCGACTACGTGATGATGCCGCGCGCGACCTACTGCCAGCCGCAGGTCGCCAGCTTCGGTTGGACCGAGGCGCAGGCCCGCGAGCAGGGCTTTGACGTGCGTGTCGCCAAGTTTCCCTTCATGGCCAACGGAAAAGCCCACGGCCTCGGCGACACGGTGGGGTTCGTCAAGCTGCTCAGTGACGCGAAGTACGGAGAGCTGCTCGGCGGCCACCTGATCGGCCCCGACGTCACCGAGCTGCTGCCCGAGCTGACCCTGGCCCAGATGTGGGACCTCACCTCTCGCGAGCTCGCCCGCAACGTGCACGCGCACCCGACCTTGAGCGAAGCAGTCAAGGAGGCGCTGCACGGCCTGGCCGGACACATGATCAACCTGTGACGTGCGAGCCGGGGCTGCCGCTTCGGCTTACTCGATGGTGGCCGCGCGGGCGAGCCACTCGGCGGGGTCCGCCGCGTGATAGACCCGCTCGCTCGGCTCGATGTTGTCGAGGAACATCTGGTACATCGCGGCCCGCTGCAACGCAGCGACCGGCGCCAACAGCTCGCGGGCCCGGTCGGGGTCACAGCCGGGCACGGTCTGCCGCCACAGTGCAGACCAGTGGTCGACGACCGTCGTGAGGTCAGCGGGCGACAGCCGCTCCACGAACGCGGCGTGATCGAGCAACGGATGGCCGACGCCGCTGTCGCCCCAGTCGATCAGCACCAGGCGATGCTCGTCGCGGATCACGTTGCCGGGGTGGAAGTCTCCGTGCACGAGCGTCTCCGGCACGCCGCACGAGGCGATGTCCGCGAACCGCTGCGGCAGTGACCCGATCAGCGACTCGAGCTGCCGCGCGACCCCCACCTCGAGGGCCGGCGCGGACCGCTCGACCGTGCGGGTCGCCAGTGCCCCGAGCGCAGGAGCTCGCCAGTCAGCGCCGCCCAGCGCACGAAGCTCGTCGGTGCGACCGATCCACTCGAGCTGCAGGGCAACCAGCAGGTCGACCATGCGCACAAGCAGCTCCGGCGGGGCGCCGTACTGATCCTCGCCGTTGACTTCCTTGAGGAGTACGCGCGGCCCGTCGTGCGCGATGAGTGGTGGCAGCACCGTCGGGTCCAAGGTCGCCAGCATCCGACCCTCGTGGGCGAAGAACGGCGGCACCACCTTGAGCCAGGCCCAGCCCGACGTCGTCGGCAGCCGCCACAGGCTCGACAGGTTCCACGTACGCATCTGGACGGCCGCTCCGGCGCGCGGCGTCCCCTGCTCGACCAGCGCCGCGTCGGCCCACGCGAGGTCGGTGGCCGGACCGCCGGGTCGCGCCCACGACTGACGCAGCGGGTGGTCGTCCGTCGTTGTCGGGTCGCTCCAGGGACGGAGCGCCACGTCCGGCGGCGCGGCGACCTCGGCGAGGTAGGTGACGTCTCCGCTCGACGACGACGGGGTGTTCGTCGAGAGCAGCCGGAGCACCGTGACGTCGAGGCGGTGCAGGTCGCGAGCGGCGCGCACAACGTCACTCACCTCCTGCCACCACGGCACCGCCACGTCGAAGGGCGGCAGCGAACCGAGTACGGAGCCGGTGCCGTCGCACAGCAGCAGCGTCACGTGCCGAGGCGGGAGTGTGGGCAGCACGTCGTCCACCCTCTCATCGCGGCGATCAGCCACGACCACGACACGAGGCGAACCGTCGCCTCAACAGGCACGCACGCCTGCTGACGAGACGCTCCGCGTACCAGACGTGGTCAACTGCGCGGGCGAAACGGGGCAATGGAGAGGCGCGATGGGCCACGAGTCGGGCAGGCTGCGGCCGTGACCGAACCTACGGGGAGCTCGCGGCGCCGCTTGCGAGTGCCGGCCGTGCTGCGCGACGAGCCGCAGTACCGGCTGCTCTTCAGCGGCCAGGTGCTCTCGATCATCGGCGACCGGGTCACCGCGATCGTCCTGCCGTTCGCTGTGCTCTCGATCGGCGGCCACGTCGGCGACGTCGCGATCGTGAGCGCCGCGCAGTTCCTGCCGTTCGCTGTGCTGGCGCTTCCGGCCGGCGTCTGGGCCGACCGGCTCGACCGCAAGAAGATCCTGATCACCTCTGACACAGTGCGGCTGGTCTGCCAGCTGACCGCTGCCACATTGCTGCTCACGGACCACGCGACGGTCACCCACCTCGTCGTACTCGCCGCTGTCTATGGCGGCGCGGACGCGTTCTTCGCGCCCACCTTCACCGGCCTGCTGCCCGGCACCGTCGCAGCGGCCAACCTGCAACCAGCGAACGCGCTGATCGGCCTGAGCTATTCGACCGGCTCCATCGCGGGGCCGGCGCTGGCCGCGGGGCTGGTAGCCGTGGCAGGACCCGGCGGTGCGCTGCTGTTCGACGCGGGAACCTTCGCCGTCTCTGTCATCTGTCTCGTACCGCTGCGGCCGAGAACCGTGCGGGAGGGACAGGGCGAGGACGGGACAGCGGCAGCAGGCGACCACTTTCTACGCAGTCTGCGCAACGGCTGGTCGGAGGTGCGCCGCCGTTCATGGGTCCTCGCCTTCCTCGGCGGCATGGCGAGCTATCACGCGATCGTGCTGCCCGCGATCTTCGTACTCGGCCCGGTCCTCGTGAACGACGAGCTCGGCGGCGCGAAGGACTGGGCGATCATCACGGCCGGCTTCGGCATCGGGTCCATCCTCGGCGACATCTTGCTGCTGCACTGGCGACCGCGCTTCGCGCTGCGCGTGGCCGCCCTGATGCTGATGGGGGCGTCCTGTCAGGCGGCGTTCATCGGCAGCGGCCTCGGTGTGTGGGCCATCGCCGGCTTCGAGGTGGCCGCCGGCGTCTGCGTGACCGGCTGCTTCACGCTGTGGGAGACCTCGCTCCAGGAGCACGTGCCGGGCGAGGTCCTCTCGCGGGTGTCGAGCTACGACTACCTCACCAGCACCGGGGTCATCCCGCTCGGCAACCTCATCTGCGGCCTGGCAGTCGTCGCGATCGGGTTGCATCAGGCGTTGTTCACCATGTCAGCGCTCGGCATCGCCGCCGCGCTGGCGGTCCTCGCCGTACCCGCCGTGCGCCATCTCCCCCGCGCCACCCCCACCCCCTCCCTTTGAAATCGATCATGCAGTAACCGACATGCCGCGTCGGTTACTGCATGATCGATTTCGTTTGCCGAGCCGCTGACCTGCGGTGATGCAACGGGATGACAGGTCCTGCATGATCGACTTGGAGCGTAGGGGTGGGGTCAGCGCTGGTGGGGGATGTGGCCCGCCATCCGGGCCTGCAGGACCGGGCGGTTGCTGCGGATCACACCGAACGGGTCGCGCTCGCACTTGATGGCCCGCAGCCGCTCGAGCGCCTCCGGGGTGAAGGCCTGGGCCGGATCGGCGTTGTGACCGAGGAAGTTGAACATCCGGCGGTCGGTCGCGAACGGCGCCATGGCCTTCTCCACCGCGTCGAGGTGCGCGCGCAGCGGCTTCACCAGCTCGGGCACCATGGGGATGCCGAGCGCGAACAGCTGGTAGGGCTCCTCGACGGTGCCGACAGCACCGGGATTCGCGGCCGGCCGCGCCAGCGCGCCGCCGAGGTGACGCAGCTGGACGATGGTCAGCATGGACTGCGCCTCGGGACCCGCCACCTCGAGCAGGGCGTTCATCGCCTCGTCGGGAAGCCCCGACAGCAGCCGGGAACGCTCCATCGCGGGCATCGGGTCCAGCGGTTCCTGGAGGATGTCGCCGATCGCCGCCAGCGCCACCGGCGCCAGGGTGTCGATCATCGGGGTGCTGAGCTCGCGCACCGGCACGAGCAGCTCCTCGGCCGCGTCCGCGTCACCGATGTAGGTCAGGTCGAAGGACACGAACGACCCACCGCGCAACGGCTCAGGGACCTCCGGGATGGGCGGGAAGCGCAGCAGGTGGAACCACACGGTGAGCTCGTCGGGAGCCGACGCGGTGACCTGCTGGAAGGCGCGCAGCACCTCGGGAGCGTGCTCGATCGGCCACATCAGCCGTCCGCCGTAGACCTCGGCGGCTGGGTGCAGGGCGACCTCCGCCGCGACCACGATGCCGAAGTCGCCACCACCGCCACGGAGCGCCCAGAACAGGTCAGGGTCGCTGTCGGCAGTCACGCGTACGAGCTCGCCTTGGGCGTCGACGATCTCGAGGGCCACGATGCTGTCGGCCGCGAGTCCGTAGGCGCGGCCGAACCAGCTCATGCCGCCGCCAAGGGACAGGCCGACCACGGTGGTGTCGGGGGTGCTCCCCACGAGGCCGGTCAGGCCGGTGCCGTCGAGCGCGGCCATCAGCTCGCCCCACTTCACGCCGGCGCCGACGCGGGCCACGCGGGCGTCCACGTCGACCTCGATGCCGCCGAGGCCCCGCGTACGCAGCAGGATGGTGTCGTCGATGGCGCGGGTGCCGCCGTGACCGCCCGGCTGCGCGGCGACGGTGAGCCCGCAGTCGTAGGCGAACCGAACGACGGTGACGATGTCCACCGCGTCGGTCACGTTGACGACGGCGCGCGGCTGCTGGTCGACGTTGACGATCCACGGCGTACGCGCGGCTTCCCAGCCCGCGTCGCCGGGGACGACGACCTTCCCGGGCAGGAGTGCGCGGAGCTCGTCGGCAAAGGAGAGGTAGGTGTACTGCCCGGCGATCTGGTCGGTGGTCATGTAGCTCTCGTCTCTGGATCGGCCTGCCGAGCGGCAGGGGCTCGTGCGTTCGATCACAGAGTCGGGCCGAGCACTTGATGGGCCCTTGCAAGCCGCTTGGACCCGGGAAGGACAGGCGTGACAGGTGCCCAGCGCGCTCAGCCGGAGTCGGTGCTCAGCACCTGATAGAGCGCGTGGTCCTGCCACTTTCCGGCGATGTTCAGGTATTCGGGTGCCACGCCGAACCGGATGAATCCATTACGTTCCAGCACCCGCTGCGACCCGATGTTGTGCAGCAGGGTGCCGGCCTGGATCCGGTGCAGCCCCAACTCTTCGAAGGCGACCCTGATCATGTCGCGTACGGCGGCCGTGGCGAGGCCGCGACCGTTGTCGGCGGCGCTCACCCAATAGCCCAGGTGGCATGACTGGAACGGGCCGCGCACGATCTCGTTGAGCGTGACGCGCCCGACCACCCGATCGGAGTCGTCGAGGATGACGTGCGGCCGGATCCAGCCTCCGTCGTGCCGCGCGAGCAATACCTCGATGGCAGCCCGCTGCCCGTCGACGGTGTAGAAGTCGTCACCCCGGATCGGATCCCACGGAGCAAGGAAGTCGCGGTTGACGCGGACCAGCTCTGCCAGCACCGGCACGTCGTCGAGCGTGACAAGTCGGGTGGCGCTCACGCGGCCATGATCGCAGGCGGCCCTGCCCCGCCGGGCGCGCGGCAGACGGCACCGCGTGCGTCGTGCGGCACGATGCCGGCATGAGCCCCACGGAGCAGACCCCTCGCGAGGTGCTCTCGTACGTACGCCTGCTGGCCGACGCGCTGCGCATCAGCAGCGGACAGCGGCTGGTCGGCGCGTACCTGCACGGATCCGCGGCCCTCGGTGGCTGGCTGCCGGCTCGAAGCGATGTCGACCTCCTGCTCCTGCTCGAGGACGGCGGTCCGGCGGAGACGCTGCGCGGCGTCGAGGAGACGCTCGTGGACAGCGCCGCCGCTTGCCCAGGGACCGGGCTGGAGTGCAGCGTCGTGCCGGCGGGGGAGGCGGCCAGCCCGGCACCGCCGTGGCCGTTCCTGCTGCACGTTCAGTCGTCGCAGGGGCAAGCGGTGAAGCGAGTACGAGGCGACGCCCTGGAAGGCGACCCTGACCTGCTGATGCACTACGCGGTGTGCCGCGTCGCCGGCGTGCCGGTCTTCGGGCCCGATCCGGCGGCAGCCATCGGACCGGTGCCCCGGGACGCGATCCTGGGCTATCTCGTCGACGAGCTCGGCTGGGGCCTGGCGCACGGGTCAGAGGCCTACGCGGTCCTCAACGCCTGTCGCGCGCTGGTGTACGCGGCGGACGGGCACCTCGTGTCCAAGATCTCCGGTGGCCGCCTCGCGATCGATCGGCATCTCGGGCCGGCCGACGTGATCGGTCGGGCGCTGGACGAGCAGCGAGGAAAGATCCCGCCGGGGTCCGTCACGGCGCAGGCGACCGAGTTCGTACGCCTGGTCGCGAGCACCCTGCGGCCCCTGTGAGGCAACCAAGCGCGCCAGCTCTGACCCCGTGACACAACCGGGGTTGTCCGGGCCCTCAGGCGGGGCCGACATTGGCGGTCACCCACGCGTTGAGCGGCGTGACCTGCCGCCAGGTGCTGCGGATCTCGTCCAGCGCCGCCGGACGGCCCAGCCAGGGCGGCGTCCCGAAGAGCCTGAACACCATCAGCGACCGGCAGCGCAGCAGGTCGATGCGCGCGTGGTCGGCCGCGAACCCACGGGGCCTGGTCTTGAGCTCGTCGCCCTCGATGTCGAAGCCGTTCGCCCGGAGCGAGTCGACGATGTCCACCAGTGCCACGCCCGTCGCGTCCGCGTCCACTGCGCCACGGAACCGTGCGGTCTGATCGGGCGAGTGGGCGCGGAACCCTCCTCCCACGGTCAGCCCGCGCGCGTCGAGCTGCAGGTAGTAGCCCGTGCCCGCACCGTCTCCTGCGAGCGCCGCTTGATGGGTCTTGTACGGCGTCTTGTCGTTGCTGAACCGGATGTCCCGATGCGGCCGGAAGATCTTCGCCGGCCCGAACTCGCCCTCCAGCTCGTCGACGAGGGCGCGCATCGGGTCGCGCACCTCCGACTCGTAGACAGCCTTGTTGGCGGTCCAGAACTCGCGGCTGTTGTCGGCCGCCAGATCGGCATAGAACGCGACCGCGCGCTCGGAGAAACCGGCAAAGGAGGTCATGCTGCCGACTCTCACACCGCGCGCGGTTGCGGCAACCGGCGATCGACATTGCGGCTGGCCGCTGATCCACCGACGCTGTAGGCATGCGGGCAGTCCGGTGCGTCGTCGCGGTCGTCTCGCTGGCCGCCGTCACCGCGTGCTCCGGCTCGTCGGCACCCGGTGCCGGGCCCAGCGCGTCGACGAGCACATCCAGCGGTACGTCGCCCGGCCCGTCCGCGTCCGTGCCGCCGACGGGGTCCACCCCCTCGACCGGGCCGACGACCGGCACGGCGGCGCCGTCGAGCCCGGCGTCACCCGTGTTCGACGGGGACGCGGCGATGGCGACAGTGCGCAAGCTGGCCGGCGAGATCGGTCCACGGGAGGCGACCTCGCCCGCGTTCCGACAGGCCGCGGCCTGGGTGGCGCAGCAGTTCGCTGCACACGGCTACGAGGTGCAACGGCAGTCGCTGCACGTCCCGGCCGGTGTCTCGTGGGGCGTGCCGGTCGATGCCGGCCGTACGTGGAACGTGATCGCCCGACCGAGCGACCTGCGGCCGGGCGAGCCCTACCTCGTCGTCGGCGCCCATCTCGACACCGTGCCCCAGGCTCCCGGCGCGGAGGACAACGCGTCCGGCATCGGCGTCGCCCTCGAGATGGCTCGGCTCGTCGCCACCACGCCCACCCGGCTGCCCGTCGTCTTCGTCGCGTTCGCGGCCGAGGAGCCTCGCGGCACGGGCGACGACCGTCACCACTACGGCTCCCGGGCCATGGTGGCGCGGTTGACGACCAGCCAGCGTTCGTCGTTGCGCGGCATGGTCGCTCTCGACCGCGTCGGAGTGGGAGCAGGCCGGGAGGTGCCGATCTGCAACGGTCGCACCCGATCGACCAGCACTGCACGTTCGCTGCGGCAGAGCGCCAGAACCGTAGGTGTCGCAACACGTTCCTGCGGTGTCAACCGGTCCAGCGACCACTGGTCGTTCGAGCTGGCCGGGTTGCCCGCTGCACGGCTGGGCAGCACGTCCTACGCGGAATATCACAGCGCCCGCGACCAGCCGCAGGTCGTCGAGCCCGCCCAGCTCGATCGAGTTGGCCGGGTGCTGTGGGAATGGCTGCGCGACTGACGTGCAGGCGCGTCGGCGTACCGCTAATGAAGGAACGGCGGATCGCTCGCCTGCCAGAGCCGCGCCATCGTGCGCCCCGCCCGCGGTCCAGCCGCGAGGCGCGGCGCGAAGTCGTTGCCGATGACGTAGGGCACCAGGCGCAGGCCCTTGAGGTCGCTCCCCCAGAAGACGAGCTCGGCAAGCACGCCCTCCTCCGTCTGGCGCGAGAAGTCCATGTCGAACACGAAGTTGCCGAGTGAGTGCAGCACCAGGCGGCCGTCGACGAGCTGGATCCCTTGCACGACATGGGGATGTCCCCCGACGACGATCTCGGCTCCGGCGGCGACCATCGCCGCGCCGACCCGGCGCTGGTCGCGCACCGGCACGTTCGTGTACTGCGTGCCCCAGTGCGCCAGCGCCACGACGACGTCCACCTGTCGGGCGAGGTCGCGGATCGTCGACGTGAGGCGCCGCAGGTCGCCACGGTTGAGCGGCCCGGTCCGCGGCTGCATGCGGACCTCGGCCGCCCCGGGACGACCGGCGGTGGCGCGCGGCGTCTCGCCGATCGCGTTGAACGCGACGAAGCCGAAGCTCACGCCGTTCGCGTTGATGGCGACCGGGCGCCACGCCTCGTCCTCGTTGGCGCCGGCGCCCACCCGATGGATCGGCGAGTCGTCGAACGCGGCGAGGGTGGACCGGAAGGCTCGGGAGCCGAAGTCACCGGTGTGGTTGTTGGCCAGCGACAGCACGTCTAAGCCGGCTCGCGCGAGTGCCGTCAGCGTGTCGGGGCTCGCGGCGAACGAGTCGTCGCCCTGGCGCGGGCTCCCGTCGTCGGACAGCGTGCTCTCGAGATTGCCGATAGTCAGGTCGGCCGACGCCAACCTCTCCCGCAACGGTGCCAACGTCGCGGCGGCGGTGGTCGTGGCGCCGACCCGCCGTCCGAACATCAGGTCACCGACGACGGTCAGGGTCGTGACCCGGGGCGTTGCCTCGTCGGCCGCGGTGGTGAGCGGATAGCTGCGCGGGTCGCGCAGCGGGTCGACGCCGGCCACCCGCGCCACCTGCACCGTCGGTCGCAGTGCATCAGCGGGTACGACGACGACTGCCTGCGGGTCGCGTTCGGCCGCTGACAGCTCAGCGGCGCCGTTGAGGACCCGAACTGGCCCGCCACGTTGCCCGAGGTCGGCCCAGGTGATCGGCTTCCCGCTGACGATCGCCCTGGCCCGGGCGGTCGTGAGGTCGAGAGCGGGTCGGTGGATGTCGTAGGCCAGCGCCAGCGGCTGGGTGAATGCCGCAGCGGTCGGTGTTGTCGGCGTCGTCGGCGTCGTCGGTGCTGTCGTGGTCGTCGTCGGCACGGTCGCGGGAACGTCGCTCGCCCGGGGATCACTCGGACTATCCGCGGCAGTGCACGCAGACAGCGCTGCGAGCATGACAGCCACGGCGGGCCACCGTCGTCGTACGAACAACTCTCGGTCTCACCTCCCCGCAGCCGCTGGGAACTCCTCCTTTTCACCGTAGGTGATGCTCGTCGCCGGGCGCCCGTACAGTGCTTGAGGAGCCTGCACAGGCAAGAGGAGACGGCATGACGCCCGACAAGACACCGTGGGCACGGACTGCGAAGCGGGCGCGACGGGCGCTGCCGTTGCTCGTCGCGGCTCGACGCCGCAACGGGGACAGCGGCGAGGCGGCTGAGCTGCCTCCGCCGGGTCCCGTGATTCGGCCGCGGCCGCTCGACGACGTCATCGGCGACTGCGCCGTCTACGAGCACGGCCGTCGCCGGCCGGGCCGGCTGTCATTGGAGAAGGCGGGCAGCGTCGCCCGCAAGACCCCCGGCTTCGTGTGGATCGGCCTGCAGCAGCCGTCGGAAGGTGACATCGCCAAGGTCGCGCGGGAGTTCTCGCTGCCGCACCTCGCGCTCGAGGACGCCGTGAAGGCGCACCAGCGCCCGAAGCTCGACATCTATGACGACGTGCTGTTCGTCGTGCTCAAGCCGGTCAAGTACGTCGACCACGACGAGGTCGTCAACGTGACAGAGCTCGCGATCTTCCTCGGCCCCAACTTCGTGGTCACCGTGCGGCACGGTGAGTCCGACGTGCTGCACCGGGTCCGGGCGGAGCTCGACGCCGGCAACGAGAAGCTGCTCAAGCACGGCCCCACCGGTGTGCTCTACCGGACCGCCGACCTGGTCGTGGACGGCTATGAGGAGGCCATCGAGTTCATCAACGAGGACGTCGACGAGATCGAGACCCAGGTCTTCGGCAGCCCGGACGCCGCAGACCACTCGGAGCGGATCTACAAGCTGAAGCGGGAGATCGCCGAGTTCCGCCGAGCCGTGCTGCCGCTGGCGGCGCCGCTGCAGCGGCTGTCGGAGGGCTCGGTGCCCGGCATCGACCCGTCGGCGGAGCCGTACTTCCGGGATGTGCACGACCACGTGATGCGCGCCGCGGACGCGATCGAGGGCCACGACCGGCTGCTGTCCGACGTCCTGCAGGCCGACCTCGCCCGGGTCACCGCGCGGCAGAGCGAGCTCGCGGTGCGGCAGACCGAGATCTCGGTCCGGCAGAACGAGGACATGCGCAAGATCTCCGCCTGGGCGGCCATCGCGCTCGTACCCACCGCCATCGCCGGCGTCTACGGCATGAACTTCGACAACATGCCCGAGCTGCGGCTGGCACTACGGCTACTTCATCGTGCTCGGCGTCATGGCGAGCGCCTGCTTCGTGCTCTATCGGCAGTTCCGGCGCAACGGCTGGCTGTGAGGCCCCCGGCCACCGGGCAATCGCGAAAAGCAGGCTTGCCAAACGTTACTGACGGGTAGCATTATCGTTGTTACTGGTGAGTAACGTTCACCGTTTCCGCGAACGTCAAGGCCTTCGCCTTGTCCGTATGCACGGAAGGACACGCCTGACATGGGTCACTACAAGAGCAACCTGCGCGATATCGAGTTCAACCTGTTCGAGGTCTTCGGCCGGCAGGACGTCCTCGGCACGGGACCGTTTCGCGAGATAGACCCAGACACGGCACGCAACATCCTGGCCGAGGTCGAGCGTCTGGCCACCAACGAGCTGGCCGAGTCGCTGCTCGACTCCGACCGCCACCCGCCCGTCTTCGACCCGGCTACCCACGAGGTCGCCATGCCGGAGAGCTTCAAGAAGTCCTTCAAGGCCTACATGGACGCCGAGTGGTGGCGCCTCGACCTGCCCGAGGAGCTCGGCGGCACCGTCTGTCCCCCGAGCCTGCGCTGGGCCGTCGCCGAGCTGGTGCTCGGCTCCAACCCGGCCGTGCACATGTACAGCTCGGGCATGGCCTTCGCCCACGTCGTCTACCGGTTGGGCACCGAGGAGCAGCGCAAGATCGCCCAGCGGATGGTCGACGGCCAGTGGGGCGCCTCGATGGTGCTCACCGAGCCCGACGCCGGCTCCGACGTGGGCGCCGGGCGCACCAAGGCCATCAAGCAGGACGACGGCACCTGGCACATCGAAGGCGTCAAGCGCTTCATCACCAGCGCCGAGCACGACATGACCGAGAACATCATCCACCTGGTGCTGGCCCGCCCCGAGGGCGCCGGCCCGGGCACCAAGGGGCTGTCGCTGTTCATCGTGCCCAAGTTCACCTTCGACTGGGACACCGGCGCGCTCGGCGAGCGCAACGGCGCCGTCGTCACGAACATCGAGCACAAGATGGGCCTGAAGGCCTCCACCACGTGCGAGCTCACCTTCGGCGAGCACGAGCCGGCCGTCGGCTGGCTCGTCGGCGAGGTCCACGACGGCATCGCGCAGATGTTCAAGGTCATCGAGTTCGCCCGGATGATGGTCGGCACCAAGGCGATCGCGACGCTCTCGACCGGCTACCTCAACGCGCTCGACTACGCGAAGACGCGGATCCAGGGTCCGGACCTCGCGAAGATGACGGACAAGGCGGCTCCGCGCGTATCCATCACCCACCACCCGGACGTGCGCCGCTCGCTGATGCTGCAGAAGTCCTATGCCGAGGGCATGCGCGCGCTCGTGCTCTACACGGCGACGATCCAGGACGAGGTCGCCCTTGCAGAGGCTGCCGGCGCCGAAGGCTCGGCCCACGACCTTGCCGTACGCCTCAACGACCTGCTGCTGCCGATCGTCAAGGGCTTCGGGTCGGAGCGCTCCTACGAGCTGCTCGGGTCGCAGTCGCTGCAGACCTACGGCGGCTCGGGATATCTGCAGGACTACCCGATCGAGCAGTACATCCGTGACGCGAAGATCGACACGTTGTACGAGGGCACCACGGCCATCCAGGGCATGGACTTCTTCTTCCGCAAGATCGTGCGTGACAAGGGTCAGGCTTTGACCAAGCTGATGACCGAGATCCAGGAGCTGGCCAAGGGCGACGAGGGCAACGGCGAGCTGCGGGTCGAACGCGACCTGCTGGCCAAGGGCCTCGAGGACGTGCAGGGCATCGTCGCCACCATGGTCGGTTCCCTGACCGCGTCCGCGGAGGACGTGACCAACATCTACAAGGTCGGGCAGAACACCAGTCGGCTGCTGATGGCGTGCGGTGACCTCGTCACGGCGTGGCTCCTGCTGCGCCAGGCAGGAGTTGCGCTGGCGGCGCTCGAGGCCGGCGCAACCGGGCGGGACAAGTCGTTCTACGAGGGCAAGGTCGCCGCGGCTCGGTTCTTCGCCGCGCAGACGCTGCCCCTGCTCAGCGGACAGCGCGTGCTGGCGGAGTCGGTCGACAACTCCCTGATGGAGATCCCCGAGGCCGCCTTCTAGGCGAAATGTCCCGTTTTGCGGATGGGCCGGTCGGGTGGGAAGGAGCCTTCGGGAGGTTCAGAGCCGTGCGCGGGCGGGTAGATCGCCGGTAACGGGTCGACACACGTCGGGCCGGAAGCCGGTCGTCTCCTCGGCCGCTACCGACTCATCGGAGGGTCCAGCATGGGCATCGGAGCCAGCATCTTCTTGGTCGCCGTCGGCGCAATCCTCGCGTTCGCCGTCAACGCCAGCATCTCGGGCCTCGACATCGCAGTCGTCGGGTGGATCCTCATGATCGCCGGCGTCGTCGGCCTGGCCTTGACCCTGATCGTCTTCGCCCCGCGACGCAACGCCGCACGCGGCGGCGTCGTCGAAGAGACCCGCGTCTACGACGACCGCATCTAACCCTCCCTCACACCCGGCCGGAATCGACCACGTTCGGCATGCGGGCGGACGGTTCGCAAGGCGTGCCTGCCTTGCGAACCGTCCGTAACCCTGCTGAACGTGGTCGATTCCCGGCGGGGCGGGAGCGGGGGCGGGTCAGGTCAGGGCGCGGAGCATCAGGGTCAGTTGCGCATCCGCGCCCTCGACTAGCCGGATCGGGACACCCCAGTCCTGCTGGTGCACGTGGCACGCGGGGAACTCGATGGCAGCGTCGTCGTCACACGAGGCCGCCGTCGCGGCCACATGGAGTACGCCGTCGCCCACGTGCGGGTCGAGGACCAGGCGTCGTGTCAGATCGGTGCCCTTCCCTCCGCCGGCCCGCAGCAGCTGTGGCGGGGTTGCGGTCACCACGAGCCGGGTGGGCGGGCCGTATCGGTCGTCGAGCTTCTGGCCGGCCGGGGCGGTGAACTCCACCACGAGCAAGACCTCGCCCGGGGCGAGCTCGGTGACGGGTCGCAGCGTCCGCTGCGCCACGCCGTCGACGACCAGCGCCTCGTCGGGCAGGCGCAGCCGGGTGAGGCGGTGGGCCGCAGACTCGACGACGACCAGGTCACCGTCGACGACGACCACGTCGCTCGGTTCCGCGAGTCCGGTCGCCAACGTCGACACCTCGCCGGCCGCGGGGTCATAGCGCCGCACCGCACCGTTGTAGGTGTCGGCGACGGCGACGGAGCCGTCGGGCAGCACCGCCAATCCCAACGGGTGCTGCAGCAGCGCCTTCGCCGCAGGCCCGTCGACGTGCCCGAAGTCGAAAAGTCCTTGACCGACAACGGTTTCCAACATGTCTTGTCGTACGCAGCGCAACGAAGAGGTCTCCGAGTCGGCCAGCCACACGGCACCGTCGGCACCGATCGCGACCCCGCTCGGCTGCGCGAACCACGCGCTCCGCAAAGGCCCGTCGAGCAGCCCCTCGTTGCGGGTGCCTGCCCAGATGCTCAACGCAGGCGTCACGGGGTCGAAGCCCCAAAGCTGGTGGATGCCGGACATCGCGACGACGACCTCACCCAGCACCGAGGACCAGACGACGTCCCAGGGCGACGAGAGCGCAACGCGGGGATCGGACTTCGACGGTTCGGGGTCACCGGGCATCCACTGTTGGCCGGTGCCGGCCACCGTCGTGACCGTCCCGTCGTCGAGCCGGACGCCCCGCAGCGCGTGGTTGACGGTGTCGGCAACCACGACGTCGTAGCCCACCCGCAGGCGCACGTCGTCGGGCAGCAGGCACAGGCCCTGCGGCTCGCTGAACCGCGCAGCTGAAGCGACACCGTCGACCAGGCCGCGCTTGCCCTCGCCCGAGCCGATGCGGCGCAGCACGGTCTCGCCGTCGGCCGCGAGCTCCACCAGCGAGTGGTGACCGGAGTCGGAGACGAGGAAGCTGCCACCAGGCAGCGGAAGGACCTTGCCGGGGAAGCGCAGCTGCGTGTCCGCCGTCGGAGGCGCGACATACGGACCATCGCCGCGGTGCAGCGTGCCCTTCGCCTCATGTGTGGCGACCAGCTCGGCCACGAGGGTGTCGAGCGAGTGCGCGTGCCCCTCTCCGGAGAGCTGCGCGACGACGTACCCCTCAGGGTCGACCACCACCAGCGTCGGCCACGCGCGCACGGCGTACTGCATCCACGTCGTGAGCTCGGGGTCGTCGAGCACCGGATGCTCGACGCCATAGCGCTCGACGGCCGCGGCCAGCGCTGCAGCGTCCGCCTCGTGCACGAACTTTGGTGAATGCACGCCGAGGATCACCAGGACATCGGCGTACTTCTCCTCGAGGGGTCGCAGCTCGTCGAGGACGTGCAGGCAGTTGATGCAGGCGAAGGTCCAGAAGTCGAGCAGCACGATCTTGCCGCGCAGCTCGCCGAGAGTGAGGTGGTGACCCCCCGTGTTGAGCCATGTCCGGCCGGTCAGCTCGGGGGCGCGCACCCGGACACCTCGAGGAGTCGTCACCGGCTCATTCTCCAACAACGGCGCAACGGCCGCCGACATGACCGCGGGGCCGGCCCGCACGCGCCGTCACCTCAGAGGTTCCCGGTCAGCTCCTTCAACACCTGACGGAAGTCTGCGTAGCGCTCGGGCCCGACGACCTTGGCCCACTTGCGTTCGATCCGCAGGATGCGGGCGTTGGTCGCCTTCACCGTACGGTCTCCGAGAGCGGTGCGTACGACGACGCGGACCCTCCCGTCGTGGGGATCGTTGCGCGCCTCGAGATGCCCGGTCCCGATCAGCTGGGCCACGAACTGTCCGCTCGCCTGCTTGGTCATGCCGAGGCGCTCGCCAAGTTCGGTGATGCTGATGCCGTCCCGTGGCACGTTGGACAAGAGTCGGAGGTGCGACTGCCGCAGGCCGCCCCAGTCCTCCGCTGCGAACGTGTCACGGATCTCCTGCATGAGCTTGCCGGCGAGGACCGCGAAGTGAGGTTCACCGGCAGCCGGCACTGCCACGGGGCGGTCGGTATAGGCCTTGACGGAAGTCATAAAGCAACTTTACCATCGCCACATCAAGGAAAGCCACTTTCCCAGTCGGGAGTTCGCGATGCACGACCGGACCATCCTCGGCCCCGCCGACGTCAGCAACGAACGCCTTGCAGCAATGGTGCTCGAGAACCTGGGCGCAGCAAGCCTCGACCTGCTGACCTCGCACGCAGAGGTTGCGCCCTACGACCTCGATGCGCTCACGACCGGCGGCCGCTACTGGGTACGGGGGCTGGCGCGGATCGGCACGCAGGAAGTGCCCTACGCCTTCTTCGTCAAGGTCGTGCAGACGTGGGCACGCGCGCCGCAGTTTCAGTTCGTGCCGGAACATTTGCGCGCCGTGGCACTCGAGCTGGTGCCTTGGCACACCGAGCCTCGCGTCTATCTGTCCGACCTGGCTGTCCGGTTGCCCGTCGGGCTGGCGATGCCGCGGACCCATGCCGTGCTGGATATCGACCACGAGTCTGCGGCCTTGTGGCTCGAGGCTGTTGATGCCAGACCCGCGACCTGGGAGGTCGACCAGCTTGCGCATGCCGCCTACCTGCTGGGCCGGCTGGCGGCCAGTCCCGACGTACGCCCGCTTGCCCTGGTGGGCGATCCCGCAGGCAAGCGCACCATGCGCACGTACGCCGAGGGCCGCGTGGACAATCAAATTCTTCCCGCGTTGCGCAGCGACGACCTCTGGCAACACCCCCTCATCGCGGCAACGTTCGACGACCACCTCCGCAAGGATCTCCTTGCGGCTGCCGATGCGCTGCCCGACATCCTCGACGAGCTGGAGACGATGCCGCTCGGCACCAGCCACGGAGACGCGTGCACGCGCAACCTGCTCGTCACCGACGCCTCCACGGACCTCGTGTTGATCGACTACGGCTTCTGGGGCGTGGCCCCGCTCGGCTTCGACCTCAGTCAGCTGATGCTCGGGGAGGTGCAGATGGGGGAGCGCTCCGCGACCTGCCTGCCCGCGTTCGAGGCGGCCTGCGTACCTGCGTATGTTCGCGGGCTGCGCGACGAGGGATGCGACGCGCCGCTCGAGACCGTCCGCCGCGCGCACGCGTTGTCGATGCTCCTGTTCTCCGGACTGTCCGCGATCCCGTTCGAGCACCTGGATTCGCCACCCACTGCTGAGTTGCATCGCATTGCCCACGAGCGGGCCACCAGCGCGCGCTTCATCCTCGACTGCGTGGCGGAGACGGCGGCACGCTGAGCCGATGTGGTTCAGGACTGCCGAGAAGCAACCCGGTCCGGGGCCAAGAAACTGACTGAGGAAAAAGACTTGACCGGTACAGATAACTCTCTTACTATAGCGGTACAGAAGAACCACACACAGAGAGCTGTCCGTCATGTTGCCCATGAGCATCGCCGCCATCGCCGCCCACGACAAAGCCCGAAGCCTCGCCCACAGCGCCCTCCCTTGGGCCCCGGTCGTTCCGGACCCGGAACCTGCGGAGGTTCGGCCGCGTGTCTACCGGACGCGCGCCGCACTGTCCGTCCGTCTCGCCCGCGTCGCCGACGCCGTCGCTCCCCGGGGCTGGGTGCCGCAGCACCACACGGCATCCTCGCGTTGATCCGTGCCGCCCGCCGTAGGCTGTGAGGCACCGACCGAGGTGGAGGGTCATGTGGCGAGAGTGACACTGCAGACGGTCGCCGACCATGTCGGCGTGAGCCGGATGACCGTCTCCAACGCCTTCTCCAAGCCGGGCCAGCTCTCGGCCGCGCTGCGCCAACGTGTCCTCGACGCTGCCGACGAGCTGGGTTACGTCGGTCCGGACCCCGCCGCGCGCGCTCTTGCGCGCGGCACCAGCGGGGCGGTCGGCATCCTGCTGACCGATTCGGTCACCTACGCCTTCACCGACGAGGTGGCAACTGGCTTTCTCGGTGCCATCGCAGACGAGCTCGCACCGAGCGGTGTCGCACTGACGCTGCTCTCCACGTGCGCGCGTGACGACATCGTGCCGGCCCGCGACATCCCGTTGGACGGCGCCGTGGTCTACAGCTGTGACACCGACTCTTCCGCCCTGGCGTGGCTGAGGCGTCGCGGGCTGCCGCTTGTCTTCGTCGACCAGGCACCGACGCCCGGCGTCATGAGCGTCAACGTCGACGACCGGGTCGGGGCCGCCGCGGCCGCGGCACATCTCATCGAGCTGGGCCACCGCCGCATCGACATCGTGAGCAAGAACATGACCGGTCCCTATGGCGTCGTGCTCGCGGCCGACGCCGACGTCGACAAGGACCACCACGTGTCGCGACAGCGGATGCTGGGCTGGCTCGACGCACTCCACACCGCGGACATCCAACCCAGGGTCGTGCACCAGCCGGAGGGCAGCGAGGAGGACGCCTTCGCCGCTGCACTGTTGCTGCTGTCGCAAGAGGACCCCCCGACCGCGTTGCTGTGCTTCTCCGACGTGATGGCCAACGGCGTCGTGCGGGCTGCGGAGTCTCGCGGACTGCGGGTGCCCGACGACCTGTCGGTGGTTGGGTTCGACGACAGCCCGCTGGCCGGACGAGTCCGTCCCAGCCTCACGACTGTTCGCCAGCCGGTCGCCGAGAAGGGCCACGCGGCCGCGGCCGCGCTCACTGCCGCGATCGAGCAGTCGAGATCGGGCTCCAAGCCGCGCGCCCGTCACGTAGTGCTGAACACCACATTGGTCGTTCGCGAAAGCACTGCCCCGCCGCGCTCTGCCACGGCAAGAAAGGTTCGGCGGCGCACGCCGGCGCACCCGCGGTCGTGATCGAGAGCGCTGCGCGATTCGAGCGGCTCAGAACTCGCTAGAGGCGGCGGTCGGCGAGGATCGGGAACGACGAGCGAGTGCGCGCGAGGAACTCGAGGTCGAGATCGGCCACGAGGACTTCCTCGTCGGTGCCGGCTTCCGCGAGCACAGCGCCCCACGGGTCGACGACGAGCGAACCGCCGCCCATCCGCACTCCAGAGTGCTCGCCTGCCGTGTTGCAGGCGACGACGTACGACTGGTTCTCGATCGCCCGCGCCTGGGCGAGCAGCCGCCAGTGCGCGACACGCTTGGCCGGCCAGGCCGCCGGCAGCATCACGATCTCGGCACCGGCGTCGAGCAGCCGGCGGAACTGCTCGGGAAATCGCAGGTCATAGCAGGTCGCGAGGCCGAGCCCCTCGTGCACGACGACGTCGTCACCGGGCGTCATCAGCTTGGGCTCACCCTCCCCGAAACCGAACAGGTGGATCTTGCGATAGGTCGCGAGGACTGAGCCGTCGTCGCCCAGCAGCAGCGAGGTGTTGAACATCCGGCCGGTCTCGTCGCGTTCCACGAACGAACCCATGTGTACGAGCGCGCCGAGCTCGCACGCTGCCTCGCGCAAGGCGGTCACCACCGGACCGTCGAGCGGCTGCGCCGACGCCTCCCAGCCGTCGTAGGCAAAGCCGCCGTTCGGCCACAGCTCGGGCAGCACGACGAGGTCGGCCCCCTGCTGCGCGCGGACCATGGCTGCGACGCGTTCGACCCTTGCGTCGAGTGTCTCGTCGTCGCCGTAAGAGAGCTGCACCACGTGGACCCGCATGGCACTAGCCTCGCACGTCGTGGAGAGCGAGGGCTACGTCGACGCCTTCGAGCAGGCCGTCCGCAGCCTGCTCTCGGTGGCCGACGACCTGGACGCCGACGACTGGCGCAGGCCGACGGACCTGCCGGGTTGGTCGGTGCAGGACATCGTCGCCCACCTGGCCTCGGTCGAGGCCGAGCTGCTGTCCGGCGAACCGCCGCCGCCGCTCGCGTCGTTCGGCCCTCACGTGCGCAGCGACTTCGGCCGGCACATGGAACGAGGCGTTGCGGCCCGGCGCGACGCTGTGCCGGGCGAGGTCGTCGACGAGCTGCGGACGTGTCTCGACCAACGGCTGCCACAGATGCTGGCCATGCGGACCGACCAGCCGCCGACCCGGGTGGTCGCCGACGAGGACTGGGACACGACAGAGCTGCTGCGCAACCGGGCCTTCGACGCCTGGATGCACGAGCAGGACGTGCGGCGAGCGGTGACCCGGCCGGGCAACCTCGACGGGCCGGGCGCGCTGGTCACGAAGGAAATGCTGCTCGGAGCACTGCCGTTGCTGTTCGCCCGCCGGGCCGGTGCGGTCGCCGGGCAGAGCCTGCGCTTGCAGTCGACGGGCGCCCTTGCTTTCGCCGCCGACGTCGCGGTCGGCCCGGACGGTCGGGGCGCGGCCCCGCGCGTACCGCTGGAGGAGCCGACCACGGTGGTGAGCGCGGACTGGACGACCTGGGTGCGGCTGCTGGGCGGGCGCATGTCGCCCGCCGACGCGGTCGTCGAGATCGACGGCGACCGCGTGCTCGCCCAACGCCTCGTCGACCGGCTCTGCTTTACCCCGTGACCGGGCGGATCGACGCTCCGACCTCGACGCGATCGCGCGCGGCGACCGCCGTGCTGAACACGTCGAACGGCCAGCTCGTGCCGCTGCTGCCCCCGATCGACCGCACCCGGCCGTCGTCGGTGAGGTCGAACTCCATCGTCTCGCCGGCGGATCCATAGCCGTGCTCGTGGCCCACGCGAACCGTGGTCGGCCCGGTGACATCGAGCTTGAGCGGCTCCTCCGTGGGGTCCCCGGCGCTGGGATCGATCGCGTAGAGCGCAACGCCCAGGCGCACGATGTCGAGCACACCCCACAGGTTCGCGTAGCGCCCACAGAGCCGGTCCATGCCCGCCTGGTCGACGGCGGGCGCCGGCGCCTGCGGACTCTGCGCCGCAAGGTTGACCAGACGGACCGCTGCGGTCACCAGTTGCTCGGCCGGCCCGTCGATGGCGTTGGTCAGGACGCAGACGGCGAACCGGCCGACCGGGTCGAACAGCGTGTTGGTGATGTGCCCCGGATAGCCGCCCCCGTGACCGACCAGTCGCCGACCGCCGACCTCCTGGATCGCGAAGCCGAGGCCATAGTGCGAGTCAGCACCCTCAACGTTCCACTCGTTGCGCTGCATGAGCCTCTTGGACCGGTCGGTCAGCAGCCGCTCGTCGCCCAGGAAGTGCGCCGAGGCATAGCGGCACATGTCCTCGGCCGTGCTGTAGAAGCCTGCGGCCGCCGCCATCGCACGCGTGTTCACGTGATCGATCGGGATCCGGTCGTCGGCGTAGGCCAGCGAGCTGTAGCCGACCGCGTAGTCGTGCGCCCGAGCTGGGTCAAGCTCCGGTCCGGTGTTGCGCAGGCCCAGGCGGTCGAGAACCTCGCCCTGCACGAAGTCGCCGTACGACGACCCGGACACCGCTTCGATCACCTGCCCGAGCAGCGCATAGCCGATGTTGGAGTACTTGAACTCCTGGTTGGCGGGCAGCACGTCGGCCCGTTCCGTAGCCGCGGCCTGCAGGGCCGCCTGGTCCGGGAACGTACGAGCGAGCTGCCAGAAGTCGCGGTCGAGCCCGTCGCGCACGACGCCGCCGCCATGGGCCAGCAGCTCGCGAAGCGTCCGGTCACCGAGCGGCTGCCCGACCATCCACCCCAGCCACGCGTCGACGCGGTCGTCCAGCCGCAGCCGTCCCGCCTCCAGCAGGCGGAACACGGCGGTCGCCGTGAAGGTCTTGGAGTGCGACGCGACGCGGAACAGATGCGACGCTGTGAGCTCTGCTCCGCTGCCGATGTCCGCCTTGCCGTGCGCCGTCGACAACACCAGCTCATCGCCGTGCCACACCGCTGCCTGCACGCCGGGCAGTCGGTCGAAGGTCTGCCGGAAGGCGAGCCAGCTGTCCCAGTAGTCGACAGCGGAGCGGACTGCGGCCGGCGTCAGCTCGCCAGGCGTAGAAGTTTGCACGACGCAGCACCCTAGCGGCCCTGAAGTCGACCACGTTCAGCATGCCAGCGGACGGTTCGCCATGTCTGCACGCCTTGCGAACCGTCCGTACGCCTGCTGAACGTGGTCGATTCCTCGGGACTACCAGAGCAGGGCGGTCGCGGGATCCTCGAGCAGTCGGGCGATGTCGGCAAGGAAACGCGAGCCGAGCTCGCCGTCGATGAGCCGGTGGTCGAAGGACAGCGCGAGCTGGGTCACCTTGCGCACCACGATCTCACCGTCGACGACCCACGGCATGTCCCGGACGGCCCCGAAGCAGAGGATCGCGGACTCGCCCGGGTTGAGGATCGGTGTGCCGCTGTCGACGCCGAACACCCCGACGTTGGTGATGGTGATCGTGCCGCCCGCCATCTCGGCCGGCTGCGTGCGGCCCTCGCGGGCGGTCGCCGTCAGCCCGGCCATCGCCTGGGCGAGCTCGAGCAGCGACAGGCGGTCGGCGTCCTTGATGTTCGGGACGATCAGGCCGCGAGGGGTGGCCGCTGCGATGCCGAGGTTGACGTAGCGCTTGTAGACGATCTCCTGGTTGGCCTCGTCCCACGCGGCGCTGATCTCGGGATGCCGCTTGATCGCCAGGATCAGCGCCTTGGCGACCAGCAGGAGCGGGCTGACCTTGACGTCGCTGAAGGCGCGGTCGGACTTTAGCCGCTCGACCAGGTCCATCGAACGCGTCACGTCGATCGTGACCCACTCGGTCACGTGGGGGGCCGTGAAGGCGGACGCGACCATCGCCTGGGCGATCATCTTGCGCACGCCCTTCACGGGTACGCGCGTCTCGCGCTCGCCGCCGTCGGCATACGCGAACCATCCGGCGCCGGAGCTGGTCGCCCCGCCCGCGCCGAGACCATCCCGGACCTGCTGACCGGTGGAAGCTGCTGCCTCGACGTCGTCGCGGGTGATCGTGCCGCCAGGCCCGGATGCCTGCACCGTCGAGAGGTCGACGCCGAGGTCCTTGGCCAGCTTGCGCACCGGCGGCTTGGCGAGCACCTTCGCCTCGCCGGTCGTCAACGCACGCGACGTCGTCGCCGGAGCCGAGAGCTCTGCCTCGTCGACGTCGGGCTCGACCAGCGGGACGGGCGTGGTCATCATCGAGGTCTGCACGGCCTGCTGGGCTGCCGCCGCGGAGGCGGACGGCGTCGGCGCGTGACCCTTACGCGGACGGCGCACCGCCGAGGTCGTACGCGGACCGTAGCCGACCAGCACCGAGGTGCGCCCGCCCGGCGCGGGGCCGCCGATCAGGCCGGCTTCGATGGCCACGTCGTCACCCGGCGTCGCGATCTCTCCGGCTGCGGCGGGGACGGGTGGCGCCATGTCGTCACGAGCAGGCGGGTCGCCGGCAGCCGCGTCGCCACCAGACAGAGCGTCAGCATCACCCGGCTCACCCGTGTCGACGGTGATGATCGGCGTGCCGACGTCGACCGTCGTTCCCTCGGCGACGAGCAGCTCGGTCACGACACCCGCGAACGGCGACGGCAGCTCGACGAGCGACTTGGCGGTCTCGATCTCGACGACGATCTCGTTGACCTTCACCGTGTCGCCGGGCTTGACCTTCCACGACACGATCTCGGCCTCGGTAAGACCCTCGCCGACGTCCGGGAGCTTGAACTGCTTCATTGCTTTGGACTCCTCTAGAAAGCGAGAGAGCGGTCGACGGCATCGAGGATCCGGTCGAGGTCGGGCAGGTAGTCCTCTTCCAGACGGCTGGGCGGGTAGGGCGTGTCGAAGCCGCCGACCCGCATCACGGGTGCCTCGAGGCTGTAGAAGCACTGCTCGGCGATCCGGGCAGCGATTTCCGCTCCCATCCCGAGGAACACCGGGGCCTCGTGCACGACCACGAGCCGGCCGGTCTTCTCCACCGACGCCCGCACCGTGGGCATGTCGAGCGGTGACAGGGAGCGCAGGTCGACGACCTCGATCGACTTGCCCTCCTCCTCCGCCGCGGTGGCTGCCTCCATCGCGGTCTTCACCATCGGCCCGTAGGCCGCGACGGTGATGTCGACGCCCTCGCGTACGACGCGCGCCTGGTGCAGCGGGGTGGCGTCCGCGAGCGTCTGCGACTCGTCGAGATCGGCCTTCTCCCAGTAGCGGCGCTTGGGCTCGTAGAGGATCACCGGGTCTTCGGTGGCGATCGCCTGCTGGATCATGAAGTAGGCATCGACCGGGTTGGAGCACACGACGACCTTGAGCCCGGCGGTGTGCGCGAAGTAGGCCTCGTTCGACTCGCTGTGGTGCTCGACCGCGCCGATGCCGCCACCGACGGGGATGCGGATGACGACAGGCAGGCTGACCTTGCCCAGGGCCCGGGCCCGCATCTTCGCCAGCTGGCTGACGATCTGGTCGAACGCGGGGTAGACGAATCCGTCGAACTGGATCTCGCAGACCGGGCGGTAGCCGCGCAACGCCAGGCCGATCGCCGTGCCGATGATGCCCGACTCGGCGAGCGGGGTGTCGATGACCCGACCCTCGCCGAAGTCCTTCTGCAGTCCGTCGGTCACCCGGAAGACGCCGCCCAGCTTCCCGACGTCCTCACCCATGACGAGAACCTTCGGGTTGGCCTCCATGGCCTTGCGCAGGCCCATGTTGATGCCCTTGGCCAGCGTGATCTGCGCCATGTCAGTGGCTCCCCTCGAACGTGTCGAGGTAGGCGGCAAACTGCGCCCGCTCCTCCTCGAGAAGAGGGTGCCGCTCGGCGTAGACGTGGTCGAAGACCGCCAGCGGCTCCGGGTCGGGCATCTCGAGGCAGCCCTTACGGACGTGGACCGCCAACTCGTCGGACTCCTTGTCCAGCGCATCGAAGAAGGCCTGGTCGGCATAGCCGTTGCGGGACAGATAGGCCTTCATCCGCGCGACGGGGTCCTTCAGCTTCCACGACTCCAACTCGTCGGAGAGCCGATAGCGCGTCGGGTCATCCGACGTCGTGTGCGCACCCATCCGATAGGTGTAGGCCTCGACCAGGGTCGGGCCGTTGCCCTCCCGCGCGTTCTGCAGCGCCGCGCGCGTGACGGCCAGCACGGCCAGGACGTCGTTGCCGTCGACCCGGATGCCGGGGAAGCCGAAGCCGAGCGCCCGCTGGTAGAGCGGGATGCGCGACTGCTTCTCGATCGGCTCGGAGATGGCCCACTGGTTGTTCTGGCAGAAGAACACGACCGGTGCGTTGAAGACGCTGGCGAAGATGAACGCCTCGTTGACGTCACCCTGGCTCGTCGCGCCGTCACCGAAGTAAGCGACGACCGCGCTCTCGGCGCCGTCCTTCTGCATCCCCATGGCATAACCGGTGGCGTGCAGGGTCTGCGCGCCGATCACGATCGTGTAGAGGTGGAAGTTCTTCTCGTTCGGGTCCCAGCCGCCGTGGTTCACGCCGCGGAACAGGCCGAGCAGGTTCAGCGGGTCGACCCCGCGGCACCAAGCCACGCCGTGCTCGCGGTAGGTCGGGAACGCGTAGTCGTCCTCCAGCATCGCGCGCCCGGACCCGACCTGGGCTGCCTCCTGGCCCAGACAGCTGGCCCAGATGCCCAGCTCGCCCTGCCGTTGCAGCGCGGTGGCCTCGGAATCGACCCGGCGGACCAGCACGAGATCGCGGTAGATCTCGCGCAGCTCGGCTTCGCTGATGTCGATGGAGTAGTCCGGGTGCTCGACGCGCTCGCCCTCCGGGGTGAGCAGCTGGACGAGGTCGGGCTGGTCGGACACCGGCTGCACGAGCGGGGCTGTCGCGTCCGTGGGCGCGGCGTCAGCGATGACTTCAAACGCACTGTCGGTCACGTGCACTCCTCGTTCACTCGCAACGGTGGGCGGGGTTGCCGCGTCCCGTCGTCCGGGCGTCGCCACCATGCTCGCCGTGCGGGGTCTCCGCGAAGCAGGCACGACGGCAAACGGCCGTGGTGGCGTTCCTCACTCTAGGAGGCGCGGGGTCAACCTACCGGCGTGGCGCTGACATCACGTAGTCGGACTACCCAGCCTGGCGCCCGGCTACGCCGCTGCCGGTCGCGGTCGTGCGGCCGTGCCCGCTGTCGTCGCCCTGGCCGCGTGCCTCGTGGTCGTCGCCGTGGCCGCCGTTGCGCTGCCCGCGGTCGTCGCCCTGGCCCTGTGCGCCGTGGTCGCCGCGGTTGCCATGCTGGCCGTGCCCACGGCCGTCGCCGTGGTTGCCCTGCCCTCTGCGTGCGCGCGCGTCGCCGGACCCATTGCCGGGGTACGAGCGGTGGTTGCGCGCGTCGTGGCCGGCACACCCGCTGCTGCCGCGGTGCGCCCGAGCGGTCCGGCTGTTGTCGCCGACCCGGTCTCGGTCTCGCGAAGCGGTATGGCTTCGGCGTGACTCATGGCCCCGGGACGCGTGATCGTGGCCGCGGGAGTGGGTCCCTGGCGCGGCGCTCGGCGAGGGAGTTGCCACCGCCGGCCGCGTCGGAACCGCGGCAGGCGGCGGGACCGCCTTCGAGGGGGTCGTCACGACGGCGGCGACGGGATGGATCACCACCTCGGTGACGCTGCGCTGCGGTGTGGAAGACGTGCCGCGCACCGGGGTGACCGCGACACCGGTCAACGACGGGGTACGGGGCTTCGAGGGACGCTCCTGCGCCGGGCCTTGCGACGTTGGCTTGGCCGCTCGCCGGGTGACCTTCACGCCGGCCGGTGCCTGAACCGACGACGGTGCGCTGATGCCGAGTTGCTCCGAGATGCCGGGGGCGAGCTGGTGGACGCCGACAAGGGTGATGCTTGCGAGCGTTCCGGCGCTGAGCAGCGCAAGGATCGTCGTCGCGATGCCGGTCGTGCTCCCGGCGTCGCCCACGGCTGCGTACCTGCCCATAAGTCCTCGTCGCTCGTCTCGCCTGGTATGCGGAGTGGGTCCGGAGTTGGGGCTTCCAGTTTATTGATCGGAAATGTCCGCCGAAGGAGCCGAAAGGGTGAGGAATACCTACCCGAAAGGCTTCGGCAGAACGGGTGAAGAACTTCAGTCCGATGTCCGCATTGCGAACACATGAGCGAGATGTCATTCACCGAGCAGCGCTCTGGCCCCACCCGTTTCGCAGTTGACCACGTTTGGCAGGCCGGACGTCGCCCCAGCAGGCCGGCAAGCCTCGCTGAGGCAATGGTTCGCCTGCTGAGGCGGAGTCAGCCGCTGGGGAGTCCGGACTCCTTGACAAGAACCCTTTCGAAAGATTACTTTCGATAGGTGCCGACCTATGAGCCCCGCCAACTCGAGGACGCCCGTACCATGCGCGCCCTCGCCCATCCGCTCCGCATCGAACTCATCGAGCAGCTCACCTTTCGGGGGCCGCTGACGGCGACCCAGTGCGCTGCCCTGGTCGGGGAGTCGCCCTCGTCGTGCTCCTTCCACCTGCGGATGCTCGCCAAGTACGGATTCGTCGAGGAGGCCGCCGGTGGCACCGGCCGGCAGCGCCCCTGGCAGGTCGTGACGATCGGGAACCGCTGGGAGACCGGTCCGGACGTGCCCGCCGGCACCCGGGCCGCGGGTGAGGCGCTCGGCCGAGTGATTCGCGATCGTGACAACGCGACTCTTGACCAGTACCTGGCCCGGCAGGACGAGTTCGAGCCGGAGTGGGTCCAGGCTGCCATCCACTCCAACTTCGGTGGCTGGCTCACGTCGGCGGAGCTCCAGGAGATCGGCGAGCAGCTGCTGGCGATGTGGCGTCCGTACCTGGATCGGCTGGCCGACGGCGCGGAAAGGCCCGAAGGCGCGCGACTCGTGCACATGTTCGCCCACGGTTTCCCGCGAGCAGACGCGCTCGATATGGGTCCGGGGCCGTTGCCAGAGGTCGGGGACCTCGACGAGCCGGACGGGGATCAGTCGGCAGACACCGACCCACGGGATGGTGCCCACGATGCGTGAGCTGCTGCGACACCGCGACTTCCGGCTGCTGATGATCGGCCAGACGCTGTCGATGTTCGGCGACACGGCAATGCTGCTCACCCTCGGCATGTGGGCCAAGGACCTCAGCGGTTCCAACGCGGTGGCCGGCAGCGTCTTCGTCGCCCTGGGACTGCCGACCCTGCTGGCGCCACTGGGTGGCCTGGTCATCGATCGGTTCCGGCGCCGCCAGGTGATGATCGTCGTCGACCTCGTCACGGCGGTCGCACTGCTCGGGCTGCTGTTCGTGCACGACCGCGGCGACCTGTGGATCATCTATGCCGTCGCGGCGGTCTACGGCGCCTCGCTCGTCACGTTCCAGTCCGCGCGATCGGCGCTGTTGCACACGATGCTGCCCGAGAGTGCGCTCGGCCAGGCCAACGGCTCGCTGTCCACCGTCCGCGAGTCGCTGCGCCTGATCGGACCTGCCGCAGGTGCCGGCCTCTACGCCTGGCTGGGTGGGCACTCCACAGCCGTACTGGATGCCGCGACGTTCGTGATCTCCGCCATCGCCCTGCTGGCCATGCGGGTGCCAGAAGCGAAGCCGCGACCGACGCCTGGGGAGCCGTTCACCGCCCAGATCTCGTCCGGCCTCACCCACATCCGCAGCACGCCGATCCTGCGGGCCGCGGCGATCTGCGTCGTCACGGCGATGCTGGCGCTGGGGCTTGCCGAATCGGTCTTCTTCGCCGTCGTCGACCAGGGGCTGCACAAGCCCGTCACCTTCCTGGGCATCCTGCAGAGCGCGATGGGCGTCGGAGCGATCACCGGTGGCGTGCTCATCACGATGCTCATCCGGCGCACCGGTGAGCAACGGCCGGTGGCGGTGGGGCTCGGCCTCGTGGCTGTCGGTTCCGCGTTGTCGATGGTGCCGAACGCCTGGGTCGTTGCTCTCGCGCAGGTGTCGATCGGCGCGGGCCTGCCGATCACCGTCGTCTGCATCACGACGCTGCTGCAACGACACACGCCGGCCGCCATCCAGGGCCGGGTGTTCACAACCTTCGAGACGCTGATCGGCCTCCCACAGGTCGCCTCCATCGCGGCCGGCGCAGCACTGGTCGGGTTCGTCGACTTCCACATCCTGCTCGCGGTGATGACGGCCGGTCTCGGCCTGGCGGCGCTCTATGCACTTGTCCGGCTGCGCGAGCCGGCTGCGCCCTCAGAGCTCGGAGACCTTCCCGTTCTCGACGACGAGCGCCCGGTTGGTTTCCACGCGCTCGAGCAACCGGCGGTCGTGGCTAACCAGAAGTAGCGTCCCGTCGAAGGACTCGAGGGCCTGCTCGAGCGACTCGATCGCCGCCAGGTCGAGGTGGTTGGTCGGCTCGTCGAGCACGATCACATTCGCGCCAAGCGCCATCAACAGAGCGAGGTCCGCGCGGGTGCGCTCGCCCGGGGACAGCGACCCGACAGCACGCAGTACGTCGTCGGCACCGAGGCCGAACTTCGCCAGCAGGGTGCGGGTGTCCGCGACCTCGGCCCGGGTGCGCGCTCGGAACGCGTCGAGCAGCGAATCGGCAGGGTCGAATGTCTGGCGCACCTGGTCGATCTCGCCCAGCACGACCGACGCTCCCAGCCACTGCGTGCCCGAGCTGAGCTCGACGCGGCCCAGTAGAGCGGCGAGCAACGTCGTCTTGCCCGAGCCGTTGGCCCCGGCGATCGTGACGCGGTCGCCACGCGCGACGTGCAGGTCCACCGGCCCGAGGGTGAACTCGCCGCGTTCGACAACCGCATGGTGCAGGCCAGCCACATCGTCTCCGCTGCGCGACGAGACGGCGAGCCGCAGCCGCAGCTCCCACGGCTCGCGTGGATCCTCCACGACGTCGAGGCGGTCAAGCGCACGCAAGGTCTTGGCCGCTGCTGCACCGCGACCCTCCGCGCCGGCGACATTGGCGTGCCGGATGAACTTGTCGCGCTCTTCGCGGCGCGACTTTGCCGAGGTGGCCCGGCTGGCGCCCTGCTGGGCCCAGTCCTTCTCCTGTCTGGCCCGGTCCACCAGCCCTTGACGGGTCTGGTCAAAGACCTCGTACGCCTCCCGTGCGGCCGCCTTCGCTCGCTCGCGCTCACGCTCGTACGCCGCGAAGCCACCCCCGAACAGGCGGGCCTCGTGGGTGAACTCGTCGAGTTCGATCACCTGGTCGGCGATGCGTTCGAGGAATGCCCGGTCGTGTGAGACGACCAGCAACGTGCCGTCCCGGCCAACCAGGAAGTCCTCCAAGCGGGCCAGGCCCGCGACGTCGAGGTCATTGGTCGGCTCGTCGAGCAGCAGGAGGTCGACCTGACTGAGCAGGATCGCCGCCAGCGCTGCTCGGGCAAGCTCCCCGCCGGACAGCGTGGCCGTCGCCTGGGGCAGCTGGTCGGGGTCGAGTCCGAGACTGGCCAGCACGCCCGCCGCCCGGCCCTCGAGGTCCGGCCCACCGATCGCGAGGTAGTGGTCGAGCGCAGCCGCATAGGTGTCGTCCGCGCCAGGGTCGGCGACTCTTGGGGCATGGTCCGCCAGGGCTGCCGCGGCACTCTCCATGGCAGCCTCGGCAGCGGCGACGCCCGTACGCCGTGCCAGGTACTGCCCGAGCGCCTCGCCGGGCCGGCGGTCGCGCTCCTGGGGAAGGAAGCCGATCGTCGCGTCTGTGGGATGAACGGTGACGCTGCCGACGTCGGGTTGTTCGAGGCCGGCGACGAGCCGCAACAGGGTCGACTTGCCCACCCCGTTGGGGCCGACGATCGCCACGCGGGACCCGGCGCCGACCACGGCTGTCACGTCGTGCAGGACCGTGCGCGCACCGTAGCCGAAGCCCGCCCCGCGCAGGTCGATGCTCGCGGTGGACACCGCTCGAGGGTAGGCAACAACCTGGCCGACCGCGAAGGCTTAACGCCCCGGCCAGTTGACCACCGCGTCCGGTTCGGGACGACCACGTTCAGCAGTCTGCGGACGGTTCGCATGCCTCACGCCTTGCGAACCGTCCGCCCGGCATGCCGAACGTGGTCGACTGCGCGGAGGAGATGGGGCGGTCAGTCGATGCGGATGGTGCCGTGCGGCGTCGAGAAATGTACGGCGACCAGGCCGGGATCCTCGTCCTCGATCCACTCGAAGTGGAAGTCCGCCGCTTCCAGCGGTTCGTCGAGCCAGGCCGCGATCGTGCTCGCGTTGCCGCAGATCTCGGCACCCTCGATGCCGATCGGCACCTCGGGATTGGCGCTCGGATGGAACGCGGGGTCGATCTCCCACTGGGTGAAGAACGGCAGCGCCGGGTCGTCGAGCATGTCCAGCACGCCGATCTGCTTCCACGACAGCACCATCCCGTCGGGGCGGCGGCGCTGACCCAGCACCGCCGAGCGCCCGATCCGCGCTTCCACGGTGGAGATGTCATCGACCGACACGACCCAGGCGAGCCAGCCGCCGCCCGCCTCGCTGCGCGCCTTGACCGCGCGCCCGAACGGCGCCTTGTCCGTCGCCGGATGGTCGAGAGGCTCGACGACCTCGAGGTAGACGCCGTTCAACAGCGGAAGGATGAAGTTGCGCGTCCCGAACCGCGGGTGCATGCCGCCATCCCGAAAACTCGCGCCGAGTGCTGATCCGATTCGCTGGACGGCGGACGCCAGTCCTTCGGATCCGGCCGCGTAGGAAAGGTGATCAAGGCGCACGGTCAGTCATTGTGCTCGCCCTTCCCAGCACCGCTTTGGTCGGGGTAGCAGGCCGACAACAGCGACGTCAGGTGCTCGGCGTGAAATCAGCCGCCACCCGCAGGAAGATTTCGTTGGCCTCCGCCTCACCGATGGTCACGCGCGCGCCCTCATCACCAAATGGTCGTACGGCGACGCCGGCATCCGCACATGCCGCGGCGAACTCCATCGTGCGCGAACCCAGTCGCAGCCACACGAAATTTGCTTCCGAGGCCGGCAACTGCGACCAGCCTTGGGCGCGCAGCGCGTCGTGCACCCGCGAGCGTTCCTTGACCAGCCCTTCCACGCGCTCGAGCAGCTCGTCCTCCGCGAGCAGCGAGGCCGCAGCAGCCGCCTGGGCCAGCCCGCTGACGCCGAACGGGACGGCGGTCTTTCGCAGCGCCTCGGCCACGGGATCGTGTGCGACCGCGAAACCCACACGCAGGCCGGCCAGGCCGTACGCCTTGGAGAACGTACGCAGCACCGCGACGTTGGGCCGGTCGCGATAGACGTCGAGGCCGTCGGGCACGTCCGGGTCGCGCACGAACTCGCGGTAGGCCTCGTCGATCACGACGAGGACGTCGCTGGGCACCGCGTCGAGGAATCGCTCGAGCTCGGCGCGGCGCACCGCCGTGCCGGTGGGGTTGTTGGGAGAGCAGACGAGCACGAGTCGGGTGCGATCGGTGACGGCAGCAGCCATCGCGTCGAGGTCGTGGCGCTCGTCGCGGGTGAGCGGAACGGTCACCGACGTCGCGCCGGAGATCTGCACGACGATGGGATAGGCCTCGAACGACCGCCATGCATAGACCACTTCGTCGCCTGCGGCTGCCACCGACTGGATGACCTGCTGCAGCACGCCGACCGACCCCGTGCCGGTGGCGACATGCGACTCCGGCACGTCGAAACGCTTCGCGATGCCCGCCGTCAGGGCAGTCGCGAACATGTCGGGGTAGCGGTTGAAGCGCGCCGCCTCGGCCGTCACGACATCGAGTACGGAGGGCAGCGGAGGGTACGGATTCTCGTTGGACGACAGCTTGTAGCTCGGCCCGTCGACCCGCGGAGCAGCCGGTCGACCAGGCTTGTAGCCGGGGATGCCATCGAGCGCGCCGCGCAAGCGCGGAGAGGTGCCATCTGCCATGCCGCACACCCTATGGCGCCGCTCGGGTGCCGGCGGTTGTGCCGAGTCCGCGGCGTCAGGGTCGGTGCGGCGGCACGCGTCAGTCGTGCGACGGCAGCAACGTGAAGCAGAGTCGAGGGTCCTCGTGATAGCGCGCGACCAGGTCGGCCGTGGCCCGGTTGAGGCGGCGGTGCAGCGCCTCGCGGTAGGACGACAGCACGCTCTCGGCGCTCGTCAGACGGATCGTCAGCTCGCGGGCTTCGCTGCTGCCGGGCGGGGTGATCTCGGTGGCCCAGAGATCGGGCAGGTTGGGCAGGATCGGCATGCCGCCCGCGGGGTGCAGCGCCATGATCGACTGACGGCCTCCCGGCGGTCGAATCTCGGTGAGCGCATCGCGCAAGGCAGCCCGGTCCCCGAGCGGCGGGCTTGACTTGAGCAGGTCGCGGCGCGCCTGCAGGAGCCGGCGCCAATACGACGTGCTGAGCTCCTCGGACAGCAGAGTGCGGCGATAGTTGCGCAGTCGGTCGAGGGTCATGTGGCGCAGCTCGTCGCTGCGCTCGGGCGTCTGCCGCGCGCTGCGTACCGGCCGGACCGCTGGGGGCGTGGGTGGGGTCGCGGTCGGGACAGCGCGCAGCGGGGTCGCTCGGGAAGCGGGAGGGCGCAGCGGGCTCGGGTCGGTGCGCGCCGGGGTCAGTCGGCTGGTCAGACTCGGGACGGGCCGGGGCGGGGTCAGTCGGCTGACCGGCGGCGACGAAAGCGGGCGCGGCACGCTGCGCGGCGGGATCGGCCGGGCCTCCAGCGACGAAAGCGGGCGCGGCACGCTGCGCGGCGGGATCGGCCGGGCCGCCAGCGACGAAAGCGGGCGCGGCACGCTGCGCGGCGGGATCGGCCGGGCCGCCAGCGACGAAAGCGGGCGCGGCACGCTGCGCGGCGGGATCGGCCGGGCCGCCCGAGGACGGTCGCTGGATCCGGGTGCGGTGGCCCCCCCTGGCTGTGTCACAGGAGGAGCATCGACCCCCGTGGCGGTCGCCTTGATCACACTCACCCGTTGGGAGTCAGCCGTCCGGGGGTAATTTCCGCCAAAGAGTCCAGTTTGAGATCGCCGAGGGAGGCACAGCCCATCAGCCCGAGCGTGATGTCGAGGTCGGCGACGAGGTTGTCGAGGACGTCGCGGACGCCCTGTTCACCGTCGAGCGCGAGGCCGTAGACGTAGGGACGGCCGACCAGGACGGCGCGCGCACCGAGGCACAGTGCCTTCGCGACGTCGGCCCCGCTGCGGATGCCGCTGTCCATGAGCACCGGCACGTCGGGCGCGACGGCCCCGACGACGCCCGGCAGCGCGTCGAGGGCGGCAACGGACCCGTCGACCTGGCGACCGCCGTGGTTGGACACGATGATCCCGTCGGCACCCGTGTCGACGGCCCGACGGGCATCGTCGGCGTGCAGCACCCCCTTGACCAGCAGCGGGAGGCTGGTCAGCCGGCGCAGCCGGGCCAGGTCCGGCCAGGACAGGCCCGGCCGGGAGAACACGTCGAGAAAGGTCTCGACGGCAGCGCGTGGCCGCGGGGAGCGCAGGTTGGCCCAGAATCCACCCGGATGCGCACGGGTGATGTCGAGCAGGGTCCGCACCGCGGCAACCGTGACCTGCGGCCTCGGCGAGGTCGAGGGCCGCGCCAGATGCTCGTCGACCAGCCGGGCGAACACCGGGTCGCTGGTGTACTGCGCAATCCCCAACCCGTGCGCGAACGGCAGATAGCCGAGATCGAGGTCGCGGCACCGCCAGCCGAGCTGCGTCGTATCGACGGTGAGCACGATGGCCTCGCAGCCAGCGGCCTCGGCGCGTCGCACGAAGCTGTCCGACAGGTCGTCCACCGAGCTGGCGTAGAGCTGGAACCAGCGCGGCGCGTCGCCCATCGCGGCGGCGACGACCTCCATCGGCACCGACGCCTGGCTGGAGAGCGTCACCGGCAGTCCTGCACCGGCGCCAGCCCGGCCAACCGCCAGGTCGGCGTCGGGATGGGCCATCTCCAGGACACCGATCGGGGCCAACAGCACCGGAGCAGGCAGCCGCCGTCCGAAGAGCTCGACGTCGAGAGAGCGCCTTCGTACGTCCCTGAATGCCCGCGGCACGACCTTCCACCTGTCGAAGGCGGCCCGGTTGGCAGCGGCGGTCCTCTCGAGCCCCGCCGACCCTGCGACATAGGCGAACGCCGCGGGGGACATCACCCTGCGCGCAGCTTCCTCGAGCCGTGCCCATCCGGTCGGCACCTTCGGGCGTCGCCCCAGCGTCCCCGCGCGGTAGATCGCCGCCTGCCGGATGCGTCCAGGGCCGATCGAGGGTTGCTCTGTCACGGGCCGAAGACTAGGACCCGCCGCCCGCCGCGCGAGAACCTGGGAAGCCGCGTTGCCGGGCGGCTTCGTAGAGCACGACCGTGGCTGCCGCTGCCGCGTTCAGCGAGCTCGCCGCCCCGCCGATCGGGATCGAGGCGACCTCGGAGCACGCCGCGCGCCAGGCGGCACTCATGCCGCTGGTCTCGTTGCCGACCACGACTACGGTCGGCCGGCGGAAGTCCAGCTGGTCGACAGTCCTCGTGCCGGTCTCGTCGGTCCCGACGAAGCGGAGGTCTCCGCGTTGCGCACCGAGCCAGGCGAGCACGTCCGCGGCGGCGGGAACGTGCACGACGGGCAGGGTGAACAGCGATCCGGTGCTGGCTCGCACCGTACGCGGGTCGTAGATGTCGGCGGCATGGCCCGCGACGACCACGCCCCTCGCGCCGAACGCGTCGGCACTGCGGACGAGCGTTCCCAGATTTCCGGGACTGGTGGGCCGGTCGAACACGACGAGCAGCGGCGCGTTGCCAGCGAGGTCGACACGGCCCAGGTCGTCGGGCAGCAGGCGACCGACGGCAACCAGTTCGGGCGTCTCGTCGTCCTTGCCGCCCAGCTCGCGCAACAACTCGTCGGCGAGGGCGAACCGCGGCGCCTGGACGGCCGCGAGGACATCGGCCGCCCAGGGCGAACGCCGCCTCGCCGCGCCGAGCAGGATCGAGTCGATCGGCCAGCCTCGCTCGACCGCCAGCGTGATCGGCCGCACGCCGTGGATGAGGAACAGGCCGCTGCGCGTGCGCTTCGTGCGGTTGGTCAGCAGCGCCTCCCACTGCTGGAAGCGAGCGTTGCGGGTGCTCACCGGGATGGCACCAGCGTCTTCGCCCGCCCGCGGACCGGTGCCCGCGCGCGTCACCGGGACACCTCGGCCGCCTCGTTCGAGCCGACCGCCGTCGACTGATCGCCCGCCGCGGCGAAGGCCGGGTGGCGCGGTCGGGAGCCGCTGACGTGATGCACGAGGACGACACCGACCGCTGTCGTCAACGGCACCGAGAGCACCAGCCCGATGGAGCCGACAAAGGTGCGCACGACCTCCTCCGCGAGCGCCTCGTTGGTCAGGAGGGTGCCGATCGGGAGCCCCGAGAGGTTGATGAGGAGCAGGATCGGCAACGCCGCACCGGCGTAGGCGAAGACGAAGACGATTGTGTAGACCGTCGAGGCGATGTGGTCGCGGCCGATCCGCATCGCACCGTCGAACAGCCGGGCGGGTGAGGTCTCGGGTCGCATGTCGTGCAGCTCCCAGACAGCGGACGCCTGGGTGACCGTGACGTCGTTGAGGATCCCGAGGCTGGCCACGATGACCCCGCACAGCAGCAGTCCGGACAGCCGCACCTGACCGGCCACCGCCGACACCGTGATGTCGTCCTCGCTGGCGACTCCGGTGAGGTGCGCCGCGCCCACGGCCCATGCACCGATCAGCGTCGAGGCGCCCAGCCCGAACAGGGTGCCGAGCAGGGCGGTGGTCGTACGGATGCTCACGCCGTGGGCGAGGTAGAGCAGGACGAACATGATCGCGGTGCAGCTGACCAGGCCGACGGCGAGGGGATTCTCGCCGGCCAGCAGCGCGGGGATCATGAAGCGCAGCAGCACGAAGAAGCTCAGGGCGAGCCCGGCAAGGGCCGCGAGTCCGCGCAGACGCGCTACGGCGATGACGAGCACCGCGAAGACGATGGCCAGCGCGATCAACGGCGTCGACCGCGTGAAGTCGGTGAAGGCATAGCTCGCCGGCTGCCTGGCCGTCGAGGAGAACCGTGCCAGTCGCAACGAGTCACCGGTCTCGATGCCGGACCTGACGACGGTCGGGTCGACGTCGAGCGTCGCGCCAGTTCCCTTGTCCGGGCCGGTCTCGAGATGAACGTGCACATGCGCACAGCGGGCCTTGATGCCGGGGCCGCCCTGACAGCTGAACGGTGTGACCGTGCGTACGGTCGCCCTGACGAACGTCGTCCCCGGTGCCGCGAAGGTGTCGTCGGGCATGTCGACGCCGCCCGTACTGCTGTCCGGCCACAGCGCCCGGGCACCGAGGAGCACCACTACGACGACGCGGCACCAGCAGGGCGGTCAACGCCAGCACGACCCGGCGTCTCCGCCGCTTCTCCGCCGCTGTCTCGCGCCGCCGGGCCACCCGGGTTGTCGCTTCGCGGTGATGTGAGCTGTGGGACATCTCCGCATCATCGCCGCAGATCGGCCGGGTCGTCACGGCCGTACTTGCCCGTGCGGCATAGCCTCGCGGGATCAGCGGTACGACGAGGAGGGCGCGCGTGGTCTCGGTCCAGCCCCGCAACACCCGGCAGCGAACGGCCGTCGCGGAGGTGCTCGCCTCTGTCGACGACTTCCGCAGCGCGCAGGAGCTGCATGACCTGTTGCGCCATCGGGGGCACAAGGTCGGCCTGACAACGGTCTACCGGACCCTGCAAACCCTTGCGGACGCCGGCGAGGTCGACGTGCTGCAGAGCCCGGAGCGCGAAACGATGTACCGGCGGTGCAGCGACGGCCACCACCACCACCTCGTCTGCCGGCACTGCGGTGCCACGGTCGAGGTGGAGGGCGCTGCCGTCGAGCGATGGGCCACGACGGTGGCCGACAAGCACGCTTACGTCGACATCGACCACACGCTGGAGATCGTCGGCACCTGTCCGGCCTGCGCCACCCGAACCAGCTGAACCCACCCCTTCCTCCACCCCTTCAAAGTCGATCATGCAGGACTTGTGTGCGCGTGCACACAAGTCCTGCATGATCGACTTGGGGGTTGGGGGTTGGGGGTTGGGGTGGTGGGCGAACGATGCCACTTGGCGTTGGGTCAGCTCGCGAACAACGCGACCAATGCGCGGTCGATGTGCAGGTGACGCGCCTCGCGACCCCGCGCGCAGAGGGAGTAGGCGGCGCTCAGGAACTCGCCGAGCTGGACGGCCTCGGCCTGCAGCAGCGCCTCGCCGTCGGGTGACCGCAGCACGATGCACACGACCTCGCGGCCCTCGGCCGTCGTCGGCCAGATGCGTACGTCGCCGTCCCCGGAGGGCTCGGCCATTCCTTGAGCGAGCAGCTCGCGCGCGAACACCCAGGAGATCTGCTGGTCGAGCGCCACCTGGAACGTGGCGTGGACGGCGTAGGGATCGGCGGTGTCGTAGCGCAGGACGACCTCTACGTCGCCGGGACCGTCCAGGGGAGCAAGGACCTGTGCGGTCAGCTCGCGGGTGATCGATGTGGAAAGCACGCGGCCTAGCTCTGCGCCATGTCGACAAAACGTGAGTAGTGACCCTGGAAAGCAACCGTGATGGTCGCGGTCGGGCCGTTGCGGTGCTTGGCCACGATGAAGTCGGCCTCGCCGGCGCGAGGCGACTCGCGCTCGTAGAGCTCCTCGCGGTGCAGCAGCACGACCATGTCGGCGTCCTGCTCGATCGAGCCGGACTCGCGAAGGTCGGACATCTGCGGCTTCTTGTCGGTGCGCTGCTCCGAGGCCCGGTTGAGCTGCGAGATCGCGACGACCGGCACTTCCAGCTCCTTGGCGAGCAGCTTGAGCGCTCGCGAGAACTCCGACACCTCTTGCTGGCGGCTCTCCACCCGCTTGCCGCTCTGCATGAGCTGAAGGTAGTCGATGACAACGAGCTTGAGGTCGTGTCGCTGCTTGAGTCGCCGACACTTCGCGCGGATCTCCATCATCGACATGTTGGGTGAGTCGTCGATGAACAGCGGTGCGTTGGAGACCTCACCCATCCGCCGCGCCAGCCGCGTCCAGTCATCGTCGGTCAGCTTGCCGGTGCGCATGTGATGGAGCGGGACCCGCGCTTCGGCCGACAGCAGGCGCATGGTGATCTCGTTGCGGCTCATCTCCAGCGAGAACACGCAGGTCGCCATGTTGGCCTTGATCGCGGCGGACCGAGCGATGTCCAGACCCAAGGTGGACTTGCCGACCGCGGGCCGCGCGGCCAGCACGATCATCTGGCCGGGATGCAGCCCGTTGGTGAGCTCGTCGAAGTCCGCGAAGCCGGTCGGCACCCCGACCATCTCGCCGCCGCGCGAGCCGATGGCCTCGATCTCGTCGAGGGTGCCCTCCATGATCGCGGAGAGCGGCAGGTAGTCCTCGGACGTGCGCCGGTCGGTGACGTTGTAGACCTCGGCCTGGGCGGCGTCGACGATGTCGTCGGCCTCGCCGTCGCCGTTGTAGCCCATCTGCACGATCTTGGTGCCGGCCTCGATCAGCCGGCGCAGGATCGCGCTCTCGCGCACGATGCGCGCGTAGTAGCCCGCGTTGGCGGCGGTCGGCACCGAGGAGATCAGCGTATGGAGGTAGGGCGCGCCGCCGACGCGGGACAGCTCGCCGCGCTTTTGCAGCTCCGCGGAGACGGTGACGGCATCGGCCGGCTCCCCGCGCCCATAGAGGTCGAGGATCGCGTCGTAGACCAGCTCGTGAGCGGGACGGTAGAAGTCGTGGCCGCGCACCGCCTCGACGACGTCGGCGATGGCGTCCTTGGAGAGCAGCATGCCGCCGAGCACGGATTGCTCCGCGACGACGTCCTGCGGGGGAGTGCGCGTGAACTCGCCCGGCCCCTGCTGGCTCGGGAACTCCGCAACGCTCACAGACCTGACGCCCCCTGCTTCGTGATCGTGCGAGACTGCCGGTGACACGTGATCGAACGCATGTTCGGGATCGAACCAGGCCCCTCGGACACAACTCCAGGCCGGTCGGACAGAAACTAACCGCGAAGTCCGGACGCTAGGGCCGAGGGACGGGATGCCCCAAATTGCCCTGTTGACAGCCCCGTGGAAAGACCTGTGCGCAAGCCCCGCTACGTGTGCACATGCTGTGGACAGTGCCTGTGAATATGTTGCGACCCGGCCGCAGACAGGCGTGGTGGCAGGCGTTCTTCCGTCCACCGGGTGTGGACGGAAGAAAAATCCGCCATCTGTCTACGATGCGGACGGTGTGGCCAACAGGTGGACCGGTAGCGGGCCGGATCCCGGCGCGCGACCGCGAGATCCTGCGGCTGGCTGCTCCCGCCTTCGCCGCCCTGGTCGCGGAGCCGCTCTTCCTGCTGGCCGACTCGGCGATCGTCGGTCACCTCGGCACGCCGCAGCTGGCCGGCCTCGCGGTCGCCGGTGCACTGCTGGCCACAGCCGTCTCGGTCTGCGTCTTCCTTGCATACGGCACCACGGCCTCCGTGGCGCGGCGGCTGGGCGCCGGCGACCTGCGCTCGGCGCTCGCCCAGGGCATCGACGGCATGTGGCTGGCGCTGCTGATCGGCACCGTGCTGGCCGTCGCCGCGGCTGTCCTGGCCGGCCCCCTCGTCGCTGCGTTCGGCACCTCGGAGGCGGCGACCCCGTACGCCGTCACGTACTTGCGCGTAGCGGCGCCCGGCATCCCCGCGATGCTCCTCGTGCTCGCCGCCACCGGGGTGCTGCGCGGCCTGCAGGACACGCGCACGCCGATGGTTGCCGCGACCATCGGGGCGGCGGCCAATGTCGCGCTGAACCTCGCCCTGGTCTACGGCGCAGGACTCGGCATCGCCGGCTCGGCCCTCGGGACAGACCTCGCGCAGCTGGGCATGGCCCTCGCCCTGGGAGCCGTCGTGGTGCGTGGTGCGCGCCAGCACGACGTCTCCTGCAGGCCGCACGGAGCGGGCGTCCGGGCCGCAGCCACCGTCGGCGTACCCCTGCTGGTGCGCACTCTCACGCTGCGGGCGGCCCTGCTCGTGGCCACCTACGTCGCAACTGCGGCCGGCACCGTCGCCGTGGCCGCGCACCAGGTCGCGTTCACGATCTGGACCCTGCTCGCCCTGGCGCTGGACGCCGTGGCGATCGCCGGACAGGCGATCGTGGGACGGGCGCTGGGTGCGAGTGACGCCGTCGGCGCACGGGCCGCGACCCGGCGGATGATGCAGTGGGGATTCGTCTCGGGAGTGGCACTCGCCGTCGCGGTCATCGCCCTGCGGGCTCTGTTCGTGCCGTGGTTCACCGACGACGCCGAGGTGCGGGCGTTGCTGTCGTCGGTGCTGGTGGTGGCCGCGTTGTTCCAACCGGTCAACGGGGTGGTGTTCGCCCTCGACGGCGTCCTGATCGGGGCAGGCGACGGGCGCTACCTGGCGCTGGCCGGCGTCCTGACGCTGGCTGCCTTCCTGCCCCTGGCCGCGCTCGTGCTGGTCACCGACGCCGGAGTCGTCGCGCTCTGGTGGGCGTTCGGGGCCTTCATGGTGGCCCGGCTGGTCACGCTGGTCTGCCGCGAGCGCACCGACCGCTGGCTGCGCACCGGTCCCAGCATCCGGTGATCATGAAGGCGTGCCGCCACGCACCGACATCTTTAAGTCGATCATGCAGTTACCGACACGCTTTTCGTCGGTAACTGCATGATCGACTTCGTACGAAGCTACTTGCGACTGCCGCAACTGGCCGCAACCGCGGCGCTATTCGGCGACGACCTCGACGTTGACGGTCGCGGTGACCTCGGGGTGCAGCCGGACGGTGACCTGGTGGGCGCCGACGGTCTTGATCGGCGAGCCAACCTCGACGCGTCGCTTGTCGACGTCCGGGCCGCCGGCCTTGGAGATGGCGGCCACGATGTCGGCCACGGTGACGGCACCGAAGAGCCGGCCGGTGCCGCCGGAGCGCACGGGCAGCTTGACCGTGAGTCCCTCGAGGCGGCCCTTGATGACCTTCGCGTCGCCGGCTTCCCGGATCTCGCGCACCTGACGGCCGCGCCGGATCGACTCGATCTGCTTCTCGCCGCCGCGGGTCCAGCGCATCGCAACGCCGCGCGGGACGAGGAAGTTGCGCCCGTATCCGTCCTTGACCTCGACGACATCGCCGGGGGCACCGAGGCCGGTGACTTCCTGAGTGAGGATGAGCTTCATCTCGGTCGCCCCCTCTAGCGCGCGGTGCTGGTGTAGGGCAGCAGGGCCATCTCACGGCTGTTCTTCACTGCCATGGCGACGTCACGCTGGTGCTGGGTGCAGTTGCCGCTCACGCGACGCGCGCGGATCTTGCCGCGGTCGGAGATGAACTTACGCAGCAGGTTGGTGTCCTTGTAGTCCACATAGGTGATCTTCTCCTTGCAGAAAACGCAGACCTTCTTCTTGGGCTTGCGGGGCGGTGGCTTGGCCATCGTGGTGCTCCAGTCACTGGATGCCCGGCGACTCGGCCGGGATGGTCAACGAACATGGGACTTGATGTGTACGGCGACGCAAGTGCCGCGCCGTCGTACGCCTGATGAGGATTGCCGGTTCAGAGGTTAGAACGGCGGCTCGTCGCTGGCGCCGGGGTTGTTCCAGCCACCGCCGCCGCCGCCACCGGCCTGTGCCGGTGCGGCGGCCGGGGCCGCTGAGGCCCAGGGGTCGTTGTCGCCCGATCCGCTCGAGGCGCCGAAGCTGCCGCCGCCACGCTGGGTCTTCGTGACCTTGGCGCTGGCACTGCGCAGGCTCGGGCCGACCTCGTCGGCCTCGACCTCGTAAACGGTGCGCTTCTCGCCCTCTTTGGTCTCGTAGGACCGCTGCTTGAGCCGGCCCTGGACGATGACGCGCATCCCTCGCTGGAGGGACTCGGCCACGTTCTCGGCTGCCTGGCGCCAGACGTTCACGGAGAGGAAGAGGCTTTCGCCGTCCTTCCACTCGTTGGTCTGCTTGTCCAGGTAGCGCGGGGTCGAGGCCATGCGGAACTTCGCGACGGCCGCGCCGCTGGGCGTGAAGCGCAGCTCGGGGTCGTCGACGAGGTTGCCCACGAGGGTGATGACGGTGTCGCCTGCAGCCATGGGGTGCGGTCCTATCGCATGTCGGGACGGATGACCTTGGTGCGCAGCACAGCCTCGTTGAGGTTGAGCTGGCGATCGAGCTCCTTGACCGTCGCAGGCTCGGCCTGCAGGTCGACAACGGCGTAGATGCCTTCGGACTTCTTTGCGATCTCGAACGAGAGCCGGCGACGGCCCCAGATGTCGATCTTTTCGACGCTGCCGCCGTCGGTTTTCACGACGGTGAGGAACTGGTCGAGTGCGGGGGCGACGGTGCGCTCCTCGATGTCGGGATCGAGGATGACCATCAGCTCGTAGTGACGCATGCGGAAAACCCACCTCCTCTGGACTTGAGCGGCCACGGTCTCTCCGTGGCAGGAGGGCTAGTGCGTCGTGCTGGTTGAAACATGCCCGGCAGAGTCTGCCGAGCACGGGCAACAGGTTATCCCGACAGAGCGCGCGGAGCGAATCGTTGTCCACAGGCGCCCTGCGGCAGACTCGTGGCGATGACATCGCAGAGGCTGGGCTTGCTGATCGGTTCGGTGTTCGGCCTTGTCTTCGTGCAGGTCAACGCCGGGGCGCTGCCGACCGGCATCGGCACGGTCTGCCGTGTCGTTGGGGGCCTCGCGTTCCTGCTCGTGCTCGCCGGGCTGCGCCGGGTCCATCCACCAAGTCCTTCGACGGTCGGGGAGCCGACCGGCATCAGCTTCAGTGCGGGCTACTGGGTGGTCGTGGCCGCCGAGGTGATCGCGATCGTGGTGGGGGTGCGGCTGCTCGCTGGTCCGCTGAAGACCCCCGACGCGGGAGTGGCTTGGGTCGCGCTCGTCGTCGGCCTGCACTTCGTGGCGCTGGCCGTTGTCTGGGCGCAGCCCATCTTCGGTTGGGTCGGTGGATCGCTCTCCGTCTGCGGTGTGGCCGGTCTGCTCCTCGCGTTCAGCGATGCCCCGAAGGCGGCGATTGCCGGGGTCGGAGGAGTCCTGCCAGGAGGGCTGCTGCTGGGTTTCGCGCTGTGGGCGGTGCTCCGGCCCGCGGACACCGGCTCGGGCCGAGTCGGGGCGTGGCGACGCTGTCGGTGTTCCGGAATAGGCTCGGTGCCGTGACCGCATCACCCACCGGCCTGCGCATCGGGGCCCACGTCGACCAGACCGATCCCATCGCGGAGGCCGCTGCCCGCGGAGCGACGCTCGCGCAGTTCTTCCTCGGGGATCCGCAGGGCTACAAGGGGCCCGAGATGCACTACGCCGGCGGTGCGGCCGCCCTCCGGGCGGCAGCCGAGGAGGCCGACCTCGACCTCTACGTGCACGCGCCCTATCTCGTCAACGTCGCCACGTCCAACAACAAGATCCGCATTCCGAGCCGGAAGCTGCTCCAGCAACACGCGATGGCGGCAGCCGAGATCGGCGCCAAGGGCCTGATCGTGCACGGCGGCCACGTACTCAAGGACGACGACCCGCAGGTCGGCGTCGACAACTGGGTCAAGGCCTTCGAACGCTTCACGCCACCGTTGCCGATCCTCATCGAGAACACCGCCGGTGGCGGCAACGCCATGGCCCGCCGGCTCGAGCGCATCGCGCGGCTCTGGGAGGCGCTCGATGCCCGTGTCGACATGTCGATGATCGGCTTCTGCCTCGACACCTGCCACGCGCACGCCGGCGGCGAGGACCTGGCCGGCATCGTCGACCGGGTCAAGGCCATCACCGGCCGGGTCGACCTGGTCCACGCCAACGACTCGCGCGACGAGTTCGACTCCGGCGCCGACCGGCACGCCAACTTCGGCTCGGGCTCGATCGACCCGGAGGCGATCGTCGCCGTCGTCCAGGCCGCCGGGGCGCCGGTCGTGTGCGAGACGCCCGGTGCAGCCGAGGGCCAGGGCGCCGACATCGCCTTCCTGCGCGAGCACCTGCCCGCCTGACCCGCGGCACCCGGGCGCGCAGCAGTTGACCCGCCGCAGTTGACCACGTTTGGTAGGCGGGGCGTCGCCTTACGAGGCGTGCGGACCTGCTGAGGCGACTGTTGGCCTGCTGACGTCCGGCCTGCTGGCGTCCGGCCCTGCTCTGCTGGCTGCCTGCTGACGTCCGGCTGCTGGCGTCCGGCCGCTGTGTCGCGCCCTGGCACCACGAGTGGCTTCGCGCCGGCCTCGGCACAGGGCCGCACCCCGTCGCGCAACGTGCGCAGCGTGGCGACGAAGGCCGCCAGCTCGCCGGAGGGGATCGGGCCAACGAGCCAGCGTTCGATCAGCTCGAGATGGCCGGGCAGTGCTGCCTCCAGCCGCGCGCGACCCTTGTCGGTGATCACCGCGTACGTCGTGCGCCGGTCAGTCGCGCACGCCTGACGCTGCACGGACCCGGCGGCCACCAGCCGGTCCACCAGGCGGGTGATGCCGCTGGAGGTCAGGGAGGTCTGGGCGGCCAGGTCGCTCATTCGAAGCAACCCGCCTGGCGTGCGCGCGAGGCGCATCAGGACCTCGAACTCGGCAGCATCCAGGCCGTGCGCGGCCAGCTGCGCGGTGATCCGGCCGGCGAACCCGGCCCACGTCTCGGCGAGCAGCCCGGCCACGGTCAGCCGCGGGTCGTCAAGCGCCTCGCTACTCATCCGGGAAGTCTACCGCGCAGAAACTTGACAACTGAAATATTGAGAGCGCAATATCTGTTCAGGCAAGCATTCGTACCTGCGGAAGTCCGCAAACGAGGCGCAACCCGACCAACGCAAACCGGCATATCGAAGATTACCGACAACTCGTGGCTCATCACAGACCGGCAAACCCCCGCCACCCGAGAGAGGTCCCCATGACCGATATCACCCAGACCGGACAAAGCATCACCCGCAACGTCAACGGGGTCGCGCTGCCGACACCCGGCACGTACACCCTTGACCCGACCCACACCCGCATCGGCTTCGTCGCCCGCCACCTGATGGTCACGAAGGTCCGCGGCCACTTCGCCAAGTTCGACGGCACGATCACGATCGCCGACGAGCCGCACGCGTCCACCGCCGACGTCACCATCGCGACCGCGAGCATCGAGACCGGCACCCCCGACCGCGACAACCACCTGCGTTCCGGCGACTTCCTCGAGGTCGAGAAATACCCCGAGATGACCTTCCGCAACGCCCGCGTGGTTGCTCAGCAGGGCACCGACTTCACCGTCGTCGGCGACCTCACCATCAAGGACGTCACCCGTGAGGTCGAGCTCGCCCTCGAGCTCGACGGTGTCGTCAAGGACCCGTGGGGCGGCACCCGCCTCGCGGTGACGGCCAGCACCGAGATCGACCGCGAGGACTGGGGCATGACCTGGAACGCCGCGCTCGAGGCCGGCGGCGTGGTCGTCTCCAAGAAGGTCCGCATCGAGATCGAGTCCGAAGCCGTGCTCCAGCAGTAGTCCGCAACCGGCCGCGCTCAGCGTGCCGCAGTTGTACACCGACGCCCCGGGTCAACACCCGGGGCGTCGTCATGCCGTGGGCAACCAGCTCGTACCAATGACCAGAACGAGTCCGATGGTCGCGACCTGACAACCAGTAGCCTCGGACCGCCCACCAACGGCGCCGCACACGCGACGACGTACCCCTGTTGAGGAGCTGCCCCGCCCATGGCGCTGTCCGTGCGCGCGATCACCGCCGACGAACACCTGGCGTTCATCGCTTCCCGCCCGTCGGCGAGCTTCCTGCAGTGCCCGTCGTGGGCCGAGGTCAAGCGCGAGTGGGGTCACGAGAGCATCGGGTGGTACGACGACGCGGGCGTGCTCGTGGGTGCCGGGCTGGTGTTGTTGCGTCAGGTGCCGAAGGTGAAACGGTTCCTGGCCTACCTGCCGGAAGGCCCGGTGCTCGACTGGGCGACCGACGACCTGGGCGCTTGGCTGACGCCGATGGTCGAGCACCTGCGCGACCGGGGAGCGTTCGGGGTGCGGATGGGCCCGCCGGTCGCGCTGCGACGCTGGTCGGCCGCCACGGTGAAGGCGGCCATCGCCGACGGGTCGGCCAAGCGACTCACCGATGTGCCGCCCGACGTCGACGAGTCGAATGGCCAACGGGTCAGCGACGCGTTGACCGCGCTGGGCTGGCATCCGCCCGACGCCGACGGCGGCTTCTCGGCCGGGCAGCCCGCGTTCGTCTTCCAGGTGCCGATCGGCGGCCGGTCGGAGGACGAGCTGCTGTCCGGCTTCAACCAGCTGTGGCGGCGCAACATCAAGAAGGCCGCAAAGCTCGGGGTCGTCGTTGAGCTCGGTGGCGTCGACGACCTGCCCGCCTTCCACGCCCTCTACCTCGAGACCGCCGAACGGGACGGCTTCATCGGCCGACCACTCTCGTACTTCCAGCAGATGTGGACGGCGATGAGTGCCGAGGACCCCGACCGCCTGCGCCTCTACCTCGCCCGTCACGAGGGCGACCTGGTCGCCGCGACGACGCTCGTCCGGGTCGGCGAGCACGCGTGGTACTCCTACGGTGCGTCCTCGACCGAGAAGCGGGACGTGCGCGGCTCGAACGCGATCCAGTGGCAGATGATGCGCGACTCGGCGGCCGCCGGCGCGACCGTCTACGACCTGAGGGGGATCACGGACACGCTCGACTCGTCGGACAGCCACTTCGGGCTCATCCAGTTCAAGCTCGGCACCGGAGGCGAGGCGGTGGAGTACGTGGGCGAGTGGGACTTGCCGTTGAACCGCTTGCTGTACAAGGCTTTCGACGTCTACATGAGCCGACGTTAGGTCTCTCGCCGCATGAGCCCCTGTCTGAGCGTCGCATGCCGGAACCCCGCATGACCTTCACCCTCAGCGTCGACGTCGACCGGTGGCGTGCCCACCAGCGCTCGGTGCTCGACGCGTCGCCTGGCCTGGTGCCGGTCATCAAGGGCAACGGCTACGGCTTCGGGAACGCGCGGCTCGCGGCGGAGGCTTCCCTGCTCGGCGTCGACGTCGTGGCGGTCGGCATCGTCGACGAGGTCGAGGCGGTGCGGTCGGCGTTCGCCGGCGACGTGCTCGTACTCACGCCGTCCTACGACATCCCCGAGATGCTGCCGCCGGCCGGCGTCGTGCAGACCGTTGCGCACCTCGATCGGCTGCGGGCGCTCTCGGGCGGGGAGCGGATCGTTCTCGAGTGCCTGACCTCGATGCACCGGCACGGACTGTCGGCCGACGACATCGCGGACGTACGCGAGCTGCTGAACGGCGTACGGCTGGAGGGTTTCGCCTTCCACCTGCCGATCGACCGGCACGGCGGCTGCGACCCCGCCAGCGAGGTGGGCGACTGGTTGCGCCGCCTGACGGCCGCGGGCCTGCCGACCGACGTCGCGTGGGTCAGCCACCTGACGGCGACCGAGCTGGCCGAGCTGCGCGCGGCATTCCCGACGACCATGTTCCGGCCGCGGGTCGGGACCTCGCTGTGGCTGGGCGACCGAAGCGCGTTCACCGCCCGCGGCACAGTGCTCGACGTGCACCGGCTGGCCGCGGGGACGCGGTACGGCTACCGGCAGCGGAAGGCGCTTCGGGACAGCTGGCTCGTGGTGGTCAGCGGGGGTACGGCGCACGGGGTTGCTCTCGAGGCGCCGCGAACCGTGCGCGGGCCGGTCGGCCGCGCCAAGGAGCTCGCCGTCGGATCGCTGGCCGCGGCCAACCGGTCGCTCTCGCCGTTCCGCTGGGCCGGTCGCGCGCGCTGGTTCGCCGAACCACCGCACATGCAGGTGTCGCTGCTGCTGATGCCGACGACGGTGCGCCCACCCGCCATCGGCGACGAGCTCTGCTGCGAGGTCCGGATGACCACCCTGCGCCCCGACCGCATCACCGCCCGCTAGCCCGCGCCGCCGCCGCCGCCCCGCACCGCCCCGCAGTTGACCACGTTTGGTAGGCGGGGCGTCGCGCCAATAGGCGTGCACGCCTGTTGAGGCGACCGTTCGCCTGCTGAAGTGGTCGACTCTCCGACTAGCTCAACGCCACCGGGCCGCACCGCGCGCACGTGGCGGCAGCGACCTTGGCCACGAACAGTCGCGGCCGGTAGAGCTCGCCGAAACCCCAGCGCACGAACTCCAGCCCCATTGCCCGCAGCCGATCCTCGCGACGCTTCTCCGCGATGATGGCGCGCGCCGCCTCGTCGGCTGTGGCACCTTCCGCAACGGCGTACTTCAGCTTCCCGTCGAACTCGCCGACGACCATCTCCTCTTCCCAGAAGAAGTCACCGATGCCGGCACGCCCGCGGTCGTCGAAGAACTCGCGCTGAAGATCGGTCGGTGCGTGCCCGTTCGCCACGAGGATGACGCGCGACCACGACTCGCCGGGGTTGTCCGCTCGACCGTCGGCCATCGACACCGCACGTGAGGCCAGCCGCGCACCCGGCCAACTGCGACACCGCGTCATGACCTCGGTGAGCTCCTCCCGCGTGACACCACCGCGCAGGGCGGAGTCACACACGGCAACACCTTGCTCGAGACGTTCGCTCTCGCGTGCGATGTCGACGGCGGTACGCGCGGCTCCCGTGACACTGACCCGTCCGTACGTCTGGAGCACATCGCCCACAGGCAGCTCCGCCGGCGTGGTGATGGACCCCGGCTTCGTGTCGCGAGCCCTTCAGCTCTGCCCTGGTGACATGGAGTTCGCGACAGGTCAGGCTCGAGCATCTCGAGTCCGAGCTCGACCGCGGCCGAGACGTGACTCTGCACCGCAGGCTCGGTCAGCACCAGCGCCAATGCAGCAAGCTTCACCCGGTGTTGTTCCAAGGGCGCGCAACCCGTCGTACCACTGCTTGACGACGTAGACGCCGCGCCGGATCGAGAGCCACTGCTCGGGTCGTCGCTTGGACCGGCGCAGCCGCTGTATCTCACCGTCGCTGTAGTGCGCGTCACGGGCTTGGTCGCCAGTGAACACGCCGCGTTGCGTCGCGGCATGCGCGGCAAGGCCGGGTGCCAGACCGGCGAGAGCCTGGGTGATATCCAGTTCCTGGGTGACGTCCACCTGGACGAGGGTGCCGCGTACGAAGGCACCGAACTCGGCTGTACACAGGCCACCTGCCCGTCGCCCACATGACGGCGGCTGTGGAAACCCGGTGGCCGCACGAACCGCGAACCGCCTCACGAGGCGAACTGTCGCGCTCAGCAGGCGTGCATGCCTGCTGACGCGACGCCCCGCCTACCAAACGTGGTCAACTGACGGCCGGGGATCGGCTCGCGGCGGGGAAGGCGTCGGGGGCGTGGTCGAGGACACCACCGGCGGGGTCGTCGGAGCCATCGAGGCGTACGGGGTCGTTCTCGGGGCGGAGGATGTCGCGCACGACCATGGCCATCAGCCACACAGTCCCCGCGATGTGCGCGAGAACGGTGACGTCATAGCCGTCCTCACCCAGCGCGCGATTCGCGTTGCCTGGCGGGTAGCCCGCGATCAGCATCCAGATGCCGACGAAGTGGATCGCCTCGCCGGCCTGCCAGATCAGCAGGTCGCGCCATCGCGGTCGCGCCAGGGCGGCGAGCGGGATGAGCCACAGCAAGTACTGCGGTGAATAGACCTTGTTGGTCAACAGGAATGCGGCCACGACCAGCAGCACGAGCTGCGGCAGTCGCGGGCGCCGCGGCGCCCGCAGGGCCAGTGCCGCGATCACCGCGCAGGCCAGCACGAACAGACTTCCGGCCACCAGATTGAGACGCGACTCCGACAGCGTGTAGCCCTGCTGGCTCAGCACGAACCAGATCGAGCTGAAGCCGACGCCTCGCTCCCGGCTCAGCACGTAGAAGCGCGACCAACCGTCGAAGTCGGCCAGCATGAAGGGCAGGTTGACCGCCAGCCACGCGACCACCGCGCCGCCGAGCGCGACGTAGAACTCGCGCATCTTCCCCGCACGCAGGCAGAGCACGAGCAACGGTCCGAGGATGAACAGCGGATAGAACTTCGCGGCCGCGGCGAGACCGATCAGGACACCCGCGGCCAAGGACCGTTCGCGCGACCACGCCAGCATCCCCAGGGCGAGCAGCGCGACGGCGTACAGGTCCCAGTTGATCGTGCCGGTCAGCGCGAGCATCGGCGCGCCCGCGAACAGCGCCGCATCCCACGGGCGCCGCCCGGCGGTGCGCAGCGTTGCCGCGGCGGCCACCGCGGCGCGCCACCGCGAGGGCGATCACGTTGAGGTCGAAGTACCAGCGCGCGCGCTTCGTCGGGCTGTCGTGGGACGGCACCAGCTTCGCCGTCATCCACATCGCGAGCCCGGTCAGCACGGGATACTCGACCTGCTCCGCACGCGGCTGGTCGATGTAGGGGAACTGACCATCCGCAAGCCCGCGCGCGAAGTAGAGCGCCGGTATGTCGCTGTAGCACGCGTGCGTGTACTGCGCGGGAGCGGTCCAGCCGTCGGCCCGGCACGGCTGCTTGCTGATGACACCGAGGGCACTCACTGCGAAGACCAGGACGAGCACGACTCGCATCGGCGTCCACCACCGATGCAAGTCGGTGCGGGCGTGGTGACCGAGTGGGCCGCCGATCACCTCGCTACCGAGGCGTACGAGGTCGTCGTCGCGCGAAGGGGCGACGGCGTCCATCCTGTCGGGCACTATGGCTCGCCGTCGCTGCTGTGTGCAGGACGACCTGGTGACGCATCCTGACCCAACGGCGACACGGTGAGCGTGTCGGACGGGCTCGGAGTCGACGGAGTCAACGTCGGCGACTCGCTCGGTGTCGGCGTGGTCGTCGTCGGCGTCGGCGTCGGTGTCGGCGTCGTCGGTGTCGGCGTGGGAGTCGGTTTCTTGGTCGGCTTCGGGTTCAGTGTCTGGCCGACGTCGGCGCGCGGCGGGAAGTCCTCGACCTTCTTGCCCTCCATCGCCGCGGTCATGAACGCCGTCCAGATGCGCGCCGGGTATTCACCGCCGAAGAACGTCGGCAACCCGCCGACGCCGTCGAGGTCGGCCCTGCCGGTGCCCTTGTAGAAGTCGACCGCTGCGCACAGCTGCGGGGTGAAGCCGACGAACCAGGCCGAGGTCGTCGTGTCGGGTCGCAGCGCCGCGGTGCCGGTCTTGCCTGCCGCCGGTCGGCCGAGCTTCTCCGCCTCCGTGCCGGTGCCACTGCGCACGACTTGCTGCAACGCATAGGTCGCGTCGGCCATGACGTCCTTCGGGAAGACGCGTGTCTTCTTCGGCGCTGCCTTGTAACGCGTGCCGCCGTTCGGCGTCTTCACCTCGTCGACCGTGTGCCATGCCGACTGCTGGCCCTGCGCCGCGATGGTGCAGTAGGCGCTGGCCATGTCGATGTTGTGCACCGAGGCCGTCCCGAGGGGTACGACCGGGTTGGCGTTCAGCCCCGGCGTGTCCTCGGGAATGCCCGCGGCGATAGCCGCGTCGACGACCTTCTGCGGTCCCATCTGCACCGCCAGGTCGACGTAGGCCGTGTTGATGGAGTCCTCGGTTGCCTTGACGAGGTCGACGTTCGCGCCGTACGACTGATTGAACTCGTTGTTGACCTCAGCGTCCGTCCCCGGGACCTTGTAGGGGCTGGTGCCCTGGAACCGGCTCTTGAGACTGATGTCGTCCTGGAGCGCCCCCGAGAGCGCGAACGCCTTGAAGGCCGAGCCCGGTTGGATGCGAGCCTGAGTCGCTTCGTTGAGATTGCCCGCGGTCTCACCCCCGTACATCGCGATGACCCGGCCCGTGCCTGCCTCCACCGCCGACAGACCGATGTGCACGCCCTTCGCCTTGATCGTCGGGCGCTCCTGGCGCACCGCTTTCACGGCCGCCGTCTGCGAGCGCTTGTCGAACGTCGTGATCACCTTGAAGCCACCGAGGTCGATCTCGGCGTCGGTGAACCCCTTCGCTTTGAGCTCCTTGCGGACCGTGTCCATGAGGAAGTAGTTGGTGCCGCCCTTGGGCTTGCCCTTCGCCACCGTCGGAGGCACCTGGAGGCCCTCGCGCTGCGTCGGGGAGAGCCACTTCTCACTGACCATGCCGTCCAGCACGTAGTTGAACCGGCCTTCCAGCCGGTCGGCATGCGCGACGGGGTCGTAGCCGGCCGGGGACCGGATCACGGAGGCCAGCACGGCACCCTCGGCGATGGTGAGCTGGCTGACGTCCTTGCCGAAGTAGGCCTGCGAGGCCGTCTGGATGCCGTAGGCGCCGCGGCCGAAGTAGATCGTGTTGAGATAGTCCTGCAGGATCTTGTCCTTGTCATCGCGCCGGGCGAGCTTGACGGCGATGAAGAACTCTTTCAGCTTGCGGGTGTACGTGCGTTCCTGCGACAGGTACGCGTTCTTCGCGTACTGCTGGGTGATCGTCGACCCGCCCTGGGTCGAGCCGGTCCGAAGGTTGTTCCAGAACGCTCGGGCGATGCCCGTCGGCGAGATCCCCTTGTTCCGGTAGAACGACCGGTCCTCGGCCGCGATCACCTCCTTCTGCACGAAGTCGGGCACCTGGTCGAGGTTGACGTTGATCCGGTTCTGGCTGCCGAACCGCCCGATCTCATGCTTGCCGTCGTGGAAGTAGACGACCGTCGTCTGCGCGCTGACCATCTCGTTCGGGGTGGGGATGCTCGTCTTGGCGTAAGCGACGCTGAAGGCCGCCACCAGCATGAGGAAGCCGATCAGTCCGAGCGCGAGCAGCTGCCGGAAGGAGGGGATGAAGCGACGGAAGCCGTCGTGTGCCTGGCGTGGGTAGTCGACTCTCACTGTCCTCGTCCGGTCGTGGGGATCACTGAAGCTGGTGCTGCCCCAGTCGGCGGGTTTCACGTCGTGGTCTCGCGGCGGGTAGGGCGCGGGCGACTGCCCAGCCTAACGGCGACCGGAGACCTACCCTCCCAAGCGCCTGCTCAGTCGGCTTCCATCGTTGCGATCGTCCAACTCCTGCCTCGGCGTCCCGATCTGGCCTAGTCGTCGTCCTCCACGGTGTGCCGCCGACGTGGCGGTTTGCGCGGGGTCCCATCACCGAGGACGTAGGAGAGGGCCAGGTGGTTCCATGAACATTCCTGGCAGACCTCGACGACATAGACCTTGAACTCCCCGTGCTCGCGGGCCATCGCCTCGAGCTCCGTGGTCGACTTGATGCGTCCCGAGTACTGGCCGAGCTCGTCGCCGTAGACGTAGGTCACATGGGTCAGGTTCACGCGCCGGCAGACCGGGCACGGTTGGCGGGTCGGCTCCCCGTAGAAGCGCGCCGCCCGCAGCAGGTAGGGGTGGGCGTCGCACGCGTCGTCCAGGGAGGTCACCCCACGCGTGAACAGCTCGGTGAGCGTCGCCCGCCGCGCCAGGGAGTAGTCGATCACCGCCCGCTGGGACCACACCCGTCAAGCGTACGGCGACGTGGGCCGCCGCCGTTTGCTGTTGCTGACGGAAGATTCCCCGCCCGTGGACGACCAGGACCGCCGCCGGCACCGGCGAGCGATTTCGCGCTTCGACTTGCCGATCGGCCGATCTCTGCATATCGTCTCGATGTATCGACTCGATATATCGGGTGAACTCTGGAGGGAGGGCGGATGGCCAAGCGGCCAGTCGTTCTGGAGTTCGCCGTCCTCGGCATCCTGCACGAGAGCCCGATGCATGGATACGAGCTGCGCAAGCGCTGCAACGCGGTCCTCGGATCGTTCCGTGCCTTCTCCTACGGATCGCTCTACCCGTGCCTGAAGACCCTGCTGCAGGCGGGCTGGATCGCCGAGGAGGTCGCCGGGGCTGCCGCGCCGCTGGCAGGAAAACGGTCGCGCATCGTCTACCGGCTCACAGCCGAGGGTAAGGAAAGGTTCCAGGAGCTCGTCGCCGAGAGCGGCCCGTCCTCCTGGGAGGACGACGGTTTCGGCGTGCACTTCGCTTTCTTCGCCCGCACCGACGCGGCCACCCGGATGCGCATTCTCGAAGGGCGCCGGTCGCGTCTCGAGGAGCGCATCGACGGGTTCCGCTCGGCGCTGGCGCGAACCCGGGAGCGCGTCGACAGCTACACCCTCGAGCTGCAGCGCCACGGGCTCGAGTCCGTCGAGCGTGAGGTCCGGTGGCTCAACGAGCTCATCGAGAGCGAGCGCCAGGACACCAGCACCATCGAGCACCCCGCAGACCGCACTACCTAGCTTCGCCCGAGCACGATCAACAACCGAGTCAGATCAAAGGAGCAACGCATGGGTTCCGTTCGAGTGGCCATTGTCGGCGTAGGCAACTGCGCCGCGTCGCTGGTTCAGGGCGTCGAGTACTACAAGGATGCCGACCCGCAGGGCCGCGTGCCCGGCCTCATGCACGTGCAGTTCGGCGACTACCACGTCAGCGATGTGAAGTTCGTCGCCGCCTTCGACGTGGATGCCAAGAAGGTCGGCCAGGACCTCGCGGAGGCAATCCTCGCGAGCGAGAACAACACCATCAAGATCGCCGACGTGCCGCCCACGGGCATCACGGTCAAGCGCGGTCACACCCACGACGGGCTCGGCAAGTACTACCGCGAGACGATCACCGAGTCCGACGAGGAGCCGGTTGACGTCGTTCAGGTCCTGCGGGACGCACAGGTCGACGTACTGGTCTGCTACCTGCCAGTGGGGTCCGAGGTCGCGGCGAGGTTCTACGCGCAGTGCGCCATCGACGCCGGCGTGGGATTCGTCAACGCACTCCCGGTCTTCATCGCCGGAACCCCCGCGTGGGCGAAGAAGTTCGAGGACGCCGGCGTTCCGATCGTCGGTGACGACATCAAGTCGCAGGTGGGCGCCACCATCACGCACCGCGTGCTGGCGAAGCTGTTCGAGGACCGGGGCGTGATCCTCGACCGGACCTACCAGCTCAACGTCGGCGGCAACATGGACTTCAAGAACATGCTCGAGCGCGACCGCCTCGAGTCGAAGAAGATCTCGAAGACCCAGGCCGTCACGTCCAACATGGAGAACAAGCTCAGCGCGCGCAACGTACACATCGGACCGTCGGACTACGTGCAGTGGCTCGACGACCGCAAGTGGGCCTACGTCCGGCTCGAGGGCCGCAACTTCGGCGACGTGCCGCTGAACCTCGAGTACAAGCTCGAGGTCTGGGACTCGCCCAACTCGGCCGGTGTGATCATCGACGCCATCCGGTGCGCGAAGATCGCCCTGGACCGCGGCATCGGCGGACCGCTGCTCTCCGCGTCGTCCTACTTCATGAAGTCCCCGCCCGAGCAGCACGACGACGACACCGCGCGCGACCTCGTCGAGAAGTTCATCCGCGGCGAGGTCGACCGCTAGCCCCAGCTCGGGTTCCGGAATCGACCACGTTCGGCATGCTGGCGGACGGTTCGCAAGGCCCGCACGCCTTGCGAACCGTCCGCGGCCCTGCTGAACGTGGTCGATTCCCCTCAGGGGAGGGCGCATAGCCTGGCGGGGTGTCTTTTGCCGGCGACCTGCGCGCCGTCGTACGTCATCGTGACTTTCGACGGCTCTACGGCACCCGGCTGACCTCGCAAGCCGCCGACGGCGCCTTCCAGGCGGCACTCGCCAGCCTGTTCTTCTTCTCGCCGGAGAAGCAGACCTCCGCGACCAGTGTGGCGGCCGCATTCGCGACACTGCTGCTGCCCTATTCGCTGGTCGGACCGTTCGCCGGAGTCCTGCTCGACCGATGGCGGCGCCGGCAGATTCTGGTGTTCTCCAACCTGCTGCGCGCCGCGATGGTGCTCGGCGTCGGGGCGCTCGTCGCGGCACAGGTCACCGGCCCGACCCTCTATGTCGCAGTCCTGGCCTGCCTGTCGGTCAACCGGTTCTTCCTCGCCGGCCTGTCCGCGGCCCTGCCGCACGTCGTCGTACGCGCGGAGCTCGTCATGGCCAACAGCGTGTCGACCACGAGCGGCACGATCGTCGCGATCGGCGGCGCCGGCATCGGGTTCGGCCTCAAGAAACTCTTCGGCGAGGGCAGCGCGGCCGACGCGCAGGTGATCGTCGTCGCAGCGCTCGGCTACGTCATCTCCGCCATGGTTGCGGCTCGCATGGACCGCGACCTGCTGGGGCCCGACCTCGCGGACGAGCCGGCACAAACACGAGAAGCGGTACGTCGCGTGGCCCGCGGGTTGGTCGACGGGGCGCACCACGTGTGGACGCACCGAGCGGCAGGCCGGGCGTTGGCGGCGATCGCCGCGCACCGCTTCTTCTACGGCATCTCGACCATTTCGGGAATCCTGCTGTTCCGCAGCTATTTCAACGACCCCGACGACGTCGACGCGGGTCTCGCCGGACTGGCCTCAGCGTTCGCCGCATCAGGACTCGGCTTCTTCCTCGCGGCCGTGATCACACCTGAGATCACCCATCGCGTGCGCAAGACGACGTGGATCACGACCTGCTTCGCGTTCGCAGCTGCGGCGTCGGCGGTCTACGTCGTGGCCCTACAGGAATGGATGCTGCTCGTCGGCGCCTTCGTGGTCGGCGTCGCCGCACAGGGCTCGAAGATCTGCGTCGACACGATCGTGCAGGAGTCGATCGACGACGCCTACCGGGGTCGCGTGTTCTCCTTCTACGACGTGCTGTTCAACGTGTCCTTCGTCTCAGCCGCGGCCTTCGGGGCGCTGGCCCTGCCCGCCGACGGCAACTCTCCGGCCGTCTTCGCCGTTGTCGCCGGCGGCTATGCGATTACCGCCCTGGTCTTCGGCCGGGCTTCCCGCAGCCCGGCCACGACTTCCTCCGCCGAACTCGCGTGACCGCCGGTGAGGCGGATTGCTGTGCCAGGTGAAAGGACGCCTTGCCGGGCGTGCAGGCATGGCGAACCGTCCGCCAGCATGCTGAACGTGGTCGATTCCGCATGGTCAACGCGGGGGGTCAGGGGGGCGACTCGGGTTGGTCGGCCCACCAGCGGCGCAGCTCGGCCTCAGCCGCCTCGGGTGGCAACGGCCCCTGGTCGAGACGCACCTCCTTCAGATGGGCCCACGCCCGCCCGATCACCGGACCGGGCGGCACCCCGAGGATGGCCATGATCGCGTTGCCGTCCAGATCCGGCCGGATCGCTTCCAGCTGCTCCTGCTCACGCAGCCGGGCGATCCGTTCCTCGAGGTCGTCGTAGGCCGCCGACAGCTGCATCGCCTTGCGTCGGTTGCGGGTGGTGCTGTCCGACCGGGTCAGCTTGTGCAGGCGGTCCAGCAGCGGGCCGGCATCGGCGACATAGCGGCGTACGGCGGAGTCGGTCCACGTCCCCGTGCCGTATCCGTGGAATCGCAGGTGGAGCTCGACGAGCCGGGAGACATCCGCGGTCACGTCGTTGGGGAACCGCAAGGCCCGCATCCGGGCGGCGGTCAGCTTCGCGCCGACGACCTCATGGTGGTGGAACGAGACCCCGCCGTCGGGCTCGAAGCGACGGGTCTTGGGCTTGCCCACGTCGTGCATCAGCGCGGCGAACCGCAGCACGAAGTCGGGTGCGGCGCCCGGCTCCTCGAGGTCGATGGCCTGCTCGAGCACCGTGAGCGTGTGCTCGTAGACGTCCTTGTGCCGGTGATGCTCGTCGATCTCGAGCGCCAGCTTCGGCAGCTCGGGCAGGATGTGGTCGGCCAACCCGGTGTCGACCAGCAGCGTGAGGCCGCGGCGCGGCTGCGGGGCGCAGATGAGCTTGACCAGCTCGTCCCGCACGCGTTCCGCCGACACGATCGAGATGCGACCGGCCATCTCGGTGATGGCCGACACCACGGTGGGGTCGACGTCGAAGCCGAGCGTTGCCGAGAACCGGGCAGCGCGCAGCATGCGCAACGGGTCGTCGTTGAACGAGTCCTCCGGGCGACCCGGCGTGCGCAACACGCGGCGCCCGATGTCGCCGAGCCCGTCGTGCGGATCGACGAAGGTCATCTCCGGCAGCGTGACCGCCATGGCGTTGACAGCGAAGTCACGGCGCACCAGATCGTGCTCCAGGGAGTCGCCGAAAGTCACCTCGGGCTTGCGCGAGTCGTGCCGGTAGACCTCGTCGCGGTAGGTCGTCACCTCGATCACGGCGTCCCCCTTGCGGCCGCCGACCGTTCCGAAAGCCGCACCTACCTCCCACCAGGCGTCGGCCCAACCGCGCAGCAGCGCGGTGATCTGCTCCGGCCGGGCATCGGTGGTGAAATCGAGGTCCGGTGACGGACGGCCGAGCAGGATGTCGCGCACGGTGCCGCCCACCAGAGCCAGCTCGTGACCGGCGTCCTGGAACCGCCGGCCGAGCTCGTCGAAGATCGCGCCACGCCGCATCAGCTCCGCGATCAACCGGCGCCGTACCTCTTGCAGGCCGTCGCGGGGGGCGGGCGTCTCAACAGGCACGGCAGGCAGGGTACGTCGCGTGCCGCCGACTGCACCGCACGGGCAGGGCCGTCTCGGCTGGATACGATCAAGCGATGCCCTCGACTCCCGCACCCCGTCGGCGCGGCGCCCGCCGCAGCGACCCCGGGGAAGGCCGCCCGGGCCTGCGCAAGGTCGAGGAGACCTCCGCCGGCGGGCTGGTCGTCGACCGGTCGGGAGCGCGGCCACAGGTGGCGATCATCGGCCGCCGTGACCGCCGCGGCCGCCTGCTCTGGTCGCTGCCCAAGGGCCACGTCGAGCAGGGCGAGACCGCACAAGACGCCGCGGTACGAGAGGTCGAGGAGGAGACCGGCATCCGCGGCACGGTCATCGCTGCGCTCGGCACGATCGACTACTGGTTCGTCGCCGAGAACCGGCGGGTCCACAAGACGGTGCACCACTACCTGCTCGTCGCCTCAGGTGGAGAGCTCTCCGACGAGGACATCGAGGTCGACGAGGTGGCGTGGGTGCCGCTCGATGAGCTCGGGGCCCATCTGGCCTACGCCGGCGAGCGGCGGCTGGCCGAGACCGCGGCCGGTCTGCTCGCGGACACCGCGTGAGACACGCACGAGGTCATCGCGTCAGACACGCAAGAAGGACTGGCGTGGGACCCGCAAGAAGGAACGGCCTGGGCCATCGGAGACCGCCGGTCCGGTGCCACCGGGTCCCGGCGCTGGTGGTCGTGGTGCTGCTGCTGGGCTTCCTGGTCGCGTCGGGAGGTGCTGTGGCACCGGCCGTCGCCGCCACGCCGCTCGCGACGTTGACGCTGACCACGCTCGACCCGGCCGTCGGCACGCCCGGGGCCGTGCTGCACGTGGCAGGCGCCGTGCAAGGCGGCCCGGAGCGGCTCCGCAAGGTGAGCGTCGCGCTCCGCCTGTCCCGCACGCCCGTCAACAGCAGGAACGAGCTCGCCGGTGTGGCGACGGGCCTCACCACGGGCAAGGACGGCCCGGAGATCGCGTCTGAACAGGTCGCGGACCTGTTGCCCCCGGGGTCGAGCGGGACATTCGACATCGCCACCAACCTGAACGACCTCGACCAGCTGACCGACTTCGGGGTCTACGTCCTCGTCGTCGAGGTCACCGCGACTCACCGCGACGGGGTAGGCCCGGTGGCGATCACGCGGACCTTCCTGCCGTGGGTCCCGCGGCGCAACGAGGTGCGCCCGACCGGATTCACCTGGTTGTGGCCCCTGGTCGGTCATCCGACCCGGCTGTCCGACGGCACCTACGCCGACGACTCCCTCGCCACCGATTTCGCGCCGGACGGCCGGCTGCAACGGTTGAGCCAGGCCGGTGAGCTGCTCGGCCAGCAACTGCCGCTCACCTGGGTGGTCGACCCGGATCTGCTCGACAGCGCAGCCGACATGAGCGCACCCAACGGCTACCGCGTGGTGGCCGGCAGCCGCACCAAGGCCGGCGGCGGAACCGTCTCGGCCGCCGACTGGCTCGAGCAGGTCAAGACGGCGACGGCGACCAGCGAGGTCGTCGCGCTGCCCTACGCCGATCCTGACATCACAGCGCTGCGTCGGGGTGGTCTGAGCTCCGACGTCCAGAACGCCCGCAACACCGGCACGATCGAGGCCGAGCGTGTCCTTGGCCGGCCGGTCACCAGCGACGTCGCCTGGCCGATCGACGGCTTCACCGACCGGCCGACCCTCGCGCTGCTGGCCTCGACCGGCACGCGCGCAGTCGTCCTCGACGACCGGGCACTGCCACCACGACTGGAGCTCAACTACACGCCGGGCGGTCACAGCGACCTCCGTACGCCGTCGGGTTCTGTCAACGCCGTCCTCGCCGACCATGTGCTGACCAGCCTGCTCGGCGACGCCCCTCACAACCCGCTGCTCGCCGCCCAACGGTTCCTCGCAGAGACGGCGATGATCACCGCCGAGCTGCCCAGCGCCGGCCCGAGCCGCGTGATCCTGGTCGCGCCACCGCGACGCTGGGATCCTCCGCAGGAGTTCTTGGACCGGCTCGTCGCGGGCACAGCGGGCGCGAGTTGGATGACAGGCACCTCGCTCGCGGACATGCGCAACGCCCCGGTGGCCGAGGTGGAACGGCGAGGCGTGCGCTATCCGGCGTCGGAACGGGCCCACGAGCTGTCGGCGCCCTACCTGACGGCGTTGGGCTCCCAGCACTCCAGGATCTCGACCTTCGCGGCAGTGCTCACCAAGCCCGAACAGATCGTCCCCAGCCTCGAGACGGGCTTGCTGCGCCTGGAGTCGACCTGGTGGCGCGGCCGGGAGGAAGACCGGGTCAACCGCTATTTCCGCGAACAGTCGATCGTCAACGACCAGCTCGGTTCGATCCGCGTGCAGCCCGGCAGCTATACGTTCAGCAGCAACAGCGGCAAGATCCCGCTGACGATCTCGAACGGCGTCAAACAGGAAGTCATCGTCGTGCTACGGCTCGAACCCCGGCAACCACGACTGCGGCTCGACCCGCCGCCCAATCCGATCCACATCGGTGCCGGACGCAAGCAGCAGGTCTTCGTCAACGCCACGGCCGTCGCGGGTGGCGACGTCGTCGTCGACGCGACGCTGCTGACCCGCGGGGGCACCGCGCTGCCCAACGGTCCAGTGCCGATCAGCATCCGGATCACCCAGTTCGGCACGGTCGCCTTGTTCATCACCGGCGGGGCGGCCGGCGTGCTGTTCCTGGCGGCACTCGTCCGCCTGTTCCGACGTGGCCGCGCCGCACGGCGGGCGCCGCCCTCGCCGCTGGCCCATGGAGTTGCCGAGTGACCCACACGTCTTCCGCCGACGGAGACGCCGGCCAGCAGAGCGGAGCTCAGGTACCTGACGAATCCGTCGCGGGTCTGCTCCGCACGAGCACGGTCATGGCCGCAGGCACCACGGTCTCCCGCGCACTCGGTTTCGTGCGAAACGCGGCGCTGGCCGCGGCGATCGGTGTCCACTTCACCGCAGACACCTTCACCGTGGCCAACACGGTGCCCAACATCCTCTACATCCTGCTCGCGGGCGGCGTACTGAACACCGTCTTCGTGCCGCAGGTCGTGCGCGCGATGAAGAACCCCGATGGGGGGAAGGGCTACACCGACCGGCTGCTGACGCTGGCCGGGCTGGTCCTGCTGGTCGTGACGATCGTGGCGACTGCGCTGGCCCCGGTGCTGATGGCGATCTACACCGGGGACAACTACACGAGTGCGGACGTCGCCGTCGCAACGGCATTCGCGTTCTGGTGCCTGCCGCAGATCTTCTTCTACGGCGTCTACACCATCGTGGGTCAAGTCCTCAATGCGCGTGGCAGCTTCGGACCGATGATGTGGGCGCCGGCCATCAACAACATCGTCGCGATCGCCGGCGCACTGCTGTTCATCGCGTTCTTCTCCGTCGACACGGCCGATCCCACCTCGCTCACCCCCGGGGGCATCGCGCTGCTCGGCGGCTCGGCAACGCTCGGCGTGGCACTGCAGGCGCTCGTCCTCATCCCCGTTCTGCGACGCACCGGGTTCCGCTATCGCCCGCGCTTCGACTTCCGCGGTCACGGGCTCGGCAAGGCCGGCGAGCTGGCCAAGTGGACCTTCCTCTTCGTGCTGGTCAACCAGCTGGCCTACGGGGTCATCGTCAACCTGGCCACCAACGCCGCCACGGCGGACGGCGGCGACAACTACGGCCTGACCGTCTACAGCAGTGCCTACCTGATCTTCATCCTGCCGCACTCGATCCTCACGGTGTCGGTCGTCACGGGCCTGCTGCCCCGGATGAGCCGGGCCGTGGCCGACGGGCGCATGGACGCGCTGCGCGACGACCTGTCGACAGGCTGGCGCCTGACTGCGGTCGGCACGGTGTTCGCCGCGGCGGTCTACGTCGCCCTGGGTCCCGACCTCACCGGCATGCTGTTCGCCTCCAACGTGTCCTCCGACGACGCCCGATTCATCGGGACGGTGACCGCGGCCTTCGCCCTCGGGCTACCGGCCTTCTCCGCGCAGTACGTCGCGCTGCGCGGGTTCTACGCCCAGGAGGACACGCGCACCCCGTTCCTGCTCCAGACCCTCATCGCAGCCGTGAACGTCGCGCTGGCGCTGGTCGCCTACCAGACGCTGCCCGACAAGTACATCCTGATCGGCCTCGCGCTGGCCTACGCGGCGACCTACCTGGTCGGACTCACGCTCAGCACGGCCGTGCTGCGTCGGCGGCTCGGCGATCTCGACGGGCGCCGGGTCACGCGCACGTTCGTCCGTCTCGTGCTGGCCGTGCTGCCGGGCGGCATCGCGGCCTGGGGCTTCTCCCGGGCGCTGACGGACTGGCTGGGCGAGGGCTTCGCCGGCTCGGCCGTCGCGGTGGGCGTCGGAGGCATCGTGCTGCTCCTGGGGTACCTCACCGTCGGACAGGTTCTGCACATCGACGAGCTGGCCACGATGCGGGCGACCGTGCGCAGCCGCCTCGCGCACTGAGCCACCATGTTCGGATCACTCAAGGCGGGGTCCTCGACAGCCGACCTAGGTGGGTATGGCCCGGTCACCGTCTTCCCTGCTCAAAAACCGCACAACTGAGCACCGCACGCCGCAAGCCCGCACAACTGAGCACCGCACGCCGCAGGCCCGCACGCTCAACGACCAGGGCGGCATCGTCCTCGGCTGGCTCACCCGGATCGTGGTGTTCTTCGCCGTCGCGGGGCTGGCCCTCTTCGACGCGATCTCGATCGGCACCACCGCGATGACCGTCGCCGACCAGGGGTCTTTCGCTGCGCTGCAGGCGTCGGAAGACTGGCAGACGAGCAAGAGCGTGCAATCGGCCTACAACGCGGCGGTCGCCGCCGCCGCCTCCGAGAACCCCGCAGACGTCATCCACACCGACGACTTCAAGGTCGACGAGGACGGCACCGTTCACCTGACCGTGTCCCGCAACGCCACGACGCTGATCATCTTCCGCATCGGGCCGATCAAGGACTGGGCACACATCGAGCGCCACGCGACCGGTAAGGCCGTCGACGGATAGTCAGGCGCAACCGGGTCTCTGCACGCGTGGCGCTGACGCCATCCCGTCGGACCTACCATGGACCTTGCAACGCTGATGATCCGATGGGCCGCGCCGTGCGTGACCCGGACACTCGGGGGTCCTCTGGTCGTTGTTCCTAACGGGATCGGCCCTACGTGCGAGGAGTTGTGTGTCACCCGCGAACGACGGACCTCACACCCTCGACCCGGGCACCCGGCTCGTTGACCGCTACTTGCTCGAACAGGCGCTCGGGCACGCCGCGGAGGGCACGACGTACTGGCGGGCCCACGACGAGCTGCTCGACCGCGCCGTCGGACTGTGCCTGCTGCAGGGCGACAGCGCAGGAGCGCAGCGCGTCCTGAGCGCCGCCCGCCGCGCGGCTGCCGTCACCGACGCTCGTTTCCTCCGGGTCCTCGATGCGAACGACACCGACGGAGTCGTCTACGTCGTGAGCGAGTGGGTGACCGCCAGCAGCCTCGCCGACCTGATCGCCGACCGCCCACTGACGGCCGGTCACGCCTGCGATCTCGCGACCGAGGTCGCCAACGCCCTCGAAGCCGCCCACCGCGAGGGGCTGTCCCATCTCTGCCTGACCCCCGAGCATGTGCTGCGGACCAGCCACGGACAGATCAAGGTCGCCGGCCTGGCCGTCGACGCCGCCGTGCGCGGCCTGGTCGCCGTCGACGATGCCGATGCCGCCATGCGCGACACGCAAGGCGCGGCTGCCATCCTCTACACCGCGCTCACCGGCAGATGGCCGGGCGCGGAGCCCTCCGCCGTGACCGCAGCGCCCTACGACGGCGACCGGGTATGCAGCCCGCGGCAGGTGCGGGCCGGCGTGCCCGTCGACCTCGACACGCTCGTCACCGCGACCCTCGGCACGGCACGGCACGGCGCGGGCAACGCCGGCGAGCCGGTGCGCACGCCGGCCGAGCTGGCTCGGCGGCTCACCTCGACGGCCGCGACGAGCCGCATCCCCGTGGTCGAACCGCGCGGCGGTCTGCACGGCGACGACACCCCGCCGCCGCAGCCGGGTCCCTATCTCTCGCCGTACGACGACGAGGCTGCCCCGAGGGGGCGGGTGGTCGGCCCACTGTCGTTGCTGGTGGGACTCGTGCTGCTGGTGGGGCTCGGTCTGGCCGGCTACCAGCTGTTCAACTCGAACTTCGCGGGGCTGACCGACGATCCGCCCGATCCGACGACATCGGCATCCTCGCCCCCCACCAGCGGAGCGAGCAAGCTGGGCATCAAGGGCGCCACGACGCTCGACCCCGAGCCGGAGGGTGACGGCGAGGAGAACACCGACCGGGCCGACCAGGCCTTCGACGGCAATGTCACCACGGTGTGGAACACGAACATCTATCGCCAGCAGTTCGGCCCGGGCGGGCTGAAGAAGGGCGTCGGGCTCGTGCTCGACCTCGGCTCGCGCAAGGACGTGTCATCGGTGACCGTGACGGCCGTCGGAGCGGGGACCGACCTGCAGGTCCGCGTCGCGAATGACGAGGGCGACGCGCTGGCCGACTACTCGAAGGCGACAACGGGCACTGACATCGTCGGCCGCACGCCGCTGACCTTCGACAAGGCCACCAGAGGCCGCTACGTACTGCTCTGGCTGACCAAGCTCCCTGCCGTCAACGGCGGCTTTCGCGGCCAGCTCGCCGAGGTCACCGTCCGCGGCTCCTAACCACCCCTCACCACCCCCCACTTCAAAGTCGATCATGCACAACCTGGCACGGCCCCCCATCGCCGCAGGTCAGCGCCCCGCAAAACCAAGTCGATCATGCAGTTTCCGACAACCCGTCCGCAGTCGCTCAACTGCCGCGCCCAGGCCGTCGATGAGGCAGTAATCGGACAAAGGTGTCCTACGCTGGCGCTGGACGTGCCCACACCGGGGGCCGGCGCAGAGAGGCTCGACGTGACCCACGGTTCGGCGGACACCCGCTCCGACGCGGAACTGCTGGCCGCCCATGCCGCCGGCGACCCCGATGCCTTCGGCGAGGTCGTGCGCCGGCACCGTGACCGGCTCTGGGCCGTGGCGCTGCGCACTCTCGGTGACCGCGAGGAAGCCGCCGACGCCGTGCAGGACGCCCTCGTCTCGGCCCTGCGCGCCTCGGGCCCACGAGCCGACGCCAGCGCGGACGCCGCGTCCGGACCGGGTTTCCGGGGCGAGGCCGCCGTGACGACCTGGCTGCACCGCATCGTCGTGAATGCCTGCCTGGACCGGGTTCGTCGCAAGGCCAGCCGTCCCGCCGACCCGTTGCCGGACTACGACGTGCCCGACCGGCGCCGCGACCCGCTGGCCGCGCGCGAGCTCGCGCTCGACCTGGACGCCGCCCTGGCGACGCTGCCGGCCGACCAGCGCGCCGCCCTCGTCCTGGTCGACATGTACGGCTACCCCGTCGACGAGGTCGCGACGATCCTCGACTGCGCCGTTGGCACGGTGAAGAGCCGATGCGCCCGCGGCCGCGCGCGCCTTGTCCCGCTCCTGCGGCCCGACCTGGCCGGCCGTCTCGATCCGGTTGACACCTCCGATCAGGTCCGCGTCGCGGGGAACCCGTTCGACGTGGCGCGCGTCCCACCAGAGCACAACATCGCCACCGCACCCGCCGAAGGAGGTGACCCGCACCGATGAGCACGCATTCCCACCTCGACCTCGACCTGCTGGCCGACCTCCAAGAAGGTCTGCTCGATCAGGAGCAGGTCACCACAGCGGCCGAGCACCTGGACGGCTGCGCCGAGTGCCGCGCGCAAAGCCAAGCCCTCGACGACGTACGAGCGGCGCTGCGTGCTGTTGGTGCGGACGCGGACGTCGCCGCACCCGAGGACGTCGTACGCCGTCTTGACGACGCACTGGCCGTCGCAGCAGCGCCGCTGGCACCCACCTCGGCCACAGCGTCGGCGACGGTGACTCCGCTGACGGCGCTGACCACGCCCGTACGCCAGCCCTGGAGGACCCGCGTCCTGCAGGCCGCCGCGGTCTTTGTCCTGATCGCGGCCGTCGGTGCGCTCGGCTACGGCGGCATCAGGGCCATCGGCGGGGGCGGGACCAGTGCCGACAGTGCCGACAGTGCCGCCGGCGGCAGCGGCAGCGGCCAGGCCTCTCGGGAGAAGGCCACCGCGGCCGGTAAGTACAGCGTCACGAGCAGCGGCCGCGACTACACCTCGAGCTCGCTGCGCAGTGCCGTGCCCGGACTGCTTTCCAGGACCGCGCTCGACTCCGGTGGTGACGCCGCAGCGGACAGCCAGTCACCAACGAGCAGCCAGTCACCAACGAGCTCCTCGACGCCGAAGGCGGAAGCGCCGGTCGCGGCGGCGGCCGACCCCGGGCGGCTGCGGAACGGGGCCGCCCTGGCCGAGTGCGTCGCCAACCTCGCGAACGGTCCGGTGACGCCGTTGGCCGTCGACATCGGCCGCTTCGAGGGCAAGCCGGCGACCATCATCGTGCTGCCCGACCCGGACGACCCGTCGTTCGTCAACGCGTACGCGGTCGCACCCGACTGCCCCACCGGAACCTGGCTCGACTACCAACGCGTCGCCCTGCCCTGACGCCTGAACAAGCGGGTGGTGGGTATGACCTGCCCGTACGTGACGACTGCCTGTTCGCCGGTCTGCGTGTGCGCTGCTCCTGGGAATGCGGCACGCCTAGGATCGGTTGACTCCTGCGTCCCATCCGGACTTCCCGAGAGGTTCTGACACCGTCGTGAGCGACCCCCGCAACGTGATCATCATCGGCTCCGGCCCTGCTGGTTATACAGCGGCCATCTACGCCGCGCGTGCCAATCTGGCACCGCTGGTGTTCGAGGGCTCGGTGACAGCTGGTGGCGCGCTGATGAACACCACCGATGTAGAGAACTTCCCTGGCTTCCCGGACGGCATCATGGGACCCGACCTCATGGACCACCTGCGCAAGCAGGCCGAGCGTTTCGGGGCCGAGCTGGTCGCTGACGACGTCACCGATGTCGACCTCACCGGCCCGATCAAGGTCGTGACCGACGGCGCAGGAACCCAACACCTGGCCCGCGTCGTGATCGTGGCCACCGGTTCCGGCTACCGAGAGCTGGGCGTCCCCAACGAGAAGGTCCTTGCCGGTCACGGTGTCTCGTGGTGCGCGACCTGCGACGGCTTCTTCTTCCGCGACCAGGACATCGTCGTGGTCGGGGGCGGTGACACCGCTATGGAGGAAGCGACGTTCCTCACCCGCTTCGCCCGGTCCGTCACGATCGTGCACCGCCGCGACAGCCTGCGTGCCTCCAAGATCATGCAGGAGCGCGCCTTCGCCCACGAGAAGATCCGGTTCGTGTGGGACAGCGAGGTCGTCGACGTACTCGGTGACAAGAAGGTCTCCGGCGTCAAGATCCGCAACGTCGTCACCGGCGAGGAGTCGACCCTCGATGCGACGGGACTGTTCGTGGCCATCGGGCACGACCCGCGCAGCGAGTTGTTCGCGGGTCAGCTCCGCGTCGACAACGAGGGCTACATCCTGGTCGACGCTCCGACGACCCGGACGAATCTCGCCGGTGTGTTCGCGTGCGGCGACGTCGTGGACCACGTCTACCGTCAGGCGATCACCGCGGCCGGCACCGGGTGTGCCGCCGCACTCGACGCCGAGCGCTATCTCACCTCGCTGGAGGACGCCGTCCTCACCGGTGACCCAGTCCAAGCCGCCATCGTGAACGCCTGATCCCGGCGCGAAACACCCCAACCTGGACCGGCCGGGAGACACCCGCCCGGCAGATCATCACCTGAAGGGAAACACCGTGGGCAACACCACAAAGTCGGTCACCGACGCCACCTTTACCGCTGACGTGCTTCAGCACGACAAGCCGATCTTGGTGGATTTCTGGGCAGAGTGGTGCGGTCCGTGCCGCCAGGTGTCCCCGATTCTCGAGGAGATCGCGGGTGAGCACGCCGACAAGATCACCATCGTGAAGCTGAACGTGGACGAGAACCCGGCAACCGCCGCGGAGTATGGCGTCGTCTCGATCCCGACGCTCAACGTCTACCAGGGCGGCCAGGTCGTGAAGACGATCGTCGGCGCCAAGCCCAAGGCGTTGCTGCTCAAGGACCTCGAAGCCTTCATCTAGTCGTCAGCCGCCGCCCCACCCAGGAGCCGTCCGCTCCGACCGAAGCGGACAATCGCCCGAGGTTCGCGATCATTTCCGCTGAGAAGCGGAGAATTCGGCACCGTCAACAAGGCATTGACCGTGGTCGAGCGGGGTAGATCCGCGCGGTAGCATCGGCGCGCCCGGTGATGCGTTTGGCAACCGCCGAGACCGGATCCTCTCCGAACCGAATCAGGAGCATCGACTCGTTGTCCCTCGAGCGTGCCTACCGACGCGGCGACACCGGGCCCGCCGTGGCAGAGATCCGGGCAAAGCTGGCACGCCTGGAGCTGCTGCAGCTGCGGCCGGATCCGCTCGGCCCCCTGGCGGGCACTGGAACAGCGTCCTTCGACGAGGACACCGACCGCGCCGTACGAACGTTCCAGCAGCAGCGCGGTCTCACCGTGGACGGCGTTGTCGGCGGGACGACCTACCAGGCCCTCGACGAAGCGCGCTGGCGGCTGGGCGATCGGATCCTCTCCTACATCCCCGCCCGGCTGCTGGCCGGCGACGACGTCAGTGCATTGCAGCAGCGGCTGCTCGACATGGGCTTCGACTGCGGACGGGTCGACGGTCTGTTCGGCGTGGAGACCGAGCAGGCGCTGCGGGAGTTCCAGCGCAACATCGGCATCCCCGCCGACGGCACCTGCGGTCCGACGACGCTCAAGGCCCTCCTCCAGCTGGCGCGGACGGTGGTGGGCGGCCAGCCGCAGGCCATGCGCGAGACCGAAGCGATCACCCGGGCCGGTCCGACGCTGTCCGGCAAGCTGGTGATCATCGACCCGGGCCATGGTGGGCAGGACAGCGGCGTGGGCGGGCACCAGCTGGGCGAGGCCGTGTTGGTCTACGACCTGGCTTCCCGCGTGGAGGGCCGGCTCACCGCGACCGGCAGCTCGGCGTTCCTGACCCGCGGCCCCGACGGTGATCTCGACGAGGTGGACCGAGCCAGCTTCGCCAATGCTGCCGGGGCGGACCTGGTCATCTCGCTGCACGTCGACGCCCACAGCAGTCGGATGGCCGCGGGCTGCTCGACCTACTACTTCGGCAACGACCGCATCGGCCACCACTCGGTCGTCGGCGAGCGTTTCGCTGATCTCGTGCAACGAGAGGTCTGCGCGCGTACGGACCTCGTTGACCTGCGTACGCACCCCAAGACCTGGGACCTGCTTCGCCGCACCCGGATGCCGGCGGTGCGCATCGAGCTGGGCTACCTCACCAACCCCTCGGACGCGGCCCGCCTGTCCGACCCCGCCTTCCGTGACGTGCTCGCCGAGGCGATCGTCGCAGCGGTGCAGCGGCTCTACCTGCCTCCCGACGAAGATGCGGACACCGGCATCCTGCGCATCCCCGGGCTTCGCTCCCCGGCCACCCGCTGACCCCTGCTCCGGCGCCGCGCGTCGCGCGCCGCGCGTCGCGATGGCAGCTCACACCGGGCGGAACACCGGCTCCGGGTTCATCGACCCCAACAGGCGCTCCAGCGCGACCTCGACGTCCTCGCGCCAGGACAGCGCGTTCTTGAGGTCGAGTCGCAACCTCGGATAGCGGTAGTGCGGCCGGACCGTCTTGAAGCCCACCGCGAGCAGGAAATCGGCCGGCACGACACACGATCCATGCGGTGGCTTGCGTTGCGCATCCGGCTCCTCCTCGGCATCGGCCTGAGGCACGAGGGAGCCGAACGCCTCGATGGCACGCACGCCGCGGCGGGTCAGATCCTTGGCGGCCGCCTGGAGCAGCATCCGGCCGAGACCGCCGCCCTGAAACTCCGTCACGACCCGGCCGGTCATCAGCAGGACGGCATCACCGGAGACCGGTGAGGTCGGGAAGGCGACGCTGCGCGGCACGTAGACGGGCGGCGCGTAGAGCAGGTATCCGGCCGGTGTCGAATCGACGTAGAGCAGCTTCCCGCACGAGCCCCACTCGAGCAGGGTGGCCGAAACCCAGGCCTCCTTCTCCAGGGCGACGTCCCCGGCTTCCTCAGCCACCTCTCGGGCCAGCGGGTCCAGCTCCCAGAACACGCAACGCCGGCAGCGGCGGGGCAGATCGTCGAGGTTGTCGAGCGTGAGGCTCGCCAGTCGTCGCGACACCCATTCCTCCAAAGGTGGCGCCGACCCGGAATTGACCAGCGGATCCGGGGACAACCCCGCTCCCGCCCCGAATCAGGGTCAGACGCCCGAGGGCATCCTAGTAAGCCGCAAGGCACCAGACCAGAGCAGGCGAAGGCGTACGCAACCATGGTCGCACCGGCTCGGTGATCGGCCGAGGCGCTTTGTCGACAAACCGCCATGTCGACCGGGTCGCGTCTAGGTCGGTGAGCCCAGGTGCTCGGCGCCGGGGGCGTCGCCGGACGGATCACCGGGCGCACCATCGGGCGCATCATCGGGCGCATCCCCGGACTCATCGCTGGGCGACATCAGCGCCACGATGCGCTCCAGGTCGTCGATGGACCCGAACTCCACGACGATGCGACCCTTCGACCGGCCCAGATCGACCTTCACCCGAGTCTCGAAGCGCTCGGACAGCCGGGTCGCCAGGATCTCGAGCTTCGGAGCCACCGGCTTCTTCGGGCGCCGCGGACGGTCGCGGGCGGCCTCTCCACCGACGGCGACGATCTCCTCGACGCTGCGCACCGAGAGCCCTTCGGCCACGATCCGTTGGGCCAGCCGCTCCTGGGCCGCAGGGTCGTCGAGCCCCAGCACCGCGCGTGCGTGGCCGGCCGAGAGCACGCCCGCCGCGATCCGCCGCTGCACCGAGGGCGGCAGCCTCAGCAGGCGCAAGGTGTTCGAGATCTGTGGCCGGGAGCGACCGATGCGACCGGCGAGCTCGTCGTGCGTGCAGCCGAAGTCGGTCAGCAGCTGGTCGTAGGCAGCAGCCTCCTCGAGCGGGTTGAGCTGGGCGCGGTGCAGGTTCTCCAGCAGCGCGTCGCGCAGCATCACGTCATCATCGGTGGCCCGCACGATGGCCGGGATGCTCGACAGGCCGGCGGCTCCCGCCGCGCGCCAGCGCCGCTCCCCCATGATCAGCTCATAGTGATCCGGGCCGGCCGGTCGCACGACGATCGGCTGAAGCAGGCCGACCTCGCGCACCGAGGCCACCAGCTCGGCCATCGCGTCCTCGTCAAAGACCTCCCGGGGCTGACGGGGGTTCGGACTTATCGAGGACAACGGCAGCTCGGCGAAATGCGCGCCTGCGACGGGGGCGGGCTCCTGGTCCGGCGCCGTGCCCGCGGACAACCCACCGCCGTCGCGATCGGCCGCATCCCGCTCCGCGGCGTTGCGGTCAGGAATCAGCACGTCGACCGGCGAGGGCGCCGGACGCACGTCGTCCTTGCTCGGTGCCGTCGGGATCAGTGCCCCGAGGCCGCGGCCCAGTCCACGCTTCTTCTCACTCATGCGCCCTCCTCGCTGACGCTCGTCAGCCGCGCTCGCAGAACACGCTGTGCCGACGATGAGCTCGCAGGCTCGCTCATGGCGTCTCCTCGCTCGTCGCTGCGCGGTCCTCGGCGCCCCGGACGGCCATCTCCCGCGCGGCTTCCAGGTAGGACAAGGCGCCCGTTGACCCGGGATCGTAGGTCATCACCGTCTGCCCATAGCTCGGCGCTTCGGAGATCCGCACGGAGCGAGGGATCGTCGTGCGCAGCACCGTTGTCGCGAAATGCGTGCGCACCTCCTGGGCCACCTGCGCCGCGAGCCGGGTGCGGGCGTCGTACATCGTCAGCAACACGGTCGAGACGTGGAGCCCCGGGTTGAGATGTGCCTTGATCATCTCGATGTTCTTCACCAGCTGGCCGACGCCTTCCAGGGCGTAGTACTCGCACTGGATCGGGACAAGGACCTCCGGTGCCGCGACGAGCGCGTTGACGGTGAGCAGGCCGAGGCTCGGCGGGCAGTCGATCAGCACATAGTCCAGGCGGGGTAGCCCGGTCACCTCCTGCTCGCTGCACCACGCGGCGTAGCCCTCGATGGCTTTCGCCAGCCGGGACTCTCGCGCCACCAACGAAACCAGCTCGATCTCGGCACCGGCGAGATCGATCGTGGCCGGCGCGCACCACAGTCCGGGGATCCCCTCGACCGGGGCGACGACCTCGTGCATGGCACGGCCGTCGATCAGCACGTCGTAGACCGACGGGACCTCGGCGTGGTGGTCGACGCCGAGGGCCGTCGAGGCGTTGCCCTGCGGGTCGAGGTCGACGACCAGGACGTTCAACCCCTGCAGGGCGAGGGCCGCGGCGATGTTGACCGTGGTGGTCGTCTTCCCGACGCCACCCTTCTGGTTGGCCACCGTCAGCACGCGGGTCCTGGCGGGCCGTGGCAGCGGCTCGCCCACCCGGCCGGAGAGCACTTGTACGGCAGTTTCGGCCGCCTGAGCGATCGGCGTGTCCTCCGTTTCACGTGAAACGTCGTCCATGACGGAGAACTCCTCGGCGATGGGTACCTCGGCTCCAAGAGCCAACGGTGCGTGCTGCGGGGTCAGGTCGACCGGCTCCGTTTCGACCTGTTCTGCCCCGACGCTCAGGTGATCGGCAGGAGGGCCGTTGCGGCCGGTCGGAGCGACCTCGACTGCCGTCGCGACGCCGGTCTCACCCACGACCGCCGCATCGGTGTCGCTGTCGCCTGCCGTCGATGTTTCACGTGAAACAACCACCGGCGGCCCGGCCGACTGATCGGGCCATCCGCCACCGGAGGGGCGGTTGGGAGCACCGTCGCCGTGGTTCGCGGCAGGCGGCTCGGGCCAGCCCAGGCCGGTGGGGCGCCCGGTGCCGTCACGCAACGTCTCGATCACGGGCGCCTCTTTCCTCCTCGTCCAGGGCGCCCGACTCGGGGCACACCGGCATCTCCCAGGACCACGCGCACCACGGTCGTCGGCGCATCCAGCAGGCCGACACCACAGGTCACGACCTCCGAGTCGACGGCGCCCAGCCGACGCAGGTCGTCCGCGCAGGCAGCCAACTCCGCATATGCCTGGCTGCCCTTGAGCGCGATGAGACTACCGCCTGGCCGAAGCAGCGGTAGACACCACGCCGCCAGCCGAGACAGCGGCGCGACCGCACGTGCCGTCACGACGTCAACGCCGCCGGGGCGGACCGCGTCTTCTGCGCGACCCCGCACCACCTGGACGCGATCGAGCCCGAGGGCGGTCACGGTCTCCTGCAGGAAGACCACCCGACGTTGCAACGGTTCCAGCAGTTCGATGTGCAGGTCGGGCCGGGCCAAGGCCAGCGGGATGCCGGGGAGACCGGCCCCCGAGCCTACGTCGGTGACGGTCGCTGCAGGAGCCACGAGCTCGGAGATCACGGCGCAGTTGAGCAGGTGGCGATCCCAGAGTCGGGGGACCTCGCGCGGCCCTAGAAGTCCTCGCGTGAGTCCTTCGCCGGCCAACATCCGTGCATATGTGGTGGCGGCCTCGAGTCGGCTGCCGAACACTCCTGCGGCCGCCGGGGGGGCCTCGGGCAGGTCCCCGTAGTCGGAGGCGACCCCATGAAGGACCGGCTCGGCGCCGCGTGTCTGACCTAGGTCCGGCGCCGATGTTTCACGTGAAACATCGCTCATACGGCGTCCCCGAGGGTGTTCATGCCGGCAGGACGACGACGCGTCGTTGCGGTTCCTCACCTTCGGACTCGCTGCGCAGCCCGGCGGCGGCGACGGCGTCATGAACGATCTTTCGCTCGAACGGTGTCATCGGGTCGAGGCGGGCCGGCTCCCCGGAGCTCTTGACCTGCTCAGCCGTCGCGCGACCGAGTTCACTGAGAACGGCCCGCCGGCCGGCGCGGTAGCCCGCGACATCAAGCATCAGGCGCGAACGTTCGCCCGTCTCGGTCAGCACGGCGAGCCGAGTCAGCTCCTGAAGCGCCTCCAGCACCACGCCCTCGTCGCCGACCAGGTGGTCGAGGTCTCCACCGACCACAGAAACGGAAGCGCGGTCTCGCTCGACATCCATGTCGATGTCGCCATCGAGGTCGGCGATGTCCAGCAGCTCCTCGAGGTAGTCGGCCGCGATCTCGCCCTCTCGTTCCAACACCGCGAGGTCAGGCTCGCCCCGGCGCGCACGGCTGGGCGCGGTCCCACCCTCGACCGGAGGGGTGCCCGAATCGCCGGCGCCGCTGTCGTCCTCGGAAACGGAACTGCTCGTCGCATCGGTTTCGGGGGCACTGCTGTCGGTGACGCCGTTGTCGTGATCAGCGGTGTCGGGTGCGTCGCCGGTCGGCTCGGTCATCGGTGATGTCGTCCTTCGAGGTTGACTGTGCTGCGGTCGAAAAGGTGCGGGGTCGCGCGGCTAGCGTTTGCGCTTCGGCTGCCGACGAGGCTGTTGCCGCTGGCGAGGCGTTCGTGTCGGGCCATCGGTGCCGGTGGCCTCGGCACCTTGCTCGCCCGCTTCGTCAACGGCGGTGGTGGTGCCGACTGCCTCGGCAGCGACGGCCTCGTGCTTCGCGCGGGCGGCCTTCTCGGCTTTGCGTTTCTCCAGGGCGTCAAACGCCGGCGATCCAGGGGCCGGGTTCCGGCGGATGACGTAGAACTGCTGACCCATCGTCCACAGGTTGGTGGTCAGCCAGTAGAGCAGGACACCGACGGGGAAGTTGACCCCGCTGACCGCGAAGATCAACGGGAAGACATAGAGCAGGATCTTCTGCTGCTGGGCGAACGGGTTGTCCATCGCCGAGGCAGGCATGTTCTTGCTCATCAGCTGCTTCTGCGTCAGGAACGTCGACGCAGACATCGCCACGATCATCACGGCACAGACGATCTGCACGTTGAGGCTGTCGGCGCCGATGAACTTGTCGGACAGGTGAGCCCCGAAGATCTGCGCAGCTGCTGCCTGTTCCGCCTCCTGCATGCTGAGCAGGCCACGCGGGATGGGTTCGGGCTGGTGTCCGATGCCGTTCAGGACCCGGAACAGAGCGAAGAAGATCGGCGCCTGAAGCAGGATCGGGAGGCAGCTCGCAAGGGGGTTGGTCCCGTTGTCCTTGTAGAGCTTCATCATTTCTTCTTGCTGCTTCTTCTTGCTCTCGGGGTCGCTCTTCCCCTTGTACTTCGCCTGCAGCTTCTTCATCTCCGGCTGCAGCATCTGCAGCCCACGCTGCGCGTTGATCTGCTTCACGAACAACGGGATCAGCAGGATGCGGATGACGACGACCAGGCCCACGATCGCGCCACCCCAGGCCAGGCCGCTGGACGGGTCAACGCCCATCGACTTGAACAAGGAATGAAACGCCAACATGATGAAGGTGACGGCGTCATACAGCGGTTCGAGAATCTTCACGAACGGACTCCATGCGGAGGATGCGGTGTCCGGGCGGTGTCCGGACGCGCTGGGGGAACGGGGTCGGGACCCCCGGGGTTCCACGGGTGACAACGGCCGAGCCGGCGCACGGCAAGCCAGCTGCCGCGCAGCGCGCCGTGGCGCTGCAGTGCTTCAACGGCGTACGCGGAGCACGACGGGTAGAACCGGCAGCGCGGCCCCAGCATCGGTGAGATCAGCAGCTGGTAGAGCCGGATCGGCAGCACGAGCACGCGGGCTATCACCGGCCGGCCACCTGGCCCTCCTTCACCGAGCTGTTGGTGTGTGGTCGGTTGTCGGACGCGCTCAGGGCCTGGCCGAGCGCCCGGTCCAGCGCCGCACCAAGAGCAGCCGAGCTGGCAAGGCTCGAGGACGGGAAGGCACGCACGACGACGCAGCTGCCGACCGGAAGCTGGTCGAGCCGGGCCGCCATCAGGTGGCGTAGCCGGCGCAGAACCCGATTTCGGACCACGGCGGGACCCACGGCCCGGGACACGACAAAACCGACACGGGCCAAGCCTTCCGGCTGCCCGCGCTCCGGGGAGCGATCAACGTGCACAGCAAGCAACCCGGACCGGCCGCGGCGGCCGCGCCGGACGGTCGCAGTGAACTCGGCGCGCTGACGAAGCCGGGCCGTTGCCGGCAGCACGTCGCTCAGGCCGAGAGCCGGGTGCGGCCCTTGGTGCGGCGAGCGCCGAGGATCGAGCGTCCAGCGCGCGTGCGCATGCGCAGGCGAAAGCCGTGGGTTTTAGCCCGGCGACGGTTGTTCGGTTGGAAAGTGCGCTTGCTCACTCGGAGGCTCCTGGCATTGGGTACTACGGGCTTACGGTCGTTCGGGCGTTGCGTGCTTCCGGCAGTTGCCGTCAGAAACTCGATGCTCAGACATTGTGCCGCGCCTGGCGACGAACTGGTTAACGGCTGCTCGGCGAACATCAGCGGCCGCGGGCGATCCGAGCCTTGGAAGCCACAACTTTCCCCGCACCCGTGCGAAACCGTTCACTGTCTCGCGCACAGTGGACAACCTGGATGCAGGCACGCAGCATCGAGCCGTCGGCGACTCGACCGAGCCACGGTACGGGGCGGCGGTAGGAGCGGTCAAACCGGCAGGGCAGCGCGATGCGAGCCGGGTCGCCCGGTGCCCGGAAACGCGATCACACCCGCCCAGGTGTCCCCAGGGCCCGCACGGCCCGGGAATCACCGATGGGTCAACCGTTCAGTTTGCCGGGCCGCCGGCGATGCCGTGACGCGACACGCCCGACCCGACAAAAAATGTCCTGCGCGTTGTGGACAACCGCTTGCTGCCCGGCCCACCGGGTTGTTAGCGTCGCCCGTCGTCGGGCGACTTCCCTACCCGAGCCGTGCACGATCCGCTGCCCTCCGGGCAGCGCCGCGTTGACTCGTGACCGGCCTCAGGGCACCTGTGTACACAGGCTGTGGATGACCATGTGGACGGGGAAGGTCGGAGTGGGACATCGCGGACAAATTGGAGCGTTACCCAGGGGCGATTTGGCTGTCACCGACGGTGATCCGGACCCGCTCGATCAGACGGCCGACACGGCCAGAACGCACGAGAGGGTGGAAACCGTGACAAACAACGGTGTCACGGAATTGGAGGAAATCGCCCCCATGACGATCGCGGATGGTGGCGCCCCCACCGGAGACGAGCTGCGGGAGGTGTGGACGCGCTGCCTCGAATCGCTCGGCGGATCGCTGCCCAGCCAGAACCTGGCCTTCATCCGGCTCAGCCGACTCGATGCGGTCGTCAACGACACCGCCCTGCTCGCGGTGCCCAACGAGTTCGCCAAGGACATCATCGAGTCACGGCTGCGCGGGGTGATCACCGCCGTGCTCGCCGAGCAGCTCAGCCAGGACATCCGGCTGGCGGTCGTGGTCGATCCCAGCCTGGACACCAGCACCGATGCCGACAACGAGAGCAGCCGCGCGCTCGGCGACGGAGCCGACCATGGCCGGCAGCCGAGCACGGCACGCGCCCAACCCGACGACGGCGGGCCAGACCAGGGACGACTCGAGGACATCCGCCGCGGCGACGACCGCCACGAGGAGACCGTGGTGGCCGGCACCGGCCGCGAGCCCGGATCTCGGCGGGAGAGCGAGCCCACCCGGCTCAACCCGCGCTATCTGTTCGAGACGTTCGTCATCGGGTCCAGCAACCGGTTCGCCCACGCCGCCGCCGTCGCGGTCGCCGAAGCGCCGGCCAAGGCCTACAACCCGCTGTTCATCTATGGCGACTCCGGGTTGGGCAAGACCCACCTGCTGCACGCGATCGGGCACTACGGCATGAGTCTCTATGCCGGGGTCCGGGTGCGCTATGTGAGCTCCGAGGAGTTCACCAACGACTTCATCAACTCCATCCGCGACGGCCGCGCCGAAGGCTTCCGCCGGCGTTACCGCGACGTCGACATCCTGCTCGTCGACGACATCCAGTTCCTGGAGAACAAGGAACAGACCCAGGAGGAGTTCTTCCACACGTTCAACACGCTGCACAACGCCAACAAGCAGATCGTGATCTCCAGTGACCGACCTCCCCAGCAGTTGGTCACCCTGGAAGACCGGCTGCGCAACCGGTTCCACTGGGGTCTGATCACCGACGTTCAGCCGCCGGAGCTCGAGACGCGCATCGCCATCCTGCGCAAGAAGGCCGCGCAGGAGCGGCTGGCCGCACCCCCCGAGGTGCTCGAGTTCATCGCGAGCAAGATCTCGACGAACATCCGTGAGCTCGAGGGCGCCCTCATCCGGGTCACCGCCTTCGCCAGCCTCAACCGCCAGGGCGTCGACCTGGCGCTGGCTGAAATCGTCCTGAAGGACCTCATCCCGGACAGCAGCCAGCCCGAGATCACCTCGGCGACGATCATGGCGCAGACCTCGGCCTACTTCGGCCAGTCCATGGAGGAGCTCTGCGGCACGTCGCGCTCGCGCGTACTCGTCAATGCCCGGCAGATCGCGATGTACCTCTGCCGTGAGCTCACCGACCTGTCGCTGCCCAAGATCGGACAGCAGTTCGGCGGTCGCGACCACACGACGGTCATGCACGCCGACAAGAAGATCCGCCAGCTGATGGCCGAGCGCCGCAGCGTCTACAACCAGGTCACCGAGCTCACCAACCGCATCAAGTCCCAGGCCCGTGCGGGCTGATCACGGGCGGAGAAATCAGCCCGTCCGGGCTGATCACGGGCGGGGAAATCAGCCCGTGCGGGCTGACCACGCCGGGACCTGCGTTCACACCTTGGGGACAAGCCTGTGGAAATCGGGGCCCAACCGGTGTGCGGCCCTGTGGATCGCAGTGGACGGACCGCGTCGTCCCCAGGAGCACGGGGTCCGTGCCCACCGCCGTCCCCAGTCTGTCCCCACCCTGGACTACGGTCTGAGCAGGGCGAACGTGGGATATCCCCACCATGCACCGCACCTAGTAAGACCACTACAGCTATCTATGGAGTTAGATCAATCTTCCAAGTCAGCTCCAGCCGACCTGGGGATGACCGACCGCAGGGCCAGCAACCGCAGCACTGACCAGCACGAGATCGCGCACGACAACGCAGGAGGCGGTGACCGGTGAAGTTCCGGGTGGAGCGAGACGTTCTTGCAGACGCCGTGGCGTGGGCCGCGCGCAGCCTGCCGGCCCGACCCCCGGTGCCCGTGCTCGCCGGTCTGATGCTCGACGCCCGCGAGAGCGGTGGTGGCCTCGTGCTGTCCAGCTTCGACTACGAGGTCTCGGCCAGGGTCGAGATCGCTGCCGACATCGGCGAACCCGGTGTCGCGCTGGTCAGCGGCCGGCTGCTCGCCGACATCTCCCGCAGCCTGCCCGACCGCCCCGTCGACGTCGCCACCGATGCGTCCAAGGTGGTCCTGACCTGCGGCAGCTCACGGTTCACGCTGCTCACGCTGCCTGTCGAGGACTACCCGGCCCTGCCGGCGATGCCGGGCGCGTCGGGGTCCCTGCGCGGTGATGCCTTCGCGGCCGCGGTCGCCCAGGTGTCGATCGCGGCCGGTCGCGACGACACGCTTCCCGTGCTGACGGGTGTCCGGCTGGAGATCGAGGGCGAGAAGATCACCATGGCGGCCACCGACCGCTATCGCCTGGCGGTTCGTGACCTTGCCTGGACTCCCGAGCAGACCGGCCTGTCGGTCGTCGCTCTCGTGCCTGCGCGCACCCTGTCCGAGACCGCGAAGTCGCTCGCCAGCGCCGACAAGGTGACCCTCGCGCTGGCCTCCGCCACCGGTGGAGCGGGCGAGGGGCTGGTGGGCTTCGAGGGCGCCGGGCGGCGCACGACGTCACGGTTGCTCGACGGCGAGTTCCCCAAATACCGCTCGTTGCTTCCCGCCGAGTCGCAGGGCGTCGCCACCGTCGAGACCGACGCGCTCATCGAGTCGGTGCGCCGTGTCGCTCTGGTGGCCGAACGCAACACCCCGATCCGGCTGAGCTTTGCCGCTGGGGAGCTGACCCTGGAGGCCGGCACCGGTGACGAGGCTCAGGCATCCGAGTCCCTCGACGCCCGGCTCGAGGGTGACGACATCTCGATCGCCTTCAACCCGGGTTACCTGCTCGACGGGCTCGGGGCGCTCGCGACCGCGCATGCCGAGCTGCGGTTCACGGTGCCGACCAGACCCGCGGTGCTGGCCGGCAAGGCCGACGCCGATGCCGTTGCCGGCGACGACTACCGATACCTCCTCATGCCGGTGCGACTTTCAGGCTGAGGAAGATGTGGGGAAAAACCCTTTAGGAGTAAGGGATATTTTCGCGTAGCCAGGGAGGCGACACCTATGAAGCTGGGTCTCATCGGGTTGGGCAAGATGGGCGGCAACATGCGCGAGCGGTTGCGCGAGGCCGGGCACACCGTCGTTGGCTACGACCGCAATCCTGACGTCAGCGATTCGTCGTCGCTCGAGGACATGGTGGCCCAGCTCGAGGCACCGCGGGTCGTGTGGGTGATGGTCCCGTCAGGTGAGCCGACCCGCGCCACCGTCCACGACCTCGGCGAGTTGCTCGCCGCGGGCGACATCGTCGTCGACGGCGGCAACTCACGGTTCACCGACGACAAGCTCCACTCCGCGCACCTCGCCACGATGGGCATCGGCTACGTGGACGCAGGTGTGTCCGGCGGAGTGTGGGGACTCAAGAACGGCTACGCGCTCATGGTGGGTGGCGAGCCCGAGCACGTCGCGGCAGTGCAACCGATCTTCGATGCGCTCAAGCCCGAGGGCGACTCGGGGTTCGTGCATGCCGGACCAGTCGGTGCCGGCCACTTCGCCAAGATGGTGCACAACGGCATCGAGTACGGCCTCATGCAGGCCTACGCGGAAGGCTTCGAGCTGCTCGAGGCCGCCGACGTCGTGCAGGACGTGCCCGGGGTCATCAAGTCCTGGACCCAGGGCACCGTCATCCGGTCGTGGCTGCTCGACCTGCTCGTCCTGGCCCTCGAGGCCGATCCCAAGCTGGCCGACATCCGTGGCTACGTCGAGGACTCGGGCGAGGGGCGGTGGACGATCGAGGAGGCCATCAACCACGCCGTGCCGGCGCCGGTCATGACCGCCGCTCTCTACGCCCGGTTCACGTCCCGGCAGGACGACTCGCCGGCGATGAAAGCCGTCGCGGCGCTGCGCAACCAGTTCGGCGGGCACGCGGTGACCAAGGTCGCGAAGGGCGAGGTCGAGAGCCCGGCATGAGCCCCCCAAGGAGCGCTCCGAGCACCGGCGGCCGCCCGACCACATGCGCCTGACTCATCTGTCGCTGCGCGACTTCCGGTCCTACACCGAGGTCGAGCTGCCCCTCGATCCCGGCGTCACAGCGCTGGTCGGGCCGAACGGACAGGGCAAGACCAATCTCGTCGAGGCCGTCGGCTATCTCGCGACGCTGAGCTCGCACCGGGTGGCCGCAGACGCGCCGCTCGTACGCCTGAATGCGGAGCGGGCGGTGGTCCGCGGAAACGTGACGCGGGGAACGAGGGCCATGCTCGTCGAGGTCGAGATCTCCCCCGGCAAGGCCAACCGGGCGCGGGTCAACCGCTCGCCCGTGCCACGGCCCCGAGATGTGCTGGGCATCCTGCGCACCGTGCTGTTCGCCCCCGAGGACCTGGCGATGGTCAAGGGCGACCCGAGCGAGCGGCGCCGGTTCCTCGACGACCTTCTTGTCGTACGTACGCCGCGGCTGGCCGGCGTCCGCGCCGACTACGACCGGGTGCTGCGGCAACGCAACGCGTTGCTCAAGTCGGCCGGAGCGAGCATCCGCGCCGGCAAGGGCGACCTGCGCACGCTCGAGGTGTGGGACTCGAACCTGGCGACCACGGGGGCCGAGCTGCTGGCCGCGCGGATCGAGCTGGTCGACGCGCTGCGCCCGCTGGTGGACAAGGCCTATGACGCGGTCGCCGACTCGGGCGGTCCAGCGGCCCTGGAGTACCGGTGCTCGCTGGGTGACGGTGTGCCGCTGGTCGCCGACCGGGACATGCTGTCCGGGGCGCTGCTCAATGCGATCTCCGAGCTGCGAAAGAACGAGCTCGAGCGCGGCGTCTCGCTGGTCGGCCCGCACCGAGACGACCTGCTGCTCAAGCTGGGACCGATGCCGGCCAAGGGCTACGCCAGCCACGGGGAGTCGTGGTCGTTCGCGCTGGCGCTGCGGCTGGCGGCCTACGACCTGCTGAGCAGCGACACCGATGACGACGGCGAACCCGTCCTGATCCTCGATGACGTGTTCGCCGAGCTCGACTCGCAGCGCCGCGAGCGCCTGGCCGGGCTGGTGGCCGGGGCCGAGCAGGTGCTCGTCACCGCGGCCGTGCCCGACGATGTCCCTGAGGCGCTCGCGGGCGCTCGCGTGGATGTCATGGGTGGAGAGGTACGGCGGGTGCGGTGACCGACGAGCAGCTCCGTGCTGGAGACGACCCTGCCGCGAAGGAGGCCGGGTCAGGTCCGCGGAAGTCCGCCGCCGTGAGCACCGGCGGGCGGAGCGGCATCGAGGTCGCCCGTGGCGCACTCGCTGCGGCGAAGGCCGAAGCCAAGCGACGGGGCTTGGACACGCGGGCCGGCGGTGCCGCCGGCCGAAGCGCGGCGAGTGGTCCCGACGGCGCCGCCGAGAACCCCCGTCGCCGCCGCCGCGCCGACACCTCCGCCCGCAGCGGCGCCCACCCGGACGACCGTGACCCGCAGCTGCTCGAGTCCTCCCTCGACCGGCTCGTCGCCGACCGCGGGTGGGAGACCGACGCTGCCGTCGGGGGCGCGATGGGCCGTTGGCCGGCCATCGTGGGACCGCAGATCGCCGAGCACAGCTCCCCGGTGTCCTTCGCGGACGGTGAGCTGGTCGTCGCCGCCGCCACCACCGCCTGGGCCACCCAGCTGCGGATGCTCGCTCCGACCCTGGTTCGCCAGCTCGCAGCCGAGCTGGGCGAGGGCACCGTCCACAAGGTGACCGTTTTGGGCCCTTCCGCGCCGTCCTGGAAGCGTGGCGCGCTCCGGATCAAGGGCCGTGGGCCTCGCGACACGTACGGGTGACCGCCGACTTGCCGCGTCGGGCGGCGGACGGCCGGAGAGCCTCGTGAGCGGTGCTCCCGCGTGGGGAGGGTCACCCCTACCCGTATTCGCACGGCTCCGTTGTCCCCAGAGGGCCCTGATGGCCGTTCCAGGGCTCCCGGACAGGTAGGATGGAGGCTAGTTCGCACCCCGATGCGACCTTGGCGCGAACAGCCGCCCCCAGACCCCCGAACGCGGGTCTCGACTGCTGCGCACCACGAGGAAAGGTGACCTGTGTCCCAGCCTGCCGAGCCAGTTGAGCAGCAGACCGATCCACAGGAGTCGCCGCCTCTCACCCCCGTCGAGTTGCCTGCTCCGGACGCGCTGATGGGTTCGCGCATGGGCGACGACTCGCCGACCTACGACGCCAGCGCGATCCAGGTCCTCGAGGGCCTCGAGGCCGTCCGCAAGCGCCCCGGCATGTACATCGGCTCCACCGGCGAGCGCGGCCTGCACCACCTTGTCACCGAGGTCGTCGACAACTCGGTCGACGAGGCTCTGGCCGGGCACTGCGACCGCATCGAGATCACGATCCTTGCCGACGGCGGCGTCCGGGTGCGCGACAACGGCCGTGGCATCCCCGTCGGGATCGTCGAGAGCGAGGGACGCCCAGCGGTCGAGGTCGTGCTGACCGTGCTGCACGCCGGCGGCAAGTTCGGCGGCGGCGGCTACAAGGTCTCCGGTGGCTTGCACGGCGTCGGCGTCTCCGTCGTGAACGCGCTGTCATCCAAGCTCGACGTCGCGATCCGGACCGAGGGCCACCTGTGGACGCAGTCCTACAGCCACGGCGTGCCAGATGCCCCGCTCGCGAAGGGCGGTCCGGTCGACGACACCGGGACCGAGATCACCTTCTGGGCAGACGGCGACATCTTCGAGACGACCGACTACAGCTTCGAGACCCTGTCGACGAGGCTGCGCGAGATGGCCTTCCTGAACAAGGGCCTCACTATCGTTCTGAAGGACGAGCGCGCCGCCTCGACGGAGGAGAGCGACGCCGACGAGATCGAGGAGACGACGCAGACCGAGGTGGTCTACCGCTATGACGGCGGCCTCGTCGACTACGTCAACTACCTCGGCGCGCGCAAAGAGGCCGTGCACCGCACTGTCGTGTCGTTCGAGGCGGAGTCCGCTTACATCGACGGCGGCATGTCGCTCGACGTCGCCATGCAGTGGAACAGCGGCTTCACCGAGTCCGTCCACACGTTCGCCAACACGATCAACACCCACGAGGGCGGGACGCACGAAGAGGGCTTCCGCGCGGCGCTCACGACATTGATCAACAAGTTCGCCCGCGACTGGGGCATCCTCAAGGAGAAGGACGCGAACCTCACCGGCGACGACGTCCGTGAGGGCCTGGTCGCGATCGTCAGCGTCAAGCTCGCGGACCCGCAGTTCGAGGGCCAGACCAAGACCAAGCTCGGCAACACCGACACGAAGTCCTTCGTGCAGAAGGTGGTCAACGACCGCCTCGGCGAGTGGTTCGAGAAGAACCCGAGCGAGGGCAAGGAGATTGCCCGCAAGGCGCAGAGCGCCGGCTTCGCACGACTTGCTGCACGCAAGGCCCGCGACGCGGCCCGCAGCCGCAAGGGTCTGCTCGGCGGCGGCAGCCTGCCGGGCAAGCTCGCCGACTGCCAGTCGACCAACCCCGAAGAGTGCGAGCTGTTCATCGTCGAGGGTGACTCGGCTGGTGGCCCGGCCAAGCAGGGCCGCGACCAGAAGACGCAGGCGATCCTGCCGATCCGCGGGAAGATCCTCAACGTCGAGCGCGCGCGCATCGACCGCGTCCTGCAGAACCAAGAAGTGCAGGCCATCATCTCGGCGCTGGGCACCGGCATCAACGGCGACGAGTTCGACATCAACCGGCTGCGCTATCACAAGGTCGTCCTGATGGCCGACGCTGACGTCGACGGTCAGCACATCCGCACCCTGTTGCTGACATTGCTGTTCCGCTACATGCGCCCGGTCGTCGAGCAGGGCTTCGTGTTCCTCGCGCAGCCACCGCTCTACAAGCTGAAGTGGTCGCGACCGGCGAGGCCGGAATACGCCTACTCCGACCGCGAGCGCGACGTGCTCACGGCGGCCGGCCTCGAGGCGGGCCGCAAGATGTCCAAGGACGACGGCGTCCAGCGCTACAAGGGTCTCGGCGAGATGAACAACGACGAGCTGTGGGAGACCACGATGGATCCGGAGCGTCGCATCCTGCTGCAGGTCACCCTCGAAGACGCTGCCCAGGCCGACGAGATGTTCACGACGCTGATGGGCGAGGACGTCGAGTCACGGCGCAAGTTCATCCAGCGCAACGCCAAGGACGTCCGATTCCTCGACATCTAGACCAGGCAGTCGACGCCCGCGCGCGACGCCGTACCCGCACTGCAAGGAGACAGCACCTGTGACCGACATCACGCAGACACCGCCGCCCGGCCCCGGCGGTCGGATCGAGCCGGTCGACCTGCAGGTCGAGATGCAGCGGTCGTACCTCGACTACGCGATGTCCGTCATCGTGCAGCGCGCCCTGCCTGACGTCCGTGACGGCCTCAAGCCCGTGCACCGCCGTGTTCTCTATGCGATGTACGACGGTGGCTACCGCCCGGACCGCGGCTTCTCCAAGTGCTCCCGCGTCGTCGGAGACGTGATGGGCCAGTACCACCCGCACGGCGACACCGCGATCTACGACACGTTGGTCCGCCTCGGCCAGCCGTGGTCGCTGCGCTATCCGCTCGTGCAGAGCCAGGGCAACTTCGGCTCCCCGGGTGACGACCGCCAAGCAGCTATGAGGTACACCGAATGCCGGCTCGCGCCGCTCGCGATGGAGATGGTGCGCGACATCGAGCGCGGCACTGTCGACTTCGGCCCTAACTACGACGGCCGGCAACAGGAACCGCAGGTTCTCCCGGCGCGCTTCCCCAACCTGCTCGTCAACGGTTCCGGCGGCATCGCCGTCGGCATGGCGACCAACATCCCGCCGCACAACCTGCGCGAGGTTGCCGCCGGCGTGCAGTGGCACCTGGACAACCCCACGGCGTCCAACGAGGACCTGCTCAACGCTCTGCTCGAGCGCATCAAGGGACCTGACTTCCCGACGCGCGGGCTGATCGTCGGCACCAACGGCATCCAGGACGCCTACCGCACCGGCCGCGGCTCGGTCACGATGCGCGCCGTCGTCGAGGTCGAGGAAGACTCCCGCGGTCGCACCTGTCTGGTCATCACCGAACTGCCCTACCAGGTCAACCCGGACGCACTCGCGCGCAAGATCGCGGAGCTGGCCGACTCGGGCAAGGTCAGCGGCATCGCCGACCTGCGTGACGACTCGTCGTCCCGCACCGGCATGCGCCTGGTCGTCGTGCTCAAGCGCGACGCCATCGCCACCGTAGTGCGCAACAACCTCTACAAGCACACGCAGCTTCAGGACAACTTCGGCTGCAACATGCTGGCGTTGGTCGACGGTGTTCCCCGCACTCTCTCGCTGGATGCGTTCATCCGGCACTGGGTGACCCATCAGGTCGAGGTCATCGTTCGGCGCACCCGGTTCCTGCTGCGCCAGGCCGAGGAGCGCGCGCACCTGTTGCGCGGGCTGCTCAAGGCGCTCGACGCCATCGAGGAGGTCATCGCGCTCATCCGGGCCAGCGAGTCCGCCGACGCCGCCCGCGGCGGGTTGATGACTCTGCTCGAGATCGACGAGATCCAGGCCAACGAGATCCTCAACATGCAGCTGCGCCGACTGGCTGCTCTCGAGCGCCAGCGCATCATCGACGAGTTCGACGAGTTGATGCAGCGGATCGACGAGTACAACGTCATCCTCGCCTCCCCGGAGCGGCAGCGAGAGATCGTCAGCGAAGAGCTCGTCGAGATCGTCGAGAAGTTCGGTGACGATCGCCGCACGCCGGTCATCCCCTACGAGGGCGACATGACGGCGGAGGACTTCATCCCCGAGGAAGACATCGTCGTCACGATCACCCGCGGTGGCTACGCGAAGCGCACCAAGGCAGACCTCTATCGGGCGCAGCGGCGCGGCGGGGTCGGCGTACGAGGGGCTCAGCTGAGGCAGGACGACCTCGTCGAGCACTTCTTCGTGACGACCACTCACCACTGGCTGCTGTTCTTCACGACCAAGGGCCGGGTCTACCGGGCGAAGGCCTACCAGCTGCCCGACACGGGCCGCGATGCGCGAGGCCAGCATGTTGCCAACCTGCTGGCCTTCCAGCCGGATGAGCAGATCGCGCAGATCATCGACCTCAAGGACTACGAGGTCGCTCCGTACCTCGTGCTCGCCACGCGCCGGGGCATGGTCAAGAAGACTCGGCTCACGGAGTACGACTCCAACCGCACCGGTGGCCTTATCGCCATCAACCTGCGCGAGGACGACGAGGTCATCTCGGCCAGGCTGATCTCGGCCGACGACGACCTGTTGCTGGTCAGCCGCAAGGCGATGTCAGTGCGGTTCACCGCCACGGATGAGGCACTTCGCCCGATGGGTCGTGCAACGTCCGGAGTGACCGGTATGCGCTTCCGGGTCGGTGACGAACTGCTCGCCATGGCAGTGGCCCGCCCCGACGGGACGCTCTTCACGGTCACCGACGGCGGCTACGCGAAGCGCACGGACGTGGGCGAGTACCGCCTGCAGGGCCGCGGCGGTTACGGCACCCAGGCGATGAAGTTCTCCGAGGCTCGGGGGTCCCTCGTCGGGGCGGTCGTGGTCGACGACACCGACGAGGTCTTCTCGATCAAGGCCAGCGGCGGCGTAACTCGGGTGGCTGTGGGCGAGGTCAATCCGACCGGACGTGTCACCATGGGGGTGCGGTTCATCTCCTTGGGCGACGATGACACCGTGGTGGCCATCGCTCGCAACGCTGAGCGGGCGGAGACCGCCGAGGACTCCGAAGACTCGGAGGAGGCAGCGCCGATCGAGCAGCCGGACGGCGAGGCCATCGAGACTGACGTTGCCGAGACGCCTGGTGAAGAGGGGACCGACGAGTGAGCACGCCAAGCGCTCCGCAGCGCGGCGAGTGGGGCGGCGGCAGCCAGCCGACCGCGATGATGCCACCCGTCCCCGAGGTCGCCGCGGCTCGGCCGGCGCCCGCGCCGTCGAAGGTGACCAAGGCGCGCAAGGCCCGCCTCGTCCTGGGCAGGGTCGATCCCTGGTCGGTCATGAAGCTGTCGTTCCTGCTGGCCATCGGCCTGGCGATCGTGACCCTGGTCGCCGTCAGCATCCTGTGGTCGGTGCTCGACTCGATGGGGGTCTTCGACTCGGTCGGCCAGACCGTCGAGAGCGTCACGCGCTCGAGTGACAACGCGCAGGGCGTCAACATCCTGGACTACATCGCGTTCAGCAAGGTGTTCTCCCTCACCGCACTGCTCGTCGGCATCAACGTGATCTTGATGACGGCGCTCGGCACCCTGGCGGCGTTCCTCTACAACCTGGCTGCGAGCCTGGTCGGCGGCCTGCACGTCACTCTCACCGAGGACGTGTAACGGGCGCGCCTGCTGATCACGCCGTGGGGTAGTCTTTCGCGGCACGCGGGCCTATAGCTCAGCCGGTTAGAGCGCTGCCCTGATAAGGCAGAGGTCAGTGGTTCAAGTCCACTTAGGCCCACTCCCGCACGCCCGCAGACCGCAGGAGGAGCAAATGTCCAAGAAGCTGCTCGTGGTGGCCGTTGCCGCCATCGGCGGGGCTCTGGCCCTGCGCAAGGTTGCGGCCGACCGCAACGCCGAGCAAGACCTGTGGGCCGAGGCGACCGACCGGGTCCGCTAGGTCGGGCACGGCATAACCTTGGACTTGCACGCGACGACCTCGGTGGTCGCGGATCTACCCACCGGTGGCCGGGTGCCGCCGGCCTGGGGGACGTGGCGCAATTGGTAGCGCACCGCCTTTGCAAGGCGGGGGTTAGGGGTTCGAGTCCCCTCGTCTCCACCCTCGGATGACCTGCATTTTCGCGTATATCCGCAGGTCAAAGCCCTGAATCGCGATCTTGGAGCGCCACCGTTGAAGACCCTTGCCGCGATGGTCACGAGATGCGCTGGCCAGTCCCGCGCGGATCAATTTCCGAATTGCTTGACCACGTTTCGCCATCGCCGAGAACGGTTCAGTGGTCCAGGACGGACTTGATGCTTTCGAGAGCCGACAGCGTGCTCGTCTGCCGATCCCAGACCGGCACCGTAGGTCAGGACGGTCAAGTGGGTTGCCCCGAGCTGCTGCCGCCCGTCCCTGAGCTGCCGCCAGCGCTCGGTCGGCACCTCCGGAACGAGACGACAGGCCTCGAGACCGAGACTGTCTGGGGCGCGCCCACATCGGTCGGCATGTCGGCGGAACCGCTCGACAATTGCCCTTGCCTCCTCGTCGGGCTCCATCGGCAGCGGCATCCAACCGTCGGCCAGGCGGGCGGCGCGTTCGATCGCCCGGTCTGACATCCCGCCCAGCCAGATGGGGATCGCGCGCTGTACCGGGCGCGGCGTTAGGCCCGCCCCGTCAAGGCGCTGCCACTCGCCGGCGAAGGTGACCGCTTCCTCGGTCCACAACGCGCGCAGTACGGCAATCTGCTCCTCGATCCTGCGCCCGCGGTTTTCGTAGTTCTCGTTCGAGGCATCGCTCTCGCGTCGTTTGCTGCCGACCGCGAGCCCCAGCCGCAGCCGGCCACCGCTGAGGACGTCGAGCTCCAGCCGCTTGCTGACGCACCAGAACCGTCTGACGTATCGGGGCGCCAAGAACACCGGTGGCGAGCTCCGCTCGTTCGGTGATCCCCGCGCGGAAGCTGAACAACAGCAGCGGCGCGTCCCAGCGCCTGCCGCGGTCTGCGGCCTGACCGCCGTCTGGGCAGGGTTGTCGCGAAAGCCGAACAAGTGGTCGAAGGCGAAGATGTGGTCGTACCCCAGCTCTTCCACCCCTTGTGCCCAGGCACGTATCGCGGCGGCATCACCACCGATCTCCCCGGTCGGGAACACCGCCCCGATGCGCACTCCGCCCGCCCTCCGCCCACGGCTGACAGCTCTGACGCGCGAACGCTACTCGCGTTGGCCCGGCCGGAACATGATCCACGCATCTCCCTCCGCATAGGTCGGCAGACGACGCCGAACGGGGGTGTTGATCTTGGTATCTCGGCGTGGGCGCGGGAGCGGCGACGTCGCCGCTGATCGGGCGATGTGGTCGCCCGCGGCGTCCCGACTGGTCGGCGAACGTGTCGCCCACCGTTCACGGAGTTGTCGTTTTTGTGCGTTCCCATTCGGCTAATCGATGGCTAGCGTCGCGAACGACCCACCGGTACTCACATCACGGGAGGAATGACATGCGACGCATTCTCGCGGTGACGGCGGTCGCCGCAGTTACGGCCAGCACGGCACTCGGCCTGACCAGCGGACCAGCCAGCGCGGTGCCGAGGGCCAAGCCCGGACCATCGGCGATGGGGCATTTCAAGCATCTCGTGGTCATCTACGAGGAGAACCACAGCTTTGACAACCTCTTCGGTGGTTGGGGCAAGGTCAACGGCAAGTCCGTCAATGGCATCGGCAGCCACGGCTACGCTGCCCGCAGCACGCAGGTGGACGCCAACGGGGCGCCCTTCGGCTGTCTTCTTCAGCTGGACGTCAACCTCACGTCGCCCCCGCTGCCCGGCGACTGCGGCACGGTGACGAAGACCGACGGCACCACCGCGGATTCGCACTTCACGAACTCACCGTTCAACATCAACGCCTACATCGCGCCAGAGGACAAGACCTGCCCGCCAGCCAACGTCTTCGCGGCCAATGGTGTGCTCAAGGACTCGCCCGGAGCACTCCCCGGCGGTTGCACCCGAGACATCGTGCACCGCTTCTACAACGAGCAGTTCCAGCTCGACGGTGGGCGGATGGACCGCTACACGCTTGGCAGCGACGCTGCTGGCCTGACGCAGGGCTACTACGACACCAAGGGCCTGCCGGTCTATGAGTACCTGCACGGCCCGGGCGCACCCAAGTACGTCGTTGCCGACCACTTCTTCCAGGGAGCTTTCGGCGGGTCGTTCCTCAACCACCAGTTCCTCGTCGCCGCACGCGCGCCGGTATGGACAGGTTGGACCGCCGCGGCGCAGGCACACTCGGTCCTGGACGCGAACGGCATGCCTGCCGCGACACCGCTGTATGCCAACCCGACACCTGCCGACAACGCGCTGACTCAGGCTTGTCCCGACCCGACGGTTGTCTTCGGTACGACGGGTGGCCGCGCCTGCGGGGACGTCGCGGTGAACACCGTTCAGCCGTTCAGCCAGCCCTACTCCCCAGGCACGGCGGACGCCAAGCGACTGCCAGCCATCGACGACGCCGTCTATCCGAACATCGGTGACGAGCTCAGCGCCAAGGGCGTCTCGTGGAACTGGTACTCCGGCGGCTGGGACAACGCGGCCGGCAACGTCGCCGGCCCTGGCTGGACCAATGGCAGCACACCCGGCACCTGCACCGACCCTGACCACAAGGCCAGCGACACCTACCCGTACTGCGCCGGCAACCTGTTCCAGTTCCACCACCAGCCGCTCAACTATTTCGCGAACTTCGGCGAAGGCCAACCCGGCAGGGCACACCTACAAGATGAGCAAGCCTTCCTCGCGGCAGCCCAAAACGGCGCGCTTCCTTCCGTGTCATTCGTCAAGCCTTACGGAGCAGAGAACGAGCACCCCGGCTACGCCAGCACCGAGAATGGCGAGGCCCACCTCGTCGACCTGCTGAAGGCGATCGAGAACGGCCCGCAAGCGCGCAACACACTTGTGGTTGTGACCTACGACGAGTTCGGCGGGCAATGGGACCACGTGCGGCCCCCCGGACAGGGCAAGCTGGCAACGCCCGGTCCGCATGACGTGTACGGACCCAGCACGCGCATACCGGCACTGGTCATCGCCCGCTCGCTGAAGCACTCAGCGGTCGACAGCACGTCATACGACACAACATCGATCCTGGCCACCATCGAGAGGACCTACCACCTCAAGCCATTGGATGCGACCTACCACCGGGACGCTCGGGTGCACGACCTGCGCCACGCACTGAGAGCGGCCGGCATCAAGACCCCCTGATCTCATCCCAAGCAAGGGGCCGTCATCCCGCACCTGATGACGGCCCCTCCATGGGGGTCGTCTCCACCCTCGGATGGCCTGCATTTTCGCCTATTGCCGCAGGTCACAACCCTGAATCGCGCTTATGTGTCGGCCCACGCGGCTGACCGTGTGGACTTGCTTCACCCGGAGCGGATGAGGTGCGGCGGTTCGGCGGAGCATAGGTTTCGTTCCGCTTAGAGCGCGTTCCGGAACCGGCAAGCGGACTCGTTCGGGCACGCCCCCCGTTCAGGCGGCGCGTTCACTAATCCCCTTGGAGGCACCGATGGTCGGGTCCGTGTCGGGATCGTCTCACCCGGGGTTGAGCGTCGGTCCCACCAGCGAGTTCAGCTTGTTCTTCCATGTGAAGCCCGGTCAGGGACCGTCGCTGCGGAGCGCGCTCCAGGACCTGCAGGACACTCCTGGTTACCGGCCCGGCGACTACGGGATGGCCGTCCAGACGATTCACGAGGCGCGCTTCATCCTCTTCGACGAGGACACCCGTCTCGCGTTCATCACCAGCTTCGACGGCCCCTGGGATGCGTACATGGAGGACTTCTTCTCCTCCGGGGCGACTCTCGCCCTGTTCGACGTCATCTTCCGCCACGTGAACGGCTATGACGGGCTGCCGGACCTGGCCGCCCTCAAGAAGTTCATCCTGGACGCCGAGCAGACGGCAGGCGCATACGCCCGGAACTACGGCGGCACGGTCCTGGAGATCCGAAAGGCCCAACGCGTGAACGCGGCGTTCCAGCAGGTTCTCGACCATCCAGCGGCCGCCGAGCTCCTCGAGCATCCAGCGATGCGGCCGCTGCTCGACGAGGCCGGCGACTAGGACGGGTGGTAGGGACAGGGAGCACGTCCGATGTCGGACCACATCTCAGGGCCGCGCGCCCTCGCCGACCCGATCGCGGACATCACTGACGTGTATGCGTTCCCGAGCCCTGAGCAGGCGGATCGTCTCGTGCTTGTCGTGAACACGCTTCCGATGGCCAAGCCCTCCGACCTGTTCTCGGAGGGGCTCCTGTACCGCTTCCGGCTGCGACCACTCAGCCGACCGCCGACGGACGGTCATGCGTGGCAGTTCGTCCCCGGCGACGAGGAGTACGTCCTCGACTGCGTCTTCTCCGCTCCGAATCCCGTGGCCGGCGTGCCTGTCCAGGAAGGCACTTGCACCTCCCCGACCGGAGAGCCGGTCTCGTTCCGCGTGAACGACGCGCGGGGCGGTGCCGGTGCCCACATGCGCGTCTTCGCCGGCACCCGGTGGGACCCGTTCATCATGGATGCACGTGCGGCCCTGACGACGCTCGCGACCCACGAGCTGGCGTTCACCGACCCCGGCTCGATCTTCCTGGACGGCAAGAACGTGCTGAGTGTCGTCATCGAGATGGACTCACGGCTCCTTGGTGGCGCCAGCCTCGTGGGTGTCGTCGCCGAGACGCTCACGCGAGGGAAGCTCAATGTTCGGATCGAGCGCGTCGGCAGACCCGAGGTGAAGAACATGATGCTCGCGCCGAAGGAGTTCGACCCGGTGAACCGGGACCTGGAGATCCGCGACCTGTACAACATGGAGGACGCGTTCCACCTCGGCGACGCCTATGAGGGTGCCTACCGCGCGCGTCTGAACGCCAACCTTGCCTTCTGGGACGGCCTGGACGGAAACGTGGACTGGCCCACGGACGAGAACGGCAACCATCCGTTGACGGACCTGGTCCTCGCCGACTTCCTCGTCGTCGACGTCACAAAGCCCTATCTCGAACGAGGCTCGTTCCTCGAGATCGAGCTCGCGGCCCGCCGCGGTCACCCGCACCAGACGTGCGGAGGACGGGCCTTGAACGACGACGTCATGGACACGATCTTCACCCAGCTCGTCAACTCTGGACATGGCCCCACGATCCGGGATGGCGTCGACTCCGCTACCCGGCCGGCCACGGACACGTTCCCGTACCTGGCGGCGCCCAACCCGCACCCGCCCGAGCCCCCTGAGCACCACTAGCGACGGAAGGCACACGGAGGCCATGACCGAGGCGACCGTTCCCCACCTTGAGCTCGACGACATCCAGGCTGGTGCGCTGTTCGAGCGTCCCTCGCCTTACGTCGGCAGGTACCTGTTGTTGCGCATCGCGGATCGGACCGATGGCCGCGAGCTCGTCCGGAGTTTGCATCGGATCGCCAGCACTTCACGGGCGTCTCATGGCAGCGACGACACGTCGGTCACCGTGGGGTTCACCTACCACGGCCTCGAGGCGCTCGGGGTCCCGCAAACGTCACTGGAGAGCTTCGCCCCCGAGTTCCGTGAAGGAATGGCGGCGCGCGCCGGCCTGCTCGGCGACGTGGGAGCCAGCGCCCCGGAACGCTGGGAGGCACCGCTCGGCAGTGCCGACGTTCACGTGGCCATCGCGGTCCTCTCCTCTGACGCTGCTCGGCTTCACGCTGCCGCAGAAAGGGCGCGGGAGGCCCATCGTGAGCTGCCGGGGGTGGAGGTGATCTGGCGCCAGGACTGCTACCAGCTTGCCACTGGACGGACCTCCTTCGGTTTCAAGGACGGCATCGGCCAGCCTGCGGTCGAAGGAAGCGGTAGGCCCTCCAGGAGTCCGCGGGAGCAGCCCCTCAAGGCCGGTGAGATCATCCTGGGCTACCCGGATGAGACCGGTGAGCTGCCTCCCATGCCGACGCCGGAGGTTCTGGGTCGTAACGGCACGTACGTCGTCTTGCGGAAGCTGCACACGAAGGTGGCGGCCTACCGCGGCTACCTGCGCGACCGGGCGGCAAGCCGAGACGAGGAGGATCTGCTCGGCGCGAAGATGGTCGGGCGCTGGCAGAGCGGGGCCCCGCTCGCCCTCGCACCCGAGCACGATGACCCCGATCTCGGTGCCGACGCGCAGCGGAACAACGACTTCGTCTTCGCTGATGACCCGCGCGGGTTCAAGTGCCCCGTGGGTGCCCATGCGCGGCGCGCCAACCCACGTGACGCCATGGACGAGGTCGGCAGCGTGGACGTCAGGCTGCACCGCATGATCCGGCGTGGAACGAGCTACGGGCCCATGCTGCCCCAGGGTGCACTCGACGACGACGGCGCCGACCGAGGGATCGTCTTCGTGTTCGCCGGGGCGCATCTCAAGCGACAGTTCGAGTTCGTCAAGACTCAGTGGCTCAACGACGGCATCTTCATCGGTGCCCCACTCGAGAAGGACCCCCTCGTCGGGCCGAACGACGAGTCCGGCGGTTTCACGATTCCCCAGCGCCCGATCCGACGCAGGCTGCAGCACCTGCCTCCGTTCGTGGTGACGCGGGGCGGGGAGTACTTCTTCGCGCCTGGTCTGAAGGCCTTGCGCTGGCTAGCGGAGCTGGACACATGAACGGTCGGCAGCGAAGTGAGAGGAAGGCGTGGCGATGAGCTCATCCGGCACGGACCGATGGGCGGCCCTCGATTTCGGACCGCCCCCTCAAGATGTCGTCGAGACCGAGGCTCCCGTACTCCTCGACTACCTCGCGGGCGGCCAGGTTGCGGTGGTCACGCTCAACCGACCGCATGCCGACAACGCGATCACCACGGAGATGGGCGCCCTGCTGACCGAGGTCGTGGAGACGATCGCGGTGCGCACCGCCGTTCGGGTCGTGGTCCTGACCGGAGCCGGCGACCGGGCCTTCTCCGTCGGCAGCGACCTGCGACAGCGCAAGAGCATGACCAAGGAGGACTGGCTGCGACAGCGCCAGGCCTTCGACCGCACCCTCTACACCGTGCGACAGCTGCGCAAGCCGATCTTCGCTGCGGTCAACGGCATCGCCTACGGCGGCGGTTGCGAGCTGGCTCAGAGCACCGACTTCATCATCGCCTCCGAGACCGCGACGTTCGGCCAACCCGAAGCCATGCTCGGCCTGGCTGCCGGCGGCGGCTCACCGGCTCTGCTGCCGCGTCTGCTGCCCCGCGGCAAGGCCCTGCAGATGCTCATGACCGGCGACCCAGTTCCGGCGCAGGAGGCCTACCGCCTCGGCATGGTCAACGAGATCCACTCCCCCGGCGAGCTCATGCTCGCCGCCCGACGCATCGCGGACAAGATCGCCAGCAACTCACCAACGGCGGTGCAGTCCGTCAAACGCGCCGTCCACCTCGGCGAAGGGCAACCGATCGAGCAGGCGATCGCGATCATGATGGACGCCCACTGGCGCTCCGCTGTCCACCCCGACCGCGTCGAAGGAATCGGAGCCTTCAACGACGGCCGCGAGCCGAGCTTCGACGATTCCGACTTCTGACGCCGCAGCGCCCGCGGCGACGATCAACACCACGATCAATCGAGAGGAAGACAGCGCCCATGACCGTCGCAGGCGATCTGGAGTCGGCACGCGCCGCACTAGAGATGATCAATCCCGCCCCCTACAACGCCGAGGCACCGCCCCAAGCCCTGGTCGGGGACATCACCCCCACCGACTTTCACTACGTCCGCAGCAACTTCGCGTTGCCCACGCACGACGGCACCTTGGAAATCGGCGGTGCCGTGGGCAACCCCACGACCCTCACCCTCGATGACCTGCGCGCGCTGCCGGCCAACGATGAGGCGGTCACGCTGGAGTGTGCAGGCAACGGACGCCTGGACATGAGACCGCTTCCGACCGGGGAACCGTGGGGCGACTACGCCGTGTCGACGGCACGTTGGACCGGCGCCCTGCTGAGCGACGTACTCGCGCTAGCGCAGCCAGCGACCCAGGGTGTTGACGTCCGGTTCGAAGGTGCCGATCACGGCTCGTACCACCTTCAGGCGATCCTCCCGGAGACCAATCAGAACGACCTCACCTTCGTCCGCGCGTTGCCGCTTTCCGAAGCAAGCGATCCGTCATCGGCCATCCTGATCGCCTACGAGATGAACGGCGAACCGCTCAGGCCCGATCACGGCGCCCCGTTCCGGCTCATCGTGCCCCACTGGTATGCCGTCGCCTCGGTGAAGTGGCTGAGGCGGATCGACGTGCTGACCGAGGCCTACACCGGCGAGTTCCAGACCGGCCACTACATCTACCAGTGGCCGGATCGCCCGCACGAGGCCGTGCGCCTCATGCGCGTGCGTGCCCGCATCACAGACCCCGCTCCCGGCGCCATCCTTCCCCTCGGGCCCTACACGGTTCGTGGAAAAGCCTGGTCAGGCACCGGGCCCGTCACGCAGGTCGACATCAGCCTCACCGGCGAAGGGGACTGGCACCCCGCGCAGCTGGACCCGCCAAAGGGTCCCTACCAGTGGCAGGACTGGTCGTTCGTCTGGGACAGCAACGACGTCGGACGCCACACCCTGCGCGCCCGGGCGACCGACGCCGCCGGCAACGTACAGCCCGACGTCCCACCGTGGAACCGGCTGGGCTACGGAAACAACGCCATCGAAGTCCTGTTAGTCGACCGACACTGATCGCGGCGTTAGCGGCCCCACGTCGGCGAGCGGTAATCTGGCGCCCCTCAGATCTGTCGCGCTGGCGCGGATCGCCACGGCCGCCAGCGGAAGTATCGGCTCCGGGCACCGTCGGCCGCATATCCGCGACGGCGGCGACATCACATTCGATCGCCCGGGTCTTGTCGCCCCATTAGCTGCGCAGAGGTTCGCTGCGCTCGGACGGGGCGAGTTCTTGGGTGGCGGCCCAGGAGGCGAGCAGGGCGAGTGCGTGGGCGGTGGGTGAGTCGGGTTCGGCGGTGTAGATGGTCATGGTGAGGCCGGGTTCGGCTCTGAGGTCGAGGCTTTCGTAGGCGAGGGTGAGGTCGCCGACGACGTGGTGGTGGAAGTGCTTTGGTGCCGGCTGCCGTGGGTGCGGACGTTGTGGGAGCCCCAGCGGCGGCGGAACTCGTCGCTGCGGGTGGACAGCTCGCCGACCAGGTCGTGGAGGCCCTTGTCGTGCGGGTCCTGGCCGGCCGCGGTGCGCAGGTTGGCGACGGTCATGTCGGCGGCGAGGTCCCAGTTGGGGTAGAACCGGTGGGCGGCGGTGTCGAGGAACGTGAACCGGGCGAAGTTCGGTGGCTTGGTCGGGTCGGCGTAGAGGTCGGCGTACAGCGCGCGGCCGAGGTGGTTGGTGGCGAGCAGGTCAGACCTGTTGTTCCCGACGATCGCCGGTCCGGTGGTGATGGAGTCGAGGGTCCATTGCAGGCTCGGCCGTGACCGTCCACTGCGTTGCGGTGCGGCGGCGGGGCCGCATGGCGGCGGTGGTGCCGTCGGCGGCGTGGGCGAGGTGGAACAGGTGGGCCCGTTCGGCGTCGTCGAGCTGCAGGGCGCGGGCGATCGCGTCGAGGACGCCGGCCGAGACACCGCCAAGCGTGCCGCGTTCCAGCTTGGCGTAGTACTCGACGCTCATCCCGGCCAGGGCGGCGACCTCGCTGCGCCGTAGCCCGGGGACGCGGCGTTGTCCCGGCCTGAGGTACCTGGGCCTGCTCGGGAGTGATCTTGGCTCGCCGCGAGGTGAGGAACTCGCGGACTTCGGTTCGGTTGTCCACGTCGATCGACAGTACGAGGCGTGTACCGGTGGTGAGCGATGCCCTGTCAGTACACCCATCAACAGTGACTTTCTCAGCGCGTTTGGCGCGGCTTTACTTGGGGACATGAACATTGACATCCCGACTCCGCTCCCGTCGCCGGTCGGCGCCGCCGTCGTCTGCCGCGTCGCTGGCCGCCGTGCTGACCGGCTGCTCGGCTGCCGAGCTCGGCAGTCCGGCTCGACGATCGCCGCGACCGACCGCCGCGCACGCGTCGCACGCGCATCCGGCAGCCTCGACCGGCTCCGCGCGGGTCGTGCTGCGGGTCGGCGACGAGCTCGCGACAGCAACCCTGGACGGCACGCCAGCAGCGCGCGAGTTCGCCGCGATGCTGCCGCTGAGCCTGACTCTGCACGACCCGATGGGACAGGCAAAGTCCGGGCGACTGCCCTACCGGATCGACGCATCCGGCGCCGAGCCGGGTCATCGATCCCGACGTTGGCCGGCATCTACTACTGGCCGCCGACCGGCGACATCGCCATCTTCTACGACGACCTCGGCCAGTCCGTCCCGCCGCCGGGCCTGGTCCGGCTCGGATCGGTGGATCGTGGGTTGGACAAGATCGCCTCCGCCGGGAACCAGTTCACGGTCTGGATCAACGTGGCTGACCCAACCGAATCGTGACCCGACGCTCGGGCTGAGCGTCCCCGGCGCAGATTCCTCACGGCATCTAAGGAGACACCTGATCATGCGAGTAGCTGTCCTGTACGCCCCCGGCGATGTCCGGGTCGAGGACCGACCGGAGCCGACGATCCTGGCGCCGACGGATGCGGTCATCCGGCTGTCGGCGACCTGCATCTGCGGGTCGGACCTGTGGCCCTACCGGGGCGTCGGACCCGATCGACCGAGCCCTCGCCGATGGGACACGAGTACGCCGGCATCGTGGAAGAGGTCGGATCCGCGGTCACCACGATTCGGCCCGGCCAGTTCGTGGTCGGCTCGTTCTTCGCCTCCGACAACACCTGCGAGATCTGCCGCGCCGGCTACCACACCTCCTGCGTCCACCGCGAGCCCGCCGCCCCGGACGGCGCCCAGGCGCAGCGGATGCGGGTGCCGCTGGCCGACGGCACCCTGGTCGCCACCCCCGAGGTCCCCGACGATGACCTGGTCCCGGACTTCCTGGCCGCCTCCGACGTCCTCGGCACCGGCTGGTTCGCCGCCGTCGCCGCCGAAGCCGGCCCGGGCAAGACCGTCGCCGTCGTCGGTGACGGCGCGGTCGGGCTGCTCGGGGTGCTGGCCGCCCAACAGCTCGGCGCGGAACGGATCATCGCGATGAGCCGACACGAGCCGCGCCAGCAACTCGCGCTGGAGTTCGGCGCCACCGACATCGTGATCGAACGCGGCGACGCCGGCGTGGAGGCGATCAAGGACCTCACCAACGGGCTCGGCGCGCACTCGGTGATCGAGGCCGTCGGCACCCAGGAATCGATGATGCAGGCCATCCGATGCCACCCGCCCCGGCGGGCACGTCGGCTACGTCGGCGTCACCCACGACGTGTCCCTGGCCGGTGAGGAGCTGTTCTTCTCCCACGTCCACCTGCACGGCGGCCCCGCCCCGGTCCGCCGCTTCCTGCCCGACCTGATGGACCGGATCTGGAACCGACGCATCCGTCCCGGCCGGGTCTTCGACCTGGAGCTGCCGCTCGAGCAGCGCCGCCGCCGGCTACCAGGCCATGGACTCCCGGCAGGCGATCAAGGTCCTTCTCCGCCCGTGAACCCGTGCTGACAAAGACAGGAGAGCGCAGATGACTGCCACGAACGGAAACCTCGACGGCAAGGTCGTGTTCTTGACCGGCGCCGCCAGCGGTATCGGCCGTGCCACCGCACTGACCTTCGCCCGCGAAGGCGTCAACACCGTGGTCGCGGACATCGACGAGCACGGCAACCAAGAGACCGCCCGCATGATCGAGGACCTCGGCGGCCAGGCCCTCGCCGTTCGCTGCGACGTGACCCGCGGCGAGGATGTCCGGGCCGCGCTGAACCAGACAGTCGAGGTCTTCGGGCATCTGGACTACGCCTTCAACAACGCCGGCGCCGAACAGCAGCCAAAGCCGACCGCCGACATCACCGAGGAGGAATGGGACCGGATCATCACCATCAACCTCCGCGGGGTCTTTCTGTGCATGAAGTATGAGATCCCGCTGATGCTGCAACACGGCGGAGGCTCGATCGTGAACACCTCCTCCGGCGCCGGGATCAAGGTCTTTGGACGCGGCGCCGCATATGCCGCCGCGAAACATGGCGTGGTCGGGCTGACCAAGGACGCCGCACTCGACTACGCGACGTCAGGTATCCGGATCAACGCCATCTGTCCCGGCATCATCGACACCGAAATGATGGACCGCTTCACCGGCGACACCGCCGAAGGGCGCGACAAGGTGATCGCCCAAGAACCGATCGGCCGCATGGGCAAGCCCGACGAAATCGCCGCAGCTGTCCTTTGGCTGTGCTCCGACGCAGCCTCCTTCGTCACCGGGCACGCTCTGGTCGCTGACGGCGGCCAGACGCTGTAGCTGGGCCCTCGCCGCTATGGCACATCTACGGAACGGTGCGCCGCCACGCCTGGAAGCCGCCGTCAAGGTCGGTGGCGTGCGGCAGGCCGAGTTGGCGCAGCGTGGCAGCGGCCAGGCTGGAGCTGAACCCCTCGTTGCAAACCACGATGATCCGCCGCTCTGCGTTGGTCGCCTCGGGGATGCGGTGCGGGCTGCTCGGGTCCAGTCGCCACTCGAGGACGTTGCGGTCGATGACCAACGCACCGGGCAGAGTACCGTCGCGGTGGCGCTGCTCGACCGGGCGGATATCCACGACGATGGCGCCGGCCGCCATCGCGTCGGCGAGCTCGGCTGGCTGGACCCGGTCCAGGCCGGCGCGGACGGCGACGAGCAGGCAGTCGATGGCGCTGGGATGTGTCGTGTCGACCATGACTCCTCCTCGCCGTGAAGGTACGCCGAGCACCGGCTGCTGTCAGTCTCCACGGGAGGTAATGCGTAGGACCGATGACGTCGAGCCCAGCCAGCCAAGGCCTTGTCCGACGCTTGGAAACGGACGTCACATGAAGTTGCGGGTGTGCATTGCGGATAGTTCAGCGGCCTCATCTGGTGGGAACCCGATGTGGGCGAGTCGGCGCCGACGCCCCTCGTCCATGGCTCGTTGCAGCTGCTGGACTGCGTTCCAGCCGTGGCTGACTGCGTCGGGTGTCCAGGACCCAGCCGCGACGATGACGAGGGAGTCGCGCACGTCTTGGTTCAGTCCCGCGGTGTCGAGCAGCGTGGAGTGACGTCGTTCCACAGCGGTGCGCAACCGGCCAAGGAAGGCGGGGTCGGCGCGCGCGACGTGGGCGGTGTGGGCAACGCCGAAGGCAACGTGGCGCGCCTCGTCCTGTAGAACCAGCCTGGCGATTCGGGCGGTGATGGGATCGGGCGCGTACTGGTGCAGGAACCGTAGGAGGTCGAGGAACGTGCCCTCCCCGAGCACTGACAGCAGGAAGGCCGAAAGGGTGAAGTCCGGCTCGTCGAGCAGCGTTTGCAAGGATGCGCGGCCGCCTGCCCCGGATACCCCCATCTCCTCGCGGTGCAACAGCGCACGACGGGTGAAGACTTCGACGTGGCGCGCCTCATCGGCTGCCTGAACAGCGAGGAGCTGCATCACTTCACGGAAATGAGGGTGGAGCCGGCCGAGCAGGCGTGCGGGGATGATCAAGGCTGCCTGCTCGTTTTCGACCAGGAACGTCATGATCTGGACGGTGGCCGTCTCGATGTCATCTGGGATCGTCAGCGGTGCCATCCAGTCCACGGCGGCTGTCGGATCCCATTGGCCGGCTGCCGCGGCCGCGTACAACCGTGGTGCGATGTCGGCCCAGACCCATTCCCGGTCGACCAGGTCGGTGACGAGCGGGGGTCCCCCGGGTTCGACCAGAGCACCGCGGGCGGCAAGGCCCCAGTGCTTGTCGGCGTGCGCGTCCGGTGGTCCGAATGGATCACCGGCGCGCGCGGCGCCACGCCAGCGACTGTCCTGCGCTGTGCCCTTTACTATCGCGGGTCGCTCCGGGCTGTCATGAAAGGCGTGACCCTGTGCGCGGCACCAGGCTGCCAGGTGCACCCGGAGTGCTGGGTGTTTGCCACGAACGGCGAGACGCGAACCGGTGGGAAGGCCCGCGAGCGCCCGGCTGAGCAGCAGCTGCCCGCCGCCGTCCAGTCCGAGCTGGTCAAGGTCGATACTCGTCTGCACGAATTTCTCCCCGAGTGTCGTAGAAGGACGCCTCGTCGACGGCGCGCTCGAGCGCGTTGTAGCCCTCGGTACGTGGGCGCCGCCACTCCTTGAGACCTTCGAGGTCCAACAGCGGTCGCAGTTTCGGGTCGGCATAGGACATGCTGAATAGGAGCTCGCAGAACCTTTGGAGCAGATCCGAGTCGGCCGATGGCCCAGCGGTCATGTTGCAGTGGTCATACGGTGCGGTTTGCCCGACGACTCTGACCGAGCCGGATGGCAGCGTTCCCTCCTGAGCCAACAGGAGCAGGCTCGAATCCGAGATGCATGCTGCGTCGACGTCGCCGGCCGCGAGTGCGCGTGCGGCGTCTCGTTCGCCGCCGATGTGGTCACCATGGAGCCCCACACCTACGTCAAACCGATGGACCTGGACATCGACGTACGGCTGTAGCCCGGCGGCGCGCAGCAGGGACAAAGGCAGGAGCGTGGCCTGGGGCGAGTCGATCGCACCGGTGGCCACCGCCAGGCCGCGTAGCTGTGGCACGGATTCCACCGTCGAGTCCCCCCGAACCACGACAACCGACGTAAGTCCACAGTCGGTGTCGCGCATGGCCACCGGTCGCACCGGAACGTGTCGGGTTTCTGCGAGGCGACGGGAGCGCACCCAGGCGAGTGGGGAATTCCATGCCACGTCGACCCTGCCCTCGAGCAGGGCGATGACTTGGCGTTCATAGTTCGAGTACAGGACATAGTCAAACTCGATGCCCTGACCGAGCAGCCAGTGGCGGAAACCGTCCCAGATGGTCACGACCTTCGGGTCGTAGGCGACGGCTGCCAGCGTGAACGGGGCGGTCACGCCGGCGCTTCATCGAGCAGCGGAAGTCCGCACAGGACCCGACCGACGAAGTCGTGCAACGCTTCCGTCGTCGGGGCCATGACTCGCGCGGCCCGCGAGTCGCGGAACCGGCGTTCGATTGGTGACTCCTTGCGGAACGCCGACCCACCGCATGCGCGCAGCGCGAGGTCGGCCGCATACGCGGCGGCCTCAGCCGCCGCGGCCTTTACTCCCAGCACCTGGACCATCGCGTCTTGGCGACCGTCCTCCACCGCGGTGATGGTGTCATCGACAAACGCACGGCTGCGGTCGGCTTCGATGCGCAGCTGCGCCAGATGCGCCCTCGGTCCGGCCTGCTGCGCCAACGACTGCGAGAGGTGCTGTAACTGAGTTTTCTGCAAGTGCTCGGCGGTCTCGGCGGCTACGGCTTTCATCAGGCCGACGCTGGCCGACGCGTTCAGGACAAGGAAAAGTGGGAGCACTGTCGACAACGCAAGATCCAATCCTGCACCGTCAGCACCGAGCATCGCTGCAGATTTCACGCGGACACCGTCGGCCGTCACCGGGGATGACGCATTCCCGCGAAGCCCGAGCCCGTCAAAGGGTGACGGCACACGCAGACCTTCAGCGTTGGACGGGACAAGCCACAACGTCATCGGCCCGGCGACGGCAAGCGGCCGGCTGGACCAGACGTAGCTGTCGGCCTCCCCGGCAGCCGTCACCCAGCTCTTCTGTGCATCAAGCAGCACGTCGTCGCCCTCAGCCGTCGCGGTGCTGACCGGGGCCCAAAAGTGACTCCGGGAGCCAAACTCGGAAAACGCCAACGTCGTCAGATGCCGGCCGGTGGCAATCTCACGCAACGTTTCCTGTCGGTTTCCAGCAACCAGGGCCGCGGTCGCGCTGTAGTGCATCATCACGATCATGGCCGTCGAGCCGCACGCGGCTCCCAACTCGCGGACGACAATTGCCGCGGCCCGCATCCCTTGCCCACCACCGCCCAACTCCGCGGGCACGGTCAGGCCCAGCAGTCCTGCCGCCCCCAGCGCCTCGATCTGGCGGCGGGGGAACGACCCGGAGCGATCCACCTCGACGGCACCGGGTGCTATCACTTCATCTACAACGTCCGTCAGCGCCCGTTCGTAAGTCACGTGTCCTCCCGCAAAGGCTCCTGGATCCGATGTCACGTTGATCCGTCGACTCGGGTAGCGAGAGTGGCCGCTCATCGCAGAGCCCGGCCCGAAGTGATCGCACCTGAGAGCCCCGTGCAGGCCGCCGATTCCATCACCCCAACGCGACCAGACTCCATGCCAGCAGGTGCCGGTACGAGTCAAGAGCAACACACGGGAGCGCCCGCGAACAGATGTATCAGGCGTCTTTCTCCTTGAATGCCGTGGACGTGGCCGAGAACGCTCTCACGTGCTGCACGCCGTGGCTGGGTTGCCCGGGTCCGCGCCAAAAGGCGAGCTATGCCGGTTACGACGCTGAACCTTCCGGCCGCCGTCGCCAGGGCCTTGACACCCCCCGGCGCCAGGAGAACTCTGAAGGCGTCGCAACCCCTCGCGGTCGCCCTGATGAGCGGCCGTCCTACGCCGGAGGGCGATATGGGTGTCAGCGCAAATGCCGGGGTATCCCCAGACAAGCCAGGCCGCAGAGACGTCCTGAAGTACGGAGCGTTTGCCGGTGCCGCGGCGGTTGTTGGATCCAGCGTTGGCGTCGCCACTCCCGCGCAGGCTCACGAACGGAGCGGCGTTTTGCCGCAGCCGCAGCCGATCCCTGGCGGTTTCGACCCCGGGCTACCCGGGATACACGTCTGGGCGCCGGGGTCACCGGAGATCACGTTGCCATACAGCGGGCTCACGCTGCAGGGTCTAGACGTTGACCCCAGCGCTATCACCGACCGATCCGGTTTCACCAGCCTGGCCTTCCACGCCGGGACGGCCACGGGTAGCGACGGCAAGCAGTACAACCTGGAGACCGACATGCGTGCCTTCCGTGGGCGCTACATCGCCGCGGACGGCACGGCGCAACACGGCGCATTCGGTTTCGTTTGAATTGATCTCTTCGAGCCCGGTTCGGGCTCTCAGGTGCACGACTACAACGGTGGCGTTCAGCCGTCAGGGTTGTTCTGGGTGGTTCCGATCCCCCAGGACGCCTTCAAGGTGAGTCATGACGGGCGACGCGCGACCCTGGAAGCCCGCGATGTTTCGGTCATCGACAGCTTCCAGTTCGGGGGACCGAACATGGTTCCCGCGACCGTCAGTTTCACTGTCAAGTGGGAGGCCATCGAGCACCGGCAACCTCGCGGCAAGGGCTCCACCGTGCCGCCCACCGACCCGGCGGCGTTCTTAGGCAGTTTCGCTCGCGCGCGTTCGACTGGGTCGTTCAGTGGATCCGGACTTGGGTTCAGCTTCAAGTCCCACGCAGCGAACACCAACCTCGGCTACGCCATGATGGGACGCGAGCGCAACGGCGTCTTCCTTGAGGGCTAACAGCCGCCGATAGGGCTCGCGACGTCACCGGACGACTTCCCGGCGCGACGCGTCGAGGCGTCGCGTCCACCCCAGGCCGTCAAGGTGTTCGAGCAGCGGAATTGTCACCCGTCGGGTCGCGCCGAGCGACTGGCGGGCGGCACTGGTCGTGAACGGTTGCGAGAGCTCGGCAAGAATCCGCATCGCGCGCGCCGGCGTATCAGGGAGGAGCACAACCTCGCCGGGGAGGCGCAGGATGCGCCCGGCGCCCGCTGCGGCTGCGAGTTCTCGCGGGCCAAGGCCGAGGGCCTCGATGTCGTGCCGCTCGGGAGCATCGAATGCGTCGACGGATAGCCGTTGCTCGAGTTGTTGCAGCCCGGACTCGGCTGCCCCCAACCGGGGTACCGTCCCCGGGCGACGGACCCGGCCGTCGGCGCTCTCCAACCCGGTCGATTCCAGAAGCGGTTGAAGTAGTCGGATATCAGGTAACGCCAACGCTCGGCGGGCAGCCTCGTGCGGCAGGCCTGTCGCAAGAGGTTCGTTGCGCGCGTGGGTGTCCACCGCCTCCCCAAGTGCCTGGCACCATTCCGCCCACTGGCGACGTGCGACCAACCAGTCGCCGGCGACATGAACTTCCTCGACGTCGTCGAGCGGCACTCCAAGGGCAACCAGCTCGGCTCGCCGGACAGCTCCTCGCCGCTCGACCTCGGCCGCGAGCTCGAGCAGGCCGGTCGCCTGCTCGAGAGCAGCGGCCCGAGCGCGGGCCGCGCCACGTCGGCGGATAGCTGGCGGGTCCGCGTCGAGAATGAGCACGCCCGCACCGGTCACCGGCGTGGCAGGTGAACGCAGCACACCTCGATCACCTGTCCCGAGCGCGACTTCGTCGCGCAGGATCAGTCGTGCGGTGTCACTTCCGAGGGGTCGCAGGTGGACGGGTAGCGCGGCGGTTCCTAGATGCAGCAACTGCTCGCCAGGCATGTCACGTGGGTTTCGCGACATCCGGACGTCGAGCTCTCTGGTCGTCCGCCAGGCGCCGGGTGTGAGGAGTGCGTCGCCTCTCCGCACGTCGTCGAGGGCGACGTCGCGCAGGTTGACCGCGACTCTGGCGACTGCGGAGACCTCAGTGCTCGGCCGGCCCAGGCACTGCAGGCCGCGCACTCGTACGATCCTGTCGCGAAGCTGCAACTCGTCACCGGCTCGGAGGCGACCGGCGCCGAGCGTGCCCGTGACCACGACGCCGCTGCCGCGGATGGTAAAGGCGCGGTCTATCCACAGCCGGACGCGGCCCGAGGCCTCGGGTGCAGGCAGTCGCGCCACAAGTCGACCGAGGGCGGCTCGGAGCTCGTCGAGCCCAACTCCGGTCGAGCCGGAAACAGCGACCGCCTCGACCTCGCCCAAACTTGACTGCGCCAAGATCTCGAGCGCCTCGATCATGGTCGGCTCTGGATCGGCGAGGTCGCAGCGCGTGACGGCGAGCAGCCCATGGGTGATAGCTAGGGCGTCGACGGCGCCGAGATGCTCCTCGGACTGCTGGCGCCAGCCTTGGTCGGCGGCGACCACGAAGAGCACCGCGGGAGCTGGGCCAATGCCGGCCAGGGTGTTGGCAATGAAGCGTTGGTGACCCGGTACGTCGACGAACGCGAGGGTTTCGCCGGATCGAAGCGTCGTCCAGGCGTACCCGAGGTCGATGGTCAGGCCACGGCGCCGCTCCTCGGCCCAGCGGTCGGGCTCCATCCCGGTCAGCGCACGCACCAGCGTGGACTTGCCATGGTCGACATGCCCGGCAGTGGCTATGACGTGCATAAGAGCATCACGGCTCTGACGCGTTCGGCGTCCGATGACGACATGGGGTGCGGTCCAACAGGCCTGGTTCGAGGGCCGCGAATGGGCGTGGCGGAGGCGGACGGGAATCGAACCCGCCAGCGACGGATGCCGCCGCTCACCGGTGTTGAAGACCGGGGCGCCCACCAGGAACACACACGCCTCCATGCCCGATCGTAGCCAGGCAGTGTCCCGAATCTGGCGACCGGATCCTGCTCGGACGTGTGCGCTGAGCAGGCGGGCCTGCGTCACGTCCGGCATGTCATGACCGCCTCGAGCATGGCTTGATCGTCACCGGGCGGCACGGCGTACAGGTCGAGGAAGCACCGACCGAATCGGAGGCGCCCGAGTACGGCCGGCCGGTGCGAGCGCAGCCGAGCAGCGTAGGTCTCGGGCAGGCTGACGGCAGCGCTGCGCAGGATCACCCCCGGCGCGCCTCCGCCGCCGACGCCCGCCTCCGTTTCGACAGCGACGGCGTCATGGCCCGCGCCATTGAGCGCGGCCGCCAGGCGCTCGGCCCGGTCATACAGATCGCCTGTAGGTCGAGACCAGCGCCAACGCGGTTGGTGTCGTCGGACCCCGCAGCGTCGCCTCAAGAGCCGCTAACGTCAGCTTGTCGACCCGGAGCGCGCGGGCCACCGGGTGACGGCGGAGGGTTTCCACGATCTCGGCGCGGCCGAAAAGCAGGCCGCACTGCGGGCCACCAAGCAGCTTGTCGCCGCTCGCAGTGACCAGTGCAGCGCCGGCCCGCAGCGTGGTTCTGGCGTCCGGCTCGTCCGGCAGGTCCGGGTTCCTGGCCAGCAGCCCGGAGCCGATGTCGCACACCAACGGTGGCCCTAGCGCAGCCAGCGCCTCCACCGGTACCGCCGAGGTGAAGCCCGACACAACGAAGTTCGAGGGATGCACCTTGAGCACGAATCCGGTCTCGGCCACGACCGCTTGTTCGTAATCGGCCAACGTAGTGCGGTTGGTGGTGCCGACCTCGCGCAGCCTCGCGCCCGTGCTGGCCAGCAGATCCGGGATGCGGAAGCCGTCGCCGATCTCGACCAGTTCTCCGCGGCTGACGATGATCTCCTTCCCGGGCGCGAGCACCGTCGCTGCCAGCAGAAGTGCGGCGGCGCCGTTGTTGACCACATGCACTGCCTCTGCGTCCGGCACGGCTGCGGCTAGCGCGGCCAGCGCCCCCCTGCCTCGCCCGGCCCGCCGCCCGGTGGCGAGGTCGAGCTCGATGTCGGTTGGCCCGGCGGAGGCCACCATGGCGTCGATGGCAGCCTGGGACAACGAGGCACGACCGAGGTTCGTATGCAGCAGCACGCCCGTGGCGTTGATCACCCGCTGCATGGAGCAGGCGGTCTCGGGGAGGGCGGCGACGGCCGCATCAGCCACTGCAGCGGCGGCGATGTCGCCGCGGCGGGCCTGGTCCTGGGCCTCGTGGACGGCCGCCTTGACAGTCGTGCTACCCAGTCGCCGCATTGCCTCGTTGAGACGCGGGTCGGCAAGTACGAGATCGGTGCGGGGCACAGCGCTTCGGGCGTCGTGGGCGTTGCCGGGCGCCTCCGTGGCCACGACAGAGACTGTACGTGCCCATGCGGACTGGTCGAAGAGCGCGAAGGGAGCCAAAACAGATCTCCAGTCCCGGGACCGCCGAGCGGCGTTATGGTCACGAGGTGACCGGGGAACAGCGACCGGCTGGTCGTCTCACGTCCTACGCCCATGGCGGCGGATGCGCGTGCAAGATCCCGCCGGGTGAGCTCGAAGAAATGGTCGCCGACCTAGGCCCACTGCCGTCCGAGATCTTCGGGCACGGAGAGTTACTTGTGGGCCTCGAGGATGGTGACGACGGCGCGGTCGTGCGCATCTCCGGTGACCAAGCGGTCGTCGCGACGGCAGACTTCTTCACCCCGGTTGTAGATGATGCCTATGACTGGGGCCGAATCGCGGCCGCGAACGCCTTCTCCGATGTCTACGCGATGGGCGGAATGCCGTTGGTGGCGGTCAACCTCCTGTCGTGGCCCCGCGACGTTCTGCCCCTCGGCCTTGCCGCCGAGGTGCTGCGCGGCGGTGCGGAGGTCGCCCGGATCGCGGGATGCCATCTCGCGGGCGGCCACAGCGTCGACGACCCCGAACCCAAATACGGCATGGCGGTCACCGGCCTGGCTCACCCCGAACGGTTGCTGCGCAACAGCGCGGGTGTGGCGGGACTACCGCTGACCCTGACCAAACCTCTCGGCATAGGCGTCCTCAACAGCCGGCACAAGGCCACAGGCGAGAACTTCCCACAGGCGGTGGCCGCGATGACGACGCTGAACAAGGAGGCCGCCGAGCTGGCGCTCGCTCTCGGCGCCCGGTGCGCCACTGATGTCACCGGGTTCGGGTTGCTCGGCCACCTCTTCAAGCTCGCCCGCGCAAGCGGACTCACCGCCGTGGTCGACTCGTCGAAAGTGCCTTACCTCGACGATTCACGCGAGGCGTTACGCGACGGGTTCGTGAGCGGCGGTACCAGACGCAACCTCGACTGGGTGCGGCCGCGTCTGACGTCATCCGTCACCGAGGAGGAGCTGCTGCTGCTCGCCGACGCCCAGACGTCTGGCGGCCTGCTCATCGCAGGGGAAGTCCCCGGGTTCCCGGTCGTCGGTGAGCTGGTAGCAGCTGGCCCCTCCGTGCTTGAAGTCCGCTGATCATCGCGACTGGCCACAAGATGCGGCACATCCATGGTGCTACTCGTCCCGGCCTTTGCCGCTATGCCAGGTCGAGCTGGGCGAGTTGGGCGCGGGAGGTGACTCCTGCCTTGGTGAAGATGTTGCGCAGGTGGAAGGCGACGGTCCGGTGCGACACCCAGCACTGGGCGGCGACGTCCTTGTTCGACATCCCTTGGCCTACCAGCTCGGCGACCTGGCGCTCCATCGGGGTGAGCTTGAGCTGCGTCGACGGGTCACGTTTGCGGGCCGTCTCCCCGGAGGCGCGAAGCTCCTGGGTTGCTCGCGCGGCCAGCGGCTCCGCGCGCAGGTCCTCGAAGGTCTCCAACGCTGCCCGCAGGTGGGTGCGCGCGTCGACGCGACGCTGGTTGCGGCGCAGGAACTCCCCGTATGCGAGGTGGGTCCGAGCCTGGTCGTACGGTCGGCCGCCAGGGTGGGCGTGATGTGCCAAGGCGCTCTCGAACAGCGCGGGCGCGTCCCCGGGCGCGGCGAGCAGAGCGCGTCCGTGGTCGACGGCGGCCAGCGCCCACGGCCACCCGGTGCCCTCGGCGAAGGGAACCAGCTGCTTCACCCACACCGCGGCCTGTTCGCGGTCACCAGCCCGGACGGCGGCGTCGATGCGGTCGAGGGCGACAAGACGGCCCAGCGTGCTCAGCCGGATGCTGGCGAGGTGGTGCAGCGCGGTCGGGGTGTCGCCGTCGTGGGTGGCGCGGGTGGCTTGGGCCCACCGCATGAGGTCGTGGACGGGGTCGGCGAGGACACCGAGCGGTTGGCCGGCCGCAGCGTCGAGGTCGGCCAGCTGCGGGTCGTACTCGGCGGCGGGTCGGCCTTGGAGGGCGGCGAGCAGCGTGACCCAGCCGAGCGGGACCGCGCCGAGGGGGCGTTGCCCTGCGCTGATGCTGAGCGAGAGCGCTTCCTCGGAACAGCTGCGCAGTGCGGTCCACTGGCCGGTGACGAGTTGGGTGAAGCCGAGCCGGGGCAGTGCGTAGAGGACCAACATGCCGGCTCCGGCGTCGCGAGCGCCGGAGACCATCGCGGTGAAACAGCGGTGGTGCGCCTCCTCGTCGCCCAGGTGCAGCGCGGTGTTGCCGAGGTGGGACAGCAGGTAGAGGTCGGCGACGTCGGCGCCAGCGTCCAGTGCGGCGCGCAGCGACGCCAGGCCGGCAGCCCAGTCGTGGGCGGCTGCGTGCGTGAGGCTGAGCAACAGGTGGCCGAGGCAGCGGGTCCCGGGAGATTCGTCGGCGATCGCGGCCGCGGCGAGGGCGGTCGCGTCGAGGGTGGTGCCGCTGTCGGAGCCGTACGTGCTCATCAGCGCCGCGGCGACCGCCAGCTCGAGCGCGCGAGCCGGGTCGTCCCCTGCCACGGCGCGAGCCGCGGTGACGAAGATGCGGTGTGCGTCGACGCCGGACCCGACGTTGACCTCGATGCGGCCGCGGAGCCGGTCGATGTCGGCGCGCAGCACCCGGTCGTCGGCAAGGTCTCGCGCGGCCGCGGACAGCGTGCGGGCCGGAGTGGTCTGCCCGGCCGCCCAGGCGTTGCGGGCGGCCGCGAACAGGTGGGCGGCACGGGGCTGCTCGCCGGCGGTGAGCTCGGCGGCCCGCTGGAAGGCGGCGGCTGCGGCGGCGTACCCGCCGCGTCGTTCGGCCCGCGCAGCCGCCGCGACCAAGTCGGCGACGACGACCTCGTCGGGGCCGTCGACAGCCGCGGCCCGGTGCCACGCGTGCCGGTCCGGGTCGTCGGCGGCGTCGAGGGCCTCGGCCAGCGCCCGGTGCGCTTCGCGGCGCTCCATGCTGGTCGCGGCCTGGTAGACCGCGGACCGGACCAGCGGATGGCGCACCGCGACTGTGCCGCCGTCCACGACAAGGAGCCCGGATCGTTCCGCGGCGTCGAGGGCGCTCGGGCCCACGTCGAGGACTGCGGCGGCGCGGCGCAACGTGGCGACCTGTCCGGAGTCGTCGGCGGCGGCGACCAGCAGGAGCGTCTGCACCTCCGGCGGCAGCCGGCGGCACCGGTCCAGGAAGACCCGTTCCATACCGGCGGTCAGGTGCAGCTGGGCGGGCATCGGTGCGGCGCCGGCCAGCTGCTCACCGGACAACGTGGTGGGGAGCTCGACGAGTGCGAGCGGGTTCCCGGCGGCCTGGGTCATCAGCCGGTCCGCGACCTCGTCGGGCACGCTGGTCCCGGCTGCCTCGGTGAGCAGCGTGCGGGCCGCTGCGCCGGTCAGCGGGACCAGCGCCACGCTGGGGACGTCGTCGGGTTCGAATGTGCGGCCCTCGCCGTCGCGGGCCGCGAACACGACAGCGACCCGGTCGGCACCCAGCCGTCGCGAGGCGACCAGGACCGCGTCCGCGGTGGCCTGGTCGAGCCACTGCGCGTCGTCGATCACGCACAGCACCGGCGCGTCCTCGGCCGCCTCGGTCAGCACCGACAAGGTCGCCAGCGCCACCAGGAACGGCGGAACCGTTACCTCGTCCTCCTGGCCGAACGCGATCCGCAGCGCCCGGGCCTGCGGAGCCGGGAGCCGGTCGAGAGTGCCGAGCACAGGACGCAGCAGCCGGTGCAACGCGGCGAACGCCAGCGGCGCCTCGGACTCCAGACCCTGCGTACGCAGCACCCGCACGTCGCCGCCGGTGCTCGCGACGAGATCCTCGAGCAGCGCGGACTTCCCCACCCCGGGCTCGCCGTGCAGCAACAGGATTCCGGCCCGGCCCTCGCGCGCGTCCTCGACGAGCGCGGCGAGGCGAGCCCTCTCGGCGTCCCGCCCGTACAGCACACCGGTGACGCTAACGCCCCTGCCGCCCGCGGGGGTGGTCTCGGCGTATCCCGGCGCATTCGCCGGGGCGACCATCACGGATCGCCGTGATCGTGAGTTACCTCGGCGCACACACCGCGCCGGGACGATCCGGCCCGATCGCCGCAGCCTTGACTGGAGACATCCATGACCGACACACCCACCGACGTCGGCACCCACACCTGGGTGGAACGTAGCGGCGGCCTGCTCACCGCCGCGGAGCGCCGCAGCCTGCTGCCGCCGCTCGCGAGGACTCACGCGACCAACGCCATCGGCCGGCTCTCGATGCTCCTGAGGGTCAACTCCGGCCGCCGGGCACCGGTCACCGTCGGCAAGCGACCGACCCCCGACTCGGTCCTGACCCGCGCAGCCGAAGCCCTGGCCCGGCGCCGGCTGAGCCTGGCGCTGCTCAACCACTCCTACCGGACCTACGCGTTCGGGGCGGCGCTGGGCGAGCTGGAGAACCTCGACGTCGACCGGGAGCTGCTGTTCGCCGCGGCGCTGCTGCACGACGTCGGGCTGCCGACACCCGTTCCCCAGGTCGACTTCACCCGGGCCAGCGCCCGGGTCGCCCGGGACGTCGCCGAGGACGTTGGGCTCTCCACCGCCGCCACGAACATCCTGCGCACGGCCATCACGCTGCACCACAGCCCGGGCGTGACCTTGGATCACGGTCCGGTCGCCTACCTGCTCTCGGCCGGCGCCGGGCTCGACGTCGTCGGCCTGCGGTCGTGGCAGCTGTCCCCCGACCTGCTCGCCGAGGTCACCGCAGCCCATCCCCGGCTGGGGTTCAAGCGCGAGTTCGTCGCCGCGTTCCGGACCGAGGCCGCCCGGGTGCCCCGCGGTCGAGCCGCCTTCCTGCGCCGGTACGGCGCGTTCGACCTGGCCATCAAGGCTCGCCCCGTTCCGCGGCTGAACACGCTCCCCGCAGGTCCGGGCGTCCCTACCGCTACGGGAACCCGGTCATTCGGCCGGGGCGACCAGCCGCCGTCGCGCCCACGCTCAGTACATACCTCCCGCCCGGCCCACCTCCTGGAAGCGAGAACGCCATGACCACCATCACTCCCACTCCGAGTGGCCGGCTGACCGGTGACCCCGCCGCCAGCTCCGGCCGGATGTCCGCCGGCCGGCGTCACCAGCTCCCGGTCGGGGCGGCGGTGGCCATCGCGATGCTCAGCGGCGTGGTGAACACCCTCGTCCTGGTCCTGGTCGTGTTTGCCGGCGCCAGCGAGCCCGTCATCACCGGCTCGGCGCTGCTCGGCCTGGCCTCCGGCTGGGCGCTGCTCGCCGTGCTCACGACCCGGTGGACCAGCCAGCCGCAGCGCTGGGCCGCCGTACCGGCCGTCGTGATGGCTGCCACCGCCGCCGGCCTGCTCGCGCTCACGCCCGGCGATGGTGCGCTGAACGCAGCCGGCTGGGTGTGGCCGCCGGCCGCGCTTGCCCTGTCCGTCTGGATGGTGCGCGCCGACCCGCCGCGCCATGACCAGCCGCGCGCGGTGGCTGCTGTACCCGGTCATCGGCGCGCTGGCCGTCACCGCGGTCGGCGGCATCGTCGAGAGTGTCGCGCTGACGAGGGACCAGGGCCGGTACCCGATGCCGGGCGCCTCCTACGACGTGGGCGGGCACCGCCTGCACCTCAACTGCACCGGCACCGGCAGTCCGACCGTCGTGCTCGAGAACGGCCTGAGCGAGACCTCGCCGCTGTGGAGCGGCATCATCGGGCAGGTCGCCCGGAGCACCCGGGTCTGCGCGTACGACCGGGCCGGGCAGGGCTGGAGCGACGACGTCGCCCACCCGCAGGACGGCATCGCCGTGGCCACTGACCTGCACGCCCTGCTGGCCCGCGCCGGCGAGCGCGGCCCGTACGTCCTGGCCGGGCACTCCTCCGGCGGCACGCTCGCCATGACGTACGCCGCCCGCTACCCGGCACAGGTCGCTGGACTGGTGCTGCTGGACTCGTCGAGCCCGCACCAGTACACCGACCAGCCCGACTTCGCCGGCACCTACGCAATGATGCGCCGGCTCCTGCCCGTGATGCCCGCCCTGGCCCGGGTCGGCGCACTGCACCTCGCCCCTGCGTCGGCCTCGACCGCCCTGTCATCCAGCGCCGCAGCGCAGGTCCAGGCGTTCGCGACCAGCCCCCGCGGCGCCAACAACATGCGCGACGAGCAGGCCCAGCTCCGTGTCGTGTTCACCCAGGCGCAGGCGCTGCGCAGCTTCGACCCGAAGCCGCTGGCCGTGGTCACCGCCCGGGAGAACGCCGACGGGACGAAGGGCTGGGCCGCCGCCCAGGACCGGATGGCCGCGCTGTCCACCAACAGCACTCACTGGACCGCGGACACCACCCACGTCGGGCTGCTCGACGACGCGAGCGGTTCGACCGACTCGGTCCGCGCCATCACCGCCGTCGTCACCGCGGTCCGCACCGGCACCCCCCTTGCCGCCCGATGAGCACGCACAGAACGCCGCGTCCCGTACCTGCCGCACACCCGACCACAGGAGTCCCTGATGCACACCGCCGACACCCCACCCACCGCTCGCCGTCGGGCATCACGCCCCTCACGCCGCGCCGCACGGCCACTCGGCGCCCGATGCCGGTCCCCGCAAGTCATGGGCCGTGCTCGGCCTCGCCCTCACCGCCCAGATCTTGGTCGTCCTGGACATCTCGGTCGTGAACACCGCGCTGCCGGTCATCGGCGAGTCGCTGCGCCTGGGCAGCAGCGACCTGCAGTGGCTGGTCACCGCCTACCTGCTGCTCTCCGGCGGCGGTCTGCTGCTCGGCGGCCGCATCGCCGACCTGGTACCGCGACACCGGGTGTTCCTGACCGGCATGACCATCTTCACCGGTGCGTCCCTGTTCAGCGGCTTCGCGAACAACGCCACCGAGCTCATCGCCGCGCGCGCCACCCAGGGCCTCGGCGCCGCCCTCATGACGCCAGCCGCTCTGTCGTTGGTGATGACCACGTACTCCGGCGCTCAGCGCACCCGCGGCCTAGCCCTGTGGGGTGCGGTCGGCAGCCTCGGTATCGCCGCAGGCGTCCTGTTCGGTGGCGCGCTCACCACCTGGTTCGGCTGGCAGCTCATCTTCTGGGTCAACGTCCCCATCGGCGTCGTCGCCCTCGCCGCCGGGCTCAAGATCCTCCCCAAGGACGTCACCACCCGTGCCGGCCTGGCCCAGTTCGACCTTCCCGGTGCGCTCACCGTCATCGGTGGCCTCGGCACCCTCATGTACGGCCTCGCCGCCACCTCCGGCGCACGGCTGGCTGTCGGCCCGTGCCCTGGTCGCGTTCGCCACCTCCGCCGCGCTGCTGACCGCGTTCGTCCGCGTCGAGCGTCGCGCCGCCCGGCCGCTGGTCCCGCCGCACACCTGGAAGGTTGCCACCCTGGTGTCCGGCACCACCGTGATGCTCGGCGCGACCGCCCTGCTCGTCGGCACCGTCTTCCTCAGCTCCATCTTCTTCCAGACCGTGATGGGCTACTCCGCGCTGCGCGCCGGTGTCGCGTTCCTCCCGTTGGCACTCGCCATCACCGCCGGCACCCACGTCGCCAGCAAGCTGCTGACCAAGACGTCGCCGCGCAACATCGCCGCAGGTGGCCTCACCCTCGTCACTGTCGGCGCGGCCCTGCTAGCCCTGATGGGCTCGAACGGACGCTTCGCGACCGACCTGCTCCCGGGCATGCTCGTCCTCGGGTTCGGTGTGGGCATGGTGTTCGTCGCCGTGGCCGTTACGGCGATGGCCGGCATCCCCGCCCAGCACGCCGGCATGGCCTCAGGGTTCCTGATGACCGGCCACGAGGTCGGCGCCGCGCTCGGTGTCGCCGTCCTTTCTGCCGTCGCGACCACCGCCGGCAGCCTCACCGACCCGGCCGGAGTGGTCGACGGGTTCGCCGCCGCGTTCGCCGCCGCCGCCGTCATCGCCGCCGGCCTCGGTGTCGTGGCCTACCGGCGGATGCCCGCGGCTCGCACGACTGGTGCGGCAGCTATGCACATGCACCATTGAGCACTCAGCGGGTGTCGCCACGATCGCATTCGTGCTTGACGTGCTGCGCGTGGGATCAGTTGGAGCTGGGGCTTGCAACAGGCGTCGTGAGGTGTGGGTCGAGACTGAGGAGGGCTTGGACGACTTCGGGGCTCATGGGCCGAGCCAAGTGGTAACCCTGGGCGGTGTCGGCCCCAAGTTGGCGGACCTGCTCGAGGCTCCTTTGGTCTTCGATGCCCTCGGCGACGACCTTGAGTCCCAGGCGCCGGCCGATGTCGATGGTCGCGGCAAGCAGGCTGCGGCCGCCGGCATCGAAGTCATTGACGAGATCCCGGTCGATCTTGACGCCGTCGAGCGGCAGGTCGTGGAGGGCCTTGAAGGATGCGTAGCCGCTGCCGAAGTCGTCCAGCTCGATGCGCACGCCAATCCTGCGCAGGGCTTCCAGTACCTCCACGGCAACGTCGAGGTCGTTGATGACCGTGGTCTCGGTGATCTCGAGCACGAGAGACTCGCCGTCGAGCCCGCGCGCGGCCAGCATGGCGGTCACCTCTGCTTGTAGCGACCGGTCGGTCACCATTTGGGCGGAGAGGTTCACGCTGACCGGCACGCCTACGCCCGCGTCGCGCCAGGCCAGGGCTTGGTCGAGAGCCTTGTTAAGCGTCAGGTAGGTGAGCTGACGGATCAGGCCGGTCTGCTCGGCGAGCGGGATGAACTGCGAGGGCGGGATCGTGGTCTCAGCGGTGTGCCATCGAGCCAGCGCTTCGACGCCGACAACGGCGCCGGTCGTGAGTGCGTACTCGGGCTGGAAGGCCAGCTCGATCTGATCGGTCTCGATGGCGATGAGCAGCTCGGCGGCCAGGCTTGACGCGTGTGCACCGACCTCGGTCCCGACGTCGTAGACACGGACGCCGTCGCGACCGCGCTTGGCGTGGTACATCGCAGCGTCAGCCGCCCGGAGCAGTTCGGCCGAGGAATGGCCGTGCTCCCGGTAGACCGCCGCGCCGATGCTGACCCCGATGAACCGGGCGACCCCGTCGACGTCGATCGGGCGGACCAGCGCCTCCCTCAGCCGGTGCGCGACCGCCGCCACGTCGTCGGCCTCCCGCAGCCGTCGCAAGACGACCGCGAACTCGTCGCCGCCCAGCCGGGCGGCAGTGTCGTACTCGAATGTGTTCGCGTGCAGGCGTCGCCCGATCTCCTGGAGCACGAGGTCACCCTTGTCGTGGCCGAGTGTGTCGTTGATCTGCTTGAACCCGTCCAGGTCGAGCATCAGGACCGCGACACGATCCCCGCCAGGGTGATCCGCAGCGGTCACCGCAGCGTCCAACGCCTCTTCGAGTGCCTTCCGGTTGGCCATCCCCGTGAGGTGGTCGAGTCGTGCCGCCATCCGCAACGTGGCCTGCTGGCGCCGCACGATGATCAGGAACAACAGAATCAGACCGAAGCCCAGTAGAGCGGCGACGCCCCCCACCCACGGTGATATGAAGCTGGCCCGGTCGGTGGACCGCTCGAGGATCACCCAATCGTTGGCGTTGGCTGCCGTTCGCGCGATGCCACCAACCGCGTAGAGCTGATCCTGTACCCGGATGGTCGCCGGTCGTGTGCCGCTGGATCTGAGGGCGGCCGCGCCGAGGAAGTGTGGGAACTGGGCCTCTACCTTGGTGGACGGCAGGTCAGCGTCATCGGCCAGCACCATGAGGCCGCTGGTGCGGTCCACCACGGAGACGTGGCGGCTGCCCGTGCTGGTCGTGAGGTACTGACGGAAGCTGGCCAGCGCCACCTCGAAGTGGACGATGAGTTGCGTGCCGTCGGCCTGCCGGATCCAGGTTGAGTTCGAGATGACCCAGGTCCCGGTGTCCACCGACACATAGGGCGCCGCCTGGTACACCTGCCCCGGGGCAAGGGCAAGGGTGGGCGCGAAGAACGGGTTCGCTGCTTCCGCCGTGGACAGCTCGGCAACCGGGGCGGCGACACCCTGGGTCACCCGGGCGAGCTCGTGGCCCTGATCGTTGATCAGGCAGGCCTCGCCGATCGCCCCCGGATACAGGTGCTCGAGGTATACCAGGGCTCGGTTTGCCTCCCCGTTGTCGACCTGCCGCCCCCCCGGAGGCCGGAATGCGGGGCTTTGCGCCAACAGGAGATCAAGACTGCGCGCACGCTCGAAGTAGGAGGAGAACGCCGAGGCCACCTGCGCTGCGTCGCGCTGCAGCGTCTTGTGCTGTTGCTTCTCCTGGGCGAGAGCCCCGGCCATGCCCAGCAGTCCGGCGGAGAGCAACACCACACCGACCAGCAGGGCAACGAACGGCGTACGGCGCATGTCAGCTCTCTGCTCAAGGGTCCTGAAGGACTTTTCGGCAAGCGCACGCCCGGGCTTAACTCAACGCCGACCAGTCGCGACCGATGTCTCAGTCCGTGTCGCTCTTCGGCAGCCGGCCAGACCAGCGCCACAACGCCAGGTCATAGCCGCCTTTGACGACTCCAGCCACGACCAGCGGCAGCCCCAGCGCGACCTGTTGAAGCAGCCCGCCGACCAACGGACCGAACGGTCGGACCGTGTACCGGGCCGCGTTCGTCACCGCGGCCGCCGCAGTCCTCTCGCTCGGCTCGACGACGCTCATCACGAGGGCCTGCCGGGTCGGCACGTCCATCTGGGACAGGCTGGTCCGGGCCAGCAGCAGGATGACCGCGACCGGGAAGGTCGGGGCGAACGCGACGGATGCGAGCAGCACATTGCTCGGCAGGTGCGTGCCCACCATCGTGGGTACCAGCCCCACCCGGTCCGCGAGCCGCGGCGCCAGCCAGACGGAGGCGGCTTGCAGCAGCGACGTGGCGAAGAACAGCACGCCGAGCTGGCCGACCGGCACGTCGTAGCGCTCGGTGAGGTAGTAGGCAAGGAAGCTCGCGGTCACCAGACCCCCGCCGGCCGCATCCACCGCGAACAACGTCGCCAGCCGGCGAACGTGGGTCCGGGACGGTCCCAGCCTGTTCCAGCCCCGTGTCGCCGCCTCGGCCCCGGACGGTTCCCTGCCGCGGTCGGCTTCGACTGCCGGAGACAGGCCTGCGGCGAGGACGGCGCCGGCCAGGCCGATGGGGACCAGCACCAGGAACGGCCACGCCGACGCGGGTGAGGTCCCGAGCCGGCCCGGGACAGTCGCCGTCAGCGCACCGGCGGCCCCGCACAGGGAGGCGACCGCGTTGTACGACCCGTACACCCGAGCTCCGGCCTTCCCAGCCGCGGCGGTGTCTTCGTTGGCGAGCATCGTCTGTTCGAGCGTGGTCGCCGGGCCGTTGTCGACGACGTCGGTGGACAGCAACCCGGTCAGCGCGACGACGAGCAGCACCCAGAACGCGGCGCCGGCCGCGACGGCCGCGCCGGCGACCGCGACACCCAGGAACAGCACCACGTAGCAGCGGCGGCGTCCCATCCGGTCCGCGACCCCGCCGACGAGCAGCGAGGCGCCCGCGGTGCCGGCGACCAGGGCTCCCAGCACCAGGCCGGCGCGCAGCGGCGTGTAGTCCCGCGCGGCGAGCAGGGCACCCAAGAGCACCGCGGTGAGGCCGTACCCCGCCGCACGCAGGCCCTGCGCGGCGACGATGCGCCGCGCGTCCTGGCTCATTCTGGCTTGACGTGGGAAGTGCAACCACGGTTGCATCGGACCATGATGGCACTGACAACGGGACCGGGCGAGTGGGTGATGCTCACCTACCGGATGCCGCGAGACCCCTCGACACCGCGCAGCTCGGTCTGGCGTCAGCTGCGCCGCCTCGGTGTCGCCCAACTCGGCGACGGGCTTGTCGCGCTGCCTGCCGACGCCCGGACCCGCGAGCAACTCGAGTGGATCGCCGAAGCCGTGCGTGAAGCCGACGGCACCGCCGGCGTGTGGCTCGCCCGGCCGGCGACCCTTGCCCAGGAACGGGAACTCGCAACTGCGATGGCAGCCGCCCGAGCAGCCGAGTATCAGGCCGTCCGCGCCGAGGCGGAGGCCGCCGTGAGCTCGGGCGCCGCCGAGCGGGTGCGAGCGGTACGCCGGCTGCGCGCCGAGCTGGGCCGCATTCGACGCCGCGACTTCTTTCCCCCTGCCGAGCGCGACGCCGCAGTCGCCTCCGTCGAGTTGCTCGGCACCTCGACGACCGGGGTGTCCCACCGCGCCGACCCGGACGTGGTGGCGACGTGAGGTGGGTGACCCGCCAGGGGGTGCACATCGACCGGGCAGCGTGCGCGTGGCTCATTCGCCGCGAGGTCGACCATGATGCCCAATTTGCGTTCGTCGCCGACCCCGCCGACGTCCCGGCCGGCGCGACACCGTTCGACATGCCGGGCGTCGACTTGTCACACCACGGTCCCGACTGCACCTTCGAGACGCTGCTGCATCGATACGACCTCACCGACCCTGTGCTCTGGCGGATGGCGGCCATGGTCCACGAAGCCGACATCGATGACAGCCGGTACGACGCCCCCGAGGCACCTGGTTTCGACCTCGCCCTTCGGGCGCTGTCCATGGTCGCAGGCGATGATCGGATCCTTGAGCTCACCGGACCACTGTTCGATGGCGTCTACGAGTTCTTCAGGCGCCAGTTGATGCTCGGCCGCGAGCCTGCATGACGATTGAGCCGTCCGCCAGCGGCACCCAGGACGTGATCCCGTTCCGCGACGCTGTCCGCACCTGGTTCGCTATTTCGCTGCAGACCTTCGGCGGTCCTGCCGGGCAGATAGCGATCATGCAGCGCACTCTGGTGGATGAGAAACGCTGGATCGGGCAGGGCCGTTTCCTGCATGCGCTTGGCTATTGCACATTGTTGCCCGGACCGGAGGCGCAGCAGCTGGCCATCTACATCGGGTGGCTGCTGAACGGGGTTCGCGGCGGGCTGGTAGCCGGGACCCTGTTCGTGCTGCCTGGCATGCTCGCGCTCTTGGTCTTGTCGGCGGTGTATGTCGGCGCGGGAGACTCCACGTTGGTCACCGCGCTCTTCGCCGGTCTCGCTCCGGCAGTGCTGGCCATCGTCGCCCAAGCCGTTGTCCGTGTCGCCGGACGCGCCCTCGGGCACCCCGCGTGGATCGCGCTGGCCGTCACCGCGTTCCTCGCCCTGTCAGTGTTCGGACTGCCTTTTCCGGTCGTCATCGCTGGCGCGGCAGCGGTCGGGTGGGCTCTCGGCCGATGGGCACCATCAACCAGGAACGCGAGCCGCGCGCACGGAAACGCCGACGGCGGGCCGTCCCCGCTGATCCCCGACGATGCGCTGCACACCGAACGGCCGAGCCGCACCCACTCCGCGAAAGTCCTCACCGTGGGTCTGCTCGCTTGGGGCGTCCCCCTCGCTGTCGTGGCGGCGCTCACCGGGACAGACAGCGTGTTCACCCAGCAGGGGCTGTTCTTCTCCGGCGCCGCGCTGGTCACCTTCGGCGGCGCCTACGCGGTCCTCGCCTACGTCGCGCAGAAGGCTGTCGAGGTGTACGGCTGGCTCGCCCCCGGCGAGATGGTCAAGGGTCTCGCTCTCGCCGAGACCACGCCCGGACCGCTGATCATGGTCGTGCAGTTCGTCGCGTTCGTCGGCGCATACCGCGACCCCGGCACACTGAACCCGTGGGTCGCCGCCGTCCTCGCGGCGCTGCTCACCACATGGGTCACTTTCGTGCCTTGCTTCATGTTCGTCTTCCTCGGCGCCCCCCACGTGGAACGGTTGCGCGACAACCACGCACTGTCGTCGGCGCTGGCCGGCATCACCGCTGCCGTCGTCGGCGTCATCGCCAACCTCGCCCTGTACTTCGCGATGCACACCCTGTTCACCGACACGACTCAGAAGAGCTGGGGTCCCGTGACTCTCGAACTGCCGGACCTCACGTCGCTGCGACCCGTCTCACTTGCCATCACGGTCGTTGCGGGCGTCCTGCTGTTTCGGCTCCGCTGGTCAGTGCTTCGTACCCTCGGGGTGTGCGCGTCACTCGGCCTTGTCGCCACGCTCGTCGGTGCACACACGAGCTGAAGTGTCGAGGCGAGCTGCTGTCCCCCCGACCGCGCCGAGTTGGACGGAACTCACTCCCGCTCCGTCGTCGAGGTAGGCAGTCCGGTGACAGTCATGGTGAATTCCACTGAGGTCATGCTCGCGGTGGAGTGACCGCGTGAGGACGCTGCGGGCTCCGGCGAGGAGCCGAGACGATGAGGACGAACGTCGCCCGGTGCTCCGCGGAGTACCGAGGTGTCTTGTTGCCGGCAGTTACGTTGTCTGCCGGCGTCGCCCTGTACCCGATGCACGGCTCCGCTGTCGACGTGATCAAGGCCGCCGACACCGCTGTACGCCGCGAAACACGGGGGACGCAACCGCGACAAGGGTTCCAATCCGTGACGCGATCGCAAGGGGATAACTGAGGGAGAGCGGCGAACCCCATTTACTCGTCAGGCATCTGCTCCGGTGCGATCGGGGGCATAGCTGAGCGTTGAGTTTTCGCCGCTGCGCGGGCCGCGTCGGCAGCACTTCGCTCGCGGTCTGCGGATTCCCGATCCACTGCGGTCCGAACGCGTTCCCGGGCGGCGTTCTGACGCTCGGCGACAGCCGCCAGGTGGGTGGCACGCGCGAGTTGGCGCGCCCCCCGAAGATCGGAAAGGTCCCCGGCGCTCTGGTCGCGATCTTCCCCGGACTGGACCCTGTCCGTGCCGGCACGCCCGCGGTCAGAGACGGCGCCGACCGAGTCGCTCAGTGTCCCGAACGGCCGACGCTCGGCGGCATCGTCTCGCGCTTCCGCTCGGCGGTCCCGCCGCTCCGCGAGCACATCGCGGGCAAGCGCGCTGTCGATCACGGCGTCCACGTCGATCTCCTGCACGGTGACGACCGCCTCCCGCAGCTCCGCATCGGCGTCACGTTCGTCGGCGACGCGGTCGCGCTGGTCCGCAGCCAGGTCTCGGGCGTCCGCCGCTTCGTCTCGGGCTGCGGCGGCGAGATCTCGCTCGGTACGGGAGCCGTCGGCATCCCCCGACGATGCGGGGTCGGGCGACGGCCGGTCGTCCGGCGCGAACGTGGCCATCGGCCCTCCAGGGATGGGGAGGTCTTCTGAGGTCTTCTGAGATCGCCCTGCCAGAGAATGATCAGTCCGCGTTTCTTCCCGGGCAACCGGTTCTCCCAATTACGTTCGCAGCTTCTCCCAATTACGTCGCGGCGAGGCGGCGATGGGGGTAGGCATCGCGACACGTTGAGCGGGCGCGACGGACTGCGAACGCGCGGCCAGAGATGGCACACGCGCGCCGAATCCGGGGACGAGGCTGGGAAACATCCCGAAAACCGGCTAGTCGAGGTTGGCCCCAAATGACCATGGCGACGCGCCGCAAGGCGCGGCAATGTCTTATCCAGCGCGGCGGAATGTCGGACCATTCGAGCCCAGGGGGGAAATGGGGGGCGGGGGGTGGTCCGCACTCCGCCGCGCGCAATTGTTGGGCCAATCCCCTCAGTGCCGTTCGGCCCCACCGCAGCGGCGCGGCCCGACAGAACAGCGCCCCGGGACCGATTAGCCCCGGGGCGCTGCAATGCCCGGGGGAATTACGGCAGGCGCGGAGTGAGCCGGCTCGTGGCCGGAACCGGGGAGGGGAAGCCAAGCACCACGGCCCGTCCGCGGATACGGTTCTGCGCCTGGCAGTTCTGGACGCAGTCGGTCGCGCTGGGAGAGACCTCGACGGCGTCCTCGCCCATGACCTGGCCCATCCGGCCGCCGCTGGCGACACTCCATTGGGAGACGCCGCCGCAGTGGGTGCCGAACGCGTTTGTGCACTGCCCGATGCGAGTGGCGACCTGGGCGCTGTCGCGCCCGACGAACTTGGCGGACCGGTCACTGCCGAAGTTGATCCGCGCGGTGACCGGCAGCTGGATGGTTTCCCCGCTGTCGGTCACGAACGGCACGGTGGTGCCGATGCGGGCGCGGAAGGCGGGGTTGTCGAAGTAGAACGCGTCCACGCCGAGAGTGTGGGTGAACACGGTGGCCGTCTTGTCGGAGCGCTCGGGCTCCATCTGGAAGATGCCGCCGCTGGCGCAGTCCTTGGCCTGGATCTTCATCGACAGTCCGGGACCGGTCCGGGAGATGACCAGGTCGGTGTCCTTGAGCTCGGCGGTGAGGGAACTGGTCAGGCTCAGCCCGCGGTGGTTCGGCGTCTTGCTCGCGACCACGACGATGCGCTTGCCCCCGGTGAGATCCAGGACATTCGGCGCGCCGGTCAGCGTCCAGTTGGTCACGCCGAGACTGGCGGTGGTGACGGTGAACTCGACGTACTTGCCCTTCACCAGGACATTGGCGCCCAGGCTGGATGCGGCGATCGTGCCCTTGAAGCCCGGGCGGGCGAGCACTGCTCCAGTGTCCGGGCGGACGAGCGAGAAGCCGCCTCCGACGCAGCCCTTCGATGACGCGGCGGCAGCGGGACTGGCCGGGCTGAACAACGAGAGCAAGACGCCGGCGACGGCGACGGCCGCGACGCCGGCTCTGGTGATGCTCGCCCGGTGGCAAGACTGGGAAATGCGCCTGAGGTGCTCCTCGGGATGTGAGTCGAAAGATGGATGACCGCAGGACCCGCGGCGGCGGCCCGACGGGCGACTTTCGCGAATAGCGGCAACGTAGGAGCAGGCGGGTTAACGGCGAGCCAGCCGCCGACTAACCCGCCCCCATTCGTCTCAGATGTCGTGACTACGGCTGCCGCCACGACGACGGTCTCCTCATGAGCGCGGGCCATAGACGGTTGGTGGGGCGCCGCCGGTTCTTGGTGCAGGCCGGTCGTGGCGCCCTCGGGGTAGCGGTGCTGGGGCTGGCCGGTTGCAGCGGATCCGGTGAGACCGGCGACGGCACCGGTCCGGCATCCAACCCGTCGTTCACTGAAGACCCCGCCGCTGCGAGAGCGACCGTACGCGAGCTCGCCCGCCTGCAACCTCGCACGATCCTGGTCGGTCATGGCGACCCGATCCGTCGAGACGCGGCTGATGCACTCGCACAACTGGCTGACTCGCTCGGCTGAACTCGCCCGCCATCGACCAGGAGCTGTTCGGCTGGGGAGCAGACTGGCCCAGTGATCATGTCCATCTCCACCACGCTGAGCCCCGCCACCGACCTCGGATTCCTGCTGCACAAGCATCCTGACAAGGCGCAGTCGTTCGACGTTTCGGTGGGTACGGCGCACGTGGTCTGGCCCGAGGCGACCGCTGAACGCAGCACCGTTGCGCTGATTCTCGAGGTCGACCCGATTGCGCTGGTGCGGGGAAAGGGCAACAGGGGCAGCGAGGGCTTCTCGCTGGCGCAGTACGTCAACGACCGCCCGTACGCCGCGTCGTCGATGACGGCCGTGGCCCTGGGAAAGGTCTTCCGGACCGCGATGGCAGGTCGCTGCGAGGCGAGGCCAGATCTCGTGGACCAGGCCCTGCCGCTCGAGATCCACGTCCCCGCGATACCGAGCAGGGGCGGACCAGACCTCGTCCATCGACTGTTCGCACCCCTGGGTTGGCGCGTGGACGCGAGCCCGATCGCCCTGGACCTGGACATCCCTGCGTGGGGTGACTCGCCCTACGTGGACCTGCGGCTGAGCGGGCGCGTCCGCCTGGCCGACGCCCTCACGCACCTGTACGTCCTGCTGCCGGTCCTCGACGACAACAAGCACTACTGGGTGAGCACCGACGAGGTCGACAAGCTGCTGCGCGCCGGCGGCGGGTGGCTCGCCGGTCACCCGGAGCGTGACCTGATCACCCGGCGCTATCTCAAGCACCGACGTGAGCTGGTGCTCAGCGCCGTCGGTCGGCTGGCCGAAGTGGACGACGCGGCGCCGGAGCAGCTCGACAACGCGGTCCCCGACGAACCTGACAAGGCTCCCACCCCGCTCGTCCAGCTGCGGAAGCGGGCAGTGCTCGACGCGCTCGTTGCGGAGGGTGCGTCGTCCGTCGTGGATCTCGGCTGCGGAGAGGGCAGCTTGCTGAGAGAGCTCGTCAGCGACCCGTCGTTCAGCAAGGTGGTGGGAGTCGACGTCTCGCACCGGGCACTGGAGATCGCCGTGCGCCGACTGGGGTTGGACCGCATGCCGGACAGCCAGCGTGCCCGGTTGGAGCTGATCCAGTCGTCGGTGACCTACCGCGACGATCGGCTGCGCGGGCACGACGCCTTGGTGCTGATGGAGGTCATCGAACACATCGATCCGGGCCGCCTACCCGCGCTGGAGCGGAACGTCTTCGGGCACGCGCGCCCGACGTCTGTCATCGTCACGACGCCGAACGCGGAGTTCAACGTGCGTTACGCGTTCCTCGCACCTGGCACGCTGCGGCACGCTGACCACAGGTTCGAGTGGACGCGCAGCCAGTTCCGCGACTGGGCCGGGGCCGTGGCCGCTGCGTACGACTACACCGTCCGCTTTCTGCCCGTGGGCGCTGACGACCCAGCGGTCGGGAGCCCGACCCAGGTGGCCGTCTTCCGGAAGCCCGTATGAGCGAGCTTGCGAGCTCATCATCGGCACAGCGTGTGCGAGTGCGGCTGACGAGCGCCAGCGAGGAGGGCACATGAGCGACCTCGCACTGCCCGAGCTGTCGCTCGTCTGCCTCGTCGGAGTGAGCGGATCGGGCAAGTCCACGTTTGCCCGCAGGCATTTCGGCCGGTACGAGGTCATCTCGAGCGACCAGTGTCGTGGCCTCGTCGCCGACGACGAGAACGACCAGGCCGCCACCGACGCGGCGTTCGAGGTGCTGCACTTCATCGCGGGCAAACGACTCGACGCGGGCCGGCTCACGGTGGTCGATGCCACCAACGTGCAAGCCGACTCTCGTCGGCAGCTGGTCGCGCTCGCCCGTGCCCACGACGTGCTGCCCGTCGCCATCGTGTTCGATCTGCCGGAGCGCGTGTGCATCGACCGCAATGCCGGCCGGCCGGACCGCAACTTCGGCGACAGCGTCGTACGACGTCAGCACGACCAGCTGCGCCGGTCTCTCAAGCATCTCGGCAAGGAAGGCTTTCGCAAGGTTCACGTGCTGCGGGACGAGCAGAGCATCGCCGACGCGGTCATCGTGCGGGAGAAGCTGCTCAACGACTACAAGCACGAACACGGTCCCTTCGACGTGATCGGCGACGTCCACGGCTGCCGCTCGGAGCTGGAGGCACTGCTCGTCGAGCTCGGCTACACCCTCACCCGCGATGAACAAGGGCGTCCCATCGACGCCACACATCCCGAGGCCCGCAAAGCTGTTCTCGTCGGCGACCTGGTCGACCGCGGTCCCGACACACCCGGTGTCCTGCGACTTGTCATGGGCATGGTCGCCGCTGGGCACGCGCTGTGCGTGCCAGGAAACCACGAGAGCAAGCTGGTCAAGGCGCTGCAAGGACGCAAGGTGCAGGTGACTCATGGGCTGGCGGAAACCTTGACGCAGCTCGCGCAAGAGCCACCGGAGTTCCAGGCTCAGGCTGAGCAGTTCTGTTACGACCTCGTCTCCCACCTGGTCCTCGACGACGGCATGCTTGTCGTTGCGCACGCCGGACTCAAGGAGGCCTACCACGGGCGGGCGTCCGGGCGGGTGCGGAGTTTCGCGCTGTACGGCGACACGACCGGCGAGACCGACGAGTTCGGCCTGCCCATTCGCTATCCCTGGACTGATGAGTATCGCGGGAAGCCGATGGTGCTCTACGGGCACACCCCGACGCCAGAGGCAGCGTGGATCAACAACACGATGTGCCTGGACACCGGTTGCGTGTTCGGCGGCAGTCTGACGGCGCTGCGTTACCCCGAGAAAGTGGTTGTCTCCGTCCCGGCAGAGCGGGTCTGGTACGAGCCTGCCAAGCCGTTCCCGACCGCCACCGAGCCTTCGACGGCCGGGCTCCGCGCCGCGGAGGACCTGGCGATCACCGACGTGCTGGGAAAGCGCGGAGTTGAGACCCGCCTCGCCGGCCGCGTTACCGTCCGGGAGGAGAACGCCGCCGGAGCCCTGGAAGTGATGAGCCGCTTCGCCATCGAACCGCACTGGCTGCTCTACCTCCCGCCCACGATGGCGCCGTGCGCAACGTCACCGGATGGCGACCTTCTCGAGCACCCCGCCTCCGCCTTCTCGTTCTATCGAGGCGACGGGATGACACAGGTGATCTGCGAGGAGAAGCACATGGGCTCTCGCGCGGTCGCCTTGGTCTGCCGTGACGCCTCGGTGGCCGACGAACGGTTCGGAGCATCGGATGGCGCGAGCGGAGCCGTCTACACCCGGACCGGCCGGTCGTTCTTCCCCCAGCCGTTGACCGAGTCGCTCCTCGACGGGATCCGCGGCGCGATCACGAGCGCCGGCCTCTGGGACGAACTCGAGACCGACTGGGTGCTGCTCGACGCAGAGCTGCTGCCGTGGTCGGCGAAGGCCGAATCCCTGCTCCGCGGCCAGTACGCCGCAGTCGGAGCCGCTGCGCGCGCGTCGCTCCCCGCGGCGGCCTCGGCTCTCAAGGCGGTGGCAGCGCGTGGCGTCGACGTCGCGGACCTGCTGGCGCGGACCACCGCCCGGGCCGCCAACGCGGACCTCTACACAGCTGCCTACCGGCGCTACGCCTGGCCCACCGACGGACTGTCCGGCGTCCGGCTCGCGCCGTTCCAGGTCCTGGCCTCCGAAGGCCACTCCTGGGCCGAGCAGGACCACAGCTGGCACCTCGCCCTCGCTGACCGGCTCGTGGCCGCAGCTCCGGACCTGATCCATCCGACGCGACGCCTGCTGGTCGACACCACAGACCCCGAGTCGGTCGCGGCCGGCGTGCGATGGTGGGAGGAACTCACTGCGTCCGGTGGTGAGGGGATGGTCGTGAAACCTCTGGCGAACCTCGTGAAGGCCAAGAACCGGTACGCCCAACCAGGGGTCAAGGTCCGTGGCCGCGAGTACTTGCGCATCATCTACGGACCCGACTACACCGAACCCGCCAACATCGACCGCCTGCGCAGCCGAAACCTGGGGCACAAGCGATCCCTGGCGGCACGCGAGTATGCCCTCGGCATCGAATCCATCGAGCGTGCCATCCGTCGGGAAGCCCTCTGGCGGGTGCACGAACCCGTCTTCGCCGTCCTCGCCCTCGAATCCGAACCGGTCGACCCGCGACTCTGACGAGTGGTCGCGGATGAGACACCGCGGATGTCAGGAGTGCGGTAGACGTGGACCACAGGGCCGAGACTCAAGGAGGCGTCGTGATCTTCATCGTCATCAGGATCGACATCCGCCCGGAGAAGAAGGACGACTTCCTGGCCGGAGTCATCCGGTACTCGGCACGGGTTCGGGAGGAGCCGGGCAACCTCGTCTTCAGCTGCTTCGCGAGCGTCGAGCGGCCCGACGAGTACGCCGTGATCGCCAACTACGCCGACCAGACGGCCGGCGAGGCGCACGTTGCCTCCGAGCATGCGCAGTGGTTCTTCGGCTGGCTGCCGTCCGTGGTTGCGTCGGTGCCGAAGATCGTTTACCAGGAGCTGCCGGGTGCGGGCTGGTCGGAGATGGGCGAGGTGGTCATGAAGTGAGCGGGACCGGACCCTGGGGAACTACGTGGCCAGGAGCCGAGAGGAAGAGGAGCCGAGATGGCTACCTGCCTGAGCTCGACCACGTCGCCGAAGTGTTCTACGCCGGCACGAGGAAACGACCTCAGAGGTCGGAGCGAAATCTGAGAGTTGACTCTCACGTTTTCTGAGAGAATACTCTCGAAACATGTCTCTCAAGAATCCTCTGGGCGACCTGGAGCTGACCGACCCGCGCGCCATGCGAGCCCTCGCCCACCCGGTGCGGCTGGCCATTCTCGAGCAGCTGCAGCGGCACGGCCCGGCGACGGCGACCCGGCTGGCCCCCGTTGTCGGCGCAACGCCCTCGGTGACCAGCTGGCACCTGAGGCACCTGGCCGACTTCGGCCTCGTCCGCGACAGCGACGCCGGGACCGATCGCCGCCAACGGTGGTGGGAGGCCGCCGCCCGGGGGTTCCGGTTCGAGGCTTCCGGGGACGAGGAGAGCCGGTCCGCTGCACGCGTCCTGTCCCGCCAGCTGTTCCGTCAGTACGAGGACCTCCCCCACATGTGGATCAACGAGGTCGAGCCGCTCCTGGACGCTGAATGGCGACGGTTGGGCGGCCTGGCCAACACCCGGGTGGTGCTCAGCCCTGCGGAACTGGAGGCGGTCGAGAAGGCGATCGAGCAGGTCCTGGCGCCGTATGTCACTCGCGATCCCGCAGAGCGGCCGGCCGAGGGCCGAGGTGTCCGACTCATGCGCTACGTACTGCCGGAGGCCAACGCCGACGGCGAGGCGGAGCACTCGTGAGGAGCGGCCAGGGAACGGCGGTCATGGCACCGCCGTCGCTCTGGCACAACCGGGGGTTCCGGTCGCTGTGGGCGGCGCAAGCGGTGTCCCAGTTCGGCGACCGCATCACCGAGCTCGCGCTGCCGCTCATCGCCGTTGTCGTTCTGCACGCGACGCCGTTCGAGGTCGCAGTCGTCACTGCCGCGGTCTGGTTGCCCAATCTGCTCGGCCTGCTGCTGGGGGCGTGGGTCGACCATCGTCGGCACAAGCGCCGCCTCCTGGTGGCGGCCGACATCTTGCGGGCCGTCGTCCTGCTCAGCCTGCCGATCGCCTACCTGTTCGACGCCGTTTCCCTGGGTCAGCTGTATGCCGTCGCACTGCTCATCGGAGCGGGCGAGGTGCTGTTCAACATGGCGAATGCACCGTTTTTCGTGACGCTGGTCCCGCGAGCCTCGTACATCGACGCGAACAGCAAGCTCAGCGCCACCCGCTCGATCTCGTTCATCGGCGGGCCGGCGGTGGGCGGCGTGCTCATCCAGATGCTGACCGCACCGGTCGCGGTGGTTGTCGATGCGGTGTCGTACGTGGCGTCTGCGGTCTTCCTCGGTCGCATCCGCGTCCAGGAGCCGCCGATCGATCACGATGATCAGGACGCGATGTCGCTCTTGCACCGGGCCAAGGAGGGCCTGCACTTCGTGCTTCACCATCCGGTGCTCCGGGCCAGCCTCGGTTGTGCGACGACGGTCAACTTCTTCACCTTCATGTCCGGTGCCCTGCTCGTGCTGTACGCGAGCCGCAGCCTGGCGCTCGGGTCCGGACTGATCGGGCTCGCCTTCGGGGTGGGCGCCGTCGGTGGCCTGCTCGGCGCTCTGCTCGCACCCTTCGTGTCCAGGCGCATCGGGATCGGCCGCACGATCGTGATCGGAGCCATCCTCTTCCCGGCCCCGATCGCGCTTGCCGCTCTCGCAGGTGGCCAGGTCTGGGCACGGTTGGGCGCGCTGGCCGGCGCGGAGCTGCTGTCGAGCATCGGAGTCATGCTCTTCGACGTGCCCCTGAACGCCCTCCAGACCAGCGTCATCCCAGACGGTCTGCGCAGCAGGGTCGCCGGTGCCTTCACCGCCGTCAATTACGGCATCCGGCCGGTCGGTGCCGTCGTCGGCGGCCTGCTGGGCACGTCACTCGGTCTCCGGCCGACACTGCTGATCGCCGCCGCCGGGGGGACGTTGTCCTTCCTCTGGCTGCTGCCCTCGCCGATCCCCGGATTCCGGGCGCTGAGCGAATAGCGTGTCGGCAAGGAGCCTCGGCGCTGCAGGTTCCAGCGTGGTCATTCGGGACCACCGCCGTGGAAGGACATGATGACGTTGACCCAGCGCTCAGGACAGGCTTCACCCTGGGCGCCGTTCCGGCACCGCGCGTTCTTCTGGCTGTGGCTCGGTGTCGTGGTGAGCAGCATCGGATCGTGGGCGCAGACGGTTGGGGCGCAGTGGCTGTTCGTGGACGACCCCAACGGCGCCACCATCGTCACCCTGGTGCAGACGGCCAGCACCCTGCCGATGATGCTGCTGGCCCTGCCGGCGGGTGTCCTCGCCGATGCGTTCGACCGTCGCTGGCTGCTGTTCGGCGTGCAGACCTACTTCGTCGTGGTGGCGGTGCTGCTCACCGTGCTCACTGCTGCCGGGCTGATGCCCCCCGCTCTCCTGCTCACCTTCACCTTCGCCATCGGCGCCGGCCAGGCGGTGCTGGCGACCACGTGGCAGGCCCTGATCACGGAGCTGGTGCCCCGCAGCGAACTGGCGGCCGCCACCCGGCTCGACATGGTCAGCGTCAACGTGGCTCGAGCTGCCGGCCCCGCCCTGGCCGGCTTCGTGATTGCGCGCTGGGGCATCCCACCGGTCTTCGCGATGACCGCTGTCACCGCCGGCTTCCTGGCCTTGGTGCTGCTGGCCTGGCGCCGCCCTCGCGTCCGGCACGGCGAGCGGGAGCCCTTCATCCCGGCTCTGGTGGCCGGTGGGCGCTACGTACGTCACGAGCCGGTGGTCCGACGGATCCTGCTGCGCTTCGCCACCTTCATCTGGCCCGCCTGCGCGGTGTGGGCGCTGTTGCCGCTGATCGCGAGCGAGCAGCTGGGCCTGGACGCGGATGGCTACGGGCTGCTGTTCGCGTCGCTCGGGCTCGGTGCAGTGATCGGCGCGCTGTGCCTGGGCTGGGTCAGGCAGCATCTGTCGTCCACGGCGGTGCTGGGGCTCGCAGGCGTCTCCTTCGCACTCGCCTTCGGGTCACTCGCCGTTGCGCCCAACGGGTGGGTCGCGATTCCGCTGTTGGTCGTCTGCGGCTTCGGCTGGACGGCCACCGTGGCCACCATCATCTCCGAGCTGCAGCTGTTCCTCCCCGGCTGGGTGCGCGCCCGTGCCATCGCGATCTATCTCATGGTCTTCCTGGGGTCGCAGGCGGTCGCCGCCCCGATCTGGGGGCAGGTCACCCAGCATCTCGGGCTCCGGGTCGCCATCGTGGCCGCCGCCGCACTGGTGGCTGCCAGCGCAGCGGGGGGTCTCGTGCTGAAGGTGCCCGAGAGCCAGCACCTGGACCGCGCCCCGCTGGCCTACTGGGGCGTGGCACCGGTGGTGCTGGAGCCGGAGCCGAATGCGGGCCCGATCGTGGTGTCCATCGAGTACGAGGTCTCTCCCGACGAGGAGGCGGACTTCCTTCTGGCCATGGAGTCGATGCGCCGCTCACGACTGCGCAGCGGTGCCTCACGGTGGGACCTGTACCGGGTCGGGGAACGACCGGACCTGTTCCTGGAGCAGTTCCAAGTGCCGACCTGGCAAGAGCACCAGCGCCAGCACGACGGACGTCTCACCGGCGAGGACCAGGCCATCGAAGACACGGCCTTCTCTCACATCGTGGGAACTCCGCGCACCAAACACCTGCTCCCTCCAGGAACCACGCGCAACTCCCTTTCCGCCGACGCGCAGGGGCAGCCATGAGGGAATTCGTCGCCTACGACCCTGGGATTCACCCGTCGCGGGTGATCCAGCTGGCCCTCGGGCGCGGATTCGAGCGGTTCTACGGATTCCTCGGGGCCGAGACCAACCAGTGGTACCCCGACCTCGTGCACGACAACCACCCGGTCGAGCAGCCGGCCACCCCCGAGGAGGGCTACCACTTCAGCACGGACATCACCGACCGGGCGCTGGCTTTCATCCAGGACGCGAAGGCGGTCGCGCCGGACAAGCCGTTCCTCCTGTACTACTGCCCTGGTGCCTGTCACGCCCCGCACCACGCGCCCAAGGAGTGGTCGGACAAGTACAAGGGCAAGTTCGACATGGGGTACGAGGACTACCGGGAGCAGGTCTTCCAGCGGCAGAAGGCGCTCGGCACTCTGCCCGAACACGCGGAGCTCTCCCCGATCAACCCCTACATCGACCGCACGAGCAAGGACGGCAAGACCTGGCCCGAGCTGGACACGGTCCGCCCCTGGCAGTCCCTGACCGACGACGAGAAGCGGCTGTTCGCGCGGATGGCCGAGGTGTATGCAGGCTTCCTGAGCCATGCCGACAACGAGATCGGCCGGCTGCTCGACTACCTGGACCAGAGCGGCCAGCTGGACAACACCATGATCGTGCTGGTGTCCGACAACGGCGCCTCGGGCGAGGGCGGCCCGAACGGATCGGTCAACGAGAACAAGATCTTCAACGGCTTGCCCGACAAGATCGAGGAGAACCTTCAGTACCTGGACGACCTGGGGACCCCGCGGACGTACAACCACTACCCGACGGGGTGGGCCTGGGCGTTCAACACGCCGTTCAAGCTCTGGAAGCGCTACTCCAACTACGAGGGCGGCACTGCGGACCCGCTGATCGTGTCCTGGCCACGACAGATCAAAGAGTCGGGTGTGCGCACGGCAGTACACCCACGCGATCGACATCGTCCCGACGATCTACGAGTGCCTCGGCCTCGAGCCGCCCGAGACTCTCAAGGGCTATACCCAAGCTCCGCTGGAGGGCGTGAGCTTCGCCGCCAGCTTCAACGATCCGGCGGCTGACACCGGCAAGCAGACGCAGTTCTACTCCATGGGCGGCACCAGGGCCATCTGGGATCAAGGCTGGAAGGCCGTAGCCCTGTCGCCCGCCGCACCCGACGCCTGGGCGGACTACCCGAACCAGGAATGGGAGCTGTTCGACACCAGTCACGACCCCAGCGAGTGCCACGATCTCGCCGACCAGCACCCCGAGAAGCTGCAGGAGCTCATCTCGCTGTGGTGGACCCAGGCCGGCCAGTACAACGCGCTGCCCCTGGAAAACCGGAACGTCGTGGAGATCCTGGGGACCGAGCGCCCGCAGATCGCCAAACCGCGTGAACGCTACGTCTACTACCCGGGCTGCGCCGAGGTGCCGGAATCGGTCGCGCCCAACATCCGCAACCGCTCGTACTCGATCGCCGTCGAGGCGAACATCGAGACAGCGGATGCGACCGGGGTGCTCTTCTCGCACGGAGCGCGGTTCGGCGGCCACGCCCTCTACATCAAGGACGGGAAGCTCAAGTACGCCTACAACTGGGTCGGCATGTTCGAGCAGATCGTCGAGTCGACCGAGCCGATCACGACCGGCCACGCGGTGTTCTCCGCCTCGTTCGAGCGGGAAGGAGACACGATGCCGGCAGAGGGAACCCTCACGCTCCACATCGGGAAAACCAAGGTCGGCGAAGGCAGGATCAAGACCCAGCCCGGCAAGTTCTCCATCGCGGGCGAGGGCCTCAACATCGGCAAGGACAGCGCCGAGCCGGTCACCGATGACTACGCAGGACAGATGCCGTGGCCCTTCACCGGAGGCACGATCGAGCGAGCCGTCGTCGACGTCAGCGGCGAGCCGTTCATCGATCTTGCCCAAGAGGCGGCCATGGCGTTCGCACGGGACTGAGGCGACGAGGGCCTGATGACCAGCGCCTTGGACAACTGGACGGATGGGCCGACGAAGTCCGCGATCGTTGACTTCGTGGCCCGGGTGAGTGACGAGAACGGGCCCGACTTCGTGGAGCCGGCCGCTCGAGTCGCGGTGTTCGACAACGACGGCACCCTGTGGTGCGAGAAACCGATGCCGATCCAGCTCGACTTCACCCTGCGCCGCCTCGCGGAGATGGCGCGGGACGACCCGTCACTGCAACAGCAACAGCCGTGGAAGGCCGCCTATGAGAAAGACATGCACTGGATGGGTGCGGCCATGGTCAAGCACTACCACGGTGACGACGAGGACGTCCGCGCGCTCATGGGGGCCGTGACTCGGGCGTTCGACACCGTCACCGTCGAGGAGTACGACAAGCGCGTGCGGGCCTTCTTCCTCGACTCGGGCCACCCGACGTTGGGACGGCCGTACCGGTCCTGCGGATACGCACCGATGGTGGAGCTCCTCCGCTATCTGGAGGAGCACGGGTTCACCAACTACATCGCCTCCGGCGGCGACCGGGACTTCATGCGTCCCGTCGCCGGTGACCTGTACGGGGTGCCCCCGGAACGCGTGATAGGCAGCGCGCTGGGCCTGACGTACGCCGCCGCCAACGGTGAGACCAGCCTGGTCTACAAGGCCGCGATGGACTTCTTCGACGACGGTCCGGAAAAGCCGATCCGGATCTGGAGCCGGATCGGTCGTCGCCCGATCCTGTCCGGCGGCAACTCCAACGGGGACCTCCCGATGCTGGCCTTCTCGGGCTCTCGCGGCCGCCCTGCGCTGCGCTTGCTGCTGCTCCACGACGATGCAGACCGCGAGTTCGACTACGTCGCCGGGGCCGATGACGCGCTCGTCACTGCCGAGAAGGAGCAGTGGACCGTCGTGAGCATGAAGAACGACTGGAACGTGGTGTTCGGGCCGACGGGCGAATAGCCAACGACCACGCAGTGGTCGGCGCGCCGGTCGTCTTGTTCACGATGGCATCGAAGCCGAGACCCCCGCGGCTGCGCCGGCTAGTCACTGTGCGCAGATGTCACCCGGGACGGGTGAGCCGGAAGTGCCGAACCCGGCGCAGGCGCTGAGTTCGAGGTCAGGGTCAGGCGGAGGTGCCTTGCGCCGGGACGGAGGTGCCTTGCGCCGGGACGCTTGTCCCGCCGAGCACCCGCGACTTGAGAGCGCTGAACTCCTGTTCGCTGATCGCGCCGGAGTCGAGCAGCGTCTTGGCCTTGGCGATCTCGTCGGCCGGGGAGCTGCTGGCGGCGACCTCCCGGACGTAGGCCGCGGTCGCCTGCTCGTTGGCCTGGGCCGTGCGGTGCGAACGCTCGGCCATGCCGCTCCCGCGGGCGATCAGGTAGACGATCGAGGTGAGGAACGGCACGAAGATCAGGCAGATGATCCAGACCGCTTTCGCGAAGCCGCTCGCCGATTGGTCGCGGAAAAGGTCGGCAATGATCGAGAACATCACCATGAGGTACGCGATGAACGCGAACGAGACGACGATGAACCAGATGATGTCCCAGAACGACATCGACTTTCCTTCCAGTCAGAGAGCTCACGCTGAGCCTGGCCCGGCCGTGAAGTCGCCCGGGGGCCCGCTCACAGCGTGGCCCGGGTCGGAGGTGGTCCAGATCACCCTCAACGGGTGATCCCGCCGGAGCCCGCGCGGCTCCCAGCAAACCGGTCCGAGCGATCGGCTCAGTAAGGGGGATGGGCGCTGACCTGCTGGTCGTGCTCATCGACTCGATGACCTCGAGGCCGCACCACGAAGTGACATTCGCGGTTCCCCCGCACCCCCCTGACCGAGCGACCTTTGGCTGCGACACGCCGGGGTGTGTCGCGGACGAAGGTCGCTCTGGGGGTGCGTTCGGCTAGTTGGTGGGCGGGCGCGGAGGCCAGGCCTGGGCGCCGAGCTCCCGGGAGAGGGCGCGTGCCGTCTCCCGGACAGCGTCGCGGGTCTCGTCGCTCTTCAGCCCGACGCCGGAGGGGATGACGACGCCGATCGCCCCGACGGCTTCGCCGGAGGAGTCGAACACGGGACTGGCCAGGGCGCATTCGCCGAGCACTGCCTCGTCCTGTTCGGCAGCGATGCCACTGGATCGCACCCCGTCCAGCTGTTCGCGCAGGTCGTCGGGCGACGTGAGGGTCTCGCCGGTCATGCTGCGCAGCGCCCCGGAGGTGAGAACGCGCTTCTCGTCCTCGGGGAGAAACGCGAGCATGGCCTTGCCGAGGGCGCTCGCGTGGACCGGGATGACGATGCCGACCTCCGGCATCTGCCGGCTCCCGTCCGGGCGCGGCTCGTGGTGGATGATCACGACGTCGTCGATCAGCAGCACCCCGGTGCGCACCGCCAGCCCCGTGCGCCGCGCCAGATCCTCGGCCCACGGAATGCTCTTGGACCGGAGCTCGAGGGTGTCGAGGTAGACGTTGCCGAGCCGCAGGACGGCGGGACCGAGCTGATAGCGGCTCGACCCCCGCTCCTGCACGACCATGCCGTGCTCGACCAGCGTGCGGACGATGCCGTGCGTCGTCGAGGGCGCGAGCTCCAGGCGGGCGGCCAGCTCCGACAGGCTCATCCGGCGGGCGCCTTGCAGTGCTGTCAGCACCCGGATGGCTCGGTCCACCGACTGGATCACGGATGCCCCTTCTCGCTCGATGCGGCTGTGACCAATTTCACGAAAGGTCTTGCGCAGTAGTGAATCACGGGCGTAACGTCCGTGCCACATTCGACAATATCGAATGTCATTCAGACTTTGAACGGAAGGGGCACGGCATGCTCGACGAGACCACCCTGTTCCAGCGGTTGGGTGCTGAAGCCATCGGGACAGCGTTCCTGGTGTTCATCGGTGTCGGGGCTGTGCCCGCCACTCTGATCGTCAACGGCGACGCGCCGTTCACGATGGCCGACCTCGGAATGATCTCCCTCGCGTTCGGCACCATCGTCGTGGCGACCGTCTACGCCCTCGGGCACATCGGCGGCAACCACATCAACCCGGCCGTCACCCTGGGGCTCGCCGTGTCCGGCAAGTTCCCCTGGTCACAGGTCCCGGCCTACCTCGGCGCACAGGTCGTCGGCGCCGTCGTCGGTGCCGCCGCGATCATCGGCGTGCTCGGCATGAAGGCCAGCGACGTCGGCCTCGGCGTCGCGTCCTACGGCGACATCAGCTGGGTGCAGGCGTTCACCGCCGAGTTCGTGGGCACCTTCATCCTCGTCTTCACCATCTTCGGCGTCATCCACCGCAAGGCGGCGGCCGGCTTCGCCGGCGTCGCCATCGGCCTGGTCGTCTTCGCCGCGATCATCCCGGTAGCGCCCGCCACGGGAGCATCGATCAACCCGGCGCGCACCGTCGGACCGATGTTCGTCCAGCAGATCGCCGGAGGCGACGTGAAGTGGGAACAGCTCCCGGTCTACCTCGCCGCGGAGTGCCTCGCCGGCATCGCGGCAGCGCTGCTGTTCGGGCTGCTCTCGCGCACACCCGCCGACCGTCAGACCGCCGGTCCCGGCGTGGACCTCGGCGACCCGGAAACGGTGGACGTACGCCAGTCCAGCAGTGTCTGATCGGCAAGACTCGAAGACACGGAAAGGGACCTCATGAAAAAGTTGATCAACGACCCGAACGACGTCGTGGTCGAGGCACTGCTCGGCATCGAGGCAGCGCACCCGGACCTGCAGGTCGACCACCACAACAAGATCATCCACCGCGCGGACGCCCCCAAGAAGGACAAGGTCGGCATCATCTCCGGCGGCGGTTCCGGCCACGAGCCGCTGCACGGCGGGTTCGTCGGACTCGGCATGCTCGACGCTGCCTGCGCCGGTGAGATGTTCACCTCGCCGGTGCCCGACCAGATGGTCGCGGCCACCAAGCTGGTGGACGGCGGCGCCGGCGTGCTCCACGTCGTGAAGAACTACACCGGCGACGTCATGAACTTCGAGATGGCCGCCGAGCTGGCGGCAGCGGAGACCGGTGCCCGCGTCGTCTCCGTCGTCACCGACGACGACGTCGCCGTGCAGGACAGCACCTGGACGGCCGGCCGGCGCGGCGTCGGCGTCACCGTGCTGCTGGAGAAGATCGCCGGCGCAGCCGCCGAGCAGGGCCGCGACCTCGACCAGGTCGCCGAGGTCGCGCGCACCGTCAACGCAAACGGCCGCAGCATGGGAGTGGCCCTCACCTCCTGCACCGTCCCCGCCGCCGGCAAGCCGACGTTCGAGCTCGGCGAGAACGAGATGGAGCTCGGCGTCGGGATCCACGGCGAGCCCGGCCGTGAGCGGCTGCCTCTCGCGCCGGCGAAGGAGATCGCCGCGCTGCTGCGTCGAGCCGATCCTGGCCGACCTGCCGTTCAACAGGGGCGACGCGGTCATCGCGTTCGTCAACGGGCTCGGTGGCACGCCGCTGATCGAGCTCTACGTCATGTACAACGAGGTCAACAAGATCCTCGCGGGGCACGGCGTGCAGATCGCGCGCTCCCTCGTCGGGTCCTACATCACCTCGCTGGACATGGCCGGCTCGTCGATCACCCTGCTCAAGGTCGACGACGAACTGCTCTCGCTCTGGGACGCTCCTGTCAGGACTCCGGCTCTGAGATGGGGAATCTGACAGATGGCTGAAAACGTGACCACGGCGGTCCTCGAGGAGTGGGTGCGACGGTTCGCCACTCCTGGTGGCCGAGAACCGCGACTACCTGACCGAGCTCGATTCGGCGATCGGCGACGCCGACCACGGGTCGAACATGGACAGGGGCATGAAGGCCGCCGTGGCCGCGTTGGACGAGACCCCGCCGGCAACGGCGGGAGCGCTGTTCACCAAGGTGGGCATGACCCTCGTCTCCACCGTCGGTGGTGCCAGCGGCCCGCTGTTCGGGACGTTCTTCCTGCGCATGGGGACGTCGTTCGGCGACTCGGACACGGCATCGCCGCTCGACTTCGCGGCGGCGCTGCGTGCCGGTCTCGGCGGCGTCGTCGCGCGAGGCAAGGCCGAGCCGGGCGACAAGACGATGTACGACGCGCTGGCCCCCGCCGTTGACGCCCTGGACAGTGCCCTCGGCGACCAGTCGCAGCTCGCGACAGGGCTGAAGGCGGCCCGGGACGCGGCCGCGGCCGGGCGGGACGCGACGACGCCGATGCTGGCGCGCAAGGGCCGGGCCAGCTATCTCGGCGAGCGCAGCGTCGGACATCAGGATCCGGGCGCGACCACCGTCGCCCTGCTGCTCGAGGCGGCGACCGAGTCGCCGTTCTGAGCCGCGTCGGCCAGCCGCGCTGGGCCACGACACATTGATCAGCAATCCACGAGCGAGGGGAGTGCAGCAGTCATGACAGACGATCAGGCGGTCTCCCCCACGGACAGCCGCGGCGTCGGACTGGTCGTCGTCTCCCACAGCCGCGTGCTCGCGCGAGCCGCAGTCGCCCTGGCGGCCGAGATGCTGCACGGCCGTCCGGTGCGGATCGAGGTGGCCGCCGGACTCGACGACACGACGTTCGGCACCGACGCGGTAAGCATCAAGGAAGCGATCGAGCGCGTCGACGGGCCCGCCGGCGTCGTCGTACTCATGGACCTCGGCAGCGCCGTCCTCAGCGCCGAGCTGGCGCTCGACCTGATCGCAGACGCAGCCATCCGCGACCGCGTGACACTGTCGGCCGCGCCCATCGTCGAAGGCCTCATCGTCGCTGCCGTCGCCGCCGCCGGCGGAGCCAGCCGGGCGGAGGTCGCCGCTGAGGCGCGCGGTGCGCTGCTGGGCAAGGCCGCACACCTGTCATCGCCGGCCGAGATGAGCGCCGCAGAGCCCGCCCCCGTCGATGCCGCCGAGATCGTCGCCGTCTTCACCATCGAGAACCCGCACGGCCTGCACGCGCGGCCGGCCGCGCGCCTGGTCAGCGAGCTGCGCGGACTCGACGCCACGGTCGCCCTGCGCAACCTGACCAACGGCTCTGGACCGGTGCCCGCCGGCAGCCTGAGTCGGGTCGCGACCCTGGCGGCCCTGCAGGGTCACGAGGTCGAGGTGCGCGCGTCCGGGCCGCAGGCGCATGAGGCGGTCGAGCACCTGGTCACGCTGGCCAAGCGCCGGTTCGACGAACCAGCTGAATCGAGCTCCCGCGAGGACCCTGGCGCCGCGAGCCCTCGATCACCTCGACCGGCAGCGGCCCACTGGCCGCGGCGCCCGGGATCGCGATCGGACCGGTCCGCCGGCTGACCACCGTGCCCGTCGACCTCGACGACGGCGAGGTGGGAGAGCCGTCCGCGGAGTGGCGCCGGATCGTCGAGTCGGTCGCTGCCGTGCGCCGGGAGATCGAGCATGTCCGCGTCCTCACCAGCCGGGAGGTGGGCGCCGAGGAGGCGAGCATCTTCGACGCGCACCTGTCGCTGCTCGCCGACGCCGAGATGCTCGCCGACGTCAAGGCGCGCATCGGCACCGGCGTCGGGGCGGTTGCGGCCTGGGCCGGCTGCCTGGCCGACGTCGAACGCGTGTGGGCCGGGCTACCGGACCCTTACCTGCGCGAGCGTGCCGAAGACGTCCACGCGGTCAGCGATCAGGTGCTGCGCGCACTGACCGGTGAGTCCGCCCGGCAGACGGTGGCCGAAGGGATCCTCGTCGCCCGCGACCTGACGCCCGCGGAAGCGGCCGGGCTGGACGCCGACCTCGTGCTCGGTGTCGTTCTCGCCCAGGGCAGCGCCACCTCGCATGCCGCGATCCTCGCGCGGGCACGCGACATCCCGCTCGTCGTGGCGGCCGGCCGCGAAGTGCTCAGCGTCCCGGAAGGGACGACGATCGTCCTGGACGGCGGCTCCGGTGAGCTGTGCATCGATCCCTCGCCGGAGCTGCTGGACGATTTCCGCCGGCGGGCGGCGGACCTGGCCGAGCGCCGGGCCCACCACCTCGCGCTCGCGGAGCAGCCGGCGGTGTCCCTGGACGGGACGCACTTCGCGGTTGTCGCCAATGTCGGATCGGTGGCCGATGCCCGGTCCTCGCTCGCGGCAGGAGCCGACGGAGCCGGCCTCGTACGCACCGAGTTCCTGTTTCTCGGCCGGGCGAGCGCGCCCGGCGTCGACGAGCAGCAGGCGGAGTACGAAGCGATCGCGCAAGCATTGGCCGGCCGGCGGATCACACTGCGGACACTCGACGTCGGCGGCGACAAGCCGCTTGCCGTACATCCCGATGCCCCTCGAGGCGAACCCGTTCCTCGGGCGCCGCGGGATCCGGCTCAGCCTCGACCACCGCGACCTCCTCCGCGAGCAGCTGGTGGCGATCTGCCGGACGGCACGGCGATTTCCGACGAGTGTCATGTTCCCGATGGTCGCGACGCTCGGCGAGCTGCTCGACGCCCGCCAGGTCCTCGCCGAGGCGGCCGGCCCGACGGGACTTCCCGAGGATCTGCGGGTCGGCATGATGGTCGAGATCCCAGCCGCGGCGTTGAAGATCGAGACCTTCCTGCCGCACCTCGACTTCGTCAGCATCGGCACCAACGACCTGACGCAGTACACGCTCGCCGCCGAGCGGGGCAACGGTGCTGTTGCCGCCCTCTCGGACGCGCTCGACCCGGGCGTGCTCGTGCTCATCGACCACGTCTGCCGGGCAGCGCGTGGCCGCGTCGAGGTCGCCGTGTGCGGCGAGGCCGCGTCCGACGAGCTGGCCATCCCGGTTCTCGTCGGGCTGGGCGTCCGTGAGCTGAGTGTCTCGCCGTACGCGGTGCCCCGGGTCAAGGCCGCCATCAGGGAGCTCGACCCGGGGCGCTGCGCCGCGCTGGCTCAGGAAGCCCTCACGCTGGCCGGGGCCGACGACGTCCGCAAGCTCGTGCTCGCCATGATGTCGGAGACCAACGCCTGATCGTCGACGTCGCCGTCGGTCTGCTCGTCGGCAGGCATGGGCGTGCCGGCGGGCTTTGCGCTCGGTGCGGGGGCGAGGACGCGGACGACGACTGCCGTGACCGCAACCACGCCGGCAGCGACCAGGAGCGACCCGCTGATGCCGTTGACGAACGCCTGATGTGCAGCGGACGCGACGCCCTGAGCCGCCGATCCCGACTGCGCGAACTCTGCGGACTGCGTGAAAGCGATCGAGCTCTGGGCACCTTCGGCGACGGCGGCCGGCAGCCCGTGCACCGCGTCGCTCATGCCGTCTCGGTATTGCTGGTTGAGGATGCTGCCGAGGATGGCGATGCCGAAGGCGCTGCCCAGCTCGCGTGACGTGTCGTTGACAGCCGAGGCGACGCCCTGCTTGCTCTCGGGTAGCGACTCCGTGATGGCCGTGGTCGAGGGCGTGCCCGCGAGTGCCATGCCGGCGGCGAACAGGACCAGGCCCAACGCGAAGTAGCCGTAGGACAGGTCCACGTCGATGGTGGAGATCACCACGAGCCCCGCCGCGGTGAGGACCAGTCCTACCGGCGCGAGCCGTCGGAAACCGACACGCCGCGCAATCCGAGGTGCGTTGCGGGCCAACGGGATCATCACGAGAGGCAGCGGCAGCAGGGACACGGCAGCTTCGAGCGGCGACCGGCCGACGACGTACTGGAGATATTGGATCACCACGAAGAACAGGCCGAAGGTGGCGAAGAACTGCACGAGCACCGTAAGGCTCCCGGCGCTGAAGGCGCGGTTCCGGAACAGTCGCGGGTCGAGCATCGGTGACTCGACGCGGAGCTCCCAGAGCACGAAGGCGACGAGCGCGACGACCCCCGCGACCAGACCGGTCATGGTCAGACCGTCGCCCCAACCCCGCTCGGGGCCCTCGATGATCCCGAAGACGGTCCCGCCAACGGCGACGAGTGACAGCGCGGCACCGACCAGGTCGAGCCGGGGCGGGTCGGCGTCGACCGAGCCGGGCACGACGAGCACGGTGCCGATCAGTGCCAGCCCGGCCAGGACCACGTTGAGACCGAAGAAAGAGCTCCACGAGAAGAACTCGAGCAGCAGGCCGCTCCCGAGCAGGCCCAGGACCGCTCCCCCGCCGGCCACGCCGACCCAGACGCCGATGGCCTTGGGCCGGTCCGCTTCGGGGAACGACGTGGTGATCACCGACAGCGTCGTCGGCATGATCGCCGCCGCCCCGATGCCCATCAGAGCGCGCAGCACGATCAGCTGCTGCGGGTCGCTGGTGAGCATGGCGAGCGCCGCTGCGGAGCCGAACAGGGACAGGCCCCCGATGAGCAGCCCGCGCCGGCCGAACCGGTCGCCGAGCGCGCCGGCGAACAGCAGCAGGCCGGCGAACACGACGGTGTACGAGTCGACGATCCAGGTGATCTGGGTCTGGGTGGCGCCGGTCTCGCGGGCGAGGTCGGGCAGAGCGACGTTGAGGCCGCTGACGGCCGAGACGACCGTCATCAAGGCAAGCGAGATGACGGCGAGGATCGGTCCGGTCCGGTGCCGGTGAGTGGTGGGCGGGGTGGTCATGGAGTCCTCCTGGTCGAATAATTCTGCGCTTGCTGAATTAGTGTTATTCAGCACGCGATGAATTGTCAAGACCCAATTTCTCCACCGACACCACCCGTCCCCCTGGCGACGGGTGACTTGAGCGGCCCGCCAGGCCCGTTTCGGCTGCGCAACCCACCATTCCGCCGGAGTCAGGAGCCAGGGCGCCCGGGGTCGGGGCCAGGGCGGCGCGGTCAGTGCCAGGGCAGCTGGCTGCGCCCCTGCCAGTAGGCGTCCGGCTCGACGCGCAGCAGCGACAGGTCGTCCGCGGGTCGCGCGCCGTCGCGGACCTGCTCGAGAGCACGCAGGTTGCTCGCCAGCATCTCCGGGCTGACGGCGCCGCTGAGCACGACGTCCGACCAGGGCTGCGAGACCGCCGCCGCGATGGCGACAGCGTCCGGCGGCAGCGTCGTGCTCGCGGGCATAGGCGAGCAGGGCCGGCTCGGCCCCGTGGATCGTCAGCCGCCCGTTGGCGAGGGCCTCCTTCACGATGACGCCCAGCCCGGCTTCGTGCGCGCGCTGCAGCGCGGATGCGGCCGATCGTTCGAGCAGGTTCCACGTCGCCTGCACCGTGTCGAAGATGCCGACCTCGAGCGCACGGTCGATCGTCTCCGCCTGGCCGGGGCCGGTCACCGTGAGACCGACCGCGACGCCCGATCGCCGAAGAGCGTCGAGCTCGCCGAGCAGTTTCGCGTCATCGAGCACGCCGCTCTCGATCGTGGCGGAGTGGATCTGATAGAGGCTGAGCCGGTCACCGAGCAGCTCACGGGTCTCGGCCAGCTGGCGCCGGAACGTGACAGCGCTGAGGTCCTTGCGTTCCTGCACCGGCTCGTCCATCCGCCACTGCCCGGTGTAGGTGTATCCCCACTTCGAGCCGACCACCGGCTGGTCCGCGGTGGGCTCGCGACCGGCTAGCCACGAGGACAGGAACGACTCACCGAGGCCGTACGAGCGAGCAGTGTCGAAGTAGCGCACGCCGACAACCCAGGCTGCGTCCAGCACGGCGTGGGCACGGCGCTGCAGTTCGGCCTGGCTGCGCTGCTCGCCGAGGTCCTGCTCGCGACCGAGGTTGATGTAGGCCGGTCGACCCAAGGCCGCCAACCCCAACCCGACCGGCGCGGCGGCGGCGACCACTGGCCCCAGCACACTCACGCCGCAGATTCTAGGGAGAGCGGCGGCGTACAAACTCGGTTGCTCTGCGGGTGGCGCTCTGTTGGACTCATCCGTGACAACCGGTCAACGAGGGAGAGGTACATGCGCACAGCGTCGAGGTCCATCCAGAAGGGAGTTTTCGCCTACCTAGAGGACTTGACGCGTGATGCGAACGTTGAACTTGGGGATCGTGGCCCATGTTGATGCCGGTAAGACAAGCCTGACCGAGCGGCTGCTGTTCGCTGCCGGCGTGATCGACGCGGTCGGCAGCGTCGACCAGGGCAGCACCCAGACCGACTCGTTGGCGTTGGAACGCCGCCGCGGCATCACCATCAAGTCCGCGGTCGTGTCCTTCGTCGTCGGTGACGTGACGGTCAACCTGATCGACACCCCGGGGCACCCGGACTTCATAGCCGAGGTCGAGCGCGTGCTCGGTGTGCTCGACGGTGCGGTGCTGGTCGTCTCCGCGGTCGAGGGGGTGCAGGCCCAGAGCCGGGTGCTTGCTGCGCACGCTGGCGCGGTTGGGTATCCCGACGTTGCTGTTCGTCAACAAGATCGATCGGGCCGGTGCCGACGTCGAGCGGGTGCTCGACAACATCGCGGCGAGGCTGACGCCTGCCGTCGTCGCGATGGGATCAACCAGCAACCTGGGTACGCGCGGTGCCGGTGTCACGCCGTTCGGGGTGGCTGATGCGGGGTTCACCACCCGGTTGGTCGAGCTGTTGGCAGATCGGGACGAGGCGTTGTTGGGCGCATACCTGACCGACGGCACGGTCTGTTACGAGCGGCTCCGCAACCAGCTGACGGCGCAGACCCAGCAGGGGTGGGTCCATCCCGTGTTCGCCGGGTCCGCCATCACCGGTGCCGGGGTGGACGAGCTGACCGCCGGCGTCACCGAGCTGCTGCCCGCGACCGAAGGTGACGCAGCGGGCCCGTTGTCGGGCACGGTTTTCAAGGTCGAGCGCGGTGCGGCCGGCGAGAAGATCGCCTACCTGCGGATGTTCACCGGTTCACTGCGCGTGCGCGACCGAGTGGTGGTTGGGGGAGATGCCGGTGGGGTCGCACCGTCCTTCGACTCCGTCGACGGCCGGCACGCGGGGCAGGTGACCGAGGGCAAGGTGACCGCCATCCACGTGTTCGAGCGCGGGACCTCGCCTGCGCGGGGCTCCGTCAGCGCCGGGCAGATCGCCAAGCTCTGGGGACTGGGTCAGGTGCAGATCGGCGACCGCATCGGTCACCGCCTCGGCGACTCGACCGGTGCCGCGCGGCGGGACGCGGCGGCCCACCATTTCGCGCCGCCGACCCTGGAGACCGTGATCGCCGCCGACCGACCATCCGAGACCGGAGCGTTGCATGTGGCACTGGCCCAGCTCGCCGAGCAGGACCCGCTGATCAACCTGCGCCAGGACGACGTGCGGCAGGAGATGTTCGTGAGCCTCTACGGGGAGGTGCAGAAGGAGGTCATCCGCGACACCCTGGCCGACGAGTTCGGCCTCGAGGTCAGCTTTCGTGAGACGAAGACGATCTGCGTGGAACGACCCACCGGCACCGGCAGCGCCTTCGAGACCATCGCCACGCCTCCGAACCCCTTCCTGGCCACCGTCGGACTGCGCATCGAACCCGCACCGGTCAACACCGGCATTGCCTTCCAGCTCGACGTCGAGCTCGGATCGATGCCCCGGTCGTTCTTCACGGCGGTCGAGGAGACCGTGCTGGAGACCCTGCACCAGGGCATCTACGGATGGCAGGTGACCGACTGCACGGTCACGATGACCCATGCCGGCTATTGGGCGCGGCAGAGCAGCGCGCACGGCGGCTTCGACAAGAGCATGTCGAGCACCAGTGGAGACTTCCGCAACCTCACCCCGCTGGTTCTGATGCGGGCGCTCGAGCAGGCCGGCAGCACGGTTTACGAACCGATCCACCGCTTCCATCTCGAGCTGCCGTCCGACCTGCTCGGACCTGTGATGCCGGTGCTGGCTCGACTCAAAGCCGTTGCGCAGACACAAGAACTGCGGGCCGAGACGTGCACGCTCGAGGGTGAGATCCCGGCGGCTCGAGTGCATGAGCTGCAGCAACAGCTGCCTGGGCTCACTCGAGGTGAGGGCGTCTTGGAGGGCGCCTTTGCGAGCTGGCGACCGGTCCACGGCGCGATCCCCACCCGGCCGCGGTCGGACCACAATCCGCTCAACCGCAAGGACTATCTACTGCACGTCCTGCGCCGCGTCTAGGGTCTGGACGGCCGCGCCTGCCTGCACAGCGGTGACGGCGATCGTGTAGACGATGTCGTCGACCAGGGCGCCGCGGGACAGGTCATTCACCGGCTTGGCGAGGCCCTGCAGCATGGGGCCGATGCTCACGACGTCGGCACTGCGCTGCACCGCCTTGTAGGTCGTGTTGCCGGTGTTCAGGTCCGGGAACACGAACACGGTCGCGCGACCGGCAACCGGACTGTCGGGCGCCTTGCTCCGGGCGACCGACGCGATCGCGGCGGCGTCGTACTGCAAAGGCCCGTCCACCGCCAACGACGGCTCACGTTCGCGGACCAGTCGCGTCGCCTCCGTCACCTTCTCCACGTCGCTGCCCGACCCGGACGTGCCGGTGCTGAAGCTGATCATCGCGACGCGCGGCTCGATGCCGAACGCGCGGGCCGAGACGGCGCTCTGCACCGCGATGTCCGCCAGCTGCTGCGCGTCCGGGTTGGGGTTGACCGCGCAGTCCCCGTAGATCACGACGTCGTCGGGCAGGCACATGAAGAAGACCGAGGAGACGAGCCGGGCGTTCGGGGCGGTGCCGATCAGCTGGAGCGCCGGGCGCAGGGTCGCGGCGGTCGTGTGCACGGCTCCGGCCACCAGACCGTCGACCTCGCCGAGGTGCAGCATCACGGTGCCGAGCATGATCGGGTCGGCCAGCTGGTCGCGGGCGACCTCGACGGTCATGCCCTTGTGTCGGCGGGCAGCGACGAGCGCCTCGACGTGCCGCTCCCCGATGTCGGCGGGGTCGATGATCTCCAGGCCGGCGGGCAGCTCGATGCCGAGTCCGGCCGCCTGCGCCGCCACGTCCCGCGGCGAGGCGAGCAGCACGCAGCGCGCGATGCCGGACTCCTGGCAGATGGCGGCGGCCTGCAGCGTCCGCGGCTCGGCCCCCTCGGGCAGCACGATGCGACTGTCGGCCAGCCGGGCCGCGGTGGTCAGCCGGCGGCGGAAGGCGGGTGGGCTCAACCGCGGCACGTGACTGGGGGTGGGCAAGCCGGCGAGCCAGCCCGGGTCGAACCCGTCGGCCATCGCGGCCATCACGGCTCCGGCGCGTTCGGCGTCGTCGACCGGCACCTCGGTGTCGACGCTGCGCACCAGCGTCGCCGTCTCATAGCTGTACTCACTGGTGAGCAGGACGGGCAGCCCGGTGGCGACCGCCGGCTCGCACAGCGCCCACACCCTCGGGTCGGGCCGCTCCCCGACGGTCAGCAGGAGTCCGGCGAGCCGGATCCCGTTCATCGCGGCGAGGCAGACGCTGAGGATCACCTCGTGCCGGTCGCCGGGCACGATGACCAGCCGGCCCTCCTCGAGCAGCGGAAGGACGCCGGGAACGGCTTGGGCGGCGACGATGACGCTCTTCACCCGCCGGTCCTGGTCACCGGCGTTGAGCACGGTGACGTCCAGGCCGGCGACGATGTCGCGCAGCCGCGGCCAGGTCAGCGCCTGCCGGTAGGCGACGGCCGCAACGAGCGGGATGCCGCGCACGGCAAGGGCAGATCGCAGCCGCTCGAGGGTCGCCGGCCATGCCTCGGGCAGCCGGTTCACCACGGCACCCACGACGCGGTCGTGTTCACCGGCACGGTAGGAGCGTGCTGCGATCGCCATGGTCTCGGCCAGGTGGTCCACGTCGTCGTCGGCGGGTGCGCCGACGAGCAGGACGTCGGCGTCGAGCGCCTTCGCGAGCAGCAGGTTGACCCGACCGGAATAGACCAGGCCGGAACCGGGTACGAGACCTTCGACGATCAGCACGTCGTGCTCGTGCAACAGAGGCTCGGCAGCTGCGAGCACGTCCTCCATCAGCGAGTCCAGGGCCCCTTCGCTGAGCCGCCGCTCCACCTCTTGCGCCGCGATGGGCTCCGGCGGCCGCAACGCGGTCGCGAGCCGAACCAGTCCCGTGGACCTGTCGGTCGCCGACCCGGTCGCACTCGGCTGTGCGAGCGGCTTGTAGAAACCGACGTTGACGGCCTGCTGCAACAGCGCCTCGACCAGGCCGAGGCAGGTCGCCGTCAGCCCGACCCCGTGCCCGGTGGGCACGACGAGCACGATGCGCGTCACTGGGCCAGCTCGGCGGTGTCCCGGGCGATGACGAGCTCTTCGTCGGTCGGCACGACGAGAGCCACGACCGGCGAGTCGACGCTGCTGACCCGGCCCCCGAAGCCATAGCCGTGCTCGATGTTCGCGGCAGCATCCAGGCGCACGCCGAGGACAGAGAGGTGGCGCAGGATCGCGCCGCGAGTCACGTCGTCCCGTTCTCCGATGCCGCCGGTGAACACGACCGCATCGAGGCGACCCAGAGCCACCGCGAGAGCGCCGACCGCTTTCGCGGCGCGGTAGCAGAAGATCTCGATCGCCAGGGCCGCGTCGGCCGATCCGCCTCGAGCAGCGGTGTCGAGCGTACGCATGTCATTGCTCACGCCGGACAGCCCGAGCAACCCGCTCCGGGTGTTGAGCACGTCGAGCAGCGCGGGCAGGTCCATGTCCAGGCGGCCGGCAACGTAGCCGAGCACGCCGGGGTCGATGTCGCCGCTGCGGGTGCCCATCACCAGGCCCTCCAGGGGCGTGAGACCCATGGTCGTGTCGACGGACTCACCGTCGCGGACCGCGGCCGCGCTGCAGCCGTTGCCCAGGTGCAGCGTGACCATCGCCAGCGAGCTCAGCGGCCGGCGCAGCAGCTCTGCCGCTCGGTCGGACACATATCGGTGGCTCGTGCCGTGGAAGCCGTAGCGGCGGACGTGGTGCTTTTCGTACCACTCGGTCGGCACGGCATAGCGGTAGGCGACCGGCGGCATGGTCTGGTGGAACGCCGTGTCGAACACCGCGACGTGCGTCAGTGCAGGCAGCTGCGCGCGCGCAGCGTCAATGCCGGCCAGGTTCGCGGGCAGGTGCAGCGGTGCCAGATCGGTCAGCGCGTGCAGGGCCGCCAGCACCTCCTCGTCGACCGGCACCGACGCCGCGAAGCGGCGGCCGCCATGCACCACCCGGTGCCCGACACCGCCGATGACGGACCGTTCCTCATCGGTGAGCGCAGCGAGGATGGCACCCACGACATCTGAGTGCGTGCCGCCGGCGGCCGAGACCTGGCTCTCGCTCGACCCCCGACGAAGCCGCAGCGTCGCGTCGCTGGTGCCGACTCGTTCGGCCAGCGCCGTGAGGGTCCGCTCGGCGGTGGTGGGGTCGACCAGGGCGGCCTTGACCGAGGAGCTGCCGCAGTTGAGCACGAGCACGCGGCGGCGGCCACCGTCGACGCCCACTTAGTTTGTCTCGTCCGCCGTTTCCTCGGCCGGGTCGTCCGTCTCTGCCGGTACGGCGGCGACGGGCGAGGTGACCCAGGGGTCGGGACGCTCGGACCTGCTCGCGCTCCAGACCTTCCAGCCGGCGATGGCAGCGCCGGTCAGGGTCAAGAACATGAAGAATCGCTTCGTACGGCGACGCCGCCTCGACGGCGGTGGGTCCAGCTCCCCCCGAAGGGCCGCGATCGCGGCCGTACCCCGGATCTTCGCTTCCTCGCGGGCCGGCTCGCTGGCGACGATGGCGGCGGTCACGGCCTCGGCCACCCTGGGCAGCACGTCGCTCTTGACCTTGCTTGCCGCGGTCTCGACGTGCGGCACGGCCCATTCCTTCGCGGTCTCGACGTGCGGCGCGGCCCATTCCTTCGCGGTCTCGACGTGCGGTGTGGCCCATTCCTTCGTCGCCTCGACCTTGGGTGCGGCCCAGTCATAGCTGGAGCCGGCTGCGCGGACGACGCTCTCCCGCGCGTCCGACGCGACGGGGGCAACCTTCTTGTTTGCTCGCCGCGCTTGCTTGCGCGACTTGTTCCCGAGCGTGGTCAAGTCAGCCATTGGAGTCCTCCAAGAAGCATCAGATCATCCACCTGCAAGCAGTGGCAGGGTCTAAAGGTCCTGCCCAGCATCCAGCATGCCAAACGCAGCGCGCAGGCGGCCCCGGGCAAGGCTGGACCCGGCATGCGAGGATGAGTCAGCACCGATCGGGCGGCTCGTCGTCCGGGGCACCCGTTCAACCACCACCGCACGTACACACGAGGAGGGCCTTCGTGGCCGACGCGCTCTACGCGACACTCAAGACCAACCAGGGCGACATCGTGGTGAAGCTCTTCCCCGACCACGCACCCAAGACGGTCAAGAACTTCACCGAGCTGGCGCTCGGCGCTCGGGAGTGGACCGACCCCAAGACCGGCCAGAAGTCCACGGCCCGGCTCTATGACGGCACGGTGTTCCACCGGGTCATCGGCGGCTTCATGATCCAGGGCGGCGACCCGCTCGGCAGTGGCATGGGCGGCCCGGGCTACAAGTTCGGTGACGAGTTCCATCCCGAGCTGCAGTTCGACCGGCCGTACCTGCTGGCCATGGCCAACGCCGGCCCGGGCACCAACGGCTCGCAGTTCTTCATCACGGTGGGCCCGACACCTCACCTCAATCGGAAGCACACGATCTTCGGCGAGGTCGCCGATGGCGAGAGCCGTGCGATCGTCGACCGCATCGCGACCGTACCGACGGGTCAGATGGACCGGCCCATCGACGACGTCGTGATCGAGTCGATCAGCATCGACCGACGCACCGAATAGCTCCGAGCCCCTACCCGTGAGCGAGCTCCCAGCGTGAGCGACCAGACCGACCAGCCTGGGCCGCCGGCGGTGACGCCCGGCGGCGACGAGCCGGCGACCTGCTATCGCCATCCTGCCCGCGAGGCGCATGTTCGCTGCACTCGCTGCGACCGGCGCATCTGTCCCGACTGCATGATCGAGGCCTCGGTGGGTTTCCAGTGCCCCGAGTGCGTTCGGGAGGGCAATGCCACGATCCGGCAGCCACGGACCAGCCTCGGCGGGCGGGTGACGGACGATTCCGGCATTGTCACCAAGGTGATCATCGGGATCAACGTGCTGGTCTACTTCGCCCAGCAGCTGTCCGCGTCGTTCGAGTACCACCTGCTGCTCATCGGAGAGCGATTCGACCCGTTCACCGGGCAGCAGATCGGCGTCGCCGAAGGTGAGTACTACCGACTGCTGACGTCCGCGTTCATGCACGGCAGTCTGCTGCACATTGCGTTCAACATGTACGCGCTCTACCTGTTCGGGCCCCCGTTGGAGGCGGCGCTGGGTCGGGTCCGGTACCTGTCTCTCTACCTGTTGAGCGCTCTCGGCGGCAGCGCGGCGTCCTATGCGTTCAACGCGCCCGGTGGGGCGTCACTCGGCGCCTCGGGCGCGGTCTTCGGGTTGCTCGGTGCCTTCTTCGTCGTCAATCGCAAGTTCGGGCGCGACAACTCCGGTCTGCTGGTCCTCGTTGCGATCAACCTGGCGATTGCGTTCCTGCCCGGGTTCCACAACATCGACTGGCACGCGCACGTCGGTGGCTTGCTCACCGGTGCCCTGGTCGCCTCGGTGATGGTCTATGCCCCGCGCAGCAGACGCAATGTCGTCCAGGCGGCGGGCTGCGTCGTCGTACTGCTGATCATCGTCGCGGTCGTCGCCTGGCGTACCTCGCAACTGACGTAGTATCGAGGAGAACCTACTCGTCAGTAACTTAGCGGAGGTGGCCGTCATGGCCCGGGACGCTGTGATCATTGATGCGGTGCGCACCCCGGTGGGCAAGCGAGGTGGAGGCCTCTCGGGAGTGCACCCCGTCGACCTCTCGGCGCACGTGCTCGAGGCCCTCGCGCAGCGCACCTCGCTGGACCCCGCCCTGGTCGAGGACGTGATCTGGGGCTGCGTGTCGCAGACCGGCGAGCAGGCAGTCAACGTTGCCCGCAACGCCGCGCTGGCCGCCGGCTGGCCGGAGGACGTCGTGGGTGTGACGATCGACCGCCAGTGCGGGTCGTCGCAGCAGGCCGTGCACTTCGCTGCCGCCGGCGTGATCTCCGGGCAGTACGACGTCGCGGTCGCCGGCGGCGTCGAGTCGATGAGCCGGGTGCCCATGCTGTGCACGGTCACCCAGGGTCCGGGCCTGCCGTTCGGACCGCGGATGAACGCGCGCTATGACAACGCCCTCGTACCGCAGGGCACCAGTGCCGAGCTGATTGCCGCGCGCTGGGGCCTGACCCGCACCGCCCTCGACGAGATCGCCGCCCGCTCGCACCAGCGCGCATCGGCAGCGACGGAAAGCGGTGCGTTTCTGGGGCAGCTCACGCCCGTCGGTGACGTGAAGGCCGACGAGGGCATTCGCCCAGGGTCCACTGTCGAGACGCTCGCCGGGCTGCGCACCCCGTTCGCCGAGGACGGCGTCGTGACGGCGGGCAACTCCTCGCAGATCTCCGACGGCGCGGCGGCCCTGCTCATCACGACCTCTGAGCGAGCGCGCGAGCTGGGCTGGACCCCGCTCGCCCGGCTGCACTCGTTCGCGACGGCCGGCGTCGACCCGATCACCATGCTGACCGCCCCGATCCCGGCCACGGCCCGGGTCCTGGCCAGGGCCGGCTTGGCGCTCGACGACATCGGGGCGTTCGAGGTCAACGAGGCGTTCGCGTCGGTGATCGGCGCCTGGCTGGCCGAGACGGGTGCCGACGTCGGCAGGGTCAACCCGAACGGTGGCGCGATCGCCCTCGGCCACCCGCTGGGCGGGTCTGGCGCCCGGCTGATGACCACGCTGGTCCACCACCTGCGCGACGAGGGCCACCGCTATGGCCTGCAGACCATGTGCGAAGGCGGCGGGATGGCCAACGCCACCGTCCTCGAGCGCCTCTGACCCCCCTCTTCCAAAGTCGATCATGCAGCTTCTGACAGGGGCCGCATCGCCGCAGGTCAGAGCCCCACAAACCGAAGTCGATCATGCAGCTTCCGACAGCAGCCGGACGTCGTTGACCGAAGTCGATCAACGACCCGTGAAGCGGGATCTCGCCCAGCCGCGTCAATTTTTCATGATCGCGAAGGATCACGTGAAGTGCGCACACAGGATCTTTCGTGATCATGAAGGACCGGCTCTAGCCGGCTGGAACCTTAACGATCATGGAATGGGCTCGAAGACTGACCTCCGAGCCAATGACCGACCAGAGCGACCTGACGTCTGCCCTGATTTCGGCTGCTGTCGGAAGCTGCATGATCGACTTCGGTTTGTGGGGCTCTGACCTGCGGCGATGCGGCCCTGTCAGAAGCTGCATGATCGACTTCGGTTTGTGGGGCTCTGACCTGCGGCGATGCAGCGCCTGTCAGAAGCTGCATGATCGACTTTGAAGGGAGGAGTTATCCCCACTGTGGACAACTGGTGTGGATGACTTACAGCGGTGTGTTTCCGCTGGTCAACGGCCAGGTTGCCGGGAGATTACCGTCAGGTAACAACGGAGGCGGCGGGTCTACTTCCAGCGGGTCGACAGCACGAAGCCGACGATGATCAGCCCGAAGCCGATCCCCATGTTCCACGCACCGATGGCGCCGATCGGGTACTCGGTCTGGGTGATGTAGTAGACGACGACCCAGGCCAGGCCCAGCACGAAGCAGCCCACCATGGCAGGCACGAGCCAGCGGGGACTGCCGATGCGCACGGCCTTGGTGCTCGAGGGCGGCGGGGTGAAGGCGCTGCGGCGGCGAAGGCGGGACTTGGGCACTGACGTGGCTCCTAAATCTGTGGCTCCTCGGCGAGCCTGGTCTGCGACGGACCCACCATCGATCGCCCGGGCTCTGCCGGGCAACTTCGCGGGCCGTGCCTCGTCGGTTAGCGTAGTCGTACCTCCCCCTCACCGGGCGCCCAGTCCGTGGGGCCGAGGCAACACACTGGCCGGGCCCGGATTCGGTGCCCGGCCGCGACGGTTCGGAGGACGACCAGCGTGCGAGGTGTCTGGCGGCTGGCCGTACCCGCCGCTTTCGCCTGTGCAGGCGTGCTCTTCGCGACCAGCGCAGGTGCAGCCCGCGGGGGCGACCTGCGCGGTGGCAACCGCACCGATCTCGCCGACCTGATCCGCGTGCAGGAGCAAAAGGTCGCCGACTCGACCCGTAGCGTCGAGGCGCTGCGACGAGACGTGGCCGACGCGACGAAGATCGCGGCGGCAGCCGACCAGCGCATCGGGACCGAGCAGCGCAAGAGCAAGGCGCTCAACGCCGCGGCAGGGCTGCAGGCCGTTCACGGGCCCGGCCTGCGGGTGACGCTGTCCGATGCGCCGCGGTCCGCTGACCGGCTGCTGCCCGAAGGCGCAAGTCCCGACGACCTCGTCGTGCACCAGCAGGATGTGCAGGGAGTCGTGAATGCGCTGTGGTCGGCCGGCGCGGACGCCGTACAGATCATGGACCAGCGCGCCATCGTGACCAGCGCCGTGCGCTGCGTCGGGAGCACGCTGATCCTGCAGGGTCGGGTCTACTTCCCGCCCTACACGATCACGGCCATCGGCGACCCTGACCTGCTGCGCCAGGCGCTCGACGCGTCCAAAGCGGTCGCGCTCTATCGCTACTACGCCGATCGCTACAGCCTCGTCTACCGGACCGACACGCTCGGCAACGTGCGGCTGCCGGGCTATGAAGGCACGCTCGACCTGCTCTATGCCGAGCCGGCTTCGTGAGCGCCACCCGCGCCGCCGTACGAAGTCTGGGTGAACTGATGATCACGGCGGGGCTCGTGCTGCTGTTGTTCGTCGTCTACCAGCTGGTGTGGACCAACCTCGCCGCCGAGCATGCTCAGCACAAGGTGACCAACACCTTGCGGCAGGACTGGTTGCGGGAGGGCGGCACCGGTGCGACCGGCACCATCCATCTGTCGAAGTCCGACTTCGGCAAGGGCTTCGCGTTCCTGCACATCCCACGGCTCGGCCGGAAGTACTCCGTGCCGGTCGTGCAGGGCGTCTCGTTGCCTGACCTCTCCCGCGGCGTCGGCCACTATCCGAAGACCGCCGTGCCGGGCGAGGTCGGCAACTTCGCGGTCGCCGGCCACCGGGCCACGAACGGCGAGCCCTTCGCCCACCTCGACCAGGTGAAGGTCGGCGACTCGCTCGTGGTCGAGACACGCAGCACCTGGTACAGCTACGTCGTCGACAAGGTGCAGATCGTCGAACCGAGCGCGGTCTGGGTGCTCGATCCCGTGCCGGGGAAGCCGGACCAGCAGCCGACCCAGCAGCTGATCACCTTGACGACCTGCAACCCGCGATGGGCCTCGACCCAGCGCATGATCCTTTTCGGCCACGAGGTGCAGACACAGCCCACCAGCGAGGGTCGTCCGCTCGCGCTCACGAAGGATCACTAGAACATGTATGCCTGGATCTGGCGCCACCTGCCATCGCCGCTTCCGCTTCGGTTGGCGACCGCGTTGGTGCTCGTGGCAGGTGTCGTCGCGGTGCTGTTCACGGTGGTCTTCCCATGGGCGGAGCACACGCTGCCGTTCCTGCACGTTACGGTCAACTAGTGACCGCGACCCCGAGCAGTGCATCCGTAGCCCCCCGTCGCGTGCTCGTCGTGGACAACTACGACAGCTTCGTGTTCAACATCGTGCAGTACCTCGCGCAGCTGGGCGCGGAGTGCACGGTGGTGCGCAACGACGAGGTCGACCTGGCATCCGTCGGGCTGTACGACGGCGTGCTGCTGAGCCCCGGACCGGGCATCCCGGAAAAGGCCGGCGTCTGCGTCGAGCTCGTTCGCGAGACCGCAGGGTCGGTGCCGTTGCTCGGTGTCTGCCTCGGGCACCAGGCGATCGCAGCGGCCTACGGCGCCATCGTCGAGCGGGCCCCCGAGCTGCTGCACGGAAAGACCAGCGAGGTCGAGCACGAGGGCGTGGGCGTGCTCGCGGGCCTCCCATCACCGTTCACGGCCACGCGCTATCACTCGCTGTCCGTCCGCGATGGTTCCCTGCCCCCCGAGCTCGAGGTCACCGCACGTACCGCAGGAGGCGTGATCATGGCGCTGCGCCACCGCGACCTGCCGCTCGAGGGTGTGCAGTTCCACCCCGAGTCGGTGCTCACCGAAGGTGGGCACCGGCTGCTCGCCAACTGGCTGGTGACCTGCGGCGACGCCGACGCGGTGGGCCGGAGCCACGGCTTGGCGCCGGTCGTCCCTGCCCCCTGACCGTCCCGGCCCTAGGGGGGCGGAAGGCTCGTGGTGTCGGTCGGTGTCGGGGTCGGGGTTTCTGTCGGCGCCTGCGCGACGAAGATCGTCACGGTCGAGCCGAGCCGCGCCAGCCTCTTGCCCGCGGGGGTCTGGTCGACGACGGTCCCGGGATCTGCGTCCGTGGTCTCGCGAGGCACCTCCCTCGGGGTGAAGCCTGCGTTCTCGAGGATGCTGGCTGCTTCGGTGTTGCTCTTGCCCTTCACGTCGGGCACCGTGTTCTGACCGCTGGCGACCTCGACGTCGACCGTGCTGCCCTTGGCCACGGTCTTGCCGGCCTTGGGCGTCGACTTCGTGATCAGGTTGCGGGTCTGGTCGGAGGCGACGTACTTCGGGTTGCCGAGCTCGAGACCTGCGTCGCTGAGCTGTCGGGTCGCGGTGTCGACGGACAGACCCACGAGGTTGGGCACCACGACTTCCGCTACGCCTAGTGACACCTTGATGGTGACGGTCTGGCCGACCTTGAGCTGGACGTTGGCCTCGGGGCTCTGGTCGAACACGTTGCCCTTGGGCTGGGTGTCGTTGTTGGCCTCTTCGGCAGTTACCTTGAGGCCAAGCGCGGTCAGCTCCTTCTCCGCGGCTGCCTGAGTCATCCCCTTGACGTTCGGCACCGGAACGGACTCCGGGTTGTTCGAGTCGAACAGGCTCTTGCCGAGTACGGCCGCGATCACAAAGACAGCGATGACCGCGGCGGCCAGCAGCGCGTAGGCCAACGCCCGTCCAGCCTTGTTGTCGGGCATGCTGGTCCTGGTCTGGCAGCACCGGCAAGGTCGACGTTGGCGGCGGTGCCACCCGCTGCGTCGCGGCCGCTGCAACCACCGCAGTCGGCGCGGCGACGTCTCGACCGGCCAGGGCGCGGCCGATGTCCGCCCGCATCTCGTCGGCGTTCTGATAGCGAGCTTCACGGTCCTTCGTGAGCGCGCGCATCACGATCGCGTCGACCGCTGGTGGCACGTCGGGGTCGATCGAGGATGGCGGCAGGGGCTCTTCGCGGACGTGCTGGTAGGCCACCGAGACCGGTGAGTCACCGACGAACGGCGGCCGGCCGGTCAGCAGCTCGTAGAGCAGGCACCCGGTCGAGTAGAGGTCGCTGCGTGCGTCCACGGTCTCGCCGCGCGCCTGCTCGGGAGACAGGTACTGCGCGGTGCCGATCACTGCCGACGTGGCTGTCATGGTCGCCGACTGGTCGGCGACTGCGCGCGCGATGCCGAAGTCCATCACCTTGACGTCGCCGGCTCGGGTCAGCATGACGTTCGCCGGCTTGATGTCACGGTGCACGATGCCGTGCGCGTGGCTGTAGGCGAGGGCGGCGAGCACACCGTCGACGATCTCGAGAGCCCGCTCGGGCATCAGCCGCCGACCGGAGGCCAGCAGGTCACGAAGCGTCGACCCTTCGACGTACTCCATGACGATGTAGGGCACCGGGTTGCCGGCGAACTGGTCCTCCCCGGTGTCGTAGACCGCGACGACGGCCGGGTGGTTGAGCGACGCGGCCGAGTGGGCCTCGCGCCGGAACCTCGCCTGGAACGACGGGTCGCGGGCCAGGTCGGGCCGCAGCATCTTCACGGCAACCACGCGACCGAGTCGCGAGTCGCGACCGATGTGGACCTCGGCCATGCCGCCTCGGCCGAGAAGGTCGCCGATCTCATAGCGACCCCCGAGCTGCTGCGGCACTGGGCTACTCAAGGCCTACCCTGCTTCCGCTCGTCCTTCTTGTTCTGCCCCGACCCGGTTACCGTACCGATCGTCATCGGCCCAGCACCGCCCGCATCACGGCGCGCGCGATCGGCGCCGCGATCTGGTTGCCGCTGATCTCCTGGGCGTTGCCGCCGTTCTCGACGATGACGGCCACCGCCACCTTGGGGTTCTCGGCCGGAGCAAAGGAGATGAACCAGGCATGCGGCCGGCGGCCCCCGCCCTGCTGGGCGGTGCCGGTCTTGCCCGCGACCTTGATGCCGGGGATCTGCCCGTTGGAGCCGGTGCCGCTGTCGACAACGGTGACCATCATGGAGGTGAGCTGCTGTGCGGACTGCGGGCTCATGGCCTCGCCGAGCGACTCGGGCTTGGTGGAGTCGAGGACCGACAGGTCGGGGCCGCGGACGTCCTGCACGAGATAGGGGCTCATCAGCTCGCCACGGTTTCCGACCGCCGCAGCGACCATCGCCATCTGCAGCGGTGTCGCCGTCACGGAGAACTGCCCGATGGCCGACTGCGCGGTCTGCGGAGCGTTGATGCCGCTCGGGAACCTGCTCACAGCGCTGGGCATCGGCACGGTGAACCTGGTGCCGAAGCCGAACTTGCCGGCCTGCTCGCGGAGAGCGTCCGCCCCGAGATCGAGGCCGATCGCGCCGAACGCGGCGTTGCAGGAGTAGGCCAACGCGTCGGTCAGGGTCGCGTCCCCCGGTGTGCAAGGACGGCCGTTCTCGTTGGGCAGGTTCGCGGTCGTGAGCGGCAGGTCGAGCGAGGCCTTGTTGTAGACCTTGCTGTCCTTGGTGTACTTGCCGCTCTCGAGTGCGGCCGCAGAGGTCACGACCTTGAACGTCGACCCGGGGTTGTAGGTCTCGTTCAGTGCGCGGTCGAGCATCGGCTTGTCGGGGTCTCTGTCCAGCTTCTCGAAATTGGCCAGCGCAACGGTCGGGTCATGCGAGGCGAGCAGGTTGGGGTCGTACGAGGGGCTGCTCACCAGAGCAAGGATCGCGCCGGTTGTCGGGTTGACGGCCGCAACGGCTCCCTTGCGGCCGGCAAGCCCCTGGTAAGCGGCGCGCTGCGCTTTCGCGTTGAGGGTGAGCGAAACGCTGCCGCCCTCAGGTGGCACTCCTGTCAGCATGTCCAGAACCCGGCGCACGAACAGGCTGTTGTCGGTGCCGTTGAGGATGGAGTTCTCGGCGGCCTCGATGGCCTTGGCGCCGGAGACCAACGAATAGAACCCGGTTGCGGGTGCGAAGAGCTTGCCCGACGCGTAGGTGCGCTGGTACTTCAACGCGTCGGTCGTCGCGACGCTCGACGCCACCGGTTTGCCACCGACCAGGATCGGTCCGCGCTTGACGGCGTAGGCCTCCTGGTTGAGTCGTTGGCTGTTGCGGCTGTCGTTGTGCAGCGCGTCCGCGCGCACCACCTGGAGGTAGTTCGCGTTGACGAGCAGCAGCCCGAACATCACCAGTACGGCGGCCGAAAGCCGACGCAGGGGCTTGTTCATGGGCGGGCCCTCCGCAACGGTCGGGTGTCGCTGTTCATCGCCGTACGACCTGCGTCTTGTCGTCCTGCAAGGACGTGGACGGCGGTGGCGCGGGCCGACGCGCAGCGTCGCTGATGCGCAGCAGCACCGCGACCAGCGCCCAGTTGGAGACGAGCGAGGACCCGCCGTAGGAAAGGAACGGCATCGTGAGTCCGGTGAGCGGGATCAGCCGGGTGACGCCGCCGACCACGACGAAGACCTGCAGGGCAAGGCCGAACGACAGGCCGGCAGCCAGCAGCTTGCCGAAGGCGTCACGCACACCGATCGCGGTGCGCATCCCGCGTTGGGCGATGATCGCGTAGACGAGCAACAGCGCCATGAGACCGGTCAGGCCAAGCTCTTCGCCGACGGCGGCGACGATGAAGTCGGTGTTCGCGTAGGGGACGATGTCCGGTCGCCCCTGACCAAGTCCCTTGCCGAGGATGCCGCCGGTGCCCATGCCGAACAGGCCCTGCATCAGCTGATAGCTGCCGCCGACCGCGTCATAGTGGGCGTTGGGGTCGAGCCAGATGTCCACGCGCTGCCGGACATGGCTGAACAACGAGCACGGCGACGAACGAGCCCGACAAGAACATGACCAGGCCGATCAGCAGCCACGAGAGCCGCTCGGTCGCCACGTAGAGAAGCGCGACGAAGACACCGAAGAAGAGCAGTGAGGTGCCGAGGTCGCGTTCGAAGACGAGCACGGCGAGGCTCGCCGCCCACGCAACGACGATCGGCCCCAGGTCTCGGCCGCGCGGCAGGTCGATGCCCGCCACCCGCCGGCTGGCGAGGGCGAGCACGTCGCGCTTCATCACGAGATATCCCGCGAAGAAAACGAGCAGGGCGAGCTTGGCCAGCTCGCCCGGTTGGAACGAGAAGCCGGCGACGTGGATCCAGATGCGAGCGCCGTTGATCGTGGTGCCGATGACCGGCAGCAACGGCAGGAGCAGCAGCAGGAGGCCGGCGAGCATGGCGGTGTAGGTGAAGCGCTGCAGGATGCGGTGGTCGCGCACCACCACGAGCACGGCGACGAACAGGATCACGCCGACGGCCGTCCAGGTCAGCTGCGGTGGGGCGGCGGGTGCGTAGTCACGGCCAGCCTGCGTGGCCCGCGCGCCGAGCGCGAGGTCGATGCGGTGGATCATCGCGAGCCCGAGCCCGTTGATCAGCGTGACGCACGGCAGCAGCAGGGGGTCAGCGTCCGGAGCCAGCTTTCGCAACGCGAGATGGGCGGTGAGGAACAGCACCCCGAGCCCGCCGCCGTAACCCACCAGGCCGGCCGGGAGTTCGCCTTCCTGCGCGATGCCGACCGACGCGTAGGCAGCCATCGCTATGAGGAGCGAGAAGACCAGCATGACCAGCTCGACGTTGCGCGGGTTCCTCGTCTTCACGGGCCATCACCCAGACAGTCCGCCGTCGCCGGGTCATCGGTCGGGCCCGTCGAGTCGGCGCTGGGGGTCGGCGTCGGCGTGGGGCTTGGCGTGCTCTTGCCGCCGCTCGGTTTGGGCGTGGGTGACGCCGGCGTGGTGTCGCTGGGAGTGGCGCTGGCGCTCGCGCTCGCGCTCGCGCTCGCGCTGGCGCTCGCCGCCACCCGACGGCAGATCTCGGCCTGGCGGCGCAAGGTGGTGACGATGCGCTGCGCGTCGATGAGGTTGTCGGCGGCGATGTCGGCCCGTACGCGGTCTTGCTGGTACGTGGGCAGGTCGGACAGCGCGATCGGTTGCTCGGCGTAGACCTTGGACGTGTGCAACGGGCCGATGTCCTGGCTGAGACCTCGGTAGATCGCCACGTTCTCGCCCTGTGCACCGACGTAGTACTGCTGCTGCGACCACTTCCACGCGCCGTAGCCCCCACCGGCAAGCAACGCCAGCACCAGCAACAGGAACAGCGTGCGGCGTACGGGGTGGGTGGCCCGTTCGTCGTCGACGAAATCGTCGTCCTCGTCGAGCTGCGGAGAAAGTGCCGCCGCCTTGGCGGCCGCGGAGCTGCCCTCGGAGCGACGGTTGGTGCCCGACGCTGCGGCGCCCACGACGACGGGGACTGCCGAGGGGCTCGCATCGACGTCGACGACGTCGGCGACGATCGCCGTGATGTTGTCGGGACCACCGCCCCGCAACGCGAGGTCGACCAACCGCTCCACCGCGTCTTCGGGCACAGGGTTGTCGGCCAACGTCTCACGGAGGGTGTCCTCGCTGACGACGCCGGACAGGCCGTCGCTGCAGAGCAGATAGCGGTCCCCGACGCGAGCCTCGCGCACCGACAGGTCGGGGTCGACGCGCGTCCGCTCCGTCGAGCGCATTCGTGATCACGGACCGCTGCGGGTGGTGGTCGGCCTCCTCCGGCGTGATGCGCCCCTCGTCGATGAGGCCCTGCACGAAGGTGTGGTCGCGGGTGATCTGCTGCAGCTCTCCGCCCCGCAGGAGATAGCAGCGCGAGTCGCCGACGTGCACGAGGCCGAACCGCGAGCCGGCGCGCAGCATCGCCGTGACCGTCGTGCTCATCCCGCGCAGTTCCGGGTCACCGCGGACCATGTCGCGCAGGTAGGTGTTCGCGTTGGTCACGGCGATGGACAGCCGCTCCAGGAGGTCTCCGCCCGGAGCTTCCTCGTCGAGGGTCGAGAGCACGGACACCGCCACCGACGACGCCACCTCGCCCGCCGCGTGGCCACCTACGCCGTCGGCGACCACGAGCAGACGCGGACCGGCATAGCCGGAGTCCTCGTTGCCGCCGCGCAACAGTCCGAGATCGGAGCGCGCGGCATAGCGGAGCGCGATGGCCATGTCAGTCGGCTCCCGGCTACTTCCGCAGCTCGACTGACGGTCTTGCCCACCCGGATGGGCACGCCGATCTTGACCGGTGTCGGGCTGGTGACCTTGGTGCGGTCGAGGTAGGTCCCGTTGGTGGAGCCCATGTCCTCGACGTACCACTGCCCGTCCTGGGGGAAGATGCGCGCGTGCCGGCTCGACACGTAGTCGTCGTCGAGCACGATCGTCGAATCCTGTGAGCGACCCATCGTCACCGGCGCCTCGCCGAGCCGGATGCTCGTGCCCGACAGGGCGCCCTGGGTCACCACGAGCACGGTCGGCATACCGCGCTTGCCCTTTGCGGGCTTCACCGGCTTGCTCGGCTTGGGTGGCCGGGCTGCCGGCGCGCTCTGCTGCCTGCCGCTCGTCCGCGGAGCCACGCGTCGCCCGAACAGATCGGAGCGCATGACCGAGACGGCCGTGATCACGAACAGCCAGAGCACCGCCAGAAAACCGAGCCGGATGATCGTGAGCGTGAGCTCAGACACCTGACTCATCGCGGCCCCGCGTGGAAGACCAAGGTCGTGTTGCCGAGCTGGATCCGTACGCCGTCGACCAGCCGCGCCTGCTCGACGCGCTCTTTGTCGATCACGATGCCGTTGGTCGATCCGGCGTCGACGATGACCACGTCGCCACCCTGCTGGCGGATCTCGGCGTGGTGGCGCGAGATGCCGGGGTCGTCGATGCGCAGGTCGCTGTCGGTGCCGCGTCCGATGCGCGTGGTGGAAGAACGCAAGGTGTACGTCGTCGTGCCCACCTCGAGCCATGGGGCATTGCCCGCCTTCGCGGCTGGCGTCGCCGTCTGGGTGCTCGGCCGGTTGCGTCGGTACGGCAGCGGCCACCGCGGTGCTGCGCAGCCGGAAACGGCCGGTCTCGAGGTCGCTGTCCCGCTCGAACTCGACGCTGACGGGGCCGAGGAACGCGTAGCGCTGCTCCTCGGCGTACTCGCTGACCATCGCGGACAGCTCCGCACCGAGTGCCTCTGCGTACGTGCTGAGCCGGTCGTGGTCGTGATCGCCCAGCGCGACGGTGAAGACGTTCGGGACCATCGTGCGACCCCGGGCAACGATGGCGGCACGGTCGTCGCACTCGCGCTGGAGGGCGCTGGCGATCTCGACGGGCTGAACCTCAGCCTTGAAGGCGCGGGCGAACGGTCGGTTGACCATCTCCTCGATGCGTCGCTCGAAGCGCTGCAAGACGCCCACGTCACCTCCTTTTGTCGCCGCGTGTGCGGTTCTCGTCGTCGTGCTCCGCCGGTCGGTCACCGTGGCGTGGTGACGTCACGCGTCGGGGCAGCGCCATAGCCAGGCACCTTGAAGCGTATCTGGGCGCCGGTGGGAGGGCAGTTCCGTGGGGGCCGAGCCAGGTTTCCGGGGCCGGCGCCGTACTGCTCCTTCTGGGTGGACGCGCCGTTCCCGCTTGGCACGTGGGCTGTTCCCTCTCGGCAGGTCGGGCTGTTCCCTCTCGGCAGGTGGCCGAACCCTGCGTGTTAGCCTCGTTGCCACTCGCGCGAGTGGCGGAATAGGCAGACGCGCACGGTTCAGGTCCGTGTGCCCGAAAGGGTGTGGGGGTTCAACTCCCCCCTCGCGCACCCGGCGCAATTTCCACGGAGCCGCAGGTCAGCAGCCTGCGGCTCGTGTCATTCCGGCGGTGATCAGCTGCCGGCTGGTCGCGTGCCGGCGAGGCCGCTGATCAGTGCGTTGACCATCACGGGTACGTCGTCGCGCGTCACCCGCGCGGTGCCGACACAGGTGCCTTCGCGCCACAGGCTCAGCACGACCAGATCGGCCTCCTGATGCCAGGACACCCGGATCCAGCGCCCGCCGCCTCGAGCGTCGGGCAGGACCTCGCCATGGGCGGGCAGCGTCAGCACGTCGGCCAGTGGCTGCTCCGACGGGGTGGTTGCCCCGGTCTCCATAGCAACCATGATGCGCCGCAGGCCGCCCCCGCGAAAGGCCCAACCGCGTGATCCAGCCGCTCATAACGCCGCAAGATCGCTACTAGCGGTGAGCAAGTCGACTCGACTCGACTTTTTCACAGAGGTTAGCGATCTTGATCGGGTGTTTGGGGGTGGGTCCCAAGGCCTGCATGATCGACTTGGGGGGACGCGGGTTGGGCACGGGGACGCGGGTTGGGCAGGGGACGCGGGTTGACGCTGGGCGAGCAGGGCTACTTCATCGGCCTGCGGAAGACCTCAGCCACCCAGACGCGGCCGTTCACCGTGACCGCGCCGACGCCGACCTGGGTGTAGTCGCGGTCGAGGATGTTGGCCTTGTGCTCAGGGCTGTGCATGAACGCGCGGTGCACGATCTTCGCGGTGGGTCCGTAGCCGACGTTCTCGCCGACGATGCGCCAGTTCTTGACGTCCGAGACCAGGTTCGGGTTGTGGTAGAGCCGGTCCTGGGTGGCCATCCGCAGGGCCTGCGCGCGGGCCACCTTCACGAGCCCGGGGCGAAGGTGCAGCGCCGGGATGCCGCGGTGGGTGCGGGCGTGGTTGAGCTTGGTCGCGAAAGTGTTCTCCACCGTGTTGGCCCCCGCCGTCGGCGCCGTGATCACGCCGGTCACCAGGGCGGCCAGCACCAGCATCGTGGCGGTGAGGGCAGCCAGGGCGCGGTTCGCGAACTGGGTGGGGACAGCGGTCGTCACGGGTAAGGTTTCCTTGCGGTGGGGGTTTTTTATCTCCCTTTATGAATCGGCTTCTGGGGATGCCCGCTACTGCGCCGAATGGGTGATCGTTGGACCCGGTCCGTAGAGGAGACATGACCCGTGCCGGAGCTCCCCGAGGTTGAGGCGCTCGCGGGGTTCTTGACCGAGCGAGCGGTTGGTCGCGTCGTCGCCAGGGTGGACCTGGCTGCGTTCAGCGTGCTCAAGACCTACGATCCGCCGGTCACGTCGCTCTACGGCCTCGAGATCACCGGCGTCAGCCGGCTCGGCAAGTTCCTCGATGTCGACGTCTCGGGTCTGCACCTGATCACTCATCTGGCCCGCGCCGGATGGCTGCGCTGGCGCGACCAGCTGCCCGCGGCACCGGCCAGGCCCGGCAAGAGCCCGCTGGCCGCGCGCGTACACCTTGATGACGGGTCGGGATGGGACCTCACCGAGATGGGCACCCAGAAGAGGCTCGCCATCTACGTCGTGCGTTCGCCGTACGACGTGCCGGGCATCGCGCGGCTCGGCCCTGACCCGCTCGACGCCTCCTTCGACGTCGCGGCACTGGCCGCGATCCTGACCGGCGCCCGCCAGCAGCTCAAGGGCTTGCTGCGCGACCAGTCCGTGCTCGCCGGCGTCGGCAACGCCTACAGCGACGAGGTGCTGCACGCGGCCAAGCTGTCGCCGTTCCGTCTGGGGGGCTCACTGTCCGAGGCCGAGGTCGAGACCCTGCACACCGCCCTGATCGACGTGCTGACCGACGCCCTGGGGAGGTCCCGCGGGTTGGCCGCCGCCGACCTCAAGGCGGAGAAGAAGCTCGCACTGCGGGTGCACGGTCGCACCGGTCAGGCGTGCCCGGTCTGCGGGGACACCGTGCGAGAGGTGGCCTTCGCGGACTCCTCGCTGCAGTACTGCCCGACGTGCCAGACGGGGGGCAAGCCGCTCGCCGACCGGCGGCTGTCCCGCCTGCTGAAGTGACGGTCCCGCTCAGTCGCCGACCGATTCGGCCGGCACGTCCAGCAGCTATTCGCCATAGCCGCTCTTGATTGCCGGCTCGGCCAGTGCCCTCAGCTGGGCCGGAACCACCTGCCAGGATGATGCCTCGCATATCCAGTGACGCTAGTGCTCCCCCCGGACGAAGTGCGTGGCGAGCGCCCGCGGGCCCGGCAGACGTGGCACGATCGAGGTTTGTGACGGCTGTACCGGCGCGACCCCTGGCGTCGATCGAGGTCGTCGCGCACCGGGGATCCTCCGACGATGCGCCCGAACACACGTTGCGCGCCTACAAGCGGGCCATCGAAGACGGCGCCGACGCCCTCGAGTGCGATGTGCGGCTGACCAAGGACGGTCATCTGGTCTGCGTCCACGACCGGCGCATCGACCGGACGTCCAACGGTCGCGGCATCGTCTCGACCCTGGAGCTGGCCGAGCTGTCCGAGCTCGACTGGGGTTCGTGGCGCGACACGTGGGAGGACTACGAGGATCCGGAGATGCCCGACCGCGACCGGTCGCAGATCCTCACCCTGCGGGCCCTCCTGCAGGCGGTCGCGGACGCCGGCCGGCGGGTCGAGGTGGCCATCGAGACCAAGCACCCCACGCGGTACGCCGGCCTCGTCGAGAAACGACTCGTTGCCCTGCTCGAAGAGTTCGGCTGGGCGGGGTCCTCGGCCCGGCAGCGCTCCCCCGTACGCGTCATGAGCTTCTCGCAGACCTCGCTGCGGCGCCTGCGGCAGCTCGCCCCAGACCTCGAGACGCTGTATCTCATGGACAGGGTGCCGCTGCGCTTTCGGGACGGCAGCCTGCCCCTGGGCACGCGCATCGCCGGGCCGAGCATCGAGATCGTGCGCGCCCACCCGCGCTACGTCGCGCGTGTGCACGACCGCGGCGGGGCCGTGCACGTCTGGACCGTGGACACGGCTGACGACATCGAGCTGTGCGCCGGCCTCGGGGTCGAGGCGATCATCACCAACCGCCCGCGCCGGGTGCTGGAGAGCCTCGGCCGGTTCCCTCGGCACGCAGACCCAACACGCGACTGATCTCTGTTGACCGGTCCGGGCGGTTTCGCCGGGTGCACGGGGGGCAGAAGCCTGAATGACAGCCCAGAATGAGGGAAACCACGTTGTGCCAACTCACCCAGGCCGGCTCACCAGGTCCGTGACCGTGCCCCACGAGGGCTCCGGTGTTTCTCAGGCACGCCATGCTTTCGCCGACGAGATGGCCAGGGCCAGGGTTTCCGACGATGTGCGCCAGGACGCCATGCTGGTGATCTCGGAGCTGGTCAGCAACGCCGTCAAGCACGCGGCACCGTTGCACGGCGGCAATGTCCGGGTGAGCTGCTCGATCAACGAAGACTGCCTACGCGTCGAGATCACCGACGGCGGGGCGGTCACCCGACCCAACCCGGCTGTCGCGACCATCTTCGCGCTGGGCGGTCGTGGCTTGGACATCGTCCGCACGATCTGTCGCGAGTGGGGTGTCGTGCAGGAGGACCACTCGGTCACCGTCTGGGCGGATGTCCCGAGGGTACGTAGGCCACTCACGGAGACCGGTGTCGACATACCCGGGCACTAGGCTCTTTGGGCGTCTGGTCCTGGGCGCAGACGCCGTCTGACGCGAGGAGTCACCCGCCGATGGCCAACAAGGCCGCTCGCAAGAAGTCATCCAGCAAGCAGTCAACCGGTGGCAGCCGGACCGGCGAAACGCTTTTGTCCGCGGACGTCGCTGTGGTGTCCGGCCGTGAGCCGTGTCCGTGTGGTTCGGGCCGCCGCTACAAGGCCTGTCACGGCCGCGATGCCGGGCAGGCTGCCGAGCAGTTCGTCGCCCGGCCGTTCGAAGGCCTGCCGGGTGAGTGCGACTGGGTGGCGATGCGAGAGATCGTGCCGGCAGCCACAGCCCGGCTGCATCTGACCGGAGACCTTGCCGGGCGCGAGGCGACGTTGGCCACCGTGCTGCCGATGGCCTGGCCAGGGCTGGTGCGCCAGGACGGCTCGGTCTACGTCGGGCTGCAGGTGACCGGCGGGTCGGGCGACTCAAGTCGTGATGTCGCCGACGCGCTCGAGAAGGCTCTCGACGCCGAGCCCGGCAGTCCGATCATGCAGCCCACGCTGCCCGCCCCGGGGCGGCGGCTGCAAGATCTGATCGACCCGACCGCCGCGTTCGAGGTCGAGGTGCACCCGGGCTTCGACTTCTGGCTCGAAGGCGTCGAGGACCAGTCGGCCGAAGTGGTCGCTTCCATGGATCGGGCCAACGAGGCGGTCGTGCCGACGACCCGACTCACCTCGGTCGAGGCTGCCTACTGGTGTGAGATACGCGACCGCAACCACCTCCGCTGGGTCATGCCACACGACGAGGAGGCCCTGCTCGATGCGTTGGCACGCCTGCACGTGCTCGGTGCCGATGTGGTCGGCAAGGACTCCCGCTACGTCGGAGCCTTCCGGGCGGACGGGCTGATGGTTCCGGTGTGGGATCTCGAGCCGGGAACCCCTGCCGACTCGCTGGAGGATCCGGTCATCGTGTTCGCCGGGCGGCTTGCCGAGGCGATGGCCGACGGGACTCCGCTCGACGACGCCCAGCGGCGGGCGCGGGCCGGGCTGCGCAGCCGGCAACTGACCTTGCGCTGACGCTTTCGTCACGCTGTGTCGGCATCGCCAGCGTGCGGCGCCCTGCCCGGTCGGCTGGTTTCCGGCGGACCCGTGACCCAGAGTTGACGAGAACTCTTGCGGGAGATCATCTCTCGGATATCGTTGCCAACGAGCCCGAGCGCTGCTGCATCCCCCGTCGGTTGCGCTCGGGCTCCCTCATGTCCGCGCTCACAGGCCGGATATGCCGCGAAATTCGTCGCTGGACGGACGCTGGGAGGGGTGCCTCAGTGCCCCAGCGGCTCACGGCTGATCGGGCAGGACATGCAGCGCGGTCCACCGCGCCCGCTGCCCAGCTCGCTGCCGGCGATGGCGACGACCTCGATGCCCGCCTCCTCGAGACGCGCGTTGGTCTCCGTGTTGCGCTCGTAGGCGACGGCCAGCCGGGGCCCGATGGCCAGCGTGTTGTTGCCGTCGTCCCACTGCTCACGCTCGGCGGTGACGGGATCGAGACCGGTATCGATGATCCGCAGCGTGTCGATGTGCATCGCCTTGGAGGCGGCGGTGAGGAACGGCTCCGGTCCGCTCACGTGCAGGCTCGAGTCGCCGTCGGTGACGGTGTAGGCAGCGAGGGTGTCGGCGATGTTCGGGTACATGACGACGGCGTCGACGTCGACCATCGTGCAGACCGTGTCCAGGTGCATGGTCGCGCGTTCCTGCGCGATCGGCACGGCGAGCACGGTGTGGGCGAGCGCTCGCTCGAACATCGCCCGGGCCAGCCGCTCGACGCCGGCAGCTGTGGTCCGCTCCCCGACTCCGACCGCGACGACGCCGGGTGCGAGCAGCAGCACGTCGCCACCCTCGACGGGCTCGTTGTCGGGTCCGTACAACTGCTCGGTGCCGGCGAACCGGGGGTGATGGGTGTAGATCGCCCGGGTCAGCGTCGTCTCCCGCTCCCGCGCCTGCATCGCCAGGCTGGTGACGGCGACCTGGTCACGCACCCACACGCTCGAGTCGCGGGTGAACAGCAGGTTGGGCAGCGGATCGATCACGAAGTCGTGCCGGTCCATGAAGCGGTAGGGCAGCCCGCCGATGGGCGCGATCTCCTCGTGGGCCAGGCCGGCCATCAGGACCGACGCCAGGTCGGCAGGGTGCAGGTCGTGAAGGTACGCGGCGATGAAGGCCGTCAGGACCTCGCCGAGCCGCCGGTCGGCGAGCACGCCCATGATCGTCTCTTCGCGGGCCTGCTCGACCTCGAGCGCCTCGCCGAGCAGGTCGGCGAGGTAGAGCACCTCGACGTCGTGGTCGCGCAGTGCCTGGGCGAACGCGTCGTGCTCGTCCTGCGCGCGGCCGACCCAGGGGATGCCGTCGAAGAGCAGCTTGTCGTTGTTACGGGGCGTGAGCCGCTTCAACTCGGGACCGGGGCGATGCAGCATGACGGTCCGCAACCGTCCGACCTCGCTGTCGACGCCATGAGGGTGTGCCATTCCGCGACTGTAGTGTCAGGCGCTCCCCGGCGGGAGGGCATTGTGCGACGCCGGGCGAGGGCTTGTCGGCACGGTCGCAGGGCACCTGAAAGAGTCTCCGGGTGAGCCTGGAAACCGGATTGGCCGACGTGGTCGGGGCGGCCCACGTACTCACCGACCCTGCCGTGACGTCGTCGTACAACGTTGACTGGACGGGCCGCTTCGTCGGCGCTTCGCGCGCGGTCGTGCGCCCGGCGACGACCGAGCAGGTCGCGGCGGTGGTTGCGCTGTGTGCGGAGTACGGCGTCGCGGTCGTGCCGCAGGGGGGCAACACGGGTCTGGTGGGCGGGGGGACACCGCGGGAGTCCACTCAGGTCGTCCTCTCGACGCGACGCCTGTCGGCCATCGAGCCGGTCGACACCGCTACGCGCGAGGTGACCGCAGCGGCGGGCGCGACGATCGGTGACCTGCAGCGGGCGGCGCTGGCGGCGGGCCTGCGCTACGGCGTCGACCTGGCCAGCCGCGACTCGGCGACCCTGGGCGGCACGGTTGCGACGAACGCCGGCGGGCTGCGCGTGGTGCGGCACGGCACGACTCGGGCACAGGTGCGCGGGCTCGAGGTGGTGCTCGCGGACGGCCGGATCGCGTCGCGGCTTGCGCCACCGCCGCAGGACAACGCCGGCCTGGACCTCACCGACCTGCTCGTCGGGAGCGAGGGGACGCTCGGGATCGTCACCGCGGCGCGGGTGCGACTCGTGACGCCGGAAGAGGGCGGCTACGTCGTGCTCGTCGGCTGCCGTGACCTCGCCGAGGCGATCGCGCTGTTGCCGGCGACCGGTCTGCGCGCGGCCGAGGTGATGCTCGCCGCGGGCGTGGACCTGGTCCGGCGGGTGGCCGGCCTGTCGCAGCCGCTGGAACGCGAACATCCGGTCTACCTGCTGCTCGAGACCGACGACCTTCCCGACCTGCCCGATGACGTCGACGCTGCCGTGGACCCGGCTCTGTGGGCCTATCGCGAGCGGCACACGGAGGCCATCGCGACGCTGGGCGTCGCCCGGAAGCTGGACGTGAGCCTGCCGCTCCGTACCCTCCCCACGTTTGTCGCCGAGCTCGCCGGCGCGGTGGCGCCGCACCCGGTGCACGTCTTCGGCCACCTGGCGATGGGCAACCTGCACATCAACGTGCTCGGCCTCGACGACGCCGACGAGTCGGTGGACGAACGGGTGCTCACGCTGGTGGCCGCCCACGGCGGCAGCATCGCGGCCGAGCACGGCATCGGCGTCGCGAAGCGGGAGTGGCTCTCGCTGACCCGGTCGGCGGTCGAGATCGACCTGATGCGGGCGATCAAGGCGTCCTTCGACCCGGCCGGCCTGCTGAACCCCGGCGTGATGCTCCCCGACTAGCGCCGCCCCCTCCTTTCAAAGTCGATCATGCACAACGTGGCAGGGGCCGGCATCGCCGCAGGTCAGCGCATCTCAAATCCAAATCGATCATGCAGTAGTTGGAAGGGTCGGCAGAATGCCCGAGCTCGGGTCACCTCCGAGCAGCTCTGATCCAGGGTGGCCGGCCGGTTCTGGGCCCGATCCCGCCGCACGATCCTGGTGTTGTCGCTGGGTAGTGTCGCCGGCATGGGTCTCATGGACGGCAAGGTCGCAATCGTCACCGGCGCGGGTCGCGGCATCGGGCGCGGCGAGGCTCTCGAACTGGCCCGCGAAGGCGCTCGCGTGGTCGTCAACGAGCTTGATGCCGAGGTCGGCAAGGCAGTGGTCGAGGAGATCACTGCGGCAGGTGGAGAAGCGGTGCTGGACACCGGCGACTGCTCCGAGGACGACACCGCGCGCGGGCTGGTCGCAACGGCCGTCGACACGTTCGGACGGCTCGACGCGCTGGTCAACAACGCCGGCATCCTGCGCGACCGCACCGTCGCGAAGATGAGCGTCGACGAGTGGGACGCCGTGATCAAGGTCCACCTGCGCGGCCATTTCCTGCCGACCCATCACGCCTGCGGCTACTGGAAGGACTCGGGGCAGCCGGGCCGCATCGTGTGCACGGCCTCGACCTCCGGACTGCTCGGCAACTTCGGCCAGACCAACTACGGCGCGGCCAAGGCTGGCATCGCGGCTTTCTCGACCATCGTCGCGATGGAGATGGCTCGCTACGGCGTGCGATGCAACGCGATCGCCCCCGCGGCGCGCACGCGGATGACCGAGGGCGCGTACGGCACGGGTCTCGCCGGGGATGACGGTGAGGAGACATTCGACTTCTGGCACCCCGACAACGTCGCGCCGCTGGTCGCCTACCTGTGCAGTGACGCTGCGGGCGACATCAGCGGCAAGGTGTTCGGCATCCAGGGCGACGCCGTTGAGCTCTACCAGCCGTTCACGTCGGTGGCGGTCATCCAGAACCACGACACCCGGTTCACGCCGTCCGGCATCGCGGACCGCGTGCACGAGCTGTTCGACGAGAGCGGCATCGCGCCGCAGGTCGAGAACATGATGGGCAGGCTGCGTTTCACGATGGCCGAGCGCACCACCCTCTGAAGTCCTTGGCGGCTCCTCGTGCGATGGCCGCGCACGGGGGCCCCAAGTTGTGCATGATCGACTTTGATTTGCGGGGCGCTGACCTGCGGCGATGTGAGCCCGTGTCGGTTACTGCATGATCGACTTTGAAGTTTCTGTTGTTGCGACTTTGAAGTTTCCCCTTACTCGGCGTGGGCGGCGGCGACAGCGGCGGCGAGGACAGCCTTCACGGGGCGGCCGAGTCGCGCGGCCGCGGCAGCGACGTCGTCGTACTCCGGAGCGACGTTGGCCACCTCGCCGTCGAGCAACGCGACCTTGACGGCGATGTCGACGCCGTCGACGGTCACCGTGCGCAGCTCGCGGACCAAGGCCCGCTTGGTCACGCGACGTTCGCGCAGGCCGATCGTGGAGCTCTCGGTGAAGACCACGCGGCGTACGGCGTCCGCGTGCTGGGGTTCGGTGAGCACCGACAGCGTGTGAGCGGGCCGGCCTTTCTTCATCAGGATCGGCGTCAGCCAGGCATCGGACGCGCCGGCCGCGAAGAGGGCGGCAAGGACGGCGGGCCAGAGTCGCGGGTCGAGGTCGTCGACGTTGGACTCGAGCACGAGAGCCTGGGTGGTCGTCGGTGAGTCGAGAGCGCTGACTGTCGCGCTGTCGACATCTGCGGGCTCACCGAGGACGAGCCGCAGCACGTTCGGGACGTCGCCGTGATCGCGTGACCCGGCTCCGGAACCGTGAGCGACCACGCGCATCGGCGGCAGTCCACCCCATGCGGTCACGGTCGCCGCGAGCAAAGCGGCCCCAGTTGGCGTGCACATCTCCAGCGCCACCGGGCCGGCGTGGATCGGGGCGTCGGCCTCGGCGAGCACCGAGAGCACCGCGGGTGCGGGCACGGGCAGCAGTCCGTGCTCGCTGCGCACCATGCCACTGCCGACCGCGACGGCGGATGCGACCGCGCGTTCGACACCGAGAGCATGCAGGCCGGCGCTGCTGCCCACGACGTCTGCGATGGCGTCGAGCGCTCCGACCTCGTGGAAGTGCACCTGCTCAGGGCTGACCCGGTGGGCAACGGCTTCGGCGCGTGCCAGCCGCGCAAAGACGTCGAGCGCCCGGGCGCGCACAGCCTCGTCGAGGTCGGCGTTCTCGAGCAGGCCGCGGATGTTTCCCCAGGTGCGGACGACGTCGCTGCGGGGGGCGCGCACCTCCACCTGGATCGCGGCGAGCCCGGCCCGCGTCACCTCGCGCGCCCGAAGTCCGACGTGCTCCACACCGATGGCGTCGACCGCCGACTGCATGACGTCGAGCGGTGCGCCGGCGTCGACGAGCGCACCGAGGAACATGTCACCGCTCGCGCCGGCCTCGCAGCCGAACCAGGCGAGACTCATGTCGGTGCCTCGGTGTGCACGGCTGCGCGGCGTGCAACCCGGGCGGCGAAAACCCCGGCCCCGAAGCCGTTGTCGATGTTGCAGACCACGACTCCGGGCGCGCAGGAGTTGAGCATCGCGAGCAGCGCCGCCAGACCTCCGTACGACGCCCCATAACCCACCGACGTCGGCACCGCGACCAACGGCACACCGGTCAGGCCTCCGACGACGCTGGGCAAGGCACCTTCCATCCCGGCGACGACGACCAGGCAGTCGGCGCTCTCGAGCTGCGGCCGGGCGCCCGTGACGCGGTGCAGCCCCGCGACACCGACGTCGTCGATGCGCGAGACGCCGGCACCGAACGCGCGGGCCACGAACGCCGCTTCGGCCGCGACCGGTGCGTCCGACGTGCCCGCCGACACCACACACACCAGGCCGCGCGGCTCGGGCAGCGGGCCGACAGCGACGGCCCGGGCGGTCAGGTCGACGAGCGCATCGGGGAACGCCTCGGCCAGCAGGGCCAGTGTCTCGTCGGGCACGCGCGTCGCGATCGCGGGCCGGGCGCCGGATCGAGCGGCGAGCTCGCGCAGGATCGCGACTGTCTGGTCGGGCGTCTTGCCGGCGGCGTAGACGACTTCGGGATCTCCCGTACGAAGCCCGCGGTGCGTGTCGACCCGGGCGAAGCCGAGGTCCGCGGAGCCGGACATGGGCCCGGCGGCAAGACGTTCGAGGGCCGCTCCGACGGCAAGGCCGCCGGACGCCACTTCCTGCAGCAGCGCCTCTACCTCGGTGCGGTCCATGCCGCGAAGGCTAACCGGCGGGCGGCTAGTGTTCAGATCCGTGTCCACTGACCTGAACCTCGACCGCGACACCCTCGAGGTGGTCGCCGTGTCTGCCGCGGGGTTGGCCGGACTGTCCTTCCTGATGGCCCTGATCGCGCTCGCCCGGCTCCGCGCCCTGGGCCGGCGAGTTCGCCGGCTCTCGTCCCGTGGGGCGCGGGTCGACGCGGCCGGAGGTGGCACGGATCTCAGTGCGCTTCGCCATGTGGGCGTCGTGCGCTACGACGCGTTCGGCGACATGGGCGGGATGCTGTCCTTCTCGGCCGCTGTCTTCGACGCGAAGGGTGACGGCTTCGTACTCTCCTCGATCAATGGCCGGTCCGAGACGCGCACCTACGCCAAGGCGCTGGCCGGGCTGCAGAGCGAGCAGTCCCTCTCGCCCGAGGAGCAGCAAGCGATCCGCGATGCGCAGGCCGACCACCACGGCTAGGGCAACCCCCGTGCGCCAGTAAGGTTCCCGCATGCCTGGAGTGCCACCCGCCCGATATGCCTACCTCGGCCCCGAGGGCACCTTTGCCGAAGCCGCGCTGCGCACCATCCCTGCGGCGTCGAAGGGCGAGCTGCAACCCCAGCCGACCGTGACCGCGGCGCTGGACGCGGTGCGCCGGAGCGAAGCCGACCATGCACTGGTGCCGATCGAGAACTCGGTCGAGGGTTCGGTGGCCGCGACTCTCGACGAGCTCGCGTCGGGCGATCCGCTGATGGTGACCCGCGAGGTGCTGCTTCCCGTGTCGTTCACGCTGATGGCCCGAGCGGGCACATCCCTTGACGACGTACGACGCGTGGCGACTCACCCGCATGCCCACGCACAGTGCCGGCGCTGGCTGTTGGCCGCGCTGCCCGAGGCGATTCTGGTGCCTGCGCTGTCCACGGCTGCGGCGGCTGCGGCGCTGGCCGACGGCACTGCCCAGCACGATGCTGCTCTCGCTGCACCCATCGCGGCAGAGCGCTATCGGTTGGCCGTCCTCGCCGAGGACGTGGAGGACAACCCCGACGCCGTGACCCGCTTCGTGCTCGTCAGCCGGCCGGCCCAGCCGCCGCTGCCCAGCGGGAACGACAAGACCTCACTCGTCGCGTTCATCGCAGACGACCATCCGGGCGCGCTGCTGGAGGTGCTCACCGAGTTCGCGGTGCGCGGCGTCAACCTCACTCGCATCGAGTCGCGCCCGACCGGCGAGCGTCTCGGCCGCTACTGCTTCTCGATCGACGCCGAGGGACACGTCGACGAGGCGCGCGTCGGTGAGGCCCTGATGGGGCTGCGCCGGGTCTGCCCCGACGTGCGGTTCCTCGGCTCCTACCCCCGGGCCGATGCCCGGCCCGACGCCGACTCCGACCGGGTCACCGATGACGCGATCTACCGCGACGCTGCGGCCTGGTTGGGTCGTGTCCGAGACGGCCGCTCGTAGACCTCGTGCGCTCGGCGAGCGGACCTTTGTCCGTGACACGCCGGCCGTTCGCGCGGCCGAATGGTCGCTCATCAGAATGGGGGGTACGGGCGTGACGGTGCTCACCGTGCGACCCGAACGGCCAGGGCGCCGGCCTCGATCTCGATGTCCATCGTCTGCCCGTCCTCGATGAGGTCTCCGTCGAGCTGACGCGGTTGCGGCCGGCTGGCCTCGATGACGACGTGCTTGCCCTGGAACCGCTCCATCCGCCGGTCCGGCACGTCCTTGCGGCGCAGCACCCGACCGGTGAGCCGCGCCCAGTCGAGGGCGTTGCGTGGCGCCAGTACGGCGATGTCCAGCACTCCGTCATCGGGCCTGGCGTTGGGCAGCAGCAGGAGGCCGCCTTGCAGCTTCCCTACGTTGCCCACCAGCACGGTTCGCACGTGGCGCTCGATCGGCTCGCCGCCGTCGATCGTGATGGTGACACTGATCCGCCGGCCGCGCATGTGCTTGGCGCCAGACACGACATAGGCAGGCCAGCCAACGGTTTTCTTCAATTTCTCGGGGGCGTCCCGCATGATGGCCGCGTCAAATCCGAGACCCGCCATCACGACGAACCGCTTCCCTTCTATCGCGCCGACGTCGATCTGCCGGGTCGCGCCGTGGACTCCGATGCGCAGGGCCGCCGGCTCGTCGTCGAGCGGCAGGTCGAGGTTGCGGGCGAGCAGGTTGCCGGTGCCGAGCGGCACGATGGCCATGGGCACATCTGTCCCGGACAGCGCCGTGGCGGCGGCCATGACCGTGCCGTCGCCGCCGCAGACGAAGACGACTGCGCAGCCCTCGTCGACGGCCTGCTTGCACATGCCGACGCCGGGATCGTCCGCGGTCGTCTCCAGCCAGAGCGGTGGCTCCCAGCCCGTGCGCGACATGAATGTCTCGGCGCGCTGCCGGAGTGCGGCCGGGCTGCTGATCTTCGTCGGGTTGACCACGAATGCAGCGCGGTTCACCTCGCCCCCGCGCTCACCTGCGTGGGGGCTGGTGAAGGGTCCTCCGGTTCGCCCCACCCCCGACGGTTGAGCACGAACAGGCTGGCGATGGCGACACATGCCAGGCCGTTGAGGAATGCGGCCAGGACGTCGGTGGGGTGATGCATCCCGCGGTAGAGCCGGCCGTAGGCGACCAGTAACGGCACCGCCAGCAACACGGTGACGCTGAGGATCTTCACCCATTGACGCCGTACGTACCACACCACGAGTAGCGCACTCGCCACGTACAACGCGGTCGCCGCCCCCGTGTGCCCGCTCGGGAAGCTGGACGTCGGAGGGGAGGAGTCGAGTCGCTTCACGTGCGGACGCTGGCGGGTGACCGTGAGCTGGACGCAGAAGAAGACCAAAGCCTGGGCCGACACCGCCACGATCAGGAAGATCGGCTCGCGCCAGCGCTTGAGCGCGAAGCGCATGGCGATGGCCACCACGACCATCGCGCCGATGATGGCCGCGGTGTTGCCGAGTCCGGACAGCAGGTACGTGAGGTCGTTGAGCGGCTTGTCCCGATGGTCGGCCAGCCCGGTGTTGACGTGGTCCTCGGCCCGGGTCAGTCCGCTGTGGTCGAGCACCTTGGTGAGCAACAGGGCGATGCCGACCAGCACGGCATAGACGACCGCGAGGCTGAGGAGCACCTTGGCGGCGATCCGTGTGATGCGAGAGATCATGGGAGCCTGCTTTCGGGTCGCGCCGCGTCTTGCGGCCCTTCGCTTGCACGGGCAGTGGGTTTCGCCGCGTCCGTCGGGTCGTCGGACATCTCGTCGGCGGCGTCGGGATCGACACCTTGAGTCGGGCTGGACGCGGCCCGGCCGTGTTCGCGGCGCCAGACCTCGAAGGCGCCCGCGGTGCCGACGAGGCAGGCGAGGGCGACGATCCAGCCGGCCACGACGTCGCTCACGTAGTGGACGCCGAGGGCGACGCGGTCGAAGCCGGTGAGCAGCACGACTGCGCCGCCGAGCACGTACGCGAGCCATCGGCCGGCCCGGGACAGGACCGGCAGGAAGACGAGGATGAGCACGCCGACGCCCAGGAACGAGTTGAGCGCGTGCCCGCTGGGAAAGCTGTAGCCGCCGGCATGAGCGACCGGCTGGTCGAAGGTCGGGCGGGCCCGGGTGACGATCGCCTTGAGCAGGATCCCGAGCACGCCGCCGATGACCATGGTCGTCACGGCCCAGACCGCGAGGCGCCCGGCGCCGCGATGCCAGAGCCAGGCGGCGACCGCGAAGACCGCGACACGGAAGACCCAGGGGTCGAGGACGACTGCGAAGGTGTCGAGCGCGTCGACCAGGTGTGGCCGGTCGCTCGCGTACGCGTTGAGGTTGTTCGCGACACGTGCGTCGAGCCTGGCCAGCGGCGCCCAGTTGCCGAGGACCAGCAGTGCCAGCAGGGTGAAGGGGACGGCAACGGCCAGCGCCGCCAGGCCACCCAGGGCTAGGCGCCCGGCCAGCGACCTGCTCGGTGGGCCAGGCTCGGTCCGTTCCTCGGGCGGGAGCAGCAGCCGTCGTCTCAGCACAGAGGCGGTCGTACCCCTTTCTGCCCGTCGCAATGCCTGCGCTTGTTGGAAATGATCACGGTTCCGAGATCATTTCGGCTCAACCATGGCGAATTCGCCGTGGGCGCGGGCGATGCTTCGCACGTTATCGGTGCGCGCGGGTGCGGGGAGGCTGGATACGCTCCGTGCATGCTCGATCCCCGACTCGTCCGTGACGACCCCGACGCCGTACGCGCGTCGCAGCGCGCCCGAGGGGAGGACGAGGGCCTCGTCGATGCCGTGATCGCCGCGGACTCGAGCCGCCGCGAGACCATCACGCGCTACGACAACCTGCGCGCCGAGCAGAAGGACCTCGGCCGCCAGGTCGCCAAGGCGAGCGGTGACGAGAAGGCGGCCCTGCTCGCGCGTACCAAGGAGCTCTCTGCCCTGGTCAAGGCCGCGGATGTGGCACAGACAGAAGCCGCGTCGGCGTACGACGAGTTGTTCGCTCGGTTGCCCAACATCGTGGAACAGGGCGTGCCTGCGGGCGGGGAGGACGACTACGTCGTCCTTGAGCACGTCGGCGAGCCGCCGGTGTTCGACTTCGAGCCGCTCGACCACGTCGAGCTCGGGCGACGGCTCGGCGGCATCGACATGGAGCGCGGCGCGAAGGTGTCCGGTGCGCGTTTCTACTTCCTGACCGGAGTGGGGGCGCAGCTGCAGCTCGCGATGCTCAACCTCGCGATGGCCCAGGCGACGGCGGCGGGCTTCGTACCCGTGATCCCGCCTGTGCTCGTGAAGACGGAAGCCATGGAGGGCACCGGCTTTCTCGGCCAGGCCGCGAAGGACGTCTACCGGCTGCCCGACGACGACCTCTATCTCGTCGGCACCTCGGAGGTGCCGCTCGCGGCGTTCCACATGGACGAGATCATCGACGCCGACCAGCTGCCGCTGCGTTATGCGGGCTGGTCGACGTGCTTCCGTCGCGAGGCGGGGTCCTACGGCAAGGACACGCAGGGCATCATCCGCGTGCACCAGTTCGACAAGATCGAGATGTTCTCCTACTGCCACCCGGACGAGGCGCAGGCCGAGCACCGCCGGCTGCTCGCGTGGGAGAAGGAGATGCTGGCCAAGGTCGAGGTGCCCTACCGCGTGATCGACGTCGCTGCCGGGGACCTCGGGTTGTCGGCGACCCGGAAGTTCGACTGCGAGGCGTGGGTGCCGACGCAGGGTCGCTATCGCGAGCTGACCTCGACCTCGAACTGCACGACCTTCCAGGCCCGCCGGCTGCGGATGCGCGTGCGCGAGGCCGAGGGCGTGACGCCGCTCGCCACCCTCAACGGGACGCTGGCCACCACTCGATGGATCGTGGCGATCCTCGAGAACCACCAGCAGGCGGACGGCTCCGTCGTCGTGCCCCAGGCGCTGCGGCCCTTCCTTGGTGGTCGTGAGGTTCTGGAGCCCGTCGCGAAATGATCGAGGGTTCGGGAAGTGCCACGTTCGGCCAGGTGACGAGCGTCGAGCCGGTGGTCGAGGAGCCCGTCGAGCCGACCGACGACGAGCTGCGTGCCCAGTGCACGAGCTTCCTGATGGGTCGGGGGCGACCCTCCCCGGCGGAGATGCTCGCCGAGATCGGTTCGCTGGGCGACGACCTGGGTGCGGACACGTACGGGGCAGGTGGCGCGGTGACTGCGCTCGAAGCTCGCGTGCAGGAGCTGCTCGGCAAACCCGCCGTCGTGTTCATGCCGAGCGGCACGATGGCCCAGCAGATCGCGTTGCGAGTGCACGCGGACCGCTCCGGTCGTCGCGTCGTAGCATTTCACCCGACGTGCCATCTCGAGCTGCACGAGGACAAGGCCTATCAGCGCCTGCACGGGCTGGTCGGTCGCACGGTCGGAGACGCGAGCGAGCTTCTGACCCTCGAGGATCTGGCAGCCGTGAAGGAGCCACTCGCGGCGGTCGTTTTCGAGCTGCCACAAAGGGAAATCGGCGGCATGCTGCCGTCGTGGCACGACTTGCGTGCGCAGGTTGCCTTCGTACGAGAGACAGGCGCGGCCGTGCACTTGGACGGTGCCCGGCTGTGGGAGTGCACGCCGTACTTCGGCAAGCGCGTGCATGAGATCGCGGCGCTGTTCGACAGCGTTTACGTCTCGTTCTACAAGGGTCTCGGCGGGTTGGCCGGATGCTGCCTGGCGGGCGACGAGAGCCTGGTCGCGCAGGCCCGCGAGTGGCGGTCGCGGCATGGCGGGACGCTGTTTGCGATGTGGCCCTACGCCGCGGCCGGTCTGGTGGGGCTGCGCGACCGGCTGCCGCGGATGGCTCGCTATGTCGCGCACGCGCGCGCGATTGCCGGCGCCCTCGATGGCGTTGCCGGTGTCCAGGTGCGGCCCGACCCGCCGCAGACACCGATGATGCATCTGCACCTACGCACCGACGCGGACTCCTATCGCGCGGCAGCCTTGCGGCACGTGACCGAGGCCAAGCTCTGGGTCGGCCTGCGCAGCGCGCCGTCCGAGCTGGCCGGCTGGCGTCGCGTGGAGCTGACCGTCGGCGACGCGACGCTCGACTTCACCCCCGAGCAGGTCCGCGACATCATCGCCTCCCTCGTCTCCCCCACGCCCTAGCTCCCCACCCCCTTCTTCAAAGTCGATCATGCACAACCTGGAGCCGCGCGCATCGCTGCAGGTCAGAGCCCCGAAAATCCAAATCGATCATGCAGTAACCGACACGACGATCTGCTGCGGTTGGTCAGCGGCGGCATTTCCGAGTCGATCCATGCACAAGCTGGACGGCGATGCAGGTTGCTGCATGATCGACTTTGAATTTCGCGGCGGTGACCTGCAGTCATGCGGGCGCCGTCGGTTACTGCATGATCGACGGGGAAGGAGGTGGGGGTGACGGTGAACGTGGCTTCGGAGGACGAACAGCGAGCTGAGGTCGGGCCTCGCGGGTGGCGCCCACGGCTGGTCGCGACCGACCTGGACGGCACGATCATCGGCCCGGAGGGCGAGATCAGCGATCGCACGGTCCGCGCCCTGCAGCGCGTCGAGGAGCTCGGCGTGCCTGTCGTGTTCGTCACCGGCCGTCCGCCCCGCTGGCTGCGCGTGGTGTCCGAGCGCACGGGGCACACCGGCCTCGCGATCTGCGCGAACGGCGCGATCGTCTATGACCTGCACACCGAGCAGGTCGTCGCCCACCACCCGATCGCCGTCGAGATCGGCCTGGAGATCACCCGTCGGCTGCGGGAGACGCTGCCTGACGTCGCCTTCGCCGTCGAGACCCTCGACGGCTATGCGCGCGAACATGCCTACCGGCCCCGGTGGGACGTCGGCCTCGAGCCAACCCTCGGCTCCATCGACAAGATCTTCGCCGACACCACGGTCAAGCTGCTCATCCGCCACGAGTCGATGGACGCCGACCGGCTGCTTGCCGCTGCACGCGAGGTCGTGGGAGACCTGGCCGAGTTCACCCACTCGTCGACCGAGGGGCTGCTCGAGGTGTCCGCGCCGGGGGTGTCCAAGGCAACGACCCTGGCCGAGCTCTGCGCCGAACGCGGCATCGACGCCGCCGACGTGATCGCCTTCGGTGACATGCCGAACGACCTCGCGATGCTCGCCTGGGCGGGCACCGCCTACGCCGTCGCGGGCGCTCACCCTGAGGTCTTGGCGGCCGTGGAAAGGCGCACCGGAGATCCGGTGGACGACGGTGTCGCGCAGGTGCTGGAGCGCGTCTTCGACCTGCCGCGCGACTAGTCAAGCCGCGTCGCGGGCAGGCCGACGGACCAAGATCGTCAGGCGTACGCGCGGCGGGCGCGCGCCGTTCGTACCCCCGCGGAGTGGTGACGGGGGCAGCGGGAACGGCGCGGACCACCTGCGCAACCGACCAGTGCGCCGTGGTGGCGGGCCGCCGCATCGCGTGGCTCAGCGTGAACGTTTCGCGGTGATGCTCCTGCGGCGAACTACGCGGGCTCCCAAGTCCTGCATGATCGACTTTGAAATGCGGGGCCGCTGACCTGCGGTGATGCCCCGCCCTGTCGGTTACTGCATGATCGACTTTGAAAGGGCGGGGGGGCGCGCTAGAGGTACTGGCCGGTGCCGGTGCCCTGCGGGCCGCGCTGCGGCGGGCCGCCATCGCCGGCGGACATGCCGGGCGGCAACGCGCGGCGGCGCATCTCCTCGAACTGCGCGCGAGCGGCCATCTGCTGGGCGAACAGCGCCGTCTGGATGCCGTGGAAGAGCCCTTCCAGCCAGCCGACCAGCTGTGCCTGAGCGATCCGCAGCTCCGACTCGGACGGGATCGCATCGTCGGCGAACGGCAGCGAGAGGCGCTCGAGCTCTTCGATCAGCTCGGGCGCGAGGCCCTCCTCGAGCTCCTTGATCGAGCGCCGGTGGATCTCCTTGAGCCGCGACCGGCTCGCCTCGTCGAGCGAGGATCCGCGCACCTCTTCGAGCAGCTGCTTGATCATGCTGCCGATGCGCATGACCTTGGCCGGCTGGTCCACCAGCTCGGTGAGCGAGCGTTCGTCGCCGCCCTCGGAGTCGGGTGCCATCTCGACCGCCATGCCGTCCGGCCCCACCACGACGACCCGCGGTGTCTCGTCGGAATCGCCGGAACCAAGGGTGCCAGGAGCGTCCGCTGTGTCGGCCGGGCCGGAGGACAAGAAGGAGAAGGGGTTGTCGCTCATGACGTCATCCTCGCGCACGACCACGACGCCTGCACGGCGGCATCGAAATCACGGTGGCGCGGGCGGGGTCAGCCCTGCGATCCTCACGCCCGTGACCGTCGCAGGCCTGCACCGCCGCCCCGTTGCCGTCGATGACCTCCCCGCCATCGCCGAGCTGCTCCGCGCCTCCGACCTTGCCGTCCTCGGCCGCACGGACTTCACGGCGACCGAAGTGGAGGCCGACCTGCGCAACGAGAACATGGAGCATCAGGGGTGGTACGACGACGGTGGCGCGCTGGTCGCGTACGGCTGGGTGCAGCGCATCGGGGACAGCCCCAAGGTCCAGATCGACGTCTACGTCCATCCGTCGCGGGCCGCGGACGTCGGCGTCGCGCCGCTCGCCACCCTGGAGGACCGCGGCCGCAAGCTGGCTGCCGAGGCTGGTCACGATCACGCGGTCTTCGACATCGGTGCCTATCGCCAGGACGAACGCACTCGGGGCTGGCTCGGCGAGCGCGGCTTCGAGGTCGCGACCACGTTCACCCGGATGCGCATCGACTTCGACGGGCCCGTCGGCGAGCCACAGCCGGTCGCCGGCGTGAAGGTTCGTCGGTCCGAAGGAGACGACGCCGACCTTCGCGTGGCGCACGCGATCGACCAGGAGTCCTTCACCGAGCACTACGGCGAGGTGGCACAGGACTTCGACGCCTTCCGCAAGAGGTTCACCGAGCACGGCGACGGCTGGTCCACGCTGTGGCTGGCCGAGCTCGACGGCTCTCCCGTGGGCCTGCTCGTGGGCACGCGGCAGTTCGAAGAGGACGACGACGCGGGCTATGTCCGTCGCCTCGGAGTCGTCCCCGCCGGACGAGGGCACGGCGTCGCAAAAGCGTTGCTGCGCAACTACTTCTCGGCCTGTCAGGGAGAGGGCCGCGTCGCCGTACTCCTGCATGTCGACGTCGCCAACGTGACGAACGCGCTCGGCGTCTATGAGTCGGTCGGCATGCGTCCGGTGCTCGAGATCGACGCGTGGGCCAAGCGCTCCCCCGTCGACGTTGTGGACTCCGACACACCACTCTGACGGCGAGTCTGGTGCGGGGGAGTCCACAAGACGTGCGCCAGCCGGCGTTCGGTCAACAGACGCAAGGTACGACGGCGCGCGGCTTTCCGCTCGCGGCGCAGGTTGGTCATCGTCATGACAGGCGGCTCACCATCGGCAGCCGCGAACGGGTGAAGAGAGCGACGGCGGCGGCTGCGACGATCGGCAACGCGATCACCAGGCCCAGCACCAGCAGCCAGGGGACGTCGATGAAATGGCTCGGCAGCGGGACGCCGTTGAGGTCCGTGCTGCCCTTCGGCCGCCACGACGCAGCGGTCAACGGGAACGTGACGGCGATGCCGGGGATGAACCCGACCGCCGCTCCCAGCACGGCGCCCACCAGCCCGATCGTCGCGGCGTAGGCGGCGGCCACCAGCCGTCGCGTGCGAGGTGCCGCACCGACGGCGCCCATCGTCGCGAAGTCGGGCCGCGCGTCGGACAAGGCGAGGAACGTCGCCGTCAGTGTGCCGCCCAGGACAAGAATGCCGCCGATGGCGCCGAGCAGCAGCAGGATCACCGTTGTGGAGTTGTCGTGATAGCCCCTCTCCACCGCGACATTCGCATCCGGGTTGATCCCCGAGACGGCCTCGGTGATCGCGTCCTGCTGGCTCTTGCCGATGGTCGCGCCGTTGACGAGCAGCGCTGTCGTCTGGGCGGTCATCCCCGCGCGGGCCAGCAGCCCGTCCGAGACGATCGCTTCGGCGGGGAGAGCGGTGCCGGGGACGTTCACGACGCTGGCGGGCACCGTCCAGTGCCCCTCCTCCGTGGGTTCCTTGCTCCCGTCACTGGGTCCGGCGACCTTCGTCACCGCGGCCTGGCTGAAGGACCGCTTGTCGTAGTCGTAGGCGAACAGCACCACGCCGCCGGCGTCGAGCGTGCGCACGGCGGCCGTGCGCTGCGCTCGCGACATGTCCAGGCCGAGGGCGTCGAGAGCGCCCTTGCCGGCGAGGACCATCGAGCCCAGCGAGGACGTGTACGCATAGCCGTCGGGTGCCGTGCCGCGCGTGATGGGCCGGAAGGTGAGCTGGCTGGCGACCTCGACCTTGGCCGGCGAGCCGGAGAAGGCCGGGTGGCCGTCGCTGAGACCTCCGGACCGCCGTGATGTGCGCGCCCGGAACCTGGGTCCTGATGGCTCGCTCGAACTCGGGCCAGTCGCTGGGCACCGCGTCGTACGCAGTGACCAATGCCGCGCCCGCCGGCCCGCTCGGTGTATAGGTCGCACGGTTCTCGGCCGCATCGCTCGTCGCACCGATAGCCAGCGCCACCACGCCCGCCACGGTTGCGGCGACGGCGGCAACCGCAGGCGCCGTACGACTCCGGTGCCGGGCGGCGTCGCGCACGGCGAAACGCGCCGGAAGGGGCAACCACCGCGCGACCCGGCCCAGCTGCGCGACGGCGACCGGGATCAACAACACCATGCCGAGTACGGCGGCGATGGCTGATGCGGTGATGTAGGTCTCGCCCCCGACCTGACGCGCACCGTGGACTGCACCGGCGATGCCGAGCCCGAGCAGCAGCGCACCGATCAACGGCGAGCGAAGCCTCGTGCGAGTCTCGCCCCGGCGTCCGGCGAGCACGGCGACGACGTCGTGCCGCGCAGCGAGCATGGCGGGTGCAAGTGCGGCCAGCACCGCGCTCACGAGCCCACATGCGGCGATGGCCGTGATGTCGCGGGTCGACAGCTCGAACGGACCGAGCCGCTCGGTGCTGAAGTGCTGCACTAGCGGGGAGGGCGAGCCACGCGATGGCGACACCGCCGGCCGAGCCGATGACCGCCGCAGCCGTCCCGAGCACGAGACCACTCGCGAGCACGACCCGGCGGATGTCGGGTGGCTCACCTCCCGTGGCGGTGATCAGGGCCAAGGCGCGCTGCTGGCGTCGGGCTCCGACAGCGAAGGCCGGCCCCGCGAGCAGGACCACCTCGAGCAGCGCCATGGTCACGACGAGTGCCAGCACCGCGAGCTCCGCGCTGCCCATGCTGGAAGATTCCGAGAAGTTGCGGTCCACGGCGCTCGCGGGCGGCGGGTGCTCGACGACGGAGCGAGACAGGACCAGGAGGCCATGCGTGTTGAGCTGCCGGACCGTCGTCCAGTCGACACCGCCGGGCGTCGCGACCAGCCAGGACCGTTGACTCCGCTCGCTCGCCGCGAGCCCGAGCGAGCCCGGCATCCCGATGGCGGCGTTGGCGTCCACTGAGCTGCCGGACTCCACCAGCCCGACCACCCGTCGCGCGCCGCCCGCCTGGAGTGTCAGGTCGCTTCCGACGCGGAAACCGCGGCTGGCGAGCCGGCTGGTGACCACAACCTCCTGCGAGTTGCGGGGAAGGCGGCCGGCGGTGAGCCGGAAGATTCCCGTGGCCATCGGGTCACGCAGGTCGAGTTCGAAGGCGGCAGGTCGCGCGACGCCGACCGATGTGTCGACGACCGCTTCCCCCTCCGTGAAGTCGATGACGCGGCTGTGCTCGCCCAGCAGGGCGTGGATCGTTGCGGAGGTCGGAGGCGTCACCTTTGTCGCGCTGGCCATCGAGCCATAGCTGGTGAGCGTCGGATTCTGGCTCACCGCCGTCGCGTCACCCTGGTAGCGGATCACGGCGTCGGCTGCGCCCATCTGCCGGCTGAGCCCTTCAGGGACGGACACCTGTGCGGTGCGTCCCAAGGTGTCGAGCGCGACGATGGCCAGCACCGGCAGCCCGACCATGACGATGACGAGGAGGCTGCGACTCCGCGCGCGAAGGGCCTCGCGGCGGGCGATGCGCAGCGCCGGCCGCCAACGCGTGAACCACCTCATGCGAGCCTGCTCACCATCGGCAGGCGCGACCGTGTGGTTGCGCCGACGACTCCGGCGGTCAGCAGCGGCAGCCCGATCACCAGGCCGAACACGAGCAGCCACGGCACGTCGAGGACGTGGTCGGGCAGCGCCGACCCGTTGCTCGCCACGACGCCGGTCTGCCACGACGAGGAGGTCAGCGGGTAGGTGATGGCGATGCCCGGGATGAACCCCACCGCCGCCCCGAGCACCGCCCCGACGAGTCCAATCATTCCGGCGTACGAGGCCGCCACGAAACGACGCATCCGGGGCGCAGCGCCGACGGCGCTCAGTGTCGCGAAGTCCGGCCGCGCGTCGGACAGCGCCAGGAAGGAAGCGGTGAGCGTGCCACCGAGAACCAGGACGCCGCCGAGTGCTCCGAGCAGCAGCAGCGCCACGGTCATCGAGTTGTCGTGGAAACCCCGCTCCACGTAGACGCTGGCATTGGGATCGATGCCGTTGACGGACTCTTGCAGAGCGTCCTCCTGCACTCCGCTGATCTGCGTGCCGTCCACCAGCAAGGCCGTGGTCCCGGCATGGAAGCCGGTCCTGGCCAGTGCGCTCTCCGACAGGACCGCGCGCGCCGGCTGGCTGGTGCCAGGGACCGAGACGACGACCGCCGGGAACGTCCACGTCCCCAACGTCTTGGTGTCGCTCCCGTCGTCACTCAAGCTCTCCCTCAGGAGCTTGGCCGACCTGACCTTAGAGCCGAGCGGAGAGGGGCTGAAAATCACCAGGCCGCCGCGGTCGAGGACCCCGAGCGCCCGGGTCAGTTCCGTCTTCGACAGGCGGAGCTGCGCTTGCTTGAGTGTCGCTGCCCCGACGAGGTAGGCGGACCCGTAGGTGGGTCCGTACCCCCCGTCCAACGGTGATTCCCCACCGGGGTACAGGCCCTGAAGATCCAGGTACTCCGTCGCCTTTGCGGCCGTGTTGGTGAAGCTCTCCTGCGCGCCGCGGATCGCCTGGATCCGGGCGTCCGGCAACTGCTTGCGCACCGCTGCCGTCAGCGGGCCCCAGCTGTCGCTGCCGCCCTGGATGTCGAACGTGCTGATCAGGCCGGCACCCATCGGCGCACCTGGTTCGTACTCGGCACGTGCCTGAGCCGCGTCGCTCGCGCCGCCGATGCCCAGCGCCACGACGCCGGCCACTGTCGCCGCGACGGCTGCCACCGCGGGTGCCGTGCGGCTGCGATGCCGTGCGGCATCCCGCACGGCAAACCGGGTCGGCAGGGGCAGAAGGCCAGCGGTGCGGCCGAGCTGCGCCACCAGCAAGGGGATGAGCAGCACCATGCCCAAGATCGACAAGATCGCGCCGCCGACGATGTAGACCTCGCCGCCGCTGGTCTGGAGCGCCCCATAGACCGCGCCCGAGATGCCGGCCAGCAGCAGGACGGCGCCGAAGATGGGAGACCGTGCCCTCGGCGGTGCCTCGCCTCGACGACCGGCGAGGACGGCCACGACATCCTGTCGCGAGGCGAGCACGGCCGGGGCGAGCGCGGCAAGCACGGCGCTCAGGAATCCGCACGCAGCGATGACGGCGATGTCGCGCAACGAGACGTCGAACGGGCCGAGCCGCTGAGTGCTGTAGTGCTGGACGATCGGCAGTGCCAACGCAGCGACTGCGACTCCTGCCGCGGCGCCGACCACGCCGGCGGCGCCACCCAGGACGACACCGCTGGCCAGCACGACGCGACGCACGTCCCTCGGTCGACCACCCGTCGCGGCGATCAGGGCGAGGGCGCGCTGCTGCCGGCGGGTGCCGACGGCGAACGCCGGACCGGCGAGCAGCACGACCTCGAGCAGCGCCATCGCAACGACGAGACCCAGCACGGCGACCGTGGCGGCGTCCGCGCTGCCGCCGAGGCCGTCCTGCGTCGAGACGTTGGTGGCGGCTGGCGGATGTTCGACGACGTCGCGTGACACGGCGACGAGCGCGTGCTCGTTGAGGGCACGCACACTCAGCCAGTCGACTCCGCCGGGCCGCGTGACGAGCCAGCTCGTGAGGCCGTCGGTGGCTTCGAGGCCGAGGCTGCCCGGCGGGCCGACGACGAAGCTTCCGCCGCGCGAGCTCGCCGACTCGACGATGCCGACCACGCGTGCCGACCCGCCCGCGTCGAGAGGCAGCGTGCTCCCCACCGGGAAGCCACGGCCGGACAGCCGCGCGCTGAGGACCACCTCACCGGTGTCGCGCGGGAACCGTCCGGACGTGAGCGGGAAAAGCCCGGCCGTCATCAGGTCGCGTAGGTCGAGCTCCGTGGCAGCCGGCCGGGCCAGCCCGATCGGAGTCCGCACCGAGACGTCGCCCTCGCGGATCTCGATGACCCTGGTGTCGGGACCCAGCGCGGATCGGATCGTGCCGGCGGTCGGCACCGGCAGTGGCGGGGACTTCCCGTCCGGCGGGCTGCTGCCGTACCCCATACCCGCCGGGTCCTGGTCGATCGGCGAGGTCGCGCCGGAGTAAGTGACCAGCGCATCGGCCGAACCCAGTCGGCGGCTGAGCCCTTCGCGGACAGACACGTCGGTCGTGCGGGCGAGCGTGTCGAGGCAGACGATCGCCAGCACCGGCAGCCCGATCATCACGAGTACGAGTGCGCTGCGTCCCCGTGCGCGGGTGGCGTCGCGACGGGCGATGCGCAGCGCCGGGCGCCAGCTCCGCAACCGTCTCCTCATCCGCGGGTGCCTGCGTCGAGCAGCGATTCGGCCTCGGGTGCCCTGCCCGTCTCGTCGATCATCAGGCCGTCGCGCAGGAACACGACCCGGTCGGCCCAGGCCGCGTGCCGTGCCTCGTGAGTGACGAGCACGCCGGCCGAGCCCGCGTCGCAGCGAGCGCGCAGCAGCCGCAGGACCTGCTCACCGGTCTCGGTGTCCAGGGCGCCGGTCGGCTCGTCGGCGAGCACGAGCCGCCGGTCGCCGACGATGGCCCGGGCGATGGCCACCCGCTGCTGCTGGCCGCCCGACATGTCGTCGGGAAAGCGGTCGGCGAGTTCGGGGATGCCGACCTCCTCGAGCGCGATCAGCGCGAGCTTGCGGGCCGCGCGGGTCGAGTCGCCGTCCAGCTCGCGCGGGAGTGCGACGTTCTCGGCGGCGGTCAGCGCCGGGATCAGGTTGAAGTCCTGGAAGACATAGCCGACCGATCTCCGGCGCAACCCGGCGAGGTCCTTGCGGGACAGCGCCCCGATCTCGCAGCCTTCGATGGTCACGGTGCCACCGGTCGGCGAGTCCAGGCCACCGGCGATCGTCAGGAGAGTCGACTTGCCGGAGCCGGACGGTCCCATGACGGCCACGAGCTCCCCGGTGGCGACCTGCAGGCTCACGCCGCGCAGGGCATGGACCTCGCTCTCGCCATGACCGTGCACGCGGGTCAGGTCGCGGATGTCCAGCACGATGCTCATCGACGTACCGCCTTCTCGTCTGTCACGTCTATCTCGGCATCCACGTCGGACGAACGCGCCGCGCGCTCGGCCTTGCTCGCGGCGACCCGGGCCAGCCGGGCCTCGCAGTGGTCCAGCCAGCGGATCTCGGCCTCTGCGGCAAAGACGAGCGAGTCGAGCACGAGCAGCCAGGCGAGCTCGTGGGGATCCTCGGTGTCGGCGCGGGCCTTGAGCCGTGTGTAGTCCTGCAGGGCGCGGATCGTCGCGGACCGCTGACCCTGCACGACGGCGCGTACGTCGACACCGGGCACCGTGACCGCCATGGCGAGCTTGATCGCCAGCTCGTCGCGCGGCGGGGTGGTGCGGCTGACCGGCGTCGCGAACCACGTCGCGACCTCCGCGCGGCCCTGATCGGTCACCCGGTAGAAGATGTGCCCCTCGCCGTCGGAGCCGGCAGCTTCGACGAGCCCGTCACGCTCCAGCCGGGACAGGGTCGTGTAGACCTGTCCGACGTTCAGCGGCCAGGTGGCGCCGGTGCGCGACTCGAACTCCGCCCGCAGCTGGTAGCCGTACATCGGGCCCTGCTCGAGCAGGGCCAGCAGGCCCTGTCTGATCGACATACCGAGTATGTATACCGGGTATACCCATCCGTGGCAAGCACCTTCACGAGTCGGCCATGACCTGCACGCAGGACAAGGTCGGGTCGGCGGCCCCGTGCATGTGCACGCCCGCCCGCAGGGCTCTGCGGAGGTAGCCGACCTGCTCGGCGTCGATCACCTCTCCGGGCACGAGGACCGGGATGCCCGGCGGGTAGGGCGTGACCAGCTCGGCCGCGATGCGCCCGACCGAGCCGGCGAGGGTCACGGACTCGCGCGGGGCGAAGTAGGCCTCGCGCGGCGACCTGGCCTGTGGACGGGGACCCAGCACGTGCCCGCAAGCGGCGCTCGCGCGTACCGGCAAAGGCGTCGGAGACGTGAGGCCGCGCAGTCCGTCGGCGAGCCGCCCGACATCGGCCGCTCCCCCGCCCGCGGAGGCGACCAGGAACAGGTGGCACAGGTCGCTGCCTTCGACGGCCACGGCATAGCGTTCGCGGAGGAGTCGCCCGACCTCGACGCCGGTGCTCCCGAGCCCCGCCACGTCCACCACCAGCTTGAGCGGGTCGAGTGCGCGCGGTCCCAGCCCGAGGTCGCCGGCGGAGAGGACGTCGGTGCCGGGCAGGCCGTCCAACATCGAGCGGAGCCGTTCGGCGTTGGACAGGGCGGAGTCGAGCATCGTCCTGCCGGACAGCGCCAGTCGCCGCCGGCAGCTGTCCACGGACGCGAGCAGAGGCAGCAGCGGGCTGGTCGTCGCCGTCATGCGGACCGCCGTCGCGACCGCGTCGACGTCGATCCGGCCCGCGCGCACGAGCAGCAGGGCGCTCTGGCTGAGGCTGCCCGCCAGCTTGTGGGTCGACGTGACCACGGCGTCGGCACCTGCGGAGAGCGCGTCGACGGGCAGGAGAGGGTGGAACGGCAGGTGGGCGCCCCAGGCTTCGTCGACGAGGACAGCGGCACCTGCGCGGTGGGCCACCCGGACCAGCGCCGGAAGGTCTGAGCAGACGCCGGCATAGGACGGGCTGACCAGAACGACGAGGCGGGCCGAGGGGTGCGCCTGCAGCGTGGCGCCCAGAGCTTCGGGCGTGACACCGAGGCCGACGGAGCGCTCCGGGTGGACCTCGGGGGTCACCCAGACCGGCCGCGCGCCGGTCATCACCAGCCCCATGTGGCTGGAGATGTGGGCGTCGCGCGCGAGCACGACCTCGTCGCCAGGCGCCAGCATCGCCAGCATGGCCGCGTGGTTGCCGCCCGACGAGCCGTTGCCGAGCAGGAAGGCGCGGTCTGCGCCCCAGAGATCCGCCGCGAGGTCCTCGGCCTCACGCAGGACACGGTGCTGCTCGGCAGGATCGAGCCAGATGTCGGCAGAGAGCAGTCGCTCGCCCACGAGGTCGTGCAGGCTCGCGTCGGCCGCCTGACCGCCGCGGTGCGCGGGGCAGTGGAAGGACACCGTGTCGCGCTGGCGATAGCGCTGCACCGCGTCGACGAGGGGCGCGACGCTGGTGATCGGCGGCGCGCCGCGGGACCAGACGCAACGCGGCTGTGGCAACGGCCGCCGGATCCAGCTCGGCGGCCGTGGCGAGTCCCGCGGTCACACCGGGCCGGACTTGGAGACGGTCGGCGCGAGCAGGAGATAGGCCTGCAACACGAGGATGAGACCTACGGCTATCCACCGGGCGGGGGGCAGCGAGACGTCGTATCGCACATGGTCGAGGACGAGCAGGCCCACCTGGAGAAGCACGATCCAGCCCATGGTCACCGTGGCCAGATCGGCGTACTGCAGGCTCGACGCGTAGACGTAGAAGAGCAACAGGAAGCATCCGAGGCCCGCGAGCAGCCAGCGGGGAGAGCCCCCGTCAGCCCACTCCTTCGCGGCCAGGGCGCCGGCGAAGTCGAGAACGGCGAGGAGGAGCATCGCGAGGCCGGCGACGGCAGCGAATGGCCATGAGGATGGTGCCCGTACGAGTGGCAGTGCGGCGATGAGCTGCGTCGCGGACATGGGGGGCCCTCCTCTTCCCGACCAGAATCGGTCGATGAGGGCAGGAGGGCGTGCGTGCTGGCTCTGATACGCCATTCGGGTTAATCGACTCGTTCCAGAATCGCTTCGCGGACGAGCAGCACCTTGCCGACGTGGTCGCTGGCCTCTAGCAGACGATGCGCCTCAGCCGCGTCAGCCATCGGCACCCGGGAGTCGATGATCGGCCGGATGTCTCCGGCGGCGAGCAACGGCCAGACGTGCTCGCGCACCGACGCCACGATTGCGGCCTTCTCGTCGGCCGGGCGCGCGCGCAGCGAGGTGGACAGCAGCGCCGCACGCTTGCGCATGAGCAGCCCGATGTCGAGCTCGGCCTTCGTGCCGCCCTGCATGCCGATCACGACGATGCGACCGTTGAAGGCCAGGACGTCGAGGTTTCGCGCCAGGTATTTCGCCCCCATGTTGTCGAGCACGACGTCTGCGCCGTGCCCGTCGGTTGCCTCGCGCACGGCCGCCACGAAGTCGTCGTCGCGATAGTTCACCAGGATCTCGGCGCCGAGCTCACGACAGCGCTCGAGCTTCTCTGCGGAACCCGCGGTCACCGCGACCCGGGCTCCGACGTGCTTGGCGAGCTGGATGGCCATCGTGCCGATGCCCGACGAGCCGCCGTGCACGAGCAGTGTCTCGCCCGGTCGCAGCCCGGCGGCCATGAAGACGTTCGACCAGACCGTGCACACGACCTCGGGCAGCCCGGCGGCATCGACGAGATCGACTCCCGCCGGCACCGGCAACACCTGGCCCGCGGGCACCGTGACCTGCTCGGCATAGCCGCCGCCGGACAGCAGGGCACACACCTCGTCGCCGACGGCGAAACCCGCGTCGACGTCCGACGCCACCGCGGCGACGCGCCCGGAGCATTCGAGGCCGGGGTACGGCGACGCGCCCGCAGGTGGCGGATAGTAGCCCCTGTCGCTGCATGACGTCGGCTCGGTTGACGGCCGACGCCGCGACGTCGATCAGCACCTCGCCCGGCCCCGGAGTGAGATCGCCGACGTCCTGCCACTGCAAGACGTCAGGCCCGCCGGGTTCGCTGATCACGATTGCCTTCACGCCCACCACCCTAATTTTCGTGGCCCGCCGCTCCCCGCCGCGCCGCCGCCACGTGCTCGGCAGGCCCTGGGGTGGGCTCCGAGCGGGATCGCGGCTGGATGCGCGCGCTCAAGGATGATCCACGCTGCGCCGATGGGGTGACTATCGGTCTCTCACCGGCGTGTCCGACGACCTCACTATCCGTTCGATCATCGAGAAGGCATCCAATGCTCCGTGACGCAGGAGTACGCGGCAAGCTGTTCGCCGTCCTTGCGATCCCGACCGTGCTGCTCATTGTGGCTTCGGGATGGCTGGTCGGCGGGCAGGTGCAGGCCGCCCGCCAGGCGGGCCAGATCCAGGCCGTGACCGATGTCGCTCTCCAGCTCAACCGCGTGGTCCACAGCCTTCAGCTCGAGCGCACCATCACGCTCGACTACCTGCAGGGTGTGACCGCCGGCGGGCCAGGTGCCAACCAGGGACAGCGGTTGTACACGAACTCCCAGCTGCGGATCCTCAACCAGAAGATCGCCGCCTCTCCTCTCAGCACCATGTCCGAGAGCATCCAGGCCGCGGCCGCCCGCGCGACCAAGGCACACAACGAGCTCGCCAGCGTCCGCAATTCGATCGACGCCGGAACGTTGCCGGCGCCCGAGACGGACGCCGCGTACGGCAGGATCATCTCCAACGACCTTCAGCTGCCCGGCGCCATCGCCGCGTCGGCATCGCCCGAGCTGGCCCAGCGGTTGCAGGCCCTGGTGGCCCTGTCGACCACCATCGAGTCCGCCTCACATGAGCGCGACCTGATCGAGCTCGCCTACCTCGACGGAACGATCACCGAGGCCGAGTTCGGGCAGGTGAGCGCCCTCATCGCGCAGCAGGGCCAGTCCCTCCAAGACTTCCAGCGCTCGGCACCGATCCAGCTGTACGTGTCCCTGGACGGCGAGCTCCAGGCAGCCGACAACGTCGCGCTGACCAAGTCGCGAGGACACCTCAGCGCCTTCCTCAAGGGGCGCGCTCCCGACTTCGAAGCGTCCGTCGCCTGGCAGAAGGCCGCAAACCCGCGCATCGTGTCGATGGTCGCGACCGAGAAAAAGCTTGTCTCGGACATCGCCCGCGTCGCCACGAACATCGAGAACTCAGAGCGGCTCAAGGCCGGCATCTTCGGTGCCGGTGCCTTCTTCGGTCTCGTTCTGGCGATCCTGCTCGCCTTCGTCCTCGCTCAGCGCATCACGCGCCCTCTTCGTCGACTCACTCTCGCGGCGGCCGAGATCGGCGAGGAGCTCCCGCACATGGTCGAGCGGATGCAGACACCGGGAGAGGGTCCTGGCGTCATCGTCGATCCGATCCCGGTTGAGGGGAACGACGAGATCGGCCGCCTCGCCGCGGCGTTCAACACGGTCAACGAGGTCACGCTGCGGGTCGCGAAGGAGCAGGCGGCGCTGCGCGCCAGCATCGCCGAGATGTTCGTCAACGTGGCCCGGCGCAACCAGGTGCTGCTCGGTCGCCAGCTTGCGCAGCTCGACAAGATGGAGTCCCGGGAGGAAAACCCGGATCTGCTGAAGAACCTCTTCCGGCTCGACCACCTGGCGACCCGGATGCGACGCAACGCGGAGAGCCTGCTCGTGCTCGCCGGCATCGACTCCACCCGACGCCTCCGTGAATCGATGCCGCTGTCCGACGTCATCCGCGCCGCCGTCGGTGAGATCGAGGCGTACGAACGCATTGACTCCTCCGTGGCCGACGACCCGGACGTCTCCGGCCGCCACGCTCTGTCTGTCGCGCATCTGCTCGCCGAGGTGCTCGAGAACGCCACTGTCTTCTCCAACCCCGACACTCGCGTGGTCGTCGCCTCGGCGATGACCGGCCACGGCGTTGACGTCACGATCACCGACTACGGCCTGGGCATGAACGACGAGGAGATCGCGCAAGCCAACGAGAGCATCGCAAACCCACCGCTGGCGGAGATCGCCGTCTCGCAACGCCTCGGCCTGTTCGTCGTCGGTCGGATTGCCGCTCGCCTCGGCGCCACTGCCACCCTGCGCAAGGGCCGCACGTCGGGCACGGTCGTGACCATCGGTTTGCCACTGGACATCTTCGAAGGTCTGCAGGTGGACGAGCCCGTCACCTCGGACCAACCCGTTGAGACATTCGAAACCACCGACTCCGTCGTGCCGGAGTCCCTGCTCGACGAACCGATCCGCGAGGACGTGCTCGTCGGGTCGGTCCCGCAGTTCGCTTCCGCTGCCGCCCCACTGGCCGATGCCGCCGCGGCCGAGGCCCCGCTGGCCGCGGTAGCCCTGTTCAACCCCTCCGAGGTCGCGCTGTCCCGGCTGCCCCAGGTCGATGTCGCCGCACTGGTCGCTGACGCTGCGGCAGATGTGCACTTTGCCTCACCGGCTTCCACGGACACCAGCCGGCGCCGGCTGCTCCCGCGCCGGTCGCGGTCCGATGAGCCTGACGGCCCGGCCGTGGTGGCAGCGGATGACGATGCCGCCGAGGCTGACGCTCCCGTCGACGAGGTCGTCGCAGACGTTGTCCCAGTTGACGCTTTCCCGGTCGTGCCCGCGACCGAGCTGCCGGAGTTCGCCCTGCCCGACGCTGAGGGGCCGGACGCCGTCGTGGCAGACGCTGAATTGGCCGACGCTGAGCTGGCCGACATTGAATTGGCCGACGAGGTGGCGCCCGAGATCGTCGCGAGCGCACGTCGACGTGGCTCGTTCTTCCCGCGCCGCCGCGACAAGTCAGCCGAGCCGGCTGACGCGACCGAGCCCACCGACGAAGCGCCGCTTGACGTGGCGGTGGCCGGGGCCGCGGCTGTCGTTGACGACATCGCGGTGCACCAGGACCTCGAGGAGCAGACCCCGCGAGCGGAATGGCAGGTTGCCGACAGAGTTCTCGACGACGCCGAGGTGGTCAGCGACGTCAGCACCGACGGCGACGCATCAGCGGAGGAGCCAGCCGGCCTGCCGACGTCACGGCGCAGCCGGCGCCGGTCCGGTCGCACTCGCCGCAACCAGCAGGCCGTCGAGCCCACGAACCTGGAATCGGCTGCCGAGCAGTTGGTTGTCGAGGAGCCGTCAGTTGCCGAGGAGCCGGCCGCCTACCAGCCGGTCTCGTTCGAGCCGGCCGCATCCGAGCCGGTTTCGTCCGCGCCGGAGCAGTACGAGCCGCCGTCCTACGTGCCCGACACGTTCGAGCCGGTCGCTGTCGCGACCGCGGAACTGGCGGCTGACGAGGCTGCCGTCGCGGAACCGATCCGTCGACGTGGCCTGTTCGGTCGCCGCCAGTGGGTCGCCGACAAGCCGCACCCGAGGAGTCGGTGGCAGAGACTGTCGCTTCCCTGCCCGTCGCCGAGGAAACCGAATTCCTGCCCGCCGCCGAGGCGGTTGTGGAGAGCGACATCGAGGCGCCCGCAGCGGAGGAACTCTTCACGCCGGTGTTCGACACTGGCCCGCCGCAGTTCGCGTGGCCGGTCGCGGCGAGCCGGTTGCGGTCGAGCTGGTTGTCGTCGAGCCGGTCGCGGTCGAGCGGGTCGCGGTCGAGCCGGTGCGCGCGTCGCGAGCCCGTTGCCGACGAGCCGATCGTCGACGCTGTCGCCGAGGAGCCGGCTCGACGCCGCGGCCTGTTCGGCCGCCGTCAGCGCGGCGCCGCGGAGCCCGTTGCGGTCGAGGAACCCCCGAGCGAGCCGGTCGAGGTCGACGGCCCGGCCGAGCTCGAGGTCGCGTTCGCGCCGATCACGGAAGCACCCGTACGCGAGCCTTTCCCGTCGCCGTCCCCCGAGCCCCTGCCCGAGCCGGTGCCGGTCGCGACGCAGTACTACGCACCCGCGATCGACATCCTTCCGGGCAAGGCGATGGGCCGCCGGCGCAAGGCCTCGATCCCCGTCCCGTCCAACGCGATCGCAGCGACACCTGCGGCACCCGTGTCGACGTACGCCCCAAGTGCATCCGTCGTGCCGGACGTGGCACCACCGGTCGCGGCACCGCAGTTCGTCGCGCCACTTCCCGAGCGGGGGTTCACCCCGGCCGCACCGTCCGCCCCACCGCGACAGGCCGCAGCACCTGCGTCGGCGCCCGTTCCTGTCGAGGCGTCGCCGTTCGAGCAGGCTGCGGTCGAGCCGCCCGTGTTCGAGCCCGCGGCGGTCGAGCCGTCCCTGTTCGACTACGCGACGAAAGAGGTGGAGCAGCCAGTGGTCAGCGCCACGATGTCCGACCTCGACCAGCTCGCTCTCAACGCCGAGCTGCAGAGCAGTGCACTCTCCGAGCTGCGCAGCCTCTACGAGCCGGCGTTCAACCAGAGCTCGGCACCGGCTCCCGAGGCGCAGGCCGGCCTGATCCGCCGCCAGCGCCGCGCGGTCGAGGCGCCCGTCGAGGCCGAACCAGATGTGCCGTCGCGCTCCCGCGATGCAGTTGAAGTGCGAGGCATGCTCTCCGGATTCCGCGCGGGCGTCGAGCGTGGACGCAGTGCATCGAGTGCCGAACCGCACGACGCAGACCGCGGCGAGAGCGCAACCTCCGGCACGCCGTCCGCGGCTGCCACCCCGACCGACACCACCTCCGACTGACTCGCGACTCTCGACCGATGATTGGAACGACGTGAACTCTCTCAGCACCGAGGCTGCCAACTTCAGCTGGCTGCTAGGCAACTTCGTGAAGAGCGTCCCCGGGGTGCAGCACACCCTGGTCGTGTCGGCGGACGGCCTGCTGATGGCGATGTCCGCCGAGCTGGACCGCACCCAGGGCGATCAGCTCGCCGCCATCGTCTCGGGGCTGTCCAGCCTGACCCGCGGCGCCGCGCGTCAGCTGCGGGCCGGTGACGTGCGGCAGTCGATCGTCGAGATGGATCGGCTGTTCCTGTTCACCACCAGCATCAGCGACGGGTCAGTGCTCGCCGTCGCCGCCGAAGCGACCTGCGATGTCGGCCTGGTCGGCTATGAGATGACCCTGCTCGTCACCCGCGCGGAAGCCACGATGACGCCCGCGCTCGTCAGCGAGATGCGTTCGCGCCTTCCGGTCGACGGCGTGGCACGTCCTGTGGGTGTGGAGGGGTAACCGGCCATGTATGAGCGAGTGGATGAGAACCTCCACGGACCCCCAGGGGAGTCCGTCGAGGAGTCACGCGTCGTGCGCCCCTACACGCTCACCGGCGGCCGTACCCGCCATGAGCGGGCAGACCTGCCGCTCGAGGCGCTGGTCCGCGGCGTCGCAGCGACTGGCCGACCGAACGATACGACCGAGCGTCGTCGCATCCTCGAACTCACCTCGTCACAGATCCTCTCGGTGGTAGAAATCTCGGCTCATCTCCGACTGCCCCTCGGGGTGGTGCGTGTCCTCGTCGGCGATCTTGCCGACGACGGTCTGGTGTTCGTGCACGCGGGCACCCCAACGTCGCAGGCACCCGCCTCGGCTCAGCTCAAGGTCCTGGAGAGTGTTCTCAATGGCATTTCCTCGCTCTGACGTCGCGGCGCCCCAGGCGCAGCAGGCGCCACAGGCGCCGTTGGGAGACGCGGCACCCGTCGCGCCCATCACCGTGAAGATCGTCGTCGCGGGCGGCTTCGCCGTCGGCAAGACGACTTTCATCGGCGCCATCTCCGACATCGAACCGCTCTCGACCGAGGCGGCGATGACCGAGCACAGCGTCGGTGTCGACGACGCCGGCGGCGTGTCCGACCGCAAGACGACGACGACCGTCGCCATGGACTTCGGGCGCATCGCCCTGCCGGGCGACCTGTGGCTGTACCTGTTCGGCACCCCCGGCCAGGACCGCTTCCACTTCATGTGGGACGACCTGATCAAGGGCGCGATCGGCGCCGTCGTGCTCGTCGACACAGACCGGCTCGAAGCCTGCTTCGACGCGGTCGACTACTTCGAGGCCCGGCAGATCCCCTTCGTGCTCGCGGTCAACTGTTTCGAAGGAACTGCCAAGCACACGCTCGACGACGTGCGCGAGGCACTCGCCGTACGTCCCGAAACGCCTGTCTTCTACACGGACGCGCGCTCCCGGCCCGCGGTCAAGCAGGCGCTGATCTCCCTGGTCACGCTGGCCATGTCCCGCATGGCCGCCTGACGGGACTCGAGCTATCTGGGGGCTGTTCGAGCCCGCCTCAGCAGGTGAACAGTCGCCTCAGCAGGCGTGCACGCCTACTGGCGCGACGCTGTGCCTACCAAACGTGGTCAACTGCGCGCGGCGGGCTAGCAGACGCGGCGGAGGCGGCCGGTGCTCAGGTCGTAGATGAACCCGCCGACGGAGATGTTGTCGAGGTAGGGCCACGAGCGGACCCGCTGCACGTCCTCGCGCAGCGCGGCCTCCTGGTCGCCGGTCGTGAGGAACGAGATGCTGCGGGTGTCGGGTCCGCCGGTCGCGCGGATCGCGGCGTGCACGTCGTCCTCGGTGCCGCTGGCCATGCGGCAGTTCGTGTGGGCGACGACCATCACCCTGTCGACACCGAGCAAGTGGTCCGCGAGCACGAGGGTCCGCAGCACGTCGTCGGTGACCCGGGCTCCGGCGTTGCGCAGGATCTTGGCGTCGCCGGGCGCGAGGCCGAGCATGGCCAGCGGGTCGATGCGCGAGTCCATGCAGGTCAGCACGCCCAGCCCCTTCGCGGCTCGCGCCTCCAGGTCGGCGTGCTCGAATCCCGCGGTGTAGGCCTCGTTGGCCGTCAGGATGTCGTCGAAGTCGTCGTCGATCTCGTCGATGGGCACATGCGCAGCCTAGACATCCCGGCGAAAGCGGTTCTCACGCGGCGAGTGCGACGTCCACGTCGATCGCCAGCCGCATGACGCGCGGCACCAGCTTGCCCCCGCCCGGCATGTCGAACGAGATGCCGAAAGCCTCGCGGTCGATGGAGCCTGCCGCGCGAACCAGCATGCGCCTGCCGTCACGCGCCACGTCGTACGACGCGGACAGCGGCACCCTCTGGGTCACGCCCCGCAGCCTCAGGACGCCGTCGATCGTGACCTGACCGTCGCCCCACGAGACGCCGGTAGAGCGGTAGACGGCGACCGGGAAGTGTTTCGCGTCGAACGGGTCGAAGGACGCGATCAGGTCGTCCCAGGCCCGGTTGCCGCTCGTCAGTGACTTGACGTCGACCGAGACATCGACAGCACCCGTCAGGCCACGCCGGGTTTCGACCACCTCGACGGAGCCCTCGACCCCGAGGAAGCGGGCGTTGATGGTCGGCGTCAGGAAGGAGGCCTTGCCGGAGAAGGCCACGATTGCGCGGCTCGAGTCGATGAGCCAGGTGCCGCTGAGCGGGCCGTCGGCGGGCCGCGCGGGTCGGGTGAGCGTCGCTGTCGTCATGGCTATCAGAGTGCCGAGGATGCGTTTTGGATACGACCGTGCTGACACGTGGATCTGTGGGTGGCTGGCACCCCCCGGTGAAGGGGTGCCATCGCGCTCAACCCGCGCCGGTTGCCGCCGGGTCAGGACGGTCAGCCGGTTGCGGCTGCCGGGGCGCCCTCGGCGCTTGGTGGGGCGGTCGGGCCACCGGCTTGAGGGCCTGTCGTGTGGCGGGTGGCCAGCAGGCACAGGGCGGCCGCGAAGAACGCTGCCGCGATCGGCAGGATCAGCGTCGGGTGCATGGCCCGGACGTAGCCGTGCTGGAAGACCTGGAACCCGACCTGCTGGACCTTTGCTGCCACCTCGGCCGGGACTCCGCTCGGGGTGGTCGCATGGCTCGGCCCGACCTCGATCCCGCCCTTGGCGCTGGCCGCGAAGCCCTCGATGAACCGGCTCCGCACGTCGGCGGGCAGCAATTCCGACCGTTTGGTGGCCTCGTCCCTCAACGTGCTCGCCAGCTGGTTCTGGAGCAGCGCACCGACTGCCGCGCTGCCGACGACCGACCCGACCTGACGCAGCGTGTTGTTCACCCCGGCGGCCGCGCCGGCGAGCATCATCGGCACGCCGCGCATGGCCTCGGTCGCCATGGGAGCCCAGATGCCGCCCATCCCCAGGCCCATGATGGCGATCGCCGGTAGGAACGACTGCCAGCTGGAGTCAGGGCTGGACTGCACGGCCAGGATGGCCGCGCCGAGGCCGTACAAGGCCAGACCGGTCATCAGGATGTACTTGCCGCCGATCTTGTCGGACATCCTCCCGGCGATGGGTGCGAGGACCAGGGCGATCAGGGACATCGGCGCCAGGATCAGGCCCGCCTTGATCGCGGAGTAGCCCAGCACGGACTGCAGGTAGATGGTGACCGGCAGGAAGAAGCCGAGGATCGCGACGGAGACCAGTGCCGCGACGATGTTGATCACCGTGAAGTTGCGGTTGCGGAACAACGAGAACGGCACGAGTGGCTCCGCGTCCTGCTGGCTGCGCTGCTGCAGTACGAACAGAACCGCCAGGATGGCTGCGGCCACGAACAGGGCCATGATCGCGCCGTTCCACGAGTAGCGCTGGCCCTCGATGAGGGCGAAGGTCAGACAGAACAGGCCGGCGGTGGCGAGGGCCACGCCGACCAGGTCGAGCTTGTGCTCGCGCTCTATCCGGGTGTCCGGAATGAAGGCGAAAGTCATCGCCAGCACGATCAGTCCGATCGGCACGTTGACGATGAAGATCCACCGCCAGCTCGCGTAGGTCACCAGTACGCCGCCCAGCGTCGGGCCGGCAACAGTCGCCAGGCCGGCGACGGCCCCCCAGATGCCCAGGGCGGTGCCGCGTCGATCGGCGGGGAACGTGGCGATGATGATGGCCATCGTCTGCGGCATCAACATGGCTGCGCCGACGCCCTGAACGGCTCGGAATGCGATCAGCAGCGTCGGGTTGGGTGCCAGCCCGCAGGCCAGGCTTGCCAGCGTGAAGACCACAATTCCGCCGACGAACAGGTTGCGTTGGCCGCGCAGGTCACCCAGCCGGCCCGCGGTGATCAGCAACACGGCCAGCACCAGGACGTAGGAGTTGACCACCCAGAGGATCTCGTCGAGCGAGGCGTCCAGGGCAGTGATCATGCTCGGGATGGCGATGTTGACGATCGTCAGGTCGAGCAACGTCATGAAGAAGCCCAGGGACAGGGTGATCAGGATCGCCCACGGGTTCCCGCGCAATTTGCTGACTGCTTGGGGCATCCGCACTCCAGACAAGACTCGTGTGACGGCCAGATCGTCGGACCCCGAACGGTCGCGTCCATCGGCCTCGTGTGCGAGCTGGCCGCCGCGTGATCCGTCCAGAACTTTATGCCGCCCTGCCGACAGCGGCACTCCCAGGCAGACAGTGTGCGCCTTGTCGACGGTGTCGGTTACTGCATGATCGACTTTGAAGGTGGTGAGGTCCGAAGGTGGTGAGGTCCGAAGGTGGTGAGGTCCGAAGGTGGGTGCTAGCCGGCGAGGGCGGGTGCCCAGCTGCCGGCCGCAACGGAGATCGCGGTCACGAGGAGTACGACGACGACGGTGGCCGTGATCGCCCACCAGTCGGCTGGTCGCATCGGTTGCGGACGCGCAACGGATCGATCGCGTCCGGAGTCGAAGCCACGCGCCTCCATCGCCGTCGCGAGCCGCACCCCGCGGCGGATCGAGGCGACGAGGACCGCGAACGTCTGGGAGACGAACAGCCGCAGGGCGGCCACCGGTGACCGGCCGGCGTCGAACCCTCTCGCCCGGCGAGCGAGTCCGATCATCTGCCAGTCGGCGGCGAGCAATGGCAGCAGCCGAAGGGCCGCAAGAGCGCCGTACGCGAACCGGGCAGGCGCATGCCAGCACTGCACAAGCGCGTCAGCCAGGTCCATCGGGTCAGTGGTCGCGAGCACGACGATGCCCGGCAGGGTGATGGCCAGCAGCCGCAGCCAGACCGACGCGGCCGACTCCACCCCGTTGCTGGTGATGTCGGCGAACCCGAGATCGAGCAGCACCTCGCCGCCGTTGACGACGAGCATGTTGGTGAGAGCGACGCCCGAGACGCTGAGCAGCAACGGCCAAGTGCGTCGCAGCAGCGTGGTGGCGCGGACGCCGGTGAACGGCAGCACGGCCAGCTCGATCGCCAGCAGCAGCGCCGGCGTCAGGAGGTCGCTGGTCACGACCAGCCCGACGAGCACGACGATCGCGCCGGTCAGCTTGGCGACGGGGTTGATACGAGCCAGCGCCGCCTGCGAGTCCGGGGCCAGCGGCAGCCAGGACGCTCATGCCTGACCCGCCCGGTCTTCGTCATGATCGCGAAGGATCCTGTGGCCGAGCGCCTCGCGATCCTTCGTGATCATGGACGGATCGACCTCCGGAGCGTCCGCCGGAACGTCCGGGCCGAGAGGCAGAGCGCGATCGGCCATCGCCTCGACGAGTGCCTCGTCGTGGGTGACCATGACCACCGCGGTGCCGGCGTCACGCAGATCGGCCAGCAGCTTGACCAGCTCGGCCCAGGTCACCGCGTCCTGACCGAAGGTCGGCTCGTCGACGACGACCATCCGCGGGGCCGTTGCGATTGCCGTCGCCACGGACAGGCGCCGTTTCTCCCCGCCCGACAAGGTGAACGGGTTGGCGGCGGCCAATGCCGTCAGCCGGAGCTGCTCCAGCAACTCGTCGACGCGGGCCGCCACGTCCGCGGGACTCGATCCCGCCCGTCGTGGCCCGACGGCGAGCTCGTCGCGGACCGTCGCAGCGACGAACTGGTGCTCGGGGTCCTGGAACACGGTGCCGACCGTGCGCACCAGGTCTCGTCCCCGCCAGCGCCACAGCTCCGCCGCGCGCTGAATCGCAAGATCGGATGCGCTTCTGGCCGTCCGGTGGCCGAAGGCCTCTCCAATCCTCGCTTTCTGCGGTGCCGGCCGGCCCAGCGCCAGGGACGCGGACACGGATCCGCCCGAGGGCCGGAGCAGCCCCGCCAGCAGGAGGGCCAGCGTCGACTTCCCCGTGCCGTTCGCCCCGGTCACCGCCAGGGCCTCGCCGGCCGAGACCGAGACCGACGTCGGGGTCAGCGCGTCCCGCGTCCCGGTCGGGTAGCGGAAGGACGCCTCCACCGCCGAGACGAGCACCGGCCCCGGAGGGGAAGTCGCGCGTCGACGTACCAAAGGTTCGCGGCCAGGCACCCACACGCCGCGCGCCGCGAGGTCGGCGCCGTGCGCACCGAACACGTCGGCGGGCTTCCCGTCGGCCACGATGCCGCCGCCGGGCTCCAGGACGACCGCGCGGTCGACCAGGTCGACGACCGAGGCGACCCGGTGCTCGACCATGACCACCGTCGCGCCCGACGACGCGAGTACATCGGACAGCGTGCGGAGCACCAGGGCGGCGCCGGCCGGGTCGAGGTTCGCGGTCACCTCGTCGAGCAGCAGCAAGCCCGGCCGCAGGGCAAGGATCCCGGCCAGCGCCAACCGCTGCTGCTCGCCGCCCGAAAGCGCACCGGTCGCCGCGTCACGGCCGTACGGAAAACCCACGGCCTGCAAGGCCGAATCCACCCTCTGCCAGATCTCCTCGGTCGACACCCCGCGGTTCTCCAGGCCGAACGCCACGTCGTCGCCGGCGCGCGCCATGACCAGTGCCGCCTCCGGGTCCTGCATGACCAGGCCGGCGAGCTGGCGTGCCGATCGGGACGGCTGCCCGTCGAGGCGGATCGAACCTTCCTGCTCGGCCGCGTTGCCGGCGTCGAGCAGCCCGGCGAGCGCGGCGAGCAGCGTGGACTTGCCGGCGCCCGAAGGCCCGAGCAGCAGCACGCGTTCGCCGGGCTCGACGTGCAGGTCGAGGCCGCGCAGTGCCCACGCGCGGCGACCGGCATGGCGCCAACCCCAGCCGTGTACGTCGACCGCGACTGGCGGCACGGGGGCGAGTGGGGTCATGCGCGCAGACCGACCGGCAGGGGGACCGTCAGACCAGCGCCTGGTCGCGCCCGGAGGCGAACGGCGCAAGCACCCCGGTTTTCGCGAGTGCCCGCACCAGCACCCAGGACCCGAGGCCCGCGACGACGAGCGAGCTGGCCGCGAGCAACAGCGCGTAGGTGAGCTGCCAGCCGCCGGACCAGTCGGCGTAGTAGAGCGCCAGGTCCAGCAGTGCCGCCGCGAGACCGGCGGCAGCTCCCGCAGCGAGCGCCGCGGGGAGCTTCCACGAGCGATAGAGCAGGAACGCGAAGACAAGTTCCGGTGCTGCGCCCTCGACCAGTCCGTACAGCACGACCTGCAGGCCCCACGCCGTGCCGAGGAACGCCGAGATGATCGACGCGACGAGCTCGGTATAGATCGCCGCGCCCGGCTTGCGGATGATCATCGCGCCGAGGACGCCGGGCAGCAGCCAGACGCCGTACATGAAGCCCTGCGCCGGCGGGAAGCCGGTGAACGCCGGCTGCGCGGTGTTCCACAGCTGGCCCCACGCCCAGAAGATGACTCCGAACGCCGCCGCGATCGACGACGCCACGACGATGTCGACCGTCCGCCACGACGTGACGGACGAGGTGACTGCCTCGGACTGCGGAGTGGTGACTGTCTCGTTGCTCATGTCTTCTCCAGCCCAGTTACGGACGGGAGGCGACGCCTCGCGAGTGCCCGACGTCGACGTCACGCCGGGCGGAACCGACTCCCTGCGCTGGCATGACCCAGATCAGGTTCGAGGGTCTGCGGGTTGACCCGCACTCTCAGCGCTGCAGCGCTCCCCTGTGGTGCTTGCTGTTGTCGTTTGCGACGCTAGCACTCATGGACACACCCAAGCTCATCGCCGTCACCGGTGCCACCGGAGCTCTCGGCGGCCGGGTCGCCGCCCGCCTCGCGGCGGCAGGCGTACGCCAGCGGCTGGTCGTGCGCGACCCGTCCCGTGCGCCGGACCTGCCCAACGTCGAGATCGCCCAGGCGACCTACGACGACGCCGACGCGCTGCGGGAGGCCTTCGCGGGCACCGACGCGGTCTTCCTCGTCTCTGCCGCGGAGCATCAGGAGCGGGTCCGCCAGCACCTGACGGCGGTCGACGCCGTGGCCGCGGCCGGGGTCGAGCGGGTCGTCTACACCTCGTTCGTCAACGCCTCGGCCGACGCGACCTTCACCCTCGCGCGCCACCACTGGTTGACCGAGGAGCGGCTGCGCGAGCGCGATCTCGCCTACACGGCGTTGCGCGACAGCATGTACCTGGACTTCCTGCCGTTCATGGCCGGGGCCGACGGCGTCATCCGCGGGCCGGCGGACGACGGTCGGGTCGCGATGGTGGCCCGCGACGACATCGCCGATGTCGCTGTCGCGGTGCTGCTGACGGAGGGCCACGAGCGGGCGACGTACGACGTCACGGGGGACCGGCTGCAGACCCTGGCCGAGTGGGCCGCCGAGCTGTCCGAGGTCTCCGGCCGACCGGTGACGTTCCAGGACGAGACCGTGGAGGAGGCGTGGCAGTCACGTGCCTCGTTCGGGGCTCCCGACTGGGTGGTCGAGGGGTGGGTCGCGTCCTACCTGGCCATCGCCGCGGGCGATCTGGCAGTCGTCAGCGACACCGTCGAACGGCTGGCCGGTCACTCGCCGACGACGCTGCGCCAGCTCGTCGAACGTGACCCGTCGTTTCTCGAGCCCTCCCCCTAGCAGCCGCGATCTGCGTACGCCCCCCGCCGTCTCATCACCGATCAGGCGTACGACGGCGCGATGCGTGACCACGGCGACAGCAGTTCCAGCTGTGCAGCCACGGCCAGGAGCTGTGCTTCGGTCCCCGGCCGTCCGACGAGCTGCACCGACAGGGGCGTCCCGTTCAGGTGCACTCCGGCGGGCACGACCATGGCCGGCCAGCCGGCGAGATTCCAGGGCGCGGCGAAGGGTACGCGCAGGGCGATCCGCCCAGCGGTCGCGTGCCTGGCCACTCGCGGCTCGAGCCGCGACCGGTCGGCCACGAGTCGCGCGTCCATCTCGGCACCCGCGAACCAGCGAGCCAGCGCAGCGAGCGCCGTGCCGGTCGGGTGCCTTGACCGAGAGTGCGATGTGCAGCGGCGCAACCGAGTCGGACGGCGGCACGTACGCCAGTTCGGCGCGGCCCGCCATGACGGACAGCAGCAGCGCGGTGTCAGCGACCGTTGTCGTCAGCGGCCCGTTCTCGGCCATGTCGAACCACGATCCGTTGCCCAGCCCGGCAGGCACCCTGCCGGGCTGGGCTTGATGCCGACGAGCCCGCAGCAGGCAGCCGGGACGCGGATGGACCCATCCCGTCGTTGCCGTGCGCGACGGGCACCATGCCCGCCGCCACGCCGGCCGCACTGCCTCCGGACGAGCCACCCGGTGTGCGCGCGAGGTCCCACGGGTTGTGGGTCAGGCCGAACACCGAGTCCGTGGCACCGAAGACGGATAGCTCGGGCACTCGGGTCAGCCCGACGACGACGGCACCCGCGGCACGCAGCCTGCGGACCACCTCGTGCTCGGACGTCTGTGGAGTCGGATCGGTCGCCGCCGAGCCGATGCGCATGGGCTCGCCGGCCACCGGCACGTTGTCCTTGACCGCGATGGGCACGCCGGCCAGTGGCAGTTCCGCGCGGTCGGGATCGGCGTCGATGCGCGCCGCCTCCGCCAGAGCCCGCTCAGCTCGGACCACCTGGAACGCGCCGATGGCAACGTCGCGGTCGGCGATGCGGTCCAGCGCCGCCTCGACCGCGGCAACCGCCGTCAGGTCACCACGACGGACAGCGTCAGCGGCCTCTGCACCGGTCGGCGTCACGGCTCGGACGCTATCCCCCGACGTTTCTCGGCGTGTCGCCGACAGGGAAGTTGCGATTTCCGCTGACAACCGCGACGGTAATGCTATCTTTACTACCGAGAAACTAGACAAAATCGAGAACGGGACAACCGGGAGGCCAGATGAGCAGCGATCCTGCCGTCGGCCGGCCGCTGACGTCGTCGCACGGGCCCAACCACGGCCCGGTCATCGGCATCGTCGGGGCTGGCGCCGCGGGCACGCTCGTGGCGATTCACCTGCTGCGCGAGCTGCGTGCGTCGGGCACGGCGGCGGACGTAGTGCTGGTCGACCCCGCCGAGTCGGGCTGCGGCGTCGCCTACGCCACCCCGGACGTGCGTCACCTGCTCAATGTTGCGGTGGGGCGGATGAGCGCGCTGCCCGACGATCCCGATCACCTGCTCGGGTGGGCACGATGTCAGCCTGACGCGGCGCTGCGCGACGCCACCATCGACGACTTCCTACCGCGCCGCTCGTACGGCGCCTACTTGCGTGACACCCTCGACCAGGAGATCGCCCGCTCCGGGCACGCCCGCCTGCTGCGTCGCCGGGAGCGCGCGGTGACCCTCGAGCCGGGCTCGGCAGCGGACCCGCACGCCCACCACCGCATCGCGCTGGCCGACGGCACCGCGGTCGTCGTCGACCACGTCGTCCTCGCAGCAGGCATCTTCGCCCCGGGCACCGGCTGGGCGCCGCCCGCTCTGCTCGCCTCCGACCGGTTCGTCGCCGACCCCTGGGCCCCGGGCGCGCTCGCCGCGATCGACGACGACGGCGACGTGCTCCTCGTCGGCACCGGACTGACCATGGTCGACGTCGCCACGACCTTGGCCAGCGACGGTCGCGTGATGCATGCGGTCTCCCGCCGCGGCCGGCTGCCCAAGGTCCACGGTCCGCGCCGACTGCCTGCGGTCGAGCCGACCGACCTGCCCGTCGACCTCGACATCACGACGTTGCGCCGGGTCGTGCTCGACCACGTGCGCACCACGATTCGTACGCATGGTGACTGGCGCCCGGCGATGGACGGGATGCGGCCACACACGGCCCGGCTGTGGTCGATGTTGTGCGACGAGTGCCGGCGCGAGTTCCTGCGCACCGACGCACTGCGGTGGGACACCCACCGCCACCGCATGCCCCGCGTCACCGCCGCGTCGATCGCGCGGATGCGGGCCAGTGGCGCGCTCACCGTCGCCGCTGCGCAGGTCGTCGAGGTCGAGGACGTTGGCGGTGCGCTCCTCGTCCAGCTCTCGGGCGGCACGTCCCGGCGGGTCGCCCACGTCGTCAACTGCACGGGGCCACAGTCCGATGTCTCACTCAGTCGCGACCGGCTGCTCACGGGGCTGCTCGCGGCCGGCCACGCGTCTGCCGGGCGGCTGGGCATGGGGCTGGCGACCGACGCCGAGGGCCGGGTACGCGCGGCCGACGGTGCCGTGGGTGCCGTGTGGACCCTGGGCGCGCTGCGCCGTGGCGAGCTCTGGGAGTCCACCGCCATTCCGGAGATCCGGTCCCAAGCCGTCGCGGTCGCTCACGCAATCACGACCCAGGTCACCGCGTCCTCACCCTTCGCGTCGTCCCGGTCCCCTTGGTGGACTCCGACACACCACTTCGACGGCGGGTCTGGTGAGCCAGGGTCCACAAGGTCATCCGCTCGCACAGACGACGCAAAGTCGGCCGATCGCAGTGCGGAACTGTGGTCGTCTACAACTCCGCCCGCGAACCCTGCCACCCAACCCCCCCGGGTGCTGGCGCCGCGGCCGGGACCGCCCACTTCCGCGACGCGGTCCGCCCACACCCCCCGGGTGCAGGCGTCGCGGAAGGGGCGGTCAATTGACCTCATGGGCCTGCCGCTCACGACCAGTCCTGCCGCGGCGGACGCCTACAACCTGGGGCTCGGCCGGGTGCTGCGGGTGCAGTCCGGCGCCGATGCCGCGTTCCGGGAGGCCGTCGCGATCGACCCGGGCTTCGCCCTCGCCCACGCGGCGCTCGCCCTGCTGGGCCACGAGGGCGGTGCGACGGCCGATGTCGCCGCGTCACTCACCGCAGCCCAGCACGCCGTACGCCGTCGTGGTGACGACCGGGAACGCAGCCTCGTCGACGTCGTGACCAGCAGGGTCCAGGACTGCCGGGGTACGGGGGCTGCGGCGCTGGTGGGACACATCGGCAGCTATCCGCGCGACGCGCTCGCGGTGAGTGCCGCTGTGCCGACCATCGCGTTCTCGGGCGTCACGGACGTGCAGCAGGAGGCGTGGACGCTGGTCGAGGGATTGACGCCGGCGTACGGCGACGACTGGTGGTTCAGCGGCTTGCTCGCGTTCGTGCGCCAGGACCAGGGTCGCTATGACGAGGCGGACGCACTGGCCTGGTCGGCGCTGCGCGTCGAGCCCGCGGCGGGTCATGCCGTGCACGCCCAGACGCATGTGTTTTACGAGACGGGCCAACACATTGCGGGCCTCGAGTGGCTCGACCCGTGGATCGCGTCCAGCGGCCAGGGAGCGTCACACCGCGCGCACTTCTCCTGGCACGCGGCGTTGCACGAGCTGTCGATGGGCGACCTCGAGGCCGTCCGCCGGCGCTACGAGCGCGAGCTTGCGCCGCCGCACGTCACCGGCGTACGAGCGCTTGTCGACTCGGCGTCGCTGCTGTGGCGGTGCCGGGTCACCGAGTCGTGGGCCGGAGACCTTCCACTGACGTCGTTGCTCGAGCTTGTCGGCTCCGAGCTGCTGGAGCGTCCGGCCACTCCGTTCACCGCGATGCACTCGGCTGTCGCGCTGGCGGCTGCGGGGGACTGTGCCGGGCTCGTGCGGCTGCGAGCTTTTGTCGCCGCATCACCGGAGCCGGTCATGAGCGACGTCGTCGTCTCCCTCTGCGACGCGTTGGTGGCTGTGCTCGAGCAGCGCTGGAACGAGGCGGTCCGGATCCTGCGGCTGCTCGGCCCGTGGCTGGTGCAGCTGGGCGGCTCGGCCGCGCAGCGCGAGATCGTCGAGGACACGCTGCTCTATGCGCTCGTCGCCGCCGGCCGCTGTGACGAGGCGCGCGGGCTGCTTGCGGCACGGCTGGATCGGCGGCCGTCACCGCTGGACACGCAGCGGCTGGCCAGCGTGCCGGCCTAGACCTGCCGCAGGCTGGCTGCACGGTGACTGGCCAGCGGGCCTGCGTAGACCGGGCGGCCGCAGCTTGACGGTTCCGCGTCGTTTTTGTGCCGTCACATCCGTCCGGGTGCCTGCAGCCCCACAAACGTTTCCGCGGAAACGCTTGTGGCTCTCACGATGCGAACAATCCGAACATTCTCGTCATTTTGCTTGATGTTGGCACTCCTGTGGTCGATGCATGGGGCACGACCGGTCGACGCACGAGCGACGTGCAAGGGGTCGCCATCGGGGAGCCACATGCACAAGCCCACTGCCTCGCGCCGCGGTATGGCGCGAACCCTGTCTACCCTGCTGGCCCTGACCCTCGCGGTCGGACTAGGCGGCCTCAGCGCCAACGGTGCTGCCGCTGGCGTCGCGCAAGAGATACCGGTGAACGTGACCGCGAAGGCCACGACAGACTTCGAGGGCACCGGCACCGTCGTGGTGCACTGGGACGCTCTCGTCGACCCCGACAGCATCTATCGCATCGATGTCGATCTTGACGGCCAGGACGGGCGGCGAGTCCTCCCGGACCGCCTCGACGGCGTGGTTTTCAACAACATCGAACCCGGCACCTACACCGCGTCGGTCGCCTTCGAGTACACCGATGCCTCACCAGACTCGGAACCCGTCACCGTTGAGGTGACGGTCGCACCCGAGCCGCCTGCCCCAGGCAAACCGACCAACCTGCGTGCCAGTCCCGTGAAGAAGGGTGGCCGCACCACGATCAGGTGGGACGCGCCGACAGTCGGCTCGGCGGTCGAGTTCTACATCCTGTCCGTGGACGGGCGCGTCTCGTTGGCCGACGCCTCCGCGACCAAGCTGAAGGTGAAGGGCCTGCGCGCAGGCCCGGCCAAGGTGAAGATGCTGGCCCTGAGCGAGAGCGGCTTCTCGAAGATCGCCCGCATCAAGTTCCATGTCCCGAAGTCGGTCGCCAAGGCACCGAAGCGCACCCTGCAGCTCGGCATGAAGGGTCCGGCAGTGACGCGGCTGCAGACGCACCTCGGCATGCGTCACCCCGACGGCACATTCGGCAAGTCGACCCGGCGCGCCGTCATCGAGTATCAGAACTGGATCGCAGTCGAGCCCACCGGAGTGTGCAACGACCGGATGCGCTACCTGCTCAAGGTCTGACCTACCGCTGCCTCGTCTGCTCACCAGGCCCGTGGCGCGCGACCCCGCAAGGGGTTGCGCGCCATCGCCATGCGCAGCGGCGGTCGACGTACGACTGGCGGGTGATTTGGCGCGCAGCGCACCCGAAAGCGTTTCCGCGGAAACGCTTTTGGCCGCCGGCGCTGCGGACGTAGCGGCAAATATGTGGACCAATGGTTGGGCGCGACCGTCGCCGTTCGGTGGCGTCCGACACAATGGACGCGTTGTCAGGAGGGCTCGCATAGTGGCCTAGTGCGGCGGTCTTGAAAACCGCTATGAGGGGTGACTCTCATCCAGGGTTCGAATCCCTGGCCCTCCGCTCTGGCGCCCTCCGATGGATCGCTCGGAAGCGCGGACTGCTCATCGGTCGGCGGAGATATCGTCTGCTCCGTGGCGCGCCTCACGGACCGTGAACGGGCGAAGCTCCCCGATCGGGCCTTCGCCTACGTCGACGCGTCCGGGAAGCGCCGGCTGCCCATCCACGACGAGGCCCACGTGCGCAACGCGCTCGCCAGGTTCGGCCAGGTGCGCTTCGAGAGCGACAACGACCGCGATCGCGCCCGGCAGCGGCTCCTCGAGGCTGCCAAGAAGCACGGCATCATGCCGGTGGGCTTCGTCACGAGCCAGCTGCGTGACCAGCGGTCGGGACGCCGGCTGCCGACCGGCGCGGTCACGTTCCTGCTCACCGACATCGAGGGCTCCACGGCACTGCTGCGCCGACTCGGAGCCGGTTACTCGGGCTTGCTCCGTGACGTCCGCCGGCTCATTGACGAGAGCGTGACCAGCGCCACGGGCCAAAAGGTCGACGCGCACGGGGACGAGTACTTCGGTGTGTTCCGTGCCCCCGGCGATGCGGTCAGGGCCGCCGTCACGATGCAGCGCGCGATTGCTGCGTACGCATGGCCCGAGGGTGTCGAGGTCCGCGTACGGTCCGGCATCCACAGTGGGCGGCCGGAGCTGACCGACTCGGGATATGTCGGTCTGTCGGTCCACACCGTGGCCCGGATCTGCGCTGCTGCTCACGGCGGTCAGGTGCTGGTCTCGGGGCAGACGGCGGCGGCCCTGGTGCTGTCCGGAGGCGCGACGTTGCTCGACCTCGGGTCGCACCGGTTCGCCGGGCTCCCCCGCGGCGAGCAGCTGTTCCAGGTCGTCGCCGAGGGGCTGCTCGTCGACTTCCCACCACTGCGGATCGTTGGCACTTCTCCGTAGCGCGCGGGTAGTCGCCTCCGTATGCTGTCGCGCGTGCGCCGACTCCGGCGGCCCGGAAGAGGTGTGCGGTGGACAAGAAGCTCGAGATGCTGGCCCGCGTCCCGCTGTTCTCAGCCCTGGATAAGGCGGGTCTGGCCCAGGTCGCCAGGCTGGCGGACGAGATCGACCTGCCGGCCGGCAAGCAGCTGCTCCAGCAGGGTGGCAGCCCACACGAGTTCTTCCTCATCCTCGACGGTTCGGTCCGCATCGAACGCGACGGTGCGGAGCTCAACATGCAGGGTCCCGGTGATTTTCTCGGCGAGATCGCGCTGCTCGACGGCGGCCAGCGGAGCGCGACAGCGACCGCTGTGACGCCGGTCCGCCTTCTTGTCCTGGGCCAGCGCGAGTTCAACACGCTGCTCAGCGAGTTCCCCGACATCCGCAACTCGGTGCTCACGGCTCTCGCGCGGCGAGTGCGGCGACTGGAGAACACGCCGGACTAGGGCGCGCGGGCCGAAATTGATGCGAGAATCGCGGCTCAGAGCCGCCTCTCGCGGCGGCCGGGGGAGTTCATGTCGGATGGCGAGGATGGGAACCGCTCTTCGCCGCCCGGCTGGTATCCCTACGGCCGAGAACGTTGGGCATGGTGGGACGGCGAGGCATTCGGGCCGTTCGCACCCCGCGCACCGTCGCGACCGCCGCTGCCGGAGTTCGAGCCGTACAAGCCAAGTATCGGAAAGAGAGCAACGATCCCGCTGGTGTTGCTCGGCGTAGTCCTCACGATCGGTGTCGTCATCGCGGTCACCAAGCTCGGCTACTTCGACGTGCAACAGCCGGTGGCCGTCGGCACGGTGAGCCAGACCGAGGTCGCGGATACGACCGATGGATGCGGTCGCATGTACGCCTTCCCCAAGGGTGCCCAGCAGGAGGCGACGGTCACTGACGAGGAACTCGCGGCCCGGCTGCGCGGCCTGCGTGACGCGACGAGAGCCAACGACCCGCAACTGGCCATCGGCGTGCAGGAGTTGCTCGATGCTGCGGACGCATCCATGGCCCGCGAGATCATCTACGTCATCATGAGCCGCTGCCTGTCGGTCGGCGACCTGACCTCGGACCAGCTGGCCGAGGTCGGCGTGGGTCCCGCGACGGTCACGTGTTGCTCTGGACAGAGCACTCACTCTCTGCTGGTCGCGGCGATCCTGCTCACGGCCACCTTCTCCGCCTTGTCGAACGCGGCCGCGCTGCTTGCCCGCAACCAGGGTGTGCTCATCGGCATCGCGCAGCTCATCACGATCCCGCTGATGTTCCTGAGCTCCGCTCTCATGGACACGGAGCTGTCGGCCGGGTGGGTGGCCAACGTCGCCGCCTACAACCCGTTCGAGTGGGCGGTGATCTCGGGGCGAGGAGCCATGCAGGGCTCACCGGACTGCGCGACGGTGTGGGCACACATTGGGCTGCTCGCGGTCCTGGCCGCGGTCATGGTGTGGGTCGCCACGCGAGCTTTCCGGCCGTACCAACGCTCCGCCTGAAACCAGTTGAGCCTTAAGGGGTTCTAGCTCAGGATCGAGAACAAGGTCTCCACAACCCGGTCCTGGTCCTGGTCGGTCATGCGCGGAAACAGCGGCAGGGACAGCTGTTCCGCGTAGGCCGTCTCGGCGACCGGACACATGCCGCGTCGATAGCCAAGGTCCTCGAACACGGGGTGCCAGTAGACGGGCACGTAGTTGACCTGAACGCCGATGCCGGCGGCTCGAAGTCGGTCATAGACCTCGCGCCGCCGGCCGTCAAGGACTCGGACGGAGTACAGGTGCCAGGCGGGGTCGACGTCGTCACGCTGAACGGGCAGCCGCAGCCCTGGCAGGTCAGCGAGCAGCTGGCCATAGCGCTCGACGATCGCGGTGCGGCGGGAGATGAACTCTGGAAGGCGTTCGAGCTGGCTGATGCCTAGCGCGCACAGGACATCGGGCAGCCGGTAGTTCAGCCCGAAGCTGGTCATCTCGTAGTACCAGGGGCCTTCGTCGAGGTGCCGCTCCGGTTCCGCTGCGCGGCCGATGCGGGCGAACCGGCGAGCCCTGGCGGCAAGGTCAGGGTCGGTCGCGGCCACCGCGCCACCCTCGGCCGTCGTCAGGTGTTTGGTCGGGAAGAACGAGAAGGTTGTCACGTCGGCGACAGCGCCGACGGGGATGCCCCGATAGCGGGCACCGATGGAGTGCGCGGCGTCCTCGAGCAGCCGGGCGTCGGCGTCGTCGGCGACCTTGCGCAACGCGTCGAGGTCGGCCGGATGACCGGCGAAGTCGACGGCGGCGATGACAGAAGTTCGGTGGGTGACGGCGGCGGAAGCGGCTTCGGGCTCGAGATTCAGGGTGTCCTCCGACACGTCCGCGAAACGCAGGGTGGCGCCGAGCATCGCCGCGGTGGACGCAGTCGAGATGAACGTGAAGGGGCTCGTCACGACTTCGTCGTTCGGACCGACACAGAGGCCGGCATAGGCGACGTGCAGTGCGGCAGTGCCCGACGTCACGCTTACGCAAGGTGTATCGCCCGCCGTCACGGACAGCGCCGATTCGAACACGTCGACGGCCGGCCCCGTCGTGAGCCAATCGCCTTTCAAGACCCGGACCACAGCATCGATGTCCGACTGGTCGACGTCCTGCCTGCCATAGGGCAGGAACTCCCGCCCGGTCATGGCTCTCTCCTACGATCGAGGTCGAATCGCCTGAACTGTAACGTCATTGCCTCCAGGGGAGGCAGTCGTGGTGGCAGCGGGGATGGATCTCCAAGTAGGCATTTACTGTGATCTCGGGGCACAGATCGGAGCCGGTCACGCCATCCGCTGCACGGCCCTCGCACAGGGTCTGGCCAGTCGAGGACTGACCCCCTTCCTCGTCGGAGACTTCGCGCAGGTGCCGTGGGTCGCGCGGCAGACCGACGGCATCGAGACGATCGAGGCCGAGGGAGTGGGCGAGTTTGTTGCACTCGCTCGTACCCGAGGGTGGTCCGGCGTTGTCATGGACTCCTATCTCGCGTCGCCGCAGCATTGGCACCAGCTGCGCGGCCTGGAACGACCGATCCTCGCCATCGACGACGAGGCCACCCGTGAGCTGCCCGTCGACCTTGTGATCAACCAGAACCTCGCGGCAGTGGAGTACGACTACAGCGCCCTGACTCAGGCCCCCGTACTCCGTGGTCCCGACTACGCCCTCGTGCGGTCCTCCGTCGCGGAGGCGCGCCCTCGCCGATACGCCACAAGGCCCCACGACCGAGGCCCGCTTCGGGTTCTCGTCGTCCTTGGCGGCACCGACGCGGCGTCCGGGAGCGCCGGGATTACGCGACGCCTGCTCGACAGCGGCCAGGCGCTTCACGTCCGTGTTCTGACCAACGTTGTCGAGGCAATTAGCCGCATCGACGTGCCTCGGGGGTCGCGTCTCGAAGCGCACCCGACCCAGCCGGACATCGCGCCGCTGATGGCCTGGGCGGACCTAGTCGTCAGTGCCGCGGGGTCAACTGTCTGGGACCTGTGCTGCCTGGGCGTGCCCATGGCGTTGGTGACCGTCGCGGGCAACCAGGAGGACAACTACCGCCACCTGGTCGCGAAGGACCTCGCGATCGGCCTCGGGCCGTTGCCCGTCCTGCTCCGCTCGACCGAGTCGGTCGCCTGGGCGCTCGACAGCGCGCGGCTCAACGAGGTCGGCTCCCGGGCTTGGTCAACCGTCGACGGTCGAGGAGCGGAACGGTCGGCGGAGGCCTTCGCGGCGGTCCTCGTCACGGCTTGATCATGGGTACGTGCGGTGGAGCGGGCCGCCGTTAGCCCGCCGGGTCCTCGGTGATCACGGCCAGGTGGGAACATGGCCAGGTGACCCAGCACTCGCCGCACGCAGGAGAGCTCCATTGACCGCACGTTCGTACGGTCGGCCGACTCTGGAGATCGCCGGTCGTTCCGTGGGTCCCGGCCAACCCTGCTATGTCATCGCGGAGGCTGGCTCCAACCACAACCGCGACCTCGACACGGCCAAGCGACTGATCGACGTGGCCGCCGAGTCGGGCTCGGACGCCGTGAAGTTCCAGACCTACACGGCCGAAGGGCTCTACTCGCGCAAGACCCCGAACCCGAGCTATCTGGCCAAGGACCATCTGCTCAAGGACCAGGAGACGGTTTGGGAGCTCATCAAGCGAGTGGAGATCCCGTGGGAATGGCACCAGCCACTTGCCGACCATGCCGCGGCGGCAGGAGTGGACTTCCTCTCCACGCCGTTTGAGGAGGCCGCGGTCGAGCTCCTCGAGAGTCTCCAGATGCCGGCCTACAAGGTGGCGTCGTATGAGATCACCCATCTGCCGCTGATCGAGTTCTGCGCCAAAACGGGAAAGCCACTGCTGCTCTCGACGGGCATGGCCTCGCTGGCCGACATCGAACGCGCACTGGACGCCGCCAATGGAGCGGGCTGCGACCAGGTTGCGTTGCTGCACTGCGCAATCAACTACCCGCCGAACTTCGAGGACCTCAATCTGCGCGCGATCGAGACGCTGCGCAGCGCTTTCCAGGTGCCGGTCGGCTGGTCGGACCACACGATGGGCCACACCGCCGACGTGACCGCCGTCGCGCTCGGCGCCTGCCTGGTGGAGAAGCACTTCACGCTGAGCCGTAGCCAGGAGGGACCAGATCACGCCTTCGCCCTCGAGCCCAACGAGCTGGCCGCGATGGTCACGGCGATCCGCGAGACCGAAGCGTCGCTCGGATCGTCGGTGAAGCGCGTGACCGAGGCCGAGGCCGAGATGTTCCGCTTGGGCCGACGAAGCCTGGTCGCGGCACGGGACCTGCAGCCGGGCGACACCGTCCGACGCGACGACATCGCGGTGAAGCGACCCGGCTATGGCATCCCTGTCTACGAGCTCGACGCTGTCGTCGGACGACGCGTTGCCGTGACGGTCGAGGCCGACGAGATCCTGCAATGGCCGATGTTCAGCTGATCCCGACCGTCCGGGCCGCGACCGCGGTTGACGGTCCCGTGCTGCTTACCTGGCGCAACGACGCGGACGCCCGCGCTGCGTCGGCCTCTACCGACGCTGTGTCGCCGGAGGCACACGCCGCGTGGCTCGAGGGCTCGCTCGACAACCCACGCCGGTCTCTGCTCATCGCCGAGCTCGACGACGAACCGGTCGGCATGGTGCGGTTCGACGCGCTCGAGGCTCCGGCCACCTGGCTGGTGAGCATCAACCTTGCGCCCGCGGCGCGCGGTCGAGGGCTAGCCGCACTCATCCTGCAGGCCGGGTGGGACTGGCTCGAGGCGACTGGTCCGGTCGACGTGGTGCTGGCGAAGATCCGCGTCATGAACACGGCGTCGATCCGCGCCTTTGAGCGGGCGGGCTACCGGGTGATCGGCACCGACGACTCGTGGCACCACTACGAGCGTCGGGCCAGCCATGGCTGAGGTGAGGATCTAGCTCGTCGGGTCCGGGCGATAGCGCAGGCCGTCCATCGCGAGGTCGAGCAGCCGGTTGATCTCGTCAGGTTCGGCCGAGCGGACCATCAGGACGCCGCTGACCAGCCGTAGCGCTTCGTTGGCCGTCACATCTGGGCGTACGACGCCCGCGGCCTGCGCACGTTCGAGCAGCGGGCCACCGGCGGCGAAGATCGCGGCGTGGCAGTCGGCGAACAGCGGCGACTGCATGCCGATGGTGGCGAGCAGTTCGGTGGAGAGCGCCTTCTTCGTCGAGGCGTACTCGGCGAACCGCCGCAGCCAGGCGACGAGTGCGTCCCAGGGCTCGAGGTCGGAGAGCTCGTCAGCCGTGGCGCAGAGTGCCTCCACCTCTTCGAGGTACGTGGCCTCGAGCAGCGTCTGCCGGGTGGGGAAGTGCCGGTAGAGGGTTCCGATGCCGACGTCGGCCCGGCGAGCGATGTCCTCGAGTGACGCGTCGGCGCCCTTCTCGGTGAAAGCGGCCCGCGCCGCCTCGATCAGCTTGTCGTAGTTGCGACGGGCATCGGCGCGCTTGGGCCGGCGATCGAGCGCCCCAACAGTGACAGTCACGCCGCGTCCTCGCAATCAGTTCGGTCTATTCGCTTGCAAAGCGGAGGGTGGCTCCGTATTGTTACGGAGGAGGCCTCCACTTTAGCACTTTCCCACCCCTGACGAAGGAACGGCTACTTCGCATGTCCGCACAAGTCACGACCACCTCGCGCGGCGCCCCCGCGCCGCGCAGCCGCAGCGCTCGGTTCCAGCGCACGCCTTCCTCCTCTCCCACGCTCATCCTGCTCGTCATCCTCACCTGCCAGCTGATGGTCGTGCTCGACGCGACCATCGTGAACGTCGCGCTGCCGAACATCCAGTCCGCGCTGCACTTCTCCCGGGCCAACCTTTCGTGGGTCCTCAACGCCTACACCCTGACCTTCGGCGGGCTGCTGCTGCTCGGCGCGCGCGCCGGCGACATCCTGGGGCGCAGGCGCACCTTCCTGGCCGGCATCGCGATCTTCATCCTCGCCTCACTGGTCGGTGGGTTCGCGACGTCGAGCGGCTTCCTGCTCGCCGCCCGGGCGGCCCAGGGCGTCGGCGGCGCACTCGCTGCGCCGTCCGCGCTCGCTCTGCTCACCACCATGTTCGCCGAGGGCCGCGAACGGATGCGGGCCCTCGGTCTCTACACGGCCGTCTCCATCGGCGGCAGCGCCGTCGGTCTGGTCCTCGGCGGCATGCTCACCGACTGGGTGTCGTGGCGGTGGGTGCTGTTCGTCAACGTGCCCATCGGGCTTGCAGTCCTTGTTGTCGGCCGCACCGTGCTGCCAGAAACCCCGCGCCACGAAGGACGCTTCGACCTCGCCGGCGCGCTCACCTCGACACTCGGGATGGGTTCGCTGGTCTACGGATTCGTGCGAGCTGCCACGGAGGGCTGGAGCGATCTGTTCACGATCTCGGCGTTCGCGGCGGGCGTCGTACTGCTCATCGCCTTTGTCTTCACCGAGCTGCACGCGTCCTCCCCGATCACCCCGTTGCGCCTCTTGACCAACCGCAACCGCAGCGCCGCGAACATCTCCCGCGCCCTGCTGGTGGCCGGCATGTTCGGCATGTTCTTCTTCCTCACCCAGTTCCTGCAGGACGTGCTCGGCTACAGCCCGCTGATGACCGGAGTCGCCTTCCTGCCCCTCACTGCGGCGCTGTTCGCGGCCTCGCAGCTGAGTGCGCGCGTGCTCGTCCACCGGTTCGACGCGACGCGCCTGATGGCTGGGGGCATCGCCACCTCCGCCATCGGCCTGCTGCTGCTCACCCGGCTCTCCGCGGACACGGCCTACCCGGTGCTGCTCGCGTCGCTGCTGCTCGTCGGCTTCGGCAACGGCACGGCGTTCGTGCCGCTCACGTCCACCGCCCTGGCCGGGGTGGCACCGCACGACGCGGGGGCTGCCTCCGGTCTGGTCAACGTGATGCAGCAGCTGGGCGGCACGCTCGGCGTCGCCGTGCTCGTGACGATCTTCGGCTCGTCCAGCCGGCACGCCACAGAGAACCTGGACCCGGGTACGAGCGCGGTGGCTCAGGCCCATCAGGTGTTCGTCTACGGTGCCGACCGGGCCTTCCTGGCCTCGGCGGTCTTCCTGGTCGCCGCCATCGCGTTGATCGCGGTGGCTATCCGGACGCCTCGCAAGGCCGAGCTGGCTGCCTGAGCCTCGGCGGCCGGACGAAAGCGCACCATTCCGGCTTCGTCCGGTCGCGGCGGGCCGCGGCAACTAGCCTGACGCGGTGGTGACCGACCCGAGCAGGCGCGCGTTCCTGATCGGCGGTGCGAGCGCCCTGTCGCTGGCCGCACTGGGCAGCGTCGGAGCGGCCGCGGGGGTCATCGCCGTCCCGCGAAAGCTGCGGAACAGGTTCGCGGACCTCGGGCCGGACGGTGTCATTCCGTCCGCGCCGGCGGGCCAGATCCGCCTTGAGCGGGTCCGGTCCGCTGCTCGCGGTCGCGAGGTCGGTCTGTGGACGGCGGTGCCGGCGGGGCTCGGCGACGGCGCGGGGCTGCCGGTCTGCCTGATCCTGCACGGCGGGAGCGCGACGACCGCCAACTACACCGACTTCAGCTTTGCGAACTTCCTCACCAGTGCCGTGCAGCACGGGGTGCCGCCGTTCGTGCTGGCCGGGGCCGATGGCGGCCTGTCCCGTTGGGAAGGTGACGGCGGACGCGACGACCCGATGCGAATGCTCACCGAGGAGATGCCGGCCTGGTGCAAGGCGCGTGGCTTCGACTCGAGCCGGCTCGCGGCGTACGGCTGGTCCATGGGGGGTTACGGCTCGCTTCGGTTGGCCGAACGAGACCCGGGCCTGCTTCGCGCGGTGTCGGCCTTGAGCCCCGCCGTCTCGCGCGGCGACTCGGTCTTCGCCGACGTGGCGAAGCTCGACGCGAGCCGAACCGGCCTGTGGTGCGGCCGCTCGGACCCGTTCTTCCCCGCCGTGCAGGAGCTGGCCGGCCTGATCAAGCCCCATCCGGCCGTGGCCGCGTGGACCAAAGGCGCCCACCAGCGCGTCTACTGGAACAGGATCACTCCGGCCGCCTTCTCCCTCATCGGCCACGGCCTGGCTTAGGCTGCACCAGGCTCCGCGCGGGCAAAAGGCGGTGGTCCGAGCAGCTCGATGCCGCGTTTCGCTGTGCGGACTCCCGCACACGGGCGAAGTCGACCGCTCCAGGAAGCGGATAGCCGTCGGTCAGCGGCTCGCTGGCATCCCAGTAGAACGCCTGGCAGCACCCGGGCGTGTGCAGGCACAGCAGCCTCGCCTGCTCGGAGAGCACCAGGAAGGCGTGCGGCACCCCGCGCGGAGCCACTGCGAGCCCGCCGGCCGCGATCCGGTGCTCGCGGCCATCGAGGTGCATCAGGATCTCGCCCTCGAGGACGTACATCGTCTCGTCCGACTCGGGGTGGACGTGCAGCGGCGTCATCTTGCCCCGGTCCATCACGTCCTCGAAGAGCAGGAACGCGCCGCCGGTCTCGTCCGCTGTTGCTTTCCACGTGTGCACGCCGCCGCCGAAGAACCAGCGTCGATCACCCTCGTCGGCCGTCCGGATCGTCAGGGGAAGGGAGTCGTTCATCTGCGCCTCCTGGAGCTGCTTATGGGACTAGAGTCCCATGATGGGATGGTAGTACCATTCGGTCCTGTGTCAATGCCGTACGAGGTGAGCGGTCGCACCGAGCAGAAGCAGCGCACTCGTGGCGCGCTGGTCGAGGCGGCTCGAGAACTGGTTGCCTCCGGGGTGACGCCCACCGTCGAGCAGGCGGCCGGTGCGGCCGGCATCTCCCGTACGACGGCCTACCGCTACTTCCCGAGCCAGCGCGCTCTGCTCCTGGCGGCGCACCCCGAGACGGGGGCTCCCTCGCTGCTGCCCGTCGACCCGCCGGCAGATCCGGCCGCGCGCCTGGACGTCGTCATCGCGGCCTTCACCGAGCTCATCATCAAGACCGAGGCTCAGCAGCGCACGATGCTGCGGCTGTCTCTGGAAGCGGACGAGGCGACGCGTGCGGGACTGCCGTTGCGTCAGGGCAGAGCCATCGTGTGGATCGCGGAGGCGCTCGAGCCGTTGCGAGGGCAGCTGTCCGACAAGGAGCTGCACCATCTCGTGCTGGCCATCCGCAGTGCGGCCGGCATCGAAGCCCTCGTCTGGCTGACCGACGTCGCCGGACTCAGCCGCGAGGAGGCCCGCCGCCTCATCCGCTGGTCGGCGCAGGCCCTTCTCGGCGCAGCCCTCACCTCGCCCCCGCCGACCTCGAGACGTCGAAGGAGATCGCCGTGACACCTGACGAGCTGCGGACCTACTGCCTGAGCAAGCCCGGCGCCTGGCCGGACGAGCCCTGGGAGGGCGATGTCGTGGCGAAGGTCGGGCCCAAGATCTTCGCCTTCCTCGGCTCGGGCAACTCGGTCGGTGTGAAGTGCGGGAAGTCTCGGGAGGAGGCCGACGAGTGGTTGGCTCGCTTCCCGCAGGACGCCGCAGTGATGCCCTACATCGGGCGGTCCGGCTGGAACACCCTTCGCATCGACGGGGCGATCCCCGACGACGAGCTGCTCGAAGCCGTCGACTCGTCCTACGAAACGGTCGTGAGCAAGCTGGCGAAGAAGGACCGGCCCGTTGCATCGCCCTGAGCGGCCGCCCCGTACCCACTGGGTGGTTTCTTCGCGGGTACCTATCTTCGCCGCGGCCATGCCTAAACTGCCGGCGCGGTCCACGCGCGACCGGCGGCGCGGGTTAGCCTGACGACATGGCCACCGGTCGACGTCTTCCAGGGGTACGCGCGAGCGCGTCCGCCCCGACGTCGGGATGGTTGCGCGTCGCGCGCGGAGCAGTTGTCGGTGCGACGGCCATGGGTCTGTCGGTCAGTGGCCACATCCTCGCCGGCGGTGCCCTCCCGGCGCCGGCGACCGCGGCAACTCTGCTGGGTGTCACGGCGGCGGGCAGCATCGCCCTGAGCGGCCGGCGCTGGACGGTCTCCGCGCTGGTCTCCGTGCTGCTCGGTGTCCAGGTCGTCTGCCATCTGGCGCTGGCCGGCAGTCCGGCCGGACACCTGGCGAACCACCGGCACGCCGCACACGGCGCAAGCGCTTCGATGGTGGCGGCGCATGTGCTGGCTGCGGTCGTCACAGCGGTGTTGCTGTCGCGAGGCGAGTCCTGGTGCTGGCGACTGGTTGCCCTGCTGAGCCGCCCGGTGCACGTCGCTGCGCTGCTCACCGCACGTACGCCTCAGGCCTTTGGTGCCCCTTCGCCGGCACCTGCGGTCGGTTCCCTGCCGGTGCTGCGTTCCTTGCTGCTCGGCGATGCCCAGCCGCGCCGTGGGCCCCCAGCGCTGCTCGCTGCCTGACTCACGCCTTCCTCGCTCGACCGCCCGTTTCGCTGCGCCCTGCGATGCGTGACGTCGGGCGCGCGCTGCCCTGCACCGTCACTCGAGAGGTCACTCCTCACATGGCACACCGGATTCGACCTGCTTCTCGGCGCATCCGCCTTCGCCCGGCTGTCGTGCTGCGCAGTCTTGCCACTGCTCTGCTCGTCGCCCTCGCGACCCTGCTGGCGCTCGCACCGGCAGCCTCGGCGCACGTCACCGTCTCGACTCCCGACGCCGCGCCGGGCGGCTACGGGAAGCTGGTCTTCCGCGTGCCCACCGAGTCGGAGAGCGCCAGCACGGTCAAGCTGAGCGTCACGCTGCCGGCCGCCACACCGTTCGCGGCGGTCTCCGCGAAGACGATGCCCGGCTGGTCCGTCGTGACCACCGAGAAGAAGCTGGCCAAGCCGGTCACGGACGACGACGGCTTCACCCTGACCAAGGCCGTCTCGACGGTCACCTGGACGGCGTCGGCGGGTCAGGGAGTCGCTCCCGGCGAGTTCAACGAGTTCGAGCTGTCGGTCGGGCCCTTCCCCGAAGGGACGAGCCCGATCACCCTGCCGGTCGTGCAGACCTACAGCGACGGGACGGTCGTGAAGTGGGACCAGCCGACGCCGGCGAGCGGGAAGGAGCCGGAGCACCCGGCGCCGACGCTCGAGCTGGCCGCGGCAACGGACCCGCCCGCCGCTTCGGCGCAGGACCCGACGACCCCGGCCGCGGAGCCGTCAGCCGCGGCGGGCGGCGATGAGACCGACGGCCTGGCACGCTTGTTGGGCGGGGCTGGCCTCGCACTCGGAGCCGTGGCACTGGTGATCGCGCTCCTGTCCACGAGGAGGCGTACGGCGTGAGACTGTCCGGGGCAGCTCCCAACAGGCTCGCGGCGGTGCTCGCCGGCGCTCTCGTGCTCGGCGCCGGCCTGCTGCTCGTCGTGGTTGGTGCTGCCCCGGCGTCTGCGCACGCGAGCCTGGTGCGCTCCAGCCCCGCCGATGAGTCGTCGGTCGCCACCGGACCCAGCAGGGTCAAGCTCACCTTCGACGAGAACATCAGGATGCCGTCGGTCATCCTGGTCACGGACTCCGACGGAGCGTCCGTGGTGGCGGGCAAGACCTCGGTGGTCGACAACACCGCGAGCATTCCGGTCAAGACCGGACCGTCCGGCAACTACACGGTCGCCTACCGGGTCGTGTCGGCAGACGGACATCCGGTGTCCGGTCGGCTGTCCTTCACCGTCGGGTCCGCGGCGCCCGGCACCGCGGGGGCGGAACGCTCCTCCGGCCCGCCTGGCAGGGTCATCGGCATGATCGCCGCACTCGCGCTGGTCGGTGGACTGGGCCTGCTCACCATCCGCCGCTGGGCACCCAACCTGTGGACCAGCACGTGACGACGGCTCCGCCGAACCTGGCCGCGCCCGTCGTGGCGCGGGACGCCATCACCCGGTGGGTGGTCGGCGCCGTTCTGGTGACGACTGCCGTGCTGGTCGTCGTCCTGCTCGCCGGCGGCGGCGCGCCGCAGCCGGTGCCCGTGGGGCTGCCGGACGCGGGACCGGTCACCGGCTGGGGGCTGCCCCTTGTCCGGCTCGCGGCCGACCTGCTCGGGATCGCCACCCTGGGCCTGTTGCTCGCGGCGGCCTTCCTGCTGCCCTCACCGGCTGCCGGCCTCGCTGACCTTCCCGCCCGCGCTGCGATCTGGGCCGGCCGGGCAGCGACCGCCTGGCTCGCCGCCGTCGCGGTCGAGGTGGTGCTCACCCTCTCGGACATCCTCGGGCTGCGGCCCGGCACGGTGCTCGAGCCGACGCTGCTGCGCAGCTTCCTGGGCCAGACCTCGCAGGGTCGCGGCCTGCTGATCCAGGGCGCGCTGGTCGTGGTCGTCGCCGGTCTGGCCCGGTCGTCGCGGACGACCCGCGGCGCAGCCGTGTCCATGCTGGTGGCCCTTGCCGCGCTGGCGCCGCCCAGCCTGACCGGTCACTCCGCATCGGCGGGCAGCCACGAGCTCGCGGCCGCGAGCCTGCTCGTCCACCTGCTCGCGGCGGGGCTGTGGGTCGGTGGGCTGGCGGCGCTGGCCTGGGCGGCGCTGGCCGGCACCGACGGCCTGCGCTACGCCGTCCCACGGTTCTCGACGATGGCCGCCTGGTGCTTCGCGGCCGTCGCGGCCAGTGGCGTGATCAACGCAGCCGTACGCCTCGGCGGTCTGGAGCCGCTCTACACATCGGCGTACGGCGGCTTGGTGCTGGCCAAGGTCGCGGCTCTGGCGGTGCTCGGCGGTTTCGGCTGGTGGCACCGGCAGCACACCGTCGCGGCTCAGGGCGACCGGGCCGGGACGGGCAGCGGGCGGCGCGAGGCGGCCCGGCTCTTCCTGACCGTGGCGGCGACCGAGCTCGTCGTCATGGCGTCGACGGTTGCTCTCGCGGTCGGCCTGTCCCGTACGCCGACGCCCGCCGGCGACGACGCGCGGACGTCGGTGGCCGCCGCCCTGCTCGGCTTTCCCCTGCCGGCCAAGCCCACCTGGAGCAGGTTCGCTCTCGGCTGGGTGCCCGACGGTTTCGCGCTCGCGTTCATCGCGTTCGCGCTCGCGTTCTATGTCGCAGGTGTGCTGACCCTGCGCCGGCGCGGCGACCGGTGGCCGGTCGGGCGCACGGTGTGCTGGATGTCCGGCCTGCTGGTGTTCGCCTGGGCGACGGTTGGCGGCCTCGGGCTCTATTCGCACGTGCTGTTCAGCGCCCACATGGTCGCCCACATGCTGTTGTCGATGGTCGCCCCGATCGGTCTGGTGCTCGGGGCACCGGTCACCCTTGCGCTGCGGGCGCTGCCCGGTCCGCGGGTGCCCGGCGAGCTGGGACCGCGCCAGCTGCTGCTTGCCGTCCTTCACTCGCGGGTCGCGCGGGTCGTCATGCATCCGCTCGTCGCGTTCGCGTTGTTCGTCGGCAGCCTCTACGGGCTCTACTTCACGTCGCTGTTCGCCACCCTGATGGGCAACCATCTCGGGCACGTCGTGATGGAGTTCCATTTCCTGGCCGTTGGGTTCCTGTTCTTCTTCGTGCTCGTGGGCGTCGATCCCACGCCCGTGCGCCTGCCGCCGATCGCTCGCATCGTCATGCTCTTCGGGGCGATGACGTTCCACGCGTTCTTCTCGATCGCCATCATGGGCGGCGACACCGTGCTGGCCCGCGGCTATTTCCAGGCGCTCGACCGCCCTTATTCCACCGACCTGCTGGGCGACCAGCACCTCGGCGGCGGCATCGGCTGGGCGCTGGGCGAGCTGCCTGCGCTGCTGGTCCTGGGCGCGATCTTCGTACAGTGGACCCGGACTGACGCGAACGAGGCAGCCCGCTTCGATCGCGACGCAGATCGCGCGCGTCGCCGCGCAGCCTCGGATGGCGCTCCGGTTGACGACGAACTCAGCCGATACAACGCCTACCTGGCATCGCTGGCCGCCCGTGATCGCCGGCCGCACCAGATCGATCGAACGACACGCAGGACGACGAAAGGACCGCTCGATGAGCAGCCGGGTACGAGGCAAGGAAAACGCGCGCGCGCTCGCCGCGGAGATGCGGGCCAAGCAGGCCCGCGAGGCGCAGCGCCGGCGCGTCCTGCTGGCCACGGGTGCGATTGCCGTCGTGATCGTCATTGTCGTCGCGCTGGTGCTCGTGAAGGTGATGGGGAAGGACGACGACACGACAACAGCCGCGTCGCCGAAGGCGGCCACTTCCGCGCTGCCCGCGGCCGTGCTCAAGGACGTCACGACGGTCCCGGCCTCGGTCAGCGACACGATCGGGGCCGCCGGTGTCACGTCGGTGCCGCAGGGCATCGACGCACCTGCACTGACCGAGAACGGCAAGCCCAAGGTGCTCTACATCGGCGCGGAGTACTGCCCCTTCTGCGCCGCCGAGCGCTGGCCGATGGTCGTCGCCCTGTCGCGGTTCGGGACGTGGACAGGCCTCGCGGGCACAGAGTCGGGCGCCAAGGACGTCTTTCCCAGCACCCAGACGCTGTCCTTCCACGGGGCGAAGTTCACCAGCGACTACCTGACGTTCGCCGGTTTTGAGACCCAGACCAACAAGCAGGTCGACGGGCAGTACACCCCGCTCGACACACTGCCGGATGCCGACCAGAAGATCTTCGACACCTACAACAAGCCGCCGTACGTCGACAGCGCCGGCGGCATCCCCTTCGCCAACATCGGTGGCAAGTACGTCACGTCCGGCGCGAGCTTCAGCCCGGAGCTGCTCGAAGGCAAGAGCCGGGCCGAGATCGCTGCGGCGCTGTCCGACCCCAGCAGTGACATCGCCAAGGCTGTCGTCGCCAACGCGAACGTGCTCACCGCGGCGATCTGTGAGGCGACGGGCAACAAGCCGGCCGTCTGCACCTCGGCTGGGGTCCAGGCTGGTGCCGCCGCGCTGGCGAAGGGCCAGAAGTGAGTCGTACGTCGACAAGCTGGGCACCGTTGACGTCGACGGTGCTCTGCCTTGTCGGGCTGGCAGTGTCTGCGTACCTCACTGTCGAGCACTACTCGTCGTCGACGACTCTCGCCTGCCCCGAGTCGGCCACCATCAACTGCGTCAAGGTGACGACGAGCAGCTACAGCGAGCTGCTCGGCGTCCCGGTGGCGTTGCTGGGGCTGTTGTTCTTCGTCGGCCTGACAGCGCTGTGCCTGCCGGTCGCGTGGCGGACGGCGAGCCCGTGGCCGTCGCGGCTGCGACTGGCCGGCGTCACCCTCGGCGTCGCGTTCGTCATCTACCTGGTCTGGGCGGAGCTGTTCCGCATCGAGGCGATCTGCCTGTGGTGCACCGTCGTGCATGTCGTGACGCTGTTGCTGTTCTTCGTCGTCGTGCTCGACGCGGCACTGCGCCCGATCGACGACCCCGACCCGACGAGCGACCTTCCGCCGCGACGCGCCGGGAGTGTCGCGGACAAAGGTCGCTGACCGCACGCCGTCGTCGACGGACATTGACCCGTGCGCTGACCGGAAGGCCCACTTGCCGCGCCGGACTAGGGTTTCCGTCATGGAAAGCCAGATCGCCGACCGGCTCATCACGCCGGTCTGGTATCACCCGACGCTCGGCCTGCTCGCCGGTGGCCTGATCGCCATTGCTGAGCTCAGGAACCTTGCCGTGTTCATCGCGGCGCTGCTCGTCTACGCGGTCGGGTGCGGCGTTCTGGTCTCGTCCTTCCGCCGACTGACCGGCGTCTGGGTCAGCGGCATGCGGCGCGGTCCGGCCGGCCGGATCTCGATCCAGCTCATCGGGACGCTCTACGTCATTGCCGGGCTGGCCGCTCTGCTCGGACTCGCAGCCGGTGTGCCCGGCGCGTTCCTCGCCGGGGGAGTGGTTGCCTTCGTCGCGGTGGTCGTGCTGGGCCGTCGCTTCGACGACGCGTTGCGTCGCGAGTTGCGAGACAAGTCGTGAGAGGAGCGCGGCCGGTCTTCGACGAGATCGTGCATGCGCCGAACCGCCTGCAGATCTGCGCGCTGCTGGCCGCGGTCGACAGCGCGGACTTCGCGACGGTGCGCGACTCGCTCGGGGTCGCCGACCCCGTCGTGTCCAAGCACGTGCGGGTGTTGCAGGAGGCGGGCTACGTGTCGATCCGCAAGGCGACCGCGGGATCCCGGGTGCGCACCAGCCCGGCGCTGACGGCAAGCGGACACCGCGCGTACGACGGTCACGTCGCCGCGCTGCGCGCCCTCGTCGACGTTCAACCGGCGAGCGGGGTCCACCACGCAAGTGGTGACGTACGCAGGTAACTTGGCGCCCTCGAGATGCGCAAGTGACCATTCGCGGGGTCAACGGGTGGTCGGAGCGAGAGGACTGGCATGCCGGAGGGGCACACCGTGCACCGGCACGCGATCGAGCACGCGCAGCGGTTCGCCGGTCGCCACGTGGCCGTCACCAGCCCGCAGGGCCGGTTCGTCGAGGGCGCCGCGTTGCTCGACGGGCTGCGGCTCGAGGGCAGCGAGGCGTACGGGAAGCACCTGAGCCTGATCTTCGCCGGCGAGCGACTGCTCCACGTGCACCTCGGCCTGATCGGCAAGTGGCAGTTCGGGTCGACTCCGGCGCCGGACCCGGTGGGGGCCGTGCGGGTGCGGCTGGTGGCCGACGAGTCGTACGCCGACCTGCGCGGCGCGATCGAGGTGGACGTATGGACGCCCGACGACTGGAGCCGGCTGCTGGCGCGGCTGGGTCCGGATCCGTTGCGCCGCGACGCGAAGGAGGGCCTCGCCTGGCGGCGCATCTCCCGCAGCCGCGTGCGCGATCGGCATCCTGCTGATGGACCAGACCGTGCTCGCGGGCGTCGGCAACGTCTACCGCGCGGAGATCCTCTACCGGGCGCGCATCGACCCGCATCGGCCCGGCCGCGACGTGTCGCGCGAGGAGTGGCTGGCGCTGTGGCGCGACCTCGTCACCCTGATGAAGGCCGGCCTGCGCTCGGGCCGCATCGTCACGACCCGGCCGGCCGACCGTCGCCGGAGCAGCCCCGTGCGCGCCGAGGACGCCCACTACGTCTACCGGCGGACGGGGCTGGCCTGTCGCGTGTGCGGGACTCCGGTGGCCACCGAGCTGATGGCCGGCCGCAACCTGTTCTGGTGCCCTCACTGCCAATCCCGCTGACTCGCAGCGTGGCGTCCCGCTGACCCATGGACACAAGCGCACCGGATTCGGGCATGCGCGATTCACTGGGGTCCTGGCCACAGCGAATCGCGCATGCCTCGACGATCGCAGATCGGTCCAAGACCTGGCTCAGCCAGGCGTTGCCGATCGCCATGGTTGGGCCGATCAAGGCAGGGACCTCGCAGTCCGATGGATCAAGGACACGTCTTCGCCGAAAGGACCGGTCTTGACCGCGAGCCCGCCTGCCGCCGTGCGCTCCGACGGCGCCTGGCCCGCTGCCGACCGCCCCGCCGGAGCCGTCCCTGACGGTGCCCGGCTCAACGGCGACCGCTCCGACAGCGCCGCAACCGAAGGCGTGCCGGGCACGACCTCCCGTCTGGCGAGAGGCGTCGTCGACAACGTCCGGCGCGTGGTCCGCGGCCGCGACACCGCTGTACAGCTGGTCGCGTGCGCGCTGCTCTCCGGCGGCCACGTACTCATCGAGGACGTTCCCGGCAGCGGGAAGACGACCCTCGCCCGGGCCTTCGCGCGCAGCCTCGGCGGCTCCTTCCACCGCGTGCAGGGCACCGCCGACCTCCTGCCGGCCGACATCACGGGCTCCGGGGTGTGGGACAGCGACGACCGATCCTTCCGGTTCGTGTCCGGGCCGATCTTCGCCAACGTGGTGCTCGTCGACGAGCTCAACCGGCTCGCGCCCCGCACCCAGTCGGCGTTCCTGGAGGCGATGGAGGAATCGGCGGTCACCGTCGACGGGCGCCGCCACCCGCTGCCCGACCCGTTCTTCGTCGTCGCCACGCAGAACCCCTCGGAGCAGTACGGCACCTTCCCGCTGCCCGAGGGCCAGGTCGACCGGTTCGCCGTGGCGCTGACCCTCGGCGCCCTCGACGCGGCCGCCGAGCACCAGGTCATCCGGGAACAGCTCGCCGGCCCGACGGTCGACTTCCTGCACCCCGTGGTCACCGCCGAGCAGCTGGTCGAGATGCGTGCACACACCCGGGCCATCCACGTCTCCGACCACGTCCTCGCGCACGCCCTGGCCCTCGTCCGCGCCACTCGCGAGGACCCGCGCGTAGCCCTCGGCGCCAGCCCGCGAGCGGCCCTCGCCCTCGTCCGCTGCGCCCAGGCGCGGGCCGTGCTCGCCGGTCGCGACTTCGTGCTGCCCGACGACGTCAAGACGCTGGCCGGCCCGACACTCGCGCACCGGCTCGTGCTGCACGGTGCGGGCGGCCGCGGGGTCGCCGAGCTCGTCGTCGCCGAGCTCCTCGCACGGATCCCCGTCCCCGTCGGCACGTGACGACCGGCACCGAGCGCCACCTGACCGCCGCCATCGCCGGCCCGGTGGTCATCGCTGCTGCGCTCGGTGCCCTTGCCGTGCTGACCGGCAGCACCTGGCTGCTGCTGCTCGCCGGCGCAGGCGTCGGGGTCGTCGTCGCCGCCGTGCTGATCCGCCCACGGCTCGACGACGTGACCGTGTCCATGACCGGTCCGGTTCGTGTCGCCGTCGGCGAGCCCGTCACCCACCGGCTGCGTGTCCACAACAGCGGCGCATCGAGCGCTCCGCCGCTGCGCCTGACGCATGCGTTGCGCGGACTTGCCGACCACAGCGTCTACGTCGTCGGCCTGCCGCCCGGTGGCAGCGCCGAGGTGGACATCACGCGGACCGCCTTGCAGCGAGGCGTCGCGCCGGGCTGCCTGATCCGGCTCGAGTCGAGTGCTCCGCTTGGCCTCCTCGCGGTCAGTCGCGCGACGTCGTACCGCCAGCCGTTCGTCGTGCATCCCGCCGTCGTCGCCCCCGATCGCTCGGTCTCGCACCAGCTGGGCATCGACGACGCCATCGACCCCGTCCCCGGCCCCGGCCTCGACATCGCCGGCGTCCGCGAGTGGCAGCACGGTGACGACCCCCGGCGCGTGCATTGGCGCAGCACCGCTCGACGCGGGCGGCTGATCGTGGCCGAACGCGGTCTCGGCGCGTCGACGGCCCTGTCTCTCGCCGTCGTGGGGCCGTCGGAGGCACCCGACTGGGAGGAGGTCGTCGCGCTCGCCGCGGCCACCTGCCGGGCCGCGCAGCTCGAGGGCCGGCAGGTGACGGTGCGGGCCTGGAACGGCGGGCCCGGGCCAGCAGTCCACGGCCGCTCCGTGGTCTCCCTGCTCGACTGGTGGGCCGAGCTCGGCGACGTAGCCCTGCCGTGGCCGACCGCGCTGGTTGCCGCGGGTTCCGGCGACCCGAAAACACGCCAGCTGACAGTTCTCGCGTCCGCCCAGGTGCGGGTGGTGTGGTGGGACGAGTTGTACGCGCGGGGCGCCGCTGCGGGCCTCGCGGTGGCGCGCCTGGAAGTACCGGCACGATGACGGCCCCGAAAAACCCGTTTCGAACCGGGGAGCCCGCGCCGGTCGCGCCCGAACCGCTCCCGCCGCTCGGCGCGCGCGTCGGTGTCCTGACTGCGGGCGTGTGCGGAGTGCTCGCCCTGTTCTCGACCGGGCTGATCACCTCTCCGTTTGCCGCCCTGTTCGCGGTGGTGTGCGTCCTGCTGGTCGCCGCCGCGGCATGGGCACCGGTCATCTGGCCGTCCCCGAGCGGGACAACCGTGCGCCGGCTGCTCTCGTTCGCCCTGCTGGCGATCACGCTCACCCTGTTCCTGTCGAACCTCGTCCGCGTCCAGCCGGCCGACATCGTGGACCTGGCGGTCACGTTCGGCGGCTTCCTCGGCCGGCTGCTGATCTCGGTGCTGCTCGCGCAGCTGTTCGTCACCGACAAGCTGCGCGACCTGCGCGTCGCTCTGGCGATCGCCGCCGGCATGTTCGTGCTGGCCCTGGGCAACGACCCGGGTTGGCTGGCGGTCGTCGCGTTGCTGATCGGCTGGCCGGCGATCGTGACGGCGCTGGCCTTCGACCACGCGGCTCGCGACCAGTGCAAGGCGGACAGCGTCGCGACGCCGGCAATGCTCGGGCGGTCCGGGTCGCCGGGCACGTCCGCGCTGAGCGTTGGCTGGGTGCGGGTCGGCTGGTTCTCGGCGGTCTCCGGACTGGTCGCCGTACTGCTGGTGCTCCTGCTGCCGCACCCGCCGGGTGTCCGACCGGACCAGCTCCGTGGAGCCGCGGGAGGCGGTGCCCCGACATCGAACTCGGGCGCTTCGGCGCGCAGCGCGAGCACCTACACGTCGGGGTCGCTGGACATGAGGACGCGGGGAGACCTGCCGAACACCGAGGTGGCCGACGTGCCGATCGGCAGCCCCTCGCTGTGGCGGGGCGCTGTGCTCGACTACTACGACGGCGTCAGCTGGCGGGCCTCGTCCGACAGCTCCTACGGCAGGGCATTGACCGGGGGTCCGCACTTCGAGCTGCCGACCACGGATCTGACGCGTGGCACGGGCGTGTCGCGGCGCGATGTCGTACATCCGCGGTCCGGGTTCACCGGAGTGCTGCTCGCGCCCGGCCAGCCGACCGCTGTCGACGTGTCGGGCCCGGTCCTGCACCTGTCCGGCGGGTTCTTCGTCTCGCCGGCGCCGGGCCAGGACTACACGGTCAGCTCGCTGGCCACCGACCTGCCGCGCACCCAGCTCGCCGGGACGCCGGTCGCCATGGCCGCCGGTCAGGGTGTGCCGGGGCACGCGCTGGAGCTGCCCGGCACGGTGTCGGAGCGCACCAGGCTGCTCGCCCGGCGCATCACGCGGGGAGCCACCGATCGTGAAGCCGCCACGCGAGCGGTCGAGACCTATCTGCGGACGCACGAGACCTACCGCCTCGACTCGCCCGTCCCGCCGCCGGGTGCGGACGCCGTCGACCACTTCCTGTTCGTGGCGCAGACCGGCTTCTGCGAGCAGTTCGCGGCCGCCGAGGTGGTGCTGCTGCGATCCGTCGGGGTGCCCGCCCGGCTGGCGACCGGCTTCGCGGGTGGGGAACCGTCGGGCGACCAGCGCACCCTGCGCGGCACGGACGCGCACGCCTGGGTCGAGGTCTGGTACCCGGGCATCGGGTGGGCCGCGTCGGACCCCACCGCCGGCGCCGTGCGCGCGGCCCCGAGCCTGCGCGACCGGGTGTCCTCCTGGCTGCACGATCCGGTTGCGCGGTCGCTGATCGCGGGAGCCGTCCTGGCCGTAGCCGTGCTGGTCACGCTGCTGGTGTGGTGGCTTCGGCGGCGGGCGCGCCGGGCGGGGGACGGATGGGGACTTCGGCGGGTCGCACGCCGTCCGCTGCCGCCCGTGCTGGCGGCGTTCGACCGGCTGCAACGCGCGCTCGACGACACCGGCGCTCCCAGAGCGCCCGCGGAGAGCGTCAGCGAGCTGGCCCAACGACCGGCGATGCGAGCGGCGGCGGGTGCGCTGGCGGTTGTCGAGCGGACGTCGTACGGCGCGCGCGCACCCGTGGGTGCCGAGGCTGACGACGCGGTACGGACCCTTGACGCGCTGACCGGCCGGCTTCTCGCGGAGTTCGCATCATCGGATAGCTGATCGGCTCCCGTGTGGCCACGTACGTATCCAATCGACGCGGATACCCAGCCCACCCCTCGACGAGCGACCTTTGCGACGACACGCCGGGAGTGTCGCGGACGAAGGTCGCTTTCCGGCGGCGCTCCCCATCGACGAGCGACCTTCGGTGACGACACGCCGGGAGTGTCGCGGACGAAGGTCGCTCTCCGGCGGCGCTCCCCATCGACGGGCGACCTTCGGACACGCCGGGAGTGTCGCGGACGAAGGTCGCTCTCTGGGGGCTCTGACCTCCAGAGAGTGTCGTTGCGTCGGTGGCGCCTACTGGGCGGCGGCGCTGCTGCCCGAGACCTTCAGCGAGGAGGTGTCGACGGCAACGAATGCCGACGCGGGAATGCTCTTGAGCTGGTCGAGCAACCCGCTCGTCCAGCGGCTGTCCCGGGCGCCCTGGAAGAACCAGGGTGAACCGTTGTCGGCCAGCACGAGCCCGTAGCGCTTCATCGCGCGCAGCACCGTCTGGGTGTCGGCCCGGTAGGACGCGATGGGGAACGACGCCTTGAGCCGGAAGCGTGCACCCATCGGCGGGTAGGCCTGGTTGCTGACCGATCCCGCGTCGTGGCGGGCCGGCCAGACGTGACGCCGGTCGGTGACGTCGGTCGTGAAGCGGATCGCGTGGTCGACGTTGCCCTTGCGCACCTCACCGAAGCGCAGCAGGCCGGGCAGGATCGGGAGCCCGGCTGCGTCGGCGGACGTCCAGCCCTGTGGGCGCAGCTTGTTCTTGGTCAGCTTCCAGCTCGCACCGGAACCGGCGTGCCACTTCCCGTCGCTGGTCTGACGTGTGGCGAATGTCTCGTACAGCCGGCAGGACTTCTTGTTCACCACGATGGCGTGCCGGTCGCCGTCGGACGAGCGACCACCTTCGATCTTGGTGTCGCCACCGAGTGGGTAGCGCCGGGTGTCGCTCTCGCTGGCATAGCTGAAGTGGACGTGGACCTTGTTGTGCTTCCCGCCGACCACTGTGATGGGGATGCCGTAGTCGACCGGCCCGTCTCCGTAGGAGGGTCCGAAGTCCGGGTGCAGCCGGGTGCCGGGCGACATGTGGGAGAGCCACTGGTCGCTGCGCGCGTTGACCGGCAGCTTGCTGACGTCGGCGTGCCAGAAGTTGTTGGCGGGGAACACAGGGCAGTTGGTGTGCGGCAGATGGCGGGTGGCGCCGTCTGCGGGCGACGAGACGAGCGCAACCGGGCCGATGACGAGCAGGGTGGCGGCAGCGGCGATCATCCGTGATCTCATGGAACACATATCGGCACCTGGAATGTGTGGCTGAACGGCTCGCCCCGCTGGCGCGCCGGCCGTGGGACGAGGCGTCCAGACGGTGATATCCGAATCGGACAAATCGGACAACGCGTTAGGTTGGTCTCTCCTCCGCTCGTCTAGTGATCTGGTTGACGGATGGGGCTGGCGATCACCACGGGTCACCCGGAACACTGTGCACCGCGTGGGGCAGAGTGGGGCCTTTGAAACGTGCGCAACGACCGGGATCTTGGCGACGAAAGGACGTGGGCGGCGGCATGGATCGGTCGGAGAACGAGGACCAGCCCATCGCGCTGCCGGCCGCTGAGGACGCTGCTCTTCTCGAGGAGAACCTCCGGCTGATCGAAGACCGGTCCGACCGGGTCATCAACTACTTCTACGCCACGCTCTTCCTCGAGAGTCCGGAGCTGCGTTCGCTGTTCCCGGCCGCGATGGACGCTCAGCGCGACCGGTTGTTCCGGGCGTTGATGGCTGCCGTGCGCAATCTCGGGGCGGGCGAGTCGTTCGTACCCATGCTTGCGCAGCTCGGACGTGACCACCGCAAGTACGGCGTACGGGCGGCGGACTACGACGTGTTCGGCCGTGCGCTGATCACGGCGCTCGAGCGCTACAGCGAGGACGTCTGGGTGCCTGAGCTCGAGCAGGCCTGGGTGCGCGCCTACGCCTACATCGCGAAGACGATGATCGACGGTGCCAACGAGGCGGCGGTGACGGAACCCGCCTGGTGGCGGGCCGAGATCGTGGCTCACGAGCGGCGCGCCGAGGACATCGCGGTGATCACCCTGCGTCCGGACCGGCCGTATGCCTTCCGGGCCGGTCAGTTCGCGAGCATCGAGACGCCCTATCGGCCGAGGTCGTGGCGCCACTACTCGATGGCCACCGCGGAGAGCCCCGATGGTCTCCTCGAGTTCCACGTGCGTACGGTGGGCGCTGGTTTCGTGAGCGGTCCGCTCGTCTGGAGTGCCGCAGTCGGTGACCAGCTCAAGCTGGGCGCGCCGATGGGCGAGATGGGGATCGACAAGGAGTCGCCTGCGCGACGTTCTGTGCATCGCCGGCGGCACGGGCCTCGCCCCGCTCAAGGCGATCATCGGCGAGATGACGCGCTGGAACACCGCGCGCAGGGTCACGCTGTTCTTCGGCGTCCGCCGCGCGGACGACCTCTACGACATGCCCGCGCTGCACCGCATCGCTGCGCTGAACCGCTGGCTGACGATCGTCCCGTGCGTGTCCGACGACCCGATGTTCATCGGCGAGCACGGCAACCTGTCCGACGTGGTCGCACGGCACGGCAGCTGGAAGGACCACGACGTCTTCCTGTGCGGCTCGCCCGACATGACGCGCGCGACCCTGTCCCGGCTGCGCGAGATCGGGGTGCCGGCCGAGCGCATCTCCTTCGACGTGGCCGAGGACATGCACCCGGCGACGGCACAGGTGATCGACCTTCGTCGCACCCGCGCCAAGCGGGCCACGCAGTCCCTACCGCGCCGCTGACCCCTCGGCTGGAGTTGACCACGTTCAGTATGCCAGGCGTCGGCTCAGCATGCGTGCACGCCTGCGAAGCGTCCGTTCACCTGCTGAACGTGGTCGACTGCCGGTGGGGTGACAGGTCAGAGGCGGAAGGACGGGTCGTACGTCGACGCGGCTACTGCGCTGCCGAGGCCGGGCGTGTCCATCTGGGCCTTCTGCAGCTTTCCGGCGTAGTCCCAGTTCATCGACTGCCAGCGGGTGAACTGGTCAAGCACCCAGATGCCCGACTGGCGAGAACCGTTGCCGGACAAGCCGTTTCCGCCGAACGGCAGGTGCGCCTCGGCGCCCGACGTCGAGTTGTTGACGCTGACCATGCCGGCCGAGCACCGTTCGCGGAACCGGAACGCCGTTGCCGCATCGGACGTGTAGATCGCCGCCGAAAGCCCATAGCCATGCCCGTTCGCCAGCGACACTGCTTCGTCGAACGTGGACCATGAGCCGACCCCGACCAGGGGCCCGAACGTCTCCACCCGATAGAGCTCGTCGTCGGCCGTCACCCCGGAAACCACTGTCGGATGCACGAAGACCCCGCGGGAGGGGTCACCGACGAAGCCGGCGCGCGGGTTGTCGGCCGTGATGCGTCCGGTGCCAGTCGACCCGTGCACGACGTGGTGCGGCTGCACGAGGTCGAGACACTTCTCGAACGCGGCGAGGTAGTTCTCGTTGATCAACGGCCCGAAGAGTACGTCGCCTGTCGGGTCTCCGACTGTTGCCGACGTGACAGCCGCGGCCAGACGGGCCACGAACTCGTCGTACAACGACTCATGAACGAAGGCCGTGCCCAGTGATGTGCACCGCTGCCCGGCCGTGCCGAAGCCACTGAACAGGGCGCCTTCCACGGCGAGCTCCAGGTCGGCATCCGCAGCAACCACAAGGGGATTCTTGCCGCCGAGCTCAAGGCAGGCCGACTGCAGGTGCCGTCCGGCCAGCTCGCCGATGCGCCGTCCGACCGTAGTCGAGCCGGTGAAGCCGACCTTGTCGACGAGCTGGGCTTCGAGCGCGTCGGACAGTCCGTCGAAGGTGGTCGAGCCGTCGGCGTGCACGAGGTGCAAGACGTTGCGCGGGATGCCGCCCTGCCAGAAGAGCGAGGCGAGGGCCGCGGCGACGGCTGGCGTCGACTCGGATGGTTTCCAGACGACGGCGTTCCCGCACAGCAGAGCCGGCACGAGATACCAGGACGGCACCGCGACGGGGAAGTTCGCGGCTGTCACGATCGCGGCCACCCCGACGGGTGTGCGGAACGTGAACAGCTGCTTGTCCGGCATCTCGCTGGGCACCGTCTGGCCGTAGAGCCGGCGGCCCTCCCCGAGGAAGAAGTCGCAGGTGTCGATGATCTCCTGCACCTCGCCGAGCGACTCCGCATAGGGCTTGCCCATCTCCCGGGTCACGAGAGCGGCGAGCGTCTCCTTGTTGGACTCGACGAGCCGCCCGACCTGCGCGATGACGCGACCCCGCACCGGCGCCGGAACGGCGGCCCAGTCCAGCTGCGCCGAGCGCGCCAACCGGCAGGCGGCGACGAACCCGTCGCGGTCCGTGGCGTCGACCTCGGTGACGACATCGTCGAGATCAGCCGGGTTGCGGGAAACGATGCGGGCGGGCGACAGCGAGGACGAGGGCGACGAGGACAGCGGGGGCGAGACCATGCCCCTCACGCTACCTTTCAAAGTCGATCATGCAGTTGCCGACAGCGGCTTGCATCGCCGCAGGTCAGCGCCCCGAAATCCCAAGTCGATCATGCAGCAACCGACAGGACGTGGCCGCTCCGGCTTCCCAAGTCCTGCATGATCGACGGGTTCGCTGTACGCAGACCCGCGCGGCCGCGGCGTGCGTCGGGAGCTGCATGATCGACAAGGTTTGGCGGCGGGCTGACCTGCGCAAACGCGGCGTGCGTCGGGAGCTGCATGATCGATAAGGAATGGCGGCGGGCTGACCTGCGCAAAACGCTGCGACTTCCCAAGCCCTGCATGATCGACTTTGAAGGGTCGGGGTGAAGGGGCGAAGGGGGAGGGGTTACCAGGTGGGGCGGTTGCGGATCAGTGCCACCAGCTCGTCGGGTGGCAGCGGGCGGCCCATCAGGTAACCCTGGGCCTGGTCGCAGCGCATCGCCCGCAGCGCTTCGAGCTGAGCAGCAGTTTCCACTCCCTCGGCGACGACGCGCAGCTCGAGCGCGTGCGCGAGCGCGATCACGGTCGCCACCACGGCGTCGTCACGGCGGCTGCCGAGCCGGCCGACGAACGACCGGTCGATCTTGAGAAACGACAGGTCGAAGCGTTGCAGGTAGGCCAGCGCCGAATATCCCGTGCCGAAGTCGTCCAGGCCGACCTGGATGCCGAGCTCGGCGATGCAACGCAGCGACTCGATGACGATCGGGCTCGGCGCCAGCAAGGATCGTTCGGTGATCTCCACGCGGATCGACGAACCCTCGACCCCGGAGCCGTCCATGGCGGAGCGGATGCGCTCGACGAACGTGGAGTCCTCCAGGGAGCGCGCCGACACGTTGGTCGAGATGGTCTGGAGCTCGAGATCGGGTTCGGCAGACCACGCGGCGAACTGCCGCAGACCCAGCTCGAACATCCGCGCATCGAGCTCGACGATCAGGCCGGTCTCCTCGGCGACGTCGATGAAGGCGTCCGGGGTCACCACGTCGCCGTTGGGCAACACGATGCGGGCGAGGGACTCGACCGAGCGGATGTGCCCCGTGGCCATGTCGATGAGCGGTTGGAAGAACGGCGTGACATGCCCGGTGGCGAGCGCGCGGCGCAGCAGGCTCTCCGCCTCGAGTCGCGCGTCGACGCTCAGACGGAGGGCGTTGTCGAACAGCGCGTACTGGTCGCGTCCTGAGTCCTTCGCGCGGTAGAGCGCCAGATCGGCCTCGCGGAACAGGTCCACGTGCGTGCGATCGGGGGTAGTGGCGACCGAGACCCCGATGCTCACCGTGACGACGAGCGAGTCGGTGGTGTCGTCGATGATGTACGGGCGGCGCAACGTCTCGAGGAGCCTGGCGGCGATCAGATGAACCGCGTCGGGGTCGGTGAGCTCGACCAGCACCACGAACTCGTCGCCACCGAGGCGCGCAACCGTCGCATCGGCCCGGCTGACGGCCTCGATCCGGCCGGCGACCTCGACGAGCAGGGCGTCGCCCACCTGGTGCCCGAGAGAGTCGTTGACCAGCTTGAAGCGGTCGATGTCGAGCATCAGAACGGCGCACGAACCGTCGACCCGCTGCAGCCGGGCCAACGCCTGGTCGAGCCGATCGGTCAGCAGCGTGCGGTTGGCCAGGCCCGTCAGGGTGTCGGTCAACGCGAGCCGCTCGAGCTCGAGCTGCTGCTCCCGCCGCGTGGTCATGTCGAGGGCGTGGGTGATCACATAGAGCGGCTCACCTGCGGGGCCGTGCGCGACCGAGCTGGTGAGCCACGCAAAGACCGTTTCGCCGTCCTTGCGCCGGAACCGCTTGTCGAACGCGATCGTCGACGCGTCGCCCTCGGCTACCTCGCGGAACCGTGCACTGTCCCTCGCCACGTCGTCGACGTGCGTCAGGTCCGGCATCGTGAGGAGGACAAGCTCCTCGCGGGTATAGCCCAGCATCTCGCAGAACGCTGCGTTGGCTCCGAGGTAGTTGCCCTCGGTCCCGGGTGCGAGACTGATCATCGTCATGCCGATGGGGGCGTTGTCGAAGGCGACCCGGAAGTGCTGCTCGCTCGCGGCGAGGGTCTGCGCGGCTTCCTCGCGCTCGGTGATGTCCTGCGTGTTGCCCCACAGTGTCGTCACCTCGCCCGCGGCGTCGGTCGCGACGTCCATCCGGGACCACAGCCAGCGCCGCGTCCCGTCGGGCCATCTCGCGCGTACGACGGTGGTGCCCGGCTTGCGGGTTGCGATGCATTCGGCAGGCCATGGCCTCGAGATTGAGGCGGTCCGCCTCTTCGACGACCGTGTCGTGCAGTCCCGCAGCGGGAGCGTCGGGCGACGGCTCGAGACCGAACATCTCGAACATCGCCGGCGACCAGTAGACCTTGCCGGTGGCCATGTCCATCTCCCAGGTGGCCAGGCCGGCGAGACCGACCGCAGCTTCCAGGCGGCGCGGGCGTCGTGCAGCGCCGCGTCGGCGGCGCGCCGTTCCGTGATGTCGTCGAACGAGCAAGCGACCCCCGTCATGACTCCCGCCGCGTTGTGTATCGGGACCGCGTTGACGGTGACCCAGAAGACTTCGCCTTGCGGTTTGTGCACGCCGATGACCTGGTCGCGCTGCGCGACACCCGTGCGCCTGGTGACGGCGCTGGGGTGCAGCTCGCCCGGCCATGGGCTGCCGTCTTCGTGCACAGCCTGCCACCGCTGGTCGCGGTTGGAGAGTCCCGCTATCTCGTCGTCCGTGAGCCCGAACATCTCCAGGGCCGCCGGGTTGGCGAACCGGATCGTGCCGTTCAGGTCCAGCACGGTCAGGCCGGCTGTCATCGCCTCGAGCACTGCCACCGACTGTGCCTGCAGCTCGTCGCGAGAGCGCAACGTCAGTGCGTGGGCCAGCCGCTTGGCACCGACGTCGGCGAGCATGGAGAGCAGCTCCACGTCCTGCTCGTCGAACGCATCGAGTCGGGTCGCGTGGGCGCCGAGCAGGGCGACGACCTCGGATTCGTAGACGAGGGGCACCACCAGGAAGGACACCTGGCTGACCGGCAGCGTGAGGCCGGTGCGGGGGTCCAGGAGCCAGTCGCTGCTGATCTGGCTGGTCTTGGTGCGGATCGCTACTCCGCTGAGGGTGCCGTCGACGGGGATCGTGGCACCAGTCGCGAACTGTGTCTTGCCGGCGACCCCCCGCACGACCATCGAGTCAGCGCTCGGCTGCGAGGAGATGGCGCCGTCACATCCGAGCACCGACCAGGCTGTCTCGGCCAGCAACCGGAAGATGATCTCCGGTCCGGCGCGGCGCAGGCCAGGATCCGCTGGGTGTCGATGACGGCATGCAGCTGAGCGCGGCTGGGCGCGCGGAGGCGCCGGACCGCGCCCCGCTGAGATGGGGGTGTGGCCGCTGGCTCGGCTGCGACGTTCACTGAACCCACATCGGCGCAAAAGGGGCGGCACCTGAGCGTCGTTCGGCTACCGATCTGGTCGGCGGGTCCCGCTGCAGGCACCTCTCCCGCGCGGCGCACGTTCGGCCTAGGGTGACCAGCACGAAAGAGGTCCTGACCAGCCACGGAGGCGTGCGATGCGCAGCACCATGCAGGACGTCCCGCTGTCGATCGCGACGATTGTTCGCTACGGCACCACTGTCCACGGCGCGAGCGAGGTGATCACCTCAACCGGCGACGGCGTACGCCGTGCAACGTATGCAGACGTGGGCAGGCGCGCTGCCCAGCTTGCGCACGCCCTTCGGGGGCTCGGGGTGACCGGCGACCAGCGGGTCGGCACGTTCATGTGGAACAACCAGGAGCACCTCGAGGCCTACCTCGCCGTGCCGGCGATGGGTGCCGTGCTGCACACCCTCAACGTGCGGCTCTTTCCCGACCAGCTGGCCTACATCATCGACCACGCCCAGGACCTCGTCGTGCTGGCCGACGGCTCGGTCCTGCCGTTGCTGGCGAAGGTGCTGGGGCAGACCCCGTCGGTGAAGCACGTCGTCGTCAACGGTCCCGCCGACACGTCGGTGCTGGGTGGCCTCGACCTGGAGATCCACGCGTGGGAGGACCTCATCCGGGACCAGCCGGCGTCCTTCGACTGGGTCGAGGGAGAGGAGCGGGACGCGGCCGCCATGTGCTACACGAGCGGCACGACCGGCAACCCCAAGGGCGTCGTCTACAGCCACCGCTCGATCTACCTGCACTCGATGCAGGTCTGCATGGGGGACGGGTTCACGCTGAACGCCCGCGATCGGGTGCTCGCCGTCGTACCCATGTTCCACGCCATGGCGTGGGGGCTTCCCTATGCCGCGCTGATGGTCGGCGCCTCGATGATCATGCCTGACCGCTTCCTCACGCCCGAGCCTCTGGCGGGGCTCATCGCGACCCAGAAGCCGACGGTCGCCGGCGCCGTGCCGACCATCTGGACGGGGCTGCTCGCCGAGCTCGACAAGAAGAAGGAGCTCGGCCAGCCGATCGACGTCTCGTCGCTGCGGGATGTCGTTGTCGGAGGCTCGGCCTGCCCGCCGGCGCTGATGAAGGCGTTCGAGGACCGGCACGGCGTGCACATCACGCACGCCTGGGGGATGACCGAGATCTCACCGCTGGGGTCGGTGGGGCAGCTGCCGGCGAACGTCGAGGGCGACGCGGCCTGGGCCTACCGGGTGACCCAGGGGAGGCTGGTCGCCAGCGTGCAGGGTCGGCTGGTGGCTCCCGACGGGTCCTTCGCCCCGCACGACGGCGAGGCCGTCGGAGAGATCGAGATCCGCGGGCCGTGGACAACGGCGTCCTACTACATGGACGACGACCCGGAGAAGTTCCACGACGGCTGGCTGCGCACCGGCGACGTCGGCTCGATCACGCCCGACGGCTTCCTGTCCCTCACGGACCGGTCCAAGGACGTCATCAAGTCCGGTGGCGAATGGATCTCGTCGGTCGAGCTGGAGAACGCGCTGATGGGTCACCCCGCGGTTGCCGAGGCGTCCGTGATCGGCGTGCCCGACGAGAAGTGGGGCGAGCGACCACTGGCGACGCGTCGTGGTGCGCGACGGCGAGAAGGTGGAGGTCGACGAGCTGCGCGCCTACCTGGCCGACAAGGTCGCCGCGTGGCAGCTGCCGGAGCGCTGGGCGTTCATCGACGAGGTGCCGAAGACCTCGGTGGGCAAGTTCGACAAGAAGGTGCTGCGCCAGCAGTACGCAGCCGGCGAGCTCCAGGTGCAGACCCCTCCGAGCTGACCGGGAATCGACCACGTTCGGCATGCCGGCGGACGGTTCGCCAGGCCTGCATGCCTTGCGAACCGTCCGTACACATGCTGAACGTGGTCGATTCCGCATGTGTGTGGGGGGACACGGGCGACGCGGATGTAGACACTTTGCCGGGCCGATCTGGCGACCGGTAGCCTGTGGGCTGCGAACAGCCGGAGTTCCGGCCGGCTCGCGGGGAGGCGTCGCCTAGCCCGGTTTATGGCGCCGCACTGCTAATGCGGTTTGGGTTCATCCCCATCGCGGGTTCAAATCCCGCCGCCTCCGCCCTCAGGACCATGCACAGCCGTCAGGGCAGTCGGCGCGCTCGGGCTAGGGTCACTTCCATGATCGGCGACGCGGTCCGACGCAAGGAGGACGACCACCTGGTCACCGGTCGAACGACCTGGACGGCGAGCGTCCGGCCGACCGGAACATTGCACCTCGCCTTCCTCCGCAGCCCCGTCGCCCACGGCCGCCTGCTCCATCTCGACGTCAGCAAGGCCGCCGCCGCGTCGGGCGTCGTGGCCGTCCTGACCGGTGAGGATCTTCGGCTCGAGGGTCGCGGCCTGATCGCCGCCATGGGCAGCAAGAGGGCGCCCGAGCACCAGCCCATGGCGGTCGACGTCGTCCGGTTCCCCGGGGAGCCCGTCGCGGCCGTCGTCGCTGTCGACGAGGCCACTGCGGTCGATGCGCTGGCGGCGATCGAGGTCGACTACGAACCGCTGCCGGTCGTCGGCGACGCCGCGGCGGCACTCAGCTCTCCCGTACGCGTCCATGACGCCGTCAAGGGGAACATCAGCTTCGCCAAGGAACGGTCGAACGGCGATGTCGCGGCCGCCTTCGCCGGCGCGGACGTCGTCGTACGCCGACGGTTCTCCCTGGCTCGCGTTGCGCCGGCGGCCATGGAACCCCGCAGCGTCGTGGCCGCCCCGGAGGGCGACGGCTACACGGTCTGGACCTCGACGCAGACTCCTCAGGTCGTCCGTCACGAGCTCGCTCGGGCGGCGGGGATGCCGGAGGCGTTGCTGCGGGTGGTCGCGCCAGACGTCGGCGGCGGCTTCGGCGGGAAGATCGGCGCCTACATGGAGGATTTCGTCGTCCTCCAGGCGGCCCGGCGGCTCGGCCGAGCGGTTGCCTGGAACGGGACCCGCAGCGAGGATCTCGCGACGACCTGTCACGGCCGGGTGGTCGTGCAGGACGTCGCGGTGGCCGCCACGACGCAGGGTCGACTGCTCGGTCTCGAGGTCGAGCTCGTCGCTGATGTCGGTGCCTACCTGAGCCAGGTCGGTGCCGGGTCAGCGATGGGTGGGGCGAACATGTACCTGGGCATCTACCGGCTGGACGCCTTCGCGCTGCGCGGCACGGGCGTCTACACCAACCGGACTCCTGTCGGTGCCTACCGCGGCGCGGGGCGCCCGGAGGCCTCCTTCGCGATCGAGCGCATCCTCGACGAGCTGGCCGCCGAGCTCGAGATCGACCCGATCGAGCTGCGCCGGCTCAACTGGATCACCGATTTCCCCCACACGACGTCGAGCGGGCTGACCTACGACGTCGGCGACTATGCCGCCGCCACCGACCGGGCCCTCGAGCTGTTCGACTACGCCGGCCTTCGGGTGGAACAGCAGCGCCGGCGGGATGCCGGTGCAGTCGTTCAGCTCGGCATCGGTGTGAGTACGTACGTCGAGGTGTGCGGGGGTGGAGTTCAGTACGCCCCGGACGCCCAGGAGACGGCTTCCGTGCGGCTGCTGCCGACCGGCGGTGCCGAGGTGATCGTCGGGACAACGCCGTTCGGCACCGGGCACGCCACGTCATGGAGCCAGCTCGTCGCGGATGTGCTCGGCGTGCCGTTCGCCGACGTACGCGTGATCCACGGCGACACGGCGAGCGCGGCCCATGGCTACGGCAGCTATGGCTCCCGGTCACTGGTGGTCGGCGGCGCGGCAGTGCACGCGGCTGCGGTTCGTACGCGGGACAAGGCCATCGAGCTCGCGGCGGAGATGCTCGAGGCGTCGGCCGGGGACCTCGAGCTCGTGGACGGCGTCTTCGGAGTCAAGGGGATCCCCAGCGCGACGGTGACGCTGGCGGCGGTGGCGCTGCACTCCTACCAGGCCGGCGACTCCGTGGAACCTGGCCTCGGCTCGGTGTGCGGGACGAAGCTCGACACTGAGACCTTCCCTGGCGGCACCCACCTCGCCCTGGTGGAGGTCGACACGGAGACCGGCTTTGTGCGCGTGCTCCGGTTCGTCGCGGTTGACGATGTCGGCAACGTCGTGAACCCGATGATCGTCGACGGCCAGATCCACGGAGGAGTGGCGCAGGGCATCGGCGAAGCGCTGTTCGAAGAGGTGTCGTACGACGGCGACGGCAACCTGGTCACGCCGAGTTTCGCCGAGCTGACGATCCCGGCCGCGGCGGACCTGCCGTCCTTCGTCACCGACCGCACCTGCACGTCGAGCACCTCGACTCCGCTGGGATCCAAAGGAGTCGGCGAAGCCGGGGCGATCGGGTCCCTGCCGGCGGTCGTCAACGCGGTCCACGATGCCGTGCGACACCTCGGCGTTCGGGACCTGGACGTGCCGTGCACGCCGGAGCGGATCTGGCGTGCCCTGCATCATCGCGACGTGGCCGCCCCTACCGGCAGTCTTGCGTCGGGCATGCGCGAATGACCGGGGTCAGGACCCCAGTGATTCGCGCACGCCCAGGTGCGGCTCGCGTCCAGTGCTGAGTCACGGACCAACTGGTACGCGCGAGACGGCTGGGATCAATGGGACGCCACAACCGCCACACCCGACACCTCCGTACCGCAGGTGTCCGTGGATCAGCGGGAAGCGGCGGAGCGGCGGAGCGGCGGCGAGGCGTTAGTCGCTGCCGAGCCGGGCCTTGAGGTCGTCGAGCTCGGTCCACAGCACGGTCGGCACCTTGTCGGCACCGATCTTGTCGAACCACTCCTGGATCTGGGGGACCTCGGCGCGCCACTCGGCGGGGACTACGGCGAGCGCTTTCTCGAGCGCCTCGAGCGAGACGTCCAGCCCTGAGACGTCGAGCGACTCCGGCGTGGGAACGCGGCCGATCGCCGTCTCGGTGGCGGCGGCCGTGCCCTCGATGCGCTCGACGATCCACTTGAGCACGCGGCTGTTCTCGCTGAAGCCAGGCCACAGGAAGCCGCCGTCGTCGTCGCGGCGGAACCAGTTGACGTAGAAGATCTTCGGCAGCTTTGCTGCATCTGCCTGCTTGCCCACGGCGATCCAGTGGTCGAGGTAGTCAGCGGCGTTGTAGCCGATGAACGGCAGCATCGCCATCGGGTCGCGCCGCACGACGCCTACCTCGCCGGTCGCTGCCGCGGTCGTCTCCGAGGACAAGGTCGCCCCCATGAACACGCCGTGCGCCCAGTCGCGGGACTCGGTCACCAGCGGGATCGTTGTCTTGCGCCGTCCGCCGAACAGGATCGCCGAGATGGGCACGCCGTCGGGGTCGTCGTACTCCGGAGCCAGGATCGGGCACTGGGTGATCGGCGTGCAGAACCGGCTGTTCGGATGCGACGACGGCTCGTCGGACTCGGGTGTCCAGTCGCGACCCTTCCAGTCGGTCAGGTGGGCCGGCGGCTCGTCGGTCATGCCCTCCCACCAGATGTCGCCGTCGTCGGTGAGTGCGACGTTGGTGAAGATCGAGTTGCCCTTGGCGATCGTTCGCATCGCGTTGGGGTTGGTCTTCCAGGCAGTGCCGGGTGCGACACCGAACAGGCCGAACTCAGGGTTGACGGCGTAGAGCCTGCCGTCCGCACCGAAGCGCATCCAGGCGATGTCGTCGCCGAGCGTCTCGACCTTCCAGCCTTCGAACGTGGGCTCGATCATCGCCAGGTTGGTCTTGCCGCACGCGCTCGGGAAGGCGGCGGCGACGTAGTGGACCTGGTCGTGGGGCGAGGTGAGCTTCAGGATGAGCATGTGCTCGGCCAGCCAGCCCTCGTCGCGCGCGATCACCGAGGCGATGCGCAGCGAATAGCACTTCTTGCCCAGCAGCGAGTTGCCGCCGTATCCGGAGCCGAAGCTCCAGATCATCCGATCCTCGGGGAACTGGCTGATGTACTTCTCGTCGTTGCACGGCCACATCACGTCTTGCTGGCCGGGCTCGAGCGGTGCGCCGACGGAATGCAAGCAGCGCACGAACTCCGCACCGTCGCCCATCCACTCCAGCACGTCCGCGCCCATCCGCGTCATGATGCGCATCGAGCACACCACGTAGGGCGAGTCGGTGATCTCGACGCCGAACATGGGCTGCTCCGCCGAGAGCGGTCCCATGCAGAACGGGATGACATACATCGTGCGTCCGCGCATCGAGCCGCGGTAGTGCGCGCTCATCACCGACTTCATCTCGTCGGGGTCCATCCAGTTGTTGGTCATCCCCGCGTCCGCCTCGTCGCGGGAACAGATGAACGTGCGGTCCTCGACCCGCGCGACATCGCTCGGGTCGGTGCGCGCCAAGAAGGAGTTCGGCTTCTTGTCCTCGGCCAGCCGTGTCAGCACGCCCGCCTCGACCAGATCGCTCGTCAGCCCGATCCACTCGTCGTCCGAGCCGTCGCACCACACCACCCGGTCGGGCTGGGTGAGCTCCGCGACCTCCGCGACCCAACCGAGCAGACGACTGTGCGTGGTCGGGGCGTCCAGCGTTTCGGCGGTCATCGGTAGTTGCGTTCCCTTTCACGTGGTCCCGTCGACCGTTGAGTCGGCTTGACTCGGTCGGGGTGGCCGTCTTCACCGGTGGGTGCTGGACCACCGCTGGGCGCGGTCGCCGCCTCCGCGGATGCGTCACGGTAACGCCTGCAACCCCGCAAAGGCCAAGTCGGTGGGTGAGACAACGCCCACACCAGTCTTGCGCCGAGCGCGGCGCGGCGGGACACTTCGCGCCCGTCGTCGCCCGGATCGAGCGTGGATGCAGCCCTCGGAGGACCAACTTCAAGATCATTAAGCGAGGTACGTGCGGTGGCTGCTTCCCCGCCCGGTCGTCGGCGCGCTGCCGATTCGGGCGGGTGACAGCCTGTCTTGTAGTCTTGACGAGGCCATTCGGCCATGCGCCCGTAGCTCAACGGATAGAGCATCTGACTACGGATCAGAAGGTTGGGGGTTCGAATCCCTTCGGGCGCACTCGATCGTTGCAGGTCAGAGACACGAGAGCCCGGTCCCTTCGACTGACCGGGGCTCTCGTCTCACATACGTCTCACACACCCGTCGCGCGGACCGCCGGGAGCGCTGCACCGGCGGCCGACAAAGGGTCCGCCAGAGCATGGCTGTAGGTGCGACCCATCACCGCCCCACACCGTGTGGCCTTTACATCTGCAGGCCGATTGGACCATGTCAATGGCAACAACCAGCCGCGCTAGCTCGTCGCCTTGAATGACAACCTCATTCACGACGTCGTCCGCTGAGAAACGCCAAGGCCCGTGGCCTCGCGGGTCATCCCAGGATTTTCGCCTTCTGGGCGGCGAACTCCTCGTCGGACAGGATCCCCTGGGCGTGCAGCCCCGCGAGCTGGGTCAGCTGGTCCATCGCCGCGCTGCCAAGTCCGGCTGATGGGGCCACGGCCTGCTGCTGGGCTGCCTGGGCGTCCAATGCCTGCTGCTCCTGTTCTTGCTGGAGCTGCGCCTGCTCTTCCGCTGCCTGGTTCTGGGCGTTCTTCTTGTTCATGTGGTGCACCGCGCCGCCGGCCACGACGGCCCCTCCGACGATCGCCCTGCGTCGCATCCTGCGTCTCATCATCCCGGGCATGTGCGGTCCCTCAGCTTTCGGTCTCGTCGTCGACCATGGTTTCGAGCTCGTCCATCACGGCGTCGATGTTGCTTGCGGGGATCCGTTCGTATCCCAACAACACCGCACCCTTCTGGCGCAGGGCCATGCTGGCCCTGATCGCCCATGTGTTCTCCCACGCCAGCAGGGCGACCGCGCTACCCGGCGGCAGCGCCTCCATGGCCGCTTGGGCGTCGGCGTCTGTCAGCAGACCAGGTACGTCGCCTTGGATCGCGACCAGGTCGAGAACGCCGTCGCCGTCCAGGTCGGTCACCTCGGCGAGTGTCACCTGGCCTGCGTCGTCTTTCCAGGCCAGGACGAGATCCAGGATCCGGACCGTGCCGTTGGCGACAAGCGCGGAGATCGCCTCCGCGATGCTCCCGTCGGGTTTCGCGTCGGGGAAGCCGACGACAAGGACGTCGACGGGTCCCACCGGTCGGACGTGTCTCGCCGGGCGAATGCTCTCTGCTGTGGTCATGTGCTCCTCCGAGGAGAAATTGGACTGATCAGGGCTCCTGCCGAGACTCGGATGGCCGGTGTTGTCTGTGTTGTTGTCAGCCAGGCCGCGGCGCCGGGGTGGACGCCTTGGACGTGTGCGTGCCCATGCAACTGCCTTCGCTGCCTCGTGAGTGTTGACTTTGAGGTCGAAGGCACCGTTAGGCACTGTAGCGGTGAAGGCGAACGGGGGCGCCGGGTTCGTAGCCACCGTCGATGACGAGCTCGTTTTTGGCGTAGGAGTCTGTCTCGTCTCGAGCTCGGCACGGGTGCACGTCCCCCGATCGAAGACTGAGGACATAGGCAGACACAGCGGACAGGTCCAGAGGTCAAGATCACAAATGTCCCTCGGCGCTGTTGTCAGCGATTGTGTGACCGCTTTAAGGTCTTTCTGAGCCTCAGAAGAGCGCGTCACTGAGAAGCGCCGCATCAAGGCTCATTCTGTCGCCGTTGCCCTCTGTCTGACCAGCCAACTGCTGCTGGCCCGTCGGTCGCCGCCCAGGGTGGCGGCGGTTCGGCCACTGCGGTTCCGACCAACCCGCCGGCACCCGCGCTCCTGACACCTGCTGCCGGGGCGTCCGTGACCCAGCCCGTCACGCTGTCGTGGTCGCCGAGCCAGGGAACGACTCCGATCGTCGCCTACTTCTGGCAGGTGTCGACGAACTCGGCGTTCACCGCCGTCGTGCTGCAGGGCAAACCGGTCCGCTCGTCGGACACCGGCGCAGCGCCGACGACGGGCAAGGTGAGCGGGCTGCCCAACGGCAACTACTTCTGGCGCGTTCAGGCAACGTGAAGCCCTCGGCCGCCAAGCCTGCCGTGCGCAGGTTGGCACGCGTCGCCAGGACCGACGCCGCATCGACATCCTCCGCCGCGACGACATCGAGGTCCTCGTCTACGCGCGGAGCAGCCTCGACAACGAGCACATCGCGAAGCTCGACGCAGTGCGCCACGTGGCCATCGGCGACATCATGAAGCTGCGTGACGACGCCGAGTTCGTCGATGCCAACAAGCGCGCGTCACGGACCTTCCCCGTGGTCGTCGCCAGCGAAGTGATCGAGCACTTCCGCAAGCCGCCGGACGACTTCTCGAAGCTCTTCAAGTTCGTCAAGGCTGACGGGCTCCTCGTCTGCGGCACCAACATCTACGACGGCGGGAACCTGTCGCGCGACGCGTACATACATTTGCCGACCACACTTCGTACTACACACCGCAAGTGCTCCGCCGCATTGCCAACGACGCCGGCTTCCACATCGACTTCCGTACGCCACTGATAGCTGACGGCATGCGCAAGAGCTATGTGCTGTTCAGCAAGTCTCAGCAGGTCATGGAAAGTGTCGCGTGCTACTTCGGTGTGGAGCTCTATGCGCCGTCAGAGATCGCGCGCCCACGGCGGCCGCCGACGCAGAAGAGCCACCAAGCATGGCGACCGCCGCGGCCGCCGCCGCCCCCAGACCATGACGTGGCAGAGGCCCGGTCACCAGCGACGGTGACCGGGCCTCGTGCGCGGCTCACAGCGAGCTGATGATGCACCGCTCGTCCGTGTAGTTGCTGTTCCTGTCCGCGTCGCTCGCGACGCAGAGCTTCGCCGACTGGACGCCGACGAGGCCCGGCGGTGCCCAGTTGAGATTCTTGATGACCAGCGTGTCGCTGGCTGGGGTGAAGCCCGCCGTGTTGCTCGTGACGACGCGGTTACCGGTGCCGTTGAGGCCGTCGTAGTAGTACAGGTCGAGCCGCACCGGCACGCCGGAGCGGTCGATCACCGAGAACTTCCCGGTGACCCTGACCTTGGTCACGCCGCCGGTGAGGTCCCACACAAAGGACGCCTTGCCGGCGGGGACCCCGGTCACCGCGTCGATGTTGGTGCCGACGGCCAGACCCTGGTAGCTGATCTTCCCGTACCCGGTCTTGATCGTGGTGGCCGACGCAGAGCTGGCCCCGACGACGCCCGTTGCCAGAGTGCCTGCGGTCAGGACAGCGAGCGCCATCCGCCGAGCTGAGCTGGTCTTGATGTTCATTTCCGTTCCTCCGACTCGTGATGCAGTCCACCGATCTGGTGGTGCCGCCAGAGTCGTGCGCGACCCTTAGCGCCGCGTCAGCATGGAGTCACATCGGCCCAGAATGGGTGTGCTCACGGCTGCGCTTGAGACGCCGCGGGTTGCGGGCCGTAGGCGGTCAGGAAACGGTCGCGGAACGAGTCCATCGGCCAGATCGGCGCGTTCGGGTGGGGCCGCAGGCCGTTCTGCCAGCCCCAGCCGGAGATGCGGTCCAGCACCCTCGGGTCGTGGGCGATGATCGAGATCGGCACGTCGTGGCTGGCGCCGTAGCCGGAGACAGTGGTGGAGGGCTGGTGGTCGCCCAGGACGACGAGCACGAGGTTCTTGTCGGCGTAGGTCTGCACGAAAGAGATGAGGCTGCTCAGCGAGTATCGGATCGACTGCCCGTACGCCGCCCGCACGTGCTTGGCGCTGCGCCACACGACGCTTCGCGCATTCCCCTGTTCGGGCATGCCGTTGAAGACCGAGCCGTCACCGACCTGGTTCCAGTCGACCATGTGAGGCAGGAGCGCCCACGGTGTGTGGCTCGACACGAGATCGATCTCGGCCATGACCGGAGGGCGGTCTGTGGGTGCCAGCTCCATGCGCTGGAAGGCCGACAGCGTGTACTGGTCGGGCATCCTGGCGTAGCTGAACCGCGGTCCCTGGTATCCCACATTGGTGGCGTCGTAGACCTGGTCGTAGTGGTAGAAGGACGTCGCCTCCGGCCACTCACGGGTGTTGGACGGTACGTCGACGACGGTCCGCCAACCTGCCCGGCTGAAGGCCTGGCTCAGGGTGAAGCGATCGCTCGCGACCACTGTGTTGTAGTGCTGCTGGTTGTTGACCCACAGACCGGTCTGCAGGGTGGAGTGGGCCAGCCAGCTGATGCCGCCGAAGGTCGGTGAGGTGAGGAAGGCGCTCTTAGCGGAGAAGCCGGCCGCCCGCAGCTGCTCGGTCCCCGCGTCGAGCACGGCATCGACCTTCGGCGAGATGGCCGATCCCTGGACGGCGACCTTCCCATAGCTCTCGACGAAGGCGATGACGACATCCTTGCCGCGCAGGCCGGTCAGCAGATCGTCGCCGGGGGTGAGGCGGAAGTCGTCACCAGCGGTCACGTCCGCGAACTGCGCCCTGGCTTTCAGGTCGGCATGCACCTGGCTCACCTGGTCGATCGCGAGGCTCGCCGCGCTCGTGGACGCGATCGGTGCACCCGAGACGACCTGCAGGCCGAGCGCGGCGCAGACGATCCAGACGGCCCCGAGGACGGTGACGGTCCGGATGGACGTGGTGGGACGTCGGCCCAGGACCTTCGTCAGGCGAAGGACCGACAGCGGCAGGCAGATGAGCAAGGCGACGCACAGAACTCCGGCTGAAACAACGGAAACGATCGCGGTCGGCCGGCCGACCGAGTCGCTGAGAAGGCCGACGGCGGATCCGAAGTAGCTCCAGTCGAGCATGGGGTCGAACGGTCGGCCGAGTGCTTCGAAGAAACCCATGTCGAGCAGCTTCACGATGGTCAGCGGGCCGAGCAGCACGCCGACGAGCAGCGCGACTACTCGTCTCGTCCTGGGTGGCAGGACGAGAACGAGCGCGACCAGCAGAAGTCCTTCCAGCGGGATGCGTACGAAGCGCGCCGGCGGAGAGGTTGTGCAACTGGTTCGGGGCGACGAGGGCGAACCAGACGAGCACGCCGGCCAGGACCGTCAGCACCCGGCCGACGGCGATCCGGACTCCTACCCGGTCGGCCGTTGTGTGCACACCGACCCAGCCAGTCTCGGGGCTACGGTGACGCGACAGCCACCACGCCTCACTGCCGAACGACGCGGCGAGCAGGGCCAGCGAGACGGCGAGCGCGCCGACCGTCAGCCAGTGGGGGAGAACGTCTGCTGCCGCGAACGTCAAGACGACGCCCTGGGTGGCCGCGACAACCTTGCGCCAGTAGCGCGGCTGCACCGAGCCGCGCAGCCACGGCAGCAACCAACCCGCCGCGCCGAACGCATAGCGCGCCAAACCGATTGCGAGCACCCACGCGCCGGCCGACTGGGCCACGTAGACGCTCAGGACCAGGATCAGGAACGCGTCGACCTCCATGTCGAAGCGACTGCCGAGCGGTGATGCCGTCTCCGTGCGCCGCGCGACCCAGCCGTCCACCGCGTCAAGCACGAGTGCGACGACGGTGAGCGACACCAGCGGCGTCAACGGCGCGGTGCCGCCGAACGAGTCGGCGGTCAGCGCGGCCACGCCGCCGACGAGGATGGATCGGGCCAATGTCACCCGGTCGGCCGGCCCCAGTCGATCGGCCCCGTACCGCGTGATACCTCCGGTCAGCGCGGCGTTCGTGACCACCGCGCAGGTGACGCCCACGGCCCAGCCCGGCGCCGTTGAGTCCGACGGTCCACGCGAGCGCGACAAGCAGCACGAACTGCGCGAACAGCGCGATCGCCAGGTCTCGTTGAACCGAACGCACCGTGCCTCCGTGGTTGTGGGTATGTCAGCAGTACGAGGGGTATGCCAGTAGCACGATAAATTCGATGCTCCGGTTCAATCGGGGGCCGAGGAGGGCGGGGTCGTGCGGACTGAGGCGCTCGCGTTCTGGCTGCGTGAGCCCGGAGTGGGCGAAATCCGCTCCGCCCCGCTGACCGAGCCGGGTCCGGACGATGTTCTCGTACGCACGCTGCGCTCCGGCGTGAGCCGCGGCACCGAGACGCTGGTCTTCCGCGGTGGCGTGCCGGCGAGCCAGTACACAGCGATGCGAGCGCCGTTCCAGGAGGGCGACTTCCCCGGGCCGGTCAAGTACGGCTACCTGAACGTCGGCGTCGTCGAGCACGGTCCGCGGGAGCTGCGCGGTCGCACCGTCTTCTGCCTCTACCCCCACCAGACCGCCTACGTCGTGCCTGCGGCGGCCGTGATCGTCGTGCCCGAAGACGTCCCGCCTGCGCGAGCGGTGCTCGCCGGCACCGTGGAGACCGCCGTCAACGCCTTGTGGGACGCCGCACCGCTGGTCGGTGACCGGATCACCGTCGTCGGCGCGGGCATGGTCGGCTGCTGTGTCGCGCGCCTGCTGGCCCGAATGCCTGGCGTACGAGTCACCGTCGTCGACATCGACCCGTCCCGCGCCGAGGTCGCCTCGGCGCTCGGTGTCGACTTCGCGCTGCCCGCGGACGCCGCCGGCGGCCGTGACCTGGTCGTGCACACGAGCGCGACCTCCGCCGGGCTCCAGCAGTCGCTCGAGCTGCTCGCCCCGGAAGGCACGGTCATCGATCTGAGCTGGTACGGAGATGCCGAGATCCGGCTGTCGCTCGGCGGTGCATTCCATTCCGGCCGCCTCGGCATCAGGGCCAGCCAGGTCGGCACCGTCTCCGCAGCCCGCCGCGGCAGCCGAACCCATGCCGACCGTTTGGAACTTGCTCTGGACCTGCTCCGCGATCCTGTGTTCGATGCACTTATCACCGGTGCGTCCCGCTTCGACGAATTGCCCGACGTCATGGCCCGGCTGTCGGGCGGCACCCTGCTTGCGCTCTGCCACACCGTCACCTACGGCGAGGGGTAAGCCCATCTTCAGCGTGACCGTCCGCGATCACATGATGATCGCCCACAGCTTCCGCGGCGACGTGTTCGGACCCGCGCAGCGCCTGCACGGCGCGACGTACGTCGTCGATGCGACGTTCCGGGGGACGGCCCTCGACGCGGACAACATCGTGGTCGACATCGGGCTGGCGGCCGGGCAGCTGCACGCCGTCGTGGGGGACCTGAGCTATCGCAACCTCGACGACGAGGCCGACTTCGCCGGCATGAACACCTCCACCGAGGCGCTGGCCAAGGTCATTGCCGACCGGCTGGCCGAGCTCGTGCACGCCGGTGCCCTCGGCGAAGGCGCCCGCGGGCTCGCCGGGATCGCGGTCACCCTGCACGAGTCGCACATCGCGTGGGCGAGTTACGAGCGACCGCTGTGAACGCACAGCCGGCTGTCTACGTAGAGCCGGATGTGAAGGAACTGACCGTCGTCGTGCCGGACGGCATCGACGACCCAACGCTGCCGAGCGGCGGCAACACCTACGACCGCAGGATCTGCAACGGGCTGGTCGCGAGCGGATGGTCGGTGCATGAGCGAGCCGTGCCCGGCTCCTGGCCCCGGCCCGACGGGGCGGCGAGCCGGATCCTCAGCGACGTGATGGGAGCGATCCCCGACGGCGCCCTCGTACTGCTGGACGGTCTTGTCGCCTCGGCTGTCCCGGAGGTGCTGGTGCCCGAGGCGCGGCGGCTGCGCCTGGTCGTGCTCGTGCACATGCCTCTGGGCAACGCGGCGCCGGGTGACGATGCCGCCGCCCGCACCCGGGAATGCGCGGTGCTGTCGGCCGCTGCCGCGGTCGTCACGACCAGCACGTGGACCCGGCGCTGGTTGCTCGACCGCTACGCGCTGCGGCCGGACCTGGTGCACGTCGCGGAGCCCGGTGTGGACGCTGCCGAACCTGGCACCGGGAACGGTCGAGGGCGCGGAACTGCTCTGCGTCGCGGCGGTGACGCCCCTCAAGGGGCACGACGTGTTGCTCGAGGCCCTGGCGACGGTCTCGGACCTGTCCTGGCGCTGCGATTGCGTCGGCACGCTGGACCGCGACCCCGGCTTCGTCGAGCGACTGCGCAGCCAGGCACGGGAGGGCGGACTCTCCGATCGAGTGGTGTTCACCGGGCCGCGCACCGGCGCGGACCTCGATCTCAGCTACGCCTCCGCGGACGTGCGTCGTGCTCGCCTCGCGCGCCGAGACCTACGGCATGGTCGTCACCGAGGCGCTCGCGCGCGGGCTCCCTGTGGTGGCGACCGACGTGGGTGGGCTGCCGGAGGCCATGGGCCGTGGGGCTGACGGGAGCCTGCCGGGCCTGCTGGTGCCGCCGGGCGATCCAGCCGCCCTCGCCGCGGCGCCTGCGCAGCTGGCTCGGCGACCCGGACCTGCGCGAACGCCTCCGGCGCGCTGCCCACGGGCGCCGCTTGACGCTGTCCGAGCTGGCCGGACACGGCGCTCCGGTTCTCGCGCATCCTGGCGGAGGTGGCGGCATGACCCATCTCCAGCACGCCGTGGCGGAGATCCCGAGAACGGCCCCGCTGCTGAACACCTCGAGGTGGCGCGATGCCGGCAGGCGCCGGACGGTGTTCAGGTGGGCGCGTCCCCTGGGCGGGGCCGCGATCCTTGCCGTGCTCGTCGCGCGGCTGGGCACCGGCGCCTTCCTCGACGGCGTCCGCAGGATTGACGGATGGTCGCTGGCGGCGGCCGCGGGCATCGCAGTGCTGACCACCGTGTGCAGCGCCTGGCGGTGGAGCCTGGTCTCCCGAGGTCTCGGCGTCGCCGTCCCGCTGCGCCCGGCCGTCGCCTCGTACTACCGCTCGCAGTTCCTCAACACGACGCTGCCCGGTGGCGTGCTCGGCGACGTGCACCGCGGGGTGCGCCACGGCCGCGATGCGGGCGACGTGAGCCGGGGCCTGCGGGCCGTCGCCTGGGAACGCTTCGCCGGCCAGGGCGTGCAGCTCGTGCTCACGCTGGGCGTGCTGCTCCTGCTGCCGTCGCCGGTGCGCTCGTCCGTGCCTGTCCTCGCGATTGTTCTCGCTGGCGGTCATGGCCGGCGCCCTGTACCTGAGCCGCGCTGAGCCGCAGTCCGGGTCGTCACGCTGGGCGCGCACCTTGCGCGCGACGGCCGCCGACCTCCGCGACGGGTTGTACGCGCGGCGCGTCGTGGCCGGGCATCGTGCTCGCGTCCGTCGTGATCGTGGCCGGCCACGTGGCGACCTTCCTCATCGCTGCACGGACGGCCGGATCGACCGCGTCGCCGGCCCGGATGGTGCCGCTGGCACTGCTCGTGCTGCTGGCCGCGGCCGTGCCGGCCAACGTCGGCGGCTGGGGACCGCGCGAGGGCGTGGCGGCGTGGGCGTTCGCTGCGGCCGGGTTGGGCGCATCTGCGGGCGTCGGCGCGGCTGCGGTGTTCGGTGTCATGGTGTTCGTCTCCAGCCTGCCCGGCGCCGTCGTGCTGATCGCGGACTGGGTGCATCGCCAGGCCTGGAGTCCGCACGAGGCAGATCCACGCTGGTTCCGCCCCGCCACCGCTCGTCCGGAGGGCATCGAGCGTGGCTGACCGCCCGCACGCGACACGCCTCGACGGGGCGCAGCGAGCCGACCGCCCGTACACCCTGCTGAGCTGCGGCATGTCGATCGACGGCTTCCTCGGCAGCGCGACCGAAGAGCGGCTGCTGCTGTCCAACGACGCCGACTTCGATCGCGTCGACGCGGAACGCGCCGCTTGTGACGCGATCCTGGTCGGTGCGGCCACCGTGCGGAACGACAACCCGCGGCTGCTGGTGCGCACCCAGGCGCGACAGGACGAGCGAGTCGCCCGGGGGCTTCGGGCGACGCCGGTCAAGGTGACCGTGACAGGACGGGCGCGGCTGGACGCCTGCGCGAACTTCTTCGCCACCGGCGACACCGAGAAGCTGGTCTACTGCGAGAGCGCGGCGGTGGCCGAGGCCCGCGTTCGGCTCGGGCCGGTCGCGACCGTGGTCGACGGCGGGCAGCCGGTGGACATGCAGAGGTTGAGCGAGGACCTCTACACCCGGGGCGTACGGAGGCTGATGGTCGAGGGCGGCGGGATCGTGCTCACGCAGTTTCTGACGGGTGACCTGGCCGACGAGCTGCACCTGGTCGTCGCACCGTTCTTCGTCGGCGACTCCCGGGCCCGGCGCTTCGTCAACGACGGCCGCTTCCCCTGGAACCCCGACCGGCGTGCGCGGCTGGCAGGGGTTCGCCAGATCGATGACGTGGTGCTGCTGCGCTATGCGCTCTCTTCACGATTCCGCATGGACTGACCGAGGAGACCCGATGCCACAGCCCCTGCCCGCTGCGACGGTCCGCACCCAGGTGACCCTGCCGCTACGGTTCCCGACGGATACGCGACGGCTGCGCGCGTGTTCACTTCACCGGGCTGGCCGACGGCCGGGAACATCTCGCTTTCGGACTCGGCGCCTACGCCGGATCGCGCACCCCGGACTCGCCGGACCGTCCAGTGCCGCTGATCCGGCCGCACAGCGAGTGCCTGACGATCGTCGCGGCGCAGATGTTGTGCGCGCTGGGGCTGACGCGGGTCGCCCTGCTGAGCAACAACCCGGACAAGGCCGCCCAGCTCGGCCGGCTCGGGGTGACCGTGACCGAGCGGGTGCCGACAGGTGTGCACCTGTCCGCGGCGAACGCGGGCTACCTGGCGACGAAAGCGCGTCGCGGTGCTCACACCCTCGACCTCCCGTTCGCGGGCACGGAGGCCTCGTCGCGCGGCAACCTTTCATGATCACGAAGGATCGCAGGGGATTTCGCTGCACGATCTTTCGCGATCATGAAAATCTGCGAAGGAACTGCACTCGCATGCATGCACGTCATGCAGGTGGGCGCTCAGGACGGCCCGGTCCCGTCGCTACGCGTCCGTCGAGACCTCGACGAGAGGGAGCTTGTCGAGCTCGGCCTTGGTCATCGGCGTGAGTGCGTTGAAGACGACCTCCTGGCGCGCCGCGATGCGCTGGTCGACGATGCGGACCAGCCCGTAGGTGATGGCCCCCGTCTGGCGCACGGTCAGGTCGTCCACCCGGGGTGGTGACGCCGACGTGACCGCGATGCCGTTGGCCTTGCCGTCGTCGTCCTGGGACACCCCGACCGAGAAGCCTTCCCGGGGGTTCACCGCAGGGTCGGCGTAGTGGTCGCGCAGCTGCATCAGGACCTTGTGCCAGCCCAGGACATCGCCGTTGATGCCGGTCTCGGTGACGTCGTCGGGTGTGAGGCCGGTGCCGCTGGCGCGGCTCGAGAAGCAGCGGGTGTACGAGAGCACCGCCATCGTCCAGAAGGCCTCGAGGGTCACGTCGTCGGGACCTCCGGGCTCGGACGCGAGCTCGGACACGAGACGTTCGCAGCAGCGCAGCACGGTCTGCAGGTCCTCGAATATCGCGGCAAGGTCTGCCAGTGCCTGCGCGTCCGGTGTGTCGAGCCGCCGCACCGCGGCGGGGGTGGCGGTGTCGTTGGTCATGGGGGTTCCGTTCAGTGGGCAGGGGCTAGAAGGCGAGGTCGTAGAGCAGATAGACGTTCAGGGCGATGATCATCGCGGCGATGCCCCCCACCGTGAAGGTGGTGAGCGGCCGGTTGACGAAGGGCCCCATGATGTCCGCGCGCCGGGTGAGCATCCAGAGCGGCACCAGCGCGAACGGGATGCCGAAGGACAGCACGACCTGCGAGATCACCAGGCTGTCGGTGGCGGGCAGCCCCAGGCCGAGCACGACCAGGGCGGGCAGCATCGTCACCGCGCGTCGGACCATCAGCGGGATGCGGCGGCGAATGAAGCCCTGCATGACGACCTGACCGGCATAGGTGCCGACGCTGGACGACGAGAGCCCCGAGGCCAGCAGCGCAACGGCGAAGGCCAGTGCCGCGCCCACCGCCGACCAGCTCGCCGAGCCCCGCGTGCGCCGCCTCGATCGAGTCCGTGTCCGTGTTCCCCGAGCTGTGGAACACCGACGCCGCGACCATGAGCATCGAGAGGTTGATCAGCCCGGCGAGGCCCAGACCGACGACGACGTCGAGGCGCTGGAAGCGCAACAGCTCGAAGCGTTCGGCGTCGTCACGGCACTGGACCCGCGACTTGGTCAGCGCCGAGTGCAGATAGACGACGTGCGGCATCACGGTCGCACCGATGATGCCTGCCGCGAGCAGCACGCTGTCCCCGCCCGGGAAGCTCGGCACGAGCCCGGCCGCGACCGCGGACGCGTCTGCGCCGACCGACGCGAGGTCGTAGGCGAAGCCGAGCAGGACGATGCCCAGCAGGGCGACGATGGCCAGCTCGAAGCGCCGGTAGCCGCGCTGCTCCAGCGCGAGGATGCCGAACGCCACGACCGCCGTGATGAGCCCGGCCGGGAACAGCGGCACGCCGAAGAGCAGGTTCAGGCCGACGGCTGCTCCGACGAACTCCGCGAGGTCGGTCGCCATCGCGATGATCTCGGCCTGCACCCACAGGCCCCGGGACACCGGCCGCGGGAGGTGCTCGCGACAGAGCTCCGGGAGGTCCTTCCCGGTGGCGACCCCCGTCTTCGCCGACAGGTACTGCACCATCATGGCCATCAGGTTGGCGGCGACGATCACCCAGATGAGGGCGTAGCCGAACTTTGCGCCGGCCGAAAAGTTGGTCGCGAAGTTGCCGGGGTCGATGTAGGCGACCGCCGCGACGAAGGCCGGTCCGAGCAGCGCGACGACGCCGCGCATCCGGCCGCGCGAACGCAGCAGCTGCAGGGCGCTGGCCTCGCCCTCAACCGTGAGCTCGGAAGGGGGAACCGGCAGCGGATCTGCTGCCGGTCCCCCGACCGGGGAGCCGGGATTCACCCGACCGACGGACCGAGGCCGAGCGACTGTGGTGTGCTCGAATCAGGCGACGGCTGGTGCAGGCCCTCGTCGAGCTCGCCGAACTCGGTCATCAGTGCCCGGCTGCCACCCCAGGGCGTCTGCTCCTCAGCGACCAGGGTGTTGGTGGTCAGCAACAACCCGGCGACCGAGGCCCCGTTCTGCAAGGCCGAACGGCAGACCCGCAGCGGGTCGATGATGCCCATGTCGATCATGTTGCCGAAGCGTCCCTCGAGGGCGTCGAAGCCGTCGTCGACGCCCATGTCCGTGACCTGGCTGACGACGTCGGATCCGGAGTAGCCCGCGTTGGTGGCGATCAGGTAGGTCGGCTCGGTCAGCGCGCGGCGCACGATCTCCACACCGATCGCGTGGTCGTCCTTGACGTCCATGTCGTCCAGCGCGGACGCCGCGTGCAGCAGGGCGACGCCGCCACCGGCGACGATGCCCTCAGCCATGGCGGCCCGGGTTGCGGACAGGGCGTCCTCGACGCGGTGCTGGAGCTCGGCCAGCTCGGCGTTGGTCGGAGCACCGACCCGGATCACTGCGACCTTGCCCGACAGGGCACCGATCCGCTCGGTCAGCACGTCCTCATCGATGCCGAAGGTCGCCCGCTCCCGTTCCGCCCGCATCTGGGCGAGCCGGAACTCGATGACGTCTGCGGCTCCCGCACCGCCGATGATCGCGGTGCGCTCGGCGGTGATCCGCACCTGGTCGGCCCGGCCGAGGTGGTCGAGGGTGATCGTCTCGAGGTTGAAGGCCGACGTCTTGCTGTGTACGGAGGCGCCGGTGATCGCCGCGATGTCCTCCAGCTTGCGCAGCCGCCGGTCACCGAAACCGGGTGCCCGGGTCACGACGCACTGGAAGATCCCGTTCACGTGGTTCTGCACCAGCATGCTCAGCGCAGCGCCCTCGACGTTCTCGGCGATGATGAGCAGCGGACGAGGCGCTCGCATCACCTTGTCGAGCATCGGCATCAGCTGCTGGACCTTGGTGATCTTCTCGTTGCTCACCAGGATGTAGGGGTCGTACAGGACAGCCTCGAGGCTGGCCGGGTTGGTGACCATGTAGGGCGAGATGTAGCCGTTGTCGTACTCGAAGCCCTCGACGAACTCCACGCTCATCCCGTGCGTCCCGGACTCCTCGACGGTGACGATGCCCCCGTCGCCCACGGTGTAGAGCGCCTCGGCGAGCACGGCGCCGACCGTGTCGTCGTCGTTGGCGGAGATCGCGGCCACCCGCGCATAGTCCTGCTGGGTCACCACGGGGTGGGCCACGCCGCGCAGGTGCTCGACGAGGCGCCCGACGGCGAGGTCGATGCCCCGCTTGACCAGGACCGGGTTGCCGCCCGCGCCGATGGCCTGCATGCCCTCACGGATGATCGCGTGGGCGAGGACGGTCGCGGTGGTGGTGCCGTCGCCGACGATGTCGTTGGTCTTGATCGCCGCTTCCTTGACCAGCTGCGCGCCCATGTTCTGGAACTGGTCGGGCAGGTGGATCTCTCGGGCGATGGTGACGCCGTCGTTGGTCACGACGGGGGAGCCGGTGATCTTTTCCAGGATGACGTTGCGGCCCTTGGGGCCGAGCGTCGACTTCACGGCTTCGGCTAGTTGGTCTACGCCAGCAAGCAGCAGGTTCCGGGCATCCTCGCCGAAACGCAGTTCCTTGGCCATCGCTCCTCCAATGTTCGGTGTCGGTGGTCTTTCGGTGAACTACGGGGGCAAAACGGGTGCCTGGAGGAGAGCTACGGGACGAGGATGGCGCGTCCGCGGACCCGGCCTGCATCGAGATCTTGGATGGCCTCCACAGCGGCGTCAAGGGGGTAGGTGGCGGTGTGCAGGGTGACCTTTCCGGTCTGGGCAAGGACCATCAGCTCGGCCAGCTCGTTGTAGGTGCCGACGATGTTGCCGATGATGTTGCGCTCGGTGGAGATGATGTCGAGGGTCGGGATGTTCAGGGTCCCGCCGTAGCCGATGACGTAGTACGAGCCGCCGCTGTGCGTCATCGCGAAGCCGTCGTTCTCGGCGCCCTGCTCGGCGACGAAGTCGAGCACCACGTCGGCGCCGCCTCCGTCGGTCAGCTCCTGGACTGCGGCGACCTGGCCGCCGTCGGCGACCACGGTGTGGTGCGCGCCCAGCTGCTCGGCGAGCTTCAACGCCGCCGGGTTGCGGTCGACCACGATGATCCGGGTCGCGGTGAGCGCGGCGAGGCACTGGATGCCGATGTGGCCCAGGCCGCCGGCACCGATGAGCACGCACGTGGTGCCCGGGTAGAGCAGCGGGATGGCCTTGCGTACCGCGTGGTAGGCGGTGATGCCCGCGTCGGCGAGGGCCGCGACGTCCTTGGGCTCGGTCTTCGGGTCGAGCTTCACGCAGGCGCGCGCCGAGGTGAGCAGGTATTCCGCCATGCCGCCGTCGACGCCCAGCCCCGGGAAGGTGCTGTTGATGCAGTGCATGTCCTGGCCGGCGCGGCAGGCACGGCACAGCCCGCAGGTCGGCGTCGGATGCAGGATGACCGTGTCACCGACCTGCACGTTGGTCACCGCGGACCCGATCTCGTGCACCCAGCCGGCGTTCTCGTGACCGATCGTGTAGGGCAGCGTCGGGCTCATCGCCGCTTCCCACTGACCCTCGATGATGTGCAGGTCTGTGCGACAGACACCCGCGCCGCCGATCTTGACGATCACGTCGAGCGGAGTCTTGATGGTCGGCTCCGGCACCTCGTCGATGACGGGCTCCTGGTGATAGCCGTGCAGGCGGACAGCCCTCATAGCGTCTCCTCCTCCTCGCCTAGTCCGACGGTCGCATATCTCTCGCGCAGCAGCCCTCGGCAGACGCTGCCGTTTGCCTGCAGGCTGACTCCTGTCAGCCTCGCCCGACGCAGGTGCAATGGCAATGCCTGCACCCCGATCGCCTCGCCGGTGACCACGTCCACCAGCAGCGCCGAGTCGTCGCCCGAGGGCAGTCCCAGCTCGGCGCGCCGGGACCGCAGCCGCTCCACATCCGCCGCCTGCGGGACGTCGCCGAGCGTCAGGTCAGCGAGCTCCTCCGGCGTCCACCCGGCGGCGAGCAGGGGCCGGCACACCCGGTCAGTCGCCGCCAACGTCGCCTTGCGCCGGAAGTCGGTGCGCAGTTGATGCAGCTCGGTCTCCGCGAGTCCGTCGAAGGACTCCACGAAGCCGGCCTGCGCCGCGACCCCACGGTTGATCTCGTCGGAGGCGAAATGGTCCTCCAGCACGACCTGTGCCCGGTGGACGCCGGCCACGCCGCTCACGGCCTCGTACGCATCCGCCACCATCAGAAAGGCGAAGTTGGGCGCACAGAAGTACGTGGGCAACCGCAGCCGGACGTCCGCGATCCCCTCCGCGGACACGGTGCACGACGTCACGAAGCCGAGCGAGGTCACTGACTCGTCCAGCTCGGGGTCGCGCACCGTGTCCAGGGCGGCGAGCAAAGCCGTTGCGTCGGTCACACCTTGGCCCCGGCTCCCTCGTTGAGGTCCACGAGCGCTGCGTCGTCCTGAGCAGCGGGAGCCCCGGCGTCGGCCGGCAGCTGGAACTCTGCAGGAACCTCGATGCCGTAGAGCTTCGCAGCGTTCAGGCCGAGGATCTTCTTCTTGGTGGCTGTCGTGACCCGCGGGTAGTCCGAGAACTCGTCGCTGGGGTAGTCCCAGTCGACGAAGCCCTCGATCTGCCACTTGGGCTCCCAGATGCCGTAGTCGCTGCCGAAGGTCATCTTGTCCTCGCCGACCCAGAACAGCAGCTCGCCCATCACCTTCGCGAAGAACTTCGGTCGCGCGTGCATGAGACCACCGATGACCACTGACAGGCCCGCGTAGACGTTGGGCTCCTGCGTCGCCATGAAGCAGAAGTCCTCGATGCGCGGCAGGCCGACGTGCTCGACGATGAAGTTGAGCTCGGGGAAGTCCGTCGCGGCGTGGTCCACGTCGGAGACATCGAAGGCATCCTTGTCCAGCGGCCAGATCGTCGGCCCCTTGTGGACGTGGACGTTCTTGATGCCGAGCTCCTGCGCCTTCTCCAGGAAGCGGTAGGCACCGGGGTCCTTCAGCGTCCAGCCGCGCGAGCCGTTGTTCCACTCGGCCGTGTAGAGCTTGAGGCCCTTCGACCCCCAGCGCGCGACGTTGTCCTCGAGCTCCTTCAGCCCGAGGTCGCTGTCGCGCGGGTCGAACCGCGTGTTGACGATGAACTTGCCGGGGTGCTTCTCGGCGAGCGCACCGTTCTTCTCCGTGGTGTTGAAGCCTTCCTTGTACCACTCCTTCAGGTAGGTCGGCTGGAAGATCGCCACGTCGACGTAGCCGTCCTGGAAGACGTCCTTCATCAGGTCGTCCTCCGAATAGCTCCGGAAGTGTTCGATGGTCCAGTGCGTCTCAGGTGGCCCGAGGCCCTGGTAGGCGTGGAAGCAGTTGATCCAGCCATCGGCGAACTGCTCGGCACCAGGCACCCAGTTGTCCGGGGCCGCGTTCCAGAAGTGCATGTGGCTGTCGACTACGAAATATTTCTCGCCGTCTTTCTCGTACACTCGGCTCCTCCTCGGGTTGGTTGGTGAGAGAGCTCCGGGACCGTTAGTTGCTGGCTTTCAGGTCGAAGCCGATGTATTCGGACGCGTCCTCGGGGTTGGCGAACATGATCGTCCGGTCGTCCTCGTGGATCATCCGGCCGTAGTGCGTGGACATGTTCTCCTCGAACTCGGCGGCGTCGAAGAAGCCCGGCTCCTCGCCGAGCGCCTCGGAGATCTCGTCGTAGACGAAGTCCATCCGGCGGACCGCGTCCACCCGGATCATCGACGGCAGCGGCATCACGGTGACGCCTGGCTTGTCCTTCATGACCTGGGCCACGACCGCCCCGACCTGGTTGTTCATCAGGGTCACGCCGCACATGTTGGACGCGGTGTTGTTGGACTTGAACGGGCTCTCAACTGTCGTTTTGAGGCTGGTCACTGCGTCAGCTCCTTGGGTTCCGGCAGGCCGATGTCGGACAGGATGCCGCTGAAGCGGCTCTTTGCGTGGTCGAGGCCGTCCTCGAAGCGCGGTGGCTTCGCGTCGGGCTGTGACCACAGTGGCTGGAGCGTGCGGGCGGCGGAGATGGCGCGAGGCACCCAGACCGAGAGCCATTCGCCCAGCTGTGCCTTGTTGTGGTCGGCGAACTCGCGGTCGTTCACCAGGAGCTCGAACATCGCCGTGGTGTAGCGCAGGTCCCGGGCGGCGTAGTCGTGCTCACCGGCTCCCACAACCGTCGGCGTGACGAAGTCGCCGTTCCTGGGGGAGGCCTGCTGCACGAGCTGGCTGCGGAACAGCTCGCCGACGAGCGGCTCGAAGACCACGTTCGCGGCGAAGATCGCCTCGCACCAGTCGTCGATCGCGGTGAGCTGCTCGGCGGTCTTGCGGACGCCCTGCCATGCCGGGTCGCTGTTCCACGTCTCGATGTGCGCGGAGCCGTCGAAGCCGTCGATCTCCTCGCTGAGCGTCAGGTTGTAGAGCGCCAGGTCCTGAGCGAAGCGGATGCGGTGCATGCTGTTCACCGAGATGGCGTTGTTGTGCATGTTCGTCGGCGCGCGGCGGTTCGCGTTGGCGAACAGGTAGAGCCCGAGGCCGTGCTCGACGTGCATCCACGCCCCGATGTTGCGCTCCACGAACTGCACCCAGTTGGGGTTCCACTGCTCGAACGCCTTGGTCTCCCGAGCGGTGTCGATGTTGGCGTTGATCTGCCGCACGACGTTGGCGTTGTAGCGGTAGAGAGTCAGCTCCCACTCCTCGTTCGGGTCGCGGAACTCGTGCCAGCCGGTCGCCGGCCAGTCGTAACCGCGCCCACCGGAGCCAGGGAAGCGCTCCGGTTCCGGCCGGTCGCTGCCCCAGGCCTTGAGGGCCGTCCAGTCGAGCGGGTAGCCCCCGCGACCGTCGGAGAACCCGTAGAGCCAGCCCTGGCTGAGGTAATGCCGGGGGTCAGGTTGCACCTCAACGGTGACGTCCTCGTAGTGCGTCTGCTTGCGCTTCTGCGGGACGTAGTAGTTGTAGCGGCGCGCGGTCGAGTCCGGAAACTCTCTCGCACCAGCCTCCGCGTCCGTGAACTCCGGCTTCGGCAAGTCGCGAAGTGTCGACTCCTTGCCGTCATCGACGACGGTCACGTCGCTGTGGGTGGTGGTGGTCATGAGGACGCCCTTCCTGTCACTGGAGCGGATGTCACGGAGTTGGATGTCATGGGGCTGGTGATGTGGGGTCGGATTCCGGGTCCCCGGTTGTCGTGAACTTGTCGTAGAAGATCCGTTTCTCGGGCGCACCCAGCTGGGTGAGGACCGCCATGGCCGCCTCCACCATCGGTGGGGGGCCGCACACGTAGGCGTCGACGTTCGCGAGGTCGGTCTCGTACCGTCGCACGACGTCGGTGATGAAGCCGACCTCGCCGTCCCACGCGTCCTCCGGGGCCGCTTCGGACAAGGCAGGCACGTAGCGGAAGCCGGGCAGCACCTCCTCCAGGGCGCGCAGCTCTTCTTCGAAGCAGAGGTCCTGCCGTTCCCGCGCGCCGTAGTAGTACGTGGCCTTGCGGGTGATGCCGCGCTCGACCATGGAACGGAGGAGGCACAGGATCGGTGCCATGCCGGCACCGCCGCCGACGAAGATCAGGTCGCCATCGCGACCTTCGCGAAGCGTGAACACACCGAACGGCCCGACGACGTCGAGACGGTCGCCGACCGCGAGCTTGGTGTCCAGGAAGCCGGAGAACAGTCCGTCCGGATAGACCTTGATCACGAACTCGAGCAGGCCGCCGTCCCGGCTGGAGATGTTGGCCATGGAGAAGGAGCGCGTGGACTCGGTGCCGGGGATCACGATGTCGAGGTACTGACCGGGGAAGAACCTGAGCTCGGTGGGCTCCACGAGCCGAAGCGTGACGTGACGCATGTCGCGCGTGACGGCGTCGATGGAGACGACCTCCACGACCGCCTGCTGGATCGGCAGCCCGGACCGGATCATGTCCTCGTCGTAGTTGAGCAGCTCGATCGTCACGTCCTCATAGACATGCGTACGACAGAGCAGCGTGAAGCCTTCCTCCCTCTCGTAGTCCGGCAGGGCGAAGGTCGAGTACTTGTCCAGCTCGTAGTCTTCACCGTCGAGCACGAAGGACTTGCAGGACGAACACTGGCCCTCTTTGCAGCCGTGCATCAGCATGATTCCCTGCTCGGCTGCAGCCCGCAGGACGTTCTGGTCCTCGCGGACCTCGATATCGATGCCGACGGGCTCGAAGCGTACGACGTGCTTGTCGGTCATCAGCCCCTCCCGTCCTGGCCTTTGTGGACGTTGTCTGAACGGACGAGGAGGGGCCCGGGCCTCGGGCCCCTCCTCGCGTGTCGATCGGTGGTCGGTTGCCTCAGGGTGAGTGAGTGCTCAGTCCTTCGGAGCGAACCGGCCGGCGGGACCCTGCTTGATGTAGTCAGCGTGGAACGCCTTCTTCTCGTCTGCTGTCATCTCGTTGAGCAGAACGTTCGGGCTCTGCAGCGGTGGGCAGCGACGCAGGTGATCCAGCGTCCACATCTTCTTCGGGTCGAGGTTGAGGTGCGGCTGGGCGACCAGTGTCTTGCCGTCGTCACGGACATAGCCCATGTCGGAGACCACGTCGGCCCAGTTCCAGCCGTGGTAGAGGGTCTCCCACTCGCGCTTGCCGATCAGCTGGCCCATGTTCGGGGTCTCGCGACCCTGGAACGTCGGCCGGAACGCCTCGACGTCGGTCCACCGGCAGGCCTCGTGGCAGTAGGTGCGCGTCTGCCCGTCGACCTCCGCCATGACCATGTCCTCACGGACGAGGCACGGCACCATGCACGTCCAGCAGCGGTGCGGGTAGGAGTAGTTGACGTCCTCGAACACGATCGGGTTGTGCCCGTTCGGCATCGAGAGCCGCGCGTAGTTCTCCCACCATGCGCCGTACTTGTCGTACCAGCCGGGGTACTTGTACTCGAACCACTCGAAGTCCTTGTCCGTCATCGGGTCCATGCGCCAGTAGTTGGCCAGCCACCCGGTGCAGAAGAACTGCGCGACCTCGTGCACGTAGCCCTTGTTCCAGATCTGGTTCCACGACTCCTCGATGAGGTCGTGGGGGATCACCAGTCCGTACTTCTCGAGCGGCACAAGGTAGCTGCGGTAGTAGTCGTCGTAGATCCACCGGCGCCACATCTCGGCGTAGCTCTCGCGGTCCTTGCGACGGTCCTTCGTGCCGTACTCGATGAACGTGCCGATGGCCGCGTCCACGACCCGGTGGTTGTTCCACCACGCGTAGCGCAGGTCGCGCTCGAGCAGCTGGTGGTTGCCCTCGTCGGCCAGGGCCATGAGCAGCGTGGCGTAGCCGTTGCTGATGTGGCGCGACTCGTCGGACTGGACGGAGTGGAAGACGGTCGGAAGCAGGTAGTCGCCGTTCGCAGCGGCCTCGGCGGGCATGGCCACGAACAGGGTGTTTGTGAAGGCCGTCTCGGCCACGATCGTGAGGTAGATGCTGGCCGCGGTGATGGCGTCGCCGGTGATGAAGCCCTCGGCGAACTGGCGGCCGATCGTCCCGCAGTAGTCGTTGTGGAAGTTGCGCAGGCTGTTGTTGAAGCCGGCTGGGTCGATGTAGTTGTTCATGTACAGGCGCTTGAGGTTCTGCTGGATCGTCGAGTGCCTGACCTCGTCGATCATCTGGATCGCCTGGCCGTTGTGCAGCTCAGGGTTGGGCACCGTGCGGAACAGCAGCGGCATCGCACGTGCGGCCGAGATCTCCGGCAGCGGAATGATGCTCAGGAACAGCTTCTGCCACTCGAGCCATCGCTCCTGCACTTGCCGGAACATGTTTCCGCGGATCGCCCCGTCCGAGGCTCCGTAGACGCGGTGGTCCTTCTCCTCCTGCATCGGGAAGTAGGACCGGAGAACCTGCTTCAGCGGGTCCTTTTTGTCGGCTTTCTGGAACGTGTAGTCAGTGCCGTATTGGGACACGGGCTCGTGGTACAGAGGCTCCCAGGCCAGTTCCTGGATCTTCTGGTGAGCCTTCGCGACGCTCTGGCGACTCATCAGCACTCCCTTAGTTCGACGGACCTTCTGGTCGCATCACACCTGTTCTCGGTGGCTTCGGCGGTCTCAACATGAGACACGTCCTGGGCCGGTGCACTCGCTGTTCAGCGATCACCGAAGACGGTGGTGCGAATTGTGGCCAGGTGTTCTCGCACATCACGCATGACCTGCCGGTTTCCTTCCGCGGCCGGTTCGATGCCGAGGGCGAGAAGCAGCTCGGCGGCGGGCCGCCCGGGGTCACCGGCACCCCCGAGGACGGGGTGCAGACCCTGCTCGGCCAGGTGGTGAAACACCAGGTTGACGATGCTCCACGGGTTGTAGGTCTCTGCTTCCTCAGCAGTCCCAGGCGCGACATCTTCCATGCGGGCACCTCCAGGGGCAGGAGATTTCTATCCGAGCATGTGTCATGGAAGCGGACGTCTCAATTTGAGACAGTGTCCCTACGGTCCGGGGTTATGTTGGCACGGCGACGCGGCCCCAATCGTCCTTCCGTGGGCCGGGTAAGGCCAGAAAACGCACCTGGGAGGCAGGCGATGCCCACGCGATCCACACAGTCCGGAGCGCCCACCCTGACCGACGGTGCCGGGCTGGCGGAGACCCGCGTGCGCTTCCTCACCGCCGAGCCGGTCGCGCCCGGCCAGGTGCGCGAGAGCATCCTCGCGTCGTGGTTGCGGTCCCAGCGCAGCAACGTGGCCGCCGACCGCATCGAGATGCCGTACGTGCGCGACCCCAACCTGGACACGCCCCTCACGCGCAGCGCGGACCCGGTCCTGCGCAGGCTGCACGAGCAGCTCGCCGGACAGCCGATCAGCATCGTGCTCACCGACCACGCCGGGCTCGTGCTGTCCCGGATGACCGGCGATGCCGACCTCGAGCGCCACCTCGACGCCGTCCTGCTCGTCCCCGGCTTCAGCTATGCCGAGGAGTTCGTCGGCACGAACGGGATCGGCACGGCGCTGGAAGGCGGCCAGCCGATGCACGTGTTCGGCCATGAGCACTACGCCGAGAACCTCGAGGACCTCGCCTGCGCCGGCGTGCCGATCATGCACCCGATCTCCGGCAAGACCGTCGGCGCGGTGGACCTGACCTGCTGGCGCAATGACGCCGGTCCGCTGCTGATGACACTCGCCAAGACCACCGCCGTGCAGATCCGGCAGGCGCTGCTCACCGATGCCGCCAGCCAGGAGATCGAGCTGCTGCAGGAGTACCTGCGGGTCTGCCGCCGCACGCCGGGCATCGTCTTCGCGCTCAACAACGACGTCGTCATGATGAACGAATACGCGCGGACTGTCCTCGCCCCCGCCGACCAGGATGTGCTGTTGCGGCTGGCCGCGGAGGCCCTTGCCGCGCGCCGCGACTCCGTACTCGTCCAGCTGCCCACCGGCACCAAGGTCAAGATGTACCTCCGCGCCCTCGGCCCCCGGCAGCTCGGTGGCGGCGTTGTCCACGCCAAGCTGGCGGAAGGCGTCGTCGACCCCGAGCAAGGACAGTGGCACGGCGACCCGGATGCTCCTCCCCGGAATCGTGGGGTCCGGCGCCCTGTGGCGGCGTGCCTGCGACGAGGTGGAGGACGTCTACCAGTCCGGTGAGTGGCTCGCCCTCGCCGGCGAGGCGGGGGTCGGCAAGCAGGCGATCCTGCGAGCCGTGCACCAACGGCGGAACCCCAGCAGCCGGTTCAACGTGCTCGACGCCACGGACGCGACGGAGCCCGGCTGGCTGGCCGGGGCCAGGACCGCGCTGCTGGAGGACGTGGGCGGCGACAACGCCGGCACGGTGATCATCCGGCACGTCGACCGGCTCGACGGCGTGCACCTGCGCTCCCTCGCGGCGACGCTGCAGGAAGCCGCGAACGGCGACAAGCAGCAGGCCCCCTGGGTGGCCGTGACCTTCGGCGCAGGCGCTGCGAGCAAGGAGCTCGCGCGGCTGCTGCGACTGTTCCCGAGCACGGTCGAGGTCCCGCCGCTGCGCCACCACGTCGAGGACATCCAGGCCCTCGTGCCGTTCTTCGTCGCGCGCCTCGGCTACGGCGGACAGCTGACGTGCTCGCCGGAAGTGCTGCAGATGCTGATGCGCGCGAACTGGCCCGGCAACGTCGAGCAGGTGTTCCAGACGATGCGATCGATCGTGCAGCGCCGGCGCACGGGCACGATCACGGCACGCGACCTGCCGCCCGAGATCATGTCGGTCAGCCGCCGGCTGCTGAGCCCGCTCGAGTCGCTGGAGCGTGATGCGATCGCGCGCGCTCTGGCGACGCCCGAGGCAACAAGGCCAAGGCGGCGAAGTCCCTCGGCATGTCCCGCGCCACGATCTACCGCAAGATCCACGAGTTCGGGATCGTCACCGGCACCGAATAGCCCCGCCCGTCCGAGCGCCCCTGCCCCACCCGACCCTGCCCCATCGCGGGTGGGCGGGCCGCGACGAGCTGTGCACCTGAGCAAGATCGTGCTCAGATTCCGCCTGGATCCGAATCTGAGCACAGAAATAACGATCATGAACGGGTACGACGGCGGGCGCCCGCGCCGCTCGTACCGATAAATCGCCCCGTAAGCCACGTATCGACCGGGCCCATGAAGCCAGCGCTCCATGATCGCGAAAGATCCTGTGGCGGAAGCCGCGGAGATCCTTCGCGATCATGAAAAAAAGCCGGCGTTCCCGCGACCGGTTCCCAGAAGCTGCGTTGCTGCCTGGCCGCCCCAGGTGGTTGTCTGCCGGCACGGCCCCGTCTGCCAGCCCGGTCTGCCGAAGCCGGCCTCGGCGAGACCGTCGCTGAGACACGGACACAACCGGGGCGCATGGGCCGCACGGAACACCTGTGGCGTCGCTGGCAGCGCCGGTTCGGCCCCTTGACGGGTGCGGCCAGCCCCCTGCGACGCGTGCCAACCCCCGCCCGCTGTGCGGGCTGCCCTCTCGGCTGACTTCGCGCTGGAGCCCACGCTTTTCAGGTACGGGTCCGGCCTGCTCGCGGGCCTGTCCTGACCAGACACCTGCGCATCTCATCAACCCAGAAAGGCACGACCATGTCTCGCTTGCTCTACCGGATCGGTCACTTCTCCGGACGCCACCCGTGGCGCGTACTCACTGCCTGGATCTTGGTCGCGGTAGCCGCCTTCATGCTCAACGGGAGCATCGGTGGTCAGCCCGACGAGTCCTTCCGGCTGCCTGGCGCCGAGTCGCAGCGCGCGGCTGACGCACTCCAGGAGCGGTTCCCCACGGAGACGCTCTACTCCTCCAACGTTGTCTTCCACTCCGAGAAAGGTCTCGACCTCGCCCGAGGTGAAGGCCGCCATTGCGCAGGCCGTCAACAAGCTCGAGACAGTGCCGCACGTCAGCGGCGTGAGCGACCCCTACGACCCGCGCGGTCCGACCCTGAGCAAGGACGGCAAGACCGCCTTTGCGACCGTGGCCTTCAGCAAGGAGAAGGTGGAAGTTGAGCAGTTCAACGCCGCCGAGAAAGCTGTGCAGTCCGCCCGTGACGCCGGAGTCGAGGTCGAGTACGACAACGGCCTCGGCTATGCAGGGGCAGCCGCCGGACCCTCCAGCGAGGGGATCGGCATCCTGGTGGCCGTCGTGGTGCTGGTTGTCGCCTTCGGCTCGCTCGTCGCGATGAGCATCCCGATCATCGTCGCTCTGATCGGTCTGCTGATCGGTATCAGCAGCATCGGGCTCGCCTCCGGCGTGCTCGCGGTGCCCGAGGTCGCAACGATCGTGGCGATGATGCTCGGACTGGGCGTCGGCATCGACTACGCGCTGTTCATCCTGGCGCGCCACCGCCAGCACCTCGATGAGGGCATGCCGGTGCCCGAGGCGATCGGCCGCGCCAACGCGACCGCCGGCCTGTCCGTGCTCTTTGCCGGCGTCACTGTCCTCGTGGCCATCGCCGGTCTGCAGGTCTCCGGCATCCCGATGATGACGATGATGGGTTGGGCCTCGGCGCTGATGGTCGGTGTCGTCATGCTCGCCTCGATCACCCTGCTGCCTGCCGTCCTCGGCATCGTGAAGCGCAAGGTCAACAGCGCTGCGGGTGCCGTTCGTCAAGCAGAAGCCTGCCAACAACCCGCGGTCCAAGTCCGGTCGCTGGGCGGCGAAGGTGGTGGCCAAGCCGGTCCGCTTCGGCCTGGTGGCCGCGGTCCTGCTCGGTGTCCTTGCAGCCCCGGTCTTCGCCATGCGGCTCGGCTTCGCCGACGCCGGCAACGACGCACCGACCTCGACCACCCGCAAGGCCTACGACCTCGTCGCCGACGCGTACGGTCCCGGCGTCAACGGCCCGATGTCGGTCGTCGTGGAGCTCGACGGTTCCAAGGACGACGCGGCCACCCTGGCTTCACTCGAGAAGGCCCTCAAAGCCGACCCCGGTGTCGCTTCCGTGGACGACCCCACGATCAGCGCCAAGAAGGACCTGGCGGTGTTCAACGTCACTCCCACCACGGCACCGCAGGACGCGAGGACCGACCAGCTGGTGAAGCGGCTGCGGAGCGAGGTTCTGCCGGACACCCTCGGTGACCGCCGCGAGGACGCGTCGGTGACCGGTGGGACGCCGATGCTCACCGACATCTCGTCGCGGCTCCAGGTCCGGATGCCGTATTTCCTCGGTGCGGTGATCGGGCTGGCGTTCTTCGCCCTGCTGATCGTCTTCCGCTCGATCCTGGTTCCGTTGAAGGCGGCACTGCTCAACGTGCTCAGCGTCGGCGCGGCGTACGGCGTGATGGTGGCCGTGTTCCAGTGGGGCTGGGGTGCCAGCCTGATCGGTGTCCACGAGTCGGTGCCGATCATGCCGCTGGCTCCGATGCTGATGTTCGCGATCCTGTTCGGCCTCTCGATGGACTACGAGGTCTTCCTGCTCAGCAGGGTGCGCGAGCAGTACCTCAAGCACCTCGACCCGAAGCGTGCAGTCATTGAGGGCGTCGGGTCGACGGCTCGGGTCATCACCAGCGCGGCACTGATCATGATCAGCGTGTTCGCGGCGTTCATCCTGGACACCGACCTCACGACGAAGATGTTCGGCGTCGGCCTGTCCGTCGCCGTGCTGCTTGACGTGACGTTGGTCCGGATGGTTCTGGTGCCGGCCGCGATGAGCCTGCTCGGTCACCGCGCCTGGTGGCTGCCGGCGTGGCTGGACCGGATCCTCCCGAACATCGATCTCGAGGGCGGCGAGCACCAGTACGAGCACGACGTCCTCGCGGACGCGGAGGCGGACGTGGCAAAGCAGGACGAGGAGCGTGAGCCCACCCTCGTCTGAGCAGGAAACGAACGCCTGGTCGGCCGGTCTCTCAGACCGGCCGGCCAGGCGTTTGGGCGATCAGGGCGGGCAACGCGGAGTGCGGCACGTAGCGCCAGTGCGGCAGGTGGCGGGCGGCGTACAGATATTCGCGCACGACCTGTCGCACGCGCAGCGCGGGCAGCAGCGACTCGTCGAGCAGATGCGACCGGCCGGCTGCCGCGAGCGCGCCTCGATAGGCGTCGAGCGCCCGGCCCTGGGAGGCCGCGATCCAGTCCTCGACGAGCGCCGGGGGGACGTGCTCGGTGCGGTGCGACACCACCCGGCCGACGTGGTCGAGAGACTGCAGCAGCCCCGCCACATCCACCGCGGCAGGCGAGGGGGCGGCTCGGTCGTCCGGCGACAGCACCGGGTTGCCGTCGAAATCGGTGACGGCGTACGACGGCGCCTGGTCGCCCGCCGCCCGCCAGCGCAGCATCTGGCCCACGTGCAGGTCGCCGTGAATGTCCTGGACTGCTGTGCCGGAGGCGTTCCCGAGACGGTCGACGATCGTGCGCAGTGTCGCTGCGTGCTCGAGCAGCCGCTCGCCCTCAGGTCCGTCAACGACTGTCAGCGCCTCGTCGAGCTCGGCCAGGGCGCCTGCCCGCCACCGGCCCGCGACCACGTCGCTCGCCGGCGCTCGCTCCGGCAGGGCCAGGTGCATCCGCGCGACGAGGTCACCGATCTGCAACCACGGCGCCACGGCGTCCGCCAGCGACAGGTCGCCACGCGCCACCGCACGTACGTCCTCGACTGCCCAGTCCCAGCCGTCGCGCGCGTCGGGCAGGTAAGCCACGACGGTGGCGACCAGGACCGGGGCGGCGGCTTCGCCATCGGGCGCGTGCCACCGCAGCAGGCCCCACGGCCGCGGCATGCCGGTGAAGCCGGCCGCCACGAGGGCGGCCAACCGTTCGGGCGCGGGTTCAGGCCCGGTCGCGGGCCGGACCGTCCACTTGACAACGACCTTTTCGTCCACGACCACCGACTCGTTGGTCTGGTCGACGTCGACGGCCCGCTCGCGCGGTGCCTCGTCCAGCGTGTCGGCCGGACCCTCGGCGAGGGCGATGACGACGCGGCCGTCGGTGGCGTGCGCCCAACGGGTCACCTCGAACGGCTGTCCGGGTGCCGTCTCGCCGCGCAGCACGAGAGCCGTGAGCGCGGTCGCGAGGCCGTCACCCGCCCGGGCGCGTCGCCAACCCTGGCGATGTTCGACGAGAGGCACGGCACAGTGCCGCCCGGCCGCGTCCAGCACGATCGCCAGCACGCCGTGCGGTGCCAGGTCGAGCGTGTCGACAAGGCGCAGAGGTGTCGCGACTGCCGCAGCCTCTCCCGCGTGACGTTGCGGCAACACAGCCGCGCCGGCTGCGCCGGCGATCCACGCGGCGAGCGCGGTCGGCGTCACGCCGTGCGGGGTTGGCGTCACGCCGTGCGGGGTTGGCGTCACGCCGTGCGGTCGGCGTGGCCGCGGGCGACGCGTTCGATGATGTCGGCCGCCGACGCGCAGACCCTGCCGGGCGCGGATCTCCGCGCCGATCCGCTCCGCCCGTTCGCGGAGCCTGGTGTCGGCGAGCAGTCCGTCGACCGCGGCGACGAGCTGATCGTCGGTGAATGCGTAGGTCTCCAGCCGCACGCCCAGGTCGAGCTCGTCCACCCGCTGCGCGTTGTCGTACTGGTCCCAGAACAGCGGCAGCACGACCATCGGCTTGCCGAAGTGCAGCGCCTCTGTCGTGGTGTTGTTGCCGCCGTGGGTGATGACCAGGTCGACCTGCGGGATCACCTTGGTCTGCGGCAGGGTCGAGGCACCGACCATGTTGGCCGGGAGGTCGATCAGGTCGCCCATCGGTCCCTTGCTGACGATGTACCTGTGCGCCGTGCGCCCCAGCACGTCGACGAGCCGGCGCATGAGCTCGACGTCGGCCCCACCGAGCGAGCCGAGGGAGAGGTAGACCAGGGCGCTGCCCGCCGGGCGGTCGGCGACGGCGGCAGGCACGACGTAGTCCTCGTCGGTCTCCCGCACGCTCGAGTCGATGCGGTGCCAGGTCTCGCCGAGCGGCTGCGCCCGTGGATAGTCCGCCTCGGCCGGATAGACGTAGAGGTTCGCGTACTCGCTGACGGGCATGAACTGCAGATCGGGCAGCGGCGGCGCACCCTGCGCCACCACCCACGCGTTGAACGCCGTCCAGACCTCGCGGTGCACACGGTCGTACTCCGCACGGAAGCCCGGCCACTCCGCCCGGTCGAGCTGCGACAACCCGGAGAACGTGGGCGGGATGCCTTCGTCCGGCACCTCGAGCGGGTTGCAGGACACGATGCGTACGAAGGGCGCCGCGCTGGTGAGCAGTGCCGGGAAGCACACCACGTTGTCCTCGACCACGACATCGGGACGGACCGTCGCGAGGATCTCGCGCAGCCGCGGCTCGCAATACTGGGAGCCGGCGATGAGCGCCTCCCAGGTCGGCCTGATGAAGGTCTCGAGCTGCTGCTGAGTCGACTTGCGGAACTCCGGTGACGTGTCGCGGATGAACTCCGTCCAGAAGACGCCGGGATCCTGCTCGTCATCGGTCGGTGCGGGTTCGGCGAGGTCGACCAGCTGTTCCTCGAAGCCGAGCGGCGCCAGCCGGCCCTTCCACGACGCCTCCGCTGCGAACACCACTCGGTGCCCGCGCTGCAACAGGATGTTCCCGATCCCGATGCACTGGTTGGTCGGCCCGTAGGCGGACTCCGGCGAGAGCAGGATCGTCAACGGGCGGGACGTCGTCGCAGCTGCCGTGGTCACCAGCCCATCCAATCCGGCCAGGACGGCGGGGTCATAGCCTTTGCGAAGAATCGTGAGACAGAGACGAGGATGACGTGGAGTACACGAAGCTCGGGCACACCGGCCTGGACGTGTCTCGGATCGCTCTTGGCTGCATGACCTACGGCGACCCGCAGCGCGGCAATCACGAGTGGACGCTCGACGAGGCGGCGAGCCGCCCGCTCATCCATCGAGCAGTCGAGCTCGGCATCAACTTCTTCGACACCGCCAACGTCTATTCCGACGGCTCCAGCGAGGAGATCGTGGGGCGGGCGCTCGCCGAGGTCGCTCGCCGGGACGAGACGGTCATCGCCACGAAGGTGCACGGCCGCATGCACGACGGTCCCAACGGCGGCGGGTTGTCGCGCAAGGCCATCCTCACGGAGATCGACGCCAGCCTGACCCGGCTGGGCACGGAATACGTCGACCTCTACCAGATCCATCGTTGGGACCCGAGCACACCGATCGAGGAGACCCTCGAGGCGTTGCACGACGTGGTCAAGGCGGGCAAGGCGCGTTATATCGGTGCCTCTTCGATGTACGCATGGCAGTTCAGCAAGGCGCTCTACCTCGCGGACCAGCATGGCTGGACGCGGTTCGTGTCGATGCAGAACCACTTCAACCTGCTCAACCGCGAAGAGGAGCGCGAGATGCTCCCGCTCTGCCTCGACGCGGGGGTCGGCGTGATCCCCTGGAGTCCGCTCGCACGCGGCCGGCTGACTCGTGACTGGGACGAGAGCACGAACCGGTCGCAGACCGACGAGTTCGGCAAGACCCTCTATGACACCGCGTCGAGCGATCGCATCGTCGTCGACCGGGTCGCTCAGGTTGCGGCCTTCCGCGGCGTCCCGCGTGCCCAGGTTGCCCTCGCCTGGGTCCTTCGACACCCGGCGGTCACGGCACCCATCGTCGGCGCCAGCAAGCTGAGCCACCTGGAGGACGCGGTCGCGGCCCTGGACCTGCACCTCGCCGACGAAGAGGTCGCCGCGCTGGAGGAGCCCTACGTCCCGCATCACGTCGCAGGGTTCTAATAGCCGCCACGGGCGCGCACGATCTCGACCATTGCGTCGATGTCATCCCCCTCGGAGGTGCGGCAGCGCCGCTCGATGCCGCAGCGGAGGCAGCGGTGCACCAACACGTGGCGACCGCGTTCGAGGAGCACGTCGACCGGCGCCATCAGGCCGCCACAGTCGGCCTCGCGATCGCCCGGATCGATGTCGACGTGCTTGGAGTAGAGGCACCTGCTGCAGTGATTCGTGTACCCGTCGCCCCGCATTGGTTCGCCGCAGTGTTCGCAGCTGAAGTCCTCGATCCGACGGGTGAAGGCCACCGCACCATTGTCCCCGTCAGCGTGGTGGGGCGGTCGACGACCTCACGATCAGGGCGGTGGCGAGCTCCACGCGGGAGGAGTTGAGAGCCCGTCCCTCCATCAGCGACTGCAGCATCTGCGCGGCGGCGCGCCCCATCTGGGCGAGCGGCTGGCGCACGGTCGTCAGTGGCGGTGAGGCCCATCGCGACATGGGCAGGTCGTCGAAACCGACGACGCTGAGGTCGCCCGGGACGCTCAGTCCGCAGGTGCGGGCCGCCTCGACCACGCCGAAGGCCTGCTCGTCGCTCCCGGCGAAGATGGCAGTCGGCCGGTCCGGCAGGGCGAGGAGTTCCCGGGCCCGCGTACATCCGCCGAAGTGGTGGAAATCGCCGTGCCGGATCAGCGTGGGGTCGATGGGCAGTCCTGCTGCGTCGAGTGCCGCCCGGTAACCGTCGATGCGCGCCCGGCTGCACAACAGTCGCTGCGGACCGCCGATCATCGCGATCCGCCGATGGCCGAGCTGGAGCAGGTGCTCGGTGGCCTCGTACCCACCCGCCCAGTTCGTCGCCCCGACACTCGGGACGTCCGGACCGGGGAGTTCGACGGGATCTATCAACACGTACGGGACGTTTGCGCGGCCGAGAGCCTGTCGTTGCGGCTCGGTCAGCTCGGACGTCACGATGATCGCGCCCGCACTGCAGGCTCCGGCAAGGTGCTCGGCCCAGCGCTCGGGACCCGGGGTGTCCGTGGTCGAGGACACGACGACGTCGAGCCCGGACCCGGTCACGCCGCGGATGATCTCGATCGCCCAGGGGCTGTCCAGGCAGGGGAAGACGAGGTGGACCAGCCGCAGGCCGACGGCGGGTCGACCCGAGACAGGCACGTAGTTCTGCTGCTCGAGCAGCTGCCGGACGCGGGCCCGCGTGCCGGGGGAGACATCGTGGCGGTTGTTCACGACCTTCGACACGGTGGCGAGGGAGACCCCGGCAGCATTCGCGACTGTGCTCAGCGTGACCCGCTCGATCCTGGGCACCTCGCACACCTCTCTCGTTGATGTTCGGTTCGGGCGTGTGGGCGGGGTGTCAGCCGTGATCCTGCAGCCGGGGCAGGGCGCTTGTCAATCGTTGTCGATAACGATTTCGACCGTTACTATCCGGCGCGTGGAGACCAGCAGCCGTGTGACGATCCGCGACGTCGCGGCGCGCGCCGGCGTGTCTGTGGCCACCGTCTCCAAGGTCATCAACGAGCGGTACGGCGTGGCGGCGGCCACCGTTGCGCGGGTGCAGGTCGTCATCGACGAGCTCGGGTACGAGGCCAGCCTGGTGGCCCGCAGCCTGCGCAACCACCGGACCAACGTGATCGGCATCCTCGTCTCCGACATCGAGCCGTTCTCCGCCGAGCTGCTCAAGGGGGCGGCGAACGCGATCAAGGGCACCGGCTATGAGCTGGTGATCTACTCGGCGGGCGGCATGGTGAACGACCACGTGGGGTGGGAGCGACGCTATCTGTCCCGACTGAGCGGCACCTTGATCGATGGCGCCATCCTCGTGACGCCGACCGTGATGGGCGCGTCCTTCGGCGCACCCGTGGTCGCCGTCGACCCGCGTACCGGAGGGAACGGGGCGCCGACGGTCGACTCCGACAACCTGCGGGGCGCGCAGCTGGCGACGGAGCACCTGATCGGGCTGGGCCACCGGCGCATCGGGTTCCTCGCCGGGCGCCGCGACCTCGAGTCCGCGCGACTGCGAGAGCTCGGCTATCAGCGGGCGCTGAGCGAAGCCGGACTCGAGTTCGATCCCGGCCTGGTACGCGTCGGATCCTACGAAGAAGGTGCCTCGCTGCAGGCGGCCCGCGAGCTGCTCGGCTCGCTGGAGCGCCCCACTGCCGTTTTCGCTGCCAACGACCTGTCGGCCATCACCACGATCGACGTTGCACGGACGCTCGGCCTCCGGGTGCCCGAGGACCTGTCCGTGATCGGCTTCGACAACATCCCCGAGAGCGCGCTCATCACGCCGGCGCTGACCACCATCGAGCAGCCCATCCAGCTGATGGGTCAGCGCGCGATCGCGATGCTCGTCGAGCTGCTCCGCGGCGGCACCCTCGCGCTGACCCACGTGACGCTCCCGACCCGGCTCGTGGTGCGCCAGTCGTGCGCGGCGCCCCTGGCCGCGCACGGAGACCGAGTCGGCGTAGGTCACCGCCGTCGGATGGAGCGCCCTGACCCCCCAAGTCGATCATGAACCCCCCAAGTCGATCATGCAGGAGTTGGGACAGCGCGCATCACCGCAGGTCAGCGAGCCAAGATTCCAAGTCGATCATGCAGTAACCGACACAGGCGTACGACGGCTCCTCGGCAGGTCAACTACCGATAGCCACATCATCGATGCCGGAGCCACACTCAGCGGCGTGCCCGCTTGATCCCGTCGCAGTCTGCGGACGTGCCGGACCGACGCCGCCAGGTTGTGCATGATCGACTCAGTTTTTCGAGGCGCTGACCTGCGACGATGCCGGGCCGCTCCAGGTTGTGCATGATCGACTTCGAAGTGGGGGTCGAAGGGGTGGGTCGGAGGGGTTAGCGGGCGCCGAGGAGGTGCTCGAGGGCTAGCTGGTTGAGGTGGATGAAGCCGTAGCCGCGCTCGCCCGGGCCGTCGACGTCGTAGTTCTCCCAAGCCGTCGGGTCGGCCAGCAGGTCGGAGTAGGTCTCGCCCGGAGCCATCGTGGGAATGGACAGCTCCGCGACCTTGCTCGCGGCGAGCGCCTCCTGGACCTCCGGGTCGGCCCGGAAGGAGGCCGCTCGCTCCTTGAGCAGCAGGTAGGTGCTCATGTTGGACGAGGCCGACGCCCAGACGCCGGAGTAGTCCTCGGTGCGCAGCGGCTTGTAGTCGAAGTGCCGGGGGCCGACGTAGGTCGGGCCGCCGCCGGGTGCGCCGTTCTCCAGCAGGTCGACCAGGGCGAAGGCGTTGAGCAGGTCGCCGTGGCCGAACACCAGGTCCTGGTCGTACTTCGGACCGGTCTGGCCGTTCAGGTCGATGTGGAACAGCTTGCCCTGCCACAACGCCTGGGCGATGCCGTGCGCGTAGTTGAGGCCGGCCATCTGCTCGTGCCCGACCTCGGGGTTGATGCCGATCATGTCGGCGTGGTCGAGCGTGCTGATGAACGCGATCGCGTGGCCCAGCGTGGGCAGCAGGATGTCGCCGCGCGGCTCGTTGGGCTTGGGCTCGATCGCGAACCGCATGTTGTAGCCCTTGTCGATGACGTACTGGGCCAGCATCTCGAGGCCCTCTGCATAGCGGTCGAGCGCGGCGCGAATGTCTTTGCCCGCATGGCTTTCCGACCCCTCACGACCGCCCCAGAAGACATAGGTCTCCGCGCCGAGCTCCGCGGCGAGGTCGAGGTTGCGCAGGATCTTGCGCAATGCGTAGCGGCGTACGGAGCGGTCGTTGCTCGTGAACGCTCCGTCCTTGAAGACGGGGTGCGTGAACGTGTTGGTCGTCATCATCGGGACGACCATGCCGGTCTCCGCGAGCGACTCCTTGAACGAGCTGATGATCTTGTCGCGGGTGGCAGCGTCACTGCCGAACGGGACCAGGTCGTCGTCGTGGAACGTCAGACCGTAGGCACCCAGTTCGGACAGCCTGTGCACGGCCTCGACCGGGTCGAGGTGGGCTCGCGTCGCGTCGCCGAAGGTGTCCCGAGCCTGCCAGCCCACTGTCCAGAGGCCGAAGGAGAACTTGTCCGCGGGGGTGGGGGTTGGCGTCATCGGACCGCCGCCTTTCACGTCGTGATCTGGTTTAGTTTTGTCATTGAACATATAGATCAGTTGTGGCACCGTCAACGTCCATGAACCGCGCGCATACGGTACGCCCTCCGGCCCCGCGTGCCGGCGCGCACTCGGTCCGAGCGCACAACCTGTCCGTCGCGCTGCACCAGGTCGTCACCGCGCCCGAGCCCGTGTCGCGTGCGGGCATCGCGGCGGCCACGGGTCTGTCCCGTGCCACGGCCTCCCGGCTGGTGGACGCTCTCGTGTCCGCACAGCTCATCGCCGAGCTCCCCCCGCGAACGCCGGTCGGTGCCGGCCGGCCGGCGGCCGGCCTCGTGGTCTCGCCGACCGGACCGGCGGGGCTGGGTCTCGAGATCAACGTGGACTACGTCGCCGTGTGTGTTGTGGATCTGCTCGGCACGCCGCGCTATCGAGACGTTGCCGTCGGCGACCAGCGGGGCCATTCACCGGAGCAGGTCGTGGCCGCACTCGCCACTCTGGCGTCGGCGGCTCTTGCGGCGGCCGCAGTCGAGGGCCTGCGCGTGGTGGCCGCCACGGTGGCGCTGCCCGGACTGGTCGACGTGGCCGCCGGGCGGTTGCGGCTGGCGCCCAACCTCGGCTGGCGCAACGTCGACGTCGTCGCTCTGTTGCGCCGTCACGAGGCGCTCGCCAGCCTGCCGATCGACTTCGACAACGAGGCGAACCTGGCGGCGATGGCCGAGCTGGCCACCGGCGAGCACGGCCCGACCTTCCTGCACATCTCCGGCGAGGTCGGCATCGGCTCGGGCATCGCGCTCGACGGTGCGATCTTCCGAGGCAGTCGCGGGTGGAGCGGGGAGATCGGGCACGTGACCGTGCACTCCGGCGGGCGGTTGTGCTCCTGCGGAGCGCGGGGATGTCTTGAGCAGTACGCGGGCCAGGACGTGATCGTCCGGGAGGGGCTGGGCGCTGGTGCTGAAGGCACCACGACGGGCGGCGCCACGACGGTCGAGCTGCTCACCCTCGAGGCGCGCCGGGGAAATCGCCGGCTGCTGGCGGCCCTCGACGAGGCGGGGGCGGCACTCGGCATCGCCGTAGCCAGCGCGCTGAACATGCTCGACCTCGACCGCGTCGTGCTGGGCGGCATCTACAGCCCCCTTGCTCCCTACCTCATCCCCACGGTCGAACGCGAGATACAGGCGCGCCTCGTCTCCGCCCAATGGGCCGCGGTCTCCGTTCGTGCCTCGACGTTGAGCGCGGGGTCGGCGGTGCTCGGAGCCGGCCAGGTCGTCGTACGTGAGGTGCTCGCCAACCCTGCCGCGTGGATCTGACCCCGCCGGAATCGACCACGTTCAGCATGTCGGCGGACCCTCCGCAAGGCCTGCACGCCTGGCAAACCGTCCGTACGCCTGCTGAACGTGGTCGATTCCCCGGGCGGCGGGTCAGGGGAGGGGGTGGTCGCGCAAGGTCGCGGCGAAGCTCGCGCCGAACGGCAACAGCGGCAACAGCATCGCTTGGACGGCGTGATAGGTGTCGGGCTTGCCGTCCCACGTGCCACGGCCGAGATGCCCGTCGGGGTCGATCTCGTGCCGCCATCCGCCGCGCTCGCGGTCGATGAAGGTGTCGTTCGCGTACGCCCACAACCGTCGCCACTGCGCGCCGTACGCCTCATCGCCGGTCGTGGCCCACAGCGCGTACGCCGTCGCGAGCGCTTCGCACGTCACCCAGTGGAACCGGTCGCGCACCACGGGAACGCCCGCGTGGTCGGTTGTGTAGACGAGCCCGCTGCCGTCCCACCCGTCCGCCATCGCGCGGTCGAACAGCGCCCGCGCCGCGTCGCGGTTGCTCTCGTCGCCCACCTGCGCATCGCGTTGCAGGACGAGCCGCGCCCACTCGAGGCCGTGCCCTGGAGTGACCCCGAACGGGCGGAAAGGATGCCGCGGCTGGTCACGGTTGTAGTCGGGCAGGTCGTGCCAGGTCGCGTCGAAGTGCTCGGGCACCCGCCAGTCGTGCGTCCGCGCCGCGCCGTTGATGATGCGATCCACCGTGCGCGTCGCGCGCTGCAGCCAGCGATCGTCGCCCGTCGCGTCGGCCGCGCCGAGGAACGCCTCGACCCCGTGCATGTTGGCGTTGGCCCCTCGGTAGGCCTCGCACGTCTGCCATGCGCTGTCCCACGACTCCACGAGCGCGCCTGCGTCGTCGTCCCAGAAGTGGCGTACGACGACGTCGGCCGCCCGGGTGAGTAGGTCCTGCGCTCCGGGACGCCCGGCGATCGTCGCGCTCGATGCCGCCAGCAGTACGAAGGCGTGCTCGTAAGCAGTCTTGGACTGCACCGGCCGGCCGTCGGTGTCCAGGCGCGGGAACCATCCGCCGTGCTCGGTGTCGCCGAAATCGCGGTCGAGGGAGGCGAGCCCGAGGTCGACGAGCTCGGCGTCGCCGGTCCGGCCGAGCAGGTGGCCAAGGCTGAACACGTGCGTCATCCGTGCGGTGATCCAGAGCTGCTGTCCGTGGCTGCGGTCCACGCGACAGTCGTCGTCCAGCCACCAGAACCTTGCCGTCCTCCGCGGCCGCCCTGGCGCCATCGAGGAGTCGGTCGACCTCCGCGCGCAGCGCGCGTCGCAGGTCCTCAGTCGAGCACCGGGTCGGGCATGGGTTCCTCCTCGGAAGAAGCGATGTCGTTATGTGATCGTAATAAGGCCAACCGTTGACACCTCGGCGCCTTCGCGGTCTCATGGGAACGCTCCCAAATGGGAGCGCTCCCATATCTCCAGGAGGACCCCGGATGAAGGCGTCCCGTGCTGTTGTGACTGGTCGAGGCCCGCGTCGCGCGGCCCGGGCCGCGGCCCTTGTGTCCGTTGTGGCGTTAGCGGTCGCCGCCTGTGGCGGCGGCTCCACCCCGACGAACACTGCCAAGGCCCCCGACGACAAGAAGATCACCCTGAAGATCAACTTCTGGGGTGACTTCGGCTTCAAGCAGCTTGCGCCGGAGTACAAGAAGCTGCACCCCAACGTCACGCTGGTCCTCAACGCCGGCGACTACAACCAGCAGCACCAGGACCTGCAGAAGTTCCTGGTGGCCGGCTCCGGAGCCCCGGACATCGCCGCGATCGACGAAGGCTTCATCGTCTCCTTCCGCAACCGGGCCGACAAGTTCGTCAACCTGCTCGACGAGAAGGGCGCTGCCCTACATCACGCCGCTCGCCGCGTCGACGCTGATCTTTCAGCAGCTGTTCGGCTACAACTACGGCATCATCAACCAGCTGCTCGGCGTGGTCGGTGTGGCGCCGGTCGACTGGCAGGGCAACCGCCTGGCCTCCTGGGTCGCCATCGCCACCATGGTCGACTGGCGGTGGACCGGCTACAACGCACTGATCTACCTGGCCGCGATGCAGTCCGTGCCGCGAGATCTCTACGAGGCGGCCGCGCTCGACGGCGCCGGACCCTGGCGACAGCTGTGGCGGATCACCGTGCCGATGATCCAGCCGACTCTCATCTTCACCGTCGTGCTCGCCACGATCGGGCAGATGCAGCTGTTCACCGAGCCGTTGCTGTTCAACGAGAAAGTCAGTGACGCGACCGGCGGCACCGACGGCCAGTTCAACACCGTCGCCCTGCTCATCTACAAGGTCGGGTGGAAGGACTTGAACCTCGGCTACGCCGCCGCGATGGCATGGGCGCTGTTCCTCATGATCGTCGTCCTCGCGAGCATCAACGCCTTCCTCACCCATCGCACCGGGAACCGCAAATGACCGCCGTCCAGGTCGTCGAGGCCAGCCCCGTCAAGGCTGCGTCGGCGGGCGCGGCTGCTCGGGCGCTCTCCCTCGGACACACCGGCCGGACCGCTGACCTACGCCATCCTCGTCTTCACGATCCTGCTGTCGGCCTTCCCGGTCTACTGGATGTTCGTCGTCGCCTCCTCGACGGAGGAGGAGATGGCCAAGATCCCGCCGAGCGTGGTCCCGAAGGGGAACCTCGCCGAGAACGTCCACGCCGTCTTCAGCGCGGACAACGTCCACTTCGTCGAGTCGCTGCTCAACAGCGTCTTCGTCGCCTCCATCGTGACGGCGTCGGTGCTGTTCTTCTGCTCGCTCGCCGGATTTGCCTTTGCCAAGCTGCGCTTCCGCGGCCGCAACGTACTCATGGTGGTTTTGATCGCGACCCTCGCCGTGCCGAACCAGCTCGGCGTCGTGGCGCTCTACATCCTCATGGGCAAGCTCGGCTGGAACGGTGAGCTGCAGGCGGTGATCGTGCCCAGCCTGGTGTCGGCGTTCGGCGTCTTCTACATGCGACAGTTCATCATCGACGCTGTTCCCGACGAGCTCATCGAGGCGGCCAGGGTCGACGGGGCGTCGACGCTCCGCATCTACGCCAGCGTCGTGTTCCCCGCCCTGCGCCCAGCCGTCGGCGTGCTCGGGCTGTTCACGTTCGCCGCCACGTGGAACGACTTCCAGTGGCCGCTGATCACTTTGTCCGGAGGCGAGCACCCGACCGTGCAGGTGGCGCTCAGCAACCTCGCGTCCGGCCAGTTCGTGCTCTACACACACGTGCTGGCCGGCGCCTTCCTCGCCACGTTGCCGTTGCTCGTCATCTTCTTCATCGCCGGTCGTCAGATCGTCGCGGGCATCATGGAAGGGGCCGTCAAATCATGACCGCGACCGCTGGAGAGCACTCACTCGTCGATCCGCTGTCGGGCGTCTTCCCAGCCGGCTTTCGCTGGGGAGTCGCGACCGCGGCCTACCAGATCGAGGGCGCGGCGACCGAGGACGGGCGTGGACCGTCGATCTGGGACACGTTCGCGGCCGTGCCGGGACACATCGCCGACGGCTCCGACGGTCTGGTCGCCTGCGATCACTATCACCGGTGGAGCGAAGACCTCGACCTGCTCGACTGGCTGGGCGTCGGTGCCTACCGGTTCTCGCTGTCCTGGCCGCGCATCCTCCCGGGCGGTGGCTCCCGGGTCGAGTCGCGCGGTCTGGACTTCTATGACCGGCTCGTCGACGGGCTGCTCGCCCGCGGCATCGACCCGGTCGCGACGCTCTACCACTGGGATCTGCCGCAACCGCTCGAGGACGCCGGTGGCTGGGCCGAACGCGACACTGCCTGGAGGTTCGCTGACCTCGCGACCGCCGCCCACGACCGCCTTGGCGACCGCGTCGGCTCCTGGATCACGCTGAACGAGCCCTGGTGTTCGGCATTCCTCGGCTACGCCTCCGGTGCGCACGCACCCGGCCGCCGTGAGCCGGCCGCCGCGCTGCGGGCCACCCACCACCTGTTGCTCGGCCACGGTCTCGCGGTCGCCGCGCTGCGCGAGGCCGGCTCGTCGACCGAGGTCGGCATCACGCTGAACCTCTACCCGGTGCATGCGGAGAGCGAGGACGCGGCCGACGTCGACGCCGCCCGTCGCGTGGACGGCATGCAGAACCGCATCTTTCTCGACCCCGTGCTGCGCGGCAACTATCCGGCTGACGTGCTCGTCGACCTCACCACTCGAGGCTTCGACCTCGATCACATCCAGCCCGGTGACCTGGAGATCATCAGTGCGCCCATCGACGTGCTCGGTGTCAACTACTACAGCTCGTTCTGCGTGGGCTCGGCCAACGGTCGTGCTGTGCCGCTGCAGGACCGGCCGGGCAGCCCGTGGGTGGGATGCGACGACGTCGAGTTCGTCAGCCGGCACCTGCCGCTGACGCACATGGACTGGGAGGTCGATCCCGACGGGCTGCGCGAGATGCTGGTCCGGTTGACGCGCGACTATGACTGCCCGCCGATCGTCATCACAGAGAACGGTGCCGCCTATCGAGACCTGCCGGGCACCACTGGCGAGGTGGACGATCCGGAGCGCATCCAGTTCGTCGAGTCTCACCTGCGGGCGGCGCTGACGGCCATCAGCGAGGGCGTGCCGCTGCGCGGCTACTTCCTGTGGTCGCTGCTCGACAACCTCGAGTGGGCCTGGGGATACAGCCGACGGTTTGGTGTCGTGCACGTCGACTTCGCGACCCAGCAACGCACACCCAAGTCCAGCGCCTATCGCTATCGCGAGATCGTCGCCGCCAACGGTCCCGGCCCTGCCTGACATCCGCCGCAGCGCCGCGCCTTTGTAGCGCCTGTCGGAAGCTGCATGATCGACTTGGTCTTGCAACGCTCTGACCTGCGGCGATGTAGGGCGGTTCCAGGAAGTGCATGATCGACTTGGAAAAGGGGAGGGGGGCGGGAGGTCGGCGGTTATGGGGCGGTGTACGAGGGCTCGTCGCGCAGGCGGTTGTCGCTCCACACCAGATCGGCCCAGTCGACGTCCGCGGGACTCGCGCCCGGGCACGATCACGTCGAAGGTGACCGACTCGCCCGGCAGCAGCGTGACCAGCTGCGGCTCGACGACGGCATCGGGCACGGCGACCTCCGCCAGCAGGACGATGTCACGCAACAGCTCCGCAGCGTGCACTGTCACTCGTACGCCGTCTGCGCCTTGCGCGACGTCGACGCGCGGATGGTGACTCGGCAGCCGGACGGCGAGGTCGTCGACCAGCCAGCGGCTGACTCGGGTCGCCGTCGGCGCCGTCCGTGTCCACCACGATGGCTTCTGCAGCCGCGTGCTTCGACAGCGCGATCGAGACCGTCGCCCGTGGCGCCACCAGGAGGCCCACAGTCTCCTCGGAGCACACCGTTCCGGCGCTGACACCGCGCACGGTCGCCGAGGTCGCCCAGGCGTCATCGGTGTCGTTGACCGCCACGAGGCGCGGTCCGTCAGCCGCCATCGTCACGGTGGTCATCCGTGGCCGGAACGCCGATCGCAACGCGTACCACGCGAGCTTGCGCCGCCCCGCGACGTCGACGACCGACCAGCTGATCGCCGGCCAGCAGTCGTTGAGCTGCCAGTAGATCGCACCGCTGCAGTGGTCGCCGAGACTGCGGAAGTGCGAGATGCCGGTGCTGACTGCGCGGGCCTGCACCAGCGAGGTGGCGGCATACCAGGCGACGCCGGAGCGCGGCGGCACCGGGAAGTGCAGGTCCAGCCCGCGCTGCAGTTTCTGCTGTCCACCGGCGGCCTTCTGGTGCTCGACGAGGGCCGGGTCGCCGGGGTCCAGGGTGGTCGCGCCGATGGCGCGCACGAGCGTTGGCCAGGTCGCGGGTCCCTGGTAGCCGAACTCCGCAGCGAACCGCGGCGCGCGCTGCTCGTAGTGCGCATAGTCGAGTTGGTTCCAGACGTCCCAGATGTGCATGGTGCCGGTGTTCGGGTCGTTGGGATGTTCCCCGTCCGGTGAGAAGGGGGAGCCAGGGATGTACGCGCGGCCGTCCAGCTCACGCACGAGCGCCGGCAGCAGCTCGTAGTAGTAGCGCGCTCCCCAAGGGCGGTCAGCGAGCACCTCCTGCCAGTGCCAGTCGACGTACCCCCAGAGGTTTTCGTTGCACCCGCACCAGATCGCCAGGCTGGCGCGGTGCCGCAGCCGCAGGATGGCCTCGGTGGCCTCTGCAGTGACCTCGGCGACTGTGGTGTCGTCCTCGGGATAAGCCGCGCAGGCAAACAGGAAATCCTGCATCACCAGCAGCCCGAGCTCGTCGCACGCGTCGTAGAACGCGTCGGCCTCATAGCGCCCGCCACCCCAGACGCGCACGAGGTTGACACCTGCGTCGGCCGCCTGACCGAGTCGCGTGCGATAGCGCTGCGCCGTCACCCGCTCGGGGAAGATGTCGTCGGGGATCCAGTTGACCCCCCGCACCCACAGCCGGCGCCCGTTGACGTGGACCTCGAACGACCGGCCGATGTCGTCGGGTGTCTGCACGACCTCGACCGTGCGGAACCCGACGCGACGCGACTGGCTGTCCAAGGCCGCACCGTCGGCGTCGCGCAGCGTCACCGTGACGTCGTAGAGCGGCTGCTCGCCCTCGCCGAGCGGCCACCACAGCTCGGCACCGGGCACGTCGACCTCGCACCCGCCCGTGCCGTGGACGATCGGCGCGTCAGTCGACGCGAGAACCGTCCCGGCGCGGGTGCTCACCTCGACCGCCACGGAGGCGGCCGAGCCGTCGACGTCGGCGGCGACGGAGACGTGTGGCCCACCTGTCGCGGTCGGCCGCACGTCAAGGTTGCCGAGGCGGCGCGTTGCTCCAGGTGTGCAGCTCGACGGGCTGCCACAACCCTGCGGTGCCGGTGCTTGGTCCCCAGTCCCAGCCGAAGGAGCAGGCCATCTTGCGCAACTGGTTGTAGGGCACGACATATTCGGCCGGACGGGGCAGCGGGTTTCGAGCATCCGCCTTCTCGGCGACGTCGACCGCGGGCTGGAGCTCGACCACGAGGTCGAAGGACGCGGCTCGACGCAGGTCGTCGGTGACGTCGAGGCGATAGGTACGGAACATGTTCGCCGTGCACAGCCGCTCGATGCCGTCGATGGAGATCGTGGCGACGGTGTCGATGCCGTGGAAGACGAGCTCGGCCGAGGTGGCGTCGCCCTCGGGCCGCGTGACCGTCGTGGCATAGCGCCACGTCGTTCGGGCGGCCCACTCCTGGTCGGCCTCCCGCCCGTCGACGGTGAGGTCGTCGATGTCGCCGCGCCCGGCCAGCGCGGCGTGCGCGCTGCCGGGCACGTCGGCGGGGAAGGGCTCGTGCAGCGTGGCCGGCGCTGGTGCCCCGACGGCCTCGAGCGTCCAGTCGGACAACGCGCTGCGTCGCGCGCCGGTCAAGAGCTCGCTCGGACGACCAGTGAGGTGGGCAGCACGATCTGCTGCGGCTTGTCCTCGCCCTGCAGCCGGGAGAGCAACGTCTCGGCGAGGATCCGGCCCATGTTCTCGACCTGCTGCGACACGGTCGTGATCGGCGGGTCGTGGCGGGCCGCTGCCGGGATGTCGTCGAAGCCGACCACCGAGACGTCGTCGGGCACCTGCTTCCCGGCATCACGCAACGCGCGGATCGCACCGATGGCCATGAGGTCGCTGGCGACGAACACGGCGTCAAGGTCGGGAACACGGCTCAACAGCCTGGTCATGCACTCGTAGCCGGACTCCTCGACGAACGTGCCCACCTCGACCCACTCGGCCGGCGGGTCGATGGCGGCGGCGCGCAGCGCGTGCCGCCAACCCGCCAGACGGTCGAGTCCGGCGGCCATCTCCTGCGGTCCGGCGATCGTCACGACATGTCGGCGCCCGCGGCCGAGCAGGTGCTCGACCGCCGCCATGGCCCCGTGCAGGCTGTCCGAGTCGACCCAGGACTCGTCGGAGTCACCGATCGACGGCGTGCGGCCGGCGTAGACCACCGGCACACCGGTGGCGGCCAGGCCGGTCCTGCAGCATCGCGTCGCCGTGGCCGAAGACCACGATGAGGCCGTCGAGGCGGGCAGCCACCATGTCGAAGAGCCGGTCGCGCTCGACCTCGTCCGCCGCCAGCGTGAGCACGAGGGCCGCGCCCGCCTGGGAGAGCGCATCATGGGCGCCGCGGAGCACGATGGCGAGGTAGGGGTCGCTGAACACCTGCTCGTCCGCCTCGTTGAAGAAGAGCCCGACGAGTCCGGTGCGCCCCGTGACCAGGCTGCGCGCGTTCAGGTTCGGCCGGTAGTCGAGCTCGCGGGCGGCGCGCTGGACGGCCTCGAGCGCCCGCGGGCTGACGTTGGGCGAGCCGTTGAGCGCCCGGCTGGCAGTGCCCCTGCTGACCCCCGCGGCCGCGGCGACCATCTCGAGGGTCGCCGTGCGTCCACGCCGGGTGTGCCGCGGGTCGCGCACCACCATCGATCTGCCACCTTCCCCGGTCTTGCAGACGCCACCGCCCCACGAGATTGTGTCAACCTGCCGGGTCGGGCGGAACAGCGCGCTCCCCGGCAAGATCATTATCCGGGAACGCCGCCGTTGTCCGGTGGCAATGGGAGCGCTCCCATTCCACCGCATGCCGATCCCGGTGTCAACGCGTCGGCGGTGCCCCGCCGCCCTGTCGCGCCGTGACAGGCGAGTCGCCGCACCCTGCAAGCCCACCGCAAGTCCGGCGCAAGCACCTAACGGCATCGTCGTAGATGTCAGCACGGATCGATGAACGCAAGCAGCGTCACCGTCGTAGGTACTGGCAGAAGGACCCACCGAGCGAACGAGGGGAGGACAGCACGATGTCTGGCAACCACGAAGACGTGATGAAGGCCGCGGTCGCCGAGCGACTGCGCGCCGCGATGAAGCAGCGACGCGCGCGCGGACTTGACCGCTGAGGCGATCACGGGTCAGGCAACGGCCTGTCTCCCGTGACTTCGCTCCACTCCGACCTACCAGCAGGGCGCCCCGACCGATAGCCGGTCGGGGCGCCCTGTTCGTGTGAACCGCGTCCAGGGTCGTGGCCTCTCGTCGCCACGCGTCGGACGTCGTTTAGGTTGACCGACGTGAGAGTGGCCGTTCCCATCGAGACGCGACCCGGCGAGCGCCGGGTCGCTCTGGTGCCGGACGCCGTTGCGCGGCTGCGCGCGGCCGGTCTCGACGTCGTCGTGCAGTCCGGCGCCGGCGGGCGCGCCTTCGTCACGGACGCGGCCTATCGCGAGGCCGGCGCCGACGTGGTCGACGCCGACGTGCTCGCGGACGCGGACATCGTGACGACGGTCGCACCGCTGTCCCTCCTGCAGGCCCGGCAGCTGCGCCCGGGCGCCGTCACGATCGGCTTCCTGCCCGTCGGTGCCGAACCCGAGCTCGTGGCGTTGCTGCGCGAGAAGCAGGTGCTCGCTTTCTCGATGGAGGCGGTTCCGCGCATCTCGCGCGCCCAGTCGATGGACGCGCTGTCCTCGCAGGCGCTCGTCACCGGATACCGCGCGGCGCTCGTCGCAGCCGAGCGGCTGCCCAAGTTCTTCCCGCTTTTCATGACCGCCGCCGGCACCGTCGCCCCCGCCGCAGTTCTCGTGCTCGGGGCGGGTGTCGCCGGGCTGCAGGCGATTGCCACAGCCCGCCGGCTCGGTGCGGTCGTCTCGGCCTACGACGTGCGCAGCGCCTCCGCCGACGAGGTCCGGTCGATCGGCGCGACGTTCGTCGACCTGGGTCTCGAAGCGCTCGAGGGCGCAGGGGGCTATGCCCGCGAGATGGCCGAGGAGCGCGCCATCCGGCAACGGGAGCTGCTCACGCCCTACGTCGCCGCGGCCGACGCGGTCATCACCACGGCCGCCGTGCCCGGCCGGGCGGCACCTCTGCTGGTGACCACCGAGATGGTCGACACGATGCGACCCGGCTCGGTCGTCGTCGACCTCGCAGCAGAGAGCGGCGGCAACTGTGAGCTGTCCGTGGCCGGAGAGACGGTCGATCGCGACGGCGTGACCGTCTGGGGCGCGAAGGACGTGGCCTCGTCGATGCCTCTGCATGCCAGCCAGCTCTATGCCCGCAACGTCAGCAACCTGCTGCTGCTGATGACGAACGACGGGCAGGTCGTGCCGGACTGGGACGACGAGATCGTGTCCGGCGCCTGCGTCACCCGGGACCCCGCGTGACCTCGCGCCGTCGGCTACCCGACGTCCCTTGTGGACTCCGACACACCAGTTATGCGGCGTGTCTGGTGCCGGAGAGTCCACAAGCATGAGGCGTACTACGACGGGGGTGGCTGCGTGAGCGAGGGCATGGCGTTGTTGACCGTGTTCGTTCTTGCGGTGTTCGTCGGGTTCGAGGTCATCGCGAAGGTCTCGTCGGTCCTGCACACGCCGCTGATGTCCGGAGCGAACGCCATCCACGGCGTGATCCTCGTCGGCGCGATCATCGCGACCGGCCATGCAACCGAGACGGTCGACATCGTCCTGGGTCTCACCGCCGTGCTGCTGGCCACGCTGAACCTGGTCGGAGGGTTCGTGGTGACCGACCGGATGCTCGAGATGTTCGGTCGTGGCCGCCGTCCACCACCCGCGCGAGCGACCGATGACAACGCGGAGCCGCGCCCGTGAACGGGAACGGCGCCGACCTCGTCTACTTGCTTGCCGCGGTGTGTTTCATCATCGCGCTCAAGGGGCTGTCCGGCCCGCGTACGGCGCGGGCGGGCAACCTGATCGGCGCTTTCGGTGCGCTGCTGGCGGTGATCACCGTCTTCGCGGCCGAGGACCTGGACCACATCGGCCTCATCCTCGCCACGATCGCGGTGGGTGCTGTCGTGGGTGCGTTCGTGTCGCGCCGCGTTGCGATGACGGCCATGCCGCAGCTCGTTGCGGCGTTCAACGGTGTCGGAGGCGGCGCGGCCGCGCTGGTTGCCCTCATCGAGCTCTCCGATGCCGATTCACGTTCGACGCTGATCGCCGCGCTGTTCACCGTGGTCGTCGGCTCCGTCAGCTTTTCCGGCTCGGCCGTGACGTTCCTCAAGCTGCAGGAGCTGATCACCGGCCGCCCGATCACGTTTCCCGGCGGCCCCTACCTGTTCGGTGCGCTGGTGGCGGCCGACCTGGGCGCCTGCGGATGGGCCTACCACCAGCAGGACTCAGTCGCGCTGCCCGCAGCGGTCGTCGTACTCCTCTCGCTGGTTGTCGGGGTGCTGTTCGTGCTGCCGGTCGGCGGCGCCGACGTACCCATCGTCATCTCGCTGCTGAACGCCTTCACCGGCCTTACCGTCGCGGCGAGCGGCTACGTGCTCACCAACACCTTGCTGCTCGTGGCCGGCACGCTCGTGGGCGCCTCCGGGACGATCCTGACCCGGATGATGGCCCAGGCGATGGGTCGCTCGGTGGCGAGCATCCTGTTCGGCGCGTTCCGCGGCGGAACGACGGCGGGTTCGACGGAGGTGAGCGACCGGCCGGTCAGATCGGCGGGGGCAGAGGACGTCGCGATCCTGCTCGCCTACGCGCGCAAGGTGGTGATCGTTCCCGGCTACGGGCTCGCCGTGGCCCAGGCACAGCACACCATCCACGAGCTGGTCGAGATGCTGCAGGCCCGCGGCGTGCACGTCATCTACGGCATCCACCCGGTGGCCGGCCGGATGCCCGGCCACATGAACGTGCTGCTCGCCGAGGCGAGCGTGCCCTACGACCAGCTCAAGGAGATGGACGAGGCGAACTCCGAGCTGCCCTCGACCGACGTCGCCCTGGTCGTCGGCGCCAACGACGTCGTCAACCCGGCTGCATTGACCACGCCCGGCAGCCCGATCTACGGCATGCCGATCCTGACCGTCGGGCGAGGCGCGTGCTGTGGTGTTCCTCAAGCGGTCGATGCGGCCGGGTTTCGCGGGCATCGAGAACGAGCTGCTCTATGACCCCAAGACGACACTGCTCTTCGGTGACGCGAAGGACTCACTGACCAAGGTGCTGCAGGCGCTCAAGGGGCTGTGACCTCGGCTGCCGCATTGCCGCAGGCCTGAATCGGGCGCATAGTGCAAAAAGGGCGGACCGGCGAAGGGATCGGCCATGGGCCTGTGGGCCTCGCTGGGGGTAGCCCTGCTGCTCGTTGTCGCGGTGTGGTTCTTCCTGCGGCGCCGCGCAAACACACCGGAGCCGTGGGGCGGCCGCTCGGCGAAGAACCCGGCGGATCAATGGCGTGACTCCAGCGGCAGCGGCGGCGGCGCTGGGATGTGAGCGGGCTCCTGGTTGCGTGACCGCGCCCGGCGCTGTGAGGTCCCGCGCGACTGCGTGACGCCGTTGACCAACCGCGTCGGAATCGACCACGTTCAGCAGGCGTACGGACGGTTCGCTATGCCTGCACGCCTTGCGAACAGTCCGCCAGCATGCCGAACGTGGTCGATTCCCGGCGCGCGCCGCACGGACGGGTCAGACGACCCCGTAGAGGCGGTCGCCGGCGTCGCCGAGCCCGGGGACGATGTAGCCGAGGTCGTTGAGCTTCTCGTCCAGCCCGGCGACCACGACGGTGACACTCACCGCGGCCTGCTCGAACGCCGCCTCCATGGCCGCCAGCCCCTCAGGTGCGGCCAGCAGGCAGATCGCGGTGATGTCGTCGGCGCCCCGGTCGCGCAGGAAGTTGATCGCCGCGACGAGCGTCCCGCCGGTCGCGAGCATGGGATCGAGGACGTAGCACTGACGCCCGGACAGGTCGTCGGGCAGCCGGGTGGCATACGTGGAGGCCTGCAGGGTCGACTCGTCCCGGATCATGCCGAGGAAGCCGACCTCGGCCGTGGGCAGCAGCCGCATCATGCCGTCGAGCATGCCCAGGCCGGCCCGCAGGATCGGCACGACCAGTGGCTTGGGGGCGGCCAGCCGCACGCCGGTGGTCGTCGCGACCGGCGTGGTGACCTCAACAGACTCGGTGCGTACGTCGCGTGTCGCCTCGTACGCGAGCAGGGTGACGAGCTCGTCCGCGAGCCGCCGGAAGGTCAGCGAATCGGTGCGCTCGTCGCGCAGCGCAGTGAGCTTGTGAGCGACGAGGGGGTGGTCGGCGACATGGATTCGCATGAAAGCAACCTAGTCGGCGGTCGTGACGGGTGAGGGGCGAGGCCGATGACCGCGACCAGGGGAACGGCGCGCGGTCGTGAGGGGGAAGGTACGAGGCGAATGCCCGCGACCCGTCCGGACGGTGGAACTGGCGGCGAGCAGGATGCCCCCTGCCGCTGGTGGCTAATCTCTGCCACGATGCGAAGAGCCAGCGGTGTTCGGGGTCGAGTGGAGGGTGGTCGCCTGTGTCGGAAGACACCCTGGTCGACTTCGCCCTCATTGCGTTTCGCGAAGACGGTCAGTGGCAGGTCAGCGAGCTCCCCGCCCGCGCTGCCGAAGCTCTCGACGCCCTCGTGGCGGCGGTGCGTCAGCAGCCGAGCGAGGGCGTGACGCTGGCGCTCTGCTCCTACGGCGACGACTTCTTCCTGGCACTTCGCCCGAGCGGCAACGACGTACGCCTGCTGCTCTCGGACGTGACCGCCGTCGGTGACTGGCCCATCGCCCGACAGGTGGTCGAGGCGCTCGACGACGGCGACGAGGACGCTGAGCCCGAGGACCTGGAAACCGTGCAGCCGGCGGGCGACCTCGACATCTTCGCCGACCTCGGCGTCGCCGCCATGGAGGTCTCTGCCATCTGCAGCGATCTTGAGCTCTATCCCGACGAAATGCTTGCCCAGATTTCCTCCCGCATCGGCTTTGGCCCGCAGTTCGACCGGGCAGTCGAGGCGGAGGAGTTCTGACCCTGGACCGTCTCAAGCCGCTGAGGAGGAGAGGTGCCTTACTTCACCGCAGTGCTCGCGCGTGACGGCGACAAGTGGTTTCCACGCAATGTTGACGTCGATGCCCTGGAGAGCCTCGACGACTTCGCCGATGCGTTGCGGGCCCGCGAGGTCGGCGATGCCGAACCCGTGCTGGCGTTCATCGAGCGAGAAGACTCCTGGTGGGCGGTCGTCCGCGTGGACGGCGACGAGGACCCGAGGGTGTTCGTGTCCGACGTCGCCGGCGCCGCGGCAAGCACCTATTCGGAACTCCTGGAGATCGAGGTCGACGAGGACGCCGGACCGTCCGGTGGTTGCGCGGGCGACTTCGACCTGCTCATGGACCTCGGTACCTCCCCTGAGGATCTGCAGGAGATGTGTGACGACGAGATGCTGCCCATGGATGCGCTGGCGGCCGTCGCCGAAGCCGGCGGGTTTGCCGAGGTGCTCGACTCCCTACGCTGAGGTCGTGACCGCGCCGTACGACGCCTGGATGCGAGCAGCCCTCGCGGAGGCGACCGCCGCCGGGCGGCGGGACGACGTTCCGGTCGGCGCGGTTGTCGTCGACGGGTCGGGAGCGATCATCGGGCGGGGGCACAACCTGCGTGAGGCCACCGGCGACCCGACTGCGCACGCCGAGATCGTGGCGCTGCGCGACGCGGCGTCCGCCCGCGGCCAGTGGCGCCTGGACGGCTGCTCGCTCGTCGTCACGCTGGAGCCGTGCACGATGTGCGCGGGAGCTCTCGTCCTGGCGCGGGTCGCTCGGCTCGTCTACGGCACCCACGACCCGAAGGCCGGCGCGGTCGGCTCGCTGTGGGACGTCGTGCGCGACCGGCGCCTCAACCACCGCCCCGAGGTGGTGTCCGGCGTCCTGGCGGCCGAATGCGCTGATCTGCTGAACGACTTCTTTCGCGCGCGCCGGGCAGCGGACCCGCGGCCCTGACGGCGGTGCTCGCGTGGCTGGTCCCTCGTGGGGTCCGGTAACCTCGTCGGCGGTGGCGTGTCCGAGCGGCCGAAGGAGCACGCCTCGAAAGCGTGTGAGGGGGCAACTCCTCCGTGGGTTCAAATCCCACCGCCACCGCCAAGGGCTTCGATAGAACGACGCGAGAACGATCAACAGAATGGCGGGCCGCCCGGTGCTGCGAGCGCGGCTGAACTGCACCCACGGCCCACGGCACCAGTTTGGCTCGGTTGTCTGGTTGTCCTCAAACGAGCGGTGGTCCGTCCACCGGGCGGACTCCGTGCCGGAGGCTGATCTCGAGGAGCACCTCTGGATCGGGGGGACCTTGAAGGGCGGCAAAATACTCGGCCTGCTCACGAAACATTCCAGTGAGTCCGGGTGAGCTGAGGAGGCCGACCGTCCACACCTCCTCCGTACCGAGGTTGGCGAATACATGCGGGACTTCGCGGGGTAACCAGACGAAGCTTTCGGCACCGACCTCGTAGCGATCTTCACCCACCTCGACCGTGAGGACCCCTGTTACGACGTAGATGCCTTCGTCCTCGTGAGTGTGGACGTGACGGCCAGGGCCGGGCGCGCCAGGTGGGATTCGTGCATCACCCAGCGCCATTCCGTTGCTCAAGCTGCCATCAGTGACCACTCGCCAGGGCTGGGAACGGTCAGCGGGTGGTCCAGCCACGAACGGGTCCAGTGCCGTCATATCTGCAGCCTCATCATCCGAGCCTTCCACCGGCCCCTTCCGCTGACAAGGCACGCGACACTGCGCTCCCACCACTATGGGGTTGATCTTCACGTGAAGCGGCATCGGGGTTGCAGTGACTGCGTCAGGCCTCTCCGGCTGGCCCGCTGCCTCTACGTCCGCGCACGCCGCGATGGGAACGCTCGGAAGTGCCGTTCCTGACCATCTATCGGTGCGCCGACAGAGCCGATCGGCTAGTGGTTATTTTCCGGCCCAGGTCGGCGAGCCAAGGCTCACGCGGAGCACCGAGTCCCGTCCGAGCCGGGCACAGAAGCCCCGAGACCGACGGTGAATCAGTCGGGCCGGCCCATGTCCTGAGGGGACTCCGCGGCGGCCGCGGCGCGCTGGTCCTGCTCAAGGTGGGCCTCGGAACCGTCGATCCTCCCGCTAACTGACGGGAGGCGGAGCATGGCGGCTCGTGCGTATGAGTCGCCCGTCGACGCGATCCCGGACGCTCCTCAGGCGAATGCCCTGCCCGACCCGGCGGCGCCCGTCGGCGGGGACTACGTCCAGCTCCTGGCGGACTTCCGCTCCGGTCAGGCGCTGCTTCGCGAGGCCGAGGTCCGTTTCAAGCTGCTCGTGGAGACCATCCCCGGCGTGGCCTACATCGCCGAGCCGGGTGAGCACGGAGAGTGGATCTACATCAGCCCGCGCCTGCACGAGCTGGTGGGCTACGCGCCCGAGGAGTGGATCGCGGACCCGGCCTTCTGGATCGATCTGATCCATCCCGACGACCGGATCAAGGTGATCGAGGACGAGGCCGACTGGCTCGAGACCACCGGAGGCGTGCACGTCGGCGAGTACCGGTTGCGGGCGCGCGACGGCAGCTATCGGTGGATCAGGGACGCGGCGACGGCCCGGCCGGGGGACAGCGACGGCAAGGCCCTGTGGTTCGGCGTCCTGTCCGACATCACCGAGTCACGTGACGCGCAGGAAGCCTTGCGCAGCAGCGAGCAGCTCCTGCGCTCGGTCCTGGAGACCGCCAGTGACGCGTTCGTCGCGGTCGACGGCGCCGGCAGCATCCTCGAGTGGAACCGCCGAGCGGAGACGATGTTCGGTCGACGACGTGAGGACGTTCTTGGTCACGGGCTCGTGAACCTCGTCGTCCCCGAGCGGCTGCGCGAGCTCAACCCCTTCGCCCTCCCCGGGACCCAAGCCGCGACAACAGCGGACGTGCTCGGCACCACCACGGAGATGACGGCACTGCGAGCCGACGGTTCGGAGTTCCCGACGGAACTGACTCTGTGGCCGACGACCGCGGGCCAGTCGGCACGGTGCAACGCGTTCATCCGTGACATCACCGAACGAACGCACCTGCAGGACGAGCTCCGCGCGATGGCGTTCAGCGACGCACTGACCGGGCTGGCCAACCGGGCCTTCTTCTGTGACCGCCTCGAGGCTGCTCTGGCTCTGCGCAGCGATGCCTCTGGCGCCCTTGTCGTGCTGTTCCTCGACGTCGACGATTTCAAGACGATCAACGACAGCCTTGGCCACGCCGCCGGAGATCGGCTGCTGACGATCGCCTCCGACCGATTGCGCGCCTGTGTGCGGCCGGGCGATCTGGTGGCCCGCTTCGCAGGCGACGAGTTTGCGATCCTGCTTCCCACCGTGGCGAGCCTCGCAGATGCCAAGGCGATCGCCGATCGAATCGGCGGGGCGCTGCGCGAGCCACTGATCCTGGAGGGCCGCAAGACGGTCATCAGCGCCAGCATCGGAATGGCATCGTCAACGGCGTCTCGGCCGGTCGGCGCCGACGACATGTTGCGCGAGGCCGACGCGGCCATGTATCACGCCAAGCGATCCGGCAAGAACAGGTCCGTCGTCTTCGACCCGAGCATGCACGCCACTGCTCTGGCCCGGCTGGAGCTGCAGAAGGACCTCGCCCTGGCCGTGGAACGCGAGGAGTTCTTCTTGAACTTCCAGCCGTACTTCGACCTGGCCGGCCCTCGGCTGGCCGGCTTCGAGGCGCTGATCCGCTGGACCCACCCCACCCGCGGTCTGATCCCGCCTGTCGAGTTCATCCCGTTGGCGGAGGAGACCGGTCTCATCCACCCGATGGGCGAATGGGTGCTGCGGGAGGCCTGTCGCCAGGCACAGCTCTGGCCCGCCGACCGGCCCGGTGCGAGAGCGCCCAGCATCAACGTGAACGTGTCGGCACTGCAGATCCAGGAGGCCGGCCTCGTCGGGAAGGTCGCTGCAGCCCTGGAGGCGACCGGGCTCGTCCCCGGGCGACTCGTCCTGGAGATCACCGAGGGCGTTCTGATGCGCCGTGTCGAGGAGACCGTCGTCGTGCTCGACGAGCTGCGGGCGCTCGGCGTGCGGATCGCCATCGACGACTTCGGCACGGGCTATTCGTCCCTGAGCTATCTGCAGGACCTGCCCATCGACATGATCAAGATCGACAAGTCGTTCGTGGACCACCTCGGCCTCGACCGGGACGAGTCGTCGATGGCCAAGGTCATCGTCGCGATCGGCCAGACGCTGGGGCTCGAAGTCGTTGCCGAAGGCGTCGAGGGGTCCGCACAGGTCGACTCGCTGCGGGCACTGGACTGCGACAAGGTCCAGGGCTTCCATCTCGGGAGACCGATGAGCGATCGCAACGCGGTCGAGCTGGCCAGCGGTGCGGCCAGGGCCGTCGAATAGCAGGCAGCGGTTGTTCGACTCAGCCAGCGATGGCCGAGAGGTCCGCAGCCCCGCTGACGGTCTCGTGGAAAACGTCGAGCAGCTTCTCGTCGCGGCGCTGGTGAAACGTCTCCATCCAGTCGTCAGACCCGGCGGACCCGTCGCGGGCTTCGACCAGGAGAGCAGCAGTGCTGGCCGCGCTGTCCATGCCGGCGCCGGTCCACGGGTCCTGGTGCAGGCCGGCGTCCCCGACGAGCGCCCAGCCCGGTCCCGCACATCGACGGACGTAGTTCGGTTCGGGCCCGCACCCGAACAGCCGCCCCTCCGGATGACTCGCCGCATAGCGATCCCACAGGCCGTGGTGCCGTCGCAGCAGGGCGTCGAAACGAGCCCGTGCATCGTGGCGGAAACCCTCGTACTCCTCGAGGTTGATGCTGATCGCGATGCACGTCAGGCCGGCGTCGCTCGGGAACACGTAGGCAAGCTCGTCGCCGAGCTGGGAGAACTCCGGACCATCGGGGGTCCCGCCTCCGGGCGCGGCAAAACCACTCACGTAGCGGTAGAAGAGCGCACGGCGACCGGGGTGGCATTCGGTGTACGAGGCTTCGACGTCACGCGCGACCATCGAGCGGCGCCCGTCCGCACCGACGACGAGGTCCGCCACGAGGACGCTCTCGTCCGCAAGTTCCACGCCGATGACGAGGTCGCCGACGCGGGCAAGCCGGGCTGCGGCCGTTGCCGTGCGCACCTCGACCCCGGCCTGGCGCGCCGCCTCCAGGAGTGTCGCGTCCAGCGGCTCCCGGCGCACCGACAGGCAGTAGCCGGCGTCGCCCGGATCCTGAGGCGGGCCAACGGTTGCGTCCGCTGAGCCGTCGGAATAGTTGTACTCACACGTCAGTCGCGGTGCGCCCAGACGGTGGACGCTGCGCAGCACGCCCGCGAGCTCGAGCACCCGGATCATGCCGTCGCCTCGGAAGAAATGCGTGGACAGCGTGGAGCTCGGAAACTCCGCGCGGTCGACAAGCGCCACCTGGAGACCGCTGCGCGCGAACAGCACTGCCGTGAGCGCACCGGCCACCCTGCCCCCGACGACGACCACGTCGTAGGACCCCGTCACTCGTTCCGGCGTGGGCCACGAGCCAGCACTCGACGGCCGCCTTGTCACCGGCCGATCATCGCTGCGGCAGAGCGGCACGAGCAAGCGTCCGACGAGGTGACTACGAGGAAGCGCCCCGACGCGCAACTCGGTTGCTCCCGGTCGGTGGTTCTGATCGTCTTCCCGGATGGACTCCCAAGCCGTGCTCGCGGCGTTCGACGAGCAGATCCGGCGGAACCCGGGACCCGACGCGCACACGGACGTCGAGCGGGCGGACGGCGTCGTACGCAGCGTGTCGGCAGGAGACGGGTGGAACGGAGTGACGTGGTCAGACTTGGATCCGGCGTCCGCCGACGCCGTCATCGCGGCGCAGATCAGCCGGTTCGCGCAGGTGGCCGAACCCTGGGAGTGGAAGCACTACTCCTACGACAAGCCGCCGGATCTGCCTGCGCGGCTCGTTGCCGCTGGGTTCAGCGCAGAGCCCGCAGAGACGGTGCTCGTCGCAGAGGTCGCGGATCTCGCGATTGCTGCTTCGCCGCCGGCCGGGGTGGAGCTGCGGCCCGTCGTCGACGATCGGGGGGTCGAGGCGCTCGTGCGGGTGCACGACCAGGTCTTCGGCGGGGATCACTCCCGGTTGGGCAGGACGTTGCTCGCGGGTCTGACGAGCGAGCCGAGCACGGTTGCCGCCGTCCTGGCGATGTCTGGGCAGACTCCCATCGCCGCCGGGCGGATGGAGTTTCACCTCGGCACGGAGTTCGCCAGCCTCTGGGGCGGCGGCACCTTGGCGGAATGGCGGGGCCGCGGTGTGTTCCGGTCGCTGGTCGCCTACCGTGCGGCGCTGGCGGCGGCGAGAGGGTTTCGCTACCTGCAGGTCGACGCTTCCGCCGACAGCCGACCGATCCTGCGGCGGCTTGGCTTCGTCGAGCTCGCGACGACGACGCCGTTCACGTACACCGGTTGATCGTTCTGCCCTACCGCGAATGGTTGGTTAGGCGCCCGAAAATCACCGGCGGCCCTCCCTAATCCACCACTTCGCGGGCAGGCTGGGGCCATGAATGCAGCAGTAGACCTGGCGGCAGTCTTGTCGACCCTCGAGCAGCCGTGGTCGCCACGCACCGTCGCCGTGCTCAACGACTACGACGTACGGGTGGTCAAGACCAAGGGGGAGTTCACCGCGCACAGCCACCCCGAGACCGACGAGCTCTTCCTGGTCCTGAGCGGCTCCTTGACGATCCGGCTGGACGCGGGCGACGTCGAGCTCGGCCCGCGCCAGATCTATGTCGTTCCCAGGGGAGTGCAGCACCAGCCGGTGTCGGTCGACGGGGCCGAGGTCCTGCTGGTCGAACCGAGTGAAACCGTCAACACCGGTGACACTCCCAGCGACCTCACCGCAGCACGCCGCGTCGTCGGATAACGCAGGACCGCGCTCGCGGCCAATCCCCCTGGCCAGGAGCGCGGTCCCTGTTTGCCGGTCGTCGCCGACCGGCTGCCCGCCGAGAGTTCCCCTCCCACTCTCGGTGGACATTACGATCCTCGCGTCGTCCGGGCTCCGTCACCATCGGACGTTTGTGCCGCGATCGATGTCCGTCCGGCCGGTGGCCATCCCCCCGTCCGGATGGTCGACGGGTGATCGAGCGGGTGAGCCCGCCGGACGGCACGGGCCGGTTGCGTCGAACCGAGGCCGGATGGAGCGCGTCGACCGGTGCAGGCGACAAGCGCGTGGTTGTCGGCGTGCGGGCAATCGGAGGCCGCGCTCCCAGCCATCCCCCTGGCCGGGAGCGCGGATCCGTGATGGGTCGGTCGTCATCGACAACCTGACTGCCGAGGGTTCCCCTCCCATCCTCGGCCGACAAGATGATCATTCCCTGGTCCGGAGGTTGGCACCATCGGGCGTTTGTGCGGCGCGTGATGCCCGTCCGGATCGACTGGGATCATCCGTACGGACGCTTGTCGGCAACCGGGGATTTCATGCCGTGCGGGGGAGGCTACGCAGAGTGAAAGGATCCGGCGTACGTCGCTTCGCGTCTCCACGTCCGTTCGCGCCCAGACGCGTCGCGGGTCATCGAGTACTACGCGCGCTGACGCTCAGCAACCCGACGGTCGCGGCGCCGGCGTCGGTTTCAGCGCGGCCGACGCTGCGGCGGTCGTCCGCAGGGTGTGGAAGCCCGCGCCCAGGACCAGGTCGACCGACGCGTCCTTGCGCTGGTCGGGCACCGCGACGAACGACGCGACCTGAGCGCCCACGGTTCGCGCGGCTGCTGCGCCGGCCGTGCTCGCGCGTACCTCGGCGACCCCCGTGACCTTGCGCTTCGCGGGGTCGTTGCTCACCTTGCCGACCACGAAGCCGCGCTTGTGCAGCTCCTTGGCGACATCGGTTGCGAGGCCGCGTCGCTTGGTCGCGTTGTAGACATTCAGGTGTACGGCGCGCGCCGCGACCACCGCTGGCGCCGCCTGCGTCGCAGGGCAGCTGGGCTTCGGGCTCGCGGCTACCGGCGTGTCGGTGTCGGGGTTCCAGAACCACACGGCGCCGGCTGCTGCGGCGCTCACGACCAGGAGCAGGACGAAGACGTTGCGACCCGCATGCCCGCCCCGTCCGCCGCGTCGGGCCCGCCGCGTGCCACCGACACCCAGCGGCGTGAGCATGCTCATGGGTGGGTCAGCCCTTGAGAATCAGGACGCGCGCGTGCAACACGTGACGCTGCTGGAGTGCTGCGCGCAATGCGCGATGCAGGCCGTCCTCGAGGTAGAGATCGCCCTGCCACTCGACGACGTGGGCGAACAGGTCACCGAAATAGGTGGACTCCTCGGAGAGCAGATGACCGAGATCGAGTTCGCCCTTGGTGGTGATCAACTCGTCGAGGCGCACCTGCGTAGGCGCGAGCTGACCCCACTCGCTCTGGGTCATCCCATGGTCGGGGTAGGGCTTGCTGTCCCTGACGGCCTTGAATATCACTGACCACAGCATAAGGCGATCACCGATCAAGCCCGCTTCGGGCGCCCAGCCCGCGCCGGAACCTCGCCCACCGCCCCGAAACTGGGCATGCGCGATTCGCCGTTGTCCTGACCCCAGCAATTCGCGCATGCCGGGTCAGGTGACCGCACCTGGAAAGGGCATGCGCGATTCGCCGTTGTCCTGACCCCAGCAATTCGCGCATGCCGGGGAAAACCTGCGAGCGGAGGACGCGGGATTCGAACCCGCGAGGGTGTTACCCCAACACGCTTTCCAAGCGTGCGCCATAGGCCACTAGGCGAGTCCTCCGCGGGCGACGATACCGGACCGCCGCCCGACCGCCTGCCACGGAATCGACCACGTTCAGCAGGACTGCGGACCCTTCGCAATGCCTGCAGGCACGGCAAACCGTCCGCGCGCATGCTGAACGTGGTCGAATCCCGGCGGGGTGGGGGAGCAGATAGACTTCGGAGCGACCCCTCGTGCGGCGTCAACCCGCTGAACTCCCCCAGGGCCGGAAGGCAGCAAGGGTAGGCAGGCTCTGGCGGGTGTGCGGGGGGTCCCTTCGTACCCGGGTGGATCCCGTGCCGGTCATGGTGTGGATCGCCCCGACGCGGTGTCGGTGACGCGGGCTAGGGTCGCTGCGTGTCGCAAGCGCTGTACCGCCGCTATCGCCCCGAGACGTTCGCCGACGTCATCGGGCAACAGCACGTCACCGAGCCGCTGCAACGTGCCCTGAGCAACGACCGCACCAATCACGCCTACCTGTTCAGCGGGCCCCGAGGCTGCGGCAAGACCACGAGTGCCCGCATCCTCGCGCGCTGCCTCAACTGCGCGGAAGGTCCGACGGCCACGCCGTGCGGGGTCTGCCAGTCCTGCCAGGACCTGGCCACCGGTGGCCCCGGCAGTCTCGACGTCATCGAGATCGACGCGGCCAGCCACGGCGGAGTCGACGACGCCCGTGACCTGCGCGAGCGAGCGTTCTACTCGCCGGCGTCGTCCAGGTACAAGGTCTACATCATCGACGAGGCCCACATGGTCTCGAAGGAAGGCTTCAACGCGCTGCTCAAGCTCGTCGAGGAGCCGCCCGAGCACGTGAAGTTCGTCTTCGCCACGACCGAGCCCGACAAGGTCATCCCCACCATCCGGTCGCGCACCCACCACTATCCGTTCCGCCTGGTGCCGCCCGGTGAGCTGCAGGCCTACCTCGCCACGCTCTGCGAGCGGGAGAAGGTGCAGGTGCAGCCGGGCGTGCTCCAGCTTGTCGTACGCGCGGGGCGGGGCTCGGTCCGTGACTCGCTCAGCGTCCTCGACCAGCTGATGGCCGGCGCGGGCGACGCCGAGGTGACCTACGCCCTGGCGATCTCGCTGCTCGGCTACACCGACGAGAGCCTTCTCGACGACACCGTCGAGGCGTTCGCCGCCGGTGACGCGGCCGCGGTGTTCCGCATCGTCGAGCAGGTGGTCGAGGCCGGCCACGATCCTCGCCGGTTCGCCGAGGACCTCCTCGAGCGGCTGCGCGACCTCATCATCATCGCGGCAGTTCCCGATGCCGCCGCGAGCATCCTGGGCGATCACCCGGCAGACGAGCTCGAGCGCATGCGCCAGCAGGCCGCCCATTTCGGCGCAGCCGAGCTCTCGCGGGCCGCCGACCTCATCAACGCCGGCCTGATCGAGATGCGCGGAGCGACTGCCCCGCGGCTGCAGCTGGAGCTGATGTGCGCCCGGGTCCTGCTGCCCGCGGCTGATCACGACGAGCGCGGGCTGGTGGTGCGACTCGACCGCCTCGAGCGCCGGCTGGACATCAGCGCCACGTCCACTCCGGCAACGGCGCCGGCCGGCACGCCGGCCAGAACCAGGGATGCCCAGGTCACACCACCGGCAGCGACGCCCGCCGCGTCACCCCAGCCGGCCACGCCCGCCGTCTCGACTCCGCCTGACGCGCCCGCCGCGGCTCCGCCCGCCGCTGCCCGGCCTGAGCCGGTCACGGCCGCCCCACTGGACGCGGTCTCGGCCCCTGCCGCTGCAAACGGGCCCGACGCCTCGTCGCCGGCCAGCGAGGCGGCCTCCGCTGAGCCCGCCACCGCCGCGGCCGCGCCGGCCGCCGTCGGCACCGGCGGCGACATCGACCTCACGACCGTTCGGCGGATGTGGCCCGACGTGCTCGAGGTCGTCAAGGGGTTGCGCCGGTTCACCTGGACCCTGCTCAGCCACAACGCGCAGGTCGCCGCGCTCGACAACGGGCGACTCACCCTCGCCATGGTCAACGCCGGCGCCCGCGACAGCTTCGCCGGAGGCGGCAGCGACGAGATCGTCCGCGAGGCCCTCATCCAGGTCCTGGGTGTCGACTGGAAGGTCGAGGCGATCGTCGACCCGTCGGTGTCTCCGTCACCGGCCCCGTCCCGGCCGGCACCTGGCCGGCCGAGCGCGCAGCCCGGCGCGCCGGCCGACGCTCCGGCGAGCACGGAAAGCCCAGCCGCCTCGCCCACCGCCCCTGCCGCGACCGGAGGCGGCCGGGCCGCAGGGGTCCAGCGTGCCGCGGCCGAAAGCAGCGCCACGGCCGCCGCGTCGACTGACGCCGAGCCATCGCCCGACGACCCGGACGCCGACGACGGCGAGGTCACCCACCAGGATCTGCTCGCACGCGAGCTCGGCGCGCGGGTCATCGGCGAGTACGACAACTCCTGACTCCCGTAGGCTCGGCCCACGGCCGCTGACCTGCGGCTCGATCGAGAGACCGGAGTCACGGTGATCCCTGCTGACGGCGAGCCGGAGCAGTCCGGCCCCGACGAATTCGGCCTCGACCAGCTCGGCCTCGGCGGATCTGGCCTCGCGGGCCTGATGGCCCAGGCCCAGCAGATGCAGCAGCAGCTGCTGGCCGCGCAGGATCAGCTGGCGCAGACCGAGGTGACGGGCACGGCCGGCGGCGGACTCGTGACCGCGACGGTCACTGGCTCCGGCGAGCTGACCGGGCTGGTCATCAGCCCGACCGCGATCGACCCCGGCGACCCCGAGGGCCTCGCCGACCTGGTGCTGGCGGCCGTTCGCGACGCCAACCGCGCGGCGGCCGAGCTGCAGCAGCAGGCGATGGGCCCGCTGGCCGGCGGCCTGGTGGCGGGCTCAGCCTGCCCGGGATGTAGGCGGCGTCGTGTACGAAGGCGTCGTCCAGGACCTGATCGACGAGCTCGGCCGGCTGCCGGGTGTCGGTCCGAAGAGTGCCCAGCGCATTGCGTTCCACCTCCTTGCCGCAGACCCGGTCGACGTACGACGTCTGATCACCGCGCTCACCGAGGTGAAGGAGAAGGTGCGGTTCTGCCGCATCTGCGGCAACGTCGCCGAGCAGGAGGAGTGCCGCATCTGCCGCGACCCCCGCCGCGACTTGTCGATCATCTGCGTGGTCGAGGAGTCGAAGGACGTCGTGGCGATCGAGAAGACGCGGGAGTTCCGCGGCCGCTATCACGTGCTCGGTGGGGCCATCAGTCCCATCGAGGGCATCGGTCCCGACGACCTGCGGGTCAAGGAGCTGCTGGCCCGGCTGGCCGACGACGCGGTCGTCGAGCTGATCCTCGCCACCGACCCGAACCTGGAGGGCGAGGCGACGGCCACCTACCTCGCGCGGCTGGTCAAGCCGATGGGCCTGCGGGTCACCCGGCTGGCCAGCGGGCTGCCGGTCGGCGGCGACCTCGAATACGCCGACGAGGTCACTCTCGGCCGGGCTTTTGAGGGACGGCGGCTACTCGATGTGTGAGGATCGACCACAGCGAGCCACGCTACGGCGGCGCGCGCATTCGTCGCCGTACGGCGGACAACGTACGGCGAACAACCAGGAGACAGCGGCATGACCAACCTGAGCCCGCCCATCGACGACCTGAGCGATTTCACTGTCGAGATCGCCGACCAGGTGGAGAGCTTCATCGTCGCGATCCGGGAGATCGCGGCGGCTGAGGACCCGGACTACGCCATCTCGTTGCTGCTGCTCGAGGTCTCGCAGGTCCTGCTGGCCGGTGGCCGCCTCGGCGCGATCTCCGACGTGGTGCCGGAGGAGCGGTTCGAACCGGACGCGGGGGTGGACCCCGACGTCGAGGGCATCCGCCACTCGCTGGCCAACCTGCTCGAGCCGATCGACGAGCACGCCGCGCTGTTCGACCCCTACGCGCACGAGCCGGAGCTGTTCACCAGCCGGATCTCCGACGACATCGCCGACGTGATGTCCGACCTGCTGCACGGCCTGCAGCACTTCCGGGACGGACGATCGGGAGAAGCGCTGTGGTGGTGGCAGTTCTCGTACCTGTCCAACTGGGGATCGACCGCGAGCTCGGTGCTGCGCGCGCTGCACTCCGTGGTCTCCCACGTGCGGCTCGACGCGGTCGACGATGAGGCCATCGTCATCGAAGACGCCCTGCTCGCCCAGACCGTGGCCGAGGTCGTCGTCGACAACGGCTGAGCGCGACAGCTGAGACCGGCACCGCGATGACCTCCCTCAAGCTGGTCGCCGACTGCGAGAACTGCTTCGGGCTGTGCTGTGTCGTGCCCTCGTTCTCGGTCTCGGCGGACTTCGCGATCGACAAAGCCGCGGGAGTGCCCTGCCCCCATCTGGCCGAGGACTTTCGCTGTTCGATCCACGCCCGCCTGCGGCAGCAGGGCTTTGCCGGTTGCACCTCGTACGACTGTTTCGGTGCAGGGCAACAGGTTTCTCAGGTGACCTTCGGCGGGCGGGACTGGCGGCAGTCGCCGGAAACCGCGCGGCAGATGTACGAGGTGTTCCCGATCATGCGGGCCTTGCACGAGCTGCTCTGCTATCTCACCGAGGCCCTGACACTGCCCGCAGCCCGGCCGTTGTTCGCCGAGCTCCACCTCGCACTCGACGAGACCGAACGCCTCACGCAGGACAGCGCCGACGCCCTTGTGCAGCTTGATGTCTCTGCACACCGAGACGGCGTCAACGCTCTATTGCTGCGTACGAGCGACCTGGTGCGCGCCGCCGTCCGCGCCCAGCGCAAGGACCACGAGGGCTTGGACCACAGGGGCGCCGACCTGATCGGCGCCAAGCTCAACGGTGCCGACCTGCGCGGCGCGAACCTCAGAGGCGCGTTGCTCGTCGCCGCCGATCTCAGCGGCGCCGACCTGCGATTGGCAGATGTGATCGGGGCCGACCTACGGTCTGCTGACCTGCGCCGGGCCGACCTCAGCGAAACGATCTTTCTCACCCAGTCCCAGCTCGACGCCGCGAACGGTGACGAGCAGACCAGGCTGCCGGCCTCGCTCACCCGTCCCACGCACTGGTACGGCCCGACTCACGCGATCCGGACGCCACGCCGCACGCAGTCCACGACCCGACTCACGCGATCCGGACGCCACGTCCAAGCTTGTGGACGGGCATCCGCAGCCTGCGGATCGTGATGGCGGCCGCGCCCACTCCGAGCGCGACGTTGAAGGCGAGGCCCCACGGCCAGACCGGTCCTGGTTGGTCAGGAGCGCCGGGCTGAACGTCGAGCCCCTCGGTCGCCGTGCCGAAGTCCGGAGCGCGCCGGGCATCGCGCACGCTGTCGCCGAGCTCACCCAACGGGTCGAGCGGGCGATCCAGGGGCTCCCCGGTGACCGAGTCGCGCTTGGTCGGAAGGCGCGGCGCTGCGTCGGCGAGCACCACGAACGGGTTCGGCGCGAGCAGTGGCCACGTGCGGTCGGTCCGCGACTGCTGCTCGGTGTAGGTCTCCTGCCCGCCCGAGCCGTTGTCGAAGCTGACCGTGTGGGGCTCGGTAGTCAGCGCGGTCGCGAGGCCGAACAGGATCAGCGTGCCGATCGTCAGCGCGAACACGGTCAGATAGGAGACGAGTGCGGAGGTGATGCTGCGCGCGAACAGCGCTGACCAGGCCTGCGAGACCGCGCACACGACGCCGAGCAGGAGCGCGACGACGAACAGCGTGACGACGACGTTGATGAACGGCAGGCCGCCCTCGATCATCGCCCAGATGACGACGGGCAGCGTGAGCGCCAGGAAGATCAGGGCCGCACCCCACGCCGCCGCCAGCTTGCCGAGCCCGATCTCGGCCGCCGAGAGCCGGGTGATCTGCAACGTCGCGAGCGTCCCTCGCTCGCGGTCTCCGTTGACCGACTGTGCGGTCAGCGCCGGCACGACGAGCAGGGCAAGCCCGAGCACGAACAGCAGCGTGCCGCCGAACAGCGGGGGACCGGCCGGCCGGGCGCTGTCGACCGAGTCCGTGCCTGCCAGGCCGAGCCGGAGCAGGATCGCGAAGCCGATCACGACGGCGGTCCAGATCGCCAGCAGCCAGCGCCACCGTCCCGCGCGGATCCGCAGCCGGAACTCCTGTGCAGCCACGATGGCCACGCCGGAGGCGGTGAGCGCGTGGACCGCGGCCGGGGGTGGCCTCGAGGGTGGTCATCGGCGGTCCTGGGTCAGCTCGAGGTAGGCCGCTTCAAGGTCTCCGCCGCTGGGTGCGATCGCCACGACCCGGACTCCCGCGCGGACGAGGGCCACGATGACGTCGGCGGCCTCTTCGCTCCGAGCCGAGCTCGACCTCCACGCCGGTCGGGCCGGGTTCGCTGTGCGGCATGCGCATCGCGTCCAGTGCGTCGACGAGCCCGGCGTTGTCGACGGCTTTGATGCGCCACGGTCTGCGCTGGGCTGACGGCAGGTCGGCCAGGTTGTGCGTCGGCGACCGTGCGGCCGCCCTGGATGAACACTGCGCGGTCGGCGACCTCCTGCAGGTCGGACAGGACGTGGCTCGAGACGAGCACGGTCGTGCCGGCCGCCGCCTGCGCCCGCAACAGCTCGCGCAGGTCGACCCGGCTGCGCGGGTCCAACCCGGACGCCGGCTCGTCGAGCACCAGGACCGTGGGGTGATGTACGAGCGCGCGGGCCAGGCCGAGTCGCTGCTTCTGCCCGCGCGACAGGACGTGCACCGGCGAGTCGGCGTACTCCGTGAGATGGATCGTCTCGAGCAGCTCGTCGGCGCGCGGGCGGCGCTGCGGCTTCGGCAGGCGGTAGGCGGCCGCGAAGAACTCGAGGTACTCCCGGGTGGTGAGGTTGTCGTAGACGCCGAACACGTCCGGCGACCAGCCGAGCAGGGCACGCACGGCGTCGGGTTCGGTGACCGGGTCGAAGCCGCCGACCGACACCTGTCCGGCGTCGGGCACCAGCAGCGTCGCGAGCACGAGGAACAGCGTCGTCTTGCCTGAGCCGTTGGGTCCGACCAGGGCCGTGACCTCGCCCGAGGGCGCCTCGAGGTCGATATCGGCGACCGCTTCCACCTGCCCGAACCGTCGTCGTACTCCTCGTGCTGAGATCCCCGGCGACGTTGGCATGGCCTGATCCTGCCCGAAATGCCGCCTTCATGTGCGTCCGTGGGGCGGACGTCACCGGGCTGGCCCAGCGCTGCTCCGTAGAATGGCAGCGTCCGAGACGTCCGACGCAGGCACCGAGGAGCTCACCGTGGGCCTTGTCGTGCAGAAGTACGGCGGCTCGTCCGTGGCCGACGCCGAGGGCATCAAGCGCGTCGCCAAGCGCATCGTCGACACCCGCAAGGCCGGCAACGAGGTGGTCGTCGTCGTGTCCGCCATGGGCGACACGACCGACGACCTGCGTGACCTCGCCGAGCAGGTCAGCCCGCTGCCGCCACCGCGTGAGCTCGACATGCTGCTCACCGCCGGAGAGCGCATCTCGATGGCTCTGCTGGCGATGGCGATCGCCAACCTCGGCCACGAGGCCCGCTCCTACACGGGCAGCCAGGCGGGGGTCATCACCGACTCGGCGCACGGCAACGCGCGGATCATCGACATCACCCCGGGCCGCATCCGCGACGCTCTCGACGCAGGCAGGATCGTCATCGTCGCCGGGTTCCAAGGTGTCTCGCAGGACACCAAGGAGATCACCACGCTCGGGCGTGGCGCGTCCGACACGACGGCCGTCGCTCTCGGCGCGGCGCTCGGCGCGACCGTGGTCGAGATCTACACCGACGTCGACGGGGTCTTCACGGCCGACCCGCGCATCGTCGCGACGGCCCGGCGGCTGGCGCACATCACGTACGAGGAGATGCTCGAGATGGCGGCGAGCGGCGCCAAGGTGCTGCATCTGCGCTGTGTCGAGTACGCGAGGCGCTACGACATCCCCGTCCATGTTCGCTCGTCCTTCTCCACCCGCACCGGCACCTGGGTGTCCGACAAACTGCCTACTGCCGACGAGACCGAAGGGTTCGAACCGATGGAGCAAGCCATCATCGCGGGTGTCGCACACGACCGCAGCGAGGCCAAGATCACCGTCGTCGGCGTGCCCGACAAGCCGGGCGAGGCAGCGAACATCTTCCAGGCCCTCGCGGAGGCCGGGATCAACATCGACATGATCGTGCAGAACATCTCCGCGGCGGCGACCGGCCGCACGGACATCTCGTTCACGCTGCCCAAGTCCGACGGCCAGTCGGCGATGGGAGCGCTCGACGAGATCCGCCCGGCCATCGGTTTCCAGGACCTGCTCTATGACGACCAGGTCGGCAAGATCTCGTTGATCGGCGCGGGGATGCGCTCGCACCCAGGTGTGTCGGCGAAGTTCTTCAGCGCGCTCGCCGCGGCGGGTGTCAACATCGAAATGATCTCCACTTCGGAGATCCGCATCTCGGTCGTCGTGCGCGGCGAGCACGTCGACGACGCCGTGCGCGCGGTGCACTCCGCGTTCGACCTCGACGCCCGCGAGACGGAAGCCGTCATCTACGGAGGCACCGGCCGATGAGCGAGCACGCTGACCGGTTGCCCACGCTGGCCGTCATCGGAGCGACCGGCGCCGTCGGCACCGTCATGCTCGACCTGCTCTCCACGCGCGCAAACGTGTGGGGCGAGATCCGGCTGGTTGCCTCGGCCCGCTCGGCGGGGCGCCGGTTGCGGGTCCGCGGCGAGGACGTCGAGGTTGTCGCACTGTCGGAAGAGGTCTTCGACGGCGTCGACGTCGCGATGTTCGACGTGCCCGACGAACTGTCCGCGCAGTGGGCGCCGATCGCTGCTGCGCACGGCGCGGTGGTCGTCGACAACTCCGGCGCCTTCCGGATGAACCCCGAGGTGCCGCTCGTGGTGCCCGAGGTCAACGCGGCCGCAACGCGAGTGCGGCCGCTGGGCATCATCGCCAACCCCAACTGCACGACGCTGTCGATGATCGTCGCGCTCGGTGCGCTGCATGCGGAGTACGGACTGGTCGAGCTCGTCGCGGCGTCCTACCAGGCGGCCAGCGGCGCCGGGCAGGCCGGCATCGACACGTTGCGAGAGCAGATGTCCAAGGTGGCCGACTCACCAGACCTGGGCACGTCGCCAGGCGACGTACGCCGTGCCGTGAGTGACCTCGGGCCGTTCCCCGCCCCGCTCGCCCTCAACGTGGTGCCGTTCGCCGGCTCGCTCAAGGGCGACGGCTGGTCCTCAGAAGAGCTCAAGATCCGTGACGAGTCGCGCAAGATCCTCGGCCTGCCCGGCTTGCGCGTGTCGGCGACCTGCGTACGCGTGCCCGTGATCACCACCCACTCGGTCGCCGTGCACGCGGTTTTCGAGCGCGAGGTCGAGCAGCTGCACGCGCAGCAGATCCTGCGCGACGCCCCCGGTGTGCTGCTCTGCGACGACCCGGCCAACGGCGAGTTCCCGACGCCGATCGACGTCGTCGGCACCGACCCCACCTGGGTCGGCCGGGTGCGCCGCTCCGTCGACGACCCCAAGGCGCTCGACCTGTTCGTCTGCGGTGACAACCTGCGCAAGGGCGCAGCGCTGAACACCGCCCAGATCGCCGAGCTCGTCGCCGCCGAGCTCACCTCCACCGACGCCTGACCCACCCCCCACAACTCCCAAATCGATCATGCAGTAACCGACACGGCTGCACATCGCCGCAGGTCAGCGCCCCGCACACCCCAAATCGATCATGCACATCATGGGAACTGGCTCATCGGTATGTGCCGTCTCCGCGTGCCGGTGCACCAGCAAACCCCGGGCGGATCCGGGCCGCGATCGCGGCGCAGCGACGTGGGCGTTGTGCCGGCCGGTCGATCATGGACGACGGCTCCGGCGGCAGGGAGCCCATCCAGGCGGTCGGCCGCTGAGTCACGGACACAACCGGGGCAGCCGGGATCGGTGCGACACCGTGGGCGCAACACGTGTCGCTGTCAGCACGTCCGTACTGCTTGTGCGGGACTTGGAGTCCAAGCAGGTGGCTGACCCAAGTGCTGCATGATCGACCTTGAAGGCCGGGGCGGTGACCTGCGGCGATGTGCAGCCGTGTCGGTTACTGCATGATCGACTTTGAAGGTTGGGGCGGCGGGGGAGGGGAGGGAGGGGTTAGGCGCTGGCGGTGGTGAGGAGTACGAGGGCTCGGGCGGCGGCGGCACGGACCCGCGGGACCGGGTCGTCGTGCATCGCGGCCACTACCGATAAGGCATCACCGACCTGATGGCGGGCGATGACCTTGCAGGCCATCTCCCTTACCCGCCAGTGTTCGTCGCGCAGTCCCGCCGTGATGGAGGGTCCCGCGCGGTCGTCCCAGGCCCACAACAGCCCACGAGCCGCCCACACCCGGAGCCAGTACTGCTTGTCCTCGCCGGTGATCACCCGACGCGCTGCCGGGCCGCCCAGGGCCATGACCAGACCCGCGTCAACCTCTCGCCCAGCAGGTGCAACCTCTCGCCCGGCAGGATCGGCCGGCCCAGCAGGATCTGCTTCTCGCCCGGCAAGCAGGTCGATGCAACCGGCCACGACGGCGTCCTTGCCCCGGCGGGCGCACTCCGCCTCGATGCTCTGGCGGGGAGTCAGTCCCCAATGCGACGTCGCGCTCACGTCAGGACTATTGACCTGAGGTCGAAGCGCCAGTCGTTGCAGCGCATCGGATGCCCCGGTGGGTATTCGTAGTCCTGCTCGCCGAGCAGTTCGAAGCCGACCTTGCGGCAGATCGCGTTCGAGGCCGGGTTGTCGACGGACGGGTAGGCGTGCAGATAGCGATGACGCCGTTCGGCCGCTGCGAGGTTGATGACCGCCAGCGTCGCCTCGGCCGCGATGCCCCGGCCCTGACACTCCGGCAGGACTGCCCATCCCGTCTCGTAGACCGTCTCGCCGTCCGACTCCCGCTCCCAGTAGCCGATGCTGCCGACTCCTCGCTCCTCGTCGAGCAGGACGACCGTGAACATCCCGCCCGACCCTGCGGGTCCACCGACGACGTATTTCTGCTGGCGCTCCAACAGCTTTTGCTCCGACTCGGGTCCGCCGAGGTGCCGGGTCATCTCTGGCGCGTTGAGCAATCGCAAGAGCGCAAGGTCGCCGGCCGACCACGGCTCGAGGCGCAGTCGCGGCGCGGCATCTCGGGCGGAGAGCGAGTCTGCGTTGGTCGGCACGGGAGCCATTCACGCACAGCCGACCGACAGCCTAGACCGCCAGGCATTGACATGTGACCAATCGGTCACCTATCTTGGTCGGGTGAGCGACGACGACGACCGCGTGTTCAAGGCGCTGTCCGACCCGACGCGTCGTTTCCTGCTCGACCGGCTCTTCGTACGTGACGGCCGCACGCTGACCGAGCTGGAGTCGGAGCTGGAGATGACGCGCTTCGGGGTGATGAAGCACCTGCGCGTGCTCGAGGACGCGGGCCTGGTCGTCACGCGCCGGTCGGGCCGGGAGAAGCTGCACTTCTTGAACCCGGTGCCGATCCGGCTGATCCACGACCGCTGGATCGACAAGTACACCGAGCGCCGGGTGTCGGCGCTCGTCGACCTTAAGAACGAGCTGGAGGAAAGGGCATGACGACCATGACCGAGACCGTGACCACGCAGGTCTACCGGGTCTACATCAAGGCCACGCCGCAGGCGATCTGGGACGCGATCACGAAACCCGAGTGGACCGAGAAGTACGGGTACGGAGGCCGCGTCGAATACGACCTCCGGCCGGGCGGCAGCTATCGCGCGCTGACCAGCCCGGCAATGCGCTCGATGGGTGCGCCGGAGGTGGCGGTGGACGGCGAGGTCATCGAGGCTGATCCGCCACACAAGCTCGTGCAGACCTGGCGGATGTGCATGGACGACGGCATGGCGGCCGAGGGCTTCACGCGCGTGACGCACGAGATCGCACCGGCCGGCGAGGGCGTGACCAAGCTGACGGTGATCCACGACCTCACCGGCGCACCCAAGCTGCAGCTGTTGCTGGCGGGCGACATGGAGGGCGAGGGCGCAGGAGGCGGCTGGAACTGGGTGCTCAGCGACCTCAAGTCGCTGCTCGAGACCGGCTCGGCGTTCGGCAGCTGGCCGTCTGCCTGAGTCGACCGACGCGGCGGGGACCCTGCGGTAACGGGTCCCCGCCGTCGCCTCGCAACACCCAGGGGTACGAAACTGACGGCGACATGCCCGACGCGCAATGTCCGATCACGACCTGAATGACATCAGCCGTCCGGCCAATGTTCCCTCAGGTGTACGGGCACAGTTCGCACCGTCGCTGAAGTCGATCTTTCGTTCATCCGAACTTAGTTCCCATGCAGCAAAACAGACATTCGAGCGAGTCAAGGTAGGGCCATGACCCGCCTCGTCATTGTGTCCTTCCGGCTCCGGCACACGTTGGCGCTACGCCACGTCTGCCGTTGCTGGATCTGCACCTCCCCCTGAACCGGTCCCGAGAAAGTACTTCGGCGGCGTTGCCTGGGTCCTGCGGCAACGCCGCCGCTGCATGTTCAAACGCTCTGTTATGCCGCCTTCGCCTGCGGGTGATCGATGCCGTAACGGTGACCGAGGAAGTCCTCGCGTGCGGCGAAGGCCAGGTCCGCCTGGTCGGCGAAGAGCCCGTCGACGCCCACGGCATAGAGGTCCTGGAACTCCGCGAACACGTTGCCGAACGCATTGGGATCAGTGCCCACGCGATACTGCGTCGGCAGGAACTGGTTCTCCGCGCGGAACGTGTAGGGCACGACCTTCAGTCCGGCGTGATGTGCGTCGCTGACCAGCGATGTCGGCGCCCCTGTGTTCCCTGCGGCGTCACGTGGGAAGATCTGCGCCTTGTCGGGCCCGAGGACGTCGGCGTAGGTCGAGATCTCCTTCAGGCCGACCGCCGTTGTCATCTCCGCGTAGGTCTCGGGGTCACCGCTCGCCACGTGGTCGTACGGACGTGCTGTCGGACCGCTGCTGGTCAGCTGGAGCAGATTGACCTTCAGGTGGAACCTGTAGTGCAGCTCGCGCAGGTTTGACTCCTCGAATGACTGCAGGTAGACCGCACTGCGTCGGGTGTCGAGTCCGTTCGCGCGCAGGGTCGCGACCAGCGGCTCCTCGAGGGACAGGCCGATGGAGTCGAAGTAGGTCGGGTGCTTGGTCTCGGGCGCGATGCCGATCTGCCGGCCGTAACGACGGCTCTCCAGCTTGGCGAGATCGATCACCTGTTGGAACGTGGGGATCTGGTAGCGGCCGTCGTAGATCGTGTTCTCCTGCCGCACGTCGGGGAGGCGCTCCTTGGCGCGCAGTGTCTTCAGCTCCGCGAGGGTGAAGTCTTCAGTGAACCAGCCGGTGATCGGAGTGCCGTCGACGACCTTCGTGGCTTTGCGATCGGCGAACTCCGGTCGCGACGACACGTCGGTTGTGGCCGTGATGTCGTTCTCGTGACGCGCGACGAGCACGTGGTCCTTGGTCGAGACCAGGTCGGGCTCGATGACGTCGGCGCCCATCCGGATCGCGAGGTCATAGCTCGCCAGGGTGTGCTCCGGACGGTAGCCCGCGGCACCACGGTGACCGAAGACGAGCGGCCCCGCGACCTTGTGCTGCTGTGCAGAGCTTGGGCCGGCGCCGTGGTGCCCTTGTCCGGCATACGCGGCCGTGGCCGCGAGCAGCAGCGCCAGCAGGAGCAGCGTCGCTGTCGTTGCGAGTCGTCGGGGGATGGCAATTCGCATGGGGTGGTCCCTTCACGGTCGGGCGGATCTTGGTACGCGGTCGTGAGCACGCCACCAGAGCCAGGCAACGCAGGCAGGGCCGGCGTGCCACGCCGCCGTTAACGCAAGATGCACCCTTTGCGACCCGCTCAAACCCGGGTCTCCGGACGACGTGCGGGCGGCTGTCGGGTAAACGGAACATGAACAGCAGGTGCCGCTGTGCTTGGTTGTGCGGCGGTTGAGATCTGAGCTGTCTCGACACCGCCGGAAGCGTGCCATCGTGATGCCATGACAACGGCAATGGCCCGCGCGCACCACGTCCACAATCCCGCGCTGTCAGCGGATGTCTACCCCGACGACGAGCTGGTCATCGAGCTCACCGAGTCGATGAATTCGCGACTGGCCCCCGCGACGCACGCGCCCGCGCTCGAGCAACAGGTCCGGACGACGCTTGAGGAGCTCGCTCCCGTACACGTCACGAAATATCTGGGCGTTCTGGTCGAGCGACGTCTGCGTGGCACCGGCCAGGTCACACCGCAGCGCCGCTAGCCCGGGCCGCCCTGTCGGCGAGCACTCGCTGATAGACGGCGAAGTAGTCGGACGCGATCTCTGCGGGCTGGAAGGCCAGCGCATAGCGCCGTCCGGCTTCCCGGTCGATCGCGGCCGTGCCGTCGAGCACCGACTGGATCCCGGCCGCCAGCGCCGCCGGTTCCGGTCGCACGAGGAGCCCTCGCCGTTCGGCGAGAGTCGTCGGCAAGCCGTCCACCGTGGTTGCCACGACGGGGACGCCGAGCGCGAAGCCTGTGACCGCGCTCTGCGACCATGAGTCCCGGCGGCTCGGCACGACATGCACCGTCGCGCCGGCAACATAGCGAGCGGGCTCAAAGCTCCATCCGGTCAGCTGGACGGTCCGCCGCAGGCCGAGCCTGTCGATGAGCCGACGCAGCTGCTGGGACATGGGGCCGTCCCCGACGATGTAGCTGACGGGCGGGTCGCGCATCTCCGCGAGCGCGTGCAGGAGCAGGTCCGGGCCCTTGTCCTCGCGGAGGCGACCGGTGAAAGTCAGCCGCGGACTGACCAGCCCGGGCCGCGCAGTGGTGTGCTGCGAGATTGCCGACCTGCCGTTGAGTACGCGCGACGGCTCCACGCCGAGGCCTCTGCCGAACGCCAGCCGGTCCTGGCCGTGGACGAAGAATCGATCGATGCGCGCCGCTGCGGAGGCTGCAGCGACGCTGTGGTCTCCACGTGGCCAGGTGAGCCTGTCGTGCTCGCTGGCGATCACGGGCACGTGCCGTGGCGTGCTGCGTGCCGCAGCCCACCAAGCGCCGAACAGGTGAGCATGGACCAGATCGATGTGATCCATCCGGTCGGCCAGCCACCCCGCGAACGCGTCGTCAGGCGTCCACTGCCGCGCCGAGTGCCCGATCTCGTCGTGCAGCGAGAAGACATCGGCCTCGAATCCGTAGTGCCTCGCGAGAGCGATGCCTTGCGGTGTCGCGTCACCGGCGAGCAGCCGGGTCTCGACGCCGAGCACCGCTTGCGCGCGAGCCAGTCGCAGCATCGACAGCTGCGCGCCACCGGGATCCAGCACCGCGATGACCCTGTTGATACGCACAGTCCGAGCATGCTCAGCGAGTGCGGCGCAGAGGTGAACGGCAGGGAGGACGCCTTGTGACCGGGAGACCAACGGCGGGTGCTCGACCGCCGCGCCGGCGTCATGGCCGAGTCGGCGCTGCGATGCTGTGGACATGACGGACGATTCAGGTGACAAGCCGATACTCGACTATCGAATGAGTTTCGCCGCTGAGCGCACCTATCTCGCCTACCTGCGGACCTCGCTCGCCTTGCTTGCGACGGGCATCGCGGTTGTCGGGGCTCTGCCCGACGCCGGGCATGAAGGTGTCCGGCGCTGGATGGGCGCCGCTCTGGTGCTGTCCGGGCTGGTGACGGCCGTTCGAGCACGATCGCGATGGCGTCAGCTGGAGTCGGTCATGCAAGCCGGCGGCCAACTGCCGCGATCTTCGATCGATGTCTTTGCCGTCGGTGCCGTGGTCGTCGCCGGCATCCTTGGCCTCGTGTTCATCGCCTTGACCTAGACAGGTGGTGGTCCGCCGCGCATGGGTTGCGCGGCGGGCCACCGAACCGTCCTCGGCCGGTGCTGGGCCGAGCGCCACGTGACGTTTCGTCGAGCCACCGGCAACCGCGCCGTCCGTTGGGTTGCGTGGCCGTGCGGCTGCGTGGCTACGACCATCGGAGCCCGTCGACGTGACCGTGCGGCCGCTGTCGCATGTCCACCGGATGAAGAGGACGCGGCAAGTGCGACCGCCACGGAGTCGGTGACAGTTTCAGCTTGCAGGCAAGGCATGAACTGGTTCTAAGCGGACGGGATCGCCAGCCCTAACGGGCTCCAACATCCGGCGTGGACCTGCATGGTCGCGAACGTCTGTCTACAGTCGCGACCATGCCGACACCGGAAGCGGCGAACGTCTTCTCCCGAGGCGCCTATGCCGCACCTGCCCGCACGCTTGTCGACGTACTCGCCAAGACCGTCGAGCAGCACACCGACGCGACTGCGATCGACGACGGGAACGCCGCACTCACCTACGGACAGCTCGCCGGCGCGGTTCGTCGAACTGCGGACAAGCTCGCCGCCAGGGGGGTCGCTGCGGGCGACCGGGTAGGCATCCGGATCCCGTCAGGCACCGTCGAGCTCTATGTCGCGATCCTGAGCACGCTGTCCGTCGGCGCCGCCTACGTCCCGGTCGACCACGACGACCCCGACGAGCGGGCCCGGCTGGTCTTCGACGAGGCGGACGTCGCGGTCGTGCTAGGAGCGGACGCCGAGATCCAGCAGCGTCGCCCTGACGGCAGTGTCCGGCCCAGGGACCGCGCCAGTTCCCGGGGCGGCGCACGTTCACAGAGCAGCGTACGTACGGCCGCGCGTGCCCCGGAGCCCGGGGACGACGCCTGGATCATCTTCACCTCCGGGTCGACCGGTGTGCCGAAAGGCGTGGCGGTCACGCACCGCTCTGCCGCCGCCTTCGTCGACGCCGAGGCGGACCTGTTCCTGCGTGAGCGGTCGCTCGGTCCGGGCGACCGGGTCCTCGCGGGACTGTCGGTCGCCTTCGATGCGTCGTGTGAGGAGATGTGGCTCGCCTGGCGCAACGGTGCCTGTCTCGTGCCGGCTCCGCGTGCTCTCGTGCGCAGCGGGATCGACCTCGGGCCGTGGCTGGTCGAGCAGCAGATCACGGCGATCTCCACCGTGCCGACGCTCGCGTCGTTGTGGCCGGCCGAGGCGCTGTCCAAGGTGCGGCTGCTCATCTTCGGCGGCGAGGCCTGCCCGCCCGAGCTCGCCGACCGGTTGGCGATCGACGGCCGCGAGGTGTGGAACACCTATGGCCCGACGGAGACGACCGTCGTCGCGTGCGCGGCGCGCCTCGGCGGTCCGGGTCCGGTGCGGATCGGCCTGCCCCTGGAGGGGTGGGACCTGGCGGTCCTCGGAGTCGACGCGGCGCCCGTCCCCGAAGGGGAGATCGGCGAGCTGATCATCGGCGGTGTGGGCCTCGCGCGCTATCTCGATCCGGCCAAGGACGCCGAGAAGTTCGCCCCGATCCCGACGCTGGGCTGGGACCGCGCCTACCGCAGCGGTGACCTCGTGCGTCTCGAACAGGCCGGCCTGCTGTTCGTCGGGCGCGCCGACGATCAGGTCAAGCTCGGTGGACGGCGGATCGAGCTGGGCGAGGTCGACAGCGCGCTGCTCACGCTGCCGGGCGTCGCCGGCGCCGCGGCCGCCGTCCGGACGACCGGCGCGGGCAATCAGGTGCTGGTCGGCTATCTCGCGCCCTCCCCGGGTGGCGAGCTCGATCTGCCCGCCGCGCAGCGTCAGCTGCGCGAGGTACTCCCTGCTGCCCTCGTGCCGTTGCTCGCCCTGGTCGACGAGATCCCGGCCCGGACGTCGGGCAAGGTCGATCGGGACGCCCTGCCCTGGCCCGTCCCCGGGCGGGAGCTGGCGCCAGGTCCGGTCACCCACTTCACCGGAACGGCCGAGTGGCTGGCGCAGCAATGGACCGAGGTTCTCGGGTCGCCCGCGGGCAGCCTCGACGACGACTTCTTCGAACACGGTGGTGGGAGCCTGTCCGCGGCCCGTCTCGTGTCGACGCTGCGCGCGCGTTTCCCCGAGGTCACGGTGGCGGACGTCTATGAGAACCCGCGACTCGGAACATTGGCCGACACACTGGACGAGTTCTCTCCCGCCGTCAGCCCGGTCCACCGCACGGTCGCACCGACTCCACGCCGCGCGCGTCTGGTGCAAGAGATGGCGCAGCTCCCGACTGCCACTCTCACCGGCCTTCGCTGGCTGGTCTGGCTCGCCGCAGCGAACAACCTCCTCGGTCTCACCGGCACCGTCGCGTGGGCGCCGACCGTGTCATGGTGGTGGATCGTCGTCGGCTGGTTGGCCTTCATCAGTCCGCCGGGGCGAATCGCGCTGTCGGTCGTCGCAGCGCGGTGGCTGCTGCGGGGGGTCAAGCCGGGGACCTACCCCCGTGGTGGTGCCGTTCATCTGCGGCTGTGGTGCGCCGAGTCGGTTGCGCGTGCCGCCGGTGCCGAGAACATCTCCGGAGCGGCGTGGATCACCCTCTACGCACGTGCACTCGGTGCCAAGGTCGCCCCCGACGTCAGCCTGCACGCCCTGCCGCCGATCACGGGCCTGTTGAGCCTCGGCCAGGGTTGCTCGGTCGAGAGCGAGGTCGACCTCTCGGGGCACTGGCTCGACGGCGACGTGCTGCGGGTGGGCCGGGTCCGGGTTGGCGCCGGCGCCACGATCGGGTCGCGCAGCACCTTGCTGCCCGGAGCCAGGGTCGGGCAGGACGCCGAGGTGGCGGCGGGGTCCGCCGTGTCCGGCGCGGTCCCGCCCGGGGAACGCTGGGGCGGTTCCCCGGCGCAACGGCTGGGCGTGGCACGGCACCGCTGGCCGGGCCGGCGGCCGCGGCGCGCACCGTTGTGGGTGCCGGTCTTCGGTCTCACCGCGGGTCTGCTGGGGGCGTTCCCCGTGCTCGCGGCACTGGGCGGTCTCGCCGTGGTGGGTCGTGCGGTGTACGACGACGCGCGCCTTTCCGAGGCGGTAGGCACCGCGCTGCTCGTCACTCCGCTGGCGGCGGTCGTGGCCTTCGCGCTGCTGGTGGTGCTGACCCTGCTCAGTGCTCGGCTGCTCGGCATCGGCCTGCGGCCCGGCTTCCACCCCGTGCGGGGCCGGATCGGCTGGCAGGTCTGGGCCACCGAGCGGCTGATGGACGAAGCGCGGACCTACCTGTTCCCGCTCTACGCCAGCCTGGCCACACCGGTCTGGCTCCGTGCGCTCGGCGCCAAGGTCGGCCGCGGGGTCGAGGCCTCGACGGTCCTGCTGCTGCCGCGGATGACGACGATCGGCGACGAGGCCTTTCTCGCCGACGACACGATGATCGGCTCCTACCAGCTCGGTGGCGGCTGGCTGCGGATCAAGCCCGCCAAGATCGGCAAGCGCGCGTTCCTCGGCAACTCCGGGATGACGGCGCCGGGCCGCGCCGTCCCCAAGCGCGGTCTGGTCGCCGTGCTGTCTGCGACTCCGAAGAAGGCCAAGCCCGGAACCTCCTGGCTGGGCAACCCTCCCGTGCAGCTGCGTCGTGACACCCAGGACGGCGACCAGTCACGCACCTTCGCCCCACCGTTGCGACTCAAGGTCGCGCGCGGCGCCGTCGAGCTGTGCCGGCTGGTGCCCGTCATGGTGACGTTCGGGCTGGGCGTGGGAGTGCTGTTCGCTCTGGAAGCCGTCGTCAACGGGTCGGGCTGGGCGGTCGCCGGTCTGGTCAGCGGCCTCGTGCTGCTGCTGGCCGGCGTCGCGGCTGCCGCGGTGTCGACCGTCGCCAAGTGGCTGCTGGTCGGCAGGTTCCGGACCGTGGAGCACCCGCTGTGGAGCTCGTTCGTTTGGCGCAACGAGCTGGCCGACACGTTCATCGAAACGGTCGCGGCTCCCTGGTTCGCGCAGGCGGTCTACGGCACCGCCGCGCTCAACCTCTGGCTGCGTTCCCTCGGTGCCAGCATCGGCCGAGGCGTGTGGTGCGAGACCTACTGGCTGCCCGAGGCCGACCTGGTTCGGCTGGGTGACGCGGCGACCGTCAATCGGGGCTGCGTGCTGCAGACCCACCTGTTCCATGATCGGATCATGAGCATGGACACCGTGACCCTCGAGCCTGGCGCCACTCTGGGGCCGCACAGCGTCATCCTGCCCGCGGCATCGATCGGCGCCACGTCGACGGTCGGGCCGGCGTCACTGGTGCTGCGCGGCGAGGCCATCCCGCCAGGCACCCGGTGGGCGGGCAACCCGACCGCACCGTGGTCGGTCGTCGCAGGTGGCTCGTGACCTCGGTTGACCGCGAGGAGGTCTGCGACGCGTACATCCCCCGGCACGGCAACCCCGGATATGCCGTGCAGCACTACGACCTCGCGCTGGACTATCGGGTCGCGAGCAACCGGCTCTCGGGACGTGCGCAGTTAACCCTGCGTACTGACCGCGAGCTGACGCGTCTGAGCGCTCGACCTGGCAAAGCTGCGGGTGACCAAAGTGGTCGCGGACACCTGCCGGGTGTCGCGGTTCACCACGCGCGGCAACAAGCTGCACGTCTCCTTCGACGGCTCGCTGCCCGCCGGATCGCAGCTCGTCCTGGACATCGCCTACAACGGCTCACCCAAGCCTCTCGACGGTGTCTGCGGCGACGTCGGTTGGGAGGAGCTGTCCGACGGGGTGATCGTCGCCGGACAGCCCGACGGGGCGCCCTCCTGGTTCCCCTGCAACGACCTGCCCTCGGAGAAGGCGGGCTATCGCATCGCGGTCACGACCGAGTCGCCGTACACCGTGATCGCCAACGGCCGGCTCGTTGAGCGGCGCGTCGGTGCGAGCCGGACCTCCTGGGTCTACGAGCAGCCCGAGCCGATGGCGACCTACCTCGCCACTGTGCAGATCGGCCGATACGACCAACGGTCCCACCGGGCGGTCGTTCCGTTGCACACCGTCGGGCCGCCGCGACTGCGACGTGCCGTCACACACGACCTCGGCCGGCAGCCGCAGATGCTTGTCGCCTTCCAGGACATGTTCGGGCCCTATCCGTTCGCGGGCTACACGGTGGTGGTGACCGACGACGAGCTCGAGATCCCGTTGGAGGCTCAGTCCCTTTCCGTGTTCGGCGCGAACCACATGGACGGAAGGCGCGGCGCCGAACGACTCGTCGCTCACGAGCTGGCACATCAATGGTTCGGCAACAGCGTCACCGTCGGTCAATGGCGGGACATCTGGCTTCATGAGGGGTTCGCCTGCTACGCGGAGTGGCTGTGGTCGGAACGGGCCGACGGCAGGCCGGCCGACGGCTTCGCCCGCGCCGCATGGGAACGGCTCGCGGCGCTTCCGCAGGACCTGCTGCTGGCCGACCCGGGGCCCGACCTGATGTTCGACGACCGGCTCTACAAGCGGGGCGCGTTGACCCTGCATGCGCTGCGCCTGTCGATCGGCGACGAACTGTTCTTCGGGCTGTTGCAGAGCTGGGCCACCGCGCACCGCCACAGCAGCGTGAGCACGGAGACGTTCCTCGCCCACGCCGAGCGCTGGTCCGATGCATCGGTCGTCCAGGAACTGCGCCGGTGGCTCACCAGCAGGCCACTGCCGGCTCTGCCGTGAGCAGCTCGTCGCCATTGCTCAGCTGAATGCGCGCTGCGCGCGGTCCGAGAAGTGCGGCGCAAGCGCTGTAGCCCCGGCCGAGCGCGAGGTCGGTCAGATGAACCATGGACGGCTCGACCGACCCGTCCGGCCAGGCGATCAGCCGCGGTTGATGAGTCGGCGGGCTGACGGTGAGGTCGCGCGGGTCTGTCGACAATCCGTCACCGGTTGCCTTGAGCACCGCCTCCTTGCGGACCCAGGTGCGAGTGCGGCCGGCCAGCTGCCGGTCGAGGGGCAACCTCGCCAGCCAGCGCTGTTCGGACGGGGCGAGCGCGACGTCGACGAACCCGGAAAACCCCGCGCCCGACTCCTCCTCGACGTCGACACCGACCGGCCCGAGGTCGGTGACGGCGACGACGACCCGCTCACCGGCGTGCGCAACGCTGACGTGCAGGGCGGGCCGCCCGGGTGACGGATCGACGACCGGACGGCCGTGCGCCCCCTGGCATCGGCGACAGGTGGCCGTCACCGCGACCGCTGCGGGATCCACCCGCCACCAGGCACCGACGAGGAGACGCAGCAGCGCATGCGCTGCGACAAAGCGGGCGCGATCGTCTGCCCGCGAGAGCCGGGCCAACCGCTCCTGCTCCCGGCCGTCGAGCAAGGCGGTCGATCGAACGGTCTCGGCGGGGTGCGCCCACCGGACGTCGACCACACCACCGACCGGACTCACAACTCTGGGAACACCCGGTCGGAGCGCTCGCCGTGCTCGATCACGCTCGCGGCCGAACCGACGATGCGTTCGTCCGGCCTGCCGACGAGCTCCTCGTCCTTGCCCTCATAGGGGAACAGGCTCAGCACGTGGCGCATGGCCTCGACCCTGCCGCGCTTCTTGTCGTTGCTCTTGATCACGGTCCACGGCGCGGCTTCGGTGTCGGTGTAATAGAACATCGCCTCCTTGGCCTCCGTGTACTGGCCCCACAGGTCAAGGGACGCGAGGTCGGTCGGGGAGAGCTTCCACTGCCGCACCGGGTCGACCTGGCGGATGACGAAGCGGGTGTGCTGCTCGTCCCGTGAGACGGAGAACCAGAGCTTGACCAGATGGATGCCGGAGCGGACCCACATGCCCTCGAGCTGAGGGGCCTCGCGCATGAACTCCTTGTAGTCGTCGTCCGTGCAATAGCCCATCACCCGCTCGACACCGGCGCGGTTGTACCAGGACCGGTCGAACAGCACGATCTCGCCGGCTGAGGGAAGGTGCTCGACATAGCGCTGGAAGAACCATTGCGTGCGCTCGCGCTCGTTCGGTTTGTTCAGGGCGACGACTCGGGCGCCGCGCGGGTTCAGGTGCTCCATGAAGCGCTTGATCGTCCCGCCCTTGCCCGCGGCGTCACGACCTTCGAACGCGATGACCAGCCGTTCGTCCGTGTCCTTGATCCACTCCTGCAGCTTGAGCAGCTCGATCTGCAGCAGGCGCTTCACGCTTTCGTAGTCGTCACGGTCCATCCGCTCTGAGTACGGGTAGCCCTGCCGCCAGGTGTCGACAGGTGTCCCGTCGAGCCGCAACAGGACCGGGTCGTCGTCCGCGTCGTCGAAGACCCGGAACTGGGTCAGGTCGAGGCTGTGGACATGCTCGAGCACCGGGGGCTCCTCTGCGTCGCGTGCACTTCGTGCGGCTCAGCCATGTTAGGGCGCTTCGCGACCAGTGGCTCCGCACCTGACGATCTGAGCTGGATGGCGGCGATATGCCTGACTTCCGGGTCGTCCGGGTCATGCGGCCGGGAAGCGTCGCGAAGGTGAACAACAGGCGACATGGTGCGAGCGCCGAGACGACGAGACGTGCGTTCGTTCACCCGAAGCCGTTATTGTGCGCGCCACCATGCTGACGCCAGTCCCCGCCCTGCAGGCACCCGATGGCAGCCACCTCGATCTTGACGCGCTCGTCGATGCGCTCTCCAACGAGTTCGCTGTCTCGGCCGGCGGGAAACGGCTCGTCCACCGGACCCGTCTCGACACGTTCGACGGGCGGTTGCGTGCGGCCGGCCTGACGCTGCAGCACGAGACCACCGGTTCGACGGAGCGGTTGGTTCTCACCGGGCCGGACGTCGCGTCGACCATCGTGGCGCACGTGACGGACCTTGGCTGGCCGGCGCTTGTCGGAGCCCTGCCCGAGAGCCCGGTCCGTGACGCCGTGGCCCCGGTGGCAGATATCCGCGCCCTGCTGGTGGTCGCCGACCAGAGACGGAGAGTACGTCGACTGGAGTTGCGCAACAAGGACGAGAAGACGGTGGCCCGGCTCGAGCTGGACGAACCAACGGGCGCCTCCTCCGACGCCGCTGTGGTCACCGTGCACGCGTTGCGGGGTTACGAGGACCAGGCCCGACGAGCCACGCGGCTGCTGACCGGTCTGGGGTTGCGGCCGGCCGAGGAAGGCGACGAACCCGACTCCGGACCGGAAGTGTCGACCCCGACCGTCGAGAGGGACGCGCCGGCAACCGAGCTGATCGCGATGGAGCTCGGTGAGTTCCTCTCGGCGATGAGGGAGAACCTCCCCGGCCTGCTCGACGATGTGGACACCGAGTTCCTGCACGACTTCCGCGTCGCAGTTCGCCGGACCAGGTCGACGCTCAAGCTCGGCCGGCCCGTCCTGCCACCGGACATGCAGAGTCGTTGGGAGCCTGCCTTCAAGTGGCTCGGTGACGTGACCACTCCCGTGCGGGACCTGGACGTCTACGAGCTCGAGCTGCCCAGCATGGCGGGCTGGCTGGTCGGTGCCGATGCCGGTGACCTGCAGCCGTTCGCGGCGCACCTGCGGCGACGGCGGGCCGTTCAACGCCGGGCATTGGTACGCGGCTTGAGGTCAGTGAGGTACCAGCGGCTGGACGCAGGCTGGGAGCAGGCACTGGCCGAGCTCGCGGCGAGCGGGGATGAACAAACCTCCGCCGGTGAGCTGGCCGACCGCAGCATCTCGAAGGCCTATCGCAGGGTCGTGCGCGACGGCGCCGCCATCTCGGCGAGCTCCCCGGCCGAGGACCTGCACGGGTTGCGAAAGCGGTGCAAGGAGCTGCGCTATGCACTCGAGGTGTTCGCGCCGGTGATCGACAAGGATTCCCGCAAGACCGCGATCGCCGATCTCAAGGATCTGCAGGACGTGCTCGGCCGTTTCCAGGACTCCGAGGTGCAGCGTCACTCCCTGCGCGAGTTCGCCGAGGAGATGATGGCGGCGGGCACACCCGCGCAGGTCGTGCTCGCGATGGGTGAGCTGGTCGGACACCTGGACGCCGAGCAGGACCGGGCCCGGGAGGACTTCGAGGGCGCCTTCGCCCGATTCGTGCGGCCGTCGAGCGATCGACGGATGCGCGAGCTCGGAGGACGGCGGTGAAGGTCCTGGCGACGTACAACATCAAGGGTGGCGTCGGAAAGACGTCGACGGCGGTCAATCTCGCCTACCTCGCCGCGCGGGAGGGTCGGCGGACGCTGTTGTGGGACCTCGACCCGCAGGCCGCAGCCACGTTCCTGTTCCGGGTGCGCCCCCGGGTCAAGGGGGGCGGTCGCGCGCTGGTGACCCGCAAGCGCCCGCTCGAGGCGGCCATCAAGGCAACCGACTTCGAGAACCTGGACCTGCTGCCCGCCGACTTCAGCTATCGCAACATGGACCTCGAGCTCGACGACACCAAGAAGCGGACGACCCGGCTGAGCCAGCTGCTGCGCTCGGTGGACGACGACTACGACATCGTCTTCCTCGACTGTCCGCCCAGCATCTCGCTGGTATCGGAGAACGTGCTGCACGCGTCCGACACCCTCCTCGTGCCGCTGATCCCGGCGACGCTCTCGCTGCGGACCTTCGGCCAGCTGACACGCTTCGTCGCCGACTCGCAGGAGAACCCGCCGGAGGTGGTCGCGTTCTTCTCGATGGCTGACCGTCGCAAGCGGCTGCACCGCGACGTCATCGACGCGATCTCCCGCGAACACACCCGCATCGCCGACACGGTCGTGCCGTCGCTCTCGATCATCGAGCAGATGGCCGAACACCGTGCACCGGTGCCGGCCTTCGCTCCCACCAGCCGCGCTGCCCGTTGCTACGAGCAGCTGTGGGCGGAGGTCCGGCCGCACGCACCTGAGGCGGCCGGCACCCGATCTGAGCGCAGCGCACCGTGAGCCGCCAACTCGTCCTTGCCGCCGGCGGCGTCCTCTGGCGTGGCGACCCACTCTCGCCGGAGGTGGCCCTCGTGCACCGGCCGCGCTATGACGACTGGTCCGTGCCCAAGGGCAAGGCCAAGTCGGGAGAGCACCTGCTGGTCACGGCCCTGCGGGAGATGTCGGAGGAGACCGGCCACAAGGTCCGGGTCGGCCCGCGGCTGACCACCGTGCGTTACGGCGTCACGTCCAGCGGCCGTCCGGCCACCAAGGTCGTGACCTACTGGTCGATGCGCTGTGCAGGAGGGCTGTTCCTGCCCAACCGCGAGGTCGACCGCATCGAGTGGTTGAGCCTCGACGCCGCCCGTCGCCGCGTGACCTCGGTATCGGACCGGGTCGTCCTGGATGCATTCCTGCGTTCGCGCCGTGACACCGAGGCGCTGCTCCTGGTGCGGCCCGGCCCAACCACTCTTCCGGCGCGGCGTCCCAAGACGTCTCCCGCCTCGGTGCGGCTCAACCGGTCCGGTCGGGACCAGGCCGCGGCTCTGGTCCCCGTCCTCGGTGGCCTCGGCGTCAACGACCTGCGCAGCGCGGATCTGCCAGCCTGCGTGGACATGCTCGCTCCGTTCGCGGCGGCGACCGGTCTCACCGTGCGCCGCCAACCGGGCCTCACCCGCGACGAGTTCACCGGCAACGAGCGGGCGATCGCCGATCAGCTCCTGCAGGCCGCCTCTGCCAGCGAGGCGGTGGCCGTGTGCGGACAGCAAAGCGTCATCAGCGGTCTGCTGACGGCGCTGGGCCGGCGGTCAGTGGTCAGACCGCCGACCGAGACGGTGGTCAAGAAGGGTGGCTGGTGGCTGCTGCACCATCGCGACGGGACGATCAGCTCGTACGAGCGACATGAGCCCGCCGCATAGCTGCTGAACACAGCGCGAACCGTGAACTACAAAGGCACCGGAGACTGATGCAGACATACGTCGAGATCGAGGCCAAGTACGACGTCGACGAGGGGCGTCCGCTGCCCGAGCTGATCGGTGTCCGCGGGGTCGAGTCGACGGCGACGCAGGAAGAGATGGTGCTGACCGCGACCTACTTCGACACGCCGGACCATGCCCTGGCCGGCGCCCGGGCGACGTTGCGGCGACGCCACGGTGGGACGGACGACGGGTGGCACCTCAAGCTGCCGCTCGCTGACGGCGAGCGGCTCGAGGTGCACCGGCCGCTCGGTCGATCGAAGACACCGCCGACCGCGCTCACGGCCCTCGTCCGCGGGTGGGTGCGCACCCAGCGGCTCGAGGCCGTGGCCACGCTGGTCACCCGACGGACCGTGCACCAGCTGCTGGCCCGGGACGGTCGTGTCCTGGCCGAGCTCTCGGACGACTCCGTGACCGGCGAGCGCCACGGCGACGAGGGGCCGGGCATGACGTGGCGCGAGCTCGAGATCGAGCTCGTCGATGGTGACCGGGAGGTCCTCGCGGCCCTTGATGCCGCTGTCCGGGCGGCCGGCCTGCAGCCCGCGAAGGGTGCGTCCAAGGTGGGTCGAGTGCTCGGCTCGTCGACTGCGCAGTATGCGGAGCGGCCGACGGTCCGGCGCAGGACGCCGGTCGGCGACGTGTTGGACGCCGGGCTCCGTGAGGTCGTGCTGGACCTGCAGGCCAGCGACCCCCTCGTACGCCTGGACCGACCGGACGCGCCGGGCCGGATGCGCGCCGCCGTACAGCGGACGCGTGCTGCCTTGGCACTGCAGCGGCAGGTGATCCCCGACGAGACGACCGTCGAGCTGCGCTCCGAGCTGGCGTGGCTCGACTCCGTACTGGCCGGCCTGGACGACCTCGACACCTCGGGCGCCCGGATCCGCGCGGCCCTGGAGGTGCAGCCGCAGACGCTCGTCGTCGGGCCGGTGCGGCGCCGCGTCGACCGCGAGCTGGCAGCCCGCCGGAAGACCGCGCTGGCGGCGGTCCGGGAGGCGTTGGACTCCTCGCGCTATCTGGACATGCTGGACAGCATCGTCGCGTTCCCGTCGCGGATGCCGGCTGGGGGAGCGGCGGCCACTCGCGTGGGGGACGTGTTGCCCGACCTTGCCGAACGCGCGCTGCGCCGCGCTGACCGGCGGCTCGGGCAGCTGGCTCGCGCAGCCTCCGATGACGACCGTCGATGGCAGCAGGGCGGCGCGCGGCGAGCAGTGCAGCGCGCCAGCTATGCCGAGCAGCTGCATTCCCGGCATCCCGGCGAGATCCAGAGCCGGGTGGAGACGACGCTGGACGAGGTGGCGGCGGTCCTCGCCCGCCTCGACGTCAGCGCCCGCACGCAGGACGTGCTTCGCGAGCTGGCCGGCCAAGCGCAGCTGGCCGGGGAGAATGCGTTCACCTACGGGTTGCTCTACGGGCTGGAGAAGGCGCGGGCGGAGCGCCTGGTGCGCGAGACGAACAAGCTGCGCAAGCACCTGCGACGGCTCGACCAGCTGTAGCCCACCCTGAGGATCCGGCCGCGCAGGCCTCAGCCGGGTCGGGCTCCCGGTGCGCGACCGGTGGGCGCATAGGTCGTGGACCCGTCGCCGTCCGACGACGGAAGGCATGCCGCACGCCAGGCCAGGAAGCCACCCACCACGTCGGTCGCGCGGTGGAGCCCGAGCTGCTGCAACGCGGCGGCCGCCAGGCTGGACGTGTAGCCCTCCGAGCACAGCACGATCACCTGCAGGTCATGACCGGTGGCCTCGGCGAGCCGAGCAGGGCTGGCGGGGTCGAACCGCCACTCGAGCACGTTGCGCTCGACCAGCAGCGCCCCGGGCACCTCGCCCTCGGCCGCGCGTTGAGCCGCAGGACGGATGTCGACGAGCTCCGCGCCGCCGAGCCACGCCTGGTAGGCCGCCCGTGGGCTGAGCCGGTCGAGCGTGCTGCGGGCCTGCTCCAGCAGGCTGTCGACGTCGGTGACGGTCACCAGGAGGCTCCCGCGGTCTCCTCCGAGACCTGGCGCAGCTGCTCGGCCACCCGCTCATAGCGCCGCATCGTCGTGAGGGCGGGGGCATAGACGTGCAGGCTGATCGCAGGGATGCGCCCGCGGTTCGCGACGTCGTGGACATGCGCTTCGCCGAACGTCCGTACGCGCGGATGGGTGAGGTGCCGCACGACCTCATGGGCGCCGTCGGGCGAGACCGTCGTCTCCGTCAGCTCGCCCTTGACCACCACGAACGCGCCGCTCGAGCCGCCATGGTCGTGCAGGCCGGTGGACTGGCCGGGCAGCCAGGTGAGCAGCCACGCCTCGAAGGACTCGCCGGCACACACCCGGGTGTAGAAGCGGTCGGACGCCTTGTAGCGAACGCGCGGCCACCACAGCGACGGCTCGCCGACCAGCTCGGTGGCGATCCTGGAGAGCTCGCGCGACCCGGTGCTGGACCGCTCGCGGACGGTTGTGTCGACCGTTGAGATTGCCATGGAGATCCTCGATCTGAAATCATGTTTGTAGGGCGAGAACCTAGACTTTAGCCGATGGTCGCGATTTGTCCACCCACAACGCGTGATCCCGGAGTGTCGCGGGCGTCGCCGAGATCGCGGGGGAACGACGGCGAGGGCCCTCGCCGCCCGTACCCATGCCCGCTTCGCGTTCGATGCGCACGGTGTGAATGAATCGCCACCATGATCCGAACCGAAGACGCTGCTCGCTACTGGGAGAACGTCCAACCGGCCCGGGGCGTCGAACCCGCCCGGGCCTGGCTCCGGTCGAACGCGCCCCGGCTGTCCCTGTCCGGTGTCTGGTCCTTCCGGCTGTCGCCGCGTGCCGATGCCGACACGGATTTCGTGGCCAGACGACTATCCGGAGACCGGTTGGTCGCCACTCGCCGTGCCTTCCCACTGGCAGCTCGCCGGTCACGGCCGGCCTGCCTACACGAACGTGCGCTACCCGTTCCCGGTCGATCCGCCGTGGGTGCCGGACGACAACCCGACCGGTGACTATCGCCGCACCTTCCGAGTCCCTGACGACTGGACCGGCGAGCGGTTCGTCCTGCGGTTCGAGGGGGTCGACTCGTGCGCGCGGGTCTGGCTCAACGGCACGGAGCTGGGTGTCACCTCCGGGAGCCGGTTGCCCTCGGAGTTCGACGTCACGTCCGTCGTGCGTCGGGACGCGGACAACCTTGTTGCCGTACGAGTGCACCAGTGGTCGTCGGGCAGCTATCTCGAGGATCAGGACATGTGGTGGCTGTCAGGCATCTTCCGCGAGGTCACCCTGCTCTGCCGCCCGGCCGGTGGCATCGACGACTTGTTCGTCCATGCCGACTACGACGACCGGACGGGCAGGGGAACGCTGCGGGTGGAGTCGAGTGTCCCGGCGCAGGTCAACGTGAACGAGCTGGATCTGACGTTCGGCACGAGCGAGCTCGTCGACGCCGGCCCCGTGCAGCCCTGGTCCGCCGAGGTGCCGCACCTCTACAACGCCACGGTCGCCAGTGGCGGTGAGACGGTGACGGTGCGCATCGGCTTCCGGCGGATACGCGATCACCGACGGAGTGTTCACGGTCAACGGCAAGCGGGTGCTGTTCAACGGCGTCAACCGGCACGAGTTCGACCCCGATTTCGGCCGGGCCGTCAACAACGACGTGATGCTGGCCGACGTGCTGTTGATGAAGCAGCACAACATCAACGCCGTCCGGACCAGCCACTACCCGCCCCATCCGCACTTTCTCCAGCTCTGCGACGAATACGGGCTCTACGTCATCGACGAGTGCGACCTCGAGACCCACGGCTTCGTGCCCGAGGGCGACATGCGGGTCGCCGACAACCCGGCCGAGGACCCTCGCTGGTGCGCCGAGCTGGTCGACCGGATGCGCCGGATGGTGGAGCGGGACAAGAACCACCCGAGCATCGTCATGTGGTCGCTGGGCAACGAGAGCGGAACCGGTCAGAACCTCGGCGCGATGGCGGACTGGGCGCGGGGACGTGACCCGTCGCGGCCCCTGCACTACGAACGTGACTGGACCGCGCGTGACGTCGACGTCTACTCGCGCATGTACACGACCCATGCCGAGGTCGAGCTGATCGGCCGGCACGAGGAGGATCCCCTCGACGATCCCGCGCTGGGTGCCCGCCGCCGCAGGATGCCCTTCATCCTCTGCGAGTACGCCCACGCGATGGGCAACGGGCCCGGTGGTCTCGCGGAGTACCAGCGCCTCTTCGAGACCTACCCGCGGTGCCAGGGCGGGTTCGTCTGGGAGTGGATCGACCACGGCCTGCGCACGCGATCGGCCGAGGGCGTCGAGTTCTTCGCCTACGGCGGCGACTTCGGCGAGCCGGTCCACGACGGGAACTTCGTGGCCGACGGTCTGCTGTTCCCGGATCGTTCGCCGTCACCCGGCCTGCTCGAGTACAAGAAGGTGATCGAGCCGGTTCGGCTGCTGGCCGGCGGACCGCATCAGCTGAGGGTCGAGAACCGCTATGAGGTGCGCGACCTTTCGCACCTGAGATTCGAGTGGGTCCTCGAGGAGGAAGGCCGCCAGGTGGCCGCGGGGTTGCTCGACGTGCCGGAGACCGCGCCCGGCGAGGCATCCGTTGTCGAGCTTCCCGCGTTGCCGCCGACCACCCAGGAGACATGGTTTGCCGTTCGTGCCGTGCTCGCCGCCACCGAGCCGTGGGCGGCTGCCGGCCACGAGGTTGCCTGGGGCCAGTTCCTGGTGAGCGCGCCAGAGCGGACCGTCCCGCGCTCGCCGGACGTGACGTCCGAGACCACCGCAACGAATGTGCGTCTCGGCGTCGGCACGTTCACCCTCGCGGGCCAGCTGACGCGGCTGGGCGACATCGATGTCTCGACTCCGCTGCTCGAGGTGTGGCGCGCGCCGATCGACAACGACCGCGCCTTCTCCCGGGATCCCCAGGAGATCCTGTGGCGCCAGATCGGCCTCGATCGCATGCAGCACAGGATCGACGGCGTTGACATCCGTCCCGACGGGATCGTGGTGACCACACGGGTCGCACCCGCCGCGACGACGATCGGGCTGATCGCCACCTATCGGTGGTCGGCGATCGAGGACGGCTTGCTGCTGCAGGTCGACGTCGATCCGCAGGGCGACTGGCCATGCCCGGTGCCGCGGCTGGGTGTACGCCTGAGCCTGCCGGGGGAGCTGGGCCGCGTCGAGTGGTTCGGTCAGGGGCCCGATGAGGCCTATCCGGACAGCGCCCTCGCCGCCCGGGTCGGTCGCTATGAGAAATCCATCGACGAATGGCAGACCCCCTATGTGTTTCCACAGGAAAACGGGCACCGGGCCGGAGTGCGATGGGCCGACATCACCGGCGATCGTGGGGCCGGGCTGCGGATCGAGGGAGCACGCCACCACTCAACCGCCGACTCAGCCGCGCAGGACCGGCAGTCGCCCACGTTCGGGTTGACCGTGCGCAGGTGGACGACCGAAGACCTCGACGCCGCGCGGCACACCAGTGATCTCGCCGGCAGAGATCGCGTGTGCGTGAACATCGATGCCGGGCAGAACGGTCTGGGCACGGCGTCGTGCGGGCCAGGCGTGCTGCCGCAGTATCGGCTGATGGCGCAGCCCTTGTCCTTCGCCGTGGCACTGCGGACGATGGCCGGTGGCGAGCTCGAACGAGGAGGCAGCTGATGGCCGTGACGGTGACCGACGTCCCCGAGCGAAGCCGCTACGAGGCGCGAATCGATAACGACTCCGAAGGGGCTGGTGACGGCGGGGCAGCCGGCTTCGCCGCCTATCTGCGCAAGGGAAATCTCGTTGTGTTCACGCACACGGAGGTTGACCCCGAGCACGAGGGGCACGGAGTGGCGAGCGCACTCGCCCGGGGGGCGCTCGACGACGTACGCCGTCGTGGCTTGACAGCCCTGTTGCGCTGCCCGTTCCTGCGCGAGTGGATAACCCATCACCCGGAGTACGACGACGTGGTTGCCCACCGCGAAGTAGGCAGCGACACACCCTGACGGCACAGAACCCTGAGACGGCCCAGGGTGTTTCCCTGATCCGGAAGGCGACCAAACCTCGCTAGGGTGACGCAGGTGTCTCTTATCGTCACGAATGGGCTGACCAAGCAGTACGGGGGGCGGATCACGGCCCTCGCGCAGCTCACCGTCGACGTGCCCCCAGGTGTGGTCGGTCTCGTCGGCGCGAACGGCGCAGGCAAGTCGACGCTGATCAAGATCCTGCTGGGACTGTCACCGGCGACGGCGGGCACGGCCAAGGTGCTCGACCTCGACGTCGCGACGGAGGGACCCCGCATCCGCGAGATCGTCGGCTACATGCCCGAGCACGACTGCCTGCCGCCCGACGTCTCGGCCACCGAGCTCGTCGTCCACCTGGCGCGGATGTCCGGGCTGCCGATGACCGCCGCACGCGAACGCGCCGCGGACACGTTGCGCCACGTCGGGCTCTACGAGGAACGCTACCGGCCGATCGGCGGGTACTCGACGGGCATGAAGCAGAGGGTCAAGCTCGCCCAGGCCCTCGTGCACGACCCGCAGCTGGTGCTGCTCGACGAGCCGACCAACGGGCTCGACCCCGCAGGGCGCGACGACATGCTCGCCCTGATCCGGCGGATCGGCGCGCTGTTCGACATCTCGGTGCTGGTCACCTCGCACCTGATGGGCGAGCTCGAACGGGTCTGCGACCACGTCGTCGTCATCGACGGCGGCAAGCTGCTGCGGTCCGCCTCGACCGCCGACGTCACCGCTGTGACCCAGCAGCTGACGCTCGAGGTGACCGATCGCCAGGAGGACGTCGCCGCGGGGCTGAACAGCGCGGGCGTCACAGCGCGCGTGGCCGATGGTCTGCTGGAGATCGAGCTGGTCGACGACACGACGTACGACATCGTGCGCGACGTCGTGGCCGAGCTGGGCGTCGGCATGGTGCGTCTCCAGCGCGGGCGCCTGCACATGCTCGACATCTTCCGCACCGAGAGCGTTGCTGCAGGGAGTGAGCCGACGCCATGACCACCGGACACACCGGCGCCATCCACGACATCGGCTATCGGCACTACGACGGGCCCCGCCTGGGCACGCCCTACATCGCCCGCGCGCTGTTCGTGCACAGCCTGCGTGGGGCGTTCGGACTCGGCCGGTCGACGAAGTCGAAGGTGATGCCGCTGCTCCTGCTTGCGGTGATGGTCGTGCCTGCGTTGCTCGTGGCCGCCATCGTCGTCGTCACGAACGAGAACGAGCTGCCCTTCGAATACACGTCGTACGCCGTCAACCTGCAGATCATCGTGTCGGTGTTCGTCGCGGCGGCAGCTCCGCAGATGGTCTCGCGCGACCTGCGGTTCCGGGTCGTCGCCCTCTACTTCTCGCGACCGCTGTCGCGCCTCGCCTACGTGCAGGCCAAGCTGCTGGCGATGACGGCCGCGATTTTCCTGTTGCTCGCCCTGCCGTTGATTGTGCTGTACGGCGGCGCGCTGCTGGCCCAGATGCCGTTCTGGGACAACACTCGCGGGGTCCTCATCGCTCTTGCCGGGGCGGTCCTGTTCGCGATCGTCCTCGCTTCCATCGGTCTCGTCATCTCGGCGTTCACCCCGCGCCGCGGCCTCGGCGTCGCTGCCGTGATCGCCGTGCTGCTCGTGCTCGCCGCTGTGTCCGGGACGGTCCGCAGCATCGCCGAGAACCAGGGCGAGCACGAAGTCGTGAACGGCGTCGTCCAGGATCCGAGCGCCCTTGCCGGTTATGCGGGGCTGATCTCGCCGTTCACACTTGTCGACGGCGTGCAGACGTGGGCGTTCCGCGCGAAGAGCTCGATAGACATGCCCCCTCCGGGCACGACCGGCGGCATCGTGTACGTACTCGTCATGATCGCGCTGGTCGCCGGGTGCTTCGGCCTGCTGACGCTGCGGTACCGGCGGGTGTCCGTCTCATGAGCGTGCTGACGCTCGCGACGGTGTCGCGCTGGTACGGCAACGTCGTCGCCGTCAACGACGTGACGATGACGATCGGCCCCGGTGTCACCGGTCTGCTAGGTCCCAACGGCGCAGGAAAGTCGACGCTGATCCACATGATGGCCGGCTTCCTCGCGCCGTCCTCCGGGAGCGTTGCCCTCGACGGCAAGGAGGTGTGGCGCAACGAGTCGATCTACAAGCACATCGGTCTCGTGCCAGAGCGAGAGGGGATGTACGACGTCGTGACCGGCTGGGCGTTCGTGCTGGCGAACGCGCGCCTGCACCGGCTGCCGGATCCCGCGGCCGCGGCCCGTCGAGCGCTCGACCTCGTCGAGATGTCCGACGTCGCCGACCGCACGATCGACGGCTACTCCAAAGGCATGAAGCAGCGCGTCAAGATGGCAGCGGGCCTCGTCCACGACCCTGCCGTGCTGCTGCTCGACGAACCCTTCAACGGCATGGACCCCCGGCAACGCCTGCACCTGATGGATCTCCTGCGCTCGATGGGTGCGAGTGGCCGCACAGTGTTGTTCAGCTCGCACATCCTTGAAGAGGTCGAGGAGATCGCCGACACCATCGAGGTCATGGTCGCGGGGCGGCACGCCGCATCAGGCGACTTCCGCGAGATCCGGCGGTTGATGACCGAACGGCCGCACCAGTACACCGTCCAGTCCAGCGACGACCGCACCCTCGCGGCGGCGGTGATCGCCGACGGTTGCGCCTCTGCGGTCGAGCTCGTCGGTCCGTCGACCGCCCCTTCCGGCAACGTCAACCAGGGCGAGCCCGGAGTGCTGCGCGTCCAGGCGACCGACCACGGCCGCTTCGTCCACGTCCTGCCACAGCTCGCCCGGGGCAGCGGCATCCGGCTCTTTCAGGTGGCACCGGCCGATGAGTCGCTCGAGAGCGTCTTCAGCTATCTGGTGAGCCGGTGACTGCCCCCGTGAACGCCACCGTCGCGCAGCTGACCGTGCGCACCATCCTCGGCAGGCGCCGCGCCTTGCTGCTGCTCGCGCTGCCCGTCGTGCTGCTCGCGCTGTCGCTCATCGTGCGCGCCACCGTGGACGCCGACTCGCGCGAAGACGTCACGATCGGACTGCTGGGCACCTTCGCGCTTGCGACGCTCATCCCGTTGCTCGGGCTGATCGCCGGCACCGGTGCCATCGGCCCCGAGATCGACGACGGGTCGATCGTCTACCTGCTCGCCAAGCCCGTGAACCGCCACTCGATCGTGGTGAGCAAGCTGCTCGTGGCCATTGCGGTCGTCTCGACCTTCGGGGCCATCCCGGTGTTCGTGTCCGGCCTGGTGCTCGCCGGCACAACCGATCGGCTGTGGCTGGGTTACGGCCTCGGGGCGCTCGTCGCCGGCGTCGCCTACAGCGCGCTGTTCCTGCTGCTCGCGGTTCTCACCCGCAACGCCGTGGTCGTCGGCCTGATCTACGCCCTGGTCTGGGAGTCGGTGATCGGCAGCTTCGTCCCCGGCGCGCAGGCACTGAGCATCCAGCAGTGGTCGCTCGCGATCACCCGCGTCGTCGTCGGCGACCGGGCAGAGGCTCTGGGCATCACGGCTGCCGTGCGCCCGCAACTGGCGATCGTGCTGCTCATCGCCGTGACGGTGGGCGCAACCGTCTACGCCGGCACCCGCCTCCGCTCGCTGCGCCTCACCGGCGACGAATAGCGCGGGTGCGCCCGCCCGGCTGAGGGCGATTTGCCGGAAATCGTCCTGCGCACACCTTGAGTTCGTCCTCGTCGCCGCCGATGAGACCAGGGACGAGCAAAGGAATCACGGTGGTGACGATGCGGGGCCGGCTCTCGTGGATCTTCCTGGGCCTGGGCGTGCTGACCTGTCTGGCCTACCTGGTGCTACGCGCCGGGAGCGCTGAACCGGCTGCCTACCTCGTTGCGGCTTCGGTCGGCGTGGTCATGTCAATCCTGGGTGCCTGCCTCATGCACGGCCCTCGCCGCAAGGTCTGGGTGGCCCTGGCGGCCGGACAGGTCCTGTACTTCGCCGGAGACGTGACCTGGGTGATCTACGAGCAGGTGCTCCACATCGCTCCCTATCCGTCGGTGGCCGACGCCTTCTACCTCGCTCGATATCCGCTGCTCGTCTTCGGCCTGATGTGGCTCATCAGGGGCCGGCGCCACGGCAGAGACCGGGCGGCCCTGCTCGATGCCGCGATCATCAGCTCGGGGTTTGCCGTGCTCGGCGGAGTGTTCGTCATCGCGCCGGCCGCGGCGGGCGGCGGGACAACCCTGCTCAGCCAGGTGGTCGCAGGTGCGTACCCGGTCGGCGACCTGCTCCTGCTGGCTGCGCTGGTGAGGTTGTTCACCAGTGGAGCCGCTCGCAACGTGTCGTTCTGGTCCCTCGTCGGTGGTCTGGCTATCACGATGGTGGTCGACATCCAGTACGTGCTCAGCGTCGTGAGCGGGGTGTGGTTCCCGCCTTGGGTCAACGTGGGGTGGTTGGTTGGCTACCTGCTCATCGGGTTCAGCGCCCTGCACGTCTCTGTCGTCCACCTCTCCGACCCCGCTCCGGACCGGCTGGAACGCGTGACATCAGCGCGGTTGGTCGCGCTCGGGCTTGCACTTGCCCTGGCCCCGCTCACCGAGCTCCTCGCGAGGTTGACCGGTGTCGACGCGAATCCGTTCATCGTGGTTTCGGGCGCACTCGTCGGCACTCTGCTCGTGCTCGTCCGGATGGCTGGACTGCTCAGAGCACTCCAGACCCAGGCAGTCCAGCTCGCGGCTCTCGCGCGAAACGACGGGTTGACCGGTGTCCCGAACCGGCGCACCTGGGACCACGAGCTGTCTCGCGCGTGCGCGACAGCCAGGGAGAACGACCTGCCGCTCACCGTCGCGTTGCTGGACCTGGACAACTTCAAGGCATTCAACGACGCCCACGGACACGTGATGGGCGACCTGGTGCTCAAGGAAACTGCCGCGGCCTGGCTGCACCTGCTCGAAGGAAGGGGTTTCCTGGCCCGTTACGGTGGCGAGGAGTTCACTGTGCTGCTGCCAGACACCACGACCCAGCTCGGCGAATCAGTGCTCGAGCAGCTGCGTCAAGCCGTGAGCCACGGACAGACGTGCTCCATCGGGCTCACCGTGTGGGACGGCCGCGAGGACCCGGACCACCTCGTGTCACGCGCCGACGAGGCGCTCTATCACGCCAAACGCACCGGTCGGAACAAGGTGGCCGTGCATGACGGAGTGCGCCTACGCGACTCCGACCTCCAAGGAACCGACCTGGTTGTCGCATCTGTTGACTAGTGCACAGCTGACTGGCTCGGCGCGATGTTCTGGTTGACCCGGAACAGGTTCCGCGGATCCCACTTGTCCTTGAGCGCCACCAGTCGCGCGTACGTCTGCGGGGTGTAACCACGGCGCACGATCTCCTCGCCCTGGTCCTGCTCGAAGTTGAGATAGACGCCGCCCGTGGTGAACGGCCGCATCGCGTCGGAGAACGCCGTGACCCACGCCATGTTGATCTCGTCGTCGGCCGCGTCCTGCCAGCAGCCGAGCGGGTGGGCCATGTAGGCGCTGGCGCGGTGGCTGGCTGCCGTCGACTCGGCCGGGACGCGGCTGACTGCACCGCCGGTGCGGAAGACGATTGCCTGGGTCATCGGCGAGATCCGCTGCGGCCCAGCGGTCACGAAGGCGTCGATCGCGGCGTCGCTGAACTCGGTGAGGTGCTCGCCGCGGTGGTAGTTCTGCCAGCCGGACGGCGCGGACTCGTCCAGCATGGCCTGGAACGCGGTGTAGGGCATCGGCTGGACCAGGTCCATCGCAGGCGGCCCGATCGCGCGCAGGCCGGCGGCCGCCTCGGTGCCTGCGTCGACGTCGCCGATGTAGAAGGCGATCAGGCCGAGCACGGGTGTCCCGACCATCTCCGGCGGTACGAAGGGCGCTGGGGGCGCTTGGACGAACGCGAGTGCTGTGGCGAGCTCCTCCGGCGCGGACTCGATGAAGTCGCGGTAGGCGCGGATCACCTGCGGGGCGGACTCGACCGGGTGGATCAGCATGCCGGCCAGCACCATGGGCCCGACCGGGTGCAGCGCGAACTCGAAGGACGTGACGATCCCGAAGTTGCTGCCGCCGCCACGCAGGCCCCAGAGCAGGTCGGGGTTCTCGTCCTCGCTGGCCTTGACCAGCCGCCCGTCGGCGGTCACGACGTCGGCCGCGACCAGGTTGTCGCAGGCGAGCCCGTACTTCGGCGACAGCCAGCCATAGCCGCCGCCGAGCGTGAACCCGCCGATCCCCGTGGTGGTCACGCGTCCGCCGGGGGTGGCCAGCCCGAACAGCTGGGTCTCCCGGTCGAACTCGCCCCACAGGGTCCCGGCACTGGCCCGGGCGCGCCGCGCGACAGGATCGACCGTCACGCCCTTGAGGCTCGACAGGTCCAGGAGGAGGCCGCCGTCGACCGTGCCGTTGCCGGCGACGTTGTGTCCGCCGCACTTGGCCGCGACGGCGAGGCCGTGCTCGCGGGCGACGTTGACCGCGTCGATCACGTCCGCCGCGCCGGCGGGCCGCACGATCACTGCCGGCCGCCGGTCGATCATGCCGTTGACCACGGCACGTGCGTCGTCGTAGGCCGCATCGTTCGGTCGGATGACCTGACCCATGAACCCTTGCGGGAACTCGATGGCCGCCTGCGGTTCCATCCCGTTGCACCTCCCGGAGCCCGACGGCGTGTCCGCCGGGTCATCCGTCGCATCGTGCTCCCGGTCCGATGGACTGACAACAGTTGTGCGTGGTTCTACTCCGCAGACGCCTCACGTACGTTCATCGACCACTTCTCCTCGATGCGCCCGTACTTCCACACTGCCAGCGCGATCACCCAGGTCAGGCAGAACGCCGCAACGATGGCGTAGCCGACCACGTTCAGGTCCAGGCTGCCGATCCACGCCAGCGGTCCCGAGGTGATGGACAGCTTCTCGGTCAGGATGCTGACGATCTCGATGCCGCCGATCAGCATCGCTACGGCGACGGACAGACCGGTGATCGTGATGTTGTAGTAGACCTTGCGCACCGGTTTGGAGAATGCCCAGCCGTAGGCGAAGTTCATGAAGCAGCCATCGATCGAGTCGAGCAGGCTCATGCCGGCGGCGAACAGCACCGGCAACGTCAGCAGGGCGTACCAGGGCAGGTTGAACGCAGCGGCGCCGCCCGCCAGCACCAGGAGACTGACCTCGGTCGCCGTGTCGAAGCCGAGCCCGAACAGCAACCCGACCGGATACATGTGCCACGGCTTCGTGACCGCTCGCGTGGCACCGCCGAGGATCCGGTTCATGAGTCCGCGGTTGTTGAGGTGCTCCTCGAGGGCCGCCTCGTCGTAGTCGCCGTGTCGCATACGACGGAACACGCTGAGTATCTGCCGGAGGACGATCAGGTTGAGGATGCCGATGAGCATGAGGAACACGCCGGAGACGGCCGTGCCGATGAGCCCGGTGGTCTGCTGCAACGTGGACGCGTCGTTCTCGACCTGTCCCACGAGCGCCTTCACGCCCAGTGCCAGCAGCAGCACCAGGCCGAACACGATCGACGAGTGGCCGAGGGAGAACCAGAAGCCGACAGAGAGCGGACGCTTCCCATCGGCCATCAGTTTTCTGGTGGTGTTGTCGATGGCCGCGATGTGGTCGGCGTCGAACGCGTGCCGCATGCCCAGTGTGTAGGCGGTCACACCCAGGCCGATGCCGAACACCGTGTTCCCGTTGAGCTGGTAGTGCTCCGGCGCGACGATGAGAGCGAGGACTCCCCAGCCGAGCAGATGCAGGAACAGGACGAACAACCCCATCCCGGAGACCGCAGCCCACTCCCCGCGGGACAGCTTCGTGCGCAACTGGCGCAGTCGGGCGCCGCGAACGGTCGGCGGTGCGGTCGTGGACATCGATTCTCCCGCAGGTCTCGCTTGGGCAGGGGGCTCTCCCCGAGACGCTAAATCCATCCCATCGCTATTGCAACCTTCTCGCAATAAGCTCCTGCCACATCTTTGCAACAACGTGTTGTTCGGTGCCGGCCGGGGTGCGGATGGCTCGCCGGAGGACCGGAAACACGTGATGTCCCGACCCGCTGAATCAGCGACGGCCGGTGTCCCGCGCGTGCAGGACACCGGCCGTCGTCTGTCCGGGTGGCGGGCTTCGAACTCCCGCGGAGGGGGTTCGCGGCTGTCCTGGCGGATCCGCCGGGATACGTGGCGATCAGGGCAAGTTCGGGCGTCGAGTCTTGGCAGTGCTCGAGCCCGGACCTACCGCACACGGGTCAACGCGCCATCGTCGAATGGACGGGTCCGCAGGTCGATGCAGCATCGGTACGCCCAACGGGTTGAACCGAGCGTCGCTAGGGCTGCGTCGGAAGCGATGCGCGGCGCGGCTTGTTCATCGAGGGCGACCAACGACAGCTTGTTGATTCTCCGTGTTAGGCGCTTCCAGTCGGAGCCACGTGCTTCGCCTCGGTGGTCCGTTGGGTGGCGAGTGCGGCGGAGACAGCAGCCGCCGGCATGGGGGCCGCGTAGAAGTAGCCTTGGGCAAAGTCGCAGCCGATGTTGGTGATCGCCTCGTGCTGGCGTCGGGTTTCTACTCCTTCCGCGACGACTGTGAGCTCGAGAGCGTGCGCCAGACTTGTCACTGCGGCCACGATGACGGCACCTGCGGCGGGCTGCCCGATGCCCGCGATGAAGCTCTGGTCGATCTTGACGATGTTGACCGGCAGCCTCAGCAAGTAGCTCAGGGAGGAGTAGCCGGTGCCGAAGTCGTCTAGGGCTATCCGGATCCCCATGGCTCGCAGCGTGGCGAATGCATCGATCGCGCGTTCGGTGTCCTCGATGATGATGTCTTCGGTCATCTCCAGGATCAGTTTGGTCGGGTCCATCGCGGTGGTGTCGAGCACTCGGGCAACGTGATCGCAAAAGTCCTGGCGCATCAGTTGGCGGCCAGACACGTTCACCGACAGGTCGAGCAGTGAGCCCGGATGTTCGCGCGCCCAGCGGCCTTGGTCGCGGCACGCGCGCTCCAGGACCCACGCACCGATGTCGTTCATCAGGTCCGATTGCTCGGCGAGCGCGACGATGGTAGCGGCGGGGACCGAGCCACGATGCGGGTCATTCCAGCGCAGTAGCGCTTCTACTCCGCAAACCCACCCGTCCCTGCTACGTACGATCGGCTGGTAGGCGATCTCGAGCTGGTCGTCGGAAACGGCTGCTCGCAGATCGATTTCCAGGTTGTCGCCGTCGTGGGTCTGCACGGCTTCGCGGAGGTCGATGATCTTGTGGCCTGCCCCGCCGGCGCGCTTGGCCCGGTACATGGCGGCGTCGGCCTCTTCGACCAGGTGGCTCGAGATGTCTTGACCTGGGCCGGCGAAGGCCACGCCAACACTGCCCGTGATGGCCAGCTCGAACCCGGTGAGGACGAACGGGCGGGCGAACGCCTCGTCGATGCGTTGAGCAAGCAACTTGACATCGTCGGGACTGTTGAGGTCCTCGCAGAGGAACACGAACTCGTCTCCCGAGAGCCGGGCAAGGGTGTCGCCGGGGCGGACCAGCCGCTGAAGCCGACGGGCGACCGCGATCAACAGCTCGTCCCCGACGCGGTGGCCATAGGTGTCGTTGACCACCTTGAACCGGTCCAAGTCGGCGAACAGGACTGCGGCGTTGCCGTTCGAGCGCCGGGCGCGTTGGGCCGCGTGGTCGAGCCGGTCGTGCAGCATCAGCCGATTCGGCAGACCAGTCAGCGGGTCATGCTGGGCGTGATGGTGGAAGCGGTCGGATGCCTCCAGGGCCTCTTCGCGGGCCTGCGCGTTCAGCAGGTAGGCCGCAGCGACATCAGCCAACGTCTGCGCCGCCCGCATGTCGCCGGGATCCAATGCCCCGGGGACATCCCGGTAAAGATCAAGAGCACCAAGGCGGCCACTATCATGCCGAAGCGGGAACGTAAAGACCGCGGCGAGGCCCGCCTCGACCGCCGCCGGGGCAAACCGCGGAAAATGGTTGTCTCGGGCAAGGTCTGGCACCGAGACGGCCTCACCGGACACGTAGGCGGCCAGGCACGGCCCCTGCCCGATCGTGCTCTGCAGCCGTTCGAAGCGCAATGCATCTCCGTCGGAGGCCGCGATGTAACGCGGCGCCAACTCCTCATCGATGAGCGTGACTCCGGCCGCGGACACCGGCAGGATCTCCACGATGCGTTCGACAAGATGGTCAAGGATGCGCTGGATCGGAAAATCCGTGACCATCGTGCGAGCGAAGTCACTGAGCACTTCGGCGAGCTTCTCACCCTGGACCACGTTGCTCCATCCCCGCACCACGTCGCGTAGCCGCGTGGTCTGGGCGGAGCGCAATACTGTTGTGACCCTCAGTAGCGTACTCCGCGAACGAATGCCTAGGAAATGTCGCGACAGCGTCAGAGGACGCTCCTCGAAGCCGTCGGCTGCCACATGTCGTAGGCACGCCATCGAGGCGCTCTGGCGGTCATCCGCTTCAGGGCCAGACACAGCTTTTGCTGATGGCCAGTCTTGAGGCACTCTGCGAGGGTGAATACAGAAGCACAGGCTCTGGCGTCCTGGCTTCGCCGGACGGCGGACGCAAGAGCCTGAAGGCGCGGGAACTGATCGATCTCATGTCGTTGTAGACGCAAGCCTCCTGCATGACGCGGCAGACATCGCTGAGCACATGCCATCCGATCATCACCGTTTCGCTGGATTGGTGAAAGCGAAACGCTTCACGGAGTTCTTCGGCGAAGTTCTGTTCGTCGGCGGCGGGAGCGCGGTGCGTCGCGCGAAGTCAGCGTCCGTTCGACGCGCCGGTGCTACCGGCAGACAGTGCTCGACGCTGGTAATCACCGCGGCGTTGCGCGAGAGCCCACCTGTCGCGAGGGCAAAAAGCCGTTCACCCCTTCCTGCTCGCACTCGCAGATCGGCCCACGGGGTTCATTGACAGGGGTCGCGGCGTCCGTAGTCAGATGTCGGGCCAGGGACCAGCGTGGCATGTCGGTTCACGACCGGACTCGCGGAGTTTCTGTGACCATTTCTGTGACCACTCGGCGTCTTTGGACCGGGGACAGCAACGCCCGGTGCCTCTGACCTGCAGAGACACCGGGCATCAGCCGTCGGGGTGGCGGGATTCGAACCCACGACCTCTGCGTCCCGAACGCAGCGCGCTACCAAGCTGCGCTACACCCCGCTGGAACCCGGGCAGTCTAGCCGAGCCCTGGTGACCGCCGGACCGCGCCGGGTGGCCGGCGTCACTGCCGGTCGGCGCCGGTCAGCCGTCCCGCGGCACCAGGGTGAGCAGCGTGGCTTCCGGCGGACAGGCGAAACGTACGGGGGCATAGGGCGACGTACCCAGGCCGGCCGAGACGTGCAGCCACGAGGTGCGCCCGGCACTGCGCCAGCAGGACAGGCCCTTGGCCTGCCGGCGGGGCAGGTCACAGTTGGTGACCAGCGCCCCGAAGCCGGGGACGCACAACTGGCCGCCATGGGTGTGCCCGGCGAGCACGAGCGGGAAGCCGTCGGCGACCATCGGGTCGAGGATCCGGCGGTACGGGGCGTGGGTGACCGCGATCGCGAGATCCGCGGAGGGGTCGGGCGGGCCGGACACGTCGGCATAGCGGTCCCGCCCGATGTGCGGGTCGTCCGTGCCGACCAGCTCGATCTCGCGGTGGTCGGCCTTGATCCGCCCGCGTGCGTTGTTGAGGTCGACCCATCCGGCGTCGACGAATCCGTCGCGCAGGTCCTCCCACGGGAGCATGTCCTTGTTCAGCTCGACCTCGCTGTCCTTGAGCAGATAGCGCGCGGGATTCTTGGGGGTCGGCACGTAATAGTCGTTGCTCCCCATCACGAATGCGCCCGGGAGCTCGAGCAAGGGGCAGAGCGCGTCGAGTACGGAAGGCACTGCCTCGAGGTGGGCCAGGTTGTCGCCGGTGTCGATCACGAAGTCGGGCTCGAGACCGGCGAGGGCCCGTACCCAGTCGCGTTTCCGCTGCTGGTTGGGCGTGAGGTGCAGGTCGGTGATGTGCAGCACCCGCAGCGGCCGCGCACCCGGCGCGAGCACCGGCACGGTGACCCGGCGCAGCCGGTAGGCATGCACCTCATAGCCACCTGCGTAAACGAGACCGGCTGCGGCGGCCGCGAGTGCGGCAACGGGGACGGCGATGGCGCGCTGCATGGCTCCATGCTTGCAGACGGCACTGCGAGGAACTCGCTTTCGATCAACTGCGAGGAACTCGCTTCCGCGTGACTGACAGACTGGCGACATGTCTTCGCTCAAGGATCGCCTGCAGTCCGACCTCACGACTGCGATGAAGTCCCGCGACGAGCTCCGTACTGCCACGTTGCGCATGGCCTTGACCGCGGTGCGCATGGAAGAGGTGTCCGGCACGTCGGCACGCGAGCTCGAGGACGACGAGGTCGTGGCCGTGCTGGGGCGCGAGGCGAAGAAGCGCCGCGAGGCAGCGGAGGCGTTCGACGGCGGCGGGCGCCCGGACCGCGCCGACCGGGAGCGCGCCGAGGGCGAGGTGCTGGCCGACTACCTACCGGCGCAGGTCTCCGACGACGACCTCCGCGACATCGTCGCTGCGGCGATCGCCGAGACCGGTGCCGATGGGCCACGCGGCATCGGTGCGGTCATGCGCGTGGTTTCTCCGCAGACAGCGGGGCGCGCCGACGGCGGTCGGGTAGCAGCAGAGGTACGGCGCCAGCTCGGCAGCTGAGACGCCGGCAGCTGAGGCGCCGGCAGCTGAGGCGCCGGCAAGCTGAGGGGCATGCAGCTGAGCAGTCGGGGCAGGGCTGGCCGGTCAGCCGTTGCGGCGCTAACCGGTCCCGTCGCACCTGGGTGGGCAGCTCGGCTTCGTCCCCCGGTCCCGGTCCGCCACCGCCACCGCCGCCCCCGCCGCCGCCGCCCGCCGCCGCCACCGCCACCGCCACCGCCACCGCCGCCACCGCCACCGCCACCGCCACCACCACCGCCAGGAGGTGGCCCGGTGAAGGCGCCGCCGCTGATGTAGACCGTGACGGTCTGGCCGAGGTAGGCGTCCTGCCCACGCCCGGGCGAGGTGTAGGCCACGGTCCCGGCCTTCGCATAGTCGACGAACACCCGGCGCTCGGCGACGACGGGCGCGAAGCCCGCTGCCCGCAGCGTCGCCTTGGCGTCGCCCGGGGACATGCCACTCACGCCTGGCACCGGCTTCGGCTTGCCCATCACCACATCGCTCGGCGCGGTGGCGAACCCCTTGACCGGGGTGCCGGCCAGGGCGTTGTTCATCGTCTGTTGCCAGATCGGCCCGGGCAGGCAGCCACCGCAGACGTTGCCGTAGAAGCGACCACCGATCTCCCGGTTGACCAGCGGGTAGCCGCCCGCGGGCGGCGACGGGTTGCCGGCCCAGACCGCCGTCGCCAGCTGGGGGACGTAGCCCACGAACCAGACGTTGTAGCGGCTGTCGGTGGTGCCGGTCTTGCCGGCCGACACCCGGTTGAGGGCCGCGCGCGCACCGGTGCCGAACTTCATCACGCCCTGCAGCAGCTGGTTCATGCCGTCGGCGACCTTCTGCTCGATCGCCTGCTTGCAGTCGGCCTCCGGCACGGGGAGGTTCCTGCCCGCGGAGTCGACGACGCCGCTGATCGCGATCGCGTTGCAGTGCTCGCCGCGCGCGGCGAACGTCGCGTAGGCCTCCGCCATCGACAACGGGGAGACCAGGTTGGTGCCGAGCGTGAACGACTTGACCTGGGCGAGCGGCCTTGTCGTCGGCCGTCCGGACGCCGAGCGCGCGGGCGATCTGTGCGGGCCGGCAGACTCCGACCTTCTGCTCGAGCTGGGCGAAGTAGGTGTTGACCGAGTCCGCGATGCCGGTCTGCAGGGTGTAGGTGCCGTTCTCGCTGGTGCTCTCGTTCGTGGGGTCCCACTGCGCGTTGTCCGGGCCGTTGCACGTCTGGACCGTGCCGATGTCCTTGCGATAGGGCGACATGATCGGATAGCTGAACGGGATGCCCTTCTCCAGCGCGGCCGCGGCGACGAAGACCTTGAACGTCGAACCCGCCTGGAAGCCGATGCTGCCCCCGTACGCCCGGTCGGTGGCGGGGTTGAACTTGATCTCGCCCTTCTTGTCGCCATATCCGCGGCTCACGGCCATCGCCTTGATGTTCCCCGTGCCGGGCTGGACGCTCACCACGGCGGACGCGACCTTGTCGCGCGGGTGGACGTAGTTGTTGACCGCCTTCTGGGCCGCAGCCTGCACCTTGCGGTCGACGGTGGTCGTGATGGTCAGGCCGCCGCGCAGCAGCAGCCGGGTGCGGTCGGCGCGGGTGGCCCCGAACGTCGGGTCGTTGAGGATCGTCTTGAGCACGAAGTCGCAGAAGAACGGGATCTTCGAGTCGTTGCAGCCGTTCCCGGTGTTCTTCGGCACGTTGAGGCCGAGCTTCGTCGCGGTCGCAGCGGTGACGTCGGCCTGGCTGGCGAGCCCGACCTGCGCCATCCGGGCCAGCACGATGTTGCGACGCGTGAGCGCGGCGTCGGGGTGGCGGATCGGGTCGAAGGCACTGGGCTGCTGCACGATGCCGGCCAGCATCGCGGCCTGAGGCAGGGTCAACGCGTCGGCGCTCTTGCTGAAGTAGTGCCGGGACGCTGCTTCGACGCCGTAAGCCCCGGCGCCGAAGTAGGCGATGTTGAGGTAGCGCTCGAGGATCTGCTGCTTCGAGTACTTCTCCTCCAGCGCGACCGCGTAGCGCAGCTCCTTGAGCTTTCGGCTGTAGGACTGCTCGGTCGCCGCCTTCTCCTCGGCAAGGCGCAGCTTCGGGTCCTCGATGTTCTGGGCCCGCTCGAGCAGCACCTGCTTGACGTACTGCTGGGTCAGCGTCGACCCGCCCTGGGTGCTGTCACCGGACTGGTTGTTGACGAAGGCGCGAACCGTGCCCCGCAGGTCGATGCCGCCGTGCTCGTAGAAGCGCGAGTCCTCGATCGCCACGACGGCCTGCCGCATCAGTGGCGAGACCTCCGCCAGGGGCACGGACACCCGGTTCTCGTAGTAGAAGTTCGCGATCAGCGACCCGTCGGACGCCAGGATCCGGGAGCGCTCGGGCAGCGGCGGGATGTCCAGCTCGGCCGGCAGGTCCTCGAAACCATCGGCGCTGTTGCGGGCAACCAGCCCTGCGCTGCCGAGGACTGGGAGCGCCAGCCCGGCCACGAGGACGCCGGAAAGCACGCTCACGACGAGGAACAGCACGAGGCGCGTGACGAAGCCGCTCGCGGCCAGGCCGATCTGGGCGGGGGCACTATTGGCTCGCATGAGGTATTAGATTACGGCCCCGACAGACGGACGGCTGTGGTAGTCCGTACTGACTAGGTCAAATTGGACCGAACGGCCCTGTCGTTATGTGCCCCCCTATCCGTACCTTTCGATAGCAGGGGGGCGATGTTCCGTCGCCCGGCACTGTGCACAACCGGCGTGAGGCGGAAAACGCGATGACCTGGGCAGATGACTGGGCCTCCAGGGGGGCTTGCAGGACCAGCGACCCGGACGAGCTGTTCGTACAGGGGGCCGCACAAAACCGCGCCAAGGCAGTCTGCATGGGCTGCCCGGTGCGCACCGAGTGCCTCTCCGACTCCCTCGACAACCGCGTCGAGTTCGGAGTCTGGGGCGGCATGACCGAGCGTGAGCGCCGTGCGCTGCTGCGCCGACGCCCGAACGTCACCTCGTGGCGTCACCTGCTCGAGACGGCTCGTGATGAGTACGAGCGCGGCCTGCGCGGCAGCGACCTTCCGGTGGCCATGTAGTCCAGCCACTCAAGAGCACAGCCCGGGGCGGTCCATGGAGGGGAGGGCCGCCCCTGTGCTTGCGCCGGAACAGTCCGCCTGGACTGGTCAGCCGGCGAAGGCGGTGCCGATCTCCCGCAGCCCGGCCAGGTCGTGCACGTCGCCCGCGAGCGCGGGCACGTCGACCACGGGCACCCGTGGATGGGCTGCCGTGAACCGCCTGCGCAGCTGTTGCTCGCGGGTGTGGATGCGCGCGCGTTCCGCGTGCAGACGAAGCAGACCGGCGGCGAGCGGATGGTCGCCGAGCTCGTCGAGGGTCTCCGCGCCGGCCAGTGCACGCTCGGCCGACAGCGACTGGGCCCCGCCGCTGTGCACCCTGTTGAGGACCAACCCGGCCAGCGGCATGCCCTCCTCGCCGAGCCGCTCGACGAAGTAGGACGCTTCACGCAGCGCGTCACGCTCGGGGGCCGCCACGACCACGAAGGCGGTGCCGGGCGCCTGCAGCAGGCGGTAGGTCGTGTCCGCGCGCTCGCGGAACCCGCCGAACATCGTGTCCAGTGCGGCGACGAAGGTCTGCACGTCCTTGAGCATCTGCCCGCCGAGGATCTTGGTCAGCAGGCCGGTCACCGCGCCGAAGCCCGCCCCTAGAACCTTGAGGTACGCGCGACCGCCAGTGCGGGCGCTGCCCATGAGCAGCCGGATGAAGCGTCCGTCGAGAAAGGAGCCCAGCCGTTGTGGGGCGTCGAGGAAGTCCAGCGCCGAGCGGCTCGGGGGTGTGTCGACGACGATGAGGTCCCAGCGCCCCTCGGCGCGCAGCTGGCCCAGCTTCTCCATCGCCATGTACTCCTGCGTGCCGGAGAAGCTCGACGACAACGACTGGTAGAAGGGGTTCTCCAGGATCGTGGCGGCTCGGTCCGGCGTCGTGTGGGCGAGGACGACCTCGTCGAAGGTCCGCTTCATGTCCAGCATCATCGCGTGCAGCTCGCCACCCGCCGACGTGTCGACGCCCGTCACCACGCGAGGGGTGTTGTCGAGCTTGGTGAGTCCCATCGACTGGGCCAGTCGCAGCGCCGGGTCGATCGTCAGCACCACCACCGAACGGCCGGCCTCCGCCGCGCGTACTGCTAGTGCCGCTGCGGTCGTCGTCTTGCCGACACCGCCCGACCCGCAGCAGACGATGATGCGGGTGCCCCGGTTCGCGATGACCTTGTCGATGTCGAGCCGGTCGGTCATTCGGCGTCCCCGCAAAATTGTGAGCACAGCGAGCGATGTCGTGGGGTTCTCACGCGGCGCCCTGCTGGCTCAGGCGTTCGGCCAGCGCGTAGAGACCGCCGAGGTCAACGCCCTCGGCGAGCAGCGGCAGCTCGTACGTGGGCCGGTCCAGCGATTTCAAGGTACGTCGACCGGACTTCTCGAGTGCCACGCGCACAGCGTGGTCGCGTGCCTCGTCGATCAGCGCCTCGACGACGCTGTCCTTGACCGCCACTCCGGCCGCCTGCAGCCCGCCTCGTACCACGGCAGGGTCGAGCCGTCCCTTGGCGGCCGCGGTCAGGTCGGCCTGCTTGAGCAACGGCGCGCGCACCGCGTTGATCACGATGCCGCCGACCGGCAGCCCGGCCTCGGTCAGCTGCTCGATCGCGTCGCAGGTCTCCTGCACCGGCATCTCCTCGAGCAGCGTCACGAGGTGCACGGCGGTCTGCGGAGAGGTGAGCAACCCCATGATCGAGTCGGCCTGGCCGCGGACGGGACCCACCTTGGCCAGGCCGGCGACCTCCTGGTTCACGCCCAGGAAGCGGGTGATCCGTCCGCTGGGCGGGGCGTCGAGGACGACCGCGTCATAGACCGGGCGACCGTTCCTCTTGCGGCGCACTGCCTCGTAGAGCTTTCCCGTCAGCAGCACGTCGCGCATGCCCGGCGCGATCGTGGTGGCGAAGTCGATCGCCCCGATGCGGCGCAGCCCGCGACCGGCGCGGCCGAGCTTGTAGAACATGTCGAGGTACTCGAGCAGCGCTGCTTCGGCGTCGACGGCGAGCGCAAACACGTCGCCACCGCCGGGACCGGCTGCCACCTTGCGCTCCTCGTACGGCAGTGGTGGTACGTCGAAGAGCTGGGCGATGCCCTGCCGGGCCTCGACCTCGATGAGCAGCGTGCGCCGACCCTTTCCGGACAGCGCCAGCGCCAGGGCGGCCGCGACCGTCGTCTTGCCGGTGCCGCCCTTCCCCGTGACGACGTGCAGGCGCACGCCCTCCCAGTCCGACTCGTCGCTCGCCATGTCGGCGAGCGTAACTGCGGGGGTCAGGACGCCTGCAGGCCGCATCGGTCCGCCCGGCATGTCCGCCCAATGGGTGAGACGGCCGGGTTGTCCAGACCGTTTGCCGCCGTTTAGGGTCATTCGCCGTGACGGCCGACATAGTGCGACACCCGCGGATGACGACGGAGCGGCTCGTTCTGCTGCCGCAGACCCTCGACGCGGCGCGAGCACTGCTCGCCGGAGAGGAGACAGGACTGATGCTTGCCGACGGCTACCCGCACGCCGACACGTTCGACGGTCTGCGGATGTTCGTGGAGAACGGCTCGACCGACGACGACGGAGGCTGGTTCGTGACCCTGGCGGACGGCCGGGTGATCGGCGACTGCGGCACCCTGGGCTGGACCGACCAGGACGGTCGCGTGGAAATCGGCTACGGACTCGCCGCCCCCTATCGCGGCCAGGGCTATGGCACGGAAGCGGCGCGGGCGCTCGCCGACTGGGTCGCTGCCCGACCAGGCGTCACCGGCGTCACTGCCTCGGTCGAGATCGGCAACCTCGCGTCTCGGCGGCTGCTGGAACGCCTCGGCTTCTCCCTCACCGGAGAGGCGGAGGGTCAATGGCAACTGGCCCGGGATGCGTCATGAGCCGGGCGTCCTCAAGACTCGTGAGCGGGCGCCGATACAACGGTATGCGTCGCGTCACGTGGGCTGTTGCCTTCCTCATCAGTCTGCCGATGGTCCTCGCCCTCGCGACTGTCCCGTCGGAGGCCGCCGCCACGCACTACTGGTACGGCAAGGTGAAGAAGGTCCAGGACGGCGACACGGTCTACGTCAAGATCAAGGGCGACGGGCTCAAGCGGGCCGTGCCGATCCGCAACGCCGGCATCCAGGCCACCCCCAAGACCGAGTGCCACGGCATAGCCGCACGCACCGCGTTCCGCAGCTTCCTGCACAAGGGCACCAGCGTCCGGCTGTCCGCCAAGCACAAGAACAGCACTGCGGGCCATGACCCGAAGGGCCGCACGCGCTACTGGCGCTACATCGACAAGTGGGTACCGAGCACGCACAGCTGGGTCGACGTCCAGGCGCTGCTGCTGCGCCACGGCGACGTGATGTGGCTGGCCCACACCGAGGAGCCGGCTCGGATATCGGCCTACCACCGCTACATGCAGGAGGGGATGGCCAAGCACACCGGTCTCTGGGACACCAACTACTGCGGCAGCGGGCCGTCGGACAGCGCCAGCCTGCGGATGTGGCTCAACTACGAGGCGGACGGCGTCGACTCGACGAACAAGAACGGCGAGTGGATGCGCATCCAGAACCGCGGGTCGGGCGACGTCTCGATCGCTGGCTGGAAGCTCCGCCACGCAACCAGGACTTGTGACGGCTCGCAGTGCTATAGCTTCCCGTCGGGCTCAGTTGTGCCCGCCGGCGGCTTTGTCACGGTCTTCTTCGGCTCCGGCACGACCAGCGCAGCATCCGGTCGCTTCTACCTCGGGGTGAAGAACACGCAGTACCTGCCCAACATCGCCGATCCGACGCTGGGCTACCCGGGCCGGTCCGATCTACCTGCTCGACCCGCAGCTCGACTTCCGGTTCGTGGCGGACTACCCCTGCCTGGTGAACTGCCCGGCGAAGCCGAACGTGACGATCTCCACTGTCGACTATGCGTCCGCCGAGGAATCGATCACTCTGCGCGCGGGCTCCACCTCGGCTGACCTCTCGGGCCTGGTTCTCGTGAACGACGGCTGGACCAAGGAGATCGCCCCGGGCACCGTGCTGGCGGCGGGTCAGTCGCTGAAGGTGTGGTGCAACAAGGGCGGCACGAACGAGGTCAGTGGCACGGGCACGTTGGAGCAGTTCTGGGGCGGCCCGTCCTGGCACCGCTCAACGACGATGCTGGAGAACTCCGGCGACACCGTCGTGCTGCGCACCGCACAGTCGCAGGTCATCAAGACCTACAAGTGGGGCAGCGGCTGACGCCACCGCCGCCCTCTTCCCCTTCGAAGTCGATCATGCAGGAACCGACGCGGGCTACTTGCGCCTGGTCATCGCCTCGTGTCTCGCTATCGATCATCCAGTTAGCTACGTCGCGCGCGCATCTGGTCAGCCGGACCCGCCGACGCCGAGGCAGATCATCGAGATAGCGCTGTCTCGACCGCGGCCAGGACAGTCTGCCAGGCCCGGGACAGCGGGTCGATCAGCTCGTAGTGGCCGCAGCCGTCGATCTCCATCAGCTCCACCCGGTCGCCTGCGGAAAGCGCCCGGTCCACGTACCTCCTGCTGATCTCGACCGGCACCATCTCGTCGAGCGTGCCGTGGACGGCCACCAGCCGCCCACCGGTGGGCAGCAGGGCGGTGGGGTCCGCGAGCGCATAGCGGTCACGGCGGCGGCGCGGGCTGCCGCCGAGCAGCCGGCTGGCCGCGTGTCCACCGAGCCCGAGCTTGTGCGACCGCTCGAGGTCCAGCACGCCTGCTAGTGACACGACGCCGGCGGCGAGCGGGGTGTCCCGATGCCAGGGCGACTGCGACGGCAACCGGTGGCGGGCCGCCGCCCAAGCCGCGAGGTGCCCGCCGGCCGAATGACCGACGAGCACTGTGCTGGTCGTGTCCACGCGGCCGGGCAGTGCCGAGGCGACCAGCGAGGGTACGGCGTCGGTGAGCGCCGCCAGGTCGTCGAAGGTGCCCGGCCAGCCCCCACCGCGCTGGCCGATCCGTCGATAGTCGACGGTCGCGACGACGTAGCCCGCATCGACGAGTCCCACGCTCTGCGGCTCCGGCGTGCGCCCGGTCGAACTCCGCCATCCAGAAGCCGCCGTGGACGACGACGACCAGCGGCCGGGGACCATCACCGGACGGCAACCGTACGTCGGCCACCTGGTCGGGCAGGTCGCCGTACGGCAGCGTCAGGTCAGGCGCCGACGCTGGTCGGGACAACACGTCACGGGGGTCTGCCCCGGGGTCAGCCACCCGGCGACGCTAGCCCGTCAGCCCTGGATGGCGCCGCCGTCGACGTTGATGCCCTGCCCGTTGACGCCGCTGTTGACCACGCAGAACCACACCGCCTCGGCGACCTCGACGACGGTGATGAGGCGCCCGCTCGGCTGCACGTTCTCCAGCACCCGTCGGGCTTCCTCCTGGCTGCGACCGGTCGTCCGCACGATCATCGCGACCGCGCCGTCGGTCATGGCGGTATCGACGTAGGCAGGGCAGACGGCGTTGGCGGTCACGCCCGTCTTGGCCAGCTCCGCGGCCACTGACCTCGTCAGCCCGAGCACCCCGTGCTTCGACGCCACGTAGGCGCCGAGGTAGGGCTCGCCGCGCTTGGCGGCAAGCGATGCGACGACGACGATGCGACCCCAGCCGTTCTCGACCATGTGCGGCACGACGCGTCGGATACAGCGGAACGGTGCGGTGAGGTTCAGCTCGAGCTGCCGCGACCACCTCTCGTCGCTCATCCTGGCGATCGGGGCCGACTCGCCCGCGCCCGCGTTGACGACGAGCACGTCGACGGGTCCCCAAGCGCGCTCGACCTCGCCGATCACCTGGTCGGGCACCGTCGGTTCGAGCATGTCCCCGGGCAGCACGAGGCTCTCGCCGGCGAGCGCGGCGGCCGTCTCGCGCAGCTGGTCCTCGCTGCGAGCAGTGAGGGCGACCCGATAGCCCTCCGCGGCCAGCCGCTCGGCAACAGCACGTCCGATCCCGCGGCCGGCACCGGTGACTAGGGCGATGGGCGGATCGGCAGGCACGGGCGGACGGTGGCACATCCGCTTCGCGAAGGTCAAACTGGCTTACCTATGGATGCCTACCTGCTCGACGCTGTCCGCACCCCGTTCGGCCGGTTCCGCGGCGGGCTCTCGGGCGTACGCACCGACGATCTCGCCGCCGCTCCGATCACCGAGCTGCTCGCGCGCCATCCCGGTCTCGATCCCGCGACCGTCGACGACGTGCTCCTCGGCAACGCCAACGGTGCCGGCGAGGAGAACCGCAACGTGGGCCGGATGGCGGCGCTGCTGGCCGGACTGCCCGTCAGCGTTCCGGGCGCGACGGTCAACCGGCTCTGCGCCTCCGGTGCGGAGGCGATCGTCCAGGCGGCTCGAGCGGTCGGGGTCGGCGACCAGCAGCTCGTGGTCGCCGGTGGCGTCGAGGGGATGAGCCGGGCGCCGTACGTCGTCCCCAAGCCCGACGAGGCGCTGCCCCGGACGATGGAGATGGTCTCGACCGCGCTGGGCTGGCGCCTGGTCAACCCGAAGTTCCCCGCGCAGTGGACGCAGTCGCTCGGTGCGTGCGCCGAGCAGGTCGCGGCCGAGCTCGGCATCGGGCGTACGGAGCAGGACGCGTGGGCGCTGCGCAGCCACGAGCTCGCCGCCGAAGCCTGGGACAAGGGCCTGCACGACGACTACGTGCTCACCATGGCCGGCGTCACGCGCGACGAGTCGATCCGGGCGGACACGTCGCTCGACAAGCTGGCCTCGCTCGCTCCGGCGTTCTCCGCCGACGGCACCGTCACCGCCGGCAACTCCTCGCCGCTCAACGACGGGGCGATCGCCTGCCTGGTCGGCAGCGCGCTGCGGGCCGGCGAGCTCGGCATCACCCCGCTCGCCAAGATCCTGGCAAGTGCGACCGTGGCCGTCGCGCCGGAGCGGTTCACCGTGGCTCCCGTCGGCGCCGTGGCAAAGGCGCTCACCCGGCTCGGCATGACGGTCGAGGACGTCGACGTATGGGAGATCAACGAGGCGTTCGCCGCGATGGTTCTCAGCACCCTCGACGGTCTGTCAGCGCTCGGGCGCATCGACCCCGCGAAGGTCAACGTGCACGGCGGGGCCATCGCGATCGGGCATCCGTTGGGTGCGTCGGCTCCGCGGGTCATCGTCGACCTGTGTCGCGAGCTGCGCCGCCGGGGCGGGGGGATCGGAGTTGCCGCGGCGTGCGTCGGAGTCGGCCAGGGCACCGCGGTCGTCGTACGAGTCGACGGCTGACGCCGGGCTCGCTACTCCGGTCGTTTCATCGCAACTAGAGTCCGGGCATGACGAAATGGGAGTACGCGACGGTGCCGCTGCTGGTGCATGCGACGAAACAGATCCTCGACACCTGGGGTTCGGACGGCTGGGAGCTCGTGCAGGTCGTCGCCGCCCCCGGCGGCGGGGATCAGGTCGTCGCCTACCTGAAGCGACCGCTCGCGTGAGCGAGGTAGAGGCCCGGCTGGCCGAGCTGGGCCGCACTCTGCCCGGCGTAGCCGCACCGGTGGCCGTATACGTGCCCGCAGTGCGCAGCGGGTCCTACGTGTTCACGTCGGGACAGCTGCCGATGGTCGACGGGTCGCTCGCAGCCACCGGCAAGGTCGGCGCCGAGGTGTCGGCCGAGGACGCCAAGCAGCTCGCCGCGACGTGCGCGCTCAACGCGCTGGCCGCCGTCAAGGCCGAGATCGGCGACCTCGACCGGGTGCGGCGCATCGTCAAGGTGGTGGGCTTCGTGGCGAGCGCCCCGGACTTCACCGGCCAGCCCGGTGTCGTCAACGGCGCCAGCGAGCTGCTCGGCGAGGTGTTCGGCGACAAGGGCATACACGCTCGCAGCGCCGTCGGCGTGGCGGTGCTGCCGCTCGACGCGCCGGTAGAGGTGGAGCTCGTCGTCGAGGTCGACTAGCTCGACCTCGACGCCCGACCGGGCTAGTTGGCCGCGCCCGGGCGGTCGGGCGTGCCGGGCCGGCCGGCGACGCCGAGGAAGGCGATCTCGAACGCCGCCGCCGAGAGCTGGACCGCGACCTTCGCGAGGTCGACACGGCGGCGGTCGTCGCCGTCCTGCGACTCGAAATGGTCGCGGAACGCGGCGCCGAGCATGCGGGCACTGGAGGCAGCGTCGAGCATGAGCTGGGCGAGCAGCCGCGGCGGCACCCCCTGTGCGGCGAGCGTGCGGCCGATGCCCATCAGCATCGTGTGGGTGACGAGCTCGCCGTCCTGCATCCAGCACAGACCGGTTTCGGTCAGGTCCTCGGGCAGCGCCGGCAGCTCGTCCAGCAACTCCTGGATCCGCTCGACCGGCAACGGCACGGTCGTCACGATGTCGGACGTCTCGTCGCGGAAGCGCCGACGACGGTCGGCCACGATTGCCGCGTAGCTGTCCGGGGTGTCGATGAGTCGCTTGATCGCTGCGAGCGTGAAGCCTTCCCGCTGCAGGGACGCGATCAGCTCCAGCCGGGCGACGTGGTCGCTGCCGTACCGGGCGAGGCGGCCCTCGATGCGGGGGGAGTGGACCAGACCGCGCGACTGGTGGGCCCGGATGTTGCGGGCGGTCATGCCGACCATTCCGGCAAGCTGGTTGATGGTGAGACTGTCCGACATGTGGTGACAACCCTCCCTTTATCAACCGTTTTATCCGATTTGATGGAGGTTAGCGGGCTTGGCAAGTCCCGGCGTGTGGCCTGTAGGTCGCGATCATCGGACTCGATGCTCGTTCTTCACGATCGCGATCGGCACCTCATCGGTCCACCCGTCCCTCGTGGCGTCAACGATCGCAACTGCCCCCGGTGACGGTCGCCCATACGAATGCTGTTCCCCGCGTGCCTACGATCATGCAGATGACCGCCCTTTCTCCTGACCTGCTCGCGCGGGCCCGTGCCTTCGCAGACGGCGGGCTCGATGTGGTCGAGCCGCGGCATGCGGCGACCGTGGTCCTGCTGCGCGACGGGCGGCGCGACCCAGGGCTCGAGGTCTACTTGTTGCGGCGCGTCGCGACCATGGCCTTCGCCGCCGGCCAGCACGTCTTCCCCGGCGGATCGGTGGACGCCCGCGACGCCGAGCACTCGCCGGCCTGGTCGGGTCGCAGCGCGGCCGCGTGGGGCGCATCGCTGGGCTGCGACGCCACCATGGCGCGGGCGCTCGTGTGCGCCGCCGTACGCGAGACGTTCGAGGAGTCGGGAGTGCTGCTCGCGGGCGCGTCGGCTGACGCCGTCGTCGCCGACACCACCGGTGCCCCCTGGGAGGCCGACCGCCAGGCACTGCTCGACCGGTCGGAGTCCCTGGCCGAGCTGCTCGAGCGGCGCGGGCTGGTGCTGCGCAGCGACCTGCTGCGGCCCTGGGCGCACTGGATCACGCCCGAGTTCGAGCCACGCCGCTTCGACACGCGCTTCTTCGTCGCGGCCGTGCCGACGGGTCAGCGCGCCCGCGACGTGAGCGGGGAGGCCGACCAGGCGGTCTGGATGCCCGTGTCTGGCGCGGTACGTGGTTTCGAGGCCGGCACGATGCCGATGCTGCCGCCGACGATCGTCGCGTTGCAGGAGCTGGCGGCCTACAGGAGCGTCGAGGAGGTGCTGGCCGCGAACATGACCGTGACGCCGCTGATGCCGCGCGCGGTGGTTGAGGGCGACGAGGTGCGGCTGGTGGTGGACGGGCCCGATGGCCCGGCGAGCATGGAGTCTGTCGTGCGGGTACGCGCGTGAGCGAGCTTGCGAGCGCTGGGGACGCGGCGCCGCTGCCCGCCTGGTGCAGCCTGGTGCGGGCGGACAACCCGAGCCCGATGACGCTGGAAGGCACGAACACCTACGTGCTGCGCGCCGCCGGGGCGGCCGGTGCGGTCGTGGTCGACCCGGGGCCGCTCGACGAGGCGCATCTGGCTGCCGTGGCCGCGACAGGCCCCGTACAGCTGATCCTGCTCACCCACGGCCACCCCGACCACGCCGAGGGCGCCCACCTGTTCCATGAGATGACGGGGGCGCCCATGGCCGCGGTGGAGCGGCGGCTGACCGTCGACCACGCGCCGCTGACCGGGCGCGAGACGTTCTCCGACGTCGGGGGCCTCACGCTGCGGGCGGTCGCGACACCCGGCCACACGGCTGACTCGGTGAGCTTCGTGGTCGAAGCCGATCAGCCCGGGCTGCTCACCGGCGACACGATCCTGGGGCGGGGGAGCACGGTGGTCGCCCACCCCGACGGTCGGCTGGCGCCCTATCTCGACTCCTTGGCGCGGCTGCGCGACCTGGGACCGATGCTGCTCCTGCCCGGCCACGGTCCGGTCCGCCCCGACGCGTCGGTGCTGGCGACGGCCTATCTCGCGCATCGTGCGCAGCGCCTCGAGCAGGTGCGCGCGGCGGTGGCCGCCGGCGACCGCAGCGCGCGCGAGGTCGTACGCCGGGTCTATGTCGACGTCGACCCCTCGCTCTGGCCCGCGGCGGAGCGCTCCGTCCTGGCCCAGCTCGACTACCTGTCGACCCACCCCTGACAGCACCCCTGACGCGCCCCCTTCGCGCCCGCCCCTTCAAAGTCGATCATGCACAAACCGACACGCGTGACGGCCTTTCCCGCGTGTTCGAAGTCGATCATGCAGTTGCCTACAACCCTTTGACGGACCGAGACGGCACGTTGCGTCCGACATCCCAGGACATTCCGGGCGGTATCGAGTCGCGCGCAGCCTCGATCGGCTGTACGTAGCTGCATGATCGATTCGGGAGGTGCTGGGGTTAAGCGTGCGGCGACCCTGGGGGTGTCGGTAACTGCATGATCGACTTTGAAGGTTGTGGGGTGGGTGGGTCGGTGGGTGGGGGTTAGGCCGCGCGGCGGGTGAGGCGCTCGAGGTCGAGGATCACGACGGCGCGGGCCTCGAGGCGCAGGAACCCGCGGCTGGCGAAGTCGGCCAGCGCCTTGTTGACCGTCTCGCGGGAGGCGCCCACCAGCTGGGCGAGCTCCTCCTGGGTGAGGTCGTGGGCCACCCGCAGGCCGTCCGGGGTCTCGACGCCGAAGCGCCGAGCGAGGTCGAGCAGCTGCTTGGCCACCCGGCCGGGCACGTCGCTGAAGATGAGGTCGGCCATCGCCTCGTTCGTGCGGCGCAGCCGGCGGGCGAGGGCGGCGAGCAGCTGCTCGGCCACCTCGGGCCGGCCGCTCAGCCAGGGCTGAAGGTCGTCGTGGCCGAGCGCGAACAGCGTCGCATCGGTGACTGCGGTCGCGGCGGCCGTGCGCGGGCCGGGGTCGAACAGCGACAGCTCGCCGAACATCTCGCCCTGGCCGAGGATCGCGAGGAGGTTCTCCCGGCCGTCGGGGGCCGTGCGACCGAGCTTGATCTTGCCTTCGGTGATGACGTAGAGACGGTCACCCGGGTCGCCCTCCGCGAAGAGCGTCTGGGCACGGTCGATCTTGATCTCGTGCATCGAGGACCGCAGTGCGGCGGCCGCATCGGCATCGAGGGCGGCGAACAGCGGTGCCTGGAAAAGTGCCTGGGCCTGCTGGTCCACGCCGGTGCTCCTCTCGTCTGTCCGCGTGGTGCGCCACCACGTCTACCCGGCCGTGCCGGAGGACTGCGAGCCACCCCCGCGCGGTCGCATGGACAGTGTGCCGCACGGCGGCCGCTGCGGGACCGGGAGTCGTGCCGTCGGGTCGGTCAGGCGGAGCGCTGGCGCAGCGGCAGAGCCTTCAGCGCGAGGGCCGGCTGGTCGCGGTAGCGGGAAATCAGTTCGCCGGTGGCTGCGTCGAGGCGCTCGTGCAGCGAGCGCCGGTAGGTCGACAGCTCCTTCTCGGCGTCGGTGAGCCGGGAGATCAGCAAGTCGTGGTCGGTCTCGGTGCCCGGCGTCGTCTCCCAGAGCACGGCCAGGTTGGGGAGCGGCGCGGCGTCCTCGGGAGTGACGACGGGCAGCATGGCCAGGCGCCGGCTCGACTGCCCGTGGTCGTCCAGCACGCCACGCAGCCGGCTCAGCGCCTGGTGGTCGTCCGAACCGATGACCTGGTCGAGGCGCGCCTGCAGGATCCGGCGCCAGTAGGACACGCGGGTCTCCTCGGCGACGAGCTCCTGTCGATAGTCGCGCAGTGCGTCAAGGGCGAGGTGGGCCAACTCGGGGGCGTACTTGGGCTCCGGCCGCCCACGATGGGGGCGACGCCCCTCGACGGGTCCGCCTCGTGACTTCGTGCTGATCACTGTCCACCTGTTTCCACGGTCCCCGCTGACGGAACCTTATGGGCTGGTCTACCCAGACTTCGTCGGCCTCACTCCTGCCCTTGAGCGTTCGTCACCCGTACGGTCGGCGACCGCACGGGGACCGTAGGCTGGCTACCGTGCCTGCGCCCGTCTCCACACCCACCTCCAGGCGCGTGGGTGTCCCCGATTCCGAGTCCCCACTTGCCCTCACCAGGCGGGCCCGGCGGATCAACCGGATCCTCGCCGACACCTACCCCGACGCCCACTGCGAGCTCGACTTCACGACGCCGCTAGAGCTTGTCGTCGCAACGATTCTGTCCGCGCAGACCACCGACGCCCGCGTCAACCTGGTGACCCCGAAGCTGTTCGCGACCTACCGCAGCGCCGCGGACTACGCCGGCGCCGACCGCAGCGAAATGGAGACGTTGATCCAGTCCACGGGCTTCTTCCGGGCGAAGACCAACTCGCTCATCGGCCTCGGTCAGGCCCTCGTCGAGCGCTACCACGGTGAGGTCCCCGCCCGGCTGAAGGATCTCGTCACGCTGCCCGGTGTGGGTCGCAAGACGGCGAACGTGGTGCTCGGCAATGCTTTCGGCAAGCCGGGAATCACCGTCGACACGCACTTCGGACGCCTGGCGCGCCGATTCGGCTGGACCACCGAGACCGACCCCGAAAAGGTCGAGGCGGAGGTGGGCGCGCTGTTCCCGCGCAGTGAGTGGACGATGCTGAGCCATCGGCTGATCTGGCACGGTCGGCGGGTCTGCCACGCGCGCCGCCCTGCCTGCGGTGCGTGTCCTGTCGCCGCCCTGTGCCCGTCCTACGGCGAGGGCGAGATCGATGCCGCGAAGGCGGCCAAGCTCGTCAAGACCACTGACCGGGTCGCGTCATCGGCATGAGTGGCGGCCGCCGCGCTGGCTTCACTGCTGTGGCCGCGTGCTGCGCGCTCCTGCTGGCATCCGGCTGCAGCACGGGCAACTCGTCTCAGGCGTCGACCCGCACGGCCGCCGCGCAGGCCGGCCTCGACATCGACGCGGTGCCGCCCTGCCCGGCGACCAGGCAGGTTCCTCCGCTGGCGGGCGGCCTCCCGCCGCTGACCCTGAAGTGCCTCGGTGCCGGACCCTCCGTACGCCTCTCGGACCTGCGGGGCACGCCGATGGTGCTCAACATCTGGGCGGCGTGGTGCACCAACTGTGCCGACGAGGCGCCGTTGTTCACCGACCTGCACCGCGAGGCCGGTGACAAGCTGCGGTTCTTCGGCATCCACTATCAGGCCGCGCGCGGGTTCGGCCTGCGGTCCGCGCGCGACTTCGACATGTTCTTCCCGTCGGTGCACGACGGGGAAGGCGCCGCGACGATCAAGGCGCTCAAGGCGCCGAGCCCGCCTGAGACCTGGTTCGTCACGGCCGACGGTCGGGTTGCCTACCGGCACCGTGGCGTGCTCACCTCGCAGAGCCAGCTCGACTCCTACGTCGCGACCTACCTCGGAGTGCGCGTGTGACCGGGCACAGCGCCGGCGGGCAAGCGCCGCCGTGGCTGCGGCCGCTGATCGACGCCGCGTCTGGGGTCACACCCGACCAGCTCAGCAGGTTCCTGCCGCCCGACGAGGGCGGCCGGGAGTCGGCGATCCTGATCCTGTTCGGTCCGGGCGAGAGTACGAGTGAGACCGCCCCCTCCGAGGGACCCGTCGGCGACGTACTCCTGATCGAACGCGCCCACGACATGCGCAGCCACCCCCGCCAGGTCGCCTTCCCGGGCGGCGCAGTCGACCCGGGCGACGACGGCCCCGTCGCGGCAGCGCTGCGCGAGGCGGTGGAGGAGACCGGCCTCGACCCGGCGGGGGTCGACGTCATCACGACGCTGCCCGCGCTCTACCTGCCACCGAGCGGCTTCGTGGTGACGCCAGTGCTCGCGTGGTGGCGGGCGCCGTCGACGGTGAGCGTCGTGGACCCGCGAGAGGTGGCGTCGGTGCACCGGGTGCCGCTGCGTGAGCTGCTGGACCCCGCGAACCGCATGCAGGTCACCCATCCCAGCGGGTACGTCGGCGCCGCTTTCCGTGTATCGGGGCTTCTGGTGTGGGGATTCACGGCCGGCTTGCTGGACAGGTTGTTGCTCCTGGCCGGCTGGGAACAGCCCTGGGACCAAGGACGCTTCGAAGAGCTGCCGCCCGAGATGACAGGAGCGCCCCGGTGAGCGCCCTGTGAACTGGATCGACCTCCTGCTTGTCATCTCGGCGCTCTCGTTCGCCTTCAGCGGCTATCGCCAGGGCTTCGTCGTCGGTGTCCTCGCCTTCGTCGGTTTCCTGGGTGGCGGCGTCATCGGCTTGTTGTTCGCGCCGTCGGTGGTCCAGCGACTCGATCCGGGGGTGTTCCAGTCGCTGGTCGCGATCGCCCTCGTCCTGCTCGCAGCGACGGTCGGCCAGGTGACGCTCGCGTGGCTCGGTGCGATGGTTCGCGACCGCATCACCTGGCGGCCGGCCCGGGTGGTCGATGCCGGTCTGGGCGCGCTGGTGAGCGTGGTCGCTCTGCTGCTGGTGTCGTGGTTCCTCGCGTCGTCGTTGCGGCCGGGACCGGTGCCCGCGCTCTCTCGGCAGATCGGTGACTCGCGGATCATCACGGCGGTCGACGGGGTCATGCCCGAGTCGGCGGACACGCTGTTCTCCTCGTTCCGCCGGGTGCTCGACGACAGCGGCCTGCCCACGGTGTTCGGCGGCCTCTCTCCCGAGCGCATCCGCGCCGTCGACCCGCCGAAGGCGGAGGTGGCGCGCCGCCCCGCCATCCGCAAGGCCAGCGCCAGCGTCGTGGAGATCGAGGGCACTGCCCGTTCCTGCAGCCGACGGCTGGACGGCAGCGGCTTCGTCATCTCCCCCCAGCACGTGCTCACCAACGCGCACGTCGTCGCCGGTGTCACGCGGCCCAACGTGCGGGTCGGCGGCGTGGGGAACCGGTTGCCCGCGCGCGTCGTCGTCTTCGACCCCGAGCGCGACCTGGCCGTTCTCTACGTCCCTGACCTGCGCGCCGCCGCGCTCGACTTCGACGCGGGCGGTGGCCGCGGCGACTCCGGAGTCGTCGCCGGCTTCCCGCAAGGCGGCCCGTTCCAGCTCGAGCCAGCGCGCATCCGCGACACCATCCAGGCACGCGGGCCGGACATCTACCAGCGCAACCAGGTCACCCGCGAGGTCTTCTCGCTCTATGCCGACGTGGAGCCGGGAAACTCCGGCGGCCCGCTGCTCACACCGTCGGGTGACGTCTACGGCGTCGTCTTCGCCAAGTCGCTCGACGACCCCGAGACCGGCTATGCCCTCACGGCCGACGAGGTCGCTCCGGTCGTGACTGCCGGCAAGGGCCGCACGACCGAGACGTCGACCGAGTCCTGCGCCTGAACGCGCGCGAATTCGCAGACTTCGGATGGCGCTTGGGCCACCGGGAGGCTGATCACCTATCCGTTGCTGGGAAACAAGCAAGAACGAGTCAGGCCTTGTGGCGCAGCCGCGGCATCGCACGGCTGGGCTCTGCTCCGGCCTCGAGCGCGTCGGCCGTGTCGCGGGCGAACGAGACGAGCGCGGCAACGTCGATGCCATAGGGCCGGTCGGCATGCTGGTCGTGACTCTGTTCGCAGTTCGGGTGGCTGTACGGCTCGATGCGGCCGGCCGCTCGGCGCAGCAGGGTGACTGCGCCGGTGCGGTTGCCACGAGCCAGATGGGTCAGGCCGACGGCCAGCTGGGCCAGGCCCTGCCACAGGTCGCGCTCGTGCGCGGGTGCGGCCTTCCAGGTGCCCTCGAGCACCTCGTGCGCATGGAACGGTCGGCCGAGGTCGAGCAGTCGCTGTGCCTCGACGAGCGACTCCCGCGGTGGCAGTACGAGGTCCTCGGGCACGCGCTCGACCCCTTCGCTGCCACGAGGCAGCGGCCGGCCCAGGCCGTCTCGCGGCCGGGCGTTGAGGGCCCTGCCACGCGCGTCGCGATCCCGCGGTGGCGGCGTGCTCACTCGTCCACCGAGGCGTCGCGCAGCCACTCGAGCAGCACCCGGGTGAACGTGGCCGGGTCCTCCTCGTGGGGGAAGTGACCGACGCCGTCCATCAATCGCAGCCGGTAGTCGGCCTCGACATAGCGATCGGACCCCTGCGCGCTGCGCACCAGCACCGCCGGGTCGAGTACGCCATGAATCTGCAGGGTCGGGACGGTCACGGGGCTGCTCATCCGGCGGGCATAGCGCAGGCCGTCGGGGCGCGGCACGGAGCGGACACCCCAGCGGTAGGGCTCCATCGCGCAGTTGGCGACGCCCGGGATGCGGATCGCCTCGCAATAGCGGTTGGCAGCCTCTCCGTCCGGCCAGCCGGGTCCCGACCAGGCATGCAGCAGTCGCAGCACCTCGAGCCCGCCGTCGGCGACCAGTCGGCGTTCGGGAGCGAACGGCGCCTGATAGCTGGCCAGCTGCCGGCTCGCGGCGAGCTGCCGCGGGTCGGTCAGGTGGGCGCGACGAAGTCGGCGTGGATGTGGCATCGACACCGGCACCAGGCGACGTACCTGTCGTGGGTGCACGACGCCGGCAGTCCACGCCACAGCGCCACCGAGGCCGTGCCCGACCAGCACAGCGTCGCGCTCGCCGAGCGAGCGGATCACTCCCGCGGCATCCGCCGCGAGGGTCATCGGGTCATAGCCTCGGGGTGGCTTGTCGCTGGCACCGAAGCCTCGCAGATCCATGGCGGCCGCCTTGTACCCCGCCTCCGCCAGGCTCACCAGCTGGTGCCGCCAGGCCCACCAGAACTCAGGAAAGCCATGCAGGAAAAGGACAAGTGGTCCTTCCCCGGCGACGGCGACGTGGAACCGAGCACCGTTGGCCGCGACCATACGGTGCTCCCACGGCCCGGCGACCCGGGCGACGGAGGCGTCGGGTCGGTGCTCAGCTGCTCGGCGACGGCGCATCGCCCGAACGCGGGCTCTTGAGGAATGCGGCGGTGTCCTTGGTGGTGCGGATGGTGCGCTCGGGCGGGCCTAGCGATCCGAGCGCTCTCTTGCCCACGAGTGCCAGCACGACGGCAACCAGGATCAGCACACCGGCAACGATGAGGAACGCGATCGCCGGGTCCAGGCCGGCCGCGACCAGGCCGAAAGCGGCAGAGATGGTCAGCAGGACCACGGCGAGCAGGCAGAGGAACCCGGCAGCCGCGAACATCCCACCGCCGGCAGCGCCCTTCTTGGCCCCGGTCGCGAGCTCGACCTTCGCCAGCTCGATCTCGCTCCTGACGAGTGTCGACAGGTCGCGGCTCGCCGTGGCGAACAGCACGCCGAGCGACTCGTCGTTCTGCGGGCTGCCGGCCGGAGTCGTCTCAGTCATCTCGCCACCTCCGTGAGTCGCACCCGTCAGCGGTCGCTGTGCGGGTCAGTCTGCCCCTCGATCGAGCGCTGATAGACGTCGGGGATCCCGTCGTTGTCCTCGTCGCGATTCTCCTCGAGGTAGAGCCGCTCATAGTGCCGATGCCGCAGCCGCAACCACAACCCCCCAGCGAGCGCTGCGACCAGCGCTGTCGCCAGGATCCCCGCGGTCACGCGGTCGTCGCGCGGCGAGCCGGCACCGAACGTCACGTCGCTCACCAACAGTGGCACCGCGAACCCGATGCCCGCCAGCAGGCCGACACCGAAGACGTCGGCCCAGTCGAGATCGGGATTCAACCGCGCCGCGGTCAACCGGGTGAGCAAGTACGCCCCACCGAAGATGCCGACGGTCTTGCCGATCAGCCGCCCCACGAAGACACCCTGCGCCGCAGGATCATGCAGTGCGGCCGCGACAGAGTCGGCCGAGACAGCGATGCCGGCGCTCAGCAACGCGAACAGCGGCACGGCCACCGCGGCTGAAATCGGCCGCCACCAGTGCTCGAACCGCACCACCGGACCCTGGGTCTGCCCTGCACGTGGCGTGACGCGAGTCAACAGCCCGACGGCAACGGCCGCCACGGTGGGATGCACGCCGGCCGCGTGTGTCAGCCCCCACGCCAGGACGCCCAACGGCAGCAGCACGACCCAGTTGTCGATGCCCGCCCGCTGCAGCCCTGCGTACGCGGCGAGCGGCAGCAGTGCACTGGCCAGCAGCCACACGTCGACGTCGCTGGCATAGAACAGGCCGATGATCACGATGGCGACCAGGTCGTCGACGACGGCAAGGGTCAGCAGGAAGGCGCGCAGGGCCGACGGGAGCGACCGGCCGACGACCGCCAGCACGGCCAGGCAGAACGCGATGTCGGTGGCCGTGGGGATCGCCCACCCGCGGGCGGCGACCGGGTCGTTGCGCGTGAAGAACAGATAGATCAGCGCAGGTACGGCCATGCCCAGCAACGCCGCGCCGATCGGCAGCAGCGCCTCCGCGGGCCGGCGGAGCGACCCGATGGTCAGCTCGCGCTTGAGCTCGAGACCCGCAACGAAGAAGAACAGCGCGAGCAGACCGTCGCTGGCCCAGTCGGACAGGGGGAGGTGCAGCTGAAGGGCGGCAGGACCGATCGCGTGATCGCGCAGGCGGTCGTACGCATCCGACCACGGCGAGTTGGCCCACGCCAGCGCCACGACCGTGGCGGCGAGGAGCAGGGCACCGCCCACGGTCTCCTGGCGCAGCAGCTGAGTCAGATAGCCGCGCTCGGCTAGTGACGGCCGCGCCAGGAAGATCCGGCGAGCGGCGCGCCTCGGGCTGGGCATTCAAGCGCTCCTCGGGAAAGTGGACAACCGTTATCACCTTGCCGACCAGACTTCCCGGCGCACCATCAGGGAGACTATCGGCTGGTGCCCCCGGATCCGCCCGGCGCGCGTCAGGCGTCGAGCTGCGGCAGGACGTCGGTGGCGACCTGTTCTAGTACGCGTTCGTCTCCTGCGTAGACACCCTCGGGTCGCGGCCAGTGCACGACGATCTCGGCAAAACCGAGGCGTTCCGCGCGGCCGATGACGTCGCGCAACTGCTCGACCGAGTCGAGCGCGAAGGCACCGGACGCGTCGACGCTGAGAAAACGCTCGACATCACCAGGCTTGCGGCCGGCCGCGGCGAGAGCGTCCTCGAGACGGCCGATGGCGTCGGGCAGCGCGGCCCACCAGCGGGTCGGCCCGTCCTCGGACGGAGTGACGCCGGTCGTGGCCCAGCCTTGTCCATGACGGGCGACGACGCGCATCGCCCGGGGACCGTTTGCGGCCACCACGAACGGCAACCGGGGCTGCTGCACGCAGCCGGGGACCATTCGCGCGTCGACGGCGCGGAACCACGCGCCGTCGTACGTTGTGCTCGGTTGGGTGAGGAGCAGGTCGAGGGCCTCCACGAACTCCGCGAACTTCGCCACTCGCTCGCCTGCTGTCGGCTCGGCGTCGCCGAGGACCGTTGCGTCGAAACCCGTGCCGCCGGCCCCGATGCCGAGGACGAACCGGCCCTGGGACAGCTCGTCCAGGGTCATCAGCTCCTTGGCGAACGGCACGGGGTGGCGGAAGTTCGGTGAGGCGACCCACGTGCCCAGCCGGATGCGTCGGGTGGCCGTTGCGGCGGCGGCGAGGACGGGCACCGTTGCGTACCACGGAGAGTCGGCCAGCGACCGCCACGCGAGGTGGTCATAGGTGTAGGCCGCGTGGAAGCCCCATTCATCGAGGCGCTGCCACTGTCGCACCTGCATGGTCCATGGCAGCTCAGGCAACACGACGACACCGATGCGCATCACCGCAGGCTAGTGGTGACGCCGCCACGCTCCGCGTCAGCCTGCCACGCCTGCTCGCCCTTCCGCGGCGCGGCGGGACACGTACTACTCCTCCTTGTTGCTGCCCTTATCGAGCCCCTCACCGATGAGGCTCATGACCATCGGGTCGGCCAGCGTCGTGACGTCGCCGATCTCGCGGTGCTCGGCCACGTCGCGCAGCAGGCGACGCATGATCTTGCCTGAGCGCGTCTTGGGCAGCTCGGAGACGACGAGGATCTGACGGGGCTTGGCGATCGGCCCGATCTCCTTCGCGACGTGGTCGCGCAGCTCCTTGACGAGCGTCTCACCGTCGTCGGTGGCACTGCCCCGCAGAATCACGAACGCGACGATGCCCTGACCGGTCGTCGGATCCGTCGCGCCGACGACCGCCGCCTCGGCAACCTTGGGGTGTGACACGAGCGCCGACTCGACCTCGGTGGTCGAGATGCGGTGGCCCGAGACGTTCATGACGTCGTCGACCCGGCCGAGCAGCCAGATGTCGCCGTCCTCGTCCTTCTTCGCACCGTCACCGGCGAAGTAGAGCCCCTCGAAGCGCGACCAGTACGTCTCCTTGTAGCGCTCGTCGTCGCCCCAGATGCCGCGCAGCATCGACGGCCACGGCTCGGTGAGCACCAGGTAGCCACCACCGCCGTTGGGCACGGGAGTGGCGTTCTCGTCGACCACCTCGGCGCTGATGCCCGGCAGCGGCCGCAGCGCTGAGCCCGGCTTCGTCGTGGAGACGCCCGGCAGTGGGCTGATCATGATCGCCCCGGTCTCCGTCTGCCACCAGGTGTCGACGATCGGGCACCTGCCGCCGCCGACGTGCTCGCGGTACCACATCCAGGCTTCCGGGTTGATGGGCTCGCCGACCGAGCCGAGCACGCGCAGCGAGGTCAGGTCCTGGGCCTGCAACGGCTCGGGCCCCCATTTCATGTACGTGCGGATCGTCGTCGGGGCTGTGTAGAGGATCGAGACCTTGTGCTCGGCGATGAGCTTCCACCAACGGTCCTTGTCGCCCGGATGCGGAGCACCCTCGTACATCACCGAGGTTGCGCCGTTCGCGAGCGGTCCGTAGACGATGTAGGAGTGCCCGGTGACCCAGCCGACGTCGGCCGCGCACCAGTAGACGTCGGAGGCGGGCTTGAGGTCGAAGACGTTGCGGTGGGTGTAGGCCACCTGCGTGAGGTAGCCGCCCGTGGTGTGCAGGATGCCCTTCGGCTTCGCCGTCGTGCCCGACGTGTAGAGGATGAACAGCGGGTGCTCGGAGTCGAAGACCTGTGCCTCGTGCTCCTCGGACTGCCGCTCGACCAGGTCGTGCCACCACACGTCCTGCTCGGCGTTCCAGCTCACCTCACCACCAGTGCGGCGTACGACAAGAACGTTGCGCACGTCAGGGCACTTCGCGACGGCCTCGTCCACGTTGGGCTTCAACGCGGCGGGCTCGCCTCGCCGATACTGCCCGTCGGCGGTCACGACGACACGTGCATCCGCGTCGTTGATGCGGCTGGCAAGGGCCTCCGACGAGAAGCCGGCGAACACGACCGTGTGCGGCGCGCCGATGCGCGCACAGGCCAGCAGGGTTGCGACCGTCTCGGGGATCATCGGCATGTAGACCGCGACCGGGTCGCCGGCCTCGACACCGAGCTCGGTCAGCGCGTTCGCCGTCTGGCAGACGAGCTTCTGCAGGTCGGCGTAGGTGATGGTGCGCTTGTCGTCGGCGGGGTCGCCCTGCCAATGGAGGGCCACCCGGTCGCCGTTGCCCGCGGCCACGTGCCGGTCGACGCAGTTGACCGCGACGTTGAGCTTGCCGCCGACGAACCACTTCGCGAACGGCGGGTTCCAGTCGAGCGTCTGGGTCCACTCGGTTTCCCAGTCCAGCTGGCGGGCCTGCTCGTCCCAGAAGGCCAGCCGGTCCTTGGCCGCCAGGTCGTAGAGGTCGGCCTTGGCCACCGCGTCGGCCGCGAACTGCGGGTTCGGTGGGAACCGCCGCTCCTCGTGGCTGAGGTTGGAGAGGGCGTCGCTGCTCACGGTTGCTCCTTCGTCGTCCGGGCCGCACCGGGCCGCCTGGCTTGGGCTACTCCACCAGCGAGTGTGCGTGGACGCAAGGGCGGGGGTGTCAGTGCGCCGCGCGTCGTCTCGCGGTTACAGGCAAGGCGAGGCCCGGATGCCTGGCGATTGCCTCCCTGAACGCAGGCACGCCTAGTGCTCGGTGGCCTTCTCAGAGCCGGCACCGGTCAGCGCGCGCACCTCCATCTCGGCGTACTTCGCTGCGTTGTGTTCGCGGCTCGTCACCGTGCCGACCCAGCCGAGCAGGAACGACAGCGGGATCGAGACGATGCCGGGGTTGTCGAGCGGGAACCAGTGGAAGTCGATTGAGGTGTCCTTGATCATCGACAGGCTGTCGGTCGTGCCGGGAGCCGCCGGCTTCCCTGAGACGACCGGCGAGAAGATGATCAGAGTGACGCAGCTGATCAACCCGCCGTACATGCTGAACAGCGCGCCACGGGTGTTGAACCTCTTCCAGTAGAGCGTGTAGAGAATCGTCGGCAGGTTCGCCGACGCCGCGACCGCGAAGGCCAGCGCGACCAGGAAGGCGATGTTCTGGCCGTTGGCCAGGATTCCACCGAGAATGGCGACCGTCCCGATCACGACCGCCGTGATGCGAGCGACGCGAACCTCGGACCCCTCGGCCGTCTCCCGGCCGTCGTGGATCACGTTGGCGTAGACGTCGTGCGCGAACGACGCGGACGCAGTGATCGTCAGGCCGGCCACGACGGCCAGGATGGTGGCGAACGCGACTGCAGCGATGATGCCGAGCAGCAGCGTGCCGCCGAGCTCATAGGCGAGCAGAGGTGCTGCCGAGTTGGCCTTGCCGGGTGCGGCGAGGATCTTTTCGGGGCCGACCAGCGCCGCGGCGCCGTAGCCGAGGACGAGCGTCATCAGGTAGAAGCCGCCGATCAGCCAGATCGCCCACACGACCGACCGCCGGGCCTCCTTGGCCGTCGGCACGGTGTAGAAGCGCATCAGGACGTGCGGCAGGCCCGCAGTGCCGAGCACGAGTGCGAGCGACAGGGAGATGAAGTCGAGCTGGGTCGTGCGGGTGAGGCCGTACTGCTTGCCGGGCCCGAGGAGGGCCTCGCCGGTCTCGCCGCCCTTGTCGACAGCGTCACCGAGCAGGCTGGACAGGTTGAGGCCGTACTTGCCGAGCACCCACGCCGTCATGATGAACGTGCCGGCGATGAGCAGCGTGGCCTTGATGATCTGTACCCACGTCGTGCCTTTCATGCCGCCGACGAGGACGTAGAAGATCATGACCGCGCCCACGACTGCGATCGTCAGGTTCTGGCCGGACTTGCCGTCTACTCCGAGCAACAGCGCGACGAGACCTCCGGCCCCCGCCATCTGGGCGATGAGGTAGAACAGCGAGACGGCAACCGTCGTGATGGCCGCGGCGGCGCGGACCGGCTTCTGCTGCATCCGGAACGACAGGACGTCGCCCATCGTGAACTTTCCGGTGTTGCGCAGCAGTTCGGCGACGAGCAGCAGGGCCACCAGCCAGGCCACGAGGAACCCGATGGAGTAGAGGAAGCCGTCATAGCCGCTGATTGCGATCGCGCCGGCGATGCCGAGGAACGAGGCGGCGGACAGGTAGTCGCCGGAGATCGCGATGCCGTTCTGCGGTCCGGTGAAAGCCCGTCCCGCCGCGTAGTAGTCCGACGCGGTCTTGTTGTTGCGTGACGCCCGGGCGACGACGACGAGCGTGATCGCCACGAAGATGAGGAAGATCGTGATGTTGACGCCGGGGGAGCCGACAGTGTCAGCGGCAAGCGCCCTCATCTGTCCACTCCTTCGATCGACTCGCGGATCCGTTTGGCTCCGGGATCGAGGTGTGTGTTGGCATAGCGCACATAGAACGTCGTGATCGCGAATGTGGAGACGAACTGCAAGAGCCCCATGACCAGGCCGACCGTGATGTTGCCCCAGAGCTTGTGGCTCATGAAGTCGTGCGCGTAATCAGCCAGCAGGACGTAGAGGAAATACCACCCGAGGAACAGCGCGGTCAGCGGCAAGACGAGACTGCGGTGCGTTCGACGTAGCTCGATGAACTCCGCACTGTCGTGTGCGGCGATCAGCTCGTTCCTGATCCGTACTTGGTCACTGTCGACCAGCTCGCTCATGGTCACTCCCGATGGAGGTGGGCGTAATGACCCGACACGGGTCCGGTGTCGGCGTTCCCCTCCGCCGAGGGTGTGAAACGCCCCGATATGCACGCCGAGCGCGAGCCGAACGCCCCGCTGCTCCTGACGAGGCAGCGAACATCTAATCTCGGCGGCCATGCCGCCCGATGACGTGTTCGCCGCGATCGCGGCCCTGCCATCGGTCGCCGACGCGGTGGCCGAGGCGCGCGTCGCCGTCGACGGACTGCGCGGTCATCGCGTGCTGCGTCGCAGCGCCGAGAAGGTCAGCGCGGAGTCGACGCTGCGCGGAGCACGCGCGTCGGGTGCGCTCGAGGGAGCTGACCTGCCCCTGGACGTCGTCCGACGCACGGTGCGTGCGAGCGGTCACCTGCCCGCGCCCGAGGGGCCCGTGGTCGAGGGCGCGCTGCGGGTGGCCGCGGAGGTCGGCCTGCTTCAGGAGACGTGGCGGCGTGCGCCCCTGCAGGTGCTTGCGAGACTGCACGTGCTCGCCGCCGCTGGCCGGATCCCAGCCGACGAGCTGGGCCGCCCAAGACCCGAGGCCGCGGCCCGCCTCGCGTCGCTGGCGTCGCTGCTGTCGACGACCCAGGCGCCAGCGGTCGTCATCAGTGCAGTGGTGCATGGAGAAGTCCTTGCTACGCAAGCCTTTCCGGTCGGCGGAGGGGTCGTCGCGCGAGGGGCCGCGCGGCTCGTGCTGATCACCCGAGGTCTCGACCCGTCGGCCGTGTCAGTGCCCGAGGTCGGCCACGTCGATCTGGGCAAGGAGGCGTACGAGGACGCCCTGGCTGGGTACGCGGCCGGTGGCGAGGACGGCATCGGCGGCTGGGTGGTTCACTGCGCCCAGGCCGTGGTGCTCGGCGCCCGCGAAGGCGTTGCGGTCTGCGAGTCGATCCAGCGCGGCGCAATCTGACCGCACCAGCGAGGCGCGATCTGACCCAACCGCGGACCCACGTTTTTTCATGATCGCGAAAGATCCCAGAGATCTCCGCCACACGATCCTTCGTGATCATGAAGATTCCGACCGGCCAGCAGCGGTCGGACGTTTCACGATCATGCGGCTCGCCCGCCCGCCCGGAATCGACCACGTTCGGCATGCCGGCGGACTGTTCGCAATGCCTGCACGCCTTGCGAACCGTCCGTACACATGGTGAACGTGGTCGATTCCACAGGGGCGCGCAAAGGTGAGCGGCGCCCCGCACTGCGGGGCGCCGCTCCGGCACGTCAGACCGGGTTACCAGGCGTGCACCTTGACGTCGGACCAGGTCAAGCCTGACCGATCGGCCCGTACATGGGCGGGTCGCCGCGTGGGTGCCCAGCTGCCGTGCTCGGTCCGTGGAGCCCCTCGAGCCCGCCTTGGCGGTGGGTCCGACGGGCCTCGCGGCCCTTACCTGTTGTGTAGCCCCTCAGGAGGCTCCAAGGGAAGGGGCAAACGCCCTTATTTACGTTCCCCCGCGTGTCGCCCATCGAGTTGGCCCAGCCGTCCCTCACGTCCGTACGCGTGACCACCAGGACGAGTCGTGGCCACGGCGCCGCGCGGCGAGCCAGACGATGCCCGCGGTGGCCGCACCGGCGCCCAGCGCGGCGGCCGCGAGGGCAGGACGGGGTGGCAGTGTGACGTTGCCGATGCGGTCCCGCAGCCTCACCGGCTTGCTGAACACCAGCACCGGCCATTCCCGGGAGTTGGCCTCGCGGCGCAGCGCCCGGTCCGGGTTGACGGCGTAGGGGTGGCCCACCGCCTCGAGCATCGGCAGGTCGGTGGCCGAGTCGCTGTAGGCGTAACAGCGGCTCAGGTCATAGCCCTCGAGGTCGGCGAGCTCGCGTACCGCGTCGGCCTTGGTCTCGCCATAGGCGTAGTACTCGATCTCGCCCGAGTAGCGGCCCTGCTCGACGACCATGCGCGTCGCGATCACGTGGTCGGCACCCAGCATCTCGCCGATCGGCTCGACCACCTCGGCCCCTGACGTGCTGACGATGACGACGTCGCGGCCGGCCAGGTGGTGCTCCTCGATCAGGGTGGCCGCCTCGTCGTAGATGATCGGGTCGATCAGTTCGTGCAGCGTCTCCTTGACGATGTCCTTGACCTGCTGCACGTCCCAGCCCGTCGCCATCGAGGACAGGTAGTGCCTCATCCGCTCCATCTGGTCGTGGTCGGCGCCACCGACGAGGTAGACGAACTGCGCGTAGGCGCTGCGGAGAACTGCCCGGCGGTTGATCAGCCCGCCGGCATAGAACGAGCGGCTGAAGGCCAGCGTGCTGGACTTGGCGATGATCGTCTTGTCCAGGTCGAAGAACGCGGCCGTGCGGATGGGTCGCAGTTCGTTCACACGTTCGAGCATAGGCAGCGGAAGCTGGTGCGGGTGAGACGGACCATGGTCTGCATGATCAACCAAGAATAGGCAAAAAAAAGTCACTCAACCGTGCACGATCAGTTTGCATAGGGGCACGCGGGGGTACATCCTGGGTTCTGGGACCTGCTCTGTAGGTCCGCGTGGTCCGACCCCTCCCCCCCGGGCCGGATCACATGACGGCCCCCGCTACCCCCCCAGCGGGGGTCGTCCCATTGTCCCGGCGCATTTTGCGCGGCACTCATCGAAGACAGGGCTTCCGGCGTACGACGCGGACCTTCCCGCCGTTGTCCACAGATCGGCCCCGCGCCGACCCTGTCCACAGGTTTGCCCTGTCCGGCCCACGAGGGCCTCGGCGGCCGCCACCGTGGACGTAGCCGACGCGACCCGCGCGTCCGGACCCGTGGGAGCACCCGTGCGCGGTCGCCAGGTCGAGCCCTCGCTGGACCAGGGCCCCGCGGCGAGGCCGCTGCTCGTCACGGCAGAGCCGATCCTGCTCGACGAGTTGCTCCGGCTGTGCGCGGCGGCCGGCGTCGAGCCGCAGGTGGCGCACGACGAGGCTGCCGCCCGGCAGTCGTGGGCGGCTGCTCCGCTCGTCCTGGTCGGTGCTGACGTTGCCCCCCGGTTGGCTGGTGTCCGGGTTGCTCGTCGTGGTCGCCTCGTGATGGTCGGCCTCGATCCGAACGACTCCGAGGTGTGGGATCTCGCGGTCGCGCTCGGTGCCGATGGCGTCGTCTTCCTGCCGTCGGCCCAGTCCTGGCTGCTCGATCGTCTCGCCGATGCCGGGGACGGCCCGGGCTCGAGCGGCATCACCGTGGCTGTGGTCGGGGGACGAGGCGGTGCCGGGGCCAGCACCCTGGCCGCAGCGCTGTCGGTCGTGGCGGCTGGCGACGGCGTGCCGACGATGGTCGTTGACGTCGACCCACTCGGTGGTGGCATCGACATGCTGCTCGGCCGCGAGGACGAAGCCGGGTTGCGTTGGCCCGATCTCGCGTTCGCGGACGGCCGCATGTCGGGCGAGAGCCTACGGCTCGCCCTGCCGTGCGCGGGCCGGCTGACGATGCTGTCGTGTGGTCGGGGCGAGTCGCTGCTGCTGCCCGTGGAGCCGGCCCGCGCCGTCCTCGACGCGGCCCGGCGCTCTCACGAACTGGTCGTTGTCGATCTGCCCCGGAGCCTCGACCGCGTCAGCGAGCACGTGTTGTCCACCGCCACGCTGACCCTGCTCGTCGTCCCCGCTGAGGTGCGCGCGACTGCCGCGGCCGGCCGGGTGGCCATCGGTGTGGGGATGCTGGCCGGCGACCTGCGCGTCGTGGTACGCGGCCCCTCTCCGGGCGGCCTGACGGGAGAACTCGTCGCCGACAAGTTGGGGCTGCCGCTCGCGGGCTGGATGGAGGCCGAGCCCGACCTGGCCGACGCCCTCGAACACGGCAGGCCGCCGGGCACCGACCGCAGAGGCCCGCTCGCAACGCTGTGCCGCGAGCTCCTGGCCGATGTCCTGCCGGCCCGGCGGCGGGTGGCGTGATGTCTGAAGCCGACGTCCTCGACAGAGTCCTGATCGACCGGGTCTCGACGCGGCTGGTGCGGGCCGGCGAGCCGCCGACCTCGGCGCGGGTCGTCGCGGCCCTGCGAGCCGAAGGTGTGGTGCTCGGTGATCGCGGCGTCCTCGATGTGGTCGCTGCAGTGACCCGAGAGCTCACCGGCGCAGGTCCGCTCGACTCGCTGCTCGCCGACCCCGCGACGAGCGACGTGCTGGTCAACGCCCCCGACGAGGTCTGGGTCGACCGGGGTGACGGGCTCTCTCGGGTGCCGGTCGCGTTCGCCGACGAGGCCGCCGTACGTCGCTTGGCACAGCGCCTCGCGGCGTCGGCCGGGCGCCGACTCGACACGGCGTCGCCGTCGGTCGACGCGCGGCTGCCTGGCGGCGTACGGCTGCACGCTGTGCTCCCGCCGATCTCGCCGCGCGGGACCGTGATCAGCCTGCGCGTCGTGGCCCGGCGCACCTACGCCCTCGACGAGCTCGAGGGCCTGGGTTCGCTGGTTCCTGAAATGACGGCTGCGCTGCGTGAACTCGTCGCTGCGCGGCTGGCGTTCCTCATCACCGGTGGCACCGGCACCGGAAAGACGACCCTGTTGTCGAGCTTGCTGTCCTGCGTCGTAAGCACCGAGCGCATAGTCCTCGTCGAGGACTCCGGCGAGCTCGTCCCCCGTCATCCGCACGTCGTCCGGCTCGAGGCACGGCTGCCCAATGCCGAGGGGGCCGGCGGTTTCAGCCTGCGCGATCTCGTGCGCCAAGCACTGCGGATGCGGCCGGACCGGCTCGTTGTCGGCGAGGTGCGCGGCGCCGAGGTGGTCGACCTGCTCGCCGCCCTGAACACCGGGCACGACGGAGGATGCGGCACCGTGCATGCGAATGCTCCCGAGGCGCTGCCGGCGCGACTCGAGGCGCTTGCGGCCGCTGCTGCGCTGGGTCGGGATGCGCTGCACAGCCAGCTCGGGGCGGCGGTCCAGGCCGTCGTTCACCTCGTTCGTGGTCGGGACGGCCTCCGTCGGGTTGCGGTCATCGCTGCGTTGCGCCGCGACGCGAGAGGCCGGGTCCGTGTGCTTCCGGCGCTGACGGCCGGTCCGGGCGGGGTCACGTCCGGCGAGGGACTCGCTGTGTTGCGCCGCCACCTCCGGACGTCGGGGGAGTGGTGCCGATGAGCGGGTCGTTTGCCGCGGCGGTGGGCTGCGCCCTGCTGGCTGGGGCTCTGCTGCCGGCGGCACCCGGTCGCGGGCTCGAACGACTTCGTGGGGCGCCGCCAGCGCCGGTCGCGCCCCCAGCGGGAACGAACGGTCACGACGTCGGCTCCTCGGAGCAGCGCTGGCTCGGGGTGGTCGCGGGCGTCGTCGGATATGGGAGCTGGCTCGGTCGGGCGCGCGGGTGGCTCTTCCGGTCGCGAACGGCCGAGCAGACTCGCGCGGCGATGATCGAGCTGGCAGACGCGTTGTCGGCAGAGCTGCGAGCCGGCGCGGCTCCCCGTCAGGCTCTGTGGCGGGCTTCGCGCGACGAGCCGCGGTTCGCAGCCGTGGCTACGGCGGCGCGATCACCAGCCGGTGATGTGCTGTCGGCGCTGCAGGAGCTGGCGAACGTCCCGGGCGGCGGAGCTGCTGCCGACCTGGCCACGGCCTGGGTCGTCTGCGAGACCACAGGTGGAGGGCTGGCCGCACCGGTCGCCCGGCTCTCGGGCGGTTGGCGAGACGAGGAGCAGGTACGCCGAGAGGTCAGAGCCCAACTGGCCGGCCCCCGGGCAACCGCGGTCCTGCTGGCGGGCCTGCCCGTCCTCGGCCTGGCGATGGGAGCCGCGCTCGGAGCCGACCCTGTGTCACTGCTGCGGCAGCCGTCGATGGCTCTGATCGTCCTCGTTCCCGGACTGCTCCTCGATGTCGCCGGCTTGCTGTGGACGGCGCGCATCACCCGGTATGCGGCGGAGATGTGAACGGAGCAACTGCCGCGGCCGCCACGTTGTTCGGCGTCGCGGTGCTTGCGGCCGGCGACGCTGCGCAGGTCGCGCGGTTGCGCCTGCGCCGGCTGCCCTCACCCGGAGCCGCGCTCGGGGCACTGGAGGGATCGGGGGTGGCGTCGGGATCGGGGGTGGCGTCGGCATCGGGACTGGCCGCCATGGGGGTGTTGGCCATGGTGGTCGTGGTTGTGGCGACCCGTTGGCTTGGCCGTGGACCGGTCCTCGCCGCTGTCGTCCCGATGTTCCTGCTCCTCGTACGAAGGCGCCAGGCTGCTCGGACTGCTGCGCAGAGGCAACGCCGCGAGGTGGCCGCCGCTCTCCCGCGGTTCGCCGATCTGGTGGCCGCCTGTCTCGAGTCCGGCGCCGCACCGGCTGATGCGATCGACGCCGTCCGGCGCCATCTTCGAGGCCCGCTGGCCGACCGGCTGGCACCTGTCGTGGGCGCGCTCCGATCCGGGTTTGATCCGCTCACCGTCTACGACGGATCGGACCGGCACGACCCAGTCCGAGCGTTGGTTGTCGCGTTGGCCCGGGCGATGGAGAGCGGTGCACCCCTGGCGGACACGGTGGCCGCCGTCGCCGACGACCAACGCAGGCGTCGGCGGTGGTCGGCGGAGGCTGCCGCCCGCCGGGCCGGTGTGCTGGCCGTCGGCCCGTTGGTGATCTGCTTCCTGCCGGCGTTCGTCCTGCTCGGAGTCGTTCCGGTCGTGCTCGGCATCGCGGCTGAGGTGTTGGGCGACCTGTCCTGACGCGATCGCGATCGATCGCGCCACGCGCCACCGGAGTGGCGCCGCCAGCCCGAAGCGCATGCGCTTCGCTGGACCGCCAGCCCGAAGCGCATGCGCTTCGCTGGACCGCCAACCCGAAGTGCGTGCGCGAATCGCTGGGCCGCCAATCCGAAGAGCGTGCGCGAATCGCTGGGCCTAGAACCCCAGGGATTCGCGCATGCTCGGGAGTCCTTGCCTGTTCGTCCACAGCCGGCAAAATCCGTTGGCTGTCAACAGATCCAGTCGCAGGGCGCCATAGGGCGTCGCGCGGCCGTCAGGCTGGTGGTGACCGGCGAAGTGCCGATCCTCCGCGGCCGGCGGACCGTCCGGCCAGGTTGTTGTCGAAGGGCGAACGAGATGCGAGCTCTGTGCAGGTGGAAGCAGGGTGACGACTCAGGCATGACCACTGCTGAATACGCCGTGGGCACCGTCGCGGCGTGTGGTTTCGGCGGCGTGCTCTACAAGGTGCTGACGAGCGATGCGGTGATCAAGCTGCTGACCGACATCCTCAGACGGGCTCTCACGCTGAGCATCTGAGGCGGTACGACGATGCGGTTTCGACAAGCAGCGCTGCGGATGACGCGGCTGCCGGGAGGCACGGACCCGGTCAGACGGTCACGCCGCGGTGATGACGGCACGGCGACGGCCGAGATGGCGGTGGTGCTGCCGGCGCTCGCCGTCGTTCTCGTGTTCGCGCTGTGGTCGGTTGCCGCCGTGACGGCTCAGCTGCGCTGCGTGGACTCGGCACTGGTGGCGGCTCGAGCGCTGGCCCGCGGAGAGAACTCCGATGTGTCTGTGGCGGCGGCTCGTGCCTCGGCACCAGCAGATGCCCACATCGTCGTGTCCAGGTCCGGCGATCTGGTGGTTGTCGATGTTCGTGCCGCCGTGCATCTGCCCGGGCCGTGGTCAGGTGCGCTGCCCGATGTCTCGCTGTCGGGTCGGGCCGTGGCATTGCTCGAAGGCGCGGCCCCACCAGGCGGCCCGGCCCCGTGACGAGTTGGTGCATGGGTGACGGGACCACCGGACGTCCGGCTGGACTCGCCGCCGCTGATCGGGGCAGCGCCACGATCTGGGTCGCCATCGTCTGCCTGGTCACCTGGTCGGTCGCGCTCTTTGCGCTGTCCGTGGGCGGAGTGATAGCTGCCCGGCACCGGGCCGCTTCGGCCGCCGATCTCGCCGCGCTCGCGGGTGCCCGGACGCTGGTCGCCGGCGTCGGCGATCCGTGCGCCGCGGCGCAGCGGGTCGCGGCCGCAGCTCGCGCTCGAGTCGTCGCCTGCGACGTTCTGGCGAACGGCTCTCTGCAGGTTGTGGCCGAAGCAGCGTTGCCGCGGCTGTTGGCACGGTGGCCGCAATTGCCTCCCGCCCGGGCTCGCGCACGGGCCGGAGTCAGCCGCTGATCGGAGTGATATCGTTTGATATCAGGAGGACGTTATGCCTGACGTCTTGATTCGCAACTTCCCGGCCGAGGATCTCGCGCTGCTCGACGAGCACGCTGCTCGACTGGGCATCTCGCGCACTGACTACCTTCGCCGCCGTCTCCAGCAGGAGGCCCGTCGAGTGACGAAGCGGGTGACCGCTGCGGACCTGCTGGCATTGAGCCGCAGCATCCCGGATCTCGGCAACGACGACGTGATGACCGACGCCTGGTCATGAGCGACGGCTCCTGGCTCATACACAAGTCTGCTTTGGTGCGCCTCGGTGGGTGTCCTGACGCGGAACTCTGGGCCGACCGCATCCAGAGCGGGTTGGTCCACATCACGACCGTGACGTTGCTCGAGGTCGGCTACTCCGCCCGCTCAGGTCGTGACATCGACGTCGCGCTGCGCCGTTCGCCTCTGTCCGCGATGGCCGTCGAATACTCCACGCCTGGTATAGAGAACCGGGCCATCGCCGTGCAACGGCAACTGGCGGAGCGCGGGCAGCACCGGGCACCATCCATCCCAGACCTGCTCATCGCCGCAACTGCAGAGATCAACAACCGCGTCGTCCTGCATATGGACAAGGACTTCGAGCTGATTGCAGATCTCACCAATCAGCCCGTTGAACGCCTCACGACGTAACTGCCCACCCCTTGCGCGACGTTCGCCATCCGCGAAGTCCGATGTATCAGCCGCGGTGTCCGGCTCTCACCTCCCAGGGCGTGCCGCCCGGTCACGCCGACGTGCTGCAGCGGAGGAGGAAGGACATGACCATCGAAATCGTGGAGGTCGAGGACATCACGGCGACCCGGATCCACCTGGACCCGGACGCGGGCGGGGCCTGACCGTCAGAGCCGAGAGCCGGCCCGGTCGCCCCCGGCAGCTGGGCCGGCCCTCGCGTGAGTCGAAGACGTGCGACGAGAATTGCAGCGCGCGTCACGAGATTTCAGCCGTACGACTGAGATGAGGATGGCGTGTTGCCGAGACTGAAGTCGCTCAACTGCCTCGTCGGAGACGGGGAGCTGATCGTCAGCGCGGATCCGAAGGAACGGGTGCGGCTGGCCGACCGCGACGGGCGGCTGCTCGCCCTGCTCGAGTTGCTGCGTGACGGGCAGAAGGACGTGTCCGAGCTGGCCGACGAGCTGCAGGCGACCGGGCTTGGGACGACAGCGGACGACGTCGCATCGGCGGTCGCCGAGCTGGACCGTCTGGGCTGGATCGAGGACTCGGCGGCACCAGAAGTGTTGGGCGACCACCAGCGAGAGCGCTACTCGAGCAACCTGGCTTTCTTCGACGCATTCACCTCGCTGTCGCTGTCTCGGGAGGAGCCGCAGGCCCGGCTCCGCCAGGCCCATGTCCTCGTGCTCGGAGCGGGCGGGCTCGGGTCCGCCGTCTTGATGAACCTCGCGGGCCTGGGCATCGGTGCGGTGACCGTGGTCGACCAGGACCTCGTCGAGCTGCGCAACTTTGCTCGCCAGTTCACCTACACCGAGGCGGAGATCGGCCAGCCGAAGGCTGACCGGGTGGCCGCGTGGCTTCGGGCGTTCGACCCGACCGTGCGCGTCCTGTCGTTCCTGCAGCGCGTGGAGGCACCCCAGGACGTTACCGATCTGCTTGCCGGGACACGCGAGACGGGACCTGTCGACCTCGTCGTCTCGGCCATCGACGAACCGGACGACGTGGATCGTTGGGTCAACCAGGCATGCGTGGCCGCGGGCGTCCCGTTCATCCGCGGCGGCTTGGCCTATACCCAGGGGCTGTACTGGTCTGTCGATCCCGGCCGTAGTGCGTGCCGAGAGTGCCTGGAGCGGCATCGCGCGCGGCTGGCCGAGGGCGTCGACCGCGACGCGGTGAACTGGCCGCGGGTGATCGTCGCCGACCGGGTCAACCGAGCCATCGGGCCGGTGGCCAGCGTGCTCGGCGGTCTGGTGGCGATGGAGGCTCTGCGCTATCTCACGGGTCTCGTTGCGCCGGTGTCCGCCGGGCGCTATCAGCTCGTCGACTTCGCGACGGACTGCGGCGTCCGGAGCGACGCCTGGGCGGCGGATCCGGACTGCCAGGTCTGCGCCAGCGCCCCGGTTCGGAGCGAGCGAGCAACAGTCAGAGACGCCGCCGACGCCGAGCGCGTCGTCGAGACGTCGGCGTCTCGATGACCGACTCCACCACTGTCGAGCGCACGAGCACTGACCCGTCGACCGTCGAGGTCGTGCAGACGTCCGTGCTCCGCCTGCATCCCCTCACCGTGACCCCGCAAGCCGGTGGTTTCGTGGTCGGGCGCGCCGCCACGGGACGTTTCGTGGTCCTTCCCGAGGTGGGCGTCGCCGCTCTCGAGCAGCTCCGGGCAGGGCTGACCGTCGCGCAGGTGACCCACGCGGTGACACCGCAGTCGGGCGCCGAGTCCGTGGACGTGCTGGCCTTCGCCAGGTCGTTGGTCCGCCTCGGCTTTGTCGAGACCGTGGACGACGCCGCGTCGCCCGGACTGCCGATGCGGTCATCCGGAGTCGCAGTGACGGTGAGGGCCCGCCTGCCCTGGTTGTTCTCCCGTCCGTCGGCCTGGGCGGCAGCGGGCTGCGCGGGAGGTGCACTCTTGCTGATGGCCGGCGTCCCCTCCGTACGGCCCCACGCCCTGGACGTGTTCTTCCTGCCCAACCCGGCTGCGAGCCTGGCGGTCTTGACGCTCGTGACCTATCTGCTCGCGGCCGCGCACGAGCTCGCGCACGTGTTCGCCGCGGCGGCTCTCGGAGTCCCCGCGCGGCTGCGAATCACCCGCCGGCTCTACTTCCTGACCTTCGAGACCAACCTCACCGGCCTGTGGGCCCTGCCACCACGCAAGCGAGTCGGTCCGCTGCTCGCCGGTCTTGGCTTCGACTCCGTCGTGCTGTTCGGCGTCCTTGCCCTGCGGGCCGCCGACCTCGGGCCGGATCATTTCCTCGCCGCGCTCGCCCTCGTCGAGCTCTCCGCGATCGTCACGCAGTTCTTCGTGTTCCTGCGCACCGACGTCTACTCCGTGATGACTGCTCTCCTGGGTTGTACGAACCTGTCCGAGACCACCCGGCTGCTGCTGCGAGGCTCGGTAGGGCGCCTCTCGCCGGAGCAGCGGGCGAAGCTCGCCACCAGCCGACCGCGCGATCTTGCGGTCGCCCGGTGGTATCGGATCGTGCATCTGGCCGGCATGGGGCTCGCGCTCTGGTTCTTCCTCGCCTACTTCGTCCCCTCCACCTGGCACCTGCTGGAGTGGATGGCGCACGCGCTGACCGTGTCAGGGCCAGCGACGATGTCCTTCTACGAAGCGCTGTTTCTCGGCGTCGTGCTCCTCTCACCGCGGCTGCTGACACTCGGTGTTGCGATCAGGGACGTCGCCAACCGTCGAGCCGCACGCACCTGACCGTCGGACTGACCGACAGTCAGGCAGGTCGACATCCGGGCCAGCGCCGAGGGCAGGTCACGCGGTGGTGTTGGACGTGTCCTTCCGTGTGTCGACGGTGGTGTCCGTCGTGTTCTGCGCGGTGTCGAGCTTCTGGCTGAGCCGCTCGTTCTCGGCGGCCAGCGCGACGCGCTCCTGCTCGAGCTTGGTCACGGATTCGCGCTGCTTGCGACGCGCCTCCTTGCGCTCGACGCGCTTGCGGCGGGACCGGCCCATCTTGGACTGGAGCAGCCAGACGCCGACCAGGAACAGCAGCATGGTGGCGGCTCCGCTGAAGAAGACACCGGCCACGGTCGTGTCGACCGTGGTGCCGAGAATCTCGACCTTCGCGGCCTCGCTTCCGTCGTACACAAGGCCGACCCCGAGTGCGGCGGACCCCAGGATGAGTAGCAAACCGAGAACGAGCATAGTGTTCTCCCTTCGTCGCCCTCCTCCTGCCCGTCTCGCGGCGAGTTATGCACCCACAACAGGGGCAGACCTCAGAAACACGTCGAGCAGTCGCACCGCGCCGGCCTTGTCGAGCGGGTCGTTGCCATTGCCGCACTTCGGCGACTGGACGCACGACGGGCAGCCCTCGGCGCACTCGCAGGACGCGATTGCCTCGCGTGTCGCGGTGAGCCAGGCCACTGCCGTCTGGTGGCCGCGTTCGGCGAATCCAGCGCCGCCGGGATGCCCGTCGTACACGAAAACCGTCATCGCGCCCGTGTCGAGGTGATGGGCGGTCGAGACGCCGCCGATGTCCCACCGGTCGCACGTGGCGAACAACGGCAGGAGCCCGATCGAGGCATGCTCCGCGGCGTGGGCGGCGCCGGGCACGTCGGCGGGTGCGAGGTCGGCGTGCCGCAAGCCTTCCTCGGTGACCGTCCACCACACCGCCCGCGTGCGCAGCCGGCGCATCGGGAGGTCCAGCGGCTCCTCACCCAGGATCTCCCCCGTCGCGATCCGCTTCCGCAGGAAGGCAACCACCTGGCTGCTGACCTCGACGGTGCCGAACGAAAGAGTCGTCGACTCCCAACCCACGGTCTGCTCGGTCTCGAGCACCCGGATGTCGGTGACGTCCCGGGCGTACGTCGTCCAGTCGGGATCGGCCGGGTGCAACAGCGCGACATGGTTCTCGAGGTCGAGGGAGTCGACCAGATAGCTGGCGCCCTGGTGCAGATAGACCGCGCCGGCATGGGCCGCCGCGTGCGACGCGCCCGCGTCGACCAGCCCCAGCAACCGCCCGGTCTCGGCCTCCACCAGCTCCACGGGGGTACCGCCGGTGCCGCGGATGTCGGCCAGGTCGCTGGCCCGCTCGGGTCTGGTCCAGAACAGCCCCGTCGACCGGCGCCGGAGCAGCCCGGTCTCGACCAGGTGGTCGGCGACGGCCGGCGCGTTCGGCCCGAACAACGCGATGTCGTCGTCGGTGAGCGGCAGCTCGGCAGCGGCCGCGCACAGGTGGGGCCGCAGCACATGCGGGTTGTCGGGGTCGAGCACCGTGGCCTCGACGGGGCTGCCGAACAGCATCTCGGGGTGGTGGGTGAGATAGGTGTCGAGCGGGTCGTCGCGCGCGACCAGCACCGCGAGCGCTCCCTGCCCGGCCCGCCCGGCGCGGCCCGCCTGCTGCCAGAGCGAGGCGCGGGTGCCCGGATAGCCCGCGAGCAGCACGGCGTCCAGCCCGGCGATGTCGACGCCGAGCTCGAGAGCGTTGGTGGACGCGACGCCGAGGATTCGCCCCGACTGCAGGTCGGCCTCCAGCGCCCGCCGCTCCTCCGGCAGGTAGCCCGCCCGGTAGGCCGCGACCCGCACGGCGAGCGCCGGATCGACCTCGTCGAGCAGCCGGCGCGTGGCCAGCGAGACGGTCTCGGCTGCCCTGCGGGACCGCACGAACGCGACGGTCCGGGCGCCGTCGATGATCAGGTCGGTCATCAGCTCGGCGACCTCCGCGGTCGCGGTGCGGCGGACCGGTGCGTCGTGCTCGCCGGTCAGCTCGGTCAGCGGCGGCTCCCACAGGGCGAACAGGGTCTCGCCGCGGGGGGCGGCGTCGTCGTCGACCGCGACAACCGGCAGCCCGGTCAGCCGGCCGGCCGACGTGGCCGGATCCGACACCGTCGCCGACGCGAGCACGAAGGTCGGCGTACCCCCGTAGTGCTGCGCACACCCGCCGCAGCCGCCGCAGCACGGCTGCGACGTGCGAGCCGAAGACGCCGCGATAGCGGTGGCACTCGTCGACGACGACGTACTTCAGGCCGCGCAGGAAGGCGGCCCACCGTGGGTGGCCGGGCAGGATCGAGCGGTGCAGCATGTCAGGGTTCGTCAGCACGTACGACGAGTGGTGGCGCACCCAGTCCCGCGACTCGACCGGGGTGTCTCCGTCGTACGTGGCCGCACGTAGCTCGCCGATGCCCAGCGAGTTCACGGCGCGCAGCTGATCGGCGGCCAGCGCCTTGGTCGGCGCGATGTAGAGCGTGGTCGGCCGGTCGGTCCCGAACGGCCCCGAGGACGGCAGGTCGCGGTGCTCGAGCACGGCGCTCAGCGCCGGGACGAGGTAGCAGAGCGACTTTCCCGACGCGGTCCCGGTGGCCACGACGACCGACTGCCCCGACCTCGCCAGCTCGGCGGCCCGGGCCTGGTGCTCCCACGGGGCGGGCACTCCTGCGGCGGAGAGCGACGCGATCAGCTCCGGGTGCACCCAGTCGGGCCACTGGCCCCACCGGCCGGGCCGAGCGGCGACGCGCTCGACATGGGTGAGCCGCTCCCGTCGACCGGGTCCCTGCAGCAGGCCGGCCAGCCGCGTGCCGGCCAGCCCCTCGACCTCGTCGAACGGGGATCGCGATGCGGCTGACGGCTGGTTTGGTGCGGACGTCACGGGGTCATCCGGCACCTGCGCAGTGTGCCACCGGCGCGAGCCGTTGGGAGAAGGTGGTTGAATGCGGGGGTTCGCGCCGGAACCCGGCGCGAGCGCCAGTTCGACCTGGTCGATGTTTCGACCGCCTGACGGAGACCTGCTTGTGAGCACCTGCCCCGTACGCGCACGCCTTGGAGGACTCTGTGGACCTGTCTCTCTCGACCCGCTCCGAGGGTGACCGCACCGTTGTCGAAGTCGGGGGCGAGATCGACGTCTACACCGCACCGCGGCTGCGCGAGCAGCTCGTCGACCTGGTCGCCGACGGCAAGTACCACCTCATCGTGGACATGGAGCGCGTCGACTTCCTCGACTCGACCGGACTGGGCGTGCTCGTCGGCGGCCTGAAGCGGGTGCGGGCTCACGACGGCTCGCTGCGCCTCGTGTGCACGCAGGAGCGCATCCTCAAGATCTTCCGGATCACCGGCCTGACCAAGGTCTTCCCGATCCACGCGTCCGTCGACGAAGCGGTCAGCGCGACCGAGTGAGTCGACCGCCGGAAGCGTCCGACCAGGCGCGAAATCGAGGAAGGTGAGCGTGCCGACCGTCGAGCTGCGCTTCACCGCGCTGCCCTCTCACGTGCGGACCGCGCGCCTGGTCGCCGCCGCCGTGGCGCGCCGTTGCGGCCTCGACGAGGCTGAACTCGATGAGGTGCGGCTGGCTGTCGGCGAGGCGTGCTCGCGCGCCGTCGACCTGCATCGCCGGTTCTGCCCCGACCGCCCCGTGATGGTGACCTTGGTCGACGACGATTCGACCTTCCGGGTGGCCGTGACCGACGAGGCACCCAGCGACCAGACCGAGCTGGGCCTCGGTGACCTCGCCGAGCTCTCCGACTTCGAGGGCGACAGCGTGCCCTCCGGCGTGGTCCTGGCCGTGATCAGCAGCCTGGTCGACGACGTCACGATCGAGAGCGGCCGCGACGGCGGCCTCGTCGTACGGATGAGCTGGCCCGTCCCCGCCTGAGCACCCTTTTGTGGACTCCGACACACCGCTCCAGCGGCGTGTCTGGTGCGCTGGAGTCCACAAAACACGCGCCCGGTGTCAGCCGTGTCCGCATGCAATGGCTAGAATTCCGGCCCGCTGGGCGGAATCGCCGTCGCCGGCGGTTGTCCATGACCGACCCGCCCGCCCTTTTCCACGTGTCGAACGTGTTCAGGTGCCCTCGTGCCCTGACGCGAAGGAGGACGAATGTCCGGCCGCACCCTCGCCGCTGACGGCGGGTCAATCGACCTCAGTGCTGCCAACGTCAGCTATGTCGTCGTTGTTGCTGCAATCGCCCTCGTGGCGCTCGGGTTTGCCGTCGCCTTGCGCAAGAGCGTGCTGGCCGCGCCGCAGGGCACCGAGAAGATGCAGGGCATCGCCGCAGCTGTCCAGGAGGGCGCGACTGCGTTCCTCACCCGCCAGTTCCGGACTCTTGCCTGGTTCGCCGTCCTCGCGCTGGTCCTGCTGACCCTGTTGCCGGCCGACACCGTCGGCATCCGGATCGGCCGCTCTCTCTTCTTCGTCATCGGGGCGCTGTTCTCCTCCTCCATCGCCTACCTGGGCATGGGTCTGGCCACCCGAGCCAACCTGCGGGTCGCCGCTGCCGCCCGCGAGCCCAACGGCGCGGAGAACGCCGTCAAGATCGCCTTCCGCACCGGCGGCGTCGTCGGCTTCATGACCGTCGGTCTCGGCCTGCTCGGCGCAGCCTCGGTCGTCGGCATCTACCAGAACGACGCGCCCACCGTGCTCGAGGGCTTCGGCTTCGGCGCGGCCCTGCTCGCGATGTTCATCAGGGTCGGCGGTGGCATCTTCACCAAGGCTGCCGACGTCGGCGCCGACCTCGTCGGGAAGGTCGAACAGGGCATCCCCGAGGACGACCCCCGCAACGCCGCGACGATCGCCGACAACGTCGGCGACAACGTCGGTGACTGCGCCGGCATGGCCGCCGACCTGTTCGAGTCCTACGCCGTCATGCTGGTCGCGGCGCTCATCCTCGGCAAGGCCGCCTTCGGCGAGGAGGGCCTCGTCTTCCCGCTGATCGTGCCGGCCATCGGCGTCGTGACCGCCATCATCGGCGTCTTCATCACCCGGCTGCGGCCCACCGACAAGAGCGGCATGCAGGCCATCAACCGCGCCTTCTTCACCTCCGCCGCGATCTCGGTGGTGCTCTGCGCGATCGCCTCCTTCGTCTACCTGCCGAGCAACCTGTCCGACCTCACAGCCGTCCCGAGGGGGATCGTCGAAGACGCAGGCGACCGGGACCCGCGTCTGATCGCCATCGCGGCCGTGATCATCGGCATCGCGCTCGCGTCGATCATCCAGCTGCTCACCGGATACTTCACGGAGAGCAAGAACCGTCCGGTCAAGGACATCGTCCAGACGTCGCTCACCGGCCCCGCCACCGTCATCCTGGCCGGCTTCACGATCGGCCTCGAGTCGGCGGTCTACACCGCCCTGCTCATCGGTGCCGCAGTGTTCGGCGCCTACCTGCTCGGCGGCGGCTCGGTCGTACTCGGACTGTTCTGTGTCGCACTCGCCGGCACGGGTCTGCTCACCACGGTCGGCGTCATCGTCGCCATGGACACGTTCGGCCCGATCTCCGACAACGCACAGGGCATCGCCGAGATGTCCGGTGACATCGACGAGGCAGGCGCGCAGATCCTGACCGACCTCGACGCGGTCGGCAACACGACCAAGGCCATCACCAAGGGCATCGCGATCTCGACCGCGGTTCTCGCGGCGACGGCGCTGTTCGGCTCGTTCACCGACTCGGTCAAGAGCGCTGTCGCGGACACCGGGGTGACCCTCGAGGGCACCCTGCGGGACCTGCAGTACGTCGGCGTCCTCAACGTCTCCGACCCGAAGAACCTCGTCGGCCTGATCATCGGCGCCTCCGTGGTGTTCATGTTCTCCAGCCTCGCGATCAACGCCGTGACCCGCGCGGCCGGCGCCATCGTGTTCGAGGTGCGCCGCCAGTTCCGCGAGATCCCCGGCATCATGGAGGGGACCGGCAAGCCGGAGTACGGCAAGGTCGTCGACATCTGCACGAAGGACTCGCTGCGCGAGCTTGCGACACCCGGCCTGCTGGCGGTGCTCGCCCCGATCGCCGTCGGCTTCGGTCTGGGCGTCGGCGCCCTGGGCTCCTACCTCGCCGGGGCCATCGCCGCCGGCACCCTGATGGCCATCCTGCTCGCCAACTCGGGTGGCGCCTGGGACAACGCGAAGAAGGTCGTCGAGGACGGTGCGAACGGCGGCAAGGGCTCGCCCGCCCACGAGGCGACCATCATCGGCGACACCGTCGGTGACCCGTTCAAGGACACCGCCGGCCCCGCGATCAACCCGTTGATCAAGGTGATGAACCTCGTCTCGCTGCTCATCGCCCCGGCAATCGTGTCGCTGTCGATCGGCAACGACTCCAACACGGCGGTCCGCATCCTCATCTCGTTCGCGGCCGTTGCCATCATCGTCGTCGCAGTCGTGATCTCGAAGCGCAGGAGCATCGCGGTCGCCCAGGAGCCGGACACCGCGACCGCTCCGGCGCACGTCTGAGGCGTTCCGCGGCCGGTCAGGCAGGCCCGCAGGGTGAGCCGACCTGACCCCATGAAGACGGACGCGTGGTGACTGACGAGCGGGTGCTGCGCGTCAGGGACGCCTTCCTGACGGCGGGCTACACGACCGACGGTGTCGCGGCCCTGCTCGGCCCCGTTGCCATGGCAGCGCTGTCCCGCGGCGAAACGGTGCCCGCCCGCCGCGCGACAGGCGGCGGGTCGCCGCTGGAGACCCTCGTGCGGCTCTTCCTGCTGCAGCTGACCGTCCCCGACAGCGCAGCGCGGGCAGCCCTGCCGCCCGACGCTCGCGAACTGGGCCTGCTCCGATCCCATCCCGACGGCACGCAGGCCGCCGCTCGACGTACGTCCGCACAGTCACGACGGCGGAGACGGCCATCAGGCGTACGGCGGCGCCGCGACCCCCTGGTGGGTCGTCTCCGATCTCGGCACCGGCCTGGACGGCGTCGACCACCGCCTGCCCGACGATCACGTGCTCGGCATCGGCGGCGCGTCGACGATGCTGGCCCAGCTCACGCCGCGCGAGACGGTCGGCACCACGGTCGACATCGGCACGGGCTGCGGCGTCCAGGCGCTGTACGCGAGCCGGCACAGCGACCGCGTCGTGGCCACCGACGTCTCGCCGCGCGCGCTGCACCTGGCGCGGCTGACGGCCGCCCTGTCCGACGTCGACGTCGAGCTGCGCGAGGGCAGCCTGCTCGAACCCCTCCGCAACCAGCCCGCCGACCTCATCGTCAGCAACCCGCCGTTCGTCGTCTCGCCGGCCGGCACGCACACCTACCGCGACGGCGGCTTCCCTCTCGACGGCATCTGCGCCCACCTGGTGCGGGAGGCGCCGCGCCTGCTCACGCCGCACGGCGACCTCGTGCTGCTCGCCAACTGGGTGCACGTCCGCGGCGACGACTGGCGCGAGCGGGTGGCCGGCTGGCTGCCCGACCAAGGCGTCGACGCGCTCGTCGTGCAGCGCGAGGTGCTCGACCCGGCCGAGTACGTCGCGATGTGGCTGCGCGACTCCGGTGAGGCCAGCGACGTGTCGGCGTACGACGCGTGGTTGCAGGCCTTGGAGGCGGCTCGGGTGGAAGGCGTGGGGATGGGGTTCGTGCGGATCCGGCGTACGGACTCCGTCGCGCGGTCGGCGCTGATCGACTGGCCGCACCCGGTCGAGCAGCCGCTCGCTCCGCATCTCACGGCGTGGCTCGACCGCCGAGCCTGGCTGGCTGGGTGCGACGACGACGGGCTGCTCGCGGCGCGCCTCTGCGTCGCCCCCGATGTCGTGCAGGAGCAGATCGGCCAGCCGGGGGCGGACGACCCCGAGCACGTCGTCCTGCGCCGGGCCGGCGGCCTGCGGCCCGCCGTGCGGGTCGATACGGCGACGGCGGCGCTGGTCGGCGCCAGTGAGGGAACACTCACGGTGGCTGCCCTTGTTGCGGCTGTCGCCAGCGTGCTCGGCGACGACCCTCGGGCGCTGTCGGCCCGACTTCTCCCCGTGGTCCGCGACCTCGTGGACCAGGGGTTGCTCGAGCCCTCCTGACCCGTGCAGAACCGGGGGCCGGGCGAGGGGGAGCCGGATGCACAGAGTGAGGCGCGTTAGCCTCGCAGTGCCGCACGGTGCGGCAGGGCCCGATTCGGCCCGCCGCAACATGACCACGGACGAGAGAGAGCAGCGTGCCCAGCAGCAGCAAAACCAACGCGACGCCCGACGGCGGGCGCCGGTTGGTCATCGTCGAGTCGCAGACGAAGGCGAAGACGATCGAGGGCTATCTGGGCGCCGGCTATGACGTCCAGGCCAGCGTGGGCCACATCCGCGACCTCCCGACGCCCTCCGAGCTCCCCGCGGCGGAGAAGAAGGGCCGGTTCGCCAAGTTCGCCGTCGACGTCGACCGCGACTTCGAGCCCTACTACGTGGTCGACGCCGACAAGAAGAAGAAGGTCGCCGAGCTCAAGCGCGCCTTGAAGGACGCGGACGAGCTCTTCCTGGCCACAGACGAGGACCGTGAGGGCGAGGCCATCGCCTGGCACCTGCTCCAGGTGCTCGAGCCCAAGGTCCCGGTGCGGCGCATGGTGTTCCACGAGATCACCCGGGACGCGATCCGCCAGGCCGTCGAGCAGACCCGCGATCTCGATCTCGACCTGGTCGACGCGCAGGAGACCCGTCGCATCCTGGACCGGCTCTACGGCTATGAGGTGTCACCGGTCCTCTGGCGCAAGGTCCGCCAGGGCCTGTCCGCCGGCCGCGTGCAGTCCGTCGCGACCCGGATGGTCGTCGAGCGGGAGCGGGAGCGCATCGCGTTCCGCTCCGCGTCGTACTGGGACATCGTCGCGATGCTCGACACGGCAGCGGCGGAGCGCGGGTCGGCCGAGCGTACGACCTTTGATGCTCGTCTGGTCGAGGTCGACGGCCGTCGCATTGCGACGGGTCGCGACTTCGGACGGGACGGAAAACCGCTCGCCCGGTTCAACGGCGTCGCCCTCGACGAGGCCGGGGCACGGGGCCTCGCGACCGCCTTGCAGGACTCGCCCTTCGTGGTGCGGTCGGTCGACGACAAGCCCTACACCCGACGGCCCGCTGCGCCGTTCATGACGTCGACGTTGCAGCAGGAGGCGAGCCGCAAGCTGCGGATGACCGCGCAGACCGCGATGCGCGTCGCGCAGCGGCTGTACGAGAACGGCTACATCACCTATATGCGCACCGACTCGACGACCCTGTCGGAGTCGGGCTTGAACGCCGCGCGGACCCAGGCCCGGCAGATCTACGGCGCGGAGTATGTCCCCGACGTGCCGCGACGCTATGAGCGCAAGGTCAAGAACGCCCAGGAGGCGCACGAGGCGATCCGCCCGTCGGGTGACGCGTTCCGCACCCCGGGCCAGATCGCCGGCGAGGTCAGCCGTGACGAGCAGGCACTCTACGACCTGATCTGGAAGCGGACGGTCGCCTCGCAGATGGCCGATGCCCGCGGGCAGACCGTGACCGTGCGGCTCGGCGCGACAGCATCCGACGGCCGGGATGCCGAGTTCTCGACCTCCGGCACGATCATCACGTTCCGCGGTTTCCTCGCCGCCTATGAGGAGGGTCGGGACGACGAGGACAGCAACGAGCGGGACGGGTCGGACCGCGAGCGTCGGTTGCCGCAGATGCGCAGCGGTGACCCGCTCTCGGTGCTCGAGCTCACGCCGGACGGTCACTCGACGAGCCCGCCGGCCCGCTACACGGAGCCGACGTTGGTGCGGGCGATGGAGGAACGCGGCATCGGCCGCCCGTCGACCTACGCCTCGATCCTCGGCACGATCGTCGACCGCGGCTATGTGTTCAAGCGCGGTTCCGCGCTCGTCCCGTCGTGGCTGGCGTTCAGCGTCATCGCCTTGTTGGAGAAGCACTTCGGGTCGCTCGTCGACTATGACTTCACCGCCGAGATGGAAGAGGACCTCGACCGCATCGCGGGGGGCACTCAGGCCCGGGTCGCGTGGCTGCGCCGTTTCTACTACGGCGACGGGGAGGGCGAGGGTCTCGCGGGAGCCGATGTCGCGCACGGCGGACTGCGCCAGCTCGTCGACAGTCTCGGCGACATCGACGCCCGGGACGTCAACTCCATCCCCATCGGCAACGACATCGTGCTGCGGGTCGGTCGCTATGGGCCCTACGTCGAGCGCGCCGGCAACTCCGAGGACCGGGCATCGGTGCCTGAGGACATGGCGCCCGACGAGCTCACCGTCGAGAAGGCCGAGGAGCTACTGGCCGAGCCGAGCGGTGACCGTGATCTTGGCGTGGATCCGTCCACCGGTCGGCCCGTCGTGGCCAAGTCCGGTCGCTATGGGGCCTACGTCACCGAGGTGCTGCCCGAAGACGCGCCCAAGTCGGCGAAGCCGCGCACCGGGTCGCTGTTCAAGACGATGGGCCTCGACACCGTGACGCTCGACCAGGCATTGCGACTGCTGTCCCTGCCCCGCGTGGTCGGGGTCGACCCGGAGTCGGGCGAGGAGATCACTGCCCAGAACGGGCGCTACGGCCCGTACCTCAAGAAGGGCACGGACTCGCGCTCGATCGAGGGCGAGGAGCAGCTGTTCGACATCACCCTCGAGCAGGCGCTGGCCATCTACGCCCAGCCCAAGCAGCGTGGCCGCCAGTCGGCCGCGCCGCTGCGGGAGCTCGGCAGCGACCCGGTGACGGGGAGCGCGATCGTGGTCAAGGAGGGTCGCTTCGGCGCGTACATCACCGATGGCGAGACGAATGCGACGTTGCGCAAGGCCGACTCCGTGGAGTCCGTGACCATCGAGCGCGCTGCTGAGCTGCTGGCCGAGAAACGCGCCCAGGGCCCGTCGACGAAGAAGCGCACCGCCAAGAAGACCGCAAAGAAGACGACGGCTCGCAAGACATCAGCGAAGAAGAGCACCGCGAGCAAGAGTGCTGCGAAGAAGGCACGGCCAAGAAGGCGACCGCGAAGAAGACAGCTGCCGCGAAACCCGCGGTCTCGTGATCATGAAGGATCAAGCCGCCTAGAGCCGGTCGGAACATTCATGATCACGGGGAGGCGGGGGCTGTCCACCGTCGGGCACCTTCCACCGGGGCACGACGGCGGGGCGTGGCGCCGTCGTACACCGTCGCTACGCTGGCCAGGTGCCCGACCGCCCTGCCGCCAGCGACACCGAGCCCGAGCCTGCGGTGGGTCTGCCTGCCGGGGCCGGGTCCCAGGTGGGTGAGCCGGTTGCGGTTCCAGCCGACGCGATCTCGCTCGCCACGTCGACCCGGGTGATCGTTCCCGACCACGACCTGCGCGGGGTCCTGGCGGTTCCGGCGTTCCGCAAGCTGTGGACGGCGCTGTCGCTGTCGAGCTTCGGCGACTGGCTGGGCCTGCTGGCCCTGACCGCTCTCGCGCCCCGGCTGGCCAGCGGCAGCTATGCGTCGGCCAACCTGGCCATCGCCGCTGTGTTCATCCTGCGGTTGGCCCCGGCGATCGTCATGGGACCTCTGGGCGGGGTGATCGCCGACCGCCTCGACCGCCGACTCACGATGGTCGTCTGCGATGTGGCGCGGTTCGCGCTGTTCCTCTCGATCCCGATCGTGGGCACGCTGTGGTGGCTGCTGACGGCGACGTTCCTCATCGAGACGGCGAGCCTGATCTGGATCCCCGCCAAAGAGGCGACGCTGCCGAACATCGTGCCGCGCGAGCGGCTCGAGGCGGCCAACCAGCTCAGCCTGTTCACGACGTACGGATCGGCGCCGGTCGCCGCGGCCGTCTTCGCGGGACTGGCCCTGGTGTCGGGCATGCTCGACAACGCGGTGTCCACGATCGACGAGGTCGACCTGGCGCTGTTCTTCAACGCGGCGACATTCCTGGTCTCCGCCCTGACCATTCTGCGGCTGCACGAGATCCCGGTCCGTGAGCCGCTCGCGGCCGGCGAGGAACGGCCGGGAGTGTGGCGCACGCTGGTCGACGGCTGGCGGTTCGTCGGCCAGAGCCGGCTGGTGCGTGGTCTCGTCGTCGGCATGCTCGGCGCGTCGGCAGCTGGCGGTGCAGTGGTCGGGCTCGCGCGCACCTTTGTCACCGACCTCGGCGCCGGCGACCCCGGATACGGCCTGGTGTTCGGCACGGTCTTCATGGGGCTGGCCGGTGGCATGTTCTTCGGCCCGCGGCTGGTGCCCGACTTCAGCCGGCGCCGGCTGTTCGGCCTGGCCATCGGTGCGGCAGGTCTCGCGCTCGCCGTCCTCGCCCTGGTGCCCAACATGGTCATCGCGGTGTTCGTCACCTTCGTGATCGGCGGGTTCACGGGCGTCGCGTGGGTGACCGGTTACACGCTGCTCGGCCTCGAGGTCGCCGACGAGGTTCGCGGCCGCACGATCGCGTTCGTTCAGACGATGGTGCGTGTCGTGCTCGTGCTGACCCTGGCGGTGGCACCGTTGCTCGCCGCCGCGTTCGGGCAGCACCAGATCCAGGTCACCGACGCGATGTCGCTGACCTACAACGGCGCGGCGATCACGTTCCTGCTGGCCGGACTGCTGGCGGCGGTACTCGGCATCACGTCCTATCGCCACATGGACGACCGTCGCGGCGTGCCGCTCCTGCTGGACCTCGCGGCGGCCTACCGCAACGAGCCGGTGGGCCTGCGTCGCGCGGGACCGCGCACCGGCTTCTTCATCGCCCTCGAGGGTGGCGAGGGAGCGGGCAAGTCGACGCAGGCGGAGCAGCTCGCGCAGTGGTTGCGCGGCAAGGGTCACGAGGTCGTGCTGACCTTCGAGCCGGGGGCGACGGAGGTCGGTCGACGGCTGCGCGCCGTGCTGCTCGACCACCACGACGCCGAGGGCAACGCCCAGCCGCTGCTCTCTCCGCGGGCCGAGGCGCTGCTGTTCGCCGCTGACCGCGCCGAGCACGTCGCGTCCGTCGTCGTGCCTGCCCTCGAGCGGGGCGCGGTCGTGCTCACCGACCGCTACATGGACTCGTCCGTCGCCTATCAGGGCGCCGGCCGCGACCTGGCGCCCGGCGATGTCGCGCGTGTGTCGCGGTGGGCGACCGAGGGTCTGTTGCCGGACCTCACGGTCGTGCTCGACCTGCCTGCAGCGATCGGCCTGAGCCGGGTCGTGGCGCCGGACAAGCTCGAGTCCGAGCCGGCTGACTTCCACGAGCGGGTGCGCGAGCGGTTCCTCGAGCAGGCCCGTCGCGGCGGGGCACGCTATCTCGTCATCGACGCCACGTCGCCGATCGACGTGATCGCGGCCGAGGTCCGCGACCGCCTCGAGCCGCTGCTTCCCCTCACGGCCGCGGAGCAGCGCGAGATCGAGCTGCGACGCAACGCCGAGGAGGCGGAGCGACAGCGCGCGGCGGACGAGCTGGCCCGGGAGAAGGCCGCTGCGGCGGCAGAGCGTGCAGCACAAGAGCAGGCGGCGGCCGAGGAACGGGCCGCAGCCGCAGCGAAGCGAAAGGCCGACGACGAGGCCCGCAGGGCTGCCGCTGTGCTGGCCCGGCAGCGGGCCCGTGCGGAGAAGGAGGCCCGCCGGGCGGCCGAGGCGGAGCAGCGGGCGCAGGCCAAGGCAGCGGCCGAGGCAGAGCGGTCCGCGATGGAGGCGGCTCGGGCCGCCGCAGAGGCCGAAGCCCGCCGCGCGCGGGATGCCGCCAGCAGTGGCGCGCCGCAAGGCGGTCCGACGCCCACGGCTCCCGGCCCCGTCGCGGCCGACCCTCCGACGCGCCCGCTCAGCCTGGCCGACGAGCTCTTCGGTTCCGACGACGACGAGACGGTTCAGCTGCCCCGCATCAACGAGTCCCGGGACGACCGATGACGCCACCGGCCCTGCCCAGACCGCGAGGCGGCCGATGACCGCCGCAGCACCGGACCTGGCTCGCGCGCCGGTCTGGGGGGACCTCGTGGGCCAGGAGCGCGCGGTCGAGGTGCTCGCGGCTGCGGCGCGAGCGGCCGAGCTGGTGCGGAGCGGGCAGCCGGCTGACGGCATGACGCATGCCTGGTTGTTCACAGGTCCGCCGGGCTCGGGGAGATCCAATGCTGCTCGGGCCTTCGCCTCCGCGTTGCAGTGTCCGCGGGGTGGTTGCGGGGAGTGCGACGCCTGCCACACCGTGCTGGCCGGCACCCATGCCGACGTGGAGGTCGTCAACACCAGCACGCTGTCCATCTCGGTCAAGATCATCAGGGCCCTGGTCATGCGCGCCGCGCATCACCCAGCGGGCGGGCGGTGGCAGGTGATGATCATCGAGGACGCCGACCGTCTCGGCGACCATGCGGCGAATGCCCTGCTCAAGGCGATCGAGGAACCCACTCCGAGCACCGTGTGGCTGCTGTGCGCGCCCTCGCTCGAGGACGTCCTGCCGACCATCCGCTCCCGGTGCCGGCATGTTGCGTTGCGCACCCCGCCATCCGCGGCGGTCGCCGAGGTGCTCGTCCGCCGTGACGGTGTCGACCCGGCGATGGCCACTTTCGTCGCTCGCGCCGCACAGGGCCACATCGGTCGCGCCAAGCGGCTGGCCACGGACGAGGATGCGCGGATGCGCCGGCACGCAGTGCTGCGGCTTCCTCTGTCGCTGGGCACTCTCGCTTCCGCACTCGAGGCGGCCGCCGACCTGATCGAGGCCGGCACTGCGGAGGCCAACCAGGCGACCGCTGATCTCGACGCGACGGAGATCGAGAACCTGAAGCGCGCTATGGGCGTTGGCCAGGGTTCGCGACAGCCTCCTGGCTACTCCCCCGCGCTCAAGGAGCTGACCCGCCAGCAGAAGGCGCGTGCGACCCGCTCGAAGCGTGACGCCTTCGACCGTGCCCTGATCGACCTCGCCTCTTTCTACCGCGACGTCCTCGTGCTCCAGGCAGGTGCATCGGTCGAGCTCGTCAACGACGAGGAGGGCGAGGCCGTTGCCAGTGTCGCCCGCACAAGCTCGCCGGAGCAGACACTGCGCCGCATCGACGCCATCCTGGTCGCGCGGACGGCCATCGAAGCCGCGGCGGCGCCGTTGCTGGCGGTCGAGGCGATGACCGTGGCCCTGCGCGCCGGATAAGCGCCGCTCCCCAGTCCGCCGCTCCCCCGCCGCAGCCCGCAAGTGGTGGGTTCGGCAGGTCGCGTCCGCCGCTCGGGCTGCGCAAGTCACCACTCGCGGACGTGATCAGGGCCACGGGCGGTGCGCGCGGGATTACTGTCGGACCGTGGGCATGGTGATGGCCGTAAGTTTCACGCGCTACGGACGGCTCTACTACCTCGACCCGGGCGGCCACGACGTCCACGTCGGCGACAAGGTGCTGGTGCCGACCGACTCCGCTCCCGAGGTCGCCGAGTGCGTCTGGGCGCCGCAGTGGGTGAGCGAGGACGTCGGCGGCCTGCCGGTCTGCGCCGGACCCGCCGGCGACGAGCACCTCGCCCGTGACCAGCGCAACCGCAGTCGACGTACGACAGCACGATCGATCGCCAAGCGGCAGATCCGGGCGCACGACCTGCCCATGAAGGTCGTCGGCGTCGACTACCTCGACGCTGACGAGAAGATCGTCATCTACTTCACCGCGCCGCACCGCATCGACTTCCGGCAGCTGGTGCGCTCGCTCGCCGGTGAGCTGCGGGCCCGCGTCGACCTCCGCCAGCTCGGGCCGCGCGACGAGGCGCGCGTGCAGGGCGGCATCGGCCCGTGCGGTCGGGACCTGTGCTGCGCCACGTTCCTCAAGGACTTCGAACCCGTCAGCATGCGCATGGTCAAGGACCAGGACCTGCCGCTGAACCCGTTGAAGATCTCCGGCGCGTGCGGCCGGCTGATGTGCTGCCTGAAGTACGAGCACCCCCTCTATCAGGAGTTCAAGGTGCGCGCCCCTGCCGTCGGCGCCCAGGTCTCCACCGACGAGGGCGACGGCCGGGTGGTGGCGCACAGCGTGCCCGCGGACTCGGTCCTGGTGCGTCTCGACGACGGCGGGCAGCGGTGCGCGTGCTCGCTGGCCTCGGTCTGTGCTCCGCGAAAGGCGCACGACGCGGCGTACGACGACGCGCACTGAGCGTCTGACGTTCTCATCACGCTCTTAGTCAGCCTGGCGCACGGTCGAGGTCACACCGTGCGAAGGAGAAGACATGTCGGCACGCAGATATACGCGGACGGCCGCGGCTTGCGGATTGTTGTTGGTGGTGGCCGCCTGTGGCGGCAGCTCGGGCGGCTCGGGTAGCAGCACCAGCCCCAAGGCGTCCGGCGTCACCAACGGCGGCACGTTGAAGCTGCTCGGCAGCGGAGACGTGGACCACCTCGACCCGGCCAGCGCCTACTACACCGTGAGCTACACGCTGGAGCGCGCGTTCACCCGCCAGCTCGTCAGCTATCCGTCGTCGTCCGAGATCAGTGTCGCGACCTCCGTGGCGCCGGACCTGGCGAAGGAGCTGCCCACGACGGCCAACGGCGGCATCAGCGCTGACGGCAAGACCTACACCTTCCACCTCCGGTCGGGGGTGCAGTGGAACACCTCACCGGCGCGTGCGGTGACAGCGGCAGACGTCGTACGAGGCCTGCAGCGCATCTGCAACCCGGCGAGCCCGTCCGGTGGGCTCACCTACTACGAGGACACCATCGCTGGATTCACCAAGTTCTGCAACGGTTTCGCGAAGGTGAACGCATCGAGCCCGACCGCGATGGCCGACTACATGAACAGCCACGCGATCTCCGGCGTGCAGGCGCCCGACGCCTCGACAGTCGTGATCACGCTGACCCAGCCGGCGAGCGACTTCCTCAACATCATGGCGCTGCCGTTCGCGTCCGCCGCGCCGGTGGAATATCTCAAGTACGTGCCGGACAGCGCGGCCTTCCGGCAGCACACGTTGTCCGACGGTCCGTACGCCATCACCACCTACCAGGCGGGCAGCAAGATCGTCCTCGACCGCAACACAGCCTGGAAGCAGTCGGCCGACCCGTTGCGACACCAGCACGTCCAATCCATCGACATCACCGAGGGCCAGGGCTCCGACCAGGCGGTCCAGCAACAGCTGGAGGCGGGCACGGCCGACCTCACCTGGGACCTTCCGGTGCCCACTGCCGACCTGTCCGCGCTGAAGAAGTCCAAGACCTCGGACTTCGCGATCTACCCGAGCGCGAGCAACAACCCCTATCTCGTCTTCAACCTGCGCAGCCCCAAGAACTCGGGCGCGCTCGGCAAGCTGAAGGTCCGGCAGGCGCTCGAGTACGCCATCGACAAGACGGCCATCGGCGCGATCTATGGCGGTCCGTCGCTCAACACGCCTACTCGACCAGGTCATCCCTCCGGGTCAGGGCGGCTACGAGCCGTTCGACCTCTACCCGACAGCTGACCACAAGGGCGACCCGGCCAAGTGCAAGTCGATGCTGGCTGCCGCGGGATATCCGAACGGCCTGACCCTCACCGACGTGGCGCGCAACTCGGGCAACCACCCTGCGGTGGCGCAGTCGGTGCAGGCCGACTTCGCCAAGTGCGGGGTGAAGACGAAGATCGTCTCGGTCAGCCAGGGCGACTACTACGGCAAGTACCTCAACTCGCCCGCCGCGACGAAGGCCGGCACGTGGGACATCTCCGAGCCGGGCTGGGTCGCCGACTGGTACGGCAACAACGGACGTTCCTTCATCGCCGTCCTGTTCGACGGCCGCAAGTACGGTCCCAACACCGTCGACTACGGCGACTACAACAGCCCCACCGTCAACGCGCTGATCGACAAGGCGGAGAGCGCAAAGGACGCGTCGACCGCGGCCACCTATTGGCACCAGGCCGACGAGCAGATCATGAAGGACGCCGCGTTCATCCCGTTCCAGACCCAGAAGGTTCCTGCGTATCACTCCAGCAGGGTCAAGAACGCGCTGTGGTCTCCCTTCAGCCAGTCCTACGACATCACCAACCTGTGGCTGGACCCGACCAACTGACCCGCGTCGGCGACGCGACGTCCGAATCCCAGGACGTCGCGTTCGCCGGTCGCAGTCAGTTGCAGCTTGCCTGGACCCGGCTGCGGCACGACCGGGTGGCGGTCGTCTCGACCGTCCTGATTCTCGCGCTCATGCTGGTCGCAATCGCGGCGCCGCTGGTCGCGAAGCTGGTCGGATGGGGGCCTGACGAGCAGGACCGGGTGCACGGCCTGACACCGGACGGGCTGCCGGTCGGGCCGAGCACGCTGCACTGGCTCGGCACGGACAACCTCGGCAGGGATGTGCTCGTACGTGCCGTGTACGGCGCCAGGGTGTCTCTCGTTGTGGGGTTGGGCGCTACGGCACTGGCGACGCTGATCGGCGTGGTCGTCGGCGTCGTCGCCGGCTACGCGGGTCCCGGCGTCGACACCCTGCTCTCCCGGCTGATGGACGTCGTGCTGTCGTTTCCCTTCCTGCTGTTCGCCATCGCGCTCGTCTCCGTGGTCGGGCCGAGCCTGAAGATCTCGATCATCGTGATCGCGTTCTTCTCGTGGGCCAGCATCGGGCGTGTGGTCCGCGGCCAGACGCTGACGCTGCGCGAGCACGAGTTCGTCGAGGCGGCGCGTTCCACGGGTGCGAAGACCCTGCGCATCATGACGGTGGAGATCCTGCCCAACCTGGTGTCGCCGATCCTGGTGCTCGCAACACTGATCATCCCGACAGCGATCGTCTTCGAAGCCACCTTGTCGTTCCTGGGCCTGGGCGTCGAACCCCCGACCCCGACCTGGGGAAACATGATCAGCGACTCGCTGCCCTACTACAACGTGGCGTGGTGGTTCGTCGCGGCGCCCGGTCTCGCTCTGCTGCTCATGACCCTCGCGTTCAACCTGCTCGGCGACGCCGTCCGAGATGCCCTCGACCCGAGCGCTGCTCGGCTGACGCGGGTGAAGGTGCGCTCGTGACCGTCTTCCTGATCCGGCGCACGCTCTACGGCATCGTCGTGCTCTGGGCCATCAGCGTCGCAACGTTCGCGCTGTTCTTCGTCGCACCGCACGACCCCGCGCGGATCATCGCGGGACGGCTCGCCACGCCGCAGACGGTCGCGCTCGTTCGCCATCGCCTGGGTCTCGATGAGCCGGTGCTCACGCAGTACTGGCACTTCGTGGACCGTCTCCTGCACGGCAACCTCGGCTACTCCTTCTACAGCTCCACGCAGGTGAACTCGCTGCTGCTGACGCGACTCCCCGTCACCGTCTCGCTCGCGCTGGGTGCAGCGGTCATCTGGCTGTCGGGAGGAGTGCTCGTCGGCGTTCTCAGCGCAGCGCGGCCGGGTAGCTTCGTGGACCGCGCCGCCACGGTCGTGGTGCTCACCGGGCTGTCGACTCCCACGTTCCTGCTCGGCATCCTGCTCATCTACTTCTTCTTCTACCGGCTGCATCTGGTGGGAATCGACTTCTTCCCCGCCGGTGGCTACGTCCCGCTCACCCAGAGCCCGGCGGGCTGGGCCCAGCATCTGATCCTGCCGTGGATCACGCTCGCCTTCGTCAGTGCTGCCGTCTACTCCCGGCTGACCCGCAGCTCACTGCTCGACACCATGTCGCAGGACTACATCCGAACGGCGCGCGCCAAGGGCCTGTCCGAGCAGCGGGTCATGTTCCAGCACGGGTTGCGCAGCTCGCTCACGCCGGTGGTCACGCAGTTCGGCATCGACCTGGGCACGTTGCTCGGCGGCGCGATCGTCACGGAGAGCGTCTTCGGATTGCCGGGCCTCGGCCAGCTGGCCGTGCAGTCGGTGACGAACCAGGACCTGCCGGTCATCATCGGCATCGTGCTGGTTGCCGCGGCCTTCATCATCGTCGCGAACATCGTCGTCGACGCGCTCTACGCCGTCCTCGACCCGCGCGTCCGTCTCGGCTAGCCACCCCCTGCGCGCCAACACCCATCCCGTTGTGGACTCCGACACACCAGTTGCGCGGCGTGTCTGGTGCTGGAGGGTCCACAAGATGTGATGTGCCCGCAAACAAGGGTCGTCCCTAGCTGGGCAGCCGGACCTGAACCCGCGCCCCGCCCAGCGCGGAGGCGTTGTCGGCCGAGACCGTGCCACCGTGCGCGTCCACCAGGGCGGCGACGATCGCGAGACCGAGCCCCGCGCCGGAGGCTGCGGCCGAGTCGGCGTCGGGGCCATCTGCCCGGGCGAAGCGCTCGAAGGCGTGCGGCAGGATCTTCGGGTCGAAGCCGGAGCCGTCGTCTGCCACCTCGATCATCGCAGTGCCGGGGACAGACCTCGCCCCCGATCCGTCCACGGCCGGGAAGCCGCTTATCCGCACTCGGGTCGCCCCGGCCGCGGCCGCGTTGCTGAGCAGGTTGATGAGCACGCGCTCGACCCGCGCCGAGTCGATCGAGGCGCTGAGGCCGTCGACGACATCGATGGTCACCTCCAGGTCGAGAGCGGTGCCGAGTCCGTTGACCGCGGCCGGCAGCCAGTCGTCCAGCTGCACGTCTGTCCGGTCAAGGGTCAGGCCGCCGCCGCGCTGGCGAGCCAGCACGAGCATGTCGCTCGCGAGCTCCGACAGCCGTTCCGCCTCCGCCAGCGCGGCCTGGACTCCTCGTCGCGCGCGCTCCGGGTCAGAGTCCTCGAGGGACAGCTCGAGCTCGCCGCGCAGCACGGTGAGTGGAGTGCGCAGCTCGTGGCTGGCGTCGTCGAGGAAGGCCCGTTCCCGGTCGAGGAACGCGCCGATGCGGTCGAGCAGTCCGTTGAGCGTGCGGCTGAGCAGCGCGAGCTCGTCGTGACCCCTGACCTGCGGCAGCTGTCCGTGCGGATCGGACTCGCTCATCGTCTCGGCAGCCATGCTCATCCGCGCGACCGGCCGCAGTGCTGCTCCGACGAGGAACCACGCGCCCAGTGTCAGGGCAGCGAGCAGCACGACGAACGAGGCGCCGAGCACGATCAGGAACCGGCGGCGCGCGGAGTCGAACTCGGCGAGGCCGGTGCCCACGACGACGACGTACGGACCGGCCGGCTGGGCGCGCAGCCGGGCGCTCCCGCGGAGCTCGGCGACCGTCGACTCGACAGTGAGAGAGCGGCGGGCCGCCGCCCGCAGCTCGGTCGCGTCGAGCACGGATCTCGTGGGTGCGTTCACCGAACCTGCGACGACGCGACCGTTGGTGGCGATCAGCTGGGCGAACGGGTCGTGGTGGGGAGCGGCCAGGTCGCCGGCCTCCGTTGCGGCGACGAGGTCGGCGGCCCGGGCGCGCAGCCCTTCGTCGACCGATGCGTCGACCTGGTGGCCGATGACGAGCACGAGCCCCGCGAGCGCAGCCGCGGCGACAACGGTGCCGGTTGCTGCCACGAGTGCCGCGAGCCGAGCGCGCAGTCCCCAAGCCATGGCCACGCCACCGACGCTAGTGTCGTCGCGGCCCACATGCCGGGCCGCTGAGTTCGTACGCTGGATCCGTGCGACTGCTGGTGGTGGAGGACGAGGAGCGACTTGCCGGGTTGCTCAGACGGGCACTGGAGCGCGAGGGCTATGCCGTCGATGTCGCGCCGAACGGGCTCGAGGCGCTCTGGTACGGCCGAGAGCACGACTACGACGCCATCGTGCTCGACGTCATGATTCCGCCGCCGGACGGGTTCGAGGTGGTCCGGCAGCTGCGAGGGAGCGAGTGCTGGGCACCCGTCCTCCTGCTCACCGCGCGCGACGAGGTGACAGATCGCGTGACCGGCTTGGACGCCGGTGCGGACGACTATCTGACCAAGCCCTTCGCCTTGCGCGAGCTTGCAGCGCGGGTGCGCGCGCTCACGCGGAGGGCTCTGCCGGCGCGGCCGAGTGTGCTGCGCGTCGATGACCTGACCCTCGACCAGGCCACTCACCGGGTGCAGCGGGGCGACCAGGAGATCTCCTTGTCCCCCAAGGAGTACGCGCTGCTGCTCGAGCTGATTCGACACCCTGGTCAGCCGCTCACCCGCACGCATCTGATCGAGCATGTCTGGGACTTCGCGTTCGATGCGGCGTCCAACGTTGTCGACGTCTACATCGGGTATCTGCGCGACAAGCTCGACCGTCCGTTCGGCCTGCGTTCCATCGAGACCGTTCGGGGAGTCGGCTATCGCATCGGCGACGCCGGCGCTGCGCCGGTCAGCGACGGTCACGGGTCCGGGGTCGAGGCGATAGCCGGCGTCGTCGACGCGCTCGATCACGGCGCGCTCGAAGGGGCGGTCGAGCTTGTCCCGCAGCCGTTCCACGTAGAAGGCCACGATGTCCGAACCCGCTGACCGGGTCGGGATCATCGGGCTCGATCCCCATCCGTCGTCATAGGCGCCGGGCTCACCGTGCCCGCCAAGGACGTGCTCGGCCAGGTATGCGTCGGCGAGCAGCTCGCCGGCATGACGCATCAGCTCGGCGAGCAGATCGAACTCGCGGGCCGACAGCGGCACCGAGACGGTTCCCCTCCGGGCCTCGCGGGTCATCGGATCGAGCTCGATGTCGCCGGCTCGAAGCACGTTCGGCCGGTCGAAGGACGCGCGGCGGCTCAGGGCGTGCAGCCGCGCGGTCAGCTCACGCACCGAGAACGGCTTGCCGAGATAGTCGTCCGCTCCGGCGTGCAACCCGGCGATGCGGTCCTCCACGCGGTCGCGGGCGGTCAGCATCAGGACCGGAACCCAGCAGCCGCGCTGGCGCAGCCGCCGGACGACCGTCAGGCCGTCGGGCGCGGGGATCATCACGTCGAGCACGATCGCGACGTAGGCGTTCGTCACGCCCATGGCGAGTGCCTGGCCGCCGTCGGTCGCCAGGTCGACCGAGTAGCCCTCGCGCTCCAGGCCGCGTTGCAGCAAGGAGGCCACCGACGGGTTGTCCTCGACGACCAGCACGGTCATCGTCGGAGGTCCCAGCACGTCGCTCACCCTGTCGGTCACTCTGTCGAGATTGCCCCGTTGCGGGTAAGGACTCGATGAGTGCGCGGCGGCGGAGTGCGGCGCGCGGCGGAGTGCGCGGCGGCGGAGTGCGCGGCGGCGGAGTGCGGGGCGGGCGGAATCCGGCGCCGTCGGAGGGCGGCGCGGGTGGCCGGCGCAAAGTGCCGGGTCACGACGACTTCGTCCTGTCACAGAGAAAAGATCCATGGTTTTCAGCGAAACCTCTGGATAACTGCGACGCAACGCAGTAGCGTCCCGGCGCAAGAAGGCAGAGTTTCCGATCTCAGAGGAGACGAACGGCCCTGTGAAGCGCGTGTCGATCCGGCCGGAGAACGCCCATCAGGCGCACCTGCTGCACCTGCTGCGGGACATCGGGCCGATCTCGCGCGCGGAGCTCGGCGACGCCATCCACCTGTCCCGGTCCAAGCTGGCCGTCGAGCTCGAGCGGCTGACCGACATCGGGCTCGTCGAGTCCGGCGGGCTCGCGGCCTCGCGCGGTGGACGCCGATCGGGCATCGTGCGGCTGGCGTCGAGCCTGCGCTTCGTGGGTGTGGACATCGGCGCGACCTCCGTGGACGTCGCCGTGACCGATCCGGAGCTGCGTGTCCTGGCGCACCGCAGCGAGGGCATCGACGTGCGGCAGGGACCCGACGCGGTCCTCGCGGTCACCCTCGATCTGGTGGCCAAGCTGCGTGCCGACGGCCACGCGCCGGAGATCCACGGCGCCGGCGTCGGCGTCCCCGGCCCGGTGAGCTTCCGCGAGGGCGTCCCGGTCGCGCCGCCGATCATGCCCGGCTGGGACCAGTTCCCGGTGCGCTCGGTGCTGTCACAGCACCTCGGAGCGCCGGTTCTTGTCGACAACGACGTGAACATCATGGCGCTCGGCGAGATGCACGCGGGGCTGAGCCGGTCGGTCAAGGACTTCCTGTTCGTCAAGATCGGCACCGGCGTCGGTTGCGGCATCGTGGTCGACGGCTCGGTCTACCGCGGCGTCAGCGGCAGCGCCGGCGACATCGGGCACATCCGCATCGAGGACGACGGCCCCGTGTGCGCCTGCGGCAACACCGGCTGCCTCGAGTCGTTCTTCAGTGGCGCGGCGCTGGCCCGCGACGCGCTCGAGGCGGCACGCTCCGGCCGGTCGTTCGCCCTAGCGGATCGTCTGGCGCAGGTGGGGTCGCTTTCGGCTGCCGATGTCTCGGGCGCGGCGGGGGAGGGCGACCCGGTCGCCGTGGAGATGATCCGCGACGGCGGCCAACGGCTCGGGCTTCCTGCTGGCCGGGCTGGTCAGCTTCTTCAACCCGGGCATGGTCGTCATCGGCGGTGGCGTGGCGGCCGGCTTGGGCCATCTGCTGCTGGCCGAGGTGCGCAGCGTGGTCTACCGCCGCTCTCTGCCGCTGGCCACGGGCAACCTGCCGATCGTGCTCTCGGAGATGGGTCCGGAGGCAGGCGTGGTCGGTGCCGCCCGGATGATCTCCGACTCCGTATTCAGCGTTTCGGACGGCTCATGACAGGGCCCGTCTCGACACCTGCCCGGCCGCCCTTGCTGGCGATGGCGGGCATCGTCAAGGAGTTCCCAGGAGTGCGGGCGCTTGACGGTGTGGATCTGGAGGTCCTGCCGGGCGAGGTGCACTGCCTCCTCGGACAGAACGGCGCTGGGAAGTCCACCCTGATCAAGGTGCTCGCCGGCGCGCATCAGCCCGATGACGGCGTGATCCGGTGGCAGGGCGAAGAGGTCACCCTGTCGACGCCGATGGCCGCCATGCGCTGCGGCATCGCCACGATCTATCAGGAGCTTGACCTCGTCGACGGCCTGTCCGTTGCGGAGAACATCTTTCTGGGCCACGAGATGTCCGTCGCCGGCATCTCCCGGCGGGGCGATGAAAACGCGGCTGCCCGCAAGCTGTTGTCGCGCCTTGGTCACTCCGACATTTCCGCGACCCGCGAGGTCGGCAGGCTGTCGGCCGCGGGCAAGCAGATCGTGAGCATGGCCCGGGCGCTCTCCCACGACGCTCGCCTGATCGTGATGGACGAGCCCTCGGCGGTCCTGGCACACGACGAGGTCGACAACCTGTTCCGAGTGATCCGCGACCTCACCGCTGAAGATGTCGCAGTCGTCTACATCTCGCACCGGCTCGAGGAGATCCGCACCATCGGCGACCGGGTGACCGTGCTCAAGGACGGGCGCACCGTCGCCACCAACCTGCCTGCCGCAGCCACCTCGACGGCAGACATCGTCTCGCTGATGACCGGCCGGACGATCGAGTACGCGTTCCCGAACCGGCCGTCCGAGCCGAACAAGGGAGCCGAGCTGCTGCGCGTGGAGGGGCTCGCCCTGACCAGGAAGTTCTCCGACGTGTCGTTCTCCGTGCATGCGGGCGAGATCGTCGGCATCGCCGGTCTGGTGGGGTCAGGTCGCTCCGAAGTTCTCGAGACGGTGTACGGCGCGCGCCGCCGCACCGCCGGGACGGTGACCCTTGATGGCAGGGCACTGCCCGCGGGCCGAGTCGAGACGGCCGTGCGACGTGGCCTCGGTCTGGCACCCGAGGAGCGCAAGAGCCAGGCACTGCTGCTCGGCGAGACGGTGCTGCGCAACGTGTCCCTGTCGACGTTGCGGAGGTTCTCCTGGTTCGGCTGGGTGAACCGGCGGCGGGAACGCGAGGAGGTGCTGAACGCCACACGGTCCCTGCAGGTGCGGCCCGAGGAACCGTCGCGGCTCGCCCGCACCTTGTCGGGCGGCAACCAGCAGAAGGTCGTGCTGGCTCGCTGGCTCCTTGGCGGCTCGCGCCTGCTGCTGCTCGACGAACCGACGCGTGGTGTCGACGTCGGGGCACGGTCGGAGATCTACACGTTGATCCGACGGCTCGCCGACGAAGGTCTCGGCGTGCTGCTGGTCTCGAGCGAGGTCCCCGAGGTCCTCGGCCTGTCCGACCGGGTGTTGGTGATGCGCGAGGGCACCGTTATCCACGAAGCAGCCGCGGCGGAGCTCGACGAGCACGACGTGCTGGACATGATCATGGAGGGATCTGCCGCGTGAGCGATCAACAGCGGGAAGCGGCGGTGCCGGTGACGACCGACGAGCGCGCGCGGGTGGAGGCAGCCGCCGAGCATGCGGGCGCCGAGGGGCGACTCGACGCGGTGCGACGCCGCGGCGACGTGTTCGCGGGCCTGCTGCGCAACCTCGGGCTCGTGCTGGTGTTGCTGCTGCTGTGCATCATCGGCACGATCACCAGCGACAACTTCCTGACGAGCGACAACATCCGCAACATCCTGGTGAGCTCGTCGGTCATCGGTGTCGTCACGGTCGGCATGACCTTTGTGATCATCGGCGGCGGCATCGACCTCTCCGTCGGTGCGCTCGTGGCGTTGGCGTCGGTCTGGGCGACGACCGTGGCGACCCAGGACTACGGCCCCGTCGTGATGGTGCTGTGCGCGTTGCTCGTCGGACTCGGCGCAGGTCTCATCAACGGCACGCTGATCGCCTACGGCCGGCTCGTGCCGTTCATCGTGACGCTCGCGATGCTGGTCAGCGCGCGTGGTCTCGCGGCAAAGATCGCCAACAACCGCACCCAGATCGTCGACCAGCAGGCGATCAAGGACATCGCCCGGAGGGACATCGTCGGCGTACCACTGCTCGTCGTGATCCTCGGCGTGGTCCTCGCTGTCGGCTGGGTCCTGCTCAACCGCACAACCTTCGGTCGACGCACCTTCGCCATCGGCGGCAACACGGAAGCCGCGCGACTCGCCGGCATCGATGTCCGGCGTCACACGGTGATGCTCTACGCGTTGTCCGGGATCTGCTGCGGCATCGCGGCAGTCATGCTCGTCGCTCGCACGACGACGGGGTCAAGCACGCACGGCAACCTCTACGAGCTCGATGCCATCGCCGCGGTGATCATCGGCGGCACCTTGCTCTCGGGCGGTCGCGGGACCCTGATCGGGTCGTTCCTCGGTGTCCTGGTCTTCACGACCATCACGAACATCTTCATCCTCAACAACCTTGCGACCGAGGTCCAGAACATCGCCAAGGGTCTGATCATCGTCGCCGCCGTGCTGTTGCAGAGCCGCACGACCCGGGAGGCCGCCACCTAGCGCAAACCCGGTCGACGGCCCACCGCGCGGCTGCCGGAGACCGGTTCCCTTCCCGCTGCCGCGCACATCCCGGACCCGATGCGGGTCCCAGGGCGGGGACTCGTCGTCCCTCGGCGGAAAACACCGCGTTCATCGCACTCATCTCCGGAGGAAATGACATGGCACAGTCACCCACCAACCTCGGTCGGCGCGGCTTTCTCGTCGGCGCGGGCGCACTCGGCGCAGGCGTCGTGCTCGCCGGCTGCACGAGCAACAACGACAAGTCCGACGCTGCCGCGACCAAGCCGGCCAACGTCGGTGCGGGCGGAACGGACAACGACAAGCCCGGCAAGGCCATCACGATCGGCTTCTCGGCTCCACAGGCCGACCACGGCTGGATCGGTGCCATCACGGCCAATGCGAAGAGCCAGGCAGGGGAGTACGAGGACGTGACCCTCGAGGCAGTTGAGGGCACGAACGACGTCAACCAGCAGATCAGCCAGGTCGAGACCCTGATCAGCAAGGGCGTCGACACGATCGTGATCCTGCCCTTTGACGGGAAGGCGCTGACCGAGACCGGGCTCAAGGCGATGGCGGCCGGCATCCCAGTGGTCAACCTCGACCGAGTGTTCGCGAACCCACGGGCCTCACGCACCTGGATCGGTGGCGACAACTACGGGATGGGCGCAGCGGCCGGGCTCTACGTCGCCGCGCAGATGAAGGCCAAGGGCGTGACCAACCCGGTCATCGCCGAGATCCAGGGCATCGCCAACCTGCCGCTGACCCAGGACCGTTCTCGTGGCTTCTCCGACGCGCTGAAGGCTGCCGGCTTCAAGGTCAGCAACCGGGTGTCGGCCGAGTTCACGGTCGAGTCGGGACAGCAGGTCACGTCCAACCTGCTGCAGGCAGCGCCCAAGCTCGATGCGATCTGGAACCACGACGACGACCAAGGCGTCGGTGTCCTCGCAGCGATCGACGAGGCGAAGCGCGACGAGTTCATCATGGTCGGCGGCGCTGGCTCGCAGAACGTCATGGAGGCCATCAAGGCCGACAACACGGTGTTGAAAGCCACCGTGACCTATCCGCCGAGCATGGCCTCGTCGGCCATCAAGCTGGCCCGGCTCATCGCGCACGGCAAGGGCATGAGCGACCTCGTCGAGCCGGACGTTCCCGCATCCATCACGCTGTCCAGCGCAACGGTCACCAAGGAGAACGTCGACCAGTATCTGCCGCTCGCCTTCAAGTCCTGAGCCACCCGTCCTGATGGACAGCACTGATCCATGGGAGGGTCTGATGCCTGACAAGGACGTGCCGACGCTCGGCGTCGGCATGGTCGGCTACGCGTTCATGGGCGCTGCCCACTCACAGGCCTGGCGGACGGCGGGTCGGTTCTTCGACCTGCCGGCGGCTCCGGCCATGCTTGCGTTGGCCGGGCGTAACAAGCAGGCGGCCAGCGCCGCGGCCGCGCAGTTCGGCTGGGCCGCGGTGGAGAGCGACTGGAAGCAGCTGCTCACTCGCGACGACGTACATCTCATCGACGTCTGCACGCCGGGGGACACCCATGCCGAGATCGCGATCGCGGCGCTGGAAGCCGGAAAGCACGTGCTGTGTGAGAAACCGCTGGCCAACACCGTCGCCGAGGCCGAAGCCATGGTCGCCGCCGCGGCACGCGCGAACGCGCACGGCGTGCGCTCGATGGTCGGGTTCAACTATCGACGCGTCCCGGCGATCGCGCTGGCGCGCCAGCTCATCGCCGAGGGGAGGCTTGGCGAGATCAGGCATGTCCGCGCGCAGTATCTGCAGGACTGGATCGTCGACCCGCAGTTCCCGCTGGTCTGGCGACTGCAGAAGGAGCGGGCCGGTTCCGGCGCGCTGGGCGACATCGCCGCCCACATCGTCGACCTGACGCAACACGTCACCGGTCAGCTGATCGCCGGGGTGTCCGGGCTGACGGAGACGTTCATCCGAGAACGACCGCTGCCCGACACCTCAGCGGGCTTGTCGGCCTCCGGTGGCGGCGGCGGTACCGGCCAGGTCACGGTCGACGACGCGGCGCTCTTCACGGCGCGGTTCTCGGGGGGCGCGTTGGGCATCTTCGAAGCCACGCGCTTTGCGACGGGACGAAAGAACGCGTTGCGCATCGAGGTCAACGGGTCCGCGGGCAGTCTCGCGTTCGACTTCGAGTCGATGAACGAGCTGGCTTTCTACGACGGCACCGAAGATGCTCGCACCGCGGGCTTCCGCCGCATCCTGGTGACCGAGCCGACGCATCCCTATGCCGCCGCGTGGTGGCCGGCCGGCCACGGTCTCGGCTACGAGCACTCGTTCATCCACGAGATCGTGGACCTGGTGCGTGACATCTACGAAGGCCGGGAGCCACGACCGTCCTTCGCCGACGGGCTGCAGGTCCAGCGCGTGCTCGCCGCGGTCGAGGGCTCGGCCGCCGATGACAGCCGATGGATGCCCGTCGATAGTGGCAGCAATGCGTCCATCGTCGAGCCAGCCGTCCCAGCAACCCGGAGCCAGACATGACCCGACCGATCACCTTGTTCACCGGCCAGTGGGCCGACCTGCCCTTCGAAGAGATGTGCCGGCTGGCCTCCGAGTGGGGCTATGACGGATTGGAGATCGCCTGCTGGGGTGATCACTTCGAGGTCGACAAGGCCGTGTCGGACGACACCTACGTCGACGGCCGCAAGGAACTGTTGGCGAAGTACAACCTGAACGTCTATGCGATCTCGAACCACCTCGTCGGGCAGGCCGTTTGCGACGACCCGATCGACGAGCGGCACCGGGGCATCCTGCCGCCACGCCTCTGGGGAGACGGTGAGCCCGAGGGCGTCAGACAGCGTGCCGCCGAGGAGTTGAAGGACACCGCACGCGCCGCAGCCAAGCTCGGCGTGAACACGGTCGTGGGGTTCACCGGCTCGAAGATCTGGAAGACCGTCGCGATGTTCCCGCCGGTCCCTGAGTCGATGATCGAGGCCGGCTATCAGGATTTCGCCGACCGCTGGAACCCGATCCTCGATGTCTTCGACGAGGTCGGTGTGCGGTTCGCCCACGAGGTGCACCCGAGCGAGATCGCGTACGACTACTGGACGGCGGTCCGCACCCTCGATGCGATCGAGCACCGGCCGGCCTTCGGCCTCAACTGGGATCCGAGCCATTTCGTGTGGCAGGACCTCGACCCGGTCGGGTTCCTCTGGGACTTCCGCGACCGGATCTATCACGTGGACTGCAAGGACGCGAAGCGGCAGGTCGGCAACGGAAGGAACGGGCGGATGGGTTCGCACCTGCCCTGGGCCGACCCTCGCCGCGGCTGGGACTTCGTCTCGACCGGTCACGGCGACGTGCCCTGGGAGGCGTGCTTCCGGATGCTCAACACCATCGGCTATGCAGGACCCATCTCCATCGAATGGGAGGACGCCGGGATGGATCGGCTCGTCGGCGCGCCGGAGGCCCTCGAATTCGTGCGACGGCTCGCCTTCGACCCGCCGGCGGCGGCGTTCGACGCGGCCTTCAGCTCTGGCGGGTGAGCGTTGTAGGCGTCCCCGACCGCGACCAGCGCGGGCAGTCGCGCGTACGCTGCAAAGGCCGTGGTCCCGGAAGCCCGAAACCGGGCGGCTGGGCGCGATCTGGGGCACCGTGTGCATATGAACCGGGCGGCCGAGGAGCCGAGTGACCGCATCGACGGGCCGGCAGCGCCCAAGCGCGAAGGGCGCCGGCACCAGGGCGAGCACGACGACACCCAATCGTGGCAACGAGCCAACCACGGGCTCGACCTGCTCATCTCGCCGGCGGACGAGCCGCGAGAGCCCTGGCTGCGGCAGGCACTCGAGCGCAGCGGCGCCCTGGCCTGGCCGGGCAGGCACCGGCGGTTGCTCGGCGCGTTGGCCGCGCTGCTGGTTGTCGTTGCCGTCGGCGTCGACTACCTGGTGACCCGGCCGCCGCCCCCGGACCCGGTCGTAGCCGTCGACGTCGTCGGGTTCGACCAGGGCCCCTACCAGGGCGGCTCGTCGCAGGACTTCGACCCGCAGGGTCGGGTCCGGGCGAAGCTGATATATCAGGTGATCCCCCGCGCGCGGGGCGACATCGTCACGGCTGTCGGCGTCGTGGGTCCGGGGCTCACCGACCCCACGAGCACGATCGCGACCGTGCGCTACAAAGTTGCCAAGCAAGGCACCCTGGGGGCCACGGTCGACTGCTCGGGCTCGGCTTGGTGGTCTGCCAAGGACGCGGACTATCGTGCTCGGGTCCGCCGTACGGACACCTACGGCCGTGTCACGACCTACGACGCACCGCTCGACGAGTCGAACGCCTCGTGGCACAACGGGGTCCGCGGGACCTGCCTGAGCACCTTCTTCCAAGCGCTGCCGGAGGCGAGCGCCTCCGCCGTTCCCGGTAAGCACGCGCTCCAGGTCACGCTCACCCTGACCAACCCCAGCCGGCACGACCTGTGGATCCTGCCGGCGACCTTCGCCGACGAAACCGTGACCGGAGCCGGGTCACACGTGCTGTGGACGCAGCTGCCGGCCGGTGGCACCGCCTCGGTCACGTCGTCGCTGCACGCCGCCGACTGCAGCAGCGCCGTGCCACACGTGCCGTTGGCCAAGACCCTGGCGGGCGTGCCGCTGAAAGCCAGCGGACTACCGGTGTACTTGTCGCACACGAGCCACCCTGCTGACTGGCAGACCGCCGGCGCCTGGGCGCGCCTCGACCCGGCCTCGGCGGCCCGACTGGACCGGACGCTCGCCACTTTGTGTCCGCGCCGTCGGTGAGGCGCGGCGACCTACCGCGGACTGCTCGCGCGTCGAAGGCGTGCCTCTTCAGCGCTTAGAGTCGACTGGGTGACGCCGGACGGGCGCTGCCAACCGGGAAGGCTCCATTGATGTCGTGGTCGCGGGTCGTGCCCGCGGCGCTGGCGCTGTGCCTCCTCGCCGCGTGCACCTCGGGAAGGCGAGTCGACGCAACCGCAGTCCACCCCGGCACCCAGCAGTGCAGCCCCGCCGACCGACACCGAGACGTCGGACCCTGCCCTGGCAGCGTTCTACGACCAGCACATCGCGTGGCACGGCTGCCACAACGGTTTCGACTGCACCAACGTCCGCGTCCCCGTCGACTATGCGGCACCCACCGGCCCGTCCATCGCCCTGTCTGTCGTGCGGCTGCGGTCAAAGGGCGGGGACCGGCTCGGCTCGTTGCTGCTCAACCCTGGCGGGCCGGGTGCGTCGGGCGTTGGCTATGCAGAGGCGGCCGACAGCGTGACCTCGGGGGCCGTGCGCAAGCACTACGACATCGTGGGCTTCGACCCACGCGGCGTCGGTGAGAGCGCACCGATCCGCTGTCTCAGCGACAGCGAGACGGACACCTTCACGGCGCAGGACGGTTCCCCGGATGACAGCGCCGAGGAAGCTCAGCTCGTACGCCTGTCGAAGCTCTTCGGTGAACGCTGCGCGGCCAGCAACGGCGGCTTGCTCGCCCACGTCGGGACGCGCGACAGTGCACGCGATCTCGATGTGCTGCGCGGAGTTCTCGGCGACGCCAAGCTCAACTTCCTCGGCAAGTCCTATGGCACATACCTCGGTGCGATCTACGCGGAGATGTTCCCCGACCGCGTCGGGCGGCTGGTGCTCGACGGCGTCGTCGACCCGGCAGCAGACGCCGCCGCACTCGAGCGCTCCCAGGCCGTCGGGTTCGAACGGGCGCTCGCGTCGTTCGTCGATGACTGCCTGCGTCGGCGGGGCTGCCCGTTGTCCGGCGACCGCACGCATGCGCTGGGGCAGGTGTCCGGCATCCTCGACGCAGCCGACCGGACGCCGTTGCGTGGTTCGCGGCCGGTGACCCAGTCGCTCGCGCTGCTGGGAATGGCCTATTCGATGTACGACCCGGCGTTGTGGGCCGTGCTGCGTGTGGCGCTCGCGCAGGCGATCAACGGCAACGGTTCCACGCTGCTGCTGCTCGCCGACTTCTACCTCAACCGCAATGCGAAGGGTCACTACACGACCAACGGGAACGACGCGATGTACGCGGTGACCTGCCTCGACCGCGGGGAGACGACCGACCTCGCCGCTCTGCGGGCCCGGGCAAGCGCGTTCGACGCGGTCGCGCCGAGGTTCGGGGCCTACCTCGCGTGGGGCTTCCTCCCGTGCGCTTACTGGTCGGTGCCTCCGGAGGGCAAGGCCGCTCCGATCCAGGCTCCGGGTGCCGGCCCGATCCTCGTCGTGGGCACCACGCGGGACCCCGCGACGCCGTACGCCTTCGCCAAGAACCTCGCCGCGGAGCTCGACTCGGGACACCTGCTGACCTACGACGGCGACGGGCACACGGCCTACAAGGAAGGCAGCGGGTGCATCGACGACGCGGTCGACGCCTACCTCGTCGAGGGGAAGCTGCCCGCCGAGGACACGCGCTGTCGGTGAGCCGCGGGATGCGCATGCCGTAGACTCCGCGGTCGTGTCGGGCCGGCAATGTCGCCGCTCGCCGCAGGCCGCCTTAGCTCAGTCGGTAGAGCGTCTCACTCGTAATGAGAAGGTCAACGGTTCGATTCCGTTAGGCGGCTCCGTTTGCATCTGACCACGTTTGGCAGGGCGGGACGTCGCGCCAGCAGGCGTGCACGCATGCTGAGGCGGCTGTTCGCCTGTTGAAGCGCCTCGCGGAAGAAGCCCGTAATCGGTGCGGCACACCCGGGTCCTGCACTAGGTTCGGCTGTGTCTGGGGGGCTAGACGACACCCGGGATTCCGGTCACACCCGCCTGTCTCGACGGCGGGTTCTTGTGGGGGGACATGACATGCGCTTCTCGCGCGCGCTCATCAGCGCTGGCACCGCCGTCTGCGTCGTTGCAGGCATCTCGCTGACGACAGTGACGCCGGCCGAGGCTGTCGTCGGCGCCACGGCGGACTACGAGATGAACGAACCGGCAGGGTCCACCGTGATGACCGACAGCAGCGGCAACGGACTCAACGGCGTCATCGACCCGACGGGCGTGCAGACCGGCGCCGTCTTCGACGGAGCAACGGCCTACAACTGGGTGCGCCGGCCGCCCGAGCAGGCCCCGCCGTCCCCCGAGCGGGTCATCCAGGTGCCGGACAACATCAACCTCGAGCCCGGCAACCAGCCCTTCACGATCGAGCTCCGCTATCGGACGCAGGAGAACTTCGGCAACATCATCCAGAAGGGCCAGGCGCAGACTCCCGGCGGCCAGTGGAAGATCCAGAACCCCGGCGGCATCCCGTCGTGCCTGTTCAAGGGCTCCCTCGGTCAGGTTGCCACGGCTGCCAAGACGCCGCTGAACGACGACCAGTGGCACAACCTCACCTGTGTTTACAACTCGTCGGGCGTCACGATGTACGTGGACGGAGCCTTCCGGAACCGGAAGAACGGCTCGGCCGGCACGGTCGACAACAACTTCCCGATGACGTTCGGCGGCAAGCTCGACTGCGACCAGATCGACATCACCTGCGACTACTTCTCCGGCCAGATCGACTACGTCAGGTTCACCAAGGCCGCCAACCAGATCCCGACCGCTGACTTCGCGAGCTCGTGCGCGTCATTGCTGTGCCTGTTCGACTCGTCGGCGGCCGGAGATCCGGACGGGAGCATCGCGTCGTACGCATGGACGTTCGGTGACGGTGCCACATCGACGGCGGCCAACCCCAGCCACACCTACGGCGCGGCCGGCACGTACAACGCCAGGCTGACCGTGACGGACAACCAAGGCGCGACCCGCAGCGTCACCAAGTCCGTCACCGTGACCGACGATCCGGTCGAGAGCACGGTCGCGTTCGTCGGGTCCGCCCTGTCCGCGGCCAGCAACAACAGCCCGACCGTCACCGTGCCCGCCACCGCCGTCGCCGGCCAGCGCCTGGTGATGGCGCTCAGCATGAACGACCCGACCCGCACGATCTCGGGGCCGACGGGGGTCACCGGCTGGACCAAGCTCGACACGGTTGCGGCCGGCACCATGTCCACCACCTTGTGGACGAAGGTTGCCCAGGCCGGGGACCCCGGCACAGTGGTCCGCACACCGCTGTCCGGCACCGCGAAGTACACGCTGACCGTGGCCGCCTACTCCGGAGTGGACAGCGCCCCGGTCCTGAGTTTCGCCAGTGCCAGCGACACCACCAACCACGCCGCCCGGCCCACGCCGGACGTCAACGCACCTGCCGGATCATGGGTGGTGTCCTACTGGGCGGACAAGTCAGCCACCACGACCGCCTGGACACCGGACGCCTCCGTCGCCACCCGCATAAAGGGCTGCACTCTTGACAGCGGACGGATCTGCAGCGCCTGGGCCGACTCCGGGGCACCCGTGCCCGCCGGAACGTACGGACACATCAACGCCACAACCAACACCGCCTCCGACAAGGCCACGATGTGGTCCATCGTGCTGCCGGCATCGGACCAGCCACCTGGCAACCTGTCGCCGACTGCCGACTTCTCGCCGTCGTGCGCGTTCCTGGACTGTGGGTTCGACTCGTCGGGCTCGGTGGATCCGGACGGCAGCATCGCCTCGTACGCGTGGACCTTCGGTGGTGACGGGACGTCGACGGAAGCTGACCCGAACCACGGCTTCGCGGCTGCCGGCACCTATGACGTGACGTTGACGGTGACCGACAACCAGGGCGCGACCGACAGCATCACCAAGCCGGTGACGGTCACCGCGGAACCGGTCGACAGTGCGGTCGCGTTCGTCGACGCGCGGACGGCGCAGGCCAGCAACAACAACCCGACGGTCACGGTGCCCGCTACTGCAGCCGGGCAGCAGCTGGTGATGTTCCTCAGCATGAACAACCTCGCGCGGACGGTCTCGCCCCCGACCGGTGTGACGGGCTGGACCCAGCTGGACAGCCTCGCGGCCAAGACGATGGGCACGACGGCCTGGACCAAGGTCGCCGCCGCGGGTGATGTCGGCGCCGTTGTGCATGTCCCCCTCAGCGGGGCCGCCAAGTACACGCTCACCGTGGCGGCCTACTCCGGGGTCGACACGAGCGCGACGCCGACGTTCGCGCGGTCCACCGACCTGACGAACGACCACACGACCCGCGCGACGCCCGACGTCACGGCACCGGCCGGAGCCTGGGTGGTGTCCTACTGGGCCGACAAGTCCGCAGCCACGACCGGCTGGGCCCTCGCGGGGTCGGTCACCGGCCGGGGCGCAGCCTGCGGGGCGGACGCCGGGCGGATCTGCAGCTCGCTGGCCGACTCCGGGGCGACCGTGGCTGCCGGGACATACGGGCACATAACGGCAACAACCGACGCACCGTCCGACATGGCCACCATGTGGTCGGTCGTGCTGGCGCCTGCCCCCTGAGCCGAACGGCGCGCTCGCGCGTACGACTCCTCTGTCCTACGCGCGGCGCGCGCCTGCGGGCAGCGGTCATGGGGGCCGTTTGTCGGGTTCGGCGGACAACCGGCCCCTTGACGGCAAAGATGGTACGGGTGTTGTCTAACGGGTCTCCTGTGACTTCAGGCGGCGGGTCAGAGCGTCGAGACATCAGAGTCGGTACGCGCAGAACGGCATGACGCACCGCCACGAGCACCCAGCACTGAGCTGGCAGACGGGACACGACGCGACCTCACGGCGCGCCGCGACGAACGCAACACGGAGGAGTGCCGGTGACGGTGCAGCGCGCTGAGGCAGGACCGGCTCGACCGACCCGCCGGCGTATCGCCGCGGGCGGTGCCGTCCTCGTCCTGGCCGCGCTGAGCATCTGCGGGCCGAGCAGCCCCGCGCTCGCTGACCGCACCTACCCGACCGCCGGACAGGTCGCTGACAGCAAGGCCAAGGTCGCCTCGCAAGAGCCACCAGGTCGGAGCCATCGAGGCCCAGCTCGCCGCCGCGAGCGCCCGGCAGGCGCAGCTCGCGATCGTCGTCGCGCAGGCTGTCGAGGCCTACAACGGCGCGCGCTTCCGGCTCGAGCAAGCGGTCACCGCCGCGATCGCGGCCCAGCAGGAGGCCGATGCCGCCAAGGAGAGCGTCGTCACCTCGCAGCGCGACCTCGGCGCCTTCGCGGCGGCGGCCTACCGCTCGGGCGGCGGCCTCACGACCTTGAGCGCGATGCTCTCGGCCGATGGCCCACGAGACCTGATCAGCCGAGCGGCCGCCCTGCAGTCGATCGGTGCGACCCGGGAGAACGCCCTCGACCGGCTGACGTCGGCGAGGGCGGTTGCCGGCGTCCTGCAGACGCGCGCCGACGACATGGTGACCAAGCGGCAGGAAGCAGCCGACGCGGTCGCCCTGACCAAGCGGGCGGCCGAGGCACGGCTGGCCGAGCAGCAGGCAGCCGTCGGTCAGATCGCCGCACAGCGTCGTGCGCTGGTGGCCGAGCTCGCGGCGGCCCGGCACACGTCGGTGCGTCTCGAGCAGGCCAGGCAGGCCGGCATCGCGGCCGCCCAGGCGGCAGCGGAACGTCAGGCCGAGGCCAACCGGCGCGCGGCTGCCGAGGCGGCCGCCAACAGCGGTGGCAACGGCGGTGGCAACGGCGGCGGTGGCGGCGGCGGCGGCTCGGGAGGCGGCGGCGACCCAGGGTCGGGCGGCTCCTCGTCCGGCACCAGCACGGGTGCGCAGGCCGCGATCAACTACGCCCGGGCCCAGATCGGCAAGCCCTACCAGTGGGGCGCCGTGGGTCCGGACCGGTTCGACTGCTCCGGCCTGACGATGCGCGCCTGGGAGCAGGGCGGCGTCAGCCTGCCGCACTACAGCGTCGCGCAGTACGAGCAGGCCGAGAAGGTGTCGCTGAGCAACCTGCGCCCCGGCGATCTGGTCTTCTTCGGCAGCGACAAGAACAACCACAACAGCATCTACCACGTCGCCCTCTACATCGGCAGCGGCAACATGATCGAGGCGCCGTACACCGGAGCCAACGTGCGCATCTCTAGCATCTGGCGCAGCAGCCTTTTCGGGGCCGCTCGACCTTGACGGTCGTGATGTTGTCGGGAGCGATCTGATGGCCACCTATGCCGATCGCCGCGACGGGGACTTCGGCCCATGGTTGGTCCTGCTGGCGATCGGCTACCCGGTCACCCACCACATCGGCACACTGTTCGCCGGCCTCGGCGACGTGGGCAGCACCGACACCCGATGGGCCGACTGGATCGACCTGATCACGCCGTACGTCGTGACGGGCGCAGCAGCAGGGGCGCTGCGCGCGGCTCGAGCCAGCCGCCTCACGTGGATGGTGTTCTGGTTCGCCGCAGTGCTCTACACGCAGGGCCAGGGCATCCACCTGGCCGCCAACTCGGTCGGCAACGCCGTGCCCGGACAGCCCGCGTACCTCTGGGACGAGCACGTCGGGCACTACCTCTGGTACAGCGGGTTTGCCTTGATAGTGGCGACGCTGGCCGCGACCGTGTCGGAGCGTCGCCACCGAGGCGGTGTCGGCGCTCATCTGCTGGCGCTGCTGGTCGGGTTCACCAACTTCACCAACAGCGTCGAGGGCCAGACGCCGATTCTCGGCATCGCCACCGCGGTGCTGTTCGTGGGCTGGGGTTTCGTGACTCGCGACGGGCTCGGCCGGGTGCTGCTCACGGGGTACGGGTTCTCGTTGCTGCTGTTCGCCGTGTTCGGCATCTGGCAGGGCGGGTTCCCCGAGTTCAGCACTCTCGGCTGGATCTGAACGCTTGGGGGCTCCGGCCGACCACGTTTCTCGCTGGAGCCAAGCAGCAGTCCGGCCTGTCCGGCGCGATGGTATTGACGCGCGGCACAATTCCGCACAAAATGCCCCTAAATTCGACTTGCCGCGCTTCACTCGCCTGACCCGGTCGGCCGGTCGCGTGGAGCCCGTCCCGTGGAGGACCCATGGCCTCGCGCCCCTCGATCCCTGTCCTTGCGGCGGCGACCGCGTTGCTCCTCGCCGTGCCGCTCCTGGTCACCACCCCGGCCAGCGCGGGCGGCTCCAGACACGCAGGCAATCGCGCCGATCAGCTCGTGGATCTCGGTCTCCAGGGACAGGTGGTCGCCACGACGGGTGGCGCGGCGGCGGAAGCAGCCCGGGTCTCCGACGGCGACGCCGCGACGTCGTGGTGCACCACGGCTGATCGCGGCTCGGTGACCCTCGACCTGGGTCGGGCCCGACGGGTCGCCGGGTTCGGCCTGACCCTTGCCGCGGGCACGAGCGCGACTCGCGTGCTGCTCTCAGCAGGTGCCCACCTCGCGAAGCTGCGCCACGTGGCGACGGCGCCAGACGTGGCGGGCGACGTACCCGCCTGGCTGCCGGTGCGCCACGGCCTCCTCGCGCGGTTCGTTTCGATGTCCGTGCGATCGGCGGGCGGGCCCGTCTGCATCGCCGCGCTGCGCGTGCTCGGGCCGAACCAGCGCGCGCAGATCGTTGGCGACGACCTGTCGTTCGCCGTGCAGGAGGCGGAAGTCGGCAACAGCTATCGCGACCGCGGTGTCACCGCGTTGCCGGAACGGATCCTGCGCGACCACGGCAGCAACTACGTGCGCCTGCGGCTGTGGACCGACCCGCCCGGTGGCTACAGCGACCTCGACTCCCTGCTCGCGATGGCCCGGCGGGCCAAGGCCGCCCACCTGCGGATCCTGCTCGACTTCCACTACTCAGACTTCTGGGCCGATCCGCAGAAGCAACCGACCCCCGCGGCGTGGGCGGGACAGGATCTCCCGACACTGGCGCAGACCGTGCGCACCTACACGCGTGACGTCCTCGACCACCTGCGCGCGCAGGGAACGCCGGCCAGCATGGTCCAGATCGGCAACGAGATCCGCAACGGCATGCTCTGGCCGACCGGGCAGCTCGACTGGGAGGCGGGCACCGGGTGGGACAACCTCGGCACCCTGCTGCGGGCCGGCGTCGCCGGTGCATCCGATGCCCGCGGTCCCCGGCCGCGCATCATGATCCACTTCGACCAGGGCGGCGACAACGCGTTCAGCCGCACCTTCTTCGACGACGTGGTGGCGCAGCACGTGCCGTTCGACGTCATCGGACTGTCCTACTACCCGTTCTGGCACGGGACGATGACCCAACTACGCGGCAACGTCAACGATCTCGCGGTGCGCTATGACAAGGACGTCATGCTCGCCGAGACGCAATACGGCTGGACTCTCGAGCAAGGTGATGCAACGGGCAACTTCCTGTGGGAGCAGAGCCAGGTGGTCCCCGGCTACCCCGCGACCCCGGGCGGGCAGCTGTCCTTCGTCTCCGACCTGAGCTCGATCCTCGCCGCCGTCCCCGGCGGGCACGGCAAGGGCATTTTCTACTGGCAGCCCGAGTGGATCCCAGGCGTGGGTTGGACACCGGGCGAGGGCACACCCAACGACAACCTGACGATGTTCGACTTCGACGGCGACGCCCTGCCGGCGGTCCAGTACGCGAACCCGCTCACGGCCTGCCGGCAGTACGCACCCAGCCAGCACCCCTGCACCTTCTGAGCCCCGTCGGAATCGACCACGTTCAGCATGCGGGCGGACGGTTCGCAAGGCGTGCAGGCATTGCGCACCGTCCGCAGACCTGCTGAACGTGGTCGATTCCCGGCCGGCTAGAAGGGGTTGGCGGTGCCGGCTTTCTTGGCGTCGGCGAGCCGCTGGATGGACGCGAGGATCTCCGCTTCGGCGTCCACCCGGCCGACCCAGGTCGCGCCCTCCACCGACTTGCCGGGCTCGAGATCCTTGTAGACCTCGAAGAAGTGCTGGATCTCCAGGCGGTCGTACTCCGAGACGTGATGGATGTCCCGCAGGTGCTCCCACCGCGGGTCGGTCGACGGCACGCACAGCACCTTGTCGTCGCCGCCGGCCTCATCGGTCATCCGGAACATGCCGAGCGGCCGGGCCCGGATCACGCACCCGGGAAAGGTGGGTTCTTCCAGGAGTACGAGCGCGTCGAGCGCGTCGCCGTCCAGGCCGAGAGTGTTCTCGATGAACCCGTAGTCGGACGGGTAGCGAGTGGACGTGAACAGCATGCGGTCGAGGCGGATGCGGCCCGTCTGGTGATCGACCTCGTACTTGTTCCGGTTCCCCTTCGGGATCTCGATCAGCACGTCGAACTCCACGGCATCTCCCTCGCGATCGACCGACCCCGCAACGCGCGAAGCGCGGGTACGTCCGCCGGATAGTGTCTCGTACGCCCGAAGAGGTCAATGAATCGAGGTGAGGGTTGGCTGCCGATCAGCCGCGCCAACCCTCGTCCACCGGCAGTCGCGCCAAGACGATCGCCATCGGCGCTGCCGTCGTTCTGGTCGTCGCGCTCGGCGGTGCGGCGGGTCTCGAGGCCGCCGGCTACCTGCCTGCCGGCCTGATCGGCGACAGCGCGCCGACGCCGACCCCTACCCCGAGCGCGAGCCCGACGCCGTCCCGGCCACCGGCACCGGACGTACTCGATCCAGCGACCACCAGCGCAGCCGCGGCGATCCCGACCCGACGGCTCCGCACGCTGCTCGGCAGGCCGGCACTCGGCCCCGGTGTCGGCGCCACCGTCATCGATGCGGCCACCGGCGACGTGCTCCTCGACCAGGACGACGCGCGCGCGCGGACCCCCGCCTCCATCGCGAAGCTGACGACTGCGGCGGCCGCGCTGATGACGCTGGGGCCGGAGCATCGGCTGGCGACGCGGGTCGTCGCCGGTGCCAAGCCCGGCGAGGTGGTGCTCGTCGGCGGCGGTGACACCACGCTGGCGCTGCACGACCCGAAGGCCCGCGACTATCCGCGGCGGGCCAGCCTCAGCGCGCTCGCCGACGCCACCGCGGCCGCACTGCGCGCCCGGCCACCCACCGGCGGCACGCGACCGCGAGCGCCAGCCCGACCGGCACCTCAGCCGCGCCCACCGTCACCGTGCGCATCGACGATTCGCTGTTCTCCGGGCCTTCGGTCTCGCCGGACTGGCCGGCGACCTACGTCGGCTCCGGTGTCGTCAGCCGGGTCAGCGCGCTCTCCGTCGACGGCGGCCGGGTGAAGCCCGGCGCGGACGTCCGCGAGCCCGACCCGGCGATGGCGGCCGGACGTGACCTGGCGAAGCTGCTCGCCGCCCGCGGCATCACCGTCACGGGCAGCGTCCGGCGTACGACGTCGCCGGCGGGCGCCCGGACCCTGGCGCAGGTGCTGTCGCCGACGGTGGCTCAGCTCGTCGAAGCCGACCTGTCGACCAGCGACAACGACCTCGCCGAGTCGCTGCTCCGCCTCTCGGCCATCGCGCAAGGCAGTCCGGGGACGTTCACCGCCGGCCGGGACACTGTCGCAGACGTCCTGGGCGATCTCGGCGTGCCGACCGCCGGCCTCGACCTGCGGGACGGCAGCGGACTCGCCCGCACTGACGCCATCGCCCCGGTCACGCTGGCCCGGCTGCTCCAGGTCGCTGCCGGGACTGAGCACCCGGTGCTGCGCACGCTGCTCACCGGCCTGCCGGTGGCAGGGTTCTCGGGCACGCTGGAGGACCGGTTCACCCGGCCGCCGAGTGACTCCGGGGCCGGTCTGGTGCGCGCCAAGACCGGAACGCTCACCGGCGTGAGCACCCTGGCCGGGGTGACCGAACAGTCAGGACGAACCCTCGTTTTCGTGGTGATGTCCGATCATGTACCGACCGCAGGAACACTCGCGGCCCGCGCCGCACTCGACCGGTTCGCCGCCGCGGTCGCCCGCTGAGCCTCGGCGCCGCGGTCGCCCCGCTGAGCCTCGCCGCCGCGGTCGCCGTTTCGTGGGTTTAGCGGCGGGGCTGCCGCATTCGTCCTCCAGCCCCGTCGGCAGATTCGTAAAGTTCCCCGCTCTCCGATGGTTGACCGCGGCGAGGCCGGGAACCATTGCCGCTCGAAAGGAGGCACCCATGTTTCACTTGCTGCTCTGGATTCTTGCCGTACTGATCGGCATCTGGGGGGTTGTCACCCTGGTCCGCGGTCAGATGCTCGTCGGGATCGTCCTGATCGTCGTCGCGTTCCTCGTCGGACCCGGCGGCGTCAGCGTTTTCAGCTGACGCTTTCTCCGACAACACCCACCTGACTGACGGCCCGCCTGGTTTCGTGACCAGGCGGGCCTTTGGTTCCCCGCCATCCCAGAGGTGACCCCGCATGACCGGTCTGCAGCCTGGGGACGCCCCACGACGTACGGTGAATCGATGAACTCCTCCATGGTCGACTGGGACCTGGCCGTCGCCACCGCCACGAAGCTGGTGCGCCCCGGCCCGCAGATCTCCGCGGTCGAGGCCCGCGAGGCCGTTGCCCAGCTGCGTGTCTACGCCGCCGAGGCACACGAGCACGTCGCCGGCTTCACCGGGCTGCACGCGTCGACCGAAGGCGCCAGCGTCGCGGTGATCGACCGGCCGGGCTGGATCCAGGCCAACGCCGCGGGCTTCCAGACCGTGCTCGAGCCGCTCATCACGAAGATCCAGCAGGACCGGCCACCTTCGGCCGTCGCGAACGCCGTCGGCTCGAGGGTCACCGGCGTGCAGACCGGCTCGTTGCTGGCGTTCCTCGCGACCAAGGTGCTCGGGCAGTACGAGCTCTTTCCGCCGTACGGCGACACGGCCGAGCCCCGTCCGGGCCGGCTGCTGCTCGTCGCGCCGAACATCGTGTCGACCGAGCGCGAGATGGGGGTCGACCCGCGCGACTTCCGGCTCTGGGTGTGCCTGCACGAGGAGACCCACCGCGTCCAGTTCGGCGGCGTGCCGTGGCTGCGCGACCACGTGATGTCCGAGATCGAGGCGTTCGTTTCTGCGACCGACGTCGACCCGTCGGCGATCGCCCGGCGGCTGCGGTCGGCGGCCAGCGCGGCCTACGAAGCGGTGCGGGACGGCTTCGACCCGGACTCGTCGTCCGAGGGCGGCTCGCTCGTCGAGGCCGTGCAGACCCCCGCGCAGCGGGAGATCCTCGACCGCATCACGGCGCTGATGTCGCTGCTCGAGGGCCATGCGGACTTCGTGATGGACGGCGTCGGGCCGGCCGTGATCCCGTCGGTCGGTGACATCCGGGCGAAGTTCCAGCGTCGCCGCAAGGAGGCGGGCCGAGTCGAGTCGGTCGTACGACGGCTGCTCGGCATCGACGCCAAGATGCGCCAGTACCGCGACGGTGAGCGCTTCGTGCGCGCGGCTGTCGGCCACGCGGGGATGACCGGTTTCAACCGCGTCTGGGAGTCGCCGGCCAACCTGCCGACCAAGGAGGAGCTGGCCGCGCCGCGCGACTGGGTGGACCGCGTCGTCGGACTGCGTGAGCTCGAGGCCTGACCGCATCGCCGACATCACCCCGCCCCGGAATCGACCACGTTCACCATGTGTACGGACGGTTCGCAAGGCGTGCAGGCATTGCGAACCGTCCGCCGGCCTGCTGAACGTGGTCGATTCCCGAGGGCGTGGGTGGCTACCGTGCTGGCATGGGGCCCGCACCGGCAGTTGCCGCCGTACGAGCGGCTGTCCGCGCCGCCGTGCGCGACCTCGCGCCCGGCGACCTCCTGCTGGTGGCCTGCAGCGGCGGCGCCGACTCGCTGGCCCTGGCGGCGGCGACGGCCTTCGAGGCGCCACGTGCCGGCTTGCGCGCCGGAGCGGTCACCGTTGACCACCAGCTGCAGACCGGCTCCGCCGACCGGGCGTCGGCGCTTGCCGGCCGGCTGACCCGCCTCGGCCTCGACCCTGTCCACGTCGCGACCGTCGACGTCGGGCGGGCCGGCGGCCCCGAGGCAGCCGCCCGCGCGGCGCGATACCGGGCCCTCGAGGACGCGGCCGACCGGCTGGGCGCCGCGACCGTGCTGCTCGGGCACACCCGGGACGACCAGGCCGAGACGGTGCTGCTCGGGCTGGCACGAGGCTCGGGAGCGCGCTCGCTGTCCGGCATGGCCGCCCGCAGCGGCCGATACCGGCGCCCGCTGCTCGACCTCGACCGCGCGGTCGTCCGCAGCGCCGCAGCCGGCCTCGAGACCTGGGAGGACCCGCACAACGCCGACTCGTCGTTCGGCCGGTCGCGGGTGCGCCACGCGGCGCTGCCCGCGCTCGAGGCCGCGCTCGGCCCGGGCGTGACAGCCGCGCTCGCGCGTACCGCGTCTCTCTTGCGCGCCGACGCGGACGCGCTCGACACCTGGGCCGAGCAGGCGGCCAAGCAGGTGTACGACGACGCGGGCGAGGGTCTCGACGTGCCGGCCCTCGCTGCGCTGCCCGCGGCCGTGCGCACCCGGCTGCTGCGGCGCGCGGCGCTCGACGCGGGCTCTCCCGCCGGCGACCTCTCGGCCGGCCACGTCGGCGAGCTTGACCGGCTCGTGACGGACTGGCACGGGCAGGGCCCGCTCGACCTGCCGGGCCAGGTCAGCGTCGCGCGGCGGTGTGGCAGGCTGCGCTTCAGCAACGGCAGCCAGACCACGGGCAGTCAGATCACGAGCAGTGGCCCGGACTAGACAGGAGCGATCGCGAGTGGACGAGAAGGACCTCGGCACCGACCTCGAGAAGGTGCTCATCACCGAGGAACAGATCGCTGCGCGGCTGCGGGAGATGGCCGACGAGATCGGTCGCGACTACGACGGGCAAGGACCTGCTGCTCGTAGGCGTGCTCAAGGGGGCCGTGATGGTGATGGCCGACCTTGCGCGCGCGATCGGGTCCCACCTCGAGATGGACTGGATGGCGGTGTCCTCCTACGGCTCGGGCACCAAGTCCTCCGGTGTCGTGCGGATCCTCAAGGACCTCGACCGTGACATCACCGATCGCAACGTGCTCATCGTCGAGGACATCATCGACTCGGGACTGACCCTGTCCTGGCTGATGTCCAACCTCTCGTCCCGCGGCCCCGCCTCCGTGGAGGTCTGCACGCTGCTGCGCAAGCCGGAGGCGGCCCAGGTCGACGTGCCCGTTCGATACGTCGGTTTCGACATCCCCAACGAGTTCGTGATCGGCTACGGCCTGGACTACGACCAGCGCTATCGCAACGTGCCCTTCGTCGGCACGCTGGCGCCGCACGTCTACTCCGACTGAGCGGAGTCGCCTCGCGCTGAGGCGTCAGCCGCCCGGGGTTCGGTCACGGACACAACTGGTGCGCGGACGGATGTGCCTCCCATGCCGCCTTTGACGTCACTCCAGCCTCAGTGACCACCTAGGTGTCCCATGGTCGGCTCCCGGCGTCCCGCCGGCCCCGCACACGTCGTACGAGCCCGCGGCCGCCGTGGTGGATCGGTCGTGTCTAGGACGCCGCCGAGCCTGGCCGGCCAGCGGCGCCGTTCGGCCCTCAGCGGAAGGCGTCCGCGGGGCCCGCGGGAACGGGAGGTTGACCAGGCCGTTAGGTGGGCATCGGGATCAGCGTCCGGCAACAGAGCCGCGAAAGACGCCTGCCGCTGCCCCGGTGTACCGTTCACCTTTCGAGACACCTACGTTCGGCAGGAGGGACGGGGCGACCCGCCCCGGTTCGATGGACGTCAAACGCTACTTACGAGGCCCCTTCTTCTGGGTCGCGCTGGTCATTGTCGGCGTGCTCCTGGCGACTCAGCTTGCCTCCGCCGCCGGTGGTTACAAGAAGGTCGACACCTCGGTGGCGATCGGGGCGATCGAGGACAACAAGGTCAAGGAAGCCAAGATCGTCGACCGCGATCAGCGACTTGAGCTCACGCTCAAGGACGACGCGAGCGTCAAGGGCGTCGACACGAAGAAGATCCAGAGCGACTATGTCGTGGCGCGCCAGCGCGACATCGTCGACCTGCTGGCCCAGCACCCGCCGAGCGAGGACTACACCGACTCCGTTCCGCACCAGAACGCTCTCGTCACGATCCTGCTCAGCTTCCTGCCGATCATCATCCTGGCCGCCCTGATCCTGTTCTTCTTCAACCAGATGCAGGGCGGCGGCTCGCGCGTCATGCAGTTCGGCAAGTCCAAGGCCAAGCTGATCAGCAAGGACACGCCCAAGACGACCTTCAAGGACATAGCCGGCGCCGACGAGGCGGTCGAGGAGCTACAAGAGATAAAGGAGTTCCTCGAGAACCCGGCGAAGTTCCAGGCCATCGGCGCCAAGATCCCCAAGGGCGTCCTGCTCTACGGGCCGCCCGGCACCGGCAAGACGCTGCTGGCCCGCGCGGTCGCCGGTGAGGCAGGCGTTCCGTTCTACTCCATCTCCGGCTCCGACTTCGTCGAGATGTTCGTCGGCGTCGGCGCCTCCCGCGTCCGCGACCTGTTCGAGCAGGCCAAGGCCAACGCTCCGGCCATCGTCTTCGTCGACGAGATCGACGCCGTGGGACGTCACCGTGGTGCCGGCCTCGGTGGTGGCCACGACGAGCGCGAGCAGACCCTGAACCAGCTGCTGGTCGAGATGGACGGCTTCGACGTCAAGGGCGGCGTGATCCTCATCGCGGCCACCAACCGGCCGGACATCCTCGACCCGGCGCTGCTGCGCCCCGGCCGCTTCGACCGGCAGATCGCGGTCGACCGTCCTGACCTGATCGGCCGCCAGCGCATCCTCGAGGTCCACGCAAAGGGCAAGCCGATCGACGAGGGCATCGATCTGAAGGCCTTCGCTCGCCGCACTCCCGGTTTCACCGGCGCCGACCTCGCGAACGTGCTCAACGAGGCGGCGCTGCTGACCGCCCGCAACGACAAGCAGCTGATCGACGCCGAGGCGCTCGACGAGGCCATCGACCGCGTCGTCGCCGGCCCGCAGAAGCGCACCCGCATCATGAGCGACAAAGAGAAGAAGATCACGGCCTACCACGAGGGCGGGCACGCGCTCGTCGCCGCGTCGCTGCCCAACAGCGACCCGGTCCACAAGATCACGATCCTGTCCCGCGGCCGGGCTCTCGGCTACACGATGGTGCTGCCCGAGGACGACAAGTACTCCACGACCCGCAACGAGATGCTCGACCAGCTCGCCTACATGCTCGGCGGCCGGGCGGCCGAGGAGATCGTCTTCCACGACCCGACGACGGGTGCGGCCAACGACATCGAGAAGGCCACCGCTCTCGCCCGCGCGATGGTCACGCAGTACGGCATGACCTCGCGCATCGGCGCCATCAAGCTCGGCAACGAGAGCGCCGAGCCGTTCCTCGGTCGCGACATGGGCCACCAGCGTGACTACTCCGAAGAGGTCGCGGGTGTGGTCGACGAGGAGGTCAAGAAGCTCATCGAGTCGGCGCACAACGAGGCCTGGGAGATCCTGGTCGACAACCGGCACATCCTCGACGAGCTGGTCCTGGAGCTGCTCGAGAAGGAGACGCTCGACAAGGCGCAGATCGCCGAAGTCTTCGCCCACATCAACAAGCGGCCCGCCCGTCCGGCCTGGACCGGCTCGGACAAGCGCGCCCCGCAGGCCGGCCCGATCATGACTCCCAAGGAGCTCGCCTCGCCCGGCACCAACGGGCAGGACAAGGAGCACAGCATGGGTGCGCACCGCGCCCACCGATGTGCCCGACTCGCCCCTGCCGTCCGACATGCCCCAGCCGTCCGACGATGTCCCGGGCCGGCCGCTGGGGTTCGAGGGCTGACCTCAGTGGTCGAGGCGCGTGAGTTCACCGGGGCGACCGCGCCCGAGGACGGTGTCGGAGCGCCACGCGGGCGGCGTCTCTCCACCTACGACGCCGACGGAGTGCGGCGGGCCATCCGCGACCTGCTCGTCGCGATCGGTGAAGATCCCGAGCGCGACGGGCTCCGCAACACCCCCGACCGGGTCGCCCGGTCCTACCAGGAGATCTTCGCCGGGCTCTGGCAGGAGCCGGAGGACGTCCTCACCACCACCTTCGAGCTCGGCCACGACGAGATGGTCCTGGTCAAGGACATCGAGGTACGCAGCCACTGCGAGCATCACCTCGTGCCGTTCACCGGCGTCGCACACGTGGGCTACATCCCGTCGGGCGGTCGCATCACCGGGCTGTCAAAGCTGGCCCGCCTGGTCGATGTGTACGCGCGGCGGCCGCAGGTGCAGGAGCGCATGACGACGCAGATAGCCGACTCCCTGATGCGCATCGTCGAGCCGCGCGGCGTCATCGTCGTCGTCGAGTGCGAGCACCTGTGCATGTCGATGCGGGGCATCCGCAAACCGGGAGCCAGGACGGTGACGTCGGCGGTGCGCGGTCAGCTGCGAGATCCCGCGACGCGGGCCGAGGCGATGAGCCTCATCGTGGCGCGATGAGCCCGACGGCCGCCTGGTGACCGCCCGATGACCGTGCGATGACGACCATGGTCTCGCCGCAGATCCAGCAGCCGGTGCTCCGCGGGCTGCCCCCAGCCCTGTCCGGCCTGCAGCGGTGCCTCGTCATGGGAGTGCTCAACGTCACGCCTGACTCCTTCTCCGACGGCGGCGAGTTCCTCGACGCAGGCGCCGCTGTCGCCCACGGCCTCGCGATGGTCGCCGAAGGCGCCGACCTCGTAGACGTCGGCGGTGAGTCGACCCGCCCCGGCGCGCAGCGTGTCGACGCGGCACGGGAGACCCGCCGCGTGCTGCCGGTCGTGCGGGCGCTCGCCGAGGCAGGAGTGCCGGTCAGCATCGACACGATGCGCGCCAGAACGGCGTCGGCCGCGGTCGAGGCCGGCGCCTGCCTCGTCAACGACGTCAGCGGCGGACTCGCCGACAAAGCGATGGCCCGCACCGTCGCCGCCCTCGAGGTGCCGTTCGTCGCCATGCACTGGCGCGGCCACAGTGCCGACATGGACACCAGGGCGGTGTACGACGACGTGGTCGCTGAGGTCGTCGCGGAGCTGGAGTCACGGCTGGCCGACCTGGCCGAGCAGGGACTCAGCCGCGACTACGTCGTCATCGACCCGGGACTCGGTTTTGCCAAGCAGGGCTTGCACAACTGGTCATTGCTCGCCCACTTCGAAGCGTTGCAGGCTCTGGGTCGGCCAGTGCTCGTCGGCGCCTCACGCAAGGGGTTCCTCGGCACGCTGCTCGCCGACGGAAGCGGTGAGCCGCGCCCTGCCGACCGTCGGGCAGACGCCACGACGGCACTCACCTCGCTGCTTGCCGCGCACGGAGCATGGGGGGTGCGCGTGCACGATGTCGCCGGCAGCGCCGACGCCGTACGCGTCGTTGCTGCTCTCGAGGCCGCCAAGCACGGGCGGGACGTCACGTGAGCGAATTGGGCACAGCACAATTGCCAGCACGGTCGACGAGCGTGAGCGAGGAGACGGTGTGAGCGATGTAGATCGCATCACGTTGCGCGGGTTGGGCGCCCGGGGTCACCACGGCGTCTACCCGGAGGAGCGCGAAGCGGGCCAGACGTTCCTCGTCGACCTCGTGCTCGAGGTCGACACCCGCCAGGCCGCCAAGTCGGACGACGTGGCCGACACCGTGCACTATGGCGAGCTCGCCGCCGAGGTCGTCGCTGTTGTCGAAGGCGGACCGGTCAACCTGCTCGAGACCCTTGCCGCGCGCATCGCCGCTGTGTGCCTGTCCCGGCCGCTCGTCGAAAGCGTCGAGGTGACGGTGCACAAGCCCGAGGCTCCGGTCGGCGTGCCGTTCCAGGACGTCGCGGTCACCATCGTGCGCGATCGCCGATGAGCCGGGGCGTGCGGCGAGCGGTGCTGGGGCTCGGCAGCAACCTGGGTGATCGGCTGGCCCTGTTGCAGGGGGCGGTCGATGCGCTGTCCGCCGCAGGGCAGGTCGTCGCCGTGTCGCCCGTCTACGAGACCGATCCGGTGGGTGGTCCCGAGCAGGCCGACTTTCTCAACGCTGTCGTAGTCGTCGAGACCGACCTCACGGCGCACGCCCTGCTCGACCTGGCCCACACCGTGGAGGCGCGGTTCGCGCGCGTGCGGGAGCAGCGATGGGGGCCACGCACCCTCGACGTCGACCTGCTGACGATCAGCGACGAGGTCGTCGATGACGCCGACCTGGTGCTGCCACACCCGCGGGCCGCCGAGCGTGCCTTCGTGCTGGTGCCCTGGTCTGCCGTCGACAGCGACGCAGCCCTTCCCGACGGGCGCCGGGCTGCCGACCTGCTGGCCGACATGGACGTCACGGGTGTACGGCTGCGGGCTGACCTCGCGTTGGAGCTCCCGGTGGCGCGGGCGTGAAACCCACCCGAATCACGTCGCTGGTCGCGATCTTCATTGCCGTGGGCGCTGTCACCTGGGGCGCGCTGCGCCTCGTCGAGGATCGTGGCGGCGTACTGCCTCCGCTGTCCTGGTCAGCGCCCGCCGGCCTGCTCGCCCTCGCTCTCGTGGTGCTCGCGACCGCGCTCGGGCTGCGCAGTCGACTGCGTCGCGGTGACAAGCGCCCGCACCCGCTGTCGATGGCCCGGATGGCCGTGCTCGGCAAGGCCAGCGCGCACGTCGGCCCGATCGTCGGCGGGCTCTACGGCGGCTACGCTTTGGTCTTGCTGCCGAGCCTCGACATAGCTGACCGGCGCGACCGCGCGTTGCTGGCCGGTGGTGCCGTGCTGGCCTCGCTGCTGCTCACTGCGGCAGGGCTTCTCCTGGAACGCACCTGCCGCGTGCGCGGCAACAACGACGAGGACCAGCCGCCAGGGGCACCCGCGTAGTGACGACGGGGCAGATCAGTCCGGATGGTGCTTGGCGCTGGGACGGCCAGCAGTGGGTGCCGAACCAACAGCCGTTGGGAGCCGCCGGGATGCAGCCCGATGCCTGGGCGGCTCCATCGGTGCGTCCGATCGAGCCTTCGGTCCTGCGCCGAAGTGCGGCCGCCACCAGACTGCTGCTGATCGGGTCGCTGACGGTCTTTCTCGTGGGCGCCGTGAGCTGGGGAGTGAACGTGGACATCGCCGTCACTGCCGGCCGAGAGTCCGACCGTCTCCAGACGCGCTTGCTGACGGACAGCACCTACAACGGGGACGGGTACATCTCTGCGGGCATTCGAGCGGCCGACGCGGAGCTGTGGGCCTGGATGGGCGCAGGCGTCACGGTCGTCGGAGCCATTGCGGTCGTTCTGGTGCTGACCACGCTCTACACGCCGAGACCGGTTGTGTAGGTGGGCGTGCAGGAATGACGGATTCACCGTTGATCGGTGCCGTCACCGCGCTCGCATCATCGCGGCTGGACGGATGAGTCCGTATTCTCTGCACGTCCGGCGCGAGCGCTGCTATTCGGCGGCCGCCCGCCGGGCCGGTCGCAAGCGCGGCGGCGCGACCGAGCCACGCATCTGCGGGGTGGCGGTCAGCACTTTTCGCTTGCTGCGCTTGTCGTTGTCGATCGCGCGAACGGTGCGTTCCACGACGAGCCCGACGAGTTCGGTGACCGGCCAGCGGTAGGTCGACAGCGGCGGGGTGAGCAGGCGGGACACCTGGTTGTCGTCGAAGCCCAGGACGGAGACGTCCTCCGGCACCTGCAGGCCGAGCTCGTCCGCTGCCGCATAGACGCCGTAGGCGATCGTGTCGGCCAGGCAGAGGAATGCGGTGGGCGGATCGTCGCCGGACAGGGCGTCGATCGCGACCGCCCGGGCACCGTCCAGGTCATAGGGGGAGGGGCACAGGACCGCCACGATGCCGAGCTCCTCGGCCACCCGCGCCACGACGCTCTCCGCGGGCCGGTCCGGTGTGGCCGTGGCAACCGAGGTCAACACCGTGATCTGCCGGTGGCCGGCTGCTGCGAGGCGGGTCAGGGCATCGGTGACACTGCCGGCGTTGTCGAAGACCACCTCCGCCGCGGTGGCCACGCCCGGCAACCCGTCGCCGATCGACACGAGCGGCACCCGTTGCGCGATGGCGGCCCAGTGCTCGGCGCGCGGGTCGACGGGCAGTGCGATCAGGGCGTCGACGCGTTGGTCGACCAGGCGCTGCGCCAGCGTGGCCTCGAGCTCCGGGTCGTTGGACGCGTCGACGATCAGGGCGCTGCGGCCGGCCTCGAGCAGCCCGCGTCCGAACGCCGCCGCCAGGCCCTGTTGCCACATGTCCTCCAGCGACCGGCAGAGCACACCGACATAGCCGGTGCGCCCGGACGCCAGCGCTCGGGCGATGGGATCTGCCTGATAGCCGAGGCGTTCAGCCGCCTCGCGGACCCGCTGCTGGGTTTCCGGTGGCACCTGCAGCCCCCGCAGGGCGTACGAAACCGCCGCCGTGGACAGCCCGGTCTCGGCGGCGATGTCGCGCAGCGTCGGTCGCCGTCGGCGTTCGGCCATCCGGTCAGCCTAGTGAGAATCGACGGGGCCGGGGCGAATTGACAAACCCGTAGTGAAGCGCTTCACTGGATCGCATCAGTGAAGCGCTTCACCAGATGGAGGACGTGCGTGCCACAGGGTGGGGTCTGCGGCGTCGACGTGCATCAGCACCTCTGGCCGCCCGAGTTCGTGGACGCGCTGCGCAGTCGCGACACAGCGCCCCGGCTGGTCGGCTGGACGCTGCACCTGGCCGGCGAGCCCCCGTACGAAATCGACCCCACCGCCCACGAGCCCCAGCGGCGCGCCGGCCTCGACCCCGACGTCGGGCGCATCGTTGTCGGCCTGTCCAGCCCGCTGGGCATCGAAGATCTGCGTCCCGACGACGCCGGCCCGCTGCTGCTCGCCTGGCACAAGGGCGTCATGTCCTTGCCCGAGCCGTTCGTCGCCTGGGCCGCGGTCAGCCACGTCGATCCCGACCTGTCCGGCCTGCAGGGCCTGCTCGACGAGGGGTTCGTCGGCCTGCAGGTGCCCGCGACCCGGCTGGCCACGCCGCTGGCGGTGGAGGCGCTCGCGGAGGTGCTCCGGGTGTGTGAGCTGGCGGGCCGGCCGGTGTTCGTCCACCCGGGGCCGGTGACCACGGTCGCACCCGCCGCGCACTCGTGGTGGGCGCCGGTCGTCGACTACGCGGCTCAGCTGCAGGCCGCCTGGTGGGCCTGGCAGGCCGTCGGCCGCAGCCTGCTCCCGCAGCTGCGCATCTGCTTCGTCGCCGGGGCCGGCCTCGCGCCGTTGCACTACGAGCGATCCGCCGCCCGCGGCGGTCCCGACCTGCTGGCGGATCCGGACACGTTCGTCGACACGTCCAGCTATGGGCGTGTCGGTCTCGACAGCCTCGTACGCGTGCTGGGCATTGATTCGCTCGTGCTCGGCAGCGACCGGCCCTACTGCGGGCCCACCGATCCAGGTCTCGGGGCGGCGGCGACCCATGCCGTGCGCGTCGCCAACCCGCGCCGACTGCTCCAGGGAGGTTGCCCGTGACCGCATCGACGGATTCGACAGCGTCGACAGTGTCGACCGCATCGACGGCCACGACGATCAGACCAGCCGCGCTGGCGGCGCTGCCCGGGCGAGAACTGGCCCGCCCCGAGCTGCTGGCGCTCGTGCGGTCGCTCGCGTCCGAGCCGCCGTGGTGGCGCTCGCACGTGTCGTTCAGCGACGAGCGGCGCCACTACGTGCAGGTGCATCGCGATCCGCACATCGACGTCTGGCTGCTGTGCTGGACGCCGCGCAACGACACCGGCTGGCACGATCACGACATCTCTTCCGGCGCCATCGCGGTCGTCGAGGGATGTCTCGAGGAGCAGGTGCTGACGGTGGGCGCGCCGGACAACCGAAGGGCCGTGAGCGCCGGCCAGTCCTACAGCTTCGGGCCGGACCACATTCATCGGCTCAGCGGCTTGGACCCGGGCAGTGTCTCGGTGCATGCGTACTCGCCGCCGTTGTGGCGACTGGGCCAGTACACGGTGAGCGGCGCGGGCCTGCTTCGCCGCACGTCGGTGTCCTATGCCGACGAGCTGCGACCGATGCCAGCCCCATCCGTGGTGAGTGCTGGGGATTTCGTCTAGTCGGCGAGCAGGCTCGCGAGCGCGGGGAGCACGCGGCTCGCGACGTCGACGTCGTCGGTCAGATCGCGATCCACCAGATCGTCAGGAAGCTCGGCACACATCGCCAATGCGCGGGCGAGCAACTCGTTGTCGGGCAAGAAGTTCTTGGCGCGCAACGCACGGACCGCGGCGACCAGCTCGCAAGCCAGCAGCAACCGCACCGGTTCTGCCACGGCGGCCGCTTGTCGGGCCGCGAGCGAGGCGAAGCTGGCCACCTCTTCCAGCCCACGGGAGAGGACGACTGTCTGGAGGCCCGTCGGCGTTGCGAGCACGCGGGCGTCGCCGAGAGCGGATGCTCCCACGTACTCGAGCACCATGACGCCCGACGACCCCGGCTGTCCGTCACCGAGGAACGGCGGCAGACCGGTCGCGCTCGGATCGATCAGGATCGCGATGCGGGCCAGCGCGAGCGTCGCCGACTCGGCCACTGCGAGCGTCGCGGCATCGAGGGCGGCCGAGAGGTACGACGCGTGGAACCCGCCGTGGTGCGCGATCTGGTCGCGGCCGTCCGAGCCTTCGAGAAAGACCGGGTTCTCCGACGGCGCGTTGGCCAGCAGCCGAACGACCTCGTCCAGTCGACGCAGCGCGTCGATCGTGACGCCGTGCACCTGGGGCAGCGTCCGCAGCCCGAAGGGGTCCTGGATCCGGGCCGCCGGAGTCGCGCCGTCGGTCAGTGCTCGCATCCACCGGCACACCTGGCGCGCACCGGCGAACGGCGTGACCCGTTCGACAAGCTCGGCGAACGCCTCGCGGTTGCCGTCGACGCCGGCGAAGGTCAGTGCGGCGACCACGACGCTCGCCCGGGCGAGCTCCATGAGGTCCGCGCCCGCCAGCGCGGCGTCGCCGATCGTGGCAGCGTTGCTGCTCATCAGCGGCAGGGCGTCTGCGGCCCCGAGCTCGACACGGGTCGACAAGGGGAACGTGGTGGGTGCCTCTCCCATCAACGCCAGCGCGGTGGTCGCCAGCGCGGGCAGGTCTGACGTGCCGACGCTGCCGTGCTCGCGCACATAGGGGAGTGCGTCGGCGGCGAGCATGGCGGCGAGTCCGTCGAGGACGGCCGGAGACGCCCCGCTGCCACCGGCCGCGAGCTGGTTGATCCGCACCACGAGCATCGCCCGCACTCGCACCGGTGAGCGGAGCGGCCCGGCGGACGTGGCATGGCTGCGCAGCAGCGCCCGCGCGTGACCGGCCGGGTCATCGACCGAGACGTTGCGGTTGGCCCCCACCCCCGTGGACCGGCCGTAGAGCGGTCGTTCGGCTGCGATCCGCTCCGCGAGCGCGGCGGATGCCCCGACGCGGCTGCGTGCCTCCTCGGTCAGCTCGATGACGTCGTCGCGCCGGGCGGCGGCCACGATGTCGGCCGTCGTCAGGGCCGTGCCGTCGATGCGGATCACCGACCGCTCGCTTTCTACTTCGCCTCGCGTGACATACTGGGGAATGCCTTCTCTCGACCCGTCATCGGACCGCCACCGGAATATCACGAACCGGTCGCGACCTCTTGCTCGGTGCCTCCGACTGTGCAACGGTCTCGCTAGATGGCAAGGCCCTTCCGTTTGGTGAAACGCTTAATCTAACCCGAAGGCCATCGCAACCGTGGTTTCCTCCTCCGCAGCACCGGCATCCTCGTCGACCCGCGCCGTCGAACGCGCGCTCGGCCTGCTCACCCAGGTCTGCGCCGAGGGGGCAATCAGTCTGACCGACTGCGCGCGCCGTGTCGATCTTCCGACGAGCACCGCACTCCGGCTGCTGCGCACCCTGGAGACCGCTGACTTCGTCGCTCGCGACCAGCGCGGCTTCTTCCGGGCCGGTGCGCGGCTGACCCAGCTCGGGGCCGCCGCCATGGGTCGGCAGAACCTCGTCGGCGATGGCGGAGCCGTCCCTGCAGCGCATCGTCGCGGAGACGGGGGAGTCGGCGTACGTGAGCGTGCACGGTCCCGGCGACACTGCGCTGTACGTCGCGATGGTGGAGGGCACCCACTCGGTCCGGCACGCCGGCTGGGTCGGCCGCACCGTCGCCCTGAAGGGGACAGCCGTCGGCAGCGCGCTGAGCGGCCGGGTTCCTGCAGCGGGATATGTCGCGAAGCGTTCGACGGTGGAGCCCGACGTGACGGCGATCGCTGCCCCGATCTGGCGGCCCGGCGGCATCGCGGGAGCGGTGAGCCTGGTCGGCCCGACCTACCGGATCAACGACGACAAAGTGAGTTCCTTCGGTCGCATCGTGAGCCAAGAGGCCGCAGCCATCACGGCTCAGTTCAGCAGCTCCGAGTCGGTGGGCGCATGACCACGACGCGGTTCTGGAGTCGCGAGTCCTGCGGTCACAACCAGGTGGAGGTGACGACCGGATGATCCGGTTCGAGTCTGTTTCCAAGAAGTATCCCGACGGCACCGTCGCCGTGGACGAGCTGTCCGTGATCGCACCGTCCGGTCAGATCACCGTGTTCGTCGGGCCGTCGGGCTGCGGCAAGACGACGTCACTTCGCATGATCAACCGGATGATCGAGCCCACCTCCGGGCAGCATCTGGCTCGATGACAAGGACACCGCAGGCTTCTCGGCCGCAGAGCTGCGCCGCGGCATCGGCTACGTGATCCAGCACGCCGGCCTGTTCCCGCACCGCACCGTCATGGACAACGTCGCGACGGTTCCGCTGCTGCTCGGGCAGGGCAAGCGAGAGGCCCGTGCGCGGGCGATGGAGCTGCTGGAGCGGGTCGGCCTGGACGCGAAGTTCGCCAAGCGCTATCCCGCCCAGCTCTCCGGCGGACAGCAGCAGCGGGTGGGCGTTGCCCGGGCGCTGGCCGCCGACCCGCCGGTGATGTTGATGGACGAACCGTTCAGCGCCGTTGACCCGGTCGTGCGACATGACCTGCAGGAGGAGTTCCTCCGCCTGCAAGGTGAGCTCGGCAAGACCATCGTCTTCGTCACCCACGACATCGACGAGGCGGTCAAGCTCGGCGACCAGGTCGCCGTCATGCGCGTGGGCGGCAAGCTCGCCCAGCTGGCACCACCGGCCGAGCTGCTCACGGCCCCTGCCGACGCCTTCGTCGCGGGGTTCGTCGGCCGGGACCGCGGCTATCGCGCGCTGGCCTTCGAGCCGGCCGGCGCGTTGCCGACCCACGACGAGCCCACCGTCGTGCTGGGCAGCGACGTCTCGGCAGCACCGGACGGCTGGGTCCTGGTCGTCGACGATCAGCGCCAGCCACAGGGTTGGCTGGACACCGCGAACACGCCTGCCGGGAAGGTCGGTCAGGAACAGCTGCACCGAGGCGGAACCCTCGCGACCCACAGCGGCTCGCTGCGCGCTGCCCTCGACGCGGCGCTGTCCTCGCCGTCCGGCCGCGGTGTCGTCGTCGACGACGCAGGTCGGCTGATCGGCTCGGTGACGACGGCCGAGGTCGTCGAGCTGATCGAGGACCACGCGGCCAAGAGCCGGGCCTCGCAGTCTCCGGCAGGGGCCGGCACGTGATCACTTATTTCAAGGAGCACCACGCTGAGATCCTCAGCTGGCTGGTCAGTCACATCTGGCTCGCGGCCATTCCCGTCGTGCTGGGCCTGATCATCGCGCTGCCGATCGGCTGGCTCGCGCAGCGCTACCGGTGGCTCTACGCGCCGCTGGTCAGCATCGCCGGACTGCTCTACACGATCCCGTCGATCGCGCTGTTCGTCGTGCTGCCCGGCCTGCTCGGCACCAAGGTCCTCGACCCGATCAATGTGGCGGTCGCGCTCACGATCTACACCGTCGCGCTGCTCGTCCGCGTTGTCGCCGACGGGCTCGCGTCTGTGCCAGACGACGTCGCCCAGGCCGCCACCGCGATGGGCTACGGGCGCTTCCAGCGACTCGTCGCGGTGGAGCTGCCGATCGCGGTGCCGGTCATCGCAGCCGGCCTGCGGGTGGCTGCCGTGTCGAACGTGAGCCTCGTCGCGGTCGCGGCGACGATCGGCGTGCCCGAGCTGGGACAGCTGTTCACCAACGGCTTCCAGCTCTCCTACTTCCCGCCGATCCTCATCGGCATCGTGCTGTGCGTCGCGCTCGCTCTGGTCTTCGACACGGTGATCGTGCTGGTCACGCGCATGCTGACCCCGTGGCGCAGGGCGGTGCAGCCGTCATGATCGGCGACATCCTCGAGTGGCTGACAGCACCGGAGCACTGGAGCGGCCCGGAAGGCATCCCGACCCGCATCCTGGAGCACCTGCAGTACTCCGTGATCGCGCTCGTCATCGCGGTGCTCATCGGGCTGCCGATCGGGCTGCTGATCGGCCACACCGGCAAGGGCACGGCGGTTGTTGCCGCGATCGCCAACTCGCTGCGCGCCCTGCCCACCATCGGTCTGCTCATCTTCTTCGTGGTGCTGATCTCGCCACACATCCACGGCAAGAGCGACGCTGCCTACCTCATCCCGACCGAGATCGTGCTGACCCTGCTGGCGATCCCGTCGATCCTGTCCAACACCTTCGCGGGTGTGCAGAACGTCGACCCCGCCGCGCGAGATGCGGCGCGGGGCATGGGCATGACCGGCAGCCAGGTGCTGTTCAAGGTCGAGCTGCCGTGCGCGTTGCCGCTGATCATGTCCGGCATCCGCAGCGCGACGCTGCAGGTCATCGCCACCACGACCATCGCGGCGTACGTGTCGTTGGGCGGGCTGGGTCGTTACGTCTTCGACGGGCAGTCGCAGCAGGACTATCCCCAGATGGCGTCGGGCGCCGTGCTGGTCGCGTTGCTCGCGATGTCCGCCGACCTCATCCTCGCGCTGGTCCAACGGGCGATCGTGTCGCGCGGCATATCCGGGCGCTATGCCAAGGGGGGCGCGGAGACCGGTCCGGCGGATGCCATGGCCGGCGAGTTCATCAACGCGGAGGTCGCCCGGGTCTGAGTGCGAGAGATCGGCCGGAGCGGCCGCAAGACGAGACTGGCCCACGCACCGAGCGTGGTTCGCGAAAGACGGATCAAGAGAGACCACAAGGAGAGCGAATGTTACGTACGAAGATGACTCTAGGCGTGGTCGTCGCCGCACTGGCGCTGGCCGTCACTGCCTGCGGTGGGAGCGGCGACCCGACGACGGCGTCAACCCCGAGCGGCGGTAGCAAGACGACCGCCGCGGCCGACACGATCGTCGTCGGCTCGGCCAACTTCCAGGAGAACGTGATCCTGGCCAACATCTACGCCGAGGCGCTGAAGGCCAAGGGCGTCAAGGTGACGACGAAGCTGAACATCGGCAGCCGCGAGGCCTACCTTCCGGGTCTGCAGGACGGGTCGATCGACCTGATCCCGGACTACACCGGCAACCTGTTGCTGTTCCTCGACAAGACCGCGACCGCGGTCAGCTCGGACGACATCTACGCGGCGCTGCCGGCGGCGCTGCCGACCGGGCTCTCCGTGCTGGACAAGTCCCCGGCCGAGGACAAGGACGCCATCGTGGTCAGCAAGGAGACCGCCGCGAAGTACAAGCTCACCTCGATCGCCGACCTGGCACCCGTCGCCGGCAAGCTCACGTTCGGCGGGCCGCCGGAGATGAAGACCCGCTCCTATGGCGTGCCAGGCTTCAAGAAGAACTACGGCGTCGTGTTCGGGACCTACAAGACCCTCGACGCCGGTGGGCCGCTGTCCGAGAACGCGTTGAAGAACGGCCAGGTCGACGCAGCGGACATCTTCACGACCGACCCGCTGATCAAGAAGAACGAGTGGATCGCGCTGGAGGACCCGAAGAACAACTTCATCGCGCAGAACGTCGTGCCGCTCATCAACACGGCGAAGGCGACCGACACGGTGAAGACGGCATTGAACGCCGTCTCGGCGCAGATCACGACGCAGGACCTGATCGACCTGCTCACCAAGGTCGTGCAGGAGAAGCAGGACCCGAACGCCGCCGCCAAGGAATGGCTGACGTCCAAAGGCCTGATCTGACCGCTGGCGAATCGACCACGTTCAGCATGCTGGCGGACGGTTCGCAATGCCTGCACACCTTGCGAACCGTCTGCAGACCTGCTGAACGTGGTCGATTCCGGGGCTGCTGCGCGGTCAGGCGACGCGCAGGCCGTTGCGCCAGACCTGGCCGATGAGCGGCACGCCGGCCGGTAGGCGAGATGGATATAGCTGGGCGCGTCCAGCACGACGAGGTCGGCACGCGCGCCGACACCGAGCCAGCCGATGTCGTTGCGCCGCAACGCTTTTGCCCCGCCGACGGTGGCGGCCCGGACTGCCTCGGCCGGTGTCATGCGCATCTCCCGCACCGCGAGCGCGATCGCCAGCGGCATGGCGGTGGAGAACCCAGATCCCGGGTTGCAGTCCGTGGCGATGGCGACAGTCGCGCCCGCGTCGAGCAGGGCACGCGCCGGCGGGTAGGGGGAGCGGGTCGAGAACTCCACGAGCGGCAGCAGCGTCGCGACAGTGTCCGACGCGGCCAGCGCGTCGATGTCGGCAGACGTCAGGTGGGTGCAGTGGTCGGCGCTCGCGGCGCCCAGCTCGACAGCGATCTGCACGCCCTCGCTCTCGGTCAGCTGGTTGGCGTGCAGCCGTGCCTCCAGCCCCGCGTCGGTGCCCGCCTTCAAGATGTGCCGTGTCTCGTCGGCATCGAACGCACCGACCTCGCAGAAGACGTCCACCCAGCGGGCCGAGGGCGCGCAGGCCTCGAGCATCTCGCCGCAGACCAGGTCCACGTAGGCCGCGCGGTCGGCACCCGCAGGCACGACGTGCGCGCCGAGGTAGGTCGTCTCGGGCGTGACCTCGCGGGCGATGCGCAGTGACCGCTGCTCGGTCGCGACGTCGAGGCCGTAGCCCGACTTGGTCTCGAACGTCGTGACGCCGGCGTGCAACAGCTCGTCAGCCAGCCGCGCCAGGTTGGCGCGCAGCTCGCCGTCGGAGGCGGCGCGCGTGGCGGCAACGGTCGTACGGATGCCACCGGCCGCGTAGGCCTGACCGGACATCCGGGCGGCGAACTCCTCGGCCCGGTCTCCGGCGAAGACGAGGTGTGCGTGCGAGTCGACGAAGCCGGGCAGCACGGTGCCTCCGCCGAGGTCGACTCGCTCGTCGGCATCCGGGGCACCGCTGGCCGGACCCACGTACGTCACGAATTCCCCGTCGACCACGAGCGCCGCGTCGCGCACCTCGCCGTGCTCGTCGGTCTGCGTGGCGAGCAGTCCGATGCCCGTGACCAGGGTTGTTGTCACTGCTCGCGCATCGGGATGCGGACGTCGCGTTCCCCGGCGACCTCGACAGCGCGGTCGTAGCCCGCGTCGACATGACGGATGACGCCCATGCCGGGGTCGTTGGTCAGCACGCGCTCGATCTTCTCCGCGGCCAGCGGCGTGCCGTCGGCGACGGTCACCTGGCCGGCGTGCTGGGACCGGCCCATGCCGACGCCGCCGCCGTGGTGGATCGACACCCAGGTGGCGCCGCTCGCGACGTTGACCATCGCGTTGAGCAGCGGCCAGTCAGCGATGGCGTCGGAGCCGTCGAGCATCGACTCGGTCTCGCGGTAGGGCGAGGCGACCGAGCCGCAGTCGAGGTGGTCGCGGCCGATGGCCAGCGGCGCGGAGACCTCGCCGGAGGCGACCAGGTCGTTGAAGGCGAGCCCGGCCTTGTCGCGCTCGCCGTAGCCCAGCCAGCAGATGCGGGCCGGCAGGCCCTGGAAGTGGACCCGCTCCTGCGCCAGCTTCATCCAACGTTGCAAGGACTCGTTCTCGGGGAACAGGTCGAGCACCGCAGCATCGGTGCGGGCGATGTCCTTCGGGTCACCGGACAGTGCCGCCCAGCGGAACGGGCCCTTTCCCTCGCAGAACAGCGGCCGGATGTAGGCGGGCACGAAGCCGGGGAAGTCGAAGGCCCGCGTGTAGCCGGCCGTCTGTGCCTCGCCGCGGATCGAGTTGCCGTAGTCGAAGACCTCGGCACCCTTGTCCATGAAGCCGACCATGGCTGCGACGTGGCGCGCCATCGAGGCCCGCGCCCGGTCGGTGAACTCGGCGGGCTTCAGCGCCGCGTAGTCCTTCATGTCGTCGAACTCGACACCGGTCGGCAGGTAGGCCAGCGGGTCGTGCGCGCTCGTCTGGTCGGTGACGATGTCGATCGGCGCGTCCATCGCGAGCAGAGCCGGCACGAGTTCGGCGGCGTTGCCGAGCAGGCCGATCGAGAGCGGCTGACGCTTGTCGCGAGCCGCAACGGCCTGCTCGAGCGCGTCCTGCAACGAGGTGGCCTCGACGTCGAGATAGCGGTGCTCGATGCGCCGGGCGATCCGGGACGGGTCGCAGTCGATGCAGATCGCCACGCCGTCGTTCATCGTGACGGCCAGCGGCTGGGCGCCACCCATGCCGCCGAGCCCGGCGGTCAGCGTGATCGTGCCGGCGAGCGTGCCGTTGAAGCGCTTGGCCGCGACGGCGGCGAACGTCTCGTAGGTGCCCTGCAGGATGCCCTGGGTGCCGATGTAGATCCACGAGCCGGCCGTCATCTGCCCGTACATCGTCAGCCCGAGCTGCTCGAGGCGGCGGAACTCCTCCCAGTTGGCCCAGTCGCCGACCAGGTTGGAGTTGGCGATCAGCACGCGCGGTGCCCACTCGTGCGTGCGCATCACGCCGACCGGTCGCCCGCTCTGCACGAGCAGCGTCTCGTCCAGCTTGAGGTCGGTGAGCGTGCGGGTGATGGCGTCGTACGACGGCCAGTCGCGGGCGGCCTTGCCGGTGCCGCCGTAGACGACGAGCTCCTCGGGGTGCTCCGCCACCTCGGGGTCGAGGTTGTTCATCAGCATCCGCAGCGGTGCTTCGGTCTGCCAGCCACGGGCGGTCAGGGTCGTGCCCCGCGCTGCCCGGATCGTACGTACGTCGCTCATCGCATCTCCTCGTTCGCTGTCTCCCGCCACTGTGTCGCCAGCGGCGGCCTGCCGCCAGCCTCAGCGGGCACAACGTGTCCCATATCTGAGACACTGCGCACCATGGCAGCACCGGCCCTGACCTCCGGCCTGGCCGTGCTCAAGCTGCTGGCCGGGGCGACCGCTCCGCTGTCGGCCGGTGTCATCGCCCGCGACCTCGACCTGCCGCGCTCGACCACGTACCGCCTGCTCGGTGTTCTCGCCGACGGCGGCTTCGTCACCCACTTCCCCGAGGACCGCGCCTACGGGTTGGGGGTGGCGACCTTCGAGGTGGGCACCGCATTCCTGCGACAGGACCGGCTGGAGCGGCTGGGGCGGCCGGTGCTCGCACGGCTGGCGGCGTCCACCCGTTCCACCGCGCACCTCGGCATCCTGCTCGGGCGCGAGGTGCTCTACCTGCTCAAGGAGCAGCCGCCGCGGCCCGTGGCGCTCGTCACCGAGGTCGGCGTGCGGCTGCCGGCCCACCTGACCGCGTCGGGACGCGCGCTGCTCGCGGCAGCTGCCGGAGGTGGAGTTCCGGGCCATCTACCCCGACTCGGCGGCACTCGCGTCACGGACCGAGGAAGGTCCGCGGTCGGTGGCCTAGCTGCGGGCGCTGGTCTCGGCTGAGCGCACGGCAGGGATCAGCGTCGAGGACGGTCACGTCTCCGCGGGCATCGCCTCGCTGGCCGTGGCCGCGCGCGACCGGGCCGGGCGACCGCTCGCTGCGATCGGTGTGTCGCTGCCGAGCGACCAGCTCGCGGACCGCCGTGACGCCCTGACGACGGCGGTCGAGCGCGCGCGGCGGGCGCTGAGCCGCAGGCTCGGAGGGTCGCCCGGCTAGGACGGTTTGCCGATGATTGGATGCGGATCACACCCTTCCGGTGGCGCCGGGACCTATCCAATCTCGGGAATTCGCCGACAAGCGACTCAAACGCCGGCGTAGAGCTCGCCCGCGCGGGTCGGCACGGCGAGGGTGTTGCCGAGCGGCGCGAGCGGGCAGACCCAGGCCGGGTCGTAGGCGCACGACGGGTTGTAGGCGAAGTTGAGATCAACGATGAGTACGCCTTCGCGGGCGTCTCCGCCGAGGTCAGCACCCTTGACCGTGTCGAGGAGATAGCGTCCGCCGCCGTAGGTCTCCTGGCCGGCCAGCGCGTCCTTGACCGGCAGGAAGACGCCGCCGCCGTAGGAGCCGAGCCACCAGACGTCGAGGCTGCCCAGCCCCTCGAGGCGGACCGTCCCGATGCGGTCGAACGGGACGACTCCGTCGGTCGCCGTCGGCACCTCGAACCGGTGCGGCTCGGCCGGTTCGACGACTGCCTCGAAGCGCAGCGCCGGGTCGTAGGGGGCGACGGGGACGCCGGTGAAGCGCGCCCGCTGGTCGCGCAGGATGGGCGACTGGGGATGGGTGGCCAGCAGCTCGTCGCGCCCGAGTCGCCAGGACTCGTGCCCGACGGCGGGGTCGGCGCTCGCGCGTACCTCGGCATAGAGCGCGTGCACGCGGCGGCGCCAGTCCAGCAGGTCGAGGCTCATGACGTCTCCCGGTCGGTGCTCATGTGACTAGCGTGACACGAGTGACACGTGGGCGCGCCTCCCACGCTCGTACACCCGTTCGGCGTAGCGTCCGCGCCATGTCTGGACGGCACCGCAAGACCCCGGCTTGGCGCCGGCTGCTCCTTCGACTTCGCCGCAGCGACCGAGCGGCACGCACGGCTGCCCTGCAGGCGGAGGTCGTGGCCCTGCGCGCCACCGTCCGCTCGATGCGCGCCGAGCTGGACTCGGCCTGGGAGGCGGCAGCCGCGGCCACCGTGGCGGCACGTCGTGCAGACGCCGCTCGCTGGGATCTCGAGCTGCCGCTGGTGCAGGCCGCGCTGGCACCGCCTGAGGTTGCCGAGACGGCCGCGGCGGCGTCTGCTCTGCCGGCGCTCGCGGGAGTGGGATCGATCGCGCTGGACCTGCGCCCCGACACCGCGACCACCGAGATCCTGCTCACCGAGCTGCGCCAGATCGTGCTGGGCGACCTGCCCGTCGTCGCGCCGGCGAAGGAGCCGGCAGTGGCCGAGTCAGCTGCCGTGGCGGAGCCGTCCACCGTGGCGGAGCCAGCCGCAGTGGCGGCGAAGGAGCCGGCGACGGGGTGGGCCGAGCTGCCCGAGTCCGCGCTGCTCGACCCGAAGAAGGACCGCGACGACGACGTCATCGACGTCAACCAGCCGGCGACCGCGGCGGCTGCCGCAACCGTCCTGCCCGAGCGCCGCTCCGCCTGACGGTTCGCCCGCGACCTCAGCCCGCCTGACGGTCGCCCGCCTGACCTCAGCCCGCCCTACCGCAGCCCGCCCGACCTGCCTCAGGACGTTCCGCGGTCGGTCCGACGTCTGCATTCTCATGATCACGAAAGATCGCGTCACTTTTCGCAACGCGATCCTTCGCGATCATGGAAAAGCTGCACCTTGCCGGCTGTTCGCGGAGCCGCAGGTCCCGACGATCGTCGGACCGGCGGCCGGACGAAGGACTCAACCCCGCGCCAGCCCGCCACCTCGCCTCGCAGTCGACCACGTTTGGCACCTGGGCGTCGCTTCGCAGGGCTGCACGCCTATTGAAGCGACGTCCTACACCTACCAAACGTGGTCGATTCCCGCTGCGGGCGGCGGGCTATTTGTCGATGTCGCCGACGACGAAGAACAGGGAGCCGAGGATGGCGACCATGTCGGCGATCAGGGCACCGGGCAGCAGCTCGGTCAGCACCTGGATGTTGTTGTACGACGCCGAGCGCAGCTTGAGCCGCCAGGGCGTCTTCTCGCCGCGGGACACCAGGTAGTAGCCGTTGATGCCCAGCGGGTTCTCGGTCCACGCATACGTCGCGCCCTCCGGCACCTTCAACACCTTCGGCAGCCGCGTGTTGATCGGCCCGGCGGGCAGGTCGGCCAGCCGGTCCAGGCACGCATCGGCCAGGTCGAGGGAGACGTAGGCCTGGGCGAGCAGGCACTCGAAGCGGGACAGGCAGTCGCCGACCGTGCGGGTCACGACGGGCACGTCGAGCTCGCCATAAGCGAGATACGGCTCGTCACGACGCAGGTCGAAGTCGACGCCCGAGGCGCGGGCGATCGGCCCGCTCACGCCGTACGCATGAATGATCTCCTGCGACAACACCCCCACGCCCCGGGTGCGGGCCCGGAAGATCTCGTTGCCCACAACGAGGTTCTCGATGTCAGGCAACTTCTTGCGTACGTCGTCGACGGCGCGCCGAGCTCGCCCCGTCCACCCTGCGGGCAGCTCCTCCTTGAGCCCCCCGACCCGGTTGAACATGTAGTGCATGCGTCCGCCGGAGACCTCCTCCATCGCCGCCTGCAGCGTCTCGCGCTCGCGGAACGCGTAGAAGATCGGGGTGATCGCGCCGAGCTCGATCGGATAGGAGCCGAGGAACATCAGGTGGTTGAGCACGCGGTTCATCTCCGCGAGCAGGGTGCGCACCCACACCGCACGAACCGGCACCTCCATGCCCAGCATCCGCTCGGCGGCGAGCACCACGCCGAGCTCGTTGGCGAACGCCGACAGCCAGTCGTGCCGGTTGGCCAGCACGATGATCTGGCGATAGTCGCGCACCTCGAACAGCTTCTCGGCGCCCCGGTGCATGTAGCCGACGATCGGCTCGGCGTGCACGATGCGCTCGCCGTCGAGGGTGATGCGCAGCCGCAGGACGCCGTGCGTGGACGGGTGTTGCGGGCCGATGTTGAGCACCATGTCGGCCGTGGCGAGCCGATCGCCGGGCTCGACGAGGTCGCCGCCGGCCCCGATGGCTACCGTGCGCTCCGTAGTCACCTGACCGAGTCTGCCAGGCTGGGTCATGTGAGTGAGCCTTTCGACCCGCCTGGTGAGCCGTGGGTGCGCGTCTCCCCGCGCCTGTCGACGCTGCGCCGTTTGCTGCTCGTCGTCATCGGGGCGCCGGTCGCCATCGCCGTCGGCGTGCTGTTCGGCCTGGCGGTGCCGTGGCTGGGGATCGTGGTGGGCGTGGCCGGCCTGGTCGGTGTCGTCTGGGGCTGGCTCGTCGTGGGCCGTGCGGTGCGGTCGTGGGGCTATGCCGAGCGCGCGGATGACCTGCTCGTCACCCGCGGCATCCTCAACCGGCAGCTCGTCGTCGTGCCGTACGGGCGCATGCAGTACGTCGACGTGACTGCAGGTCCGTTGGACAGGAAGTTCGGCCTGTCGACCGTGCAGCTGCACACGGCCGCGGCGGCCACCGACGCACGGATCCCCGGCCTGGTCCCGACCGAGGCCGCCCGGCTGCGTGACCGGCTCGCCGCGCGCGGCGAGGCCTCGTCGGCGGGGCTGTGACCAATCAGAGCGGCGGGCCGCTGACCGATCAGCCTGGCGGGCCGCCGACCGATCCGAGTCCGGTGACCGATCCGGGCGCCGTCGGGTTCCGCCGCCTTCACCCGCTGACTCCGGTGCTGCGCGGCTGGAAGGTGTTCGCGGCGGCGGTCGTCATCGCCACCCAGCAGCTGACCATCGGTGACCTCGAGTGGACGTGGCTGCTGCTCGGCATCGCCGTGAGCATCCCGCTCGGCATCGTCTACGGGTACGTGTCCTGGCGCACGACCCGCTATCTCATCGACAGCGAGGACCTGCGTCTCGAGACCGGTGTCCTGTTCCGCCGGTCGCGGCGGGTGCGTCTCGACCGCCTCCAGGCAGTCGACGTCGTGCGACCGCTCGTCGCCCGGGCACTCGGTCTCGCCGAGCTGCGCCTCGAGGTGGCCGGCGGGTCGTCGGCCGAGGCGCCGCTCGCCTACCTGGGCGAGGCGGCCGCCCAGCAGCTGCGCGCCGAGCTGCTCGCCCGGGCGGCCGGCCTGCACCACGAAACGCCCGAGGCACCCGAGCGGGTGCTGGTCAAGGTGCCGCTCGCCCAGCTCGTCGAGGGCCAGCTCCGGTCGGTGGGGCTGATCGTCCTGGTGATCGCCGCCGCCACGCTCGTGACCGTGACCCTGGTGACCGGGGAGTGGTCGATCCTGCCGTTCGCCCTGCCCGCCGTCATCGGCACCGTGCCGGCTGTCATCCGGTCGGTCGTGGTGCATTTCGACTTCACGGTTGCCGAGTCGCCCGACGGTCTCCGGCTGCGCCACGGACTGCTCGAGACCCGCGCGCAGACCGTGCCCCCCGGCCGCGTCCAGGCCGTCCGGATCGTCGAGCCGGTGCTGTGGCGGTCCAAGGGCTGGTGCCGGGTCGAGGTCAACATCGCGGGCTATGCCGGCGACGGGCAGGCACAGACGAGTGTGCTGCTCCCGGTGGCGCCGCGCGAGCAGGCGTACGCGGTGCTCAGGAGGGTGCTGCCCGACGTCGACGTGGCGGCAGTGCGCACCTATGGGGTGCCGCGCAAGGCGCGTTGGTGCGACCCGATCTCGTGGCAGGGCAACGCCGCGGGCGCCGATGACAAGGTGTTCATCTCGCAAACGCGGCCGGTTCCGCCGGGAGACCGACATCGTGCCCCACGAGCGGGTGCAGAGCGCCCGGCTCAGCCAGGGTCCGTTGCAGCGCCGGCTCGGCCTGGCGACCGTGCACCTGGACACCTCGCCCGGACCCGTCCAGCCGACCGCGCACCACCGCGACGCGCAGGACGCCCGGAACCTGCTCGACGCCGAGGTCAGGCTCGCCCGGCTGGCTCGGGCCGCCGCGCTCCCCGAACGCTGGATGCGCCCTCCCGAGCCGCCTGCTGCTCCCTCTACGGTGGCGCGGTGACGCACTCGCTCGAGCTGACCGACCCAGCGTTCGTCGCGGATCCCTACCCAACGTTTGCGCACTACCGCCACGAGACCCCGCTGCTGTGGCACGAGCCGACCAACCAACACCTCGCCTTCAGCTTTGCCCTGTCCAACGCCGTCCTGCGCGACCGGCGTTTCGGCCGGATGTGGACCGACAAGGAACCGGTCGAGCAGTTCGAGCCGTTCAACTGCCTGCATCGCAACCAGATGATGGAGAACGAGCCGCCCGACCACACCCGGCTCCGCTCGCTCGTCGCCAAGGCGTTTGCGCGCGGTCACGTGGAGCGGCTTCGGCCACGCGTCCAGCAGCTGGCAGACGAGCTGCTGGACAAGGTCGTCTCAGCCGGGGAGTTCGACCTCATCGAGGACTTCGCCGAGCCGTTGCCGGTGGCCGTCATCGCCGAGCTGCTCGGTGTGCCCGAGGCCGACCGGCACCTGCTCCGTCCGTGGTCGCAGGCGATCGTGAAGATGTATGAGTACGGGCGAACGCCGGCGATCGAGACCGCCGCCATCGCCTCGTCGAAGGAGTTCTCCGACTACATGCGCGACCTCGCGGCACGGCGGCGCGCGGAGCCTGGCGACGACCTGGTCAGTCACCTGGTGCTCGCCGAGGAACGCGGGCAGGTGCTGACCGAGGACGAGCTGGTTGCCTCGGCGATCCTGCTGCTCAACGCCGGGCACGAGGCGTCGGTCAACGCCTTCGGCAACGGGGTCGTGACCCTGCTGGAGCATCCCGACCAGCTCGCCCGGCTGCGGGCCGACCGTGGCCTGGTCTCCAGCGCGCTCGAGGAGATGATCCGCTTTGACGCGCCGCTCCAGCTCTTCGAGCGCACGGCGCGCGCCGACATGCAGGTCGGCGACGTCACGATCCGGTCCGGAGAACGGGTCGCCGCCCTGCTCGGCTCGGCCAACCGCGACCCCAGTGCCTTCGACGACGCCGATGTGTTCGACGTCGCCCGCCAGCCCAATCACCACATCGGCTTCGGCGCCGGACTGCACCATTGTCTGGGCGCACCGTTGGCCCGCATGGAGCTGCAGATCTCGCTGCCGGCGCTTCTCGACCGGTTCCCGAGACTGGAGCTCGCGGGTGCCCCTGTGCGGCGGCCGACCTTCGTACTCCGTGGCTATGAATCGGTGCCACTGCGCACGTCGTGACTAGGTGACACCGCCCTTCCCCGGCCCGATCGGGTGGTTCCGGACCGGTCTTGGTCGAGAGTTCGTCAAGTCCGCCGCGTCTTCCTGCGTGGATGCTCAATCCTGTCCGCGACGGGGAGGGCGGAGGAGACCATGGCGTCGGTCGGCCTGCCCGACGGGGTCATGGTCACCGCCCGGTCGTTCGGCTCGCCACGGACGCGCCTGCCACCCGACTACGGCGTCTACCTGTGCGCCCGGCGCGCGCGTCGCCGGCACGCCCGCGCGTGGACCGGCACCTGGCGCGCGAGGTGGCTGGACTGGCCGCCGCTCGGTGTGCCGCGTGACTCGGCGGCGGCAGTGGACGCGCTGCGCGAGGCACACCAGCGCGCCGCCCGGGGTGAGCGCGTCGAGATCGCCTGCGGGAGCGGTCGCAGCCGGACCGGGACCGCCCTGGCCGCCCTCGCGGTCCGCACCGGGCTCGAGGCCGACGAAGCGGTCACGTGGGTCAGGAACAACTACCCGCCTGCGTCGATCATCACCCGGCGGCAGCGACAGTGGCTGACCTCCGTGACCCCTGCTCTGCGCAGGATCTGACCACCCCCTCACCGACCCGGCCAGCTCGCGGGGCAACCTTTCATGATCGCGAAGGATCTCAGCGCTTCTCGACTGAGATCCTTCGTGATCATGGAAGGGGGATCGGTGCTGGCACGCCGACGCCCTGGACGAGCCAGCCGAAGCCGCCGAGCCCGTCGCGCCGGGTGAGGTCCGCAGCGTGGCTGGCCCGCGACAGGGCGGCCAGGTAGGACGCCGGCTCGCGGATCGCCAGGTCGTACGGAGGCGGTGGTGTCGCGCCGAGCAGGGCCTGCAGCATCGCGCGCTGATCGGTCAGCATCGTCCAGTCCGCACCGGCCGCTTCCCCGGCCGCGGCGCAGGAGTCGAGTGCGACATGGCTGGTGATGTCGCACGTGCCGTCGGGGACCGGGGCGACCAGCCGGCCGCTGCGATATCCGGCGAGTGACCCCGCGCGGGGTCGGTCGGTGCGCTGGTGGTGGTAGTCGACGGCTACGGCAACGCCTCGCGACAGGGACCCGACGACGGCGGCCCATGCCTCGTCGCGCGGCCGGCCGATCTCCGCGCGGTCGCCCACGTCGCCGGCCGGCCACCACCGCTCCAACCACTCGAGGTCGGCGCCGGCGACCTGGTCACCGGGCTGTTCGTCGCCGGTCGCCGGATCGACCAGCAGCAGCCGCCAGCCCTGATCGCTGACGATCGCGGCCTCGACCGGCACGTTGTCCAGCCACTCGTTGCCGATGAGCAGTCCGTCGAGCGCACCGGACAGCGCGGCCCACCAGCCGATCTCCTCCGGCAGGTCACGCGGCCGCTCGGCGAGCTCGACCCCGACCAGCCGGAGTGCGGGTTCGAGTTCGTGCAGTGTGCGCAGCAGCTCGCCTCGACCGCTGCCGATGTCGACGATCGTGTCCAGGCCGGTCGACCGGGCGAGCTCCAGCACCGCCTCGGCGAACAGCGGCGCCGCGTGCACGGACGTGCGGAAGTGGTCGGCCGGACCCGGCCCGCTCACATAGAAACCACCGTCGCCGTACAGCGCGTGTTGGGTTGCCGCACGCCAGGTGATCACGGTGCGCGACGGTACGCCGTAGGCTTCGGGCGACCGTCCGGTACCCGCCTGCCCGAGGACTGGAACGAAACGACTGTGTCTCTCCCCTCACCCGAGTCCGTGACCGAACGCCCCGCCCGCCTCTCGGTGGGCGTCGTCGGCGTTGGCAGGGTCGGCAGTGTGCTGGCTGCAGCGCTGCAACAGGCGGGCCACCGCATCGTCGCAGCATCCGCTGTGTCCGACGTCTCTCGTGGTCGCGTCGAGGCCCTGCTGACCGGCACTCCGATCCTCGACCCGCCGGCCGTCGTGGCCGCCGCCGAGCTCGTGCTGCTGACCGTCCCCGACGACGCACTGCCCGGTCTGGTCGAGGGACTTGTGGGTGCGGGCGCCATCCAGTCCGGTCAGCTCCTCGTACACACCAGCGGGAGGTACGGCATCGACGTGCTCGCGCCGGCGACGCGTGCCGGCGCTCTGCCGCTCGCGTTGCATCCGGTCATGACGTTCACCGGCCGCCCCGAGGACCTGGCCCGGCTCGACGGCTGCTCCTTCGGTGTGACCGCGCCGGACGCACTGCGACCGATCGCCGAGGCGCTGGTCGTGGAGATGGGCGGTGAGCCGGAGTTCGTCGAGGAGGCGATGCGTCCGCTCTACCACGCCGCGCTGGCGGGTGGCGCGAACCACTTGACGACCCTGGTCAACGAGTCGGCGGCACTGCTGACCCGATGCGGCGTCGAACACCCAGCGCGGATGCTCGGCCCGCTGCTCGGTGCCGCGCTCGACAACGCGCTGCGCTCGGGCGACCAGGCGCTCACCGGTCCGGTCGCCCGCGGGGACGCCGGCACCGTCGCCGCGCATCTGCGCGAGCTGCGCAACGTGTCGCCCGAGGGGCTCGCGGCCTACGTCGCGATGGCTCGGCTGACCGCCGACCGTGCCCTCGCTGCCGGGCTGCTCAAGCCGGAGGCCGCCGAGGCGCTGCTCGAGGTTCTCGCGGAAGGATCAAGGCCGTGACCCAACTTGTGCAGACCCGCGCCGACCTGCGTGCAGCCGTTGCCGGCCGGCCCGGCGAGCTCGGTGTCGTCATGAGCCTCGGCGCGCTGCACGACGGCCACCGCGCGTTGATCCGGGCAGCGCGAACTCGCTGCGACACCGTTGTCGTCACGGTGTTCCTCAACCCGTTGCAGTTCGCGCCGACCGAGGACCTCACACGCTATCCGCAGACACTCGACTCCGACCTGGCCCTGTGCCGGGAGGAGAGCGTCGACGCCGTGTTCGCGCCGGACGTCGACGAGGTCTATCCCTCGGGGCCGCCGTCGGTGCGAGTGTCGGCCGGTCCGTTGGGCGATGTCCTCGAGGGAGCGTCGCGGCCCGGGCACTTCGACGGGGTGCTCACCGTCGTCGGAAAGCTGCTCCACATCACCAGCCCGGACGTGACGTTCTTCGGGCAGAAGGACGCCCAGCAGGTGCTGCTCGTGCGGCGCATGGTCACCGACCTCGACTTCCCGTGCGAGGTCGTGACGATCCCGACCGTCCGTGACCCCGACGGGCTCGCGCTGTCCAGCCGGAACATCTACCTCTCCGACGCGGACCGCGCGGTCGCGCTTGCTCTGTCCCGTTCGCTGCGTGCGGCGCAGGGCTCGGCGTCGGCGCACGGACGTGCTGACGACGTGCGGGCGGCAGCGTTGGCAGCGCTGGCCGAGCAAGCCGACATCGGTCTCGACTACGCATCCCTCGTCGACCCCGCGACGCTGCTCGACGTGCCTGCGGACTTTGTCGGGGAGGCGTTGCTGGTCGTGGCAGCCCGGGTCGGTTCGACCCGGCTGATCGACAACGCTCCGATCACGGTAGGCGCCGTCACCGGCACCGCGAAGTCAAGCTCCGGGGAGGCCTAGATGTTGCTTGCGATCGACATCGGAAACACCAACACCGTCCTGGGCGCGTTCGACGGCGAGAAACTGGTCGACTCCTGGCGGGTCAAGACAGACTCACGGACCACTGCTGACGAGATGGCCCTGCAATGGCGAGGGCTGCTCGACGACATCGAGGTCGACGGCATCTCCGTGTGCTCGACCGTGCCCGCGGTGCTGCACGAGGTGCGCGGGCTGCTGGCGCGCTACTACGCCGACGTGTCGTCGATCATCGTGGAGCCGGGCGTCAAGACCGGCGTGCCGCTGCTGTACGACAACCCGCGCGAGCTCGGCGCCGACCGCATCGTCAACAGTCTGGCGGCCTTTCATCTGTACGGAGGTCCTGCGGTCGTCGTCGACTTCGGCACCTCGACGAACTATGACGTGGTCTCCTCGCGCGGCGAGTTCCTCGGCGGTGCCCTCGCTCCGGGCGTCGAGATCTCCATCGACGCCCTCGCGGCCCGCGGCGCGCGGCTGTTCAAGGTCGAGCTGGCCCGGCCACGCTCGGTCATCGGAAAGTCCACGGCAGAGGCGCTTCAGTCGGGGTTGCTCTACGGGTTCGTCGGCCAGGTCGACGGCATCGTGCGCCGCATCACCGCCGAGCTCGGCGGTCAGGCGCACGTCATTGCGACCGGCGGCCTCGCCTCACTGGTGCTCGAGGAGTCCGAGACGATCCAGCACCACGAGCCCGACCTCACCCTGATCGGCCTGCGCCTGGTCTACGAGCGCAACCAGATCTGAGCCTGCGGGCTTCGATGAGGTGCCTGCTGGAATGGGCGAGGAACGAGCCGTTGGAGCGGATCAGGGCGTCGAGACTACGGAGCTTGTCGATGTAGCGCTCGACAGTGAAGTCGGGCACCCACCACACGCACTTGCGCAGGATGTAGACCACCGAGCCGATGTCGAAGAACTCCATGCGACAGCGGGCCGTGCGCAGATCCGTGACTGTCAGACCGGCCCCTTCAGCTGCAACGACATCGCTTTTGGGATCACGCCCCGACCGCTGTTCGGGCCGTGGACCGAGGAAGTACTCGATCAGCTCGAATGCCGAGGCTGGGCCGACGTGCTGGGCCAGGTAGTGGCCGCCCGGGGTGAGCACCCGGTGGATCTCGGGCCAGTTGGGCCGGACGGGGTGACGGCTGGTCACGAGCTCGAACGTCGAGTCCGGAAAGGGCAGCACGTCGTCCTCACCGACCTCGACGACTTCGACACCGCGTGGACCGAGAAGCTCGCGGGCTCTCACAACGTTGGGCAACCAGCCCTCGGTCACGCACATGCGCGGGGGTAACTGCGGCATCTCCGCCATGACCTCGCCGCCCCCGGTGTCGACGTCGAGCGCCGAGTCGACCGTTGTCAGCCGTGCGGCGACGAGCTTGGCGTAGCCCCACGGGGGGCGCTCCTCGGTCGCCCGGCCATCGAGCCAGCCGAAGTCCCAGCCGGTCACGTCAACACGATCGGCTTCGGCCACCAGGTCATCGAAGGTGCGCACGAACCCATCCTCACAAGGACAGCCAGGCGGCAACTGCCGAGGTCCGGCGCGGAACCCGGAGGTGGCGTCGAGGGGCCGCCGGTAGCCTGGCCAGGTGAGCGATGAAACCCCCGACGGCCTGCCCGATGAGATGCCGGAGCAGATCCGCGTGCGCCGGGACAAGCTCGCCCGCATGCGGGAGCGCGGGATAGATCCGTACCCCGTCTCCTTCCCGCGTACGACGACGGTGGCTGACCTCCGTGCGGCCTACCCCGACCTGTCTCCCGACGATCACACCGGCGACCGGGTCGGCGTCGTCGGCCGGGTGATGCTGTCGCGGACCGGCGGCAAGCTCTGCTTCGCGACCGTGCGCGACGGCACCGGAGAGGTGCAGGTGATGCTCTCCCTCGACCGGCTCGGCGAGGAGTCATTGGCCGCCTGGAAGAGCGACGTCGACCTCGGTGACCATGTGGGTGTCGAGGGCGAGGTCATCTCCTCGAAGCGCGGCGAGCTGTCGGTTCTCGCGGACCGCTGGGCGATGGTCGCCAAGGCGCTGCGTCCGTTGCCCGACAAGCACAAAGGGCTCACCGATCCCGAAGCGCGCGTCCGGCTGCGCTACGTCGACCTTGCCGTCAACGCCGATTCGCGGCAGATGGTCCGCAACCGCGCGACGGTGCTCCGGTCGGTGCGGGCGACCCTCGACCGCCACGACTTCCTCGAGGTCGAGACACCGCTGCTGCAGCCGGTCTACGGCGGTGCGGCAGCGCGGCCGTTCGCCACGCACCTCAACGCGTTCGACCAGCCGATGTACCTCCGGATCGCCATCGAGCTCTACCTGAAGCGGCTGGTCGTCGGCGGCCTCGACCGGGTCTACGAGATCGGGCGCAACTTCCGCAACGAGGGCGTCGACGCGACCCACAGCCCCGAGTTCACCATGCTCGAGGTCTACGAGGCCTACGGCGACTACAACACGATGGCGACGCTGACCCGCGAGATCGTGCTCGACGCGGCACGGGCGCTGGGCAGCACCGTCGTGCCCGACGGACGTGGTGGCGAGATCGATCTCGAGGGCGAGTGGCGGCACCTGCCGATCCTCACGGCGGTGTCGGAGGCGGTCGGCGAGCAGATCGACGCCCAGACGCCGGCCGAGACGCTGCGCAAGCTGGCCGACCGGCTCGACGTTGCCCTGCAACCGGCGTGGGAAGCCGCGGAGATCGTCGTGGAGCTCTATGAGCAGCTCGTCGAGGACACGCTGCTGCAGCCCACGTTCATCACGGACTATCCCGCCGAGGTGAAGCCGCTGGCCAAGCCGCACCGCACGACGCCGGGCCTGGTCGAGGCCTGGGACCTGATTATCGCTGGCGTCGAGCTGGCGCCCGCCTATTCCGAGCTCAATGACCCGATCGAGCAGCGCCGGCGACTCGTCGAGCAGTCCTTGAAGGCCGCGGGCGGTGATCCCGAAGCAATGCAGCTCGACGAGGATTTCCTGCGGGCGATGGAGTTCGGCATGCCGCCGCAGGGCGGAATGGGCATGGGAATCGACCGCTTGCTTCGCCTGCTCACCGGGGTGCCGTCGTTGCGCGACACTATTGCTTTTCCGCTGCTCAAGCCCGAGGCCCGATGAACACGATTGCCGCCCTGGTGCCGCCAGTGGTGGTATGTGCGGCATTTATTGCCATCCTGGTGGCCGTCAAGCGGCACAGCGACCGCGAGGAATCGCAGGAATCGAAGGACCAGCCGCACGACTGACCACGTACCAATCATTTACATGTACGCGCGGTGTTTTGTGCGCCACGGTGAGTTGCGGGCGAGGAATGGCACACGGGGAATGGGTTTGTAATTTCCTCAAGGAATTTGTCGGCCGGCGAGTTAATGACCTATGCTCAGGCTAATCCCCCGCCTACACAGGAGCAATTCATGGCGCAAAAGGTTCAGGTAATCCTCGTCGACGACATCGACGGGGGAACTGCCGAGGAAACGCTGTCTTTTTCCCTCGACGGAGTTTCCTACGAGATTGACCTGAGCACGGCAAATGCCGCCAAGCTGCGCGACGCCTTCGCTCCTTATGTCGGCACTGCTCGCCGGGTCGGCGGACGCAGCTCCGCCGGTCGCGGCCGCGCGCGGCGCGCCTCCGGCGACAACCGCACCGCCCAGATCCGCGAGTGGGCCCGGGCCAACGGTCACCAGGTCAACGAGCGCGGCCGCGTCGCCGCCGGCATCGTCGAGGCCTATGACAAGGCTCACGCCTGACGCTCACGCACGGCACTGGGCAGGACAGCGGCACGGTAACGTCGGTCACCCGAGATCGCGAGTAAGAGAGGCGTGGCCGTGCGTCTGCTGCTGATCGGTGCGCCCGGGTCGGGCAAGGGCACGCAGGCCGTGCGCTTGGCCGAGCGGTTCGGCATCACCCACATCTCCAGCGGTGACCTGCTGCGGCAGCACGTTCGTGACCTGACCCCGATCGGGCAGACCATCAAGGAGTACGTCGACGCCGGCGACCTGGTGCCGGACAGCGTCGTGATGGACATGCTCTACAAGCCGGTGCTCGCGGCAACGGAGCAAGGGGGCTACGTCCTCGACGGCTTCCCGCGCACCGTGGAGCAGGCCGAGGCGGCCTACGACGTCGCGCACAAGCTCGGCGCAGAGGTGAAGGCGTCGATCCACCTCGACGTCCCGAACGACGAGCTCGTCCGGCGGCTGCTCGCCCGCTCGCGCGGCTCCGAGGACTCCGCTGAGGTCATCGAGCACCGGCTGCAGGTCTATCGCGAGAAGACGGTGCCCCTGCTCGACTACTACGCGCGACGCGAGTGGCTGGTCACTGTCGACGGGACGCAGTCCGAGGAAGACGTCCACGAGTCGATCGCCCGCCAGGTCAGCGCGCTGGCACCGCCCGCCTCGGTCGACTGACCACCGGTGTCACGGCGGGAACGACGACTCCGGCGCCCACGATTCGCGCGGCTGCGAGTGCAACGCCCAGTAGTAGTCCGCGATCTCGTCGACGTCGAGGGCTTTCGGGCCCTGCAGGACGCCGCGGATCGTGACGGTCACTGCCTGGATGCCGTCCGGCGCGAGCTCGCTGTGCAGCGACAGTCCGAGGTTGCGCAACGCTGCCTTGGCGACGCCGACAGTGGCGGCCGAGACCGACGGTTTCTCCGCAGCGACACTGCCGGTCAGCAGCAAGGTGCCGCGGCCCGCAGAGCGCATATTCGGCACCACTTCCTGCACCGACACGAGAGCCGCACCCACGCCGACGTACACGCCATGCATGAAGGCGTCGTACGACACCTCGGCGGGACGCCCCTCGACATACTCCGAGGCATTGAAGACGAGCACCGTCGCATCCCCGAGCAGATCATGCAGCACCCCGAACGCCTCTCGAAGCGCGACCGGATCGGCGACGTCGCTGGTGGCGGTCGCGACCGTCGTGCCGTTGGCCCGCAGCACACCGGCAAGCTCATCGAGGCGGTCCGTCGCCCGGGCGATCAGCCCGATGCTGGCTCCCTCGCGGGCGAAGCGCCGGGCCACGGCGAGCCCGAGCCCGGGCCCGGCGGCGACGATCACCACGACGTCCCCGTCGATCTCGGTCACGGCGCCTCCTGTGGATCGATGCGGAGCAGTTCATGGGGATCGCTGCGGAACTTGTCCTGCGGGTCGCGGCGGAGCAGCCAGCACAACGGCCCGTCGGGCATCTCGGCCTCCAGGATCGGCGCGAAGCCGAGCTGGCCGTAGAACCGCAGGTTCGCGTCGCTGGCAGTTTCGAGGTACGTCGCCAGGTGGCTGCGGTCGGCGGCGGCCAGGATCGGCGCCAGCACCGCCCGCCCCAGGCCGGTGCCCTGCCGGGTCCGCCGGGTCGCGAGGACACCGAGGTACCAGTACGGCGCCGCCCCCTCGGGCACCTTCAGGGTGTCGTCGTAGGTAGCCCAGCGCTCCCGCTCCACGGCCGTGAAGCCCTGCTGGACCTCGGCCCAGCGCTGCTCGGGCGCGTGGGGATCGGTGAGATAGAGCCCGCCGGGCGGGTTCCACATCGCCACGGAGTCGCCGCCGTCGGCGACCCACACCTCACCGAAGGCCAGCCGCAGGTCGAGCAGCGCCCCGAAGAAAATCGTTGCGCAGGCGGCGTAACGTTCGTCACTCGGCCAGACCCAGCGCAGGAGGGGGTCGACGACGAAGGCATCGAGCACGGTGGAGAGGGCATGTTCCCGCTGATCGGGCAGGCAGCGTTGGATGTCGGCCACGACCCGATCATGGCGGATGACCGGCCCCGGGGTGACACAGGCGTTCGCTGCGGGCGTAGGCGCGGCGGAATCTTGGCCGGTAAGTCTGTAGTTGACGTAACTCAGACCGATGTACCCCATGACGAATGAGCAACGAGCGAGTGTCCGGCAACGCAGTCGGACTAGCATGCGAGAGGACAGGTGGACGGGACATACGTGTCACGGCCGCACAACCTGCCTGACCGCTCTCAGAGGAGCGAATAGATGTTCGAGAGATTCACAGACCGAGCGCGACGGGTGGTCGTCCTGGCCCAAGAAGAGGCCCGGATGCTCAACCACAACTACATCGGCACCGAGCACATCCTGCTCGGCCTGATCCACGAGGGCGAGGGCGTCGCCGCGAAGGCGCTCGAGTCGCTCGGGATCTCACTCGAGGCTGTTCGCAGCCAGGTCGAGGAGATCATCGGCCAGGGGCAGCAGGCCCCGTCCGGCCACATCCCGTTCACTCCCCGGGCCAAGAAGGTGCTCGAGCTCAGCCTCCGCGAGGCTTTGCAGCTCGGCCACAACTACATCGGCACCGAGCACATCCTGCTCGGCCTCATTCGTGAGGGCGAGGGCGTCGCCGCCCAGGTGCTGGTCAAGCTCGGCGCCGACCTCAACCGCGTCCGCCAGCAGGTCATCCAGCTGCTCTCGGGCTACCAGGGCAAGGAGACCGCCGCTGCCGGTGGCCCCGCCGAGGGTGCCCCGTCGACGTCGCTGGTGCTCGACCAGTTCGGTCGCAACCTGACCCAGGCGGCCCGCGAGGGCAAGCTCGATCCGGTCATCGGCCGCGAGAAGGAGATCGAGCGGGTCATGCAGGTGCTGTCCCGCCGCACCAAGAACAACCCTGTGCTCGTCGGCGAGCCCGGCGTCGGCAAGACGGCGGTCGTCGAGGGCCTGGCCCAGGCCATCGTCAAGGGCGAGGTGCCCGAGACCCTCAAGGACAAACAGCTCTACACACTCGACCTCGGAGCGCTCGTCGCCGGCAGCCGCTACCGCGGTGACTTCGAGGAGCGGCTGAAGAAGGTCCTCAAGGAGATCCGCACCCGCGGCGACATCATCCTGTTCATCGACGAGCTGCACACCCTCGTGGGTGCCGGTGCGGCCGAGGGCGCGATCGACGCGGCCTCGATCCTGAAGCCGATGCTGGCTCGCGGTGAGCTGCAGACCATCGGTGCCACGACGCTCGACGAATACCGCAAGCACCTCGAGAAGGACGCCGCTCTCGAGCGGCGCTTCCAGCCGATCCAGGTGGCGGAGCCGACCCTGGCGCACACCATCGAGATCCTCAAGGGGCTGCGCGACCGCTACGAGGCGCACCACCGCGTCTCGATCACCGACGGCGCACTCGTCGCCGCGGCGACGCTCGCCGACCGCTACATCTCCGACCGGTTCCTGCCGGACAAGGCGATCGACCTCATCGACGAGGCAGGCTCCCGGATGCGCATCCGGCGGATGACCGCACCGCCGGACCTGCGTGAGTTCGACGAGCGCATCGCCCTCGTACGCCGTGACAAAGAGTCGGCAATCGACGCGCAGGACTTCGAGAAGGCCGCGTCGTTGCGCGATCGCGAGAAGACCCTGTTGCAGGAGAAGGCGCAGCGGGAGAAGGAGTGGAAGGCCGGCGACATGGACGTCGTGGCCGAGGTCGACGAAGAGCTCATCGCTGAGGTCCTCGCCACCGCCACCGGCATCCCGGTCTTCAAGCTGACCGAGGAAGAGTCCCAGCGGCTGCTCAAGATGGAGGACGAGCTGCACAAGCGCGTCATCGGTCAGCAGCAGGCGATCAAGGCGCTCTCGCAGGCGATCCGTCGCACGCGAGCCGGGCTCAAGGACCCGAAGCGGCCCGGCGGCTCGTTCATCTTCGCCGGCCCGTCCGGTGTCGGTAAGACCGAGCTGTCGCGGACGCTGGCCGAGTTCCTGTTCGGTGACGAGGACTCACTGATCCAGCTCGACATGTCGGAGTTCTCCGAGAAGCACACGGTCTCGCGGCTGTTCGGCTCACCGCCCGGCTACGTGGGCTACGAGGAGGGCGGCCAGCTGACCGAGAAGGTGCGGCGCAAGCCGTTCTCGGTGGTGCTGTTCGACGAGGTCGAGAAGGCCCACCCCGACATCTTCAACTCGCTGTTGCAGATCCTCGAGGACGGCCGGCTCACCGACTCCCAAGGTCGGGTGGTCGACTTCAAGAACACCGTCATCATCATGACGACCAACCTCGGCACCCGCGACATCTCGAAGGGCTTCAGCGTCGGCTTCGCGGACAGCAGCGACACCGAGACCAGCTATGCCCGGATGAAGTCCAAGGTGCAGGACGAGCTCAAGCAGCACTTCCGGCCCGAGTTCCTCAACCGCGTCGACGACATCATCGTGTTCCCGGCGCTGACCGAGGTCGAGATCGTGACCATCGTCGACCTGATGATCGCCAAGCTCGACGAGCGGATGCGCGACAAGGACATGGGCATCGAGCTCACCCGCTCGGCCAAGGACCTGCTCGCCAAGCGGGGTTACGACCCCGTCCTGGGTGCGCGTCCGCTGCGCCGGACGATCCAGCGTGAGGTCGAGGACATGCTCTCGGAGAAGATCCTCTTCGGCGAGGTGCGTCCAGGTCAGATCGTCCTGGTCGACACCGAGGGCGAGGGCGACGAGGCCGTCTTCACCTTCGTGGGTTCCGAGAAGGCGACGCTCCCCGAGGAGCCGCTGGTCGAGGCAGCAGCCGCCGCACCGACCGCCGCCGCCCCGGTCACTCCACCGGAGGGTTCCGCACCGGCAGCCGAAGCGGAGTAACCCCTCGGCAACCTTCAAAGTCGATCATGCAGTTGTCGACACCTGCATGTTCGATTGAGAAGCAGACAGGCGTACGAACGACAGGGCGGGGTTCCGGAGAGATCCGGCGCCCCGCCCTTTGCTGTGCCTGGCGGGCTCACAGGAATCTCCCAGGCAGGCATCATCGCTCTCCCAGGTCGCCGTCAGGAGGCTGCAGCTCCAGCGGTTCGGCACGACCTTGGCCGCGCCCCTGACCTAGATGGGACAACCCGTGGCGCATCTCCTGCCCAGGACCCGCGGTGCCCGGCGCTGGACGGTCGTCCTGGTCGTGGCGCTGGCCGTTCTCGGCGCCGGCGGGCCGCCTGGGCGGCCACCCGCAGCAGCGGCGACGGCGGTGACCTCCGTGCTGGCCACCGCGTCGTCGGGCACGATCCGCCAGACCGTCTCCGCCACCGGCACGATCGCGCCGAAGCACGAAGCCGACCTGAACTTCGCCGTCGACGGCGAGGTGACCGCCGTGTCCGCCACCGTCGGCGCGAAGGTCACCAAGGGTGACGTCCTGGCCCGGGTCGATCGCAAGGCGTTGCGCATCGACGTCGACGCGGCCAAGGCTGCCGTCACCGCGGCCAAGAGCCAGCTCGCCGCCGACCAGGCCAGCAGCGCCTCCGATGCTGCACTGCGTTCGGATGAGGCCAACCTGCGCTCGATGCGGTCATCGTTGAGCCAGGCGAAGGACCGCACTCGCCGACGCCACGTTGCGCTCGACGATCGCCGGCACGGTCGCGAGTGTCGACCTCGCGGTCGGCGACCAGGTGTCCGGCATCGACGAACGGTTCGCCAACAGGCTGCGTCATCGTCGTCGGACGCGTCCACCGCGCAGATCGTGGTCATCTCGACCGACGAGTTCGTCGTGAACGCCTCCGTCGGCGCATCGGACCTCGCGTGCGGTGAAGAAGGGGCTGCAGGCGCAGATCACCCCGACGGGCTCGACGGAACCGATCTTCGGCACCGTCAGCTCCGTAGGGCTCGTCGCCGAGTCATCCACGACCGGCTCGTCGACGTTCCCCGTCGTGATCGCCGTCACCGGCAAGGTCTCGGGGGTCTACGCGGGTTCGAGTGCTGACGTCTCGATCATCGTCAAGCAGCTGCAGAACGTGTTGACCGTGCCCACCGCCGCGGTCAGGAACACCAACGGCAAGACCAGCGTCACGGTCGTGAAGAACGGCAAGCAGCACCTCGACGCCAGTGACGGTCGGCGCCGTGTTCGGCCAGCAGACCCAGATCACCCAGGGCCTCAGCGCAGGTGACCAGGTCCTGGTCACCACCGTGCGCCTTCGCAGCACGACCGACGGCGGGACGGGCGGCAACGGTGGCTTCGGGGGCGGCGGCTTCGGGGAGTTCGGCGGCGGACAGGGTCCACCCAAGGGTGTCGACCCCGGGGGTGCGCCCGGCGGCGTGGTGGTCAAGCCATGACCAGCGGTACGCCGATCATCGAGCTCGCCGACGTGCACAAGGTCTACGCGACAGGTGCTGCCGAGGTGCAGGCCCTGCGCGGCGTGAGCCTGGTCATCAACCCGGGCGAGTACCTCGCGGTCATGGGCCCGTCCGGGTCGGGCAAGTCGACCCTGATGCACATCCTTGGCTGTCTCGACACACCGTCGGCCGGCACGCTACCGGCTCGCCGGCACCGACGTCAGCGGCATGTCGGAGATGGAGCTCGCGCTGGTGCGCAACCAGCGCATCGGGTTTGTCTTCCAGCAGTTCAACCTGCTGCCCTCGATGACCGCCCTGCGCAACGTCGAGCTGCCGCTGTGCTACGCCGGCGTCGGTCGCGCCGAGCGGCAGGTCCGGGCGCTTGCCGCACTCGATCGGGTCGGCCTCGCCGACCGCGTCGAGCACCGACCCGGCGAGCTGTCCGGCGGCCAGCAGCAGCGCGTCGCGGTTGCCCGCTCGCTGGTCACGGATCCCGCCCTGCTGCTCGCCGACGAGCCGACCGGCAACCTCGACTCGCGGTCCACCGAGGACCTGCTCTCGCTGTTCGACGAGTTGCATGCCGCGGGTCGCACGATCGTGCTGATCACCCACGAGAACACCGTCGCCGATGCGGCCGGCCGGGTCGTGCGGATCCGCGACGGCCAGCTCGAGACACCCGACCTCGTCGTCTGTCTCGGCACACGCGTGAGCTGGCTCGAGACGCTGCGCACCGGCCTCGAGGCCGTGCGCTCGCACCGCCTGCGGTCGATCCTGACGATGCTCGGCATCCTCATCGGCATCGCCGCCGTCATCCTCACCGTCGGTCTCGGTCAGGGCGCGCAGGTCGAGGTGCGCGACCGGATCGCGGCGCTGGGCAGCAACCTGCTCATCGTCTCGCCGGGGAGCTCGACGTCGTCGGCCGGCGTCCGCGGTGGCTTCGGGTCGGCAACCACCCTGACGATGGCCGACGCGGCCGCCCTTCCTCATCGGTCGTCGCCCCGGACATCAAGGCCGTTGCGCCGGTCATCTCGAGCTCGCAGTCGCTCACGTACGGCTCGACGAACTGGACGACGTCGGTCGTCGGCACGACGACGGACTGGCCGTCGGTGCGGGCGCGCACGCTGTCCAGCGGCCGGTTCTTCACGGCCGAGGAGATTGCTGACGCAGCATCGGTCGTGGTGCTCGGGCCGGAAACCGCGACCGAGCTCGGTCTCCTGCGCAACCCGGTGGGATCCGAGGTGAGCATCGGCGGCAACACGATGACCGTCATCGGCGTCCTCGCACCGGTCGGCTCCGGCTCGTCGAGCTCCAACGAGGACGACACGGCCGTCGTGCCCTCGACGACGGCCACCGCCCGGCTGGCCAGCGGCTCGACGCGGTCGGCCGTGTCGACGATCTACATCGAGGCGGCCTCGACGAAGGCACTGTCCGCGGCCTACCAGGAGGCGACGGGGGTCCTGCTCTCGCTGCACGGAGTGACCTCGGCCGACGCGGACTTCACGATCTCGAGTCAGCAGTCGCTGCTCGACACCGCGACCTCGACCGATCGCACCCTGACGATCCTGCTCGGTGGCATCGCTGCGATCTCGTTGCTCGTCGGCGGCATCGGGGTCATGAACATCATGCTCGTCTCCGTCACCGAACGGATCCGCGAGATCGGTCTACGCAAGGCACTCGGCGCCACCCCCCGCGCCGTACGCCGTCAGTTTCTCGTCGAGGCCTCGGTGCTCGGCCTGGTCGGCGGGCTCATCGGGGTCGCGATCGGTGTGGCGGGGTCGTACGTGCTGCCCCACCTGATCTCCCAGCCGGTGTTGCTCTCGCCGACCGCTCTCGCAGGAGCCGTGGTCGTCGCCCTGGGCATCGGCATCGGCTTCGGGGTCTACCCCGCGAGCCGGGCTGCGCGGCTCGCCCCCATCGACGCCCTGCGCAGTGAATGACCGTGCCGCCGATCTTCCCCACCGAACCCACGAAAGAGCTGACATGCCTCGCACCCTGCTGACCACCGCATCCTCCGCCGGGACGGCCGCGTTGCTGCTCTTCGCCGTGAGTGCGTGTGGCGGAGGCGGCACGTCGGCCGGCGACGACACCCACCGCGGGCGCGCAGCCGAGCCAGTCCGCGGTGGCCGGCGGGTCCGGCGGGTCCGGTGGGTCCGGTCGGCAAGGCTTCCCCGGTGCGTCCGGCAAGGTCGCGGCGATCTCGGGCAAGACGCTGCAGGTGCAGAGCATCGTGAGCGGTCAGGTCGCCGTGACCTACACGGCGAAGACGACGTTCACCGAGGCCGTGAAGACAACGGCGACCGCGGTCAAGGTGGGCAGCTGCGTGAATGTGCGCGGCGCCGACGAGCAGGCCGGCACCGCGGCGACAACCGCACCGGTCACGGCCGCTTCGGTGCAGGTGTCTCCGCCCGTCGACGGTGCGTGCGGCGCACGCGGGCGCACCGGCGCGGGCGGTGGGTTCGCCGGTAACGGAGGCGGGTTCACCCCGCCGAGCGGCGGGCCGAGCGGAGCGCCCGGGTCCGGTGCGGGAGCAGGCGGGGGTACGCGCGGTGGTGGTTTCGCGGGTGCGCGGCCGGTGTCGGGTGAAGTGACAGCGGTGAACGGTTCGACGATCACTGTTGCGGCGATGAGCTTTGCTGGGGGGCGAGGGGCGAGCGCGACTCCTAGTCCGAGTGCCAAGCCGACCACCACTCCCGTCGTGGTGACGACGACAGCCACGACGACGTACACCAAGACTGTCTCGGCCTCGGCGAACGACCTCGCGGTCGGTCAGTGTGTGACCGCCGTCGGCACCGCTGACGACACCGGTGCGGTGACCGCCTCGTTCATCGCGAGCGAACCGGCCGTCAACGGCGAGTGCACCGGCGGCTTCGGTGGCCGGCGGACCGGCACCGGTGCGGGTGGCACCTCGTGAGGCCGGGCTGCGTTCCGGCGCCTCGGTGCTCGCCGGGCTGTGGTCGGCGCGACCGTCGCGGTCGTCGTGCTCGCCGGTGGTGCGGTGGCCTGGTCGGCGACCGGGGCGTCCGCTGCAGCGTCCTATCGCTCGGCGACGGCGACGCGTGGCTCCGTGCAGCAGACCCTGACCGCGACGGGGACGGTCACGCCCCGTCACCAGGCCGACCTGTCGTTCGGCGCGGCCGGCACGGTGCGCGATGTGGATGCCGCAGTCGGCGACCATGTCGGCATCGGCGACACACTCGCGACGCTGGACCGGACGGCGCTGCGTGACGCGGTGATCTCCGCGAAGGCGGCAGTGGCGCAGGCCAAAGCGACCCTGGTGTCTGACAAGGCGGCCCAGGCTGCGGCGGTTGCGGCGGCGGCGACTCCGAGTACGAGCAGCGGGTCATCGCCGTCTGGCAGCGGCGCATCGTCGGGCGGCAACGGCTCGTCGTCCAGCGACGGTTCCAGCGCGGCGACCCGGAAAACCCTTGCAGAAGCTTGCGAAAGAGCAGGCGGCGTTGCTGGCCGCGCAGCATGATGCCGACGCGGCCCTTCAGGTGGCCTCCGCCGCGGTGAAGCAGCAGGCCACCGCCTGCGCCGGTGTGCTCGCCCCGGCCGACCCCGTCCGCTCCGGATGTTGCTGCCTGTCAGGCGGCGTTGGGCGCGGTGCAGGCGGCGCAGGCGAAGGTCGCCGCGGCCCAGCAGAAAGTGGAGGCTGCGATCGCCACGTTGTCCCGGTCGCTGACATCGGCGTTGGGCAGCGTTTCGCCCAGCGTCGACGCCTGCGTCGTCGAACGGCGGGTCGTCGAAGCCCGCGTCGCAGACCGCCGCAGCGGGAACGGGTCACCTGTCGACGGCGACCTTCTCGAGCGCGACGGCAGTCACGGTCTCGGCCGCGTCAGTGGCGACCGGGGACGCGCAGTCGGACGGTTCCTCGGCTGGGTCGGGTGACTCGCGGTCTGCGACCGTCACGGCGTCGACCCTCGCGCGTGACCAGTCCGCGATCGACACCGCCCGTGCCGCGTTGGTGCGTGCCACTGCGGCACTGGACCGTGCCCGGCTTGCGTCGCCGATCGCGGGCACGGTCGCGGCCGTCGACGTCGCACCGGGCGACAGCGTCGACTCGTCCACCGTCGCCGTGGTCGTCAACGGAGACGACGGCAACGTCGAGATCACCATCGACGTGACCGAGAACGACATCCGGGCGATCAAGGTCGGCCAGAGTGCGCTGGTGTCCGCCGATGGCGCACAGGATGCGCTGCCCGCGAAGGTCACCTCCGTCGGTCTGCTCTCCGCGTCGGACAGCGGCACCGCCAGCTATCCGGTCGTCGTGGCACTGGCGGGTGCTCCGCTGTCACTGGCTTCAGGGTCCGACGCCACGGTCTCGGTGGTCACGGCAACTGCGCGCAACGTCGTCACCGTGCCCAGCAGTGCGGTCACGCGCGCCGCAAGCGGGACCACGGGCGACGTACGCGTGCTGAAGGGTGATCAGCTCACGACGGCCCGTGTCGTGATCGGCGCCGTCGGCCCGGTACGCACGGAGATCGTCTCCGGCCTCAAGGCCGGCCAGCGTGTCGTGCTCGCCGACTTCTCGGCCGCTCTGCCCTCGTCGTCGACCGACGCGCGGCTCGGCGGCGGCTTTGGCGGTGGTGACTTCGGCGGTCCCCAACGCACGGGCACCTTCACCCGCCGCAACGCCAACTAACCCGCCCCTCTTCAAAGTCGATCATGCAGCAACCGACGGAGGTGCCTATCGCTGCAGGTCAGCGGCCTGTTGAAAGCGAATCGATCATGCAGTAACCGACGAGCCTGTCGGCGCCACGACTTCGCGGCTACTGCAGCTTCCGCACTCCGTCTCGACTCGGAGGACCCTGCTGCGCGGCGGGTTCGACACTCGTGCCGGCTACTGCATGATCGACATGGATTTTCGTCGCGCTGACCTGCGGAAACGCGGGCGGTGTCGGTTAGTGCATGATCGACTTTGAAGGGGAGGGGTTAGGGGGAGTCGCGGTGGGGGGAGAGGTAGAGGCGGCGTACGACATCTTCGATGGCCGGCTCGGTGATCGCCAGATCCCGCAGCTCCACGCGCGCGGTGACGGCCGCGATCACCGTCGCCGCAGACGTCTCCTCCGCCCGGAAGGCGAGGTGCTGGCGCAGCCCGTCGGCCTCCACCGACTCCAGCGTCGTGTTCGGGATGTCGTCCAGCGGCGGACCAGGTTCCACCAGGTCGACGACCAGCACCCGTGATGCGCCGACGCGAGACACGAGAGCCGGCAGTGTGCCGTCGAAGGCCAGCCGTCCGTGGTCGATGACGATGATGCGGTCGGAGAGCCGTTCGATGTCCGAGAGGTCGTGCGTCGCGAGCAGCACCGTCGTCCCACGCTCGCTGCGCTCCTCCGCGAGGAAGCCGCGCAGCCGCTCCTTGCTGACGATGTCGAGTCCGATCGTCGGCTCGTCGAGGAGCAGCAGCTCGGGGGAGTGCAGGAGAGCGGCGGTCACCTCGCCGCGCATCCGTTGGCCGAGCGAGAGCTGCCGCACGGGTGTCGTCAGGAACTCGTGCATGTCGAGCAGGTCGGCACACTCCTGCAGCCGGGCCTGCCACGCGCGGTCGGGCATCCGATGGATGGCACCGAGCAGCCGGAAGGAGTCCGTGAGGGGCAGGTCCCACCACAGCTGGCTGCGCTGGCCGAAGACCGCGCCGACCCGGCGCGCGAGAACCGTGCGCTCCCGCACCGGTTCGAGGCCGCAGACCTGCACCCGTCCGGAGGTCGGCACGAGGATGCCCATCAGCATCTTGACGGTGGTCGACTTTCCGGCACCGTTGGCGCCGATGTAGCCGAGGCACTCGCCGGCATTGATGCCGAAGGTCACGTCGGCGACAGCCGTCACGACGTCGCGGCTGCGCCCGAAGCGACTCGTCTTGTGCCGCACCACGAAGTCACGGCGCAGGCGCTCGACCTCGACGATCACGAGCCGGCACCCACATAGTGGTGCAGCCCGTTGCGCCAGAGCAGGCGCGCGGCCGCGGCCGCGATCAGGGCGGCGACCGGTCCCGACCAGCAGAGCCAGCCAGGAAGACCCGTCGGGTCGGGACGCCCCAGCAGCGCGAGCGTCGGCAAGTAGGCGACGAAGGCTGCCGGGATGACGAACGTGAAGAACCGTCGCACCGCGACGGGGAAGATCGTGAACGGCAGCGACGCGAGGTAATTTCCCCCGTACGTGAAGGCATTCGCAAACTCCGTACCCTCCACCAACCAGAAGCTGACGGCGGCCGCAGCGACGAAGATGGCGCAGAAGATGGCGCACCCGGCGACCGGTGTGATGATCAACAGCAGCAGGCGCGCGGGAGTCCAGTCGACGTCGGTGAACACGAGTGCGGCACCCAGCACGAGCAGCCCGGTCATCGCACGGCCGAGTCGCCGCAACGAGAAGTCCGACGTGACGAGCTGGCCCAGCGCGGAGAGCGGACGGAGCAGCATCGCGTCGAACTGGCCGGTGCGCACATAGTTGGGCAGCCCGTCGATGTGCCCGACGAACATGTCGGCGAGCGAGAAGGCGCACGTCGTCAGCGCGAACATCATCGACACCTCGGCAAAGCTGAAGCCGCCGAGGGAGCTCACCTGGTGGAAGACGACGTAGATCTCCGCAAAGTCGACGAAGCCGATACCGAACTGTGCGCCGACTTCGAACGCGAACGACCCCCGATAGACCATCTGGGCCGACAGCCGCGAGCGCACCAGCGCGACGTAGGCGCTCAGGAGCGAGGGTACGGCGTCGCCGCGTCCCGCCGTCCCCAGCGGCTGCAGCTCAACCACCCTGCACCACGAGTTTCTCGGTCGCCCGGCTCAGCACGAGTCGGCCGAGCCCGAGCAGCACCACGCACCAGCCGAGCTGTGCCGCGATGATGCCGACCGCCTGCCAGCCCTCGGCCTGGCCGGTCACCAGGTCGGTCGGTGCCTGCAGGAGGAACGGGAACGGTGTGGAGTAGGCGACCACCTTGAGCCACGTCGGGAACAGCTGCACGGGCACGACCAGCCCGCACAACAGGTTCATCGTCAGGACGTAGAGCGTGATGAGGCCTCGCACCTCCACCAGCCAGAAGGCTGCGAGGTTGACGAGGAAACGACAGGCGAACGAGATCACCACTGCAAGCGCGATGGCGGGTGCGATCAGGACGATCGCGGTCGGGTCGTGCGGGAACGCGAAGCCGAACAGCAGAGCACCCACAACCATCGGCACGACAGCCCGCGCACCGATCGCGTAGGTCGCCCGTCCGAGGTCCGTGGCGAGCCAGCTGAGCTGCAGGTCGACCGGACGAGCCAGGTCGATCGCGATGTCGCCCGTACGCACCCGCAGCGCCAGCTCGGACCAGCCGAACACGTACACGACGGCGATCAGCCCTTGCGACACCCAGACATAGGTGGACAGTGACGCGTGGTCGTAGCCGGCGACGGTGCCACCGGTCTCGTCGATGACGGCCAACAGCACCGAGAGCTTGATGATCCCGAACACCGTGTTGGTGAACATCCCGGCGACCGCGGCCTGCCGGTAGGTCGCCCAACGTGAGAATCCGGCGCGTGCCATGGCACCCGCCGCCTGGGCGGGAAGCAGGGCTCCGGGCACTCGCGGCACCCTACTCCGCGGTGGATCCGCGTTCGGGAACCGATAGCCAGCGCTGCTCGGCGGCTGCGATGATGTGAGCGTGGGGACTGACACGGGGGCGCGGTACGTGGACGCGCTGGCGGCGAAGGACACCGAGGCTCTGCTGGAACTTTTCGCGGCAGACATCGTGCTGCGAGGCATGACGCCCGGCAGGTACTGGGAGGCTCACTCACCGGATGAGGCGATCCACAAGGTGCTTTATCAGTGGTTCGAACCGACCGACGTCGTCGTGAGCGTCGACCATGTCGAGGTGGCACAGTTCGTCGACCGAAAGCGGGTCGACTATCGCTTCCGTGTGCGCAACCGTGACGGTGTCTTCGCCGTCGAACAGCGCGCCTATTTCGATATCGACGCCGACGGCCGCATCGTCGTGATGAACGCGATCTGCTCCGGCTTCCGCGCGATGGCCGACGGCGCGACCGCCTGACGCGCCGGTCCTCAGCCGGGCAGCGCGAACCTGCCGTCGTCGAGCGACACCACGAGCCCGTCCGCGACCAGACCCGTCAGCGCACGGTGACGTTGCTCGGCCTCGGACCAGACGGCGTCGAGCGCGGCGCGTGGGACGGCATCCGGGGCGTCGCGCAGCACCGCCATGATCAGCCCGCGGACCTGCCGGTCCGTTCCAGCGAACCCCTGCGGCGAGCGCCGGGGGCCCTCGTACGCCGGCTGGCCGTTGCGCCGCCAGGCGCACTGCGCGACGAGCGGGCAGTCGGGGCATCGCGGCTCGCGGGCTGTACAGACCAGCGCGCCGAGCTCCATCACCGCCACGGCCCACCGGGCTGCCACCGCTGACTCGTCGGGGACCAGCAGATCGGCGAGCCCGCGCTCGGCCGTGCTCAGGTGCGGCGGCGGCTGCTCCTGCCCCGACACAGCCCGGGCGAGGACCCGGCGCACGTTCGTGTCGAGCACCGCATGCCGCCCGCCGAACGCGAACGACGCGACCGCGGCCGCCGTGTAGCTTCCCGACGCCCGGCAGGGCGAGCAGTTCGTCGTACGACGACGGCACCGCGCCGCCGTGCCGGGTGACCATCACACCTGCCGCCTCGTGCAGCCTGAGCGCCCGCCGGGGATAGCCGAGCCGCCCCCACATTCGCACCGCCTCGCCCGGCGACTCGGCAGCGAGGTCGGCCGGCAGGGGCCATCGGGCCAGCCACTCGACGTAGACGGTCAGCACTCGGGCCACCGGCGTCTGCTGGAGCATGATCTCGCTGACCAGCACCCCCCACGGGGTCGCCTCGGGTCCGCGCCACGGCAGGTCGCGTGCGTGCCGCTCGTACCATTCGAGGGCCGGAGCGTGCAGTGTCGATCGGGGCATGGCAGCTGTGATCCTCCCACGGCGATCCGAGCCCGCGCGCACGCTCAAGTGCAGCGGCGAGGCTGACGATGCCAGACCACGGGAACCGGCCCCGGTAGCTTTTTGCGGGCCGGCCCCGCAGAGCGCCATGGGAGGTGCTGTGTCCTCGCCAAGCCCGCGAGCGAGCATCACCTCGGCCACGGCGCCGCCGCTCGTCGTCGTCGTGGTCGCCCAGAACAGGGCCCAGACAAGCGCTCTTCGTAGCCTGCTGTTCGGCCCCGGCTTCCACGTCGCGGCCGACGCGTGCACCGCCGAGGCGGCCGAGGCGGCAGTCGTGGCCCACCAGCCCGACGCCGTCCTGCTCGATCTGGCCCCCGACAGCGGCGGCATCGAGGCCATCGAGCGCATCATGGGCACCTGTCCGACCCCGATCGTCGTGTGCGGCGAGATGGCGCCGCATGCGCCTGACGCACTGGCCGCGGGTGCGGTCGACGTGATCGGCGAGCTGGACACGTCGCCGCGGTCACCGCAGTACGCCAGTGCGGTCCAGCGCCACGTGCGGGTCGCCTCGCGCGTGCGGGTCATCACACATCCGCGCAACCGGCTGCGCGCCCGCGGGCTGCCCGTCAACGACAGGGCGCCACTCGTGTCGCTGCCTCGACCGGGCGCCGTCCACGCCGACCTCCCCGTGTCAGGCATCCGGGTGATCGTCATCGGAGCGTCGACGGGCGGACCGCCCGCGCTGGCGGCCATCCTCGCCGAGCTGCCCGCCGATCTGAACGTGCCGGTGCTCGTGGTGCAGCACATGGCCGACGGCTTCGTCGAGGCCCTGGCGCGCTGGCTCGACGACACGTCGCCGATGCCCGTCGTGATGGCCACGCATGCCCGTCGGCTGGCTCCCGGCACGGTGCACGTGGCACCCGCCGGCATGAACACCGTGCTCCGACGTGGGTTGCTGGTGGAACTCCGCACGCCGCCGGAGGGGCAGTTTCACGTGCCCGGCGTCGACGCGGCGTTCACCAGCGCTGCCACCACCTGCGGGGCGGACGCCATCGGCGTGCTGCTCACCGGCATGGGTCGCGACGGTGCGATCGGACTGCGCAAGATGCGCGACATGGGCGGGCTCACCATCGGCCAGGACGAGCCGACCAGCGTGGTCTGGGGCATGCCGGCCGCCGCGCAGGCGCTCGGTGCGGTCGAGTGCGAGCTGCCGCTCCCCAGCATCGCCGCGGCCATCGTCAGCGGGGTGCGAAACAGCCGCGTGACCGAGCGGCCACCCGCCTCGCCGGAACCTCGTCCGTCGGCAGCAGCGCGATGACCGCTCAACTGAGTGACACCGACTTCGCCGCCGTCCGCGACTACCTTTCCAGGACCGCCGGCCTGGTGTTCGACGAGAACCGTCGCGCGGGCCTGGCCGTCGTCGTCGCGGACCGGCTGCACGCCTCGGGAGCTCGCAGCGTGACGAGCTATCTGGCCGCGCTCCGTGGCGCTGCGGGCGATGTCGAGCGGACCCGGTTGCTCGACGGCGTGACGGTCCAAGAGACCCACTTCTTCCGCAACGCACCGCAGATGCAGGCGTTGCGGTCGCGGGTGCTGCCGGACCTGATGCGCCGCGCCGCCCGACGAAAGCGGCCACTCACCATCTGGAGCGCCGGGTGCTCGACCGGTGAGGAGGCCTACACGGTCGCGATGCTCGTCCTGGAGCTGTCGGCGACGAGCGGACCGGCGGGGCCGGCTCCGCGCATCGTCGCCACCGACATCTCGACCGAGGCGGTGCGCACCGCCCGGGAGGCGACCTATCGCGGTCGCAGCATCGCCACGATGCCGCCGGGGTCGAGCCAGCGCTGGCTGAAGGCGCGGCCGGCCGGTGGCTGGGTGCTGCGCGACGAGGTGCGCCGGCTGGTCGACTTCCGGGTGCACAACCTCGTCGGTGACCCGCCACCCTTCGGGCCCGGCGAGCTCGACCTCGTCATCTGCCGCAACGTGACGATCTACTTCTCGCGTGAAACGACCCGCTCGCTCATCGGCGGGTTCCACGATGTGCTCGCCGAGGGTGGCTATCTGCTGCTCGGTCACTCCGAGACCCTGTGGCAGGTGAGCGACGCGTTCACGCTGGTGCCGATGGGTGAGGCCTTCGTCTACCGGCGGACCGCTGACGTGCGTTCCCGGACGCCGCGAATATCGAAGACGCCTACTCGGGCACCGCGTCAGGTCGCGCGTCGCCGTACAGCAGCTGGTCCTGCTCCTGTCGACCACCTGGCTGCCGCGCGCCAGGCGCTCGCCGCGGGGAACTACGGCGAAGCCGCGCGGGCGGCTGAGGTTGCGACCGCGGCGGATCCGTTGAACGCCGAGGGGTACGTCGTCCTGGGTCACGCGAGGACGACGCTGGGTCTGGACGCGCAGGCGCTCGGCCCGCTGCGCAAGGCGGTCTACCTGGACCCGACGGCCGGGCACGCCCATTTCCTGCTGGGTGGTGCCCTCTCGCGCCTCGGGCAGCACGGACCCGCGGCTGTGTCGTACCGCGCGGCGGCCCGAGCGGTGCCGGCCGTGCCGCCGACGGTGCTCGACTCCTACCTGGGCGGGCGCTCCGTGCAGGACCTCGTCGACCTCTGCCTGCACCTCGCCCGCTCCGCCGTCGAAAGCGCGGCGGACGGTGCCATCGCAGCGGGAAGGACAGCGTCGTGAGCGGCTACGTGACGTTCATGATGGGCGGCCGGGAGATGGCCGGTCGGCTCCTCGAGGTACGAGAGGTCGTGCGCGCCGTCGGCGTCGAGCCGCTGGCCGGCAGCCGCGCGCCCGTGACGGGGCTGCTCATCCTGCGCGACCTCCCGCTGCCGGTCGTCGACCTGCGCACCGAAGCCGACGCGGGTGACGTGGGCGACGTGCTCGTCCTCGTGCCCGACGGCGGCGGCGCGCTGGGCCTTGCGGTCGATCACGTGCTCGCGGTGCTCGCGCCGGACGAGCTGTCGGCGATCGATGACGACCACGCGCGATCGGCGGCGCTGCCCGCCTACGTGCTCGAGGTGCGGCGCAACTCGGCGGGGCGGCCGGTCTTCGTCGTCAGCCTGCGCGCCCTGGCCGGCTTCGTCCCCGCCTGAGCGGGTCAGACGTAGCGCTCGAGGATCGACGACTCGGCGAGGCGGGAGAGGCCTTCGCGCACGTTGCGGGCCCGCGACTCGCCGACGCCCTCGACGGCCTGCAGGTCGTCGATGCTGGCGGCGAGCAGCTTCTGCAGGCTGCCGAAGTGCTCGACGAGCCGGTCGACGACCAGGCCCGGGAGCCTCGGCACGCGGGCCAGCAGACGATAGCCGCGCGGGCTGACGGCGGCGTCGAGACCGTCGCCGCTGCCGTGGCCGAAGGCACGGGCGACGGCGGAGTGGTCGAGCAGCTCGAGCGCGTCGAGGGCATCGAGGTCGTCGAGCACGTTCTCGACCGTCCGGGCCCGGCGGCCAGTGGTGGCCGGCAGGTAGTCGCGGGCGATCAGCTCGCGGTCAGGCTCGACGCCGGCGATGAGCTCGTCGAGCTGCAGCGTGAGCAGCCGGCCGTCGGTGCCCAGCTCGACGACGTAGCTCTCGATCTCGCCGGCGATGCGACGCACCATCTCCAGGCGTTGGGCGACGGCGGAGACATCACGCACGGTGACCAGGTCCTCGATCTCCAGCGCCGACAACGTGCCGGACACCTCGTCGAGGCGCAGCTTGTAGCGCTCGAGGGTGGCCAGCGCCTGGTTGGCCCGGGACAGGATCTGGGTCGAGTCCTCGAGCACGTAGCGCTGACCGGCCACGTAGATCGCGATGATGCTCATCGACTGGCTGACCGAGATGACAGCGAGGTCGGTCTGCTTGTTGACCCGGTCGGCCGTGCGGTGCCGGGTGCCGGACTCATCGGTCGGGATCGCGGGATCGGGCACCAGCTGGACCGCCGCGCGCAGGATCTTGGTGCAGTCCTTGTCGACGACGATGGCGCCGTCCATCTTCGCGAGCTCGCGGAGCCGCGTCGAGCTGAACTCCACGTCGAGCACGAAACCGCCCGTGCACAGGCTCTCCACCATCTTGTCGTAGCCGAGCACGATCAAGGCGCCCGTGCCGCCGCGCAGGATGCGCTCGAGCCCGTCACGCAGGGCAGTGCCGGGCGCGATCACGGCCAGCGTGGCGCGCAGCGGACCGTCGAGGCGCTCGGTGACTGCCACGTGCCTCTCCCCGACATATCGCTGCACAACCGATGTGGTCGGGGACGAGTGTATCCGCGCGGCACGCTCACACCCGATCGCCGTTCAGGTCACGAGACGGCAACAACTACATCGTGACGTGACCTTTCGCGCCGTTGGCAGTTCCAGTCAGGGGGTACGCGCTGGTGGTTGGCGCTCAGCGGCGCCGGCTCGCGAACGGGATGACCTCAGCACCGGGGAAGGCGACCCGCAGCGCGTGTCCGAGATCGGCCACCTCGATGGTCTGGATGCCCGGCGGCACCCGGCCCGGGTCGGGCGGCACCAGCGCGTGGGTGAAGCCGAGCCGGGCAGCCTCGGCGAGGCGGCGCGTCAGCGCTGTGACGCGCCTGATCTCACCGGCCAGGCCGACCTCGCCGATCGCGATGAGCCCGGTGGCGAGCGGGGAGTTCTGCGCGCCGCCGGCAAGTGCCAGGGCGACGGCGAGATCGGTCGCCGGCTCGGTCAGTCGAACGCCGCCGACGGTCGACGCGTAGACGTCGGCCGCACCGACGTTGACCTGGCAGCGTCGCTGCAGCACGGCGAGCACCATCGCGACGCGGCCCGAGTCGAGCCCGCTGGTCGTGCGCCGCGGGTTGTTGAGCTGTGAAGGGGCAAGCAGCGCCTGCACCTCGGCGACCAACGGTCGCTTGCCCTCGACGGTGACCGTGACACAGGTGCCGGGCACCGCCTCGACCTGCTGGGAGAGGAACAGCCCGCTCGGGTCGGCCAGCCCGGTGATGCCGTCGTCGGCGAGGTCGAAGCAGCCGACCTCGTCGGAGGGGCCGAAGCGGTTCTTCACCCCGCGCACCATGCGAAGCCGGGAGTGGCGGTCGCCTTCGAAGTGGAGCACCACGTCGACGATGTGCTCGAGCATGCGGGGTCCGGCGATGGAGCCGTCCTTGGTGACGTGGCCGACGAGCACGGTCGCGATGCCGCGTTCCTTGGCCACCCGGATCAGCGCCGCCGCGACCTCACGGATCTGGCTGACGTTGCCCGGTGACCCGTCGACCTCGGCGCTCGCGACGGTCTGCACGGAGTCGACGACGAGCAGGTCGGGCTTGACCTCGTCGATCTGGCCGAGGACCGCGGCCAGGTCGGTCTCGGCCGCGAGGAACAGGTCGTCGTGCAGCGCGCCGATGCGATCGGCGCGCAGCCGCACCTGGGCCGCGGACTCCTCAGCCGTGACGTAGAGGGCCCGGCCGGACTCGGCGAACCGGGCGGCCACGTCGAGCAGCAATGTCGACTTGCCGACACCTGGCTCCCCCGCCAGCAGCACCACCGAGCCGGGGACCAGGCCGCCGCCGAGCACCCGGTCGAGCTCGCTCACGCCGGTCGGTCGCGACCGGGCCGCCTCGACGTCGACGTCGGCGATGGGCCGGGCCGGTGCACTCACGGGACCCGGCGTCGTCGTACGCACCGTGGGGCTGCTCGCGTCGAGAACGGTGCCCCAGGCCTGGCACTCGCCACACCGGCCGACCCACTTGCCCGCGGTCCACCCGCACTCGCTGCACCGGAACGCTGGACGCTCGCGCGCAAGGGACTTGGCCATGTCCGCAACGTTAGGCGGCACCTCGGACAAAGGGCGTCAGGCGCGACCGAACGCTCGACGAGCGACCTTCGGCCACGACACGCTCGGCGAGTCGCGGACGAAGGTCGCTCGTCACGTGGGGTCAGGCGCGGCGGAAGGCCTCCTCGGCCATACCTTCGCGGAAGAAGTCCTCGCCCAGGGCATTGACCAACGGCTCGACCTGGCTGGTCATCGAGCGGATCGCGCCGAGCTTGGTGTCGAGCAGCTCGCCGGTGAAGACCTCGCCGATGGACAGCTCGTCCGCCGGCGTGCAGGGCGGCTCCGCGCCCATGAACACGTTGTGGGCGTCCAGTGGCTCGCGGTATCGCGCCAGCCACGTCGGAGTGTTCGTGGCGTAGTGCAGCGTCGCACCGTCCTTCGCGACCTGGCCGAACGCCGACGCGGTCCATCGCGAGACGCTGATGTGGTCGTCGTGACCGGTCATGCCGTCGGGGCCGAAGGTCAGCACGGTGTCGGGCTGCACCTCGGCCATCAGCTCGGCGACCCGGCGGGTCGCCTCGTCCTGGTCGGCAGCAGCGCAGCCGCCGTCGGGATAGTCCAGCCAGTGGTGCTCGGTGACGCCGAGCACGGCGAGTGCGACCTCGAGCTCTTTCGTTCGTACGTCGGCCAGTGGCTTGCCGGAGGGCCAGCGCTGCTCGTCGGGTGAGCCCAGCTCGCCGCGGGTGGCCGTGACGCACACGACGCGCGACCCGTTTCGCACCGCGCGGGCCATCAGCCCGCCGCACAGGTAGGTCTCGTCGTCCGGGTGCGCCCAGACGGACAGGATCGTGCCAAGAGGATCAGCCATGCCGAGAAATTTATCCGGATGACGACCCCGTCGCGCGACTTTCCCCGGCGAGCGACCTTGTGGCCCCGACACGCCGGTGCGTCGGGGCCACAAGGTCACTCGCCAAGCCTGACGGTCACTCTCAGGAGCGTCGTTTCGGGGGTTTCGGGTCGGCGGGGTGCAGCGCGAAGCGGCTCCGCGAGGCGATGTGCCGCTCGCAGTGCACGACCAGCTCCGCGTAGGCCTTGGCCCCCATGAGCTCGGTCAGCTCCGCGCTGTTGGACACGTAGACGGGATCGGCGGCGACGTGCGCCTCGGTGTTGCCGCTGCAGTACCAGTCCAGGTCGTGGCCCCCCGGGCCCCAGCCACGCCGGTCGTACTCCGCGATCGAGACCACCAGCACCTCGGTGTCGTCCGGGCGCTTCACGTGGTCATAGGTGCGCCGGATCGGCAGCTGCCAGCAGACGTCGGGCTTGGTCTCGATGAAGTGCCGGCCCGTGCGCAGGGCGAGCCCGTGCAGCGCGCAGCCCTCGCCGCCCTCGAAGCCGGGGCGGTTGGCGAAGACGCAGGCACCGTCGACGACGCGCGTCTTCCGCGCACCTTCCTCGTCCTTCTCCGTCCAGTTCTTCGGCTGGTAGTGCTGCCATGTCTCCGGGGTGAGCTCCTTGACGAACTTCTTGACGCGCTTCTCGTCGTCCTTGTCCGAGAAGTGGGCGCCGAGAGTGCAGCAGCCGATGCCTTCTGGCTGGTCGGCGTAGATGCCCTTGCAGCCGTTGCCGAAGATGCAGGTCCAGTTCGACGTCAGCCAAGTGAGGTCGCAGCGGAACACCTGGTCGGCGTCCCCGGGATCGGGGAACTCGACCCAGGCGCGGGGGAAGTCGAGAGGAACTTCTGGCACGGCACCACCCTACGGTTGTCGCGCGCGGGGCACTGGGTGACACTCTGGCACCATGCGACTCGCGGTGCTCGACGTTGGCTCGAACACAGTGCACCTGCTTGTCGTCGACGCCTACCGCGGAGCGCGGCCGTTGCCCGCCTACTCGCACAAGGCCGACCTGCACCTGTCTGAACACGTCACCGACGAGGGCAGCATCGACGAGAAAGGCGCCGACGCGCTGGTCGAGGCCGTGCGCGAGGCCCTGGTCGTGGCTGAGGACCAGGGCAGTGAGGACCTGATGGCCTTTGCCACGTCGGCGCTGCGCGAGGCACCGAACGGGGCGGAGGTGCTCGCGCGGGTGCAGAACGAGACGGGGGTCGACCTCGAGGTGCTGGCCGGGCAGGACGAGGCGCGGTTGACCTTTCTGGCGGTACGAAGGTGGTTCGGCTGGTCAGCGGGCCGGTTGCTGGTCATCGACATCGGCGGTGGCTCCCTCGAGATCGCGCTGGGCATCGACGAGGAACCCGACGTCACCGAGTCGCTGCCCCTGGGCGCCGGCCGGCTCACCCGCGACCGGTTGCCGGGCGACCCGCCGCGCAAGGACGACGTGAGGGCGTTGCGCAAGCACGTCCGCGCCGAGCTGGCGCGGGTGCTGCGTCCGTTCGGTGCACAGGGTTCGCCCGATGCGGCGGTGGCGACGTCGAAGACGTTCAAGCAGCTCGCGCGCATCGCTGGTGCCGCGCCGGTGTCCGACGGCATCGACGTCGCCCGTACATTGCGCCGCGATGACCTCGCGAAGTGGCAGCCCAAGCTGGCCGAGATGACGGTCAAGGACCGCGCCCAGCTGCCGGGTGTCTCGATCGGCCGGGCGCCGCAGCTGCTCGCCGGTGCCATCGTCGCGGAGGCGGCGATGGACCTGTTCGAGGTCGAGACCCTTGCGGTGTGCCCGTGGGCGCTGCGCGAGGGTGTCATCCTGCGCCGGCTCGACTGGCTGTCGGGCAGCTGATGGCACGCGTCGTGAACGTGCCGCAGGCCAAGGTCGCGCTCTCCACCGCGTCCTGCTATCCCGAGACCTGCACGACGGCCTTCGAGATGGCGTCCGACCTCGGCTTCGACGGCGTCGAGGTGATGGTGTGGACCGACCCGGTCAGCCAGGATCCCGAGGCACTGCGAGCTCTGTCCGACCAGTTCGGCATCCCGATCCTCGCGATCCACGCACCCTGCCTGCTGCTCACCCAGCGGGTGTGGACGACGGATCCGTGGACCAAGCTGGAGCGAGCGCGCGACGCGGCCGAGGCGGTCGGCGCCGCCACCGTCGTCGTACACCCGCCGTTCCGTTGGCAACGGGAGTACGCGCGGGAGTTCGTGGCCGGCCTGGCGCGCATGCAGCAGGAGACCGCCGTGGTGTTCGCCGTCGAGAACATGTTCCCGTGGAAGGCGCGCAACCGCGAGGTCGCTGCGTACCTGCCGCACTGGGACCTGCTCGAGCTCGACGTGCCCGCCACCACGTTGGACCTGTCGCACACCGCGGTGTCCGGGTCGGACGCGCTGGTGACCCTCGAGGCGCTCGGCGACCGGCTGGCACATGTCCATCTCGCGGACGGTCTCGGCACGAACAAGGACGAGCACCTGGTGCCGGGGCGCGGCGGCCAGCCGTGCGGTGACGTGCTCGAGCGGCTGGCGCGGCGGGGCTACAGCGGCAGCGTGGTGCTCGAGATCAACACCCGCCGGTCGGTCAACCGCGACGAGCGCGAGGCCGACCTCGCGGAGGGCCTGGCGTTCGCCCGCTTCAACCTCGCATCGGCCTCCCCGCTATGACGGTGCAGAGACAGCTGTTCGACCACGTTGCCACGGCCTACGACGCCCACCGGCCGGACTATCCGGGCGAGCTGTTCGACGCGCTGGAGTCGGCTCTCGGCCAGCCGCTGCTGCGCGCCGAGGTGCTCGACGTCGGAGCGGGCACCGGCATCGCGACCCGCGCGTTGGCGGGCAGGGGCGCGAAGGTCGTCGCCGTCGACCCCGGTCCCGGGGTGCTGGCCGTGCTCCGCGCGCGCTCCACCTCGCGCGTACGCCCGGTCGTCGGTGACGGAAACGCCCTGCCGCTGCGCGATGCCGCGTTCGACCTGGTGACCTACGCGCAGAGCTGGCACTGGACCGACCCCGAACGATCCGTGCCCGAAGCGGCCCGGGTCCTGCACGACCGTGGTGTCCTCGCCGTCTTCTGGAACCTGTTGATGGCAGACGGTTTTTCGTGGTGGGACCGCTTCGCGGGGTCGTGCGAGCGACTGAGCATCTCCTACGACCGGCGCACCCGCGACACCGACTGGGGCGCCGCGTTGGAGGCGTCCGGCCTCTTTCGCTGGGTGCGGCGTGTGGAGATCCCGTGGACCCGCGAGCTCCCGGTCGATGCGTTCGTCGCCGACTACAGCAGCCACTCCTACGTCGCCGACCTCTCGCCGGACGACCAGGCCCTCGTGCTGGGACAGCTGCGCGGTGACCTGTCCGAGCTCTTCCCCGACGGGGTCGCCCGATTGCCCTATGTCACGCGCACGTGGGTGGCGCGCCGATGAGCACGCCCGCCCGGCGAGGTCCGGGCCGCCGTCCGGGGTCGGGGGACACTCGTGGCGAGATCCTCGACGCGGCCCGTCACGAGTTCGCGGAGAAGGGGTACGACGGCGCAAGCGTGCGGGGCATCGCCCGTGCTGCATCGGTCGACCCCGCTCTGGTGCACCACTTCTTCGGGTCGAAGCAGCAGGTCTTCGTGGCCGCGATGGCGTTGCCCGTCGACCCGGGCGACATGGTGCCCGACGTGCTCGCGGGCGACCCGGCGCAGCTCGGCGAGCGGTTCGCCCGGGTGTTCCTCGGCCTGTGGTCGAACCCCGAGTTCCGCGAGCCGATGCTCGGGTTGCTGCGGTCGGCGACCACGAGCGAGGAGGGCGCCGCCATGCTGCGGGAGTTCGTCGGAACCGCGTTGCTCGGTCGGCTGGCGCAGAGCCTCGAAGGCCCTGACGTCGCGCTGCGCATCTCCACCGCGGCCGCGCAGATGGTCGGCATCGTGATGCTGCGCTACGTGATCAAGATCCCGCCGCTGACGGCCGCCACCGACGAGGAGATCGTCGCCCTGATCGCCCCGACCCTCCAGCGCTACTTCGTCCCCTGACCCGCCTGTCCACTTCACCCCCCTTCAAAGTCGATCATGCAGCAACCGACACGCAACGCTCTGACCTGCGACTTCTTCGCGATCGATCATGCAGCAACCGACGCATCGATCGCCGGGACCAAGGGCTAGCGCATGCGGCCATATCGCGCGACCATTTCGACCATGAGCCAGGACGCGGCGACAACGACCTTCTCCGGCAGTGACAATGCGGTGGGGCGCAGCCCATTTCCCCCGATAGCCGACTACGCGTTCCTGTCCGACTGCGAGGTGAACTGTCTCGTCGCGCCGAGCGGTGCGGTCGAGTGGATGTGCCTGCCGCGCCCCGACTCCCCGAGCGTCTTCAGCACGATGCTCGACCGCGGGGCCGGCTCGTTCCGAATCGGCCCGTACGACGAGATGGTCCCCGCCGCGCGCCGCTACATGCCGGGCAGCCTGATGGTCGAGACGACATGGCAGACCCGCACCGGCTGGTTGATCGTCCGCGACGCGTTGTGCATGGGCCCGTGGCACAACGTCGACGAGCGGTCGCGTACGCATCGTCGGTCGCCGACCGATTTCGACGCCGAGCACTGCCTGCTGCGACAGGTGCGGTGCGTCAGCGGCTCGGTCGACCTGTCGATGACCTGCGAACCGGTCTTCGACTACGGGCGGCGCGCACCGACGTGGACGTACGACGGTGACGGCTACGGGGAGGTCCTGGCGACGGCGGACGACTGTGACGTCAGGCTCCGCCTCACGACCGACCTGAGGCCCGGCATCGAGGGCACGGGGCTGCACGCGCGTACCCGCATGGTCGAAGGCGACGTCCACTTCGTCGCACTCTCCTGGTCTCCCTTGCCGCCGCCTCGAACCCTCGACGAGGCCTCGGAGCGACTGCGCCGCACCTCGGAGTACTGGCGACAGTGGATCACCCTGGGCGAGTTCCCCGACCACCCGTGGCGCAGCTATCTCCAGCGCAGTGCCTTGACGCTCAAGGGCCTGACCTACGCGCCGACCGGTGCGTTGCTGGCGGCGGCAACGACCTCGTTGCCCGAGACACCGCAAGGCGAACGCAACTGGGACTATCGCTATGCGTGGGTGCGGGACTCGACGTTCGCGCTGTGGGGGCTCTACACCCTCGGTTTCGACCGTGAGGCCAACGACTTCTTCTACTTCGTTGCCGACGGGTGCCGCGACGGGCACGACCTTCAGGTGATGTACGGCGTGGGTGGCGAGCGCGAGTTGTTCGAGGAGTCCTTGCCCCACCTGACCGGCTACGAAGGCGCGTTCCCCGTCCGGATCGGCAACGGCGCCTTCGACCAGCAGCAGCACGACGTCTGGGGTGCCGTGCTCGACTCGGTCTACCTCCATGCCCGCTCGCGTGAGCAGCTGCCCGAGTCGCTCTGGCCGATTCTGAAACGCCAGGTCGAGCAGGCAGCCGAACACTGGGACAAGCCGGACCGCGGCATCTGGGAGGTGCGCGGCGAGCCTCAGCACTTCGTCTCGAGCAAGCTGATGTGCTGGGTGGCGCTCGACCGTGGCGCGCGGCTGGCGCGCATGCACGACGAGCCGCAGTACGCCGGCAAGTGGCAGGCACTGGCGGACGAGATCCACCGCGACATCTGCGAGAACGGGGTCGACGATCGGGGTGTCTTCATCCAGCGGTACGGAGACGTCCCCGCGCTCGATGCATCGCTGCTCCTGCTGCCGCTGATGCGGTTCCTGCCGCCCGACGACCCGCGCATCCGCGCGACCGTGCTCGCGATCGCCGACGAGCTGACCGTCGACGGCCTCGTGCTGCGCTATCGCGTCGAGGAGACCGACGACGGGCTCTCCGGCGAGGAGGGCAGCTTCACGATCTGCTCCTTCTGGCTGGTGTCGGCGCTGGTCGAGATCGGCGAGGTCGACCGGGCCCGGCAGCTGTGCGAACGGCTGCTCGCCTACGCCAGCCCGCTCGAGCTCTACGCCGAGGAGATCGACCCCTACAGCGGTCGGCACCTGGGCAACTTCCCGCAGGCGTTCACGCACCTGGCCCTGATCAACGCCGTCGTGCACGTCATCCGCGCCGAGCAGCATCCGACCGTCAGCGAGTTCCGCCCCGCCCACGAGGTCAGCTTCGACAGCTAACCCACCAGGTTTCTTCCAAGTCGATCATGCAGTAACCGACACGATCGACCTCGCGGTCCCGACGTCAAGTCGATCATGCAGTAACCGACACGCGTCAAACTCACGTCACGCACCCGAACGCCTACGCAGTGTCTTGGCCGTCGCGACGTCCCAGCGACTCACGCGGCGGTAACTGCATGATCGATTTCGCCGCGGGTCTCACCTGCCGGGCCTGTCGGAAGCTGCATGATCGACTTGGAAGGGAGGGCAGGGGGCGGTGGGGGGAGTTGACGGCGGGAGGGCGGCGGCGCACAATTCAACATGTGATGAATAGTGCCATCGCCGTGGCCGGGCTCCGCGTGCTGCGCGGCGGCCGCACGGTGCTCGACGAGCTCTCCTTCGACGTGCCGCGCGGCAGCGTTACCGGCCTGCTCGGACCCAGCGGCTGCGGCAAGACCACCCTGATGCGAGCCATTGTCGGCGTACAGATAATTGCCGGTGGCGACGTCCAGGTCCTCGGCCGCCCGGCCGGCGCCGCGCCGCTGCGCTCCCTCGTCGGCTACGTCACCCAGGCGCCGTCGGTCTACGCCGACCTCACCGTCGCCGAGAACCTGCGCTACTTCGCAACCGTTCTCGGTGCGCCGCCGGGCGACGTGGAGCGCGTGGTGGGGGAGGTGGACCTCGAGGAGTACGTCGACTCGTTGACCGCGTCGTTGTCGGGGGGTCAGCGCGCCCGGGTCTCACTGGCTGCCGCGCTGCTCGGCACACCCGAGCTGCTGGTTCTCGACGAGCCGACCGTGGGCCTCGACCCCGTGCTGCGCCGCGACCTCTGGCGGATGTTCCACGACCTCGCCGACAGTGGCGTGACCCTGCTGATCAGCAGCCATGTCATGGACGAAGCCGTCCGTTGCGACCGCCTGTTGCTGATGCGTGACGGTGCTCTGCTGGCCGAGGACACACCCGAGGAGCTGCTCCGGCAGACCGGCACGAAGGACATCGAGGCAGCCTTCCTCGCCCTCGTGGAACGGCGCGCGACCGAGGGGTCGTCATGAGCATCCGCTGCACCCTCGCCACCGCGCGGCGCGTGCTGTCCCAGCTGCGGCACGACCCACGGACCATCGCCCTGCTGCTCGTCGTGCCGTGTGTGCTGATGGCGTTGCTGGCCTGGGTGTTCAAGGGCACGCAGACGTTCGACGAGATCGGCGCACCGCTGCTCGGCATCTTCCCCTTCGTGGTGATGTTCCTCGTCACCTCCGTCGCGACCCTGCGCGAGCGCACGTCCGGCACGCTCGAGCGACTGCTCTCGATGCCGATCGGCAAGCTCGATTTCCTGCTCGGCTATGCGCTGGCCTTCGGAGGCCTGGCCATAGTCCAGGCCTGCGTCGCCAGCGGTCTCGCACTGTTCGCCCTCGGGCTCGACGTGGCCGGTCCGACCTGGCTGCTGGTGACCATCGCGGTTCTGGACGCGATCCTGGGCATGGCTCTCGGCCTGTTCGTCAGCGCGTTCGCCGCGACCGAGTTCCAGGCCGTCCAGTTCCTGCCGGCCGTTGTGCTTCCCCAGTTTCTGCTCTGCGGGCTACTTGTGCCGCGCGACGAGATGACCGACTTCCTGTACGCGCTCTCCAGCCTTCTGCCGCTCTCCTACGCGGTCGACGCCATGCGCGCGGTGACAACGTCGGCCACGGTGCAGAGCGACACGTGGCGCGACCTCGGCATCGTCGTGGGCGCGATCGTGCTCGCCCTGGCGTTCGGTGCCGCCACCCTGCGCCGCCGCACCGAGTGACGTGGCTATTCGGAGCCGCCACCCTGCGCCGCCGCACCGAGTGACGTGGCTATGCGGTGCGAGGCGTACGTCGACGACCGCGCGCCCGTCAGTGGAAGCGCCGACGCGCACTCGCAAAGTCGTCCGGGAGGATTCCTCGGCATCCTGCGCGGTCAGCGGCTCGGCGATGTCCTCGAGCGATCGCTGTGCCGCATCGACGCCGAGGACCATCTCGACCAGGCCCGCCGCGATCATCAGCCCCGCGCCGATGTAGTAGCCGTGCACGACCGCCGACCGGCCCGACTCGATGAGACCTCCGAAGTAGACCGGCCCGACGATGCCGCCCAGCCCCGTGCCGATGGCGTAGAAAAAGGCGATCGCCATCGCGCGGGTCTCCATCGGGAAGATCTCGCTGACCGTCAGGTAGGCAGCACTGGCGCCGGCGGACGCGAAGAAGAACACGAAGCACCACATGGCGGTCAGCGTCGTGGCCGACAGCGAGCCGTTGTCGAACAGCACCCCGGTGAGGATCAGCAAGAGGCCGGACAGCACGTAGGACAGCGTGATCATGACCCGCCGCCCGAGGGTGTCGAAGAACCTGCCCAGCAGCAGCGGGCCGAGGAAGTTGCCGATGGCCAGCGGGATCAGGAACCACGGTGCCGTCGAGTCCGACACATGAAGGATCTTGGTGAGTACGAGGGCATAGGTGAAGAAGACTGCGTTGTAGAGGAACGCCTGTCCGACGAACAGCGACAGCCCGAGCACCGAGCGCTTGGGATACATCGTCACCATCGTGCGCGCGATCGTGCCGAACCCGATGCTCTTCCGCTGCCGCACCGTGATTTCCTCGTCGACGTCGTCGAGCCGCTCGTCGGTCGACTCCTCGACCTGTGACTCGATGTCCTGCACGAGATCCTCTGCCTCGTCCTCCTTGCCATGGATGAACATCCAGCGTGGGCTCTCCGGGACATTCCGGCGCACGAGCAGGATGACCAGGCTGAGCGCCGCACCCAGACCGAACGCTAGGCGCCAGCCGATGTTGATGGCGAACAAGTTCTCGTTCAGCAGCACCACCGACAGGGCGGCGCCGAATGCCGTCCCCAGCCAGAACGAACCGTTGATGATCAGGTCGACGCGGCCCCGGATGCGAGCCGGGATGAGCTCGTCGATCGCGGAGTTGATCGCGGCGTACTCACCACCGATGCCGGCGCCGGTGAAGAACCGGCAGACGAAGAAGTACATCGGGTTCTTGGAAAACGCCGTCGCCACCGTCGCGACGAGGTAGACGCCCAGCGTGATCAGGAACAGCTTCTTGCGGCCCAGGCGATCGGCGAGATAGCCGAAGAACAAGGCGCCCAGACATGCGCCCGCGACGTAGACACCGGCCGCGACACCGATCTGGCTCTCGGTGATCGTGATGCCGCTGCCCTCCTCGGTGAGGCGGGCACCGACCGCGCCGACAATCGTCACCTCCAGACCGTCGAGGATCCAGACCGTGCCCAGGCCGAGAACCACCAGCCAGTGCCACCTCGACCACGGCAGCCGGTCCATGCGGGCCGGGATATCCGTGGTGATCTTGCCCGTTTCGACCCCGCTCATCCCGAACCTCCTCCAAGCGTGCCCGCGCAAGCCGCGAGACGTAGACGCGCAGGACAAGATGCCCGTGAAAATCGCCTCGAAACCTGGAGTGGGCACCGCGCTATAACCTGTGCCGGGCACCGTGCCCGGCAACCCGCCCCGGTGCCGTCGAGGCTGAGAGGGAGGTCGTTCGCTCGTGCTCCGCCGAATCCTGCTGTCACTGTCGCGCAGCACCAAGATCCGCCACCTGGTGGAGACCGCACCGATCTCCCGCAGCGTGGTGGCCCGGTTCGTCGCAGGCACGAGTGCCACCGAGGCCGTCGCCGCCTGCCATCACCTGATCGACAGCGGCCGGCTCGCGAGCCTCGACCGCCTGGGCGAGGACACGGTCGAGCGCAGCCAGGCCGAAGCAACCCGCGACGCCTACCTCACGATGCTCAAGCTGCTGGCCGACGACGGCCTGACGCCGGCGGCCGAGGTCTCCGTCAAGCTCTCGGCGGTCGGCCAGTCGCTGCCCGGCGACGGCGAGCGCATCGCCCTCGACAACGCGCTCGCTATCTGCGAGGCCGCCCGCAACGCCGGCACGACGGTCACCCTCGACATGGAGGACCACACCACGACCGACTCGACGTTGAGCACCCTTCGTGAGCTGCGCCAGGACTTCCCCGACACCGGTGCTGTCGTGCAGGCATATCTGCAGCGCACGGAGGCCGACTGCCGCGATCTCGCCTACGCGGGCTCGCGCGTACGACTGTGCAAAGGGGCCTACAAGGAGCCGGCGTCGGTCGCCTTCCAGAGCAAGGACGACGTGGACCGGTCGTTCGTACGCTGCCTCAAGGTCTTGATGGCCGGCGAGGGCTACCCGATGGTGGCGAGCCACGACCCGCGCCTGGTCGCCATCACGGGTGATCTGGTACGCCGCAACGGGCGGGCGCAGGGGAGTTATGAGTACCAGATGCTGTACGGCATCCGGCCGCTCGAGCAGGCCCGGCTGGCTGCCGCCGGCGAGAAGATGCGCGTCTACGTGCCCTACGGCGACGAGTGGTATGGCTATCTCGTTCGCCGGATGGCCGAGCGACCTGCGAACCTGGTGTTCTTCCTTAGATCGCTCGCAACCAAGGGTTGAGCTGTCATGGCTGATCGCATTGCAGTGCTCGGTGCAGGCAAGATGGGCGAGGCGTTGCTGTCCGGCATGCTGCGGGCCGGGCGACTGCCTGCCGACCTGCTCTTCACGGTCCGCCAGCCCGAACGCGCGGCACTGCTCCAGGAGCGCTACGGCGTCGAGGCGGTGAGCAACGCCGAGGCGGCCAAGAGCGCCGACACGTTGCTGCTCACGGTCAAGCCGCAGGACATGGGTGTGCTGCTCGAAGAACTGTCGCCGCACGTCCCGCAGGATCGGCTCGTGGTCTCGGTCGCGGCCGGCAAGACGACGTCGTTCATCGAGGCGCGCCTCACCGAACGCACACCGGTCGTACGCGTCATGTCGAACACGCCCGTCCTCGTGGACGAGGCGATGTCCGCCATCTCGCCCGGGTCACATGCGACCGAGGAACACCTGTTGCGCACCGAGGCGGTCTTCACTCCGGTGGGCCGCACGATCCGGGTGCCCGAGTCGCAGCAGGACGCCGTCACGGCACTGTCCGGCAGCGGTCCTGCCTACTTCTTCTACCTCGTCGAGGCCATGACCGACGCGGGGATCCTGCTCGGGCTGCCGCGCAACGTCGCCCACGACCTGCTCGTGCAGACCGCGATCGGCGCGGCGGTGATGCTGCGCGACTCCGGCGAGCGGCCGGTCACCCTGCGCGAGAACGTCACCTCACCTGCCGGCACGACGATCAACGCGATCCGTGAGATGGAGAATCACGGGGTACGCGCGGCCATGCTCTCCGCGCTCGAAGCCGCCCGCGACCGTGGCCGCGAGCTGGCTGCCGGCGAGTGACCCGCGTCGCCGTACGCCGCGTCGAGCCCGACGAGTGGCAGACGTTCCGCGACATCCGACTCGCCGCGCTGGCAGATGCGCCGTCCGCCTACCTCACCACTCTCGCGGAGGCCCAGGCCCAGCCCGACCAGCTGTGGCGCGACCGCATCGCGGACAACCCGCACTTCCTGGCCTTCGCGGACGGGACGGCCGTCGGCATGACCGTCGTCATCCCCACCGACCTGGGCCGGCACATCGTCGCGGTGTGGGTGGCGCCGCCGGCGCGCGGCAACGGCGTCATCGACGCGCTGATCGAGGCGGCGGTCGCCTGGTCCCGCGCTCAGGGCGACACCGAGCTCGGGCTGTTCGTCGTGGACGGCAACGAACGAGCCCGACGCGCCTATGCGCGCTGCGGCTTCCAGCTCTCCGGGCGCACCCAGCCGGTGCCCGGGCGGCCCGGCGAGATCGAGCTCGAGATGACCCTGCCCCTCACCTCAGTTTGCCGTGACTCATGAAGGATCCGGCCGCCTGAACGGCGGTCAGATCCTCAGATCCGCGGGGGCGGGACTCAGAAGGGCATCGAGACGAACGGCGAGCTGTAGGCCGGCGCGTCGCTCAGGACCTCTTCTGCCTCCTCGCGGCTGATGCGGTTGGCCTCTGCGTGCACGACCATCGCGTTCAGCCCGACGTCACCCGGCATCGCGAGGCCGGTCGCCTCCGGGTGGGAGAGCACCCAGGAGACCGCGGCCGTGATGAGCCGCTGCTGGTCCCACGGCTCGTACCACGTGGTGTAGCGCTTGTCGTCGCCCTCGGGCCAGTTGCGCCGCGCCACCGTCTTGATGATCATCAGCCCGACGTCCTGGCGCTGCACCTCGGCGACGAGCGCCTCGTAGGCGGCGAGGTAGCCGGCGTCCCGGCTGAGCACGACGTTGAGCGGCGTGAGCACCGTCGCGAACGGATGCCGCCGGAGCGCCTCCAGATGGGTCGCCGGTGCGTCGTTGCCGTGCCCCGTGATGCCGACGGCTCCGACCAGCCCCTCGTCCTGCGCGCGCAGGGCCGCGGTCAAAGCCCCGTCCGGCGCGGTCACCTTGTCGAGCTCGTCGAGGTCGCCGACGGCGTGCAGCTGCAACAGGTCGACATGGTCGGTCTGCAACCGCTCCAGCGAGAGGTTGATCTGCCGCCAGGCAGGCTCGGCGGAGCGTTCGCCGGTCTTGGTGGCGAGGAAGATCTGGTCGCGGATGCGGGGCATCCACGGGCCCAGCCTCAGCTCCGCGTCGCCGTAGCCCGCCGCGACGTCGAAGTGGTTGACGCCGGCGTCGAGCGCCTCCTGCACCGAGCGGTCGGCCACGTCCTGCGTGACCTCACCGAGCGCAGCCGCGCCGTAGATGAGCACCGAGCTGTCATGGCCGATCTTGCCGAGTCGTCGCCGTTCCACAGCTGCCTCTTATCTGTCGCCGAGATGTTGTGAGGATGCCTGCCCATTTTCCACCATGCCCATTCGAGTGCCGCGAGGGCCGGGCACGACGAGGCGGGGATGGAGTACGAAGCCAACCTACGATGGCGAGATGATCCGGCCCCTTCCCGCGACCTCCATCGCGCTCGCAGCGGTTCTTGCGCTAGCGGCGTGCAGCGGGAACGACGGGCCTCAGGTCACCGTCGCGCCTGTCGACCGCGCCACCGTGACGGAGGTGGTCGAGGCGCCCGCCACGGTCACCGCCAAGGCGACCGCGACGCTGAGCGCGACCAGCGACGGGCGGGTCTCCGAGCTGCGCGTCCGCGACGGGCAGCAGGTCCGTGCCGGGCAGGTGCTGCTGCGCATCGACTCGCCCGCGGCCCGGCGATCGCTGCGTCAGGCCAAGGCCGCTGATGCCGACGCGGCGTCGGCCGGGTCCGTCCCAGCGGTCGGCGGAGGTCTGTCGGCGCAGCAGGCGCAGGCCGACGCGGCGGCAGCCAGCGCTTTCACCCGAGCACGGCGCGCGGCCGCGCGCATCACCGATGCGCCGGTACGTCGGCAGGCGCTGGCCGCCGTCCAGGCCTCCGAGGCGCAGTACGCCGCCGCGCGCGCTCAGGCCCGCAGCGCGATCGCACAGTTCCAGGCCGGGTTCGGCAGCCTGGGCGCAGCCGTGTCGGCACTGTCGTCTGCCCAGCGCGTCCAGACCCGGGCAGCAGTCGAGGCAGCACGTCGCACGGTGAAGGGGCTGGTCGTGCGGGCGCCGATCGCGGGCACGGTGTCGCTGACCCCGGCTCCCCAGTCGTCGAGCCAGAGCGCCGGCAGTCTGGTCGACCAGCTGCCCGAGGAGCTGCAGGGCCAGGCCGGCCAGCTGCTCGGCGGCAGCACGTCGGGTTCCTCGGTGACGGGCGCTGTCTCGCAGGGGCAGCCGGTCAGCAGCGGCCAGCCGCTCGTGACGGTGACCGATGCGTCGACGCTGTCGCTGACCGCTCAGGTGGACGAGACCGATGTGCTGCTGGTCAAGCCCGGTGTGCTGGCGAGCGCAGAGCTCGACGCGGTGCCAGGAGCCTCGTACACCGCCGAAGTCGTCACGATCGACCCGACGCCGACCACGTCGACCCGGGGCGGCGTGACCTACCTGGTGCGGATGTCGTTCGGGGTCGGTCTCGGCGCCGATGGAGTCGTGGCACCCACGCCGCGCCCCGGGATGAGCGCGGTCGCGCGGCTGCGCGTGCGCACGGCGCGCGACGTGCTTGCCGCGCCGGTGTCTGCAGTCTTCCGCGACGGCCAGCGCGACGCGGTGTGGGTGGTGACGAACGGCAAGGCCCGCAAGCGTCTGGTGCGCATCGGTGCGCAGGGCGAGAGCCATGACCAGATCCTGGAGGGGTTGAAGGCGGGGGAGCGCATCGTCGTGCGCGGTGCCGACCGGGTGCGCGACGGGCAGCAGGTGTCGTGACGGCGACGCCGGCCGTCGAGGCCCGTGACGTCGCGCGCAGCTATCGCCTTGACGGAGTGTCCGTCGAAGCCCTGCGCGGCGTGACGTTGAGCATCGACCCGGGCGACTACGTCGCGATCGTCGGGCCCTCGGGCTCGGGCAAGTCGACGCTGATGCACCTGCTCGGCTGCCTCGACCGCCCGACGTCGGGGTCGCTGCTGCTCGGCGGGCGCGACGTGGCCGAGCTGTCGGACTCCGAGCTGGCCGACCTGCGCAACCGCACCATCGGGTTCGTGTTCCAGTCCTTCCAGCTGCTCGGGCGCACCAGCGCGCTCGAGAACGTCGGCCTGCCTCTGGTCTATCGCGGGTTGCGCCGAGCCGAACGCCGGGCGCGCGCAAGCGCCGCCCTCGAGTCCGTCGGGCTGGGTCACCGGCTGGGTCACCGACCGGGTCAGCTCTCCGGTGGTGAGCAGCAGCGTGTCGCCATCGCGCGCGCTCTCGTCGGCGAGCCGACCGTGCTGCTGGCCGATGAGCCGACCGGGAACCTCGACAGCCGCAGCGGCGCCGACGTCCTGGCGCTGCTCGGCCGGCTCAACGCCGAACGTGGCGTCGCCGTCGTCGTGGTGACCCACGACCTCGAGGTCGCGGCCCACGCCCGCCGTCGCATCGACGTCCGCGACGGCCTGATCGAGCGGGACACCGGCCGCGACGAGCAGCTCGCGCCGTGAGAGCCGGCGAGGCGTTCCGCGTCGCTCTCGGCGCGCTGCTGGCGAACAGGTTGCGCAGCGCCCTGACCATGCTCGGCGTCGTGATCGGGGTCGGCGCCGTCGTGATCCTGGTGGCGATCGGCAGCGGGGCCAAGCAGGAGGTCGAGACGCAGGTCGAGGGCCTCGGGTCGAACATCATCATCGTCGTGCCGGGCAAGTTCGAGTTCGGCGCCGCGCCGTCGGTCAGCCGGCTGACGCTCGACGATGTCGACCTGCTCGGTCGCGTGGTCGGCGACCGCGACCGGGTGGCGGTCTCGATCGCGTCCGGCGAGACCGTCCGGGTCGGTGCCCGGGAGACGTTCGGCACGGTCAACGGCGTGAACGAGAGCGTGCCCAACGTGTTCGACCGGGTCGTTGCGCGCGGTGACTACATCACGGCGAGCGACGTCGACACGCGACGCAGGGTCGCCGTGCTCGGCTACTCGGTCGCGCAGGACCTCTTCCCCGACGTCGACCCGCTCGGCCGGCAGGTGACCATCGCGGGGGTCCGGTTTCGCGTGATCGGCGTCTTCGAGAAGGTCGGCTCGACGTTCGGCGTCGACCGCGACGCCGAGGTGCACATCCCCGTCACCGCGGCGCAGCGGCTGTTCGGCGTCGACCACATCGACGGGCTCGCGGTGAAGGCGCCGACCTCCGACGACGTCGAGCCGCTGCAGAAGAAGCTCGTGGCAGCCCTGCAGCACAAGTACACCGGCGACGAGTTCTCGGCTGTCACGCAGTCGCAGATCCTCGGCACGATCGGGCGCATCCTGGGCCTGCTCACGCTCGTGCTGTCCGCCATCGCGGCGATCTCGCTCGTGGTCGGCGGGGTCGGCGTCTCGAACATCATGCTCGTCAGCGTTCGCGAGCGGACCCGCGAGATCGGGTTGCGCAAGGCGCTCGGGGCGCGGCAGCGCGACATCTTGGCGCAGTTCCTCATCGAGGCGGTTCTGCTCTGCGTCGTGGGCGGCGTCATCGGCATCGGCCTGGGGATCGGGGGATCCTTGCTGATCAGCGCGGTCAGTCCGCTGCCGGCCGCGATCGCGTGGTGGTCGCCCGCGCTGGCGTTCGGCGTCTCCGCCGCCGTCGGCATCTTCTTCGGCGTCGCACCTGCACGCCGCGCCGGCCGGCTCGACCCAGTGGTCGCCCTCCGCACGGAGTAGCCCCACCACCCGTACCAGACGACTTAGAAGTCGATCATGCAGTAACCGACACTCTGCGCGCGCCGGCCTCGCCTCGAGGCGACGACAGATCTCGGCGTCGGGCACTCTGCTCGTGGCAGCAAAGGGTGCCCGGACCTATCGGATCGGCACGATGTCCTTGCCGAGGGGGAACAGGGCGAGCCCCGCCATCTTGAAGCTGGCGATGCCAAAGGGGATGCCGATCACGGTGAGGCAGAGCAGCACGCCCGCGATGAGGTGGGCGATCGCCAGCCAGATCCCGGAGATCACGAACCAGATGATGTTGCCGATCGTGCTGATGGCGCCGGCGGAAGGTTTGGCGACGACGGTCCGTCCGAACGGCCACAGCGCGTAGCTCGCCAGACGGAAGCTGGCGATGCCGAAGGGGATGGTAATGATCAGCAGGCAGTTGAGGATCCCGGCGATCACGTATCCGATCGCCAGCCACACTCCGGCCAGGAGGAGCCACAAGATGTTGCCGATTGTGCGCATGCTGACGGTCCACTTCGAGTGCGGGATCGGGGGTACGGGGGTGACTGTGACCGCACCGTCGGCGCCGACACTACGTCGGGAACTGCATGATCGACTTTGATTTCTGGCTGCTTGACCTGCGGCGACGATCCCATTTCCAAGTCCTGCATGATCGACTTTGAAGAGTGGGGGCGGGCGACTGGGGAGAGGGGGTGGGTAGCGTTCGGGCATGAGTACGTCGGCGGTGCTGCCCTCATGAGTACGTCGGTGGTGCTGCCCTGGGACGACGCCCTGATCCACTACAACTTCGGCCCGTCGCACCCGCTCAACCCGATCAGGGTCGAACTGACGATGCGGCTGGCCCGCTCGCTCGGGCTGCTCGACCTCGACAACGTGTCCCTCGTCACGATGGAGGAAGCGCAGGACGACCTGCTCCGTCTGGTGCACGACGCCGACTACATCGACGCGGTCCGCCGGCGTCGGTGCAGATCCGACGCAGTCCGACCTCGCCCGCGGTCTCGGCACGGAGGACGACCCGGTCTTCGCGGGCATGCACGAGGCGGCGGCGCTGGTCGCGGGTGCCAGCGTCCGTGCAGCCCGCGCCGTCTGGACAGGTGAGGCCGAGCACGCCGTCAACATCGCTGGTGGGCTGCACCACGCGATGCCTGGTGCCGCGAGCGGCTTCTGCGTCTACAACGATCCGGCGATCGCGATCGCCTGGCTGCTCGAGCAGGGCGCGGAGCGCGTCGCCTATGTCGACGTCGACGTGCACCACGGCGACGGCGTCGAGCGCATCTTCTGGGACGACCCCCGTGTGCTCACCATCTCGATTCACGAAAGCGGTCGCTATCTGTTCCCAGGCACGGGTTTTCCCGACGACGTCGGTGGCGCCGGCGCCGAGGGATACGCCGTCAACATTGCGCTCCCTCCGGGCACGACCGACGCGCCGTGGCTGCGCGCCTTCACCGCGGTGGCGCCGCCGCTGCTCGCCGAGTTCCGGCCCGACGTGCTGGTCTCGCAGCAGGGCTGTGACAGTCACGCCCTCGACCCGCTCGCACACCTCGGCCTCTCCGTCGACGCGCAGCGCACGTCCTACGCCCTGATCCACCGCTGGGCGCACGACTACGCGGGCGGCAAATGGGTGGCGGTCGGCGGTGGTGGCTACGAGCTCGTCGAGGTCGTCCCGCGCGCCTGGAGCCACCTGATCGCCGAGGCCGCGGGCGCGCCGGTGGACCCCGCGACCGAGACCCCGGAGGACTGGCGTGCGTACGTCGACTCGCGCGTCCACGCAGTGCCGCCGCAACGGATGACCGACGGGGCGACGCCGACCTGGGCCTCCTGGTCGGACGGGTACGACCCGGCAGACCCGCTGGACCGCGCCGTCCTGGCCACCCAGCGCGCAGTGTTCCCCGCGCACGGACTCGGCGGGCTGCTGGGCCTGTGACCGCACCAACGGCCGAGGAGCTGCGCCAGCAGCTGCAGGACGCGCGCATCGCCGGTGACGTCGACACGCCCCGGGAGAACAACCTCGAGAAGTACGCCATGTTCGCGCGCCGTCTGCCCTGGGCGGGCTTCGGGCTCGAGACGAGCCGCACCTGGTCGGTGGACGACGTCGTGGAGCTGATGGCGCGAAAGGCCGGCGTCTCACCCGACCCGAACCACCGGCGCGGCCCCGATCGCATCGACCCCGACCTCACCATCGACGGCCTCACGCGGATGGCCGCCTGCCTCGCCGAGGTCGCCGGTCCCGGACACCGGGTGATCGTGGCCACCGGGCATCCCGCGGGACTGCTCGCCGTGCACCTGCCCCTCGCGATGGCCCTGGCAGCGTCGGGCACGGAGATCGTGACCCCGGCCATGGGTTGGAGCTACGACCTCAACACCCACCTGGGCGAAGTCACCCGCGAGATCCGCTACATCAGCGGCGTCGCCATGGTCAGCACGCGTGGCGAGCTCAACCACACACACTCGCCGCGCCCGATGGAGGCGATGATCGCGGACCTTGCGGCAAACGGGTGCCGAGCCGCCTGACCTGGTCCTCGGCGACCACGGCTGGGCCGGGGCCGCGGGTCAGGCAGGCATCACCTCCGTGGGCTTCGCGGACTCGAACGACCCGGCTCTTTTCGTCGGCGAACACGAGGGAAAGGTCCGCGTCGCCGTACCTCTTGATGACAACGTCGAGCCGCACCTCTATGCGCCCCTGACCGCCTTCCTGCTGCACGCCGCGGGACTGGACTGAGTCCCTCGGACTAATCCGAACGGGTGATACAGCGGGCCGCCCTCGAGTCGACACCAAAGGCAAAGGGTCGGAACCGACAGTCGGACGGGGGTGCAGCGATGCGGCGGTTGAGCCTTGTCACGCGCTTCGCGGCTGTGAGCCTCACCCTCGTCGTGCTGCTCGGCATCGCTCTGAGCCAGGTGCTCTCGTCGCTCATCGAGCGGCGCGCTCTCGAGTCGGCCAAGCAGGCCGCGATCCTCAGCGTCGCCGTCGGCATCCAGCCGCTGCTCCAGGGCGAGGACCTGTCCGGCCCGCTGTCGGGCGACGCCACGGCCAAGCTGGACCGCGCCCTGCGCGGGTCGCTGCGCGGCACCGAGGTGGCACGGATCAAGGTGTGGAACGCCGACAGCCACCTCATCTACAGCGCCGACCCGCACACCGTCACCCCGACCGCCGTCGGCGACCCGCAGCCGTCGGAGGAGCTCGGCGAGGCGCTCGAGGGGAACATCGAGGCCGAGCTGATCAGCGGCAGCACCGAGAGTGACAACACGGCGCTGCTGAGGCGCTACCAGTCGTTGCTCGAGGTCTACGTGCCCATCCGCGACACGACCGAAGCGGCGGGCAGCGACCCGGCCGGCGTGTTCGAGCTCTACCTGCCCTACGCGCAGGTGGAGGCCGCCATCCGGGCCGACCAGCGACGGGCGTTCCTCGTTGTCGGGGTCGGGCTGCTCGTGCTCTGGCTCGGCCTGTTCCGCACGGTCGCGACGGCCTCGCGCCAGCTGCGGCGGCACTCGGAGCGAACCGACTACGAAGCCGCCCACGACGGCCTGACCCAGCTGCCGAACCGCAGCCTGCTGCTGGCCCGCATCGAGGGTGCCCTGCTCGAAGCGCATCCCGGTGCCTTGCTGCTCCTCGGCATCGTCCGGTTCCGCGAGGTCAACGACACGCTCGGGCACTCGCACGGCGACGAGCTCATCGCGGCGGTGGGCCGCCGCCTCGACCAGCTCGCAGCCGATGGCGACACCGTCGCACGCCTCGGCGGAGACGAGTTCGCGGTGCTGATGCGCGGTGTCGCGGGCGAGCGCGACGCTCGGGCGGCGGCGGAGAAGGTACGGGAGGCCCTGCGCACGCCGTTCGAGGTGGCCGGTCTGTCCCTAGCCATCGAGGTGAGTGCAGGTCTTGCCCTGCTGCCCGCGGAACGAGCCGCGACCGATGAGGACATGGACGCCGAGACGGTGCTCCGGCACGCCGACGTGGCGATGTCCGAGGCCAAGCACGGGCACAGCGGACTGGCCGTCTATGCGTCCGAGCACGACCATCACAGCACTGAGCAGCTGCAGCTCCTCGGTGAGCTGCGGGTCGCGCTCGACCAGCGGCAGCTGGTGCTGCACTACCAGCCCAAGTTCGACCTGGTGACCGGTGAGGTGCGGGGGGTCGAGGCGCTGGTGCGTTGGCAGCACCCCGAGCGCGGGCTGGTCCCACCCGACAGCTTCGTACCCACGGCTGACCGCACCGGGCTGATCAACCCGCTCACGGACTACGTGCTCGATGTGGCGCTGGACAAGGCGGCGCGCTGGCTCGAGGCCGGATTGTCGGTGCCCATGGCCGTGAACATCTCAGCCCGCTCCCTGCTGGACAGCGCCTTCCCCGATCGGGTGCTCGCCGCGCTCGCAGCCCACCGGATACCGCCCGCCGGCCTCATCCTGGAGATCACCGAGACGTCGATCATGGAGGACCCGGAGCACGCCCTGGCCGCGCTTGCAGCGGCTGCACGACGCGGGGGTCTACCTGTCGATCGACGACTTCGGCACCGGATACTCGTCCCTTGCCTATCTCAAACGGCTGCCCGTCGACGAGATCAAGATCGACAGGTCCTTCATCGCGGCGCTCACCCTGGACGCGCGGGACCGGCTGATCGTGGCCTCGACGGTGAGCCTTGGCCGCGCGCTGGGGCTCGATGTGGTCGCGGAGGGCGTCGAGGACGAGGAAACCCTTCTGCTGCTCCAGGAGCTCGGCTGTGACCTCGCTCAGGGCTTCCTTTTCGGCCGCCCGGAGCCCGATCCCTCGCTGCTGAGCCGCTCGGACGAGCACCTGCGGGCGCTCGCCGAGGCACCGCCGTCCGGGTGAGCTTCCGCATCCCCTATCCCAACTGACCCATCCGCCCCTAGTCTTACCTGCAGAGCGCGTGCGTCTCGTTGCTAGCCGGTGGGGAAGCCGGCGCCCGTCACGTGCTGGAGATTCGGTGCCCCATGGCTGCTCAGCGTCCTCTTGCCGAGGTCAAGTTCCTTACCGTCGCCGAAGTGGCGACGGTGATGCGTGTGTCCAAGATGACCGTCTACCGCCTCGTGCACGCCGGCACTCTGCCCGCCATTCGCGTCGGCCGGTCGTTCCGCGTGCCCGAGCAGGCCGTCCACGACTACCTCGACCACGCCTACGTCGAGACCGCCTGACCCGCTCGGCCCCCCGCCCCCCCGCACGCCCGGGCAGCCCGGAATCGACCACGTTCACCAGGCGTGCACCCCCTGAGCAATGCCTGCAGGCATTGCGAACCGTCCGCCTGCATGGTGAACGTGGTCGATTCCGGATTTCGCGGCGGCGGCGGTCGCTCAGCCGGCGTCCTTTGCCGTCAGCGTGATCGGCTCGTTCGCTCCGGTGTAGAGCTGGCTCAGAAGGCGGCGCAGGCCCCGTCCTTGGTCGGGAAGGCCATCTTCTTGACGTACGAGGACGCCGCGAACGGTCCTTTGTTGAATGTCGTGTAGCCGGCCTGCTGGCCGCTGGCGTTCGGCGTGAAGTCCACGCCCTTCGCGAGCTGCGCGGCAACCGAGTCGAGCGCCTGGCCGGCAGTGAGCGAGAACGAACCGAGCAGCTGGTCGCCGCGAGTGGGGTTGCCTGCGTAGGACAGCACCTTGCCCTCCTTGGTCACCGAGACGTTCTGGCGGCCGCCCTGCTCGGCGGCGACACCGCCGAGCACCTGCGCGAACGTCACGACGTGGGTGCCGGTCACGGGCAGCGCGTGGTCGCGGGTCACCCGCAGTGCGGCGACCTGGGCCGGCGACATGGCGAAGGCCGCGCGGTTGTCCGCGATCCAGCCCCGCGGCGGACGTCGTACGTCGCGTCATTGCTCGTGCCCGCCCCGTACGTCGCGTCGCCCAGCAGGGCCCCCGGCGGTGGCCGACTGCGTGGGAGCGAGAGCGGCGGCCACGGCGAGGACGGCACCAGCAGCCGTCAGCGTGCGGGTTCTTGGTCTGCGCATGTCGGGTGTTCCCTTGGGGCAGCGGGTCGCGGACGGCCTGTCGTGGGTCCCCACGAGCCGGGCGGGTGGAGGTCACGGCTGGTACCGGTACGCTGGGCGCCCTGCCGGTCAGGCGAGGTCATGAGGCCACGCCCGGGTCCTGCCGCACGCGCCGTCCGGTCCTCGGGCGGGGAACACCGACAATCGAGCGAAGGTCTTGCTGTGGGTTCAGTCATCAAGAAGCGCCGCAAGCGGATGGCGAAGAAGAAGCATCGCAAGCTGCTCAAGAAGACCCGCGTCCAGCGCCGCAACAAGAAGTAGCCGCGCCGCAGGCGCCAGGTCACCGCTGCACCGCTCGCTAGGATCGCGCCGAAGTGCCCGATCGCAGACCTTGGGGGTGTTGCCGTGGCTCGCGTCGTGATGGTCACCGGCGTGTCTCGCTATCTCGGCGGCCGCTTCGCCCAGCTGCTGCAGGCCGACCCTGACGTGTCCCGGGTCATCGGCGTCGACGTCGTGCCGCCCAAGCAGGACCTCGGTGACGCGGAGTTCGTGCGCGCCGACATCAGGAACCCGATCATCGGCAAGGTCATCACGCGCGCCGAGGTCGACACCGTCGTGCACATGTCGGTGATCGCGACGCCGGTCTCCGCCGGCAGCCGGGCGACGATGAAGGAGATCAACGTCATCGGCACGATGCAGCTGCTCGCGGCGTGCCAGAAGGCCCCGAGTGTGCGCAAGCTCGTCGTGAAGTCGTCGACGTCGGTCTACGGGTCGTCGCCGCGTGATCCGGCGATGTTCACCGAGGATCTCGAGCCGCAGGCCCTGGTCCGCTCGGGATATGCCAAGGACTCGGTCGAGGTCGAGGGCTACGTCCGCGGTTTCGCCCGCCGGCGACCAGACGTGATCGTCTCCACGATGCGGTTCGCGAACTTCATCGGCCCGACGGTGCGCACCGCGCTCACCTCGTACTTCTCGTTGCCCGTCGTGCCGACCGTGCTCGGCTTCGACCCGCGCCTGCAGTTCGTGCACGAGCATGACGGTCTCGACGCGTTGTGGCGCGCGACGATCGGCGACTTCCCGGGCACGTTCAACGTCGCCGGCGACGGCGTGCTGACGCTCTCGCAGGCGATCCGGCGCACCGGCCACCCGTTCGTGCCGCTCCCTTCGCCCGCCGCTCCCTGGGTCGGGCAGGTGCTGCGCCGGCTCGGCGTCGCCGACTTCACGCCCGAGCAGATCCGCTTCCTGACCTACGGCCGGGTCGTCGACACAGCGCGGATGAAGGACGTTCTGGGGCTCGTCCCGCGCTACACCACCCCGGGGGCGTTCCAGGACTTCGTCACTGGTCAGGGGTTGCACGGTCCGCTGTCGCGCGAAAACGTCGATGCCGTGGAGCAGCGTCTGGTGACTGTCTTGGGTCAGGTGGCGAGCCGTGGCTGACGCGCGCGTGATCCCGATCGGCAGCGAACGCCCACGCCGTACGTCGACCGCGGCGGACGCCGTTGCTGCTGGGGCTTCGCGCGCCTCGGGCGAGCGGGCCCGGCGGCGTCAGGCAAGTCCGCTGCTCGACCAGAGCGCGACCCCGGCCGTGGCACCCGATCCTGCGCCCGATGCGCTGAACGCCCCCGACCCGGCCGGCGGGTCGGACGCCGACGCAACGACTGCTGAGACCACCGGCCGGGACGGTGCCGCTGACGAGCGCGCCCCGAAACGACCGCTCGCCGCGCCGAAGAGCCAGGCCGCCGACCTGGAGCGCAAGGTCGCCGGTGCTCTTGCGTTCGTCCGCCGGCGCATCACGGGTGAGGCGGAGGTCGACGACTTCGGCTTCGACCCCGAGCTGACCGACCAGGTGCTGCTCGCGCTGATGCGCCCGCTCTACGAGAAGTACTTCCGGGTCGAGGTGCGCGGGCTGGAGAACGTGCCGGCCGAGGGCGGTGCGCTCGTGGTGGCCAACCACTCCGGCACGATCCCGCTGGACTCGGTGATGACCCAGATCGCGTTGCGCGACCGGCACCCGGCGCGCCGGCACCTGCGGATGCTCGGCGCCGACCTCGTGTTCAAGACGCCGTTCGTCGGTGAGCTGGCCCGCAAGACCGGCACGACGCTGGCCTGCAACGCCGACGCGGAGCGGCTGCTGTCGCGGGGTGAGCTGGTCGGGGTCTGGCCAGAGGGCTTCAAGGGCATCGGCAAGCCGTTCTCCGAGCGCTACAAGCTGCAGCGGTTCGGCCGTGGCGGGTTCGTGTCCGCGGCGCTGCGCAGCCAGGTGCCGATCGTGCCGTGCTCGATCGTGGGCGCCGAGGAGATCTACCCGATCGTCGGCAACATGAAGACGCTCGCGCGGCTGCTCGGGCTGCCCTACCTGCCGGTCACGCCGACCTTCCCGCTGCTCGGCCCGCTGGGCATGATCCCGTTGCCCAGCAAGTGGATCATCGAGTTCGGCGAGCCGATCGACACGGTCCAGCACGGGGTGGCCGCCGCCGACGACCCGATGCTGGTGTTCAACCTCACCGACCAGGTCCGAGAGACGATCCAGCACACGCTCTACCGGTTGCTCATGTCGCGGCGGTCGGTCTTCTTCTAGGGCATCCTTGGGTCATGGGCGACGATGCGAGTGAAGCGGTCCTGACCAGCGAAGAAGGCACCGTGGCGCCGGCGTCCGCTCCGTACGACCTGAGCCCCTGATCGCCGCGCTTGGACCGTGCTGCTCCGACCTCTTGCCGCTCCAAGATCGCGATTTCCGTGCCCAGATTTGCGAATGGACTGCGAATCTGCGCACGAAAACAACGAGCATGAACGGGTACGACGGCGCGCATGGCTGGTCCGGCTGAGGCCCTTCTAGCAGGTGGTCAGCGGCGGGACGGGTATGCACGTCGGAGTGGGGAGCTGCACGGGCAGCGGCGGGACGCTCGGCGCCGGCACCGAGACCTGCGGCAGCGAGACGCTCGGCGTCGGCAGCGGAACGCTCACCTGAGGCACCGGAACGCTCACGTGCGGCGCGGCCGTAGGAACCGACGTTGCCGCCCCACCGGCCCCGCCCGTGCCGACGCCACCCGTCCCGACGCCACCACCCGGGCCGGCGGTCGCCGAGCCGGTCACGCCGCCGACCGTGCCGGGCAGGCCCGCGCCGCCGGAGCTTCCGGGCGTCGCGCGTGCCGGTTGTGCGCGGTGCGGTCGTCAGCGCCGACGTGCCGTCGAGCAGGCGCTCGGCACGCACCTGCAGGGTGAGGAGCAGATCCGACAGCGGTGCCAGAAGCTCACGCTGGGCCGGGCTGAGCAGGGTGGACAGGTCGGCCAGGCGTTCCCGCTGGTCGACGGCGAAGCGGTGCAGCTCGACCAGCGGCTCGAGGTCGCCGGTGTCTGCGTACGACGCGTTCAGGGCGTCCGCGCCGGCCCTCGATGCAGCCTCCAGGTCGGCGATCGTCGCGGCGATCTGCGCCATGGTCCTCGGCGAGCGGGCGTCCTCGGACGCAGCCAGGTCCTCGGCCTCCGAGAGCCGGTTGTCGGCCTGGTCCAGCAGGTCACGACCGCGCGACAGGTCGGAGTGGTCGAACTTGAGCTGGACCGACTCGAGGCCGCGCTTGAGCCCGTAGAGGGCGTCGCCGGGCAGCGCGTGCGTGCTCGCCGCGGCTGCGCCGACCCCGCCGACGAGGCTGGCCAGGACGCCGGTGACAACGATCGTTCGCACCCGGTGCTGCCGGGCGGCCGGTCGGTCCGCGGCCCGCGCAACCTCCGTCGACGGCTGGCGGTCGGTCGCCTGGGCGACCAGTGACTCGCGCAGGCCGGCCCGGAACTCGGCGCGTGGGGTGATGCCGGGGATGAACTGCTCGGGCAGCAGGGTTGCGGTCAGCGCGACGAGAGACTCCAGCTCGTGGCCGGTGGCCGGGCGGGACCCGTCGAGCAGCTCGGCAAACTCCCGAGCCCGCCGACGCTCGGCCGGCGAAACACTGATCGACCGCACGCTCATCGCTCTGCACCCCCTTGCCTGTTCTCAACGAAGGCCCGGACCGTGCATCCGGACCCACACTGACAACGACCCGCCGGGCAGCGGGTTACGCACTGTGTTCGCCCAATGCTCCGGGGCCGTGTGGCCCTCGATGCGCGGCTCATCCGACCGGCTCCGAGACGAGCTTGGCGAGGCTGCGCACGGCGCGCAGCTGCAGCTGCTTGATCGCTCCCTCACTGCGGGCCATGACCTCGGCCGTCTCGGCGACCGAGAGCCCTTGCAGGAACCGCAGCACGATGCACTCCTGCTGGTCGGTCTTGAGCTGTTTGACGGCGCCGAGCAGCTCCGCGTTGCGCAACTGGTCGAGGACGATCTCCTCGGTTCCCTGCTGGACGGCACCCTGTCCGACACTTCCGCCGTGGGCGGCGTCGAGGATGTCGCCCGTACTCACCTCGAGCTTGAACCGGCTGGACTTGAAGTGGTCCGTCACCAGGTTGCGCGCGATGGTGACGAACCACGCCCCGATGTCCTTGCCCTGCCACTGGAAGGAGTCGATGCGGCGCAGCGCGCGCACGAAGGTCTCGGACGTGAGGTCCTCGGCGAGCGGCGCCGATCCCACCCGGTAGTACAGGTAGCGGTAGACCGCGTCCACATAGCAGTCGTAGATCTGACCGAACGCCTCCCCGTCGCCCTGCTGGGCGAGCGTGACGAGCGCGGCGATCCGTTCCTGCTCGGGGTCGTCCGAGGTGTACGAAGACCCGCGACCGCCACGCTCCGGGAGCCGGTGAGGGCTTCGTGCCGACGACCATGGACAGGTCGCCGTCGGGGGAGGCAGCGGTGTGGCCCGTGCCCGTGCCTCCGCCGGCCAGCGCCAGCCGCTGCTGGGTGACCAGGGCGCGCAGCAGTGCGAGACCGTCAAGGTCCGGCATCAAGCGGCGCACATCGCCCCTTCCGGGGGTGTGTGGGGTCGACGAAGGACGGTCACAGGTCAGGGACTGCTTACCCCGTGACGGCAGGACCATCGCTGCGGCGAGAGCCGGACGGATCCTTCATGATCACGAAAGATCCTGGTGCGGGCACGCTGCAATCCTTCGTGATCATGAAAGCGTCACCGCGGCCAGTCCTCCCACGCTTCAAGATCGCGATCTTCGTGCCCAAATCGGAGTGGGCTCGCAAGTGGGGTCGGCTCAACTTTCTTACCGATGGAAACAGCGATCTTGGCCCGGTGGCCGTGGGGGGACTGGTCAGTGGCGCTTGCGGCGCAGCGAGAGCCCGGCCGCGGCTGCACCGGCCAGCGCTCCGAGCCCGGCGGCCGTGGGGACGCCGATCTTGGCGGCCTTGCGCCCGGTGCGATAGTCGCGCACCCGCCAGCCGTTGTCCCGGGCATGGTTGCGCAGCCGGCTGTCCGGGTTGATGGCGACCGGTTGCCCCACCATCGACAGCAGCGGGATGTCGTTGGCCGAGTCGCTGTAGGCCGAGCAGCGGCTCAGGTCGAGCCCCTCCCGTTCGGCCAGCGCGCGCACGGCCTCGGCCTTGGCCTCGCCGTGCAGGATCTCCCCGACCAGACGTCCCGTGTAGACGCCGTCCTTGGTCTCCGCGACCGTTCCGAGCGCTCCGGTCAGCCCCAACCGGCGGGCGATCACCCCGGCGACCTCGACGGGGGTCGCCGTGACGAGCCAGACGCGCTGACCCGCCTCGAGGTGCATCTGGGCGAGTGCGCGGGTCCCTGGCCACACCTTGTCGGCCATCACCTCGTCGAAGACCTCCTCGCCGATCGCCGTCAGCTCGGCGACGGTGTGTCCCTCGGCGAACGACAGTGCCGTCTCGCGGGCCTCGTGGACGTTGTCGAGGTTCTCCCGACCGAGCACCCGGAACTTGGCCTGCTGCCAGGCGAACCGGCCGATGTCGCGGGCGGAGAAGAAGTCGCGGCTGTAGAGGCCGCGAGCCAGGTGGAAGATCGAGGCGCCCTGCATGATCGTGTTGTCGACGTCGAAGAAGGCCGCGGCGTCCTTGTCCAGCGGCACGTCGAGCGCTGCTTCGACCTCGGCGGCTGCCGCGGAGGCGCGACCGGCGTGGACGGCGTCCTTGTGCAGCGCGGCCTCCCGCTCGTCACGCTCGTTCCGCCGAAGGCCCAGCATGCGCCGCAGCCTAACGGTGCCGGTGACCCCGTCCGAACCGCCGCCCACCGCGACCGCCGCGTCGGCTGTGCCAGACTGCGGCGAGTGAGCGGGTCCGACGTCGACACGCGCCCCACGGCGGCACCGCGCAATCTCGCCGACCTCGTCCGGGCGTCCGCCGTGCGTGGCCCTGCCGACATCGCTCTCGTCCATGGCAGTGGCCCGTCCCGCGTCGAGATGACCTGGGCAGAGCTCGACAGGCAGGTCGACGCCGTCGCAACCGCGCTCCGTACCCAGCTCCACCTCCATGTCGGCGACCGCGTGGCCCTCGCGCTGCCCAACTCACCGGCCTTCGTCGTCACCTACTTCGCCGTGCTGCGGGCGGGGCTCGTCGCGGTGCCGATCAACACCGGCTACCTGCCCCGCGAGATGGCCCGGCTGCTCGGCGATGCCGGCGTCAAGGCCGTCTTCTGCGACGACGCCGCGGTCCCTGCCGTGGAGGAGGCCATCGCCGAGACCCACCGCGCCCTCGTCGACCCGGCCGGGCTCGAGGCCCTGATCGCCGGCGGCCGCTCCGCCGGGCCGGTCACGGCGGCGTCCGGTGGCGAGGACCTGGCCGTCCTGCTGTTCACCTCGGGCACCAGCGGGCGGCCCAAGGGCGCGATGCTCAGTCACCGGGCGTTGCTGGCCAACATCGCGCAGTGCATGCAGCTGGACCCGGCACCCGTGCGCGCCGACGACGTCGTACTCCTCGTGCTGCCGCTCTTCCACATCTACGGGCTCAACGCGGGCCTGGGCATGGTCGCGGCGGCGGGCGCGCGGGCGGTGCTGGTCGAGCGCTTCGACGCCCGCGCGACGCTGGACGTCATCGCCGCCGAGCGCGTGACGAACATCCCGGGTGCGCCGCCGATGTACCTCGCCTGGGCGGCGATGCCCGACGGAGTGCTCGGCGCGGCGATGAGCGGAGTCCGGCTGCTCGCCTCCGGTGCGGCGCCACTGCCGCCGGCCGTCCTCCAGCGGCTCGGGGCCGAGACCGGCCAGACCGTCAACGAGGGCTACGGCCTCACCGAGACGGCGCCAGTCGTCGCCAGCGTGATCGCGTCGCCCCGGGTGAAGCCCGGCTCCGTCGGCCGGTCGATCCCGGGGGTCGAGGTGCGACTGGTCGACGAGCCCGGCCGGCCGATCTCGACGGATGACGACACCGGTGAGATCGAGGTGCGCGGCGACAACCTGTTCTCGGGCTACTGGCCGGACGGAGCGGGCGGACCCGGGCGTGAAGGCTGGTGGGCCACGGGTGACGTCGCGTACGCCGATGACGAAGGGGACCTCTTCCTCGTCGACCGCCGCGTCGAGCTGGTGCTGGTCAGCGGCTTCAACGTCTATCCACGCGAAGTGGAGGACGTGATCGCCGAACACCCGGCGGTGGCCGAGGTCGCCGTGATCGCAGTGCCGCACCCGCACACGGGAGAGGCCGTCAAGGCGTACGTCGTCGCGCGCGCGGGCCGTACGTTGACCGCGGAAGACGTCATCGACCATTGCGCCACCCGGCTGGCCCGGTTCAAGCGCCCGACTGTCGTCGACATCGTTGCGGAGCTGCCGCACTCGTCGACGGGGAAGGTGGCGAAGGGCAGGCTGCGATCGCCGTCGTCACTTCTCACACCCGCCCTCAGCGCCCTGGGTGACCCGCTGACGCCCGCCCTCAGCTCCCCAACCGACCCGCCGGCAGCCGATCCGATTCCGGTCGGTGAGACGGTCACGCCCGACGAGACGGGTTCTGATGGGTGACCACGCGCCGCGGGTGACGTTGATCGGCAAGCCGGGCTGCCACCTCTGCGACGAGGCCCGCGAGGTCGTCGCCCGGGTGACCGCAGAGCTGGGGGAGAGCTTCACCGAGCTCAGCACCGCCGACGACCCTGACCTGCACGCCCGCTACTGGGAGCAGATCCCGGTCACGCTGGTCGACGGCGAGCCCCACGACTTCTGGAGGGTTTCCGAGGACCGGCTGCGCGCCGCGCTCACAACCTGACGGCAGGTTTCACTTTGTGCTTGAGTTCACAAGCGCTTACGCTGGCCCGCGTCCGGTCACCCCCGATGGAGACCAGCCAGCCCAGTGACCCAGCCTGATGAGCAGCAAGCCCCCCGTGTTTCGCGCGCCCGAAACGGGCCCCGCCCGGGTGCCCGCCTGACCGGCCGGGGCGTCCCGGACGCCACCGTGGCGCGCCTGCCCATCTACCTGCGCGCCTTGAACACACTGGCCGCGGAGGACGTCACCACGGTGTCCTCCGAGGAGCTGGCTGCCGCCGCCGGCGTCAACTCGGCCAAGCTGCGCAAGGACCTGTCCCACCTCGGTTCCTACGGCACCCGCGGCGTCGGTTATGACGTGGAATACCTCGTCTACCAGGTCTCGCGCGAGCTCGGCCTGACTCAGGACTGGCCCGTCGTCATCGTCGGCCTCGGTCACCTCGGCCACGCGCTGGCCAACTACGGCGGCTTTGCCTCCCGCGGGTTCGCCATCCGGGCGCTGGTCGATGCCGACCCCGAGACCGTTGGCACCGAGATCGCCGGGCTGGCCGTGTGCCCGCTCGACACCCTCGAGGACCTGGTCCGCACCCATCACATCGCCATCGGGGTCATTGCCACGCCGGCCACTGTCGCCCAGGAGATCTGCGACCGGCTCGTCGGAGCCGGGGTGAGCAGCATCCTGAACTTCGCGCCGGTCGTGCTCGTCGTGCCCGACGAAGTCGAGGTACGAAAGGTCGACATGTCGATCGAGCTGCAGATCCTCGCCTTCCACGAGCAGCGCAAGCTCGCTCCTGGCGAGATCCGCGAGGCCGTTGCACGCGAGCTCGAGGAGGCGGTGACGTGAGCGAGCTTGCGAGCTCACCATCAGGCACAGCGCGTGTGCGAGCGCGGCCGACGAGCGCCAGCGAGGAGGTTGCGTGAGCGTCCTCGTCGTGGGACTGTCCCACCGCAGCGCACCGGTCGCGCTGCTCGAGAAGGCGGCGCTGGTGGGCGACGCGCAGGCCAAGCTGCTCGCCGACGTCGCCGCCACCGAGCACGCCACCGAGGCCGCTCGTGCTCTCGACCTGCAACCGGGTCGAGGTCTACGCCGACGTCGACAAGTTCCACGGTGGCCTCACCGATCTGTCCGAGCTGCTCGCCCGCTATGCCGGGGTGCCCCTCGAGATCGCTGACTCCTCATCTCTACGTGCACTACGAGGACCGGGCTGTCGCCCATCTGTTCTCCGTGGTCTGCGGGCTCGACTCGATGGTCGTCGGCGAGAGCCAGATCGTCGGGCAGGTCAAGCACGCGCTGCGTCTCGCGCAGGTCGCGGGCACGACCTCGCGGGTGCTGTCCGGGCTGGTGCAGCAGTCGCTGCGAGTCGGGAAGCGCGCCCGCACCGAGACCGGCATCGACCGGGCCGGGCGCTCGCTCGTGACCGCCGGCCTTGGCGAGGCGGCTCGCGAGCTCGGGACCCTGTCCGAGCGCCAGGTCCTCGTCGTCGGGGCCGGCTCCATGAGCGCGCTCGCGGCAACCGTGGCCGGCCAGTCGGGCGCAGGCAGGGTGGTGGTGGCCAACAGGACGCTCGACCACGCCCAGCGACTCGCCGCATCGGTCGGCGGCGAGGCGATGGATCTCAAGCATCTCGAGGAGGCCCTGGTCACAGCCGACCTCGTGATCTCCTGCACCGGAGCGGTCGGTCACGTGATCGAGGCGGACACCGTGACCGCCGCGCAGCAGCGGCGGAACGGCCGACCACTGGTGCTGCTCGACCTGGCCCTGCCGCGTGACGTCGAACCGGCCGTCCACGACATCGACGGCGTCTCGGTCGTCAACCTGGAGACGCTCGCCCATGCGCTGGTCGACACCGAGCTCGCGGCCGACGTCGAGGCGACGAGGGAGATCGTCGCCGACGAGGTGGCGGCGTTCCTGGGCTGGCAGCGCGCCTCCAGCGTCGCGCCGACCGTCGTCGCGCTGCGAGGGATGGCCGAGGACGTCGTCGTCGCGGAGCTGATCCGGCTCGCCGGGCGCGCACCTGACCTCGATGCCCGCACCCGCGAGGAGATCGAGTCGACCGTGCGCCGGGTCGTCGACAAGCTGCTGCACGCACCGACCGTGCGGGTGAAGCAGTTCGCCGAGGAGCCCGGCGGCCAGTCCTACGCCGACGCCCTGTCGCGGCTGTTCGACCTCGACCCCAAGGAGGTCGAGGCGGTCACGCGCGCCGAGATCGACGACGGCGGTGCCGCATGACCGGGCTCACCGGAGGCGCTCTGCGCCTGGGCACCCGTCGCAGCCCGCTCGCGCTGGTCCAGTCGCGCCTCGTTGCCGACGCCATCACCGCACGCACCGGCCGAGCGGTCGAGCTCGTCCAGGTGACCACCCACGGAGACTCCTCGACCGAGCCGCTCACCCAGATCGGCGGTACGGGGGTGTTCGTCAACGCACTGCGTGAGGCGCTGCTCGAGGGTGCGGTCGACCTGGCCGTGCACTCCCTCAAGGACCTTCCGACCGCCCAGCCCGAGCGGATCCTGCTCGCCGCGATCCCGCTGCGCGAGGACCCGCGCGACGCCCTGGTGGCCCGCGACGGGCTGACCCTTGGCGAGCTGCCGACGGGCTCGCGGGTCGGCACCGGGTCACCCCGGCGTGCGGCCCAGCTGCGCGCCCTGGGCCTCGGCCTCGAGGTCGTGGCCGTGCGTGGCAACGTGGACACCCGGATCGGCCTCGTCAGCGGTGGAGAGCTCGACGCAGTCGTCCTCGCCCGCGCCGGTCTGGCGCGACTTGGCCGCCTGGATGCCGTGACCGAGGTCATCGACCCGATCCAGATGTTGCCCGCCCCTGGGCAGGGCGCGCTGGCCGTGGAGTGCCGAACCGATGACCCTCCCGATTTGCATGACCTGCTCGGTGTGCTCGACGATGCTTCAACCCGGCTCGCCGTGACTGCCGAGCGCACCTTGCTCGCAACTCTGGAAGCCGGCTGCTCGGCCCCCGTCGGGGCTTACGGCGAGCCGGCGGAGGGCGAGCACGTTCCAGAGCTGTACCTCCGGGCCGCCGTCACAGCACTTGACGGTTCCGCGAGCGTACGGCTATCCGCCTCCGGACCTCTCGACGAGGCAGCACGGATCGGTCGCGATCTTGCGGCTGTGCTGCTCGACGAAGGTGCGGCTGACCTGATGTGGGAGCGCGTCACGTGACCCGCCCAACCGAGAAGAAGAAGACCACCATGAGCAAGACGGGCCCGTCCACGACGGTCAAGCAGTCTCCAGCCAAGCCGGCCACCCCGCTGGGCAGCGTCGCGTTCGTCGGGGCTGGCCCCGGCGACCCCGATCTGCTCACCGTGCGGGCCGTCGAGCTGCTGGCGCTGGCCGATGTCGTCATCACCGAGAGCCAGGACGCGGCGTTCGTCACGCGCTTCTGCCGACCCGAGGTCGAGGTCGTCGACGGTTCGGTCGGCGACGACGGCCAGCCGCTGACCCACGCGATGCGCGCCAGGCTCGTGGTCAAGGCGGCCAAGCGTGGCGGCAACGTCGTACGACTGCTCGACGGCGACCCCTTCCTCTATGCCACCGGTTCCGAGGAGGCTGCCGGGTGCGTCAAGGCCGGCATCCCCTTCGAGGTCGTGCCGGGCGTCTCCGCGGTCAGCGCGGTGCCCGCCTACGCGGGGGTGCCGCTGACCAACGCCAAGGCCCGTGAGGTGCGCGTGGTCAACGTCGCCGAGGGCGGCCTCGACTGGGACGCCGTCGCTGCCGGCAAGGCGACTCTCGTGCTGCTGTCCGCCACGAAGGTGATCGGTGACGTCGCCAAGGCGATCATCGCCGCCGGGCGCGACCCGGAGACCCCTGTCTCAATGACCGCACAGGGCACCACCACCGAGCAGCGCACCGTGGTCTCGACGCTCGAGCGCATCGCCGCCGACGTACGCGCGGCGAAGCTGTCCACCCCCACCGTCACGGTCGTCGGCGACACCGTCGCCCTGCGCGAGTCGCTGTCGTGGTTCGAGACCAAGCCGCTGTTCGGCTGGCGGGTCCTGGTGCCGCGCACCAAGGAGCAGGCCGGCGAGCTGTCGGCCCGGCTGCGGTCCTGCGGCGCCGTCTCCGAGGAGGTGCCGACGATCGCCGTCGAGCCACCCCGGACCCCCCAGCAGATGGAGCGGGCGATCAAGGGCCTGGTCACCGGCCGCTACGAGTGGGTCGCGTTCACCTCGCGCAACGCCGTCAAGGCGGTACGAGAGCGCTTCGAGGAGTACGGCCTGGACGCCCGGGCGTTCGCCGGCATCAAGGTGGCTGCCGTCGGCGAGCAGACCGCAGGCGACCTGCTCGCCTGGGGCATCAAGCCCGACCTGGTTCCCACCGGCGAGCAGTCGGCGGCAGGGCTGCTCGAGGAGTGGCCTCCGTACGACGCCGTGTTCGACCCCATCGACCGGGTCTTCCTGCCGCGCGCCGACATCGCCACGGAGAACCTGGTCGCCGGCCTGGTGGAGCGCGGCTGGGAGGTGGACGACGTCACGGCCTACCGCACCGTGCGCGCCGCGCCGCCGCCCGCCCCGATCCGCGAGGCCATCAAGGGCGGTGGCTTCGACGCCGTGGTCTTCACCTCGTCATCGACGGTGCGCAACCTCGTCGGCATCGCGGGCAAGCCGCACGTGTCGACGGTGATCGCCTGCATCGGCCCGGCCACGGCCAAGGCGGCCGAGGAGCACGGTCTGCGCGTCGACGTGCTTGCCCCGTCCCCGTCGGTCGCGGAGCTCGCCGGTGCCCTCGCGGAGTACGGCGCCGCCCTGCGCCGGGCCGCTGTCCAGGCCGGCGAGCCGGTGTTGCGCCCCTCCCAGAAGCGCACCGCCCCCCGCCGCAAGGCGAAATAATCTGAAGTCGATCATGCAGGTTCTGGGATCTTGATGGACGCCGCACCCTTCCCGACCGGCCGGCCGCGGCGGCTACGGCGCACGGCCGCCCTGCGCGGCCTGGTCGCCCAGACCCGGCTGCACCCGCGCGAGCTCGTGCTGCCCGTTTTCGTCAAGGAGGGCCTGTCCGAGCCCGCGGCCATCGCCTCGATGCCCGGTGTCGTGCAGCACTCGCGCGAGTCGTTGCGCAAGGCCTCGGTCGACGCTGCCCAGGCGGGCGTAGGCGGGCTGATGCTGTTCGGTGTCCCGTCGAGCAAGGACGCCGTCGGTTCCGGCGCGACGGACCCGAAGGGCATCCTCAACCTCGCGATCGGTGACGTGGTCTCCGAGGTCGGCGACGCGGTGGTCGTGATGAGCGACCTGTGCCTCGACGAGTTCACCGACCACGGTCATTGCGGCGTGCTCGCCGCCGACGGCTCGGTCGACAACGACGCGACGCTGCTGCGCTATGCCGAGATGGGTCTCGCACAGGCGGGCGCGGGGGCGCACGTCCTGGGTCTGTCGGGGATGATGGACGGCCAGGTCGGCGCCATACGCCGCGCGCTGGACGACGTCGGGGACACCGAGACGGCGCTGCTCGCCTACACCGCGAAGTACGCCTCGGCCTTCTACGGGCCGTTCCGCGAGGCCGTCGAGTCGTCTCTACGGGGCAATCGGCGCGCCTACCAGCTGGACCCGCCCAACCTCGACGAGGCGCTGCGCGAGCTGGCCCTCGACATCGCCGAGGGCGCCGACATCGTCATGGTGAAGCCGGCGCTGCCCTACCTCGACGTCCTGCACAGCCTCGCCGGTCCGGCAGCGGCAGCCGGCATCCCGCTGGCGGCCTACCAGGTCTCCGGCGAGATGGCGATGGCCGAGGCGGCGTTCGCACACGGGTGGCTCGATCGTGAGCGCACGATTCTCGAGACGCTGACCTCGATCCGGCGTGCGGGCGCGGGCATCGTGCTCACCTACTGGGCCGTCGAGGCGGCACGCCTGCTGACGGCAGAAGCATGACCACGTACAGCGAAGAGGCTCCTGCCTCGGCGGCGCTGCTCGCTCGCGCCGTCGACGTGACGCCTGGGGGCGTGAACTCCCCGGTGCGCGCCTTCCGAGCGGTGGGTGGGACACCCCGGTTCATGGTGTCGGGCCGCGGCGCCTACCTGACCGACGCAGATGGTCGGGAGTACGTGGACCTGGTGTGCTCGTGGGGGCCGCTGCTGCTCGGCCATGCCCATCCGGCCGTGGTGGAGGCGGTCTCGACCGCCGTCGCGAAGGGCACGTCGTTCGGCACGCCGACCGAGGGCGAGGTCGCGCTGGCCGAGGAGATCGTGTCGCGCGTCGAGCCCGTCGAGCAGGTGCGGCTGGTGTCCAGCGGCACCGAGGCCACCATGTCGGCCGTCCGGCTGGCGCGCGGTTTCACCGGCCGGAGCAAGGTCGTGAAGTTCGCGGGCTGCTATCACGGTCACGTCGATGCGCTGCTCGCCGCGGCCGGATCGGGCGTCGCGACGCTGGGTCTGCCCGACACCCCGGGCGTCACCGGTGCGCAGACCCGCGACACGATCGTCGTCCCCTACAACGACCTCGTCGCCGTCGAGAAGGCGTTCGCCGAGTTCGGCGGGGACATCGCCTGCGTGATCACCGAAGCGGCCGCGGGCAACATGGGAGTGGTGCCGCCGGAGCCCGGGTTCAACGCGGGTCTGGCCGAGTTGTGCCGCACCTTCGGTGCGCTCTACATCAGCGACGAGGTGATGACCGGCTTCCGGGTGAGCCGCTCGGGCTGGTTCGGCCTCGACGGGGTGCGCCCCGACCTGCTCACGTTCGGCAAGGTCATGGGCGGTGGCTTCCCGGCTGCGGCGTTCGGTGGCCGCGCCGACGTGATGGCCCGCCTGGCGCCCGTGGGTCCCGTCTACCAGGCAGGCACGCTGTCGGGGAACCCCATCGCGACGGCGGCAGGACTGGCGACGCTGCGTCACGCGACGGACGACGTCTACGCCCGCGTCGACGCGGTCGCCGCACAGCTCGCTGCGCTCGTCCGCTCGTCGCTGTCCGAGGTCGGGGTCGCCCATCGGCTGCAGCACGCGGGCTCGATGTTCTCGGTGTTCTTCTGTGACGGGCCGGTGGTTGACTACGACGCCGCCAAGGGCCAGGACACCTTTCGGTTCAAGGCTTTCTTCCACTCGATGCTCTCGCAAGGTGTCTACCTGCCACCGTCCGCGTTCGAGTCGTGGTTCGTGTCCGCCGCGCATGACGACGCTGCGATCGCCCGCATCGCCGATGCTCTGCCCGCCGCCGCCCGTGCGGCGGCTGCGGCACTTCCCGAAAGGTCCACATGAGTCTGCCCGACAGCGGCGCGACCGGCGACGAGCTGACCGTCGTCCACCTGCTGCGCCACGGCGAGGTGCACAACCCGCAGGGCGTTCTCTACGGACGGCTGCCCGACTATCACCTCTCGGACCTCGGCCGGGAGATGGCCGACCGGGTCGCCAAGCATCTGGCCGATGCGGACATCACCCACCTCGTGTCCTCCCCGCTCGAGCGGGCTCAGGAGACGGCCGCCCCGGCGGCCAAGGTCCTGGGGCTCCCGGTGTCCCTCGACGAGCGGCTGATCGAGGCCGGCAACATCTTCGAGGGCAAGACGTTCGGCGTCGGGGACGGCGCGTTGTACAAGCCGTCGGTGTGGGTGCACCTGCGCAACCCGCTGCGGCCGTCCTGGGGCGAGCCCTACAAGGCGATCGCGGCGCGGATGCACGCGGCGATCGCCGCCGCACGGGACGCCGCACGCGGTCACGAGGCGCTCTGCGTCAGCCACCAGCTGCCGATCTGGACGGCACGGCTGGCCGCGACCGACCGCCCGCTCTGGCATGACCCGCGCAAGCGGCAGTGCGCGCTGGCCTCAATCACGTCCTTCGCCTACCGCGGCGACGAGCTGGTCTCGGTGTCCTACGAGCAGCCCGCCCACGACCTGGTTCCCGTGCGGACTGGCAAGAAGTTCGTCGCCGGCGCGTGATGTCCGTCCGCTCCGCCCGCCCCCGACCCCGGCGCCGCACTCGCCCATTGCTCCTGCTCTGCGCCGCGGTCGTCGCCGTGGCGCTCGCAGGTTGCAGCAGCGCGGTCGGCGACACCGGAGCGCCGGACAAGGGCTACATCTCGGGCGACGGCACCGTGACGGTCATTTCTCCGGGGAAGCGGAGCACCACCAGCAATTTCGCCGGGCAGACGCTGGACGGCGGGAGATTCGACGTCGCCGACCACCGGGGCGACATCGTCGTCGTGAACTTCTGGGCCTCGTGGTGCCCGCCGTGCATCCGGGAGGCTCCGGGGCTGCAGAGCGTCTGGGCGGACTACCAGTCGCGCGGCGTGCAGTTCGTCGGCGTCGACGTGGGGGACAACAAGGCCGCCGCCCAGGCCCATGAGAGGCGCTTCGGCGTGACCTATCCGAGCGTCGAGGACCCGTCCGGACGAGTGCTGCTCGCCTTTCGCGGCACGCTGACTCCGGCCTCGCGACCGAGCACGCTCATCCTCGACCGCGACGGCCGGGTGGCGGCCAGGGTGCTGGGTCGCGTCGACGCATCGACGCTGCGCGACCTCATCGACGACACGCTGGCCGAGAGATCATGAGCGTCGGCACCACCATCACCGACGGCTCGCTGCTGCTTGCCCTACCGCTTGCCCTGGCTGCCGGTGCGGTGTCGTTCCTGTCGCCGTGCGTGCTGCCGCTCGTACCCGGCTTCTTGTCCTATGTGACGGGGATGACCGGGGTCGAACTGGCCGACCGCCACCGGGGTCGACTGCTCGCAGGCGCGCTGCTGTTCATCGCCGGATTCTCGGTCGTCTTCGTCAGCGCGGGTGTGCTCGTCGGGTCCTTCGGGTTCTTTCTCATCGACCATCGGCGGTTGCTCCAGCAGATCCTCGGGTGCCTGACGATCGTGCTCGGGCTGGCGTTCATGGGTGCCGTGCCGTGGTTCCAGCGCGACGTCCGCGTGCACCGCCGGCCGACGCTGGGGCTGGTCGGCGCACCGATGCTCGGCGTGCTGTTCGGCCTCGGCTGGTCGCCGTGCGTCGGCCCGACGCTGACGGCGGTGCTCAGCCTGAGCCTCGATCAGGGATCCGCGATCAGGGGTGGCGTGCTCGCCGCCGCCTACTGCGTGGGGCTCGGGCTACCGTTCGTGGTCGTCGCGCTCGCCTTCAGCCGCGCGATGGGGGCGCTGGGCTGGGTCAAGCGCCACTACGTGTGGATGATGCGCCTCGGCGGCGCGATGCTGGTCGCGATCGGGCTCCTGCTGGTGTCCGGAGTCTGGAACGACATGACGGTGCAGATGCAGATCTGGGTCAACGGCTTCTCCCCGGCGGTCTGAGATGGTCGACGCCGCCACCCAGAACTTGTCGACCGCCCCGGTCGAGGGCGGTCCACCCGGCTCGCCGCGCGCGATGCGCCCGGTCGAGTTCGCGCGCTGGTCGTGGCGCCAGCTCACCTCCATGCGCACCGCACTCGCGCTGCTGTTCCTGCTCGCGGTGGCGTCGGTGCCCGGGTCCCTGGTGCCGCAGGAGGGCGTCGACCCGGTGCGGGTCGCCCAGTTCAAGGCGGCGCACCCGGGTCTCACTCCGTGGTACGAGCGGTTGTCCCTGTTCCATGTGTTCTCTGCGCCCTGGTTCGCGGCGATCTATCTGCTGCTGTTCATCTCGCTGGTCGGCTGCGTGGTCCCGCGCAGCCGGTTGCACTGGTCGGCAATGCGCGCCCGGCCGCCGGCTGCGCCGCGCAACCTGGTCCGGCTGCCGGTCCACACCTCATGGTCGGCGGAGGTTGGCAGCGCCGAGCTGCTCGACTCCGCCGTCCGCGAGCTGCGTCGACGGCACTATCGCGTCGACCGGGCGGCGGACTCCATCGGCGCCGAACGCGGCTTCCTGCGGGAGACCGGCAACCTGCTCTTCCACACGGCCCTGATCGGCCTGCTCGTCGCCGTGGCCATCGGAAACCTGTTCGGCTACAAGGGATCTGTCCTCGTCGTCGAGGGCGAGGGGTTCTCCAACAGTCTCTCGGTCTATGACTCGTTCGCCCACGGCGCGCGGTTCTCCGAGAGTCACATGCCGCCGTTCACGATCGACCTCAAGAAGATGACGGTGCGCTATCAGCCGTCGGGCGACCAGCGTGGCGCACCACGCGACTTCCAGGCCCATCTGTCCTACACGAGTGACCCGTCCGCCAAGCCCCGCAGCTTTGACCTGCAGGTCAACCACCCACTTGTCATCGCCGGCACGAAGGTGTTCCTGATCGGCAACGGGTATGCCCCCGTGTTCACGGTCCGCGACAGCACCGGCAAAGCCGTGTTCTCCGGCCCTGTCCCGTTCCTGCCGCGCGACGCGAACAACACGTCGATCGGCGTCGTGAAGGCATCCGGCGCGCGACCCAAGCAGCTCGGCTTCGAGGGCCTGTTCCTGCCCACCGCGGCGATAGACCCGCGGCTCGGACCGATCTCGACCTACCCCGCCCTGATCGTGCCGCGCGCCGTGCTCAACGCCTATGTCGGCGACCTCGGCCTCGACAGCGGAGTGCCACAGTCGGTCTACCGGCTCGACACCGACAAGATGACCCAGGTGAGGAACGCTGCCGGCAAGCCGCTGGCCCAGGTGCTGGCCCCTGGCGAGGCGCTGAAACTGCCCGAGGGGCAGGGCAGCATCCGCTTCGACGGGGTGCGACGCTTCGCCACGCTGCAGGTCGCGCACGACCCCGGAAAGTCGCCTGCGTTGGTCTCCGCGCTGCTCGCACTGGTCGGTCTGATGCTCTCGCTGTTCGTCAAGCGACGTCGTGTGTGGGTTCGCGCCGTCGACGACGGCGGCGGGCGTACGGTGGTCGAGGTCGCGGGCCTGGCGCGCACCGAGGGGGAGGACAGGGACAGGCTCGCCGACGAGGTGACTGCACTCGCCCGGTCGCTGGGGGCGCCCGAGCAAGCGCCTGCCAGCGAGCAAGTCCCCGCAACCGGGCAAGTGCCTGCGACCGAAAAGACTGAAACCGGCAAGCCGGCAGCCGACGAGACGGAGGACTGAGTGACCAGCGAGAGCCTCGCGCATCTCAGCAACAACCTGCTCTACTCCGCGATGGCCGTCTACACCGGCGCCATGTACTGCTACGCCGCCGAGCTCGCCTTCGCGCCGCGAGTCCGCGCCGCGCGTGTGCTGGCAACGGTGGGTGCGACCGCGTCGCCGTCCGTCGACCCGGCCGTCTCCGGCGGTGCACCGCCGAGCCCTGCCGAGGCCGAGAGTCGCGAGCGGGCCCGGCTGGAGCGTTCCAACCGCCTCGGGCGCATCGCGGTCGCGCTGACCGGCCTGGCCTTCCTGCTGCACTTCGGCGCGGTCGTGGCGCGCGGGGTTTCGGCCGGTCGGCCGCCGTGGGGCAACATGTTCGAGTTCTCCACGACGGGGGCGCTCGCTGTCACGGGAGCCTTCCTGGTGCTGCTCGCGCGCCGGGACAAGCGGATGCCCGTGCGCTATCTCGGGCTGTTCGTGATCGGACCGGTGCTGCTGACGCTCGGGCTGGCCGTAAGCGTGCTCTACGTCAACTCCGAACAGCTCGTGCCGGCGCTGAAGTCGGTGTGGCTCGTCATCCACGTCACCGCAGCGATGATCGCCGCCGGGATCCTGACCATCGGCTTCGCGCAGACCATCTGCTTCCTCGTGCAAGACCGCATGGAGCGGACCGGCGGCGGACCGGCGTTCATGAGCCATTTCCCCAGCGCGGACGCGATCGACCGGGCGGCCTACCGGATGCACGCCTTCGCGTTCCCCATCTGGACGTTCGCCGTCATCGCCGGTGCAATCTGGGCCGAGAACGCCTGGGGTCGCTACTGGGGCTGGGACCCCAAGGAGACGTGGGCGTTCATCACCTGGCTGGTCTACGCGTGCTATCTGCACGCCCGCGCGACGGCCGGCTGGCGGGGACGCAAGGCGGCCTACCTGGCGCTGCTCGGCTACTCCACGTTTCTGTTCAACTACCTAGTGGTCAACATCTTCCTGGTCGGCCTGCACTCCTACGCCGGCGTCGGCTGACGGCGTCGGGAAGCTGCGCTTCAGGCGCGAGGCGCCGTGCCGCCGGTGTCGGGGTCGGCCTCGTCGGTCGACCCGTCCTTCGGCGCTGACTCGTCAAGGCCTCGCTCGTCGTCCTCGCGGCGGCGCAGGTCGCGCTCCCACTGCTGGAGCAGCGCGTCGTGCTCGCTGTTGCTGCGACCGAGCTGGGAGAGGAACTCGGGATCGTCGTCGGGTGCGATCACGCGCCGGACGGGTCGCCGCAGGCCAGGCTCGTTGCCAGGCCCCGCCGACCATGACGTGCGTCGACTCTCGGCTCCGTCACGCTCAGTGCCGACCATCAGCCAGGCAATCGGCCCGGCGATCGGTATGAACACGATCAGCACGAGCCAGGCGAAGCGGGGCAGGCCGCGCACCTCACCGGCGGGAGTTTGTACACAGTCGACGATCGCGAAGATCGCCAGCACTATCGGGATGGCGTAGAAAAGGGCTCTCAACATGTAGGGCAGGTTCCTCCTGCACACGAGCCTAACCCGGGGGCCCAACTGCCGCCGCGGGCCTGATCACGAAGGATCCTGCGACGCACGGGTCGAGGATCCTTCGCGATCGTGAAACGGGGCCGGTGTCCCGGCCGTGGGGGTTACTGGTGGTGGATGACCCGCTCGGTCAGCCGGCGCAGCCGGGACGGGGTGGTGGGCAGGCTGTCGCGGTCGTAGCTGCGCTCGGCTGCTCGGGTCAGCTCGCGGATATGAGCGCGGGCCAGATCTAGCGTAAACACGAAATCCTCAATTCCAAAGGTCAGATGATAGATTCACCTTCGATACAAAGGTATCACCCCGTGCAACAGACAAGATCAACGGCTCATTCCTGTCACCCGTTCGGCCCACACTCCCGCGCGTTGACCGCGTTGACAGGTGGGCCGCCGCTTCAGCAGGGGTGCGCGCCTACTGAGGCACCGTTCGCCTCGTGATGCGGGTCTGGGTTGCGGGTCTGCGTGCGGCGGGTCTGCGGTACGGCGGGTCTGCGGTGCGGCGGGTCTGCGGTGCGGCGGGTCTGCGGTGCGGCGGGTCTGCGGTGCGGCGGGTCTGCGATGTTGACTAGGCAGCCTTGTATCGCCACGAGGAGGAACTCGGACATGGACGCCACCGACCGTGCGCTCATCGACGCGCTGCGCACCAACGCGCGAGCCTCCTGGGCAGAGCTGGGCCGCATCGTCGGCATGTCCGGTCCCAGCGTCACCGACCGCGTCCAGCGCCTCGAGCAGACCGGCGTGATCACCGGCTACCACGCGGCGGTCGAGCCGAGTGCCATCGGGCTCCCCGTTGCCGCTCTGGTCGGAGTGCACCTGACCGACACCTCCGACCAGGACGCCGTGGCGGTCGCACTCAGCACGCTCGAGGAGGTGGAGGACTGCTGGTTCGTTGCCGGGGACGAGGCGTTCCTGCTCAAGGTTCGGGTCGAGGACGTCATTTCGCTGGAACGCACCCTGTCGCGGTTGCGCAAGATCCGCGGGGTTGCCCGCACCCGCACGACGGTCGTGCTCTCGACCAAGTGGGAGAACCGGATCTCCCCATCCCGTGATCAAGCATCTGCCGGCGCCTAGCCAGACGTGACGTACCCGGTCACCTGGTCGCCTCGAGCGCCCGGCGGACTGTGGCCAGCGCCCTGCTGATCTCGGTGAGCTCCTCGGTACTGGCCCCGGCGAGGACCTCCGCCAGCACTTCGATCCGCCGGCGACGGCCGTCGTCCATGACCTGACGGCCCTCCGCGGTCGCGCGCACCTCGACTCGACGCCGATCCTCGGACATGCCCTGCCGGGTCACCAGACCGTCGGTCTCCAAGGCGGTGACGATGCGCGTGATCGCAGGGGCACTCACGCCCTCGATCGCGGCCAGTCGCGACATCGGCATCGGCCCGGCGAACACCAGCACGGACAGCAGCGAAAGCCGCTCCGGCGTGAGCCCGGAGGCCGCGTCGGCGACTCGGGCCCGACGCAGTGCGTGGATCGCGGTCGTGTTGAGCTCGTTGGCGACGCGGTGGCGGCGGCCGCGCAGCCCGGCGGGAAGCGGCGGGGGATCGGTCCGGTCTGCGGGCATGGCAAAACTTAACATCATGAAGCACTTGACGCGCTTAGCCCTCGCCGTGCTTAATGATTCACATCCTTAAGCATCTTGGAATATGGCAACGTGCTGGCAGCTGACTGACGAGGACCCGACGATGACCCAAAGCCGTCCCACGGTTGGACAGATCCACATCACCGTCACCGACCTGGATCGTTCCGTCGCCTTCTATCGCGACGTCCTCGGTCTCGAGCACCTCTTCACAGTGCCCGGCCAGCCGATGGCGTTCTTCGACGCCGGCGGCGTGCGGCTCTACCTCGGTCGCACCGAGGACGAGCGATTCGTGTCGCGCCCGACGATCTACTACCGCGTCGACGATCTTGACACCTCGTGGGCCGAGATCACGGCCCGCGGCGCGAAGGAGATCTCCGGCCCGCAGCTGGTCCACCGCGACGGCGTCGTCGAGCTGTGGATGGCCTTCGTGGCCGATCCGGACGACATCCCCGTCGGCCTCATGCAAGAGCGCCCCGCCGACCCGTCGTCGCCGACGTCCGCGGCTCCATGATCATGAACGATCTGACCGCCCTAGAGACCGGTCGCATCCTTCATGATCCACGGCGGGTCGGACGAGGGTCAGCTCGAGGTGTCGAGGGCCAGCGCCGCGCCGAGCAGGACGCCGTAGAGAAGCAGGACGCTTCCCGTCATCTTGAGCACGGGCACGAGATCTCGGCCGCGGGCACCACTGGAGCACCACGCGGGCACACCGCGCGGCAGGCACAGCCGTCGTGAGCACCGCGAAGGCAGGAACGTGGATGACCCCGATCGCGACCAGTGCGGCCAGCGCGGCGACCAGCAGCGAGACATAGAACCACCGCGTTCGCTGGTCGCCGAGGCGGACCGCGAGCGTGTGTTTGCCCGCGACGCGATCCGTCTCGAGGTCGCGCAGGTTGTTGGCGACCAGGATCGCGCAGGCCAGCGCCCCGCAACCCACCCCTGCGAGCACCGAGGCAGTCGTCACCTCCCCGGCTTGCACGAACGTCGTGCCCACGGTCGCCACCAGGCCGAAGAAGACGAAGACCGACACCTCGCCCAGCCCTCGGTAGCCATAGGGCCGCGGGCCGCCGGTGTAGAACCATGCGGCCACGACGCAGGCGACTCCGACCAGCAGCAGCCACCATGCCGACGTCAGGGCGAGGACCAGCCCCGCGACCCCGGCGACCGCGAAGGAGGCGAGCGCGGCGTTGCGCACGGCGACAGGTCGGGCGACGCCGGACCCCACCAGCCGCAGCGGCCCCACCCGGTCGGCATCCGTGCCGCGCACCCCATCGCTGTAGTCGTTCGCATAGTTGACGCCCACCTGCAGGGCGAGTGCCACGAGCAGTGCCAGCGCCGCCTTCCACGCGACGAAACCGCCGGCGAGGGCCGCGGCCCCGGTGCCTGCAGCGACCGGCGCGATCGCGGCGGGCAGGGTGCGCGGGCGGGCGCCCTGCAGCCACTGGGCGGCGGTGGCCATGCGGCTCCTCAGTTCTCAGTCGTACGCGCGGGGTTCAGCGCGCGAGGTGGGCGGCGACGAGGCTACGCACCGCTGTTCGGTCGGGCTTGCCCGAGGCCAGCATCGGCAGCCTGTCGACGCGGATGACCAGTCGCGGAATGGCCGCCGGCTCCAGCCGTCCGGCGCAGAACGCGCGGACTTCTGCGCGCCCTGGCGGCGGCGCAGCAGCCAGGGCCTCGACGCCGGCCACCACGGCCACGACCTGCTCGCCCCACTCGTCGTCCGGCACGCCGACGACCGCGACAGCCCCGACACAGCGGGTGCTCCGACAGCACGGCTTCCACCATCGCCGCGGGCACATTGACCCCACCACTGACGATCACATCGTCCACGCGCCCGCGAACCTCCAGCCGACCGTCAGCCGTCCACGCGCCGAGGTCCGCGGTCACATGCCGCCCGTCGACGAGTGCGGCCGCGGTCAGGTCGGGGCGCAGCCGATAGCCGGCGAAGACGACCGGCCCGCCGATGCTGATCCTCCCGCCGGCACCGATCACGCACGTCGACACCCGCCAGCGGCCGACCGTCGTACACACAACCGCCGCACGTCTCCGACATGCCGTAGGTCCGCACCACGTTCGGTGGCACCGTGAACGAAAGTGCTGCACCACCAACGAGAATCGCGTCGTACGCCGACAGGTCGACACCGGCGTCGAGCAACCGTCGCAGCTGGGTCGGGACCAGTGCGGTGTAGCGACGCCCACCGGCGTCGAGACGGTGCCGTCGCAGCCACGAACGCCTCGGCGGTGAACCCGGCCGACAGGTCGAGGACGACCGGTGCCGCGCCACCGACGAGCGAGCGCACGAGCACCTGCAGACCGGCGACGTGTGTCACCGGCATGGCGAGCAGCCACTGACCGGCGCCGCCGAGCCGGTCGAGCGTGGCCCGCGCGGAGTGCAGCAGCGCCGATGCGGTCAGCAGCGCGCCCTTCGGCGTCCCCGTCGACCCTGAGGTCGGCACGACCAGCGCGACGTCGTCCCGCTCCAACGGGTTGTCGGGGCGCAGCGCCGCAAGAACCTCCGAACGACTCGGCCCGGAGGGCAGCGGCAGCAGGGCCGGACCCGTTCCGTCGAGCGCGCCGGGCAGGGCCTCGAGGAGTACGTCGACTCGCGCCTCGACCGCCGTCAGCCGGCGAGTCAGCTGTCCTCCTGCAACGGCTTGCCCATCTGCGTCGCGAGGGTGACGTAGCCGAGGGAGCGATAGAGCGACGTCGGCCCTGGTGTTCCAGCCGAAGACGTTGAGCTGGATGTACTTCAGTCCCGCCTCGCGAGCCAGGTCTTCGGCGGCGAGCATCGTCGCCCGACCGAGACCGCGGCCCTGATGTTCCTCGGCGATCTCGACGTCGTAGACGAAGACCCCGTCCTCGCGGAACGGATGCGGCCCGAGCCAGAGCCAGCCGACTGGCGGCATCGCTGTCATCCAGCACGCGCAGCACCCACGTCCGATCCGGTGCCGCCGCGCCGGCCAGCGTGCGATCGAACGTCTCCTCCGAGACCTGCAGCGCCGCAGCAGGGCTCAGCCCGCGTGAGCGCGCCAGATCTTCGGCGTAAAGCGACACCCCGCGGATGCGGAACGCGTCGTACTCCTCCTCCGTCATGGGACGCAGGCGCACGGTCGGTGGGGACATCAACGGCTCAGAAGTACCAGGGGTACGGGGACCAGTCGGGGTCACGCTTCTCCAGGAACGCGTCGCGGCCCTCGACGGCCTCGTCGGTCATGTAGGCCAGGCGGGTCGCCTCGCCGGCGAAGATCTGCTGCCCCATCAGGCCGTCGTCGAGCAGGTTGAACGCGAACTTCAGCATCCGCTGTGACGTCGGGCTCTTGCCGTTGATCTCCGCGGCGACCTGCAGCGCCACCTCCTCGAGCGAGGCATGGTCGGCGACGATGTTGACGGCGCCCATGCGGTGCATCGTCTCCGCGTCGTAGTCGCGGCCGAGGAAGAAGATCTCGCGGGCGAACTTCTGGCCGACCATCTTCGCGAGATAGGCCGAGCCGTAGCCCCCGTCGAAGGATCCGACGTCGGCATCGGTCTGCTTGAACCGCGCATGCTCGCGCGAGGCGATGGTCAGGTCGCACACCACGTGCAGGGAGTGCCCGCCACCTGCCGCCCAGCCGGGCACGACGGCGACGACGACCTTGGGCATGGTCCGGATCAGCCGCTGCACCTCGAGGATGTGCAGCCGCCCGCCTTGTGCGGCCACCCGCGCGGCGTCGACAGTGTCGGCCGTCTCGCCCTCGGCGTACTGATATCCCGACCGTCCCCGGATGCGCTGGTCACCGCCGGAGCAGAACGCCCAGCCGCCGTCGCGCGGTGACGGCCCGTTGCCCGTGAGCAGCACGCAGCCGACCGAGGGCGTCATCCGCGCGTGGTCCAGTGCCCGGTAGAGCTCGTCGACGGTGTGTGGGCGAAAGGCGTTGCGCACCTCCGGCCGGTCGAACGCGATGCGCACCGTCCCCGCCCGGGGTCCCTCGCCGACCGCCCGGTGGTAGGTGACGTCCGTGAGCTCGAACCCCTCGACGGGCGTCCAGGATTCGGGGTCGAAGATCTCGGAGACGGATGGCGTCGGCACGTCCGCGAGGATAGGCGCATGGACCCGAGCCCCGAGCGACTGCTCGACGTGGCGTTGCCGCAGTGGGACTTCGCGGAGCGGCACGCGCGCCTCGTGCACGCGTCGCCGGCAGTGGTCTGGCAGGCCCTTCAGGAGGCGTCGATGCGCGACCTGCCGGTGACCCGGGGTCTGATCAGGGTGCGAATGCCTGGCCGTGGCCCCAGCGGCCAACGCGACCGGCTCGTGCTGGACGCGCTACCGCCCGGCGAGCTTGCCCGCCGGGAAAACGCGGAGCTCCTGCTGGGCCTCGTCGCGCCCTTGTCGCTGCGGATCGACGCCGACTCCCTGACCGCGCTGCGACCGGTCGACAGCCGGGACTTCCAGCGCACGCTGCCCGACGGATGGGTGCGGATCGGCATGGACTTCAGGCTGTCCCCCGCCGGACGCGGGACGCGGCTGGAGACCGAGACCCGGGTGCGCGCCACGGGTCCCCGTGCGAAGCGGGTATTCGCGGTCTACTGGCTCGTCATCCGGCTGGGCAGCGGGCTGATCCGCCGCGAGCTGCTGCGTGCCGTGGCGCGTCGCGCGGAGGGTCGCCGTGGCTGAGGAGCTGCGGGTCTGGTCGATCCCGATGCGCACGCACTTCCGCGGCATCGACGTGCGCGAAGGCGTCCTCGTGCGAGGCCCAGCGGGCTGGGGAGAGTTCTCGCCGTTCTGGGGCTACGACGCCGCCGAATGTCTCCCGTGGTGGCGGGCTGCCCAGGAGGCGGCGTACGGCGACTGGCACCGGGCGCGTCGGACGTCTGTGCTGGTGAACGTGACTGTCCCCGCCGTCGGCCCCGACCGCGCCGTGTCGGTCGTACGCGACTCCAGCGGCTGCCGCACGGCCAAGGTCAAGGTCGCCGAGCCGGGGCAGAGCGAGGCTGACGACATCGCCCGTGTCGAGGCCGTTCGCGACGCACTCGGACCGGGTGGCGCGATTCGCGTGGACGCCAACGGCCTCTGGGACGTGGACACCGCACTGCGCATGGTGCGGCTGCTGGACCACGCGGCAGGCGGCCTGGAGTACGTCGAGCAGCCGTGCCGGACGGTCGAGGAGCTGGCCGCCGTACGCCGGCGTCTGGATGTGCCGATCGCAGCCGACGAGTCGATCCGCCGGGCCGACGACCCCCTTCGCGTTGCCCGTCTCGAGGCCGCCGACATCGCCGTGCTGAAGGTCCAGCCGCTCGGTGGCGTCGCGGCCTGCCTGCAGATCGCGGACCAGATCGGTCTGCCCGTTGTCGTGTCGTCGGCGCTGGAGACCTCGGTGGGCCTCGCCGCTGGTCTCGCGCTCGCCGCGGCACTGCCCGAGCTGCCCTATGCCTGCGGCCTGGCGACGCTGGCCCTGCTCGACGGCGACGTCACGTCGGCGCCGTTCCGGGTCGTCGACGGAGCCATGGCCGTCGGCCGCCCGGATCCGGACCTCGCCGGAGCGGTCGCCGCCGACGAGGAGACGGCTGCGCGCTGGCATGACCGCCTGGCCGCCGTCCGCGCCCTCGCCTGATATCTCGTGATCATGAAACGTCTGGCCGGTTCTGAGCGCAGCGATGAGCGTGCCGTCACGTCATCGGATCGCCAGCCAGTGACCCGATCGTTCATGATCACGGGACGAGGGTGATCGGCGCCCCACCGGTAGGGTCCGGGGTCGTGAATCCGTCGACTGCGCTCGCCACCGTGCTGGTCGACGAGCTGGTGCGTGGTGGGGTCACTGAGGCAGTCCTGTCCCCGGGTTCGCGCTCGGCGCCGCTTGCCTACGCCCTCCATCGCGCCGACGCTGACGGGCGGCTGCGGCTGCACGTGCGCGTCGACGAACGGACCGCCGGCTTCCTCGCTCTCGGTCTCGCGAAGGCCTCCGGCCGCCCCGTCCCGGTCGTGACGACCTCGGGCACTGCAGCGGTCAACCTGCACCCGGCCGTGGTCGAGGCGTCGCACTCGGGCGTGCCACTGCTCGCGCTCACCGCGGACCGGCCACCCGAGCTGCGCGGCGTGGGGGCCAACCAGACCATCGATCAGATTCAGCTGTACGGCGCCGCCGTCGTCCTGTTCGTCGACGTGCCTGTCGCCGATCACGGGGTCGGGCAGGTTGCGCACTGGCGGTCAGTCGCCGCATCAGCGATCGCGGCGTTGCACCGCGGACCCGTGCACCTCAACATCCCCCTGCGGGAGCCGCTCGTGCCCGACGGCTCCGAGGCATGGGTCGAGCCGCTGACGACGGCCACCGAGCGCTCGCCGCGGCCGGGTGCGAACGCGGCCGCTGAGGTGACCGCGCTGGCCCAAGGTCCGCGCACCGTCGTGATCGCGGGTGACGGGTCGCCAGTGGAGGCACGGGTGGTGGCCGAGGCAGCGTCCTGGCCACTGCTGGCCGAGCCGACGTCGGGTGCGCGCATCGGGCCGAACGCACTGGGGGCCTATCCCTTGGTGCTCGACCAGCTGGCCGGCGACATCGAGCGCGTCGTGGTCTTCGGTCGCCCGACCCTGTCGCGACCGGTGACTGGGCTGCTCACCCGCGCCGACGTCGAAGTGGTCCTCGTCCGAGGACCGGGGGCCCTGCCGACGATGGGCCGCACCGATGTCATCGTCGCGGACGCGGTGGCGCCCGGTTGGGTGGAGGCGGCAGCACCGCGGGCCCAGCCGGATCCGTGGTTGCGACGCTGGCTGGACGCCGATGCGATTGCGAGCAAGATCGTCGCCGGCATCGTCGACTCCGCCGCCGATCTCAGCGGGCCCGCGATCGCCCGCGCGCTGGCCGACGCCTTGCCTCCCGGGGCTCTGCTGGTTGTGGGCTCCTCGGCGTCGGCCCGCGACCTCGACCTCGCCGACCCGTGGGACGTCCCTCGCCTGGTCCTTGCCAACCGCGGTGCATCGGGCATCGACGGCACGGTGTCGACGGCGATCGGCGCCGCGCTGGCACACGGCGGCGACGCCTTCGCGTTGCTGGGCGACCTGACGTTCCTCCACGACGCCACGGGCCTCGTGATCGGGCCGGACGAGCCGCGCCCCGACCTGACCATCGTGGTCAACAACGACGACGGAGGCGGCATCTTCGGTCAGCTCGAGCCGGGTGCCCCCGAGCTGGCCAAGCCGTTCGAGCGGCTGTTCGGCACGTCGCACGGCGTCGACATCGCGTCCTTGTGCGCAGCGACGCAGACGCCGCACACCCAGGCGAGCACCATCGACGAGCTCCGCGAAGCCCTTCGGTCCGGCTTGCACGCCGCCAGCCCCGCATCGCCGCGAGGGATCAGAGTCGTCGAGGTGCGCACCGACCGAAGTCGCCGCCGCGACCTCGACCGCCGGCTGCGCGAGGACGTCGCCGCCGCCCTGCGGTCATGACCGCAATCCGGCGTCTCGGCACCGGGGATGCAGCTGATGTCGAGGCAGCCGGGGAGCTGTTCGACCACGCACCGCAACCTCGTGCCACACAACGCTTTCTCACCGAGCCCGGTCATCACCTGCTGATCGCGTACGACGACGACGGCGCGCCGATCGGCATGGTGACCGGCGTCGAGATGACCCATCCGGACAAGGGCACCGAGATGTTCCTCTACGAGCTCGGCGTGCACGAGAGAAGCCGGTCGAGAGGGATCGGGCGGGCGCTGGTGGGCGCCCTCGCAGACATCGCTCGAGCTCGGGGTTGCTACGGCATGTGGGTGTTGACCGACGACGACAACCCTGCGGCTGTCAAGGCCTACGTGGCCGCCGGGGCGAGACTGGAGGACAGCTCGCGCATGCTGGCGTGGACGTTCGCGCCGGAGCGGGAGTCTCCCGACCGCTGACGGGCACGCTCAGTTGCGGACGCCTTCGAGTGCGTCGCGCATCGGCACGAACTTCGACTGCGCCTCTGCCACCTCGGAGTCGGGGTCGGACTCGGCGACGATGCCGCCGCCGGCGAACAGCCGAGCGGCGTTGCCGTCGAGCAGCCCGCAGCGCAGCGCGATGCCCCACTCACCATCACCCTGCGCGTCGATCCAGCCGACCGGCCCGGCATAGCGGCCCCGGTCGAAGCCCTCGAGCTCACGCAGCATCCGCACGGCGACGGGCGTCGGTGTGCCGCCGACGGCCGCCGAAGGGTTCACGGCCGCGATCAGGTCGAGCGCATCGCGGCCGCTGACGACCGTGCCGATGACGTCGCTGGCCAGGTGGATGACGTTGGACAGGTCGAGAAGATAGGGCGTTGGTGACACGGTCATCGACGTGGTGTGCGGCTGCAGCGCCTGGGTCAGGGACTCGAGCGCGTAGCGGTGCTCCTCGAGGTTCTTGGCCGAGTCGAGCAGCTCCCTGTGCAGGCGGAGGTCGTCGACCTCGTCGCTGCCGCGCGCTGCCGTGCCGGCGAGCACCAGCGACGTGATCCGGCCGCTCCGCAACGCGAGCAAGCAGCTCCGGAGTTGCCCCGATGAGCCCTTCCACGGCGAAGGTCCAGCAGTCGGGGTAGCGGTCGGCCAGACCAGCGAGCACGAACCGCGCGTCGATCGGCCCGTCGGCGATTGCCACCAGGTCGTGGGCGAGGACCACCTTCTCGACGTCGCCGGCCGCGATCCGCCGGACCGCCTCGGCGACCGCTGCACGGTGGGCCGTGACCGACGCTGCACCGTGCGCATAGCGCAGCAGCGCCGGCGGGGAGACCGGCTGTGGCGAGGACAGCCGTGGCGGTGTGCCGATCGTCGTGAGCCACGCCCGGCCGTCGCGTCGGCCGAGCACGACCTCGGGCACCACCATCACCGATGCCTCGGTGGAGTCGTCGGCGAAGGCGAAGCTGGCGAACGCGACAGGGCCGCTCCCGACGGCACCCACGTCGTCGTACACCGTGAAGCGCTCCAGCTGCTCGCGCCACCACCGCTGGGCTCGGGCGAAGCGTCCGGCACCGCGCACCTCGAGGCGGGCCACCTCGCCCCAGCCGACCAGTCCCTGACCGTCGTGCACCCAAGCCAGTGCCCCTGCGGAAGCCGGCAACCGCGCTAGCAGGCCACCCGTGAGGTCGATGGCCTCCGAGCGCACCTCGAGCGGGTCGGTGGACGAAGCCGCCCGGCTCGCCTCGGAGGGCGGGGGCGGCGCGGTGGTCATGGTCGTGAAGCGTACGTCGACGGTGGTCCGGCCAGAGGGCGGGCTGCGGCATTGCCTGCTCGATCATCGGCGAGCCGGCCCGCCAGTGACGCGAAACTCTTGGTGAGACCGGGTGTATCACCGCAAAGCGGCTGGGACTCCTGTTGGCGTCGGACTGTCCATGCCGCAGGGGGTCAATCGCCGATGCCAGTCTCAGATCCCGTCCGCCAGCATGCCTCGCCCGAGCTCGACCGCGAGTGGGCCACCTCGCCGCACACCTCGCGCGAGCTGACCCCGCGCGAGCTGCGGGTGCTGACGCTTCTCGCCGACGGCTACCGGACCAGCGAGATCGCACTCGAGCTGGCCTATTCGGAGCGCACCATCAAGCACGCGATCGCCGCCATGACGGCCCGGCTCGAGCTCCGCAACCGCACGCAGGCCGTGGCCTTCGCCGTGCGGGCGGGGCTCATCTAGAGCCGAGCCGGGATCTCGTCCGGGTAGGCGGGGAAGTAGCGCGTGATGTCATCGAGCGTGAACGCGGTCAGCACGGACGACGCGGGTTCGCGCTCGAGCAGGTAGACCATCGACGCACGGACGAGAAGCGGCTCCTGCGACGCCGCGATCCCGAGGTCGGTGAGGAAGCGCACCGGCACGGTCACGCGGTGGCGGGTCTGCGCGCCGTGGTCGTCGGTGATCGTGACGTCGTAGACGTGCTCGTCCGCTGCGGTGATGTCCAGGTCGGTCATGGTCCGGTTCTACACCGAGTCTGATCGGCAGTCCGAGGACCGGGTCAGCGGTCGAGATGCACCCACGGGGTCGTGACGCCCCGGCCGGAGCTCGTCGCCATCGTCAGCCGCAGCAGGGACCCTTCCAGCTGCCCGGCTCGGAACCTGCCCTGCTCGTCGACCTCGACGGGGTAGGTCGCCACTTGGGTCTGCACGGCCAGCTCGGTGACCTGGCCGTCCACGACGCCGGTCAGCCGACGGCCGTCCGGCCCTCCGGAGACCTCTACGTCGACCGTGATCTCGTCGGCGGCGAAGGCGATCATCCGCGGTTCGTCGTCGCTGCGCGACCCGACGGACTCCACAGCGGTGTCCTGCACGAGGCGGGCCAGCTCGTCGTCGAGGCGGCCGAACGCGAAGCTCGCCGACGAGGATGACGCCAGCAGTGGCGGCGGCGCATCGACGATCGCGGCGATGCGGCGCAGGTCCGCGAGCAACGCGTCGTCGGCCAACATCTGTTCGGTCAGGGTGTCGTCGTCGGACACGGTCAGCTCCCCACGCCGGTGTTCACATCGTCGAGCAGCGCGCGCAGCCGGTCAAGGCAGCGCGCTCGCGTCGGACCGATGCTGCCGACCGGCATCGTGAGCGTCTCGGCGACATCGTGATAGCTGGGCGGCGGGTCGGCCATCAGGATGCGCAGCAGGCGCTGGCATCGCTCCGGCATCGCCGCGAACGCCTGCCACAACGCGCGGTCGCGCTCCTCGGCGAGCAGCTTGGCGTCCACCGGCGCCGAGTCGTCGGGCAGCCCGGTGAGGATGTCGTCCTCGACCGGCCCGCCACGGCGCTTGCGAGTGGCGATGACCTGCAGGCACTCGCGGCGCACGGTGGTGGCGAGCCAGGCGCCGACCCGCTCCGGGTCGCGCAGCCGAGGGAGGTGCTCCACGAGCCGCAGCCAGGCGACCTGGATGACGTCGGCGGCGTCGGCTCGTTCGAGGCGGTAGCCGCGGGCCACGGACCACAGCAGGTTGGTGTAGCGGTCGACCAGAGCGTCCCAGGCTGCCTGGTCGCCGTTGGAGGCTCGCTTGACCAGGCCGCTGACGTCGTCGTCTGACATGTCGCCTGCCGGTCGCTCGCCGATCACGGATTGTCAGCATTCTGCCGCAGGTGGCCGTCCGGCGCACGGGACTAGCCCGTTGGTGGCGCGCCGTCCGGGTTTGTCGGGGCGTCGCCAGGCGTTGGATCGGCGGTCGCCTGACCCGCCGGGTCGCTCGGTGGATCGGTCGGCGGGTCGCTCGGTGGGTCGCTCGGCGGGTCGCTCGGCGGGTCGCTGGGCGGGTCGCTGGGCGGGTCGCTCGGTGGGTCGCTGGGCGGGTCCGTGGGCGAAGGGCTCGGCGTCGCCGGATCCGACGGCGTGCCCGACTCGGACGGCGACGGCGTCGGTCCCGTGCTCGGCGATGGGACCGCGGGACTGCTGGTGTCCGTCGGCCGCGGGACCGGATGCTTGCGCGCGGTCGTCACCGGCCGGCGTTCCGCCACGACCCGCACGGCACCCACGTAGCCGCTCGCGGTCACGGGCTCGACGCGTACGAAGGCGCCGGGGTGCGGGGCGTCGACCATCAGCCCTTGCCCGACGTACATCCCGACGTGGTGGACGACGCCGGGGTCCCAGGACACCGTCGCGAAGAAGACGAGATCGCCGGGCAGCAGGTCGGCGATCGCGACGGGCGTCCCGCCGGAGGCATGCTGGTCCGCCGACACGCGGGGCAGGGTCACACCAGCCTGCTCGTACGCCCGCCAGGTCAGCCCGCTGCAGTCGTACGACTCCGGCCCGACGGCTCCCCACTCGTACGGGAGACCCACCTGGCTGAGGGCGAAGTTCACGGCGTCGAGCGCCCGGACTCCAGGACGCGGGTCCTGAGGTGACCCTTTGGCGTCCAGTCGGAGCAGTGCCAGCAGTCGAGCCACCTCGGGGTCCACGGGTGGTGGCGGCCCCATGCTCGGCGGGTCGTCGATGCCGACCGGTGAGGGCACCGTCAGCGACATGGCGGTCGGAACAGGGGGAGGGTCTGCCCATGCGCCCGGTGGGCCCTGGCCGATCGCGGCGTTGTCGTCCAGACCGGGTGGATCGTCCGGAGCGACGAGGGCCACGGGCTGGACGTGCGAGAGGGCCACGCTCGGCTGCGCTGCCCCCGTACCCAGCAGGCCCAGCCCGGCGCACGTCACCACCGAGGTGACGGTCAGCGCAAGCCGGACGCGCCATCGAGGTGCAGGCCCCGGCCGGCGAGTCGCCGCGGGACCGCGCTGGGGAAGGTTCGTCATGGTCTGGCCACCCGTGGATCCCATCGGAGGTGTCGGTCTCCTTCGTGAACCGCAGCCGAAGGGCGCATGGCGGGTCGTCGGCCACCAGCACTGCCGCGCGCCCCAGGGCACCGCCGGAGCCCGGGGAGAACGCGACCTGACAGGCTGGTCGGGTGAGCCGAGCCGACTTGACGAAGGAGCCGCACGAGGTCGCGGCGATGTTCGACGCCGTCGCCGCGCGCTACGACCTGACCAACGACGTGCTCTCGCTCGGTCAGACGCGGCTGTGGCGCCGGGCAGTGGCCCGAGCGGTCGACGCCCAGCCCGGCGCGCGGGTGCTCGACCTGGCCGCCGGCACCGGGTCGTCCTCGGTCCCGTTCGCAGCGGCGGGGGCCTTCGTGGTGCCGTGCGACTTCTCGCTCGGGATGCTGCGGGTCGGCAAGCACGGCAAGCACGGCCACAGCGAGCTGTCCTTCGTCGGGGGCGACGCACTGCGGCTCCCCTTCGCGGACGCGAGCTTCGACGCCGTGACCATCTCCTTCGGGTTGCGCAACGTCAGCGACACCGAGGCTGCGCTCGCTGAGATGGCCCGGGTGACCCGGCCGGGTGGGCGCCTGGTCGTCTGCGAGTTCAGCCATCCGACGTGGCGACCGTTCCGCACCCTCTACAGCGGCTATCTGATGGCCGCGCTGCCCTCGGTCGCACGCCGGGTCTCGAGCAATCCGGATGCCTACGTCTATCTCGCCGAGTCGATCCAGGCCTGGCCCGACCAGCCGGCCCTGGCCCGGCTGATCGGCACAGCGGGGTGGACCGACGTCGCCTGGTCGGACCTGACCTACGGCATCGTTGCGCTGCACCGCGCGCAGCGTCGCTAGCGACAATGGGCGCGTCGCCCCTAGAGACGAAGTTTCTGACTCGTTCAAGGTTTCGCCGGCCCCCCATCGGCTAGGTGTCTGCCTCCGTCGCAGACACCACCTAAGGGAGCGATTATGGGCAACGATGAGAAGGCCGACAACAAGATCGAGGAAATTGGCGGCAAGGCCAAGGAAGCAGTCGGGAACGCGACCGGCGACGAGGCTCTCGAGCGCCAAGGAGAGCGCGACCAGAGCAAGGCCAACCTCAAGCAGGCCGGCGAGAAAGTGAAGGACGCTTTCCGCAAGTAAGTCCGCCCGACCATCAGGCGTACGCGCGTGGGTCCGCCCCGTCGACGGGGCGGACCCGCTCGCGCGTACGCCCCTTGTGTCTGGTCGTTTGCTCCTCGTGTCTCATTACGCGACGGGACTGGTGTACGTCACTGCTGACGGGGTCGTAGACTCCGCGTCGGACGAGATCGTGAAAGAATTCACAAGCGCACACAGTGCGGGTGTCGCCCACGCCTGACCGCTAAGCCCGACAGAACAGCCCCCCAGCCCCTGCCAGCGAAGGTGGCCGCACGGTGAGCAGCCCCGCCCGCGATGCCGACGTCATCGTCGTCGGCGCCGGTCCCGCGGGCTCGACCACGGCCTACCACCTGGCACAGGGCGGCGCCGACGTGCTGCTGCTGGAGAAGACGTCGTTCCCGCGGGAGAAGGTCTGCGGTGACGGACTCACCCCCCGCGCGGTCAAGGCCATCACCTCGATGGGCATCGACACCAGTGAGCAGGCCGGCTGGCTGCACAACAAGGGCCTGCGGATCATCGGCGGCGGCATGCGCCTCGAGCTGCCCTGGCCCGACCTCGCGACCTTCCCCGACTACGGCCTGGTCCGCCCGCGGGCCGACTTCGACGACCTGCTGGTCCGCCAGGCGGTCAAGGCGGGTGCGCTGCTGCGTGAGAACACCAATGTCCGGTCTCCGGTGCTCGACGACCGCACCGGCCACATCACCGGCGTGACCGCCCGCGACGAGGACGGCCGCGAGGTCACGTACCGCGCGCCGCTGGTCGTCGCGGCCGACGGGAACTCCAGCCGGCTCTCCCTCGGCATGGGCATCCCGGTGCGCGACGACCGGCCCATGGGGGTGGCCGTCCGCACCTACTACACGAGCCCCCGCCACGCGGACGACTACCTCGAGTCGTGGCTGGAGCTGTGGGACCGCGGGAGCGACGGCAAGGAGCGGCTGCTGCCGGGCTACGGCTGGATCTTCGGCGTCGGCGACGGCACCTCGAACGTCGGTCTCGGCATCCTGAACACCAGCACGGCGTGGGGCAAGGTCGACTACAAGGACCTGCTGAAGCGCTGGCTGGACCAGACGCCCGAGGAGTGGGGCTACCGCGAGGAGAACCGCACCCAGCCGGTGCGCGGCGCGGCGTTGCCGATGGGCTTCAACCGCCAGCCGCACTACACCCGCGGTCTGCTGCTGGTCGGCGACTCCGGCGGCATGGTCAACCCGTTCAACGGGGAGGGCATCGCCTATGCCATGGAGTCGGCCGAGCTCGCCGCCGAGATCATCGCCCAGGCGCTTGCGCGGCCGACGGCCGAGGCGCGCGAGCGCGCGCTCGAGGCCTATCCCCAGACCCTGAAGTCGACGTACGGGGGTTATTACACGGTCGGCCGGGTCTTCGTGAAGATGATCGGCGACGACCGGGTGATGAAGCTGGCGACCCGCCACGGGCTGCCCCATCCGGTGCTGATGCGCTTCGTGCTCAAGCTGATGGCCAACCTCACCGACCCGCGTGGCGGCGACGCGATGGACAGGGTGATCAACGCTCTGTCCCGGCTCGCCCCGGCCGCGTGAACCCGCGTTCGGGTGGCGACCCGAGCGCTCCTAGGATGACGATCCCGGTCACGCGCCGGGTGCTACGGCTCGCGCGGCGCTCGCGCGACGACAGAGGGGAGTGAGCCGGCGTGGACACCTACGTGCCGATCCTCGTTCTCGGTGCCATTGCCTTCGGTTTCGCGGCGTTCTCCATCACGGCCGGCGCCCTGACCGGACCCAAGAGATACAACCGCGCAAAGCTCGATGCCTACGAGTGCGGCATCGAGCCGACCCCGCAGCCCGTCGGCGGTGGCCGCTTCCCCGTGAAGTACTACCTGACCGCGATGCTGTTCATCATCTTCGACATCGAGATCGTGTTCCTCTATCCCTGGGCGGTCCGGTTCGACGCACTAGGCATGTTCGGCCTCGTCGAGATGGTGCTGTTCATCCTTACGTTGCTCGTCGTCTACGCCTACGTCTGGCGTCGCGGCGGGCTCGAGTGGGACTGAGGCACAATGGGCATCGAGGAAAAGCTACCCAGCGGCATCCTGCTGACGAGCGTCGAAAAGCTCGCCGGCTACATGCGCAAGAGCTCCCTGTGGCCCGCGACGTTCGGGCTCGCCTGCTGCGCGATCGAGATGATGGCCGTCGGCACGCCTCGCTATGACCTCGCCCGCTTCGGCATGGAGGTGTTCCGCGCCTCGCCGCGGCAGGCCGACCTGATGATCGTCGCCGGACGGGTCAGCCAGAAGATGGCTCCGGTGCTGCGCCAGATCTACGACCAGATGCCCAACCCCAAGTGGGTGCTGTCGATGGGCGTCTGCGCGTCGAGCGGCGGGATGTTCAACAACTACGCGATCGTGCAGGGCGTCGACCACGTCGTGCCGGTCGACATCTACCTGCCCGGCTGTCCGCCGCGCCCCGAGATGCTGATGGACGCGATCATCAAGCTGCACGAGCAGATCAGCGCCACCAAGCTCGGCGCCAACCGGGTGGCCGAGGTCAAGGAGCTCGAGGAGCTCGCCATGTCCGCCGAGCCCACCTCGCACATGAAGGGCCTGCTCAGATGAGCGAGCTGGACCAGGGGCCTGCCGACGACGGCAGTGCGGAGACGGTCGACGTACAGCCGGAGACCGTCGAGATCAGACATGGCATGTTCGGGTCCGACGGATCCGGCGACACGTCGGGCTACGGCCGGCTGATCCGCACGATCCAGCTGCCCGGCGCAAGCCCTCGCCCCTACGGCAGCTACTTCGACGAGACGGCTGACGTGCTGGAGCGCGTTCTCGCCGAGGGCGAGCTGACCTACGGCGACGCGGTCGAGAAGGTCGTCGTCGAGCGGGACGAGCTGACCTTCCACGTGCGCCGCGAGGCCCTCGTTGCCGTGATGCAGGGACTGCGCGACGACCCGGCGCTGCGGTTCGAGATGTGCATGGGAGCCTCGGGCGCCCACTATCCCGAAGAGACCGGGCGGGAGCTGCACGTCGTCTATCCCCTGCTGTCCGTCACGCACAACCGCAGGGTGCGCGTCGAGGTGTCGGCGCCCGACTCGGACCCGCACATCCCCTCGGTCTGCTCGGTCTATCCGGGCAACGACTGGCACGAGCGCGAGGCGTGGGACTTCTTCGGCATCATCTTCGACGGTCACCCCGGCCTGACCCGCATCGAGATGCCCGACGACTGGCCCGGTCACCCGCAGCGCAAGGACTATCCGCTGGGTGGCATCCCGGTGGAGTACAAGGGTGCGCAGATCCCGCCGCCCGACGAGCGGAGGTCGTACCGCTGATGACCGACTCCTTCAGCACCGTCCCCACCCAGGCCGACGAGGACGCCTACGCCGCGTCCCGCGAGACGACCGAGGGCACCGTCTACACGGTCAGCGGTCAGGACTGGGACGACATCACCGCAGGTCTCGGCGACTCGGCCGAGGAGCGGATCGTCGTCAACATGGGCCCGCAGCATCCGTCGACGCACGGTGTGCTCCGGCTGATCCTCGAGCTCGATGGCGAGACGGTCACCGAGTGCCGGCTGGGCATCGGCTATCTGCACACCGGCATCGAGAAGAACTGCGAATACCGCACGTGGACCCAGGGCGTCACGTTCGTGACCCGCATGGACTATCTCGCGCCGCTGTTCAACGAGTACGCCTACGTCCGCGGCGTCGAGCGGCTGCTCGGCATCGAGGACGAGATCCCCCCGCGGGCCAACGTCATCAGGGTCATGATGATGGAGCTCAACCGCATCTCCTCCCACCTGGTCGCCATCGCCACGGGCGGCATGGAGCTCGGCGCGCTGACCGCGATGACCTTCGGGTTCCGCGAGCGCGAGCTCATCCTGGACATCTTCGAGATGGTCACCGGGCTGCGCATGAACCACGCCTACTTCCGCCCGGGCGGCGTCTCGCAGGACCTCCCGCCCGGCGCCGAGAACCGCATCCGGGACCTGCTCAAGCTGCTGCCCAAACGACTGTCGGACACCAAGAAGCTGTTGATCGGCAACAAGATCTGGATGGAGCGAACCGTCGGTGTCGGCTACCTCGACCTGACCGGTTGCATGGCGCTGGGCATCACCGGCCCGATCCTGCGGGCCACGGGCCTGCCCCACGACCTGCGCAAGTCGCAGCCCTACGCGGGCTACGAGGACTACGACTTCGACGTCGTCACCGAGACCACCTGCGACGCGTATGGGCGCTTCCTGATCCGCATCAACGAGATGGCCGAGTCGCTCAAGATCGTCGAGCAGTGCCTCGACAAGCTCGAGCCGGGCCCGGTCATGGTTGCCGACAAGAAGATCGCCTGGCCGGCGCAGCTCGCGCTGGGTGGCGACGGCCTCGGCAACTCCCTCGACCACATCCGCACGATCATGGGCCAGTCGATGGAGGCCCTGATCCACCACTTCAAGCTGGTCACCGAAGGCTTCCGGGTGCCCGCGGGTCAGGTCTACTCCGCAATCGAGTCACCTCGCGGAGAACTCGGCGTACACCTCGTGAGCGACGGCGGCACGCGGCCCTACCGCGTGCACTTCCGCGATCCCTCCTTCAACAACCTGCAGGCGGCACCCGCCATGTCAGAGGGCAGCATGGTCGCCGACGTGATCGCAGCGATCGCCTCGATCGACCCGGTCATGGGGGGAGTGGACCGCTGATGGCATACGAGGTGGAGGTTCGCGCGCGGCTCGAGGTCGATGCGAAGGAGATCGTCGCGCGTTATCCGCGCAGCCGTTCGGCGATGCTGCCGATCCTGCACCTCGTGCAGGCGGAGGAGGGCTACGTCAGCCCGGACGGCATCGAGTTCTGCGCCGAGGTGCTCGATGTCGCTACCGCCGAGGTCGCCGCCGTCGCGACGTTCTACACGATGTACAAGCGCCACCCCAACGGCGACTACACCGTCGGGGTCTGCACCAACACGCTGTGCGCGATCATGGGCGGCGACCAGATCTTCGCGACCCTCAAGGACCACCTCGGGGTCGGTCACGACGAGACGACCGACGACGGCAAGGTCACCCTCGAGCACCTCGAGTGCAACGCCGCCTGCGACTACGCGCCGGTGATGATGGTCAACTGGGAGTTCTTCGACAACCAGACGCCGGAGTCGGCGACTGCTCTGGTCGACGACCTGCGCGCCGGCCGCGAGGTGCGTCCCACCCGTGGCCCGCGACTGTGCACGTTCAGCGAGGTGTCGCGGGTGCTCGCCGGCTTCCCCGACGACCTTGCCGACGAGGGACCGTCGGCCGGTCCAGCCACGCTGGTGGGTCTCGAGCTGTTTCGCGCACAAGAGGCGTCTGCCGCCGAGCCCGCTGTCCCGGCGAAGAAGAAGACCGCGACGAAGAAGGCGAGCAGTCGCAAGACGGCCGCCGCCGTTGACTCCGGTGGCGAAGGGACGAGCGCGCACGACGCGCCGTTGGACACCGCCGAGTCCGATCCCGCGAACGACGCGACACCCGGCACCGAGGAGACATCCACATGAGTCTCTCCCCACGAAATCGCTCGCTGCGCTCACGATCGATACCCCACGAGATCGCTCGCTGCGCTCACGATCACGGGGGACCCCAACAACATCCCGCGGGGGCCCCGAATGACGCTCGAGCTCACCCCGGTGCTCAGCCGCTTCTGGGACGTCGAGAGGTCCTGGACACGAGAGGTGTACGAGCGCTACGACGGCTATTCAGCGCTGCGGACCGCGTTGCGGATGGACCGCGACGACGTCACCCAGCTGGTCAAGGACTCCGAGCTGCGGGGCCGTGGCGGCGCCGGCTTCCCGACCGGCAACAAGTGGGGGTTCATCCCGAAGGGCGGCGACAAGCCGGTCTACCTCGTCGTCAACGCGGACGAGTCCGAGCCGGGCACCTGCAAGGACGTGCCGCTCATGATGGCCAACCCGCACGAGCTGGTGGAGGGCGTGATCATCGCGTCCTATGCGATCGCAGCGACCCACGCCTTCATCTACGTGCGCGGCGAGGTCGTGCACGTGATCCGCCGGCTGCACGCCGCGGTGGCCGAGGCGTACGCGGCCGGCTACCTCGGCAAGGACATCCTCGGTTCGGGCTATGACCTCGAGGTCGTCGTCCATGCAGGAGCCGGTGCCTACATCTGCGGCGAGGAAACGGCGCTGCTCGACTCGCTCGAGGGTCGCCGCGGGCAGCCGAGACTCCGCCCGCCGTTCCCGGCGATCGCCGGTCTCTACGCGTCGCCGACGGTCATCAACAACGTGGAGTCGATCGCCAGCGTCCCGAGCATCCTGCGCAACGGCGCCGCCTGGTTCACCGCGATGGGCACGGACAACGAGGACCCGCGCAAGCGGTCCAAGGGCATGACGCTGTTCTCGCTGTCCGGGCACGTGACGCGCCCCGGCCAGTTCGAGGCACCGATGGGGGTCACGCTGCGCGACCTGCTCGACCTGGCCGGCGGTGTCCGTGAGGGGCATCAGCTGAAGTTCTGGACGCCGGGCGGGTCATCGACTCCGCTGATGACCGCCGAGCACCTCGACGTGCCGTTGTCCTACGAGGGCATCGCCGGGGCGGGGTCCATGCTCGGCACGAAGGCGCTGCAGATCTTCGACGACACGACGTGCGTCGTGCGTGCGGTTCTGCGCTGGACCGAGTTCTATGCCCACGAGTCGTGTGGCAAGTGCACGCCGTGTCGCGAAGGCACCTACTGGCTCGTGCAGATCCTGCGTCGCCTCGAGAACGGTGAGGGAGACGAAGAGGACCTCGAGAAGCTGCTCGACATCTGTGACAACATCCTCGGCCGGGCCTTCTGCGCCCTTGGCGACGGCGCGACCGCACCGATCACGTCGTCGCTGGAGTTCTTCCGTCAGGAGTACATCGACCACTTCGAACACGGCGGCTGCCCGTTCGACCCCGCCGCGTCGACACTGTTCGCCGATGAGGGAGCAGGAGTGAAGGCCCGATGACCGTCACCAGCAACCCCGGCGCCGCTGGCTCCGGTGCCGCGGTGGAGAAGCGCGCCGACCTCGTCTCCGTGACGATCGACGGCTTCGAGATCCAGGTGCCGAAGGGGACGCTGCTCATCCGCGCTGCCGAGCTGATCGGCATCGAGGTGCCGCGGTTCTGCGACCACCCGCTCCTGGACCCGGTCGGCGCCTGCCGGCAGTGTCTGGTCGAGGTGCAGGGCCAGCCCAAGCCGGTGGCGTCGTGCACCATCGCCGTGTCGGACGGCATGATCGTCAAGACCCAGCTCACGTCGCCGGTGGCCGACAAGGCCCAGCAAGGCATCATGGAGCTGCTGCTCATCAACCACCCGCTCGACTGCCCCGTCTGCGACAAGGGTGGCGAGTGCCCGCTGCAGAACCAGGCGATGAGCCACGGCCGGTCGGACTCGCGCTTCACCGACGTCAAGCGGACCTTCCCCAAGCCGATCAACATCTCCACCCAGGTCCTGCTCGACCGGGAGCGCTGCGTGCTGTGCGCGCGGTGCACCCGCTTCTCGTCACAGGTGGCCGGCGACCCGTTCATCGAGATGCTCGAGCGTGGCGCGCTGCAGCAGGTGGGCATCTACGAGAACGCGCCGTTCGAGTCCTACTTCTCCGGCAACACGGTGCAGATCTGTCCGGTCGGCGCGCTGACCGGCGCTGCCTACCGCTTCCGGTCCCGGCCCTTCGACCTGGTGTCCTCGCCCGGCGTCTGCGAGCACTGCGCGTCCGGTTGTGCGATACGTACGGATCACCGACGGGGCAAGGTGCTGCGCCGACTGGCCGGCGACGACCCCGAGGTCAACGAGGAGTGGAACTGCGACAAGGGCCGCTGGGCCTTCCAGTACGCAACCGCGCAGGACCGTCTCACGACCCCGCTGGTCCGCGACGACGACGGCACCCTCGTGCCGGCGTCCTGGTCAGAGGCGCTGCACATCGCCGCCGAGGGCCTGGCCGCGGCGCGCGGCGCCACCGGCGTGCTGGTCGGAGGGCGCGCAACCCTCGAGGACGCCTACGGCTATGCGAAGTTCGCCCGCGTGGCCCTGGACACCAACGACGTCGACTTCCGCGCGCGGCCGATGTCCACGGAGGAGGCCGACTTCCTCGCGGCCCACGTGGCCGGCACCGGCCTGGGTGTCACCTACGGCGACATCGAGCACGCGCGATCCGTCCTGCTCGTCGGGCTCGAGCCGGAAGAGGAGTCGCCGATCCTGTTCCTGCGGCTGCGCAAGGCGGTGCTCAAGGCGGGCCTCGTCGGTGCACGCGGTGGCACCGTTCGCGACCCGCGGGCTCGAGAAGCTCTCGGGCCGGCTGATCGCGACCTCTCCAGGCGCCGAGCCCGCAGTGCTCGACGACCTTGCCGCGCAGCAGGTCCGCGTCGCCGATGCCGCCGTCGCTGTGCACGGGCCGGGCTCGCTCATCCTGGTCGGCGAGCGGCTGGCCGAGGTGCCGGGCGCGCTGTCCGCCGTCGCGGCTCTCGCCGAGGTTGCCGGAGCGCGGCTGGCGTGGGTGCCGCGGCGAGCCGGTGAACGGGGCGCGCTCGAGGCCGGTGCGCTGCCGGGGCTGCTGGCCGGTGGCCGCCCGGTGGCCGATGCGGCGGCTCGCGCTGACGTCGCGGTCGCCTGGGGTGTCGACTCGCTGCCGCAACGACCGGGTCGGTCGACCGCCGGCATCCTCGACGCGGTGCACTCGGGCGCCGTACGCGCGTTGCTCGTCGGCGGCGTCGACCCGGGCGACCTGCCCGACCCGTCCGCGGCTCTGGCGGCCATCGACGCGGCCGAGTTCGTCGTCAGCCTCGAGCTGCGGGCCTCTGACGTGACCACGCGCGCCGACGTCGTGCTGCCGGTCGCCCCGGTGGTCGAGAAGGCCGGCACCTTCCTCGACTGGGAGGGTCGCGAGCGGCCCTTCGTCGAGGTCCTCCGCGGCACGAACGCGATGCCCGACGTGCGGGTGCTGCACGTCCTCGCCGCGGCGATGGACGTCGACCTGGCACTGCCCGACGTCGCGACTGCGCGCGCCGAGTTCGCCGAGCTCGGCCTGTGGGACGGCGACCGGGCCGGTTTTCCGAGCTACATCGCCGACCCACCGGCAGTCCCCGGTGCGGGTGAGGCAGTGCTGGCCACCTGGCCGCTGCTGCTCGACGCGGGCCGGCTGCAGGACGGCGAGCCGTTCCTCGCGGGGACGGCTCGGGCGGCGCACGCCCGGCTCTCCGCCGGCACCGCGTCCGCGATCGGTGTCACCGACGGCGACCTGCTGACGGTCAGCACCGACCGCGGCTCGGTCTCGGTGCCCGTCGTGGTCGCGCAGCTGCCCGAGGGCGTCGTGTGGCTGCCGACCAACAGCGCTGGGTGTGCGGTGCGCAGCCAGCTCGCCGCGGGCACCGGTTCGATCGTCCGGCTCACGGCCGCCGAGGGAGGTGCCGAATGAACCCCGTCGGCGCAGTCGTGCTCGCGTCACCGGTCGTCAAGGGCTTCGGCGTCGATCCGTGGTGGCTCGTCCTCGCCAAAGCCCTCGCGGTCTTCATCTTCCTCGTCGTCATGACCCTGTTCGCGATCTATGCCGAGCGCCGCGTTGTCGGTCGGATGCAGCAGCGCATCGGGCCCAACCGGGTCGGGCCGTTCGGCCTGCTCCAGAGCCTCGCCGACGGCATCAAGCTTGCCCTCAAGGAAGACATCATCCCCAAGGCGGCCGACCGCGCGGTGTTCGTACTGGCCCCGATCGTCTCGGCGACGGCGGCCTTCCTGGCGTTCGCGGTGATCCCGTTCGGCCCGGAGGTCACGGTCTTCGGCCACACCACTGCACTGCAGCTCACCGACCTCCCGGTCGCCGTCCTCTACATCCTCGCCGTCGCCTCGGTGGGCATCTACGGCATCGTCCTCGCCGGCTGGTCGAGCGGGTCGACCTACCCGCTGCTGGGCGGCCTGCGCTCGTCGGCCCAGATGATCTCCTACGAGGTCGCCATGGGCCTGTCGTTCGTGGGTGTCTTCCTCTACGCCGGCTCGATGTCGACGTCGCAGATCGTCGAGGCACAGACGCAGTTCTGGTACGCCATCCTGCTCTTCCCGTCCTTCGTGATCTACGTGATCTCGATGATCGGTGAGACCAACCGCGCGCCGTTCGACCTGCCGGAAGCGGAGGGGGAGCTCGTCGGCGGGTTCCACACCGAGTACTCCTCGCTGAAGTTCGCGCTGTTCTTCCTCGCCGAGTACATCAACATGGTGACCGTCTCGGCCTTGGCCACGACGCTGTTCCTCGGCGGTTGGCACGCGCCCTTCGGCGTGACCTCCTTCTGGGCAGGCGCCAACTCGGGCTGGGCACCCGTGCTGTGGTTCGTCGGCAAGCTCCTGCTGTTCCTGTTCTTCTTCATCTGGCTGCGCGGGACGCTGCCCCGGCTGCGCTACGACCAGTTCATGCAGCTCGGCTGGAAGATCCTCATCCCTGCCTCGCTGCTCTGGCTGCTGATGGTCGCCACGGTGCGCGCGCTCAACACCAGGTACGACTTCGACACCCGCCAGATTGCCATCTACGGTGGGCTCGCCGCAGGCGCGCTGATCGCCGTGACCTTTGTCTGGGATCTCTTCTCGGCCCGCCAGAACGTCGACGGGGAGGCCGATGTGACGCCCGAGTGGGACCCGATGGCCGGCGGTCATCCCGTGCCTCCACTGCCCGGTCAAACGTTGCCAGAGCTCACCGCGGTGGCAGCGAGCAGCACGGAGGAGGACCGGTGACCGATCTCATGAGCCAGCTCAGGGGATTCGGCGTGACGTTCGGCACGATGTTCAAGAAGGTCGTGACCGAGCAGTACCCCGAGGAGAAGAAGCCCACCGAGCCACGCTTCCACGGCCGCCACCTGCTCAACCGCCACCCCGACGGTCTCGAGAAGTGCATCGGCTGCGAGCTGTGCGCCTGGGCATGTCCGGCAGACGCCATCTATGTCGAGGGTGCGGACAATGTCGATTCCGGGGCTGAAGACGGCATCGGGGGTGAGCGTTTTTCCCCTGGCGAGCGCTACGGCCGCGTCTACCAGATCAACTACCTGCGCTGCATCTTCTGCGGACTGTGCATCGAGGCGTGCCCGACGCGAGCGCTGACGATGAGCAACGAGTACGAGCTCGCCGACGACAGCCGGGAGAAGCTCATCTTCGAGAAGGTCGACCTCCTCGCACCGCTGATGCCCGGCATGGCGCCCGCGCCGCACCCGATGGTCGAAGGCATGGACGATCAGGACTACTACAACGGCCGGGTCACCAAGGCCACACCCGCTCAGGAGCGCTACGTCGCCGCCCGCGCCGAGCGGGAAGGCGAGTGATGGCGACGGGGACCGCGCTCGTGACGCTCGCGGCGGGCACCGACACCGGCACCGGTGAGGCAGTCGTCTTCTGGGTGCTCGCGCCCATCGCCGTGCTCGCCAGCTTCGGCATGCTGTTCAGCAAGAAGGCCGTGCACAGCGCCCTGATGCTTGCCGCGACGATGCTCTGCCTCGCCGTCCTCTACATCGTGCAGGACGCACCCTTCCTCGGCGTCGTGCAGGTGGTGGTCTACACCGGCGCGGTCATGATGCTGTTCCTGTTCGTGCTGATGCTGGTGGGCGTCGACTCGGGTGACTCGTTGGTGGAGACGCTGCGCGGCCAGCGGGTAGCCGCCGCGCTGGCGGCCCTTGGCTTCGGGGCTCTGCTCATCTTTTCCGTCGGCGACGCGGTGGTGACCAACACCGGCCTCGACGAGGCGAACAGCGACGGCAACGTCCAGGACCTGGCGAACCTGATCTTCTCGCGCTACGTCTTCGCGTTCGAGGTGACGAGCGCTCTGCTCATCACCGCGGCGCTGGGTGCCATGATCCTGGCCCACCGAGAGCGCCACGAGCACCGGCCGAACCAGCGCGAGCTGTCCGAGCAGCGGTTCCGCGGCGGCGTACATCCCGCCCCGCTGCCCGGTCCGGGCGTCTACGCACGGCACAACGCCGTCGACACGCCGGCCCTGCTCCCCGACGGCAGCGCGGCCGAGGTGTCGCTGTCCAAGGTGCTCATCGCCCGCGGGGACATCCGCCGGTCACCCGGCGCCGAGCTGGCCATTCCCGGCGATGACGAGAACGCGCACCTGAGGAAGGACGGTGGATCCGAATGAACCCGATGAACTACGTCTATCTCTCGGCGCTGCTGTTCTCCATCGGTGCCTCGGGCGTCCTGCTGCGACGCAACGCGATCGTCGTCTTCATGTGCGTCGAGCTCATGCTCAACGCGACCAACCTCGCGTTCGTGGCCTTCGCCCGCATGCAGGGGAATCTCGACGGCCAGGTGATCGCCTTCTTCGTGATGGTGGTCGCTGCGGCCGAGGTCGTCATCGGGTTGGCCATCATCGTGACCATCTTCCGCACCCGCCGCTCGACCTCGGTCGACGGCGCCAACCTGCTGAAGTACTAGGACTGCCACCGTGCCCACGATTCTTGCTGCTACCGAGCCGACTCAGGCAGCCACCGCCTCAGGTGTCTTCTCCCTGACCTGGCTGCTCATCGCCCTGCCGCTGCTCGGTGCGGTGGTGCTGCTGCTCGGCGGACGTCGCCTCGACCGGGTCGGCCCGCTGCTCGGCACGCTGCTACCCGCGGCATCGTTCGTGCTCGGGGTCGTGCAGTTCTTCGCGCTGCTCGGCCGCGATGCGGACGACCGCTCGATCGGGCAGTACCTCTACAACTGGGTGTCGGTCGGGAGGTTCCAGGTCGACGCCGGCCTGCTCGTCGACCAGCTCTCGATGTGCTTCGTGCTGCTGATCACCGGCGTCGGCACGTTGATCCACATCTACTCCATCGGCTACATGGCGCACGACACGGACCGGCGGCGGTTCTTCGGCTATCTCAACCTGTTCATCGCGGCGATGCTGCTGCTGGTGCTCGCGGACAGCTATCTGCTGCTCTACGTGGGCTGGGAGGGCGTGGGTCTCGCGTCGTACCTCCTGATCGGTTTCTGGAGCTTCGTCCCGGCGTACGCAGCGGCCGCGAAGAAGGCCTTCGTGGCGAACCGGGTCGGTGACTTCGGGCTCTCGATCGCCATCATGATCATGTTCTGGCAGTTCGGCACGGTGAGCTTCCAGGGCGTGTTCTCCAGTGTCGGGGGCGCGAGCGAGGGTGCGCTCACCGCGATCGGCCTGATGCTCCTGCTCGGCGCCTGTGGAAAGTCGGCGCAGTTCCCGCTCCAGTCCTGGCTCGGCGACGCGATGGCCGGCCCGACGCCGGTCTCCGCGCTCATCCACGCGGCAACGATGGTGACCGCGGGTGTCTACCTGGTGGTGCGCTCGGCGGCGATCTTCGACGGTGCGCCCAACGCGCAGCTCGTCGTCGTGATCGTCGGCGCGATCACCCTGATCTTCGGTGCGGTCGTCGGCTGCGCCAAGGACGACATCAAGAAGGCACTGGCCGCGTCGACGATGAGCCAGATCGGCTACATGATGCTGGCCGCCGGCCTCGGTCCCGTCGGCTATGCGTTCGCGATCTTCCACCTGCTCACCCACGGCTTCTTCAAGGCGAACATGTTCCTTGGCGCCGGCTCGGTGATGCACGGCATGAACGACCAGGTCGACATGCGTCGGTTCGGGGGCATCTCCACCGTCATGAAGATCACCTGGATCACCTTCGGCGATCGGCTGGCTGGCCATCATCGGGTTCCCGGGACTGTCCGGGTTCTGGAGCAAGGACAAGATCATCGAAGCCGCCTTCGAAGGCGAAGGGTGGCGCCCCTGGGTGTTCGGATCGGCGGCTCTCGTCGGCGCCGGCATCACTGCCTTCTACATGACGCGCCTGTTCTTCATGACCTTCCACGGCGAACGCCGATGGACCGATGATGTCCACCCGCATGAGTCTCCGAAGGTCATGACGATCCCGCTGATCGTGCTCGCAATCGGTTCGGCCGTGCTCGGCGTCGTGCTCGGGCCGACCGGTGCGATCGTGAACTGGCTGGAACCCGTCGTGGGGGCCCCTGGCGAGGAGTCCACGGTGATACCGGTCGCCGTGGTGCTGGTCCTGACCGAGCTGCTCGTCCTCGGCGGCATCCTGCTCGCCTGGTCGATGTACTTGCGAACCCGGGTGCCGGTGGTCGCGCCCGCCGGGTCCGTCCTGACCCGAGCCGCTCGACGCGACCTCTACCAGGACGCCATCAACGAGTCGCTGTTCATGCGACCGGGTCAATACCTCACCCGCTTCCTGGTCTTCTTCGACAACCGTGTCGTCGACGGCGCCGTGAACGGCCTCGCGGCCGTGCTCGGCGGCACGTCCGGCCGGTTCCGCCGGCTGCAAACCGGGTTCGTCCGTTCCTACGCGCTCTCGATGCTCGCGGGTGCTGCGGTCCTGGTCGGCGCAATGTTGCTTGTGAGGAACTGACGTGAACGACTTTCCCTGGCTGACCACGCTCGGCGCGATCCCCCTGGTGGGGTCGGTGGTCGTCGTGGCGCTGCCCAAGGGTCGCGAGCTGCTGGCCAAGCAGGTGGCGCTGGCCGTGTCGATCCTCGCGCTGGGCGTCACGCTCGCGATGGCCCTGCAGTTCGACCCCGACGCCAAGGAAATGTTCCAGTTCGCGCAGGTCCACGAGTGGATCCCGCAGTTCGGCGTGAGCTATGCCGTCGGAGTCGACGGCATCGCGCTGGTGCTCATCGCCCTGGCCACCGTGCTGACCCCTGTCTGCATCCTGGCGAGCTGGCACGACGTCGACGACAGCGCCAAGAGCGTCAAGGGCTACTTCGCTCTGCTGCTGCTGCTCGAGACCTTCATGATCGGCGTCTTCGCTGCGACTGACGTCTTCCTGTTCTACGTGCTCTTCGAGGCGATGCTCATCCCGATGTACTTCATCATCGGGGCCTACGGCGGCACGCAACGCTCGTACGCCGCTGTGAAGTTCCTGCTCTACAGCCTGTTCGGCGGACTGCTGATGCTGGCCGCGGTCATCGGGCTGTACGTCGTCTCGCCCGGCGGCGACCACGCCTTCCTGTTCCAGAACCTCCTGGGCATCGACATCGCGCCGAACACCGAGAAGCTGCTCTTCGTCGGCTTCTTCACCGCCTTCGCGATCAAGGCTCCGCTGTGGCCGGTGCACACCTGGCTGCCGGATGCCGCGGCAGAGGCCCCGCCCGGCGGCGCCGTACTCCTCGTGGGTGTGCTCGACAAGGTCGGCACGTTCGGCATGTTGCGGTTCTGCCTGCCCCTGTTCCCGGACGCCTCGCGGTGGGCCACGCCGGTGGTCATCACGCTCTGCGTGATCGGCATCATCTACGGCGCGCTGCTCGCGATCGGCCAGACCGATCTCAAACGGCTCATCGCGTACACGTCGATCTCGCACTTCGGCTTCATCGCGATGGGCATCTTCGCGATGACCAGCCAGGGACAGTCGGGCTCGACGCTCTACATGGTCAACCACGGCTTCTCCACCGCCGCCCTCTTCCTGATCGCGGGCTTCCTGATCAGCCGGCGGGGCTCGCGGCTCATCGCCGACTACGGCGGGGTCCAGCGTGTGGCGCCGGTGCTGGCCGGCACGTTCCTGGTGGCCGGCCTGTCCAGCCTGGCACTGCCTGGCCTGTCGAGCTTCGTCAGCGAGTTCCTCGTGCTGGTGGGCACGTTCACGCGCTACCAGGAGGCCGCGATCATCGCGACGGCGGGCATCATCCTCGCCTCGATCTACGTCCTGTGGATGTACCAGCGGATGATGACCGGTGAACCCAACGAGGGCACGGCCAAGCTGCCCGACCTCTCGCTGCGCGAGACCTGGGTCGTCGCGCCGGTGCTGGCCATCATCATCGGGCTCGGCGTCTATCCGAAGGTGCTCCTCGACGTCATCAACCCGGCCATCGAACGCACCATGATCCAGGTCGGCCAGCACGACCCGACACCGGTCGTCCCGGTGGAAGGGGCGCCCGCCAAATGAACGCCGCAACCCTGTCCACCACCCACCTCGCCGCTGCGTTCGAGACGCCGTCGATCGAGTACCGCTCGCTGCTCCCGATGCTGATCGTGTTCGGTGTCGCCGTCGTCGGTGTCCTCGTCGAGGCCTTCATGGGCCGCACCGGCCGGCACTCCGTGCAGCTGGTGCTCGCCGTCGGCGGGCTCATCGCCGCCTTCGTGGCGGTCGTGGCGCTGGCCGGTGACCACCAGATCGTCGCCAGTGGGGCCATCGCCATCGACGGCCCGACGCTGTTCCTGCAAGGCACCATCCTGTTGCTCGCGATCCCGGGCATCCTGTCGATGGCCGAGCGGTCGCTCGACCGCGGCGGCGTCTTCACCTCCGCCGGTTCGTCGATTCCTGGCTCCGAGCACGAGCGGGTGCTCACGGCCACCGGGGTCACCCAGACCGAGGTGTTCCCGCTCACCATGTTCGCGGTCGGGGGCATGCTGCTCTTCCCGGCCTCGACCGACCTGCTCACGATGTTCGTCGCCCTCGAGGTGCTCTCGCTGCCGCTCTACCTGTTGTGCGGGCTGGCCCGCCGGCGCCGGCTGCTGAGCCAGGAGGCGTCGCTCAAGTACTTCCTGCTCGGGGCGTTCTCCTCGGCCTTCTTCCTCTACGGCGTCGCACTGCTCTACGGCTACGCCGGCACCGTGCAGCTCTCCGGCATCGCCACGGCCGTCAGCTCGAACACCGGTTCGGACGCGCTGCTCGTGACCGGCACTGCCCTGCTGGCCGTCGGGCTGCTGTTCAAGGTCGGCGCCGCACCGTTCCACTCGTGGACGCCTGACGTCTACCAGGGAGCGCCCACACCGGTCACCGGGTTCATGGCCGCCTGCACGAAGGTCGCCGCGTTCGGCGCCCTGCTGCGGGTGTTCTACGTCGGGCTCGGCGGGATGGCATGGCAGTGGCAGCCCATCTTGTGGGCGGTCGCGATCCTCACCATGGTGGTGGGCTCCGTGGTCGCGCTCACCCAGACCGACGTGAAGCGCCTGCTGGCCTACAGCTCGATCGCCCACGCCGGCTTCATCCTCACCGGACTGGTCGCCACGGACACGATCGACGCCAAGACCGGTGAGGTGCTCGGCGTCTCGAGCGTCCTGTTCTATCTGCTCGTCTACGGCTTCATGACGATCGGTGCCTTCGCCGTGGTGACACTCGTGCGCGACGCAGGCGGCGAGGCGACCCATCTCTCCCAGTGGGCAGGGCTGGCCCGCCGTTCACCGCTGGTCGCCTGGACGTTCACGCTGTTCCTGGCCGCCATGGCGGGCATCCCGCTGACCAGCGGGTTCACCGCGAAGTTCGCGGTGTTCTCCGCGGCGATCGCCGGTGACGCGGCCCCGCTCGCCGTCATCGGCGTCGTGATGAGTGCGATCGCGGCCTTCTTCTACTTCCGGGTGGTCGTGCTGATGTTCTTCTCGGCCCCGGCGCCTGACGGGCCCACCGTCGCCGTACCCAGCCCGCTCACGACGCTCACCATCTCGCTCTGCGCCGGTGTGACGATCTTGCTCGGCGTCTGGCCCACCCAGGTTCTCGACCTGGCGGGGCAAGCCTCGCAGTTCGTTCGCTGAAGGGCAGTTCGTGCTCCGATGGCTTCGTCAGGGATGATGTGCGGGTGACCACCGCAAGCGGCCCGTTCGGCCTGTCGGGCGTCGACCCCGCGTTGGAGGCCTCGCTGCGTGAGGGCATGGCCGCAGTCGAGATCGCCCTGCACGAGGCGCTCAAGAGTGACTTCCCGTTCGTGGCCGAGACCTCGCGCCACCTGGTCGAGGCCGGCGGCAAGCGGTTCCGACCGCTGCTCGTGCTGCTCGCCGCCCAGCTGGGCGACCCGAGCGCCCCCGGTGTCGTGCCGGCGGCCGTCGTCGTCGAGCTGACCCACCTCGCGACGCTCTATCACGACGACGTGATGGATGAGGCGCCGCTGCGCAGGGGTGCCGCCAGCGCCAACGCCCGCTGGGACAACACCGTCGCGATCCTGACCGGCGACTTCCTGTTCGCGCGGGCTTCCGACATCCTCGCCGACCTGGGCCCGGAGGCGGTGCGGCTGCAGGCGCGGACCTTCGAGCGCCTGGTCACCGGCCAGATCCGCGAGACCGTCGGGCCGAGCGCGACCGATGATCCTGTCGAGCACTACCTCGCGGTCGTCGCGGACAAGACCGGCTCGCTGATCGCGACCTCGGGCCGTTTCGGCGCGATGCTGTCCGGGGCCGACGACGCGGTGATCGACGTGATGACCCGGTTCGGTGAGCGGATCGGCACGGCCTTCCAGCTCTCCGACGACATCCTCGACGTCAGCTCCGAGAGCACGGCCTCGGGCAAGATCCCCGGCACCGATCTGCGCGAGGGTGTGCCGACGCTGCCGGTGCTCCACGCCCGTCGCACGTCGTCCGAGGACCTCGCCGACCTCCGACTGCTGGCCCTGCTCGACAGCGACCTGAGCGACGACGCCCGGCACAGCGAGGCGCTGGCCCTGCTGCGCGCCCACCCGGCGATGGAGGCCGCGCGCGACGACCTGCGCCGCGTCGCGGCAGACGCCCGCTCGGTCCTCGCGCCGCTGCCGGACGGCCCCGTCCGGGCCGCCCTCGAGTCCCTCTGCGACTCGGTCGTCACCCGCACCACCTGACCGCCGCCTCCCCCGCGAATCGACCACGTTCGGCATGCCGGCGAACCGTCGCCTCAGCAGGCGTGCACGCATGCTGAAGCGACGCCCCGGGTGCCAAACGTGGTCAACTGGCGGGGTCAGACGCGAGCGGAGCCGGTTGGCATTGTTGTGCGGCGGGTGCGTTGCCGGGTGCGCAGACCGTCGATGCTCAGCAGTACGAGAGCCGCCCACACGAGCACGAATCCCACCAGTCGTGCTGCCGGCATCGGCTCGTCGAGGATCAGCACCCCGGTCAGGAACTGGAGCACCGGTGCGAGGTACTGCAGCAGGCCCATCACGGTGAGCGGCACGCGGCGGGCCGCCGCCGCGAAGAAGAGCAGGGGTACGGCGGTCGCGACCCCCGCGGTCGCCAACAGGGCCGCGTGTCCCGGTCCGTGATGGCCGAAGTCGGCGTCGCCGCGCCCCTCGAGGATGAGCAGGCACAGCAGCGCCGGCAGGAACATGACGGCCGACTCGACCGACAGGGAGGCGACCGCGCCGACCCGGGGGCCGACCTGATTCTTGATCAGGCCGTAGATGGCGAACGAGAACGCGAGCCCCAGGGCGATCCATGGCGGCCGGCCGTAGTCGACCGCGATCACGAGCACGGCCGCCGTGCCGAGCCCCACCGCCACCCACTGGACCCGGTTGAGCCGCTCGCCGAGCAGCAGGACGCCGATCAGCACGGTCACGAGCGGGTTGATGAAATAGCCCAGCGACGTCTCCACGACCTGCTCGCTGTTGACGGCGTAGATGTAGAGCAGCCAGTTCGCAGTGATGACCACGGAGGCGACCGCCAACCGCCATTGCGACGCACGGTCGCTGGCAAACGGTCCCAACCATCCCCAGTCGCGGGTGACCGCCAGGATCACCAGGACGAAGGGCAGCGTCCACATCAGGCGGTGCGCGACGATCTCGACCGAGGATGCGGGCTCGAGCAACCGCCAGTAGAGCGGGAACAGTCCCCAGAGGAAATAGGCCGCGACGCCGTACGCCATGCCGCGTCGGTTGTCTATCTCCACGCGGCAACGCTAGCCGCGACCGTAAGGAGTGTCCAACCGCTTTGCTGATGTCGGAGGAACCTGACGCGATCTCGCGCAGCGGTGGCCGGAAACCGTGGGTTGCTCGCCGCCGGCGGCCCTCGCGACATCGCGCGAATGGTGAGTTGGGCAGGCCGCGACCGCCGTTCTGGGTGCCTACCTCACCACTCCGCGGAGGGGGGCACGGTCAGGGGACGGTCCACGGGTCGATGCCCGTCAGCAGGCCCCCAAGGTCGGCGGCCGGCTGGGTCGCGCGCGCCTTGTCGAGCTGGTCGCTCATCAGGTCGTCATAGACCGGTCGTTCGACCGCGCGGAAGACGCCGATCGGCGTGCGCGCGAGGGACTGCTCGGCCAGCCGGGACAGGTCGAAGGCGTGGGACGGGTCGGGGTTGTGCGCGTCGTGCACGACGATCTCGTCATCGCTGACGTCGGCCACGTCGACCACCTTGAGCGACGCGTCCCGGGAGCGGACGACGCCGTACTGCAGGTCCGCGCCCCACCGGATCGGCTCACCGTGCTCGAGCCGGATCGTGAAGTCGTCGCGGGTGGCGGGGTCCTTCAGCGGCTCGAAGGCGTCGTCGTTGAAGATGTTGCAGTTCTGATAGATCTCGACCAGTGCCGTGCCCCGGTGGTCGGCGGCAGCGCGCAGCACCGACGTGAGGTGCTTGCGGTCGCTGTCGATGGCCCGCGCGACGAACGTCGCCTCCGCGCCGAGAGCCAGCGACACCGGGTTGAACGGCGCGTCCAGCGATCCCATCGGGGTGGACTTGGTGATCTTGCCGAGCTCGGACGTGGGGGAGTACTGGCCCTTCGTCAGCCCATAGATGCGGTTGTTGAACAGCAGGATCTTGAGGTTGACGTTGCGGCGCAGTGCGTGGATCAGGTGGTTGCCACCGATCGAGAGCGCGTCGCCGTCACCGGTGACGACCCACACGGACAGGTCGGGCCGCGACGATGCGAGGCCGGTCGCGATGGCCGGCGCCCGCCCGTGGATCGAGTGCATGCCGAAGGTGTCCATGTAATAGGGGAACCGCGACGAGCACCCGATGCCCGAGACGAAGACGATGTTCTCCTTCGCCAGCCCCAGCTCGGGCATGAACGACTGCACGGCCGCGAGGATGGCGTAGTCGCCGCACCCGGGGCACCAGCGCACCTCCTGATCGGTCTTGAAGTCCTTCGCCTTCTGCGGCTCGCTGGTCTTCGGCACCAGGTCGAGGGATGCGTACCGGCGGGGTTCCCCGGCCATTCCGTTTCCCAGGTGGGGACTCGTCACTGCGCTGCGACCTCCTCGATCACCGCTGCGAGCTCCTCGACCGTGAACGGCAGCCCGCGGACCTGGTTGTAGCTGATCGCGTCGACGAGGTATTTCGCGCGGATCAGCATGGCCAGCTGCCCGAGGTTCATCTCCGGCACCAGCACCTTGTCGTAGCGGTGCAGGATCTCGTCGAGGTCGCTCGGGAAGGGGTTGAGATGGCGCAGGTGAGCCTGCGCGACGTCGATGCCGTGCGAGCGCACCACTCGGGCAGCGGCGCCGATCGGGCCGTAGGTGGAACCCCAGCCGAGGACCAGCACACGGGCCTGCCCGCCCGGGTCCTCGACCTCGAGCGGCGGGATCGATGCGGCGACCCGGTCGACCTTGGCCTGGCGGGTGCGCACCATGAAGTCGTGGTTGGCGGGGTCGTACGAGATGTTCCCCGTGCCGTCGGACTTCTCGATGCCGCCGATGCGGTGCTCGAGCCCGGCTGTGCCGGGGATGGCCCAGGGCCGGGCGAGCGTCTCGGGGTCGCGCAGGTAGGGCCAGAACGCGGTGGACCCGTCGTCGAGGGTCTTGTTGTGCTCCGTCGCGAAGGTGATGCGCAGGTCGGGCAGGTCGTCGACCTCGGGGATGCGCCACGGCTCGGAGCCGTTGGCCAGATAGCCGTCGGAGAGCAGGATCACCGGCACCCGGAAGGTCGTCGCGATGCGGGCGGCCTCGATCGCGGTGTCGAAGCAGTCGGATGGCGACCGCGGAGCGACGATCGGCACCGGCGACTCGCCGTTGCGCCCGAACATCGCCTGCAACAGGTCGGCCTGCTCGGTCTTGGTCGGCATGCCGGTCGACGGGCCGGCGCGCTGCACGTCGATGATGATCAGCGGCAGCTCGAGGGAGACACCCAGGCCGATGGTCTCCTGCTTGAGCGCCAGGCCGGGGCCGGAGGTCGACGTCACGGCAAGAGATCCGCCGTACGACGCGCCAAGTGCAGCGCCGACCGCCGCGATCTCGTCCTCGGCCTGGAACGTTCGTACCCCGAACCGCTTGTGCTTGGACAGCTCGTGCAGCACGTCGGACGCCGGCGTGATCGGGTAGGACCCGAGGAACAGCGGCAGCCCGCTGCGCTGCGAGGCCGCCACGAGGCCGTAGGACAGCGCGAGGTTGCCGGAGATGTTGCGATATGTGCCGGAGGGCTGCGTGGCCGGCTTGATCTCGTAGGAGATCGAGAAGTCCTCGGTCGTCTCGCCGAAGTTCCAGCCCGCGTTGAAGGCGGTGATGTTGGCCTTCATGATCGTCTCGTTGCGGGCGAACTTGGTCTCCAGGAACCGCAGCGTGCCGTCGGTGGGACGGTTGTAGAGCCAGGACAGCAGGCCCAGCGCGAACATGTTCTTCGCGCGTTCGGCGTCCTTCTTGGAGATGTCGAAGTCCTTCAGCGCCTCCACGGTCATCGAGGTGAGGCCGACGGGGTGGACGCTGAAGCCGTCGAGCGAGTCGTCGTCGAGGGGGCTCACGGCGTAGCCGACCTTGGCGAGGTTGCGCTTGGTGAACTCGTCGGTGTTCACGATGATGTCGGCGCCCGGGGGCAGGTCGCCGACGTTGGCCATCAGGGCGGCCGGGTTCATCGCCACGAGCACGTCGGGCCGGTCTCCCGGAGTCATGATGTCGTGGTCGGCGAAGTGCAGCTGGAAGGCGGAGACGCCCGGCAGGGTGCCTGCCGGCGCCCGGATCTCGGCCGGGAAGTCGGGCAGCGTGGACAGGTCGTTGCCGAACGCCGCCGTCTCGGAGGTGAATCGATCGCCCGTCAGCTGCATCCCGTCGCCGGAGTCGCCGGCAAAACGGATGATCACCCGGTCCAGCTGATGCACGTTCTTTGCCACACCGTCACTCTACGTCGGCACCGCCAGCGGCCGGTGGACTGTTGGGCGAGGTTCGCGGGGTTCCTCGGCCCCGCCTCGATAGGCTGCCGCGAGACGAGGAGGTTCGACTTGGACGGCTTCTACGGCGGATACGCGCTGGTCGGCGTGGTCGTGCTCGTCGGCATCGCCTTCGTCACTGTGGCCTTCACCGCCAACCGCCTGCTGCGCCCGTCGGTGCCGGGCGGCGAGAAGGAGGTCACCTACGAGTGCGGTGTCGACCCCGTTGGCGAGGGTTGGGCCCAGATGCACGTCCGCTACTACGTGTTCGCCTACCTCTACGTGATCTTCGCCGTCGACGCCATCTACCTGTTCCCGTGGGCCACCATCTTCGCCGCGCCGGGCTACGGCGCCACGACGCTCGTGGAGATGTTCGTCTTCCTCGGCTTCCTCTCGGTGGGCCTGCTCTATGCATGGCGCAAGGGAGTGCTCTCGTGGCTGTGACACCCCTCCCGCACCCGACGGTGGGTGTTCTGCAGCGCGCCGCGCCCGAGCCGATGCGGCTCATCCTCAACTGGGGCCGGCGCTACAGCCTCTGGGTCTTCAACTTCGGGCTGGCCTGCTGCGCGATCGAGTTCATCGCCGCCTCCATGTCGCGCCACGACTTCATCCGGCTCGGCGTCATCCCGTTCGCCCCCGGCCCCCGGCAGGCCGACCTGATGGTCGTGTCGGGCACGGTGACCGACAAGATGGCGCCCGCGGTCAAGCGGCTCTACGACCAGATGCCCGAGCCGAAGTACGTCATCTCCTTCGGCGCCTGCTCCAACTCCGGCGGCCCCTACTGGGACTCCTACTGCGTGACCAAGGGCGTCGACCAGATCATCCCGGTCGACGTCTACGTGCCCGGCTGCCCGCCCCGCCCGGAGGCCCTGCTCCAGGGCATCCTCACGCTGCAGGACAAGATCGCCGCCGAGTCGCTCGCCGACCGCTATCGTCCCGAGGCTCGTCGCGCGCCGATCCAGTCGATCCGGGTGGGCGGCGATGACGGCTGAGACCGCGGCCGAGACAGTTGCCGGCCGGTTGCGGGGGGAGGTGCGGGTTGACTCCTCCTACGGTCAGGACACCGTCGACGTACCTCGTGCCGAATGGGTGGCTGCCCACGAGTCGGCCCGTGACCTCGGGTTCACGTTCTTCGACTGGCTGACCGGCGTCGATCAGCTCGACGCCGCCGACGAACCGGGCTTCGACGTCGTGTCGCACCTGTGGTCGATGACGGCCCGCGAACACCTTTTCCTGCGTACGCGCGTGTCAGGTGACGACGCGCGGTTGGCGACCCTGACGGGGGTGTTCTCCGGAGCCTCCTGGCACGAGCGCGAGACCTTCGAGATGTTCGGTCTCACCTTCGACGGACACCCCAACCTGGTGCCTCTGCTGCTGCCCGACGGTTTCGAAGGTCACCCGCTTCGCAAGGACTTCATCCTGGCTGCGCGCGCGGCCAAGTCCTGGCCGGGCGCCAAGGAACCCGGTGAGTCCGACGCCGATGTCAGCAGCTCGCCGGGGCGGCGCAAGACCCGCCCGCCAGGAGTGCCCGATCCCGCGACCTGGGGACCTCGCCCGCCCGGCGGCGACGCATGACCGAGGTGCTCGAGGCGGCACTGCGCGTCGTGCTCGTGCTCGGTGTCTTCCTGGTGCTGCCCCTGCTGGTCGGACAGACCGAGCACAAGGCGATGGCCCACATGCAGTCCCGTCTCGGTCCGATGTACGCAGGCGGCTTCCACGGCTGGGCGCAGCTGGTCGCCGACGGCGTGAAGTTCGCGCAGAAGGAGGACATCGTCCCGGCCGCTGCGGACCGCACGGTGTTCAAGCTGGCGCCGGCCGTCGCGCTGATCCCCTACCTCGTGGTGCTGGTCGCGATCCCGATCGGACCCGGCCTGGTCGCCCAGAAGCTCGATCTGGGGCTGTTCTTCGTGCTCGCGGTCATGGCGGTCGGCGTGCTGGGTGCGCTGATGGCCGGCTGGGCCAGCGCCAACAAGTTCTCGCTGCTCGGCGGCCTGCGCACCGCCGCCCAGCTGATGGCCTACGAGCTCCCGTTCATCCTCGCGGCCGCGTCCGTCGCGATGGCCGCCGGCACGGTGTCGCTGACCGGGATCGTGGAGGCCTGGCAGCCGTGGTGGCTGCTCTGGCAGCTGCCCGGTGCGGTCGTCTTCTTCGTGGCGGGCCTCGCCGAGCTGCAGCGCCCGCCGTTCGACATGCCCGTTGCCGACTCCGAGATCATCTTCGGCGCCTTCACGGAGTACACGGGCTTGCGCTTCGCGCTGTTCCTGCTCGCCGAGTACGCCGGCATCGTGGTGCTCTGCGCGTTGACGACCGTCCTGTTCCTCGGTGGCTGGCACGGGCCGTTCGCCGACGAGCTGGGCTGGCTCTGGACATTGATCAAGACGATGGCGCTGGCCTTCGTGGTGATCTGGCTGCGGGTCTCCTACCCGAGGTTGCGGGAGGACCAGCTGCAACGCCTGGCTTGGCAAGGGCTCGTGCCGGTGACCCTCGTCCAGCTCGCCCTCACCGGTGTCGTGGCGGTGGCGAAGTGAGCCAATCTGGAAAGGCGATCCCGGGAGCAGGGCTGCTTCAGGGCCTGATCGTCACCATGCGGACGATGCTGCACCGCTCGGTGACCGACCAGTATCCCGAGGTCAAACCCGAGCTGCCGCCCCGCAGCCGCGGCGTCATCGCGCTGCTCGAGGAGAACTGCACGTCGTGCATGTTGTGTGCCCGCGAGTGCCCCGACTGGTGCATCTACATCGACTCCCACAAGGAGACGATCCCGGCACCGCCCGGCGGCCGTGAGCGGCAGCGCAACGTGCTCGACCGGTTCGCGATCGACTTCTCGCTGTGCATGTACTGCGGCATCTGCATCGACGTCTGCCCGTTCGACGCGCTGTTCTGGTCACCGGAGTTCGAGTACGCCGAGCTCGACATCCGGAACATGACCCATGAGAAGGGCCGGCTCGGTGAGTGGATGGCGACCGTTCCTGCTCCGCCGCCGCACGACCACCACGCTCCGCGGCCCAAGGAGGTCGACGCCGCGCTGAAGTCCCTGGACGCGCCCGCGCGGCCCGAGCGGCCGGCGCGCAAGGCGGAGCCTGCCGAGTGAGCGTTGTCGAGGTGCTCTTCGGGCTGCTCGGGCTGATGGCCCTGGGCTCAGCACTGCTCGTCGTGACCACCCGCCACCTCGTGCACGCCGCGCTGTGGCTCGTCGTCACCCTCGGCTCCATCGCCGGCTGCTACCTGCTGCTCTCCGCGGAGTTCGTCGCCTGGGTGCAGGTGCTGATCTACGTCGGTGCCGTCGTCGTGCTGCTGCTGTTCGGGCTCATGCTCACCCGGGCACCGATCGGGGCCTCGAACGAGCTCGACTCGTCGCTGGGGCAGCGCCTGGCGGCGGCCGTCACGGCCGGCGCGACCGCGGCCGTCTTGGTGACGTCGGTCGTCGACGCTTTCCATGGCGACCACATCGACCTCTCCGACGACTCCACGGTCCGAGCGGCCGGCTCGTCGCACAGCGTCGGTGAGGCGGTGTTCCGCAGCTGGGTGCTGCCGTTCGAGGTGTTGTCCCTGTTGCTGCTCGCCGCCCTGGTGGGTGCCATCGTGCTGTCGCGCCGCGACATCTCACCGGAGGTCGTTGCCGAGCCTGGACATACTGGGGAGGTCGGTCGCTGATGCCGCTGCTCATGCCGGTGCTGCTCGCGACGCTGCTGTTCTCGATCGGCATCTACGGCGTGCTGGCCCGACGCAACGCGATCCTCGTGCTGATGTCAGTCGAGCTGATGCTCAACGGGGTCAACCTCAACTTCGTCGCGTTCGACGTCTACCTGCGCGACAGCCTGTTGTCCGGCCAGGTGTTCACGCTGTTCCTCATCACGGTCGCCGCCGCCGAGATCGGTCTCGGCCTGGCCATCGTGCTGCTCGTCTTCCGCAACCGCGAGAGCGCCCAGCTCGACGAGCTGCGCGACCTTCGAGAGGACGACGAGGAGGCGGTCATCTCGTGACGGTCGTCTACGTCACCGTCCTGGCGCCCTTCGTCGCCGCACTCGTCGGTTTCTTCCTGGGCAAGCGCTGGCCTCGCACACCCGTGCCGGTTTCGATCGCAGGTGCCGCAGTCGCACTGGTCGGCGCGACGGTGCTCGGCGCGCGGGCGGTCACCGACGCTCCAGTGCATGACGTCGCGCAGATCGCCACGGTCCACACCGGTGCGTTCGACATCGACGTCGCTCTGCGCCTCGATGGCCTCGCCGGCATCGTGTCCGTCGCCGTCGCGGTCGTCGCGCTGGCGGTGCAGGTCTACTCGTCCAGCTATCTCAAGGGCGACCCGCGCTATTCGTCGTACGCCGCCTTCGTGTCGCTGTTCACCGCCGCCATGATGCTGGTCGTCTTCGCCGACGACTTGTTCGTCCTGCTGGTCGGGTGGGAGGTGATGGGTGTCTGCTCCTACTTCCTGATCGGCCACCACTGGGAGCTGGCGGACGCGCAACGCAGCGCCGTCAAGGCCTTCGTGGTCACCCGCCTCGGTGACGTCGGCTTCCTGTTCGGCATCTTCACGCTGTCCGTCGCGGCGGGCGGCTCGCGCATCACAAACATCCTGACGTTCACCTCGGGCGGGCTGAGCGAGCACACGGCAACGGTCGCCACCCTGCTGCTGCTGTGCGGCGTCGTGGGCAAGTCGGCGCAGTTCCCGCTGCACACCTGGCTGCCCGACGCGATGGCCGGACCGACGCCCATCAGTGCGCTGATCCACGCAGCCACGATGGTCGCAGCCGGCATCTATCTCGTTGCCCGGCTCTATCCGGTGTTCCTCGCCGCGCCGACGACCCTGGCGGTGATGGCGGTCATTGCCTGCATCACCATGCTGGGCGGCGCACTGGCCGCACTCGCTCAGGACGACATCAAGCGAGTTCTGGCCTACTCCACCGTCAGCCAGCTGGCCTACATGCTGGCCGCCCTCGCGGTCGGTTCCGCGACCGCGGCGACCTACCACCTCCTGACCCACGCCGCCTTCAAGGCTTTGCTCTTCCTCGCCGCCGGCTCGGTGATCCACGTCGTCGGGACAAACCTGATGCCGGACATGGGCGGGCTGCGCAAGGCGATGCCGGTCACCTTCGCCACGATGACCGTTGGCCTCGCCGCACTGGCGGGCCTGCCGCCGTTCGCCGGCTTCTTCTCCAAGGAAGCTGTGCTCGGGGCGGCCGAGGAATCGGCGCGCCACGATGGTCCGGTCGCGTCCTGGGCTGCCTGGCTCGTGCTGGCCGTCGGCCTGGTGACCGTCGCTGTCACCGCCGCGTACGTCACCCGCCTCTGGCTGATGACCTTCTTCGGCGCCGCCCGCACGACCGTCCCGGTGCACGAGTCCCCGGCGGCGATGACGTGGCCGCTGATCGTCCTCGCCGTCCCATCGACGGTGCTCGGATTCATCGGGATTCGCTCGTGGCTGCCGGAGTGGCTGGCGATTCCAGGGGAAGGTCAAGCGCTGCACGTGGGGCTGGTCACGTCCGTGCTCTCAGTCCTGCTTGCCGCGATCGGCTTCGCCGCAGTTCTCGTGTCGTGGCGGCGGGCGCCGGCGGCCGACCCGCTGCGGCTCCCGAGCCTGCGCCCGGTGCTCGAGCACGCGTTCTTCGTCGACGATCTCTACGACCGGCTGTTCGTCCGGCCGGTCCGGCTCGCCGCGAGTGCGGTGCGCTGGACCGACGACGAGGTGGTCATCGGCACGGTGGCCGGCTCCGGGCAGGGCGCGACGCGGCTGGCCGTGCTGCTGCGCCGGACCCAGCAGGGCAACGTGCAGACCTACCTCACCGGCCTGCTCGCCGGAGTCGTGATCCTGGCCGTCGGGGTCGTGACGTTGACATGAGCGCGATGCTCCCGTTGTTGCTCGCCGTCCCGCTCGCGGGCTCTGTTGTCCTGCTGGTCCTGCCGGCGGCTCTGGCCGACCGCATCGCCGTGCGGCTCGGGGTCGTGGTCTCCGGTCTCACCCTCGGGCTGGCTGTCTGGGCGAGCGCCGCCGAGCCGACGACCAACATCGCGTGGGTGCGCAGCCTCGGGCTGCGCTTCCACCTCGGCATCGACGGCATCTCCTCACCGCTCGTCCTGCTCACCGCCGGCCTGACGTTCCTGTGCACGATCTACTCCCTGAAGGTGCTGCCGGAGGCCGGTCGACCGCGCGGGCTCATCGGCCTGCTGCTGTTGCTCGAGGTCGGCATGCTCGGGACGTTCGTCGCTCTCGACCTCTTGCTGTTCTTCGTGTTCTTCGAGGTCGTGCTCGTGCCGATGTGGTTCGTCATCGCGCAGTGGGGCGACCCGAGCGAGTCGGCTCGCCGCGTCGGCGCCGCCAACACCTTCATCCTCTACACGCTGCTCGGCAGTGCCGTGATGCTGCTCGGCATCCTGCTGGTGGGCTTCAAGGCCGGCACGTTCGACATCACGACGCTGACGGCGTCCGCCGGCAAGGGCCTTTCCCACCCGACCCAGGTCCTGGTGTTCGCCGCACTGGCGCTCGGCCTGGCCGTGAAGGCGCCGATGTGGCCGCTGCACTCGTGGCTGCCGGACGCTCATACAGCCGCACCCACCGTCGGCTCCGTACTGCTCGCCGGCGTGCTGCTGAAGATGGGCACCTACGGCCTCATCCGCATCGCCGTCCCGATCGTGCCGGACGGTGCGCACACCCTCGCGCCGTACCTCGGAGCCTTTGCTGTCGTCGGCATCCTCTACGGCGCGCTGGCCTGTCTCGCCCAGCGGGACCTCAAGCGGCTGATCGCCTTCTCCAGCGTGGGTCACATGGGTTTCGTCCTCCTGGGCATTGCGACGCTGACGCCGGTCGGCATCAACGGCGCGCTGTTCGCCAACGTCGCGCACGGTCTCATCACCGGTCTGCTGTTCTTCCTGGTCGGCGCGATCAAGGACCGGCACCACACCGCTGTCCTCGACGAGCTCGGCGGCGGCCTCTATGAGCGACTGCCGCGACTCGGCGGACTGCTGGCGTTCGCGGCGGTCGCGAGCCTCGGGTTGCCGGGGCTGGCGGGGTTCTGGGGCGAGATGCTGACGCTGCTCGGCGCCTTCGACCCCGCTGCAGGGCTCGACCGTGGCTACTACCTGGTGCTCATGGCTCTGTCCGGAGTCGGAGTCGTGCTCACGACCACTTATTTCGTCGTGATGATCCGTCGGGTGGCCCAGGGCACCACGAGCGCCCGGTGGCGCGACGCCGTACGCCTGCCTGATGTGACGCCGATCGAGCTGGCCGCCTGGAGCCCGGTGGTGTTCGCCGTGGGGCTGCTCGGTGTCTGGCCCTCGTTGCTGCTCGACGCCACTGACCCAGTCGTACGGCGCGTGTTCGGCTCATGAGCGTCATCCAGTCGATCGACTTCCTCGCGGTTGCCCCGCCGCTCATCGTGGCGCTCGTCGGTCTCGGCGTTCTGGTCCTGGACGCCTTCCTGCCCGACCGCCACAAGCACGTCACCGGTTGGATCTCAGGCGGTGGGCTGCTGGTTGCGACCGTGTTCCTCTTCCCGCTCACCGACCACGTGCGCAGTACGTTCTGCGTCCCGGCCAGTGGCCGTTTCGCGACGCCGTCCTGCTCCTACGTCGTCGACGAGCTCACCCTCGCGTTCCAGGTGCTGGTGCTCCTCGGCGCGCTGGTCGTCGTACTCCTCTCCCTCGACACCGTGCGCGAGTCGCGACTGCCCGCGGGGGAGTACTACTTCCTGCTGCTGATGTCGGTGTCCGGCGCCGTGACGCTCGCGGCGAGCCGCGACGTGCTGACCCTTGTCGTGTCGCTGGAGGTCGTGTCGCTGCCGGCGTTCGCGCTGGTCGCACTGCCGCGCTACGACGGCCGCGCCAGCGAGGCGGCGCTGAAGCTGTTTCTCGTGTCCGTCGTGTCGACGGCGGTGATGCTCTTCGGGCTGAGCCTGGTCTACGGCGTGACCGGGCAGGTCTATCTCGATCGCATCGCGACCGTGCTCGAAGCGCCTGGTGTGCGCAACTCCGCGCTGCTGCTGGGTGTCGCGATCTCGATCGCCGGGTTCGCGTTCAAGGTGGCCGCCGTGCCGTTCCACTTCTGGGCACCGGACACGTACGTCGGCGCGCCGGTGCCGGTGGCTGCCTATCTGTCCGTCGTGTCCAAGGCCGCCGGCTTCGCCGGCCTCGCCGTGCTCCTCACCATCGGCTTCGCTCCCTACGCCGACGTGTGGGCGCCCGTCATGGCGGTGCTGGCGGCTGTGACCATGACCGTCGGCAACCTGGTCGCGCTGCGGCAGCGAGGGGCCGTGCGGCTGCTCGCCTGGTCCTCGATCGCGCAGTCGGGCTACATGCTGGTGCCGTTGGGCGCGGCCGGGAAGGGCGACATCGACGGTGTGCTGCCGGCGACCGTGGCCTACGTACTTGCCTATGCGGTCATGAACCTCGGCGCCTTCGCGGTCGTCACCCTCGTCGGGCGCCGCCGCCCTGCCAACACCCTCGATGACTACCGCGGTCTCGGTCGCACCGAGCCGTTCATCGGGTTCGCGCTGGCCTTCGCGCTGGCCTGCCTCGCCGGACTGCCGCCGGGCCTGCTCGGGCTGTTCGCCAAGGTGGTGGTCTTCCAGGCTCCCGTGGAGCAGGGCACCGGTTGGCTCGCGGTCGTCATGGCGGTCAACGTCGTGGTGGGGCTCTACTACTACCTGGCGTGGGCTGCCTCGCTCTACGGTCGAGCGGGTGGTGACGGCGCACCCGCGCTGCGACCGCCGTCCTACCGCATCTCCTGGTCTGACGGGACTGCGATCGGCATCACTCTGGGTGCGGCGCTGGTGTTCTCCGTCGTGCCCCAGATGATTCTCGAGGCACTGAGCTAGGTCCTCGTGGCCCGCCACGAACGGCGTAGACATTTCGTCGACCTGAATAGGCCGAACGGGCGAATAAGCGTGTCAGTCGCCTGAAACGGCGCACTTCGCCCTCGGGGTCCTCCGGCTGCCACGTACGTTTCGACCACATCGCGATCCGAATCGGTCGCAGGTCCCAGGGGGTAAGTGAATGCGCGCCGCTCGACGTAGGGCTGTCCGGAACACCATGGTCGGTCTCGCCGCCGCGGGGGGGCTGGTCCTGTCGGGACTCGTGGCCGTCTCGGCCTCGGCAGCCGTCGACCCCTCGATCTCGATCAACGACCCCGCGGCTGTGCACCAGCCCGTGGCGGGCACCGTCGCGATCAGCGGCAACGTGTCACACCCGACGACCGTGCTCTACGTGCTCGACGCGACGGCCTCCACGCACTTGTCCGAGGGCAGTGACTGCAACGGTGACGGCGCCCATTCGGTCGCGGACGACCTCAACACGGACGGTTCGGTCGGTGACGTCCTCGACTGCGAGATCGGCGCCGTCAAGAAGCTCAACCCGACCCTGATCTCGTCCTCCGCCGGCACCAACATGGTGGTCGGCGTCGAGGCCTTCTCCCAGTTCGCCAAGGTCGCGGCCCTGAACACGGCCGACACGGCCCTGTTCGCGGCGCCGGCGTCCACGGCGGTCGGTGAGACACAACCCCGGATCATCACGGCAGCGAAGAGCATCCACCGCGGATCCATCGACAGCTATGTCCCCCGAGACCTTGGCGGGTCGCCGACCAGCTATGACGCGGCCGTCTCGACCGCTCTGACGGCGTTGCACTCTGCGCCCGCCGGGCCGAAGTGGGTGATGTTGCTCTCCGACGGCAAGACGTCGGTCCAGGACAGCACGCTGAATGCGCTGCACTCCTCCGGGATCCACCTCAGCAGCTTTGCGGTCGGGACCGGCGCGACCTGCAATTCCGTTGGTGCGCTCGCGAAGATGTCACGGGCAACCGGCGAGCGGTGCGTCACGGCACCCAACCCGGCCAGCCTCGCCGCCACGGTGACCAACGCGCAGCCGGACGGCATCGCCGGCGTCACCGTTTCCATCCGGGGCATCTCGCTGGCGGCGGACATCGACCCGGTCGGTGGCTGGCGCACGAGCTTCCGCCTCGGCAAGGGCAGCTACACCGCCACGGCGACCGCGACGCTGACGACGGGCCACAAGATCAGCAAGACCAGGTCCTTCTCCGTCGGAGCCGCACCGGCGAACGGTGGGCCGAAGGCGGGCACCGTGGCAGCGGGTCCGGCAGCCCATCGGGCGACCGCGGTCCACGTCAAGCGGCCTGCGCCCTCGCGCACGGCGCTGCCCAGGCAGGTCACGGGCAACGTGGGCAAGGTCGAGTACGGAAAGCTGGTGAGCGCCAAGCACCTCAACGGCTCGACCGTGCTCCTCCAGGGGCGCAAGGACATCGGCGGTACGTGGGTGACGCTCGACCGGGCCAAAGTGAAGGCCGGCGCGTACTCGCTGCACTGGACGCCGACCTGGTCGGTTCACCAGCTGCGGGTCGCGCTCAGGGCACACGGCAACTTTGCCGCGACCAGCAACGCGGTGCCGACGGCCAAGATCTCGGGATGCGCCGTCACTCGCTACGCCACCCATTTCTCGATGACCTGCCACACGACCGCCAAGAACGGGGCCAAAGCACGCCTCTACGACGGCAGTCACCTGGTGGACACCTCAAGGGTGGCCGGGGGCCTGGTGAAGGTGCACGCGCACGGACGGCCGGGCGGTCACGTCCTGGTGGTCAAGCACTCCCGCAAGCGGCACGCGCACAGCGCCCACCTGGCGATATAGGACAGCGCACCTCGCCATATAGGACAGCCCACCTGGCGATATAGGCCAGCGCCCACCTGGCCATATAGGACAGCCCGCCTGGTGCCCGAGGGAACGTGGCCGGCGCGCGAGGCGTTTCCTAGAGCGTTAGGCAACTGGCTGTGGAGGGGTTCACCCGTGCATCGGCATTTCAACGGCGTCAAGACGGCGGCGCTCATGGCGCTGCTCTCCGGCCTCATCCTGGTGGCCGGTGCCGCGATCGGTGGGTCGCAGGGCCTGACGATCGCGTTCCTGATCGCGCTGGTCACGAACGGCGTCTCCTACTTCTACAGCGACAAGCTCGCGTTGCGCTCGATGCGGGCCAGGCCGGTGAGCGAGGCCGAGCAGCCCACCATGCACCGCATCGTGCGCGAGCTCTCGACCGCCTCGCGCCAGCCGATGCCGCGGCTCTACATCTCACCGACCCAGGCCCCCAACGCGTTCGCAACCGGTCGGAACCCGCGCAATGCGGCCGTGTGCTGCACCGAAGGCATCCTGGGCATCCTCGACGAACGCGAGCTGCGGGGGGTGCTCGGCCACGAGCTGTCGCACGTCTACAACCGCGACATCCTGATCTCGTCGGTCGCGGCCGGCCTGGCCAGCGTGATCATGTATCTCGGCTATCTCGCCTGGCTGATCCCGATCGGGCGGAGCAGCGACGACGACGGACCGGGGCCGCTCGGCGCGCTCGCGGTGCTGATCCTCGGACCGGTGGCGGCCGGGTTCATCCAGATGGCGATCAGCCGCTCGCGCGAGTTCCAGGCTGACGCCTCGGGCGCGGCGATCACCGGTGACCCGCTCGCGCTCGCCTCGGCCCTGCGCAAGCTGGAGCAGGGCACCCGGGCGCTGCCCTTGCCGCCGGAGCCGAACCTGCAGTCGACCAGTGCCCTGATGATCGCCAACCCCTTTCGCCCGCAGGGGATGTCGAGCCTGTTCTCCACCCACCCGCCGATGGCTGAGCGCATCGCCCGCCTCGAGCAGATGGCCGGCTACCAGCGCTGAGGTGACCTAGCGAACACGCTCGGTCACATCATGTAGTTCGTTGAACCACCAGCGACCCGCAGCCGTACTGTCTTTGACAAGGGGATCTTTGCTTTTTCGAGTGGGGGAGTTGCAGTGGGGAGTCGTTTTACACGCACGGGCATGATTCTGGGTTTGGTCGCGCTGGCCCTGCCGGCGGGCGTGGCGAATGCGAACGCATCTGCGAACACGACGCTGGCACTCTGGAACCTGGACGAGGGACCCGGCGCCACGGTGATGGTGGACAGCAGCGGCAACGGGATCGACGGAGCCATCGGCAGTGCCGTCCAGACCGGCCTGGTTTCGGGCGCCGACACGTTCTATCGCTGGTCGAGCGTCAAGCCCGACCGATCCGCCGCCGAAGCCGGAGCGGGTCATCCAGATCAACAACAGTCAGCTGAACCCGGGGACCCGCGACTTCGCGGTCTCGTTCCGCTACCGCACGACCAAGAAGTTCGGAAACATCATGCAGAAGGGCCAGGCGACGACCAAGGGCGGCAACTTCAAGTTCCAGCTCCCCAAGGGCAACGTCACCTGTCTGATTCGGGGGGCCAGCGGCCAGCGTGCCGTTCGCACGGTAGGCGCTGTACAACGACAACCAGTGGCACACCGTGCGCTGCGAGCGGACGGCGACCGGCATCACGGAGACCGTCTCTGACGCAAACGGTGTCCTGCAGGAGACCCGGCATCTCAATGGTCCGACCGGCGACATCACCAACAATTTCCCGATGACCGTCGGGGGCAAGATCTCGTGTGACCAGATCGACGTCACCTGCGACTACTACGCGGGCGACATCGACTGGATCAAGTACGAGGTCTCGCCCTAGCGGCCAGCGTTAGGCTCCGCTGTGGGGACCTGTGGTGAGCCGCAGGTCTCCACGGCATTCGCGTGAGGGGGGTGAGCGGTGGGGACTCGGCGCAGGGCAGCGATCACCCGGTGGGAGGACAAGATCCGGCTGGCCGGCTTCTTCGCGAGGCTCGCCGTCAAGGAGCGATTCGCACCCGGGCTGGCCGTTCGTCCGCTCGTCGCGGAGCTGTTCCTGACCGACAACTGCAACCTCAAGTGTGTGAGCTGCGCATGCTGGCGCACCGTGACCCGACGCGAGCTCACCGGCGAGGAGTGGCGTGACGTCCTCGACCAGCTCGCGGACTACGGCATCCTCAAGGCGAACTTCACCGGCGGCGAACCGCTCCTGCGGCGCGATGCCCCGGAGCTGATGGCCTACGCGCATGGCCGCGGCATCCGTAACCTCCACCTCAACACCAACGCGATCCTGCTCGACGACCGTCGCCGCAACGCGGTCCTCGAAGCGGGGGTGCGCAGCTTCAACATCTCCGTCGACGGGCCGACCGCTGAGGTGCACGAGAGCATCCGGGGAGTTCCCGGCTCCTTCACGACGACGGTCGCGAACCTGCAGAAGCTGTTGGCCGACCGGAGTCGACTCGATCTCCGGGTGCGGATGAACTTCACCATCATGCGCTCCAACGTCGAGGAGCTGCCGGGCATCATGGCGCTGGCCCAGGACCTCGGCGTCCAGCTCTACCTGAATCTCGCGACCGACCGGACGTTCCTGTTCCGCGACGGACAGGTGAGCCTGGAAGCCCGGGTCGGCCAGGACAAGATTGACGCGGCGATGGTGCACGTCGAGCGGGTGCTCCGGGCGGACCGGAGGTTCCTGCCCCGCTATTCCGAGCTGGCCTACGTCGGCAAGCACTTCGAGGATCTGCTGCAACGCGATCTGCCCGTGTGCGGAGTCGCAACTGAAGCTGATGGTGCACTCGACAGGAGAGGTGGGCGGTTGCTGGGGTCATGACGCCAAGGCCAACGTGCGCGATACGCCCATCGCCGAGATCCTGGGCGCCCAGAGCTATCGCGAGGAACATGCGCAGTTCTTCCGGAAGGAGTGCGTCGGCTGCGGCAGCAACTACGCGCTCAACCTTGCGTGGCGGCCGCGGAGCTACGTCGAAGATGCGCTGTGGCGGGTGGGTCGGCGCCGGCTGAGCCCGCTGGCGAAATCGGCGTGAGCACCCCGAGCCCCGTCCTGCGGTCCAGCGCCGAGCTCTACGACTCCCTCGCGCCGACGTATGAGGAGCACTATCGGGTTCCCCACCGTCGGGCCTACGACGACCTGGCCTGGGCTTTCTGCACGGCGGCGCTGCCACCGCCGCCCGCGGTCGTTGTCGATCTGGGGTGCGGTGTCGGCCGATGGGCCGAGCGGCTCCTGTCCAGCGGTTACACCGTCATCGGCATCGAGCCTTCTCCCCGGATGGCCGAGCATGCGGCTGCCCGGCTCTCGGGCTGGGACGGGAACGGCTTCACCCTGGTGCGCTCGCCCGTCGAGGAGGTCGATCTCGCGCCGGGATCGGTGGACGTCGTGCTGGCGATCGGGTCTCTGCAGTACACCGACCACCCTGCTGTCACGTTGCAGCGGGTCGCGCAGTGGATGCGTCCCGGCGCGGCGATGTGCGTGCTCGTCGACTCGCTGCAGGCGCTCGTCCTCGAGCTGCTCGCCGCAGGTCGCCACGCCGAGGCCCTGGAGCGTTTGGACTCGCGGCGCGGGACCTGGTGCGTTGGCGGCGCCCAGGCCGACCTGCACCTGTTCGACCAGGCCGGCCTGCGAGCGGCGGCTGCCGCCGCGGGCATCGACGTCGTCCAGGTCGCGGGGCTGCTCGTGGGTGCCAGCGCCTACGGCCGTGAGGAGCTCAACCGCAGGCTGCTGGCGGACTACGAGGGGACGCTGGCCGCCGAGCGGGCTCTCGCGCACGTACCAGCGGTTGCTGACCTGGGCAAGCAGCTGCTCATGGTTGGTCGACGCGCAGCCCGTCCAACGCCGTAAGCACGGTCCAGAAGATGCGTTCCGCATCGGCTGCGCTCAACTCCGAGGACATCGGCAGCGCGAGGGCCTCTCGGGCCAGCAGATCGGTGACGGGCAGCATCGGTGGCTCGTCAGCGATGCCCTCCCATTGCTGATGGTGCAGGACCGGGCCGTAGTAAGGCTTCGTCCCCACACCCAGCCGATCGAGCTCCTTGGCCAACCGGTCGCGGTCCACGCCTTCGAACCGGGCGACCCAGTGCACCCACGCGTGATCGTCGCCGGGCGCCACCCGTTGCGGGACAACCTCCGGCGCGGCCGACTCGAGCCCGGCGTAGATGTCGGCCACCCGCCGCCTGCGCTGGGCGAGCTTGTCGAGGTTCTGAACGAGATCCAACGCGGCGGCTGCATGCACCTCCCCGAGAGTCGCGGAGCGGATCCAGTCCACGGGGCGGTGCAGTCGGGAAAGCGCCTCGACGGGTACGACCGCGGCGCCGCCACCGCCGCCCGCTGAGACGACCTTGGCGAAGCTCATGGAGAACGCATGTGCGTCGGCCTGCGTGCCGATCGGGCGTCCCTGCCAGCTGCCGCCCAGCGACGGCGCGGAGTCGGCGACGAGCGGCACCCCGTGCAGGTGGCAGATCGCCCGCAGAGCGGTGTAGTCGGCAGGGGCCCCTAACGCGTCCACGGCGACGACGACGCGGACGTCGCCCGGTGCCAACGCCTCTGCCACCAGGTCGGCATCCAGGTTCCACGTGTCCGGACGCACGTCGCAGAACCGGAGGCGATAGCCGAGCTGTGCGAGCACCTCCGCAGTGGCCACGAACGTGAACGAGGGAAGGACGGCCACGTCACCCGGCCGTCCGGGTCCGGCCACCGCGAGGATCGCGAGGCGCAGCGCAGCCGTGCCGGAGGAGGTGAGGATCACCTCCTTGTCGTAGTCGACGCCCAGCCGGGAGCGCAGCTCCGAGCCCAGCGCTGACGTCCATGGCCCGCCGCACTTCACCACGCCCGACCAAAGGGCTGACGCAATGCGTTCGCCCACCACGTCAGGCAGCTCCGGGCGAGGCGGGATCACCACCGGGAAACCCGGCTCTATGGGATCGGCCGGCTCGTCCCGCAGACGTCGCACGAACGACCGCATCGTCGATGTCAGCCGGTCGTCATCGAGGCAGCCGACCCGGCGCCGGAAGGCACGGGTGTCGACTACTCCGGCGCTGTCTCCAGCGGGTGCCTCTCGCACATCGACCTCGGCGTGCAGGCCCAGCTCATCGAGCACCAACGCGGCGACGTCGGGCAGCCAGAGATGACCCATCCCTGCGTTCACCAGACCGGGCGGACCGCCTCGTACGATCGCGTCTGCCAGATCATCGACGGCGAGAAAGGTCCGCTGGTTGTCGGTCACGACCAGCGGGAGACCCGCAAGCGCCCGACGGGTCAGCCGCGCGACGACGCGATCCTGACCGACGCCGAACACGTTGGCCGCCCTCAGCAGCGTCAGTCGGTCCGGGGGGACCACGGAAGCGACGATGAGCTCCTGTGCCCGTTTGGCGAGCGCATAGACCCATCGGCCGCTGGGATCCGCCTCGGCCAGCTGCCGGCACAGGCGCGCCGCTCGCCAGGGAGGGCAGGGTTCCTTCGCCAGTGCGACTGCTTCGAGACACCAAGCGGCGATCACTTCATCGCTGAGGGGAAGCGATGGCGGTGTGTCCTCCGTCAACGGGGCCGCAGCCGTCCCGTAGACCTCGATCGAGGACACCAGCGTCACGCTGCGGCCGTGCAGGGCCGGCAGCAACCGCGCGGTCGCGATCGCGTTGTCCAGGACGAGCTGCCACGGACGGTTCGTTCTCGGGTCGCTGTTCCCGGCGGCCAGCACGACGTGCCCGGGTGGGAGGACGAGATCGTCGGTCAGGACGTCGATCTGCATCGGCGTGACGCCGAGTCGCGGCGACGTGCGCGCCGGACTTCGGTCGACGGCCACGACCTGGCGTCCGTGTGCCAGGCATGCCTCGGTGACGGCCGTTCCCAAGAACCCGGAACTGCCGACGACGATCAGCACCTCTGACACGATCACCCCCCCGCTCCTCGGGTGACTCAGCCCTACCCCGTCATAGAAATCTAGCCTTGTCGGGCCGCGCACGCGGGCGATTGCCCGGTTTCCCACGTCGCATTCCGCCGTCCCGGACCCTTTGTACCTGTTACGTTTCGCCGGTGGCCGGGCGACGACAACGGATTCTGCTCGTGTCGAGCAGCGGCGGCGTGCTTCTCGACATGATGGCGCTGCGCCCGTGGTGGGACCGCCACGACGTCCACTGGGTTTCCGTTTCCGCCCCGGACACCCGCGAGGTGCTGGCCGGACAGAGCGTCGACTGGGTCGCGGAGCTCTCGCCCAGCCAGCCGGTCGACGTCGTGCGCGGGATCCGCAAGGCACGGGCTCTGCTGGCGGAACGGGACATCGAGCTGGTGATCTCGGCAGGCAGCGGCGTCGCGGTTCCGTACTTCGTCGCCGCTCGTCTTGCCGGCATACCCACGTGGTGGGTGGAGACGCTCAACGTGATCGGAACGCCGGGTCTGGCCGCCCGGTGCTGCGCGCGACTCGCGCAACGCGTCGTCGTGCAGCACAGCCACCTGCTTGCGAGTCACCGACGAGCCATCAACGTCGGTGAGCTCTATTGAGCTCCGCGCCGCACCGCCTCCGCGTGTTCGTGACCGTAGGCATGGGGCCGTGGCCGTTCGACCGGCTCATCGGTTCGTTGCAGGAGGTGTGCGCGAGGCACGACGTCTTCGTGCAGACCGGCACGTCTGACGTGACACCACCGTGTCCGCACAAGGCTTTTTTGGGGTACGAGGAGACGCTGCGCAGGATCGCTGATGCCGATGTCGTGATCACTCACGGGGGCAACACAGTCCGGCTCGTGCAGCGAACCGGCAAGGTGCCGTTGGCCATCGCGCGCGAAGCCGCCCGTGGCGAGATGCGCAACGACCATCAGGTGCAGTACGTGCGCGCCGAAGCCGCTCGGGACCGAGTGGTCATGCTCGACGGAGACCTCTGCGGTCTTGCCGACGCAGTTGACCGGCATGTCGCCACGCAGCGGCGGTTGCAGCAAACCGCCGTACCGCTGGTCGATGTTGACCCGACATCGCTGTGTGACGTGCTGGAGCGGGCGGCCGAACCCCGCGCTGGGGTCGCGAATCCCTTTGCGGGCGACCCGACGGCGAGGTATGCGTGGGCCTTCGACCAGCTGCACGAGCGCACCGGGCGCCACCTCGATGTGGGCATCGGCGACGCTTCCTTCCTGCGCGCGGTGCACGAAAACACGGCGCTGCAGGTTGTCGGGGTTGATCCGCACGCCGGCTACCTGGCCGATGCCCGGCGGCGCTGGCCCGACCTGGTCCTCGCCCAGACCGGGGACGCACTTCCTTTCGCGCCGGGCGCTTTCGACTCCGTGACGATGCTCGACGTCCTCGAGCACACAGCCGACGAGCGGGTCACGTTGGCCGAGGTCCACCGGGTGCTGCGTCCGGGCGGCCTGCTCGTGCTCACCGTTCCCGCGCGGCACCTCTTCTCCTTCCTGGACCCGGACAACGTGAAGTTCCGGCTTCCGGGGCTGCACAGATCGGTCTATTCGGCCCGCTTCGGGCCGGCCCGCTATCACGAGCGTTTCGTGGATGCATCCGACGGGCTGCGCGGGGACATGGCGTGGAACCGCAGGGAGCACACGAACTATCGCGCGGCCGCCCTGCTGTCCATGCTGGAGCTCGCCGGCTTCATCCCGCGCCAACGTGACGGCGCGAACCTGTTCTGGCGGTTTCTGCAGATCCCTGCGCTGCTGGCTCCGCAGGGACTTTCGCGATTCCTCGATGCGCCGCTGCGCGCTGACGGCAAACTGTTCCACAGTGCGAACTTGTTCCTGACCGCCGTGCGTGGCGAAGGGAACTCGTAGATCCGAGGGGGAGCTGTGTCGGGGAAGCCCAACTTCATCTACATCGGGCCGGACAAAGCGGGATCATCGTGGCTGCACGAGGTGCTGCTGCGGCACCCGCAGGTCTTCCTGTCGCCGGCCAAGGACCTCTACTTCTTCGATCGTTATTACGACCGGGGGATCGCGTGGTACCTCCGTCAGTTCGACGACGCGGGGCCGGAGCACGTGGTTGTCGGCGAGGTGTGTCAGGACTACCTGTTCCATCCCGAGGCACCGCAACGGATCGCGGACTCGTTGGGGTCGTGCCGGATGATGGTGACCCTGCGCGACCCTGCGGATCGCGCGTTCTCGTCCTACCTCTACATGCTGCGATCGGGTTGGGCGCCGGGGACCTTCCTGGAGGCACTCGAGCGCCAGCCGATGCTGCTCGAGCACGGCAGCTATGCCACTGCTCTCGACCGGTTCACCGATCGGTTCGGCCGCGATCAGATCTACGTGGCGGTGTTCGACGACCTGGTCGCCGACCCGCAGGCCTTCATCGACGCGCTGACCTCCTGGCTCGACGTCACGCCGGTGACGTTGAGTCCTGCGCAGCTCGAGGCTCGGCTGCCGGCCGGTCGCGCCCGGTCCGTGGCGCTGTCCCGGTTGGCGTGCTGGGGAGCGAACATCGTGCGCGAACGAGACGGGGCCAACCTCGTCGGATGGGTCAAGCGGTCACCGCTCGTACAACGTGCGCTTTATCGACCACTGACGACGGACAAGCCGACGATGACCGCCGAGGAGCGGTCCGCCGTGCAGGTCGCGCTCGCCGACGAGGTGGCTGAGCTTGACCGGGTCTATGGCCTCGATCTGGCCCGGCGTTGGGGATGGCCGGCTCAGCGGTAGTTGACGAACTGCACCGCGAAGTCGAACTCCTTGCCCTTGATCAGGGCCTGCACGGCCTGCAGGTCGTCGCGGCTCTTCGAGGACACCCGCAGCTCGTCACCCTGGATCTGGGCCTTGACCGACTTCGGGCCTTCGTCCCGGATGATCTTCGAGACCTTCTTCGCGTTGTCCTGCGAGATGCCCTGCTCGATGTCGGCCGAGAGCCGGTATTCCTTGCCCGAGAGCGCCGGGTCCTCCGCCTTGAGCGACTTGAGGCTGATGCCGCGCTTGATCAGCTTGGTCTGGAACACGTCGAGGATCGCCTTGACCCGCTCTTCGCTGTTCGCGCGCATCTCGACCTTCTCGCCGGACCACGCGATCGACGCGCCGACGTTCTTGAAGTCGAACCGCTGCGAGATCTCCTTGGCGGTCTGGTTCAGGGCGTTGTCGACCTCCTGGTGGTCGACCTTGCTCACGATGTCGAATGATGAGTCAGCCATAACCGGGCACGTTATACGAGGCACCTCAGAAGGCGAACAGTCGCCTCAACAGGTGTGCAGACCTGCTGTCCCGCGACCGTCCGCCTGCCAAACGTGGTCAACTGCGGGTCAGACGAGGCGGCGGTCGCTGGCCCAGCGGGAGAGCTCGTAGCGGTTGGACAGCTGCAGCTTGCGCAGCACCGCGGACACGTGGGTCTCGACCGTCTTGACCGAGATGAACAGCGCCTTGCCGACCTCCTTGTAGGTGTAGCCGCGGGCGATCAGCCGCAGCACCTCGCGCTCACGCTGGGTCAGCCGGTCGAGGTCCTCGTCGACGGTGGCGATCTCGGTGGTCGCCGCGAAGGCGTCGAGGACGAAGCCGGCCAGCCGTGGTGAGAAGACGACGTCGCCGTCGGCCACTCGGTGCACGGCGGCGGTCAGCTCCTGACCGGTGATCGACTTCGTGACGTAGCCACGCGCACCGCCCCGGATGACGCTGATGACGTCCTCGGGGGCGTCCGACACCGACAGCGCGAGGAACCGCACGTCGGGCAGTTTCGGTACGAGGGTCGTGAGAACCTGCCGCCCACCTCCACCGGGCAGGTGCACGTCGAGCAGCACCACGTCCGGCCGCTGCTCCTCGATCACGCGCACGGCGGACTCGACGTCCTCGGCCTCGCCGACGACCTCGATCGACTCGCCCAGCTCGGCGCGCACACCGCTGCGGAACATCCGGTGGTCGTCGACGAGGACGACCCGCACGACCTTCTGGCCAGGCGGCTCGGGCTGGTCGGTCGGCGGCTCGGGCTGGTCGGTCACGACGTGCTCCTAGGCATCTCGAGCTGCACCTCGGTGCCCTCACCGTCGGCACTGCGAACTGTGGCCACGCCCCCGTGGCGCTGCATCCGGCCCACGACCGACTGTCGCAGACCCAGGCGGTCCTCGGGCACAGCGGCCGGGTCGAAGCCCGGCCCTCGGTCCCGCACGAAGATGGTCACCAGGTCGGGTTCCACCTCGGTATAGACCGAGATCGGCGAGTCGCGCGCGTACTTCGCGGCGTTGACGAGCGCCTCGCGCGTGGCGTGCAGCATGGCGCTCAGTGCCTCGTCCAGCGGTGCGTCACCGACGACGACGACCTCGATCGCGACCCCGTGGGCGTCCTCGACCTCTGCCGCCACGCGCTCGACCTCGCTGGTCACGGTGGCCGCCGGGTCGCTCCGCGGCCGGTAGAGCCAGCCGCGCAGCTCCCGCTCCTGCGCGCGAGCCAGCCGGGCGACCTCGCGCGGGTCGTCGACGTGACGCTGGATCAGGGTCAGCGTGTGCAGAACAGAGTCGTGCACGTGTGCAGCCACCTCGGCCCGCTCCTGCTCGCGGATGCGTGCGCTGCGCTCGGCGTTGAGGTCGCGCACCATCCTCATCCACCACGGCCCGCTCACCAGCGCCAGTCCGGCGGTGACGACGATCGCCGCGATCAGGCCCGCCGGACGTTCCGTCGAGCTCGACCGGGCCGACCAGGATCGCGGCCCCGCCGATCAGCACGAGCGCGATGCCCACCCCGGCGCGGACCGCGTCGGGCAGCCGACGAGTCGCCGTCGCGACCCGCCACCGCTCCCGCTGGCTGTCGTCGGCCTGCCGCCAGAGGATGACCACGCCGACCCCGACCACGACCAGTGGCACGAGCAGTCCGGGGTTCAGCCCGATGCCGAGCGCGGACAGCAGCAAGGCACCGCCGAGCGCCAGCGACCCGAGTGCCAGCAGCATGCCGAGGTCGCGCTCGTGCCATGTCCGGCCCAGGACGACGTCATCGTCGTCGCTGACCTCGAGGGGCGCGAACACCCAGAAGGCGCCGTACATCACGAAGCCGGCGCCGCCCGCGAGCGCCAGCACGACGAACAGGGTACGGATCACGAGTACGTCGACGCCGAGGTGCTCGGACAGCCCGCGCGCGACACCGGCCAGCTGCGACCCTGGCTGACGCGCACCAGACGGCGCGCCGGAGCCTCGGCCGTGCCCGGCGCGGCCGTTGCCGCGGTCTGCGCGCTGCTTGTCACCTGACGATGGTCACACGCGGGGCTCGCCGCGCGCATCAGGCGCTGCCCTGGACTCGTGCTCAGGGTCAGGTCAGGGTGGGGAGGGGGCAGTTCCCGATAGGCAGCAGCCCGCCCAGTCCGCACGATGGAGCCATGAACGAAACGACTGACACCGCTGTGCCGGGTCCGGACACAGGCTCGGCTCCCCGTCCCCAGCTGCGCCGCAGCGTCTCCGACCGCAAGGTCGCCGGCGTGGCGGGCGGCCTGGGGCGCTACTTCAACGTCGACCCGCTGATCTTCCGGGTGGTGTTCGTCACGCTGGCGATCTTCGGCGGTTCCGGCTTGCTGCTCTACGCGGTCGGCTGGCTGCTGGTCCCCGAGGACGGGGACGACGAGTCGGAGGCGTCCCGCCTGATCAACGGCCGGGCCACCCTCAAGATCATCGGCGGCATCGTGCTCGCGATCGTCGGCCTGGCTGTCGTCGGCAACTTCGCCGACACCGGGTTCGGCTTCGGCGGGTTCGCGGCGCTCGCGGCCGTTGCGTTTGCTGCCTACCTCATCGCCCGCAACGACAATGACCGTCCACTGGTCGCGCCGCGTCAGGCACCCGGCCCGCAGCCGGCCTCGTTCACCACCGCTCCGGCGCCGGGTGCCTACGGGCAGACGGCCGGCACGGCCTATGCCGCGCCGACCCAGCCCATCGACTATCCGCCGCCCACGCCACCGACGCCGCCATATCAGCCGCCCTATCAACCGTTCACCCCGCCGCCGCCACGGGAGCGCTCGCCGCTCGGACTGGTGACGCTGAGCCTGGCGCTCGTCGCGGCCGGTGCGCTGGTGGCCTGGAACCTGGCGACGACCCACGACGTGCCGACCGAGGTCGTGCTCGCGATCTGCCTGGGCATCGTCGGCCTCGGGCTGATCGTCGGTGGTTTCGCCGGCCGGGCGCGCGGGCTGATCTTCGTCGGCGCCGTGCTGGTCGTCGCGACCACGGCAGCCGGTGTCACCCACGTCGGGTTGCGCGGCGGGGTCGGCGACCGCACCTGGGCGCCGCGCTCCGTGGCAGCAGTCCACGACACCTACCGGCTCGGTGTCGGCCAGGCCCGCCTCGACCTGAGCCACGTCCGGTTCTCGCCCGGCGAGACCATCGATGTGCAGTTCCGTCAGGGCATCGGCGACGCGCTGATCCTGCTGCCCGCCGACGTGCCGGCTGATGTCGTCACGGACGTCAACCTCGGTTCGATCCAGCTGCCCCGGGGGCCCGAGCAGGGTGGCTCGTCCGTACACCGGAGGTACGTCGACCCGCGCGACGGCACAGTCCCGGTCATCACGATCGACGCCGAGCTCGGCGTCGGGAAGCCTGGAGGTGCGTCGTGCGACGTCATGAGATCGATGCGGTTTCGGTGTTCGCCGGGCTGCTGTTCCTGGTCGTGGCGGGGGTGCACATCGTGGCCCGCGCCACCGACACGGACCTCAACCTGCGCTGGATGGTGCCCGCCGTGCTCGTGCTGCTGGGGGCGCTAGGGCTGCTCAGCGCGGTTCGCTCACCGCGTCCCGACCGGGTGGTTGCCAGCAGTCCCGACCAGGTCGACGCAGACAAAATGGACGCCGATGACGCCGCCGAGGACGTGACGGAGACCTCGCCCCAGCCATGATCCCGGGCGGTGAGCGGGTCGGCTATCCTGACTGCCGCCGTCGTCTCGACCGAGGTCTGGACGGTGGCGTCCGGCAGGTTGCCCGAGCGGCCAATGGGAGCGGACTGTAAATCCGTCGGCGAAGCCTACGAAGGTTCGAATCCTTCACCTGCCACCCAACTCGAGGGCGTGACTGGCAACGGTCACGCCCTCGATCAGGTCGCGACGAGCGCAGTTCTCCGGGGGATCTCGCCGCCGTGTATTCTCGTCGGGCTTGCGCCCCCTTAGCTCAGTCGGCAGAGCGTCTCCATGGTAAGGAGAAGGTCTACGGTTCGATTCCGTAAGGGGGCTCGACCATCTCGCCCTCTCGGCGGAGTAGCTCAGCCAGGTAGAGCAAGCGGCTCATAATCGCTGTGTCGCCGGTTCAAGTCCGGCCTCCGCTACGCACCATCGCACAGGCATACGGGCAGATCGCCCGTTCCGACAAGGCTAGGAGACGCCACCGTGGCGAAGCAGACAGACATACGTCCCAAGATCACGCTGGCGTGCGTGGAGTGCAAGGAGCGCAACTACATCACGCGCAAGAACCGGCGTAACGACCCCGACCGGCTCGAGCTGAAGAAGTTCTGCCCCCGCGACCGTCGCCACACCGTCCACCGCGAGACCCGCTAGCCCTCGGGCTCTCGCGGGCAGGCGGCACTCATGCTGGACCAGGGACCCGTGCCGGTCGTCGTGCACGGTGTTCTGGAGTACGCCGTCGGCGCGCTGTTCATCGCGTCACCTTTCCTCTTCGGCTTCAGCTCCTCGGCCGCTCCGACGGCCGCGGCCATCGTGGTCGGGCTGCTTCTACTCGCCTTCACCGCCACGTCGGACCTGCCCACCGGACTCGTGCGCTCGGTTTCCATCGGCGTTCACGTCACGGTCGACCTGGTGCTCGCCGTACTTCTCGTCGCGATCCCCTTTCTGCTGGGCTTCACCGATGAGAAGGCGCCGACCGCGTTGTTCATCGTCGTCGGCGTGCTCCACATGCTCGTGACGATCGCGACGCGTTTCTCGCCCAGAGAACAGGCGGACGACCCGTCGGACCCGGTCGATCCGTCGGACCCCGCCGACCCGACGGACCCGTCCGACTCGTCGAACACCACCGCTTGAGCGTCGATCGGCCGGTTTGCGTTAGCGTCGCCCCATGCCCATCGACCCCTCACATGCCGGGCGCACCTATCCGGTCACACCGGCCTACGAAGTCGGCGTGGAGAAGATCCGTGAGTTCGCCGACGCGATCGGTGACCCCAACCCGGCCTTTCACGACCGGGAAGCCGCCCGAGCCCTCGGTCACCCCGACGTCATCGCACCGCCGACGTTCCCGTTCATGCTGACCTTCAAAGCGTCGCGCGCGATCATCGACGACCCCGAGCTGGGCATCGACTACAGCCGAGTGGTCCACGGGGAAGAGCGCTTCTCCTACAGCCGCCCCGTACACGCCGGTGACTCGCTCACGGTCACCGTCACCCTCGACACGATCCGCTCGGCGGGTGGCCACGACATGATCACCTCCCGCGGCGAGGTGCACACGACCGACGGCGAGCACGTCGTGACCGCCTTCTCCACTCTGGTCGTACGAGGGGACGGGTGACTGTGACGAACGCGACTGTTCCCGCTTACGACGACGTTGCCGTCGGCCTGGAGCTGCCGGCCCAGACCTTCCCGGTGCGACGGGTGGATCTCATCCGCTATGCCGGGGCGTCCGGCGACTTCAACGTGATCCACTGGAACGAGCGCGTCGCCACCTCGGTCGGCCTGCCCAACGTCATCGCGCACGGCATGTTCACGATGGCGATCGCGGCGCGCGTGGTGACCGACTGGGTCGGGGACCCGGGAGCGATCGTCGACTACGGCGTCCGGTTCACCCGTCCGGTGCCGGTGCCCGACGACGACGAGGGCGCCACCGTCGAGGTGACGGGAACGGTCGCCGCACTGCTGGAGGACAAGCGGGTGCGCGTCGACCTCAAGGCGGTGCACGCCGGCGTCACGGTTCTCGGCCGAGCGCAGGCAGTCGTCCAGCTCGCGTGACGCCTGACTCCCCGGTGCTCCTTGCCGACCTCACGACGTTGCGTCTCGGCGGGCCGGCCCGCCGACTGGTGATCGCCGAGTCCGACGCCGAGATCGTCGACGTCGTGCGCACCGCCGACGCGGCAGGCGAGCCGCTGCTGGTGATCGGCGGTGGCAGCAACCTCGTGGTGGCCGACGAGGGCTTCGACGGCACGGTGCTGCAGGTGGCGACCCGCGGGCTCGCCGTTGCCCCGCCCGGCGAGCATGCCCTCCAGGTCGAGGCCGGTGTCGACTGGGACCACGTGGTGGCCCTGGCCGTCGACGAGGGCTATGCGGGGCTCGAGGCCCTGTCGGGCATCCCCGGCCGGGTCGGCGCGGCGCCCATCCAGAACGTCGGCGCCTACGGCCAGGAGGTTGCCCAGGTGCTCGCCTGGGTCCGCGTCCTGGACCGGACTACCCATGACGTCGTCCAGCTCACGCCCGACGAGTGCGGGTTCGCCTATCGGGACAGCGTGTTCAAGCGGTCGGATCGATACGTCGTGCTGTCCGTCGCGTTGGCGCTCGAGCACTCACGCACGGGTGCGCCGGTCCGCTATGCCGCCCTCGCGGCGCACCTCGGCATCGAGGTCGGCGCCGCCGTGCCGGCAGCTGACGTACGTGCCGCCGTCCTTGACCTGAGGCGAGCCAAGGGCATGGTGCTCGACCCGGGTGACCACGACACGTGGAGCGCCGGCTCGTTCTTCACCAACCCGGTCCTGGACCCGGCCGTTGCCGGCGACGGCGCCGCGCTGGCCCTGCTGCCGGCCGATGCGCCGCGCTGGCCGGAGTCCGGTGGTCGGGTCAAGATCTCGGCCGCGTGGCTGATCGAGAAGGCCGGCTTCGCCCGCGGCTACGGCGTCGGACAGGCCCAGGTGTCGGGCAAGCACACCCTCGCCCTCACCAACCGGGGCGGTGCCACGACCGAGGATCTGCTGGCGCTGGCCCGCGAGATCCGGGACGGCGTACGGGACCGCTGCGGCGTGACGCTCGTCAACGAGCCCGTCCTGGTCGGCGTCACCCTCTGACTTTCCGCCGGCGCCCCCTCCCTCTTCCGGTGATCATGAAGGTTCCGACCGCCTAGAGCCGGTTGGATGTTTCACGATCATGGGGGATAGGGAGGGGCCGCCGTCTGTGACCTCGCCCCACGCCGGATCGGTGCGGATCTTTCATGATCGCGAAGGCGGATCATGAAAAATCGACTACGGCAGGACCAATTGCCGACCTTCGATCCCACGAGTGCTCGCAGGTCGCCGGGCTGAGACGGGTCAAAGCCCTCGCCCGGCCGCCACTTCGGCAGCCGCCGATGAGTCACAGACACAACCCGGGCGGATGTGTCTGGGTGGGGCATCACTGCGGCCTCAAGGACCGACCTGAGCCCCACTCGTGTCGTCGGGTCAGCCGATCGATCGGGTCGCGTGTGTCGTCGGGTCAGCCGATCGGTCGGGCCCCGGCGGCCAGCCGGCTTGGCCGGATCGCTTCTGCCTTTGCCGGAGAGCCGCACTTCGGCCCATTCCATGATCATGAAGGTTCCGACCGCCTAGAGCCGGTCCGATGTTTCATGATCACGAAGGATCGTGTGGGCGGCCCGACTGCGATCCTTCGCGATCATGAAGCGGGCGCATGCATCGGCTCGGGCCGCCGAGGACTGCGCTGCAGGCCATGTCGGAAGCTGCATGATCGACTTCGATTTCCGAGCCTGTGACCTGCGGTTATTGGGTGCCTGTCCAGGTCCTGCATGATCGACTTTGAAGTTGGGTGGTTGGGTGGTTGGTGGTGGGTGGTGGTGGTCGTTAGGGCGGCGGGGCGGCGAGCCAGGTGTCGATGCCGGCGAGCAGCCGGGCCCGCACCGGTTCGGGTGCGCAGGAGCCGCGTACCGAGGATCGGGCCAGGTCGGCCAACGACTCGTCGGAGAAGCCGAGGGCGGTGCGCGCGACCTCGTACTGCGCCACCAGGCGCGAGCCGAACAGCAGCGGGTCGTCGGCCCCGAGCGCAACCGGCACGCCGGCGTCGCACAGGAGGGCGAGCGGCACGTGCTCGGGCCGGTCGTAGACCCCCAGCCGGACGTTCGACATCGGGCAGATCTCCAGGGTCACCCCGGCCGCAACGACCCGCTCCACGACGGCGGGGTCCTCGGTCGCGCGTACGCCATGACCGATGCGCTGCGCTCCGAGCGCGTCCAGGCACGCCACCACGCTGCTGGGGCCGCCCAACTCGCCACCGTGTGGCACGGCGACCAGGCCCGCCCGTCGGGCGATGTTGAACGCGGGGGCGAAGTCCTCTGCCCGGCCCCGGCGCTCGTCGTTGGACAGCCCGAAGCCGACGACTCCGCGCCCGGCGTACTGCGCGGCCAGCCGGGCAAGGGTGCGGGCGTCGAACGGGTTGCGCGTGCGGTTCGCCGCGACGATCACCCCGAGGCCCACGCCGGTGGCCTCGGCCGCCTCTCCGGCGGCGTCGAGAATCAGCTCGATCGTGGGGGTGAGGCCACCGAGCCGCGCCGCATAGGAGGTCGGGTCGACCTGGATCTCCAGCCAGCCCGATCCCTCGGCGGCCTCGTCCTCGGCAGCCTCCCGCAGCAGCCGGCGGATGTCGGACTCGTCGCGCACCACCGACCGCGCGATGTCATAGAGCTTCTGGAAGCGAAACCAGCCGCGCTCGTCGGTGGCCCGCAGCTCGGGCGGCGTGGCGCCCCGCAAGGAGTCGGGCAGCCGGAGGCGGTGCCGGCCGGCGAGCTCGTGCAGCGTCGCCGGCCGCAGCGACCCGGTGAAGTGCAGGTGCAGATGTGCCTTCGGCAGCGTGCGCAGATCCCGCCCCTCCCCTTTGTGGACTCCGACACACCGGTCGGACGGCGTGTCCGGTGTCGGAGAGTCCACAAAAGGGTCGGTGGAGGTGTTCAGGTCGCCTCGGCGAGGAGCTTGTGGATGCGCGAGACGCCCTCGACGAGGTCGTCGTCGCCGAGCGCGTAGGACAGCCGCACGTAGCCCGGCGTGCCGAACGCCTCGCCGGGCACGACCGCGACCTCGGCCTGGTCGAGCACGAGCGCGCACAGCTCGGCGCTGGTCTGCGGCCGTTCGCCGCGGATCTCCCTGCCGAGCACGCCGGCCACCGACGGGTAGGCATAGAAGGCGCCCTTCGGCTCGGCGCAGGTGACGCCCGGGATCTCGCGCAGCATCCGCACGATGGTCTGGCGCCGGCGGTCGAAGGCGTCGCGCATCGTCGCGACCGCGGACAGGTCGCCCTGCACTGCGGCGAGCGCGGCCCGCTGGCTGACGTTGGCGACGTTCGAGGTCGCGTGCGACTGCAGGTTCGCCGCGGCCTTGACGATGTCGATCGGCCCGAGCAGCCAGCCCACCCGCCAACCGGTCATGGCGTAGGTCTTGGCCACGCCGTTGACCACGACGCAGCGATCAGCGAGCTCGGGGACCAGCGCCGGCATCGACGCGAAACGCGCGTCGTCGTAGACCAGGTGCTCGTAGATCTCGTCGGTGACCACCCACAGGCCGTGCTCGGCCGCCCACCGGCCGATGGCCTCGACCTGTGCGGGGGAGTAGACCGCCCCGGTCGGGTTCGAGGGGGAGACGAAGACCAGCAGTTTGGTACGAGGGGTACGCGCGGCCTCCAGCTGCTCAACTGTCGCGAGGAAACCGCCCTCCTCACCGGTGGTCACCTCGACCGGGACCCCGCCCGCCAGCCGGATCGACTCGGGGTACGTCGTCCAGTAAGGGGCCGGCAGCAGCACCTCGTCGCCCGGGTCGAGCAGCGCGGCGAACGCGTTGTAGAGCGCCTGCTTGCCGCCATTGGTGACCAGCACCTGGGCGGGCGCGACCCGGTAGCCCGAGTCGCGGGCCGTCTTGGCCGCGATGGCCTCGCGCAGCTCGGGCAGGCCAGGCGTGGGCGTGTAGCGGTGGTTGCGGGGGTCGCGGCAGGCGGCGACGGCGGCTTCGACGATGTAGTCGGGCGTCGGGAAGTCGGGCTCGCCGGCGCCGAAGCCGATGACCGGCCGGCCGGCCGCCTGCAGGGCCTTGGCCTTGGCATCGACGGCCAGCGTCGCCGACTCGGTGATGGCGGCGATGCGGCGGGAGAGACGGGAGGGGGGAACGGGGCTCTCGGTCATGACCCAATCGTCGCAGAAGGCAGGTCCGCCGTGCTGCCCGGTTACGCTCGGTTCGACCTCGCCGTCGGCGCCTGGGTAGACTCGCGACTTCGGTGCCCTACTTGCCGCCGCGTCAGCGCGCCCGTAAACGGGCGGTTAGCGTTGGGGTGGGAGCTGGGACGACACCCCGAAGGGTCGTAGCTCAATTGGTAGAGTCCCGGTCTCCAAAACCGGTGGTTGGGGGTTCGAGTCCCTCCGGCCCTGCAGGACCCCGTATCAAAGATCGACTACTGGTGAGGATCCCGTGACAGAGACGCGTGAGACTCCGACCCCCGCGAGGGGCAAGGCGTCGAAGAAGCCGCTTCCGGCACGGATCTCGCTGTTCTACCGCCAGATCATCGCCGAGCTGCGCAAGGTCATCTGGCCGACGCGCAAGGAGCTGGTGACCTACACCACGGTGGTTATCGCGTTCGTCATGGTGGTGATTGCCTACGTCACCGTGCTCGACTTCGGCTTCAGCAAGGCGGTTTTTGCCGTCTTCGGTTGATCCCGGGGTCGCGCCCGGTGACGTACCGGTCGCTCCACCCGACACACGCACGATCCCCACCACCCCCCATCAGGAAGTAGCCCGCCCCGTGTCTGAGACACCAAGCCCGCTCGAAGAAATGGCGCCCGAGCTCAGCGTCGCTGAGCCGGCCGAGCCTGTTCTGGCGCGCTCCGAGCAGGTCGAGTCGCTCGAGACCCCCGTGCCGGCCGACGAGCTGGCGCCGCCCGTTGCCGCCGAGGATGCCGATGTTGCAGCCGACGCCGCCGCGACCGAGGCAGCCGCCGACGCCGATGCGCCTGACAACCTCGCTGCCGGCGACGAGGCAGCCGCCGAAGAGCCGGCCGCCGAGGAGCCCGCCGCCGAGGAGGCCGAGGTCGACCCGTCCCTCGAGATTCGCGAGGCGCTGCGCCGGGCCCCGGGTGACTGGTACGTGGTGCACTCCTACGCGGGTTATGAGAACCGCGTGAAGACCAACCTCGAGACCCGCACCTCCTCGCTCAACATGGAGGACTACATCTTCCAGATCGAGGTGCCGACCCGCGAGGAGTCGGTCGTCAAGAACGGCGTGCGCAAGATGGTCCGGGCCAACCTGCTTCCCGGCTACGTCCTGGTCCGCATGGAGCTCACCGACGAGTCGTGGTCGGCAGTGCGCAACACACCAGGCGTCACCGGTTTCGTCGGCCACACCCACCGCCCTTCGCCGCTGTCGATCGACGAGGTCCTGCAGTTCCTCGCGCCCGAAGAGGAGAAGAAGGAGAAGGTCGTCGAGACGAAGGCGGCCGACTTCGAGATCGGCGAGTCGGTCACCGTCATGGACGGCCCGTTCGCGACGCTGCCGGCATCGATCAGCGAGATCCACGCCGACGCGCAGAAGCTCAAGGTCCTGGTGTCGATCTTCGGCCGGGAGACACCGGTCGAGCTGTCGTTCAGCCAGGTCCAGAAGCTCTAGCCCAAGAATTAGCGGTACGACGTCGCGCCCACTCGCCGTTGGCGAGAGCGACTTCGGCCGACAACAGCCAGAAGACGAAGAGGAATAGGCAATGCCCCCGAAGAAGAAAAAGCTCACTGCGGTCATCAAGCTGCAGATCCAGGCCGGTGCAGCTACCCCCGCGCCGCCCGTTGGTCCCGCGCTGGGTCAGCACGGTGTCAACATCATGGAGTTCTGCAAGGCCTACAACGCGCAGACCGAGTCGCAGCGCGGCCAGGTCGTGCCCGTGGAGATCTCGGTCTACGAGGACCGCAGCTTCACGTTCATCACCAAGACGCCCCCGGCCTCACGGCTCATCCTGGCCGCCGCCGGCATCGAGAAGGGCTCCGGCGAGCCGCACAAGACCAAGGTCGCCCGGCTGACCAAGGCCCAGGTGCGCGCCATCGCCGAGACCAAGATGCCCGACCTCAACGCCAACGACCTCGACGCCGCCGAGAAGATCATCGCCGGCACCGCCCGCCAGATGGGCATCACCGTCGAGGGCCACGGCTGAGCCTGACGTAGGCTGGATCGACTACCTGATTCACCCGTGGGAGGGCCGCGCTGGCCCGTCGTACCACGACTCCCTGCACAACCAAAGAGCACCAAGGAGCAGAAATGAAGCGCAGCAAGGCTTACCGCGCGGCCGCCGAGAAGATCGACGTCGACGCCCTCTACCCGCCGCTCGCGGCCGTCCGCCTGGCGAAGCAGACCTCGACCACGAAGTACGACCCGACCGTCGAGGTCGCCATGCGCCTCGGTGTCGACCCGCGCAAGGCCGACCAGATGATCCGCGGCACCGTCAACCTTCCGCACGGCACCGGCAAGACCGCCCGCGTGCTGGTCTTCGCGACAGGGGAACGCGCCGAGCAGGCCAGGGCCGCCGGCGCCGACATCGTCGGCGACGACGCCCTGATCGAGGAGGTCAACAAGGGCCGCCTCGACTTCGACGCCGTCGTGGCGACCCCCGACCTGATGGGCAAGGTCGGCCGGCTCGGCCGGGTGCTAGGCCCGCGTGGCCTGATGCCCAACCCGAAGACCGGCACCGTCACCGCCGACGTCGCCAAGGCCGTCAACGAGATCAAGGGCGGCAAGATCGAGTTCCGCGTGGACCGTAACGCGAACCTGCACTTCGTCATCGGCAAGGTTTCGTTCAGCGAGACAGCGCTGGTGGAGAACTACGCGGCAGCGCTCGACGAGATCCTGCGGCTCAAGCCGTCGGCCAGCAAGGGCCGCTACATCCGCAAGGCCGTCATGGCTACGACAATGGGTCCCGGCATCCCCGTCGACCCGAACAAGACACGCGGTCTTCTCGAGGAGCCCGTCGACGCCTGAGCGGGCGGCTGACGCTCGCTTTGCGTTGAGGCCGCGCGACAACGTACGCTCCTGGTTGCCACAGACCGCCGGTCGTCGCCTCACCCGAGGTGATCGAAGGTCCCGCGAGAGCGGGCGACCCGCGTAGGTGTTGGGATTCGCTGGTCGACCTTGGTTGACCCACGCCCCGCGCGCCTGCGCCGGGGCGTTCGTCATTTCACCCCTCGTACCGGGTCCGCGACCGACCGGCATCTCACCCGGAAGGAGGGCCCACCACAAATGGCGAGGCCTGACAAGGCGGCAGCGGTCGCCGAGCTCACGGAGGACTTCCGCAGCTCGAACGCCGCCGTGCTGACCGAGTACCGCGGACTGACGGTTGCTCAGATGAAGGAGCTGCGCCGGTCACTCGGTACGTCGACTTACTACGCCGTGGTGAAGAACACGCTGACCCGGATCGCCGCCCGTGATGCGGGCGTCACTGCTTTCGACGGCATGCTCATCGGGCCGTCGGCCATCGCCTTCGTCAAGGGCGACCCGGTCGAGGCAGCCAAGGGCCTGCGTGACTTCGCCAAGGTTCACCCCATGCTCGTCATCAAGGGCGGCGTGCTCGACGGCAAGCCGCTCTCGCCCGACGAGATCAAGAAGCTCGCCGACCTCGAGTCGCGTGAGGTGCTCCTGGCCAAGATGGCCGGAGCGATGCAGGCATCGCTGCAGAACGCGGTGTCCCTGTTCGCTGCACCCCTCGCGCAGGCCGCTCGCGTCATCGACGCGCTGCGGGCCAAGGCAGAGCTGGACCCCAGCATCCTGGCCGGCGGTGCGGGCGTTGCCCCCGCCGTCGAGGCAGTTGCTGAGGCACCCGCCGAGGCCGTTGCCGAGGCACCTGCTGATGCACCGACTGAGGCTGTTGCCGAGGCACCCGCCGAGGCCGTTGCCGAGGCACCTGCTGATGCACCGACCGAGGCTGTTGCTGAGGCACCCGCGCCGAGGCACCTGCTGATGCACCGACCGAGGCTGTTGCTGAGGCACCCGCCGAGGCCGTTGCCGAGGCACCTGCTGATGCACCGACCGAGGCTGTTGCTGAGGCACCCGCCGAGGCCGTTGCCGAGGCACCCGCCGAGACAGCCGCGGACGCACCGACCGAGGCCTGACCGTTCAGCTCCACCTATCGCGTTGCCCCTAACCAGCCCGTAATTTGCTAAGGAAGGACCCGCCATCATGGCGAAGCTCAGCGCAGACGAGCTCCTTGAGTCGTTCAAGGAGATGACCCTCATCGAGCTCTCCGAGTTCGTGAAGCAGTTCGAAGACACCTTCGGCGTCACCGCGGCCGCTCCGGTCGCCGTGGCCGGCCCGGCCTCAGGCGGCGGCGCCGCTGCGGCCGAGGAAGAGGCCGCTCAGGACGAGTTCGACGTCATCCTCGAGGCAGCCGGCGAGAAGAAGATCCAGGTCATCAAGGAGGTGCGCTCGCTCACCAGCCTCGGTCTCAAGGAGGCCAAGGACCTCGTGGACGGCGCACCCAAGGCGGTCCTGGAGAAGGTTGCCAAGGAGGCCGCAGACAAGGCCAAGGCCGCCCTCGAGGGCGCCGGCGCCACGGTCACCGTCAAGTAGCACCACACCGGGACCTCGCTTTCGGTCCCGCGCAGTACTCGCACCACCCGAAGGGGTGGCCGCCCGGCACGATGCCGTGGGGCCACCCCTTCGCCGCGTCATGCCCTCGCGGCCCGCCACGTCGTCCGCCCGCGCGGCCGGCAGGGTGGCCGGTGTCGGCGACCATGGGACACAACTGGGTCGAGAGTCGTCGTCTGATGCGCAGCAAGTGCCACGGCAGACTCAGGGGCACCGCTTGTGTCCATGGGTCAGCGGCGCGTCGGCGCACCTGGTCGTGCCCGTCGGCCGAGATCGGTCGGCGGCATGAATTTTACGGATAAATCATCCTTAAAGGTGCATTATCCGATCTGTGATCTTGCATCAGGTTTGACCGAGGCGTCCGGAGTGAATATCTCGACTGTGCCGCCGGGCGTATCCGGTTCCCCCTGCCCTGCCGCCGGCGCATAGATGAGGGGACCGAGCCCGTAACCCGGCAGCCACGCGCTCGTTACCTGCTCTGTATCCGTCTGCCGAACGGTGAGGTGCACAGCGCGTGGGCGTGGAAATCCAGGTCGAGGGTCTGACCAAGTCCTTCGGGCGCCAGGTCATCTGGCAGGACGTCTCGTTGACCCTGCCGGCCGGCGAGATCTCGGTGATGCTCGGCCCGTCCGGCACCGGAAAGTCGGTCTTCCTCAAGACCCTCGTCGGCCTGCTCAAGCCGGACCGCGGCTCGATCATCATCGACGGACGTGACCTCACCAAGCTCGTGGGCCACCCCTTCGTGCGTCCCGGAGCTGGCCCCGACGACGATTCCCCTCGAGGACACCGCAGTGCCCGTCGAGCTCGACCGCATCTTCTCCAGCCTCGACGATCTCGACGTCGCGCTTGGTCCCAAGGGCGCCAACAAGAACGGCGCGCTCTCGCGGCTGCTGCAGGTCGGTGCCGACAACCTCGACGGCGAGGGTGCCAACATCAACCAGACGGTCACCGACCTGTCGACCGCACTGACGACACTGGCCGACGGCAAGGACGACATCTTCGGCACCGTCCGCAACCTGGCCGTGTTCACCGCGGCGCTGGCCAAGAGCGACGACCAGGTCGGGGCCTTCAACACCGACCTCGCCAGCGTCGCCGACCAGCTCGCGGGTGAGCGCGGCGAGCTGGCCCTCGCGCTGAAGAACCTCGCCGTCGCGCTCACCGAGGTGGCGTCCTTCGTCAAGGAGAACAAGTCCAACCTGACCACCGACATCAAGGGGCTCGCGGACATCACCGGAACGCTCGCCAAGCAGAAGGCCGCGATCGGCGAGGTCCTCGAGGCCGGCCCGGATGCCCTGGGCAACCTCAACCTCGCGTACAACGGATCGTCCGGGACGCTGGACACCCGCGACAACGCCCAGCAGTCCCAGGACCCCGCGGTGTTCCTCTGCTCGCTGCTCATCTCGGCGGGACAGCCGAAGAGCGTCTGCGACGACATCGACAAGGTGTTCAAGGGTCTCAAGTTCCCCAAGCCCGGCAAGCAGGGTCTCCTGTCGAGCACGTCGAGCGGCCCGGACCTCACCCTGGGCGGCATCTTGCGGAGTGACCGATGATCCGCCGGATCGCGGGCGTCGCGTCCGTACTCATGGGGTGTGTTGCCCTCACGAGCTGTCAGGGCGTCGGCGACCTCCCGCTGCCGGGTGGCGCCGCGCAGGGCGGCGACGTCTACCACGTCACGGTCGAGTTCCGCGACGTGCTCGACCTGGTGCCCCAGTCGGCCGTCAAGGTCAACGACGTGACCGTCGGTGCCGTCGACAAGATCACTCTCGAGGGATGGCACGCGCAGGTGCGCCTTCGGTTGCGCGACTCGGTCAAGCTGCCGGACAACGCGGTCGCGGAGCTGCGCCAGACCAGCCTGCTGGGGGAGAAGTTCGTGTCGCTCTCGCCGCCGACCGGCCCCGCCCCGCTGGGCCGGCTCGGGGAGGGCGACACGATCCCGCTGTCGCGCAGCGGCCGCAATCCCGAGGTGGAGGAGGTGCTCGGGGCGCTGTCGCTGGTGCTCAACGGCGGCGGGGTCGCCCAGCTCAAGACGATCAACGTGGAGCTGAGCAAGGCCATGGCCGGCCGGGAGTCCGACATCAAGGGTGCGATCCATCAGCTCGACACGTTCGTCGGCGGCCTCGACAAGCAGAAGGCCGACATCGTGCGCGCCCTCGACGGGCTCGACCACCTCAGCGCGAACCTCGCCGCGCAGAAGGACGACCTCGCGACGGCCATCGACAATCTCGGCCCCGGCCTGAAGGTTCTGGCCGACCAGCGCAAGGCGCTCACCAAGATGCTCACCGCGCTCTCCGAGCTGGGCAAGGTCGGGACGCGCGTGATCAACGCGTCGAAGGCCGACACCGTCGCCAACCTCAAGGCTCTCCAGCCAACCCTCACCAAGCTCGCCGACGCAGGAGCCAACCTGCCCAAGGCGCTCGAGATGGCGCTGACCTACCCGTTCCCGGCAGCGGCGACGGGCGCCGTGCGCGGCGACTACACGAACCTGCGGATCACCGCCGACATCGACATGCGCAACATCATCGGGAACCTCAAGCCGAGCAGCGGACCTGGCCTGCCGACATCGCTGCCCACCCTGTCAGTCCCACCGCTGCCAACTGTCTCCGTACCGCCGCTGCCCACCGGCGGTGGGGGACCCGGCCTGCCGACGATCCCCCTGCCGGTGCTGCCCCGCGGCCAGGCAGCGGCCTACGACATGAACCTCGCTGACCTGATGACGGGGGGATGGGCATGATCCGGCGCAGCACCAACTCCAGCTGATCGCCTTCGCGCTGATCACGCTGATCGGGGTGAGCTATGTCAGCGCGCGCTACGTCGGGCTCGGCGAGCGGCTGTTCGGCGACGGCTATGTCGTCACGGCCGACTTCACCGAGTCCGGCGGCATCTTCACCAACGCCGAAGTGACCTATCGCGGGGTCGCCGTCGGGCGCGTCGACCGGCTCCGGCTGGCCGACGACGGCGTGCACGTCGACCTGCGGCTGCAGGGCGGGACCCGGATCCCCGCGGACACCCGCGCCGTCGTGGCGAACCGATCCGCGGTGGGGGAGCAGTACGTGGACCTGCAGCCGCGGCGGCGCAGCGGGCCGTACCTGTCGAACGGCGGCCACATCACCGTCGCGAACACGGCCACTCCGATCCACACCGAGACCCGGTTGCTCCAGGCGTCGACTGAAATTCCAGTACAAAATCCTCCAAATCAGGCTGTTAAGTATTTCTTTCCTGTTTCGACAGGTTTGACCGAGTCGTCCGGGGGCCGCGTCGTCGTACGTCGCCGGATACGACCCCACCAGCGGACTCGCCTTCGGCTCCGGGCGGGCACCTCTTGTGTTCGGGGCCGTCCGGCGGTCAGGCACAAGCTTTCGGTAAGGACTCGTGGCAATGGCTATTGCTCAGCCCACTCAGCAAGTAGACCGCCCGCCGGAGGCGCAGCCGACAGTCCCGGTGCGGCGCCGCCTGGCGTTCGCGGTGCTTGCGGTGCTCACCGTGGCCGCGCTGATCGGCGTCGGCGTCCTCGCGCCCGGATCTCGTCGGCGTCGTCGCGCAACATCCAGCGTGCCGACGTGCTGCAAGCCGCGCGGCAGGAGACGGTCAACTTCACGACCCTGGACTACCGGCACCTCGACCGTGACCTCGGCCGCGTGCTGCGGGGTTCGACCGGTGACTTCCGCAAGCAGTTCCAGGCGGGGACCAAGAACCTGACCCAGCTGGTGACCGCCAACAAGGCGGTCGCCAAGGGCGACGTGCTCGACGCGGGTCTGGTGTCGTCGGACTCCGACTCCGCTGTCGTCCTCGTCGTCGCCGACAGCACGGTCACCAACACGGCGAGCCCGAAAGGCGAGCAGCGGCACTACCGCCTGCAGTTGAGCCTCGTCCGTCAGCAAGGTCACTGGCTCGTTTCCGACCTGACCTTCGTGGGCTGAGGAAGAGGAGAGCGACATGGCACGCAATCGACCGATCGCCGGGCTTCGCGCCCGGGCCCACCCTGCCCGCCCGAACGCCGGTCCTTCCGGCAGCACCGGCCCGAGTGTTGGTTCGCCGGGGCACAGCGACCCGAGTCCCGCTTCATCTGGGCAGGCCGGCACGACGGTTCTCGAGCCGCCCGAGGCCGAGCAGCGCGACGCCGATGGCTCCTCGCCACGGGAGAGCGGACCGCAACGATCGGGAACGCGCCTGCTCGCCGGCCTGCTGGCGCTGACGCTGAGCGCGCTGGCTGCGTTCGGCCTCGTCGCCTACCGCGTCGCGAGTGACCAGCGGATCGAGACGGCTCGCGACCAGGCCGTGGCCGCAGCCCGTGACAACGCCGAGGTGATCCTGTCCTACGACTATCGACACCTCGACGACAACTTCGCCGCCGCCCGGGCCACGCTGACCGGCAGCTTCGCCCGCGACTACCAGGTCACGACGACCAAGATGGTGCGACCCGGAGCCGAGCAGTACCACGTGGTCGTCAAGGCTGAGGTCGCCGCCCAGTCGATCGTGAGTGCCACCGCCGATCAGGTCGTCGTGCTGCTGTTCGTCAACCAGACGACCACCTCGACGCGGCTGGACGGACCCGGGTCGACCTGAACCGGGTCCGCCTGACGCTGGTGAAGGTCGACGGCAGGTGGCTCGTCAACAAGGTCGTCGCCCTCTGACCGCTGCCGCGAGCTCGCTGGGAGCGTGGGGCGGCCTGGGCGGTGGGGCTGCGCGGGCAGGCTCGGCGTCGGCGTACGCGGGCACGAGGCGGCGGGGGTCGACGGTCGGCGGTAACGCGCGGCGGCCCAGCCGCGGGCGCTGCGCGACAGGCGTCGCGCACCTCCCGCCGGCATCGAGGACTGCGCGGCGGATCCGGCCCGGAACACCGGCGCCGAGGCCCTTATCGATCATGGAAATCGCCCGCCGCTAGCGAGATCCCGGCGCCGCCAACGAGCGGCCAGACGGGGGTTTAGCAGCCGGAATTGGGCGTTGGCTCTTGACGCACGCGCCGTTCGGGTCCATCCTGCGCGGAGCCGTCATAACTCCAGAGGAGCCGATCCAAGATCATCCGGATCCGTTCACGTCAGCAGGGCGATTCGCCGTGCGACGACCAGGGGCGCCCCCTCGAGCGGGCGGCCACTTTACTCTCGCCTGCCCTCGGGGTATGCTGCCCCTTCTGCGCTGCCACCTGACTCATCCCCGGGCGATTTGCCATGGGCAGTCCGGCATGCGCCGATTTAGAGGTCCGCGAGCCCTCGGAAGGACGCCTCTTGGCCGCGACGCGCAACGCCAGCAAGCCAACCAACACCCTCGGCATCACCAGCAGCACCGCACCACCCCGCATCAGCTTCGCAAAGATCCGCGAACCCCTCGAGGTCCCCAACCTCCTCGCCCTGCAGACGGACAGTTTCGACTGGCTGCTCGGCAACGAGAAGTGGAAGGACCGGGTCGAGGCACGTCGCGCCGAAGGGCGCGACGAGCTTTCCGGAAAGTCTGGTCTGGCTGAGATCTTCGAAGAGATCTCGCCGATCGAGGACTTCCAGCAGACGATGTCGCTCTCGTTCTCCGAGCCGGAGTTCTACGAGCCCAAGTACTCGGTCGACGAGTGCAAGGAACGCGACATGACCTACTCGGCCCCGCTGTTCGTGACGGCCGAGTTCATGAACAACACGACCGGCGAGATCAAGAGCCAGACGGTGTTCATGGGCGACTTCCCCCTGATGACCAACAAGGGCACCTTCGTCATCAACGGCACCGAGCGTGTCGTGGTGTCCCAGCTGGTCCGGTCGCCGGGCGTCTACTTCGACAAGTCCTTGGACAAGACGTCCGACAAGGACATCTACGGTTCCAAGATCATCCCGTCACGGGGTGCCTGGCTCGAGTTCGAGATCGACAAGCGCGACCAGGTCGGCGTCCGCGTCGACCGCAAGCGCAAGCAGTCGGTCACGGTCCTGCTCAAGGCCCTCGGCTGGGACGACGCCAAGATCCTCGAAGAGTTCGGCGAGTACGAGTCGATCCGCGCGACGCTCGAGAAGGACCACACGGCCGACCGCAAGGAGGCCCTGCTCGACATCTACCGCAAGCTGCGCCCGGGCGAGCCCCCCACCGAGGAGGCCGCTCAGACGCTGCTCGACAACCTCTACTTCAACCCGAAGCGCTATGACCTCGCAAAGGTCGGCCGCTACAAGGTGAACAAGAAGCTGGGTGTCGACAAGCCGGTCGGGTCGAGTGTCCTCACCCTCGACGACATCGTCGAGACGATCCGTTTCATCGTGAAGCTGCACGCCGGCGAGACCGAGATGTCGGCGATGTCAGGCCGCACGTTGCGCGTAGAGGTCGACGACATCGACCACTTCGGCAACCGTCGCCTGCGCACCGTGGGCGAGCTGATCCAGAACCAGGTGCGTACGGGGCTGTCTCGCATGGAGCGGGTCGTGCGCGAGCGCATGACGACACAGGACGTCGAGGCCATCACGCCGCAGACCCTGATCAACATCCGCCCGGTCGTGGCCAGCATCAAGGAGTTCTTCGGAACCTCCCAGCTCAGCCAGTTCATGGACCAGACCAACCCGCTGGCCGGCCTGACCCACAAGCGTCGCCTGTCGGCGCTCGGGCCCGGCGGTCTCTCCCGGGAGCGCGCCGGCTTCGAGGTCCGCGACGTGCACACCAGCCACTACGGCCGGATGTGCCCGATCGAGACCCCGGAAGGCCCGAACATCGGCCTGATCGGATCGCTCGCGACCTACGGGCGCATCAACGCCTTCGGGTTCGTCGAGACGCCCTACCGCAAGGTGGCCAAGGGCAAGGTCAGCGACGCTGTCGACTACCTCACTGCTGACGAGGAAGACGAGCACGTCATCGCCCAGGCGAACGCACCGCTCGACCCGGACAACACGTTCTCCGAGGCCCGGGTCCTGGTGCGTCGCAAGGGCGGCGAGGTCGAGTTCATCCCGGCCGGCGAGGTCGACTACATGGACGTCTCACCGCGCCAGATGGTGTCGGTGGCCACGGCCATGATCCCGTTCCTCGAGCACGACGACGCCAACCGGGCGCTCATGGGTTCCAACATGCAGCGCCAGGCCGTCCCGCTGCTCCGTTCCGAGGCGCCCTACGTCGGCACCGGCATGGAATACCGCGCCGCCAAGGACGCGGGTGACGTCATCATCGCCGAGAAGGCGGGTGTCGTTCAGGAGCTGTCGGCCGACCTCATCACGTTGATGAACGACGACGGCACCTTCAACACCTACCGGGTCGCGAAGTTCCGCCGTTCCAACCAGGGCACCTGCTTCAGCCAGCGCCCGATCGTCAACGAAGGCGACCGGGTCGAGGCCGGCCAGGTCATCGCCGACGGCCCGTGCACCGAGAACGGTGAGATGGCCCTCGGTCGCAACCTGCTCGTGGCGTTCATGCCATGGGAGGGCCACAACTACGAGGACGCGATCATCCTCAGCCAGCGTCTCGTCCAGGACGACGTCCTCTCCTCGATCCACATCGAGGAGCACGAGGTCGACGCCCGCGACACGAAGCTGGGCCCCGAGGAGATCACCCGGGACATCCCGAACGTCTCCGAAGAGGTGCTCGCCGATCTCGACGAGCGCGGCATCATCCGCATCGGTGCCGACGTCGAGGCCGGCGACATCCTGGTCGGCAAGGTCACGCCCAAGGGCGAGACCGAGCTGACACCGGAGGAGCGCCTGCTCCGGGCGATCTTCGGTGAGAAGGCCCGCGAGGTGCGCGACACCTCGCTCAAGGTGCCGCACGGTGAGTCCGGCAAGATCATCGACATCAAGGTCTTCGACCGCGATGAGGGCTACGAGCTGCCGCCTGGTGTCAACCAGCTGGTGCGCGTCTACGTCGCTCAGAAGCGCAAGATCACCGATGGTGACAAGCTCGCCGGCCGCCACGGCAACAAGGGCGTCATCGCCAAGATCCTCCCCGTCGAGGACATGCCGTTCCTCGAGGACGGCACCCCGGTCGACGTCGTCCTCAACCCGCTGGGTGTTCCGGGGCGCATGAACGTCGGCCAGGTCCTCGAGACCCACCTCGGGTGGGTCGCGAAGGCCGGCTGGAAGATCGATGGGGTCAAAGAGGGCTGGCAGCAGCGCCTCACCGCGATCGGCGCCGCTGAGTCGGAGCCGGGCACCAACGTCGCGACCCCGGTCTTCGACGGCGCCCGCGAGGAGGAGATCACCGGCCTGCTCGGCTCGACGTTGCCCAACCGCGACGGCGACCGGCTGATCGGCGAGAGCGGCAAGGCCAACCTGTTCGACGGTCGGTCCGGTGAGCCGTTCCACGCACCGGTCTCCGTCGGCTACATCTACATCCTGAAGCTGCTCCACCTGGTCGACGACAAGATCCACGCTCGCTCGACCGGTCCGTACTCCATGATCACCCAGCAGCCGCTGGGTGGTAAGGCGCAGTTCGGCGGACAGCGTTTCGGCGAGATGGAGGTCTGGGCCCTCGAGGCCTACGGCGCCTCCTACGCGCTCCAGGAACTGTTGACGATCAAGTCCGACGACGTCCTCGGCCGCGTGAAGGTCTACGAGGCCATCGTCAAGGGCGAGAACATCCCCGAGCCCGGCATCCCCGAGTCGTTCAAGGTGCTGATCAAGGAGATGCAGTCGCTGTGCCTCAACGTCGAGGTGCTTTCCAGCGACGGCATGTCCATCGAGATGCGCGAGACCGACGAGGACGTCTTCCGTGCAGCGGAAGAGCTGGGCATCGACCTGTCCCGGCGGGAGCCGAGCAGCGTCGAAGAGGTCTGAGATGAGGGGTACGACGGCGCGCACGCGCCGCCGTCGTACCACCTCCGCTCCCAGGCCGGAACACTTAACTGAAGAGAGAGCAGGCAACGCCTTGCTGGACGTCAACTTCTTCGATGAGTTGCGCATCGGCCTCGCCACTGCTGACGACATCCGTCAGTGGTCACACGGCGAGGTCAAGAAGCCGGAAACCATCAACTACCGCACCCTGAAGCCGGAAAAGGACGGGCTCTTCTGCGAGAAGATCTTCGGTCCCACTCGCGACTGGGAGTGCTACTGCGGCAAGTACAAGCGCGTCCGCTTCAAGGGCATCATCTGCGAGCGCTGCGGCGTCGAGGTCACCCGTGCCAAGGTGCGCCGTGAGCGGATGGGCCACATCGAGCTCGCCGCGCCCGTCACGCACATCTGGTACTTCAAGGGCGTCCCGTCGCGCCTCGGCTACCTGCTGGACCTGGCCCCGAAGGACCTCGAGAAGGTCATCTACTTCGCGGCCTACATGATCACGTCGGTCGACGACGAGGAGCGCCACCGCGACCTGCCGTCGCTGGAGGCCAAGATCGGCGTCGAGCGCAAGCAGGTCGAGTCGCGTCGTGACGCCGATGTCGAGACACGCCAGAAGCGTCTCGAGGACGACATCGCCGAGCTCGAGGCCGAGGGCGCCAAGTCCGACGCCAAGCGCAAGGTCCGCGAGTCGGCCGAGCGTGAGATGAACCAGATCCGCAAGCGGGCCGACGCAGAGGTCGAGCGCATCGACAACGTGTGGGACCGGTTCAAGAACCTCAAGGTCCAGGACCTCGAGGGCGACGAGATCCTCTACCGCGAGATGCGTGACCGCTTCGGGATGTACTTCCAGGGCGGCATGGGCGCCGCGGCGCTGCAGCGTCGCCTCGAGTCCTTCGACCTCGAGGCCGAGGCCGAGTCGCTGCGCGAGATCATCCGCACCGGCAAGGGCCAGAAGAAGACCCGCGCGCTCAAGCGGCTCAAGGTCGTCTCGGCGTTCCTGAACACCCGCAACTCGCCGATGGGCATGGTCCTCGACTGCGTCCCGGTCATCCCGCCGGACCTGCGCCCGATGGTGCAGCTCGACGGTGGCCGGTTCGCCACGTCCGACCTCAACGACCTCTACCGACGGGTCATCAACCGCAACAACCGGTTGAAGCGCCTGCTCGACCTCGGCGCACCCGAGATCATCGTGAACAACGAGAAGCGGATGCTGCAGGAGGCCGTCGACGCGCTGTTCGACAACGGCCGCCGCGGCCGGCCGGTCACCGGACCGGGCAACCGCCCGCTCAAGTCGCTGTCCGACATGCTCAAGGGCAAGCAGGGTCGGTTCCGCCAGAACCTGCTCGGCAAGCGCGTCGACTACTCCGGCCGTTCGGTCATCGTGGTCGGCCCGCAGCTCAAGCTGCACCAGTGCGGCCTGCCCAAGCAGATGGCTCTGGAGCTGTTCAAGCCGTTCGTCATGAAGCGGCTCGTCGACCTCAACCACGCGCAGAACATCAAGAGCGCCAAGCGCATGGTCGAGCGCGCCCGTCCGGTCGTGTGGGACGTGCTCGAGGAGGTCATCGCCGAACACCCGGTGATGCTCAACCGGGCACCGACGCTGCACCGACTCGGCATCCAGGCCTTCGAGCCACAGCTGGTCGAGGGCAAGGCCATCCAGATCCACCCGCTCGTCTGCACGGCGTTCAACGCCGACTTCGACGGCGACCAGATGGCCGTCCACCTGCCGCTGTCCGCTGAGGCACAGGCAGAGGCACGCATCCTGATGCTGTCCTCGAACAACATCCTGTCGCCGGCGCACGGTCGTCCGATCACGTCGCCGACGCAGGACATGGTGCTGGGCATCTACTTCCTCACCGGTGCCCGGGAGGGCATGGAGGGTGAGGGGCGCGCGTTCGGGTCCGTCGCCGAGGCGACGATGGCCCACGACGCCCACCTGCTCGACCTCCAGGCGCCGATCACCATCCGGCTTGCCAACGTCGTGCCCCCGCGCGACAAGACGCCAGAGGGCTGGGAGTCCGGCGACCGCATCACCCTGCAGACGACGCTCGGTCGCGCCCTGTTCAACGAGGCGCTGCCCGAGGACTACCCGTTCGTCGACAAGGCGGTGGACAAGAAGGAGCTCTCGACGATCGTCAACGATCTGGCCGAGCGCTACCCGAAGGTCCAGGTCGCGGCCACTCTCGATGCGCTGAAGGCGGCGGGCTTCCACTGGGCGACCCGCTCGGGCGTCACGATCTCCATCGAGGACGTCGTCACGCCGACGGCCAAGCAGGGCATCCTGGAGCGCCACGAGGCACGGGCCGAGAAGGTCCAGAGCCAGTACGAGCGTGGCCTGATCACCGACGACGAGCGCCGTCAGGAGCTCATCAACATCTGGACCGAGGCGACCAACGAGGTCGCCGACGCCATGCAGGTGGCCTTCCCCAAGACCAACCCGGTCTTCATGATGGTCAACTCCGGCGCGCGCGGTAACTGGATGCAGGTGCGGCAGATCGCCGGCATGCGTGGCCTGGTGGCCAACCCGAAGGGCGAGATCATCCCGCGGCCGATCAAGGCCAACTTCCGCGAGGGTCTGACCGTGCTCGAGTACTTCATCTCGACGCACGGCGCCCGCAAGGGACTGGCGGACACCGCGCTGCGGACCGCCGACTCGGGCTACCTCACCCGCCGGCTGGTCGACGTCTCACAGGACGTGATCATCCGCGAGGAGGACTGCGGCACCGATCGCGGCCTGATGATGCCCATCGCGAAGGAGAACTCGGCGGGCACCCTCGTCCGGCTGGACAACATCGACACCAGCGTCTACTCCCGCAACCTCGCCGAGGACGTCGTCGTCGGCAAGGTGACCGTCGGAGCAGCGGGCAGCGACATCGGCGACGTGCTCATCGGCGCGCTGATCGCGGCCGGCGTCTCCGAGGTCCGGGTGCGCTCGGTGCTGACCTGCGAGAGCAAGGTGGGCACCTGCGCCGCGTGCTACGGGCGCTCGCTGGCGGCCGGACACATCGTCGACGTCGGCGAGGCCGTGGGCATCATCGCGGCCCAGTCGATCGGTGAGCCCGGCACGCAGCTGACCATGCGTACCTTCCACACCGGTGGCGTCGCGGGTGACGACATCACCCACGGTCTGCCGCGTGTGGTGGAGCTCTTCGAGGCCCGCACCCCCAAGGGCGTGGCGCCGATCTCGGAGGCCGCAGGTCGCATCCGCATCGACGACACCGACAAGAAGAAGGAGATCGTCGTCGTCCCCGATGACGGCTCCGAGGAGATCGCCTACCCGATCTCCAAGCGGTCCCGCCTGCGGGTGCAGGAAGGCCAGCACGTCGAGGTGGGTGACCTGCTCGTCGTGGGCGCCATCGACCCCAAGCAGGTGCTGCGCATCCTCGGCCCGCGTCAGGTGCAGATGCACCTGGTCAGCGAGGTCCAGGAGGTCTACCGCTCGCAGGGTGTGTCGATCCACGACAAGCACATCGAGGTCATCGTCCGCCAGATGCTCAAGCGGGTGACGATCATCGAGTCCGGTGACGCCGAGCTGCTGCCCGGCGAGCTCGCGGAGCGCACGCGCTTCGAGGAGGAGAACCGCCGGGTGGTCGCCGAAGGTGGCACCCCCGCGTCGGGTCGCCCCGAGCTCATGGGCATCACCAAGGCCTCGCTGGCGACCGAGTCGTGGCTGTCGGCGGCGTCCTTCCAGGAGACGACGCGGGTGCTCACCGATGCGGCGATCCACGCCAAGTCGGACCCGCTGCTGGGCCTGAAGGAGAACGTCATCATCGGCAAGCTGATCCCGGCGGGCACGGGTCTGCCCCGTTACCGCAACATCCGGGTGGAGCCCACCGAGGAGGCCAAGGCGGCGATGTACAACATGGTCGGCTACGACGGCGACGGTGGCGCTTTCGACTACGCCCCGTTCGGTTCGGGATCCGGCCAGGCCATCCCGCTGGAGGACTTCGACTACGGACCCTTCCGGAGCGGCTGAGACCAGGACAGCAAACGGGTGAAAGGGTGCGCGGGCCGGCGCGGAGCCGGCCGGCGCACCCTTTCACCGGTCCGGCCGACACCCTGCTTTTGACCTGCACGCGCGGGCCTGGGTAACCTGTCTCCTCGTGCCCGGGGCTCCCTGGGCCCTCGCGCGTGCCTGAGACACGAACGAAGCGCACGACCCCCTGCGTCGCCGAAGGTTGGTGGACGAAGGGTCCGGGCGACACGCCCGACCGCGGGGGTCGAGCAACTCAGGACAACAACCGACAGACCTCAGACGTAAACCAGCACGAGACGGAGACTGAAGGCGGCTCATGCCCACCATCCAGCAGTTGGTCCGTAAGGGCCGCCAGGACAAGGTCGAGAAGACCAAGACGCCTGCCCTCAAGGGCTCGCCGCAGCGCCGCGGCGTGTGCACGCGCGTCTACACGACCACCCCCAAGAAGCCGAACTCCGCCTTGCGCAAGGTTGCCCGCGTCCGCCTGACCTCCGGCATCGAGGTCACGGCCTACATCCCCGGCGTCGGCCACAACCTGCAGGAGCACTCGATCGTGCTCGTACGTGGCGGCCGGGTGAAGGACCTTCCCGGCGTCCGCTACAAGATCATCCGCGGCTCGCTCGACACGCAGGGCGTCAAGAACCGCAAGCAGGCCCGCAGCCGCTATGGCGCGAAGAAGGAGAAGAGCTAATGCCGCGCAAGGGCCCCGCCCCGAAGCGACCGGTCATCATCGACCCGGTCTACAACTCGCCGCTCGTCACCTCGCTGGTCAACAAGGTGCTCAGTGACGGCAAGCGCTCGGTCGCCGAGCGCATCGTCTACGGCGCGCTCGAAGGCGCCCGCGAGAAGAGCGGCAACGACCCGGTCATCACGCTCAAGCGCGCGCTGGACAACGTCAAGCCGGCCCTCGAGGTCAAGAGCCGTCGCGTCGGTGGCGCCACCTACCAGGTGCCCGTCGAGGTCAAGCCCGGACGGTCGACCACGCTGGCCCTGCGCTGGCTGGTCAGCTATTCCCAGCAGCGCCGCGAGAAGACCATGACCGAGCGGCTGCAGAACGAGCTGCTCGACGCCAGCAACGGCCTGGGTGCCAGCGTCAAGCGACGTGAGGACACCCACAAGATGGCCGAGTCGAACAAGGCGTTCGCCCACTACCGCTGGTGAGCGTCCCCGACCTCGATGGCTGGGTTTCGCCCAACCGCCGCTGGCCATCACCCACCACGATCAACGCACACCGCCGACACAGACAACGAGAGAGAAGACAGAGCTAACCGTGGCACTCGACACCGCCGTCATCGACCTGGCCAAGGTCCGCAACATCGGGATCATGGCCCATATCGACGCGGGCAAGACCACCACGACGGAGCGGATCCTCTTCTACACCGGCATCAACTACAAGATCGGTGAGGTCCACGAGGGCGCCGCCACGATGGACTGGATGGAGCAGGAGCAGGAGCGCGGCATCACCATCACGTCCGCCGCGACCACCTGCGAGTGGGAGGGCCACACCATCAACATCATCGACACCCCGGGGCACGTCGACTTCACGGTCGAGGTCGAGCGCTCGCTGCGCGTCCTCGACGGTGCCGTCGCGGTGTTCGACGGTGTCGCCGGCGTCGAGCCCCAGTCCGAGACCGTCTGGCGCCAGGCCGACCGCTATCACGTCCCCCGCATCTGCTTCATCAACAAGCTCGACCGCACGGGTGCCGAGTTTCACCGCTGCGTCGAGATGATCGTGACGCGGCTGCACGCGATCCCGCTCGTACTCCAGATCCCCGTCGGGACCGAGGCGGACTTCAAGGGCGTCATCGACCTCGTACGCATGAAGGCTTTGCTGTGGAGCGACGAGACCGCCAAGGGTGAGATGTACGACACGGTCGACATCCCCGCGACGCACGCCGAGGCCGCGCGTGAGTGGCGGGACCGCCTGGTCGAGACCGCGTCGGAGAACGACGACGCGCTCATGGAGCTCTACCTCGAGGGCACCGAGCCCACCGAGGAGCAGCTGGTGGCCGGCATTCGCCGCGCGACCCTGGCCAGCAAGATCACGCCCGTCGTGACCGGCTCGGCGTTCAAGAACAAGGGCGTCCAGCCCATGCTCGACGCCGTCATCGCCTACCTGCCCTCGCCGCTGGACGTCGGCGCCATCGAGGGCCATGCGGTCGGCAAGGAAGACGAGATCATCTCGCGCGAGCCCGACAAGGACGCGCCGCTGGCCACGCTGGCCTTCAAGATCGCCAGCGACCCCCACCTCGGCAAGCTGACCTACCTGCGGATCTACTCCGGCACGCTCACCACGAGCACCGCGGTGCTGAACAGCACCAAGGGCAACAAGGAGCGCATCGGCAAGATCTACCGGATGCACGCGAACAAGCGCGAGGAGATCGAGAAGGCCACCGCCGGCCAGATCGTCGCGGTCATGGGTCTGAAGAACACCACGACCGGCGACACGCTGTGCGGCCCCGAGGCCCCGGTGATCCTCGAGTCGATGAACTTCCCGGCGCCGGTCATCTCGGTGGCGATCGAGCCCAAGTCCAAGGGCGACCAGGAACGTCTCGGCACCGCCATCCAGCGGCTCGCCGAGGAGGACCCCACGTTCCAGGTCCGCACCGACGAGGAGACCGGCCAGACGATCATCGCCGGCATGGGCGAGCTGCACCTCGAGGTGCTGGTCGACCGGATGAAGCGTGAGTTCCGTGTCGAGGCCAACATCGGCAAGCCGCAGGTGGCCTACCGCGAGACGATCCGTACCAAGGTCGCGCGCCACGACTACACCCACAAGAAGCAGACCGGTGGCTCGGGCCAGTACGCCAAGGTCCAGATCGCGATCGAGCCGACGGGCGCCGGCGACGGCGGCTACGAGTTCGAGAACAAGGTCACCGGTGGCCGCATCCCGCGGGAGTACATCCCCTCGGTGGACGCCGGCGCGCAGGAGGCCATGGAGTTCGGCATCCTGGCCGGCTATCCCCTGGTCGACATCAAGGTGACGCTGCTCGACGGTGGCTACCACGACGTCGACTCGTCCGAGCTCGCCTTCAAGATCGCCGGATCGATGGCGTTCAAGGAGGCGGCCCGTAAGGCAGACCCGGTTCTTCTCGAGCCGATGATGTCGGTCGAGGTGACCACCCCCGAGGACTACATGGGGGAGGTCATCGGAGACCTCAACTCCCGCCGTGGCCACATTCAGGCCATGGAGGAGCGTTCGGGAGCACGGATCATCAACGCGTTGGTCCCACTGTCGGAGATGTTCGGCTACGTCGGCGATCTCCGGAGCAAGACCCAGGGACGGGCGAGCTACAGCATGCAGTTCGACTCCTACGCCGAGGTTCCTCGCAACGTGGCGGAAGAGATCATCAAGAAAGCACGGGGCGAGTAGCCCACCCGGGCCGCATGCCAAGACCACCCGGTCCCAAGACCACCAAGCACGGCACTAACAAACATCAAGTCCTAGGAGGACCCCAGTGGGGAAGGCGAAGTTCGAGCGGACTAAGCCGCACGTCAACATCGGCACCATTGGTCACATCGACCACGGCAAGACGACGCTGACTGCTGCAATCTCCCGAGTGCTGCACGACAAGTACCCGGCGATCAACCCGGATACTCAGGCGTTCGACCAGATCGACAAGGCTCCCGAAGAGCGCCAGCGCGGCATCACGATCTCGATCGCACACATCGAGTACCAGACCGAGGCTCGCCACTACGCGCACGTCGACTGCCCGGGTCACGCCGACTACATCAAGAACATGATCACCGGCGCGGCCCAGATGGACGGCGCGATCCTCGTGGTCGCGGCGACCGACGGACCGATGCCGCAGACCAAGGAGCACGTCCTGCTGGCCCGTCAGGTCGGCGTGCCCTACGTCGTCGTGGCGCTCAACAAGGCCGACATGGTCGACGACGAGGAGATCCTCGAGCTCGTCGAGCTCGAGGTCCGCGAGCTCCTCTCGGAGTACGAGTTCCCGGGCGACGACCTTCCGGTCGTGCGCGTCTCGGCGCTCAAGGCGCTCGAGGGCGACGCCGAGTGGGGCGAGAAGATCATGGAGCTCATGACGGCGGTCGACGAGTCGATCCCGCAGCCTGAGCGCGAGATCGACAAGCCGTTCCTGATGCCCGTCGAGGACGTGTTCACGATCACCGGTCGTGGCACGGTTGTCACCGGCCGCATCGAGCGTGGCGTCGTCAAGGTCAACGAGACGGTCGACATCGTCGGCATCCGTCCCGACAAGCAGACCACGACGGTCACCGGCGTCGAGATGTTCCGCAAGCTGCTCGACGAGGGTCGTGCGGGTGAGAACGTCGGCCTGCTGCTTCGTGGCACCAAGCGCGAGGACGTCGAGCGCGGCATGGTCGTCATCAAGCCAGGCACGACGACGCCGCACACCGAGTTCGAGGCGAACGTCTACATCCTGTCCAAGGACGAGGGCGGACGGCACACGCCGTTCTTCAACAACTACCGCCCCCAGTTCTACTTCCGCACCACCGACGTGACCGGGGTCGTGACCCTTCCTGAGGGCACGGAGATGGTCATGCCCGGTGACAACACCGAGATGAAGGTCGACCTCATCCAGCCGATCGCCATGGAGGAGGGCCTGCGCTTCGCTATCCGCGAGGGCGGCCGCACCGTTGGCGCCGGCCGAGTGACGAAGATCATCAAGTAGTTATTTACCGCTTGATCCCGTCGACGCGGATTCGCCAAGCCGTGCACGCTGCGGCATACTGAGGCGAATTGTTCGGCCGGGCGGTCGGCCTGCAGGTCTGTTCCTCGAGACCTGTGGGTGATCGGTCGCCTGAGCCGTGCGCCCGGGGGCCTCGCCCCTGGGCCGCAGCAGACCCGATCCCAACGACGTCGTTCCGGCCCGGACCATGTGCTGGAATTGCGACACACCCGACCGCGGGGGTCGGAGACCACACGGGTGTTCCCGGGAAGAACCGGGCCCACCTGCCGAGAGCCGTACGAAGAGAAGGACGAGTAGACGCCATGGCGGGACAGAAGATCCGCATCAGGCTCAAGGCCTATGACCACGAGGTCATCGACTCGTCGGCGCGCAAGATCGTCGACACGGTGACCCGCACGGGAGCCACGGTCGCAGGTCCGGTGCCGTTGCCGACGGAGAAGAACGTCTACTGCGTAATCCGCTCGCCGCACAAGTACAAGGACTCCCGCGAGCACTTCGAGATGCGCACGCACAAGCGGCTCATCGACATCATCGATCCCACGCCCAAGACCGTCGACTCGCTGATGCGGCTCGACCTTCCGGCCGGCGTGGACATCGAGATCAAGCTCTAAATCGAAGACCACGACAGACACAGAGGATGCGCTAGTCATGGGTAAGCAGATGAAAGGCCTGCTGGGCGAAAAGCTCGGCATGACCCAGGTCTTCGACGAGAACAACCGGATGGTGCCGGTGACCGTCGTTGCGGCTGGCCCCTGCGTTGTCACGCAGGTGCGGGACGTCAGCGTCGACGGCTATGCAGCCGTCCAGATCGGCTACGGCGCCATCGACCCTCGCAAGGTGAACAAGCCGGAGACCGGCCACTTCGCGAAGGCGGGCGTGACGCCGCGGCGCTACGTGGTCGAGCTGCGCACCGACGATGCGACCGAGTACACCCTCGGCCAGGAGCTGGAGGCCGACCTCTTTGCGGCCGGCCAGCGCATCGACGTCGTCGCCACCAGCAAGGGCAAGGGATTCGCGGGCGTCATGAAGCGCCACGGCTTCCACGGCCTAGGCGCCGGCCACGGCGTCCAGCGCAAGCACCGTTCGCCCGGCTCCATCGGCGGCTGCGCGACACCCGGCCGTGTCTTCAAGGGTATGAAGATGGCCGGCCGCATGGGTGGTGTCCGTACCGCGACGCAGAACCTGCTGGTCCACGCGGTCGACAGCGAGAAGGGCCTGCTGCTCATCAAGGGCGCCATTCCCGGCCCGAAGGGCGGCGTCGTACTCGTCCGCACCTCGGCCAAGGGCAACGCCACGAAGGGAGGCGCCGCATGAGCACCGACAGCGCAATCGACACGTCAACGGTCGCCGAACCGCAGACGCGGGAGATCGACCTGATCGGTCTCGACGGCACCAAGGCAGGCACGGTCGAGCTGCCCGGCGCGATCTTCGACGTGCAGGTCAACGTGCCGCTCATCCACCAGGTCGTCGTGGCCCAGCTGGCCGCTGCCCGCCAGGGCACGCACAGCACCAAGCGGCGTGGCGAGGTCCGCGGCGGTGGGCGCAAGCCTTACCGCCAGAAGGGCACCGGCCGCGCCCGGCAGGGTTCCACGCGCGCCCCGCAGTTCGTCGGCGGCGGCGTCGTACACGGTCCCAAGCCTCGTGACTATTCCCAGCGCACACCGAAGAAGATGAAGGCTGCCGCCCTCCGTGGCGCCCTCTCGGACCGCGCTCGCAACGACCGCATCCACGTCGTGACCGGACTGCTCGACGGTGACGCTCCCTCGACCAAGTCGGCCATCGGCATCCTCAACGGCCTCTCGCAGCGCAAGCACGTGCTGGTCGTGGCACAGCGCAGCGACGAGCTGACCTGGCAGAGCCTGCGCAACGCGCCGACCGTCCACATGCTGGTGCCGGACCAGCTCAACACCTACGACGTGCTGGTCTCCGACGACGTCGTGTTCACGCACGAGGCGCTCCTCGAGTTCCTCGCCGGTCCCTCCAAGGGCCGCGCGGTCACAGCCAGTGCCACCGAGAGCGAAGCAGCGACCGAGGGGAGCGAGAAATGAGCTCGATCCACAAGGACCACCGCGATGTGCTGTTGTCCCCGGTCGTCTCGGAGAAGAGCTATGGCTTGCTCGACTCGAACAAGTACACGTTCCTCGTGCACCCGGACGCCAACAAGACGCAGATCAAGATCGCCGTCGAGAAGGTCTTCGGCGTGAAGGTCTCCGGGGTCAACACCATCAACCGGGCAGGCAAGCGCAAGCGCACTCGCACCGGGTTCGGAACGCGCAAGGCAACCAAGCGCGCCATCGTCACCGTCGCCGAGGGCGACCGTATTGACATTTTCGGTGGGCCGGTGTCATGACGCGAATCATCCTGCAGGGGCTCAATAGGCCCATCGAAAACATGGTTCACAGTGGAGGGCCGGTCTCCTAATGGGCATCCGCAAGTACAAGCCGACGACCCCGTCACGCCGTGGGTCGAGTGTCGCCGACTTCGTCGAGGTGACGCGCTCCACGCCGGAGAAGTCCCTCGTCCGTCCGCTGCACAGCAAGGGCGGTCGCAACAACGCCGGCCGCATCACCACCCGGCACCAGGGCGGTGGTCACAAGCGCGCCTACCGCGTCATCGACTTCCGCCGCCATGACAAGGACGGCGTGGTCGCCAAGGTCGCGCACATCGAGTACGACCCGAACCGCACCGCTCGCATCGCCCTGCTGCACTACGTCGACGGCGAGAAGCGCTACATCATCGCGCCCAACCGCCTCAAGCAGGGCGACCGCATCGAGAACGGCCCCTCGGCCGACATCAAGCCGGGCAACAGCCTTCCGCTGCGCAACATCCCGGTGGGCACGGTCATCCACGCGATCGAGCTGCGGCCCGGCGGCGGCGCGAAGATCGCCCGCTCCGCCGGCACGAGCGTGCAGCTCGTCGCCAAGGACGGCCCCTACGCCCAGCTGCGGATGCCCTCGGGCGAGATCCGCAACGTCGACGTGCGCTGCCGCGCCACCGTCGGCGAGGTGGGCAACGCCGAGCAGTCGAACATCAACTGGGGCAAGGCCGGCCGCATGCGCTGGAAGGGCAAGCGCCCGACCGTTCGTGGTGTCGCAATGAACCCTGTCGACCACCCGCACGGTGGTGGTGAGGGCAAGACCTCCGGTGGGCGCCATCCGGTGAACCCCAACGGCAAGAAAGAGGGCCGTACGCGCCGGGCTAACAAGTCCAGCGATGCGCTCATCGTCCGCCGCCGCAAGACCGGCAAGAAGCGCTGATCGGAGCTGTTGAGACTATGCCGCGTTCCCTGAAAAAGGGCCCCTTCGTGGACGACCACCTCATCAAGAAGGTGGACGTCCAGAACGACAAGGGCACCAAGAACGTCATCAAGACCTGGTCGCGTCGCTCGATGATCGTGCCGGCCATGCTCGGCCACACGATCGCGGTGCACGACGGGCGCAAGCACGTGCCCGTCTTCGTCACCGAGGCGATGGTCGGTCACAAGCTCGGCGAGTTCGCCCCGACCCGCACCTTCCGCGGGCACATCAAGGACGACCGGAGGTCGCGTCGTGTCTGACCAGACCCTCGAGCGCGAAGGCGTCACGACGGCGCGCGCCCAGGCGCGCTTCGTCCACGTCACGCCGATGAAGGCGCGTCGCGTGGTCGACCTCGTCCGCGGGATGCAGGCCGACAAGGCGCTCGCCATCCTGCGCTTCGCACCGCAGTCGGCCAGTGAGCCCGTCTACAAGGTGCTCGCCAGCGCTGTCGCCAACGCGCGGCAGAAGGCCGAGCGGCACGGCGAGCGGCTCGACGTCGAGGACCTGCTCGTGCACCAGGCGTACGTGGACGAGGGCCCGACGATGAAGAGGTTCCGACCTCGTGCGCAGGGTCGCGCCTACCGCGTCCGCAAGCGCACCAGTCACATCACGATCGTGGTCGCTCCTCGTCCCGAGGACGCATCCAGCCAGGGCACGTCGAAGCAGAAGCCGACAAGCCAGAAGTCCAGCCAGAAGAGGAGGACCCGCTAGTGGGCCAGAAGGTCAACCCGCACGGGTTCCGCCTAGGCATCTCGACCGACCACAAGAGTCGGTGGTTCGCCGACAGCACCAAACCCGGTCAGCGCTACAGCGACTACGTCAAGGAAGACGTGGCGATCCGCCGCCTCATGTCCAAGGGCATGGAGCGGGCCGGAATCTCCCGCGTCGAGATCGAGCGCACCCGGGACCGGGTTCGCGTCGACATCCACACCGCTCGCCCGGGCATCGTCATCGGCCGCCGCGGCGCCGAGGCCGACCGCATCCGTGGTGACCTCGAAGTCCTCACCGGCAAGCAGGTGCAGCTCAACATCCTCGAGGTGAAGAACCCCGAGGTCGACGCACAGCTCGTCGCACAGGGCGTCGCGGAGCAGCTGTCCAGCCGCGTCTCCTTCCGCCGCGCGATGCGCAAGTCGATGCAGACGACGATGAAGGCCGGAGCCAAGGGCATCCGGGTGCAGTGCTCGGGCCGCCTCGGCGGTGCGGAGATGTCGCGCTCGGAGTTCTACCGCGAGGGTCGCGTCCCGCTGCACACGCTGCGCGCCAACATCGACTACGGCTTCTACGAGGCCAAGACGACGTTCGGCCGCATCGGCGTCAAGGTGTGGATCTACAAGGGCGACGCACAGGCCAACCGGGCGGAGCGTGAGGCGGCCCAGGCCGCGGCACGCCTGGCCCAGCGCCAGCGCCCGGCCCGCGCCGCACGGCGACCCGACCGCGAGGAGGCTGCTGCACCCGTGCAGCCGGCCGCTACTGCCGCTCCTGAGGCGACTGCCGCTCCCGTCGCCGAGGCGACCGCCGCTCCCGAGGCGACCGCCGCACCTGAGGCGACCGCCGCTCCCGTCGCCGAGGCGACCGCCGCTGCCGAGGCAACCGCCGCACCTGAGTCGACCACCGCTCCGGCCGCGGATGCCACCCCCGAGGCGACCACCAGCGGAACGGAGGCCTGACCATGTTGATCCCGCGCAGGGTCAAGCACCGCAAGCAGCACCACCCGAGCCGCACCGGCATGGCCAAGGGGGGCACGAAGATCGCCTTCGGCGACTTCGGCATCCAGGCCATCGAGCGTGCGTACGTCACGAACCGGCAGATCGAGTCGGCTCGTATCGCGATGACCCGGCACATCAAGCGTGGCGGCAAGGTGTGGATCAACATCTACCCCGACCGCCCGCTCACCAAGAAGCCGGCCGAGACCCGCATGGGTTCCGGCAAGGGTTCGCCGGAGTGGTGGATCGCCAACGTCAAGCCCGGACGCGTGATGTTCGAGCTGGCCGGCGTACCCGAGCCTGTCGCTCGTGAGGCGATGCGCCGCGCGATGCACAAGCTCCCGATGAAATGCAAGTTCGTCCGACGCGAGGAGATGTGACTATGAGCGAGCTTGCGAGCTCATCATTTGCACAGCGCGTTGCGCGAGTGCGGCCGACGAGCGCTAGCGAGGAGGACGCATGAGCAGCCTCACCAACAAGCTCTCCGCGCCGATGCGTGAGCTGGAGGACGACGAGCTCGCGACCAAGCTGCGTGAGGCCAAGGAAGAGCTGTTCAACCTGCGCTTCCAGGCCGCCACCGGTCAGCTCGAGAGCCATGGCCGGCTCAACGCGGTCCGCAAGGAGATCGCGCGCATCTACACGATCATGCGCGAGCGTGAGCTCGGCATCAGCACCGTCGAGAGCGCCAGCGAGGCGACAGCATGAGCGAGAACCCGAAGGAAGCTATGGAGAACAGCAAGGTGGCCACACGCGGATCCCGCCAGACCCGCAGAGGGCTCGTCGTCAGCGACAAGATGGACAAGACCGTCGTCGTTGTCGTCGAAGACCGCGTCAAGCACCCGCTCTACGGCAAGGTCATCCGCCGCACGAGCAACCTCAAGGCACACGACGAGACCAACGCCTGTGGCGTCGGTGACCGAGTTCTCCTGATGGAGACCCGGCCGCTGTCTGCGACGAAGCGCTGGCGCGTTGTCGAGGTCATCGAAAAGGCGAAGTAGCAATCGACCGCGATCAAGGTCGATCGACCGGACCCATCCGTTCCGTCAGGCTCGAAGAGAGAACCGGCGCGACGATCAGGAGAATGAAGTGATCCAGCAGGAGTCGCGACTACGTGTCGCCGACAACACGGGTGCCAAGGAGCTGTTGTGCATCCGCGTCCTCGGCGGCTCGGGGCGACGCTACGCCGGCATCGGCGATGTGATCGTGGCAACCGTCAAGGACGCCATCCCCGGTGGCTCGGTCAAGAAGGGTGAGGTCGTCAAGGCCGTCATCGTTCGGACCGTGAAGGAACGCCGCCGTGCAGATGGCTCGTACATCCGCTTTGACGAGAACGCGGCCGTCCTCATCCGTGACGGCGGTGACCCCCGCGGGACCCGCATCTTCGGGCCCGTCGGCCGTGAGCTGCGCGAGAAGCGGTTCATGCGAATCATCTCGCTCGCCCCGGAGGTGCTCTGAACATGAAGATCAAAAAGGGTGACCGCGTGATTGTCGTCACCGGCAAGGACAAGGGCGTCACGGGCAAGGTCATCGAGTCCTACCCGGACACGTCACGGGTCCTCGTCGAGGGCGTCAACCGCATCAAGAAGCACACCAAGGTCGGCCAGTCCGCACGTGGCGCCAAGACTGGCGGCATCGTGACCCAGGAGGCTTCGATCCATGTCAGCAACGTCATGGTCGTAGTCGAGGTCGAGGGCAAGAAGGTCGGCAGCCGCGTGGGCTACCGCGTCGAGACTGTCGAGCGCGACGGCCGGCAAAAGAACGTTCGTGTCCGCTACGCCAAGCGGACCGGTGAGGACCTCTGATGAGTGCCACGACCACTGAATCCAAGACCCCGGCGCGCGAGATGCCGCGCCTCAAGGCGCGCTACCGCGCGGAGATCGTCCCCCAGCTGCGTGAGGACTTCGGCTACGGCAACATCATGCAGGTCCCCGGTCTGACCAAGATCGTGGTGAACATGGGTGTTGGCGACGCCGCCAAGGACTCCAAGCTCATGGACGGAGCCATCCGCGACCTCGCGACGGTCACCGGGCAGAAGCCGCAGGTCACCAAGGCGCGCAAGTCGATCGCGCAGTTCAAGCTGCGCGAGGGCATGCCGATCGGCTGCCACGTGACGCTCCGGGGCGACCGTATGTGGGAGTTCCTCGACCGGCTGCTCTCGCTCGCCCTGCCCCGCATCCGCGACTTCCGCGGACTCTCGCCCCGCCAGTTCGACGGCAAGGGCAACTACACGTTCGGTCTCACTGAGCAGTCGATGTTCCACGAGATCGACCAGGACAAGATCGACCGCGTCCGCGGCATGGACATCACGGTCGTCACCACCGCCCAGAACGACGACGAGGGTCGCGCGCTGCTCCGCCAGCTCGGCTTCCCGTTCCAAGCCTCATGACCGCTGCCGCAACAATGCAGACGATCGCTGTCGCAACAACGCAGACGATCGCTGCCGCAATCAAGGAGTCCTGACCGTGGCAAAGACTGCCCTAGTCAACAAGGCGAATCGCAAGCCGAAGTTCAAGGTGCGCGGCTACACCCGCTGCCAGCGCTGCGGGCGACCGCACGCGGTCTACCGCAAGTTCGGACTCTGCCGCATCTGCTTCCGCGAGATGGCACACCGCGGCGAGCTGCCAGGCATCACCAAAAGCAGTTGGTAGGCACACCCCAGCAGGGGAGAGCTTCCGAAACGTTTGACCCGACCCGGTACGCCGATAGGTCCGCGGTGCTAGCGCCCACGGAAACCGCGGCGAGAAAGCCTGAGAAACCATGACGATGACCGACCCGATCGCAGACATGCTGACCCGTCTGCGCAACGCCAACACGGCCTACCACGACTCCGTGGTCATGCCGCACTCCAAGCTCAAGACCCACGTCGCGGAGATCCTCCAGCAGGAGGGCTACATCTCCGGATGGAGTGTCAACGAACCCGCCGAGGGTGAGGTCGGCAAGAACCTCGTGCTCGACCTCAAGTACGGACCCAACCGCGAGCGGTCCATCGCCGGCATCAAGCGCATCTCCAAGCCGGGCCTGCGGGTCTACGCCAAGTCCACCAACCTGCCGCGCGTGCTCGGCGGACTGGGCGTCGCGATCATCTCGACGTCGTCCGGCCTGCTGACCGACCGCCAGGCCGCCAAGAAAGGCGTGGGTGGGGAAGTCCTCGCCTACGTCTGGTAAGGGAAGGGAGAGCAGAGCATGTCGCGCATCGGACGGCTCCCGATTCCCGTTCCTAGCGGGGTCGACGTGAGCATCGACGGCCGCAACGTGACCGTCAAGGGACCCAAGGGCACCTTGTCGCACCGTGTGGCCGAGCCCATCGAGATCGCCAAGGTCGACGACGGCACCCTCGAGGTGACCCGTCCCGACGACGAGCGTCAGAACCGTGCCCTGCACGGCCTCTCGCGCACGCTCGTCAACAACATGGTCATCGGGGTCACCGACGGCTACAGCAAGACGCTTGAGATCGTCGGCACCGGCTACCGCGTGGTGGCCAAGGGCAGCGACCTCGAGTTCGCACTCGGGTTCAGCCACTCGGTCCTGATCAAGGCCCCCGACGGCATCAGCTTCAACGTCGAGGCGCCGACCCGGTTCACGGTGTCGGGCGTCGACAAGCAGAAGGTGGGCGAGACCGCCGCCAAGATCCGCAAGCTGCGCAAGCCCGACCCGTACAAGGGCAAGGGTGTGCGGTACCAAGGTGAGCAGATCCGCCGCAAGGCTGGAAAGGCTGGTAAGTAGACATGGCTGTCGGTATCAAGATCCGGCGCGGTGACAAGAATGTCGCCCGCGCCCGACGCCACTTGCGCGTGCGCAAGAAGGTGAGCGGTACGTCGACGCGTCCGCGTCTGGTGGTCAGCCGGTCGACGCGCCACGTCTACGTCCAGCTGGTCGACGACGTCGCGGGCCGCACCCTGGCCTCGGCATCGACGATGGAGGCCGACCTGCGCGCGCTCGAAGGCGACAAGACGGCGAAGGCCAAGAAGGTCGGCGAGCTCGTCGCGAAGCGTGCCAAGGAAGCCGGGGTCGACGCCGTCGTCTTCGATCGTGGTGGCAACCGCTATCACGGCCGGGTGGCCGCGATCGCCGACGGTGCGCGCGAAGCGGGGCTCGCCCTGTGAGCACCCGCTTGAGCACCGAGACGCGCGCCTACCTGACAAGCAACGAGAAGAGGAACTTCTAATGCCTGGACCTCAGCGTCGAGGTGGCACTGGCGCTGCCGGTGCCAGCGACAACAGTGGCCGCCGCGGCGGCCGCGACCGTCGTGACGGTGGCGGCCCTGCCGAGAAGACCGCTTTCGTCGAGCGCGTCGTCGCCATCAACCGCGTGGCCAAGGTCGTCAAGGGTGGTCGCCGCTTCAGCTTCACCGCACTTGTTGTGGTGGGCGACGGCGACGGCACCGTCGGCGTCGGTTACGGCAAGGCCAAGGAGGTGCCGGCCGCGATCGCCAAGGGCGTCGAGGAGGCCAAGAAGCACTTCTTCAAGGTCCCCCGCATCCAAGGCACCATCCCGCACCCCGTGCAGGGCGAGAAGGCGGCAGGCGTCGTACTGCTGAAGCCCGCCTCACCCGGTACCGGCGTGATCGCCGGTGGCCCGGTGCGCGCCGTGCTCGAGTGTGCCGGCGTCCACGACGTGCTCTCGAAGTCGCTCGGTTCGTCCAACGCGATCAACATCGTGCACGCGACCGTCGCCGCGCTGCAGGCGCTGGAGCGGCCCGAAGAGGTGGCTGCGCGTCGCGGCCTCCCGATCGAGCACGTCGCTCCAGCCGCGCTGCTGCGGGCCCGGGCATTGGGGAATTCCTGATGCCTAGGTTGAAGGTCACCCAGATCCGTTCCGGCATCGGCGGCAAGCGCAACCAGCGCGAGACGCTGCGCACGCTGGGTCTCAAGCGCCTCCACGACGTCGTCGTCAAGGAGGACCGTCCGGAGATCCGCGGCATGGTCAACACGGTGTCGCACCTGGTCACCGTCGAGGAGGTCGACTAGATATGCCACCCCTGAAGGTTCATCACCTGCGCCCGGCACCGGGCGCCAAATCCACCAAGATCCGTGTAGGCCGTGGAGAAGCGGGCAAGCGGGGCAAGACCGCCGGTCGAGGCACGAAGGGCACCAAGGCGCGCTATCAGGTGCCTGCCCGCTTCGAGGGCGGGCAGATGCCGCTGCACATGCGGCTGCCCAAGCTGCGCGGCTTCAAGAACCCGTTCCGCGTGGAGTACCAGGTCGTCAACCTGGACCGGCTCAGCGAGCTGTTCCCTGACGGCGGCGCGGTCAGCGTGGACGATCTGGTGTCCAAGGGCGCCGTGCGCAAGGGCGAGCCCGTGAAGATTCTCGGCGACGGTGACCTCAGCGTGACGCTGCAGATCACCGCGGACCGGTTCTCCGCGAGCGCCAAGGACAAGATCATCGCTGCCGGCGGCTCGGCCACCGAGCTCTAGCAGCCGGCGGGCGCCGCCGGGCGGGGGACAGCGGGTCTGAGTGCGGACTGTTAGAGTCCGTGAGCAGCCCGTGGACCCCGTCGGAGTCCGCAGGCCCACCTATCCGACTCACCCGCGCGGGCGCGGGTGCGACAGGCAGTCCCTTCGGAGGATCTCGTGCTCACCGCGTTCGTTCGGGCATTCCGCACGCCCGATCTACGCAAGAAGATCCTCTTCTCGCTGGCGATCATGGCGTTGTTCCGGCTCGGCTCTGTCATCCCGACCCCAGGGGTCGACTACGCAGCCGTCAAGGGCTGCATCTCCCAACAGGGCAGCACGGGTCTCTACAGCCTGATCAACCTGTTCAGCGGTGGTGCACTGCTGCGGCTGTCGATCTTCGCGCTGGGCATCATGCCCTACATCACCGCGAGCATCATCGTGCAGCTGCTGACCGTGGTCATCCCGCGGTTCGAGGCCCTCAAGAAGGAGGGCCAGTCGGGCACGGCGCGGCTCACGCAGTACACGCGCTATCTCACCATCGGCCTGGCCGTCCTGCAGTCGACCGGCCTGATCGCGCTGGCCCGCCAGCCCGGCCAGCTGTTCGGCGGCAACTGCACCGCCGACATCATCTACAGCGACATCGGCATCTGGGGCATCCTGGTCATGGTCATCACGATGACCGCCGGGACCAGCGTCATCATGTGGCTCGGCGAGCTGATCACCGACCGTGGCATCGGCAACGGCATGTCGTTGCTGATCTTCACCTCGATCGCCGCGGGCTTCCCGACGTCGCTGTGGCAGATCAAGATCGAGCGCGGCTACGGGCTCTTCTTCTTCGTCGTCGGCATCGGCCTGGTGATCGTGGCCTTCGTCGTGTTCGTCGAGCAGGCCCAGCGGCGCATCCCCGTGCAGTACGCGAAGCGGATGATCGGCCGGCGGATGTACGGCGGCTCGTCGACGTACATCCCGCTGAAGGTCAACCAGGCCGGTGTCATCCCGGTCATCTTCGCGTCCTCGCTCCTCTACCTGCCGGCACTGGCGGTCAACCTCACCGACCGCAACAACCCGCCCGGCTGGGCGACGTGGGTGCAGACCTACCTGGTCAAGGGCGACCACCCGCTCTACATGCTCTTGTACTTCGGTCTGATCGTGTTCTTCACCTACTTCTACGTGGCGATCACGTTCAACCCGACCGAGGTCTCGGACAACATGAAGAAGTACGGCGGCTTCATCCCGGGCATCCGGGCCGGCCGGCCGACTGCCGAGTACCTCGACTACGTCCTCTCCCGCATCACTGCTGTCGGTGCGCTCTACCTGGGCATGATCGCGCTCATCCCGCTGATCGCCCTGAGCCTGTTCAACGCCAACAGCAACTTCCCGTTCGGCGGCACCGCCATCCTGATCATCGTGGGTGTCGGTCTCGAGACCGTGAAGCAGATCGAGAGCCAGCTCCAGCAGCGCAACTACGAGGGTTTCCTCCGCTAGGGCATGGCTCCTAACCCGGACGCCGGCTCGCGCTACGACGCCAGGCAAGGAGACACGCCCTAGTGCGCCTGGTACTGGTCGGGCCGCCCGGGGCAGGGAAGGGCACGCAGGCGCAGTTCATTGCCTCGCACTTCTCCGTGCCGAAGATCTCCACGGGCGACATCTTCCGGGCCAACGTCAGCGAGGGCACCGATCTCGGCATCGAGGCGAAGAAGTACATGGACGCCGGTGACCTGGTGCCCGACGAAGTGACCATCGCCATGGTGAAGGACCGGCTGACCCACGACGACACGACCGAGGGCTTCCTGCTCGACGGGTTCCCACGCACCGTGCACCAGGCCGAGGTCCTCGAGGAGGTGCTCGCCGCACAAGGCAAGACCGTGACCGTCGTGCTGGAGCTCGTCGTGGACGACGAGGAGGTCGTACGTCGCCTGTCCGGTCGCCGCACGTGCCGGCGGTGCGGTCACGTCTGGCACCAGGACTTCGACCCGCCTGCGCGCGACGGCGTCTGCGACCGCTGCGGCGGCGAGCTCTTCCAGCGCGACGACGACAGCGAGCAGACCATCCGCCACCGGCTCGAGGTCTACGCCGACCAGACCTCACCGTTGATCGGCTACTACGGCGATCGTGGCTTCCTGCGGGGAGTCGATGCGACCGGGCCCGTCGAGGACGTGACCGAGCGGGCGATCAACGCGCTGCGCCGGTTCGAGACCTGACGTGCCGCCATGTTCAGGAGACGCGATCGCATGATCCAGATCAAGTCCGAGGCGGAGATCGCCCTGATGCGGGCGGCCGGTCAGCTCGTCGGCCGCACCCTCGAGCGGCTGCGCGAGGCGGTTGCCCCCGGAGTCTCGACCGCGGACCTGGACGCCATCTCGGCGGCCTCCATCCGCGAGGGCGGTGGCACGCCGTCGTTCCTCGGCTATCACGGCTTCCCCGCCACCATCTGCGCGTCGGTGAACGACGAGATCGTGCACGGCATCCCCGGCCCGCGGGTGCTGCGCGACGGAGACGTCATCTCGCTGGACTGCGGGGCGATCATCGACGGCTACCACGGCGACGCGGCGATCACCGTGCCTGTCGGTGACGTGCCGGCCGAGCTGACCGAGCTCATGCGGGTCTGCGAGGAGTCGATGTGGCGCGGGTTGGCCGCCGCCCGCCTCGGCGGCCGGGTCTCGGACATCAGCCACGCGGTCGAGGCGTACATCCGCGGCGAGAGCGACTTCGGCATCGTCGAGGAGTACGGCGGGCACGGCATCGGCACGGAGATGCACCAGGACCCGCACGTGCTCAACTACGGGCGACCCGGGCGCGGTCCCAAGCTGGTGAAGGGACTGGCCCTGGCCGTCGAGCCGATGATCACGGCGCGCAGCCCTCGCACCCGCCTGCTCGACGACGAGTGGACCGTGGTGACCGCCGACGGCGGCTGGGCCGCGCACTTCGAGCACACCTTCACCCTGACCGAACAGGGTCCCTGGGTGCTGACGGCGCTCGACGGGGGAACCGCCCGGCTCGCCGCCCTCGGCGTCACCGCCGCCACCGGCTGACCCACCCACCGCCCTCGCTCTCCCTTCACCCTCCCTTTCAAAGTCGATCATGCACAACCTGGGAACCCCTCCCGTTTCCGCAGGTCAGCGCCCTGCAAATCCGAGTCGATCATGCAGTAACCGACAGCGCCTAGGCTGACGACGTGACGCAGGACCCGTCGATGCGAGCCTCCGATGCCGACCGCGAGGCCGTGGCGGACGCGCTCCGTGACGCGCACGCGGAGGGCCGGTTGACCCTCGAGGAGTTCGAGGAGCGGCTCGATCGCACTCTGGCCGCCAAGACCATCGGCGAGCTGGCTGTGGTCACCAAGGACCTCCCAGCCCGCAGCGCAGCGATCGAAGCGCCTACCACCCCCCTGCCCGCACGTACGAGGCCGTACGCCGCAGGAGGACACGTCCGGGGGATGTGGGGCGCCTGGGGGACCGGCGTCGTCGTCTGTGTGGCCATCTGGGCGGCGTCCGTGATCGACGGCGGGGGCGACCACGACTTCTGGCCGATCTGGGTGATCCTGCCCGGGGGCGCCGTGCTGCTGCGCCGCACGCTGTCGGGTGGTGCCGAGCGTGAGCGTCCGGGCCGGCAGGACGGCGAGCGCGACCACCTCTGAATGCCCCTGTCGGTTACTGCATGATCGACTCGGATTTGCAGGGCGCTGACCTGCGGAAACAGGAGGCAATCCCAGGTTGTGCATGATCGACTTTGAAAGGAGGGGGGTGGGTGGGGGTGGGAGGGGTGGGGTGCGGCGGGCGGGTTCGCGTTCGGGGGCGATATTGCGTAGACTCACGCGCTGGCTCTCGAGCCATAAGTTACGCATGCCCCGCGGCTGGGACAGGTACGCGTGACTGGCGTCACGAGTGAGCCATCCGTTACGCACAGGCGTCACCGCCTGCGCGCGACACGCAGAAACGAACACGTACCGTAGCTAAAAGCACGAAAAGTAAGGAACCATCGTCAAGGGATTGCGGAGGACATGGCCAAGAAGGACGGGGTCATTGAGATCGAGGGCACGGTGGTCGAGGCTCTGCCCAACGCTTTCTTTCGCGTTGAGCTGACCAACGGACACAAGGTTCTCGCTCACATCAGCGGCAAGATGCGTCAGCACTACATCCGGATCCTCCCCGAGGACCGCGTGGTGGTGGAGCTCAGCCCCTATGACCTCAATCGCGGCCGCATCGTCTACCGCTACAAGTAGTCCCACCGACCACTGACCACCACCCTGCGAAGCGGTGCCACATCTGCCGCCTCGAGCGAGCATGAGCACCATCCCCGGAGACAACCGATGAAGGTCCAGCCCAGCGTCAAGAAGATCTGCGACAAGTGCAAGGTGATCCGCCGTCACGGGCGGGTCATGGTCATCTGCGAGAACGCCCGCCACAAGCAGCGTCAGGGCTAGCCGCCCGAAGGCAAGAAGACACCGCCCCAAGGCACAGAAGACACCGCCCCAAGGCACAGAAGACAGACGAAGCTCAACAATTAGACAGCGCGCCACACATGCCGGTTCACGAGAGCCCGGCGGCACCCCCGGTCACCAGGCTGGGGCCCCACCCGGGCGGGTGGGGAGTGGTGTGCACGACCTGGTGACAGTGAAGGAGTACCGCCCAGATGGCACGCCTCGTTGGCGTCGACCTCCCGCGCGAGAAGCGCGTCGAGATCGCCCTGACCTACATCTTCGGAGTCGGGCACTCACGTGCGCTCGACACCCTCAAGAACACCGGCGTCAACCCAGACACCCGCGTCCGCGACCTCGCGGACGAGGACCTGGTGAAGCTGCGCGACTGGATCGAAGCCAACTACCGGATCGAAGGTGACCTGCGCCGCGAGGTGCAGGCCGACATCCGGCGCAAGGTCGAGATCGGCTGCTACCAGGGCATCCGCCACCGTCGTGGCCTGCCCGTGCGCGGCCAGCGCACCCACACCAACGCTCGCACCCGCAAGGGCCCGCGCAAGACGGTCGCCGGCAAGAAGAAGGTCGGCAAGAAGTAACCCTTGGGGGCTCGCCCCCCAAGTGACCCCCAATCCAAAACTGCCGACCTTTGAATACTTCCCAGCCACAGGAGATCTGACAGCCAATGCCTCCGAAGAGCCGTCAAGGCGCGGGCACCAAGAAGGTGCGTCGCAAGGAGAAAAAGAACGTGGCTCACGGCCACGCGCACATCAAGAGCACGTTCAACAACACGATCGTCTCGATCACCGACCCCATGGGCAACGTGATCGCGTGGGCCTCGGCCGGCCATGTCGGCTTCAAGGGCTCACGCAAGTCGACGCCCTTCGCCGCGCAGATGGCCGCTGAGAGTGCGGCCCGTCGCGCGCAGGAGCACGGCATGCGCAAGGTCGACGTGTTCGTGAAGGGCCCGGGCTCCGGGCGAGAGACCGCGATCCGATCGCTGCAAGCGGCCGGCCTCGAGGTCGGGACCATCCAAGACGTCACCCCCGTGCCCCACAACGGCTGCCGCCCTCCCAAGCGGCGCAGGGTCTAGGGGAGGAAAAGGAATCATGGCGAGATATACCGGACCGGACTGCAAGCGTTGCCGGCGCGAGAAGATGAAGCTGTTCCTCAAGGGTGCGAAGTGCGAGTCACCGAAGTGCCCGATCGAGATCCGTCCGTACCCCCCGGGTGAGCACGGCCGCGGTCGCACCAAGGAGAGCGAGTACCTCCTGCAGATGCGCGAGAAGCAGAAGTGCGCGCGCATCTACGGCGTGCTGGAGAAGCAGTTCCGTGGCTACTACGACGAGGCCAACCGCAAGCAGGGCAAGACCGGTGAGAACCTGCTGCGCATCCTGGAGACGCGGATCGACAACGTCGTGTTCCGGGCCGGTTTTGCGAAGAGCCGCGACATGGCGCGTCAGCTGGTGCGTCACGGCCACATCACGGTCAACGGTCACAAGGTCGACATCCCGTCCTACCGCGTGAGCGAGAACGACATCATCGAAGTACGGCAGAGCTCGCTCGAGCTCACGCCCTTCATCGTGGCGCGCGCCGAGGTCGGCGAGCGGACGGTGCCGGCGTGGATCGAGGTCATCCCGAACAAGATGCGCATCCTCGTGCACTCCCTCCCGGCGCGGCAGGTCATCGACACGCCGGTCCAGGAGCAGCTCATCGTCGAGCTCTACTCGAAGTAAGCGCTCTACTAGAAGTACGCACGACCCGTGAGCGGCATACCGACGTCGCTCACGGTGCAGGACATCGAGGCGTCATATAGCGGACGCCCGTGGAAAGGAAATTGACGTGCTTATCGCACAGCGCCCCACCCTGGCCGAAGAGGTCGTCGACGACTATCGCTCCCGGTTCGTGATCGAGCCGCTCGAGCCCGGTTTCGGATACACGCTCGGTAACTCCCTGCGCCGCACCCTGCTCTCCTCCATCCCCGGTGCCTCCGTCACGAGCATCCGCGTGGACGGCGTGCTGCACGAGTTCACCACCGTGCCCGGCGTCAAGGAAGACGTCACCGACATCATCCTGAACATCAAGGAGCTCGTCGTGAGCTCCGAGGTGGATGAGCCAGTGGTCATGTACCTGCGCAAGCAGGGCCCCGGCGTCGTGACGGCCGCCGACATCGCGCCGCCGGCCGGCGTCGAGGTGCACAACCCCGACCTGCACATCGCCACGATCAACGGCAAGGGCAAGCTCGAGATGGAGCTGACCGTGGAACGCGGTCGCGGCTACGTCTCGGCCGTCCAGAACAAGCAGGTCGGCCAGGAGATCGGTCGCGTGCCCGTCGACTCCATCTACTCGCCGGTCCTCAAGGTGACCTACAAGGTCGAGGCGACCCGTGTCGAGCAGCGCACCGACTTCGACAAGCTCATCGTCGACGTCGAGACCAAGCGCTCGATGCTGCCGCGTGACGCCATGGCGTCGGCCGGCAAGACCCTGACCGAGCTGTTCGGTCTGGCCCGTGAGCTCAACGTCGAGGCCGAGGGCATCGACATGGGACCGTCGCCGACGGACGCCGCTCTCGCGGCGGACCTGGCGCTGCCGGTCGAGGACCTGGAGCTCACTGTCCGGTCGTACAACTGCCTCAAGCGCGAAGGCATCCACACGGTTGGCGAGCTCGTCTCGCGCAGCGAGGCGGACCTGCTCGACATCCGCAACTTCGGTGCGAAGTCGATCGACGAGGTCAAGGCCAAGCTGCACTCCATGGGTCTGGCCCTCAAGGACAGCCCGCCCGGATTCGACCCGAGCACGGCCGTCGACTTCGGCGCCGACGACGACACGGCCCTCGAGGACGAGCAGTACTGAGCGCTGCGCCGGGCCGACACCGAGTCGACGCGGACAACCTGACGAAGCCCTGACGAAAATCACTGGAGAGCAACAACCATGCCAACTCCCACCAAGGGACCGCGCCTCGGCGGCGGACCGGCCCACGAGCGGCTCATGTTGGCGAACCTCGCCACCGCGCTGTTCGAACACGGCCGGATCACGACAACCGAAGCCAAGGCCAAGCGGCTGCGTCCGCTGGCCGAGCGACTCATCACCTTCGCGAAGCGCGGTGACCTGCACGCGCGTCGCCGGGTGCTCACGGTCGTCCGTGACAAGGGCGTCGTGCATGAGCTCTTCACCGAGATCGGACCGCGCTACGAGAACAGGCACGGCGGCTACACCCGCATCACCAAGGTGGGGCCGCGTAAGGGCGACAATGCGCCGATGGCCGTGATCGAGCTCGTCGAGGCACTGACGGCGAAGGCCGAGACCGTGCGCGAGGCCGAAGCCGCCACCAAGCGGACGGCCAAGAAGGCGCCGGCCAAGAAGGCGGCGGCCGCCGAGGCGGCTGCGGTAGCCGCCGCGGCCGAGTCGGCCGAGGCCGCGGCTGAGGAAGCCGCTGACGACGCTGCCGAGGGTGACGTCGAAGGTGCCGAGGAAGCCGCCGCAGAGGCGAAGGAAGCCGCCGAGGAAGCGGCCGAGATCGCCGACGCCAGCGACGACCCCGCGGTCGCAGAGAAAGCCGGCGATGCCGAAGCTTTCGCCGAGATCGCCGAGGATGCTGCTGAGGACGCGAAGAAGGAGTCCTGACGCTGCCGCCCGCGCGAGGATCGAACGGGCCCGCCCACCCCTTGAGGGAGGGCGGGCTCGTCCGCGTCCGCATCGACCTGTCCTATGACGGGACGGACTTCGCGGGCTGGGCCATGCAGCCAGGCCAGCGGACCGTCCAGGGCGTGGTCGAGGACGCGCTCGCCACGGTGCTGCGAGCGCCGCGCGTACCCCTGACGTGTGCGGGGCGCACCGACGCCGGCGTGCACGCGCGTCGCCAGGTGGCACATGCAGACCTGCCCACCGAGGTGTACGACGACGCGGCCCCGCACCTGGCGAAAGCGCTCTCCGGCGTGCTGCCCCGTGACGTTCGCGTCATCGACGTCCGGCGGGCACCCGACGGTTTCGACGCCCGCTTCGGCGCGCTGTGGCGGCGCTATGCCTATCGCGTCGCGGACACGGCGTACGGCGTCGACCCGCTGCGTCGACACGACGTGCTGTGGTATCGACACCCCCTCGACGTCGACGACATGAACCGGGCCGCGGCCACACTTCTGGGCGAGCACGACTTCGCTGCGTTCTGCCGCAGACGCGAGGGCGCCAGCACGGTCCGGTCGTTGCTGCGCCTGGACTGGACCCGTGATGCGGAGAACGGTTTTGCCGTCGCGACCATCGTCGCCGACGCGTTCTGCCACAGCATGGTGCGCTCGCTGGTCGGCGCGCTGCTGGCGGTCGGCGAGGGCCAGCGGCCGGTGCAGTGGCCGAGCGAGGTGCTGGCTGGGGCAGTGCGGTTGCCCGACGTCCATGTCGTTGCCGCACACGGCCTGACACTCGAGGAAGTCGCGTACCCACCGGACGACGAGCTGGGCGCCCGCGCGCAGCTGACCCGTCGACGCCGCGAGCTGGCGAAGTGAGACCCGCATGACGCGCGAGGAGCTGCTCGTCGACCTCGCCGGGCGGGTGCTGGCCCTGGCCGAGGACCGTCCGCTGGTCGTGGCCATCGACGGCATGTCCTGCGTCGGCAAGACGACCCTCGCCGACGAGCTCACCGCGATCCTCGACGGTGCCGAACGGCCCGTCGTGCGGGTGTCCTACGACGACTTCCACCAGCCGCGCGACGTGCGGCACCGGCGCGACCGGCTCTCGGCGGAGGGGTACCTGCTCGACTCCTACGATGCCGACGCGCTGCGCCGGCTCGTCATCGGTCCGTTGGCCGATCGCGTCGGCGAGGTCGTGACGGCGAGCTTCGACCTGGCCAGTGATGAAGTTCTCGCACCGCCGCCAACGGAGGTCCAGGACGGCGCCGTCGTGCTGGTCGAGGGTGAGTTCCTGTTGACGCCGGAGTTCGAGGACGCGTGGGACCTCGCGGTGCTGCTGGTCGCCGAGCCCGCCGCCGTGCTTGCCAGGGCGCTGGAGCGTGACGGCGACCTCGGGACCCCCGAGCAGGTGCGGGAGCTCTACCTGCGGCGCTACCTCGGTGCCTGGGCGCTGCACGAAGAGCGCCACGACCCGTGGTCACGGGCGGATGTCGTCGTGGACCTCACGGATCCGCTGGCGCCTCGACAACTGGGCTGACTGCTGCTCAGCCAGTTGGCGCGCGTTCGGCCTGCAGCTGCGATTCGGTGTCGGCGAAACCCACCGACCGGTAGAGGCGGATCGCGCTGTATTCGGGGTCGGCGACCATCACGAGAGTCGCGGCTCCCAGCTCGCCGAACCCGTACTCGCTGACGCGGTGCACCAGCGTGCCCGCGAGCCCCTGGCCGCGCGCGTCGGGGTGCGTCTCGACCGACTGGAAGCGCGCCAGCCCCGGGCTCGCGGCGACGAGCCCCATCTGCGAGAGCAGCCGCCCGTCGACGAACGCGCCGAACCAGGCACCGTGGCCTGCCTCGGTCAGGCCGCGGTTGGTCGCCGCCCTGCGCGTGGTGAACTCGAGGTGGGCGGCGCCCTTCTCGTCCTCGTCGTTGCACGCCATCCGCAGCTCGACGCTCTGGGCCCAGTCGGCGTCGGAGGCCAGTTTGCGGTACGTGGCCTCGTGGTTGGGTCGAGGTGGCGCGTGCACCGCCGACGCAGTCATCACTGTCGACGCCTCGCAGTTCAGGCCGCGCTCGGCGAACGCGGCCAGGTCCGCAACCTTCCCGTCGACTCCGTCGAACGCCAGCGCTGTGTGCCGGGCTTCGGGGAACTCCGCCGCGAACCGTTCGAGCCACCTGTCGGTGTCCACGGCCGGCGGCACCTGCGCGAGCAGCAGGAAGTTGCCCCACCAGAAGGTCGGATTGTGCGGACTGCGCACGACCAGATGGTCACCCTTGTCCTCGACCTCCGTACCGCCTAGTCGGAGCAATGCCAGGTCGGTGCGATTGCCGAGCGAGGTGACGTCCACGGGAGGACTTTAGGTGCATCGGATGCCCGCCGCGACCGCATAGCCGGCCCGAAACGACCGAGCGCTCAGGGACCGTGTGCTGGTCTCTGAGCGTTCCCTGGTCCTGCAATGTGGTCAGCCCATCACCGCGGTGACGGCCCAGCGAGCTGTGATCTGGGTGTACGGCTCGACGTAGCCCGTGGTGGAGTTGCCTGCGATCACGTGTCCGCGGATCCAGACGCCCCCGTTGCTGTCCTTCGCGTAGAAGGCCCCGCCCGAGTCGCCGGGCTGCTGGACGACGCCACCGGTGTAGGCGATGACCGGGAACTTGCAGCCGGTCTGCGTGCACACCTGGGCGGTGATGCTGTTCGCGGTGTGTCCGCACTGCTCACCAGTCGTACGACCGCTGTGGCAGTAGTTGTTGTAGCCGACGTAGGCGGTGCCTGCGCCCACGACCGGCCCGCTGAGGCTGCTCGTCACGCCGCCCTTGTAGACGCGGCCGGAGTAGGACTGGCCGGCGAGGAACTCCACGTCGATGGGTCCCGAGCCGAGTGAAGCCAACGCACGGCCGGTGACGACGCCGACGTTGTGCAGGTTGGACTCCGTGTTGACGCTGGTGCCGTTGGCGTAGCAGTGACCGGCGGTCACCATCCACCTGTTTCCGGAGGCGTCCTTGACGGGATATCCGGTCGAGCAGATGGCACCCGAGGCCAGCAGGCCCGCGCCACCCCAGAACGGCGCGATGTCGTCACGGCGCTGGTAGATGTCGGTTGTCGCCTCGTTGCGGACCTCCACCTTGACGGTCGGGAGGAACTTGTCGCCCTCGGCGCTGGTCAGTGTGTTGACCATGTCGGCCGGGGCGTCCGTGTCAAGGACGACGTTCCCGGTGGCCGGGTCCGAGTAGGTGCCAAAGGTGTACTTGGTGCCGTTCCTCGTCACGTAGTCCGAGATCCTGGCCTGGACGGTCGCCAGTGCACCCCGCGAGGCCTCCGTGGAGACGACGCCCTTGCTGCCGGCGCGCTCCGTCGCCGCGAAGGTCGGATCCGGCTTGGCACGGGTTGCCTCGACCTTGGCCTTGCTGGGTTCTGCCGCCTGGGCCTGCCCGCTGCCTGCGCCCAGAACCGTTACGGCGGCTGCGGTGGCGATAAAGGCGACCAACGTCCTCTTCTTGGAGATCCGCATGTCGTTCCTCTCGTCAGGGAAACACGACTGACTGCCGCGATCCATCGAGGGGGAAGAGCCAAACGGCCACCGCTAGATACCTTGACGAAGTAAGTGACTCGCGTCTTCGGCGATCAGGCACCACACTCGTGTCCCGTGGGCCACGTCGATGTCAACGGAGTCGGTTTCTTCCTACCCGACGGCCGACAACTCCTGCGGGACATCGCGTTCCGGGTCGGTGACGGTGCGAAGGTGGCGCTGGTCGGAGCCAACGGCGCCGGCAAGACGACGCTGTTGAAGATCATCGCGGGTGACCTCGACGCGCATGAGGGCTCGGTGGGGCGATCGGGCGGACTCGGCGTGATGCGCCAGTTCGTGGGCTCCGTGCGGGACACCTCGACCGTGCGCGACCTGCTCGCCTCAGTGGCACCTCCACGCGTACGTGCGGCCGCCACTGCGCTCGAGGCGAGCGAGCTCGCGATGATGGAACACGACGACGAGAAGACCCAGCTGCGCTATGCCCAGGCGCTGTCCGACTGGGCCGACGCCGGCGGCTACGAAGCCGAGGTTCTCTGGGACACCTGCACGGTCGCCGCCCTGGGAGTCCCGTTCGAGAAGGCCCAGTGGCGCGAGGTGCGGACGCTGTCGGGCGGGGAGCAGAAACGGTTGGTCCTCGAGGCACTGCTACGTGGGCCCGACGAGGTGCTCATGCTCGACGAGCCGGACAACTACCTGGACGTTCCGGCCAAGCGCTGGCTCGAGCAGTCGTTGCGCGAGTCACCGAAGACAGTGCTGTTCGTCTCCCACGACCGCGAGCTGCTCTCGCACACGGCCACCCGCGTCGTCACTGTCGAGCTCGGGGCGGCCGGCAACACGGCCTGGACCCACGGTGGTGGCTTCGCGACCTACCACGAGGCCCGCCGCGACCGGTTCTCGCGCCTCGAGGAGCTGCGCCGCCGATGGGATGAGGACCGCGCAAAGCTCAAGGCGCTCGTGCTGATGTACAAGCAGAAGGCTGCCTACAACGACGGCATGGCGTCGCGCTATCAGGCGGCGCAGACCCGGCTGCGGATGTTCGAGGAGGCCGGGCCCGCCCGAGGCCATCCCACTCGAGCAGAACGTGAAGATGCGGCTGCGCGGCTCGCGGACCGGCAAGCGGGCGATCGTGTGCACCGACCTCGAGCTGACCGGGCTGATGAAGCCGTTCGACCTCGAGGTCTGGTACGGCGACCGGGTTGCGGTGCTCGGCTCCAACGGCTCGGGCAAGTCGCACTTCCTGCGGTTGCTCGCCGTCGGCGGCAGCGACCCCGACATCGAGCACCGTCCGGTCGAGGACTTCGTGATCACTCCCGTCGCGCACACCGGGCGCGCCCGGCTCGGCGCCCGGGTCCGCCCCGGCTGGTTCGCCCAGACCCACGAGCATCCCGAGCTGATCGGTCGCACCCTGCTCGACATCCTCTGGCGCGGCGACGAGCGGCGCGCCGGCATGGGCCGGGAGGAGGCGTCGCGGGCGCTGGACCGCTACGAGCTCGCGCACGCCGCCGAGCAGCCGTTCGAGTCGCTCTCCGGCGGACAGCAGGCCCGCCTGCAGATCCTGCTGCTGGAGCTGTCCGGGGCGACGATGCTGCTGCTCGACGAGCCGACCGACAACCTGGACCTCGTCTCCGCGGAGGCCCTGGAGGAGGGGCTCGAGGCGTTCGACGGCACCGTGGTCGCCGTGACCCACGACCGGTGGTTCGCCCGCGGCTTCGACCGGTTCCTGGTCTTCGGGGCCGACGGCTCGGTCTACGAGTCCGACGAGCCCGTGTGGGACGAGGGCCGGGTCGAGCGCGCCCGATAGGCGGTATTTGCGATCTCCCAGCCCGCGGCGTGGTGACTCGGGCAGGCAGATCCGGCCGACCGGCATGCGCAAGTCACCACTCGCGGGGGAACGGTCGGGCACCTGAAGCCGGGAGTCACTTTGACCCCCTTGGGGGCGCACAGGTAGTCTGCGAGACCGTTGTGCTCTCCGCTGGAGGGCACGGCCAGCACGGTTGCGAGCGCATCATCGAGCGGCGCAGCCCGTTGGCATCCGCTCCGTCCCGACACCACGAAGGCTATTCCCGTGCGCACGTACAGCCCCAAGCCCGGCGAGGTCCAGCGCCAATGGCTCGTCATCGACGCCACTGACGTGGTGCTCGGCCGGCTCGCCACGCAGACCGCGACGCTGCTGCGCGGCAAGCACAAGCCGATCTACGCCCCCCACATCGACACCGGGGACTTCGTGGTCATCATCAACGCGAGCAAGGTCGCTCTGACCGGCAACAAGCGCGAGAGCAAGCTGGCCTACCGCCACTCGGGTTTCCCGGGCGGGCTGCGGTCCACCCCCTACTCCGAGCTGCTCGACAAGCACCCGGAGAAGGCGGTCGAGAAGGCCATCAAGGGCATGCTGCCGCACAACACGCTCGGCCGGAACATGCTCAAGAAGCTCCACGTCTACGCCGGCCCGGCGCACCCCCACCAGGCCCAGGCACCCGCCCCCTTCGAGATCGGTCAGGTCGCGCAGTAGCGCGGCTGACCACCTCAAGAGACAAAGAGAGACACCGTGGCTGAGACCACCATCGAGACCCCCGACACCGACATCCCCGACGACGAGGTCGTCCCCGAGTCGTTCACGTCGGAGTCGAGCAGCGAGTCGTTCAGCTCCGCGACGGCGCGCGAGGTCGTGGTCGCTCCCAGCGCCGCGACCGGTCGCCGCAAGCAGGCCATCGCGCGCGTCCGGCTCGTGCCCGGCACGGGCAACTGGACGGTGAACGGCCGCGCCCTGGACAAGTACTTCCCGAACAAGGTCCACCAGCAGCTGGTCAACGACCCGTTCGTCACCCTCGAGTACGTAGACCGCTTCGACATCATCGCCCGCATCCACGGCGGCGGCATCTCCGGCCAGGCAGGTGCGCTGCGCCTGGCCATCGCCCGCGCGCTCAACGCCATCGACACCGAGGGCAACCGGCCCGCGCTCAAGCGCGCCGGCTTCCTCACCCGTGACCCGCGGGCCAAGGAGCGCAAGAAGTACGGTCTGAAGAAGGCCCGTAAGGCTCCGCAGTACAGCAAGCGCTGATCGGCGGCCCGGCCCCGATCGTGGGACGGATCTTCGGCACCGACGGGGTGCGCGGGCTGGCCAACCAGTTCGTCACGGCCGAGCTGGCGCTCGACCTGTCGGTCGCGGCCGCCCACGTCCTCGGCGACGTGGGCGCGTTCGAGGGCCATCGCCCGGTGGCTGTCGTCGGGCGTGACCCGCGTGCCTCCGGAGAGTTCCTTGCAGCGGCCGTCGTCGCGGGCCTGGCGAGCGCCGGCGTCGACGTACTCGATGTGGGTGTGATGCCGACGCCCGCCATCGCCTTCCTCACCGAGTCGACGGGGGCCGACCTCGGGGTCGTGCTCTCCGCGAGCCACAACCCGATGCCTGACAACGGCATCAAGTTCTTCGCCCGCGGCGGCCACAAGCTGGCCGACGAGCTCGAGGACGCCATCGAGGCGCGCATGGGCGAGAGCTGGCAGCGCCCGACCGGAGAGGCCGTCGGTCGCATCCGGCGTCGCTACGACCTCCGGGACTCCTACGCCGAGCACCTGCTCTCCACCCTGCCGCACCGGCTGGACGGGCTGACCGTCGTCGTCGACTGTGCGCACGGTGCCGCGTCGGGGATCGCGCCCGACGTGATCCGCCGTGCGGGCGCCGAGGTGGTCGCGATCGGTTGCGCGCCGGACGGTGTCAACATCAACGACGGCTACGGCTCGACGCACCTGGGCGCGCTGCAGGCCGCCGTACGGGAGCACAGCGCCGACGTCGGCATCGCCTACGACGGCGACGCGGACCGCTGCCTGGCTGTCGATGCCTCGGGCACCATCGTGGACGGCGACCAGATCCTGGCCGTCCTGACGCTGGCGATGCGCGAGTCCGGCCATCTGGTCGACGACACGGTTGTCGCGACGGTCATGTCGAACCTGGGCTTCCGGCAGGCGATGCAGCGCGAAGGCGTTCGTGTCGTCGAGACCGCGGTGGGCGACCGCTATGTGCTCGAGGCGATGCGCGAGGGCGGCTTCTCGCTGGGCGGCGAGCAGTCGGGCCACGTCGTCATGCTCGACTACGCGACCACGGGCGACGGGCAGTTGACCGCCCTGCACCTGCTCTCGCGGGTCGCCGGCGTCGGCAAGCCGCTCGCCGAGCTGGCGGCCGTGATGGACCGGCTGCCGCAGGTGATGATCAACGTCAAGGGCGTCGACAAGGCACGCGTGGGTGACTGCGCTGCGTTGCTGACGGCGGTCGCCGACGCCGAGCGCGAGCTGGGCGACTCGGGACGGGTGCTGCTGCGGTCGAGCGGCACGGAGGCGCTCGTACGCGTCATGGTCGAGGCCCCGACCCAGGACGTCGCGCGAACCTTCGCCGAGCGCCTCGCCGCGGTCGTGACCGCGGAGCTCACCCTCTAACCGGGAGCGTCACACCCGGCGACGGATACCCTCGGTGCCATGTGCGGCATCGTGGGCTACGTCGGAGAGCGCTCGGCGCTCGAGGTGGTGATCGAGGGTCTCCGCCGTCTCGAGTATCGGGGGTACGACTCTGCCGGCGTCGCGCTGTTGGCGGGCGGAAAGCTCGTCGCCGAGAAGCGGGCCGGCAAGCTGGCCAACCTCGAGGCGGCGCTGAAGGACCACCCGCTGCCGCCCGCGACCACCGGCATCGGGCACACCCGCTGGGCCACGCACGGCGCGCCCAACGACCGCAACGCCCACCCCCACCTCGACTGCACCGGGTCGCTGGCGGTCATCCACAACGGCATCATCGAGAACTTCGCGCGGTTGCGGGCCGATCTCGAGGCACGCGGCCACGAGCTCGTCTCGGACACGGACACCGAGGCGGTCGCTCACCTGCTCGAGGACGAGATCGCCTCGATGGGCGCGGGGTTCGACCTCGCCGACGCCCTGCGGCGCGTGTGTCGGCGGCTGGACGGCGCGTTCACCCTTGTGGTCACCCACGTCGACGCACCCGACGTCGTCGTCGGGGCCCGGCGCAACGCCCCACTGGTCGTCGGTCGCGGTGTCGGGGAGAACTTCCTCGCCTCGGACGTCGCGGCGTTCATCGCGCACACCCGGGACGCCGTCGAGGTCGGTCAGGACCAGGTTGTCGAGCTGCGCCGCGACAGCGTCACGATCACCGACTTCGACGGGAACCCGACGGAGAACCGCGAGTTCCACGTCGACTGGGACGTGTCGGCTGCCGAGAAGGGCGGCTACGACTACTTCATGCTCAAGGAGATCGCCGAGCAGCCGCAGGCGATCGCCGACACGCTGCTCGGTCGCGTGGGCGACGACGGGCTGCTGCAGCTCGACGAGATGCGGCTGTCCGACGAAGAGCTGCGCGACGTCGACAAGATCATCATCATCGCGTGCGGCACCGCCTTCCACGCGGGACTGATCGCGAAGTACGCCATCGAGCACTGGACGCGCATCCCGTGCGAGGTCGAGCTCGCGTCGGAGTTCCGCTATCGCGACCCGGTGCTGACCCGGACGACGCTGGTCGTCGCCATCACGCAGTCGGGCGAGACCATGGACACCTTGATGGCGTTGCGCCATGCCCGGGAGCAGCGGGCGCGGGTGCTCGCCATCTGCAACACCAACGGCTCGACGATCCCGCGCGAGTCCGACGCGGTGCTCTACACGCACGCCGGTCCCGAGGTCGCGGTCGCGTCGACCAAGGGCTATACGACCCAGATCGTCGCGTGCTTCCTCGTCGGCCTCTATCTCAGTCAGGTGCGCGGCACGAAGTACGGCGACGAGATCGCCGTGATCGTCGACGAGCTGCGCAAGATGCCTTCCAAGGTGACCTCCGTACTCGCCGAGATGGACCCCGTGCGGGCGCTGGCCCGCGAGCTGCGCGACACGACGACGGTGCTCTTCCTCGGTCGCCACGTCGGCTATCCCACGGCGCTGGAAGGCGCGCTCAAGCTCAAGGAGCTGGCCTACATGCACGCCGAGGGCTTCGCCGCCGGCGAGCTCAAGCACGGACCGATCGCGCTGATCGAGGACGGCGTGCCGGTCATCGCCGTCGTGCCGTCACCGCTGGGCCGGGGCTCGCTGCACGACAAGATCGTGTCGAACCTCCAGGAGGTCAGGGCGCGTGGCGCACGCACCATCGTGATCGCCGAGCAGGGTGACGAGGCGGTCGTCCCGTACGCCGATCACATCATCCGCATCCCCGTCTCGCCGACGCTGCTCCAACCGATCGTCGCCGTGGTGGCCCTGCAGGTGTTCGCCTGCGAGATGGCCGCCGCGCGCGGCCACGACATCGACCAGCCGCGCAACCTGGCCAAGAGCGTCACCGTCGAGTAGCTCCGCCGACCTGCGAGCCGGGCACCGTGGCATGCGCGATTGCTGGGCCAGGACCCCTGCGAATCGCGCAGACCCCAGCGGCCGCGGCGAACGCCGACTGTGTTCGGAGTCTCGGACCGACAATGTGCAGTTCGAGCGATCGCGGCCGGATCGCGCGCCCGTCGGAGCCGGGTGTCAGGTGAGGTCTTCGGCGAGCAGGTCCATGAGCAGGCCGTCACGCCAGATGCCGCTGCCGGGGCTGCGCTCATAGCGGCGCATGACGCCGACCCGCCGGAAGCCGACCTTCTCATAGCACCGGATGGCTGCCGCGTTGGCCAGTGCGGGGTCGATGGTCACGCGATGATGCCCGAGGTCGTCGAGCAGGTGGCGCACCACGGTCCGGACCGCGTCGGTGCCGAGCCCGCGGCTGTGCACCCGAGGGTCGAGGATGATGTCGACGCCCGCGTGCCGGTACTGCGGATCGGTCTCCTCGGCGAACTGCACCATCCCGATCACGTCGTCGCTGCCGCGCTCGCACACGGCGAAGCGCTGCGACTCGCTGTCCGGCTCGAAGGGCCAGTCGGGATCCTCGTCGGGGTCCCACCACCGCGCGACCTTGGGAGTGGCCAGGATCGCGCGCAGGGTCGGGCCGTCGGCCGGGGCGAGAGGGCGCAGCACCACGAGGGCGCCGGTGAGGATGGTCACGACCCGCAACGCTGCCAGCAACGGCGGTCCATGTCAGGCTGTTCGTCGTGATCATCGGTGTGGGCATAGATGTCGTCGACGTGGCCCGCTTCGGCGCGACCCTGGAACGGACGCCGCGGCTGCGCGACCGGCTGTTCACGGACGGCGAGCGCGGCCTGCCGCTCGCGTCTCTCGCGGCCCGGTTCGCCGCCAAGGAGGCGCTGGCGAAGGCGCTCGGCGCGCCCGTCGGCCTGCGGTGGCACGACGCGGAGGTCCACAGCGGGTCGGACGGGCGCCCGCACCTGAGCATGCAGGGCACGGTGGCGGCGCGTGCCGACCAGCTGGGAGCCAGCCAGACCCACGTCTCGCTGAGCCACGACGCCGGGATCGCCTCCGCGGTCGTCATCCTGGAGGGCGGCCGATGAGACGCGCGTACGACGTCACCAGCGTGCGGGCCGCGGAGGGCGCGGCACTCGCCGAGCTGCCCGAGGGCGCGCTGATGCAGCGGGCCGCCGCGGGGCTCGCGACGGTCTGCGCGCGGCTGCTGGGCAGGGTCTACGGCGCCCGGGTGCTGCTGCTGGTCGGCAGCGGTGACAACGGCGGAGATGCGTTGTACGGCGGCGCGCGGCTGGCCGCTCGCGGCGCCAGAGTCGAGGCCCTGCTGCTCGGTTCGCGGGCGCACGAGGCCGGTCTCGCCGCCCTGCGCCGGGCAGGCGGCACCGTCGTCGAGAGCGTCGCGGCGACCCGGCCGCCCGACCTGGTCGTGGACGGCATCACGGGGATCGGTGGATCGGGCGGGCTGCGTGAGGCGGCGGCCGCGGCGGTTGCGGCGTTGCCGTCCAGTGCGCTGGTCGTTGCCGTCGACGTGCCCAGCGGCGTCGACGCCGACACGGGCGAGGTGTCCGGACCGGCAGTGCGCGCCGACGTGACGGTGACCTTCGGCGTCCTCAAGGCCGGGCTGGTCGTCGATCCGGGCGCCGGCCATGCCGGGGTCGTGGAGCTGATCGACATCGGGCTCGACCTGCCCGGGCCGGCTCCGGTCGAGGTGCTGCAGGCGGACGATGTCGCCGGGCTGCTGCCACGCCCCTCGCGGGAGTCCGACAAATACCGGCGCGGCGTCCTCGGCGTCGCGGCCGGGTGCGCGCAGTACACGGGTGCTGCGGTGCTGTGCACCGGCGGCGCGATCCGCGGCGGTGCCGGCATGGTGCGCTATGTCGGCGCCGACGTCCCGACCGCCCTGGTGCGGGCCCGCTGGCCGGAGGCCGTCGTCGGCGAGGGCCAGGTGCAGGCCTGGGCCGTCGGGTCGGGCGGCGGCAGTGACGCCGCCGCACACCTGGCGCGCGCCGTCGAGGACGGTGTGCCGATCGTCGTCGACGCGGACGCGCTCGCGGCGTTCGCGACGTTGGGCAAGCTCACGCCTCCCGTCCTGCTGACCCCGCATGCGGGAGAGCTCGCCCGGCTGCTCGGCGTCGATCGCGCCGAGGTCGAGGCGGCCCGGCTGGCCCACGCCCGGCGGGCGGCTCGCGAGCTCGGCGCCGTCGTGCTGCTGAAGGGCTCGACGACGGTGGTGGCCCGACCCGACGGCCGGACTCGGGTGAACCCGACCGGCACCCCGGCGTTGGGGACGGCAGGATCGGGCGACGTGCTGGCCGGGCTGTGCGGCGCGCTGCTCGCGGGCGGGCTCGACCCGTTCGACGCCGGCTCGGTCGGCGCCTGGCTGCACGGTCTCGCGGGACGGCTGGCGGGGGACGGCGGCGCGCCCGTGTCGGCGTACGACGTCATCGACCACCTCCCGGCAGCGTTCCGGGCGCTCATGGCATGACCGCACGCCACGCTGTCCGCCACGTCACGGCAGACTGGTGGGCGTGACACAGCCAGCCACCCCGTCCCCGCGCCTGCACGCCGCCGCGCGCGTCGACCTGACGGCGATCCGCGACAACGTCGCGGTGCTGCGGGGGCGCGCCGCGGGTGGCGCCGAGGTGATGGCAGTCGTGAAGGCCGACGGCTACGGGCACGGGCTCGTGCCGACTGCTCGCGCGGCGACCGCCGGTGGGGCGACCTGGCTCGGCACCGCGCTGCTCGAGGAAGCGCTCGCGCTGCGGGCCGCCGGCATCACCGGGCCGCGGGTGCTGGCCTGGCTGACGGGCCCGGGCGAGTCGTTCGGCGCGGCGATCGCGGCCGACGTCGACCTGTCCGCCAGTGCCGTCTGGGCCGTTCACGAGATCGCCGCGGCGGCGCGGACGGGCGGGTCTCCGGCGCGGCTGCACCTCAAGGTGGACACGGGCCTGTCCCGGGGCGGCGCGCCCACCAGCGACTGGCCGGACGTGGTCGAGGCGGCCGCCAAGGCGGAGGCCGACGGGCTGGTGCGGGTCGTCGGGGTCTGGTCGCACCTCGCCCACGCCGACGCTCCTGACCACGCCACGAACGCCCGCCAGACCCAGGTGTTCCGGGAGGCCCTCGACGTCGCCGCCGGTGCGGGGCTGCGCCCCGACGTGCGCCACCTGGCCAACTCGGCCGCCGCCCTCACCGCACCGGAGCAGCACTTCGACCTGGTGCGGCCCGGGATCGCCGTCTACGGGCTCTCACCCATGCCCGAGGTCGCCACCTCGGCCCAGCTCGGCCTGCGTCCCGCGATGACGCTGTCGGCGTCTCTGGTGCTGGTCAAACGGGTGCCCGCAGGCAGCGGAGTGTCCTACGGGCACATCTACACGACGGCGACCGAGACGACCCTCGGGGTGGTGCCGCTCGGCTATGCGGACGGCGTCCCGCGGGCGGCGAGCAACGTCGGGCCGGTCTGGGCGGCCGGGCGGCGCCGCACCGTCGCCGGCCGGGTCTGCATGGACCAGCTCGTGCTCGACCTCGGCGACGACAGCGCTCAGGTCGGCGACGAGGTGGTCCTGTTCGGGCCGGGCGACGATGGCGAGCCGACGGCGCAGGACTGGGCGGACGCGACACACACGATCTCCTACGAGATCGTCACGCGGGTCGGCCCGCGCGTTCCTCGCGTCTACATCGGCGCGGCGGAGGTCGCGTGAATCTGTCGACCTGGGGGAAGCGGACGGCGTTGATCGCCGGCGCCGCCGGAGTCGTGGCGGCCGGTGCAGCCGTTGGTCTCGCGGCGGAGCGCTATGTCGTGGGGAAGTCGTTGCGCGGCGAGGACACCGAGGCCGACGAGCCGCTCGGGGAGATCCACGGCCGCGAGGTCCCGGTGACCGCCACCGACGGTGTAGCCCTTCACGTCGAGGTGGACGACCCCGATGACGGCACCGCCGATCCCGAGGTCACCGTCGTCTTCTGCCACGGTCTCGCGCTCGACATGGGGACCTGGCACTACCAGCGGCGCGACCTGGAAGACATCGGCCGGCTGGTGTTCTGGGACCAGCGCGGGCACGGCGAGTCGGGCCACGGGTCGCCGGAGAACATGACCATCGACCAGCTCGGCCGCGATCTCGCGAGCGTCATCGAGGCAACAGCGCCCACCGGGCCGCTGGTGCTGATCGGCCACTCGATGGGTGGCATGACCATCATGGCGCTGGCCGACCAGCATCCCGATCTCTTCGACGAGCGGGTCATCGGCGTGGCCCTCGTGGCGACCTCTCCCGGCAAGCTGGCCGAGATCGGCCTCGGTGTGCCGGGCGCCGCTGGTCGCGCGCTGTTCAAGGTGGCGCCGCGTGCGCTCAACGCGCTCAACCGCCGGCCCGAGGTCGTCAGCCGCGGGCTCTCCCTCGGCGCCGACCTGCAGTTCGTGCTGACCAAGCGCTATTCCTTCGCGACCGACGTGCCACCGTCCTTCACCCGGTTCGTGGCCAAGATGCACGCAGGGACCGCTCTGGACGTCATCGCCCAGCTGATGCCGGCCTTCACTGCGCACGACAAGCTCGGGGCGCTGGCCAGGCTCAGCGGCATCGAGACGCTCATCCTGGGCGGCGAGCAGGACTTGTTGACCCCCGCCGAACACAGCCGCGCCATCGCCGAGGCGGTGCCCGGCGCCGAGCTGGTGATCCTGCCCCAGGCAGGTCACATGATCATGCTCGAGCACTACGACATCGTCACCGACCACCTGCGCGACCTCGTCGAGCGCGCCCTGCGCGCGGCGACCGCGGCGTGACAACCGAGCGCGGCGTGCTGGACGACCCTGCCGCCGTCGCACCGGCGCTGGCCACCTGGGACGACCTCACGGCGGCGGTGCGCGGCTGCATCGCCTGCCCCGAGCTCGTTGTCAGCCGTACGACGGTGGTGGCCGGCGTCCGGCCGTGGGACCAGTCGCGTGCGGACGTGATGCTGGTCGGTGAGGCGCCCGGCGCGCAGGAGGACCTCGCCGGCGTGCCGTTCGTCGGACGCTCCGGCCAGCTGCTCGACTCGCTGCTGGCCGAGGCCGGGCTCGACCGCTCGCTGGTCGCCGTGGCCAACGTCCTGAAGTGCCGCCCGCCGCGCAACCGCAAGCCCCGGCGGGCCGAGGTCGGGCGTTGCCGGCCCTGGCTCAACCGGCAGATCGAGCTGGCCGACCCGCGCGTGATCGTGGCGCTCGGCGGCACCGCGGCCGAGTGGTTCTTCGGCCCGGGTGCGCGCATCGCCGCGCTGCGTGAGGAGGTCCGTGACCACGGCGGGCGGCCGCTCGTGGTGACCTACCACCCGTCGGCCGCCATCCGTTTCGGGCCGAACGGTGCGCCGCTCGCCGCGCTGCGCGACGACCTTGCCGTCGTTGCCCGGCTGGTCGGCTAGCGCCGTGCAGTTCGAGCACACACTGCCGACGGCCGACGACACGCGCCGGTTCGGCCGGCGGCTCGCCACACTGCTGCGGGCCGGCGACCTCGTGCTGCTCTCTGGCGGGCTCGGGGCCGGCAAGACGACGTTGACCCAGGGCATCGGCGAAGGCCTCGACGTGCGCGGACCGGTGACCTCACCGACCTTCGTCATCGCCAGGGTCCACCCCCCGCTCGGGGACGGCCCGCCGCTCGTACACGTCGACGCCTATCGCCTCGGTGGGCTCGCGGAGGTGGACGACCTCGACCTCGACGCCTCCCTCGACGAGTCCGTGACCGTGGTCGAGTGGGGCGAGGGCAAGGTCGAGGACCTCTCCGACGAGCGGCTCGAGGTCGTGCTCGCCCGTCCGGCGGGGGTGACGGTGCGGCCGACGAGTCGCGCACGGTTTCGGTGCGCCCCGTCGGCCGGCGATGGGTCGACGCGAACCTGGCCGCACTCAGTGAGTGACGACGACCTTCGTTCCGACCGGTGCGAAGCGCCAGAGGTTGGCCGCGTCGCGTAGCCGCTGGCGGATGCACCCGGCGGACAGCGGCTTGCCGAGGTCGTCGACCGACTGCGCCGCGTGGCCGCTGTAGTCGCGCGGGATGGAATGGAAGCCGATCGGTGTGCCGGTGCGATCGCCGTGGGTGAACCGCACCATGTACTGCATGGTCTCCGCGCTCACCGTGCTCGAGGTCCATCGCGACTTCGAGTAGACGCGGTAGTGACCGGTCGAGGGTTGCGAGAGCCGGCCGGACACGAGGTAGCTGCGCTTCACCACGCCGGCACCACCGACCAGCCAGACGCGCTGGTGCGAGAGCGAGTAGACGACCCGACGGCCCTTGCCGGAGTGGCGCGGCGGCTTGGTGGTGGATGCGGCCGACCTGGTCGGGGTCGAGGCGGCGGCCACGTTGGGCACGGCCACGGCGGCGACCGGAGCGGCGGCGGTCGGTGCCCTGGACACGGCGCCGACGTTCTCGACCGCGCTGAGTCCTGCGGTCGTGGGCAGCATGAGCTGCGCAGCCACGAAGCCTGCCACCAGCGTGGCGACGATGGTGACGGGGCGGGCCAACGATGCCCGTCGTTGCGGCGACGGCGGCTCAGCGACGCGTCCTGCTGGTCGCCGGTGTTGTCCCACCTGATCATCATCGCAGGATGACGGCCCTGAGGCGAGCGCGGGTCTCCCGGCTACTGTCGGTGGGTGCTGCTGGCCTTCGACACCGCGTCGCCCGCGGTGACCGTCGCCGTCGCCGACGGTGAGAGCGTGCTGGCCAGCGCGACGACGATCGACGCGCGGCGTCATGCCGAGCTGCTGGCGCCGGCGATCGTCGCGGTGCTTGCCGAGGCAGGCGTCGACCGGCGTGACCTCACGGCGATCGCGGTCGGTGTCGGTCCCGGTCCGTTCACCGGGCTGCGGGTCGGGCTGGTCACGGCCCGCACCCTCGGGACCGTACTCCTGGTGCCTGTCCTCGGCGTCTGCACCCACGACCACCTCGCCCTCGCGTCGGGGCTGACCGGCTCGTTCCGGGTGGTCACCGACGCGCGGCGCAAGGAGGTGCACTGGTCGCAGTACGAGACTGATGAGTACGCGCGTCCGCGGCGCGCCGACGGCCCGCACGTTGAGCGCCCGGACAGCGCTGCCTGGGCAGGACCCGTCGTGGGCGACGGCGCGCGGCCCTATCCCGGGTCGTTCCCGGACAGCCGCGAGCCGGTCTATCCCTCGGCCGGGGCGCTGGCACTGTGGGTCGCCCGCGGGTTGCCGACGGTCAGAGCCGGTGCCCCTCTACCTGCGCCGACCCGACGTCGCACAGCCGGCGGCGCGCAAGTCGGTGCTGTGACCCCCGACCTGCTGCTGCGGCCGATGCGCTGGTGGGACGTGTCCGCCGCGCAGACGATCGAGCGAGAGCTGTTCCCCGACCCGTGGACCGAGGGCACGTTCTGGTCCGAGCTGGCGGGGGTGCCCGAGACCCGGCACTACGTCGTGCTCGAGTCGGGCGGCGAGCTCATCGGCTATGCGGGGCTGTTCGCGACCCGGCACACCGCCGACGTGCAGACCATCGCGGTGGCCGCCGACCGGCAGGGCGAGGGTCACGGTGCGTTGCTGCTCGCGGCGTTGCTCGACGAAGTCAAGCGACGCGGGGCGAGCGAGGTGCTCCTCGAGGTGCGCGCCGACAACGAGACGGCCGCCCGTCTCTACACGCGGTTCGGGTTCGAGCGCATCGGAGTGCGGCGCGGTTACTACCAGCCGGGCCGGGTCGATGCCGTCGTCATGCGGCTGCGGCCCGGTGTCGGTCCCGCTTTAGGCTCGCTGACGTGACTGCTCGCATCGCCCTCGCGACCGCCGCCGAGTTCCCCGACCTCGACGACGACGGCCCTGCGCTGCTGGCTGCTCTGTCGTCGCTCGGCATCGCTGCCGACGCCGCTGTCTGGACCGACGCGCGCGTCGACTACTCGCCCTACGACCTGGTCGTCGTGCGGTCCTGCTGGGACTATCACGAGCGCCTCGACGAGTTCCTCGCGTGGGCGGATCGCGTGGCGGCGACCACAACGCTGGCCAACGCGGCGCAGGTGCTGGCCTGGAACACCCACAAGACCTACCTGCGCGAGCTCGGCGCCGTAGGGCTGCCCGTGGTCGAGACGACCTGGCTCGACCCCGGCGACACGTTCACCGTGCCGGCGTCGGGTGAGTACGTGGTCAAGCCGGCCGTCTCGGCGGGATCGAGGAACACCAACCGCTATGTCCCCGGTGACCACGACGACCGCGCGGCCGGTCATGTCAGATCCCTTCTCGACGCGGGCTTGACGGTCATGGTGCAGCCCTACCTGGACGCGATCGACACGGAGGGAGAGACGGCGCTGCTGTACTTCGGCGGCGAGTTCAGCCACGCGGTCCGCAAGGCACCGTTGCTGGAGCTCGGGATGCCCTTTGTCACAGCCGCGTTCAAGCCGGAGTCGATGCAGCCGCGTGCAGCATCGCCGGCCGAGCTGGCCGCGGCCGGTCGGGTGCTCGACGCGCTGCCGTCGACCGGGGCGGCTGTCGCCCGCCAGGACCTGCTCTATGCGCGGGTGGACCTCGTGCCCGGTGCCGACGGGTTGCCCACGCTGCTCGAGCTCGAGCTGGCCGAGCCGTCGATGTTCCTGACCCTCGACGGTTCCGACGGTGCCGACTCCGCTGCACGTTTCGCGGCCGCCATCGCCACCCGGGTCGGCGGATGACCGACGCGCCGCTCGTGCTCGGCATCGAGACGTCCTGCGACGAGACGGGTGTCGGCCTGGTGCGCGGTCACACGCTGCTGGCCGACGCCGTCGCCTCCAGCGTCGAGGAGCATGCGCGCTTCGGCGGGGTGGTGCCCGAGGTCGCCAGCCGCGCGCACCTCGAGGCGATGGTGCCGACGGTCGAGCGCGCCTGCGCCGACGCACGAGTGCAGCTCGGCGACGTCGACGCGATCGCGGTGACGAGCGGTCCCGGGCTGATGGGAGCCCTGCTCGTGGGCGTGGCCGCTGCGAAGGCGTTGGCGGTCGGGCTGGGCCTGCCCATCTACGGCGTCAACCACCTCTCGGCGCACGTGGCCGTCGACCAGCTCGAGCACGGCCCATTGCCCGAACCGTGCATCGCACTGCTGGTCTCGGGTGGTCACTCGTCGCTGCTGATGGTCGAGGACGTCACCGGTGACGTGACGCCGCTGGGGGCAACGATCGACGACGCGGCCGGAGAGGCGTTCGACAAGGTGGCGCGGCTGCTCGGCCTGCCGTTTCCGGGTGGTCCCTACATCGACCGGGCCGCGCGCGAAGGCCGGTCGACGTACATCGACTTCCCTCGCGGGCTCACGGCCGCGCACGACATGCGTGACCACCGCTTCGACTTCTCGTTCTCCGGCCTGAAGACCGCGGTCGCCCGGTGGGTCGAGACGAGGGAACGCGACGGTGAGCCGGTGCCCGTCGCCGACGTCGCGGCGGCGTTCCAGGAAGCCGTCGTCGACGTGCTGACGCGCAAGGCCGTGCTGGCCTGCGAGGAGCAGGGGGTCGACCATCTGCTCATCGGTGGCGGGGTGGCCGCCAACTCCCGGCTGCGAGTGGTCGCGCAGGAGCGGTGCGCGGAGCGCGGCATCGAGCTGCGCGTGCCGCGTCCCGGGCTGTGCACCGACAACGGCGCCATGGTCGCCGCGCTTGGGCGCGGAGCTCGTCGCGCGCGGCGTGTCCCCGTCCACGCTCGACCTGCCCGCCGACTCGTCGATGCCGGTCACCGACGTGGTCGCCCGGTGAGGCTCGCCGGCCAGCCGTGATCGGACTCCTGCTGCTCGCGGGCGCGGCGGTGCTGCTCGTCGGCGGCGCCGAGCTGTTCGTCGAGAATGCCGCGGCCGCGGCTCAGCGCCTCGGCGTCACGGTGCTGGCCGTCGGCATCCTGCTCGCGGGTGCGGAGCCCGAGGAGCTGTTGACCGCTGTGCTGGCCGCCGCCCAGCACCGGCCGGGCCTCGCGGCTGGTGACGCGATCGGGGCCAACGTGACGATGCTGACGGCCTGCCTGGGTCTGGCCGCACTCGTGCGTCCGTTGCAGCTGGGACGGCGGGTCCGGCAGTACGCGATCCTCGCCGCTGTCGCTGGTGCGTTCGCCCTGCTGACGTTGCTGGACGGGCACGTCGGCCGGGTCGAGGGTGGCGTGCTGGTGCTTGCCTACGTCGTTCTCGTCGGCATGGTCTGGTGGCGCGAGCGCGAACCACCCAAGCTCGGTGAGCTCGCCGAGCTCGATGACGACGAAGAACACGGCGAACGGTCGGCGACGGTCGGGCTGCTGCTGTCGCTGGTGGGCGTCGCCCTCATGCTGGTCGGCGGCGACCTCGCGGTCAACGGTGCCGTGCGGGTTGTCGAGTCCTTCGGCTCGACCGACTCGGCCGTCGGCCTGACGGTCCTTGCCCTCGCGACCACGGCCGAGCTGTTCGCCCTCGTGTTCGCCGCGGTCCGTCACGACGTGCCCGAGATCGCGGTCGCCGGTGTCGTCGGCTCGGCCGCCTACAACGCGACGGCCACCCTCGGGGCGGCTGCGCTGGTCCGGCCGCTGTCCGTCGACGGGCTCGCGGTCCCCGCCGCGGTCGCCGCCGTGCTGCCGATCGTGATCCTGCTGCTGGCGCCGCGTGGCCGGCTGGGTCGACCCGCGGCGGCGCTGCTGGTGGCGGGCTACGTCGCGTTCGTCGTGGTGGTGCTGCGTTGAGCTCCTCGCCGGTGCGGGAGGATCACCCATGTGACGCCAACACCCGTGATCCTCGACGTCGACACCGGCGTGGACGACGCGCTCGCCCTGCTGCTCGCCGTCCGCAGCCCCGATCTCGATGTACGCGCGGTGACCTGCGTCGCCGGGAACGCGGACGTCGACCAGGTGGTGCGCAACACCCTCGTCGTCCTCGACGCGGCCGGGGCTGGTGACGTACCCGTGGCTCGAGGTGCCGACCGTCCCTTGCTTGAGCCGCCGCGGCACGCGCGGCAGGTGCACGGCGCCGACGGCATGGCCGACCTCGGCCTGCCTGACTCGCACCGCCGGCCGCGCGACGAGTCGGCGGTCGAGCTCTTGCGCGCGACGATCACCCGGTCGGACACCCCGGTGACGCTGGTGCCGCTCGCGCCGCTGACGAACATCGCGCTGCTGCTGTGCACCCATCCCGAGGTGGCCGAGCAGATCGAGGGCATCGTTTTCATGGGCGGCTCCGCGTCGATCGGCAACGCGACCGCCGCGGCGGAGTTCAACATCTGGCACGACCCCGAGGCCGCGGCGATCGTGCTGGGCAGCGGATTGCCGTTGACGATGTACGGGCTCGACGTCTTCTACGACGTGACCGTCGACGCAGCGACGGCCGATCTGCTCGCCGCGAGCCACGAGCCGGGCGCGCAGCTCGCCGGGCTCCTCCTTTCCCATCAGGTCCGGCGGCTGGGTGGCGCCCCCGGCACGATCGGGGACGCAGGCGCGGTCGTCGCGGTCCTCGCGCCACAGCTGGTCACGACCGCTCGCCATCCGGTGCGCGTCGAGCTGGCCGGCACCTGGACGCGCGGCATGACGGTCGTCGACCGGCGCCTCGTGGCGGGTGAGGGGGACGGCGAGCGGGGACTGCCGCTGGCCGACGTCGACGTGGCCCTGTCCATCGACGGCGACGCCGCGTCACGGCTGTTCCTCGACGTCGTCGCACCCGGAACCGTCGCCTGACCCCATCCCGCCCCCGCCCCGGCCCCCCGCCGATGAGCGACCTTTGTCCGCGACACGCTGGGCGTGTCTTCGCCAAAGGTCGCTGCTCGCGGCATCAGCTCCCTGGCGAGCGACCTTTGTCCGCGACACGCTCGGCGTGTCTTCGCCAAAGGTCGCTGCTCGCGGCATCAGCTCCCTGGCGAGCGACCTTTGTCCGCGACACGCTCGGCGTGTCTTCGCCAAAGGTCGCTGCTCGCGGCATCAGCTCCCTGGCGAGCGACCTTTGTCCGCGACACGCTCGGCGTGTCTTCGCCAAAGGTCGCTGCTCAGGGGCGGAGGGGGGCGACGACGAGGACGCTGGGCTGGCCGGCGATGCGGGTCACCACGATGGTCGTCGAGGCGGTGCCGCGCAGCCGCAGCTGGCGGCGCAAGGCCTCGGGCTCGATCGCCGAGCCCCTCTTCTTGATGGTCAGCACACCGATGTCGCGTTCGCGCAACAGCGAGCGCAGCCGCTTGAGACCGAACGGCAGCACGTCGAGCACCTCATATCCCGTCGCGAACGGTGACTCCGTCGCGGCGTCGCCGGTGACGTAGGCGATCGTCGGGTCGAGCAGGTGCCCGCCGAGCTGGTCGGCCACCTCGGCCACCAGCCCTGCCCTGATCACCGCGCCGTCGGGCTCGTAGAGAAATCGCCCGACCGGCCCGGCCGGTGCCCGGGTCAGCCCGTCGCCGGTGATCGTCGCCCCCGCGGGCAGCAAGGTGGCCCGGCGCGCCAGAGGTCCGGCCAGCGGCCCGCACCACAAGGCGCACTCGACGAGGTCACCCGACACCGATACCCACTCCGCCTCGGCGCCCGCCGGCAGCACGTCGTGCGGGATGCCGGGCGCGAGCTTGGCGCCCGTGGCAGACACCCGTGCCGCCAGGTCGAGGACGAAGGAGTAGGGCGGTGAGTAGGCGCGCGGGTCGAACGTCCGGCTGCCGCCGCGCCGCCGCGCCGGATCGACGAAGGCAGCGTCGACAGCGGAGAGGTCGACAGTGGTGACGTCCGCGCAGCGCACCTCGACGCTGCCGCTGAGACCCAGCGCTGCCATGTTCGCGGCAGCGACCGCCACGGTGAGCGGATCGCGGTCAATAGCGAGTACGCCGTCGCGGCTGGCCCGTGCGAGGTGGGGGAGGTCGCCGCCGATGCCGCAGCCCAGGTCGGCGATCCGCCGGGGGGCAGCCTGCGCGAACCGGGTGGCCCGGCGGGCGGCCACCAGCGATCGCGTGGACTGTTCGAGGCCGTCGGGCGTGAAGTAGAGCCGGTCGGCGTCCGCGCCGAACTTCGTCCGTGCCCGGGTTCGCAGCCGGGACTGGGTCAGCGCGGTCGCGACGAGGGCCTCGTCATGGCCGGCCGCCCGGGCGGCGGTGCCGACGGCGAGCGCGTGCGCGGCGTCGTACGCCGGAAGAGAAGAGAGCAGCCGCTGCCCCTCGGGCGCGAGCAGCCGCTGGAAGCTCTCGAGGTCCACGGCGCGATCCTCGCAGCCGCCCGGACCAGACCTCGGGCAGGAGCCGGACTGAAGAAGACGGCACGTCGTGCCGATGGGGGGTACGAGGCGGACTGCCCGCCCGTGGGAGGAACCATGACCGCCGACGTCCTCGACGTTGCGCGCTGGCCCGTCCCGGAAGGGGACGACGGCCGAGTGGCGGCGCTGCACGCCTACGGAGTGCTCGACCAGCCCGCCGCGGGCGATCTCGACGCTGCCGCACGCCTCGTGGCGTACGTCTGCGGCGTGCCGACCGCCTCGATCAACCTGATCGACCGCGACCGGGAGTGGCAGGCAGCGGCCTTCGGTGCCGAGCGCCGGCAGTTGCCGCGAGAAGCCTCGCTGTGTGCCCATGTGGTCACCGGCACGGAGATCGTGTTCACCGCCGATGCCTCGCAGGACGCTCGTTTCGCCGCCAGCCCCCTGGTGGCCGGGCCGCTCGGCGGCATCCGGTTCTATGCCTCGGCGCCGCTGTTGACCCGTGACGGTCTGGCGATCGGCACCGTGTGTGCCTACGACCAGGTGGCCGGGGCCATCAGCGAGGAGCAGCTCGCCCTGCTCGGCGTCGTGGCCGACCAGGTCATGGCGCTGTTCGAGATGCGCCGGATGGCCGCAGCCCTGGGCCGGACGGCCGCCCGGGACGGGCTCACCGGCCTGCCCAACCGACGGTCCCTCGAGCAGTCGGTGGCCTCGGCCGTGGCTCGCGCCGAGCGCGGCCTCGGCACGCCGTCAGTGGTCGTGGTCGACCTCGACAACTTCCAGGCCGTGAACGACACGTACGGCCGGGTCGCCGGCGACGCCGTGCTGCGGACCGTCGCCGCCCAGCTCTGCGCGACGGCCCGGGGCGTCGACACGGTCGCCCGGATCGGTGGTGACGAGTTCGTCGTGCTGCTCGAGCACACCGGTGGCACCGGCGCGGCCGCGGCCGTGAGCCGGCTGCGCGACTGCCTGACAGGGCTCGGCCGGGACGGCTCGGGCGAGGTCATTTTCCGCGCCACGATGGGCATCGCGGTCTACCGGCCCGGCGACAGCGTGGCCAGCCTGATCTCGCGGGCGGACGCCGAGGTCTACGCCGAGAAGGCCCGCCGATAGCCCGCCGCTCCCTCGTTCTGGCACTCAGGTTGACCGAGTGCTAATAACCGCCTAGATTTCGCATTGGCACTCTCGACCCGAGGGTGCCAGAACTGAGCCGCAGCCGGCCCCCGGTCGCTGCGTGGCGAGCACGGCGAGGACAGGGCAGTTCGACCCCCGCGACGGCGGACCGCCAGGTCAACCCGCGTTCGTGAGGATCTTTCTGCGAGAGGGAGTCATAACCGTGACGACGGCCACCAAGGTTGCCATCAAGCCACTCGAGGACCGCATCGTGGTCCAGCCGTCCGACGCCGAGCAGACCACCGCGTCGGGCCTGGTCATCCCGGACACCGCCAAGGAGAAGCCCCAAGAGGGCATCGTCCTTGCCGTCGGTCCGGGTCGCTTCGAGGACGGCGCCCGCGTGCCGCTCGACGTGTCAGTCGGCGACACCGTGATCTACAGCAAGTACGGCGGCACCGAGGTCAAGTACAACAACGAGGAGCTCCTCGTGCTGTCCGCCCGCGACGTGCTCGCGGTCATCGAGAAGTAGTAACAAAGGCTGCGCCGGAAGGCACAACTCGGCATTGCCAGCAAGCAGGGCCCCGGCTTTGCCGGACAACGCAGAACCCCCGGCTTCGCCGGAGGTTGCGACACCGACTCCGCCCCGGGGGGCCCGGCCTAGGCCAGGCCACCGGGGCGCTGTCATGAGAGGACATCGACACACATGGCAAAGACTCTGCAGTTCGACGACTCGGCCCGGCGCGCACTCGAGCGCGGGGTCAACAAGCTCGCCGACGCGGTAAAGGTGACGCTCGGCCCGCGTGGCCGCAACGTCGTCATCGACAAGAAGTGGGGCGCACCCACGATCACGAACGACGGCGTCACGATCGCCAAGGAGGTTGAGCTCGAGGACTCGTACGAGAACCTCGGCGCCCAGCTGGCCAAGGAGGTCGCGACCAAGACCAACGACGTGGCCGGTGACGGCACCACGACCGCCACGGTGCTCGCCCAGGCGATGGTCCGCGAGGGCCTGCGCAACGTGACGTCGGGCGCGAGCCCCGCGGCACTCAAGCGTGGCATCGACAAGGCCGTCGAGGCCGTCGCCGCCAAGCTGCTCGAGGACGCCCGCGAGATCGAGGACCGCCACGAGATCGCGCACGTCGCGTCGATCTCGGCGCAGGACCGCGCTGTCGGCGACCTCATCGCCGAGGCGTTCGACAAGGTGGGCAAGGACGGGGTCATCACGGTCGAAGAGGCCAACACGATGGGCCTCGAGCTTACGTTCACCGAGGGCATGCAGTTCGACAAGGGCTACATCTCGCCCTACATGGTGACCGACGCCGAGCGCATGGAGGCCGTCCTCGAGGACGCCTACGTCCTCATCTACCAGGGCAAGATCTCCGCGGTGGCCGACCTCCTGCCGCTGCTGGAGAAGGTCGTCGGGGCAAGCAAGCAGCTCCTGATCATCGCCGAGGACGTCGACGGCGAGGCGCTGTCGACCCTGGTGGTCAACAAGATCCGCGGCGTGTTCACCTCGGTCGCCGTCAAGGCACCGGGTTTCGGTGACCGCCGCAAGGCCATGCTCGAGGATCTCGCCGTGCTCACCGGCGGCCAGGTCGTTGCCGCAGAGGTCGGGCTCAAGCTCGACCAGGTCGGTCTCGAGGTGCTCGGCACCGCCCGCCGCGTCGTCGTCACCAAGGACGACACCACGGTCATCGAGGGTGGTGGCGACAAGAAGGCCGTCGAGGACCGTGTGCGCCAGATTCGCGCCGAGATCGAGAACACCGACTCCGACTGGGACCGCGAGAAGCTCCAGGAGCGCCTCGCAAAGCTCGCCGGTGGCGTGTGTGTGATCGGCGTCGGAGCGGCGACGGAGGTCGAGCTCAAGGAGCGCAAGCACCGCATCGAGGACGCCGTCTCGGCCACTCGTGCAGCCATCGAGGAAGGCATCATCGCCGGTGGCGGCTCCGCGCTCGTACACGCCGTGGCTGTCATCGCCGACCTCGGGCTCGAGGGCGACGAGGCGACCGGTGCCAACATCGTGCGCCGGGCCTGCGACGAGCCGCTGCGCTGGATCGCCGAGAACGGCGGTGCAGAGGGCTATGTCGTGGTGGCCAAGGTGCGCGAGCTCGGACCGGGCAACGGCTACAACGGCGCGACCGAGGAGTACGGCGACCTGATCAAGCAGGGCGTCGTCGACCCGGTCAAGGTCACCCGCTCGGCGCTGCGCAACGCGGCCTCGATCGCGAGCATGGTGCTCACGACCGCCACCCTGGTCGTGGAGAAGAAGGTCGTCGAAGCCGATGAGGGCAACGGCCACTCGCACGGTGGGCACGGCCACAGCCACTAGCAACGCGACTGGCTAGAGCTTAAGAACTCATTTGGCCGCGATCGTCGGGACTCGTTCCTCGTCCCTCGCGATCGCGACCGCACTCGGGCACCCGGCAGGGCACAATCGCCGGGTGCCCGAGAAGTCTGCCGCTCCTCCGTCCCGAGGCGCCCAGGCCGATGGTCTCGACGTCGGTCTGGGTGTCGCAGCCGTCGCCCGCCGCTTGGGTGTGGCCCCCGGAACGCTCCGTACGTGGGCCCGTCGCTATGGCATCGAGCCGACGGGGCACGAGGCGGGCACCCAGCGGCGCTACAACTCGGCCGACATGTCGCGGCTGACCATGATGCGGCGGCTGATGCTGGACGGCGTCTCGGCGGCTGACGCGGCACAGGCAGCGCTCGACCGGCCGGCGGTGTCGCGCCGCGGCCTTCGCCGTGGACGCGCTCGCGAGGCGGCGCCACCTGTCCGCCGCCGCGGTGGCGGGGGCCAGGTCGTGCCGCTGCGCGACGCGTCACCGGAGGCGCGCGGACTGGCTCGGGCAGCCATGGCGCTGGACGCGCACGCCTGCACCGGCCTGCTGGACGGCAGCCTCGAGCGGCGCGGCGTGCTCGTCACCTGGCAGGACATGGTGATCCCCGTGCTGGGCGGCATCGGCGACCGCTGGCGGGCGACCGGTCGTGGTGTCGAGATCGAGCACCTGCTCTCCGAGTGCGTCGAAGACGCCCTGCGCGAGGTGACCCGCCACCTGAGCCATCCGCGCCGTACCGCGCCCGTCCTGCTCGCCGCGCCCGACGTCGAGGCCCACGACCTGCCTCTGCACGCGCTCGCCGCCGTCCTGGCGGAGAGCTCCGTGGCGGTACGGATGTTCGGCGCAGGCGTGCCGATGCCCGCGCTGGCCGATGCCGTGTCGCGGGTGGGCGCGGCGGTGGTCTTCCTGTGGGCCCAGGGTGCCGCGCGTCGGATGGACCCTGCGTCGCTGTCGGTGATCCCCGAGCTGCGCCCGCGACCGTTGGTGGTGCTCGGCGGTCCGGGGTGGTTGGCGGGCGAGCCCGGCGGCCCTGGTGGCTCGGACCACGCGACACTGCGCGTCGACGACCTGGCCGGCGCCGTGCAGGCAGTTCTGGGCGGCCTCGGGCTGGAGATCAGGTCGCGATAGCCTCGCCTCGCCCTGCCCAGCTGAGCGGGCGCGACAGCGAAGTGAGGTGCGGCGTGGCCGACGATCTCGCCTCGCTGCTCGCGGCCGGCGAACGAGCGGCCTTCCATGGTCGCCCCGGCGCAGGAATCGACCCCCTCCAGCGTGCCGCGGCAACGGCAGTCGAGCACAACCTGCCCACCGAGTCGGCCGCCGCGCGCTGGCTGCTCGCCGTCTGCCAGGCGGCGGCGGGGCGGTTCGGCCCGGCGCTGGACGCCCTGGACGGCCTGCTCCCCGTCACTGTCGACGCTCCCGCCGAACGCCGGATCTTCGGTGCCCTCGGCGAGGCGACGCTGGCCAGCGTCTATCGCCAACTCGGGCGTCATTCTGAGGCACGGGCACACGACGAAGTGGCTCTGGCGTTGAGCGACGGCTCAGGAGAGGCCGGCTTCGACGCCGCCCTGGGCCTGGCTGCCGACGCCGTGGGTCTGGGCGACGCGCTCGTCGCCCGGGACCACCTGGCGGCGGCGACCGCCCTGGCCGCCGGCCACGCCGAATGGTGGCGCCAGCGCGTGCGCCTCGGCTGGGTGCAGGCCGAGGTCGCGCTGCTCGAGGGCCGGCCGGACGCCGCCGTGGCTGCAGCCGCAACGTCGGTCGACCAGGCGGAACAAGCCGGCGCTCCTCGCCACGTGGCCAAGGGCCTGCTGTTCCAGGGTGTGTCCCTCGTGGAGGCCGGGCGTCACGAGCAGGCCGCCGTCATCCTGCGACGTGCCGGACTGCTCGCCGAGAGCCTGGGCACGCTGCCGCTCCTGTGGCCCGCCCGCGCTGTTCTTGGCGCGCTGGTCGACGAGAGCGACCCCGAGGAGAGCCAGCGTTGCTTCCAGTCGGCGCGCCGGACCGTTGAGCTCATCGCCGCTGACCTGCCCGGAGAGCCTGCGGCCGGACTGGTTCTCCCGCGCCGACGTGGCGGCCCTGCTCGCCGAGTGACGCTGGGAGGGGCGCCGGCATGGCGAGCGGACCCGATCTTGTCCGCGAGTAACGCTCACGCTCGGCCGCTTCGCTGCCGATGACTTCCTGCAGACGCCGGGAACGCCCTGGCTAGGTGACCTCGCGGGACGATCGCCCGCGGCGCCTCAGACCTGGGGAGGATGCTGTGACCACCGTCCTCGTCTGCGACGATTCGCCGCTGGCGCGCGAGGCACTGCGTCGAGCCGTGGCGACCGTGCCCGGCGTGGATCGGGTCTCCGTGGCCGGATCGGGTGAAGAAGGCCTGGTGCGCTTCGGCGCCGACCGGCCGGACCTGGTCCTGCTCGACGTGCGGATGCCCGGCATCGGTGGTGTCGAAGCGGCTCGCCGGATGCTTGCGGTCGCCCCCCATACTGGCGTCATCATGATGACCATGGCCGAGGACGTGGAGGGTGTCGCGCGTGCCGTCAACGCCGGTGCTCGCGGCTATCTCGTCAAGGACGCGTCCCGCGAAGAGCTCACCACGATGGTGACCCAGGCCCTCGCCGATGCCGCGGCAGCACGGTCAATGCCTAAGATGGCGATGGACACCGAGGCCGGGCTGCCAACGCTGACGGAGCGAGAGCTTCAAGTGTTGCGGGGCATGGGCAGAGGTCGAAGCAACGCTGAGATCGGCAAAGAGCTCTATCTGTCGGAGGACACGGTGAAGACGCACGCGCGGCGGTTGTTCCGCAAGCTGGGTGCCGCGGACCGCGCGCAGGCAGTCGCCAAGGGTTTCCGCTGGGGTCTCGTGCGGTGACGGCGGTTTCCTCCGGCGTGAGTCCCGGCCTGTCCACGTCGATCTCCCTGCCGAGAGAGACCGACGGCGGCTCGGCCGACCTCGCCCTGCTGGCCGAGCTCGCGGTAACCGGGGATGAGCCTGCGCGCGACTTGCTCCTGGCGCAGGTACGGGTGATCGTCCATCGCTATTGCCGGGCGCGGCTGGGCCGGCTCCCGGGTGGCCAGCACGCCGCCGACGACGTGGCCCAGGAGGTCTGCCTCGGGGTGCTCTCGGCCCTGCCCGGATACGAGGATCGCGGCCGGCCGTTCGAGGCCTTCGTCTTCGGCATCGCCGCGCACAAGGTGGCCGACGCGCAGCGGCAGGCGATGCGGATCCCCGTGCCGATCGACCAGCTGCCGGACGTCGCCGATGTCGGGCCCGGCCCGGCAGACCAGGTGGTCAAGGCCGACGAGGCGGAAAAGGCCCGCGACCTGCTCGACCTGCTGCCTCCGGCGCAGCGTGAGCTGCTCGTCCTGCGGGTCGCTGTCGGCTTGTCGGCCGAGGAGACCGGAGCCGTGCTGGACATGACCGCCGGCGCCGTCCGGGTGGCGCAGCACCGCGCGCTGGCTCGCCTTCGGGTGCTCGCCGAGGAGGCGGAGACATGAGTCTCGACCTCGTAGCGGTCCAGCGGGACGAAGCTCTGCTCGACGCCCTGTCACAGCGGCGACGACCGGTGGGCATCGGCACACACCGCAAAGATCCGGTCGTCGGGCTGCTGACCGCACTGGTCGCGGACGTCGACGACGGCTTGCCCGTCGACGACGTGGCGCCGTGCATCCCCGAGCAGAGCCGCCGGCAGCCCAGCCCGTCCAGGATCCTGACGCTGGCCGTGCCGGCCGTCCCGGTCGCCAAGCGGCATGCCGCTCGCGCCATCGCCGCGCTCGCAGTCGCCGCTGCGGTGCTGTCCGCCGGCGGGGTGGCTGCAGCCGTCTCGGGTGACCCGCTGACGCCGTACAAGAACGTCGTCAACGTGGTTCGTGGCAGCTTCGACAACGTCATGCCCGATCGCAGCATGATCGCCCCCGAGCCCCTGACAAAGACGCCTTCGCCAAAGGCGAAGCTCGCGGCGGCAAAGGCCGAGCGCACTGCGAAGGCCGCGCGCCAAGTGGTCAGCACGCGCTCGTCGCGAGGCGCCAAGCGGACGGGCAACCTGCGGAGCTTCTGGGATCGCGACGCCCGTCACCGTCATGGGTGGGACCGCAACAGGTGGAACCGATATGGGTTCGACCGCAAGTTCGTTGACCGCAACCCGCCTGACCGCCGTTTCTCCGACCGCAACTCACGTGACCGGGACGGGCGCCAGTGGGGCGGCTCAGGCCTGCAGGCTGGTTGGGGTGACGGTGGCGGACAGGACGGCGGCGGAACGGGCGGCGACTCGTCCGACTCGGACGGGCAGGGGGACGGCGGGGAGGACGGGCGCCGGTAGACTCGCGGGCATCCAGATGGCTGCCAGCGGAAGGTTCTGACATCTCGATGGATTCTCCCGAGATCCTCGCTCCCCTCGGCCTGACCTTCGACGACGTCCTGCTGCTGCCCGACGAGACGGACGTCATGCCCTCCGAGGCTGACACCACCTCGCGGCTGACCCGCGAGATCTCGGTCAGCGTCCCGCTGCTGTCTGCCGCCATGGACACGGTGACCGAGGCGCGGATGGCGATCGCGATGGCCAGGCAGGGCGGCATCGGCGTGCTGCATCGCAACCTCTCGATCGACGACCAGGCGCATCAGGTCGACCTCGTCAAGAGGTCCGAGTCGGGCATGGTGTCCGACCCGGTCACCGTCGGCCCCGACGCGACGATCGCCGAGCTCGACTCGCTGTGCGGCACCTATCGCGTCTCGGGTCTCCCGGTGGTGGACGAGGCCCGTCACCTGCTCGGCATCATCACCAACCGCGACCTGCTGTTCCTGCCGGCGGGAGAGTTCGCCACCCGCACCGTGCGCGAGCTGATGACGCCGATGCCGCTGATCACCGCTCCGGTCGGCATCTCCAGCGCCGATGCGGCCGCGCTGCTGTCCAAGCACAAGATCGAGAAGCTGCCCCTCGTGGACGAGTCCGGTCGGCTGGCCGGTCTGATCACCGTCAAGGACTTCGTCAAGACCGAGAAATACCCCGGCGCGACCAAGGACGGCGAGAGCCGGCTGCGGGTCGCGGCCGCGATCGGCTTCTTCGGCGATGCGTGGGAGCGCGCCACGGCTCTCGTGGACGCCGGCGTCGACATCCTCGTGCCGGACACCGCCAACGGTCAGGCGCGGCTCATGCTCGACCTGATCCGGCGTCTCAAGTCCGACCCCGCGACCCGCCACGTGCAGATCATCGGCGGCAACATCGCCACGCGCTCGGGTGCTCAGGCGCTCGTCGATGCGGGGGCTGATGGGGTGAAATGTGGCGTTGGTCCGGGTTCGATCTGCACCACCCGCGTTGTCGCGGGCGTCGGCGTTCCCCAGATCACGGCGATCCACGACGCGGCGAGCGTCTGCCGCCCGGCCGGCGTCCCCGTCATCGGCGACGGTGGGCTGCAGTACTCGGGCGACATCGCGAAGGCGATCGTGGCCGGCGCCGACACGGTGATGCTCGGCTCGCTGCTGGCCGGCTGCGACGAGAGCCCCGGCGAGCTCGTGTTCGTCAACGGCAAGCAGTACAAGTCCTATCGAGGCATGGGCTCGCTCGCGGCCATGGCCTCGCGCGGCAAGGTCTCGTACTCCAGAGATCGTTACTTCCAGCCCGAGGTCGGCAGCGACGACAAGATCATTCCGGAGGGCATCGAGGGGCAGGTGCCCTATCGGGGCCCGCTGTCCGCGGTCGCCCACCAGCTGATCGGCGGCCTGCGCCAGTCGATGTTCTACGTCGGCGCGCACACGATTCCTGAGCTGCAGCAACGTGGTCGCTTCGTGCGCATCACCTCGGCGGGGCTCAAGGAGAGCCACCCGCACGACATCCAGATGACCGTCGAGGCACCCAACTACCAATCGCGCTAGGAGCCGGTCCCCTTCATGAGCGAAGTCGAGATCGGCCGCGGAAAGCGCGGTCGCACCGCCTACTCCTTCGACGACATCGCCATCGTCCCGTCGCGACGCACCCGCGACCCCGAAGAGGTCTCCGTCGCCTGGCAGATCGACGCCTACCGGTTCGAGATCCCGGTGCTCGCGGCGCCGATGGACTCGGTGGTGTCGCCGGCGACGGCCATCGCGATCGGGGAGCTCGGCGGTCTCGGGGTGCTCAACCTCGAGGGGTTGTGGACGCGCTACGAGGACCCCGAGCCGCTGCTCGCCGAGATCGCGGGCCTCGACGACGCGGAGGTCACGCGGCGGATGCAGGAGATCTACGAGGCACCCGTCCGCCCCGAGCTGGTCGCCGCGCGCATTGCCGAGGTACGCGCGGCGGGGGTGACCGTGGCTGCCGCGCTTCCTCCGCAGCGCACCGCCCAGCTGTGGAAGACGGTCGTCGATGCGGGCGTCGACCTCTTCGTGATCCGCGGCACGACGGTGTCGGCCGAACACGTGTCCAGCCGGGCCGAACCGTTGAACCTCAAGCAGTTCATCTACGAGCTCGACGTGCCGGTCATCGTCGGCGGCTGCGCGACCTATCAGGCGGCGCTGCACCTGATGCGCACCGGCGCGGCCGGGGTGCTGGTCGGCTTCGGCGGCGGCGCGTCCCACACCACCCGGTCGGTGCTCGGCGTCGAGGTACCGATGGCCTCCGCCGTTGCCGACGTGCATGCGGCCCGCCGCGACTACCTCGACGAGTCGGGTGGCCGCTACGTGCACGTCATCGCCGACGGGGGAGTGGGGCGCTCCGGGGACGTGTCCAAGGCGATCGCGTGCGGGGCCGACGCGGTGATGATGGGCTCGCCGCTTGCTCGGGCCACCGAGTCCCCGGGCCGTGGCTTCCATTGGGGCTCGGAGGCCCACCACGGCGAGCTGCCGCGTGGCGAACGGGTGCGGGTCGGCACGATCGGCTCGCTGGAGGAGATCCTCACCGGGCCCTCCCGGGTCTCCGACGGGTCGATGAACCTGGTCGGTGCGCTGCGCCGGGCCATGGCGACGACCGGCTACTCCGACCTCAAGGAGTTCCAGCGCGTCGAGGTCACCGTCGCCCGCTGACCGACTCACTCTTCAAAGTCGATCATGCAGCTTCCGACGCGCTCGGCGGCACAACGGCGGGAACCGTGAAGCGTCCCTGGTGCGCCGGCTGGGTTGGTCAATTCTTCGCCCGATAAGGGGGAAGATCATCCCTTATGTCTTGACGGTGCATTCGCGTACGAAGGTTCGTCCGTCGACGGCTCGTGTCGGGTCGCCTGCCTTCTCGGACGCCGGGTGATGCCGTGTCCCGACCCCTCGAGGACCTTGATGACGAGAAACCGACGTGCAGGAGCGGCAATCGCGGTGGCGGCCACGGCCGTACTCCTCGCTACGGGACTGGCCACACCCGCCGCCCAGGCGGCAGGCAGGCCGACATCCCAGGCGACGGCCCGACAGGACGCCCATGGCGCGATCGAGGCACACAAGTCGGCCTTCCGCGTCGGCCGCGATGACCGCTTTGCCGCCCGCGGCAAGGCGGTGCTGGATAGGAACGGACGGGCCCACGTGGGTTACCAGCGCAGCTATCGGGGCCTGCCAGTCCTCGGTGGCGACGTGGTCGTCCACCTGACGGAGGGCGGTGCGTACGACGGCTCGTCGGTCGCCCTCAAGCACCCGCTCGCGGTGGCAACCACAGCGACGGTCAGTCCATCAGCCGCGATGCGCACCGCGAGAGCGCAGCTTGACGGCGCGGTCAGCTCGACCGGGGTCCGCCAGGTGGTCGACGCGTTTGGTCCCGTGCCCGCCCTCGCCTATGAGGTGACGGTGAACGGCGTGCGCCGCGATCAGACACCGTCGAAGCTGCACGTCCTGGTCGACGCGCGCTCGGGCAAGGTGCTGCAGTCGGCCGACGAGGTGGAGACCGGCACCGGGAAGAGCATCTACTCGGGCAACGTGGCGATCACCACATCAGGAAGTGCGGGCGCCTTCAAGATGGTGGACCCGACACGAGGGAACAACAGCACCACCGATCTTCGCGGTGCCACCGCAGGCAACGGCACGACGTTCACCGACGCGGACGACGTATGGGGGAACAACGCGACGTCCGACCGTGCATCGGCAGGGGCCGACTCGCACTACGGGTCGCAGGTGACGTTCGACTACTACAAGAACATCCTCGGCCGGAACGGAATCTTCAACAACGGGAGCGGTGTGCGCTCGCGCGTACATTATGGAAACGCTTATAACAACGCGTTCTGGGACGGCACCCAGATGACGTACGGGGACGGGGCCGGCAACGCCAAGCCTCTCACCGAGCTCGACGTGGCCGGCCACGAGATGTCGCACGGGGTCACCGAGAACACCGCCAACCTCAACTACGCCGGTGAGTCCGGAGGTCTGAACGAGGCGACGAGTGACATCTTCGGGACGATGGTCGAGTTCTATGCGAACAACGCATCCGACGTGCCGGACTACCTGATCGGCGAGAAGATCAACATCAATGGCAACGGAACACCGTTGCGCTACATGGACAAGCCGAGCCGAGATGGGGCGTCGCCCAACTGCTGGTCCTCAGGTGTGGGAAACCTTGACGTGCACTATTCGTCCGGCCCGGCCAACCATGTGTTCTACCTTCTGGCTGAGGGCAGCGGCGCCAAGGTCATCAACGGCGTCAGCTATAACTCTCCGACCTGCAATAGCACGACCTTCGCCGGCATCGGCCGTGACGCTGCAGCCAAGATCTGGTATCGCGCGCTGTCGGTCTACATGACCTCGGGCACGAACTACGCGGGTGCTCGCACCGCAGACATCAACGCGGCCAAGGACCTCTACGGCGCGACGAGCACGCAATGTGCGGGTGTGGCCAAGGCTTTCTCCGGCATCAACGTCGCAGGCACGACCTGCGGCGGCACGACGCCGCCCCCGCCGCCCGGCAACAAGGTCGCCAACCCGGGGTTCGAGTCGGGCGCGACGTCATGGACGCAGACGAGCGGCGTCATCACCAATGACGCCATGAAGGCGCACGCCGGCTCGTGGCTCGGCTGGCTCAACGGCTATGGCACTGCGCACACCGACTCGCTTGCGCAGTCGATCGTGATCCCGGCGGCTACGAGTGCAACGGGTTCGTTGTGGCTCAAGGTCACATCCGCTGAGACAACGACGACATCGGCCTACGACACCGTCAAGGTGCAGGTCGTCAGTGGCACGACCACGACGACCCTGGCGACGTACTCCAATCTCAACAAGGGCACCGTCTACGTGCAGAAGACGCTGAACCTTTCGGCGTACGTGGGCAAGACGGTGACGTTGAAGGTTGTCGGGGTGGAGGACTCGTCGCTGGCGACGAGCTTCTACGTCGACGACTTCTCGGTCACGACTGCGTAGCCAGGCAGGAGCCGATCACAGCAGCCGCCGCGTCGACGAGCTCGGCGCGGCGGCTGTTGTCGTCCCCCTCGCTTGCCGAGGCGCTGGCGCCGTCGGCGTTCACCGAGTAGACGAACCCGTCGGCCATCTGCGACGACCTCGACGGGATCGCCTTCAGCGCCATCAGGTCGATCGCTGCCAGCCGGTCGAGAGATGCCTGAGAGGGAGTGCAAGCGCGCGTCGTACGCGTCTTGGTCGTGAGGCGCGCCGTGCCGTCCGCGGCGATCCGCACGACGTCGCGGACGCCGGCGATGCCACCCGTGCGTGCGACGACGATGGCTGACGCCGGCCCGTGGTCGTCCGGCGTGGCACTCTCCGAGGCCGACGGGGTCGTCGACGACTTGGCAGGTCCCTCGACGACCGTGGACCCGCCGCAGCCTGCGAGCGACATGGTCGCGACGAGGAGGCAGCCGGCCATGGCCCGGCGCCGGTTGGTGGGCACGGCTCGACGGTAGCGATCGTGTGTCACTCCGATCCGACGCGCCCGGCCAGCCGCCGGTTCCCCCTTGGTTCGTGGTGGTCGGCGGTTACTGCATGATCGATTCGGTTTTGCGGGGGCTCTGACCTGCGGCGATCGACGGGCGTGTCGGTTGCTGCATGATCGACTTTGAAAAGGGAGCGTGGGTTATGCGGGAGGCTACTGGCGGGTAACATCACGGGCATGAGCGTCCGTGACGCCGCACCGGCGCAGAGCAGCCACACCACGCAGGTCAACGAGACCAACCGGACGCCGCCGCGCTCGACCGGGGAGATCGCCCCGCGCCTGGTCGCCGCCGTCATCACCGGTGCGCGACCCGGGACGGTGACGACGCTGGCGCCGTTCACCGGTGACGTGCTCGCCGAGCTGCCGCTGTCCACGAAGGCCGACGTCGCGACGGCGTACGACGCCGCGCGGGCGGCGCAGCGAGCCTGGGCGCGCCGCTCGGTGCGCGACCGCGCGGCAGTGTTCCTGCGGCTGCACGACCTCGTCCTCGACCGGCAGGACGAGGGACTCGACATCGTCCAGCTCGAGACGGGCAAGGCCCGGCGGCACGCGTTCGAGGAGCTGGCCGACGTCGCCCTCAACGCGCGCCACTACGGACGGTCCGGCCCGCGCTATCTGCGCACCAGGCGTCACCCCGGCCTCGCGCCGGTGCTGTCCAGCGCGCACGAGCTGCGCCACCCCAAAGGCGTCGTGGGCATCGTCTCGCCCTGGAACTACCCGCTGACCCTCGCCGTCAGCGACGCGATCCCTGCCTTCATCGCGGGCAACGCCATCGTGCACAAGCCCGACACGCAGACAGCGCTGACCGCCCTGTGGGTGCGATCGCTGGCCGTCGAGGCCGGCCTGCCCGAGGCCCTCTGGCAGGTCGTGCTGGGCGACGGGCCGGAGATCGGCGGTGCGGTCGTCGAGGGCGGTGACTACGTCTGCTTCACGGGCTCGACACGCGTCGGCCGTGAGGTGGCGGAGAAGTGCGCGCGGCGTCTGGTCGGCTGCTCGCTCGAGCTCGGTGGCAAGAACCCGATGATCGTGCTGGCCGACGCGGACCTCGACCGTGCGGCAGAAGGCGCGGTACGGGACTGCTTCGCGAACTCCGGGCAGCTGTGCGTCTCGATGGAGCGCATCTACGTGGTGACGGGCGCCCATGACGAGTTCGTCGACCGCTTCGTACGCCGTGTCAAGGGACTCGAGCTCGGCACCGCGCTCGACTACCGGCCCGACATGGGTTCGCTGATCTCCGCGGCCCAGCTCGAGCGGGTCTCGGCGCACGTCGACGACGCGGTCGCCAAGGGGGCGACGGTGCTGGCCGGCGGCCGCGCCCGGCCCGACGTCGGACCCTTCTTCTACGAGCCGACGATCCTCACCGGCGTCACCGAGGACATGCGGCTGTGCCGCGAGGAGACGTTCGGGCCTGTCGTCGCGATCCGCGAGGTCGCCGACGAGACGGAAGCGGTCAAGCTTGCCAACGACTCGGAGTTCGGGCTCAACGCAACGGTGTGGACGCGCGACGTCGCGAACGGTCGCCGCATCGCTGCCCAGATCGAGACCGGCACGGTCAGCATCAACGAGACCTACGCAGCGCCCTGGGGCGCGACCCGGGTGCCGATGGGCGGCCGGAAGGACAGCGGACTCGGACGGCGGCACGGTCGCGAGGGGATCCTCAAGTACACCGAGCCACAATCCGTTGTGTCACAACGACTTCTCGGCTTCGGGCCGCCGCCGCATGTGACGCAGGAGGCATGGGCGAAGGGCTTCACGGCCGCGCTGCGACTGCTCAAGGCGGTCGGCCGGCGGTGAGCTCTGCCGAGGCCACGCAGGACGTGGACTACGACGTCATCGTCGTCGGCTCCGGGTTCGGTGGCTCGGTCACCGCACTGCGGCTGACCGAGAAGGGCTATCGCGTCGGCGTCATCGAGGCCGGACGACGCTTTGCGGACGACGAGTTCGCGGCGACCTCGTGGGACGTCCGGCGGTTCCTCTGGGCTCCGCAGCTGGGCTGCTATGGCATCCAGCGCATCCACCGGCTGCCGCACGTCACCGTGCTCGCCGGTGCCGGCGTCGGCGGCGGTTCGCTCGTCTACGCCAACACGCTCTACGAGCCGAACGAGGCGTTCTACGACGACCCTCAGTGGCGTGACGTCGCCGACTGGCGCACCGAGCTGCGCCCTTACTACGCGCTGGCGAAGCGGATGCTCGGGGTGGTGACCAACCCGACGGTGACGCCGGCCGACGAGGCCATGAAGCAGGTCGCCGAGGAGATGGGTGTCGGGCACACCTTCACGCTGACCCCTGTCGGCGTCTTCTTCGGCACCGAGGCCGGCGGGCCGGACATCACCGAACCGGACCCGTTCTTCGGCGGCGCAGGCCCGACGCGCACCGGCTGCCGCCAGTGCGGCGAGTGCATGACCGGCTGCCGGCACGGCGCCAAGAACACGCTGCCCAAGAACTACCTCTGGCTGGCAGAGCACGCCGGTGCGCAGGTGCTGCCGCTCACGACGGTCACTGCACTGCGCGAGCGAACAGGTGGAGGTTGGTGCGTCGACACCGTGCGAACCGGGGCGTGGCGGTCGCAGAGCTCTGCGCGCACGCTGACCGCGACCCAGGTCGTAGTGGCCGCCGGTGCCTTCGGCACCCAGCGGCTGCTGCACCGGATGCGGGACGACGCGACGCTGCCACGGCTGTCCGACCGGCTCGGCGTGCTGACGCGCACCAACTCCGAGTCGTTGCTCGGTGCGCAGTCGCGGCGCCGCGACGTGGACTTCACCAGCGGTGTCGCGATCACGTCGTCGTTCCACCCGTCGGGTGACACCCACATCGAGCCGGTGCGCTACGGCCACGGCTCGAATCTGATGGGTCTGCTGTCCACGGTGCTGACGGACGGCGACGGCCCCGGTCCGCGCATCGCGCGCTGGGCGGGGGAGTGCGCTCGCCATCCCGCCAGGTTCGCGCGGCTGTTGTCGGTGCGCCGCTGGTCGGAGCGCACCGTGATCGCGTTGGTGATGCAGGCACTGGACAACTCGCTGGTCGTCTCGGGCAAGCGCGGACTGTTCGGCCGGTGGCGGCTGACGACCAAGCACGGCCACGGGGAGCCGGCCCCGTCCTGGGTCCCTGAAGGGAACGACGCGGTGCGACGCCTCGCCCGCGTCATCGGTGGCGACCCGGGAGGCAACATCGGCGATCTGGTCGGTGCCACCATGACCGCTCACTTCATCGGCGGGGTCGTCATCGGGTCGACACCCGAGCGAGGCGTGATCGACGCCTGGCATCGGGTCTTCGGCTACGACGGGCTCTCCGTCGTGGACGGCTCGGCCGTGTCGGCCAACCTCGGTGCCAACCCGTCGCTCACGATCACGGCCCAGGCCGAGCGGGCGATGGCGTTCTGGCCCAACAAGGGCGACCCCGACCCGCGTCCCAGCGTCGGGTCCACCTATCTGCCGGTGTCCCCGGTAGCCGCCAGGCAGCCCGCCGTGACCGCGGACCTGATCGGTCGTTGACCTAGGCATGGACGGGCACGCATGACCAGCTGGCGGGCCCGTGACATCCCTGACCTGACTGGTCGGCGCGCGATCGTGACCGGGGCGAACTCCGGGCTCGGTTTCCAGACCGCCCTCGAGCTGGCCCGTCACGGTGCCTCCGTACTCATGACGAGTCGTGACGACAACAAGGGGGAGGACGCGCTCCGGCGCGTTCGCGAAGCGGCCCCTGGCGCGGACGTCACCTGCCGCCCGCTCGACCTGGCCGACATCGACTCCGTGCACGAGTTCGCCGAGGCGACAGAAGCGCCGGTCGACATCCTCGTCAACAACGCGGGGGTCATGGCGATCCCGCCACGGCAGACCGTCGACGGCTTCGAGATGCAGCTGGGTACGAACCACCTCGGCCACTTCGCCCTGACCGGATTGCTGCTGCCGGCGCTGCTCGCTCGGCCTAGCGCACGCGTCGTCACCGTGAGCAGCACGGTGCACCGGGCCGGCGCCATGAACTTCGACGACCTGATGAGCGAGAAGTCCTATCGGCCCTGGCAGGCCTACGCGCAGTCCAAGCTGGCCAACCTGCTGTTCATGCGCGAGCTCGACCGCCGGGCACGCGCGGCCGGTTGCGACCTGATCAGTGCGGCCGCGCACCCGGGGTACGCGTCGACGAACCTGCAGTCGGTCGGGCCGCGAATGGCCAGGCGCCGGCTGACGGGCGCGGTCATGAAGGTGGCGACGTTGGTGCTCAGCCAGAGCGCGGCGGCGGGCGCGCTGCCGCAGCTCTATGCCGCCACCGCGCCGGGGGTCCAGGGCGGCGACTACTACGGCCCGCGCGGTCTCGGCGAGCAGCGCGGGCTGCCCAAGAAGGTCTCGATGAGCGCCAACGCCCTCGACGACGACGCCGCACTGCGCCTCTGGGAGCGGTCGACGGAACTGACGAAGGTGCAGTTCGTCGCCTTCGCCTGACCATCCCCTCGCTCTCGAAGGCTTCAAGATCGCTCCCGCTGTGCACAGATTCCGTGTAAACCCGCAATCTGTGCACGGTGGGAGCGATCTTGGTGCGGCGTGTCCGCAGGTTGAGACACTGATTTCATCTGGCGAGACACGAGATTAGCGTGCCGAAGGTGAGCTGGGACGCGACGCGCTACGACGAGGCCTTTGCCTTCGTCCCTGCGATGGGGGCTGCGGTCCTCGACCTGCTCGACCCACAGCCCGACGAACGGGTGCTCGACCTCGGTTGCGGCAGCGGTGAGCTCACCGCGGAGATCGCCGCACGCGGAGCCCGGGTGACCGGAGTCGACTCCTCGGCGGAGATGGTGGCCCGGGCACGCGAGCGCTTTCCGGACCTCGACGTGCGGCTGGCTGACGGCGAGCGCCTGCAGGTCGACGGGCCGTTCGACGCCGTGTTCTCCAACGCGGCTCTGCACTGGATGACCCGGCCCGACGACGTGCTTGCAGGGGTACGTGCGGCGCTGCGTGCCGGAGGTCGTTTCGTGGCCGAGATGGGTGCGGCCCGCAACGTGACTGCCCTCGTCGCCGCGCTTCGGGAGGCGGCCGACCGGATCGGCCTCGACGCGGACCTGCCGCTGCCGTGGTATTTCCCGACCCCGGCCGAGCATGCGACCCGCCTCGAGCGGACGGGCTTCACGGTGCGCCTCCTGCAGTACGTGGACCGGCCGACCCGCCTCACGGAGGTGTCCGACGGCGCAGCCGACTGGTGGCGGATGTTCGGCGCGACGACTCTCGCCGGCCTGGAGACTGCTCAGGTGGACGAGCTGCTCGCAGCCGTCAACGAGGTCGCTGCGCCGCAGCTGCTCGGCGCGGACGGCATCTGGGTCGCCGACTACGTGCGGCTGCGTTTCGTCGCCGAGGCGCACATCTAGCCCGTGGAGAAGGCGGGGACCGGCTCCCCTGCTCGTCGCCGGCCCCCACCCTACGTACCTTCGGACCAGTTCCTCAGCTGGATTGGTGCTGAGCCGATCAGGGTTCCCCCCGGCTAGGAGGCGCCGAGCGCCCGTGCCGCCGCAACGACGTCCACCAGACCGGTGCCCTTGTCCCGCGAGGACGTGAACGGCCCGGCCGCGGCGTAGGGATCGCCGTTCGTGTACTTGTACGCGGTCGACTTCATCGCGGCCTCGACCTGGGCGGGCGTCGCGTTCGGGTTGGCCGGGAACAGCTGGGCGATGATTCCCGCGATGTGCGGCGCCGCCATCGACGTACCGCTGATGGTGTTGAACGTGGCGATGTCCGTCGCAGCGGGGCCGTTGTTGGGCGCCTGTCCGCTGGAGCAGATCGGCAGGTAGGCCCGGCAGGACGACTGGATGTTCTCGCCGGGTGCTGCGCACCGTCCGCGAGGTCTAACGAGGAAGGTCGGCCACGGTTACGGTGCGGCCACCACGCTCGCCGTGGGGTCCGCGCGCCACGAGTGCCACAGCTCGGCGTACGCCCCGCCGGACGCCATCAGCTCGTCGTGCGAGCCGAGCTCGGTGATGCGCCCGCCGTCGACCACCGCCACCCGGTGCGCGTCGTGCGCCGTGTGCAGCCGGTGGGCGATCGCGACCACGGTGCGGCCGGCGAGCACAGCGCCGAGTGACCGTTCGAGCAGGCGCGCGGCGCGCGGGTCGAGCAGCGAGGTGGCCTCGTCGAGTACGAGGGTGTGCGGGTCGGCGAGCACCAGCCTGGCCAGCGCGATCTGCTGCGCCTGGGCAGGCGTGATCGGATGACCACCCGATCCGACCGCGGTCTCCAGGCCCTCCGGCAGGGCATCGACCCAGGACAGTGCGTCGACAACGGCCAACGCGTCGCGCAGTGCGTCCAGCCCGGCCTCCGGGCGCGCCAGCAGCAGGTTCTCGGCGAGTGATCCGACGAAGACGTGGTGCTCCTGGGTGACGAGCACGACGTGACGGCGCAGGTCCTCCAGGGGTAGCTCAACGAGAGGCACGCCGCCGACGGTGACGCGCCCGGTGCGGGGCGGGTGGATGCCGGCGAGAAGTCGACCCAGCGTGGACTTGCCGGCACCGGACGGTCCGACGACCGCGAGCCGCTCACCCGGCACGAGGTCGACGGCGATGCCGTGCAGCACGTCACGGCCCTCTCGATAGGCGAACCGCACTCCCTCGGCGACCACGTGCTCGTCGCGGGGCTTCTCGTCTCCCTCAACACGGTCGTCCGGCACCAGCTCGACGCCCAGGACCCGTTGCAGCGCAACGGCACCGACCTGCACCTCGTCGAGCCAGGAGATGAGCCGGTCGACGGGGTCGACGATCTGCACGGAGTAGAGGGTCACGGTCGTCACGGCGCCGAGGTCGGCATGGCCGTTGATGACCAGCCAGGTGCCCCATGCGAGGGCGGCGGCGACCGGGAGGGCGTAGGCCATCTCCATGGTCGGGAACCACCAGGTCCGCAGCCGCAGCGTGTAGCGCTCCGCGGCATAGGCGTTGGACATCTCGGCCTCGATGCGGGCGATGCGCCGCTGCGCGAGGCTCAACGCCTCGACCGTGCGGGCGCCCTCGACCGTCTCCGCCAACGCACCGTTGTAGGCCGCATAGCCCTCGCGCTCGCGCAGGTAGCCGCCAGGAGCGAACCGCAGATAGCGCTTCGTTCCGAAGTAGATCAGTGGCGTGCCGATCAGCATCGGCAGCGCCACGAGCGGGGCGGTGAAGAAGGCCGCGACGGCCGTCAGCAGCACCGTCACGATGGCCACGAGCACCTCGGGCACGGCGAAGCGCACGGTGCGGGCCAGTGCCTCGATGTCTCCGGTGCTGCGGGTCACCAGATCGCCGGTGCCGGCGCGCTCGACCGTGGACAGCGGCAGCCGGAGCACGCGCTCGAGGAAACCTTCGCGCAGCTCGGCGAACACGGTCTCGCCGAGCACGAACGACGCCCTGCGTGCGACGAAGGTCAGCACCGTCTGGGCGACGAGCGACACCGCGAGCAGCATCGCCAGGCGGTCGACGTGCGCGGTCGTCGTACCGTCCCTGACCGACTGCACCATGGACCCGAGCAGCCACGGGCCCACGACCGCGGCCAGGGCAGCCAGAGCGTGCAACGAGAGCATCCAGATGATCGACCGGCGATGGACGGCGAAGATCTCCTGCGCCTTCTCCCGGACCTCCCGCCCCGTCGCGACGGGCAGCATGCGTTTGCGGGGTGAGGCTCATATGTCCTCCCCCCGGGTGACGGTGTCCCGGTAGGCGGGGTGGCCGGCGAGCAGGTCGCGATGGGTCCCGCGCGCCTCGACAACACCGTCGCGCACGAAGACCACCTCGTCGCAGTGCTTGAGCAGCAGTGGGCTGACGCTGGTCACCACGGTGGTGCGGGCCCCGCCGTTGGTGCCCACATGGCGTGAGTCCCGCAGCCGGCTCGCGACCAGCGCCTCGGTGTGCGCGTCGACCGCACTGGTGGGGTCGATGAGCACCAGCACCTCGGCGTCGGTCAGCAGCGTGCGGGCCAGCGCCAGGCGCTGCCGTTGACCGCCCGAGAACTCCCGACCGCCCTCGTCCACGTTCGAGTCGAGTCCCTCCGGCAGCGCCTCCAGCACGTCGTCGGCCGCCGCCACGCGCAGCGCCTCGAGTACGTCGCCGTCGTCAACGGCCCGGTGCCACGGGTCCAGCTCGTCACGCAGCGTCCCGGTGAACAGCCGCGGGCTCCGCTTCGGCCACGAGGATGCGGTGGCGCACCGTGTGCAGGGGAAGGCGCTCGAGCGGTACGTCGCCGAGCGTGACGCCGTCCTGCTGGACCAGCCGACCCAGCCGGTGCGCGATGGCTGCTGTCTGGTCGGGGTCGCTGCCGACCAGCCCGGTCATCAGACCGGGCTCGACGGTGAGCCCCGACATCGCGTCCGCGAGCACCGACCCCACGGGCGGTGCCGCGGCGGGATCGTCGGGCTCGGAGATCTCCGGCCGGGTCTCGAGGACGCCGATGATCCGGGTCGCTCCGACCAGCGAGCGGGTGAACTTGTCCGCGGACTCGATCGCCGTGCGGATCGGCACGACAAGGAAGAAGGCGTAGCCGTAGAACGCGACGATGTCGCCGGCCGAGAGCTCGCCCTGGATGGCGAGCCGCGCGCCGAGCCAGGTCAGCGTGACGAGGAAGATGCCCGGCAGCAGCACCTGAGCCGAGTCCAGCAGCGCCTGCAACGTCGCGACACGGACTCCGGCGTCGCGCAGCTCGTGGGAGCGGCGCCGATAGCGCGCCAGGAACGCCGGCTCGCCGCCGATGCCGCGGAGCACCCGCAGGCCAGCCACGGTGTCCGCCCCGAGTGCGGTCAAGTGCCCCGTGACCTCGCGCTGCACCTTCTGCCGGGCCTGCAAAGGGCGCATCAGTGGGCCGAGCAGCACCACCATCACCGGCACTCCCACCAGCACGACAGTGCCGATCAGCACGTTCGTCGTCAGCAGCAGCACGGCGATGATCAGGTAGGCCACGATCGCGCCGGCAAGCCGCGCCGTGATGTCGAACGCGCCGCCGATCATCAGAGCGTCGTTGGTGGCCGCCGAGACCACCTCGCCCGTCGGCAGCTTGCGCCGGATCGCCACGCCCACCTCGGCGCTGTGCCGGCCGAGCAGCTGCATGGAGCGGAAGCTCGCGTACAACCAGCAGGACACGGCGACCCGGTGCCGCAGCACCCCCGCCACCGCCTGGACGACGGCGAGCCCGAGCACGATGCCCGACCACTTCCAGGCTGCGCTCATGTCGTGGTCGGAGACGCCCTGGTCGAGTCCCCGGCCGATGGCGGCAGGGACCAGCGCCTGCGCGCCCATCCAGGCGATGCCGTAGACCGTGCCGAGGAGCAGTGGCTGCCACATCTGCCGCGCTGTCCAGAGCAGGTAGCGCGCCGGCGACCGGAGGCTTGGGTGCCCCGGGTCGTCGTAAGGGAGTCGGCGCACGTTGGTTCACGCTATGTCCTGGGAGGCCGGCGAATAAAGCGACTTTCCAGGTCGCCCCCGTAGACTTGCACCCTCATCCGACGTACGCCCGGAGGATTGTCACCCCGTGACCGCGGCCACTGAACGACCGACCAGCGACACGGTGCTCGTCGTCGACTTCGGCGCGCAATATGCCCAGCTGATCGCCCGCCGGGTGCGCGAGGCGCGCGTCTACAGCGAGATCGTGCCGCACACCATGCCGGTCGAGGAGATGCTGGCGCGCCGCCCGGCCGCGATCATCCTGTCCGGTGGGCCGTCGTCGGTCTATGCCGACGGAGCCCCGTCGGTCGACCCCGAGCTGTTCACGTCGGGGGTGCCGACCTTCGGCATCTGCTACGGCTTCCAGGCGATGGCGCTGGCGCTGGGCGGCACCGTGGCGCACACCGGCCTCGCGGAGTACGGGCGCACGCCGCTGCAGGTGCAGCACGCGGGCGCGCTGTTCCGGGAGCTGCCGGCCGACCTGTCGGTGTGGATGAGTCACGGCGACGCGGTGTCTGCTGCGCCGACGGGCTTCGTCGTCTCCGCCACGACCGAGGGCACGGCCGTCGCGGCGTTCGAGAACCTGTCGCGACAGATGGCCGGCGTGCAGTTCCACCCAGAGGTCATGCACACCGCCCACGGCCAACAAGTGCTCGAGCACTTTCTGTACGACGTCGCGGGTTGCCGCCCGACATGGACGATGACCAACGTCATCGACGAGCAGGTCGCGCTGATCCGCGAGCAGGTCGGCTCCGCCCGCGTCATCTGCGGCCTGTCGGGTGGCGTCGACTCCGCCGTCGCGGCGGCCCTCGTACATCGTGCCGTCGGAGACCAGCTGACGTGCGTGTTCGTCGACCACGGGCTGATGCGCAAGGGCGAGGCCGAGCAGGTCGAGCGCGACTATGTCGAGGCCACCGGTGTGCAGCTCGTCGTCGCCGACGCAGCAAAGCGTTTCCTCGACGCCCTCGCCGGCCTCACCGACCCCGAGGAGAAGCGCAAGGCGATCGGCCGCGAGTTCATCAGGGTGTTCGAGGAGTCGGCGCGCGACATCGTCGCAGCCGCGGGTGCGCATGGGGAGACGGTCGAGTTCCTCGTGCAGGGAACGCTCTATCCCGACGTCGTCGAGTCGGGGGGCGGCACCGGCACGGCCAACATCAAGTCGCACCACAACGTCGGCGGACTGCCCGACGACCTGCAGTTCTCACTGGTGGAACCGCTGCGCGCACTGTTCAAGGACGAGGTGCGCCGGGTCGGCCTCGAGCTCGGCCTGCCCGAGGTGATCGTCTGGCGGCAGCCCTTCCCGGGGCCGGGCCTCGGGATCCGCATCATCGGCGAGGTCACGGCCGAGCGCCTCGACGTGCTGCGCGAGGCCGACGCGATCGCGCGCGAGGAGCTGTCGCTGGCCGGGCTCGACCGGGAGATCTGGCAGTGCCCCGTCGTGCTGCTCGGCGACGTGCGGTCGGTCGGCGTGCAGGGTGACGGGCGTACGTATGGTCATCCCGTCGTGCTGCGACCCGTCTCGTCGGAGGACGCGATGACCGCCGACTGGACGCGGGTGCCCTACGACGTGCTCGCGCGCATCTCGACGCGCATCACGAACGAGGTGCCCGAGGTCAACCGGGTCGCGCTCGACATCACGTCGAAGCCGCCCGGCACCATCGAGTGGGAGTAGCCAGCAATGGGTCAGGCGTAAGGCTGCTTTCGTGCGGGACCTTGGGTCGCTGGGGCGACGCATGTGCACTCAACTGACCACAGGCGCCCTTCCGCCTGCTTGCTGCCAGGTGTCACGGACCGAGAGATGCAACGGGGTCGTGCCGGGCTCTAAAGGGGTGCTGAAGGGCTATGGCGGTCTTAGCGCCACCTCGCTAGAACTGCAAGGAAGGCTCAAGAGGGGGAGGGTCCGCAAGTGGTCCGTCCAACGTCAAGAACTTCGGCGAGGGCCCGTCTAGTCGGGCTGATCGCCACCACAGCGGTCGCTGTCACGGCTGCCGGTCTCACCCCGGGCTCGCCGATGTCTGCCGCCGCCGCAGTCGGTCCGACGGCAGCGCTGTCCGGGGTCTCGCGGCCCATTGCCACTTTGACCCTCGGACTGAACGGCGAGAACGGGGGAGGTCCCGTCTACTCGAACGCAGGTTTCGCCACTGCTCTGGTGGGCTACCGCCCCGGCACGCTGCGCTATCCCGGAGGGACGACGGCCAACTTCTGGGACTGGAGGCAGGGCTGGTACCAGCCCAATGGCCCCTGGCCCGGCCAGCCGGGGAAGCGAATCGACAACACGCTCGCCACCTTCGGTTCGATCGTCGCAAGCACAGGAGCGACGCCTGTCTTCGACGTCAACGTGGTCACGTGGCAAGGACGCATCGCGTCTGACAGTGACGTGCCCGCCATGATCGCTGACACTCTGGCGATGCTTCGGGCCGCCCGCGACCTCGGGATCCCTGTCGTCCGCGTGGAGCTCGGCAACGAGCTGTATCTCTCCGGACCCAGCCCGGGGACGACTCAGTACCAGCAGCGTTTTCCCTCACCCGTCGACTATGCAGCAGTGGCCGAAAGGTACGCCGCCGCGATCGCAGCCGAGTTCCCCGGTGCCAAGGTGGCCGGAACGGCGGCTATCACCGACTACGTCAACGGGCTGAGCAACCGACGCGCAACCTGGAACACCGGGCTGTTGCCGAACCTGCACACGACGAAAGCTGTGACGCTGCACCTGAATGTGCGGGTACACGACGCCAACCTGTCACCGGCGAGCGTGCTGGGCACGATGGTTCGGCAAATTCGCGCGCTCAGCGCCAACCAGCTGCCACAACTTCGGCAGTACGGGCTTGACGTCTGGGTCACTGAGTTCAACATGGCTGACGAAACACCCGGCGTCGTCTTCGCCGGAACCTGGCTGCACGGCGTCGCCGTCGGCACGTTGGCGCTGAGCCTGTTGTCACTGCCCGGAGTGGGGCAGCTGGCCATGCACAACGTCACTGGCCCTGCTCGGGTGGGGGCCGTCTTCCGCGACAACCGCGCGTTCGGCGCCACCGGCCCAGCGACGACGCCGTACGCATTGAGCGCGAGTGGGACAGTTCTTGGCTTCGTGCAGGACGCCCTGCTCGGTGCGAGCTCCGCGCAGGCGGTGACGTTCGCCAATGCCCCACCACTCGGCTGGCAGGATGCGCCGGGCCTGCTGGGGCTGCAGGCTGTCGGTGGGCCTCGTCCCGCCACGGTCCTGCTGAACCTCACGGGTCAGGCCACGTCCGTCGATATCTCACGTCTCATCACCGGCACGTTCTCGTATCGCCGGGCATGGGCGCCCGCCAGCACAACAAAGGTCACGGGGCCGGGTGACGTGATGAGAGACAGCGGAACCGCCAGTGGGTCCGTGGCACTCCCGGCGTACGCCGTCGCCCTGCTCACTGGCTAGCGGTCTCGTCGGAGGACGCGATGACCGCCGACTGGACCCGGGTGCCCTACGACGTGCTCGCGCGCATCTCGACCCGCCTCACCAATGAGGTGCCCCGAGGTCAACCGGGTCGCGCTCGACATCACGTCGAAGCCGCCCGACACCATCGAGTGGGAGTAAGCCCAACATCTCCCGCTGCCTGGCTCTAGAGTTCGGGCGACCATCAGCCGATGTCCGGGAGAGCCACGTGTGTTCCAGCCGCTTGCGCGCGATCTCTGTAGCCCTGCTGGTCGGCGTCGTCGGCACCGCTGCTGCAGTCAGCGCAGTCCCGGCGCAGGCCGAGGGTCACGGCGACATCCGAATCAACAAGGCGGTCGCGAACCATGGCGAGCCGGTCGTTGTCGGTCCGAGCGTGGCCACCACCTACCCGATCCGGCTGTCGATCTCCGACTCCTCTGGTGTGAAGTCGCTGTGGATCGACACCTTCAGCACCAGGAACGGTCACGGATACGCCGAAGTCGTCTCGGGGCACTGCACGAAGGTCTCGAAGACTAGGTCGCGGTGCATTCGAAATCTCCTGCTCGACCCGATCGAGTTGGCCGCCTACAGCGACGACTCGGCGAACTCGATGGCGGGAAACTGGGCGCTCTACGTCGAAGTCACAGCGAACGACGACGACTACCGGTTCGTCGACGATCTCATCAGGTTCCCGGTGCTGCGGCAGACGATGACGACGATCCGGCCCACCGCAACCACCACCGTCGCCAAGGGCCACACGCTGAGAATCACCGGGCGTCTGTGGCACGCCGATTGGGAGCACCAGAGATGGGTGCCGTTCCGCGGGAAGGACGTCGAGCTCAGGTTCAAGAGGAAGGGCACCAGCGCGTACGAGACGGTGAGGACGGTGACGACCTCGAGTCGCGGCCACGTGTCAGCGAAGGTCGTCGCCAACCACCCCGGGAGCTATCGGTGGCGCTTCCTTCGGAACAGTCGGAACGCCAGGAGCGTCTCGGCTCCGACGCCGGTCACGTTGACGCGCTAGACCTCCCGCGTGAGCAGCGTTGCCGGTCAGGTGCTGTCCTCCACGCCTGCGGCAAGACCGAGGATGAAGAAGAACGCAAACACAGCTAGCCCGATGTAGCCGAGAATCAGCCCGGCCAGGGCCATGCCGTGACCGCTCTGTCCGCTCCGCCTGATCTGCCCGAGAGCCAGGTGGCCGAAGATGACGGCAAGCAGGCTGCCGAGCCAGAAGACCCAGATGATGCCCAGGACGAGGGCAGCGATGGCCATCCCGTTGGTGCCTTGCTGCGGCGGCTGTGAACCCCAGTACTGCTGCTGCCCGTACGGCTGCTGGTAGGACGCCGGATCGTAGGGTGACGGCTGCTGCTGCTGCACATAGGGCGACTGGTAGGGCGGGGCCTGCCCGTAGGGCGCAGGATCGTAGGGCGGCGGCTGCTGCACATAAGGGGACTGGCTCGGCGGCGGCGGCGGCGACCCGTACGGCGACTCGTCGGGCGGCTCCTTGGGCGGCGGTGGCCATTGGAAGGGCGACTGGTTCGGCGGCGGTGCGTCGGACGGGTCGTCGGTCATGGTTCGTCCTTTGGTGGTGCCTGTCGAGCCGGCGCCGTCGCGCTGGACCTTGAGGGATCACGCGAAGCATGGCACTCAGCGAGGGTGATGTCTGCCGACCATTGGGCGCAACGGGGGCTCAGGTAGTCCTATGGGACGAAAATGTCGCCTCACTGTCACATCCGCACCACTGGTGTCCGTGGCGCGCGTCGGGGGAGCGTCGCGCCGGTCGCCAGCGCGCGCGCCGACGACGGGCGGAACTGGCTTCCCGAGGGACCGGCGGTCACGCGACCGCCAGCCCCCCGGTCCCTCAGCGGGTCGCGCCAGGTGCATGTACGCGACGAATCCCGAGACGCGCAGGGGACGCGAGGTGGCAACACTGTGCTCTTTCGAACACGGGCTGTGCTCAATGCCTGGGCAAAATCCAGACGAACAATGCGAGGTCTGTCGTGCTCATCCCCATATCGGTCCTGAGATTGCCTCAGGTAGGAGGCAGGAACCCCGTGAGGTGCAGCGACACGGACCGTGCCGGTGAACGGTGCGTCCTCGTCCGTGATGCGAGGACTTCCGTGCTCTTCCCTAGACCAGGCCTAGTGTTTTCGTGACTGCCGACCAGATCGCGTCACCGTGAGCAGTGTCGGCCGCGGCCGAGCCGCCCCGAGCCAACCCGAGCCCGTAGGAGGGTGCCTCCCCGGGCAGCACCGCGCGGTGTCCCGCGTCCGGGTGCAGTACGAAGGTCGTGTCGCGACCCGCCAACCGCCGCCGCTGCACGATGGCGGAGGCGAAGGCTTGCGACGGCCAGACCTGGTCGTCACCTCCGGCCGTCACGATCACCTTGCCGCTGATGTGCTCGACCGGGATCCGCGCCGACTCGACGGCGGCCGCGTACGTCCGCAGGCTCTTTTCGTAGAGGCCCACATAGCTCGGCCACTCGCCACGCGGCTTCTCCCACGAGTCGTCGTAAGGGATGAACGGCAGCGGCTCTCCACGCCAGGTCCATGAGGACCGGTACGGGAAGTCCGCTCCGTCGCTGCCCGCGCCGACGTTGGCCCACACCACCGACGACGGCGACATCGCGACGGTGAGGGTAATGCGCTGGTCCCGCGCGGCAAGCAGCAGGGCGACCTCGGCACTCTTCGAGATGCCGAACAGCACGAGTCGTGGTGACAGGGCAGCGAGCCGGTCAAGTGCGGGACGGAAGGATTCCAGCGGCACCTCGCAGATGCCCGGTGGCTGCCGGATGCCACCGAACCACCGGACGGAAAGTGCCGCGACGCCGTGCGACGCGAAGATCCGGCACCGTTCCTCCTCGACGCGGCCGCTGGACCCCGACAGCACGAGCACAGCGGCGCGCGGGGGACCGTCGGGCATGGCGAGCACACCCTCGGGATCGGTGAGCCGCTCCAGCACGGGCTCAGCCGAGGGAGCTGGGGTCGGCGGGTACGTCGACGGCGTGCTCAGCGAGGACCTCCAGTGGCACGACGTCCAGCACGCGCGCGTTGGTCGCTGCGAGGACGACGGGGGCAGCTGCTCCGGCGCCGTAGGCCTGCAGCCAGCGCAGCGCCACGACGCACCAACGGTCGCCCGGCACCAGGCCAGGGAACGTGTACTCGGGTCGCGGCGTGACGAGGTCGTTGCCGACGGCCTGCTGGTGTGCGAGGAACTCCGCGGTGACCACGGCGCAGATGGTGTGGCTGCCGACGTCCTCGGGTCCGCTCGTGCAGCATCCGTCGCGGAAGAAGCCCGTCACTGGATCGGTGCCGCACACCTCGAGCGGGCCGCCGAGCACGTTCTGTTCAACGGTCACAGTCACCCAGCCTGGCAGCACCTGCCGCTGAAAGTCACATCAGGCGGGTTCGGTGTGTAGTCCCTGGCCTACGCTAAGTGAGTGACGACCGAGCCTGACATCGACCTCGAAACTGCGGGTGTGGCCGAGCTGCAACAGGCGATGGGGAACGGTCTGCTCACCAGCGAGGCGCTGGTCCGTGGCTATCTCGACCGCATCGAGCGCTATGACCGGCGAGGCCCGGCCGTCCACGCCGTACGCCTCGTGGCCCCCGACGCCGTCGACCAGGCGAGGGCCAGTGACGACGCCCGCGCACGCGGCGAGGTGCGTGGCCCGCTCCACGGCATCCCGGTCCTGATCAAGGACAACATCGACGTGGCGGGCCTGCCCACGACGGCGGGATCGCTGGCGCTCGAGCACTCGACACCAGACCGCGATGCTGTCCTGGTCACGCGGCTGCGCGAGGCCGGTGCCGTGATCCTGGGCAAGGCCAACCTCACCGAGTTCGCCAACTTCATGGCGGACGACATGCCGAGCGGCTATTCGTCGCTGGGTGGCCAGGTGCTCAACCCTTACGACACGAGCGTGACCCCGTCCGGATCGAGCAGCGGCTCGGGCGCCGCGGCTGCGCTCGGCCTCGCGACCGTGACTGTGGGCAGCGAGACCGACGGCTCGATCCTGTCCCCCTGCAACGTGCAGAGTCTCGTCGGGGTGAAGCCGACATCGGGGCTGGTCAGCGGCGAGGGCATCCTGCCGATCGCCTCGAGCCAGGACTGTGCCGGCCCGATCACACGCACGGTGTACGACGCCGCAGTGCTGCTCGGAGCGTTGACCGGCGACGACTTCGTGCGCTCGCTCGACTCGACCGCGCTGCAGGGAGTTTGCCTTGTGGTGCCTACAGTTCCAGATGACCTGCATGCGGACGACCGGGAGCTGTTCGACGCCGCCTTGCAGGTGCTGCGCGACCGCGGGGCACAGCTGGTCGACGTGCGGGCCCTGCCGACGACCGATGAGTTCGAGGTGTTGCACTACGAGTTCGCTCGCGACCTGGATGCCTATCTGGCGCGGCTGCCGGAGGGTGCGCCGATGCGCTCAATGGCCGACATCGTCGCCTGGAACGAGGCGAACGCCGGCGCCGCGTTGAAGTACGGCCAGGCCCGGCTGCTCACCGCCGTGGCGATCGACCATGAGGCCGCGCGCCGCTCGTACGACGCGATGCGCGCTCGCGACCTCGCCGTTGCCTCGGTGCACGGCGTCGACACGGTGCTCGGTGCGCACGATGCGCTCGCCGTGGTCATGCCGTGCTCGCGCGGAGCCGGGCTCGGCGCGCGCGCGGGATATCCGAGCGTCATCGTGCCCGCCGGCTATCGCCGCACCAGCCGTCGGCCGTTCGGCGTGACGTTTCTCGGCACGGCGCGCAGCGAGGCGACGTTGCTGTCGCTGGCCTTTGACTACGAGCAGGCGTCGCTGTTGCGGCGACCCGTCAGCGAGATCAACCCGTCCCTGCTCCGCGGCGCCTGACCCCCATTTCCTGACTCGCCAGCGCGGTTATTTCATGATCGCGAAGGATCCGCGTGCGAAGAAGTACGCGATCCTTCGTGATCATGAAACGAGGACCTCTACTACGCGCCCCGATGCGTCGCGTTCCCGAGGCTCCACCCGCAGTTGGCTCAGCCGACCGTCATCAGTCGTGACCGAGGACCCGGTGCGGTCGATAGCTCGCCTCGAGCCGGGCGACGTCGGGTTGGCTGAGCTCGAGATCGATGGCGCTCAGCGCGTCCTCGATGTGCCGCAGCCGAGATCCGCACGTGCGGGATTCTCCCATCGGGAAGAAGACCTTGGTGGCCAGCACGTACTCCTCCTCTGCGCGAGAAGATCCCCGCAGCAGAGACCCGGTCAGTCGCTCGCTTGCACCTTCGGCGTACATGTCCGCCGTGTCGAGGAACGTCATGCCACTCTCGGCGGCGCCAGGCGGGTTGCCATCGCTCATCATGCCGAGACAGAGACGGGAGACCTTGAGCTCGGAGCTGCCGAGGCTGACGTACTTCATGCTCGTTGTTGATGCACGGCGACACCCGCGATGACCAACACCACGCCGCTGACCTCGACCGGCGTAGGGATCTGGGTGAGCACCACGATGCCGATGACGGTGGCGGTTGCTGGCAGCAGGGACACCATCAGCGCGTAGGTGGCCCGCGGCAGCCGGGCCATGGCGAGCTGGTCGCAGACGTAGGGGATGACCGAGGACGTGACGCCGACGCCGATGCCGGCGGCGAGCGCGGCCAGATCCAGGAACGCGGGAGCCGCTTCCCGGATGCCGATCGGCAGGGCGACGACTGCGGCGATGATCATGGCGAGGGCGAGGCCGTCGATGCCCTGCACCTGCGGGCTCTGCGCCACCCGGTGGGCGAGGACGATGTAGGCCGCGAACAGCGCCGCGTTGGCCACCGCGAACGCCACGCCGAGCGGCTCGGCGACCAGCCGCACGTCGGTGAGCAGGTAGACACCGCCGACGGCGAGCAGAAGGGCAAGAGCGTTACGGCGAGTACGTGCGGCCAGCGCCGCCAGCACGATGACGGGGACGAACTCGATCGCCGCCACGGTGCCCAGCGGGAGCCGGTCGATCGCGAGATAGAAGCAGCTGTTCATCACGGCGAGCACGGCGCCCCAGGCGAGCAGCAGCCGCCGGGTGCGTCCGTCGAGGCGTCCCCACAGCCGCCAGGGTCGCCGCCAGGCCGCGAAGATCACGGCGGCGGACGCGATCCGCAGCCAGGCGACTCCGAGGACCTCGACGCGGGCGAACAGCAGCACCGCGAACGCCGGGCCCAGGTAGTGGAAGACCGCGCTGACGGCGAAGAAGGCGTGCGGTGGCACCCGGCTCGATCGGGTCGCGGGACTCGTTACCGAGGCTTTCGTCGGGGTTGTGTCGGTTGTCGTCACACACGCTATTGTCGAAGGCATAACGTGCTAACGCCAGATGTGATCGAAGGCAGGAAGACGGAATGATTTCTTCTCGAGCACCAAGAACGCCGCAAGGACTTCCAGACGGAAAGTCGCTCCTTGACGAGACCAACGTCCGGCTGCTCGCCGAGCTCAGTGCCGACCCGCGGGTGAGTGCCTCGGAGCTCGCCCGGCGGGTCGGCATGTCCGCGCCCGCCGTCCGAGAGCGGGTGGCTCGCCTGGAGGAGTCGGGCGTGATTCGCGGCTACCGCCTCGAGATCGACCCTGCGGCGATCGGCCTGCCCGTCGCGGCCTGGGTCCGCCTCCGTCCGGGGCCGGGACAGCTCCCCAAGATCGCCGAGCTGGCCGCGCGCACCCCCGAGGTCAGCGAGTGCCACCGCATCTCCGGCGAGGACTGCTTCCTGCTGAAGGTCCACGTCGCGTCGATCGAGGCGCTCGAGGCGGTCCTCGACCAGTTCCTGATGCACGGCCAGACCACGAGCTCGTTCATCGTCGCGACCCCGGTGCCGCCGCGCGCTCCGGCGCAAAGGCTCGCTGCAGGGTGAACGCGGCGGGCGTGGGGCCGTGCTCGCGCAGGGATACGAGACGTTCCTCGGCATCGGCGAGAGTCGGCAGCTCGCCGGTCGTTACCCACCAGGTGACGGCGTACGGCTCTCCCAGGTGCACGAACCACTGCCGTCGACGCCGCATCACCTCGGCGTGGAACCCGCCGAAGACGAACTCGCTGAGCGCCTCGACCGACTCCCAGACGCTCATGTTGACGATCAGCTCGTCGTCGCCGAAGGCCCGCACCCCTGTGGCATCACCGTCCTCGGTCTGCAGCCGCCAGACGAACCCTGGCGCTGCGTCCGCCAGCGCGTTGACCGGCTCGAGCAGCGCCATGAACTCGGCAAGCCGCGGCGAGGTCAGCGGCTCGACCGGCCGGGCGATGTTGACCTGAGCGAGCTGGTACCCCTCGTACACCGCCATGCGCCGACCGTAGTGCCGCGACGGCACGCTAAGCGGTCGCGACGACGAAAAAGCCTTCCACCAACCGGCCTTCTGGCAGACCCGCGCGCTCGGCATTTGAGCCGAACCACCCGCGGATCCGCTCCTCGAAGCCCTCCATGTGCCCGGTCTGCGAGACGTGGGCGCGCAACGCGGCGAGCTTCGCGTCGAAGGTGTCGGTCACGTCCACCCAGTGGTTGATCTCGGGGTGGGCCTGCAGCCAGACCTCCGCCACCGACCATTCCTCGAGGCCCTCCTCGAGCAGCAGCTCGCGATGTGCAAACGGGTTGCGCGCGTCGGGATAGACCGCGGCGATCGCGGCCACTCCGCAGGCGAGGTGGTCGGGGTGGCTGGCTCCGATGCGCGCCCAGTTGCGTTCCGGGCTCTGGAGGACCATCCGCTGCGGACGCACCTGCCGGATCACCCGGCTGATGTCACGCCGCAGCTCCAGCGTCGCTTGGAGCGCACCGTCGGGATAGCCGAGGAAACGTACGTCACGTACGCCGACCTGCTTGGCCGCCTCGATCTGCTCCGCCCGCCGGATGGCGGGGATCTCGGCCCGGTCGACTGTCGGGTCGAAGCCTCCGGCGTCGCCGTCGGTGCAGACGCAATAGGCCACCGAGACGCCGGCGGCGGTCCAGGCCGCGATGGTGCCCGCGGCCCCGAAATCGACGTCGTCCGGGTGGGCAGTCACGACCAGAACCCGCTCGATCTCGCTGTCCTGCAGCACCCAGCAGCTCCTCGCCATCCGATGGCAAATGGTCCGACGGCCGCCGCGCGGCCAGGAGGTCATCGTAGAGATAAGGATCCACGGGGAGCCTCAAGAGGACCCTGGGGTCGGCCGAGAGCCCTTGGGAGAGACGCACTCACGCGCGTACCTTTGCCCTGATCTGTTCCCCACCGTTGCGAGGACCCGATGCAGCTGCCCACCGGCCTGGCCCGCGTCGCCCTACCTCTGCTGGCCGGAGGGGTGCTCGTCGCCGCGACGCTCGTGCCCGCGGTCGCCGTCGCCAGCGGCACGGCCCCGGTGCCCAAGCCGCGCAGCTTCGGAGCGGTCGCGGACGACTTCCCGCGCTACGAGCCGGAGAACACCTGCAGCCCGACGGAGAAGGTCGGCGCCAAGAAGCTGCGGAAGCTGCTGAGCAGGACCTACGGCTCGTCGATCAGCAGCTACACCGTGCGGCCCTGCACCAGTTCGGACAGCGGTCACGAGGAGGGCCGGGCGGTCGACTGGATGACCAACAAGAAGGTGCCGGAGCAGAAGGCGATGGCCAAGGCCTTCATCACGTGGCTCAAGGCGACCGACAGCTATGGCAACACCTACGCGATGGCCCGCCGGCTCGGCGTCGAGTACATCATCTGGAACAACCGCATGTGGCGCACCTACGACCCAGGCAGAGGCGCGACGGAATACAGCAACTGCCTGCACAAGAAGAAGAAGGGCAAGGCGGCGTACGCCAACGCCTGCCACCGGACCCACGTGCACATCAGCCTCAGCTGGGACGGTGCGTACAAACGGACGTCCTACTTCAGCGGGTACGTGGCCTGTCCCGCGTTCCCCCAGCAGCCGGCGCCACTCGCGACGACCGCTGGAGCGCTCGTGTCGCTCCCGAGGTCGCGCATCCTGGACACCAGAGCCGGCACAGGTTCGCCGATCGGGCCGTGCCGGGCGCGCGGCGGCTCGCACTTCGACCTGCCCGTCCTGGGTAAGGGCGGGGTGCCGGCCAGCGGGGTGTCCTCCGTCGTCCTGCAGGTCTACCTCGTCGACGCCGACTCGCCGACCTCCCTGCAGGTGTGGCCGGCCGGCGGCACACCGACCCCGGCGGTCGCCTCCACGACGACCGGAAGGGCCACTGCGCTGGTGACCGTGCCGGTCGGCTCGAACGGCCTGCTGAGCCTGCAGCACATGGCCGGCATGAGCCAGCTGGTTGCGGATGTCGTCGGCTACTACCCGGCGGCGAGCTGCTTGCGCACCTGTTAGCAACGGCGAGGCGTTGTCGGCGGCCCCGCATAGACTCGACCGCCAGGATGACCACTCTCTTCGACGACTCGCTGCCGGTCAGCCCTCCCGCGCGCCGTTTCGACGCGGCGGCCCTGCTCGAAGGGCTCAATCCCCAGCAGCGGGCGGCAGTCGCGCACGAGGGATCGCCGCTGCTCATCGTGGCCGGGGCGGGCTCGGGCAAGACCCGTGTCCTCGCCCACCGCATCGCCTACCTGCTCGGCGAGCGCAAGGTGCACCCCGGTGCGATCCTCGCGATCACCTTCACGAACAAGGCCGCCGGCGAGATGAAGGAGCGGGTCGCGGCGCTGGTCGGCGGCCGGGCCAAGGTGATGTGGGTCAGCACCTTCCACTCTGCCTGCGTACGCATCCTGCGTCGCGAAGCGGCGCACCTCGGCATGAAGTCGACGTTCTCGATCTATGACCAGGCTGACAGCCAGCGGCTGATGACCCTGGTCTGCCGCGACCTCGACCTCGACCCGAAGCGCTATCCGCCGCGTTCGTTCTCGGCGCAGGTCAGCAACCTCAAGAACGACCTCGTCGACCACGAGACCTTCGCCGCCCGCGCCGAGACCCACATCGAGAAGACGCTGGCCGAGGCCTACGCGCTCTACCAGAGGCGACTGCACGAGGCCAACGCCTTCGACTTCGACGACCTGATCATGACGACGGTGATCTTGCTGCAGGCCTTCCCCGACGTGGCGGAGCACTACCGGCGCCGGTTCCGACACGTGCTGGTCGACGAATACCAGGACACCAACCACGCGCAGTACGTGCTGGTCCGCGAGCTCGTCTCGGGCGGCGACCCCGCCCTCGGCATGCCGCCGGCCGAGCTGTGCGTCGTCGGTGACGCCGACCAGTCGATCTATGCGTTCCGCGGCGCGACGATCCGCAACATCCTCGACTTCGAGAAGGACTATCCCGACACGACCACGATCCTGCTCGAGCAGAACTACCGCTCGACCCAGACCATCCTGTCGGCCGCCAACGCGGTCATCTCGCGCAACTCGGGCCGCAAGCCCAAGAACCTCTGGTCCGACTCGGGCGAGGGTGTGCCGATCGTCGGATACGTCGCCGACAACGAGCACGACGAGGCGTCCTTCGTCGCGGGGGAGGTCGACCGGCTCACCGACGAGGACGGCGTCCTGCCGTCGCAGGTCGCCGTCTTCTACCGGACCAACGCGCAGTCACGAGTGTTCGAAGAGGTGTTCATCCGGGTCGGACTGCCCTACAAGGTGGTCGGGGGAGTCCGCTTCTACGAGCGGCGCGAGGTGCGCGACGCGGTCGCCTACCTGCGGGTGCTCTCCAACCCCGCCGACACGGTGTCCCTGCGCCGCATCCTCAACGTCCCCAAGCGGGGCATCGGCGATCGGTCTGAGGCCTGCATCGAGGCTCTCGCGCAGCGCGAGGCGCTGACCTTCAACGAGGCGCTGCACCGCTGCGAGGACGCCTACGGCATGGCCGCTCGCTCGCTGGCGGCGGTTCAGTCGTTCCGCACCATGCTCGACGACCTCGCCACGCTGGTCGAGGCGGGCACACCGCCCGCGACGATCCTCGAGGCGGTCCTCGAGCGCACCGGCTACGCCGCCGAGCTCTCGGGGTCCTCCGATCCGCAGGACCAGACCCGGCTGGAGAACCTCCAGGAGCTCGTGGCTGTCGCCCGCGAGTTCGAGGAGGCCAACCCCGACGGCACGCTGGTCGACTTCATGGAGACGGTGGCGCTGGTCGCCGACGCCGACGAGATCCCTGACGAGGAGCTGGTCGACGGCCAGCCGGCACAGGGCGTCGTGACCCTGATGACGCTGCACACGGCCAAGGGGCTGGAGTTCCCTGTCGTGTTCCTCACCGGCCTCGAGGACGGCGTCTTCCCGCACATGCGCTCGCTCGCTGACCCGAGTGAGCTCGAGGAAGAGCGGCGCCTGGCCTACGTCGGCATCACCCGGGCGAGGCAGCGGCTCTACCTGAGCCGCTCCACGGTGCGCAGCGCGTGGGGCGCACCGCAGGCGAACCCCGCCTCCCGGTTCCTCGAGGAGATCCCCGACAAGCTGGTCGACTGGCGGCGGCTCGAGTCGTCGGTGTCGTCCCGGCCGGCGATCGCCGCCCTGGCGGCGAGGCCGTCAGCCTCGTCGCCGGGCAACCGGGTCGTCATCAACCTCGATCCGGGTGACCGCGTCACTCACGACACGTTCGGCCTGGGCACCGTTGTGTCCGTCGAGGGAGTGGGCGAGCGCGCGATCGCGTCGATCGACTTCCGCGACGGCGGGCTCAAGCGGCTGTTGCTGCGCTACGCCCCCGTGGAAAAGCTCTGACTCAGGGATGGAGGCCGTGCGCCCGCAGCCACGGCATCGGGTCGATCGGGTCATCCTCGTGCGGCCGGATCTCGAGGTGCAGGTGCGGACCGGTCGTGTTGCCGGTGCTCCCGACGCGGCCGATCAGCTGACCCGCCTTCACCTTGTCGCCGATCTTGACGTCGAAGGCCGACAGGTGGGCGTACCACGTGACCAGACCACCGGCGTGCTGGATGGCGATCTTGTTGCCGTAGGCGCCGTCGTAGGACGCGAAGATGACGACTCCGTCGCCCAGCGCGTGCACCGGCGTGCCGACCGGGCACGCGAAGTCCTGACCGGTGTGCGCGTGGCTCCACAGGCCGTACTCGCCGAAGCCGGCGGTCAGGTGATAGCCCTGGACCGGGAGGACCCACTTGGGGCGGGCCTGCTCGGCGGCAAGACGGGCGCGGGCGGCGGCCTGCTCAGCGGCCTGCAGCGCCTCGTCCCGGTTGGTGCGCAGCCGGCTCACGCGTGCGGTGTTCTCCGCCGCGATGCGCGTGCGCAGTGCGGCCGCTGCCCTCACCGAGGATGCCTGGTTGCCGTGATGGTGACTGGTGGCCGTCCTGCCCTCTGTGGCGGCCCCGATCGCGTTGGGCACATTCATGCCGCTGACGGCGAACGCAGCAACTGTCGCGACGGTGAAATAAGCCGGTGCAAGGTTGCTTTTGGGTCGACGGTGTCGACCATGGGTGGGGCGGCGAGGTGGCACGGGACGAAAGCCTCGTCGTCGGGGGCAGGTGGACCGCGCGACCATAACGAATTTGTCACGTGAGTGACCAATGGGCAGGGTACCCAAACCTTGTTCAACTACTCAGAGTAGAGCTTTCCTCGTGCTTTTACCCCTGTTTGCCCACGGATGCCACGCGGATCGGGCCGGGTGTCCGGCACTCGCGGCAACGATCGCGCTTCGCCGGCCCGGGCGCTCGGCGATCGACGTGACACCGGGCGTCAGGGTCGCCCCGTCCGCGTCGAGCTGGGCCAAGGTCATGCTGATGACGTGCACGGCACGTCGGTGGATCGGCAGCGACATGTGCCCGACGCCCCGCACGTGGACGTTGTGCGCGGTCAGGTCGGTGTGGTCGATGCGCGCGTTGGTCTTGGGCACGATCATCTGGTCGAGGTCGCTCCACAGGGCCAGGAAACGTGTCCGGCAGCCGGGTGCGGGAGCGGCCAGCTCGTTGACGACGTCGCTGCCGGGACGCAGCTGCCGGCCGAGACGGTGTGGCACGAGGTAGGCCGTGGCGGTGCCACCGTGCGGGCTGCCGAGGGTGACGAGGGTGTGGACCCGCTCGTCACCACCGAGGCACTGCACGTAGTAGCGCGCGATCAGCCCGCCCATGCTGTGCCCGATGACGTGGATGCGTTCGAAGCCGGTGTCCGCGCAGATGCCCTCGACGTGGGCTGACAGTCGCTCTGCGGCCTCGCGGACGTCGCCGGTGCGCACGCTGTAGTTGAGGGACAGCACCCGGTGGAACCCGCGACGATGCAGGCTGCGGCGCAGCACGGTGAAGATCGACCTGTTGTCCACCATGCCGTGGACCATCAGGATCGGCGTGCCGGCCGCCTCGATGTCGCCGATCAGCAGTCCGCGCTGCACGGGCGAGAGCGAGCTGAGGTCGTGGGACCGCTCCGGCCGGGCGCGCTCGGTCAGCGCACCGAGGGGATAGAGCGCAGCATGCGCAGCCACCCAGGCAACCTCGACCGCAGCGCCCCGGAGACCGGTGGGCGAGAGCAGGCTGCGCGCGCCACGGCGGGCGCCCTGGCCGGCCCTGTCGAGCCTCTCGCGCACGTGTGTTCCGGCCTTTCGTCAGACGCAGTTGACATCAGCGGTCACCGAAAAGGGGTGTACGGGAGACATCGACCGACCCCCGGGGAAACCGTAGCCCGCCCATACCCCGAAGCGGGGCGCAAAACCCCAGGCTTGTCCGTTCGGTTACGCTGCGCACCGTGATGGCAGCCCTCGGCCCGATCCGTGTCGTGGTCGCAAAGCCCGGCCTCGACGGGCACGATCGCGGCGCCAAGGTCGTCGCGCGAGCGTTGCGTGACGCGGGCGTCGAGGTCATCTACACCGGCTTGCACCAGACGCCCGAGCAGATCGTCGAGACCGCGATCCAGGAAGACGCCGACGCCATCGGCCTGTCCGTGCTGTCCGGCGCTCACATGACACTGTTCGCGAGGGTCCTCGAGCTCCTGGCCGAGCGTGACGCGACCGACATCACGGTTTTCGGCGGGGGCATCATTCCCGGCGCCGACATGCCCGAGCTCGAGGCAATGGGGGTCGCCAAGATCTTCACGCCGGGCGCGACGACCGGTGAGATCGTCGGCTGGGTGCGCGACCACGTGGGCACCTCCACAACCACCTGAGCGTCTCAACCGGCAGAAGGAACCCAGCCCCCCGTGGGTGAGTGGCCGGGCCTGTCTTGGCTAGCCGACCTTGTCGCCCAGCACCGGCAGGAACAGCGTGCCGGGCGTGGTCGGGGAGGTCAGGACGGTCACCGGCTGGACCGCGGCGTTGTTGCGGTAGGCGGCATCAGTCGCCGACACGACGACCTGCACGACGTGGCTTGCCGCAAAGCGGTGCACGACGCCCGGCAGCTCGATCTCGACCGGCTTGGTCACGTCGTACGGCGCCGTCACGTCGTTCGGGACCGCGTCGCCCTGCACCGCGGAGCCCTCGCTGTAGGACAGCGGTGCCTCGCCAGCCACGTTCGCGTACGTCGCGCTGCCCGGCAGCACTGACGCCTGCGACGTGACGAGCCTGTCGGCCCCGGACAGGTAGAGCCGCTGGGAGCCGCTCGCGGGATAGGTGCCCGACGTGCCGTAGGCCGGTGTCGCGATGCTGGTGTACGAGACCCAGTCGCGGAAGTAGCTGAACTCGGGGCCGGTGTCGATCGGCTTGTCCCTCAGGTAGCGCTCGAACCAGGAGATGACCCGCTGTCCCTCATAGCTCTGCTCCGGCTGCCGCATGTCGAGCTCGCCCGGGGCGGGCGTGGCGCCGCTGTGCCCCCAGGACTGCCAGATCAACCTGGCCCCCGTACGAACCGCCGACCATGCCGACGCGCGGGTCGTTCGCCATCGCCTTGCCGTCGTGGGCCTTGGCGTCGCGCTTGACGTAGTCGATGGTGCTGCCGTCGTTGGCGGCCGAACCGCCACCGAGGTACGTGACGAGCTGCTGGGCGGCCCGGCCGTCGTAGTCAGGGTCGTCGAGGCTGATCTGGCAGTCGGACCCGCCGAAGCCCAGGCCGCTGTAGGACAGCACGACATAGCCGCGCTCGGCGAACGCCTGACCCAGGTCGGCCTGGTCGTCCTTGGACCCGCCGAACCCGTTGGTGGACAGGATTGCCGGAGCGGGAGTGGCCTTGGTCGCGCTCGACGGCGTGTAGAGGTCGCAGACGACGGTGCAGGTCTGCGCCCCCGTCGGACCCACGTGGACGTCGATCTCGTGGCTCGTCTTGGTCACCGTCGGCGCGGCCGCCGCCGCAGCGTCAGCGGGCGCCGTCGTGGCGACCAGACCGCCAACCGTCGCGAGCCTGGCGAGCAGGACAAGGCACGTTCGTGGGACAGGTCGCACAGGGCCTCCGCTGCCGGGTGGGTTCAGCCACTTCAACGGCCGAGCGGGCCTGTGGTTACGCTCGCGTCGCCAGGCAGAGCCCAATCGGTGCGATTGTGAAGAACGAGGACGACAGTGGATCTCTTCGAATATCAGGCGCGCGATCTGTTCGAGAAGCACGGTGTTCCCGTGCTCGGTGGTGCGGTGGCGGAGACGCCGGAGGCCGCCCGGGCCGCAGCCGATGCGCCTGCTGCCCGAGGGCGGTGGCCGGGTTGTCGTGAAGGCGCAGGTCAAGACCGGCGGCCGCGGCAAGGCGGGCGGGGTCAAGCTCGCCTCCTCGGTCGAGGAGGCCGAGCAGGTCGCCGCGGCGATCCTCGGCATGGACATCAAGGGCCACACGGTGCACCGGGTGATGCTCGCTCCGGCTGCAGCGATCGAGGAGGAGTACTACTTCTCGGTGCTGCTCGACCGCACGAACCGCAGCTACCTGGCGATGGCATCGCGGGAAGGCGGCATGGAGATCGAGCAGCTTGCCGTGGAGCAGCCCGAGGCGCTGGCCAGGGTCGGCGTCGACGCGCTCACCGGCATCGATGCGGCCAAGGCGACTGAGATCGCCGAGAAGGGCAACTTCCCGCCGGATGTGCGCGACCAGGTGGCCGCGGCCATCCTGAAGCTCTGGGACGTCTTCGTCTCCGAAGACGCCACCCTGGTCGAGGTCAACCCGCTGGTGAAGACCGACGACGGGCGCATCGTCGCCCTCGACGGCAAGATCACCCTCGACGAGAACGCCGGATTCCGGCAGCCCGACCACGCATCGCTGGAGGACGAGGCCAGCGCCGACCCGTTCGAGGCCAAGGCAAAGGCGAAGGGCCTCAACTACGTCAAGCTCGACGGCGAGGTCGGCATCATCGGCAACGGCGCCGGACTAGTGATGAGCACCCTCGACGTGGTGGCCTATGCCGGCGAGGCGCACGGTGGGGTCAAACCCGCGAACTTCCTCGACATCGGCGGCGGGGCCAGTGCCGAGGTGATGGCCAACGGCCTGGAGATCATCCTGGCCGACCCGTCGGTCAAGTCCGTGTTCGTCAACGTCTTCGGCGGCATCACGTCCTGTGACGCCGTGGCCGACGGCATCGTGCAGGCGTTCGCGCTCTTGGAGGAACGCGGCGATGAGATCAGCCACCCACTGGTCGTACGCCTCGATGGAAACAACGCGGAGGAGGCCCGGCGCATCCTCAGGGACGCGAACCTGCCTCTGCTCGAACAGGTCGACACCATGGACGGCGCCGCACAGCGCGCTGCCGAACTCGCAGCGGCTGCGAAGTAGAGGACGAGAAATGGCTATCTGGCTTACCAAAAACAGCGTCGTCATCGTCCAGGGCATGACCGGATCCGAGGGCCGCAAGCACACCCAGCGGATGCTCACCTCCGGCACCAACGTGGTCGGCGGAGTCAACCCGAAGAAGGCCGGAGAGTCCGTCGCCTTCGACGGTGCAACTCCGAATTCGACAGAGCTGCCAGTCTTCGGCTCGGTCGGCGATGCCGTGCGCGCGACCGGGGCTGACGTGTCGGTCGTCTTCGTACCACCGCCGGGTGTGAAGTCCGCGGTGTACGAGGCTGTCGACGCGGGCGTGCCACTGGTGGTGGTCATCACCGAGGGCGTGCCGGTGCACGACACGGCGAACTTCTATCAGTACGCGGCGAACAGCGGCACGACGCGGCTGATCGGGCCGAACTGTCCCGGGCTGATCAGCCCGGGCGAGTCCAACGCCGGCATCATCCCGGCCGACATCACCAAGGCCGGCCGCATCGGGCTGGTCAGCAAGTCGGGCACGCTGACCTACCAGATGATGTACGAGCTGCGCGACATCGGTTTCTCCACCGCGGTGGGCATCGGCGGAGACCCGGTCATCGGCACGACCCACATCGACTGCCTCGAGGCCTTCGAGGCCGACCCCGACACCGACGCGATCGTGATGATCGGCGAGATCGGCGGCGACGCCGAGGAGCGCGCGGCGGCCTACATCAAGGACCACGTGACCAAGCCGGTCGTCGGCTACGTCGCCGGCTTCACCGCTCCCGAGGGCAAGACGATGGGACACGCCGGCGCCATCGTGTCCGGCTCGTCGGGCACAGCGGCGGCCAAGCAGGAGGCCCTCGAGGCGGTCGGCGTCAAGGTCGGCAAGACGCCGTCCGAGGCCGCCCGCCTGATGCGCACCCTCATGACCCCCTAGCCACCACCCCCCCACACACCTTTCAAAGTCGATCATGCAGTTACCGACAATCGGTGCAACGTCGCAGGTCAGGGACTCGAAAACTCAAGTCGATCATGCAGTTGGCTACACGCGGTCGTTCGCCCGTCATCCCTGCGGGATTCCTGACCTCGGGCTCGCAGCGCCCGCCCAGGTCGTCGAGGAATGCCCTGTTGGTTTCTGCATGATCGATTTCCATTTTTCGTGCTGTGACCTGGCGTGATGCAGCAGCGTGTAGGTAACTGCATGATCGACTTTGAAGGTGGGGGACTAGGTGGTGGCGCGGGTGGTGGCCTTGGTGAGCAGGGTTGGGGACCAGACCCAGCTCGCTGGGTCGGATGTCGGCTTGCCCATCGACGTCCACTCGAGGACGACCACGACGTTCGCGGCGCGCGCGACGCCGAGCTCGTAGTAGCCGATGTCGCCGTCGGTCTTCGGGGTCGTGACGCGGCTCGCGTGGAGCGTCTCGCCGTCGCCGCCGCCGACGACGCCGGGGCTGCCGGAAGTGCGCGACGGGCCACGGTCATCGACACTCACCTCGTTGGCTTTGCCCTTGTCGCACGCCGCGAAGGAAGATGACAGGGCAGTCACCGCTTCGCCCGCGGTCGCCGCATCGCCGAACCGCAGCACATGCTCGATGAACGTGGCGTCACCAGTGTCGACGTAGAACAGCGCTGCCTTGCCCTCGACCGCGCCCAACGTGGTGGGGTTCGGGATGCACTGCATCGGCCGCTGCTGCTCGTCGACCGGGTCGGGGTTGCGCTGGAAGTCCTGGTACGGACCGACAGCGCCCACGTCGGGGCCGAGGAGCAGGGGTTCCGGTGCGAGCTGCAGGGCGTGAGGGCCCGGCGACTGGGTCGCCGGGGGGATCGGGTGATTCGCGCCCGCCTGTCCACCGAGCAGCGCGCTCCCGGTGACGACCGCAACCACCGCCACCACCGCCGCACCGACGCCGGCGAGCGCCTGGTGGCGGGTGCGGGCCTGGCCGCGGCGTCGGACACTCGCGGCATCGTTGAGACCGCAACTCTCCGCGTCGACCCGCAGTGCGGTCAGGGTGTCCCGAACGCGGTCGTTGCCGCGCGACGGCACGGGCCGTTGGTAGTCAGACATGCGAGCCCTCCTCGGAGAGCGAGTCGTCGGTGAGCAGCTGGGCAAGGGCGGCGCGACCGCGAGACAGCCGTGCCTTCACGGTGCCCTCCGGCACGTGCATCTCGTGGGCCACCTCGCCTACCGAGAGACCGACCAGGTGGTGCAGCACGATCGTGCGTCGCTGCGCCTCGGGGATCTGGCGCAGCGCCGTGACGAGAGCGACGTTGTCGACACTCGGCTCCGGCGTATGCGCCGGTGGCCCGTGCCGGAGCATGGCGGCCACCCCGTTCTTGGTCTTGCGCCACTTGCTCGCCGCCAGCCGCCAGGCCACCGTGCGGATCCAGGCCTCCGGGTCGTCGTACGTCGACACGGACGACCACCGTTGCCACGCTCGCGCGTACGCCTCCTGTACGAGGTCCTGTGCGTCGGCCAGGTTCCCGGTCATGGCGTACATCTGGTGCAGCACGCGTCGGCTCGTGCCGGCGTAGAAGGCGTCGAACCCACTGGTGTCCCGCACGGACCGTCTCCTGTTCGCAGCGTCTCTCGCGAAGGATGACCCATGAGCGGAGCCGACGGTTGCAGTTGTCCGTCGATATTTTGCCAGGGCACCAGCTAGGGCAGGATGTGCTCCTTCACCTTCGTGACATAGCCGAGGTCGTCGTACGTGATGTCCAGCAGCAGGTCGGAGCCGTTGCTGGAGACCGTGTCCAACAGCGTCTGCAGCGAGACGGGCTGCAGCGTGGCTGATCCGGCGAGTTGCTGCGACCCCTGGACCTTGATGTCCGGGCTGAGCACGAGGTCGCGGGTCAGGGCGTTGTCGTTGACCAGCAGCACGCCGTCCTTCTTCGGCTTCTTCGTGTGGTGCGCCTTGGCGTAGGCCTGGGCCTCCTTGCCCGACAGCAGCAGCACCCGGTCGAACGTGACGTGGATGCCGTCGTCCTTGTCGTCGGAGGCGAGGAAGAACCCGATGTCCGAGGTCGTGCCGCGCTCGATCTGGGACGCCGCCCGCTTCGTGGCGCTTTCCGTCGGCGTGGGTGATGCCGGCGGCGAGGAGGTCTTCGGCTCCACCGCCGCGACGGTGGGGCTGTCATCCGCCATGCCGAGCAGCGATCCTGCGCCCAGACCGACCACGGCGGCGCCGGCCAGCACCAGCGCAACAAATGCCGCGCGGCGACGTGGGTCGTCACTCGACCACCAACCCACCGTGGGCACCTGGACCTTCCGCTCGACGTGACATTCTCCCCCCAACCCTGCGACACCCCGAAAAACGGCAGTTCCCCGGGGGTACGGCCGCCACCCGCGACGATGGTCGGCAATGACAGATCTGGTCTCCCGCCCTCCGCGGCCACCGCGCTCGCCCGCCGCCCGGCGCCCGGCGTCGCCGCGACGACCGCCGCGGGCGGACGCGCCGCAGTCGGTGTCGCTCGCGGGCGTGCTCGCGGCGCTGCGTGCTGCGGCCCTCGGACTGCTCACCGTGATGGTGCTCGTGCTGGTCGCCTGGGCGACGTCCGCGGACAGCGGTGCCAGCGCAACCGAGGCTGTCGCGGCCGGTTTCGCGATCTGGCTGGTCGGGCACCTGGCGCGGCTCTCGGTCCCCGGCGGCGGCTTCGGGCTCGCGCCGTTGGGGCTGACCCTGCTGCTGGCGGTTCTGCTCTATTCCTCCGCGGTACGAGCGGCGCGCGCCGCTCAGGTACGTGGGCGGCGCGCGGTCGGGTCGCTCACTGTCGCCCTCGCCGCGTCCTATGCCGCGATCGCGGTTGTCATCTCGCTGTTCGCCCGCAGCGCCGCGGTGCAGCCGCGGCCGGTCACCGTCTTCCTCGGCGCGGGCGGACTCGCGTTGATCGCCGGCGGCGCCGGTGCGGTGCGCGGCAGCGGCCGGGCAGTCGCCTGGTGGTCCCGCATCCCGACAGCTGGACGCCTGGCTCTGACCGGCGCCGCCGGCGCGGTCTGCGTGCTGCTCGCGAGTGGGTCCCTGCTGGTCTGCGCGATGTTGGCCCTGCATCGTGGTGAGGTGTCCGGCGTCGTCTCCGGCCTGGACGCCGGGACCTCCGGGACCTTGCTGGTGCTGCTCATCTGCGTCCTCTATGCACCGACCGCGGTCGTCTGGGGCACTTCCTACCTCGTGGGTCCGGGCTTCGCGGTGGGGACCGGCACGACTGTCGCGATCAGCGGCGTCCACCTCGGCGCCGTGCCCGCTGTCCCGCTGCTGGCTGCGCTGCCGTCCTCTCGGGACACCGGTGCCGCCTGGCCTCTCATGGTCGCGGCGACCCTGGCGGCCGGGCTCGTCTCCGGTGTGCTGGTCGACCGGGCGGCGCGCCGGGATCCCCGGCAGCCGATCTCGTCATGGCGCGACCTGCTGCGGGTCGCCGGGCTCACGGGGGCGGTCACCGGTCTGGCGCTCGGCGTGCTCGCCGCCGCATCGACCGGCCCGGCCGGGCCGGGTCGGCTCGCGCACACCGGGCCGGCGCCGTGGTGGGTGGCCCTCGCCGCCGCGGGCACGACAGCGGTGGTCGTGGCCGCCATCCTGGCCGGACGCCGTCGCGAGCTGTTCCGCCGCGCCGCCCGCTGAGGCCCGCCACCCGCGCCGCTATCGTCTGCGCACGTGAACTCACCCCGCGAAGTCGCTCCCTTCGCTCACGACTCCGCGGGGACCCCGAGCCCGACCCCTGACCCACGGCGACTTGTCGTGCTCGTCTCGGGCACCGGCACCAACCTGCAGGCCCTGCTCGACGCTGCAGACCAGCCGGCGTACGGCGCCGCGGTGGTGGCCGTAGGTGCCGACCGTGACGGCATCGCGGCGCTCGACCGGGCGAAGGCCCACGGCGTCCCCACGTTCGTGCTGCCGGTCGGCGACTTCGCCAGCCGCGACGAGTGGGACACCGCATTCGCCGGCGCCGTCGCTGCTCACGAGCCTGATCTCGTGATCTCCGCCGGTTTCATGCGGCTCGTCGGGCCGGCGTTCCTGGCCCGGTTCGGTGGCCGGTTCCTCAACACCCATCCGGCGTTGCTCCCGGCGTTCCCAGGCATGCACGGCGCCCGCGACGCCCTCGCCCACGGCGTGAAGGTCACTGGCGCCACGCTGTTCGTGGTCGACGCCGGGGTCGACACCGGTCCCATCGTCGGGCAGGTCGCAGTGCCCGTGCGCGATGATGACGACGAGTCGTCGTTGCACGAGCGCATCAAGGTCGAAGAGCGAGCGATGCTCGTCGACGTCGTCGGCCGGATGGCCCGAGAGGGCTGGACGGTCACCGGACGGAAGGTCACCATCCCGTGAGTTCGACACCCCACGACGTCGCTCGCTCCGCTCCCGACTCCGCGGGGACCACGCGCCCCGTACGCCGTGCTCTGGTCAGCGTCTATGACAAGACCGGGCTCGAGGATCTTGCGCGCGGACTGCACGAGGCCGGTGTCGCACTCGTGTCGACCGGGTCGACGGCTGCGCACATCTCGGCCGCCGGCGTACCCGTCACGGCGGTGGAGGAACTCACCGGGTTCCCGGAGTGTCTCGACGGGCGCGTCAAGACGCTGCACCCACGCGTCCACGCGGGCATCCTCGCCGACCTGCGCCTGGAGACGCACCGGGCGCAGCTGGACGAGCTCGGCATCGAGGCGTTCGACCTGGTCGTGGTGAACCTCTATCCGTTCAGCGCCACCGTGGCGAGCGGTGCGTCCCCCGACGAGTGCGTGGAGCAGATCGACATCGGCGGCCCGTCGATGGTGCGGGCCGCTGCGAAGAACCACCCGTCCGTCGCCGTGGTCGTCGACCCCGGCCGCTATCCCGACGTTCTCGCGGCCGTGGCTGCCGGTGGCTTCACCCTCGAACAGCGACGCCGGCTGGCGGCCGAGGCGTTCGCGCACACGGCGACCTACGACACGACGGTTGCGTCGTGGTTCGCGCAGGAGCTGGTCGAGGAGCCGGACGGCTGGCCGGAGTTCTCGGGCTTCTCGCTGACCCGTTCGACGGTGCTGCGCTACGGCGAGAACCCGCACCAGCGTGCGGCGCTCTATCTCGCCGCGGAGGGGTCGCGTGGGCTTGCCGGAGCAGAGCAGGTGCACGGCAAGGAGATGAGCTACAACAACTACGTCGACGTCGAGGCGGCGCTGCGAGCCGCGAACGACTTCGAGCAACCCTGCGTCGCCATCGTGAAGCACACCAACCCGTGCGGCATCGCGGTGGCCGACGACGTCGCCACGGCACACGCACTGGCGAACGCGTGCGACCCGGTGTCCGCGTTCGGCGGCGTCATCGCGACCAACCGCCCCGTCACGACGGCGATGGCGGAGCAGGTCGCCGAGATCTTCACCGAGGTGGTCGCCGCACCGGAGTTCGAGCCGGGTGCGGTCGAGATCCTCGCGCGCAGGAAGTCGTTGCGGGTGCTTCTCGTGCCCGACTACGGCCACCCGGCCGTGGAGTGGCGGCAGATCTGCGGCGGCGTGCTGGCCCAGCAGGCGGACACCCTGAGCGCCCCCGGTGACGACCCCGCCACGTGGACCCTGGCCGCAGGCCCCGCAGCCGACGATGCCCTGCTGCGCTCGCTCGAGTTCGCGTGGCGCGCGGTGCGAGCAGTCAAGTCGAACGCGATCCTGCTCGCCTCCGGCCGGGCGACGGTGGGCGTCGGCATGGGTCAGGTCAACCGGGTCGACTCCGCCCGGCTCGCGGTCAGCCGGGCCGGCGAACGGGCGAGAGGGTCGGCAGCCGCGTCGGACGCCTTCTTCCCCTTCGCCGACGGGCTCCAGGTCCTCATCGACGGTGGAGTGCGCGCCGTCGTACAGCCGGGTGGTTCGGTCCGGGACGACGAGGTCGTCGCGGCGGCAGCGGAGGCCGGTCTCACCCTCTACCTGACGGGCACCCGGCACTTCCTCCACTGACGTCGGGCGGAGGGTCACCCGGTCGGCGTGACAGACTCGCACCTTGTGAGCGCAACGATCATCGACGGCAAAGCCGCAGCCGCCGACGTCAAGGCCGACCTGCGCGAACGGGTGGCCCGGCTGCTCGCCGCGGGCGTCGTACCGGGGCTCGGCACGGTCCTCGTCGGCGACGACCCGGGCAGCCAGGCGTACGTCGCCGGCAAGCACCGCGACTGCGCTCAGGTGGGCATCGCCTCGATCCGGCGTGACCTGCCGGAGACCGCGACCCAGGGCGAGGTCGAGGCGGTCGTCGACGAGCTGAACGCCGATCCGGCGTGCACGGGCTACATCGTCCAGCTCCCGTTGCCTCGCGGCCTCGACGCCTACACGGTTCTCGAACGCATGGACCCCGCCAAGGACGCCGACGGGCTGCATCCGATCAGTCTCGGCCGGCTCGTGCTCGGGCACGCCGGGCCGTTGCCCTGCACGCCGCGCGGCATCGTCGAGCTGCTTCGTCGTCACGACATCGCGATCGCAGGCGCCGAGGTGGTCGTCGTCGGCCGCGGCATCACGGTCGGGCGTTCGCTCGGCCTGCTGCTCACCCGGCGCAGCGAGAACGCGACCGTCACGATGTGCCACACCGGAACGGTCGATCTCTCCGCCCACCTGCGCCGCGCCGACATCATCGTGGCGGCGGCGGGCGTCCCCGGTCTGGTGACGGCCAAGGACGTCCGTCCTGGCGCGACGGTGCTCGACGTCGGCATCACCCGCACCGAGACGGGGCTCGCCGGCGATGTGGCGCCCGACGTGCGAGACGTCGCGGCGTTCGTCTCGCCGATGCCCGGCGGTGTGGGCCCGATGACCCGGGCAATGCTGCTGCTCAACGTGGTCGAGGCGGCCGAACGTCAGACGTACGGGGCAGCGGCGGGGTGAGCGAGCCCGGCGTCGACGACCGCCCGCCTATCCGGGGTGGCTGGCTGGGCCGGCAGTGGCTGTTGCTGCTCGTGCTGTTCGGCTGCCTGACGTCCTTCGCGATCGTCGCGCTCGATCACTTCCGGGCCGGCTGCCTCGCGTTCGGCATCTCGGTCGGCTTCGCCGCCCTGGCCCGGACCCTGGTGCCCGCCCGGCGCGTGGGCCTGCTCGTGGTCCGCAGCCGGCCCTTCGACCTGGTCGTGCTCTATGCCATGGCCGGATCGCTGATCGTTCTCGCGATCGTCGTGCCCCGCGGATGAGATAGCGGCTGACCTCGTTCGGAGGCACCGGACGTGCTGGGATAGCCTCGACCAACACATAGATCTCTTGATGACGAGATATCGAAGAAGCGTTGCTAGCGAAGGAGCCTTCGCCATGGCCCGTACACCAGTCACCGTCACCGTCACCGGCGCCGCCGGCCAGATCGGCTACGCGCTGCTCTTCCGGGTCGCGTCCGGCCAGCTGCTCGGCCCGGACGTTCCGGTCCAGCTCCGGCTGCTCGAGATCGAGCCGGCGCTCAAGGCGGCTGCGGGCACGGCGATGGAGCTGGACGACTGCGCCTTCCCGCTGCTGGCCGGCATCGAGGTGACGGCTGACGTCAAGGCGGCGTTCGACGGCGTCAACGTGGCGCTGCTCGTCGGTGCCCGTCCGCGCTCGGCCGGCATGGAGCGGGGCGACCTGCTCGAGGCCAACGGTGGCATCTTCAAGCCGCAGGGTGAGGCCATCAACGCTGGGGCCGCCGACGACGTACGCATTCTCGTTGTTGGAAACCCCGCCAACACCAACGCGCTCATCGCCCAGTCCCACGCACCTGACGTGCCCGCAGATCGCTTCACGGCCATGACGCGCCTCGACCACAACCGGGCGCTGAGCCAGCTGTCGAAGAAGACCGGCGCGCCCGTGTCCGACATCACGAGGTTGACCATCTGGGGCAACCACTCGGCCACGCAATACCCCGACATCTTCCACGCCGAGGTGGCCGGCAAGAACGCCGCCGAGGTCGTGAACGACCAGCAGTGGCTGGAGAACGACTTCATCCCGACCGTTGCGAAGCGCGGCGCCGCGATCATCGAGGCGCGCGGCTTCTCGTCGGCCGCGTCCGCGGCCAACGCGGCGGTCGACCATGTCTACGACTGGGTCAACGGCACGGCTGACGGCGACTGGACATCGGCCGCGATCGTGTCGGACGGCTCGTACGGCGTGCCTGCGGGTTTGATCTCGTCGTTCCCGGTGATCTCCACCGGTGGCGGCTGGCAGGTCGTGCCGGACCTGGCGATCAACGACTTCTCGCGGTCGCGCATCGACGCGTCGGTCCGTGAGCTGCAGGAAGAACGCGACGCCGTCCAGTCCCTCGGCCTCGTCTGAGCAACCCCCCTACCACCCTCGAGCTGGAGGCCCGTCCGTGGCGAAGATCAAGGTGCAGAACCCTGTCGTGGAGATCGACGGCGACGAGATGACCCGCATCATCTGGTCATTCATCAAGGACCGGCTGATCCACCCCTATCTCGACGTCGACCTCGACTACTACGACCTGGGCATCGAGCACCGTGACGCCACCGACGACCAGGTGACCGTCGACGCCGCGAACGCGATCAAGCGGCACGGCGTCGGCGTCAAGTGCGCCACCATCACCCCCGACGAGGCGCGGGTCAAGGAGTTCGGCCTGAAGAAGATGTGGGTGTCGCCGAACGGCACGATCCGCAACATCCTCGGCGGAGTCGTGTTCCGCGAGCCGATCATCATCAGCAACATCCCGCGACTGGTGCCGGGCTGGACCAAGCCGATCGTGATCGGCCGTCACGCCCACGGCGACCAGTACAAGGCGACGAACTTCAAGGTGCCCGGCGCGGGCGAGCTCACCATCACGTTCACGCCGTCGGACGGCTCCGAGCCGATCCAGCACGTGGTCGCCAACTACGGCGACGACGGCGGAGTCGCGATGGGCATGTACAACTTCAACAACTCGATCGCGGACTTCGCCAGGGCGTCGATGGCCTACGGGCTGATGCGCAACTATCCCGTTTACCTGTCAACGAAAAACACGATCCTCAAGGCGTACGACGGTGCCTTCAAGGACATCTTCGCCGAGGTCTTCGAGAAGGAGTTCAAGGCCGACTTCGACGCCGCGGGCCTGACCTACGAACACCGGCTGATCGACGACATGGTCGCGGCCGCGATGAAGTGGGAGGGCGGCTACGTCTGGGCGTGCAAGAACTACGACGGCGACGTGCAGTCCGACACCGTCGCGCAGGGCTTCGGTTCGCTCGGCCTGATGACCTCGGTGCTGATGACCCCGGACGGCAAGACCGTCGAGGCCGAGGCAGCGCACGGCACGGTGACCCGGCACTTCCGCATGCACGAGCAGGGCAAGCCGACCTCGACCAACCCGATCGCATCGATCTACGCGTGGACGGGTGGGCTCAAGCACCGCGGGAAGCTCGACAGCACCCCCGAGGTCACCGGGTTCGCCGAGGCGCTCGAGCAGGTCTGCATCGAGACGGTCGAGGCCGGTCAGATGACCAAGGACCTCGCCTTGCTCGTCTCGCCGGACCAGGCCTTCCTGAACACCGAGGACTTCCTCGGCGCGATCGACGAAGGCCTCGCCAAGCGCATGGCCTAGCCACTGAGCGCCGCCAGCCCCGCGTACGCCGACGAGCGACCTTCGTCCGCGACTCGCCGAGCGTGTCGCGGACGAAGGTCGCTTTCTAGGTACGAGGGGTTCGTCCACAGGGGCGCGGTTGTCCCCAATTCGGCGTCAGCCGGGTCTCGAGGCGGTTCGGCCGGTGCAGTCTGCCGGGATGTCTGCCCCATCAACTCGCGGGTTCCAACCATTGCCCGATCGTTTCGTGACACGGCCGTTCGACCTGCTTGCAGCGGAGTCGGCTGGGCTCAGCAAGCATGCTGTTCGAGGTCCGCATTGGCGACGTACGACCCGTGGGCTCTATGTCTGGTCTGCCACCGACGAGTTCGACCCGATGATCCGCATCGAGGCTGCGGTACAGCTGCTGCCTGACAACGCCGCGATCGGCGGCTGGGCGAGCCTCTATCTTCAGGGCACCAGCGACCTCGATGGTGGCTCGGACATGCGCGTCCAGCGGACTGCCCGGCTGCGTCCGTCGCGCGCACGTCGTAGGCCTCTTCCGGAGCCGTTGCCGGCGATGACGTTCGCACCGGTGCCCATCAGCGTTGGGCCGCGTGCCCGCATCAGGCCTCGTCCTGAGATCGACGTCAGCAGGCGATCGCTGTGCGCTGATGACGTGACCTGGGTCGGCGACATCCCTTGTGTGAATGCGACACGCAGCCTCATTGATCTTGTGGGCAAGCAAGGTTCAGAAGACGGATTGGTCTCTGTCGATGCGGCTCTTCGGAGCAAGGCGACACAACTTGATGAGCTCGTTGCCTACCTGCGGGAACATCCGCGGGTCCATGACGCGACCAGAATCCGGAGGCTGCTCGGGCTGGCCGATGCCGCTGCCCGGTCCTGCCCCGAGTCGCGTCTGCGTTGGATCTGGATCGTGGAGGCCGGTCTTCCTCGGCCGCTGGTCAACCCCGAGGTCGTCGACGAGCGGGGCCAGCTTCTCGGAATCCCCGACTTGCTCGACCCTGAAAGCGGTTTCGTCGGTGAATTCGACGGTTCGCAGCACCGCGAGCTGCTCGCCCACACCTCGGACAACGCCAGGGAAGAGGGCTTCGAGCGGCACAACATGGTCGTGGTCCGTGCGACCTCGATCGACATCTTCGCCCGGCGCCGTCAGCTCGTCGGACGGATGCTGGCGGGGCACAGAGACGCGTGCGCCCGCGACCGCTCCCGCGACCGCTGGATGCTTGCCCGCAGCTGACTGACCCATCACGCCCGTACTCCATATTCGCCGCCGCCCGGTGAGCGACCTTCGGTTGCGACTCGCCGGGCGTTTCGCGGACAAAGGTCGCTGCAAGGCGTGGGCGCTCGCGAGCCAGCGACCTTCGGTCGCGACTCGCCGGGCGTTTCGCGGACGAAGGTCGCTGCTCGGAATGTGCGTGCGGGGTCAGGAGTCGCGGTGGGCGCCCGCGGACGGGGTGACCTCGAAGATCACGGGGTCGGACCAGCCGCGATCGCGGAACGCACCCGTCACGCCCGCGCGGACGTCGGCGACCGCCCGGGCCGGCACCAGGGCGATCGCGCTGCCGCCGAACCCGCCGCCGGTCATCCGCGCCCCGATCGCCCCCGCCCCGGTGGCCGCGTCCACTGCGGCGTCGAGCTCGTCGCAGCTCACCTCGTAGTCGTCGCGCAGCGAGAGGTGCGACGCCGCCATGAGAGCGCCGACGCCGGCCCAGTCGCCGGCCCGAAGCGCGCTGACGGTGTCGACGACCCGGGCGTTCTCGAGCACGACGTGACGGGTGCGGCGGCGCAGCTCGTCGTCGCCGAGCCGGTCGAGGGCGTCGTCCAGTCCGGCCACGGAGATGTCTCGCAGGGCATCGACGCCCAGCAGGTCGGCCGCCTTCTCACACGCGTCGCGGCGGTTGCCGTAGGCGCCGTCGGCGTTGCCGTGGTGCACGCGGGTGTCCAGCACGAGCAGGCGCAGTCTGGCGCCAGCCGCGTCGAGCGGCACCTGCTCGGCCTCCAGCGTCCGGTTGTCGAGGAACAGTGCGTGCCCCGCGGTGCAGCGCAGTGACGCCAGCTGGTCCATCATGCCCGTGGGGGCGCCGACGAAGTCGTTCTCAGCCGTGTACGAGAGCCGCCCGAGCCCGTTCGCATCCAGGCCGAGCCCGAACATCTCGTTCATCGCGAGCGCAACCGAGCACTCCAGGGCGTGTGAGGACGACAAGCCGCTGCCGAGCGGCACCCGCCCGTCCACCAGCAGGTCCATGCCGCGCACGTCGTGGCCGGCGGCACGGGCCGCCCAGACGACGCCCGCGACATAGGCAGCCCAGCCGTCGGGCTTGCCCGGCTCGATGTCGGCGAGGTCGATCGACACGTCCCCCGTGTGCTTTTGGACGGACCGCATCCGCAGTACGGCGTCGCCGCGCACCCGTGCTGCCACGTAGGTCCTGGCCTCGATCGCGAACGGCAACACGAAGCCGTCGTTGTAGTCCGTGTGCTCGCCGATCAGGTTCACCCGCCCGGGCGCCGACCACACGCCTGAAGGCGCGTCGTCGTAGGTCATGGTGAATGCATCGGTGACGGACATCGCGGTGGTCAACCCGACAGATCGACGTCGCGCAGCAACGCTGCGGCCTGCTCCGGCAGCACGTCGTTGATGAAGGCACCCATGCCCGACTCACTGCCCGCCAGATACTTCAGCTTGCCGGCCGCTCGGCGGATCGAGAAGATCTCGAGGTGGAGGTAGGCGAGATCCCGGTCGATGCGCACCGGAGCCTGGTGCCATCCGGCGATGTAGGGCATCGGGGAGTCGTAGATCGCGTCGAAGCGATGCAGCACGTCGAGGTAGATCTCGCCGAACTCGTCGCGCTCCTCATCCGTGAGGGCAGGCAGGTCGGCGACCTGCCGGTTGGGATAGAGGTGCACCTCCATGGGCCATCGAGCGGCCGCCGGGACGAAGGCGGTCCAGTAGGTCCCGCGTGACACGACTCGCGACCCCTCAGCCTGCTCGGCGGCCAGGACGTCGGCGAACAAGTTGTTCCAGGTGCGCTCGCGATGCGCTCGCGCGTTCTCGAGCATCTGCCTCGTCCGCGGAGTGACGAACGGATAGCCGTAGATCTGGCCGTGCGGATGAGCGAGCGTCACTCCGATCTCCTCGCCGCGGTTCTCGAAGCAGAAGACCTGCTCCACATGGGGCAACGCGGAGAGCGCGATGGTGCGGTCGACCCACGCCTCCATCACCGTGCGGACGCGCTCGGGCGACAAACGGGAGAACGAGCTGTCGTGGTCGCTCGTGAAGCAGACGACCTCGCACCGGCCGTAGCCGGGCTTCTTGGGGAACAGCTGCGAGCCGGCGTCGGGTGCGACCGCATCGACGGTCGTGGCGAAGGACGGAAAGCGGTTCTCGAAGACCACGACGTCATAGCTGTGTGACGGAATCTCGGTGCTCCGGTCATCGGTCGACGGGCAGAGCGGGCATTCGTCGCTCGGCGGAAGGTGCGTGCGGCCCTGGCGGTGAGAGGCAATGGCCACCCACTCGTCGAGCACGGCGTCATAACGGATCTCCGAGCGTGTCGATGTCTTGGGCAGATCGCGCTCGTCGATGAGTTTGCGAACTGCGTCGTCGGTCTCGTCGAAGTAGATGATCTCGCGGCCGTCGGCAAGCTGCGCATGCGTCTTTTTCATGACGTCCCTTGAAGTTCTGCGCCGAGAGGAGCGATGAGCACCTCGCCGATGCGGTCGTCGAGTGCCTCATGGGCAAGCGTGGAGATGCCCGAGTCAGTGACCAGCACGCTGGCATCCTGCAGCCGGGCGATGCGCGAGAGCCCAACCGTGCCCCACTTCGTGTGGTCGGCAACGACGACGAGCCGACCCGCCGCGGCCACCATCGCGCGGTTCGTGTCGGCCTCCATGAGGTTCGGAGTCGTGAAACCCGCCGAAGTGTCCATGCCGTGGACCCCCATGAAGAGCACGTCGACGTGCAGGTCGTGCAGGGCAGCCACCGCAATCGGTCCCACGAGCGCGTCGGACACCGTGCGGAGGCCTCCTGTGAGGAGCACCGTCTGGCCGAGGTCAGCCTCGAAGAACACGTTGGCCACAGGGATCGAGTTGGTGACGACAGTGATGTCCGGCACCTGGGTCAGATGATGGGCGAGGGTGTAGGTCGTCGTGCCGGCGGTGACCGCGACCGCGCTGCCCGGCTCGACGAGCTCGACCGCCCGACGCCCGATGGCGTCCTTCTCGATCAGCTCGCGCACTGACTTGGCCCGGAAACCTGGCTCGTCGGTGCTGCCGTCCCGACGCATCGTCGCGCCGCCGTGCACCTTGTCGAGCAGGCCTCGCTGCTCGAGCACCTCGAGGTCGCGTCGCACCGTCATGTCCGAGACGCCGAGGATGCGCACGAGGTCGCTGACCCGAACGCCTCCGGCCCTGCCGAGGTGTTCGAGAATCAGGGTCTGCCGTTGCCGCGCGAGCACGATCACCCGCCTTCTTCTCGGATGACGGCGACGTCGCCGGCCGCGATCTCGAGCTTCCCGGCGACCACGTGGTCGGTCAACAGGTCGATGCCGTTGGCAGGGACGGTAGCGGGTGCGTCGGTGTGATTGAGCACGAAGAGGTAGGTCGACGCGTCGCCGCGCCGTCGTACGACTTCGACTCCTGGCACCGTGTCGACGACGGGCTCGACGCCGGCTTCGCTCACGATCCGGGAGGTGAGCCGCGCCAAGGAATCGTGGTCCAGACGAGTGGCGACGTACCACGCTGTGCCTTGTCCGAAGTCGTGGCGGGTCACGGCCGGCACTCCCGCGAGCGCACCGTCCGCGTAGGACGAAACTGCCTGCGCACCTTCGAGATGGAGCAGCTCGGTCCACTGGTCCGCGCTCGACCCGTCATCCAGCGAAACGCGTTCGCCTTCGCGCAGCGGGAAGAACTCCTCGCCGCGCACGCCGAGCACCTCGGCGAACGCGCCGGGGTAACCGCCGAGCCAGACGTGATCGTGCTCGTCGACGATGCCGCTCCAGTAGGTGACCAGAAGCGTGCCCCCGTCGTGCACGAACTGGCGTACGCGCGTGGCGGTCTCGGTGCTGGTCAGGTAGAGCGTCGGGACGATCAGGACCGAGTAGCCGGACAGGTCGCCGCCGGGCGAGACGAAGTCGACGCCGATCCCGAGGTCCCACAAGGCCCGGTAGTGCGCCTTCGACCGGTCGAGGTAGGACAGGTCACTGGTCGGGTGGGAGTCGAGCTCCGCCGCCCACCAGCTCTGCCAGTCGAAGACCATCGCGACGTCGTGGCGTCACGATGCTGCCGGCGACCTCGCGGATGCGCCGGAGATCCCCACCCAGCGCGCAGACCTCGCGCCACACCTTCGTGTCGGTGCCGGCGTGGGGGAGCAGCGCGGAGTGGAACTTCTCGGCGCCCGCCCGCGACTGCCGCCATTGGAAGAACAGCACCGCGTCGCTGCCGCGTGCAACATGGCCAAGACTGTTGCGCCGCATCTGACCGGGCACCTTCGCGATGTTGCGCTGTTGCCAGTTGACGGCGCTGGTCGAGTGCTCCATGAGCCACCACGGGCGACCGGACGCGAGGCCGCGCGTGAGGTCTGCACTGAACGAGAGATCCACGTGGTTGTCCGGATCGGCAGCGTCGAGGTAGTGGTCGTTGGAGACGAGGTCGACATCGGCCGTCCATGACCAGTAGTCCATGTTGCGCACGAACTTCATGGCCATGAAGTTCGTGGTGACCGGGATGTCGGGGGTGATCTCCTTGAGCACTTCGCGTTCGGCCCGCAGCTGTTCCCGCACCGCATCGGAGGAGAAGCGGTGGAAGTCGAGCTGCTGGGTCGGGTTGGGGAAGGTCGGCGCAACGCGCGGCGGCAGGATCTCCTCCCAGTCGCCGTAGTGCTGGCTCCAGAACGCCGTCCCCCACGCGTCGTTGAGGCCGTCGAGGGTGGCGTAGCGGTCGCGCAGCCACTCTCGGAACGCGGCAGCACTCACGTCGCAGTAGCAGAGCGCGTTGTGCCCGCCGAGCTCGTTGCTCACATGCCACAGCACGACGGCGGGATGGTTGCCGTAGCGCTCGGCAAGAGCTCGCACGAGCCGGAGCGACTGCTCGCGGTACGTCGGCGAGCTGGGGCACCAGGCCTGCCGACCGCCGGGCCAGAGGCGGACCCCGTCGGCGCGCACCGGCAGGATCTCGGGGTGTGCTCTGGTCAGCCAGGGGGGCGGCGAAGCGGTGGCGGTGGCCAGGTCGACACGCACCCCGCCCGCGTGCAGCGTGTCGAGGGCCTGGTCGAGCCAGTCGAAGTCGAACTGCCCGGCGGCCGGCTCGAGCAGCGCCCAGGAGAAGACGCCGACGCTGACCAGGTCGACGCCGGCCTCGCCCATCAGCCGTACGTCCTCGGCCCAGGTCTCGCGTGGCCACTGCTCGGGGTTGTAGTCGCCGCCGAACGCGATGCCGCCCAGGTCGATGTCGGATCCCCGGTTGGCGCTCATGCTTCGGAAGGGTGATCCACCCGTCGCCGAAAGTCAACAGAAGCAAACGTGCGGTGTTGGGTGTTTGCACGCGTTCGGACATGCCGAGCAGACCTCGCGCGCGGGCATGCCTCCAGACCCTGCGGCGCGCCCGAAATGTGAATCACCGGGGCAGGTGGCGTTGCCAACCCGTTACGAGCACGTGTCTCGGAATCGCTTGACAGGCCGCACCTGGCGGGCCACTGTGATGCCAACTTCTGTCGGTTTCTGTTTGGTCATGGTCCGTTTGGTCTCGTGCCGTCAGCTCAAAGCCCCAAGGAGGGGACATGCCCAAGCCTTCGACCCACGATGAGTACCTCGCCTCGCTCATCCCGCCGTCCATGGCAGCCGGTGTCGACCGGCGGGTCTTCATGAAGGGGGCTCTCGGTTCCGCCGCCGCCCTGAGCCTGCCGGCCCTGCTCGCCGCCTGTGGCGGCTCGTCGGACGAGGGGTCAGGCGGTACGTCGGGCTCCACCGCCAAGCCGACCGGCACGGTCAGCGTGGGGTCCTACCAGTCGGACCCCATCCCGAAGAAGGGAGCCCAGGCGATGTTCGACGGGTTCACGGCCAAGTCGGGCGTGAAGACCGACGTCAACACCGTCGACCACAACAGCTTCCAGGAGAACATCAACACCTACCTGCAGGGCACCCCGGACGACGTCTTCACCTGGTTCTCCGGCTTCCGGATGCGCTTCTTCGCGTCCAAGGGCCTCGCCGGCGACATCAGCGACGTCTGGACGAAGATCGGCGGCGACTTCGCGGACGGCATCAAGGCGGCTTCGACCGGCGACGACGGCAAGCAGTATCTCGCGCCGACCTTCAACTATCCGTGGGTCGTCCTCTATCGCAAGAGCCTTTTCGCCGACCGGGGCTACGAGGTCCCCAAGACGATTGACGAGTTCAAGACGCTCGGCGCCAAGATGAAGAAGGACGGGATCGTCCCCATGGCGTTCGCCGACAAGGACGGCTGGCCGGCCATGGGCACCTTCGACATCCTCAACATGCGCATCAACGGCTATGACTTCCACGTCAGCCTGATGGCCGGCAAGGAGTCGTGGGAGGACGCGAAGGTCAAGACCGTCTTCGACACGTGGAAAGGCCTGCTGGACTACCACCAGCCCGACTCGCTCGGGCGCACGTGGCAGGAAGCGGCGCAGGGTCTCGCGGCGAAGAAGTCGGGGATGTACCTCCTCGGCACCTTCGCAACACAGCAGTTCAAGGCCGGCGCGGAGGCCGACGACGTCGATTTCTTCGCCTTCCCCGAGGTCGACTCCGCGCACGGCACTGACTCCATCGACGCACCGATCGACGGATACATGATGTCGGCCAAGCCGAAGAACGAGGCCGGGGCAAAAGCCCTGCTGACATATCTCGCGTCCGCGGAGGCCGAGCTCATCAACCTCAAGCTCGACCCGAGCTCCATCGGGACGAACAAGAACGTCGACACGAGTGGCTACACCGCCGTGCAGAAGAAGTCGGCCGAGATCATCGGTGCCACCGCCAACATCGCGCAGTTCATGGACCGTGACACGCGGCCGGACTTCGCATCGACCGTGATGATCCCGTCGCTGCAGGAGTTCATCAAGAACCCGAACGACATCGACGGGCTCACCAAGAAGATCGAGGAACAGAAGAAGACGATCTTCGTCGCCTGATCGATGGCCGCGCGCACGGGTTGACGAAAGCCGCCCGGACACCGAAGGTCAACTTGTGACCGGGGTGCCCGGGCGGCGCCGTGAGAAGCACAACACAGAGACAGAGGTGGGCGACCGTGGCAGCCGTGGACGCATCACTGTCGGGTTCGGGCGCGACAGGACGCGGGCGAAACCGCGAGCCCGCCCGGCAAGAAACGGAAGCGCAGCGGCGGCTTCGGCACGATCTCCCGGCTCAGCCGGAGAGACAAGATCACGGTCTATCTGATGATCGGCATCCCGACGCTGCTGGTGGTCTTCCTCGTGGTCATCCCGGCGATCCTGTCGGTCGTGCTCAGCTTTGCCTCGTGGGAAGGCATCGGCGGGGTCAAGACGATCAAGTGGATCGGGTTCGACAACTACAAGAACATCGTCACGATCTACCCGCCGTTCGACCCGGCGATCAGGCACAACCTGATCTGGCTCGTTCGTCCTGTTCCTCGTCCCCATGCCCATCGGCATCTTCCTTGCGGTGCTGCTCGACCGGGAGATGAAGGGGAGCCGGTTCTACCAGTCTGCTTTCTTCCTGCCCGTGGTGCTCTCGCTCGCTCTCGTCGGCTTCATGTGGCAGCTGATCTACTCACCCGACCAGGGCCTGCTCAACGAGATCACCGGCAAGACCACCGACTGGTACGGCGATCCGAAGATCAATCTCTGGGCAGTGCTCGTCGCGACCTGCTGGAAGCAGACCGGCTACGTGATGCTGCTCTATCTCGCCGGCCTCAAGGCGGTCGACCCGAGCCTGCGCGAGGCGGCCACGGTCGACGGGGCCTCGGAGACGCAGACGTTCTTCCGCGTGATCGTCCCGGTCATGCGTCCGATCAACATCATCATTCTCGTCATCACCTTCATCGAGTCCCTCCGCGCGTTCGACATCGTCTGGGTGGTCAACAAGGGTCGCAACGGACTGGAGCTGATCGCCGCACTCGTCTACGCCAACATCAGCGGTGAAGCGAGCCGGATCGGGTTCGGATCGGCGTTGGCCACGATGATGCTCATCATCTCGTCGGTGTTCGTGGTGATCTATCTGCGCATCGTCATGAAGGAGGACCAGCCATGACCACCACCGTGGCTAAGCCGCCCGTCGTCGTGCGTGCCGGCAAAGGCGGTAAGGCGGGCAAGAGCCGGGGTCGTCGCGTCACGATGCACGTCTTCCTCTCGGCGATGGCAGTGCTCTGGCTGTTCCCCGTGGCCTACGCGCTGCTGAGCAGCTTCCGTGACTACCACTACACGCAGGAGCATGGCTACCTCTCGTTCGGCGGCTTCACGCTCCACAACTACTCGGAGGCCTGGGAGCGGGCCGAATTCACCGGGAAGTTCCTGAACACTGCCTACGTCGTCGTGCCTGCTGTGTTGCTGACCCTGTTCCTGGCTTCGTGCATGGGGTTCGTGCTCTCCCGGTTCAGCTTCAAGTTCAACCTCACGCTGCTCGGACTCTTCCTGGCCGCCAACCTCTTGCCGCCGCAGGCGCTGCTCATCCCGATCTTCCGGATCTTCCGGGAGATCCCGCTCCCCCTGTGGATGAGTGAGTCCGGCACACTGCTCAACAGCTTCTGGGCGCTGATCCTCGTCAATACCGCTTTCCAGATCGGCTTCTGCACCTTCGTGCTCAGCAACTACATGAAGACGCTGCCGAGGGAGCTCTACGAGTCAGCGGAGGTGGACGGTGCCTCCGTACTGCGCCAGTTCTTCCAGCTGACGCTGCCGCTGTGCCGACCGCCGCTAGCCGCGCTCGGAACACTCCAGGTGACCTGGATCTACAACGAGTTCTTCTGGGCCACCGTGCTGATCTCGAACGGTGACAAGTACCCCATCACCAGCTCGCTGAACAACCTCCGCGGTGAGTTCTTCACCGACAACAACCTGGTCGCGGCCGGGGCGATGATCATCGCCCTGCCACCGCTGATCATCTTCTTCATCCTGCAGCGCCACTTCGTCTCCGGCCTGACGCTCGGCGCCACCAAGGGCTGATCGCCGCATCTCGAGCCAGGCGGCCTTTCCGCCGTCTTGCCCCGGTCCTTTACGCTTGCCCGCATGGACGGCTGTTATAGACAGGCGTGCCTGCGCTCCGGCCGCCCGTGCGGCGGGCACGCGAGGCGGCACGCCGTGAGTTCCCCGATCGCCAACGCTGCGCTGATCCTTGCCTTCCTGCTCGTCGGAGCCTTCTTCGCCGCGGCCGAGATCGCCCTCGTCTCCCTGCGTGAGGGCCAGGTCAAGGTCCCTCGCCACGCGCGGGAGGAGAGGTGCCAAGGTCGCGGCCCTCGCCGCCGACCCCAACCGCTTCCTCGCCGCCGGACAGATCGGGGTCACGACCGCCGGCTTCCTCTCCGCCGCGTTCGGTGCCAAGGCGTTCGCCGACGATCTCGCACCGATCCTGGAAGACCACGGGTTCTCGCCCGACGCCGCCTACTGGGTGTCGTTCATCGGCGTGACCCTGGTCATCACCTACCTCGCGCTTGTCATCAGCGAGCTCACACCCAAGCGCGTCGCGCTGCAGCGCGCGGAGCAGGTAGCCCTGCTGACCGCGCCCTCGCTGGATCGGATCGCGCGGCTGTCGCGCCCGGTCATCTGGCTGCTGTCGCAGTCGACCGACATCATCGTCCGCGTTCTCGGCGGCGACCCGGACGCGACGCGCGACACCATCTCGGAGGAGGAGCTGCGTGGCGCGATCGCCGGCCACGAGACGCTTGGCCGCGAGGAGCGACAGCTCATCGAGGACGTCTTCGAGGCGGGTGAACGACAGCTCCACGAGGTGATGGTGCCGCGTACCGAGGTCGACTTCCTCGACGCGACGACACCGGTCTACAAGGCCCTGCGGCTCTCCTCGACCAACCCGCACAGCCGCTATCCGGTGGTCCGCGGCTCCCACGACGAGGTCGTCGGCTTCGTGCACGTGCGCGACCTGTTCGCGCCCGAGGTGACCGGACGCGCCGTCCGCGTCGGCGAGATCGCCCGCGACGTCAAGATGATGCCCGGCACCAAGCGCGTGCTCTCCGCGATGTCGGAGATGCGCCGAGAGGGCCACCACATCGCGATCGTCATGGATGAGTACGGGGGTACGGACGGCATCGTCACGCTCGAGGACCTCGTCGAGGAGATCATCGGCGATATCCACGACGAGTACGACCTCGCCGAGGAGCCTGCCCAGAACCTGGTCGACGGAGACGTCGAGGTCGACGGTCTGCTCAACCTCGAGGACTTCGGCGACCGCACTGGGCTCGAGCTGCCTGAGGGCCCCTACGAGACGGTGGCCGGGTATGTCATCAACGAGCTCGGGCGGCTGCCCGTCAAGGGCGACACCCTCGAGGCGCTCGGACACCGGTTCACAGTCGCCGAACTGGACGGCCGCCGTGTCGCCCGCGTCCGGTTGACGGCGCTTTCCCCGGAGGAGACCGGGGACGGGGAGGCCGGCACCTCTGACGGACCGGACCGGCGTTCAGGGGTGCAGGACGCGATCGCGCCCGAGGCGAGGACACAGTCCGAGTCCTGACCCCCGGCTAGTACTGGCAGAATGTTCGCCGTGCAAGAGCCCACCGTTCCCCGTGTCCTGTCCGGCATGCAGCCGACGGCTGATTCGCTGCACCTCGGCAACTACCTGGGGGCGTTGCGCCAGTGGGTGGCGCTGCAGGACGACTTCGATGTCTTCTACTTCGTGGCCGACCTGCACGCGATCACCGTCGACCCCGACCCGACCATGCTGCGATCTCGGACCCGGGCGACGGCAGCGCAGTTCCTGGCGGCAGGCATCGACATCGAGCGGGCCACGTTGTTCGTGCAGTCGCACGTCGCCGAGCACAGTCAGCTGCAGTGGGTGCTGGGCTGCTTCACGGGCTACGGCGAAGCCAGGTCGGATGACCCAGTTCAAGGAGAAGTCCCAGCGCGGCGGCAACCCGTCGGTGGGGCTGTACGTCTACCCCGTCCTGCAGGCCGCCGACATCCTGCTCTACCGCCCCGAACAGGTGCCGGTGGGCGAGGACCAGCGCCAGCACCTCGAGCTGAGCCGCGACCTTGCGCAGCGGTTCAACAGCAGGTTCGGCGACACGTTCGTGGTGCCTGAGCCGCACATCCTCAAGGCCACAGCCAAGATCTACGATCTGCAGATCGTCGAGAAGCAGATGAGCAAGAGCATCGGCGGCAGCGGCTGCATCTGGCTGCTCGACCCGCCGAAGACGATCGAGAAGAAGATCAAGTCGGCGGTCACCGACACGGGTCGCGAGGTGCGCTTCGACCCGGCGGAGAAGCCTGGAGTCAGCAACCTGCTCGCGATCCTTTCCTCTTTCACCGGCGACTCCGTCGAGGACCTCGAGCGGCGCTATGAGGGCAGCGGCTACGGCGACCTGAAGAAGGGCGTCGTCGAGGCGGTGCTCGACTTCGTCATCCCGTTCCAGCAGCGAGTGCATGGTTACCTCGACGACCCGGCCGCCCTCGACGACGTACTCGCCAAAGGCGCCAGCCGCGCACGAGAGGTCGCGTCGTCGACGCTCGCCACGGTCTACGACCGGCTTGGGTTCCTGCCGCAGGCGGGTCGGGGTCGCCCGTGAGGAACGCACACACGATCGGCGTCGCGCTGCCTATCCCGGAGCCCTACGGCAGCGAGTTGCAGTCTCATCGCGAGTCCTTCGGAGACACGCTGGCGGCGTCGATCCCGACCCACATCACGCTGCTGCCGCCCACGCCGGTGCCGGCCGACGACCTGGACCTGGTTGAGGAACACCTCCGCAAGGTCGCGGAGGGCGAGCGGTCGTTCGAGATCCACCTGCGGGGCACTGGCACGTTCCATCCCGTGTCACCCGTGGTCTTCGTCTCGGTGGCGATGGGCATCAGCGACTGCGAGCGTGTCGAGGAAGGGGTGCGCTCTGGTCCGCTGGCCCGTGAGCTTTCGTTCCCCTACCACCCACACGTCACGATCGCTCACGACCTCCCGACGCCCGTCCTCGAGCGCGCGTTCGACGCGCTGGCCAACTACGAGGTGCGCTTCCCCGTCTGGGGTTTCAGCCTCTTCGAGCACGGCAAAGACGGCGTATGGCGACCACAGCGCGATTTCCTGTTCGGGCAGCCGCTGCCGGGGCCACACCTCGACGACGTGTGACGAGCCGGGTCGACGGGCAGGTGCGCGTACGTGGCTGACCCGAAGCCGGTCTCACGAGCCGCGCGGGGGCAGGCACGCGTTCGCGCCCGGATCTCCGCAGCGCGGACCCGGTGGTCGTTCCTCGACCACGCCCTGCGTACCCAAGCGCACTACATCAAGGTCTACGGCAGGCAGCTCGCAGCGGCGATCACGTACTTCGGCTTCCTGTCGTTCTTCCCGCTGGTCGCGCTCGCATTTGCCCTCGTCGGCTACATCAGCGCCAGGTTTCCGGATGCTCAGGACACGGTCACCGACGCGCTCGAGGAGGCCTTTCCCGGCCTGATCGGGCCGGGGCCCAACCAGCTCAACGTTCAGGACCTCATCGACGCCAAGTTGGGCGCGACCCTCATCGGGCTGGTCGGGCTGTTCTACGCGGGCCTCGGCCTGATCGACGCGTTGCGTGATGCCTTGCGCCGCGTCTACGGCACGAGCGACGTACGGCTCAAGTACGTCAAGAAGAAGGCTGTCGACCTCGTCGTGCTGACCGGGCTCGGTCTTGCCCTGCTGGCATCCCTGGTCGTGACCACGCTGGCCACCGAGGTGACCCGCCAGACCCTCAGCCTCGTCGACCTCGACGACTCCCTCGTCGCCGTGGTGCTGCTCAAGGTGCTGTCGGTCTTGCTGGCCCTGCTCGCCGACATCGTGCTGATCGCGATCGTGCTCTCCCGCCTCTCCGGCACCCACCAGCGATGGCGCGACGTGGGCTCGGCGGCTGTCCTGGGGGCGATCGGCTTCGAGGTGCTCAAGCTCGCAGGGACCTACATCATCGGTCGCATCACGAGCAACCCGCTCTACGCGACGTTCGGCTTCGTCGTGGGGCTGCTCATCTGGATCAATCTGGTGAGCCAGCTGCTGATGTACACCGCGGCCTGGGGAGCCACGGTGCGGCCGGAGCCGACTGCCGTTTCGCCGGCCGGTGTGGAATCAGCACCGGTCGCCGCAGTTGCGAGGCCGCGTCACCGGTGGCGCCTCGCGGTCCTCGGCGGCGCGATCGGGGCCGCCATCGTCGCGGTGCTCAGCCGCCGCAAGCGCGCCCTGGTCAGTAGGCGCCGCGGGGTGGCGGGGGCCAGCGGCGCCGGCGCGCCGATCGCCGGCGCAGCAGTACGCGCGTGCGCAGCAATACCACCGTGGCGAGCAGGCCGATCGGCACCCAGACCCACAGCGGGAGGCTGCTCCCGGAGCCGAGAGTCGACTTCGCGGTGGTCTTCGCGACACCACCCGCGGGACGCACCGTCGACGCCTGGGTCACGTGCTTGACCTGGTTGAGGCTGCCGACCGGGCGGGCCTTGTCGAGGTTGGCGAAACCCCACGACAGCAGTGCGCGCGACTCCTCCCAGGAGCTGAACTTCGTGTGCAGCACCGTGGCGATCAGCGTGTGCCCGTGCCGGGTGGCCGCCCCGATGAACGTGCCTCGCGCCTTGGTCGTCCAGCCGGTCTTGACCCCGATCGCCCCGGGATAGTTGAGCAGCAGCCGGTCCTGGGTGTAGATCGCGAAGGACTTGCGGGCCTTGCCGTGCTTGGGCATCTTGCCCGGGAACTGCGCCCGGACCGTCGTGACGTAGTCACGGAAGTCCTGGCGAGCCAGACCGGCTCGGCCGAGCAGGGCCAGGTCATAGGCCGAGCTGAACTGGCCGGGAGCGTCGAGCCCGCTCGGATTGCGAACCGTCGTGTCCAGCGCCCCCAGGCTCTTGGCCAGGGCGCTCATCCGGGCGACGGTCTCGCGGTGGCCGCCGGCGGCGTTCGCGAGGGCAGAGGCAGCGTCGTTCCCCGACATGAGGAACATGCCCTGGAAGAGCTGGTGGACGGTATAGGTGGCCTCGGGGACGACGCCGACCCGGCTGCCCTCCGCGTTGGCATCCTCCGAGCGAGCCTTGTAGACGCTCTCAGGGTCCAGCTGAGGCAGCAGAGTCAGGGCAGTCAGCACCTTGAGGGTGCTCGCCGGGCGCAGGTGGCCGTGCGGGTTGCGGGCGGCAAGCACCTCGCCCGTGTCGAGGTCGGCGAGCAGGAACGAGGCCGCGGACAGCTTGGGCAGCGCAGTGGCACCAGGCGCGTCGAGGACCAGGCCCGTGCTCGCCAGCGCGGCTCCGCCGACAGTGGCGGGGGTGGTCTCGTCGGCGGCCGCGGGCGTCGCCGAGGTCAGCAGGACGGAAGGGACGAGAGCCAGGATCGCGAGAACAGTGATCGAGGCGCTGCCCTCGAGCAGCGACCGCAACCGAGCTTTGACGGATCCCATGGGCTGCCAGGTTAACGGGACGGGACGCGGCACAGCGCGTACGCCGGACGGTGGGTGTGTCCCGCGCTGGCCTAACATCGGGCCCATGGTGCGTAAGTCCGAGTCGGGTCTGCCGATCGAGCCTGTCTACGGGTCCGAGACGCTGAAGGGCTGGGACCCGGAGGTCGCGCTGGGCGCACCGGGGAGCTTCCCCTTCACGCGCGGGGTCTATCCCGACATGTACACCGGCCGGCCGTGGACGATGCGCCAGTACGCCGGGTTCGGCACCGCCCAGGAGTCCAACGAGCGCTATCAGCGGCTCGTGGAGGCCGGCACCGGCGGGCTCTCGGTCGCGTTCGACCTGCCGACCCAGATGGGCTATGACTCCGACGACCCCAAGGTCGCGGGCGAGGTCGGCAAGGTCGGGGTGGCGATCGACTCGATCGAGGACATGCTCACCCTGTTCGGCGGCATCCCGCTCGACGAGATCTCCACGTCGATGACCATCAACGCCCCTGCGGCGCTGCTCCTCCTGCTCTATCAACTGGTGGGCGAGGAGCAGGGCGTCGACCCCGCGAGGCTGACCGGCACGATCCAGAACGACGTGCTCAAGGAATACATCGCCCGGGGCACCTACATCTACCCGCCCAAGGCCTCGCTCCGGCTGATCAGCAACATCTTCGCCTACTGCCACAAGGAGATTCCGCGCTGGAACACGATCTCCATCTCCGGCTATCACATGGCCGAAGCGGGTGCCACGCCCGCGCAGGAGGTGGCGTTCACCCTCACGAACGCCAGGGAGTACGTGCGCGCCGCGCTGGCCGCCGGACTGGCCGTTGACGACTTCGCCCCCCGGCTGTCCTTCTTCTTCGTGGCGCGCACGACGCTGCTCGAAGAGGTCGCGAAGTTCCGCGCCGCACGCCGCATCTGGGCGGAAGTGATGCGCGATGAGTTCGGCGCCCGCCACCCCAAGTCGACGATGCTGCGCTTCCACACCCAGACCGCCGGCGTGCAGCTCACCGCCCAGCAGCCCGAGGTCAACCTGGTGCGGGTGACGGTGCAGGCGCTCGCGGCGGTCCTCGGTGGCACCCAGTCGCTGCACACCAACTCCTTCGACGAGGCGATCGCGCTGCCGAGCGAGAAGGCCGCACGGCTGGCCCTGCGCACCCAGCAGGTCATCGCCCACGAGACCGACCTGACCGCCACGGTCGACCCGTTCGCAGGGTCGTTCGCCGTCGAGGCGATGACCGACGAGATCGAGGCCGAGATCCGCCGGTTGATGGCGGCGGTCGAAGACCTCGGCGGCGCGGTGGCGGCGATCGAGGTCGGCTATCAGAAGCGGGAGATCGAGCGGGCGGCCTACGACGTCATCCAGACGATCGAGGACGGCAGCCGCGTGGTCGTGGGCGTCAACAAGTTCCAGCGCGAGGACGACGAGATCTTCGAGCCGCTGCGAGGCGACCCGACGATCGAGGCGCAGCAGTCCGAGCGGCTGGCCAGGTTGCGGAAAGAGCGTGACAACGAGGCCGTCACCCGCCACCTCGACGAGCTCAGGGCCGCCGCGGCCGATCCGGACAGCGACGTCAACCTGCTCTATCCGATGCACGACGCGCTGCGGGCCAGGGCGACTGTCGGCGAGGTCTGCAACACCCTGCGCGACGTGTGGGGCGTCTACGAGCCGAGCGACGCCCTGTGAGCATCAGTCCCGAGCTGCTGGCCTCACTCACCCCGATGGTCAAGTCCTACGCCGACGAGCTCGTGGCGCTGCGCCGAGACATCCACGCGCACCCCGAGCTGTCCTGGCAGGAGACGCGCACCACCGGGCTGGTCCGCGACCGCCTGGTCGCGGCCGGCCTGCAGCCGAGCGTGCTGGCCACAGGAACGGGCGTCATCTGCGACGTCGGCGAAGGCGATGAGATCGTGGCGCTGCGCGCGGACATCGACGCGCTGCCGCTGGTCGACCGCAAGGACGTCTCGTACGCCTCGACCGTTCACGGCGTCTGCCACGCCTGCGGTCACGACCTGCACACGGCTGCGGTGCTCGGCGCCGGCCTGGTGCTCGCCGACCTCGCCCGCGAGGGTCAGCTGCCCGGGAGGGTCCGGTTGCTGTTCCAGCCGGCCGAGGAGTCGCCGCGCAGCGGTGCCCGGGCGATCGTCGACAGTGGTGGCGTCGACGGCGTCAAGCGGATCTTTGCGCTGCACTGCGACCCCCGCACCGCCGTGGGGCAGGTGGGGCTGCGCGAGGGGGCCATCACCGCCTCGGCCGACCAGGTCCACGTCCGGCTGACCGGGAGGGGCGGCCACACGGCACGCCCGCACCTGACCGGCGATCTGGTCTTCGCGCTCGCCAAGGTGGCGACCGAGCTGCCGGCCGCCCTGTCCCGCAGGGTCGACCCGCGGGCGTCACTGTCCGTGGTCTGGGGGCGCATCGAGGCCGGCAAGGCGCCCAACGCCATCCCTGCGGAGGGCGAGATCGAAGGAACCTTGCGCTGCCTCGACCAGGCGGCCTGGGAGAGCGCCCAGGAGCTCGTCGAGGACCTGGTCCGGGCCATCGTGGCGCCCTACGGCGTGCGCGCGGAGGTGTCCTACGACCGCAACGTGCCACCGGTGGAGAACGAGGCGACCTCGATCGCCATCCTCGCGGCGGCCGTCAGCGCCACGGAGGGCCCCGAGTCGGTCGTGACGACCGAGCGCAGCCTCGGCGGCGAGGATTTCTCCTGGTATCTCGGTGACATCCCCGGCGCCCTGGCCCGGCTGGGCGTGCGTCCCGCGCAGGCAAGCGTCGAGGTGGATCTTCACCAGGGCCTGTTCGACGCCGACGAGCGCGCGATCTCGATCGGCGCCCGCGTGCTGGCGGCCGCAGCGCTTCTGTCGCTTTAGTATCCCGTTCTGATAACGGGAGGTTTCAATCTGCCGCCGAGGTGCTGTACGGGTGTCATAGGCCGCTAGAGTTCCGACCGCTGACCGGTCCCGGTCGGCTCCGGCGGGGCGATCTTCAGATGTAGTCCGAGGGCCGGGAACACGGAAGGAGACACCCTTTGCGACGGGTGACCAGTTTTGCTGCGGCAATAGTCGCTGGAGCGCTCACGCTGTCCGCCTGTGGCGGAAGCAGCGGCGGCGACACGAGCGCCAAGCCCTCCGGCTCGAGCACCGGGGCCGCGAAGGTCCTCAAGGTCGGCCTGGCCTACGACATCGGTGGCCGCGGCGACCAGTCGTTCAACGACCTGGCCGCCGCCGGGCTCGACAAGGTCAGGAGCGACCTGAAGGTCGAGACCAAGGAGCTTGCCGCCAACGCCGGTGAGACCGATGCAGACAAGCAGACCCGTCTGGATCTGCTGGCCAAGGGTGGCTACGACCCGATCATCGCCGTCGGCTTCGCCTACGCGACTGCGCTCGGCAAGGTGGCACCGCTCTACCCGAAGACCCACTTCGGGATCATCGACGGCGTCGTGGACGCACCCAACGTCACGGGTCTGACGTTCGCCGCGGAGCAGGGCTCGTTCCTGGTCGGTGCCGCAGCGGCCCTCAAGACCAAGACCAAGAACGTCGGCTACATCGGTGGCTGTCTCGTGCCGCTGCTGCAGGCCTTCCAAGCCGGTTTTGCGGCCGGCGTCAAGCAGGTCGACCCGGCGATCAAGGTGCAGGTCAAGTACCTCTCGACCCCGGCCGGCAACTGCACGGGCTTCAACGACCCGGCTGCCGGCAAGGAGACCGCCAAGGGCATGTTTGACAACAATGCCGACATCATCTACGCGGCCGCAGGTGGGTCGGGCAAGGGTGTCTTCGAGGCCGCCAAGGCCGACGGGAAGCTCGGCATCGGCGTCGACAGCGACCAGTACAACCAGGCGCCGCTCGCCAGCGTCAAGGACGTCATCATGACGTCAGCGATCAAGCGGGTGGACACCGCAGTGTTCGAGTACGTCGAGAGCGTCGCGAAGGGCTCGCCGTTGACCGGCACCCAGGTCTACGACCTCAAGCGGGACGGTGTCGGCTACTCGACGTCCGGCGGCATGGTCGACGACATCAAGACCAAGCTGGACGACTATCGCCAGCAGATCATCGACGGCAAGATCACGGTGCCCAGCAAGCCGTAGAAGTCGTCACCGACAACAGATCGGGCTCGGGCGAGGACGCGATAGCGTTCCGACCGAGCCCGATCCTTGTCCGGTGCACTTTCATGACGGAAAGGCCCTTCTTCCATGGTGAGTCCACCCGCAGCACCACAGGTCGCGACCGGCGAAATCGCGGTCGAGCTGGTCGGCATCACCAAGCGGTTCCCGGGTGTCGTCGCCAACGACAACATCCACCTGACCGTCCGACGGGGCACGGTGCACGCCATCGTGGGCGAGAACGGCGCGGGCAAGTCCACGCTGATGAAGATCCTCTACGGGATGCAGCGACCGGACGAGGGCACCATCAGCATCGACGGCTCTGCTGCGGCGATGCACTCGCCGTTGGACGCGATCGAGCGCGGCGTCGGAATGGTGCACCAGCACTTCATGCTGGCCGACAACTTCACGGTTCTGGAGAACGTCATCCTCGGCAGCGAGCCGACCAAGGGCGCCGGGCTCGACTTTGCTGAAGCTCGGCGTCGCATCAACGAGATCTCCGACTCCTACGGGCTCGACGTCGATCCCGACGCTCTGGTCGAGCGGCTCGGTGTTGCCGACCGGCAGCGCGTGGAGATCCTCAAGGTCCTTTTCCGTGGTGCCCGCACCCTGATCCTCGACGAGCCCACCTCGGTGCTGGTTCCCCAGGAGGTGGATGAGCTCTTCGACAACCTTCGCGAGCTCAAGAGCGAGGGTCTGACGGTCATCTTCATCTCGCACAAGCTCGACGAGGTGCTCAGCGTCGCCGACGAGATCACCGTCGTCCGCCGCGGCACGACCGTGGCGACCGTCGACCCGAAGTCAGTGACCGCGCGGGACCTCGCCGAGCTGATGGTGGGCAGCGAGCTGCCATCGCCGGAGACGAGAGAGTCCACCGTCACCGACATCGAGATGCTGCGCATCGACGGGCTGACCCTCGCGAACCTCGAAGGACGCCTGCTGCTCGACAACGTGACGTTCCGCATCCGCAAGGGTGAGGTGCTCGGCATCGCCGGGGTCGAGGGCAACGGCCAGGCAGAGCTCGTCGAGGCGATCATGGGCATCCGCGCGATCGCGTCGGGGACGATCACCCTCGATGGCGTCGACATCTCCCAGGCGTCCACGAGGGAGCGCCGCGAAGCGGGCGTCGGCTACATCCCGGAGGACCGGCACCGGCACGGGTTGCTGCTCGAGTCACCGTTGTGGGAGAACCGCATCCTCGGGCACCAGACCCAGCGCCCCAACGTCAAGGGGCCGTGGATCGACCGGGCCGGTGCGCGCAAGGACACCCAGCGGATCGTGACGGACTACGACGTCCGCACGCCAGGCATCGACGTGCTCGCCTCCGCGCTGTCCGGTGGCAACCAGCAGAAACTCATCGTGGGCCGTGAGATGAGTGGCGACCCCAAGGTGCTCATCGCCTCCCACCCGACGCGTGGCGTCGACGTGGGCGCCCAGGCGGCGATCTGGGACCACATCCGCGCTGCCCGCCGGTCCGGTCTTGCGGTGCTGCTGATCAGCGCCGACCTCGACGAGCTCATCGGCCTGTCCGACTCGATCACCGTGATCCTCCGGGGAAAGCTCGTGGCAGACGTCGACCCCAGTGATGTGACGCCCGAGCAACTCGGCTCGGCGATGACCGGAGCAGGTGAGTCGGCGTGAGGGCCCGCTTCGACCCTGCGAAGTTCCTGCTGGCGATCGCGGCGCCGGTCATCGCGGTCATCTTCGCCGGTCTGGTCTCCTCGGTGGTCCTGCTCATCTCCGGTGACGCGCCGCTGCACGTCTTCAAGGTGATGATCGACTTCGGCACCGAGCCGCAGCAGCTGGTCAACATCCTCAACAAGTCGACGACCTACTACCTCTCTGCGGTGGCTGTGGCGATCGGCTTCCGGATGAACCTGTTCAACATCGGCGTCGACGGGCAATATCGCCTGGCCGCCTTCTTCGCCGCCTATGTGGGCGGCGCCGTTCACCTACCGCGTCTGCTGCACCTGCTGGTCATCATCGTTGTCGCGGTGCTGGTCGGCGCCATGTGGGCCGGCATCGCAGGTCTGCTGCGCACCGGCCGGGGAGTGAGCGAGGTCATCTCGACGATCATGCTCAACTTCATCGCCGCGGGCATCATCGCGTTCCTGCTGTCTCCCGACAAGCTCGGCGTCCGGCTGGATCTCAACAACGTGGGCACCAAGCCGATCGTCCACTCCGGGCAGATGCCCGGCTTCTCGACCTCCGGTGGCGTGATCTACGGCTTCATCGTCCTCGCGATCCTTGCCGGCGTCGGATATTCGGTGCTCCTCAACCGGTCGCGCTTCGGCTTCGACCTGCGGGCCACGGGTAAGTCCGAGTCGGCTGCGGTGGCCAGCGGGGTCAACGTGAAGCGCATGATCCTGGTCAGCATGCTGCTGTCGGGAGGCATCGCGGGCCTCGTGGGCCTGCCCGTGCTGCTGGGCTCCGCGTACACCTTCTCCCAGGACTTCCAAAGTGGCGCCGGCTTCACCGGCATCGCCATCGCGCTGCTGGGTCGCAACAACCCGATCGGCATGGCGATCGGCGCCCTGCTCTGGTCGTTCCTCGACGTGAGCAACCAGATCCTCGACCTCGAGTCCGTGCCCAAGGAGATCACGACGATCATGCAGGGAGTCATCGTGCTCTCGGTGGTCATCGCCTACGAGCTCGTGCGTCGCTTCGGCATCGCGCAGGAACAGAGACGGGTGCGGGCGCGCTTGTCCAACCTGGCTCCGGCCGAGGTGGCGGCATGATGATGAGCACGGCGGTCGTTCCTCCCGCCCTTCGGCAGAAGATCCGACGCGGCACGACATTGCCTCGAATCCTGATCGGCCTCGCGGTGATCCTGGTGCTGTTCTCCTTGGTGCGCGCCATCACGGACGCCAACGACCTCACGTCTCCGGGCACCGTCGGCGCCACCCTGCGGCTGGCTGTGCCGATCGGCCTCGCCGGTCTCGGCGGGCTGTGGTCGGAGCGAGCGGGGGTCGTGAACATCGGCCTCGAGGGCATGATGATCCTCGGCACGTGGTTCGGCGCGTGGGCCGGCTATCAGTGGGGCCCGTGGTGGGGCGTGCTCGCCGGCATCCTCGGCGGCGCACTCGGCGGCGGTCTGCACGCTCTCGTCACCGTCATCTTCGGCGTCGACCACATCGTCAGCGGTGTCGCCATCACGATCCTGGCTGGTGGCGTCACGCGCTATCTCTCGGCGATCGCCTTCGTCGGGGTGCCGGGAGGCGGCATCACGCAGTCGCCAGGCATCGAGAACATCGGGACTGTCACCGTGCCCGGCGTCTCGGACTGGTTGACCACCCTGTCGCAACACCACTGGTTCTTCGTCTCGGACCTGGCCGGCATCCTGGCCGGCCTGACGACGCAGGTCTCCCAGTTGACGATCGTCGCCATCCTGCTCGTCCCGGCGTCCTACCTCATCCTGTGGCGCACTGCGTTCGGCCTGCGACTGCGCTCCGTGGGTGAGAGCCCGATCGCCGCCGAGTCCCTCGGCGTCAACGTCTATCGGATGAAGTTCATCGCCGTCGTCGTCTCCGGGGCGCTTGCCGGTCTGGGTGGCGCGTTCCTCTCCGAGGTCGCGTCCGGCATCTACCGCGAGGGTCAGACCAACGGTCGTGGCTACATCGGACTGGCCGCCATGATCTTCGGCAACTGGCGCCCCGGCGGCCTTGCCGCTGGTGCAGGGCTGTTCGGCTTCACCGACGCCCTCCAGCTGCGCAGCGGCGGCACGTCGGTCCACGCGCTGCTCCTGCTCATCTCGATCCTGCTGCTGGTCTTCGCGGTCTACAGCTGGGTGCGGCTCGGCTCGAGGGGCGTGGCCGTCACCTCGATCGGCATCGCCGCGGCCGCCGCCGTCTGGTATGCCCTCTCCGACACGGTGCCGCAGGAGTTCGTCCTGTTCACGCCGCACATCACGACGTTGCTGGTCCTGGCGCTCGCCTCGCAGCGGCTCAGACCGCCGGCCGCCGACGGCCAGCCCTATCGACGTGGTCAAGGCGGTTAGCGTGCCGGAGCCTGACTGGGAAGCACTGCGCGTGGCAGCGCGCGAAGTCATGCGCCGCGCGTACGCTCCTTATTCTCGTTTCAAGGTGGGCGCAGCCGGGTTGGTCGACGACGGCCGCATCGTGGCGGGCTGCAACGTCGAGAACGCTGCGTACGGCGTCGGTTTGTGCGCCGAGTGCGGCATGGTGTCGTCGTTGCATGCGACCGGCGGCGGCCGGCTGGTCGCCGTCGTGTGCGTCGACGGTCACGGCCACCCGCTCATGCCGTGCGGGCGCTGCCGGCAGCTGCTGTGGGAGAACGGCGGGCCCGACATGCTGCTCGAGACGGTCCGCGGCGTGCGGCCGATGAGCGAGGTGCTGCCCGACGCGTTCGGCCCGGAAGACCTTGACCGATGAGGGAGACCGCGTGAGCTCTGCGTTCGATGCCGTGGACGTCATCTGCACGAAGCGCGACGGTGGCGTGCTCAGCGACGAGCAGATCGACTGGGTCATCGCTGCCTACACGCGGGGCGACGTCGCCCACGAGCAGATGTCCGCGCTCGCCATGGCGATCTTGCTCAACGGCATGACCCGTGGCGAGATCTCGCGGTGGACGGAGGCGATGATCGCCTCGGGCGAGCGGATGCAGCTGCCGTCCGACGTGCTGGGTGGGCGGCCCACTACCGACAAGCACTCGACCGGTGGTGTCGGTGACAAGATCACGCTGCCCCTGTCGCCGCTGGTCGCGGCCTGTGGTGCCGCGGTGCCGCAGCTGTCCGGTCGCGGGCTGGGACACACCGGCGGCACCCTGGACAAGCTCGAGTCGATCCCGGGCTGGCGGGCGAACGTGACGAGCGCGGAGTTCATGGCGCAGCTGCGTGACGTCGGCGCCGTGATCTGCGCGGCGGGCGACGACCTCGCACCGGCCGACAAGAAGCTCTATGCCCTGCGCGACGTCACGGGCACCGTCGAGTCGATCCCGCTCATCGCGAGCTCGATCATGAGCAAGAAGATCGCCGAGGGCACGGGCGCGCTCGTGCTCGACGTGAAGGTCGGGTCGGGTGCGTTCATGAAGGACGTCGACAACGCCCGCGAGCTGGCCGAGACGATGGTTGCCCTCGGCGGCGACCACGGCGTCACGACGGTTGCCCTGCTCACCAACATGGAGACCCCGCTCGGCCTGACGGCCGGCAACGCACTCGAGGTGCGCGAGTCCCTGGAGGTGCTCGAGGGGGGCGGCCCCGAGGACGTCGTCGAGCTCACGCTGGCCCTCGCCCGCGAGATGCTCGCCGCGGCCGGCCTCGACGGGGTCGACCCCGTCGACCGGCTCCGGGACGGGTCGGCGATGGACGTCTGGCGCCGGATGATCCGTGCGCAGGGCGGCCGGCCCGAGGCGCCGTTGCCCGAGGCACGGGAGTCCCACGTCGTGCCCGCGCCCGCAGACGGCGTGGTTGTCCGCCTCGACGCCTACGCGGTGGGAGTGGCGGCGTGGCGGCTCGGGGCCGGCCGGGCGCGCAAGGAGGATCCGGTGCAGGCGGGAGCCGGCGTCGTCATGCACGCCAAGCCGGGCGCCACGGTCCGGGGCGGCGAGCCGTTGTTCACGCTGCACACCGACACTCCCGAGCGGTTCGCCCGGGCCGTGGATGTCCTTGCCGATGCCGTCACGATCGCGCCGGACGGGACCCGGCCGGACCTGCCGGCGCTGGTGATCGACCGCGTGGGCTGAGGGTCTAGCGCGCGGGGCCGCGGCCGGGGCCGGGCGGCGGACCCGCTCCGCGGAAGGGGTCGGCCAGCGGCGGCGATCCCAGCTCGGCGCGCGGGCAGGTGGCGATGGTCAGCCCGGCCCAGATCAGCGCGTCGTCGCACAAGGACTCGACCGTCCAGCCCTGGTTGAGGCCGTTCTCGGTGACCGTGACCTTGTAGATCGTGATCTCGTGGCGGTGCGGGCTGTCGTACATGACGGCGATGGAGCCCAGCAGCTTTGCCTCGCCGCGCGTGCCGCCGATGCCGTCCCAGGGGATGTCATAGCGCTGCCACAGCGACGAGGTGGCATTCCAGATGCCTCCGGCGGACACGTCGAGCCGTCGCAGCTGCTGCAGCACGTGCGAGGCCGCCCGCTCGTCCAGGATCGCCGCGGGGCGGATGATCCGGACATCCTCGCGTACGCCCACCGTCATGCCTCTTTCATCGTGATCTGTTCCCCCGTGGTTGAGAGTCTGGCAGACGGTAGCGTGCCCACGTGACAAAGTCCCCGACTGACGCCGTACTTCGCCAAACACCCAAGGTGCTCCTCCACGACCACCTGGACGGCGGGCTGCGCCCCGGAACCGTCATCGAGCTGGCTGCGGACACCGGCTACGAGGGCCTGCCGAGCACCGATGAGGCAGCGCTGGAGGCCTGGTTCTTCGAGGCGGCCGACTCCGGCTCGCTGGAACGCTACCTCGAGACCTTCGCCCACACGGTCGGGGTCATGCAGACGGCCGACGCGCTGGCCAGGGTCGCCGCGGAGTGCGCCGAGGACCTGGCGCTGGACGGCGTCGTCTACGCCGAGGTGCGCTATGCGCCGGAGCTGCACGTCGGTCGCGACCTCTCGCTGCCGGAGGTCGTCGAGGCGGTCAACGCCGGGTTCCGCGAGGGAGAGCGGCGCGCTGCCGCCGCGGGCAAGCCGATCCGGATCGGGGCGCTGCTCACCGCGATGCGCCACGCCGCCCGGTCCAGGGAGATCGCCGAGCTCGCTGTCCAGTATCGCGACGACGGCGTCGTCGGGTTCGACATCGCCGGTGCCGAGGAGGGTCATCCGCCCACGCGTCACCTCGACGCGTTCGAGTACCTCCAGCGCGAAAACGCCCACTTCACGATCCACGCGGGCGAGGGGTTCGGCCTGCCGTCGATCTGGCAGGCGATCCAGTGGTGCGGCGCGGACCGCCTCGGACACGGCGTGCGCATCATCGACGACGTGACGGTCGAACCCTCCGGTGAGGCGTCGCTGGGCCGGCTCGCTGCCTATGTGCGCGACACGCGCATCCCGCTAGAGATGTGTCCCACGTCCAACGTGATGACCGGAGCGGCGAAGTCGATCGAGGACCATCCGATCGGGCTGCTCCGCTCCCTCTCCTTCCGCGTGACGGTCAACACCGACAACCGGCTGATGAGCCGCACGTCGATGACCAAGGAGTTCAGCCAGCTCGCCGATGCGTTCGGCTATGACCTGCGTGACTTCCAGTGGTTCACCCTCAACGCCATGAAGTCGGCCTTCATCCCGTTCGACGAGCGGCTGGCGATGATCAACGACGTGATCAAGCCCGGCTATGCGGCGCTGGCCGGTCCAGTCGCACCATGAACGACCCCCGGCTCCGCGTCGCGAGCGTCAGCTTCTGCATCGTCGCGCGTGCTGCTCGTGCTGTTCGGTGTGTCGGCCGTGAACGACGGTCGCCCGAACGGGACCCTGCAGATCGCCATGGCGGTCCTGATGGGCGGCGCGGGACTGTTCTTGCTCACCGGCAGGGCCGAGGCGCGGACCGTCGGCCTGGTCGCCGCAGGCATCACCGTGGCGGCCGGCATCTACTCGGCGGTTGTCGACGGCGTCTACATCGCGGGCACGTTCTTCGCGCTCTTCGGGATCTATCAGCTCAGACGCGCCGGCGACCCGGCGGACCAGCCACGCCGCACCGACGATCGGGCCTGACGCCTGCCCGACTCAGTGCCGGCCGGCGTCTCGCAACGCAGCGAGCGTCCGCTCGCGGTCGCAGGGCCGGCAGCCGAGCGAGATCTGCCGGGCCACGACGTCCGGCTCGGCGCGCATCAGCGCGAGTCCGCGCCGCACCAGCGTCCAGGGCGGTTTCCGGTGCTCGGCCAGGTCGCGACGCAGCCGGCGGAGGAAGTTCTTGTGCCGTGACCGGCGCACCACGACAGCGTCGGCCAGCAGGCCCTGCTCCCGCACCGGGGTCGCCAGCTCGGCCGCGAAGATGCCTGTCCCGACGAAGGCCGGCGCGTCGCCCACGTCGAAGGACCGCATGCCGACCCGACCGTCGCGCGCGATGTCATAGATGGGTACGTCGACCCGGCCCTCTCCGCAGAGGGTGGCGATCGCCGCCAGCGCCCCTTCCGCGTCCCAGGAGGCCGGGTCGTCCCAGTCGACGATGCCGAGGGTCGGGTGCCGGGGCAGCGAGGGGTCGCTGCCGTCCTTGTAGAAGTCGTCGAGATCGAGGATCGGCAACCCGCTCAGCGCCGCGAGGTGGGTCTTGCCCGACCCCGACGGCCCGGCCAGCAGCACCACGCGGCGCCGTGACGCGTCCGCCGGACCGGTCACGCGTCAGACGCCGATGGGATGCCAGACCGTCTTGGTCTCGAGACAGCCCAGCAACCGCTCGAGGCCCGGGGTGCGGGTCCAGTCGGCATCGCGCGCTGCATCGGCCCGCAGCACGCGCTTGAGGTTGTCCGCGGCTGCCACCTCCAGCGCCACGAGGTCCCCCTCGGCCGCGCCCACGAGGTCGATGGCGTTGACATCCATGTGCGACGCCAGCCACGGGGCAACCTCAGCGGTGCGGCCGGTGAGGACGTTGATGACACCTCCGGGCACGTCGGACGTCGCGAGCACCTCGGAGAGGGTGATCGCGGGAAGCGGGGAGTTCTCGCTCGCCAGCACGACGACGGTGTTGCCGGTCACGACGGCCGGAGCGATCACCGAGACGAGCCCGAGCAGGCTGGACTCCTGCGGTGCGAGCACTGCCACGACGCCGGTCGGCTCGGGGACGGAGAAGTCGAAATACGGTCCGGCGACGGGGTTGGCCGACCCCGTGACCGCGGCGACCTTGTCCGACCATCCGGCATACCAGACCCACCGGTCGATGGCCGCGTCGACGACGGCGTCAGCCTTGCGGACGGTGAGGCCTTCGCCCGCGACGACCTCCTCGACGAACTGCGCCCGGCGCCCTTCCATCAGTTCCGCGACCCGGTAGAGCACCTGACCGCGGTTGTACGCCGTCGCGGCGGACCAGCCGTGGAACGCCTTGCGCGCCGCGACGACGGCGTCGCGCGCGTCCTTGCGGGAGCCCATCGCGGCGTTGGCCAGGAACTGGCCCTTGCGGTCGGTCACCTCGTAGGTGCGGCCGCTTTCCGACCGCGGGAACGCGCCGCCGACGTACAGCTTGTAGGTCTTGCGCACGGGAATCCGGGCGGGAGGTGTGCGATCAGACATCGAGGTAGGCCCCCAGACCGTGGCGGCCGCCCTCGCGGCCGTAGCCCGACTCCTTGTAGCCACCGAACGGCGACGTCGGGTCGAAGCGGTTGAACGTGTTGGCCCAGACGACCCCGGCGCGCAGCTGGCCGGCCATCCAGAGGATCCGGGAGCCCTTGTCGGTCCAGACACCGGCCGACAGCCCGTAGGGCGTGTTGTTCGCCTTCTCGACGGCCTCGGCGGGAGTGCGGAACGTCAGCACCGAGAGCACGGGGCCGAAGATCTCCTCGCGGGCGATGCGGTGGGCCTGGGAGACACCCGTGAACACCGTCGGCGGGAACCAGAAACCCTTGTCCGGCAAGTCGCACGCCACCGTCCAGCGTGCCGCGCCCTCGGCCTCGCCGACCTCGGAGAGCTCACGGATGCGGGTGAGCTGCTCGAGGGAGTTGATCGCACCGACGTCGGTGTTCTTGTCGAGCGGGTCGCCCAGCCGCAGCGTCGAAAGGCGCCGCTTCAGCGACTCGAGCACCTCGTCGTGCACGTTCTCCTGGACGAGCAGTCGCGATCCGGCGCAGCACACGTGGCCCTGGTTGAAGAAGATCCCGTTGACGATGCCCTCGACGGCCTGGTCGACCGGTGCGTCGTCGAAGACGATGTTGGCCGCCTTGCCGCCGAGCTCGAGCGTGACCTTCTTCTTCGTGCCGGCCGTCGAGCGGGCGATCATCTTGCCGACCTCGGTCGAGCCGGTGAACGCGACCTTGTTGACGTCTGCGTGCTCGACCAGCGCGCGGCCGGTCTCCCCGGCGCCGGTGACGATGTTCACCACGCCGGCCGGGAGGTCTGCCTGCTGGCAGATCTCGGCGAACAGCAACGCGGTGAGCGGCGTCGTCTCCGCCGGCTTGAGCACGACGGTGTTGCCCGTGGCCAGGGCCGGCGCGATCTTCCACGCCAGCATCAGCAACGGGAAGTTCCACGGGATGACCTGGCCGGCCACACCGAGCGCCTTGGGGTCAGGTCCGAAACCCGCGTGGTCGAGCTTGTCGGCCCAGCCCGCGTAGTAGAAGAACCATGCCGCCACAAGGGGGATGTCGACGTCGCGCGACTCGCGGATCGGCTTGCCGTTGTCGAGCGACTCGAGCACGGCCAGCTCGCGGGCGCGCTCCTGCAGGATGCGTGCGATGCGGTAGAGGTACTTGCCGCGCTCGCGCGGTGGCATCTTCGACCAGACCTTGTTGTACGCGCGGCGCGCGGCAGCCACCGCGCGGTCGACATCGACCTGGCCGGCGTCGCTGACCTCGGCAAGCACCTCTTCGGTCGCGGGGCTGATCGTCTTGAACGAATGCCCGTCGACCGGGTCGACGAACGCACCGTTGATGAACAGGCCGTAGCGACGGCTGCAGGTCGACGATCGCGCGCGACTCAGGGGCTGGCGCGTACTCGAACTTCTTATTGGCGGCCAAGGTGAATCAGTCCAACGTGAAGTAGTCGGGACCGCTGTAGCGGCCGGTGGTCAGCTTGGTTCGCTGCATGAGCAGGTCGTTGAGCAGGCTCGACGCGCCGAGGCGGAACCAGTCGGGGTCGAGCCAGTCGTCGCCGGCCGTCTCGTTGACGAGCACGAGGTATCTCACGGCGTCCTTCGTCGTGCGGATGCCACCGGCCGGCTTCACGCCGACCTGGCGGCCCATCGCGTCCCGGAAGTCGCGCACCGCCTCGAGCATCACGAGCGTGACCGGCAGCGTGGCGGCGGGAGCGATCTTGCCGGTCGAGGTCTTGATGAAGTCGCCGCCGGCGAGCATCGCCAGCCAGGACGCGCGGCGGACGTTGTCGTAGGTGACGAGCTCGCCGGTCTCGAGGATCACCTTCAGGTGTGCCGTGCCGCAGGCCTGCTTGACGGCGACGATCTCCTCGAACACCTCGAGATAGCGGCCGGACAGGAATGCCCCGCGGTCGATGACCATGTCGATCTCGTCGGCGCCGTCCTTGACTGCGTGTCGCGTGTCGGCGAGCTTGACGTCGAGAGCCGCACGGCCGCTCGGAAACGCAGTCGCGACGCTGGCGACGCGCACCCCGCTGCCGGCCAGCTCGTGGGCGGCGACGGGCACCATGTCGGCGTAGACACAGATGGCGGCCACCCGCGGAACGGTCTGGTCGGCAGGGTCGGGACGCAGCGCCTTCGCGCAGAGCGCCCGCACCTTGCCCGGTGTGTCCTGTCCCTCGAGCGTCGTCAGGTCGATCATCGAGATCGCCAGGTCGATCGCCCAGGCCTTGGCGGTGGTCTTGATCGAGCGGGTCGACAGCATCGCCACCCGGGCCTCGGCGCCGACCTGGTCGACAGCCGGCAGCCCGTGCAGGAACCGGCGCAGGGACGAGTCCGACGCGACGATGTCGCCGACTTCGGCGGTCCGCTCGACCGGCAGGGGAGCGGTCGTAGTCATCACAGCACTCTAGTCAGCCTGGCAGGCCTGCGGCGGTCGCCAGGTCACGCTTGATGGCGGCGATGGCGGCCGTCGCGCTGCCTCGGGCGGTGGCGACGTCGCCGTCGAGGACGGGCTCGACCACCTCGATGTAGCACTTGACCTTGGGCTCGGTGCCCGACGGCCGCACGATGACCCGGCCGTTGCCCTCGAGGTGATAGCGCAGCCCGTCGGTCGGCGGCAGGCCCCCGTCGCCCTTGGCGAGATCCTCGGCCGACGTCACGGCGCGTCCGCCAAGGCTCGTCGGCGGCTTCTCCCTGAGCAACGCCATCGAGGCCTCGATGGCCCCGAGGTCGTCGAAGCGGGCGGCGAGCTGGTCGGTCGCGTGCAGGCCGTGCTCGCGCGCGATGTCGTCGAGCAGGTCGAGCAGCGTCCGGCCCTCGGCCTTCAACGTCGCCGCGAGCTCGGCGACGAGCAGCGCCGCGGACACGCCGTCCTTGTCCCGGACGCTGTCGGGATCGACGCAATAGCCGATGGCCTCCTCGTAGCCATAGCGCAACCCTTCGACCCGCGAGATCCACTTGAAGCCGGTGAGGGTCTCTTCGTAGCCGAGGCCATGGGCGGCAGCGATGCGACCGAGCAGTGACGACGAGACGATCGATGCAGCGAAGACACCTGTGAGCGACGAGCCGGCAGTGGCGGCGCGACGTACCAAATGCATGGCCAGCAACGCGCCCAGCTCGTCGCCGCGCAACATGCGCCAGCCACCGACCACCTCATCCGCCACTGCCACCGCGCACCTGTCCGCGTCGGGGTCGTTCGCCAGGACGAGGTCGGCGCCGTTGGCCCGCGCCGCCGCCAGGGCGAGGTCGATGACGCCCGGTTCCTCGGGGTTGGGGAAGCTGACCGTGTGGAAGTCGGGGTCCGGATCTCCTTGCTCAGCAACGACATTTAGCGCCGCGAAGCCGGCCCGGTCGAAAGCGGTGAGCACGACGTCGCGACCGACCCCGTGCAGCGGCGTGTAGGTGATGCGCAGGTCGCGCGGCGAACCGGGATCGAGCAGGCCGACGACGCGGGTGATGTAGGCGTCGAGCACCTCCTCGCCCAACGTGGTCCAGCCGTCGGCGCGCGGCACCGACGCGAGCGGCCCGACCGCCTCGATCTCGGCGGAGATCTCCGCGTCGGCGGGCGGCACGATCTGCGAGCCGTCGCCGAGGTAGACCTTGTAGCCGTTGTCCTGCGGCGGGTTGTGCGACGCGGTGACCATCACGCCGGCGTCCGCGCCGAGGTGGCGGATCGCGAACGCCAGCACCGGCGTGGGCAGCGGGCGGGGCAGCACGTGGGCATCGAGGCCGGCGCCACGCATCACCTCGGCGGTGTCGCGCGCGAAGACGTCGGACTTGTGGCGCGCGTCGTACCCGATGACGACCATGCGTCCGTTACGGCTTCGCAGGTACGTCGCCAGGCCCGCCGCCGCACGGATCACGACGACCCGGTTCATCCGGTTCGGCCCCGCGCCCAGCGCGCCGCGCAGCCCCGCGGTGCCGAACTCCAGCCGAGCGCCGAACCGGTCCGAGATGCGCCGCAGTGTCATGTGCGGCGAGCAGTGCCTCGAGCTCGGCGCGGGTGTCGGGGTCGGGGTCCTCCATCAGCCAGGCGCGCACGACCTCGTCGGCATCGACCGTGTCGGCCGACTCGCGGTGTTCGTGGTGAGTGCTCATATCTTGAGCAGGACCTGCGACAGGAGCGCGCCCATCCGCGTCGCGGCCTCGCGTCCGGCCGCGAGCACCTCGGCGTGGTTCAGCGGCTCGCCGGTCATGCCTGCCGCGAGGTTGGTCACCAGCGAGATGCCGAGCACCTCGGCCTCGGCCTCCCGGGCGGCGATGGCCTCGAGGGTGGTCGACATGCCGACCAGGTCCCCGCCGATCGCGCGGACCATGTCGATCTCGGCGGGCGTCTCGTAGTGCGGGCCGGGCATCTGCACGTAGACGCCCTCGTCCAGGCTCGGGTCGACCTCCCGGCACAGCCCGCGCAGGCGGGCGGAGTAGAGGTCGGTGAGATCGACGAAGTGCGGGCCGACGATCGGCGAGGTGGCGGTCAGGTTGATGTGGTCGCTGATGAGCACCGGCTGGCCGGGGGAGAACGTCGGCTTGAGTCCACCACAACCGTTCGTGAGTACGACGACGCGGGCCCCCGCCGCGACGGCGGTGCGCACTCCGTGCACGACGGCCGCGACGCCGAGACCCTCGTAGAGATGCGTGCGGCCGAGGAAGACCAGCGCGTTGCTGTCGCCGACCGACACCGAGCGGACCGTGCCGGCGTGACCAGCGACCGCCGCAGCGTGGAAGCCGGGCAGGTCGGTGACGGGGAGCTCGGTGGTCGTCCTGCCGAGCATGTCGGCGGCGGGCAGCCAGCCGGATCCCATCACCAGGGCGATGTCATGACTGTCGACGCCGGTTCGCGCGCGGACGGCGTCGGCCGACTGCCGTGCGAGGTCGTAGGGATCGTTGCCGCTTGAGGTGGTGTCGCCAACGGAATAGGGGTCGATGCCTGCGTTGCCGCTCGAGTAGGTGTCGCTCACGCGGCGACGATAGCGCTCACTCCGTGTCGGGCACGTCGACCGACCGAGCCGGTCAGCGCCGGGCTGATCAACATGAGGAAGCACTCGACGTCGACCGCGGTGCCCCAGACGATGGCGTCGATGAAACGCGCGGCGATGTGGCCGGTCTCGGCCAGCGCGACGTGGCAACCGGTGGCCGCGCCCTGCTGGCGGAGCAGCTCAGCGGTGGGACTGAGCCCGCGCCGGCCACTGGTCGAGACACAGATGCTGACGCGGTCGGTCGGCGCGTGGGAGCGGAGGAACTCGAAGACTCGAGCTTCTCCGGCGAGCCGGTCTGCGTGTGCGGTGGCGAAGGCCATGCCCACAATGTCGGCCGCTGAGATCACCGACTGGAGACGATGAGGTAAACACGCCGGGAAATCAGCCTTTTGGTCAGGAGCCGGGTCCAGGGCCCACGGAGGTGCACGGCCGCTTGCGCAGCTCCTCCACGTAGTCGTCGGGCGCCCCGGCAGCCTCCGCAGCGTCCGCGATCATCCCGAGGTAGCGCGCGGACGGCAGCCCGCCCTCGTAGTCGTCGAGCACGTAGAGCCAGGCGGGCACATCCCCGTCGAGCGTGGCGACCCGGACCCGGATCTTGCGGAACAGGGCGAGATCGGCTGCCTCCCAGCGGTCCATCTGCAGCGCGTCGGCGTCGGTGACGTCGTACAGGGCCACGAACACCTGGGACAGGTCGTCCTCGACGAGCGTGGCCAGCGGACCCTCCCAGCCGACGTCCTCTCCGCCGAACGTCAGCCGCCAGCCCGTGAGCCAGCCGGTGCTGTTCAGGGGAGAGTGCGGCGCGCGCAGGGACATCTGCCTCGGATCCATGTTGGAGCCGTAGGCCGCGTAGAGCGCCATGGAGGCAGGGTAGGGGGCGACCGGCCGCGTGGTGAACAATGGCCCGCGTGGCGCGCGTAGGGATCATCGGCGGAGGCCCGGGCGGCTACGAGGCCGCGCTGGTCGCGGCACAGCTCGGCGCCGAGGTCACCGTCGTCGACCGCGACGGGCTCGGCGGCTCGGCCGTCCTCACGGACTGCGTGCCCTCGAAGACCCTGATCGCCACAGCGGAGTCGATGACCGACACGGCCGAGTCGGGCCAGCTCGGGGTGCGGCTGGGCTCGTCCGACGATTTCGGCCCCGAGGGCCGGGTCAGCGTCGATCTGGCCCGCGTCAACGCACGGGTCACCAAGCTCGCGCGTACCCAGTCCGAGGACATCGCCGCGCGCCTGGACCGCGAGGGTGTGCGGGTGCTGCGCGGCATCGGGCGCCTCGACGGCCCCGGCCGCGTGGTCGCCCAGCTCGCGGACGGCGGCGAGGAGACGTTCGAGGCGGACGCGGTGCTGCTGGCGACCGGCGCCCACCCGCGGGTGATGCCGACGGCGGTGCCCGGACGGCGAGCGCATCCTCACGTGGGACCAGGTCTACACGCTCGAGGCGCTGCCCGAGCACCTGATCGTCGTCGGCTCGGGCGTGACCGGCGCGGAGTTCGCCTCGGGCTACACCTCGCTCGGTGGTCAGGTCACGCTGGTCTCGAGCCGGGACCGGGTGCTGCCCGGCGAGGACGCGGACGCTGCCACCGTGCTCGAGGACGTGTTCAAGCGGCGCGGCATGAACGTCCTCTCGCAGTCACGGGCGAGTGAGGTCAGGCGTACGTCGACCGGCGTCCTCGTGTCGTTGGACGACGGTCGCACGATCGAGGGCAGCCACTGCCTGATGGCGGTCGGGTCGATCCCGAACACGGACGGGCTGGGGTTCGAGGAGGCCGGCGTACGGCTCGGCAAGGGTGGCTTCATCGAGGTGGACCGGGTGTCGCGGACGTCGGTGTCGTCGATCTATGCGGCCGGTGACTGCACAGGGGTCCTGATGCTCGCGTCGGTCGCGGCGATGCAGGGCCGCATCGCGATGTGGCACTCGCTCGGCGACGCCGTCACGCCGCTGAACCTGCGGGCCGTCTCGTCGAACGTGTTCACCGATCCCGAGATCGCGACGGTCGGCTGGACGCAGAACGACGTCTCCGAGGGCTCCGACACGATCATGGTCAAGCTGCCGCTGGCGACCAACGCGCGCGCCAAGATGCAGGGCGTGAGCGACGGGTTCATCAAGCTGTTCGCCCGCCGCGGGTCCGGAACGGTGGTGGGTGGCGTCGTCGTCGCGCCGCGGGCCAGCGAGCTGATCTTCCCGGTGGCGCTCGCGGTCGACGTGCGGCTGACCGTCGACCAGCTCGCCCACTCGTTCACGATCTACCCCTCGATCTCGGGCTCGATCGCCGAGGCGGCCCGCCAGCTGCACACCAAGGTCTGGCGCGGCTAACCCCCACCCCAACCCCCACCCCCACCCCCACCAAATCCAAGTCGATCATGCAGGACCTGACACGGCTTCCTATCGCCGCAGGTCAGCGGCTCGAAAATCGAAGTCGATCATGCAGTAGTTGGCAGCGGTTGGCGTGAGGCCGCTTTCCCCAAAGTCCTGCATGATCGATTTGGGGAGAGGCTAGAAGCCGCCGTCGAAGCCGCCGCCGTCGAAGCCGCCGCCGTCGAACCCGCCGCCGTCGACCCGCCGTCGAAGCCGCCGCCGCCTCGAAGCCGCCACTTGCGTCGTCGTACCCACCGCCGGAATCGCCTCCGTCGCCGGAGCCCCCGCCGTCACCCGAGTCGCCGCTGTCGGAGCCCCCGTCGGACCCGCCGTCCTGGTTGTTCGCGTCGGACCCGTCGCCGTCCCAGCCGCCGAAGCCGCCGAACGCCACGGCTCCGAGCAGCACGCCGGGGAGCAGGCCCGAGTTGGCGTAGGGCGAGAAGTAGCCCTGCGCGTAGCCGCCGTAACCGCGGCCCGCCTCCCAGTAGGGGCGGCGGCCGGCTCCGACGGCGACCTTCCGCACGTCGGGTTCGGCGCCTGCCCGGACACGTTCCGCGTCGGCTGCGCAGGCCGGCACGGGACGCGGGGCGCCGCCGGGCGGAGCCCAGTCGACGTCCTCGCTCGACGGGCCGTGCTGGGGGTTGAAGAAGCACGGCGGGCGGCGGGCGGGCAACGGCTCACCGGCGAGGCGGGCACGCAGCGAGGCGATGGCGTAGCGCCCGTCCTCGAGGATTCCGGTCACGTCACGGATGTCCTCCGGCTTCTTGACCCGACCCAGGGCCGCCTTGGCAGCGTCGTACGCGTCGAGCGCGCGGCGGTAGTCCTGCCGAGCGGCCTCGTCGAGGTCCTGACCCGTGGTGTCGATGTCGAGCTGGGCCACGTCCTCACCGAGCCGGGTGACGTCCTCCTCGGCGACCGCCTTGACGTTGTTGAGCGCCTCCGCGTCGGCCTGGGCCCGCTGCTGTGCCTGACGGTTGCGCGACCGCAGCACGACGAAGGCGATGACAGCGGCGACGATGAGCAGTACGACCAGCGGGTCCATGCCGTCGAACCTACCCGCCTTCGTCGCGCTCCCCGCGCGTACGAATCAAACGCCTTTGAAGTCGATCATGCAGCTTCTGGGCTGGTGCGCCGGCCACCGCCGAATGCGGCCGTGTCGGTTACTGCATGATCGATTCGCATTTTCGGGGCTCTGACCTGCAGCGATGCGCGCGATTCCACGAGCTGCATGATCGACTTTGAAGGGGAGGGGGGGGAGTCAGGCCTTGATGTCGCAGATGACGGCACCGCTGGTGACGGAGTCTCCGACGACGGCGGTCAGGCCGGTGACGGTGCCCGCCTTGTGGGCGCTGAGCGGTTGCTCCATCTTCATCGCCTCGAGCACCACGATGAGGTCGCCCGCGGCCACCTGCTGACCTTCCTCGGCTATGACCTTCACGATCGTGCCCTGCATGGGGCTGGTCAGCGAGTCGCCGCTCGCGCCCGAGCCGGACTTCGTGCCCCCCGAGCGTCGGCCGGGACGAGCGGCCGCGCCTCGCCCCGCGGCGCTGCCGGCACCCCCAGCGCTCCCACCCAGTCCCGCCGGCAGGACGACCTCGAGCCGCCGGCCGCCGACCTCGACGACGACGCGTTCCCGCTCCTCCGGCGGTCCCGCGTCGGCCAGGTCGCCCGCGAACGCCTCGATCGTGTTGTCGAACTCGGTCTCGATCCAGCGCGTGTGCACCGTGAACGGCTCGTCCGGTGACGCGGGCGCGAACGCCGCATCGCTCACGACGGCGCGGTGGAACGGCAGAACCGTCGGCATGCCCTCGATCACGAACTCGGCCAGCGCCCGCCGCGAGCGTTCGAGCGCCTGCGCTCGTGTGGCCCCCGTGACGATCAGCTTGGCCAGCATCGAGTCGAACCCGCCGCCGATGACGTCGCCGCCGACGACACCCGAGTCGAGCCGTACCCCCGGTCCCGACGGGGGCTGCCATGTGGTCACGCGACCGGGAGCCGGCAAGAAACCCCGGCCCGGGTCCTCGCCGTTGATGCGGAACTCGATCGAGTGCCCGCGCACCGGCGGGTCGTCGTAGCCGAGCGGCTCGCCGTCGGCGATGCGCAGCTGCTCGCGTACGAGGTCAATTCCCGTGACCTCCTCGGTCACGGGGTGCTCGACCTGCAGCCGGGTGTTGACCTCGAGGAACGAGATGGTGCCGTCGACCGCGACGAGGAACTCGCAGGTCCCCGCGCCGACGTATCCGGCCTCGCGCAGGATCGCCTTCGACGCGCGATAGAGCTCGGCGTTCTGCTCCGCGGTCAGGAACGGCGCCGGGGCCTCCTCGACGAGCTTCTGGTGGCGACGCTGCAGCGAGCAGTCGCGGGTCGAGACCACGACGACGTTGCCCTGCGAGTCGGCGAGGCACTGGGTCTCGACGTGGCGCGGCTTGTCGAGATAGCGCTCGACGAAGCACTCGCCACGACCGAACGCGCTGACCGCCTCGCGCACTGCGGAGTCGAACAGCTCGGGGATCTCCTCGATGGTCTGCGCGACCTTCAGGCCGCGGCCACCGCCGCCGTACGCCGCCTTGATCGCGACCGGCAGCCCGTGCTCCTTGGCGAACGTGATGATCTCGTCGGCGTCCGCCACCGGCTCGGACGTGCCGGCGACGAGTGGTGCGCCGGCGCGCTGGGCGATGTGCCGGGCCTTGACCTTGTCGCCGAGGGAGTCGATGGCATCGGGCGGCGGGCCGATCCAGGTCAGGCCCGCGTCGATCACCGCCTGCGCGAAGCCGGCGTTCTCGGCGAGGAAGCCGTAACCGGGGTGTACGGCGTCGGCACCTGACCGCGCGGCCACGTCGAGGAGCTTGTCGACGACGAGGTAGGAGTCGCCGGGCGTGCTGCCGCCCAGCGTGAACGCCTCGTCGGCGACCCGCACGTGCAGCGCGTCTCGGTCCGGCTCGGCGTAGACCGCCACGCTGGCCACGCCGGCGTCCCGGCAGGCCCGCGCGATGCGAACCGCGATCTCGCCACGGTTGGCGATGAGCACCTTTCGCACGTCAGCGGACCTTTCCGAGTCACGGCCGGTTCGGGCCAGGGTCGCCCGCGAGTCTAGGACCCGCGTCCCCACAGATCCGTCCAGCGGTGACCGACCTCGAGGAGCAGCACCCGCAGCAGGGGCAGCGAGACGCCGACGACGTTGTGCGGGTCACCCTCGATGCGTTCGACGAACGGACCGCCGAGACCGTCGATCGTGAAGGCGCCGGCCACGGCAAGCGGCTCGCCCGTGTCGACGTACGCCTCGATCTCGTCGTCGCTGAGGTCGGCGAAGTAGACGGTGGTCGACGCGACCTGCGCGGCCTGCCGGTTGGTGGTCGTGTCGACCAGGCAGTGACCGGTGTGCAGGACGCCGCTGCGCCCGCGCATCGTGCGCCAGCGGGCCACGGCGTCGGCCCGGTCTGCGGGCTTGCCGAGCGCCTCGCCGTCGAGGTCGAGCACGGAGTCGCAGCCCAGGACGAGGGCGTCGTCGAGGCCGACGGCAACAGCCATTGCCTTTCGTACGGCGAGCGTGAGCGCGACGTCGGCGGGCGGGCCGGTCACCGTCGACTCGTCGACTCCGCTGACGACAACATCGGGGTCGACACCTGCGTCGCGGAGCGTCTGCAGTCGCGCCGGCGACTGGGAGGCCAGGACGAATCGGGGCAGTGCGGTCACGGCGCACCACGGTAGTCGCCGCGCCCCTCGACGCGGCGGCGCGGACAGGCGCACCATCGAAGCGCCACGTCAGCGGAGCCCGGTCGTGAGGGAGATCGTCATGTCAGGTCCAACCGTCAGCGAGCTGCATGCAAGCGCGGTCGAGGCGTTCCGCTCGCTCGTGCACCAGGTGCCGGACGACGCCTGGTCTCGGCCCACCCCGTGCTCGGACTGGGACGTCCGCGCGCTGGTCAACCACGTCGCCGGCGAGGAGCTGTGGACCGTGCCGTTGCTCGAGGGCAGCACGATCGCGGAGGTGGGCAGCCGCTTCGACGGCGACGTCCTCGGCGCGGTGCCCGTCGACGTGGTGGACAGCGCGGCCAAGGCGGCGACTGCGGCGTTCGACGAGCCGGGCGCGGCCGAGCGGACGGTGCACCTGTCCTTCGGTGACACTCCGGCCTCGGAGTATGCGATGCAGCTGATCGCCGACCACGTCGTGCACGGCTGGGACCTGGCCGTGGCGATCGGTGCGGACGCGCGGATCGAGGAGCAGTTCCTGACCGCGCTGACCGGCTGGTACGCGGAACGCGAGGACCTCTACCGGGGCGCGGGCATCGTCTCGGAGCGCCCGTCGGTGCCGGCCACGAACGCACAGGAGCAGCTGCTCGTGGCGTTCGGCCGCGACCCCGCGTGGTCGCTCGCCCACGATGTCGTACGGCGGTTCGGCGCAGCGTGGGAGGCCTGGGACCTGGAAGCGATCATGGCGCTGATGGCACCTGACGCCGTCTTCGAGTCGACCGGGCCGGCTCCGGACGGTCGGCGCATCGAGGGCGCCACGGCTATCCGGGCCGAGTGGGAGGGCATGTTCCGGGACACGCGCGACGCCTCGTTCACCTTCGAGGAGGCTTTCCTGTCCGGCGACCGGGCCACCGCCCGATGGGTGTTCGCGTGGACGAACGACGACGGGTCGCGCGGTCACGTCCGGGGCGCTGACGTGATCCGCGTCCGCGACGGGCTGATCGCCGAGAAGCTCTCGTACGTCAAGGGCTGACGGGCAGGCGATCAGCCGAGTCGCTGGGACAGCCGCCAGGCGTCCGGACCGTGCGCGAGCGGCCGGCGCACCTGCCGGGCCGGATCACCCCAGGCCGAACGGACCCGAGCTCGCTGCGGCGACGCCTCCGCACGAGCGGTGACGACAGCCACCAGCGCGGCGAGCTCCTCGTCGGTCGGCCGGCCGTGCACGACTCGGAGCAACGGCCGCACCGCAGCGCTCTCTGCGTCAGTCATAGCGGGATGTTGCCGTGCTTCTTCGGCGGCAGGGTGGCCCGCTTGGTGCGCAGCGACCGCAGCGCCCGGACCACGTAGGACCGCGTGTGCGACGGGGGGATCACCGAGTCGACGTACCCCCGTTCTGCTGCGATGTAGGGGTTGGCCAGCGCGTCCTCGTACTCGGCGACGAAGGTCTTGCGCTCCGCCTCTGGGTCGGAGGCCTCCGCGAGCTCCTTGCGGTAGAGGATGTTGACGGCACCCTGGGCGCCCATGACCGCGATCTGCGCGGTCGGCCACGCGAAGTTCATGTCGGCGCCCAGGTGCTTCGAGCCCATGACGTCGTAGGCGCCGCCGTAGGCCTTGCGCGTGATGACGGTGACCTTGGGCACTGTCGCCTCGGCGTATGCGTAGATCAGCTTGGCGCCGCGGCGGATGATGCCGTCCCACTCCTGCGAGGTGCCGGGCAGGAAGCCGGGCACGTCGACGAAGGTGAGCACGGGGATGTTGAAGGCGTCGCAGGTGCGCACGAACCGCGCGGCCTTCTCCGACGCTGCGATGTCGAGCGTCCCGGCAGACTGCATCGGCTGGTTCGCGACGACCCCGACCGAGCGGCCTTCGACCCGGCCGAAGCCCACGATGATGTTCGGCGCATAGAGCGCCTGCACCTCGAGGAAGTCGTCGGAGCCGTCGGGGGTGGCGTCCATGACGTGCTCGATCACCGTGTGCATGTCATAGGGCTGGTTGGCCGAGTCGGGCATGAACGTGTCGAGCTCGAGGTCCTCGTCGGTGATCTCGAAGGCACCCTCGGAGTCGGGCGCGTCGAACGTCGGCGCGTCGTCGAGGTTGTTGCTCGGCAGGTAGGACAGCAACGCCTTGGCGTAGTCGATGGCGTCGGCCTCGTCGTCGGCCAGGTAGTGGGCGTTGCCCGACTTGGTGTTGTGGGTGCGTGCGCCGCCGAGGTCCTCCTGGCTGACGTCCTCACCGGTGACCGTCTTGATCACGTCGGGACCCGTGATGAACATGTAGGACTTCTCATCGACCATGACCGTGAAGTCGGTGATCGCCGGCGAGTAGACCGCGCCGCCCGCGCACGGGCCCATGATCAACGAGATCTGCGGTACGACGCCTGACGCCATCACGTTGCGATAGAAGATGTCGCCGTAGAGGCCCAGCGACACGACACCCTCCTGGATGCGCGCACCACCGGAGTCGTTGATGCCGACAACTGGGCAGCCGGTCTTGATGGCCAGGTCCATGACCTTGCAGATCTTGTCGCCGAACACCTCTCCGAGTGACCCGCCGAAAACCGTGAAGTCCTGGGAGAAAACGCACACCGGGCGGCCGTCCACCGTGCCGTAGCCGGTGACGACCCCGTCGCCGTAGGGCCGGACCTTCTCCAGCCCGAAGGCCATCGACCGGTGCCGGGCGAGCTCGTCCATCTCGACGAACGATCCCTCGTCGAGCAGTGCCTCGATGCGCTCGCGCGCAGTCATCTTGCCCTTGGCGTGCTGCTTCTCCACCGCCCGGGCGGACCCCGCGTGCACCGCCTCGTCGTTGCGCCGGTGCAGGTCGGCGAGCTTGCCCGCCGTCGTGTGGATGTCGATCTCGTCGGGGATCTCTGTCCCACCAGGGAGGTGCTCCGAAGCGGTCATGACTGATGAGCGTAGTGACCGGCGACCAGCGCGCCTCCGTACCGTGGAGGCATGACCAGCCCGTTCCGCGACCTGGACCGTCCACCGCTGCGCGAGGCGGCGCTGCGCCGGGCGTTGGTCTCCGGGAGCGGGCTCTGGACCGACGTGCGAGTCGTAGAGAGCTCGCCGTCGACGAACGTCGACGTGGCCGAGGCCGCTCGCGAGGGTGCACCCGAGGGCCTGGTCATCGTCGCCGAGTCGCAGACTGCGGGCCGAGGGCGCCGGGACCGGTCGTGGACGACACCACCTCGTGCCGGGCTGACCTTTTCCGTGCTGCTCCGGCCGAGCTTCCCCGCAGCGGGCTGGGGCTGGCTGCCGCTGCTGGCAGGGCTCGCCGTGGCCCACCCGCTGACCAGGCTCGCCGAAGTCGACGTACGGCTGAAATGGCCCAACGACGTGCTCGTCGGCGAGCGTAAGCTCGGCGGCCTGCTGTCCGAGGTCGTGGGCACCGCGGTGGTCATCGGCATCGGCCTCAACGTGTCGTTGCGGGCCGACGAGCTGCCCGTGCCCGCCGCCACGTCGCTGGCGATCGAGGACTCGGCGGTGGTCGACCGCGACCCGGTGCTCCGCGCGGTGCTGCGCGATCTCGAGCGGCGGTACGTCGACCTCACGCGCGCCTCCGGGGACGCAGCCGCCTCCGGGCTCGCGGCCGCCTACCGCGAAACCTGCGCGACGCTGGGTCGCGACGTGCGCGTCGAGCTGCCCGGACCGCAGGTTCTGGAAGGCCGCGCGGTCGACGTCGACGCCGACGGCCGGCTGGTCCTGGATGTGGGCGGCAGGCGCGAGACCGTTCCAGCCGGCGACGTCGTCCACGTCCGCTAGCGGGGATTGCGCCGCTGCCCCGGGTCGCGTCGGGCACAATGCGGAACGTGACCGGGATCCCGCAACGCCTGTTGGGCGACGACGAGCACGTAGCCATGGCCCTGCGGCCGCACTGGAAAGAGCTCGTCGTGCCGACGCTCGTCCTGCTGCTGGTCAGCCCGGCGGCGTCTTTCCTCGCGGCCAAGGTGCCCAGCGGCGAGTTCCAGCAGTGGGGGCGCATCGCGGTGGGAGTGGTGGCCGTGGTGGTCGTGGCCCGCTGGACCGTCTGGCCTTTCCTGCGGTGGATCACGACGTCCTACGTTGTCACCGACCGCCGCATCATCACCCGCGTCGGCATTCTGGCCCGGCACGGTCGCGACATGCCGATGTCGCGGGTCAACGACGTGAGCTTCGACCACTCCGGCATCCTCGAGCGCATCCTGGGCTGCGGCACGCTGGTCGTCGAGTCGGCCGGCGAACGCGGCCAGCTCGTCCTGCGCGACGTGCCCCACGTCGAGGATGTGCAGCGGGACCTCTACCGTCTTGCGGAGGACGACGAGGAACGCCGACGCGGTGACCCCGACAGCCCTGCCGAGCACGACGAGGACCACCGAGGCTGGTAGTCCGGCGTGGTCGCGTTAGCCTCCACTGCTGTGCACATCTCCGTACGTCGACACGACGACCGCAGTCACGTGGTGGAGATCGTGCTCGACCGGCCGGAAGCGCACAACGCCCTGTCCACGGCGATGGCCCAGGAGCTCGGCGAGGTCACGCGCGAGGTGGCGGCCGATGACGGCGTACGCGCTGTCGTGCTCTCCTCGAGCTCGGCCAAGGCGTTCTGCGTCGGTGCCGACCTCAAGGAACGCAACGGTTTCAGTGACGCCGACCTGCTGGCTCAGCGTCCGCATTTCCGGGCCGCGTTCGGGGGCGTGCTCGACCTCCCGGTGCCCACCATCGCGGCGGTCCACGGCTTCGCGCTCGGCGGCGGGTTCGAGTTCGCGCTGTCCTGCGACCTGATCGTCTGCGACGAGACCGCGGTGCTCGGCCTGCCGGAGGTGACCGTCGGGGTGATCCCGGGTGGTGGCGGCACCCAGCTGCTGTCCCGGCGGGTCGGCTCGGCCCGCGCAGCCGACCTGATCTTCACCGGGCGTAGGATCGACGTCGACGAAGCCCAACGGCTCGGGCTGGTGGACCGGCGGGTCGCGGCGGGCGACGACCGCGAAGCAGCCCTCGCCCTGGCCGTGACGATCGCGGCCAACTCGCCCGTCGGTGTGCGCAACGCGAAGCGGGCGCTGCGCCTGGGCCTCGACGCCGACCTGGCCGGCGGGCTGGAGATCGAGGACGCGGCCTGGCGGGCGACGGCGTTCTCGGCCGACCGGGCCGAGGGTGTGGCGGCCTTCAACGAGAAGCGCAAGCCCGCCTGGCCGGAAGGAGGGCAGGGCGGATGAGTGACCTGCCGGAGCGGCTGTCGCTGCGCGAGGTCGGGCCACGCGACGGGCTGCAGAACGAGGACGTCGTGTCGACCGCCGACAAGGTCGCACTCATCGATGCGCTGTCCACGACCGGTGTCGGGCGCATCGAAGCGGTCTCCTTCGTCCACCCGAAAGCCATCCCGCAGATGGCCGACGCCGCCGAGGTATGGGCCGCGATCACGCCCAGCCCGGACGTCCGCTACTCGGCCCTGGTGCCGAACCTGCGAGGGACCGAACGCGCTCTCGCGGCCGGTTTCCAGGAGATCGAGGTCGTCGTGTCGGCCTCGGACACCCACAACCGCAAGAACCTCAACCGCTCGACCGACGAGTCCCTCGACGACATCGCGGCGATCGTCGACCGTGTCCACGCGGCCGGCGCGACCGTCCAAGTGATCGTCGCAACGGCGTGGGGGTGTCCCTACGAGGGCGACGTTCCCGTCGAGCGGGTGGTGGCCGTGGCGTCGCGGGCGATGCGCGACGGTGCCGATTCGCTGGCGTACGGGGACACGACCGGCATGGCGACCCCGACCCGCGTGACAAGCCTCGTCGGGGAGACCCGGTCGGCACATCCGGAGGTTCCGCTGCTCCTGCACTTCCACAACACCCGCGGCACCGGGCTGGCCAACGTTCTGGCGGCGCTGCAGCTCGGGGTCAGCGAGTTCGACGCGTCGGTCGGGGGGCTCGGCGGCTGCCCCTATGCGCCGGGCGCGACCGGCAACATCGCGACCGAGGAGCTCGTCCACATGGTCGAGGACATGGGCGTGGCCACGGGCGTCGACCTCGACGCGATGATCGCCGCGGCCGCCGAGGCGGAGCGCATCGTCGGCCGGACCCTGTCCTCGCAGGTGCTGCGAGCCGGTCCGCGTACGCGCACCATCGGCTGACGGACTCCGAGTTGCGCCATCGCCGAAATCACCGTAAGTAGGACACCGTGGTAGTCACAAAGGACAGGTTCTGCGCAGGAATCGGCAGGACAGGGCCGCACCAGCGATGCTTGTCACAGGAGGTCCGGTTTGGGCGACGATGAGCATCGAGGGCTGGCGTCCCGCGAACTAGGCGGTGACGCGGCCTCCCCTGACGCTGCCCGGCTTCGGGCACTGATCGACATCGCCAAGGTCGTCGGCGCCATCAACAAGTTCGAGGACCTCATCGAGCTGACCGCCGAGGAGGCGCGTCGGGCGCTGGACGCCTCCTCGTTGTCGGTGTCGCGTTGGGACCGGGAACGCGGCGTCTTCCGCGTCCTGGTCAACGTCGGCGTCCTTGGCCCCGACGAGCTCCGCTTCCCGGCCGACGAGGTCTACGCCCCGGCGGACTATCCCAAGTCCCGCCGGCTGATCGAGACCCGCCACGCCTACGTCTCGGACGTGGACGACGGCACGTCCGAGGCCGACCTGCTCACACAGCTCCACAAGGACTCGTGCATCGGCATCCCCCTGGTCGTCGACGCACGGGTCTGGGGCGCCATCTACGCGACCCGCTCCAAGGGGCAGCGGCGGTTCGCCCCGACCGACATCGACTTCGGTCTCGCGGTGGCGACCCAGGTGGCCGCCGGCGTCGTGCAGGCCGACCACTTGGCCCGCATCGAGCGGCTGGCCTTCCAGGACCCGCTCACGGGACTGGCCAACCGGCGAGCCGTCGACGAGCGGCTCGAGGCGAGCATGGCCGACTACACCGAGAACGGCACGCCGGTGTCGTTGGTTCTCGCGGACATCAACAAGCTCAAGCAGGTCAACGACTCGTTCGGCCACGAGGCAGGTGACCGCCTCATCGTGGCGGTGGCGGAGGCCGTCAGCCGCGCCAGCGGGCTCGCGCACGGCAGCCTGGCGGCCCGCATCGGCGGTGACGAGTTCTGCATCGTCACGACCGGCGTTCCTGCCGATCAGGCTGTCGAGGTCGCCGAGGAGCTGTGCCGCATCGTCGACAACCAGCCCCTGAGCACCGGGGTGTCCTGCGGCGTCGCGTCCACGGACTCGCCTCCGGGACCGTTCCAGACCCCGCTGCGGCTCTTCCGCCTGGCGGATGCCGCGCAATATCGCGCGAAGCGCTCGGGCAGCCGCAAGCCTGTCGTCGCCGGCAGCACCGCAGCCGACGTACCTGAGGAGTCACACGTCGACCGTCGCGCGCGGCGTGGGCGCCTCGCCGTCGACGGCCTGGCCGTTCTCGAGGCGGGCTATGAGGTTCTCGATCGGCTGCGCGGCTGCTCCGTGCAGACGCGGCTCGAGGCGATGGCCGACCACGTCCTGCTGCTGCTGGACGGCGCTGCCTGGTGGGTCTCACGCGCACGGGACGGCGGAGACACGCTCGTCAGCATGAGCAGCTCCGTCCAGCGCTTCGCCGAGAACCTCGACGCGAACGGCATCGCGCAGTCCGAGATCGGGGCGCAGTTCCCCCTCGACGACTTCCCGGCCAGTCGCGCCGCGATACGTGACGCCGCCGCGTTCCTGGTCGAGCTCGGCGAGGGCGACGGCCATGGCGAGGCTGCCAACGACCCCGCCGAGGAGCAGTCGCTCGTCACCGCCGGCTACACCTGCTTCATGGCCGCTGGCGCCAATGGCGCGGGCTACGGGTGGCTGGTCGAGATCTACGGCGACCCCATCAGCATGTCGTTCGCCGGCTTCGAGCCGGTGCTCCGATCGCTCGTGACCGTCGCGGTCACAGGTGGAGGGCCGGCGCTCGCCGAACGGTCCGCTGAGGGCATCACCCTCCCGGCGAGTCGGCTGGGCTCCGAAGCCGACCGTTAGGCTCGCCGGACCTGACAGTCAACGCGAGGTGACCGTGTCCGCCCGGCCAGAGCCGACCGTGCCGCACAACCCGATGCCCGAGCATCCGCCCGTTCCTGACCTGCGCGCGGGCATCGAGCAGGGCGGGGCCGCCAAGCGCCACCAGGCCAACGCGGCCAAGGGCAAGCTGTTCGCCCGCGAACGCGTCCGCCTGCTCGTCGACGACGGGTCGTTCGTCGAGGACGGGGTGTTCGCCAACGTCAGTGCGGGCGACCTGCCCGCCGACGGAGTGGTCACCGGCGCGGCCACCATCGACGGCCGCCCGGTCTGTTTGATGGCCAACGACTCGACGGTCAAGGCCGGCTCCTGGGGAGCCCGAACGGTCGAGAAGATCATCCGGATCATCGAGACGGCCTACGGCACCGGCGTGCCGATGGTCTATCTCGTCGACTCCGCAGGCGCCCGGATCACCGACCAGGTCGACCTCTTCCCCGGCCGCCGTGGGGCCGGGAAGATCTTTTGGAATCAGGTACGCGCGAGCGGGTCGATCCCACAGGTGTGCGCGCTCTTCGGCCCCTCCGCGGCCGGCGGCGCCTACATCCCCGCCTTCTGCGACGTCGTGATCATGGTCGAGGGCAACGCGTCGATGTACCTCGGCTCCGACCGCATGGTCGAGATGGTGACCGGTGAGAAGACCACCCTCGAGGCGATGGGTGGCGCCCGGGTGCACTGCACCGAGTCCGGCGTCGGCCACTTCCTGGTCAAGGACGAGCAGGCAGCCCTGGACGCCGTGCGGGCGTACCTGTCCTACCTCCCTTCCAGCTGGGAAGGCACTCCGCCCGCCACCGACCCCGTACCCCCTCCCGGCGAACGTCGACCTCGCGGCGCTCGTCCCCACGAGCGACCGGCAGGCGTTCGACATGCGGCGCTACATCAAGGGGCTGCTCGACGAAGGGTCGTTCTTCGAGATCCACGCGCTGTGGGCCAGGGAGGTGACGATCGGGTTCGGCCGCCTCGAGGGCGAGGTGGTGGGTGTGGTCGGCAACAACTCGATGTTCAAGGGCGGCGTGCTGTTCGTCGACTCCGCGGACAAGGCGACCCGGTTCATCCAGCTGTGCGACGCGTTCAACGTGCCGCTGCTCTTCCTCTCCGACGTGCCCGGTTTCATGGTCGGCTCGGTCGTCGAGAAGCAGGGCATCATCCGGCACGGCGCCAAGATGATCAGCGCCGTCTCGGAGGCCACCATCGCCAAGATCTGCGTCGTCGTACGCAAGGCCTACGGTGCCGGGCTCTATGCGATGGCCGGTCCGGGCTTCGAGCCGGACGCGACCCTGGCCCTGCCGACGGCCAAGATCGCCGTCATGGGCGCCGAGGCAGCGGTCAACGCGGTCTATGCGAACAAGATCGCCGAGATCGAGGACGACGATGAGCGGGCGGCATTCGTCGCGGCCAAGCGGGCCGAGTACGACATCGACATCGACATCGTGCGGCTGGCCAGCGAGCTCGTGGTCGACGACATCGTGACCCCGGACGCCCTGCGGGGTGAGCTGGTCCGGCGGTTCCGCCTCGCGCGCGGCAAGGACCGCTCGTTCTCGCGGCGCCGGCACGGCGTGACTCCGGTCTGATCCGGCTGGCCCGCCCAAGGTCAGCATTTTCGTGCTCAGAATGCGAGTGGAGTCGGAATCTGAGCACAGAAACAGCGATCCTGAGTGCGCCGCTCGGCCACTGTTGGTGACGGCTTGACGACAAAGAGTGCGTCAAGATCTCCACACGAGTCCCGCAATACCGATTTTTGTCTGTCATGTTGTGGATCTGTCGTGACCTCGCCCGGTTACGCGGTCCAGCCGCCGTCCGGTCGCCGGGTAGCAACCGAGAGTCAGGCGGCAGCGAAGACATGGTCGCCACCCGGGGTCGGCGGGAACGCCCGCGAGTCGCGAACACGCGGCTGCGCGTGCTGCTCGCGCCCCTGGCCGTCCGCGACTACCGGCTCATCTGGTGCGCGCAGCTGGCCTCGACCGTCGGCGACTGGGCCAGCCGGCTGACCCTGGCGGTCGTCGTCCTGCACCGCACCGGCTCGGCCACGATGGCCTCCCTCGTCGTCGGCGCCTCGCTCATTGCCTGGCTCGGGCCGGGACAGCTGCTGTCGCAGTTCGCGGACCTCTACGGCCGCCGCCTCGTGATGGTGCTCTCGGACGTGCTGCGAGCAGGCGTCTTCGTCGTGCTGGCGCTTCCCGTGCCGACCTGGGCGCTGCTCGTCGGGGCCGCCGTGGCAGGTCTGGCCGGACCGCCCTTTGCGGCCGCGCGCGCCGCGGCGACCCGCGAGCTGGTGCCGGTCGAGCACTACGGACCGGCCATGGCGCTGGCCGCTCTGACGGTCGACGCGGGGACGGTCATCGGATATGCGCTCGGCGGCGTCATCCTGGCGGTGGCGACGCCCAGCGGCGCCCTGCTGCTCAACGCCTCCACCTTCGCCATCTCCGCACTGCTGGTCGCGCGGCTGCCCAAGACCCAGGTCCGGGTCGACACCGAGCGCCGGACCTCGTCGGTGCTGCGCCAGGGCGCGGCCGCGGTCTTCGGCCAGCCGCTGGTGCGTCTCGCGGTGGTCGTCGGCGTTCTCGCCGCGACCTCCGGGGTCGGCATCGAGGCGCTGGTCGTCGTCTACAACGTCCGCGACCTCCACGGCCCGTCGTGGGTGCCGGGCGTGCTGTTGGCCGCAGTGGCGACGAGCAGCTTCGCGGTCACGGTGCTGCTGCCCAACTCGGGTCGGCGGAGCCGGCTGCTGCGGTCGGCCGGCCTCGTCTCGACGATCGCCGCGCTGGTCGCCGCTGCCGGCTTCCTGAGCGGCAGCCACGTCGGCGCCGTGGTCGCGATCGTTGCCTCTGGAGCGCTGTTCGCGGTGCTCTCGCCGGCCAACGTCGTCGTCGGACCGCTGCTGCCGACGGCGGTGCGCGCGAGTGCGTTCAGCGTGCTGATGGGACTCCTGGTCATCGGGCAGACGCTGGGGGCGAGCGGGGCGGGCCTGCTCGCCGATCACCTCTCGACGGCCTACGCCGCCGCGATCGTCTGCCTGCCGGCGGTCATCGGTGGCCTCTGGCTGCTGTGTGCCCGCACGCCCCTCGGCTTCCACGACGACATCGAGGCGCCGGTTCGCCGCCTCGAGATCGACGTGGTGCGCCACATCGACATCGCGACCCCGCTGGAACCGATCGAGCCGGAGTACGTGCCTGAGGACATCCCGGCCTACGCGCCGGCGTACGTGTCCGTCTACCTGCCCGAGTACCTACCGGAGTACTCACCTCGCAGCTGAGTACCCGCACGGGTGCAGTCCGGTCACCTGGAGGCCGATCCTTACTCCATGATCGACGAACGCATCCTGACCGATGCCACTCGCTGCCCGTCCTGCGCCACGCCGCTGAAGGCCTCGACCACCTGCCCGACCTGCGCCGTCGACCTGAGCGGGCCGACCGCCCGAGCGGTGTGGTCGGCGTCGGTGCAGGCGGCCGCGCTGCTGGTCGAGCGCGTCGCGGCTGATCGGGGTGCTGCGCGCGGAGGTGTCGCCCGACCACGCGTGGACTCGTCAGGCGGCAGGTACGGAGGCGCCGGCCGGCGCTGCGCCCATCGCGCCCATCGCGGCCATGGCCCCCGTGACTCACAAGCCCGCGGCCCGGCCCGCTCCGGAGTGGACCCGCCGCAAGGTCCAGAACCTCCTGTTGTCGCTCGGCGTCGGGCTGCTCGCCGTCGCCGCCGTGATCTTCCTCGTGGTGTCGTGGTCGGTGCTCGGCATCGGGGGCCGGGCCGCGATCATGACCGGCGCCACCGTGCTGGCCGGCGCCGGCGCGGCAGTCGCGGGGCGGCGCGGTCTTGCCTCGACCGCGGAAGCGGTCTCCCTGCTGACCGTGGGACTCGCGCTGCTCGACGCCCTCGGTGCGCGCAGCGCGGGGCTGGCGGGCCTCGACCAGGTCAGCGGCCTCAGCTACTGGGCGGGCGCCTCTGCGGTGGTCGCCGCGCTCTGTGCGGCCACCACCGTGGTCGTACCCACTCGTTCCCTGCGCATCTCCGCCGCCGTGCTGAGCCAGCTGTCCGTGCCGCTGCTCACCGCCCACCTGGCCGACATCTCGTCCCACCCGGCTGCCGTGTCAGCCGCCGGGTTCGCCCTCGCCGCGGTCCTGGCCCTCGGGCTGGCCGCCGGCGGGCTCAAGGTCCCCCGGTCGCGCGACGTGCGGATCGTGTTCGCCGGCGGCGCCGGACTCGCGTGGCTGGTGGCGAGCGGCGCTGCCCTGTTGGCGGCCTACGACGAGACGGGTTCTCTCGTGCCCGGCACCGCGCTGCTGCTCGTCCTCGCGGTGGTGGCCGCCGGTGGCGTCGTCGCCGGCGCCCGGCTGCCCATGCTGGCTGCGGCCGCCGGCACGGCGTCAGCTGGTTTGGTCGTGGCCGCGGCCTGGGCGGTGCCCGCGGATCGGGTCGACTCCTTCTGGCTCCCGCTCGTGCTCTCCGCGGTGGCCGTCGCGCTGCTGGTGCTCGCGGTCGCCGTGCCTCGGCGGCACCGTCGCGGCCCTGCGTTCGTCGCGCTCACGGCGTCGGTCGCGCCGGGGCTGGCCGCCGTGACTGCCATCGGCGTCGTCATCGGCGGGCACCTCGGCTGGCTCGATCGCCCGTGGCAGGGCGGCACCAGCGGCTCGGCGCGGCAGATGCTCGACCTGGTCGACTACAGCACGACTCTGAGCTGGGGGATGGAGATCCCGCTGCTGCTGGCCTGCGTCGCCCTCGCGCTGTGCGTCGCCGACCGCGTCCACGGGTTCCGGCCCATCGCCCAGATCGCAGTGCCACTCGCCGCGCTCGCCGCACTCACGCTGCCGGTCGCGACGGACCTGACGTTCGGGGTCGCTGTCCTGATCGACCTGGCGGTTGCCGCGGCGCTGGTGCTCGTCGGTGCCTGGCTGCTGCGCCGTGGCCCCCTCGCCTGGGGCGCCGTCTGCTCCGCGACCGGGCTGGCCGTGCTCGGGCTGGCCGTCGCGTGGTCACTGGCCGGACAGGCCACCACCCTGGCCGCACTGGCGACAGCAGCCGCGGTGCTCACCGCTGCGGCTGTGCTGGTCGGCGGCAGACCCGCTCTGGCACCCGTACGGCTGAGCCTTGCCACCGCGGCCACGCTGTCCGTCATCGCCGAGGCGGCGGCACTGGCTCGCGCCGGGGGCGCGGGCTGGCCGGCCGTGTGGAGCCTCGCGCTGGGGCTCTGTGCGCTGGCCGCGAGCGGCGCCGCGACGCTCCCGCTCGTCACCACCGTGCGACGCGGACTGGTGGTCATCGCGACCGTTTCGGTGTGCGCGGAGGCCGCGACGCTGACCCTCTGGGGTGGTGGCTCGACTGCGAGCGCGGGGCTCGCGGTCACGGTGACGGCCGGAGTGCTCGCCGTCGCTGCGGTCTGGCTGGACGCGAGCGGTGCCGTCACCGCGCGTACGGCAAAGCTGTTTCCCACGACGTTGCGCGACGACGTGACCGCGCCGGCCGTCGTGTGCGCTGCCGTGGGCGTCGCCCTTTCCGCACTCGACGCCGACCGGCTCTGGCTGGCCCTGCTCGCAGCCGGGGTGGCGGCCGCCATCGTGGCGCTGCGGCCGGGGCTGCCCTGGCGGCAGGGTGTCGGCTGGGCGGCGGGTGGGTTGCTCGCCGCGAGCAGCTGGGTGCGCCTCGTGCTCTCAGACGTCGACGCACCCGAGGCCTACACCGTGCCGGCCGGCGTCGCCCTCGTGACGCTCGGCATGTGGCGTCGCCGTCGCGACCCGGCGTACTCGTCGTGGCGCGCGTATGCGACGGGGCTGTGCCTCGTGTTGGGTCCCAGCCTGCTGCGCGCGGTCACCGACCCGGGCAACCTGCGACCGATGCTGCTGGGTCTGGCCGCCCTCGTGGTGCTCTGCTCGGGCATCGCCCGACGGCTCAAGGCACCGCTGGTCATCGGTGGGGGAGTCCTGGCGATCGATGCCTTCGTACAACTTTCGCCCTATCTTGTGGCGTTTTATGCCGCTGTGCCCCGGTGGTCTGTCATCGCCGGAGCAGGTCTGCTGCTGCTGATTGTGGGTATGACCTATGAGCGACGGGCGCGCGAGTTGCAGGCGCTGCATGCACAGATCGCCCGATTCGACTGAAAGGGTGTTTGGCCATGACGATGCAGGACGAGGTGGCCCCGAGCACCTACGATACGAACATGACCCGCGTGCTCCTTGCCGAGGACGACCAGGCGATCTCGGAGCCGTTGGCTCGGGCCCTGCGTCGCGAGGGGTACGAGGTCGAGGTCTGTGAAGACGGGCCAGGCGCGCTCCGGTCTGCCTCCGGCACCCCGGTCGACCTGGTGGTGCTCGACCTCGGGCTGCCCGGCATGGACGGCCTCGAGGTCTGCCGCCGGCTGCGCAACGAGGGCAGCGGCGTGCCGGTGCTCGTGCTCACCGCCCGCGCCGACGAGGTGGACACCGTCGTCGGGCTCGACGCGGGTGCCGACGACTACGTCACCAAGCCGTTCCGGCTCGCCGAGCTGCTCGCCCGGGTGCGCGCCCTGCTGCGCCGCGGCGTCGTCGAGTCCGCGCAAGGCATCCACGGTGTACGGATCGACGTCGACTCGCACCGTGCCTGGATGGACGACCAGGAGCTGACGCTGACTGCGAAGGAGTTCGACCTGCTGCGCGTGCTGCTCCGCGAGCACGGCAAGGTCGTGACCCGCGAGCAGCTGATGCGCGAGGTCTGGGACACGGCGTGGTGGGGCTCGACCAAGACGCTCGACATGCACGTGTCCTGGTTGCGCAAGAAGCTTGGTGACGACGCGGCCAACCCGCGCTTCATCACGACCGTTCGGGGTGTGGGTTTCCGCTTCGAGCGTGAGTAACGGTGCAGCGACAACTCGTCGGTTCCAGCATCCTCGTCGCCGTCGTGGCGGTGCTGCTACTCGGCGTGCCGTTTGCGATCATCTCGGGAGTCGCGGGCAACGAGCTCACCGGCTGGATGTCGGTGGCAGTGATCGCCGGTCTCGGTGTCGTCGCTGTCGCCGCTGGTGTGGGCGTCGGCATCTGGCGCAGCCGGCGGTTCACCCGGCTGATGGGCGTGCTCGCCGAGCGCGCCGAGACGCTCGGCTCCGGTCGTGCCCGGCCGCCCTTCAAGCCGAGCGGCATCGCGGAGGTCGACAGGGTCTGCGAGCTGCTCAACCGCAGCGGTGACCGGATCGACCGGCTGATCGCCGCCGAGCGGCAGTTCGCCAGTGACGCGTCGCACCAGCTGCGGACACCGCTGACCGCGCTCTCCATGCGCCTCGAGGAGATCGTCCAGGCCGACGACCCACGCATCGTGAAAGAGGAGGCGCGCAGTGCGCTCGCCCAGGTCGAACGGTTGGTAGCCGTCGTGGAGCACCTGCTCGACAGCGTGCGCGACAACAACATGCGCGCCGGTCCGGTGCCGCTCGACCACGTCGTCCTGCAGCAGGTCGTGGAGTGGGAACCGGCCTTCGGCAAGGTGAACCGGCGCATCGTGGCGACCGGCACGCGGGGCCTGGTCGCCCTCGCGACGCACAACGGGCTGTCGCAGGTGCTGGCCACCCTGCTCGAGAACAGCCTCACGCACGGCGGCGGGCAAGGTGACCGTGTCCACCCGCTCGACCGGCATCTCGCTGGTCGTCGAGGTCACCGACGAGGGCCCGGGCGTCCCACCGGAGCTGGGCGCGCGCATCTTCGAGCGAGCCGTCAGTGGCCGGCGCAGCACCGGGCTGGGCCTGGCGGTGGCCCGTGAGCTCGCCGAGTCCGAGGGCGGGCGCCTCGAGCTGGTCCAGCAGAAACCGCCCGTCTTCGCGCTGTTCCTCAGCGCGGCGGGAGCGGGTCCCCGCTGACCAGCGCGGGTTCCGGCTCCAGGGGCGCGAGGAACACGAAGCGCCGGTAGGACCAGAACCGGAAGGCCGTCCCCAGCCCCAGGCCGACGACGTTGGCCGCGATGTTGTCCGCCAGCGGGCCGGTGAGGCCGAGCAGGTAGTGGCTGATCACGAGGCAGCCCAGGGCGATCGCCAGCCCCACGCCGTTGAGCAGGAAGAACAGGGTGTACTCGCGGCCGACCCCCGAGCGTGCCCGGCGCCGGAAGGTCCAGACCCGGTTGCCGGCGTAGGCCACGGTCGTGGCGACGACGGTCGAGACCGTCTTCGAGATCAGCGGCTCACCGGTCTTGTGCAGCAGCACGTTGAACAGGCCGACGTCGATCAGGAAGGCGACGCCCCCGACCATGCCGAACTTGACCAGTTCTCGCGCGAGGTGGCCCAGGCGGTCGTGCACCCGCTGGGCGGCGGTCACGACGGTGGCAGCCACTTGTCGAGCGTACGTGAGAGACAACGACGCCACCGGCGGTGGCGGCATGGCACCATATGGGGCAGGTCGTTACAGTGGCCCGCACGGATGGCGCCCCGGTGACACACTCGCCCGAGCGCCGCTCGAGCGGCACCGCGCCGTCATTGCCACCGGCATCGTGAGTACGAGGAGCATCACCGTGACCCAGCTGTCCGCCGAGCTCGAGGCGCTGCGCAAGACCGTCGAGGAGTTCGCCCACGACGTGGTCGCACCCACGATCGGCGACTTCTACGAGCGTGACGCCTTCCCCTACGACATCGTGCGCCAGATGGGCCAGATGGGGCTGTTCGGCCTGCCGTTCAGCGAGGAGTACGGCGGCATGGGCGGCGACTATTTCGCGCTCTGCGTCGCGATCGAGGAGCTGGCCCGGGTCGACTCCTCGGTGGCCATCACTCTCGAGGCGGCCGTGTCGCTGGGCGCGATGCCCATCTACCGGTTCGGCACCGAGGAGCAGAAGCGCACGTGGCTGCCGGCGCTGTGCTCCGGGGAGTCGCTCGGCGCGTTCGGGCTGACCGAACCCGGCGCGGGCTCGGACGCAGGTGGGACGCTGACGACCGCGCGCCTGGACGGCGACGAGTGGGTGATCAACGGCACCAAGGCGTTCATCACCAACTCCGGCACCGACATCACAGCCGTCATCACCGTCACCGCGGTCACGGGCACCCGGGAGGACGGCGGGAAGGACATCTCCACGATCATCGTGCCCGCGGGCACACCCGGCCTCACGGTGTCGAAGAAGTACTCCAAGGTCGGCTGGAACGCCTCGGACACCCGCGAGCTGTCGTTCTCCGACGTGCGGGTCCCGAGCGCCAACCTGCTGGGGGAGCAGGGCCGCGGCTTCGCCCAGTTCCTCTCGATCCTCGACGAGGGACGCATCGCGATCGCTGCCCTCGGCGTCGGTCTCGCGCAGGGTTGCCTCGACGAGTCCGTGCGCTATGCGCGCACCCGGATGGCGTTCGGCAAGCCGATCGGTGACAACCAGGCCGTGGCGTTCAAGATCGCGGACATGGAGATGCGGGCACACACCGCGCGGCTGGCCTACTACGACGCGGCCGGCCGGATGCTGCGCGGCGAGCCGTTCAAGCGCCAGGCGGCCATCGCCAAGCTCTACTCCTCCGAGATCGCAGTCACCAACGCCCGCGAGGCGACCCAGGTGCACGGCGGCTACGGCTTCATGAACGAGACACCGGTCGCGCGCATGTGGCGCGACTCGAAGGTCCTCGAGATCGGTGAGGGCACCTCCGAGGTGCAGCGCATCCTCATCGCCCGCGACCTCGGCCTCTGACCGCGTCTCTTCGCTCGGTACGAGGCTTCTTCCTCAGGCGCTGGGCATTTCTCCCGCTGACAACGGGCTGGAGTGCCGCCGCCAGATCCGCCACACGCCGTCGCGCCGACGCCAGATGTCCGAGACGATGAACAACCCGTCTCGCGGCTGTCCCTGGACCAGCGCTCGTTGAAACCCTCTTTGCAACACGGCTGCGCAGTCCCCGTCGACGTCGATGAAGCGCTCCTGCACGGTCCACTCGTGGACGACATAGTCAGGAAGACTTGCCAGCCACTCGGCTCGCGTGACCGACAGTGCAACCGGTTGCACCAGGACCAGGGCGTAGCCCTCGTCGAGCACGCTCTCCGCCGCTTCGACGTCGCGGGCCTCGATGACGCGCTGGAAGTCGTCAAGGCGGGCCGCGAGCTCGGAGTCGGTCATGGCGAGGATTGTCACAGCCCAAGGGCCGGGACCCAGAATCAACGGCAATTTTGCGGGAAATGTACAAAAACACTCACTTTGCGTCACACTGTGCGTACATCCTGTGATGTCGCCTGTCGTTGGCGGCACGGGCGATGACGGGAGGGACGGCCTCGTGCTGCTCTTGTGGGGATGGCGGAGCCTGCTCACGGTTCTGGGCGTCGGAGAGTTCCATTGCCCGCGCTGCCAGGCGGACCGCGGCTACGAGCTGGTCCGCCCGCGACGCTGGTTCACCTTCTTCTTCATCCCCGTGATCCCGCTCAAATGGGGCGAGACCTTCGTCCAGTGCTCGACCTGCAAGGCCGGGTTCAACGAGGGCATCCTCTCGACGCCGACGAACAAGCAGTTCAGCTACATGATCGCGCTCGGCGCGCGAGCGATGTACGCGAAGGCCGTCGCCGCGGGGCTCGGGCACTCCGAGCAGATGATCGACCTGGCGGTGGCTCGCATCGTGCCGTTCGTGGACGCTGCCTACAACGAGGCGAACCTCATCGCGGACGTCGAGGCGTTCAAGGGCCACGAGCTGCTCGAGTATCTCGGACCGCTGGCGCCGAGCATGGAGCTGAACGGGCGCGAATCGCTGCTCAGCGGCCTCGTCGCTTTCGCCTACACGGCGGGCGACCCGTCACCGGTGCTCGGCCAGGTCATCTCCGATGCTGCGGCGGCCCTGCAGCTGACGGCCGCGCACCTTGCCGGGATCGTCGCCACAGTCGGGGCGTCGCAGGGGCGGGACACGACATGACCGTCATCCCGCAGGCGCCTGGCCCGGACTTCGTGTTCACACCGCCCCCGAGCTGGGGCGCGCCCACCGGTTTCGACCCTCGCAAGGGTCACGTCGTCGACCCTGCCTGGCCGCCGCCTCCGGACGGCTGGCAGTTCTGGACGCTGCCGGTTGTGTCGCCCGCCACGCGGTTGGGGAACGGGCTGAACAAGATCGGCAAGCTCCGGATCGTGTTCGGTGTGCTCGCTGCGCTCTTCCTGGTCTCCCGGCTCACCGGCGTCTTCGGCGGCGGCCCGTCGACGGGTGTCGGCTCGTGCTGGGAGGAGTCCAACGGTACGAAGTCCGCGGTCGTCGACTGTTCCGACTCAGCTGCCCGTTACAAGGTCATTGCTGAGGAGCCGGACCCGAGCCAATGCCCGGCGAACTCCGACAGCTATCTGGACTCCAAGGAGGACGGGGACGCCAGGTACAAGTGCCTCGTGCCGGTGGGCTAGGCAGGCTCACGAGCGCCCGGCCACCGCTTGGATCTCGATCTTCGCGCCGAACGGAAGAGCACCGGCCTGGAAGGTGAACCGAGCAGGAGCAGTGGAGATCTCCGGGAACTGCCGTCGCCACCAGTCGTTCATGTCGCCGTAGTTGCCGATGTCACCAAGGACGCACTGCACATAGAGGATCTCACCGGTCGAGTAGCCGGCCGCCTCGGCGATGGCGGTGACGTTGTGCCAGGCCAGGTCCGCCTCCTCCTCGAAGGTTCCAGGGACGAACGTGCCAGCTGGATCGAGCGCCGGCATGCCGCTGATGAAGCAGACCCCGTTTGCCTCGCCGGCAAGACTGAAGGGAAATCCAGTGGGCAACCCGGGCCCCGAACTGGTGCGCTTGATGGTCATGGCAAGTGATGATGCCGTGACTTGGCAGCCCGGTGTCGGCAGAGGGGCACGGCATGTACTTCGGTGAGATCCCAGCCCCGCTCGTGCGCCAGCGACTCGGGGTGGATGACGACTACGCGGTGCACGGTGTGCTCGGCTTCGGGGTCTTCGACCGGGCCGCCGACCCGGTCCTCGCAGACCTCTCCGCTCACGCCGCTCGCCAAGGCGTGGAACTCACGATGACCGCGCTCACCCAGCCGATGTACTCCCACGCCGTGGAGGTCGTCGCGACGACGCCGTCGGGGCCACGACGCCTGTGGTTGGTGCCGGTCATGGGGACCGCGTTGATGGCCTATTACATGCACATGGCGTGTGTCCTCGGTGCCCGCGCACTGGTCCTCGGCGGCTCCGCCGGCGGACTGGCCGAAGGCATGGCGGTCGGCGACCTGGTCGTGCCTGACCTGGTGACCGGCAACGACAGCGCGGCCTACTACTCCCGGCACGGCCGGGGAGGGACGCGCCTCGGCGCGCACGGTCCAGAGGTGACACCGGACGAGGACCTGGCGGCGGCTCTCGCCGGGCGGCTCACCGCCCTGCACCCGACGGCGCCGCTGTGGCGTGGCGCGACGGTGACCTGCGAGATGATCGGCGCCGAGACCTCCCAGGACGTGGCGGACTGGTCTGCGGCGGGATTCCGTGCCGTCGAGATGGAGGCCGCCGTGGTCTGCGCCGTCGGAGCGGCGTTCGGTGTTCCCGCGGCCGCAGCCATCTACGTCGCCGACTGCCTCATCAGCGGGGAGACGGTGTTCCACCCGACGTACGCGGACAGCCGATCGGTCCGCAGCACATCCCGCGCAGCAGTTGTCGGCGCGGCGTTCGACGCGCTGCTGCGCGCGACCTCCTGAGACTCATTTCTACCTACGCCGTCGCGGTCGCAAAGGCCGTGTCCAGACGCCGCCTCACGTCTTGTGTGACGCCGATCACTGTGGTTGCCTGTGACCGCTCTGGCGACCCAGAGACTCGGCTGTCTCAACCGAAAGCCCCCTGCCTAGAGGGTGAGTCCGCTCGAAGGGATCTTCCATGCCTGCGTTGACGTCGCGCCTTCGTACCCCAGCCTTCATCGGCCGCCTGGCCCGCCGACGGACCGGACGGTTGCTGCCGGTCGCGGTCGCGGCAGTGGTGACGGTGATGTTCGGGACGGGTGCGGGCCTGGCCGGCTCGGCGCAGGCGTCGTCGGACGCCGCGCCGCCGTCGGCCGGCCAGCCGGACTTCGGCCCCAACGTCAAGATCTTCGACCCGAGCATGTCGACGAGCGAGATCCAGGCGACCGTCGACGCGATCGCCAGCCAGCAGGTGGGCAACCAGTTCGGGCCGCAGCGTTATGCCTTGGTGTTCAAGCCCGGAACATACGGATCCGCTGCCGCGCCGCTCAACTTCCAGGTCGGCTACTACACCAGTGTGTCCGGCCTCGGCCTTTCCCCGACCGACGTGGTCATCAACGGGTCTGTCTACGTACGCAACCAGTGCGATGCCGCCGGGAGCTGCACCGCACTCAACAACTTCTGGCGATCGCTGTCGAACCTGACCATCAACGTCACCAACCCGGACTTCGGCTGCTACGCCGGCGAGTTCTGGGCTGTGTCACAGGCCGCCCCGATGCGACGGGTCAACGTCAACGGCAACGTGACGCTGATGGACTACTGCACCAACCCTTCGTTCGCCAGCGGCGGCTTCATCGCCGACTCGCAGTTCGCGGGCGGCACGTTCGTCAACGGCTCACAGCAGCAGTGGCTGGTCCGCAACAGCGTCCTCGACGACTGGAGCAACGGTGTCTGGAACCAGGTGTTCTCCGGTGCCGTGGGTGCGCCCGAACAGTGCTTCCCGGCTCAACCAGACATCTGTGGCCCCTACACGACGCTGACCACGAGCCCGGTGACGCGCGAGGCGCCTTTCCTCTACGTCGACTCCCGCGGGCGCTATCAGGTCTTCGTCCCCGCGACTCGCCGTGACTCCAGCGGCATCAGCTGGGCGCAATGGTCCCGGGCCCGGCCGTTCGATCCCGCTCGAGAAGTTCCTCGTCGCCGAGCCCGGCGACGACGTGCGCAAGATCAACCAGGCGCTGTCCCGGGGGAAGAACTTGATCTTCACTCCGGGTGTCTACGACGTCAACAGAACGATCAAGGTGAAGCGGGCCGACGCCGTCGTCCTGGGGCTCGGCTTCGCGACGCTCGTACCGCAGAACGGCGTCGTCCCGATGACGATCGCCGACGTTCCCGGTGTCGACGTCTCCGGGCTCATCTTCGATGCCGGCTCCAAGAACTCGCCGCTGTTGCTCCAGGTCGGGCCCAAGAACGCCCACCGGAGCAACCGCAATGACCCGACCGCCCTGCAGGACGTGTTCTTCCGTATCGGAGGGGCAGCTGCGGGCAAGGCGACCGTCAGTCTCGAGGTGAACAGCGACAACGTGATCCTCGACGACACGTGGGCATGGCGTGCCGACCACGGCAACGGCGTGGGTTGGACCGTGAACACGGCGGACACCGGCGTCATCGTCAACGGTGATGACGTGACGGCCTACGGCCTGTTCGTCGAGCACTACCAGAAGACCGAGGTGATCTGGAACGGCAACCGCGGCAGGGTGGTGTTCTTCCAGAACGAGATGCCGTACGACCCGCCGAGCCAGGCGGCGTGGTCGCAACGTCCCGGCGTGCAAGGTTGGCCGGCGTTGAAGATTGCCAAGCATGTGACGAGCTTCAGCGGCTACGGGATGGGCAGCTACAGCTTCTTCAATCAGGGCATCGACATCTTTGCGACGCGCGCGTTCGAAGTGCCAACCACACTTCCCGCGTCAAGCCTCAACGATCTGCTCACCATCTTCCTCGACCCCAGCGTCGGGAAGGGCGGCATCCTGAACGTCGTCAACGACACGGGCGGGTCCTCGACGATCGCCAACCCGGACGTGCCGGTCACTGTGGTGAGCTATCCGTGAGTGCGTGACGGCTCGTACGGACGTCTGATCAAGGGCGATCAGCCTCGGGGATCCACGGGCTGGCCCTCCATGCCTCCATCGCGACGGACGCGGTGATCCTACGGACGCGCTCCAGGTCGGCGACCGCATCGATCTCGGCGATCTTGCCTCTGACTACGGTGAAGCCGATCACGGCCATGGGCTGCTCGCCCACCGTGACCACGACCCCGGCGGCTCCGTTCACCAGTGCTGGACGCAGGTGGACAACCAGGCGCGCCAACGCCGTCCGTAGTCCGGCCAGTGCCTGGTTGGCCACGGACGCGGCGCCCCTGACGACCTTGGATGCCGCGGGCAGCATGGCTCCCGCGTCGATTCGCAGCACGACATCGGGGTCGAGCACCGAGACGAGAGCGTCGAAATTGCCCCCTCGCGCAGCCAAGAAGAAGGCGTCGACCACCTCTCTTTGACGAGCAAGATCGGGGTCAGGCGTCGGTAACGGAACCCTTGACGCGGCGTCGTGCCCTGCTGGCGAGCTGTCTGGCCGCCGCAGGGGTTCGACCGACCATCGGAGCTATCTCGTCGAAGGGCAGGTCGAACATGTCGTGGAGGACGAACGCCAGCCTCTCGGCCGGGGTGAGTGTGTCGAGCACCACGAGCAGAGCGAGGCCGACCGAGTCAGCCAGCAATGCCTCGTCCTCCGGTTGGAGCGCTCCGTCGGGACCGATGACGGGATCGGGCACGTGCGCCCCGAAGGACGCCTCACGTCGCACGTTGCGGGAACGCAGCATGTTGAGGCACACCCGGGCGACGACGGTCGTCAACCACCCGCCGAGGTTCTCGACCTCGCCTGCGCCCGACCGGCTCAGGCGCAGCCAGGTGTCCTGCACGGCGTCCTCGGCTTCGGTGTGCGAGCCCAACATCCGGTAGGCGACGCCTCGCAGATGGGCTCGATGCTCCTCGAACTGATCTGCCAGCCACTCGTCCTCGTTCATCGGTCACATCCTCCCGTTGCCGCGTGTCAGTGGGAGTGACACCCCACACACGACGGATGTGACAGAAGTACCGAAGGGAGCAACACGATGCGAGTCCTCGTTGCGGGGGCGAGCGGTGCCATCGGCAGCCGGCTCGTACCTCTGCTCGTCGATCAAGGTCATGAGGTGATCGGGACCTTCAGGTCGCCCGAACATGCTGACCGGGTACGCGCGCTCGGGGCGGAAGCGATCGCGCTGGATCTGCTCGATGCGCGGGCCGTGCGCAATGCCGTCCTGGAAACCCGGCCCGAGGCAATCGTCCACCAGGCGACCGCTCTGGCGGACGTGGGTTTCTCCAGGAACCTCGACCGCCGCTTCGCACCGACCAACCGGCTTCGCATCGAGGGCACCGACGCCCTGCTCGCCGCCGCGCACGAGGCCGGCGTCTGCCGGTTCGTCGCCCAGAGCTTCGCACCCTTTCGGTACGCGCGTGAGGGCGGGCCGGTCAAGACCGAGGACGATCCGCTCGACGCCAACCCTGTGGTCACGGCGCGCGAGACCAACGCCGCAATGCGCTATCTCGACCAGGCGGTCACGGACGCCGGCGGGATAGCGCTTCGCTACGGCGGCTTCTACGGCGCCGCCAACGACGGGCTGCTCGAGCCCGTGCGCAAGCGGAAGTTCCCGATCGTCGGCAACGGCGGCGGCGTCTCCTCGTTCATTCACCTCGACGATGCCGCCAGAGCGACGGTGCTCGCGCTCGACCACGACGGTCCCGGCATCTACAACATCGTTGACGACGAGCCTGCCCCAGTTCGCGATTGGTTGCCCGTGCTGGCGGAGGTGCTGGGCGCCAAGCCGCCCCGCCAGGTCCCACGCTGGCTAGCGCGGCTGATTGCCGGCGAAGGCGCCGTGATGATGGGAACTGAGTCCCGCGGCGCCTCGAACGCGAAGGCGAAGCGGGATCTTGGTTGGTCGCTGCGATATCCCAGCTGGCGACAAGGCTTCATGGCTGCCTATGGCTCAAGCATCCCGGCGGAACGAACGCCCAGATCGTCTGACCGATAGGAGCGCCGAGCGGAACGCAGCCGCCGGCCGCTCCGCCGGGTCTTCTCCAGCGATATCGCTCCGCGGGATCTTCTCCCGGTGATACCGCTCCGCGGGGGTCTGTCCTCTCGGCGATACCGCTGCGCGGGGGTCTGTCCTCTCGGCGATACCGCTCCGCCGGATCTTCTCCAGCGACGCCGCTCGTTGTCCGGCTACCTCGCCGGCCACCAGGGCGGCTTCCTGCGGTCTCCTCTGCCCCATACCGCGTGACTCTCCTCGCCACGTTCGCGATGCACGCGATCATGGACGATCGGCGCTGAAACCATCAGCCAAAGGCCGAGGACGAGGACGACAGCCCCAGCGAACCGGTCGTTGCCGGAGATGAATATCGCAAGACCCACGTAGACGACGACCAGCCCCACGGCGATCACGACGACTACACCAATCTCGGTCCGCACCAGATGCCGCACGCTCGGAGCCTACGTCGGGGCGTCGCGATCCAGCCGCTCAAGATCCGCCAGATCGGGCGGTTCCTTGACTACACGCGCAGCCGCCCGCGGGCCGCCACACCCGGGGGTTCGGGTGCCGCGGCCTCGCGCACACAGCACGTGCGGCCGTCGTGAGTCTCCGCGTGCTGTGCCGTCCCGCGGCCGCGCAGGCTGCGTCGTCGCTCAGCCCGCGCGTGCCGTTGTCTCGGGTCCGTAGCCTTCGCCGGGTGCGTAGCCGGGTAGGGGTTCGGGCCTGGTGGTGACGGTGAGTCCGGTGAGCATGCTGTGTTCGACCGACCCGTCCTGATTGAGCCGGGTGGCGACGAGGCCGCGGGTTTTGAGCTCGTGGTGGCGTCGGTGCCGCGGCGCGAGGTTGGTCACCTCGGTGGGTCCGCGGGGCCAGGGCACGTCGTGGTCCAGATCGCACCTGCCGGCTCGTCGCGGGCAGTCGTAGGCGGTGCAGCGCGGGTTACGGGCTCGCACCTGCTCGGTGATCGCCACGGTCGGCGCATAGGACTGACAGGACAGCGCCGGCAGGTCGCGCACTGGTCGAGCTGGGCGCGGACGGCGGCCTGGAGTAGTTGGCGGGTCCAGCCGCCGGGCGGGGCTTTGGGGAGGCGCACGATCCGGGTCAGTATCCCGGCCGAGTCGACCAGCAGCAGGCTGGCTGCCCCGGTGGCGGCCATCGTGTGGGCCTGCTCACGGGTGGTCTGCGGGTCCAGGAAGGCTTGCCCGGTCAGGCCGCGGACCTCCCCGGGGTCCTTCGCGGCCGGGCCGGTCCCGAAGAAGGTGTCCAGGTTGGCCACCAGCCCGAGTTCGCGTTCCCGCCGGACCGGGACCCCGGGTGGGTCCCGCCCGTCCCGGATGCGGGTGAACACCTCGACGAACGCGTCGACCCGGCGCTGGTCCATCGGCACGTACTCGCCGTCCTCGGTGTGGTCGTTGCGGGCCCGCGCGAGGTCGGTGAGGACCTGTTCGGTCATCGCGACATCGGCGGCGTCGGTGTCGATGATCAGCTCGGCCATCCCGTCCCCGGTCGGGCCCGAGCGCACCGCTCGCGCGGCGCGTCGCTCCTTCCGGCGCCGCGCCGCGGCGTCGGCGTCGACCCGGGTCACGGTGCGCGCGGTCCGGTCCCGCCAGGACCGCGGCGACAACCCGTCCCACGGGCTCGACCCGGCCACGGCGAGCAGCCGGTCCTGCACCTCGCGTGCGTCCCGGTCGGAGAGCACCTGGGTGGCCTCGGCGAGGGTGCGGGCCCTCACCAGGTCCAACCGGCCGACGGCCAACGCGTCGAGCGTGTCGGGTAGCACGGTGGTCAGCCGGTGGGCCAGGTCGAGCAACCGACCGGCCGGGCGCGCCCCGATGCCGAGCACCGCCTGCAGCTCGTCGACCATCGCCGAGGCGATCAGCTCCTCATCCGGTGCCCCACCGGACCCGCGCGGGCGAGACCCCAGCTCGGCCACCGCCTGCGCCTCCACGAGGGAGCTGAACTGCGCGACCAGCGCCAACTGCGTCGCCTCGGCCGAGGCGAGCAGCGACGCGTTGGTCCGGATCCGGGCGGCCAACACGTGCGCATCTGTCACACCGATGAGCTCGGTGGCCCCGTAGCGATCCGCCAAGAAGGCAGCCACCTCCGCAGCCATCTCCTCGGCCGAATCCGGTGTCCGATCTGAAGCCATGACCCGACCCTAGAAGCCACCCCCGACACAAACCCCCACCCAGAACCCCTTTATCCACAACCACTTCTATCCACAGGGCGACACTCACGAACAGTCACCACAACACCACACGCAGACGCATCACAAACCTAGGAAGTGCTCGCGATGCACGAGGAGGAAGCCGCGGCCCCATAGCCAACACCGCGCGGTGACGGGGTGGTTGCGGCGCTGGCTGTCGGGGCGCGTCGGCGTTGGTCGCCGGCGGTCGATCCCGGAGGGTCGATCCCGGAGGTCGATCCCGGAGGTCGATCCCGGAGGTCAGTCCCGGACGTCGATCCCGGACGTCGGCCGCGTCTGATTGCCACACTGAAGAACGCCGACGGCAACGTCATCGGCCTCATCCAGTCCCCGTAGCCTCCCCTGGGTAGGGTCGACCACGTGGGATTCCCGGTTGTCGGCGTCATTGGAGGCGGACAGCTCGCGCGAATGATGGCCGGTCCGGCGATCGAGCTCGGCATCACGCTGCGAGTGCTCGCCCGCGACCCCGCGGACAGCGCGGCCCAGGTCGTGCCGGGCACCGAGATCGGCAACGAGACGGATCTCGAGGCGTTGCAACGTTTCGCCAAGGGCTGCGACGTGATCACCTTCGACCACGAGCATGTTCCGACGGATCACCTCCATGCACTCACCGCAGCCGGTGTCGTCGTACGCCCGGGTCCTGCTGCCTTGCTGCACGCCCAGGACAAGTCGGTGATGCGCGCACGGCTGACCGAGCTCGGGGTGCCGTGCCCGCGCTGGCGGATGGTGATGGACCCGACGGCGTTGCGGGCGTTCGGCGACGAGGTGGGCTGGCCGATCGTCCTGAAGACACCGAGAGGTGGGTACGACGGCAAGGGCGTACGGGTCGTTGCCGCGGCCGAGGAGGCTGCCGACTGGCTCACTGGGGAGGCTCTGCTCGCGGAGGAGCGTGTCGATTTCACCCGCGAGCTGGCCGTACTCGTTGCGCGCAGCCCGCACGGCCAGGCGGCGGTCTACCCGGTCGTCGAGACGGTGCAGGTCGACGGCATCTGTCGTGAGGTGTTCGCGCCGGCGGCCATCGCGGAGGACCACGCGCTGGCCGCCCAGCAGGCCGCGCTGCGCATCGCCGAGGGCCTCGACGTCACAGGGGTGTTCGCTGTCGAGATGTTCGACACTGCCCAAGGCGTGCTCGTCAACGAGCTGGCCATGCGCCCGCACAACAGTGGTCACTGGACGATCGAGGGGGCGCGGACCAGCCAGTTCGAGCAGCACCTGCGCGCGGTGCTCGACCTGCCGCTCGGTGACACAAGGATGACCGCGTCGCACGTCGCCATGTCGAACGTCCTCGGCGGCGACATCGCCGAGATGTACAGCGGCTATCTGCACTGCATGGCCCACGACCCGGGAGTCCACATCCACATGTACGGAAAGGACGTCCGCCCTGGGCGAAAGGTGGGTCACGTGACGACGGTTGGCGACCATGCTGAGGACGTACGCGCGCGCGCCGTCCACGCGGCCGCCTTCTTGCGAGGAGACATCGATGGCTGAGACTTCCGAACCGCTGGTCGGGCTGGTGATGGGCAGCGACTCGGACTGGGTCGTGATGAAGGACGCATCGGACGCGCTGGAAGAGTTCGGCATCGCGCACGAGGTCGACGTGCTGTCCGCTCACCGCATGCCGCAAGAGATGCTGGCGTACGGCGAAGCGGCTGCCGGCCGTGGGCTGAAGGTGATCATCGCCGGCGCTGGGGGAGCGGCTCACCTGCCCGGCATGCTCGCCGCGGTCACCCCACTGCCCGTGATCGGTGTTCCCGTGCCGCTCGAGCGCCTGGACGGCCTCGACTCGCTGCTCTCGATCGTGCAGATGCCCGCCGGTGTGCCGGTGGCCACCGTCTCGATCGGCGGTGCCCGCAACGCGGGGCTGCTCGCCGTGCGAGTCCTCGCGACCTCCGACCCCGGGCTGCTGGAGCGCATGGAGAAGTTCCAGCACGAGCTCGGCGACAAGGCCCGGGCCAAGGGCGAGGCGCTGCGGCGCCGCCGTGCGGGCGGCGTCGGCTTCGGCGGCTGACCAGCCCAGCGGCCCCCGGAATCGACCACGTTTACCAGGCGTACGGACGGTTCGCTATGCCTGCACGCCTTGCGAACCGGTCCGCCAGCATGCTGAACGTGGTCGATTCCAGCGAGCGAACTGAGCGTCAGCGGGGACCGTGGCTCGACCACTCGATGGCGGGGCACCGGTCCATCACCATGTCGATGCCCGCGGCGACCACTCGCGCGTACGCCTCGTCGTCGATGACGTCGAGCTGGAACCACACGCCCCTCGCACCGATCTCGATGGCCTGGTCGGCGATGGCTCCCGCGCGGGTCGAGTTGACGAACACGTCGACCACGTCGACGGGGAACGGGATGTCCGCGAGCCTCGCGTAGGGCTTCTCGCCGAAGACCTCCTGCGGGTGCTGGTGCACGGGCACGATGCGCTTGCCGCGCGCCTGCAGCATGCGCGCGACGCCATAGGCCGGCCGGGCAGGGTTGTCGCGCAGCCCCACCACCGCCCAGGTCTCGGCGGCGAGGAGTCGTTCGATCGTCGCGTCGTCGGTCATCTCCCCATGCTCCTGCACCCGATCTCCGCGTGGGTGAGGGGGGTCGCGCGGCGGCGTCTGGGCGCACGTACCCTCAACAGGTGAGCGACTTCGACCTGTTCAGGCTGTCCCCCGAGCACGACATGCTTCGTGAGTCGGTGCGTGCCGTGTGCGAGGACAAGATCGCGCCCTTGGCGGCCGAGGTGGACGAGAGGGGCCAGTTCCCGCAGGCGTCCTATGACGCTCTGCGCAAGGCCGACTTCCACGCCGTTCACATTCCTGAGGCGTACGGCGGCGCGGGTGCCGACGCGCTCGCGACTGTCATCGTCATCGAAGAGGTGGCCCGCGTCTGCGCGTCCAGCTCGTTGATCCCTGCGGTCAACAAGCTGGGCACCACGCCCCTGCTGCTGTCCGCTTCCGAGGACGTCCTGAAGCGCTATCTGCCGCCGGTGGCGAGTGGCGAGGCGATGTTCTCCTACGCGCTCTCCGAGCCTGAGGCGGGCAGCGACGCGGCGGCTATGCGCACGCGCGCGGTCCGCGACGGTGACTCCTACGTCCTCAACGGCGCGAAGCGGTGGATCACCAACGCCGGCGTCTCGGAGTACTACACCGTGCTGGCCGTCACGGATCCCGACTCGGGGGCCAACGGCATCTCGGCGTTCGTCGTCGAGAAGTCGGACGAGGGATTCACGTTCGGAGCTCCCGAGAAGAAGCTGGGCATCAAGGGCTCGCCGACCCGCGAGCTCTACTTCGACAACTGCCGCATCCCTGGCGAGCGGCTGGTCGGAGCGGAGGGCACCGGCTTCAAGACGGCGCTGCGCACCCTCGACCACACGCGCGTCACGATCGCGGCGCAAGCAGTGGGCATCGCGCAGGGCGCGCTCGACTTCGCCAAGCAATATGCCAAGGAGCGCAAGCAGTTCGGCCGACCCATCGCGGAGTTCCAGGGACTGCAGTTCATGCTCGCCGACATGGCGATGAAGCTCGAGGCCGCGCGTCAGCTGACCTATGCGGCCGCGTGCAAGTCCGAGCGCGGCGACAGCGACCTGACGTTCTTCGGCGCGGCCGCCAAGTGCTTCGCCTCGGACGCCGCGATGGAGATCACCACAGACGCCGTGCAGGTGCTCGGCGGATACGGCTACGTCAAGGACTACCCCGTCGAGCGCATGATGCGCGACGCGAAGATCACCCAGATCTACGAGGGCACCAACCAGATCCAGCGACTCGTGATGGCACGCCAGATCCTGCAGTGACTTCGGTCAGCGGGCCGGCGGCGAGAGGGTCGTCTGCCAGCTCGAGTTCTCCCAGGCCAGGCGCAGCCGCAGCGAACGCGTTGCCTCAGCCATGCCGCGGAAATGGCCTTTGCGAGGTCGACGGTCGCCGTCGAGCTCGAACGTCGTCTCCGATCCCGGCGCACCTGTCATCGGGATGACGTCGGATCGGCCGGGAGCGGACGTCGACCGCCTCCAGCGTCACGACAGCGCTGTCCAGCGTGGCTCCGGGGCTGTGGCCGTTGACCTCGAGTCGGGCGGCGAACTTGACCTTGCCGCGGTCTCGCCAGGTCGCCGACGACGACTGCGAGCGTGGTCGACGCCGCGATCACCCGGTCACCGGAGAACGTCGCGGGATCGAGGGTGGGTGACCGTCAGCGTCACCGAATCGAGCGTGGTCCGGCGCTCCTTTGCCGCAACCACGCCGTCGAGGACCGTGCGCCAGTCCTCGAGAAACGCCGTGGAGTCGTGCGCGCGGCCTTGCGAAGGCAGCGTCGCTCATCTTCGCGACGAGCTCCGGGTTGCGGATGAGCTCGACGACATGGTCGGCCATGTCCTGGTGTCGCCTCGTTTGACGAGGAAGCCGTCGACGCCGTGCGAGATCTGCTCGCGCGGTCCGTACTTGATGTCATAGCTGATGACTGGGCAGCCGTGGCTCATCGCCTCAAGGGTGGCGAGCGGATATCCCTCGAACCTGCTGGTCATGAGGAAGCCTGTTGCGGTCCACAGCGTGTCGCGGGCACGCGGGTCGAACCCGTGCAGAATCACCGACTTCTCTAGGCCCAGCTTCGTGATCTCGGCTTCGACGACGCCGCGCGTGCTGCCGTCGCCATAGATGTCGAGCCTCGCCTCGGGCTCCTCCTTGAGCACGAGCGCGAAGACACGTATTGCGTGCTCGAGCTGCTTCTGCGGCTCGAACCGGGAGACGATGACGAACCGCTTGGTCGCCCGCGTCCGGCAATGGGTCCGGATGCGGCGGTGACTCGACCGGGTTGGGCACGACGTAGAGGTTGTTGGTCTGCACCGAAACGCGCGGCGATGTCTCTTCCGCTGCCGGCTGGTCAGCGTGACCAGGCCGTCGAGCTGACTCGATCGCCGCCATCATGGGCCGGTAGCGTCGCCTTGACGGACGAGTTCCATCGACGCGGACGTCAGCACGTGGATGTTGTGGATCAGGTGGATGATGTGGAACTGGTCGCCCTGCAGCCCGAGGATGTGTCGCCAACTCATAGCGGCTGTCGCTGATGATGAACGCCCGGGTGTCGAGCGGAGTCAGTTCTCTGATCCATTGTTGGTGCCACCCGGCCACGCTCGGCCAGCGAGCGACCGGCAGGCCCTTGCTGTTGACGAGAGTCATGGGAGTCAGCTCGTTGCCGTGGGCCGGGACGCGGGCATAGACGGATCCGTCGGACCGGCGGTAATCACGGATCGCTGCTTCACCGGTTTCTGGGCTCATGTACTCGCGTGCGGTGCACGGTGCCGTCCGGGTGGGCGTGGTCGACGCGCTCATGGTTCTCGACGTCGGGCAGTGCCTCCCCGATCGGCTCGAGGTGGTCGACGCTGTGCTCGCGGTACCACTCGAAGATGTTCAGCAGCCGCATCGGGTCCACGAGAAGGCCCTGCTCGCGCAACGACGCGCGGGTATCCGCGTAGCTCGGCATGGGGTCGAACGTCAAGATGGTCGACTCGATGCCGGCCCGCTGGGCCAGCAGGCGGTTGCGCATCAGGAGAGCGCGCGTCTGTCCGCCTGTGCCGGCCCTGATCATCCCGGATAGGGAAAAGTACACTCCTTCCGGCATACGGATCTCTGGCATGTCCACCACAATAAGTGCCGTCGTGCCGACCGGCCGATTCCTGGATTCGCGTGTTCAGGTTGTGTTCAGGTTTATCGCCTCTGCGACCCAACCAGCCGGCCTGTTAGACCGTATGTAGTGACTGCTCGCGTATTGGGTAGTTGCTGGCCGGGACCTCGCTCACGCAACCTCGTGGGTTACCGAGCGCGTTTCCGTGCTTGGCCTTTCCGACATGTGTGAGGAGGCCCCGGTGTTCTGTGAGCGTACGAGTGTTGGGCTGGATGTGCATGCCCGCTCGGTTGTTGCGGCGGCGATCGATGGGCAGAGCGGGGAGGTGTTCAGGGCACGGTTGACGCCCTCGCACGTCGAGGTGCTCGAGTGGATCGGCAAGCTGCCAGGCCCGTGTGCGGTGGTGTACGAGTCCGGGCCGACCGGGTTCGGCTTGGCCCGCGCGCTGTCGGCGGCGGGGTGGCGCTGCGAGGTAGCGGCGTCGTCGAAGCTGCACCGCCCGGCCGGCGATCGGGTGAAGACCGACGCGCGAGACGCCTTGCATTTGGCCCGGTTGTTGCGGCTGGACGAAGTCGTGCCGGTGCGGATCCCGACCCAGGCCGAGGAGGCGGCCCGGGATCTGGTCCGCGCCCGGGAGGCCTCGCGGCAGGATCTGATGCGGTCGCGGCATCGGGTGTCGAAGCTGTTGCTTCGGCACGGGATCGTCTATCCCGGCGGCAAGGCGTGGACCCAGCTGCACGACCGGTGGTTGCGCCAGCAGCGCTTCGACTCCGCCGCGACGCAGGCGGCTTTCGACGACGCGTATGAGACGGTCGTGCTGACCACCGGGCGCCGGGCCCGGCTAGACGAGAAGATCACCGCGCTCGCCGAGGACAGTGAGTTCACCCCTCTGACGCGGCGACTGACGTGTCTGCGCGGCATCGCGACACTGACCGGATTCGCGCTCGCGGTGGAGATCGGCGACTGGCAACGGTTCACCGGCGCCAGCATCGGCGCCTATCTCGGGCTGGTGCCCAGCGAACACTCCTCCGGGCAGAGCCGGGTCCAGGGCGCAATCACAAAGACCGGCAACACCCATGTGCGTCGGCTGCTGGTCGAGGCCGCCTGGCATCACCGGACCAGCTACCACCCGGGCCTGGTGTTACAGCGCCGCTGGGAGCAGGCACCGGCCGCAGCACGAGCTCGCGGGCATGCCGGCAACCAGCGTCTGCACGCCCGATGGGTGAACTTGAACCTGCGGAAGAAGCGGCCGGTGATCGCCAACGTCGCCGTCGCCCGCGAGCTGGCCGGCTGGTGCTGGTCGCTGGCGGTGATGCCAGACTGAACCGGCCGCCCCTGAACTGGCCGTTGGGGGCCACGAGTCGAGGAACCACAGCGCGAGGAGCAACGCGCCACCGAGGCTATTGAGCAGCCGAAGATCGCGACAGGTCTTGGCCACGCTCGTCCTTAGACCAGCGCATCGCTCCGGCCGAACACATGGTCCTGCGGTAACCAACCCGCGCATATCAGCCTCGACCACGCGTCGTGCAACGACACGCTGACCCGGACTCGGGACCCCCAACGGTCTACCCCTTCACCCTCTTCCCCCCAGCGCCGCAGAGCGTGACGTCGTCCTCGCCAGGGTCAAGGCCGAGCGCTACGCGTGGCCTGCGGCCAGCCTTGACCCCGGCTGCGGGCGCCGCCCAGGCGGCAGCTATCGGGGGGAAGGGGATGATCCTGTGTCCTGATCGGAATCAGGACCAATTCGACGCGCCCACTTGACAAAGCGCCCTACATATCAGCCTCGATCTTTCGTGAGGCTGGGTGATTGGATGTCGCGGTTCGGTGAGGTTGCGGGGCTGGTGAAGGCGTTGCGGTGTCCCGGCGTTGTGTCGCCGGTTCTCCAGGGTCCTGGTCGTCGGGGTGGGGCGTGGCGTTAGGGGTATGCGGCCAGTGCCTGTCCGGCGTTGGTGATCAGCTCGGTCCAGGGCCATCGTTGAGGGATCCGTAGGGTGCGCGCGGCGTCCGCTGGTGATGATGCGTCCGGCCACGGCGAACAGTCGCAGCCGTAGCTTCTTGGGTTCCCAGGTTCGTGCTGGGTGCTCGGGGAAGCCGAGGGTCTGGGTCCAGGTGATCAGCTCGTAGGCGAGTTGGGCGATCTCGAGCCAGATCTGGTTCTTGTCGAACGCGTGCATCGGCAGGTTGGTCAGTCCGGTGTCCTTCAGGCAGCGGATCCGGTCCTCGGCGTGGGCGCGTAGTCGGTGGCGGACTTCGAGGTCGGCTAGCCGCCAGCCGGTGGTGTTGGTGGCGAACGCGGTCAGTCGCCGGCCGTTGATGTCGGTGATCCGCAGCTGCGCGCCGGGGTGGGGTTGTTCGCGGCGCACGATGACCCGGGTTCGGGGTGGCCAGCCGGTGAACGTTGCGGGCAGCCAGCGGGTGACCTCCGCGACCTGGGCGCCCTGTCGTGGTTGACCGTCGGGGTCCAGCGCGGCCCGCCACGCCTGTTCGGGTAGTGCGGCCAGGGCCTCGAGGATGGGTCCGTGGATGTTCATCCCGACCGAGAACTCCAGGCCCTGGTCGTGGATGTGGGTCAGGAACGCCTTGACCCCTGAGCCGGCGTCGCCGCGGACCAGCACCCGGGACCTGGCCGGTGCGGGCAGCTGCGCCAGCGCGGCGTCGAGGACCGCGATCTGGTCGGCGGCGTTGTTCGCGTTCGCGTTGCCCGGGCGCAGCAACCCGACCAGTGGTTCCCCGGTGCCGCCCTGGTCGTGGTCGACGAAGGCCAGCATCGGGTGGAACCCGAAGCCGCGTTTGAATGTGGGTGCGGCCTGCTCTTTCTCCGAATGCGCGGTCACCAGGGTGGCGTCTAGATCGACCACGACCTGACCGTGCGCGCTGACCGGGCACCGGTGACCCCAGACAAGTTCACGTCCAGCGGCGCGAGCGGCCCGGATCGCGGCCACCGCCGCAACGGGGTCGGCGGCCAGCCGTTCGACCAGCCGGCTGATCGTGGGATCCGAGGCCACCGCACCGAAGATCTCGGGCTGGGCGCGGACCACCGCCACGTCGGCCAGGCAGTCCCCACCGAGGGCGACCGCGATGGCCAGATCCAGCACCGTCTTGCCCGGGTCATGCACCGCCCGGGTCCCCCGCCACGGCGCGAGCCGCGCCGACAACTGGGCGGCCAGCCCGCTCACCGCGGCGGTCCGCAGCAGCAGCACCGCACCCGAAGAAGAGATCAGCGACTCGCTGCCGGACCTAAGATGGACACCGCAACCAACCAAGTTAGGCTTCACCTACGGAGTGCCTTCCGCTCGGAATCGCTTGTGACTTCGCAATCCCAAGTTTTCCCTGCCGGACAGGCACTTCCGTACTTCTACCGGCCGGTGTCGCCCACCTCCTCACGAAATCTCGAGGCTAGGCAAACTCGCGGGGAGCGGACTTGCCGCGGTTCAGGGAGATCTCTTCCTTGCCCGAGAAGGACACCTCGTAGTTGGGCTCCATACGACGAGGGCGCGACAGCGTCTTCTCCCAGCTGGAGTTCTCCCACACCAGCCGCTGCCGCAGCCGCGCCGAGCGTCCCGCGTCGTCCATTCCGCGGAAGACTTCGGCCAGGTCAATGGTCGCCGCCAGCCGGAAGGTGGCGCCCGTACGGCGTACCTGCATCGGGATGTCCACGATCGAGCCCGACCCGTCGCCGACTGCGTCGAGCGTGACAACGGCGCTGTCCAGAGTCGACCCGGGGCTGTGACCGGCGACCTCGAGCACGGCCATGAATTCGAGCTTCCTCGGTGCGCGCCAGGCTCCGGACGAGGCCTGCGGGCGAGCGAGCCGCCGGAGGACCGGGAAGCGGGCGACCGCGGCGGGGAGCCGGACGGGACGCAGATACCCAAGCCGCGTGACCTTCAACGTCACCGAATCGAGGGTGGTGCGGCGCGGCTTGGCCGCGATCACGCGATCGAGGACGGCTCGCCAGTCGTTTAGAAGGGCCTCGTAGCCGTGCTCGGCGGCCTTGTCGAAGGCCGCCTCGCGCATCCTGGCCACCCGTTCGGGATTGCGGATCAACTCCACGACGCGTTGCGCCATGCCCTTCGTGTCGCCAGCGTCGACGAGATAGCCGTCCACGCCGTGCGTGATCTGCTCGCGTGGCCCATAGCTGATGTCGTAGCTGATGACGGTGCAGCCGTGGCTCAGGCTCTCCAATGTGGCGAGCGGGTAACCCTCGAATCGGCTGGTCATCAGGAATCCGGTCGCGGTCCAGAGCGCTTCCCTCGCCCGCGGGTCGTGCCCACGCAGGATTACTGAGTCCGCGACGCCCAGCGTAGCGATCTCCCTTTCCAGAACCACTCGGCGGCTGCCGTCGCCGTAGATGTCGAGCATGGCGCCGGGTTCCTCCTGGAGCACGAGGGCGAAGGCGCGTACTGCCTCTTCGAGACGTTTCTGTCCCTCGAACCGAGCGACGATCGCGAAGCGCCGCTTCGCCCGCGTCGGCAGCGGATTCGGCCGGGAGGGAAGTTCTACCGGGTTGGGGACGACGAAGAGGTTGGTCTTCTCACCGTAGCGCGCCGCGACGTCCTCAAGCTGCGGGCGGGTGAGGCTGACCAACCCGTCGAGCTCCCCTAGCCGATCCAGTAACCGCACATAGGTCGGCTGGATCGGGGAGTCCCAGTGTCGAGGCGCCCGCAGGTGGACGTTGTGCATCTGGTGCATCATGTGGAAGCGCTCGTCGGGCATCGGCAGGATGTGCCCCAACGCGTATCGGTCGTCGCTAATGACGAACGCGCGCCGATCAGGCTCGGTGAGGGACAAGATCCAGTGTTGGCGCCACCCACCGACCCTGGGCCACTTGCCGACCGGCTGGCCCGAGCTGTTCACGAGGAACGTCTCGGTAGCGGGCGATGAGTCCAGGCCGGTTTCGGCGGGACAACGCAGGAAGACCGTGCCGTCCCGGCGCCGGTAGGCGAGGATCACTGCGTTGCGACCGCGAACATGCACGTACTTGGTGACGTAGACGCTCCCGTCTGGGTGGGGCTCGTCGACCGTGTCGAATCCGCTGATTTCCGGGAGCGGTTCTCCAGTCGTGGGCAGGTGGTCGATGTCCTTCTCGCGGTACCACGTCGAAGATGTTGAGCAGTTGCATCGGATCCACGAGCTGGCCCTGAGCGCGCAGTTTAATGCGGGTGCCCGGGTAGTCCGGCGTGACGTCGAAGGTCAACAGGATCGATGGCGGCCCACTGGGCGAGCAGGCGGTTGCGCATCAGGACCGCCCGTGTCTGCCCCCCGGTGCCCGGAAGGATCCTGTCGTTGATCGAGAAGTACTGACCTTCGGGCATCGGGAACTTCGGCACGGGCACCACCTTAGGTCCCGCCGTGCAGACCAGCGGATGGCTGGATTCGCGTGCCGAGGTTGAGTTCAGGTTGTCGCGTCGCCAAACTGCAGTTCCGGCTAGGGCTTGACAGCGATGCGGCCGCTAGCCATGCGTAGTAGCAGCAATTGTTCGCCAGACTCCTCGAGAAACTCGTCGACTGCCTTCTTGGCACCCTCCCACCAGCCGTAGTCGTCGATGAGGAGCACACCACCGGACACCAGGCGAGGGTAGAGGTGCTCGAGCTCGTGCTTGGTGGAGGAGTACCAGTCAGTGTCGAGACGCAGCACAGAGATCTGCTCGGGGGCCTCGCGAGGCACGGTTTCCTCGACCGTGCCCTGGACGAAATGCACCTGGTCCTCGGGGTAGCCCACCTGCGACATGCCCTGCTGCACGTCGTCGAGTGCGGCCACGGCCCACACGTGCGCCGTCCGCTCGCTGGTGGCGAGCAGATCTTCGGCGGACCTGCCGTCGTAGCGGCGGTCATCCTCGGTGGGAGGAGGCATGCCCTCGAAGGTGTCGAAGAGGTAGAGCTGGCGTGACGTGTCGCCGACCTCGAGGAGCGTGCGGGCCGTCGCCTGCATGCTGCCGCCGCGCCAAACGCCACACTCGACGATGTCACCGGGGATCTTGTGTTTGACGATGTGTCGGACGGCCAGGATCAGCGCGTAGAGCTTGTCCGGCGAGGTCATGGTCCACGGCTTGACGGCCCGGATGATGCTCGCCGCCTCGCTGTCATAGTCCTTGGGCAGTGCAAGTGTGGCCGGTTTCGTGGCTGCGGCAGCCGCGGCCTTCTTCTTCGCTGTAGAGCGGTTCGGCCGCGGGCGCGCCAACTCATAGCCGGTCAGTCGGACGAGCCCGGAGTTGATCGTTTCTTTCAAAGTCATGGCGGCATCGTAACGATCCATCCGCCAGCGGACGAAACGTCGCAACGCTCGGAGCGCCAGCGCGGCCGTGCCAGTTCGGCAGCGCACCAGGCACCCCATAGGCTGGAGGTCGCCTCGGACGAAGCCAGTCGGCAAATGCCTGATCAACCCCAGATGGAGGACGACGTGCACCCGTCGGCACACGCTCACATGTCGCTGTGCGTGCAGCGCTATCTCGACAAGGACAAGCATCTCCACGTCGTTGACCTCGGGTCGCGCCTCGCGGCGACACAGACCCTGTCCCACCGTGACCTGCTCGCTGACTACGACTTCAGCTATACCGGTGTCGACGTCAGGAGTGGGCCGAACGTCGATGTCGTCATGAAGCAGCCGTACCGGCTTCCGGTGAAGTCCAACAGCGCAGACTTGGTGATCTCGGGCCAGGCCTTCGAGCACATCCCGTTCTTCTGGGCCTCGCTCCTGGAGATAGCCCGAGTGCTCAAGCCCGGGGGCTACGCGTTTATCACCGCCCCATCGCGTGGCCATATCCACAGCGTCTACGACTGTTGGCGCTACTACCCGGACTCCTTCCGAGCAATGGCACGGTTCGCCAAACTCACATTGCGAGAGCAGCACACCGACTTTCCGCCGAAGAAAGGCGGACGCCTCGACTACTCCGAGCTGGACCCCAATTACTACTGGGGTGACTCCGTCGGGGTGTTCCAGAAGCCAACGAACTATCCGAGTTGGAAGATGGCCATCGTTCGCGAAGTGCATGTGCGCTATGCGAACCACTGCCGCGACTTGGAGAGCACCCCGAAGCCAAAGAAAGTGCCCGAACGGGCGAAGATCCTTGGCTGAACATGGACTCGCCAGGGCGGCAGTAGCTCAGCGCAGCGAGCGGAAGAGTTCGAGTGCCTTGGCGCGGTCCCAGCGAACGGTCGAGCCGACCGGGGTCCTGTAGTCAGGGTTGGCGATCGGCACCGTCGTCTGGATGCCCTTGCCGCCGGCGATCGCCCGCATGGCCAACGCGAAACGCACCAGGTCGATCGGCCCGTCGCGTTCGTCGACCTTCAGCGCCGTGGTGCCCGCGTTGCCCAGCGGGATCAGCCGGAAGGGATTCAGCAGCGTCGTCGGGCTGACCGCTTTCGCGAACACCGCGCTCAGGAACTCCTGCTGGCGCTGCACCCTGCCCAGGTCTCCCTTCGGGTCGAAATAGCGCGCGCGGACATACCCCAGCGCCGTCGCGCCGTCCATCGTCTGGCAGCCCTTCTTGACGTGCAGGCCGGCCTTCTTGTCGTTGATGTTGCGTGTGGGGCAGAGCTTGACGCCGCCGACGGCGTTGGTCATGCCGACGAAACCGCCGAACCCGATCTCGGAGTAGTGGTCGAGTCGGATCCCCGTCACCGTCTCGACCGTGCGCACCAGCAGTGGCGCGCCACCGAACGCGTACGCCGCGTTGAGCTTGTTGCGCCCGTGCCCCGGGATGGGGACGTAGGAGTCGCGCGGCAGGCTCACCAGCGTCGCGGGGCCGGAGCGCGGCTTGTGCAGCAGGATGATCGTGTCGGTGCGCTGCCCGGTCGCGTGGCCGACGTGGAGCTTCCTGGTCTCCTTGTTGGACAGACCCGCGCGGCTGTCGGAGCCGACGAGCAGCCAGTCCTGCCCCGGTGTCGCAGCCGGTCGTCCGGCGTAGTCCTGCAGGGCGTCGACCTTGCCGATGCGCGAGTAGAAGAAGAAGACCAGGCCGACGAACAGCGCGAGGATCAGCAGTAGCACGAGCAGGGTGCGGCGCAGCCACCGTCGGCGGCCTCCGCGACCAGGCGGGTTCGCGTCAGCCGGCGTACGTCGACTCGGCGGCGGGGGCGCCGGGTAGCCGGGGTCCGGGCGCCGGGCGGGCTCTTCCGGACGCCGCAGCACCTGGGTCGGTTCGACGGGACGGGCCATCGCCTGGGTCGGTTCGACCGGACGAGCCATCGCCTGGGTCGGTTCGACCGGACGAGCCATCGCCTGGGTGGGCTCGTCGGCGCCCTGCGGCTGGGCAGGCCGAGCAGGCGGGTCCGACGGCGCGGGGCCGCGGTCCCAGCCATCGGGCCAGTTGCTCATGTGTGCATCACTGATTCCGACCGTACCCTTGCCGGTCATGCCCCACTCCCCGACACAACCAACGCCTGGCGCGGCGGCGCAGACTCCTGTGAGCGATATCACAGCCGGTCGTCCGACGAGCGCAGCGCGCAGCAGGCTCAGCCGCATCATGACCGTGCTCGACACGAACCTGCTCGGGACCGTCCACGGCGGTGTGGTCATGAAGCTCGTCGACGACGTCGCCGGCGTCGTTGCTCAGCGCCACTCGGGCGGTGCCGCAGTGACCGCGTCGATGGACGAGATGGACTTCCTGTCACCGGTGCGCGTAGGTGACCTCGTGCATGCCGAGGCGCAGGTCAACTGGACCGGCAGGAGCTCGATGGAGGTCGGCGTGCGTGTGCTGGCTGAGCCCTGGAACGAGGCGGGTGTCGAGCCGGTGCGCGTGGCGACCTCGTACCTCGTGTTCGTCGCCGTCGACGGAAACGGGCGGCCTCGCCCGGTCCCGCCAGTGCTGGCGGAGAGCGACGACGACCGCCGGCGCTGCGCAGAGGCGGAGATCCGGCGTACGCACCGGCTGGCCCGGCGCGAGGCCATCCAGCGCTCGCGGGACGAACTCCAGCCGGTCGATCCCGTCGATCCGGTCGCCGATCCCGGCACTGCGGGGAGCTGAGCGGTGGTCGCTCAGGCGCCTGACGAGATCGCGCTGCCGGAGCTGACGCCGCACCCTGACGTCCCCCTGGAGCCGCACGGCGACTATGACGCGGTCTCCTTCACCGACCTCGACCTGTCCGGCCAGGTCGCCAACAACGCGAGGCTGCTCGACTGCGGGCTCTCCCGGTGCCGGGCCGATGGTCTCCAGCTGCGCCGGGCCCGGTTCGTCGAGACCCTGGTGGCCGACCTGCAGGCCGCCACTCTCGACCTGACCGAGTCCGTCTGGCGCGACTCGTTGGTCACGGGCGGCCGGATCGGCGCCGTCCCGGCGTCGAGCGCAAAGCTGACGCGGGTGCGGTTCCGCGGGTTGAAGCTCGACTTCCTCAACCTGCGCGGGGCGACCCTGCAGGACGTCGTGTTCCAGGACTGCATGCTCGGCGAGGTCGACGTCGCCGAGGCCAACCTGACCGACGTCGACTTCGCCGGCAGCCGGGTCGACTCATTGAGCGTCCGCAACGCCACCCTGACGCGGGTCGACCTGAGCGGGGCGACCCTGCAGGCGCTCAGCGGCCTCGACCACCTGCGCGGTGCGATGATCAGCCCGGCACAGCTGCTGGACCTCGCCCCGTTGCTCGCCGATCACCTCGGCATCGAGGTCCGCGACGACTAGCTGCAGGGGTCGGCGTCGGCCGCGCGGCCGGCCGCGGTTTCGGCGGCGCTGATCCCGGGGACGTTCGCCGCCGAGACGTCGACGGCATGCGTCCCGGTGTACTGCGAGCCGATCACGACCTGCAGCGTGTGACCGAGACCGGGCACGGCCACCAGCCGAGCGCCGGGCACGGCCGCGGCAAGCGTCTTGATGCTGTCCGAGTAGCGAGCGTCGTAGCGCAGGATCGTGCGTCCCACTCCGTTGGTGCGCCAGTTCTGCGCCGGCCCAGCGATGTCGAACCCGCGGCCGGAGAGCTCCTGGCTGGCCGAGGTGGCGAGCCCGACGGTCTTCGAGCCGTTGTAGACCTGCACGCTGATCTGCGCGGGCGGGATCGTCAGCGCGGAGTCGCCCTTCTGCTTGCCGAGATGCCCGGTGGAGGTGTCCTCGCGCATGGCGGTGAACATGGTCTTCGCGGCGGCGGCGTCCCACAGCGCGACAGCGCCGGCCCCCCTGACCCGGTAGGACGGGTTCGCGATCGGCACGGTGCGGAACCGCACGTCCTTGCCCGAGGCATGCCGCAGCTCGGTGCCCAGCGTGACGAGGCCCTTCTCCGTCAGCCCCGGGTCGGCGCGCACGGCGTCGAGCGCGGCGTTGAGGAAGCGCACCAGCGCACGCGGATCGAGGAGTACGTCGCGGCTGGTGACCCGATCTGCCATCGAACCGAGGAAGCGCTGTTGCCGGTCGATGCGCCCGAGGTCGGCCCGAGCGTCGAGGTGTCGCGCTCGGACATAGGCCAGCGCGGTCTCGCCGTCGACGTGGCTGACGCCCTTGGGCAGCCGCAGGCCCGCGAGGCGGTCACGCAGCTTGGTCGGTGCGCAGACGTCGACACCGCCGATCGCGTCGACGAGCCGCTCGAAGCCCAGGAAGTCGACCTCGAGGTAGTGGTCGATGCGAACGCCGGTCGTGCGCTCGACCGTCCCGACGGTGAGCGGGGCACCGCCGAACGAATAGGCCGAGTTCAGCTTGTCGCGGCGTTCCCGGACGGTGCTGCCGTCGGCGGCCCGGTGCGCGGGGATCGTCACGTAGGAGTCCCGCGGCAGGCTCACGACCGTGACGGTGCCGTTCTGCGGCGAGATGTGCATCATGAGCATGGTGTCGGCGCGGCGCCCGGAGGCACTCGCCACGGAGCCGAGGTGCAGCCGCTTGAGGTCGGCGTGGGACATGCCCTCACGCGCGTCCGAGCCCACCAGCAGGAACGTCGTGGAACCGCCGGCACTCGGTGCGGGGCGGTCGGTCAGCCCCGCGAACGCGTCGACGCGGGCGATCTTCTTCGCTGACCACTGCAGCACGGTGTAGCCGGTCGCCGCGACGGCGAGAACGGCCAGCGCCGTGGCAGCGGCAACCGCGAGCAGGAAGCCGCGCGCAATCCTGCCCAGCAGCCTGGCGCGGCGGACCTGGCGGGGCGACGGACCTTTCCGGCCCGCGCCGCTCGTACGACTCGCTGCTTTTCCTCGCCCGCGCGGGTTCAGCTCCGGCGGCAAGGGCGCGGGGCCGTTCTGCGCGCGTGTCGGCGACATGCGGGTCTCCACTCGCTGGCACGGCGTGGGGAAGTGCGCAGGCGGGCGTGCCGTGACCATCCGCGCCTCGCTGCTCGCGATGCTAGGTCCGCGCAGCCCCCCGATCCGGCAGGCACGCCGTCAACTGCTGCGGGCGGTCAGGTGGGGCGGCGGGGGGCGTCGAGCTCGCTCGTGCCGATCGGCTGCCACGGCTGGCGAAGTATCCGGCGCGACTCGCGCCACCCGCGCAGCAGTGCCCGGGTGCCGTGCAGGCTGTGCTCCACATAGACGAGCCGCAGCATCTCCTTGAGGAAGGTCAGCAGCGTGCCGAGGGCGAAGCCCGGCGCGTTGTAGGCGCCCAGGTGGCGCAGGTAGTGCGCCATGTAGCCGCGGTTGCGCATGACGTGGAAGCGGAACAGGTCCGAGGCGTCGTTGAGGTGGCGCACGGCGAGGGACACCTGGCGCTGCTCGCGCTGGCGCTTGAGCGAGAAGTGGTCGACGTAGACGACCTTGGTCACGCGGGAGGCCACGAGCGCGTAGACGGCGTCGTCCCAGGTGATGAAGAACCGCGGGTCCGGCGGGCCGATCTTGGCACGACGTCGCGGCTGACCAGCATTCCCTCGAAGCACGCCGGAGTTCGTCTCGAACACGTCGGCACCGTCGGCGAACGGGTCGCGCAGGTAGGGCAGCGGGATGCCGAGGGGCTCGTTGATCCGCGGCTGCCAGAAGAACGGCACCGCCGTGGAAGTCGACGCGGCGGCCGTGGATGCAGCCCGGACCGGTCGGCGAACCGCAGCAGGCCCTCGAGCCCGTCGGGCAGCGCGGTGACGTCGTCGTCCATCAGCCAGAACCAGTCGTGGCCGTCGGCGTAGGCCGCGCAGCACGCCGCTGTAGAAGCCGCCGGAGCCGCCGGTGTTCGTCCGCCGAGCAGGACCGGCTTGACCGTCGGCACGTCGCCGTAGTGCTCGGCCAGGAAGTCGTGGGTGCCGTCGGTGCTGGCGTTGTCGACGACGTAGATCGCGTCGAGCGGGCGCGTCGAGGCCAACAGCGAGGGCAGCAGCTCGGAGAGGTAGTCCTTGCGGTTGTACGTGACCACGACCGCAGCCACCGAGCCGTGTCCGTCCGGCGTGCTCGTCACGCTCACCTCCCGTCCTGGTCGCGTCCATCGTAGGAGAGCCGCCACGGGTGCTGCTCGACCACCCTCGCTAATCTGGCGCCGGTCGCCTGGACGCACTGGCGTGCGGGCCGAGTCGGCAACCGAAGGAGCGTGTGGTGGACCCGGATCTCGTGGTCGTGGGGTCGGGGTTCTTCGGGCTGACCGTCGCCGAGCGGGCCGCCAGCGAGCTGGGCCTGCGGGTGCTCGTCATCGACCGGCGGCCGCACATCGGCGGCAACGCCTACAGCGAGGCCGAGCCGAGCACCGGCATCGAGGTGCACCGCTACGGCGCGCACCTGTTCCACACCTCCAACGAGCGGGTGTGGGACTACGTGAACCGCTTCACGACCTTCACCGCTACCAGCACCGCGTCTACACCACGCTGCGCGGCGAGGTGTTCCCGATGCCGATCAACCTCGGCACCATCAACCAGTTCTTCCGCTCCGCGCATGGGCCCCGCGCAGCGCGCGCCCTGGTCGCGGAGCAGGCGGCCGAGATCGCACGGCGACGAGCGCCGCGAACCTCGAGGAGAAGGCGATCTCGCTGATCGGCCGCCCGCTCTACGAGGCGTTCATCCGCGGCTACACCGCCAAGCAGTGGCAGACCGACCCGCGCGAGCTGCCTGCCGAGATCATCTCCCGGCTGCCGGTCCGCTACACCTACGACAACCGCTACTTCAACGACACCTACGAGGGCCTGCCGACCGACGGCTACACCGCGTGGATCGAGCGGATGGCCGACCACCCGCAGATCGAGGTGCGGCTCGACACCGACTTCTTCGACGAGTCGCAGCCGGTGCACAAGTCAGGCCGTCGTCGGCCAGGTGCCGGTCGTCTACACCGGCCCGGTCGACCGCTACTTCGACTACGAGCAGGGCGAGCTCGCGCTGGCGCACGCTCGACTTCGACCAGCAGGTGCTCGACGATCGGCGACTTCCAGGGCACGTCGGTCATGAACTACGCCGACGAAGACGTGCCGTACACCCGCATCCACGAGTTCCGGCACTTCCACCCCGAGCGCGACTATCCCGACGACCGCACGGTGATCATGAGCGAGTTCTCGCGCTTCGCCGAGCCGCGCGACGAGCCGTACTACCCGGTCAACACCGCGCAGGACCGCGCACGACTGCTCGCCTACCGCGAGATGGGCAAGGCCGAGCCGGGACGTGCTGTTCGGCGGCCGGCTCGGCACCTACCAGTACCTCGACATGCACATGGCGATCGGCTCGGCGCTGACCATGTTCGACAAGCACGAGGCGCGCTTCGGGGCCACCACGGCATGAGTTTCCTGTGACCGGCAGGCCCGCCGCGGCGGCCTCACCCGCGGCGCCGGCCGAACGTCGTCAAGCACGTCGCCCGCCGCACCGGCCTGCTCCCGCCGGGCACGCCCGACCGGCTGGCCGACGACGAGAAGCTCGCTCGACGGCCGGTTCGAGCAGACCGTGATGGTCTACTTCCCCGACACCCGCGTCAACCTCTACCAGCTGCGCCAGTGGTACGGCCCGCTGCGGGCGCTGGACGAGCGGCACCCGGTGGTGATCGTGCTGCAGGACTCGCGCGCGGCGCGGCTGGTGCGCGCCGGAGCTCGGACCTGCCGGCGGTCGTGATCGCACACTACCGGACGCCTCGACGAGCTGCTGTCGCGCAGCGAGGTCAAGCTCGCGCTCTACGTCAACCACAACCCGCAGAACTTCTCGGCGCTGCGGTTCACCTCGCTGGTGCACGTGTTCCTCACCCACGGCGACAGCGACAAGGGCGTCGTCGGTCAGCAACCAGAGCAAGGCCTACGACTTCTGCTTCGTGCCCGGCCAGGCGGCGGTCGACCGCATGCAGGCCTACACGATGCTCTACGACGCGGCGCCACACTGCGTGCTGATCGGTCGCCCGCAGCTCGACGTCGACGGCCGACCGGCGCGCGACGCCGGTCACCGACCGGCCGCGCGGTGCTCTACGCGCCGACCTGGGAGGGTGCGCAACCCTCGCTGGCCTACGGGTCGCGTCGCCTCGCACGGGCGCGGCGATCGTGCGGGCGCTGCTCGCGGACGGGCGCTTCGCCGTCGCCTACCGGCCCCACCCGCTCAGCGGGATCTCCAGCGCTGAGTACGGCGACGCGGACGCCGAGGTCCGTCGTGCTGGTGACCGAGGCCGCGGCGCAGGATCCGGGCGCGGGGCACCGCATCGAGACGGACGGCCCGGTCGGCGTCTCCCTCGCCGCGGCGGACCTGCTGGTCTCCGACATCTCGGCGATGGCGATCGAGTGGCTGCCCTCGGGCAAGCCGGTGGTCATCACCGAGCCGGCCTCGAGTGCGGTGGTCACCGCACGGACCCGCATGCTCGACGTCGTACCCCGTCTCTCGGTCAGTGACCTGCCGGGTCTCGCCGCGCTGGTGGCCGACCAGCTCGACCGCGACCCCGCCCGGGAGGCGCGTTCCGAGCTGATCGGCTACTACCTTGGTGACACCAGCCCCGGCGCGGCAACCAAGAACTTCCTGGACGCTTGTACGAGGGTGATCGCCGCCCGTGACGAGGCTTGGGCAGCGGTGACAGCGCGGGGCCCTGCGGGGCCCTGATGACGGACGGTAGCGTCATGGGGGTACTCGCAACCGGTGGAACAGAAAGGACTCAGGCACCAGTGGCGCTAGACGCGGCAGTCCCGTCGAAGGTCGGCATCATCTGGAGCCGGCGTCGGATCTTGCTGTTGCTGGTGGGCCGCGACCTCAAGGTCAAGTACGCGGGATCGGCCCTCGGCTACTTCTGGTCGGTGCTCGAGCCGCTCATGCTGGCTGGCATCTACTGGTTCATCTTCACCCAGCTGATCAGCCGCCGCCTGGGTGAGGCGCCCTACGTCGTCTTCCTGCTCTGCGGAGTGCTGCCCTGGCAGTTCTTCAACGCCTCGCTCCGGTCGTCGATGAAGGCCCTGTCCAAGGACGCCAAGCTGGTGCGCTCGACGAACCTGCCGCGCGAGATCTGGGTTCTTCGCACGGTCGGGTCGAAGATGGCGGAGTTCTTGTTCAGCCTGCCCGTCATCGCGCTCTTCGCGATCCTCACAGGCGCCCACCTGACCTGGTACGTCGTGTTCTTCCCGCTGGCCCTGCTCATCCAGGTCGTCCTGCTGATCGGCTTCGGGCTGATCCTGGCACCACTGTCCGTGCTCTATTCCGACATCGGCCGGGTGCTGCCGATCATCCTCCGGCTGATGTTCTACTTCTCGCCCATCCTCTACGGCCTCCATGACGTCAACAAGCGCTTCCCGCCTATGGCGGCGAAGATATTCTCCTTCAACCCCCTGGCCGGCATCTTCGACCTCTATCGCACGGCGTTCTTCAACGACCAGTGGGCAGGTTGGGGCGCGGTGCTGATTTCGAGCGTGTGGGCCGTGGCGATCATGGCGATCGGGATCTACATCTTCCCTCGCCTCGAGGGCACCGTCCTCAAGGAGATCTGACTGTGGCTTCCACGGTTCCGGCCGAAGTGCCCCCTGCGCGCTCCGCGCGACCCGTCATCGAGGTCGAGAAGCTGGGGATCCGCTTCGACCGCAAGCATCGCAAGAAGAAACGCCGCATCAAGGACGTGCTGACGGGTCACTCGCCGCTCCGTCCGTCGACAAAGGACTTCTGGGCGCTGCGCGACGTCTCCTTCACCGTCGAGCCGGGGGAGGCCGTCGGTCTCGTCGGCGCCAACGGACACGGCAAGTCCACCCTGCTCAAGCTGATGGCCGGCGTCCTGTTGCCCGACGAGGGCAACGTTGCGGTCCGCGGCGGCGTGGCGCCCCTGATCGAGATCACCGGCGGGTTCGTCGGCGAGCTGACGGCGCGCGACAACATCTGGCTGACGGCGGGGCTGCACGGGCTGAGCAAGAAGGAGATCCAGGCTCGCTTCGACGAGATCGTCGAGTTCTCCGAAGTGGGCGAGTTCCTCGACACACCGTTCCGGCACTTCTCGTCGGGCATGAAGGTGCGACTCGGCTTCGCCGTGATCACCAGCCTGGACGAGCCGATCGTTCTCGTCGACGAGGTGTTGGCTGTCGGTGACCGCGCCTTCCGCGAGAAGTGCTACCTGCGCATGGAGGCGTTGCTGTCCGGCGGCCGGACACTGTTCCTCGTCACTCACAGCGAGCCCAGCCTGCGACGGTTCTGCACCCGCGGGCTCTATCTGAAGACCGGAAGGTTGATCACCGACGGCACCGTCGAAGAGGCGATCGACCAGTACAACGACGACAACAACCGCGAGCGCGAGGTGTGAGCTACGCGTCGGGCACAGCGACGGGGGCGCCCGTCTTCTCGCGGACCTCCTCCACGGTGACGCCTTCGGCCATTTCACGCAGTACGAGGCCCGCCGGCGTGACGTCGAGCACCGCGATGTCGGTGATGATGCGGTTGACGACGCCCTTGCCGGTCAGTGGCAGCGAGCACGACTCGACGACCTTGTGTGTGCCGTCCTTGGCGACGTGCTCCATGACGACGACCACCTTCTTGGCGCCGTGCACGAGATCCATCGCCCCGCCCATGCCCTTCACCATCTTGCCGGGGATCATCCAGTTGGCCAGATCGCCGGTGGCCGACACCTGCATCGCGCCGAGGATCGCGGTGTCGACGTGCCCCCCGCGGATCATCGCGAACGACGTCGCGGAGTCGAAGAACGACGCACCGGGCAGCAGCGTGACGGTCTCCTTGCCTGCGTTGATCAGGTCGGGATCCTCGTCGCCCTCATAGGGATAGGGACCGACGCCGAGAATGCCGTTCTCGCTGTGCAGCACGACTTCGACACCCTCGGGCAGGTAGTTGGGCACCATGGTCGGCAGCCCGATCCCGAGGTTGACGTACTGGCCGTCCTCGAGCTCGAGTGCGGCTCGTGCGGCCATCTGCTCACGGGTCAGTGCCATCAGGAAGCCATCTCCGCAGGTCGTGGTCGCACGGTTCGTTTCTCGATGCGCTTCTCGACATCCGGCGCAAGTGCAACGACCCGCTGCACGTAGATCCCCGGGGTGTGCACGTTCTCGGGCGGGATCTCGCCGACATCGACCAGGTGCTCCACCTGCGCGATCGTCACGCGCCCGGCGGTCGCGCACAACGGGTTGAAGTTCGCCGCCGACTCGCGGAAGACCAGGTTGCCCTGCCGGTCGCCCTTCCACGCGTGGACCAACGCGAAGTCGGTCACGATCGACTGCTCGAGCACATAGACGCGCGTCTCGCCTCGGACGGTGAACTCCCGGGTCTCCTTGGGTGGCGACGAGAGTGCGACCGTTCCGTCGGGTGCATAGCGCCAGGGCAACCCACCTTCGGCGACCTGCGTGCCGACTCCGGAGACTGTGAAGAACGCGGGGACTCCCGCGCCCCCGGCACGCAGCCGTTCGGCGAGAGTGCCCTGCGGAGTGAGCTCGACCTCGAGCTCGCCCGAGAGGTACTGCCGGGCGAACTCCTTGTTCTCCCCGACGTAGGACGCGATCACTCGCGAGATGCGGTGGTCGGACAGCAGGACACCGAGGCCCCACTCGTCGACGCCGCAGTTGTTCGAGACGACGCGCAGGTCGCTCGTGCCGGCGTCGTGCAGTGCGCCGATCAGCTCACCAGGAATGCCGCACAGTCCGAAGCCACCCACTGCGAGGGTCGCGCCGTTCGGGATGTCGGCCACGGCCTCCGCCGCCGATGCGATCACCTTGTCCACTGCGAGTCACACCTCTCTGCACTGGCACCGCTGTCGAAGCCGGACTCTAGGCCATGCTTTCCGACAGCGCGTCCGGCCTGCTCAGTCGCAGATGTTGCTGCTGGCCGTGCGGGTCTGCAACTTCTCCTCGGGCGGCGGCGATGCCGTCGAGCCACCCACCTTGACCTTGGAGACCTGCGGCGCGTCGCTGCCGACGATGACGACGAGCGTGCTGCCGAGTGTCGCGTCAGGGGTGGCGGTCGAGCCGGTCACCGCGGCGCCGAGGGTGCGGCCCGACTCGTCGTAGGCGGGGTCGAACAGGACCTTGGTCGTTGTGTAGTCGCGGCGCGGGGCGTTGCCGACATCGACGACCTGGAAGCCGTCGGCGGTCAGCTCCTGGGCGATCCTGGCGGCTTCGCCCTTGGTCGTCGAGCCGTTGAGCACCTGGACGCGGATGTTCTCCGGCGGTGTCTTCAGCGGCGGGCCGGTCTCGGTCGCCGTCGGCGTGGGCTTCTTCTTGCCGGGCAGCGGCTGGTCATAGCGCAGCGCGTTCCACACGGTGGCCGCCGACGGCTTCAGCTCCACGCGGTTGGGGTCGGCGGGGTAGGGCTGGTTCGGCGCGGTGAGGAACGTGACGTTCTTGGTGTCGATGTTCTTCACGTCCTGGGCCAGCTTGCGCAGCGCGTTGAGGCTGCCGAGCCCGGGGTCGGTGCTGATCGAGTTCGTCGCCGCGCCCAGGAAGCTCAGCAGCCGGTCGGGGCGCAGCAACAGGCCCTTGCTCTTGATCTTGGAGATCATCGAGCCGAGGAACGCCTGCTGGCGGTTGATGCGGTCGATGTCGCTGCCGTTGCCGAGGCCGTGGCGGGTGCGGACGTACGCCAGCGCCTGGCTGCCCTTGACGACGTGCTCGCCCTTGGTGATGAACAGGTGGGACTCGGGATCGCTGACATCCTGCGGGACGCAGATCTTGACCCCGCCCAGGGCATTCACCATGTCCTTGAAGCCACCGAAGTCGATCACCACGTGGTGGTCGATGCGGATGTGGGTGAGCTTTTCGACCGTCTTGATCGTGCAGGCCGCGCCCGCCTCGGAGAACGCCGCATTGAACATCCCGGTCGGCTGGGCGGGCACAGTGGTGCCGTCGCGGCGCTGGCAGGTGGGGATGTCCACGATCGTGTCGCGCGGGATGCTGACCAGCACTGCGCTATTCCGGTCGGCCGCAAGGTGCAACAGGATCGTGGTGTCGGAGCGTTGACCGGCGTTGGTGGCATCCCGTTGAGCCGGCGGGCGCTTGTCCGACCCGATCAGCAGGATGTTCTCGGGCTCTGTGGGCGTGTCCGGGTTCTCCACCTTCGTCGGCCGGTCGGTGCCGAGCAGCCCGCTGACGTCATCCTTGGTGATGTTGCCGTTCAGCTTGTAGTAGGCCACCAGGGCGCTCGCCGTGCCGGTGACGGTCAGCAAGGAAACGACTACGACCAGTGCCGTGACGATGCGACGCAGCGTCGACCGAGGGGCGGCGTGCCGCGCATTCGGTGCGCGGCGGCGGCCGTGTGTGGAACGAGCGGTTCGCACTGAGGGAGAAATCCTTCGTGAAGGGGGCACTGCTGGGAGGAGCCGGTCTTCTTTTGACAGGCTGGCCCACAAGAGGCGCAGCGTTCACCTATCACCACGTACAAGGTGGCCAGAAAGTTGCCTGCGGATGAACGAGTCACTGTAAATCACGAGTTGGTAAACCGTGGAATCGCGGCGCGTCAGGTGTGACCGCCGTCACACCCTCCGCGTGGATGCGGCGGGCGAGCGCCTCATCGTCGAGCAGGTCGAGGTTGCGGCAGAGCACGGCCGCGCTGCCGACGGCCAGCGGCACGAGCAGCCCGGCCAGCAGCGTTCGCTCATGTTCATACGGGGCCGCGAGCAGTGTGCGATCGCCGGCGGACAGCGCCCAGCGCTGCGCCGCAGCAGCGGCGAGCCGCGCGAGCTCGCCCGCGGAGCGCACCCCGGCAGGGCTCGCGAGTGCCGCCGAAGCGGACGAGAGTCCACCGGGGGGAGCGAACCGGTCGCCGTGCGCGTGCACCTCGCGGTCGTAGTCGACCGTCACCGCCGACGGCACGGCCCGGCCTGGCACCGGCAGGCCCATCGGCCCCAGCCCGAGCCCGACGACGTCATCGATCGCGGTCGCGTCGCTGCTGGTCAGCGTCGGCACCCCGTCGACGCCGTCCAGCGGCACAACCGCGACGTCGCAGGCCGGCAGGGCCCCGCCGGCGGCGGCCGGAACCCCCACGAAACCGCTCTCCCAGCAGACCTGCCACCAGACCGCCGCCTGCCAGTGCAGGGGCAGCGCGATCGCCACCCGGGCACCCACGTCGAGCCCGAGATCGTCGCGGCAGAGGTTGGCCGTCTTGGCCACCCAGTTGGCGAAGGTGGCGACCGAGAGCTCGGCCCGCTCACCCGTCGCGTCGTCGTAGAACGTCAGCAGCACCCGCGAGGCGTCGCTGCGCACGGCGCCCGCCAGCAGGCTGGCCGGAGTCGCTGCGTGGTCGCTCATCGCCGGTCAGGGTACGGCGTTACGGCGTGAGGTCGGGAAGTCACGGTTCGACAACACTTACCGGCCGCGCGTGCTCACGGCCGCGTCGAGCACTTCATCGAGTGCGCGATCCGGGACAGACTGCCGCAGGTCCGTCTTGGCGGTAGCGTGGCCCCATCAGTCACACTGATCACAGCCGTACCACCCTGCACACCCTTCGAGGTCGCATGCGCAAAGCACCCGCCGTCCTGCTGCTCAGCCTGGCCGTCCCGGCGCTGAGCGCCCTGCCGGTCATCGGCGCCCCCGCCGTCACCCCGCACCCGGTGGCACCCGACGTCCGGTCGGCCGCCCTCACGGGAGTCGACCGGACCGTGCTGAGCTCGCCGGCCGGCGTGCGCAGCGCGGCGGTGGCGCGCACGGCGTTCGGGCCCCGGTGAGCGGCCCCGCCGTGCTCGCGAGCGCGCGCCAGGTCAAGACCTTCCAGCTGCTCGGCGTCACATGGCGCGCCAGCGCGCACCCGGCCGATCTCACGGTCGTCGTACGAGCGCACGGTGGCCAGGGTTGGAGCGCGTGGACCCCGCTCGAGGCGCAGGACGCGACCGACGCCCGGCAGCAGGTGTCCGGACGGCTGGGCACGGAGCCCCTCTGGGTCGGTGACTCCGACGGCTACCAGGTACGCGTCGACCTGCACAGGGGCTCGCTGCCCGGCGGGCTGCGCGTCGACCTGGTCGCGCCCGGCGACTCAGCGGCCGACGCGACCGCCGGCCAGGACCGCAGCCCGGCCGCGAGCGCTGCGGCCGCGGTGTCGGCACCGGTCATCAACAGCCGCGCGTCCTGGGGTGCGGACGAGAAGATCCGCAACGGCGGGCCCTACTACAACGCCACGATCAAGGAAGGGTTCGTGCACCACACGGCCGGCACGAACGGCTACTCCTCGGCCGAGGTCCCCAAGATCATCAGAGGGATCTACGCCTACCACGTGAAGTCCAACGGCTGGTCGGACATCGGCTACAACTTCCTCGTCGACCGCTTCGGCCGTTTGTGGGAGGGCCGTTACGGCGGTGTCAGCCGGGCGGTCGTCGGCGCGCACACGGGCGGGTTCAACGTCGACAGCTTCGCCGTGTCGGCCATCGGCAACTACGACACCGCCGCGGCGCCGACAGTGATGGTCGACGCGATCGCGCGGCTGCTGGCGTGGAAGCTCTCGCTCTACTACCGGAACCCCATGGGCACGACGACGCTGGTTTCCCAAGGCGGTGGCACATCCAAATATCCAGCCGGCCGCTCGGTCACGTTCAACGTGATCTCGGGGCACCGCGATGCCGGGAACACCGAGTGCCCCGGCACCAACCTCTACAAGCAGCTGGCAAACATCAGGACCCTGACCGAGAGCTATCTCGGCGCTGCGCTGATCAACCCGGCGGCGTCGGCCGACCAGGTGGCCGCCGGCACCTCGCTCACCGTCACCGCGAAGACCACGCAGTCCCAGCAGTGGCGGCTCGACGTGCGCAACCACATCGACGGCACCCTCGTCCGCACGCTGACCGGTTCGGCCGCCCCCGGCCAACCCGTGAGCGCGGTGTGGGACCAACGCGACTCCACCGGCGCCGCATCACGTCCCGGCGCCTACGACCTGAGCCTGTCGAGCTCCAGCAGCACCGGCAGCGCGCGTACCTGGAACCACCGGGTGGCGCTGCTCCCACCGACGAGCCAGCCGGCGACCGCACCTGCGGCCGGCCTGCCGGGGATCGCCGGCTTCGTACCCCTCGAGCCCGCGCGCATCTACGACAGCCTGACCGGGGGCAACCTCCCGCTCGGCCCCGCGCAGCGACTTGACGTGAAGGCGCTCGGCGCCGGGGGCGTGCCCGCCAGCGGAGTGGGGTCGGTGGCGCTCACGGTCACCGCGAGCTGGCCGACGTCGACGACCTCGCTGAAGGTCTGGCCGGCCGGCGCGGCGAGGCCCTCATCCTCGGCGATGACGGTGGAGGCGGGCACGACCCGCTCGGCCCTCGCCATTTCCGCAGTGGGCGGCAAGGGGTTGGTCAGCCTGTGGAACTCGGCAGGCGTCACGGAGGTCGCGGTCGACGTCGTCGGCTACTACCCGACTGCCGGCGGCCAGAAGCTGCACATGCTCCGCCCGTACCGTCTCTACGACTCACGCACGACCGACGGCATCATCGGCGACGGCACCGGCCGCACCGTGACGCTACCCAGCCGCCACGGCGTCGTGTCTTCCCGGATGGGCGCCGCGATCGTCAACGTCACTGCGCTCTCGGCCTCGGGCGCCGGCGACGTGATCGTGCACAGCCCGGGGTCGGGACTGACCGTCGCGACCACGCTCGCCTTCTCGAAGACCACGAAGGTGTCCAGCCGCACCATCACGGCACTGACCGGCGGCGCCCTGCGGATCAGCGTCCGCGGTGCGGACGCGCAGGTCGTGGTCGACGTGATCGGCTGGTACGCGTCCTCCTCCGTCGCCGGCGGAAAGCTCTTCCAGGCGACGTCGCCACATCGGGTGCTCGACACGAACACCGGCGTCGGAGCAGCCAGGGCGGTCGTGGGCCGCGACGGCACGGTGGTCGTCAAGGTTGCCGGCAAGGGGCGTGTGCTGCCCAAGAGCGCACGGGCTGTGCTGCTCAACCTCACCTCGAGCAGCATGAAGATGCTGACCTACCGCGTCTCCTGGCCCGCGCACCCCACCTGGCCGGCGTCCTCGGACATCTACCTCACCAAGGGGCGCGCGACGTCCAACCAGGTGCTGGTCCGGGTCCGCCACGGAGGCAAGAAGAAGGGCAGGATCAACCTGCGCAACTACGCCAAGAAGACCAATCTCGTCGCCGACATCGTCGGCTACTACCGCTGACCCGCGGCTGGAGCCCCACCAAAGGAGGGGGCCAGGCGGGGGACTGACGCTCAAGCAGCCGCGGAGCCGTGTCGACCATCTGTCGTGTTCGAGAACCAATCCGTCACTTGCGTCACGCGGCGCCGGCGCGCGACTCTGCTGCGCGCGCTGCTCGCTCCCGCGCTCGTCGTGAGCCTGGCGGTGGGCCTGGCTGGGAGCGTCGGCCTCGCCGCCGCAACCTCAGCCACCGCTGCAGGATGCCCCGACTCGGGCGGGGTCGCGATCCCCAGGGCCACCGCCGCCGGCGACGTCGTCTTCCACGGCGGAGGCTGGGGCCACCAGCTCGGGATGAGCCAGTACGGCGCCCAGGGTGCCGCGCGACTCGGCTGCACGGCGACCCAGATCCTGACTCGCTACTACACCGGCACAGCGGTTGCGGCCAAGCCCATGCCCACCTCGGTGTTGGTGCGGATGCTGGACAACGGTTATCGCGCCGACATCGAGGCGCAGACCGGCGCCGTCACGTGGGACCTGGCCGGCTGCACGACGGCCTGCCCACCGGCTCAGCCCGAAGCAAGCACCTGGCAGCTGCGACTCGACGCCACCGCAACGCACTACGTCCTCTGGGACCTCGGCACGACTCCCAAGACGAAGGTCTGGCAGGGCGGCGACCCTGACCACAAGCTCCGGCTGCGCCACTCGGGCACGGTTGTCCGCCTCACGACGTGGAAGGGCTCGTCGATCTATCTCGACCGCCGCCTCAAGTGGGACTGGACGCGGTTCGCCATCGACGCCTCGGTGACAGGGACGGCTCGCCTCGACGCCGTGCAGGTCATCGAGGACGATGCGACGGGGACGGGGATGGACAAGTACCTGTGGGGCATTGCAGAGGTCCCGATCTCGTGGACCAACGGCGCACAGGAGGCGCTCAAGGCGCAAGCCATCGCCGCGCGTACGTATGCAGCAAAGAGGGCCGGCGCCGCCCTGCTGCCGACGCCCGCCGACCAGAACTACACGGGCTATGCCAAGGAGCTCGAGGACAAAGGCTTCCGCGACAGTGCCGGGCACAACCTGCGATGGCGCGCCGCCGTCGACGCGACCTCGGGCCAGGTCGTGACCTCGTCGTCGACCGGTGCGCTGATCGACACGCTCTACACGTCCTCGGTCGGTGGCCAGAGCGACGACGAGCGTTTCGTCTGGGGGGTCGAGACACCGTCTTTGCGGGCGATCGACGACTCGCGCTGGGAGCTGGCGTCGAGCAACCCGGCCGCGAACCGGTCGTGGGCCAAGGGCTTTTCCTGGGCCACCCTGGCGAGCAAGCTCGGCTTCACGAGCATCAGCGCCATCTCGGTGCCGCGCCCGCGGATCGGCTGCGCGCGTCGCTGGGGTCAAGGTCACGGGCTCCCGTGGCGGTGCCGTCGTGACGAGGTACCTCGAAGGCTGGGACGTGCGCACCGCGCTCGGCCTGCTCTCACCGGGGTTCGAGATCACGACGTCGACCATCGGCGGCTCCGGCGCGGTCCCGATCGTGGGCGACTGGGACGGGGACGGCACCGACGATCCCGGCTGGTTCCGCGCGGGTGCCATCGCCCTGCGCGTCACCGACAGGTCGGGCACCTGGGTCAAGCGCTATCGGTTCGGCCAGGCCGGCGACGTGCCCGTGGTCGGCGACTGGGACGGTGACGGGAAGGACGACGTCGGCCTGTTCCGCGCGGGCACGTGGCTGCTGCGCAACGGGCAGACCGCGGGTGCCGCGGACAAGATCTTTGCGTACGGCGCCGCCGGTGACCGTCCGGTCGTGGGGCGGTGGAAGGGGACCACCCTGGGCATCGGTGTGGTCCGGCGTGGCGAGTGGCTGCTCCGGACCACGGTCAGCGCGGGCGCCCCGCAGATGGACTTCCGCTATGGCAGGGCCGCCAAGCATCCGGTCGTCGGGGACTGGGACGGCAACGGCACCACCACGATCGGGGTGCGGCGCGGCAGGAAGTGGCTGTTGCGCGACTCCGTCTCGGCCGGCGCGGCGCAGCAGTCGTCCCGTTATGGCCGGAGGGCCGACCAGCCCGTGGCTGGCGACTGGGACGGCAACGGCACGGTCACGGTCGGGGTGGTGCGCGGCCTGTCCTTCTCCCTGAACAACGCGGCTGGCGGCGGGAAGGTCACGGGCGCCGTCGGCTTCGCGGGCTGACCGGACGCAACGTTCGGCCAAACCCGGGCAGCCGTTGAGCCAGCCACCGCGTGGAACGCGCTTCGGCGGCGTAGGCTGGCGGCAGCCGGTTGTTCCGGCAACGGACGTGAGCAGTGTCGGCTCGGGGGCTAACCGGCGCGAGCGCACAGTGCAGCGTGCTAAGGCCAAGTTTGGAGTGATGTCGCAAGTGTCGTTGTCAGCACCTCGAGTGCTCCTCGACGCGACGTCGGTGCCCGCCGACCGCGGTGGGGTGGGGCGCTACGTCGACGGTCTCATCGGCGCGCTGGTCGAGTCCGGGATCGACCTCGTCGTCGCTGCTCAGCGGTCAGACGCCGAGCGGTTCACGCGACTGGCGCCCGGGCTCGAGGTCATCGCCGGCCCGTCCGCGATCTCGCACCGACCCGCCCGCCTGGCGTGGGAGCAGACCGGGCTGCCGCTGGTCGCCCAGCAGGTCAACGCCCAGGTGATCCACTCGCCCTACTACACGATGCCGCTGCATGCCTCCATGCCCGTCGTGGTGACCGTGCACGACGTCACCTTCTTCTCCGAGCCCGAGCTGCACAGCGCCGTCCGGGCCGGGTTCTACCGGTCGGCGACACGCACGGCGGTGCGGCGGGCAACCCGCGTCGTCGTGCCGTCGCAGGCCACCCGTGACGAGCTCGAGCGGCTGCTCGACGCCGACGAGCAGCGCATCGACGTCGTGCCGCACGGTGTCGACCTCGCCAACTTCCATCCGCCGAGCGAGGCCGAGACGCGCCGGGTCAACGACCGCCTCGGCCTGCACGGGCGGCCCTACATCGCCTTCCTCGGCGTGCTCGAGCGGCGCAAGAACGTGCCCGACCTGGTGCGCGGCTGGGTCAAGGCCGTCGAGGGTCGCGAGGACGCGCCCGCCCTCGTCCTGGCCGGCAGCAGTGGCTGGGACGACGGTGTCGACCAGGCGATCGCCGAGGTCCCCAACCACTTGAAGATCGTGCGGCCGGGCTACCTGCGGCCCGCGGACCTGCCGGGTCTGCTGGGCGGCGCGATGATCGTGGCCTACCCCAGCAAGGCCGAGGGTTTCGGGTTGCCGGTGCTCGAGGCGATGGCGTGCGGCTCGGCGGTCATGACGGCGCGGCGGCTGTCGCTGCCCGAGGTCGGTGGAGACGCTGTCGAATACACCGAGCCCGATGTCGACGGCATCGCGACAACCCTGGCTGCCTTGATCGACGATCCCGAGCGCCGGGCAGTGCTGAGCCGCTCGGCTCAGGCGCGCGCCCGCGAGTTCACCTGGGAGTCGTCGGCGACCGCCCACCTCAAGACTTACGAAAGGGCCGTCGCCGAGGTCTCGGTGTGACCGGTCTGATCGGGTGAGTTCGTGACCGAGGCCGTCGTCCTGGTCGGCGGACGGGGCACCAGGCTGCGACCCCTCACGATCGACACGCCGAAGCCGATGCTGCCGACGGCCGGTGTGCCGTTCCTCCAGCATCTGCTGGCCCGGGTCCGCGACGCCGGCGTCGACCACGTCGTGCTGGCGACGTCCTTCCGGCCCGACGTCTTCGCCCGTGGCATCGGCGACGGTGCCGCGCTCGGCCTGCGCATCGACTTTGCCAACGAGGACCAGCCGCTCGGCACCGGCGGCGGCATCCGCAACGCCACGCCGCTGCTCGAGAGTGCGCCCCCGGACCCGGTCGTCATCCTGAACAGCGACGTCCTGTCCAGCCACGACATCGCGGCCCAGGTGGACGCGCATGTCGCCGCCGGTGCCGACGTCAGCCTGCACCTCACCGACGTCGAAGACGCGCGCGCGTTCGGCTGCGTGCCGACCGACGTAACCGGGCGGGTCACCGCGTTCCTCGAGAAGACGCCAGAGCCGGTCACCAACGCGATCAACGCGGGTTGCTACGTCTTCACCCGTCGCGTGATCGACGACATCCCCTCCGGTCGCCGGGTGTCGGTGGAACGGGAGACGTTCCCCGGTCTGCTGCGCGACGGTGCACTCGTGCTCGGCTACACCGAACCGGGCTACTGGCTCGACGTCGGAACACCGGCGACCTTCGTACGCGGTGCGTGCGACCTCGTGCTCGGCCGTCTGCCGTCCTCCGTCCTGCCCGGGCCGACAGGGGAGTCACTCGTCCTGCCGGGCGCGCGGATCGCCGACGGCGCAGTCCTTTCCCGCGGTACGACGGTGGGGGCGGGCGCAGTCGTCGGTGCCGGCGCCCGCGTCGACGGCAGTGTGCTGCTCGACGGCGCCTTCATCGGCGACGGTGCTGTCGTGCGTGACTCGGTAGTGGGTGCTGGTGCCTTCATCGGGGCGCGGACCGTGCTCGACGGAGTGACTGTGGGGGACCGGGCGTACATCGGCGAGGACAACGAACTCCTTGCCGGTGCCCGTGTTTGGGTCGATGCCACGCTGCCGGATCGATCGGTGCGATTCTCCAGCGACGAGTTGTCGAGCTAGACCTTCATGATCGCGATTTTCGTGCACAGATTCTGCGTCCGTGCGGAATCTGTGCACGGCGATAGCGATCTTGGTCGACCGCGGAGCCACATCGGCGCCCTGGGCGCCACGTCTTGCGGGCGACACGTCGACCCAGTAGTGCCGCCGCTGACGAGTCAGCTTCCGCCGCGGCAGCGCGCCAGCGGCGCAGATGTCGGCCGATGTCACTGTTGAATCCGCAGGCTGCCCGGGCGTCCGCCTTGGAGCTCGGCAGGTCCGCTCGCCGATCCGTGCCTTGCAGGTACACGCAGTAGTGGCGAAGGAACACTCGGTTTCCGTAAGCCTGATCGTCGTCTCCCACCAGGTCCTCGGGCTGTGCCGGCGCGATCTCGACGCCACGGCACAGCGTGGCGAAGCGGTCGCTCAACTGGGTGCCCATGGTCTTTGCGTGAGGCGCAGGTCGCCCCACGGTCAGGAAGTCGACATCCGAACTGCCTGTTCGTGCCGTCCCGGTCGCCACGGATCCGTAGACGTACAAGGAGACGTCGGCCATCGCGGACACGCGATCGGCCATCGCCGACAGGACCTGCTCGAACTCCTGGGGAACGCGGTCACGTCCCGCTCTGGTCACGATCACGCCACGAGGCGAGATTCCCTCGGCCGGGGCATGCACGCCGTCATTGTCCCGGGTTGGCGCTGAGTGCGACACGCCGACGGCTTGACCTGGCCTGCCCGGACGCACGTACTTTGGTCGGCTTCTGGAGGTCACGAGAGGAATTGACGGCATGACTGAGCAGACACGAGCCCATCCGCGTCGTCCTCGGGTTCGCTTCGGCACTCGCGCCTGGCTCGGAGCCGCCACGGCACTCGGTGTCGCCCTGGCCACTCCCGTCGTGACCGGGCTTGCCTCGGCCGCGCAGTCCCCGTCCGCGGTTGGAGCCGCGGGGGCGGTGCAGAAGACAGCGGCGGAGAAGGTCCGTACGTTGCAGGATCCGCGGATCGTCGAGTCCAGCAGCCTGGCCAAGAGCCGCTATACGAAGGGCCGGTTGTGGACGGCCAACGACAGCGGCGGCGGCACGACGCTCTACGAGGTGGGCAAGAAGGGCAAGACGGTCCGAACCTTTGAGCTCACGGGTGCGTCGCACAAGGACTGGGAGGGCATGGCCCGATCGGTCATCGGTGGCGTGAGCTATCTCTACATCGGCGACATCGGTGACAACGGCAAGAAGCGGTCGAGCATCTTCGTGCACCGGGTCAAAGAGCCGAAGCCAGGCCGTCCGGGCGGGTCGCTCACGAAGTACAAGACCTACGAGTTCCGCTACCCCGATGGTGCGCACAACGCGGAGGGTCTGATGGTCCAGCCCGGAACGCACCGCATCTTCATCGTCAGCAAGGTGAAGGGCCGCGACGGTGCCATCTACCGCGCGCCGAGCACCCCCTCCACCACGAGCGTGAACACGCTCACCCGGGTCGGCTCGGCACCCGCGGGCATGTCGGACGCCGTCTTCCTCAAGGACGGGCGTTTCATCTTGCGCGGGTACGTGAACGGCTGGCTCTACAGCTCCGTGAACGCCACTCCGCGTGGTTTTGCCTTGCCGCTCAAGGGCGAGAGCATCACCCAGGCGTGGAACCGCAAGTATGTGTTCGTGGGCAGTGAGCACAAGTTCTCGAGCATCTGGCGGGTCGCTCTGCCCTAGCGTGTCGGCAGAAAGCAGGTGTCATCAATGGCATGTCGCATCAGTGAGCTCGTGCTCGGTTGCCGCGACCCTGACGTGCTGGCGCAGTTCTGGTGCGAGGTCCTGGACTTCGTCGTGCTCGACCGCGAGGACGACGGCACGCTGGAGATCGGGCCGCGCGAAGGGTTCGGCGGTCTGCAGCCGACGATCATCCTCAGTCGCAGGGATGAGCCGGAGAAGGGAAAATCTCGGCTGCACATCGATGTCAACGCCACCGACCGCGATCAGGACGCCGAGCTGGAACGCCTTCTGAAGGTCGGTGCGCGCCCGGCCGACATCGGCCAGACGGGGCAGGAGCAGTGGCATGTCCTGACCGACCCCGAAGGCAATGAGTTCTGCTTGCTCAAGGCCCGCCTGGACCCAATTGCTGGCTCCTGACCTCACGGGGACAAGGTCTAGAGGAAGAGGCAGAACGGGTGACCACTCGGGTCGAGCATGACCCGGACGTCGTCCTGTGGCTGGAAGTCCGCCAGGGTGGCGCCCTTGCCAACGGCCCATGCCACCGCTGCGCCGAGGTCGGCGACGTGGATGTCGAGGTGCTGCGAGGCGGTCTGCCGGCCCGGACTGCTGGGCCACACCGGTCGCGTGAAGTGTTGTTCGAACTCGAAGCTCAGGGTCGGTCCCGGCTCTCCCTCCGGTGGTCGTATCTGTGCCCACCCACCTCGTGTCGGGTCGCCGGGAACGGGGTCGTCGTCGGCAATCACCGGCCAGCCCAACAGATGCGCATAGAAGTGCGCGAGGTCGTGCGGCTGGTCGGTGCCGATCGTCACCGAAGTCACCTGCAGGATCGGCTGCGTCACGGAGCCTCCTTCGTACCGTCGAAAACTCGGCCCATTGCGCTGCGAGTATGAGCGACCAGGCGACAGCGCGCGAACGTGAGCGCGACCTGGATCGCCTGCTCACCTTCGTGGTGATCGCGCGGCTGTGGTTCGCCCAGCATCGAGCAGTACGTCCGCTGCTGATCTCGCACGAGTATGTGTCTGCCCTGCTGGTGTGCTGCTCTTTCTCGAGACGCCGGTCCGGTGGGTGCTGCACAGGCTGCGCACGGGTTAGCCGAGGTGGACGAAGGGCTGGCGGAGTAGCCGTTTCGCCTCTCGGATGCCGCTGGTCATTGCCCCGTCGGCGTAGGCCATCCGGGCGCTCTGCGTGTGCTCTCCGGCAAAGAGGAGGCGCCCACCGACCGGTTCGCCGAGCAGGTCGACGTCGGAGGGGTGGGCTCCCGGGGGGATGTGGGTATAGCTGCCACCGCTGCGGGGATCGCTTGCCCAGGATGTCACCGCCACCACGGTCGGCGCGGGGCATGGGCCGCCGAGTGCAGACTCGAGGAAACCAAGGACCCAGCGTGTGGCTTCGTCCTCGGTGGCTCCCAGCACGTGACCGGCGGCACTGTGAAAGACCTGACACACCAAGGTCGGACCCGCACCGAACGCGACCTGGTCGAACACCCAGATCGTCGACTCCTCGGGATCGTCCGGGTAGACCATCAGGTGGGAGAGACCCGCGTCCCGCCAGAACGGCCGGTCGAACCGCAGCGCCACCTTCTCGTAACGGCCGAACCCGAGACGCTTGATCGCTCTCAGACGTTCGGGCGCCAGCAGGGGCGAGAAGCGCGGCGCTCCACGCTTCAGCACGCCCAGCGGCACCGTCACCACCACGTGCGATCCGTTCTCGACGGTGCCCTCTGAGCCGCGCACGCGCACGCCATCAGCAGAGTGGACAACCTCGGCCACGTCAACCTCCAGGCGCACGTCCACGTCAGTGGCCATCGCCTCGACAAGGCTGAGATAGCCGCCGTCCGGCAGATCGCCGAAGTAGTCCCCGTCGTACTCGGTCTCGTTCCACATCCAGCGCAGGGACTGGCGTTCCGAGAGGTCTGCCGCCTCGGCCTCGATCACCGCGCGCAGGCCCTGTCGGGCCCGCCGCGCCGGGACGGCAGGCAGCCCGGCATTCGCAAGGAATGCGTCGATCGCCTCCGCGACGGAGGCATCGGGCCCGAGCTCACCGCGCAGCCGGTCGACCGCCGCGGGAAACGCCTCGTACAGCACCGCGAGGTCCGCCTCGACCTCAGCTCTGGTCAGCCGACGGCCCTGCGCGCAGTCAAAGCCCCCGAGCGCTGCCAACGGATTCCCGTCGCGGCAGGCCACACCGGCCTGCTCGGCGAAGGCCCGCATCGGGTTCCCGACCGGGTGATGGATCCAGGACCCACCCAGGTCGATCGGCGAACCAGCCAGGTCAACCGTGTGCAACCGGCCGCCGATGCGATCGCGGCCCTCCAGGACCACGCACTCGACGCCGGCATGACCAAGGGCGTTCGCGACGGTCAGCCCGGCGATCCCCGCTCCCACCACCACGACGCGGTCGACCGACCCCGCCACACCGCCCGGGACATCGGTTCGCCCGTCGTCGTAACTCCCGGCGCTCAACCCCGCACCCCCCTGTCGATCCGCCCTGACGAAAGCATCGCCGACCCGCGATGATGTCCGCCACCACCATCCAGCAGTCCGAGACCAGGAGTGACGATGACAGTGCTCGACAGCTTCTCCCTCGCCGGCCAGGTCGCTGTGGTGACCGGCGGAAACCGGGGCCTGGGCCGTGCTTTTGCCCACGCCCTCGGTGAGGCCGGCGCGACCATTGCCATCGTCGCTCGCGACGTCGACAAGAACGCCGTGGTCGTCGCCGAGCTGGTCGAGAAAGGCATCACTGCGGCCGCGTTCGAGGGCGACGTCGCGAGCCACGCCGACGTCGAACGCGCCGCAGGTGAGATCTATTCGACGTACGAGACGGTCGACGTACTCATCAACAACGCCGGCACCTGCATCCACCGCGCAGCCCTCGAGGTGACTGAGCAGGAGTGGAACCAGGTCATCGACGTCAACCTCACCGGGGTCTGGAACGGCTGCCAAGTCTTCGGGAAACGCATGGTCGACGCCGGCGGTGGGGCGATCGTCAACGTCGGCTCGATCTCGGCGCTGATCGTCAACCGGCCGCAATGGCAACCGGCGTACAACGCTTCGAAGGCCGCGGTCCACCAGCTGACGAAGTCGCTGGCCGCCGAGTGGGCGCCGCACGGAGTGCGGGTGAACGCGGTCGCGCCGGGCTACGTGAAGACCGAGATGACACCGATCGACCGACCAGAGTTCAAGCGCCACTGGATCGACGACACGCCTCAGCAGCGGGCGGCGACTCCTGACGAGATCGCGCCGTCGGTCCTGTTCCTCGCCAGCCCCGCCGCCGGGTTCATGACCGGGTCGATCCTGGTCATCGACGGCGGATACACCGTGTTCTAGCGAAGGGCTCTAGCGGACGGCCAGCTCGCCGAGCTCGGACCAGTCGTCCTGCGGGATCTCGAAGTTGACGATCCGTGGCGTCTCGACGAGGTGCGGCGGCAGGGTCTTCTGCGCGTTCTTGAAGTGCTCGGACTGCACGTGCGCGACTCCGGCATCGCCGTCGCGGAACGCCTCGACGAGGACGTACTCGTTCGGGTCCTCGACGCTGCGCGACCAGTCGTACCAGAGGCAGCCCGGCTCGTTGCGCGTCGCCTGGGTGAACTCGTCAGCGATTTTGGGCCACTCGTCGGCGTACTCCGGCTTGATCTGGAACTTGGCGGTGATGAAGATCATGTGACTCTCCCGGTCGGCAGGGTGGGAGCGACGCTCCCGCGGGCGCGCCGACGATGCTAGGCGACCGGCCAGCCGCTGTCGAAGGGCTCACGGGCGCGGGTCCACCTGACCCTCTTCGCGCAGCCGCGGCTCCGTGCGCAGCTCCGGGTGGATGCCGTGCTTGTCGGCGTAGAACCCACGGACGAGGTCCATGTCGGCCTTGATGTCGCCCGTCGGCGCGAACGTCGGGCCGAACCCCATGGTCCGGGTCGGCCCGTCGATGAAGCCGAGGGTGATCGGGAGCCGGGTCTGCTGGGCGATCCGGTAGAAGCCGGCCTTCCAGAACTCGCCCGCCTCGCGCGTTCCCTCCGCGGCAAGCACCAGCAGGAACTGCTCGGCCACCTCGGCCTCGGCGAGCAGGGTGCGGATCGTCTGGCCCGGGTTCCGGCGGTCCAGTGGGATGCCGCCGGTGACCCGCAGGAGCACGGCCAGCGGGCCGCGGAAGAGCTCTCGTTTGATCAGAACCCGCGCCTGCACGCCGTCCCGCCAGGTCAGCAGCAACATGGCAACCCAGTCCCAGCTCGACGTGTGCGGCGCGCCGACCAGGATGCCGGTGGTCGGCGCCTGTCCTACCGTCTTCCAGCGGGCCAGGCGCAGCACGAGACGGGCGAACGCCTTGCGCAACATGGCCCGTCCTCTGCTCGATTGTTGGCGGAATGCCTGGCATTTACCCTAATGGCCGCGCGGCACTGTCCCCGACTCGCAGTCGCCAGGTCACGGGCTCCACCGGCGCATAGCGTGCACGAGGTTCCGGTCCGCACCGATGCGGCAAGGTGCTCGGCGAGCGCGGGGTGCGCGTCGGCCGGCCGCCGAGACCCGTGGTTGCGGCGAGCTCGCGGACAAGGGCCGCGCGCTCGTCAGCGGCGCGCGCAGCCCCCCGAGAGCCGCGCGTCGAGCACCGCTCGTACGCCGGTCGGCACGTCCGGTGAGAGTGCCGATGCCGGCCCAGTCCTCGCTGTTGGCTGCGAGCAGCCGGGTGACCTCGCGCGCGAGAAACGGGTTGCCGTTCGTCCGCTCCCACACCTCGTTGGCCAGTCGTTCGCCCGGCACCCGCCCCGTCAGGTCTGTCATCAGCACGGCGATGTCGGTGGCGGCGAGTCCGGACAGCTCGATGATCCGGGCGCCGCCGGCCAGCCGGAGAAGTGCTTCGCCTGCCTCGTCTTCCCGGTAGGTGCCGACCAGCAGCAGCGGCACTGTCAACGCGTGCTTCGAGACGAACTCGAGTGCGAGCAAGGAGGGCTCGTCCGACCAGTGCAGGTCGTCGAGCACGACCGCCGTCGGCCGTCTGCGGGCAGCCTCGGTCAGGACCGTGGAGAGCCGGTCGAACAGACTGAAACGTGCTGCGTCCTCGTCTGTGCTCGCATCTGCCGCGGCGCGGCCGCTTGCCCGTTCCAGCCCGACGAGCTCGCCGAGGTCGACCACATCGGGCTGCTGCGAGATCGCGCGCATGGTCTGGACCCATGGCCAGTACGACGGTGAGCCGCTCCCTTGCCGGCAGGCCGCCCAGGCGACCTGTACGCCTTGCCCTGCGCGGTTCGCACGAGGTCTGCGGCCAGCGCCGTCTTGCCGATGCCGGCCTCACCACTGAGCAGCACGAGCTGCCCGTGCCCGGCCGCCGCGTCGGCGAGCACCTCCGCGAGGACGCCCAGGGCGCGACTGCGCCCCCACAGCTTCACGAAACCGAGTATGCGCTAGACGCGATCTAGCGGACCGCGCCCCGGAAGATCGCGCCTGCATCTCGACAGGCAGAGGAGGTGGCTCCGATGAGCCAGGACGTGATCGTGGTGGGTTCGCGGATCGCCGGTGCGGCGACCGCCATGCTGCTGGCCCGCGCCGGGCTGAAGGTGCTCGTTCTCGACAGGGACACGTTTCCCAGCGACACGTTGTCCACCCACCAGGTCCAGGTGCCGGGCTGCGCGCGGCTGGCGAAGTGGGGACTGCTCGACCAGGTCGTCGCCGCGGGGACACCTGCGACGCGCGACGTCCGGTTCCACATGGGGCAGACGCGCATCGAGGGCCGGTTCCCGACCGTCGGCGGTGCCGACGCGATGTACAGCCCGCGCCGCACCGTCCTCGACGAGATCCTGGTCGATGCCGCCCGCGACGCGGGGGCAGAGGTCCGCGAGAGCAGCATCGTCGAGGAGCTGATCGAGCGGGACGGGCGCATCGCCGGGGTACGCGTGCACCGGAAGGCCGGCGGTCGAGCCGACGAGACCGCGACCCTGGTCGTCGGTGCGGACGGCCGGAACTCCTTTGTCGCCAAGGCAACGGGCGCGAAGGCGCAGCGCAGCCAGTCGGCTCGTTCGGTCGCCAGCTATGCCTACTGGGACGGGTTGTCACTGCCGACGGGCGAGGTCTACGCGTGGGACCGCCGGGCGGTCGGCGCGTGGCCCACCAACGACGGACTGGTCGTCACCTACTGCGCGTGGCCGGCGAGCGAGTTCGAGCAGTTCCGCGCCGATCCCGAGCGCAGCCTGCTGGAGACCCTGGACGCCGCCGGCGACCTCGGGCAGCGGGCCCGGGCGGCCCGCCGCGTCTCGCCGGTGCGGGCCACGACCGACCTGCCCAACACCATGCGCCAGTCGTACGGGGACGGCTGGGCGCTTGCCGGTGACGCGGGTCTGGTGATGGACCCCATCACGGGACAGGGCATCGGCAACGCGTTGCGCGACGCGGAGGTCCTGTCCACTGCGATCGTCTGCGGGCTCGACGGGCGGCACCCGCTCAGGTCGAACCTGCGCCGCTATCAGCGGGCCCGTGACCGCGAGACCAAGGCGATGTTCGACTTCACGGTGGGCCTGGCCTCGTTCCAACGCATGACACCGGCCGAGCAGCGGATGTTCGCGGCCGTTGCGGAACGCGCCGATGCCTCGGACGAGTTCTTCTCCGTGCTGTCCGGCGCCACCCCGATCGCCTCGTTCTTCTCACCGCCCCGGCTGGTCAAGCTGCGCACCGGCGGCCGAGGCAGCCACGATGGCCTACCCCGGACCTGTGCAGGTGGCCGACGCGCCCCGCCAATAATCACCCAAAGTTTTCTCAGTGGAAACTCTTGTTTCCTCTCCCTGGGTTGGTGTTTCATTGACGGGCGACGGCGGCTGGTTCGTCGCGCAGGTCGGGAGGAGAGCACGATGGGCAACGGGAGCGTCTCGGCGACAACCGCGCGCGGCGGCAACGGTGTCGCCCAGGGTCCGCGGATCGGTGCCCAGCTCAGGGCCGCACGGCTGGCCCAGCGCCGCACCGTGGCCGACCTTGCGCTGGAGAGCGGCCTGACCAAGGGCTTCGTGTCCAAGCTCGAGCGCGACCAGGCAAGTGCATCTGTCGCCTCCCTGATGCGGCTCTGCGAGACGCTCGACATCCCCGTGGGCAGCCTGTTCCATGCCTCGACGGGCGAGATCGTCCGTCGCGAGCAGCGCCCCCCGATCAACTTCGGCGGCGCCGGCATCGCCGAGTACCTGCTCACACCGCATGGTGAGCGCCGGGTCCAGGCCATCCTGAGCGAGATCGGGCCCGGCGGTGGCAGTGGGGACGAGCTCTACGCCCTGCCCGCCGACGTCGAGTTCGTCTACGTCATCGAGGGCCGCCTGGAGGTGACGCTTCGCGAGAAGCAGTTGGTGCTCGAGGCGGGCGACGCGTTCACGTTCCCGCCGCGCAACGAGCACTCGTTCCGCAGCGCCGCCGACGACTGCATGACCCGCGTGCTCTGGGTGTTCGCGCCCGCGCTGCCGCCCGACGCACCGTCGTCCCTGCACCCGCCGCAGGACTGACGGTCGGGACTCGATCAGGCGGTGCGGGCTAGGCGGCCGTGGGCTCCGGTGAGTCGGCGGCGGGGTACTTCTTGATGAAGTCGGTCACGACCTCGCCGCTCACCTTGCCGCAGAGCTGGATGTGGCTGTCCGCGGCGCCCCAGTGCGAGATGCCGATGTGCTTGCCGCTCGGGAACTTGCCGTAGGCGTCGTCCCAGGCGGAGACGATGAACTTCGCCGGAGCGGTCTCGTCGCGCGTGCGCGCGCTGGCGCTCAGGTCCTTCAACGCCGTGAGCTGGTCGCCCTTGATGGTCGAGTCGTACCAGACGATCGTGTAGCCGTGCTCGAGGTTGTGCACGAGCTGTTCCATCTCGGGGCGGTCCTTGGCCGTGTAGAACGGGCGCGAGCTGAGGACCGGCGTCGCCCAGTGCGGTCCATAGGACGGCGGCACGGTCTTGTACTTCTCCTTCGTGCCGTCGGCCACGTGCTTGCGCAGGGCGTCGGTGTTGGTGCCGTCGGTCGTCTTCACGGCGTTGCAGCTCGCTGCCGACGCGGAGACACCGAAGGAAGAGAGCGACTTCTTGGCCGGGTCGTTGCGCTTGCTCAGGTAGGCAGGCAGCGCGGCGGCGATCACGAGCCCGGCGCCGACGATCACGGCCACCACCACGATGATCATGCTCTTGCGGCGCTCCCGGGCCAGCTGCTCCCTGCGCATCGCCTCGACGCGGGCTCGACGGTCCCTCTCGTTGCCCTTGCTGCTCTTCGCCTTGTTGGCCACGGGGCTCTCTCGCTCGACGTCCGGTAAAACGTGCAGTCTACGAGAGACTGGCAGGGTGACCGCGCCCCGACAGCCGACCCGCGAGCTGTCCCGCACCTGGCAGGCCGGCCGCCTCGTCGACCTCGCGGCCACCCTGGGGCCGTTGTCGCGCGGTCCCGGGGATCCCACGATGCGGTTCGGGCCGGCGGGGCTGTGGTGGGTGACGCGCACAGCGGACGGCCCCGCGACGTTGCGGCTGGTCCTCGCCAGTTCGGGGTACGACGTCGCGGCGACCGCATGGGGACCGGGTGCCGATCGGGTGCTGGACGGGCTGCCGGCGCTGCTCGGCGCCGATGACGACCCGAGTGGCTTCACCCCGCGGCATCCGGTCGTACGGGAGGCCTGGCGCCGGCACCCCGGTTGGCGGGTGCCGCGCACCGGGCGGGTGCTGGAGTCGCTCGTACCTGCCGTGCTCGAGCAGAAGGTCACCGGGCGCGAGGCCTGGCGGGCCTGGCGCACGCTGAGCCGCACGTACGGCGAACCAGCGCCCGGTCCGGCGGGGCTGCCGGTCGGCCTGCGCGTGCCGCCCGCTCCGGAGACCTGGCGCCGCGTGCCCTCCTGGGTCTGGCACCGCGCCGGGGTCGACCTGTCGCGCTCCCGCACGATCGTCACGGCCGCGGGATCGGCCGGTCGGCTCGAGCAGCTCACCGGCGTCGCGCCGGACGAGGCGGCCCGCCGGATGCGGTCGCTGCCCGGCATCGGCGCGTGGACCGCGGCCGAGGTCGCCCAGCGCGCCCTCGGCGACGCCGACGCGGTCTCCGTCGGCGACTTCCACCTGTCGTCCCTGGTGGGCACGGCACTGGTCGGCGAGCGGGTCGACGACGACGCGATGCTCGAGCTGCTCGAGCCCTACCGAGGTCACCGCTATCGCGCCGTCCGGATGATCGAGCTCTCCGGCGTCAGCATCGAGCGCCACGGGCCGCGGTTCGCCGGCCGCGACTACCGCGCCATGTGACCCCCCGCCCGGCGTGCGCGCCCAGTCGCCCGCGGCTAGCGATCCAGGATGAAGTCGTCCGGCTCGCGCGGTGGACGATCCGGTGGCGGACCGGCCGGGTGCCCGACGGCTACGGCGCCCATCGGTTCGAGGTTCGCCGGCAGGTCGAGCACCTCGCGCACCGCGTCGCGGCAGAACATCGTGCTGCTGACCCAGGCCGAGCCGAGGCCCTCGACCGACAGCGCGACGAGCAGGTTCTCGACGCCTGCGCCCATCGCGACGAGGAACATCTCGCGCTCGGCCGTGCCGCGCCGCTCGTCGGGATAGGCGTGCGCTCCGTCAGCGACCAGGCACGGCACGACCAGCAGCGGCGCGCCACGCAGCACCTCACCACGCCGGGTCCGTGCGCGCGACCTGCTCGTCGGTGAAACCGTCACGCCGCAGATCGTCGATCCAGGCAGCCAGCATCGCGTCGAGCAGCCGGTCGCGCGTCTGCGCCGACCACACGACGACATAGCGCCACGGTGTCGTGTGATGCGGCGCGGGCGCGGTCACTGCCGCAGCCACCGCGTGCCGTACAGCGGCAGGGTCGACTGCCTCGTCGGTGAAGGCGCGCACCGTGCGGCGCCCTGTCACCACCTCGCGGGCGCCGGTGCGGAACATGTCCTCGTGCGCAGGGCGCACCAGGGCGGCCGCTCCGGGGCCGTGATCGGGAGCGACCCGGCCAGCGAGGCCGCGGACAACGGCGACCGGCCGGCCGGCGAGCTTGCCCTTGACCAGCTCGGCGGCGGCCGCGATCTCGTCGGCGACGGCGGTGACCGTCATGTCGAGCCGGTTGCCGTGCGCGTCCACCTGACCGCGCAGATCCTCGAGCGGAGCGAGGCCGGCGACACCGATGGCCTGGTCGACGAGCCCGTTGCGCCATGGCCGGCCCAGGGTGTCGCTGATCACGACGGCCACGTCGACGCCGCAGTCGTTCGGCCAGCGCGGCGCGCAGGGCGCGCGCCGACGCGTCGGGGTCGATGGGCAGCAGGACCACCGTGCCGGCCTCGGTGTTGCTCGCGTCGACGCCGGCCGCTGCCAGCACCAGCCCGTGCCGCGTCTCCACGATGCGGGTCGGACCGCGTTGCGCGACGACGCGAACGGTCTCGGACGTGATCGCGTCCTCGCGATCCATCCGGGTAACGCGGCCCTCTGCCTTGGACACCGCCTTCGAGGTGATGACCACGATGTCGCCGTCCCGCAGTGGCCGGTCGACCGTCGAGGTCTCGATCAACGCCGCAAGATCGTCGCCGGCCACGATCTCGGGCAGCCCGTCCGGCGACCAGATCTCGAGTGTGGTCAACGGGATTTCCGCACCTGCTCGGCGAGGGCAAGCGCCTCGCGCGCCATGGCGGTGGCTGCGCCCAGATCGGTCATGAGCAGCGGCACAGCACGTGCGGCGATGCCGGCCGCCTCGACAACGCGGCACCGCGTCGGCGTCAGAGGTGTCGACCAGCCAGCCGTCCAGGAGCCCCGAGCCGTAGTGCAGCGCGACCGCCCCGGCCGAGGTCTCGACGCCGATGGCGGCGAGGACCTTGTCGGCCATGCCCCGCACCGGCTTTCCCCCGACGATCGGTGACAGCCCGACCACCGGTGCGTCGGACTTCTCCAGGGCCGCGCGGATGCCTGGCACGGCCAGCACCATGCCGATGCTCACGACCGGGTTGCTCGGCGGCAGCACGACGACGTCGGCGCCGGCGATGGCATCGAGCACTCCAGGTCCCGCGGTGGCCTCGTCGGCCCCGACCGGGACGATCGAGTGGGCGGTCGGTTCGGCGTGGAGACGCACCCAGTACTCCTGGAAGTGCACCGCCCGCCGGCCGCCGGGCGCCTCCGGGTCGTCGATGACGACGTGGGTCTCCACCCGGTCGTCGCTCATCGGCAGCAGCGTGACGCCCGGCTCCCAGCGCCGGCACAGGGCGGCGGTGACGTCGGAGAGGGGATAGCCCGCCGAGAGCATCTGGCTGCGTACGACGTGGGTGGCGAGGTCGCGGTCACCGAGCCCGAACCAGGCCGGCCCGACGCCGTAGAGCGCGAGCTCGTCGCGAACGGCGTAGGTCTCGTCGGCCCGGCCCCAGCCCTGTTCCTCGTGGATGCCACCGCCGAGGGTGTACATGACCGTGTCCAGGTCGGGGCAGACCCGCAGCCCGAAAAGGGTGATGTCGTCGGCAGTGTTGCCGACCACGGTGATCTCCGCGTCGGGGACGGCAGCGCGCAGTCCGCGCAGGAAGCGGGCGGCACCGATGCCGCCGGCGGGAACCACGATATGCATGCCGCGCAGTCTGGCACGGCGACGAATCGCTGGTCCGAACGGCTAAATATCACCGTCCGGCTTGACTTTACGGTAACGACGCGCGTGTAATTCCCTTTATGTAATTCACCTGCCCGACGGCGTCGCCCACCGCGAGGCGACCGGAGCGAGTGGATGAGGGTCGAGGAGGGTGGCATGGGCGAAGTCTTACCGCTCATTGACGGGACCGACGAGGAAGCCGAATGGACCGAACGGGCGCTCTGCGCCGAGACCGATCCTGAGGCGTTCTTTCCGGAGAAGGGTGGCTCGACCCGGGAGGCAAAGAAGGTCTGCTTGTCCTGCGATGTGCGGGGTGAGTGCCTCGACTACGCCTTGGCGCATGACGAGCGCTTCGGCATCTGGGGCGGGCTGTCCGAGCGAGAACGACGGCGGCTGAAGAAGAGCGCCGTCTAGACCACAGGTGCGCGCGCCGGGGCTCCCAGCGCAGGGGGAGCCCGGGCGCGCGCACTCTGGCGTCCGCGTAGGGTAGGGCTCCGAGCTCGCGAGGGACGGTCCCAGTTTTCCGCTGAGCCCCGCATGACCCCCTGTCCTGTCTTTGCAAAACAGCTGGTCCAACCTGCATGGCCACTCTCCCTGATGACGACTGACGCGACCCTGCCCGGGCACCCTCCCGACACTCCTGACCCTCCCGAGAGTGCACCGTTCGTGACCGACGACTGGGTCACCACCGTGCTTGTCTCCCATGACGGGGCCGCCTGGCTGCCGCGCACCCTGGCTGCGCTCGCCGCCCAGAGTCACCCGACGGACACCGTCGTCGCCGTCGACACCGGCAGCACCGACGACTCGCGGGCGCTGATCACCGAGGCTCTCGGTCCGAGCTGCCTGGTCGAAGCGGGCTCCGGCACGGGTTTCGGCGCGGCTGTGCTGCTCGGCGTGGCGCACGCGGCGGCCCAGCGGTCGCCGGTCCCGGGCGAACGGGAATGGATCTGGCTGCTGCACGACGACGCCGAGCCCGATCCGCGGGCGCTCGAGCACCTGCTCGCCGAGGTCACCCGCGATCCGTCCATCGGCATCGCCGGCCCCAAGGTTCGCGGCTGGTACGACCGGCGCCTGCTGCTCGAGGTCGGAGTCACGATCGCCCGGAGCGGCCGTCGCGAGACCTTGCTCGAGCGGCGCGAGCAGGACCAGGGCCAGCACGACGGCACCCGGCAGGTGCTTGCGGTCAACACCGCCGGGCTGCTCATCCGCCGCGATGTCTGGGACGAGCTGGGCGGGCTCGACCCAGCTCTGCCGCTGCTGCGCGACGACGTCGACCTCGGCTGGCGCGCCACCCTGGCCGGCCACCGCGTCGTGTGCGTGACCGACGCAGTCATCCATCACGCTGAGGCGGCCACGCAGGAACGCCGGTCCATCGACGTACGCCAGGGTCCCTTGCAGCGTTCGTCGGCGCAGCTGCGCCGGCTCGACCGGCAGCACGCCAACCGGGTGCTGCTGGTCAACCTGCCGCTGGCCGAGGTGCCGTTCGCGATGCTGCGGCTGACGGCGGGGACGCTGCTTCGAGTCGTCGGCTTCCTGCTCGGCAAGCTGGCGCCGGCACGCGCTCGACGAGCTGTGGGCGCTGTTCTCGGTGCTGCTGCGACCCGACCAGCTCATCGCGGCCCGTCGCGCGCGTCGCCGGACCCGTCGTGGCTCGGCCTGGGCAGCCCAACGCCTGCTCGCCCCGCGCGGGTCGGGTTGGCGGCACTTCATGGAGACCGTCAGCCTGCTCGTCGGCCCCGGCCCGGTCGCGGCCGCGGGTGGCGCGCACCGCGCCGTCGAGAGCGGTCCGACGGCGGCCGAGGCCGAGGACATGCCGCCCTGGGGCAGCGGGCTGGTACGTCGGCTCGCCTCCCGGCCGGGACCGTTGCTGAGCATCGGCCTGGTCGTGCTCGCGCTGCTCGCGTGCCGGGGGCTGTACGGCGACGGGCGGCTGATGGGGGGTGCGCTGCTCCCGACACCGGATTCGGCGGCGGACGTCTGGCGGACCTACAGCCAGGCCTGGCACCCGGTCGGCATCGGCAGCGCCACGGACAGCCCGCCCTACCTGGCCGTCGTCTCGATGCTCGGCCTGCTGCTGCTCAACCACGTCTCGACTGCAGTCGACCTGCTGTTGCTCGGCGCCGTGCCGCTGGCGGGCATCAGCGCCTACATCGCGCTGCGCCGCGTCGTGTCCGCAGTGCCGTTGCGCGCCTGGGGCGCCGCCACCTATGCGCTGCTGCCGCCCGTGGTCGGTGGGGTGGCTGCCGGTCGGCTCTCGACCACAGTGGTGGCCATCCTGCTGCCCTTGACCCTGCTGCTCGTCTCGCACGCCATCGGGCTGCGCGACGCTGCCGGCGACAACCGCGCGGCGTGGGGCGCGGGGCTGCTGCTGGCGGTCATGACGGCCTTCGCTCCGCTCGTCTACCTGGTGGCGCTCGTCCTGCTCGCCCTTGCGGCCGTGACGATCGCGCGGAATCGTCGCGACATCGTCCGGCTGGTCGCCGTCGCCGTCGTTCCTCCGCTCCTCCTGCTGCCGTGGCTGCCGGCTCTGTTCGACGACCCGTCACTGCTCCTGCTGGAGGCCGGGCTGCCCGGTCCCGGGCTGACCGACGACCACCTGGCGGCGTCGGCGATCTTCCTGCTGCACCCCGGCGGACCGGGGATGTATCCACTGCTGCTGACCATCGGCGTCGTGCTGGCCGCGCTGGCCGCCCTGTTGCGCCGCGACCGGCGGCGACTCGTGCTCGCCGGCTGGACCGCCGCCCTGGTCGGCCTGCTGGCGGCGCTGGTCCAGACACGCGTCAGCGTCAGCTCGCCGACGCTCAATGCCAGCGTGCCTGCCTGGTCGGGACCGGTGCTGCTCGTCGCCGGTGCCGGTCTGGTCGTGGCAGCGACGGTCGGAGCCGAGGGTGCCCGGGCGCGGCTGGCATCCATCAACTTCGGCTGGCGGCAGCCGGTCGCCCTGGTGCTGACGATCGTGGCCGGCCTCGCCCCGATCCTGGCGGCCGGCTGGTGGCTGGTGGACGGCGCTGACGACCCCCTGAGCCGGCGCGACCCCGTGCTGCTGCCGGCCTTCATCGCCGCCGAGGGTGCCGAACCGGACCAGCCGCGCACCCTGGTGCTGCGACCTCGTACCGGTCACCGATTGGCCTATGCGCTGCTGCGAGCCGACGGCCCGCGGCTCGGCGACGCCGAAACGGCGGCCGGCGTCGACCGCAGCACCGGGCTCGACCGCGCCGTCGCCGATCTCGGGTCCGGCCGAGGCGGCGATGCCGCTGCCGCGCTGCTGCCCTACGGCGTGCGATTCGTGCTGATGACGACGCCGCTCAACCGCGACCTGGCCCGGGACATCGACGCGGTCGCCGGCCTGGTGCGGGTCAGTGGCCCGGAAGGGTCGCTGGTCTGGCGCGTGCAGTACCCGAGCGGCCGGGTCCGGGTGCTCGCCAGCCGCGGCGCTGATCCTGCCGGTGCGACGGTGCTGCCGGCCGGACCGGTCGGCGCACGCGGCGAGCATCGACTCCGGGCCGGAGGGCCGGCTGCTCGTGGTGGCCGACCGGGCCGACGCGGGGTGGCGCGCGACCCTCGACGGGAAGGCGTTGCCCGCGACGACCTATCACGGCTGGGCGCAGGCGTTCCGGTTGCCGGCGCAAGGGGGCAACGTCCAGCTCCGATACGACCAGGGGAACCGGCCGATGCTGCTGTGGGTGCAGGGCGGCGTGCTGCTCGTCGTGATCATCCTCGTGCTGCCGGCCGCCCGCTTGCGGGCGGCGGGCGTCGACGACGTCGTCGTCACCGACGCAACGGTCCCGCTGCGCCCCGAGGTCACCGGCGTGGGCGCGAGGAGGCGCAGATGATCCGGCTGCCCAGGCCGTCCAGGCTCTCGCTGTCGCGACCCAAGCTGTCGCGGCCGAAGCTGTCCCGGCCGAAGCGGCCGCGGATCTCCGCGTCGACCTTTCGTACTCCGGGCGGAGCCCTGTTCGTGGTCGTCGTCCTGCTGCTCGTCGGGCTCGGCGTCGCCCTCCAGATCGAGCCGGCCCAGTCAGGGACGCCCACGGCGTTGCCACCGGCGCAGCGGTTCGTCCCGGTCGCGCGGGCCACCGCCGTGTGCCCCGATCCCGTCGCCGACACGACGACCGCAACCACGGTCATGCTGGCCGCACCCGGCGCCATCGACGACCAGACCCCCGAGTCGCGCAAGGCCGACTCGGGCTCGGCAGCGCTGCGCCCGCTGGGTGCCGACGGCCCCACCGCCGCACACCTCGACGAGGTCTCCTCGACCGGCTACACCGTTCCCAAGTCCGCCTCCGCCCAGGACGCCTCGGACTCTGGCGCGGACGGACAGCCGATGGTGGCCACGGCTGCCGGTGCGCTCGCCCCTGGTTTCACGGCCTCGATGACGACCCGGAGCAGCAGCGACGACATCCGGGGCCTGGCCAGCACCGAGTGCGCGGTTCCGGGGAACGACTTCTGGTTCGTCGGCAGCGGGGCGGTCGTGGGTCGTCGGGGCCGGCTCTATCTGAGCAACCCCGAGTCCGTGCCGGCGGTCGTCGATGTCGCCCTCTACGGCCCGGAGGGCCCGATCGACGCGCCTGGTGGGCGCGGTGTCACCCTCGCGGCCGGCGCGCAGCAGGTGCTGAAGCTCGACGCGTTGGCGCCGGATGTGGAGCGGTTCGGCGTCCATGTGCAGGTGCGCCAGGGCCGGGTTGCCGCAGGCGCTGCGGGACCAGCAGGTCCAGGGGCTCACCCCGCTGGGTGCCGACTGGGTGCCCGCGTCTCACGCGCCAGCTCACCGGCTGGTGCTGCCCGGCGTGCCGTCCGGCGCGGGCGAACGTCGACTACAGATCCTCGACCCGGGCGACTCGGACGCCATCGTGCGGGTCCGGCTGATCGCCGTCGACGGATCGTTCGTACCCTCCGGCCTCGACGTCGCCGAAGCCCGCGCGGGACGCGTCAGCGACATCGACCTGGCCCCGTTCACGGGCGGCCAGGCGGTCGCGGTCGAGCTCACCTCCGACCAGCCGATCACCGCAGGCGTGCTCATTCGCGTCGGCGGTGTGGGCAAGGCCAAGTCAGAGATGGCCTACACCGCCGCCGCCGAGCCCGTCACGGCCGCGGCTCCCGGGGTCGTCACGGACCTTCGTGGCAGCAAGGCCGGAGTCACCGTCTCGTCCGACCTCGTCCTTGCTGCTCCCGGCAAGGGCGCGACCGTGCAGATCGACGTGCTGGCACCCGCGGTCGGCACCTCCACCAGCGTGACTGTCCCCGACGGCGGCCAGGTCACCGTCGACGCCTCGACGCTGTCCGAGGACGCGAGCTTCGCCGTCACCCTGGTGCCGACCAAGGATTCCGGGCCGGTCATGGCGGCCCGACAGCTCAGCGTCACCGACTCCTCGGGGCCGATGCTCACCCAGACGCTCGTGACGCCGGCGCGCTATGCCGTGCGGGTGCCTCAGGTCGACGCGAACCTGCCGACCGGCTTGCGGCCACGCGGCGCGCCGGCCCGGCGGGTGCCCGGTCAAGACCCCCGATGAGGCCACCCGCCGGTCATTCCAGCCCGTAGTCCGGGTCGACGGTCTCGGGTTCGAGGCCGAGCAACGTGGCGACCTGCTCGACCACGACGTCGTGCACGAGCATCGCGCGCGACCGCTCATTCGCCGCGCGGGTCTCGACGGGGCGCCGGTAGACGGTGATGCGGGCCGGCTGGTCGCCCGCCGCGGGGCGGCAGGAACCCAGCGCGATGCCGCCGCCGGCCCCGCTCGGCGGCACGTCCTCGACCAGGAACTCGACCGCACCCAGCTGGCCTGTCCAGCGGCGCTGCAGCCGGATGGCCGACTCCACGACGAGGTCGTCGAACGCGTCGCTGCGCGACCGGTGCAGCGGCATGGCTCGTGGCGTGAGCTCTCCGCGCAGCCCTCGGCCGCGTCGGTCGCGACGCCGGGTCGGCACATTCCGCATGGCGCCCACGGTAGTTGCACCAGGCGTTTGACGGCGGCGGGCGGGCGACGCGCTGTGCGAGGCGCTGTACGACGCGCCGCGCGGCAGGGGCGAAGATCCCGCGTTGTGTCGGTCCGGGTCGCTAGCGTCTGGCCCGTGAGTCCCGTTCGCCGCTGCTCGCGCTCCGCGTGCGGCAAGACTGCTGTGGCGACGCTCACCTATGTCTATGCGGACTCGACCGCCGTGCTCGGCCCGCTTGCCACCTATGCCGAGCCGCACTGCTACGACCTGTGCGCCGCCCACTCCCAGCGGCTGACCGCGCCGCGCGGCTGGGAGGTGCTGCGACTCGCTCCCGATCCTGACACGCTCGGGCCGAGCAGTGACGACCTCGAGGCGCTCGCCGACGCCGTCCGTGAGGCAGCCCGGCCCGGCCCGGTCGACCCTGCCGAGCTGCCCGAAGGCATGGTCGAGGTCGGCCGCCGCGGCCACCTGCGCGTGCTGCGCGACAACACCTGAGCCTCCCGCTCGCAGCACCGTCGACGCTCAGTGCCGGGCGGCGGGGACGGGCCGTCGTACACCCACTCAAGATCGCCACGACCGGTGAAAAAGCTGAGTCACCTGAAACAGAACTTTTTCACCGATATTGACGATCTTGGCGGGAGTGGCCGCTTGTCGCGGCAGCGATATGGGCGAAATGAGGCGGTATCCACGATCGGCGAGCAGAGATTCGCCCTTCCGGGTGATTCATCTGTCCGATTTGCCCCAGAATCGCCTGAGGCTAAAGGACTTGAGGCAGTTGTGCCGATGCCTGTTCAGTCACCGCGACCTGCCGCTGCTCGGCTGGATCGCAGCGGACACCCGGGAACCGGCAATCTTCGTCCTCATTCTCCTGCCTCGCCGGCCTCGGGGTTCGCGGTTCCACCGCTCGGCGGTGACTCGCCTTCCTCCGTACCCCCACAGGAGACCTTGATGCCCCGTGCCACGGCTGCCGCCCACATCCCGCTCGGCTCGCTGACCCAGCGCGGCTCCCGTCAGGGCGTCACCTGCCGCGCCTGCGGCAGCGAGCGCGTCACCAGCATCTCGATGGCGCTCACCGACGGCTCTCCCGTGGAGTTCACGTCCTGCCACCGGTGCGAGCACCGCACCTGGCAGGAGCAGGGCACGTCGGGCAAGGTGCTGCCGGTGCAGCACGTGCTCGACAAGACCCGCAAGCTTCGCTAGTCGGCCGCTGACCGCCGCACGCGGGCGGTCGCGCACCCACCGGTAGGCTCGCCGACGTGCTCGACCAGCAGCGCGATCTGTCCCAGATCGTCAAGGCCTACGACATCCGCGGCCTCGTCCCGGACCAGCTCGACGCCGAGATAGCGCGGCGTCTCGGCGCGGCTTTCGTGCGCGTCGTCGGGGCCGCCGGGGCGAGCATCGTCGTCGGCCGCGACATGCGCGCGTCCTCACCCGAGCTGCTCGCGGCCTTCGCCGCCGGCGCGAACGCGCAGGGCGCCGAGGTCATCGACATCGGGCTGGCCTCGACCGACCAGCTGTACTTCGCCAGCGGCTCGCTGAACCTGCCGGGCGCCATGTTCACGGCCAGCCACAACCCGGCGCGCTACAACGGCATCAAGCTGTGCCGGGCCGGGGCCAAGCCGGTCGGCCAGGACACCGGGCTGGCGGAGATCCAGGCCCTCGCCGAGCAGGGGCTGCCCGACGCGGCCGGCTTCGCGGGTCACGTCGAGAGCATCGACCTGCTGCCCGCCTACGCGGTGTTCCTGCGCCAGCTCGTCGACCTTCGGGACATCCGCGCGCTGAAGGTGGTCGTCGACGCCGGCAACGGCATGGGCGGTCACACCGTGCCCTGCGTGCTCGACGGTGGCCTGCCACTGCACGTCGTACCCCTGTTCTTCGAGCTCGACGGCACGTTCCCCAATCACGAGGCCAACCCGCTCGACCCCAAGAACCTCGTCGACCTGCAGGCAGCGGTCCGCGAGCACGGTGCTGACGTCGGCCTGGCCTTCGACGGCGACGCCGACCGGTGCTTCGTGATCGACGAGCGTGGCGAGCCGGTCTCGCCGTCCACGGTCACGGCGCTGGTCGCGGCGCGCGAGCTCGCCGCCTACCCCGGGGCGACGGTGCTGCACAACCTGATCACCTCGCGTGCAGTGGCCGAGATCGTCCGGGAGCGGGGTGGCACGCCCGTGCGCACGCGCGTCGGGCACTCGTTCATCAAGGCGGAGATGGCGCGTACGGGGGCGGTCTTCGGCGGTGAGCACTCCGCGCACTACTACTTCCGCGACTTCTGGGGCGCCGACACCGGCATGCTCGCGGCCATGCACGTGCTCGCTGCCCTCGGCGAACAGCCGAAACCGCTGTCCGAGCTGGCCGCCGACTATCACCGCTACATCGAGTCCGGCGAGGTCAACACCACGGTCGCGAACCGGGCGGCGGTCGACGAGCGCACCGCCGACGTGCGCGCGGCCTTCGCCGGACGCCCGGGTGTCACCACCGACGATCTCGACGGGCTCACGGTCGACGGGCCCGACTGGTGGTTCAACCTGCGTCCCGTCGAACACCGAACCGCTGCTGCGGCTCAACGTCGAGGCCCCCGATGATGACGCCATGACCGCTCTGCGCGACGAGGTCCTCGCGCTTGTCCGGAAGGAGACCTGAGTGCAGCTCGACCCGCAGTTGCTCGAGATCCTGGCGTGCCCGCAGTGCCACTCACCGCTGCGCGTCGACGACGAGGCGCAGGAGCTGGTCTGCACGTCGGACGCGTGCGGGCTGGCCTATCCCGTCCGCGACGAGATCCCCGTCCTGCTGATCGACGAGGCGCGCCGACCCTCCGACAGCGCCTGATCATGCTGCCCACCGACGAGTCCGTCCTCGACGACCTCGCGGCCCTCGACGCCCGCGACCCCGGCGGGATGCTGCGCGCGGTCGGGTCCGCAGGGGCGCAGGTGCGCGAGGCCCTGCTCCGTCTCGACGACGACGCGGTACGCGCGGTGTCGGCGGACGGCCGTCCGCGGGCGCTCGTGGTCGCCGGCATGGGTGGGTCGGGCATCGCGGGCGACGTCGTCGCGGCCGTCGCGGGATCGTCGTGCGCCGTCCCGATCGTCGTCTCGCGTGGCTACCGGCTGCCCGGCTGGGTCGGTCCGCTGGACCTCGTCATCGCGGTGTCCTGCTCCGGTGAGACCGAGGAGACACTCGCAGCGGCCGACGAAGCCGTGCGTCGCGGCGCGCGGGTGGTCACCGCAGCCAAGGCCGGCTCCAGCCTCTCGGCACGGGCGGCGGGTGGCCGCGCCGTACAGCTGGACATCGACAGCAGCGGCCGCATGCCGCGCGCGAACCTGTGGGCCATCGTCACCCCGCTGCTCGCGGTGGTCGACGCCCTCGGGCTCGCGAGCGTGCCGCGGGGTCTGCTGGCCGGAGTCGCCGACCAGCTCGACGAGACCAGCTCCGCGTGCGGGCCGACGCGGGAGGTCTACGACAACGTCGCGAAGAAGACGGCGATGCAGCTGTCGGGAACGCTGCCGATGATCTGGGGGACGAGCGACCTCGCGGCAGTCGCGGCGCTGCGCTTCGCGTGCCAGCTCGCGGAGAACGCCAAGCAGCCGGCTGTCCACGGCCCTCTCACCGAGGTCCACCACAACCAGATCGTGACGCTCGCCGGCCGCTACGGCGCCGGCGGCGGCGACCCGGCCGACGACATCTTCCGCGACCCGCTGCTCGACGGCGGGCCGACCCGTGAGCGGTTGCGGATGGTGCTGCTGCGCGACACGCAGGAGCTCGAGCCCGTGGTCCGGCGTTGCCAGGCCACGCTGCTGCTCGCCGACCAGTACGGCGTCGCGCTCGACGAGCTCACGGCCACCGGGGAGCACCCGCTTGGAGCGGCTCGCCTCGCTGATCGCGCTGCTCGACTTCGCGAGCGTCTACCTGGCACTGCTCGAGGGCACCGACCCGACCCCGATCGACCCCATCGTCACCCTGAAGAAGGCGGCAGCAGGATGAGCACCGAGGGGGGCACCCGCGCGATCGTGGCCGCGCTGCTCGCGAACCTGGGCATCGCCGCGACCAAGTTCCTGGCCTTCGCGCTGACCTCGTCGTCGTCGATGCTCGCCGAGTCGATCCACTCGTTGGCCGACTCGGGCAACCAGGGGCTGCTCCTGCTCGGCGGGCGTCGGTCGCGCCGCGAGGCCGACATGGAGCACCCGTTCGGCTACGGCCGCGAGCGCTACATCTACGCGTTCATCGTGGCCGTCGTGCTGTTCAGCGTCGGTGGCCTTTTCGCGTTGTACGAAGGTTTTCACAAGGTGTCGCACCCGGAGCCGATCGATTCGTGGCAGTGGGTTCCGATCGTCGTCCTGATCGTGGCCATCGGCGCTCGAGACCTTCTCGTTCCGCACGGCGATCAAAGAGTCCAACCACGTGCGCAGCAAGGAGACCAGCTGGGTCGAGTTCATCCGCCGGGCGAAGGCGCCAGAGCTGCCGGTCGTCCTGCTCGAGGACTTCGCCGCCCTGGTCGGCCTCGCCCTCGCGCTGTTCGGCGTCGGCCTGACACTGATCACCGACGACGGCGTGTGGGACGGCATCGGGACGCTCGCGATCGGCGTCCTGCTCGTCACGGTGGCGATCGTGCTGGCCGTCGAGACCAAGAGCCTGCTCCTCGGCGAGGCCGCCAGCCCGACCGACGAGGCGGCGATCAGGGCAGCGCTGGAGGCCGACGACTCGGTCGAGCGCCTCATCCACATGCGCACCCTGCACCTGGGGCCCGACGAGCTGCTGGTCGCCGCCAAGATCGCGGTGCGCTGCGACGACACGGCGGCCGAGGTGGCCCGGGCCATCGATGCCGCGGAGGCGCGCGTCCGCAAGGCCGTACCCATCGCCACGGTGATCTATGTCGAGCCCGACATCGACACCGCCAAAGTCGGTGACCGGGCGGATCTTGGCGGATCGGACAGGTGATCGGCCAGCGGCGGCGTCGTTTGGCTATCCAATCCTCGTCAGGGTGCTCAGAAACGATGGACTGGGCGACTGGGGCCCCTAGCCGCTAGAATCGCATCCGTTGTCATCGGCGTCACTGATGGGAGGCCCTGAGGGGCCGCGCCGAGGCGGATCAACAGTTGTACGAGTGTCGTGCCTGGCGCGCCTGCGCGCGCCCGCGTCGTCGTACCCCGGATCCGCCCACCATCCACCGCGCGCACCACCGCAGCAGATGCCCAACGCGCGCATCCCGACGCGAGGAGATACCCGCATGACAGACAAACTCGACTACAAGGTCAAGGACCTCGGGCTCGCCGAGTTCGGCCGCAACGAGATCCGCCTCGCCGAGCACGAGATGCCCGGCCTGATGAAGCTGCGCGAGGAGTTCGGCGCGCAGCAGCCGCTCAAGGGCGCCCGCATCGCCGGCTCGTTGCACATGACCGTGCAGACCGCGGTGCTCATCGAGACGCTGACGGCGCTCGGCGCCGACGTCCGGTGGGTCTCCTGCAACATCTTCTCCACCCAGGACCACGCCGCCGCGGCGGCCGTCGTCGGCCCGAACGGCACCGTCGACGACCCCCAGGGCGTGGCCGTCTTCGCCTGGAAGGGCGAGACGCTGCCGGAGTACTGGTGGTGCACCGAGCAGATGCTGACCTGGCCCGACGGAGCCGGACCCAACATGCTGCTCGACGACGGTGGCGACGCCACCCTGCTGATCCACAAGGGCACCCAGTTCGAGGCGACCGGCGTCGTGCCGAGCGCCGACGAGAACGACTCCGAGGAGTACGCAGTCATCCTCGAGGTGCTGCGCGCATCGCTCGCGAACGACGCCACGAAGTACACGCGCATGGGCGCTGGCATCAAGGGCGTCACCGAGGAGACCACCACCGGCGTGCACCGGCTCTACGAGTTCGCGACCGCTGGGACGCTGCTGTTCCCGGCCATCAACGTCAACGACTCGGTGACCAAGTCGAAGTTCGACAACAAGTACGGCACGCGCCACTCGCTGATCGACGGCATCAACCGGGCCACTGACGTCCTCATCGGCGGCAAGGTCGCGGTCGTGCTCGGCTACGGCGACGTGGGCAAGGGTTGCGCCGAGTCGTTGCGTGGTCAGGGTGGGCGCGTCATCATCACCGAGGTCGACCCGATCTGCGCACTGCAGGCGGCCATGGACGGTTTCCAGGTGACGACGCTCGACGACGTCGTCGAGACCGCCGACATCTTCATCACAGCGACCGGCAACAAGGACATCATCACGGCCGCGGACATGGCCCGGATGAAGCACCAGGCGATCGTCGGCAACATCGGCCACTTCGACAACGAGATCGACATCGCCGGCCTGACCAAGACGCCCGGCGTCAAGCGCAACACGATCAAGCCGCAGGTCGACGAGTGGCAGTTCGCGGACGGCCACTCGATCATCGTGCTGTCCGAGGGCCGGTTGCTGAACCTGGGCAACGCCACGGGTCACCCGAGCTTCGTGATGTCGAACTCGTTCGCCAACCAGACGATCGCGCAGATCGAGCTGTTCACGAAGACCGGCGACTACGAGAAGAAGGTCTACGTGCTGCCCAAGCACCTCGACGAGAAGGTCGCGCGGATGCACCTCGACGCCCTCGGCGTGAAGCTCACCAAGCTGAGCAAGGACCAGGCCGCCTACATCGGCGTCGACGTCGAAGGTCCGTACAAGCCCGACCACTACCGCTACTGACCCGCCGCGGTAGCCGCCGGAATCGACCACGTTCAGCAGGTGAACGGACGGTTCGCAAGGCCTGCAGGCCTAGCGAACCGTCCGCCTGCATGGTGAACGTGGTCGATTCCGCGTTGGGGGCGATGGATCGGGCAGACTGCGCGCATGGTTGGTGCAGAGCTGGATGCAGATGTCGTCGTCGTCGGTGCCGGGCTGGCCGGCCTGGTCGCGACTGCGGAGCTCGCTGATGCCGGACGCCGGGTCATCGTGGTCGACCAGGAACCCGAGCAGTCCCTCGGCGGCCAGGCGCACTGGGCCTTCGGCGGGCTGTTCCTCGTCGACTCGCCCGAGCAGCGGCGGCTGCGCATCCGTGACTCGGCCGAGCTCGCCTGGCAGGACTGGCTGGGCACCGCGGGCTTCGACCGTGACGAGGACAAGTGGCCGAAGGCATGGGCCCGGGCGTACGTCGACTTCGCCGCAGGTGAGAAACGCTCCTGGCTGCACCAGCAGGGAGTGCGGTTCTTCCCGATCGTCGGCTGGGCGGAGCGCGGGGGCTATCTCGCGACCGGCCACGGGAACTCGGTGCCGCGCTTCCACATCACCTGGGGCACCGGACCGGGTGTCCTCGAGCCCTTCGTCCGGCGGGTCCAGGAGGCTGTCGACCGCGGCCTGGTGACGATGCGCTACCGCCATCGCGTCGACGAGCTGACGTCGACCGGAGGCGTCGTCGACGGGGTGCGCGGCAACGTGCTCGTCCCGAGCGACGTCGCCCGTGGCGTGTCCAGCTCGCGCGAGGTCTACAGCGACTTCGAGATCCGCGCCCAGGCCGTCATCGTCACCAGCGGTGGCATCGGCGGGGACCACGACCTCGTACGCAAGAGCTGGCCCGAGCGACTCGGCCGGCCCCCCGAGCGGATGATCAGCGGCGTCCCGGCCCACGTCGACGGTCGGATGGTGGGCATCACGCAGGCCGCCGGTGGCCGGGTCATCAACCCCGACCGGATGTGGCACTACACCGAGGGCGTGCACAACTGGGACCCCATCTGGCCCGGTCACGGCATCCGCATCCTGCCCGGCCCGTCGTCGCTGTGGCTGGACGCGACCGGCAAGCGGCTGCCGCCGCCGCTGTTCCCGGGCTTCGACACCCTCGGCACCCTCGAGCACATCATGGGCACGGGCTACGACTACACGTGGTTCGTGCTGACCGAGCGCATCATCGAACGCGAGTTCGCCCTGTCCGGCTCGGAGCAGAACCCCGACCTCACCGGGAAGAGCGTGCGTGACGTGCTCGCCCGGGTGAAACCGGGAGCCCCGGCCGCCGTCGAGGCGTTCAAGACCAAGGGTGTCGACTTCATCGTCGAGGACACGTTGCCGGTCCTGGTCGCCGGCATGAACCGGCTCGCCGGGAACGACCTCGTCGACCTCGCCGCCCTCGAGCGGGAGATCGTGGCGCGCGACCGCGAGATCGACAACCCCTTCACCAAGGACCTGCAGATCACAGCGCTGCGCGGCGCGCGCAAATACCTCGGCGACCGGCTGATCCGCGTCGCGAAGCCGCATCGCCTGCTCGATCCCAAGGCGGGACCACTGATCGCCGTACGCCTGTCGATCCTCACCCGCAAGACGCTCGGCGGCCTCGAGACCGACCTCGACTCCCGCGTGTTGCGCGCGGACGGCACCCCACTCCCCGGCGTGTACGCGGCCGGTGAGGTGGCCGGCTTCGGGGGAGGCGGCATGCACGGCTACCGCGCGCTGGAGGGCACGTTCCTGGGTGGGTGCATCTTTTCCGGACGTACGGCCGGGCGGGCGGCGGCGAAGGCGACCGGCTGACCCGTCGGGTCAGCTCAGTAACCGGCACCGTGTTCCTGGAAGAACCACAATGACGACGTCAGCCAGAGCCCGACGATCGCGGCGAACACGGCACCGCCCAGCACCGGCAGTGCCCAGTTGGGCATCCGCGGCATCTTGAGCGCCAGAATCTTGGCCACGAAGGCGCCGTAGAACAAGCAGCCGAGCAGCGAATGGACCCAGGCACGAGTGACGTACGTCTCGAAGCCGAACGACCAGAGGCAGTGGAACGCGACCGGTGCGCTGACGATGACGGCGGCCACCCCCGATGTGCGGTGCAACACATGCACCCAGTGGGGACTCTTGCCACTGCCGAGGTGACCGAAGATGCGCAGCGCGGTGGCGACCTGGACCAGGGCCAGCAGCGCCACGACGGTGGTGAACCACACCTTCATGTGGATGACGTCGGAGAAGCCGAACGTCGGTATCGGATCGCCCGTCGGGTGATGAGCACGGGCGTAGACGCCCAGGGTCACCGACACGAGGGCACCGACGAGCAGTGGCACGAGGATCCGCGCCGCGGGAGGCGCGGTTCGGGCAGGAACGGGAGTGGTCACGCTGCGTATGGTCGTCCGTGGCGCGGGCCGCGTCCATGCCTAGGTCGAAAAAGCCGCTAGCCGGGGCCAGGGCCTGTCTCACCGCGAACGATGCCCGTCGCGATCTCGTGCAGCTTGCGGTTGAGCCGCTGCGACGCGCGCGACAGCATGGCGAACGCCTCATCGTTGGAGATGCCGTGTGTGGCCATCAGGATGCCGACGGCGGCACCGATCTCTCTGTTGGTCGTGAGCCCTTGCTGCAGCTGGTCGGCGCGCTCCGCCTGGCGCGCTGCACTCAACGCGATGGTCGCGAACGCCGCCAGCAGCGCAGCCGTTTCGGTCGACTCATCCGTAAAGGCGTTCGGTCGGTCGGCGAAGAGGTTCAACGCGCCGTCCCGTCGACCTTCGTCCACCAGAGGCACCGCGAGCATGCTCCGCACCGGCGTGCGTTCCACGACCTGGGCGGCCAGCTTCGGCCACTGCGAGTCGACCGTGATGTCGTTGTCGAGCTTCCAGGCCCGCTCGATGCTCGCCTCGAGGCAGGGACCTTCACCGGTCTCGTTCTGCAGCTTGTCGATCAACGCCATGATGTCGTCGCTCGCGGCCGCCGTGGTGAACTGCGACCCGTCGAAGACACCGATGGCTGCGCGGTCGCATCCGTCAACGACGTGCGGTGCCGCCGTCACGATCACGTCATAGGTCTGGGCGACCGTCCGTCCGTCGCGCAGCCGGGCGGCGATCCCGGCAAAATGCTCGTGGGCTGCTGGCGTTTCTGCCACTGGTGCATCCCCTCCAGGTCGGGCGTGACTCTATGCCGTTCTCACTGCGGGGGAGCGAACGGGTTGTCGTCCTCGGTGGTGAGTGCGGGTGGAGCGGTCGGCGGTGGTGCTGGTGGCGGCGGCGGCTGCGCGGCGCCGTACGCCTGCGGCTGTGGTGGCGGCCACTGCGCGGGTGGTGCCGAGCCGGACACCGTGCCCGTCGTCGCCGGCCACTGCGGTGCGTACGGCGACGACGGCGCGCCACCGCCCGCGCCGAGCCGTGCGGTCTCGCGCCGGCGGCGCTCAGCGAGGACAGCCGACAGGTAGGCCCACTCCGGTACCCCCGCCGGGGGTGACGGGCTGGTGCACGCGGCCATCGCGGCGGCCAGTCGCGCGCCCATGGACTCGCGGACCTCCGGTGCGAGCTCGCGGGACCGGATGAGGTACTGCCGCGCCGCGAGGGCCAGGTCGTCGGGCACCCGGGAAAGGTCCAGCCCGCTCGCCCACCAGGCGAGCTGCGGGGGCATCGCCACCACGGCTGCCGACCCTGAGGGCACCCTTTCGCGGATGACGACGGTGCCGGCGAGGTAGTCCCCGAGGCGCTTGCCCTGGCTGGAGGCCAGCGACACGACGAGGGCTACGGCGCCGATGGTGAGCCAGATCTCGATGACACCGGCCAGGGCGCGGACGAGTGCGTGCCGGAACCGGATCGAGCCACCGTCGTCGCGCACGACGCGCAGGCCGAGCGCCATCTTGCCCAGCGTGCGGCCGCGGGTGAGCGTCTCGAAGGTGGCGGGATAGCCGATGATCACCGACAAGTAGAAGACCAGCACGATCGCGGCGGCAGCGGCTTCGTCCACCGAGCTCGCCAGACCGCCGATGATCAGGCTGCCGATGATCAGCAAGGCGAACTGCGCGGCGAGGTCGATCAGCAGCGAGAGCAGTCGGCTGGCGAGCTTGGCCAGCCGCAGTTCGAGCACCACGGCCTCGCCGGTGACCAGATCGGTCACAGGGGCCTCCTTCGTCGGCGGACCTGTCGGAGGGTAGCCGCTCGTCCCGGCGGCTAGGGTCGCCAGCGTGGACGTAGACGCCTACGTCGCGGCACATCGCGGCGAGTGGCAGCGGCTCGAGCAGCTGTTGCGTCGTCGGCGGCTGTCCGGTGACGAGGTCGACGAGCTCGTGTGGCTCTACCAGCGCGTGGCGACCCACCTGTCGGTCGTGCGCTCGTCGTCGCCGGACCCCGCGCTGGTGGGGCGGCTGACGACGCTGGTCGCCCGCGCGCGGTCCGCGGTGACGGGCAGCACCGTCGCCGCCTGGCGCGATATCGGACGGTTCTTCACGGTCATCTATCCCGCTGCGCTCTACCGTGCGGCGCGCTGGTGGGTCTCTGTCGGTGTCGCCTTCTGCCTGGTCGGCCTGGCCGTGGGCGCGTGGGTCGCGCACAACCCTGCCGTGCAGGCCTCGATCGCGGCTCCTGACGAGATCCGGGCGCTGGTGGACCACCGCTTCGAGGACTACTACTCGTCGCACCCGGCCGGCTCCTTCGCGGCGCAGGTGGCCACGAACAACGCGAAGGTGACGGCTCTCGCCTTGATCCTCGGCGTGTTCATCGTCCCGGTGATCCTGCTGCTCTGGCAGAACGCCCTGAACGTCGGCATCTCCGGTGGCCTGATGGCCGGTGCGGGCCGGCTGGATCTGTTCTTCGGGCTCATCCTCCCGCACGGTCTGCTGGAGCTCACCTGTGTGTTCGTGGGCACCGGCGCCGGTCTCCGGCTGGGCTGGTCGTGGATCGACCCCGGGCCGCGCAGCCGGTCGCAGGCGTTCGCGGAGGAGGGACTGGCCGCGGGCGCGCTGGCCATCGGGCTCGCCGCCACCCTGGTCGTGTCGGGGGTCATCGAGGCCTTCGTGACCCCCTCGCCGCTGCCGACCTGGGCCCGGATCGGGATCGGGGCCTCGGTGTGGGTCGCGTTCCTGACCTACGTGTTCGTGCTCGGCCGCCGCGCCGCGCAGGCCGGCTCGCTCGGTGACGTGGAGGGCGCGGGGGCGACCGACCGCCTGCCGACCGCCGCCTGACCCGGACTTGCGCCGAGCCGTCAGCGCCGAAGGGGCAATGTGCAGGAAAGACGGAGTCATCCTTGATCGCTGCCTTCGAGCACGCTTGGGTTGTCGCTGCCGAACTGACGAATCCGTCTTTTCTGTACGGCTGCCTGCGTAGGCGCGTCGCCATCGACGGCTGTCGGTCAGAGGCGGCCGGCGGCCTTGAGGGCGAGGTAGCGGTCGGACAGCAGTGGCGGCAGCTCGTCGGGCGGTGCGTCGACGACCTCGACTCCGCGACGCTCGAGGACCTCCGCGACCCGGCGACGGTCCTGCCCGGCCCGGGCGGCTGCGGCAGCGCCGTACACCGACTCGACGTCGCCCCGCCGCCCGGCCAGGTTGCCCACTCGCGGGTCGCCCACCGAGGCCAGGATGACGGTGTGCCGGCGCACCAGTGGCGCGAGCACCGGCAGCAGGCCCTCCTCGACGGGGGCAGGATCGAGGGCGGTCAGGAGTACGACGAGCGAGCGCCGCGCCGACCGGGCCAGCACCGTCGCGACCATCCCGGCGTAGTCGGTCTCGATCAGCGCCGGGTCCAGCGGCGCCATCGCCTGCACCAGGGCCGGCAACAGGGACGTCGGTGCCTCACCTTCGACCCTGCTGCGGACCCGGCGGTCGTAGGCCAGCAGGTCGACGCGGTCGCCGGCCCGGGCGGCGAGTGCGGCCAGCAGCAGCGCGGCATCCATCGCGGCGTCGAGCCGGGGCGCGTCACCGACGCGGGCCGCGGACGTGCGACCCGTGTCGAGAACGAGCAGGATGCGCCGGTCGCGCTCGGGTCGCCAGGTGCGCACCATGACGTCGGCCGACCTGGCTGTGGCCCGCCAGTCGATGGAGCGGACGTCGTCACCGTCGACGTACTCCCGCAGCGAGTCGAACTCCGTCCCCGGCCCGCGGATCATCGCCGCCGACCGGCCGTCGAGCTGGCGCAGCCGCTCGAGCTTGGCGGGCAGGTGACGCCGTGAGGTGAACGGTGGGAGCACGCGGACGCGCCAGGGGACGGCGTGTGATCCCTGCCGGGCGGCCAGGCCCAGGGGGCCGACCGAGCGCACGGTCACGCGGTAGGCCGGCCGGTCGCCGCGGCGCGTGGGGTGCAGCACGGTGTCGATGCGTCGGCGTTCACCGGGCGGTACGTCGATGTGGTGCCGCGTCGTCTCGGCCCCGGCGCTCGGTGGCCACGCGTCGCGCAGCAATCCCCGGACACGCCGCCCGGACGGGTTGGTGACCAGCAGCGTGACGCTCGCGCCCTCGCCGAGGCGCACCGACAGGTCGCCGGCACGGGCGAGTGTCAGGGAGCGCACCGACCCGGCCAGCGCGAGATCGACCCCGATCAGAACGGCGAGCAGTCCAGCCAGCGCGAGCACCGTCCACCCGGACGGCAGCAGGAAGCCGACCACCAGGACGCCGGCCAGCGCCAGCAGCCCCACGCGCCCGGTCAGCGCCACGCCCGGCCACCGCCCTTCGGCTAGCGGGGGACCGGGACGGAGCCGAGCACGCCGTCGAGCACCGCGTCGGCCGTGACCCCCTCGAGCTCGGCCTCCGCCCGCAGCTCGACCCGGTGTCGCAGCGCAGGGCGCGCGAGGGCCTTGACGTCGTCGGGCGTCACGTAGTCGCGGCCGGACAGCCACGCCCAGGCCCGTGCAGCCGACATCAGTGCGGTGGCGCCGCGGGGCGAGACACCGAGCTGCAGCGACGGTGACTGCCGGGTCGCCCGGGCCAGGTCGACGACGTAGCCGATCACCTCAGGAGCAATCGACACGGCACGTACGGCGGCGCGACCGGCCTCGAGGTCGGCTGCTCCGGCCACGGGCCGGACTCCAGCGGCTCGCAGGTCGCGCGGGTCGAAGCCCTCGCTGTGCCGGGTCAGCACGCTGACCTCGTCGACGCGGGTCGGCAGCGGCATCGTCAGCTTCAGCAGGAACCGGTCGAGCTGGGCCTCCGGCAGCGGGTAGGTGCCCTCGTACTCCACCGGGTTCTGCGTCGCCACCACGACGAACGGGTCGGGCAGCAGCCGGGGGTCACCGTCGACGGTGACCTGCCGTTCCTCCATCGCCTCGAGCAGCGCCGCCTGCGTCTTGGGCGGTGTCCGGTTGATCTCGTCGGCGAGCAGCAGGTTCGTGAAGACCGGCCCCTTGCGGAACGAGAACTGCCCCGACCGCGCGTCGTAGACCAGTGATCCGGTCACGTCGCCGGGCATCAGGTCGGGCGTGAACTGGACCCGCTTCGTCTGCAGTGACAGCGCCGCCGACAGGGTGCGGACGAGCAGGGTCTTCGCGACACCGGGGACGCCCTCGAGCAGCACGTGGCCGCGGCAGAGCAACGCGATCACCAGTCCCGTGACAGCCGCGTCCTGCCCGACGACGGCCTTCCCGACCTCGACCCGCAGGGCACGCAGGGCCTCCCGGGCGGGGTCGGGAGCGGACGTTGGTTGCTCGCTCACGGTCGGCGTACCTCTCTTTCCAGGTCATCCAGGTCGTCCGCCAGCCCGACCAGGGCGTCGTCGTCGGTCGGTGCGGCACCGTACAGGAGCGCGCTCACCTCGAGCGTTGAGCGCCGGGAGCGTGCGGCGATCGCGTCGGTCACCATCTCGGGGGTGCTGGCCCGAGGGAGCCCGAGCACCGGCCGCAGCCGGCCAAGTGTGGCCGCCCGCAGCGCCCCGGCCGCCTTGTCCCTCGCCCCGCTGCGGCGGTAGAGGCGCGCGCGGCCCTCGACCGTCTCCGTGGAGCGCACGACGACGGGCAACGGCTCGGGGACGATCGGCCCGAGGCGACGGGCCCGCCAGAGACCGAGCAGCAGGACGGCGACGACCAGCTGCACGACTGCCCACCACACGGCGTCGGGGACCAGGTCGTAGAACGACTTCTGCTCACTGGTCGGCACGTCACCGGGCGTGGGCAGATACCAGACCAGCCGGTCCCGCGCGCCGAGCAGGCCGAGCGCCAGCGACGCATTGCCCTGCTCGTCGAGGCGGTCGTTGGTCAGCAGGTCGGGATTGCCCAGCACCGTCACGCTGCTGCCGTCCGCGCGCCGCACGTGGACCAGGGACGGGTCGCCGTCGGCGGAGTAGCACTCCTCGACCTGGCTGCCGGCCGACACCCCCGCTGCCTCGCCGTCGACCGCGTAGGCCAGCGCGCCGGCGTACACGCTGCCCGCCCGCTGGGCCGGTGGCAGCGCGCACCCGGGTGGGCGGTTGTCCATCGCCGAGACACCGACGAACGTCACACCAGCAACGAACCGCTCGGGATCCCGGCTGCCCGCGAGCACCACGTCGGCTCCACTGTCGCGGACGGCCTGAGCCTGCGAGTCCACCAGGAGGTCGGGCGAGGTGACCAGCAGCGTGTCCCCGGGGTGTGCGGCGTCCCGCACGGCCGCGGTCGAGCGCACCAGGTCGACGGTGACGCCCTGGTCGCGCAGCAGCGATGCGACCGCGAGGCTGCCGGACGGGTCGGCGGCGCGCGGGTCGAGATAGCCCCGTGTGCCACCTCCGCCGAGGGTGGCGAGCACCACCCCGGCGAGAAGGACCAGCAGAAGTACGGCGACGGGGCCGCGCGCCGCGTGCCAGAGCTGGGCGGTCGTCGGGTCCAGGGTCGACCGGGACCGCCGCTCGGTCGTCGTGGACGTCATCCGTGCGCCCGGATCGCCGGTCGGCTGGCCCGGACCCGGTCGTCGAGACCGCGCAGCTGCGCGTCGTGCGTCGCGTCTGCCGGGCGTCCGCCGTACCAGATGTCGTCGAACGTACGGGCGGCCGCGCGCAGGTCGGCCGCGCACTCGGGCACCACCGCTCCGGCGTCGGCAGCGGCCTCGTCGGCGGTCCGGCCCGGCCGGGGGTCGAGCAACGTTCGCTCCTCGAGCCCGGTGATGATCGCGCGGAGCCGGTCGCGGACCGCCTCGGCCCACCGTCCTGCAGCGGCGTGGGCGTCGGCCGCGGCGCGGTGCTCAGCCGCGGTCCTGGGCCGGCCGACGAACAACGGCGTCTCGCCGGTGCTCGTGCGTAGCATCGGCCCGATGCCAAGCCGCAGGGCCACCGCGATCGCGAGCGCCACGACGACCACCACGACCAGGCCGACGTATCCACCTGGCGAGACTCCGGCAGCCCGGTCGAGCAGGTGGGAGATCTGCTCCAAGGTCCAGCGCAGCAACCGTTCGGTCAGGCTCGGACCCGCCTCGCGGTAGACCTGCTTGGCCAGCTCCTCGCGGGCGGCCCGGGCGGCCGCGGCGCGGTCGAGATCGACCGGCGCGCCGCGCGCGAGGAGCAGCGCAAGAGCCATGCTCACCCGTCGTACGGCGGGGGTGGCGGCGCAACGGGCGGCGGCAACGAACCATGGACTCCGCCCTGGGGACCATAGCTGCCGCCCTGCGGACCGTAGCTGCCGCCCTGCGGGCCGTAGGTCTGCAGCGGCGTGCCGGGAGTCGCCGACTGGCCGGGCGGTACGTAGCCGGCGGCGCGCGCCAGCTCGAGGTCGAGCCCTTCACGGCGCATCCGCCGGTCGACATAGATCAGGGCGGACGCCACGGCCGTGAACGGCCAGGTGATCGTTGCGCCGACGATCGCGCCGACGCCGGTGATGATCAGCGGGGCGAGCTCGTAGGGGTTGAAGCTGTCGAAGCCGGCCCCCGCCCCACCGGCGATGTACGCGGCGAACAGGAAGATGCCCTGAAAGATGTTCCCGACGATGGCGGCGATGATGTTGACGAGCAGCAGGATGCCGAACGTGCGCCACCAGGCACCCTTGACCAGCCGTCGCGAGCGGCGCAGCGACGCGACGACCGACTGCTTCTCCAGGACGACCACAGCGGGAGCCAGCGCGAACGCGACGTAGAGGTAGACCGCCAGGAAGCCAAAGAGCGGGATGCCGACGAGCAGCATCAGCGCGACCGCGGCGCCCGGGCCGCCCGCCGCCGCGATGGCGACCCCCGGCCCGAGCAACGCGATCCCCAGGCCCAGCTCGATGAGGAACACGAGGACGGTGACACCGATCAGGGCGGGCAGCCGGGGCTTGGCCTCCGTCCACGCCTGCTTGGCGTCGATGTCCTGACCGAGCACCGCGCGGCTCAGGACAACGGTGAGCATGCCGGTGAGCAGCAGGGTCGCGACCAGCGTGATCGCGAACTGGGTCACGGAGGCCGCGAGCGAGCTCGCCGTCAGCGCAAGGTCGCTCTCGGCGCTCGCCGTGTTGCTCGTGGCCTCGCCGAAGCTGAAGGCATGGTCACCCGCGTTGTGCAGCAGGGCCCAGGAGATCGGCACCGTGACGACCTGCGTGACCACGGCGACCAGGGCGGACAGGCCGAGCATCAGGCGCGGATTGGCGCGGATCGTCGAGATCGCCCCGTCGAGGATCTCCCCGACGCCGAGCGGGCGGAGCGGGATGACGCCCGGCTTCGGCGGCTGCCACGCGGCCTGGGCTGGGGGCCCCCATCCGTACTGCGGACCTGCACCGGGTGGCGGCGGGGGCGGCGGGGGTGGTGGCGCTCCCGGGGGCTGGCCGTAGCCGGGGTGCCCCCAGCCTTGCGGAGGTGGCTGCTCGGCCGCCCATTCCGGCGTCAGCGGGGGCCGGGGCGGTTCGACCGGCTCGCCGGGCGTTCCGCCGGGCGACTCCCAGCCGGGTTGCTCGGTCACGCGAAGGCCCCTAGATGTCGGTCGACGCCGGGATGTCCGGAGGTCGGCGAAAGGTCAACTTTGCCCGCAACGTTAGTCGGTCCATGCCGGTCATCTCCGGTGTCGCATCGGCGGGCGGGTCCGCGGGATGTCACGATGACCATATGAAAGGACGCGTGCTCATCGTCGATGACGACACGGCGCTGGCCGAGATGCTCGGCATCGTGCTGCGGGGAGAGGGCTACGAGCCGGTGCTGTGCACCGACGGTGACAAGGCCGTTGCTGCGTTCCACGACCACAAGCCCGACCTCGTGCTGCTCGACCTAATGCTGCCCGGCACCGACGGCATCGACATCTGCCGCCAGATCCGCGCCGAGTCGGGCGTGCCGATCGTCATGCTCACCGCAAAGTCCGACACCATCGACATCGTCGTCGGCCTCGAGTCCGGCGCCGACGACTACATAGTCAAGCCCTTCAAGCCCAAGGAGCTGGTGGCCCGCATCCGGGCGCGGCTGCGCCGCACCGAGGAGCCGGCGCCCGAGCTGCTCGAGATCGGTGATCTCGTCATCGATGTGGCCGGCCACTCGGTCAAGCGCGACAGCTCAGCCATCGCCCTGACCCCGTTGGAGTTCGATCTGCTCGTTGCGCTCGCGCGCAAGCCGTGGCAGGTGTTCACCCGCGAGGTGCTGCTCGAGCAGGTCTGGGGCTACCGCCACGCTGCCGACACCCGGCTGGTCAACGTGCACGTGCAGCGCCTGCGGTCCAAGATCGAGGCAGACCCTGAGCGGCCCGAGGTCGTCGTGACCGTGCGTGGCGTGGGATACAAGGCGGGACCGGCCTGACCACGAACCTCACCGCCAGGGCGTTCCGTCGGGTCACGTCAGCCGCGTCCACGGCGCGCCGCAACGTCGCGCGCGCGCGACGCCGTACGACTGCCATGTGGCGACGGTCGCTGCAGTTGCGCGTCGTGACGACCACGACCGTGTTGACGATCGTGGTCATCGCGGTGCTCGGCAACATCCTGCTGACCCGGGTCCGCGACGGCCTGCTGGACGACAAGGTGCAAGCGGCGCTGACCGAGGCGGCGAGCGGCTCGTCGACGGCGCAGGAGTCCTTCAACTCGGCCGACCGGGCGTCGGGCGAGGCCGACTACGACACGCTGGCCCGCGACATCGTGTTCCGGCTGTCGTCGGCGGGTGGCCCGGCCGGGGCCAACGACGTGGCCCTGTTGCCCGCCGCCGGCATCAGCAAGGCCGGTGCGCCCTCCGGGGCGACGTCGCGCGAGATGGACCTGGTCACGATCCCGGAGTCGCTGCGAACGCGCGTGCAGGCCACGGCCGCCCAGCAGTGGAGCTACTGCTTGTTCACCAGCACGTCGGGGAACACCCAGCCCGCCGTCGCGATCGGCTCGCTGGTCAGCGTCGGGCCCTACGGCAACTACGAGCTCTACTTCGTCTTCCCGCTCGACAAGGAGAGCGCGACCCTCGGGCTCGTCCGGCAAGGGCTCGGGCTCGCGGCCATCGGCCTCGTGCTGCTGGTCGGTGGCATCGGCTGGCTGGTCACCCGGCAGGTCGTCACACCCGTCCGGATGGCTGCGCGCATCGCCGAACGGCTCTCCGCAGGACGCCTCGAGGAGCGCATGCGGGTGCGTGGTGAGGACGACCTCGCCCGGCTCGCGACATCGTTCAACACGATGGCGATCAGCCTGCAGCGGCAGATCCGCCAGCTGGAAGACCTCTCCCGCGTGCAACGCCGCTTCGTCTCGGACGTCTCGCACGAGCTGCGCACACCGCTGACGACCGTGCGGATGGCCGCCGATGTCCTGCATGAGGCCCGCGCGGAGTTCGGCCCGGAGATCGAGCGCAGCGCGGAGATCCTGCAGACCCAGCTCGACCGGTTCGAGGCGCTGCTGGCCGACCTGCTCGAGATCAGCCGCTACGACGCGGGGGCCGCCCTCCTCGAGACCGAGCCCGCCGATCTGCGGCTGGTAGCCGAGTCCGTGGTCGAGGCGATGGAGCCACTGGCCGAGCGGAAGGGAAGCGACCTGGTCATCCGGGCCCCGAACGAGCCATGCATCGCCGAGGTCGACACCCGGCGCATCCAGCGGGTGCTGCGCAACCTGCTCGCGAACGCCATCGAGCACGGCGAAGGTCGACCGATCGACGTGCACCTCGCGGCCGACGACCAGTCGGTCGCGATCGCCGTCCGCGACCACGGCGTGGGACTGGCGCCCGGCGAGGCCGCGATGGTGTTCAACCGGTTCTGGCGCGCCGACCCGGCTCGAGCCCGCACCACCGGGGGCACCGGGCTCGGCCTGTCGATCTCGATGGAGGACGCGCACCTGCACGGCGGCTGGCTGCAGGTCTGGGGAGAGACCGGCGACGGGTCGCAGTTCCGGCTGACCGTCCCGCGCGAACCGGGCATCGAGCTCGAGAACTCGCCGATCCCGTTGGAGCCGATGGACTCGGCCCGCAGGCGTCGGCCGGTCTCGGTCGGCGATCCCTACCAGCGCGTCCCCGTCGCCCCGGCCAGGGGCAGTGCGATCGGAGGATCCGGTCGTGGCGCCTGACTCGGGACACTCCCTCCAGCGGCGGCCCGCCGTCGTCGTCGTACTCCTCGCTCTTGCTCTGAGCCTTGCCCTGAGCGCCTGCGCGACGATCCCGACGGGCGGGCCGGTCCACCAGGGTCGCGACCTCGCGCAGGAGCCGGACCCGCAGCTGCCCCGCAGCCTCGGCAGGGACCCGGCGCCGGGCGACGGGCCAGAGGCGATCGTGCGCGGCTTCCTGCAGTCGGGGGCGGACTTCCTGGAGGATCACAAGTACGCGCGAGAGTATCTGGCCCCGGCCGTGCGGTCGCGGTGGAATCCGAGCAAGGGCACCTCGATCTACGACCGCAGCCAGGGCCTGTCCGTGGTGGTGCAGCCGGGTTCGTCGTCGGCTGTGGTCGAGTCCACCGAGGTGGCCCGCATCGATGCGGACGGCCGCTACTACCGCGTCCCAGAACGGACGGCGACGCGACAGTTCGGTCTGGCCCGGGTGAGCGGCCAGTGGCGCATCACCAAGGTCGACAACGGGTTGCTGCTCTCGAGCTCTGACGTCGACACGGCCTACCGCCAGGTCAACCTCTATTTCCTGGCGCCCACGAACCACGTGGTCGTCCCGGACCCGGTGCTGCTGCCCGACGTGCCGGGGTTGACGACCAAGCTGATGACCAGGCTGCTGCAGGGACCGACCGAGCCGCTTCGAGGTGCCGTCGAGTCGGCCTTCCCGCAGGGCACCCGGCTCGAGGTGGCGTCGGTCCCGGTACGGAACGGGCTGGCGACGGTGACCCTCGACTCGGGGGCACTGCGCGGCGACCCTGATGCGCGCGTCGGCATGTCGGCGCAGATCGTCTGGACGCTGCGCCAGCTCCAGGACATCCGGCGCATCCGGATCCTCGCCGACGGCGACGATCTGGTGACATCCGGCGTCCCGCGCGAGCAGCCGACGTCGGCATGGGCGAGCTATGACCCCGACATCCTCGGCGTTTCGTCGTCCCTCTACGTCGTGCGCGACGGCCGCGTCGGCCGGCTGGTCGGGAAGACGTTCACCCCGGTGCGCGGCGCGGCGGGCACCGTGCGCACCAACCCCGACCGCGCGTTGCGGCATCCGGCCATCTCGCTCGACGGCAGCCTCATCGCGGTGACGAACGCGAAGGGAACCGAGCTCTCGGTCGGCCCGATCGCACCGGATGCACCGCTCAAGGTGGTGCCGCTCGAAGCCGGCGCCAGCGTCTCGACATCGAGCTGGGACTCCAGCCGCGACCTGTGGTTCGTCGACCGGACGACGAACCGCCTGCAGATGTTCAGCGGTGACGACTCCCATTTGTCGACCGTGCCGATGCCCAAGATCTCCGCGGGGCCGCTGCAGTTCGTCCGCGTGTCGCGCGAGGGGACCCGCATCGCGTTCGCGGCCGGAGAGGGGGCGGCCAGCCACTTCTACCTCGGCTCGATCGTGCGGGGGCCGAACGGCAGCGTGCAGACGATCTCCGGTTTCCATGAGGTCCTGCCGGACGTGCAGGGCGTGCGCGACATCGCCTGGATCGACGCCGACACTCTCGTCGTCGTCGGCAACCGCGCCAACGAGCCACCCGTCGCCTTGCGCACCGGCACCGACGGCCTCGACGTCGACGACTCGATCGACCCGCTGCGCGGCATCGCCGCGATGGTCGGTGCGCCGACCGACAGCAAGCTGCCGCTCGTCGCCTCCACCGATGCCGGGCAGCTGCAGCAGTGGAACGCGAGTCTCGGCTGGCAGCCGCTGGGGATCGGCCGGGATCCGGTCTACCCCGGCTGACGCCGAGATCGCGGCGGACGGCCACCGACGAAATTCCATGATCACGAAGGATCCTGTAGCCGAAAGCGACATGATCCTTCGCGATCATGAAAAATGAGCGGCCGGACGGCCACCCGATCCTGATCCTTGCCACGGCTGGACAGCGGTGACGGGGTGTCCCTGCCGCGCTAAATCCACAGCCGCGGTGCGTCCACAGGTTCAGGTGCGGTCGCGGCCCCGGGGCTGGCGGGACGCGACGATGGTCCGGTGACATCTCGGTCGCCCGTGGCCCCGACCGCCGGCGGCATCGCGGCACTGGCGCGCCGGGCCGGTTCGGCGCTGCTGGCGGCCCTGGACCTGGCGCTGCCTGCCGAGTGCGCCGGGTGCGGGCTGTTGCCCGGCCTGCTCTGCCGTCGCTGCGGGCTGGCTCTGGCCGAGCCGGCGCGCCCGGCGTGGCCGCAGCCGTCGCCACCGGGACTGCCGCCGCCCTGGGCGGTCGCCGACTACGACGGCGCGGTTCGCGCGGCGCTGCTGGCCCACAAGGAGCAGGGCAGGGCCGCGCTCGCCCGGCCGCTGGGCGCAGCGCTCGCCACCGCGGTACGGGCAGTGCTCGCCTCAGCGCTCGCCAGATGGGCAGTCAGCGGGCTGGCGTCGTGCTCGTGCCCATGCCGTCGCGTCGCGGCGCCGTGCGCGAGCGCGGCCGTGACCCCACTCTGGCCATCGCCAGGGCGGCCGCCCGGTCGCTGCGGGCCGAGGGCCGGGACGTCTCGGTGCGGCCCGTGCTCCGGATGGCGGGATCGGTGCAGGACCAGTCGGGCCTCGATGCCCACGCCAGGGCGGCGAACCTGCGGGGTGCGGTGCTCATGTCCGACCGCCCAGGCGTCGCGCTCGCGCGGCAGTGGAATCGGCATAGCACGCGAGTGGTCCTGGTCGACGACATCGTCACGACCGGTGCCTCACTCGCAGCCGCGGCGGCCACCATGCGAGGCTCGGGGATCGACCTCGTGGGTGCGGCCCTCGTCGCGGCGACGCGTCGCCGCACGATGCCCGGTTTGTTGCCCATCATCGGATAGGGCTAGCGTTTCGTCATGGCACCCGCCCGGGTCCGTGGTTGCGCCGGATTGTCCCCTCCGTACGGAGGAGCGAGCCGGTTAGCCGATGCCAGCCGCAGGCGAAACGGTCCACGTAAGGCGACTTCTCGTCGTCGATCACGGTGCGGCTTAGAAGTAAGTCCTGCCTCGCCGGCGACCCAGATGGTTGCCGTTCCGGGAGAAGGGGAGTAGTGGCGAACATCGCTGCGAGACCCTCTGCAGGCGGATGTGGGGTCGAAGACCAGGTCGGCCGGGCGGGTGCTCCCGGTGCCCCGCTGGACGAGCCACCCTGATGGACCCATCCTGAACTGCGGCGCCCGACGATACGGGCTGTTAATCATTCGCTGATACATCTACTCCACAGGTACTGCTGGCATTCTCAGCGCAGACGTAGAAAATATGAGCCATCGAGCTCAAGGAGGTTCACCTTCGTGGACATCGTCGTCAAGGGCCGGCACACCGAGATCTCCGACCGTTTCCGCCAGCACGTGGCGGACAAGCTGGCCAAGGTCGAGAAGCTCGATTCCAAGGTGATCACCGTCGATGTCGAGTGCGCGAAGGAGCGCAACCCACGCCAGGCCGACCAGAGCGAACGCGTGGAGCTGACCATCCACTCGCGTGGACCGATCGTCCGGGCGGAGGCATCGGCGCAGGACTGCTACGCAGCTCTGGACGTTGCGGTGGCCAAGCTGGAGGCGCGCCTGCGCAAGGCGCAGGACCGGCGCAAGGTGCACCACGGGAAGAAGACCCCGGTCTCGGTCGCGGCCGCCACCGCTGCCATTGACGCCGAGCGAAGCAGGAGTGACGCCGCGCGGGACAGCTCGGCCACCGTCGACGATGTGGACGGTTCGGTCGAGACCGGCCCGCTGGTGATCCGCGAGAAACTGCACGCGGCCGCGCCGATGGACCTCGATCAGGCGCTGTACGAGATGGAGCTCGTCGGCCACGACTTCTTCCTGTTCGTCGACGCCACGACGTCGGCGCCCAGCGTCGTCTACCGGCGCCGGGCCTACGACTACGGCGTGATCAGGCTCGCCGTCTGAGGCAATCGCCACGATTCCGGTGTGGTGAAGGGGCCTGTTCACCCGCCGGGATCGCCCGTAGCGTGCGATAGTTCACAGGTTGTCCGAACATGGGGCCAAGCGCTCCTCCAGGCGTCGCCGCAGAAGGGAATGGCAGGTGCCCGAGCACGCACGTCAGGCGTCAGCGTCCGACCTGCCTCCGGTCGCCCACAACTCCGAGGCCATCCGCGTGCTCGTGGTCGACGACCACGCCCTGTTCCGCCGTGGCCTGGAGATGGTTCTCGGGCAGGAGAGCGACATCGAGGTCGTCGGCGAGGCCGGCGACGGTGCCGAGGCCGTCGACCTGGCCTCCACGCTGCTGCCCGACATCGTGCTGATGGACGTTCGGATGCCCAGGCGCAGCGGCATCGAGGCCTGCACCGCGATCAAGGAGGTCGTCCCGAGCGCCAAGATCGTCATGCTGACGATCTCCGACGACGAGGCCGACCTCTACGACGCCATCAAGGCCGGTGCCAGCGGCTATCTCCTCAAGGAGATCTCGATCGACGAGGTCGCCGCGGCCATCCGATCGGTCGCGGGCGGGCAGTCCCTGATCAGCCCGTCGATGGCCTCCAAGCTGCTCTCCGAGTTCGCCACGATGATCAAGAAGGGCGATGAGCGCCAGCAGGTCCCGGCGCCGCGGCTCACCGACCGCGAGCTCGAGGTGCTCAAGCTCGTCGCCAAGGGACTCAACAACCGCGACATCGCCAAAGAGCTGTTCATCAGCGAGAACACGGTGAAGAACCACATCCGCAACATCCTGGAGAAGCTGCAGCTGCACTCGCGCATGGAAGCGGTCGTCTACGCCGTGCGCGAGAAGCTGCTCGAGATCACCTAGCAAGCACCCGGATCGAGCCGTCGCCGGTGCTCAGCTGCATGCGCCGTGCCGAGCTGGAATCGGTCGGCACCGACACGTCCCGGCTGCCGTCGCCGGTGGTCGCGGTCACGTTGTAGGCCGTCCCGTCAGCCGGCACGACCACCTCGATCGACCCGTCTCCGCTGTGCGCGGTCACGGACGAGGGAGCCAGCTCGAAGGACAGCCGCACCGACCCGTCGGAGGTCGACGCGTCGACCTGCTCGGAGCGCAGCCCGGTCGCGACGAGCGAACCGTCGCTGCTGTGCAGCGTCACCCGGCCGGTGAGATTCGCGGCGGTGATGCTTCCGTCCGAGGTGGACAGGTCGACCGGACCGTTGAGGTCGCGCAAGGTCACCGAGCCGTCGCTGTTGTGCACCTGGACATCGAGGGACCTGGGCACGACGAGCCGGACGTGGCCGGAGCAGCCGAGCCCGACAGAGAAGGGGCACGACGAGCTGATCGAGAGCAGGTCGCCGTCGAGCCGGTTGCTGATGGACGGCTTGCCGAGCGACCAGGTGTAGGACCGGGTCATCGACACGGACGTCGCGTCGGCCGCCCCGACGATCTCGACGGACTCGAAGCCCAGGTCGATGTCGAGGGCGCGCACTCCGTCATAGGTGGCGCTGCGGTGGTCCGTCACCCGGGCCAGCAGGCTGGCGACGGTGAAGGCGGTCCACCCGACAGCGAGCAGCGCGAACCCGACGGCGAGGATGCGCAACGACAGGCGCAGGCCGGCGTCCGGACGCGGGCCCGCAGGCCCGGCCGAGCCGGCCGGTGGAATGGTTGTCTCGGTGGTCACGATCGCTCCTCAGCCGTTCAGCCAGCGCAGGACGGCCAGCACTCGTCGATGGTCCTGCTCGGCCGGGGGCAGGCCGAGCTTGGTGAAGATCGAGCTCACGTGCTTTTCGACCGCGCCTTCGCTCACGACGAGCTCGGCCGCGATGCCGGCGTTGGACCGGCCTTCTGCCATCAGACCGATGACCTCGGTCTCTCGCGGGGTCAGTCCCGCGAGGGGGTCGACGCGGCGGCTTCGGACGAACAGCTGCTGGATGACCTCTGGGTCCAGTGCCGTGCCGCCGGTCGCCACGCGTCGTACCGCCTCGACGAACTCCGCGACGTCGGCGACGCGGTCCTTCAGCAGATAGCCGAAGCCCCGGGTGTCGGAGGCGATCAGGTCGATCGCATAGCGCTCCTCGACGTACTGGCTGAGCATCAGCACGCCGACGTCGGGGTGCTGGGCCCGGATGACCAGCGCCGCGCGGACGCCCTCGTCGGTGTGCGTCGGTGGCATCCGGATGTCGACGACGCAGATGTCGGGCGCGTGCTCGTCAACGGCACGCAGCAGCTCGTCGGCGTCGTCGACCGCAGCCACGACCTCGAGCCCGGCGTCGGTCAGCAGGTGGACGAGACCCTGGCGCAGCAGCACCGAGTCCTCGGCGATCAAGACGCGCACGGTACCTCCACGGTCACGGTGGTCCCGCCGGTTGGCGAGGACTGCAGGCGGAAGGTGCCGTCGACTGCGGCCACCCGGTCGCGCAGGCCGGCGAGTCCGCCGCCGGGGTTCTCGGTGGCGCCGCCGTGGCCGTCGTCGGAGACGGAGACGAGCAGCCGGTCGCCGTCCCGTTCGATGTGTACGGCGGCGCGCGTCGCGCCCGAGTGCCGGGCGATGTTCGTGAGGGACTCGCTGACCACGAAGTAGGCGACTGCCTCGACGGTGGGGCTCGGTCGCTCCAGCACGTCGACGTCGATGCGCACGGGCACGGGGGAGCGGGCCGCGAGCGCGGACAGCGCTGCGTCGAGGCCACGGTCGGTGAGGACGGCCGGATGCACGCCGCGGACGACGTTGCGCAGCTCGGTGATGGAGTCCTTCGCTTCCTGGTGCGCCTGGTCGACGAGCTCCCTGGCGCCCTCGGGGTCGCTGTCGAACTTGGCCCTGGCCCGGCCGAGGTTCATGGCCAGCGAGACCAGCTGCTGCTGCGCGCCGTCATGCAGGTCACGTTCGATCCGGCGTCGCTCGGAGTCGGCGGCGTCGACGACCCGGGCGCGGGTCTCGGTGAGCTGGGAGACCTGCGCGCGCAGCGCGTCGTTCTGGCTGGGGGTCAGCAGCGCCGAGGCCAGGGCGACATGCGCAGCCGCGAGACCGGTCGTCAGGACGCGGGCCAGGAGCACGAACACCAGGCCGGTGACGAAGCCGGCGGCGACCTCCAGGCCGTTGGACCAGTGCAGCCAGGTGATGGCCTCGTCACCCGGCAACAGGCCGATGTAGGCGGGGAGCAGCAACCCGGCAACGGCGACGGCCCAGAAGGACACGACCAGGGTGCCGGAGATGACCCCGAGCGGCAGCAGCAGCAGGCTGTACGACGCCTCCTTCCAGAACTCCGGCGAGACGGTGAGCGCCAAGGAGCGGCGCAGCCAGTTCTGCCCGGGCTTGCGGGGCATGGGGCGCGCCGGCAGGTCGACGTCCATGAGCAGCATGGCGCGACGGCGCTCCATGATCGCCATGCCGTGCACGACGTAGACGGTGCCCACGAGGACGGGCACACCCAGCAGGAACGCGGGCAGCAGCCCGATGCTGAGCGCCAGGCCGGTGACGGTCACCGTGAACGTGATGATGCCGAGGAACATGCCCAGAGCGACGTAGGCCAGCTCGAGGAGTGGTCGTCCCACCCAGCTGTACAGCATGGTCGCTTCTGCCTGCCTGTCCGGTTCGCGGGCCCCGCCCTGCTGGCGGCGAGCCCTTTGCTTGGCGCAGGGCCTCGGTGGTGAGGCCCTGCGACATCCACGCTAGAGACACCGGGCCCCGCGGACGAGTGGGCTGGCTGCCGAGTCGTACCTCTGGTTAACCCCCGCACTGTTCGCCCGCTGGCTCCAGAGACGCGAGCCCGCTCGACGGGGACCGTGGAGTCCATCGCAAGCAAACCTTGAGAAGGAGCCTGTCATGACAGTTCTCACATCGACGGCGGCCGCCGAGACCCAGCCCTCCCCAGGGCGCCGGCGCGGTGCGGCGGAACGGCTTGCCCGGTGGAGCACCCGACACCGATGGAAGGCCCTGGTCATCTGGGTGCTGCTCGTCGCGGCCGCCATCGTGGGCGGCGGCGCGGCCGGCACCCGGACGATCAGCGACGCCGAGACCGGAGCCGGTGAGTCCGGCCGGGCCGACCGGGTCATCGAGAAGGCCGGCTACCCGGCCGACATCACCGAGCAGATCCTCATCCAGGCACCCAAGGGGCAGAAGCTCAGCAACAACCAGGCCGACGAGGTTGCCGGGCAGCTGCGCACCCGGCTGTCCGGACGGCCCGAGGTCGAGCGGGTCGGCGCGCTGATCCGCGGGCACGACGGGCGGTCGGCGTTGCTGCCTGTCGTCCTCGACGTCGACGGCGCCACCGGCACCGCCGCGGAGGACGTTGCCGACACGCGCATCGACAAGGTCCTGGGCGTCACGGCCGCCGTGGCGAAGTCGCATCCCGGGCTGACCGTCGCCGAGATGGGCGACGCGTCGATCAACCACGCCATCAACGGCGTGGTCAGCGACGACTTCAAGCGCGCGGAGACATTGAGCCTGCCCATCACGCTCGGCATCCTGCTGCTGACCTTCGGCGCGCTGTTCGCCGCCGGAGTGCCGCTGCTGCTCGCCCTCTCCGCAGTCGGCACCGCGATCGGCCTGTCCGGGCTCGTGTCGCACCTGCTGCCGGTCAGCGACACCCTGAACAGCGTCATCCTGCTCATCGGCATGGCGGTCGGCGTCGACTACTCGCTGTTCTACGTGCGGCGTACGCGCGAGGAGCGCGCCCGTGGCGCCAGCCGCCGCGACGCCATCGACATCGCCGCCGCGACGAGTGGGCACGCGGTCGTGATCTCCGGCATCGCCGTCATCGTGGCGATGGGTGGCCTGCTGCTCTCGGGCAACGTCGTCTTCAGCTCGATGGCCGTCGGCACCATGCTCGTTGTCGCAGTGGCGGTCCTCGGGTCGCTCACCGTGCTGCCCGCGGTGCTCTCGCTGCTCGGTGACAAGGTCGACCGGCCGCGCATCCCGCTGGTGCACCGGCTGCGACGGCACGGAGCCGGCCGCTTCTGGCCGGCCGTCATGCGCATCGTGCTGGCCAAGCCGCTCGTGTCACTGGTGGTTGCCGGCACGGCGATGCTCGCGCTTGCCGCGCCTGCGCTGGGCATGCGTCTCGGTGAGGCGGGTGCTGACTCGCTGCCCCGGTCGATCCCGATCATGCAGACCTACGACTCGATGACGAGTGCGTTCCCGCAGACCGGGTTCGCGCACACCGTCGCCATCTGGTCGGACGACAACAAGCCACTGGACAAGGCCGCCGTGCAGAAGGGTGTCGCTTCGCTGGTCTCCACGGCCGAGCGCAGCGGCCAGTTCGCGGACCTGAGCGACGCGAAGGTCGACTTCGCGCCGAACGGGCGTACGGCAACGGTCGACCTCGCGATGACCGGTGACTTCAACACCGACAAGTCGAAGGAGTCGCTCGCGTTCCTGCGCGACGACCTCACGCCTACCTTGCGCGACAAGCTGCCGGGCGCCGAGGTCGCCGTCACCGGAGACACGGCCGGCTCGGTGGACTTCACCAGCACGCTGCGGTCGCACTTGCCGCTGGTGTTCGGGTTCGTGCTGGCCGTGACGTTCATCGTGCTGGTGCTCGCCTTCCGGTCCGTGGTGGTCGCGGGAACCGCAGTCGCGTTGAACCTGCTGTCCGTGGGTGCGGCCTATGGCCTGCTCGTGCTCGTGTTCCAGCACGGTTTCCTCAACGGCCTGTTGGGTGTGCAGGACAGCGGCTTCGTGGTCGACTGGCTGCCGCTGTTCCTGTTCGTGATCCTGTTCGGGCTGTCGATGGACTATCACGTGTTCGTCGTGAGCCGGATCCGCGAGGCGCACGCACAAGGTGAACCGACCCGCGCCGCAGTGTCCCGTGGCGTGACGGCGTCGGCGGGAGTGGTCACGAGTGCGGCGGCTGTGATGATCGGGGTGTTCAGCATCTTCGCGACGCTGTCGCTGCTGGAGTTCAAGCAGCTCGGCGTCGGCCTCGCAGCGGCCGTGCTCATCGACGCGACCATCGTCAGGGCGGTTCTGCTGCCGGCCGCGATGGCGCTGCTCGGGCGTCGCAACTGGTGGCTGCCCGCCTGGCTGGACCGCCGCCTGCCCGCCGCCCACTGAGCAGTTCCCCGTGATCATGAAGGATCCGTCCGGCTCTAGCCGGACGGAACCTTCATGATCACGAAGGATCGTGTACCAATCTCCGACTGCGATCCTTCGCGATCATGAAATTGCGCTCGTCTTCGGACGCCGAGCTCAATTCTCTGGGACGGCGACGGTCAGCAGGGCGCGTCGCATCCGGCCGATCTGGGCATGGGACGCGCGGACACCGAACTCCACCGTGACCGCGCGGCCAGAGGTCCGCGTGTTGAGCCAGTCCGTGAACGTTCCGTGGCAGCCGCCGTTGCAGTCGAACGACTTCACCGGCAGTCCGCTCTCGCGGGACAGCCTGCGCACCAGCTTCTTCGACTTCGCGCGATAGGAGTCGACGCCATAGAGCGGTTGGTGGAACACGATGGTGGTCCGTGGCTGGATCTGCCGCACGAAGCTCAGCAGTGCCTGAGTCTCCGGCTCGCTGCCGGCGCTCGGTCCCGAGTAGTTCGACGTGCCCTTCCCCGCCAGCTGCCAGCGTCGGGGGAAGTTGCGGTTGAGGTCGACGCCGTGGGCGTTCGTCCGCCGGTCGGCGGCCGTGCCGTCGGGGTTGGCCGTAGCGGATCGTCCACAGGTCGACCGCTGCCGGGACGCCATGATGGCGCAGCCGCTTCACGACGCGCAGCCCCGCCCGCTCGTCGCCGTGCAGGTTCCCGATGACCAGCAGCGTCCGGGTCGCGCCCGGGTGCCAGCGGTGGACCGCCACGATCGAACGACCCTGCACGGACGTGCCGATCACGACCTTCTCGACGAGTGGCTTGGCCCCGACGAGCGGCGTGGCCACGGCAGGCACCGCCGCCGTCACGGGCAGCAGAGCGGCCAGCAGCACGCCGACAAGCAGGGGAGCTGTACGGCGCACGGTCACCGCACCATCGTGCCCTATGGGACGCCGACGACCGGTGCGGCGCCCTTGCCTGTCGGGGCCACCTGGCAGGCTGCCGTACCGTGACCGCCGCTCCCCGGACGTCCTCGCGCCTGAGTGCGGCCGCCGCCTGCCGGGTCGCGATCGCCGCGCAGGGCCTCGCGGCGCCGCGACCGGCCGCACCCGGCATGCGTCAGCTCGTGGCCGCTGTCGACCGCATGGGTCTGCTGCAGATGGACAGCGTCAACGTGCTGGTGCGCAGTCACTACCTGCCGCTGTTCAGCCGGCTGGGGCCTTACGACCGCGCGTTGCTCGACCGGGCCTGGGGCGTCGGTCCGCGCCGGCTGGTGGAGTACTGGGCGCACGAGGCAAGCCTGGTCCCGCCTGAGACCCATCGGTTGCTCCGCTGGCGGATGCAGCGCTGGCGGGAGGAGGGCTGGGGCAGCATGCAGCGCGTGGCGGCCGAACACCCCGAGCTGGTCAGCGCCGTGCTGGCCGAGGTCGCCGCTCACCGGCCGATGACTGCGAGCCAGGTCGAGGTCGCCCTGGCCCAGGACCTGCCGCGGAGCAAGGACAACTGGGGCTGGAACTGGTCGCTGGTCAAGCAGTCGCTCGAGCATCTGTTCTTCTCCGGCGCAGTCATGTCGGCGGGACGCACCACGCAGTTCGAGCGTCGCTACACGCTGCCCGAGCGGGTGCTGCCGCGTGCCGTTTTCGAGGCACCCGATCCCGATGACGAGGACGCTTTCGTCGAGCTGGTCCGCATCGCCGCCCGGGCCCACGGGGTGGCCAGCGAGCAGTGCCTGCGCGACTACTTCCGGCTGCGGCCGGTCGACGCCAAGGCGGCGATCGCCACCCTGGTGGCAACGGGTGAGCTGATCCCCGCCACCGTCGACGGGTGGTCGCGGCCCTGCTATCTCCATCACGAGGCTCGCCGGCCGCGCGCCGTCCGGGCTCGCGCCCTGCTCTCCCCCTTCGACCCGCTCATCTGGGAGCGGGCCCGGGTCGAGGCCCTGTTCGGCTTCCGCTACCGCATCGAGATCTACGTGCCGGCGGACAAGCGGGTGCACGGCTACTACGTGCTGCCCTTCCTGCTCGGAGACCGGCTGGTCGCCCGCGTCGACCTCAAGTCCGACCGGCAGGCCGACGATGGCGCTGGTGCGTTGCTGGTCCGCTCGGCGTGGGCCGAGGCACAGGCGCCGCCGGAGACTGCCGCCGAGCTGATGGCCGAGCTGCAGGTCATGGCCGGGTGGCTCGGGCTCGCCGACGTGCGGATCGAGCGGCGCGGCGACCTCGCGGCTGCCCTCCGCCGCGCCCACCGGTAATCGACCACGTTCACCATGCCGGCGGACCCTTCGCTGTGCCTGCACGCATAGCGAACCGTCCGTTCACCTGCTGAACGTGGTCGATTCCGGGTCGGTGGCCAGCCGGGCATGCAGGTGCTCGTCATGGCGGCGTTTGTCCCCGTACACATAGGACTGCCGCAGCGTGCCCTCGAACAGATATCCGGCCTTCTCGGCCACCCGGCAGGACGCGACGTTCACCACCGCGTGGTAGGCCTCGATCCGCGCCAGGTCGAGCGCGCCGAACGCCCACCGGGAGACCGCGGCGACCCCAGCGCTCGCGACGCCCTGGCCGCGTGCCCACGGTGCGACGCGATAACCGATCTCCGCGTCCTGCTGCTCACGGTCGATCTTGTGCAAGGACACGTTGCCCAGCAACCGCCCGCTGGTGGCGTCGAGCACGGAGAAGGTCGCGTGGCCGCCGTCGGACCAGTCGGCGCCGCGCCGGCACCAGGCGCGCGCCTCGTCGAGGTCGAGCCGGTCCGGCCCCGCGTTCCACCGCACGATGTCGGGATCGAGCAGCATGGCCAGCGCGTCGGCTGCCTCGCTGTCCGACGGTGGCCGCAGCTGCAGGCGCCCGGCCGCGATCTCCACGTGCTCGATCGGGGTCATCTGAGACCGTCCCGTGGGTCGCTCGCGAGGCGCGCGTGCAGGTGCTCGTCACTGAACCCGTCGCGCAGCAGGCACGAGTCACGGATGGTCGCCTCCAGCCGGAAGCCGGCCTTGGTCGCGACCCGGCAGGACGCCTCGTTTGCCAGCACATGAGCCAGGGTCACGCGGTGCATCCCCAGTTCGGTGAACGCCCAGTCGGTCGCTGCGGTCAGGGCAGCGGGTGCCACGCCGCGCCCGCGTGCGCCGGCCACCGTCCAGTACGACGCGACCGCCGCGCGGTCGATCGGGTCGATGTAGCGCAGCCCCATCGAGCCGCGCAGCTCGCCGGTCGCCGCGTCGACCACCTTCCACGAGCAGGCCTCACCGCCCGCCCACCCCGTCGCCCGGGAGGCCAGCCATCCGCGGGCCGCATCGATGTCGGGCAGTGGCAGGCGGGGGTTCCAGCGGGCGATCAGCGGGTCGGCGACCGCCGCGAGCAGCTGCTCGGCGTCCTCCTCCGCCCACGGTCGCAGCGCGAGGTCGCCCGCATCGATCGCGACCGGGGTCCGCCCGATCCTCGGGAGGGCGCCGGCGTCCGTGGCCAGGCGGGCATGGCGATGCATGTCGTGGCGAACCCCGTCGCCGTGGTCGAGGCTGGACCGTTCCACGCCCTCGAACGCGAAGCCCCCGGCGCTGGCGACCGCGCAGGAGGCCGAGTTTCCGGTCGCGTGCACCAGGGAGATGCGGGCGAGGTTCAACGTCGTGAAGGCGTACGTCGTCGCGGCCGTGACCGCCCGGAGCGCGACGCCACGGCGCCGGTGCGCGGGATGGACGCCGTAGCCGATCTCCGCACTCCGGCAGCCGGGGTCGAACCTGTGCAGCCCGACGCGGCCGATGAGCAGCCCGGACGCCGAGTCGCGGACCGCCCAGTCGAGCCGGTCGGCGTTCGCGGTGCGCTCGCTCATCCAGGTGAGCGCGTCGGCTTCGGTGTTCAGCGGTCTCATCGACGGTGACCAGGCGCGGGTCGCCGGGTCGGTCGCGACCTCCAGGACGCGGGCAGCATCGGCGGCGCGCCATGGCCCCAGGACGAGTCCCTCCCCGCGGACCTCGGGCGTCTTCCGGAGCGTTGACACTCCCGTTCGCGAGGTCAACGCCGATCCACCGGCCGTCCGCCGGACCGCTCCTCGACCAGCTCGCCGGGGAGCAGTCCTGCGCACCAGCCGTCCACCCGGACGCCCCGGTGCAGCAGGCGGGCCCGCGCGGTGCCCTCCATGGTGAAGCCGACCTTCTCCGCGACCCGCCGCGAGGCGTAGTTGCCGACATTGGCCCACCATTCGATGCGGCCGAGGCCCAGGTCGACGAATCCCCAGCGGCAGACCAGGCGCACGGCGTCGGTCATGACGCCTCGCCCCCGGGCCCAGGGCGCCATCCAGAACCCCACCTCGCGCATCGTGGCGTCGCGGGCGTGCAGGCCGATCGCGCCGATCGCCCGGTTGCTCACCCCGCGCTCAGTGATCACCCAGCGCAGCTCCTGGTCGTCGGCCCAGGAGCGCGACGTGTCGTCCACCCACTGCTCGCCGTGGATCCGCTCATAGGGCACAGGCACGGGGATCCATCGCTGCAGCTCGAGGTCCCGGCAGGCCAGCGTTATGTCGTCGACGTCGGCGCGAACCGGCAGCCGCAGCAGCAAACGGTCGTCGGAGAGCTCGACGGGATCCATGTGTCCTCCATCCTGCCCCAGCCAACCCTGCCTCCGACATCCAACTGCACTGGCCGTGTCTGTGTGGGGCTGTGCATGACCCAGCCTCCACGGATGCCGATTGCGCCCGCCCAGACCGGTGGCATTGGGCGTGTGCGCCTACCATGAAGGGCAGTCCGGGCGGGTACGAGCGTCGACGCGCCCCGTGTGCGTACAGATGTCCTGTGCGCCGGCGCCCGACGTGCACCGTGACGACCGGACCAGACCGCGGCCAACGACGGCCGGCAGACGACCAGCAGGAGAGTACGCGTGCCCGCCTTCTTCGACAGGATGCTCCGTGCCGGCGAGGGCAAGATCCTGCGCAAGCTGACCTCCATCGCTGCGCAGGTCAACGCCATCGAGCCCGACTTCGTCGCGATGAGCGACGCCGAGCTGCGGGCCATGACCGACGAGTTCCGCAAGCGCCTCGACGACGGCGAGACCCTCGACGACATCATGCCGGAGGCATTTGCCACCGTCCGGGAGGCGGCGAAGCGCACTCTCGGCCAGCGCCACTTCGACGTACAGATGATGGGTGGGGCCGCCCTGCACCTCGGCAACATCGCCGAGATGAAGACCGGCGAGGGCAAGACCCTGGTCGCCACGGCCCCGTCCTACCTCAACGCCCTCGAGGGCAAGGGCGTCCACGTCGTCACGGTCAACGACTACCTCGCTGAGTACCAGTCGGAGCTGATGGGCCGCGTGCACCGCTTCCTCGGCCTCGAGGTCGGGGTGATCCTCGCCGACCAGCGCCCCGACGTGCGGCGCCAGCAGTACGCCGCAGACATCACCTACGGCACCAACAACGAGTTCGGCTTCGACTATCTGCGCGACAACATGGCCTGGTCGGCGGAAGAGCTCGTGCAGCGCGGCCACAACTTCGCGGTCGTCGACGAGGTCGACTCGATCCTGATCGACGAGGCGCGGACACCGTTGATCATCAGCGGACCGGCCGACCAGGCGACCAAGTGGTACGCAGACTTCGCCAGCATCGTCCAGCGGCTGGCGCGTGACGTCGACTACGAGGTCGACGAGAAGAAGCGCACGATCGGCATCCTCGAGCGCGGCGTCGAGCGGGTCGAGGACTACCTCGGCATCGAGAACCTCTACGAGTCGGCCAACACGCCGCTCGTCGGCTATCTCAACAACGCCATCAAGGCCAAGGAGCTGTTCAAGAACGACAAGGACTACGTCGTCATCAACGGTGAGGTGCTGATCGTCGACGAGCACACCGGCCGCATGCTCGCCGGGCGCCGCTACAACGAGGGCATGCACCAGGCGATCGAGGCCAAGGAGGGCGTCGAGATCAAGCAGGAGAACCAGACGCTCGCCACGATCACGCTGCAGAACTTCTTCCGGCTCTACAAGAAGCTCTCCGGCATGACCGGCACCGCCATGACGGAAGCCTCCGAGTTCTCCCAGATCTACAAGCTCGGCGTCGTGCCGATCCCGACCAACATGACGATGATCCGCGCCGACCAGCCCGACCTCGTCTACAAGACCGAGGACGCGAAGTTCCGCGCGGTGGTCGACGACATCGCCGAGCGTTCCGAGAAGGGGCAGCCCGTCCTGGTCGGCACGGTGAGCGTCGAGAAGTCCGAGCACCTCTCGTCGCTGCTGAAGAAGCGCGGGGTCAAGCACGAGGTGCTCAACGCCAAGCACCACGAACGCGAGGCGTCCATCGTCGCTGAGGCCGGACGTCGCGGCGCTGTCACGGTCGCGACCAACATGGCCGGCCGAGGCACCGACATCATGCTCGGCGGCAACGTCGAGTTCCGTGCCGACCACGCGCTGCGGGCCCGTGGCCTCGACCCGGTCGAGACGCCGGAGGACTACGAGAAGTCGTGGCCCGAGACCGTCGAGTCGATCAAGCACGAGGTCGCGGCAGAGCACGACGAGGTGACCGAGCTCGGCGGCCTCTATGTGCTGGGCACCGAACGCCACGAGTCGCGGCGCATCGACAACCAGCTGCGCGGGCGGTCCGGTCGCCAGGGCGACCCCGGTGAGTCGCGCTTCTATCTCTCGCTCGGCGACGACCTGATGCGGTTGTTCAACGCGGCGATGGTCGAGAACTTCCTCACCCGGTTCAACATCCCCGAGGACGTGCCGATCGAGTCGAAGATGGTGAGCAACGCCATCCGCTCCGCACAGACCCAGGTCGAGGCGCAGAACTTCGAGATCCGCAAGAACGTCCTCAAGTACGACGAGGTTCTCAACCGGCAGCGCACCGTCATCTACGACGAGCGGCGCCGTGTGCTGCACGGCGAGGATCTGCACGAGCAGCTCCGCCACATGACCCACGACGTCATCGAGGGCTACGTCGCGGGTGCGACGGCCGACGGCTACGCCGAGGAATGGGACCTGGACCAGCTCTGGACCGCGCTCAAGCAGCTCTATCCCGTGTCCGTCAGCGTTGCCGAGCTCGAGGAGGCCTCCGGCGGCGACCGGGCCGGCCTGTCCGGTGAGTTCATCAGCGAGGAGCTCAAGGCTGACGCGGACGCGGCCTACGACTCACGCGAGGCAACCCTCGGCCCCGAAGTGATGCGCGAGCTCGAGCGACGGGTCGTCCTGTCCGTGCTGGACCGCAAGTGGCGTGAGCATCTCTACGAGATGGACTATCTGCAGGAGGGCATCGGCCTGCGGGCCATGGCGCAGCGCGACCCGCTCGTCGAATATCAGCGCGAGGGCTTCAACATGTTCGCCGCGATGATGGACGCCATCAAGGAGGAGTCGGTCGGCTACGTCTTCAACCTCGAGGTCCAGGTCGAGGATGACTCCGCGGCAGAGACCGCGGACGGCGAGCACCACCACGAGGTCGTCGCCAAGGGCCTCGAGGCACCGAAGCGTCCGACTCAGGTGCAGTACTCCGCACCGACGCTGGACGGGGACACGACTGGTGCGCCTGCCCAGACCGCGGTCAAGGACACCGACGACGTCTATTCCGACGTGCCGCGCAACGCTCCCTGCCCGTGCGGATCGGGCAAGAAGTACAAGCGCTGCCACGGCGACCCACGCAACCGCGCCAGCTAACCCAGCTCGATGGCCGTGCACTGCCAGCGGCCGTCCATGCCCTCCATGCGCAGGGCGACCGCGGTGGAGCGCGCTCCGCGACGCACCAGCGCGCAGACCTCGGCGACACCGTCGGCGGGCTCGCTCACATGCAGCGAGCGGACGACGCCACGCGGCGGACCCTCGACGTCCCCACCGCGGCCGTGCAGCACCCGGCTGCTGATCTCCTCGTAGACCTCCTCGGTGGTCCAGCGCACCAGCTGTGTCGCGGGGCGAACACCGGAGAGCACCTCGACGATTGCCTGCACGACGCGTGCGGCCCAGGTTCGTGGCGACGGCAGTGCTGCCCGTCCGGTGGGTCGCGGTCCGAACTCGTCGGTCGAGTCGCCGTCGTCCTCGATCAGGTGCAGGTCGGGTGGCGGCTCGGGCACCGCCGGCAGGCCGGAGGGCAGCACGAACGCCAATGCCAGGGTGCCCTGGAAGCCGGGCGCTGTCGGACGTCTCGGTGGCCCGCCCGCCGGTGCTGGACCGAGCTCGTCGTCAAACGGTGGTTCGCTGCACGGCAGGGGAAGCCGGCGCAGCGGGCTGGGGTGCGGCGGGTCGCTCGTCACGGCGACTCCTCTCGGTCGATCGGGACCCGAAGGCGTTGCCCGGGCACGATGAGGTCGGGGTCGGGGCCGATGGTCGAACGGTTCGAGGCATGCCACCGCGGCCACTCGGTGGCCACCTGTGCGTCCGACGCGCCCCGCCCGAGATGACGCGCCGCGAGGCCCCAGAGGGTGTCGCCCCGCCGGACGACGACGGTGGTGAGCCGTGGCGCGGCTCCGGGTGGGGCAGGCTGGTCGCGAGGATCGGCGTGCTCGAGCCCGGCCGCCGGCCGGTCGGGACTCCACCTGGAAGGCAGCTGCGGTGTCCGGCCCGGTCGCTCGCCGGACGTCGCAACGGACCCAGCCGCCATTCGGGCCACCGCCATGGGATGCGCCGTGCGGTCCGGGAGGCAACCTGGTCCGCCGACCACCGTGGCGCCGACGAGCAGCCCCACCGTGGCCCGCACGACATGGGGGGTGAGCGCCCGGGCCATGGCCGCCGAGCGACCGGCCAGCCCGCCGGTCACGGCGACGGCCAGAGTGAGGGCCGATCCAACGGCCACCAGCCCCAGGACGCCGGCACACGCAAGTGCGGCACCGACGGCCAGCAAGGCATCCACCGGTGCGGGTCCGGGTGCACGGACCGCACCGATCGGAGCGGTGGCGGCCCACCCGAGCGCTGCCGACGCGGTCGCGAGCGCCGCGGGAACCAGCAGGCCGGCCAGGGTGCGGCCGGGCGACAACCGGGTGCGCGGACCGGGGCTGGCGGCCAAGGACGTTCCTTCCTTACGTTTGCTTGCGTTTGCATTTGTATAATGCATCTTGCTGTTGCGCAACAGGGTCAGGGTTGCTTGTGGATAAGTGCCGGACGAGCACCGGCGGTGCGCTAGGAATGTGCGGGGACACCGGAGGGGGCCGCCGTGCGCTGGGACGAGCTGTTCGCCGATCTTGCTGCCCAGCTCGAGGAAGCCGGGGCGGCCGAGCTGGCCGGTGAGGTCGCTGACCGCACCCGCCGGGAGATTGCCGCCTTGACGCTCGTCGATCGCGCGCGAGCGGCGATCGGGCATCAGGTGCGCGTGCAGCTGCTCGGCCCGGAGGTCGTGTCCGGCCTGCTGCTCGAGGTCGGTGCCCAGTGGGTCCTGCTGCGTGATGACGGCGGACGCGACGTCCTCGCACCGTGGAGCGCCGTGGTTTCCATCGTGGGTCTCGGGCTCGAGTCGACGGCGCCGGCGGAGGGAGGGTTGGTGTTCCGCCGGCTGGGTCTCACAGCGGCGTTGCGAGCGATCGCGCGGGACCGCGCGGTCGTGTCAGTCGGCCTGGTCGACGGGGCCGTCGTCTCCGGCACGTTCGACCGCGTCGGGCTGGACTTCGTCGAGATCAGCGAACACGCGGTCGGCGACGCGCGGCGGCCGGGTCAGGTCAGCGCCGTGCGCACGGTGGCGCACACCGGACTCGCCAGGATCACCCGGGTGCTCTGACCCACACCCGCGACACTCAGCGCTCGTCGCCGGATCGGCCGGAGCCTCCCTCGCCGTCGCTGTCCGCGTCCTCGTCCTCCGGCCGGCCGAACCGGTGCGTGCTGACGAAGTCGCGGGTCTGCTCATACATCCGCTGGATGTACTTCTCCAGCTCGCTCGACTCGACCCGCCACTGCCCGCGCCCGCCGATCTTGATGGCAGGCAGGTCACCGCCCCGGACCAGTGCGTAGACCTGGGCGGACGACGTGTTCAGCACCTCGGCGACGTCGACCAGCGTCAGGAATCGGGCGCCGGGACTGGGCGAGGCCATCACGCGCGTACTCCCTGTTCGTCGAACGTCTGGTTCTTCGGTGTCTGGTCCGTCACAGTCTGGTGCGTCGGGTGTGCGCCTTCGATCGCTCATTATGACGGCGGACGCGGCGGGTTGTGCCGGTTGATCCACAGGTGCGCCGGCCACGGCGACCCTCGCCCGCGGCCCTGTGGACAACTGACCTCCCAACGCTGCCCTGGTGGTGGAGGATGAGCCTCCGGCCAGCCGAGGGGGACTTCGTGTCCGATCTGCCGACACCCGTGGCGGCCCGGATCAGGCGAGCCCGCTGGCTCGACCCGCGGTTGGTCGGTGGCATCGTGCTGGTGCTGCTGTCAGTCGTGGTCGGCTCGAAGGTCCTCGCCGATGCCGACGAGCGGGTGCGGGTCTGGTCGGTGACGCGCGATCTCGGTGCGGACACCCGGCTCACGACAGACGACCTGGCGGTCCGCTCCGTCCGCCTCGATGACGCAGCGGCTCGCTACGTGTCCGCCGACCAGAACCTGGACGGGATGGTGCTCACGCGGCCGGTGGGTGACGGCGAGCTGCTGCCGGTGGGGGCGGTCTCCCGAGCCGGCACGGGCGATCAGCGGCGCGTCGTCGTACAAGTCGACCGGATCGGCGCGGGGGGCCTCGACAAGGGGCGCGTCGTCGACGTCTACGCAGTCCGCGACGCGACGGCGGGGGAGACGCCACCGCCTCCCGAGCTCGTGCTGTCCGGCGTCACCGTCGCGGAGGACGTCAAGGCGGGCGGCAGCACGTTCGGTGGCAGCGCGTCGAAGGCGGGCATCGCGCTCATCGTGGACGGTGACGACGTCGCGAGCCTCATCGACGCGATGGCGCACGGCGACGTCTACGTCGCGCAGGTGCCCAGTGGCGCCGCGAACGGATCACCAGCCAACGCTGGTTCGCCGTGACCGTGCCGCTGCTCGCCGCCGTCTCCGGCGCGACCTGGGAGGCCGCGGTGGTCGCGGCGCTGGAGGGCGGTGGGGACGGCATTGCGGTCGTACGGAGGTGTGTCGACCTCGCCGACCTCCTGGCCGCTGCCGCCGCCGGCACCGGTCGGGCGGCGCTCGTGTCGGCAGACCTGCGTCGGCTCGACCGGGACTCGCTCACCAGGCTGGCACTGGCGCAGGTGGCGGTCGTCGGCCTGTTCACGCCAGGTGACGACCTCGCCGAGGCGAGACTGCGCCTGCTCGGCCTCGAGCAGGTGCTGCCTGCCGACAGCGCGCCACAGGAGATCGCCGCTGCGGTCGCGGCGGCGCTGGCCCGGGCGGAGCACCGGCGGACGACCGGCGATGGCGTGGCCTCCTCGTCGCTGAGCTATGGCGACCCGGCTGCCGCTCTCGCCGATGTGGGGACCGCCGAACCGACTGGGTGGATTGCGCCGTTGGTCGAGCCCGGCAGCGGACGGCTGGTCGCCGTGTGGGGCCCGACCGGTGCACCGGGCCGCACGACGGTGGCGGTCGGCATCGCCGGGGAGCTCGCGCTGGCGGGCGTGCCCACTCTGCTGGCCGATGCGGACACCTATGGCGGGTCCGTGGCGCAGGTGCTCGGGTTTCTCGACGAGGCACCGGGTCTGGCCGCCGCGGCCCGGCTGGCCAACCTCGGTCAGCTCGACCTCGCCGCGCTCGCTCGCGTCGCCCCGTCCGCCACCTCGCACCTGCGCGTGCTCACCGGCATCTCGCGCGCCGAGCGGTGGACCGAGCTGCGCCCGGCGGCGCTGGAGGCCGTCTGGTCGTTGGCCCGCAGCCTGGCTGCGTTCACCGTCGTGGACTGCGGGTTCTCCCTCGAGCAGGACGAAGAGCTGTCCTTCGACACGGCTGCGCCACGACGCAACGGCGCGACCTTGGCCACGTTGCTGGCTGCCGACACCGTGATCGCGGTCGGCGCCGCTGACCCCGTCGGCGTCCAGCGTCTGGTGCGCGCGCTCGGCGACCTGCGCGAAGCTGTGCCAGGGGTCGCGCCTCTCGTCGTGCTCACGAAGGTGCGCCGCGGGGTCATTGGCGCCGAACCGCACAAGCAGCTTTCCGAGGCGCTGGAACGCTATGCCGGTGTTCGGGAAATCACGTTCCTGCCCTACGAGCGCGAACCGCTCGACGATGCCTTGCGCCAGGGCCGGCTGCTCGCCGACGTCGCACCAGAGTCCGCCGTGCGGCAGGCTCTCGCCGTGCTGGCCGCAACGCTCGACGGACGACCTCCGCCGGCCCGGCGACGACGGCTGCGTCGTCAGGCCTCCGAGCGGACTCGCAGCTCGTAGACCGGGCGGCACCGGTCGTACGCGACGACGATGAGCGTCACCAGCAGGACGAAGAACAGCGCCGGCGCGCCGCGGAGGTCGCTGCCGAGCAACAGTTCCGCGACCAGGACCAGCGCTGCATTGAGGGCGGCCAACGCGATGAACTCGACGACGACCGAGGGGAGGCCCCAGCCACGTCGGGCCGCGAACTGTCCGACCCCCGTGTTGATGACGACCACGGCTGCGATCGCGCACGCGAGTGCGACGGCCGAGACGTGCACACCGGGAAGAATGAGCGCAAAGATCCACGAGATGATGGTTACCAGGATGAACTTCTCCAGCAGTGCGCGGTCGAAGATGGACCCCGATGCCCGGTCCGCGGCGAGCGCTTCGGGGCTGTCCAGCTCGGCAGGCGGCGAGTCTGCGCGCAGCCGGAACGGGTGCTCGATCGGGTCCAGCCGTGGCCGGACGACGAACCAGAAGACCGCTAACAGGGCGACAACGCCGACCGCCATGAGGACGCCGACCCACGGCTTGTCCCTGATCAGGTCGGTCGTGTCGATCTGGGCGACGTGGATCCAGTACTCCTGAGGCAGCTTGATGAACACCCAGATCAATCCGGCCGACCACAGCCAGAACCGCCGGCTGCGGGTGGCCGGGTCCCAGAGGCAGCGCACCGCCTCGTAGAAGATGAAGTAGTACTCGAACGTGTTGGCAAACACCAGTAGCAGAAACCGATTCCCATCGGACAACTCGAAGATCAGGACGCCGATCATCCGGTAGTACAACAGGAACCGTCCGATGCCGATGGCGTTCACATTGGTCCAATTGCGCAGCACGGAGACGTAGGCCAAGGACTGGTAGTAGATGTCGAGCGCTTTGTCGTAGCTCTGGTAGTTGTCCAGCGGAAGGTCGGTGAAGGTCTGAAAGATCGTCTGGTCGACGCCGTCGATGACCAGGCAGGCGAGGATCGCCGGTAGTGGGTAGCGGAAGATCAGCAAAGGCACGAGCAGCCGCGCCCCGACCACGACGGTGAAGATGACGGTCTCGCTGCCTGTCATGCCGGACACCCAACCAAGATTTGCGCCGCGCGCCAGGCGCTCGGTCGGCATACTTGCGCGAGTGGGCGGGCGCGGCGGGCCGCAGAGGAGGACGAGCACGTGAAGCGCGTCCTGCCGACGGTGGCAATCACCGTGGGCTGCCTGCTGCTGCTGCTCGGTTCGGTTGCAGGCGTGGTCAACCGGCAGGTGCTCGATGGGCCGAGGTTCGCCCACCACATCGACGCGATCCGCACGGACCAAGACGTTACCCGCGAGCTCGGGCGGGCGATCACGGCGCGGGTGCTCGACCTGGACCCGGACCTTGTTGCCGTGCGCCCATTGGTCGAGTCGGTCTCGACCACACTGGCCGGCAGCCCGGCGTTGCGCCCGGTCGTCCTGCGAGCGGCCAGTCGGCTCTACACGGCGTTGGCCGACCCCAGTTCAGCGCCGATAGTGCTGAGGCTGGCAGATGTTGGGGCAGTCCTTACGGCCAGCCTGCAGGCGGCCGCGCCCACGCTCGCCGCGCCATTGCCGGACGACTTCGATGTGACCCTCGCTCGGCTCGGGAACGGCAGTTTCGCGGAGCAAGCGGTGCAGTTCGTGCACTGGGTCGAGCTGCTCGCCTGGTTGCTGCCGCTCTGCGGGCTCGCCCTGATCGGCCTGGGCGTGGCCATCAGCAGGGATCGGCCGGCTGCTGGCGCGCGGGCCGGTTTCGGCGTGATCGCCGCGGGGGTGATCCTCGGCAGTGCGGTGCTGGCACTCAGCGTCCTCGCGGACTCGCTGGCTGGCCGGGGCGAGCTGCGCCCGGTGCTGATCGCAGGCGCCTGGCGGGAGCTGGACGGTCCTCTGTTGTGGATGAGCGGCGCCCTGGTGGCCTGTGGTGCAGTCGCCGTGCTCGCCTGCGCACAGCTCACTGCGCGCGACCGGCCGGGGCAGGAACGGGCTTGGCGATCGCTGCTCAGCACGACGACAGCGCCCGGACTGGTCGGTCGGGCCGCTGTGCTGGCTCTGCTCGGGGTCGCGCTGATTGCTCGCCCTGACCTGGTCGTCCGCCTCGTGGCCGGGCTCGCCGGTCTCTTGCTGCTCCTGCAAGCCGTCGTGGACCTGCTCGCGGCGCGAAAGACGGCAGCGGCCTCGGGCGGGCTGCGGCTGCCCCGCCGCCTCGTGGTCCCACTCGCGCTGGTGCCGGCAGTCTTCGTACTCGTGGCGATGGTGGCGGTCAACGCTGAGCCCGGCGACGAACGCATACGGGTCGAACCCTCCCCGGCGGGCGCCTGCAACGGCCATCGCGAGTTGTGCAACCGCCCTTACGACGAGGTGGCCTTCGCGGCGACGCACAACTCGATGACCGCCGCCGATGAGGACTGGTACCTGGCCGAGCAGCCCACCGGGATCGTCCGCCAGCTCGATGACGGCATCCGGGTGTTTCTCATCGACAGCTGGTACGGCCAGGCGACGGGCCACCCGTCGGTTGTCGCGACCGCGGAGGGCAGCAAGGTAGCCGCGCTCGCAGAGGCGGAAGCCACCTACGGGCCCGACGTGGTCAAGTCGGCTCTGCGGTTGCGCGATGCGGCCTCGCTGACGCCCACCGGTCCGCGCATCCCGTACCTGTGCCACTCGATGTGCGAGCTCGGGGCGGTCCGATGGGACACCCAGATGACGGCAGTGCAACGGTGGCTGGCCGCACACCCTCGCGAAGTCGTCACCTTCTTCATTCAGGACGAGGTGACACCGGCCGACACGAACGCTGTCTTCCAGACGGCCGGCCTACTGCCCTACGTCCACACTCAGCGCCCTGGTGAACCGTGGCCGACGCTCGGTCAGATGATCGACTCCGGCCGGCGGGTGGTGGTCCTCATGGAGAACCACGGTGGCGGCACTCGGTATCCGTGGCTCCTGCAGGGGTTCGACTGGGTGCAGGACACGCCCTTCGAGAACGCCAAGTTGACCGACCTGTCCTGCCGGCTCGAGCGTGGATCCCCAAAAAACCCGATCCTGTTGGTCAATCACTGGCTCGACGGCGTCAGGTCGCTGGTCACCGACGCTCGTACGGTCAACACCAAGGGCGTGCTGCTCCCAGAGCTGCGTCGTTGCGAGCGCGAGCGGGGGCAGCTACCCAACTTCGTGGCCGTGAACTTCTATGACCAGGGCGACCTGGTCTCGGTGGTCGACACGCTCAACGGTTTCTAGCGACAGTTCGACGAGCGACGCCGTCATGTGTCGGCGGCCAGCGTGATCTTCGTCGTGTCAGCCTTGCCGTTTCTCGTGTAAGCGACGGCGACGGTGTCGCCGGCTTTTTTGGTCAGGGTGAGCACCGTCAGCTGGTCCACGCGGGTCGCCGGTGCCCCGTCGAGCTGCGTGACGATGTCGCCGGGTCTGATGCCGGCCTGGGCAGCGGGCCCGCCGGGAGCGACGCGAGTGACGTAGAGGCCCGATCGCTCGCCGGATGCGGCTGCGGTCGACGACTCGATGGCGCGCGCCTCGAGCCCGAATGTCGGGTGGTTGGCCCGACCGGTGTCGATGAGCTGCTGCGCGAGCGGCTCGGCCAGATCAGAGGGGATGGCGAAACCGAGGCCGACACTCCCGCCACCCGTCTCGCCGGCGTCGTTGGGCACGGTCGCGATCGCCGTGTTGATGCCGATGAGCTTCCCGTCGCAGTCGACCAGCGCGCCGCCGCTGTTGCCGGGGTTGATGGCGGCATCGGTCTGCAGCGCGTCGATCAGGTGCGCGCTCTCACCGTTGCCGACGGGGACGGGCACATAGCGGCCCAAGGCGCTCACGATCCCCGCGGTGACCGTGCTGTCGAGGCCGAGCGGCGCACCCGGGGCGACGACCGGCTGTCCGACACGCACCGCGGCCGACGACGTGAAGGTGATCAGCGGGAAGCCCGCCGCACCGTCGTCGGCCTTGATGACGGCCAGGTCCGTGGCGGTGTCCCGGCCCACGATGCTGGCGGGTGAGGTGTGCCCGTCGCTGTACAGGACGGACACCTCTCCGCCGTCGGCCGCAGAGGAGATCACATGGTCGTTGGTCAGGATGTAGCCGCCGGACCGGATGACCTCGCCGGACCCGTTGCCGCCCGAGGTGCCGTTGCGGGTCAGGATCGTCACCACTGACGGCAGGGTCCGCTCGGCGACGCTCATCGCCCGGCAGGTGGCGTCCTGCGAGTCGGACGTCGTGAGCGCGACCAGCACGCCGCCGATCACCGCGCCCGCCGCCGCCGCCGCGACGGCCAGTACCGCCGCCGGGCTGGACGAGTATCGCCGCCAGCCGCTGACGCTCTGCTCCTGGTCTTGCGCCACAGCGTGGACTTTGCCATCCCGGCGCGCGGCCCGCCAGTAATAGCCTTGTCGTTGTCCGGGTCGCAGGGATCAGGTCACGACAGACAAGGGCTGCATGGTCACCGCAACGCAGGCAACACCCGAACAGCGCCGCGCGCGAGGTCGTGCCACGCGCGAGGTGGTGCCGCGCAGCGCGCAAGCCCGATGGGATCGACCCGCGGACGCGCCTGCCGCGATCACCCACCTGCGCGCCCAGGAACGCATCCGCGTCAAGGACCTGCTGCCGCTGCGCTACGAGCGGATGGCAGCCTCCCCGTGGACCTACTTCCGCGGTGCCGCAGCGGTGATGGCCGCCGATCTCGCCTCCCGACCCCACACCGGGCTCACGGTGCAGATGTGCGGCGATGCCCACGTCCTGAACTTCGGCCTGTGGGCCACGCCGGAACGCAATCTGGCGTTCGCGCTGCGCGACTTCGACGAGACTCTCCCTGGCCCGTTCGAGTGGGACGTCAAGCGCCTTGCGACGAGCCTGGTGATCGTCGCCCGGGAGAACGGTCACCCCGACCAGGTCGGACTCGATGCCGTCGGTGTGAGTGTGCGTGCCTACCGGGAGCGGATGCGCCGCTACGCGAGAACCGACCAGCTCGCCATCTGGTACGACGCGATCCATGTCGACGAGCTGCTGACCCACTTCGACAGTGACGCCCGCGGCTTCGCGCGTCGGCTCATCACCAAGAAGGCGAAGAACCGCAGCAACCAGGGCGCTTTCGACCGGCTCACCGACACCGTCGACGGACACATCCGCATCCGGGAGAACCCGCCGGTCCTGACGCACGTCGACGACCCGCGTCGCTTCGAGATCGTCCACGAGGTCTTCGATCGCTACCGCGACTCCCTCCAGGACGATCGCAAGGTATGCCTGGACCGCTTCACCTACACCGACGCCGCCCGGCAAGTCGTCGGGGTCGGCAGCGTCGGCATGCTCGTCCACCTCGTGCTGCTCACCGGACCGCGCGACGAGCCGCTGTTCCTGCAAGTGAAGCAAGCCGGGCCGTCGGTGTACGAGAAGCACCTCGGCCGGAGCCAGTACGCCAACCATGCCGCGCGCGTCATCAACGGAAAACGCCTCATCCAGAGCGCGACGGACATGTTCGCCGGTTGGACCAGCTATCAGCGCGCGCACTTCTACGTCCGGCAGTTCCGCGACATGAAGGTCATCCCCGACACGCACCTCCTCAAGGACGTCCTCGCCAGCTTCGCGCGTGCCTGCGGCGAGGCTCTCGCCAAGGCCCATGCACGGTCGGGGGACCCCGAAGCCATCGACGCCTACCTCGGTCGCAACGACACGTTCACCGAGGCGATGCAGCGGTTCGCCCGCACATACGCAGACCGAAACGAGGCCGACCACGCAGACCTCGGCGCCGCTGTCGCCGGCGGGAAGATGATCCGGCCCGCCTGAACTCCGGTCGTTACGATTCTCGCGTGCGCAACCCACGGGCGTCGTTTGGCTCCTGGGCCAGCGCCATCGGCCCGTCCCTGTCAGGTGCCGCATCGGTGCGGTCGCTCGTCGTCGACGCGAACGACGGGATCATCGCAACGGCCGGCATCGTCGAAGGGTTCGCCGGCGCCGGAGCGACCAGGTCGACGGTCCTGATCGCCGCGTTCTCCGCGATGGTGGCCGGCGGCATCGCGCTGGCGGGTGCGAAGTACGCCGAGGAGGCCGCCGAGCGTGATGCCCAGCTCGCTCTCATCGAGGAGGAGCGTCAGCAGCTCGCCCGCGCGCCCGAGGAGGAGACAGCGGAGCTCGTGGCGCTCTACGAGGCAAAAGGGTTGTCCCCTCAGCTCGCCCGTGAGGTCGCGACGGAGCTGACCGCGGGGGATCCTCTCGCCGCCCACATAGATGCCGAGCACGGTCTCTCGCTCGTCGCCGGCCAGCCGGCACCGCTGGTCTCTGCCGTTGCCGGAGGGCTCGCGTTCGCCCTCGGGTCGGGGATACCACTGCTCACCGTCGTGCTCGCCCCCGACGCCTGGCGGATCGCGGTGACGTTCGTCGCCGTGATCGCATCGCTCGCCGTCACGTCGGTCATCGTCGCGAAGGCCGATCGCACCCAGGTGGCACCGACCCTCGTGCGTACGGTCCTGGTCGGAGTGGCGGCGATGCTTCTCACTCTGGTGGGCGGCTCGCTCTTCGCCCCCGGTTGAGTCAGCCGCCGCGCAGCTCGCGGCGAGCCACCGTGCGGATGTGGACCTCGTCGGGACCGTCGGCGATGCGCAGCGTGCGCGCCCCGGCGTACATCGCTGCCAGCGGAAAGTCCGCGCTGACCCCGGCAGCGCCGTGCACCTGGATGGCGTCGTCGATCACCTGGCAGGCGACCCGCGGCACGACCACCTTGATGGCGGCGATCTCGGTCGCCGCCTGTCGCGTGCCGACCGTGTCGATGAGCCATGCGGTCTTGAGCACCAGCAGCCGCGCCTGCTCGATCGCGATGCGCGCCTCAGCCACCTGGCGCTCGACCATGCCTTGCTCGGCGAGCGGTCGACCGAACGCGACGCGGCTCCGCGCGCGAGCGACCATCAGGGACAGTGCGCGCTCCGCCATGCCGATCAGGCGCATGCAGTGGTGCACGCGCCCGGGTCCCAGGCGTGCCTGGGCGATGGTGAACCCGTCGCCTTCGCTGCCGAGCAGGTTCGACGCCGGGACGCGGGCGTCCCGGAAGACGATCTCGCCATGACCGTGTTGGTCGTCGTAGCCGAAGACCGGCAGTGACCGCACCATCTCGAGACCGGCGGTGTCCATCGGCACGAGCACCATGGACTGTTGGCGGTGAGCGTCCGCGTCCGGGTCGGTCCTGCCCATCACGATGAGCACTGCGCAGCGGTCATCGGCAGCACCCGTCGTCCACCACTTGCGACCGTTGATGACGTAGTGGTCGCCGTCGCGCACGATCGACGTACGGATGTTGCGTGCATCCGAGGACGCGACATCGGGCTCGGTCATGGCAAATCCCGATCGGATCTCGCCGGCGAGCAACGGGTCCAGCCAGCGCCGCTTCTGCTCGTCGGTGCCGACGAGATGCAGGACCTCCATGTTGCCCGTGTCAGGTGCCCCGCAGTTGAGCGCCTCCGGTGCGATCTCGGGTGACCAACCGGTCAGCTCCGCCAGAGGCGCGTAGTCGAGCAGCGAGAGTCCGGAGACACCGGGCAGGAACAGGTTCCACAGCCCACGCTGTCTCGCCGCCGCTTTCAGGTCCTCGACCACCGGTGGCAGGGCATGCGGGCGCCCCTGCGCGCGCAGCGACTGCCGCTGGTCGGCATAGACCGCCTCTGCAGGGAAGACCAGTTCGTCGAGGAACGTCTGCAACCGGTCCATGAGCTCAGCGGCTCGGTCGCTGGGGGCGAAGTCCATGGCGGTCAGTCTGCCCGGTCACTGTCTAGGATCGAACGAATGGTCACGACCGAGCTGCTCGACGATGCCGCGATGGGCGAGCGGCTCACGTGGTGGCTCCGGGCACGGCAACCGGAAAACTCGTTGACCGGCCTGGCGGACCACGACGTCACGGTCCGCCGGTTGGCGGAGGGTCACAGCAACCTGACGTATGTCGTGAGCGCCGGCGAGCGTGAGCTGATCCTGCGCCGCCCGCCGGCCGGCCCGCTGCTGCCGACCGCGCACGACGTCGTGCGTGAATACCGCGTCCTGGACCTGCTCGCGCGCAGCAACGTCACGGTGCGCGCGCCGCGCGTACTCGCCGTGTGCGAAGACGATACCGTGCTGGGCGCGCCGTTCTATCTGATGGAACGCGCCATCGGCATCGTCATCCGTGACGAGCTGCCGGCCTGGCTGGACCGGTCCGGCCAGCGAACGCTGGGACTCGACCTGGCGGCGGCGCTCGCCGAGATCCACTGCGTGCCCGTCGAGCCGTTCGTCGCGTCCGGGCTGGGCCGCGCAGGGGGCTACCTCGAACGACAGCTGCGCCGGTGGGTGGGCCAGCGCGAGGGCATCGAGGCCGCTGTCGCCGCAGCAGGGGGACGAGCGCGGGCGTTGCCCGACTACGACGCCGTGCGCGACTGGCTGCGCGACCACCTGCCCGCCGAGCAGCAGCCGGCGGTCGTGCACGGCGACTACAAGCTGGACAACGTGGTGGTGTCGCCCGGCCCGGATCAGCCGGGTCCGGTTCAGCAAGGCAGCGCGCGCGTCACAGCGGTCGTCGACTGGGAGATGGCGACAGTCGGCGATCCCCGTGCCGATCTTGGCTATCTGCTGTCGTTCTGGCCGGAGGAGGGGGAGCGTTTCCCCCTGGGTGACCTCGTCACGGGTGGTCCTGGGTTCCCCACCCGTGCCGAACTGGTGGAGGTCTGGGAGCAGGGCACCGGGCGACCAGCAGGGGACACCACCTGGTTCGTGACGCTGGCCGTATGGAAACTCGCCGTGCTGCTCGAGGCGTCCTACCACCGGCACCTCGCCGGCACGACCGACGACCCGTTCTTCGCCACGTTGGAGCAGGGCGTGCCTGACCTGCTCGCGCATGCTCGCGAGGTGTGCGGTGCCTGACCTGCGAGCGCTGCTCGTCGACTGGGGCGGAGTCCTGACCGAGCCGCTCGATTCCGCCATGCGTTCCTGGGCCGAGATCGACGGGGTGGACTTCGACAGCTACATCGCGGTGATGCGCGAGTGGCTCGGCCAGCACCAGGGCGAGCTCGCTGCCGCCAACCCCGTCGCTGCACTCGAACGTGGCGAGATCGAGGTGCCGCACTTCGAGGAACAGTTTGCCGAGCGGCTGTCCTCGGCGACCGGGACGGTGGTCGTCGCCGCCGGCCTGCTGCAACGGATGTTCGACCAGTTCATTCACGAGCCCGCGATGGCTGCCCTGGTGCTGCGCGCTCGCCGCGCGGGAGTGCGCACCGGGCTGCTGTCCAACTCGTGGGGCAACGCATATCCCCGCGAGGGCTGGGACGAGATGTTCGACGCCATCGTCATCTCCGGCGAGGTAGGCATGCGCAAGCCCGAGCCGGCGATCTTCGCGCACGCGCTCGACCTGCTCGGCGTTGAAGCGGCCCAGACAGTCTTCGTCGACGACCTGCAGGTCAACGTGACCGCGGCAACCGAGCTCGGATTCGTCGGCGTGCACCACGTCACCTATGACCAGACTGCTTCCGAGCTGGAAGCACTCTTCGGCGTGCCACTGCACGAGTGACCTGCCGGTCAGCGAGGAATCCAGCTGCCCCGGTGCATGACCTCCGTGACCCGCAGGTCGTCGTCCAGGACGAGGACGTCCGCCATCGCGCCTGCTTCCAGTCTTCCGACGTCAGGCCACCCCAGCGCGCGGGCTGGCGTGCTTGTAGCCATGGCGGTCGCGTCGGCCAGCGGCACCCCGAGCTCGAGCACGGCGCGCCGGAGGCCGTCCGCAAGGCAGATGTTGCTCCCGGCCAACGAACCGCTCGACCGCTGTCGAACCTCGCGCCCGCTGACCTCGATGTCGTCGTCGCCGAGACGGTAGATGCCGTCCGGCAGACCACTAGCCGGGATGGCGTCGCTGATGAGTGCGACGCGGTCGTGCGCAGCAGACCGCAGCAGAGCCGAGGTCACCGCGTCGTGCAGGTGGATGCCGTCGTTGATCAGCTCCAGGACGACGCCGTCACGCTCGAGAACGGCAAGCAGGACACCGGGTTCACGGTGATGGAGCGGACGCATGCCATTGCCCAGATGGGTTGCCTGCGAGGCGCCAGCATCGAGGGCCGCGGCCGCCACTTCGTACTGCGCATCGGTGTGCCCGAGCGCGGCGACAGAACCGTGGTCGACGATCACCCGCACCGCCTCGACGCCTCCGGCGAGCTCCGGCGCCAACGTGACCATGCGCACCGCGCCACGACCGATTGTCAGCAGGTTGAGGACCTCTGCGCGTTCAGGTGGACGCAGGAGGTCCGGTGGGTGCACGCCCGCGCGCAACGGGGACAGCCAGGGCCCTTCGAGATGGATACCGGCAAGTTCGCCGGACTCGACGAACGGGGCGAGGCTGGCCACCTGCGCCTCGAGGTCCGGCATCGAAGCGGTGATCAGGCTGGCGCAGATCGAGGTCGTGCCCCGTCGGCGATGGTGTGCCGACGCCGCGAGCACCTCGTCGTCGGTGCTGCCGGCGAAGGAGGCGCCGCCACCGCCGTGTACGTGGACGTCGACGAGTCCTGGAATGAGCGTGGCAAAGGTGGGACCGTCGTCCGGATCGAGAACGCCGGCCGCGACGCGGCTGATGCGTGCTCCGTCGACTTCGAGCCAGCCGGGCTCGAGAACTCCGGATGGAGTCACCAACCGGTGAGCACCGACGCGGATCACACGACCTCCTGGTTGGCGCGGCTTGGGGTGGACCCAAGGTGGGAACAGGCTGCCATAGTCCTCGGCTGCGCAAGTGTGAACTCGTGTGGCCACTATCACCGTTATTGTCCGGTGATTCGACAACTGAGTTGTTCATATGCGCGCAGCACGGCGGCCGGGGCCTGTGATACTGGCGCAATGAGCACTGACCCGTTGCGCCGAGGTGACCGAGTCGCGGCCATCCTCGAGCGCCTCTCAGCCGACCGATTCCTCAGCGTCGGGGAGCTGGCGGAGTCCTTCGGGGTCTCGCAGGCCACTCTGCGCCGTGATCTCAAGGCGCTGCAGGACCAACGACTGCTCACCCGCACGCACGGCGGCGCACACGCTTCGGACGTCGCCTATGAGTTGCCGGTCCGCTATCGCGATGCACAGCACCGCGAGCAGAAGCGCCGCATCGCAGCCGTCGCGGTGCGCCGGATCCCATCGGGTGCCGTCGCCGTGGGCCTGACCGGTGGCACGACGACCAGTGAGGTCGCGCGGTTGCTGGTCGAACGCACTGATCTCACGGTGGTCACAAACGCGTTGAACATCGCGGCAGAGATGGCGCTTCGTCCGCGTCTGAGGCTCGTGGTCACCGGCGGGGTCAGCAGGTCGCAGTCCTATGAGCTCGTCGGCCCGTGGGCCGAGCACACGCTGCTGGGACTCAACATGGGCATCGCCTTCGTCGGCGTAGACGGGATCAGCGCCGATGGCGGGCTCACGACTCATGACGAGGTCGAGGCCAAGACCAACGCGGTGCTCATCGGGCGGTCCCGTCGCACCGTCGTGGTGGCCGACGGATCCAAGCTGGGCCACGACATGCTCGCGAGGATCGTCGATGTACGGGACGTCGACGAGCTGATCACGGACGAGTCAGCCGATCCGGAGGCGGTCGAGGCGTTGCGCCGTGCCGGGCTCGCGGTCACCGTGGTCTGACCAGACGACGCTGCGCACAAACGCGCAGTCATTTGTGCGCGTTTCTTGTTGATTGCGCAGTCATCGTCCTACTCTCCTGGGGCGTTCCCGGACCGGGCGAGCGCGTGAGACATCGGGAGAAGCGAATGAGACTCACTCGGATGCGCACCTTGGTGATCACGTCGGTGGCAGCAGTCGCTCTGGCTGCGTCGTCGACCACCGCCGCGGCAGCCCATGCAGGACACGCGAGTCCGAAGGTGCACGTCAGCTACCAGCCCGACGACTCGGTCCTGGCGAACCCGTCGCGCGGCTTCTATCACGTGGCTGAAACGCACTACACCGACGCCAACGGCGCAGGGTGGGAGCCGATGGACGGCCCGACCTTGCGGTCATGGCGTTCGGAAGGCATCACCCAGGTCCTGCGCGAGGTCTTTCTGGAGCACTTCGGCGGTGCCAACGGCCCGTGGAACCTGCCGCCCGGTCTTCTCCGCAATATCGATGCCGACTTCGCCACGGCTCGCTCGGCCGGAGTGGGTCTCATCGTCAGGTTCGCTTACGCGCTGCCGCCGGACGGCGTATGGCCGCCACCGACGCCCTACGGCGACGCGCCAGTCGCGCGTACCTTGCACCACATCCACCAGCTCGGGCCTGTGCTCCGCCGCAACGCCGACGTCATCGAGACGGTCCAGCAGGGGTTCATCGGACTCTGGGGCGAGGGGTACTACACCGACTACTTCTCCGACCCGGCCGATCCCTCGGTAGTCACAGACCAGAACTGGACCGACCGCGGCCGCGTGCTGCATGCACTCCTGAACGAGCTGCCGAAGAGCGTGACCGTGCAGCTGCGGACGATGTATATGAAGCAGCGAATCTTCGGTGTCCCCACCGGCACTGACGGCGCGCTAACGCCACGTCAGGCGTTCTCGGGCAGCGATCTGTCTCGGGTCGGGCACCACAACGACTGCTTCCTGGCCAGTCCCGATGACTTCGGAACGTTCCTGTCGGACCCGTTGAGCCTCGATGAGGACTATCTGGCGGCGGACAGCCGGTACGTGCCGGTCGGTGGCGAGACCTGCACCGTCAACCCGCCCAAGTCAGAGTGGCCCAGCGCTCGCGCGCTGATGGAACGATTCCACTACTCCTATCTCAACACCGAGTACAACCAGGACGTCCTCAGTACGTGGGGAGCGGCCGGATATGAAGAGGCGGCCAATCGCCTCGGCTACCGGTTCACGCTGCTGCGCGGCGCCTTCTCCCGGCAGGTCGTTGCCGGGCACCGGCTGCACGTCGATCTGACCGTGCACAACAGCGGGTTCGCGTCGCCCTACCAGAAGCGACCCGTACAGCTGCTCCTCGTCGGTGAACACCACACGTACCGGCTCGCGCTGCCCACTGACCCGCGACGCTGGGCTCCCGGACAGGACACTCGCATCCGGACCAAGGTGGCGGTTCCTGGCTGGGTCCAGTCGGGGACCTACCGCCTCGCACTCGCGCTGCCGTCGGCGTCGGCCTCCCTCGCACACCGCGCCGACTACGCCATCCGGACCGCGAACGTCGGCACCTGGGACGCCGCCAAGGGCTGGAACAGGCTCGGGGCGACCATCCACGTGAGGGACCGTTCTTGACGTCTCATCTGGCTCACGAACGACCGCACCGCATCACCCCGCCATCAAGGAGTCGACGATGAGACTGAACAAAGCACTGCTGACAACTGCCGTCGCCCTGAGCCTGGCCGTCGCCGGCTGCTCGGGCGGGTCGAGCGACGGAGGCGCGGCCCAGGAGGGCCCGGTCACCTTGAGCTACGGCGTCTGGGACCAGAACCAGGTGCCCGCGCTCAAGCAGATGATCGCGGACTTCGAGAAGACCAACAAGAACATCAAGGTGAAGGTCCAGGTCACCCCCTACGACCAGTACTTCACCAAGCTGCAGGCGGCTGCGACCGGTGGGGCGGCACCGGACGTCTTCTGGATGAACGGCCCCAACTTCCAGCTGTACGCCTCCAACGGCGTCCTTGCGCCGATCTCTGACCAGATCAAGAAGGACGGGCTCGACACCAGCGTCTATCCCAAGTCGTTGGTCGACCTCTACTCGTTGGACGGCAAGGAGTTCGGCCTGCCGAAGGACTTCGACACGATCGGTCTCTGGTACAACAAGACGCTCTTCGATGATGCGGGTGTCAAATATCCGGACGCCACATGGACCTGGGCGGATCTGCAGAATGCCGCGGCAAAGCTGACGAACAAGAGCAAGGGCATCTACGGCATCCCGGCGTCGCTCGAGGGTCAGCAGAACTTCTACAACACGATCTTGCAGGCCGGCGGGTACATCGTGTCGCCTGACGGCAAGAGCTCGGGATACAGCGACCCGGCCACCATCAAGGGGCTGTCCTTCTGGACGGATCTGATCGAGAGCGGGTCCTCTCCCTCGCTCAAGCAGATGACCGACACGTTGCCGTTGCAGTGGTTCGAGTCGGGCAAGGCGGCGATGTTCTACGGAGGCTCGTGGAACGTCGTGGAGTTCAAGAAGAACGAGTACACCGCCGACAAGGTCGACGTGGCACCCTTGCCGAAGGGTGAGAAGCAGGGCGTCGTGATCCACGGGCTCGCCAACGTCATCAGCGCAAAGACCAAGCACGCCGATGCCGCGTGGCAGTTTGTGAAGTACCTGGGTTCAAAGGCTGCGGCCAACGTGGAAGCAGAGACAGGCACCGTCATTCCCGCCTACAACGGGACCCAGGAGGCGTGGGTGGCGGCGTCGCCCGACTACGACCTGAAGGTGTTCCTGGACGCGACGGCCTACTCCACGCCATACCCCGTGTCCCAGAACACCGCGGCGTGGAACACCGATGAGACCAAGTACCTCACCGAAGCCTGGGACGGCAAGGAGGATGTCACCACCGCAGCGAACCAGCTGGCCAAGGCGATGGACGCGGACCTCGCCAAGGAGAAGAAGTAGCGGTGACCTCCCGGGACACCCGCCCGGGCTCATCGACGGAGGCGCCGGCGCCGGGCGCGGGCTCCGCCGGTCGGCGGGTGTCCAGCCGGAGGCAGAATGACGCCTGGTGGGCGTGGCTGATGATCGCCCCGATGGTGCTGGGTCTGTCCGTGTTCTATCTCTGGCCCTTGGTCCAGACCCTGTACTTCAGCTTCACCGAGTGGGGGCCGTTCGGCGGACACACGTGGAGCGGGCTGGACAACTACCAGCGCCTGTTTGGTGACCCGGAGGTGCGTCGCGCCTTCCTGAACACCATCTGGTTCACGGTGCTCTCGCTGATCGGTGTCCCCGTCGCGGTCGTGTTCGCCGCACTGCTCAACCACAAGGGTCTTCGAGGTGTGGGCTTCTACCGGGCGTTGTTCTTCCTCCCGGTGGTCACCTTGCCCGCGGCCGTGGCCATCGTCTGGCGCTACCTGCTCAACGGCGACTTCGGCATCCTCAACTACCTGCTCTCCTTCGTGGGCATCGACGGTCCGTCGTGGGTCGGTGACAGCCGCTTCGCTCTGTACTCGCTGGTCGTGGTGGGTATATGGAGCTCGATCGGCTACAACATCGTCATCCTGCTGTCCGGGTTGCAGACCATTTCCCCCGAGCTCTATGAAGCCAGCGCCCTGGACGGTGCCGGTCCGGTGCGTCAGTTCTTCTCGATCACCGTGCCGATGCTGAGCCCCAGCATCTTCTTCGTCACGGTTCTCTCGGTCATCGGCTCGCTGCAGATGTTCGACCTGGTCTACGTGATGGTTGGTCGCACGAGCCCCGCGCTGCAGAGCACGCAGACGGTCATCTTCCTGTTCTACGAGCGGGCGTTCGTCGACAACGATCGCGGCTACGCGGCGGCAATCGTCTTCATGCTCCTGTTGCTGGTGCTCGCCATGACGCTGCTTCAGTTCCGCCTACAACGCAGATGGGTCCACTATGGCTAGCAGCCCGACGCGCGGCGACACCGCACTCAGGTCCGAGCCCGTGCCGACACCTGAGGCGGCCCGGCCGCCCAGACGCAGGCACCGCATCCCGATCGCGGTCACCGTCGTCGTGTCCGTGAGCGGATTCGTGATGGTGTTCCCGTTCTTGTGGGAGTTCCTGACCTCCCTCAAGTCACTCGGCGAGTCCACCAGTGTCCCGCCGGTCATCTTCCCCAGCGTGTGGCGGTGGAACAACTACGAGCGTGTCTTCGAGGCCATCCCGTTCGCCCAGCAGTTCCTCAACACCGTCTTGATCACCCTGGGGAGAGTCGCCGGCCAGCTGTTGTTCTGCTCGCTGGCCGCCTATGCGTTCGCCCGGCTCACCTTCCGCGGGCGCAACGTCGTCTTCGTGCTGTTCCTGTCCATCCTGATGGTGCCCACCCAGCTCTACGTCATCCCGCAGTACCAGATCATGGAGTCGCTCGGCTGGCTCAACTCGTTGAAGGCCCTCATCGTCCCCGGGCTGTTCAGCGCGTTCGGTGTCTTTCTTCTCCGGCAGTTCTTCCTGGCGCTGCCGAACGAGCTCGAGGACGCCGCGCGAGTGGACGGCTGCAACCCGATCCAGACGTACTGGTACGTCATGCTTCCGCTCATCCGGCCAGGCCTGATCGCACTGGGTGTGCTCACGACGATCTGGTCCTGGAACGACCTGCTGTGGCCGTTGATCGTCAACACTGATCCGGAGAAGATGCCGCTGTCCGCGGGCTTGGCATCCCTCCAGGGGCAGCGGCTGACCGACTTCCCGGTGCTGATGGCAGGCGCGCTGCTCGCCTCCATACCCATGATCATCCTGTTCACGGTGATGCAGCGGCACTTCATTTCCAGCATCGCCACTACCGGCATGAAGGGCTGAACTCGTGACCGACAACGGTGATCTGAAGCTCGCAGTTGTGGGCCTCGGGCAGCGCAGCTATCTGGGCGATCTCGTCCACCACCCGGGCCAGGGATCACGAGTGGTCGCATTGGCCGACCTCGACGCGAGAGCTCTGGCGCGCACGAGTCCGCGGTTCCCCGACGTCGCGATGCTGGCCGAGAGCCACAAGCCGCTGCTGGGATGCGGCCTGGACGCCGTGATCATCACGACCCCTGATCACACACACGAAGAGATCATCATCGACTTCCTCCGGGCCGGCGTCGCCGTCTTCGCCGAGAAGCCGTTGGCGATCAGCACTCAAGGGTGCGACCGCGTGCTGGAGGTGGCCCGCGAGACGGGTACCAGGCTCTATGTCGGGCACAACATGAGACACATGCCGGTGGTCACCACCATGAAACGCCTCATCGACGAGGGGGCCGTCGGCCAGGTTCAGACGATCTGGTGCCGACACTTCGTCGGCGACGGTGGTGACTACTACTTCAAGGACTGGCACGCCGACCGGTCCAAGACGACTGGCCTGTTGCTGCAGAAGGGTGCGCACGACCTTGACATCATCCACTGGCTCGCCGGTGCGCCGAGCCGCCGCGTCACGGCTATGGGTGCGCTGCGGATCTACGGCGACATCACCGACCGCAGTGATCGTGATGGCGAGGTGGTAGGCGAGTGGTTCGACCGGGAGCACAACTGGCCGCCGCGGAGCCAACGCGGCCTCCACCCGGTCATCGACGTCGAGGACGTATCGATGATGCTCATGGAGCTGGCCAACGGCGTCCTGGCCAGCTATCAGCAGTGCCACTTCACTCCTGACTACTGGCGCAACTACACGGTCATCGGGACCGACGGGCGCCTGGAGAACTTCGGCGACGAGGCCGGTGCGACGGTCAAGGTGTGGTCCCGCCGGTCGGGCTACCGTGCCGAGGCCGACCGGAGTGTCGACGTCACCGAGATCCCGGGCACGCACGGTGGCGCCGACGAGTTGCTGATGGCCGAGTTCCTCGCGTTCGTCCGCGACGGGTCGCCCACACTCACCTCACCCGTCGATGCTCGTGAGGCCGTCGCCGCCGGATGGGCAGCGACCATGTCGTTGCGTGACGGAAGCCGTCCCATCGTGGTGCCCCCGGTCCCCACGGAGATCGATCAGTGGTTCGCCGGCGGCCAACAGGCGCGCGCCCCCGCGGGACATCACGGATGACCTGCAGCGAAACGATTGCTGGCAGGCCGCCTGTTCTGCAACGGTCTGCCTCATGACGCGATCAGCGCACGACGGGCTGGTGGTAGCCCTCGATGTCGGGGGCACCGCGATGAAGGGCGCGGTCCTGGACGACCAGGGTCGTGTCGTGGACTTCCACCGCTGGTCCACCCCACGCAGCGACGGCCCGGACGCGGTCGTGGCAGCAGCCTTGGATGCCGTCGCGGCGCTGCTGCAGCAGGCCGACGGCGCCGTTGCTGTCGGTCTGGTGGTGCCGGGCCTGGTCGACGATCGCGCGGGGATCGCGCTCTTCTCCGAGAACATCCGGTGGCGGGATGTGCCGTTCCGGCACCTCGTCTCCGAACGGTGCGGGTTGCCGGTGGGCTTCGGCCACGACGTGCGCGCCGGCGGCCTCGCCGAACGAACCATGGGTGCGGCGCAAGGCTGCGACGACGTCTTGTTCATGCCGATCGGCACCGGAGTCTCCGGCGCGATGTACGTCGCCGGACGCCTCATCGAGAACAAGTACGCCGGCGAGATAGGCCATATCGACGTCGGTTCCGACGAACCCTGCGCGTGCGGGGCACGGGGCTGCCTGGAGGCGGTCGCCTCCGGAGCCGCCATCGCGAAGCGGTACAACCGGGCGACGGGTGGGTCCGCGGTCGGAGCCGAAGAGGTCGTGAGACTGCTGGCGGCCGGCGACCCTGCCGCATTGCTCGTCTGGGACGAGGCGGTCGATGCCCTGGCCCGGGCCCTCGCGACCTACACCTCGCTGCTGGCCCCGGAGCTCGTCGTCATCGGCGGCGGACTGTCCGGCGCCGGGGAAGTTCTGCTGGAGCCGCTCCGCCGCCGACTCAAGGAGCTCCTCGTGTGGCAACAGGTGCCTCGGATCGTGGCGGCTCACCTCGGTGAGAACGCCGCGTGTCTTGGCGCCGGCCTGCTGGCTCGTCAGGCGGTCGCGCGGACCCTCCCCCTCGGCAAGCCCTCCCGTCAGGATTCGATCGAAGACTCCACCGAAGACAAGGAAACAAAACCGTGCGCGACGCCGTAAGCCCCACTGACCTCGGACGCATCACCGCCGAGGAGATCGCCAGCCAGCCCGACTGCTGGACACAGGCACACGCACAGGCCGTCACCCGGCCCACCGGGCTGCCCGAGACAGGTGAACGCGTCCTGGTCATGGGCTGCGGAACGTCCTACTACGTCGCCGCTGCGTATGCGTGGCTGCGGGAGGAAGGCAAGCAGGGTGTCACCGACGCGGTCATCGCCTCGGAGATGCCGTCCCAGCTGCGCGACTACGACAGGGTCGTGGCCATCAGCCGATCAGGCACCACCACCGATGTCGCCCAGGCGCTGGCGATGCTCCCCGCCGGCCTGCCCGTCACGGCGATCCTCGGTGAGCTCGACACCCCGATAGCAACGGCCGCGACGGACATCATCGACCTGTCGTACGCCGACGAGCGCAGCGTCGTGCAGACCCGCTTCCCCACGAGCCTGCTCACCCTGCTGCGCACCCACCTCGGTGAGTCCGATGCGACCGTTGCTGATCTGGTCAGCCGGGCCCGAGCCGTCACGGCGACCCCTGCTGAGGAGCCCGCGCCGCGGCAACTGGTCGTCCTCGGCTCCGGCTGGGCGGCCGCCCTGGCGCAGGAGGGGGCGCTCAAGTGCCGCGAGTCGGTCGGCATGTGGGCGGAGGCCTACGCCACAGGGGAGTATCTGCACGGTCCGATCAGCGTCGCCGGCCCGGGCACGCTGGTCTGGGCGATGACGCCACTGACCGACGTGCAGACGCGCGCCATCTCCGGGACCGGGGCACGCATCCACCATGGCCACGACGACCCGCAGGTCGAGCTCGTGGCGATGCAGACACACGCGGTGGCCTGGGCCGTCGCCGCAGGCAGGAACGCCGACCTCCCCGTCCACCTGACCCGGTCAGTCGTCACCCCCTAACGACACCCCCCCACCAGAAATTCAAAGTCGATCATGCAGTTGCCTACGCATGGTCTGCGATCGCTGCCTGCCAGAGACGGGTCGAGTTGTTGCACGTTACGTACGCGGCGTGCTGGCGCGGGTGACAAGAAACAGCCATGTCGGTTACTGCATGATCGATTCGAAAAAAGGGCCCGCTGACCTGCAGGAATGCGCGCGCTGTCGGGAGCTGCATGATCGACTTGAAAGGAGGCGGGACCTCGTGGGGTCGGGTTAGGCGGAGAAGAGGAGGATCAGGCCGGTGACGGTGTAGGCGACCATCAGCACCAGCAACGGGATCTGCCCCACGACTGCGTGCCGTCGCGGCAGCAGCGCCACCGCGCGATCGTGCGCGAGCACGACGCCGAGTACGTGCCCCACGACGACGGCCGTCACCTGGATCACCGCCGTGGTGGTCGCGCCGGCCAGCAGCGGGTCGGCAACCCGGCCGCCGGTCCCGAGCCAGTTGGCACCGTTGCCGAGCGGGTCGGACAGCTGGACCACGGCCTGCTGGCCGACGATCACGAGCAACGACCAGTAGTGCGCGACGAAATAGCCCGCCACGATGGGCACGATCGTGTGTGCGAACTCCCCGGCCGTGTCGAGGGGGCGCCGCCCCGCGCCGAGCCCGGTCAGCGCGGACGCGCCCGTGAAGGCCGCAGTCACCACGGTGACGGTCACCACCAGTCCGAGCGTCGACGCAACCCGCGGCGGCAGCGGACCGGTCTGCACGAAGTCGATCCACGCCAGGTGGGCGCTCAGCGAGTCGAACACGGTCGAGCCGAGCAGGACACCGACGACGCCGAACAGTCCCGGCGCCTTCGCGACCCCCGCCACGCCGTCCAGCGGACTGCGCACGACGAGGCGGCCGTCGCCGCGCCGACCGAACACCGACAGCCGGCCGAGCAACGACGAGAACACCTCGAAGCCGTCGCCGCGGTCGAACCATCGCGACCCGAAATACGTCGCCGCGAACAGTTGCACTGCCAGATAACAAGCAAAGTAGAGCCGCAAGGTCGGCAAGCTGGTGTTGGACTCCCGCGGCACCAGCTCGAGCCAGACGAACGACAGCAGCGACAGGGCAGCCGGCCAGTAGCCGAGCCACGGGGGCAACGGGGCAAGGCCGGCCCTGGGGTCGGCCCGGAGCAGCCGGGAGAGCAGGAGCTGCAGGGTGCGGATCGGGTTGACGAGCCGCCAGACCGGCCCGAGCAGGAGGGAGAGCAGCGGCACCCCGACCCAGAACAGCACGTAGACCGTGGCCGCGGTCGGGTTCAGTGCGTCGTCGTTGCCGAACACCATGGCCAGCACGACGTACGACGTCGCAAGCAGGCCGAGTGCCCGGAGGGTTCCGCGCGTGAGCGGGCTGTCAAGAGCCCGCTGCACCGCTGCGGGCAGCGGCCGACCGGCCCCGGCCGGGTCGAGCCGCGGCTCCCGCCAGAACAGCAGCAGGACTGCGAACGAGACCAGCAAGGCGAGCGCCGCGCCGATCAGCGCGTACGAGAACGGGATCGGTAGGTCCTCGCGGCTGCCCACCCCGTGGGCGAGCAGTCGTGGGTTCACTGCACCTGGAGCTGGAGCAGCAGGAGGTTGCTCTCGTGGGTCTCCACCTCGAAGACCCCCGTCTGGTTCGCGGTGAAGTCGATCGTCACCGACTGCCCGGCCGCGACTTCCTTCTCGATGTCGTATCCGTGCACGTGCACCTCGTCGTCGACATCGCTGCTCACCAGGAGCTGCACCTGGCTGCCCTCCGCGACCTTGACCCGGTGTGCTTTCGGCGAGACCTTGCCGTCCTTGACCGAGACGACGACCTCCGTCGGCTTCTCGCCGGCTGAGGACGATGCCTTCGGTGAGGACGTGCCCGACGGGGTGCCGTCGCTGCTTCCCGCGCATCCTGACAGCAGGAGCAAGGCTCCCGTCGCGAGGCAAGCTGTCAATCGCAGCGCACTCGTAGACGTCGCAGCCCGCAGCATGGGGCGAGCATGTCACGATGACCTGAGACCCAGATGAGGAGGTGGCGCCGGTGCCGGACCGGCTCAGTCCGCTAGATGTGTCCTTCCTCTACTTCGAGGAGCCGACGACACCGATGCATGTCGGCGGGGTGGCCATCTTCCAGGCGCCCGAGGCGGGATTCGACTACGAGCGCCTGGTCGACCTGATCGGTGACCGCATCGCCTTCGTACCGCGTTATCGCCAGCGCATCCGCTGGGTGCCGGGCCGGCTGGCCAACCCGGTCTGGGTCGACGACGAGCACTTCGACCTCACCTACCACGTGCGCCGGTCAGCGCTCCCGCGCCCGGGCACCGATGCCCAGCTGCACGAGTTCGTGGCGCGCGTCCAGAGCCGTCCGCTCGACCGCAACCGACCGCTCTGGGAGATGTACCTGGTCGAGGGCATGTCGGGCGACCGCTTCGCCATCATCACGAAGACCCACCACGCGATGGTCGACGGAGTCGCTGCGGTGGACATCGGTCAGGTCATCCTCGACACGACCCCTGAACCGCGCGACACGCCCGAGGACACCTGGCGGCCCGCCGCCGAGCCGTCCTGGGCCGAGCTGGTGGCAGGTGCCCTCGCCGAGACAGTGCGCCGTCCGAACGCATTGGTCGACACCGTACGGAGCGGCCTGTCCGACTTCCGCTCCACCATCGACCGACTGGCGGCCCATGCCGGCGGCCTGTTCGCCGCGGCTGCGACCGCGGCGCGCGCTGCCCCGGACAGCCCGCTCAACGCGGTCATCGGCGAGCAGCGGCGCTATGCCACGGTCGCCCTCGACCTCGAGGACCACCGCCGCGTCCGCAAGGCGCACGGTGGCACCATCAACGACGTCGTGCTCGCGACCGTCGCGGGCGCCTTGCGCGCGTGGCTGTTGACCCGCGGGGAGACGGTGAACGCCTCGACCACGGTGCGGGCGATGGTGCCGGTGAGCATCCGGCCGGAGAGCGCGCAGGGCCAGGCAGGCAACCGAGTTGCGTCCTACCTCGTCGACCTGCCGGTCGGCGAGCCGAGCGCGGTCATGCGGCTGCACCAGGTGAGCTATCGGATGAAGGCGCACAAGGAGGCGGGCCAGGCCGTGGGGGCGCAAGCGCTGGCGGGCCTGGCCGGCTTCGCACCTCCCACGCTGCACTCGCTGGGCGCACGTGTCGCCAGCGGGCTGTCCAAGCGCTGGTTCAACCTCGTCGTCACCAACGTGCCCGGGCCCCAGCAGCCGCTGTATGCCGGCGAGGCGCGCATGCTCGCGGCCTACCCCGTGGTGCCCCTCGCGAAGGGTCAGGCCGTCAGCATCGGACTGACCTCCTACGACGGCGGGGTCTTCTACGGGATCAATGCCGACCGCGACGCGATGCCCGATGTCGACGTACTCGCCCAATGCATCCAGGACGCCCTCGCCGAGCTCGTGGACTCGGTGCGATGACCACCACCCCGGCAGCGCCGTCCCCGACGTCCGGTGAGCCCCGGCGCGGGCTCGTGCTCGGCGCCGGGGGAGTGCTCGGCGCGGCCTGGTCGATCGGCGCGCTCAGCGCGGTGGCCGAGGTGGAGGGGTTCGACCCGCACTCCGCGGACATCATCCTCGGCACCTCGGCCGGGTCGGTGCTCGCCGCGCTGCTGGGCGCCGGGCTGACGGTCGCTGAGCTGATCGACCACCAGCACGGCCTGCCGCTGCCCCACGAGGTCGGGCTCGACTGGGACTACGACCACTCCACCGGCGGCGCGCTGCCGACCCGGCCGCGCTTCGCGGTGGGATCGCCGGCGCTGCTGCGGCGCACGATCATCCGACCCCGTCAGGTGCCGCCCCTTGCGGTGCTCGCCGCCCTGGCACCGGCCGGCACCGGCACGCTGGCCGAGGTGGGCCGGATGGCGGCTTCGGTCGCCGGGGAGGGCGGGTGGGTGCAGCGCGACGGCGTCTGGGTCGTCGCCATGGACTATGACTCGGGGGAGCGCACGACGTTCGGACGGCCTGGGTCTCCGGCGGCGAACCTCGACGACGCAGTGATGGCCTCCTGCGCGATCCCGGGCTGGTATGCGCCCGTGCAGATCGGCGGCCGACGCTACATCGACGGTGGTGCGTGGTCGACCACCAACGTCGACGTGCTGGCGACCGAGAGCCTCGACGAGGTCTATGTGCTCGCACCGATGGCTGCCTTCGTCGACGATCACCCCCACCGCCTCGCGACGCGGGTCGAACGACGGGTGCGGCGCCAGGTGACCAGGCGCCTGCTCAACGAGGCGGAAAAGGTCACGCTGGGCGGTGTGGCGATCACCATCCTCGCGCCAGGACCTGAGGACCTCGCGGCCATCGGGGCGAACATGATGGACCCGGCGCGGCGCCTCGAGGTTCTCGAGACCTCGCTGCGCACCAGCGCCCTGGCACTGCGCGACCCGCGACCCGACGATCTGGGCCGCGCGCTCTAGATGCGCATCTACCTCCCCGCGACGTTGCCCCGGCTGGCTGCGGCCCTCGATGCCGGCCAGTTCGATCTCGACGTCGCCTACGCGGTGACGCCGGTGCTGCGCGAGTGGTACGTCGAGGGCGACATCGAGGAGCTGGAGTACGCCGCCGCGGTTGCCGCCGCCCGTGCCTCGCTCTATCTGCAGGCGCAGGACGGGTCGGCCCGTCGAGTCGTGGTAGCCGCGGAGGTTCCGGACTCCGCCGTCCGGCCCGCACCGGATCTGGGCCGCGCCGCCGTGCGGCCCGGTTCGCCCGTACCGCTGAGCCAGGTCGTTTCCGCCCTGGTCGACGACGCGAGCGCCAGTGACGACGTACGACGTGCGGTGGCTGCTCTCCACGCGGCAGACGACGGCGACGACGATGCACGATTCGTGGTGGACAGCGTCGAGGACCACGAGCTCGCCTGGTACGCCGCCCAGGAGATCGGTGTGCTCGTCGAGCTGGAGACCTGACCGCCTTTTGCTACGTCGTGCCACGATGTGCTCATGGACGCCGTCACCACGATTCCCGAGCCGGTCAACGAACCGGTCCGCCAGTACGCACCAGGCAGCGCGGAGCGCGCCGAGCTCGAGGGCACGCTCAAGCGGATGCAGAGCGACACCTATGAGCTGACCATGACCATCGGCGGCGAACGCCGCATGGCAGCCGGGGCGCCGATCGACGTCGTACAACCGCACAACCGGCACCACGTGCTGGGCACGATGGGCAGCGCGGGTGCCGACGACGCGCGGGCGGCGATCGATGCCGCCCGGGCGGCCGCGCCGGGCTGGCGGGCGATGTCGTTCGACGACCGCGCGGCGATCGTGCTGAAGGCCGCCGACCTGCTCGCTGGGCCGTGGCGCTCCACCCTGAACGCCGCCACGATGCTCGGCCAGTCGAAGACCGCGATCCAGGCAGAGATCGACGCGGCGTGCGAGCTCATCGACTTCTGGCGCTTCAACGTCGGTTTCGCCCGGCAGATCTACGCTGAGCAGCCGAAGTCCGGGCCCGGGGTGTGGAACCGCGCGGACCACCGGCCGCTGGAAGGCTTCGTCTATGCGATCACACCGTTCAACTTCACAGCGATCGCCGGAAACCTGCCGACCGCCCCTGCGCTGATGGGCAACGTCGTCATCTGGAAGCCCGCGCCGAGCCAGCAGGCCGCCGCCCACCTGATCATGATGCTGCTCGAGGAGGCGGGTCTGCCGCCCGGCGTCATCAACATGCTCACGGGCCACGGGGCACCGGTGTCCGAGGTCGCGCTGTCCGACCCCGACCTCGCCGGCATCCACTTCACCGGCTCGACGGCGGTGTTCCACAAGCTCTGGCGCGAGGTCGGTGAGAACATCGACGGCTATCGCTCCTACCCCCGCATCGTCGGTGAGACCGGCGGCAAGGACTTCGTCGTCGCCCATCCCAGCGCCGACATCGACGTGCTCCGGACTGCCCTCGTACGCGGGGCATTCGAATACCAGGGACAGAAGTGCTCGGCCGCTTCCCGCGCCTACGTGCCGCGCAGCATCTGGTCGCGGCTGCGCGACGAGATCGCCGCCGAGACGGACGCGATCAAGATGGGCGACGTCACCGACCTGTCCAACTTCATGGGCGCGGTCATCGACGACCGGGCGTTCGCGAAGCACAAGGCCGCGCTTGAGCGCGCGAAGGGCGACGACTCGATCACGGTCATCGCGGGTGGCACCTGCGACGACACCCAGGGCTACTTCGTACGGCCCACGATCCTGGAATCCTCCAATCCGGACAACGAGATCTTCACGACCGAGTACTTCGGCCCGATCCTCGCGGTGCATGTGTACGAGGACTCCGACTACGACGCGATGCTGACCCAGATGGAGTCCGTGGCGCCTTACGCACTGACCGGCGCGATCATCGCCCAGGACCGCGACGGCGATCGCGGACGCCGGCGAGAAGCTGCGCTTCGCGGCCGGGAACTTCTACATCAACGACAAGCCCACGGGGGCCGTCGTCGGGCAGCAGCCCTTCGGTGGCGCCCGCGCGAGTGGCACCAACGACAAGGCCGGCGCCCCGCAGAACCTGCTCCGCTGGACGAGCACCAGGTCGATCAAGGAGACGTTCGTCCCGCCCACGGACTACCGCTATCCACACATGACCTGACGCTCAGTCAGAGGGTCTTCCGACGTGGCATGATTTGGCTGTACTGGCGGCGCCGCTGAGGCTGGGAGGTGGAGATGACCAACGCTCAAAGTTGGACGCTGCTGGGCATGGTCGGCGTCTTGCTGTCCGTCATCGGAGCGTTGATCGTCAGCCAACTTCGCCTTCTCCGGGACATCATCGACGTTCGATTCGATGCGCTAAACCTTCGTTTCGAGAGTCTCGACCGGGACGTGCAAGCGATAGCCACCGCGTTGTTCCGCCGGGAGTAGCCGGGCCAATTCGCTGCAAACACCGTCACTAAGGTGGGCCACGTGTCCACACCGCGCGCCCCCACCGGCGACGAGCAGGCCGACCGGCACTTCGGTGAAGAGGGCGCGCGGCTGACCTACGGCTCCTACCTGCGCGTCGCCGAGCTGCTCGACCAGCAGCGCGTCGAGTCCGACCCGCCGGCCCACGACGAGCTGCTGTTCATCACGATCCACCAGGTCTATGAGCTGTGGTTCAAGCAGCTCCTCCACGAGCTGACCGCGGTGCGCGACGCGATGTTCGGGGGCGGCCTCTGGTGGGCGCGGCACCTGCTGGTGCGGGTCCACACGATCGAGAGCGTTCTGATCCAGCAGGTCGGCGTGCTCGAGACGATGACGCCGCAGGACTTCCTGGCCTTTCGCGAGAAGCTGTCGCCGGCCAGCGGTTTCCAGAGCGTGCAGTTCCGCGAGCTCGAGTTCCTCTCCGGCGCCAAGGACCCTGGTTATCTCCAGCGGTTCCGTGGACTGACAGACGACGAGGAGGGACGGTTGCGTCTGCGGCTCGAGGAGCCGACCCTGTGGGACGCCTTCCTGCACGTTCTCGACGCCGCGGGGCTCCCGGCGGACGCCGATGACGACGTTCTGGAGTCACTGCTCACCGTTGCCCATGACCGGGGCCAGTTCGGCGAGATCTGGGAGCTCGCCGAGCGGTTGCTCGACCACGACGCGAACGCCGCCCTCTGGCGGTCGCGGCACGTGATCATGGTCGAGCGGCAGATCGGCACCAAGTCGGGCACCGGCGGTTCGTCCGGAGCGCCCTACTTGCGCGGCCGGCTCGGTCTGCACTACTACCCGCTGCTCTGGGAGCTGCGCTCGCAGCTCTGACGGGCTCTGACGGCGCCCGCGGGACTTTGTCCCACTCCACCACGCCTGTCGAAGGCGGGACTAAGGTCGGTCGCGAGACCACTGGGGGCCCGCCCCGAGCCACCAGAACAGCTGGACCGGGAGCGACGACAACGATGTCGGCGGATACGCAAGACGACCTGAGCACGATCGTAGGACTCGACGAGGAGAAGGCAGCGCTGCTCGACCGGCTCGCGGCCAAGGCCGCTGGAGGCGCTGCAGGAGACGAGGCGGCCACCGCCGCCTTCCTGCGCCGCTACTACCGCCACGTGGCGACCGAGGACATCGTCCGCCGGCGTGACGAGGACGTCGTCGGTGCTGCCTTCTCCCACCGCGAGCTCGCGCGCCACCGACCGCAGGGCACCGCCAACGTCCGGGTCACCAGCCCAACCGCTGAACGCGACGGCTGGACCGCCGAGGGCCACAGCGTGGTGGAGGTCGTCGCCGACGACATGCCGTTCCTCGTCGACTCGGTCACCGCCGAGCTCAGCCGCCACGGCCGGGCGATCCAGCTGGTCGTGCACCCACAGTTCGTCGTGCGGCGCGATGTCACCGGCACATTGATCGCGGTGTCCGACACGTCGGGCGCCGGCCCGACCACCACTGACGAGCTGGTCGAGTCGTGGATGCACATAGAGATCGATCGCGGCACCGACGTCACCGGTGACGAGGTGCTGACCGCCGACCTCGAGCGTGTGCTGCGCGACGTGCGCGAGGCCGTCGAGGACTGGCCGAAGATGCGAGCCACCGCGCTGCGCATCGCCGGGGAGATCACCGCCAGCCACCCTCGCGGGCTGCCCGAACAGGAGGTGGCCGAGGCAACGGAGCTGTTGCAGTGGCTGGCCGACGACCACTTCACCTTCATGGGCTATCGCGAATACGTCCTCGACGACAGCACCCAGCCAGAGTCCGCTGACCGGGCCGCGGGCCGCGAGCGACTCGTTGCGGTCGCCGGCACCGGCCTGGGCATCCTGCGCGCCGACCAGTCGCAGGGACCCGACGTCGGTCGGCTGCCGCGTGAAGCAAGTGACCGCGCCCGTCAGCGCCAGCTGCTGGTCATCACCAAGGCCAACAGCCGCTCGACGGTCCACCGACCCGCCTATCTCGACTACGTCGGCGTCAAGTCGTTCGACGAACAGGGCCAGGTCGTCGGCGAGCGTCGTTTCCTCGGACTCTTCACGTCGGCCGCCTACAACGAGAGCATCCACGAGATCCCGGTGCTGCGCCGGAAGGCGATCGAGCTCCTCTGGGGCGCCGGGTTCACCAAGGACAGCCATTCCGGCAAAGACCTGTTGCAGATCCTCGAGAACTATCCGCGAGACGAGCTGTTCCAGATCTCCTCCGCGGACCTCGCCAAGACCGCGCTCGCCGTGCTGCATCTGCAGGAGCGCCGTCAGCTCCGGCTGTTCCTGCGCCGGGATGACTACGGCCGCTTCATGTCCTGCATGGTCTATCTGCCGCGTGACCGCTACACCACCCATGTCCGCCAGGAGATGGAGGACATCCTCCTCGACGCCTTCGACGGCGTGAGCATCGACTACACCGCTCTGGTGTCCGAGTCGGTGCTGGCGCGCCTGCACTTCGTCGTGCGGGTCGACCCCAAGGACGCCGTGCCCGATGTCGACCCGGCCGAGATCGAGGGCCGGCTCGTCCGCGCGACGCGGTCGTGGGACGACGACTTCGCCGACGCACTCGCCGCCAGCTGCGGTCCCCGGGAGTCGTCGATCCTGGCGGCGATCTACAGCGAGGCGTTCCCCGAGGCCTACAAGGAGGACCTCCCCGCCGCTGCGGCCGTCGCCGACCTGCACCGGCTCGAGGCGCTGAAGAACAAGGGCGACATCGACCTGGCGCTGTACGCTCCGCGCGATGCCGCGCCCAGCGACCGCCGGCTCAAGCTGTTCCACGTCGGAGAACCGGTGTCGCTCTCTCTGGTTCTGCCCCGGTTGCAGGAGATGGGCGTCGAGGTCGTCGACGAGCGGCCCTATCTGATCGACCGGGCCGGCCGCCCCGGCGCGTGGGTCTACGACTTCGGGCTGCGCTACGAGCCGTCGGGCGACGGCGGCTCGGAAGACGCGCGGACCCGCTTCCAGGACGCCTTCGCGGCCGTCTGGGCCGGCGAGGCGGAGAGCGACGGGTTCAACACGCTGGTGCTGCGGGCGGGGCTGACCTGGCGCCAGGCGATGGTTCTGCGCGCGTACGCAAAGTATCTGCGCCAGGGCGGGTCGACCTTCAGCCAGCACTACATCCAGGAGTGCCTGACCTCGAACGTCCACATCGCGCGACTACTGGTCAGGCTCTTCGAGGCACGCCTCGACCCTGGCTTCGAGATGGCGGCGGACGAGGTGATCGACGGGTTGCAGGAGGAGATCGCCGGTGCGCTCGACGCCGTCGAGAGTCTCGACCAGGACCGCATACTGCGCGCCTTCCTGGGGGCCATCCGGGCCACGCTGCGCACCAACTACTTCCAGCCCGGCACCGACGGTCGACCCAAGTCCTACGTCTCCTTCAAGCTCGATCCCCATCTCGTGCCAGACCTCCCGCAGCCGTTGCCCCGCTTCGAGATCTGGGTCTACAGCCCGCGCGTCGAAGGCGTGCATCTGCGCTTCGGCGCGGTCGCCCGCGGTGGCTTGCGCTGGTCAGACCGGCGGGAGGACTTCCGCACCGAGGTGCTCGGCCTGGTCAAGGCACAGATGGTCAAGAACGCCGTCATCGTGCCGGTCGGCGCCAAGGGCGGGTTCGTCGTCAAGCGCCCGCCGGCGGCAACCGGTGACCCGACTGCCGACCGCGAGGCACTGCTCGCAGAAGGCATTGCGTGCTATCGAACGTTCATCGGCGGTCTGCTCGACATCACCGACAACCGCATCGACGACCAGGGCACCTCGGTGACCGTGCCGCCGGCCCAGGTGGTGCGCCACGACGGCGACGACAGCTATCTCGTCGTCGCAGCTGACAAGGGCACGGCGACCTTCAGCGACATCGCGAACCAGGTGGCGCTGGACTACGGCTTCTGGCTCGGCGACGCGTTCGCGTCCGGCGGGTCGGTCGGCTATGACCACAAGGCGATGGGCATCACGGCGCGTGGTGCCTGGGAGTCGGTCAAGCGCCACTTCCGTGAGCTCGGCGTCGACACGCAGGCCGAGGACTTCACCGTGGTCGGCATCGGTGACATGTCCGGCGACGTCTTCGGCAACGGCATGCTGCTCTCCGAGCACATCCGCCTCGCCGCGGCCTTCGACCACCGCCACGTCTTCCTCGACCCCGATCCCGACGCAGCGAGCTCGTTCGCCGAGCGCCGCCGCCTCTTCGACCTGCCGCGCTCCTCCTGGGCGGACTACGACGCGAGCCTGATCTCCGCTGGTGGCGGCATCTACTCGCGCGCCGCGAAGTCGATCCCGCTGTCCGCACAGGTCAAGAAGCGACTCGGCATCGAGGCATCGGTCGCGTCGATGTCCCCGCCCGACCTGCTTCGCGCGATCCTCGCTGCGCCGGTGGACCTGCTCTGGAACGGCGGCATCGGTACGTACGTCAAGGCGAGCACCGAGACCCATGCCGAGGTCGGCGACAAGGCGAACGACTCGATCCGCGTCGACGGCGCCGAGCTGCGCGCCAAGGTCGTCGGGGAGGGCGGCAACCTCGGCCTGACCCAGCTCGGTCGCATCGAGTACGCGCTCGCCGGTGGGCACATCAACACCGATGCCATCGACAACTCGGCAGGGGTCGACACCTCCGACCACGAGGTCAACATCAAGATCCTGCTCGACCAGGTCGTGCGCGAAGGGCGCATGGACATGGCGGGCCGCAACGCCCTGCTCGTCGAGATGACCGACGACGTCGCACGGCAGGTGCTCAGGCACAACTACGAGCAGAACGTCCTGCTCGGCAACGCGAGGGTCCAGGCACCGGCGATGCTCTCGGTGCACAAGCGCTTCATCCGCGCGCTGGAAGAGCGCGGTGAGCTCGATCGCGCCCTGGAGTTCCTCCCGTCCGCGACGATGATCGACCAGCGGCTGTCGGCCGGCCTCGGGCTGACGTCCAGCGAGCTCGCGGTCCTGGCGGCCTACGCGAAGATCACGCTGACGGCGACGATCCTCGACACACCGCTGCCGGACGAGGCCTGGTTCGGCGCCGCGCTCCGTCGCTACTTCCCCGACCCGTTGGTCGAGAAGTTCGACGACCGGCTCGTCCGGCATCCGCTGCGTCGCGAGATCATCTCGACCTGGGTGATCAACGACATGGTCAACCGAGCCGGCGTCACCTTCGTGTTCCGCGCCCAGGAGGAGACCGGGGCGAGCCCCCTGCAGATCGCCCGGGCCTACACGCTCGTACGCGAGGTGTTCCGCCTCGACGACCTGTGGGCCGAGATCGAGTCGCAGGACAACAAGCTGCCCACCGACGTCCAGTCGATGCTCTATCTCGAGGGTCGCCGGTTGCTCGACCGGAGCACCCGCTGGGTGCTGCAGAGTCGCCAGGCGAGCATCGACGTCGCAGCGGAAGTGCATCACTTCCAGGCCGGGCTCGACGCACTGCTGCCGCGCGTGCCCGAGTTCCTGGTGGGCACGGAGCAGCGCCGCCTGCGCGTCCGGGTGGCCGAGTTCACCAACCGTGGCGTGCCCGAGGACCTGGCGCTGCGCGCGGCAGGACTGCTCGACTCGTTCTCGCTGCTCGACATCGTCGAGATCGCGGCCGCGGAGAAACGGCCGGCCGGCGAGGTGGCGGCCATCTACTTCGCGATCTCGGAACGCATCGAGGTGGACCAGATGCTGACCCGGATCACCGACCTGCCTCGAGGTGACCGGTGGACGGCGCTCGCCAGGTCTGCGCTGCGCTACGACCTCTACGCCGCGCTGGCCGGCCTGACGACCAACGTCCTCACCTCGACGTCGTCGAGCGAGCCCGCACAGGTGCGCATCGAGGCGTGGGAGGAAGCCAACCACGAGGGCGTCACCCGCGCCCGGAGCACCCTCGAGGAGATCGCCGCGACGGACAACTTCGACCTGGCCACCCTGTCGGTCGCCCTGCGGACGATCCGCACCCTGCTCCGCTAGAGATCCGACGCGCTGTCAACCAAGGTTGACACAAGGCGGTTGTCAATGTAGGTTGACAGGCATGGACCTGCAGCAGCTCTCGGCCGGCATCGGCGCGGACGACCCGTCGGTGGGCCTGCGTGCAGTGGGCGCGCTTCGCCGGCTCGCCGACCAGGTCGAGGTCGCGCAGGTCGCCGCGGCTCGCCGCGACGGCTGGTCGTGGGAGCAGATCGGCGACGCGCTGGGGGTCTCCCGACAGGCGGTGCACAAGAAGCACGGAAGGTTCGAAAGGTGAGAGCGATGATCAACCGGTTCAGCGCGTCGGCGAGAGCCGCAGTCAGTGCCGCGGTCGACGAGGCGGGGCGCCGGGGTGACCCGAGGGTCGGCACCGAGCACCTGCTGCTCGGCCTGCTGCACGACGCCGACTCGCCGGCCACGCGGTCGATCGGCATCGACCTGAGCGAGCGCCCGACGGGCCCTGGACTCGATGGACGACGATGCCCTGGCGGCGGTCGGCGTGGATGTCGATGTCAATGCGGCTGTCGACACCGCTGCCGACGCGGGCATCCCGGCGTCCCGGTCCTACGGCCGCCGCCCGTTCACGCGCGCAGCCGGTGCCGCGCTGCGGCGCACGTTGGCGCAGGCGCAGGCCCGCAACACGAGGCGCCTCGAGCCGACGCACCTGCTGCTCGCCCTGCTGGACGGCGGCCCACGCGACCCGGCCACCGAGCTGCTGGGCAGGTTAGGCGTGGACGCGGTCGCCGTGCGATCGAGGTTGTCCGACGCCGCCTGAGTCCGCCCCCGGGTCACCTCACGAGGCGAACCGTCGCCTCAGCAGGCCCGTACGTCTGCCATCGCGACGCGTGGGCTCGACTCGCCGTTAGTCGGCGAGCGACGCCGATGGCTGTGCGCCCGCCAAACGTGGTCAACTGCGGGCGGTGGGGGGCACGTCCGGTCAGGTCGAGAGGCTGGGCTGTACGAGGCCGGACAGGGTGGTCTCGACCTTGTCCAGATCGGCGTCACGCAGGTCCGCCCGGGCGGTGAGGCGCAGCCGGGACACGCCGTCGGGCACCGACGGCGGGCGGAAGCAGCCGACCCGAATCCCTTGGGCGAGCAGCCGGGCAGCAGCCTCGACAGCAGCCGCGGGGGAGGGCATCGGCAGGGACACGACCGCGGCGTCCGGACTGGTCGGAGCCATGCCGAGGTCCCGGGTGATGCGCTCGAGGTCACGGGCCCGCGACCGCACGGCGCCCGCCAGGTGCGACTCGCTGCGCAGCACGGTCAGGGCCGCCGCGGCGCCCGCCGCGCTGGAAGGCGCGAGACCGGTGTCGAAGATGAACGCGCGGGCGGTGTTGATCAGGTGCTCCACGACGACCCCGGCGCCCAACACCGCGCCGCCTTGCGCACCGAGCGCCTTGGACAGCGTGACCGTGAGGACGACGTCGTTCGCACCGGCGATGCCGGCGGCGCGTGCCGCACCTGAGCCGTCCGGGCCGACGACGCCGAGCGAGTGGGCCTCGTCGATCACGAGCAGCGCGCCATGAGCACGTGTCACGACGTGCAGATCGGCCAGCGGCGCGAGGTCGCCGTCGACGGAGAACACGGCGTCGGTGACGACGATGGCCCGCTCGGTGGTCCGGGCTGACAGAGCCAGCGCGACGGCGGCTACGTCGCGGTGCGGGGTGACCACGACGTGCGCCCTCGAGAGCCGGCAGGCGTCGACGACCGACGCGTGGTTGAGCGCATCGGACACGACCGTGGTGCCCGGCCCGGACAGCGCGGTGACGGCCCCGAGGTTGGCGAGATAGCCCGACGAGAAGACCAGGCCGGCCTCGGCGCCGAGGAAGGCCGCCAGGTCGGCCTCGAGAGCTGCGTGCAGGTCGGTGCTGCCGGTCACGAGGCGCGACCCCGTCGATCCGGCTCCCCAGCGCACCGCCGCGGCCGCCGCAGCGGCCGTGATGCGTGGGTCGCGGGCCAGGCCCAGGTAGTCGTTGGAGGCGAGGTCGAGCAGACCGTCGTTCGCGGGCCGAGGCCGGAGCAGCCGGCGAAGCCCGTTCCTCTCGCGTTCTGCCGCATCGGCCCGCAGCGGAGCGAGCGGGTCACGCTCGGCGGTCACGCCGGACGTCCGTACAGCCACCCGACGTCGGCCAGGGCCGCGCCGAGATGACGCAGCAGCTCGTCCCGGTCGGGCATTGGGCGCACGGATCCCGTTGGCTCGAGCCGGATCCCGAGGATCAGCTGCAGGTGCAGCGTGCGGGCGAACCGGATGGTGTTGTCCAGCTGCGCCGAGGTGGCGCCTGTTGGTCGGGCGCGCCAGGGTGCCGCCAGCCGGTCGATCCACGCGCACGCGTCGTCAGTGGAGACGGCACCGCGCAGCAAGACGGTCATCGCGGCGACACCGAGCCGGTCGTCCTCCTGCTGGGTCAGGTGGTAGGCCGTTGGTGCGTGCACGCGCTCGGCCGCCATGTCGAGCAGCATCAACAGCTCGGACGCGGTCAGCAGCGGTGAGCCGGCAAAGGCCCCCAGCGTGTCCGCTCCGTGCGCGACCGCATGCAGCCAGCCCAGCGTCTGATCGTGGCCCCTGAGGTCCGGCTCGCTCGAATACCAGGTGAGGAAGACGGCGAGCCAGCGCACGACGTCGAGTGGCCGCACGATCTCGGCGGCCCCCTCGTGATCAGGGATGCCCGACGACAGGACGTTGACGCGGTCGACGACGAGGGCGAGCAGGAGAGCTCCGAACGACCGCGCCTGGATGGCGGGGTCGGCCAGCAATGCGGCGCCGGCGTCACCCAGGGCCGCCAGGTGCTCGTCTGCGCGGCCCTCGGTGACGCGGCCGGCCAGACTGCTGTAAGCACCGTCGTCGCGCACCCGGGGGTCCGGTGACCGGAGGTCGGCGACCAGTGCGGCGAGGTCATCCGGCAAGGTTCGGGCGGCCGCCGGCGTGCTCGTGGCCGTCATCGGACGACCTCGCGAATGCTCTCCTCGACGACCCCGCACAGCGTCTCGAGGTCCTCGTCACCGATGGCGAGCGGTGGCATCAGGACGACGACGTCCCCGAGCGGTCGCACCCACACCCCTCGACGTCGAGCCGCCTGACAGACGGCGAATCCGGTTCGATCTGTCACAGGCTCAACCTCGATGCCGGTCATGGTTCCCAGGCGACGGACCTCGCGGACCCCGTCGTACGACTCGATGCCTTTGAGCAGGTCGCCCATCCGCTCGCCCACCTGTGCGGCGTGTGCCACGGTGCCCCGTTCGGCCATCAGGGACAGGTTGGCCAGGGCCGCGGCGCAGCACAGCGGGTTGGCGGTGTAGGAGTGCCCGTGGAAGAACGTGCGTGATTGCGACGGTGCGCCGAGGAACGCCTCATAGACGGACTCGCGGGCGAGCACGGCCGAGAGCGGCAGGTAGCCACCGGTCAGCCCCTTGCCGCAGGTCATCAGGTCGGGGGTGACACCGGCATGGTCGACCGCCCACATGCGTCCGGTGCGCCCGATGCCGGTGGCGACCTCGTCGACGACCATCAGCGCGGCGAACTCGTCGCACAGCGCCCGGACTCCGACGACGAAGGCCGGGTCGTGGGTGAGCATGCCGCCGGCGGCTTGCACCAGCGGCTCGATCACGACGGCGCACACCTGGTCGCCCTCGCGCTCGAGGACGGCCCGCAGCGCCGCGAGGACCTCCGCGGCGCGCGCCGCGCGGGTCTGGCCCGGGGCCAGCACGCCCGGAGACTCCACCATGCGGGTGTCGAGCAGGATCGGCCGGTAGGTCGCGTGGAACAACGCGATGCCGCCGACGCTGACCGCCCCGAGGGTGTCGCCGTGGTAGCCCTCGGCGACGTGCACGTACAGCGGTCGTACGGCGCCGGTCGCTTGCGCAGTCGCCTGGTAGGCCATCTTGATCGCGGCCTCGACGGCGGACGAGCCGTCACCTGCGTAGAACACCCGGGTGAGGCCGGCCGGCGCGGTGTCGAGCAGCCGTTCGGCCAGCTCGATGCCCGGCTCGTGGGTCAGGCCGAGGAAGGTCGCGTGGTCGAGGCGGCCGAGCTGGTCGCGGATCGCCGCGTCGATCTCCGGCACGCCGTGCCCGTGCACGCTGAGCCACAGCGAGGAGACGCCGTCGAGATAGCGGTTGCCGTCGGTGTCGAACAGGTGCATGCCTTCGGCCCGCTCGATCACCAGCGGCTCGTCGTCCGGCCAGGCGCTCTGCGCGGTGAACGGGTGCCAGACGTGGCGGACGTCGCGGGCCACCAGCGCGGCTGTTCGTTCACTCCTCACGCCGACCGACCCTAATGGGAGCCGGTCCTCGTCCCACGCGGGGCGGTGCGGAGACCTAGGCTCGCAGCCGTGACGTCGCTGTCCGAGCTGGCCCAGGGCCAGGCCGACCTGACCCCTGACGACGTCGACTGGCTGCACCTGCTGCTCGGCGACTGGCAGCTGCTCGCCGACCTGTCCTTCGCCGACCTGGTGCTGTGGCTGCCGCTGCACGACGGCGCGAGAGGTGGCTTCCTCGCGGCCGCACAGATGCGGCCGACCACCGGGCCGACCGTCTACCACGACGACATCGTCGGCACCCTCGCACCACGGGGCCGCCGCCCCCAGCTCGACGCCGCATTTGACGAGGTGCGCATCTGCCGTGAGCGCGATCCCGACTGGCCCGGCAACGTGCCGGTGCGCGAGGAGACCATCCCCGTCGTCCGCGACGGGCGGGTCATCGCCGTGGTCAGCCGGCACACGGATCTGGCAGCGGCGCGTACGCCCAGCCGGCTCGAGCTCACCTACCTGCGCACCGCCGACGACCTGGCCCTGATGATCGCCGCGGGCCGCTTCCCGATCGTCGGCGCCGACGCGCTCAGCGAAGGCGGGCCGCGCGTGGGTGACGGGCTGATCCGCCTCGACGCGTCCGGCGTCGTGACGTTCGCGAGTCCCAACGCCCTCTCGGCCTATCGGCGGCTCGGCCTGACGGCCGACCTCGCCGGCACGCACCTGGGCGAGCTCACGTCGACCCTGGCCCGACAGTCGCAGCCCGGTCGACGAGGCGCTGTCCATGGTGATCAGTGGCTGGGCGGCCCGGCAGACCGAGGTCGAGGCCGCGGGGGCGACCGTGCGGCTGCGCGTCATCCCCCTCACCCCCGGCGGACTGCGTACGGCAGCCCTCGTCCTCGTCCGTGACGTCAGCGAGCTGCGCCGCCGCGAGCGCGAGCTGGTCGGCAAGGACGCGACGATCCGCGAGATCCACCATCGGGTCAAGAACAACCTGCAGACCGTGGCGGCCTTGCTGCGCCTGCAGGGCCGCCGGCTGGCACCGGCCGACGAGACAGCCCGAGCCGCGCTCACGGAGGCCGAGCGCCGGGTCGGCTCGATCGCGCTGGTCCACGAGACGCTGTCCCGCACCCTCGACGAGCACCTCGACTTCGACGAGGTCGCCGACCGGGTCGGCTGCTCTGGTCGCTTCGGGCCAACCGACCGAGGGTGACGGCGGCGGATCGGTGCAGGTCGTGCGGGACGGCACGTTCGGCCGGCTGGTCCCCGAGGTGGCCACGCCGCTCGCGCTCGTGCTCGTCGAACTGGTGCAGAACGCCGCTGAGCACGGGCTCGGCGACGCCGGCGGGACCGTCCGGGTCGAGGTGCGTCGCGGTTTCGGACACATCCCTGCCGGGGTCAACCCGCCGTCGGGCGAGACCCTGGTCGTCACGGTCTCCGACAACGGTCCCGGGCCCGACCCCGGCTTCCACCTGGCGGCGGACACCGGCGGCCTCGGGCTGCAGATCGTGCGGACGCTCGTAGAGACCGAGCTCGGCGGCGAGATGTCGCTCCTGCCGGCGGTCGGGGCTGACCCGGGGCCGGACGGCGGGCGCACCCCAGGGTCGGTCGGCGGAGCTGCCACGGCGTCGGTCGGCGGAGCTGCCACGGCGTCGGTCGGCGCTGGTGCGCAGATCCGGGTGTGGATACCGCTGCCGGCGCCGCCCGCCGACTGACCCGCCGACTAGCGCCGACGGCCGCCGGTTCAGCGACCGAAATCCATGATCACGAAGGATCCTGCCGATCGACGAACCACGATCCTTCGTGATCATGAAACATCGGGTCGGCTATAGCCGGTCAAGGGCGGGTTCGCGGGCTTCGGGGCTGGCGGGCTGGCGGGGCTTGGCGGGCTGACTGGTTGGCGGGGCTGGCGGTCGGCGGTGCGTACGGGCGGCGGCGCGAGCGGCGTCGTACCCGTTCATGATCGTTGTTTCCGTGCTCAGATTCCGCACGGACGTGCAATCTGTGCACGGAAATCGCGATCTTGATCCGGGATGGGTGCCCCACTGACGCCAAGATCGGGCGACGGGGCGCATGACGAAGCCCCGGCCGGTGGCCGGGGCTTGGTCGTTCGTGCGGTGGGTGCCGTCAGGCGGTGCGCGCCCGGTTGCGGGCACTGCGACGCTTGAGCGCGCGACGTTCGTCCTCGCTCATGCCGCCCCAGACGCCGGCGTCCTGACCGGACTCGAGGGCCCAGGCCAGGCAGCTGTCGACGACCTCGCAGCGTCGACAGACGGCGCGAGCCTCCTCGATCTGCAGTAGGGCGGGCCCGGTGTTCCCGATCGGGAAGAACAGCTCCGGGTCTTCATCGCGGCAAGCCGCGCGGTGGCGCCAGTCCATGCGCGTCACTCCTCTAGGTGCTTGATGTGTGCTGTGCGGGGCGAAAGAGCAAGACTACATTCTGTTTGTGAATCCGTTCACGAACTCCCCCGCAGGATCGGTGGACCATGACGGTCCCCCCATGAAACGAAACTTGAAGTGGTGTCTGACCGGCGGTCTACCCGCAAATACGTGCGGTCGAAACACTGATACGTCAACCCAAGCAAACCAAGGTGAGTCGCACAAGGCTCGCCATGGATGTTTTTCCCCCTTGGACGTGTCATCTACGTCACAGCCGGGTGCCATGAGCGACACAAAGGAGCCGCAGTCACGAGGCTGTTCGCGCCGCTCACCGGCTACTCAACGCAGAAGCATGACTACAGAGAGTCAGCAGACCACGCGCAGCGCGTCCGGAACGGACCGGAAGACGACCTCGCTGCGCTCACCGAGCGGCTCCCCATCGACCTGCAGGGCGACCGGCCGGGCCGCAGTCACCCGGAACCCTCCCAGGTCGTGACGGTGCACGGCCGCTCGGCCGCGTGGCTCCGTATCACGACGTGAGACGACCTGCCGGACCTGGTGGAGCGTGCTGATCGTCCGCAAGGTGCGCAGCCCGTAGAGGTCGAGCCCGTGGTCGAACGACGCGCGGGGGAACGGACCGATCGGCCTGGCCCCGAGATAGGTCCAGGGCGCGGTGTTGGCCACCATCACCATGTGGAGTCCCGTCAGCTCGGCGGACTCGTCCACGGCGCCCTCAGCCCCGTCAGCACGGTCGACGGTGCCCCGGGTCCGGTCGTCGGGGCTGGCCGGCGGGTCGATGAAGCTGACGGTGAGTGCCGGATGGCGACGGTCGGTGTCGATGAAGAAGCTCCGGACCGCCGCGCGGAAGTAGTCACTGGCCCGAGAGCGCGCGGGCCCGGAATGCTCCGCGGACTCGTGGCGACGGCGGTCCACGGCGGTGACGACGTCCGCGTCCCAACCCAGGCCGGCGTTGAAGGTGAACCAGCGTTGGTCCACCTGGCCGAGGCCGATGCTGCGTCGACGACGGTCGCGCAGCGCCGTGAGCAGGGCTCCGGTCGCCTCGACGGGGTCCCGGGGGATGCCCAGGGCGCGGGCGAAGACGTTGGTGCCCCCACCGGGGACGACAGCAAGATCGGGTACGTCGTCCCGGGGGCCCTCCTCGAGCAGCCCGTTGACCACCTCGTTGACCGTGCCGTCGCCGCCCAGGGCGATGACGAGTTCGAGCCCGTCGCGGCGTGCCTGCCGGGCTAGCTCGGTCGCGTGGGACCGGTGCGAGGTCTCGACGATCTCGAGCTTGAGCTCGCCGTCCAGCGCCGCCAGCAGCACCTCGCGGGTGCGCGGCGACGCGGTCGTGGCCGCGGGGTTGACCACCAGCAGCGCCCTCATGGCTCGTGAGCCTAACGGCATGCGCCCGCCTGCCCGAACCGTCTCGCGGCTAGGGTTCGTGGCCGTGTCACGACCTGCCCGACCTGCCAGAGCCCTTCAGGTGGTTGCCGGGCTGGTGCTGGCGCAGGGCGGGCTGCTCGTCGGCATCGCGGTCTTCTACGCCGTCGAGCTCGCGGTCGCCACCGCTGCGGACGTCACCCGGGCTCTGGTCAGCGCCGGCCTGACGCTGCTGGCCGGGGCCGGATTGCTCCAGGTGGGTCGCGGGCTGCTGCAGGCCCGCCGCTGGGCGCGGTCGCCGGCGCTCGTGACCAACCTGATCCTGGTGCCGGTGGCGGTCGGGCTGCTCCAGGGTGGCCGCTGGTATCTCGGTGTTCCGCTGATCGCGGCGGCGGCCACCGTCGTCGTACTCCTGTTCTCGTCGTCGGTGAACGCCAGTCTCGAGGAGAGCGACCCCGACGAGCAGCGCTGATCGAGGCTGCTGCGGCTGTCTATTCGTCGACGAACAGGCCTTCGCGCAGCTGGGCGAGGGTCCTCGCGAGCAGCCTCGAGACGTGCATCTGCGAGATGCCGACCTCTTCTGCGATCTCCGACTGGGTCATGTTCTTGAAGAACCGGAGCAGCAGGATCGTCTTCTCCCGGGGGGCGAGCTGCTCGAGCATGGGCTTGAGCGACTCGCGATATTCCACGCCGACCAGCGCCTCGTCCTCGACGCCGAGCGTCTCGGACACCGGCATCGGCTCGTCGTCGCTGCCCGAATCGCCCGCGTCCAGCGAGAGGGTGCTGTAGGCGTTGGCCGACTCCAGGCCCTCGAGGACCTCCTCGTCGCTGATCTTCAGGAAGAGGGCCAGCTCGTTCACCGTGGGTGCCCGGCCCTGCTTTTGTGAGAGCTCGCTCGTCGCGGACGCCAGCGAGAGCCGCAGCTCCTGCAGCCGCCGGGGCACCCGGACGGCCCAGCCCTTGTCGCGGAAGTGCCGCTTGATCTCGCCGACGATCGTCGGCGTCGCGTAGGTCGAGAACTCGACGCCGCGGCCGAGGTCGAACCGGTCGACCGACTTGATCAGCCCGATCGTGGCGACCTGGACGAGGTCGTCGTAGGGCTCGCCGCGGTTGCGGAACCGTCGAGCCAGGTGCTCGACGAGGGGCAGGTGCGCCTCCACGAGGGCGTCCCGGGCGCGCTGGCGCTTGGGGTCGCCCTCTTCGGCGGCCTGCAGCTCGATGAACAGCGCGCGGGTGTGTTCCCGGTCGACGGACAGCCGTGACGCCTGGCGGGGAGGGACGCGCCGCGTCGGCCTCAGCCGCAGGGTCGCCGGACTCGGCTGGCGCCTCGTCGGAGGCGGCCGGGCTCGAAGCGGCCGTGGTGGGCTCCGCGGGCACGATCATCACCCGCTGCCGAACGGAGTTCGGCGCTTTCGCAGGCGAATCCAGACCTCGCGGTCCTCGTTGCTGCCGGTGTCGACCTCGCCCGCCAGGGCGCTGAGCACGGTCCAGGAGAAGGTGTCGCGTTCCGGGAGCTGACCGCGCGTCGTAGGCAGGGTCACCGTGACGGAGAGCGTGTCGGGGGTGAGCTGGAAGCGGCACAGCAGCTGGGCGGTCTCGATGGCGTAGGGCAGCAACATCGCGCAGGCCTCGTCGACCGCGATCCGCAGGTCCTCGATCTCGTCGAGGGTGAAGTCGAGGCGCGCGGCCAGCCCGGCGGTCGCGGTGCGCAGGACGGAGAGGAAGGCTGAGTCGGCCGGCAGCCGGATCTCCACCGCGTCCTCGATCGCTTCCCCGGACAGGTCGATGGGCGCGCCCGACCCTTCGATCGGCGCGGCAGCCGGCGTCGTCGTACTGCTCGCCACGACCTGTTCGCTCACCCTTGACCTCCAGCGTCTCGTCCACACAGCTGCCCCGCTCGCCCGAATGGCGCCGAATCTTGGCGCGTTGGCGCCTTGAGCGAGGTCGTGGACCTGCCGACCATCCAATCACGCCACAAGAGTGATCGGACTCACTGGAATGCCCTCGAAGCGCACGACAGCAGCCGCCACTGCCTCCGCCGTGGTGGTGACGGCCTTCGCGGTCTTCCTGCTGGTCGGGGGATCCAGCGAGCACACGGTGCTCGTGGTCGACAACATCCTCGAGACCGTCATTGCCCTGATGGCCGGCCTGGTCTGCGCGCTCGTCGCCTGGCGGGGCCGCACAGGGCGCCACCGAGGGTGGTCCGCGATGGCCATCGCCCTCATCGGCTGGGGAGCCGGACAGGCCTACTGGAGCTGGAGCGAGATCGTCGCCAAGGCGGAGACGCCTTTCCCGTCCGCCGCCGACCTCGGCTTCCTCATCTTCCCCCTCGCCGCGGCCTTCGCGGTCGTGAGCTTTCAGCGAGGTACGTCGTTCGGTCGTGCCCGGCTGCGGGTGGTGGCCGACGGGCTGATCATCTCCGCGGCACTGTTCATCCTGAGCTGGGCGCTCGTCCTGGGGCCGGTCTACGAAGGCGGCGGCGACACGAAGTTCGCCTTCGTCGTCGCGCTCGCCTATCCGATCAGCGACCTGGTCGTGATGGGTCTCGTCTTCCTGTTGCTCAGCCGGATGTCCGGCCATCGTGGGCCGCTGGTGATCCTCTCGGCGGGCTTGTTGGCCATGGTCATCGCCGACACCGGTTTTGCCTACCTGTCGACGTCGGGCAACTACCACACCGGCAGCATCATCGACATCGGCTGGGTGGCCGCGTTCCTGCTCTGTGCCGTGGCCGCCGTCGCGGACACCGCGGGTGTGCACCGGACCCATGAGTTCGCGGGCGTCACCCGAGTGGCGCTCTTCCTGCCGATGCTTCCGTTCGTCGGCGGTGGCGCCGTGATTGCCGCGACTGCATGGGGTTCGGACTACGACCACGTCCTGATCGGGGCTGGTGTGCTGCTGCTCGCGCTCGTCGCGGCTCGCCAGGCCGTCGTCCTGTCCGAGAACAGCGAGCTCGTCGAAAAGGTCAACCAGCGTGAGGAGCAACTGCGCCACCAGGCCTTCCACGACCCGCTGACAGGACTGGCAAACCGGCTGCTGTTCCGCGACCGGCTCGAGCACGCGGCCAACCTCCGAGCCAGGGACGACGACCACGAGCTGACCGTGCTGTTCCTCGACCTCGACGACTTCAAGCTGGTCAACGACAAGCTCGGCCACGCCGCCGGCGACAAGCTGCTCGTGGATGTCGCCGAGCGGTTGCGGGCCTGCCTGCGCAAGGGCGACACGGTGGCTCGCCTCGGTGGTGACGAGTTCGCAGTCCTGCTGCAGGACGACTTCGAGGGCCCCGACGAGCTCGGTCGCCGGGTGATCGACGCGATGGACGTGCCGTTCCAGTTCGGGCACTCATACGCGCAGGTCACCGCCTCGGTAGGGGTCGCACGGCTGCCGGCGGACGGCGATGCGAGCGTGGTCTCCGACAGGTTGCTGCAGTGCGCCGACGTGGCGATGTACGCCGCGAAGCGGACCCGGAAGGGGTCCTACGTCGTGTGGGAGCCGACGTTGCGCATGGACGGCCCGCCTCATCATCCGCATCCCATGCAGCAGCCGGCGCTCCGCCAGGCCGCCTTCGCCGAACCGACCGGCCCCCATACGGTCTGAACGGAGCGGTGCGCTCGTCCCCGCTTGCGCCTCAAGGGTTGGCGATTCCCGCCATCCGTCGCAGCGGCTCCCCGGTGAGGCGCTGCACCGTCCACTCGTCCATCGCGATGGCCCCGATGGACCGGTAGAAGCCGATCGCCTTCTCGTTCCAGTCGAGCACCCACCAGTCGAGCCGGTCGTAGCCGCGGTCGACGCAGATGCGCGCCAGGGTCTGCAACAGGACGGTTCCCACCCCTGTGCCGCGCGCCGCGGGTCGCACGTACAAGTCATCGAGGTAGATGCCGTGCTTGCCCACCCACGTCGAGAAGTTGATGAACCACAAGGCAAAACCGACCGCCTCGCCGTCCAGCTCGGCGATGTGGCAGAAGACGGCGGGCTGCTCGGCGAACAGGTTCTCGGTGAGCAGCGCCTCGGTTGCCTGCACCTCGTGCAGCGACCGCTCGAACTCGGCCAGCTCGCGGATCATGGTGAGGATCAGGGGTACGTCGTCGCGGGTGGCCGGTCGCACGACGGTGCCGGTGGTGGTGGGGGGTGCGGCGCTCATGACCGACATCATCGCGCCTGGTGCCGCGGGCACCCAGACGTGATCGGGTCGTGGCACAGTTTGGCGATCCTTGCGGGGAAGTGTCCCATATTCGCTCAAGGACCCGCGGCGCGGATCCGATGTGCGGAGTACGCTCGGAAATTCACAACAGTGGCCCGCCCAGGACCTCGGCGATCGCGCTACGGCCCAGGGAAAGCGGCACGCTCATGAGTACAGACGTCACCGGTGACCGGGCCGCGATCGTCAGCGGAATGCCGCAGCCCCAGCAGGGCAGCGACTACTCCGAACTGTCGCGGCGGGTCAAGGCGGCAGGCTTGCTGAAACGTCGGCCGGGCTATTACACGCGCAAGATCACCGTGACGCTCGGGCTCTTCGCGCTCGGCTGGGTGGCCTTCGTGCTGATCGGGTCGAGCTGGTGGCAGCTGGTCACGGCCGCGTTCCTCGGGTTGGTGTTCACCCAGATGGGCTTCCTCGGGCACGACTCGGGACACCGGCAGGTGTTCCGCACGAAGCGGGCCACCTACCTGTTCGGGCTGCTGGCCGGCAACCTCGGGATCGGCCTCAGCTTCGGCTGGTGGATGGACAAGCACAACCGGCACCACGCCCACCCCAACGACCTCGAGCGCGACCCGGACGTCGGCTCGGGCGTCGTCGTCTTCGACCCCTCGCAGACGAGCCGGCGGACCGGGCTGTCCCGGTTCCTGACCTCGAAGCAGGCCTACCTGTTCTTCCCCATGCTGGTCATGGAGGGCCTGCACCTGCACCTGGCGAGTGCGCGTGCCCTGCGCAGTGGCGTGGTCCGGGCCCGGTGGCTCGAAGGATCTCTGCTGCTGGCGCATGTGGTCGGCTATGTGACCATCGTGGCTCTCGTGCTGCCCCTCTGGCAGGCGCTCGCCTTCGTCGCCGTGCAGCAGGGCGTCTTCGGTCTCTACCTCGGTGTCTCGTTCGCTCCCAACCACAAGGGCATGCCGATGGAGCGCCCGGAGTATCACTGGGACTACCTGCGCCGCCAGGTGATCACCTCGAGGAACATCAAGGGCAGCCCGCTCGTCGACTTCGCGCTCGGGGGCTTGAACTACCAGATCGAGCACCACTTGTTCCCGAGCCTGCCGCGGCCGTCGCTGCGACGGGTGCAGCCGTTGGTCCGCGAGTTCTGCGCCGAGCTCGGCGTCCCTTACGTCGAGTGCGGCGTGTTCCACTCCTACGGGCGGGCCATCGGCCACCTGAACACGGTCGGCAGGGCGTAGGCCAAGGGATCGAACCGCCGTCGGCATAGTGCGGGCAGGCGTAGCCGCTCACCGCCTGGCCGTCGCCATATACTCCCGGGACAAACTCGGCGAGAAAAGGGTGACGCGTGTCCGTGCTTGCGGGTTCCGACATCCTCATCACAGGCGGCACGGGCTCGTTCGGCAAGGCATTCATTCAGCACGCGCTGGATCACCTGGATCCCAGGCGCATCGTCGTTTTCAGTCGCGACGAGCTCAAGCAATATCAGGTACGGCAGCTGTTCGGCGACGATCCGCGGCTTCGGTTGTTTCTCGGCGACATCCGTGACCGGTCTCGACTGGATCGGGCTCTGCACGGGGTCGACTACGTCGTCCACGCTGCAGCGCTGAAGCAGGTCGACACGGCGGAGTACAACCCGTTTGAGTTCGTGCAGACGAACGTCCACGGCTCGCAGAATGTCATTGACGCCTGCATCGACGCCGACGTGAAGCGGGTTGTCGCGCTGTCAACTGACAAGGCATCGAGCCCCATCAACCTCTATGGCGCCACCAAGCTCTGCGCCGACCGCATGTTCGTCAGCGGCAATCATTACGCCGCCGGTCGGGTCACTCGCTTCTGCGTGGTTCGTTATGGCAACGTGATGGGTTCGCGCGGCAGCGTCATTCCCTTCTGGCGCAGGTTAGCGGGCCAGCAGAAATCGCTGCCCATCACAGACAAACGGATGACCAGGTTCTGGATCACGCTTCCGGCCGCCGTGCAGTTCGTGGTGGACTCGTTCGACCAGATGCAAGGTGGGGAGATCTATGTACCCCGCATACCCAGCATGCGCATCGTCGACCTGGCGACAGCGATCGCACCGGACTCACCAACTCATGAAATCGGCGTCCGGCCCGGTGAGAAGCTCCACGAGGAGATGATCGCCGCCGATGACTCGCGTCGAACACTGCTGCTGGACGGCCGTCATCTGGTCATGCCCTACATCGCCGGGTGGGGCTTCCAGCCTCCAACTGACGGCCAGCCGCTGCCCGAAGGATTCGCCTACCGGTCGGACACGAACGACCTCTGGCTGAGCATCGAGGACCTCCGCGCGATGATCGTTGACCTGGACGACTGAGCTAGACCCTCGGATCCGTGTCGGTGAAGCTCCGCTGCCGGATGCCCGCGTTGATCGCACGGATGTCCGGACGAGCCCGCCAGACCTCGAGCAGTTCGAGCCACGGCGTTTCGAACCCCGCCCCGGTGGCCTCCACGAGCGCGGCTACGGCCGCGAGGTCCGCCGGCGTGTCAATCGTCCAACGGACATCACCGGCGTCGACGCTGCTTTCGACCACCTCTATGTCGAACCTGTCCTGCTCCTGGTACAAGTAGGGCATGACGTGCTCGCGTTGATGTTGCGACGTCGCACGGCTCCATGCCTGGTCCAACGCGGCCGCGGTGGCCACCTCGACGTCGAGCCCGATTGGATAGGTCCGTCGGTGCGGCGCCGGCAGCTGGGTGGCCGTAAAGTCCAGGTGCCGGGCCAGATGGGTCGCGACAACCCGGTCGATGACGCCCGGATCGATGAGTGGGCAATCGGCCGTGATGCGTACAACGTGGTCGGCGCCGGCCGCTGCTGCAGCGCCATGGATGCGGTCCAACACGTCGTTCAAAGAGCCACGAACAGCGGCGAAACCGTGCGATCGACAGTGCTCGACCAAAGCGTCGTCGGCGGTCTCGTACGACGTGGCGATTCGCACCTCGTCGACAGAGGTCGCCAGGCGCGCGCGCTGCACCACCCAGTCGATGACCGTCGCGTCGGACAGCGGTCGGAGCACCTTTCCCGGGAAGCGCTGTGACCCCATCCGGGCTTGCACGACCGCGACGACCTTGCTCACGCAGGACCGGTCATTTCGATGACGACCATTGTCGTCACGGCGTCCTGGTGTTGGCGGCGTTCGCCGTCGCGAGCAGGCTGTCTTCGACCCGCCGAAGTCGTTCCTCATAGCGAGTGATGATCTGGAAGCGTGCGCGGATCTGCTCGTGTTCCTGCTGAACCAGTGCAACCACATCACGCGCGCGGGCAACGTCTTGAGAGTCGCCGGTGACCGGAGCAGGGTCGCGCTCGCGAGCCACTCGTTCGACTTTCGTCTCGAGCGCTGCCAGCTGGAGCTGGATGCGGGCAAAGTCCATGGACAGCACCTTCACCGCCGCTTCCACCTTTGCCAGGCGGCTCTCGTGCTTGCCGGAACGGCCGCGCAGCTCTTTGATGGCGGTTGTGTGCCGATCCAAGCGCCGGAGGGCGCCGTCGAGTCGGTGGCCCGGGATGCCGCGGGATAGTGCGCTGCGCACTCTCATCAGATCCTCTCCTGTTTCGCGTGGGCCGTCACGCCAGGACCGTAGCCCGTCCGGCTTCGATCCACGACGTCAACAGTCCGCCCTCGAGACTGACCCGATGTGCCTCTGGAACTGGAACGACGCGTCCCGGAAAGTAGTGGTCTTCCCATGAGCTTCGCTCCTGCTGGTCGAGGAACGAGAGTCCGGTGATCAATAGCTCCGCCTCAGGAAAAAGCAGGTAGCCAAGCCAAGCGGCGAGCGTTCCGGTTGTCGGGTCGACTCTCTTCGTGCCCGCGTCTGCCCAGATGAGCGAACGCAGCGGCGCCACGACGGCCCTGTTCGGGATGCAGGCGTAGCCGAGGTCTTCGGGGAAGTGCTCCTGTGCGGGGCGCGGCGTCTGCCACGATACTTGGGCGACCTCAGCCATTAGGAAGCCGCGCGACCTGTAGTTGTCGAAGAAGTGCGGTATCACGCGCACTCCTCGACTGAAAACCACGACATCGACCTTTGTGCCGTGCGATGGGGAGCGCTCAGGTTCATCCAGCGCAAACGAGTTGGTGCGAAGCACCAGGTCAGCGGCATCAATCCGGCGAGCACGGTCAGGATCTGGCGGCAGTGGAGCGTTGCCGACAACGGCGATGGTGCGCGGCGGAGAAGCGGTGGAGTAGGCCGCGAGAAACGATCTCAGGTCTTCTCGTACAGCGCTGTCGATCTCGTCGAGGACGCTCTGTGGCACTCGAGCATCATGTCAGATGTCAATGACGAGTCAGCGCCGGAGTAGTCGCCGCTTGAGGCGACCGAGAAGGCCACGCAGGGTTCGGCGTTCGAGTCTGGCTAGGCGTTGCTCGAGACGTTGGATCTTCGCCTTCTGACGGGCGATCTGGGCACGAGTGGCCGCGATCTCCTTGGTGTGCTTGGCCGTGAGGGCAGCGGTCGCGCGCTCCTTGGTGCCGAAGTCGCGCCGTCGGGGGTGCGGGTACGGCGGCTCGTAGGCGCCCTTGTGTGTCGCGGCGTCGAACCGAAGGCCGTCGCGCAGCCAGCCCAGCCGCGATGCGATCTCGGCTCCGTCGGGATCGTTGAGGGTCCTGACCGGCCCGGGGAAGTTGGCGGCCGCCACTCGGGCGTCGAAGTCGGTTCCGTCCTGGCCTGAGGCGTAGATGTGCGGCAGCCCGTTGCGATCAAGAAATGTTGTGTATGCCGTAAAGCGCAGCGGCATCAGGGTGTTGAAACGGGTGAGATCCACAGCAGCGTAGAGCTCAGGGACGTCTGTCTTCTCCGCCACAACCTCGGCCATGGGGCGATGCGGGATCCCGTGGTATTCCGCGAGCTCGGCGGTTCGCGAGTCGTGAGTCAGGAGCATGGCCGGGACTCCAGCGAGCAGTGCCGCGACGTTGCCGTGGAAACGCGTCCCGAACACGAAGTCCTGGCTGGTCAGGTAGTCGATCCATGTCCAGCCGTCAAGGAACATCCGAATCCGGTCCTGCTGATAGAGCGGATGTCCGATGTGGGTCGGGGTTGTCGGGTCGAGCGGTCCTGGGAAGGGGGTCCCGTAGAGCAACAGGTTCAGGTCCTCGCGGTCCTGCACGACATAGATCAGGTGTGGGTAGGCGTCGGTGTAGCGCAGGCTGAACGCCCCGATGTCGGGCACGTCGGGGGAGAGGTTCATCACAAGCCGGCTGCTGCTGTCGATCTCGGTGTCTGCCTTGTGCACCCGCAGCGAGTCGCCGTAGGTGAACAGGGACGGGCAACCGATGATGTCGATCGACTCGGCCGGGAATCCCAGGTCGACGAGGTAGGACTTCGTGAACTCTCCCCGGACCCCGATCGAGGCCGAGCGGTCCAGCACTGCCTTGACGAACGCGCGGACCGTGTCGGATATCGGAGCCAACGAGCTCACATCGAGACCGATCCCGGCTTGTGCGCCGACGCCGATAACGGTGACCGGGACGTTGAGCTTCTCGATCAATGAGGTGAGATGGGCGAGGTGTGGCTGGAACGTGGGCCGGAACGCGTTGGCCAGCGGCACCACGAATCGGTCGAACTGCTCGTTGATGCGTTCGGCGTCCCCCGACTCGGGTGCCCGCAGCTCCGACAGTGTCCCGTTGGACACGATCTCGTTGCCGGGCGTTGACAAAGCGCGGTGTACGGAGTTGGTGTAAAGGTAGTTGCCCACGTTGGTGTGGAACACGTTCTGCGTTAGCGTCGCCTCGGCAGACACCGGGGTAAAGGGGTCCTTGCCGGACCGTAGCAGCACACGGGTCACGAGCGCAGTCTGTCATCGACCTGTGGCGCGTGCACGTCGAGGAGTTGGTCACTTTGCGGGTCACGCGTTAATCGGGTGCTCATCACCCGCTGTTACCGTCGATGTGTGGCCACCACTCGAGGAAAGCCTGCGTCCGCTGGGTCAACCAGCCGTCGTCTGGCTCAGGACTGGCTGCCGCCTAAGATCAGTCGCGGCATCCGACGGCTGCGTGCAGGGCGCCAAGGACGCCGACCTGCTGTGCAGCCATCGAGCTCGGCGCAGCGGATCGCAGCTCAGGGCGTGCAGGACGATCCCCGCTGGAGGGCTTTGACGTTGCGCACGCTCGCGGGTCTGGAGACCTGTGACCCGGCTTATCGGCCGACCAGCTTCTGGACGCCGGGGGTGCAGCGACTCATGACCGACATGGAGCTGTTGGGTCTAACGACCTTCAAGGCATGGCCGGAAGCGTTTTTCTGGTTCTACCCGGTCTATGGTAAGCGGGTTCCGACGGCCGCGCTGCAACGGATGATCCGGATCGCCGAGGCGGCTGGAGTCGAAGGCACCGCGAGGTGGGTTCAGCCGCTGCTGCAATCGGTGCCCGACGCGCGACGCGACTTCGACGTGGCCCGGACGGCGTGGGACCAAACGCGTTGGCCGATGGACCTCGAGTCCTACGGCGAGAGCGATGTGGGCAACCCCACGCAGACGTTCAAGCTGGTCGACGGAGTGGGCAGCGCACCTCGACTGACCAAGCCTTATCTCAACTACCTGCTATGCCTCGCCGGTCTGTCTCGGCACGTGACCGAGCCGCCTCGGAGCTTCCTGGAGATTGGCGGCGGCTACGGCACTCTCGGGGAGATCGTCATGTCGCGGGACGCCGCGGCAAGATACGTCAACTGCGACATCCCGCCGCTGTTGTCGATCTCGTCCTACTACCTCACGCAGCTCTTCGGCGACGACCGGGTGCTGACGTACGACGACCGTGTCGCGGACATCGGGCCGGTCGAGGTGCCCCGTTCCGCCTGCCTGCCCAACTGGCGGATCGCCGACCTCGTCGGTGACTTCGACGTGTTCGTGAACTCCTTCTCGTTTCAGGAAATGGAGCCGGCTGTGGTCGAGCACTACGCCGACGCGGTCGCGGGACTCGGAGTTGGTTATGTCGTCTCGCTCAACTCGCGTCGGGGCAAGCCCGTCGCGGCAGAAGGAAAGGTCGGCGTCACGCAACAGGTCGTCTCGTCCATGATCATCGACACGTTCGAGCGCCGAGGCTACGAGCTGTGCGAGACCTACAACCGGCCACTGCTGGTCAGCCAGGGCGAGCTGGCCATCCTCAGGAAACGGTCCCGTTAGGTCAGGACGCGGATGACGCGACCGAGACTTGATCGTTCATCGATGACGATCTTGACCGCTTGTCTCACCGGCTACCCACGCGCTGGCTGGCTCGGCGTCCCGGACGGGCCGTTGTCGGGGCGCGCCCTTCCCACGGTTCAGGCGTAGCTCTCCACGACCGGAGAAGGAGACCTCGTAGTTGGGTTCCAGGCGTCGGGGGCGCGACAGCGCCTTCTCCCAGCTCGAGTTCTCCCACACCAGTCGCAGCCGCAACCGGGCCGAACGTCCGGAGTCGCCCATCCCCTGGAAGACCTCGGCGAGGTCGACGGTCGCGGTGAGATGGAAGGTCGTGTCCGACCTGCGGACGCGCATCGGGAGGGCCACGACCGCCCCGGCGCCGTCGCCGATCGCGTCGAGCGTCAGGACTGCGCTGTCCAAACTGGAGCGAGGGCTGTGCCCCTCGACCTTGAGCCGGCCTTCGAACTCGAGCTTCGGAGGTGCGCGCCAGGCTCCGGACGAGGGCTGGGCGCGAGCGAGCCTGCCGAGGAGCGGAAGGCGAGCGAAGGCTGCGGGGAGCCGCATCGGGTACAGGTAGCCGAGTCGCGTCACCTTCAGGGTCACAGAGTCCAGCGTTGTGCGGCGCGGCTTGTTGGCGATCACGCCGTCGAGGACGGCTTGCCAGTCCTTGAGGAAGGACTGGTGGCCATGTTTTGCGGCCTTCTCAAGCGCCGCTCCGCTCATGCGTGTGACTTGCTCCCGGTCGCGGATGAGCTCCACGATGCGGTCGGCCATGCCCTGGATGTCGCCTGGGCTGACCAGGTAGCCGTCGACACCGTGCGTGATCTGCTGGCTCGGGCCGTACTTGATGTCATAGCTGATGACGGGGCAGCCGTGGCTCAGGCTCTCCAGCGTGGCGAGCGGGTAGCCCTCGAAGCGGCTGGTCATCAGGAAGCCGGTCGCGGTCCAGAGCGCTTCCCGAGCAAGCGGGTCGTGGCCGCGCAAGAAGACCGAGTCCGCAACGCCCTGATCGGCGATCTCGCGTTCAAGCGCCACGCGCAGGCTGCCGTCGCCGTAGATGTCGAGCGTGGCGTCGGGCTCTTGCTTGAGGACGAGGGCGAAGGCGCGCACGGCGTCCTCAAGGCGCTTCTGCCCTTCGAAACGGGACACGATCGCGAAGCGCTGTTGTTCCCGCGCGGGCATCGGATCAGGTGGTGATGGAATGTCCACCGGGTTGGGAACCTCATAGAGGTTGCTCGTCGGCCCAAAGCGGGCCGCAACATCCTGGAGCTGCGCGCGGGTGAGGGTGACCAAGCCGTCGAGCCGCCCCATCGACTGGAGCAACCGCACGTACGTCGTCGAGATCGGGGAATCCCAACGTCGAGGCGCCAGCAGGTGGATGTTGTGCATGAGGTGCATCACGTGGAACCGCTCATCAGGCATCGGCAAGAGATCGACGACCATTTCGCGGCTGTCGCTGATGATGAACACGGATCGGTCGGGCTCGCTAAGGGAAAGGACCCAGTTCTGTCGCCACCCTGCGACGGTGGGCCAGCGGCCGACCGGCTGGCCCGAACTGTTCACCAGAAAAGTGTCGGTGACTGGCCTGGTTCCCGGGCTGGACTGGGCTGGGCAGCGCACGAAGACCGAGCCGTCCGGGCGACGGTAGTCGTAGATCACGTGGTTGCGACCGCGGGTGTGCACGTATGTCGTCACGTACACGCTTCCGTCCGGATGAGCTTCGTCGACGGTGTCGAATCCGGCAATCTCCGGCAGGGGTTCTCCGATCGGTGGTAGCTCGTCGAGATTGTTGTCGCGATACCACTCGAAGATGTTCAGTAGTCGCATCGGGTCCACGAGTTGGCCCTGCCCACGCAGCACTTCGCGAGTGTGCGGATACGTCGGGGTGCTGTCGAAGGTCAACAAAGTCGGCTCGATGCCAGCCCGCTGGGCAAACAGGCGGTTGCGCATCAGAACTGCCCGCGTCTGGCCACCCGTGCCGGGGGGAATCCTGCCGCTGATCGAGAAGTATTGACCTTCCGGCAAACGGATCTGTGGCACGGCCGCAGCCTACCGGCGGGCAAGAACGTGGCATGCAGCCCGCCATCCGTGGCGCCCGGCGACAAGGTTGACCCACCGCCGTATTTTCTCGGCGATGGTGGGCCTCTTGTCTGGGGAGGTGGTCGACATGATCGGGGGATATGGCGTCCTTCGGGGACGCGTGGACCGATGGGTCCGCGAGGACGGAGAGGCCACACCGCACCTGCAGATCCGGGTGCTCGACGGGACCGGTCAGCCGTGGCGCATCGCGGTCAACGTGCAGTCCGACACCGGCTCGGAGGTCGTCTACTGGCTGGTCGACCCGTTGCAGGGCCATCCGATCCTGTCCGGACTCACTGCGTTGCCGACCGGCTTCAGCGGGGCCCCGCCGTCTTCGACGGGAGCGCTGGACTATGTGCGCGCTCCGTTGTTCTCCTGGTCGGCGGGAACCGCCCTGCCGGCCAGCGGCAACGCATCGTCGGACGACCTGCAGGACCTGCTCGCCCTGCATCTGCAGCATTGCCATGACGCCGGCGGTGAGGTGTTCGCGTTCGGGGTCCGCTTCGACCGGAACCTGCACAAGCCGATCGATGCCGAGTTCGGCAACACCGACGGGCTGCACGGCATCCACGACATCCATCTCAACCAGGGCAACACCGGTTCGCACGCGGGCGACAACGGGGCGGCGCAGGACGGCGGGCTCATCCTCGCCCTTCCCGACCGCTATGTCGGGCTGTTCCTGGCCTTCCAGACCCAGCGGGTGCCCACGGACGCGAGTGGTGATCCGACCTCGCAGTCCCGGCCGATCTCCGCCGTGATCGCCGGGCCGCCGTCGCCTCCGCCGTCGCCTTCGCCGGCACCTTCGCCGGCACCTTCGCCGGTACCTTCGCCGCGTACCGTCGCCTTCGCCCGAACCGGCACCGCCGCTGCAGGCAGCCGAAACGGTGTATCTGGAGCGGGCGATGATGAACCCGTCCGCGGACGACGTCGGCAAGGAGGTGGTCGTCGTCGGCAATCTCGCGAACTCCCCGGCCTCGCTGCAGGGCTGGGCGCTGGTGGACAAGAACCAGCGCACGACCGAGCTCGGGTCAACGACCATCGAGCCAGGCGGCTCCGTGCTCGTCACTCTCGACGGGTCGGGGGTGCAGCTGAGCAACAAGGGCGGGAACCTGGTGCTGCTCGACGCCGCGGGTCGACAGGTCGATGCGGTCGTCTTCACCGCCGCGGACGCCGACGCCGACAACCAGTTCGTTCGCTTCCGCCGCTGACCCGACCATCGGCGTCAGGCAACGACCTGCACGGTGCTCATCGACGGATCGGCGGCGTACGCGATGCGCGTGCCACCGTCGGCTGCTGTCTGCAGCAGGGCGAGAGTCGCCTCGCTGATGACCTCGCCCGGCACGAGGACCGGGACACCCGGCGGGTAGGGCGCGACGAGCTCCGCGCTGACCCGTCCGACGGCGCGTCCGGCCTCGACCGTCTCGTGGCGGGCGAAGAAGGCCTCGCGCGGGGTGAGCGCGGCGACCGGGATGCCCTGCGCCCAAGCGGCGAACACGGTGCGTGTCCGCGGGGTGCGGGGGAGCACGTTGGCCGCGTCCACCACGCGGTCGACGAGGGCGGTCACCGCCGCACCGTCGTCGAGCATCGTCACGATGGGTACGAGGGTGTCGCGGTCGGCGAGCTCGACCGGCATCCCTGCCTCGATCAGGGCCTGCTCGAGCTCGTTGCCGTCGAGGCCACAGCCGTCGACCTGCAGCACGAGCTTGGCCGGGTCGAAGCGCCCGGGTGCGAAGTCGTCCGGTCCCGGCGTGAGCAGTCCCGGGATCTCGGCCTGCAGCCGCTGCCGGGCCGCGGCGGTGACGCTGGCGAGCCGGTCGAGCAGGTCGCGGGCCAGCGGGCCGGCGAGCAGCGCGCGAGCGGCATCGGTGCTGGCGTGGATCGTGCCGGACGGGCTGGTTGTCGCGGACACCTCGAAGGCGCGGTCGAGGCGGTCAGGGTCGAGCCGCCGGGTGGACGCCGCGACGACGGAAGCCTGGCTGTAGGCCGGGAGCGTCTTGTGGGCGCTGAGGACCATGGCGTCGGCGCCCAGCGCCAACGCGTGCTGCGGATAGCCGGGATGGAACCCGAGGTGCGCTCCCCAGGCCTGGTCGACCACGACAGGCACGTCCCGAGCGTGGGCGAGCGCGATGGTCGCGGGGAGGTCGGACAGCGTTCCCAGGTAGCCGGGTTCGACACAGAACAACGCCACGGCCTCGGGATGCTCCGCGAGCGCTCGTTCGACGGTGGCCGCCGGCACTCCGACCGGGATGCCGAACCGTTCGTCGATCTCGGCAGGCAGCCACACCGGTCGAAGGCCCGCGAGCACGAGACCGGACAGAGTGCTGCGATGGGCCGCACGCGACACCAGAACCGTGTCGCCGGGTCGGCCGGCGGCGAGCGCGACGACCTGGTTCGCGTGCGTCGAGCCGCCCGTGGAATAGCGGCACCAGTCGGCTCCCCACAGCCCGGCGCCCAACCGTTCTGCTGCGGCGAGGGCGCTGTCCGCGGTCTTGATGTCGGCGAGCCCGCCGAACAGCGGGACATCGCCTTCGAGCAGCCGCCCGAGCACGTCGGACACGGTGCTGGCGCGGCGGTGGTGGCCCGGGATCGTGAACGGCGTCGACGTGCCGGCTGCGAAGCGTGCCCAGGCCGCCAGCAGCGGCGCGTCGTCGCCCGGCTCTCTCGGCTCGTTGGTCATGGCGCGCCTAGCGTGCCAGGAGCGGCCCGCGCGGGGCGCGCGCGGGCACCCCTTCGCGCGGATCGGGCGGCGCCGCGAGACGTGACGGCACTCGCGCACCCAGGACGGGAAATCCGTTCCCGAGGCCCGGATATCCGTTTCCGAGGTGTGGGTATGTCCGGAGGTGCCCGGAAGTGGCCTCATCCGTTCGCCGGAGGGCGCCCCGGAAAACGTCTAGACCATTCGTACCGAGATATTGATGTCAAGCGGTGCCGCGCCGGGTTACGGTCGGTCCGTGCCCCGTGTCGAGGAGACGTTCAGCGCCGAGCCCCGCAACATCTCGGCCGCTCGCCGGTTCGTGACGGACACGCTCGCGGCCTGGGACGCCGAGTCGTTCGAGTGGGCCGCGGTCACCGCGACGAGCGAGCTCGCGACCAACGCCCTGCTGCACGCCGGAACGGGGTTCACGGTCAGCCTTCGCCTCGACGACGACCTGTTGCGGCTTGCGGTCACTGACCAATCGCTCCGGCTGCCGAAGCAACGCAGCCACGGCACACAGGCCGCAACCGGCCGCGGACTGAACCTGGTCTACGCCCTTTCGGCTGCCCACGGCGTCGACGCGACCCCGGCCGGCAAGACGGTCTGGTGCGACATGCGCCCGGAGGCCTGACCGCAAAGTTGGCACGGGAGGCGTTTCCGCGGAAACGTTCTGCTAGGACGCCGCGATGTCTTGAAGGGCGTTGATGGCCCGGTCGACGTCGTGGTGGTTGTTGTAGACGGCGAAGCTGAGCCGGGTGCTGGCGGGCGGGTCGAGTCCGAGGTGCTTGTGCGCCAGGGTCGCGCAGTGGCAGCCGGCGCGTGACTCGATGCCGTGGTCGTTGAGCGCTTCGGCGAGCTGGGTGGGTTGGTGTCCGGTGAGGTTGAACGCGACCAGCGGGGTTCGGGTGGCGGGGTCTCTGGGGCCGCAGACGGTCAGCCCGTCGATCGCGGTCAGCCCGTCGAGGGCGTGGGCGGTCAGTGCCCGAGTGTGCGCGCCGATCGCGGACATGGTGGCCTCGATGGTGGCCCGCGGGATCGGAGAGATGGTCCGGAACCAGGTAGGGCTGCTGCCGTCGCCGGTGACGAGGTCGACGAGCAGCCGCAGCGCCTGGGCGGAGACGATGACGCCGAGGATGTTCGGGGTGCCGGCGGCGTATTTCCAGGGCAGGGCGTTGTAGCCCACCGCGTCCGCGCTGACCTGGCCCTCGGCGACCATGTCCCCGCCGTAGAGGAAGGGCAGCGAGGCCTCGAGCAGGTGGGTCTTGGCGTAGAGAACTCCGACCCCGAAAGGGGCCAGCAGCTTGTGGAAGGAGAACGCCAGGTAGTCCACATCCAGGGCGGTCACGTCGATGGCGGCGGACGACACCAGCTGGGCGGCGTCGACCAGCAGCAGTGACCGGCGTTCACCCCCGGGCTGGGCATACCCGCTGGCGTTCGCGATCGCCCGGATCACCCCCAGGGGTGGTTTGGTGCCCAGGAAGTTCGACGCCCCGGTGACACACACGATCTTGGTCCGCGCGTCGACGAGGCCGGCCAGGTGGTCCAGGTCCAACGCACCGGTGGAGTGGTCGAAGCGGGCCACCCTGCACTCCACGCGGCGGCCGAACCGCGGCAGGATCTCGTTGCACAGTGCCCACCAGGGCACGAAGTTGGAGTTGTGCTCCAGCATCGTGGTGACCACGTTGTCCCCGTCGCGGAACTCGGTCAGCAGCGAGTACATCACCGCGTTGATCGCCTCGGTGGTGTTGCGGGTGCACACGATGCTGGCCCGCGACGGCGCGTTCAGCCAGCCCGCGATCGTGTCGAACGACCCCTCGAACAGCTCTGTGGTGGCCCGCGAGGCCGAGGACTGCCCGCGGTGCACGTTCTCGTACCCCGCCACCAGGTCGCTGAACAGCTCGATCAGCTCCCGCGGCGGCTGCGTGCTTGCCGCGTTGTTCGTGACCACTCGACCCGCACCCACGAAGTCGAAATGCGAACGGATCCGATCGACATCGAGAGGACTGGCGTCGTGCGGCTGAATGAGCATGTACGGAGGCTGCTGGACAGCCGTCAGCACCGCGTCAGCATGCGGTCACCCCTGGGGGCCCGGCGTGGGCCTCCAGGGGCGGGACGCCCTAGATCGTGACGGTCAGGGTGTGGTGCCCTGCCGTGGTGGAAATCGTCACCTCTGTTCCGCGGTTGGTTTCCTGAACCCGATAGCTGTGCACGCGGTGGCCGTCGAGCAGGACGGTGGCCGGCTGGGCGCCACGGGGCAACGTGTGGCCGATGACGACCTTGCGGACTCCCACGCCCTTGGTGGTGTCGATCCGGGTGCGGTAGAGGTTCCCGTCGTGGGTGGCGAGGACGTCGGCAGACCCGTGGCCGAGCCGGATGTCCTGTCCCTTCACCGAGGTCTGGCCGCTGCGGCACCTGCGGCACGAAGTCGACCCGCGCCCTTCCCAGGTCCGGCCGCACTCCCAGCCACTGGTGCACGACGGCCCAGGCCGTGCCGTAGTTGCCCCACGCCTGCATGAACATCGATCGGCACGTCCAGCAGCGGTCGATGTTCGCGCCCTGGTCGGGTGACGGGAAGATCTCCGGCATCGCGCCGGGCTGTTCGTCGGGCGTTCCGCCGGTCGCGGGCTCGGCGAACATCGTCTCGGCCAGTGCGTGGGTGTAGCGCTGTTGCTGGTCCGCGCCGAGGCGACCGTAGTTGCCCTCAGCGATCGACTGGATCGACGTCGTCAGGCCGAAGATGACCTTCTCGCCCAGGCCGTTGGCCCCGCCGCCGCAGCCGGTGTGGAACAAGCCCTGGTTGAGCGGGGCGGTGCCGCTGAAGCAGTCGTTCTCCCGTCCGGCCAGGGCGGCGTCCCCGTGGTCGAACGGTGCGAGGCCGGGGACGGTCTTCCCGTTGACGTGCAGCTCCGCCTCCATGGGCGTCTGGCCGATCCAGTGCTTCTGGAACGACTGGACGTCGCCGGGCTCGTTCAGCGAGTCGGCGTACTGCTGCGCGGTCTCGTACCACCACGTGCCGTCGAAGCGCTGCTGCAGGTCGCGGGCGAGCTTCGTCGTCCACGCGTACGTCGCGCTGTCGTGCGTGGAACGGGCCATGTCAGCGAGGTCATAGAGGCCGCGGATGAAGTAGACGGTGTTGTCGAGCTTCTCCGGGCCCATCCCGGTGCGCTCCACGTTGCCGAGCCCCTCGGGCCATCCGTCGTGGTCGGCGTCCAGGTTGCGAACGACGTAGCGCAGGTTGCGAACGGTGAAGTCGTACATCTCGTCGCGGAACTTGTTGTCACCCGTCCACCGCCAGATCAGCGCGACCGTGCTGGGGAACTTGACCGTCTCGTCGGTGTTGAAGTCGTACGTGGTCGTGCCGTCGGGATTCGCTTGTCGGGAGTCGTGACCGAACCAGATCGATCCGTCCGACACCACCTCGTGGGTGACCACGCCGGAGCGGTCGTTCAGCAGGTCGGAGACGTCGCGCAGGGCGCGCAGGTGGCCCTCGATGGCCTCGAACTGACCGACAGAGACGGCGGCGAAGGCGGTGTACTCGGCATCGGTGCCGAAGATCCACGGGTAGTCGGGGAATCCGGCGCCGATCCACGTCGCCCGGGGCACGGTGCCGAGCGACGCCGGGAACTGCTTGCCCTGGTTGGTCCAGCGCACCTGCAGGTCCCGCGCCGTCTGGGTGAGGTCGGCGATGTTCTGCTTGCCCCAGTCGACCGCGTGCTGGACCAGGGGGTCGCCCGGCAGCGAGACCCGGGTCATGTCCGCGAGCCGGTTGCGAGACTCGATCTTCGAAGCGAGGGTCGCTGCGGGCTTCTTCAGCGTCTTGTTGAGCTCCTGCTTGGCCGATGCCAGCCCCTTGTCCGAGCCGGCTACGGCGAGCCACACGGTGTGGGATCCACCCGCGGGCAGGGACAAGGTGTACGTCAGCTCGCCTCCGGTGCCCTTACCGAACGGGCCGTCGTCGCACTGGGACGGCTTCGGGTCTGCCGGTGCGCCCGGCTCCGTGCCGGTGCACCGGTGACCGGGCTGCGGGCCCCAGAACTGGTCGCCGACCTCGCCGGAGTCCGGCTTGGTCGCCGTGCCGACCAGTGCCGCGTAGTGGTGCTCCGGGGCGCCGGGCAGGGCGCCGTCGTCGGTGAACTCGAGGCTCTTGCCGTTGAAGCTGCCCTTGTCGGCGATGTTGTCGCTGGCGTTCGGCGTGACGCCGGTGAACCCCCACGGGTACTGCCCCATCAGCTCGGAATGGGCGTCGACGGACAGCGTGGTGGTCCTTGCCGCGCCCGGGTTGGTGATCGTGAGGCCGAACAGCACACCTCGGCGGCCGTCGGGCACGACGTCGGTGCGTGCGACCTTCAGACCTGCGGTGTCCGGCAGCTCGTAGCGCGTGTAGCCCCACCCGCTGGTGAACTTGGTGGCCGGGCCGATCCACTGGCCGTCGAGGCCGAACCACACTCCGTCGAGCAGCTTCAGCGGCGGCGTCCACACGCCGCCCATCTCGCCGGTGATGTGCCAGCCGTTGGCATAGAAGCGGCCGTCCTCGAAGCCGATCGAGTAGGCGCGCGTCCCCGCGGCGACCTCGCGCCGGTCCTGCAACTGACTGCTCGTCGACAGCTCGTGGGCAGTCGGGGACGTTCCCGCCCTCGCACCGGACCCGGAGCTGGCCCCGGAGCTGGCCGCTGCCTGCCCCCAGATCGACATGCTCAGCACCACGACGACCGCCGGCAGTCCGGCCACGAACCTACGAGACATCTCTGGCCTCCTCGCCCGATCAGGCAACGGCCGATCGGCCGCGGGACCGCGGGATGGTCAGCTCCGTAGCTGCGCGAGAGCGGGCTGTGCGCGGGCAGGGACCCACCGGGAAGAAAGGACATATTTTGCGATTCGCTCTGGGTCGTGTCAACAGGTGTGCGGCGCTGGATCCGGACGTGAGCGTGAACCATCACCGTCAGTCGCCACCCGGTCGCGGGACGTGTCACGCGCCCGAGGAACGGTCCAACACGGCGGGTGGGGGTGTGGGCGTGCCGGCCGGTTCCGGGCGACCCAGCAGGAAGCCCTGGCCGAAGGTCGCGCCCGCATCCTTGACGGCGGCAAGCTGAGCAGGCGTCTCGATGCCTTCGGCGACCAGGCCCAGCCGCAGGCTGCCGGCGAGGGCGACGAGCAGCTCGATCATGGTCGTGTCACCGACCGTGCCGTCGTCGGGGGCGGCTGCGTGGACGAAGGACCGGTCGATCTTGATGACGTCGACCGGCAGCTCGTGCAGGCGGGACAGGGACGAGTACCCGGTGCCGAAGTCGTCGATCGCGATCCGGACGCCGGCAGCGCGCAGATCGGTGAGAACCGCGATGACCTCGGACTGCTCGGTCATGACCGTGCTCTCGGTGACCTCGAGCACGAGGCTGCTGCCGGCCAGCCCGGTCCGGCGAAGGACGGCCAGGACGTGCTCGGCGTACCCATGCTGACCCAACTCGCGCGGACTGACGTTCACCGCGATCTCGGCCGGGGCGGTGTCGCCGAGCTCGGCGCGCCACCCGGCCAGCTGCAGGCACGCCTGTTCGAGCACGAAGCGGCCCAGTCCGAGGATCAGTTCGCTGCGCTCCGCGAGGGGTACGAAGGCACCGGGTGCCAGGAGACCCAACCTGGGGTGCTGCCAGCGCACCAGAGCCTCGACTCCGTGCGGCCGGCCGGGGGCCAGGTGCTGGATCGGTTGATAGTGCAGGAGCAGTTCCCCGCGGGGGATGCCGTCACGAAGTTGGCTCTCGAGCTCGACGCGCGCCTGCAGATCGGTGTGCATCCGCTCGGCATAGCGGCTCCATCGTCCCGGCCCGCCGGACTTGGCGTCGTACATCGCCAGGTCGGCGCCGCGCAACACCACTCCCGGGTCGAGCTCGTCCGCGGCGCTGATCGCCAGGCCGATGCTGGCTGTGACCGGCACCTGGGGAGCGGCCGGGTAGGGGAGTGCGAGTGCAGTGACCAGCTGGTCGGCGAGCTGCTCGGCGGCTGTTTCACGAGTGCTCGGGAGAAGGACGGCGAACTCGTCCCCGCCCATCCGCGCCACGAGCGCGCCGGGATGACCCCGCAGCAGGTCGGTGAGTCGCTCGGCGACCTCGACGAGCATGGCGTCGCCCGCGGCGTGGCCGCGGGTGTCGTTCACGGTCTTGAACTGGTCCAGATCCGCGAACAGGACAGCCAGCTCGCCCGACCCGGGGACGCCAAGAGCCTCGGTGAGTCGTTCACGGAAGAGCCGTCGGTTCGCGAGCCCGGTGAGCGGGTCGGTGTGGGCCTGGTGACGCAGCTGCTCCTCCACCCCGCCCCTGGCGCGTTGGCTGCGGTGCAGTCCTCGGGCGGTGCCTGCGGACAGCAGCGCGAGCAGGAGGGCGGCGGCAATCCCCGCGGCCAGGCCGAGCTGTTGTCGGTGCTGCGCACGGTCCTGTTGCTCGTCGCCGGCGACCTGCAGGCGCTGCAACGCCACGTCCATCCCGCGCCGGTAGTCGGCCTTGAGCGCGGCGTAGTTGTCGCTGGTGATGACCGTGTATGCCCCGGCGCGGTCTCCTGTGTAGAGCCGTCGGAAGCTCTCCTGCTCCAAGGCGATCAGCGCCTGGTTCGCGCGATCGGTCGCGTGAACCGTGCGCTGCGCCGCCCGGTCCGGCGCCACGGACAGAGCGTCGGTGATCACCCGGTCGAGCTCGGGGACACCGCTTTCTGGTACCGCCGCACGTAGGACGTGTCGCCGCTAGAGGCCGCGAGTCGCGCGGACATCGTCATCAGCTCGTCGTAATAGCGGATCTGCTCGACGTCTCGAGCGAGCCGGACGCGGGACGCGGCGGACTGGTCCGCGGACCGCTGCGCCGCCAGGCTGATGACCTGGACGCCCACCAGCGCCGCGAGCAGGGCCACAAGCATGAGTGTGAAGCGGGTCGCGGCCTGAGTCCTCACAGTTACTGTCGTCGGCAGTACGACGCTCGCAGTTGACCTCCGGAGGGTCCTGATCGACCCTGTACCGGCGTGGCGACTCGCGTCTACGGGAGCGGGAGGCGCACGACGAAGGTGGCGCCGGGTCCCTCCTGGTCGAGCGTGACGGCGCCTCCGTGGCGCTTCGCGATCGCGGCCACGATCGCCAGCCCCAGCCCGGTGCCTCCCGTGTCGCGGGACCGCGCGCTGTCCAGCCGGACGAACCTGTCGAACACCCGGGGCTGCTCCGCCGCCGGCACCCCAGGGCCGTCGTCACGGACGGTCAGGGTGACGCCGCCGGACCTGCTTACCAGGCTGACCTGCACGCACGTCGCCGCATAGCGGACCGCGTTGTCGAGCAGGTTGCGCAGCAACCGACGGAGCTGCTCGCGGTTTCCCCTGACCGGAGCCGCCGACACCTGCGAGGTGTCTATCGGCCTGGTCGTCCCGACTCGTGCGCGCGCCGCCTCCTCGAGCACGATGTCGTCGAGATCGACCAGCTCGCCCAGAGAGCCGGGCGCTGACCCTTCGTCCTCCGTCGCCAGGAACAGCAGATCGCGCACGAGGCGCTCCATCTCGGTGCTGTCGGACAGCAGTCCGGCGGCCAGCTCCGGCCATTCGGCCTCGCCCGGCCGAGCCAGCGCCACCTCGAGCTGGGTCCGGAACCGGGTCAAGGGGCTCTGCAGCTCGTGCGAGGCATCCGCGGCGAAGGTGCGCTGCCGGGCGCTGGCGGTGGCGAGTCGGCCGAGCATCTCGTTCATCGTCGTGGCCAGCTGGGCGACCTCGTCATGCCCCGCGGGAACGGGCACCCGCCGGTCGAGGCCGGCGTCGGAGATCTCGGCCACTTGGGCGCGGATGGACTCGACTGGTCGCAGCGCGCGTCCGACGATGACCCACGTCACCGTTGCGAGCAGGAGGACGGCTGCCGGGACGCCGACGAGCAGCATGATGCGCAGCAGGGTCGCCGTCTCGGACACGAGCTCGAGGCTGTTCGCCACATAGATGGTGACCGGCCCGGACGGTGATTGCGCGCTCATCGCAAAGACGCGGTAGTCCTCGAGGTCCTCGTCGTCGCGGACGCCGCGCACGTTGTGCGCCGCCGGCACGTCGGCCGGCGCGTCGAACGCGAAGGTACGTTCTCGACCTGCCACGTTCGGCGTCGACGAGAGCACCGTCCCGGAGCCGTCCACGATCTGGATGAACCCGTCGTCGCCCGTCGATGGCAGCAGGTGTGGCAGCGGCCCGCCGGTGGCAAGAGCCGCGAGGTCACGCGCGCGAAATGCCGCGGTGTCGTCCTCCCCGCGGCGCAAGGCAGCTTCGAGCGTGTTCAACATCGCCACCGCGGCGATGGTGCACATGATGGCGATGACCAGAGTCGCCCCCGCGGTTGCCCTCGCGCGCACCGACGACAGGTAGGGGGCGGTACGCACCGTCACGGCCTAGCCCCCGTCAGGGTCGAGGCAGTAGCCGAACAGCCGGACTGTTCGCAGAGCGCTGCGCCCGAACGGCTCGTCGATGCGGCGCCGCAACTGGCTGACGTAGACCTCGACGATGTTCGGGTCACCGTCGAAGGCGAAGTCCCACACGTGCTCGAGGATCTGTTTCCTCGAGAGCACCTCACCGGCGCGGCGCAGGAACAGCTCCAGCAGCGAGAACTGTCTCGGGGTCAGCTCGATGACTGCAGCCCCGCGACGAACCTGATGGGTGGCGGGATCCAGGCTCAGGTCGCCGGCATGGAGAGTCGCAGGTCGCTCCGTGCTGCCGCGGCGCAGCAGCGCGCGGAGCCGCGCGACGAGGACGACAAAGGAGAACGGCTTGGCGAGAAAGTCGTCGGCGCCCGTGTCGAGAGCATGTGCCTCGTCCCGCTCGCCGCTCTTCGCGGTGAGCATCAGGATCGGTGCCCAGTCGCCCGCTTCCCGAAGTCGCGCGCACAGCTCGAGGCCATCGAGCCCCGGCAGCATCACGTCGAGCACCATCGCGTCGTACGCCGTCTCATGCGCCTGCCACAAGGCGTCCGTACCGTTGAATGCGACGTCGACCGCGAAGCCCTCGTCCTCGAGACCGCGTTTGACCGCGCGCGCCAGGCGCTTGTCGTCATCGACGATCAGGACTCGCACGTGGTCACCGTGCCACACCCATCCTGAACGCGGGCTGAAGATCGGCAACCGCCTGCAGCGTTCAGCGCTGCTTCAGCAGGCGAGCTGCACGGTGGGTTGATCCGGCAGCACAGAAAGGCGAACACGATGAGGAACAAGATCGCGATCGGCGCGGCAGCTGCGGTTGCAGCCGTGACAGTTGTGGGATCAGCGGGTGGTGCTGCGAACGGCGGCATCGCCGTCGCGAACCGTGCGCTCACAGCGAGCGCCGCGCGCTTCGACCAACCACGGCAGAACCCCTACTTCCCGTTGAAGCCGGGCACGGTCACGCGCTTCACGGGCAGCGACGAGGGGGAGCAGTTCGTCGAGAAGGTCAAGGTCACCCATCACAAGAAGACGATCCAGGGTGTCCGCACCACCGTGGTGCGCGATGTGCTCCGCCGCGCCGACGGCTCGCTCGCCGAGAAGACCCACGACTGGTACGCCGCGGACAACGAACGGGAACGTCTGGTACTTCGGCGAGGCAACGGCGACCTTTGACGAGAACGGCAAGCTGGACAGCCGTGAGGGATCGTGGAAGGCCGGCCGGCACGGTGCGGTGGCCGGGTTGATCATGCCCAGCCACCCCAGGCCGACGGATGCCTACCGACAGGAGCTCTTCAAGCACCACGCCGAGGACCAGGCCTGGATCGTGCAGCGGCACGCCACCGTCACCGTGCCGTTCGGCACGCTCCACAACGTGGTCCGCAGCTTCGAGTGGACGAGGTTGGAGAAGGGCGTCGTGTCGGTGAAGCTCTACGCTCGTGGCCTGGGGATCGTGAGGGAGCAGGACCTGGCGGGCGGCAGCGAGGTCTTCGACCTGGTGTCGGTCAGCCATCACTGATCCACTCCGGACCAGAGAACCGGACGATGCGATGCGGTGTAGTCGTGGAGTAGAAGTGAGGTAGTCGCATCGGAGGAGGATCCATGCCGACCGCGGACAGAGCGTGAGCGATCTCCTCGAGCAGGGACCCACCCGGCGCACTCCGCGATGGCGCACCACGGCGATCGTCGCGGGCCTGGCGCTCGCCGTCGGCGCGCTCCTGCTGCGGCAGTCCGCCAGCAGCAGTCATCCCGAGGCAGGACCGGCGCCTGCCGCGTCGTCGCCCGAGGCAACCGAACCCGCGCCGAACCCGACCACGTCCACCCCGCGGCCGGCGCCGGCCGGCCCGTCCTGGCCCCGCAAGCATGGTGCCTGCGGCAACGACGCCGCGCTGCCCCTGCTCTCGGTGAGAACACTGCTCGTCCACACGGGACTGCACGTGTTCGTGGGCGGCAATGGGCTGCGTCTCGTCGACGTCGACACGGGGCGGGTGCAGCGGGTCGCGGTCCCGGGGGATGGCCTTCAGGTCACCGAGCTGAAGGCGGCGGCCGGCCGCCTGTACGCCCTGGCCCAACCGTGCAGCTCGGCACTCTCGGCCAGCGATGTCCTCTCGGTGGATCGCGGTCGGCGGAGCGCAGCGCGGACCAGCGTGCGGGGTGTCGACGACCTGCTCGCAGGAGCGGGTGGCGCCTGGGCCTTCAGGTACCCCGACCGACCGACCGCCCGGCTGGTGCTGCGCCCGATCGAGGGCGGCTCGCGAGTGAAGCTGCCCGCGGGCTTCGCGCCGTGGGAGGTGACACGGCACAGCTTCCTCGGCTCCCTCGAACCACCCGCCGGCGAGGACGAGGACCAGCGCCCGGTGCTTGCCGCGGTCGACCGGACCTCGATCCGGGAGGTTCGTCCGGTCGGCCGGGGAGAGTTCATGGCGGGCAACGACGCCTTCGTCCTCTACGACTCGTGCGTCGACAACGAGAGGTGCGTGATCACCCAGCGGAGAGCTGACGGAACCCAGCGCCGGTTCGAGCTGCCGGCGGGCCGGGTCCCGTACTCGGCCGCCGTCCTGAGCGACGACCGGAGGCTGGTCGCCTTCCAGCTTGCCCGGGCACGCCCCGACGGCGCCTACGCCGTGGACCACCCAGGAAACCCGTCCGACCTCGCGGTGCTGGACCTGGTCACGGGAAAGCTCGAGGTGCTCCGCGGCCTCGAGCTCGCGCCGAAGTCGCAAGCCAACCTGGCGTTCTCGCGCGACAGCAGATGGCTCCTGATCTCGCTGAACGAGGGTGACCGTGGACGGCTGCTGGTGTGGCGATCCGGCTGGCCCGGGCCTCAGCAGTCGCCGACCATGCTTCCCGGAACCATCCTGTACAACGTCCCGGTCTTCGACGCCGCCCGTACGTCGTGATCTCTCACGATCTGTGCGGCGGGTCTTGCTCCTCGATCCGGGCCGAGCGAAGATGCAAGTGGCGCTTCCCCATACCTGGAGGCCCGATGGCGCACGACTGCGAGCTGGTCACACTGGTCGGTGAGATCGACCTGACCAGATCGGCCGAGCTGAGTTCCGTGGTTCAGGCATACGTCGAGTCCCGATCGGTAGATGCCGTCGTGGACATGTCGGAGGTCTCCTTCTGTGGCAGTGAGGGAATCGAGTTGCTCGGTGGGCTGCTCAAGGGCGCACGATCGAAGGCCGGCACTGTGACGGTGATCCACGCGAGCGACCCGGTTCAGCGCCTGATCAAGATTTGCCGCCTCGACGACTCCATCCGCCAAATCCACCGCTAGGCAGCCGGGGCTGCCAGCCGGTCCCGCGTGTCACTGGAGCCAACGCAGCACCTTTGGTGTGGTGGCTTTGCGAAGGGTGGCCTCGTATTGACGGCGGGCGCAGTCCGCGCGGACGCCTTCTTCGCGATGGAGCAGTCCGAAGGTGAAGCCGTTCTCACCGGCCAGGTGGGCGACCACCCCGAGTTCGCGCAGCAGTGTCCGCGAAGCGACGCTGTCCTGGTGCTCGCCGAGCAGCTCCTGCAGGGCCTCCATCCGTTTCGCCAGTCGTTTGGCGGGTTTGCCGGACACCGACATGGCGGACTCGGCGGCATACCTGGCTCGTTTCGCGCTCTTGCGGACCTCGTGAAGTTGACGGTCGCGCGCCGCGTCTGTCGGAGCGTCCGCGACTGCTCGTGCGGCCCTGGCGACGCGTCGAGTGGCCTTTCCGACAAGAACTGGCAGTTGGCCAGCCGCCGGCTTGCCAGCACGGTTGGTCACCGGCGGGTGGCTGAGCAGGTCCTCGAGCGAGTCGAGTAGGCCGAGGTAGCGTTCGCTGTCGAGTTCCGCGATCAGGTCGGCGTGTGCGGCGCTGTGTCGGCTGTGCATCTCGAGGTCGATGCGGCGCCGAACTGGGCCTAGCACGATGTCGTCCGGTTGGGCGGTCACGAGGTCGGTCAGTCGTTGATGTTGTACCTCGGCGTCCCGTGGTCGGCCGAGGACTTGTCCGAGCCATTTCAGCTCTTCCCGAATCGGGTCGGTCGTCGCCCGGTCCAGCAGCGGCCGGTAGGTGGCCAGTGCGCTGCGCAGCCGGCGCGTCGCCACCCGCATCTTGTGCACGGCATCGGGCTGGTCGGTCCGAGCGCCTCGGTCACGCATCATCAGCTCATCCACCTGCTGCCGCAGATGGGCGAGCAACACTGTGCCGACAGTCGTGCTGTTGGGCGTGGCTGTTCTGGTCGTCCGCGCCGAGCTCCGGGGCGACTGTCAGGTCGCCGAGCACGCGGGCAAGCTTCGAACTGGTCCGAGCGGGGTTCAGGCCGGCGTTCTGCAGCGCCACGCTCACCGCGTCCAGGTCGGACCGGTCGCCCTCGGCCAACTCGACCTCCACCTCCTGCCAGCTGGCGACCTCGACAGCGCCGTCGGTGAGCCTCTCGGCGTGCACATCATCGGCGACCATCGTCACGAGTGGAGTGCCTTCTCCGCTCATCAACTGGCGCTCAACCCGACTGGTGCGCAGGATCGCGACCGGTACCAGCGGTCGTCCACGTACCAGGGCATGCACCTCTGCGACGAGATCACGCGGGACGGTTCGGGTCGCGCGTCCGAGCGGCCGCCGGACTTCGGTGCGCTCGTCGGGTCCGGCAGGAAACTTCAGGTGCCAGCCTGCGTCGTCGCCACCGGTCCGCCGTCGCAGGGTCACCCGATGACGAGCCAGACGTAGGTCCGCCGTGTCGAAGTAGGTCGCGTTCAACTGCTTTTCGACCGCGTCGCTCTGGGCGGCAACGGCGCTGACGGCTTCTGCCAGATCCGGGAGATCGGCGCCGGGGCCAGGATCGAACTTGCGCTCAACTTCACGAACTCGAGACATGACAACCTTCGGACCTCCTGCCTGTTGTCGTGCTACGCCGTCTTCTTGCCGTCGCCTTGCCGCCTTGCGGCCCGCCTTCTTCTTCGTCTTCTCTTTCCGATGCTGGGGAAGCGCTTCTTCACCGCCGCCTTGACCTTCCTCTGCTCTGCGGGCGTGCCGTTCTGTGCCACTCTTGCGAGTGCGTTCCGCGCGTGGGCCTTGTCGGGAATCGGATACTTCCGCTTGTTGGGCAGGGCGAAGGATTTCCTGCTCAGCTTCTTGCGTTCTTTGGTGCTGCTCAGGTTCTTGGTCATCGGCTCAGGACCCCGAAGCGTCAGCGCGGTCGTGCGCACTGAGGTCGTCGTCTTGCGGCCTTGCATGGTGGCGAGGCGCGCCGTCGTCCAACAGCGCGGCGAACAGAAGTCGGTAGTGCATGAACGCCTGCCGGACGTCCTCGGTACTGCGATCCTGCTGGCCGGTGATCGCCTGAGCTGCGCGGTATTGCTCGACGACCTCTGGGTGGTCGGCGGACACCATGTCGACCTTCGTGTCGAAGTTGTCGACCGGGTAGCCGCGCTTGCGCATCACCTCGACGATCAAGCGGTCGGCGTCGCGAGCAGCTCCGGCCGGGTCATCGACGAAGCCGGCCTGGACCGTGATCCAGCGTTCGCTGAACTCGTCGCGATCTGTCTCGGACAGGTCGCGAATCTCGACTGCGTCGCGACGTCTTGCGACATCGGACAAGTGCGCCTCGGCCTCCCTGGGATCGTCTCGTTCGACGGCGCGGTCATATTCCGGCCCGAACCTGTCCTGCAGTTCGAGACTGCGGTTGCGCCGCCTGGCGTTCACGACCAGCTGCGGCAGCGACCAGGGCCAAGACGATGAGAATGGACAAGATCACGATTGCGGTGACCGTCATGACTGACCTCCTTGATCGGCATGCCAACTACCCAGGCGTCGACCCGGTATGCATCTCGCTGGGGTGCAAACTGCCGCCCTCCGCCGGGCTTGGTTAGCATTGGGTCCCTCACGGCGCTCTCAAGAATTGGGAGCCCGTTGCTGGTCAGGGAACGATCGGGGGTTCGCCGGCCATGGGAGCGGATGAAAACGCGGTCGCCGAAGAATTCGCCGCGGTGGCCCGGCAGCTGCAACAAGAGTCCAGCCCGACCGAGACCTGGCAGCGGATCGTCGACCTGACGGTGCAGCACATGCCGACGTGTGAATCCGCTGCGATCTCGCTCGTCTATCCCGGCGGGCGCATCGATACCCCGGCCGCCACCGACGAGGCGGCACGCGCTGTCGACCGCATCCAGTACGAAGCCGGACAGGGACCGTGTCTGGACGCCATCCGCGAGCACGAAAGCTTCCTGACCGCGGATCTGGCACACGAGTCTCGCTGGCCGCAATTCGCCGGCCGGGCGGCGCACGAGACGGGCATCCACAGCATGCTCGGCTTCCGACTCTTCGTCCAGGAAGACACCCTGGGTGCCCTGAACCTCTACTCACGCCAGATCGGCGCCTTCGACGACTCCGACCGCGCCATCGGGGCGCTCTTCGCGGCTCACGCAGCCTTGGCCATGTCCAACGCAGAGGAGCGGCACACCCGCGAAGGGCTGGAGGTGGCACTGGAGGGCAGCCGCGTCATCGGCCTCGCAATCGGCATGCTGATGGAGCAACGACAGACCAATCGCGAAACCGCGTTCACCATCCTGTCCAACGCCTCGCAACGCGCCAACCTGAAACTACGCGAGCTGGCCGAACGACTCGTTGACGGTCACGAGGAACAACTGCGCCGCGGCTGAGTCGCCTCGTGACGCCTCATCGGGTCCGAGCGCGAGTTTGACTCGCTTCCTCGGCGGGGTCAGCATGACTCCGTGGCGACGGTCCTGGAAGCGGACTATCTGGTCGTCGGCGCAGGCGCGGCGGGGATGGCGTTCACCGATGCGCTGATCGACCACGCAGACGTCAACGTCGTCATGGTGGACCGTCGGCATGGTGTCGGCGGACATTGGCTGGACGCGTACCCCTTCGTCCGCCTCCATCAGGCGTCGGCGTTCTACGGCGTGGCGTCGACGCTGCTCGGCGGAGGGCGCGTCCAGCAGGACGGACCCGAGGCCGGCTTGCACGAGCGAGCGACCGCGCCCGAGGTCTGCGCCTACTACGACCGCGTGCTGCGCGAGCGGATGCTCGGGTCCGGACGAGTGTCCTTCTACCCGAACTGTGACTACGTCGGCGAGGGTCAGTTCGTGTCGCGGCTCTCCGGAAAGCAGTACGAGGTTCGTCGGCAGTCGCCGCATCGTCGACGCCCGCTACCTCTCGCCTCAGATACCGGCAGACACCCCAGCGCCGTTCGGCATCGCGGACGGCGTGCACGTCGTGGCCGTCAACGACCTCGTTAATCTCGGCGGAGCGCCTTCGCAGTACGTGATCGTCGGTTGCGGGAAGACCGCTACCGACGCGTGCGTCTGGCTGCTCGACAACGGGGTTGATCCGGACGCGATCTGTTGGGTGCGGCCCCGTGATCCGTGGATGCTCAACCGCGCGGTGATCCAGCCGACCCGGCGGTCTTCATCGGAATGGCGGCGGACACCATGCGAGCGGCGGCCGAGGCCGCGTCGCCGGACGACATGTTCTGCCGCCTGGAGGACGCAGGGGTGATGCTGCGCATCGACCGATCCGTGACGCCCACGATGGCGAAGACTCCGACGCTCGCGCGGTGGGAGCTCGACCGCTTGCGAACGATCGACGGTGTCGTCCGGCTCGGGCACATCCGGCAGGTCGAGCCGACCCGGTTGGTGTTCGGCGGGGCGAGGTGCCGATCGCGAAGGACGCGGTGATCGTGCACTGCGCGGCATCCGGGCTGGCGGTACCGGCCGCTGGTGCCGATCTGGGGTGAGCGGGCGATCACGCTGCAGCCGATCCGGGCCGGATTTCCCTGCTTCGGCGCCGCGATGGCCGGATACGTGGAGGCAACCATCGACGGCGACGAGGAGAAGAACAGGCTGTGCCCGCCCTCGCCGTATTCCAATACGCCCGCCGACTGGGCGCGGATGCAGGTCCTGGGCACTCGGGCGACGACGTCGTTCGCGTCTCACCCCGACATCAAGGCGTGGGCCGACCGCGTCCCGCTCAATCCGGCTCGCATCCCGCCGGACATGGTCGGCACCGCTGAACTGACGCCGCCGTGGAGCGCTTTCGCAAGCGTCGGGCCGGGGATGGCCCGGATGGCCGAGCTTGCCGGGCATGTCGTAGAACGGCTAGCTGCGCACCCGGTCGTGCAGGTCAACGACACCGCTTCGGAAACGACGCTCGGCCAGAGCTTGAACGGCCGCGGACGTCATCCGGCAGCGCGCGCTTGCCCCACCGACGACGATCGGGCCGAGGACAAGGTGGCATTCGTCGACCAGTCCTGCGGCGATCGCCGGGCCGGCGAGCTCGGCGCCACCACGCTGATGCCGCTGTTCCCGAGCTCTCCTTGAGCCGCCTGATCGCCGCCGGGTCGAGTCGCGCTCGATCCGTGTCCGGCGCTGGACACCGTCTCAATGTCCGGGAGTAGACGATCTTTTCAGCCGCCTGCCAGATCCGCGCGAGTCCTGCCGTCGCGGGTTGATCGCCGCTGGTGTCGCGGAATCCCAGAACACCATCGTCTCGTACATCCGCCGCCCGTAGAGATAGGTGCCGATCGGTCGCTCGAGCTCGTTGACGAACGCATGCACCTGCTCGTCAGGCGCGGCCCACTCGAAATTGCCCTAGCTTGTCCTCGACGTAGCCGTCAAGCGACCCGATCGCCGAATAGATCAGCTTGGCCATGCCAACCTCCACGTTCGTTCGGCACTGCCGGTCGCTGGGCGCGGCGCCCGCCGCCGCACATGCTAGACGAAGATCATGATGGTCGACAGCTGATATGTAGCCCCTGTTTGTCAAGGGGCATGGTGAAGCGGCCTCCGAGTGGTTCGGGGAGGCCGCTCCGTCCGGCCGGTGTCGGCTGCGGTGGTCGGCGTGTCTTGGCGACGCGCGGTCAGACTGATATGCGCGGGTTGGTTACCGCAGGACGGGCTGTTCGGCTGGAACGGTGTCCGCTGGTCTAGAGGTCGAGCGTGGCCGCGCGTCGGCGGCTGCTCATAGCTGTTCCGCGGGTCGTTCCTCGCGCTGCATCGCACCGCCGGTTGACCCAGGGCCGGGCTCGTGTACGGTGTCCGGGCTACTCCAGGGTGGCCAGGGACCAGCACCAGCCGGCGAGCTCGCGGGCGATGGCGACGTTGGCGATCACCGGCTTCTTCCTGCGGTCGGTGAACGTGCTCCAGCGCTGGTGCAGCCGCTGGTTGCCTTCATGGCCGCGGGCCCGGGCCGCCGCGGGTGGCCTGGTTCCAGCGGGCCCGCATGATCGCGCTGGGGTTGCGGTAGGTCTTGCGGTGGTGCCAGGCGGCCTCGACCAGCAGCCGGCGGGCGTGGCTGTTGCCGGTCTTGGTGATCGAGCCCTGGGACCGTGACGCGCCCGAGGACGACTCCGTCGGGACCAGGCCGAGGTAGGCGCCGATGGTGGAGCCGGTGAACCGGTTCCAGTCGCCGATCTCCACCGCCAGCCCGAACCCGGTCAACGTCGAGACCCCGCGCAGGCAGCACAGCCGGTGCACCACCGGCGGTGAACTCGCTGTTCGGCGGCCATCGTCGGTGATCGCCGGTCGAGCCGGTCCCGCCGGCTCGGCGGTGAACAGCACCGCCTCATAGCCGGTGTCGAACGCCAGCCGGCGCCCGGGCTCAGGTCGAACCGCTGGGCCCGCAGCCACGTGTCGTGCGCGCCGGTCCAGGGCTGCCCGCCGGTGTAGACGATGCCGTGCCGCAGCAGCAGCTTCGACAACCGATGCCGGGCCCGCATCAGATCGCCGCGGGCGTCCTCCCGGGCCCGGACCAGGTCCCGGGCCGCTTCCTGCTCCACGCGTCGGCACCCGCACCTCGACGATCTCGCCCAACCGCAGCAACCTGGCCAGATGCAACGCGTCCCGGGCGTCGGTCTTGACCCGGTCCCCGGCGGCCGCTGCAGCTTCGACGGCGCCGCGACCAGGCAGCGAACCCCGGCCGCCGGTCAGGTCCCGGGCCAGCCCGAACCCGGTCGGCCCGGCCTCATAGGCCACCGCGACCGGGCCCGGCAACGACCGCATCCAGCCGATACACCTCGACCGGATCCGGGTCAGCCGGCGCCGGTGCACCTCCCCGGTCTCCCCGTCGATCGCACCCCACCACCGACCGGGCGTGCACATCCAGACCGACACTCGTACGCTCATGAATCACCGGGGCCTCCCGCAACTGTGGCTCTACCGACAGGCCCAAGCCTGCCCGGCAACCCACGACCACTTGCGAGCGAGGCCTCAGCCCTCACTCATACCGTCTAGTTGATCTCGCGCCGCACGGTCCGGACGAGTCCGGCGGCCAGCGGCAGCGCGACCCAGAGGATCACCGTGGACCAGGATCTGCGGCGTGTGACCGGACCACTCACCATTGAGCACCCAGTTGAAGGTGGTCGTGTAGTCGAGCCAGTGGCCACCAGCGTGCGATGCCCGGCCGAGCAGGGCGAACGCCGATGGGCAGCGCGAAGTACGCGACGATCGCGGCCGCCGAGTTGTGCAGCAGCGCCCCGAGCGCCACTCCGGTCAGGACGTTGAGGAGCACGTACAGCAGGTAGCCGACGAGGAGGCCGGCGTTGAGGTTCGGCGTCGAGTGTCCGGCCCGAGGCGGCAGCCACGCCGAGACCCGCGGCCGTGACCAGCCCGCCGAACACGGCCGCGCCAGCACCCAGCAGCAGCGAGACCGTGACCTTGGCGGTGATGACCCGGATGCGTCGCGGTTCCTGGGTGAACGTGGTGAGGACGGTGCGCTGGCTCCACTCGCTGGTCAGCGTCAGGATCGACACCACCGGCAGCAGGATGCTCAGGCCGACGGCGGCGAACCCGAGGTAGCTCGTGTAGGTCTGGTCGATGCTCGAGGGCGAGAGCATCGGCGCCAGCATCAGCCCGACCGTCGAGGCCGCGACCAGCGGCCAGCAGCCAGCGGGCGGCGCGGGTGTCGGTCGCCTTGCCCCACTCGACGCGCAGCAGGCGGCTGAACGGGATGCCGGCGAAGGCGGCCTCGCGCGGACGAGTCGGCGCCGTGGCGGACGGGACGGGTCATCGTGGTGCTGGTCATGCTGCTGCCTCCTGCGAGTGGTGCCGCCGTTGCGGCGGTGAGTGAGAAGAAGAGCTGTTCGAGTCCGCCCGAGTCGGACTGGCGCAGTTCGGTGAGCAGCACCTGCTGCTCGAGCGCGACGCGGGCGACCATCTCGGGGGTGACGCGACCGTCCTGGACGTCCACGGTGAACGTCTGGTCCGGGCCGGGCCGGTAGTCGATGCCGGGCCGCGCGGAGCGCGCGTGCCAGGGCCTCCGGGTCGGGCGTGCGCAGCAGCAGGCTGGAGCTGGCGAGCAGCTCGTCCAGCGGACCGGACGCGACGACCGCGCCCTGGGAGATGACGACGAGATGGTCGACGGTGGCCTGCACCTCGTGGAGCAGGTGGCTGGACAGCAGCACCGTCCCGCCACGGTCGGCGAAGTCGCGCAGCAGCCCGCGCATCCAGGCGATGCCCTCGGGGTCCAGTCCGTTCGCCGGCTCGTCCAGGATCAGCACCTTCGGCTCGCCGACGAGCGTCTGCGCGATCCCGAGCCGCTGCCGCATCCCGAGGGAGTAGCCGCCCACCCGCCGGTCGGCCGCGTCGGTCAGCCCGACGAGGTCCAGCAGGTGCTCCACGCGGTCGGTCGACACGCCGGCCATTCGTGCGGCGATCGTCAGGGTCGCGCGGCCGGTGCGTCCCGGCGTGCATCGCGGAGGGGTCGAGCAACGTTCCGACCACCCGGGTCGGGTTGGGCAGCTCGACGAACGGTCGGCCGTCGATGGTCGACGTGCCGTGATCGGGTCGGGCGAGACCGACGATCATCCGCAGGGTCGTGGACTTTCCCGCGCCGTTGGGGCCGAGGAAGCCGGTGATGGTGCCCGGTTCGCAGTGCAGTGACACGTCACGTACGACCGGCGCGTTGCCGTAGCTCTTCGTGAGAGCGGTTGTTGTGATCATGTCGTCCAGCCTGGCCGTGCGGCGGGTGCCCGCACATCGGCCGGCGGGCGATGGTCGCTGGTCGGAAAGGACGGCCCGCGACCGCGGCGCGGTACCGCCTTTCGTCGCGGTCGCCATCGACTTTCGTCGGTGTCGCGCGCCGCGACCCGACCCCTACGCTCGGGTCATGTCCCGACCGGGCAGGCGATGGATCGGCCAGCTGGTGCCGGCGTCGTTGCTGGCACCGGTCGATCCGGCCCAGCCGGACACGGTCCGGTCCGAGGACCGGACGCGACTGGGTCGTCGACGCCGTCGGCGTTCCTCATCGCCGCCGTCGCTCGGGGCGCTCTTCCTGAGCCCGGCGCTGCACGACAGCGCCGTGCCGTTGTCGACCCAGCAGGTGGTCATCGACGTCGCGTGCGGGGCGCTGGCCTGTCTCTCGCTGTGGTGGCGGCGACGCTGGCCGCTCGGCGTTGCGCTGGTCTGTGTCCTGCTCGGGGCGTTCTCGATCTCCGCCACCGTCGCCGGGCTGCTCGCGCTGTCCTCCCTCGCCGTGCACCGCGCCTGTCCGGCCGGTGCTGCTCGTCGCCGCGCTGTGGATCCCGTCCGCCCTGGTCTTCGCCGATCTACAGCCCCACGACCGACGCCCTGTCGGTGATCCTGCGTGGCCGTCCCGCTCGTGCTCGCCGCCATCGCCTGGGGCATGTTCGTCCGGGCCCGACGTCAGCTCCTCCTCACGCTGCGCGAGCGTGCGCTGCGCGCCGAGGCCGAGCAGCGTCTGCACGCCGACCGTGCGCGCATGGCCGAGCGCACCCGGATCGCCCGCGAGATGCACGACGTGCTCGCCCACCGGATCTCCCTGGTCGCGCTGCACGCGGGCGCGCTGGAGGTCCGGCCCGACCTGCCGCCCGAGAAGGTCCGGGAGACCGCCGAGCTGCTGCGCTCGACCGCCCGCCAGGCGCTCGAGGAGCTGCGCGGCGTGATCGGAGTGCTGCGCGAGGACGCCGGGCCGGGAGTCGCCGCCGGCAGCACCGCAGCCGACGCTGTCGGACATCCCTCGCCTGGTCGAGGAGACCCGGCGGGCCGGCGCGAAGATCGACTTCGAGATGCGGGTCGACCATCCGGACGCCGCGCCCAGCGCGCTCGGTCGCGATGCCTACCGCATCGTGCAGGAGGCGCTCACCAACATCGGCAAGCACGCCCGCGGCACGGCGGGGCGGGTGCGTGTCACCGGTGCGGCCGACAGCGGCCTGCACGTCAGCGTCCGCAACCGGCTGCCCGTCCACGCACACGCCGGGCCGACGCTGCCGGGTTCCGGCGCCGGCCTGCTCGGGCTGCAGGAACGGGTGACCCTGGCCGGCGGCACGCCTCGTGCACGGCCCGGACGGCTCAGGCGACTTCGTGGTGGACGCCGAGCTGCCGTGGTGACGGTCCGGGTGCTGCTGGTCGACGACGACGCCCTGGTGCGCGCCGGGCTGCGGATGATCCTGTCCTCGGCCGAGGACCTGGAGGTCGTGGGCGAGGTGGACGACGGCGTCCGGGCCGTCGCCGCGGTCCGCGAGCACCGGCCCGACGTCGTGCTGATGGACATCCGGATGCCCGAGATGGACGGCATCACCGCGACGGCCGCGCTGCGCCGGCTCGACGCACCGCCGCAGGTGATCGTGCTGACCACGTTCCAGGCCGACGAGCAGGTGATGAGCGCGCTGCGCGCCGGTGCAGCCGGGTTCCTGCTCAAGGACACCCCGCCCGCGGAGATCGTGGCCGCGGTGCGCCTGGTCGCCTCGGGCGAGGCGATGCTCTCGCCGTCGGTCACCCGCACGCTGCTCTCCCACGTCGGCGATGCGCAGGCGTCCGAGCGTCGCCGCATCGCCGCGCAGCGACTGGCCGCGCTCACCGACCGCGAGCGTGAGGTCGCGGTCGCGGTCGGGTCCGGCGCGTCCAACGCGGAGGTGGCCGCCGCACTGTTCATGAGCGAGGCGACCGTCAAGTCGCACGTGTCGCGACTGTTCACCAAGCTCGACGTCGCCAACCGGGTGCACATCGCGATCGTCGTGCACGACGCCAACCAGTCTTGACGTCTTGCAGTTGACTGGCGAAGCGCTCAGACCGCGCGGCCCGCGAAGGCAGCTATCCGGGCGTAGGCGTCGGCCTTCTCCGGCGTCTGCATCTCCGGCCCGAACACGGGTGATCGGTTGTCGTCGTTCAGCGAGGCCAGCATGAAAGCCCGGCCGCGCTCGGCCACCTCGGGGTCGAAGCTGTCGGTGGACTGACCCAGCGCCGTAGCGAGATCCCAGGTGTGCACGGCGATCTCGGCGCACTGCCAGTCGGGGCCAGGCTGCGCGTCCGGATGCTCCGCCAAGGCGGCGCGCAAGGCTTGCGCGTTCTGTTGGTACGCCGCCACCGGATCGTCCGCGTGCGGCGTCGGTGCGGCCCAGTCGACCTGTTCGCCGCGAACCATCGAGGCGAACCTCGACGGCGCTTGGACGATGTGGTCGACGAGGTCGGAGACGGTCCAGTCAGAACACGGCGTCGGGCGCGCGAGGTCCTGCTGGCGGACTGAGCGGAGGAGAGTCTCCAGCTGGTCGAGGCCGCGTGCCAAGAGCTGGGTGGCGGTTTCGGAGGACATCCGGTCACACAACCATTGATCCGGTTCACCCGCCACCACGGCTGTCGGACCCGCAGCTAGAGCTCCTGCGTCGCGGACTTCGAGCAGGATGCCACCCACGGCAGGAACGGGCCGGCTGTATGGAGAGGGTCACGCGCCTTCGGGAGATGCGTGCAAGATCGGAGCTGTAGGTGGCCTCTCGCGCCCCCGGCCGAAGCGGAGGTAGAGCGAGGGGAGCACGAACAGGTTGAGCAGTGTCGAGGTGAACAGCCCACCCAGGATCACCACGGCCAACGGGTGTTCGATCTCCTGACCGGGCCGGAGGCCGAGCACCACCAGCGGCACGAGGGCCAGCGCCGTGGCCAGAGTGGTCATCAGGATCGGCGAGAGCCGCTCCCGAGCCCCTCGGATCACCAGGGCAGGACCGAAGGCCTCGCCCTCCTCGCGTTCGAGGTGCTGACAATGGTTGATGAGCAGGATCCCGTTGCGCGCGGCGATCCCGAACACCGTGAAGAACCCGACCAGAGACCCCAGCGAGAGGGTTCCACCGGTGAGCCAGGCGGCCAGCACACCGCCGACGAGCGCCATCGGCAACGTGAGGAACACGAGGAACGCCAGCCGCCAGCTGCGGAAGGACGCCTGAAGGAGCAGCAGGATCAGCAGCGCCGCGATCAGCCCGGAGGCCAGCAGCCGGCTCTGTGCAGCCTGGCGTTCCTGGTACTCACCAAGTACCTCGGCGTGGTACCCGCGTTCGTACGTCACGTCCTCCAGCTTCTCGTTCAGCTCGCGGACGACCGAGCCGAGGTCGCGGCCCTCGACGTTGGCTCCGACGTCGAGCCGACGGGAGTCGCCCTGCCGCTCGATGGCGTTCGGGTTCGGCTTCAGCTCCACCGTCGCGACGTTCATCAGCCGTACGGGTGTGCCGGACGGCGTGTCGATCGGCAGGTTCCCGACCGACGTCACGTTCGTGCGGGTCTCCGGGGTGCCCCAGACGACGACGTCGTAAGCCCGCCCTGCCCGGAAGATGTCGCCGACCTCCTCGCCGGCCATCAGCGTGGCGGCGGCTCGACGGACGTCTCCCGGCTTCAGGCCGTACTTCTCCGCCTGCGCCAGGTTGGTCCGCACCTCGATCTGCGGAATGTCCGACGAGATGTCGGTGTGGGCGTCCTTGACACCCTCGATGTCCGCGAGGATGCCGAGGATCTCCTGCGACTTCGACCTCAGCACGCCGAGGTCCTCCCCGTAGACGCGGATGACGATCGGTTCCTTGCTCCCGGTCAGCACTTCCTCGATGCGTTCGTCGAGGTAGGTCTGCACCTCCGTGAACAGGCCGGGATAGCCGCTCGCGACGTCCTCGATCGCGCCGAGCGTCTCGTCGTAGTCGGCGGAGTCGTCGAGGCTGATCCAGTTCTCGCCGAAGTTGACCCCGAACACCTCCTCACCGAGCAGGGCCTGGCCGATGTGAGCGCCGAAGCTTCGTACCCCGGGGATGGCGCGGATCTCCCGGCTCACTGCGGTTGTCGTACGAGCGGTCTCCGCGTCGGAGGTGCCCGGCACCCCAACCCAGTGCATCAAGAAGTCGCGCTCCTTGAACGCCGGGAACAGGTTCTGTCCCAACTGCGGAAACAGTCCGACGCCGAGGACGGTGACCAGGCCGAACGCGACGTACGCCCGACTGGGCTTGCCGACAACCCGCGACAACATCCGCGTGTAGCCGGCGTGCAGCCACCTCACGACCGGCGACTCATGCCGTTCGACCGGCGCCTTGCGCAGCAGGATGAGAGTGAGCGCCGGAGTCAGCGTCAGAGCAACGACCATCGAGGCGACAATCGCGAGCGTGTACGAGAGAGCCAGCGGACGGAAGAACGCTCCAGTCAGACCGACGAGCATGAAGACCGGGATCGCCGCGGCGACGATGATGAGTGTCGCGTAGACGATCGGGCTGCGAACCTCCAGCGAGGCGTCAAGGATGACCGAGGCCGTCGACCGGCTGCTGCCGGAGAGTCGGTGTTGTCGGAGCCGGCGGACGATGTTCTCGACGTCGATGATGGCGTCGTCAACCACCGCCCCGAGGGCGATCACCAACCCCGCCAGAGTCATGGTGTTGACGGTCGTCCCTCGCCAGTAGAGGACGAGCATCGTCGCCACCAGCGAGAGCGGGATCGTCAGCAGGCTGATCAGCGCGACCCGCCACTCGAACAGGAACAGGCCGAGGATCAGCACGACAAGCAGGAAGCCGAGTACGAGCGCTTCGGACAGGTTGTCGATCGCCAGCTTCACGAAGTCAGCCTGCTGGAAGACCTTCGTGTCGAACGTGATGTCAGGCAGTCCCGGCTGGAGCTCCGCGATGGCGTCTTCGACGCCGCGGGTCAGCTCGAGTGTGTTGGCGGACGGGAGCTTCTCGACGACCAGCAGGATGCCCGGCCCGGAGTTGATCACCGCGTCACCGATCAGCGGCTGGTGCTCCTCCACCACCGTGGCCACATCGCCGATGCGCACCGTGGTCGCACCGTTCTGGGTCACCGGGACCCGGGCCAGGTCTGCGGGCGTGACGATCGGCAGGACGTTGCGCACACCGATCCGCTGGTTCGGGGTGTCCAGGGTGCCACCCGTGCCGATCACGCTGCCACTGGAGAATCTCAGCAGCCCTGAGTCGACCGCGTCCGCGGTCGTCTCCATCACCTGGTCCAGCGTGACCCCGTTCGCCGCGAGCTTCGGCGGCTCGACCTGCACCGACATCAGCTGAAGCCGCTCGTTCCAGATGGCCACGTTCGCCACGCCTGGCACGCGGAGCAACCTGGCCCTGATGGTCCAGTACGCCGTCATCGACATCGCGATCAAGGAGTGGTTCTTCGACGTCATCCCGATGTGCATCGCACGGCCGGTCGCCGAGACCGGGGCCAGCATCACCGGCGGCGCCGCCCAGGTCGGCAGGCTGGGGGCCACGATCGCCAGACGCTCCTGGACCAGCTGCCTGGCCCTCAGCTCGTTGGTCTTGGACGAGAACAGCAACTCGATCGAGGACAGCTGGGGCACCGACCGCGACCGCATGTCGTCCAGACCCTTGATCCCGTTGAGCCCTTGCTCGAGAGGGACGGTGACCAGTTGCTCGACATCGGAGGTCGACAGGCCGACGCACGCAGTCTGGATCACGACCCGGGGCGGAGCGAACTCGGGGAACACGTCCACTCGCATCGAGGGCAACGCGGCGACCCCGAACACCATCATCGCAACAGCCCCGGCGACGACGAGGTAGCGGAACTGAAGGCTGGAGCCGATGATCCAGCGCATCAGGGTGCGGCGGTCGTGCGTGATCGGCGGCGGAGCCTCCCCGGATGCCGGCGGCCGATCGGTGGTCATCTCCCTACTCCTCGCCGGCGATCTGCATCTCTGCACCGAGCAGCTCCGGCGCGCCAACAACCACCACCGCGGTGCCGACATTCGGTCCCGCGGTGAGCATGGCGAGATCGCCGTCAATGCGGTCCACGGTTATCGGAGCGCGCACGTACGTATGCGGTCCAGACGAGGTGTAGGTCCAGGTCGCCCCCTCGCTGTCGTAGATGACGCCCGCGTAGGGGATGGTGCTCGTGGCTGCTTCTGCAGTGGTGCCTGCGGGCGCGGCTGCGCGAACCACGTCGGTGGCCACCCCGAGCCGCTGCTCTGCCCCTGCGGTAAGGGTGACCCGCGACAGGTCCGTGCCCTTCACCGCGGTGAGCTTGACCGGGGACTCGTCGGCGGCGGACTCTGCCGTGCCCGTGCAGCCGGCCAACAAGGGAATGGCGGCGAGGGCGGCGACGATCGAGCGCTTCGTCTTCATGCGACCCAGTCCCTTCGAGAACACGCCTGCCCTGGCTGGCACCTCGCCGCCGCCGGTGCGGGCTCCTGGAATGCGCGGCGTTTGCTCCTGTTCACGCGGCCTTCCCTTGGGTCCCGTGGCAAGGTCGAGCGCGGGCAGCACGACGAGCGTGACGATCGTCATCGTGACCAGCCCGCCGAGGACGGTGACAGCGAACGGACGGAGCAGCTCCAGCCCGGCGCGGCCGCCCAGCACGACAGCGGGGACCAGCACCACTGCGGTCGTCACGGTCGTCCTCAGCAGCGGGACCGCGCGCTCTCGGGCGGCCGCGAGTGGCGCATCCCCGAGCGGCCAGTCCTGCGCGCGTTCGAGCTCGGCGGTCCGTCGGACCAGCTGGACTCCTGCGCGAACCGCCAGGCACAGCACCGCGAATACGCCCGCAATCGCACCTGCGGAGTGGATGCCGTCGACGAGCGGTGCGATCAGGACGGCGCCGACGCAGGTGAGTGGGAGAGTCAGCAGCAGCAGCGCCGCCCGTCGCCATGTCCCGGCGGCCGCCTGCAGCAACAGGAAGATGCCGATCGCCACGGCTGACCCATAGGCCAGGGTCCGGTACAGATCGGCCTGGTGCACGGTGGCGTTTCCGAGGACCTGCGTGTGGAACTCGGCCGGCACCGAGAGCTGACCGACGCGTGATCTGACGTCGGCGACGACGTCAGACGGGTTTCGTCCTCGCACAGAGGCGACGACATCGATGCTGCGCGAGACCTCGTCGTGGGTGATCGCCGTCGGCTCGGACTGGATCTTCACCTTGGCGACGTCCTTGAGCCTGACCTGGTCGCCCGAGGGCGTGTCGATCAGCAGGTTCTCCAGGTTGGTCAGGCTGTACCTGGTCGCCGGCCCGCCCCAGACGACGACGTCGAAGATCTTGGCCTGCTCGTACAAGTTGCCGACGGTCAGCCCTGACGTCAGGGTGGTGGCCTCCCGCCGGATGTCACCCGGCCTCAGCCCGAGACGCTCAGCCGCTGCGAGATCGACCTCGATGTCAGCCGTGGGCTGTTGCTGGAGCGCGCGCACGGTCGGCGCCTTGACCCCGGGCACATCGGCGATGGCTGCCCGCACCTCTTCGGCCTTGCTCTGCAGCTGCCCGAGATCCTGACCTGACACCCTGACCACCAGGTCGTCATTGGTCTTCGCGGCTTCGGTGGCGACCCGGTCGCTCGGGTAGGTCAGCAGTTCGCTGCGCAGTCCCGGGTAGCCGCGAATGACCGTTCGGATCGCCGACTGGGTCTGCGAGTATCCTGCGGACCCGCTCATGGTCAACCAGATCTCGGCCGAGTTCACGTCCACCGTCTGGTCGGACGTCACGGCGCGACCCACGTGTGCCCCGACAGCACTTACGCCCGGCACGCTTCGCAGTTCCGCGGTCATCGCGCTGGTGACGCGGCCCATCTCGGTCAGCCCCGTGCCGGGCGCCGAGTGAACCTGGATCAACAGGTTCCGGTCCTGCAGGACCGGCAGCAGTGAGCCGTGTCCGAGCTGCGGGATCACGGCAAGGGCGGCGACTCCTAGCACTCCCATGGCGATCCACGCCCGGCTGGGGCGAGCTCGGAACGACGCTGATCCACGGTCGAACGCTCGCGCGACCCAGCGCTCGAACGGGCTCGTCTGCTGCTCTTGGGCCGCGCCGCGGAACAGCAGAATCGCCAGTGTCGGCGTCACTGTGAGTGCGACCACCATGGAGGCGAGGATGGCCAGTGCGTACGTCAGCACGAGCGGGCGCGTGAACGCGTTCGTCAGGTTGCTCAGCAACACGACGGGCACTGCTGCCAGCAGGATGATCAGCGTCGCGAAGACGAGCGTTCCTCGAGTCTTCAGGCAGGTGTCCACGATGGCCGAGGCCACGGAACGATCGTCGCCGTCCTCGCGCTCCCGCAGCCGACGGCGGACGGCGTCCACGTCGACAATCGCGTCGTCGATCACCACGCAGAGCGCGATCGCGAGCCCGATCAGGGTCATCGTGGTGAACGTCGTCCCGCGTAGGTACAGGACGAAGGCAGCGGCGGTGAGCGACACGGGCACGGCGACCAGGCTGATGACGGCCGCGCGCCACGAGGCGAAGACCGCCAACAACACCGCGAGCAGCAGGAGCAGTGCAATGAGCGCGGCCAGGCCGAGGTTGCTCAGTGCCGACTCGATGAACGTGGCGGGCCGGTAGACCGACGTGTCGACGGTGATCCCGGACAGACCAGGGGTGAGGCTCGCCATCGCGGCCTCGACGTCCCGTGCCACCTCGATGGTGTTGGCGTCAGGGAACTTCTCGATGACCATGTACAGACTGGGCTTGCCGTTGACGACCGCGTCGCCGATGAGCGGCTGGTGGTCCTCGATCACGGTCGCGACGTCCCCGAGTCGCAGGGTGCCGGCCTTCGCACCCTCGACCGGGACGGCCGCCAGGTCGGCCGGCGAGGAGATCGGCAGGACGTGCTGGATGGCCAGGCGCTGGTTCGACGATTCCACGAAGCCGCCGGTGCCTGGCGTCGACGCCTCGACGAAGGTCAGCGGCGACACCCACAGGGCGTTGCCTGCTGTCTCGATCACCTGCGTAAGCGAGACCCCGCGGCTGCGGAGCTGCGCGGGGTCGACCTGGACCTGGAGCTGGCGGTCCCGCTGACCGAAGACAGACACGTTCGCGACGCCCGGGATGCCCATCAGTTTCGGCTTGATCTTCCACCGGGCCAGCACCGACATGTCGATCAGGGAGACCTGCTTCGACGACAGCCCGACCATGGCGACTCGGCTGGTCGAGGCAAGCGGCTCGATCATGATCGGTGGCGTGCCGACGTTCGGCAGCGCGTGTGCCTGGGTCAGCCGCTCTTGCACCATTTGCCGTGCCGCATAGATGTCGGTCCCCGGTTCGAACACGAGGTCGATCACCGACAGGCCCGGCTGCGACGACGAGTGGATGCTCTCCAGCCATGGCGTTCCGTTGAGGAGGTCCTGCTCCAGCCCCAATGTGATCAGCTGCTCGACTTCGGCCGCAGACAACCCGAGGGCCTCGGTCTGGATCTGCACCGACGGCGGAGTGAACTCGGGGTAGACATCGACCCGCGCGCCTCGCATCTGCACGACGCCGATGACCATGAGCCCGATGGCCCCGGCGATGACGAGACCCCCGAACTTGAACACTGCGGATTCCAGGAATGCGCGCACTGTCAAACCCCCCAACTCCACCCGACGGAGCTGCCCGGCACCCTCAGAAAGTTCTGAGGATTTATTTAGAAAAAACTTAGAGACGCGGGGTTTACCATGAGCCTGACTCGACGACGTGTCAACCCCGAGGGGATGTGCAGGCGCGGTGACTGTGCGGGTGCTCGTGGTCGAGGACGACGAAAAGCTCGTTCGCGCACTGCACAAGGGCCTCGGGTACGAGGGCTACTCGGTCGACGTGGCCCGCACCGGGGAGCAGGGTTTGTCTCGCGCGACGGCGGACGACTACTCGGTCGTCGTACTCGACCTGATGCTTCCTGGTCTCGATGGGTTCGCCCTCTGCGAGGAGCTCCGCCGCCGCGAACGATGGGTGCCGGTGCTGATGCTCACCGCGCGCGTCGATGTCAGCGACCGCATCCGCGGACTCGACGGCGGGGCCGACGACTACATGGTGAAGCCGTTCGACTTCGGAGAGCTGCTGGCACGCCTGAGGGTGCTCATCCGTCGCGGCCCCTCTGCGCACCCTCAGGTGTTTCAGATCGGGGACCTGCACGTGGACTCCTCGACCCGCATCGTGACCCGGGCAGGCCACCAGGTCGAGCTCACGGCGCGCGAGTTCGATGTCCTCGAGGTCCTCGCCCGCAATGCCAACCGGCTGGTCACGCGGGCGCACCTTCTCGACGCCGTGTGGCACGAGGACTATCAGGGCTCGCCGAACATTGCCGACGTCTACGTCGGCTACCTGCGCAGGAAGCTCGAACGTCCGAGAGGTCGACGGCTCATCCGGACCGTGCGCGGTAAGGGTTTCCTGCTGGAGTCGTCATGAACCTGCCCATCCGGGTCCGGCTGACTCTCTGGTTCGCCGGCCTGCTCGCGGCGATCGTCCTTGCCCTGGGTTCCTTCCTCGTCCTGCAACTCCGGTCCGACCTGCGGATGGCGATGGACGAAGAAGTGCACACCGGTTCCGTCAGCGTCCTGCGCGCTTTTACCGACGAGCGTGGGGAACGTGGCGCGGACATACCCGTCGTGCCGGCCGAAGAATCCGACGACCTGGCCGACGCGGCCCGCGCCAGCCTGCCGCCCTCGGGTGGCGCGCAGATTCTCGACGCCGCCGGCCGCGTGGTTGCGCACTACGGCACGGTTGCGGAGAACGGCCCCCTGGTCACGTCACGTGACCTTCGGGCAGCCCTGGCCGGGCTCACCCCGACTCGCAGCGTCCCGCTCGGTGACGACGGCCAGTTCTATCGCACCAAGGCGACCGCCTTCACCGATCGGGACCAGCCACGTGTCCTGGTCATCGCCCTGAGCCTCAAGCCGGTGGAGGACCCGGTCAACGAGGTCCTGTTGCTGCTGCTGATCGCGGGACCGGTGGGGCTGGCCGCTGCGTCAGTGGCTGCCTACTGGCTCGCACGCAAGGCCCTTCGGCCCGTTGAGCGGATGACCTCGGACGCGCAGCAGATCGGCAGAGCAGGCTTGCGTGAGCGGGTGGCCGTCCCCTCCACCCACGACGAGATATGGCGCCTCGGCGTGACCCTCAACGAGATGCTCGATCGGATCGAGCGGGGAGTGATGGACAAACGCCGGCTGGTCGCCGACGCCTCGCATGCGCTGCGAACTCCGCTCGCAGTCATGCGCGCCGAAGTGGATGTCAGCCTCCGCGGCGACGCGCTCCCGCTCCCAGCGCAGGAGGTGCTGGCCAGCGCGCGTGAGGAGGTGGACCGGATGAGCCGGACCGTCGACAACCTGCTGGCGATGGCCGAGGCCGACGAGGGCACCCTCGAGTTGCTCACGGTGCCGGTCAGCCTGCGCCAAGCCATCGACGACGCGGCCGGTCCGTTGCGCGCTTTGGCCTCTGCCAAGGAGGTGTCACTTCTTGCCGAGGGCGGTCCGCTGGAAGCGCAGGCGGATCCGCAACGGCTTCATCTGGCCCTCACGAACCTGATCGAGAACGCCATCAAGTTCACGCCGCCAGGAAGCAGTGTTCGCGTGACGAGCTGGCGCCGTGGCAGTGAGGTCGGCGTCACGGTCAGCGACGAGGGTCCCGGCATCCCGGCCGATGATCGCGAGCGCCTGTTCGACCGCTACTACCGCGCGGACAGTGCGCGCGGCCGCAACGTCGGTGGCAGCGGCCTCGGTCTGGCGATCTGCCACGAAGTCGCTCTCGCCCACGGCGGGCGTCTCTGGTTTGAGAACGCGCCGGGTGGAGGGAGCGCGTTCTTCTTGGCCCTGCCGAGCTGGCGGGCAGTGCAGACCGACGATCAGCGGTCGGTTCCTGCGAGCGAGACGAACCGTCACGTCGCGCCGAAGGCGTGACCGACCGGTCACGCTGGGAGAGCTGCGCGGCCGGACGTAGTCACAAGCGGCCATTGATCCGACGATGCCGCGGGCATACAACGGGAAGGCACGGTCGATAGCGGGCCGCAGAGTGCGGGAGGTCTGCAAGGGGGCGGGGCACGTGCGCCGAACACGAGCAACTGTGATGCCGGACCGGACCGGGACCGGCGCCGTGAATCCTCCCGCCGAGAACGCGTTCGTCATCCGGACGGCGCAACTGCGCATGCGCTTCGGCCACGGAGAAGCGGAAGTCGCAGCCCTCCGAGGCGTCGATCTGGCCGTCCGAGCAGGAGAATTCCTTTGCGTCGTGGGCCCAGCGGGCTCAGGGAAGACGACCTTGCTGTCCATCCTCGGTTGCCTCGAGCGCCCGACGGAAGGTGACTACCAGCTCGCGGGCAAGAACGTCGCGTACGTAGACGAGCGCGAGGCGGCCCGCGTTCGCCGCGAGCGCATCGGTTTCGTCTTCCAGGGCTTCAGCCTGGTCTCCCGTTCGACGGCTCTGCAGAACGTGGAGCTGCCGCTCGCGTACGCGCATGTCACGCCGTCCGAACGTCGCGATCGCGCGCTCGCCGCCCTGTCCGCGGTCGGCTTGGTGGACCGGGCCGACCACCTGCCCGAGCAGCTCACCGATGGTCAGCAGCAACGGGTCGCGGTGGCGCGCGCGCTCGTCATCCGGCCCGACGTCGTGCTGGCCGACGAACCGACCGGCAACCTCGACGCAGGCACTGCGGAAGGGCTTCTCGACGTCCTGACGGAGGTGCACGCGGGTGGTGTCACCATCGTGATGGCGACGCAGGTACGCGAGGTTGCCGAACGGGGCAGCCGGATCGTCCACCTGCTCGACGGCCGCATCGACGCCGAGGAGCAGGTCGTCGTCCGAGTCCGCAGGGGCGCCGGTCGAAGCGGGGCAGCGCGACGTGACGCCTGAGGCGCAGGTACGGATGGCGCTGCAGGCACTGCGCGCAGACTGGTTGCGCAGCGTGCCGAGCGCCCTCGGCGTCATCATCGGGATCGCCTTGCTCGTCGCTCTGAGTTCGATCAGGGCGGGTGCACGCGCCGGGCTGGACGCCGACCTCGAGCGCCTCGGCGCAAACATGATCATCCTTGATGGCGAATCCGTCGTCAGACCGGACGGCATCGAGTCGCCGACCGACGGCACCCTGACCCAGGGCGACCTCGACGCGGTGGCGGACCTCTCTGGTGTGACGGCCGTGGCGCCTCGACAGAACGCCGACGGGGTGGTCGTTACCGCCGGGCGGATTCAGGCCAATCCGTTCGTCTCAGGGATCACACCGCTCTACCAGCAGATCCATAACTACACAGCCGCGCAGGGTCGACTGCTCTCCGCCGCGGACGGGCGCCTCGGGAACCAGGTCATCGTCCTCGGCGAAGGTCCTGCAAGGCGGCTCTTTCCCGACTCGAGCCCGATCGGTCGCAGCGTCCGGGTGCTCGACCGCGAGTTCATCGTCGTCGGCGTGTTCGCGCGCAAGGGAAACCTTGGCGACGAGAACCTGGACAACCAGGCTTTCGTCGCGCTGACTGTTTCGAAGCATGTGTTCCGCGGCGGCGAGAAGGTGTGTTCAGCCTCGGTCCAGGTCGCGAACCAGGAGATCGTTCCGAAGGTCATGCACGCGATCGACGACCTGCTCACCGAGCGGCACCGCATCCTGGCCGGACGTGGCGCCGACTTCGGCACCGAGGACCAGGGCCAGACCATCACGACCGCGAAGACAGCGACCGCGACAGTCGAGAGACTCACCCTCGCGCTCGCCGCGATCGCTCTGATCGTGGGATGCATCGGGATCAGGAACCTGATGATGGTGTCCGTGGCCGAGCGGACCCGCGAGGTCGGGATCCGCAAGGTCGTCGGCGCCGAGCCCGGCCAGCTCCGAGCGCAGTTTCTCACCGAGGCCTGTGCGCTGTGCGCTGCCGCAGGACTGCTCGGCGTCGTCGTCGGTGTCGGGACCGCGCGACTGACAAGTGACCTGCTGGGATGGCAGACGCACACCGATCCCGTCGCGATCATCCTCGTCATGAGCATCGCGTTGGCGCTTGGTGTCGTGTCCGGTTACTACCCGGCCCGCCGGGCGGCTCGGATCCCGGCAACGGTCGCGATGCGTACCGAGTAGCTCACCGCTCGGCTGTGGCGGCTACGGCGACGCCGAGGCTTCGCAGAACGGCAAGGTTGGCCGTGGTGATCCCGTCCACTCCCAGCCGTGTCAGCTGCGCGAGTCGCTTGCCGTCGTTGACAGTCCAGGCGATGACTTTCAGGTCGTGCGCGTGCGCCCAGCGAAGGAGCGTCGCGTCGACGACACCGTGGTATGCCGACGTCCCGGTCACGGCTGCGACGAGGGCCGGGTCGGACTGGAGACGCTCGACGGCGGCGAGGTTTTCGGCGCTGTACAGCAACTGGACGGTCGGAAACCGGTCGTGCAGCAACAGGAGGGTCGCTCGGTCTGGGCTCGACACCATCACCGATCTCGAACCGGCGCGCGGGGAGAGGAAGGCGACCACCTTGTCGAGAAAGGCCGGATCTGCCTGCTTGAGGTCGAGCTTGAGCAGCGCCACCCCGGTCGCGCTGTCCCAGGCGTCCTCCAGGCTGGGTCCGCGGAAGAGTTGCCGTGCGAGTCCCGGCAACGGGTGGTGCTCGCGTCCCGCGACGAGGTGTCCTCGCGCGGTGATCACGTCGAACTCGACAGCGTCTGCGTGGTTCCGGACGGCGGCCCGGAGAGTCGCGGGGTGGTTGCCGGCGTTGTGCGCGATCCCCAGGACGCGTGCGTGGGTGCCGCCGGGAAGCGTTGCCACGATCGGCTGGTCGATCTGACGCGGCGGAGCCTTACCGACGTAGCGCTGCAGGTGCGGCCACCCGACCACACCGGCGACCGCCACGGTCAGCACGGCGGCGCCGAGGAAGACCCACGCCCGTCGACCTGACACAGCGGCAATGATCCTCGCTTGGCGTGACGGCGGCGATGGGCAGTCAGCCGCAGTCACAGACCTCGAGCTAGACCACCGGGTGGGTCAACTAGTGGTATGTCTCGCAAATGAATAGCTAGTTCTGTACTATCCTGCGGGAGTGACTGCTTCTGCCGCGCCGTTGCTCATGTCCGCTGGTCAGCGTGAGGCCCTGGAGAAGGTGGCGCGGTCGCAGACTGCTGCGCATCGGGAGGTGCGCAGAGCTCGGGTTCTGCTCGATGCCGCCAACGGGATCGCGAACAGCGTTATCGCCGCGACCCACGACGTGACGCCCGTGACGGTGCGCGCCTGGCGGGCGGCCTTCGCCGAGCGGGGCCTGTCCGACTGGGGCAAGGTCGCTCCCGGCAGGGGGCGCAAGCCTTCGATCCCGGAGGACAAGGTCGCGTTGATCGTGAAGCTGACCAAGGCCTCCAAGCCCGAGGGTCACACGCACTGGTCGTGTCGCACGATGGCCGATCGGGTGGGGGTCAGTCCGGCGACCGTGCAGCGGATCTGGTCCGAGCTAGGTCTGCAGCCGCACCGGGTCGACAATTTCAAGGTGAGCAACGATCCGCACTTCGACGAGAAGCTCATCGATGTCGTCGGGCTCTACCTCAACCCGCCGGAGCGAGCCGTCGTGCTGTGCGTCGACGAGAAGAGCCAGATCCAGGCCCTGGACCGAACCCAGGCGTCGCTGCCGATGACCAAGGCCGCGCCGGCACCATGACCCACGACTACAAGCGCAACGGCACCACCACGTTGTTCGCGGCCTTGGATGTCTTGACCGGCAAGGTCATCGGACAGTGCCTGCCCCGACACCGGCACCAAGAGTTCCTCAACTTCCTGCGCATCATCGACCGAGAAGTCCCCGAGGGCTTAGGGATCCACCTGATCGTGGACAACTACGCCACCCACAAGCACCCCCGGGTCGAGCGGTGGCTCAAGAGCCACAAGCGGTTCCACCTGCACTTCACCCCGACCTGTTCGAGCTGGCTCAACCAGGTCGAACGCTGGTTCCGCGACCTCACCGACAAGAACCTCCGCCGCGGGATCTTCGGCAGCGTCCCCGACCTCATCACCAGCATCGAGACATACCTCGCCGCCACCAACAACGACCCCAAGCCCTACATCTGGACCGCCACCGCCGAGTCCATCCTCGCCAAAGTCCAGCGAGCACGAACCACCCTCGACCGAGTAGTCACTCAAAACTGAGACGGACCACTAGCTGGCGGGGAACCAGCCTTGCTTCGGGTGCGCAGCCTCGCTGCGTGCGTCGCTCGTGTCGGTCCCGAGGAACGGAGCGGCGAGGCACGTGGCCAGCAGGACGATGAACAGGATGGCGAGCATGACGACCTCTTGATTTCGTGAGCCGGGCTTGTCCCGACATACACAAGTGTGCGTCAGCAACTGTCCAATGTCTAGCGATGATTCTTGCATAACACTTCATCAATGTTGGACAATGCCTCATGCTGACGAACCGCCTGCTGGCTGTCCATCGAACGGTTGTGCGCAATGGCTCCATCACGGGGGCGGCCGCGATCCTCGGCTACACGGTCTCTGCGGTGAGCGAGCAGGTGAGACGGCTCGAGGCGGAAGCAGGATCCGCCCTGTTCGAGAAGGTGGGGAGGGGGGTCCGCCCAACCGCGGCCGGCCTCCTGCTCGCCGACCACGCCGACCGCATCCTCGCAGCGGTCGACGACGCCGAGACGGCGCTCTCCGACCTCCGCGCGGGTCGCACCGGCCGGCTGCGCCTGGTCTCGTTCCACTCGGCCGGGGAGGCCCTCCTCCCCCCGGCGATCGCCAGGTTCCGGAAGACCCATCCCGACGTCGCCGTGTCACCGATCGTCGACGAGACCCCCGGGGCGCTGCGGCGGCTGCGGGCAAGCGACGTCGAGATCGTTGTCGTCGTCGAGCCGTTCGGGGTCGGGGGCGATCCGGAGGATGACCTCGTCCGGGTCCACCTCAGTGACGACGAGTACCGCCTGCTTCTTCCGCGCGAACACCCTCTGGCAGCGCGACGGACCATCGACCTGCCCGCACTCGCGGCGAGCGATTGGATCGTCACCGCCGGGCCGTCGGACTACGTGCGCGAGGCGACCGTCGCCGCCTGCCGCCGGGCGGGCTTCAGCCCGAGGATCGTCGCCGAGGCCGACGAGTTCGCCGTCACACAGGGCTATGTCTCAGCCGGTCTCGGTGTCGCCTTCGTGCCGCTTCTGGCTCTCGGAGCGGTTCGCGAGCACGTCGCGGTCCGTCGCCTGAAGACACCACCCGAGGCGCGGCACATCTGGGTCACAACCCGTCCAGCCATCGCGACCGACCCCGCAGTCGCGAGCATGATCAACGCGCTTCGCCACGCCGCACGAGCAGCTTTCCGGTCCTGATCGCGCTGCTCCGTGTGTCGGTGAGCAGCGCTGCTGATCCGTACATCACGGACTCCGTCAGCGTTGGCCGGTTCGCGTCCGTGTAAAAGGCTGGATAAGGGGCACGCTGGGCGCAACGTCCCCCGACCCTCGGGTGCGCGCCGGGAGGTCGCGGTCATGGCAGCACTGGTATTTGCGGCTCCGGCCGGCGCAGCGGCACTGCTCATGCTCCTGCAGCGGATCGAGGAGTGGTTGGTCAGCGGCGACGCTGCGACGCAGCGCCAGGACTGGCATCAATGAACGCGGCGCCGATCTGGGCGGGGCAGGACCTCGGCGGGGTGCAAGGCATGGACTGGTCAGAGCGGGGTACCTCAGCGAGGTGACGCTGGCCCTTCCCTCCTCGGTTGCGCATGCGGTGCGAGTTGCCCAGTCTCACCGTCACGCGGTGGGTCGGGCGATGCAGGCGCCTGGCCGGGAGCGGGACGTTCTGGTGCAGATCGCGAAGGGAGCGGTGGCAGCCGTCATCGCCTGGCAGGTGGCCAAGGTCGCGTTGCACAGCGATCAGCCGTTCCTGGCTCCGTTGGCGGCGTTGATCGCCGTGGAAGCGACGGTCTACCAGTCGCTGCGTACGACGGTGCAGAACGTCACCGCCGTACTCGCTGGTGTCCTGCTGGCCTTCCTGACTGCGCGCACGCTCGGAGTCGAGTGGTACAGCCTCGGCCTGGTGCTCCTGGTCGCATTAGGCATGGCGCGCAGCCGGGAGGACGCCCAAGAGTGGTTGGACCGGGCTCGGCAACTCGACGCACGGGTTCGCGACGCCCGCTGCGCAAGCGAGCGGGGCCGCGAGAGCATGCGCTTCAACCCACGGGCAACTCCCGAGGCGTTGCCTGTCGACGTTGCTTCCCTCGACCGCGCAGTCGACTCCCTGGAGCATGTCGCTGTGCAGTGCCGAAGCATCGCAGCAACCCTGCTCGATACGGTGACGGGCGACCACGCTCGGCGGCCCACCGATGCGTTCTTCCACGTCTACGCCGAGATCCTCGACGAGGTGGCCGCCGCTTTCGCCGCCGTTGGCGACGACATCAGCGGTGCCGATGAGTTGCAGAACCTGCGCCGCGCGGTACGAAGCGGCGGCGACAAGTGGCGCGACTTGCGGACTCAAGCCCAGAACGCCGAGGTACAGCAGTACGACAGCTTCCCGTCGTACGGGTCTCTGCTTGTAGACGCCGAACGAATCCTGGACGAACTCGAGCGCGCGGAGTACTTCCTGGCGGCGTCGACCCCCTGAGCGCGGCAGGAGCGCGGACGTCCGGCCTGTCGTCGTCCGGGAGCCGGCCGCCGCCGCATCTAGTTCCTGTCGCGGCCGATTGACTCAAGCGCCTCGGACAGCGCTCGCACGTCGTCCTCGCTGTTGTAGACGTGGAGCGAGACACGGATGCCGCCGACTCGTGAGCTGGTGATGATCCTGTGCTTGTCCGCCAGGGCGGCCTGAACTTCGTCAACTGCGGCGGTCGGGTGTCGTAGCGAGACAATGTGCCCACTTGCGGACTGGTCGCTCAGGGGCCGGTAGGGGGTCCAGCCAAACGGCGCGACCCGCGTTACGAGGCTATCGGCAAGCCGGTTGGCGTGCTCGCGTATCGAACTCAGCCCGATACCGCTGAGCAGCTTGATGGAAGCGAGCAGCCCTGAGGCTGAGCTGTACGACATCGTGGACAGCTCGAACCGTCGGCCGCCCACGGCGAGCGAGAGTTCCTGCGGCTTGAAGTCAAACGGTGCGGCACTGCCTTTCCACCCGACGAGCGCGGGAATGCCGGCTGCCAGGTCCTCAGTTACCGCAAGCAATGCGACGCCGCCGGGGGCGGACAGCCACTTGTAGCCGCTGCACACGAGCGCGTCGACGCCCCAAAGACTCATGGTGACTGGGACGGCACCAGCCATCTGAGTGACATCAATGACGACCCGTGCCCCAGCGCTGCGAGCACAAGCAACGAGGGCTGCGACATCGACACGAGTACCGGTCGAAAACTGAACCGCGCTGACGCATACGACGGTTGTTCGCTCAGTGATGGCTTCGACAATCGACTGCGTGAGGTCATTGGTCGCAACGTCTGGAACCCAGCGTATGCGCATGCCCGAACGCTTGTGGGCGGCCAGCCATGGGTACGTCACGCTCGGGAAGTCGCTCGGCACCAAGATCACCTCACCGTCCGGGTCGGACAGCAGCGCGGCAAGCTGACCCAGGCCCTCACTTGCTCCGCCCACCACCGCGACCGACACCACCGGCGCACCGAGCAACTCGGCTGCAGCCGCTCGGAGCGAGTCGAGAATCTCGGCCTCGGCCTGGTCTGACAGACGGAGATTGCCGTGCTGGGCGACATCGGTCAGGAAGCGGGTGCTCGCCTCCAACGAGACCCGAGGCATCAGGCCGAGGGAGGCCTGGTTCAGGTACCTGCAGTCGGCAAGACCGGCATACTCTCGACGGTCGATCAACGGATCCATGTCATCCTTTCGTTGCCGTCCCGCTTGGCGCTGCTACGGGCACTGACCGTAGAGGTCCTGCTCGGTAGATGGCGCTCGGATCGAGCTTGCGCGACTCGCCGCAGCAACTTACGGCTCGGTCGTCGGCGGTCGGCGGCGGCAGCACGCCGACTAGATCAGGACCTCGCCGCAGCCGACGACGTACTCGGCGCGCAGTCTGACCAGGGTCTCGCCGGGGGCGTCGTTGCGGTTCGCATACTGCTCCGCGCGCTCCGGCACGTAGCGGCGCGCGATCCGGGTCGTCCAGTCCCGCAGGTCGGCTGGCCTCGTCCTCGAGGACAACCGTGCCGCGCACGGTCACGAACGCACATGGGTAGGTGTCGTCGTCCACGCACAGGGCGGCCCGCGGGTTCGCGTGAAGGTGACGGCCCTTGACGCTGGTCGCGGTCGTGACGAACACGAGATCCTGACCGTCGACAACGAACCACAGCGGCGCGACGTGGACCTTCCCGTCCGGCGAGGCGGTCGCGACCTTCCCGGTGCGGGCGCCGACCGCCAGGAACTCCATCGCCTGTTCGCGGGTCATCTTGAACATCGGCACGCACCTCCGCAGCTGTCAGGCTCGTCACGCTATCCGCCGTTGTCGATCCGGACCCAACCCAGCTCATTTCGGCGAGGCGTCGTAAACGGCTAGCGCGCAGTCTCCGGCAATGCGTCGATGTCCTGGAGCGCCGCATGTACAGCCAGGAAGCATTGCCGCCCAGCCGGCGTCCCGCAGTAGGACGTCGCGTGGATCAGGATCTCCTTGATCTCGTCCACGGTGAGGCCATTGCGGACTGCGCCTATGAGGTCAGTCTCACGTGCAGGTCGCGGCCGAGGACGCCGGTAAGTCGCGCGGCTTCCTGCTCGATGGGCTCGTCGGGTCGGGGCCGCTCGTCGAGCCAGGTGACCGTGAGCTCGTCGCCTTTTCGCGCCCAGGTCCCGCACACGACCCCGCCGAAGATCACTGGGTTGGCTTTGCGGGTCATCGGGTCCCGCCTTGACGACGGGGTGACGTGGACGTCCTTCGTGCCAGGACCGATCACCCATTGATCGTGCCCGGGCAGGAACCGCACGGCCTCCGATGGCTGCGCTGCTTCAAGGGCGTCGACGTCTTCGCGCACGACGTATGCCGCGGTGCCTTCGACGTCGACCGCGACCAGGCGGTCGCCGAGTCCGGAAAACCAGTGGTTGAGCCGTTTGCGGCCCGCGCTCAGGCCGTCGCCGAGCCAGTAATGAACGTGGTCGCGTGTCGCTGGCCCGTACGTTCGGAGGTACGCCACAATTGCGCGCGGACCCGCGTCGTCGAGCTTCGGGATGCCGTGCCACCGCGGGTTGGTGTCGAGGCGCTGAAACGTGTGCTGACCGCCGCGAGGCGGACCGAAACTCATGTCCCCCTGCCACGTCAGGGGCTTGATCAGTGTGCCGGCGCCTTCGTCAAAGACCGGCTTCAGGTGCCGGTACGCGCGGCGCTTCGTCAGCAACTCGCCAAGCTCCACGACGGTCAGCGGTCCGTCGCTGAGCGCATCGCGTACCGCGGCGCGGAAGTCGGGCCAGTCCGATGGAGTGAGCCGGTAGTACTCCACCCAGCTCGGCAGCTCCCACTGGCGCCCCGCCGATCGGAGGGCCAGATAGATACCGCCGTCCTCCGGCGAGAGATAGTGCATCGACCCGCGGAAAGCGAACGCCTTGATCACCTGCCCTTCTGCCAGGGCCTTCGCAAGCTGGCCGGGGCGCGACGTCGTGCGGCGGGTCCGTACGGCAAGTTCGGCGAGCGACTCGTCCATCGAGAGCACCGCGCCGAGCCGTCGTACGACGCCCGCCACCGACTCAGACCCAACGGGGTCCAGCAGCTGTCGCTCCATCCGCCAGGCCAGCGCCTGTGCCCAGGTCAGGGAGGCCTCGCTCGACGTGGTCATCTCCGCAGCCTCACACAGATCCCGGACGATCGGCGTCCTGCTCTGCGGCGGTTTTTTCGCCTACGTAGCTGCACGTCCGGACGCGTCGCGATCCCCGCGATGCGCCGTAACGATCCGAGTCAGAGGTTCTCGGCGTACCAAGTTTCGTGGATGGTGCGACGCAGCACGACCCTCTGCCGGGCCTGACTGAAGATCCCCACGAACGCCAGCAAGAGCAGGAGCAGCGACCAGGCCCAGCCGTTCTCGACGGTGTTAGTGAAGTCGCCCCTCGTGAAGTCGGCGGAGTTCAGCGAGCCCACGAGCAGCATCAAGCCACCGACCACACCGACGGCGCCCGCAAACGAGCTGAAAACGACGAGCACGATCATCGGCATGTTGCCGAAGACCGACACAAGGCCGACGATCACGCCGACGATCACGCCCACAAGTACGGCCACCCAGTTCCAGTCGACGCCGAGGGCGACGACCAGCCCTGAGCCGATCGCGAAGCCGAACGCCCCCATCGCGAGAACGACCGCGACGTAGTAGTAGACGTAGGCGAGGACCGCAAACACTACTGCGAAGACCAGGCCCAACACCCAGCCGAGCACGGTCCCGAGGAACCGTTCGTCGGCGAGGTCGGCGACGAGTCCGGCGCCGAAGGCGAACCCGGCGAAGAAGCCCCAGATGGGGATCACGAGCCGCAGCACGAACTGGCCCGCGAAGAGCATGGCTCCGCCGGCGATTATCGCCAGGAGGCCGAGAAGGATGTCTGCCATGCAAGCAATGTATGGCCCACAGTCCTCTGCATCGGGGACGACACGTTCCGGCTCGCTTGTCTTTTCGCCGCGCTAATCCGCCGATTGCGAGGTGCAGGGTGATCGCACGCCGACATCATTGCGCCGCGACAGCGGCACGCGCGAGACAGGATCGGCGGAGTCAGGCGCGGATGTCCGCCCGTGCTCTGTGTCGGAGCCGGTCGGCTGATCAGCGGTGGATAGCCTCGTCCGATGCCTGAGCTGCAGCCCCTGCGAGCCGATCATGCCCCGGCGATCCTGGCCTTCGAGACGGCGAATCGCGGCTACTTCGCGGCTTCGATCACAGACCGCGGCGACGAGTACTTCGAGCACTTCACCGAGCGGCACAACTCCATGCTTGCCGAGCAGGAGGCCGGCATCGGCGCGTACTACGTGCTTGTCGACGAGGACGGATCAGTGCTTGGCCGATTCAACCTGGGGTTCGTAGCGGAAGGTGTCGCGGAGCTGGGCTACCGCGTCGCGCAGCATGTCGCCGGCCATGGCGTTGCGACCGCGACCGTGCGCGACATCTGCTCGCTCGCCGCGACGCGACACGGGGTCAGCACCCTCCGAGCCGCCACCGCCCGCGGCAACGTGGCATCCCAGCGAGTGTTGCTCAACGCTGGGTTCGTTCCTGTCGGTGAAGCCGATCCCGCACACATTGGCGGGAAACAGGGCACCTGGTATCAGCGGGACGTCGTCGTCCGGTCAGCGCGCGACGCCTGAAACCGCCCTCGTACAAAAGCACGAGGCGAGGCGACCCGGCCGGGTTCAGCGTGCGTCATATCCGCCCTCACACGCACTGATGTGCGAGCGTATCTTGACGGTTACGTAACCATGTAGATACGCTAATCGGTATGGAGGCTGCTTTGCGGGCGCTGGCCGACCCGAGTCGGCGGTCCATCGTGGCCAGGCTGGCTCGCGGACCGGTCACGGCCGGCGAGCTGGCCGCCATGTTTCCGATCGCCCGCCCCGGCGTGTCACGGCACCTGCGGGTGCTGCGGGAGGCCGGACTGGTCGAGGTCCGGGCGGAAGCGCAACGACGGGTCTACAGCCTCCGCCCCGACCCGCTGGCCGAGATCGACGCCTGGCTGGGCACCTACCGGGCCCTGTGGGAACAGAGGCTGGACGCCTTGCACACCGAGATATCCAGGGGAAAACGCGAACGAAGGAGCACCCGATGACTGACGCCGCACATACCCGCATCCTCGGCAGCCTGCGGTCAGCGGACGGCACCGGCGATCGTCCGCATCGAAGACCGCTACGACACCGATATCGACGATCTGTGGGAAGCGCTCACTGATCCCGCCCGCCTGGCCCGCTGGTACGCGGAGGTCGAGGGCGACCTCCGACCGGGCGGACAGTTCCGCACCTACATCGCTGCCAATGACATCGAGGCCACGGGGCGCGTGGAAGCATGCGAGCCCCCACGGCGACTGCGGTTGACGTCCAAAGAGACGGACGAGTCCTTCCGACGCGGGCAGGGGGTGCCGCCGTTCGACGCGACCATCGAGGCCACGCTCACCGCCGACGGCGACCAGACCATCCTGGTCATCGAGGTCGGGGGCATGCCGCTGGACAAGATCGCCTTCTACGGTGCGGGCTGGCAGATCCACGCCGAGAACCTCGCCGGCTACCTTGCCGGGCAAGACGCGGCCGACGCCGAAACACGCTGGAGCCGGCTCGTCCCTCACTACCGGAACGTTGCGGCAAACCTGGACGTCAGCTGAAGCCACCAGCGCGCGACAAAGCCCGGCTCGCTTGGCTGCCTACCCCAGCGTGACGCTCAGGGTCTTGCAGTTGTTTGACGAAACTGGGTCGACTTCGGAGTCTTCCGTGGATGCGCACACCTGCACCGAGAGCGTGCGGTTCAGGGCACCTTGCGTCGGCTTCAAGAGGAGCGTCATGTGCGTCGACTTACCCGCCGCCAGGGTTCCCGGCTCGCAGGTCGGCGAGTCCGCGTTGAAGCCAACCCCGTTGGTCATCACGCAAAACTGGTCCACGACAAATCCGTTGTGGACCTTGCTGTATGTCATGTCGGCCGACGACGTCACACCATTGGGCCCCTTGTTCTTGAGGTCGAACGTGAAGGCCAGGAGGTGGGAGGTCTCGCCGGTGATGCGTAAGCCACCGGCGACCGACCCGGTCACCGCCAGGTCGGTGGTGGGTGCTGCGGCCGATGCGCCGCCGGACTGCACGCTCAATGCTGAGCCAATGGCAAGCCCCAACGTCGCGGTAAGAATGATGATCTTGCGCATGTCTCCCCCTCGAGAGCGTCCGTCGTTGGTCCCCTCGTCGAACGTAGTCTCATCCACTGTCGCCCGTCTGTCAGCCGTCTGTCGCGCCGGAGTTGTTGCGGTCACAAGACTGCGTTGTGCGTGACTACGAGCATCGGTCGACGGTTGATCTTTGGATCGGTTTCTGTCGATTGCGGCTTTCGGGCTCAGGCAGGTGGCCGAGTAGATTCGGCGCATGATTCGTGCCGCGCACGTGATCCTGTACAGCACAAACGCTGAGGCCGACCGGGCATTCTTTCGTGACGTACTCGAGTACCCATTTGTCGATGCGGGGCACGACTGGCTGATCTTCGCTCTACCGCCAGCCGAGCTAGCCATTCACCCTGCAGACGGCGGCGGTGCTCACCAGCTGTACCTGATCTGCGACGACCTCGCGGCGTTCATTGCTCAGATGAGCGAACACGGTCTGACCTGTTCGGAGGTGCACACCGAGCGATGGGGGCGGATCACTGATCTCACCCTCCCGGGTGGGGGAACAATTGGCGTGTATGAGCCCACGCATCCCTCCCCGCTGAACGTGCACTGACCGCTCCAACAGCAGGGTGCGGAGACCGGACGACCCAGCGGAACGTGCGGGGCGTTGGTGGAGGCGTATCGGCGATCGAGCTATTCGCGGGTGTGGGTGGCGCCGTCCACCCATTCCTGCATCGATCCGTCGAAGGGCCAGTCGCCGTTGGTGTAGTGCGCAGCGATCGCGGCAATGCCAGACCAGGCACCCCTGACGACGTGATTCGGGTAGGCCATCGTGCGGGCATGAGCGTGGAACTCGTCCTCGTCCAGGAGCGCGAGCCGGGTGCCGTCGACCTCGAAGTCCAGGTCGAGGTCGACCCACGTGATCTCCTCGGCGCTGCGCGGTGCCTCGAAGGGAGCCGATGCGTGGACCTTGTAACCGTTCAGCGACCCGGTCGGGTCCAGGTATCCGCAGAGGACCCACCACTCGCCGGGAACCGCGATCCAAAGCTCGTCGCCACTGACGACGTCGATCGCGCCCCGGGGAGGGCGCTCCCTCCGGCTTCCGGCGGGAACGAACCAGGCCGAAGTATCGCCGGGGACGGACAGCAGATGCGCGGTGTCCACCGCCGAGAGGGTTCCGTCCCATTTGCGCTTCACCACTCGAACGGTCGCCGTCGCTGCTGTCTCGGGCACGAGCCCAGCATGTCCGGTTATGGACAACGAGCGCCAGAGCACGGGACGGCCAAGTACTCCGCCGTTGGGCCACTGGTGTGGGGCGCCGGGGTTGTTCCTGCAGGCGTACCCGCACTAGCCGTGACCATGGTTGGGGTGGAGCAGGAGCCGTTGCCATGCGTTTGCCAGCCAGTCGCTGTACGTCTGGTGGGACCAGCCACGGTGATCGACGAGCAGGATGTACAGCTCGGTGGAGTTGGTCGCCCAAATGACGTCGGCGGCTGAGTCGACGGGCACTGCCAGGTCGCCGGTGTCGGCGAGTTCGGCGGCGAATCGGCGCATGTTCCGCGCTCGGCGTTCTCCGATCTCGTGCCACAGGTCGGTGAGGTTCGGTTCGGCGGAGGCCGCCGCTTGGACGACCGTGGCCAGGGGTGCGAGCCGCGCCAGCAGGCCAGGTAGGGCATCGGCGTAGACGCGCAGCTTGCCGGCGGCGGTTGGCTCGTCATGGATCTGCTGAACGTACGCGCGTTCGGCGGCCGGGACAGCGTGATCTTCCCCGGAGATGGCGGTCTCGATGAGCAGCCGGAACAGCTCTGGCTTCCGACCGACCAGTTCGTAGACGGTGTCGACCGAGACATCGGCCTGCTCCGCGATGGCGGACATGGTGGTGCGCACGTAGCCGCGCTCGAGGAACAGGCTGCGGGCGGCGGCTAGAACCAGTCCCCTGCGGACTTGGGACGTCATCACCCGATTGGTGTTGTCGTAGGGGCGTCTCTTGACCGGATCAGTCACGGGCCTTACTCTACTTCAATCCGAACATGCTTCGGACTAAATAGGAGCCTCATGTACGCCTTCGAGCAGGACGTTCCGATCAACGCAGCCGTGTACGCGCGGATCATCGAGGGGATCGGTGCCGATGTTCCTCAAGGCCTCATAGCGCATCTGGCTCTCGAGCGTGAGGACGGGCACCTTTACTACCTGGACCTGTGGGAGACCAAGGCCGACTGCGACGCGTTCACCGAGGACCGTTTGCACCCCGTGATCGGTGCCGCGCTCGCCGCCGCCGGCGTTGACGCCACCTCGGAGCCTCCGCGACGCGAGGTGACGGTGGTCGACGCGTGGGGAACCGGGTTCCCCCAGCGCGTAGCCCTCTGACAGCCGCACGCGCGCTTCGTACCGAAGTAAGGAGTCCGCTGCAATGGCCGCAGCGATGGAGTTCGACGAGGCCACATCCCGCCGGATCGAGGCCGCTTACACCACGCCAGACGTCGTTGAGCAACGACGGATCGTCCTCGCAACCCTCGACCTGAGCCCGGGCGACGACGTGCTCGACATCGGTTCAGGGCCGGGCTTCCTGGTCTGCGAGATGGGCGCCGCGGTGGGACCACAGGGGTCTGTGACGGGCATCGACCCCAGCGAGAGCATGGTGTCCATCGCCCGGGAGCGCCGACTCACAGACGGCTCGGCGCCGGTGCAGTTCCGACCCGGTAGTGCGACCCCCCTGCCCTTCGCGGACGGGTCGTTCGACGCCGTTACCTCGACCCAGGTCTATGAATACGTCGACGACATACCGGCCGCGCTGGCCGAGGCCCACCGGGTGCTGCGGCCTGGTGGGAAGCTACTTGTGCTCGACACCGACTGGGACTCGATCGTCTGGCATTCGGGCGACCCGGACCGGATGCTCAGGGTTCTGACCGCCTGGGACGAGCACCTGGCCGACCCCCATCTACCTCAGCGGCTCACCCGAGAGCTGAGACAAGCCGGTTTCGCGGTCACGCTGCGCTCGACGATTCCGCTTTTGAATGCCGGCTACGACACCAACACATTCAGCGTTGGGCTCATCGGCTTCATCGCCGCGTTCGTCCCCCAACGCGCAGGGGTCACCCGCGACGAGGTCGACGCCTGGTCCCACGACCTCGTCGCGCTCGGCCCCGACTACTTCTTCAGCCTCAACCGCTATCTATTCGTGGCCATCAAGCAACCGGACTGAAAGCGCTCTCGGCCCGGAGCAGAACGAGCGCGACTACGCAGCCTGGACGACGACGCCCACGTGCAGTCGTGGGTACGGGAGTCCGAGGCCGCCCTCGATGATGCCCTCAGACGCGCGATCGCCGACTGGCTGACCAGCGATGCGTGGCCGTTCGAGCGTCCTCTCTATGCGCCTTTGCTGACCTGAGGACGGTCGGGACGCGCCCGGGATAGCATGCGGCGATCCGTGTCCGGTGGCGCCTGAAGGAAAGAGCACAGCGGTATGGCCGAGGTGGTTCCGCGCTGGGAGTGGCGCACGTTCGCCGGTGCCGTCCCACGCGCGGATGTGGTGTTCGATGCGATGACCCCGGTCTCCGTCGAGGAGAGCGACGAGTTCTACCTGCTGGCGCGCGGCGGCGACAACGTCAAGGTCCGCGGCGGTCTGATGGACGTCAAGGTTCTGCGCGAAACAGATGCGGCAGGCCTGCAGCGCTGGGAACCGATTCTCAAGGCGACCTTTCCGCTTGACGCCGAGGCCGTGAGGACGGTCCTCGAAGGCCTCCGACGTCCGGCAGCGGACGTCCCGCCCGACGGGCTCGACTTCGACGGGCTGATGGAAGCTGCGGAGGTCGATGCCGGCGAGGGTCCGCGCGCTGTGCGGGTTCACAAGCGGCGTGCCCGTTACACCGTCGCTGGTTGCCTGGCCGAGAGGACCGTGGTGGAGGCCGGCGGACAGCGAACGATCACGATCGCAGCAGAGTCGATCCGCCCGGCGGACGTCCTGGCCGCGATCGACGCGATGGGCCTGCGCGACTACCGCAACCTGGACGTCCCGGCTGGCCTGAGGCTGCTCGTCGATCGTGTGCCGGAGCGCTACGCGGTCATCGACGCAGGCACGAACTCGATCAAGCTGCACATCGCCGAGCTCGACGCAGGCGGGCGTGGTCCGTGGAGGACCGTCGTCGATCGCGCTGTCATCACGCGGCTCGGCGAGGGCCTCGAGGCGACCGGGGTGATCGGCGCCGAACCGCTCGAGCGGACTGCGCGAGCGATCAGCGCGATGGCGGAAGAGGCTCGCGGCCTCGACGCTCGGGCCATCGCTCTCGTCGCCACGGCAGGATTCCGGATGGCTGGCAACCGGAACGAGGTCGTCGAGACCGTTCGTACTCGTTCCGGGCTGTCCCTCGACGTCCTCTCCGGGGAGGACGAGGGCAGGCTGGCCTACCTCGCGGTCGCAACCGGCGTTGGTCTCGGCGACGGGGCGATCGTGGCGTTCGACACCGGCGGCGGCAGCTCGCAGTTCACGTTCGGCCATGGGCCGGATGTCGATGAGCGGTTCAGCGTCCCCGTCGGCGCGGTCCGGTTCACCGAGCAGTTCGGGCTGGCCTCGGCCGTGTCGCGCGACGTCGTGGCCGACGCCCTGGCGGCCATCGCTGCCGAGCTCGCCCGTCTCGACGGGCGACCACGGCCGGACGGGGTCGTGGCCATGGGCGGCGCCGTGACGAACCTGGCCGCCGTGAAGCACGGCCTGGCCACCTACGACCCGGACGTTGTCCAGGGGACGGTCCTCGACCGGGCCGAGATCGATCGCCAGATCGAGCAGTACCGAACCCGGGACGCGGATGGACGACGGGCGATGGTTGGGTTGCAGCCGGCTCGTGCCGAGGTGATCCTCGCAGGCGCGTGCATCGTCCGCACGATCATGGACAAGCTCGCCTGCGACGCGGTCACGGTCAGCGACCGCGGGCTGCGCCACGGTGTGCTCATCGAGCGCTTCGGCTCGGGCAGCACGTAGAGCGGAGCACCAGACCCAAAGTTTTGACGCACATCGTCAGCTGGGTCACGGTCATTCTGGGGCCGGCCCAACACATTGAGAACAACACGAGCCGCTGCGTGGAGGCGTAGCATCTGCGCTCATGACCGGTCGGGCGGGCCATCCCCGACGGAAGGTCGGAAGCCTTGTCCCTCTCCTCGGATGGATTCGCTCGTACGACCGCAGCTGGTTGCGCGGCGATCTGATTGCCGGGGTCACCGTCGCGGCCCTGATCGTTCCGAAGAACCTGGGCTACGCGGGGATCGCGGGGATCCCGCTGCAGAACGGCCTGTATGCAGCCGCGGCGGGCGCCCTCCTGTATGCCGTGTTTGGCACCAGCCGGCAGATCTCGATGGGACCGAGCTCGGGACTGGCCGCGGTCGCCGCTAGCGCTGTCATTGCGGCCGGGATCACCGACGAGCGCGACGTGGCCTCCTTCGTGGCTGCGATCACGCTCGCGTCGGGTCTGGTGTTCTTGCTCCTCGCCGTTCTGCGGATGGGCTGGATCGCGCAGTTCCTGTCTCGGGCGGTGGTTACCGGGTTCCTGTTCGGGGCCGCGATCGACGTCGTGATCGGCGAGCTCCCCAAGCTCACCGGGACCGATGTCACCGGGACGAACAGCTTGCAGGAGTTGTGGTCCTGGCTGGGGACGGTTGGTGACGCGCACGGGTCGACCGTCGTCGTCGGGGTTGTCTCGCTTGTCGTCGTTTTCGGTCTGAGGCGTATCGCACCTCGTGTGCCGGGTGCGCTGGTTCTGGTCGTCGGCGGGCTGCTGGCCTCGCGTGTGTTCGACCTGGACGCGCGTGGGGTTGCCCTGGTCGGCACCGTGCCGAGAGGACTGCCCTCGTTCGAGGTTCCTGACCCCCAGCTCGCATGGAACCACGCCGGCACCGTCGCGGTAGCGGCGGTGGCTCTGGTCATGATCGGGTTCTCGCAGACTGCGGGTGATGCCCGCGCATTCGCGGCCAAGCACCGGTACCAGATCGATGTCGACCAGGAGTCCGTCGCGCAGGCGATGGCCAACACGGGTGCCGGGCTGTTCCAGGGGATGCCTGTCTCAACCAGCCTTTCGGCGAGTTCGCTGAACGACCACTCGGGGGCGCGAACGGGCCTGGCCTCGATCGTCTCGGGCATCACCGTGCTGCTCACTCTGCTTGTGCTGGCTCCGCTCTTCTCCGACCTCCCCAAGCCGGTGCTCGCCGCGCTCATCATCGAGGCGGTCGTGATGGGCATGATGAATGTGCCGGAGATGCGCAGGCTCGCCAGGGTCCAGCGATTCGACTTCTGGATCGCGGTCGCGGCGATCGCGGGGACGCTGGTGTTCGGGGTCCTCGCCGGGGTGATGATCGGCATCGGGTTGTCGTTGCTGTGGCTGATCTCGGTGGCGACCAGCCCGAAGATCCCGCTGCTGGGTCGGGAGGCGGGGACGCAGGTGTTCCGAGACCTGGACGAGCACCCAGAGGACGAGCAGATCCCCGGGGTGGCGGTCATCCGCCTGGATGGCGGGTTGTTCTTCGCCACGTCCGATGCGCTGGAGGACCGGATCCGGGAGGTTGTCCACTCGACACCGAACCTGCGGGGGATCGTCCTGGACTGCGAGGGCGTGGACTTCGTGGACTCACAGGGCACCGCCAAACTCAACGAGATCGTTGACCTCACCGATGACGCCGCTGTCACGCTCCGGCTGGCACGAGTGAAGCGCGCAGTGAGTGCGACGCTGGCACGAGACGGTGTCCTCGGCCGCATCGGGGCCGACCGGATCCACGGAAGCGTCTACCACGCTGTTCAAGCTCAACTGGCGGACCCACCATCGCCATCCGTGGATCCTGTCTGAGGGTTCGATCGTGGAGCTAGCGCTCGGCCGAAACCTCCGAGCCGCCGGCGGCCTCGCCGGACGGGTCGGCCGACTTGAGCGGCACCGTCGAGCTGGCAATGTCTTGACAGGTGCGACGCAGCGCAGCAGGCTCCGGTGCTACGCCGGCGCGGCCCGGGCGCCAGGCCACCTGAGGGGACGTGGTAGGCGATGTTCAAGGACCTTCGACGCCGTTCCATCGTTGTGCTGGCCGTGGCGGCCCTCGCTGGTGCGACGCTGACCGTCACTCCCTCCAGCGCGCGCGTCGCCAGCCAACCGGGCGACGTCGATTTCGAGGTGTACACCGGCGACGTGGATGCCGCCGGGATGGCGAAGCTGCGCGAGCTGGGGGTCGACGTCACGAACTCGCCTGCTGCGACGGCGGCCACCGGAACGGCCCAGGTGGAGGCGGTGCTGAGCACGAGCCAGGCGTCGAAGCTTCGGGCGGCCGGAGTGAATCTGAGGGTGAAGAGGATCGACGGCCTCGCCGCGTCCGAGGTGCTGCGGAGGCAGTCCGTGCAGGGCTGGGACGCGTTCCGGCCGTACAGCGGACCAGGCGGTCTACGAGACGAGCTCGTCTCGACCGCACGGCAGAACAGGGGAATCGCCAAGCTCGTGCGGATCGGCAGGACGGTCAACGGCCAGGACATCCTGGCGATCAAGGTGACCAAGAACGCCCGTGCGATCCGCGACGGCAGTCGCCCGGCGGTCCTCTACGCCTCCACCCAGCATGCGCGAGAGTGGATCACTCCGGAGATGACGCGCCGGCTGATGCATCTCGTCTTGGACCAGTACGGCAAGTCCGCCCAGATCACGCGGCTCGTGAACACGACCGAGCTCTGGTTCCTGCCGGTCGCAAACCCCGACGGCTACGACTTCACGTTCACTGAGGGGAACCGGCTGTGGCGCAAGAACCTGAGGGACAACAACGCCGACGGGCAGATTACTGCCGATGACGGAGTCGACCTGAACCGCAACTTCGCCGAAAAATGGGGCTACGACAACGAGGGCTCCTCACCCGACACCGCCAGTGAGACCTACCGTGGGGCGGGGCCCAACTCCGAGCCGGAGACCCGAGCGCTCGACGGCCTGTTCCGGCGAGTGGGTTTCGAGTTCTTGGTCAACTACCACTCGGCCGCGGAGCTGTTGCTCTACGGGATCGGCTGGCAGGTCAACACGCCGTCGCCGGACGACGTCATCGCCCAGGCAATGGTCGGCACCGACGAGAACCCGGCGGTGCCGGGATACGACCCTGACATCTCCGCCGAGCTGTACACGACCAACGGTGACACCGACACTCACGCTCAGGTGCGCTACCGGACGATCAGCTTCACGCCGGAGATGTCCACGTGTACGGCCGCGTCGAACTCGGTGCCGGACGACGAGTGGCTCGCCGAGGACTGCGTGAGCGACTTCATCTTCCCCGACGACGAGGATCTGATCCAGGCCGAGTTCAGCAAGAACATTCCGTTCGCGCTGTCGGTCGCAGAGTCGGCGCACGATCCGGACGACCCGGTGTCGGCGCGTCGGCATCGACGCACCCGATCTCGTGGCCGACCCGTTCCCGGTGTCGTACGGCCGCAGCCAGCCGGTCGCCGTGACCGCCAAGCGGTCGCTGCACAACATCCGCCTTCGGTTCTCCGATCAACGGCGGGCCGACCCGGACCCGGCTGGTCAAGGAGTGGCGCGGTGGCGAGAGGTACGGAGGCACCCTCGACGCCTACTACGGCGAGTTCCGAGGCAAGGTTCGCGCAGCCCCTGGTGACGAGGTGGAGGTGTGGTTCACCGGTCGCAATGGCAGGCGCGGTCCAAAGGTGTCGACGGAACCCTTCACGTACGTCGTGCATTCGGACATCGGCGGCGATGTGCTGATCCTCGCCGCGGAGGACGTGACTGGCCTCAGCCCAGCGCAGGGCCTGACAACCGCGCAGTACGCGGACGAGTACGCGTCCTCGCTGGCCGCCGCCGGATACAGCAGCGACGTCTACGACTTCGACGCGATGGGCCGCCAGGCGCCGCACCATCTCGGCGTCCTCTCCCACTACGACGCCGTGGTCTGGGAGACCGGTAACGACATCATCCTCCGCGCGCCGGGGCAGGTGCGGTGGAACGACCTCCAAGGCGGCGGTCGACATGGAGCTGTCGGTGCGGGACTACCTCAACGAGGGCGGCAAGCTGATGCTTGCGGGCAAGTACGCGCAGTTCGCCGAGGCGGCCAACGGCGCGTACTGGTACAACCCGTTCCAGCCGCCGGAGTGCACGACGCCGGAGGAGTATCCGTGCCTGCCGGTGCTCAACGACTTCCAGCAGTACTGGCTGGGCGCGTACGTGAACGTCGACGACGGCGGCACCGATGCCGACGGCGAGCCGTTCCAGCTCGTCGGAGCCGAGGACGAGTTCGCGGGTTTCACCGGTGACCTGAACGCTGCAGGGTCGGCGCAGAACCAGGATCACACCGGTCTGTTGCTGACGACGTCGAGCTTCCTGCCGCCCGACGAGTTCCCGCAGTTCGCCAGCGCCGCCCCCCTGGACTGGGACATCCCCGGCGGGCCGTTCGACCCGCACTCGGGGGAGTGGTACGTCTACAGCCAGCAGTCCGACGTGAGCTACAAGCGGCTCACCCGCACGGTGGACCTCACGGCGGCAACCTCCGGCGAGCTGTCGTTCTGGGCCTCGTACGACGTCGAGGCGGACTGGGACTACGTGTTCGTCGAGGCGCACCCGGTCGGTTCCGACGCGTGGACGACGCTGCCGGACACGAACGGCCATACCCAGCAGAGCACCGGCGAGAGCTGCCCCGAGGGCTGGGTCGACGCGCTGCACCCCTTCCTCGCCCACTACATGAATGCCGCATGCGAGCCGACCGGAACCAGCGGCGTCTGGAACGCGGCGACCGGGTCGTCGCAGGGTTGGGGCGAGTGGTCAGTCGACCTCTCCGCCTATGCCGGGCAACAGGTCGAGGTCTCCATCACCTACGTGAGTGACTGGTCGACGCAGGGAACCGGTGTGTTCCTCGACGACGTGTCGGTCCTGGCTGATGGCGCCCCTGCCGCTTCGACGGGCTTCGAGACCGACCTCGGGGGATGGACGGTCAGCGGCGCCCCGGAGGGCTCAGTGGCCAACAGCAGAGACTGGATCCGCACCCAGCTGGGCTTCGAGGAAGGAGCGATCACCACCACGGCGGACACCGTGTACGCCGGGTTCGGTCTCGAGGGGCTGGCGCAGGGCGAACGCGACGACCTCGTCGCCCGGAGCATGAGCCACCTCCTGCCGTAGCCAGCGGCAACCAGGTCTGCCCCGTCGTGTGCGGTTCGTGCGGCCGGGACATCGTCCCGATCGTGGTCGGTCCACGGGCTCGTGGTGGATCAACCACAGCAGCCGGCGACAGCCGTTCACTGAAGACGTCATACGTTTTCGAATCGGAGTTCGGTGGTCGAGGTGAAACGCTTGCCGGGGCGCAGCTCGGTGCTCGGGAACGTGGGTTGGTTGACCGAGTCGGGGAGGTGTTGGGTCTCTAAACAGACTGCGTCGCCCTGCCGGTAGACGCGGCGCTGTTTGCCGACCAGCGTTGCCGCGAGCTGGTTGCCGGTGTAGAGCTGCATCCCTGGTTGGTCGGTCCACACTTCGAGCACTCGGCCGCGGGTGGGGTCATGCAGCCTTGCTGCACGCGAGATCGGTTGGCTGGCCGACCGGTCGAGAACGAAGCAGTGGTCGTAGCCCTGACCGCGGACCAGCTGCTCGTCACCGTCGCGCAACCGTTGCCCGATCGGTTGCGGTGAGGTGAAGTCGAACGGGGTGCCGGTGACCCCTGCGAGCTCACCGGTCGGGATGACGTCGGGTGTTATCGGGAGGTAGCGATTCGCCGCGATCTCGAGGACGTGGTTCTCTATGGTTCCCGACCCGGCTCCGGACAGGTTGAAGTAGGAGTGATTGGTCAGGTTCACGACTGTCGCGGCGTCCGTGGTGGCCTCATAGGTGAGGCGTAGTGCTGTGCCCTTCAGGGTCATCGTGACCGAGACTGACAAGGTGCCGGGGAAGCCGTTGTCACCGTCGGGCGACACGAGTTCGAGCCGCACCCCGACGCCCTCGGCTCGGGTTACCTCGCTGGCGTCCCAGACCCGCCGGTCGAAACCGCTGGCACCTCCGTGCAGGCAGTTCGGGCCGTTGTTGACCGGCAGCTGGTACTGCGTTCCGTCCAGGACAAATCTTCCGCGGTCGATGCGGTTGGCGTAGCGACCGATCGTTGCACCGAAGTACGGGTGGTCAGCGGCATAGTCCTCGAGGTCGTCGAAGCCGAGCACGACATCAGCCCGATCACCGTGCCGGTCCGGGACGATCAAGGACTGGATCAGGGCTCCATAGGTCAAAACCGAGACTTCGATGGAGCCGTCCCGCAGCGTCCAGCGTTGGACCGGCTCGCCCTGCACTGAGCCGAAGTCGGAACTCGAAACGTGACCCACGCGCCAAGGGTATTTCGAAGGACGCCGAAGGTGCGACCGACCCTTGCCAGGAGTCGAGCACGGTCGTAGCGTTCCCGCCGCGCAGCACTTGCCGACAAGGAATCCGTAGGATCTCTGCCGTCCGCTCTTGCCGCGATGGGTGCGCTCGGAAGTGCCGCTCGGGCGGTACGACTGCCGTAGGCGAACCGGTAGCTGGTCGGTCGAGCCACTGGGCTCGACTCGTCTCCACGATGGTGATCAGGCGAGCTGAATGGGCTGGCGGGGTGCCAGCCGTCATAGCGCCGCGGCAAGATTGCGCCATGCTCACCGGCGGACCCTTCCCCGGCTGCGCTGGGGGACCATTGCCATGACCGGAATCGAAGCTTCGATCTCTCCCCCTCCGTTGCCGCGCTGGTTCGGACCTAGAGCCGGCCCAGATGACCCGGCCGTCTCGGCCCTGATCGCCCGCGTGGCGCGAGGGGCCGGATGGGCAGACATTGGCGGTGGGTTCAACCTCAACGTGCGGATAGACGCTGAGCCGCCGGTTGTCCTCCGGGTTCATAGGCCCTGGGTCCGCCGCGGCCGGGTAGCGGGACTGCGGCGCCTGCGGGAGCGGCTCGAGCGGACGCAAGTCCGCGTCGCTCGGCCGATTCGGATTTCCGGCTGCGACCTGATGAGGGTCGCTGATCGTTGGGCTGAGATTGAGGAGTTCATCGATCACGTCCAGCCACGGGCGGACGAGAACTCCTACGTCCGCATATTCGAGGAGCTCGGACGCCTTCACACTGCGCTCAAAGCAGTCTGGGAGCCCAGTCCGCCCGAACCCCTCGACGACCACAGAACCTTCCGCCAACTGGGTTACTCGGTGGGCTTCACACGGCGCAGGCTCGGACCCGGCAGTGAGCCGGTCGTGCATCGGATGCGCCAACTGACCGGCGAGCTCTCCAAGCTCCGGAAGGAGGTCGAACTGCCATGCACTCCGATTCATGGGGACTACAAATTGGGCAACGCGGGAGAACTGTCAGACGGCTCATGGGCCACCTTCGACCTGGATTTTGCGAGGGTCAGGGAGCGGCTGTACGACATCGCGGCCAGCCTGCACCACGTCGCACAGGGCGGCGAATTGCTCGAGCCGCGACGACTGGTCGCCGCCTACGAAGGCACCGCTCCGGAACCGCTGACTCGCGACGAGCACCGTTGGCTCCCCGGGGCTCTAGCCCTTATACCCTTGCACTGGGCTGCCACGGCAGGGCTCGTGGGCGACGGCATCCACGAGGCCGAGAGCGCAATGACCGCCGCCGAGGCCTGGTGGTCGCGCCGGGCTGAACTCTCGTCGTAGTCCCGCGGCCGCGCTCGGGGACTGGAGTTCTCGGCCGAGCTCCGACTCCACTGAAGCGGCTGGCATGTCGCGCTAACCAACCTCTGCGTTGAAACGTGGAGGAGAATGTGGCCGAACGCACTCTGCCAGCCGCCGTGGTCGACATCGACCGATGTGGGCGCTGCCGGATCGGACCCGGCGGAGCGAACCTCGACCCAGCCGGGCTGGCGATCGCCGCGACACCGCGGACCGAACACGATGCAGTGCTGGCCGCTGGGAGTTCGAAGTCGCTGGTTGCGTACGCGCGAGACGCGATCGCTCCCCGCTACGACGGACGCGATCGAGTGTTCCTGCGCCTTGTCGAACAGCGGATGCCGGAGAACGCGGGCGAGCTCCCGTAAACCCACGGCGCGCTTGTCGGGGTCGAGCTGGAGGACCGCGTAGAAGCAGACCAGCCCCGTTGACGGTGGCGCGGCAGGTGTCGGGGTGCTGAGCGCGCGACCGGATGGGGGCGCCGGGGTCGGGTTAGGGTGAGACTCATGGCCACAGTCGAAGGACCTCATGGATCAGCCGCGTCGACGTTGTCTGAGTCGGACTTGGAGTTGCTGCGTAAGCAGTTCTCGGCGAGCCCTAAGAACCGGGTGGCTCAGAACGCCGTGGCGCAGACGTCGATCGATGAGGTCGCCCTGGATCGAGAGGTCGTGGTCGGGACCGACACGACGGTGTCGAACCATCTCGACGACTGGGGTGTCACAAATCAGAAGAACAGTGGTCGCTGCTGGCTGTTCGCGGGCCTGAACCTTCTTCGGGTAGGCGCCGCGCGAGCCATGAATCTCAAGGAGTTCGAGTTCTCCCAGAACCACCTCATGTTCTGGGACAAGATCGAGCGGGCCAACTACTTCCTCGAGGCGATGATCGAGACCGCGGACCGGGACCTGGACGATCGCACCGTCGGGTACCTGCTGTCGGAGGTGGCCAGTGACGGCGGGCAGTGGAACATGTTCGTCGCACTCGTGGCCAAGCACGGCGTCGTGCCCAAGGCGGTCATGCCGGAGACGCACAGCTCGTCCAAGACGGCGCGGATGAACGAGATCTCTGCGGAGCGTCCTGCGCCAGGGCGCCTTGGAGTTGCGGGGCTGCCCGGCCGAGCAGCGGCAGGAGCGTAAGCAGCGCATCGTGGCTGACGTGTACCGGATTCTCTGCATCCACCTCGGCACCCCGCCGGAGCGCTTCGTCTGGCAATGGTCAGACAAGGACCGGGTCTTCCACCGCGACGCGGAGACGACGCCGCAGGAGTTCGCCGAGAAGTATGTTCAGCTTCCGCTCTCCGACTACGTCTGCCTGGTCGACGATCCCCGGCCAAGCAGCCCGAAGGGGCGGACATTCACCGTGGACTATCTCGGGAACGTCGTCGGTGGCGCTCCTGTCGTCTACCTCAACGTCGAGGTACCGGTCATGAAGAAGGCCGTCATGGACTCCATCGTCGCCGGCAACCCCGTGTGGTTCGGCTGCGACGTCGCCAAGATGTACAACAACGACCTTGGTATCTGGGACGCCCGCCTCTATGACCTCGAGTCCGTGTACGACGTGTCGTTCTCCCTTGACAAGGCCGAGCGGTTGGCGTTGCACGACACCCAGATGACCCACGCGATGCTTTTCACGGGAGTCGATGTCGTGGACGGCAGCCCGCGCAAGTGGCGGGTTGAGAACAGCTGGGGCGACGAGAAGGCCGACAAGGGCTTCTGGACGATGAACGACAACTGGTTCGACGAGCACGTCTTCGAGATCGCCGTCCCCCGTGACCAGCTGCCACCGGAACTCCTGGTCGGCCTGGAGGCCGAACCAATCGTGTTGCCCGCCTGGGACCCGATGGGCTCACTAGCCGGCTGACGGACCTACGCAGATCGAAGAGGAGCGACGCCGGTCACCGAACGGCAGTGCCAGTACTTTAGCGCCCCGAGGCTCCGCCGACCCTGCGTAGCTCTAGCCACCATCCATGCATAAACCGCCTCAGCACCGATGACTTCCGGCATCGAATCGAGTCTCAATGTGGGCGATGCAACTGCACCGCAGTTGGGCGATGAGACGAGGCGAAACGTGGGAAGCTCGCTGACAGTCGACCTCTTCCTGTCCGTCGATGGCTGGGCCGGCTCGGACGGCCTACCGGGCTATTTCGGGTATCTGGGCACGGAACTTGCGGAGTGGATCAAGGCCGAGGGAGCCGCGGCACAAGTGGTCATCATGGGCAGGCGCACCTACGAACTGCTGGCGGGGCTTCCTGAAGAGTTCCGCGACGAGGGTTGGCACCGGATGAGCCAACTCGAAAAGGTGGTCTTCTCGCGGACACTCACGCAGGTCAGTTGGCCGAACACGCGCCTCTGCAGTGGCTCACTGGCCGACGAGGTGCGTGCCATGAAAAACGGTGGAGGGGTCCCGCTTCGGACGATGGGGAGTCTGTCCGTGGCTCGACAGCTCGTCGATGCGAGGCTCGTCGACCGGCTGCGACTGATGATCTTCCCGCTGATCGCCGGCCCCCCAGGGCGCGAAGCGGCGTTCCAAGACATTGCCTCGGCAGATCTGGAACTCGTCGACCACCAAACCTTGGACGGACGCGTGCTGCTCGTCGAGTATCGACCGACAGGCAAGGTCATCCCCCGCGTCTGAGCGCGGAGACAAGGTCGCAGTGTCCGTAGGCCGATGGCTTGCGATGTGGGTCAAAAGAGTGCCTTGAGGGAAGCCGAGCTGTCACTGCGGCCTTGGGCGGTACCGGAGGAGCATGACCCCGTTTGCGAACCGGCGCTCGTCAAGGAGTTCAAGGCTGAGTCTGGCGTCGGCCGGGAGGGCGGGCTTGCCATCGCCCACGGCTACGGGCCAGACGAACAGAGTGCATTCGTCGACGAGGCTGGCGGTCAGAGCCTGGGATGCGAGGTCCGCGCCTCCCACGGTGAGATCGCGGCTCGCGTCGGCCTTCAGCTGCTGCACGGCGGTGACGTCGAAGGCGCGTTCTATTCGGGTGTTGGCTGTCGGCGCCGTTGCCAAGGTCGTGGAGTAGACGATCTTGTTCGGCGCTTGCCAGGCGTGCGCGAAGTCCGCTGCGAGGGAGGATCGTGCGGCTAGCTCAGGCATGGTCTCCCAGCCGGCCATCGTCTCGTACAGCCGGCGCCCGTAGAGGAACGTCCCGACGGTGCCGAGGAGCTCGGTGTACGCCGTGAAGAGGTCGTCGTCCATGGGGCCGAAGTCGAACGCGCCGTGCCGGTCCTCGATGTAGCCGTCGAGGGTCATGTTGTTGATGTACGTGAGCCTGACCATCTCCTACACCTCGATCCGAATGACACCGGCACCGGGAGCCACCGCCCGACGAGACTTCGTTCGCGGAGGCGACACATACCTCGTCCCGCTTGTCCTCATGACCCTCCTACGATCGGTTCGTTGCCTGCTGATTTTAGACGCGCCAGCAGCGCCGACTCATCGCAGCAGGGGACATGAACGGTAGGTGCCGCTCTCGAGCGATCGTTCCCATGCTTGGGTGTGCCAAGTTCTTACGGGCGAACGCGGATGATCGTCTTTCCTGTTGCCCGCGCGGTCGGGTTGAGGGCGGCGACGGCATCGTCGAGGGTCGCGACGTTGCCGATGTTGGTCCGCAGCCGTCCGTCCCGCACCCGCTGGACGATCTCACTCAATTGGACGCGATCGGACTCGACGACGAAGTCGACTGCCAGGCCTTCGGTGGGCCGCGCCTCGGGGGGCCCTACGACGGTCACGAGTGTTCCTCCGGACCGGATCAGGCTTGCGGAGCGCTTCTGGATGTCTCCGCCGATCACGTCGAACACCAGGTCGACGCCGCCGACGTCTTCCAGGGCGTCGTTGTCGAGGTCGATGAACTCCTGCGCGCCGAAGTCCGGCGCCTTCTGGCGGTCGGCGGCGCGCCCGGTGCCGATGACGTAGGCGTCGGCCTCACGTGCGAGTTGCGTCACCATCGTCCCGACTGCGCCAGCCGCGCCGTGCGCGAGCATAGTCTGCCCGGCCTGAAGGTGGCCGTGGTCGAACAGTCCCTGCCACGCGGTCAGGCCCGAGATCGGCAGGCTCGCGCCAACGGTGAAGTCGACGTCGCCCGGCAGGGGCGCGAGGCTGCGTGCCTCGATCGCGACATACTCCGTCAAGGTGCCGTCGCGATGCCAGTCCGCCAGGCCGAGCACCCGCTGTCCCACCGACCCCCCTCGTGCCGTATCCGAGTGCGGTGACCACTCCGGCCAGCTCGTGCCCAGGGATCGACGGTGGTGGGCGGCGTTGTGCGCTGAGCACATCCTCGACAAGTTCGAGTCCGAACGGCCGGAGGACCTGCGCCCACGGCTGGCGATCGAGGCGGCCCGCGCTTGGACGCGCGGCGCGATTCTGATGATGCGGGCGCGGTCGCTGGGCGGGCATGCGATGGGCGCAGCGAGAGACTTAGGCGGGGCTGCGCGCCATGCCGCGTACGCCGCGGGGCAAGAGGCTGTAGTCGCGCACGCCTCGTCGACACCGGATCGCGGTCAGGCGAATTGGAAGCTGGGTGGGAAGGCGACGATGACCAAGGTTGCCCATCCCGCGTAGATGGGCAGATAACTGGTCTGCCAGCGCTCTAGATCGCTAAACGGTCGTTCGTGGCGGAGGAAGCCGAAGCTCAACCAGGCGGCCCAGGTGAGGTTGACCAGCAGGACGAGGTTGAGCCCGAGGGCGGCCACCTTGTTCGCGCTGACGCCGAACTGTGCGATCCGGCCGAGCATCGCGGTGAGCATGAGGACGTCGAGCAGCAGTGTGCTTGCCACCAGCAGCAGCTGCAGCCGGTCGAAGCCGTCCGGCGGTGCCTGCGGGTCGCGCGCGGACATCGCGTAGAGCAGGAGACCGAGCACGAGCACGAGGATCAGGTCGACCAGGATGAGCAGCTCGCGGTCGACCGTGATCACGCTGCCCGTGGTGAGGGTCGCCACCAGCAACGCCAGCAGCATGACGAGGGTCAGCGGGGTGAACACCCGGGTCAGAACCGGGGCGATGTTCTCGACCACCCCTTGCTTGGCTTCCACCAGCCAGGCCGCGACAAGGACGGCGCCCATGGCTCCGCAGGGCAGCACCCACTCCTGCATGAACGTGGCCACGTCCCGGCCGACGGAGTTGAAGCCGGCCGTCGTGAGCCCTACGAGCACCCCGCCACCAAGCGCGAGCAGCGTGTAGTAGACAACCCACTCACCGGTGAACCGAACGAAGTCCATACGTCGCCGGTGGGATCGCCAGTCGCCGCCGACGTAGGCCAGACCGACCGTGCACCACACAAGGATCGGCAGGTGGATCGCAAACAGGATCTCGGTGGAACCGCCCTCGTCGAACGGGTACACGTTGGCGAGGGTCGCGCCGAGCAGGAACGGGAGGCTCAGCAGCCGAAGCGATCGGGCGAGGCCGATCTGACGTTTCCAGGCGAAGTAGCAGGCGAGGAACGGCAGCACGAAGAGGCTGACATTGCGAGCGTAGAAGCTGGCGTCCGCGTCCAGCGACAGGCCAACCAGCGCCGGCGCCTTGACCGCAACGGCGGCAGCCGCGGCGAGCCCGAGCACCACCACCAGCTCGCCAGGCGACCGAGAGGTGGACTCGTCCGGCGCGCCCGATGTCGCGGCGCCTAAAACCAGCTGCTTCCACAACCGCTCGGAGTGCTCGAGCGCGAACTCCTGGGACACCTCGTCAAGGCTGCCCATCCGTTTCACGGCCACAAGGAACGCCTCGTCGCCGTCTAGACCTGCGGCCTCTAGCTCGGTGACCTGGCTGCGCAGATGGTCCTCCAGCTCGTCGGTGTCGCCGGAGCTGATCGCGCGGTGGCGCTGCAGGTAACCCCGCCACTGGTCGATCCGCGCCTCCAGCTCGGCGTCCGGGCTCTCCGCCACGGCACTCACAGCCCTGCTCCCGCAAGCGGGGTCGGCGTCAGCACGACACCGGCCCCTGCCCACACGCGCTCCAGCGTCTCGCTGACGACCGTCCACTGTCGGCGGCGCTCGGCCAGTGCATCAGCTCCGACCGCCGTGATGGCGTAGTGCTTGCGCCGCCGCCCACTGGGTGCAACCCGCCAGCTCCCCTCGATGTACCGCAGCCGCTCCAGCCGGTGTAGCAGCGGGTAGAGCATTCCGTCCGTCCAGGTCATCCCACCCTCGGACAGGTCATTGACCCGCTTCAGGATCGCGTAGCCGTACGACTCCCCTTCGGCGAGGATCCCGAGCACCAACGGTGTCGCCGACGCGGCGACCAGGTCCTTGTCGATACGCACTCGCGCCTCCGTCCGCTGTCACATACATAGAACTGCCAGGTAAGCATACATAGAGGTGCAAGGGTAGGGGTCAAATTCGGTGACGAATGCGGCGATGCCCGCGACGATTGTCGCCCGCGCGCAATTCCGCAGAAGTTGCCACATTCACGGATCGGGCGAGGTCGTCGCCACACGATCGGTAGTTCCAGCTCCCGAGTGACCGTCTTTTTCGCCGGCGAATGCCGCCTAGTCGGTGTTCCGGCGTGGCGGCGCTTCGTGGATTGGTCGGTCGGGCTCGTGACGGAATGCTCCCGCGACCCGCCCGCTCATTCGGGGTGGCTTGCGTCCTGCAGCGGCCTCTCCCGTGACCGTGCAGCCACCCCTACCCAGTTGGCTAGACGATAGATACAGGCTGGCCCGGCCGGCCGCCCTGCTTGTTCTTGTAGGCCGGCACGCCGACGCAGGTGAACAGCAGGCCGGCCAGCGGCTCGCCGAGCAGGCCGGTGATCTCCGAGTCGTAGAAGGTCATCCCGGACGCGCCGATTCCGAGGCTGAACGCCGCGAGGTGGAGGCGGCCGTTGACGAGGCCGGCGCCGAGCTGGGCCTCGCGGTAGCTGCGATCGTCGATGCTGTCGAGGTCGGTGGCCGCCATCACGACGAACGCGGCATCGTGGCCGAGCGCCTGCTCCATACAGACCTTGAAAAGCTCATCGCGCAGCGAGCCGGCGCGCTGGGGCGTGTCGATGTCGGGCCAGCGGTAGAGGCCCGGCTCGACGTCGTCGACACCGTGGACGGCGATGAACTCGGTGGTCTGGGTGCCGCGCATCCCGAGGTTGAGGCAGGTGGTGTAGAGGTCGCGACTGATCGTCGCGCTCGGGTCCATGATGCGGGTCGAGCCGCGGCGCAGGATCACCGCGTCGAGGTCGTCCGGAGGCGGCGCGCCTCCGGCCACGGCACGCCGATGACGTCCGCGTCGCCGGCGTGCTGGGCCAGCGTGACGAGCGGGAACTCGAGCGGCTCGCGCGCGTCGATCGCGCCGGCCTCGGCAGGGCCGTGCGGCTCGATCGCAGGCTCGCCCGGGCCGAGCGTGACGATCGCCAGCGGGAACTCGTGGGTGCCGTCGGCGCCGACCAGTCGCGTCACCTGCTCGTCGGGGAAGCGCGTGTACAGGCGCGGCTCGAGCCCGTCGGCGAGCCCGAGCGTCTGGGCCAGCACCGTGCCCGCGTCCCAGTAGATGTGGCGCAGGCCGCGCTCGGAGTAGCGCCAACCGGTCCGCCACGGGACGCCGGTGAGGATCAACGTCGTGGCACCGTCGTCGGGTGGCGGGCCGATCTGCACCAGCGCATGACCGACCGGGTCGTACCAGTGGACGCCGTCGCGCGCCGCCACGTACAACTCGTACGGGAAGCGGCCGCCGGCCGAGCCAGCCGCGCGCAGCAGCAGCGTCGGGCGATCCTCGCGCTCGACAAATCGGACCACGCCGACCGACAGGTAGAGGATGCGCGCGAGCGCAGCGAGGTCGAGCCCTTCGTGCTGCTCCCACTCGCGCGGCAGCGCCACAACCGGCAACCCGTCGGGATATGCCTTGCATGCGGCCGGCCAGGTCTCGAAGTCGTTGGCGACGAAGTCCTGAAGCACGAGCGGGTCGTCGACCTTGACGTCCCAGTCCCAGCCCTCGCCCTCGTACGCCGTGAGGCGGTGGTAGAGCCGCGCGGTGTCTCCATCGGCCATGGCGTGAACGTACACTCCGGCACGTGGTCCTCGTCACGACCGTCGAGGCCCGCCTGACCACCGTCGGGTATTCGCCTGCCGATGGCGAGGATGTCGGCGTTCTGTCCACGGAAGATCGTCACCGTGCCGCCTTCGTCGCCGACGTAGAACTGCGGCTGGCTCCGGGAGTACGCCGTTGCCGCAGCCATCCACACCATGCCGAGGAGCGCGAAGTTCTGCCCCTGCCGGTCACCGTCGAGGGGTCCGATGTTCTTCGTCGGGCTGTGGCCGGCTACCTCGCCCGCTACAGGGCTTGTCGCATCGACGGGGTGCTACCCGTCTCGCCGGCCGAGTATGTCCGTCGACCCAACGTGCCACCCGAGTCGCCAACCCTCGGGCCGACCCACCTGCAGTTCGAGGCCATGCTCACAGCCACCCGCGAGTCAGGCAACCCGAACGACTTCGCCCTGGTCGCCATGCTCGGGCTGCTCGGCTTGCGGTCTTCGAAGCCACCAGCGCCGACATCACCGACCTCGGCGAGGGACACGGACACCGCGTACTCAAAGTCCACGGCAAGCGGCGGTCGGATCGTGCTCGTGCCACTGCCACCGGCGGTCGGACGCGCCCTCGACCGGGCCGTGGCCGGGCGCACCGAGGGTCCGCTGCTACGCAACCAGCGGGGGGTGCGGATGGACCGCCACGCCGCCACCCTTCGGCTCCGACATCTCGCCGACATAGGGGGTGTGCGGATCGCCCGGATGCGCCCCACACGCTCCGACATACCTTCGTCACCACCATGCTCGACGCCGGCGTCGACCTGCGCGACGTGCAGATCGCCGCCCGCCACGCCGACCCGCGCACCACGATGCGCTTAGACCGCGCCCGCAACAACCTCGACCGACACCCCGACTGCATCCTCGCCGCATGGCATCCGGCACCTAACGGAAGACCTCGCTCGTTCCGAAGAGCGGTCGGGCTTATGCGTGTGCGATCGCGTCGAGGTCACGCAGTGCGAATCGCAGGTGTTCCCAACTCTCTTGGAGGATCACGTGCAGGCACTGGCGCACCGTCTCGGCGTCCGCGGGGTTGTGCGGGTTGCGGCGTTCCTCGTCGAGCACCTCGTCGGTGACGGTGGCCAGGAAGTCGCGCACCATCGCGGCCCGGTCCGCGCGTGCGGCCAGGACGTCGTCATAAGGCGGGGTCTCCGAGACACTGCTGCCGTGCCCGAGACCGAGGGGATGGAAGTCAGCCTCGTCAAGCCCCAGCACGCCTTTGCCCAGCCAGACGTCGATGGCGTGCACCAGGTGGCGCAGTGTCTCCGCGAACGACCACTCATCATCGATCCTCATGTCGACGGACCCTGCGGGCAGCGCCGCTGCCCGCTCGATCGCCGTGTCCCAAGCCTGGTCCACGGTGGTCCATGCCTCTCGCAGACCAGCCGGGCTCTCCGCCCGTCGCTCGCTCCGGCCAGGAAAGCGGCGATCCAGCTCCTGCTCGACCAACGACGTCACGTCGACCCCGTTCACCCGCAATCCCGGGCCCTCGCTCAACCAAGGGGCATCGATGTCCATCCCAGCGATCTCGACACCGCGCATCACCACGTCCGACAGGTCGCACTCGACGAACCGCGCGCCACGCAAGTCCCGCTCGACAAACTGCTCGCGCTCAGCCACGCGCTCAGTATAAGGAGCCCCCACCGACCTCAGAGTGGGTCCAGAAGGTCTCATAGTGCTCCGCGTTGGAGCATCGAAACGCACTCTCATAGCCGCAGATAGCGTGATCGGTTCAGAGGCAAGCAGAGGCGTTCTCCGGAGCCCGAAAAAGGGCTGGGTTGCAGCGCAGCGTAAGGCCGGACCCGATACAAGACTCTTGTCCATGCCTAGCCGATTCTCGACGATCGGATTCCCGCTTCTGGACGAGTCGGAATTCTCGGATCTCGCGACACACATGGCGGCCGAAGCGCAGCGGATCCCAGTCAGCGGGGGTACTTACCTACTCTGGGCGAGCCCTGGCGGGGAGCAAGTCTGGTTGCAGGGCGACTCCGATGGTTACCTCGTAGGTTTGACTCCTCACTTCGCTGGCAAGTCGCAGGTCTCGGTGTACGTCCGTTCAATCCTGCGGCCCGGGAGAGACATTGCTCGACGGCACGATCCGGGGGTGGGTGAACGACGAGACAGGGCCGACGGGAGGGATCCTCGACTGCCCGATCGTGATCGATGTGCCCAACCTCGCCACCCACGGCCGCTTAGAACTCCCGATCTGTGTAGCGTCCAAGTCGCCGCGTTCGCTTTCGAGGCCTCAACCTTCCCAAGCGAGGATACCTACTACGCATCTCGAGAGCCTGGGGGGTTCGCGTCTCGTTCCTACGTTCCGTCGGGAACGTTCACGCCCGACGGCGGAGCAACTGAGCCGCCCCAGGCCTTCGGGATCTTCACGGGCCATGTCCTCGAGGCTACGGTCAAAAGGAACCGATGGACTGACGCTGCGTTCTACTGGGCGCTCGTCGACACTCGCGGTGGGAATATTCGACGTTGTGATTGACCCTGAGCTGTTGCCCCACCCGCCGCGTCGCGGCCACATCCTTCAGGGTCAGTTCTGGTTTTCAGGCACGTTCAAGACCACAGCACCTGCCAAGAGAGGTCTGCTCGCAAGACTCGCGCACAAGTTGCGGTAACCCCTTGGCGGCCGTCACGACCAGGTCTGTCGTCGACGTTTCGGTCGGCAACGTCATCCACACAAGGGTCGACGAGCAACATCCGATGATGCCGCGAGTAGGGCGTTCGACTTCGTGTTGGTTTACACCAGCGGCTCCGTCGTCGCCCTGGCCGATCGTTAGTGCCGGCGATGACGCGAACAGAACGAACGGTCATGAACGAAAGCAGGCATTGAGGAGTGCAGGCTGGCGGCCGCTCCGTGACTGACCTGGACGGTTGCTCGCAGCTGCCTACGTTGACCCCGTGGCCTCGAGCCTTGTGGAGATCGGCTCGAGCAGGTCGATGAGCTGGTCGAGCTCGAGCGGGTCCAGCTCGTCGTATGGGGCTTGTGCGAGAGCGTCAGTCAGTGACTCGATCCGGGCCTTGGTCGTACGGCCGGCGTCGGTGAACCGACCGGAGTCGTCGAGGAGGCCGCGTTCGCGTAGGCCGTCCATGACCGCGGCCAGGCGGGCCTTGGGGAGGTGGTGGATACGGCCGAACGACTCGGCCGGGTATACGCCGCTGTCGAGGGCGCTGAGGACGTGGGCCTCGGTCCCGCCGATCTGCTCGGAGACCAGCGCAGCGATGTGGCCGTCCCCGCGGTGCTCGCGGAGCATGTTGGCCGCGTGCCAGAGCCGGGCCACGGGCTCCTCTGGCATCGGGAGTGCGCGGAGACCGGCGTACATGACTCGCCCCTCGGTCGGGGCGCTGGTCGAAGCCTTGGCGAGGAGCTCGGCGGCGCGCGCGAGCCCGGGCGTCTCGACGAGGTCGCCGAGGATCCGCCGCAGCGCCGCCACGCAGCCCTGCTCGCGCGCGGCGTGCGCCGCTTCGGGTGTGGTCGTGTCCCAGACCTTGGGGATGTGGCGCGCCACCTCACCGTCGGCGAAGTTGTAGAAGGCAGCGTGCACAACCTCGGCCGGGACGCGGCCGAGCGGCGCCGAACGTCCCGCGAAGTAGCCGTCCCAGTAGTTACGGAAGCCGAGCGCCGCCATCGAGTCGTTGGGCTCCGGTGAGGAGAAGTTGACCAGGGAGATCGGCTCGGTGAGCTCGAAGAGACGGCGGGCGACGGGCTCTGAATGATGCATGTCTGTCATCTCCTGTGGTGGTGTCGGCGCCGTCCGCGCGCCCTCACCAGTCCTACGAACAGGTCGACCTCCATACGACAATCTCGCCGCGATGTTGCTTTACCCGTCGCACGTCTGCCCGGTGCCGCCAACAACGCGCATATGTACCGCTCTGTGGCGGGTCGGCGCCGGGTGAAACCGGGCGGCCCCGGAGTGACCGAAGTGCCAGCTAGCTCACCTACTTGGCCATGGCGTCGAGCTCGGAGCTGAGCCACTGGGTGAGGACTCGATGATCCCGGTAATCAAGGTCGACGAAGATGTTGCCCTCCCACAGATCGAAGTGCACCAGCACGGGCGTGACAATGTCGGGTAGCAGGGCGTCCGACGCCGCATGCAGGATCGCCCCGATCTCGTCGATGGGTCCCGGTAGTGCGACCTTGAAGCGGGCCGCGTTGTCCAGGGATCCCCAAATGTTCGTACTTCGGCTTGAAAGCCTTGGCCCACCTGCGCCCGGCGCGGTTCGTCGCTCGGCCGCGCAAGTGCACGTGCGGCACGCGGACATCTTGCCCGCCATCGTGACCAAGCAGCGCGTCACCGGGCCCATCGCGCTGCAGCAGCGTCACGCCGCGCGGGCCACGTGCAGCTAGGGGCCGGCTCAGAGCAGACGCTGCTCCCGGTCGGCGATCGCGGTGCGCAGACGCTCTGTGATGTCAGGCGACTCGTCCGCAATCCTTCGCAATTGGTGTGTCGTCAACCTGACCGCCTTCATCGGCGACGTGGCCACCACGCTAGCCGTCCGTCTCTGGTCGGACGCCATTGCACCCATCTCGCCGAAGAAATCCCCGGCGCCTAGGGTCGCGAGTATCTTCTCGCCGCGTCTAACGTCCGCGGTGCCCTGCTCAATCACGTAAAAATCCCAGGCCACGGCGCCGTCACGCAAAAGCACCTTGCCCTCGGGAACGTCGACCTCGACCGCGTAATTCGCGACCACCTCGCGTTGTTGTGCTGACAGGCCGTCGAACAGCGGCAATCCGTCAAGCTTGGCGATGTCCATGCGCAATCTCCTCCGCCCAGATTCACTGATGATCTCATCGGTCTCGGAACTCGAGAAGGCCCCGTTACCGTCGAGCTGCTGACGGGTCGGCCCCCGAGGGCTCGAAGTCAGCCGACGGCTTGACGACCGTTCCAAACGGGGTTCGATCATCGCCCTTCCGGCAGCCGGCGACGAGCGGGGAGGAGGGCGCGGCAGATGACGTGCGAGGCTGCTAGGTCAGTCGTGCCGTTCGAGCGCCCGGTCGCCGTTACGGCCAGCCCTACTCGTCCTCACGATGCTGCGAGGCTCATGGCGTCGTCGCTGTGGGCGAATTGAGCCGCGTCATTCCGGCCCAGACTGGGGCTAGGCCAACGGCGCCCATCCTCGCGTTTCGGCCTGTGCGGGCCGTCGTCTCAGGCCGGCTCCTCGGAGGTGCGGGCGTCGGTGAGGGTCAACGCGCCCCAGCCGGCGATGACGCCGACGAGCACGGCGAGCGTCGCGTAGGTGACTTGCTCCCCGTGGAAGAAGGAGGCGACCAGGTCGCTGTTCCAGGTGCCAGTGGGCAGGGTCACCGTTACAAGGGCGGCGATGAGTGTGCCGACCACGGCGGTGCCGACGCTTGACCCGACCTCCTGCGCGGTGTCGTTGAGCGCTGCCGCGATCGAGGTGCGGTCGCTCGGCATTGCGCTGACAAGTGCTACCGCACAGATGGTCATCACGGTACGTAGTCCGATGGTCAGGGTGACCATGAAGACGGCGATCGTCAGGTAGCCGTGGCCGACGCCCCAGGCGAGGCCGGCGAGCGAGCCGGCCAGCAGGGCGGCGCCGATCAGGCAGGCGACCCGGTGGCCAAAGCGCTTCGCGAGGAACTCCGAGATCGGCGTCGCGGCGATCATCGTGAGTATGAGGGGGAGATTGGCTAATCCGGCGCGCATGGGGCTCCAGCCGTAGGCGTACTGGAAGTGCAGGATCAGGCCGAACATCACGCCGGCCATCGCGATCGAGGTGCCGATCTGGGCAAGGGCGGCGCCGCGGACGGTTCGATTGGCGAAGACCCCGAGGTCGAGCATGGGCTGCGGCGTCTGGCGTTCGTGGCGCAGGAAGGCGGCGAGTGCGAGGAGCGCGCCGAGCGCGGACCCGCAGGTCGCGATCGAGAGCCAGCCGTGCTCGACACCGCTGGTCAGGGTGTAGCAGGCGAGGCCGATCGTGGTGATGCTGAGGACGGCCCCCGGGAGATCGAGCGCATCGCGGGTCAGGTCCTCGGGGCGGTCGGCCTGGACGCCGAGGCGTACCCCGACCCAGGCGATGAGCGCGATGGGGGCGTTGACGACCAGCAGCCACTGCCAGCCCACGTGGGCCAGTGCGGTGCCGCCGAGGAGCGGGCCGAGGATGAAGCCGCTCATGCCGACGACGATCATGAGAGTCATCGCGCGCATCCGAAGTGCCTCCTCCTCGAAAAGCCGGAAGACAAGCGAGTTGGTGATGGGGGCCATCGCGGCCGCAGCGACGCCAAGAGCCGCGCGCAGCGCGATCAGCTCGCCGGCTGACTCGACGGCGACGACGGCGAGGCTGATCAGCCCAAAGGCGGCGAGGCCGACGAGCAGGACACGACGGCGCCCGAGTCGATCGGCAGCCGAGCCGGCCGTGAGAAGCAGGCCACCGAAGGTGAGCGAATAGGCCCCGGTAACCCACTGGAGGCCGGTCGTGCCGCTGCCGAGGTCGCGGCCGATGGTCGGCAGCGCGATGGTCAGCAGGGTGTTGTCGACCATCTCCACGAAGAAGGCCAGACACAGGGCGAACAGCGGAATCCACGCCGCCCGCAGGGAGGGGTAGGCGTGGGCCGGCGTGGTCTCGGTTGCGGAACTCATGGGCACCTCCTTGTATCGAACGACGTTCGATTATCAAACGATGTTCGATACAATAGAACAACGTTCGATAGAACGCAACATGTGATGGGATGGGTGCCATGCCAGCTCCACGATCACGCGCCAGGAGGGATGCTCCGCGAGAGCGCACGGCGCCGGGTCTCGCACTCCATGGAGGCCGTAATCTCAGAGACCGTCGCCCTCCTGGACGAGGCCGGCGAGCCGGCCCTGACCTTCCGCGGCCTGGCGGCGCGGCTCGGCGGCGGGGTGGCAAGCATCTACTGGTACGTCGCCAGCAAGGACGAGCTGCTCGACCGGGCCACCGACCACGTGCTCGCGGGAGTGCTCAACGACACTGAGCAGTTCACTCGAGCGCCGAGGATCCGATCGACGACCTGCGCGGCATCGGCGTCACGCTCTTCGACGCCATCGTCGATCGACCGTGGTTGGGTGCCTACTTCATGCGCGACACCGCCCTGCAGCCCAACGGACTGCGGCTCTACGAGCGGCTCGGCCAGCAAGTGATGCGGCTCGGTCTCACTCCGCGACAGAGCTTCCATGCCGTCTCGGCGGTCCTGGGCTTCGTCGTCGGCATCGCTGCCGACCTGGGGCAACAGCCACCCCAGGAGGTCATCGACGGCACGACCTCACGAGACGAGTACATCGCCCGGTACGCCGACCAATGGCGCGAGCTGGACCCCGAGACCTTCCCGTTCGTGCACCACATCGTCGACGAATTCGCCGTCCACGACGACACCGAGCAGTTCCGCGCGGGCCTCGACCTGCTGCTAGCCGGCCTCCGCCTCCAAGCCGGCCACTGACCGGCAGAGAGGAGCCTGACGAACAGGGGGACTGACCCACCTCGACATACGCGGCCTCCGCGTCAACCACCTGGCGTTGCGCCGGAACCCACGCAACATCCACTCACGCCGCGACCCGGGTGCGTCCACAAGCGCATACCGCCGTCCTAGCGTTCCCACATGACGCGTCATGAGTACGACCGGGAAGCCAGCGACCGACTCCACGTGGATGCCGTGCACGAGATCGGCATCTGGATCGCACTCGCGGATCCTGGGGCCTGACCGGCCGGAGCCTGTCTTCGGAATCGGGGCTCCCTCGGCCGGTCCAAGGCGCCTTATGCTGCCGTGAACCGAGCCGACGCCCCGCTCGAGCCAGGAGCACCGTATGACCGAACCATCGACCAGCTGGCAGTTCGACACGATCACATACGCCGGGGGATCGCAGGACGGGCCGCGGGCCAGCGTGCAGCTGACCCGCCAAGGGAAGCAAGTGCACGCCGAGGGGTCTGGCAATGGGCTTATCGACGCCGTCTGCGACTCGATCTCACAGGCCACAGGGGTGGCTGCGCGAGTAGTTGCGTTCCGCGCATACTCGGTCGGCCCTGGAAGCGAGGCAGTCGGCCAAGTCGAGCTCGAGGTACAGATGCCGGGCCGCCGTGTAGTGGTCACGGCCTCGTCCACGGACGTGGTGGAGGCTGCCGGCCGGGCCTTTCTCGCAGCCATTAACCAGCACGGCTTGAAGGCGCAAACGGTGCGCTGAAGCGACCCAGAACAGCAGCGACGCGGACAAGCCGCCGATCAGGGAGTTAGCTGGTCGGATTGATCACCTCTGCGATGGTGATCGACAGTTTGGCGCGCATCAGGTCCACCGAACGCCCGCCAGATCTGGGCCATGACTGCGACCAGCCACAACAGCCAACAGCGCAGATTTAGGACGCACACCTGCCGATCCACCTAGCTTGTTCTTGGCTTGAGTGGCTGGTCCGACGCATCCCGCGACGGAGAGGGGACACGGATGGCGACTACAGGGTTCACCGTCCACACGAGTTTGTCGCCGAGAGAAGTCATGGCCGTGATCACCGACTTCGGCCCCGAACGGTCTCGTTGGTGGCCGAACGTCGACGACGCTCACTTCAGAGTTCACGGACAAGGTCATGATTGGGCGGAGGTGACTGAGGGCACCGGCATGGGCTGGGAGCGGGAACGTTACTCGTGGGACGCCGCCTCCGGCATCGTCACGATCGATACCCTCGAATCAAACCTGTGGGGGCCGGGCAGTGGCTGGCGGTACGAGCTCGTGCCGGCGGCGGGGGGCACGGATCTGCAGGTCTCGCTTACTCGTCTGCCGAACTCGTTCAAGGGGAAGTTGATCGCCGCCTTGATCCCTATCGCGGGGCCGCGCGCACTGGGTAGGCAATTCCAAGCGGTTTTGCGCCGGGCGGAGAGTCGATGACCTCGCCAGCCGCTCGGTCTGAGACACGCTGAAGAGGATCGGCGATCACCAATGCACCTTCGGCAGCCGCGCGACCCAAGCGCCTGCGGACATTCCTCGCCACGTTGTTGAGCCCCGCAACCCGCTGGCGCGCGTCCACCAAGGTGCACGCAGACTCGTGCGCCTTGCCTCGCAGCAGGTCGCGTTCCGCTGATGGTTCCTCCATCGGAGCGGCTCAACTGCCACCGTCGAGGTGGATGTCGCCAGCCGTCGTCAGGACGCCTGGCTCGCGCTGCCGGAGTGGGCGGACGCGTCGTACCAGCGCAGCACTCGCAGCGCCCTCAAGGTGTTCCACCGGCTAGGCGTGCCGTCGGGTTCCTCGAACCGGAAGTGGACCGCGCCGGGGTGGTTTTTCTCGAGCAGCCAACGCCCGTCGGGTCGACGCTTTGCGCGGACGCGTTCGATCGCCTCAGCCAGCCGCGGATCCGGAGTACCCCCACGCAGGGCGAAGTACTCCGTGGCCTTGAGCAGGTCGTAGTGCCAGCGTGGGGGGTAGGCGAACAATGCCCACTGCGGGTTGACCACCTCGCCCGTGCGTAACGACCGGAAGAGGTTGCGTCGGAGCAAGTACTCCTCTCCGTTCCGGCGAGCACGGCGGACGTCCTCAGATCCGCCGGTATGGCGCTCCCACCTCAGCAGAGCGTCGATCACGTCCAGCGTGCTTGCGAAAGATGCCGGCGCTGGGCGCGTCTCGGCCCAGCAGTTCCAGCCACCATCCGGCATCTGGTCGGCCAAGAGCCGCTGCACCACCGGGGCCACGTCGATGCCCAGGTAGGCACCGATCGTGATCGTGCCGGCGTTGATGCAGCAATCCACCTCGCCGGCGAAGAACGGCAGCCCGTCATACTCCCAGCGGCAGTTGCGGGCCACCAGGTGTGCGGTCTCTTGCATCACCGGGCTGCCCGGGGGTATGCCCAGGTGGCACAGGTCGAGCAGGACCGGGTAGGTCGCGGTCCACGGCTGGCCCTGCTCGGCACCTGACCCGTCGGTCGGTGTCTCGGCCGGTTCGACATCGGGCGACGGGAAAGGCGGTGGTGGCTCACCGGCGGCCAGAGCCCGCGCAGTGGCCGCTGCGAACGCCGCGGTACCCGGAAAGCAGGCCCCGTTCGCCCACAGGCCATCGGGAGCACGCAGCGCCAGCAGCCGAGCGCCCCAGCCCTCGTGCTCCACCCGCGCTCGCTCGGTCGCCACCTCGGTCTCCGAGGCGTTGACGAGGTCGCGCAGCACCTGCCATCGGATCGCCGGATCGCCCTGCAGCAGCCACTGCACAACCGGATCGTCCTCGGCCATCGGCGGCGTTCGTGGTTGGTAAGGGCCCTGATTCTCCGTCGGCTCCATCCCTGAACCCTCACCTACGCCGATGCTACGGAACGCCCGCCGTCGCCTTCGCTGACGACAGCCAATGTTTCCATGGCGCGGTTGCGCGTGCGTTGCTCGACGAGCCGCTCACTGGGGCGTCCGGGATCGTCCACCCTCCGAAAGGTAGCGGACCGTCAGGCTGATAGATGCCGCTGATCCCGCGATCGGCGCTGATGGGAACGGGGCTCGACTCCCCGCGGCGGCACCCATCGGCCCGCGCCCGGCTTGACTGGGGGCCACGGTCGTTGCCGCCGGGTGGGTGGGTTTAGGTCGGCCAGTCCACGAGCGCCAAACAAGAAACCCAACGTCAAGTCGCACGACGACCGCGACGATCGCGGTCACGGCGATCCAGGGAGCCCGCTAGGTGCGTGCGGCGGTGTGCCGACGGCCACGTGTTGCAAGCGGCTGCAAGGCCGCGCATGCGAGCGGCAAGCGGCGGGTCGCAGCCTGCTCGGTGACGACGGGAAGCGCCCGTCCCGAGCGAGGAGTCCCAATGACCTCAACCACCCTACGGACCGCCACCCAGACCTCCGACCGGCCGACCGGTACGTCCGGCGCACCCGAGCCCGGTGGACCGCGTCCCCCACGCCGCCGAGTCGCCATCGTGGGTGTCGCCGTCGCCGGAACTCTCGTGGCCGTCGCGGCCGTGGGTACCGGCGTCGAGCTGGGCCAGCGGGCCACCAGCCCGGCGGTGCCCGCTGTCGGCAGGGCCGTGATCTACCCCCCCGACTGGCAGGTGTACCGGGCGGGCGAGCGTGGCGACATGGTCCTCACGCCTCGCCCTAGCGACCGGACGACGTACCGCGCTGGTGAGCGCGCGACCGGCTCGACGGCGCCCGCGGGCGAGACGTTCCCCCCCGATTGGCAGGAATACCGCGCGGGCGAGCGTGGCGACGCGGTCCTCGCGCCTCGGCCGAGCGACTGGACGACATACCGTGCCGGCGAGCACTGAGGACGCAAACCTCCTGGTCGGCAGCGGTCACGACTTCGCCAATATCACTCGCGGGATGGACAAGGCCACTTACCGTGGGCGGGTGCAATTTGGGCTGCTCGGCCCCACTGAAGTCACGCACGACGGGCGCGGCCCCGTCGCCGTTAGCTCTGCGGTCCAGCGTCGAGTGCTCACCGCCCTCCTGGTCGGGGGCGGCCGGGCGGTCCCGGTCGACCGGCTCGTCTTGGCCGTGTGGGGGGACGACGCACCGCCGAGCGCGGAGCGGTCGCTGCAGAGCCACGTGACCCGCCTGCGCGACCTGCTCGGCCGTGACGGCGACGGCGCCCGGCTCACCTTCGTCGGGGGCGGCTACCGGCTCGACGTCGACGAGGACGCGCTGGACACGGCCCGGTTCGTGCACGAAGTGCGCGGTGCGCGCGACACCGGCCGGTCCGACCCGGCGCGCGCGGCCAGGCAGGTCGAGGCCGCGCTGGCGCTGTGGCGCGGTCAACCCTTCGCGGACCTGGCGGACACCGAGTACCCGGCCGCCGACGCTGCGTCGCTGGAGGAGGAGCGGCTGGCCGCCCAGGTCGACCACGCGGCGTACCTCCTCGACGCCGGCCAGGTCGCGCTTGCGGTGCCCGAGCTCGAGGCGCTCGTCACCGAGCACCGCTTCCTGGAGCATGCGTGGGAGCTGCTGGTCGTCGCCCTGTACCGACAGGGTCGGCAGGCGGATGCGCTGGCGGCCTACCGGCGTGCCCGGACGGCGCTCGACGACGAGCTGGGAGTCGAGCCCGGCCCGCAACTGCGCGCGCTCGAGCAGCAGGTGCTCGCCCAGGACCCTGCGCTGCTCGGCCCGGTTCCGACCGGTCCGGTGGTACGAGCGCGGTGCCCGTACAAGGGCTTGAGCCGCTACGACGTAACAGATGCCGGTGTGTTCGTCGGGCGTGAGCGACTGGTCGAGGAGCTGGTCGCGACGCTGGTGGACCGCCGCCTGCTAGTGCTCGTCGGTCCGTCCGGCGCGGGCAAGTCCTCGCTGCTGCGCGCAGGGTTGTTGTCCCGGCTCGCGGAGGGCGCGGTGGCTGGCTCGGACCGATGGACGGTCAGGGTGGTCGTCCCGCACGAAAACCCGGTGTCGGCGCTGCAGGTGGCCCTTGCCGACCGCCCAGACCTGCTCGTCCTCGACCAGGCCGAGGGCGCGTGGGGCGACCAGGTCTCACGCGCCGACCGGGACTCCGTTTCAGCGGTTCTCGCCGACCCCGGACCGGCCGCCTCGGGTGAGCCGATACGGGTGGTCGTGGCTTTGCGGGCCGACTTCTACGGGCGTCTGACCGAGCAGCCGACGCTGGCCCGCATGGCGGGTCCAGCCACGATCCTGGTCGGTCCGCCGTCGACCGATGACCTGCGGCGCATCGTTACAGAGCCGGCACGGCTGGTCGGCCTGTCCGTTGACGCTGCGGTGGTCGACGAGATGGTTGCGCAGACGGCCAGCCACGCTGGGGTGCTGCCGTTGCTGTCGACCGCGCTGGTGCGGCTGTGGGAGCACCGCGAGGGTGACCGGCTCACCCTGGCCGCATACCGCGGGTCGGGCGGGGTGGAGGCGGCGCTCGAGCGCGCCGGCGAGGACACCTGGTCGGCCCTGGCCGACGAACCGCAGCGTGCGGCCGCCCGGCGCATCCTGATGCGCCTTGCCCGAGCGCAGGACGGCCGTTGGGTCGCCCGGCGAGTGGCGCGGGCCGAGGTCGCGCCCGTTGAGGACACAGCCGCGCAGATGGCGGTCGATCTGCTGTGCGACCGGCGGCTCCTCGTCGCACATGCGGAGTCGCTGGAGGTCGCGCACGAGGCGCTCTTCACGGGCTGGCCCCGGTTGGCTGCCTGGCTCGCCGATGCTGCCAGCAGTCGGCGCGAGCTCGACCGGGTCGCGGTCGCGGCGGGCGACTGGGCGCACGAGGGTCGCGACGACGCGCAGCTGCTGCGCGGTGCCCGCCTCCTGGCCGCCACCGAGCTTGTCCAGGCGCACCCGCAGGACGTGGCCGCGCTGGAGCGCGAGTACGTCGAGGCGTCCTCGGTGGCCTCGCAGCGGGCGGCCGAGGCGGAGCGTGCGCAGACGACCGCGCTGGTGCGCAGCCGCCGGCGTACCCGCCTGTTTGCCGCGGCGCTCGCGGTCGCCTTGCTCGTAAGCATCAGCGCCGGCGGCGTCGCGGTCCGGCAGGCGCGAAACGCGGGAGCCGCGGCACTCGCCGCCGACGCCGGCAGGGTCGGCGCGCTCGCCAAGGACCTGTCGCTGCCCGAAGACCAGGCTTTGCTGCTCGCTGCGCAGGCCGACGCGCTGCAGGCCGCCCCGGCGCAGGACTCGAGTCTGGTGGCTGCGCTCTCGCGCAGCTCGGCCCTGCGCGCGGCCGCTCGGTCGCCCAGCCGAGTGCTGTCGGTGTCGGTGAGCCCCGACGGCAGCCGTGTCGTTACCGCAGGCGTCCAGGGGCAGATCGTCACCTGGGACCCTCGGACGCTTCGACCGGTGTCGACGCTGACCGGGGATTCCGCGGCGGTGGTGGTCGCCGCGCCCGGTCGTCGTACGGTGGTCGGCCGTCAGGGCGTGCAGCCAGCCGTGCAGGTGTTCGAACCCGGCGGGCGCCTCGTGCTCTCAGTCGACTTGCCCGCGAACAACTTCGCCCCGCAGGTGGCCGGGACCGGGTCCTGGTTCACCTTCGTCAGCGCCAGCGGGTCCACGTCGGACACCGTGCAGCTGCGCAGCATCGACGCGCCGTCGGACGTGGTCTCGTCCACGACGGTGCCTGGACATGTCGCGGGCCTGGCGGCGTGCGGGCCGGCACGGTTCTGCGTGATGATCGACTCCGGCCAGCTGCGATTGCTCGCCGCCCCGCTGGGCACCCTCGGGCCACCCGTCGACATCACCTCTGGCATGAGCGATGACCGGGCGTCCGCGCACACGGCGATCCCCCCGGACGACCTGCGGTGGCAGGACGGCGGCCAGGCCATCGCGTCCCCGGACGGGAGCCGGGTCGCGCTCGGTGCAGGGTCAGGCGACGTCATCGCCGTACGGTCGCTACCGAGCGGTCGCCTGCTGCGCACGTTCGCGGTCACCCCGGGTGAAGGCTCACCACGGGCGTTCTCGCCGGACGGCCGCCTGCTCGCGGCGTACGCGGACAACGTCGTCAAGGTGTGGGACCTGCAGAGCGGCCAGCTGGTCCGCGCCTTCGCGGGTTCCGTCGGCGCGGTCACCACGGGTGCATGGTCGCCGGACGGCCGGGTGCTCTACACGGCCGGGCTCGACCGACAGGTCCTGGCTTGGGACATGGCGGGAGATGCGTCGCTGGCGCGCACGGTGTCGCTGGACACCGGGGCGGCGGTCGCTTCGGTCTGGGCCACCCCTGACTCGGTGGTCGCCGGTCTGTCGAACGGCCATCTGCTCTTCGTGCACCGGCCGGACGGTCGGGTCATCCGTCCGTCGGAGTCTGCCGGGACCGACTGGCTCGACACCGTGCGATCTGGTGGGCGGGGCACCCTGGTCGCCGCCTCCGACCTGGACGGGACCTTGACGGTCTGGGACGGCACGGCCGGCCGTTTCCTGGGGACGGTCGTCCTGCCGAAGGCCGAGCTGGAGCCCCAGGTCTGGGTGGCGGACGACGGGGTCACTGCGGCGACCATGCGCAGCGCAGGCGGTCCCCTGTACCTGATCGACCTTCGGACGCGTGCGGTGCGGACGGTGCCGTTGCACCTGGATCTGCCCAGCGGGTCCGTGCCGTACGGCGTGTTCCGCTGGACCCATCAGGGCCAGGTGGTCGTTGCCGCCGGCAACGAGCAGCATCCCATCGCGACAGCGCTCATCGTCGACGTGCGCACCGGGCGTGTGCTGCACCGGGTCCCCGTCCCTGGCGACCCGTACGAGATCGCGCCGAACCCGGCCGGCACGTGGCTGGCCGAGGCCGGGCAGGACGGCCAGCTCCGCTTCGTCAGCATCTCCGACGGGCAGCTGCTCGCCCCGGCCCAGGTGGCGGTCGACGGCTTGGTCTATAACGTCACCGTGAGCCCGGACGGCCGGTACGTCGTCACGGGTGGCGCCCCCGGGCAGGTGCGGATCTGGGACACCACCACGTTCCGCGAGGTCGGCCCTACGCTGCCGGGCCCGATCGACGCCGGTGACGCGCGGGTGCGCTTCACACCGGATGGCTCGCTCGTCTCGGTTTTCACGCCAAGGGACGGCAGCCTGTTCCAGACCGGCGGTCTCGACGTCGCCTCCGGCGGCGACCTGCGGCACGGACCCGTCGCATGGGTGTACCCGGTCGGGCGCGCGGCATGGTCCGGTGCCGCCTGCCGGGTGGTGGGTCGGCCGCTGACCAGGGAAGAGTGGAGCACCTTTTTACCCCAGCAGCCGTACGCCCCCGCCTGCCGCTAACCGCATCATCCCGACTCAGAGTCGGGCCGACGTTCGGCGGCGCGTCGCTGGAGTTTCACGCTAACGGCGTCGGGGCGAAAAGCGTCCTCTACTCGCTCCGACAGGGTTGAAGGCCGGCGCTGTGGTGGGGAGGAGCCCCCACGAGAGCGGCGACGCCGGCGACGACCTCGCCCGATACGAGTCCCCGTCGTCCATCAATGCCAGGTGCCGCTGACAGGCGGACCTGAGCCGCTCGAGGAGCAGGTGCAGGCCCTTGGGTAAGCCACAGAAACGTTCGATATGGAGTTCTGCGTCGTATCCATCTCAGCTCAGCTGCGAGAGCTCACCCTGTCGTGATGCACAGGAGGGCGAACGCGATGGTGGAAGCGCTGGTACGAACGTAGTGCCATCGGGCCCACGGCGTCTCGAATGCGTCGCGCGTGCCGCCGCCGGCGAGGGCGTCGTTGAGTGGCACGTTGACGGCGATGGTAATGACGATCGCGACCACGGCGGCCACGGCCGCGGCGATCGTGAACGGGTCGCGTCGCAGAGCGGCCAGGATCACGGCCAGGAAGGGTGCGCCAAGGAACAGGATCAGGAATGTCGGCTTGACGATCACGACGTTGATGCGGTTCATGACTCGCACGAAGGTGTCGTCGGGTAGGCCGTGCAGCGCCGGCATCAGGGCGACGGCAAACGCCAGATAGATGCCGGAGAGCAGGCCGTTAAGGGCCTGCCCGCCGGTCAGGAGGACGTCATCCACGGTGCACCGGCTGCGCGAGTGTGTCCTCGAGGAAGGTCGCGAAGTCCCGGCCCTCGCGGCCGAGGACATCGTTGACGCCGAAGTCGACGTGGGCGTTGCGGCCGTCGAGCACCTCGTCGAAAAGGTGCGCCAGTCCCACGGCATCCTCCTGGGGCAAACCAGCGGCGACGAGTGCGGCGACGTAGTCCGCCACGGGCAGCTGCTGGTACACGACGGGGCGTTCGTAGGCAATGCCGATCTCGTGGGCGATGTCCCGGAAGGAGATCAGCCGCGGCCCGGTGAGCTCGTGGATGCGGCCGATGTGTGCCGGGTCGAGGAGCGTGACGACGGCGACGTCGGCGATGTCGTCGGCGTCGATGAAGGGCTCGCCGACGGTGCTCTGGACCATCGTCAGTGAGCCGGCGGCGATCTCCTCGGCCCAGAAGGCCTCGGTGAAGTTCTGGAAGAAGAACGCCGAGCGCAGGATCGTCCATTCTGCGCCTGCTGCGATGAACGCGGTCTCCGCCTGTCGTGCAGCGTCTTCGCCGCGGCCGGACAGGAGAACGAGGCGCGTGCATCCGAGGGCGACGGCGTGCTCGGAGAACGCACCGAGGATGGCGTCGGCGCCCGGTAGGCCAATGTCAGGCTGGAACGTGAGGTAAGCCGCGGTGCAGCCCGAGAGGGCGCCCTCCCAAGTGGAGTCGTCGTACCAGTCGAATCGGGGCTCGCTGTGGCGGGTGACGGCCCGGATGGCGTGGCCGAGCGCGTCCAGGCGGTGGGCGACGCGGCTACCGGTCTTGCCGGTGCCGCCGGTGATGAGAGTTGTCATGGCTCAAGACTGGGCTCCGGGATGGATGATGAGAATGCTTGTCACGCGCGACAACATGTGCAAGCGTCTACTTCATGGATGGGGTGAGCGCTCTTGTCGATGGGCCCCGTGCCCAACGGGCGTTTGCGCTCAAGGCGGTGTTCGACGGCACCTGGTCGATCACGGTCGAGGACCGTGCGCCGCTGACTGTCGTGGTGATGGCGCGTGGTCGGGCGGCGTTCACCGGCCATCACGGTGCGACAGAGGTGGGTGCGGGTGACGTGGTGATGGTCCGCGGCCCGACGCCATACACATTCGCCGACACTGCCGAGACACCCGAGGACATCCACATCCTCCCCGGCCAGGTCTGCGTCGATCCGAATGGTCGGCTCCTTGCCGCGGACATGGAGCTCGACCTGCGAACGTGGGGCAACACGCGTTCTGATGACGCGACCGTCATGCTGATCGGCACCTACCAGCACGAGACCTCGGTCGGCTCCATGCTGCTGTCGAAGCTGCCGGTCGATCTGGTGATTCGGGACCTCGATCCGGCACTGATCGGACTGTTCGAGCAGGAGATCGTCGGTGACGGCCCCGGGCAGGTCGCCGTTGTCGATCGGCTGCTCGACCTGCTGGTCGTGCGCTGTGTGCGGACCGTGCTCGCGACGTGGACAGGGCCCTCGGGGGACGACCTGATCGGACGCGCGCTCCGCGCCATCGAGGAACAGCCCGAACGCGCGTGGACCGTCGAGTCGCTGGCGACGCGTGTCGGGTTGTCGCGCGCTGCCTTCGCGCGGCGCTTCACCTCGCAGATGGGCGAACCGCCGCTCACCTATTTAACGCGCTGGCGGCTGGCCCTCGCGGCTGACTTGCTCGTCAGCACCGACGACACCCTCGCAGCGATCGCCTCCAAGGTCGGCTACGCGAACGCGTTCGCCCTCAGCGCGGCCTTCAAACGGGTCAACGGCGAGTCGCCACGGGACTACCGAAGCCGCCACGCCGCCTGACTGAACGCGCCCGATGCCTCGGCGCATCAGCGCTGTCGTGCTTGTGACCGCCATTGCGCCAACCGCTCGGTAGTGCTAGCCAGCGTTTGGATGATGGAACATCGACCAGCGACACAAGAAGATGGTGCCGAGCATCGGACAGTGACAGTTCTGTTCTGTCGACATTCGCGCAGGCTGACGAATTGATCGGTCATTACCGCCTTCATCGGTAGTTCTCATGACGACGAGCACATGACCGGGAGCGCCTGTGGTCGCGAAGCGGTCTCGTAGTCACACCGTGCGGCGCAAGGGGGCTACCCGGGAAGACCCGTCGCCGGCATGATGCGCGCCGCGTGATCAGGCTCTGCCCTGACGGCCAGGAGACAGCGACCCTCGGACAGCCGACAGGTGATGATGTCGGGCGGCTCGTTGAGCTCTGGCATGAGCGCAATGGTGTTGTCGCCGAGACACTCGAAGATGCTGTAGCTCGCTCCCCTTGGGGGGTGGTAGCCGGGCGGGAGGCTCCGCGCCGAGGCAGCATGATGCGGTGATGATTTCTAGTTGATGACCCGCCGCTGACGTGGCTTGGCGAAGGATCACGACGATCGGAAGTCGCTTGTCGTCGTGGACGATGAGGGCGCCCTGAGTCAGTGATTGTTCGAGAGGTCGGAGTCTGTTTTCGGCATCGTTGCTGCCAAGCCCACGATGGCGGCGCACAGAAGTGCCGGGACGGCCATCGCGTGATGCAAACCCAGGTGGTTGGCGAGGAAGCCGACGACTGCTGGGCCGGCGAGGAAGGCGGCGTAGCCGAAGGTGACGACGACGGCGAGGACGCGACCTCCACCGACGTGGCCTGCTACGGCGTACACCTGGGGTGCGATCATGCCGACTCCCAGTCCGACTAGAGCCCAGCCGACGAGCAGGAGCGGTAGGCCGGTCGCCAGGGTGACGGTTCCGTAGCCGACAGCGGCGCACGCAGCTCCGGCCCGCACCACTGTGCGGCGGCCGAAGCGGGCGACCAGGCGGTCCCCGACGAGGCGGATGAGGACCATGAAGGCACTGACCGCGACCAGGCCGAGCGACCCTGTGGTGGAGTCGACGTGTCCGACCTCGGTGACGTGCAGCGCGGACCAGTCGGTGGCGGTTCCTTCGGCCAGCCCGAAGGCCAACGCCATGACGGCGAGCAGCCAGGCCACTGTCGGGATCTTTGTCCGGCCGCCGTCGGCGTTGCGCGGGACGACAGCGGTCGGCGGGGTGATCGCGAACGTGACGGCCAGCACCGCGACGGCGAGCACGGTCAGGAACAGCATCAGCGGCATGACAACCTCGGCGCCGTCGAGGTCGAGCAGTGTGGCCATCACCAGCACACTCCCGGCGCCGATGAAGCCGCCCACCGACCACAGCGCGTGGAACCGGCTCATGACGGGCCGCTGGCGGGCGCGTTCGACCTGCACACCGATGGCGTTCATCGCCACGTCCATGGCCCCGTTGCCGAGCCCGAGCAGCACCGCTGCCGCGACGGCGACCGGGAACGTCGTGGCGAAGGCAATCGTGACCGCCGCCGCAATGAGCAAGGGCAGGCTTGCCAACGCCACCTGGCGGGCGCCGATCGAGTCGGACTGCCGGCCGCCGACCTGCATGGCAGTGATCGCGGCCAGCCCGGCCGCGAATAGCAGAACCGAGATGTCGCTGGCCCCGATGTCCAGCCGCTCGCGGATGGATGGCAGGGCTCCGCCGTAACCGCCGAGGATTAACCCGTTCACGGCGAACAGAAGAGCCACCGCGACCACCGATCGCGTCGTGGCGAGGCGGGCCGTGAGTGGCTGGGGGGTGGTTCCGGCGGAGAGCGTGGTCATGTGGGTCAGTCCCGGTCGTGGTGGGCGGTAGGTCGCGGGTTTCGGGTGGTGATGTGTGCGGCCCGGTCGGGGTGGCTCGGCTTCGCACTTCTGCCGGCTGGGTCGACGGAGCGGTGGCGCGCCCCGGTGCGGACGCCCAGAGCTTGGACATCGACCTGTTATGTACGATCGTACACTGCCTAGTGTACGATCGTCCACATGACCTCTTCGACCGACTACTTCGCGGGTGACCCGCGCACGAACCGTGAGCGCATGCTCGCCGGCGACCTCTACATCGCCGACGACCCCGAGAATGGGCGGCGCGCCCAGCGAGCGGTGCGGCTCGCGCACGCGTATCACCAAGCGGCCGTGGAGGATGAGGCGGCGGCACGACCGATCTTGGCCGAGCTGTTCGGCGAACTCGGCGAGGGCGCTTTCGTCAAGCCGCCGCTGTACGTGGACTACGGCGAGCACATCCGCATCGGTCCGCGGACCTTTATCAACTACAACTTCACCGCGCTCGACGTCGCGGCGATCACGATCGGCGCGGACTGCCAGGTCGGACCCAATGTCCAACTGTTGACTCCGACCCACCCGATCGAGCCGCAGGCACGACGCGACCGGTTGGAAGCCGCCAAGCGGATCACCATCGGCGACAACGTGTGGCTCGGCGGGGGCGTGATCGTCTGCCCCGGCGTCACGATCGGCGACAACAGCGTGGTCGGCGCCGGTTCCGTCGTCACCAGGGACGTCCCGGCCAACGTCGTCGTCGTCGGAAACCCCGCGCGCATCCTCCGCTCGGTCTGAGCCCTGCGTGCCATCCGCACCCGCACAGCGCCGCCACGACCCTGAACGTCGCGACAGGATCATCGACGCCTGCCTCGAGGTGATCGCCGAATCCGGCGTCGCCGGCACCTCGCACCGCAAGGTCGCCCGGGCCGCCGATGTCCCGCTCGGATCCATGACCTACCACTTCACCGGGATGAACGAGCTGCTTCGCGAGGCCTTCTCCCGTTTCGCGCGGACCGCCAGTCAAGCGTTCGACGAACGGATGGCGGCCGCCCACGACACCGACACCGCCAAGCAGGCGGTCGTCGAGACGATCACCGAGGTCGTCTTCAGCAGTCAGCGCGACCTCGTGCTCACCCATGAGCTCTATACCTTGGCAGCTCGGGACCCCGCCTTTCGCGACATCACTAACGCCTGGATGGCCCGGAGCCGGACAACGCTCGAGCAGTACTTCGAACCAACAGTCGCGCGGATACTCGACGCAGTCATCGAGGGCCTCTCCATCCACCGAGCCCTCGACAACGAACCGCAAGACGATGCGCTCGTCAATGCAGCGGTAGAACGCATCACTGCATCGCACCCTGCCGGGCGGTCGTGAACTCGCATGCCTCACCAACGAATATGCGATGGGACCCGACGTGAGCTTCGCCGAGTGTCGAACAGTTTCAACTCGGGCCGCGATCCCCGTCGGGGCTACGATCGTGGAGGTCCCGGCACTGCCGGTGCGGCCGCGCGATCGTGCGGGTATGACAAGCGCAAATCAGTTCGCAGCGCGGACTCGGAACGCGCGGATGATCTGGGCCAACGCCAAACCGGCGGTAGATACCAGCGGCGCGGTAGCTACGAGCAGTGCGATCACGTTTGGACGGAACTTCAGCCCGTCGGGTCCGCCGACGTATGCCCCGATCGGTACCGCGTATCCGCCGCCACCACCGCCACTGCCCTCCCCCCTGCCCGCCGGCGCCGCGTCGCCTTCAGGCTTCTCCTTCGAGCCCTCGCCCGCGCCGAAGCCGAAGCCGACCAGCGCGACGGGCACAAGTTCCTGCCCGCCCAACGTGGTCTTCTCGCCGTACGCCATCCTCGTGCCCCAGGAGGGAACCGATTCCGCCAGTTTCTCGATGAGGTTCGCCATGTCTCGACCGTAAGTGAGATCGCGACGACCGGCCAGCCTTGTTCACTCCTCGAAGAGCCGAGTTCGGGTACTGACTACTCGTGTCAGTGGCCAAACTAGGCGGTGCCCAACCTTCACTGGTTGACGTCTGCGCGTCCGTGATGGTGGCGCCTATCTAACACGTCCGCCGACGCGGCGATCATGGCCAATGCGTTGATCGCCTCCCAGGGCGACCATCACGCAGCTCCATGAGACCTGGCGCGCCAGCGAACACCCAGCCTGTCCGGATCGGCGGTAATGCCAGCACGGAGTAACGGTTCTGTCGGTCGGCGTTCGCGCGCAACGTGACGACAGATCCGGCAGCATTGCGCGCGAAAGGATCCGGTGCTCGAAGCGCCTGACCAGCCACGGGTGCGCAAGATGGCTGCGCGACCTGGATCAGGTGAGCATCGCGCAGACGTTCTTGCGCGTGCCGTACGACTTGAACGATGTGACGATGCCCGAGGGATCTGACACGGCGACGAAGTAGCCGACGAAGAGGTAGGTGCGTCCGGACTGGGTGTGGCCGGGGCCCGCGTCTCCCGGGAAGAAGATGAACGAGGTGGTGCCGCTGGCGCGAAGCACCGATCCGCCGTCCGCGGTGGGCACCTGGCTGACGATGCCGTTCAAGTTGAGCGTGATCGAGGTGCCAGTGTCCACGTTGGTGAGCCGGTCGATGTGGCGGCCGGTGGCGAGGAACCTGCCGTCGTCGAAGAACGTGAGGACTTGGTTGCCTCCGATGAGGGTCCCTTGGAGCGTGAAGGGGCAAGCGATGCCGGCAGGGTAGGTGTTGGTGTTCCCGATCGGTGCGGGGATGCTGACAGGCGGGCTCGCGGACGCCGCAGGGGCGAGCGCCATCGCGCACCCCAGCATCAACGCCAGGGCGCCGACGAAGACTCCGCTGCGTCGCCGGAGATGAGCGAGCGAGGGGTGCCTCCCTGCGAGCCGGGCCGGTTCGCCTCTCGCGACTACATCCGTCATGACGACTCCTCCTGGATTGCCTCGACGACCTGTTGCGCCAAGCGCATGGTTAGGGCTCAGTTGGGGCAGATGCTGGGGTTCGGGTTCGGTTCGTCGATGCGCCGTGCGAAGCCTGCGGGGACGAACGAGACTACGTAGACGTCGTCAACGACGGTGGTGTTGTTGCGCACCATGTGCAGATCGTGGCCCTCGTCGACGAAGGTCGGTCCGAGCGGCGACCCTGGCCCGAACTCTTCCATCGTGCAGTCAGATCCGTGATAGACGCTCAAGGTGCCCGCTTTGACGATCACCAGGCTCGGTCCGGGATGGGTGTGCCAGCCGAAGGTCCCGCCCGGAGCGATGATGTTCTCGACGATGTGGACATCGGTGGCTCCCTTGGCCCTGATGTTCACATTCCAGTAGTCGGTGCCTCTGCCGGGGTCGATGTCCGTCTTGGTCTTTGCGTTGATCCCGGTGGGGAACTGCCCGATGACCGGCGACCACAGCGGGTTGGTCACGCCCGAGGGTGCGGTCGCGGCGGCGACTCCGCCGAAGGCGGTGGCACCCAAGAGGCCAAGGACAAGTACCCAGACCAGCTTTCGCCTCATTGCGGCATCCTTTCGAGGAGACGGCCTCGACCACGCGGATCGGGTCGAGCCTGGCGGGCTGCGCGGGCACGCGCAGCCTGGTGAGTCGACTGTGCATCGAAGACGTAGAAGCAGATCTCGTCCTCGGGTATCCGGCTGCCGGGCAGCGGGCTCGGTGGCCGCAGCGGTTGGTCTGAGCGCACTGCACTGCGCTTGGAACATCCTTGGTGGCTGCTTGGACCGTCCTGTTGGAAGTGTGCGTTGGGGGCACCCGTTCAGCCTGCTGAAGTCGGGAAACTAGTGCCGGGCAGCAGCCCCACGGGGCTACGCTGAGGGGAACGCACGGCAAGGGGCGGCGTGAGATGGTGGATCCGACCGTGCAACGGACGAGAGTCCGGTTTGAGGTGCTCGGGCCGCTGCGGGTACTACTGGACGGCCGGCCCGCTGCCCTCGGGGGCCCGCAGCAGCGCGCCGTGCTCGCGATCCTGCTGATCAACGCCAACCGTGTGATCCAGCTCGACCGCCTCGTCGACGCCGTCTGGGATGGCAACCCGACGGAGGGCTCGATCACGACCTTGCAGACCTATGTCCATCATCTCCGCCAGGCTCTGGAGCCCGAGCGCCGGCGCGGTGCCTCGGCGGAAGTCCTGGTCACCCGCGACCACGGCTACCTGTTGGCCGTGAACCGGTCGGAGATCGATGCGGCCCAGTTCGAGGACCAGGTTTCGACCGGCCGGGTGGCGTTACGGAACGGGCGGTACGAAGAGGCCACTGCCCAGCTGAATTCAGGCCTTTCCCTGTGGTGCGGGCCAGTCCTGGCCGATTTGGCGGACTACGAGTTTGTGCGGACGGAAGCCGCGCGACTCGACGAGCTCCATCTGATTGCGCTCGAGAGCTGGGTAGAGGCGGAGCTCGGGCTGGGCCATCACGAGATGCTGACTGCGCAGCTGAACCAACTTGTCACGGAGCATCCGTTGCGCGAAGGACTGCAGGCCCAACGGATGTTGGCGCTCTATCGCTCAGGGCGGCAGGCCGAAGCGCTCGGGGCGTATCAGCAGGTCCGCGCGCGACTGGCCGACGAGCTCGGCATCGATGCGGGCCAGCCACTGGCACACCTGCACCAGCAGGTGCTCAACCATGACCCCGCGTTGGAGTGGCAGTTGCGACCTGAGGCGCTAGGCCCGGCGCAGTCGCAACCGAGCGAACCGAACGGTCGGCCAGCCATCGACTCGATCACCGGCTCGACGGCACCCCGGGCTGTCAAGAGGAGTTCGCGTCTCAGACGCCGGATGGTCCTGGTCGGGCTCGCCGCTGTGGTCGTCACGGTCCTGCTCACCGTACCGGCCGTGATACTTGCGTCGCACAGACAGAACGCCAGGGCAATCTCCGGTGACACCGTCGGTGCTCTCGGCTCCGATGGGCGAGGAGCCAGTGCTGTCGTGTCTGTTGGCCAGGGGCCGGACGGGGTGGCCTACGGAGCCGAAGCGATCTGGGTCGCCAACACCACCGACGACACCGTGTCGCGCATCGACCCTCGACAGAAGCGCATCGTCCAGACCATCTCGGTCGGGACAGCCCCGGGGGCGATAGCCGTCAGTGGAAACGATGTCTGGGTCGCGAACAGCACGGGCGGAACGGTCTCGCGGATCAACGCAGACACCAATACGGTCGTGCAGACCGTCAGGGTAGGCAACCAGCCGGCGGCAATGGCCGTTGGCCCGAGCGGCCTCTGGGTTGCCAACGCCGGCGACGGAACCGTCAACCGCATCGACCCGGACAGCGGAGAAGTTTCCCCTCCCGTGGACGTGGGCGAGGGGCCGGACGGTGTGGCGGTGGGTCAGGACGCGGTCTGGGTGGCCAACGGTCGCGGTGGCACGCTGATGCGGGTCGACCCGGCAACCGGCATTGTCGTCAAGGAGATTCACGTCGGCGCCGGACCGTCAGGGATTGCTCTCACGCCAGGGGCCGTGTGGGTGGCCAACTCCTTCAGCCAAAGCGTGTCACGCATCGATGCTTCCTCCAACGAGGTGACGGCCACCGTCCCGGTCGGCGACGGCCCGCGCGCGATAGCCACAAGAGGCAACGACGTCTGGGTCGCCAACGAGTTCGATGCCACGGTGATGCGCATCGATGTCGGGACTGGTCACATCAGTCGACGGCTGACCTTGAATGGCTCGCCGCGCGCGCTCACCGCGGCCGGCCCGCAAGTCTGGGTAACGAGCCGCACGCTTGCTGCGGCAAGTCACAGGGGTGGAACGCTCATAGCGAACGACACAGAACCTGCCGGCACATTCGACGCCGACCCCGCTCAGTCGTACAACTCCGCGGACATGGTCTATGACCATCTGGTCGCCTACCGAGCAGCAGGCGGAGCCGCTGGGCTGACCTTGGTGCCGGACCTCGCGACAGATCTACCGCAGCCGACCGATGGTGGCAAGACCTACACCTTCACGCTGCGCAGTGGTATTCGGTATTCCACCGGCGCCGCGGTCCGGCCGGGGGACATCCGGCGAGGCGTCGAGCGCGAGTTCACCACCGGCGGCGGCGACACGTCCTACTTCCAGGAGATCCTCGGCGCGCCCGCCTGCATGCCACGCGTCCAATCGCCGGACACGGATCCGCAACCGCCCGCGCATTGCGACCTGAGCAGCGGGGTGCTCGTCGACGTTGCGGCGTCCACAGTCACCTTCCGGCTGGAGAAGCCTGATCCTGACTTCCTCTTCAAGTTGACGCTCTTCATCGTACCGACGCCGGCCGGCTCCCCAACCACCCCTAGCAAGCTCTCGCTCATCCCCGGCACCGGCCCCTACATGCCCGCCAACCACAAGCAAGGGGAACCCTTCACCCTGGTGCGCAACCCCTACTTCCGGCAGTGGTCTTTCGCAGCCCAGCCGGCCGGATACCCCGACACGATCCGGTGGATCCGGACGGATCGCACGACAGCAATGACCGCGGTGGCCGCCGGCACGGCAGATGTCGTGACCCTTGGCGGGACTCAACCTGACCCGCTTGGTGACCTCGCCCTGCGGTTCCCTTCGCGGGTGCATAGCGGGCCGGGTGAACAGACGTTGTTCGAGTTCCTAGACACGCAGCGACCGCCCTTCAACAACCGGCGAGCTCGTCAAGCCGTGAGCTATGCAGTCGACCGTGACCGACTCGTGGACCTGATGGGGGGTCCCCGGCACGCCTCCCCGACGTGTCAGCTGTTGCCTCCAAACTTCCCCGGCCACCAGCTCTACTGCCGTTATACGATCAACCCCCAGCCGGGAGTGGGTTGGCAGGGTCGGGACCTGGAGAAAGCCAGGGAACTGGTCCGACGCTCGGGAACGGCGGGAGTGCCCATCGAGGTCTGGGGCCCGCACCTTCCGTTCTGGACGCCGATCAACAACTACTTCGTCGCGTTGCTGAAAGAGATCGGCTACCAGCACGTCCGCCTCCATGAGCTGCCGGACGAAAATGGCTACTTTGACGCGCTGTACGACCCCCGCACGCATATTCAGGTCGGCAGCTGGGGCTGGGTTGCCGACTACCCGATTGCATCAAACTTTTTCGGCTGGGCGACGTGCCATACATCCAGGGTCGAGGGCAACGAGGCTGAGTACTGCGACCCCGAGCTGGACTCGCTGGTCGAGGCTGCCAAGAACGTGCAGATCACGGAGCCGGCCAGGGCAGGGCATCTCTGGGCCCACGCCGACCGCGTGTTCAGCGACGGTGCCGCGTACGTGCCGACTGTGAGTCTGCAGCACACGGCCTTCGTGTCCGCCCGCGTCGGCAACTTCCAGGACAACCCGCACACCGGCCCGGTGTTCGACCAGATGTGGGTCCGCTGATTTGCAGGCCGAGCTGGTCCTCCACAGACACATGGCGGCAGCGCAGCGCAGCTCCGGAATGATGAGCGCGACACCACGGAGGATCTTCCCGACATTGCGAGCAGACTCGCCATCCCAGTAGGAGTACTTGCAGGACGATCTGTCTGCCGCGCAGCCAGAAAAGGCAGCTAGTTCACCCGCTTGCCGTGCCAGGTGTCGATGCATTGAGAAAAGAGACGTGTGCCTTGGGGTTCTCTGCCGCTGTTGTCCGGATGGACTCTGGGGGCGTCGTTCCGATGCTCGGCAACATCATTTTGTGCCGCTGGTCGACGGTCCGATCCGCTCGACGCACCATCAACGACATGCCGTGACGGCCACCGACTCGACAGAGCATCCGCACGGGTGCGACCGCTGAGCCTGAATGCGGTCAGGTCGTTGAGCCGCCGGCGGCCCCCGAGACGGGCTTGGCAGGGAGGAGCAGAGCGGCTACCAGTCCGACGACGCCCGTGACGCCCAGAGCGATCATCGCGAGGCCATAGGACCAGTTGACGAGCTCAGCGATGAGGATGGTACCGGCGACTGCCGTGCCCAGGGACGAGCCCAGGTTGGACACACTGCGCGACAAGCCGGAGATCTCACCCTGCCGATCATCGGGGAAGCTCGACTGGACCACGTTCACCGACGGGGTCAGCATCACGCCGACTCCCAGGCCGATGAGTAGGAGTCCGGGGGCGAACGCCCAGGCGCCGGGCGAGCCTTTCACCATGACAAGCAAGAGGCCGATCCCACCCAGCGTTGCGATGAAGCCGGTCACGATCAGGCTCCGCTGCGGGTGCCTCTTGGCGAGTCGCTCAGCAGCGAGGGACGAGACGAGGATGCCGACCGTGGCGGCGGTGAAGATCACACCTGTCTCGATCGCGTTGTAGCCGCGAACGACCTGGAGATAGGTCGCGACGACGAACGAGGTCCCGATCAGGATCAGCCACTGGATGTTCTGCGTGATGAGGCCGAGGTTGGATGTTCGGTTGTGGAACAGGCTGGTAGACAGCAACGGCTCCTCGCCCTTGCGCTCCATCGCGCGGATGTGGCCGAAGAACCACAGCAGCAACAAAGCACCGACGACCATGAGGATCGTCATGAGCAGGAGGTTGTTGTCCGCCTGGAGGATCCCGGTGACCAGGAAGACCAGCCCGGCGGCCGAAAGGATCGCTCCCAAGGTGTCGAAGGGCCGGGTCGGATCGGGTGGGACGGGGTCGTGGATCTTGCGGCTGAGGAAGAGGATGATCGCGACAACGAGGGCCTGGAAGACGAACGCTGCCCGCCAGCTGATCGCCGTGGTGATGAGACCGCCGAGCAGGGGCCCCGCCGCGGCACCGACACCGCCCATCCCGCTGATGATCCCGAACGCCTTGGCTCGTGACGTGGTGTCGTGGAAGAGCATCGTCGTAAGGATGTAGACAGGCGGGATCAACAAAGCGGTGCCAACGCCTTCGAAGATGGAGTTGCCGAGAATGAGCACGCCGATGCCGGGCGACACTGCGCTGACCAGCGCGCCGATGCCGTACAAGGTGAGTCCGATCATGAAGCAACGCTGACGTCCCCAACGGTCGGTCAGCTTGCCACCGGGGATCATCAAGGCCGCCATCACAAGCAGGAACAGGGTGATCGCGGTCTGAACGCCGCGGACTGTCGTGTCCAGATCCTCGCTGATGTCGTTGATCATCACGTTCATGTTCGAGCCCGCGAAGCTGCAGATGAACTGCGCCAGAGCCAGCGGCACCAGCACCTTCCGCAACGAGGCGGCGAGCCGTCCCTCGACGACACTTTCTGCCATTGGGCGGTCCTCCTGTCAGCCAGCATCGGTTGCCTTCACATGATTGCAATCGGACGGTCGAGCGCCCCCTACCGAGCGGTTAACGCCGGATGAACGATCGTAGGTAGATGCTCGCTGATGGCAGGTGTCGCATCCGTCCTTGCAAGAACGAAACGAGCTGCCTGTTCCCGACAACCGCTGCAAGACCGCGACATCTCACGGGCCTTGCGAGTCCCAGCACACGAATGACCATCGTCGTCCCCGCGACGGCCCACTGGGTCCCGATGGCGACGCGGTGCGGCTCCACCAGTTGGCCAGCGCTGTTGGAATGCGGTGAGCTGGTCGCAGGATAGGACGGTGACCGTGTTGAGGTCGGCGTTCCACAGGCAGCCCGGCCGTAGAGCGGCTGGCGCCACTCTAACGCTTTCTGGCTGCGGTGCAGTTCTGCCCTTCGCTTTGTGGATCACGCGCAGCGCGCTCCGCCATTCACGGCATAGCAGGCGTTGATGCGACCGCCGCCGCTCGGTATCGACACGCGAGAGCCACCCCCCTTGAGCCGCTAACCACGGCGATGACTTGGATCGCCCGCTGACCATTTCGCGCAACTGGCCGCCAGTAAGCGGATCAACGGAGTGAGCGCTGCGGAGGCCTCAGCACGATTCAGTCAACCCAGGGAGATCGCCGAGTGTCACCGGCTAGAAGAAGACCCGGCGCTGCAACAGCCCGGAGGCGTCCTCACGGCCTGACAAGATCCTGCAGAAATCGACAGCGTCGTAGTTCAGTTCCGACCCGTCCGGTCCCTGGTGAAATACGCCGCCGGAAGGACCGGTCAGCGTGAGCGCAACCGGCTGTCCGTGACGTCGGCCCCACTCGGCGACCACGTCTGCGACGATGCGTGCGTTGAACACCGCGTTCACGTCCGGCTCTCGCCCGGTCGCCCGGGCGATGTCGATCGTGTGTAACCAGACGTCGCGGGTGTAGAGCAAATCCATGAGCTGACCGACGTTGCCCTTCGTGGGCATGCCCGGGCGGTCGATCCGCCAGGCGTACTCGGGAGGGTGACAGCCCGTAGCGGCCGTGGTGTGGCTATGCGCCCGCGCACTGCGGCCGGCGCCAGCGACTTGAGCAGCGCGAGCCGTCGTTCGCTGCCAAGTCGGCATGGTCAGCCACCTGCAATGCGTTCATGGCGTCCAGGTCGTTCCCGTCGAAGTCGGCGCGATGCTTCCGGCCCCACCACATCTGGCGAAGATTTTCACGTACCGACGCATTGGCCTTTGCCGCTCCGATCAGGTGGCCCACCATGGCGCCGACGCTGCATCCGGGGCACTCGGTCGGCGCATTCCAGTCATCCGGCGGCAGCGTCTCGAGCAAACCGAGCAGTTGCTCGTACGCAGCGGTGGCAACTGTCCGTGACCGACCGTCGGACGAACCGCCACCATGCCACCCGCCAGGAGATCCTTGACGCCGCGTGGGTATTGGCACGCGACCGAGGCCTCACCGGCTGGTCGCTTCGCGACCTAGGCGATTCCGTCGGCATGAAGGCGCCGTCGCTCTACGTGTACTTCCGGGCCAAGGACGATATTTACGACGCCATGTTCGAGGCCAGCTACCGCGAACTGCTCGCCTCCGCGACCGCGATCGCTGCGCTTGAGATCGACCCGGTGCAGAAACTGCGCGCGCACGCTCACAACTTTTTCGACTTCACGGTCGGCGATCCCGCGCGGATGCAGCTGATGTTCCAACGGGTGATCCCGGGCTTCACGCCGTCAGCGACCTCTTACGCGGTCTCTCAGGATGTGCTTCGGGTGGGTGCGTTGGGACTAGCCGACACCGGAGCGGACGACCCCCGCCGCTCTTGACGTGTGGACCGCCTTATTGATCGGCCTCGCCAATCAGCAAGTAAGCAACGACCCAGGCGGCGATAGATGGAAGCGCGTGGTCGACCGCGCCGCCGATGCCTTCATCGCACACGAAATCGCCCGCCAAGTGGCGTAGCCTGGCTGCTGGCTGTCTTAGTCGAAATATCTGTAGGGCGATCGGTCCACCTAGCAGCAAGAAAGGCAGCTGATTCGGCTGCTTCCAGCAACTTTCGAGTCGGTGGCTGTCGCGGCATGTCGTTGATGGTGCGTCGAGGGGATCAACGGTACGTCGACCAGCCGCAGAAGAAGATGTTGTCGAGCATCGGATAGTGACGGTTCTGTTCCCTGCCATGTGGTGCCGGTCGGCGAACGGATCCGGCACTATTCGAGGCCCGGCCTCAGCCTTGGCGCGGGGTGCTGATGGGTCGGTTCGGTGTCCTGGGGGTCTGGCGCTGTTTCGTGCGCGGCTCCCCGTTTGGATCGGGCCTTGGTGTTGCCGCAGGCTGATGTTCGCTGACCCACTGCTGCGCGGCGAGCTGCACCGCGTCCCATGGCGACCCGAGTGGGGGTGTGTAGGACAGGTCGAGTTCGTTGATGGCGTCCACGGTCATCCCGTGGAACAGGGCGGCGGCGAACGTGTCTACCCGCTTGGCGGTCTCGGTGCCCCGTGCCCCGACAAGCTGTGCGCCGAGAAGTCGCCCTGTGTCGATGTCGCCGGTAACGCTCATCGTGATGGGCTGCGCGCCGGGGTAGTAGGCCTTGTGATCGTTCGCCTTGCTCAGGCTGGTGGCGGCGCTGAACCCGACCTGGAGGGCTTCGTGGTTCCGCAGTCCGGTGCGCGCTGCAACGAGGTCGAAGACCTTCACCACCTGAGTGCCCAGGCTGCCGGCGAATCGTGCATCGCCTCCGAGCGCGTTCTCCCCGGCAATCCGCCCCTGCTTGTGTGCCGTCGTTCCGAGTGGCAGGTAGCTGAGACCAAGCAGGCGGTGATGGGTTGCGACGCAGTCGCCGGCGGCCCAGACGTGCGGCAGTCCCGTGGCCATGGAGTCGTCGACGACGATGGCACCCCTTGGTCCTGGCTGGGCGCCAGCGTCCAGGAGCAACCGGGTCTCGGGGCGGACACCGACCACGACCAGGACCACATCGACCTCCCACGCCAAGTCACCGTCTGGTCCATCGGCTGACACGCGCAGGCAAGATCGCCCATGCTTGCCCGGGTGGATGCCGGTCACGGTCGTGGCGGTGTGGACGGCGACGCCGTGACGGGTCAGCTCGCCCCGCACGATCGCACCTAGTTCCGGGTCCACTGTCGGCAGCACTTCGGGGAGCATCTCGACCTGGGTCACCAGGCCACCCCGGGCGGTGAGTGCCTCGGCCATTTCCAGGCCCACGTAGCCGGCACCTACGATCAGCGCGTGGCCTGGCACGTCGGACGCATCTAGGGTTGTGATCAGCGCGTGTGTGTCTCCCATCGTATGCAGTAGGTGCAGGCCATCCTTCTGGCCTAGTTCGTCCAAGCCGGCGATGGCGGGTCGAACCGGTGTTGCTCCGGTGCCGACCACAAGTTCGTCGTAGTCCAGGCTCGAGGTGCTGCCGTCCCGCTCCCGCAGAAGGATGCGGCGGCGTTCGGTGTCGATCTCGGTCGCCGTTGTATTCAGGCGAAGCTTCATGCCGGTTGCCTGCAGATCGGCCTTACTCCGATGCGCCAGGTTCCTCCAGTGCCCGACCTCGCCCGAGACGTAGTACGGGATGCCGCAAATGGAGAAGTTCGGATACGCATCGGCCACGACCACCGTCACGTCGATGGCAGGGTCGAGTTCGCGCGACCGGAGAGCGGCCGAGATGCCGGCGTCACTGCCGCCGATCACGACGAGGTTCATGGGCGCGTCCTCTTATTCGGCTCAGCGAGCACGGTTCGAGTGCATCCTTGACGCAGACAGGATACTCAGTCAACATTGAGGCAATGAACACTGAGATAACGGCCGCACTCGAACGCCGCGCATCGCTGCATGCGGCGCTCGGTGATACCGGTCGCCTCCGGATCGTTGATGCGCTCGCTTTCAGGGATGCGTCCCCATCCGAGCTTGCCGATGCCCTCGAGATGCCCTCCAACCTTCTCGCTCATCACCTGAACCTGCTCGAGTCCCGAGGCCTCGTGCGGCGGACACGGTCCGAGGGCGACCGCCGACGCAGCTACGTACGGCTGGCTCGTGAGGTGCTCGCGGAGCTGACGCCTGAGACATCGCGCATCGTGCCGCGTGTGCTTTTCGTCTGCACCGCCAACACCGCTCGATCACACCTGGCGGCCGCCTTGTGGCGGCGCGCCAGCAGTGTCCCCGTCGCGTCCGCCGGCACCCATCCTTCGTCGCGCATCGACCCGCGCGCATTGACGACCGCCGAGCGGCATCAGCTGCGGATGCGCCGCGTCGCCCCACGGGCGATCGAACAGGTCTTCCAGCCCGGCGATCTCATCATCACCGTGTGCGACCTCGCCCACGAAGAGCTCCGGACGCGCGGCGAGATGCACTGGTCCATCCCCGACCCGGTGCGGGTCGGCACCGACGTTGCCTTCGATCGAGCGTTTGAATCTCTGGCCCAGCGAGTTGATGACCTCGCACCGATGCTCGTGAATGGCTGAGGACGGAGTACCCATGCGTCGTTTCCTGATCGTGGCCAACCAGACCCTCGACTCCACGCTGTTGGCCGACAGCGTGAAGGGGCTGATAGACGCGGAGGAGTCCATCTTCTTCGTCGTCGCGCCCGCAACCCCGCTGCACGACCAGGTTGGATACACGGCGGGGCCATCCCCGCAGGACCGCGCCAATGCGGTCGCCCAGCAGCGACTCAATCACTCCATCGACAACATCCGCGCGCTCGGCGCTGAAGCCGACGGGGTGGTCGGCGACCCGGACCCGTTCGAGGCGGTACGCCTGGCCCTCGGTCGCTTCGACGCCGACGAGGTGATCGTCTCGACGCTCCCGCCGGCGCTGTCTAGGTGGCTGAGACGCGACCTGCCGGGCAGGATCAGTCGCGCCTTCCATCGACCGGTCGCCGTCGTCGGGGAAATCGCCGCCAGCCCCCAAGGCTCTCGTGGCACATGAGTGACCGGGACACAGGCATCACGGAGCAAGCACGGTAAGGCGCCCGGTGCGCAAATGCGCCCCCGAGCACCGGCACGGCGTATGACTAGACGGGCGAGGACTGGTATTGCCGGGTGGGGCCAAAGCACGCTCATGGCGGATGGACGCAAACTCGCACGTATGGCTCGCTGGGTGTTACCGCGCCTACGCTTCGCAGATGACCCTCGAGGAGGTAGGTCGGTACGCGGAGTCCTTGCCGAGGGTCAAGCGAAAGGGAACTGAGTCGCGTCCGGGATGGTATGTCCATGACCGTTTGGTCGTGCGCCTACATGACCGGAACACGCTGGTGATTCGAGTCCCTCTTAGCAAGCGAGAGTCGCTGCTCGAGAGCTACCCGGAAAGCTTCGGCGTGCCCGCTCACATGGAGGCGCATCACAAGGTCGAGGCCTATCTCGATCGGGCACAGCCTCGCGCGGTGCGCACTGCGATCCACCTAGCGTGGGAGATGCAGCGTGGCTGAGCGCCGCCGAACCAGTGAGGTGCGTCGAGCCGCCCCGCACCGTCCTCGGCCGCGTCCAGACGCCGAGCGGAGGTGTCGATGCGCGTCCGTCAGGAGGTCCCCCCTCCAGGATCCGTCACGAGGTCACGCCAAGAGTGCTGCGGCGCGTAGCCGAGGAGCTCGCGGGCCTTGTCGATGGAGTAGAACGTCTCGTCGCGCCCCATCTTCCGACGCAGCGGAACCCCGTCGTAGAAGCGGTCCCGAACCTCCTGGGTCGTCGCAGCGACGGACATGTCCGCGTTAGCGACGTTGAAGACCTGATAACCCAGCCCGTCGACTTCCAGGCAGCGTTGCACCATCTGGGCGAGGTCTCGGGTGTCGATGTAGGCGAAGACGTTGCGGCGCCGCAGCGACGGGTCGGCGAGGAAGTCCGGGAACATCGCGGCGTACTCGTGCGGCTCGATGACGTTGTTGATCCGCAAGACGTAGACGTCAGCGCCGGTGCGGGCATGGAAGGAGCGCGCCGTCACCTCACCCGCGACCTTCGACATCGCATAGGAGTCCTCTGGGACCGTCGGGTGGTCCTCGTCCACCGGCAAGTACTGCGGTCGTCGCTCGCCCTGCGCGAAGCAGATCCCGTAGGTCGTCTCCGATGACGCGGACACAATCTTGCGGACGCCCAGTCGTGTCGCGGCCTCGAGAACGTTGTAGGTACTGAGCACGTTCGTCGCGTAAGTCCTAGCGTCGGACGCGAGCAGGATCGCCGGCACAGCGGCAAAGTGCACGACAGCGTCGTACGCGGGCTTCTGCGCCAGGTCCAGTTCCTCCATCCTCGCCAGCCCTGCCAGCGCCGAGTATGTCTCCCCGATGTCGGTGAGGTCGATCCTTAGGTCAGCTACGTCCGGGTGCCTCAGTGGGACGACGTCGGCGTTAGTGACCTGGTGACCCTGCTCGGCTAGGTGCATTACGACGTGTCTGCCGGCCTTGCCGCTGCCCCCGGTGAAGAAGATCCGCATGTCCTCATCAAACCACCGAGATCTGTCCATGGATTTGGTCTGGTCCGGCCCCGCCAGACATCTTGTCCCGACCGGTGCCGGTGCTGGCCCACATCCTGTCGGGGCCACGGCCGTCATGGAGGATGTTATTGCCGGCGTCCCCGTTCAGGAAGTCGCCGTCCAGACCTCCGTAGGAGATGTCGTCACCGTCCCCACCGGTCAGGCCGTCGTCCCCCGCACCGCCAGGATCACATCGTCGGCCGCTTCGCCGAGCAGGTAGTCGATGCCATGGCCGCCCATACAGCACGTCGTGCCCAGGGCCACCGCAAACGATGTCGTTGCCTGCAAGCCCTCGAATCACATCGTCGCCGACCAGCCGGCGATCACGTCGTCGCCGGCGGTGCCGATCAAGCTGTCGTCAGCCTCGGTGCCCACCAGCGTGGGGCGCCCGGCCACCGCAAGGCTCCGCCGCTGAGGCCGGAGCAGCCCAGGCAATCAGGCAGCCGAGCAGCAGAACTGCTGCGGCGAGGGTCGCGCGGACCGTTGTTTGCTTCATGGCGTGCCCCTTCCGGGCGAACGATGCTCACGTCGTCAAGAAGGTCACCGGGGCCGGGTGATGCTGACATCGTCAAGGACGCCGCGGAAACGGTCAAGGTTCGATCGGGGGCACAGCCGCGGTAGTGAGCGCGCGGCCGGCACTAGTGGGCGTCATAGACCCGGTAGCGCTGCAATACGTCGGGCTCGTACTCCACCAGGACATAGGTCGCGACTGGCCTCGGGGGCGCTCCGGTGCCGCGCATTGCGAAGGTCCTATACCTGTGATGAGAGTCCTCGCTCCCGTCACTGATCGGACGATGCCTCGACGCTCGGCAGGTAGTCGACGATGCAGGCGTAGTACCGCATCGCCAGCACACCTCGATCGGGGTCGATGCTGCCCTCGCCGATGGCGATGACGTCGTTCAGCCAGCTGTGCGCGCCATTGTCTGTCTGGAAGGTCATGACGTGAACCCCGCGGCCGTTGGTGAGCGACGACATACCAGTAACGGTGAACAACACGAATCCGCCGTCTTCGACATCGACCGTACCGCGAGCATCCGGAAAGGCGTACCCGCCGCGCAGCCGAGGGCTGTTCGACCACTGCGCCTCGCCGGTCAACCGACCGGTGAAGGTCGCTTCACCCTGCCCATAGAGCCGTCCATCGCCTTGTGGAGAAGGTTCTACCGAGCGCATCAGGTCATAACGCCAACTGACATCGAAGAGAGGATCAAGCAGCATGTCGTGCTCCCTTCCGCCGTGCCGGATCGCCACTGTCTGAGCATCCAAGCACCGTCGCGTGGGAAATGCGGACGTGATGAGACCGATGAGACCGATTGCTCACCGCGGCACGACTAGCCATGCGCCAAGGGCGATGACGGGCCGGGGTATCTGCGCTAACCCTCGTATCTGCCTGTCTGACAAGGACGGCTGCCAACATGGCGATCGTCGTCGGTTCGTTCGCCTTGCCCCGTGTGGCTCGGGTTCGCGGTCCATGGCCGCCGCCGACTGGGCACGTGCGCGAGTCGGCGTCCTTCCGACTTCGGGTCTCACCGCGAGGATGATGCGGCGCGAAACGATTGATGACACATGCCTCTTGGCACACACTGGGTCAATGCAGCCGTCGTTCGGCGAAGCGACTGCCCAGTCTGCTCAGCGCTGGGTTCGGTGGTTCGCCGCGAGCTCCCTGGGTGCCTGGCTGTTCGCCCGCGTCCTTCACCGCGTTGACCGCGTCGCCTTTCATCTAACCGGTGGGCATCGAACGGTGACCTCGACGCTTTCCGGGTTGCCAGTCGTCATGCTGACCACGACCGGCGCGCGGACCGGGACGCCGAGGACCGTCCTGGTCCTGGCCATTCCCATCGGTGACGCCACTGCGGTTGCGGCGGGTAATTTCGGGCGCGTCCAGGATCCCGGGTGGTGCCTAAATCTGCGGCAAGAGCCTCGCGTGCAGATCGTGGTCGACGGCGAACTGCGCCACGTGGTCGCGGAGGAACTCACTGGTGCCGCACGCGAACGGGCTTGGTAGGTGGGTCTTCAGGTGTACCCCGGCGCGACTTCATACGCCAAGCGAGCTGGTGGCCGAACGATCGGCGTGTTCCTTCTCCACCCATACAACGTCGGTGGACCGTCGGTCGCGCCGGATACATAGCCGCCTACGCCCTCATTTGCCGCGGCGTGGTCGCTCAGTCGTCGGATGCCCGACGCCAAGCCGCTGCAGTTTCTTCAGGGGTCCGCAGGTCCTGGAGGACCTCAAGGGAGTGCCCCTCCCAGTCCAAGTCCTCGCCGACCATTCGCGTGGGTCGCCGACGACGCAGTGGAGGTCCGCCTGGTGACCCATCTGACGCCTCCAGACGGGGTGGATCGAGGACACTGACCAGCGCATCTGGGAGCATCAGTCCCAGCGACCGAGGGCAACACGAACGTGTGGCCATTCGCAGATGCCTCGACTGTGATTGGTATCGGCGTATGACCATTCGCAGCTGCAGGCACTCACCGGAAGGACGCTCGCTGGGCGGGCCACTATCGCGCGCACAAGGCCCGGACCGGTCGCCGCAGCATCCGCGTCTGGTAGCCGCGAATGACTCTGGACAGCACTAGGAGCGATGCTGATTGTCCGGCAACAGCAATGATCGGGCACGTACGCGCCGGCCTTGGCTAACCTGCTGTGTTGGTCTCCACTGGGCGCGATGAGTGTGTTCGATAGGTGCCGTTCGTGCGCTCCGGGTTGCGCCTATGCGTCGCGAGGCGTCGCCCCAGCAAAGGTCGTTCTGCCCGGGCAGAACCAGGAACACGGAGGTTGGGGCCAGTCGTCTTGGGACGAGGGCACCCCACAACTGCCCTAACCCGTGATTTACCGGCGTCAAACTCCGGGTTACACGAGTAGCGCGGCGATGGCGTGCTTAGAAGACTTGACCCAATCGGCGATCGCCGGCTTGGGTGCGTCGCCAAATCGGAACAGACATTGCGCATCGCGGCCACGGAAGCAATGGGCGGGCTCGGCGCCGAACTCGATCATGGCGGTGCTGACAAACCCTCGATCCGATGCCTCCACGGGCGCCTCTACAACCTCTAGCCCAGTGGACCGGTCGGCCTCGCTTCGAAAGTATCGGGCTCAATCCGTGGATCAGGTCCTCGATCCGGCTGCCCGGCCTGCTCATTGTTCGCTTTTAGAGTCTTGCGCAGGGGTCAGGGTTCGGCCAGCGGCGAGGCGACGGACTCGCGGTGGATCAGTTCGCAGGGAATCCGGTGGACGGACCTGCCGTTAATCGCGGTGTCGAGGGCTGGGGCTGGTTGGTCGAGCAGGAGCTCTATGGCTAACTTGCCCATTTCTGGGTGGGGGAGCCGCATGGTGGTCAGGCTGGGGTCGAGTTCGGAGGCGATGAACTCCTGGTCGTCGAACCCGACGATGGACAGGTCGGTGGGTATCTGTAGGCCTCGGTAGCGTGCGACCCGGTAGGCGCCCATCGCCACGCGGTCGTTGAAGCAGAAGACAGCAGTGGGTCGTTCACGAGGCGGCAGGTCGAGCAGTCGGGCGATCTGCAGACCGCCCTGCACGAAGGGGCCGGCCTCGATGTAGAGGGCCGGATCCCCCTGGACGCCCCGTTCGGACAACGCATCGCGATAGCCGTCGAGGCGATAGTCCGCCGCCACCGGATGCTCTTCGTCGTTGATGAAGCCGATGCGTCGGTGCCCGCGGTCGAGTAGCTCGGTGACCAGGTCGTGAGCCCCTTGATAGTCGTCGGGAACGATCGATGGATATCCGCCGTCTGTGGCTTGGGCGTTGAGGAACACGGTCTTGTCGGGCAGGCCGGTGGGTGGTTCAACATGACGGTGGAACATGCACGCGTAGACGATGCCGGAAACCTGTTGCTGGTGAAGCAGGTCGAGGGCGTCACGCTGTTTGTCGGCGGCGTCGTCCAGTCCGACGTTGACGACTAGCAGGAGGTAGCCGCGGCGGGCAGCCTCGTCCTGGGCGGCGGCGAGCATGGACACCGCGAACGGCGTGGTCGTGACCTCGTCGGACAGGAAGCCGATGGTGCTGCTTGCTCTGGTACGCAGGTTCCGCGCCAAGACGTTCGGGGTGTAACCGAGTTCGGCAGCTGCCCGGTGGACGCGCTCCCGGGTGGATTCGGGGACGCGGATGCCCTCGCGTTGGTGGTTGAGCACGACTGAAACGGTTGTGGACGACACGTCGGCCAGCTGCGCCACGTCCTTGATCGTCGGTCGTCGGAACCGGTCCCCTGGCAAGTCGTCCCCTCTCGGGTCCCCATCGCTGAGATTCAGGATACAAGGTCTTGACAGAGAAGAAACGTTACTTCATGGTGAAGGAACGTTTCTTCATCCTTTATTTCTCGACTCGGGGTGTGGCCCCATCCGGCGGCCGAGGCAGGAGGCTCGCACGATGATCAGGCTCTTCGGCACAGCAGCTCGGGCGACGGTGCTGGCGGCGACCGCCGGGGCCCTACTCCTTGCCGGTTGCGGCACGGCGGAGACCGGCGACGGACGCGGCGGGACGTTGACCCTCTGGACGCACAATGCGGGCAACCCGGCGGAACTCGGCGTCGTCCAACAGATCGTCAAGGACTTCAACGCCAGCCAGAGCAAGTACACCGTGAAGATCCAGGCGTTCCCACAAGCCTCGTACAACGACTCCGTGGCGGCCGCGGCCACGGCGAAAAAGCTGCCCTGCATCCTCGACTCGGACGCCCCCAACGTCCCCAACTGGGCCTTCGCCGGCTATCTGGCTCCGCTTACGTTGCCGCAGGCCATGGTCGACAAGCAGCTGAAGAGCACCCTGGGTCTCTACGAAGGCAAGCTCTACTCGATCGGCTACTACGACGCCGCCCTGGCCCTGTTCGCGCACAAGTCCGCGCTGGTGGACGCGGGCGTTCGGGTCCCCACCGTGGATCAGCCGTGGACGGAGGCGGAGTTCAACACCGCGTTGCAGAAGATCAAGGCGGACGGCAAGTACCCGTACGCGCTCGACTTGGGCACCGGTGACAGCGGCATCGAGTGGTGGACCTATGCCTACTCGCCGTTCCTGCAGAGTTTCGGTGGGGACCTGACCGATCGCGAGACCTACAAGACCTCAGACGGTGCGATCAACGGTGCCGCCGCGATCAAGTGGGCGAGCTGGCTGCAGAGCCTGGTCAAGGATGGATACAGCCCTGCCCGGTCAGGCACGGACGCCTTCGCCGACTTCGTCAACGGCAAGTCGGCCATGGTGTGGTCGGGCATCTGGAACTCGGGGAACCTGTCGAAGCTGGGGGCCGATGGCGTGGCGCTGCCACCTCCCGACCTGGGTGCCGGACCGAAGATCGGTGGTGGGTCGTGGCAGTGGGCCATCAGCTCCAGTTGCAAGGCCAAGGGCGCGGCCCAGGAGTACCTCAAGTTCTCACTCGCACCCAAGTACCTCGCGCAGTTCGCGAAGAAGCAGGACGTCATCCCCGCGACCGAGCAAGCCGCCGAGCTCGCTCCCGGCTGGGAGCCGGGCGGGCCGAAGCGCTTCTTCCTGGATGAGTCGAAGAAGTACGCGCTGCTGCGGCCTCCGACACCGGGCTACCCCTACCTCACCACGACGTTCGCCAAGGCCACACAGGACATCGTCGCCGGCGCCGACCCCGCCAAGACCTTGAACCAGGCCGCCAAGGACATCGACCTGGACATGAAGTTCAACAACTACTACGGCTTCTGACGCAAGGAGACACCGTGGCCATCCAGACACGCAGCAAACCCACAGCCATCGAGGTCAGCCCGAAGCCTGAACTCCCGACCAAACGCGCCGAGGCGCGAAACGGCGCGCTCATGGTCAGCCCCGCAGTCGTCCTGCTGCTGGTCTTCTTCCTGGTCCCCGTGCTGCTCTGCTTCATCCTCGCGTTCACCAACGCGCGACTCGTCTCACCCGAGCCAACGCGTTTCATCGGCTTGGACAACTTCAGCCGGCTCTTCCAGGACCCGCTGTTCTGGAAGTCTCTGCGAAACACCTTCTACTTCGCGATCGTGGTCGTCCCCCTGCAGTCGGCCTTCGCCCTGGTCCTCGCGCTGCTGGTCAACTCGCAGCACAAGGGGACCAACATCTTCCGGACGCTGTACTTCATCCCCGTCGTGACCTCCATCGTGGTGGTCTCGATCCTGTGGCGCTTCATGTACCAGCCCGAGGGGCTCGTGAACCAGGTCCTGCAGACCGTGTCGTTCAACACCATCCAGGGCACCGACTGGCTGAACAACCAATCGACGGCCATGCCGGCCATCATGTTCATGTCGATCTGGCAGGCCGTCGGGTTCCACATGGTCATCTGGCTCTCCGGGCTGCAGACCATCTCGGCCGAGCTGTACGAAGCCGCCGACCTGGACGGGACGAACCGGTGGGAGAAGTTCCGCTACGTGACCTGGCCCGGGCTGCGGGCCACCCGCACGTTCATCCTCGTCACCATCACGATCGCCGCACTGAGCCTGTTCGCGCAGATCAACGTGATGACGAACGGGGGTCCCCGAGATGCCACCTCCACCGTGGTCTTCCAGGCGGTCCGCGTCGGCTATCAGCAGCAGGCGACGGCCTACGCATCGGCGATCTCACTCGCGTTCTTCGTGCTCGTGCTGACCGTCTCCCTCGTCCAGCGCTACCTCACCCGAGAAAAGGACTGATCGATCATGACGACCATCGTTTCGGCTCCCGCTGCGGTCCAGCCCAAGAACAAGTCCAAGTCCCCTTCCGCGCTGGTCGGCGGCTACGCGGCACGGATCGTACTGGGGCTGTTCTTCGCCTTCCCGGTCGTGTTCATGTTCGTGTCCTCCCTCAAACCCGACGACCAGATCTTCTCCGACCTGACCTCCATCAAGGCGTTCCTTCCCGTCGGGCACATCTCGCTGGACAACTACAGCAACGTCTTCGACACCGTCCCCGCGTGGCGGTTTCTGGCCAACTCCCTGGTCATCTCGGCAGTCATCGTCGCGCTGGGCCTGCTGGTCAACAGCATGGCCGCGTTTGCGCTGGCACGCATGCACTGGCGAGGACGCCCCATCGTGCTCGCGGCGATCATCGCAACACTCGTCGTACCCTTCGAGACCTTCGCCCTTCCCCTGGTGTGGTGGGTCAACAAGCTGCCCTGGCTGGTCATGCAGGACGGTAGCCCAGTCTGGTCATTCGGGTGGCTGGACAGCTACCGCGTGCAGATCTTCCCGTTCATCGCCAACGCCTTCTCCATCTACCTCTACTACTCCTACTTCCAGAGCATCCCCAAGGAGCTCGACGAAGCAGCGCGCGTCGACGGCGCAAGCTGGTTCCGCATCTACCGCAACATCGCCATGCCACTCGCCGGGCCGGCCACCGCCACCGTCGCGATCCTGACCTTTCTCCCGGCGTGGAACCAGTACCTCTGGCCGCTGATGGTGGTCCAGTCCGAGAACCTGCGGCCGGTCATGGTCGGCGTCTCCTACTTCTTCCAGCTCAACGTCGCCTGGGGACCGATGATGGCCTACGCCACCCTGATCACGATCCCGGTCCTAGCCCTGTTCCTGTCCTTCCAACGCGCGTTCATCGGAAGCATCGCCTCCAGCGGTGTCAAGGGATGACAGCAGTCCATGCGTCACCCGACAAGCTTGGACGACCGGCCGTGCACCTGACGGCACGGTCCGGCTGGATCAACGACCCGCACGGGCTCACCTATCACGCCGGTCGCTACCACCTGTTCTATCAACACGTCCCAGGATCGACCCGCTGGAGGGAAGACTGCAGCTGGGGCCACGCGACGAGCGGTGACCTGTCCTCCTGGACCGAACACCCACCGGCACTCACCCCCGGCGACGGCGACCTCGGGTGCTGGTCGGGCAGCCTGTGCACCCCGACAGACCAACCAGCCGTCATCTTCTACACCTCCGCCGACAAACCTCAGCAAGATCTGGCTTCGGTGCGGGTCGCGCGGCCCCGCGACGACGCCTGGATCAGTTGGGACAAAGGCCCGGTGGTGGTCACGCCGCCGCCCGGGCATGACCTGAGGGCGTTCCGCGACCCCACCGTGTTTTGGGATCGGTCGGTCTGGCGGATGATCGTGGGCGCCGGGTACGCCGATGGCACTGCCGCCGTCCTGTCGTTCTCCTCCGTCGACCTGAACGAGTGGACCTTCGACGGAGTGGCGGCCCAGCGACACGTCGGCGAGCAGCAGCCCATCTGGACCGGCCAAGTCTGGGAATGCCCGCAGTTGATCGCCCTCGGTGACCGGCACGTGCTCATCGTCTCGGTCTGGGCCGACGGCGAGGGCCACTACGTTGCTGCTGCTGTCGGCAGCTACCGGGATGGCAAGTTCAACGCGGAGCGCTGGACCCGGCTCACGTTCGGACACACCGACCACTACGCCGCCTCCGCCTTCATCGACAGCGATGGGCAACCCGGGCTGACCTTCTGGATCCGCGGAATAGGCGATCACGCGGCAGGATGGATGGGAGCGATCAGCATCCCTTACCGAATCTCGCTGGTCGACGGCAGTGTGTCCCTGAAACCACACCCCGGCATACGCCCCAGCCTTTCAGATCTGGCAGGGGTGGTTCTCGGACTCGACTGGACCCCCAACCCCGACAAGCCCGCCGACCAGTTGTCGATCAGCTCCGCCTCGGGCCAGACACTGGCAACGTTAACCGCGGCGGGCAGCCTCCTGACCGTCTCCTCGGCCGGCAGCGCCGTTCAACTACCCCTCGGTCCCGGACCGGTGCACGTGCTCGCCGACGGCACCGTTCTCGAGATCTGCACCGGCCCCGCCATCGCCGGCATGCCGATCGCGGCCGCACCGAGCCATGTCCTCGCGACCGACGCAGTCACCGTCACCTAGAACAAAACCTGCACGGCGCTGCCGGCGGGTCGACCCTTGTTGAAGACGGACCAGCTCGCGGTCAGTCGGCGCTGATATGGAGCCGGATCGTGTTGCGCACCCAGCGCCGGTACTGGTCGAGGGACCAGTCTCGTTCGATGACGAGGCTCCTGTAGGTGCCGACGTTGATGAGGCCCCACAGCATGTCCGCGAACGTGCCGACGCGGACCTTCGGTGGCAGCGCTCCCTCTCGCTTGAGCCGGCGCCCGAGGTCGAGCAGCCCGGCGTAGCGCTCCTCCTCGCGCGGGCGCAGGGTGTCCTCGACCTCCGGGTGTTGCCGTCGGGCGGTCGCGAGGGCCTCGTGGATCCGCCATACCTTGGAGGCGACCTCGACGTCCACGGCGATCGTTGCGTCGAGGGCATCCAGCGCGGTCATCGCGTCTGTGATCGAGTGCCGCTCGAGGGCCGGGACGACGTCCGTGGCGAAGATGTGCAGATGGAGCGCGGTCAGTAGCTCGGCCTTGGACGGGAAGTGGAGGTAGATCGCCTGACGTGAGACGCCGGCCATTTTCGCGACGGCCTCGAGGCCGGCACCGTTGTAGCCGAGTTCTTCGAACATCGTGCGCGCCGCCTCGAGGATCTGGGTCCGGGTCTCGCGGCGCCCACCACTTGACATGCTGTAAAGCATATCGTACTTTACAAGCTGTCAAGCACGGCAGGGACCGAGGAGACTGACACATGAGTCGCTACCTGATTGTGACCTGGGACGGAGCGGGAAATCTCGTACCGACGCTGGGCATCGCACGCGCGCTGGTCGAGCGGGGCCACGACGTCCGGATGATCGGGCACGGCACGATCGCCGAGCGGTGCGCCGATGTGGGCGCTCGTTTCGTCCCGTTGACCCAGGGCGAGGGTTGGGACGCGATGGATGATCCGGACGACTTCGAGGCCGAGGTGAAGCTCCTGATCGAGCAGCTCTGCTTCAGCTCGACCATCGCCCGGGATCTCGCGGGGGAGCTGGGCCGGGAGCCGGCCGACGCGGTGCTGGTCGACTGCATGCTGTTCACCGCGATCGACGTCGCGCTGGCATCGGGCATCCCGACCGCGACCCTGTTCCATACGCCGTACGCGATCTTCCGCGGCGGGCCGCTCGTCGAGATGTTCGCGCCGGGCCTGACGATCGCAAACGCGCACCGTACGGAGCTTGGGCTGCCGGCGATCGAGAGACTCGGCGACATCCACGACGCGTGCGCGATCGCGATCGTCGCGGTGCCGAAGGAGTTCGAGCCTGACCTGCCGGACGCGGCCAACGTGCTGCGCATCGGACCCGTGCTCGACGCACCAGCACTGTCCCGCGAGATCGACCAGGTCGAGGTCCGCGACGGGTCGACGCCGCTGGTTCTGGTCAGTCTCAGCACGAGCGAGCAGGGCCAGGCCGACCTGCTGCAGCGCTGCGTCGAAGCGGTCGCGCAGTTACCGGTGCGCGCCATCGTGACGACCGGACCGTCGATCGATCCCAGCATCCGTGAACGCAGGCACCAACACACAGGTCGTGCGGTACGTGCCGCACGCCGAGATCCTCCCCTCGGCGTCACTGGTGATCACGCACGCCGGCTGCGGCACCACGATGGCCGCACTCGGTCACGGTGTGCCGCTGGTGTGCACGCCGATGGGCCGCGACCAGTTCTTCAACGCCGAGCAAGTCCAGGCCCTCGGCGCTGGCCGGATGCTGATGCCCGACTCCAGCAGCGACGCGATCGCACAAGCCACGACGGACATCCTCGGAGACGACCGCTTCAAGGCCGGCGCGAAGCGTATGGCCGTCGCGATCGGCGGCTACGGCGGCGCGCCGGAGGCTGCTACCGTGCTCGAATCGCTCGTGCAGCGGGCGGCTTCGGCCTGGTAGCGGCCGGCACGGTGAACGGCCAGCGCCGAGTCCCGGACGCGCACGCCCTCGGCGATCTCTCGGGTATCCGACTTGATGTGAGCCGTCCCGGCTTCACTATGAGCGCCCCGGGTTGGTGGCGGTTGTTGGTCTGGGATCTGGATCTCGGTGAGCGACCAGGAGCCTCGTCCACGAGGCTTCCACGCAGCGTGGTTAGGGGATTGGGATGCTCGCTAGGGTGAATGGCGGCTGTCCGGGCCCGCAAAACTGGCTGTTGGTTACCAGGAGATGGTTGCCGGCTCTGGCGACTCCGGTGGGACATTGGAACAGCGGGCTGGTCGTCCGCGACACGAGCTGGCCGTGGCTGTAGTTACCGGCAAGGCGGATCTTTGCGATGCTCTGGGTGTCGAACTCGACCACGTAGAGCACGTTCGACCGGGTGAGGATGATCCCGTCGGGGCTGGCCAGACGCGTGCCGCCTAGGTTGATGTGGCTTACGTGTCCGTCGCTGATGCGCACGCGGTACAGCTCGCCTGCGCTGAAGTGGGCGACGATGAGGAAGCGACCGTCCGGGGTTGCTGCGATGCCGTTGGCGCTGGCCTCTTGGACCGGGAAGGCGGTGTCGCGGAAGTCGAGGAAGACGGGGAGCTCTTGGACGCCCGGGTGGTGCCGGGCGATGCTGGCGGCGGGGATTCGGTAGAGCTTCGACAACAGGAACTCGGTGAGGTAGGCGTCACCGTTGGGCGCGATCGCCACATCATTGACCACGGAGTCCCATCCCAGGCCGTTGGAGAACTGCGCCATCAGGGCACCGGTGCGGCGGTTGAAGACCGTGGCGAACCCATTTCCTCTGGCAGTGACCAACCGGGTCTCGGTGGCCTTGATGCCGCTCACGTCGAACAGCGTCGGATCGGCCGGCACGAATACTTCGGCCTGCGGATCGGCCAGATCCCCGCGGTAGATCTGGCCGTTGCAGACGCTGCCGACGTAGTACTTGTCCCCGCGGACCGCGATGCTCTCGGGGTACACGCATTCGCCGGGAATGAGGTAGCTGTCGTGCACCGCGACCTGGTGCCCCGCTGCGACGGGGGCGAAGCTGGTCGGCTGGGTTTCCAGAGGAGCGGAGTGGACGGCTGTGACGCCCATGAGGAGGGATGTGGCGGCGATTCCGATGACTGTGGCCGGATGGCGCATGCGCTTTCCTTTCGACTCCTGGCAAACTGCGGTCGCAACTGGAAACCGAGGCGTGTGGTGTGCGTACGTAGCGCCAAGCGTTCTTGCGAGGTGCTGGAAGGCTTGCGCGAGCGCCCACCCTTAGAGACGCCGCAGCCTCTGGTGCGTTGACCGACCTTGTCGAGAAGTTGTCGCAGTCGGCGGCCACAGGGATGGTTGGGCCTACGGGTAGCGAATCCAGTGCGATAGTCGTGTCAACGTGGGTCCCTCTCAAACGTCTGGGTAGTTGTGGACAGTGTTCCCGGCAAGAGCACGGCTCCCTTATCGGTCGTGCCCGTGCTGCCGGGTGCGAGCGACGTCTTGGCCGTTGATCTCCCCACCGACCGCACCAGCGGTGTGGTGGCAGTCTTCGAGGTGCACTACGCCCACCTGGTCCGGCTGGCACGACACCTGGTGGACGATCCGGCCGAAGCTGAGGACGTCGTCATGGACGCCTTCGCCGGTCTGAACCGGCACTGGAATCACGTCCGGCGGACCGAGGATGCCGTTGTCTACCTGCGTGCCAGTGTGGTCAACGGCACCCGCAGCCGGCTGCGCCGGCTGAAGGTGGCACGGGACAAGCGCCACACCCAGCTCGACCTCGACGCGGCGCCGGCCGAGCAGTTGGCGATGATCCATCTCGAGCACGAGGCGGTGATCCGGGCGCTGCGGACACTGCCGCGGCGACAGCGCGAGGTCCTTGTCCTTCGCTACTACGACGGGGCGACCGAGGCCGAGATCGCCGAGACGCTCGGCATCGGGCTCGGCTCGGTGAAGACGCACGCGTCCCGTGGCCTGCACGCGGTCGCGGACCAGTTGGAAGGATCGCCATGAGCACCGGCGAGCTCGAGCGTATCGAGCGCGTGGCGCGCCTCCTGGAAAACGCGCTGCACGAGGCCGACCACTCCGCGGTCCACCTGGGGCGCGGACGCGCGATGCTCGAGCTACGCATGGAAGAGCGGCAGCATTCGGTACGCCGACGGTGGCTCATCTGCGTGGCAGCGTCCGTCCTCGCCGTGGTCGTCACGACCTCGATATTGCTCGCAGGCCTTCCCGGCGAGAAGGACAGCCTGCCCGCCACACCGACCCCGGCAATCACGTTGTCACCCTCTGGCTTGCCCGTCGGCATACTCATAGGCAAGGTCGACCGCACCGAGGCCGAAGCCAAGTCCACCGTCCGGATCACCGTGCGCGCGGACGGAACCGGGGTCTTCAACGCCGGCACCGTCGGTGACAGTGCCGGAGACTCCACGACCGACCTACCCGTCGAGTTCGTCAAAGAGGGGCCTGGCAGCGCACGCATGAGATACCACGGGGACTGCTTCACCCCGGAGACCTTGACACTGGAGTTCACCGTGCGCGGTCACACCGTCATCATCACGAACGCCGACACGAACGACTGCCTCGTCAATCGGGGCCTCGCCTCGGACATGGCCGGCACGACCCTGCGTGTGTTGTCGCTGCCGCCGGGCCAATGACCGGTGCCATCTCCAAGATCGGTCACGAAGTCTTCGTTCGTGCGGGCTACTAAAGCACGGCAGGTCTAGGGGTACGAGGAACTTGAAAGATGACCCCGGTCATGCTGGGCTGAGGGCCCCTAAGAACCAGAAACCGGCTAGATGCATCGCCGTTCGATGGTCGAGCGCGTTGCTGCGACGGAATCGGATGTGCTCGCCGCTGAGCTCAACGACCAGATCGGCCACGAGTTGCAGCCCCCCGGTCTGGAGCCGATCAGAGCCCGGATACGTCGACGGATTCGCACACGCGCCCGCGAGAGACTCTTCCGCGTACCGACGACTCAGAAGTCTCAGCGCGACGCGAGCTGAAGTATCTCGCCGGGCAGCCGCGACGCCGCCAACGCGCGGACGTCCTGGTCGCGGCACGCGGCGATGACTCGGTGCGACCTCGGCATATTGCATCGACTCCATGGCAACGCCGGTGCAAGGGCCACAGAACTCGTCTCATAAACGAGCGAAAGTGAGACTGTGCTTAGCTCGGATCTGAACTCGTGGCCGCAACGGAGGAAGGTTGTGAGACACCGCGTCTGCGGACACGAGTTGCGGACGTCGAGCCATAGCCGGGCAGTACCAGAGAGCTCCATGCTGCCGCAGCGGGCGGCTACTCGACCTGCGCTACCAACAAGGCCCGTTGTACGGCGGCACCGACGAGGTTCTCTTTGGCGTCGTAGAGGTCGATGGCGTGCTGCCGGTGCCGGCGTGCTGCCGTGTCGTCGCCGATCAGTCGGGTGGCCTCGGCGCAGGCCAGGTGTACCAGCGCGCGGGCCATGACTCCGTCGGTGGGTTCGAGGGCCGCGAGAGCGTCGGTCATGTGTTGCCGCACACTGGCCGGGGGCTCGCGGTCCGCGGCAGCCAGCCAGGCGAGTGCGCTGTGGGCGAGCCCCTGAGTGAGGACGTCGTTCGTCGAACCGGTCTGGAGTGCCCGGTACACCTGTTGGCGGGCGGCGCGGTGTTCTCCGGTGAGCAGCAAGGCGTGGGCATGGTAGGCGGCGTAGGTGGAGAGATAGGCAACTGCCCCATTCGCTTCGTGCTCGGCGCTAATCCCCGCGAACACCTCAACGGCTTCTTGCGCCCTGCCGCAGGCCAGAGCTGTTACGCCCAACACGCTGGCGAGGTTGCTGGCGGCGTCGGAGGTCCGAGGGGTCTTTAGTTCGGCGAGCAGTTGTTCGGCGTGGTAGCGCGCCTGGCTTGCTTCCTCGCTGTGGCCGAGCAACGCGGCGAAGTATGAGACGGCAGCCCAGGCGATCATCCGCGGCAGCCGTCCGGACGCGGTGGCCGTTCGTCGCCGACACTCGGCCAACCCGAGCGACGCGGGACGATCCCCGGCCTGCATGGCGATGACCGTCCATAGCTCCTGGGCCTCCGCATGCCGGGGACGGGCCGCCCGGATGTAGTGATCGGCCGCCCGCTCGGCTTCGCTCGACATCATGCTGAGGTGGCCCGACACGTTAGCGACGAAACCGAGGCCGACATGCGCCCAAGCCAGACCGAGTTCGTCGCCGAGCCGCTCGAACACCACCAGAGCGTGCTCGGCCTCCTGGCGTAGTAGCTCGGTCGCGCCTTCTGGTTCAGTCAGCTGCCGCACCAGGGCGATTGCGAGGCGGCCGCGGGTGACCCATTGCAAGTCGCCGGCCGCCTGCGCCCTCGCGCGTACGGTCTGGGCGAACCGGGCTGTGTCGTGGAGATCCCCGGAGCGGATCAGCGCGTCGATTAGGTCGAACTGGATAGTCCAGAGGGCTTTGCCATCGTTGTGGTGCAGCGCCAGGGCTCGGGTGAGCAGGCCGATGGCGGCAGGGTCGTCGGCGACCAGCAGCAGCTGGCCGGCCGTGGCGAGCCGGGCGGCTGCTTCCTCCCCTAGCCGGCGAGCTGCGGCGTCGGGCGGCCCCAGTTCGGCCCGGTTGCGGTAGGCGGCCTCGAGATGACTGCCAATGAAGTCGTCGTAGGCCCGGCCTTCGGTGTGCTTGTCCAGCCACCGGGCGAAGCGCTCGTGCAGGTGCGCTCGGGCATGTTTGGTCAGCGACTGGTAGGCCGCGTCGCGGACCAGCACGTGGTCGAAACGCAGCGCGTGCTGGCCCGGCAGGTCGGTGCGCTCTGGACGGACCAGACCTTTGCGCAGCAACGCTTTGAGGGCGGCCCCCACCTCGTGGGATGGTTGCTCGGTCAGTTCGAGCACCGCAGCGTGGTAGAACGTCTGGCCGATCACCGATCCTGCGCCCAGCACCTCCCGCTCGAGGGCCGACAGCCGGTCCAGCCGTGCGGTGAGCAGCGCCGTGATTGTCGGGGGGATCTCCAGCTCCCCGATGTCCCCGCCGGGCAGCAGGTGATCGTCCTCGGCGAGCATCGCGATCAGCTGCTCGACGAACAACGGGTTGCCACCGGCCGCCGCCCGGATGCGGGCCACCAGCCCGGCCGGCAGGTCCGTGTCGGGCATCAGCGCGCTGCTAAGAGTGTCCACCTCAGCGTCGGTCAACGGCTGCAGCAGCGCCGCTACCGCGTTGGTCTTGCCGGCGCCCCAGTCCGGCACGTCGTCGAGCAGCTCCGGGCGGGCCAGCACCAGCAGCAGGATCGGCGCGTCCCGGGACCAGTCGCTGATCCCGTCGAGCACTGCACGCAGGCCCGGCTCGGCCCAGTGCATGTCATCGACCACCAGCACCACCGGGCGGTCCGCGGCCAGCGCGTCCAGCAGTCGCTGCACCGCCCACGCGGTGTCCTCCACGGTGCCCGGCGACCCACCCAGCCCAGCGACCGGCGCGACCAGCTCCACGACCTGCCGGGCCTCCGGCTCGTCCGGCAGCAACGCGCTGAGCATGGCCCGGGCCGCCTCCTCGGTCTCGGCGCCTGTCAGCCCCGCCGCCTGCCGCACCACCTCCACCAACGGCCAAAACGTGACGCCTTCCCCGTACGACAGGCACCGGCCGCGCAACACGATCGGGTCAGCGGCATCGGCCGCGTCCGCACCCCGAGCGGTCAGCCGGGCCAGGAACTCGGCGGCCAGCCGAGACTTACCGGCCCCCGCAGTCCCGAGCACCGTCACCAGCTGACAGGTCCGGTCACTGGCCGCCCGCTCGAACGCCTGCCCCAGCAACCCCAGCTCACGGTCCCGGCCGACCAGGGTGGTCGCCGGCCCGCCCAGGGTCCAACCGCTGTCCCCGCGAACGGCGACTAGCCGGTAAGCGGTGACCGCGTCCTCGAAACCCTTCACCGACAACCCGTCCCTGACCTCCACCTCAACCACATCACGCACCAGCCGGTGACACCCCGGCCCGATAAGGCACTGCCCCGGCTCCGCTGCCTGCTCCAGCCGGGCCGCCAGGTTCACCGCCACACCAGAGGCGAACGTAGAGCCGCGGCCCGGGTCGCCCACCACCACCTCCCCGGTCTCCACCCCGACGCGCACCCCCAACGGCACGCGCTGGGCCGCACCGACCTCCCGATCGGCATCGGCCACGGCGGACAGCACGTCCAGCGCCGCCCGGCAGGCGCGCAGCGCGTCGTCCTCGTGTGCGACCGGGACCCCGAACACTGCCATTACCGCGTCACCGACGAACTTCTCCACCGTCCCACCGTGCTGGACCAGCGCCGCGCTGACGATCGCGAAGTGGGCCTCCATCAGCCCTCGCAAGGCCTCCGGGTCCAGCCGCTGACCCAGCGCGGTCGAACCCGTCACGTCACAAAAGACCGCGGTCACCGTCTTGCGGACACCTGCCATCGGTGCCGGCGCCGCCAAAGCTGCCCCACACGACCCACAGAACTTCATTCCAGGCGGCGACTCGGCACCACAGGTCACGCACGTCACCGGGCTCATCGGCACACCGCAACAGTAAGCGCGGGTGCGTCGGACATGCGCGCGAGCCAGCCGACTTGCCGATGAACTCCCACGCTCCCGCAAGCTCTTTGGCCGCCGTCCCACAAACGAGCGGTGGTGAGACTGTCCTTGATTCAGATCTGAACCCGTGGCCGCTACTGACAAAGGTCGTGAGACACAGCGGCTGCGGACACGAGTTGTGCGACGAGTGAACAGCCCGGCTGGCAGCGATGGCTTACTGGACCCACATCTGTGCGATGAGCGGGCCGGTGAGGGGGTGGATGAGGGTGTTGCCGACGCGGCGGCTGACGAAGTCCTGTTTGACGATGTTGTCGAACGGGATCACTGCCGCGGCGTCGACCGCCTCGCGGTCGATGGCGGCCCAGGCGTCGCTCGCCGCGCCGGGGTCGCTGACCTGCTGCGCGAGGGCGGCTGTGATCTGCGCGGTGATCTTGGCGTCGCAGTAGTTCGAGAGGTTGAGGGTCCCCACATGGCGGTCGCAGGAGGCGATGGGCCCGAGGTAGTTCGAGGTGGCGGGGTAATCGGCTGCCCAACTTATGGAACCGATGTTCCAGACCTTTTTCGGCGTGTAGAACACTGAGCGAAGCGCCAACGATGCGCGGAATCCAAGGCGCGTGAGGACGCCTACCAAGGATCTCCCGGTTGCCTCAGTGACGGTCCCGGAAACCGTGGAGACGACGACCTTGGCCCCGCGGGTTCCGGACTGCCGCACCAGCTTCTGCGCCGTAGCGAGGTCCTGCGCGTGCCACTGCCCGTCTGGGCCACCATTGACGGTGAACGGGCAGTAGGCGTGGTAGCCAGCGAAGCTGGGTGGGATGAGCTGGCAGGTAACCCGTCCCGAGCGTCCTCCGTCCTCGGTTGCGAGCACCCGGCGGTCGAGCGCGTAGGCGAGCGCGCGCCGGGCTTCGGGATTGTCGAACGGCGGCCTGTTCGCGTTCAGGAACAGGTACGAGATGAAGTTGCCCGGGGTGGTGTGCAACTGGGAGCCGTAGCGGGTGGCGAGCCGGTCGACGTCCGTGGACGGCACGCCCTCCCAGAGGAGGTCGGCTCGTCCGGCGATCACCTGCGCCTCGGCTTGCTGGTCGGTGTAGCCGGTCTCGAGCACGATCCGGTCCGGATAGCCGGCCGGCTGCGCGGCGGAAGACCAGACGGTGAAGTGCGGGTTGCGCACCAGCTCGAGCCGACCATGCCGGGCAGGGCGACCGCGGCTCGCCGTCCGATCGGGGACATAGGAGCGGATCATGTATGGGCCGGTGGCCGGTGGGAAGGTGCCCGGCGCTAGGTCGACCGGGGTGTCCTGGGGCACCGCGGCAGCGCTCGGCAGCGCCAGCTGGTAGAGGAACTCCGGCGTCGGTTGGGTCAGGTGGAAGGTGATGGTGCCAGTCCGGTCGTCGGTGGTGATGCCCTTGCTCAGGTGGCAGTCCGGCCGCGGTTTCTTCGCGGCCACGGCCTTGTTCGCCGCGTCCTCACAGGAGTGCGCACCCACGATCGCGTTCGCGTAGTAGTCAGCGGGGGCGGAGTCGGGGTGCACGACGGTGCGTTCGATACCGCGCCGGACGTCCCCGGCCAGCACCGGCGCGCCGGTCGAGTAGCGCACCCGCTTGCGGAGATGGAAGGTATACGTGCGGCCGCCTTCGCTGGGCGCGGGCAGGGTGGTCGCCAGGTCCGGCACGATCCCCGCGCCCTGCACACCGCCCGCGCGGCGCATGCCCACGAGCCCGTCGTTGGTTATCGCCGCCAACCGCCCGTACCCCTGGTCGTAGTGGATGGTGAGATCGGTGACCGGTGCGCCACCGGCATACCCGACGCCGGGACCGATCATGGTCAGGACCCCGCCGCGGTGCACCGCGCTTCCGCCGCCGGCGTTGGTGAACCACAGGTCATCCCCGAGGAATGCCAGGCCGAGCGGGGCGCCCCGCAATGACACAGTCGCACCCAGCCGGAATGTTGGGGCGGTGACCCGCATCAGGGTGCCGGCGTACTCGTTGCTGACCCACACGTCGCGACCGTGCGCGGCGACGCCGTAGGCGCCGCCGTTCGTGGCCAGGGTGCGGGCGTTGACGCTCAGGTCGGCGGCGTCGATCCGGAACAGGGTGCCGTCCAGGTTGTTCGCCACCCAGGCCGCGCCATCACCGATCGCGATCCCGACCGGCCCACTGCCTACGTGAATCGGCGAATCCTGCTCGTAGGTCGTGGGGTTGAACCGGGTCACGGTGCCATCGCCCTGGTTGCTCACCCACAGATACCCGGCGCCGGCGGCAATCCCGGTCGGGGAGGCCCCGACCGGCACCACGTGCACGGGCTTGTTCGTGCCGGGGTCGATCTGGGTGACCGAGGCATCGAGGGCGTTAGTGACCCAGACCGACCCGAACGCGACCACAATCCCGGTCGGACCTGGACGGACCGGGACGGTTGTGGTCCGGGAGGTCGCCGGGTCGATCCGCGACACTGTCGCGTCTTCGGAGTTGGCCACCCAGACGGCGCCCGCCCCGACCGCGACACCGGAGGGGGAGGTGCCGACGGGGATCGCCACCTGGTCGTGGCTGCGCGGGTTTACCCGCGAGACCGAGTTGTCCGCGGAGTTGGTCACCCAAACGCTGCCGAACCCTGGTGCGATCGCGGTGGGCCGTTGCCCGACCGGAACCGCCGCGCTGACCTTAGGAGTGCCACCAGGCCCGATCATCCCGACCACGTTCTCCCCGACGACCACCGGCTGTGCCGACCGCGTCAGCATGTACGCGGCGGCCACCGCGAGCACCACTATCAGGACCCCCGCCACCGCAGCCAACTGGCGGCGTCGCTGCCGGCGGGTATACAACGGCACCAACGCGCGTCGGCGGGAAGCCACGTCGTCGCCGAACCCGTCGTCGGGCACCAGCCGGTACACCCGCCACCTGTCCGCGACACCCTTGAGGGTTTGGGCCTCCCCGCCCTCAAAGGCTCGGCCCGAGCCGGTCATCAGATCCCGCACAGTGCGCGAAACCAACACCTGCCCGGCATCCGCCAGGGCGGCGATCCGCGCCCCGATCGTCACCGTCATCCCGCCGACCTTGCCGGCGATCACCTCACACTCCCCGGTATGCACCCCCGCCCGGACCTGGAGCCCCAACGGCACCACCGCGGACACGATCGACTCCGCGCACCGGACCGCCCGTTCCGGGGTCTCGAACACCGCGAAGAACCCGTCCCCCGCAGTGTCCATCTCCCGCCCCTGAAACGCCTTGAGCTCCCGGCGGACCACCGCGTTGTGCCGCTCCAGCACGTCCCGCCAGGCCCGGTCCCCCAGCTCGGCCGCGTGCTGGGTCGACCCCACGATGTCCGTGAACAACACGGTCGCGAGGAACCGGCGGGTCGCCTGCCGACGCTGCGGCATGCCCGCAGTCTGCTCTCATTCCGCATCGGCCGCCCAGGATCGCCACATCGAACGGGACAGCGCGGCGCCGGCAGACGCACAAGCCGACCCGGTTCAACCGGCCAGCGTGTCGACCACGAGGGTCGCGGATTCTCACAAGCGAGCGATTCTGCGACGTCCTTGCATAGCCCCGATGACGCCGGGTCACGGCGTTCACAACCCGTGTCCGAAATCAAAGTCTCACAAAAGGAGCAACGATGGGTTCTGAGATCTCAGCAGCCGCGTATCAGATGGGCTACGCCCGAGTGTCCACGCTCGAGCAAGACTAAGCTAAGCCCTACAGATCGATGCGCTGAAGTCTGCCGGTTGCGACCGATTGTTCGTGGACAAGGCGTCGCGGAGTCTCGAGCATCGGCCGGCACTCGACGACATGCTTGAGCAGCTCCGCGCAGGTGACACCGTCGTGGTCTGGCGGTTAGATCGGCTCGGTCGCTCGCTTCGCCACCTGATCGAGACCTTTCCGACCTTGACAACCGAGGGATCTCTGTCCGGAGCCTGACCGAGAGTATCGATACGTCGACGCCAGGCGGCCGGCTCATTTTCCACGTCTTCGCCTCCCTCGCCGAGTTCGAGCGAGACCTGATCAGAGAGCGCACCCTCGCCGGTCTTGCCGCCGCACGCGTGGTCGCAACGGTGGTCGACCGGCTGTTTAGTCGGAGGAGAAGTTGCAGACCGCCGTCGCGATGTACGACAGCGGCGAGCACAACGTCGCCACCATCGCACGAGTGCTCGGTGTCAGCCGGGCATCGGTGTACCGCGGGCTGGCGGGCGTGCGCAGCGAGGGCGTTCCGTGAGGGCAGTTCGACCGTGGACACCCGCGCAGAGGCGCACTCTTTGCCACACGGCAGCCATCAGCGACCTGCCTATGGCGATATGTTCGCGCAGATCACGACGTACTCGCAGTTCGATCGGTCAGGCGCAGTCGGGTCGGTCAATTGCGCGCACCTGACCGAGCGCAGACTCGAGCTCGACTGACGAGCTACGCCGTGAAGGAGGAGTGCGGACAGCACATGGACCAACAGCCGCCAGATGAGGATCGCGCGCGAGGCTGATGCTCGGTTTGCTCGTCGGAGATGCACACCATGAGCTGGACCGCCGTGTCGGGCCAGCGCATGGCACCTGCCTGGCGCAGCTGGCGTGCTTCACCCTGGAGGGCGTCATCCGAGCGTCAGTTCGGTTCAACCACAAGGGCGTCTGCAATCCGCCATCGGTGGTCTGGCACGCCTGGTGTCGATGGGCCTATCTGCAGGGGTTGGGCCTGGAGTTCGCCGAGCACTGGGACATCGGCGGCTCCACCGCCTGGCCAGACGGCTGGCTGTCGCAGGTCCGCCCGCTGGCCCAGCGGCGCGGCCAGGCGCCGGCGACGGTGGCCGCGCTGCGCCGCTCGCCCGAGGTGCCCGAGCGAGCCGCGGGCAGCAGCGCGGGACATCTCGCCCTCACCCGCGCACTACCAGTCGCGATCTTCGCGGCGAATCTCGATGATGCGCCAGGCCTCGCCGCCGACCTGACCCGCCTCACCCACGGTCACCTCTACGCCGCCAGCGCCACTTCAGCGGCGGTGAACTTGGCCGGCGAACTCATCCACCACGGTCGGCGAGAAGTGGGCTCTCCCCGGCCGGCTCCGGACGAGGCGCCGTCGACCGAAGTCGCCCCGTGCGCCTACGACTCGCTGGCGTCGCTCTGGGGGCTCACGGCTCCTGGCTCCCCGCGAGGTCAAAGACGACTTCGATGTTCCCTTCGTCAACCTCCTCCCCGGTGTGGCGGCGATGGACTCGCGAGCCACGGCTCTGGCGTCGCTCAGGTGCGGGCTCTGGGTCGGTACCTTGGGCCTAGGGCACCAGTCCCTTCGAGCGCAGGAAGTCGCGACCGGTACCTGCGTCAAGGCGGACGCCGCCGCCATCGTTCTTGCAGACTCCGTTCGAGACAGTGAACAGACTGATGATCGTCCCATCCCGGAGGATGGGCGAGCCCGAGTCGCCGGAGCAGGGTGCGCCATAGCCGAGCGAGTCGTTCGGGTTAATGCCCAAAAAGAGCAGCGTGTCGGTGAGCTTCTTCGGCTGGATCTGGGACTGGTTGCGGGTGTAGTCGATGAAGTAGTTCCCGAACTGACCGGGTGGTCCCTCGTTTTGGACCCCGTAACCGACCTGGAGCACGGTCTGCTTGGTCGTGCCCTTGCGGTACTGCTCGTTGGTGCCGGGACCTGTGATCGGCGCGGGGGTGATCCCGGGGAACATCGTGTCGGCGCGCTGGTTGAGCCGCAGGATGCCGATGTCATGGGCGGTATTGGCCAGGAAGTCGGCTACGCCCCCCGCCCCGTTGCTGAAGATTCCGGTGTCCCGGAACTGCGGGTCGAACTCACCGGTCCCGGACACCGAGCGGTCCATCACGTAGGTGCCGTCCGGCAGCCGCCGTAGCTGGTTGTCGAAGTCGATCACTCGCGCGGCGACCGGGCCGAGGTTCAGGCCACCCACGCAGTGCGCGGCGGTCACCACGATGGTCGGGCTCACCAGCGTGCCGGTGCAGGAGTACAACCGGTGCCCCGCGCTGTCCAGCCCCCAGATCAGGCCCACATTCGGGTGCTGGGTGCCGTCGGGCGTGCCGTTGATGACCGCGTTGGCCGGCGGCGCGGCGGTGCACAGCAACGCACTGACCGCTGCGGCGATCAGCAGCCCGCGTCGCGCGTTCACGACAGTTCTGCGCAGATGTCGCGCGGCGGCACGGTCGCACTGACGATGTTGATGGTGGGCTGCGAGATGTCGGCCACCGTGGTCCCAGCGGTCAACACGAAGCCGCCTTCCCACGCGGGCGTGGACGGATCATCGAAGGCGAAGATGATGGACGGTCCGTGCAGCGTCAGCACGCTGCCGCTGGCGTCGATATTTCCGCTGCCGGAGAAGTGCAGCACCACACTGCGGTCATCGGAGCCGTCCGAGTTGATCCGGGTCAGGCTGCCGTTGAACGAGCCCGACCCGTGCAGCGTGCCGTTCGGGTAGATGATCGTCACGTTCTGGGTTGCCACGTAGTCCCAGCGCACATCGAAGCCCTGACAGACATCGGTGAAGACCTGGCTGAACGTCTGCTTGGGCACCTTGATGATGGTCGGCTTTGCCGCCGAGGCCGGTTGCAGCCCCAGCAGGCCCAGCAGCCCCACCAGCGCAGCGACGGCCCATACCCGGCGCATCATGACAGTTCCGCGCAGAGGTCGCGGACCGGCGCCGTACTGCCGACGAAGGTCGCGTCGCCGGTCGCGAAATCGACGTTGAACGTTGACACTCCATGAATCAGCAGCAGCGCCCCTTCCCACTCGGACGTGGCCGGGTCGTCGGCCCGCGAAATGGCCCACGGACCCCTTGCGTAGACGACGCCGTTAACGGTGTCGATGATGCCGGGACCCGAGAAGTTGATCCTCACGCTGGCACCGTCGCTGCCGTCCGGGTTGATCCGAGTGAAGGTGCCGGTAATCGCACCTGTCGTGGTGATCAGACCGCCGCCGAGGTCCCGCGAGGTTGACATGCGCAGGTCCTGGTCGGTGCGGACATCGAAGCCCTGGCAGGTGTCCGACAGGACGAACGAGTCCAGGTGGCGGGGCGTCTTATCCGGTGGAGCGGCTGCAGCTGGTGCGGCTACCACCCCAACCAAGAAACTGGCCGCCGCAGCGGCCACCAACATGCGTCGAATCGACACGGTCCACCCCTTTCCCCGTTCCCCACCCGCCCGAATAACACTGGGCCTGATGGCTGGAGATTCCTCCCGGCCGGGTGATCCGTCAAGGACGAACTCGCTTGGTCAGCCTGCGAGTCCACTGGGTAACCAGGGCGGACCCAGGGACGGCACCCGGTGCGCTCGCAGCACGAGGCCCCCGGGCACGCTCTCGTCCTTAGCGCTGAGCCCCGAGGGCATGCTTGAACGCAAGGCTGCCAACACACGAGCTGGATCGTGTTCTCCGTGAACCCCATCGCCGACGAATTCGACCAGCGGCTCGTCGATCCAGGGCAGGGAAGTCAGCGCGATCTCGATGTCCGGGGTCTTGAACACCGCGAAGTCGGCTTCACCGGGCGCGGTCTGTTGACCGCTGCAGGAGAAGGCGGGGCCGGTGCCGAACACTGTCGTCCATGCGTTCACGCCGGCCTCGAACTCGCGGGCCGGGAAGACGACGGTGGCGATGGTGGGGGTATCCATAACGAGTTTCCTTTCGTGGATCGGTGGCCACGATTCCATCACCTATTCGGGCAGACTGAACGCACGGATCCACGCCAGACGTTCGTCTTCCGGTGGCTCGCGGCCGGCGATTCGGGGACCCCATCGTCTTCGACCTGTTGCTTCATCTGGACGCTGTCGTCCATGCGCAGGGCTCTCGACGACCAGTGCCGAGGCGGAGAAGGCGGTGCGGAGGGACGCGAGGAAGGCCATACCGATCTCGGACACGACGCGCAGGGGTCATCGTCGCTGGCGACGTGGAGATGGCTCGCCTTGTCGTCACCGGAAGCTGGCGTCGACCCGCGGAGAGTCGAAGGCGCCGGGGAGCGGTTCCGTATTGACCAGGCAGTTATTGCGCCGGGGACGTTGTCCGCGAAAACGAACACATCTGCCGAAGATTGCGTGCCGGTAACCGCGAATGCCGCACAACACTCATAGCCATGAGCGAAGCTGCGGAGCTCGTCAGGTTGACCGAAACCACGAGCCGCCGGAGCAGAAACGGCTCTACCCGCGACCCGAGGTCACTGGAAGAATCTCACTCGTCCGGGCGGACCCAGTTTGGAACGCCCCAGATCAATAGTTCGCTATCGGTCGGTGACCTCAGGTTACGAGCGCGGCCCCGGCCTCGTGAACGAGGACAGTGCCGAACCTTCTTTCGGGTCAGCTATTTGGCACGAAGATCGCCCGGTATCTCCAGGTGCCGTCGTTGCTGGTGACGGTGGAGGATCCGGTGATCGCACCACCGCTGAAGCTGACCGACCGCAGGGCCCCGTCGGCGGACGACCCGTACAGGACGGATCCGCCAGCCAGTGTCATGCCGGCCACCGTGCTCAGGTCCACGCTGCTGTTGGCCACGAATTCTTGCGCGCCCACGACTTCACTCTCTGGCGTGAAGTAGCGGTAAAACAACCGGCTGTCGCCGGACAGGGTGTAGTAGATCCGGTGGGTTGCGGTGTCGTAGAACATGCCGGTCAGGTTCGCGATTGCAAACGGGATGCGCTCGCCGGTGTCCGGGTCGTCATAGAGGTTGATGGCGCGTTGCGCCCCGACGACACCGGTGGCCTTGTTAAACGTGCGGGCGTAGAAGCCGCCATCGCCCAGCCCGTAGTAGAGCGTCCCGTTGAGCAGGAACGCGCCCCTGACCAGGGACCAGTCGATCGCGGTGTTCGCTGTGGTTGCGCCTCCCGTCGCCGCGCCGGTTGCGTCAAGGTTGCGGCGGAGCAGTCTGCCGACGCTGGACTGAGGGCCGTTCCCGGCGGCGTCGATGATCTCGATGCCGTCGACCAGCGGGTTCTCTGTGATGTGGCCGAAGTCGATGTCGATGGTGCCGTCGCTGGTGATCGGGAACTCCCGCATCGTGCCTCTGTCGTGTCCGGCCACGGCGTTGATGTCGAAATGGTCGAGTTTGAGCACGCCGTCGATCGAAACGTTGAAGACCCGGCTGCCGACGGTGCTGGTCCCGCTGTAGCGGTCGGCGAAGTACAACCGCACCTTGACCGCGGTGCCTGCAGGCACGCTGAAGCCGAAGTGCAGTTCGGGGGCCGCGGCGTCGTCCCACCGCTCGGTGCGGAAGATCTCCGGGGTGGTGCAGGCGGGCACGGTCGAGTCCACGGCTGCAGGCCCGCCCCAGTTCGCGCTGTTGCCGGTGTTGCGATAGGCGTCGTCGGTGGTCCAGTCGGGACTCGCGTCGGATTCCGGCAGGACCGGACCTCCCGTATTCACGCGGTAGAGAACGCCGCCGGCGCTGCAGCTCGTGCGCTCGGCCAGGAAGAGATCGTTCGGCAGCGTGGCCGGATTGACGACGGGGATCGTTGTGCCACCGGCCAGTGGCATGAAGGCGATGCGGCTGTGGGTCTCGCGCGGCTTGCCGATCTTGTCGGTGTCGCTGCCGACCCACAGACCGGTGGAGGCGGCGTACAGCGCTTGGGCGCCGACGCCGCGGTTGCGACCCGGGTTCCAGGACAGGGGGAGTCCGTTGACAGGGTCGAGGGCAGCGATGCCTTCGCGGGGCACGGCCCCAGGTCCCGCCTGGTCACCCTGGAAGGGGTTGTTCTGCCAGCGCATGTGCCCACCGGTGTAGATGGCGGCGCCCGTGATTGCCACGCCGTAGGTGGTGTCGCCGCCGGTGTAGTCGGCCCAGGTGGGGTCGTTGCCGGTGCTGTTGGTCTCCCAGCGCGTGGTCGTGTCGCAAAGAGTCCCGGAAGACACGCCTCCCGCGTAAGCGCCGGTGGCAGTCACCGCGAAGTACGAGCCGTCCGGCGAGAAGTCGACGTCGCGCATGAACGTGTCGAAGACACCGGCGCAGTCGTTGTGGGCCGAGTCGTAGCGGTTCGTCGTCCACGTCGCGACACCGGCCGCCGCGGTCGTTGGGGTGTTCAAGACGGCGATCTGTGAGCGCGGCTGGCCACCAACGGTGGAGAAGTTGCCGACCGCGACGAGCTTGGACCCGTCGGGGGTCACATCAAACCGCTTGATATTGGTGCTCCCACCGAGGGCAGGGTCGTAGATGCCAGTGAAAGGCACGTTCACGGTTGACAGGACAGCCCCGCTCGTCGCATCCAGCCCGGCCAACGCGTTGCGGGTGGTCGTCGTTGTCCCCGATCGCACGTTCGTGAAGCCGCCACCCACGAACAACCGGCCATTGCGCAGGACGACCTCGTTGACAGTGCTGTTCGGCACCGCATTGAACCCGCTCACGACTGCTCCAGCAGCAGTCAGCTTGACGACCCGCTTGATCGCCGCGTTCCCGCCCACAGCGCTGAACGAGCCACCGACGTACACATACGTGCCGTCGGTGTCGACCGAGTTGGCTGCCCCACCCAGGTTGGGGTTGAAGCCCGGATCGATGGTGCCGGTGGTCGCATCGAAGGCGAAGATCCGGTTACGCGTGATGTCCGCGCCGTTCAGAGTCTGCCGGACTGTGGTGAAGGTGCCCACCGCGACGATCTTGTTACCGATCTGGGTGATCCCCTGGACTGAGCCGTTCATCACGTGCGGGGTGAAATCGGCCGGATTCATCGACACCACCGATGCCAGTGGCGCGTTGACCGCCGACGCAGGGGCCGCAACCCCCGACAAGGCAATCGCGAGCGCCCCCGCCGTGACGACAAGCAGCAAACGCCGTGAGTGAACCGCCGAACCCAACATAGGACCCTCCCTACCGGTGCCCGACGCACGAACGCCAGACCCCCCATCGCTGCCCTTCGCGGCAAATTTAACGCGACGGCGATCGCTACGCCGCGAGGATTGGACAATCCCCCGATCGAGGCCGGAACTTCTTTCCGAGCGTGACCGTCGCGAACAATCGTGCAGCCCGGAAAGGAACACGTAATGAAGCACAACCACGATCCGCGCGACCGTCCTCCTCGGCGCCGCAGCCCTTCTGCTCGTAGGCATGACCGCCGCCGGTGCGGCCGCGCAAGGTGAAGGCAGGGAGTGCGGTTGGTTCGGCGTCGCCGAGCCGACGATCTTTGGCACTCCACTTAGTCACTGAAGGATGACTGGTTGTCACCGATCTTCCCATGGGTGCTTTCTGCGGCGTACTGTCCGCGCGGGGGTCCGATGCGGGTCGGATCTACGGAGAGACGGGGCTGTCGTGCACTTTCGCAAAATCCTTGTCGCTACTGTCGCCGTCGCGCTGGCATCGTCGGTTGCGTTCCTGGGCTCGGCCGATGCGTCGACCCCGGCCGCGGACGTGCGGTTGTCCAACGATGCGCCCGGTACATCGGGGTACGTATCGAACTACACCGCCGTGACCGGGCTGCCGTATACGGACCCGACTCTGACGGAGTGCTCCCGTGCCCGCGGTCGGCAGAACGAGCCGTCGGTCGGGGTGAACCCACGTAACCCGCTGGTGATTGTGGGCAGCTCGAACGACTACTGCGGGACGTACAACGATGGCGTGGACGCTGACGGTGCCCCCTTGCCGGTCGGGCCGATCTGGCTGGGCTACTACCGGTCTGAGAACGGCGGCGCTTCGTTCCAGTCCTCGTTGGTTCCGGGATACCCCGGGGACACGTCGCCGTTCGGAGCGCGGGCGCAGGTGCGGACGGCGAGCTCGGGGGATCCGGTCCTTGCCTGGGACGGCGACGGCCGGCTGTTCGCCGGCTCGGAGAGCTCCGACGACCCGGCCGGATCGAAGAAGACCTTTGGCGACGTGTGGGTCGCCACCTACGAGAACCCGGCCGGTGTGGCCGGGTCGACGATCAGCGACGGCAAGGAGTTCCGCCGCTCGGTCGTCGTCAACCGCGGTTCCTCCGCGCCGAATCTGCTCGGCGTCTTCAACGACAAGACCTCGATCGCGGCCGACCGGACCAACAACGCGGCTACCCGCGGCAACGTCTACTTCGCCTGGTCTCGGTTCACCGGCAACGGTGGTTCGAACATCTATGTGGTCCGCTCCACCGACCATGGCGCCACCTTTTCCAAGCCCAAGCTTCTGACCACCAGCGAGAACGATATCCAGGACCCGGACATCGCGATTCGCGGCGACGGGGTCGTCACGGTCACCTGGGACTCGTCGTCGAAGAAGAGCCCGCTGGACTCGATCAACTACGCGGTGTCCACGAACGGCGGCGCGACATGGTCTCCCTCGCGGAACCTGGCGACGTACACCTCATATGACGCCCAGGACGTCTCGGACCCGACCGCCGAGGCACCTACTTCCGGGCCAGACTTCGAGGGCGGCGAGGGCGAGGCCGAGGAAGCCGGCAACGCCCGCGACTGCGGCGTGCTGGACGCTGCCTGCGCAAGCGGTTACATCTTCTTCCGCCGCACCACCTCGCCCCGCTCGTCCGCCGACCAGACCGCGCCGGGCAACCCGTGGGTCTACGTCGTGGTCGAACCCGTGGTGCCGGGGTCGCAGGTGCCGACCGGCACCACCTACGGCGCCACCGAGGTGGGCGTCGGCGGGCAGAGCGCGGTCTACGCGATCAGGTTCAACCCGCTGACCGGAGCGAAGAGCGGACTTGTCCGGATCGCCCCGGAGGCCGTCGGTCACCAGCTGTTCGCCGACGTCGTCGCCGACTCCGGCGCCGTACACGTGATGTGGTGGGACAGCCGCAAGGATCCGTGTTACTCGCCTACCCGCCCGGTCGGCAACTGCGCGAACGGGACGCTGGTCCCGTCACTCGATGTCTACGGGACCACCCTGGACCCAACGACGTTGGCACCCGTCGCGATCACCAGGATCACCGACGTCACCAGCAACCCCAACTGGGACCAGTTCGGTGGCCGCACCGTGCCGTTTGCGGGCGACTACTTGTGGATCGACTCGGCTGCAGGCCGAACGTTCTCTACCTGGACCGATTACCGGAACACGGTGCCAGGCAACGACCCGCGGACCACGGGCACCCGAGGTGACGTCCTGCAGTGCCGCACTAAGCGTCCGGACGGCACGTTCACCGGTGACACCTGCCCGCGAGCCGGTGGGCTGGAGCAAGACATCTACGGCGACCTCTCTCCCTGAACGGGCGGTCAGGCTGGCAGTCGCCCAGGTGTGGCAAGGAACACGGGAGCCGCCTGCCAATGTCGGGTGGCGGTGGCGATGGCAAGTTCTCGCTCATGCCGAGCCGCCAACTGGTTGACGGCCGCGTTGTCCCCGTCAAAGATGCCGTCAGGCAAGCCATTCGAGGGCGTCTACGACCACGCGGAGGCGAGACGGTCATGCAGGAATCCGGGAGGGCACATCTGGTTCGGCCCAGGACGCTGGTGGCGGTGGGGGTGGCGCTGATATTGGCGGTGACGTGGGTCGCCGTCCCGGCCGCGGCCGCGGGAGCGCGTGTGATCCGCGTACCGGTGGACTCCAGGCTGTTCCTGCCGTGTGCGAACGGCGGAGCGGGCGAGGTCGTGCACTTCAGCGGGACCATCCTGGGAGTTTCGTCCGGCACCACCGACGGTTCAGGGGGCAGCCACGCGATCTCCATCGAGGTCGAGCAGGGTGTGAGCGGGGTCGGGGAGACGACCGGGCTACGGTATGTCGAGCATTTCGTCAACCTCTTCTTCAACACCACAGGGTCCGGCGGTTTCCCGCTGGTCTCCACCCAGCAGCTGATCTACCGAGTGGACTCGGCCGGCCCGGGCGTCGACTCTCTCATCCGGATCAGGAACCACACGACCATCAACGCCAACGGTGAGACGACGGTGACGTTCGACGAAGCGACCATGGTGTGCCTGGCTGAGACGCCGTAGCTGGGTGCGCACAACAAACACCGCCTCCGTCACATCGAATGCCAGGGTCATCCGCGCGCCTTGACAGCGACGTACATGCGGCCGACGTCGTAGGGGCCGGGCCCGGTCCGACTATTCAGCGCCATGGCAGTCGCGCGACGGGGTCATGACGTGACGATCATCGACCGTGACTCGAGGCCCAACCCGAAACGGCGCCCGGAAGGTGCTTGCATTTGGTCTGTGTCGAGGTCGGCGGTCGAGCCCGGTGGTCCTACTAGCGGATCGCTCGGCATCGCCGTTCCCAGGCCGCTCGCGAGACAGTTCCGCTTGTCGGGCTTTGTCTCGGCGCCCCAAGACTCAGGGCCGCTGGATCATCGCCGCCGACCTACCTTGCCAGTTTGACGAACTCACGCTCATGGCCGATGAGGGTGACAGCCACTGGCAAGCGCGGTCAGCGGTCGGGGCGGACTCTCGACCCGAACTTTGGATGGAGGAGTTCCGCCCCGTTGGCGTCGCCTGGTACCCGGGTTGGTTGTTGAGTGCTGCGCGGTGTGTCAGCGGCAGACGATGTTCAGGCACTGCTGAGAGTTTGCGTTGCCGACCGCTCTGTTGCCGCCCCCGTCGATGGTGCCGGGAACGGTGACGATGCCGAAGCCGCCGTTTCTGTTGGCGACGTTGCGGGTCAGCGTGGAGGTCTCCAGGCCGGTCGATGGGCCGACGAGCTGGATCCCGTCGCTGACGGCGCGGGTCACGATGTTGTGCGTGATGACGGTGTCGGTCACTACGCCGCCGGCCTCGGCGCCGATGGCGATGCCGATCCCAGACTGGTCGACGACGTTGCCCCGCAGCACGTTGCCCGAGGCTGGGCTGTGGCCGGGGTCCTGGAAGTCGTCGAGCTCGATGCCGTAGCGGGGCGAGTCGACCAGCGTGTTGCGAGCGACGACGTTGTCGTTGCCGTAGATCTGCACCGCGATGCCGCACCCGTCGCACAGGGTCGCGATGCTGTGGGTCACGACGTTGTCCGTGATGACCGTCCGGTCTGCGCTCTCGGTGATGACGCCGTTGCCCCCTTGTGTCATGCGGTTGCGGGTCACCACGTTGTCGTTCGAGAACCCGATGATGACACCGCCTTCGAGGTCGGCCACCATGGCGTTGCGCGTTACGGTGTTCGCGTCGGCGTCGGGTTCGATCTGCGCGCCGTAGGTGTTGGCACTCAAGTCGTTGTCGGCGACGAATGCGCCATCGGCCGTGTCGAGACGCACGCCGGCGCCGCCGACGTTGCGCACGCTGCGGTTGTGCCTCACCTTTGCGTTGTTCGACGCGACGACCGCGATGCCGGATGCGCCATTGTCGCTTGAGATGTTGTGGTCGATGCGCGCCCCGTCGGAGTGCTGGTCGAGCATGATGCCGCGGTTGCTGTTGTTGTGCACCGCGAGCCCGTTCAGCCGGAGCCCGGGCGAGCTCACCGCGAGCAATCCACGGTCGAAGGCGGAGACCGAGCCGTTGCGCACCCGCGCGTCGGTTCCGGTCACCCGCAGGCCGACATCGAACCCGCCTATGTTCGGGACCCCGTCGCCGGACACGGTGTGGCCGTTCAAGTCGAGTGTCACGTGGTCGCCGGCGACGACCAGGCCGTCCCCGGAGCAACCGGTGACGTCGGCCCTTAGGAGAGTGCTCGCTGTGATGGTGCTGCCGCAGGACAGCACGCCGGACCCGGCCGCCTGGGCCACGGCGGGGACTAGCGGGATGATGAGGGTCGCCGCGATGCACGCTGTGAGGGTGGATCTCGATGTCATGTTCGACCTCCTCGGTATCGCGAGCCGGTCCGGGACGGTCCGGCTGCGCTTGTCCCGACTGTGGGCCGTATGAAGGATTTGTTCATCGCGGCAGACCGAGGTCTCGGGGTTGTGGTCAGCCGCATGGCTGGCCGTCTCGCTGCGTGGCACGATGCGAGCATCGTGACGACGACCGTGCTTGTCGTTGACGACCATGCAGGATTCCGGGCTTCGGCGCGGGCCTTGCTGGAGGCCGAGGGGTTTCAGGTCGTCGGCGAAGCTGCAGACGGCTTCGAGGCCCTCACCGAGGCCGCGGCGTTGTGCCCCGCGGTGGTCCTGCTCGACGTGCAACTTCCCGGCCTGGACGGGCTCGCCGTTGCGGAGGCCCTGGCGGCACGCCCGTACCCGCCGGTCGTCGTGCTCATCTCGAGCAGGGACGCTTCGGCGTACGGCCCCCGTCTGGCAAAGGCGGCCGCCCGCGGGTTCATCGCCAAGGCCGACCTGTCAGGCGCCGCACTGGCGGACGTCCTGCGGGGGATCCTGTGACGCTGGGTGGCAGGCCGCGACAGCAGATCATCTGGTCCACGTCGATCGTCGTCGCCGTTGCGGGGCTGTTGAGCGAGGGCCTCCGCTTTGGCTGGCATCGGCTGGACCTGTGGCTCCCGGACTTGCTCACGGGATGGTGCCTGCTCGTCTGCGGCATGGCCGTCGCCAGGCGGTCGGCAGCCAGCGCACTGTTCTGCGCGAGCGGTTCCTTGTGGTTCGTGAACAACGTGGTGGGTCATTCCGGGCCGCTGGTGTGGCTGGAGCAGCAGAGCATCTACTGGCATCGGGCTCCGCTGTTGCATCTCGTGATCACCTACCCTGTCGTCTCGGCGCGTGGCGTGGCACGACGGGCCGCGCTGGGGTCGGCGTACGCCGTGTCGGCCGTGCCGTGGATGTGGTCCGACCCGTGGGCGGCCGTTGCGCTGAGCGTGGGATTGGTCGGTTTGTGCGCAGCCAACCTGTGGGCTGCGCGTGGCCCCGCGCGCTCGGCGGCTCGCCGTGGGCTCGCCGGCGCCTTCGGGCTGGCGGCAGCGTTCAGCATCGCACCGGTCGTGCTGTCTGTGGCCGGGACAAGGGCGGGCTCGGGCAGCACCCTGCTGGTCTACGAGGCGCTCGTCTGCGCGGTCGCAGTCGGGTTGGCGATCCCGCTGGCGGGACCGGCGCCTTTGCCGGTGGAGATCACTGATCTCGTCGTGCGGGTGACAAGCGCCGAGCGGGATACATCGTCGCTGCGACGTGAGCTCGCGACGACGCTCGGCGACCCGTCGTTGGAGCTCGGCTACTGGCTCGACGGCGCATACGTCGATGCCAACGGCCGGACTCTGGATGTCGGGGCCTCAGCTCCGCACCGGGCCATCACTCCGGTCACCCACGACGGCCAGCCGGTCGCCGTACTGGTGCACGACCCGGCGGCGCTGAGCGACCCGCAGGTCCGTCGCGCCGTTGAGCTGGCCATTCGGCTGGGCAGCACCAATGCCCGGCTGCGTCTCGAGCTCGCGGCGCAGCTTTCCGAACTTGAGTCGTCGGCGCGACGGATCGTACGGGCCGGCATGGACGCCAGGGAGCGGATCGGGCGGCAGCTACGCTCCGGTGCCGAGAGCCGACTCACGACGGTCGGCGACATGCTCGGTGCCGCCGCTGATGCCTCGGCAACCGGCGTCGCTCTGGTGACTCCGGTGCAGCAACGTCTGCGGGCTGCGATGGATGATCTGGCTCGGTTGGCGCGTGGGCTGCACCCGCGAGCGCTCGCGGAGGACGGCCTTGAGGCCGCGCTCGCGGCGCTGCTGGCCGACGTCGACGTGCCCTGCCGATTGACCGTCGACCTGCCGCCCGGCGTGCCGGACGACCTGTTGTCGATGGCGTATTTCGTCTGCTCCGAGTCTGTCACGAACGTGGTCAAGCATGCGGACGCGTCGTCCTTAGAGGTCACGGTGAGCCGGTCTGCCGCCGGCGGGATGCTCATCGAGGTGACCGACGATGGCTGTGGGGGTGCGGCGTTCTCGGCCGGATCCGGGTTGTCCGGGCTCGCCGACCGGGTGACCAGCTTCGGCGGCAGGCTGGACCTCGAGAGCCCGCTAGGCGGTGGCACGCAACTGACCGCTCTTGTCCCCTGGGCCTGCGACTGACCCGAGGGATCAGCGGATCCGCTGCCAGGGATGCACGCTCCACACGAACTTGTCGCCGGGGTCCATCGGCGGGACCGCTGAAAGATGCAACGTGCCGTCGGCGTCGGCATGCACGCGGAAGACAAGCGTGGCTCCGGTTCGTGGCCAAACGAACCGCAGCATGTTCGATGTGGCCGTGTACGTCCCGGTGTCTTGCTCGTTTGTGCCCAGCAGCCAGGTGCCGTCCCGGCCGAGGACCATGTTCGACGTGAGGGGATAGTCCGACGCCGTCTCGTCGCCCTTGGCGCGCGCATCGGCGCGGGTGATCGTCCAACGATAGGCACCGGCGAACCGCGCGCTGGCGCCGGCAGGCAGCGACTGCGCCCGAGGCGCGGTGCCGGTGCACCCGATAGGAACCGGCAGCGCCGGCTGCGGCCCGAGCCGCCCCTTCAGAGCCTCGATGCGCGCCACCGCACTGCGGGTGGTCCCGTTGCGCTCGATGGCGGCGTAGACAGGAGCGAATGCCTGACGGAGGGCCGTCAGGTCGGCGCTCGTCGCGACCGCGACACGCGAGCCGGAGTCGCACAGCTCGCGCACCAACGCCGCATCGTCTCCCACGAGGTGGAACGAACGTCGGATCGCGTCGCTGGTCGCCTGCCGCAGCCAACGGCGCTGTTGGTCGTCGAGCGATGTCATCGTCCCCGGGTGGGCAACGAGTACGTCGAGCTCTGGCCAGAGGTTGACGTTGACCGTCACGTATGGCGCGCGCACCGTCATGGCGTTGTTCACGTAGACGAACAGGCTCTTCTCGTAGCCCTGCACTGTCCGGTCGTCGAGGGCGACGTTGAGAGGCGGTCCGTACTTCACCACTGGGCGCGCTCCGAGCGCCCGGATGCTTGCCGATTGCACCTGCGAGCCGTACGTCGCGAACGTCGCTCCCTGCCAGGACGCAGGCCCGGTGAACGGCGTCTCGGTGGCGATCGGCTTGCGCAGTCCGTTGACGAGCATGCCTAGGCCCTGCACGCCGAGAGGTGCGGTGCTTTTCAGCATCGCGTTGGCGAGGTCGCTGGTGACGACGGCCTTGGCGAGTGGATAGCTGTCGATGAGCAATGGTGCCTGCAGGGCCTGGAGATCGTTTACGCCCATCGTGTCGAAGACGCGGGCTCCGACCCAGCCGAGGTCGACTTTGCCCGCCGCGACGGCTCGTACCTCCTGACGCTCGGCGTCTGGTCCATACTGCCCCCACCGGTGCACCACGTCGACCCGCAGCTGCCCGTGCGACACCTCGGCCACACGCGACGCGAAGTGCTCGACGCTCGGCGTGAGACGCAGCGTTGACCCGGTGTCGGCGAGGCGGAGGATCCGCGCTTCGCTGAGGCCCACCCGCCTTGTTGCGCGGGCCGGTCGCAACGGCCGAGCAGCTCGCCAGCAATCCGGCAAGGGCGGCGACACCCACTAGCCGGACGGAGGTCCTCACTTTCGTCACGATGACACGCCCCCTCGTTCCGTGCAGACGATGCTAGGTCGTCCTGCGCGCCACGACATCCGGGCAGGCCGAGCCTCGGGGACTGTGGCCGGCCACAATGTGCGAACCAGCACTCCGGTGCCACACTCGGAGCCGTGACGGTGGGCCGGATGCCCCTGGTGCGCGCCGGCCGGGTTGTCGCGACCCTGCTCGGGGCGGCCTTCGTCGTGTCGACCCTGGTGGTCGCTCGGCAGGGCGGTGACGTCTCCTCGTTCGCCGCCCTCTCGCCGGTGCTGGCCGCCATCGGCGTGCCCCCCACGCTAGGCCTGCTCCTTGCCGCGACCGAGTTGCTCGTCGACCGGGAGGACCGGCCCGCCGGTCTGCTTGCGGCGATGGCCGCGGTCGTGTGGGCGCTGCCGGTGATCGCGGCCTCGATCGCTCTGGCAGCACCCATGCGTAGCACGGCCACTGCCGCGTCGGTTCTGCTCCTGCCACTGGTCCTGCACCTGGTCGTGCGGTCGCTGCCGTTGGCTCGACGCGGCAAGGCGGCCACCGGGCTCGTGGTGGCCGGGTACGCGGTCGGTGTGCTGTCTGCAGCGACATGGACCCTACTGACTGACCCGTTTCTCGACGTGTCGTGCTGGGCGAACTGTTCGGTCAACTCGTTCCTCGTGCACCCGACGCCGCGGCTGAGCGACCGGCTGCAGGACACATTCCGCATCGCCTATGCCGTGCTCGCAATCGGGCTGCTGATGGTGGGTGCGGACGAGGTCCGTCGCTCGACACGGTCCGCGCGGGCCTTCGCGGTCGCCGTCACGCTCAGTGGCGGCGTGGCCGTCGCGGCCGTCGCGGTCGACGGGCTCTCGCTGGTGGTCAGCCCTGCGCGCCGACCCGCCGGGCCACTGCCGGTGTCGACCTACGTCGTGTCCGCCGTCGCGCTGACGGCGACGGCTCTTGCGTTGATCGCCAGGGTGCTGCGTACGCGATGGCAGCGGCACGCCGTCGAGCAGCTCGTCGCGCGGCTCGGGGCTGCGCCGTCGCCGATCGAGGTGGAGTCCGCGCTGCGGGCGACGATCGGCGACGGCACGTTGCGGCTGCTCTTCCCGACGGACCAGGCGACCTACGTCGACGCCGGTGGTGGCGTGGTGCCGCCACCGGCGGAAGGCGGCGGGCGGGTGGCCACCGTGCTGCGTCGCGAATCCGAGCCGGTGGCCTGGCTCGAGCACGACGCCCAGCTGACGGACGTCGTACGGCTGATGGGTCCGGCACTACGCCTCGCGGTGGAGAACGCTGGCATCCAGGCCGCACTGCGCGCCCGATTGGCCGAGCTGCAGGCGATGCGCGCACGAATCGTGGCGGCCGCCGACGCCCAACGGCATCGGCTCGAACGCGACCTCCACGACGGCGCGCAACAACAGCTGCTGGCGCTGGCGCTGGATCTGCGGCTCGTGGCAGCGACCGCGACGGTGGTAGGCGAGACGCGGTGCGCTGACCTGCTGACGGCCGCGGCAACAGAGGCCAAGGCCGCCGTCTCCGAGCTACGTGAGCTTGCCCACGGGCTTTATCCCGCCGCCCTCGCCGAAGCGGGTCTCGACGCCGCCCTCGCGACGCTGGCAGCGCGCGCACCGATTGCGGTCGAGGTGGCGAGCGACTCGACCGTCCGGCATCCGCGCCAGGTAGAGGCCGCGGCGTACGCCATGGTGTCCGACGCGTTGGACGACGCGCACGAGCGGTCGGCCAGCTACCTCGCGGTCCGGCTCGTCGAGAGAGGCGGTGCACTCGCCATCGAGATAGAAGACGATGGAACGCCGCGGTCATCGACGATGCTCAATGTCGCGGACCGGGTCGGCGCACTGGGCGGCCACGTCGTGGTAGGCACCTCCACCCTGCGGGCGGAGGTGCCATGCGCGTCATCATCGCCGACGACTCGCTGATCGCGCGCGAAGGCATCGTCCGGCTGCTCGCCGCCAGTGGAGTCGACGTCGTCGCCCAGTGCGGAGACGCCGACGAGCTGTTGCGCGCCGTCGAGACCACGACACCCGATGCTGCCATCGTCGACATCAGGATGCCTCCCACCTACACAGACGAGGGCCTGGTCGCCGCCCAGACGCTGCGGGCCGCCCACCCCGACCTTGGAGTGCTCGTCCTGTCGCAGCACCTGGACGCCGGCTACGCGCTGCGACTGATAGAGCAGAGCCCCGGCGGCGTCGGTTACCTGCTTAAAGAGCGGGTCTCCGACATCGGAACCGTCGTTGACGCACTGCACCGTGTCGTCTCGGGCGAGACCGTCGTCGAGCCGGCCATCGTCGCCGAATTGCTGGGACGGCTGCGGCGAGGCGACCCCCTGGCCGCACTGACCCAGCGGGAACGCGAAGTGCTCGGCCTGGTGGCCGAAGGATTCTCCAACCGGGCCATCGCCACCCGACTGTTCGTGGTCGAACGGACAGTCGAGGCCCATGTGACGTCGATCTTCCTCAAGCTCGGCCTGGCCGACTCAGGAGACCACCACCGGCGCGTGCTCGCCGTGCTGGCCTACCTGCGCCGGAGTTAAAGTCCGGTCAACCCGACAAGGTCGATTGGCGGGTGCAGCCTTCAACTGCGCCCAGTCGTTGCGCATGCAACATCCGCTCATACCGCGATGCGTGCGTTCGGAAGTGCCGATGGGCCTGACTTGGCTGACAGGTGTCTCAGTCGAAATATCTGTAGCAGGTTCGTGGTGCCGACGGTCGCGGGGTGCATCGACCTGGTGGTGCACATCAGTGCCGAGGCCGGCGCTCGGCGCGTGGTCCGTGAGGTGCTGGCGATCCCGGGGCGCGTCGAGGGTGATGTGGTCGAGGCATCTGAGGTCTTCGTGACGCGCAACGAGAAGTTGGTACGGGCCGATGGCTGGCCGCCGCACGTCAAGCGATTCGCCCGGGCCGGGTTCGGCTGCGGCGGGTTCGAGCTGATGGCGTTGCCCTGTTTGTCGGGGGTGTCTCTGCGGTTTCGGGTGCTCTGTCCACAGGGGCGCAAGAGGGCTATAGACGCGGGGTTCACGGGTGGATACGTTCGCGCTCCGAGCACCAGGAGCGGGGCGGGTCGTGACGGCGATCGCGGTGGTGGAGGACGAGGTCCGCGAACTCGTGCGCCGCCGCGGCATCGACCCTGTCGAGCAACCGGCTGCCGTACGTCGTCTGGTTGAGGAGGTGATCGCCGACTATGACGAGCGCAGCATCTCCGGGGCGTTGCCGCCGCTGCCGGACACGCGATCTGCGGCGCGGACCGTCTTCGACGCGGTGGCCGGGTTCGGCCCGTTGCAGCCTTATCTCGACGATCCGTTGGTCGAGGAGATCTGGATCAATGAGCCGACGAAGGTGTTCGTTGCCCGCGCCGGTCTGCATGAGCTGACCACGACGGTGCTCTCCGAGGATCAGGTGCGTGATCTGGTGGAGAAGATGCTGAAGTCGTCTGGTCGCCGGGTGGACCTGAGTGCTCCCTTCGTGGATGCGATGCTGCCCGACGGCAGTCGGCTGCATGTGGTGATCCCGGACATCACCCGCCGTTTCTGGTCGGTGAACATCCGCAAGTTCGTGGTGCGCGCGTCACATCTTGACGACCTGGTGGGGTTGGGCAGCCTGACCCCCGCGGCGGCGCGCTTCCTGGACGCCGCGGTGCGCAGCGGGCTCAACGTCCTGGTCTCCGGCGGCACCCAGGCCGGCAAGACAACCTTGCTGAACTGCCTCGCCGCCGCCATCCCGCCCCAGGAACGGGTGGTCACCGCCGAGGAAGTGTTCGAGCTCAAGATCCCGTTGCCCGATGTCGTGTCCCTACAGTGCCGGCAGCCGAGCCTGGAGGGCACCGGTGAGATCAAGCTGCGCCGGCTGGTCAAGGAGGCCCTGCGCATGCGCCCGTCGCGCATCATCGTCGGCGAGGTCAGGCAAGAGGAAAGTCTCGACCTGCTGATCGGGCTCAACTCGGGGCTGCCTGGCATGGCCAGTATCCATGCCAACTCGGCCCGCGAGGCGATCACGAAGCTGTGCACGCTGCCGTTGCTGGCCGGGGACAACGTCACGCAGCAGGTTCGTGGTGCCGACGGTCGCGGGGTGCATCGACCTGGTGGTGCACATCAGTGCCGAGGCCGGCGCTCGGCGCGTGGTCCGTGAGGTGCTGGCGATCCCGGGGCGCGTCGAGGGCGATGTGGTCGAGGCATCTGAGGTCTTCGTGACGCGCAACGAGAAGTTGGTACGGGCCGATGGCTGGCCGCCGCACGTCGAGCGATTCGCCCGGGCCGGCTTCGACCTGGCCGAGGTTCTCGCCGGCGCCCAGACAGTGCTGAACTGATGGGCGCGTTGCTGGGGCTGACCTGCGGCCTCGGCGTCCTGCTCATCGTCCGCTCCTTCGGGCCACCGGCGCGACGTCGTACGCCTCGTGTTTCTCGCCGTGACAAGGTCGCCGAGATGCTGCTGCAGGCGGGCATCGAGTCGGTCACTCCGGGCGGGCTGGTCGCGTGCTGCGCCGCTGTGGGCGGGTTCGTGACGGTCGCGATGTACGTGGTGTCGCGTTCGCCGGTCATCGCGCTGGCTTTCGGGTTGCTGGCCACATGGGTGCCGGTGGCGGTGGTGCGTTTCCGGCTGCGGGTGCGGCGGGCGGAGCTGCGCGACCTGTGGCCCGACGTCGTGGACAACCTTGCTTCGGCCGTACGCGCGGGGCTGGCGCTGCCCGAGGCGCTGACGCAGGTCGGCACGCGTGGGCCGGTCGAGCTGCGTGCGCCGTTCCTGAGGTTCGGCGAGGACTATCGCGCGACGGGCAGGTTCTACGAGAGCCTCGACCGGCTCAAGGCCGCCCTCGCCGACCCGGTCGGTGACCGCATCATCGAGTCGCTACGGATGGCGCGGCAGGTCGGCGGCAACGACCTCGGCCGCTTGCTTCGCACGCTCTCAGGGTTTCTGCGTGAGGACGCGCGCACCCGTGCCGAGCTCGAGACCAGGCAGGGCTGGACGATCAACGCGGCGCGGCTGGCTGTGGCCGCGCCCTGGGTGGTGCTCGCGTTGTTGTCGCTGCGTCCGGAAGCCGTCGAGGCCTACGACACCACCGCAGGTTTGGTGGTGCTCGCGGTCGGGGGCGGGCTGTGCCTGATCGCCTACCGCGTGATGCTGCGCATCGGGCGGTTGCCCGACGACGAACGCGTCTTGCGATGACTGGCCTGCTCGGCGGCGACTGGCTCGGTGGCGCAGGGCTGGTCGGCGCCGGGGTCGGATTGCTGGCCGGGTGTGGACTCGCCGTTGCCCTGTCGCGGCTGCCGGCGCTGCGCCGGCCGAGTCTCGACGACCGGTTGGCGCCTTACCTGCGCGACTCCACGCCTCCTTCGCGGTTGCTCGCTCGCGATCACACCGTGACGCCGTTCCCGACGCTGGAACGGCTCGTCGCGCCGTTGATGGCCGACGCAGTGCGCGGCTTGGAGCGTTTCCTGGGCGGGGCCAACTCCGTGCGCCGACGTCTCGACCAGGCCGGGCGCGACGTGACGCTCGATGAGTTCCGTTCGGAGCAGGTCGTGTGGGCCAGCGGCGGTCTCTGCATCGGCCTGGGCATCAGCCTGGTGGTCGGCGCGCGGGGAACCTTCTCGCCGGTGCTGCTCTTGTTCCTCAGCCTGTCCGGTGCCGTTGCCGGCTTGCTGGCCCGTGACCAACAGCTGTCCTGGCAGGTCTCGCAGCGCGAGCAGCGCATCATGACCGAGTTCCCGACCATCGCCGAGCTGCTCGCACTCGCGGTCGCCGCCGGCGAGGGCCCTGTTGGCGCGCTCGAGCGAGTGACGCGGCTGAGCAGCGGCGAGCTGTCCGGCGAACTGGGCAGGGCGCTCGCCGAGGCACGCGCAGGCGTGCCATTGGTCGTTGCGCTGCAAGGGATAGCGGCGCGCACCAACCTGGCGCCGCTCGCGCGGTTCGTCGACGGCGTCGCCATCGCCGTCGAACGAGGCACACCACTCGCCGACGTGCTCCGGGCTCAGGCGGTCGACGTCCGCGAGGCCGGCAAACGGTCTTTGCTCGAAGCCGGCGGTCGCAAGGAGATCGCCATGATGGTGCCGGTCGTCTTTCTCGTGCTGCCGGTGACGGTTCTGTTCGCCCTGTTTCCCGGGTTCATCAGCTTCAGCTTCTCGAGCTGAAGAAGCATCGAGCGAAGGAGTCGTGCCATGTCGAAGGCCATCGACAGTCTGTCCGATGTGGTTGTTGCGCTGTACGCGCGTGCTGTCGTCCGCGGTCGTGACGATGACAGTGCGCGACCGGGGCGACGTGCCGGGGTGGGTGCTCGTGACCATCATGACGGCCGGGCTGGTGACGGCGCTGTGGCTCGTGGCCGACGACAAGCTGAGGCAGCTGTTCAGCGACGCGCTGGACGGAGTCAGCGGCAACGCTCCCTGATGCTGCGTCGACGTCCGATCCGGCGACCCGACGACAGCGGTTCCGCCGTCGTTGACTTCACGCTGGTCGGCATCCTGCTCACGTTCCTGTTCCTGGCGTTGCTCCAGCTCGGCCTCGCGCTGCACGTGCGCAACACCTTGGTCGCCTCCGCCGCCGAAGGTGCTCGTTGGGGAGCGAACGCTGACCGCACTCCCGCCGACGGTGCGGCCGTGACCCGCCAGTTGATCCGCGACTCGCTGGCCGACTCCTTCGCCGACGACGTGACGAGCGGCACAGAGACGGTCGACGGTGTCACCACTGTCGTCATCCGCGTCCAGGCCCGGTTGCCGGTCCTCGGTCTGCTCGGCCCGCCAAGAGCCATCTCGGTGCGCGGTCACGCGATGCAGGAAGGGCAGTGATCGTCGTGCAGCGCCGGTGCATGCGCGGTGATGACGGCAACGCGATCGTCGAGTTCGTCTACCTCGCGATCCTGATGATGATCCCGTTGACCTATCTGCTGCTCACAGTCTTCCGTGTGCAAGGCGCGACGTACGCCGTGTCCAGCGCCACCCGCGAGGCCGGCCGGGTGTTCGTCACCTCGGCGTTCGAGCGACGCGGACGCGCGCGCGACGATGGCGGCGTCGCTCGTGATGGCCGACAGCGGGCTCGAGCTCGACGACGGGCAGATGAGCATTGTGTGCTCGGCGCGACCGTGCCTCACGCCGGGCGCCAACGTCGACGTCGTGATCGGCTACGACGTCGAGCTGCCGTTCCTGCCGCGCTTCCTCGACGGGGTGCTGCCGGCGAGCATCCATGTCGAGGGTCGGCACCTCGAGGTTGTCGACCGGTTCCGGCCGGTGTCGCCGTGACATTTGTACGCGCGGCGCGGCGACGCTGGTCGAGTGGCATGCATCGCCGTGATGACGAAGGGCAATTGTTGTTGCTGGTGCTGGCCTACACCGTCATCGCCGCTCTGCTGATCACGGTCGTGGTCGATGTCTCGCAGGCCTACCTCTACCGGCGGTCGCTGCTGGCTGCTGCCGATGCTGCTGCACTGTCCGCGGCCAACCAGCCCGACCTGGGCGCGGTCTATACAGGTGACGACTCATCCGTCCTGCCGCTGAGCGAGGCCGGCGCGCGGCGCGCGGTCGAGCAGTATGCCGCCGATGCAGAGCTGGCCGACCGGTTCCGCGACTTCGAGGTCGTCACCGTCGACACTGATGGCGCGGCAGTGACCGTGACGCTGCGCGCCGTCGTACACATGCCTCTTGCCAACCTGGTGACCAGCCGTTGGAACGGCGGCTACCCCATCGTTGCCAGTGCCAACGCGCGGTCCCCGCTCGTCCCGTGACCCGCGTCCTACCAAGTCGATCATGCAGTCTCTTGTGTGCCCACGCACGCAAGAACTGCATGATCGACTTGAGAAACGGGCTGCGGTCGTGATCATGAAAGATCCGACGGGCTGGAAGCCCGCCGGATCCTTCATGATCTGTGACGTACGGTGCTGGTGCTTGCTGCGTAACAGCTGCGCCTTATGGCGCCGTAAAGGACACAATCGCACTGGTGCAGGCGTTGAACGTGGTGTCTCCGTCGTACGTCGCCCGAACAGTGTGAACAGCAGCCGGGGCCGGGAAGTAGTAGGTGATCTGGGCCCTGCCCGTGGCGAGCAGCGCGTACGCCTGCGGCGCTTGGGCGTCCGCCCGGCCGACATCGATGCTGAACAGGCCGCCACCAGTCGGAATGACTGTGCCGCTAGTGCCCTTCACCGTGATCGCCATCACGGTCTTGAGAGGATCATTGGCCGAAGGCTTGGCTGTGAGTGTGCAGGTCGTGTTGATCTTGCCGACCGTCACCGTGACCGCCGGTGTGGCGGGCGAAGTGCTCGCGTTGAAACCCTGTGACCCCGAGTAGGTGGCGGTGATCACGTGGGTGCCGGTTGGAAGACTCGGGAGCGTGAGCTTTCGCCGTTTCCACTGTGCCGATCAACACGAGCGGCACTGCTGCCGCGAGAGTCGTTGCGCCTTCAGAGAAGGTAACTGTCCCGGTTGGCTTGACGGTGCCAGAGACCGGCTTGACAACGGCCTTGAGCTTGACTTCGGCCCCAGGGGCAACGTTCGGCGTCGATGTGCTGGCCGTGGTCGTTGTGTCGACCTTTGCCACCGCCGACACCACGATGGTCGTCGTCAACGAGGTGCTGGCATTGAACGCGGTTGATCCGCTGTAGGTCGCGATGAACGTGTGCGTACCGATCGCGAGCGACGGCAGGTCGATCTTGGCCGTCTGCACGCTGTTAACAGTTGCGAGAGTCACCGCCGGGCCGACAGCCGGGCTCGTTGCGGTCGTTCCCTCCCGGAAAGTCACACTGCCGGTCGGTAGCAGCGTGCCGCTGGTCGGCTTGACCACGGCCTTGAGCTTCGCGATCGTGCCGAAGCCGATTGAGGGCGTGCTCGTCGACAGAGTCGTTCGCGAGGCTGCTGCGGCCGATGCGGGCGCGACGGCCCACACCAGCGAGACGCCGACTACGGCGGCGCCGATGATGGCATTTCTGCGATGCCCCATGCGATCAAAAAGGCTCATATAAATCCCCTCCACAAGAGCCCGGCTCAGTCGCGCCGGACCATCCCCCCACCCCGAGTCCGGGAGCGGTAGCCACATCCCCTTGGCCGATGACACGATCGCCGCACTACTCCCGTGGGGTCAATGGCTCGAATTATCACTTGCACGTGGCACCAACGGGTCAGCCGTCAATGGCTCGGAAGGAGCGTTTCTTGGGCCTGCCCACTGACCAACAGCGCGACTCCGGCTCGATGTTCGGGAACTCGTTACTGAGGGTGTTTTCTTCGACACGATCGACGTCCATTCGCTGGGCAGGACGAAGTGCTCGAAGCGGTCGAACTCCTCGAACCGGTCACACGTCGGAACGGGACAAACCAAATCGATCATGCAGTACTTGGGAGACCGTCGACGAGTTCCTGCATCGCCGACTCTCGAGTTGCGAGCGGGCGCATCGCCGACGTCAGCTTGTGCATGATCGACTTCGGGTTTGAGCGTGCGGGAATCGGTACATTCCACCTTGTGCATGATCGACTTTGAACGAGTGACCTTGAGCCCGGGTGTGGGCATACCGGCAATCCCCCAGCGTCCGGTCAGCGATCGGGGTCGTCGGCCTCCAGGACGAGCAGGATCTCCTCGACTCCGTCCTCGCCGATCGTCGATGCCTCGGGGTCGTCGTCAGGCAGCCTGCGGAAGCCGCACTTCTCCAGCACTCGGATCGAGCCGACGTTGGCGACCGCGACGTGGGCATGGATCGGTCGCGTGGTCACCTTGCCGAGGCACAACGTCAGCGCGGCCGTCGCGATGCCGCGGCCCCAGTCCTGGCGATCGATCCAGTAGCCGACGAGATGCCTGCCCGACTGCTCCCAGATCCCGATGTTGCCGGCGACGCGGCCATCGACCTCGATGGTCGAAACGATGCACGTGTCGTCCGCGCGGATCCTTGCCCAGTGAGCCATGAACGCTTCGTGGTCGCGCGCCGGGAACGCCGCCATGCGCACTGCTTCCGGGTCCCGCTGGTGTTCGAAGAACGCATCGAGGTCGGCGTCTTCGACCTCCCTTATGCGCACGTGGCCCTGTGCCGCCGGGCGAACGTTCATCGCTGCATCGCCATCTTTCATGGAGTCGCTGGTGCCGACGTGACCGGCGCGCTCGGAGATGTTTCCGTTGATGTGGGGGTGCCCGATGGTGTCGAGGTGTCCGAGGGCGTCGACGCTGGGTGTCTGACTCGGCGACGGCGTCGACGACGTCTTGCTCGGCTTGGGACTGGCGGTCGGAGTCTTGCTGGGCTCCGGCTCGCTGCTCTCCGTCGGAGACGGGGACGGAGGGGTTCCCGCGACGGGCGCGGGCGGCGGCCGCACGAGGATGTAGATCGTCAGCAGGATGATGAACACGACGCTGAGCGCCAACGTGGAGGGACGGAACCGTCGCGCTGTCATGACTGGCTGCTCGGCGACTCGGTGTCAAGGACGGGCGCGACGATGATGCCTTCCTTGCGCAGCGCGGCCGCGATACGGGTCCGGAGCTCGCGGCCGACGTCGAACTGCTTGCCCGGCAAGGTTCTGGCGACGACCCGGATGTTGATCTGGTCGACCTCGATGCTCTCGACACCCATGACCGAGGGCTCGTCGAGCAGCAGCGAGCGCAGCTGCTCGTCGGCGTAGGCGGCGACGCCGACGTGCTGCAGGATAGCCGTCACCCTGTTCACGTCGGCGGTGGTCGGCACCGGCACGTCGATGACCGCGCGTGCCCAGTCGCGCGACAGGTTCGTGGCCTGCACGATCTGCCCGTTGGGTGTGATCACCACCTCACCGTTGACCGTGCGCATCTGCGTCGTACGCAGCGAGAGGTCGACGACGGTTCCCTGGATCGGTTCGCCGATGCCGGGAACGGACAGCCGGATGACGTCGCCGAAGCCGTACTGGTGTTCGGTGATGAGGAAGAATCCGGCGAGCAGGTCCTGGACGATGCGTTGGGCGCCGAAGCCGAGGGCGACGCCGGCCACGGTGGCCGGCGCGACGAGACCGGTGAGCGGTATGCCGAGCCGTTGGACGATGAGTACGGCTGCGACGCAGTAGATGATGCCGAGCGACGTCCATGTGATGACCTGCGTCAGTGCGTGCCGGTGCTTGGCCGCCTCCGAGCGCACGAGTGCGTCGGACTCCTGGGCGTTGTCGTCGATCCTGGCGGTGATCTTCGCGCCGAGCCAGCTCGTGAAGCGGGTCAGCAGGATCGTCCCGATGAGGATCAGCAGGATCTCCAGCCCGCTGCCGCGCGCCCAGTCGGTCATATCCGTCAAGGGTTGAACTGCAGTCACCACGAGCCCATCGTGCTGGATGGACCCCGGCGACCGGTAGTCGGCCTCGGCCCGTGCATGGCCGACTACCGGTCTCCGCAACGACCGGCTACTGCTGGTGAGCGGCTGGTGACGTGCCTACCGGACGCGGCCGAAGAAGACGCTGCTCGTCCAGATGTGCTGACGATGTACGCGCGTGCCGGAGTGCGGCGCGTGCCATATCCGGCCGTGGCCGGCGAAGATCCCGACGTGGTAGACGCCGCCGCTGTTGTAGAAGAAGACGAGGTCACCACGACGCGCGTTTGAGCGCTTGATGTGCTTCACCTTGTTCGCCTGTGCTGCTGACGAGTGCGGCAATGACTTTCCGACGCGTGCATAGACCCAGCGGGTCAGGCCGGAGCAGTCGAAACGGTGGGGACCGTCGCTGCCGTAGTGGTAGGGCGAGCCCTTGCGGCTGCGCGCCCAGTCGACGGCGTGGTCGCCGGTGGCTGCAGAGACGGCCGCCGACGCATGGGTGGTTGTGGGGCTCGCGGCGGCGCCGACGAACAGCGCGGCCGTGAGGGTGACGAGCAGCCCGCCTACTGTGAGCAGGCGTGGCAGAGCAAAGTGGGACGAGAGCATGTGTTCCTTCGAGACCGCCTGCGAAGAGTGTCCTGTCGGGTTCGGGCACCGAAGTAGTCGCCCGGCCACGCATGGTGGCTTCACCCCAAGGGAGCCCGGTCGTGACTGGGCACCCGCACTGCTGGGTTCTCCGTGCCTGCCAGATCGACGATGTCGTCGGGGACGCCCGCGGGTGGCAGGACTCGGCGTCCACGCGGGCCGCCCTGTGCATGAGACGCAGCAGGGGCTTCTGTTACTCCAGCATCGGTGATGCTTGGAGTGCTCTTGACCAAAAACAGCGGAAGTTCGCCGAATGTGACGCATCTGACAACACAGTGGGCACTGCTGGCGTCACGCACTGTGCGGCGCTGGGCCTGATGATGAGCGGAGCGTCGCGTACGCTCCATTCACGTGGCAGCCGTGGATGTTTCCGACCAGCTCAAGGAGCTCGACCAGACCCTGCGCAGCATCGAGGCGGTCCTCGATCCCGATGCGATGCGCCGCCGGCTCGCCGAGCTCAACGAAGAGGTCGCCGTCCCGGACCTGTGGAACGACCAGGAGCACGCCCAGAAGGTGACCAGCCGCCTGGCGCATCTGCAGGGCGAGCTGACCCGGCTGGAGTCGCTGCGCCGCCGGCTCGAGGATCTGAGCCTGCTCTTCGAGCTGGCGCAGGGCGAGGAAGGCACGGCCGACGGGGAAGACGCGCTACGCGAGGCGGAAGCCGAGTTCGAGATCGTCCGGGCGGCGATCGGGGAGCTCGAGGTCCGCACCCTGCTGTCCGGCGAGTACGACGAGCGCGACGCCCTCGTCACCATCCGGGCAGAAGCAGGCGGCGTCGACGCGGCCGACTGGGCAGAGATGCTGATGCGCATGTACCTCCGCTGGGCCGAGCGGCACGACTATCCCACCGAGGTCTACGACACGTCGTACGCCGAGGAGGCCGGCATCAAGTCGGCGACGTTCGCAGTGAAAGCGCCTTATGCGTACGGGACTTTGTCGGTCGAGCAAGGGACGCATCGCCTCGTACGCATCTCACCCTTCGACAACCAGGGCCGGCGCCAGACCTCCTTCGCCGGTGTCGAGGTCGTGCCTGTCGTCGAGCAGAGCGACGAGGTGGAGATCTCCGACGACGAGCTGCGCGTCGACGTCTACCGCTCCAGCGGTCCCGGTGGCCAGGGCGTCAACACGACCGACTCCGCGGTGCGCATCACCCACCTGCCGACCGGCATCGTCGTCTCCTGCCAGAACGAGCGCTCGCAGCTGCAGAACCGTGCGTCGGCGATGGCGGTCCTGTCCGCCAAGCTGCTGGCGCGGCGCCGCCTCGAGGAGCAGGCGAAGATGGACGCCCTGAAGGGGGACAGCGCCGGGTCGTGGGGGAGCCAGATGCGGTCCTACGTGCTGCACCCCTACCAGATGGTCAAGGACCTGCGCACCGAGTACGAGACGGGCAACACCAGCGCCGTGCTCGACGGGGAGATCGACGACTTCATCGAGGCCGGCATCCGGTGGCGCGTCGGGATCGGGAAGGACGAGTAACAGGTCCGCGGATCTCAGCGGCGATGCCGTCGAGAACGAGTCCGGTGATGTCAGCCGGGGCGGACCAGGACCGAGGTTCCCATCTAAGTCGGGTGAGATAGTGTCCGCATGCTGGACGACACGCCCGACGCCGATCGGCCGAACGGACGAATCTCCCCGGAAATCGGATGAGGCCCGCTTACTATCCGTGATAGTGATAAATCAGTAATTAGAGGTATGTATTAGGCCAAATCAGGCACAGTTTGTCACATATATCACCCGCGCTCCGTCACTCAGCGTGTGCGTGACCGGTCTTTTCGCGGGCATGACGGTCACTACGCGTAATTGACGTAGATGGCGTAAAGGCCGCAAACTTCCCGTGGGCCGCCGACAGCGGTCGTAGGGGAAGCGATGATCCACGACCGTGCGGTCACCGGTCCGCCTCAGGGCGGATTGGTCGTGGTGAGCGAGTGGTGAGACCGACCCCGGCTGGTGTGGATGTGTGGAGGGGTCTGGGATGAAAACACTCAAGCGGCTCGGTGCCAGCGTGCTGGCGATCGGCGTTGCCACCGCCGGCATGGTCATGACGGCACCGCTGGCGTCGGCGCACAACACGATGCTGAGAGCATCGTCGGTCTGCCAGGACGACGGCAGCTACCTGGTGACCTACACCGGCACGACGACCGGCACCAGCGGCCGGACGGCGACGTTGGCCGTCTCACAGGTCCTGCCGGACGGCACCACGATCAGCGGTGCACCCGCGACGGTCGTGGGCAACACGACCTTCGGCTTCACCCAGACCGTCCCCGGGACCGCAACGTCGGCCTCCGCGAGAGTGGATCTGCACTGGACCGACAACGCGAGGGCCCACGGTTCTGCGGCCATCGCCCTGGCTGGTGACTGCACGCCGCCTGTCACACCAGTCGCCCCCTCGGGCAACCTGCAGAAGGACTGCGTCGACGACGCCGGTCATGTCTTCGCAGGAAAGCTGGACAACGGCACCGCCGAGAACGTCACCTGGCGCCTGGTCACGGGCACCAACGACTCGCACGACACGGTCGTGGCCGGCCCCACCTCAGGTAAGCCGCTGGAGGCCAGCGGCCTGGACAACGGCACCAAGGTGTGGCTGCAGTACAAGACCGGCGACACCTGGATCGACGAGGGCTCGGTCGTCACGACCGACGACTGCAACCGCCTGACGCCTGCCGCCGTCCGGCAACCTGCAGAAGGACTGCGTCGACGACGCCGGTCACGTCTTCGCAGGAAGCTGGACAACGGCACCGCCGGACGTCGCCTGGCGCCTGGTCACCGGACCAACGACTCGCACGACACGGTCGTGGCCGGCCCCGCCACGGTAAGCCGCTGGAGGCCAGCGGCCTGGACGACGGCACCAAGGTGTGGCTGCAGTACAGCCGCGACACCTGGGTCGACGAGGGCTCGGTCGTCACGCCGAGGACTGCACCCCCGGTGAGGGCTCGCTCGGCATCGTCAAGTCGGTCAGCCCGACCGGTGCCGCCGAGTTCGGCGACACGCTCACGTACACGCTGAAGGTGACCGCCAGCGGCACCCTCGGCCAGACCGACGTCAGCGTGAGCGACTACATCCCGGGCTACAAGCCGGGTCGCGACTCGGGCAAGACGACCTACGTGGCGGGCTCAGCAGCCTGCGACGCCGGCACGTGCACGACGGCGTACGACAACTCGGCGAAGCTGGTCACCTGGGGCCTGGGCGACATGGCTCCGGGCACGTCCCGCACCGTCACCTTCCAGGTGGTCATCGACACGCCGATCGTCAACACGCTCGTGGGGGCGACCGCCATCGACATCTTCAACTCGGCGACGGTGACCTCGACGGAGACGCCGAACACGCCGTCGAACGACGTCGTGACCCCGGTCAGCGACGTGCTCGGCGTGATCCACACCAGGCCCCCGGGAAGCAACGAGCCGACCGCCGTGCTGGGCGCCTCGCTGGCGCACACGGGGGCCCCGGCGCACCTGCCGTGGACGCTCGGCTTCGCGGCGCTCTTCCTCCTGCTGGGCTCCTCGTTGATCTTCCTCGCCCGCAAGCCGGAGCAGGCCAGGATCTGAGCAGGGCGGATCTGAGCTGGGCAGGGGTTTGACACGTCGAAGGGCCCGGGGGAACCCGGGTCCTTCGACGTGTCGCGCGTAGACTCCGCACGTCGGCTTCCAGGTTCGCTCGACCTGAGCGCTCAGGTGTCCGGCCAACTGCCCCGATATCCACCGGGTAGCCCGCAGGGTCGTCGCGCAACCGCCGGTGACCCGTCCCCCTCCGACCGGCCGGTAGTGATGACCCAGTGATCCGACTGCAGAACGTGACGAAGATCTACCCGAGCCAGACCCGGCCCGCGCTGTCCGATGTCAGCGTGGAGATCGAGAAGGGCGAGTTCGTCTTCCTGGTGGGTCAGTCCGGGTCGGGCAAGTCGACCTTCCTGCGGCTCATCCTGAAGGAGGAGCGCGCCACCAGCGGCCAGGTGCACGTGGCCGGCAAGGACCTGGCGCGGCTCTCGTCGTGGAAGGTGCCGGCCCTGCGTCGTCAGGTGGGCACCGTTTTCCAGGACTTCCGGCTGCTCAACAACAAGACCGTTCAGGAGAACGTGGCCTTCGCGCTGGAGGTGATCGGTCGCCCGCGCACCCAGATCGCCAAGGTCGTGCCCGAGGTGCTCGACCTCGTCGGGCTCAAGGGCAAGGAGGGCCGCAAGCCCGACGAGCTCTCCGGCGGCGAGCAGCAGCGGGTAGCGATCGCCCGGGCCTTCGTGAACCGGCCGATGATCCTCATCGCTGACGAGCCCACCGGCAACCTCGACCCGACGACCAGCGTCGGCATCATGCGACTGCTCGACCGCATCAACCGCACCGGTACGACGGTGGTCATGGCCACCCACGATGACGACATCGTCGACCAGATGCGCAAGCGGGTCATCGAGCTCGAGGGCGGCAAGCTCGTCCGTGACCAGTCCCGCGGGGTCTACGGATACACGCACTAGAACAACGCCGGTGGCCACAGCAGGCCGACACCGGAATCACCCACACACGATTCGACGAACAGGACGATATGCGCGCGACGTTCATCCTCTCCGAGATCGGTATCGGGTTGCGCCGCAACCTGACCATGACCCTGGCAATGATCATCACCACGGGCGTGTCACTCGCCTTCCTCGGCGCAGCGGTGCTGTTCAACCAGCAGGTCAACGTCTCGAAGGACTTCTGGTACGACAAGGTCGAGGTCTCGGTCTTCCTCTGCGGGGAGGTCAGCAACGCCCCGAGCTGCGCGGGCGGGGCGGTCACGACCACTCAGCGCGACCAGATCCGGGCGGACCTCGAGGCCATGCCTCAGGTGCAAAGGATCTACTACGAGTCGAAGCAGCAGGCCTTCAAACGGTTCAAGCAGCAGTTCAAGAACTCCGCCATCGTCGACAACGTGACCGCCGACCAGATGCCTGAGTCGTTCCGGGTGAAGTTGACCGACCCGGAGCAGTTCCCGATCATCGCCAGCGCGTTCATCGGCCGGGACGGCATCGAACAGGTGCAGGACCAGAAGGCACTGCTCGAGCGGTTCTTCAAGGTGCTCAAGTGGGTGCAGTGGTTCGCCTTCGGCCTGGCTCTGATGATGCTGGTGGTGTCGGTCATCCTGATCGTGAACACGATCCGCGTCGCTGCGTTCAGCCGCCGCCGGGAGACCGGCATCATGAAACTCGTCGGCGCGTCGAGCTTCTCCATCCAACTGCCGTTCCTACTCGAGGGCGCGATATCAGGGTTCCTCGGGGCCCTGCTCGCGTCGGGAGTCTTCGTATTGCTGAAGGGTGTGCTCGTCGACCACGTGCTGGCGCCCAACTTCCCGATCACCCGGTTCATCACCTGGGGTGACGTCTGGCTCAGCTCGGGGGCCGTTTTCTTGATCGGCGTGGCGTTAGCGGCAATAGCGAGTTTTCTCACCCTCCTCAAGTACCTTCGCGTCTGAGGCGATCCGAGCGACCGGGCGCGGTGAGCAGGGCTCGCGCAGGAGATGGAGTCTGTTCGGCGGAGCACGTTCGAGCGGGTCGTGTCGACAGCTTGGCGCCGACCGTTCCCCGCTGACATGGAGATTCCCCCTCCTCATGCGCATCCGTGCGACTTCCCCACGCCTTCTGCTGACCACCACGATCGTCCTCGCGACGCTGCTGCTCGGTGTCCTGAGCACGGCGCAGGCTGACGACAAGGACCGCAAGAGAGCGGTGGACAAGAGGATCGCCCAGCTCAAGGGAGATCTCGAGGACACCTCGCAGCGCCTCGTGGAGGCGATCCACTCGCTGAGGAGGGCGGAGTCCCAGCTCGCCTCGGCCCAAGCGGCCGTCGCGCGCCTGCGCGGGCGTCTCGCGGCGGCGCAGGCTCGCGACCGGATGCTGGCCGGCCAGCTGGACGAGGCGAAGGCCGAGGTCGCGCGTGCGGAGAAGGAGATCGCCCGCACCCAGGCCCGGCTGGCCAAGACCCACACACTGATCGGCTTGATCGCCCGGGCGTCCTATCAGCAGGGCAGCCTGGCCGAGCTGGCCGTCGTGCTCAACTCCGAGAGCCCCGACCAGTTCGCCACCCGCCTGGTCCTCGTGCAGAACGCCATGCGCTCCGAAGGCGCCACGCTCAGCAGCCTCGCCGACGACAAGGCCGACCTGGCCGCGCAGCGGGCCACGCTCGACGCGAAACGCGCGCAGATCGCGGAGGTGAAGCGTCAGCAGGAGGCGCTCGTCCTGCAGATCCAGGGTCTCGAGCAGGACGCCGTCGACGCCCAGCACGAGGTGGAGTCTCTGGTGTCCGCACGGGAGACGGCCGTCAGGGCGGTCGCCGCCGAGCGTGCCGCCGAGCGCAGCCGGCTGGCTGCGGCGCAGGCTCAGTCCCGCGCCCTGGCCAGGTCCATCGAGGCAGCGGCGAACAGGGCGGCCTCGCGCTCCGGGCTGCACGTGCGGCCCAGCTCCGGCGGGCTGAGCTGGCCCGCGAACGGCGGTGTCAGCGCCTACGCGGGCTATCGCACGAACCCGGTGACCGGCAACCCGAGCTGCCACTCCGGCATCGACATCGCGCCCGGTTACGGCGCGCCCATCACCGCGGCTGCTGCCGGCGTGGTCGTGGCCACCAGGTACACGTCCTGGGACGGAAACACCACGGTCATCGCGCACGGCGGCGGCATGACGACGTGGTATGCCCACCAGAACTCCTTCGGCGTCCACGTCGGCCAGCACGTCAGCCGCGGCCAGGTCATCGGTCATGTCGGTGCCACCGGCTTTGCGACCGGGCCACACCTGCACTTCAACGTCGTTCTCGGCCAGACGGCCTACGACCCGATGGGCTGGTTCGGGGGCCCGATGCGCACCGTGGCCAGCCTGTGCCCGAATGGCCCGTCCCCGGTCCTCTAGCGCCCGACCAGCCGCATTTTGCATGATCGGATAGGTAGCTGACCTCGCCCAGGCCGGCTACGTATCCGATGTTGCGGAAACGGCGACATGGCAAAGTCCGGCCGGCGGGCGCAGCCCGGCTCGCGCAGGACATACCGGCCTAGACTTCCCCGGTGCTCTCCCTGCTCTCCACCACAACGCTGAACCGCGTCCTGCGAGTGACGATGGTGCTGGCGCTGATGGCGGTCGCCTTCGTCGGCGGCGTCGTCACCGGTGTTGTCGGGAAGGACAAGCCCCCGGCGAGCACGGGCGTCATCGACGAGGCGGCTGACCGCATCGCCTCGAAGGCCGCCCGGCCGGTGGACCGCAAGGCGCTGGAACGCGCGGCGGTCGAGGGCATGCTCAAGGTGCTCGGCGACCGCTGGTCCACCTACTACGGCGCCTCGGAGTACGCCTCGTTCCAGGACGCCCTGGACGGCCACTACTCCGGTGTCGGCCTGTGGCTTGCCGACGGACCGGCCGGCTCGGTCACGGTCGGCAGCGTCCTGCCCGGCTCGCCGGCGGCCCGGGCGGGCCTGCGTACCGGTGACATCATCGAGTCGGTCGCGTCGGTGCAGGTGCGTGGCGCCGGCGTGACCCGGGTCGCGGCATTGCTCCGCGGCCGCGCGGACAGCAAGCTGCAGGTCGTCGTACGTCGCGGAGGCACCACCGAAGCCCTGCGCCTGACGCGCGCCAACGTAGCCAGCGATGACGTCGTCGTCGAGCACCTGCGCGGCGACATCTCCCGGGTGCAGGTGCGTGCCTTCACGCGCGGCGTGGGCCGCGAGGTGCGTCAGGCGCTCGAGGCTGCGGGTGACCGGCGCTCCGGTGGCGTCGTGCTCGATCTGCGCGACGACCCGGGTGGGCTGCTGACCGAGGCCGTCGAGGTCGCGTCCGTCTTCCTCGACGGGGGACCTGTCGTGTCGTACGAGCGGCGCGGCCGGTCGCCGAAGACGCTCGACGCCGCCGAGGGTGGTGACCTGACGACACCGGTCGTGGTGCTCGTCAACGGCACGACGGCCAGTGCGGCCGAGGTGGTCACCGCCGCCCTGCAGGACCGCAACCGCGCGGTCGTCGTCGGCTCGCGCACCTACGGCAAGGGTTCGGTGCAGGAGCCGTCGCGGCTCTCGGACGGTTCAGCACTCGAGCTCACCGTCGGTCGCTATCTCACGCCGGCCGGCCGCAGCCTCGACGGCGTCGGCATCGACCCCGACGTCCTGGTGACGCCGCAGGCGTCGCCCGACGTCGCCGAGCGTCGGGCGATCGAGGTGCTCACCGGCCTGGTGGCCGCTCTCGACGGCACGGGACGGGGCTGAGATGTCGAAGGAGCAGGGCCACAAGCTCATCGCGCAGAACCGTAAGGCGCGACACGACTATCACATCGACGACACCTTCGAGGCCGGGCTCGTGCTGACGGGCACCGAGGTCAAGTCGCTGCGCGCGGGGCACGCGTCGTTGGTCGACGGGTTCGCGCACATCCGCGACGGCGAGGCATGGCTGGCCGGCGTCCACATCCCCGAGTACACCGAGGGCACGTGGACCAACCACACACCGCGCCGTGAACGCAAGCTGCTGCTGCATCGTGAGCAGATCCAGCGGCTCATCGGCAAGACGAAGGAGGGCAGCACGACCCTCGTACCGCTGTCCTTGTACTTCAAGGACGGCAGGGTGAAGGTCGAGATCGCCTTGGCCCGCGGCAAGAAGACCTATGACAAGAGGCAGGCGTTGTCCGAGCGGCAGTCGCAGCGCGAGATGCAGAGAGCGCTGTCACGACGGTCGAGCGGCAAGGATCAGTGAGGTCCAGCGCGCTTCGCGGGTGGGGATCGGCGTCCTGGTCGTCGTCGCGTGGTGTCTGCTCTCGGCGGTGCCCGCGTCGGCTGAGGACGCCGAGCGCATTTCGTCGTACGACGTGGTGCTGACCGTGGATTCCGGCGGAGCATTGGGTGTGACCGAGAGGATTGCCTACGACTTCGGCACCAACCAGAAGCACGGCATCTTCCGAGCCATCCCCACCAAGGTGCCCTTCGACAACGACAACTTCCGCCTCTACCGCTTGAGTGACGTGCGCGTGACCAGCCCCGACGGGGCGCCGACCGACGTGTCGCGCAGCGAGGCCGCGGGTGTGACAACGCTGCGCGTCGGCGACCCGGACAAGACGATCACAGGGCAGCTGCGCGACGACGCGGACCTGCTGCCTTATGAAAAGGCGCTGTTCAACGGCCTGTTCGAGAGCGGCTACACGGTCAAGCTCTCGGAACTCCAGAAGAAGTTCGCGGCTCGGTTGACGAAGGTGCAGACCAAGCTCTACGAGGACGTCACGAGGGCCGGCTGGTTCCGCGGGCGCCCGGACAAGGTGCGCAGCGGGTGGACCGCGGTGGGCGCCGTGCTCACGATCGGCGCGGGCTTCCTTGCGTTCGGGCTCTTCAAGGTGCTGCATTGGGGGCCTGTCGCGATCGCGGTGCTTCTCGTTGGTCTCGCCGTGCTGTTCTCCGCGCGTCGCATGCCGGCACGCACCGCACGCGGCACGGCCGTGCTGACGCAGGCGCTCGGCTTCCGGGAGTACATCCGGACGGCCGAGGCGAACCAGCTCAGATTCGAAGAGGAAGCCGACATCTTCAGCCGCTATCTGCCCTACGCGGTCGTGTTCGGCGAGGCGGATCGCTGGGTGCGGGTGTTCGGCCCGCTAGCCGCTGGCGCAGCTGTGGGCGCCGGTGTCGGCGCGAGCACCGGCCCGCTGTGGTACTCGGCCCCGGACGGCTGGAACTCGTCGCACTTCTCCGACTCGCTGACCGGTTTCACCTCCTCCGTGTCCTCGACGATTGCCGCATCGACCGCCTCGTCGTCGGGAGGGTCGGGGTTCAGCGGCGGCTCGTCCGGCGGCGGCGGTGGTGGCGGTGGTGGCGGCTGGTAGCGGTTCCTGGTAGCCGCTCAGCTGAGCAGCGAGAGCAACTCGTCTCGACCTCGCACGTCGGCCTTCCGGTAGATCGACTTGAGATGGTCGTTCACGGTCAACACCGAGAGCGACAGCCGGCGAGCCATCTGCTTGGCGGCGAGCCCTGACGCCAGCAAGGTCACGACCTCGGCCTCCTTTGGCGTCAGACCACACCAGCACGCCGAAGGCCGGAGCCGACGGTGCGCACGTCACCGGCTCGAAGCACGACCGCGACGTCGATGTCATCGAGATCGACGCGAGATCCCGAGACGACCAGCCACTCCCCGCCCGGAGCTCGGACCCGGCACAACGGCGGGTTGCTGCTGCGCCCCGCGGCGGCCGCGGCGACCTCGTGAATGATCCGGGTCAGGTCGTCCTCGGTTGCCCCGTCTCTTCGGTGTCTGCGATCGCCGCCGAGCCATGCGCGAGCCTCGTCGCCGAGTGGACGACGTCGCCGTTCCTGTCGAACAGGACAGTGCCCGCCGTCGCGCGGCGCTGCCAGCGGGCTCGGATGACCGATGTGATAGCGGCGGATCGCCAGGCTCAGTGGTTCGCAGAGCTCCTCCGCAAGATCAGCCAGCCCGTCAGTGAAGCGGAAATCGGGCGTCGTCCCTGAACAGCGACAGCCCACCCCAATATCGTCCGCCCGAGACCAGGACGAGCCGGAGTTCGGAGCGATAGCCCTCGGGCCGGAGGATCTCGTGCAATCGAGGGCTCATGGGCTCGGATGGTCCGCCGAGCGCCAGGATCCCCACCTTGCGCTGACTGCCCGATCAGATCTGCATAGCGGTTGACATCGCGTTCGACCGTCTCGTTGTGCACGAGCCGAGCAGTCGGGACCTGCAGCCCGTGACGACTGAACATCATGGTTCGCAGGCCGGTCAACGGGTCCACGGCGAACAGGCAATAACCGTCGAATCCCACCGCACGGGCGAACGCGGTCATCGCGCCGTCGGCAAACCGTGCCCCGGGCATTGGCTTGCGCACCTGCTCGAGGATTCCGGCTCGGGCGGCACGCAGGTCGGCGGCCATGCAGACAAGGTAGGGCGACGCAACCCCGATTGTTAGGGGGCGGCCTCGTTGGCTGCGCCGCCTACGGTCGAGAGATCGATCCAGAAGTGTCGCGCAGCACCGGGAGGGGTTGTGGTTACCAAGAGATTCGTGGTTTCCGTGACGATCGTCGCCATCGCCGCAAGCCTGGCCACCATGCCGGCCGCATCGGCCGGCACGGGACACGGCGCCCCGTCGGCTGACGGCGTCATCGTGTGGACGAACCGGGCGGACGACGGCTCGGAGCATCTGATGATCGCGCGAGCGAACGGCAGCCACGCCAGGGCACTCACCCCATCGATCCCAGATGCTTTCGACATCGAGGCCCAGGTCTCTCCCGATGGACGCTGGATCGCCTACGAGCACGACACAGCGGAGAACGCGGCGATCCACATGGTCCGGCCGAGCGGACGGGATGACCACGTCGTCGACGTCGGATGCGTCGACCTTTGCGTGGTTGCCGCCTCGCCGACCTGGCTCACGAACCGCAGGTTGGCGTTCACCCTGGTCAAGGGTCCGTTCGACGAGCAGACCGGGATGGCGACCTCGGTCGCACTCTGGTCCGCGCGTGTCGATGGCAGCCACGTCCGACGGATCTCGCAGCCGGCCAGTGACGGTGTCTACGAGGAAGGCCGCATGCACGTGTCGTCGGATCGGAGCTACGTGACCTTCGAGCGGTTCCGGAACGCCGATGAGACGGCGGCGCTGTTCCGTAGCGAACCCGATGGTTCGCACCTGCGCCAGCTCACTCCGTGGGACCTTCGCGCCGACGTCTTCGACCTCTCGACCGCCAACCGCGGCCCGACGAAGAACCTGATCGTCTTCGAGTCCTATGGTCGCGGCGACCCGGACGCGACGTTCGCCGACATCGCCACCGTTCCGGCGACGTGCCGATCGCTCGAGGCGTGCACCGCGAAGATCCACTGGCTGACCGACAACGGGGCGACCGGCCGACGTAACGCCAACCCGCAGTGGTCACCGGACGGGTCCAGCCTGGTGTTCACCAACCGGTCCAGCATCGACGAGCCCAATGCCGACATCTGGACAATGCGCTACGGCGGCTCCCAGCGTCGCCAGATCTCCACGTCGCCCAACTTCGACTACCGGCCGGCCTGGGGCACGAGCTGACCCTGAAGCCGCCCACCCGCGCGCCCTGCGGTCAGGCCTGCCCAGTCGCGTTCATAGCCCGGGTACGGGCGAGGTTGGCTGGCATCGCTGCGGTCGCTGGCCCGCGGCGGGTACCCTTGACTACGTACAACTGAATATGGGGGTGAATGGTCTCGACTTCGGATGTCGGATCAGGAGAAGCGGGCCGAGGATGGCTGGGATGACCTCGAAAACCATGCCCAGCAAACCAACAAGCGCCGATTCTAATCAGCGCGCGTTCGCTCTTGCTGCCTAAGCAATAGCGACGCTGTCAGCCCGGGAGTGCCTTCGGCCCGGTGTCTGGCATCAGCAAGAAGGCTCAACCAGCTAGTTCGGTCGCGGGACCGGCTGGGAAATCTCACAGCGACTGAGCCTGTCAGCGGCTTGCTTGCGTGACCGCTGGGGCCGAGAAAAGCGATTGCAGGCTGCGCCCGGAGAAGCCCTGATCTCACACCGAAGGACCCGGGTTCGATTCCCGGCACCTCCACCAACCAACCAATCAACAGGTGTCCGCGCAAATCGCGGACACCTGTTCGCGAAATTCGCCGCCAACCGTTTTGAGATCCGAACCGGCGCAGCGATGACCGGTGGCCCTTGCTGCACCTCACGCCCTTCGTCAGGCTGGACGCTTCTTCCGGAAAGGGCCGACCAGCAGCATGACCCGGGCTGTCCTTGCCTTCGCTGGGTTGCTGGCCGCTCTGGCCCTGGCGGTGACGGCGCCGGCTCCGTGCGTCGACCGTTCGGGCGGAGCGTCATGATCAACTACACCAACCATGTGCCGTCGCGCATGAGCGTGCGACCGGGGATCTCATTGGCCTCGCGCCACGCCTGCACCCGGACGGGCCGCAGCACGAGGAACACGTATCCGCTGCTGAGCCGCGGGTCCCAATCGGCCTGTTCGACGTACGCCGCGCCCAGCGGACCGTCGGCGCCCACGTCGACCTTGGTCTCCAGGGTGGCGTCGATCATCACCACGTCGCGCGTCGACCCGAGGGCCAGTCGGGCCGCGCCGGATGCCGTCAGGTTGCGGGCAGTGACCGAGCGTCCCTCGACCGCGATAACCACCCGCTCGTCGATCCAGGCCAACGACACAGGGACAAGGTACGGAGCACCCGTCGGCGACGCAGTGGCGACCCACACGTCCACTGCTGGGGTTGCCAGCATCGCGAGCACGTTTGCCGTGCGCGTAGCCCGGTCACGAGCTTGTTGGCTGCCTGTCACCCGAGAATGCTGCCACCTCGCGCCGCCGGAAGTCGCCTGCTGACGCCCCCTGCGGTACAGCAGTCTTGATGAGGAGTTGTTGGCCCGGGCCGAGCAGATGTGCGCGCTCGGCCTCGTTCCGCGCAGCACCTGGCCCACGCCTTTCGGCCCAGTGTCCTACTGGCAAACGTCCTGCGCCGAGCGTGCCCCGCGCTCGCGCAGCCACGCCACGACGGTGGCTGCTCCGGGTGTCCCCTCTTCGTCGCCGCGCTGGGCTGCGTCCAACGGGGTCAGCCCGTCCCAGTCCGACACCCAGTCCAGGTCGGCGCCGGCGTCTGACAGCAGCTGTGCGGCGGCCGACTGGCCGCCGTGGCAGGCCGCCCAGAACCACTCCGTCACCGACTTCGGGTCCGCGCCGCCGTCGAGCCTGACCGCGAGCCGGTCGACGAGGCCCAGCGCGGCCTCCTCCCAACCGCCGGTGGTCGCGCCGCGTTCGACAAGCCGGCGCGCCGCGGCCCATTGCCCGAAGACGGTCGCGTCGAAGACGGGGGTTCCCGATCCGTCGCCGATCGAGCCACCGGTGGCGTCCACGTTCGCGCCGGCGTCCAGCAGCGCGTCAACCGTGCCGACGTCGTCGCAGCTGGCCGCCCAGTGCAGCGGCGCCTCCGCATGCGCCCCCACGAACGGGGCGTCCAGGTCCGCGCCGGCATCCGCCAGCACCGCCACAGTCTCGGGTGCGTTCGGCCGATGCCCCGGCCAGTCAGTCAGCACATGCAGCAGAGTGCGGCCCTCGAACTCGCCGCCGAGCCGCGCTACCGCTACCTCAGGTTGCTCAACCAGCAGCCTGCGCAGTGTCACGGCATCGCCGCTGCGCACCGCAGCCACCGCGTCGATCACAAAGCCAGGCAGGGCCGAGGTGCTGGCGTTCACACCGTGACGATACGACCGCCAACCAACGGGTGTCGCGAGATTCGCGGGCACCGTTCGCGACATTCAACGGCCACCCCCTGCACCTCATGGACGTTCGTGGTCCGGTGACGGTGACGCGGCTCGCATCGCCTCGAGGAACCGCATGGCGGCGATCGCTCCGACCACGGTCAGTGCGGCGATGAAGGACACCTGGTAGACCCGCTCGAACGCCGTCAGCCGCTCGTCGGCATAGCCGCCGTCGAAGAACCCGGAGATCACTCCGGCGAACAAGGCCGCCGCGACGAACCCGGAGCCGATCATGGCCACGATGCGGCGGGAGGAGCCCGCCGCGACCGCCATCGCGATCTGGGCGACGGTCATCGGCAGCGGGATCGAGAGCCGACCCTTCGGGCCCATCGCGTCGAGAAAGGTCGGGCTCAGGTCGCTTGCGACGGAGATGATGGCGCCGATCACGGACAGCGTCGCGAGAGTGAGGACGCCGTAAAGAACGGTGCGATTCGGCGTCAGCGCGGTGCGCGACCGACGGGTCGCAACAGCCATTGTCAGCTCCTTGGTGGCCTCGGCTAGGTAGGTCAGAGGAAACACTCGATGACTTGTCGGTCACTTGCAACCCGCTGGACGGACCATCATGCGCGCCGTCCTTATGCTGACCGCGTGGATCTGGAGTTCAGCGCCGAGGTGTGGTTCTGGAGAGGGCCGTCGCCCTACCACTTCGTCACCGTGCCCGAGGCCCGAGAGCGCCGAGCTCCAGGCGGCGGCGGCGCTGGTGACCTACGGCTGGGGCATGATCCCGGTCGCCGCCCGGATCGGGCAGACGCGGTGGACGACGTCGCTGTTCCCCAAGGACGGGGGCTATGTCGTGCCGTTGAAGGACGTGGTGCGCAACGCCGAGCAGATCGATGTGGGTGACACGGTGACGCTGCTGCTGGCCGTCGACGCCTGACCCTGCCGCCGGGGATCACCTGACGGCACGGTTGGGCACCACGGCGGCGCGCAGCCGAGCGGTCTTGACCGCCGCCTGGAGACTGGCGATGTCGTAGGCGCCGTAGTGCCGCTGGTCGTTGATGAAGAACGTCGGTGTGCCCGAGACCCCGCTCAGGTCAGCGGACTCGACGTCCTGCGCGACCCGGGCGCCATGCACGTGGCGCAGCAGGTCCTCGTGGAACTGACCAGGTTCCAGACCCAGCTCGGCCGCATATCTCACGAGGTCCTTGGGTCTCAGCTCATCCTGGCGCTGCAGGAGGAGGTCGTGCATGGGCCAGAACATTCCTTGCGCCGCCGCCGCTTCGGCTGCCTCGGCAGCGAGCTGTGCGGCGTGGTGCACGTCGGTCAACGGCAGGTGCCGCCAGACATAGCGGATGTCCGTGTCGGCCAGCAGGCTACGTACGACCGGCTCCGCCCGCCCGCAGTAGGGGCACTCGAAGTCGCCGTACTCGACAACGGTGACCGACGCCTCCGCGGGACCACGGATGTGGTCGCGTGCCGGGTCGACCGCAGGGATGAGGTCGAGCATCTGCTGGGCGGTGCCGAGAAGGGCGCGGGCGCGCCGATCCGGTGACAACATGGCCGTCAGCCGATAGACGGCCCAGGTCAGGACCGAGGCGACGACCACCGCCGAGAGCGCGCCGAACTTGGCCTCGTCGAGCTGCTTGCCCTCGAACGCGAGAGAGGCGATCAGCAGCGAGACCGTGAACCCGATCCCCGCCAGGGTGCCGCTGCCGGCCACGGCCGCCCACCCCACCGGCGGGCGGACCCGGCCGCCAGTCAAGCGCGCGACCAACCAGGCGGTACCCACCACCCCGACCGGCTTGCCCACCACGTAGCCCAGCAGGATCCCCAGAGTGATCGGCGAATGAAACGCACTCGCCAGGAAGTCGGCGTCGATCGCGATGCCCGCGTTGGCCAGCGCGAAGAGCGGAACGATCACATAGCTCGTCCACGGGTGGTAGAAGTTTTGCAGCCTGGCGTTCGGCGACAGCGTGGAGGTCAGGCCCACGGTTGCCGAACGGGCCAGCGCGGCAGTGGGCTGCTCCCGGAACTGGCGGACCAGTCCCGTGGCCTCCTCGAGGGCCACCCGGGTCGGCGTGTACGCCGTGGCCGTCAGTCCGATCGCCAGACCGGCCACGACCGGTTCGATCCCGCTCTGCACCAGGGCGCCCCACAGCAGGGTCCCCAGCACCGCATAGATCCATCGCTGCCTGAGACCCAACCGCTGCGCCAGGACGACGCCGACGAAGACCAGGAGTGCGACCAGGAACGGCACCATCTCGATCCGGTCGCTGTAGACGACGGCGATCACGACGAGTGCCGCCAGGTCGTCGACCACGAACACCGTCAACAGGAATGCCCGCACCCGGTCCGGCACGTCACGGCCCAGAACTGCGAGCAGGCCCAGTGCCAGAGCGGTGTCCGTCGACATGGCGACACCCCAGCCGTGCGCCCCTGACCGGCCGTGGTTGAGGCCGAGGTAGATCAGGACCGGGAGGATCATCGCGACGAGTCCCGCGGCCAGCGGCAGCACGAACCGTCGCCGCTCACGCAGCTCGCCGAGGTCGAACTCGCGACGCGCCTCGAGACCGACGACCAGGAAGAACAGCGTCATGAGACCGCTGTTGACCCAGGTGCGCAGGTCCCAGGACAGGCCCCGGTCGCCGAGCCGGATCGTCAGCTGTGTCTGCCAGAAGGACTCATAGGACCCGAGGTCGACGTTGGCCCACACCAGTGCGGCGACCACCGCAGCGACGAGTACCCCGGCACTGCCGGACTCCGTCTGCAGGAAGTCTCGCAGCGGTGCCGACCGGTCACGTGCCCACAGGGTCCTGCCCCGCCACTGATCCCCTGCGGTCGAGGCCCCACTCACGATGCAGATCCAACCATCTGTCCGTGACGACGCCGGAGTCCGCTTCCTCCAAGGGGCCGGTCCGGGTCAGGACAGGTCGCGGCGGATCCGCCAGAAGCAGAAGCCGGTCAGGAGCACCGCGAGGCTGACGAACAGCGCCGTCTCGCGCCACTGCAGCGCCCAGAAGTGGCTGGCGGGCTGGTAGGTCACCTGCTGCCGATATCCGGCGTCGGCCAGCCGTGCGAAGCAGGCCTGCGCCGGTCGTGGCCCCCTCGCGACCGTCGTACCTTCCTCAGCACCAGGTGGCGCCGGCACACAGCCCTGCACCCACACGGGCAGCTGCCGAACCACGTTGCCGGCGGCGTTGATCGTCCGGTTGGACAGCATCCAGTCGCCCGGCTTTCCGGCTTTGACGGTAAAGCCTTCCACGATCGGCCCCTGACCATCATGCGGTGGATGGCCGTGGATTCCCGTGATGTTCGTGGGCGTGATCTTGACGGCGTTCTGGACGGGCGCCACCAGGTGCGCGCGGACCGCGACGGGCATGGCGATCTGGAAAGCGACGACGACGGCGAGGGTGACGGCGACCGCGGGCACGCTGCGGCGCAGGACGAGCCCGACGGTGATGCCGAGAGCGACGGCGAAGACGGTGTAGCCGATCGGGACGAGGCCTCGGGCGCCGAACACCAGCGGATAGAGCCGCGGGAAGCTGAACGGCCCGGCCCCGTTGCCCTTGGCCACCGCCTGGTCGATCGGGCTCGACCACCAGGAGACGGCCAGGCTGAGCAGGCCGGTCGTGACCACAGCGGCCAGGCCCGTGAGGCCCATCTTGATGGCCAGCCAGCGGGCGCGGGTGATGCTCTGGTTCCAGACCAGCCGGTGGGTGCCTGCCTCCAGCTCGCGGGCGATCAAGGGTGCACCCCAGAACGCACCGATGATGGGCGGGGCGGCATACATGATCGCCACGCCGAGGAGATAGAGACTCTGCTTGAGCTTGTCGGCCTGCAGGAGGTTGAGAAACTCGGTCCCGTCCGCGTGACTGGCACTCAGCAAATCGGGACGGGTGACGGCCATCACGAGGACCAGGGTCGCCGCGGCGCCGAAGATCACCGACACCTGCACCCGGGCCTGGCGCCAGGTCAGCCAGATCATCGCTGCACCTCCAGCACGGGGCGAATATTGCGGTCGGCCGCGGTGGGCCGGCTCATGTAGGCGAGCACGAGGTCTTCCAGAGTGAGCTCGCTGACGGTCCACGCGGGGTCGAGGATCGGGGCCTCGGTGCGGATCAGCAGCGTGGACTGCCGGTCGGTGTGGCTTGCCGTAATCACCTGCTGGTCGGCGGGCAGCGTCGTCGGGTCGCGGCGCGGTCCGCTGAGCCGGAAGTGAGTCGCCAGCAGCGTCTCGATGTCGCCACAGACCTGCACCCGGGACTCGACCAGCACGATCAGGTAGTCGCAGGCGCGATCGACGTCGGAGACCAGGTGGGAGGACAGCACGACGCTGAGCTCCTGTTCGGCAACGGCCTGCATGAGGTCCTGCAGGAACTCCCGCCGGGCGAGCGGGTCGAGGCTCGCGACCGGTTCGTCGAGGATGAGCAGCTCGGGCCGCTTCGCGACGCCCAGGGTGAGTGCAAGCTGCGCACGCTGGCCGCCGGACAGCTTCCCGGCCCGCTGGCCCGGGTCGAGGCCGAGCTGCTGGATCCGCGCCTGCGCCAGGGCGCCGTCCCAGCCCGGGTTGAGGTGCGCGCCGAGACGCAGATGGTCGGCGATGCTCAGTCCGGCGTACGTGGGTGTGTCCTGGGCGACGTATCCCACCTTGGCCAGCTGAGCCGCCCCGGACGCCGGCCTGCCGCCGAGCACCTCGATCGTGCCCGAGGTCGGCGTGAGGGTGCCGACGGCGAGGTTGAGCAGGGTGCTCTTGCCGGCTCCGTTGGGGCCGACCAGCCCGACGACCCGGCCGGTCGGGATGTCCAGCGTGCAGTCCGTCAACGCCCAGCGGCGCCGATATCTCTTGCCGAGACCCTGTGCTCGCAGGACGGCGGTCATGCTATTTCCGCTTCAGTGGCGCTGCGAAAGCTGGTCCGGAAAAGGGCCTCGATGCTCTCGTCGTCGAGCCCGGCCAGGCGCGCCTTGGCCAGCCAGCGCTGCAGGTCCTGACGCAGGGGGCCGTGTGCGGCGAGCGACGTGTCGGTCAGCGTCCGGGTCACGAACGTCCCCACTCCGGGCCGGGCGGCCACCAGCCCGTCGTGCTCGAGCTCTCGGTAGGCCTTGAGCACGGTGTTGGGGTTGATGGCCAGCTGGGCCACGACGTCCTTGACCGTCGGGAGCTGCTCCCCCTGGCGCAGCAGGCCCGAGCCGCAGGGCGTGACGCACCTGTTGGACGATCTGCAGGTACGGCGACACACCGGTCCGTCCGTCCAAGTGGAACTCGATCATCCTGACGCTCCATTCACCTAGTTACCTAGCACTATAACTAGATACCCGGAGTGCGCGTCAAGAGGCTCGGCCGGATGTGAGGTCGCCGAAACCCAACGAGAGGGAAAAGGACGGAACGTGCATCACATGCACCCAACCAGGTGGAAAACGCCGAAACCTGCGGCATTAGACGGGCAACAGGTCAGAAAAGGCGTAAAACGCCTTAATGTGGGCATGCTCCTAGTCCCCTCTGGAAGACCGTGACTCATGAGAACTGCCCTCGCGACCGCTCCGACCCGGGCCTCGACCTCCCGACGCCCGTGGCATCTGGCGCTGATCGCGGTGCTGCTCGCCAGCGCCTTCTCCTTCGCGGTGGCGGCGCTCGCGCCCTCCGTGGCGCAGGCGGCGGACCTGACCGTCAACCAGTGCAACGGCCAAGGCCCCGGCGCGATGGGCGCGACGACCGGGATGAGGTGCAGCGTGACGGTCGTCAACACCATCAAGGGTACGAAGACCAGCTCGACAACCACCGTGACGCGCACTGCTCTCTTGGCCCCTGCGCGCATGGGAACGGCACGTTCGTCACGCACTCCACCGACCTCGTCACGTCGGTTCGGCAGTGCAACGGCTCGGACAACGACTCCGCCCATCCGATCATCTGCCGCGTCACGATCACGAACAACATCAGCGGCAACCCGCCCGGCGCCCAGCCCCTGACGGCCGCGACGGTGAATCAGTGCGTCGGGTCGGGCAAGGGTGGCGGCGGGACGGTCAACTGCAGCCCCTACCCGGCGACGACCACCGGCGCAACGGTCACCCAGTGCAACGGTTCGGCCAACGGCGGCGGCGCGACGGCTGACTGCCGCGTCGCAACCGCATCGCGGATCAGCCCGGCCATCCCGATCAGGGTCAACCAGTGCAACGGCACCGGGAACCCGGGCGGGAGCATCGTGCGGTGCCGCACGACACTGACCACCAACGTCCTCGGCGCACGGTCAACGACAAGCTCAACAACCTCAACGACCTCAACAACCTCAACGACATCGACCCCTGGACAGGTGACCCGCGTGCCAGGTGGGGGAGTACAGGCCGGTGCCGGGTCAGGCGAGGGCCTGCCGGACGCTGGGCTGCTGACCCTTGGTGGCGGCCTGCTCGTCGCAGCAGCTGCCGGAGTCGTGGTTCGACGTCGACTGGTGCACGGCGCCCTTCCTCGATGAGCTTCGTTCGATGACCCGTGGCCGCGGCTGATGACATGGGCCGGCCTCCGGCCGAGCGGTAGGCATCGTGTGCTCGCTGCCGCGACGGGCCTGCTTGCCCTGTCAGGACTGATCTGCGTCGGGGTGGCCGTCACCCGCGGGCAGGAACCGTCGCAACCGGCCCTGTCGCGCGGCGAGTCGCCGCAGTCGTCAGCACCGGTCGCAGCGCCCACCGAGCCGCCGAAGGACGTGGCCGAGCCGGCGACGCCAGTGGTCGGACCGGTGCTGAAGGCGTCCGTCCCGGTCGCTCTCAGCATCCCGGCGATCGGCGTGCGTTCGGTGGTGCAGCGTCTCGGCCAGGCCGCTGACGGCTCGGTGGAGGTCCCCGCACCAGGACCGCGCTACGACCAGGCTGGTTGGTATCGCTATTCGCCGACCCCGGGATCGCTCGGACCAGCGGTGATCGTCGGGCACGTCGACTCGGCCGCAAACGGGCCGTCGGTCTTCTGGCGGCTCGGCAGCCTTCACCCGCGCGACATCGTGCGGATCACGCGCGCCGACGGCTCGGTGGCGGTCTTTGCCGTCGACGACGTCCATCGCTTCCGCAAGTCGCGATTCCCGTCGAAGCTCGTCTACGGCAACACCGACCACGCGGCCCTGCGGCTCATCACCTGCGGCGGGCCGATCGAGGGCGGCCACTATCGCGACAACATCGTCGTCCGGGCCTCACTCGTCCGTTCGGAGGCCTAGGCACGGGGCAACTGGTCGTCCGTCGGCCCCGGACACCCGGCAGAACGTTTCCGCGGAAACGCATCTGGAGTACGCGCGGTGGGTCCGGCGGGCGAAAGCGTTTCCGCGGAAACGCTTTCTCGCGTTCCGCCGGTCTGACTATTGGCCACAAAGGTGACGAGTGAGACAGGTGAGGCGGCGAGATCGCCACTGCACTCGCTTGTAGCCACGGTCGTGTCCATGGCTCAGCGATCAACGGCCCCGGCCGCTCTATAACCCTCGAAGCGCCACGGATGGCCAGTGAGCAGGCGTGTCGGTGTACAGAAAAGACGGATTCATTGCCTCAGCCGAGCCATCGCAAGCGTGGGCTCGGCGCGGATGACGCGTGAGTCCGTCCTTTCTGCACAAGACGTGAGTGTGGAGGTCCGGAGGCAGGAGACGTGGCGGGTGTCACGCCAGCCGTGGTTGGTCAGGTTTCGACGTCGATTGGCCGCAAGCGCTAGGATGGGGCCCAGGGAGTACGGCCATCGTTCGACTTGTGGCCCGACTGCACACGGCGCGTTGAGCGTGTGAGGACCCTGTTTGTGAGGCTCTGGCAGAGTGTTATGAGCCCTTTTGTTGGTTGCTGGTAGGCCCACCAAAGGTTTCGTGACGTAACCAAAGCCCTGTTCGTACGAAGGGCGACCGCACGAGGCGGTTGCGAACGATTTTTGTGGTTGCAGATTCCGTCCACCTGAGTGGGTGACAGCAACCGTTCCTGCTGGCATTTCGGCCGGCAGGCCTGTCTCCCCGCAGGAAGACAGGAAGACAGACAGACAACGAAGGGAATTGCATGCCGAAGACCGATGCCATTGAGGTTGAGGGCGTCGTCCGAGAAGCACTGCCCAATGCGATGTTTCGCGTTGAGCTGACCAACGGTCACAAGGTGCTCGCCCATCTGTCGGGCCGGATGCGCCGCAACTACATCCGGGTGATGCTCGAGGACCGCGTCGTCGTCGAGCTCAGCACCTATGACCTGACCCGCGGTCGACTGGTCTACCGCCACAAGTAGACGCTCGACGGCCTCCGAGAGGACCGCATGACTAACTCTGCTGCAGGCCCCGCAGCCCGCCCGACCACCCTGCTCTTCCAGGCGCCGCCGGCCCACCCTCAGGACGACTTCGACGACGACGTCGTCGACGAGGAGCCGACCCCACCGACCAACAATCGTGGCGGTCGCGGCGGCGGCGAGAACGACGGTCCGACCGAGCTGCGCATGCTCAAGGGTGCACGTGCCGCGGCGGCGGGCATGCACATCACTGATGCACAGATCCGCGCGGTGCTCGAGGACCCGGAAGACGTGCAGCCGGACCCGACCCAGCCCAAGCGCACGCAGCTGCGCCGAGACGGCGTGGTCGTGACGACCGGCAACGACGGCATGATCCTGCGGGTTGCTCGCCGCCGCTGATCCGCGCTGAGGGCCGACTGGTCGCCGAGCGCCACCTCGACCTCGTCCCTGCCAAGCGCCGCACCCAGCGGCGCGAGATCACCCGACATCAGTAGAGTCGCGGCGTGTGACGACGGATATCGGGCGGGCACCATGAGTTTCTGCGGCAACTGCGGCACCAGGCTCGCGCCGGGCGTCCGGTTCTGTGGCGAGTGCGGGACGCCGGTGGCGACCAGTGCCGACGAGCTCACCACCAGCAACGAGGCGACCACCGCCGACGACCCGACCACCATCGACGACCCGGCCATCGCCGAAGCGCCGACCACGATGTTCGACCCCACCCCCGCCGCGGACGCGACCACCGTCGGCGCGACACCGTGGTCGACGTCCGACGCCACCCCCGCCGGCGCAACCACTCCCGCGACACCGGCGTGGACTCTCGATGTGAACCCCGCCGACGCAACCACTCCGGCGACACCGTCGGTGACCCCGCCGCAACCGTCACCTCCATTGGCACAACCTCAGCGAGTACAAGCCAGCCAAACAGGCCAACAAAGCACCTTCTGTCCCGGCTTGCCCCCGAGGCCCTGCTTGCCGGCGACTGGCCGGGCGCCGGTCGCGTCGCGCTGGTGGCGATGTCGGTCATGGTCACCATCAGCTTCGTCGGCCAGATGCTCGGCCAGGTGTACAAGCTCGGCGCCGAGGCCGTGATCGTGGGAACCCTCACGATGACGGCGGGTGCGCTCGGCGGCGACGCCGTCTACGCCTCCGACAGCCCGACACAGCACATCGGCTTCACGCCGATGACAGTCACGTTGGCCGGCGCCGGCGTACTCGCGATCCTTGTTGCCCGGTGGCTCGACCGCCATCCGACGACCCTGCTCGTGGACTGTGCCGTGCAGACGGCCCGCGTCGTGGTGGTTTTCAGCGGGCTCGCGCTGCTCATCTGCCTCGTCGGTCGCGGGACGATCCCCTTCGAGGAAGGCGCGACGGAGACCTACTCGGTCCACGCGACGGTTGCCGGGACCTTCTTCGGAGCAGTGCTGCTGTCCGTCTGCGCGGCTGTTCTGGCCTTTGCCCTGCGGCCGGACATCCTGCCGGGGAAGGTTCGCCGGATCCGGGACCAGGCCGCCGGTCCGGTTCAGGCCCTTGCGATCAGCGGCCTTGTTGCGCTGGTGCTGACCGCGATCGCCGGCGTCGTGCTGATCCTCACCACCCTTGACACGGGGAAGCCGGCGGCGTTCGCCAGCCTGCTCGTGGCGCTGCCCAACGCGATGATCTACGCCGTGCTCACCGGGATGGGCGTGTCGAGCCAGGTAACGGCGGGCGGCACGGCCAGCCTCGACCCCCTCGGCTACGTCCTGAGCCCCTTTGCCGGCACGTCCGGCAAGTCCGTCGGCCTGCTCGATGTGACCCAGGAGAGTGCCTGGTTCTGGTTGCTGACCGTCGGGGCAGTCGCCTTCTGGGCCATCGCCGCCCTTCTGTCGGTCCTGCGGGAGCGGGCCCAGCCGGCCGCCCGCCGCAACTCCTTGTGGCTCGTCGGCCTTTCGGTTCTCTTCGCACTCGTCGGCGTCTGGCTGACGACGACCACCACGGCCACCGAGGGTGTGGCCGTCAACGGATCCTGGGGACCCTCGGCTGGGGGCGCGTTCCTTCTGACGCTCCTCTGGGCCGCCGTCGCCGCCTTCCTCGCCGTCGGTCTCGCACCGCAGCTGCGCCCGTCGCTCGGTCCGCTCGCTCGCCGGGTCGGAGCACTGTCTCTGGCGCGGGGACAGGAGACGAACCCGACGTCTCGGGACCGATGATGAACTTCTGCACGAACTGCGGGACACGCCTCGTTGCCGGCCTTCGGTTTTGCACGTCCTGCGGTGCGCCGTTGTCCGCCAGACCTGCCGAGCCCACGCGCGTCGACCCGCCGCCCGTGGCCGTGACCCTCCGCGCGTCGTCCCGCCGCCCGTGGCCAGCGACCCTCCGCGCGTCGACCCGCCGCCGGTGGCGACCGCGCCGTCTCATCGGGCGGCGACCACGGATGAGCAGGTGCTGCCCTGGCTGACAGCGGACAGACCGCTGTGGACGACCGACGATGCTGACCCACGCATCGCGGGTCACGGCTCCCACCGTGGCGTTCCGGTGGCTGCCGTCGTGGTCATCACGGCGGTCGTGCTCGCTGGGTTGGTTGCCTTCACGCTGCACGCGCTGTCGGCGGATTCGCCCGATCCGGCAACGGCAGCAACGCCGGCTGCCACCGGCAAGACGTCGGGGGCGTCCACGCCAAGCGACGCTCCCAGCGAACCAGCTTCGGCGAAGACTGCTGCGGCGGCCGTCGTCGGCACGGCAGCACCGGGGCTTCCCGCCGGCCAGAAAGACGTGGCCGGCGGCGCCGGCATCACTGCTCCGCCCAGCTCGAAGGGGCGCGTCGACTCCAAGGGTCGCCCTGCGAAGTACCCGCCCAAGGCGATGCTCGACACCGATCCCTCGACTGCCTGGCGCATGGACGGTGATGGCAGCGGTCAGACGATCACCGTGTCGTTCGGGCGGCGCGTCACCGTGACGGGTCTCGCACTCGACCCGGGTTTCGACAAGACGGGCAAGAACGAGGACAGGTGGAAGGAGAACCGGCGCATCTCCGCAGCGACGTTCACCACCGACGACGGCTCGGCGTTCACGGTGCAGCTTCGCCACCGACCTGGACCTGCCGGTCAAGGACAGATTGCAGTCCTTCATGCTTCCGGCGCCTGTCGAGACCCGCACTCTGCGGGTCCACATCGACACGACGGAGCCGAGCCCGCCTCGTACCTTCGACACGACCGCGATCAGCAGGCTGGCGGTCCTCGGCTCCTGAGGGGCTGGTGTTCCGGCGCGACCGGCGGCATCCGGAGAGCACCAGCGCCCACCTGAACGGCGGTTCAGATGGATTCGGACTTCGAAGCGGGCCGCAGGCACCCGGGAATCGGCGTAGACTACGAACACCGAGGACTTCGTACGCGGACTGACTCGGTCGCGTCGCCCCGGCTCACGAACGTTCGCCCGGCACCAGTCGGAGACAGGACCCTGCCCATGGTGTACCGCTCGGCGGGCAACGCGCCCTGCCGGGGACTGTCGGTGCGAGCGATGCGAAAGTTGGGTTTCGCCCCCGCGAAGGGAGCCCTTGGGCGCCCCGGGCGGGTCGTCTTGTGCGCGTCGTTGCAGAATCGAGGTAATTGCGGGAGAAGGCTGGCGGATGACAGTCTTCGTGGATAATCCTCAACATCCGGCAGCGTTCGTCAGGTCAATGAGAAGCGAAAGGCCACCGCATGACCATGAAGCCTCCCCGCGCCGGGCACCGTCGGTATCACCCCGGTAGCCCCTTCCAAGCCCCCGTCCTCCAGCCGATCGAGCAGTACGCCGTCGGTGACCGGGTGACACATGACAGGCATGGCCTCGGATCGGTCGTGTGTGTCGAGGAAGAGATTGGCGTGCTCGTGGACTTCGGCGCGAAGAAGGAATGGATCGCCTCGCCCTACAACAAGCTCAGCAAGCTCTAGGGCCCCCGCGGGCGCATCCCCGCGGCGCGAGACAACGAACATCCCCTGCCAGGTGCCATCTGCCGGCCGGTCGGGTGATGCTGCGAAGCCCCTTTACGGTGCCCGCATGCGTGCCACCACCGCATGACCGCCGAGGCGCCCGCGAATGACCGCGCGCGCACCCAGTACCCGGCTGTCCCACTGTGCGTCCAGGTGGCCATTGACGGCTGAGCCGCTGACCACGTGACCGTTCGGCCGCACCCGGACGATGTCGAGACTGGCGACGACCGACTGGCCGTAGCGCGCCCACGTCACGCGACCGCTGACCGCGAGGTTGCGGTTCAGCCGCACCTTCTTCAGCTTGAAGTGCGTGACCCGGTCACCCGTGTACGACCACTTGCCACCGTGCAGGCCGTGGCCCGCGCCGCTGTAGTTGTTCCACCACCGGCCGATCAGGTCCGCGACCGTCCGCACGGCGCTGGCCGAGGCGTGCAGCGCTGGGCCTCCGGCGTCGTTTCCTGGCCGGGCGTGAGCCGGCGATCCCTTGCGGTACGAGCGGTGGTAGTTGGCCACCGCGCGCAGCGGCGGCACCTGGTTCGCACAGCTGAGCCGGTGAGCCGTGAGACCGGTGTGCGGGTGCCGGACGAAGCGTCGGACGATGTGTACGGCGCACTTGTCCGTGTCGCCGATGGCCGTGACGTGGAAGCTGTTGGCCACGAGCACCTGCCGGGCGGCCGGGAAGGCGCTGGCGATCAGCGCACCCTCCTCCGGTGTCGTGATGGAGTCGAACTCTCCGGTCAGCACCAGGGTCGGCACATCGGGATAGCTGCCGCTCGGCGGCGCGGGGGGTCCTGCGGGATGGGCGGCAGGTGCGACCGGCCAGTTGAGGCACCAGTCAGCCATCTCCCAGTCGGAGTTGAGGTACTCCCCGACGGTGAAGGGCGCGTAGATCCTCGGGTTCTTCTTGATCTGCGCCTGCACCGCGTCGGCGTACTGCGCGTGACGCACGTCGGGAGTGGCGGTCATGTCGTAGAGCTGCGGGTAGTCGTGGCAGCTGACGGCCGCATCGAGGCCCTCGCTGTAGTCGACGGCGTCGCCCGCGGAGCCGCTGTAGAGATTCTCCGCAACCAGCCGCACGAGCGGCTTGCGATAGCCCTGCAGGGCCGCGCGCAGCGCACCAGGCATGCCTTCGTAGTTGGCCGGTCCATAGGTCGCGCCGAACGCCACGGAGACGAGCGCCTCGGCGTCGACCCGCACGCGGCGTCGTTTGCCGACACCGTCCGCGGCAGTGCCGTGATAGGGCTTGCGCCGCACTTCGGCGAGCACCCGGCCCAGCAGCGTGCTCGTCGTCGCACCCGCGGCCGCGCACTTCGGCGTGCGCCGGCAGGCGAGGTCGATCGATCGCAACATCGCCGGGCCCTGGGTCGGGTACCACGCGGTCTCACCGGTCGGCGGGTAGGCCGCGTCCAGCACGACGCTGCGGAGCATCGAGGGGTGTCGACCGGCGAAGACTGCCGCGAAGAACGTGCCGTAGGAGTCGCCGTAGAGGTCCACCTTGCCGAGCTCGAGAGCCTCGATCACCGCGGCGACGTCATCGGCAGACAGTGCGGTGCCATAGAGGTTCGCCTTGTCGCCGAGGCTTGTCGCGCAATGTCCCGCCGCAACGGGGTAGTCGAAGGGACCGGTGGGGTTCTGCAGCCCGGGACAGTCGATCGGCTGCGACCGTCCGGTGCCGCGCTGGTCGACGAGCAGCATGTTGTGCCTGTCGAGCATGCGCCCGTACATCTGCCGGTAGTCCGTGGCAGACCCGGTCGTGCTGTAGCCGGGGCCACCCTCGCGCGGCAGCAGCGTCCCCTTCGCGGGACGGCTGTGGTCGCGTGCCCTCAGGAAAGCGAAACCCACGCGGACGTTGCCGGGCATGGCACCGGTGGGATCCCACGGGCGCAGCAGGCTCCCGCACACGGTGTGCTTGAGAACCTTGCAGGGGCGCAGGGTGAGCGAACCCACGACCACGTCTCCGGGGCCTACGGACTTCGCCGTGGCTGCGGTTGCGGCCCCGGGGGAGGCACCGTCGACGACCAGGGTCATGGCCAGCGTCGCAACCAGACCGAGGGTGATCACCACCGACGCACGCGAGCGCATCACTGCCTGCTCTCCGGGCCGACGACGGTCGGTGCGGCCACGGAGGTGACTATCGCGGGGCTGCACCGCACTGGACAAGCGACATCGCGACACTGGACCGTCGACGTTCCCGTTTTCCGCGGGAACATCTCACCTTTCCGCGGAAACATCTCACCACCGTGTAGGCGCTCGGACACGGCCAGCGACCCTGGCCTGTCACCGTGCCGTGACAGGCCAGGGCGTTGGGTCAGGCGGCTATCACCGCCGCTTCCTCCTCGTGCGGGATGTCGTCCTTCTTGGCGTTGATGAACACAGCTGCCACGACGAGCGCCGCGAACAGCAGGACGGCGCCCCAGAAGAACGAGACGTGATAGCCGTGGATCAAGGCGGACGGCGTGAACTTCGCCACGTCGGCAGGGCTCGTGACGTTGTCGGCGAGATAGCTCGTCACCGCGCCGGCGAACAGTGTGTTGAGCAGCGCTGTGCCCAACGAGCCACCGATCTGCTGCGAGGTGTTGAGCAGTGCGCTCGCGACTCCCGCGTCATGGTGCCCGACGCCGATCAGAGCCGTGCTGGACGCCGGGATGAAGACGCCCGCCAGCCCGACGCTCATGAGCACCATCGCGGGCAGCACGTGCGTGACGTAGGACGTGTCGGCCGAGATCTGGGTGAGTAGCAGCATGCCGACCACTGCCATGACGAGCCCGGGGAGCATGATCGGCCGCGGACCGAAGCGGGGCAGCAGCTGCGCGACGACGCCGGCAGTGAGGATGATGCCCACGCTGAACGGCAGGAACGCGAAACCGGACTTCAACGGGCTGTAGCCCAGGTTGATCTGGAAGTAGTAGGTCAGGAACAGGAACATCGCGAAGAGTCCGGCGCCGACGAGCAGGAACGTCAGGTAGGAGCCACCGCGGTTGCGGTCGAGAGCGATGCGCAGCGGCAGGAGCGGGTTCTTGGCTCGCCGCTCCCAGAGGACGAACGCGACGAGCAGCACGACGGCCAGTCCGAGGAAGCTGAGCGTGGTGGCAGCGCCCCAGCCCTGCACCGAGGTGTCGTTCGGGTTCTCCGGGTGCTTCACCTTGGCGGCCTCGGTGAAGCCATAGACCAGCGAGACGAGTCCGGTGGTCGCCAGCAGAACGCCGGGGATGTCGTAGCGGGTGTCGCCCGGCGCCTTGCTCTCGTGCACGAGCGGGATGGCGCATCCGGCGACGATCAGCGCCACCGGCACGTTGACACCGAGGCACCAGCGCCACGAGGCGTACTCGGTCAGGACGCCACCGACGATCAGTCCGATCGCGGCACCGCCACCGGCCAGTGCGCCGAAGACACCGAAGGCCTTGGCGCGCTCCTTCGGGTCGGTGAACGTCACCGTGACGATGGACAGCGCCGCCGGTGCCATCAGGGCGGCGAAACCGCCCTGCAGGGCGCGGGCCGCGAACAGCAGCTCCTGGTTCGGGGCGAGTCCGCCGAGAGCGGAGGCGCCGGCGAAACCGAGCAGACCGATGATGAACGTGCGTTTGCGGCCGGTGTAGTCGGCGATGCGGCCGCCGAGCAGCAGCAGGCCGCCGAAGGCCAGCGTGTAGGCCGTCACCATCCATTGGCGGTTGGCGTTGGTGATGCCGAGGTCCTCCTGCGCGGACGGCAGGGCGATGTTCACGATCGAGGCGTCGAGCACGATCATCAGCTGGGCAGCCGCGAGCACAGCCAGGGCGAGCCAGCGTCGGGGGTCGACGGCCGGGGTAGAGGGAGGGGGAGTCTTGGCGGCCGGCGTGGTGTCGTCGGCGGGTGTGGCAGGGATGGTCACTTCTTCTCCTGTCGGGGTGATTCCTGGCCGCTGCGGGCCAGCAGAGGAACAAGCACGTCGTCGGCGACGTGAGTCAGGAAGGCGTCATCGACGGGGCCGTCGGTGACGAGGATGCGGAAGAACATCAGTGCGGGTGCGACCTCGTGCCAGACGTCGGGGTCTGCGTCGGTCGGCAGCTCGCCGCGCGCCACGGCACGCTCGACGAGGACCTGGCCGATGTATCTCTTCTGCTCGAGCACCTGAGTGCGGACGCAGTCGGCGAGCTCCGGGGTGGAGCGCATGGCCCGCAGGACGCCCGCCATCAGCGCGGCGTCCTGGCCGCCGATGCCGTCAGCCATGACCCGCAGCGTGGCGATGATGTCTCCCCGCAGGCTGCCCGTGTCCGGCGGCTCGACGATGTCGGCGACCCGGGTGCGTACGGCCTCGAGCACCAGTTCGCGCTTGCCGGGCCACCGACGGTAGATGGTTGCCTTGCTGGCCCGTGCCCGTGCGGCCACGGCGTCCATGCTCATGCGGTCGTAGCCGACCTCGCCGAGCAGGGCGAGCGCCGCATCGCAGATCGCGAACTCGCGTGCGGCGCTGCGGGAGCATCCCGCCCGCGCGTCATCAGCGGTCGGGCAGTCGCCCTCGACGGCTGCCGGGTGAGTGCCCGGAGCGCCGGCTGGAAGCATGATCACGACCTCGTGCCTGGTTGTCGACGAAACGAAACGGTTTCGTACTGACGACGGTAGAGACACCTCGCGGGGTGCAGCAAGCAGTTTTGCCGTCGGGTCTGACAGGGCACTGGCAGCGAACTGTCGCCGGACGCTCAACTCGGCCCGCCGGGCCGCCGGATTTCGCTCCCGGCGAACAACCGGTTCAGGATGTGGACCCCTCGTCGTCGCGCCTTGGGGCCTGCGGCTTCGCAAGGCGCGCACCCGCTGCGCAAGGCCTGCACGCATGGCAAACCGTCCGCAAGCATGCTGAACGTGGTCGATTCCCGGATGGGGGCATGCGGTCACGCGGGGTCGTCATGTGCTCCGCACGCCACGCCCTCTATGTGCTCCGCACGCCGAGCTCGTCGATGTGCAGCAACAGGTCGCCCGGGTCGTCGTACACCCGGAACGCGCTCGCCCGCTCGAGCTCCTCCCGGGCGTAGCCGCCCGTGAGGACCCCCACGCCCAGTCCGCCGGCCCGGCGTGCGGCCAGCATGTCCCAGGTGCTGTCCCCGACGATCATCGTGCGCGTGACGTCGACGCCCAGCAGGTCAGCGGCCGCCAGGAACAGGTCCGGGTCGGGTTTGGCCCAGGCCACCTGGTCGCGGGTGACCATGGGGGTCGACTCGGGAAGTCCGAGCATGGTGAGCGCCGGGCGAGCCGTAGCGGCCCGTCCGCTGGTCGCGATGGCCCACGAGATGCCGCGCTCGTCCAGAGACGCGAGAAGCTCCCGTGCACCGGGCAGCGGAGCAACGGTCGGCAGCGCCGCGGTGTAGTGGGCGGCGTGGCGCTGCTGCAGCCATTCGGCTCGCTCCGGTGCGAGCGGTGAGCCCGTTTCCCGGCCGAGCGCCGCCACGAAGAGTCCGCCGCTCATCCCGATGCGCCGGTGGATGCGCCAGACGGGCAGGTCGATGCCCGCGTCGGACAGTGCCGCCCGCCAGGCTGTGACGTGCTGGTAGACGCTGTCGATCAGGGTTCCGTCGAGGTCGAACAGGAACGCCGGAGTGGTTGCTGGCCTGCTCATCAGATGTGCCTCCACGCAGAGGGACGAATGTCGGACGTACGGCGACGATGGTGCCCGTCTGGCTCAACCTTGCGCTCAGTTCATGACCGTCATTCGGAGGATCTGGGCGGTAATTACGCGTGCCGGGGTCTTGCCAGGCACAATGTTGGCTCGGAAGAAATCGCTGTCACCCGATTTGAGGTCATCCACACATGGCAACTGCTGCCGACGCAATGATCGCGCCGGACGCCGTCCTCAACGCCCTCGAGGCCGAGGCGATCCACATATTTCGTGAGACAGCGGGTGCGTTCCGCCGCCCCGTGCTGCTCTACTCCATAGGCAAGGACTCGTCGGTCCTGCTGCACCTCGCTGTCAAGGCGTTCGCGCCGGGCAAGGTGCCGTTCACGGTGCTGCACATCGACACCACGTGGAAGTTCCGCGAGATGATCGACTTCCGCGACCGCACGGCCGCCGAGCTCGGCCTCGACCTGCGGGTGCACACGAACGAGGAGGGCCGCGCAGAAGGCGTCACCCCGTTCACGCACGGCACCCACGAGTACACCCGCATCATGAAGACCGTTGCCCTGCGCCAGGCCCTTGACGCGGGGGGCTATGACGCGGCCATCGGTGGTGCCCGCCGCGACGAGGAACGCTCCCGGGCGAAGGAGCGGGTCTTCTCGCTGCGCGAGCCCGGCCACCGGTGGGAGCCACGCAAGCAGCGCCCGGAGTTCTGGCGCACCGCCAACACCGAGTTGTCGGAGGGCCAGACGATGCGGGTGTTCCCGCTGTCCAACTGGACCGAGCTCGACGTGTGGCGCTATGTCCAGCGCGAGAACATCCCGGTCGTACCCCTGTACTTCTCCGAGCCCCGGCCGGTCGTCGACCGCGGCGGCCAGCTCATCATGATCGACGACGACCGCTACCCGCTGCGGGACGGCGAAACGCCGATGATCAAGGACGTTCGCTTCCGCACGCTCGGCTGCTACCCGCTCACCGCTGCCGTCGAGTCGCAGGCCAAGGATCTCGACGCGCTGATCGAGGAGATGCTCATCGATCGCCGGTCCGAGCGATCCGGCCGTCTCATCGACGGAGAGGGCGGCGGCTCGATGGAGAGCAAGAAGACCGAGGGATACTTCTGATGACCACCACCGAGAACAACCTGGACGCGACGACCGCGGACACTGCTGCCCCGGACGCCGACGAGGAGCACGTCGAGGAGGTTGCTCTCGAGCAGCACCCCATCGTGCGCATCGTTGCCTGCGGTTCCGTCGACGACGGCAAGTCCACGCTGATCGGCCGGCTGCTCGCCGAGACCGACAGCGTCCCGGACGACGTCCTCGACTACGCGCGCAACACCCGGCGCAGCGGCTCCACCATCCCCCCGGGCGAGGTCGACTACTCGATGCTCACCGACGGGCTGGAGGCTGAGCACGAGCAGGGCATCACCATCGACGTGGCCTACCGCCACCTCTACCTGCCCTCCGGACGTCGCGCGATCATCGCCGACGCACCCGGACACGAGCAGTACACCCGCAACATGGCCGTCGCGGCCTCGACCGCCGACGTCGCGATCCTGCTCGTCGACGCGACGCGTGGCATCCGTCCGCAGACCCACCGGCACCTCACGGTGTGCGCGATCATGGGTGTCCGCACCGTCATCGTGGCGATCAACAAGATGGACGCAGTCGACTTCGCGCACATCGCGTTCGAGGAGTTCGCCGGGGGCGTTCGCGCCGCCGCCGCCCGCTTCGACCTCGACGACGTCACCGTCATCCCGGTCAGCGCCCTGACGGGTGACAACGTCATCGACGCGTCCGAGGCCATGCCGTGGTATCACGGCCCGACCGTCATGACGAGCCTCACCAGGTGGCGCCCGCGACCCGAGGCCGACAAGAGTGCGGCGCCGTTCCGGCTCCCTGTGCAGTACGTCGTGCGGGCTGACGACTTCCGTGGTTACGCGGGAACCGTCGTGTCTGGCGTCGTGCGCCCGGGGGACAAGGTCGTCGTGAACGCCAACGGTCCGGCTGCGACCGTCGAGCGCATCGTCACCTACGAGGGCGACATCGACGAGGCGCGGGCCGGCCAGGCCGTGACGCTGACGCTCGAGACCGAGACCGACGTGACGCGCGGCGACCTGCTCGTCGCCAAGCCCGACGGTGCATCGGACGACACCTTCCCGCGTCCCGCGACAGCCTTCGCGGCTGACCTGGTGTGGACCGGGGAGGAGGAGCTGCGGCACGGCCGTTCCTATCTTCTGGTGGCCGGCTCCATGTCCGTTCCCGCCGTCGTCACTGCCATCCGAGGTCGACGCGACGTCGTCTCCGGTGAGGAGATGGCCGGGCGCACCTTGAAGATGAACGACATCGGCCACGTCGAGATCGCTACGGACACCCCCGTACCGCTGGATGCCTATGAGCTGTCCCGCGACACGGGTGGCTTCCTGCTCGTCGAGCGGGTCAGCCGCGACACGGTGGCCGCCGGGCTGGTGCGCCACGCACTGCGGCGCGCCCACAACGTCGTACCCCATGCATTCACCGTCGATCGGGAGGCGCGCTCCCTGCTCAAGGGCCAGCGACCTCGCGTCCTGTGGCTCACCGGTTTGCCCGGCGCAGGCAAGTCGACGATCGCCGACGCCCTCGAGCGCAAGCTGTTCGGCATGGGTCTGCACACCTACGTGCTCGACGGTGACGGCGTGCGCACCGGTCTCAACCGCGACCTCGGCTTCACGCCTGAAGACCGCGCCGAGAACGTCCGGCGGGTGGCCGAGACGGCCAAGCTGATGCTTGATGCCGGGCTGATCGTCGTCGTGTCGCTCGTGTCGCCGTTCCGCGGCGACCGCCGTGCGGCCAAGGGGTTGTTCGAGGCGGGCGACTTCCTCGAGGTGTGGGTCGACACTCCCAGCGACGTCGTCGTCGAGCGGGACCCGAAGGGCCTCTATGCCAAGGCCGCGGCGGGCACCCTGCCGAACATGACCGGCGTCGGCCAGGGCTACGAGGCGCCCGAGAACCCCGACCTTGTCGTGGTGGGCGACGGCGACGTCGACGACGCCGTCAACGCCCTGCTCGACGCGCTGGAAGTCGCTCACTGACAACCCTCGTCCGACACCGCCGCGAGGCGGGGTAGGTTCCTGGCCGTGGCTGAAGTTGTCTACCCGGCAGTGATCGGTCTGGCGCGGGTCGTGTTCCGTGTCCAGGGGCTGCGCTTCACGCTGCAGGGCACCGAGCACGTGCCGCGCCAGGGTGGAGCGGTGATGGTGATCAACCACGTCGGCTACATGGACTTCACGTACGCAGGGCTCGCGGCCCGCCCTGCCAAGCGGCTCGTGCGCTTCATGGCCAAGAACGATGTCTTCGACCACCGCATCAGCGGACCGTTGATGCGCGGCATGCACCACATCTCCGTCGACCGGGAGGCCGGCTCGGCATCCTTCCGCGAAGCGCTGACCGCGCTGAAGAACGGTGAGATCGTCGGGGTCTTTCCCGAGGCGACGATCAGTCGGTCCTTCCAGCTGAAGGAGTTCAAGGCGGGAGCGGTCCGGATGGCTGCCGCCGCGCGGGTGCCGCTGCTGCCGGCGGTCATCTGGGGCTCGCAGCGAGTCTGGACCAAGGACCACCCCAAGCAGCTGGGCCGCACGAAGACGCCGATCACCGTCCGCGTCGGGGAGCCGATCACGGTGCCACCCGAAGGCAGACATGGCCGAGGTGACCGACGTGCTGCGAGACCGGATGACCACGATGTTGCACGAGGTGCAGCAGCAGTATCCGGACCGGCCGTCCGACTCCGCCCAGGCGTGGTGGCTGCCCGCCGACATGGGCGGTGGCGCACCGACGCCTGAGCAGGCCGCACAGCTTGACGCGGACGAGCGCGAGACGCGGGCACGCAGCCGTGGTGCTGACCCGGCGGGCTGAGGTCCCGGGCGTACGAGAAGTTGTCTCGCGCGTCGAAGGTCACGAGCCGATCTCGGCGGGTCGCCGCGCGATACCCTTTTGAGGTGAATGTGCTCGACCTGCCGCCCACCACGGCCAGCGTGCCCGTGGCGCGCCGTTTCGTGCGGTCCCGGCTGGTCGACGGTGCCGCCGATGTGGACACGGCCGCGCTGCTCGTGTCCGAGGTCGTGACCAACGCGATCCTGCACGCCCGCACCACCGTGACGCTGACCGTCGACGTTGACGACGACGTGGTCCGCATCACGGTTCGCGACGGCTCACCCGCGCGTCCACGGCTGCATGCCTTCGCGCCGACATCGACCACCGGTCGCGGACTGCGGCTGCTCGACCGCCTGGCCAGACGCTGGGGCGTCGACGCCGATCCGGTGACGGGCGGAAAGATCGTCTGGTTCGAGGTGGGTGAACCCGCCGACCAGGGCTGGGGCGACGTCCCCGAAGCGCGGCTGCGCGGGACGGTCCGGCCGGGGAGACGGGACTGACCGCCCGCGGGGTGTGTCTCGGCGGCGGCAGGCACCCGCGATCGTCTGCGATGATCCTCACTACGTCGAGAGGGCGACGTTCGCATACGGACGATCGGAGCGCTCTCACGCCATGAGTGACACCAGCGTGGAAGCGGTCGACGCCGCGTCGCGCTCCGGTCCGGTCCCGCCGACCCGCGTCCTGCTCGTCGAGGACGACGAGGGTGACGCTTTCCTGGTACGTGAGCTCCTGATCGACTCGGCTCCCGACATCTATCTCAACAGGGTCAGCACCCTGCAGGCGGCGGAGGCCCGGCTGCCGGGGGACTTCGACTGCGTCCTGCTCGACCTCGGTCTGCCCGACGCGGAGGGCATGGATGCTCTGCGACTGGTCCTCAACGCTGCGCCGACCCTGGCCGTGCTGGTGCTGACCGGTGTCGCCGACGAGTTTCGCGGCATCGAGTCGGTCTCGTACGGCGCCCAGGACTATCTCGTCAAGGGCAACATCGACGGCGAGGTGCTGCACCGCGCCATCCGCTACGCCGTCGAGCGCAAGCGCGCCGACGAGTCCATGCGGCGGCTGTATGCCTCCGAGGCGCGAGCCGCGGAGAACGCCCGCCTGGAGCGCGGGCTGCTCCCCCAGCCACTGGTCAGCGACACGGGCGTGCAGATCGTGGCGCGCTATACACCTGGTCGGCACCAGGCGCTGCTGGGCGGCGATTTCTATGACGTGGTCGAGCGCGCGGACGGTGACCTGTTCCTGCTGATCGGCGACGTCGCGGGCCACGGGCCCGACGAGGCGGCCTTGGGCGTGTGCCTGCGGATCGCCTGGCGCACCCTGGTGCTGGCGGGTGTCGACCCTGAGACGATCCTGCCGTCGATGGCCGCCGTGCTGACCAGTGAGCGCAGCTCGGAAGAAGTGTTCGCCACCGTGACGATGGTCCGCGTCGATGCCGGGCGCAGCACCGCGCGTTTCTGGCTGGCCGGACACCCGTGGCCGCTGCTCATCGTCGGCGACCACGTCTCGAGCCTGCCGATTCAGGTGACGGGCATCGCTCTGGGCGTCGATGACACCGCGACGTGGGTCGCTACGGACCTCGCCGTCGACCGGTCCGATCGCCTGCTCCTGTTCACCGACGGCCTCGTCGAGGGCTACACCGGTCTCGACCGATCGGCGCGGCTCGGTGAAGACGGCATGCGTGAACTGCTTGCGCAGCGGCTGCTTTCGGGAGCTACCGGTCACGCGCTCGTGGAGGGCCTGATGCACGACGTGCGGAGCAAGAACGGCGGCGAGCTGACCGACGACGTCGCGATCCTGCTGGTCTCCTGGGCCGGCGTATGAGCGAGCCTGCGAGCTCATCGTTGGTACAGCGCCTTGTGCGGGTGCGTCCGACGAGCGCCGGCGAGGAGGGCGGCGCATGAGCCGATGGCCGCTGCGTCGCATGCTCGGCACGGTGTTCACGGTCATCGGTGCCGTGACCGTGGTGCTCGTGATCCTGATCACCAGCGCTCTGGCCAACCTCGAGCACGCTCGCAATGACCGCGTCGACCGCTACGGCCCGGCCGCGCTGGCGACCGAGACGCTGTCGAAGGCCTACTCCGACCAGGAGACCGGGCTGCGTGGTTTCGCCCTTGCCGGCGAGGACTCGTTCCTGGTCCCCTACACGCAGGGCCGGGCGTCGGAGCAGGCCCAGGTGCGGAACCTGCGCAGGCTGCTGGCGACTCGACCCGACCTGCTCGAGCGTCTCGACCGTGTGACGGCTGCCGCAGGTGTGTGGCGATCGACGGTCGCAAGGCCGGTGATCGACACGACCAAGGCGCGCGGACCGAAGGCCGCCTCGAGCGAGCAGATCAACGAGGGCAAGAACAGTTTCGACGCGATCCGGTCCGCGCTGCGCGACCTGCAGGGACCGGTGAGTGCGAGTCGGGACGCCGCCTCGCAAACCCTGGACCACAGTCTTGCCCAGCTCCGACGGGTCCTGCTCGTCTCGCTCGCGCTCCTGCTGACCCTCGGCCTGCTGACCTGGGTGGCGTTGCGGCGCTGGGTGACGACTCCGCTGGCGCAGCTCGGTGCCGAGGTGGTGACCGTCGAGGGTGGCGACCTCTCCCACGCGGTGACCCTGACGGACGCCCCGGCCGAGATCCGGCTGCTTGCCGACCAGATTGAGCGCATGCGGCTGCGCATCGTGCAGGAGTACGCCATGGCCGAGCAGGCCCGCGACGACGCGCAGCGCGCCCGGGCAGTTGTCGAGGAGCAGGCGCAGGATCTGGTGCGGTCCAACACCGAGCTCGAGCAGTTCGCCTACGTCGCGTCCCACGACCTGCAGGAGCCGCTGCGCAAGGTCGCCAGCTTCTGCCAGCTTCTCGAGCGCCGTTACAAGGGCCAGCTCGACGAGCGTGGCGACCAGTACATCGAGTACGCGGTCGACGGTGCGAAGCGCATGCAGCAGCTCATCAACGACCTGTTGGCTTTCTCGCGGGTCGGGCGGCTGGCCACTGACTTCGTCCCCGTGGACCTGGGAGCAGCACTCGCCCAGGCGCAGCGCCAGCTTTCGGCGATCATCGAGGAGACGGGTGCTGTCATCACCAGCGATGAGCTGCCGACGGTGAACGGTGAGAGCACCCTGCTCGTGCAGCTGTTCCAGAACCTGGTGGGCAACGCTGTGAAGTTCCACGGCGCCGAGCCCCCGAGGGTCCACATCGGAGTGCGCGGTGCCGGTGACATGTGGGAGATGTCCTGCAGCGACAATGGCATCGGCATCGAAGAGCAGTACGCCGACAAGATTTTCGTGATCTTCCAACGGCTCCACGCCCGCGACGCCTACGGCGGCACCGGCATCGGTCTGTCGATGTGCAAGAAGATCGTGGAATACCACGGCGGACGGATCTGGCTCGACACAACGGCGGTCAGCGGGACCGTGCTCCGGTGGAGCCTGCCAGTCACAGGGTCCACCGACAGTGCGCCTGTCCCGCCCGAGCACGACGAGAGGAACAAGGATGACGCTGTCACAGCCAGCGCGACAGATTGAGGTGCTGCTCGTCGAGGACGACCCTGGCGACGTACTCATGACCCGGGAGGCGTTCGAGGCCCACAAGGTGACCAACAAGCTCCACGTCGTGCAGGACGGTGCTGACGCGATGGCCTTCCTCCGCCGGGAGGGCGAATATGGCTCCGCACCCCGTCCCGACCTCGTGCTGCTCGACCTCAACCTGCCCCGCATGGACGGCCGTGAAGTGCTGGAGGCCATCAAGTCAGACCCGAACCTCGCGAACATCCCGGTGGTCGTGCTGACGACGTCGGAGGCGGAGGAGGACGTGCTGCGCAGCTACTCACTGCACGCCAACGCCTACGTCACGAAGCCGGTCGACTTCGAGCGGTTCATCGACGTCGTCCGCCAGATCGACGACTTCTTCGTCACGGTCGTGCGCCTGCCGTCGCGCTAGGCAGGCGGCGGGACGGCGACGGCTGCGGTCAGACTTGCTCGTCGCGGGTCTCGACCGCCCAGCGCTCGAGACGGTCCATGCAGAGTACGAGTGCCAGCACTACACCGGGTACGAGAAGAATCAACATGATCATCGGTTTCTCAGCTGCTGGCCCTGTTCTGTCGGCGTGATGCCAGCGCGACCTCCAGTGAGCAGTATCGGCCCTCGCGACCGTTTTCTTGATCGCACCACGCGGGCGACGTGACGCTGCTCACGGCCGTTCTGCAACGATGCGCACCATGGCGAACCTGCCCAGCAGTTCCTATTCGATCACCGTGCGCCTCGAGGTGCCCGCTCGCGGCAACGCGGTGAGCCAGCTGACAGCGGCCGTGGAGGGGGCCGGCGGGGTAGTCACGGCCCTCGACGTCACGGCGTCGGGTCACGAGCGGCTGACCATGGACGTCACGTGCGCTGCCAGCGACACCTCACATGCCGAACAGGTGACCGCGGCGCTCGGCGGCGTCGAGGGCGTGACCATCCTGAAGGTCTCGGACCGCACGTTCCTGGTGCACCTCGGCGGCAAGATCGAGATCCAGCCCAAGCTGCCGATCCGCAACCGTGACGACCTCTCGATGATCTACACGCCTGGGGTAGCGCGGATCTGCCTGGCGATCGCCGAGAACCCCGACGATGCGCGCCGGCTCACGATCAAGCGCAACACGGTTGCCGTCGTGACCGACGGCTCCGCCGTCCTTGGTCTCGGCAACCTCGGAGCGCTCGCCGCCCTGCCGGTGATGGAGGGCAAGGCCGCGCTCTTCAAGCGGTTCGCCGGCATCGACGCGTTCCCCATCTGCCTCGACACCCAGGACGTCGACGAGATCGTGCGCGCGGTCGAGCTCATCGCACCGGTGTTCGCGGGCATCAACCTCGAGGACATCTCGGCGCCCCGCTGCTTCGAGATCGAACGCCGGCTGCGCGCCAGCCTCGACATCCCGGTCTTCCACGACGATCAGCACGGTACGGCGATCGTCGTCCTCGCCGCACTCACGAACGCCCTGAAGGTCGTCGGCAAGGACATCGGCGGCGTCCGGATCGTGCTGTCCGGCGCCGGCGCGGCCGGCATGGCGATCCTCACGGTGCTGCTCACGGCGGGTGCCGTCGACGTGGTTGTGGCCGACAAGGACGGGGTCATCCACCGAGACCGCGACGGTCTGGCCGGTGAGCTCGTCTGGGTGGCCGAGCAGACGAACGCGAGCGGGTTGACCGGCGACCTGCGCTCGGCCCTCGCTGGTGCGGATGTCTTCATCGGCGTCTCCGCCCCGAACATCCTCACTGGCGACGACATAGCGACGATGGCGACCGGAGCGATCGTGTTCGCACTGGCCAATCCCACGCCCGAGGTAGACCCGCAGGCTGCGTCCCAACACGCTGCCGTCGTTGCGAGCGGCCGCAGCGACTTCGCCAACCAGATCAACAACGTGCTCGCCTTCCCCGGGGTCTTCCGCGGGCTGCTCGACGCCCACAGCCGCACGGTCACCGTGGAGACGCTCATCGCCGCCGCCCGGGCTCTCGCGGCGGTGGTGACCGACGAGGAGCTCAATGCCAGCTACATCGTGCCCAGCGTCTTCCATCCCGACGTGTCCTCGACGGTGGCGGCGGCCGTGCGCAAGGCGGTCCGGGTCGGCGACCAGGTCATCGACCCCGGACATCGACTCAGACATCGACACCTCGGATCCTCCGGGTTTCGAGCCTTGAGCCCGGCGAAGAACCGGCGCGAGGCCTGGGCAAGGGCGCTATTCGTGGCGGCCGTGGTCGCGCACCTCGTCGTGCTCTACTGGCCAAGGCCGGTCTCGGACGGGGGGATCCCGTTCGCCGACAAGGTCGTGCACGTCGTGATCTTCGCCGTAGTGGTCATCGCCGGAGCTCGAGCGGGAGTCCCGCTGGCCTGGCTGGTCGGGCTTCTCGCCGTCCACGCCGTCAGCAGCGAGCTGGTGCAGCACTGGCTGCTCGCCAACCGCAGCGGTGACCCAGCTGACGTGGCGGCCGATCTGGTGGGTGTCGCGATCGGTGCTGTCGTCGCCGTGAAGATGACGCGAACGGGTGTCGCATCGACCCGCTCGGGGGGATCATTGACGACATGACCGAGCCGCGCGTCGCGACCGAGCTCACGGGGCGGCTGCTGGTGGCGACTCCGGCCCTCGGTGACCCCAACTTTGCGCGCACCGTCGTACTCGTGCTCGACCATGACGAGAGCGGGGCACTCGGTGTCGTGGTCAACCGACCCACCACGGTGCCCGTCGGCGACGTACTCCCGAGCTGGCAGCCCTTCACGACCGACCCGAGCGTGCTCTTCCACGGCGGCCCGGTCGCGGTCGACTCGGCCCTCGGGTTGGCGGTGCTGCCCGGCCAGGGGCAGGCCGAGCCGCTGGGCTGGCGACGCGTCCTCGACGGCCTCGGGTTGATCGACCTCGACGCGCCACCCGAGATGCTCGCTCCCGACATGGCCGACCTGCGGATCTTCGCGGGCTACGCCGGGTGGGGCACCGGCCAGCTCGAGGACGAGCTCGCCGAGGGCGCGTGGTACGTCCTGCCCTGCCGGGCCCACGACGTGTTCAGCCTGGACCCGGGGTCGCTGTGGCGCGCCGTGCTGCGCCGCCAGGGTGGCGAGCTGGCGATGGTGTCGACCTACCCCGACGACCCCACCCTCAACTGACCCCCGCCCATCCTTCGGGAAAGCGATCATGGTTCCGTGATCCTTCGACCCTCGACCATGCGTAGCCGACGACGGTAGGTGGCTAGTGGGCGCGGTCGAGCTGCTTCGGCGTGGGTAACTGCATGATCGATTGCTCGGCGGCGTCGGACATAGACTTTCCGCCATGACCGAGCCTGGCATCCCGCAGCCCGAGCTGAGCCCCGTGAGCCCTGTCGGCCCCGGCACGACGGTGCTCGAGCGCGAGCTCGACACGACGCCCCAGACGCAGGACTCCGACGGCGACCACGACCGGTTCGCGCACTACGTGCGCAAGGAGAAGATCCTCGAGTCGGCGCTGTCCGGCGATGCGGTCATCGCGCTGTGCGGCAAGGTGTGGGTGCCCGGTCGCGACCCCAACCGCTATCCGGTCTGCCCGACCTGCAAGGAGATCTTCAGCGGGCTGACCCCGGGTGGCGACGACGACGGGGACAACGCCGGCTGAGCTCACATCACCTTCGAGCCGTACATCTCCCCGAGCGGGTCGGCCAGGAGTTCGAGGCGCGCGCCGTCCGGGTCGCGGAAGTACATCGAGACCTTGCTCTCCAGCAGGTACTCCACTCCAGCGTCGTCGAGCTTGCCCCTGAGGTGCTCCCAGCGGTCAGGGGCCACCGAGATCGCGATGTGGTGCAGGCCCCCGAGCACCTCCTGGTAGGGGCCGACGTCGAGGCCGGGGAAGTCGAAGAAGGCCAGCAGGTTGCCGTTGCCCACGTCGAAGAAGAAGTGGTTGCTTCCGGCGTAGTCGCGGTTCTCGAAGATCTCCGTCATCGGGAACTCGAGCAGCTCCTGGTAGAAGCGCACCGTGCGCTCGACGTCCGAGCTCACCAGCGCGAAGTGGTGCAGGCCGCGGGCGGACGAGGCCGGCCGGTCGGCCCCCTCCCGCAGGTATTTCGCCTTGATCTGCTCGCGCCGTTCGTTGATGGCCGACAGGTCGACGGTGGACGTCTCGGCTGGGTTGTTGCTCATGCAACGCAGATCATCACCCGGGTGGGTGGCTGTCAAGGGCCCCAACCGGAAGACTTCCCGCATGCCGTCGCTGCTCGGGACCATCGGGTGAGCGGCGGCGTGCTGCCCCCGGGGCTGGCCGCCCGCCTCGACGCCTTGCTCGCACCAGTGGATGTACGGGTGGTGGCCGCCGCCGGAGCCGCGATTCCCGCCGCGCGACAGCCGGTCCACACGGCTTATGTGCCGGCCGACCTCTTTGGCTCCGGCACCGCGAGCGAGTGGGGGACCGTCGCCCTCGCGATGCTTCGAGAGCATGCCCCGCGTCCCGACATCCTCGGGATCGACGACGAGGTGTACGCGCGCGTCGTGGGCAAGCTCGAGCAGCGAGCCGGTCGAGGACCTGCGCGTCGACTTCGAGGACGGCTATGGCGACCGACCGGCCGCGGAGGAGGACGGGCACGCCCGGGCTGCCGGAGCCGTGCTGGCGGCTCCGCAGACCCGAGCCAGCGGCCTGCGCATCAAGAGCTTCGAGCCCGCGACACGAGCGCGCGCGCTGCGCACCCTCGACCTGCTGCTCTCGTCCGCCGGTCGCGTGCCGGAAGGGTTCGTGGTGACCCTGCCGAAGGTCAGCGCACCCGAGCAGGTGCGCGCGATCGCCGAGGTCTGCGCGGCCGTCGACGAGACGTTGCCGGGGACCCCGCTCCGCTTCGAGCTGCAGGTGGAGACACCTGCGGCGGTCGCGCGGATGGCCGAGATCGTCGCCGTGGCCGGGGGACGGTGCGCCGGTCTGCACTACGGCACGTACGACTACAGCGCCGCTCTTGGTGTCGCGGCGGGCTACCAGGCGCTCGACCACCCGGTTGCCGACCATGCCAAGGCCGTCATGCAGGTGGCCGCGGCGACGGCCGGGCTGCGCGTGGTCGACGGCTCGTCGAACGTGCTGCCGGTCGGCGACACCGAGAGGTACGCGCGGCGTGGGCGCTGCACATGCGGTTGGTCGACCGCTCGATGCGCTCCGGCATCTATCAGGGCTGGGACCTGCACCCGGGTCAGCTCGTCAGCCGCTATGCGGCCGCATTCTCCTTCTATCGCAACGGTTTCCAGGCTGCTGCATCGAGGCTGCGCGACTACCGCGCCCGGGTGTCCGGCGGCGTGCTCGACGAACCCGCCACGGCCCGCGCGCTCGCCGGCTATCTCGCCCGCGGGCTCGGTTGTGGCGCCCTCGACGAGGCTGAGGTGCAGCGAGCGACCGGCCTCCGGCGCGCTGAGCTCGACGCGATGTAGGCCGACCCCGTCCCTTTGTGGACTCTCCCGCACCAGACACGCCGGCGGAGTGGTGTGTCCGCGTCCACAAGTGGGGGTCGTGGGGCTAGTCGCGGCGGACCTCGCCCTCGATGACACCGAACGGCCGGTCGGTCGCGACGAACACGGCGCGGTCGTTGGTCAGCCCGATGGCGGCGAGGTCAACGGGGATGTGGTGCTTGTTCGGCATGCGCAACCGCACCGCGTCGACGTCGGGGCACGCCTCGATGACAGCTCCGCCCATGGCATAGAGCGTGTGCTGGACGGAGGCGGAGGAGTGGGTGCTGAACGCGTCGATGAGTGCCGCGCGCGCTGCCGCACGCACGTCGTCGTACGACGGTTGGTTGTGCTCGCCGTAGGTCCAGTCCGCGGAAGCCTCCGTGGCCATGATGCGGTCCTCGGTCTCGACCAGCACCGTGAACTCGTCGCGCAGGAAGCCGGAGAAGGCAGAGCCGCGCGTACGCAGCAGGGTCAGTCCGCTGATGCCGCTGCGGACGGCGGGACCCGAGGTCGACGTACGCGTCACAACAGCAGTTGCGCACTCAGCGCCGCCACCGACGAACGCGTGCGGGTGCGGTGCGCCCTCGACCTGCGCCCGCCCCCAGCTGTGCTCGCGCAAGGTGACCTCGGCGGCCGTCGCCGCCGGCGACGCGGACAGGAAGCGCTCGGTCAGGGCGATCCCGAACGCCTCGATCGACCCGGTGAGATGGTGCTGGGCCAGGGCGTAGACGGTGGAGCGCATGGTGTCGGTCGGCAGTACGGAGGAGTTGTCGCCCTCGGTGTGCACGGCCTCGAATGCACCCTCGAGCCGCACGTCGACGGTCAGGTCGCGCAGCGTGTGCGGGCCCTCGTCGTCCTCGGGACGAGAGACGAGCACCAGCCGGATGCCGTCCTTGCCATAGCGGTTGGGGCCGAGGTGTGCCGTCACGTCAGCTGCCCCGGTAGGTCGTGTAGCCGAACGGTGAGAGCAGCAGTGGCACGTGGTGGTGCTGGGCGGGGTCACCGACGGTGAAGTCGACCGTGACCTGCGGGTGGAACGACGCGCCGCCGTAGTAGGCGCCCGTCGCGAACGCGAGCCGGTAGTCGCCGGCCGTCGTCGCGTCGCCGACGAGGGCGACCCAGCGCCCGTCATCGTCGGTCGTGCCGGAGGCGAGCTCCACGGAGCCGCGCAGCAGGCGCACCGCGACACCGCCGGCCGGGCGTCCCACCGAGGTGTCGAGGACGTGGGTGGTGATCCCGGTCACGGAGTGACCAGCTTGGCCAGGCGGAGGTCGATGATCTTCGCCTGCTCGGCCGCAGCCGCCTCCAGCTCGGCGTCGGGGTCGTTGTCGAGGCGGGCCTGGAGCGACCGAAGAATCTCGTCGGCGCCGAGTCCTGTTGCCGAGATCACGAAGACGTAGCCGAAGCGCTTCTCGTAGTCGTTGTTGGCCGTCTCGAGAGCCTTCAGGACGTCGGCGGCCGACTGTGAGCTGACGGACTGCTCGTCGCGCGACCAGGCGCTGGCCCGCGCTCCGCCGCGCTCCCCGATGCGCGGGTGAGCGCCGAAGGCCTCGAGACGGTCGTCACGACCGAGCGCGTCCCAGGTCCCCGCCGCCGCTTCGCGCAGCGCCGTCATCGATCCGAACGGCCGTCTGGCCATCATGTCGTGCGCCCATCGCGGCGACCCGCAGACCGCGAGCAGCTCTTCCTTCGCGCGGCCAGGAGGGAGGCTGTCGATCCAGCGCAGCGCAAGGCTCTCGGCGCCGCGATCGGACAGCGACCCGAACAGTCGCAGTCGCGCGATCCCTCCGTCGGGATAGATGTTGAGCCGGACGTGGGTGACGGGGTCGTGGGCGGGCACGCGGAACCGGTGCCGGACATGGGGTCGCAGATCCGTCTCGGGCAACAGCTCCTGGAAGTCACCGTCGCTGCGCCCGTCGAGGGAGAACGACCGCGGGGCGTTGCCTTTGAAGAAGCGTGTGTCGACCTCGGCGATGCGCAGCACTCCCTCCTCCGCGAGGCGCACGACCACCCAGTCGTTGCCGGGTCCGCGCCGCCTGCGGGTCTCCCAGCCGTCGGCCATCGAGGCGGGGGCCGTCGGCTGGTTGAGGTTGTGCCGGTGCGAGAAGTACATGTCGCTGCAGTCCACGACGACGCCGCCGTGCTCGAGGGCCGCCAGGTCCAGGGGCATGCCCCAGATGTCGCGCGGGTCAGGCACCGGCTCGCCGTGCACGTGCAGCCGGGCGATGCCGCCGTCGGGGGCGATGGTCAGTCGTACGTGGGTGATGCGGGCCGGCTGGTTCACGTTGATGAGGTGCTTGTGGTCGCCCGAGAGCCCAGTCTTGGCGCCCAACGGCATCCACTCTGCGCCGGCGAGTTCCTCGGCGGACGGATAGCCGTCGTTCGCGCAACCTTCGAGCCAGCACTCCTTCGGGAAGTTGCCGGTGAAGTGCGCCGTGTCGACCACGATGCCGCGCACGATGCCTGGTGCACCCAGCCGCACGATGCACCAGTCGACACCGGGCGAACGGCGGCGGCGGGTCTCCCAGCCGTCCATCCACTTGCCGCGCTTGGTGAACTTGTCAGCGACCCAGATCGGCGCCTCGGGCTTGAGCAGGTTGTCGGCCAGCGCGAAGTACTCGTCGTTGCGCCCCACCACAGCGGCCCCGAGCCGCTCGTCGCAGAGGTCCGGGAGGGTGGTGAAATCCATCGACGTGAACCTCCGTGTCCCAGCGGCGCTGCGATGGCCGCCTGCCCGATGCTAGGCCGTCGCCTTCAGCAGCCGACTCCTCGGTTGGATCGCAGCGGTTTCGGCCGGCGCACGCGCCCGCTGACAGTTGCGATCCGTGACACCGGGACGTCTGCAGGGGAGACTGCCCCGCATGCCCACCGTGACCGCCCAGCCGTGACCGTCCAACCGTGATCGCCCTGCCGCGCTCGCTCGCCGAGGCGCTGCGCGCACTGGACGCCGATCCGGACGCGACGCTGCTGGCCGGCGGCACCGACCTGATGGTCGCCGTGAACGCCGGCCAGCACCGGCCACGGTCGGTGGTGAGCCTGACGCGGGTCTCCGAGCTGCAGGGCTGGCGGCGCGAGGGTGACGAGGTCGTCCTCGGATCCTGCCTGACCTATGCGGACATGGAACAGGGCGAGCTGGCCCGTCTCGTCCCGGCGCTCGCCCAGGCCGCACGTACCATCGGATCGCCGCAGATCCGGGCGGCGGCCACCCTCGGCGGCAACATCGGCACCGCCTCGCCCGCCGGTGACACCCTGCCGGTGCTCGCCGCGCTGGACGCCGTCGTGGAGGTGGCGGGTGTCTCCGGGGTTCGCCGGGTGCCGCTCATGGAGCTGATCGTCGGCGTGAAGGAGACGACACTGCGGGCCGGCGAGATCGTGACGGCGGTCCGGGTGCCGGTGCTGCGCGGTGGCCAGGAGTTCCTGAAGGTCGGCACACGCAACGCGATGGTGATCAGCGTCGTGATCGTTGCCGTGGTCGTCGACGTCGACGGACGCAGCGTGCGTGCCGGGCTGGGCTCGGTGTCGCCGGTGCCGCTGCGAGCTCGTGAGGCCGAGGAGTACGTCGCCCGGCACATCGACTGGTCGCGTCCTGGGGTCTCCGGGCCGGAGGTCGTCGAGCGGTTCGGTGCCCTGTGTGCTGCGGCGGCCGCACCGATCGACGACCACCGATCGAGTGCCGACTACCGGCGACGGGCCGTCGCGGTCTGCGCCAGTCGCGCGCTGGCCCGACACCTCCCGCCGCCCGACAATCCCCCATGATCATGAAGGATCTGTCCGACTAGAGCCGGACGGATCCTTCATGATCACCGGGAAGGGATGACATCGACGGGAGGCGAGGCACATGACAGAGACGGTGACCTACGAGCTGACCGTCAACGGTGAGCCCCGGGTGGTCGAGGGAGCCTGGTTCGGCGAGAGCCTGCTCTACGTGCTGCGCGAGCGGCTGGGACTGCCCGGCTCGAAGAACGCCTGCGAGCAGGGCGAGTGCGGCTCGTGCTCGGTGCGCCTCGACGAGCGGCTCGTGTGCGCCTGCCTCGTGCTGGCGGCCGACGCGCAGGGCCGAGCGGTCACCACCGTCGAGGGTCTCGCCGGCAGCGACGGGGGGCTGACCGACGTCCAGCGCGCCTTTGTCGACGAAGGCGCGGTGCAGTGCGGATTCTGCACGCCAGGCCTCGTGATGGCGGTCCACGACCTGCTCGACCGCAACCCGGCTCCCGACGACCTCGAGCTGCGAGAGGCGATCTCCGGAAACCTGTGTCGCTGCACGGGATATGGCCGCATCCTGCAGGCCGCGCGGACTGTCGTCGCCCGCCGCGCCGCGGGACGGGACGCGCCATGACGGTCACGGGGGAACGCGTCCGGACGCCGGGCGGCATCGGGCACAGCGCGGCGCGGCCCGACGGCGTTCCCAAGGTGGCGGGCACGTTCGCGTTCTCCTCGGACCTGTTCGCCGACGGCATGGTGTGGGGCCACGTGCTGCGCTCGCCGCACCCGCATGCTCGCATCCGCTCGATCGACATCGGTCCCGCGCTGGCGATGGCCGGCGTACACGCCGTGCTCACCGCCGACGACGTACCCGGGGAAAACGCCTTTGGTCTCGAGCATGCCGACCAGCCGGTGTTCGCACGCGACGTCGTGCGCTTCACCGGTGAGGCCGTGGCAGCGATCGCCGCTGACCACCCCGACACTGCGCGGCGGGCGGCCGCGGCGATCGTCGTGGACTACGAGCCGCTCGACCCGCTCGTCGACCCCGAGGCGGCCATCGACGCACCGCCGATCCACCCCGACGGGAACGTCTTCAAGCACCTGGTGATCCGGCACGGTGACCTCGCGGCCGAGGGCGACGTCGTTGTCGAGGGGACCTACGAGGTCGGCATGCAGGACCAGGCGTTCATGGGTCCGGAGTCGGGGCTGGCCGTCCCCGACGGCGTCGGTGGCGTCGACCTGCAGATGTCGACGCAGTGGTTGCACGTCGACCGTGACCAGGTCGCGGCGTGCTTGGGCCTGCGGCACGACCAGGTGCGGCTGACCCTCGCCGGGGTCGGCGGTGCCTTCGGTGCGCGCGAGGACGTGAGCATGCAGGTGCACATCTGCTTGCTCGCGTTGCATACGGGGCGTCCGGTCAAGATGGTGTTCACGCGCGAGGAGTCGTTCCTCGGCCACGTGCACCGGCACCCGGCGCGCATGCACTACCGCCACCACGCCGACCGTGACGGGCGACTGGTCAAGGTCGAGGCGCGGCTCGTGCTCGACGGCGGCGCCTATGCATCGACGAGTGGACCGGTGCTGGTCAACGCCTGCTGTTTCGCGGCCGGTCCGTACGCCGTGCCCAACGCACTGATCGAGGGATGGGCGGTGCGCACGAACAACCCGCCGTGCGGGGCGATGCGCGGCTTCGGCGCGGTGCAGGCCTGCTTCGGTCACGAGTCGCAGATGGACAAGCTGGCCGTCGCGCTGGGCGTCGACCCGGTGGAGCTGCGGCTGCGCAACGCGATGCGGACGGGTGACTGCATCCCGACCGGTCAGGTCGTGTCGGGCACGGCGCCGGTCGAGGAGCTGATCCGCACCTGCGCCGCGGCGCCGCTGCCGGCGCTCGACCCGTCCCCGTCGGTGCTGGCGCTGCCCGGCGGGTCGGGTCGGGTGGCAGACCCCGCACGTGTACGACGCGGCGTGGGCTTCGCCGTTGGTTTCAAGAACCTCATGTACTCCGCCGGTTTCGACGACTATTCGACCGCCCGCGTGCGGCTGGAGGACGGGGTCGCGACGGTCACGTGTGCCGCGGCCGAGGTGGGTCAGGGGTTCGTCACCCTGGCCCAGCAGATCGTGCGCTCGGTGCTCGGATTGTCGTCGGTGCTGGTCGCGCCCGCGGAGACGGCATCGATCGGCTCGGCGGGGTCGACGTCGGCCAGTCGGCAGACGTGGATGTCGGGGGGAGCCGTCGAGCGGGCCGCTCTCGCCGTGCGGGCCAGGGTGGACGCGGGGGAGACGGGCGTGATCGAGGAGACCTACGAGCACCACCATCCGCCGACCTCGCCGTTGGACACAGACGGGCAAGGCGATGCGCACGTGTCCTATGTCTTCGCCGCCCACCGCGCCGTGGTCGACGTGGACCTCGATCTCGGGTTGGTGCGGGTCGTCGAGATCGCGACGTCGCAGGACGTCGGCAGGGTGCTCAACCCGCTGCAGGTGACCGGTCAGATCGAGGGCGGCATCGCGCAGGGCGTGGGGCTGGCCGTGATGGAGGAGATCGTGCTCGACCGCGGGCTCGTGCGGAACGCGTCGTTCACCGACTACCTGATCCCGACGGCTCTCGACATGCCTGAGGTGGTGATCGCCGCGCTGATCGAGCAGCCCGAGCCCGGTGCGCCCTTCGGTGCGAAGGGGGTCGGGGAGCCGCCCACCATCTCGTCGTCCGCCGCGGTGGCCGCCGCCATCCGCGACGCGACCGGCCTGGCCCTGCCCCGCATCCCGATCCGCCCCCAGGACATCGCCCTCGCCTAGGGCCCCCTTTCCCTTCAAAGTCGATCATGCAGTAGTTGGAAATGTCCGCAAACCCGCAGGTCAGGCCCCGAGATTCCAAGTCGATCATGCAGGACCTCGTCGGGGGTGGGTCACGGCAGAGAAGGGTCCGCGCCGACGCTGTGCTCATGGGCGTGGAACCCGAGCGACTCTGCGGCGGACTATCGACGCCGGTCGGGGTCGACCCGTCCCTCGCCGCTGATATCGCGCGTGTACGTGTCCAGGCGCTCCGCCCTCATGCGGGCTTCCAGGGCATTCCGCTCGATGCGGTGCTGCTTGCGCTCGTCCTTCGTACCGATGTGCAGCACTTTTCGGAGCTTCTCCGGAAATAGGCCCATCGCTTGCTCCCTGGACCGGCCAGTGGTGGTTTTGACGATAGGCCCATTTCGGAGGTATTCGCTCCAGGTGAGAAGCCGCCGTGGATCTGGCAGAGCAGATCTGGTGGAAGGCCCTGTCGGTTAGTGCATGATCGACTTCGAATCTTGGGGCGCTGACCTGCAGGTTTGCGGAGATTTCCAACTGCTGCATGATCGACTTTGAAAGAGATCATGATCGATTTTGGAACGTGAGCGGGTCAGTCGTGGGGGAGGACGAGGACCTCGACCTGCTGGGCTGAGGTGTTGGCGAAGCCGCCCCGGTTCCAGGGCTGGTCGCCCGGCTGGCTGCGGCCGGTCGCGTCCGTGGCCCGGGCCGCGACGACGTACTCCCCAGGTGTGGGATCCCAGGGCAGGGTCCACCGGCGCCAGGCATACGGACCCACCGCGGGCTCCAGCTCCGCCTCCCCCCAGGAGGCGCCGCCGTCGGTGGAGACCTCGACCCGCGTCACGTCGCCCCATCCCGACCAGGCGCGACCCTCCAGCACCACGGAGCCGGCGCGCAGGAACCGCCGCCGTGACATGAAGTCCGGCGACCCTGGCGGCACCACCAGCGCCCGCGGGTCGATGCGGCTCAGTGCCTCACCGGGCTCGCCCTTCTCCTGGCGCAGCCGGTAGGCCTGCATCTGGTAGCCGTCGAAGGGCTCATCGACGACCTCGATGGAGCGCAGCCACTTCACCGACGTCATGCCGTACCAGCCCGGCACCAGCAACCGCAGCGGGAAGCCGTGCTGGGGCGGGAGCGGTGCTCCGTTGCACTCGTAGGCCAGCAGCACCTCGTCACGCAAGGCATCGTCGAGTGACAGGCCACGCTGATAGCTCTGCTCGACACCACGCTCGACCCCGTGGTCGAGGCCGGTGAACACGACGTCGGTTGCCCTCGCGTCGAGCCCCGCCTCGCGCAGCAGCCCCGCCAGTGGTGTGCCCGTCCACTGCATCGTGCCGACCGCCTCGTGCAGCCACGGCTGGCTCACCGGGCGGGGCAGCAGCCGGGCCCGGCCGTTGCCTGCGCACTCCATGGTCACGGCGTGAGTCACGCTGGGCCGGCTGCGCAGGTCGTCGAGGCGCAGCGACAGGTCGAGGTCGACCAGTCCGGAGACGTCCAGTCGCCACGACTGCTCGTCGACCGCCGGGATGTCGTAGTGCGTGAGCAGATAGTGCATGCCGATCGGCGTCACGTCCCAGCGCATCGCCTCCAGCGGCATTCCGTGGTTGCGTGCCGCGAGACCGAGCTCGTCCGGGCCGATGCCCTCCTTCTCGTCGGCGACGCGAGACGGCTCGCTGATGGTGTCGAGAGGGCTTCCGGCATCGAGGGTCATGCAGTCGGTGTAGCCGGTCGATGCAGTTTCGTCCAATCGCCGGAACCCCTTGACTTCACGTCGACTTCAACTCGCATGGTTGAGTGCATGTCTGTGACCACCGAACCACCCACCGTCCACCGCGACGTCGCGCCCGACCGGGAGCACGGCGTTCCCGACCCCGCGGCAACCGTCGCGACTGTCTCCGAGGCCCGCCCGCCGCGCCTGTTCGACTCCAGCAATCGCAGCAAGGTCCTCGGCGTCGTCGGCGTGGTCGTCGCGCTGGCCTTCGAGGCGATCGCGGTGGCCACCGCAATGCCGGTCGCTGCTCGGGAGCTCGATGGGCTGAGGTCCTACGGCCTGGCATTCTCGATCTTCCTGACCACGAGCCTGCTCGGCATGGTCACAGCAGGTGAGGTGTCCGATCGGCGGGGACCGGTGGTGCCCTTCGTCTCCGCCTCGGTCATCTTCGCCGCTGGGCTCGCGATCGCGGGCCTCGCGCCCGCGATGTGGGTGCTTGTGCTCGCCCGTGGAGTGCAGGGGTTCGGCGCGGGCCTGAACATCGTCGCGCTGTACGTGGTCGTCGCCCGGGCCTTTCCCGAGTCACTGCGCCCCCGGGTGTTCTCCGCCATGTCGAGCGGATGGATCCTGCCTGCCCTCCTGGGGCCGCCGATCGCCGGTTTTCTGGCGGATCACCTCTCGTGGCGCTGGGTCTTTCTCGGTGTGCTGCCGCTGATCGTGGTCGCGACGGCGCTGATCCTGCCGCACCTGCGCGGCATCGACGGGGCCTCGGTGCAGAGCTCAGGAGCGGCAGCCGCCAGTCGCCGTCGCAGCCGGCTCTTTCCCGCGCTCGGTGCGGCGGTGGGGACGGGTCTGCTGCAGTACGCCGGCCACCTGCTGACCTGGTTGTCGGTGCCGTTGCTGCTCGCCGCGATCGCGTTGCTGGTGCCCAGCGTGCCCCGGCTGCTCCCGCCCGGAGCGCTGCGATTCGCTCGCGGGCTGCCGACCGTCGTCGTACTCCGCGGGGTGTTCGCCGGCGCCTTCTTCGGGGCGGAGGTCTTCGTGCCCCTGCTGCTCGTCGAGCAGCGCGGCCTCGCGACCACGCTGGCCGGAGCGTCATTGACCGGCGGCGCACTGACCTGGTCGCTCGGCTCGTGGTACCAGGGCCGCCCGAACCGCCGCTTCTCGCGCACGCAGCTGGTGACCGTCGGCCTAGTCCTCGTCGCGGTCGGCATCGCGATCACCGCGACCGTGCTGGCCGACGCCATGCCACCGTTCATGGCCGCGATCGGGTGGCTCGTCGCGGGTCTCGGCATGGGCATCGGCATCACGTCATTGAGCGTTCTCGTGCTCGAGCTCTCGCCGACCGAGGAGCAGGGCGCGAACTCCGCGGCGATGCAGGTGAGCGACGCGCTGGGCTCGATCGTCGGGATCGGCACCGCCGGGGCGATCTTCGCCGGGCTGCACGATGCCGGTCAGGACAACTCCGGTGTCTTCCTGCTGATCTTCGCGCTGATGACGCTGGTCGCCGTGGTCGGTGCGGCGGTCGCACCCCGGGTCCGCACGTGAGCATCAGAGGTACGAGAGGCGCCGGCGAGGCACGGCGCCCACGTCACGCGCTCAGGAAGTGGCCCAGACCCTGCCGTGCGGGTATTCGTGATCGGCGAGAGAGCTCGCCAGCATCTGCGCGCTGAACCCGGGGGCGTCGGGCGCGGCGTAGCGGCCGTTGTGCAGGCGGACGGGGTCGAGGAAGTGCTCGTGCAGGTGGTCGACGTACTCGATCATCCGGCCCTCGAGTGATCCGCTGACGGCGACGAAGTCGAACATCGCCAGGTGACGCACCATCTCGCAGAGGCCCACGCCGCCTGCATGCGGGCACACAGGGACGCCAAACTTCGCGGCCAGCAACAGGATCGTGAGGTTCTCGTTGACGCCGCCCACCCGGGTCGCGTCGATCTGCACCACATCGAGGGCGCCTGCCTGCAGCATCTGTTTGAAGATGATCCGGTTGTGCACGTGCTCACCGGATGCGACCAGCACCGGAGACACGGCTGCACGGATCGCGGCATGCCCCAGGATGTCGTCCGGGTTGGTCGGCTCCTCAATCCAGAGCGGACGGTAGGCCGCGAGCTTGTCCATCCACGCGATCGCCTCTGGCACGTCCCAGCGCTGGTTGGCATCGATGGCGATGTCCACGTCGGGACCCACGCACTCACGCGCCAGGCCAAGACGGCGTACGTCGTCTGCCAGGTTCCCACCGACCTTGAGCTTGATCGTCGTGAACCCGTCGGCCACGGCCTGTGTGGCCAGGCGGGTCAGCTTGTCGTCGTCATAACCGAGCCAGCCAGGGCTCGTGGCGTAGGCGGGATATCCATCGGCAAGGAGTGCGGCCTCCCGCTCGGCCTTGCCGTCGGCCTTTGCTCGCAGCAGATCGAGGGCTTCATCTGCGGTGAGCACGTCGGACAGATATCTGAGGTCGAGGACGTGGACGATCTCCTCGGGGGACATGTCCGCGAGCAGCTTCCACAGTGGCTTGCCGGCCCGCTTGGCCTTCAGGTCCCACAGCGCGTTGAGCACCGCGCCGATCGCCATGTGGATGATGCCCTTCTCGGGACCGAGCCAGCGCAGCTGCGAGTCCGACGTCAGCTCTCGTCCGATCGCCCCGAGGTCGTCGAGCACCCCGTCGACGTCACGGCCGAGGACCCATGGCTCGAGGGCGGCGATGGCCGCCTGCTGAACGTCGTTCCCGCGCCCGATGGTGAAGACGAAGCCGTGACCCTCCAGCCCGTCGGCTGCGTCGGTGCCCAGCACCAGGTAGGCCGCCGAGTAGTCGGGCTCGGGGTTCATAGCGTCCGAGCCGTCGAGCGTCCGGGAGGTGGGGAACCGGATGTCGAGCGTACGAAAGCTCGTGAAACGGCTCATCGGCCGACCTGGCCAGGCGAGCGATCGGGGCGGATCCGGCCCGCTGTTTCGTTCGGCGGAAGCTGTGCCAGCCACTCCTCGACGCCGCTGATGAAGGCCCCGATGTTCGCCGCTCTGGGACTGCCGCAGGTGCTGATGATGCGGGTCCCGAACGCGGTGGCTTCGAGGAGCGCGCGATAGGCCTCGGGCGCCGTCGCGAGCGTCTGCCCGACGATCACCCCGCTCAGCTCATGGTCGACGAGCACTGAGCGGGTTCCCTTCGTGTCACGGGGGCGGATGTCGTGAGGCATCTTGTCGGGCATGGCCTCAGTGCCGGTCCAGCGACGCGGCCTTTGGCAGCCCACGGGGTGGACCGGTCCCAGGATGCCACGGGAACTGGCTTAGCCTTTCGCTTGGAAGTCGAGCCAGCATGACTTGGGTGGTACCAAGGTCTCAAGTTCGATCCACAGGTCAGGCGGCGGCTCGACGGCGGCTGATGCCATGAGCGTCGAGATCCGGCTAGGTTTCGTGAAACCGATAACGGTTGAGTGCACGCGGGGATCACGCATCGAGAATTGCAGGGCTGCCGTGGCTAGATCAGTGCCGTTTCTCAAGCAGGCGTCGTTCATGGCAGCGACGGCATCGAGGACGAGCTTGGGTGCCTCGGTATAGCCGTACCTAGACGACCCAGTTGGGTTGGCGAGGACACCTCCGCCGTAGATCGCGGCGTTCAGCACCCCCATGCCGGCCGCGGTTGCCTGGTCGACTAGCTCGTCCGCGCTCCGATCGACAAGGGTCCAACGATTGTGTGTGAGTAGAACCTCGAAGACGCCCAGGTCAAGGTAGCGTGAAACAACGTGAACATTGCCTGCGGCGATGCCGATGTGTTGCACCCGGCCTTCGTCCTTTAGAGCAACCAGCGTGTCAACTGCTCCTCCTGCCTGCGTGATCATGGCGAAGTCGTGGTCTTCCGGATCGTGCAAGAAGAGCAACGGAAGCACACCAAGCCCGAGCCGCTCCTGACTCTCATCAAGCGAGCGTCGCACCCGATCACCGGAGTAGTCACCGTGTCGTGCGTCCACTTTGGTGATCACCGTAAAGTCCTCTGGCACTCCCCCCGCGGCAGCAATGCCGACGCCGATCCGGCGCTCGCTCTCGCCTTCGCTGTAAGCGTTGGAGGTATCGAAGGCCCGAATCGGACTCTTCAGTACCTGTTGGACGAGATCGATGGCATCGGCCTCCGCGACCGCGTAGCCGTACGTCGACAGCATGGTCCCAAGGGGGGAAGCACCCGCGATGATTGCCGAGGTCGAAACCGAAGTATTGCCCAGTCTGCGGATCCAATTCGTGGGCAACGGGTCAGTCATCGAGAGCCTCCCCAATCCGCGCATGGCCGTCAAACAGCCAGTCCCGTTCGCGCACGGTGCCGACGCCGACCGCGGCGGCCCGACCGTCGGCGGTCACGGTTGTCTCACTGCAAGCACCCGAACATCCCAAGGCCCGAGTTGGACGTGATCTTGGGTGGAGAACGTTTCCCCAGTCAGAATGTCGTGCACCTCGGTGGGCACGGATACTGAGGCGGGATCCCAGGACCAGTTGTGCAGGAATCGGAGCCTGGTTCCGTCGACGGCCGCTGCGCCGGTCGAGGTCATCGTGGCCGGCAGCTCGCACCAGGGTTGAACGACGTCGGTGGCTAGCCAATGAAAGAGCGACTTGGCAAAGCTCGAGTCGGGGATGGTGCCGACGCATGTGATGCGACCCCTCTCGTGGTCACGCGTGGTTATCGCTGGCCATTGACTGAAGTGCGGGTGTTCGTATGTCGCGACGACCTGCGCGTCGTCTACGAGCAGTCCGTCACACCATCGCGTGGCCGTAGCCGCGTCGAGCTTGATCGTGGCCCCGTCGGCAGGAAGAACAGGAATCATGCTCTTCAGGTTGCTGAACTCGTCATAGTGGACGCCTGAAGCCTGTGCCAGGCGGCCGGGAACCGTCTCGGTCCGAGCGCGCGCTTCGTGATCCGCATATCCGGTCCGTGGGCCGATGACGAGATGCCCTCCCGCGGCCGCGTAGTCCGCCAGCCAGTCGAGTAGGTGGTCCGGGCTCATGTAGTGGCCGGGCACGACGAGGAGCGGATGACTGGCGGCGAACTCGGCCGGATGGGTGGTGGTCGCCTTCCGGGAATGCAGGATCCGGGCCGAGAGTCCGGCGTCGAAAGCGCCGCGGTAGAAGGGGGCGAAGATCCCGTCGTACGCCCGGGCATCGGGTCCGCCTCCCGCTGCCGCCAACGGCGGGTATTTCTGCATGAGCCAGCGGTTCGGGAGCGAATACAGGAAGGCGACTTCTGCGTCGGGTCGACATCCCGCCACCAGCCGTCCTGCCCGCCGGAACTCGTCACCGACCTGGCGGAGCTCGTCGTAGGTTCGGCCCGGGTGACCCGCGTGGGGAAGGACCCCGCCCCAGGAGGTTTCGGTACCGAAGTGCAGCGTGTGCCAGTGCCAGTACTCGACCATCCGCGCTCCACGGGCGACGAGCGCCCACGCGACCTGACGCCACTGGCCGTCAAAGGCAGGGCGGTTGTCCCAGGGAGAACCGATGTGCATGGCATTGGTTTCAGTGACGAGGAAGCCCTCTTGGCGTGAGGAGAACATCCGGTCCGCGGAGAAGTACAGCGCCCAAGTTCCGGTGGTGGCCCAGTTCTGATCGTGGGGTCCGGAGCCGTCGTCCGGGAGCTGTAGCCCGTCCTGCATGGCGTAGTAGAGGTTCCCCCCAGTGGTGTCGAGGGCATCAGTGACCAGATCGTCGTCGACGGCGGGCCGGTCGTAGGCGATGCAGGTCGTGACGAACTGTCCGGGGGAGGAGTACTCCCGGACGATGTCGGCCTGCCAGTTGATGAACCGGGTGGTCTGCGCGGCCTGGAAGCGACGCCAGGCGACGTCGTACTGGGGCTGCGTGTTGCCATCGGGTGCCCAAAGATCGTCCCAGGTCGAGAGTCGGTGCGACCAGTAGACGAGACCCCACTCACGGTTGAGGCTGTCTACGTCGCCGTAACGATGACGCAGGTCGTCCACGAAGCGTTGGAAGACGCCGCGGTTGTGAAGGAGATGAAAGCCGGGTTCGTTGTCGACTTGGAAGCCGACGACGGCGGGATGCCCCGCATAGCGACGAAGGATCTTGCGGATCACCCGGTCGGCATGGAAGAGGAAGGCTGGGTGCGTGAAATCGACTTCCTGCCGAGCCCCCCAAGGGATCCGTTCGCCCGTGGATCGTTCGCCGGCGATTTCCGGATACAGCCGGGCCAACCACGGCGGCACGGCATACGTCGGCGTGCCAAGGATGACGGAGATGCCCCGCCGCGCGGCACCGTTGAGAACCGGCTCGAGCCAGTCCAAATTGAACTGGCCGTTCTCCGGTTCCCAGGTCGACCAGACGGACTCACCGACTCGGATAACCGAGAAGTGCGCCTCCTGCATGAGATCGAGATCGACATCGAGCCGGTCGTACGGTTGGTACTCGTGGTAGTAAGCCGCACCGAACAACACGCGGTCGGAACCGGCCAACATCGCCCACTCCTGTCGTCGTTCACTGCCCGGGTCACTCCTTGACGCTCCCAGCGGTGAACTACTGGATCTGCCTGGCTTCTGCGTTCGCGTTCCCACCGTCGACAAAGGTCTCGAGCCGCTCCAGCGCTGACACCAGGTGGGCGCGCATCGCTTCCTCGGCGCCATCCGGGTCGTGCTTGGCGATCGCTGCGACCACCGCGAGGTGCTCGTTCTTTGTCACCGAGTGAAGGCCCGCGTGGTAGTAGAGGCGGAAGGTGTGCAGGTGGCTGCGCAGGCGCGTCAACATGTCGCTGATCACCTGGTTGCCGGCGAGGTCGGCGACCATCGCGTGGAAGGTCGCGTCATAGACCATGTCCAACCGGTTCCCCGCCGCCGTGATCTCGGCGCCGGCTCCACCGGCCCGAGCCGCGCGGCGCAGCTCCCTGATCTCGTTCGGCTCCGCCTGGGCTGCGGCCTTGGCGGCCAGCGCGGGTTCCACAAGCAGACGCAGCTCGATGAGCTCTCTCACCTGCTCGATGCCCATGAGCGGAGCCACGGTATAGCTGCGCCCTGGCTGCTTCACGATTAGGCCGTCGGCCTCGACACGTGCCAAGGCCTCGCGGATCGGTGTCGGCGAGACGCCGAGGGTGCGGGCGAGTTCTTCGATGTTGAGCCGTGCACCGGGTTCGAACGCGTGGGTCATGAGCATGTCGGTGACGATCTCGTACACCGAACCGGGCAGGGCCTGCCGTTGGGCCAGGCGCTGTCCGGCGGCGGACTCGTGGATTGCTTCGATTTGGTAACGGTCCATCTCGGCCTTCGCGTGTCGACTGATGGAGGTCTACTTTACAGTATCCCAATCATCTCTATCCTATAGGTTCTAGGATATGGTGCTCCGCAGTACCCGCGACGACGCAGAAGGGGGGCGCGACGTGCTCGATGACGAGCCGCTGACTCACGCTGGCGCAGCCGTCGACGACGCGCCGCCCGAGCCCGAGCAGGCATCGGAGGCGATCAACGACCGGTCGTCACGAGCGATCAAGGGTGTCCTGCTGGCGCTGAAGGCGGGGCCGCTCTTCATCCTGGCTCTGATGATGCTGTTCCTCTGGGCGGCGACCGAGGGCCACGTCTTCATGACGTTCGGGAACATCGGAAACGTCCTCGAGCAGTCCGGCGGCGTCTGCATCATCGCCTTGGGCCAGCTTCTGGTGATCCTCACGCGAGGCATCGACCTGTCGATCGGCTCCAACGTCTCGCTGTGCTGCGTGATGGTCACGGTGGTCTACAGAGACACCAACTCAGCCTGGCTCGCCATCGGCGTCACCCTGCTGACCGGCCTCGCAGTCGGCCTCACCAACGGCCTCCTGCTTGTGTGGGGTCGCCTTCCTCATCCCTTCATCGCCACCCTTGCCACCTTGAGCATCTGCGCCGGTCTCGCGTTGTACATCGCCGGTGGTTCCACCGTCCTGGGCTCGCCGTGGATCGTGCACAAGCTCGGGGGCGGCCGTATCCCTGGGATCCCAGGAGCGGGCCACATCGGCTGGTTCCCCTACGCCACGCTGGTCGTCATCGTCTTCACGGTCATCTGCGCGGTCATCCTGCACAAGCTCGTGTGGGGACGCTGGATCTACGCCGTCGGTGGCAGCCCCGAAGCCGCGGTCCGAACCGGTGTGCCCATGAACGGGACGTTGATCTCGGTCTACGTCATGAGCGGGCTGTCCGGCGCGATCGGCGGCATGCTCTTCGTCGGTACCGCTGACGCCGGCTCTCCGTTCACCGGGCAGGGCATGGAGCTCAACGCCATCGCCGCGGTGATCATCGGCGGCGGCAGCTTCCTCGGAGGTCGCGGCGGCGTCCTCAACGCCCTGGCCGGCGCGTTGATCCTCGGGGTCATGCACAACGGCCTCAACCTGCTCGGCCTCGACCCGAACTTCCAGTACATCGCCGTAGGTGTGGTCGTCGTCGTCGCAGTCGAGCTCGACGTCCTACGGGCCTTCGTCGAGAACCGGTTCCGCAGCATGCAGGCGAGGCTCGCATGACTGACGCCATGCACTCCGCGCAGCCCGAGGCCCCCATTGACGCGGAACCCGTCCTGAGTGTTCGTGGTGCCACCAAGACCTTCGGCGCCGTGGTCGCCCTCGACGGCGTCGACCTCGATGTCCGCTCCGGTGAGGTACTCGCCATGCTCGGTGACAACGGTGCCGGCAAGTCGACCCTCATCAAGTGCATCAGCGGCGTCCACAAGCTCGACCGAGGCGAGATCCGGATCGACGGCGCGCTCGTTCAGATCAGTTCGGCGGCGGATGCCCGATCAAATGGGATCGAGACCGTCTACCAAGACCTGGCCCTGTTCGACAACCTCAACCCGACGGCGAACTTCTTCGCCGGACGCGAGGTGGCCGACCCTTCCTGGCTTCCTCGGGGCCTGCAGTGGATGAAGAAGAAGGAGATGTCCACCCGCACCAAGGAGCTCCTCGACCGGCTGCAGATCCGCCTTCCCGACTTCGACGCGGACGTCGCACTGATGTCGGGAGGTCAGCGGCAGGCCGTCGCTGTCGCCCGGGCTGTGGCCTTCTCCTCCAAGCTCGTCATCCTCGACGAGCCGACCGCTGCCCTCGGGCTCAGGGAGTCGGCGCGGGTCCTGGAGCTGGTCGATCGGCTCCGAACCTCCGGTGTCGCGGTCATCTTGATCTCTCACTCGATGGACCACGTGATGGCCGTTGCGGACCGCGCGATGGTGATGCGCCGCGGACGCAAGATCGGCGAAGCGCCGGCAACAGCGGACAACCAAGAACAACTCGTGTCCTGGATCGTCGGGGCCCGGGGGAGCACAACCGTTTGAAGCTTCACCACCTGGACGCACGACACGTGCGGCAGGCCGACAAGAAGGAGCAACACACATGTCGACTCGACTGAAAGCACTGGTCGTGCTCGGAGCGGGGGCGATGCTCATCACCGCGTGCGGCGGCAGCAGCGGCGGGGGTACCGCGGCGCCGTCTGGGAGTGGAAGCGGCGCCGCCCACGAGAAGATCAAGGTCACTCTTCTCACGAAGGCCACGGGCGGTTTCTGGGATGCCATGATCGCCGGGGCCAAGCAGTATGAGTCCGACCACCCGAACGACATCGAGCTCACGACCAACGCGTGCAAGACCAACGACGACACGCCCTGCCAGATCGCACAGATCCAGGACGCTGTCACCAAGGGCGCCCAGGCGATCGTGATCTCCCCGATGGGCGTCGGCGTCACCGACGCTCTGAACGAGGCTCAGAAGGCAGGCGTCCGGATCGTCTTCGTCGACAACACCATCCCCGGTGTCGTCCCGGATGCGGTCGCCGCGACGAACAACGTCAAGGGCGGCGAGGCTGCCGGTGCCTACATCAAGTCCCAGCTGAAGTCCGGCGACACCATCGGTCTGCTCGAGGCCGTACGTGGCGTGCCGAACCTCGACCAGCGCATCGACGGCGTCAAGGCGGCCCTGGAAGGCACTGGCGTCAAGGTCGTGATCGGGGCTCAGCAAACCCTGTGCGACACCAAGACCGGCGCCTCGGTCACGCAGGACCTCCTCACCAAGTACCCCAACCTCACCGCGATCTACTCGGCGTGTGACTCCCCGGCGATGGGCGCTGTTGCAGTCGTGGAGTCCAAGAAGCACCCACTGTTGATCTTCGGCTACGACGGAGACCCGGAGATGTCCAAGCTCATCGAGGCCGGCAAGACCACGGCCACGATGGCCCAGTCGCCGTTCAAGATGACCAACCTCGGCGTCGAGGCGGCGGTCAAGTCGCTCAAGGGCCAGAACTACGTCAAGGCCATCGACACGGGCACCACGCTGGTGACGAAGGACAACGCGGCCGACTTCACCTCGGCCTGGCAGTAAGCCTTCCGCATAGGAGCACGCTTCGGACGCCGGCTGAAAGGACATCCGAGGGGCCCGGCACTCCCGGTGAGTGCCGGGCCATGTGCTCCCGTGGACCGACGTCCACCAATCCCGTCGACGATCCGTCGTCGTCCAAGCTTCGGAGTGCGACTCGTGACAACGGCACAAGCCGTGGTGGACAGCCACGTCCACTTCTGGGACACCGATCGTTTCGACTACCCCTGGCTCCAAGGCTTCACCGAGCTGAACCGCCCCTTCGTCCCCGCAGACCTCGACGTGGGTGACGTCCTGATCGAGGGCCTTATCTTCGTCCAGGCCAATCCCGTGTGGGAGGCCGTGGATGAGGAGACGGCGTGGGTCCAGGACCTCCGTGGCCGGGACGCACGGATTCAGGGTCTGGTGGCGGGTGTGCCACTCGATCGCGGTGCGGCAGCCGTCAACCCCTCACTTCAACGACTCAGTCACGAGCCCGGTGTGGCGGGCGTACGTCAGCTCATTCAGGACGAGAACGAAGGCTCTGCCCTGCAGCCCCAGTTCGTGGACGCCGTCCAACTGGCCGGCCAGTTCGGGCTGACGGTCGACCTCTGCGTGCGGAACCACCAGATCGCGGAGGTGACGAAGCTCGCCGAACTCTGCCCGGAGGGGACATTCGTGCTCAACCACTTAGGCAAGCCGGACGTCGCTGCTGGCCAATGGCCCGGTTGGCTCCACGACATCAAAGCCATGGCACACCTGGACAACGTCCGTCCGCTGCAAGCTGTCCGGCCTCACCACAGAGGCAGGCGAAGGCACTCGCGGCACGAACAAGATCCGTCGATACCTGCGGGCAGCTGTCGACGCCTTCGGGCCGGACCGCTGCATGCTCGGCAGCGACTGGCCCAACGCCAGCCTGCACATCTCCTACGCCGGGTGGGTTTCCCTCGTCCTCGACTCTGTGTCGGACCTCGGCGCGCGCGAGAGGGATCGAGTCATGCGGGGCACGGCGCTGGAGGTCTACGCACCGGCCTGGGAGTCCAGATGACGATCAACCCGACCGGCAACCGCCGGCTGGTCATGCGTAGGGCATCGGGCGATGCCCTGGGGTGCGCGTTCAGCAGCGGCCTCGCGGCCGCTCTCACGAGGGGCCCGCATCGATGACGCGATTCGTCAGCTTGGAGACCCGGGACATCCGGTTTCCCACCTCCGTTGGCCTGCACGGGTCGGATGCCATGAACCCGGCGCCGGACTACTCCGCGGCCTACGTGGTGATCACGACGGATGCCGGAGACGGGCATCAGGGCCACGGATTCGTCTTCACTACCGGCCGTGGCAACGACATCCAGACCGTCGCCATCCGCGCACTCAGCAGCTGGGTCGTCGGTCGCGATGTCGAGGAGACGCTGAACAACCTCGGCGACCTCAGCCGTGAGCTGACCGGCGACGCCCAGCTGAGGTGGCTCGGTCCCGAGAAGGGCGTCGTGCACATGGCGGCCGGGGCGGTGCTCAACGCCTTGTGGGACCTGCGCGCCAAGCGCGCTGACCAACCGCTGTGGGAGCTGCTCTCAGGCCTGTCCCCCGAGGAGATCGTCGACCTCGTCGACTTGCGCTACCTCAGCGACGCGCTCACCCGCGATGAAGCCCTAGGCATCCTCCGGAGGGCTGAGCCTGGCCGGGCGGCCCGCACCGCACAGCTCCTGAGCACGGGATACCCCGCCTACACCACCACCCCGGGCTGGCTCGGGTACGACGACGAGAAGTTGGCCCGGCTCTCCGTCGAGGCTGTCGAGGACGGCTTTCGGTTCATCAAGCTCAAGGTCGGCCGCGACCTCGAAGAGGACGTCCGCCGGATGGCGATCGCGCGCGCTGCCGTCGGCCCGGACATCGCGATCGCCGTTGACGCCAACCAGCGATGGGAGGTCGCCGAGGCCATCGACTGGACCAACAAACTCTCCGAGTTCGACCCCTACTGGATCGAGGAGCCGACCAGCCCCGATGACGTCCTGGGCCACGCCGCGATCCGCGCTGGGGTCGCCCCGGTGCTCGTCGCTACCGGTGAGCACGTCGCCAACCGTGTCGTCTTCAAGCAGATGCTCGCCGCCGGCTCGCTCGACATCCTGCAGATCGACGCCACCCGGGTCGGCGGGGTGAACGAGAACATCGCGATCCTCCTGCTCGCGGCGAAGTTCGGGGTCCGGGTCTGCCCGCACGCAGGTGGCGTCGGGCTGTGCGAGCTCGTGCGGCACCTGTCGATGTTCGACCTCGTCGCCGTCAGTGGAAGCACCGAGGGGCGGGTCATCGAATACATCGACCACCTCCACGAGCACTTCCTCGACCCCGCGGTGCTCCAACACGGGCACTACCTCGCGCCGACCATACCGGGGTTCAGCAGCCAGATGCATCCCTCCACCCTCGAGGACTACCAGTTCCCCGACGGACGCGTATGGACGACCCAGGGGAAGTCGTGACGACCGAGAACACAGCTGCCCGCTACATCGGCGGGCACGTCATCGGCGTCGCCCCCGCGGCTCGACAAGCCCCAGGGCCGGGAGAGGTCCGGATTCACGTGGCCTACACCGGCATCTGCGGGACCGACCTCCACATCCTGCACGGAGACATGGATCAGCGCGTCACCCTGCCCGCCGTTCTCGGCCACGAGATGTCCGGACGCATCGCCGAGATCGGACAAGGCGTCGACGCGTGGAAGGTCGGCGACCCCGTCACGGTGATGCCCCTCGAGTGGTGCGGCACCTGCCCCGCCTGCCTGGCCGGCCACCAGCACATCTGCCAGCGACTCGTCTTCGTCGGCATCGAGTCCCCCGGCGCCATGCAGTATCAGTTTCACATCAAGGGGGCAGTTCACTGGGATGAAGCCGCGAAGGGGTGGATTTGGGTGTCTGAGACATCCCGATCAGATGGACCTCCGCGCCGACCTGGCGGCTCAGTCCTCCGGCAGGCGGTAGCAGCGCCACTGAACGGGCGCGGACGCGATCACCTGGGCGGCCGGGTCGCCGTACGTCTGAGTCACCCACTCACGCACCTCACGTGCCGCGGCCGCGCGAACCTCGTCGGTGAACTCCCAGGTCCAGGACATCAGGTTGGTCTCGATGGCCTGCAGCGCGTCCTCGGCGGTGGCCGGCTCGTTGGTCGGGATGGCGGCCAGCGACGTGGCCGCCCCACCGGCCGAGCGGATGTACTCGTCGAGCGGGGAGAGGTCGTCGAGCCGTCCGGCCGGCATGGTCCAGCCCGCGACCGCCCGCGCGCGTCGGGTGATCTCCGCGTGCAGCCCGGACCCTGGGCCCCCGCGTGTGACGAGCAGTACGCCGCCCGGCCGCACGACGCGTCGGAGCTCCTCGACCACGACCCGCCAGTCGGACACGAGGTGCAGGACGTGAGCGACGACCGCTCCGCCGAACGTGCCGTCGCGGAACGGCAGCAGGGTGGCGTCGGCCTGTACGAGCGGCGGCTGGCCCGGGGACTTCTCGCGCAGCTTGGCCAGCATCGCGTACGAGAGGTCGACGCCGACGATCCGCTGGCCTGCGGCGACGAGTGGGATCGCTACCCGGCCGGTGCCGATGCCGATCTCGAGCGTCGGGCCGTCAACCGTGCGCAGCGCGTCGCGAAGCTGGGCGGTCTGCGCCGCGGACACCTCCGGTGAGAACCGACGGGTGTTGTCGTAGAAGCCCGCCGCCCGGTCGAAGGACACGGACTCGCTGCGCTCGACCATGCCGCCATTCTGGCTTCCCAATCGATCATGCAGTAACCGGGGGCGACACGCTCTAACACAGCCGAACGACTTCGCCGGGCATCACCAACGGTCGGCATGTCGGTCGGCAGGCCCGGATAGCCTCGCCGGACCCATGAGCATCACTGCCGCCTCCCACCTGTCTCCCGCCTACCCTCTGCGAGCCCCCTGGGGCGTCGCCAGCGCACTGCGCGCCTGGCAGCAGGAGGCCCTCGACATCTACCTGCGCGACCATCCCCGCGACTTCCTGGCGGTGGCAACGCCCGGCGCCGGCAAGACCGCGTTCGCGCTGCGCGTGGCCACTGAGCTGCTCGAGGCGAACGTCGTGCAGGCCGTCACCGTCGTGGCGCCGACCGAACACCTCAAGCACCAGTGGGCCGACGCTGCGAGCAAGGTCGGCATCTCGTTGGACCCGACGTTCCGCAACGCGGCGGGAGCGGCGGCCAGCGACTACACCGGGGTCGCTGTCACCTATGCGCAGGTCGCGGCTCACCCCGTGCTGCACCGACGGCGCACCGAGACGCGCAAGACGCTGGTCATCCTCGACGAGGTACACCACGGTGGTGATGCCCTGTCGTGGGGTGATGCCGTGCGCGACGCGTTCGAGCCCGCGGCTCGACGCCTCGCGCTGACGGGGACACCGTTCCGGTCCGACACCAGCGCCATCCCCTTCGTCACCTACGCGCGCGGCCGCGACGGCGTACGACGTTCTGCTGCCGACTATTCCTACGGCTACGGACGCGCCCTGGCCGACGGGGTCGTACGCCCGGTGATGTTCCTGTCCTACAGCGGTCAGATGCGCTGGCGCACCCGGGCCGGCGAGGAGCTCAGCGCCACACTCGGCGAACCGCTGACCAAGGACCTCACCGCGCACGCCTGGCGCACGGCGCTCGACCCGTCGGGCAACTGGATCCCGCAGGTCCTGGCGGCCGCCGACCGGCGGCTGACCGAGATGCGGCGTGGCATGCCCGACGCCGGTGGCCTCGTCATCGCGACCGACCAGCAGACCGCCCGCGCCTACGCCAAGCAGCTCAAGGCGATCACCGGCGAGCCGGCGACCGTCGTGCTGTCCGACGAGCCGGGAGCCAGCGCCCGCATCGAGGCATTCGGGGCCGGCGACAGCAGGTGGATGGTCGCCGTCCGGATGGTCTCGGAGGGCGTCGACATACCGCGTCTCGCGGTGGGGGTCTACGCGACCTCGACGTCGACGCCGCTGTTCTTCGCGCAGGCCGTCGGCCGGTTCCTGCGCGCCCGGCGGCGCGGTGAGACTGCCTCGGTGTTCCTGCCGTCGGTGCCGCTGTTGCTGCAGCACGCCGCGGAGATGGAGCTCGAGCGCGACCACGCACTCGACCGCGTGCCCGGCGACGATGACAACCCGTTCGCCGCCGAAGACCTGCTGCTGGCCGAGGCCAACCGGGCTGCCACGGAGGCGGGCGCCGACGACGAGCTCGAGTTCGAGGCGATCGAGGCGGAGGCGACGTTCGACCGGGTGCTGTTCGACGGTGGCGAGTTCGGCACGGGGGCCGCCGTCGGGTCCGACGAGGAGGCCGACTACCTCGGCCTGCCCGGCCTGCTGATGCCCGACCAGGTCGCGACCCTGCTGCGCGCCCGGCAGAGCGAGCAGCTGGCCAGTCGTTCACGGCGTACGGCGTCGCCGGGCGCGCCGCCGCGGTCGGAGCCGACGGGGGAGGAGGCGTTGCACCGGGCGCTGCCCCCGCTGCGCAAGGAGCTCAACTCCCTCGTCGGTGCCTGGCACCACCGCACCGGTGTGCCGCACGGAGCCATCCACACCGAGCTGCGGCAGGCCTGTGGCGGGCCGCTGGCCGCGCAGGCGAGCGTGGCGCAGGTCCAGCAGCGCATCGACACGATCCGGCGGTGGGCTGTCTCCCGCCGCTCCCGCTAGCCCCCGCACCAAAGTCGATCGTGCACCTCTCCGCTCACCCGAAGTCGATCATGCACTACTTGTGTGCGCGGGCACACAAGTAGTGCATGATCGATTTGGAAGTGGGGGCTTGAGGGGTCTGAGGGTCAGACGGGGGTTGGAGGGGCGTCGGCGCTGTTGGCCGGACCGGGCACCTCGGCGCAGGCTGCGAGCGCGTCCTCGACGGTGTCGCACACCGCGAACGTCTGGTCGAAGCCGGTGATCGTGACGACCCGGTTCACCGACCGGGTCGGGCCGGCGAGGACCAGGCGCCCGCCCGCGAGCTCGGCCCGTTTGTGCACGGCCAGCAGCACCTTCAGGCCGGTCGAGTCCATGAACGTGACCCCGCTGAGGTCGAGAACGAGGCTGGGCCCGATCTCCTGCATGGCCGCGAGGGCGACCTCGCTGAGGTCGCTGGCGTTGTCGAGGTCGATCTCGCCGTCGACTCTCACGACTGCGCACGAACCTTCGCTGGTTGTGGACAGATCGAGGTCACCGGACATTCGGGATCAGCCTCCGCGGCACGGATACGGAACGACGGCCAGGTGGTTGACCGACGACACGTGTTCGCAGTGTAAACGCCTGGCTACCAGCAGCCGGTGATCGTCGATGCCAGCCGGTCGACCGCGCGCCGGGTTTTCAGGGTGGAAGGCACGTGGTTGAGCAGGAAGGAGAACAGCTTGGTCCGGCCGTCGGCGCCGCGGGCGAAGCCACTGAGCGCGATGACTCCGCTCAGCGACCCGGTCTTTGCCTCGATGAGCCCGGCCGCGCAGTTGGTCGGCTCGGTCACATAGCGCAGGTAGTGCGGCGCAAGGGTGCCGGTGCGTCCGGCGATGGCCAGCGAGTTGTGCTGCAGGCTCGCCAGGTCGGGGTGGGCGCCGTCGAAGGCCAGCGACAGCACGCGGACGACGTCGAGCGGGGCGAGGTGGTCGTCGCGGGAGAGCCCGCTGCCGTCGTAGAGCGTCGCCGTGCCCAGGTCGACGCCGAGCCCAGCGAGGGCCTTCCGCTGCGCCTTGCGCGCGCCCTTCCAGGTGGGGGCGAACCCGGTCTTGATCGCCACCAGCCGGTGCAGCCCCTCGGCGTAGTCGTTGTCGCTCTCCCGCAGCATGGTGCCGACCATGCTGGCCATCGACCGGCCGTGCACGGTGGCGAGTACGGCGGCATTCGCTCGGGCTTCGTCGCGCTTGACGACGCTGACCGTGAGGCCCTGCTTCTTGAGTCGCTTCGCAAAGACCTTGCCGGCGTCGAGGGCTGTGTCGGAGACGTCGTGCTGGTTGACGACGAGCGCCCGTACCGCGCGTACGTCCTCATGGACATAGCTGGACTTCCAGCCGCGGGCGAGCTTCGGCGCCGGGAACAACGAGTCGTCGACCAGCACCCGCACCGTGCTCAGCCCGCGCGCCCGAACGGCCGGGGCCACCGTCTTCGCGAGCGTGTTCAGGTTGGCGCGGGTGAGCGACGGGTCACCACCGCCGACGAGGAACAGTCGGCGAGCCTTCTTGCCTTGCACGACCTTGGTCGTGATCGTGTATGCCGGCCCGAACGTGCTCAGGGCGTTGACCGCCGTGACGAGCTTGGTGTTCGACGCCGGCAGCTGGTGCTCGAGCGGTGTCTGGCTCCAGAGGACCTGCCCCGTCTCGGCGTCGGTGACCAGCCCGGCGAGGTCGGGGCCGAGCGCCTTGCGGGTGGATCGCCGGATGAGGGCGTCGTGCATCGACCTGGTCGGTCGGTGAGAACGCTGCCGCGGCGGCGCTTGCACTGGCGCTGCCTGCCGTGGCGGCGCTCGCCGTGGTCGCAGCGGCGGTGGCGGCTCCCGAAGCGGCGAGGGCCGGCACCGTCGCCGACGCGAGCGCCAGGGCGACCGCCGGAGTCAGCAGGCGTACGAGTGCTGCAGGACGGCGCATCGAGGGCTCCTTCGGGAATCGTGGGGCCAGTTTGCCCGGATCATCACCCTTCGGCCAACCGGACCAGCGGCTGTACCCGATAGGGGATCTGGGTCGCGAGCGCGATGACCGTCGAGGTGCGCACCACGCCCTCGAAGTCGACGACGAGGTCGATGACCCGCTGCAGGTCGGCGTTGGACCGCGCCACGATGCGGGCGAACATGTCACCGGCCCCCGTGATCGTGTGCACCTCGAGCACCTGCGGGATCGTCGCCAGGTGTGCGGCGACCGCGTCGTGCCCGGGCCGGTCCGGGCTCGCCTGGCGGATCTCCAGCGTGGCGAACGCCGTCACCGTGTAGCCCATCGCCGCCGCGTCGAGCTCAGGTCCCCAGCCGCGGATGACCCCCTCGCGGGTGAGCCGCTCGAGCCGGGCCTGCACGGTGCCGCGCGCGACGCCAAGACGCCGGGAGCACTCCAGCACCCCGATGCGCGGCTCGGCTGCGAACAGGCCGAGGATGCGTCCGTCGAGCGCATCCAGAGGATTGCCGGTCGACGTGGTCATGGTGTCCACTCCGCTGGTCGAAAGGGGGCATCTGCTGTGCAGGTTGTCCAGTGTTTCGACGCATTATTGCGCATGTTGTCCCGGATGCGCTTCGATCATGGCCACGCCCACCCGAGGAGAGCCCGCGATGACGACGGACACCGCCGCCCATTCGACGCTTGCCCTGACCGACGAGGAGCGCCTCGCCGAGCTCGACCTCGAGAGCCTCCAGCAGCTCGTCGGCCTGGTCGACTACGACGCCACCACCGACCCGTTTCCCGTCACCGGGTGGGACGCGGTGGTCTTCGTCGTGGGCAACGCCACGCAGACCGCGCACTTCTACCAGAGCGCGTTCGGCATGCAGCTCGTCGCCTACTCCGGGCCCGAGACGGGCAACCGTGACCACAAGGCGTTCGTGCTCACCAGTGGCTCGTGCCGGTTCGTCATCACCGGCGGTGTCGACCCGAACAGCCCCCTGTTCGACCACCACCGTACGCATGGTGACGGTGTCGTCGACATCGCGCTCGAGGTGCCCGACGTCGACAAGTGCGTCACGCACGCGCGGGCGTCCGGCGCGACGGTCGTCGAGGAACCGCACGACGTGACCGACGAGCACGGCACCGTGCGCGTCGCGGCCATCGCAGCGTACGGCGACACGCGCCACTCACTGATCGACCGCTCTCGCTACAGCGGTCCCTACCTCCCCGGCTACGTCGAGCGCACGTCGACCTTCGTCAAGCGGGACGGCGCACCGAAGCGGTTGTTCCAGGCACTTGACCACGTGGTAGGCAACGTCGAGCTCGGCAAGATGGACGACTGGGTCGATTTCTACAACAGGGTCATGGGTTTCACGAACATGGCCGAGTTCATCGGCGACGACATCGCGACCGACTACTCCGCGCTGATGTCGAAGGTCGTGGCGAACGGCAACCACCGCGTGAAGTTTCCCCTCAACGAGCCGGCGATCGCGAAGAAGAAGTCGCAGATCGACGAGTTCCTGGAGTTCTACCGCGGCCCGGGTGTGCAGCACCTGGCACTGGCAACGAACGACATCCTGCGCACGGTCGACGCGATGCGCGCCGAGGGAGTCGAGTTCCTCGTGACCCCGGACTCGTACTACTCCGACCCGGCGCTCCGCGCCCGCATCGGCGCGGTGCGGGTGCCGATCGAGGAGCTGCAGAAGCGCGGCATCCTCGTCGACCGCGACGAGGACGGCTATCTGCTGCAGATCTTCACCCGGCCGCTCGGCGACCGCCCGACGGTCTTCTTCGAGCTGATCGAACGGCATGGCTCGCTCGGCTTCGGCAAGGGCAACTTCAAGGCGCTCTTCGAGGCCATCGAGCGCGAGCAGGAGCGCCGCGGGAACCTCTGATCCCGCACGTTCTGCTGGCGTTCAGGTCCGACCGGCATTTGAGATCGAGTCCGAGACGGGTATTCCCACCCAAGTTGGCCCGGACTATCTTCCGCGCAACGGGGCCGCCCTAGCCTCGGGCGAGGGGAAACGGCCATGTCCCGGCGCAATGTTTCGTTCACTGCCATCCTGACCGCGATCCTCCTGATGCTGGCGCTGACGGCAGCCGGCGGGGCGAGCGCCCGAGGTCGGCACTACGTCGCTGGATCTGCGGGGGTGGGCGACCCCTACTACCCGTTGTACGGAAACGGCGGTTACAACGTCGGCCACTATCTGCTGAAGCTTTCCTATGCTCCCAGCAGTGGTCGCCTGGTGGGCAGCGCCACGATCACGGCTCGCGCCACGCAGAACCTCTACCAGTTCAACCTCGACCTGCAAGGCTTGCACGTCCGGTCGGTCGCCGTGAACGGCCACCGCGCCGGCTGGTCGCGCAGCCAGGACCATGAGCTGAGCATCCGCCCTCGACACAAGCTCGACCGGGGCGACCAGTTCACGACGGTCGTGCGACTATGGCGGCGTTCCGAGATCACAGATCTTCGACGGCCTCGAGTCCGGATTCCTGCGTACTGACGACGGTGCCCTGATCGCGGGCGAGCCCGAGGTGGCCGCGAACTGGTTCCCCGTCAACGACCACCCCTCCGACAAGGCGACCTACACCTTCAAGATCACCGTGCCTGCGGGACTCGAGGTGGTGGCCAACGGCGAGCTGCGGGGCCGCTCAACCCATCACGGGCGCACCACATGGACGTGGTCCGAGCGCAGCCCGATGAACTCCTACCTCGCCACCGCGACGATGGGACAGTTCCGGGTGCACGTGTACGAGGCCAGCGACCGGTCGATGTACGACGCAGTCGATCCGGACCTGTACGGGCCGCTGGTCGCTCCCCACACCGGCAGCAGCTATCTGTTCTCCCAGATTGCGAACTCGTCCTACAAACGACTCACCCGAACGGTTGCTGTGCCTGCCGGCGGAGGTCAGCTCTCGTTCTGGATTGCCCGCGACACGGAACCCGACTGGGACTACGCGTTCGTCGAGGCGCGCACGCCGGGGCAGGACGACTGGACGACGCTGCGCGACGTCAACGGACACACGAGTCAGGACGTCGGGCTCAGCTGCCCGAACGGCTGGTTGGAGCTGCATCCTCAGCTCGGGCACTACCAGACTGCGACCGACGAGGGTTGTGACCCGACGGGCACGACGGGCGCCTGGTGGGCGGCCAGCGGTGCGAGCAACGGCTGGGAGCAGTGGAAGGTCGACCTGGGGGCGTGGGCCGGGGAGAGCGTCGAGGTCTCTCTTGCGTACGCGAGTGCCGGAGGCATTCAGGGCCAAGGCGTGCTCGTCGACGACATAGCGGGACCCGCGGGCGACGGGTCCACCTCCTTCGAGAGCGACGCCGACCCGCTGGACGGGTGGACCGTGAGCGGCGCTCCTGCAGGCAGTCCGGGCAACGACAACGACTTCGCAGTCGGAGGCGTCGCCGACGTGCCATCGACCGGCGACATCATCGACGCCGTGTTCACCCGGACGCCTGAGATCCTGGACTTCCTGGCCGGCAACTTCGGCCCCTACCCGTTCAGCAGTGGCGGCGGCATCGTCGACGACGGGCCGTTGCCGTTCGCCTTGGAGAACCAGACGAAGCCGATCTACTCCAAGGACTTCTTCGACAGCGAGATCAACGGCGACTTCGTGGTCGTTCACGAGAACGCGCACCAGTGGTTCGGTGACGACGTCTCCGTCGCGCAATGGAAGGACATCTGGCTCAACGAAGGGTTTGCCACGTACGCCGAATGGTTGTGGAGCGAGAGCCAGGACTTCGGAACCGCACAGGAGAACTTCGACTTCTGGTACAACGAGATTCCTGCGGACGACGAGTTCTGGAGCATCGTCGTGGCCGACCCGGGGGTTGAGCACCTGTTCGACGGCCAGAGCTACATTCGTGGTGCGATGACGCTGCAGCAGCTGCGTCTTGCCGTCGGGGATGACGCCTTCTTCACCATCCTGCGTGACTGGGCCTCGTCGCGATCGGGAAAGTCTGGATCGACTGCACAGTTCATCCGGCTCGCCGAGCGGGTGTCGGGGCAACAGCTCGACGCCTTGTTCCAGACGTGGCTGTTCGCCCCGGAGAAGCCGGTGCTTGAGGGTGCCGCGGCTCAGTCGCTGCGCAAGGCCGGGTCGAGCAAACCGCCCGCGGCAGCAGCCAGCGAGCTCGCGCGTTACTTCCGGGGCCGCCGCTGACTGCGACTGCGACGTAGGAACCTCTGCGGCTCCGGGATGGTTCCGTGAGCGAGCCCGGGGCCGGCTACTGAGGCTCGCCCTCGCAGCAGGACGCCTTGTACTTGCAGTGCGGGCACAGCCAGCGTGTGCGGACGGGCTCGAACAGCTCGTGGCAGTTGTCACACTTGATCATCTGGTCACGGTAGAGCCGGCAGCCCCGATTTCACGGTATTGGATGCGTGTCCGGCCACTTCGTCGTCCAACACGCATCCGATCTGGCAGATCGCGGGGTGTCTGCTGCGCGCGCCTTTGTCCAGCGGCGCTGGAACCTGATGTAGCCACACGCGCGCCCTTCCTGCGAACCCGAAGTATTCGCCCGTTGGACCTGCAGCCGCGCCTCACCCGGATGGCGTAGCGGGGACCACGAGGTCGAGCCCAGTCGGGCCATCGACGGCGGCGCGCGGGCGCACGTCGTACCCAATCCGTCGTGCCGCCGCGATGACGTCTTCGACGGTACGCACGGGACGGCGGGCCGAGTGGGTGGTGAGCAGTTCGCGAGCCAGCAGTCCCTTGCCGTGCTTCGACGACCAGCTCACGGATTGCAGCCGGCCGCCCCGTTCCTCGAGCACGCGGACCCCGACGACGCGCGAGGCATGCGAGGGCGCCGGCTGCCACATCGCCGCGTAGTCGCTCGAGCGCAGGTCCACGACGAGCTGCTCGCCATCGACGCGCGGCAGCATGGCAACAGCGAGCGCTTTCTTCCAGTAGGACGTCAAGCCGCCGATCCGCGGCAAGGTCGCCGAGGCCGGAACCCGATGCAGTGGAACGGGCTCTCCACCACCGAGCGCCCCGAACGCACCTGAGAAGACGAGTGTCGACCGCTCAGCACAGGCTCGCTGGGCCCCGGTCAGGGACGGCAGGTCGAGGGCAGCGAACAGGACACCGGTGAACCTCTCGAGCGCGGGCATGGTCGGCGCATCGAGGGCAGCGATGTTGGAGGCTAAGTCCGCCGCGGCCGAGCCGGGTGGGAGTTTGAGCGCGACCTGAGCTTTCCTGGGCGTCCGCGCGCAGAAGGCCGCGACGGCGCGCAGTACCCGCACTCGCGCGGTGTGCATCGCGTCGTTGGAAACCGGAAGCTCGGCCAGCGCCGACCCGTCGCCGCCGGGAGTCTTCGCCTCGCTCGGTGGCAGCAGAAGCAGCACGTCGCCATCCTCGCGCATCTAGTTCGGCCGCAAGGAACGGTTCGGAGCGGTCGTTCGTAGTCGATGGTATGGACCTGACCTGCCCCAAGTGCCGGGGCGCCATGCGCAGCTATGAGCGCAACGGCGTCACCGGCGACCGATGCTCGGAGTGTAGGGGGATCTTCCTCGACCGGGGTGAGCTCGAGAAGCTCATCGATGCCGAGACCAGTTGGACCGCGCAGCAGGCGCCGCAGAGCCAGCCGGTGGCCCAATCGAGCCAACATGCGCACCGCAGCGGGGCTATGAGGAACGTGGCCGTCAGGACTACGACCGGCAGCGCGAGGGCAGCTATGCGCCGCGCAAGAAGCGCAAGAAGAGCTTCCTCCAGGATCTCTTCGAATAGGTGCGCACCGCTAGCCGGGCGACGCGGGCAGGACGCGGCCGGTCACCGAGCCGAAGCCGATCCGCGACCCGCCGGCGCCCGGCGCCCATGCGCTGATCGAGATCTCGTCGCCGTCCTCGAGGAAGGTGCGCGTCGAGCCGTCGTGGAGGCTGACCGGCTCGGAGCCGTTCCAGGACAGCTCGAGGAACGACCCGCGCTGGCCGCGGTCGGCACCGGACACGGTGCCGGAGGCGAACAGGTCGCCGGTGCGCAGCGAGGCGCCGTTGGACGTGAGGTGCGCGAGCTGTTGCGGGGGTGTCCAGTACATGCCGGCGAACGGTGGCCGCGACACGACCGAGCCGTTCCAGCGCACCTCCAGCGACAGGTCGAGGCCCCACCCTTCGTCGTCGCGCAGATGGGGAAGCACCTCAGGATCCTGTTGCGGGCCGGGCATTCGGGCCGCCTCCAGTGCCTCGAGAGGCACCACCCAGGGCGACACCGAGGTCGCGAAAGACTTGCCCAGGAACGGCCCGAGCGGCACGTACTCCCAGGCCTGGATGTCTCGAGCGCTCCAGTCGTTGACGAGGCACACCCCGAAGACGTGATCCCCAAACGCGCTCGTCGGTACTGGCGTACCGGTGCGCGACGGCGTGCCCACCACGAAGCCGACTTCCGCCTCGATGTCGAGACGGACAGATGCGCCGTACGTCGGCGTGGCATCCGCAGGTGCCTTGCGCTGGCCCTGCGGTCGCACGATGTCGGTGCCCGAGACGACGATGGTTCCCGCACGGCCGTGATAGCCGATGGGGAGATGCTTCCAGTTCGGTGTGAGCGCGTCGGCGTCGGGACGGAAGATGCGCCCCACGTTCTCGGCGTGGTGCTGTGAGCTGTAGAAGTCGACGTAGTCGGCGACCTCGAAGGGCAGCTGCATCGTCACGTCCGCAGCCGCGAGCAGGTGGCTCTCCACGAGTCCACGCTCGCCGCGGTGGGTCAGCAGCTCGGTCAGCCACGACCGCACGGCCGACCAGGAAGGGCGCCCCAAAGCCATGAAGGGGTTGAGGTTCTCCGCCTCGAACACGTGGCCGCCATCCAGCCCGGCGCCGGCAGCGAGGGGCGCGAGGTCGATCACCTGGTCGCCGAGTGCGACCCCGACGCGCGGGGCCTCGTCGCCGTGCACAAAGACGCCGTACGGCAGGTTCTGCACCGGGAACGGTGTGTCCTCGGGCAGCTCGAGCCAGCTGGTCACGGGAGCTCCTCGCTCAACAGGCCGAGAGCGGCCAGGTCGTCGATCGGATCGGTGACGCCGCAGCAGCCGAACGAGCGGAACAGTCGGCGGACGTGGATGGCGTCGGTGGCGGACCACGATGAGATCGCTGTGACGAGTGGGGCGGGATCGCGCTCCTCGAGCGCGACGGCGACTGCGTCGACTCTCTCGCCCGCCTGTGCGACGCGCGTCGCGACAAGCACGTTGAGCACGCCGTGGTGCTGGAAGCCGGTCACGGCATCGGTGTGCCGGACGGCCCGGTGGAGGCCAGCCGTGAGCTTGAACGGCAGCTCGCGCTCGGCGCAGGCCACGAGGAACTCGGCCAGATCGTGCGCACTCGGGAACGCATCCGCGCTCGTACCACCCGTGCGATATTTCGCCGCCCGCCAGCCGCCCTTGGAGACCAGGTCGAGGCTGTCCTCGAAGTCGCGGCGTGGGACCTCGAGGAATCCGACGGTCGCGGGCAGCCGCCGCAGGTTCTCGCCGACGGCCCCCGCGTCGTCGCCGAGCCTGCTGTGCGCGGCCTCGATGCCGACCAGGGACAGACGCGGGTCGGCGCCGCTGGCGCGGAGCGCATGGTGGGTGGCATCGCCGGTCACGTCCACGACGAGGGAGACGTCAAGCTGCTGGTCGCCGGAAAGGGCGGACGTCAGCTCGTCGATGCGGCTGACCGGGCAGAGGAAGGGGCCGACCAGATCGCTGTACGACGACGCGTGGTGCTCGCCGTGGGCGGCCAGTCCCACGGCCATCGGCGCGTTGCCTGGTGGGAAGAGGGCGGCGTCGTCGACGAGCCCGGCGAACGCGGCCCGGGGAGCAGGGGGCATGCGCGGCACGCTACCGAACCGGCAGGACGTGCCGGACACCAGTTCACGCGCTGACGTGGCAGGGTGGGCGGCGGTCGGTCGCTGGAGCGCAGCACCGTCGGGCAACGCGAAGAGGAGTTCGAAGATGCCGTACTACCGCCAGGTCGGAGACGTCCCGCGCAAACGGCACACGCAGTTCCACAAGCCTGACGGTGGGCTCTTTGCCGAGGAGCTGATGGGTGTCGAGGGCTTCTCCTCCGATGCGTCATTGCTCTACCACCAGAACCTGCCCACGGCGATCGTGTCCAGCGACGTGTTCGAAGGGCCCAGCTTCGAGCGCCGACCGAACCATCCCCTCAAGCCGAGGCACTTTCGCACGCACAAGCTCGACGGGGGCTCCGGAGGCGCTGCTGACGCAGTGCTCGGCCGACAGCACCTGATGGCGAATGCCGACGTACGCCTCTCCTATGTCGTCGCCACGGTGCCCTCGCCGCTCTATCGCAACGCCATCGGGGACGAGTGCGTCTATGTCGAGAGCGGCACGGGTGTCGTGGAGACGGTGTTCGGCGCCCTGACGGTCTCGACCGGCGACTACATCGTCATCCCGACGTCGACGACGCACCGCTGGATCCCGGACGGGACCGCGCCGCTTCGCCTTCTCGTCGTCGAGGCCTCGGGTCACATCGGAGCACCGCGGCGCTATCTGTCGAGCAAGGGGCAATATCTCGAGCACTCGCCCTACTGTGAGCGAGACCTGCGTGGCCCCGCGGGACCGCTGCAGTCGGAGGGCCACGACGTCGAAGTGATCGTGCAGCACCGCGGTGCCGGCACCACCTCGGCGTGGACACGACTGCGCTATGCGCACCACCCGTTCGATGTCGTCGGGTGGGACGGCTGCCTGTACCCGTACGTCTTCTCGATCCACGACTTCGAGCCGATCACCGGGCGGCTGCACCAGCCACCCCCGGTGCACCAGACCTTCGAGGGGCCGAACTTCGTCATCTGCTCGTTCGTGCCGAGGCTTTTCGACTATCACCCGGACGGCATCCCCGCGCCGTACAACCACGCCAACGTCGACTCCGACGAGATGATCTTCTACACCGGCGGCGACTTCATGTCGCGCAAGGGGGCCGGCATCGAGCTCGGCTCGATCTCGCTGCACCCCTCCGGCTTCACCCACGGTCCGCAGCCGGGGTCGGTCGAGGCGTCGATCGGCAAGGAAAGAACGGACGAGCTCGCTGTGATGGTGGACACATTCCGCCCGCTGGACCTGCTCGAGCCCGCGCTGGCCTGCGAGGACACGTCCTACGCCTGGAGCTGGTCCGGCCGGACCATCGATCCGACGGCTGACAGCACCACGGGGTAACACTTGCCGCGTTCGGGGCGATATGGGGGCAGAGGCCGCCGATCCCCGACCGTCGAAATGCCGGTTCGCCGACCGTGACCGCAACGGTGGCTTCGGTGGCAACGTCCGCCGCGGCGGATCCGACAGCCGTGGTGGCAACGACCGCCGCGGTGGCGGTTTCCACCACTGATCAACTGGCTCCGCCCCGCGAGTGCGGGACCAGCAACCCCTTCAAAGTCGATCATGCAGTAACCGACAGTCGGTTACTGCATGATCGATTTGAGTTTTCGGGGCGCTGACCTGCGGGAATGCGTGCCGTGTCGGTTGGTGCATGATCGACTTTGGAAGTAAGGGTTAGCGGAGGCAGGCTGCGGGGAGCTCGAACCAGCGGAGATGCTCGAAGTCGGCGGACAGCGTCGCGGACCCGTCGTCACCGGCGGCCGCTCCAGGTGCTGCCGCGAAGATCTCTCGCGCCTGCTCCAGATACCCGGCCAGCGCCGACTCCGGCACCGGCTCGTCGTGGCGCGGGTAGGTCATCGCGCCGGACTCGGGGTCATAGCCGACCTGGCTGAGGCGCAACGGCGGCTCGACCGGACCGTCGCGGTGCCGCCACAGGCCGGTTGCCGTGTCGAAGCTGTAGTCCGGCAGCAGCCGCCACCCGTGCTCCGCCACGAGGGCCACCGCCGCGACGATGTAGTCGAGCACGACGTCGGAGATGAAGTAGTTGAAGTTGATGCGCACCCAGCCGGGCTTGATGCCTTCACAACCTTGCGAGATCTCCCGCTCGAACTCGTGCGAGCGCTCGATGTCGATGCCGAGCAGCCGGTGGCCATAGGGACCGGCGCATGAGCAGCCGCCCCGCGACTGGATGCCGAACAGGTCGTTGAGCAACGAGACGACGTAGTTGTGATGCAGATAGCGCCCTGCACCTCCGTCAGGCGCGGGTCGACGTACGACGAAGGAAATGATGGAAAGCCTTTCGGCGTCAAGGTTTCCCAGGATCTCGATGCCCGGCGCGTCGTGCCACGCCGCGACCGCGCGTCGCAGCAGGTGCTCCTCGTGCGCGCGGATCGTCTCGACGCCGACCGCGTTCTTGAGCTGGAACACCAACCCGGCGCGGATCGACTCGATGATGGCCGGCGTCCCGCCCTCCTCGCGGTGAGCGGGGTCGTCGATGTAGCGATGCTCGAGCGGGTTCACGTACGCGACGGTGCCGCCGCCCGGCACGACAGGCACGCGATTGCGCAGCAACGCGCGACGAGCGATGAGTACGCCAGGAGTGCCCGGGCCTCCGATGAACTTGTGCGGCGAGAGGAACACCGCGTCCTTGTGGCACTGCGGATGCTCGGCGCACTCGCGGTTCATGTCGATGTCGACGTAGGGCGCAGCAGCTGCGAAGTCCCAGAAGGACAAGGCGTCGTGCTGGTGGAGCAGGTCGGCGATGGTGTGCGTGTCCGTCACGATGCCGGTGACGTTCGAGGCGGCGGAGAACGACCCGATGCGCAACGGGCGGTCGGCGTAGGCCTCGAGCTGCTGCGCCAGCACGGCCAGGTCGATGCAGCCGTTCTGGTTCTCGGGGATGGTCACGACATCGCAGATCGACTCGCGCCACGGCAGCTCGTTCGAATGGTGCTCGAACGGGCCGATGAAAACCACTGGGCGCTCGTCCGGCGGGATGTGCGACGACAGCTTGTAGCGGTCGTCGAGGTCGGCCGGGATGCGCAGGTTGAGCAGGCCGATCATCTTGTCGACCGCCGCGGTCGATCCCGAGCCGCAGAAGATGACCACGGTGTCCTCGTCGCCGCCCACCGAGTCGCGGATGATGCGGCGGGCGTCCTCGCGCAGGCGGGTTGTCTGCAGCCCGGTGCCGCTGGACTCGGTGTGGGTGTTGGCATAGCGCGGCAGCACTTCCGCGCGGATGAAGTCCTCGAGGAAGGTCAACGACCGCCCGCTCGCCGTGTAGTCGGCGTACGTCACCCGCCGCGGGCCGTACGGACCGTGCATGACCTGGTCGTCACCGATCACCGAGTCGCGGATGAGCCGCAACAGGGGCGGTTCGAGATCGGGCGACGGGTCGGGCATGACCCCACGGTAGCGACCAGGTCTGGACGTCGGCCGCCGCCGGGACGATGGTGGGGCCAGGCCCGGTCGCCGGTGCCGGGCGCCAAGGAGGCGAGGCCGTCATGTCCGATCAGCTGTCCGACACTTCCCTGCTTCAGGACCCCGTGGCCCGCGAGCTCTTGTCGTCGACGCGGGTGGCGCATCTCGCCTACACGTGGTCCGACGGAACACCCCGGGTGGTGCCCATCTGGTTCCACTGGGACGGCGAGGTACTGACCATGGGCTCGCCGCCACGAGCGCCGAAGCTGATGGTGCTGCCCGATCGGCCGGACGTGGCCATCACCATCGACGACGAGAACGCGTGGCCCTACAAGGCATTGCTGATGCGCGGTCAGGCCAGCGTGGAGATGGTCGACCATGTGACCCCGGAGTACGAGGCCGCCGCGCACCGCTACATGGGTGACGAGCAGGGCGCCGCCTGGGTCGAGGGGCTGCGTGGCCAGCCGATGGCTCGGGTGTCGGTGCGGCCGACCTGGGTGTGCATCCTCGACTTCGTGACCCGGTTCCCCAGCGCCCTGTCGGCCTGACGCGGCGACCCTAGAGCAGGGTCAGCTGGCTGTCCTCGGCGACCGGGACCCCGGCGGTGCGACGCTCGAGCTCGAGCAGCGTCCGCTTTCTGTCGAGCCCACCGCCGTAGCCGGTCAGCGATCCGTTGGCGCCGATGACCCGGTGGCAGGGCACCACGATGGAGATCGGGTTGCGGCCGTTGGCCAGTCCGACCGCCCTCGAGGCGTTCGGGTTGCCGACCCTGGTCGCGAGCTGGCCGTAGTTGATGGTCTCGGCGTAGGGGATCTCGCGAAGCGCGCGCCAAACCGTCCGCTGGAACGGCGTGCCCGCAGGCTCGAGAGGCAGGTCGAAGTCGGTGCGCACACCGGCGAAGTAGTCGCTGAGCTGCGCGACCGCCTCGTCCAGCACCTTGCACGCGTCTTCCGACCAGGTGGGGTCGACCTCGAACGGGGAAAACAGCAACCGGGTGAGCGCCGCGCCGTCGCTGGTGAGCAGCAGCTCGCCGACAGGGCTGTCGAAGGTGGTCCAGTAGGTGGTGGCCGTTGTCGTCATGATGTCTCCTCGTTGTTCCACAGGTGGTGCACTGCATAGGACCGCCATGGACGCCAGGCCTCGGCCAGGGTACGTGCGGTGCTGGGATCTCCAGGGGCGCCGAGGGCTTCCAGTCCGCGACGCACGCCAAGGTCAGTGGGCAGAAACGTGTCCGGGTCGTTGAGCGCGCGCATCCGCAGGTAGGCCGTCGTCCAGGGTCCGATGCCGGGCAGCTCGAGCAGCTTTGCCTCGACCTCGTCGCGGTCGGCGCCGGGATCGAGGCTGACCGTGCCGCTGGCCAGTGCCTCGGCCACCGCGACGACGGCGCGTCCTCGGGCTCGCGGGATGGGCAGCTCGGCGGGGTCGACGCCGGCGAGCGTCGCCGAGCTCGGGAACAGGTGGGTGACCGAGCCCATGGGTGAGGTGAGCGGCTTGCCATAGCGTGTGACGAGCCGCGCGGCCGTCCCCCTGGCCCCCTTGACCGAGACCTGCTGGCCGAGGACGGCGCGCACGGCGATCTCGTCGCCGTCGACGGCACCGGGGGAGCGCAGCCCGGGTGCGGACCGCACGATCCTGCCGAGGGTCGGGTCGCTGCCGAGGGCCTCGGCGATCGCGACGGGGTCGGCGTCCAGGTCGAGCAGTCGACGGCACCGGGCGACGGCTGTCTGCAGGTCGCGAACGTCGTCGAGCCTCAGGTCGGCGCGCACGTGGCCGTCGGCCGGGGTGAGTGCCACGACCGCCTGGCCATGGGCGAGGGACAACGATCGGCGGTACGTCGCGCCGTCGTACTCCTCGACGCCTGGAACGGCGCGCAGCCCGAGAAACGCGAGCGTCGTCGCGACGTCGCACGGTTCGCGGTACGCGAGGCGCAGCTCGACCCGGCCCGGCTCCACGCCTTTGCGGTTGCGTCGGCGATCGCGCAGGCCGGTCGGGGTCGTGGCAAACACGGCGCGCACGGTGTCGTTGAACTGCCGGACGCTCGCGAATCCGGACGCGAAGGCAACCTGGGTGACGGGCAGGTCGGTCGTCTCGAGCAGGGTGCGCGCGGTCTGCGCGCGCTGCGCCCTGGCGAGCGCCTGGACACCGGCACCGACCTCGTCGACGAGCAGCCGATGAAGGTGCCGCTCGCTGTAGCCGAGGCGCTGTGCGAGCCCCGCGACACCGTCGCGGTCGACGACGCCGTCACCGATCAGGCGCATCGCGCGCGCCACGGCGTCGGCACGTACGTTCCACTCGGGCGAGCCGGGGCTCGCGTCCGGGCGGCATCGGCGGCAGGCTCGGAAGCCGGCGCCCTGGGCGGCGGCCGCGCTCGGGTAGAAGCGGACGTTGGTCCGCTTGGGTGTCATCGCGGGGCAGGACGGCCGGCAGTAGATGCCGGTGGTCGTCACGGCGGTGAAGAACCAGCCGTCGAAGCGACCGTCGCGGCTGCTGACGGCCCGGTAGCACGTGTCGAAGTCGAACATGTGGTCCAGAGTGCCCTGTCCGGCGGGCAGTTCCTAGCGGCTATCGGACATGACCGTGCTCGGAGCGCGTCGGGGCGGTATCTGCCGTATGTCCAAGAAAGTGGGCACGCCGAGATTAACTCTGCGGGGCCGCGCGTCGACACAGCAAACGGGCGACAGACGCTCCAGCACGCCTGGAAAGGCCGTCCGTGACCACGTTCACCACTGGGGAAACGGCCTCCTCCTGGGAGTCGGACGGCCGGCTCGCGAGACGCAGCCGGATCGCGAGCGTCGTCCTCGTGTCCCTCGTGGTGCTCGTCAGCACGTTCGCTCTGTGGGCTTCGCGGGCCACCGATCACGCTGCCAAGCAGGCTGTTTCCGCCAGCCGGCAGTCCGACAACTACGCAGCCGCGGCCACCGCCATCGCTGCCGAGCAGTCGCTGCAGCGGATGTACCTGCTGGAGCCCAGACCGAATGTGCGCGACCGCTTCGACAGATGGAGCGCCTCTCTGATCACGGCGATGACCCTGGTGAGACGCGACGGGAGCGCCAGCGACCGGACCTTCGCCGCCACCGTGCTGTCCCAGCACGCCGGCTACGTCGCCGCCAACGACAGGTTGTTCGCCGCAGTGGACGCGGGTAGCCCGGCAGCCGCACTTCGGGGCGACAGGTCCGAGATCGACCGGGTCTTCGTCGCGATGGAGAGATCCGTTCGGGGCGCCTCCTCGGCCAAGCATGCGACGGCGCTCGAGCGACTGGCACAGCTGGAACGAGTCGAGGGAGTCCGGCGCAAGCTGATACCGCTGTTGTACGTCGCGGGTCTGCTGCTCGCGCTGGTGGTCACGTCCATCACCCGCGGGCACCGCCGGCTCTTGGTGGTCGAGCGACGCCGGGCCCTCGAGGACTCGCTGCACGACGCCCTGACCGGTCTGCCCAACCGAACCCTGCTCGCCGACCGCTTCGGTCAGGCGCTGCGTGCCGATGCCCGCAACGGCACGGCCACTGGGTTGCTGCTGATCGACCTGGACCGGTTCAAGGAGGTCAACGACACGTTCGGTCACCACTATGGCGACGAGCTGCTCACCCAGATCGGCCCCCGACTGTCCGCCGTGTTGCGCGAGGTGGACACCGTCGCCCGGCTGGGAGGAGACGAGTTCGCGGTGCTGCTCCCGGAGGTCAGCAGCGTGGCGGCCGCAGTCAAGGTTGCCGAGCACCTCAGGGCTGCACTTGATGCGTCGTTCCAGGTCGAGGGTGTCCACCTCGACGTGCAAGCCAGCATCGGGGTCGTGCTGTCCGGCGAGCACGGTGACGACGTCAACACGCTGCTGCAGCGCGTCGACGTCGCCATGTACGTCGCCAAGTCGCAGGACGTCGGGGTGTCTGCCTACGATCCGGCTGTCGACGGTCACTCACCCGCCAAGCTGGCCCTGCTCGGTGAACTGCGCCGGGCGATCGAGGCCGGGGATCTCGTCCTGCACTACCAGCCGAAGATCAGCATCCGCACCGGCGAGGTCGTCGGCGCCGAGGCCCTCGTGCGGTGGCAGCAGGCCGAGCGAGGGCTCGTGTTCCCCGACGAGTTCATCCCGATCGCCGAGCACTCCGGTCTGATCGGCCCTCTGACGCGCACCGTTCTGGACGCGGCTCTGGCGCAGGCCCGCCGCTGGTCCGATGCCGGGCGACCACTGCCGGTGTCGGTGAACCTGTCGGCCCGCTCACTGCTCGACGAGACCCTCCCGGACCAGGTAGGCGAGCTTCTCATCAGGCACGGTGTCCCGGCCCGCGCGCTCGAGCTGGAGGTGACCGAGTCGGCGATCATGATCGAGCCGGCCCGCGCGCAGCACCTGCTCCAGCGACTTGCCGACCTCGGGGTCCGCATCTCCATCGACGACTTCGGCGTCGGCTACACGAGCCTTGCCCAGCTCAAGAACCTGCCGGTCAGCGAGCTCAAGATCGACCGGTCCTTCGTCATGACCATGACCGAGGACCACAGCAACGCAGTCATCGTTCACGGTGTCGTCGACCTCGGTCACAACCTCGGCCTCAGCATTGTCGCCGAGGGCGTCGAGACCGCCGACGCGTTGGCGACGCTGGCCGACTTCGACTGTGACATCGCACAGGGCTATCACGTGGCGCGGCCGATGACTTCCGATGCGTTCGACGCCTGGCGGGCCGAGCGCGAGAGGCGCGCCGCAGACGGCGCGTACGTGCAGGCCGGAACGCCCTAGCTGCTGGCGGCCTTCTTGCGCGCTCGATAGTTCCGCGTCTTGGCCTTGTTGCCGCAGCCCCATTCGCACCATGCCCGGGAACGGTTCTTCGTCGCGTCGAAGTAGGCCCACAGGCAGTCGTCGGCGGTGCAGACCTTCATGCGCCGCCACGTGTCGTCGGCGACCGAGCTGTTCACGGCGATGAGTACGCGCGAGAGCGCGCCGCGGATGCCGTCCTGGACCGGTTGCAGCCCCGGTTGGTCAGCATGACCCGACAGGCGCAATGGGAGCGGCGTTGCCGCTTTCTCCAGCGCGCTGTAGTCCGAGGATCCGTCGTGGTTCTCGACGAATGCGGCGTGCAGCCCGGCCCGCAGCTGCCGCGCGAGCGCCAGATCGTCATCGGTTGCGGCGATGCGGCGGCGCAGCAGCCCGTGATCGAACAACCACTGCGCCAACTGGTGACGCGTGGTCAGGTCATCGGTGTTCAGCTCGTGGTCTTCGGTGTTGGTGAAGGCGATCAAGAGCTCCACGTGCGGCGGCACGGGCCGACGTGCGGTCGCGCCGGACGTGGAGCGCGTCGACGTACTCGTCATGGCTGGCCCTCCTCCTCAGGCACGCGACACCAGCATACCTCGTTAGGGGGTTGCGGGAGATGCAACACCAGCATACGCTGTTAGCCAGTGTCCTTAGGAGGTCACCATGTCAAGCCTCATCGCCGCGATCGCACTCCAGCAGCTCCGCGACATGGAGCAGCTGCAAAGGGATTTGGGCCGTCGGCCCTCACGCAAGCGCCGCCGCGCCATCACCCTCTTCATTTCCCCAGTCGATCATGCAGTAACCGACACCCAGCCCCATCGCCGCAGGTCAGCGGCCCCAAATCCCAAGTCGATCATGCAGTAACCGACGGCCCGCGTGCCCCGGGCAACGTCAGCGGCCGGAAGGCGATCCTGCCCAGACTGTCGTGTCACGTAGTGCATGATCGATTGCGAATCTCGAGGCTGTGACCTGCGGTTATGCGAGTGGTTTCCAACTCCTGCATGATCGACTTTGAAAGTGGGGGGGCGAGCTAGGTGACGGTGACTCCGGCGGTGCGCAGCTCGGCGACCGTCCGCTCGTCGTCGCCGGACGCCAGGTTGACGAATCGGGTCAGGACGAGCGGTGCCGAGACCTCATAGCCCAACCGCAGCCCGTCCAGTGCCGTCTCCTTGACGCAGTAGTCGCCGGCCAGCCCGACCACGACCAGTCGCCGCACCTCCGGTGGCAACAGTGACTGCAGCTGTGTCGGGGTCGCAGCACCGGTGACGGGGTCGCGCACGGAGAAACCTGAGTAGCCGTCCTCGCCGCCGGTGCCCTTGCGCACGACGGGGCCGTGGACGATCAGGTTGGGATAGAGCTCGGCGCCCCAGGTGCCACCGACGCAATGCACGGGCCAGATGCCGCCGTCCTTCGCGAAGTGCGGTGTCGACTCGGGATGCCAGTCCTGGGTGTAGACGACTGTTGCGCCGGCGTTCTGTGCCGCTGCTACCTCAATGTTGACGGGATCGACGACGTCCTCGCCGCCGAGCACGTACAACCCGCCGGCCGGGTCGGTGAAGTCGTTCTGCACGTCGACGACCAGGAGGGCGGTCTGCCGGTCGTAGTCGCCGATCCCCCTCGCCTCACTGGGTGCCTCGGTCATCGGGACTCCTCGTACCTGGTGGGGATCGCCGGCTCGCCGCGGGAGAGCTTGAGCCCCTCCCAGGGCACCGTTGTGAGCACCCGTTTCAGATGGGCGCGCGACTGCTCGAGGGTGTCTATGTCGGCCACGAGCTCGCCACCCTTCAGGAACGCGACCTGCAGCGGACGGTCGCCGTCCCTCGCCTCGGGAGACCCTTGAGACCGCAACACCTCCTGCACCGCAGTGCCCGTCGAGCGATGGCGCCGTACGGCGGTCTTGCGCCCGCCGTGGGTCACCTTGTCCTCCGACCGCTTGGCGACCGACCGTCCGTCGACCTCGACGAGCTTGTAGACGAAGCCGGCCGTCGGCGCCCCCGAGCCGGTGACCACGGACGTGCCGACGCCATAGGCATCGACCGGCGCACCGGCCAGCGCGGCCAGGCCGAACTCGTCGAGGTCGCCCGACAGCACGATGCGGGTGGACGTCGCGCCGAGCTCGTCGAGCAGCGTCCGGGCCTGCTGGGCCAGCACCCCGAGATCACCCGAGTCGATGCGGATCGCGTCGAGCTGCGGACCGGCGACCTCGATCGCCGTGGCGATGCCCGCCGCGATGTCATAGGTGTCGACCAGCAAAGTCGTGCCGAGTCCCAGCGCCTCGATCTGCGACCGGAACGCGTCGGCCTCGCGGTCGTGCAGCAGAGTGAACGCGTGGGCCGCCGTCCCTGCCGTGGGAACCCCGTGCTGCAGGCCGGCGGCCAGGTTGGAGGTCGCGGCGAAGCCCGCGAGATACGCCGCGCGCGCCGCAGCGACCGCTGCCTCCTCATGGGTACGCCGGGATCCCATCTCGATGCACGGGCGCTCACCCGCCGCCACGACCATCCGGGCGGCTGCGGAGGCAACCGCCGCGTCGTGATTGAGGATCGAGAGCGCCAGCGTCTCGAGCACGACACCCTCGGCGAAGGTCGCGTCGACGGTGAGGACGGGGGAGCCGGGGAAGTAGAGCTCGCCCTCGGCATAGCCGCTGACGTCACCGCCGAACCGGTAGTTGGCCAGCCATTCGCAGGTCGTGCCGTCGATGACGCCCTTGTCCGAGAGAAACGCCAGCTCGGCGTCGTCGTACCGAAAAGTCCGGATCGCCTCGAGCAGCCGGCCGGTGCCGGCCACGACGCCGTAGCGGCGGCCCTCGGGCAGTCGCCGGGAGAACAGCTCGAACGAGCAATGGCGCTGCCCCGTGCCGTCCCGGAGCGCCGCCTGGAGCATGGTCAGCTCGTAGTGGTCGGTCAGCAGCGCGGTGTTTCGGGGTCGGCCGCCACGTCGGTCGGAATCGTGCTGGTTGCCCAAGGGAGCGCTCATCACCGTCCCACCCTAGATTGAGGGGTATGTCCGTCGCCCCTGTCGAGCTGGACGAGCCAGTTGTCGAGGACGTGGTAATTCCCGACAAACCGTGGGTCACGATCGTCTGGAACGACCCGGTCAACCTGATGTCCTACGTCGCTTTCGTACTGCAGAAACACTTCCACTACTCGCGTGAGAAGGCGACCAAGCTGATGCTCGACGTGCACGAGAAAGGCAAGGCGGTCGTGTCCAGCGGTACGCGCGAGGAGATGGAGCGCGACGTCGAGGCGATGCACGGGTACGGGCTCTGGGCAACGATGCAGCATGACGAATGAGCCGGCGATGACTTCTGGGTTCAAGAAGAGCAGGCGTGGCGTGACGATGTCGCTCGACGATGTGGACGGGCGCATCCTCACCCACATCCTCGGCGAGATGCTCGAGCTGCTCGGTCCGCCGGAGTCAGTCGAGCAGGACCCGTTGGCCGCCGCGGTGGGCATCGGGACAGCGACCAAGCCGCCGGAGGACACTGCGCTGGCACGGCTGTTTCCCGACGGCTACACCGACGACCCCGAGGCGTCCGCCGACTTCCGCCGCTATACCGAGCCGGGCCTGCGCGACAGCAAGCGCGAGGCCGCGCGCATCGCGCTGGGCACCCTCGGCGAGCCGGGAGTCAAACGCGTCCTCACGGCCGACGAGGCAGAAGCCTGGCTGCGCGCCATCAACGACACGCGCCTCGTGCTCGGCGAACGGCTCGGCATCACCGAGGACTGGGACGAGGTCGTCGAGAGCCTCACGGACGACGATCCCCGGCTGCCGCTGTTCTTCGTCTACGACCGGCTGACCTACCTGCAGGAGACGCTCGTCCAGTCGCTCTGGTGATCCTCGTTCGTCAACGTGGCGGCGACCCGGTGAGCGACCTTTGGCCGTGACACGCCGGGCGTTTCGCGTACGAAGGTCGCTCGTCAACGTGGCGGCGACCCGGTGAGCGACCTTTGGCCGTGACACGCCGGGCGTTTCGCGTACGAAGGTCGCTCGTCAACGTGGCGGCGACCCGGTGAGCGACCGCGTCGCGGGTCAGGCGCCGCCGAGCGCCACGAACGACAGGCCGGTCGCCAGGATCACCGGGTCGCTGCCGCCCAGCCAGCGGCGGGCGTCGTGCAGGGCCTGGGCCAGGGTGGCGCCCTCGCGGAGCCGGCCGTGGATGGCGATCATCAGCGGCACGGTCGCGACGTCGTTGACGGGTACGACGCTGGCCAGCAGGCCCGCCGTCCCGAGCCCGATCAGCGCGTTGGTCAGCCCCAGCAGCTCGTCGGCCCCGGCGTGCGCCGCGAGCCCGGAGTCGCAGCTCGACAGCACCAGCCGGTGCGGCGGGTGATGCAGCCGTTCGAGGTCGTGCACCGTCAGCTCGCCGTCGGCCAGCCGCAGGGAGCTGAACAGCGCGTTGTCGGCCCGGAAGGTGCCGTGCGCCGCGATATGCGCCAGCGAGGCGCCCTCGAGCGCCCCCAGCACCCCCTCGGCCGTGGCGGCCTCACCGGTGAGCAGGTTCGCGCCGGGATAGCGCGACGCGACGTCGTGCACCTCGGCTCCGTCGGTCTCCAGGCCCGGCCCGGCGACCAGGGTGACCTTGGCGTGCCGTGGCCTGGCCGTCGACGTCGCGCGCAGCCAGCTGGCCACCGACGGGGCCACCGAGACCGTCCGGTCGCGCAGCGCCGGCAGCAGCGACCACGGCACCGCGTGCAGCCGGCCAGACGGGATGATGACGACCTCGCCGGCACCGAGGTGCTCGACCGCCGGCCCCAGCAGCGCCTCCTGCAACGAGGCGGCGTTCGTCTCGAGCGAGGACATCGCCAGCCGACGGCCGGCCGAGCTGGTGGACATGGCCGCTCGGCGCAGGCCGTAGCGCGCGAAGTCCAGCTCGTCCTCGGCCCTGGCCGCCGAGCCGACCTCGCGCAGCTGCGTGCCGCCGAGGCCGACCGTCACGACGTGCAGAGTCCCGTCGACCTCGACCAGCTCGACCAGGGTGGTGGCGCCGAGTGCTGCGCGGATCCGGCGTACGTCGACCGGCGTGCTCGTGAGCCCGCTCGTGCCGCTGGTGCGCAGCATCCGGCCACGTACGGACGCCTCCAGCCTGGCCTGCTCTTTTTCCGAGTGCGCTGTCGGAGCGCCGTCGGCGCGCTGCTCGGCGATCCGCCTTGTCACGCCGCGCAGTGCGGACAGCTCGCTGGCCAGCTCGTCGTCGTCCGGAGGACGGACCGGCGCGGCCGCGAGCGCCGTGGCCCGCCATCGTTCGCTCCAGAGCAGCAGCTGTTTCGGGTCGCCCGCGCGAGCGGCGTACCGGGTCGCCAGTGCCGCGAGCTCGGCTCCGTGGACGCTGGCCCTGGCCCGCATCTCGGTGGCGCCGAGCGTCAGCCGGTGCTGGTCGAGCACGTCCAGGCCGCGACGGCAGGACGCCAGCATGGTGCGCGAGTCACCGGCAGCCTCCGCCTGCAGTGCGCGGGCCAGCCATCCCGTGGCCCGGGCGATCGCGGAACCGCGCCGGCGCGCGAGTGCGGCAGTCGCCAGATGGTGGTCCGCGTCCTCCCCCCTGCCGATCGCGAGCGCGAGGCGTCCGGCGAGCAACCGGGCCTCGGTGGCGTCGGGGTCGCGAAGCTCCTGGAGCTGGTCAGCCACGACCTCTGTCGCGTGCAACATGGCCAGCGTCGCCTCGCCGTTCGTCCACCGGGCGAGCAGCTCCGTGCGCTGGGCGCGGATCGCCGACCTGGTGCGGCCTTGCTGGCGGAACAGCCGCCCGGCGGCCCTGGCGTCGTCGACCGCGTCTCGCGTGTCGCCGGCGGCCAGGCCCGCGCTGGCGGCCATCAAGAGCGCGTCGGCGCGGATGTGCGCGTGAGCGGTGTTCCCGGCGAGGAGATCTGCCGCCTGCCGAGCGTGGCGGCGCGCATCGTCCGGCATCCCGGCCGCCAGCAGCAGCCGGCAACGATCGAGATCGAGATCCGGGAACGGCGTGTCGACGGAGGTCAGCATCTCCTCGGCCGCGTCGTAGTGGCGCAGTGCCGACGGCAGCTCACCCGCGCGGTAGGCGACGTGTCCCCGGTTGTTGCGGGCCATGGCTGACTCGAGCTGTTGCCCCGCGTCGTGCATCAGCTCCTCGCTGCGGGCGAGATCCCTGTCGGATCGACCGAAGTCGCCGAGCTCGTCATAGGCGAGCGCCCGAAATGTGAGCGCTCGAGCCTCGTACACGGGATCGGCGCTGCGTAACACGGGAATGGCCCGGCGCAGGTCGGCGAGCGCCTCGTCGTGGCGGCCCAGGAGCTGCAGCACCGCGCCGCGCCGCACCCGGCACCGAGCGGCGTCGACCCCGTGCGACATGTCGACGGCACGGTTGAGTGCTTCGAGCGCGTCGCGCGGTCGGCCCGCCTGCGCGAGCGTTGCGCCGAGTGTCGCGGTGACGTCGGCGATGCGATCAGGGCTCCCGTCGCGTTCTGCGGCGCGCAATGCCCTACGTACGTAGCGAAGTGCCTCGGGACCGTGTCCTAGCTCGCGATTCGCGACGCCGGCGGCCTGCAACACGTAGGACATCGCGGCTGGGTCCGGACGCGTGGCCAGGATCGCCTCACACCGGCGAAGCGCCTCGCGCGGGAGCGACAGAGCCAGGCGGAGCAATTCTTGGCCGTTGAGCGCATCACTGAGCGGGGTATCAGGCTCTACTGTGCGTGAAGCCACGTAGGTGATCGTAGGGACCAGGACCGGACCCTGAGTCGACGGAGGGGTGTCAATGTCAGAGAACGGGAACGACCAAAGGGGTGGGAAATTCCAGGCGGAACTGGACTTAGTGCTCAGGACGTACCCGGAGTTCGCCATCTGGCCGACCGACTGGCGGGACCTGGGTTCCTATGACTACGCCTACCGCAAGGGCCAGCTGCTCGTCGCCGACCGCGACCTCGAGAGAGTCACGCGCTTGCTCGACAGGGCCGAGGTCATCGACCGGCTGCCCATCGGCGTCAACGTGCTCCAGGGACCCGACGACGACATCCAGGAGATGCTGCAGGCCGCCGATCGGGAGCTCGGTCAGGGCGTGGCCACGCCCAACCACATCCTCACGATCTGCCCACGTGGCGGCATGTGTCCGGCCACCGAACCGGCCGAGCCGCCGGTGATGTCTCCGTGGCCGGCGGTCGCGTCGACGCCGGAAGGCGCCGGGGTGCGGGTCGCAGTGGTCGACACGGGCTTCCTGAAGGAGCGTTACGACATCCCGTGGCTGGCCGGCATCATCGCCGATGACCCGGCCGACATCGAGATCGCCGACTCGTGGCCGGCACCGGACGGCTTCATCGACCCCTACGCGGGACACGGCACGTTCATCGCCGGGGTGATTCGGTGCATCGCCCCCGGGGCTGAGGTCAGCGTCGAGCAGGTCATCGACCAGGCGGGAGTCGTGACGGAGGCGGCGCTGATCCGTCAACTGCACGACGCGTTGGCGAAGACGCCCGACGTCATCAGCTTCTCCGCCGGCTGCTATACCCGGAACAACTTGCCACCCAAGGGTTTCGTCGAGTTCTACGAGCAGCGACTGCGCCATCACAAGGGCGTGGTCCTGGTGGCTGCCGCGGGCAACGACTGCACGGCGAAACCGTTCTGGCCGGCTGCGTTCCCGTGGGCGGTTTCCGTGGGGTCGCTCGACGCCAGTGGCCGCGACCGCTCGATCTTCTCCAACCACGGAGGCTGGGTCGACGTCTACGCACCCGGCGAGCACCTGGTCAACGCGTATGCGACGGGTGACTACCGCAGCGTCGTCCCACCCAACGACGTCACGCACTTCGAGGGCCTGTGCGAGTGGAGCGGCACGTCGTTCTCGACGCCGGTCGTTGCCGGGCTGATCGCGGCCCGGATGGCCAGGGCCGGCGAGAACGGCAAACGAGCGGCACATCAGCTGCTCAAGGCGGCCCGCATCCAGGCCACCCCGGGAGTGGGACCGCGACTCTGGTTCTGACCGCCAACGGGGTTTCCTCGGCTGGCTCCGAGCGCGGCAGGAGGCACCCCTACGCTTACCAGTGTGCTCGAGATCGACCAGGCGACGTACGACGCCATCGTTTCGCACGCCCGCCGGGACCACCCCGACGAGGCGTGCGGCGTCGTTGCGGGCCCGGCGGGCTCCGACCGCCCGGAGCGGTTCGTGGCGATGCTCAACGCTGCCCGGTCGCCGACGTTCTACGAGTTCGACTCCCACGACCTGCTCGCGCTCTACCGGGAGATGGACGACCGCGACGAGGAGCCGGTGGTGATCTACCACTCGCACACGGCGACCGAGGCCTACCCGTCGCGGACCGACATCTCGCTGGCCCAGGAGCCGGGCGCGCACTACGTGCTCGTCTCGACCCGTGAACCGGACGTCACCGACTTCCGGTCCTTCCGCATCGTGGACGGCGAGGTCACCGAGGAAGAGGTCGCGGTGGTCCCGGCGTTGCAGCCTGTGGAACCAGCCGGAGAGTCTTAGCCGGTCGCCGTGGCGACCGGTCCAGCCAACATGAGAGGTCCCATCTGATGAGCGTCGAGGTCCGGATCCCGACGATCCTGCGCACGTACACCGGCGGCGAGAAGGCCGTGGAGGGTTCGGGCGGCACGCTCGCCGAGGTCTTCGAAGACCTGGAGAGCCGGCACCCGGGGCTGCGCGAGCGCCTCGTCGACGAGAAAGGGCTGCGCCGGTTCGTCAACGTCTATCTCAACGACGAGGACGTACGCTTCCTCGGCGGTCTCGAGACGACGGTTGCCGACGGCGACAACGTGACGGTGCTGCCAGCCGTCGCGGGCGGCGCGCGGTAGGCAGATGCGTTACGACTCGTTGCTCGACTCCGTCGGCCGCACCCCGCTGATCGGGCTGCCGCGGCTCTCACCCGGGCCCGACGTGCGGCTCTGGGCGAAGATGGAGGACCGCAACCCGACGGGTTCGGTCAAGGACCGGCCGGCGCTGTGGATGGTCGAGGAGGCCGAGAAGTCCGGCCAGCTGCGGCCCGGCTGCACCATCCTCGAGCCGACGTCGGGCAACACCGGCATCTCGCTCGCGATGGTGGCCCGGCTCAAGGGCTATCGGCTGGTCTGCGTGATGCCGGAGAACACGTCGATCGAGCGACGTCAGCTGCTGGAGATGTGGGGCGCCGAGATCGTGTCGTCGCCCGCGGCCGGTGGCTCCAACGAGGCGGTGCGGGTCGCGAAGCAGATCGCGGTGGACCACCCCGACTGGGTGATGCTCTATCAGTACGGCAACCCGGCCAACGCCGAGTCGCACTACGCGACGACCGGTCCGGAGATCCTCGAGGACCTGCCGTCCATCACCCACTTCGTGGCCGGACTCGGCACGACGGGCACGTTGATGGGCGTCGGGCGGTTCCTGCGCGAGCGCGTGCCGGACATCGAGATCGTGGCTGCCGAGCCGCGCTACGGCGAGCTGGTCTATGGCTTGCGCAACCTCGACGAGGGCTTCGTGCCCGAGCTCTACGACGAGTCGGTGCTGACCACCCGGTTCGCAGTGGGACCGCGCGACGCCGTACGACGGGTGCGCGAGCTGCTCGACAACGAGGGCATCTTCGCCGGCATCTCGACGGGTGCGATCCTGCACGCCGCGCTCGGTGTCGCGGCCCGGGCGGCGCAGGAGGGTCGGCGGGCCGACGTTGCCCTCGTCGTGTGCGACGCGGGATGGAAGTACCTCTCCACCGGTGCCTACGTCGGGACGCTGGACCAGGCCGAGGCGCACCTCGAGGGCCAGCTCTGGGCCTGACGGCCCGCTGTGTGGACTCCGGCACACCGGTTCTGCGGCGTGTCTGCTGAACGGGAGTCCACAAGCCAGGAACATTCGTGTCCGAGGCACGCCGTACGCTGCCTTCTCGTGGCAGACGCTCCGATCGGCATCTTCGACTCCGGCTTCGGAGGGCTGACGGTCGCGCGCGCAGTGCTCGACCAGCTGCCGCACGAACCGGTGCTCTACTACGGCGACACCGCGCGGACGCCCTACGGTCCCCGGCCGATCGCCGAGGTCCGCGAGTTCGCGCTCGAGTGCCTCGACCACCTCGTCGGGCAGGGCGTCAAGCTGCTCGTCATCGCGTGCAACAGCGCGAGCGCCGCGGTCCTGCACGACGCGCGCGAGCGCTACGACGTGCCCGTCGTCGAGGTGATCCGGCCCGCCGTCCGGCGTGCCGTGGCGGCCACTCGCAACGGCCACGTAGGCGTCATCTCGACGGTGGCGACCAAGACGAGTCGAGCGTACGAGGACGCCTTCGCCGCGGCACCCCAGATCCGCGTGACCACTCAGGCGTGCCCGCGGTTCGTGGAGTTCGTCGAGGACGGGGTCACCGGTGGTGCCGAGCTGCTTGCCGCGCGCACACGACTATCTCGACCCCGTCGCTGCCGCCGGGGTCGACACCCTGATCCTCGGCTGCACGCACTACCCGCTCCTCACCGGCGTCGTCTCCTATGTGATGGGCGACGCAGTGACGCTGGTGTCCAGCGCCGAGGAGACCGCGAAGGACGTCTATCGCGCCCTGCTCGCCGGCGGCATCGAGCGGCCGCTCGGGTTGCCCGAGCCCAAGCACCGATTCCTCACGACCGGAGACCCCGACGTGTTCCATGACCTGAGCCGCCGATTCCTCGGGCCCGAAGCCGGCGGCGTCGAAGGCGTCGAAGCCACGGCAGTGAGCACGGCGACAACCACCCCACGGAATCGCTCGCTGCGCTCGGCACGATTCCGCACGAGGACCCCCGATGACGAGCTGCTCACGATCGTGGGCTGCTCCGGCTCGGTGCCGGGGCCGGCGAGCCCCGCCTCCTGCTATCTCGTCGAGGCCGGCGGCCATCAGGTGCTGCTCGACCTCGGCAACGGGGCACTCGGCGCCCTCTACTCCCACGCCAACCCCTACGCCATCGACGCCGTACTGCTCAGCCACCTGCACGCCGATCACTGCTTCGACCTCGCGAGCCTCTACGTCGCCCGCTACTACCACCCGGACGGGCCGTTCCCGCACATCCCCGTCTACGGCCCGCCCGGCACCGACGAGCGCATCGCGCGCGCCTACGGCATGGAGACGACCGAGGAGATCCACAAGGCGTTCACGTTCGTCGAGTGGTCCGAGGACGCGCACTACGACATCGGCCCGCTGCATGTCACGGTGCGCAAGGTCGCCCATCCGGTGCCCTGCTTCGCGATGCGGGTCGAGCACGAGGGGCGCTCGCTCGTCTACTCCGGCGACACCGGCCCGACCGAGGCGCTCGTGACCCTGGCGCACGGAGCGGACCTCCTGCTCTGCGAGTCGTCGTTCGTCGAGGGTGACGACAACGACGCCGACCTGCACCTGACCGGCAAGGAGGCGGGCGACCACGCGCAGCGCGCCGGCGTCGGCCGGCTGCTGCTGACCCACATCCCGCCATGGCGGGACCGCGATCGGGCCCTGTCGGAGGCCACCCCCGCCTTCGACGGCTCGGTCGAGCTGGCCCAGCCGGGCGCGTCGTACGACGTGTGACCGTGCACCCGGCTCGTCGGGGCCTTTGGCGGCGCACGGGTGTGCGGGCACGGCCTGGTCCGGGGACTGTCGGCGGCGCCCTCTAGGGTCGAAGCCATGTCACGCATAGACGGACGCCGCCCCGACGAGCTGCGGCCGGTCACCATCACCCGCAACTGGCTCGACCACGCCGAGGGGTCGGTGCTCGTGGAGTTCGGCAAGACCCGCGTGCTCTGCGCTGCCTCGGTCACCCAGGGCGTGCCGCGCTGGCGCAAGGGGAGCGGGCTGGGCTGGGTGACGGCGGAATATGCGATGCTGCCGCGCTCGACCAACACCCGTTCCGACCGCGAGTCGGTGAAGGGCCGCATCGGTGGCCGCACCCACGAGATCTCCCGGCTGGTCGGGCGTTCCCTTCGTGCCGTCATCGACTACAAGGCTCTCGGCGAGAACACCATCGTGCTCGACTGCGATGTGCTGCAGGCCGACGGCGGCACCCGCACCGCGGCGATCACGGGTGCATACGTGGCGTTGGAGGACGCGGTGTCGTGGCTGCGCGCGAAGGGCGCGTTGGCGGGCGAACCGCTGATCGGCTCGGTCGCGGCCGTCTCGGTCGGCATCGTGGGGGGCGACCCGTTGCTCGACCTCTGCTATGAGGAAGACGTCACTGCCGGCACCGACATGAACGTGGTCATGACCGGTGAGGGCGCCTACGTGGAGGTGCAGGGCACCGCCGAGGGCGCGCCCTTCGACCGCAAGCTGCTCGACGAGTTGCTCGACCTCGCCGCGGTCGGGTGTGCGGAGCTGACGAAGGCTCAGCGCATCGCACTGGCCGACTAGAGCGCGGCGTTCGACCGATGGCGTCGGCCCGGCTGGTGCTCGCAACCCGCAACCCGCACAAGGTGGGTGAGCTGCAGGCGATCCTGCTCGACGCCGGTGTGGACGTGTCGCTGGTCGGCATGGACGCGTTCCCGCACGTGCCCGACGTCGTCGAGGACGGACTCACCTTTGCCGCGAACGCGCTGAAGAAGGCGCGGGAAACCGCGACGGCGACGCAGCTGCCCTGCCTCGCCGACGACTCCGGTCTGTGCGTCGATGCGCTCAACGGGATGCCCGGCGTGTTCTCCGCGCGCTGGTCGGGGCGCCATGGCGATGACGCAGCCAACCTCGACCTCGTGCTGGCGCAACTGTCCGATGTCGCCGACGGGTTGCGTGGCGCGCGGTTCGAGTGCGCGGCGGCGCTGGCGCTGCCGTCTGGGCAGGAGCGGGTCGTGAGCGGGACCGTAGAGGGCAGGCTGCTGCGCGCCCGCCGGGGGTCCGGCGGCTTCGGCTACGACCCGATCTTCCTTCCCGACGGCCACGAACGTCACGACCGCGGAGATGTCCGCGGCGGAGAAGAACGCCATCTCCCACCGAGGGCGCGCCTTCCGCGCCCTCGTGCCCGCGATCACCGAGCTCGTCATCGCGCCCCAGGGCTGACGTACTGGCGCCAGGATCGGACGGCTCCGCACACAAGCGGCCCCAGCCGTTGTGGCGAGCAACGACCAGGGCCTTGATCCCGTCCCCCTGAGAACAGGCAGTCGGGACCCACCAGCGAGACTGTCAGCAGTCGGCACAAGGCGCAAAACGGGACGACTCCCACGGGGCGCCGTCGTTGCCGCCGGGACGTCAGGCCGGCTCCATGCCGTGGCGACTCATCAGGTCCCGTTCCTGCTCCGGAGACGGCGGCTGGTCACCGGCCCAGAGCTGTTCGAGGTCGGCGAAGTAGCCGTCCAGGGCGGGCGCGTGGATCACCAGCAGCCGGGCGGGCGCGTCCGACGTGTTGCCGAACGTGTGCCCCGCACCAGCGGGAACAAGCACGAACGTCTCGGGACCACGCGTCGTCGTTCGCCCGTCAAGAACGAACGTGACGTCGCCGTCGAGAACGAAGTAGGCCTCCTCGTTGCCCGCGTGCCGGTGTGGCGGCGGCATCCGGCCGCCGGGCGGCAAGGTGCGATCCATGAGCGACAGCCGACCGGACGTGTTGGACGCGAGAGCCTTGAAGAACATCTCGCTGCCCCGCGCCTCATAGCGAACACCCTCGCCCGGGCCCAGAACAAGCGGCTCACTCACGGACGCAACCCCCTCTTTGACAGTGCTGTCGGATGGGCCGTTTTACCACTGCGGGTGGGCGTTTGCGCCCCGATGGGGCAGGTGCCCGCATCTGTTGCGGATGGTCTCGCGCGGACCGCGAGACGCCGGTACGGTGCCGTTGGGGGCGCGCGAAGGCGCCGAAAATTGAAGGGGTGGGGGGTATGACCAGATCACGACTGGTGCTTGCGTTGATCGCGGTAATCGTGGGGTCGACGGTGTTCGGCGGCGTGGCCGCTGCGGTGGGGACGGCGAAGGCGGACAAGCTGGCCGCGTGCACGTCGCACAAGCACGTGAGAGTTCTGGGCAAGAAGGTGAAGTGCCGCGCGGGCGAAAAGCGGCTCGCCTGGCGCGTCAAAGGGGAGCCCGGGCCGACCGGGCCTGCCGGACCGATGGGAAAGATCGGCAACGTACGCACCGTTTTCGTGACCGGGCCTACGATGAACAATCCGAGCGCCGGCGCGGTGACCACTGCCGAGGCCTTCTGCCGGTCGGACGAGCAAGCGGTTGGTGGCGGCTTCACACTGGCCAACCAGGCTCAGCTCGACGTGGTGCAGGAGTCGCTTCCCGTCGTGCTGGGCCCGCTGCAGGGCTGGCACGTCAAGATCGTTGCCATGCCGCCGTTGGCCGGGAACCACGCCGTCCGGGCGTATGTGATGTGTGCCAAGACCTGAGCTACGGCGCCGGGGCGGGACCGTGCGCCCCGCCCGGTGTGGCCTCGGACGTCCGTTGCCAGGCGAACTGGCGAATCAGCAGCCGGTTCCACGGGTTTGCCGCTGTGTCCGGGTGCAGCAGGGCAACGCCCAGGCAGTATTTGCTGATCCGGACGGGACGCACTCCCATGGAGCGCAGCAGTGCATCGGCGGGCCCGGGTCCGGCCAGGCTCTTGGACTCGATCAGCGCGAGATCTTCTGCTCGATGGCTGGTCACGCGATCGGACCAACCGAGGTTGACGTCGATCGTGAGCCGGGACGCGCGATCCAGGTCGACAAGCGTGGCGCGGCGGTACGTGGTGGTCAGGGAAGGTTCCAGGGGCGGGGGTGTGAATCCGTAAGCCTCCGCGATCACCGTGTCGAGGAACTCACGGCCGTCTGGCGTCAGCTCGCCTCGACAGCGGAAGTCATAAGGCAACCGCGCTTTCACCGTCTGACCGCGGCGACCCTTGAACTTGACCTCGAACATCGCGTCGCCGCTGTCGCAATAGCTCCGTACCCGGGCCTTGTACCGGTTGCGCCTGCCCTGTACGTGCTGGTGATAGAGCGCAAAGCGCTCCGTGTCGAAGTAGACCGACTCGTAGTCGAAGGTGCGCCGGCCGCCGATGTCGAGAACGGCGAGTTCGTGAGGGAGGCGTTGCAGAAACGCCGGCAGGCTGGCGAGGGGAAGGATGTACTTGAGCTCGACGCGCGTGGTCAGCTCGGCCACCGACAGCACCTGCTCCAGGCCTACGGGGCGGCGGTCGGCGAGTTGGTGCGCGAGCATGGACATGGCCGTGCTGACGCCACCGCTGGTGGGCTCAGCAGCGAGCTCGGCACTCATGCGGTAACGCCCTTGGGCTGTGTCGGCAGGACAGCCTCGAGCGGCGGTTGGACCGAGCGAGGCAGCCGGTAGCGGACATCGACCATGGTGGTGTCAGCCACGAGGTCGAGCTGCATCACGACCATGTGACGCACGTCGCCACCCAGCAGTCGCTCGAGAGCGGCCTGGAGCTTCGCGCGGTCGGGATAGGCGCGGTCCAGCGTGATGATCTGACGTTGGCTTCTTGCCGTCAGCCGCGGATGGTCGACGCAGTACATGACCGCCACGAGCGCGGCCGAGAGCGCAGGGTCGAGCCAGTGCGGACTCGACGGAAGGCCGGAGATGAGCCCGAGCGCGAGGGCGACGAAGTAGTAGGCGATCTCCTCCTGCGTGATCGAGTCGGACCGCAGCCGGATGATCGACAGGATGCCGAACAGGCCGAGGCCGAGGCCCACGCTGGCCTTGTTGTCGGCCAAGCAGAGCGGTGACGGCGAACACGCCGACGTTGAGCGCGAAATAGGCAAGCAGGAGATCTCGTCGGTAGTAGCGGCGGAAGTAGATGCCGTACGCGACGACAGTGATGGCCACCAGATCGGTTACCAGATTGAGCCCCAGCGCTCTCATGAATCCCCCAGCGCTAAACGTCCGCCCCGTGTACGCGTCTCTACCAAGCGTTCACCTGTCGTTTACCCCACGGCTGAGTTAACTCGGGTTACCGCTCGCTGTCCACGAGATCGGAAAGGATGGGCAAACGGACGCTGTTGTTGTCGGAGCGTCGCGCCGGATTGGCATAAATTCATTCGTTTTGACCAGCAAGGCCGCCGGGCCCGCACCCGCCACCAGGCGCTCGCCGGCGCCGGTTGTGTGCACGCCCTCACGGATGACTCGCTGAGATTGCTCAGCATCACCGGCGTCCACCCGACGCAGCTTCCCTCCGACGTGTGGCTGTCGTTCGATCGACAGGCAGCCGATCTGCAGGATCTGCTGCTGACCGCCGTCGCGCATGGACGGTGTCCGTGGTCTCAGGGGTGCTGCTGCTCTCCGCCGTCGGCGTGCTCAGCGGCCTCGGCGTCATCGCTGCGTTCCATTTCGGATGACCGCGTCCATCGCCTTCATCTGGTCGCTGTGTCATCTGTCTCCGAGGCGCGCAACTCATCCGGTTCGGGGGAGGCGCTGTCGGGGTCCGATTGACAGCCTCGGTGAGACAAGCCTGTGGACGATGCTGGCCGCGGCGGCACCCGCCGCTCGGATATCAGCCCAAAGGCCTCTCACCAGCCGGAGCTGACCATCACAACGCAGAAAAGGAGGGTTCCGTGGCGACAAATGGGCCGACCGCCTCAGCGGCGCAACCTGACACCGGTGCTGGATCGCCGACGGATCGCGTAGACGAATACAGACGACTTCGCGAGGAGTTGGAGCGCGGCGTCCTGCCGCTTGCCACGTCGGTGGATGGACGACAGTTCACCTTTCAGGCCTCGTTGCACGGGCTGGCCCTGCGAACCGGTGGCTACGTCGTTCTCGAGGGTGAAGGCGGCCTCCGACACGGGCAGATCCTGACGATGCGCTCGGACTCGATATCGGTACCTGATGCCGGCCTGGGTGCCATGATGTCCGGTGCCCAGATCCGGGTGGCACGCGGCGAAGGCATCATTCTGGACGGGATTGGCCAGACCTTTCACGATGCGTCGGTTCGACCCGCCACACCTGACGAGGTCGGGGCATGGGTCGTCCGCATCCAGCCGGATCGTTCCGCCTTGTCGATCGGTGAGTTTCTGCTCGCACCCGGAGTGGTCGCAGCCCTTGATGCCGGAGGCTTCAACCGGCATACATTCATGTGCGGGCAGTCGGGCTCCGGCAAGACGTACTCGCTTGGCCTCGTTCTTGAACGCCTCCTGGTGGGCACGAGTCTGCGGATGATCATCCTCGACCCCAACTCGGACTACGTCCGCTTGTCGGAGATGCGCGAGGGCGGCGATGTGGCCACCGCGTCCGAGTACGCCGCCGCCGCCGAGGGGGTGTCGGTCTGGCAGAACCACCCTGACGCCACGCGGCCGCTCCGGTTGCAGTTCGCTGAGATCGACGCCGCGGCACAAGCCGCCGTCTTCGGTCTGGATCCGATCAAGGATCGGGAGGAGTACGCAGCTCTCTCCGGGATCCTCGCCGCGGGGAGAAAGGGTGAGGCGCTCATCAGTGGGCTCGACGCGTTGCTGTCATCTGAGAACCCGGACGTGCGCCAGCTCGGCCTACGGGCCGCCAACCTGGGCCTGCTCAACTGGTCGATTTGGAGCGGTGGCCAGGGGCGATCACTGGTGGAGGAGTTGGAAGCGCCGACCTCACGATGCCTGGTGGTCGACCTGGGTTCGCTGAACACCATCAACGAGCAGCGCCTCATTGCCGAGACAGTGCTCTCGACACTGTGGCGTAACCGCACCCGACGCGATCCGTGTCTGGTCGTGATCGATGAGGCCCACAACGTCTGCCCGAGCAAACCGGCAGACCCGGTGACGGAACTGGCCACCAACTACGCGGCGCTGATCGCTGCGGAGGGCCGGAAATTCGGGCTCTACCTGCTGACCTCGACACAGCGTCCGCAAAAGGTCAACGAGGAGGTGCTGACCCAGTCCGACAACCTCCTGCTGATGCGGATGAACTCCGACGGCGATCTCGACTACCTGCGCGACATCTTCTCCTTCGTCCCACCGGGTCTCATTCAGAAGGCGACGACGTTCCGGCTCGGCGAGACGTTGGTGGCCGGAAAGTTCTTCCCCTACGCCGCCTATGTCAAGTTCGGTGCGCGGCTCTCACTAGAGGGCGGTGCCGATATTCCAACAGCCTGGGCCAGCCACTGATGGCTGTCATGCGTTCGCGTGCTCTTGGTCGGATTGGCTGCTGAGTCATCCGGCTGGGGTGAGGCTTGCCCTCCTGTGCCAGGGCAGGGTGGGGGAAGCCGAACATCGGGCGTGCGGTCCGAGCATCGAGTCGGTCTGGTCTGGTTCGCGAGTGAGGACGGCGATGAGCAAGCAGTTCATGGGCACGGTCAATGTCGATATTCGGGACTCGGTTGAGGACTGGTCGCCGTTCGAACCGGCAAGAGCTCCCGACGGGGCGCCGAGCGTGGTCTACATCGTGCTGGACGATGTCGGGTTCTCGGCGATGGGCTGCTATGGCGGGCCGATCGCGACACCCAACATCGACAAGATCGCCGCGGATGGCCTTCGGTACACCCAGTGGCACACCACGGCTCTGTGCTCGCCGACCCGCTCATGCCTGCTGACGGGTCGTAATCACACACGCAACAGCATGGCGTGCATCACCGAGGGTGCCAGTGGGTTCGCCAACGCCAGCGGCACGATTCCGCCCGAGAACGGCATGCTGCCCGAGATCCTGGGCGAGTTGGGCTGGAACACCTACATGGTCGGCAAGTGGCACCTGTGCCCGACCGTCGAGATGAACCTCGCATCGCCGCGCCGGAACTGGCCCAGCGGGCGGGGTTTCGAGCGGTGGTACGGCTTCCTCGGCGCTGAGACGAGCCAGTGGTTCCCGGAGCTCACGTACGACAACCATCCGGTGGACCAGCCCAAGACCCCGGAGGAGGGCTACCACTTCGGTGAGGACATCACCGACAAGGCGATCGAGTTCATCATGGACGCCAAGGCGGTCGCGCCGGACAAGCCGTTCCTTCTGTACTACGCCCCCGGTGCCGCCCATGCGCCGCACCACGCGCCGCGGGAGTGGATCGACCGCTACAAGGGTCAGTTCGACATGGGCTATGAGGCGATGCGCGAGGAGACGCTGGCCCGCCAGAAGCAGATGGGCATCGTCCCTGCCGAGACAGAGCTGCCGCCCATCAACCCGCTCGGCACGGCCGAGACTCGCAAAGGACCGGACGGCCAGCCGTTCCCGGAGCTGGACGTGACCCGGCCCTGGGACTCGCTCTCCGATGAGGAGCAGCGACTCTTCTCGCGGATGGCGGAGGTGTACGCGGGTTTCCTCTCCCACGCCGACCATCAGATCGGGCGGCTGCTCGACTACCTCGAGATGACCGGCCAGCGCGAGAATACGATGATCATCGTCGTCTCGGACAACGGTGCGAGCGGTGAAGGCGGACCTAACGGGTCGGTCAACGAGATGAAGTTCGCGAACGGCATCCCGGATGACATCGCGGCCAACCTCGCGATGATGGATGAGCTTGGTGGCCCGAGCACCTACCCCCACTACCCGAACGGTTGGGCGATGGCGTTCAACACGCCGTTCAAGATGTGGAAGCGGTACGAGTTCGAGGGCGGCACCTCTGACCCGTGCGTGATCTCGTGGCCGGCTGGGATCGCAGCGAAGGGTGAGATCAGGGAGCAGTACCATCACGCGATCGACCTGGTGCCCACGGTTCTGGACGTCCTGGGCGTGACGCCGCCGGACACGATCAAGGGATATACGCAGAGCCATTTCGACGGCGTGAGCATGCGCTACAGCTTCGACTCCGCCAGTGCACCCGGGGAACGCAGGACGCAGTTCTACTCGATGCTCGGGTCCCGGGGGATCTGGCACGACGGCTGGAAGGCCGTGACCAATCACCCGACGCTCAGCGGCTGGTCCCATTTCAACGAGGACGAGTGGGAGCTCTATCACACGGACGTCGACCGCTCGGAGCTGCACAACCTTGCCGGCGAATACCCCGCGAAGGTCCGCGAGCTGGTGAACCTCTGGTACGCCGAGGCGGGAGCCAACGATGGCTTCCCACTCGACGATCGCTCGGCCTTGGAGATCTTTGTGGCGAAGCGGCCGCAGCTCAGCCCGCCGCGCTACCGCTACGTCTACTTCGCCGAGCATGCCGAGGTCCCGGAAGGTCAAGCGGTGGTCGTCCGTGGCCGTTCTTTCGTGATCGGTGCGGTCGTCGACATCCCGGAGCCTGGCGCGCAGGGTGTGCTGTTCTCCCAGGGGTCGCGCTTCGGTGGCCACACGCTCTATATCAAGGACAACCGGCTGCACTACGTGAACAGCTTCGTCGGGATCTTCGAGCAGATGGTTGTCGCGACGGCGGATGTGCCGACCGGCACGGACTTGATCCTGTCGGCCTCGTTCGACAAGGACGGCGAGGATCCGCCACCGGTCGCGACCGGCATTCTCTCGCTCTTCCACGGCGACACGAAGGTGGGCGAGGGCCGCATCAAGACCCAGCCCGGCGGATACATGATCGCCGGTGAGGGGCTGGCGATCGGCCGCGATGTGGGCGATCCGGTGACCGCGGACTACCCCGGCGAGCGGCCGTACCGCTTCACGGGCGGCACGATCAAGCGCGTCGTCGTGGACGTCAGCGGTGAGCCGTACATCGACCTCGAACGCGAGGCGCAGGCCATGTCTACGGGAGAAGTGGTGAGCTGCTCCTACGGGAGTAAGTGGTGAGCTGAGCCGCACGGAACAGGGCGACGCCGGCGGATCGGAGCTCAGACCGAGACACGGCCCAGGGTTTACGCCCGTCTGCTTCATGGAGGTGCCGCATGGCTGATCCACTGCCGAGCTGGAGGCAGGGGCGGACCAGGGACGCTGTGGTCGACTTTGTTCACCGGGTCAACGCCGCGGAGGTACCGGCCGACGAGCGGCTGGCAGTGTTCGACAACGACGGCACATTGTGGTGCGAGAAGCCGATGCCGATCCAGCTCGACTTCATTCTCCGCCGGCTCGTCGCCATGGCAGAGGCGCGACCGGAACTTCAGGCACGCCAACCCTGGCAGGCGGCGTACGAGCGGGACTACGGCTGGTTCGCGCAGCTGATGGCCGAGCACTATGCCGGTGACGATTCGAACGTGCGCACCCTCGCGGGCGGCATTCTTGCCGCGTTCGAAGGGATCAGTGTCGAGGACTTCGAAGCCCAGTCCGGGGAGTTCTTGCGCTCGGCTCAGCATCCAACCCTGGGGCGCGGCTATCTCGAGACCGCCTACGCCCCGATGATCGAGCTGCTTCGGCTACCTGGAAGCGAACGGATTCTCGAACTACATCGCATCAGGCGGTGGTCGAGACTTCATGCGCCCGATCAGCCAGCAGGTCTACGGCATTCCCCGCCAGCGGGTGATCGGCAGCGCCTCCGCCCTCGAGTACACCAGTGACGAACACGGCGGCACGATCACCCACAAGGCCCAGGCGGACTACCTCGACGACGGCCCACAGAAACCGATCCGGATCTGGAGCCGCACCGGTCGGCGACCCCTGCTTGCAGCGGGCAACTCCAACGGCGACATACCCATGCTCGACTTCACCCAACATGCGAGCAAACCGTTCCTGCGCCTGCTGGTGCTCCACGACGATTCCGACCGTGAGTTCGACTACACCAGCGGCGCCGACTACGCGCTCGAACGTGCCCGGGCCGCCGAGTGGACCGTGGTGAGCCTTAAGAACGACTGGGCCAAAGTCTTCTGACACTGACGCCGCGGGCGTCCGGCCTTTGTGACTGACTTCCGTACGCGGTCAATCGCATGCCTTCAGCTGGCTACCGTGTGTTGACGGAATCGATCGTCGTCGATGGACGTCTGAGCGGCGACCCCAAGCCAGTATTGATCACGAACGCGCCTCCAGCGTCGTCTTGGTCCCTGCTCGCCGACGAAAACAGAAACGGACCGAAGACGGACTCTCTCGGCCCGAGAAGTGCGCTCCATTGTCCTGATCCATCGGCCCGGCGTGGGGCCCTGGCCGCGGGCAGCTGCCCCGTTAGCGTGGGCGCATGAGTTACGAGAGCGTCGCCAGCGATGTCGTGAAGGTCATCGAGGGGGTCGGTGGGGGAATCATGGTCATCGGCGGGCTCGTTGCCTTCGCCCGCTTCGCGCAGCAACTCACCGCGCACGTCTCTGACCCGTACCGAGAGCTGCGCGCGAACCTGGGGCGGGTGATCCTGCTTGGCCTCGAGGTATTGATCATCGCCGACATCATTCGCACGATCGTGGTCGATCAGTCTCTGGAAAGCGTTGGGGTGCTCGGGCTGATCGTGTTGATCCGCATCGTTTTGAGTTTCTCACTGGAGGTTGAGATCGACGGCGCTTGGCCGTGGAACGGGTGGCGGCGGCTCCAAGCAGACCGAGCAGGTGGATCGGGCGCTCGCTAGCATCGACGACTGACGTGTGACCAATTCTGTGACCAGAGAGCCGCTTGAGGCCCTGAATCCGACCGATGGCAGGCTTCTGACCTGCGCCTTTGCGAAGTGCATCGCGAGCGGGAGGCGTGCGGGAGGGGGGATTCGAACCCCCACGCCCGAAGGCACCAGAACCTAAATCTGGCGTGGCTACCTGGTTACACCACTCCCGCTTGCTCCCGATCGTAGGCGCGGATGGCTCCAGCGGTGTCGGAGTGCCGTACGAGGCGAACTGTCGCCTCAAGAGGCCTGCACGCCTGCTGGCGCGACGCCTGCGGGTACCAAACGTGGTCAACTGCGAGCGGGCTAGGGGAGGCCGAGGTCCTTGCGGAGCTTGGCGACGTGACCGGTGGCCTTGACGTTGTACTGCGCCTGGGTGATGGTGCCGGACTCGTCGATGACGAAGGTCGACCGGATCACGCCGGTGACCGTCTTGCCGTACAGCTTCTTCTCGCCGTACGCCCCGTACGCCTCGAGCACCGTCCGGTCCGGGTCGCACAGCAGCGGGAACGTCACGTGCTCCTCGTCGCGGAACTTCGCCTGCTTGGCCTGCTTGTCCGGCGAGATGCCGAGCACGGCGTAGCCCGCGCCCTGCAGCGAGGCGAGGTTGTCGCGGAAGTCGCAGGCCTGCTTGGTGCAGCCCGGGGTCGATGCGGCGGGGTAGAAGTAGACGATCACCTTGCGCCCGCGCAGGTCCGAGAGCGTCACGGACTTGCCGTCCGGGTCGGGCAGGGTGAAGTCGGGTGCGGTGTCGCCGGGGGCGAGCGTGATGGCCATGACGTCAAACTTAGGCGACACGTTCGGCGCCGGTGCCAATAGGCTGGCCCGCACCCGTCTGGGCACCGCGCAAGGCCCGGGCGACCGGACCGACCACCTTCACGGAGGAGCACCGATGGCGACCGAGTCGAAGCCCGCCCGCACAGCGGCCGAGATCGAGGCCGACATCGAGCGCACCCGCCAACGCCTGCAGGTCACGGTCGATGTCATCGCCGACCGCGTCACGCCCGCGAACCTGGCTCGCCGGCAGGTCGCGGCCGCGAAGGCCCAGGTGATCGACCCCGAGACCGGCCTGCGTACGGCGCGCGCGGTTGCCCTGTCAGTGGGCCTTCTCGCGCTCATCGGACTGATCTTCTGGCGCCGCGGCCGCTAGAGCGCACGCGGGCCTGACCTGCGCTCCAAGTGTTGTTCGGCCGGCTGGCCGTCTACCCTTCAGGCATAGACAGGACCACGGCGGACGGTGAACTCGTCCCGAATGAAGGCGGGTTGTTTCGGCGGATGCATCACCTCGCCAAGACGGTGCGTACGCGCCTGGGTCGGCTGACCAGGGCGTTGCGCTCCCCGTCGGGCCGCTCGGCGGTCCGGCTGCGCGGGGCTGTGCTGCTCACTGCGGCCATCGCGATGCTCGCCCCGCTGGCGCTCACCGGCGCGGACGACGCGCAGCCCGTCAGCATCGGAGCACTCACCCGCACCAACCCGGACGTCGTGGTCATCCTCACCGACGACCAGCGCAGCGACACGCTGATGTCGATGCCCTCGGTGCGCCGGTTGCTGGTCGATCAGGGCACCCGGTTCACCGAGGCCCACGTCCCCAACTCGCTGTGCTGCCCGTCGCGCTCGACGATCCTCACCGGGCTCTACAGCCACGACAACGGCGTGTGGACCAACGACGGCAAGAACGGGGGCTGGCGCGCCTTCGTCAAGCACGGCGACGAGAAGCGGACGATCGCCGTGAACCTCCAGAAGGCCGGCTATCGCACGGCGCTGATCGGCAAGTACCTCAACCAGTTCGGCCGAGCAGGCGCCGCCCGGTTACACACCGGTGGGCTGGAACGACTTCCAGGGCTTCCGAGTCCAGGACGCGTCGGGCGCCTACTACAACTACCGCCTCGGCAACTCGCCGAAGTTCTACGGCTGGGGTGCCGAGAACTACTCGACCGACGTGCTGGCCCATCGCGCGGTCAACTTCATCTGGTCGACCCCGCGCGACAAGTCGCTGTTCCTCTACTTCGCGCCCTACGCGCCGCACGCCCCATGGCTCGCGGCGCCGCGCGACGTGGGAGCTCTCAAGGGCAAGCTGCCGACCTACCGACCGGCCTCAGCTCGACCGCATCCGTCGACGACAAGCCCAACTACCTGCACGGTCGGCCGATCATCCCGCAGGCGCAGGTCGACCGTGTGCGCGAGGGGCAGGGCGAGTCGCTGATCGCGGTGGACGACGCCGTGAGTGCCATCGTCGCGGCACTCCAGCACAGCGACCGGCTGCGCGACACGCTGATCGTGTTCATGTCGGACAACGGCTATCTCGACGGCGACCACCGCATCATCGGCAAGAACGTCCCCTACCAGCAGGCGACCTCGATCCCGCTGGTGATCCGCTGGGACGGCAGAGTCCGTGCCGGTGTGGTCGACAACCGGCTGACCGGCAACGTCGACATCGCAGCCACGATCGCGGACGCCGCCGGCACCACGATGAAGACCGACGGGCAGTCCCTGCTGGGCGATCAGCGGCGGAGCGGCGCTGTTGCTCGAGGCCGCGTACAGCAAGAAGCTACTGCCGCCCGCCCTACTGCGGTTGGCGGGACAACGACTGGCTCTTCGCGCACTACGCGACCGGCGAGGAGGAGCTCTACTCCGTGCCCAACGACCCGGGGGAGCTGCACAACCTGGCCAGCGACCCGGCGCAGGCCGCCGTGCTGGCGAGCCTGCGGGCCAAGGCGAAGCAGGCCTGCAGGCCGATGCCACCGGACTTTCACTGGTGATCCGGGTACGGTTCTCAGCGTGAGCACGAGTGCCGCCAGCCCGATCCGCGCGAAGTCCGCGAAGGCCGCTGCCCTCGACGACAAGCTGCCGATCCGCATGCTGCACGACCGGGTGCTCGTGTCGATGGACGGTGAGCAGGGCGAGCGCCGGTCGACGTCCGGCATCGTGATCCCGGCCACCGCACAGATGGGCAAGCGGCTGTCCTGGGCCGAGGTCGTGGCGGTCGGAGCCAACGTGCGCACCGTCGAGGTGGGCGACCGGGTGCTCTTCGACGGCGATGACCGCTCCGAGGTCGAGGTGCGCGGCCGCGCCTACGTCCTGCTGCGCGAGCGGGACATCCACGCCGTCGCAGCCGAACGGCTCGCCGACGGCGGGACGGGTCTCTACCTCTAGGCGGGTTGCTGGGCGGTCGAGGGCCGGCGGCCGAACACCCACGTGCGCAGCAGCAGGAAGCGCAGCAGCGTCGCGAGCAGGTTCGCCGAGACCAGGACCAAGGCTTCGGTCGTACGAGTGGTGACGCCGCTCGCGTGCAGCAGAGCAAGCGACCCGCTGGTGAGCCCCAGCCCGAGTGCGAAGACGAGCAGACCCTGCGCCTGATGCGTTGCTCGCTTCGCGTGTCCCCGCACGCCGAACGTGAAGCGACGGTTCGCCGACGTGTTCGCCACCGCTGTGACGAACAGGGCCAGCAGGTTCGCCGCCTGACCACCCACGCCGGGCTGCAGCAGCACGAACAGCGCCAGATAGGCGAGCGTGCTCGCCACACCGACTGCTGCGAAGCGCACCAGCTCGCGGGTCAGGGCGCCGGGCACGTCGCTGCCGCGAGGCTCCAGCGGGGCCCGGCCGAGCTGCGCGCGCAGGTCGCCGACCGGCAGCCGCCCGCTGGCCAGCGCCCGCCCGACGCGCGCGATGCCGCGCAGATCCGCGAGCGCGGTCGAGACGATGTCGACACGGCTGTCCGGGTCGTCCACCCAGTCGACGGGCACCTCGTGCAAACGCAGCCCGACCCGCTCGGCGAGGACGAGCAGCTCCGTGTCGAAGAACCACCCGGTGTCCTCGACCAGCGGCAGCAGTCGTCTCGCCACGTCGGAGCGGATGGCTTTGAATCCGCACTGGGCGTCGCTGAACCGCGCCGACAACGTGCCGCGGAGCAGCAGGTTGTAGCCGCGCGAGATCAGTTCGCGTTTCGTGCCGCGCACGACCCGGGAGCCGCGTGCCAGCCGGGTGCCGACGGCCAGGTCCGAGTGGCCGCTGATCAGCGGGGCGACGAGCGGCAGCAAGGCATTGAGGTCCGTCGACAGGTCGACGTCGGTGTACGCGAGCACGACGGCGTCGGAAGCCAGCCACACGGTGCGCAGCGCCCGGCCGCGGCCCTTATCCGCGAGGTGCACCACAGCCACCTCGGGCAGCTCCCTGGCCAGCCGAACGGCAATCGCATGCGTGGCGTCGGTACTCGCGTTGTCGGCAATGGTGAGGCGAAAGGCATAGGGAAAGCTCGAGCTCAGGTGTCCGCGCAGGCGACGCACGCAGGGCTCCAGGTCGATCTCCTCGTTGTAGACGGGGATCACCAGGTCCAGCACTGGTGCGGGTGCACCGACATGCGTCGGCAGCGGGTCGAACCGTTCGTACACCTGGTTCGCCGGTTCGTCGGTGGCATCGCTTTCGAGTACGTTGTCAGTGGTTGCGGTGGTCGTCATGCAGTCAACGTGGGTGGCGGGACTGACGATCCGTTGTGCACCGCCTGTGCGTCCCCTCTGAGTGACGACCAGCCCCGTCGCGTGACGACCAGCCCCGTCGCGCGACCACCTGGCCCGTCGCGCGACCACCTGGCCCGACGCGCGACCTTTCGGCTCCGACACGCCGGCGTGTCGCGGCCGCAAGGTCGCGCACCAATGCCGGTCACGGACGAGATGGGTGGATCGGCAGGACTCGCACAGCGAGGGCACAGCGAGTGCGCAGTGGTCGCTTCGATGCTCGCTCCCATGACGACGACACTTGATGAACCGACCACGCACGCAACCGACCTGGCCGCACCGGGCGTCGACGCGCCTCGCCGCCCACTGACGAATCGCGTGCTGCGCGGCTCCCTGGACGACCCAGCGTGGGCGCGTCCGGGCTTGCTCGCCCTGCTCGGCGCGACCGCGGTGCTCTACATCTGGGGCCTCGGCGCCTCCGGATGGGCGAACAGCTTCTACTCCGCCGCCGCGCAGGCCGGATCGGCGAGCTGGAAGGCATTCTTCTTCGGCTCGTCCGACGCAGCCAACTCGATCACCGTCGACAAGACTCCCGCATCTCTGTGGGTGATGGCCGCGTCCGCCCGACTGTTCGGAGTGAACAGCTGGAGCATCCTCGTGCCACAAGCACTCGAGGGTGTCGCCGCCGTGGGGTTGCTCTATGCGAGCGTCCGGCGCTGGTCCGGACCGGCTGCCGGACTGACGGCAGGGGCGGTTCTCGCGCTCACCCCCATCGCCGTACTCATGTTCCGCTTCAACAACCCTGACGCGTTGCTCGTGCTGCTGCTGGTCGCGGGCGCGTATGCAACGGTGCGCGCCGTCGAGACGGCGAGCCCGCGCTGGCTGATGTTCGCCGGCGCACTGGTCGGCTTCGGATTCCTCACCAAGATGCTGCAAGCCCTGCTGGTCGTGCCGGCCTTTGCGATCGTCTACCTCGTCGCCGCGCCGACGACCTTGCGTCGCCGCATCGCAGCGCTGCTCGCCGCCGGCGGAGCACTCGTCGTCGCCGCCGGTTGGTGGGTCGCCATCGTCTCGCTCATCCCGGCGTCCGCCAGGCCGTACATCGGCGGCTCGCAGCGCAACAGCATCCTCGAATTGACGTTGGGCTACAACGGATTCGGCCGGTTGACCGGCTCAGAGACCGGCAGCGTCAGCATGGGCAACATGTGGGGCGAGACCGGCTGGACGCGGATGTTCAGCTCCGAGATCGGCGGGCAGATCGCCTGGCTGCTGCCAGCGGCGCTGATCCTGCTGGTGGCCGGGCTCTGGGTGACCTGGCGCGCGCCGCGCACCGACCGCACCCGTGCGGCGCTGCTGCTGTGGGGGCTGTGGCTGCTCGTCACCGGGCTGGTCTTCAGCTTCATGAAGGGCATCTTCCACGCGTACTACACGGTCGCGCTGGCGCCTGCGGTTGCGGCCATCGTCGGCATCACGGCAACGCTGCTCTGGCGCCGCCGGGCCGACGTCGTGTCCCGCTCGATCCTCGCCGGCACCCTTGCAGTGACGTCGTTGTGGGCTCACGTGCTGCTGGCCCGGTCCGCCGACTTCCAGCCGTGGCTCGCGACGGTCGTGCCAGTCGTCGGTGTCGCGCTGGCGGTGCTCCTGCTCGGCGTCACCTGGTTGCCGCGTCGTGCGGCGCTGGCCGTCGCGATCGCGGGCCTGATCACCGCTCTGGCCGGGCCGAGCGCCTACGCCGTGCAGACCGTGGCGACTCCGCGCAGCGGGTCGATCGTGACAGCCGGTCCGACGGTCTCCGGAGGTGGCTTCGGCGGTCCCGGTGGAGGTGTTGGGGCCGGTGGTCCTGGCGGCGGGCGGGCGTTCGGAGCCGGACAGGCGCCGGGTGGCTCTGCCGGGTGGCCAGGGTCAGACCGGAGGACTGGGTACGACGGCGCCGACGGCTCCCGGCGGTGGCACCGGCGGAGCCGGCGGTGCGATTGGCGGATTCGGCGGGACCGGCGGAGGAGGTGCGGGAGGCCTGCTGCAGGGCAGCAGCCCCAGTGCCGCACTGGTGAGGCTGCTGCAAGCCGATGCCGGCTCGTACACCTGGGTCGCCGCAACGATCGGGTCCAACAACGCGTCCGGCTACCAGCTGGCGACCGGTGACCCGGTCATGGCCATCGGCGGCTTCAACGGCAGCGACCCGTCGCCGACCCTCGCGCAGTTCCAGCAGCTGGTGAGTGAGGGCAAGATCCACTACTTCGTCGGCGGCGGAGTCGGTATGCAGGCTTCGAGCGGCAGCAACGCCTCGCAAGAGATCGCCAGCTGGGTCGCGGCGAACTACCCGGCGACCACGGTGGGCAGCACGACTGTCTACGACCTCACCGGCGCGACGGCCACGACCTGACGCACAGCTGCGCACCGAGCGACCTTCCTGCGCCGACACGCCGGCGTGTTGGCGCGGAAAGGTCGCTCTTCGGCTGGGCGTGTGGACTGCTGTCTGGGTCAAGCGGCCTTCGCGGTGCAGAGCAGCGCCAGCCCGGGAACGACCAGGCCGTCCTCGGTGCGGAACCGCTCGACCGCCTTCGCTGTCGTTGCACGGATGGCGGCGAGGCTGTCCGCGTCTGCGCCGGCGAGCGCGGCGGACACCGGACCGGCCAGGCCGCCCACGACCTCGAAGTGCTCCTCTGGACTGCTGAATCTGGCCGGCGTCTCGACCTCGCGGACGACGACGTCGGCAAAGCCGGCGGCCGACACCAGGTCCTCGAGCGCCGCCGGGTCGGCCAACGAGAACACCGCCCCCGGTGAGGTGGGCGGCCCGCCGGCCCACAAGCCGTGCATCATGACGGACATGCCGACCGACGCGAGCCAGGGGTTGTGCTCGGGTCCGGCCCAGACGGCGACGGAGAGCCGTCCGAGCGGCGCCAGCACGCGGCGGCACTCGGCGAGCGCTCGCTCCGGCTCGGCGACGAACATCAGGCCCATCCGGAACACGATCGCGTCGACCGAGCCGTCGGGAACGGCGATGTCGAGCGCGTCGAGCCGGCTCACCTCGACGTTGGGCACGCCTGCCGTCGTCTCACGCAGCAGCTCGACCATGCCGTCGGCGATGTCGGTCGCCAGGACGCTCCCGGTCGGGCCGACGGCTCGCGCGAGCCGCCGGGCGAGGTCGCCGGTGCCGGCCCCCAGCTCGAGGACCCGCTCGCCGGGCTGCAGGTCCAGCGACTCGAGCAGATCGCGGGTGAGCCCGTCCTTCATCTGCTCGACGTGGGCGCGGTGGCTGCTCCAGGACGGGGCGACACTTGTCCAGTCGAAGGTTGTGGTGGTCATTCCGCACATCCAATACAGGTTGACTATAATGAATACAGTTATGATGTATCGATATGAGTGAACCTGTCAAGAAGCTTCGTACGTACGACTCGTCCCGACGCCAGGCCCAGGCGCGCGAGACCCGGCGTGCGGTGCTCGATGCCGCCCGCGCGCTGTTCATCGAGCAGGGCTACGGGCGCACGACGATCGCCGACGTCGCTCGGTCCGCCGGGGTGTCCGTAGAGACCGTCTACAGCGCGTTCGGCAACAAGGCGACGTTGCTGCACCGGGCGTGGGACGTGACGATCGGTGGCGACGACGAGGAGATCACCTACCACGAGCGGCCGGAGATCAACGTGCTCCGCGCGGAGCCCGACCTCGCCCGTCGCCTCACGATGCAGGCGGCGGTGTTCACGCAGACCGCGCGCCGCATCGTGCCGTTCCTGCTCGCCATGCAGGGCGCCGCGGCGAGCGAGCCGGCGGCCGCCGAGATGCTGGCCGAGATCGGGCGGCAGCGCCTCGAAGGCCTCAGTGTGATGGCGCGGGAGGCGGCCGCGACGGGCCAGCTCGCCGTGAGCGAGCAGGACTGCCGGGACATCATGTGGGCCAGCACCGACGGTGTGCTGTGGCAGCGGCTGGTCAACGAACGCGGCTGGTCGGACGAGCGGTTCCAGACGTGGCTGGGGCAGATGTGGATCAGCGCCCTGGTTGCTTGACAGCCCCACCAGAATCGCGGCATGAGCCTCGATCCCGTGGAGACCAACCCTGACCACTACACGGTGGTCTTCGAGAATGACAGAGTCCGCGTGCTCGAGTACGCGGACAAGCCCGGCGACCGCACGACGCCGCACGAGCACCCCGACAGCGTGATGTACACGCTGAGCTCGTTCCGTCGACGGCTCATCCACGGCGACGAGGAACGTGACGTCGAGCTGAGCTCCGGCGGGACCTTCTGGGTGCCGGCGCAACAGCATGCCGGCGAGAACATCGGGGACACCGAGACCCGCACCGTGTTCGTCGAGCTGAAGGAGCCAGCGGGCGGCAGCGCTGCCGCGCCGCGCATCGGGCCCGAGTAGAAGTCGTCTCTGACCGGGGCAGTTCGCCCACGCTGACGTCCGTACGCATATCGCCGACGCTGACGTCCGTACGCACCTCAAGGATCAACGAGGTCGTTCGCGCAGGCCCCGGCGTCCGGATAGCGAGATGGGTTCATTGGTCCTTGATTTGTACGAGGGTTGCGGCGGAGCGCTGTCGGCTAGCGTCGCCGGATGGCCCTTCCGCTGATCGATGTCGCCGCGCTGCTCGACGATGACTCCCGGTCCGCCGATCGCCTGGCGGTGGGGCGCAAGATCGACGCAGCGTGCAGGGACAGCGGGTTCTTCCTCGTCACTGGCCATGGCATCGACCCCCAGTTGCGCGACGACCTCGAGGCGCGCTCGCGCGAGTTCTTCGCCCTGCCCGATGCGGCCAAGGCGGCCATCGCGATGTCACGCGGCGGTGTCGCCTGGCGCGGATGGTTCCCGGTCGGCGGCGAGCTGACATCGGGTGAGCCCGACCGCAAGGAGGGCGTCTACTTCGGGGCCGAGCTCGCGTCGTCCGACCCGCGGGTGCTGGCGGCCACGCCACTGCACGGCGCCAACCTGTTCCCCGAGAACCCGCCGCTGCTCAAGACGGCCGTCCTACGGTGGATCGACGAGGTCAGCGCGCTGGGCCAGACCCTGCTCGAGGGCGTCGCCCTCGGACTCGGCATCGAGCGCGAGTGGTTCGCGACGCACCTGACGGCAGATCCGACCGTCCTGTTCCGCATCTTCCACTACCCGCCGGGCGACACCGACTCGTGGGGAGTCGGGGAGCACACGGACTACGGGCTGATCACCTTGCTGGCCCAGGATCACAACGGGGGGCTGCAGGTGCGCACCCGCGGGACCTGGGCCGACGTACCCGCAGATCCCTATGTCTTCGTCGTGAACATCGGGGACATGCTCGAGAAGATGACGCGCGGTCTCTACCGGTCCAACCCGCACCGCGTACGCAACCTGAGCGGGCAGGACCGGCTGTCCTTCCCGCTGTTCGTCGACCCCTCGTGGGACGCGCGCGTGACCCCGCTGCCAGAGGCGGCGTTCTCCGGCGAGGAGCTGCCCGATGCCGACGGCGAGGGCCGCTGGGACGGGCAGAACGTCCATGTGTGGGACGGCATCTACGGCGACTATCTGACGGCCAAGGTGGCCAAGGTCTTCCCGCAACTGGCGGCCGCTCTGCGCGATTGAGCGGCACGCGAGTGGATATCTACCGACATAGCAGCACTAGGGTTTGCCGATGGCGTTCCCGGGCGCCTGTTACGTTCACGACGCGAGGGGCGCAGTGATGGGTGCAGGAACAGTTTCCGGTCGGGTGCGGCTGGATTGGAAGGTCGCGGGGGGCTCGGGCGCTGCCGCCCTGGTCGTCGCGGCACTTGCGGTCTCCACCGGCTCGCTGGCCGGTGCGAGCGGGTCAGCGCGGGACGTGGGGCGGTCGTTGGCTGTCGCGGACGTGGCGCAAGCCGCCCCGACGCCGACGCCGACCGACATCGGTCACCACCCGTTGCTGCCCAACATGGACAGCCTGAAGGCCAAGGGCGTGCACATCGTCAAGAGCGGGGGAGTGCGCCACCTGCGGTTCTCCTCGACGCTGGTCAACAGGGGGATTGGTCCGCTCGAGGTCGTGCCGCAGCCCGGAGAGGCCTGCCCGAAGGGCGAGCGCGATGTCGCCCAGGCGGTCTACCAGGACAAGAACCGGGATGGGCACTACCAGCGCAAGACCGAGCTCAAGAGGGTCTTCCGGCAGGCCGGCTGCATGGAGTTCCACCCCGCCCACAACCACTGGCACGTCGATGCCAGTGCGCGCTACTGGCTGACCAAGCCGGGCGACACCAAGTCGCTGGTCAAGCACTCCAAGGTGAGCTTCTGCCTGCGCGACAGCGTTCGCCTGCCGGACAAGACGCGCCACTCGTTCTACGGTGCCTGCTCCCGCGACGAGCGGCAGGGCATCACCCCCGGCTGGGGCGACGTCTATCAGTACTTCCTGCCGGGCCAGGAGCTGATCTTGCCCCGCCCGATGCCCAAGGGTCTCTACTGCCTGTACCAGCGGGCGGATCCGCTCGACCTGTTCCGTGAGTCGAACGAGACCGACAACGACTCGGTGCGGGCACTGCGCATCCGCAAGACCCACGTGATCTACAAGCCCGCCCGCCGCTGCCGCTGACCCGCGCCGGAATCGACCACGTTCAGCAGGTGAGCGGACGCCTCGCTAGGCGTGCATACCTTGTGAACCGTCCGCCGGCATGCTGAACGTGGTCGATTCCGCAGGGTGCCAAACGTGGTCAACTGCGCGTAGCGTCCGGACGACGAGATGCCCTGCACGAGGAGGCCGTCGTGTCTGTCGTCAGCTCATCCACCGAAGCTGTGGTCAGCGAGGCTTTCGAGCGGCGCGTCTTGCCGGTGCAGCGGCTGGGGGAGGACGCGACGGCACTGGCGTTGGCCTGCCGCGACATGGCGGCGCGCTTCACCCGAGGCGGGCGGTTGCTCGTGTTCGGCAACGGGGCAGGCGCGACCGATGCGCAGCACGTCGCGGTCGAGTTCGTCCACCCGGTCATCGTCGGCAAGCGAGCCCTTCCCGCGCTGTCGCTGGTCAGCGATGCGGCGACCTTGATGGGCGTGGCGGCGCGTCGTGGTCTGGACGGCGTCTATGCCCATCAGGTCGAGGTGCTCGGCCGCCCCGACGACATCGCTCTCGGGATCTCCGGTGACGGCAAGTGCGCCAACGTCCGCGCCGGGTTGCGCGCAGCTCGGGAGGCCGGCCTGCTCACGATCGCGCTGCTCGGCGGCGACGGAGGCGACGTGCTCGCGCGTCGGCGAGGCCGACCACTGCCTCGTCGTCGGCTCGACCGACCCACTCGTCGTCAAGGAGGGACACGTCACCGTCTATCACCTGCTCTGGGAGCTGGTGCACGTGTTCTTCGACTCGCCGGAGGCGTCCCAGACGCAACCGCCCGCCGGGGTCGAGCAGCTCTACCCGTTCTTGTACGGCGGCGGGAGCGACGCCCGTCCGGTGCTTGACGCGGCCGCTGAGTCGGCCCGGCAGAAGGTCGCGGAGATCGTCGAGGTGCGACGAGCTGTCGGCCAGACCCAGGCACGGGCGTTAGCAACCTGCGCGCAACGGATGGCGGAGAGCTTCGCGGCCGGAGCAACCTTGCTCGCGTTCGGCAACGGCGGCAGCAGCACCGACGCGCAGGACGTCGTACACACGTTCGTCGACCCGCCGCCGCCCGCTCCGCCGCTGCCGGCGCTCGGGCTGACGAACGACGTCGCCGTGGTGACCGCGTTGTCCAACGACGTCAGCTTCGACGTCGTGTTCTCGCGCCAGGTCAGGGCGTTCGGCCGTCCTGGCGACATCGCCATCGCGCTCTCGACGAGCGGCGGCTCGCCGAACGTCCTGGCCGCCCTCGAGGAAGCGGACAAGTCGGGGATGGTGACCGTGGGGCTGGCGGGGTACGGAGGCGGCCGGATGGCCGAGCTCGCGGCCGTGCAGCACATGTTCGCGGTGCCGTCGTCGTCCGTACACCGCGTGCAGGAAGTCCAGACCACGCTCTATCACGTGCTCTGGGAAGCGACCCACGTCGCGCTGGCGCACTGATCGGCGGGTGGCCTCGCTAGGTGTGCACCCCCTGTGCAAGGCGTGCACGCCTTGCGGACCGTCCGCCGGCATGCTGAACGTGGTCGATTCCGCGAGGGTCAGGTGCAGCGGCGGGAGCGCAGCAGGTCGACTGCGACGGCGGCTTGGCCGAGGCTGATGCCGCCGTCGTTGGGCGGGACCTGCCGATGGGTAAGCACGGTGAAGCCGGCGTTCTCCAGGCGCTCGAGGCAACGAGCGAGCAGCAGCGAGTTCTGGAACACGCCGCCCGACAGTGCCACCGTGGACAGGGCATGCAGATCGCGCAGCCGCGCGCAGACCTCGACCACGACATCGGCCAGGGCATTGTGAAACCGCCCCGCGAGCACCGGCACCGGCGTGCCGCGCACGAGGTCGTCGGTGATCGCCCGGATCAGCGCGGCGACCTCGACCCGGGCCACGGGAGTTAGAGCGACGGGCTCGGGAGAGAGCGCGACGGCCACGGGAGAGAGAGCGACGGGCTCGGGAGAGAGGCTGACGGGCACGGGGTAGGTGCCACTCTCGCGGGGATCGGCGACGTGTTCGAGCTCGATCGCCGCCTGGCCCTCGTAGGTGACGGTGTCCCGCACCCGCAGTAGCGCCGACACCGCGTCGAACAGCCGGCCGGCGCTCGAGGTGAGCGGGCTGTTCACACCGGCGCGGGTCACCGACAGAACCTGATCCCACCGGCTGCCCTGCCGCGCCACGACGGCGAGCCCGGCGGGCAGATCACCTCCGTACGCCGCCTCGAGGTGTGACAGCGCCATGCGCCAGGGCTGGCGGGTCGCCATGTCCGCGCCCGGCATGGCGACCTCGGCAAGGTGTGCGACGCGGGTGAACCGCGCGAGATCGGCGATCAAGAACTCGCCTCCCCAAGCGGTGCCGTCGGTCCCCAGCCCTACCCCGTCGAACGCGACACCGATCACCGGACCGGGCACGCCGTTGTCGGCGAGGCACGAGGCGATGTGCGCATGGTGATGCTGCACGGGCACGAGCTCGACGTCGGGCAGGTCGAGGGCATAGCGGGTCGAGGGATAGTCCGGGTGCAGGTCGTGGGCGACGACCGCTGGATCGACGTCGAGCAGGCGCCGCAGGTGCGCGATGCCGTCGATGTAGGACTGCATCGTCGGGTAGTTGTCCAGGTCGCCGACGTGGTGTGAGACGAACGCCTGCCGCCCGCGCGCCACGCAGAACGTGTTCTTCAGCGCCGACCCGCAGGCCAGCACCGGCTCGGGGGAGTCCGGCAGCTCGAGCGCTCCCCCCTGGGCCAGAGAGCGCTGCCTCGGCAGCTCGAGCGCATGCGGCACGTAGCCGCGTGACCGGCGGATCGGCACGACCCGTCCGCGCACGACCTTGACGACCGAGTCGTCGACCCTGGTGCGGATCGCCCGGTCGTGCACCAGGAAGGCGTCGGCGATGCCGCCCAAGCGCCGTGCGGCGTCCTCGTCGTCGAAGGCGATCGGTTCGTCGGAGACGTTTCCGCTGGTGAGCACGAGCGGCGCGCGTGCGGCCTCGAGCAACAGCGCATGCAGCGGGGTGTACGGGAGCATCAGACCGAGGGTCGGTGATCCGGGTGCGACTGCCGCGGCCACCCCATCCGGGTCGCGGCGGGTGAGCAGCACGATCGGGCGAGCGGCGCTGGTGAGCAGCGCGAGCTCCTCGGGGCCGACCTCGCAGAGCTCACGCGCCGCGTCGACGTCGGCGACCATCAGCGCGAACGGGCGGTCCTCGCGATGCTTGCGCCCTCGCAGGGCGGCGACCGCCTCCTCCTGCCGCGCGTCGACGGCCAGGTGATAGCCACCCAGCCCCTTGACCGCCACGACGCGGCCCGAGTGCAGCAGTTCTGCGGCACCGGCCAGCGGATCGCCGGGCAGCTCGACGCCATCGTGCGTCGACAAGCCGGAGCCGTGGGCCGCACACCGGGCAGCACACCGGCTCGGCGTGGAAGCGCCGGTCAGCGGGATCGTCGTACTCGGCCCGGCAGTCCGCGCACATCGGGAACGGAGCCATGGTCGTGCGCGACCGGTCGTAGGGCACCTCCAGCACGATCGTGAAGCGCGGGCCGCAGTTCGTGCAGTTGACGAACGGATAGCCGAACCGCCGGTCGGCCGGGTCGTGCAGCTCACGCAGGCAGTCAGCGCAGGTGGCGGTGTCAGGTGAGACGAGAGCGCGGCGCGCACCGTCGGTGTTGCTCAGCCGGACCTGGAACCCGACGTCGCCGGCGGGCAGCAGCGGTTCGCTGCGGACCTCGTCGACCCGCGCCAACGGTGGCGGCTGGTGCAGGGCGTCCAGCAGTGCCGCCACCGCCGGCGCCGTCACCCTCGGCCTCCAGGACGACGCCGGCTGCGTCGTTCCCGACCCAGCCGGACAGTCCGCGACTCGTTGCCTCGCGCCAGACGAAGGGGCGGAAGCCGACGCCCTGCACGAGCCCGGACACGTGCGCCCGGACACGGACAGCCACCGGCCGACCCACCTGCGTCATCGGTCCTCGTACCACCTGTCCTGGTGAACCTCTAGCCACCGGCAGAAAGCCCTTTCCCCTTCGCGCCACGCCTTTTGACCACGCCGCAATGCGGTCTCGCAGCATTCCTTGACAATCGCATCTGGCGGACGCTAGGAAAAGATCTACGTCGCACAGACCGGCGCCGTCGGCCGTCTACGACGTGGTGGGTCCCCAGCCGCGGGGTCCGCATGGGGAGGCTGACGAATGCTTTCCGCAGAAGCCGTAGCCGCCGAAGACACCCTCGTGCATGTGCTGTGGATCAACGCGGGCCTGAGCTGCGACGGGGACTCCGTCGCACTCACCGGCGCCACCCAGCCGAGCATCGAGGAGATCGCTCTCGGAGCCCTGCCGGGGCTGCCGAAAGTGGCGGTGCACTGGCCGTTGATCGACTTCGAGTGCGGGCCGGCCGGTGGTGCGGACGACTTCCTCGAGTGGTTCTGGAAGGCCGACCGCGGCGAGCTGGAGCCGTTCGTCCTGGTCGTCGAGGGCTCGATCCCGAACGAGGCGCTCTCCGGCGAGGGCTACTGGTGCGGCTTCGGCAACAACCCGATGACCGGCCAGCCGGTCACCACCAGCGAATGGCTCGACCGGCTCGCGCCCAAGGCGCTGGCCGTCCTCGCCGTCGGCACCTGCGCGACCTACGGCGGCATCCACGCGATGGCCGGCAACCCGACCGGTGCGATGGGCGTGCCCGACTATCTCGGCTGGGACTGGAAGAGCAAGGCGGGACTGCCCATCGTCTGCGTGCCGGGATGTCCGGTCCAGGGTGACAACCTGTCGGAGACGATCACCTACCTGCTCTACCAGGCCACCGGGCAGGCGCCGATGATCCCGCTCGACGAGGCGCTGCGGCCGACCTGGCTGTTCGGCAGCACGGTCCACGAGGGCTGCGACCGGGCCGGCTACTACGAGCAGGGCGACTTCGCGGACGAGTACGGCTCCCCGAAGTGCATCGTCAAGCTCGGGTGCTGGGGCCCGGTGGTCAAGTGCAACGTGCCCAAGCGCGGCTGGATCAACGGCGTGGGCGGCTGTCCCAACGTCGGCGGGATCTGCATCGGCTGCACGATGCCCGGCTTCCCCGACAAGTTCATGCCGTTCATGGACGAGCCACCCGGCGGCAGGTTCTCGACGACGGCGGTCGGTGCCTACGGCCGCACCATCCGGGCACTGCGCGCGCAGACGACCAAGACGCTCGACAAGGAACCCAAGTGGCGCAAGCCAGGACGAGAGCTCCTCACGGGAGCGAAGCGCACGTGGTGACCGGCGCGCGGACTAGGAGCGGACTGCGATGACCTCGACACTGCCCAGCACCGGAACGACCGACAGCAAGGACCGCGAGCTCGTCGAGATGGCGTGGGACCCGATCACGCGCATCGTCGGCAGCCTCGGGATCTACACGAAGATCGACTTCGCGAACCAGACCGTGGCCGAGTGTCACAGCACCTCGTCGATCTTCCGCGGCTACAGCCTGTTCATGAAGGGCAAGGACCCCCGCGACGCGCACTTCATCACGAGCCGCATCTGCGGCATCTGCGGCGACAACCACGCGACGTGCTCGTGCTACGCGCAGAACATGGCGTACGGCGTCCGGCCGCCGGCCCTGGGGGAGTGGATCGTCAACCTCGGCGAGGCGGCCGAGTACATGTTCGACCACAACATCTTCCAGGAGAACCTGGTCGGGGTGGACTACTGCGAGCGGATGGTCAAGGAGACCAATCCCGGCGTGCTCGCCAAGGCGGAGAACACGTCGGCGCCGAACCAGGACGCCCACGGATACAAGACGATCGCCGACATCATGCGGGCGCTCAACCCGTTCACCGGCGAGTTCTATCGCGAGGCGCTGCAGGTCAGCCGCTGGACCCGCGAGATGTTCTGCCTGATGGAGGGACGCCACGTACACCCCTCGACGCTCTACCCGGGCGGGGTCGGCACGGTCGCGACCATCCAGCTGATGACCGACTACCAGATCCGCCTGATGCGCTACGTCGAGTTCATGAAGAAGGTCGTGCCGATGCACGACGACCTGTTCGACTTCTTCTACGAGGCGCTGCCGGGCTATGAGCAGGTCGGACTGCGCCGCACGCTGCTCGGTTGCTGGGGCTCGTTCCAGGACCCCGACCACTGCAACTTCGCCTACAGGGACATGGAGAACTGGGGCAACCACATGTTCGTGACGCCGGGCGTCGTCGTCGACGGCCAGCTCGTCACGCACAGCCTGGTCGACATCAACCTCGGCATCCGCATCCTGCTCGGCAGCTCCTACTACGACGACTGGGCCGACCAGGAGATGTTCGTCACGAAGGACCCGCTGGGCAACCCGGTCGACCGCCGGCACCCGTGGAACCAGCACACCAACCCCAAGCCGCAGAAGCGCGACCTGGACGACAAGTACAGCTGGGTCATGTCACCGCGCTGGTTCGACGGCACCGACCACCTCGCGCTCGACACCGGCGGCGGCCCGCTCGCGCGGCTGTGGTCGACGGCGCTGGCCGGGCCTGGTCGACATCGGCTACGTCAAGGCGACCGGCACCAGCGTGCAGATCAACCTGCCGAAGACCGCACTCAAGGGACCGGTGTCCTTCGAGTGGAAGGTGCCGCAGTGGAGCAACACGATCGAGCGCAACCGGGCGCGCACCTACTTCCAGGCCTACGCGGCAGCCTGCGCCCTGCACTTCTGCGAGAAGGCGCTGGTCGAGATCCGGGCCGGCCGCACCAAGACGTGGGAGAAGTTCGACGTGCCCGACGAGGCGATCGGCTGCGGGTTCACCGAGGCCGTGCGCGGAGTTCTCTCCCACCACATGGTCATCCGGGACGGCAAGATCGCCAACTACCATCCCTATCCGCCGACGCCGTGGAACGCCAACCCGCGCGACATCTACGGCACGCCGGGCCCCTATGAGGACGCCGTCCAGGACCAGCCGCTGTTCGAGGAGAACGATCGCGAGAACTTCAAGGGCATCGACATCATGCGCACCGTGCGCAGCTTCGACCCCTGCCTGCCCTGCGGTGTCCACATGTACCTCGGTGAAGGCAAGACGCTGAAGAAGGTGCACTCCCCGACCGCCGCCGTCTCGGGCGAGGAGTGAGCACCTCGTCCCCTGATCCCGCAGCGACCGGCGAACGGATCGAACGACTGCTGGAGGCAAGCGCCGCTGCTGGTCCGATCGCGCGCGAGCGCGCCGAGGAGCTGGTGCGGCTGGTCGTCGAGCTGTACGGGGCCGGTCTCGAACGCGTCCTCGAGCTGGCCTACGACGCGGGTGCACTCGACGACGACCTGCTCGCCAGCCTCGCCGGCGACGAGCTGGTGTCGAGCCTGCTGCTCGTGCACGGGCTGCACCCCTACGGCGTCGAGGAGCGGGTGCAACGAGCTCTCGATGACGTGCGGCCCTATCTCGGCTCGCACGGTGGCGACGTGGCGCTGCTCGAGGTCACCGACGAGGGGGTCGTGCGGCTCGAGCTGCTCGGCAGCTGCGACGGGTGCGCCTCGTCGGCGGTGACGCTGGAGCTCGCGGTCGAGGACGCGATCTATGCGGCCGCTCCCGAGATCCTGCGCATCGAGGTCGAGGAGAAGGCCAAGGCGGCGGCGCAGGGCGTCATCCCGGTCGAGTCGCTGACCGCGCGACTGCGGGCGCCGGAGCAGTCCGGCCAGGTCGTCTGGACGGCCGCCGCCGGGCTCGACGAGCTGGCGGTCGGCGAGCTGCGCCGGACGTCGGTCGCCGGCCTTGACGTTGTGGCCTGCCGGCTGCTCTCCGGTGTCTATGCCTATCGCGACGCGTGTGCCGCCTGCGGTGCACCCTTCGAGGGTGCGGGGCTGCAGCGTGCGCCCTCGACCCCCGGCAGTGCTGTGCTCACGTGTCCCACCTGCGGCGCCCACTTCGACGTACGCCGGGCGGGCATCGACCTGGAGGAGCCGGAGCGGCACCTCGAGCCGGTGCCGCTGCTCGAGCGCGACGGTGCCGTCGAGGTCGCCGTCCGAGCCTCGGTCGCCGTATGAGCACGCACTCGCCGAGCGGCGATCGACTCCCGCGGCGGCCTTGTCGGTCCTCGCGCGGATCCGCGCCGGGCGGCCGGAGCCGTCGCCGTACGAACGGTGCGAGATGTGCGGGGCTCCCGTCGCCGACCAGCATCAGCACGTCGTCAACGTCGGCACGCGCTCGCTGCTGTGCACCTGCCGTCCCTGCTACCTGCTGTTCACCCACGACGACGCGGCGCTGGCCTACCGGGCCGTCCCGGACCGCTACCTGTCCTTCCCCGACCTGGCCGCGCCGGTCTGGGAGGAGCTGGAGCTCCCGGTCGGCACGGCCTTCCTGTTCATCAACTCGGCGCTGGAGCGGGTCGTCGCGTTCTATCCGGGACCGGCGGGCGCCACCGAGTCGGAGCTGCCGCTCGACGCGTGGGAGAGAGTCGTGGCGGCCACACCGGGGCTCGCCACCTTGAAGCCGGACGTCGAGGCGTTGCTGGTCCGCGCCGTCGACCAGCGGGTCGAGGCGTTCCTCGTGCCGATCGACGTCTGCTACGAGCTCGTCGGGCACCTGCGGATGCTGTGGCGTGGCTTCGACGGCGGGCAGGACGTGCGCCGGCGGCTGGACGAGTTCTTCGCGCACGTGCGCACGCGCTGCCGGCCGCGAGGCCAGGAGGCGGTGTCGTGACCGAGCTCGCGTTCGAGGTGATCGACGTCCTCCCGCAGCAGCACGCTGCCGCGCCACATCTGCTCTTCCGGCTGCGGGTCACCGAGACCAGCGGCGCCGTGGTGCATGCGATCGCGCTGCGCGCCCAGCTGCGCATCGAGCCGCAGCGGCGGCCCTATGACGCCGGCGAGCAGGAGGGTCTGGCCGACCTGTTCGGCACGTCGGACCGCTACGCGAACACCCTCAAGCCGTTCCTCTGGACGCATGCGACGGCAATGGTGCAGGGCTTCGAAGGATCCCGCGAGTTCGACCTGCCGGTCGCGTGCACCTACGACTTCGACGTCAGTGCCACGAAGTACCTCCACGCGTTGCGGGATGGCGACGTACCGCTCGTGCTGCTGTTCAGCGGCACCGTTTTCACCCGCGGCGCCACCGGCTTCACGGTCGAGCAGCTGTCCTGGTCGCTGGAGGCGCAGCTGCCGGCTGCCGGTGGCGTCCTGGCACGAGCTGATGGACCTCTATTTCCCCGGCAGCGGCTGGATCCGGCTGGACCGCGAGTCGATCGCCGCGCTCGCCCGGCACCGGACCGCGCGCGGCCTCACGTCGTGGGAGCAGACCGTCGCCGACCTGTTGCCCACCGAGGTGAGCGCGTCATGACTCCGCGCCCCACGATGACCCGCGCCCGGCAGGTCGCCGACGCGGTGCTCTACGAGGGCTACCTGCTCTACCCCTACCGCGCCTCGTCGCCGAAGAACCAGGTGCGCTGGCAGTTCGGCATGCTCGGGCCGGCGGGCGCCGCCGAGGCCGGTGCCGGCGAAGAGACCTCGATGTCGGCCGAGGTGGTCGTCGAGGCGCGGCCGGGCGCAACCGTCGATGCGTACGTGCGTTTCCTGCAGGTGCAGTCGCGCGTCGTGCAGCGGCGGACGTCGGACGGGTGGGAGCCGGTCGACGAGCTGCTCGTCGACGGCACTCGCTGGATCCCCTTCCACGAGGCGGTGGCCCGCGAGATCCCGTTGCTGGACCTGAACGTGGACGACCTGTCGGGGAGTCAGACGCTCGACGTGCAGGCGCCGGCGGGGGAGGACGTCGAGGAGCTGCGCGAGAACGGGCAGCTGGTCGGCCGGCTGGTGCGCACTCGCTGGCCGTTGCACGGCAGCGTCACACTGACGAGTCGGCCCGGGTCGGATCCGCGGCTGCTCGTGCTCGGAGCCCGGGTCGACAACCGTGCCGTGTGGTCGCCCGCCGAGGTCGCCGGCTGGACCGCCCGCGACGTCGCCGCGCGGTATTCGTTCGTGGGCACCCACCTGCTGATCAGCGCGCACGGCACCAGGTTCGTCTCGCTGCTCGACGGCCCCGACTGGGCGGACGCCGACACGTCAGCGTGCGTGCAGCACCGCTGCTGGCCGGTGATGGTCGCCGACGATGACGGGGTCGACGCCGTGCTGGTCTCGCCCATCGTGCTCGGCGACTACCCGACGATCGCGCCGGAGAGCGCCGGCGACCTGTTCGACGCCACCGAGATCGACGAGATCCTCACGCTGCGGGTCATGACGATGACCGACCAGGAGAAGGCCGACGCTCGCGGGACCGATCCGCGGGCGGCCGAGATCCTGGCCCGCTGCGACGCGATGAGCGACGACGAGCTGGTGCGGTTGCACGGAGCGCGTCGGCCCACCAGCAACGTGCCGGACATGCGCGATGTCCCTGTGTACGGAGACGACGTGCCGTGGTGGGACGAGGGTCAGGACGCCCGCGCCGAGCCGGAGCAGGACGCTGTCATGGTGGACGGCGTGCCGGTCGCGAAGGGCAGCCGGGTGCTGTTGCGGCCGTCGAGGCGGGCCGACGCGCAGGACCTGTTCCTCGCCGGCCTGACAGCTGTCGTGTCCCGTGTGTACTTCGACGTCGACGGTGGCACGCACGTCGCCGTGGTGCTCGAGGATGATCCCGGAGGCGACCTCTACGACACGCACGGTCGCTTCTACTACTTCGGCCCCGAAGAGGTCGAGCCGCTCCCGGCCCGCCAGGACGCGACATGAGATTCGCCGACCGTGTGCTCGTGGCCGGCATCGGCAACATCTTCCTGACCGACGACGCGTTCGGCAGCGAGGTCGCGCGCCGGCTGGCTGACGTCGCGTTGCCCGACGGCGTCAAGGTCGTCGACTACGGCATCCGGGGCATGCACCTCGCCTACGACCTGCTGGACGGCTACGACGCGCTGGTCGTCGTCGACGCCCTGCCGGGCGACGGCTCGCCAGGCGACCTGTCGGTGCTCGAGGTCGGCCCCGACGACCTGGGCGAGGGCGAGCTCGACGCGCACGGAATGGCGCCGGTCGCCGTGCTCGCCAGCCTGGGCCAGCTGGGTGGCTCGCTGCCTCCGACCTATCTGGTCGGCTGCCAGCCGGCCTCCGTCGAGGAGGGCATCGGCCTGAGCCCGGCGGTGGCGGCTGCAGTCGAACCAGCGATCGGGCTGGTCCGCGAGGTCCTGACCGAGCGGCTCGGTCTGGAAGGCTCACCACCAACGGAGCGCAGCCGCGCCGCGCGTACGTCAGAATCTTTGAAAGAGTGACAAGAGAGGATCTGCCATGAGGGTCATCGGGATCATCACCACCAGCGTCATCGCCGTCGTCGCGGTCGTCGGCGCCATCGTCGGCTTCCGCTCCATCGGCGACGTCAAGCGCTACCTGCGGATGCGCGGCATGTAAGGGTCCCCGCACCATGCACGAGATGAGCTATTGCGAGGGCGTCGTCGAGGCGGTCGAGCGGCGCGCGGCCGGCCGGCCGGTCGCCCGCGTCGGCGTACGCATCGGCGCCGTGCACCGGGTCGTCGCTGACGCGTTCGAGCAGTCGTTCCAGATCGCCGCCGCCGGTGGACCTGCCGAGGGTGCCACGACCGAGCTGGTCGTCGTGCCCGTGCGCGGACACTGCATGGACTGCCGAGCCGACTTCGACAGCTCCGACCCCTCGCCGGCGTGCCCGTCGTGCGGGTCGCTCGACGTCGCGGTCGAGGGCGGCGACGAGGTCGTCCTGGAGTGGCTGGAGTACGCCGACTCGCGCCTGACCGCTGACTCCCCGGCCGAGCTCGTGCCCGCCCACACCCATCCCCCGACCATTCCCGGTGATCATGAAGGATCCGACCGCCTAGAGCCGGTCCGATCCTTCATGATCACCGAGGAGGGATAGCCATGTGCCTTGCCATCCCCGGCCAGCTTGTCGAGTTCCTGCCCGGCAACGATGACCAGCTGGCCCTGGTCGACGTCGTCGGCGTCAAGCGGAAGATCAACATCGGACTGATGGAGGACGTGTCGCTGGAGGTCGGCGACTACGTCCTGATCCACGTCGGCTTCGCGATGTCGAAGGTCGACGAGAAGGAGGCCGCGGAGGCGCTGTCCATGCTCGAGATGATGGGTCAGGCGTTCACCGACGAGCTGCAAGCCGTGGCCGAGTCGAGCATCGAATGACCGGCCTGGAGGTCAGCGGCATCGAGCTGGACGCCGTCGAGATCGGTGCGACCTGCTCGGCCGAGCCGGGCTGCATCACCTGCGGTGACGTCGCGGTCGTCCTCACCGTCTCCGCGGTCGAGGGCAGCGACGCTCGGTGCCGGGACGAGCAGGGCCGCGAAGAGCTGGTGGCGACCGAGCTGGTGGGAGAAGTCGAGCCCGGTGACCGCATCCTCGTGCATGCCGGCGTGGCCATCGAACGAGTAAGGAACGGGGAGTGACGCGATGAAGTTCGTCGACGAGTTCCGCGACGCCGACCTGGCGGCAGTGCTCGGGCGGGAGATCACCGCGCTGTGCGAGCCTGGCCGGCACTACAAGATCATGGAGGTGTGCGGCGGGCACACCCACACCATCTATCGCTACGGCGTCCAGGATCACCTGCCCGAGGACATCGAGCTGGTGCACGGCCCCGGCTGTCCGGTGTGCGTCATCCCGATGGGCCGGGTGGACGACGGCATCGCGATCGCGGAGCGGGACGACGTCATCCTGACCTGCTTCGGCGACATGATGCGAGTGCCGGGTGGGCGAGGCTCCTTCCTCGACGCCAACGCCCGCGGCGCCGACATCCGGATGGTCTACTCGCCGCTGGACGCGCTGCGGATCGCGCGGCAGAACCCCGACCGCCAGGTGGTCTTCTACGCGATCGGCTTCGAGACAACGGCCCCGTCGACGGCGCTGACAGTGCTGCGGGCGGCGGCCGAAGGCATCGAGAACTTCTCGGTCTTCTGCAACCACGTCACGATCATCCCGGCCATCAAGGCGATCCTCGACTCGCCCGACCTGCGGCTCGACGCATTCCTGGGGCCGGGCCACGTGTCGACGGTGATCGGCTGCCGACCGTACGAATGGATATCCCGCGACTTCGGGATGCCGCTGGTGTGCGCCGGGTTCGAGCCGCTCGACCTGCTGCAGTCGGTCTACATGATCATGAAGCAGTTCGCCGAGGGACGCGCGGAGGTGGAGAACCAGTACGGCCGTGTGGTGCAGTACGACGGGAACCCGGTGGCGCTCAAGGTGCTCAGTCGACGTGTTCGCGCTGCGACCGTTCTTCGAGTGGCGTGGCCTCGGGTCGATCGCGCACTCGGCGCTGCAGCTGTCGCCCAAGTATGCGAAGTACGACGCCGAGCTGCGTTATCGAGCTGCCGGGCGTTCGGGTCGCGGACCCCAAGGCCTGCCAGTGCGGCGAGGTGCTCAAGGGCGTGCTCAAACCGTGGGAGTGCAAGGTCTTCGGCACCGCCTGCACGCCGGAGACGCCGATCGGCACCTGCATGGTCTCCTCCGAGGGGGCCTGCGCGGCCTACTACAACTTCGGGCAGTACGCGAAGCAGCGGCTCTCGCTCGAGGTCCTTCAGTGACCACCAACTTCAGCGAGGACCAGGTCGGCGAGCGCATCGAGGCGATGCGTCGACGACCGCCAGCGGTTCCGCGATGAGCGGGTCACGATGGCCCACGGTGCCGGCGGCAAGGCGAGCCGGGCTCTCGTCGAAGGGCTCGTCGTTCCGCTGCTGGCCAACCCCGCCCTGGAGCAGCTGTCCGATGCGGCGCTGCTCACCGTCGGCGGTGTCCGGCTGGCGCTCACCACGGACGCGTTCGTCGTACGCCCGATCCGCTTTCCCGGCGGCTCCATCGGCGAGCTGGCGGTCAACGGAACGGTGAACGATCTTGCCGTCTCCGGCGCTCGGCCGGTGGCCCTGTCGGCCGCCGTCGTTCTCGAGGAAGGGCTCGCCGCCGAGGTCCTCGAGGCGGAGATCACCGCCATGGCAGCTGCGGCCCGAGCAGCCGACGTACCCGTGGTGACCGGTGACACCAAGGTGGTCGAGCGGGGGAAGTGCGACTCCATGTACATCGTGACGACCGGGGTCGGAGTGATCGACGGCGACGTCGCGCTCGCGCCGCAGCTGGTCCGGCCCGGCGACAAGGTGCTGCGTCTCCGGCACGATCGGCGACCACGGCGTCGCGATCCTGCTGGCCAGGGGAGATCTCGACATCGAGGCCGACGTACGCAGCGACACCGCGCCGTTGTGGTCGTTGGCCTCGGCGCTGCTCGCGGCGTGTGGCGAGGGCTTGCACTGCATGCGGGACGCCACCCGCGGCGGCGTCGCGACCGTGCTGAACGAGATCGCGCTCGCCGCCGAGGTGGGCATCGTCTCTCGAGGAGTCGAGGGTGCCGGTGCGTCCCGAGGTGGTCGGCGCCGGTGAGATCCTCGGCATCGACCCGCTCTATGTCGCCAACGAGGGCAAGCTCGTCGCCTTCGTCGCGGCGGAGCACGCCGACGCTGCGCTCGCCGCCATGCGCGCGCTGCCGGCCGGCGCGGATGCGGCGATCGTCGGGGAGGTTCGCGAGGAGCCGCCCGGGTCGGGTGCTGGGTCGCACCACGTTCGGCGGCCACCGGCTGATCGACATGCTGGTCGGAGACCCGCTGCCGCGCATCTGCTGACGCCGAAGGACCGCCCAGGCGAGTGGTGTGCCCGGTCGGACACCCGAACCTTGCGGCCTGCTTCGCCGTCCTTGACGTTGGCGACCGTGCGCCCGGAAGGGGAACCTCATGACTCGTCCCACCATCCGGGCAGCGACCGCCGCTGGCACGGCAGTCGTCCTGATCGGCGCGCTCACCGTCGCGGCCAGCCCCGCGCGTGCTGCCGTGGAATGCCTCGCTTCCGTGGCGACGCTCTCCGGCACCGAGGGCAACGACACCCTCGTCGGTACAGCGGGTCGCGACGTGATCGCCGGACTCGGCGGCGACGACGTGATTCGGGGTCTCGGGCAGTTCGACCTGATCTGCGGTGGCGCCGGTGCCGACGCCATCCACGGCGGCGATGACTTCGACGTCATGGTGGGCGGCGCGGGCGACGACGTGATCCACGGCGGTGGCTCTGGAGACATCGTCGACGGCGACTCGGGTCACGACAAGCTCTACGGCGGTCGCGGTGCCGACGACATCTTCGGGGGTCGTGGCGACGACGTCATCCACGGCGGACGAGGTCCCGACCAGATCAACGGCGCACGCGGCGACGACCGCCTCTTCGGCGGGCGGGGATCAGACCGGCTCCGGGGCGGCCCCGGCATCGACAGATGTCGCGGCGCGAGTGCACGCGGTCGAGTGCGAGGCCTGAGGCGCGGGTGAGTCGTTGAGTCAGCCACGACGCGAAACTGCCCTCAACCGCGCCTGGGTCAGGGGCGGTTGAGGGCAACTGATCGCTGAGCACTGATCAGTTTCGCGTCGTTGGGTCAGTCGTCGGTGCTGCCGTCATCGTCACTGCCGTCATCGTCACTGCCGCCGCCCGAGCCATGCTCGTGGTCACCTGAGTCGTCACCGGCGTCCTCGTGGTCGCCGTCGTCGCTGCCGTCGTCCACGGAGTCTCCGCCGTGGCCGCCGTCGCAGTGGTCGGCGCCGTCGCCGCCACTGACGTCGTCGTCGCCGTCGCCGCCGTTGACGTCGTCGTCGCCGTCGTCCCCGGAGACCTCGTCGTCGCCGTCGTCGCCGGAGACGTGGTCGCTGCCGCGGTTGCCGTGCACGTGGTCGTCACCCGCGTTCCCATGCTCGACGTCGTCGCCGCGGCCACCGCGCACGGAGTCACTGCCCGCGCCGCCCCACAGGTGGTCGTCGCCGCCGCCACCAACCAGCACGTCGTGCCCGGTCGATCCGCAGACGAGGTCGTCGCCGCCGAGGGCCTTGACCACGTGACCGCCGCTCTTGACGACGATCACGTCACGGTGCGAGGTGCCCCGTACCGTGTGAGCTGAATGTGAGGTGACGACCTTGGTGGCCGAGTGGCCGTGGCAGGTCGGTGTCGCTGCTGCGACCGGAAAGGCGTTGTAGCCGAAGAAAGCGAACGGCAGGGCGGCAACCAGGGCCAGTCCCCGCTTGGTCGGACGATGGATGGACATGAAGCGACTCCGCTCGTGAGCACAACTAGCGCTGGGTGCGGTCGCGCAAGACCGTGGACTCACCCGTGTTATCGCCCGCCGAGTCGCGGTGCTGCACATGTCAACGGCGAAGTCACCCGTTTGCCGACTGTGATCTGCCGCACTCCCTGGCACGCCTCGACCCGAGCCTCGACCGCGCCGAGTTGCCCTCAACCGCGCCGAACACCCGACGGTTGACAGGAACGATCCGTGATCGTTTCCCCGCTGCTGCAGGGTCAGTTGATGGTCGTACGGAAGTGTTGTGCGGCCGCCGCTCCCGTCTCCCAGGCACGCCGCAGGTCGAGCGACACGTCGCTGCTGGCAGCGCCGACCACCTCAAAGCGGAACTCCCGGATCCCGCCACCCCCGGTCCGTGCGTCAGCCTCCGGCACGAACTCGTCTCCGGCCGGCCGCAGCACGGCTGGGTCGTATTCGTCGAGCTGCCATCGGTATCCCGACGTCGGAGTCTCCGCAAGACGGATGACGACGTGGTCGCCCGCCGAGGCGCGATGTCGCTCCTCGGCGTTGCCCTCGTCGACCTCGATCGTCGCCACTGCTGTGCGCCGGTAGTCGCTAGCGCGTCAGCTGGGCAGCTCGGCCGCGCAGCAGGCCTCGCCCCTGTCCGCCAGGAGGCTGTCGAAGTCGGAAATCTTGATCTTGAACCGGCCGTCGAGGCCCCAGCCGCTGCCCCAGGAGTTCTGGAACACGTAGGCCTCCTGGTCGTCGAGGCGCTCGAGCATCACATAGCAGTGACCGCCCGCAACGGCTCCCGTCGGCTTGACGAAGCCGTTGGCGTCGGGGGAGAACATGTCGTGCGTCCAGGTGGTGCCGACGACGACTGGACCGTTGTTGTCGATCCACGCGTCGATGTCCTTGGTGCTCTTCGCGAAGGCGAATGCCGCCAACCGGCCGCGGTTGCGCAGGGCCAGGGCGCCCGACCGCACGGTGGAGCCGTTCTCCGCGTGCGGCTCGCCGTCGATCACCTTGCACTCGTAGTAGACGGCGTGTGCGTCAGCGTTCTCGTAGTGCCCCTCGACCGGCAGGGCGTCCACCCAGCCGGACCAGCCGAACCCCACGCAGTGGCCGGTCTGGCCCTGGTCGAGCTGGATGTTCAGCCCCCATCCGGGAGTGGTGTCGCCGGCCGGCTTCGGTGGCTGCCGGTGCTGCTTGAGCCAACGCCAGAGAACGAGGTAGGAGCGCCAGTCGGAGAAGTACGTGGTCTCCGTCAGGACCTGGTTGATCGTCTTGTCGAGGAGGTCTTCGGTCGGCTCGGCGATCTCCATGAGCCGGTCGAGGCTCCAGTCGCGCGCGTCCGGTATGTAGAGCCGGCCCAGCAGATGCGGGCCAACGGTTTCGCTCGCGCTGCGTAGCGGGCGGTCTGAGGCGCTTTCCATCGTTACATCCCCTCGCGTGGGCGCGCATCTCCACCGATCAGAGGCGCGCTGACGGCTTGCTCTGCCTGTCGGTCACACGGATTTCCCCCCAGGCGCATCGCGCCCGGATGCATGTGGCTCGGCTCGATCGTGATGACCTAGCCGGAAAGTGTCAAGGTCCGAAAGGGCCGTCGTTGCGGAGGTCAGGGCAGCACCAACACGCCGTCCACGCGGCGGGGGATCCCCAGCGGGTTGTCCTCCCGCAGCGCTGGTGGAAGCAGTGCGTCGGGCACCGACTGGTACGTGACGGGGCGCAGCCAGCGCCGTGTCGCGGTCACTCCGACCGAGGTGTGCAACGCGTTGGTCGTGACCGGGTGCGGTCCGCCGTGCTGCATGGCCCAGGCGACCGCGACTCCTGTCGGCCAACCGTTCCAGATCACCCGGCCGACCTTTCGGTCGAGCACGGCCAGAAGGTCGGCGACAGGGAGCCCGTCGACCGGCTCGGCATGCACGGTCGCGGTGAGCGAGCCCTCGAGCAGCGAGAGCGCCGCGACGAGCTCGCCGGGGCTCTCGTACTCCACGACGAGCGAGACCGGACCGAAGCACTCCTGCGAAAGCGCCTCGACGTCGCTCGACCACTGTGCGGCCGAGGTCGCGAGCAGGCTGGGGGCTGCCCACTGACCGGGCCGGCCCGGGCTGGCCTCCGGGCGCAGCGATCACGCGCACCGACGGCCGGTCGGCCAGCGACCCCACACCGGTGTCGAAGGCAGCGCGCACGCGTTCCGTGAGCATCGGCGCCGACTCCACCTCGCCGACCAACTCGCGCAGTCGTCCATCGAGCCCGTGCCCTGCGGGCAGGAAAAGCAAGCCAGGCTTGGTGCAGAACTGCCCGTTGCCCAGGGTGAACGAGCCGACGTAGCCGGCAGCGATCTCCTCGCCCCGCGTCGCAAGGGCATCGGGCGTCACGACGGTCGGATTGATGCTGCCGAGCTCTCCGTAGAACGGGATGGGGTCCGGGCGCTGGTTGGCCAGGTCGAACAGCGCGCGCCCGCCACGGGCGGAGCCGGTGAACCCGCACGCCCGGATCCCCGGGTGCTGCACGGCCGCCGGCCCCGACTCGACGCCGTAGACGGCGTCAAAGGTCCCGGAAGGCAGGCCGAGATCACGTGACGACGTCGCGCGCGAGTGCCGTGCACCGTGCTGTCAGCTCCGGATGACCCTCGTGTGCCTTGACCACGACGGGGCAGCCGGCCGCCAGCGCGGAGGCGGTGTCGCCACCCAGGGTGCTGAACGCGAACGGGAAGTTGCTCGCGGAGAAGACCAGGACGGGCCCGATCGGGACGAGCATCCGGCGGAGGTCAGGGCGGGGTGGCGCAGCGCTCGGGTCGGCCGAGTCGAGCACCGCTTCGACCAAGGATCCCTCGAGAACTGCAGTGGCCATCAGCCGCAGCTGGAAGGACGTCCGGGCGACCTCGCCGACCAGGCGCGGACGACCCAACCCGGTCTCGGCCATCGCCAGCTGGTACGAGATCCTCGCCGGCGACGTCCAGCGCATCCGCCAGCCCGGTGAGCAGGCGGGCCCGGTCCACGGGCCCTAGCGCGGCGAGCAGCGGTGCCGCTGCCGTTGCGGCCGCGACGATCTGGTCGAGATCGGCCGGCGATGTGTGGGGGACACCGCCACCGACCGGCTGACCGGTCCGGGGATCGTGCCCGACGACTGTGCTCACGATGTGCCGCTCCTTGCTGTGATGGGGGTGATGGCGCCGGTCAACGTCGACTATCCGCCTTCGGTCTGCGGCGCCGAGAGAGCCAGGTCGGCGAGCCAGCGGAACGGTTGGCTGCCGGTGGCAACGGTGTTGTGCAAAGTGCCGACGCCGGAGATGTCGACGTCGATCTCGTCGCCATCCGTGAGGCTGAACGTCAGGTCGGGCACCAGCCCGGTGCCTGTCGACAGCACGGCGCCGTGCGGGAAATCGGTTGCCCGGAACAGATAAGCCACGAGCTGCGTCAGATCGCGGTGCAGTGTCGCCGTGGAGCAGCTGTCCTGCCACACGGCGACACCCGAGCGCCGCACCGTGATCGAGATGGTCAGCGCCGCAGTGTCGTCGACCTCCCACACCGGGCGGATGCCGGGCCCGAGGGCGCACGAGCCGGCGTAGATCTTTGCCTGTGGGAGGTAGAGCGGGTTCTCTCCTTCGATGGAGCGAGAGGAGACGTCGTCGCAGACCGAATATCCGACGACGTCGCCGAATGTGTTGACGACTAGAGCGAGCTCGGGTTCTGGCACGTCGACGGCCGAGTCGGCACGCACGCCGACGAGGTCGCCGTCACCGCATGTACGCCATGCCGGTGCCTTGAAGAAGAGCTCCGGCCGGTCGGCGTTATAGACGCGGTCGTAGACGTCACTGACCTCGCTCTCCTCCATGCGAGCCTCTCGCGACCGCCGGTACGTCACGCCGGCCGCCCAGACCTCGGTCAGGCCGTCGACGGGCGCGAGGAGACGCACCGCCTGAGTTTCGGGCGAGCCGGCTGGGCCGCTGACGAAGGCGCGCAGCCGGTCCAACGGCCAGGTGAGCAAGGTCGCCAGCGAGTCGACCTCGAGCGGTCGCAGCCCGCCGCCGTCCTGGCGCACGCCGACGACGGCGCGCGTCGATCCGGTGCGTACGTAGCGGACGATCTCCATGGCACCAGCCTCCTGCTGCACAGTCTGGCCTGCCGGCTTTGCTGGCCCGCCGGCGTGTACGACGATCTACCCCGAGCCCCGTGGTCCACACGGATGTGACAGGCGGGCTGATGAGTGTGATCGGGGTCAGGATGAACCATGGTGATCTGCCGGAGCCCGGCTGGGTGGACGCGCATGTCCACGTCTGGGATCGCGCTCGTCACCCCCAGCAGTGGATCGACCCGGTGACGATGGCGGCGATCGACAGGGACTTCGACCTACCGGCACTGCGAGCCGATGTCCGGGCCGGCGCAGCTGCCGATGCCGCCGCCCCGATGCCCCGGGTGGTGGTCGTGCAGACCGTCCCCGTGGAGGCAGAGACCCGTGACCTGCTGCAAACCGCACTCGACGACCAGCTCGTCGCAGGAGTGGTCGGCTGGGTCGACCTGACCGGCCCCGCCGTAGCCGACCGCCTCACCGCAATGCTCGAGGTGGACGGCGGGAAACGGCTTGTCGGCGTACGACATCTCTTGCAGGACGAACCCGACCCGGCGTGGCTCGACCGACCTGATGCGCGCCGGGGCGCACACGCAGTCGCCGACGCCGGGCTGGCCCTCGATCTGGTGATCCGTTGCGAGCAGCTGCCTGCCGTCGTCCGGCTGGCCCGGGCGGTGCCGGGACTTCGGCTGGTCCTCGACCACCTCGGCAAGCCGCGCATCGCGGCCGGTGAGCTCGAGCCCTGGCGAACCGAGCTCGTCGCGCTCGCAGGAGCGGCCGATGTCACCGCCAAGCTCTCGGGCCTCGTGACCGAGGCGGACTGGCCGAGCTGGTCGGTCGGGCAGCTCGCGCCCTACGCCGAGGCCGCGCTCGGCGCTTTCGGACCGTCACGTCTGATGTTCGGCTCGGACTGGCCGGTCGCGCGGCTGGCCACGACCTACCCGCGCTGGCTCGCCACCGCCCGTGCGCTGACCTCCGGTCTCGACGCCGACGAGCGGCGCGCGGTCTTCGGTGAGACGGCCACCCGGGTCTATCGGCTCGCCGATCGGTAGCCGATGTCGCAGACTCGGCCGACTTGGCTGATCCGGATCTCGGGCTGGGTATTGTTAGCGCTAACATCCACCCGCTGCCTGCCCGCGGCTTGCGGGTATGGTTCCCTCCGTCCATCGCCAGAATCGAGGTGCCCATGAGAAGCGATCCCGCACTGGAGATCTGGTTCCTGACCGGGAGCCAGTCGTTGTACGGCGAGGACACCCTCGACCAGGTGGCCCGGCAGTCCCAGGAGATCGCTGCCACGCTCGACGCCTCCGGGGACATCTCGGTCCCGATCGTGTGGAAGCCGGTGCTCACGACAGCACCCGACATCCGGCGGGCGTGCCTCGAGGCGACGGCATCGGATTCCTGTGTGGGCGTGATCGCCTGGATGCACACGTTCTCGCCGGCGAAGATGTGGATCGGCGGCCTCGAGGCGCTGCGCAAGCCGCTGTTGCACTTCCACACCCAAGCGAATGTCTCTCTGCCGTGGGCCGAGATCGACATGGACTTCATGAACCTCAACCAGGCCGCGCACGGTGACCGCGAGTTCGGCTACATCGAGACGCGGATGCGAGTGCGTCGCAAGTCGGTCGTCGGGCACGCGAGCGACCAGCGGTCGCGCCAGCGCATCGGCGCGTGGGCGCGTGCGGCCATCGGAGTCCATGCCGCCCGGAACCTGAGGCTGGCCCGGTTCGGCGACAACATGCGCGATGTCGCCGTCACCGACGGGGACAAGACCGACGCGCAGATCGTGTTCGGCATGTCGGTGAACGCCTATGGCGTCTCCGACCTGGTGACCGCCGTCGAGGCTGTCCCCGACGACGCGGTCGACGCTTTGATTGCGGAGTACGACGAGCTGTACGACGTCGTGCCGGAGCTCAAGGCCGGCGGGGCGCGTCACGACTCGCTGCGCTACGAGGCCCGGGTCGAGGCCGCGCTTCGACGGTTCATGGAAGAGGGCGGGTTCAACGCGTTCACGAGCAACTTCGAGGATCTCGGCGGTCTCCGTCAACTACCGGGGCTGTCCGTCCAGCGGTTGATGGCGGACGGATACGGCTTCGGCGGCGAGGGCGACTGGAAGACCGCGGCGCTGGGCGCCATCCTCAAGGCGATGGCTGGTGATGCGCCGGGCGGAACCTCCTTCATGGAGGACTACACCTACCACCTGGGGCCGGGCGAGCAGAAGATTCTCGGTGCGCACATGCTCGAGGTGTGCCCGAGCATCGCCGGGGATCGGCCGTCGGTGGAGATCCACCCGCTGAGCATCGGCGCGCGGGATGACCCGGTCCGTCTGGTGTTCCGCAGTGCTCCGGGGCCCGGCTTCGTCGTCGGGCTGCTGGACCTCGGAGACCGGTTCCGCCTCGTCGCGAACGACATCGAGATCATCCCGCCCGACGAGCCGATGCCTCGGCTGCCAGTGGCGTGCGCCGTCTGGAAACCGGCTCCCGATTTGCCCACGTCGGCGGAGGCCTGGCTGATGGCCGGCGGACCTCATCACACGGTGTTGAGCACCGCCGTCGACTTCGACTCGTTGAACGACTTCGCGACGATCCTCGGTGTCGAGCTCCTGCACATCGACGCGGACACGACCATCCGGATGTTCAGCAACGAGATCCGGTGGAACAGCGCCTACTACCGACTGGCCCAGGGCCTCTGACCACAACCTCCCGCCGGCCCTGCCCCACCCGAAGTCGATCATGCACAACTTGGGAGTGCCAGGTCCCAAGTTGTGCATGATCGACTTTGATCTGCGATGCGCTGACCTGCGCATATGTGAGGGCGTTCCACCTACTGCATGATCGACTTGGGGGTGGGTCGAGGGGTGGTGGTGGTGTGAGGGCGGTGGGATTAGAACGCCTTGGCCAGGTCTCGGGTCTGGCTGCGAGCGACCTCGCGCGCTGCGTCGGCGTCGGTGGTGGCGAGGTTGGGGCCGAAGCGGACCTCGCTGATGTCCTGGACCCCTGCCCAGGTCAACCAGTCGCGGAAGAACGGTGCCTGGAAGTCGGCTCCGAAGCCGGGGCCTCGGCCGGGGCCGTAGACCGCCGACGTGTAGATCACGGCCGCCTTCTTGCCGTGCAGCAGGCCGGTGTAACCGTCGACGGGGTCGAAGCCGAAGAGCATGCCGGGCTGTGACACCACGTCGATGAACTGCTTGAGCTTGTAGGGCACCGACGCGTTCCACATCGGCACGGAGAACAGGTAGCGGTCAACGGCGTTGAACCGCGCAAAGGTCGCTTCGACGTCGCGCCAAGCAGCGGCTTCCTCGCTGTTCTGGTCGACGCCCCCGAAGACAGCCATCTTCGCGGCCGCCGCGGCAGGGCCGAACTCCGGCAGATCGCCGTCCCAGAGGTTCCAGGTCTCGATCTCGTCGTGCGGGTTGATGTCCCGGTAGGTCGCCAGGAACGTCTCCGCGAGGGCGAGCGACTCCGATGTGTCGCTGCGTGGCGAGGCCGAGATGTGCAGTAGGCGGGTCATGGAGATCTCCTTGGTTGTGAGCGCGGTCGTCGCGGGCTGAGGTGGTTCTGGAGTGCGTCGAAAAATCTGCGTGCGCACGCACATAGATTGCCTCAAGCTCGACACGCTTGTCAAGGTGCGTGCGCCCGCACATTTCCTGAGGTACCATCCCGGTCATGAGCCAGGACGTCGACCGAGTCAGCGCATGGGCCGCTCTGCTACGGGTGCACGCCGCTGTCGTCCCCAAGCTGGAACGAGAACTGGTCCCGACCGGTCTCCCGTCTGTCGTGGTACGACGCGTTGCTCGAGCTCAACGACGCGCCGGGGCGGAAGCTGCGGATGACCGAGCTGGGGCAGAGGGTCGTCCTCAGCCGAGAACGGGTCAGCCGCGTGGTAGCTGAGCTGGAGCGAGCCGGCCTCGTACGCCGGGAGCCGAATCCCGACGACGGACGCTCGTCGTTCGCGGCGATCACCCCCGAGGGTCGAGCCCGCCTGCGTGCAGCCGCGCCGACCTATCTCGCGGGCATCGAGCGGCACTATTCGAGCCACCTCACCGACTCCGAGATCCGCGTGCTGACCCGCGCCCTGGGGCGCGTCCTCGCGGCCGAGGAAGGGACGCCCTCCTAGCCCGGAAGTTCAAGATCGCTCCGACGGTGCACAGATTCCGCATCCATGCGGAATCTGTGCACGACGGGAGCGATCTTGGTGAGCGTTGACGCTCTCCGGATGAGTCAGCGGCCGCCGGCGATGTTGCGGCTGCGCTGCTCGGTGCCCGGGCCGCCGTAGGGATAGTCGGCAGCGCCGGGGTCGCTGGCGGCGTCGAGCCGGGCGATGTCGTCGGTCGACAACGTCACGTGGACCGATCCCAGGTTGTCGTCGAGCTGCTCGAGGGTCCGGGCGCCGAGGATGACCGAGGTCACGGCGGGCCGGGCCAGCAACCAGGCCAGCGCGACCTGCGCCATCGTGGCATTGCGCTCGTCGGCGATCGCCCGTACGGCGTCGACGACGTCCCAGGTGCGTTCGCTGCTGCTGCGGCGGCCGTACGCCTCGACACCGCGGTCGGGGTTCTCGCCCAGCCGCGTCGCACCCGTGGGCGCCTCCTCGCGGCTGTACTTGCCGGTCAGCCACCCGCCGCCGAGCGGGGACCACGGCAGCAACCCGAGCCCGTTCGCCGACGCCGCCGGCACGACCTCCCACTCGATCTCGCGGGCCAGCAGGTTGTACTGCGGCTGCAGCGTGACGGGACGGCACCAGGCCGCGGAACTCGGCGAGGTCGACCGCGCGCTGCAGCTGCCAGCCGGTGAAGTTGGACAGTCCGAAGTAGTGCACCTTGCCGGCGCGCACCGCGTCGTCGACGAAGCGCAGCGTCTCCTCCAGCGGCGTATACGGGTCGTACGCATGCACCTGGTAGAGGTCGACGCGTTCCACGTTGAGCCGTCGCAGTGAAGCGTCCAGCGCCGAGGCGAGGTGACGGCGGGAGAGTCCGACGTCATTGGGACCGTCGCCCATCGGGAAGCGTCCCTTGGTGGCCAGCACGATGCGGTCGCGATCGTGCGGCTGCTTCTTCGACAGCCAGCGCCCGATGATCTCCTCGCTCGCGCCGTCGGTGTAGACGTCGGCGGTGTCGATCAGGTTGCCGCCGGCGTCGAGAAAGCGGTCGATCTGGTCGTGGGAGTCCGACTCCTCGGTCTCGCGGCCGAAGGTCATCGTTCCGAGTGCCAGGGCCGACACGGCGCATCCGCTGTGACCCAAGGTGCGGTAGTGCACGGGGTTCTCCTTCGTGGTGGTTGTCTTCGTGCGTGCGAGCGCCCAAGACGGCGCCTTGCGCTTCCTACCCTTTCGCAGCCGCCGTAGTCGCTCGCTTGGCCTTCCCCGTCGGAGCCACCGAGCGGCGCCTGATGTGCAGCGAGCTCGAGTCGCGGATCACGAGCTCCGGGTCGAAGACGACGTGACGGTGCCGATGACCCGCGCCGTCGTCGACTTCCTCCAGGAGCAGCTGCCCCGCCGTGCGGCCGAGCGCCTCGCGAGGCTGGCGTACGGAGGTCAACGGGACGGCGGCGGCACCGGCGAACTCGATGTCGTCGTAGCCGACCAGGGCGAGGTCCTCGGGGATCCGCAGGCCACGCCGGGTCATCTCCTGCAGAACGCCGAGTGCGACCAGGTCGTTGCCGCAGAAGGCAGCCGTCGGGCGCCGGCCCGCCGGCAGCTCGGCGATCGTGACCGCGGCCGCTCGGCCGGCTGCCACGGTGAGACTCGGTGTCTCGACGAGCGAGAGCACCGCGGGGGGAGCGCCAGGATGATCGGCGATGGCGTCGCGCGCGCCTTGGTGGCGTTCAGTGACCTGGCGGAGGGAGAAGGGTCCACCGACGAATGCGATCCGGCGGTGTCCCTTGGCGAGCAGGTGCTCAACTGCCAACCGGCCGCCAAGGACGTCATTGACGCCGACCGAACAGCGCTTGCGGCCTTTCGACCGGCTGTCCACGAGGACCACCGGAGTGCCACGGCTCGCGATCTCGTCGATCAGCGGGTCGTTCGCGTCGACCGGTGTGATGAGGATGCCCAGGACGCGCAGCTGCTCGAGCATCTCGAGGTGCCGGAACTCTCGTTTGCGGTCCTCGCCTGAGCTGCAGAGCATCAACATCGAGTTGTTGTCGTCCGTGACCGATTCCGCGCCACGGGCGACGTCGGTGAAGAACGGGTTGGCCACGTCGATCACGACCATGCCGATGGTGCGGCTGCGACCGGCTCGCAGCTGCCGCGCCGACTCGTTGCGGACGAAACCAAGTTCGTCGATGACGTCAAGGACGCGCTGACGCCGCGCCGGAGCGACCATGTCGGGACGGTTGAGCACGTTGCTCACGGTGCCCACGGAGACCCCGGCCCGGCGCGCAACTTCCTTGATGCTGGTGACTGCCATCGCGCTCCGCTCGCTGGTCAGAACTGAACCGATTCATCCCGGAGCAGAGTATGCCACTGGCCCGTACTCCGCCCTGTCTCTACCGTGTCACTATGACGTACACCGGTTCGGATGATCCGGCTGATCGCCGGCCTCTCAGCTTCCGATCGTGAAGCCGGCTCTCAGCAGGTCGGATGGTCGTGAGCTAGGCCCCACGAGGAGGTCGAACCGTCCGGGCTCGACGACACGTTGCCCGTCGGCAGTCACCAGCGAACACGACGCTGCCGGCACGACGAGCTCCACACGCACCGTCTCACCGGCAGCGACCTCGACCTGCCGGTAGGCCTTGAGCTCCTTTTCCGCCCACGTCACGCTGGTGACGAGGTCGCTGACGTAGGCCTGGACCGTCTCGAGGGCGCGTCGTGCTCCCACATTCGTCAGCGTGACCTCGGCGCGGACGACGCCGTCCGGAGCGACCACACTGTCGCGCACCGTGAGGTCCGAATATCGGACGGTCGAATAGCTCAGGCCTTCACCGAAGACGAACAACGGGTCCTGCGGCAGGTCGACGTAGCGATCGCCGTGCTGGCCACGGATCTGGTTGTAGTACGTGGGTTGCTGGCCGACATGCCGGGGGACCGAGATGGGCAGTCGCCCGGTCGGCTCGATCAGGCCCAGAGCGAGCTCCGCGACGGCCCGTCCGCCCCTCATGCCTGGGTTGAAGCACTCGATCAGCGCGGCCGCATCGAGCGCCGAGTCGGGCAGCACTGATGGTTTGGAGTGCACCAGCACGACGAACACCGGAGTCTCGGTGGCGACCAACGCGTCGAGCAGTGCTCTCTGCCCGCCCTGGAGCTCGAGCGTGGCAGTGGAGCAGGCTTCGCCGGTGAGGGCGACCGTGTCGCCGAGAACGGCAACGACGAAGTCCGCCGCCTCTGCGGCGGCGACGGCCTCGGCCAGCAGGACCGGGTCCACCGGGGCCGGGGCGAAGACCGGCGGCCTGGGCTGACCGTCGGGGAAGCGTTCACCGGTCGGATCCGGCACCAGCACCTCGATGTCGGTGCCTCGCGCGTAAGTGACCGTCCATGACGCGGGAACGACGGCGCGGAACCCGTCGAGCACGGTCTCGACCGTTTCTCGCGGGTGCCCCTCGGTCATCCAGTTCACCTGACCGGACGCGCCGGCCCAGTCGCCGAGGTTGGCCTGCGGGTCGTCCGCGTTCGGGCCGATCACCGCGATGGTCCGCGCCGGTCCGACCGACACTGCGCGGCCATCGGCGCCCGCGGTGAGTCCGCCGTCAAGGGGCAGCGTCCCGTTGTTGCGCAGCAGCACGATCGACCGACGGGCCATCTCCAAGTTGAGGGCCGAGTGCTCAGCGCAGCCGATCACGTCATTCTGACGGGCAGGGTCGGGTGCGCGCGGGTTCTCGAACAGACCCAGTTCGAACTTCAGGCGCAGCACTCGGCGGACTGCGGCATCGATGTCACCCTCGTCCAGCAGACCCCGCGAGACTGCCTCCAACGCGCCCTCGAAGAACTGCGGTGTGGTCATCACCAGGTCGTTGCCCGCGCGGACCGCGACGGCGGCCGCCTCGACATGATCCGCGCAGACATGCTGCTCCCACACCATGCGTCCGACGTTGTCCCAGTCCGTGACCAGTGTCCCGGTGAACCCCCACTCGCCCTTCAGCACCTCGTTGAGCAGCCAATTGTTCGCGGTGATGGGCACGCCATCCATGGCCTGGTAGCCCAGCATGAAAGTCCGACAGCCCTCCCGGGCCGCCCGCTCGAAGGGCGGCAGGAACCAGGAGCGAAGCTTGCGCCGGCTGATGTCTGCTTCGCTGGCGTCACGGCCACCTTGTGTCTCGGAGTAGCCGGCGAAGTGCTTCGCGCAGGCCAGGATCGCCGTCGGGTCGTCCAGGCCCGCACCCTGATATCCGCGGACCATCGCCATGCCGAACTCGCCGATCAGGAACGGGTCCTCGCCGAACGTCTCGTCGACCCGGCCCCAGCGCAGGTCGCGGGCGATGCACAGCACCGGGGAGAACGTCCAATGGATCCCGGTCGTGGAAACCTCCACCGCCGCGACCCGGGCCGCCCGCTCGATCAGCGCGGCGTCCCAGGAACACGCCATCCCCAGCTGCGTGGGGAAGATGGTCGCACCCGGCCAGAACGAGTGGCCGTGGATGCAGTCGTCCGCCGTCAGCAGAGGGATGGACAGCCGTGTTCTCGATGCCAAGTCGATCGCCTCGAGCAACCGGGCCGGTGACGCGTGCAGGATCGATCCAGCCCCTTTCGTGGCGACCGCGTCGACCAGGTCACCTCGCGCGTCGAGCTGCAGCATCTGCCCGACCTTCTCCACGAGCGACATCCGGGAGAGAAGGTCATCGAGGCGTTCGTCGAGCGACAGAGACGTGTCTCTGAACGGGATGGTCGTCACGAGCGCCCCTCGTTGCTGAAGTCGGCTGTCACGGCGCCAATGCCATGGCGCACATCTTGATCGTGCCGGAAACTTGCTCGGCCGCCCAGCATGCGCCGACCGGATCACACCCCTCCAACACTGAGACGAACTTGACGGGGAGGCGTTCAGTCACGAGGATCAGCCAAAACTGAACCGATTCATCTTTGGAGGAGAGCATGCCACACGCCGCCGCTCCCACGGCAGTCCGCTTCGAGCATCACACCGACCACGGGACGCTGCTCGGAGTCGGAACGCCGGCGCCCCGGCTCTCCTGGGTGATCCCGGAAGCGGAGCCGGGCTTCGAGCAGACGGCGTACGAGATCGAGCTCGTTCGCGCGGGGACTCCAACGCAATCGGTCGTTGTCGAGAGTCGCGAGCAGGTCCTCGTACCCTGGCCGGCCGAGCCGTTGCACTCACGCGAAACCGCCGAGGTTCGCGTGCGAGTGAGAGGTGACGCCGAGTGGAGTGACTGGAGCCAGCCGGCCGCTGTGGCAGCCGGCCTGCTCAGCGTCGACGACTGGACGGCCCGCTTTGTCAGCCCGGTCGAGCTGGCCGGCATGGAGATGCCCGCACCGCTTCTGCGCACCACGTTCGACCTCCCGTCCGACACCGTCAGCGCAAGGCTTTACGCGACGGCGCACGGCGTGTACGAGGCCACCATCAATGGCCGACCTGTCGGTGACCACGTTCTTGCTCCTGGCTGGACCTCGTACTCACACCGGCTCCGCTATCAGACCTACGACGTCACGGATCTGCTTGCCGTCGGCCAGAACGAGATCGAGGTGCTGCTGGGCAACGGCTGGTATCGCGGGCGGCTCGGGTTCCAGGGCGGGCGCGCGAAATACGGCGACCGCCTGGCCCTGCTGGCTCAGCTGGAGGTCACCACTGCTGACGGCACCGTCCAAACCGTCGCGACGGACGAGTCCTGGTCCGCACGGGAGAGCGGCGTGATCTCCGATGACCTCTATGACGGTCAGCGCACCGACCTGCGAAGCCGGGCCGGCGTTGACGAGACCTCGGCAAGTGCCGTCGAGATCGTGCCGGGAGACCTGTCTCGCCTGGTGGCTCCGGACGGGCCACCCGTGCGAGTCACGGAGATCCTCCCGGCCGTCAATGTGTTCTCCTCGCCGTCGGGTGCGACTCTGGTCGACTTCGGCCAGAACCTGGTCGGCTCGGTCCGGCTCCGCGTCCGTGGGCGAGCAGCCGGCGATGAGGTTGTCGTTCGTCACGCCGAAGTGCTCGAGGATGGCGAGCTGGGCATCCGGCCGCTCCGCACGGCGAAGGCCACCGACTCCTACGTGCTCGCCGGCGGCGCCGAAGAGGTGCTCGAGTCGAGGCTGACCTTCCACGGTTTCCGCTACGTGGAGATATCGGGTGTGCCAGACCTCCGTGCCGAGGACATCGAGGCCATGGTGATGGGCTCCGATCTGCGTCGAACCGGCTGGTTCCGCTCGTCGGACGCACTTCTCGACAGGTTCCACGAGAACGTCGTGTGGGGCATGCGGGGGAACTTCCTCGACGTGCCGACCGACTGCCCGCAGCGGGACGAACGACTCGGTTGGACCGGCGACATCCAGGTGTTCTCGCCCACCGCCAGCTTCCTGTTCGACAGCGCCGGCTTTCTCACCTCGTGGCTGGCCGACCTCGCTGCCGAGCAGGAGCCGGACGGTTCGGTGCCCTTCGTCGTGCCCGACGTGATCGGGAACGCTGGCCCGGCAGCCGCGGCGTGGGGCGACGCCGCCGTCGTCGTGCCGTGGGTGGTCTATCAGCGCACCGGCGATGCCGCGCTGCTGGCCCGCCAGCTGCCGAGCATGTGCGGGTGGGTCGACCGCATCGCCGGGCTCGCCGGCGCCGACCGGCTCTGGAGCGGTGGTTTCCAGTTCGGCGACTGGCTCGACCCGACGGCACCGCCGGACGATCCGGCCGGGGCGCAGGCCGACCCTGATGTCATCGCCACAGCGCACCTGGCCCGATCGGCCGAGGTGGTCGCGCTCGCCGCCGAGGTCGTCGGGGACATGGACATCGCCAAGGACTACGAAGCCCTCGCGGCCGAGGTGCGCGACGCCTTCGCCGGTGAATATGTCACCGCGGGTGGTCGCGTGCTGAGCGACGCACCGACTGCCTACGCCCTCGCTCTGGAATGGGCGCTGTTGCCGACGGAGTCACAGCGCGCTCGGGCTGGGCGGCGGCTGGCCGACCTGGTGCGGACCTCGGGCTTCCGCATCAGCACGGGCTTCGTCGGCACGCCGTTGATGACCGATGCCTTGACCGCCGCCGGCGAGGTGGACCTGGCCTATCGCCTGCTGTTGCAGACCGGCTGCCCGTCCTGGCTCTACTCGGTCAGCATGGGCGCGACCACCGTGTGGGAGCGCTGGGACAGCATGCTGCCGGACGGCAGCATCAACCCCGGCGAGATGACGTCGTTCAACCACTACGCCCTGGGCGCCGTCGCCGACTGGATGCACCGAACCGTCGCCGGGCTGGCTCCGACCGGGCCGGGCTATCGGGAGATCGAGGTGCGACCGTTGCCGGGCGGTGGGTTGACCGCCGCGTCGGCCCGCCACCTGACGCCGTACGGCGAAGCATCGGTGTCCTGGGAGCGCGCAGGCGGGCGACTGACCCTGGACGTTCAGGTGCCTGTCGGCAGCACGGCGACCGTCCATGTGCCCGGCGCCGACCAGCCGGAGCGGGTGGGCCACGGTCGTCACGAGTGGGATGTGGCCGATCCGAGCACGGCATCCGCACCGTTGGCGGCCCATGCGACGGTACGTGACGTCCTCGACAACGCCGCCGCCTGGGCGTCGGTCGTCGCGGCAGCGGCCGAACCCGGCGTCGACCTGGACGAGGCAACGGTGGCGGGGCGACTGCGGTCGGACCTCGACGCGCCGGCCGGCCAGCTGGTCGACTCGATCGTGAAGGGCGGCTTCCTCCCGGGCAGCAAGATCCTGCACGAGAGGCTCGACGGGCTGCTGTCGCCGGCAGCCCGCTGAGGGAGTTGATCGTCCTCGAACGACTGCGTTTTCGTTATCGACCTCGCGCTGATCCCGGGTGTACGTTTTTCTGCGAGCGCGACCAGGGACGCTCTGCCCCAGACCCCGGCATGGTTGCTTTGACGACCTCGGGGCAGGTGGCCATGAAAGTTCTCGATGTCCCCGCGGCGCTCCGAGTCGAGCCGTCGCTTGCTCGGCGAGCGGGCAGCTGAGCCAGCCAGCCGCGACCAGCGTCACCGGCGGCTTGGTCGACGAAACATCCCGGCAATTCCGCTCAGGGTCTTGACGTGCCCTCCGGGGGCCTCTATCTTTCTCGAAACCGCAACTGAATCGATTCAATTGATCGATTCAAGTTAACGGTTCCCCGTCTGATCATGTGGATGGTCAGCTCTCGTCTGGAGGTCTGAATGAGATCCAGCAAGTCGCACCACGCACGGGCGCTGATGGCTGTTGTGGCGGGTGCTCTTGCGCTGGCCGGATGCAGTGCCGGCGACCTCGGCGGCTCCGAGCGACAGCAGCGGCGGCGGTGGCAAGGTCTCGCTGTCGTTCCTCGTCGACAACGGCGCCGCCTCCGTCGCGATCGGGGAATGCGTTGGCGAAGGCCTTCACCGCGAAGAACCCGGACATCACGGTCAAGGTCGAGACTCGCCCGGTGGGGCCGACGGCGACAACATCATCAAGACCCGCCTGTCGACCGGCGACATGACCGACGTCTTCATGTACAACTCCGGCTCGCTGTTCCAGGCGATCAACCCGAAGACCAACCTCGTCCCGCTGACCGACGAGAAGTTCATGTCCAACGTCGAGGACGCGCTTCTTCCCCCGGTGGTCACGGCGGGGAGCGACAAGTATGGCGTTCCCGTTCGGGACCGCTTTTGGTGGTGGCGTTCTCTACAACAAGCCGATCTTCGACAAGCTCGGGCTGTCGGTGCCGAAGACCTGGGCCGAGTTCATGGCCAACAACAAGAAGATCAAGGCCGTCCGGTGTCGCGCCGGTGATCCAGTCCTACCGGACGGACACCTGGACCTCGCAGCTGTTCGTGCTGGGGGACTTCCACAACGTGGCCGCGGCCGAGCCGGACTTCGCCGAGCAGTACACCGCCGGGAAGAAGAAGTACGCGACCGACCCCGCCGCGCTGAAGAGCTTCGAGCGTCTGCAGGAGGTCCGTGACGCGGGCTACTTGAACAAGGACTTCGCGTCGACCAACGAACGCCGAGGCGCTGAAGAAGGTCGCCGACCGGTGACGGGCGCGCAGTACCCGATGCTGACCGCTGTCGTCCCAGCGATCGTTGCCAACACCCCGGACGAGGTCAACGACGTCGGCTTCTTCGCGCTGCCCGGTGACGACGCCGCGACGAACGGCCTGACCACGTGGTACCCGGCCGGTGTCTACATCCCGACGTCGACCAAGGGTGACAAGCTGGCGGCGGCGAAGAAGTTCCTCGGCTTCATCGCGACCCCCGCAGGCTGCGACGCGCTCAACAAGACCGAGGCAGCGCCGCCGACGGGTCCGTACCTGGTCAAGGGCTGCACGCTGCCCGCGGACGTGCCGCCGGCCGTGCAGGACAGTCGTGCCGTACTTCGAGAAGGCCGGCGCGGCCAGCCCGGCGCTGGAGTTCCTCTCGCCGATCAAGGGCCCGACCCTGGAGCAGATCCTCATCGAGGTCGGCTCGGGCATCCGCACCGCCGAGAGCGGCGCGAAGCTCTACGACGAGGACGTGAAGAAGCAGGCTCAGCAGCTCGGCCTCCCCGGCTGGGACTGGTCACTCAAGCGCACGTTCCGGTCCCGCTCCATCGGGCGGGACCGGAACGCCCGAGCCGACAAGGAGAGCCAACCATGGCCACAACGACCGAAAAGACCGACGACCAAGCGGCCGCCTCGGCGGCCACCAGGATTCATCGGCGCCAGCGCAGTTCCTACCCGATACTGGTTCTACCTGCCCGCGGCCGTCTTGTTCGGCGTGCTGTTCATCGTCCCGACCTTCGCGTCGTTCTTCTTCAGCCTGACCCGGTGGACGCTGTTCGACTACCACTTCATCGGGCTGGACAACTACCGCACGTTCTTCAGCGAGCCGGCACTGGTGCAAGGGCCTGCAGCACACGCTGATCTACGCCGTCGTCACCTCCGGCGCGAAGGTCGTCCTCGGGCATGCTGCTGGCGGTGCTGCTGACCTCGCAGATCATCGGGCGCAGCTTCCTGCGCTCGGTGGTGTTCTTCCCGGTGCTGGTGAGCACCATCGGTGTCGGCCTGACCTTCACCGCCCTGATGGACCCGACAGGGGCTGATCAACGACGCGCTGGGCGTCATCGGGATCGACAGGCCCGGACTGGCTGGGCGACCCGAAGTTCGCCCTGCTCTCGGTCGCCGCTCGTCGACGTCTGGAAGGGCGTCGGCCTGGCCACCGTCATCTACATCGCCGGGATCGTGTCCATCCCGCACGAGTACTTCGAGGCAGCCAAGATGGACGGGGCCAGCGCGTTCGACCGGTTCCGGCACATCATCCTGCCGCTGGCCCGGCCGGCCACGGTCACCGTCATCATCCTGTCGCTCATCGGCGGGCTGCGGTCCTTCGACCTGATCTGGGCGATGACCGGCGGCGGCCCCGGCTTCACCTCCGACGTGATCGCCTCGGTGATCTACAAGCAGTACCAGGCCGGCTTCTACGGCCTGTCCACCGCCGGCAACGTCATCCTGTTCCTGCTGGTCACCGTGATCGTGCTGCCGCTGTTCTGGTTCCTCAACCGCAAGGAGGTCGAGCTGTGAAGTCGTCCAAGGAGCTGGCTGCTTGGGTCGCGTCTCCATCGTCGCCTTCGCCGTCGTCTTCCTGGTGCCGTTCGCGTTCATCGTCCTCGATCGCGGTCAAGGACCACGCAGCAGGCCGCGGAGCTCGACTTCTCCTGGCCGAACCACTTCCAGCTCGTGGCAGAACTTCAAGGACACGCTCGTCCTCGCGTGACTACATCCTGGTCATCGCGTTCATCAACAGCACCATCCTGACCGTGGCCAGCGTCGACGATCATGGTGATCCTCGGCGCCATGGTCGCCTACGTCCTGCAACGCCGGCGGAGCCGGCTGAACGGCGCTGATCAACCTGCTGGTGCTGTCCGGGCTGATCATCCCGCCGGCCGTCGTGCCGACCATCTGGGTGCTGCAGAAGCTGCACCTGTTCAAGACGCTGCCCGGCCTCATCCTGGTCGAGGTCGCCTTCGGGCTGGCGTTCTGCATCCTGCTGTTCCGGGCGTTCATCGCGATCGATCCCGCGCGACCTCGACGAAGCCGCGATGATCGACGGTGCGTCGCCGTTGCGGATCTTCTTCCGGGTCATCTTCCCGCTGCTGCGTCCGGTCATCGTCACCGTCATCGTCGTGCAGTCGGTCAACGTGTTCAACGACTTCAACAACCCGCTCTACTTCCTGCCCGGCGACCAGAACGCCACCGTGCAGCTGACCCTGTTCAACTTCAAGAGCCAGTTCATCACGCAGTACAACCTGCTGTTCATGGACATCCTGCTGATCACCATTCCACCGTTGATCATGTTCCTGTTCTTCAACCGGCAGATCGTGGCCGGCATGACCTCCGGCGCCGTCAAGGGCTAGATCACCCACCCGGAGGTCGTGCACTTTGGCGCGACCCGGGCGAATGTCCAACGTTGACGTCCAACGCCGGGCTTAACGCCTCGCAGAGGGAGACGAAGGAAATGACTGACCTCACCGCGGACACGCGTGCCCGCGTGTTGAACGTGCTGCGCGAGCAGCGGATCGAGACGCCCTCCTGGGGTTATGGGAACTCGGGCACCCGTTTCAAGGTGTTCCCGCAGGAAGGTGTTCCTCGTACACCCGAGGAGAAGATCGACGACGCGGCGACGGTGCACCGGTTCACCGGCGTGGCGCCGACCGTGGCCCTGCACATCCCGTGGGACAAGGTCGACGACTACAAGCAGCTCGCGAAGTATGCCGCCGAACGCGGTGTGTCGCTAGGCACGATCAACGCGAACGTGTTCCAGGACAACGACTACAAGCTCGGCAGTGTCACCAACCCCGACCCGGGCGTGCGGCGCAAGGCGATCGACCACCTGCTCGAGTGCGTGGACATCATGGACGAGACGGGGTCAGGCGACCTCAAGCTCTGGTTCTCCGACGGCACGAACTATCCCGGCCAGGACAACATCCGCGACCGGCAGGACCGGCTCGCCGTTGCCCTCCGCGAGGTCTATGACCGGCTCGGGGACGAGCAGCGGCTGGTGCTCGAGTACAAGCTCTTCGAGCCGTCCTTCTACACGATGGACGTCCCGGACTGGGGCACCTCCTACGCGCACTGCCTCGAGCTCGGGCCGCGCGCCGTCGTCTGCATCGACACCGGTCACCACGCCCCGGGAACCAACATCGAGTTCATCGTCGCGTTCCTGCTGCGCGCCGGCAAGCTCGGTGCCTTCGACTTCAACTCGCGCTTCTATGCCGACGACGACCTGATGGCCGGTGCGGCCGACCCGTTCCAGCTGTTCCGCATCATGCACGAGATCGTCCAGGGTGATGCGCTGCGCCCGGAGCTGGGGATCGCGTTCATGCTCGACCAGTGCCACAACATCGAGGCGAAGATCCCAGCGGTCATCCGGTCAGTGATGAACGTCCAGGAGGCCACCGCCAAGGCGCTGATCGTGGACGCGATCGCGCTCGCGGCCGCGCAGCAGGCGGGCGATGTGCTGGGCGCCAACGCCGTGCTCATGGACGCCTACAACACCGACGTACGCCCCTTGCTCGCCGACCTCCGGGTCGAGGAGGGACTGGACCCCGACCCGGTCGCGGCCTACCAGCGTTCCGGCTACTTCGAGCGCATCCGCACCGAGCGAGCCGACGGACAGCAAGCCGGCTGGGGCGCCTGAGCCCCTGACCAAGCAACGCCCCCAGACGACCCGATGCGAGAAGGAACGATGACGCACCCACAGGTTCAAGCTCTTGTCACGCGCAGCAACCGGCTCGGTGCCGACCCGCGCAACACCAACTACGCCGGTGGCAACACGTCGGCGAAGGGCGAGGTCACCGACCCGGTCACCCAGCAGCCCGTCGAGCTGTTGTGGGTGAAGGGCTCGGGCGGCGACCTCGGCACACTGACGGAGCCCGGCCTTGCGGTGCTGCGCCTCGACCGGCTGCGTTCGCTCGTCGATGCCTATCCCGGTGTCGAGCGGGAGGACGAGATGGTCGCCGCGTTCGACTACTGCCTGCACGGCAAAGGCGGCGCCGCGCCGTCGATCGACACCGCGATGCACGGCCTGGTCGATGCCGCGCACGTCGACCACCTGCACCCCGACTCGGGCATCGCCGTGGCCACCGCCGCCGACGGCGAGGCGCTGACCAAGGAGATCTTCGGCGACCGGGTCGCCTGGGTGCCGTGGCGGCGGCCCGGCTTCCAGCTCGGACTGGACATCGCGGCAGTCAAGGACGCTAACCCGCAGGCGATCGGCGTGATCCTCGGCGGCCACGGCATCACCGCGTGGGGCGAGACCAGCGACGAGGCAGAGCAGAACTCGCTGGAGATCATCAACGCCGCCGCCGACTACATCGAGACGCACGGGAAGGCGGACCCGTTCGGGCCGATCGTGCCCGGACTGGAAGCGCTGCCGGAGGCTGCCTCGCAGGGAACGTGGCGCCGCACTTGCCCCGGTGATCCGCGGTCTGGCCTCCACCGACCGCGCGCAGGTCGGCCACTTCACCGACAGCGAGGTCGTGCTCGACTTCCTGGCCCGCGAGCGGCACCCCGAGCTGGCGGCGCTGGGCACCTCCTGCCCGGACCACTTCCTGCGCACCAAGGTTCGCCCGATGGTCCTCGACCTGCCGCCGAGCGCGCCGCTGGAGGAGACGGTCGCCCGGCTCAAGGAGCTGCACGAGGCCTACCGCGCGGACTACGCCGCCTACTACGACCGCTATGCCGACGCCGACACCCCGCCGATGCGCGGCGCCGACCCTGCCATCGTGCTGGTGCCCGGCGTCGGCATGTTCAGCTTCGGCGCCAACAAGCAGACCGCGCGGGTGGCCGGCGAGTTCTACGTCAACGCGATCAACGTGATGCGCGGCGCGGAGGCGATCTCGACCTACGCACCGATCGACGAGAGCGAGAAGTTCCGCATCGAGTACTGGCTGCTCGAGGAAGCCAAGCTGGCCAGGATGCCCAAGCCCAAGCCGCTCGCGTCCCGCGTTGCCTTTGTGACCGGTGCCGGTTCGGGCATCGGCCGGGCCATCGCGCTGCGGCTCGCCGCCGAGGGTGCCTGCGTGGTCGTCGCCGACCGTGACACCGACTCAGCGCAGGCGGTCGCCGCGGAGATCGGCGGCACCGATGCCGCGGTCGCGGTCACTGCCGACGTGACCGACGCCGCGGCCGTGGCGGCAGCGTTGCGAGCGACCTCGCTGGCCTTCGGCGGCGTGGACCTGGTCGTGAACAACGCCGGGTCTGTCGATCTCCAAGCCGCTGCTGGACACCACCGAGGCCGACTGGGACCTGCAGCACGACGTCATGGCCAAGGGCTCGTTCCTGGTCTCGCGCGAGGCAGCGCGAATCATGCGCGACCAAGGTCTCGGTGGGGACATCGTCTACATCTCCAGCAAGAACTCGTTGTTCGCCGGGCCCAACAACGTCGCCTACGGCGCGGCGAAGGCCGACCAGGCCCACCAGGTGCGGCTGCTCGCCGCCGAGCTCGGCGAGCTCGGCATCCGGGTCAACGGCGTCAACCCCGACGGCGTCGTACGCGGGTCGGGCATCTTCGCCGGTGGCTGGGGCGCCAAGCGGGCCGCGGTCTACGGCGTGCCCGAGGAGGAACTCGGTGCGTACTACGCGCAGCGCACGCTGCTCAAGCGTGAGGTGCTGCCCGAGCACGTGGCCAACGCGGTCTTCGCCCTCACCGGCGGCGACCTGACCCACACGACCGGGCTGCACATCCCGGTCGACGCCGGCGTGGCGGCCGCCTTCCTGCGATGACAACGGTCGCCGCGGTCGACCTCGGTGCGTCCAGCGGCCGAGTCGTCCTCGGCCACATCGGCGCAGGCTCGTTGCGCCTGGAAGAAGTCCACCGCTTCCCCAACGAACCGGTGCGGCTGCCGACAGGTCTGGTCTGGGACGTCGTCCGCCTGTGGCATGAGGTGGTCATCGGGCTCGGGGCAGCTGCTCGGTCCTCCGGCGGCGTCAGCAGCGTCGGCGTCGACACCTGGGCCATCGACTTCGGCCTGATCGACAACGCCGGAGAGCTGCTGGGACCGGTGGCCCACTACCGGGACGACCGCACCGACGGGATCGCCGAGCAGTTCGACGACGTCGTCCCGCGTCAGGACCTCTACGAGCGCAACGGTCTGCAGCTGCTGCCGTTCACCACCCTCTACCAGCTGCTCGCCATACGTGACTCTGGCGCCATGACCGCAGCCCACCGGCTGCTGCTCGTGCCGGACCTGATGGGTCACTGGCTGTCCGGCGTGCAGGTGACCGAGCACACGAATGCCTCGACGACCGGACTGCTCGACGTGCGAACCCAGCAATGGGCACCCGACCTCGTCACTGCTGCTGGCCTCGATCCGGCGTTGCTGGCGCCGCTCGTGCAGCCGGGCGACGTGCTCGGGCCACTGCAGTCGCGTCTCACAGCTGAGACCGGGTTGTCGAAGTCGGCCGTGCTCACGGCGGTGGGTTCACACGACACCGCATCGGCCGTGGTCGGCACGCCGATGGACCCGGAGCGCGCGGCCTACATCGCCTGCGGTACGTGGGCGCTGGTCGGCGTCGAGCTGGAGCAGCCGGTGCTCACCGAGGCAAGCCGGCTGGCCCGCTTCACCAACGAGGGCGGTGTCGACGGTCGCATTCGCTATCTGCACAACGTCATGGGCCTGTGGATCCTGCAGGAGTCGTTGCGCGAGTGGCGCGGTCAGGGCGCCGAGCACGACCTGTCAACGCTGCTCGCGCAGGCCGCAGAGGCGCCACCCGGCGGCCCGGTCATCGATGTCGACGACGCCTCGCTGCTAGCGCCGGGCCCGATGGTCGATCGCCTCGCGTCGCTCTGCGAAAGGTCCGGCCAGCAGCCCCCTGACTCGCAGGCTTCCACCGTACGATGCATCGTCGAAAGCCTGGCAAGAGCCTTTGCTGTGACGGTGGCCAAGGCCCGTGAGCTGTCCGGCCGCGACGTCGAGGTCGTCCACATCGTGGGCGGCGGAGCACTCAACGAGCTGCTGTGCCAGCTGACCGCCGACGCATGTGGCCTCCCTGTGCTGGCCGGCCCCGTCGAGGCAACGGCGCTTGGCAACGTGCTGGTCCAGGCCCGCGCCCACGGCGCGATCACCGGGGACCTGGGCGCGCTCAGGAGTCTCGTTCTGCGAACTCAGCCGGTCCGACGATCACGAGCCGGCAGCCGTCGGCTTGACTGGGAGATGAGGGGCGGCGCAACCTCAAGCGAAGCTTGTGAACGAAAGGCGAACCGGAAGATGACTGCTGAGATGAACGTCACCGAGCTGGTCTCCGAGCTGACGCTGGAGGAGAAGGCGTCGCTGTGTCTCGGCTCGGATTTCTGGCACACGCGCGGCGTGGAGCGGCTCGGCATCCCGTCGGTGATGGTGAGCGACGGCCCGCACGGCCTGCGCCGGCAGCCGGACGGGGGCGACCACGTCGGCCTCGGGGGCAGCGTGCCGGCGACCTGCTTCCCGACGGCCTCGGCGCTGGGCTCGTCGTGGGACGCCGACCTGGTGCGCAGCGTCGGCGAGGCGGTCGGCCGGGAGGCTCGGGAGCAGGGCGTCGCGGTCGTGCTCGGTCCCGGCATCAACATCAAGCGCTCGCCGTTGTGCGGGCGCAACTTCGAGTACTTCTCCGAGGACCCGGCCGTGTCCGGCGCGCTTGGTGCAGCGCTGGTGGAGGGCCTGCAGTCCCAGGGCGTCGGCGCGTCGGTGAAGCACTTCGCGGCCAACAACCAGGAGACCGACCGGCTGCGGGTCAGCGCCGACGTCGACGAACGCACGCTGCGCGAGATCTACCTGCCTGCCTTCGAGCGTGTCGTGGTCCAGGCGAAGCCGTGGACGGTCATGTGCGCCTACAACCGGGTCAACGGCATCCACGCGTCGCAGCACCGCTGGCTGCTGACCGAGGTGCTGCGTGACGAGTGGGGCTTCGACGGTCTGGTGGTGTCCGACTGGGGTGCGGTGCACGACCGCGTCGCGGCGCTCGCCGCCGGGCTGGAGCTGGAGATGCCGCCGAATCTGGGCATCAGCGACCGCGCGATCGTCGAGGCGGTCAAGTCCGGCGCGCTGGACGAGTCGGTGCTCGACACCGCGGTGGCGCGGGTGCTCGACGTCGTAGCTCGGTCCCAGCAGGGACAGGAACAGGAGCAGACCCCGGTCGACGCGGACGCCCACCACCGGCTGGCCCGCACCGTGGCGCAACAGTGCGCGGTGCTGCTGAAGAACGACGACGGGCTGCTGCCCCTCGACCTGCGACCCGGGCAGCGGCTCGCAGTGGTCGGCGAGTTCGCGCGCACGCCGCGCTATCAGGGTGCCGGCAGCTCACAGGTCAATCCGACCCGGGTCGACGTCCCCCTGGACGAACTGCGCGCCGGCGTGCCGGACGGGGTCGATGTTGTCTTCGCCCCGGGCTTCACCATCGAGCCCGATCCGTCGACCGCGGCCGCGCTGGCCGATCAGGCCGTGGCGGTGGCGGCCGGCGCCGATGTGGTCGTCGCGTTCCTCGGGCTGCCGGCGCGCGACGAGTCGGAGGGCTTTGACCGCACGCACATCGACCTGCCCCTGGCACAGCGCGACCTGCTCGCCCGGCTCGCCGCGGCGAACCCGCGCCTGGTGGTCGTGCTGGCCAACGGCTCGACGGTCGCTGTGAGCGACTGGGTGGACCACGTGCCGGCGGTGCTGGAGTGCTGGCTGTCGGGTCAGGCCGCCGGTGGTGCGGTCGCCGATCTGCTGCTCGGTGCCGCCAACCCGTCGGGCCGGCTCGCGGAGACCATCCCGGTGCGGCTGACGGACAACTCGTCGTACCTGAACTTCCCCGGCGAGGCGGGCCACGTGCGCTACGGGGAAGGCGTGTTCGTCGGCTACCGCGGCTACGACGCGCTCGACCAGCAGGTCGCGTTCCCGTTCGGGCACGGGCTGTCCTACACGACCTTCGCCTACTCAGATCTCGATGTGGTCGTGCGCGGGTCCGCTGCCGCCGGCGACCTCGCCCTCGAGGTCACCTGCGCGGTGACCAACACCGGCGCACGCGACGGCGTCGAGACCGTGCAGCTGTACGTCAGCGACCCCGAAGCGTCGGTCGCCCGGCCGAGGCGCGAGCTGAAGGCGTTCGCCAAGGTCGCGCTGTCTGCTGGGGAAACATCGGCGGTGCGGCTCTCGCTGACCGCCCGCGACCTGTCCTACTGGTCGGTGCAACACGGCGCCTGGGTGCTCGAGGGCGGTGACTTCACCATCGCTGTCGGTGCGTCGTCCCGCGACCTGCCGCTGGCCAGCACCGTCAGCATCCACGCCCCATCGGGCAGCAGCCCCGCTGACCGGGGCGTCGACGCTCGAGGAATGGCTCGCTGACCCGAACGGGCGCGCGGCGCTGGAGAAGGCTGTCGGCACCGACGACGACGGCCACCCAGCCGGCATAGTCGGCGACGCCGAGCTCAAGGTCGTGATCGGCAACTTCCCGCTCCGGACCCTGCTCGCCTTCCCCGGCCTCGGCATCGACCGCGAGACCTACGAGGCGGTCACGGGGGAGGCGCCGTGACCGCCAGCGACCCGGTGGTCGCGAAGGTGGCCCTGCTGACTCTTGAGCAGAAAGTGCGCCTCCTGACCGGCGCCGACTTCTGGTCCCTGCATCCCGAGCCGGCCGTCGGCCTTCGCCGGCTGGTCGTCTCCGACGGACCCGCCGGTGTTCGTGGCGAGACCTGGGACGAGCGGAGCACCTCGGCGAACGTGCCGTCACCGACCGCCCTCGCTGCCACGTGGGACACAGCGGTGGTCGAGCGCATCGGCCGGCTGCTCGCCGCCGAGGCGCGGCGCAAAGGCGTGGACGTCGTGCTCGCGCCGACCGTCAACCTGCACCGCAGCCCCTACGGCGGTCGCCACTTCGAGTGCTTCAGTGAGGACCCGCTGCTGACCGGCGTCCTGGGCGTGGCCTATGTGCGCGGTGTCCAGGCAGAGGGAGTCGCGGCCACCGTCAAGCACTTCGTGGCGAACGACTCCGAGACGGAACGGTTCAGCCTGGACGCGAGGGTCAGCGAGCGGGCGCTGCGCGAGCTCTATCTGGCACCGTTCGAGGTGATCGTGCGCGACGCAGGCGCCTGGTCGGTGATGGCTGCCTACAACGGGGTCAACGGGCACACGATGACCGAGTCACCGTTGCTGCGAGACGTGCTGCAAGAGGAGTGGGGGTTCGACGGTCTCACCATGACCGACTGGTTCGCCGGCCGTTCGCTGGGCTCGGCCGACGCAGGGCTCGACCTGCTCATGCCCGGACCTACCGGCCCATGGGGCGCCGCGCTGGTCGACGTGGTGCGCCACGGGAAGCTCGACGAGGCAATCGTTGACGACAAGGTCACGCGGCTCCTGCGGCTCGCGAGGCGCGTCGGCGCCCTCGACGGTTTCGCCGGGACGGATGCGACGCCGTGGTCCGACGCGGAGGTGACCGGCGAGATCGAGTCCGCCGCGGCTTCGGGCATGGTGCTGGCTCAGAATCGCGCGCCGGTCGGCGACGAAAACCCGTTGCTGCCGCTCGACGCGGCAGGCCTGCGCCGGGTCGCCGTGATGGGACCGAACGCGGCTGTCGGCCGCACCCTCGGTGGTGGCAGCGCAACGGTCTTCCCACCGCACACCGTCGAGCCGCTCGCCGGTCTGCAGGCCGCGTTGCCTGACGTCGAGATCGTGTACGCGCGTGGCGCGCGCAGCACGCGCCGGGTCCCCGTCGCCACGGCCGACGTACTTCGACGTCCTGACGGCAGCGCCGGAGCCGACGTCGTCTTCCTCGGCCACGACGGAAACGCGCTGCGCACAGACGCACGTTCCGGCACGGCGTTCACCTGGATGGGCTCGTTCGGTGAGGGCTTGTCGATGACCGATGTCGCGGCTATCGAGGTCCGCACCCGGGTCCGGGCCCCCCGTACTGCCTCCTATCTGCTGGCGGCCTCCGGGATGGGCAGCTTCCGGCTCACTGTCGACGGCGAGGTTCGTGCGGCGGACGACCTGGTCCTGCCTGACGGCGCCGATGTCGTCGAGGGCATGATGCGGCCACCGCAACTGGTCACGCAGCTGGACCTGACCGCCGGCGAGGAGGTCGACGTCGTCCTGCGTCACGACCGCTCAGCCGCCACGGTCTTCGCTGACGTGGAGGTCCCCATCGTGGGGCTGCAGCTCAATCTCGAGGTCGACGGCGACGACGACGACGAGCTGCGTGAGGCGGTTGCCGCCGCGGCAGCGGCCGATGTCGCAGTCGTCGTGGTCGGCACGAACGAAGAGGTCGAGAGCGAAGGGTTCGACCGCGACTCGTTGAGCCTGCCCGGCCGGCAGGACGAGCTCGTCGCGCGCGTCGTGGCCGCGAACCCGCGCACCGTCGTCGTGGTCAACTCGGGTGCACCGGTGCTCCTGCCGTGGGCCGATGACGTCCCCGCCATCCTGCTGACCTGGTTTCCCGGTCAGGAGTTCGGCACGGTGCTGGCCGACGTCCTGCTCGGCGCGGTCGAGCCCGGCGGTCGGCTGCCGGTGACCTGGCCGACGACCGAGGACGGCTTGCCCTCGACGACGCCGATCGACGGAGTCCTGTCCTACGACGAGGACCTGCACATCGGATATCGCTGGTACGACCGGGAGGGACGCCGGCCACGGTTCCCCTTCGGCGGGGGCCAGGGCTACACGACCTGGGACTACCTGTCGGCAACCGTCGAGCCCGATCACCCGGCCACCGGCGCGGCGACCGTGTCCGTGCAGGTCCGCAACAGCGGGCCTCGGCACGGCAAGGAGGTCGTGCAGGTGTACGCGAGCCGCCCCGAGAGCAGCGTCGAGCGCTCCGTGCGGTGGCTCGCCGGCTGGGCGGTCGTGGAGGCGGGACCAGGACAGGGCGTGACTGCCGAGGTGGCGATCGCGCCGCGGGCCTTCGAGCACTGGGACGTTGCAGCGCACAACTGGGCTCGCGAGCCGGGCACCTTCAAACTAGAGTGCGGCCACTCCTCCGCGGACCTGCCGCTGGGTCTGTTCGTTGAGGCATAAGACAACTCTGCACTAGGAGGTCTCCATGCGAGTTGCCGTCATCGGCGCCACTGGTCACATCGGCGGCTACCTCGTGCCGCGCCTCGTTGCCGCCGGCCATGAGGTCATCGCGATCAGCCGGGGCGTTCGCCCGCCATATCGCGAGCATCCGGCATGGGAACAGGTGTCCCGGGTGACCGCTGACAGGGACTCCGAGGACGAGGCGGGAACGTTCGGCGACCGGATTGCCGATCTGGCCGCGGATGCCGTCATCGACCTGATCTGCTTCACGCCCGAGTCGGCCGAGCAACTGGTGGACGCACTGCGGGGCAAGGTCCAGATCCTTTTGCACTGCGGCACGATCTGGGTGCACGGCCCGGCGGTCGAGGTTCCCGTCACCGAGGACGCGGTGCGCCGACCGTTCGGCCACTACGGCGTCGGCAAGGCGGCGATCGAGGAACTGCTGCTCCAGGAGACCCGCAGCGGCGGCCTGCGGACGAGCATCCTGCATCCCGGTCACATCTCCGGTCCCGGCTGGGCGATCATCAACCCCGCCGGCAATCTCAACCCGGACGTCTGGACCAGGCTCGCGACCGGCCAGCAGGTGACGTTGCCCAACTTCGGTCTCGAGACGGTCCACCACGTGCACGCCGACGACGTGGCGCAGTCGTTCGAGCTGGCCCTGCACCGGCAAGGTGCCTCGGTCGGCGAGAGCTTTCACGTCGTGTCCGAACGCGCGCTGACGCTGCGCGGCTTTGCCGAGGCCGTCGCCGGCTGGTTCGGGCAGCAGGCGGACCTGCGCTTCGTGCCGTTCGAGGCGTTCCGGCAGGAGAGCAAGCCCGAAGACGCCGACGCGACCCTCGACCACATCTCCCGCAGCCCGTCAGCGAGCATCGACAAAGCCCGCCGGCTGCTGGGTTATCAGCCTCGATACACGTCGCTGCAGGCCGCCGCCGAGGCTGTGCAGTGGCTGCAGACCCACGGCGGGCTCGATCTTGGCGGTCGCACGCTCACAGTGTGATCTGTGATCCGCATTCAGCAGTGCAGGCTGCTGTCACCGCGGGCGCAGGCAGCCTGCTTGCCGGGAACACAGCGCGACGAGCATTCGACCCGGCAGGCGTACGACGACGCGGGCGCGCCGATCGTCCACGAAGTCGACGCTGTCGACGGGCCACCCGGGTGGCCGCCTCGTCATCGCCGTGGACCGGCCGGTGGCCCGGTCCAGCCACCGTAGGTCGCGGGTCACCGCCCACCGGCCATCCGGTGAGGCGGCGACGAGGGCGTCGTCCGGGCAGCTCTCGATGCCGGTGCGCGGCGCCAGCCCGAGCCGCGAGCCGGTCAGGCAGCGCATCAGGTCGGCCCCGACGAACTGGACGTCGCCGACAGAGTCGCCGATAGCGCTGCTCCCGGTGTCGAGGTCGTGAGGTGCCTGCCGCCCGGTGCCGTCGATCAGCAGCGGGGACAGGCCGATCGCGGAGCGGTCGACGACCACCTGGTCGCCGAACCAGCCGCTCAGGGACGCTTCCGGCGGGACTCCCCGGGCAGTCGTCAGGACCCCGTCGGCGACCGAGGCGACGACGGCCCAGGCCCGAATGGTCCGGATGCCGAGCTCGCTGCGACTGGCCGCGACGACGATGAACGCCACTCGCCGCCCGTCTACATCCACCCGGGCGTCACGGATGTCACCGTGCGCGACCGTTGTCCAGCCGCCCCGGCCACGCACCTGCGCCACCGCAGCGAAGTCCTCGCCGAAGCCGAAATTCGCGCTGTGCTGCACCCGGAAGACATGGGAGACCACTGCCGCACCAGGTGCCGGACGCGTCGCAACAGGCAGCTCCGCGTACCACCGCAGGAATGCGCGGACGCTGCCCTGCGCCATCGGTCGCATCACGGACTGGTGGAGCGGTGCCGTCAGCGGAGCAGCCGTGGGCGAATCCTGCGGCAGTGATGGCCGACCCGTGGGCGAGCCAGCTTGCGCACCAGGCGGTGAGGAGCTGCGCGGGGCGACCGCGTGCCAGAGCGGTTGGGCGACGAGCAGCGCCGCGACGGCAGTGCCGACGAGCAACACCCGGCGCGGGCGGGGCACCACTCCGCCCGCCACGACGTCCCGGTCACCGTCGACGACGTACGCGCGAGATTCTGTTTCGTCCGTGCGCTTGTTCCTCACAGCCGGGCCCCTTCTCGGAGGCTACTGCGGGTCGTAGGCATGCTCAATTCGAGCCCCATCAGTCGGCTGTTCGGCCGGGCTACGCGGCCCTGGTGGTGCGCCTGACCCGTCGTTCGACCACCAAATCCGGGAGGGCCGGCCGATGGTCGGCGGCGCAGCTTCGGATCAACCTTGTTCCAGGCAGCGCTCGAGACGGGGAAACTCTCGAACTGGCTGCGGGGGCGGCCTGCGCAACCCGTGGGGGGTTGGGGTTGCGCAGGCCTCACCGCACTGCTGTGGATCCGTCATCAGGCCGCGAGACGAACGCTGCTCGATAGCCGCTCGGGCTGACGCCGAACAGAAGACGAAACCTTCGGCTTGCATAGTTCGGATCACTCCACCCGACAACCTCGCCGATCGCTGCGATCGGCAGCTCGGTCTCGATCAGCAGCGCGGCAGCTCGTTCGGCCCTCAGCCTGTCCAGGTATCGCATGGGTGGCACGCCCAGTGACCGCCGGAAGAGGCGGGACAGATGCCCCGGCGAGATGTGCACGTCGAACGCCAACTCCTCCAGCGACCACGCGTGAGCGACCTTGCTCGCCGAGAAGGCGCAGCGCTTCCTCGACCACGTCCGGACGGGTCGGGGGCGATGCCACGATCGAGCTTGTCGAGGCAACCTCACCAAGAACGGCCAGCAAGAGACCGATCCGCACCGCGTCGGATCCTTGCCCCTTGTCGCTGTTCGGCCCGGGCGACGCGGACAGCTGACCCAGCCAGCCGACGACCCGTTCCAACGCGTCCGGGTCGAGGTGGAGCTTGCGCACCGAACGGGACGCGGCCAGCAGATGCGCTACCGCCGGCACGTCATGCACCCACCCGAAGCACTTTTGGGCCACACCGGGTCCGACGTAGAGATTGTCGACGACCAGTGAGTCGCACTCGACGTATCCGTGCCATTGGCCCGGCCGGACCAGGACGACGGCCCCGCTCGCGATGCCGGTCCGACCGTCCTGCGACTCGTGGACCCCCCGCCCGTCGGAGACGACAGCCATCTCGAGGAAGTCATGTCCATGCGCGGGGGTGGGCGTGCTCAGGCAGAAGCGGCTCGCGTTGACCTCGACGGCGCCTGCGTCGAACAGCCCTCGTCGAAGGATCGTCTCGACCGTGTCAGCGGTTGGCACGAACCATTCTCCGATCTCCTCGGCGGTCGTGTCCGGCAGAGGCACGGGTGCTGATGCACAGATCGTGCTAGTTGACGCGCGCGTGGTGCTGTCGAATCCACAACCTGCACACACACTATTGGGCATGCGGGCGGGGGCGGCAGCTCCGCCCGCGCGCCGATTGTCCACCACCCATCGACCATGGGAGATCCACATGACCGCAACAGCGAGCGAGACGACGACGGTGAGCGACGAGGTCATCGCCCGGTACCGGCGAGACGGCTTCGTCCGGGTCCCCTCGGTGCTCAGCCGCGAGCAGGCAGCGAAGTACGCCGAGGCGGCGTCGATCGCCCAGTCACGGATCACGGACTATCACGGCACGGCGACCTTCACCCAGCTGCTCAGCGTGTGGCAGCAGGACGACATCCTCCGGGACCTGACTCTGCACCCCGCGATCGCCTCGATCGCCCAGCAGCTCTCCGGCGTGTCCGTCCGCCTCTGGCACGATCAGCTGCTGATCAAGGCTCCGCACAACGGCGCTGCCACCCACTTCCATCAGGACGCGCCCTACTGGCCGCACCAGGGTTCACGGCAGGCGTTGTCGGCCTGGATCGCGCTTGTCGATGTGCCGGTCGAGCGGGGCTGCATGACGTTCATCCCGGGCAGCCAGTCGAACACAGCGCTGCGGGCACAGGACCTGGAGGACTCGAACGACCTGTTCAACCTGGCTCCTGAGCTGCGTTGGGAAGAGCGGGTGACCGTCCCCTTGCGCGCTGGTGACTGCACGTTCCACAACGCCTACACGGCACACACCGCCACGCCGAACTTCACCGACGAGCCCCGGATCGCGCACGTGGTGATCTACATCGACGCGGAGACGCGGTTCTCGGGTGGTCCGCACCCGCTCACGGATCCTCTCGGGCTCGCTCCGGACGCCGACCTGCCGGAGGAGCACTTCCCGACCCTGCCGATCACCGGCCGATCGCGCGGCTAGTGGAAGGGAGCAGGCACCACTAGCTCGACGTTGCGGTCCTCGACCGAACCGCGCCGGACGTCGGTGCGGTCCTGCCAGTCGTTGGCGGACAGCTCACGGGACAACGAAGCCAGCGCGAGGGTACGAGAGCCGTGCGGCGAGACCGGTCCGGCGTGGTCGACGATCGTCCCGTACACGGACAGCGTCCCGTCGAGGTTGTCGACCACCTCGACGGTCCGCGACTGCTGCGGCCAGTCGATGTGGGCGGCCGTGTTGAGCTCCCAGAAGCCGCCGCCGACCGCGGACCCGCTCGGTCGCGCGTGCGGCAGCACCTGGTTGCGGTGGGTGTGCCCGTTGACCCAGAGGATCACGTTGGGATAGCGCAGCAGCAGGTCACGGACCTCCTCGCCGCCGATCAGACCACTGCCGGCGGGCACGTTGTTCATCGTGTCGATCGTGTGGTGGCTGAAGATGCTCACCAGACGATCGCGGCAGCCGCGGTGGTGGACGATGGAGCCGTCGGGGGAGATCCAGCGGCTGCTCACGGCCTGGAGCTGCCGTTCCAGCCAGGCGAGCTGCGTCGGCGTCGACGGAGCCGTTCGGGCCGCCTGCGCTGTTGACGGTGTCGAGCACGATGCCGCGCAGCCGACCGGCGTCGAACGTGTAGTAGGCCGTGCCGTCAGCGACGTTGCGGGGCGTGAAACCGTGCCCGACCGGCGACCCGGAGGTGGTGAAGTGCTCGGCGACCGTCGTCGCCCGGTCGACGATCCGGCGGTCGGCGTCCGCCGTCACGATGCGGCGGCCGCCGTCGCTCAGCATGAGGGCCACAGCCGTCGGGTCCTGCTGCAGGAGGCCGAGCACGAACTGCAGTTGCGTGCTCAGATCCGCGGCCAGGATCTGTGGCGGCAGGGTGGTGAGCTTCAGCGGACCGACGGCGAGCTGGGAGAACAGCGGCGAGTTCGGCACGGTGCCCTGCACTAGACCGTCGTGGTTGCCGTAGGCCGAGAACCACGGGATGCCGAGCCCGGTTGCCCGGAACGGTCGCCGGGCGGCGTCCAGCAGCCCGGGCACGGTGGGGAAGCCGTAGGTCGAGGACGGAGTCCCGAAGCCCGACGTCGGGTGCCAGTAGTACGGATCCGGCGCGACATCGTCCATCACACCTTCGTACTTCGTGAGGTCGCCCGAGTCCGGCCGGAGGACGCGACCGTCGAGCAGGTCGATGTACCAGCGCAGCTCGTTGTGCTGGCAGTTGTCCGTGTTGTCTCCCGTGACGACGGCGAACTGGAGCCGCCGGCCGGTCGCCGGGCCGCGGCCGACGGCGCGCAGCTGCCGCACCATGGCCTCCCCGACCTGCGCGCTGAGCAGCTCCTGCGGCCGGTAGGCGCTGGTGAAGTCGGACAACCCGGGCAACGGGATGCTTCCGTAGGCGTCGAAGAACTCGAAGCGCCCGGGCGACTGGACGTCCATGACGTGGATGTCGGTCAGCTGCGCGAACGACGCCAGGACGCGGCCGTGTCGCGCCCGACGGGCGGTGACGGCGCCAAGGTCACCACGCACGAGGTAGGGCTCGCCCGCCGCGACCGTGATGGGCGCATACCCGCCGGCGCCCGGCGCGCCCCGGACGAGGGTGTGCTCGAGCGTCGTGCCACTGCCGCGGCGCCGGACCGATGCGTCCGCCACCCCGCCGGACAACCCGCCCACGCCGGCGACGCCCGCCGCTCCCAGAGCACCTTTGAGCAACGTCCTTCTGGTGATCTCCATGGCAGCCTCCGGGGGCACGATAGGACACTCCCCGCCGTCGGCGTCCGGACATGTCGGAAGTTCGGCGAACCGTCTCGTGCCTGGGCGCGACCTACTTTCGCCGAGACCATCACCCACGACTCCCTCTCCTGGCGCACCTCGCCGCACGCGATGACCATCGACATGGGCGCCGGGATCGCGACCGGTGACGGACGGGACTCGTTCAACGCGGTCGAGGCGTTCGTCGTGGGGTCGAAGTACGCGGACGTCATCGACGGCAGCGAGCGAGGCGACATCATCAAGGGCGGGCCGGGATCCGACGTTGTTCGAGGACACGAGGGCAACGACCGGATCGTCTCCGACCCCGGCAGCAAGGCCGGCGACGACAAGGTGTGGGGCGGGCGCGGCAACGATCATCTGACATCGGGCGGTGGACAGGACGTGGTGCGCGGCGGCAGCGGAGGTGACCGCGTCGACGACCTGGCGACAGTGCGGACCTCCTCTATGGCGGTGCGGGCGGCGACTTCCTGATCGGTGAGCTTTCCGGCAACGGCAAGCCGCAGGGCTACTTCGGTGGCTCCGGGATCGACCGGCTCGAGCTGCACACAGGCCTCCTGAACCCGACAGCGGCGAAGTCAACCGGCACCTGGGACATGGGGACCGGCCGGCTCGTCTTTCCACCGCGGCCGGTCGCTGGTGGTCACGGTCGGCGGCATCCAGAGCGCATACCTGGCGACGCCGGGCACGTCGTGGACGGTCCGTGGCACCGAGGCGGCGGACTTTCTTGGGTCGGACGGGACGTCGGGCATAACGTTCCGGGCCTTTGCAGGGAACGACATCTTCGGTGGATCGGATTTCGACGACGTGTTCAACGGGGGATCGGGTTCGGACCACTCCCTCGGCATGGGCCTCGGCGACGACACCTGCCGGGGTGTTGAGGTCTTCGACTCACCGGACTGCGAGCACGTCCTGCCCTGAGGGAACTCGTCCGGCGGCCGCAGGGGAGTCGCCGGGCGCGTTCCCGACCCGGGGCGAAGTGTGTTAGCACTAGCCGGTGACGCATGAGCAGGACGGCGAGGAGCCGGCGGCCGTCAGCGCGGCGGCCGCCCGGAGATCCTTCGACCTGTTCGGGTCCGTGCCGGAGGCAGGCGCAACGGGTGAGTCCGAGAGCCTGACGACGGTGCTGGTGGCCTTCGGCGCCAACATCCTGGTCGCCGCGTCGAAGTCGCTGGCGGCCGCGGTGACCGGTTCGGCGTCGTTGCTGGCCGAGGCGGCCCACTCCTGGGCGGACGCCGGCAACGAGGTCTTCCTGCTGATCGCGAACCGGAGGGCGCGCCGTCCGCCCGACGCGGCGCACCCGCTGGGTCACGGGCGAGAGGCGTACGTCTGGTCCCTGTTCGCGGCGCTCGGGCTGTTCGTGGCCGGTGCCGCGGTGTCGGTGACGCACGGGGTTCAGCAGCTCATCAACCCGGAGCCGGCCAGCGACTTCCTCGTCGGGTACGTCGTGCTGGCGGTGTCGTTCGTCCTCGAGGCGATTTCGCTGCTGCAGTCGTTGCGGCAGGTCAAGCGCGAGGCCGCGTCGTTCGAACGTGACATCATCGAGCACGTTCTGGCCACCTCCGACCCCACCCTGCGGGCCGTCTTCTTCGAGGACTCCGCCGCGCTGATCGGACTGGTGATCGCGGCGGCCGGCCTGGCCGGTCATCAGCTCACCGGTTCGGCGACCCCGGACGCGATCGGGTCGATCCTGGTCGGCGTGCTGCTCGCCGTCGTGGCCTTCGACCTGATCAACCGCAATCGCCGGTTCCTCATCGGGCAGGAGACAGATCCCCGGGTGCGGGCGGCCACGTTGCAGGCCTTGTTGGACGCACCGGAGGTCGCCCGCGTGACCTATCTCCGGCTGGAGATCGTCGGCCCCCGGATGGTTTCGATCATCGGCGACGTCGATCTCACCGGCGATGACACTGAGTCGCACGTGGCCGTCCGGCTGCGTGCTCTGGAGGCTCGGATCACGGCCTCCCCGGCGGTGGTCGGAACCGTGCTGAGTCTCTCCGCGCCCGACGAACCGACGCTCGTGGTCTGAGCTCGACGTCCGCATCGGCGGCCCTCGAACACTCGGTGTCAGGTCGAGAGCCGTGCCTGCTCGTGCAGATCGAACAGCAGCGCGGCGCCGAGCAATCCTCCCTCGTCGCCGAGCTCGGCGACGACGACGTCGGCGCACCCGCGCGCCGGTTCGAGCGCTCGCCGGCTGACGGCGCGACGGGCTTCGGTGACCCAGTCGGGGTTTCCGAGGATCACCGAGCCACCGAGCACGAGCCGCACGGGATTGAAGATGTTGACGATGTCGACCGCGGCGGACGCCAGCGCGGCGCGCGCTCCGAGCAGCACCGTGCGGGCCAGCTGATCGCCGGCGGCGGCCGCTGCAGCGACGAGCTCGCCAGTGAGCGGACGGTCATCCTGGCGGAGCAGTGATGCCATGCCCGAGTCCAGCGCTCGCCCGGCCGCTGCGGCAAGCGCCGGCCCCGCGGCGATGGCCTCGAGGCAGCCGTTCCTGCCACATCCGCAGACAGGTCCGTCCGGTGAGACGCTGATGTGGCCGAGCTCACCGGCGACACCCAGCGCGCCGCGCAACAGCCGGTCGTCGAGGATGACCGCGCCACCGACGCCCGTCGACACCGTGACGTAGACGAGGGTGGTGGCGCCGCGACCCGCGCCGTACCGCTGTTCGGCCAGCACCGCGGCGTTCGTGTCGCGGTCGACGACGACCGGCAGGCCGAGAGCGTCGGACAGCCGCTCACCCAGCCGCAAACCCTCGAGTCCCGGCCCGGTGTTCGGCGGCCGGAACAGCACACCGGTCGACGGGTCGACGGGCCCGGTGGTGCTGACCCCGACGCCGCGCACCGGCCGGCTCACTTGCGCAGCCACCTCGGTGAGCAGACCGAGGACCGCCTCGAGCACGGCCGGACCGTCGACATCTGAGCGAGTGGGCTGCGTGACGGAGCCGAGGACCTGGGCGTCGGCGGAGATCGCGGCGGCCCTCGTCCAGGTGCCACCGATGTCGAGCGCGAGGATGACCTCGTCTGCGTGACTCATGGCTGCATGCTCCCAGTCAGACGTAACCATCCCGAGCTAGCCATCGCCCCCGCCTTCACAGTCGATCATGCAGTTACCGACGGGCGATGCAAAGACGCAAGTCAAGCGGGCGAAAATATCTATCGATCATGCACCAACCGACGGCACGGCGCGTCGGTTACCGCATGATCGATTTGGGTTTCTGGGCCGCTGACCTGCAACGATGAAGGCCGCGTCAGTTACTGCATGATCGACTTTGAAGAGGGGGACGGTCACATCAGCTTGAGCGACGGATTTCATGAGCAGGGGCAACACTTTCTCCGACGTGATGGTCGCGCCGTGGTGCCGGTCGGGGCGCACTACGTGCCGACGTCCGGCCCGGACTGGCCGTGGCGAGTCGGCGCGGACGAGTTCGACCGGGCCTTCGCAGCCATGGCCGCAGCGGGACTGGACTCCGTACGCATCGATCTCTTGTGGGCCGCGCTCGAGCCTTCGCCGGGGGAGCTCGACGAGGACCACCTGTCGACGCTCGACGCGATCCTGGATGCTGCGGAGCGTCATCGGCTCACCCTGCACCCCACCCTCTTCGTCGGCGGGGAGGTGGGCGACGCCTACTGGGACCTTCCGTGGGCGAGCGGCGTCAACCCGCACTCCGACCCGGAGCTTCGGCGCCTGCAGTGCAGGCATGCCGCGGCGCTCGCGCGTCGTTGGCAGGACAGGGCCGCGATCATCGCGTGGGACCTCACAGACGAACCACCCTTCTGGATCCACCACGCAACGACGAGCGACACGGACGCGCAGGTGTGGACCAGCCAGCTGTGCTCCGCCATCCGGACCGCGGATCCCGCCCACCTGATCACGATCGGCACGGCGTCGCAGGAGATCGACCACGGGCCGTTCCGGGCGGACGTCGTGGCGGCGGAGCTGGACTTCTGCTGCGTGCACCCATACCCGATCTACTCGCCCGAGCTCTACCCGGACGCCCTGTTGTCCCCGCGGATGACGCACGCGGCGGCCTTCGAGACGGCGCTGGCGCGCGGTGCAGGAAAGTCCGTGATGGTGCACGAGTACGGAGCGTCGTCGACGCAGTTCGATCCGGACAGGATCGCGTCGTACGACAGGTTGCTTGCCTGGTCGAGCTTCGGGCGCGGGGCCATCGGCTTCTACGCTTGGTGCTGGACCGACGCGGAACCCTCGGCCTACGAGCGCGCTCCGTACGTCCGGATGCCCCACGAGACGCAGTTCGGCATCACGACGTCAGACGGCGAGCTGCGCCCGCGGGGCCGGGTCCTGTCTGAGCTGGCGCAGGCGATGAAGACCATCGACCTCGACGGTTCGGCCGGGCACGGTCCCACCTCGGACGCGGCGATCATGGTGCCCCACGAGTACGTGCATCCCTATGACCAGGAGGCGTACGGGCTCTCGACGGCGCCGTCCGGCCCGTATGCACCGGCGGAGAAGGCGTGGCACCCGGACCGCGATGTGAAGCCATTGGTGCGAGCCTGGCTCAACGCCTTCATCCTGGCCGCCCGGGCGACGTTGAGCGTGGAGTTCCCGCGCGAGCGGCTCGACGGGTCATGGCCCGCCACGAGCCTTCTCCTGGTGCCGGCACCGCTGACGACCACCACGTCGTCGCTGTTGCACCTGCGGACCTCGACCTGGGCCAGCGCTGCTGCCTTCCACCAGGCCGGCGGCACGCTCTATCTGTCCTGCAGCACCGAGTCGGCGATCCCGGAGATGGCCGACGTTGCCGGTGTGCGCATCAGCGACCGGGCCCGCGTCGCTGCCGACGTCGTCTTCCGCTTCGTCGCGCCGTTCGGGGACCTCGGCCCGGGCGACGAGATCAGGCTGCCTGCGCCGAGCGCGGATCCACACCTGCGTGGCGTGACGCTGCAGGTCGTCGATGCCGAGGTGCTCGCCGTCGATGACGACGGGAGCCCGGTGCTGACGCTGGCTCGCCGAGGCAGCGGCAGCACCGTGACCTGCGCCCATCCGATCGAGCTGATCCTGGCCGGCCTGCCCGACGCGCACGGACCTGGCGAGGCGACGTGGCGCATCTATGCGGCACTCGCCGCGCTTGCCGGCATCGAGCAGTCGGCGGCGGCGCTGCACCCGGACGTCACCAGCGGGCAGCTCACCGGCCCTGACGGCGGAGTTCTCGTCGTGACCAACCACAGCGGCAGGCCCGTCGTGAGCTCACTGCGGCTCCCAGCTGACCGGACAGATCTCCGCGCCCTGTCCGTCCCCGGGTCGGTGCTCAGCAACGACGGCGGTGAGCTCGCACTCGAGCCGTACGCGGCTGCTGTTCTGGTTTGGCGCTGGGTCGTCCGGCAGGAGTCAGGTCGACAGGAACGGGAAGCAGACTAGGTCGTTGTGCGGCTCGCCGGCTGCGTCATCGCCGTCGGAGCCGATGCACATGCCGAGGGAGGTGAATAACATCGTGTTGTGCATCGACCGCTGGCGTGAGCGACCCGGGTTCCAGGAGGTGGCCCGCATCGTCGACACGTTGAAGGCGATCATCCCCGGTCGCTCGAGTGCGGTGGGTCCCTTGCAGTCGTAGCCGGCCGGCCCGGGATAGAGCTTGATCGGGAGCTGGATGCCGGAGCAGGGCTGGACCATGACCACGGGGTGGAGCGGGGGGTTATTGGCCCAGCGGTTGTGGCCCGTGGCCCAGCCGAGGGTGTTCGTGAGCAGGATCGCTGACAGCGAATCGCCTCCGGTGTACTGGATCGCCAACGGCTTGTTCTTCTTGGAGGCCATGGCTTTGTTCGATGCGCTCCACATCGTCGCCGAGTCACAGATGCTTGCGTAGTGCCCGCCTCCAGTCGAGGCAATGCCGAACTTGCGGTCGTCGGGCGTCCAGGCCGCGTCCAGGTCGGGATCGGGCTTCTCGACGCTGCAGTCGGTGCCCGAGTTGGCATTGTGATGCGACTTCGTCATCGGGGTCTTCCAACGCTGCAGCCACACCCGCGACTTCGTGAGGTGCAGGACGAAGATGCGCCGGTGGAAGCGCTTGTTGACGCGGTCGAAGTTCCCGATGGCGACGCCGTAGGTCCCCGCGTTGTTGACGACGAACTTCGTGACGCGGGCGGGCCCCGCCGGGTCGTGGCCTTTGACGGACAACGTCAGCCAGCTCGTCGCGCGGCCGGTCTTGCCGTTGACACTCGCGATCAGGTGCCGCGTGGCGCCGCCGATGCGGGAGAAGTCACCGGAGACGATCAGGTGCCGGTGGCCGATCGAGATGTCCTGGACGATCGCGTTGGGATGAGGGTTCCATGCGAACGTGCGCCCCGACGTCGGTGTCACGCGTGCCGCGTACCGTGCGGGTTGTGCCGTTGACGTGGCGGAAGGAGCCGCCGATGTAGATCGAACGACCGCTGCAACTGGCTCTGATGGCGAGGATCTCGCCGTCGACGTCGGGTGCCCAGCCGGTGGGTCTGCCCGTTGTCGCGTTGATGGCGACGGCGTTGTGCCGCGGATAGTCGACACCTCGCCACTTGTAGACGTCGAACCACCCGACCAGGTAGACGATGTTCGTCGCCCGCACGTAGGCCGAGTCGTTGATCCTGTCGTCACCGTCCCATACGGGTCGGGTCGGCACTGCGGGTCGCTGGCCGATCTGGCCGATGTTGGGGTCCGGAGTGGCGGACAGCGCAGGTGGGTTCCCCGGGGCGTATCCGGTGTTGCACGAGACGTCCGCGGCCGCCGTCGCCGCTGTTGCCCCCGAGCCCGTTCCGGAGACCACGTCCACCGAGCATGGCGAGCAGAGCCAACGCTGGTGCAATCCGGCGACGGTGCCTGCTCACTGGAACGGCTCTCTGCGCGATGGTCGACCCATGACCCTGTTCCGACCGGAACCTGCGCGATCGTCACGTTGATCCGAGTATGGCAGCACTTGCCGGAGAATTATCCGGTCAGCGTCCGGGGAGGCCCCTCACGCTCCGGTCAGCAGGGCCTGCACGGCGGCCACCCCGGCAACGAACGAGTCGTCGTCCGGGGACTGCGGGATCAGGTTGAACTCGCGGCAGCCGGCAGCGACGTAGGGCGCCAGGAACTCCGCGACGTCCTCCGCGGTGCCGTACGGGCAATAGCGCTCGAAGCGCTCGAACGGCAGCCGGTAGAACGCTTGCATCGCCGGGGCAAGACAGGCGCGGGCCGTTTCCTTGGAGTCCGCGAGACCGCACCACACCTGCATCGCATGGCGGGTCGGGGGGTCGGACCGCCCAGCGAGCTCTGCCTCGGCTGCTGCCATCTCTGTGGCCTCGGCGAAACGGCGGGGCGAGTTCCAGATGCCCAGCCAGCCGTCACCGAGCCGGCCCACCCGCCTGATCGCCTCGTCGGAACGCCCGCCGATGATGATGGGAATCGCCGTTTCCGGTGCGGGGGAGATGACCGCTTCGTCGATGTCGAAGAACCTTCCGTGAAACGTCGTTGCCGTGCCGGTGAGGAGCTGTCGCAGCACGATGAGGCTCTCGTTCATCCGCTTCCCACGGGTCGATGGGTCCACTCCGCAGATCGAGACCTCGTGGCGGTCCTCGCCTCCGACGCCGACCCCGAAGACGAGGCGGCCGGGAGCGAGCCGGTCGAGGTCCGCGAGCTGGCGTGCCACGAGGACCGGATGACGCAGCGGCAGCAGGTAGACGCCGATGTGGACGGGCAGGCTGGGGTGCAGCATCGCGAACGCGGTGGCCTGGATCAGCCCGTCGAACCCGTCGCCGGCGAAGCTCACATGGTCTCCGCAGCAGACGTGGTCGATGCCCGCCTTGGCGACCTCGGTCAGGAACGCCGTGGAAGCCTCCGGGCCCCGTGACAAGAGGTCCAGCGGGGGGAACACCCCGACCCGAGTCGTGTTCGTCATGCCCTGATCATGAAGGAGCAACCGGCGTGTGTCAGCGGGGGAAACACCTCAACTTCGCCCGCCGCTCGCGACGTACCACGCCGCGATCTGAGCGCGCGACCGAAAGCCCATCCTGGTCCCGATCCGCTCCATGTGCGACTCCACCGAACGCTCGGTGATGTGCAGCTCGACGCCTATTTCGCGATTCGTGAGGCCCTGCGTCACCAGCGCCGCAACCTCGCGCTGCCGCGCTGTCAGGCTTGGCGCGACACGTCGCCGCAACGCGGGCAGGCCCAGGAACCGCCGAACGGCCCGGGCGAGCGAGTCCACATCGCCGATGTAGGGAATGTGCGAGCGGCCGGTCTGCAGCTCGAACGTGGCGCCGGGAATGCCCGCGGCGAGCAACCTGCCCTGCTCAACGGGCGCGGCCCGGTCCCTGTCCCGGTGGATCACCAGGGTAGGTGCGCGGACGTGGGAAAGGGCAGCGCTGACGTCCAGCTGGTAGCAGAGATCGAGCAGGCTTCGCGCCGTCTCGGGGGTTGCGGCTTCGCGCTGGAAGAGCGTGAGCGCCTTCCTCTCCGCGGCGTCGGCATCCGGTGCGAAGATGTCGGCGAGGACATCTGAACCGAGTCCCCAATGCTTGGCAATCAGTCCCAGCACGTGTTCCTGGACCACGGGACTCGCTATCTCCGGGCCGTGGACCCAGCCGCCGTACAGCACCAAGCGCTCGACGCTGTCCGGATGAGCCGCGGCCCAGCACGCGGCGACCGGAGCGCCCATCGAACCGCCGAACAAGTCGAACCGCTGGGCACCCACGGCGCGAGTCACCGCCTCCAGTGTCTCCAGCTCCAGGGCCATCGAGTGCGGCTGGCCGACAGCACCGGACAGACCACAGCCGGGCTTGTCGTAGCGCACGAGAGTCCGCCCCCGCGCGAGGGACTCGTAGAAGGCCCGCTCCGCGGGCAAGGCCCAACTGAGCTCCAGATGCGTGAGCCACCCCGGCGCGTAGACGAGAAACGGACCGGCGCCGGCCAGCGCGTATGCGATCTCGGTGCCGTCGCGCAGCCTCGTCGTGGCGATGCGCTGCAGCACGGGTCCATTGTTACTCCGGGACCTGCGCCCGATGTCGGTGTTGACGTCAGTGGCGGTGCGTGGCGTCCGGTTGGTGTGGGTCGCCAGGATGCTCATGACCGGGCTCGAGGTGCACCAGCGCGGCACGGCGTCGGTCGAGCCAGTCGACGAAGCAGCGTCGGCGCAGCGACGAGGTGAGGTTGCGTGCGATGTCGCCGGCGACGGCCTCGAGCGGTTGTGGCCGGCCCGTCGAGTCCGCGAACTCGTCACTGTTTCGGGAGTAGTAGGACGCGACATCCTCCGCTGTCGCGTGCACCGATCGGGTCACCTCTGCGAAGACCGTCTGCGCGGGGGGTGAGTGCGCCAACACGTTGGCGACGATCCCACCCAGCTCCAGCGCGGCCGCGCGATCGGGCACGATCGCCTCGACGTGGTGAGCGGGGGCGAGACCGCGGGCTGCTGCCTCGAGCTCGAGCAGGTGTCTGGTCACCACCACCTGTGTGGCCCACCGACGCAGCTGGCGACCCTCGGCCGAGTCCGCGACGGGCAACAACCCGGCATGCGGTCCAGCACGGAGCCGGTCCAGGTGCGCGTCGACCTCCGCGATGGTGACCGGTGCCCCACCCACCCAGGCCGCGACGTGTGCATGGCCCGTGGCGGAGCTCATCGGTTTGCCCTGGTCCGCGTCGACGCAGCCAGGACCGTCAACCGGACGGCGGGTGTGTAGACGATCTGACCGCCGCCCATCACCTTGACCAGCAGCCAATAGCGACCGGGTCGCGCCGTGCCAGGGACTGCGACAGTCACCGTGTGCCTGACCGTCCCCGGGCCGGGCACGCGGACCAGCTCGGACCAGATCGGCACTGCCTCCCACGTGCCGTACGGCGTCAGCGTCTGGACCTCGGTGACGAGCGTGCCGTGGGCGTGGTTGGTCAGGAGCACCGTCACGTCGTGCGTCTCACCGGGCGCCAGCCGGATCTCGTCCAAGCCCAGGTCCGCCTCCAGGAACGGTGCCGAGCCGGCCCCCGTCGTCAGGGCCAGGACGTCCTGCGACACCGAGCCGGTGGGCCCGACCGTCTGTGCGGTGACCAGGAAGCAACCTGCATCGGCGCCGGCCGGCGGCGTGACCTCGACGTCCACCGACTGGTGTGCCCCGGGCGGCAGGTCGTAAGGGACCGCCCGTGGTTCGACGGACCAGCCGCTCGGGGCACCGAGCAGGACCTCGCCGCGGGCGCTGTCCTTGGTCAGGTCGGAGGACACCACGCATCGGATCGTCGTCGGCCCTTCGATGCGGCTCGGCCCGTGCAGGTGCGCGGACACTGGGTGCGCTCCGGTCGGGGCCACGCCCCGGTTGTGCAGCCAATAACGTGCGTACTCCGGGATGTTCGTGGGTGCTGCCTCCAGCAGTGCCGGGCCGCCGCCGGCGGCATCACCGGCATCGGTTTGGTCGACGGGCCGCATGATGACGGTCTGGATCTGGGCGCCGTCGAAGTCGAGGCGCACGGTCCCGTCCGATGTGGTCACGCTGTCGGCGGGGGCCTCGAGCAGGTCTCCGGACGTGGCCTCTAGCGACGGGCACGAAGGCACGGAGGTCCACCTGCGTGGCGACGCCCGGTCATCTCGTAGAGCCGTGCCGTGAGCCGCTCCCGCGGGTCTGAAGCACCGAGCTCGCCGCGTGCCAGGGGGTTGCCGTGGGCCTTGAGCACGCTGAGCGCGACATCCGTGTCCGGTTCCACCCGGAAGAAGGCACGATCGGGCGCGGCGTCGCCGTCTCCTGCGTGCAGCGTGGCGGAGAGCCGGTGGTTGTAGCCCTGCCCGCGCCGGACGAGGTCACACTCGCGCCAGTCGCCGGCACCGCCGACGAGCGCGTAGTCGAACCGGTGGGTCCAGTGCTGCAGCTGGAAGCTGGTGCCGTCGGGGGTCGTGCGGGCCGGTGGGTCGATCCACACGCCGGACGGCCACCCGGTGCAGGCCCGCATCAGGGACAGATGAAGCACTCCGTCGGTGTCGACCACGAAACTCGGTGTGCCCCGGTTGAGCAGGCCGACCGTCCGGTCCTCGAGGTCCTCGCCGGGATGCAATGCCGCCGGCTGGCCGACCTCGATGACGCCGTCGCCGAGGTCCTCCGCCACCGCACGCAGCTCGGCGAGCAGCTGTTCGTCGCTCGCACCGGCCACGACGAGCGTGGGGAGTGCCCCAGCCTCGCGGAGATCCGCGTTCGCCACCCAGACGTCGGTCAGCGGCACTGCCGCCGGCACCCACAGCCGGGCGCGGCCGTGCTCGCCGAGCTGCCTGTCGAGCTCAGCGGTGTAGCCGTCGTCGGCGCGGGACAGGACGTCCGCTGCGAACGCGTTGTCCGCCGGTCCGCCGACCGCGATCCGGAAGTCGGGCAGGTTCGAGTCGACCTCGAGCAGGCCGTAGCGCGGACCGTGTGCGGACGACGTCGTGGCGGTGACGCCGACGCGCGCCAGCGCGACGACCAGATCACGGGCGAGCCGCGACGCGTCGTTCTCGGTCGGGACGACCACGTCGGCCACTCCCAGGGCACGTCGCACCGGCTGCTCGTCGCTGCCCGGCAGTCCATTGATGCGTACGCGCGCGGTCGAGCTGAGGCCGAACCAGGTGTACGCAGGGTTGTCGAGCGTCCAGGGCGCATCCTCGGAGTCCCCGTCGGGAAAGCCGAAGCCGCGACCGATGACCGCGTTCGCGACCTCGCACACCGGGAGCGCACCGCGCACCGGCGTGGGGAACCGCACCCGCACCAGCTGGTCGGACCCCTCCCACTCGTCCACCCAGGTCGTGAAGTCGACCCGGTCGACGCCGTGCCACAGCGTCACCTGCTGTGTGTAGCGGGCAGGTCCGACCCGGCCCGTGACGGTCAACCGCTGACCGAGTGCTGACTGCTCGAGAGTCACGCTCTCCGCCGCAGCGGAAGCCGATCCGGTGGACGAGCCACGTGGGACCAGGTGCCAGGGGCCTTCCTTGAAGCGTGGATGGTCCGGGTACTCCTCGTACACCACGAGCTCGTTGCCGACTGCGGCGTCGGCAAGCAGATTGCGGCCGGTGCGGACGTCGACCAGCTCACTGACCGCACCCCCGCGGGCTTGATCGACCGCGACGGCGTGGAACTCGTTGGCGATCCGGTCACCGGCGGCGCCGACCCAGGAGCTGGCGTCGGGGAGGTCGTCCGCGGGCAGCAGCACCCACGTTCGGTGGCCGACGCTGGGGACGTCCGCGGCCAGAAACGTCAACGTGGCCGCCGAGATCAGCCCGTGGGAGTCTCGCTCGACGGCCTCCGCGGTGAACGGCACGTCATGGCCGTCGAGGTCGTGCAGGCGGAGCCCTGGCGACGTCGCTTCGAGCTCGACGCGGACCTCGACGAGATCGCTGCGGTCCCAGGACAGTGCGTTGAACACGGTCAGCGCCCAACCTTGCGCGGTTCAACGCGATGAGGCCGGCCAGGTAGGTCGTCGCGCGCGAGTGCACGTCGTGGGCGAGGTCCCTCGACTCGCGCCACCCGGCGAGCAGATCGAGGTAGACCTGGTCGGACTCCGACCCCGTGATGCCGTCGTGATGGGCGCCGTAGATGAGCTGCCGCCACGCCTTGTCCAGTGCGGCGTCGGGATAGCGCGCTCCGAGCAGGGCAGCGATCGTCGCCCACTTCTCCGCATCCTGCAGGACGCACTCGGCTTCGCGCTGCGCCTGCTTGGTGTCGATGAAGGAGACGTCCTTGCCCGTGTAGATCGGGTTCATGTCCCGCGACTGGGGTGACGCCGCGACGTCTCGCTCGGCCATCTCCGCCCGCACTGCAGCAAAGAAGTCGCGCGGGAGGGCGCAGACGAACCGCGGCCACACGTAGCGGTTGTTCCACTCCCGGTGGATCTGCGTGACCCACCGGTTGGGCGGGGTGTAGTCGGTGCCGACGGGGAGCAGCACGTTGCGCGTGGCAGCGACCGGCTTCAGCCCGCTGAACACGGCGTACGTGGCGTCCATCGCGTCTTCCAGGGTCGGTGCGGAGTCCATCGCCCAGCCGGAGCTGTAGTGGTTGGCCATGTAGGCGGTGAGGACTCCCTGCCCGCTGGGGGAGAGCCATTCGAACTCGCTGGGGAACTGCATGACGGTGGCGTCGCCGGCCTCGCCACCGGGGCTGCTGAGCATCGGGCCCCACTGGTGGAAGGGACCGCGGGCCCAGGACGACGAGGTCAGCCCGGCGTCGGCCATCAGGCCCGGGAACTGAGGGTCGTGCCCGAAGACGTCGAGCTGCCAGGCGGTCTGCGGGTCGCCGCCGAGGATGTCGCGCTGGAAGCCGATGCCGTAGATCACGTTGCGGATCGTCAGCTCGGCCCCGGTCAGGTTGGTGTTCGGCTCGTTCCACGTGCCGCCCATCAGCTCGAGGCGGCCTTGTTCCATCAGCCTGCGCAGGTAGTCCCGGTCCTCGGGGTAGAGGTCCCAGTAGGGCTTGAGGTAGTCGACCTCCGCCAGGACGAAGCAGTAGTCGGGATCGCGACGGGCCAGGCCCATGTGGGCGCGCACGAGGTCGAACCCCGACTGCTGGAAGTCCGCGCGGGGCGAGCCACTGAAGTCGAGCTCGTTCCACTCACTGGTGTAGGCGGCTTGGGTGTTCCACCACACCGGGTCGTAGTGGAAGTGCGACACCATGTGCATCGTCCAGCCGGGCTCAGCGACCTCGACGAAGCTCTCGGCCCCGTCGGCCGAGGGGACTGGTTGGTCGTCGGCCAGAACCCGCACGGGCAGCCGGGTTCCGGGGGAGGCCGCGGTCGCGATCGCAACGTCGGCGATCCCGCTCGAGGACTCGGTGGCGGTGCCGGGCTGGACGGTCTCGACACCGTCGCCGGTCAGCGTGACGGCTCCCGACGACTCGCCGTGCTCGAGCAGGAGATGGACACGCACCAGTTGACGGGGCGCATCCTCCGTGCCGACGAACAGGTCCGTCGAGGTGATGGAACTGAGTCTCATGTGATCCTCACTTGGCAGCGTGTCAACGACATACTTGTACCGATCAGGGGAGTGACGCGTCGGGGGTTGGCCGCGGCGTGCGGGACGCCGGATCTGCGGCGGCCGGCGTCGATCGACCGGAGGCCGGATCACCGCATAGCCTCGGCGTGCACGCGGGTCCGCTCGACGACAGGAAGGGCAACCGAGATGGCGACCTACCGCATGGTCTACGGCGACGACGAGCAGGTGGTCAGGGAGACCTTCGAGAACATCGATGACCTCCAGCGCGAGGACGGCTGGCTGGTGCTGTTCCGTGGCAGGGAGGCGATCCTGCGCGTCCAGGAGCAACACGTGCAGTCCCTCGAGGAGATGCCTGACTAGGGCAACCGTCCGTCGGCCGAGACCGGCTGCTGGGTCGACCTCACGGACCCGCCTCTCTGCTCCAGCGCAGCAGGTCGGACCGGACTCGGGCCGCGTCGTCCTCCGTGGCGTCCTGGACGATGAGGGGCACGGGCGCGAGCCGGCTCAGCTGCGCGAAGACGTCGGGATAGTCCAGCAGTCCCGCCCCCGCGGCGGAGTACCCGGCTGGGACGACGTCTTTCGCCTGGACGCCGATAACCCGCGGGCCGAGCAGGTCCACCGCTTCGCACAGGATCTCCGCCTGCTGTGAGATCGTTTGTGGCGTCAGGAGATTGGCCGGGTCGAGCACGATCCCGACGGCTGCGTCGTCACCGAGCTCGGTGAGCAGTCGGGCTGCGACGCGCGCGTCGCAGACGACGTTGCCCGGTTCGGGCTCGACGCCGAGCTTCACTCCCGCCTCTCGCGCGGCATCGAGCAGAACGTCAAGGCTGCGTCGGAGGTCGGCCCAGGCGCCGTCACCGGTGTTGTCTGGGATGGGCTCGCCAGATGTTCTCGGGATCGCGGGTCCCGGTGCAAAGAGTCACGACGTCTGCTCCGAGCAGGGGGACCAGCGCGATCAGTCGTACGGCCGCCGCCGTCTGTTTCGCGCGAAGCGTGGCGTCGGGGTGGATGACGTTGTAGGTCGCCGAGACGCTCGGGATGCTCACCCCGGCGGCATCGAAGGCACGCCGTACGGCGGCGACCTGCGCAGCGTCGACGTCGGTGCCGAGCGTCGACCGCCCGATCGCGGCGAAGTTCCAGTGCGCCAAGGCATAGCCGGCCGCCGCGACGGCGCCTGCGACCTGTTCGGCGGTGTCCCGGCGGAAGGTGCGCGCAAAGACACCGAGCCGCTGCTCCAACCCGCCGCCGTTGAAACCGCCGGTGACGGTCACAGCTTCACCTCGCCGCCGATCTCGACCGCGGTCGCGGTGGACTCGATGAGACGCACGGCCGCCAGCCCGTCGCGCACGTCCGGGTCCGGTCGGCCGCCGGACCGGATGGTGCGTGCGAAGGACTCGAGCTGGCGCTCGTACGCGTCGCCGTCGGTGAACGTGGGTGACACCACAGCGCCGTCGGCGTATGCCTGCACGCTGGAAGCCTGGCGGTAGAACGGGAACTGCGTGTCAACGCGCACCCAGCCGGCTGCTCCGTACACCTCGATGCCCTCCGCCGGCAGCCCCGGCACGTCGACGGCGATGGTGACGGTGCCGACGGCGCCGGCCGTGGTAGTCACCAATACCTGCCACACATGGTCGCGTCCGTCCTGACGATGCCGCGCGACGACTGAGGCCACGTCGCCAAGGAGGAACCGCACGGTGTCGAAGATGTGTGCGCCGTGGGTGGCGAGCAGGTAGCGCTGACGGTCGGCCTTGAGGCTGGCCTCGTGCCGGCGTGCCTCGGTCTCGGCGAACACCGGCGGGAAGAGCGTCGCCTCGATGCCGGCGCGCAGGTCGCCGATGCGATACCACGCGTTGAAAGACCGCGCCTCGCCGAGACGATCGGCGACGAACGCACGCGCGTACTCCAGCCCTTGGTCGTGGCGCTTCATCGCGCCGACCTGCAGCACCAGCCCCGTGCGGTCCACCGAGGCCACCAGGTCCTCGGCGTCGCGGACCGTCGAGGCGAGAGGCTTCTCGACCAGCACATGCTTGCCGGCTTCCAGCGCCTGCGTCGACAGGGTGTGGTGGAACCGGTCGGGTGCCGTGATGAGCACCGCCTCGACTGCGTCATCGGCCCAGATCGGGGCCGGGTCGGTGTGCGCCACCGGGACCCCGTAGCGGCCGGCGACCGATCCGGCGACCGCGGCGCTGAGGTCGCTCACGGCCACGAGTTCGATGCCCTCGGCCTTCTCCAGTGCCGGCAGGTGGGCGACCTGGGCGATGCGACCGCAGCCGATCAGCGCCAGCCGGACGGGTTCGGCCATACGTCCTCCTCTTGGTGGGCTCGGGAATTCCACTCGGGTCCACGACAACGTCGGAACGAAGGATTCGAACGCAATTGAAGTAAAACGACGACTGGCTGTCGAGTTGCCGCCGACCGCACCACGCATGACGAGGAGCCCCGAGCACCTGCCATTTCATGATCGCGAAGGATCTTGTGCGGGAAACTCACGCGATCGTTCGTGATCATGGAGTTCACGGGGCTGGTTGTTCGCAGCCGCCGGCTAGACGAACCCCGGCTGCCGAGGCACCGCGGAGATGATCGCGTCGCGCAGTTCTTGCAGCGCTGTCTCCCGAGCCCCGGCCAGTGACGGTTCGTGGACGATGGCGGCGGCTTCGACAGGCACGCTCTGCGGTGCCTGCGCGAACTCCCGCCCCAGGCCTTCGAGCACCGCCGGATGGCGCCCCCAGGGACCGCCGACGAGCACTACCGCTGGATCGGTCAGTGCGGCCGCAGCCGAGAGCGCCCCGGTCACTGCCCGCGCCAGCGTTTCCCGCAGTACGGAGGCTCGCGTCGTCCCGGGCTCGATGCCGCGCAGCAGCGCAGGCACATCGATCGCAGCCGAACCGGGCTGGCGAAGACCCAGTCTTTGGAAGACCTCAGTCAGCCGCATCGCCTTCCCGCCGGGCCCGATCGTGAGCAGGTACGCAATCTCCCCGGCCAGCCCGGCGTGACCACGCCGGACCTCCCCGTCACTGACCACGGCGCATCCGACGCCCTCGCCGAGGAACACGTACACGAAGTCCCGAACGCCGACGGCGCGCCCGCCGTTGTGCTCGGCTCGGGCCGCCCAGTTGACGTCGTTGTCCACGACCACCGGACCCTCCACCAGGCCCGCCAACACGGCCTGCGGTGCCAGCGCGCCGAGCAGGAACGGCGAATCCGGTAGCTCGACAAGCTGCCCGGTCTGCCGGTCCACTGGCCCTGCGGCGCTGACGACAGCCACCCGGACCGGCCCATGGCCCGGGCTCGTCACGCGGCTGGCGACGCGTTTCAGCGCGCGGGCGACCTGCCCCGCCCCGGGGGAGCGGCTCACCTGCGCCTCCGCACGTGCGACGAGTTGGCCGTAGACGTCGATGGTCTCGGCGACGATCCCCTCCGGAGCGACGCTGACCACGAGTGCTCGGCCGCTCGCGGCCGGCAACGCGTAGTAGGTGCCGATGCGGCCACGACCGGTGGTGCGCTCACCTGTGTCGACCACGACTCCGGCCGCGCTCAGCCGCCGGACGCTCTCCGACACGGTGGGCTTGGACAGCCCTGTCCGGGCGGCGATCTCGGCACGGGTCGCGTGGCGCTGCGCCATCAACGCCCGAACAACGTGCTCGTCGGAGAGCGACCGGAGCAGCTCGAGAGACGGCTTGATAGGGGGCATGTCCAGATTCTAGTCAGGACTCTTGCCTAGATGTCCACGGACTGCTAGCGTCACTTCAGTAATGAGTCCTTCCTAGAGGAGTTTCTAGATGACTGCCAACACCGCGACGACGTCCGTCGTACGTCAGGCGCCGCCGCTGCCGCACTGGGAGACCACACCGACCGATCTCCAGGCCGCGATCCGTCAGACGAAGCACGCGATCCGCGCCCGGATCGCCACCTCCGGCCGCACGGTCGAACAGGTCTTCGCCGTGGTCGAGGCGAGCATTGCCGACCGGGTCACGGAGATCGAAGCCGCCAAACGACGTGGCGACACGGTGTGGCCGGTGATCGACTACGCCGACATCGCGGCCGGCACCGTGTCCGCGGACGCCCTCAAGCTCTTGCATCGCCGCGGCTGCCTCGTCGTCCGAGGCCACTTCGACCGGGACCAGGCTCTCGCCTGGGACCGGGACATCGCGGACTACGTCGAGGGCAACAACTTCTTCGCCGACTACCGCGGGCCTGCTGACGACTTCTTCGGCAGCGTCGGCTCGCGGCCCGAGATCTACCCGGTCTACTGGTCGGCGACGCAGATGCAGGCGCGCCAGAGCGAGCGTATGGCCAAGGTCCAGTCGTTCCTCAACCGGCGGTGGACCTACGAGTCCGACGGTGTGCAGTGGTTCGACCCGGACCAGGACTCGCTCTACCCCGATCGCATCCGCCGTCGGCCGCCGGGCGCGAACTCGGGCGGCCTGGGCGCCCATCTCGACCCGGGCAACCTGGACCTATGGATGACACGCGCCTACCAGCAGGCCTTCCGGCACCTGTTCGACGGGTCCGTCGAGGACTACGACCCGTGGGACGCCGCACACCGGACCGCCGGACCGCAATACCCCGGGACCACCATGTGCTCGGCGTTCCGCACCTTCCAGGGGTGGACCGCGCTGTCCGACATGGCCAGCGACCAGGGCGTGCTGCACACCGTGCCGATCCCTGAAGCGATGGCCTACCTGATGCTGCGACCGCTGCTGCCGGACGTCCCCGACGACGACATGTGCGGGGTCACGGTCAACCAGACGTTCCCCGCCAACGACACGTGGCACCCACTGCTCATGCGCGCCCTGAGCGGCATCCCGGACGTCCAGGCCGGAGACTCGGTGTGGTGGCACGCCGACATGATCCACAGCGTCGCGCCGGTCCAGGACCAGCAGGGCTGGGGCAACGTCATGTACATCCCGGCGGCGCCCTGGTGCCCACGCAACGAGCAGTACTCGGCCAGCGTCCGTGCGGCGTTCCTTGCCGGCGACAGCCCGAGCGACTTCCCGGAGGAGCACTACGAGCGCTCCTGGCCGGATCGGTTCCAGGTCGGGCAGCTCAATGAAACGGGACGACGAGGTCTCGGGCTTCACTAGGCATTGCGCCAAGCCCAGACGCGGGCATCGAAGTTCCGACAAACACCGGCTGGCGTCTCACCTCGCGCTAGGTTCGGCTCCAGACGCGACCAGCCCGGAGCGTTGCCGGCAGTCGTCTCTGTCGTTCGCGGTCGCATCGTGGGAAGATCTCAGATGTCAAGGATCGTCGTACTGGGTGGCGGGGTTGTCGGTCTGGCAACGGGTCTGATCCTGGGTCGGCAGGGGAACGACGTCATCGTCCTGGAACGCGACCAGCAGCCGTGCCCTGACTCAGCGGAGCAGGCGTGGAACTCCTGGGACCGCAAGGGTGTCGCCCAGTTCCGGCAGGCCCACTACCTTCAGCCGGGTGCGCGGCAGGTCCTCGAGTCGCATCTGCCCGACGTCGCCGCATCCTTGCGCGACGTCGACGCGTGCGCTTTCAGCGCTCTGCAGGTCATGCCCCCGTCGATCGCGGATCGCGCCCCGCGCGCTGGCGATGACCGTTTGACGACGCTGACAGCGCGCCGCCCGGTTGCCGAGTACGTGATCGGCAAGCTTGCCGATGAGGAGCTGGATGTCCGAAGGGGGGTCGAGGTGGTCGGCTTCGAGACAGGTCCGCGATCTGATGCGGACGCGCCCCACGTGACTGGTGTGCGCCTCGCCTCGGGGGAGACCCTGTCCACCGATCTGGTCGTTGACGCGATGGGTCGCCGGTCGCGGCTGCCGGACTGGGTCGAGGCGGTGGGGGCCCGCCCGCCGATGGAAGAGAGCGAGGACTCGGGCTTCATCTACTACACCCGCTTCTTCCACACGAGCGGCGCTCTGCCCGTGCCGCAGGCGCCGTTGCTCAGCGCCCTGGGCTCCTTCTCAATTCTCACGCTGCCCGCCGATGCGCAGACCTGGTCCGTCACCGTCTACATCTCCTCCCACGATCAGGCGATGAAGGGTCTGCGCGATCCCGAGCGTTGGTCTCGCGTCGTCGCGGGCTGCCCGCGCCACGCGCACTGGCTGGACGGCCAGGCCATCACCGGCGTCGCCCCGATGGCCGGCATCGTCGACCGGTTCCGCAGGCTGGTCATCGACGGCGTTCCCGTGATCACCGGGGTCATCGCGGTCGGGGACGCCTGGGCGTGCACCAACCCCTCGCTCGGGCGGGGCATCGCCCTCGGCCTGCTGCACGCCGTCGCGACCAGTGAGGTGGTCGCCGAACACGCCGGTGATCCGCGCGGGCTGGCGCTCGCGCACGACGAGGTGACACAAGCCCGCCTCACGCCCTGGTACCGGCACACGATCGGGCTGGACCGGGCAAGAGCCGCGGCGATCGAGGCGGAGATCGAGGGGGTGCCGCTCGCGCTCAGCGACGACCCGGCGGCCGTGGTCGCCCGGGCGCTTCCACTCGCGGCGGTGCAGGACGCCGACGTCTTCCGCGCGTTCCTGGAAATCGCTGGCGTGCTCACGTTGCCCCAGGAGGTGCTGTCTCGTCCGGGGCTGCGCGAACGGGTCCTCGAACTGGCCGAGGGACAACAGCCACCCCCGGTTGCAGCGCCGTCGCGCACCCAATTGCTGGAGATGATGGTTTGAGCGCGTCGGACGCGGGTCGGCTTCAGACCGTCAACGGTCTTTCCCTCTACGTAGAGGAGCACGGCGCAGGTGACCCCGTGCTGCTCGTGCACGGCTGGCCGGACTCGGCGCGCTTGTGGCGGCACCAGGTGCCGTTCCTGGTGGCCAACGGCTTCCACGTCGTCACACCCGACATGCGCGGGTTCGGACGTTCGGACCGGCCGGAGGATGTCGCGTCCTACTCGTTGGTCGAGGCGGTCAATGATCTTGTGCAGGTGCTGGACCGTGCCAACGTGACGCGCGCCCACCTCGTCGGCCACGACTGGGGCGCTGCCGTTGCCTGGCTGATGGCGACGTTGCACCCCGAACGGGTCGACCGGCTCGTCGTGCTTTCCGTCCCGCACCCGTTCGCACCACGCACGATGCGGCAGTACGAGATGTCCTGGTACCAGTTGTTCTTCCAGTTCGAAGGCATCGCCGAGGCGACCATGCAGGCCGACGACTGGGCCTGGTTCCGGGCTTTCACCCGCGGTGACGGCGATCTCGACCAGCAGATCGCCGACCTGTCACGACCAGGCGCCCTGACCGCCTCACTGAACTGGTACCGCGCGAACCTGGCTCCGCGGATGCCCGGGCGGCGGCCCGACCTGCCACCGGTGCAGGCACCGACCCTGGGCATCTGGTCCACCCGGGACCACTATCTGGACGGCGAGCGGATGGCCGGGTCGGGTGTGTTCGTCGCCGGCCCGTGGCGCTACGAGCAGATCGGGGACGCCAGCCATTGGTTGCAGCTCGACGCGCCCGACTCCGTGAACCGGCTCCTGCTCGAGTGGCTGCGGCCGGCGTAGCTCCCCTGGTGGGGCGGCACTAGCTCTCCGCGAATTCTTGGAACCGGACCCACCGCTGGCGCATCACCTCGATCAGTGCAGCGGTGCGGTCGAGGTCGACGTCCTTGAGTCCGACCGCCAGCGCGGACCCGTCGAGCTGTTCGGTTACGGGAGGTAGCGCTTGATGCAGTTTCTCTTCCACCTCAAGAAATTGCACGTACAGCCGGAGCCATTCGACCCGATCCACCATGGCGGACCACGGTACGCCAGTATCGGCCAGTTCTGGCGTGGCTCATTTCAGCTTGTAAACGTTGTGCCTTTCGCATTTCGGGCAGCGCTTCGCTACGAAATTCCTCCGATATCTCCCGGCCTCGAGCACTGCGCCGTTCGGGTGCCCCCGACCCCGCCGCGGCCGGACCGCGAACCCGATGGGTGTGAGGCGCTTGGGCCTGCCCTGTTTGGGTATAGCCCAATGAGTCAGGCAAGCAGCGCTCTGCAGCGCCTGATCGTTTGGGCGATGCCGCGTGGCTGAACTCTTGCCGCAGACCCTGCGGCGGGACACGAAAATTGCTGGTCGACCTGCGGGGGGCACGATGACTGCAGCCCCGGCCCAGTCGATCGTTCTGGAACTCGGGCTCCTGGCGCCGCGGGAAGCCCGCGAGCACGCTCAGCGGGCCTGTGCCGGTGTCACCTCCAAGCGTCAGGCCGAGGAGGTACGACTTGTCGTCAGCGAGTTGGTCACCAATGCCGTGCGGCACGGCAAGGGCCAGATCAGGCTCGTGCTCCGGGTAAGGCGCGGCGAGGTGTTCGTTGCCGTCCAGGACCAGGGCTGCGCCTTTACCGTGCCCCTGTTGGTTGCGGACCCGTTCAGAGAGGGCGGACGCGGGCTTCCGATCGTTGCCGAGCTCGCCAGCGACTGGGCCATCGAACGCCTGGGTGAGGCCGGCAATGTCGTGTGGTGCGTCCTCCACGCCGGGGCTCGCCGTGTTGGCGGGGCAGCGCTGCGTCCTGGGGTGGCGTTCTTGCTCGGCGGTACGGAGCGGATCCACGAGCCCGGCGGTTGCGAGCCTGGCCCGCCGTCCCTCACCAAGACCGCCGTGTGATCCGCAACCAACCATGACCCGTGGACACCGGGCATTCCCGGGAAGCGATCGTTCGAGCTGGCGACCAACCTCTGGCTGGCGGCAGGCCTGCATCGACCCGTGACGGCTAGTTACCCCGATTCTCCGGTATGTGACCGAATGCGGGCCACATGGGCGGTTTGCGACGGGAATACCGTGGAATCCGATGTCGGTCGCGGACCATGGGTGGTGTCCGCCGCGGCGACCCGGCCCCGGCATCTGCCGCGCCGGACCGGTTCCCGATCGGGGGGCCTAGGCGGGTTCGTGCGAGGCCATGGAAACCCGGGGGGGTCCAGCCTTGCGTGAGCCTGCCTGGGCCGGGCGGATCAGGCCGCTAGCTCGTCCTCGTCCAGCCGCCGCTGACCCACCGGGTGAGCGTGAACTGACCGGCTTCGACGAGCGCCACCAGTGAGCTCAAGCGCCACGACGGGCCTTCGATAGACCCCTCGTCCAGGAGGTAGCCCAAGGCCGATTCGAGGTCGCGGCGATCCGTGCCCGGGCATATCGCGACCGTGGTCGCCAGGTCCGCGGTGCCATGCTCGGCGAGCTGGAGCAGGGCAACGAACTGCACGCGGTGCTGTGTCGCTCCGGGCGCAGTCAACTCGGGACGCTGCTGCGGGAAGGTCCGGAGAGCCATGTTCACCATTCGTCGGAGGGGGAGGTCCGGCAATCAAGAAGAGCGTTTCATCCCATGTGCCGGAAAGATTCTGCCTATGCATCGGCAAAGTGACGTCCCGGCCACATCAACCGAACGTAGGACTGTCCCAACCCCCCGCCCTCGCTCCCCCCTTTATGCGAGGGCGCACGGCAGCGCCCCCGGTTCCTACGGGGGCGCTGCTTTGCGTCCACGGGGCGCTGCGTTGCTGCGGGGTGGGTGGGGCACCTGGATTCGGGCCGGTGCCCCACCTGCTCGTCAGCTCAGAACACCGTGAAAGGTGCCGACGCCTCCACGTCGTAGGGGGTCGTCGTGTTCTTGTCCACCTGCGCCACGTAGGAACCCGGTTCCACGGTTGGCGGCCCGGCTGCGTTGATGTCGCCCTGCGACTCAGCCAGCGTGGAGACCGCGAACTTGATCGTGACCTCCTTCGACTCACCGGCGTTCAGCGTGACCTTGGTGAAGCCGACCAACCGTTGCGGAGGGGTGACCACGCTGCTGACCGGCTGGCTGACGTAGAGCGGGACGATGTCCGTGCCGGCCTTCGACCCGGTGTTGGTGACGGTGAACCGGGCAGTCGCCTGGCCGTGACGGGACACGTGGGGTGTCACTGCCAGGTCGCTGCGCGCGAAGGTGGTGTAGGACAGCCCAAATCCGAAGGGGTACAACGGGTTGTAGGCGTGTCCCGGACCGGAGCCCGTGCCCGGCAGCTGGTCGAAGAACTTCGGCTGGTCACCCAGCGGCGACGGCGCGCCGCCATCGAAGTCACCGCCGACCGCCGACGCGTCCGATGGCCAGCTGACCGGCAGCTTGCCGCTCGGGTTCACGTAGCCGAAGATGACGTCGGCGACAGCAGCGCCGGCCTCAGTGCTGCCCTGGTAGGCCATCAGGACGCCGTTGGCGTTCTTGGCCGACCCGAGCCCTACCGGACGACCGGCGAGCACGACGACGATCACGGGCTTGCCGGTTCCCTCGAGCGCCGTGATCAACGCCTGCTGATCGGGCGGCAGGGCAGGCGCGGGATTGTCACCCAGCCCCTCTGCGTAGGCCTTCTCGCCCACCGCCACGACGTACGCGCTGGCCGTGCCCGCCAGTGACAACGCGGTGGCCTGGTCCGGCGCCCACACGGCGTCGGGATTTGCGGCCTGGATCCCCTTCAGAACCGTGGTGCCGGGCGGGATCTGGTTGGCCGGACCCATGCAGCAGACGTGGCCCGCTCCGAAGACGCCCTGCCAGCTGACGCTCCACCCACCGAGTTGGTTGGTCATCGAATCGGCGCTGGGACCGGTGACGACGACCTTGCCGGTCCGCGACAACGGAAGTACGCCGTCCTGGTTCCGGAGCAGGGTGATCGACTCGCGGGCCGCCTGCAGAGTGGCGTCTCGTCCGGCGGTGACGGCCGCATTGGCGGCCCCCGCGTCGACGCAGTCTGCGTTCGGGTTCTTGATGCACGGCTGATCGAACAGTCCGAGGTGGAACTTCAAGGTCAGGATCCGTCGCACCGCCTGGTCGATCCGGGCGCGTGAGATCTGGCCCGTTGCGACGTCCTGGAGGATCGCCGCCTGCCACTGGTCGGCGCCGAAGACCTGCATGCTCATGTCGACACCGGCGTTGACCGCCTTCGCGATGGCACCCGCCAGATCCGGTGCGACGTGATAGGCCGACTGCAACGCTCCGACGTCCTGATAGTCGCTGATCACCACGCCCCTGAAACCGAGCTGCTTGCGCAGGATGTCGGTAAGCAGGTAGCGCGACGCCGTTGCGGGAACGCCGTTGATGGAGCCGGAGTTGACCATGACGGTCTGGGCTCCCGCATCGAGGGCCCCTGCGTACGACGGCAGGATCATGCTCTGCAGGTAGTTGAGCGGCAGCAACGCCTCGTTGCGGTCGTGTCCGTTGACCGACTGTGAATAGCCGGCAAAGTGCTTCACGGTGGCAGCCACGTCCAGTGCCTTCGACTTGGCCGGCGTCTGCAGTCCCTTGACGTTGGCTGCGCCGAGGGCCGCGGCCAGCACGGGCTCCTCGGCCCAGGTCTCGTACGTCCGCCCCCACCTGTTGTCCCGGGACAAGTCCTGTACGGGAGCGAAGTCCCAGTTCCAGCCGGTCGCGCTCAGCGCCTTGGCTGTCGCGGCGCCCCCGGCTTGAGCCAGCGCCGGGTCCCAGGTGGCTCCCATGCCGATCGACTGCGGGTAGAGCGGCGCCTCCCACGGGTGTCCGAACCCGTGCACCGCGTCGACACCGAAGATCAGCGGGATGTGCAGCCGCGAGTTCTTGATCGCGTACTTCTGGATCATGTTGTACTCGTTGGCCCAGTCGAAGCCGGTGTTGCCCGGGCCACCGTTGCCGGTCGTGTCGATCGGGTTGTTAGTGCCCCCCGCCAGCACCGAGCCGGTCTTGGAGTCGATGAGGATCCTCTTCATGCAGTCAGCGTTGGGAAGGTTGAACCCGTTGTCCCCGCAGGTAGCGCTGTTGGGATCGGTGAGCGTCGTCACCAACTGCTGATCCATCTGACCGACCTTCTCGGCCAGGGTCATGGCGCCGAGCAGGGCCGCGACCCGGGCGGCTACCGGCTTGCCCGAGTCGAGCCATGGCGCCGAGGTCGGCTTCGCGGCGGCGCTGGTGAGCGATCCGAGCGACGGAAGCCCCACGCCGACCAGGGCGACCACGGCCATCGCGGCCAGCACCGCCCTCCGCCTCCCGTGGGTTCGGAAACGGGACTCAGAAGTGGACATGGACGACCTCCTCGGGTCGCGCGGCGATCACCTCGAGTGGACGTCTACCGTGAAGCCGCACGCCCCTACGCCCACGAAAGCGTCACCAAGTTTCACTGGGGGCCAGCAGGAACTACGGCGGGGCGGGTGCACATGAGAGCGCACTCCGACGTGGCGGCGTTGTCAAGACGTCGGCCGCCGTCAATCTGCGAAACGCACACGTCGATGTGACCAACCAACGCTCGGGCCGACGAGCCGACGTGCCTGGACCGGGGCAAGATACTGGTCCGATGAGCGATGTCGGGTGGGAATGGGATCCGTCGCTGTATGCGGGCAGTGCGGCTTACTACGTCCGGGGACGGGTCGCATACCCGCAGGAGCTTGTCGACTGTCTGGTCCGCGAGCTCGCGCTCGACGGCGCCGGTCGGCTCCTCGACGTCGGCTGCGGGCCGGGCTCCCTCACGCTACTGCTCGCTCCATGGTTCGAGACTGCAACGGGCCTTGACGCTGATGCTGAGATGCTGGCTGAGGGCGAGCGACAAGCTCGTTTAGCCGGGATCACCAACGTCGACTGGGTCGCTGCGCGTGCCGAGGACCTGCCCTCCGATCTCGGTCCGTTCCGGGTCGCCACCCTCGCGCAGTCGTTCCATTGGATGGACCGGGCTCGGGTGGCCGGCCTGGTCCATGATGCGCTCGCGAGCGACGGCTTCTTGGTCCACCTGCACGCCACGACACACGAAGGGGTAGACACCGACGAGCCGACGCCTTACCCACGGCCACCTCGACGGGAGATCGACGACCTCGTCAAGCGCTTCCTGGGTCAGCGTCGGCGCGCCGGACAGGGGACGTTGCCTCCGGTATCGATCAGCGAGGCCGACAGGGGAACCATTGAGGCCAAGATCTACCGAGCCGCCGGCTTCGTTGACCCAACGCGCATCGAAGTCCCCGGCCGCATGGTTGTCCGTAGCGCGGACGAGATCGTGGCCAGTGTGTTCTCGCTGTCCAGTGCGGCCCCGCACCTGTTCGGCGGCCGACGTCAGGTGTTCGAGGCCGCACTTCGTGACCTTCTCGCGGAGATCAGTCCTGACGGCCAGTTCAGCGAGCAGATGCGCGAGAGCGCGATTGATGTCTGGCGTCGATCCGGGCAAGGCGGAGCGCCAGGTGGATATCCGATTGCCACCCCTCGCTGAGCATGGCAGCGTCGCGCCATGTGACCACCGACGAAGTCTCCGGGTGCGTGATCGTCACGGGAATGCCAGGAGCGGGAAAGACGACGATCACCTCTCTCGTGGCGCAGCGGATGCCTCGCGCGGCCCAGGTCGGTGGTGACGCTGTCAACGCCATGGTTCGCAGCGGCTTCGTGTGGTTCATGGGTGAGCCGACCGAGGAAGCGCTTCGTCAAGACGAGCTCTGCAACCGAAACATGTGTTGCCTGGCCAACAATTTCATCGACTTCGGGTTCACCGTCCTGATGGACACGGTTCTAGCAGATCGCTCCGAGTTGGACTTCTTCATCGCGCTGATGTCACCGCGTCCAGTGCGGCTGGTCGTCCTCGATCCAGGAACCGAAGTGTGCAAGGACCGCAACGCGGGGCGCGACCCGCAGGAGCGGTTCGAGTTCGACGGGTATGAGCGGCTGGAGGCAGACCTGAAGCGCGAGTTCGGTGACCTTGGCTGGTGGCTCGACACATCCGCCATTACGGCGGACCAGACGGCCGAGAGCCTGGTGGGAGAAATGGCAAGCCGCACCACGCCGCTGCTGCCTGGATGGAACTCCTGGTTGAGGCGACTTCACGACGTCTGACCGCACTGTGCACCGCGAGTCCCTCGCTGCACGATTGCCGGCAAGTCTGAAGATTTTGTTGCTGCCGGTGAACCGCTGTCCTTGTTGCTGCGTCCTTGACGCAAGTACTGCGATCGATTCCGAGGGAAGGGATCTGGATATGCGTGGACGAGTGGTGCCTGTTGCGCTGATCGCTTTGGCGAGCGGCTTGTTGTGGCCTGGGTCGGCGGATGCCGCGGCCACCCGCTGCGACGGTAGGCGCGCGACGATCGTGGGCACCGCGGGGGGCGAGGTCATCAACGGCACGGCGGGGGACGATGTGATCGTCGGGCGGGCAGGCAGCGACACGATCAGTGGGCGTGGCGGCAACGACCGCATCTGCGGGGGCAAGGGCAATGACCGGCTGGTGGGTGGTGGCGGCAACGACCGGTTGTTCGGCGGGAAGGACCGGGTCTTTGAGAATGAGGAAGGGACCACCAGCCGGATCGGGGATGTTCTGCGCGGCGGGCGGGGAAACGACCGGCTGGACCCGGGGCGCGACACCCGTGCCGCCGAGGACATCACCTTCGACGCGATCCTGTGGGACAACTCGCCGCGCCGGGTGGTCATCGACATCGGCGCGGGTGTGGCCACCGGTGACGGGCGGGACTCGTTCGTGGCACGGGCCACCTCGGTGGTCGGGTCACGGTTCGCCGACGTCATCGATGGCGGCCCGCGGACGGACCGCATCTTCGGTGGGCCCGGGTCGGATGTGCTGCGTGGTCACCGGGGCAACGACCGGATCGTCGCCGATGACGGCGGCCCGACCGGTGGGGACGACCGGGTGTGGGGAGGGTCCGGGGATGACCAGCTGAGCTCCGAGGGCGGCCAGGACGAGCTGCGTGGCGGGCCCGGCGACGACGTGCTCGACGACTTCGCGGACACCGCCGATCTGCTCTTCGGCGGTCGCGGGAACGACCTGCTGCTCAGTCAGCTCTCGGACAACGGCAAGCCGCAGGGCTTCTGGGGTGGCGCCGGGGTCGACGAGCTCGATCTGTTCTCCGCCCACGTGAACCCGACCACAGCGCCCTCGACCGGCACCTGGGACATGCGCACCGGCCGTCTCGTCTTCACCCTCAACGCGCCGTTGGCCGTCACGGCCGCCGGTTTCCAGAACCTGGACCTGTCCACCTGGGGCACGACCTGGACGATCACCGGCACCGACGGGGCGAACGAGGTGTCCGCCTCCGGGTCGGAGGGCACCTCGTTCCAGGGACTCGCGGGCAACGACAGCTTCCTCGGGTCGGCATCCGACGACCAGTTCGCCGGCGGACCCGGTGTGGATCACTCCCTCGGCATGGGCAATGGCGCCGACACCTGCACCAGCGTGGAGGTGTTCGACTCCCCCGACTGCGAAACCGTCACGCCCTGACCGCCTCCGGCACACCCTCAGCGCTACCGATGATTGGCCGCCAGGCGGTTTGCCAGTCGACGAGCTGGACAGGTGGGACCTATGACTGAGCGCTATGACCACCGAGACGACGAGACCCGTGCAGCAGACGCCGAACGGCCGGAGGTGTTAGACACGCCGGTTCTCGACGGCGCGGACGACCTGCAGACCGAGGCCAACCGCGCCATCGAGAACGAGAGCCTCGACGAGGAGTCCGCTAGCGACCACTAGAACGGCTGGTGGGTCTCGACATTCACGTGCGGCTCGTCGACTCGCTGACCGAGCATCAGCAGGAGATACTGACTGCCCCTGCCGAAAATGAGCGAAAGCAACGTGGCTGCACGTAAGGGCACCTCTCGCACGTCTGGGCGCGCAGACGACAACGATCGGCTGGCGCGCTACCGACAGATGCGCGAGTTCGACCGGACCCCCGAGCCGGCCGGGGCAGGCCGGCCCTCTGCGGCCGGGGCGCGCCGGTTCGTCGTACAACGCCACCGGGCGAGTCGGTTGCACTACGACCTGCGTTTCGAGATCGACGGCGTCCTGGTCAGCTGGGCGGTGCCGAAGGGACCCACTCTTGACCCCACCGTGCGCCGGATGGCTGTCCACGTCGAGGATCACCCGCTGGAGTACATCGACTTTGAGGGCGTGATCCCAGCCGGCGAGTACGGCGGTGGCGACGTGATCGTCTGGGACACCGGCACCTGGGAGCCACTGGGGACCGATGACCCGGGCGCCGCAGTCGCGGCGGGTGAGCTGCACGTCGAGGTGCACGGGAAGAAGCTGCGTGGGCGGCTGGTGCTCGTCAGGCGTGGTCGCGGCCAGGACGGGACTGAGAAGGACGAATGGGTGCTGCTGCACAAGCGCGACGACCATGCCGTAGACGGTTGGAACCCGGAGGACCATCCCGTCTCTGTCCTCTCCGGGCGTACGAATGAGCAGGTGAAGGCCGATCCCGATCGCCTGTGGCGCTCGGACCTGCCACCAGCGATGGCTGCGATCGCGCTGCGGCCGCAAGGCCCTACCGCCGATGAGCTCGAAGCCCTCGATGAGCTCGGCGAGGCTGGCACCTGGGACGTCTTCGGTCGCAGCCTGCGCCTGACCAACCTGGACAAGGAGCTCTTCCCCGGCCGCGAGCGCGAAGCGCCGGTGACCAAGCGGGACCTAGTGCGCTACGCCGCGCGCGTCGCGCCGTATGCCGTCCCCTACCTGGCTGGGCGTGCACTGAACATGCACCGGTTCCCCAACGGGGCGGGGGGCAAAGGCTTCTGGCACAAGCAGCTTCCTTCACACGCACCAGACTGGCTGCCCCGCTGGGAGAACCCGGCTGCCGACTCGGGTGAGACCAGCACGTACTTGGTGGTCGACCATCCCGCTGCGCTGGTCTGGGTCGCGAACTACGGCGCGCTCGAGTGGCACGCCTGGACCTCGCGGACCGACCGCCCGCAGCTGCCGACGTACGCCCTCATCGACCTCGACCCGGGCCCGGCGACCACCTGGGAGGACATCGTCCTGCTAGCCCGATTGCACCGCGACGCCCTGGCACATCTGCGGGTGACCGCCCGGGCGAAACTGACCGGCCGACGGGGGATTCAGATCTGGATTCCCATCACCAGAGGGCCAAGTTTTGCCGACACCCGTGCCTGGGTCGAGCGACTGTCCAGGGCCGTCGGCCAGGTCGTTCCCGAACTCGTCAGTTGGAAGTGGGGAGTCGGCGACCGAGGCGGGCTCGCCCGGCTGGACTACACCCAGAACGCCATCAACAAGACCCTGGTCGCGCCCTACAGCCCGCGGGCCGCCGCTGGCGCACCCGTCTCCTCACCCATCGACTGGGAGGAGCTCGACGACCCGACATTGCGGCCCGACGGCTTCACCGTCCGGAGCGTGCTCGACCGGATCGCTGACCGAGGCGACCCGTATCACGATCTGCTCACCACGGAGCAGACGCTGCCGGCACTGACGTGACGACGAGCGAGCGCGCGAAGGCCCGCCCCACCTTGAACTCCCGGCGCGAACGCCGAGGAACGAGTCGCGATGGCTGAGCCACTGCCGGCCCGACGCAGATTCGTTTCACGAGCCCCGTTGCCGGGCGAGGGGATACGTGCATGATGGGATCGATTTCTCGTGCGATGTTCCTGGTCAAGCCGAGGCTGGGAGGACGGGCCCGTAGTCTCAGGTCGAGAGGGAGTATGGACGTCGCTGCGCAGTTGAGTCTCGCCGGCGAGGCGGACGCAGTCTCACAGGCCCGCAGGTTCGCCCGGTCCGTCCTCGGCGATCTCGACCGCCAGGAATTGGCGGCCGAGGCGGAGCTCATCGTGAGCGAACTCGTCACCAACGCCCTGTTGCACGGCAAGCCGCCGGTCGTCGTACGGGTCACTGCACGTGGGCCGGGTGTGCGCATCGAGGTCGCTGACGGGAGCCGGTCGGTTCCGGTGCCCGGCCGCCCGGGATCCGATGCCATGACGGGGCGCGGGATGGTGCTCGTCGAGTCGGTAGGCGCCCGATGGGGAGTCGACCTGTTGCCCGACGGAAAGTCGGTGTGGTGTGATCTCGAGCCTGCCGCCGACCGAAGAGCTCGCCACCCCTCCCGTCGGTCCTCCCGTGCTGGCGGCCCGCGACGGCGTCGAGGCGATGCTCGCCCGCTGCGACGAAGCGGCCGAGCCCATCGACCTGGACCAGGTGTTCACGGTGTCCTTGGGCGACGTCCCGACCGACCTGCTGCTGGCGGCCAAGGCCCACGTCGACAACCTCGTGCGGGAGTTCACCCTCGCCGCCGCCGGAGCGGAGTCGGGGTCCACGGCGGCCATCCCGGTGCCGCTCGCGGCACTGATCGAGACGGTGGTCCACGGTTTCGCAGACGCGCGTCTCGCGATCAAGCGCCAGGCGTTGGCGGCGGCCGAGGCGGGTGCCCCTCGAACCCATCTGAGTCTGACATTGCCCGTGTCCGCTGCGCAGGCAGGCGACGCGTATCTCGCGGCGCTCGATGAGGCGGACACCTACGCGCGAGCGGCGCGCCTGCTGACGTTGGAGACACCGCCCCAGCACCGCGCGTTCCGTCGCTGGTATGTCCAGTCGCTGACTACGCAGCTGCGGGCCTTGGCCGCCGGGCGACCACCGCCGGTGACGGAGTCCTTCGAGCAGTGGCTGCTGGCCGAACTCCAGACCGTTGCGGTTGCTCGCCAGATCGCCGACCGCGCTGCCAGGCTGCAAGCCGTGACGTCCGCCCTCTCGGGCGCAACCACCATTGACGACGTAACGTCCGTCGTGGTGCGCCAGGGACTGGACGCTCTGGGCGCGACGGGCGGTTCGGTGTTGCTGCGCGCCGAAAACGACCGGGTCGCCGTATCCTCCGCCGTCGGGTACGCCGACCGCGTTCTCATCGCGATGCGCAACGAGAGCGTTGACACTGATCTCCCAGGTGCAGCAGTGCTGCGCCGTGGCGAGCCGGTTTGGCTTGAGTCCCGCCAGGAGATCGAGGACATGTTCCCCGGCCTTGGGGAGCTCGAGCCGCGTACGCAGTCACTGTGCGCGGTGCCGGCCGCGATGGCCGGTGTGGTCCTGGGTGCCCTGCGGTTCAGTTTCACCAACCCTCGCCTGTTCGATGAGGACGAGCGCAGGTTCGTCCTGGCTCTTGCCGCGCAGGCCGCCCAAGCGCTGGAGCGCGGCGCCCTCTATGCCGCCGAACAGAACGCCCGAGCCGCAGCTGAGGCCCTGACATCGCGACTGCGCCGCCTGCAGCAGATCACGGCAGAGCTCACCGCCACCAACGAGCCGCAGCGCATCGCTGACATCGTCGTCGCTCATGCCAGCGACGCCCTGGCCGCAACTGGCGGCTCCTTATCTCTGCTCGAGGGGCCTGACACTCTGCGCATCATCGCTATCCGCGGCGTACCCGAAGAACTGGTCCAGCGCTACCAGACGTTCAGCCTCCACGCGGAGCTACCCGCCAGCGAAGCCGCGCGAAGCAACCGGCCCGTCATCGTCGGTGGTCGCGAGGAACTGCTGCGCCGATACCCGCAGCTCTCGGCTGCTCGTCCGCGAGACGGCAGCTTCATCTGCGTTCCGTTGCATACCGGCGAGCGGCGCCTCGGCGCGATATCCCTGCACTTTCCGCCAGACCACGACGTGACCGACCCCGACGAGCTCGCCTTCCTCAGCAGCCTCGCGGATGCCTCGTCCCAGGCGATCGACCGTTCCCGCGCCCAAGCTGCCGCGCAGGAGGCCTCCGACAAGCTGAGCTTCCTGGCCGATGCATCCTCCGAGTTGGCGGCGAGCCTCGATCTCCGCGCAACACTGGGGAATGTGGCCAGGCTCGTCGTGCCGCGTCTAGCCGACTGGTGCAGCATCCAGATCGCCCATGACGGCCAACTCGAAACCGTTGCCCTGGCGCACATCGACCCGGCCAAGGTCGCGTTCGCCGAGGAAATTGTGCGCCGCTATCCCACCAATCCCGACAATACGGTCGGCGTTCCGAACGTCATCCGGACGGGCCGGTCCGAGCTGTATCCGTACGTGTCCGACGAAATGCTTGAAGCAGGTGCGATCGACGAGGAGCACCTGCGGGTCACTCGTGGACTGGGCGTGTCCAGCGTGCTGATCGTTCCGCTCACCGGCAGCCGCGGCACGTTCGGGGCGCTGACCCTGGTCTACGCCGATTCGGGCAGGCACTTCGGCGAAGCCGATCTGGCGTTCGCCGAGGAAGTCGCGCGCCGGGCCGCCGTGGCGGTCGAGAACGCGAGTGAGTTCCAGCAGCAATCGGGCCGACTCGCAGCTATCACCCGAATCGCCGAGGCCGCCCAACACGCCATACTCGCGCCCGTCCCAGAACGTGCGGGCCCCGTGGCGTTGGCCGGCGCATACGTCAGCGCCGCCCGCGAGGCGCTCGTGGGCGGCGACCTCTACGAGGTCATCACCGGTCCAGAGTCCGTACGGCTGATCATCGGCGACGTGCGCGGGAAGGGTCTGGACGCGGTGCGATTGACGACCGTTGTCCTCGGCTACTTCCGGTCCGCCGCTGGAGACCACGGGACGCTGGCCGAGGCGGCCCGCCAGATCGACACCCGCCTGACCGCGCACCTGGGCGACGAAGACTTTGTCACTGCGATGCTCGTGGAGATCCGCGATGACGGCGGCACCGAGATCCTCAGCTGCGGGCACCCCGGTCCGCTCCTGGCAGACGCCGACGGTGTCGCCGAGCTCGTTTGCCCTCCTGCGCTTCCGCTCGGACTGGGATCAAATCCGGAACCGCTCAAGCTCACCCTTAAACCGGGCAACCGCCTGCTGCTCTACACGGACGGTCTCATCGAGGCGCGCACCCGCGACGGGGACTTCCCAGAGCTGAGCCGAATCGTCGCTCCATTGCGGACGGCCGAACTCAACAGCGTCCTCGACCAGGTCCTGGCCCAACTGCGAGCCAGTGTTGGTGGTGACCTCGACGACGACCTTGCTCTGCTCGTTGCTGAGTATCGCCCCGAGCTCTAGGTCGACCGTTCCTGAGATCTTCGAACTGCCCAGGTGGTGGTGGCCTACCTCAGCCATCTTTGGCTACTTCGAACCAGACGGTCTTCCCGTCGCCCGGGTGCTGCTCGACACCCCACCGGGAGGCGAGGCGTTGGAGGAGCTGGATGCCCCGGCCGCCGGTCTCGTCAGGTGCGCGGAGCTGGGGAGTCCGCGGGTTCTCATCGCGGACCTGCGCGTGGACCCGGTCCCCGAACAGGGTCACCGTGATGTGGACAATTCCGGGGGCGTGCCGGACCGCGTTGGTCACGACTTCCGAGAGCAGTAGGACGACTGTCTGACGTTTCTCCTCGGTAGCCCAAGAATCGAGAAGTTCTCGGAGTCGATCCCTGGCCGTGCGAACGCTCTCTGGCGCAGGCAGCAGGGACAGGCTCAAGATCGGCACGCCAAGGATCTGCCCCGGTGACTGAAGATCAATCCCTTCGTCACGATCTGCGTGTCAGGTATTGATCCTCGATCCGCGCAGAGAGAAAATGCAGATGGCGCTTCCCCAGACTCTGGAGGCCCCATGGCGCACGACGGCGAAATGATCACGCTGGTCGGTGATATCGACATGGCTCGGTCGGTCGAACTGCGCCGCTTGGTTCAGGCGTACGTGGAGTCCCGGTCAGTCGACGCGGTCGTGGACATGTCGGCGGTCTCCTTCTGTGGCAGCGAGGGCATCGAGTTTCTCGATGAGTTGCTCGAGTGCGCACGATCGAAGATCGGCACGGTGACTGTCATCAACGCGAGCGACGCAGTTCAGCGCCTGATCAAGGTCTGCGGCCTGGACGGCGCCATCCGACAGGAACACCAGTAGGCCGCGAGCTAGGCCTGGATCACGCCGAGCTGTCTCATCTGTGAAAGGACATCGACGACGCCCCACGTGTGCGGGGTCACGTCCTCGACCGTCACCTCGATATCGGGGAACGCCGTCAGAAGCGTCGACCATACGAGCTTGACCGCGCCGGCTCCGGTCGCGTCGATCGGCAGGGGCGTGCCGATCACCACGTCGGGCACGGCCTCGGGGGACGACACTGCCGACTTTGCCCGGCTGTAATGAAATCGACGAGGCAATCGGTATCCATGTGTGGTGTTCGGGCGGACCGCTCCGGCGCCCAGGCTGTTCCTCGAGGCCAGCCCGGGTTGCCGGAGGACCCGGCCGAGCAGGAGACCCCATGTCGAGGACGCGGCGTCGGGTTGCAACGCTGGGAAAGGGCGGGCCGCGTGCCTTACGTATCGGTGGAGCACGAGCCGGGCGTGTGGCTCGACGCCCACGTCGAGAGACAGTGGAAGCACGAGGGCCGATGGCGGCTGTCGGTGTACTACTTCGTGGGATCCCAGCAGTTCTATCGCGTAGTCGATGCCGAACAGGTCCGCCCGGTGACCTCAGACGAGCGCCGTGACGATCCGGAGCATGACGAGACAGCTCCTATCCAAGCACCCGAGGGCGAACACCCCACGACCGAACCGATCGACCTTCGGCAGCACGCGCCGCGCAGCGCCACGGGCCCTCCCGATTGACCATGGGGAGGTCGCACCCAGCGACCTGCGACCGGGTCAGGGGACTTAACCCGACCGGCTGGAGCGCCGCCGCGGGACGGGCGAGCCCGGTCAGCGTGCCTGCTCGAGCGCGGTCTCGAGCTGATAGCTCTCGCAATAGCCGCCGCCGGCCTGCAACAGCGCCTCGTGCCTACCGCGTTCGACTACCCGACCCGCCACGAGGACGACGATCTCGTCGAAGTCCTCGAGCCCATGGAGCCGGTGGCTGATCGTCACGAGGGTGCGATCCGCCGCGGCCGCTTGCACATCGGCGAGCAAGGCATCGGAGGTGGCGAGGTCGAGGTGCTCGCCGGGCTCGTCGAGCACCAGGACGGGGAAGTCCGCGAGCAGCGCCCGGGCCAGCGCCAGGCGTTGGCGCTCTCCACCCGACATGCGCTCTCCGTGTTCGCCGACCCAGGTGTCCAGCCCGTCGGGCAGCCGGTCGACCCAGTCGAGCAGCTTGGCCCGGCCCAGCGCCCTGCGCACGTCCGCCCTGGTCGCGCCTGGTCGGGCGAGCCGGACGTTTTCCCAGATCGTGGAGTCGAAGATGTGCGCGTCCTGGGCGAGTAGGCCGACCACGCGGCGTACGTCGTCGCCGGCCAGGTCGCGGAGGTCGACCTCCCGTCCGTCGGCTCCGGAAAGCAGGACTTGACCATCGGAGGGTTCGAGAAAACGTAGGAGCAGCATCGCCAACGTGGTCTTGCCGCTTCCGCTCTCGCCAACGATGGCCACGCGTCGACCGGGCGACAGGTCGAGGTCGACGTTCATCAGCGCCTTGTCGGGCTGATCCGGCCAGCGGGCCGACAGGTCTCTCGCGACGAGCCGGTAGGGCGGTGCTGGGAGTGCGGTAGGGCGGGTCGGGTCCACCACTGGCTCAGTCGCGTCAAGGACCTCCTGCACCCGTTGTGCTGCGCCGGTGGAGCGCGCCAGTTCCGCGACGGTGCCGGGCAGCGGCGCGAGAACCTCGGCGAGTGCCAGCGGCACCAGGACGACGACCGCCAGGAGCACGGCCGGCAGCGCGCCCGAGTTCACGGCTGGCACGCCCGCGACCAGCGCGCACCACAGGGCGCCGCCAGTCGCGAGAGTCACGGCGACCGCGCCGATGCCTTTGATCCGGGCCGCCCGGTCGAGATGGTGGGAGAGCTCGTCGTCCAGTGCCGCGATGGAGGCCGTGCGCCGGGCCATGTCGCCGTACGCCGACAGCTCGGGCAGCCGTTCGAAGGTGTCCACGACCTGCTCGCTCAACCGCGCCCGTGCCTGGAGGGCACCCCGCTCGGCCGCCCTGGCCCACCGCCGCGTCAGCCACGGCATCACCGCCGCCACGGCCACGACTGCAGCGAGCAGCACGACCCCCGCGACGGGGAGCAGCACGAGCATGCCGACCGCGGCCAGCAGCGCGACGGCTGTTCCGGCCACCCACGGGATCAGCGCGCGCAAAAACACGTCCTGGACCGCCTCGACGTCGCCGACCAGGCGGGCCAGCAGGTCGCCCCGGCGGAACGCCGGCAGGCCGGCCGGAGCCAGTCGCTCGAGCCGGCGGAAGACCGAGACACGGAGGTCGGCGAGCACGCGCAGGGTTGCGTCATGGGTGACCAGACGCTCGACGTAGCGCAGCGCAGCCCTGCCGACGGCGAAGGCGCGCACGCCGACGACAGCGAGGGAGAGCGCAACGATCGGCGGCTGTTGGGCAGCCCGCGCGATCAGCCACGCCCCGCACGCCAGCAGACCCACCGAGCACGCCGCTGCCAGTAGCGCCGCGAGGGCACCCCAGGCCATGCGGGGCCACCTGCTCCGGGAGATATCGAGGGTGGCGACCAGCGACGCCGCGTCGCCGGGACCACTGTCGACCCGGTGAGCGCTCACGGGGCGACCGTCGCGGCGGCGGGTTGGCACGCGGTGGCACCTAACGGGTGAACGTGGTCAGCGGCCCTGGCAGGTGCCGGTCGGTGCGTCGCGACGACCGTCGTCCGGCCGGCGCAGACATCGGCGAGTGCTGAGACCACACGCTGTTCGGTTGCGCCGTCGAGGTGTGCGGTGGGCTCGTCGAGCAGCACCAGCGGACAGTCACGGCTGCGGATGCGCAAGATCACCCGGGCCACCGCCACCCGTTGCCGCTCCCCGGCCGAGAGCCCGGACCCGTTGTCGCCGAGCTGCGTCTGCACGCCATCGGGCAGCTCCGCCGCGAAGTCGGCAGCCGCGCGGGTCAGGGCGTCGCGCACGTCCTCATCACTCGCGTCCGGTTCGCCAAGACGTACGTTGTCGGCGATTGTCCCGGCGAACAGCAGCGGCCGCTGCGGCAGCCAGGCGACGGTGGCCTGCCAGGACGCAGTGTCGATGTCCGCCAGGTCGCGGTCACCGACACACACGGTCCCGTGGTCGGGGCGGCAGGCGGCCAACAGCACGGCCAGCAGGGTGGACTTTCCGGAGCCACTGCCACCGGTGACGGCCATGGTCTCGCCGGGCCGCAGGACGAGCGACGGGAGGTCGAGGCGGTCGTCGGCCCGGTCGGTGCCCGTCACGTGAACGCCGACGACGCTGACCGTCGCGCCGGTCAGGTCGGGCAGCTCGACGGACCGAGCGGGTTCGAGAGGTGTCTCGAGCAGTGCGAAGACCTCGTTTGCAGCCGTGAGTCCTTCGGTGCTGGAGTGGAAGGCGGCGCCGACGTTGCGGATCGGTAGGTAGGCCTCCGGGGCGAGGATGAGCACGACCAGCGCCGTCCGCAGGTCGAGGCGACCGTCAAGCAGGCGCAGCCCGACGCCGACCGCGACGACTGCCACCGACAGGCTGGCCACGAGCTCGAGGACGAACGCCGAGAGGAACGCCACCTGCAGAACCCGCATCGTCGCAGTCCGGTGCGCATTGCCCACACGGGCGATCTCGGCTGCCTGCGCCTTGGCCCTGCCGAAGACCTTCAGGGTCGGCAGGCCGGCCGTGACGTCGAGGAAGTGCGACGCCAGCACCGAAAGGCTGCGCCACTGCCGTGCTGTGCGCTTCTGGGTGTGCAGACCGACGAGCACCATGAACACGGGCACGAGCGGCAGCGTGATGGCGATGAGTGCGCCGCTGACCCAGTCGACGAGGGAGATCTGCACGAGGACCGCGACCGGGACGATGCAGGCGAGCACCAGCTGCGGCAGGAACTTGGCGACGTAGCCGTCCAGCGCGTCGACTCCGCGGGTCACCAGCGTTGCCTGCGCCCCGGTGCTCACCGGGCTGCGCCACCCTGGCAAGACGGCTCGAGCCAGCACAGCGGCGCGCAGGTGGGACTTGACCCGAGCGCCTGCCCGTTGCCCGGCAGTCTCCTGCACGCCCGACAGGGCCGCGCGCAGGAGAACCGCGATGAGGAGTACGACGAGCGGGGTGCGCAGCTCGGCAAGGCCTGCATGTCCCAGTTGGGTGCGCGCCACCGCCGTCGCGACCGTCCAGGCCTGCACGAGAACCAGGCCAGCCGTCGCCAGCCCGATGGCAACGGTCAGTGTCAGATATCTCCGGGCAGGGGCGGACAGCCGCAGCAGCCGTGGGTCAAGCGGACGCATCGAGCGCGGTCACGTCGGCGTCTGCGTCGACTTGCCCCGCGGCGATGTCGCGAAGGGCTTGACGACCGGGATGTGACCGGGCGAGATCCGACGGCGGAAGACCCAGTATGTGTATCCCTGGTAGAGCATGACGACCGGTGTCAGCAGGACTGCGACCCAGGTCATGACGGTCAGCGTGTAGTGCGTGCTCGCCGCGTTGGTCGTGTTGAGGCTGTACGCCGGGTCCGTGGTGGACGGGAGCACGTCGGGATAGAGCGTCGCGAACAGCGCGGCGACCGCGAGCGCGATCGTCACCCCCGTACCGATGAACGCCCAGCCCTCCCTGCCGCGCCACGAGGCAACGATGGCGCCGACCAGCACAACCGCTGCCGCGAGGGTGAGGATCCATGAGGTCACGCGGCCGTCGCGCACCTGGGTCCAGATCAGGAAGACGGCGGCGACGACCACCACTGCCGGCGCGATCCGCTTCGCCAGCGCGTTGGCACGGACCCGCACGTCACCCTCGGTCTTGAGGCCGAGGAAGAAAGCGCCGTGCAGGGTGAACAGCCCGAGCGTGACGAGCCCACCGAGCAGTGCGTAGGGGTTGAGCAGCGTCAGCAGGTTGCCGGTGAAGTCGTGGTTCTGGTTCAACGGGACACCGCGCACGATGTTGGCGAAGGCGACGCCCCACAACAAGGCCGGCACCGCGGAGCCCCAGAAGATCGCTTGGTCCCAGCCACGGCGCCATTGATCGGTGTCGGTCTTGCCGCGGTATTCGAACGCGACCCCGCGCACGATCAGGGCGACGAGGATCAGCAACAGTGGTAGGTAGAAGCCACTGAACAGTGAGGCATACCACTCCGGGAACGCCGCAAAGGTCGCGCCACCGGCCACGAGCACCCACACCTCGTTGCCGTCCCAGACCGGGCCGATGGTGTTGATCATGACGCGGCGATCGGTTTCGGTCCGCCCGAGCACCGGCAACAGAGTGCCAACGCCGAAGTCGAAGCCCTCCAAGAAGAAATAGCCGATCCAGAGTACGGCGATCAGGCCGAACCAGACGTCCGTGAGCTCCATGTCAACCGTCCTCTCAGTAGGCGAATGCCATTGGGCGGTCTGGGTCCTGGTCCGCATCTCCCGCGCTGGCGGTGTCAGTGGGGGCGGGACCAGCCTTGGCGTAGCGCACGAGCAGGCCCAGCTCGATCACGGCGAGTGCGGCGTAGAGCAGCGTGAACACGGTCAGCGAGGTGAGGACCGTGGCGGTTCCGACCGTGGGGGAGACCCCGTCACTCGTCAACATTCGCACCGCATCGACACCCGTTGGGTTGGGCACGACGACCCAGGGTTGGCGACCCATCTCTGTGAACAGCCATCCGAACGAGTTCGCGAAGAATGGGGCCACGACGGTGAGTACGGCGGCCAGCCGGAACCATCGGTTGTCCGGCACCCGGCCGCGACGGGACATCCAGAGACCGGCGAGACCGACGGCGACGGTGAGCAGTCCCAGCCCGATCATCAACCGGAAGCTCCAGTAGGTCACCGGGAGGTTCGGAATGTAGTTGCGGTCTCCGTATTTCGCGACCGCTTCGCGCTGGAGGTCGTTGACACCTTGCACGGTCGAGTTGGGGTCGTTGTCGGACATGAACGAGAGCAAGCCGGGAATGGTCACCGACTTGACCTCGTCACAGGAGGCGTTGATGCGTCCGAGGGCGAACAGCGACAGCCCTGCGCCCTTCTCGGTGTTGCACAGGGCCTCCGCAGCGGCCATCTTCATCGGCTGCTGCTTCACCATGATCTGGCCCTGCAGGTGTCCGGAGACGACCACGACGAGCCCCGCCGCCAGGACCGCGAAGACCCCGAGTCGGAAGGCCGGCCGGAAGACGTCCACGTCGCGGTCCTTGCGGCCGAGGTGCCAGGCAGACACCGCGAGCACGAAGCCGCCTGCCACCAGCCAGGCGCCAGCGATGACGTGGGGGAAGGTCACCAGCGCCGTCGAGTTCGTCAGGAGTGCCCAGATGCTGGTCAGCTCGGCACGGTGGGTCTCCGGGTTGAAGATGACGCCAACGGGGTGCTGCATGAACGAGTTGGCGGCCAGGATGAAGAAGGCGGACAGGTTGACCCCGATGGCCAGCATCCAGATCGACGCAAGGTGGATCCGGCGCGGCAGCCGGTCCCAACCGAAGACCCAGAGGCCGAGGAACGTCGACTCGAGGAAGAACGCGGCCAGACCCTCCATGGCCAGCGGCGCGCCGAATACGTCACCCACGAAGCGGGAGTAGTCGCTCCAGTTCATGCCGAACTGGAACTCCTGGACGATCCCTGTCACGACGCCGAGGGCGAAGTTGATGAGCAGCAGCTTGCCGAAGAAGTGCGTCAGCCGAAGCCACGAGTCCTTGCCCGTGCGATGCCACGCCGTCTGCATGATTGCCACGATCGGCGCCAGCCCGATGGTCAGCGGCACGAACAGGAAGTGGTAGACGGTCACTATCCCGAACTGCCAGCGGGCGACATCTAAGGCATCCACGCGTGCTCCTCGTGCTTCATCGCCGGACGGGGTGGGTCCTCGTCGAATCGAGATTCGATCAAGTGCGCCGCCGTTCGCGGCAGGGCCAAAGGTCCCGAGCCTGCCGACTCGTCGTCAACGGCGCTCAGCAGGGCGTCACCGCTGTCCGACCTCGACGTGTCACCTGGGCACCGTACACACTGGGTGAGACGTGATCCCTAGGCGGTCCGACGCGCGCCCAACCTGCCCAACCGCGTCTGGCCGAACAAGAGTTCGGACCCGACCTCCGACGTGGCGGCGATGCGGGTCGCGGAGGGTGTCAGGTTGACGTTGCGGGACTGAGGGAATCGGCTACTTCCGCCGCCCACGCCCGGATGCTGTTCCAGTCCCGGTAGTCGCCTTCGACGCCGTGGACCTGTCGCATGGTGGATCGCTCATCAAGCGCGAGCTCGGCGACCCGGAGCTTGCCGGCGAACAACTTGTGTCCTCGCGCCTGGATCAGTTCGGCGACGGTGCTGACGTCGCCGATGTCGGTGCCGGGTACGGGCGGCTCGCCGATCGGACCGCTGGAGAAGAGCCAAACCGGGCGGCTGGCCAGCAGTTCGCTGTTGTCGTGCGCGAACTGGCGAGCCGGATTGAGCCAAAGCCCGTCGTAGATGGCGCTGCCGAGCACGACCGCGTCGTAGTCCTCGACATCGTCGACGTCTTCCACGGGCAATACGTCGACCGTGTCCGCGGTCGCGATGGCCGACAGGACGTGGCCGATCGCCTCGGCGATCTCGGCCGTTGAGGCGTGCCGTGTGGCGTACGTGACGAGGACTCGCATGATGGCCTCCCAGTTATGGTGCGCCTCATTCTGGTGACCGCGACCACGCACGTGCAGGGCACAAGGACCCCAAAAGCGATGACCTTGGCGCCCGCGTTGCAGTGGCACCCTCTGAAGGTGGCGACAGGTGGGGCCGGCCGTGGCGCAGTACGGGCCGTGCGCGTCACCGTACCATCGCGATGCTGGGATCGTCCTCGGCGGCATCTGGGCCACGGACAGAGGACCCCGCAAGGAGGTCGTGATTCACGAGATCACCGATTTCCTGCGGGGCTTCCCACCGTTCGACGCCGCGACCGAGCGAGGCCCTCGAGGCGGTCGAGGAAGCCACCGAGATCGAGTTCTTCCCCGTCGGTGCCTTCGTCCTCCGCGCAGGAGAGGGCGCCTCGGAACACGCGTACGTGCTCCGGACGGGGCACGCCGAGCTCATCGACGGTGGCCGCGTCATCGACGTCATCGGCCCCGGCGACGTCGTCGGCCTGCAATCGATCCTCACCGACCTCCCGCCCGGCCTCGACGTGCGAGCGGCGGAAGACGTGCTCGTTTACCGCGTCGACGCCGAAGCGATGCTCCCGCTGCTGTCAGGCAGGTCCGGCTCAGGTTCGTTGCCGAAACCGTCCGCAACCGAACTCCGACCGTGGCGCGCCGATGACCGACTCGATCGGCCAGCCTCTCCTCCGCTGGCGGACATCGCCCGGCGGGCTGTCGTCGTCGACGAGACGGTGTCGCTGAGAGACGTCGTCCGGCTCATGCACGAGCAGGACGCGTCATCGGCGGTCGTGATCTGTGAGCAACGGGACTTTGGGCATCGTGACCGACTACGACCTGCGCAACCGGGTTCTCGCGGCTGGCCGGGATCTCGCCGACCCCGTGTCGAGCGTCATGACGAGCCCCGCCCGGACCGTTGCTCGAGACGCCACCGCAGATGACGCGGTCTTGGTGATGCTGACGTACGGCGTGAGACACCTTCCGGTCCTTGCGCTCGATGGCAGCTTGGTGGGCGTGGTCGAAGAGGTCGACCTTCTGGCCGCGCAAGAACGGACGCCGCTGCGGCTTCGTCGCGCCATCGGTCAAGCAACAGATCTGGATGAGCTGCGGACCCTGTCGAGCTCCCTGCTCCCCGGGATCGTCGAGGCGCACCGGGCCGGGGGAGCACCGGACCGTGTCTCCGCTTCCTACTCCGTGCTGGTGCAGAGCCTCGTCAGTCGCGTCATCACGCTCGTGCTCGCCGAGCGCGGCAACCCTCCCGTCCCCTTCGCGTGGCTCGTCACTGGCAGCGCCGCTCGGCGCGAGATGGTCCCCTCATCGGATCTCGACAGCCTGCTCGCATGGGACGGCGGTGACGACGACGAGGACGTGCGGCGTTGGATGCTGTCCTTCGCCTCGGACGTCCTGGACGTCCTGGAACAATGCGGTGTCCGCCACGACGCCAACGGTGTCAGGGCCGACGACTGGCGCTTCTCGCGTTCAGTCGGCGCCTGGCGTGACGCGGTCCAGCGGTGGGCGTCTGACCCGACCGTAGAGCAGGGTGCCATCTACCTGGCCGCACTCGTCGACGCGACCCCGGTGTGGGGCGACGAGGTCTGGACCCCAGTCCGAGGCGACGCTGGACGCAGCTCGGCGGACTGCCGGTCGTACGTCAGGTGTTCGGTCACGTCGCCGCGGCGCACCGGCCACCGACTGGGTTCGTCCGGGACCTGGTGATCGAGGCGAGCGGTGAGCATCGCGGCACATTGGACCTCAAGACGCGGTGGTCTCGCGCCCATCGTCGACATCGGTCGGCATCTCGCCTCGCTTCTGCGGGTCATCACGTCCGGACACGCTCGGGCGCCTCGAGGCGGCCCGTTCCTCCGGAGCCCTGCCTGAGCGGGAGTTCGGTGACCTTCGTGAGGCGTTCCTGTTCCTCATGTCGGTGCGACTCGACCATCAGACCGCGTTGATGGCCGAAGGTCGGGAACCCGATGACCACCTCGCGCCGAGTGAGCTCGCCGGCCTCACGCGGCGACACCTGCGCGACGCGCTCCGTGTCACGGCACGCGCGCAGCGACAACTCGACGTCGGCGCCCGCGGCCGACACCGATGACGTCTTGGCGCGAGGCCTCGTTCGCCGTCGTCGACCTCGAGACGACCGGCCTCGACCCACGGATCCACGAAGTGCTGTCCGTCGGCGTCGTGCCGGTTGACGGTGGCCGAATCGTCCTGGGTCGGTCGTACTACAGCACCGTGCGCCCCCGCGTGGCCCCCGACAGCCGCAGTGTCGTCATCCACGGCATACGTCCTGTTGACGCCGCCGCAGCGCGCCCCGCGGACGAGGTGGCGAGCGAGCTGGTGGAGCAGCTCGACGACCGCATCCTCGTCGCGCACGTAGCCGAGCATTGAAAAGGGTTCCTGCCCGTGGCTCAGGGATGTCGGCTACCAGCCCGGTCGTGTCGTGGACACGGATCTCCTCGCGCGTCTGGTCATCTCCCGGCGCGGTGGGCCGCTGGTCGCGACTCATGTGGGGTGGGCGCGGCTGCTGCCCATTTCGGGCTGCCGGAGCATCGCCGGCACCATGCGCTCGGCGACGCGCTGACAACGGCCCAGCTCTTCCTTGCCACGGCCAGCCTGCTCTTCGCCGATCGGGATGCGTCGGTCGCCGAACTGCTCAACTGCGGCAGGCTCCTTGACCGAGAGCGACGGCGACGGTGGGTGCACAGCACCGGGAGGCTCTTACGTGGGCGATCGCATGACTAGGCGATTCGACGTCTCCGAGCAGCGCTGATTCAACGGGAGCCTGGCTAGAGCAGGGGCCCGGGTGTGGCGAAGATGTCGCGCCTGACAGTGCGCTTGTCCGGTGACGCGTGTGTCACAGTGACCGCGACGACCGGGGCCTGGGCGTGCGAGAGGCAGTAGTGACTGACCGACCCAAGAACCGCCCGACGCAGGCCCGTGTGTTCCCGGGTGCCGATGACCAGCAGGTGGGCGCGGCGACTGGCCGCGACCAGGGCGGGACCGGGCGAGGCCTCGACGATCTCGAGGCGCCACGGAAGCCGTCGGCTGAAGTCCAAGGCAGCGCGGACCCATTGAGTCGCCCGGGCCCGCGCGTTCGCGCCAGCTGCTTGAAACAGCTCGGTGTTTCCTGACCCGGCGGCCACCGCGGCGGCCTCGAACGTGCTCATTTGCCAGGCGTGCACCACGCACAGCGGCAGTCCGGTGAGCCGGGACTGTTCGGCAGCCCAACGCACCGTCGTAGCCGCGGCCGGGCCACCGTCAACACCGACGACGATCTCACCGGGCTTGTGGCCGCCGGACAGGGTGGGCTCGTAGATCTCGTCACTCGTCATGACTGACACTCCCGTCGACGCACTTGCCTGTTGGATGACTACAACAGTCGCGCGCCCGGTCGCGTGAGGTCAGCGGCCTTCGACCCGTTTCGGTCGGGTCTTTTGACTCGTTCGGGACGCCGCCCAGTGAGGGCTGGCCGTCCCGGTTTCCGCGAGAACGGCGGCTCTCCGATCAGGTCCTCTGGACGGACCTCGCGGGCCATTGGTCCCTGTGCCCAGCTCCGGGTGCGGATGAAGGTTGAGCTGTCACATCGGAAATCGACATCGACGTCTGGAGGACACGATGACAACCACCGACCCCACCAACACGACAGGCCGCCCGGTGCTGAGCACCGACGGCGCACACGTCGCGGAACCCGTCCACAAGGAGACACCGCGGCACATCGCCTACCGGTACACCCTCGCCGTCACCAGGCTTTCCCTCGGCTGGGTGTTCCTCTGGGCGTTCCTGGACAAGACCTTCGGCCTTGTCACGAGACCCCTTCCAGCGCTGCGTGGATCAATGGAGGCAGCCCGACGGAAGGCTTCCTCGCTCACGCGCCCAAGGGCCCCTTCGCTGGCTTCTACAACGACATCGCAGGCGCCGCGTGGGCGGACTGGCTGTTCATGGTCGGCCTGGCCGGCATCGGTGTCGCGTTGATGCTGGGCATCGCGATGCGCATCGCCGCCGCAGCCGGAGCTCGCTGCTGATCATGATGTGGAGCGCCGTCCTGCCCCCGGAGAACAACCCATTCATGGACGACCACCTGATCTACGCACAGGTCCTGGTCGTGCTGGCTCTCGCCGCCGCCGGCGGACCCTCGGCTTCGGCCGGGCCTGGGAACGCCTCCCGTTCGTGGCTCGCTTCGGCATCCTGAAGTAGCCATCCAACCCCAGGGCCGGACCGTCAATGGTCCGGCCCCGCTGTGCGCCGCCCTTGGACGAGCGCCGCGACCGTGGTGGCGGTCTCATCTCCATCGAGGCTCGTATTTGCGCTGACACTGCGGCGTCGCCGATCGGCTCCCGGGCTGTGCCGCTCACGGTTCGCCGGAATCGCCGTGCACTCAAGGACTAACGCCTCTGGATGAACTCCGCGTTGAGGAAAAGACTGCAACCGGGGTTTTCTGACTGTTCCCGGGAGGCGCCATGACGCAGCAATCGATCGTCGTTGGTTTCGACGACTCACCCGCCGGGCTAAAGGCACTCGCATGGGCCTTGCGTGCGGCCCAAGACGCGGTGCGGACTGTCTGCTGGTCCACACGGCCAAGACGTTTCCGCCGATGGCCGCCGGTCATTGGACGTATGTCGCGTCTCCTCGCGAGATGGGGGTCGAGGCCGGTGAGGCTGCATTGCAGGCCGGCCTCCTGCTCTCCGCGCAGCTGGCTCCAGCCGTCAGCGTCTCGACCATGCTGGTCGAGGACGCGCCGGCGGCCGGGATACTGCGCGTGCTCGACGGCGCGGGGATGGTGGTGGTCGGCGCGCGGGGTCTCGCGGTTTCACCGAGCTGCTGATCGGCTCCACCAGCCTCAAGCTCGCCACCCACGCACCGTGCCCGGTGATCGTCGTTCGCGAAACGTCGGGACGTGAGCCCGGGCCCGAGGCAGGGCGCATCGTCCTCGGCATCGAGGACCCTGGGCAGACCTCCTCCGAGGCGCTGACTTTTGCCTTCGAGGAGGCATCCTTGCGGCAGACAGGTCTCACGCTGCTGCACGCCGGCATGCCCCTTCTTCGACCTGCCCGGCAAGGGCGCACCCGTCCCGACGCGCATTCAGCTCGAGGAATTGCAGGCCCACCAGCGTCGCTCGCTCTCGGAGCATCTAGCGGGTTGGCAGGACAAATACCCCGACGTCGACGTGAAGCCTGTGGTCGTCGTACACAACCCGGCGGGCGTCCTCGTGGCCGCCTCCACAGGCGCCGAACTGCTCGTCCTCGATCCCACGGTCACGGTGGACCACATTCGGTGATGATGCTCGGCTCGGTGACGCACGCCGTGCTCCAGCACGCGCACTGCCCGGTCGCGGTAGTGGGGCCCTTCTGCAATCGATGAGAGTCGGGCACGCTAAGCGCACCGCCACCCGAGGGAGGCCCCAATGACTGAAAGACCGGTCCGTGTCGCCGATGTGACAAGGCTGCCCCGTCCTCGCGTCGAACGCGCCAGCGACTCCGAGCCGGTCGCGACGGACCTTGTCACCGTCGGGGACGAGGTAATGCCGGCAGCCGAGCTCGCCCGGCGCTACCTCAGCAGTCGCCGAGAGATCGAGGATCTGCGAGCTCGGAGCCGGGACGGTGTCCGAGCGGTCAAGTCGGATGCTGAGCTGCGGCCCTGGCAGGTCGAGCTGCTCAAACTGCAGCGCCACCTCGAATCGGCAAACATGCGGATGATCGTGCTGTTCGAAGGCCGCGACGCGGCGGGCAAGGGCGGAACCATCCGCCGGGTCACCCGCTTCATGAACGAGAAGCACTACCGGGTGGTCGCGTTGGGCAAGCCGACCGAGGAACAGCGCTCACAGTGGTACTTCCAGCGTTACGTGGCGCAGTTCCCCAGCGGTGGCGAGATCGTGCTGTTCGACCGGAGCTGGTACAACCGGGCGATGGTCGAACCCGTCTTCGGGTTCTGCTCGGACCAGGAGTACGACAACTTCATGCGCGGGGTGACCGGCTTCGAGAAGGATCTGGTGCGACAGGGCACCGTCTTGGTCAAGCTGTACTTCAGCGTGACCAGGTCCGAGCAGGCGCGCCGTTTCGCGCGCAGGCACGATGACCCGCTGCGGCAATGGAAGCTCAGCGAGGTCGACATGCAGGCCCAGGACCGTTGGGACGACTTCACCGAGCGCAAGTACCAGATGCTCAAGCGGACCGGCACACTCGCGGCTCCGTGGACGATCATTCGGTCCGGTGACAAGCAACGGGCCCGGCTGAATGCGATGAAGGTAATCCTCAACGCGGTCGACCATCCCGACCGCAATCTGGACCTCGACTGGGCGCCCGATCGGAAGGTCGTCGTCACGGGCGCAGAGGAGATCGCACTCATGGAAGCGGAACGAATCCGAAAGGGCCGGTTCACGGGATGAGCACGGAATCCCGGAACAAGGCGCAGAAGCCGCGGCTCGTGGCCACCAAATCGACGCGCGGCGATGCCGGACGCCAGCAACCGATGAGCGCGTCGGACTACGAGCACCATCTCGCCAAGCTGCAGAGAGAACTGGTCAAGCTGCAGGAATGGGTGGTCCACAACGGTTTGCGCATCTGCGTTCTCTTCGAGGGACGCGACGCAGCCGGGAAAGGCGGCACCATCAAGCGCATCGTCGACCGCACCAACCCCCGGGTGGTGCGAGTCGTGGCCCTCACCAAGCCGACCGAGCGGGAACGATCACAGTGGTACTTCCAGCGCTACGTGGCCGAACTGCCGACGGCGGGGGAGATCGTGCTGTTCGACCGCAGCTGGTACAACCGTGCCGGCGTCGAGCGGGTCATGGGCTTCTGCAGCGATGAGGAGTACGAAGAGTTCTTCCGGGCCACGCCCGCCTTCGAGGCCATGCTGATCCGCGCGGGGATCATCCTTGTCAAGTACTGGTTCTCCGTCAGTGACGACGAACAGGAACGACGATTCCAGGAACGCATCCGGAACCCGCGGAAACGCTGGAAGCTCAGCGAGATGGACCTGCAGTCCCGCGCCCGATGGGTCGACTACTCGCGAGCAAAGGACCGCATGTTCGAGCTCACCGACACGAAACTCTCCCCGTGGTGGGTCGTGCACGCCGACGACAAGCGCCGGGCTCGGCTCAACTGCATCAGCCACCTGCTCAGCCAGGTTCCCTACCAGGACCTCACGTCCGCGCCGCTGGTTCTGCCACCGCGGCAAGCCGACGACTACGTGCGGCCGCCCGAGACCGAGCTGACCGCGGTGCCCGAGATCTACTAGCTGACTCCCGGCGGAGCCGTTGCATGGGTTCGCAAAGAGTGGCGCACGGCTCGGCTGAGGACCCTAGTGATCGTGCACGACGGCGACGGGGCAGTCTGCGAGATGGAGGACCCCATGGCTGACGGAACCGAGCAGCATGGTGCGTAGTCGTCCCTGGCCACGGCAGCCCACGACGAGGAGTCGGGCATGGTGTGCCGTCTTGGCGAGTGCTTGGACGGGTTGTTCGTGGACGACGCGGCGTGCGACCGTGACGTCGGGGTACTTCTCGGCCCATCCGGCGAGAGACTCCGCGAGCAGTATTTCCTGGTCACGTGTGTAGGTCTCCGGGTTGTACAAGGCAGGGATCGCAGTGCCGAGCGCGGAAGGTGTGAGGGGATCGGTCCAGGCGTGAACCGCGGTCAGGCTCTCGCCGGTCTCGGACGCTTCGCGGAAGGCGAACGCGATGGCGGTCTCGGAGATCTCGCTGCCGTCCACGCCCACGACGATGCCGGTCCCGGTGCGTTCATGCGTTTCGTGGCTCGGCAGAGTGACCACCGTGCTGTGGGCGTGGCCGGCGACGTTCATCGTGGTGGAACCGGCGACCAGGTTGCTGAACCCGGCGGCCCCATGTGCCCCGATGACGACGGTGTCGGCGTCGCGGGACGCTTCAATCAGTGCGGACGAGGCGGAGTCGTCGATCAGTTCGGGGACGATCCGCAGTTCGGGATGCACGATGCGCGCCGCTTCGTAGGTCGCGTCCAGCTGGTGTCGGACGTGTTCGAAGGCGTCACCGAGCACGCCGATCTCACTCGAGCTCCCGACACGGAAGTCACGCATCGAGGGGTCGAAAGCGCGGATCAAGCGAACTGGTGCATGGCGACGAGCAGCCCTGTCAAGACCCCAGTTGACCGCGTTGCGCGATCCAGGTGAACCGTCGACACCGATGACAATGCACTTGGGTTCGTGGGCGCTCATCGCCAGCCTCCAAAGGGAATGACTGAGGCAGACCGAGATCACCTCGGTGTCACTGCCAGGTTCCTCCGTCGCATTGCCGCCCGCCCAGGGGCATGAGCCCGTTGAGTCGGTGACTTTGGTCCTGTCATCACAGCGTCAGTCATTGAGGTGGACGACGGCGACGGGGACCGACGCGCGGTGCAACAAGCCTTGGCTCACTGAGCCGAGGACCATGCCGCGAAGGACGCTGTGACCGTGGGAGCCGACGACCAGCAGCGCTGCGTCGGCAGATGCCGCGGCCAGCGAACTGATCGCGTGGCCCTTGACGACATGTACGTTCACTTCGACCTGGGGGAACTTGTCGGACCACCCGGCGAGCGACTCGACCAGCAGGGCATGCTTCTCGCCGGAATAGTCGACCGGATCGTACATGGGGATGGTGCTCCCCAGGATGGACACGGTCATCTGGTCAGTCCAGGCGTGAACCACGGTCAACGGTGTGCTCAGTTCGGATGCCTGCTGGAAGGCGAACCCGATGGCAGCCTCGGCAACCGGTGAGCCGTCGGTCCCGACGACGACGCCGTGCGCCGATGGTTGCGGGCTCGGTTTTCCCCGGACGGCCACTACCGTGCAGTGCGCCCGAGCGGCGACGCTGAGGGCCGTCGAGCCGGCCAACAAGGTGGACATCCGCGACTGCCCGCGTGACCCGACAACGACGGTTTCTGCCGTACGGGACTGGTCGATCAACAGATCGTCGGGCAGGGCGGGCTCAAGGAGCGTCCTGATCTGGAGATGCGGGTGGTCGTCCTTGCTGCGGTCTCTAGCGTCCTTCATCTGGTGCTGGGCGTGCACATAGAGCCGCTCGGCGGCGTCTGCTCCACCACCTCCGACGAGGCGCAACGTGTGCTGTGAAGGATCGAAGGCCTGCACGATGCGCACAGATGCGGCGTGACGATCCGCGAAGGTGAGACCCCATGCGAGTGCCGCCTCAGCGTCGGGCGAGCCGTCGTAGCCGATGACCACTGTCCGGTTCATGACACCTCCTTGAAATCTCGACTCGTTCGTCGCGGGGTGATCCAGGATTGCCGCGAGCTCGGACAGGTCGCCAGGGCCAGAGGTCCCGGTGTCGTGACGCCTGGTCGTCGCCGACCGGTCCCGTCGCGAACACCGCCGGCGCGGTCTGCAACAGCACGCCGGCCGTGCCCTCTTCGCGGGAGGGCGGATTGGACTGACCGACGGGACGAAGGTCCCGAGGTTGATGGACCACTGACACTGCGACGAGAAGCGTGTGCCTTCTACGTTCGAAAACGTAAGTGGCGGCGGCGTTTCGCCGTGTTCGCTCGTTGGGAGGTTTCATGAACTCTGTGCCCTCCCGCGGTCGGGTGCTTGTCGGAGTCGACGGTTCGGAGTGGAGTAACGCCGCTGTGCGCTGGGCCGCCGACGAGGCGCGCCGCCTCGACGTGCCGCTCCACAACTTGCACGCCTGGATGTGGCCGCTCTACCACGTCCAGCTCGGCCCACCACCCGGCGCGCCCCCCGGAGCCGGCCTACGCGCCCAGGCGGAGCGGGTGCTCTCGGAGGCAGCGCAACTGGCGCGGGCAACATCGCCGGGGACGTCGGTCGAGTCGACGCTGGCCACCGGTCCTGCTGCCGCGGAACTGATCCAGTCTGCGGCTGACGCGCGGATGCTGGTCGTCGGTCACCGTGGGCTCGGCGGCTTCTCCGGCCTGCTGCTGGGATCGGTCGGTGTCACGGTGACGGCCCGTGCCCCGTGTCCGGTTGTCGTGGTCCGCGGCGAATGGGCACAGCGGGACCGCATCGTCGTCGGGATCGACGGCTCTCCCCAGTCCCACCTCGCCCTGGTCAGCGCGTTCGGCGAGGCGGCGCGCCGCCAGGCCCCTCTGCTCGTGGTCCATGCGTGGGCCATGCCGCTTCGCACGCAAGGAGACGACCGGGATTACGGGAGCGAGGTAACGCGCGGTGAACACGAAGGGCGGCTGCTGGCAGAGCGGGAAGCATCGCGGGCAAGCGCAGGCTTCCCCGACGTCGTCTACGAGGTCACGGTGGGCGACAGGTCGGCCGGAGCCGAGCTTGTGGATGCCACTCGTGACGCTCAACTCGTGGTCGTCGGCTCGCGCGGGGTCGGGGCGTTTCGTGGGTTGCTGCTGGGCTCTACCGCGCACGCTCTGCTGCACCATGCAGCCTGCCCGGTGCTCGTGGTTCGAGATTGAGGCACCCCTCGGTGTGCGAGACAGCCCCGAGCCGAGGTGCTGTCCTCGTCCTCGTAAATGAAAGAGCCCGGGATGCCATGTCTTGATGGCTGGCAAACGACGCAGCAGCCTGGGAGCTGCCCCTGCGCGACCCTCGCTTCGTACTCGTGGACCAGTTTTACGGTTCCCCCGGTGGTCCGCAGGGGAAACCCCTTGCGGCAGGTGACCGGCTCACGCTCACCGATCCCCGGACCGGCGATTCCAGCATCCGGACCATCGCGGGAGTACTCAAGGACGGGACCGCCTTCTATGGTGTCTCGCCGGGCGAGTTTCGCTTCCCCGTCCTGATGAGCCAGGTCTCGGCGAGAAACCTGTTCGGCCGCGATGCACGGCCCTCGAGCGCACTGCTGCGGACCGCCCCCGGCACCGCCAGGCCCGCACTCGCAGCTCGGTTGCAGGGCAGCTACCTCGCCAACGGCCTCGTCATCACCGACGTCCCAGAGGCGGTTCGTGCCACCTATGCGGCGAACACGCAGATGTTCAGGTTGATGCAGGGTTACCTCGCCATGGGGCTGCTCGTGGCGATCACCGGTCTCGGCGTGGTGATGACCCGTTCGGTGCGTGAGCGCCGTCGGACCATCGGCGTGCTCCGCGCCCTGGGAGTGCAGTCGCGCACAATTCGACGGGCCTTCCTCGCCGAGAGCTCGTTCATCGCACTCGAGGGCGTGGCGGTCGGAACGCTGTTGGGCATCCTGACCACATGGCTGCTTATCGCAACAGCCCGGCCTTCGGCTCGCTCGATGTCGCGTTCCCGATCGCCTGGCCGGAGATCACGCTCACCGTCGGAGTGGCGTTCGCTGCGTCGTTCCTTGCGACGCTGATCCCAGCGCGGCGGGCCGCCGCCGTCCGACCAGCTCTCGCTGTCCGGGTCACCGACTGACGACGGCGGGACCGCCCTTTCTCACGTCCGCGATCTGGCTCGCTGCTCAGCTGGCTTACGCCAGGGCCTTGGCCTTCATCTGGTCGAACTCCTGCGGAGTGATCGTCCCGGCGTCGAGTAGTGCCTTGGCCGACGCGATCTGGTCGGCGGCGCTGGAACCGGCGGAGCTCCCGGCGACCGACTTGATGTACTCGTCCTGCTGGCGCCGCATCTCCTCCTGGGACTCGATGGTCCGCTCGGTCATCCCGTGACCCCGCGCGATCAGGTAGACGAGCATGCCCAGAACTGGAAGCACGATGATGAAAAACACCCAGATCGTCTTGGCGAACCCACCCAGGTCGCGGCTGCGGAACAAGTCGCCGAAGATCCACCAGAGGCACATGAACCATGCGAAGAAGATGAAGAACTCGAACAGTCGCGAGCAGAAACGACCCGTTGTCGTCGAACATCTGACGGCCTCCAGAGAGTGGTGGTGCTGACGAGGTGGTCCAGGTCGGACGCCTGAACGTATCTGACCCCGCGCAGCGTGCTACCTCATTCCATCGTGTGTCAGCCGAGTCCGCCTCGTCCGGAGCGAATGAATCCAACGCGCGCGTAGGGGAGGCCATGCATGCGATGCGCGGCCGACGACCCATGACCATTGTTCAGCTCGGCCGCGCAGAAGTAGCCTCAATTCCTGCGACGGAGGAGATGGGATGGGCGACAACGCCGAGACCGCGGTTCTGGCTGGAGGCTGCGCCTGGATCATGCAGCAGCTGCTGCGCCAGCCCGAAGGAGTCATCTCCACTCGCATCGGATTCATGGGGGGCGAGAACGACAACCCGACTGAGGACAACGACGGCGGTCATGCCGAGGTCGTTGAGGTCATCTTCGATCCTGAGCGGCTCCCGTATCGAGGGCTGCTGGAGGTGTTCTTCCAGGCTCACCGAGCCGACCTTGATGAAGGCATCGTTGGTTCGCTGTACCGCTCCGAGATCTTCTACACGAGCCCGGAGCAGCGGGTAGTGGCCGAGGAGCTGATCCGCGACGTTGACGCGTCGGGCCATTGGCCGGGTAAGACGGTGACCAACATCAGCGAGTCCGTGGTGTTCTGGGAGATGGGACCTGAGGACCAGGACTACTTCCTGCGGTTCCCGCACGGCTGCAAACCCCCGTTCCCTCGTCAGGACGAGAAGCCCGAGAACCTCCCCTCGTTTGCCCAGCCGTGGACGGGTGGATGACCCTTCCTGGCTGATTGGCCCGGTCCCACCGGGGTCCCGAAGACGACTCTGGCCCTTCGCCCGTGCGGACGAAAGGCCAGGTCAGAAG
>CAVOOW010000005.1:0-546716 GCA_963697675.1 uncultured Actinomycetota bacterium | reverse complement strand
TGTGCACTCGTGGCAAACGCCGCTCGTTGGCAGGGCCAGCCAGCACGACGGGCAGACCTTGACCACCACCGGCTTGCACCGGGTGCACACCGGCAACCACCACTCCACGCCGATCGCGGGGTGCCAGCCCTGCCCCCGGTTGTACTCCAGGGCGCACTCCTCGGTGAAGTGCCGCATCGCCGGGTAGTCCGCGCAGAAATATGCATCGGGATCTTCGGAGCGACTTTGCCCGCTGTCGAACCAGAACTCGTTCCCGTGGTAGGGCCTGCTCACGACGACTCCCCGCAGAACCCACAGACCCGGGTCGCCGGGAGAGCGAGATTGCAGGGCGGACAGACCTTTGGCGCGTCCACCGGCTTGCACTTCTTGCATACCGGCTGGTCCCACTCGCTGTCCACCGCGCCGTGGTAGGACCGGCCCTGGTTGTGGTCCCAGTTGTAGGGCTCATCGAAGTGCCGCACTGTCGGGTAGTCCGCACAGAAGTCGGCCTCGCGGTACTCAGCCCCCCAGGCGACGCCGCTCAACCGATGATCGTGGCTCTCGTGGTAGGGCCTGCTCCGGCTCATGTCCGCCCCTCCTCGATCGCGCGCACCCGGTCCTCCACCGCGTCGTGGCGCTGAGCCAGCGTGTCCCGCTCGCGCTCGGCGGCCACCACGCGCTCGTGCAGCATGTCGACCTCGGTCGCCTCGATCAGCGCGGCGAACGGCTCGCGCTGGACCCACCAGCCGTCCCGCCCGCGCAGCGCCACGAGCCAAGGCGTCATGGTCTCTCCCAGGGTTGTTCGGGTTCGTAGTTCACTCGCTTATTCTTCTTCTCTTCTCGGCTCGGACGACCTGAGCGTGGCCGCGCCGAAGCGAGGACCCACTGGGATCAGCCGACTCAGAACGTGTCGTTGATGGTGATCTTGGTGAAGTTCCTCGGCAGCTCGTCCGTGCTGCTGCAGGACGGCGTGACCGTGGTCCCGACGCCGATCGGCTCAGTCGTGCAGTCGGCCAGGGCGAGAACCTCGGTGCCCTTCCAGACCTTGACCTCGACCAGTGCGGAGTCCTTGTTGTCGCGGTTGTTGGTGACCTTGAGACCCTTGATGTTCAGATCGCCGAGAACGTCCTTGCCGAGGGACCAGCCCTTGCTGTAGTTGAAGCCATCAACCTCGAACGCGTTGCCCGCGGTGATCACCATCGGGTTGCTGTCCCCGCCCGCCTTGTTGGCGTTCTGGTCGATCGACTTGCCAACCCCGTTGGCACCAGCGCCGAGCACGGCGAGCAGCCCGATGACCGAGACGACACCGAACGCGCACAGGGCGAGAAAGACCTTGAGGAAGGTTCGGTTCTTCTTCGGCGGCTTGATAGGCAGCCAGCCGCTCTCCGTGAGGACGTAACCGTCCTTGGTCTCGCCGATCTGCGGGATGGTGCTGTTCCTCACGATGTTGCTCCTTCTGGGTTGGTTGAGCCGGGTAGTTGGGGCACGCCCTCCCGCCCCCCGTTCGGGAGGGTGCGCCCGTCCAGCACGACTCGGCTTTGGCGAGTCGCCGATCTGGTGTCCCAGCAAATCACTGGTTGGAACTCTATCGGTGTTCTATGTTGTCGTCAAAATGAGACTATGGAACTCTTATATTGATCCTCTGCTACTGTCGGCCTCATGCCGCGCCCCTATGGAGACCCTGTGGAGATCGTGACCGAACCGATCCCCGCGCAATCCCCGTTCATCCCCGCGGACGCCAAGATCGTGGTGGGGGCGGTCGCACCGGCGTCCCCCGACCCGATCCCGGTCGTGCTGCTCCCTGGTTTCGAGTACCGGATGCGCGAGTGGCGGCACCCGAACACCCACGAGATCCACTGGCGGCTCGAGCGGAGAAAGTCCGCCCAGCGGGGCCAAGCCGAGGAGTAGCAGCGCCACGCCGTGACCGTCGTGCTGACCACGTTCGATGAGCCCTGCTCCGCCAGTTAGGCGTATACCGTTCCTGACTCGACCTGGACGGTGACCGACAAGCCCGTAGATCGGTCCCTCAGGCGACCTTCCGGTGCGGTTTTCTGGACGCGCCCCGGCGCCCGACCTACGTATCTGTCTATCTGACGATGACAGGCGTGTTGGCGACGATCGACGTGGATGCGATCAAGTACCCCAACCGATGTTGGATGCTGATCCCAAGAGATGGATGTCGGACGCATAGTGGACTCAACGTATGGATCGTCGCCCGCGTCGGCACTCAAGCCGGAAGCCTTGCCGGTCATCGTCAGACAGACAAAAGCTGTGCATCGCCAGCGGCCACCCGCAGGTGAACGCTTCGCAGTGGCCAAGACTTCACGACAAAGCGCGGATCATGGGCCATAGCAGCGACGGCTTCGAAGCATCACCCACCACCCTCGTCACCGGAGCCGACGACGGCCGCCAACACGATCGCGACGTACGCGCAGAAGTATGCTCTTCCCGCTATCACGGCAAGATGGGCAAGTCTGGCCGTACCCGGGTTCTCTGCGCGGTCGCGGACCTTGCCGCAGAGCACAATCCCGACCCCCACCGCCACCGGAACCACCAGCAGGGACAACAGAATTATTTCGCCATAGCTGTCGTAAGAGAATGCCGTCAACGCCACGACCGTGCCAACGGCCAGCAGCACCCCGATCACGACGGCCGCCACGAACGATGCCCACCGTGCTGACCCGGTCAACGGGGTCTCGTTCACGGCACACCTAGCCGGTGCGTGCAGCGCATCACCACTCCACTCGGTTCAGTGCGCCACAATATGGCCGACCTCAGCGCAGTTACAGGGTGGCACGAGCGCAACGACATCAGCCCGCGGCACTCAGCGCCTCGCCGGCTACCTCGGCAGTCGCGACCGTTTGTTGTTGTGGCATCGCCCCCGGGTTGCTCGCCATCTGGTCGCGAACCCGCCGGTCGAGCCGTTCGGTGGGCACCGAAGCGGGAACGCTCGTGACTTCGTATGAATGAGCTGCGCATGGGACGATCGGCCATTCCCGGCGTCGCTAGTGGCTTGGCTAGCCTGTCGGCGCCGATGTCACGGGGACGCCGTTGACCAAGAGGAGCACCAATTGCGCATCCGGTCCATCATCTTCGTCCTGGTTGCGGCCGTGATCGCCACGCTCGGCGTCCAAGCCCCAGCCGACGCCGCTGCCAAGGTGCAGATCGTCAAGGTCTACTTCGACTCACCAGGCGCCGACCACGGCAGCAACGCCAGCGTCAACGCCGAGTGGGTCCGAATCAAGAACAACGCCAGTCACACCAAGACAACAACGCCAGTCACACCAAGACGCTGACCGGCTGAACGCTGCGCGACAAGGGCGGCATCCACGTCCTCGTTTCCCCACGTTCCAACTATAGGCTGGTGCGAAGGTCCGATTCCACACCGGTTCCGGCACCGACACGGCGCACAACCAACGGCCTCGATCTCGTGGTCGGCAACCCGGCCGGGGACAGCCCGCGGGTGCGGATGCTGGAGACCACTCAACGAGACCCACCGTTTTCTCCCGATCCGGGCTTGCGCTGGAGCCAGAACTGAGGATCATCAGCGCCTAGCCTCGGGATTTCATGAGGAGGTGGGCGACACCGGCCCGTAGAGGTACGGAAGTGCCTGTCCGGCAGGGAAAACTTGGGATTGCGAAGTCACAAGCGATTCCGAGCGGAAGGCACTCCGTAGGTGAAGCCTAACTTGGCTGGTTGCGGTGTTCATCTCAGGTCCGGCAGCGAGTCGCTGATCTCATCTTCGGGTGCGGTGCTGCTGCTGCGCGCCGCGGCCCTCAGCGGGCTGGCTGCCCAGTTGTCGCCGCGGCTCGCGCCGTGGCGGGCCGACCCGGGCGGTGCATGACCCGGGCAAGACAGTGCTGGATCTAGCCGTCGCGGTCGCCCTCGGTGGGGACTGCCTGGCCGATGTCGCGGTCCTGCGCGCCCAGCCCGAGATCTTCGGTGCGGTGGCCTCGGATCCCACGATCAGCCGGCTCGTGGAACGGCTCGCTGCCGACCCGGATGCGGCGGTGGCCGCGATTCGGGCCGCGCGCGCCGCCGGGCGTGGGCGGGTGTGGGGTCACCGGTGCCCGGTCAGCGCGACCGGGCAGGTGGTGGTCGATCTGGACGCCACCCTGGTGACCGCGCATTCGGAGAAGGAGCAGGCGGCACCGACGTTCAAACGCGGCTTCGGGTTCCACCCGATGCTGGCCTTCGTCGACCACGCCGAGGGCGGCACCGGGGAACCCTTGGTCGGGCTGCTGCGCCCGGGCAACGCGAACGCGAACAACGCCGCGGACCAGATCGCGGTGCTCGACGCCGCCCTCGCCCAGCTGCCCGAGCGGTCCAGGTCCCGGGTGCTGGTCCGCGGCGACGCCGGGTCGGGCGTCAAGGCGTTCCTGGGTCACATCCACGACCAGGGCTTGGAGTTCTCGGTCGGGATGAACATCCGCGGACCCATCCTCGAGGCTTTGAGCCGGGTCCCGGAGCAGGCGTGGCGGGCGGCGAGCGACCCCGACGGTCAACCACGCGAGGGCGCCCAGGTCGCCGAGGTCACCCGCTGGCTGCCCGCGACGTTCACCGGCTGGCCACCCCGAACCCGGGTCATCGTGCGCCGCGAACAACCCCACCCCGGCGCGCAGCTGCGGATCACCGACATCAACGGCTGGCGACTGACCGCGTTCGCCACCAACACCACCGGCTGGCGGCTTCCCGATCTCGAAGTCCGCCACCGGCTGCGCGCCCACGCCGAGCACCGGATCCGCTGCCAGAAAGACACCGGACTGACCAACCTGCCCCTGCAAGCGTTCGACAAGAACCAGATCTGGATCGAGATCGCCCAGCTCGCCTACGAGCTGATCACCTGGACCCAGATCCTCGGGCTGCACGACCACCCGGCACGAACCTGGGAACCCAAGAAACTACGGCTACGACTCTTCGCCGTCGCCGGGCGCATCATCACCAGCGGACGCCGCCGCACCCTACGGATCTCTCAACGATGGCCCTGGGCCGACCTGATCACCACGCCGGACAAGCACTCGCCGCATACCCATAGCGTCACGACAAACCCCGACGACCAGGACCCCGGAGAACCGGCGATACAACGCCGGGAAACGACGCTGCACATCACCGGGCGAGGTCTCGTCGTCCTTCGACGGCAGGGACTCCCGCCCGGGTTGGCGCGGGGTCTGTGACGGCGTTCGAGCCTGAGGGCATCGGGTCGCCGGGTCGGAGGGAGGGCGGGGCATGAGTTCTCGACGGCAGCGTGAGAGGGAGAAGACTGTCCGGTCGCGAGGCACGTGGGCGAAGGCCCTCCGTCGTCGTGCTCGTGCAGTTGGGACGGGGCGGGCTGCCACCGCCATGACCGTGGCTGCAGTGACACTTGTCGGAGGTGTACCTGGGGCTGCGGCGCAGTCGGCGGGAGATGTCGAGCGTGTCGGGGCAGAGCGCGCGGGCGCGCTCAATCCGCGATCCACGGGCCCGGTGGCGGCAGCTCTCAGGCCGCAGGCTTCGAGCTCGCCTGCGGCCCTCGTCGATGTCGGGGGGAGGCTGTTCTTCTCCGCCGACGACGGAAGGCAGGGTCGGGAGCTGTGGCGGTCCGACGGGACGAGGGCTGGCACGTCGCTGGTGGCGGATATCACTGCGGGTGCCGGTGGCAGCGAGCCGGGCTCGTTGACCGCGGTGGGCGGGAGGTTGTTCTTCACCGCTGTCGACGGCAGGCACGGTCGGGAGCTGTGGCGGTCCGACGGGACGAAGGCGGGCACGGTCCTGGTCAGAGATATCACCGCGGGTGCCGGTGGCAGCGAGCCGGGCTCGTTGACCGCGGTGGGCGGGACGTTGTTCTTCACCGCTGTCGACGGCAGGCACGGTCGGGAGCTGTGGCGGTCCGACGGGACGAAGGCGGGCACGGTCCTGGTCAGAGACATCACCGCGGGTGCCGGTGGCAGCGAGCCGGGCTCGTTGACCGCGGTGGGCAGGAGGTTGTTCTTCACCGCCGACGACGGCACGCACGGTCGAGAGCTGTGGCGGTCCGACGGGACGAAGGCGGGCACGGTCCTGGTCAGAGACATCAGCCACGGCGCTGCCAGCTCCAGCAGTGACCTCTATGCCTTATTGACCGCGGTGGGCGGCAGGCTGTTCTTCACCGCCGACGACGGCACGCACGGTCGAGAGCTGTGGAAGTCCGACGGCACAAGGACCGGCACGGTCCTGGTCAAGGACATCAACCCCGTATCGGGCCCGTACAACGGTCCGTTGCAGTTGACCGATGTGGACGGGCAGTTGTTCTTCAGCGCCGACGACGGCACGCACGGTCGAGAGCTCTGGAAGTCCGATGGCACTGAGGCTCACACCGTCATGGTCATCGACCGTCCCGAGGACTACACCTCGTACTACACCTACTTCTTCACCGTCCCGATCGAGCTGACCGGTGTGGGGCGGAAGCTCTTCTTCGTCGAAGACCATCTCCTCGGACATGGCTCCGAAGGAGCCGAAGACCTGTGGACGTCAGACGGCACCGAGTCTGGGACGACCCTGATGAAGGCCTTTGGTGGTTACGCCTACCCGGGCAACTTGACCGGTGTGGGAGGAAAGGTGTTCTTCACCGTCAACGACATCGGCGGTGCGGAGTTGTGGAAGTCCGATGGCACCGAGTCAGGCACCGCGCTGGTCAGGGACATCAACCGCACCGACGCCTATGCCGGGAGCTACCCATCCTGGCTGACCGGCGTGGGGCGGACGTTGTTCTTCGCGGCCGACGACGGGATCCACGGTCGAGGAGCTGTGGAAGTCCGACGGCACCAAGGCAGGCACGGTCCTGGTCAAGGACATCAACAGGGGGTCGTGAACGTGCCGGTCGATGTGCCGGACCTGCCCACCGCGACCGAAGCAGCCGCATCGCTGGGGGCCTCACCTGCGGTCGCCCCCGATCGTGCCGGCGCAACGGAGGTTCGGTTCCACCACAGCGCTGATTTCGCCCAGGTCCTCAAGGAGGTCGGGTGTTCGTTGCTGGTCTCGACCTACCAGGCCGGTCAGCTGATGGGGGTCGGGGTCGACGAGGAGGAGGTGGTTCTCACCTTCCGCCAGTTCGACCGGGCCATGGGCATCGCGGTCGGCGCGGAACGGATGGCGCTGGCCGGCAAGATGCAGATCTGGTCGCTCCAGAACCACTCCGAGCTCGCCGCCGCGATCGAGCCGCTCGGCCGCTACGACAGCTGCTGGCTGCCCCGCTCGTCGACCGTCACCGGCGGGATCCAGTGCCACGAGATCGCCTGGGGAGGGTCAGGCACCGGCGGATCGGACCTCTGGATCGTGAACACGCTCTTCTCCTGCCTTGCCGGGCTCGATCCACGCCACAGCTTCGTGCCACGCTGGCGCCCGCCGTTCATCTCCCAGCTGGCACCGCAGGACCGTTGTCACCTCAACGGTCTGGCCATGCGAGATGGCTCTCCGGCATTCGTCACCGTGATGGCGGTGACCGATGAGCCGGTCGGCTGGCGGAACGTGTCTAAGGACCACGGGGCCGTGCTCGACGTGGCCTCGGGTGAGGCGGTGACGACAGGACTGACGATGCCGCACTCGCCGCGCTGGCACGACGGAGAGTTGTTCGTGCTGAACTCCGGGTGGGGTCGGCTCGAGCGCGTCGACCTGGCGACCGGACATCGTGATGTCGTCGCGGTCTTCCCCGGCTACACGCGTGGACTGGCCTTCCACGGCGATCTTGCCTTCGTGGGCCTCTCCAGGATCCGCGAGACCGCCACCTTCGGCCGGACCCCGATCGCCGCGTACCGCGACGAGCTGAAGTGCGGGGTCGGCGTCATCGAGCTCGAGACCGGCCGCACGGTCGCGACCCTGCAGTTCGCCAACGCAGTGGAAGAGATCTTCGACGTGCAGGTCGCCCCCTCGACGCGGTGTCTGACCTTCGGTGGGTCGCCAGACGAAAGCGACGAGATCTGGCTGCTACCGGCCCGACAAGACCGGCGCTCGGACAGCGTCGACGTGTGACCTGTGTCTGACGACGATCCGCCGTGGTGGACGAGCTGCTCTAACCGCGTCCAGCAGGGATCTGGCACCAATAACCGGGCGCACAGCCTTCACGCGATCGCCGTTCCCTGCGCTGGATCGCATTGCGCTCAGGCGGTCGAGACCCAGTAGTGACCCGGTGGTGGCTGCTGCGTTGCCCACGCCGACGCGAGTGGCCGAGCACGCGGCCGACGAGAACATCGCGGCGGCAGCGGTCTTCCATCCACGCACTCAGTGACGCGCGTGTGATGGGGTACGTGTAGCACGTCGTAGTCGACCGGCCGAGTGCCTAGTCGGCTGCCGAGCGGTCGCCATTCCTCAGAACTCATGCTCTGGGCGCTGCGCCGAGAGTTCATGCGGGCCTACAGCACCGTCTCACTGCTGGCCCCGGACTCAGTTCGTGACGCCGTAGTAAGTGTCCTCGGCGACACGGAGGACTGGCTCGACTCGGTACTTGGGATCTCGCCGAAGGATCAGATTGTTGCGAAGCGGAAGATCGCTTTCCTGTCGCGCATCGCCATGCTGGCCACCATGCGCGCAGACCTCGGAGTCAAGGACGACCTGGACGATCTCCGATGGCCGTAGTCGACCGCATAGTCGGCACGGGCAGCCTCTCTCGAACGGCTCGACCCGGAGGGCCAGGCTAGCCGGGCACGTACCCGTCCTGGCCGTGCCTGCCACGCCGAGCCTCGGCCAGCCATGCCGCACCGTGCCATGCCGAGCCACGCCCTACCGGTTCTCGCCAGTCCGCGCCTGCCATGCCTTGCCACGCCTAGCCAAACCGGGGCAGGCCACGCCTAGCCATGCCGCTCCGTGTCACCGGCAGCAGACCACGACAGGCGCGGGCTGTCTACGTCGATGTGTCTCGGTGTGTGGCTTAGTGCCTGAAAGGTTTGGGGTGGCGCTTGCGGTCCCGGTCGTCTTTCTCGTGCTGCCGGAGACGGTTCTATTCCCTGTGGGGCATTAAGGGGAACTATTTCTGCGGGCCGTGCAGACAGGTGCGTTCCGGGGGTCAGCGATCGGCAGTGAGTCGAGTATGACCCAGATAGCCCATTCTTGAGGGTTCCCACTCATCTGACTCCCTCGATCGCTGGTCTGGCACGCGGCGCAATCTCATCTGTCTGACCGAAAGGTGCCCTGCGCGGCAACTTATCCGCTCACCGCGCTGAACAAAGTTGCCCCCCCGGAGCCATCGTGCTGCATGCTGAGTCCATTGACTGCCGGCGCGCGAGACGGGAAGCGACATGGGCGAAGTAGACGACAGGCGACACATCTATCTCACCCCCGTACATGCCGATAAGGCAGACGAGTTCGAGGAGTGGGTGCGCACGACCCTCGTGCCGGCCGTGCGGAAAGCGCGGCCGGTCCTGGACGATCGCTGGCAGACACTGCGCTCCACCGAGGAAAGCGACGGTGTCGTGTACTTCACGTTCATACTCCAGGGCGGCGACCCCAGCGACTGGGAGATTGATCCACTGCTGCGAGAGGCGAATGGCGAAGAAGCTGCGGCCCGCGACGCGGAACGGTGGAACGAGATGGTCAGCGGAGACCAGATCGGCGGGACCTTCCGAGCTATGGCGGTGTAAGGAGCGGCGTTTGCCGTCGCGGGGCCTCACAGCCGAGGGTCCCGCTCGAGAGCAACCAGTCGGGAAAGTAGGAGCCGTTACGCAGCTTGGGGATCGCGACCTCCATGTAACCGGCGCGGGTGTTCCACTCCCGGGATCGGTAGCCGTTGCGGGAGTTGACCCGCTCCTCGCTCCGAGCCCCACGGGGCGGCCCCGCAGATCGCGTCCGCCTCGGCGCCCATCAGCGCATCAACGCCGCCAAATGTAGGCGCTCGATCATGACCAGGCCACCCCGGGCTCGGCCGCGACATAGGCGACCCTCGGTCCCGGCATGACCCCCAACGTAGCCCCGAGATGGCCGCGAGCGTGTTGGGCGGCGCGAGGGGGTTCCCCCGATGCGGGAACGGCAGGGGCCGGGAACCACATCGGGGGAGGTCCCCTGACTTGATTGATCGTCGCGTCCCTGCGGTCCCTTGAGCGACGTAGCCCTGTGTTGGCTGTTTACTCGGCATGGGCCAGCCATCGGACGCCGGCGTTGGTCACGAAGATCCCGCCCTGGCTGGCGGCTATCCGCTCGAGGCGGGCCGAGGTCAACGGCGATGACCGTTCGATCAGCCCGTCGGCGAGCAGGATCTGCAGGGCGCGCAGCAGGTCGCGGCTATCTGCCTTCGGGCCTTGCTCCCTCACGGTGTCGATATCGACCAAGCCCCAGTCGCGCAGCCGCTGCATCACGACCAGCTGAACGTCGTCCTGGATCGAGCCCACGCCTGCCACGCTAGCCCCGAACGCAAGCAGCGCCCCGGTCGCGCTGGCCAGGGGCGTGGCTTGGTTGGGCCGCGCCCACAGTGGGGCCGAAGGCGCAAAGGGGCGAGAATCCCCGCCCGGCGGCCCGAACGCCAAGTGCGCCGCTGACTGGTCGGGTAATCCTGGCCGCGGGTCGAACATCTCCAGACATCCCACTGGAACAGTTGGACCAGCCACTCGGTGCGCGCCGAGCACCAGACGAGGGGGCGAGAATTTCTTGATGCCTCGTCGCTACGTCGGTTGACTGCCGCGCATGTCGAGTGTGCTGGCTCCCGAGCGCACACCCGACCTTCCGCCAATCGGGGAACGACAGGTGCGAACCATGGCCGATACGATCGGACCCGTCCTCGCGCACCGGCGGAGCCGGAGCCGAACCTGTAGGAGGTCGAGAAACACACATCAAGTGCGTCGCGTAATGGCCGGAGATCGAGCAAAGCCAAGACACTCACATGCCGCGATGAGAGCGCTCGGAATGTCCCGCCCTGGATGCGTCGCGGCGCATGACAGCGGACAGTCCAAGATCCCTGTAGGCGGACGTTCATCTCCCTTGCCACGGACAGATGATCTCCCTTCCGTGAAGCAAGCGGGACGTCGTGTCGGTCCGTGGTGAGGGGGACTGTCCGGCGCGATCCTGCTGGGTTGCAGACCCGGCCGATCGGTCAGGTCATAAGCGGCCCGGTCTGCTCGTGGAATGGCGACGCGCCGCTGCGGCCCGGGTTGGCAGGGACTCGTTGTCTACGCCGCGCAACTGCGACCCGGACGATGGGCCGTCGTCGAGGAACTCCGGCCGCCGGGTTTTCCGGTTCGCGCTGGCGGGTTTCCGGTCCGGCCACCAGGTTTCCGGTCCGGACCACCGGACAGGAGCATCGGGTGGTCAGGATCAGCACATCGGGCCCCGCCCGCTGGGCCATGGTCCTTGCCGTGAGCTCTGTCCTCGCCGCGTCCTGCGGGTCGCACGACGCCGCGACCACGCGTGACAACCCATTTGCTGGTGCCACGTTGTACGTCGACCCCGGCTCGCCAGCGACCAAGGCCGCCGCCGAGCTGCGCGCCACCCATCCCCATGACGCGGCCGAGCTCGACAAGATCGCCCACCATGCCCAGGCCGACTGGTTCGGCGACTGGGTCCCCGTCCCGGACCTCATGCACACCGTCGCCGTACGCCGACGCACGATCCGAGCCGCTGGCGCGTTGCCCGTGTTCGTCGTCTACGACATCCCACTGCGGGACTGCCATGGGTACTCCGGCGGCGGCGCCAGCTCACCGTCGGCGTACCGATCATGGATCCGCAACTTCGCGGCCGGGGTGGGCGCAGGATCGGCTGCGGTCGTCGTCGAGCCCGACGCGCTCGCGCAGCTCGGATGCCTGACACCCGCGCAGCAGACGACGCGGCTGGCACTGCTGCGATACGCCGTCCGAACCCTCTCCGCCAAGCCGGGGACTGCCGTCTATCTCGATGCCGGGCACGCAGGATGGGTCCCGGCAGCAACGATGGCGAAGCGACTGCGGGCCGCCGGCGTAACGGATGGCAGGGGGTTCTCGCTCAACGTCAGCAACTACGACTCCACGCCCAACGAGCGGTCGTACGGGCGGCAGATCTCCTCGAGGGTCGACGGCTCGCACTTCGTGATCGACACCTCGCGCAACGGGCTCGGCTCCAACGGTCAGTGGTGCAACGCCCGCGACCGGGCCCTGGGACCGCCACCCACCGGCGCGACCGGCGACCCACGGACGGACGCATACCTCTGGATCAAGCGACCCGGTGAGTCCGACGGAACCTGCAAGGGCGGCCCTCCGGCCGGCCAGTGGTGGACGGCCTACGCGATCGGGCTCGCGGAGCGCGCCCACTGGTGACCCGGCGCTGGTCGGGGGCAGGACCTCTGTCAGCCGGTCGGTGACGCGGACGCCGTGGCGTTGTTCCCGGTCGGTGACGCGGACGCCGTGGCGTTGTTCCCGGTCGGTGACGCGGACGCCGTGGCGTTGTTCCCGGTCGGTGAACCGCTCGGCGAGCTGCTCGGCGAGGTCGAGGTCGCCGTCGGCGACTCGGACGGGGTCGACGACGGCGAGCCCGATCCGCTCGGACTCGACGGTGCGGTCGGGCTCGAGGTCGCGGTGTTCGTCGGTGACTCGGAGGTGCTCGAAGTCGTGCTCGGGCTCGTCGTCGGGCCCTCCGACGGGTTGGAGGACGACGAGCTCGTCGAATCGCCGCGCACCGGGCCGATGATCTTCGGGCCGTTCACGTGCACGTTTCCCGGGGCCGTGAGCATCAGCACTGCGGCGGCGGCCACGCCGGCAAGCGCCAGGCCGCCTGCCGCCGCCGTGACCTGTCGGGCGCTGCCGATCCGCAGGAACTCAGTGCTCCGCCGGTCGCGCAGCTCCGGTGGCAGGGCGGCGCGTTGCGCGGCAAGAGAGTTGAGCGGCGCGCTGAGATAGGCGATGGTCGGCCACAGGAGCAAGGCCGCCGTCAGCGGGCCTGCATAGCTCGTCGGGTCGGTGAGCGAAGCGACGATGCCCGCGAGCCCGAGCAATCCGAAGAACGTCTCCGCGCGGTTGGCGCGGATCGCGTCCCAGAAGTGCGCCTCCTCGCTGGTCTTGGGAGTGCGCAGGAACTCGGCCTCATTGGCATAGAGCGCCTGCACCGAGGCTCGTGCGGTCACCAGCGATGTCGACTGCCAGATCAGGAACGCACCGAGCGCATCACGCCAGGACGCCCGGGCTCGAACGGCGGACCAGCGCGATCGCGCGGACGAGCCCGATCACGACGAGCAACGGGATCGTGGCGATCAGGAAGCCGGACAGCTTGCGGAACAATAACCCCCCACCGGCCGCGATGTTGACCGCGCCGGCCATCAGGAACAGGAAGAAGATGAAGCCGAGCAGGTCGCCGTACCATTGCAGTGCTCCGGAGAAGTAGGCCCAGCGCTGACCCATCGAAAGCTTGTTGCGACCGGTGACCGGGCCGGGAAGCATCCACTGCCAGTTCTTGCGCAGGATCTGGATGCCGCCGTAGCACCAACGGAATCGTTGCCCCTTCATCGCTTCGAAGGTCAGCGGCATCACGCCTCGCCCGAAGGACCGGTCGACGTGCAGGCCGGACCACCCGGCGCGCAGCAATCGCAGGGAAAGCTCGGCGTCCTCGGTGATGCACCACTCGTCCCAGCCACCGACCTCTTCGAGTGCGCTGCGGCGGATGAGGCCCATCGTGCCGGCGAAGATGGCACCGTCGCGTTCGTTGCGGGACGGCTGCGAGACCGCGAAGAAGTAGTTGTAGGAGTAGTAGAGCCGTCGGTAGTAGGGCGCGTGCTCCCAGTCGCGATAGTCCTGTGGCGCCTGGATGAACCCGATGTCGGGTTGTGCAAAAAGTGGTGCGCAGCGACGCAGGAAATCCGGCTCCATCTGATAGTCGGAGTCCACAACTGCGATGAGCTGCGTACGCGCGTCCGTCATCTCGCGCAGGGCGTAGTTCAGCGCTCCCGACTTGTAGCCCGGCCACTCCGCGAGGTGCACGAACTTGACGCCGTTGTCGCGGCACCAGCCCTCCACCGGACGCCACAGCGACTCGTCCTCGGTGTTGTCGTCGATCGCGATGATCTCGTAGTTCGGATAGTCCAACCCCTTCAGCCGGCTCAGCGTCTCGATGACCATCTCGGGCGGCTCGAAGTGGGCCGGCACCTGCATGCTGACGAAGGGCAGCTCGGCGTCGGGTACCACCTGCGTGGCGCCTTGCTCGACCCGGCGCCTCCACTGCTCGCTGCCGAGCGCGTCGCACAGTTCCCACAGATAGGCAATGCCGAGGAACGCAGCGAACACCTCGAGCAGCCACAGTAGGAAGCCGCCTACCTCTGTCCCGGCGGGCAGCCCGCTGGAGAAGGTCCAGTCGAGCATGAAGGCCAGGTAGGCGGCGAACAGGAGGAACGTGGTCGACCAGCAGAGGTGTCCGCGCGCACTCCATCGGCGGGTCATCGGCAACCAGAACACGCTGGACAGGGTTACCCCGACGACAGCCGCGACCGTGTTGTGGAATGTTGCACCAATGGCGAGCAGTGCCGCTGCGACGACGACGTCGAAAATGGCGGTCGCCACCAGGGCGAGACCGAGACGGCGCGACCATGGCCAGGCGCCGTAAGCGTGAGTAGCCGTCGGAAACGGGGCCAGCAGCACCACTGTGCTGAGGCCGGCGGCGACCAAGCCGGCCAGGAGAAAGGCAGCGAGCACGGGGTCGTCCTTGTCCTAGAGCGAACCGCAGGATCAACACCCGCTACCCCGGGACTGCCCGTGGCGAAACCTTCCGCGGAGATGCCCGCTGGTTGCCCCCCCCGGCAGGACAGCGCATGGCGATCGTTTCGCTACCACGCGTCGTGGAATCAGCGGTTCGGTTCAGTAGTGGCGGGTGGTCGAAGTTTCGGCAATCGTCAGGCAGCCCCACTCACCGAGCCGGAGGCGCGGGATCTCCCGACGGATGGCGCTGCTTGGTACGACCCAGAAAAGGCAGCTCTCCATGTGTCGCTTCGGCCGATCACATAGATGCGATGTGGTCGGCCCGGCATGATGATCGGATGAGTTCGACATCTTTTTTTCAAGCGTTCGCCGCCGGCGATGCGACCCATGCCGACGCGGTCGCGGTACAGGGACACGGGACCGGGGAACACCATGGACCACGACTGCTCTGCGAGGCTGCCGCCGCGACGGCTGAGCTGGCTGATCTGACAGATGCGGTGTTGTCGGACGACGAACGGGCGGTGGGAACGGCAACGCGGGAAAGGGTTGCCCAGCGGCCTGAACCAGCCGTCAGGTCTGGCCTACGGCTGGCCCTTCGGGCGCTGCGCGGACGTCGGGGAGCCTGCTCGGCGGTGCCCCCTTGATGCGGCCACGACGGATCACGCCAAGCACGACCCAAGGTTGGAGCAGGACGACAATCGCCAAGCCGACCACGCATGCCACCAGCGCCGACCAGTGGAGGACGCCAAGGCCGTCGGCGTTCGCGATCTCCTGAACACCGATGCTGACCGCGAAGAACCCGAGGAGCACGGTGCCCACGACACCCGCCGCCAGCCGGGCACGCCGCCGCGACGTCAGCTCGGCCGTGACGGCCAACGGCCCGGCGGTAATGGCGAAGATGAGCATGATGCCTAGCGTCGCCTCCAGGCTGAACGCCGTGGGTTCCCTCGTGGCCAGCGCCACGCCGCGCATCAGGACCCTCGCGACGCCTCCGTCGAGAACCCCCACGACCACGGCCGCCGCCAAACCGAGAGCGACGTGCTTGACCACGGCCATGTCCCACTCCCCACGAGGCGCTCGCCACCTCACCCGGAGAGTGGTGGCCAGGAAGGACCGTGTCAACCTGCGCGCGGCCCAACGCTGACCCGATCGGTCGTCTCTGCAAGCCGAAGGGCACCAGCATCGCTGACCTGACGAATGCCGCCCGGGGCCGTGGGCTAGCGAAACGGGCCACCCACGAGAGGTAACACGCTGTCCTTTGTAGGCGCCCGGAACGATTCACCCATGACGTCTGGTCGGATAGGACCCGCGTCTTAGCACGGAGCCGCGCGGCCTAGGATCGACCACGTCGTAACTAACAAACAGGGCCGCAACCCGATCGTCTACCAGAGGGTCCGTCTTGTTCCCTTGAATCAGCGGTGCTGTGAACCCTGCGGCCGCCACGGCTCGTGCTCGTGCGAGAGCCAGACCTCCTCAGGGTCGAGCGCGCGGACCAGCCGCTGGCCTTCGGTGCGCGGCTCGTCGAGCTCGGCGAAGAAGACCGCCATGTCGCCGCCGACGACGACTGAACGCCCGCGCGTTTCGACGACGACCACCTGCGAGCCTCGCGTGTGGCCTGGCGCCGGTAGGAGCCGGAGACCCGGCAGCAACTCGAGCGCGCCGTCGAGGGGTACGTACTGCACCCCGGGCGCCTCGACCCACTCGCGGATCGTGTAGTCGTCCTCGCTGCGAGCGTCGTCGAGCTCCCGGCGCTGGACGTAGATCGGCCTGCCGGTGAACAGGTGGTTGCCGCCGCAGTGGTCGAAGTGCAGGTGCGTGTTGATGACGACGTCGATGCTGGTCAGGTCGAAGTCGGCCCGCGCGCTCAGTGGAAACAGGCGTGGATCCATGTCGGCCACCGCCGGGTGCAGCTGCGTCATGCCGGTGTCGACAAGCACGCGGGCCTCGGGATGGTCGATGACGTGCACGTAGACCGGCATCCGCTCACCCTCGGCGAGCAGCTCAGCCACCAGAACCGGGGTGACGGTCGGCGGCGAGATCTCGCTTCCCGCTCCCTCCCGCTTCCGGGGCCGGGGATCACGCATCGCGGCCACCTTGAGCAGTTGCCTTATATCCGGCGCGGTCGCCGTAATCGATGGTCATGAACGTAGCCATGCTTGCTCGTTCCCTTCATGTTGGTGCTCCGCTGAGCGCGGCTGCTAGCACTACGACTTCGCAGTCGCACAAGAGTCATCGGTCGGGGAGGGCGCGTCGAGTCCGTCCTAGGAGCCGACCGGATTGCGGGCGCCTTGAGCAGAACTTCCGGCGATCCCAGGACTGAGCGCGTCGACGGTGAGCCAGCCGGCAAGCATCGAGGGGTGCGGGACCGCATGCCTCGACTTCGATCATGACCATCCGATGTTTCCTGAAACACTGCCAAGGGGGTCGGTACGTGCCGATCTCGATTGTCGTTGCGAGCGCGGGAACCGATGCATAGTGTCAGCTCTCATCTGCTCATGGGCCACTGACGCCGGGCGTTTGAGCTGCCTCCTAGCGCTACTTGGTTGCCGAAACTCGTGCATTGATCTTGGGTTTTCAGGCGGTGTTTCCCAGGCGGGCGTCTTGTAGGTAGCCGTGTAGGTGCCGGTCGATTGTTGCCAGTGCGGTTCGTAGCTCGGCGGGGGCCGGTGGGTGGTCTGCGCCGATCAGCGGTCGTAGCAGCCGGTCGTGGACCTTGGTGTAGAAGATCGCGACACGTTGCCCGTCCGGGGTGAGCAGGTAGGTGTTGGTGTGCTCGCGGCGTTCGATGAGCCCGTTGAGTCGTAGGCGGGCGAGGTCGTAGCTCATCTGGTTGACGGTGTAGGCCTGTCCGAGCAGATGGGACACCTGGGCACGAAGGCTCCGGTTGGTGAATCCGAGGGCGTTGAGGCCGGCACAGAGGGCGCCGAGCAGGGCCATGACCCGAGGATCTCCGAACCGAAGTGCGGGCGAGCTCCTGCCATCCTCGGTGAGGGTGGGCTGTGCGGTCCGCTCAAAGGCTGGGCTCGCAAGGACACAACCCTGCCCGACGCGTTCAGTATCGAGCAGGCGGCGGTTGACGTCGCGGGATTTGGTCTGCAACTCGTCGAGGTGGACAAGGCGCCGTTTGCAGATCAGATCGCCGGGGTTGTTGATCACGGTCTCGATGCGCAGGGCGCGGCCATCTTTGAGGTACTGCTTGATCCGGGAGTGCTTGTAGTCGGCGTTTACGGTGACCCCCACGGTCTGGCGGGTGTCGATGCGGGTCTTGTAGGTCGGTTGCACCTTCGGTGGTCGTCCCCATCTGCGTGGGTGTCCGGCGAAGATGACCTCGACGTGGTCGGGTCTACCGATGTCGAGGTTGTCGGCCACGAGAGCCTCGAAGAAGGCACGGGCGTGGCGGGGCGCGTGGAAGACCAGGGTGCGGGAGGTCTCGACCTGGCGCATGGACAGCTCCCACCAGTAGCCGGCGGCTCGATCGGCTGTGGTCAACGGAAGCGGCAGGATGGTCATCCAGCGCTCGAAGAACACCTCGATGGTGCCTGGACCGAGCCGGTCGCAGATGTCCTGCAACCCCTCCGGGTCCCCACAGGTGGCAAACCCGTTGGACAGCTCGGTGAACGCGATCCCGGCGTGGGTGGCTTGTCGTTTGGCCCACTCGTGCCCGTTGACCCAGACCTTGATCGGATACGGGAAGTAGGCGCAGACCTTGATGAACGCCGGACCGAAGTCCCGGTCCCAGAGGTAGAAGTAGAAGCAGGTCACGCGCCGGTCGGCTTTATAGAAGGTGAACCACACCGCCTTGCCAGTGCCGCACTCAGAGGACGCGAACACGTTCTGGTACTCCTGCGCGATCCCGATCGCGGCCACCCCGGAACGGCCCGTGCGCGCCTGCGCGGCCACATAGCGGCGCATCACGTCGATCTTCCGGTCGCCCTTGCCGAACCGGACCAGCGGGACGTGATTGTCCTCGGCGAAGGAATTGACCGCCCGGCGGAATGACGTGCCGATCCTGTCCATGATCGCTGGCGAGGGTAGCGGGTAACCCATGTGCCGGGTCATGAACCCGGCCACCTGCCCACCCACCTGCAGACTCGGCACACAGCCATTGAGGTAGATCCGGTCCATGCACTGGATGTCCAACCCGACATGACCCTCAAGCAGGTCGTTCACAGTCAACGCGCCCATGCCCACAGGGTGACCGCACCCGACCGACCAACGCCACCACAGACTCGGCGGTCAGAGGCGAAGCCTCACTGGCTGTCCTAGTCGAAATATCTGTAGCGCGATCTGTCCGCCTCGCAGCACGAGAAGGCAGCCGACCATGTTCGCCCTCATCGTGGGCGAATGGAGTCGCGTCACTCCGGCTCCCCTCTGTTGTCAAGGGCGTGGTTTCGGCGCCTTGGAGTGTGCGCCGGCTCTTGTCGCCGTCAAGGTCGTTCGTCCGGTGGGGCGCTCCACCTTGACGGCTCCGGCGCGTCGGCGCGTGGGGCGAGGAGCCGAAGCCGCGTGGGGGTTTGCAGGACGTGGGCTGCCGGGTAGCGTCGCGTGTGCGGGTCCGGGAAGTGGCTGATCCGAAGTGTCGATGTGCGGGGGTAGGTCGACCGCGCTGGATGTTTGAGTCGCCCCGCAGTGCCCTCCCGGGCCCGCGTCATCGGGGTCGGCCGCGGCGGTGAGAGCCGCACGTTTTGCGTCGGCGACCAGCTGGCGGTAGATAGCGTCTGAGATCCGCCGCTTGAGACAGCGCATCGCTTCCAGCGGCTTCTTTCCGGCGGCGCGCTTGTGTCGGTAGTAGGCGCGACCGTCGGTGTTCAGCCGGAGCTGAGTGACCGCGGCTATGTGGATCATGTGGTTCATCCGTCGGTTCCCGGCTCGGGAGAGACGGTGCCGGTTCTGCTCACCCGAGGAGGCGTCCAGGGGCGCGGTGCCGGTCCAGGACGCGAATCGGTTGCGGTCGGCGAACCTGGTGACATCGCCAACGTCGGCAAGGATCCGGGCGGCGACTACGGGCCCGACACCGTGAAGGTCCATCAGCGGTGAGTTGCGGGCCAGGACCATGGCCTTGAGCTCTGCGGTGGCCTTCTTAATCTTGGCGTCCACGGCGATCAGTTCAGCAAGTTCCTCCGCGGCGATGCGGCGCCGAGTCTTTCCCGCGACGTCGCGGGGGCGGACGCTGGCGAGCATCGCCCTGGCCTGCAGGGCGGTGATGTCTTTCTTCGCCTGCCCTGGCAGCAACTCGGCGAGCAGCGCCTGGAGCCGGTCCACGGTTTGCACGCGGCGCCGGGTGAGTGCCTCGCGGCGATCGGCGAGCAGACGCAATGCCTCCAGGTCGCCGTCGACCTTCAAGACACGCAGAGTGCTGGTGCGGGCCGCCACGATCGCAATCGAGTGCGCGTCGAGCGCATCGGTCTTGCGGTTGTGGCCGGTGTCGAAGAGCCTCACCCGGGCAGCGAGCTTGGCCGGGACGTCCAGCACGCGCTCGCCCGCCTCGAGTAGTCGCTGAGCCAGCGGACGGCCAGTGCCGTTGGCGCCCTCGATCGCCCAGACCCGATCTGGCCAGGTCTTCGCGTAGGTCCGCATCGCGGTATAGCCGGCCCTGTCGGTCGTGAACCGGCCCGCACCGAGCAGCTTCTCGTGTTGATCGACGACCTCGATCGTGGCCGACAGCTTGTGGGGATCGACCCCGATGATGACCTGCTCCATGATGCCCTCCTCCACTGCAGCAATCCGGTAGGGACGGCGAGGTGGGCAGTGCTACTACGAGCAGGGCAGTCCCCTCTTGAGCCACGCCTCGTCAACGGTGTCCGACGGGCTGCAGACCGAAAGTGAGCCACACCGGTTGAGCGGGTGGGCAGCCCAGAAGAGAGCGTCCCGCCGGAACACCTGGACCGAGTCTGGCCAGACGCCGATCCTCCGGGAAGTCTCTAGTAGCCCAGAATGACGCGGCCGGTGCGGAGAGTTGCGAATCGACCTCGCGTCGAAAGTGCTCGCGGTAGGCCACTAAGGAGCTAGGTCTCCCTACTTTGGGGTGACGTCCCACACGACCAGCGTGGGCAGCCGAAATGAGAGCGACGAGCCGGGCGCCTGGACCGAGCCTCGCCAGGTCCGGTCCCAGAGGCAACACAACAAGCAGCCGATAGCGGCGCGCTGGACCGACGCCCGTCCGTGCATCGCCGTGGCCGAGGCCTGGAGTCAACAGAGGCGACAAGCCCACGGGTGGCGGGTGTGTCGCTAAGCGGAACTGGACAGGGGCGTTGGCTGGGGTTAGCGGGACTGATCGTGGTTCTGGTTGGTCTGGATCAAGGCGTGCAGGATCCTGCCGAGGTCACCGATGTCGCGGGGGGTCAGGGGCTGGACGAAGTAGCGGTCGATCCCGTCGGCGTGCGCGGGCCAGGCCTGCTGGAACCGCTGCCGTCCGGGCGAGGTGAGCGAGACGTCGAACCGGCGGCGGTCGGTAGCGCTGACCGTGCGGCTGATGAGGCCGTCGCGTTCCATGCGGTCGAGCAGCCGGGTGATGCCGCTGCGGCTTAGCGCGTCGGCGACGACCATCGAGGCGGTCAGCTCGTGCAGCGGCAGTGTCCCGGACGGGGCCCAGGCCAGGTGGACCAGGACGTCGAACTGCTCCAGGCTCAGCCCGGCGTCGGCCAGGTCGCGGCGGAACCGGCTCATGATCAGGGCGGTCGCCCACTGCAGCTGTTTCCAGACGGCGATCTGGTCCGTGGTCAGGTTCTGCATCCCGCCATGCTACTACGTGCATCTGGAGATATTTGCCTATGAGATTATTTGATCAATCACAAGACTGTGTTACGCTGCGCTATCCGCTCAACCGGCCCCGAAGGGGGAGTCCGTCATGCAGGACATCATGATCCGCATCCAGACCGACGACTTCGAGGCCTGGAAAGAACAGCACTACCTGCATGCCGCCAACCGAGCCCGGTACGGCATCACCGACGGGCCGGCCTACCGTGACCTGGACGAGCCCGGCGCGGCCCTGTTCCACATCAGCGTCCAGGACATGGACACCGCCATGGGCTGGTTCCGCAGCGACACCTTCAAGGAAGCCACCAGACTGGCCAAGGTGACCAGCCGCAGCTTCTACCTCGCCCAGCCCCAGACCTGACCCGCCGGCGCAAGCCCAGGCACAAGTGGCCACGACACTGCCCGGCAGCAGGCACCTAGCCTTGCCGTGTCAGGCGCGTCTTGTCGGGAGGCGCGGATGCCTGCAGTCCTCGTCTGCATGCTTTCGGGCCGCCACCGGTAAATGTTGCCTGCGGCCGCTCCACCGAACGCACTGATATGCCACGTTGAGAGTGCGTCATTCCGCGATTGACGTGTGATCGCGAACCGATCCGCACCGGCGGCATCGGATCCGAGGTTGCACGAGACCGGGCTGCTGCCGGGGCAGGCGACGCACTCGATGATCGAGGAAGGGCCAGCGGTTCGGTGCCCGAACGACGACAACGCGGGCGCGTGCGTCCCTGGCTGTGAAGACGACCGACTTGCAACGGGGACTGCCTGAAGCCCATCTGCCGCAGGTCGAACGCTGCGGCCGGTTTGCCATGATCGCTTCTGATCTCGATGTCGTCTCGAGAAACCACGTCTCTACCGCGTTCGATCCAGACGAGACGGACCTCGTGGTGACAGAAGGTGTATGAGGACCTTGGATGTTGACCCCAGTCATCTTGGGCTGAGGGTCTCCTAAAGACAGAACCTACCCGTTCGAACCAACCCATTTTTCAAGGGTCAGTCATGAAGTCGGAAGCTCTGAAGGCTTCGACGGTGGTTGGTTCGTGCAGCCAAATTACTGCGTCCGGGTCTTGCTCGCGCCGGATCTAGCCCGGGGCAATGACTCCACCGGGGCCGTCGTTCGACGCCGTTTCGCAAGATGCCGGTTGCCAGCGCCTCCAGCAGCCGCTGCACCCCCCAGGCCGTGTACCACGAGGCAGACGCGACCCTGATCCCAGGAAGAGAGTGGCCTCTAAGGCCCGCGCCGCCCGCCCCCCTGAGCGGCGCGGGCCAGCCCGTCCCCGCGGCTCGGAGCGCCCGGAAGTCGACCCGCAGCTCACATCGGCCGGCTCCGATTTCGCGCTGTGACGGCAGAGCAGGAGGGCCAGACGAACACATGCAGGTCAACCATCGAGGACTTTCGGGTGAGAATCAAGCGCGCCGGCAAGCGGGGAACGGCGGTGCCGTCGCATCGGTTGCCGTGCTCGCTCAACGCTCTGAGGGCCGCCCAATCTGTGATCGGGGGGCAACTACGTCGACTTCGACATGTGGCCGAGTTTGATGACCGGAGTAGCGCATCCACGCCCCCACCCACCATCCAGCCAAGTGGTCACCTCGGCTGGGTGGAGAGCGCCAAGCACTTCGAGAACAGCCTCTTCGTCGGTCATCGATATAGTCTCGCCCATACGAGGACCGGGTCTCCGTGACAATGGTGGCCGCGCTAAACCATGAGGGCCGTGCGCCACCTGCCGGTATGGCGCGGGTTCGGATGGTTCACGGAGGCGACGTTCGCCATGGCCCGCGGCCGGGGCGGTCGCCCTTTGCTTCGTCCGGCGAAAGTCAGATCTCGTGGAGCGCGACCGACGTGAGCTGCCCGGCCGCGTCATCCTCACGACAAGGTCGTGCGCCTGTGTGACGCAGCTCAGCCTCCTGGCCTTCTGCTGAACTCGCCGGCCGAACTTGGCCGGCGTCGAACACCCGGTAGAACTGAACTGAGTCCACGAAGTAGTAGCACGCGAGCCGCCACCGGCCATCGCGCTTCCATTGTTTCTCAATGTGGGCGTCCACCCACACGCCCGGCTGATGCTCAACTGACACGTACGCCATTTTGAGGCGGCCTCCTCAAACGTTTTGGACCGACCCCGCTGCTGGACGTCGGAACTCGCCTGACACGGCGCACGCCCAACGCCCCTGTCGCGTGGCAGGGACCTGCCCGACAGGGCATGGCTGGATCGACAGCGGATGCCACCGCGCCCGCCAACCCGCGCGCCAAGCGCCCACCGTCAGTCGGACGATAGACCCGCACATACGGGATGGGAAGGTGAAAATCGGACCGTGCCTGATCCGCTACTCTCGGGCGTTTTACTGGGGCTCGAGCGGGGCCAGGTAGACGAGCTCAGCTAACTCGGCCTCCGGCAGGCGTGACGCAGTGCTTACCTCACGTGCACCCGCAGCGTCGGCATCGGTGGGCGGCTCAGATCCTTTTGAACCATCGCCCGTTCGACGAGGATCCGCCTGGACCGACCAAGACCACGACCGAAACCACGCGATTTGTCGACACGCCGGGGTGTGGTTCGGTTCTCCAACTTCGGGCGTCCCTAATCAGGTCGTCGCCTAACGATGTAGACGATGCCAGCTGTGATGGCCACCGACCCCGCGACTATCCCGAGCCGCCCTGTCCAGGGAAGGTTGTGGTCCCCGATGGCACGCTGAGCACCAGGCCAATGGCCGCGACGGCGACAACAAGCGCCACGATCTCGTTGAGCGTAGGACGGCGGCGGCGAGACCTCATCCGAGAAGCCTTGCCTCAGGTCGCAGACCTGAAACTAGTCTCGGCGTTCGTGGCCCCAGTTTGGCGGGCAACCCCTAGACCCGCGGCAATGGAGGCGGCCTGGCCGCCTTAAGACGGCCGCTCCGAGGCCCCCAGGTTCCCGCCACAGACTCGGGCGGGTTGGGCGCGCGGACCGGCCCGGGCGGCGCGCATGGGGGGTGCCACCCGAGCCGGGGCCGGTCGGAGCGCGGCCCCTCTGCCTTCCAACGCTCCGCCGTTATGAAGACGACGTGCGTCCGACTTCATGACGCGGGAGGCCATCGCCTGTGGGGGAGCACGGGGCGCCGCTTCCTGCTGTCAGTGGTCGACCGAGTGCTGGGGCTCAGGCGACGCCAGATCGACCAGCTTCGCGAGCTCGGCGACGCTGCGCCAATCGCTCACGAAGTAGGTGCCCTTCCGCACTCGCAGCATCGGTATGGGCGGGCGGCGTAGATCCTTCTGCACGAGCACCTGCTCGACATGGATGCCGCCTGGTCCGACCATCACCACGACCGAATCGATAGGCGATTTGTCGACACGCCGGGAGCGGTTGTTTCGGCGCTCGGCCTTCGGGAAAGCGCAGGGCACCCGGCTCGGGTGGACTGGCGAGTGCTGACCACGAACGCACAGGCGCCAGCCCCGACATGCGGGGCGATCGCCACGAGGAAGGGAGGCCCGAGCGTGTGGATGAACATCGCAGAGATCGCGCGCTATGCGGGGACCAGCCCTGCGACCGTCCGCGCCGCAATCGAACGCCGCGACCTCGAGGCAGTCACCACGCACCCGCGGCAACCTGGTCAATGGATGGCTCGTCAAGAAGACGTAGATCACTGGGTGGCGAAGCTGCCCAAGGGCGAGCGCTCAGACCCGACCTAGCGCTGCTCACGAACGCATCTGGCCGGTCGGAACGCTCCAGATGGCACGACGGCTTGCCGATTACTACAGGACGCGGGGCGTGGCTCGCGCTGGGGGTTCGGGCCGCGGCACTGGGCACCGCAAGGGCCACGATGAGTCGGCGCTGCACCGCGCCGACCCATCGGCGGTCGAACTACGTGCCGAGGCATGTGGATAGCACCCAAGACCCGAGAGATCGTAAGCGTGGACTTCCAAGCCGGTGACGGTTTTGGTTAACCGGACGCGGGGCAACCACCCGCGCAAGGCCCGGTGGTCGGTGAGGCAGTCGGCGGCCATCGGGTCATCTAGCCCCGAGGCCAGCTACTGACCTGAGCGCCGGGCGTTGCGCTTCTGATTCCGCAGGAAGTTGAGCAGGTGGTAGTCACACGACGCGAGCAACGCACCATCTGACCCATGCCGCAACGACCACTGGATCGGCCGAGCTTGCCTGTCCGTGCACGTGTCTGTGCCGCCCTGCGCGCAGCCTCCAGCGTGAGACACCGTGCCCTTTTTGTGCAGCTCCTGCACGCGGTGGGTCTTGCACCGAGGACAGCGCAGGGTGCGCTGGTAGCCGCCCCACGTCTTCTGAAAGCTCACCAGCCACGGCTTCCAGTTGTGCCCAAGCTCGCGGCACCTCAAGGAAGTTCTCGGGCATGTCCGCAGCCAATGCGGCAACCTCATCAGCATCGGCGTAGGTGCGTTTGATCTCTCGGCTTGGATGGACTTCTGACCATCGGTCATTCCCCTCGGTAGGTGTTACGGCGAACCTTGGCCTCAGCCATCGGGCAACCGTCGCGGCGGTGCCGCCAGTTGATGACCGAGTTGATGAACAGCGGCATCCAGACGCCGAGGGCGAACAGGCAGATGATCAGCGCCGAGCCGTGCCCGGTGAGGAAGGTGACCGCCTCGATCACCAGCAACAGCATGGCAACTGCGGCCGCCCACATGGCACGACGCCAGGCCCGGTGATGAAACTCCGAGTCCCGGCGCAGGACCAACAGCCACGGCGGCTGATTCCACGGTTGGGTCATGCCGTCCACAACTCTCGGAACAGCGCCCACCACCGCCGATACCACGGTGCCCGATGACGGGGGCTCATAGGTCTAGCTCCTTCACGAGTCGAGTTTGTCGAGTGCCGTCTTGAGCGCCTCCCGCTGATGCGCCGACAGCCTTCGCAGCCAGGCATCCTCTACGGCGTCATGCACGCCGGGAGCCAAGTGCGCGTAACGCATCGTGGTCTGGATCGACTCATGCCCAAGCAGCCACCTGGTCGTAGAGATCGATCTCGTAGTTCGCCATCACGTCCCCCTCTTGTCGGGAGCACTCTCCGCTACAACCCCTGCGACGCGCAGGCCGATCACCCGAATTGGGCCAGGTGGTTACGTCGCGTGGTTACTGCCCCTGCTTACCGTCCACATCTGATTCCACCGGTCGGCACCGCTCGGCGTCGTACACCCGGTAGTGCTGCATCCCAATGCCCACGTCGTAGTAACAGCTCAGCCGCCACCGGCCCTGGTAGCGCCACTGCCCCTCCACGCGGGCAGGCAGCCACACGTCGGGCTCGTGGGGCACAAGGACATAAGGGAAGGGTCGGCCTTGAGGTCCGGCTCAGACCACACACTGCGTCGTACTGGCTCGGTCCTCCAATGCAGATCACGCGCATCGCGGGCACCCTGGCGTCAACAGTGGCGCCACCTCTTGCTGCACGAGCGCCACGAGGTTGGCGCCCGGTCCGACCATCACCACGGCCGGAGAGTAGCCGCCAGTCGACACGCGACAGGGACGAGTTCCGTCGTTTGTTTTCCTCGACTTCGTGGCTATGCCAGAGTCATCGTCTCGACTGGAACGATTGCAGTGCCGGTGGTCAGTCGTCCTCGCTGCGCAGGAAGTCTTCGGTGCGGCAGGATGACAACCAGCGGCCCCCTGATTCCCTAGACGCGAGCGTCCCCGGCGCAGTCCGTCGCCGACGAGGGCACATGACACCGACCCCTGGGAGGTCAGCACCGTGACGACGCAGCCGGCTACCGTCCCCGTGGAGTCGGCCATCCCGCTCGAGTGGGTGGCGTGGCACGAGGCGGGGCACGCGGTGACCTCATTCCGTCTCGGCCGGGCGTTCCAGACCATCAGTGGCGAGCTACCCGGCCGGATCGTGATGACGCTCGGGCTGTTCATGTCGGGCTGCTGTGTCGAGCTGATCATCGTGCTGCAGCTCGGGAACTGAGAGCGCTAGGGCTGCTGCTGCACGCTGTGGCAGCATTCCTCACACAGCGACCCGCCACCAAAGCCCGGCCAGTCCTCGCCGCTCAACGTCGCCATCGTTCGCCCGCATATCGCCACCACGGGCCCCCTCCACCACGGCGTGCTTCACGTCAACTTCCCGCGTGTGGCCGACCTTGGGCGGTGGCATCAGAACGCCAACGTAGCCCTGCCGGGCAATTACTGCGAATCAGACACAGAGACCGCCCGGCACTGGTCGGCGTCATACACGCGGTAGTACTGCATCCCGATTCCCACGTAGTAGTAGACCGAGAGCCGCCACCGACCCTGGTAACGCTACTGCTTCTCGACGCGGGCCTTGACCCATTGTCCGGGCTGGTGTTCGACCAGGACATCGGGCATGGTCGGCCTCCGATCACACGGCTCGACCCGTTGTCACAGGCTATTGCCGATGGTCCCGGCATTCGTAGACGCGCATGTCCGAGCCGTTGGTCTGGTCCGCGCGTTGTAACGCTGCGTCAAACAACGCGCGGAGTTAGGTGATGAAGCCAACGCCATCGGTCTAACTAACTAGTGCAGGTTGAGCGATGTCGCGGATCTCAGCGCTGTTCGTTCATCCATGCTTGGGCTGAAGGGGAGCGTCATGATCCGTCTCTCGAGTCAACGTCGGCGGCTTTCGGTCAGGTCCGCTTCCCTCGTCGGTGCGCTGTTGCTGGTGGCCGTGGCGACTGGCGGTGCTGAAGCTGCGATCTCGGCCGGGTCGTGGCGGCTGGGCGGGCGCGGTTGCCGGCTTCGGGAGTGGGCTATCTGGCACGACAGGTCAGTAGGGGAGTGGCTTTCCCCCGGGTGATCGCAGGTCGAGATCGGCCGACGGCGACTTGCTGGTGGACTTTGTGACCTGGACCTGTCGTGTTGGTCGAGTTCTGCGGTCCACAGCAGGCACCTCCCGCGACGATGCTCCGGATCTGGGCCGGGCATCACCCAGGTTGGTGCTAAGGAGGGATCTGCCGAATCCGGTGACTTGGTCGACTCGTCGGCTCCTGGTCCTTAGTTCTTCTTGGCGACGGGAGCGACCCCATCGGTATCCGGCCGATTCGACGTGGCGATTCAGTCGGCGGCAACAGGACGGGCGCAAGTTGGACACCGCAGGTGATGCGAGCAAAACGTGGGGATCTCGAGCTATTGCGGTTCCGCGGCGGATCAGTTCGATCTGTTCTCCTCGAGGCGTCGCCTTCAGGAGCGGTCTAAGGCATGAAAGAGGTCAGAACGGCGCGGTCGCCGGATCCGGAGACCGGGTCCTGGCCAGAGCCTCGGAGGTGTCCGGAAAACCCTCCGGCGCCCACCGCAGGAGGTCTTCACCATGTTCGTCACGACTGCTCACCACCGCACGCTGATCGCCAGCGCCGCTCTTGCCGCGTTGTGGTTCACCCTGGCCATCCCCGCTGCCGACGCGGCCCCGAAGCCCGAGCCACAGGCCGCGGGGGTCAATGTTGGCAACCTCGACCTCCACGAGTTCGTAGCCGAGCTGCCCGCCGCCGGCTTCACGGCGCAGGCAGCCAACAATGCCGCGCAGCTGACCTACCGCGACCGACACACCACAACATCCGGCTGCCGATGATCCGCCCACCAGGGACGGCGGTTGCACGCACATTCGGATCGATCTTCTTCGGCATAGGGCCATCCTCCTGGACTCAGAAGGAGACGGCATCAAACCTGGGGCGCTTCAGGGTGTCGGGAACATAGTCGTGACCTGACACCCGTTGATCTTGCCGCGAGATCGGATGAGCCGGACATTGAGACAGGCCCGAGGTTCAGTTATTGACCAAGGGAGCTCACCGAACCGCGCAATTGTGTGCCGATAGCGTGCGGTGCCGTGGCACGCGGATGTGCCGATCAGATGCGCCTTAGCTCAACTATTCGACAGGCCGCTGCTCAATGAGCTGGAAGTACCGCGCAATCGGGAGCAAGGTGAACCCGGTCGCTGTGTAGGCCTCCCGAGCGGGTGCGTGACCGGCATCACCTCCGGTCTCGACGACCGCGATGTCCATTCCTGATTCACGCATGTGCTCGAGTGCGACGGCAGTCAGCGTCTTGGCTACGCCGCGGCGTTGGTAGTCCGGATCGGTGGCGATGATGTCGATGACACCCATGCGGTCATGGAATGCGTTCAGGCCGACCGCGGCGAAGCCGACAGGATGCCCGTCCAACACAGCGACGAAGACATCGCGCTCGGGACTGGAGCAACTCGAACTCACCGCCGCCGCTTGATCTGCCTTCCAGTTCGGATGCAAGCGAAGAAAGATGCCATCCCCAAGCACCTCACGCAGTGACGCGTAGACCGGCTCCCACGCACGCAGGGAGAAGTCGACAATGCTAGGCAGGTCGTCGGACCGAAACCGCCGCACCTCAACGTCAGCTGTCATCCTCCAACGCTGTCACAGGGGAGGGAGGCCCCGCCCCGTCAGGCATCACTTATCGGCGGCGCTTGGCTGGCAACGGCGCGGAACGCAGCGTGTGATTTGTGGCCATCTCGACGCAAGGACCCTGGGGGGTTCTGTTGCGTTGACGCATCGCACCGTGGCGGTGAGGGTTGCCGGATGAAGCGCACTCGCCGTTCGAGACCACCTGTGCGGATTCCTTCGGGATTCACCGGTTTCCGTTTCCCGCCCGAGGTGATCTTGTTGGCGGTGCGCTGGTACCTCCGGTACGGGCTGTCCTACCGGGACCTCGAAGAGCTGCTCGCCGAGCGTGGCATCGAGGTCGACCACGTGACCCTGTACCGGTGGGTGCAGCGGTTCACGCCCGTTGTTGATCGACGCGGCCCGGCCGTGTCGCCACGTGGCGGGGGATCGCTGGTTCGTCGACGAGACCTACGTCAAGGTCTCCGGGGTCTGGCGGTATGTGTATCGGGCGGTCGACCAGCAAGGCCAGGTGATCGATGTGTACGTGTCGCAGCGTCGGGACATCGGGTCTGCCCGCAGGTTCTTCACCGCTGCCCTGACCGTGCACGGCGACCCCGGCGAGGTGATCACCGACCGGGCGCCGGCCCTGGCCAACGTGATCGAGGACTTGATTCCTGCTGCGTTGCACAACACCGGCCAGTACGAGAACAACCGTGTCGAGTGCGACCATGGCCGACTGAAGGCCAGGCTCAGGCCGATGCGCGGGATGAAGACGAATAGAACGGCGAGTGTGGTGATCCGGGGGCACGCGTTCGTCCAGAATCTGCGTCGTGGCCGCTACGAGCTGGCAGTTGAGGCCGGGCCGCTGCTCCGGTTGGCCACCGCATTCGACGAACTCAGACCCGCCATCTGATCATTGCAGGCCCACGTCTCGCCTCGACATGGCCTGCGATCGAACAACGCAACAGAGCCATGCTGGGCCGTACACGTTCCTGGCCGCGGACGCGCTGGTCCTCAAGGTCCGCGAGGGCGGGCGGGTGGTCAACGTGCATGCCCTGCTCGCGGTCGCGGTCAACGCCGACGGGCACCGGGAGATCCTCGGGCTCGACGTCACCTCAGGGGAGGACGGCGCGGGTTGGCTGGCGTTCTTCCGCGGCCCGTCGGCGCGCGGGCTGTCCGGGGTCAAGCTGGTCACCTCCGACGCCCACACCGGGCTGGTGGCCGCGATCGGGGCCACTCTGCCCGGCGCCTGCTGGCAGCGCTGCCGCACCCACTACGCGGCCCGACCTGGCCAGCGTCACGCCCAAGGCCAGCTGGCCCTGGGTCAAGACGATGCTGCACTCGGTTTATGACCAGCCCGACGCGAAATCCGTTTCCGCGCAATACGATCGGGTCCTCGACGCGCTGACCGAGAAGCTCCCCAAGGTCGCCGCCCATCTCGACGCCGGCCGCGCCGACGTGCTCGCGTTCACCGCGTTCCCCAAGGAGATCTGGCGACAGATCTGGTCCAACAACCCCCAGGAACGGCTCAACCGGGAGATCCGCCGGCGCACCGACGTCGTGGGGATCTTCCCCGCCCGGCCTCGTCGGCGCGGTCCTGGCCGAACAACACGACGAATGGACCGAGGGCCGCCGCTACCTCGGCCTCGACGTCGTGGCCCGCTCCCGAATGAGCATCCTCGACGCAGACATCACCCAGGAGGTGATCGACCCGATGACACCCGAGGCGATCAGTGCCTAACCTGCATCCACCGGATCACGTGGTGACGCCTTCACCCACCATGACCGTGGACTCAACCGCCGCCAAATTCCCTTTCGCCGAGTCTGGCGCAGCCGTGCGTTGGCTACTCACCGTGCGCGGGCCATCGGATCTCGTAGAACTTATGTTGAAGACTGACGCCCGAGCGAACAACTGGTGGCACGCTGAATACATGGCCGTATCCGAGGAGTACTGCGGTGCTATTGGACAGCAAGTGAGTGCATCAAAAGTGGCGTCACACGGTGCGGTGCGGCGAAGGGAATTGCCACGGAATGAGGCTTCCTTCGCGGGCATCCCGGTAAGTCTCCTCGACGTTGGTGATTTGATGGCCCACGCACTGGCGGCGTTTACGTCCGGCAGCCGCTTGTTGGTCACCTGTATCAATCCGGACTACGCCCGTCAAGCGCTGCGTAGTGTTGCGCTACTCGACGACATCAATCGGTTCGACCTCGTACTAGTCGATGGCAACGGCGTTCGGCTGATGGCTTGGGTGTTGGGCGTCCGTGTGCCTCAGCGGTTGGACACTGATCTCGTGGCTCCCCTACTGCTGCGTGCCTTGGCCGAGCGCAGGGGGAAGGTGTACTTGTTTGGCTGTGCGCCTGGTGTGGCGATAGAGGCAGGGCGCCGCATGCATGCTGCCTTTCCCGACCTCACGGTGGTGGGTACCGAGCACGGGTTCTACGATGTCGAGAGTGGGCACCCGGGATCCTTCCCGCCCATAGACAGTATCCGAATCGTGCGAGATATCCAGGCCAGCGGGGCGGATTTGCTTGTCGTCAGTTTGCCTACTCCGATGCAACAGAGGTGGGTGATCGAGCATGCGGAAAAGTTGTTGTGCGTGCCGGTCATCTTGACTGCGGGGAGTTGGTTGGACCACGTCGCGGAGAGTGCAACGTTCCCGGAGTCCTGGTACCCGCGCTGGGCTCAGCGCATGCAGCTAAATTGGTTGTTCCGGTTGGTGCGCGCACCTCGCTCACTCTGGCGTCGCTACAGCCTCGAGTTTCTCCATTTCAGCTTCCTGGTGCTGAAATTGCGACGGGAAACCCACTATGGGCGACCTGTGCTCAAGGGGTGAAGCGCCACGAATTCGTTGCGTTGATGAGTTGCGCCGCAGCTCCTACCTCGGCGATGACCTGGTCGAGCGTTGCCTCCGCTTTCCAGCCGAGTGCCGTGATCTTGTCGAAGGCGACCTCGTAGTCGCGCTGGTCAGGGTCGACGTTGTGCCCACTGGCTGTGATCACCTGCATGGGAAATTGGTCAGAGACTGCATCGGCAACTTCCTTCTTGGTCAGGTTGAGCGCCTGATCCCCGACGTTGTATGCCTCTCCGCGCATTTCTTCTGCCCGCTCAACAGCGAAGGCATAAGCCGAGGCCGCATCCGTGACATCGATAAAAGACCGACGGTGTCCCGGCTGGTACAACACCAACCAACCCACGTGAACTGCTCGGAACACGAAGGCGTTCAGCAGCAGGTCGAACCGCATGCAGGGGCTCACGCCGACAACGGTCGCGAACCGTAATGCCACCCCACCGGCGTCCCGAGCGATACGCTCACCGTCCAATTTGGTCCGTCCATACAGGGTCAAGGGCAAAGGTTCTCGACTCTCCGTGCACAGTTCGTCGACCGCGCCGTACACCGAACCCGTAGATGCATAAATGAGTCGTTGATCCGCGGACATGGCGGCTACCACGTTACGGGTTCCCTCGACGTTGACTGCCTGCGCGGCAGTTGGTTCTGCGTCGCACAGGGGGAAACCGACAAGAGCGGCGAGGTGCACGATGGCATCGTGTCGTCGTACCTGTGGAGCAATCTGGTCTGACGCGGTCACGTCCCCCCTGATCACGGTCGCGCCGCGGCGCAACAGGCCCAGGGCGGTGCTCTCCCCATACCTCATTGTGTCGAAAACAGTCACCGTGTGTCCTGCCTCGAGGAGTGCACCAGTGATCACGGAACCCTTGAAGCCGGCACCTCCCGTCACGAGGACTTTCATGACTCAATCCGAGTCAGAGGTTCGTCGCAGTCGTCCCAGCGTTTGGTGAGCAGCGCAACCAGTCGCATGTCGGTGATCGCCCGCAGAGTGTGCCGGGTCCCAATTGGAAAGTGCAGGCAGTCCCCTCCGGCAACCTTCACGAACGAGTTGCTGCCGTCGTCCAGTTGCTCGATGTAGACCCCGTCGCCAGACGTGATGAGGATGTACTCGTCGAACTCCTTGTGATAGTGGAAGCCACGGGCTTCCCCTGCGCGGGTGAACAGCAGGTTCCATTCGACAATGGGCTGCAGTGGGTAGTAGGTGAAGATGCCGCCGCGCCCATCCACGAGCGTTGTCAAGTTGCACATCGGGTCCACACGTCGCATGGTCATTGTTAGGACCTCCCCAAATCAACGGTTGTTCCACGTGGGCCGTACGTGGGCAGGGTGAGATAGCTGTACACAGATTCCGCCACTCGCTCCGGCGGATGGAACACGTTGGGGTCGTCGGCTGGCAACGGCCGGCGGGGGTTCCCGGGCGTTAGGACCCGACTGGGCCAGATCATGTTCATGCTCACCGGGTGATCCGCGGCCTGCCGCAGCGTGTAGGACCGCATCCACGACCACAAGGCGGCCTTGCTCATCGCATACGCAGGCTGCCGCTCGCTGCCGTTCTGCAGGAAGCTACCCAGTAGAACGACGTTGCACGGCGCATCGACCATGCCGCGCTCCTCCAACGCTGCCCAGAGCGCGACAGGGGAGAGAGCGTTCAGTCTGAAGTGGCGCTCGACCTGAGCAACCGTCCACTGCGTGGCCGATTTGTCGGCAAGGGCGGCGTTGAAGACGACACCGTCGAGGGCTTGATCACCTAACAGCTCCCGTAGCGCGTCGGCTACACGAGGCAGATCGGCCACATCGCCGAGATCTGCCTTGACCCACAGGTCCGCGTCCTCGTCGCATGGACGGCTGCGGCTGACGCTGTAAACGAGGCCATTGTCTGCCCGCACTCGTGAAGCCACTGCGGCGCCTAGTCCATACGACGCGCCGGTGACAAGCACGTGACGAGCGCCCGACCCGGGCATAGCCCTCATGACGCTGCCTCGGCATGCATTCTGCGCCGTTCACAGGTGACGCGCGTGGACCGGTGCGACCCCGTGATATCAACCACCGTGGTCAGGATTGCCCACCGTGCCATGGTGATCATCGCAATGCTGCACATGACTGCCCCCCGTGCCGAGCCGACACTTCAGCCCGCGTGTGCCGGACAGTAGACCCATCGACCGGGATCTGGATGCGTTATGACAGAGCGGTAAACGAGCGTCACCCGCCGCATTGCGACCACGTCATCTACACAAGCTGCGTCTCCGAAGACCAGTCATGATTTCCTAAGGGGTGAGCTCATGTCCGTGGCCATGGAAAAGTCCTCGCTGGTGGCCAGGTTGAGGTCCTCGCTGGTGGCCAAGTAGAAGTCCCCACCCCTTGCTCGTCGTGTCGAGCCGGAGCGTGAGCCCTGGACGGTGACGGTGGCGGTGTCTAGCCAGTCACCGCACCGCCCAGGGAGCTCCATTGAAGTCTGCGAGGGAACGGATGGACATCATCGCCGCCTACCGCGAGGTGGGCTCTTATCGTGGCGCCGCCGAAATGTGCGCGACCACACCGAAGACCGTGAAGCGGGTCATCGACCGCCACGAGGGACCGCGCCGGCGCCGGCTCGGGTGTCGCGGGCCCGGAACTACGATGAGGTGGCCGATGCTGGTCGCCGAGCGGGTCAAGAAGACCCACGGCCGGATCTCGGCCAAGCGGCTGCTGCCGGCCGCTCGCGCGGCGGGTTATGCGGGCTCGGCGCGGAACTTCCGTCGCCTGGTCGCTGAGCAGAAAGCGTTGTGGCGCCGGGATAATCATCGTGGTCGGCGCCCGGCGGTGTGGTCACCGGGTCAGCACCTGGTGATCGACTGGGGGGTGCTGGACGGGCTGCACGTGTTCTGCGCGGTGCTGGCGCTGGTCGCGGTTCCGGTTCGTCCGGTTCGCTCGCGACGAGCGGGCCGAAACGACGTTTCGGATGCTCACCGAATGCTTCGAGGTCCTCGGCGGGGTGCCAGCAACGGTGCTCGCTGACCGGATGGGCTGCCTGAAAGGGGCGGTGGTCGCCAACGTGGTGGTGCCGACCCCGGACTACCTGCGCCTGGCCGCCCACTACGGGTTCCGGCCGGACTTCTGCCAGGCCGCGGACCCGGAGTCGAAGGGGATCGTGGAGAACCTGGTCGGCTACGCCAAGGCTGATCTGATGATCCCGCAGGCACCGTTCGGGGACCTCACGGCCGCGAACGCGGCGGCCGCCGCGTGGTGTGTCGAGGTCAACGGTGTCATCCACTCCGAGACCTGCGCGGTCCCGGTCGAACGGTTGGTCCTGGAACGGGACATGCTCGCCCCGTTGCCGTCGCTGCGGGCCAGCATCGGCGGCTGGTGACGCGCAAGGTTGACCGGCTGGCCTGTGTGCGGTTCGGCTCGGCCCGCTACTCGGTGCCCACCCGGCTGATCGGCACCCAGGTCGGGATCCACACCGAGGACGGGCGGGTGCTGGTCATCGTGGCCGCCACCGGTGAGGTGGTCGCCGAGCACACCCTGGTCGCTCCCGGCGGGGCCTCGATCCGTGATGAGCACTACGGCGGCCCGCGACCCGCACCACGGCGCGCGGTCCGGCCGAAAACCGTTGCCGAGCAACAGTTCTGCGCGCTCGGCCGGACCGCTGAAGCGTTCATCACCGGGGCCGCCGCAGCCGGGAACACCCGGCTCGGCCCGGAGCTGGCCGAACTGAACACGCTGCGCGCCGCCCACGGCGAGCAACTGTTCCTGGCCGCGCTGGACCGGGCAGTCGCGTTCGGCCGCTGGCGATCCGGCGACGTGCGGTCCATCCTGGCCGCCGGCACCGGCATCGCCCAACCCCGCCCGGCCGGGGACGCCCTGGTGCTCGACCTGCCGGTGGTCCCGGTCCGCCCGCTGTCCGACTACGCCGTCAACGAGCAGCTGCCACGCGAGGCGCGCTCATGACCGCGGCCACCCCGGTGCTCGCCGCCGGACCTGGTCGAGGGGCTGCGCCGGCTCAAGCTGGCCGCGATGCGACGGCTGGCTCCTGAGCTGCTGGTCACCGCGAAGACCCAACGCTGGGCACCCGAAGAGCTGCTCCGCACCCTTGTCGAGGCCGAGATCGCCGCCCGCGACGCCTCCAATGCCCGGACCCGGCTCAAGGCCGCGGCGTTCCCGGTGACCAAGACCCTGACCGAGTTCGACCTCGGCATCTCCACCATCCCCAAGGCCACCTTCGACTACCTGGGCTCCCTCGAGTGGATCCCGGCCCAGGAGAACCTGTGCCTGCTCGGACCAGCCGGCACCGGCAAGTCCCACCTACTCGTCGCCCTCGGGGTCGCCGCCGTCCAAGCCGGGCACCGGGTCCGCTACTTCACCGCCGCCGAGCTCGTCGAGACCCTCTACCGCGGACTGGCCGACAACTCCGTCGGACGCGTCATCGACACCCTGCTGCGCAACCAGCTGATCATCATCGACGAGCTCGGCTTCGCACCACTCGACGACACCGGTGCCCAACTGCTGTTCCGGTTCGTCGCCGCCGCCTACGAACGCCGCGCACTGGGCATCGCCAGCCACTGGCCCTTCGAGTCCTGGGGCCGCTTCCTGCCCGAGCACACCACCGCCGTGTCCATGCTCGACCGCCTCCTGCACCACGCCAACGTGGTCATCACCGAAGGCGAGTCAGTACGCATGCGCCAAGCCCGAGCACGAGGAGGTGGCCCGAAGAAGAGCTGAACAACCGCGAGGGGTGGGGACTTCTAGTTGGCCACCAGCGAGGACCGCAACCTGGCCATTGACAGTGGCCGCGGCTTCGACACCTGCCGCAGCCCTAGACACGCGCCGGGTTGCAACGGGTAGCGCCGAACGGACTGCCCCGCAACCACCGCGGCGGCGATGCGCGGGAAACGGTGGCCGCGCCCAGCGAGCGACCGCACCTTCCCCGGTCTCGGGCGGGACAGGACCCCGCGTCGGGCCAGGCATCGATGCCTGCTTCAGCCCAGGTGAACAACGGGTTGCCGAGCGCTGGGCGTCCGTATCGCCCGTCCGCATCGGCGGATGACGCGCATCGCGACGATCCAACCGAACCCTGTCCCCTCCCACACCGTCCTTGACGTGTCAGCTCCGCCCGGAAGGGAAGCCATGAAGCACTCCACGATCCGCGCCACGATCGCCGGCGGGACGGCCGCCATCCTGATCGGCGCGTTCAGCATCTCGGCACCCGCGGCCCAAGCGGCGGAGACCTGCTTCGGGATGACGTCCACCATCACCGGCACCGAGGGGCCCGAAACCATTGATGGGACGGCCGGTGACGATGTGATCGTCGGGTTGGGCGGCAACGACACGATTCATGGCCAGGGTGGGAACGACACGATCTGCGCCGGTTCCGGTGACGATGCAGTTCACGGCGACGGTGAGTACGAGGTGGGCATCATCGGGGTTGAGGGCGAAGAGCGTATAGATGGCGGGCCGGGCAACGACACGCTGCACGGCGACAGCGCCTGCGACCCATTGGATCCTTGTGGCTTTGGCGACGAATTGCGCGGCGGCCCCGGCAACGATGTTCTAATCGGCGAGGGCGGCAATGATCTTCTTCTCGGCGAGGACGGCAACGACTCTCTCGAGGGCAACGGCGGAAACGACAGTCTCTCCGGCGGCAACGGCAACGACGGTTTGGGCGACGGCATCGAGGAGGAAGCCGAGCCACCGACCAAAGGAACCGAGTTTGACGACGAAATGTTCGGCGGCCCCGGCGACGACACTCTGGACAGCGACTTCGGCCATAACAATTTGGTCGGCGGCGCAGGCAATGACACACTCTACGCCGGCCGGGGAGAAACCAACACTCTGCGCGGCGGCCCCGGCAACGACAAATTGTATGGCAATCTCGGCCAGCACGGCCGCGACGAATACGGAACCGGCCGTGACATCATGCGCGGCGGAACCGGCCGCGACATCCTCCGAGGCAAGCGCGGCAACGACACGTTGCGCGGCGGCGCCGGTCGTGACACGTTGCATGGCAATCGAGGGGACGACCACATCTTCGGTGGTCACGGTCGGGACACGATCCACGGCGGCTCCGGCGTCGATACCTGCCGCAGCCCCATGCACGCGCCAGGCTGTAACCGCTAGGTTCCGAAACCCGGGGCACGCGTTCGTCCGGAACCTTATCTGGCACCTACAGGGTCAGTAGGGGAGCGGTCTTCCCCCGGGCGATCGCAAGTCGAGGTCGACGGGCGACGACTTGCGATCGGACCTTGTGACCTGGATTTGTCGCGATGACCGAGTCCTGTGGTCCATAGAAGGCACCTCCCACGAGTACCACTCCGGATCCTTTCCGGGCATGACCCAGGCTTGCGCTAAGGAGCCATCCGCCGAATCCGGCGACTCGGTCGACTTGCAGGCTCTCAGTCCTTAGCTTCCTAGCGACGATGCCCGGCCCACCGATTCGACCTGGCGAAACACGTCGGCCGAGGTAAGCGACAGGACGACTAGCGGGGCCAGGCGCCACAGCCGAACCGGCGACGCGGCCGTGCTTTCCACGACAGCCGATCAGTTTGACCTTGATCCGGTGGTTGCCTCCCACTCTTGGACACACGGTCTAAGGCATGACAGCGGTCAGGACGGCGCGATTGCCGGATTCGCAGCAGCGGTCTTAGCCCGAGCCTCGGGAGTGTCCGGAACCGATCCGGCGCCGACCGCAGGAGGTCCCAAGATGTACACAACGACTACTCACCGCCGCACCCTGCTTGCCACCGCCGTCCTTGCCGCGGCGTGCTTCACGCTGGCTGTCCCAGCCGCCGATGCGGCCCCGAAGCCCGAGCCGCAGCAAGCGGGTACAGCTGGTTGCCCGGTCGACGTGCACGAGTTCGTCGCGGAGCTGCGCGCCGCCGGCTTCACCGCCCAGGCCGCCAGCATCGCCACCCAGTTGACCGTCCGGGACTGCCGCATCGGCGGCTTTTAGATGTCGATAGTCCGTCCGGCTGGCCCATGCTCGGGCCAGCCGGACCCGGCACCGCCTTGACCGGCATGCTCTGCCGGCACACCCTTGCCAAGTGGCATTCGCCGCGCCCCTCCTCGGGCGTTCCGCAGATCTGAGCCGGCTGGTTGACGTGCTGGGTGGCCGGGCAGCCGAACGCACCGTTGTAGTGCTCGGGGACGCCGGAATAGGCAAGTCGCGGCTTCTGTCGGAGGCGTCACAGCAGCTCTCAGGTGTCGGTGTGACTGTGCTTCAGGGGAACTGCCTGCCGCTCACCGAGACATTGCCGCTCCTGCCCCTGGTCGAGGCGCTGCGAGGGCTTGCACACCGCGAAGACGGCCGGCTCATGTCGGATGTCCTCGGTTCTCAACCTAGTTATGTCCGTCAGGAGATGGCTCGATTACTCCCCGAGCTCGGCGCGCCCTCTCGGGATGCGGTCAGTGGCCCCGGGGAGGGCTGGCAGCGTGAGCGGCTGTTCACCGCAGTGCGCGAACTGCTGGCGGCAGTAGCAGCGCGCCGGCCGGTCGTACTAGTCGTCGAGGATCTGCACTGGGCGGACCGCAGCACGCTGGACCTGTTGCGTTTCCTGGTCGGCAGCGGTATCCCGGGCCCGGTTCCGTTGGCTGTGAGCTGTCGTGGCGACGAGCCGGTCACCGGGTCGGCGCTCACGGACTGGCTGGCCGTCGCCCGCTCGGCGCCCGGCGTCGCTGAGCTGACCCTCGGCCCACTGGCTCCGGAGCCTGCCGCAGAGCAGGCCTCGGCCCTGCTCGGCCGCGTGCCCTCGGCCGCAACGCTCAAGGCGTTGTACCGCAGGACGGCGGGCAACCCGTTCTTCACCGAGCAACTCATCGCCGCCGGACTCACACCGGTGGAGGAGGGCCGGTCCGCGATGGCCGCGACGATGCCGCCGGGGCTCGCCGCGCTGCTCAGCGCACGCGTTCGGCGGGCCTCTCCGCCGGGCCGCCAGGTCCTGGCTGCCCTGGCCGTCGCGGGCCGACCGGTCGACGAAGCGACGCTGGCTGCGGTCAGCGACCTCGAGTACGGAGTCGTGGAGGACGCTCTCATCGAGTTGATCGAAGCCCGGCTGGTTATCAGCGATCAGGACGCGTACCTTCCGCGCCACCAGTTGCTGGCCGACGTTGTGTCCAGAGAACTTCTCGCCGGTCGACGGCGAGCATTACACGCCAGCTTCGCTGCGCGGTTGGCCGCGAGCGGGGACTCTCAGGTGGCTGCCGAGATCGTCGCGCATTGGGCTGCGGCCGGACGCGAGGATGAAGAACTTGCCTGGAGTGCGATCGCCGGCGAAGCAGCCGAGGCGATGTACGCGTTCGCCGAGGCAGCCCAGCACTGGGAACGGGTCACGCAGCTGTGGGACATCCGGTCCGCAAAACCGCATGGGCTGCGACTTGCTCACGCCTACATCCACGCCATCGGTGACTGGTACAACTGCAGCAACTCGAAGCGCGCAGGAATGCTCACCGAAGCGGGTTTGGAACGAGTCGCCGAGGACGACGACGTCTTCGAGAGGGCGGTCTTGTTGGAATGGGCATCGGTCTACCGGCGGGTCAATTCCTTGGAGGCCGCCCTCCAAGCGAGCAAAGATTCGGTCCACCTGTTCTCGGCGCTGCCGCCCAGCCACTGGCACGTATCGGCCCTCGGCACCTACGGACGGTTGCTCGACGTCGTCGGTCGTTCGGACGACGCCGCCCAAGTGCTGGCTCAGGGACTCTCAGTCGCAAAGGCCAGTGGATCACCCGACCTTGAGGCAGGCGCCCTGACCGACCTTGCCGAGCACGAGTTCTTCGCAGGCGACTGGCAGCACGGCCGGGCGCACCTGACGCAGGCAGCGGACTTGACCCGGGACTCGCAAGACGTGGAGGCCCTGCTGCTCGTCGCGACTGCGGAAACAGACATGCTCCTCCGGATGGGTCAACTGCACCAGACTGTTCTCGGCGCCCAGCTAGCACTCGAGCGCACTCAGGCTCTGGGGGGTGGCTCGTTCCCTGATGCCTCGCTCGTCAAGGCCAATTTGTCCGAAGCGCTGCTTGAGCTGGGCAGAGTCGCGGACGCCGGCCTGGTCATCGACCCGCTCACTTCCGGCGCGCCGACGCTTCACGACCGGGCCGTACACCAGTTGCGCGTCCGACTCGACATGGTCCGTGGCCACCTGGTGGAGGCAGCGGACCGGCTCGACGCTGTTCGCACGGCAGTGCCGGAGAACCCGAGCATCCTGTTGGAGGTCGAACAGGACGCCCTCGACATAGACCTATGGCGACGCCGCCCGGAAGACGCTGCCGCGCGGGTCATGACATTCCTCCCGCGCATCACGCGGACTCCAGACAGCCGGGACGCCGGTCGACTCCTCACTTCCGGCATGCGTGCCTACGGCGATCTGGCCGACCGGGCACGTTCCCGCGGCGACAAACAGGCGATGCAGCACGCGGTCGAAGGAGGCGAGCATCTCCTGGCACAGCACGGTCTCATGTCGCGCGACCCGTTCGCCGAGCATCCGGCGGTCGCAACAGCAGCCGCGGAACATGCCGACTGGCTGGCCGAGTACGCCCGGCTGACCGACGTCGACCAGACGGAATTGTGGGAGGTGGCCGCCGACGCCTGGAAGACAGCCGAACGCCCACATCGGCGTGCCTACGCATTGTGGCGACAGGCCGAAGCGTTGTTCTCGACAGGTGACGCGTCGGCGGCTGCGACGGTTTTACAGGTCGCGGCATCGCTAGCCACCGACACGGCGCCCTTGCTCGAAAGGATCAGGTCCGTGGCCCGTCGAGCGCGGGTTGATCTCGACCCGCTCCAGCCGCAAACTGTGCCGAGCGACGCGCTCGGATACAGCCTTACCGAACGGGAACTCGACGTCCTTCGCCTGCTCGCCAGGGGCCACACCAACGCCCAGATCGGCGCGGTGCTCTTCATGAGCCCCAAGACCGCGTCCGTGCACGTCACACACATCCTGCGCAAGCTCGGCGTGACCGGGCGCGTGCAGGCGGCCACAGTCGCCGACCGCGCCGGGCTGCTCGATGACCGTGAGTCCAACTGACACGAGTGATCCTAACCGTCGTGTAGTGCTCTGCTTCAGCCGCTCTTGGCGACGGCAAGATAACAAAGGAGAACCTTTCGGCCGAGTAGTGCGGCGCCACCCGTTGGGAACGGGACGCGATCGGCCATCGCCTGGCGATCGGCTGGGAACGGACCTCGTGGTGACAGGTGTACGAGGAACTTGAAGGATGACCCCGGTCGTCTTTCTCGTGCTGCCGGTGACGGTTCTGTTCCCTGTGGGTTTCCCCGACTGGCTGCTCGAGCGCCGCCGCCGCGCCGAGCGGGCGCCGACCACGGTGGTCGCGACGTGCCACCTGCTCGAGGTCTCGACCCAGCGGATGGAGAAGCTGGTCGAGACCCTCGGGATCACCCGGCTGTCCAAGTCGCGTAAGGGATCGGCCACCGGTTGAGCGTCTCGTGCAACGCGAGGTCGTGGTTGCTGCGGCCGGAGAGTCGTTCGATGGGGGTGGTAGCGCCCATGTCAACGCCCGACCGGTCGAACTGCGTATCAGTCTGGACTGACTCCTGGATGGCGTTGATCTGACGGCCAACCCGCGGAGACACAGCCGTCGTCAGCGAAGCAGAACCCATCTGTCCATCTGACAATGACAGGGGACAATGTCACCAAGGAGATGGGTCGCCTTCGAGGCCTCCACCTCTGAGGCTTGAGCGTGAGCGCACGGATGACGATCTGGATCAACCGGGCTGCCGAGGGAGTCGTCGTTTGCCCCCGGAGGGTCCTGGCAGGGAGCATTACGCGCCGGTACCGGCTCCTGTCAGGGTTGATTCACGCGGCGTGCGCCGCGAGTCGGCGACGGGAGACGGTGCGTTTGGTAGTGGCTAGCTGTTCAGCGATGTCGCGGATTGACTTGCCGCGCTCGGTGAGGCGGCGCACGACTTCGTTTTGCTCGGCGATGGAGAGGTGTTCGAGGCGTATGCCGTCGCCGGCAAGGGCACGTTCGATCGCGATTTCGTCCATGTCGTCGGTGACGCCCTTTGAGTCGGCACAGGGGGTGGGGTCCCTGTCGATGTCGTCCCAGGCCATTGGTGGTGGCCATCCGTGGCTGCTGGCGAGAGCACGGACTGCGTGGATGGCGGCGAGCTCCTCGTCGGTGGTGTGCTGCGGCTGATTGTCCCAAAGGCGGTCATAGAGGTTGCTGACCTGGCGAGCGGTTCTGGCGGTGACGGTTGCGCTCGTCATGCTGCGTGAGAGGCTGGTTGTGCTCCGGCAAAGTTCTGCGGCCAGCACCGCGTAGGGCCAACCGATAGCGACGAGCGCTTGGAGTCGTCGCCGAGTGCCGGTGGCGTCGACATGGCTCCGTAAGGCGCGATTGGCGTCAGTGACCTCGATGACAAGTAACCGTTGCGCTGTCTCGGGTCGGACTCGCTGAATCGCTCTGGGGCCGGTTCGTGCGTGGGGGACAAGCTCGCGGACGTGGCTGGTTGAGATGCCGGCGAGCCGAGCGATCTGGTCAACGCCGATGCCGGCCTTGCGTAGCGTCTCGATGTGCGCCCTGACCGGTGACGCGTCAACGAACCGCGCCGAACGCCCTAAGACCCGGTCTCGATACGCCGCCTTGCTGGCGGCGCTGTTCGCAGCACGGCACTCTGCGCAGCGGCACTGGTCCTTGACGTAAGCGGTGCGGGTGCCGTGCCGGTGCGGCCGGCCGCGGTGCTGGCAGTCGCGGATGAGGCCACCGTTGGTTCTCCGGCGTGCCGCGTCGGCGGAACGCTGCGCTTTGGCGCATGAATGACGGGGGTGGTGGTAGTTCGCGAGTGGCTCGCTGGCATAGCTGGCGGTGTGCCCGCAATTCGGGCAGGTCCGCACGACTCTCTCGACGGAGGCTGAGTTACGCGGGTAGTTGAGGAGGTTGCCGTCTGGATGCGCCTCCCGGTCGACAGCACGAGGATGTGGGCGAAGGGTAGGCGGCAGCTTCCGCGTGGACTCGTCGTACATGGCCAGTCTCCTATGTGGCGTCGGGTCGCGGGCGAGTGCGCCTCAGGCGATTCTTGGTTGGCGGTCGTTGACCGCGTCGAGAAGGTGAACGGCTTCGGCGCCGAGGTCCAGCACGAAGCTGCGGGTTCCCAGGGCGTGTTCCAGCCCGATCAGCCGGCGCCCGTCGTCAAGGCGGGCGATGCCGACTCGACGGTGTTGGTCGGGGTGAGGGCCGATGATGGCTCGCGCGATGGCGCGTGCGGCAGGGCCACCTAGATTGTGATGGCGCACAGCAGTCTCGGCCCATGCCATTCGCGCGATCCCGTCCAGGATCTGCACACGCTGAGACTCGTCGCGGGTAAAGCCCATCCGGATCCCGAGCTGGGTCCAGGACAGGTGGTGGTCGTCTGTGTGCAGTGGGAACGGGCGGTCGCCCGCGACCGGTCGGTGCCGCGCCGCGCGGCCGATGGCGATCCTCGTGTCTGCTGTCACTTCTAGCTCCTAACTTCCAAGTGAGTACACCATTGGTGTACGGTATCGATAGTGTAGTACACCAATGGTGTACTACACTGATTATGTAGTGTCAGGGGCGTGACCGACCCGCAGCCTGTGGTGGTGGCGATGGCCGAGTTGATCGACATGCTCGGGCTGAGCAAGTCCTGGGTCGTCCGGCTGGTCAAGGAGCCCGACTTTCCGGAACCGCTTGCGCGGCTGCGGGCGGGACAGATCTGGTCCTACGACGACATCGCCGCGTGGGCCAAGCGCACGGGTCGAACCGTGCACCCCATCCCCGGTCGCTGATCCGCTCCGGGATTCAGCAGGCCCGCCGGCGCAAGAACAGGTGCTTGGTCCCGAGCTCTTCCCTCGGACCAGATCTCGTGGCTGCTCCGGCCGGGTCATCGGTGCCCTCATCGGGACCAGGCACAAAAATAGCTTGGCTACTGCCACTTTCGGCGGGCCGGATTCCCGGCCAGCTGTGCTGCCGAGTCCGGATGTGCCGATTCCCGGCCGGGTCAGGAGCGGATGGGGGTGCGGTCGGGGCCGGTGTTCGAGGCTTGAACCGGCGCGGGCTGCGAGGAGGCCTTGGCAGCTTGCCCGACTTTCCCTGAGCGCCTGCCCGGGTTGGGCGCCCCAAGCGCTGGCACGACGCTGTGTCAGAAGGTCCTGTCAGGCTCGCCGGAATACGACCCGACTAAGGACGACGGTGGTGACGACCATGACGTTGGAAGCGCAGCCACCGACGACCGCATGGCGCGGTCCTGTGGGCCTTCCAGGGGCGTGCCGGGTGATGATCACGGCTCCGGCGATGATCGGCAGCGGTCTGCTGATGCTGGTGCTCTTCGGCTGGATGGGCCGGTGGGAAGCGCCGGTGCTGTTGTTCTGGCTTTCCGGTTCACTTGCGGTGATGACGCGAGTGGGGGAGCGGGTTGTGCTCCGCGTGGTCTGCGCGTGCCGGTGCCTGAATGATGTTGAGGTGGCGAGGTTGATTCCCTTGTGGTCCCAGGCGCTGCGGCGGTGCGGGATCGATCCGCGGGACGTCGACCTATACGTGTGCGATAGCGCCAACTTGAACGCCTTCGCCGGAGGAGCGCGCGGCGTGGCGGTCACGACCGGACTTCAAGCGGCGTTCCGCGCCGGACGGCTGACCGATGACCAAGTAGTGGCGGTGCTTGCCCACGAGCTTGGTCATCACGCTACCCGAGCCAACAGGTACGGGCTTGTCACGCTCTGGCTGGCGGCGCCGTGGCGGTTGGCAACGCGCTTGGTCGTCGTTATCGCTTCCCCGTTCACCCGAGCGCAACCATCGCGTGCGCTGGCCATGGTGATCTTCGCCGGCAGCGCTGTGGCGAACGAACAGGCACTGCAGACCGGGCAATGGAGCATCGCACTCGTCCTGACCTGGGTCACACTCGCCGCCATCATTTGTCCGGTGGCCGACGCGGCCCTGAGCCGGCGAAGCGAGTTCGCCGCAGACCGCTACGCGGAGGTCGCAGGTGTTGGCCCCGAGCTGGCTTCAGCCCTGCAGATCCTCGCTAGCGGTCACGGTCCGCGGCCACCTGGGGCCTCGCGGTTTTTGACCCGCCACCCGACCACGCTCCGACGGATCGCGGAGCTGCACCGCAGTTCCAAGTGATAGCCGCAAGGCTTCCGGATTCGCGCCCAGCGACCGAGAGGGCAGGTCTCGTTCCTCGAAACGCGATCACTGCTGGACGCAGGCGGTTGTCGCAAGTTCCCGTTGAAAAAGTTCGACCTCCGTTGGCAGTCACAGTCACGAAAATGTGCCTGTGCCTAGTGAGGCTCGCATGAACGGGCCGCCGGAAGAGATGGAGATTGCGATGGACATCAGTACGGAGCTACTCACCACCGCCGAAGTGGCGCTGATCACCAGGGCCCCAGCCGCAACCGTCCGGTACTGGCGGTACCTCGGCACCGGACCGAGAAGTTTCCGACTGGGCAAACGGGTCGTCTACCGGCGTCACGACGTTGAACAATGGCTCAGTGACCGAGAGACGGCTGATGCCTCTGCGCTTGCGAACCTAAGCCGGAGTCAGAGAAGTCAGTGACCGCAGGAGGCCCGGATGGCCAGCATTGAGAAGAGACGGCGAGCCGGGCGGACGCGCTGGTACGCCCGATACCGGACTCCGGACGGGAAGCAATGCGTCAAGGTGTTCGGCCGCAAGGTCGACGCCGAGCGCTACTTGGTGAGCGTCGAGTCGTCGAAGATGACCGGTGCATATATCGACCCGGCACTGTCACGGCTTTCAGTAGGCGACTGGGCGACGCGGTGGCTGGACGGCCAGGCACATCTGAAACCGACGACCCTGGAGCGGTACCGGGGGATTGTCGTGGCTGACATCGAGCCGAAGTGGAAGTCCGTCAAGCTCGCCGACGTTTCGCACTCCGACGTTCAGAGGTGGGTGTCGCAGCTTTCCAAGTCGAGGGCACCGGCGACTGTTCGCAAGGTGTACCGAGTGCTGTCCCTGATTCTGGCCAGTGCAGTCATGGACGGGCGCCTGGTTCGGAACCCGGCCGCTGGCGTGAATTTGCCGCGCGTGGTGAAAGCTGAGCAGCGCTATCTCACTCACGAGCAGGTGGCGTGTCTCGCCGACGCCTGCTCCAAACCGAGCGACGTCAGTAAGCATCGGCGTTGGGACGAACGGGAGGACGCCTCGGCTCGGCTGATCGTCCTGTTCCTGGCCTATAGCGGCGTCCGTTGGGGCGAGCTCGCTGCCCTGCGAGTGGGCCGAGTCGACTTCCTCCGGCGGCGAGCCCTGATCGCGGAATCCGTCACGGTCGTCCACGGCGCTCACGTCTGGGGTACTCCCAAGGGGCATGAGCGACGCGAGGTGCCCGTCCCAAGATTCCTCGTAGATGAGTTGTCTGCGCACGTCCAAGGCAAGGGACCCGAAGATCTCGTGTTCGCTGGAGTGCGCGGTGGGGGAGCGCTGCGCAGCCAGGTCTTTCGGCGGGCGTGCTTCGACCATGCCGCGGCCTCCATCGGCATGCCGAGTTTGCACCCCCATGAGCTCCGCCACACGGCGGCCTCGTTGGCCATCGCATCCGGCGCCGACGTGAAGGTAATCCAACAGATGTTGGGGCACGCAAGCGCTGCCATGACCCTTGATCAATATGGCCATCTGTTCGGCGATCGGCTGGACGAGGTTGCGGACGCGATGGACGCCGCTCGCCTCTCGGCCTCCGGCTGATGTGTACCCGGTGTGTACCGCGACCGTATTCGTTGATCTTGTCACTTGACCACTCAACGTAAAAGCGCAGGTCAGAGGCACTATTTTGTGGGTGCCCCCGGTAGGATTCGAACCTACGCCACCGCCTCCGGAGCGCCATTTACGGCGTGTCGGACCTCGCTCCTAAACTCGTGATCATGGCCCTGACCTGCGTTTTTGCTGTTATCCGGTGACAACCGGTGTCAGCGAATATCGCGCAGTCTGTGGTCAAAATGTGGTCAAGATCATTAAGAGGTGAGGGCGATGGCCAGTCTGCGCTACCGGGCCGGCGGATGGGATCTGCGTTACCGGGAACGCTCGGGCAAGGAGCGCACCGAACGGTTCCGCGGCGGGAGCGCCAAGCGGCCGCCACCGTCCGCGCTCGAGCGCAAGGGCGCGGTCGAGGCACAGCTGATCCGCGGCACCTACGTTTCCCGAGACCAGCGGGAGACTCGGTTCCAGCTCTACTACGACCGATGGGCCGCCTCGCGACAGATCAGCCGCACCCGCAGGTACACCGACGACCAGCGGGCCGCCAAGCACGTGCTGCCCTACTGGTCCGAGTGGGCAATCTGCGACATCCGACCCTCGGACATCGACGACTGGATCGCGATCTTGGCGGCTCAGATGGGCCCGGACTCCGTTCGGCATTGCTACGGCATCCTGCGCGGGCCGCTGCGCAGGGCGATCAAGGATCGCATCATCGACAACCCGTGCATCGACATCGTTCTGCCGAAAAAGCCCGACCGGCGCAAGACGTTCGATGACGTGCTCACCGCCGAGGAGGTGGACCGCCTGGTCGAGGCGATCGTCGACCCTGATCCTCGCTACGCCGCGCTGCGCACCAACGGTCGCTACCGGGCGTTGGTGTTCATGGGCTGTTGGCTGGGTCCGCGATGGAACGAAGCGATCGGGTTGCGCGTGTGCGACATGAACCCGCTGCGCAAAGAGCTGACCTTCGGTCGGGTCGTGGTCAACCAGAACGGCAACACGACGTTCATCGAGAAGATGTCCAAGACCGAGGACGCTCGGACACTGCCGGTCCCGGGACCGGTCATGGACGTGCTGCTCGAGCACCTGCGGGTCTACCGGCCCGGTGCGGGCCGGGAGGACTTCCTGTTCCTGAACGCCCGCGACGGCAACCTGTTGCGAAGTGGGTTCGTTCGCGACGTCCTCGGTAAGTCAGCAAAACGTGCCGGGTTCACCGGACGACGCGTCACTTGGCTCACCTTGCGGCACACCGCCGCGTCGCTGATGTTCGACGCCGGGTTGACGATCTTCGAGGTCCAGCAACGCCTCGGGCATCGCAGCCCAACCATGACGGCTGAGGTCTACACGCACCTCATGCGTGAGCGGTACGAGGAGGGACGCGAGAAGATGGAGGACTACATGAGGGCCAAGCGGTTCCGCGCCGCTCAGGACGATGGGCAGTCGAGCTCGGGCGCCTAGCGCGGCGGATTCTCAGTTGCGCCGCCTCCGCTGCCTCGTCCCGAGTGGGTTCGTCGCGACCACCCTCGCCAACAGGACGTCGGCGCGGAAGCGCGCGATATCCGGGGCGGTCTCAGGGGGTCGGCGCAACACTTCCTCAACTAGCGCGAGGGGAGTGGTTATGGCTGGACGCATGTCGATTGCGGAGAAGCTGGAGATCTGGCGGCTGGTGCGGGCTGGGGTGTCGTTCCGAATCATCGGGCGGCAGCTGGGTCGCTCGGATGCCTCGATCCGCCAGTACGTCGGGTTGACCGGTGGGATCCGGCCGCGGGAGCGGACCAGGTCCGCGGGCTGCTTGTCGCTGTGCGAGCGGGAGGAGATCTCTCGCGGTCTGGCGGCGGGTGAGTCGCTGCGGTGCATCGCCGGCCGGCTGGGCCGCGCCCCTTCGACTGTGTCGCGGGAGGTGGCCCGCAACGGTGGCCATCGCCGCTATCGGGCGACGGTCAGCGACCAAGCCGCCTGGGCGCGTGCGCGCAGACCGAAGCGGTGCAAGCTCTCGACCAATCAGCAGTTGCGCGAGGCGGTGGCGGGGAAACTAGGCCAGGACTGGTCACCGCAGCAGATCGCGGGCTGGCTGGTCCGGGAGTTCCCTGACGAGTCGGAGATGCGGGTGTCGCACGAGACGATCTACCTCACGCTGTTCGTGCAAGCGCGAGGTGCGCTTAAGCGTGAGCTGGCCACGCATTTGCGGACCCGGCGGATGATGCGCCGCTCGAAGACGCACACCTCCCGTGGGCACGGCCGCGGTCAGATCGTGGACGCGATCGCGATCAGCGAACGCCCCGCCGAGGCGGCCGACCGGGCGGTGCCCGGTCACTGGGAGGGTGACCTGCTGATCGGTTCGGGCTGGTCGCAGATCGCGACCCTGGTGGAACGCTCGACCCGGTTCGTGATGCTCGTCCGGCTCCCGAAGGGGCGCTCCACCGAGCACGTGGTCGAGGCCCTGGCCGCGCATATGCAGACCCTGCCGGTCCAGCTGAAGCGGTCGTCTGACCTGGGACCGCGGCCACGAGCTGGCCGACCACAAACGGTTCACCATCGACACCGGAATGAAGGTCTACTTCTGCGACCCGAAGAGCCCTTGGCAACGCGGCAGCAATGAGAACACCAACGGGTTGCTCCGCCAGTACTTCCCCAAAGGCACCAGCATCTCGAGCTTCAGCCAAGAACAGCTCGACGAAGTCGCCGCCAAACTCAACGGCAGGCCTCGACAGACACTGGGTTGGATGACACCGTCAGAGAAACTCGATGAGGTGTTGCACTGACCCCTTGAGGTCGCAGCAGATATGCGGTCCCTAGGCTCCGGTTATCGCACCGTGGCGAAGTCCGGGGGGACCCAGGTTCCGTCGAGGATCTCGGGCCTGGGCTGGTATAGCCGCAGGGCGTAGTTCCAGCCGTCCATGAGGGGCAGGCAGTTCGGCAGGCTCTCGTCTCCACCAAGGCGCACCGTGATCGAACCGTCGTCGTTGCGGGCGCCGGTGACGCTGTTGATGCTGTACCGGCCGATAGCGTTCGGCTCGAGGAAGCCGTCGCGGTTGTACACGGTCACAGACCAGAAGGCGTCCACGGGCACGTCGGCGAGGACTGCCTGATACGAGCCGACGGGCAGGTGCGGATCCTTGACCACGTAGAAGGCCTCGCGCTCGGGCAGCCCGCCCCAGCCCGCCGCTGTTCCGAGCAGGTGGGCGATCGGGTCGACCTCCTCCTTGGCGCCAAATGCTCCCTGGGCGGTGGGAAGTTCAGCGAGTGCCCGTTTCAGGAGAGTCTCGCGGGTCGCGGTGAATGACGGCTCGTCGTAGTCGGGCATGACGAACGGCTCCGCGGAGGTGGCGGTGAGGCCGAAGCCGTCCTGGATCGCGTGCACGGCGGCGAGATCGTCTGGGTCGTCCGCGTTAACCAGCACCCGAACGGCCAGAGCCACATACGGGCTGTCGAACTCCTCGACCGTGAGGTCATAGGTCCCGGGCTGGTGGAAGACGCGGTTGATGTAGTGGTCCTGGTTAACCACCATCACGGACAGGTACCGCCCAGCCGCATCGGGCAGCGTCACGGTCGCACCGGAGGAGATGTCGACGATCGCGAGGCTGTACAGCGTGTCGCGGTTCATCCTGATGACGGTCTGATGCTCGATCGGAGCCAGGTCCCGATGATGTTCCCACTGGTTCAGGCCGGGCGACGTCGCGAGCAGATCCCGGAACATCCGATTCGTCTCGGCCCGGACAAAGTTGCTGTTGTCGACGACGGTCCCCATCAACTTCATCCCCTTCGGCTCAGACCTCGCGGTCCCACTGGCCCTTCCAGCAAGATCATGTGGCGCCCGTCGGCGCTGCGGCTCACCTGCAGGGGATGAAACGGCACGAGGTTTCTGTCATCCAGTACAGGTCACACGCGCTACGCGGCCACTAGCGCCTGCGGGTGTCGAGTAATGCCGGTTCAGTGCGGTCGTGTCAGCCGCCGAGAGTGTGCTCGGGAAGGGCACCCCGGTGGGCTGGGCCTCGTCCAGCGCGGGATTGCTCCGGATGATCCCCATTCCCGACGTTTACTCGGCGCTTCGATGCCACTGATCAGGTGCAGACCATGGTGTCGACTTCGAGATGAACGGGAGCCTGGTCGCCGAGCGTTCACCTCGTTTCAGTGAACCGTGATGCGAATGTGCCCGTTGGTCCTTGAGACGGTGCGGGATGGTCCCGCTTCGACACAACGGAGGTTCAGCATGCGGCTGACCAGAGTCACATCGAGGATCGGAGCCCTCCTCGTCACCGGGGGCCTGTTCGTTGCCCTTACGGCCGGCACGGCGCTCGCGTCGGGGAGCCCGAACGGCGCTTCGGCTCAAAGGCCCGTCTTCTACGAGGGGCAGCAAGTAACCGTCAACATGTTCGAGGTGGCGGCGTCTGACCCGCTGCTCGCGCACAACAAGGGCGTCAACACGATCTACGCCTCGAACGACCTCGACGAAGAGCAGGACTTCCATTCGGTGATCGATGCAATCCAGGGTGAGGGGTTCAACCCTCTGTGGCACCAGGTCCTCATCGTCTTCAACGCGGGAGTCACTCCCCACCAGTTCACGTCTGAGGACGAGGTCCTGGCGGCTGCGGCTGGGGCTAGGCCTGAAATCACGCTCGTCTCGACGGACGAGGTCTACCGCTGTTCGATCGTTGGATCGAAGTAGGAGGATGACGGAGACAACACGCCTCCAAGAGGCGGGTTGTCTCCATCTCCTTGGCTGCGCGGCAACGGCGTAGCCCGAGCGGACCGGCCGTTGCATGGCCCACCATGGCACGCCTCCCCGGAACGGATCGGCGCTCGGTAATGCCGGATGCCGCCTGCCCGGCGTACCGCCAAGCAGGCAGTGCGCGGGACTGGCATTCCTGACGGAGTGGGGTCGTGTCAAGGGCGCTGGGATGCGTTGTTTTGCCGTCGTGGGCGGTCTGGGGCAGCGTCGAGCTAAGGGGCGGGGTCAACACGGAGCCCCCGCAGCGCAGCGAGGAGGAACGGTGTTGACGCTGTCCCGGGTCGACGCAGAATTCGTGAGGCCGCGTCGGCATCCTCTATTGGGTTGTGTCTTCGCTTCAGAACCGCTGGTCGTGGTGGGGGCAACCGGTGGTTGCCGGGCATTCCTTCGCGACGCTGGTGGTCTGCATGAAGCTGTGCGGCACCCGGTGGTGCACGGAACCAATCACATACTCGACCGCGACCGGTCCTGCTGGTGGGTCATGCCAGTAGCGGTTCGCGCGCACCGGTGCGACGGTCGGGATTCATCCGGCCGGCGCAGTCTGTAAGCAACGGGCGTGCCCGTCGCGCAGCACGTAGTAGACGACGTGGAGCAGCTTGCGGGCCGCGGCGACCTTCGAGATCTGGGTGACGGTCTTCCCGCGCCGGTCCCGGATCCGCTGCCGGTGGTTGGCCACATACGGCTCACAGCTGCGTTGGCAGGCCTCGATCGCGGCCCACCGCAGCAACCTTGAGCCCTGTTTGGAGATGTGGCCCTGCCGGGTCTTGGTGTCCGAGGAGTACAACCGTGGGGTCAGTCCGGCCCAGCAGGCCAGCTGGTGCGGTGTACCGAACCGGGTCACGTCCCCGATCTCGGCGATGAACACCGCGGCGAAGGTCGGCCCGATCCCCTTGAGCTTGAGTAACGCCTGGTAGGCCGGGTCGTCCTTGAGTCGGTGGTGGATGGTGTGCTCGACCAGGTCGATCTCGTTGTCCAGCATCAGCAGCAGCCGGCGCTGCGAGGCCACCCGGGACGCGTACGGCTCGGGCAGCCGCAGCGAGTCCAGCAGCTTGGTCCCGCCCGGTCCGAACAGGTCACCCAGGGTCGGGATCTCCCCGCACTTGCCGAGCACCGCGTGCAGGCTGGCCTTCTGGGTGGTGCGGACCTGCACGAGCTTGTGCCGGTGACGCACCAGCTCACGCAGCTCCCGCAGTTGCACCGGGGCGATGTAGGCCTCCGGGAACCGGCCCAGCCGCAGCAGGTCCACCAGCTCCTTCGCGTCCGCCCAGTCGGTCTTGACCCGGCGGTCCTGGAAGCTGGCGAGTCCCTTCGGATGGGCCAGGTGCACCTCGAACCCGTGCTCCTGCAACACATCCACCGCCCAGTACCAGCCGTAGGTCGCCTCGATCGCGACCGGCGCACCCGCACCCGCCTTGCCGACCTCGCGCAGCAGTGCGGCGCGGTCGTTCTCGATCCGGACCGACTCGAGCACCTCACCCTCAGCGCTCATCCGGCAGATCACGCTGCGCCGGCGATGCAGATCGATTCCAACAAACTGGCCCGAGGAATAGTCTCGACTCACGGTGGCCTCCCTTCACGTGTGAAAAGTGAGCACCCCGAGAATCCTCGGGCACCCACGGGAGCGGGAGGCCCCGCCCCGTCATGGCATCACATATGTGCGATTGAGGTGCGTGAAGCAGTCCGTGGACCCTTCCTGCTAGCTGGTGCGTTTGGGTAGCTCAGCCGAGGTCCTCATCGACGCCACGGCGGACGCGGTCGCGGGGTGGCTGCCCCGCAATCTCGGCCGGCTGGAGCCGACCGACGACTGCCGCACCCGGCTCGTCGGCACCGCCGACGAACCGTTCTGGTACGCCCGGCACCTCACCGCGATCCAGGCGCCGTACCGCATCGTGTCGCCGCGCGAGCTACGCGACGCCGCCCGCGACCTCGGCGGTCTCCTGACTCGAGCCGGCTCGGACCCGCTAGACCCGGCGGCCGACCAACCTGCACCCGACGTCTCAGCCCGGGCCGCTGGATGGCGGCCCGGGCGTTGTTCGGTCGGTTTACCGGCTGCGGTCAGAGAACCAGCTTGAAGGTCTCGTGGACAGGGTTCTTGACGCCGGCGATTGTGCCCACGACTTTGACGGTGTGGGCGCCGGGGGTGACGGGGTCAAGCACGGCTGCCCAGCCGTCCGCGGTGAACGTCGCCGGTCCCGCCGGGAACCCGCCTGGGTTGTCGGCGGGGATGACGATGCTGCGTTGCGGCGGTGACACAGCGAACGCCGGCCGGATGATCTCGACGGGTGCGCCCCCGTCCACGGAGACGGTGATCGACAGGATCGAGGCGTTGTACTCACGCGCGCAGGCCCGTTGTGCGTCCTCGCCGACCGCGTAGAACGGCGGCGCCTCGACGTCGCTGCAGGAGGCCGCGGGCAGGGCAACGGCGACGTCTCCGGGCTGGAGGTGGCAGGTGTGCACCGTGTGCAACCACACCACCCGGTTGTGCAGGCCGAGACGCGGGCACTCACCGGGGGCGTTGGTCGGACCCAGGTAGTCGGGGAGGAAGGAGTCGGCGAGCAGGTCGGCGCCGGTGCGCCCGTCGAGCTCTCCGACGATCGCTTTGAACGTGCCCGGGCCGGGCCGTTCGGCGGCTTGACTGTTGGCGGCCGCGACCGGGCCGGCCGTGACGAGCAGCAGCGTGATCGCCACAGTGGCGAACAGGCTGCGACGGATGTGGTGGTACATGGTCGCCTCCCGGCGTTGGGGTTCCGGGGCGGTAAGCCCGGTACCCACGACGCTGGCCCTAAGGCCCTGGTGGGCGCATCGGGCAACTGCCCATCATCGGGACCGCTCCGGCTGAGCCGGGTCCGTGTCGGCCAGGCCGTGCGCCCAGGCGTAAGCGGCGGCCTCGCCGCGGCTCGCGACGCCGAGCTTGGTGAGAATGCGGGACACGTGCGCGCTGGCCGTCTTGCGGCTCATGTAGAGCTCGCCGGATATCTGCGGGTTGCTGCGGCCCGCGGCCACCAGAGCCAGCACTTCCCGCTCCCGCCTGGTCAGGCCGGAACCAGCACCGTCGGACGGGGTGTCATCGAGTGTCGTGCGGGTGCGGCGGGCCAGCGCGGCCATCGACCGGGTCAGTCCGCTGGCGCCCATGCGGCGGCTGGTCGTCCACGCCTCGCGGAGGGCCTGCTGGCCGGTCTCGCGGTCGCCTTCGGCGAACGCGACTGTTGCCAGCTGAGCGGTGCACTCGAGCAGGTCGTAGCCGAGGCCGGTCGGCTCCCAAGCCTCCCGGGCGCGCTGCCATGCCAGCAGGGTTTCCTCACCGGCACAGGCGAGCTGCCAGGCGTCCGCCGTGACCAGCTCCGCGAACGCGGCCGTGCCCCACCGGCAGCCGCCGCGGTCGGCGGCGGCATGGGACCGCTGCAGCAGCTCGTGACCTTTGTCGACGAGCCCCGCCGGCAACGGGCCGTGGGCGGCCCGGACAGCGGCGGCGCTGGCCAAAGCCCGACGGGCCATCGTTGCCAAGCCGAGGTCCTCGTCGAGCTCGTCGCAGGCCAGCGCAAGCTGAAGCGCTAACTCAGCGGCGGCGTCCGGCTCACCCTTCGCCAGGTACAGGTCGACCACGGGAGCCAGATCGCCGAGGACGCCGCCAAGGTCCTCGGCGCTACCGAACCACGCGCGTACATCGACGAAGGCTGCCGCCGCGCTCTCCAGCTCTCCGCGCCGGGTCCACAGCTCCCCCGCAATCGAGCGGGTGATCTGTCGCACCACCCCGGGCTGCCACCCACGCAGCAGCGACGCGAGACGGCGCTCCGCCTCGTCGAGGAGACCCACGCGCCCGCACAGGAAGATGTCCTGACCGGCGCAGTAAAATGCCGCAGCTGGCAGTCCGACGGCGGCCGCGTGCTCAGCGGACTGCCGGGCGACCGCGATGCCGTCCAGCGGGCGGCCAGCGGCGCCGAGCGCATACGCATAGACCCCGCGGAACAGCAGCGCGTCGGACAGCGGCCCCCCTCGCTCCAAGCGATCGATCGCCTTCCTTGCGTCCGCAAGGCCCTCGTCGATCTCGCCGGTGTACACCTGCGCGATGGCGACCAGAAAATCGGCCATGGCCTCCGCCGAGTCGTCGCCAACCGCGTGCGCGACCGCCCGCGCTCGTTCGCCGAGCCGCCTCGTGTCCCAGCAGCGCGAGTGGTACAGCAGCATGTACGACGCCGCGAGGGTGAGCGCTTTCGCCAGCTCCGGCGACACCATCTCCCCCGCGAAGGCGACGGCGCGGTCAAGCGCGAGCTGCTGCTCCTTCGGGTCGCCCACCGTGGCGCACACGTGGTCGGCGCGTACGGCGTAGATGCGACTGGCCAGGAGCGGCTCCTTCTCGACGTCGATGAGCTCGAGCGCCTGGTGCAGCAACACTTGCGCACGTTCCGGTGCGCCCGCGGTCGCGACCGGCTCCGCGGCCAGGCAGAGCAACTCGGCTCGCGACAGGCCGGTCAACGCTGCCGCATCCGGCACCTGAGACCACCAGTGCAGGACGCGGTCGAGGTGGGTCACCGCTTCGGGCAGGCCCAGCCGGGCGGCCATCCGTCCGGCGTGCAGCGCCGCCGGCAGCGCTGCGGCGACGTCACCGGCAGCAGCCAGGTGAAGAGCGACGAGGCCTGCGTCGGCCATGCCAGCGCCCGCAGCCCCGGGGCCGACGAGGTCCTGGAGGGCAGCGGCGTACCGCGCGTGCAGCCTGGTTCGTTCGGATGGCAGCAGATCCTCGTAGACCGCATCCCGCAGCAGGGCATGCCGAAACGCAAGGAGGTCGGCGTTCTGCACCAGCACGTTGCGGTCCACCGCCTCCCGCAGCGCCGCCTCCACCGCGGTCACCGGTTCGTCGACGACCGCGACCAGCAGCTGCTCGTCAAGCGCGGTGCCACCGACGGCGGCCATCCGCAGAACGGCTGCCGTCCCCGGCGACAATCGGTCCAGGCGCGACAGCAGCAGGTCCGCAAGCTCAGGCGGTACCGCGTCAACACCGCTTTCGTGGCTTCCGGCGGCGACGAGCTCCTCGAGATAAAGCGGATTACCCTCCGCTCGCGCGCACATGCGCTCTCCGTCTACCGGTGGCCCGTCCGGCCTCGCCAGGCTTCGGGCAAGTTCTCTGGCGGCGAGATCGTCCAGCGGGCCCAGCGCGAGCGACAGCCCGCCGGGGGCGCGCCGCAGCTGACGCAGACACGAGCGCAGCGGGTGGCGTCGGTCCACCTCATCCGCGCGGAAGGTCACCAGCACTGCCAACGGCTGATCGCGAACGACCGATAGCGCGACGAGAAGGTCCCGGGTGGACTGGTCGGCCCAGTGCACATCCTCCAGCACCAGCAACACCGGACCAGCCTCCGCCGCCTGCACGAGCACCTCGCGCAAGCACTCCAACGCCTGCCCGGGTGCCAGCCCGCCTGCGGTCTCGGCGCCGGCGGCCGGCGCACCGGGGAGTAGCCGCGCCACCACGTCTGCCGCGGCTGTGTCGAGACCCTTGCCGTGACGCGGCACCATCTCCGCCCGGTCAAGCAATGGACGGACGGCGTCGAGCACCGGCGCAAACGCGGCGTCCCCGGCCACATCGAGACAGGCGCCGACGAGGACCGTGAAGCCAACGTCGGCGGCCAGAGTTGCAGCCTGCGCCACCACGGCCGACTTGCCGATGCCGGCATCCCCGCTGACCACGAGCATCTGTGCACGCTGCGTCGCTTCGGCCAGCGCCTCGCCGAGGAGCCGAAGCTCTTCGTCGCGACCGATGAGCGTCCTCGACCCGGGCTGGCCATTCATCCAAAATCACCCTCTCCCCCGGCCCAGCCCGGCTGCGAACTGGCCTGTGCTCCTGCAGGTTCTCACCCAGCGGCAGACAGCGTGGCTATGTCAGCGGGCGCGGCAGGTGATGTCAACGGTTTCAGGCGCGGCCCCGCCGCGAGCACATCGACATTCCGGGTCGGCCTGCGCCTTTACCTCGGTTCGAACAGGTGTTCGGGATATCTGCTTAATGAAGTATGAATGAGAGCGGTCATCCGGAAGCGGGGTCGATTACCCCGAGACGTATCAGGATTTGCTTGCCTGGTTCCCTGACGATGGGCCTGCCTGGACTATCTGACGGGACTGCGCTGGCCGAATGGTTTCGTCTGCCCGGCTTGCGCGGCCACCGAGCACTGGCGCACCGGTGATGGCTTGTGGATGTGTCAGCGTTGTGCCCGCCGGACCTCGGTGACGGCCGGCACGATCTTCCACCGAACCCGCACCCCGCTCTCGAGCTGGTTCGCCGCGATCTGGTTCGTCACCTCGCAGAAGAACGGCATCTCCGCACAAGGTCTGCGGACGGTGCTGGGCTTCAAGTCCCATGAGACCGCCTGGGCGTGGATGCACAAGCTGCGCCGCGCGGATGCAGGACGTGTACGCGCCGAATGGTGTGTCGGACGTTCGAATCTATGATGGCGGCGTCATTGTCAGGGTCAAACGAAGGGCGAGCTCTCCGAGCCCATGGGCCGCGATGCTTCGCATCCTGGTGTCTGACTTGATGCGAGGTGTGTCGACGCTCACATCACTGGCGTCGTGGGCTTCCACGAGGGAGAGAAATGGATTGGCCCGAAGGAAGACCTACCCACTGGGACTACCCAAAGGAATCGGATCTATCGCACTGCGCCCCGGGTACTGGCACTTACGGACCGAAGCTCGGCCCGATCGTGCGGTTTGCGGTGTCCACCGCGTCCGGGTCGTACGGACCGTCCTTGTCACATCGGGCGCATGCGACGTACCACTGCCCGTCCTCGGTCCGCCGACGCTCCCACCGATGAAGGCTGACGCGGCACATGATGCGGCCCACCATGCGGCCAGAGTGCGCCCATTTCTGGTGCCTGGCAAGGCGCGGGTGGAGGGGAGATGTACGACCGAGGCGCCGGGTGGGACGGCGCATAATGCCGGATATCGCGCGGGTGGTCGGGCGGCGCAGAGGGCATGCTGCTTGGGTATTGCGGCGGCTGGCCGCTCAAGCCCGCGGCCGATCGTCGGGCTCTGACCTGATCAGTTCCGTGGGTCCCAGGTTGCCAGCAGCGCCTGCGGGATGGCCCAGATGCCGAGTGCGGTGATGCGCCGGTCCTCGTCGACGACGCCTAGTGCCTCCCAGAGCGGAATGAGGACCTCGAACGCGTGGGAGAGGAGGAGCTCGTCGTCGGAATCGAGGTCGCCGTCGACCTCGGGGCATTCGTCGATGTAGCGGATCAGTGATTGCGGATCCGCGGGTGCGCCGACGCCGGCGCGCTTCAGGCCGATGGCGGCGCCGGCCCAGTCGCCGTGTTCGAGGGTCATGACTGCGGCCTGGTCCTCTGCCGGCCAGCCGGGATCGCCGACGGGTGAGATCGTCGCTGCCACGGCGGCCATGTAGAGCTCGAAGTCATCGTCTGGTGGTTGGCCCTTCCAGTCGCAGGCCGGATCGAAATAGGAGTAGGGCCAATTCCCGACGGCAAGCTCGAGCCGTAGCCGTTGGACGGTGTGGGTCAGTTCCACCTCCGGTGCTGTCGCGCCGGTCGCCTCGGGCAGTGCCTCTCGCAGCAGCTGGGCTGCGGCCTTATCGGCGGCATCCCACGCGGCGAGGAAGGCTTCTTCATCGTCGTCCTCGTCTGCCGGGAAGAGGTCATCGGTCATGGCGACAGACTGACACGCGCCCATGGGCCGCGACAGACCGCGAGCCGGGCCACGCGCGAGCGCAGCCGCAGCGGCACGTATCTGCGCGAAGCGCAGATACCAAGGTCTGTTCAGGTTCGGGGTTGACGTTGGCTCCGATGTTGTACGTGGGCGTCGGGTCAGCGGCTGGTGCTGTCGGATGCGTTGGGGCTTGTTGCCTCGGGTGGACTGTGGGTGGCAGGGATGGTGTCGGGAAGCGGTGATGGAGTCGCGGGCTGAATTGCCCTGCGCCCGCCGGATCTGATCTCCTCAAACCCGGTACGCGTTGTGGCCCCGGGCCGGACGGCTGGGGCGGGATGCGCGTCGCGCGCGGCGTGGGCCTCCGGGGCCGTTCGGCGGGCAACTGTGCGGGCAACTCTGCTGCTCATTCTGGCGAGCATGAAAACCAGGCAGACCAGCAGTGGCCGGGAGTCGACGGCTCCCGTTGTCGACATCGCAGCGCTCGAGGCCGGCTCGCCAACTGGTTGCTACGCCTAGCCGGTCGAGGCATCCGCAGATGGGTTCACCGCCTTATGCCGGAGCTTGCCGGATCGGTTGCCGCCGGGCGCGACCGGTTGACAGAACGCTTGCCGCCACGGTCACCGGATGCTGAACGCAAAACGTTCGAGAAATTTCGCGGGTACCCCTCGGCTCGCGGGGTGGTTTGGCGCATAGGACTTATGTGAGGGAAACGCGCCGTGCTCGCGAGGGCCGCCCGCGCAGGCTCCGAGTCATCTGCCCGGCGGTCACTGTTGCCCGCAATGTCGCGGGCAATGTTGCGGGCAACTTCTCTAGTCATCGTGTCTGCATGGGCGATGAGGCGCACCCGCTTGCGTGGGTTTCCGTTGGTGTCCGGGCCCGGCCTGCCACCAATGGGGAGAAGGTTCGTTGCCGCGGTGCGGGTCCGGCCAGGACGAGCGGCCCGGGTTTCGGAGCCGGATTCGAGAAAGTTTGGGGGTACCCCTCGTCTCGGCCTGTTTTTTGTCACATAGGACGTGTGTGAGAGGCCTTTGCTGTCCGCAAGCGTGTGCGTCCTGGCTGAGCCCCGGCGGCGGGGCCGGCAACGTCCCAGCCCGGCGTGCCGGGCGGGGGTCGTCGTGGTGATCTCGGTGGCGATGCTCGCCGCCGGGTCGGACCCGGCGGGCTACTACCTGGCGCGGACCGGTGGGTGCGCGGCGGACTACTACACCGGGGCCGCCGAACGCGCCGGGGTCTGGCTCGGCTCCGGGGCCGCACAGCTCGGCCTGTCCGGGCAGCTCGACCCGACCGGGGAGAAGGTGCTGCGGTCCCTGCTCGACGGGCGGGCACCGGACGGGCGGGTGCTGGTCGCCCCGGTGCTGCGCGGGTCGACTCCCGCGGCCGGCTGCCCGCCCGGCCACTGGTCGAGGCGATCCGCGCCCGGGCCGACCAGCTCGGCGTCCCGGTCGACGCGCTGCTCGCCGACCCGGCCGACCGGGCGAGGTTCACCGCGGTCGCTGCCCGGGTGGACAAGGCGAGCCGGCGCCGCGCACCGACCCTGGCACCGGCGCGGGCCGGCCGGCTCGCTGACGCGGCCGGGCTCGACCCGCACGAGGTGTACCGGGACAGCGACGGGGCAGCGACCGGTTCGCGACCGCGATGCGGTTCGCCGACAGGCGGGTGGACGTGCGCAAGGCCGGGCATCGACGTCACCGTGTCCGCGCCGAAGTCGGTCAGCGTCGCTGTTCGGCCTCGGCGAGCCGGAGGTCGCGGCCGCGGTCCGCGCCGGCCACCAGGCCGCGGTCGGTGAGGCGTTGGCCTACCTGGAGTCGGTCGCCGGGCACGGGCTGCGCGGGCACCAGGGCGACGGGCAACGCGCCGACCGGATCGGCACCGACGGGTGGATCGTGGCCGCGTTCGAGCACCGCACCTCGCGGGCCGGGGACCCGCAGCTGCACACCCACCTGGTGGTGCCGAACCTGCTGCGCGGCGCGGACGGCAAGTGGTCGGCGATCGACTCCCGGACCGTGCACCGGCACGCGCTGACCGCCTCCTACCTCTACCACGCGGTGCTGCGCGGGGAGCTCACCCAGCGGCTCGGTGTCGCCTGGACGACACCGGAGAAGGGCATCGCCGAGATCGTCGGCATCCCGGCCGACCTGCTCACCATGTTCTCGACCCGGCGCGAGCAGATCGAGACGGGCGATGGACGAGCGCGGCGTGTCCGGTCCGGAGGCCGCCCAGGCGGCGTGCCTGGCCACCCGCCCGGCCAAGCGCGCCGAGTGAGCCCGACGGCGGCTGCGCGAACGGTGGGCGAGCCAGGGCACGGCGATGCCGGGTTTCACCCCGGCCGGCTGATCGCCGCGGCACTGGGCCGCGCCCGGCCGCCGGCGGCGCCGTCGATGCGCCAGGTCGCCGAGCACCTGCTCGGCCCGGCCGGGCTGACCGCGCAGGCCACCGGGTTCGACCGGCGCGACCTGCTGCAGGCCCTCTGCCAGGACCTGCCGACCGGGCTGCCCGTCGGCCAGTCGCAGCGTCGAGGCGGCCGCCGACCTGGTGCTGCGGCACCGCGACGCCGTGCGGCTGGCCGCGCGCAGCGAGGACGGGCCACGGTGGTCCACCGCCGAGCTGCTCGGCGTCGAGCAAGCCGCCCTGGCTGTCGCGGCAGACCTGCGCGCGTCACCGGCGCACCCCGCGACCGTCGTGCTGGAAGAACCCGGCAGTGGCGGTGGCTCTGGCCGGTTGTCCGTCGAGCAGCAACAGATGGTTGGCCTCGTTGGCCGCCGCGAACGGGCTCGCGGTGGTGGTCGGGCCGGCCGGATCCGGCAAGACCGCGGCCCTGGCCGCCGCGACCCGCGCCTGGACCGGGCAGGGCAGGCCGGTCGTCGGTGGCGCGGTCGCGGCGATCACCGCCCGCCGCCTCGAGCACGCCACCGGCATCGCCTCGACCTCACTGGCCCGACTGCTCGACAGCGGCGCGGCGAACTGACCCGACCACCGGTCGGATGACCGGATTCCCGGACGGTGGCGTTGTGGTCGTCGACGAGGCGTCGATGGTCGACACCCGCACCCTGGCGGCGCTGCTGGCCCACACCCGCGCCGCCGACGGCACCCTGGTCCTGGTCGGCGACCCCGCACAGCTGCCCGAGATCGGCGCCGGCGGCCTGTTCGCCGCACTGGCCCGCCACGACGACACCATCACCCTGACCGACAACCAGCGACAGACCGAGGCCTGGGAACGCCGCGCGCTGGCCGACCTGCGCGCCGGTGACCCCGAAGCCGCCGTCGCCGCCTACGCCGAGCACGGTCGCGTCCACACCGCACCGGCCGACCAGCTCGCCGACCGCATCGTCGAGGACTACCTGCGGCTGACCGACCAGCAACGCGCCCAAGGCGACGCGGAGATCCGCCGGGCGAGCAGGTGGTGATGCTCGCCGCGCGCCGCGCGCGACGTCGCCGACCTCAACGACACCACCCGCGCCCGGCTCCTCGACGCCGGTCGACTCGGGCCCGATCGCGGTCACCGTCGGCGAGGGCAAGCGGCGACGGGAGTACCGAGCCGGGGACCGGGTGATCGTCACCGCCAACGACTACCAGCTCGGCGTCCTCAACGGCACCCGCGCCGACGTCACGTGCGGTCGACGCCCGACACCGAACCCTCACCCTGGAAACCGACGACCACCGCCACGTCGCGGTCCCGGCCGACTGGGCGGCTCGTCACCTCGACCACGGGTACGCCATGACCTGCCACAAAGCCCAAGGCGCCACCGTCGACATCGCCCTGCTCTACGGCGCCGGAGCGCTCAGCCGTGAAGCCGGCTACGTCGCGCTGTCCCGCGGCCGCACCAGCAACCACCTCTACGTCCCGAACGACCACGACAACGACCGGACGATCGCCAGTCGCACGACGACAAGCACCTCGACTGGCTCGCCGCGCGGCTCGCCGTCCGCCACACCCAAACCCTCGCCAGCCGCCAGCTGCCGCGACACCGAGACAACGGTTGGCAGCACTCGCGAACTCAGGACCTCAATCACCCCAGAGCCGAAGGGATATCACGATGAGCAGTGACCCGATCGCCACCGACGCCACGGACCGCACCTTGCATCTGGTCACCGGAGGCGCGGGAGGCAGCACGGAGCGGCTCGCTGACCTGCCTCCGGTGATCGACCTGATCGAGGCCGCGTCCTTGCTCGGTGTCGGCCGCACGACCGCCTACAAGCTGGTGCGACAGGGGGAGTGGCCGACACCGGTGTTGCGCATCGGGCGGCTGATCAAGGTGCCGACAGCTCCGCTGCGCGAGCTGTTGAGTCGCTCGACGTCGTCCGGATAGCGAACCGACCTAGACCCAGTCGTCTAAAGCGGCAGGTCACTCGCCGATCGGCAGACGTCGGATGCGCACGGTGCTCTCGCCGAGCACGACAATGGCGCCGACCTCCAGATCTGCTTTCACTGCAACCAGATTGTCGATGATCAGCGCGGCTTGATCGACGGCCCGGCGCCCGGACGCGCGGCGGATCAGCACGAAGGAAGGCCGGCTGGCGTGGCTCCTCGCGAGCAGTGTGCCGAAGTCGGTGTCGGCGCTGATGAGGATCCGGTCGTCGGCGCTCGCAGCGGCGATGACCACCTCGTCGGATGCGCTGACCAGTCCGATGTCGCGGACGTGAACGACATCGTGTCCGTCGCGGCCCAGCAGCTCGACGAGCTTGGGTGAGAGGTTCTCGTCGAGCAGGAACCTCATGCAGAGTGGCGCAACGGCAGCTCGCGCTCACGCATCGCCTCGGCGGCGTAGCGCAGCGCTTCGGCCACATCCTCGGCCGTGAGGTCGGGCAGCTCGTCGACGATCTCCGCGACGGTCAAACCGTCGGCGACCATCGCGACAACCGTGGCCACAGGGATGCGAAGCCCGCGGATGCAGGGCATGCCGCCCATCGTGTCCGGGTCAACGGTGATTCGTTCGAACGCCACGGGCACAGAGTACCGGCGCACCCGTGCACACACCGGGTCGCCGGACCATTCACGTCGTCCATGAAACAACGATCGGTCGCCGTGTTCGGCTGTGGCGCGACGTGCCGACGCGTGCCATTGTTGACCACGCAGTCTGTGGTCAAAATGTGGTCAAGATCATTAGTGGGAGCGTCGAAAACGGTGTCTCGAGCCTCTGACCTGGGGTTTTAGGCGTGCCCCCGGTAGGATTCGAACCTACGCCACCGCCTCCGGAGGGCGGTGCTCTATCCCCTGAGCTACGGGGGCTCGGGCAGGCACAGAGGTTAGCAGCCTGACCGATTCGCCCACGAAGTCGCTGGTGTCCGATTACCCTGCCAGCATGGGCGATCCGCGACGGCGAGTGCTCGTCGTCGACGACAGTGCCGTCATCAGAACACTGATCAGCGTCAACCTCGAGCTCGAGGGCTTCGACGTGGTGACCGCTGTCGACGGTCAGGACGCACTCGACAAGATCCACGACGTGATCCCTGACGTCGTGACGATCGACGTCGTGATGCCGCGGCTCGACGGGTTCGACACCGTCGCTCGCTTGCGCGCCGACCCGCGCACCAGCCATCTCAAGATCGCGATGGTCACGGCCTGCGCCCAGGAGGCCGACATCAGGAAGGGGCGCAGCGTCGGAGTCGACGCGTACGTCACCAAGCCGTTCGATCCGGACACGTTGGTACGCACGGTCCGCGACCTCATCGACCCGTGTTGATGGCGCTGGCGTAGCCCGCCAGCCACGCCTGCCCGACACTGTGGAACGGCTCGTCGCCCGCGGCGATCGAAGCGAACACTGCTGCGGTTGTCGACTCGGCCACCGCGATGACGTCCCTCGGATATCCCAACGACTGCCGGTGCTCCTCGAACTCGTCCTCGTCGTCGATCAGCAGCTCACCGTTGACGCGCAGCACGACGTCGAGGTCGAGGTCGACCATCGCGACGACGTCCAACCCCCGTTCGTCGTCGCGTGACCACGACGGCGGGGTCGTGATGTCGACGTACGCCGCCATGTCGTGCTCCTCGCGCGGGTAGAAGGACGCGGTCCACCCTGCCGCCCGCGCAAAGCACGTGACCCATTCGGTGGACGAGGGAAACGTCGCCCCGGGCCGCCAGATCGTCGTGCGTGGCGGCGCGCCGAGCCAGACTCCGTGCTCGTCCTCGCCCAGCCGCGACATCGTGAACTCGTAGTGCCGTCCGCCGCCCCACTTGCCGTAAAGCACCTGGACGGTCTCGCCCACGGATATGTCGGTCACGGCGGGCACGCTAGCCCGACTAGCCTGTGTCGGTGACTCCAGCCGAACTCTCTGAAGCCGTCCTCGCGGCCGTCCGTGCCGCCGTGGACAGCGGCGACCTGTCGGCGCCCGTCCCCGAGTCCGTGCGGATCGAGCGACCGAAGGTCAAGGAGCACGGCGACTACGCCACCAGCATCGCGCTCCAGCTCGCCAAGCCGGCCGGCCGGCCGCCGCGTGAGGTCGCCGAGGCCATCGCCCGGCAGCTGAGCCAGGCGGCAGGTGTGGCCAAGGTCGACGTCGCCGGCCCCGGCTTCCTCAACATCACTCTCGACTCCGCCGCCCAGGGCGAGCTCGCGCGCACCGTCGTGACTGCGGGGGAGAACTACGGCCGTGCGACGACGATGGCCGGTCACCGGTTCAACCTGGAGTTCGTCTCGGCGAACCCCACTGGCCCGCTGCACCTGGGCCATGTCCGGTGGGCAGCGGTCGGCGACGCTCTCGCGCGGGTGCTCGAAGCGAGCGGTGCCGACGTCGCTCGGGAGTACTACTTCAACGACGCAGGCGTGCAGATCGACCGCTATGCCGCCTCCGTCATGGCCGCGGCCAAGGGCGACCCCACGCCGGCGGACGGCTACGGCGGCGGCTACATCAACGACATCGCGGCGGCGGTCGTCGAGCGGCGCCCCGACGTGCTCAGCCTCGACGACGCCGAGGCGTTGGCCATCTTCCGCAGCGAGGGCCTGGACCTGATGTTCCAGGAGATCCGGCGGTCGCTTGCCGACTTCGGGGTCGAGTTCGACGTCTATTTCAACGAGAAGGACCTGCATGACAAGGGCGAGCTGGACGAGGCCCTGGGCCGGCTGACCGCCGCGGGGCACGTGTTCACCGAAGCCGGCGCGACGTGGCTCCGGACGACCACGTTCGGCGACGACAAGGACCGCGTCCTCATCAAGACCGATGGTGAGTGGACCTACTTCGCCGCCGACGCCGCCTACTACCTGGACAAGCGCGAGCGGGGGTTCGACCGGGTCCTGATCATGCTCGGTGCCGACCACCACGGCTACATCGGCCGCTACAAGGCACTGGCCGCGGCCTTCGGCGACGACCCGGACGTGAACCTGGAGATCCTGCTCGGCCAGATGGTGAACCTGTACAAGGACGGCAAGCCGCTGCGGATGAGCAAGCGCGCCGGCACCAGCGTGACCCTCGAGGAGCTCGTCGAGGCGATCGGTGCCGACGCCGGTCGATACGCCCTGGCCCGGTTCTCGACGGACAGCATGATCGACCTCGACCTCGACGCGTGGGCGAAGCGCACCAGCGACAACCCTGTCTTCTACGTGCAGTACGCGCACGCCCGGGTCTCGAGCCTGCTGCGCAACGCCGCCGACCTCGGCCTGACTGTCGGCGACCCCGATGTGTTCCATCCGGAGCTGCTCGTCGATGAGCGCGAGGGTGCCTTGCTCGGCGCACTGGGCGAGTTCCCCCGGGTCGTGGCGACCGCGGCCGAACTGCGTGAGCCGCACCGCATCGCGCGCTATCTCGAGGAGCTGGCCGGCACCTACCACCGGTTCTACGACGTCTGCCGGGTGCTGCCCCGCGGCGACGAGGAGGTCACCGACCTGCACCGCACGCGACTGTGGCTGGTCGAGGCGACCCGCATCGTGCTCGCCAACGGCCTGCGGCTGCTCGGTGTCAGCGCACCCGAGCGGATGTAGGTGCGCGCCCACCCGGCCGGCCCGGCGCACGGCGACCTGCTCCACGAGGCGCTGCGTGGCGGCCCGCCCACCGACCTGGGCCGGCTCGATCCCGCGGTCTGGCCACTCGGGGTCGAGCGCTCGGCGTCGGGCACCCTGACGATGCGCGGTCATGACGTGCGCGACCTGGTGAGCGAGCACGGCACACCGGCGTTCTTCCTTGACGAGGCCGACTTCCGGTCACGCTGCCGCGACTATCGTGAGGCATTCGGCGGGGCGCTGGTTTTCTATGCTGCCAAAGCGTTTCTCTGCACCGGTGTGGCCCGCTGGATCGAGGAGGAAGGTCTTGGCCTGGACGTCTGCACGGGTGGCGAGCTCGCCGTCGCGGTGCACGCCGGATTCCCCGGCGATCGGCTGCTCCTGCACGGCAACAACAAGTCCGTCACCGAGCTGTCGGCAGCTCTCGACGCCGGGGTCGGGCGCATAGTCGTCGACTCCTTCGACGAGATCGAACGCCTCGCAGCGCTTGGCAACGTCGCGACGTACGACCGTCAAGATCCTCGTGCGCGCCACCGTCGGCGTCGAGGCGCACACCCACGAGTTCATCGCGACGGCCCACGAGGACCAGAAGTTCGGCTTCTCGCTTGCCGATGGTGACGTTCATGAGGCTGTACGTCGGGTGCTCGCCGCGCCGTCGCTGGAACTCGTGGGCGTGCACTCCCACATCGGCTCGCAGATCTTCGACACCTCCGGCTTCGAGGTCGCTGCCCATCGCGTGGTCGGCCTGCTCGGAGCGCTCCGTGACGAGCACGGCATCGAGCTGCCCGAGCTCAACCTCGGCGGTGGCATGGGCATCGCCTACACAAGTGCCGACGATCCCGTCGACGTTGCTGAGACGGCGCGCTCACTGCGCGACATCGTGACCCGCGAGTGTGCCGCGCGCGGGCTCGCGATGCCGCTGTTGGCCATCGAGCCCGGACGCGGCATCGCTGGGCCGGGCACGATCACGGTCTACGAGGTCGGCACCGTCAAGCCGGTGAAGGGACTGCGGACGTTCGTATCCGTGGACGGTGGCATGAGCGACAACATCCGCACCGCTCTCTATGGCGCCGACTACACCGTGACCCTCGCGTCGCGGGACTCGACCGCCGCACCGATGCTCAGCCGCGTGGTCGGCAAGCACTGCGAGAGCGGCGATGTCGTCGTGACCGACACCTGGCTGCCGGGCGACCTCGCCCCGGGTGACCTGCTCGCCGTCGCGGCGACCGGTGCCTACTGCCGCGCGATGGCGTCGTCCTACAACCACGTGCCACGCCCGCCGGTCGTGGCCGGTGAGCGAGGCAGGCACACGACTGCTGCTGCGCCGCGAAACGGTCACCGACCTGCTCACCCTCGAGGTCAGCTAGCCACCCACCCCTTTCAAGAGAGAGGAGCGCGTCATGCGCATCGGAGTCCTGGGCACGGGCATGGTGGGACAGGCATTGGGGTCGCGGCTGGTCGAGACCGGTCACGACGTCGTGATGGGGTCGCGCGACGCCGCGAACGAGAAGGCAGCCGCCTGGCTGGCGACCCAACCGGAACGGGCAGGGACCGGCACCTTCGCCGACGCCGCTGCGCACGGCGAGGTGGTGCTCAACGCCACGGGCGGCGCAGTCTCGCTGGACGTGCTGCGCCTGGCCGGCGCGGACAACCTCGCCGGCAAGGTGCTGATCGACGTGTCCAACCCGATGAAGCCGGACAGTGGCTTTCCCCCGCAGCTCGACCCCGTGGGTGACGACAGCCTGGCCGAGCGCATCCAGCGGGAGTTCCCGACGGTTCGGGTCGTCAAGACGCTCAACACGATGAACTGCGACGTGATGGCCGAGCCCTCGCTGCTGCCCGGTGAGCACGACGTCTTCATGGCCGGCGAGGACGCGGCGGCCAAGGAGACCGTGCGCGGTCTGCTCCGCGGCTTCGGATGGCCGGATGCCTTGATCCGCGACGTAGGCGGCATTACCGCGGCGCGGGGCCTGGAGATGTACCTCATCTTCTGGATCGGCCTGCGTGTGAGCCTCGGGCACAACGCGTTCAACATCCACGTCGTCACCTGACGAGTTGCGTGCAGGAAAGACGGACTCATCGGCGCGTCTCGGCATTCGGACGCTCGCTCTGCGGTGGCGATCGGCTGAATCCGTCATTCCTGCACGGGTTGGCCCATCGACGGCGGCTCCGGCGGCCGCGCGTTTCTGTCCTGGCGGCTTTTGCCTGAGAGCGGTCTGACAGGCTGGTGTCATGCGCGAAGGTGACGGTGGCCCGCTCAAGGTCGCCATGCTCGGCTGCGGAGTCGTGGGCAGCGAGGTGGTGCGGCTGTTCACGGAGCAGGCGGGCGACCTCGCGGCACGCGTGGGCCGCCCGCTCGAGCTCGCCGGCATCGCAGTACGTCGACCCGGGCGCGCGCGGGCACATCTGGGTGTCGATCCCGCTCTGTTCACCGACGACGCGGAGGGCCTGGCCGGCCGCGAGGACGTCGATGTGGTCATCGAGGTCATCGGCGGCATCGAGCCCGCCCGCTCCCTGATCCTCACCGCGCTGGAGGCAGGAGCCTCTGTCGTCACCGCCAACAAGGCGCTGCTGGCCGAGGACGGCGCCACGCTGTTCACCGCAGCCGACAAGCACGGCGGCGACCTCTACTACGAGGCGGCGGTTGCCGGCGCGATCCCGCTGCTCCGCCCGCTGCGCGAGTCGCTGGCGGGCGACAAGGTCCGGCGGGTGCTCGGCATCGTCAACGGCACCACGAACTACATCCTCACCCGGATGACGGAGAGCGGCGCCGGTTTCGCCGAGGCGCTGGAGGAGGCGCAGGCGCTGGGCTACGCCGAGGCCGACCCGACGGCCGACGTCGAAGGCTTCGACGCCGCGGCGAAGGCGGCGATCCTGGCCAGCATCGCCTTCCACACCAGGGTGACCGTCGCCGACGTTCACCGCGAGGGCATCGCGGACGTCACCAGCGCCGACATCGCGAGCGCACGGGCGATGGGCTGCGTGGTCAAGCTGCTCGCCATCGCCGAGATCTCGCCGGACGGCCTGGGGGTCGGCGTCCGCGCCCACCCCGCGATGATCCCGATCACGCACCCACTGGCCGGGGTTCGCGAAGCGTTCAACGCCGTCTTCGTCGAGTGCGAGGCGGCCGGTGAGCTCATGTTCTACGGCCGCGGTGCCGGCGGTGCGCCGACCGCGAGCGCGGTGCTCGGCGACCTCGTGGCCGTCGCGCGCAACAAGCTCTCCGGCGCGCGCGGGCCGGGGGAGTCGGTCTATGCAGACCTTCGGGTCGACGCCATGGGCCAGACGCAGACTCGCTATCACGTCAGCCTCGACGTCGCGGACCGGGCCGGAGTGCTCGCTCAGGTCGCTTCGGCCTTCGCCGACCAGGGTGTGTCGATCGAGAGCGTCCGGCAGCAGATGCACGGCGAGGAGGACGCTGACCTCGTCATCGTCACCCACAGTGCGTCCGATGCCGCCCTGTCGGGGACGGTCGAGGTGCTGCGCCGGCTCGAGATCGTGCGCGACGTGCGCTCTGTGATGAGGGTGGAGGGGACGTGACCCAGCAGTGGCGCGGTGTGATCGCGGAGTACGCCGATCGGTTGCCCGTCGGACCCGGCACGCCGATCGTGAGCCTCGGCGAGGGCGGCACCCCGCTGGTGCCCGCGGAGCACCTGTCGGAGCTGACCGGGTGCGAGGTCCACCTCAAGGTCGAGGGCTGCAACCCGACCGGCTCATTCAAGGATCGCGGCATGACCGTGGCGATCTCGAAGGCCTGCGAGGAAGGCGCGACTGCCGTCATCTGCGCGTCGACGGGGAACACCAGCGCGTCGGCGGCTGCCTATGCCGCAAAGGCCGGCCTCGAGTGCGTGGTGCTTGTGCCGTTCGGCCGGATCTCCGCCGGCAAGCTCGCCCAGGCGATCGTGCACAACGCTCGGCTCCTGCAGGTCGAGGGTGGCTTCGACGACTGCCTCCGGGTGGCCCGCGACCTCGCGAGCGAACTACGCCGTCTCTCTCGTCAACTCGGTGAACATCTTCCGCATCGAAGGGCAGAAGACGGCGGCGTTCGAGGTGGTCGACACCCTCGGGCGGGCGCCCGACATCCACTGCCTGCCCGTCGGGAACGCGGGCAACGTGACGGCGTACTGGAAGGGCTATCGGGAGTACGCCGACGAGGGGCTCTCCGGGCTGCCACGGATGTGGGGCTTCCAAGCTGCCGGGGCCGCGCCGCTCGTACAGGGATCGCCTGTCGATGACCCCGACACCATCGCGAGTGCGATCCGCATCGGCAACCCGGCGTCGTGGGACGGCGCCGTGGCCGCACGCGACGACTCGAAGGGCGTCGTCGAGGCGGTCACCGACGAGGCCATCCTCGACGCACAGCGACTGCTGGCCGCCCGCGAAGGGATCTTCGTCGAGCCGGCCAGCGCGGCGTCGGTCGCCGGGCTGCTGCAGTGCCACGAGAACGGTGCGCTCGACCCCGGTCAGCTGGTCGTCTGCACCCTCACCGGCACAGGGCTCAAGGACGTCGAGACGGCCCTGGCCGGCATCACGATCTCGACCACCACCATCCCCGCCGACGTCGCGGCGGCGGCGTCCGCGCTCGGCCTCTGACGATCATCGGGACATCGTGAGTGAGATGGGCGCGCACGTGCGCGTTCCCGCGACGAGTGCCAACCTCGGGCCGGGCTTCGACGCGTTGGGCCTCGCCCTCTCGTGGTACGACGACGTGAGTGCTGTGCGCTCCGGGTCGGTCCTACAGGTCGATGTGTCGGGTGCCTGCGCCGACGAGGTGCCCCGCGACGAGAACCATCTGATCGTCCGCGCAATGGACGCGACCTTTGCCGAGCTCGGCGAGGAACGCGGTGGTCTGGTGCTGCGCTGCGAGAACTCGATCCCGCACGGCATCGGGATCGGCTCGTCGGCCGCCGCGGTGGTGGCCGGTGTGCTGCTGGCCCGCGCATTGGCGCACGAGGGAGCTGACCGGCTCGACGACCAGGCTGTGCTCGGTCTCGCCGCGCGGTTCGAGGGCCATCCCGACAACGCGGCCGCCGCACTGCTGGGCGGCTTCACGATCGCCTGGCCCCAGCCGCCCGGCGCGCGAGCGGTGCGCCTCGAGCCCGCGCCGTCGCTGCGCGCGGTCCTGCTGCTGCCCGACTCCGTGCTCGCCACCGCCACGGCTCGCGGGCTGCTCCCGGCCAGCGTGCCGCACGCCGACGCGGCGCATGCGGCCGCCCGGTCGGCGCTGCTGGTGCACGCCATCACTGCCGAGCCGGAACTGCTGCTCGCCGCGACCGAGGACCGGCTGCATCAGGACTACCGCGAGCCCGCAATGCCGCACGACGCTCGCGCTGGTCGCCCGGCTCCGGGCCGCCGGACTGGCCGCGGTCGTCTCCGGTGCCGGGCCCAGCGTCCTCGTCCTGGGCGGGAGGGAGCTCACCGAGACTGCGGTGGCCGCTGCCGTCGAGGGGGCGCCCGACGGCAGCTGGACTCTGCGGGCCGTCGACCTCGATCGGTCGGGCGCTCAGGTCAGGGGGTGGTGAGGCCAACACGCTCGAGCAGACCAACTGAGGGGTTGGGGAACGAATGCCGGCCCGGTGGTGTTACGCTCAGCATCGCACCAGGTGCCACCCTTCGTGGCCGGTGCTCCGCCACGATCCCAGGAACCCAGTTCTTGGAGTCACGTATGTCGACCGTGGCCTCCCGCTGACAGTTCGTTTCGTCCGATCGACGAGGCGGAGCACCAGCGGAGCCTCGGGCAAGTGGCCAGAGCCCGGCGACGCGCAGTGCGCCTAGTGACTGCGAAATTTCCCCGCAGCAGCTAGTCAAAGGACGGTTCTGCTGTTGTCCCGATCTCCGCGCTAGGACGGGATCCCTGCTCGCCCGCACCGGTCCGAGGCAGGATCGATCAGTACGAGCGGCCGCCGGATGACCCGGCGTGACCGCAACAAGGAAGGACCGAGAGTGTCCGACACCACAACCGTTCTCGACGCCCCCACCGGGGGTTCGTCGCAGGACTCCACCTCAACCAAGCCTCGCAAGCGCGCGGCCGGCCTGTCCGGCATGGTGCTGGCCGAGCTGCAGAGCGTGGCCGGCGAGCTGGGCATCAGCGGCACGGCCCGGATGCGCAAGGGCCAGCTCATCGAGGCGATCAAGGAACGCCAGGACGGCGGCGGCGGAGCAGCCGCTCCGCAGGCCCGGGCGCCACGCGCTGCCCGCACGTCCAGCGCCCCGACAGAGACTGCACCAGTTGACACCGCACCGGCCGACGTCGCCGGCGACTCGAGCGCCGCGCCGGCCGTCAACGGGGACAGCGGACCCGCGGTCAAGAGCAGCGGCACGGACGGCCGAGGTGCCGCCCGCCGCTCGCGTCGCGAGCAGGCCGACCAGTCCCGCGAGCAGGCCGGCGACGCGCCGACCGAGCAGCAGTCCGACGAGACGCAGTCCGACCGTCAGCAGTCCGACCGGCAGCAGTCCGACCGGCAGCAGTCCGACCGGCAGCAGTCCGACCGGCAGCAGTCCGACCGGCAGCAGACCGACCGGCCAGCAGCGCGACCGCCAGCAGGGCGACCGTCAGCAGGGCGAGCGCCAGCAGACCGACCGCCAGCAGCGTGATCGGCCGCAGCGCGACCGGCAGCAGGGTGACCGGCAGCAGGGTGACCGGCAGCAGACCGACCGGCCGCAGGGTGACCGCCAGCAGGGTGACCGCCAGCAGGGTGACCGCCAGCAGGGGCAGTCCCAGGGCAACCAGGGCGGGCCCAACGACGACGAAGACTTCGACGGCGGCAGGGGCGGTCGCCGGCGCCGCGGGCGCTACCGCGACCGCAACCGTGCTCGCCGGCCCGGCCGGGAAGGTTTCACGCCGGGCGAGGCCGAGCCGGAGATCAGCGAGGACGACGTCCTCGTGCCGGTCGCCGGCATCCTCGACATCCTCGACAGCTACGCGTTCGTCCGGACCTCGGGCTACCTGCCCGGTTCCAACGACGTCTACGTCTCGCTCGCGCAGGTCCGCAAGAGCGGGCTACGCAAGGGCGACGCCGTCACCGGTGCCGTACGGCAGCCGAGGGAGGGGGAGCGCAAGGAGAAGTTCAACGCGCTCGTACGCCTCGACACGGTCAACGGCGCCGAGCCGGAGAAGTCGCGCAACCGGGTCGAGTTCGGCAAGCTCACGCCGCTCTACCCACAGGACCGCCTGCGCCTCGAGACCGAGCCGGGCATCCTGACGACCCGCGTGATCGACCTCGTCGCTCCCCTCGGCAAGGGCCAGCGCGGCCTGATCGTCTCGCCGCCCAAGGCGGGCAAGACGATGGTGCTGCAGGCCATCGCCAACGCGATCTCCACGAACAACCCGGAGGTCCACCTCATGGTCGTGCTCGTCGACGAGCGACCTGAGGAGGTCACCGACATGCAGCGGTCGGTGAAGGGTGAGGTCATCGCCTCGACCTTCGACCGCCCGGCCGAGGACCACACGATCGTCGCCGAGCTCGCCATCGAGCGCGCCAAGCGGCTGGTCGAGCTCGGCCACGACGTCGTCGTACTGCTCGACTCCATCACCCGGCTCGGGCCGCGCCTACAACCTCGCCGCACCGGCGAGCGGGCGCATCCTGTCCGGTGGTGTCGACTCGACGGCGCTCTACCCGCCGAAGCGCTTCTTCGGCGCTGCCCGCAACATCGAGCACGGCGGCTCGCTGACCATCCTCGCCACGGCGCTGGTCGAGACCGGCTCGCGGATGGACGAGGTGATCTTCGAGGAGTTCAAGGGCACCGGCAACATGGAGCTCAAGCTCGACCGCAAGCTCGCGGACAAGCGCATCTTCCCGGCCGTGGACGTCGACCCGTCCGGCACCCGAAAGGAAGAGATCCTGCTGGCCCGTGACGAGCTGCAGGTCACCTGGAAGCTGCGTCGGGTGCTGCACGCGCTCGACATGCAGCAGGCGCTCGAGCTGCTGCTCGACCGGATGAAGAAGACCAAGTCCAACTCGGAGTTCCTGCTGCAGGTGCAGCAGACCATGCCGATGCCGGGCAACGGCTCGGGGGACGACGACTAGTTCCCCGTAGTAACGCCAGAACCACCCATACGGCCACAGACCTGACTTTTAGGTCTGTGGCCGTTGGTATTTGTGGTGCTAGTCGGACATGTCCCGGCTTGACATGCACCTTTCGGCGGGGCGCCCGTGCCGATCGACCGATCGCTTTCCCGCTGGTCGGCCAGTAGTTGATCATCGAACGGTCTGAACGGTCGTTGCGCGGTCAAGGGTTCCTTCAGGGCCGCCGAAACGTTGGGCATCGCACTTCTGCACCGCCCAATTTCCCAAGACCCTGAGGACTCCTGATGTCTCGTACCGACCAGCGCCGCCGCCGCGTACTGCGCGCCGTTGCCCCCGTCGCCGGCCTGCTCGCTGTGGGTCTGCTCGTGTGGCAGGGCAGCTACGCCGCCTTCTCAGCAACGACCAACAACACGGGCGACTCCTGGGCGACCGGCGCCCTGACCCTGCAGAACGACGCAGGCACCGGGACCTACGCCGGAAGCACGAGCGCCGTGTTCACCGAGACGGCGCTCAAGCCCGGCAGCACGAACTCCAAGTGCATCACGGTCGCCGCTGGTGGGACCACTGGCGGAACACTGAAGTTCTACCGCGGTGCAATCACCGGCACGACCAACCCGGCGGCTCTGTCAGCTCAGCTGACTACGACCATCCAGGCAACCGCCGTCCTGGCCGCCGTCCCCTCTCCTGCGGTGGGCGTGAACTGCGCCAACTTCCCGGCTGTGGGCATCAGCACCATCACGGCTGCGGGCGCGACGCTGAGCTCGCTGCCCAGCACCTACGCCGCGGGACTCGGTTCGTTCGTGGTCCCCGCTGGAGCGCGGTGGGTCACGTACAAGATCACCTACACCTTTACCTCAACGGGCTCGAGCGCCGGCGACAACGCGCTGCAGAGCTCGGACGCCACGGCGGACCTCAACTGGGAGATCCAGTAAGGCCAGAGCGCCTCGGCGCCGAATGAATTCCGCCGGCTCCGGGTCCTTCAAGGACTCGGAGCCGGCGGCTCATCGCAGGTAGACGAAGGAGGTGGCCACAGTGACGGTGACGCTTGAGCATGTTGAGCAAGAGCCCGATCAGCTGACCCCTCCGCCCTACAGCAAGAAACTGCTTTTCGGCGGAACACTGGGCCGGATCTGGCTGTGGTTCGTCGCCGGCTGCATTGCCGTCACCATCATCCCGATGCTCTTCGGCTGGCGCCCGTACGTGATCCAGTCCGGATCGATGCAGCCCCGCATCAAGGTGGGCGACATCGTCATCGCCTCGCCCAACCATGACCCGAAGGTCCTGCTCGGTCACGTGACCGTGTTCCAGGACCCGGAGCACCCGAGCCGCGTCAAGACCCACCGCGTGATCCGCATCGCCGAGGACGGGCAACTGGTCACCAAGGGCGACGCGAACCAGAGCGCCGACTCCGTGACCGTCCGTGTCGACAAGGTGCGGGGGATCGGTCGGCTAATGGTCCGCTATGCCGGGCTGCCGCTCGTCTGGGCGAAAACCGGACAGTGGCTCTACCTGTTCCTGTTCGGGCTCAGCCTCTATCTGTCCGCGCTCATCGTCGCCAAGGACCGCGAGCCCTACGAGTACGACGAGGATCCCGAGAACGACGCGGACGATGACGACCCCCTCGAGACCGAACTGGCGACCGATGCAGGCCCGGTTGTGCCGCGCCAGCGGCAGTCTCCGCAGGAAGCGCCGCAACAGTCTCCGAAGGAAGCGCGGCTGCTCGGCATGGACCGCCGCGCACTCAAGCGCGCCACCCGTCGGATGGCCCTGCGATCGACTGTCCTGCTCGTCGTCGGGCTGATGCTCGCGCTGCCGACCGCCCGTGCCGCATTCGCCGCGGTCACCAAGAACACCGCAAACAGCTGGACCGTGCCCAACTGGAACTACACCAACGAGGTCAACGCACTCTCCCCCTACCTGTACTGGAAGCTCGACGAGACCTCAAATGCGCCAGCGGCGGACAGCTCGGGCCACAACCGCCCAGGGACCTACAACCTTGCTACCGCCTCCACCTTCGCCCAGAGCTTCACCCAGAACGTCCTCGGTGGTCTGGTGACTGACACCCCGAATGGCGGCGTCACGATCAAGCTCGATGCCTGCATCAACAGCGCCACCACCGTGGCCTCGATCGCCGGCCAGGCGAACATCACGGTGATCGCTTGGATCAAGGGAGCCAGCGGCACGAACGGGAAGGTCGTCGGCTTCGAGAAGCCGCAGACCGGCGTCGCAGTGCCCTCGACCGGCACATACGACCGGATGCTGTATGTCGACGGCACCGGGAACGCCTGGTTCGGGGTCTACAACAACGGCTACGTCACGATCAAATCTCCGGCCGTGGTCACGAACGGCGCTTGGCACATGCTTGCAGGGACCCTTGGGCCGGCTGGCATGAAGCTCTACGTCGACGGCGTGGCCGTGGCCAGCGGCACCAACACGGTGGGCGAGGCATCGACCGGCTGGTGGCGCGTCGGTTGCGGCAACCTGGCCGGCTGGGGCGGTTCCTGGGTAGGCGCCAACTCTCCAGGCACCAACTCGGCCGTCACGGCGAACCGGCCGTTCACCAACGGCTCCATCGACGAGGTCAGCATCCACACGACCGAGCTGACCGCCGCCGAGATCTCCTTCCTGTACGCGGCCAGGTGACGCCGACGTAGATCACTCATTCGGCCTAACGGGGGGAGACCGAACCCTCGACCGCGAGCATGATCTGCGGTCGGGGCCGAGGCATTCACCCGTTTGGGCTCGGCCGTTAGCGTTCCGATCGGGACCGGCGGAACCATGCAGGCCTGCCCTTTACCAGCCGATGACTATCCCTGTCAGGCAGATCCGACCGGATCGTGCTGACTCCACGGTGGGAGCGTTCGTGTCGGCACGGGGATCATTTGGCAAATGGGCGGCGCGCGGCACTCTCGCGCTCCTGGCCGTGACGCTGTTCAGCTTCCTCGCAGCCTCCGGCGCGCAGGCCGCTGCTCCCACCGGGTCGCTGAAGCCCTTCCTCAACTGCTACTGGGACAACGGCGACAACACCGTGACCGTGAGCATCGGCGTGACCAGCAGCAATGCGGGCAACGTCAACGTCTACGTCGGCGCCGACAACCGGGTCACCCAGGGTGCGCCTGACCGCGGACAGCCGGAGACGTTCGCCAACGGCACCTGGAACAACGTCTGGTCCTTCACGGTCAGCTATACCGAGATCAACGCGGGGATCAACTGGCAGCTGTCCGGCAACTCTGTCGCGGTCGACGCCGTGAACCAGTGCTCAACGAAACCGCAGATGGCGATGGGCAGCAACGGCATCGCCTTCCTCGCCTTCGGCGCGCTGACGACGACCATCGGCGGATACTTCCTGAACGGCCGGACTTCACGGCGGCGTACCAGCGGGATCGCATGACCACGGCCCGCTCGCTGATCCGGGCCCTTCTTGTGGCCTGCTTCGCGCTGCCGTTCGCCGTCCTCCTTGCTGGGCCCGCGCAGGCGGCCACCTATGAGTGCACACCGATGTCCAGCGACGCATGCAAGCAGCTCCAGCCGGTTGCAGAGTGCGTCTGGGACAACGAGGACGGCACGACAACCGCCCTGTGGGGCTGGAACAACCCGACGACCGACAGTGCGCACATCCCGCCGAGCAACAAGAACAACATGTGGCCCGGGGCCGATGACCAGGGCCAACCGACACTGTTCGGTCCCGGCCGGATAAGAAACGTGTTCACCACAACCTTCACGGGGACGCGGGCGACGTGGCACCTCGGCAACAACGACGCAGAGGTCACCGCCAGCACGGCGCCCTGCTCGACCAAGCCAGTTCCGCAGGTAGGCGACATGCGCGCGCTCGCGCTCGCCCTCCTGCTGCTCGCCGGGACCGGCCTCGCCGTCCTCATCCTCAGGAACCGACGCCCAGGAGTGCCCGCATGAAGGTCCTCGCCATTGGCGCCCACCCGGACGACATCGAGCTCGGCTGCGCCGGGGCGCTGCTGCGCCACGTCGAAGCGGGCGACGAGGTCACGATGCTCGTCATGACCCCCGGGGAGATGGGTCCCCAGGGCCTGACGTCGCGGGTCCGCGAGCAGGAGGCCGCCGCGGCGGTCATCGGTGCCCGGCTCATCTGGGGCACGTTCGAGGACGGCAACGTCCCCTCCGGTCGTGACGCGGTCTCGGTGGTCGACCGGATCGTCGCCGAGACCGGCGCCGACGTGATCTACGCGCACGCACCGAACGACACCCACCAGGACCACGTCGCGACCTCGCTCGCGGCGCTGGCCTCCGGCCGCCGCACCGCCCGCGTCCTGTACTACCAGTCGCCTTCCACCACCTCGTTCGACCCGACTGTCTTCGTCGACGTCGAGCGGACACTCGGCGACAAGCTCGCCTCGCTGCGGGCCCACTGGTCACAGGTGATGCAGTGCCCGATGGTCGACCTCGAGGCGGTCGAGGCGGGTGCCCGTTACTGGGGCAGCCGCGCAAAGATCAGCTACGCCGAGGCGTTCGAGACCCCGCGTTTCGTGTGGGACATCGGTGCCGGCACGGTCGCCAAACCCGCGGTCGTGGACATCGCTGCCGAGCACTCGACGTGGGAGCTCGCTGCCGAGGTGGACGGGCTGGCCGACCAGCGCCTGGCTGGTGCGAGCTGGTGAGTCAGCTCGCTCCCGCCGACGGCCCGCTGACCAACCCAGCGGGCAATACCGCTGCGCCCTGGACCTTCCTCTATTTCGTCGCCTTTGGCGCGACCCTGATCTGGCTGTTCGGCGTCAGCGCGGCGATCGTCACGGCGTCCGTGCTCGTCAACCTCGCCTTCCTCGCGTTCTTCCTGCGCCACGTCGCCTTCGCAACAGCGGCCGTTCGCTGGGCGCCCCAGGACCTCTACAGCGAGGCCGAGGTCGACCTGGAATATCGCCCGAACGTCAGCATCGTGGTTGCCTGCCACAACGAGGCCCTCGTCGCCGACTCCCTCGTACGCGGACTCAAGGCCCTGCACTATCCGCGCTCACGCCTGGAGATCATCCTCGTCAACGACGGCTCGACCGACGGGACGGGTGAGCTGCTCGACGGCCCTCACCGCCGGCGACCGGCACATGCAGGTGCTGCACCGCCCGGCCGGCTCCCACGGCGGCAAGCCGGGAGCGCTCAACTTCGCCGCTGACATCGCCCGCGGCGAGATCCTCGTCATCTTCGACGCCGACCACATCCCGCGCCGCAACGTCATCGAGCGGCTGGTGCGGCATTTCCAGGACCCGAAGGTCTCGGCGGTGCAGGGCCGGTGCATCGTGCGCAACTCGGTGGAGTCAAAGCTGGCCCGCTCGATCGCGATCGACTACTTCTCCGGCTATCTCGTCAACGAGTACGGCCGGCAGGCGCTGTTCGAGCTGCCTGCGTACGGCGGCGCCAACTGCGCCGTGCGCGCGTCCACCCTGCGTCGCCTCGGCGGCTGGAACACCGAGAGCGTCACCGAGGACACCGACCTGACGATGCGCGTGGTCATGCTGGGCGACCGGGTTCGCTATGACATCACGGCGGTGGACACCGAGGAGGGCGCGACGACGCTGCGCCGGTTCATGTCTCAGCGCTACCGCTGGGCCCGCGGGCACCAGCAGGTGTGGCGCGACTACCGCGGCTACGTGTTGCGCACCCGCCACCTGAGCGTGCTCGAGAAGATCGAGACGATGATGTTCCTGCTCGTCTACCACGTTCCGGTCCTGTGCACGATGACGCTGCTGATGACGGGGCTGCGCATCGCGGGCATCGGCCCGACGCTGACCATCTTCGAGCTGCTGCCGCTGGCGGCTCTGCTGTTCGCCGGCCCGTTCTGCGAGCTCGCCGTCGGCCTGATGGTCGGGCGGGCGCCCCGCCGGTCGGCCTGGTCGATCGCCTGGATGACGCCGATCTTCTTCGTCTTCATGCTGGTCTGCACCAAGGCGTGGGTCGACGGCCTGCTCGGCAGGCAGTATGCGTGGGTCAAGACGGCCCGCTCGTCGTGGTCCGCCTTGGAAGGGGCCGAGGACGACCTCGCGCCCATTGCGGGCGTGACGGGATGAACCGGCGGCGGTTCGTGGTCTTCTCCGCGCTCGCGATGGCGCTCATCGTCGCGATCGGCGGCTTCGACCTGCTCAACGTCCCGGCGCGGCGGCTCGAGGCCTGGCTCGTCATGGCCACCCTGCGGCCGGTCGGCAGCCGGGCATCGGTGGTCAACGACACCTTCTTCCAGCTGCTGCCACCCGAGCAGATCGCCTTCCGGGCCCAGCTGACGCCCTACTGCTCGTCGTTGATCCCGATCCTGGCGCTGGCCACCATCGGCTTCTTCATCCTGCACGGCAGCTGGCGGCGCCGAGTGGTCGCGGTGGGGGCGGCCGCGGCGCTCGTGCTGGTGTGCAACGTGCTGCGGATCAGCGGCTCGCTGTGGATGGGCTATCGACTTCGGCGGGGGTGCCCTGGTGCTCTTCCACGACTGGATCGGCACCTTCTTCGCGCTGATCTACACGATGGCCGGGTTCTTCCTGATGCTCTATCTGCTGCTCCCCACGGCCACCGCGCAGATCCCCCGCGCCGCGAGAGTCAGCGACGTCCTCTAAAGGCGAGCGGCCATTCATCCGAATGGAGCAACGTGACTCTTTTTGCGGCCGGAGTGGGAAATCAGAGCTCGGGAGCGGCGATCATCGCCCTGATCGTGGGCCTGATGGCGCTCGGCGTCGCCGTGGGATGGCGCCTCGTACGCCTGCTTCGAGTGCGCCGCGGCATCTCCGCCGGCCTTCGCGACGAGGACCCGACGGTCCGCGGCGTCGCGGTGCAGCAGGCCGCCGAGATGGGCCTGGCCTCGACGGCGCCGTCGCTGCTGCGCGCCGTCCGCGCCGAGACCGACCCGACGGTCCTTGCCGCTGTCGTACGAGCGGTGGCGGCCCGGCAATGGGAGCCGGCATCCACGGGCGGCATCGTCGAGCTGCGGCTGTGGGCCCGCGCGTATGCCGAGAAGCACCCCGAGCTCCGTCGCGGGAGCGGGGCGGCGCCGTTGCTCCCCGGTGTCGCCGGCGCCGTGCCACCACCCTCCCTGGACCCCGCGCGAGCCAACGAGTTCCGGACGCGGCAGAACCAGGTGCCCGACCTGCCCGGCGACGAGGAGTCGCCCGATCACCTCCCACCGGAGGACCTCGACCGGATGAATCCGGTGCGGGTGCTGGTGACCGGAGCCGGTGGTCCGGCCGGTGTCGCCGTCATCCGCGCGCTGCGCTCCCGCGGCCATCACGTCATCGCCCTCGATGCCGATCCCAGCGCCGTCGGGCTGCGGCTCGCATCGGAGCACCATGTCGTGCCCCGCGCCGACGATCCGCACTATCTGGCGGCGTTGCTGCGGGTCGCGACCATCTGCGACGCACAGGCTCTCATCGCCACCGTGGCCGAGGAGTACCGGGCGCTCAGCGGTGCCCAGGACTACCTGCTCGAGGCCGGGCTCCGCTCCCTGATGCCGCCGCTGTCGGCCGTCGAGCTGTGCATCGACAAGTGGGCGTTCTTCACCCACCTCGATGGAGACGCGTTCCCCGTGCCGGCGACCGGGCTGGCCAGTGCCGAGGGCGTGGCGGGTCCGTGGATCGTCAAGCCGCGCTTCGGTCGCGGCTCGCGTGACGTCATGGCATGCACGACCCGCACGCAGCTCGCGAGTGCACTGCGCCAGGTGCCGGACCCGATCGTGCAGACCCAGCTGGCCGGCGCCGAGTTCACCTGCGACACGCTCGTCGACCGCACCGGTGCCATCGTGGCCGTCGCGCCCCGCTGGCGCACCGAGACGCGCGGCGGCATCTCGGTGAAGGGCACGACGTTCGAGGACGTCGAGGTCACCAACGTCGTCAGCCTCGCGCTCAAGTCGGTCGGGCTGATCGGTCCGGCCAACGTGCAGGGCTTCGTCGCGGAGGACGGCGGCGTGGCCGTCCACGAGATCAACCCGCGCTTCTCCGGTGGCCTGCCACTGACGCTGGCTGCCGGCTGCGACGTCGTCGAGGAGTACCTGCGCGACATCATGGGTCTCTCGGTGCGTCCGGAGCGCCTCGTCGCACGGCCGGGCGTGAGCATGAGCCGGTTCTTCTGCGAGGTGTTCGAAGGGTGAGGACCGTCCTCACGATCACCGTCGCTGTCGGCACCCGGCCAGAGGTCATCAAGCTGGCCCCCGTGGTCGCGGCGCTGCGCGCTGCCGGACATCACGTCCGGTGCGTCGCCACCGGCCAGCACAGCGACCCGCTGCTCTATGCCGACCTGTTCACCGAGCTCGGGCTGCGCCCCCGACGCCGCGTGGTTGCTGGAAGGCACCGAGGGCGAGCGCGTCGGGCAGCTCCTCACCCATGCCTACGCCGACCTCGACGCGCACCGGCCGGACGTCGTACTCGTGCTGGGTGACACCTACACGGCGCCGCTCGTGGCGCTCGCCGCGCGCCGCGCCGGTGTCGGGGTCGTGCACCTCGAGGCCGGGCTCCGGTCGTTCAACGAACGGTCGATGGAGGAGAGCAACCGGCGGATGGTGGCGGCGCTTGCCTCGCTGCACCTGGCGCCGACCGAGATGGCCGCCGGATTCCTGCGTCGCGAGGGCGTGCCCGACGAGCGCATCCGGGTCGTGGGCAACCCGGTGCTCGACGCGATCGTCCTGACGGGGGTACGGCGGCGCGCGCTGGCCGAGCGGTCGGGCGTGCTGCTCACTGCCCACCGGGCCACCAACGTCGACGACCCCGTCCGGCTGGCCGAGCTGGCCGCCGTCGTGCGTGGCCTGGCGGACCGGCCGGGCGGCGTGCTGTTCCCCGTGCACCCGCGCACCCGCGACCGGCTGCGCGTTGCCGGGCTGTGGGAGGAGCTGTCCGCGCGCCCCGGTGCCCAGCTCGTCGACCCGCTCCCGTACGCCGCGATGCTGCGCGCCCTGGCGGCCTGCGCGGTGGCCGTCACCGACAGCGGTGGGCTGCAGGAGGAGGCGTCCTACCTCGGCGTGCCCGTCGTGGTGATGCGCTCGACCACCCCACGCTGGGAGGGTGTCGAGACCGGCGCGGCGGTGCTGTGCGGCCTCGACGCAGCACGCGTGCTCGCAGCGGTCGACCGGCTCACCGACGCCGACGAGCTGGCCAGGGTCGCCGCCCTCGACTGTCCCTACGGCGACGGCCACACGGCCGCCCACGTCGTCGCGGCGCTCGCCGACGACGACCTGCGCGCGCTGCTCACCCCGCGCGACCCCGAGCTCGCCTCGGGACCGTTCAGTGTCGGCATTGTCGGGCGCCGGTCGTGACCGAGCCGCCCGTACGCGGCGTCTGCGTCGACCTCGACGACACGCTCTTCCCGCAGGCGGAGTGGCTGGCCGGCGCCTGGACGGCGGTGGCCGGCCGCGCCGACACCCTCGGCCTCGACGGCGCTGCGCTGCATCGCGTGATCACGCGCATCGCCGCGGAGGGGTCGGACCGAGGCGGCATCATCGACCGGGCGCTGGTCGCGATCCGCGTCCGACCGGGGCCGTACGTCGCCTCCCTCGTTTCCGCGTTCAGCGGGCACGCGCCGGACCGCCTGACGCCCTACCCCGCAGCCCTGACCGCCCTCGACCACCTGCAGGCCGTGGTTCCCGTCGTGCTGGTCACTGACGGCAACCCGCGGATCCAGCACGCCAAGATCGCCGCGCTCCGCCTCGAGAGCCGCCTCGACCACATCGTGATCTCCGACGAGATCGGCGGGCGGGCGGCGCGCAAGCCGCACGCAGCGCCGTTCCTGCGCGCCCTGGAGCTGCTCGGCATGCCGCCCGCCGACGTCGTGCACGTCGGCGACCGGCCGGCCAAGGACGTGGCGGGGGCACGCGCGGTCGGCATGCGCTGCCTGCGGGTGCGCACGGGGGAGTACGCGGACACTCCCGACCCTGCCGGGCTGGTGCCCTGGAAGTCGGCCGGCTCGTTCCTGGAGGCCGTCGAGCTGCTGCTGCCGCTGCTGGAGACGCCCGGCCCGGTCAGGCGGGAACATCCAGGGGTCACCTCTCGGTTATGAGGGGTGGACCTGCCTCTGGCAGACTCTCCCATTGGTTCCGGTTCACGCCCCGCTCTCGCGCGGCGACCCGGCGGCCGACAAATGATGAGGAGCATCAGTGAAGACCGACATCCACCCCGACTACGTCGAGACGACGGCGAGCTGCACCTGCGGCGCCACGTTCACGACGCGCAGCACCGCGAAGACCGGCGTGATCCACGCCGAGGTCTGCTCGCAGTGCCACCCCTTCTACACCGGCAAGCAGAAGATCCTCGACACCGGCGGCCGCGTGGCCCGGTTCGAGAAGCGCTTCGGCAAGACCGGTTCGACCGGCTCCAAGTAGCTGCACAACGGCGTCGGCCGGCACCCATCACGGGTGCCGACCGGCGCCGTCGTCGTACCCGGCTGTTCTTGTTTCTGTGTGGAGAGGGACCCCGTGATCGAGGCATCCGCTGAGCTGCTCGCCGAGCACGCCCGGCTCGAGCGGGAGCTCGCCGACCCGGCGATGCATGCCGACCAGAACCGGGCGCGCAGCGTCGGCAAGCGCTACGCCGAGCTGACCCCTGTCGTCGAGACCCAGCGGGCGCTGGCCGAGCTCGCCGGTGACCTGGCGACGGCCCGCGAGCTCGCCACGGAGGACGAGTCGTTCCGGGCCGAGATCCCCGTGCTCGAGGCGCGGCGCGGCGAGCTCGAGGACCGGCTGCGCCTGCTGCTGCTGCCGCGCGACCCCAACGACGAGAAGGACGTCATCGTCGAGATCAAGGCGGGGGAGGGCGGCGAGGAGTCGGCGCTGTTCGCGGGCGACCTGCTCCGGATGTACCTCCGTTATGCCGAGCGGGTGGGCTGGAAGACCGAGATCATCGAGTCGACCGAGTCTGACCTCGGGGGCTACAAGGACGTGTCCTTCGCCGTGAAGTCGCGGGGCGCGGCGGCGCCGGGTGAGGGCGTCTGGGCCCGGTTGAAGTACGAGGGCGGCGTCCACCGCGTGCAACGCGTTCCGGTGACGGAGTCGCAGGGCCGCATCCACACGTCGGCGGCCGGCGTGCTCGTCCTCCCCGAGGCCGAGGACGTCGAGGTGCAGATCGACCAGAACGACCTGCGCATCGACGTGTTCCGCTCGTCCGGGCCCGGCGGGCAGAGCGTCAACACCACGGACTCCGCGGTGCGCATCACCCACCTCCCGAGCGGCATCGTCGTGTCCTGCCAGAACGAGAAGAGCCAGCTGCAGAACAAGGAGTCGGCGATGCGCATCCTGCGCGCCCGGCTGCTCGCCGCGGCGCAGGAGGAGGCCGACCGCGAGGCATCCGACGCTCGACGCTCCCAGGTGCGCACGGTCGACCGTTCCGAGCGGGTGCGGACGTACAACTACCCCGAGAACCGCATCTCGGACCACCGGGTCAACTTCAAGTCACACAACCTGGACGCCGTCCTCGACGGTGACCTCGACGCGGTCGTGCAGGCCCTCGTCGACGCGGACATGGCCGCCAAGTTCGCCGCCGCCAGCCAGTGACGGAGCTGCGGGCGGCGGTCGAGGCGGCAGTCGACCGGCTCGCGGTGGCCGGCGTGCCCTCGCCCCGATTCGATGCCGAAGAGCTGGCCGCCCATGCGCTCGGTGTGGAACGACGTGCGCTGTGGTCGGCGACGTCGCTGGCCGGCTCGGCGGGGACCTTTGCCGCGTACGTCGACCGGCGTGCGGCACGTGAGCCGCTGCAGCACATCACCGGTCGGGCCTTCTTCCGGCACCTGGAGCTGGCCGTCGGGCCGGGGGTCTTCGTACCGCGGCCCGAGACCGAGGTGGTGGCCGGCGCGGCCATCGACGCCGCGCGGGCGGTGGCTGACCCGGTCGTGGTCGACCTGGGCACGGGGTCGGGGGCGATCGCGCTGGCTATGGCCACCGAGCTGCCGGGGTCCCGCGTGCACGCGGTCGAGGCCGACCCGGACGCGTTCGCCTGGGCAGCGCGCAACTGCGCCGGGTCCGGGATCGACCTGCGGCAAGGCGACATGGCCGAGGCCTTCCCCGACCTCGACGGCACCGTCGACGTCGTGGTGAGCAACCCGCCGTACATCCCGCTCGGAGCCCTGATCCGGGACCCCGAGGTGGCCAACCATGACCCGTCCCTCGCGCTGTGGTCCGGCGTGGACGGGCTCGACGCCATGCGGGTCGTCGAGGTCGTGGCAGCCCGGCTGCTGCGACCGGGCGGCACCCTGGTCGCCGAGCACGCCGACCTGCAGGGCAGCTCGGCACCGGAGGTCTTCCGGGACACGGGACGGTGGGCCGACGTACACGACCATCACGACCTCGCCCGTCGCGACCGCTACCTCATCGCCACCCGCACCCCGTGACAACCACCCCTTCAAAGTCGATCATGCAGTTACGTACAGCCGCGATCGCCCCGCACGCTTCATCGAAGTCGATCATGCAGTTGCCTACCCGAACGAGAGCGTGTGATGGGCCTCCGAAGCGCTCGAGTCGGGCGGACTATCCCGATTTACACTCCCGTCGACGCCGGTTCGCGTGTCGGTTACTGCATGATCGACTTTGAAGGATGAGAGGGGAGAGGTGGTGGGCTGATGGGCTGGCTGCGGCGTTTTGACATGAACGTCCCGTCGGAGCGGACGGTGGGGCTGGACTTCGCCACGACGAACGTGGCGAACGGCGAGCTCGTCGTGCTCCCGACCGACACGGTCTACGGCCTGGGCACGGACGCCTTCAACATCGACGCGGTCGCCGGGCTGCTGGCGGCCAAGGGGCGCGGCCGGGACATGCCCGTCCCCGTCCTCGTCGGGTCGCCACGCACTCTCGACGGCATCGCGACCGACCTCAGCGACGACGCCCGCGCCCTCGTCGAAGGGTTCTGGCCGGGCGGGCTCACCATCGTGGCCTGGGTCGCGCCCTCGCTGCAGTGGGACCTCGGGGACACGGGCGGGACCGTCGCGGTCCGGATGCCGCTGCACCCGGTGGCCCTGGAGCTGCTGGCCGCCACCGGCCCCATGGCGGTGAGCAGCGCGAACCGCAGCGGCCTGGCGGCTCCCACGACGGTCGACGAGGCGATCGAGCAGCTCGGCGAGTCGGTGTCGATCTACCTGGACGGCGGGCCGTGCGGCGAGGCAGTGCCGTCGACGATCGTCGACGTGACCGGGTCGGTGGCCCGGGTGCTGCGGGTCGGGGATGTGAGCGTCGAGGCGCTGCGGGAGGTCGTCGGGGACCTGGAGGTGCCGTGAGAGACCTCCTGCGCGACCGGTGATCGGGGCACCGAAGCGGCATAGTGTGTGGGGCATCCGCCCCCCGAGGAGTCCCTCATGAGCCTGTCCGAGACGCCGTTCTGGGGACCCGATTTCGCGGAGCTGGAGGCGAGCGACCCGGAGATCGCCGACGTCGTCCTCGGCGAGCTGGCGAGGTTGCGTGGCGGGCTCCAGCTGATCGCGAGCGAGAACTTCACCTCTCCGGCGGTGCTGGCGGCGCTCGGCTCGACGCTGTCGAACAAGTACGCCGAGGGCTACCCGGGGCGTCGCTACTACGGCGGATGTCAGCAGGTCGACCGGGCCGAGGAGCTCGGCCGCGAGCGCGCGCGTGCGCTCTTCGGGTCACCTGGCGTCGACGTACACGTCAATCTCCAGCCGCACTCCGGCGCGAGCGCCAACCTCGCGACCTACGCCGCGTTGCTCCAGCCGGGGGACACCGTCCTCGCCATGTCCCTGCCGCACGGTGGCCACCTGACCCACGGCTCCAAGGTCAGCTTCTCGGGCACCTGGTTCAAACCCGTGTCCTACACGGTGAACCGCGAGAGCGAGCTGATCGACTACGACGAGGTGCGCGACCTCGCCCTCGAGCACCGGCCGAAGATGATCATCGCCGGCGCGACGGCCTACCCCCGGTTGATCGACTTCGCGCGCTTCCGGGAGATCGCCGATGAGGTGGGTGCGTGGCTGATGGTCGACGCCGCACACTTCATCGGGCTCGTCGCGGGCAAGGCGATCCCGTCGCCGGTGCCCTACGCCGACGTCGTCACGCTCACGACCCACAAGGTGCTGCGCGGACCGCGCGGCGGCATGATCGTGTGCAAACCCGACCTCGCGCAGCGGATCGACAAGGCGGTCTTCCCGTTCCTGCAGGGCGGGCCGCTGATGCACGCGGTCGCGGCCAAGGCGGTGGCGCTCAAGGAGTGCCTGCAGCCGTCCTATCAGGCGTACGCGCGGCAGGTCGTCACCAATGCTCAGGCGCTCGCCGATGCGCTGGCGGCGGAGGGCATGCGGCCGGTGTCCGGCGGCACGGACACCCACCTCGCACTGCTCGACCTGAGGGAGCTCGGGGTGACCGGGCGGGATGCCGAGGTGCGCTGCGACGCGGCGCGCATCACGCTGAACAAGAACGCGATCCCCTACGACCCGCAGCCGCCCATGATCGGCTCGGGCATCCGCGTCGGGACCCCGGCGATCACCACGCAGGGGATGACCGAGGGCGACATGAAGGACATCGCCTCCCTGATCGGCCGCGCCGTCCGTGACGGCGACAGCAGCGCTGCCCACGACGTCGGCACCGCAGTCGGCGCCCTCGTGGCCAGACACCCCGCCTATCCGCGGCACGGCTAGGAACGCCTGGTCGTGCGCGAGTACCTCCTCACTCTGGTCGTCGCCGCGGCAGTGACCTATCTCATGACGCCCGTGGCGCGGCGGCTCGCGCTGCGCTGGGGTGCCATGACCGAGGTGCGCGACCGCGACGTCCACGCGATCCCGACCCCGCGGCTGGGCGGCGTGGCGATGCTGGCCGGGTTCGCGGCGTCGCTGCTCGTGGCCCTGCACCTGCCGTTCCTCGGTCCGACGTTCGCGCAGGGGAACGACGTGCGGGCGCTGCTGTCCGGGGCGGTGCTGATCTGCCTGCTCGGAGTCGCCGACGACAAGTGGGAGCTCGACGCCATCACCAAGCTGGCCGGTCAGGTGCTGGTCGCCGGCGTGCTGGTGCTGCAGGGCGTGCAGATGCTCTATCTGCCGGTCGGCGGGATCGGCGGGGCCAGCGACGGCTCGCCCGGTGCGTTCGTCCTCGGCAGGGCGGAGGGCACGGTGCTGACCATCTTCATCGTGGTGGCCACCATCAACGCGGTGAACTTCGTCGACGGGCTCGACGGCCTGGCCGCCGGCATCGTCGCGATCGCCGCCACGTCGTTCTTCGCCTTCTCCTACCTGCTTGCCATCGATGACAACCTCGACCGTGCGACGACGTCGGGCATCGTCGCGGCCTCGCTGATGGGGGTCTGTCTCGGGTTCTTACCGCACAACTTCAGCCCTGCCCGTGTCTTCATGGGCGACTCGGGATCGATGCTCCTCGGCCTGCTGCTGGCGTCGACCACGATCACCTTGACGGGCACGGTCAACCCCAACGACGTCAGCGGCGAGAACATCGCCCCGGCCCTCGTACCGCTGCTGCTGCCTGTCGCGGTGATGCTCGTGCCGTTCGCCGACATGCTCCTCGCCATCATCCGCCGGACCAGGGCGGGTCGCTCGCCGTTCGCCCCCGACAAGCAGCACCTCCACCACCGGCTCCTCGAGATCGGGCACTCCCACGCGAGGGCCGTGATCGTGATGTACCTCTGGTCGGCGGTCATCTCCTACGCCGCGACGGCATTCGTCTTCCTCAACACCCCCACCCTGCTCGTCAGCCTCACGGCCGTCACCGTGGTCGCCCTGCTCCTGACGCTGAAGCTCCCGCGGCTGCGCCGCGACGAGGGGTCGTTCACCGGGCTCTGGCGGGTGCGCCGCTGACCTGCGCTCATGCTCTCGATCACGTTGTGTTAGTTTCACGACCGCAAGGTTGGCGCCCCGCTAGCACCTTGATTTCTCCCTATACCCGACCCATCCGCGAACCCCAACGGACGAGGCCGAGACGATGCCCCAGACCACGTGCCCGACCGGTCTCCTGACCGCCGCGGATGCCGCGTGCGCGGGCGTCTCCGGGGCGGTGCTGCGTGATACGGTTCCCGGGCATTTTCCGGCGCGTAGCCCGAGGCCCGCTGCTCCGGTTCATCCCAGACCCCGACGGTTGCGAGGTGCTTCGATGACAGCCGTCGCGCACCACCTGAGCGCTGGATCGAAGCCAGATCGGAGTCGGGGTGACCGACAAGGAGCAGCCACCGCCGCGCGGCGCCTTCGCCATGTTCAGCGCCCTGACCGGCATCGCAACACTCAGCGCGGTCCTGGTCGTCGGCGGCGCCGTCCTCGGCCTGCTCGTCGACCGCTGGACCTCGGCACCGCACGTGTTCGTGTTCGCCGGGCTGGTGCTGGGCGTCCTGGCCGCCGTGCTGGCGACGCGCGACATTGTCCGGAGGTTCTTCCGATGAGCACTGAGCACCTCACCGACAAGGAGATCGACTACCAGCTCGCGTTGCGCTCGGCCGCCCGCAACTACAACAAGTCGCTGCTGATCAGTGCAATCATCGGTCTGATCGGCTTCGTCGTCCTCTTGCTCACGGTCAGCCTCGACGCCGGCATCCTGTTCTGCGTCGGTCTCGGCCTGGGCGTGCTCAACAGCCAGATGGTGCAGCGTTCGCTCGTCCGGGCGGTGACCGACGGCCGGTCGGACCGCAAGACGATCTCCTTCGGCGTGCTGCGCCGGCTCTCGCTGATCACGCTGCTCGCGGTGGGCATCGCCGTCCTCTACCGGCCCGAGGGCCTGCTGGTGTTCATCGGCCTGATGATCTTCCAGATGATCAGCCTTGCCACCGTCCTCGGTGGTCTTGCGCGTCAGGTGCGCGGGGCATGAACGGCACCGGGACAGTCCTTGCCGCCGACCTCGAGGTCGGGCACCACCACACCGTCGACATCGGCTGGGCCTCACCGTCAACATCGACACGATCTGGTCCACCGTCATTGCCGGCGCGATCGTGCTGGGCGCCGCTCTCTACATGGCGCGGCGGGCGACGAGCGGGCGGCCGAGCAAGCTGCAGCTGGCCTTCGAGACGATCGTCGACGCGGTCGAGAAGCAGGTCAAGTCCTCGATGGGCGACGTCGCGCCGTTCGTCGTACCTCTCGCGGTGACCCTGTTCATCTACATCCTGATCGCCAACTGGCTCGCGCTCATCCCGTCACAGGGCTATCTCGAGCCGCCGTCGGCGGACATCAACTTCACGCTCGCGCTCGGGCTTGTACGTCATCGTCTGGGTGCACATCGCGCACATCAAGCAAAAGGGCTGGCGGAGATACTTCGCGCACTACAAGCACGGTGTGCCGGTCATCGCGCCCTTCCTCAACGCCATCGAGGAGCTCGTCAAGCCGTTCACGCTGGCGCTGCGACTGTTCGGCAACGTGTTCGCCGGCACCGTCATGATCGGGATCATCGCGCTGCTCCCGCCCGTGATCCTGTGGCTGCCGAACGTCCTCTGGAAGGGCGTCGACATCCTGGTGGCCATCATCCAGGCGTTCATCTTCGCCCTGCTCACCATCCTGTACTTCGGCTTCGCGCTGGAGCCAGAAGAAGAGGAGACGCACGAGACTCACGAGAAGGAGGACGAGAAGGTGCTCGAGGGGACGCACTAGACCCTGAGCGCCGGTTCGCACCACACCGACGACACAGACGACACCGCACAGCGAACAATGCGACACCGCACCTGAGGCTCTTCCACCGGAGCCCCCAACCGAGGAGAAAAAGTGGCAGCAGATCCCGAACTCGTATCGGCCATCAAGACGGCCGGGGCCCTCGTCGGCGGCGGCCTCTTGCTGGGTGGCGGTGCTATCGGTGCGGCCGTCGGTGACGGTCTCGCCGGTGCTCAGACCATCGCCGGTGTGGCCCGCCAGCCCGGAGTCGAGCGCGCAGCTCTTCCCGATCCTGTTCCTGACGGTCGGTCTGGTCGAGGCCATGTACTTCATCAACCTGGCCTTCATGATCGTCTTCGTGTTCGTCGTCGGAAAGTAGTCTGTCGATGCATCTCGCGACGGGAGTCGTTCTCGCGGCGGCCGAGGAGGAGACCAACAACCCCATCCTGCCCAACGCCACGTTCATCGCCGAGGTCATCGCCTTCGCGATCCTGCTCTTCCTGCTGAAGAAGTATGCCCTGCCGCCGCTGAACAAGGCGATGACCGATCGACAGAACTTCATCGAGCGGCAGATCAAGGACAGCATCGAGGCCAAGGAGCGGCTCGAGGCCGCCGAGGCCGAGTACCGCGAGCTGCTGGAGCAGACGAAGGCAGACGCCAGTCGCATCCGCGAGGAGGCGAGGGCCGAGGGCCGGGCGATCATCGACGAGCTCAGAGACAAGGCCCAAGAGGAGGTCGACCGCGTGCGCGCCCGCGGCGAGGAGCAGCTCGCCGCAGAGCGAGAGCAGGTCGTCGCCGCGCTGCGCGGAGACCTCGGCCGGCTCGCGACCGAGCTCGCCGAGCGCATCGTCGGTGAGTCGCTGCGAGAACACCACGACGCAGAGTCGCGTCGTCGACCGGTTCCTCGAGGACCTCGACTCCAGCGAAGCCAAGGGCGTGCGCTGATGCAAGGGGTCAGCCGGGGGTCGCTCGCCCTCGTGCGCGACAAGCTCGACTCGGTCCTCTCGGCGGCGAAGCTGGACGCGGCCGCCAAGCAGCAGGTCGGCGAGGAGCTGTTCGCCGTCGTGGCAGCTGCTCGACGAGAACGCACAGCTGCGACGCATGCTCAGCGACCCCGCCGTTGACCCCGATCGTCGGGAGCGGCTCGCCGCGGACCTGTTCGCCGAACGGCTGTCCGCGCCGTCGTCCGAGATCGTGACGTCGCTCGTCACGGGCCTCGTGGGGCAAGCCGAAGGATCTGGTCGACGCCGCCGACGAGCTGGCCGCGCAGGCCCTGTTCGCGATGGCCGAGCAGGTGGACGTCCTCGACGAGGTCGAGGACGAGCTGTTCCGGTTCGGCCGCATCCTCGACCGCGAGCCGGCCCTCCGACGCGCGCTGACCGACCCCTCGCTGCCCGCGGACCGCAAGACCGAGCTGCTCGCGGCGCTGCTGGGCGACAAGGTCCAGGTCGGCCACCCTGGTCCTCGTCCGCGAGGTGGTGCTGCGACCGCGCGGCCGCACCATCGACCGAGGGCTCGAGGAGTACGGCCGGTTGGCTGCGGCCAGGCGTGAACGTCTCGTCGCCCAGGTGCGCACCGCCGTGCCGCTGTCGAGCAAGCAGCACGAGCGGCTCGCGCGCCTCGCTCGAGTCGCGGCTCGGCCATCCCGTCGCGCTCAACGTCGAGCTCGACCCCGACCTTGTCGGTGGCCTGACCGTGCGGGTCGGCGACGTGCTCTTCGACGGCAGCATCGCCCACCGCATGTCGCTTTGGCCCGCCGCGTGATGACGGGTTGACGGCCAATTGATGGCAAGGACCTCCTCAGACGCAGACAACCGCAGAGAGACCCAGTGACGACCAGAGAGAGCAGGGACACCTGATGACGGAGCTTTCCATCCGTCCGGAGGAGATCCGCGACGCGCTCGAGCGCTTCGTCTCCAGCTATGAGCCGGACGAAGCCGACGAGGCCGAGGTCGGTCGTGTCGATCGACACAGGTGACGGCATCGCGCGTGTCGAGGGCCTGCACTCGACGATGACCAACGAGCTGCTGGACTTCGGCGACGGCGTCCTCGGCATCGCCCTGAACCTCGACGTCCGCGAGATCGGTTGCGTCATCCTCGGCAGCGCCGAGCACATCCGCGAGGGCCAGGAGGTGCGCCGTACGGGCCAGATCCTCTCCATCCCGGTGGGTGACGGCTTCCTCGGCCGCGTCGTCGACCCGCTCGGGCGACCGCTCGACGGCAAGGGCGACATCGAGTCGACCGAGCGCCGCGTCCTGGAGACCCAGGCACCGTCGGTCGTCGAGCGCCAGCCGGTGAAGGAGCCGCTCCAGACCGGCGTCAAGGCGATCGACGCCATGACGGCCATCGGTCGCGGGCAGCGGCAGCTGATCATCGGCGACCGGCAGACCGGCAAGACGGCGGTGGCCCTCGACGCGATCATCAACCAGCGCGACAACTGGAAGAGCGGCGACCCGAAGAAGCAGGTCAAGTGCGTCTACGTCGCCGTCGGGCAGAAGGGCACGACGGTCCGCGAGGTCGTCAACACCCTCGAAGAGGCCGGCGCGATGGCCTACACGACCGTGGTCAGCGCGCCCGCGTCGTTCCCGGCCGCCTTCAAGTACCTGGCTCCGTACGCTGGTTCGGCGCTCGGCCAGTACTGGATGTACAAGGGCGAGCACTCCCTCATCATCTTCGATGACCTGTCCAAGCAGGCCGAGGCCTACCGCGCCATCTCCTTGCTGTTGCGCCGCCCGGCCGGTCGTGAGGCTTACCCAGGTGACGTCTTCTACCTGCACTCGCGGTTGCTCGAGCGCTGCGCCAAGCTCTCGGACGAGCTCGGCGGCGGGTCGCTGACCGGCCTGCCGATCATCGAGACCAAGGGCAACGACATCTCGGCCTACATCCCGACCAACGTCATCTCGATCACGGACGGTCAGATCTTCCTCGAGACCGACCTGTTCAACTCGGGTGTCCGACCCGCCATCAACGTCGGCGTGTCCGTGTCGCGTGTCGGCGGTTCCGCGCAGGTCCGGGCGCTGCGCTCGGTGTCCGGGCGTCTGCGCCTCGACCTGGCGCAGTATCGCGAGCTGGAAGCGTTCTCCGCATTCGGTTCCGACCTCGACCGTGCCTCCAAGCGTTCGCTCGAGCGCGGAGCCCGCCTGGTCGAGCTGCTCAAGCAGCAGCAGTTCGCACCGTTCCCGGTCGAGCAGCAGGTCGTGTCCATCTGGGCCGGCACCACGGGTGCCCTCGACGACATCCCCGTGGCCGACATCCACCGGTTCGAGGCCGACTTCCTCGACCACCTGGGTCGGGACAAGCCCGAGATCTACGCGGGGATCCTCGAGACCGGCAAGCTCGAGGACGACAACATCGAGTCGCTGCAGAAGGCGATCGAGGAGTTCAAGAAGGCATTCGACTCGAGAGAGAAGACGGCCGAGGTCAACGAAGCCGAGGCCGAGGCTGCCCGGAAGGAAGACGAGGCGCGCGAGTCGGTCAAGGTTCGCAAGCCGAAGCCGCCGTCGAAGTGACCATCGTCAACGCCATCAGCATCAACGGCCTGTGTGGAAGGAGGTAGCAGATGGGTGCCCAGCTCCGGGTCTATCGCCGTCGGATCAGCGCAGTGCAGTCCACGAAGAAGATCACCAAGGCGATGGAGCTCATCGCCACCTCACGCATCGCCAAGGCGCAGCTGCGCGTCCAGGAGTCGTCGCCCTACGCGGAAGCGATCACCGAGACGGTGACGATCGTCGCGAGCAGCTCCTCCACCGAGCACATCCTCACGACCGAACGGGAGAACCCGGGTCGGGTGGCCGTGCTGGTGATCACCAGCGACCGTGGCCTGGCCGGCGCCTACAGCAGCACCGCGTTGCGGTCCGCCGAGCAGCTCACGGTCCGGCTGCGCGAGGAGGGCATGGACCCCGTGCCCTACGTCGTGGGCCGCAAGGGTGTGGCCTACTACAAGTTCCGCAACCGCGAGATGGGGGAGAGCTGGACCGGCTTCTCCGAGCAGCCGCAGTACGAGAACGCCCGCGAGATCGCGGACACGTTGATCGATGCCTTCCTGACCGGCTCGGAGGCCGGCGGCATCGACGAGATCCACCTCGTGTTCACCGAGTTCGTCTCGATGATCTCCCAGCGACCCAAGACGGTGCGCCTGCTGCCGCTGGTCGTGGAGGAGACAGAGGACTACGAGGGACCGATGCCCCTCTACGAGTTCGAGCCGTCGGCCGAGGGTGTACTCGACGCGTTGCTGCCCCGCTATCTGCAGAGCCGCATCTGGAACGCGTTGCTGCAGTCGGCGGCCGCCGAGTCCGCGTCGCGAAGGCGCGCGATGAAGTCGGCGAGCGACAACGCGGACGAGCTCGTCAAGAGCTTGACCCGGGCGGCCAACGCCGCGCGGCAGGCAGAGATCACGCAGGAAATCATGGAGATCGTCGGTGGTGCCGAGGCACTGGCCGGAAGCTCAGAATGACTCGACTATCAGCACGGAAGTGAGAGCACTATGACCGCGACCACCGAAGAGTCCGAGACGGAAACGGCCGAGCCAGGCGGCATCGGCCGCGTCGTACGCGTGATCGGTCCTGTCGTCGACGTCGAGTTCGCGCCCGACGAGATGCCGGCCATCTTCAACGCGCTCGAGGTGGAACGCACCCTTGACGAGGAGACGCTGACCCTCACCCTCGAGGTCGCGCAGCACCTCGGGGACAACCAGGTCCGCGCGATCGCGATGCAGCCGACCGACGGTCTCGTCCGCGGAGCGCCGGTGACCGACACCGGCTCGTCCATCTCGGTGCCCGTGGGCGACGTCACCAAGGGCCATGTCTTCAACGTCCTCGGCAAGCCGCTCGACGTCGAGGAGAGCAGCCTCGACATCACCCAGCGCTGGCCGATCCACCGCCCGTCGCCGGCCTACGACCAGCTCGAGTCGAAGACCGAGATGTTCGAGACCGGCATCAAGGTCATCGACCTGCTCACGCCGTATGTGCTGGGCGGCAAGATCGGCCTGTTCGGCGGCGCCGGTGTCGGCAAGACCGTCCTCATCCAGGAGATGATCTATCGCGTCGCCGAGAACTTCGGTGGTGTCTCGGTCTTCGCGGGCGTCGGTGAGCGCACCCGAGAGGGCAACGACCTCTTCCTGGAGATGACCGAGACGGGTGTCATCGAGAAGACGGCCCTGGTCTTCGGCCAGATGGACGAGCCGCCCGGCACCCGGTTGCGCGTGGCGCTCGGCGCGCTCACGATGGCGGAGTACTTCCGCGACGTGCAGAAGCAGGACGTTCTGCTGTTCATCGACAACATCTTCCGCTTCACCCAGGCGGGATCCGAGGTCTCGACGCTGCTCGGACGGATGCCGTCAGCGGTCGGCTACCAGCCGACGCTGGCCGACGAGATGGGTGAGCTGCAAGAGCGCATCACCTCGACGCGGGGCCACTCGATCACTTCGATGCAGGCGATCTACGTGCCCGCCGACGACATCACCGACCCGGCGCCGCACACCGTGTTCGCACACCTCGACGCGACGACGACTCTCTCGCGGCCGATCTCCGAGCTCGGCATCTATCCCGCAGTCGACCCGTTGGACTCGACGAGCCGCATCCTCGACCCCCGTCACGTCGGCGAAGAGCACTATGCCGTCGCTCAGCGGGTCAAGGAGATCCTGCAGCGCTACAAGGACCTGCAGGACATCATCGCGATCCTCGGCATCGACGAGCTCTCCGAGGAAGACAAGATCCTCGTCAACCGGGCACGCCGCATCCAGCGGTTCCTGTCGCAGAACACGTTCGTCGCCAAGGCCTTCACCGGTCTCGACGGGTCGTTCGTGCCGATCGCCGAGACGATCGAGTCGTTCAAGAAGCTGTGCGAGGGTGAGTACGACCACCTGCCCGAGCAGGCCTTCTTCCTGTGCGGTGGCATCGAAGACGTCGAGCGCAGAGCCGCCGAGCTCGAGAAGGAGTGAGCGTGGCTGACGAGAAGCTCGACGTCGAGGTCGTTTCGGTCGAGAAGAAAGTGTTCACGGGCGAGGCGACGTTCATCCGAGCCAGAACGGTCGACGGCGAGATCGGCATCCTGCCGGGCCACTGGGACCACCTCTCAGTCCTGGCGCCCGGTGGCGTGGTCGACATCCGCCATGACGAGACGAAGACGCTCGCGGCCGTGCACGGCGGCTTCCTGCTGGTCCACGACAACGTGGTGCGCATCCTCGCTGAGACAGCGGAGCTGGGCGACGAGATCGACGTTTCGCGGGCGCGGGCGTCGCTGGATCGAGCCCAGGCCTCCGACGACGCCCACGCCGAGGAAGCGGTGGCGCGCGCAGAGGCCCGCCTGCTGGCGGCCGGTGAGTCGCTCTGACCGAACGACTGGCGGTCAGCGGCAAATGTCCCCGATGAGGTCACACGGCGCAGTGATCGCTAATCTTGGCGCGCTGAACCCAGTGCCCAAGGAGTGAGCACCGTGGCTGTGCACGGCAGGCCCGCGTGATCGTTCGCGCGCTGGATGTGTTTGCCGCGCTGGTCGTCGTGGTCTTGATCGGGCTCGTGGTGCTTGCTCTTCGGCGCCGGTTGCTGACGCGCAGCGGTGGCACGTTCGACTGCAGCCTGCGGCTGCGGCCCGGCGGCTACGGCAAGGGCTGGGCACTGGGCATCGGCCGCTATGCGGGGGACTCCCTGGAGTGGTACCGGGTATTCAGCTATGCGGCGCGCCCGCGGCGAGTGCTCGCCCGGCGCGACCTCGAGATCCTGGAGCGCCGGCCCCCGGTTGGCCCCGAGGTGTTCTCCCTGCTCGCCGGAGCGGTCGTCGTGAAGTGCCGCCATGACACGAGCTTCGTCGAGTTCGCGATGAGTCCCGACGCCCTGACCGGATTTCTGGCCTGGCTCGAGTCCGCGCCGCCCGGCCAGCCCGCGTAGCACGCGCAAGTTGATTGTTGCGATCATCGGACTCGTTCCTCGTCCTTCACGATCGCAAAGAGCTAGCGGTTGGCTCCCGGCACCCAGAGCACGTCGCCCTGCTCGCGGTTGACGAAGCGGGCCAGCACGAACAGCAGGTCGGATGCCCGGTTGAGGTACTTCGCCGTCAGCGCGTTCATCGACGACGAGTGCTCGGCCAGCGCCACCCAGGTTGCCCGCTCCGCGCGACGCACGACGGTGCGCGCGACATGCAGCTGCGCCGACGCCAGACTCCCGCCGGGAAGGACGAACGACCGCAGCGGGTCGAGGTCGGCGTTGAAGTGGTCGATCTCGCGCTCGACGGCATCGATCTGCTCCTGCGTGACCCGCAGCGGGGGATAGGCGGGGTCGGGCTCGACCGGGGTGCACAGGTCGGCACCGACGTCGAACAGGTCGTTCTGCAGGCGGGTGAGCACCCGCAGCACGTCGTCGTCGAGGTCGCCCACGGCGACAGCGACACCGATCGCCGAGTTGGCCTCGTCACACTCGGCGTACGCGATCAGCCGTACGTCGTTCTTGGCGATCCGGCCGCGGCCGCCGTAACCGGTGGTGCCGTCGTCGCCGGTCCGCGTGTAGATGCGAGTGAGATTGACCATGACGGCCAGCCTACGGGGGCGTTCCGGGATGCCGCCGCCTACGATGCCGCCATGCACGCAAACCCGACACCACCCGATCGCTTCCGGGTCGTCGGCGGTGCGCGGCTGGTCGGCGAGGTGCGCGTGACGGGCGCGAAGAACAGCGTCCTCAAGACGATGGCTGCCGCGCTGCTGGCCGAAGGGCGCACCACGCTGACCGATGTGCCGCGCATCTACGACACGTTGGTGATGTCCGAGCTGCTGCGCCGGCTGGGCTGCCAGGTCGACTACGACGTCGAGGCGGCGACGGTCGTCATCGACGTCCCGGCCGTGATCGGGCACCAGGCCGACTATGACCTCGTGCGCCGCATCCGCGCGTCGATCTGCGTGCTGGGTCCGCTGATCGCCCGATGTGGTGAGGCCGAGGTGGCCATGCCGGGCGGTGACCAGATCGGCTCGCGGCCGCTCGACTTCCACATCGCTGGGCTCGCCAAGCTCGGTGCCCAGCTCGAGAGCCAGCACGGCTACATCCTTGCCAAGGCACCGCAGGGATTGACCGGCGCGACCGTATGGCTCGACTTCCCGAGCGTCGGCGCCACCGAGAACGTGCTCATGGCGTCGGTCCTGGCCCGCGGCACCACGGTCATCGACAACGCGGCCCGGGAACCCGAGATCGTCGACCTCGTGCAGATGCTCGAGCAGATGGGGGCCAAGATCGACGGTGGCGGCACCTCGACGCTGACCGTCGAGGGTGTCGACCGGCTCTCACCGGCCGACCACGTCATCGTGCCGGACCGCATCGTCGCCGGCACATGGGCGTTCGCCGCAGCCATGACCAGGGGTGACATCACGGTGCGCAATGCGCGTCCCGAGCACCTGGAGATCGCGCTCGACAAGCTGTCTGCCACCGGGGCTGTCGTGGAGGGCACCGACGACGGATTCCGGGTGTCCATGGATCGGCGACCGACGGCGATCGACGCCGTGACACTTCCCTATCCGGGGCTGGCAACCGACCTCCAGCCGGTGATGATGGCGCTCAACTCCGTGGCCGACGGCGCCGCCATGATCACCGAGAACATCTTCGAGGGTCGCTTCGTGTTCGCGCACGAGCTGATGCGCCTCGGCGCGAACGTGCGCACCGATGGACACCACGCCATCGTCCGCGGGCTGCCACGGCTTTCCGGTGCGCCCGTACGCGCGAGCGACATCCGGGCAGGTGCGGCCCTGACCCTCGCCGGCCTGGTGGCAGACGGCGTCACACACGTCAGCGACATCTATCACGTCGACCGCGGCTATCCGGGCTTCGACGAGCAGCTGCGCGCGCTGGGCGCTGACGTGTCCCGCGAACCCGACCCGGACGCCGAGTTCACCGGCTGAGCCAACTGTGCTCGGCCTGCTTAGCCGGCGGCGAGCACCTGACGGGCGACCGACTCGTTCTCCCGGAACACCATCACCCGCGGGCCGTCCGCCGTCGTGACGAGCGTGACGCGGATGCCGGCGTCCTCGAGCCGCCGGACCGACATCTCCGCCTCGATGTAGGTGTTGGGGGCCGCGATGGCCACGAGCAACCCGTACTCGTCGCTGTGACCGACCTCCGGCCGGCGTTCGACGAGCGAGGTACGACGACCGCTGCCGTACGTCCAACGGAGCAGGATGACCAGGACGCCGAGCGCCGCCACCGCGAGGAACAGGTGTTGCCAGTCGAGCACGGCCCGATTGTCTCGCATCGGTCGCGGCTAGGCTCGCCCGGCGGTCAACCAAGTTGAGGAGACGTGCGCATGGCAACCAAGCTCGCTGTCGTCGGGGCCGGACTGATGGGCGCCGGCATCGCCCAGGTGGCTGCGACCGCAGGGTACGAGGTGGTGCTCCGCGACGTGACGAACGAAGCGCTCGAACGCGGCCTGGAGGGCATAAAACGCTCGCTCGACCGCTTCGTGGCCAAGGAGCGGCTGACCGCCAGTGACGCGGATGCGGCGCTGGGCCGCATCACGACGACGACCGACCTGGCCGCGGCCGCTGACGCCGACGTGGTCGTCGAGGCCGTCTTCGAGCAGCTCGACGTCAAGCACGAGGTCTTTCGCGAGCTCGACCGGATCTGCCGCGACGGGGCCGTGCTCGCGAGCAACACCAGCGCCATCCCCATCACGTCGATCGCCTCGGTCACCGCCCGCCCGGAGGCGGTCGTCGGCACGCACTTCTTCTCGCCCGTCCCGATGATGGGGCTCTGCGAGCTGATCCGCGGGCTCAAGACCAGCGACGAGACCCTGGCGGCGGCCCGCGGTTTCGCCGAGGCGCTCGGCAAGACCTGCGTCGTCGTCAACCGTGACGTGGCGGGCTTCGTGACCACGCGGCTCATCTGCGCCATGGCGATGGAAGCGATCCGCCTCGTCGAGAGCGGCGTTGCGAGCGCCGAGGACATCGACACCGCCTGCCGGCTCGGGTTCGGCCACCCGATGGGCCCGCTGGCCACCATGGACCTGACCGGCGTCGACATCCTGCGCCACGCCACGCTGAACATCTACGAGGAGACCGCCGACGCGAAGTTCTTCCCGCCCGAGATCCTGACGCGGATGGTCGCGGCCGGCGACCTCGGCCGCAAGACCGGGCGCGGCTTCTTCTCCTACGACAGCTGACCGCTCGCCGAACGCTCTGATCACTCGAGTCACATTGATCACATGTGTCACAGCGTGGCGGCGCCTGATTGTCGGAGGTCCGCCGTAACGTCTCTGTAACAGATCGGGCCGCAGCGCAACTTTTCGCTGCCGGCCTGCGTCTCATTGCAGTAGACGAGGGGTGATCCGATGGTCGTCAGCATTGCCGAGGGCTGTGAGCTCGCACTGTCCGGGCGCATGGACGCCAGCAGCGCGACCGAGATGCGCGAGGCGCTGCACTCCGCCATCGAGTCGGGCGACGGCGATCTGGTGGTCGACGTCTCGGGTGTCGACATGGTCGATGCGATCGGGCTCGGGGTCCTGCTCGGCGCCCACCGCCGGGCCGCCCAGGCCGGACGACGCGTGGTGCTCCGCGACGCCAGCCCGCGCCTCCTGCGCATCCTGCGGCTAGCCCGACTGCACCGCGTCTTCGCCCTCGAGCCCGGCGCAGCCTGACCCACCCGCGCCGCGCGGCCAAGTTACTCGCCAGTAGACTCCGGGCCACTGCCGGCTCTCGGAGGCTCCACGATGCGTGACAAGCCCTGGCTGATGCGCACCTACTCCGGCCACTCCTCGGCCACCGAGTCGAACGCGCTCTACCGGCGCAACCTCGCCAAGGGCCAGACCGGGCTGTCCGTCGCATTCGACCTGCCCACCCAGACCGGCTACGACCCCGACGACGAGCTCGCCCGCGGCGAGGTCGGCAAGGTCGGCGTGCCGATCAGTCACGTCGGGGACATTCGAGCGCTGTTCGCCGACATCCCGCTCGCCGAGATGAACACGTCGATGACCATCAACGCCACGGCGATGTGGCTGCTCGCGCTCTACGAGGTGGCCGCGCTCGAGCAGGCCGGCGTGACCGACCCCGGCGGTGATGAGGCAGAGGCCGTACGACAACAGCTCGCCGGCACGACGCAGAACGACATCATCAAGGAGTACCTCTCGCGCGGCACCTACGCGTTCCCGCCGGCGGCGTCGATGCGGCTGACCACCGACCTCATCGCCTACACCGTCGCGCACATCCCGCGGTGGAACCCCATCAACATCTGCAGCTATCACCTGCAAGAGGCGGGCGCGACGCCGGTGCAGGAGCTGGCGTTCGCCATGAGCACGGCGACGGCGGTCCTCGACGCGGTGCGCGACTCCGGCCAGGTCCCACCGGAACGGTTCGGTGAGGTGGTCGGCCGCACGTCGTTCTTCGTCAACGCCGGGGTGCGGTTCGTCGAGGAGATGTGCAAGATGCGCGCGTTCGTGCGGCTGTGGGACGAGCTCACCCGCGAGCGCTACGGCATCGAGGACGACAAGCAACGGCTGTTCCGCTACGGCGTGCAGGTCAACTCGCTCGGCCTCACCGAGGCGCAGCCCGAGAACAACGTGCAGCGCATCGTCCTGGAGATGTTGGCGGTCACCCTGTCCAAAGGCGCGCGGGCGCGGGCCGTACAGCTGCCGACCTGGAACGAGGCGCTCGGCCTGCCGCGCCCGTGGGACCAGCAGTGGTCGTTGCGCATCCAGCAGGTGCTGGCCTTCGAGTCCGACCTGCTGGAGTACGAGGACATCTTCGAAGGCTCCCAGGTCGTGGAGGCGAAGGTCGACCAGCTGTGCGCCGACGCCCGGGCCGAGATGGCGCGCGTCGAGGCGATGGGCGGAGCGGTCGCCGCCGTCGAGAGCGGCTATCTGAAGTCGGCCCTGGTTGCCTCGCATGCGCTGCGGCGCGCGCGGGTCGAGTCCGGCGAGGACATCGTCGTCGGCGTCAACAGCTTCGCCGAGACGGAGCCGAACCCGTTGCTGGCCGACCTCGACGCGGCCATCCAGTCGGTCGACCCTGCCGTCGAGGCCAACGCGATCGCGGCCCTGGAGTCGTGGCGCCGCGAACGTGACGGCGATGCCGTCGACGCCGCGCTCGACGACCTGCGCGTGGCGACCAAGACCGACGAGAACCTCATGCAGGCAACGCTTTCCTGCGCCCGTGCCGGTGTGACGACAGGTGAGTGGGCGGGCGTCCTGCGAGAGGTGTTCGGCTCCTACCGCGCACCCACGGGTGTCGGCGGCGCCGTCGGTCTGTCGCGGCCGGGGGAGAGTCTTGCTCTGGTGCAGGAGGCGGTCCGCCGCACCGGCGAGGAGCTCGGCACCCGCCTGCGGCTGCTGATCGGCAAGCCGGGCCTGGACGGGCACTCCAACGGTGCCGAGCAGATCGCGGTACGGGCGCGCGACGCCGGGTTCGAGGTGGCCTACCAGGGCATCCGGCTCACGCCGGCCCAGATCGCCGCCGCTGCCGTCGAGGAGGGTGTGCACTGCGTCGGCCTGTCGATCCTGTCGGGATCGCATCGCGAACTCGTGCCTGACGTCGTGCGGCTGCTCGACGCGGCGGGCATCGGCGACGTCCCTGTCATCGTCGGCGGCATCATCCCCGAAGCCGACGCGCGCTGGCTGCGCGAGCACGGTGTCGCGGCCGTGTTCACGCCGAAGGACTTCGGCATCACCGAGATCATCGGCCAGATCGTCGCGGAGATCCGCCGCGCCAACGGCCTCGAGCCGCTCGGACCCGCCTGACGATTCTTGGGGTTGCCGCCTGGTCAAGGTGACCCGGCAAACAGCCGACGCATGGTTATGCCATTTGCGCTGCATCGGTCCAGCCTGCCTCGCGACAGTCTGGTGCTCGCGGTCGTGCTCAGCGCCCCGATCCTGGCGTTCGTGGTGTTGCGGCTCTGGCCCGCGCTGGACGTGGAGTACAACTCGGTGCTCTTCCACCTGCTGATCGTGAGCGGGCTGTCCGCCTGCGCGCTGGTGGTCGCGGTGCTGGCCGCCGTCGCCGCGGGGCGCACCGGCCACCGCTCGCTGACGCTGCTCGGCGCCGCCTGTCTGACGGTTGGTGTCTTCATGCTCGGGCACGGCCTCGCGACTCCGGGCATCGCGGACCGGCCGATGAACATGTGGGTCGGCCGTTTCCCGGTGTTCGCGCTCGCGGGATTCGCCACCTTCCTGGCCGCTGCCCTACGGCGCCCGTCCGATCGCCGTGGCCTGGTCGATCGCCACCCGCGTGCCTTCCTGGCCGGCTACGCGACCGTCGTCACGGTCGGGGTCGGGGCTGCCGTCCTCTGGCCCGCAGCCGGGCCGGGTCACATGATGATGCACGGCGAGAGCGACCTCGGCGACGTCGTGCTGCTTCTCTCCGGCCTGGCCATGCTGGCGACGGGCTGGGGCTACCTGCGCCGCTGGCGGCTGGGCCGGGACCGGGTGCAGTTCGCGCTGGTGCTCGCGTGCTGGCTCGGCGTCGAGGCGCTCGTGTCACTCCGATTCGGCACGCTGTGGCACCTGTCGTGGTGGGGTTACCACGCCGTGCTGCTCGCCGGGTTCGGCAGCGCAGTCTTCGCGATCGTCACCGAGTATCGGCGGGTGCGGCTGATCGACGAGACCCTCGCCGGCGTCGGCCTGCACGACGACATGGAGCACATCACCCGCGGCTACCCCGAGGCGCTACGCGCGCTCGTCGCCGCGGTCGAGCTCAAGGACAAGCACACCCACGGACACTCGGCCCGCGTCGCGGAGTATTCGGTCCGACTCGGTCAGCAGATGGGGCTCGGCCCGACACAGCTGCGAGAGCTGGCACAAGGCGCGGTGCTGCACGACATCGGCAAGATCGGCACCGCCGACGCCGTCCTGAACAAGCCTGGTGCGCTCACCCCCCAGGAGCGGGTCTGGATCGAGCAGCACCCGGTGGCGGGATGGGAGATCGTGCGACAGGCACCGTCGCTGAGTGGAGCATTGTCGGTCGTGCGCCACCACCACGAGCGGTGGGACGGTGGCGGCTATCCCGACGGGCTGGCCGGCCAGCAGATCCCACTGCAGGCCCGGATGGCCGCCGTCGCCGACGTTTGGGACGCGCTCATCTCGGACCGTGCCTACCGCCCGGCGTGGAGCCCGCAGCGAGCGCTCGACCACATCGTCGCGGGCGCCGGCACCCAGTTCGACCCGGACTGCGTCGACGCGTTCCTCGACGTGCTCGCCCGCCAAGGTCTCTCGCCCGACCGGCGAGCCCTCCCCCGCGGAGACCGCGGCCGCCGCCGCGAACGACTGTCACGTGCCCGCGGGCACAGCGTCGACCAGGGCGGCGACGTCGTCGGCGCAGCCCCAGGACAGCGTGACGCCGGCGCCGCCGTGGCCGTAGCAGTGCACGACGGTGCCGTCGTCGACCTGCTCCGCCTCGAGCCGCACCGTCGGGCGCGCGGGGCGCAGCCCGACCCGGTGACCGACGACCGTCGCCCGGGCCAGCTCGGGCACCACCGCCCGGGCGCGATCGAGGATCTGCTGGGCGACCGCGGGATCGGGCCGCGGTTCGTACGCACCTTCCTGGGCGGTGCCGCCGACGACCACGACCTTCTCGCGAGGCACGACGTAGGTCAGCTCGGACTCATTCTTTGAGGCCAGCGTCCATTCCTCGAGGCCGACCTGCTCCAGGAGCACGACCTGGCCGCGCACCGGGGTGACGCTGTCGTCGCCGACCAGGGCCCGCGCAGCCAGCCCCGAGCAGTTCACCACGGTCACCTGCGCCGACGGGCGGGGCAGCGTGGCCAACCAGGACCGGGTGATCGTGACGCGCAGGGCGGCCAGCCGCGCGGCCAGCCACGGGAGGTAGACCGACATGTCGGCCACGGGCACCGGCAGCCGCCAGCCGCCGTCCCAGCCGTCGGGCACCGTCGTGAGCGGGTCGAGTCGGGGTACGGCCTCGCGCCACCAGGGCGTGGTCGCCGGGCCGTGGAACAACTCGGTGCCCCACCGGACCGAGACTCCGCAGCCGGCCTCCTCGCTGGCCAGCCGGCTCAGCTCGGAGTAGGCCGTCGCCGACCAGCGCGTGACCGCGTCGCGGGGGAGCGCGCGGTAGGGATACCACAGCGCGGCGGCCACGGCCGAGGTCGTCTCGGGCGGCAGGTCCCGGGCCAGTACGGCGACGTCGTGACCGTGCTCGGCCAACCGCACGGCGCAGCTCAGCCCGATCACCCCGGCCCCGATGACGATCACCCGCACGGGGCACAGCCTGCCAGGAAATCGGCCCGTTCGACCCGCAACAACACTTGCCAAGAAGATTAGGCCAAGAAACCTTGGCAAAGATGTGTTGGCATGCAATCATCCAGGGCATGACCGATGACTCGACACCCGCACCGCCAGCCGCACCGGCTGGGCGGGACCCGCACGCACCCGGCATGCTCGAGGTCAGCGATCCCCACCGGTTGCGCGCTCTGGCCCACCCGCTGCGGATGCAGCTGCTGCGGCTGATCCGCGAGCACCGACCGGTGACCGGTGCCCGGCTGGCCGAGCTCACCGGGGAGTCCACCGCGAGCGTGAGCTATCACCTCTCGGTGCTGCACAAGCACGGTTACATCGAGCCCGACCCGGTGCCCGGGCCGACCCGGCGGCACAAGCCCTGGCGCACGACCTACGAGTCGCTGCGCATCGAGGGCCACCACCGCGATCTGCCACCGAGCCAGACCGTGCGAGGGCGCGATCCTCGGCCTGCTGCTGTCGGAGTACCGCCGTCAGCAGGACGCCTACTTCGACGGCACGTCCGGTCTCACCGGTGCCTGGGCCGAGGTCGGCACTTTCGAACTGACCGACCTGGTGCTCACCGAGCCCGAGGTCGACCAGCTGACCCGGGAGGTGGAGGCGGTGTTGGCGCGATATCGCGGTCCCGCCGCCCACGTGACAGCCGATCGGGCCAGGTTCTCGGTGTCGTTCATCGCAATCCCCACCGCCACCGCACCTGACCCGGCGGCGCCCGAGGAAAGGACGACACCGTGAGGTTCACCGGACCGCTGCGCACTCGTGGCTTCCGCCTCCTGGTCGCCGGCTCGACGGTGTCGCTCGTCGGCGACGGCATCTACTCCGTCGCGATGGCCGTTGCTGCGCTGCGCACCGATCACCCGGCGTCGACGCTGGCAATGGTCGCCGTCGCGGGTCTCGTACCGCGGATCGTCTTTGGCCTGCTCGGTGGCGTGCTCGCCGATCGGGTCAGCCGGCGGGTGATCCTGCTCGTCGCCGACCTCGTGCGGCTGGCCGTCGTGGCCACGCTCGGCGCTGCGCTGCTCGACGGGCATGCCTCGCCGTTGCTGCTGGTGGCCTGCGTCGTGCCGCTCGGCGCGGCCTCGGGTGCGGCGGCTCCGGCGTTCAGCGCGATCGTGCCCGACATCGTCGAGGCGCCGGACCTGGTGCGGGCCAACTCGGTGATGGGCGGGGTCACCCCCTTCGCCCAGATGATGATCGGGCCGGTGCTCGGCGGCGTGCTGGCGTCGGTCGACGTCGGTCTGGCGATGTTCGTCGACGCTGCCACCTTCGCGGTGTCGGCCGGCTGCGTGCTGCTCCTGCGACCGGCTCGGAACCACGACGCCCAGCGTGCGCAGCGCCCGCCGCCGTGGGCGGACTTCCGTGAGGGCCTGGCCTACGTGCGGCGAACGCCGTGGCTGCTGGTCAACCTGCTGTCCGGCGTCGCGATCTCCTTGGCGGTCTCCGGCTCGTTCACGATGCTCCCGCTGCTCGTCACCAGGGGATACGGCGCGCCGAGCGAGAGCTTCGGCTACCTGCTGGCAGTCGGGGGAGCCGTCGCGACGGTGACCGCCGTCGTGGTCGGGATGCTGCGCCCGCGGCGGCGCCCGCTGGCGTCGTCGTACGTGATGTACGTCGTCGGGCTCGGCGCCGTGGTCGGGCTCGGGCTCGCACCGGACGTCTGGGTGGCGGCGCTGTTCATCGCGCTGATGTTCATGGGCACGACGGCTGGCAACATCTGGCAGGACACCATCCTGGGCTCCCGGATCCCGCGCCACCTGCGCGGTCGGGTGAGCTCGCTCGACTGGGTGGCCGCCACGGTGAGCGCACCGCTGTCGGTCACGATCTCCGCCGCCCTGGTCGGGCAGGTCGGCATCCGCGAGACGTTCGTCGGCGCCGGTTCGATCGCCGCCCTGGGCTCGCTGGTCGGGCTGCTCCTGCTGCTGCGGTCCGGCGAGCCGCAACCGGCGATCGCCCCCGACGACGTCACCCTCGCCGCCTAGACCGCCCTCCGCCGGGAGTCGACCACGTTCAGCATGCTGGCGGACGCTTCGCAGGCGTGCATGCCTTGCGAAGGGTCGCCAGGCTGCTGAACGTGGTCGATTCCGGGGCTAGAAAAGGCGGGAGCCGACGTCGTCGAAGCCGCGCAGGGCGTCGTAGTCGAGGGTGACGCAGTGGATGCCGCGATCTGCGGCCAGCACCTTGGCCTGCGGCTTGATCTCCTGGGCGGCGAAGATGCCTCGCACCGGGGCGAGCGTCGAGTCGCGGTTGAGCAGCTCGAGATAGCGGGTGAGCTGCTCGACGCCGTCGATGTCACCGCGGCGCTTGATCTCGATGGCCACCGTTGCCCCTGCAGCGTCGCGGCAGAGGATGTCCACCGGCCCGATCGCGGTGGGGTATTCGCGGCGTACGAGCCGCCACCCGTCTCCCAGCGTGTCGATCTGCTCGGCGAGCAGGGCCTGCAAGTGGGCCTCGACGCCGTCCTTCACCAGGCCCGGGTCCACCCCGAGCTCGTGTGACGAGTCGTGCAGGGTCTGCTCGATCGTGATGACCAGCTGCTCACCGGCCTTGTTCGTGACCGTCCACGTGCTGTCAGCGGCCGCGGCCTCGTCGGTTCCCTCGCGCAGCGTGCAGGGCGGGCTCATCCACATCAGCGGCTTGTATCCGCCGGCATCCGAGTGAATGAGCACCGATCCGTCGCTCTTGATCAACAAGAGGCGGGTCGCGGCAGGCAGGTGTGCCGTGAGGCGACCGACATAGTCGACCGAACAGCGAGCTATGACTGTGCGCACGGCCGGAGACGCTACCTCCTGCCCGGTGATCATGAAGGATCCGGTCTTTGGTTGGCCCTCGATGACGAAGACGCTCGCAGGATCATCGATGCGCCTGGAGCCGGTCGGATCCTTCATGATCACGGGATCGTGGGCTTAGCCCGCCGCGTGCCGACCGGCTCCGACCTGGGAGACTGACGCGGAGATTGCGGGCGATCAGAGCGGAGCGGCGATGAGCCGGGAGTTCGGCACGGTGGGCGTGGTCGGTCTGGGCACGATGGGTGCCGGCATCGCCGAGGTGTTCGCCCGCGAGGGGCTGCAGGTCGTGGGCGTCGAGCCCAACGAGGACGCGCTCGAGCGCGGCCGCGAGCACCTGGCGAACTCGACGAACCGCGCAGTCAAGCGCGGGAAGCTCAGCGTCGAGGACCAGGCCGCGCTCGTCGGGCGGGTGCGATTCACGACGTCGATGGACGACCTCGCCGATGTCGACCTGGTGATCGAGGCGGTTCCGGAGCGGCTCGAGCTCAAGCGGGAGGTCTTCGCTGCCCTGGACAAGATCTGCAAGCCGGACGCCGTGCTCGCGACCAACACGTCGTCGCTGTCGGTCACCGAGATCTCCGTGGCCACCAGCCGGCCGTCGAAGGTCATCGGCATGCACTTCTTCAATCCGGCGCCCGTGCTCAAGCTGGTCGAGGTCGTGCGGACCGTGGTCACCGAGCAGGAGGTCGTCGAGGACGTCAAGGGCCTCGCTGAGCGGCTCGGCAAGGTGCCCGTCGTCATCGGCGACAAGGCGGGCTTCATCGCCAACGCCCTGCTCTTCGGCTATCTCAACCACGCGGTCTCGATGTTCGAGTCGCACTACGCCACTCGCGAGGACATCGACGCGGCGATGCGGCTGGGCTGCGGCTATCCGATGGGTCCGCTCGCCCTGATCGACCTGATCGGGCTGGACACGGCCTACGAGATCCTCGACACGATGTACCGCCAGTCGCGCGACCGCCTGCACGCGCCGGCACCCATCCTCAAGCAGATGGTCACCGCGGGCCTGCGGGGCCGCAAGACCGGTCGTGGTTTTTACACGTACGAGGGTCCTGACTCGCCATCGGTGATCGACGACGCCCTGACCCCGGACGCCGGTCACCACGGCGCCGCTGCACGCTCGGTCGAGCGGATCGGAGTCGTCGGCTCAGGCACCATGGCCACGGGCATCGTCGAGGTCCTGTCCAAGGCGGGCTACGACGTTCTCTACGTGACGCGCGGCGACGAGAAGGTCGCCCAGGTGAGAGCTGCCCTGCAACGCTCGCTGGACAAGGGCGTGCTGCGGGGCAAGCTCGAGGAGGCCGACCGCGACGCAGCCCTGGCGCGGGTGCGCGGCTCGTCGCGGCTGGACGACCTGAGTGACTGCGACCTGGTCATCGAGGCCGTGGTCGAGGAGCTCTCGGTCAAGCAGGCGCTGTTCGCGACCTTCGACGAGATCTGCAAGCCGGGTGCCGTGCTCGCGACGACGACGTCGTCACTGCCGGTCATCGAGCTCGCGGCGGCGACCGGTCGGCCCCGAGACGTCGTGGGCCTGCACTTCTTCAATCCGGCTCCGGTGATGAAGCTCGTCGAGATCGTCCGTACCGTCTCGACGTCCGACGACATCGTCAGCACCGTCAAGGCCGTGTGCGACCAAGCGGGCAAGCACGCCGTCGAGTGTGGCGACCGCGCCGGCTTCATCGTCAACGCCCTGCTGTTTCCCTACCTCAACGACGCCGTCAAGATGCTGCAGGCCCACTACGCGACGGTCGAGGACATCGACAACGCGATGATCGTGGGCTGCGGCTACCCGCTCGGACCGTTCGACCTGCTCGACGTCGTCGGTCTCGACGTGGCGCACGCGATCCAGCGCGAGCTCTATCTCGAGTTCCGCGAGCCCGGGTTCGCGCCGGCGCCGCTGCTCGACCAGCTGGTGACCGCCGGCTATCTCGGACGCAAGACCGGCCGGGGTTTCCGCGACTACAGCTGAGAGTCACCGGCGCGATGGCGATCGCGATAGGCCGCGGCTTTGGCCCGGTCGCCACAGCCGCGCATCCCACACCACCGCCGCCGATGGCCGCGGGACCGGTCGACGAACGGTCGGGTGCAGTTCGGGTCCGCGCACCAGCGGACCAGTGTGCGGTCCGGGCTGTCGGCGAGCTCGAGCGCGTCCCGCGCCAGCAGAGCAAGCACGGAGTCGGTGTTCCCGGCGCGGGTGACGTGACCGCCTCTGGTCAGTGCCGGCGTCGGTGGGCTCTTTGCCGCGACTGCGTTGACTGTCCTCCGGTGCCGTTCGGCTGGAGCGGTTCCGCGGGTCCATGCCGTGACCAGTCCGAAGATCGCCTCGCGGAGGGCCCTGGCCGCGGCAAGGTCGGCGTCGGTCGGCGTGAGCCGTCGTTGTGTCAGACCGGCAAGCGCGATCCAGTCCGCCAGATCGTCAGGCGTGGAAAGCCTTTCCAGATCTGTGGTGCCGCGTTCGCTGACCGTCGCCACGAAGTCCAGCGACAGCCGACCGGCGATGAAGTCGAATGTCACATCACCACTTTGACAGGTGACGATCGCGTCGACAAGGTTTGACCTCGATCATCACCGGTTAAACAGGTGATGACGAGGAGGTGGTCGCAACGTGATCCCACTGCGCGCGGTGGGCCACTACACGGCAGGCGCGGCGCTGGTCCGGGTGGCCGACGAAGGTGCGCGGCTCGCTCTGGTCCTGCTGGCTCTCGACAGGGTCAACAGTGCACAGGTCGGTGGCGCGTTGGTCGCCGCGCTGTTGGTCCCGCAAGTGCTGGCTGCTCCCGCCATCGGGGTGATCACCGATCGATCCAGGGCGCCGCGAATGGTCCTTGGCAGCGCATCGCTCGGCTTCGCAGCGGCACTCGTTGTCACTGCACTCTGTCTCGGTCACATCCCGCTGCTGCTCACCTTCGGCGTCCTGGTGGCCGGTGGTTGCTGCGGGCCGGCGCTGACCGGTGGGCTGACCAGTCAGCTGTCGGGGGTGGTGGGCGCGGACTTCCTCCCACGAGCCTTCGGCGTCGACGCCCTGACCTACAACGTGTCGGGCATCGTCGGCCCGGCTCTCGTCGCCGTCATCAGCGGGTTCGCGTCACCTGCGACCTCCCTGGTCGCCCTGGGTGCCAGCGCAGCGGTCGGCGGCGTCGTGATCGCCGGCCTCCCGCTTGCCGGGACGCATGCGCCGGACAGCCGCGACGGGCAACCCCAGAAGACCGATGTGCTGCGGCTGCTGCTGCGAGACCGGGTGCTCGGGTTGGTGACCGCCGCGACGACGCTCGGCCAGGTGGGGCTCGGTGCGCTTCCGGTCGTCGTCGTGGTTCTCGCGCACCGGGCGAACGCTCCGACGGCCGGCGGTTGGCTGCTGACCACCTTTGCGATCGGTGCGCTGCTCGGGTCGATCTCCTGGATCGTGCGGCCCGCGCGTGCGCGGCAGGGGCCTGTGATCGTGATGGCCGCTCTCGTCTTGACCGGCATGCCCCTCGCTCTCGCCGCGGCCTCGCCGTCTCTGCGCTCGACCGCTGCCCTGTTCGGCATCGCCGGCTTCTTCACCGGTCCACTCGCCGGAGCCCTCTTCACCACTCGGCAGGAGCACTCACCCGACGGCGCCCGCGCCCAGGTGTTCACCCTGGGTGCCGGGCTGAAGATCACCGCGGCCGCCCTAGGGGTGACGGCGGCTGGTGCGCTCGCGCAGGAACCGACGGCGAACCCAGCTGCTGCTCAGCGCCGCGTGCCCGCTCCTGGCCGGTGCGGTCGGAGCCCTCCTGCTGCGCGTCGGACACACTGGAGGACGTGCCCCGTCAGAACCGTCGTCGCCCGGAACAGCCCGCGACGACCGACGCCGCCGCGATGGGTCGTGGCGCCGTGCGGCGCGAGTCGGGCAGCGACGGTGACTGGCTGGTGCGGCCCGTGACGGGCGCCGCGGCGACCAAGACCTACCGATGTCCCGGCTGCAACCAGGAGATCCGTCCGGCGACACCGCACGTCGTCGCCTGGCCCGACCACAGCGAGAGCGAGGCGGACGGCCCAGGGCTGTCGCAACGCAGACACTGGCACACGGCCTGTTGGAACGCCCGGACGCGACGCCGACCGAGATACTGAGGCCGATGGCCCCCGAACACGTCTGGCAGGGCGAGCAGGCGATCCGTGCTGGCACGGTGCTGCCGGCTCGCCGGTCGCCGCTGACGCTTGCACACGGCCGACGGGCTGAGTCTCGTCGGTGAGATCGCCGTCCCCGAGGACCGGCCGCCGGTGGCGACTCTCGTGACGCTGCACCCGCTCCCGACGCATGGCGGGTTCATGGACAGCCACGTGATCCGCAAGGCCTCGTACCGCCTCCCGGCGCTCGCCGGCGTCGCCGTACTCCGGTTCAACACAAGGGGTACGTCCTCACCGCACGGCACCAGCGACGGGGTGTTCGACAACGCGGTGGGGGAGCGGTACGACGTCGCGGCGGCCATCGAGGCTGCGGAGTTCGCCGACGACCCGCCGCTGCCGCATCGCTGGCTGCTCGGCTGGTCGTTCGGCACCGACCTCGCGCTCATGCACGGGCTCGATCCCTCGATCGAGGGGGCGATCCTGCTCTCGCCGCCGCTGCGCTTCGCGACCGACGAGCACCTGGACGCGTGGGCGGCGTCGGGCAAGCCGGTGCTGGCACTGGTGCCGGAGTTCGACGACTATCTGCGACCCGAGCGAGGCGCGGCGACGGTTCGCGCGCATCCCGCAGGCGGAGGTGGTCGGCGTGGACGGAGCCAAGCATCTCTGGGTCGGCGAGCCGGCCGTGCGGCGCGTTCTCAACGAGATCGTCAAGCGGGTCGCGCCGGACGCCTACCCACTGCCGACGGAGTGGCCGGTGTCATAGCCGACGGAGTGGCCGGTGTCATGCCGACCGAGTGGCCGGTGCCCGAGGCTGACTGCGCCGCCTGTAACGTGCCCGTCATGACGGTTGTGGACCTCCACGTCCGCGAGGCCGGATCGGGACTGCCCGTCGTGCTGCTGCACGCGTTCCCGCTGTCCAGCGCGATGTGGCTCGAGCAGCGCAACGACCTCGCCGACGACTTCCGCATCATCACTCCGGACCTGCGCGGCTTCGGGGGCTCGCAGCTCGGCTATGACGAGCCGTCCCTCGATCACCTGGCCGATGATGTCGCGGCTCTGCTCGACACGCCTCGCCCTCGATCGTGTCGTGCTGGGCGGACTGTCGATGGGTGGCTATGCGGCGATGGCCGTTCCTGCGCCGCCACGGCGAACGCGTCGCCGGGCTGCTGCTGGCGGACACCAAGGCATCCGCGGACACGGAGGCTGCGCGAGCCAACCGGCATCGCATCGCCGACGCGCTCGACGAGTCGGGCACGACGCAGGTCCTGCTCGACGACGTCCTCCCAGCGCTGCTGGGTGAGACGACGGTGGTCGAGCGGCCGATGATCCAGGGCCGGGTCCGGGCCCTCGTCGAGGATGCCCCGCCGGCCGCCGCCGCCTGGTCGCAGCGTGCCATGGCGGCGCGCCCCGACTCGTTCGACACCCTCCGGGCGGTGACCGTGCCGGCGCTCGTCATCGCCGGTGATCAGGACGCGCTCTCGTCGGTTGCCGACGCGCAGGCAATGGTCGACGCGCTGCCCGATGCCCGGCTGGTCGTCGTGCCACGCAGCGGTCACCTGACGGCGGTCGAGGCTCCTGAGGCGTTCAACGCCGCGGCACGGCAGTTCCTGAGCTCGCTGCCCTGAGCCGCCATGCCGGAGCTCAGCTAGAGGTGGTCCATGCGGGGGATGGTCACCTGCCGGATCACGAGCAGCGCCGCCGCGGCGATCGGGATCGAGAGCAGGGCGCCGGTCACACCGAGCAGGGCTCCACCGATGAGTACGGCGACGATGGTGACGGGGGCGGGTACGTCCACCGCCCGGCGCATGACATGTGGGTAGATCACATAGTTCTCGAGCTGTTGGTAGGCGACGTAGAAGATGACGCAGGCGATGCCCACGCTCGGTGAGTGGATGAAGCCGAGGGTCGAAACCACGATCGCGGCAATGGTGGCGCCCACCAGCGGGATCAGGTCGAAGAGCCCCACGAAGACCGCGAGTGCCAGGGCGAAGGGCAGGTCGACGATCCTGAGGAAGATGTAGGACGCCGTGGCGGCGATGAAGGCGACCGCCAGCGCACCGCTGACGAAACCACCGATGCGCAGGAGGATCTCGTCGGTCAGCAGCCCCACCCGCTCGCGACGCGAGGCCGGCACGAGCTGATAGGCCTGACGCTTCATGCTCGGCAGAGCCGCCAGGAAGTAGAGCGTCATGATGAGCACCGAGAAGGCGCTGAACACGGTGTTGAGCACGACCTTCCCGACGCCGAGCAGGCCGCCGAAGAGGCGTTGGCCGAGGTCGGGTCCGGTGACGTAGGCCTGGGCTTTCTCGATGACGTGATAGTCGTTGTCGAACTGGCGGATCTGGCGGTTGCCGCGCAGGTCCTCGAGATAGCTCGGCAGCTCCTTGACGAACGCGTTGGTCTGCTCGATCACGGGCGGCACGACGGCGAACCCGAACGCGGCGAAGGCACCGATGACCACGGCGAAGACGATGGCGATGGCGAAACCACGGCGCACGCCGCGCTGCGTGAGCGCTTCCACCACGGGGTTCAGGCCCACGGCGAGAAACAGCGCGACGATGATCAGGATGATGACCGAACGCGCCTGGGACAGGGCGTCGACGATGGCGATCGCGAGCAGGACCCCGAGCGCACCGAGGAAGCCGAACATGAAGGGCGAGTCGCGTCGCAGCGGGCTGCCCAGGCGGCCGAACTCTCCCGTCGCGCTCGCCGGGGGATCACGATGCTCCACGGCCTCCGTGGAGTCGGGTGTCGACGGCTCGGTCACCGCAGCTGCTCCCCTCGCCGATGGCACATCTCGGCGGAGGATAGTGGTCGCGACAGCCCGCAGCGCGACACCCCGAAGGTGTCGCGCTGCGACCGCACAGACCTGCTTCTGGTTCTAGGCGCGGATCAGCCCTGCTGGCCGGGGCCCTTGGCTGCTTCTGCCTTGGCCGCGGCCGTGTTCGTGTCGACGGTCTCGGCCGGCTTTGCGTCGGCCGGCGCAGCCGGCTTGGCAGCGGCGGGTGCGCCCGGCTTTGCCAGCGACCCTGCGGCACCCGTCTTGGGGTCAGGCTTGACGTTCGACGCGGGCTGCGGTGCCGTCGGGGTGGCGGGCGCTGCGGCGGTTGGCGCGGCCGATGGTTTCGCCGGTGCCGCCTGCGGGGTCGCTTCCTCGATGTCGCGAAGTGGGTTCGGCAGCGTGGCACCGGTCAACGTGGCCAGCATCTGGCGCACATTGGTCAGCTGGGCGTTGATGCTGTCGCGCCGCTGGGTCGCCGCGGAGAGCTCGCGCTCGGACTCGGAGCGGATCCGCTCGGCGACGGCCTTGGCCTCGGAGATCATCTCGTCGGCCTGGCGCTGGGCCTCGTCCATCGTGCGCTGGGACTTTCGGTCGGCGTCTGCCCGCAGCTTCTCGGCCTCGAGCCGCAGCTGCTCGGCGCGGTGCGCGACGACGGAGAGCTGGCTCTCGTTGGCCTTCATCTGCTCCGTGTAGTCATGCTCGGCCTGGTCGCGACGCTGGGCCAGCGTCGACTCGAAGTCGGCGGCCGCCTGAGCGGCCTTGGCCCGGTTGCTCTCGAAGAGGGCCTCGGCCTCTTCGCGGCGCGCTTTCGTGTCGCGCTCGGTCGAGTCGCGCAGCTGGTCAGCCTGGCGCCGCGCGTCCTCGAGCACCCGGGCCGCCTCGGCATCGGCCTCGCTGCGGCGTTCCTGCGCATAGCGCTCCGCCTCTGCTCGCACCTTGTCGGCCGCCTGCTCCGACAGGGCACGGTGCTGGTCGGTCTCCGCCATGGCGCTGGCGCGCAGCTCCTTCGACTCCTCTTCGGCCAGACCGAGGATCTGCTCGATGCGCGCTCCCAGCCCGGCGAACGTCGGTGCTTCCTCCGAGGCAGCCACCGGACCCTGGACGTGGATCTCTTCGAGACGTCGTTCGAGGTCGCTGACGCGCTTGCGAGCGGCCTGCAGATCGTTCGCGAGGCCCGAGACCTTGCGATCCACCTGCTGGGGCTCGTAGCCCCGTCGGACGATCTCGAACTGCTCGCGTGCGGTTTCGGAGGTGTTCGTCATCAGATCCAGTCCTGTCGGGTGAAACGGGGATGCTTTTATCTTGGCACGTCTTGTTGTCCGCTTTCGACCCCGCTGGTCACGCCGTTGTCGCTGGGACGCGCCCCGCCGCCTGCGCGCGCGGGCGAGGACACCGAAAGTGCCTCGATCACGCCGGACAACCGGCCGAGCTCCTCGGCGATCTCGTCGCGGCGGGTGGTCAGACCGGCCACCTCCGTACGAGCGTCATCGAGCATCCGCCGGGCAGTGCGGCGCAGCTCGTCGGCCTCGACGCGGGCGTCTCGGACCAGCATCACAGCCTCCGCGCGCGCCTCGCGGCGGGACTGCTCAGCCTCGCGCTGGGCAGCGCCCACCTGCTCGGCCACTCTCTCCCGCAACGCCTTTGCGCCGCTCTCGGCCTCTTCCTCGCGTCGTGACGCTCGCGACTCGATCTCGGCGGCACGCTGATTGGCCTCATCGATCGTCCGCGCAGCGCGGTGGCTCGAGTCGGTGAGCCGCCGTTGCGCCTCTGCCTCGGCGGTGGCCAGGGACTGCCGGCTGCTGGCCTCGATGGCCGCGGCCTTCGCCTCCGCTTCGGCCAGCCGGGCCTCGGTGGTCTCGCGCGTGCCGCTGATGAGCTCCTCGACCTGGGCGCGGACGTCGGCCACGATCGTGCGCGCCTCGGTGTGGGCGTCGCTGCGCAGCCGCTCGGCGTCGGCGTTGGCGGCCGCCATGAGCTCCTCGACGGTCCGCGTGGCCCAGGCCGTCTGCTCGGCGGCGGCGGCGAGCACCTCCTCGGCCTCGGCGTGGGCCTGACCGCGCACCTTGTCCGACTCGGTCGCGGCCGAGTCGCGGATCGACGTTGCCTCGCTGCGGGCCGCCTCCAGGTCGCGGGCGACGCTTGCCTTGAGCTCGGCGATCTCGGCCAGGGCGTCACGATGGCCGGCGGCGGCCTCCTCTGCGGCGTCGTCGACGATGCGATCGGCGTGCTGCTGGGCCTTGGACAAGCGACCGTCGATCTCCTCGTCGACCTCCCGACGCAGCTTCTCGGCCTCCGCTCGTGCTGCTTCGAGAACGCGTTCGGCCTCCTGCCGGGCCTTCTCCCGGGCGTCCTGGGCCTGGGCGCGCAGCGACTCGGCGTCGGCAGTAGCCACGTCGCGGACGGTTTCCGACTCCCGCACCGCGGTGTCGAGCAGCTCGTCGGCACTCGCCGAGCCGGCGGTGACGAGCATGGCGGCCTGGTCGGCAGCGTCGGTCAGCAGCTGCTGGGCTTCCTCGGCGGCATCGCTGCGCTGCCGTTCCGCCTCGGCGAGTGCGGTGTCCAGACGGCGGGCCGCTTCCTCGAGAGCGTCGGCGCGGCGGCGTACCGCCTCCTCTTCGAGCCGCACGGCCTCGGCGTGCCTGACCGCTATCTCGTCGTGCTTGCGCTGGGCTTCGGTGCGCAGCTCGACAGCCTCGGCCTTGGCGGCCTCGAGGTCCTGCTCGGTCTGTTTGACGAGCCGGTCGGCCTGGGCCTGCGCGGCATAGAGCAGACGACTAGCCCGCTCGGCGACCTGAGCGCTGTCGTCGGGCGTCTGCTGGTTCTCGGTGGAGCCGTCCTCCATGACTAAGCATGGTGACAGAACCTGGTCCGCATGTCAGACCCGGCACGGCCCTCCGCCGGTAATATCTCAAACATCAGCGAATCAGTCGATGTCGCTCTCGACGACAGCAGACTCCCGTGGACCAGCCTCGACCAGCTCGACGAGCACGCCGCCGGCATCCTTCGGATGGACGAAGTTGACCCGTGACCCGGCGGTGCCCCGCCTCGGCGCGTCGTAGAGCAGCCGCAGGCCCCGGGCGCGCAGCTCGGCGGACGCGGCGTCGATGTCGTCGACGCCGTACGCAACCTGCTGGATGCCCTCGCCGCTGTGGTCGAGGAACTTGGCGATCGTCGAGTCGGGCGTCAGCGGCGCCAGCAGCTGGATGCACGATCCTGAGTCGCCGACGGCGAGCATGGCCTCGCGTACGCCCTGTTCCTCATTGACCTCCTGGTGCACCACGCGCATGCCGAACGTGTTCTCGTAGAACGCGATGGCGGCCTCGAGGTCGTGCACGGCCAGACCGACGTGGTCGATGCGGGTGAGCATGCGGCTATCGTGACAGCCCATAGAACGTCTGCCCACGGGAGGGCCGAGAGATGTCTCCAGCCGACACCACGAACGTCATTGTCGCGGGCGCACGCACGCCGATGGGTCGGCTGCTGGGCGGACTCAAGGACTTCTCCGCCAGCGACCTGGGTGCTGTCGCCATCAAGGGTGCCCTCGAGAAGGCGGGTGTGGCACCCGAGCAGATCGACTACGTGATCATGGGCCAGGTGCTGCAGGCCGGCGCAGGCCAGATCCCGGCCCGGCAGGCCGCGGCGAAGGCGGGCATCCCGATGACCGTGCCGGCGCTGAGCATCAACAAGGTATGTCTGTCGGGCATCGACGCCATCGCCCTGGCCGACCAGCTGATCCGGGCCGGAGAGTTCGAGATCGTGGTGGCGGGCGGCCAGGAGTCGATGACCCAGGCACCCCATTTTCTGCCGAAGTCCCGCGAGGGTGTGAAGTTCGGCGACACGAAGCTCGTCGACTCGATGTCCTACGACGGTCTGTGGGATGTGTTCACCACCCAGGCGATGGGAGCGCTGACCGAGGCGTGCAACGCGGAGCTGGGCATCTCCCGGGAGGAGCAGGACGCCTTCTCGGCTCTTTCGCATCAGCGGGCGGCGGAGGCCTGGAAGAACGGTCTGTTCGACGACGAGGTCGTGTCGGTCGAGATCCCGCAACGCAAGGGAGACGCGATCTCGTTCCGTGACGACGAGGGCATCCGGCCCGACACGACGACCGAGACCCTCGCCAAGCTGCGGCCCGCCTTCAGCAAGGACGGCACCATCACCGCCGGCTCGTCCTCGCAGATCTCCGACGGTGCGGCCGCGGTCGTGGTGATGAGCAAGGCGAAGGCGAACGAGCTGGGGCTGGCCTGGCTGGCCGAGATCGGCGCCCACGGTGTCGTCGCTGGTCCCGACTCGACCTTGCAGTCGCAGCCGTCGGCAGCGATCAGCAAGGCCTGCGCTCGCGAGGGCATCAGCCCCGCTGACCTCGACCTCGTCGAGATCAACGAGGCGTTCGCCAGCGTCGGCATCAAGTCCATGCGCGACCTCGGCCTGGGTGCGGACAAGGTCAACGTGAACGGCGGCGCGATCGCTCTCGGACACCCCATCGGCATGTCGGGTGCCCGCATCGTGCTGCACCTCGCACTCGAGCTGAGCCGGCGCGGCGGCGGTGTCGGCGCAGCGGCACTGTGTGGTGGCGGCGGGCAGGGCGATGCGCTGATCGTCCGCGTGCCCAAGGCCTGACTTGGCCGCACCAGACGTCGCGACACTCGTCCAGCGGGCTCGCGAGGGCGACCCGCGATCGGTCGCGCGCCTGATCTCGCTCGTCGAGGACGCGTCACCGCTGCTGCGCGAGGCGATGGCGGCGATGCTGCCCTTCGGCGGTCACGCAGCGGTCATCGGGCTGACCGGCGCCCCCGGTGTCGGCAAGTCGACGACGACGAGCGCGTTCGTGTCCGCGCTGCGCAAGCTCGACAAGCGGGTGGGCGTCCTTGCGGTGGACCCGTCGTCGCCGTTCTCGGGCGGGGCGCTGCTCGGCGACCGGGTGCGCATGCAGGACCACGCCCTCGACCCGCACGTCTACATCCGGTCGATGGCCTCGAGGGGCCACCTCGGCGGGCTGTCCTGGTCGACGCCGCAGGCTCTGCGAGTGCTCGACGCCGCGGGGTGCGACGTGGTCGTCGTCGAGACCGTCGGTGTCGGTCAGAGCGAGGTCGAGGTTGCGGGCCTCGCCGACACCACGGTGGTGCTCCTGGCGCCCGGCATGGGGGACGCGATCCAGGCCGCCAAGGCGGGCATCCTCGAGGTCGGCGACGTCTATGTCGTCAACAAGGCGGACCGCGACGGAGCCGATCTCACCGTGCGCGAGCTGCGCAACATGCTGGCACTGGGGGAGCGTCGGGCCCCGAACGACTGGCGACCGCCGATCATCAAGACCGTCGCGTCGCGCGGGGAGGGCATCGACGAGCTCGTCGAGGCGGTCGAGAAGCACCAGGGCTGGCTCGGCGAGACAGGCGAGCTGCACCGCCGCAGACTCCGCCGCGCGGCCGACGAGATCGAGACCATCGCGGTGACCGCGCTGCGGGAGCGGATGGGCGACCCCGGGCGGGGTGCCGCGCTCGACGACCTCGCCGCGCAGGTGGTCGCGGGCGAGTTCGATCCCTACGTCGCCGCCGACCGCCTCGTCGCGGGCGTGACGACGAGCTGACGCCTGCCTAGTTGAGGGCCGGAGTGGGGGTGGGGCTCGGCGTGCCTCCCGTGTCGGGCGACTCCGTGGGCGGTGGGCTGCTCGGGTCGGGCGACTCGGGCGGCTCTTCGGTCTCGCCGTCGCAGGCGAAGTCTGCGTCTGCCTGGGCGGCGGCCCCGGGCGCGACCGTGACGCGGGTCGTCTGACCGCGCACCCCGATGGTGTGCGTTCCGGGGGGCAGGCCCGTGTAGGTGAATTTGTCGCCGCTGTGCACTCCGGCGAGGCGGATCGTGGTGCCATGGTTCCCGCCGAGCCACAGCCAGACGCTGTAAGCATCGTCGGGCAGGCAGTCTCCGGTCGCGACCATCTGACCCGTCACCGTCGCGCCCTGCGAGAGCGTGGTCGTGACGAGGCCCGAGCCGCACCGCGGCGCGACCAGCGCTCCGTTGGTGCTCCCGACGAAGGTCGCCCCCCAGTTGGATCCGGCAGTGTTGTCGCCGTAGTCCCGGTTGAGGCGCCAGGTGGACAGCAGGACGGGTGCGTGCGGGCACACGATCTTGAAGTAGCCCCGGGCATTCGTCTGGGTGGGCGCGCGGCCGTCGAGGCCGAACGTCTTCTGGTACGGACGGCCGGGCTGCACGTAGAGCCCTGCGATGCCGCGGTTGCTGGCGTCCACGGCCCGACCCTGCAACCACGTGACCGGCCGCGGGTCCGATGTCTTCCCGCCGGACTGCGGCGGCTTCGACGCCTCGGTAGGAGTCGGCGACGGCTGTCCCTCGAGGGCAAGTGTCGGGTTGTTGGCATCCTTCGAGTTGCCCGCGGGGTCAAACGGGTCCGCCGCCTGCAGCGACGCGCCGAGTGCGAACGAGCCCGCGGCGACCAGTGCCACCACCACCATCGTCGCGGACGCGGCCGCGAGCTTCCGGCGTCGTCGACGGCGCGCACCGGCGAAAACCTTGTCGAAGGCTTCTGGTGCCGGGGCGAGTGGCTCTATTTGCCGACGGGGGAGGTTTGTCATTCCTCGTCCTCCAGCATGGTGTGCAGCTTGCTTCGTGCGTCGGACAGCGTTCGCTTGATCGTTCCTGGCGGCCGGTGCAGCGCAGCCGCGACCTCGTCGACGGACATGTCGGCGTAGTAGTACAAGAGCACGGGGGTGCGCATCCGGTCGGGCAGCCGCTCGACCAGGTCGCGCAGCCAGGGGTCACAGGCAGGCGCAGACGTCGGGGTCACCCGCTCCAGCCGGTCGTACAGCCGCCGATCGCGCTGTTCACGTCTCCACCGGTCGCGGGCCAGGTTGGTCGCCGTGACATAGAGGAAGCCGCGCGGGTCACGCACCCCGACCCACTTGGCCAGCAGCCGAGTGAAGGCCTCTGAAGCAATGTCATGAGCGGCATCACGATCTCCGACGAGTGCGGCACACCAACCGGCGAGCTGCGCGTAGTGCTGGTCCCAGAGCTGACGAGCCACCGTGTCGCGTGCGGCGACGTTGAGGGCCAGAGCCCTCTGCGGCGGAGGCGGGCGAGTGCCCACAACCACGGTCATACCGTCCACCTGCCGTCCCGTTGCCTCAGCAGTGTCAACCCTGTCGGGAGGCTCCGGCGGTGTCTCCGGTTCGCTCCCTGGGTCCAAGGACGCAGGTACGCCGGGGTTGGTTCGGTCCGTCATCGAAAAAGAGGGTATGACCCGGATGGGTGGGAGCGCAGCCGTTCCACGGTCAGTCATGTGGCACGCTTGTGGCACAACGCCGCGTTGCCGGCTGGCAAGTGTCACATTTGCGCGGGGCGGGTCACCGAGCACAGGAGTAGACGTGGATGCGGACCAGATCAACGCCGGGCGTGAGCGCTGGCAGGAGCGCTTCGATGCGGCGGTACGCGCGGGGCGGGTGGCCGACCGTGACTTCACGACGCTCTCGGGCTCGGAGGTGGCCCCGGTCTACGGTCCGGCCGACGGTGACGAGGTCGCTGGTTTCGAGCGGATCGGGTGGCCGGGCGAGTTCCCGTACACCCGCGGGCTTTACCCGACGGGTTACCGGGGGCGGACCTGGACGATCCGGCAGTTCGCCGGGTTCGGCAACGCGGCGCAGACGAACGAGCGCTACAAGCTGATCCTCGCCTCGGGCGGCGGTGGCCTGTCGGTGGCCTTCGACATGCCGACGCTGATGGGCCGGGACTCCGACGACGCGCAGTCCCTCGGCGAGGTGGGGCACTGCGGGGTGGCGATCGACTCGGCCGCGGACATGGAGGTCCTCTTCGAGGGCATCGCCCTGGGCGACGTGACCACCTCGATGACGATCAGCGGGCCGGCGGTGCCGGTGTTCTGCATGTACCTGGTCGCGGCCGAGCGGCAGGGGATCGACATGGCCACTCTGAACGGGACGCTGCAGACCGACATCTTCAAGGAGTACATCGCGCAGAAGGAATGGCTTTTCCCCCCGGAGCCGCACCTGCGGCTGATCGGGGACCTGATGGAGTACTGCGTCAAGGAGATCCCGGACTACAAGCCGCTGTCGGTGTCGGGCTATCACATCCGGGAGGCCGGCTCGACCGCTGCGCAGGAGCTGGCGTTCACGCTGGCTGACGGGTTCGGCTACGTCGAGCTCGGCCTGTCCCGTGGCCTGGACGTGGACGAGTTCGCGCCCGGGCTCTCGTTCTTCTTCGACGCGCACCTGGACTTCTTCGAGGAGATCGCGAAGTTCCGCGCGGCCCGGCGGATCTGGGCCCGGTGGCTGCGTGATGTCTACGGCGCGAAGACCGACAAGGCGCAGTGGCTGCGGTTCCACACCCAGACGGCGGGGGTGTCGCTGACCGCGCAGCAGCCCGACAACAACATCGTGCGCACGGCGATCGAGGCGCTGGCCGCCGTGCTGGGCGGCACGAACTCGTTGCACACCAACGCCCTGGACGAGGTGCTCGCGCTGCCGAGCGAGAAGGCCGCGGAGATCGCGGTGCGCACCCAGCAGGTGATCATGGAGGAGATCGGGGTCGCGAACGTCGCCGACCCGCTGGGCGGGTCGTGGTACGTCGAGGCACTGACCGACAAGATCGAGGCCGAGGCCGAGGCGGTCTTCGCCCGGATCCGGGACATGAGCAGCGACGGCAGCATGACCGCCGGGATCCTGCGCGGCATCGAGGACGGGTGGTTCATGTCCGAGATCGCCGAGGCCGCCTTCGCCTACCAGACTGCCCTGGAGAAGGGCGAGAAGAAGATCGTCGGGATGAACTGCCACACGAAGACGGTCGAGGAGCCCCTGGAGATCATGCGCGTCTCCCACGAGGTCGAGCGTGAGCAGAAACGCGTGCTGGGCGAGCGGCGCGCCGCCCGCGACACCGCAGCCATCGACGCCGCGCTGGAACGGATGGTCGCCGCCGCGCGCACCGACGACAACATGGTGCCCGCGATGCTCGACGCCGCCCGCGCGGAAGCGACGCTCGGCGAGATCTGCGACGCGCTGCGCGCCGAGTGGGGCGACTACCGCGAGCCACCGCGCTTCTAGGGTTCGAGACGGCTGTCGGCCCGCTCCAGCGCAGGGTCGTCGTGCAGCACTCATCTGACTGAGCGATGATGGAGTCATGAGCCAGCCGACCTTCAACCCCTACGGTGCCGTCGACCTGTCCTCGCTGGCACCGCGGCCCGCCACTTCTGCGGCGGGCGCCGCCGGCCAGGACGGGGCAGGCCCGCCGACCGCCGGCTCGGGGGTCGTGCGCGATGTGGCCGAAGCCGATTTCCAGACCATGGTCATCGACACCTCGATGACCGTCCCCGTCGTCATCGACTTCTGGGCCGACTGGTGCGGTCCGTGCAAGCAGCTCAGTCCCATCCTCGAGCGGCTCGCGCATGCTGCTGGCGGTACGTGGGTGCTCGCCAAGGTCGACCTCGACGCCAACCCGCGCCTGGGTCAGGCCTTTCAGGTCCAGAGCATCCCGGCGATCTTCGCGGTCGTGAAGGGCCAGCCGATCCCGCTGTTCCAGGGCGCGCTGCCGGAGGCCGAGGTGCAGCGCTTCCTCGACGAGCTGCTGCGGGTCGCGGCCGAGAACGGGGTGAACGGCAGGGTGCAGGTGGGCGAGGCAGCCGCGGAACTGGCGGAAGAGCCCGTGGAGGACCCCCGTTACGACGAGGCGTACGAAGCGATCGAGCGCGGCGATCTCGACGCTGCTGCCGCCGCGTATCAGTCCCTGCTCGCGGACGCCCCGGCCGATCCGGACGCCCAGGCGGGTCTTGGCCAGGTCGAGCTGCTGCGCCGCACCACCGGCCTCGATGCGGCAGCCGTGCGCGCGAGTGCGGCCGCGAACCCGGACGACGTCGCCGCTCAGACCGCCGCTGCCGACTTCGACCTGCTCGTCGGGCAGGTCGAGGACGCGTTCGAGCGGCTGATCGAACTGGTCCGCCGGACGAGCGGGGACGAGCGCAACCAGGCGCGCGAGCACCTCGTCGAGCTGTTCGGCCTCGTCGGCAGCGACGACGAGCGCGTAGCCAAGGCGCGGACCTCGTTGGCCAACGCCCTCTTCTAACCCAACACGGGGTTGTACGGGGGCGGTCGCGCCGGGTCAGCCGCAGGAATCAACCGCGCGCAGCCGCACGATGTCGCCGGTCGCGACGACGACCAGCTGCCCGGAGCTCTCAACCGCGATGGTGCCGGGATCTCCGTCCCGCAGCTGACCGCAGGCGCTGCCCTGGTTCGTGGTGACCTCCACCTGAGCCGTTCCGCCGCTACTCGATCCCTCCTCCGGCCACCACGACGTGGTGGCGCCCAGGGCGAGGAACACGACGGCGGTGAACGTGATCGCGATGCCGAGCCGCAGGCGGCGTGCGGTGTCGTGCAGGGCCTGCTCTGCGCCGTCACCGGTCGACAGGCCGTCCTCGATCTCGTGCACCGGCCAGGCCGCCGTCGCGACCAGTGCCGTTGCGGTGCACGCGAGTACGAGGGCGACGATGACGAGAACACCAGCGAGCACCTGCAGCCACCTGCGGGCCGTCCTGTCCGGCCGCTCCCTGCAGCACCCCGCACAGCCCGATGAACCCGAGCACGGCCAGCTGGACACCGTGCCAGCCCTTGGCCGATGCCCGCAGCTCGACGAGACGGCTGGCGCTGCTGGCGTCGCCGGAGGGCTCATCCACGGTCCCACCCCGATCTGACGAAGAGTGCGTTCATGAAACACCCGTCCCCGACAGCCCGTCGAGCCGGCGCGGCGCGTTCAAAGATGTGTGCAGGAAAGACGGACTCATCCGCCTGTCGTCGAAATGCGAGCGTGGACAGCTGACCGATCAACCGTGACTCCGTCTTTTGTGTACGCCAGCGGGGAGGACGAAGCCCCAGAGGTCGCTGTCGGGGAAGACGCCCTCGTGCAGCAGGGTCCAGCCCAGCCGGCGGTAGAGCCGTGGCGCCGGCCGGTCGTCCCGGTAGGTCGTCAGCAGCGCCCGCGAATGGGGCAGGTCGAGCAACAGCGCATCGTGCAGCGCTGTCCCGAAGCCGCGGCCGTGCCAGGCCGGATCGACGGCGAGCGCGACGAAGTCGAAGTGCCCGCCGAGCCATGCGTCGACGATCGGCTGCGGCGCGCGCTCGGCGAGCTGGTCGCTCCACCACTGGCCGCGAGCACCCGTGTAGCCGTAAGCGAACCCGGCAAGTCGCCCGCCGACATGCAACGTCGCACAGCGGAACCCGTCGCGCCCGACGTGCGCCGGCAGTTGGTCGTCCCGGAACCGCAGCACCTTCTCCTCGGTCTCGTCGTAGCCGGGGGCGGTGAACGCCGACCGGTACACGCCGGTGAGCTCGTCCGCGGACCGGGTGGCCCCCGCCCCGTCGAGCACCGCGATCCGTGGCCGCTCCGTGGTGAGCTCGTAGCTCCACCCTTCGCGCCAGGCGAACGGCGCCACCACTGCGGCCTCGAGTGGGCGAGCAGTCAGGATGTGGTCGAGCGCGAAACGGGTCGCTGCGTGCCCGACGAGAAGCACGCGCTGACCGGCGCGGTCGCGCGACAGCTCATCGAGCAGTCCGCGCATCGCATCCGTGGTCTCGCGATAGCTCTGTCCGCCGGGGAACGGCGTGTCGATGCGGCTGCGCCGCTGCCGTTGGATGACGTCGACCGGAGCGCCGTTGAGGTCGCCGTAGTCGACCTCGCGAAGCCGTGCATCGGTGAGGATGGGTACGTCGGCGCCGGCGAACGCCAGGTCGACTGTCTGCACCGCCCGAGCGAGGTCGGACGTGATGACCACGTCGAGCCCGTCGTCGCGGCGCCGGCGCCCGAGCTCGCGCGCGTCGACGACACCGACCGCCGACAGCTCGCCGGGCAACCACCCCGTCGCGATGCCGTTCTCGTTGTCGACAGTCGTGGCGTGCGTCTCGAAGACCAGGTGCACCGTCACGCTCGTACGCCGTCAGGTCGTCGGGGTTATGGGGTGTGGCGCAGCCAGACGGTGCCCAGCGGCGGGACCCGCAGGCTCACTGAGGCCGGGCGCCCGTGCCATCCGTCCGTGGTCGCCTCGACCGCACCGAGGTTGCCGACACCGCTGCCGCTGTAGATCTCGGCGTCGGAGTTGAGCACCTCGTCCCAGCGGCCGGCGTGAGGCAGGCCGACGCGATAGCCCTCGTGCGGGATCGCCGAGAAGTTCGAGACGCAGGCCAGCACCGACCCGTCGCTGCCGTGGCGGAGGAACGAGAACACGTTGCCGCCCGCGTCGTTGGCGTCGATCCACTCGAAACCAGACGGATCAGAGTCGAGGGTGAACAGTGCAGGGCTCTCGGCGTAGACCCGGTTGAGGTCGGCGACCAGTGTCTGCACGCCGCGGTGGTCGGGGTTCTCGGTGAGCCACCAGTCCAGCGACCTCGACTCGGCCCACTCCGACTCCTGCCCGAACTCCGAGCCCATGAAGAGCAGCTGCTTGCCCGGGTGCGCCCACATGAACGCGAGGTAGGCACGCAGGTTCGCCAGCTGCTGCCACCGGTCACCCGGCATCTTGCGCAGCAACGATCCCTTGCCGTGCACGACCTCGTCATGGCTGATCGGCAGCACGAAGTTCTCGGTGTAGGCGTACATCATCGAGAACGTCATCTGGTGGTGGTGGTACTGCCGGTAGATCGGCTGCTGGGCCATGTAGCCGAGCGAGTCGTGCATCCAGCCCATGTTCCACTTGAAGCCGAAACCGAGACCGCCGAGATGCGTGGGACGTGTCACGCCCGGCCAGGCCGTCGACTCCTCGGCGATCGTCACGATGCCCGGCACGCGCTTGTACGCCGTTGCGTTGACCTCCTGCAGGAAGGCGACTGCCTCGAGGTTCTCCCGGCCGCCGTACTGGTTGGGCAGCCACTGACCGGGCTCGCGCGAGTAGTCGAGGTAGAGCATCGAGGCCACTGCGTCGACCCGCAGGCCGTCGATGTGGAACTCCTCGAGCCAGTAGAGCGCGTTCGCCACCAGGAAGTTGCGCACTTCGGTGCGCCCGAAGTCGAACACCAGCGTGCCCCAGTCGAGCTGCTCGCCGCGGCGGGGGTCGGGGTGCTCATAGAGCGCGGTCCCGTCGAAGCGGGCCAGTGCCCAGGCGTCCTTGGGGAAGTGCGCGGGCACCCAGTCGACGATCACGCCGATGCCCGCCTGGTGCAACCGGTCGACGAGGTAGCGGAAGTCGTCGGGGTCCCCGTAGCGAGACGTGGGCGCGAAGTACGAGGACACCTGGTAGCCCCAGGAGCCGCCGAACGGGTGCTCGGCCACCGGGAGGAGCTCGACATGCGTGAAGCCGAGATAGCTGACGTGCCCGACGAGCTCGTCCGCGAGCTCGCGATAGCTCTTGCCCTGCCGCCACGACCCCAGGTGCACCTCGTAGGTGCTCATCGGCGAGGTCAGCGGGTCGGTTGCCGCTCGGCGCTCCAGCCAGTCGCTGTCGCCCCACGTATAGGTGGAGGTGAACACGACCGACGCTGTGGCCGGGGGGACCTCGGCCCGGAACGCGACCGGGTCGGCCTTCTGCCGCCACTCGCCGTCGCGGCCGAGGACGTCGAACTTGTAGTGCGTGCCGTCGCCGACGTCCGGGACGAACAGCTCCCACATACCCGTCGAGCCCATCGCGCGCATCGGGTGGGCGCGGCCGTCCCAGTAGTTGAAGTCGCCGGCGAGGCGTACCCCCTGGGCACTGGGCGCCCAAACCGCGAACGACGTGCCGGTCACCTGGCCGGCGAGTCCGTCGTACGCGCGAGTGTGCGCGCCCAGGACGGTCCAGAGCTCCTCGTGGCGGCCCTCGCCGATGAGGTGCAGGTCGATCTCGCCCAGGGTCGGGAGGAACCGGTAGGGGTCGTCGGTGCGGCGCGCGGGGCCGTCGTACTCGACGTCGAGGCGATAGTCCGGGACGAACTCGGTCGGCACGACGCCGACCCAGACGCCGTAGTTCTCGTGCTGCATCGCGAAGGTCTCGGTGCCGATCACGATGGTCACCGCAGTCGCCCACGGTCGCAGCGTCCGGATCGTGACCGCGCCCTCGTAGACGTGCGGGCCCAGCACCGAGTGGGGGTCGTGGTGGTTGCCGGAGACGAGCCGATTCAGCTCGTCGAGACCGGCGGGTGCAGGCGTTGGACGGGTGGGTCGGGTGCTCTGCGTCACGATGCTCGCTCCTCATCCTTGACAGCCGCGAGCCGACGGATCGCCGACATGGGTATCGCCAGCCAGGTCGGCCGGTTGCGTGCCTCGTAGAGGACTTCGTAGACGGCCTTGTCGATCTCGAATGCTCGCAGCAGGACTCCGTCGGCGCGGGGGTCCCGGCCGCTGGCTGCTGCGTAGCCGTCGCAGAAGGCGCTCCTGTTCCGTTCTGCCCATTCGGTGGCGCGGTACTCCCGCTGGGCGTCTGCCCGATAGTCGAGCAGCAGGTGCCGGGCGGCGTAGTCGAACGACCGGAGCATGCCTGCGACGTCCTTGACCGGGGAGTCGGGGGAGCGCCGCTCCTCGAGGGGGCGCGCCGGCTCTCCCTCGAAGTCGAGCAGCTTCCAGCCGTCCAGGGCGCGCAACACCTGGCCGAGGTGGAAGTCTCCGTGCACCCGTTGCACGGTCACCTCGCCGTCAAAGGTGGCCAGGTCGTCGAACGCCACGCGCAGCTGGTCGGCGTAGTCGGCGAGATCGGGCACCTCGGCGGCCGCCCGGTCGAGCCGGTCCTGCATGCCCTCGGAGAGTGCGACCTGCTCCTTGCGTTCCAGTGTCGTCGTGCCCAACGTGTCGGCCAGCGCCACGTGCACCTCCGCGGTCGCAGCGCCGAGCCGTGTCGCCTCGCCGGCGAAGTCACCGCCCACCTCGTCGGCGTGCAGGTCGGCTTCGCCGTAGAGGTCGCGCACGCTCGCCTTGGCGAGCTCCCAGCCCTCGGTGGCATCGCGCAGGAACACCTGTGCAATCGCCAGGCTCGCCGTCACCGACCCGTCCGCCGGCTGCGGCCAACGGCCCTCGAGCCACCCGAGCGGTCGCGCGATGTGCTTGCTGCCGGCCGCGTCCAGGGCCGCGTGGATCTCGATGTCCGGGTTGAGCCCCGGGGAGACCTTGCGGAACACCTTGAGGATCGCCGTGTCGCCGAAGATCAACGAGGTGTTGCTCTGCTCGGCGCCGATCACGAGTGACGGTCCGCCCTCGGGCAGCTCGGTCGCGGTGTCGTTGCGATGGAACGCCCAGCCGTCGCCCTCGGTCGAGGCGGCGATGCCGTTCCACCACAGCTCGGTCGCCTCCTTGTCGTGGAGGGCATCGAACACGAAGACGTACTCACCGTTGTCGTCGGTTCCCTCGCCGACGAACGCGTGCATGAGGTTCTCGACGCGGCTCGTGTGGTGCACCAACGGCACCTGGTAGGTCTCGGTGTCGCCGTCGTCGTAGGTGACCGTCACCAGCAGGATCCGCACGGCTGGGGCCTCGCGGCGCAGCCAGCCGAGGTCGACGGCACTGGTGACCTGCCACGCCCTGCTCTTCCCGGCGAACCACCGTTGCTGGGCGAGGAAGGTTGCGAGGTCGGCCGTGCTGACGGCAGACATCAGAGGATCCTTTCGGGCGGGGACAACCGGAACCAGTAGAAGCCGTGGCCGGCGATGGTGAGCAGGTACGGGAGCTCACCGATGAGGGGGAACTGCACGGTCCCCAGCAGCTCGATGGGCCGGTAACGTTCCCAGCTGCGCAGGTCGAGCTCGACGGGTTGCGGGAAGCGCGACAGGTTGTTCACGCACAGCACGATGTCGTCGCCGAACTCGCGGATGAAGGACAGCACCGACGGGTTGCTGCCGCCGAGGTCCTGCCACGTGCCGAGACCGAACGCCGGGTTCTGCTTGCGCACCTCGATCATGCGCCGGGTCCATTGCAGGAACGATGTCGTGCTGGCCAGGTTCGCCTCGACGTTCGTGACCTGGTGGCCGTAGATCGGGTCCATGATCACGGGCAGGACCAGCTGGCCCGGGTTGCACGTCGAGAACCCGGCATTGCGGTCGGGCGTCCACTGCATCGGCGTCCGCACGCCGTCTCGGTCACCGAGCCAGATGTTGTCACCCATGCCGATCTCGTCGCCGTAGTAGAGAACGGGAGAACCGGGCAGGGACAACAGCAGCGCGGTGAACAGCTCGAGCGCGTTCCGGTCGTTGTCGAGCAGCGGCGCCAGGCGGCGGCGGATGCCGATGTTCGCCTTCATGCGGGGGTCCTTGGCGTACTCCGCCCACATGTAGTCGCGCTCCTCGTCGGTGACCATCTCCAGGGTCAGCTCGTCGTGGTTGCGCAGGAAGATGCCCCACTGGCAGTTCTCGGGGATGGCCGGCGTCTGCTGCATGATCTCCGAGATCGGGTAGCGCGACTCCCGGCGAACTCCCATGAACAGCCGCGGCATGACCGGGAAGTGGAAGGCCATCTGGCACTCGTCGCCGTCGGCACCGAAGTACTCGACGACATCGCTCGGCCATTGGTTTGCCTCGCACAGCAGCACGCGGTCGGGATACTGCGCGTCGACCTCCTTGCGCACCCGCTTGAGGAACTCGTGGGTCCGCGGGAGGTTCTCGCAGTTGGTGCCCTCCTCCTCGAACAGGTAGGGCACGGCATCGAGGCGGAACCCGTCGATGCCCATGTCGAGCCAGAACTTCAACGCCTCGATGATGGCGTCCTGGACCCGCTCGTTCTCGAAGTTGAGGTCGGGCTGGTGGCCGAAGAAGCGATGCCAGAAGTACTGCTTGCGCACCGGGTCGAAGGTCCAGTTGGACGTCTCGGTGTCGACGAAGATGATGCGCGCGTCGGAGTAGGCCTCGTCGGTGTCGGCCCACACGTAGAAGTCACCGAACGGGCCGTCGGGGTCGGTGCGCGACGACTGGAACCACGGGTGCTGGTCGGACGTGTGGTTCATGACGAAGTCGATGATCACCCGGATGCCGCGGGCGTGCGCGGCGTCGACGAACTCCACGAAGTCGCCCAGAGTGCCGAACTCCGGCAGCACGTCGGTGAAGTCACTGACGTCGTAGCCGCCGTCGCGCAGCGGCGAGCGGAAGAACGGTGGCAGCCAGATGCAGTCCACGCCGAGCCAGTCGAGATAGTCGAGCTTGTCGGTGAGCCCCATGAGGTCACCGGTGCCGTCGCCGTTGCTGTCCTTGAACGAGCGCACCAGCACCTCGTAGAAGACGGCGCGCTTGTACCAGTGCGGATCGCGCTGCTCGTCAGGAAGGTCGGCGAAGTTGTCGATGGCCGCCTTCTTGCCCACGACGGTCATGGCGCGCCCATCTTTCGCAGCGTGAAGAGGTGGGCCGGTTCGATGAACGGGTCGAGGCGCACGTAGTTGTGCTCCCACCACAGGAACGCGGCTCCGCTGAGCTCGTCCTGCACCTCGAAGCTCTCGTCCCACCGCAGCCCGAGCGCCGGCATGTTGAGGTGCACCGTGGTCTCGCGGACCGAATGCGGGTCGAGGTTCACGACGACCAGGACCGTGTCGCCGCCCGCGCCCCGTTTGGAGAAGGCGATGATCTGGTCGTTGTCGGTGCGGTGGAACGTCAGGTTCCGCAGCTGCTGGAGGGCGGGGTGGCGGCGGCGTACCTCGTTGAGCACTGTGATGTACGGCGCGAGGGTGCGGCCGTCTGCCTCGGCGCCCGCCCAGTCACGGGGACGGAGCTGGAACTTCTCGGTGTCGAGGTACTCCTCACTGCCCGGCCGGACGGCGACGTGCTCGAAGAGCTCGTAACCCGCGTAGACACCCCAGGACGGCGAGAGCGTCGCGGCCAGCACGGCCCGGATCTTGAACGCCGGCGGGCCGCCGTACTGCAGGAACGCGTGCAGGATGTCGGGGGTGTTGACGAAGAAGTTGGGCCGCAGGAAGTGCGCCGTCTTCTTCGACAGCTCGGTGAGGTATTCCTCGATCTCCCACTTCTCGTTGCGCCACGTGAAGTAGGTGTAGGACTGGTGGAAACCGATGCGAGCCAGTGTCTGCATCATCGCGGGCCGGGTGAACGCCTCGGCGAGGAAGAGGACGTCGGGGTCGGTCTCACGGACCTTGTCCATCATCCAGGACCAGAAGCTGACCGTCTTGGTGTGCGGGTTGTCGACCCGGAAGATGCGCACGCCGTGCGACATCCAGACGCGCAGCACCCGCAGGGACTCGGCGTAGATGCCGTCCGGGTCGTTGTCGAAGTTGATCGGGACGATGTCCTGGTATTTCTTCGGCGGGTTCTCGGCATAGGCGATCGAGCCGTCTGCGAGGGTGGTGAACCACTCCGGGTGCTCGGTGATCCACGGGTGGTCCGGCGAGGCCTGCAGGGCGTAGTCGAGAGCGACCTCGAGCCCGAGGTCGTTGGCACGCGACACGAACGCGTCGAAGTCCTCGAACGTCCCGAGATCGGGGTGGATCGCGTCGTGGCCACCCTCTGCGGACCCGATGGCCCAGGGCGAGCCGACGTCGTCCGGGCCAGGGGTCAGCGTGTTGTTGGGGCCTTTGCGATTGGTGGTCCCGATGGGGTGGATCGGCGGCAGGTAGATCACGTCGAAGCCCATCGCCGCGACAGCGGGCAGCCGCTGCATCGCCGTACGCAGGGTCCCTGACCGGACCACGCCGGTCTTCGGGTCGGTGACGGCGCCCTCCGATCGGGGGAAGAACTCGTACCAGCTGCCGTAGAGCGCTCGCTCGCGGTCCACCCACAGCGGCAGCCGCTCGCTCGCCGTCACGAAGTCGCGCAGCGGGTTGGCGGCGAGCGTGCTCACGACGTCGGGCGACTCCACCGCGGCGAGGCGGGCCTCCACCGGCCGCGACGTGTCCCGCAGTGCCGTCGCCGCATCGAGCAGCGCCCGGCGCCCGGCAGCCGGCCGGGAGGCCTTCGCCGCGCGCTGGAGCACGCGGGCACCCTCCTCGAGCATCAGCTCGACATCGATCCCCGCGGTGATCTTGATCTCGGCGTTGTGGTGCCAGGTCGCGTAGGGGTCGCTCCATGCCTCGACGGCGAACGACCACCTGCCCTGACTGGTCGGAGTGACCTCGGCGGACCAGCGGTCCGTGCCGGGCGCCCCGGGCACCATCGGCGTCCAGGGACCCTTGCGGCCCCGCGGGTCGCGCAGCACGACGTTGGCGTTGACCGCGTCGTGACCCTCACGGAACACGGTGGCGGACACGGTGAACGTCTCGCCGACAACAGCCTTCGCCGGAAAACGGCCGCAGCCCTCGGAAGGGGTGACGTCAAGGATCGGGATGCGTCCAGTCATTGTCTTCGAACCTACCCACCTTCGATCGAGGGACAACCCTCCCGGGACTGCCGACGTGGCGCAATCCCCGGACGAGCTACGTGCCGATGGGACCCCCGGGCGCCGACGGTACCGTTGTGCTGGTGAAGGCAATCCGGCGGTTCACCGTCCGCACAGTCCTGCCCGCAGCTCTCGCGCCACTGGCGGAGCTCGCCCTCAACCTGCGGTGGTCGTGGCACGTCGATTCCCAGGAGCTGTTCCGAAGCCTCGACCCTGCGGCATGGGACGAGGCGGAGCGCGACCCGGTGCGCCTGCTGGGCGCGCTGGGTCCGGACCGCCTCGCGGCGCTCGCCGAGGACGGCGACGTCGTACGCCGCGTCCAGGAAGCGGCGGACAACCTGCACGCCTACCTGACCGAGGACCGTTGGTATCAGCACCTCCAGCGCGAGGCAGGCAGTGCCGAGGTCGACGCCGTTCCCCGCACGATTGCCTACTTCTCGCCCGAGTTCGGCATCACGGCGGTGCTGCCCCAGTACTCCGGCGGGCTCGGCATCCTGGCCGGTGACCACCTCAAGGCCGCGTCCGACCTCGGCGTCCCGATCGTCGGCGTCGGGCTGCTCTATCGCGCGGGCTACTTCGCGCAGTCGCTGTCCCGCGAGGGCTGGCAGCAGGAGCGCTACCCCGTGCTCGACCCCAACGGGCTGCCGATCTCGCTGCTGCGCGACGCGGTCAACGAGCCGCTCAAGGTGCGCGTCGGCCTGCCCGGTGGCCGTCATCTGGTCGCGCAGGTCTGGAAGGCGCAGGTCGGCCGGGTGCCCCTGCTGCTGCTCGACTCCGACGTGGAGGACAACGAGCCCGCCGAGCGCGACGTGACCGACCGGCTCTACGGCGGCGGCAGCGAGCACCGGCTGCTCCAGGAGATGCTGCTGGGCATCGGAGGCGTGCGTGCGCTGCGGGCCTACGCGGCGCTGACCGGCTCGCCGTCCCCCGAGGTGTTCCACACCAACGAGGGCCACGCCGGATTTCTCGGCATCGAGCGGATCCGCGAGCTCACCGAGGACGCCGGCCTCACGTTCGACGAGGCCATCGAGGCCGCCCGCGCCGCGACGCTGTTCACGACCCATACGCCTGTGGCGGCCGGCATCGACCGGTTCTCCCGCGACCTGATCGCGCAGCACTTCGGCGGCGACAACGGCTGCCCGGGTGTGCCGGTCGACCGCGTCCTGGCGCTCGGTGCCGAGGACTACGAGGGTGGCGACCGCAGCGTGTTCAACATGGCCGTCATGGGCCTGCGGCTGGCGCAGCGTGCCAACGGTGTCTCCAAGCTGCACGGCGAGGTCGCCCGCGGCATGTTCGCCAAGCTGTGGCCCGGTTTCGACGGCGCCGAGATCCCGATCAGCCACGTCACCAACGGCGTCCACGCTCCGACCTGGGTGGCTCCCGAGGTCTTCGACCTGGGCGAGACCGAGGTCGGGGTGACCCTCGTCCAGGACGCCACGGGCTGGGAAGGCATCGAGCACGTCAGCGACGAGAAGATCTGGGACGTCCGCCGCGTGCTGCGCCAGCGGCTGGTTGCCGACGTGCGCCAGCGGCTGCGCTTCTCCTGGGGGCAGCGCGGGGCGAGCGACGCGGAGCTGGGCTGGGTCGAGAAGGTGCTCGACCCCGACGTGCTCACGATCGGCTTCGCCCGGCGCGTGCCCTCGTACAAACGTCTGACCCTCATGCTGCGCGACCCCGAGCGGCTCACGCGCCTGCTGCTCGACCCGGAGCGCCCCGTACAACTGGTCGTGGCCGGCAAGGCCCACCCCGCCGACGACGGTGGCAAGAAGCTGATCCAGGAGCTCGTCCGGTTCACGGACGACCCGAAGGTGCGCAACCGCATCGTGTTCCTGCCGAACTACGACATCGCCATGGCCCAGGCGCTCTACCCGGGTTGCGACGTCTGGCTGAACAACCCGCTGCGCCCGCTCGAGGCCTGCGGCACGTCGGGCATGAAGTCCGCGCTCAACGGCGGGCTCAACCTCTCGGTCCTCGACGGCTGGTGGGACGAGATGTACGACGGTCACAACGGATGGGCCATCCCCACCGCCGACGGCGTCACGGACCCTGACCACCGCGACGACCTCGAAGCAGGCGCTCTCTACGACCTGATCGAGAACACGGTGGCGCCGTTGTTCTACGACCGGACGGCGACCGGTCAACCCGCCCGCTGGATCGAGATGGTGCGTCACACCCTGCAGACGCTGGGGCCGCAGGTGCTCGCCAGCCGCATGGTGCGCGACTACGTGCACGGGCTCTACACGCCTGCCTGTCGCTCCGCCCACGCTCTCGGCGAGTTCTCGGTCGACCATGCCTACGCCGGCGCGCGCGAGCTGGCGGCCTGGAAGTCGCGTGTCCGCGCCGCCTGGTCGGCAGTGCGCGTCGACCACGTCGAGGCCTCGGGCGTCGGCGACGTACCAGAGGTCGGCAGCACGCTCGAGCTGCGCGCGTTCGTCTCGCTCGGCGACCTGACCGCCGATGACGTCGATGTGCAGGTCGTGCACGGTCGCGTCGACGTCGACGACCAGCTCGCCGAAACCACCGTCGTCGGGTTGCGCCACGCCGAGGCGTACGAGGGCGGCCGGCACCGCTATGTGGGTGAGATCAAGCTCGAGCGGCCGGGACCGTTCGGCTACACGACGCGCATCGTGCCGAAGCACCGGTTGCTCGCCGGCCCCGCCGAGCTGGGGCTCGCCGTGCTGCCCGCGGCGGGCGCGGGCATGGAGTCCGGAGACCTGCGCTAGGCCCGCCGACCGGCGGCGAACGCGCGATCCTGTCGGGTGGCTGCCTCGGCTGCGCCCTCCTCGACGTGACCGGTGACCGCTGACCGGCGCGCAGGGGTTGCCACGGCTCCTAGGATCGGGACATCCGAGGGAGGCAGAGATGACAGCTTCGGCGCCGTGGGTGGTGGTTGGCCTCGACAATGGTGGGACCACGAACAACGCGACCGTCCTGGACAGCACCGGCCGGTTCCTGGTCGACACGCTGGTCGAGACGCCCAGCTCCGTCCGCGAGGGACCCAAAGTCGCCGTACGCGCGATGGCTGAGGCCCTCGACAACATCCTCGTCCAGACCGGCCTCAGCCGCACCGCGGTGCGCGCGGTCGGCCTGGACACTCCTGGTCCCGCGACGGCGCAGGGTGTCATCTCCACGCGCGGTTCCACCAACTTCGGGCACGTCGACTGGCGCGGGTTCGACATCCGCGGCGCCCTCGAGCACGAGATCGGCCTGCCCGTCGTCTACAACAACGACGCCAACGCCGCTGCGCTGTACGCCCACCACCGCCACTTCGGTCCAGTGGCTGCCAGCCGGTCGTCGGTGGCGGCCATCGTGGGGACCGGGCTCGGTGGCGGCGTCGTCGAGGCGGGCCGGGTGATCAGCGGCGCCGCGGGGATGGCCGGCGAGCTGGGCCACGTGCCGATCCCCGTGCAGGACCTGCTCGAGGCCGACCAGCCGATCCCGGAGTGCAACTGCGGGCAGCGCGGTGACGCGGAGAGCGTCGCGTCGCTCACCGGCATCGAGAAGAACCTGCTGCCCTACTGGCTCAGCCGCTATCCCGACCACGAGCTCGCGCAGGTCGAGCTGTCGAAGGCGGCCAAGATGGTGCGCTCGCTGGCGGAGGCCGGCGACGAGCTGTCGCTCAAGGTGTTCGAGCAGCAGGCGATCGCCATCGGCAGCCTGTTCACGATCGCGGCGAACTTCACCGACCCCGACGCCTACTTCCTCGGCGGTGGCGTGGTCGAGACGGCCCCCCACTTCCGCGACTGGTTCCTCGGCACCGTGCGCGAGCACACCCGGCTGCGCCAGGAGCAGCGGCTCGTCGCAGGCTTCGCGCTGGTGGCCGACCGTGACATGGCCGGCGCTCGCGGCGCGGCCATCGCGGCCCTCGACACCGTGCGCGTCAGCCCCGACTCAGATACCGGCTTTCGAGCCTGTCAGCGCGGCAAAGACGCACAGGCTGTGCGGCGCGAGCAGCACGGTGCTGCCGGCGGGGTCGTCGGCGTCGGAGGGCTCGGGTCGCTCGTCGGTGGTGTCGAGCAGGCAGCGGTACGCCGTCGCCCAGTGGCCGTCCGGGAGCACGAAGCCGGCCTCGGCGGGTCCTGTGTTGGCGAGCACGAGCAGCGACTCGCCGACCGGCCCCGGGTGCGAGAGGTAGCCGCCGATGACCTGGCGGTCGTGGTCGAACCACTCGGTGTCGGTCATCTCGTGCCCGTCGGAGGAGAACCAGGCCAGGTCCTTGCGTCCGTCCCCGTGCACCTGCCGGCCGTCGAAGAAGTCGTCCCGGCCCAGCGCCGGGTGCGTGCGGCGCAGTGAGAGCAGGGCACGCGCCCAGGCCAGCAGGTCCTGCTGCCAGCCGGCCAGGGTCCAGGAGACCCAGGTCGTCTCGTCGTCGAGGCAGTAGGCGTTGTTGTTGCCCAGCTGGGTGCGCCCGGTCTCGTCACCGGCGGTCAGCATCGGCACCCCGGTCGAGGTCAACAGTGTCGTCAGCAGGTTGCGCATCATCCGCCGGCGCAGTCGCAGCACCGACGCGTCGGAGGTCGGACCCTCGATGCCGCAGTTCCACCCACGGTTGTGGCCCGAACCGTCCCGGTTCTCCTCACCGTTGCGCTCGTTGCGCTTCTGCTCGTAGGTCACCAGGTCGTGCAGGGTGAACCCGTCGTGCGCTGTGACGAAGTTGACCGACGACATGGGTCCCCGACCGTCGGCGTCGAAGACGTCCGAGGATCCCGTCGCGCGATAGGCGAGGTCGCGCATGCCGCTGCCCGGCTTGCCGGCACCTTTCTTGGCTGCGTTGGTGGCGAGCCATGACTCCCGCACCGTGTCGCGGAAGCGGTCGTTCCACTCCGCCCACGGGGCGGGGAAGCGGCCGAGCTGATAGCCACCAGGACCGACATCCCACGGCTCGGCGATCAGCTTGACCCGCGACAGCACCGGGTCCTGACCGATCACCGACAGGAACGTCCCGCTCGCCTCGAACGCGTCCGATCCCCGGGCGAGTGCCGGGGCGAGGTCGAAACGGAATCCGTCGACGTGCATCTCCTGCACCCAGTAGCGCAACGAGTCGGTGACCAGCGCCAGCGTCGGCGGCTGCCGGAGGTCGAGAGTGTTGCCGCAGCCGGTGAAGTCCTCGTAGAGGCGGCCGTGACGCAGGCGGTAGTAGGCTGTGGTTGTCCAGGCCGCGCAACGACAGTGTCGGGCCGTCCACGCCGCCTTCGGCCGTGTGGTTGTAGACGACGTCGAGCACGACCTCGAGCCCGGCGGCATGCATGGCGCGGACCATCGCCGCGAACTCGCGCACCTGCCCGCCTCGCGAGCCCGCGGACGAGTAGCCCGCGTGGGGGGCGAAGAAGCCGAGCGTGTTGTAGCCCCAGAAGTTGGCCAGTCCTCGCCTCGTCAAGGACAGCTCGGGTGCGTACTGGTGCACGGGAAGCAGCTCGACCGTCGTCACGCCGAGCGAGGTCAGGTGCTCGAGCACGGCGGGATGGGCGAGTCCTGCGTAGGTGCCGCGCAGGGCTTCGGGCACGTCCGGGTGGCGCATCGTGAAACCGCGCACGTGCAGCTCGTAGACGACGGTGTCCGACCATGGGACGTCGGGCTTCCTGTCGCCGCCCCAGTCGAGCCGTGCGTCCACGACGACCGATCGCGGCACGAACGCTGCCGAGTCGTGCCCGTCGAGCACGGTGTCGTCGAACGGGCTGTGGTCGAGCACGCTGTCATCGGGCTGCAGCTCGCCGTCGATCGCGCGGGCGTACGGGTCGACGAGCAGCTTGGCGGGGTTGAAACGGTGGCCGTGCCAGGGGTCCCAGGGTCCGTGGACCCGGTAGCCGTACCGCTGACCGTCCCCGACACCGGGCACGTGCGCGTGCCAGACACCGTGCGTGCGATGGGTCAGGGGTACGCGCGACTCGCGCCCGGCGTCGTCGTACAGGCAAAGGTCCACCGCCTCGCCGCTGCTCCACACCGCGAACGTCGTGCCACCGTCCTCGGGTGTGGCTCCCAGCGGTGGCGGCCCGCTGGCGGCGTTGGACACGGCTGCACTCCTCGGGTCGCTCGATGTTCCGTGCTCGGGTCACCCTACGGATCAGCTGGGTCCGGACGGGTCGTTAGGCTCGCCGCGACAGGCAGGGCCCCGATGGATGCAGCCGGGAGGCAGCGGTGACAGACGGCGAGTTCGTCCGCCTCGAGGTTGAGGGCGGCATCGCGACCATCCGGCTGGACCGCCCGCCGATGAACGCGCTCAACGTGGCGCTTCAGGAGGAGCTGCGCGCGGCCGCCGCCGAGGTCGGGGCGCGTCCCGACGTGTCCGCGGTGATCCTCTACGGCGGCGAGAAGGTCTTCGCGGCGGGTGCCGACATCAAAGAGATGGCGTCGATGTCCTATGCCGACATGATCGTGCGCTCGGGTGCCTTGCAGTCGTCGTTCACTGCGATCGCGACGATCCCGAAGCCCGTCGTGGCGGCCGTGACCGGCTATGCGCTCGGGGGTGGCTGCGAGCTCGCGTTGTGCGCCGACCTGCGGGTCTGCGGTGACAACGCCAAGCTGGGGCAGCCCGAGATCTCCCTCGGCGTCATCCCCGGTGCCGGCGGCACCCAACGGCTGCCTCGCCTCATCGGGCCGGCCAAGGCGAAGGAGCTCATCTTCACCGGACGGTTCGTCGATGCCGACGAGGCGCTGCGCATCGGCCTGGTCGACCGCGTGGTGCCGGCCGAGGATGTCTACGCGGCGGCGCGCGAGCTCGCCGGCAGCTTCGTCGGCGGTCCGTCGATCGCGCTCCGGGCTGCGAAGGAGGCCATCGACCGTGGGCTCGAGGTCGACCTCTACACGGGTCTCGAGATCGAGCGGCTGCAGTTCTCCGGCCTGTTCGCGACCGAGGATCGCACGATCGGCATGACCGCGTTCGTCGAGAAGGCCAAGCCGAAGTTCGTGGGGCGGTAGGTGTGACGCCGAGGCGCGGAGCCGACAGCAGAGGACATCGAACGCGCGTGGTCCGATCCCAAGCTGGCCAACGTGATCTATCACGACTGGGAAGCGGAGACCTACGACGAGAAGTGGTCCATCTCCTTCGACGAGCGGTGCATCGACTATGCCCGTGACCGCTTCGCCGCGGTCGCGGGCACGGACGGATGGCCCTACGGGAAGGCGCTCGAGATCGGCTGCGGCACCGGTTTCTTCCTGCTCAACCTCAAGCAGGCAGGCGTGCTCGACGAGGCGCACGTCAGTGACCTCTCGCCGGGCATGGTGGCGGCAGCGATCCGCAACGGCGCGGCCCTCGGGTTCGACGTCGACGGGCGCGTCGCGGACGCCGAGTCGATCCCCTACGACGACGCGACCTTCGACCTCGTCGTCGGGCATGCCGTCCTGCACCACATCCCCGACGTCGAGCTCGCGCTGCGTGAGGTGCTGCGCGTGCTGAAGCCCGGCGGGCGGTTCGTCTTCGCGGGCGAGCCGACCACGATCGGCGACTGGTATGCCCGCAAGCTCGGGCACCTCACCTGGCTGGCCACGACCAGGGCCACGCACCTGCCCAGGCTGCGCGACACGTGGTCACGGCCGTCGTCGGAGCTCGCCCAGTCGTCGCGTGCCGCCGTGCTGGAGTCCGCCGTCGACCTGCACACCTTCGATCCGCGCGAGCTTGCGGCCACGGCACTGCGGGCAGGCGCGGTCGACGTACGCACGACGACCGAAGAGCTCACCGCCGCGCTGTTCGGCTGGCCGGTGCGGACCTTCGAGGCGGCCGTGAACCCCGACCGGCTCGGCTGGGGCTGGGCGATGTTCGCCTACCGCTCGTGGCAGCGGCTGTCCGCCGTCGACCGCCTGCTGGGACGCGCCCTCCCGCAGAAGGTCTTCTACAACGTCCTGGTCACCGGCACACGCCCGGAGTAGTGGACATGGGAACTGATCCCCGGCAGGTGCCGCTGCGCGCCTTCGTCTCGCCCGCAAGCCTGAGCTGGATCAAGCAGCACCGCGCCTGGACACCGTTCTATCTGGTGCGCTATTGGCGGTTCCTGCGGCTCAAGCTGCGCCACCCCGACGTCGTCACGGAGGGCTTCGTCTTCCTCGGCAAACGGGTCGAGATCGAGACGCGGCGGGGCTACGGCCGCATCGTGCTGGGGCGGTGGGTGCACCTCGGCGACGACAATCGGCTTCGTGCGCACGAGGGCACGCTGCGCATCGGCGACAAGACGGTGTTCGGCCGCGACAACACGCTCAACTGCTATCTCGACGTCGAGTTCGGGCCGCGCTGCATCGTGGCCGACTGGGTCTACGTGTGCGACTTCGACCATCGCTTCGACGACGTCGACCGGCCGATCAAGGACCAGGGCATCGTGAAGTCGCCGGTGCGCATCGGTGCGGACGTCTGGGTCGGGGTCAAGGCCTCCGTGCTGCGCGGCGCGCAGGTCGGGGCGGGCAGCGTCCTGGCGGCGCACACGGTCGTACGGGGCGAGATCCCGCCCGGCAGCGTCGTGGCGGGAGTGCCCGGTCGAGTGGTGCGCAACCGGCTGACGGACGCAGCGGCGCCTGCACCGGTCCCGCCACCCGGTCGTGCCGGCCGTCGAAAGCGTGCTGTCAGACGATCGGGGTGACCGGCGGTTCGACAGCCGACTCGGCGGTGTTCGACCACGCGGCGAGCAGGAACCAGCAGATGCTCAGCACGGCGAAGATCGAGATGACGATCGGGAGAGCACCCATCACGGCCGCCGGCGCGAACGCCGCCGTCAGGATGGTCAGGGCGACAAGTCGGTTCACGTCACGCACCTTGGTCGGTCGATCGGCTCGCCGAGCAGGCTCGCGAGTTGGCTGAGCCTCTCATTCCCGCTCGCGGCGGTCGTCAAGCCTCCCCACCCCAAGTCGATCAGCTCGGCTCGGCGACGAGGATGAGGTCGAGGCATCCGTCGAGGTCGTCCGTGAGCGTGAAGTCAGTCCGCTGACACGGACCGGATCAGGGCCGCCAGCTCATCGCTCCAGGCGTCGTGGCGCCGCCAGCTGTGCGGCCACGACGTCACCACATCGGTCGGCCCACTCGCGCAACCGCGGCCCGTGCTCGACGCCCGAGAGGCCGACGATGTCGAGATGCGGTCGCACGAGGTCGACGATCTCGCGGGCGTCGAGCTCGCGTGAGTGGAAGACGTTGCCGGGCGGGAAGGTCACCCGGTTCGGCGTGCTCATGGCCAGCCGGCCGCCGGGGCGCAGCACCCGGGCGCACTCGCGCACGAACCGGTCCTGATCCCAGAGATGCTCGATCGTCTGCGCGCTCACGACGATGTCGACGCTGGCGTCGGCGCAGGGCAGCAGCACGAGGTTGGCGCGCACGGGGGACACCGAGGGGTACGTCGCCCGCAGGTGCACCAGGGTGGGCAGGTCGAGGTCGACGCCGACAACTGTTCGCGCGCCCGCGGCGGCCAGCCGCGCGGCTCCGTACCCCTCACCGCAGCCGGCCTCCAGGACGCGCGCGCCCGCGCACATCGGCGCGAAGACGTCGTACGCCGCCTCGTGGCGCCGTAGCCAGTAGTTCTCCTGCCAGATCCCGGGCAGGGTGCGCTCGCCGGTCAGTGTCAGGGGCGCAGGCTCGGTCACCGTCACACCCCCTCGTTTGACCGTATGCTACTGGTGGGTAACATAGCCCTCCAGCATGGGTTGGCCCGGTGCTCGGTCGTCGCGTGACGACTGACAGGCTTTGCCCAACGCGGCGCTCGCTCGAGGCGCTGCGACACCGTCGAGGCACGAGGCGCTCAGCGGCCTTGTAGGAGGAACGCTCCGGATGAACATCGTTGTCTGTGTGAAGCAGGTGCCTGATACGTGGTCGGAGAAGAAGCTGGCTGCGGGGGATGCCACGTTGGATCGTGCGGCTACTGATCCGGTGATGAATGAGATGGATGAGTACGCGGTGGAGGAGGCGCTCAAGATCGTCGAGGCCTCCGGTGGTGAGGTGACGGTGCTGTGCATGGGTCCGGACGCGGCGGCCGAGACGGTGCGTAAGGCGTTGTCGATGGGCGCGGACAAGGCGATCCATGTGCTGGATGACGGCCTGCACGGTTCGGATGCGGTGGCGACCTCGTTGGTGCTGGCCAAGGCGTTGGGCACGACCGAGTTCGATCTGGTGATGTTGGGTTCGGAGTCCTCGGATGCGCGGATGAGTGTGATCCCGGCGATGCTGGCCGAGCGGCTGGGCATCCCGCAGTTGACCTTCGCGAAGGAGGTGACCGTGGACGGGACCACGGTGGCGATCAAGCGGATGACCGATGACGGCTATCAGGCCGTGCAGGCGTCGCTGCCCGCGGTGGTGTCGGTGGTGGAGAAGATCAACGAGCCGCGGTACCCGTCGTTCAAGGGGATCATGGCGGCGAAGAAGAAGCCGGTCGCGACCCTGTCGCTGGCCGACCTCGGGGTGGAGGCCGGGCAGGTGGGCCTGGGCGCTGCCTGGAGCGCGGTGGCGTCCTTCGAGGCGGCCCCACCACGGCAGGCCGGCACGATCGTGACCGATGCCGGTGGGGACGGGGCGGGCGAGCTCGCGGAGTTCCTGGCGGCCAAGAAGTTCATCTGACTGTTCATCCGACCGACGTTTGCTGATGAGTGAAGGGTTTTGAGCGGACATGGCTGAGGTTCTGGTGTTGGTCGAGCACACCGACGGGCAGGTCAAGAAGGCCACCCTGGAGCTGCTGCGGCTGGCCCGCCGGCTGGGTGAGCCGGCCGCGGTGTTCGTCGGGGACGGCTTCGAGGCCGCGCAGCCGGTGCTGGCCGAGCATGGTGCGGCCACGGTGTATGTGACCGAGGACCCGGCGGTGTCGGGGTTCCTGGTGGCCCCGACCGCGGAGCTGCTGGCCCAGCTGGTCGGGTCGGCCTCGCCGGTCGCCGTGTTGCTGACCTCGTCGGCGGACGGCAAGGAGGTCGCGGCCCGGTTGGCGATCAAGACCGGGTCCGGGGTGCTGACCGATGCCACCGACGTGACCCTCGGTGAGGGTGGGCCGGTCGCCGAGCAGCAGGTCTTCGGTGGGTCCACGATCGTGTCCTCGACGGTGTCCACCGGCACCCCGATCATCACGGTGCGCCCGAACTCGGTCGCCCCGGAGCCCAGCCCCGCCGCCGCGACCCGCCAGGACGTCACGGTGGCCCTGACCGAGGCCGCGCAGGGCGCGAAGATCACCGACCGGGTGGTGGAGGAGAAGGGCGAGCGCCCCGAGCTGTCCGAGGCCTCGATCGTGGTCTCCGGTGGTCGCGGGGTCGGCTCGGCGGAGAAGTTCGAGGTGATCGAGGCCCTCGCCGACGCCCTCGGTGCCGCGGTCGGGGCATCCCGGGCGGTCACCGATGCCGGCTGGTATCCCCACCAGCACCAGGTCGGGCAGACCGGCAAGACCGTCTCCCCCCAGCTCTATGTCGCGGCCGGGATCTCCGGGGCCATCCAGCACCGGGCCGGCATGCAGACCTCCAAGACCATCGTGGCCATCAACAAGGACCCCGAAGCCCCCATCTTCGAACTCGTCGACTTCGGCGTGGTCGGCGACCTCCACCAGGTCGTCCCCGCCCTCACCGAAGAGATCACAAAGCGGAAAAGCTGACCTCCGGCCCGCGACTCGGACCCCGCCGCGCGACCTTTGGGCCCCGACACGCCGGCGTGTCGGGGCCCAAAGGTCGCTGATCGGGTGGGTCAGGCCGGGTCGGCGCTGATGTGGAACGGCACCTTCACGATGTTCGACGCCACGCCGAGGGCCTTGAGGTCGCTGGACGTGACGCGACCGTCGTGGTTCGCGTCGGCGACCACGTCGGGTGCGTCGTTGTAGATGCCGTCGTGGTTCAGGTCCTTGACCACGGCCACGCGGAGCACGGTGTCCACGCCACTGCCGGCGACGGGCGCACCGACGAGCCAGGTGTCCCAGAGCTCGGTCTCGTCGGCGTCGCGGTTGGTGACGCCGGTGAGGTTGAACAGGCCGGCCAGGTTGGTGCCCGACCCGGAGAAGCCCGGAAGAGTGGACGACGTCGTCGACGTCAGGACCACGAGGCCGGGCATCTTGTCGTCGTGTCCCACCCCGAACAGCCCGGGCGCCGGGGGAATGTTGTTGTGGCCGGCCGGCCCGGTCAGCTGAAGGCCGTTGAAGCCGGTCGCGGCGAGGTTGCGCGTCTTGAAGTCGACCTCCATGTCGATGAACCAACCGGTGCCGGCGATGCCGGCGTTGGCTCCCTGCTCGGGAGCGAAGACCTCGATGCTGACCGGCTTGGCCTTCGCGCTGCCCTGACGTGCGTCGGCGGTGGAGGCTGAGAGGGCGAGTCCGCTGCCCGCGAGAGCGAGTGCGGCCAGGGCGGCGGTGGTGGTACGGACCTTGCGTGTCATGGCTTCCTCCGGGTGGGTTGGCTTGTCGGCCGGGAACACGGAGGGCCGGGCACATCAGTTCAGACCGAATCAACGTTGAACTGGTTGGCCCGCTGTCTCGTGTCACCATCGTGTCGATGACCAGATCGGACCGGGACGAGCAGCTCATGCGCGCCCTGCACGACCAATACGCTGCATCGCTGTGGTCATTCGTCGTCCGCCTGACCGGTGGTGACCGGTCGCGTTCCCAGGATGTCGTGCAGGAGACAATGCTGCGCGCCTGGCGCAACCCGTCGGTGCTCGACGAGGAGCAAGGTTCCGCACGTGCGTGGTTGTTCACGGTGGCCCGCCGGATCGTGGTGGACGAGTGGCGCAGTGCCCGGTCCCGGCGCGAGCTCACCGTCGAAGAACCTCCGGAAGTCGTGGAGGCCGATCAGGTGGATGCGATGTTGGACGAGTGGATCGTGGCCGAGGCACTCGACCGGCTGACGCCGGAGCATCGGGCGGTGATCGTCGAGTGCTACTACCGCGGTCGCAGTACGGCTGAGGCCGCGGAGGTACTGAACATCCCCGCCGGCACGGTGAAATCCCGCACGCACTACGCGCTTCGCGCGCTGCGGCTGGCCATGCAGGAGATGGGCGTGACGGCATGAGCGACGACATGAACGATGACGCGAACAGGGACATGAGCAAGTACACAGATGCGTTCAGCGAGAACGACGCCGCATACGTCATGGGCGCACTCACTGATGAGGACCGCCGCGCCTTCGAGGCACACCTCGTCGACTGCACGGAGTGCACCCGGTCCGTCGCCGAGCTCTCCGGGATGCCCGCGATGCTCGACAAGGTAACTCTTGCTCGACTGCTCGAGCCCGAGGCCAGTCCGGAACCGCCGCCGGACCTGCTGCTGCCGAGGCTGATCTCTGCCGCGCGCAAGCAACGTCGCCGTGAATCGATCCGGCTGGTCGCCTCGGGAGCCGTGGCCGCATCGCTCATCGCCGTCGCGATCGCCTTCGGCGTCAGCCGGACCGGGTCGACCCCGGGGCCGGCTGGGCCGAGCGTGGCGATGACGCCCGTTCGCCCCGCCGCCGTCACCGCCACCCTCCGCGTGACCCCGGTCGCGTGGGGCAGCAGGGTGTCGGTGACCTGTCGCTGGGTGACCACGCCGCCCGGTACCGACCCGAACGTCAGGAAGATCTACCGCCTGGTCGCGCTGCCCCGCGGGGGAGGCGCACCCCAGACCGTGGCGCAGTGGTCGGTCCTGCCCGGCGAGGACGCCAAGGTCGTCGGTGCCACGGACCTCCCCGCGAGCGGGATCGCCACCATCGAGCTGCAGGCGGTCGCCGATGACGCCGTTCTGCTCCGGGCGCGGCCCGCTGTTTGATCAGGGGTCGTACACTCGGGCGGCCATGACTGACAGCAGATCCGGCACCGCCGGACGCTCCGTCTACCTCGACCACGCCGCGACCACGCCGATGCTGCCCGAGGCGGCTCAGGCGATGTGTGCGCGTCTCGAGATCGTCGGGAACCCCTCGTCGCTGCACGGCAGCGGCCGGGCGGCGCGCCGCGTCGTCGAGGAGGCGCGCGAGTCGCTGGCGCAGTCGTTGAACGCCCGGCCGAGCGAGATCGTCTTCACCGGCGGTGGCACCGAGTCGGACAACCTGGCGGTCAAGGGCCTCTACTGGGCGCGCCGCACCGAGGACCCGCGCCGGCGCCGCATCCTGGCCAGCGCCGTCGAGCACCACGCGGTCATGGACTCCGCGCTCTGGCTCGCCGAGCACGAGGAGGCCCAGGTCGAGTGGCTGCCGGTGGACGCTGCGGGCCGGGTCCTGCCGGAGACCCTCGAGGCGGCCCTGGCCGACGACCCCGGCTCGGTCGCGCTGGTCACGGTCATGTGGGCCAACAACGAGGTCGGCACCGTCCAGCCGATCACCGAGCTCGTCGAGATCGCCCACCGGCACGGTGTCCCGTTCCACTCCGATGCCGTGCAGGCGTTCGGCCAGCTGCCACTCGACTTCGCGCGCAGCGGTCTCGACGCGATGACGGTCACGGGTCACAAGATCGGCGGTCCGATGGGCATCGGGGCGCTGGTCCTCAGCCGCACCCTCACCCTCACGCCGGTGCTGCACGGCGGCGGTCAGGAGCGCGACGTGCGCTCCGGCAGCCTCGATGCGCCCGCCATCGTCGGCTTCGCGACAGCGGCCGAGCTGGCCGTCAAGCGGCAGCCGGAGCGCGCCGAAGAGCTGGCCCGGCTGCGCGACGACCTCGTGGCGCGCGTACGCGACGTCGTACCCGATGTCGTTCTCGGTGGTGACAGCGACCTGCGAGGCAGCCACCGCCTGCCCGGCAACGCCCACTTCTCGTTCTCGGGCTGCGAGGGGGACGCCCTGCTCCTGCTGCTCGACGCACGCGGCATCGAGTGCTCGACCGGCTCGGCGTGCTCGGCCGGCGTGCCCCAGCCCAGCCACGTACTCCTCGCGATGGGGGTGCCCGAGGACCTCGCGCGCGGCTCGCTGCGCTTCTCGTTCGGGCACACCTCGACGGCGGCCGATGTCGACGCGGTCGTCGAGGCCATCGGACCCGTCGTCGAACGTGCGCGCCGTGCCGGGCAGAACCGGGTACGCGGGGGGCCCGAAAGATGAGGGTTCTCGCCGCGATGTCGGGGGGCGTCGACAGCGCGGTCGCCGCTGCGCGCGCGGTCGACGCCGGCCACGACGTGACCGGAGTCCACCTGGCACTGTCGAGCAACCCGCAGTCGTTCCGCAGCGGAGCACGCGGTTGCTGCACCCTCGAGGACGCGCGCGACGCACGACGCGCGGCGGACGTCATCGGCATCCCGTTCTACGTGTGGGACATGGCCGAGCGCTTCCGTGCCGACGTCATCGACGACTTCGTCGCGGAGTACGCCGCGGGTCGCACCCCGAACCCGTGCCTGCGCTGCAACGAGAAGATCAAGTTCGCGGCCGTCCTCGACAAGGCCAGGGCGCTGGGTTTCGACGCCGTCTGCACCGGTCACTACGCCCGCATCGCCGACGGCCGGCTCCGCCGGGCCGCGGACCCGGACAAGGACCAGTCGTACGTCCTCGGTGTGCTCACCGTCGACCAGCTGGCCGGCGCGATGTTCCCGCTCGGTCCGACCCACAAGGCCGAGGTACGGGTCGAGGCCGACCGTCGGGGGCTCGCGGTCGCCGACAAGCCGGACAGCCATGACATCTGCTTCATCGCCGACGGCGACACAGGTGGCTTCCTGCGCGACCGCATCGGCGTCGCGCCCGGGCCGATCGTGGACACCGACGGCGCGACCATCGGCGAGCACGACGGCGCCTTCGCGTTCACGGTCGGGCAGCGGAAGGGCCTGCGGATCGGCCGGCCGGCGTCCGACGGCAAGCCGCGGTACGTGCTTGACATCTCGCCGGTGAGCGGCACCGTGACGGTGGGCTCCGCCGAGCGGCTCGACGTCGTCGGGCTCACGGGGGAGAAGGCGCGCTGGTGCGGGCCGGTGCCCCGCGGGCCGGTCGAGTGCGCGGCGCAGATCCGGGCGCACGGCGACGCGGTCGAGTGCGTCGCGTCGTACGACGGGCAGCGGCTGCACGTCGAGCTTCGCCGGCCGATCCGCGGCGTGGCCACCGGCCAGGCTGTCGTGCTCTATGACGGCGACACCGTCCTCGGTTCGGCCACGATCACGTCTACGGTGTGAGCGTGACGGACGCCAACTGGCTCGACGCTGTCGTCCGCCTTGCCATCCAGAACGTCGCCGACGGCGGCGGCCCGTTCGCCGCCCTCATCGTGCGCGGCGACGAAATCGTGGCCGAGGGGGTCAACCGCGTGACGCGCGACCTCGATCCCACCGCCCACGCCGAGGTCGTCGCGATGCGCAGCGCGTGCCGGGCGGTCGGCGACTTCAACCTGGCCGGCTGCGTGCTCGTCAGCTCCTGCGAGCCGTGCCCGCTGTGCCTGGCGGCAGCTCTCTGGGCCCGGGTGGACGCGATCGTCTACGCCGCCGACCGGCACGACGCCGCTCGTGGTGGCTTCGACGACCTCGCCTTCTATGACCTGTTCGACACCCCGCGCGACCAGTGGGCGCTCCCGGTGGAGCAACAGGCGGTCACGTCGGCGAGCGCCCCGTTCGACGCCTGGCTGGCCAAGACCGACCGTGTCGACTACTGACCGGCGCGCGTCCGTGGTCTTTCCCGACGAGGCGCGCGGGTGCGGGAGCGCCGTCGGATCGATGCCGGGCACCGACCCGCGCGAAGCCTCTGCGGTCGTCGCGGGGGAGCTGCCCGAGCTCGCCGTGCTGCCGGAGCTGCCGGCTCGCGGTCCCGGTGCCGACCTGGTCGGGCGCACGTGCGCGCTCCTGCCCGACCTGCCCGTCGACCTCCAGCCCTCCGGCTGGCGACTGACGTCACGTCCAGGCATCGACGCCCGCCGCGCGTCGTCGTACCTCAATCATGATCTGGACGCGTTCTCTGAGGCGCTCGACGGTCGGACCGCTCCCGTGAAGGTCGCCGTGTGCGGCCCGTGGACCTTGGCGGCCTCGTTGCAGCTGCCCCGCGGCGAGCCCGTGCTCTCCGACCCCGGGGCGTTGCGCGACCTCGGGCAGGCGATGGTCGAGGCGCTGGCCGGGCACGTCGCCGACGTCCGCCGGCGACTGCCCGGCTGCTCAGTGGTCCTTCAGCTCGACGAGCCGATGCTGCCGTTGGTGCTGGCCGGACACGTGTCGTCGTTCTCAGGAGCGGGCAACGTACGCGCGGTGCCGGTGAGCGACGTAGTCACGTCGCTGGGCTCGCTCGTGCGTGCGGTCGCCGAGAGGGACAGCGCCGTGGTGGCGCACTGCTGCGCCGCCGACCCGCCGGTCGACGTGTTCCGTGAGTCGGGTGTCGCGGGGGTCTCGCTCGACCTCCCGCTGGTCGGCCAGACGTGCGACGACGCACTCGGGACGGCGCTCGAGTCGGGGGTGGTGCTGCTTGCCGGCGTCGCTCCCGCGGTCGACACTGCCGTCCTGTCCGACCCCGCGACTACCGTCGCTCCTGTTCGTCGGCTGTGGCACCGGTTGGGCCTCGACCCTGAGACCCTGGCGTCGCAGGTCGTCGTGACACCGACGTGCGGCATGGCGGGGGCGAGCCCCGATCACGTCCTGCGCGTGCTCCGGCTCGTGCGCGCCGCAGCAGGCCAGCTGAGCGACCGGGAGGATTGAGGTGCCGAAGGCGAAGACAGCTGCGGATCCGCAGCACCGACACGCCGAGCTCGTCGAGCGCATCGACCGCATGCGCTTCGACTACTTCGTGCGCGACGACCCGACCGTCTCGGACGCGGAATACGACCAGCTGATGCGCGAGCTGCAGGCGCTCGAGGCGGACCACCCCGACCTGCGCACACCCGACTCGCCCACGCAGACGGTCGGTGGCACCTTCTCGACCGACTTCACCGCGGTCGACCACATCGAACGCATGATGAGCCTCGACAACGCCTTCTCAGCCGATGAGCTTGCCGCCTGGGCGGACCGCGTCGAGCGCGACAAGGGCGCAGCCGCCGTCCACTACCTGTGCGAGCTCAAGGTCGACGGCGTGGCCATCAACCTGCTCTACGAGAAGGGCCGACTCGTGCGCGCCCTGACGCGGGGCAACGGTGCGACGGGCGAGGACGTGACGCTCAACGTGCGCACCATCTCCTCGGTGCCCACGACGCTCGCCGGCGACGACCCACCCGGTCTCATCGAGGTGCGCGGCGAGGTGTTCTTCCCGGTCGAGAAGTTCGCGGCGCTGAACGCGCGGCTGGTCGAGGCCGGCAAGGCACCGTTCGCCAACCCGCGCAACGCCGCTGCGGGGTCGCTGCGGCAGAAGGACCCGCGGGTGACCGCGTCGCGGTCGCTGAGCATGGTCGTGCACGGCATCGGGGCGCGGGAGGGCTACACACCGGTCCTGCAGTCCGCGGCCTACGCGGCGTTGCGCGACTGGGGCCTCCCGGTCAGCTCGCGGTTCGAGGTCGTCGACGACCTGGCCGGCGTGCAGCGCTACATCGACCACTACGGCGAGCACCGGCACTCCGTGGAGCACGAGATCGACGGTGTCGTCGTCAAGGTCGACGAGGTCGCGGTGCAGCGGCGGCTCGGCTCGACCTCGCGCGCGCCGCGCTGGGCGATCGCGTTCAAATACCCGCCGGAGGAGGTCACCACCAAGCTGCTCGACATCCAGGTCAACGTCGGGCGCACCGGCCGCGTGACGCCGTTCGGGGTGATGGAGCCGGTCCTCGTCAGCGGTTCCACCGTGAGCATGGCAACGCTGCACAACGCCTCCGAGGTGGTCCGCAAGGGCGTGCTGATCGGCGACACGATCGTGCTGCGCAAGGCCGGCGACGTCATCCCGGAGATCGTCGGGCCGGTGGTGGCGCTGCGCGACGGCAGCGAGCGCGAGTTCGTGATGCCGACGCGCTGCCCCGACTGCGACACGGTGCTCAAGTACGAGAAGGAGGGCGACGCCGACATCCGCTGCCCGAACAACCGGTCGTGTCCTGCCCAGCTGCGCGAGCGGCTGTTCCACGTGGCGGGTCGTGGTGCGTTCGACATCGACGTGCTCGGCTTCGAAGCCGCGGTCGGCCTGCTGCAGGCCGGCGTCGTGCAGGACGAGGGAGACATCTTCGACCTCGACGAGGCCTCGCTGGGCCGGGTCGAGCTGTTCACGTTGAAGGACGGCGGGCTGACGGCCAACGGTCGCAAGCTGCTCGACGCGATCGAGGCAGCCAAGACCCGCCCGCTGTGGCGGGTGCTGGTCGCCCTGTCCATCCGCCACGTCGGCCCGACCGCCGCGCAGGCGCTCGCCCGAGCGTTCCGGTCGATCGACGCGATCCGCGCGGCGTCGCAGGAGGAGCTGGCCGCGACCGACGGGGTAGGCCCGGTGATCGGCCAGGCGGTGCGTGACTGGTTCGACGTCGACTGGCACCAGGCGATCGTCGAGCACTGGGCAAAGGCCGGTGTCCGGCTCGAGGAGGACGAGGTCGACGAGGGCCCGCGACCGCTCGAGGGCCTGTCCATCGTGGTCACCGGGTCGCTGGAGGGCTTCTCCCGCGACGGCGCCAAGCAGGCCATCCAGGCCCAGGGCGGCAAGGTCGTCGGATCGGTGTCGAAGAAGACCGACTTCGTGGTCGTGGGCGAGAGCCCCGGGTCGAAGTTCGACAAGGCGGTCTCGCTCGGGGTGACCGTCCTCGACGAGCCGGCGTTCCGGGCGCTGCTCGAGAACGGACCCGACGCAGTCCGGGCATTACCGGACATTGCCGACCCGGCTGCCGGCTCCGCTGTTCACTCGCCGTAACCGTTCGACCCCTCCGTGTCAGCCGTACGGCGGGGGATGGTGGCTCGCCGACCGATAGCGGGACGGTCGCGCCCCCGACACGATGACCCGGACCAGATCTTTCCGATCCGGGTTGCCAGCGTGCACCCCGCGACCAGCAGCGCGGGGGCTCGATGACAGGCGCAGACGACGGCGACCGCCCCGCCCTCACCGTGCGCGGCCTGGCCGCCCGGAGCTATCTGCTCGTCGTCGGCCTGCTCGGCCTGGCCATCCTCGCGCTGGTCTTCGTGGGAACGCTCGCGCGTCGACCTGGACGCCCTCACCAACCTGCCCGCCTTCTGGGCGATCCTGGCGCTGGTGGTGGTCGGCGAGCTGCGGCCCATCTTCACGCCCGGCCGGCCGGACCCCACGGGCATCACCATGTCGACGATGTTCAGCTTTGCCGCCCTGCTGTTCTTCGGGCTGCCGAGCGCGGTGGCCGTCCAAGCCCTCGCGACGGTGGTGGCCGGTGTCGTCCACCGCGACGTCTGGTGGCGCACCGCCTTCAACCTCGGCCAGCACACCCTGAGCCTGATGGCGTCCTGGTGGGTGCTGTCCCTGGGTGGCCTGTCCGGGCTGCCGACGGGAGCGAACCCGCCGACCGGGCGTGATGTCGTAGTGCTCGCCGCCGCGGCCCTTGCCTACTTCGGCATCAACAACGGCCTGGTCTGGGGCGCCCTCGCGCTGCTGCGGCGCCGCTCGCTGCTCGAGACCGTCCGTGAGGACGTCGTCTTCCAGTTCGCGGTCCACATGACCCTGGTCGGGCTATCCCCGCTCGTCGCCGTGGTGATGTCCTTCCGGTGGCAGCTGCTGCCGCTCTTCCTGCTCCCGCTGATCTCGATCCGCAGCAACGCCGCAGGTGCCCTCGAGCGCGAGCGGGCCGCGATGCGCGACGCCTTGACCGGTCTGGCCAACCGGACCGCGCTGATCGCCCGCACCGACTCGGTGCTCGCTCACTCCCGCGAGCACGGCACGACCGTCGCGCTGTTCCTGCTCGACCTCGACCGGTTCAAGGAGGTCAACGACACACTCGGGCACCCGGTCGGCGACCGGGTCCTGCAGCTGGCCGCCGAGCGGCTGGAGAGCACGCTGCGTCCCGGTGACGCTGTCGCCCGTCTGGGCGGCGACGAGTTCGCCATGTTGCTGCCCGACGTCCGCGACGCCGTGGCGGCGCGGGAGATCGCCCAGCGCGTCCGGGCCGCCATCGAGGCACCCTTCTTCGTCGCCGACACCCAGATCGACCTCGAGGCCAGCATCGGCATCGCTCTCGCGCCGGCCCACGGCACCGACTCCGAGCAGCTGCTCCAGCGCGCCGACGTCGCGATGTACGTCGCCAAGTCCGCCCACTCCGGGGTGGAGACCTATGCCGCCGACCGGGACACCAACAGCCCTGACCGGCTCGGCCTGCTCGGTGCCTTGCGCCGCGCGGTCGACGAGGGTCAGCTCGAGCTGCACTACCAGCCCAAGGTGCACGTCCAGGACGGCACGATCGCCGGTGTCGAGGCGCTGGTGCGTTGGCGCCACCCGACCCGGGGCATGGTGCTGCCGGACGAGTTCATCCCGCTCGCCGAGCAGTCGGGCCTGATGCAGCGGCTGACCGACCTGGTCATCGACATGGCACTGGATCAGGTGTCCCAGTGGGCCCGTGACGGGCTGCGGGTGCCGGTCGCCATCAACGTGTCGATGCGCGACCTGCAGGACCGCGCCTTCGCCTCGCGGCTCGGCGCGCAGCTGAACCACTACGGGGTGCCGGCCGACCTGGTGATCCTCGAGATCACCGAGCGGGTCCTGATGGCCGACGTCGCCGGGGCCTCCGCCACCCTCGGCGAGCTCGATGCGCTCGGCCTGCGGATCAGCCTCGACGACTTCGGCACCGGCTACTCCTCCCTGGTGCTGCTCAAGCGACTGCCCGTGCAGGAGATCAAGGTCGACCGCTCGTTCGTGAAGCGGCTCGGTGACATCACTGGCGCGGAAGAGGACGACACGATCGTGCGCTCGATCATCGATCTCGGTCACTCGCTCGGCCTGACCGTCGTCGCGGAAGGCGTCGAGACGCGCGCATCGCTCGACCGGCTGCGCGCCTTCGGCTGCGACCGCGCGCAGGGCTGGCACCTGAGCCCGGCGCTGCCTGCCGACGAGGTCGTGATGTGGCTCGAGGACCACGTGGCGAACCTGCCGCTGCAGCGGGTCGAAAAGACCATCGCCCGCCGCTAGCGGTCCTTCCCGCGCCTCTTAAGATGATCGGGCTTGCCCGACCACGCCTTGTGTCGGGTGTCCCGACCGGCGAGGAGTGCCGCCCCGTGCCCGACAGTTCGTCGACGATCAGCCGCGCCGAGGTCGCCCACCTGGCCCGGCTGGCCCGGCTGGCTCTGTCCGATGAGGAGCTCGACCGGTTCGCCGGCCAGCTCGACGTGATCATCACGTCGGTCGCGCGCGTCGCCGAGGTCGTCGCCGACGACATCCCGCCGACGTCGCACTCCGTGCCGCTGACCAACGTGATGCGCGACGACACGGTGCGACCGGGTCTCACCCAGGAGGAGGCGCTCGCCGCCGCGCCGGCCGCAGAGCTCGGCCGGTTCCGGGTGCCCCGCATCCTCGACGAGGAGGGGTGAGCCGCTCGTGAGCACCGTGACCGGACGGGAGATCACCCGCCTCACCGCAGCCGAGACGGCGGCCGCGATCGCCGCGGGAGACATCAGCGCGGTCGAGACGACGCGCGCGCACCTCGACCGCATCGCCGCCGTCGACGACCGGGTCCACGCGTTCCTGCACGTCGACGCCGAAGGGGCGCTGGCCGCCGCGCAGGCGATCGACGACAGCCGCGCGGCCGGCGACGAGCTCGGGCCGCTCGCCGGCGTCCCGCTCGCGCTCAAGGACGTCATCGCGGCCAAGGGCATGCCGACGACCTGCGGCTCGAAGATCCTCGAGGGCTGGATGCCGCCCTACGACGCGACCGTCACGCGGCGACTGCGCGAGGCCGGCGTCGTCGTACTCGGCAAGACGAACATGGACGAGTTCGCGATGGGCTCGTCGACGGAGCACTCGGCCTACGGACCGACGCACAACCCCTGGGACCTGACCCGCATCCCCGGTGGCTCGGGCGGTGGTTCGGCGGCGGCGGTCGCGTCGTTCCAGGCCCCGATCGCGATCGGCACCGACACCGGCGGGTCGATCCGGCAGCCGGCCTCCGTCACGGGCACGGTGGGCGTGAAGCCGACGTACGGAGGTGTGTCGCGCTACGGCCTCGTCGCGCTGGCGTCCTCGCTCGACCAGGCCGGCCCGTGTGCCCGGACGGTGCTCGACGCCGCACTGCTGCACGCGGCCGTCGCCGGTCACGACCCGCTCGACTCCACGTCGATCGACGCGCCCGTCCCCGACGTCGTGGCTGCGGCACGGTCCCTTGACGTGCACGGCATGCGGGTCGGCGTGGTCAAGCAGTTCAGCGGCGAGGGCTACCAGCCGGGTGTCGAGCAGCGGTTCCGTGAGGCGGTGTCGCTGCTCGAGGAGCTCGGTGCGTCGGTGGTCGAGGTCGACTGCCCGCACTTCGACTACGCGCTGCCGGCCTACTACCTGATCCTGCCGAGCGAGTGCTCGAGCAACCTCGCGCGCTTCGACGCCATGCGCTACGGCCTGCGGGTCGGAGACGACGGCACGCGCAGCGCCGAAGAGGTCATGGCGCTCACGCGCGACGTCGGGTTCGGTGCCGAGGCGAAGCGGCGCATCATCATCGGCACCTATGCGCTGTCGTCGGGCTACTACGACGCCTACTACGGGCAGGCGCAGAAGGTGCGCACGCTGATCGCTCGCGACTTCGAGGCCGCGTTCGCCCAGGTCGACGTGCTGGTGTCGCCCACGACGCCCACGACGGCGTTCCCGCTCGGCGAGCGGGTGGACGACCCCATGGCGATGTACCTCGCCGACCTCTGCACGATCCCTTCGAACCTGGCGGGCAACGCCTCGATGTCCATCCCCGCCGGGCTCTCGCCCGACGACGGCCTGCCGGTGGGCTTGCAGTTCATCGCGCCGCCCATGGCCGACGACCGCCTCTACCGCGTCGGCGGCGCCGTCGAGGCGGCTCTCACCGATCGTTGGGGACACCTACTCATCGACGAAGCACCGGAGCTCTAGCAGATGAGGCTCGATATGAAGAATGCCAAGGTCCTGTTCTCGTTCGTCGGCATGATCTTCGCCGGTCGGACCGCGATCCAGCGCATCCGCGCGGCGCGCACCGAGGAAGACCGGCTCGAGCTGCTCGACGCGGCACTCAACATCGCCGTGGTCATCACCGGACTGCTCGTCATCGTCCGCCGCCTTCGCGCGAACGAAGGCGACGCTGCGACATCGACATGACTCTTGACCGACAGCGCATTGCTGCCCTACGACGAGGCAGTCGCAGCCTTCGACCCGGTGCTCGGGCTGGAGGTCCATGTCGAGCTCGGCACGGCGTCGAAGATGTTCTGCGGGTGCGCGACCGAGTTCGGTGCCGAGCCCAACAGCCAGGTCTGTCCGACCTGCCTCGGGCTGCCGGGGTCGCTGCCGGTGCTCAACCGCGTGGCAGTGGAGTCGGCGATCAGGGTCGGCCTGGCGCTGCACTGCTCGATCGCGCCGTGGTGCCGGTTCGCGCGGAAGAACTACTTCTACCCCGACATGCCGAAGAACTTCCAGACGTCGCAGTACGACGAGCCGATCTGCACCGACGGCTATCTCGACATCGACGTCGTCACTGACGACGGCCCGCTGCAGGTGCGCGTCGAGATCGAGCGCGTGCACATGGAGGAGGACACCGGAAAGTCGCTGCACGTCGGCGGTGCCACGGGTCGCATCCACGGCGCCGACTACTCCCTCGTCGACTACAACCGGGCCGGCATCCCGCTCATCGAGATCGTGACCAAGCCGGTGGAGGGCACCGGCCGGTTCGCGCCGGAGGTTGCTCGCGCGTACGTGACAGCGCTGCGCGAGCTCGCTCGTTCACTCGGCGTCTCTGACGTGCGCATGGAGCAGGGTTCGCTGCGCTGCGACGTCAACATCTCCTTGCGCACGTCGCCCGACGCGCCGCTCGGCACGCGTTCGGAGACCAAGAACGTCAACTCGCTGCGCTCGGTGGAGCGCGCGATGCGCCACGAGATCCGCCGGCAGGCGGCGCGGCTGACCAGCGGTGAGCGAGTCGTGCAGGAGACCCGGCACTGGCACGAGGACACCGGCGTGACCACTCCCGGCCGATCGAAGGAACAGGCCGAGGACTATCGCTATTTCCCCGAGCCCGACCTCGTGCCCATCGCACCCGACGAGACGTGGATCGAGGCGCTGCGGGCCGGATTGCCCGAGGCACCAGGCGTACGGCGACGCCAGCTGCAGGAGGCGTGGGGGCTGTCCGACTTCGAGATGCAGTCGCTGGCCAACGCCGGCGCCATCGACCTCGTCGAGCAGACGGTCGCCGCCGGCGCATCGCAGGAGAGTGCACGCAAGTGGTGGCTCGGCGAGATCGCCCGGCACGCGAACGAGCAGGGCATCGATGTCGCCGCAGTCGCCATCACGCCGGCGCAGGTTGCCCGCATCGTCGCGCTCGTCGAAGCGGGCACGCTCAACGACACGCTGGCGCGCAAGGTCATCGAGGGCGTGGTCGCGGGAGAGGGCGAGCCGGATGCCGTCGTGGCCGCTCGAGCGCTCGCCGTCGTGTCCGACGACTCGGCGCTGCTCGCGGCCATCGACGAGGCACTGGCTGCCCAGCCCGACGTCGCGGACAAGATCCGCGGTGGAAAGGTCGCGGCAGCCGGCGCGATCGTCGGCGCGGTGATGAAGTCGACGCGTGGCCAGGCCGACGCCGCGCGGGTCCGCGAGCTGGTCCTCGAACGCTGCTCCTAGCCCTAGTGCCTCGTCACGGGCTGGTGATGCTGACCTACACCAGCGCCTCGGCGCTGCTCGCCGACTAACCTGCGCGCAGCAGCTCCGCGGCAGCGACCATGCTGCGCATCTTCCCCTCGGCCGACGCGCGTGGCAGGTACTTCATCCCGCAGTCGGGAGCGATGACGATCCGGCTCGCATCGACGAACGGCAGCGCCCGGCGAACCCGGTCGGCGACGACCTCGGGCGACTCGACCGCGTGGTCGTCGAGGTTGATCACACCGAGGATGATCGTCTTGTCCGGCAGGTGCTTGAGCACCGACGGGTCGAGGTTGGACTGGGCGGTCTCGATGGACACCTGGACGCAGGGACAGTCGGCGAGCTCCGGCAGGAACGAGTAGCCCGGTGGCCGCTCGTGGATGATCGCGGCGTACCCGAAACAGATGTGCACCGCCGTCGTGCCGACCACGCCGTCGAGCGCCCGGTTGAGAGCCTCGAGTCCGTACGCGCGAGCCGGCTCGGGCCGTGCCTGCATGTAGGGCTCGTCGAGCTGCACGATGTCGGCACCGGCCGCGAAGAGATCCTTCACCTCGGCGTTGCAGGCCTCGGCATAGGCCAGCGCCACGGAGCGGGGATCGCCGTAGTGGTCGTCCTGGGCCTGCTGGGACATGGTGAACGGCCCGGGCACGGTGACCTTGATCGTGCGAGTGGTGTGCGCACGCAGGAACTCCAGGTCCGGTCGCTGGATCGGGGCCGGCCGTGCCGATCGGGCCGACGACACGCGGCACCGGGTTCGGGTGGCCGCTGCGGTCGAGGGCCTGACCGGGGTTGTCGATGTCGATGCCGTCCAGCGCCGTCGCGAAGTGGTTGGAATAGCTCTCGCGTCGGATCTCGCCGTCGGTGATGATGTCGAGCCCCGCGTCCTCCTGCGCGCGGATCGCGAGAACCGTCGCGTCCTCCTGGGCCTGCGCCAGGAACTCGGGCTCGGGACGCCACAGCTCGCGGGCCCGCACCCGGGGCGGGAAGCGACCGGCGAGCTTCGGCCGGTCGATGAGCCACTCCGGCTGCGGATAGCTGCCGACCAGAGAGGTGGGGAACAGCGGGAGCTCGGTCATCTGTTGGCTACCGTCCTTCATGTCGACGTTGGCCGCCAGCCTGCTCGATCTCGGTGGCTCGCACAACAGCCGGGACATGGCAAGGCTGGGCCGTCGCGCTCGCGGCCACGTCGCTGGTGGTGATGCCTTTCCTCTCGTGGCCGCAGCGGCGCACGGGCAGGGCGCTGGGGTCAGGCAGCGTCGTCGCGGACTCCCAGCAGACGCTGCTGTGCACGTACCTGTCCGCGGTCCTGCTCGTCGGGCTCATCCTCAACGCCGCCCCGTCAGGACAGGGTCAGCCGGATGATGCGGTCGTCGCCCTGGCGCGGATCGCCACGACCGTCGCGGTTCGACGTGGTCAGCCACAAGGAGCCGTCCGGCGCGACGGCGACGGTGCGCAGCCGCCCGTACTTCCCGGTGAGCAGTGCCTTCGGCTTGCCCGCCCGGCCGCCCGGGACAGGGATCTGCCACAGACGCTCACCGCGAAGCGCGGCCATGTAGACCGCGTTGCCCGCGATCGCGATGCCGCTCGGTGAGGCGACGTCGGTGTGCCACTGGCGCACCGGATCGACATATCCCGTCCGCCCTGCGCGCCCTTCGACGACCGGCCAGCCGTAGTTGCCGCCCTTCTCGATGCGGTTCAGCTCGTCCCAGGTGTTCTGGCCGAACTCGGACGCCCAGAGCTGGCCCCTCGAGTCGAAGGCCAGGCCCTGTACGTTGCGGTGCCCGTAACTCCAGACCGGGGAGCCGCCGAACGGGTTGCCAGGGGCGGGCTTGCCGTTCTGGGTGATCCGCAGGATCTTGCCGCCGAGGTCGCCCTTGTCCTGAGCCGGGCTGCCGCGGCCGGCGTCGCCGGTCCCCACGTACAGGAAGCCGTCCGGCCCGAACGCCAGCCGGCCGCCGTTGTGGATGCCGCCCGAGACGATGCCGTCGAACACCACCCGCTGATCGGACAGGCGCGCGTCGTCGTACGTCATGCGGGCGATGACGTTCTCGTCGCCGTGCGTGTAGTAGGCGAACAGCCGGTGGTCGGAGTCGTAGGACGGCGACAGGGCGATCCCGAGCAGCCCCCCCTCGCCGTCGCCGTCGACCCCGTCGACCTTTCCCACGTCATCGACCGCACCCGACGGTGCGACGTGCTTGATCCGGTCGCTGTCGCGCTCACTGACCAGAGCCGATCCGTCGGGCAGGAAGGCGAGGCCCCAGGGCACCTCGAGGCCGGTGGCGATCACCCGGTCGACGGTTGCGCCGAGCACCCGCTCGCCGGAGGCGGAAGGGGTCGTCGACGTCGACGTTGTGGCGGACGGCGCCGGCGTCGAGGAGGTGCCCGGGTCAACGGGTGTGCCGCCGCCCGAAGATCCGCTGCACGCCGAGCAGATCGTGATGAGCAGCGCGGCCGCGATGGTCGCCGGGGCGGGTCTCATCCCTCGAGCCTCCCCGGAGTCGGGCCAGATCGCCACTGACCACCGCCAGGCGTGAGCCGATCGTTAGGGTCGCAGCCATGGACGGCAAGCACGCCGACCTCGTGCTCGAGGGTGCGGGCGTCAAGGGCATCGGTCTCGTGGGCGCCGTCTCGACGCTCGCCGAGGCGGGCTACCGTTTTCCGCGCGTCGCCGGCACGTCTGCCGGTGCGGTCGTCGGGGCGTACGTCGTCGCATTGCAGCGCGCGGGGGAGCCGCTGTCCCGCCTCGAGGAGATCGCCCGGTCGCTCAGCTACGCCAAGATGCGCGACCGCGGAGTCGTCGGTCGGGCGGCGGGTCCGCTGGCTCGCGTCGTCGACGGGCTCTCGCTGGCCTTCGACGGCGGCGTCTTCGAGGGCGACTATCTACGGGCCTGGGTCGCCGGCTCGCTGGCCGACCTCGGCGTGCGGACGTTCGGCGACCTCAGGGTCGCCGACGTCGACAGTTCGCTGCCCCCCGAGCAGCGCTACTCCCTGGTCGTGATGGCCAGCGACGTCTCCCGCAAGCGACTGGTGCGCTGGCCCTGGGACTATCGGCTCTACGGGCTCGACCCCGACGAGCAGTCCGTCGCCGATGCCGTGCGAGCGTCTGCCTCGATCCCGTTCTTCTTCGAGCCGGTGACGCTTCGATCGCGCGACGAGTCGGGCAGGACGGTCGTCTCGACGATGGTCGACGGCAGCGTGCTGTCCAACTTTCCCGTCTCGCTGTTCGACCGCTCCGATGGAGCGGCCGCCGCGGTGGCCGACGTTCGGCGTCCGGCTGTCGATGCGCCAAGCCGGCCGCGTGTCGACCCACGAGGTGCGGGGCACCGTCTCGCTCGCGCTGTCCCTGGTCGAGACCATGCTCGAGGCCTGCGACGCGCAACACATCGACGAGCCGTGCGTGCAGGTACGCAGCGTTTTCGTCGACACCTCGGGTGTGTCACCTGTTGACTTCGGCATCTCCGAGGAGCAGCAGGAACTGCTGCTCACGGCCGGGCGCGCGGCAGCAGTGGGATTTCTGCAGGACTGGGACTTCGCTGGATACTTGCGCACCTGCCGCGGGATCGAGGAGGCACTGTGAGGGTGTGGTTGCCCGACGCCGAGTGGGCCGAGGACATGCCCTCGGGTGTGGATGTCGACGTGTACGACGGCGACGGCGAGCCGCCGTCCACGATCGAGGACGTCGAGTTGTACGTGCCGCCCTACATGGTCGCCTCGCCGGGACCGTTCGAGGTGATGCGGTCGATGCCGGCACTGCGCGTGGTCCAGACACTGACGGCGGGTGTCGACAACTTCCTGCCCTACGTCCCCGAGGGCGTGACGTTGTGCAACGCGCGCGGCGTGCATGACGCCTCGACGGCCGAGCTCGCCGTCGCGCTCATGCTCGCCTCGCTGCGCGGCATCCCCGAGTTCGTCCGTGCGCAGGATCGCCACGAGTGGGCGTCGCAGCCGCGCCCGGCGCTGGCCGACCGCACCGTACTCATCGTCGGCTTCGGCGCGGTGGGCGCGGCCGTCGAGGCCCGGCTCGCAGGTTTCGAGTGCACGATCCTGCGCGTTGCCCGCCGGGCCCGCGACGGTGTCGCAGCGATGAGTGGGCTGGCCGAGCTCCTGCCGCGCGCTGACGTCGTCGTGCTCACCGTGCCGATGACCGACGAGACCGTGGGACTGGTCGATGCGTCGTTCCTCGCGGCGATGCGGGACGGCGCCCTGCTCGTCAACGTCGCGCGCGGCCCCGTCGTGGTCACCGACGCACTCCTGGCCGAGCTCGAGACAGGGAGACTGCTGGCGGCGCTCGACGTGACCGACCCGGAACCGCTGCCGGCCGCGCACCCGCTGTGGGCGGCCCCCGGCCTGTTGCTGAGCCCGCACGTCGGCGGCAACACCTCGGCGTTCCTGCCCCGGGCCCGGCGGCTGGTGGCCGAGCAGGTGCGGCGCTATTGCACGGAGAGACCCTGCTGAACGTGATCAGCGGAGCCTATTGACCCGCCTCCCCGCCCGGGATCGACCACGTTCAGCATGCTTGCGGACGGTTCGCAGGCGTGCAGGCATTGCGAACCGTCCGCGAGGCTGGCAGAGCAGAGCGCACCTGGACGGTGAAAGCAGAGCCTGCGCGCCGTAAGGTGCGGGCGTGACCACGACGACGGATCAGCCCGCCACCAAGCACGACATCAAGCCCAGAAGCCGTGACGTCACGGACGGCCTGGAGAAGGCGGCCGCCCGGGGCATGCTGCGAGCGGTCGGCATGGATGACGACGACTTCGCCAAGCCCCAGATCGGCGTCGCGTCGAGCTGGAACGAGATCACCCCGTGCAACCTCAGCCTCGACCGGCTGGCCAAGGCGGCGAAGGACGGCGTGCATGCGGGCGGCGGCTACCCGCTGGAGTTCGGCACGATCTCGGTGTCCGACGGCATCGCGATGGGTCACGAGGGCATGCACTTCAGCCTCGTGTCGCGTGAGGTCATCGCGGACTCCGTCGAGGTCGTCATGCAGGCCGAGCGGCTCGACGGATCGGTGCTGCTGGCCGGCTGCGACAAGTCCCTGCCCGGCATGCTGATGGCCGCGGCGCGTCTCGACCTGGCCAGCGTGTTCCTCTACGCGGGCTCGATCCTGCCCGGCATCGCCAAGCTCTCCGACGGCAGCGAGAAGCAGGTCACGATCATCGACGCCTTCGAGGCGGTCGGTGCGTGCGCCCGCGGCCTGATGAGCAGGGCCGACGTCGACTCGATCGAGCGGGCCATCTGCCCGGGGGAGGGCGCGTGCGGCGGCATGTTCACCGCGAACACGATGGCCACGGCCGCCGAGGCGCTCGGCATGTCGCTGCCGGGCAGCGCGGCGCCGCCCGCCACCGACCGTCGGCGCGACGGCTTCGCGCGGCGCTCGGGCGAGGCCGTCGTCGAGCTCCTTCGGCAGGGCATCACGGCCCGCGACATCCTCACCAGGGAGGCGTTCGAGAACGCCATCGCCGTCGTGATGGCCTTCGGTGGATCGACCAACGCGGTGCTGCACCTGCTCGCGATCGCGAACGAGGCCGAGGTCGAGCTTGACCTCGACGACTTCAACCGCATCGGGTCGCGGGTGCCCCATCTCGCCAACGTCAAGCCGTTCGGTCAGTACGTCATGACCGACGTCGACCGCGTCGGGGGAGTCCCCGTCGTCATGCGCGCCCTGCTCGACGCGGGGCTCCTGCACGGCGACGTCCTCACGGTCACCGGTCGGACGATGGCCGAGAACCTTGCCGACCTCGCGCCGCCGGACATCGACGGCAAGGTGCGTCCGCGCGCTCAACGACCCGATGCACCACACGGGCGGGCTGACGATCGTGCGCGGCTCGCTGGCACCCGAGGGTGCTGTCGTGAAGACCGCCGGCTTCGAGACCAACGTGTTCGAGGGCACCGCCCGCGTCTTCGACCGCGAGCGCGCCGCCATGGACGCGCTCGAGGACGGCACGATCACGGCCGGCGACGCCGTCGTGATCCGCTATGAGGGACCCAAGGGTGGTCCGGGTATGCGCGAGATGCTCGCCATCACCGCCGCGATCAAGGGCGCGGGCCTTGGCAAGGATGTCCTGCTGCTCACCGACGGACGTTTCTCCGGCGGCACCACCGGCCTGTGTGTGGGCCATGTGGCGCCGGAGGCGGTCGATGGCGGACCGATCGCCCTGGTCGCCGACGGCGACCGCATCCGGCTCGACGTGGACACCAAGACGCTGGACCTGCTGGTCGACGAGGACGAGCTGGCACGTCGACGCGCGACGTGGGCGCCGCTGCCCCCGCAGTACACCCGTGGTGTCCTTGCGAAGTACGTGAGGCTCGTCGGATCCGCCGCGCAGGGTGCTGTCTGCGGCTGACCGACCGGCGGCTAGTCCGTAACGACCCCGGTCATGTCGTCCGAGTCGCCGTGGCCCGACCCGCTGCTGCCGGACCCGCTGTTGCCGGACGAGCCGGAGCCGCTGCTGCCGGAGCCACTGTTGTCGGACCCACTGTTGTCAGGTGCAGGGCTGGGTGGCTTCTCCGGCGTCGGGACCTTGGCGAGCGGGCTTCCGCCGTCTGCGACGGGGTGGACTTTCTTGACCTCGACGGGCTTCTGGCCGTTCTTGGCGCCTGCCTTGCGGGCCTGCGCGGACGGCCTGCTGGCCGCCGTCGTCACCGGGTCTGTCGCTGCCGGCCGGCCGGCGTGAACCGGTCGGGTCCACAGACCTGTCGGCGGCTCGCTGGGAGTGAGCTGGCACCGCGGCAGCCGTCACGACCGTTGCGGGCAGGACGGCGCCGGTCGCGGCACCGGTGGCGAGCGCGCCGACTCCCACGACCCGGGCCACGGTCGCTGCGGGCACGTAGCCGGTGGCAACCATCGGGATGTCACTGAGCCAGGCGAGCAGGCCCTGAGCACGGCGCAGTCGCGGCGCGGACAGACTCACCATCGCGCGTACGACTGCGGGGTCGAACTGCCGCCCCGACCACTTGACCAGCTCGCGGTGGGCGGCGACCCGGGAGACGGGTCGGCGGTACGAGCGGGCCGCGGTCATGACCTCGTAGGCGTCCGCGACCGCGACGATGCGGCCGCCGAGGCTGATATCGCGGCCGGCCAACCCTGCGGGATAGCCGGTGCCGTCGTACCTCTCGTGGTGCTGGACGATCACGTCGCCCCACTCGCCCAGCCACGGCAGCAGCGCCCCGGCGATCTGCGCGCCGTGCATCGGGTGAGCGCGCAGCAGCGCCCACTCCGCCTCGGTGGGCTTGCCGGGTCTTGTTCAGGATCGCGGGCGACACGCGCAGCTTGCCGATGTCGTGCAGGATCGCGGACCAGCGCAGCAGGTCGCGGTCCCGGGCAGGGACGTTCATGGCCTCGGCGACCAGGTCGGTCAGCATCCGGACCCGTTCGGCGTGGCCACGGGTGGGCCGGTCATGGGTGCGCATCGCTGCCACCAGTCCGAGGATCTCCCGGGCCGCGACGGCAGGCTCGGCGCCCGCATCTCGGACACGGGCGAGCTGGTCCTCGACGGGGCGTTTGCGCACGGCCTCGCGCGCGACGGCCAGCCGCGAGGGGGCGCGGTCGGGGAAGAGCATGCTCAGCTCGAGCAGGGTGGCCAGGGGCAGGGCGCGCCGCGCGAGCCGGTCGACCACGACCAGCGCGACAGTGGAGACGGCAAACAGGACCGCGAGGTGCCAGGCCTGTTCGGCCCGGCTCCCCGCGGTACCCAGCGCCAGATGTGCGAGCGACGACACCCCCACGGCCGCAACCACGGGTAATGCGAAAACCACCACTCGTAGTACGCGGGCAAGAGCAGGCCTTGCGGCCCACCGCGTGCCGTCGTCGCCCCCCTGGACGCTCATCTGATCTCCCCGTCCCCCCGGGGAAGGTGCCCATTTATTTCTTGACGCTCTCTTTACTCGACTCTTGCGGGCCTCTGATCGAGGCTGCAATCGGGTGATTCAGGCCGGATCATGAGACGGAGGGTCCCGCCGGTTGACACGACATCGCCGCACAGGCCACCGTGGCCTCATGCGCTCCAGCGTCCTCGTAGTTTGCCTGCGTGCCGGCTGATCACCAGCCGCGCACGCACCCCTCGTTGCCCCTCCGGGCCGGGGGGTTTTTCATGTGCCCCACCGACCAGACACAATCAAGGTCCCAGACAAAGGATTCCCTGCCATGTCCGAGCAGATGACCGGAGCCCAGAGCGTTGTCCGTTCGCTCGAGGCTGCCGGAGTCGACACCGTCTTCGGCATCCCCGGCGGCGCGATCCTGCCGCTCTACGACCCCCTGATGGACTCCAGCCGCATCCGGCACATCCTCGTGCGCCACGAGCAGGGCGCGGGGCATGCCGCTGAGGGCTACGCCCAGGCGACCGGTCGGGTGGGCGTGTGCATGGCGACGAGCGGCCCAGGGGCCACCAACCTCGTGACGCCGATCGCCGACGCCTTCCTGGACTCGGTGCCGATCGTCGCGGTGACCGGCCAGGTGCCGAGCGCGGCCATCGGCACGGACGCCTTCCAGGAGGCGGACATCCGTGGCATCACGATGCCGATCACCAAGCACAACTACCTGGTGACCGACCCATCGCAGATCCCTCGCGTGATCGCCGAGGCGTTCCACATCGCCTCCACGGGACGGCCCGGCCCGGTGCTCGTCGACATCTCCAAGGACGCGTTGCAGGCGGCGACGTCGTTCGAGTGGCCCTCCTCGGTCGACCTGCGCGGCTACCGCCCGGTGGCGAAACCGCACGGCAAGCAGGTGCGCGAGGCAGCGCGGCTGATGGTCGAGTCGAGCCGGCCCGTGCTGTACGTCGGTGGTGGCGTGCTCAAGGCGCGGGCGTGGGCCGAGCTGCGAGTTCTGGCCGAGCTCACCGGCATCCCGGTCGTGACGACCCTGATGGCGCGCGGCGCGTTCCCCGACAGCCACCCGCAGCACCTGGGCATGCCGGGCATGCACGGGACCATGACCGCGGTGACGGCGCTGCAGAAGTCCGACCTGCTGATCAGCCTCGGTGCGCGCTTCGACGACCGGGTCACCGGCAAGCTCTCGTCGTTCGCGCCCGACGCCAAGGTCATCCACGCCGACATCGACCCCGCCGAGATCTCCAAGAACCGCACGGCCGACGTGCCGATCGTCGGTGACTGCCGTGAGGTGATCACCGACCTGATCGCCGCGATCCAGGCCGAGCGCGAAGCCGGCCACCAAGGTGACTACGCGGCCTGGTGGTCGCAGCTCGACAAGTGGCTCACCACCTACCCGCTGGGCTACGACAGCCCGGACGACGGCTCGCTGGCCCCGCAGTACGTCATCGAGCGGCTCGGCAAGATCGCCGGTCCCGATGCGCTCTACGTGGCGGGCGTGGGGCAGCACCAGATGTGGGCGGCGCAGTTCATCTCCTACGAGAAGCCCGGCACCTGGCTGAACTCCGGCGGCCTCGGCACGATGGGCTACGCGGTGCCGGCGGCCATGGGCGCCAAGGCCGGTCGTCCGGAGGCCACGGTCTGGGCCATCGACGGCGACGGCTGCTTCCAGATGACCAACCAGGAGCTCGCCACCTGCGCGATCAACAACATCCCCATCAAGGTCGCCATCATCAACAACGGCAGCCTGGGCATGGTGCGGCAGTGGCAGACGCTGTTCTACAACCAGCGCTACAGCAACACCGACCTCGGTGGTGCCGGACGCGGGCCCGCGGTCGAGCGCATCCCTGACTTCGTCAAGCTCGCCGAGGCCTACGGCTGCGTCGGCATGCGGTGCGAGAAGACCGAGGACGTCGACTCCACGATCGACAAGGCCATGTCGATCAACGATCGCCCGGTGGTCGTCGACTTCACGGTGCACCAGGACGCCATGGTGTGGCCGATGGTGCCTGCCGGCACGAGCAACGACGAGATCCAGATCGCCCGAGACATGGCACCGCGATGGGACGGGGACGAGTAATCATGATTCCCCAAGATTTCTCGTTCCTCACAATTGTCACCCCACGAAATCGCTCGCTGCGCTCCCGATTCCGCGGGGACCCCGACAGGAGACGAGGGCCCCAGATCATGAGCAGACACACCCTCTCTGTGCTGGTCGAGAACCAGCCCGGAGTCCTGGCCCGCATCGCGGGGCTGTTCTCCCGACGCGGCTTCAACATCGACTCGCTCGCGGTCGGTCCCACGGAGCACCCAGACGTGTCCCGCATGACCATCGTGGTCAACGTCGAGGAGCTGCCGCTCGAGCAGGTGACCAAGCAGCTCAACAAGCTGGTCGAGGTCATCAAGGTCGTCGAGCTCGACCCCGTCGTGTCCGTGCAGCGCGAGCTGCTGCTGGTCAAGGTGGGTGCCGAGCCTGCGACCCGCTCGCACATCCTCGAGACCGTGCAGCTGTTCCGGGCCAAGGTCGTCGACGTCTCGCCGGACGCCGTCACCATCGAGGCGACGGGAAACGTCGACAAGCTCGAGGCACTGCTGCGTGTGCTGGAGCCCTACGGCATCCGCGAGCTCGTGCAGTCGGGCATGGTGGCGATGGGTCGCGGCGCCCGCTCGATCACCGACCGAAGTGTCCGCGCAACGCGCTCTGCATGACTCCGCACAAGTAGTACGACTCACCTCCCGAGCGAAGAGAGAATCAAAGTGGCTGCCGAGCTTTTCTACGACGACGACGCCGACCTGTCCGTGATCCAGGGCCGCAATGTGGCGGTGCTCGGCTATGGCAGCCAGGGACACGCGCACGCGCTGTCGCTGCGTGACTCAGGCGTCGACGTGCGCGTCGGACTGCCCGAGGGGTCGAAGAGCCGCGAGAAGGCCGACGCGGAGGGGCTGCGCGTGGTCACGCCGTTCGAGGCGTGCGAGGAGGCGGACCTCGTCATGGTGCTCGCCCCCGACCCCGTGCAGCGCAAGCTCTATGCCGAGGCCATCGAGCCCAACCTGGTCGACGGCGACGCAATGTTCTTCGGGCACGGGCTCAACATCCGCTATGACCTGATCAAGCCGCCGGCCGGTGTCGACGTGTGCATGGTCGCCCCCAAGGGCCCCGGCCACCTCGTACGCCGCCAGTTCGTCGACGGTCGCGGCGTCCCCGTGCTCCTCGCGGTCGAGCAGGACGCGACCGGCACCGCCTGGGACCTGGTGAAGTCCTATGCGAAGGGCATCGGCGGCACGCGCGCGGGCGCGATCAAGACGACCTTCACCGAGGAGACCGAGACCGACCTGTTCGGCGAGCAGACGGTGCTGTGCGGCGGGCTGTCCGAGCTCATCAAGGCCGGCTTCGAGACCCTCGTGGATGCGGGCTACCAGCCCGAGGTCGCCTACTTCGAGTGCCTTCACGAGGTGAAGCTGATCGTCGACCTGATGTATGAGGGCGGACTGTCGAAGATGTACTGGTCGGTCTCCGAGACCGCCGAGTACGGCGGATACACGCGCGGCCCGCGGCTGATCAACGCGGAGACCAAGAAGGAGATGGTCAAGATCCTGGGGGAGATCCAGGACGGGTCCTTTGCGAAGGAGTGGATGGCGGAGTACGACTCGGGCCTGCCGAACCACAAGCGGCTCTACCAGGAGAACACCGACCACCCGGTCGAGGTCACGGGTCGCCAGCTGCGCCCGATGATGAGCTGGATCGCCGAGACCACGTGACCGAGACACCAAAGCCTGTCGTCCTGATCGCCGAAGAGCTCTCGCCCGCCACCATCGACGCGCTCGGCCCGGACTTCGAGGTCCGCTTCTGCGACGGCGCCGACCGCGCCGCGCTGCTGCCGGCCGTTGTCGACGTCGACGCGATCCTGGTGCGCAGCGCGACCACGATCGATGGCGAGGTGCTCGCCGCGGCCCGGCAGCTCAAGGTCGTCGCCCGCGCCGGCGTCGGCCTGGACAACGTCGACGTACGCGCGGCCACCCAGGCGGGCGTCATGGTGGTCAACGCGCCGCAGTCGAACATCGTCAGCGCTGCCGAGCTGGCGGTCGGGCTGCTGCTCGCCGCCGCGCGGCACATCCCCTCGGCGACAGCGTCGTTGAAGACCGGCGAGTGGAAGCGAGCCAAGTTCACCGGCGTCGAGCTCTACGAGAAGACAGCAGGGATCGTCGGCCTGGGGCGCATCGGCGCCCTTGTCGCGCAGCGGCTGTCCGCGTTCGGCATGCACGTCATCGCGTTCGACCCGTTCGTCGCCGCCGGCCGCGCAGCCCAGATGGGGGTGCGCCTGGTCTCGCTCGACGAGCTGCTCCGCTCGAGCGACGTCATCTCGATGCACCTGCCCAAGACACCCGAGACTGTCGGGCTCATCGGTGACGACCAGTTCGCGATCGTCAAGCCGTCGGTCATCATCGTCAATGCGGCCCGCGGCGGCATCGTCGACGAGCACGCACTGCACGCGGCCCTGAAGGAGGGTCGTGTCGCTGCGGCCGGGCTCGACGTGTTCGACACCGAGCCGTGCACCGACTCACCGTTGTTCGAGTTCGACTCGGTCGTCGCCACGCCGCACCTCGGCGCCAGCACCGACGAGGCGCAGGAGAAGGCAGGTGTCGCGGTCGCGCGCTCGGTGCGGCTCGCCCTGGCCGGCGAGCTGGTGCCCGACGCGGTCAACGTGCAGGGTGGCGTCATCGCCGAGGACGTGCGGCCGGGCATCCCGCTCGCCGAGAAGCTCGGCAGGTTCTTCACCGCGCTGGCGGGCACGTTGCCGTCGCAGCTCGACATCGAGGTACGAGGCGAGATCGCCTCGCAGGACGTTCGGGTGCTCGAGCTCGCCGTGCTCAAGGGCATGTTCAACGATGTCATCGAAGAGTCCGTGACCTACGTCAACGCCCCCGTACTCGCCACGGACCGCGGCGTCGGCGTACGACTCTCGACCGATCCGGACTCACCCGACTATCGCAACCTCGTCACCGTGCGCGGCACCATGGCCGACGGCAGCCAGGTCTCGTTGTCGGGCACGCTCTCGGGTCCCCACCACGTCGAGAAGCTCGTCGAGGTCGACGGCTTCGACATCGAGGTCGTCCTGTCCGAGCACATGGCGGTCTTCCGCTACGAGGACCGGCCCGGCATCGTCGGCACCGTCGGGCGCATCCTCGGCGAGGCCAACGTCAACATCGCCGGCATGCAGGTCAGCCGCGACCAGAAGGGTGGTCACGCGCTGCTCGCCATGACCGTCGACTCGGCGATCCCGCACGTGGTGCTCGACGAGATCGTCTCGGCCATCGGCGCTGCGAGTGTGCGTCAGGTGGACCTCACCGAGCTGAGCTGACCGGCCCGAACTCGGAGAGGTTCCCATGCTGCCGCCCACGGGTGTCGCACGTACGTCTGACGGTCGTGACCTTGCTTTCTGCGAGTGGGGGTCACCGGCGGGGTTCCCCGTCTTCTACCTGCACGGCACCCCCGGGAGCCGATACTTCCGGCACGTCGGCGGGATGTACGAGCGCATCGGCGTGCGTGTCATCACCTTCGATCGCCCGGGTTATGGCATGTCAACCCGGCTGCCGGGCCGCACGGTGGCGCAGGGAGGCGGCGATGTCGCCGCCGTCGCGGATCACCTCGGTCTGGACCGCTTCTCGATCGTCGGGGAATCAGGCGGCGGGCCCTATGCGCTTGCGGCTGCGGCCGCGATGCCTGATCGGGTGAGGCGGTGCGCCACCATCTTCGGCGTCGGCCCGCATGACGCTCCCGATCTCGACGTCTTCGCCGGTCTGTCCCCCGAGGACGTCGAGGAATGGCGGGCAGTCCGCACGGGAGAATGGCTCGACGGCCCTTACTACCGGGAGATGGTGGCATGGGTCGAGACGGTCAGCGAGAGAACCGGGATCCCTGAAGTCAACCGCGAGATGCTCGCGACATCCCTGCGCGAAGGGCTGCGGCCCGGGCCGCTCGGGCTGTGTGACGACCTCTTCGCGACGGACTCCCCCTGGGGCTTGGACCTGGCGGCAGTCAGCGCGCCCACCAAGGTCATGATCGCCCGGGACGACGTCAACGTGCCGCCGGCCCACGGCCGCTGGTTGGCCGCGCACCTGCCCAACGCCGAGGAGGTGTGGGTCGAAGGCGATCACTTCGCCCCACGCGACGAGCGTCACGAGCGGCTGCTGGCCTGGGTCGCGGCGGCGGACGAGTAGGCGCGATCGCGTCGGCGCTCTCGAATTGCGAGACAGCGCAACCAAATGGCGGACGCGACAAAAACTCCCGGCGTACCGTTGATCCATGCGGCACTTCCTCGTAATCAGCTGCCGCGGCGGGGCCCACTAAAGGGCCGGCTCCCCGCCGTGGGGCACTGGCGCTGGCCCGCCACTGATCCGCGAGGCCGAGGGAGCACCGCAATGACCGAGAGCGAGCGCCGAGCGCGCGACGCCGTGCAAGAAGCACTGGACCGCCGTGACAACGGCGGCAAGACCGGCCACTGACACCCGACGTTTAGGCTCTTCAGCCATGTCCTCATCCATGACACAGACGCGCACCGCCATCAAGCTCGCAGTCATCCCCGGCGACGGCATCGGTCCCGAGGTCACGAGCGAGGCACTGCGCGCCCTCGAGGTGGCTCTCGTCGCTCACGACGTCAAGGTCGACGCGACGGAGTACGACCTCGGTGCCCGCCGTTGGCACGCAACGGGCGAGACGCTGCCCGACTCTGTCCTCGAGGAACTCCGCGGCCACGACGCCATCCTGCTCGGGGCAGTCGGGGACCCGGGTGTCCCGAGCGGGGTCCTGGAGCGGGGCCTGCTGCTGAAGCTGCGGTTCGCCCTCGACCACCACGTCAACCTGCGCCCCGGCCGCCTCTATCCGGGAGTGCAGTCACCGTTGGGCGACAAGGAGATCGACTTCGTCGTCGTGCGCGAGGGCACCGAGGGTCCTTACGTCGGGAACGGCGGCGTCGTGCGGGCCGGCACGCCGCACGAGATCGCGACAGAGGTCAGCGTCAACACTGCCTACGGCGTGGAGCGCGTGGTCCGCGACGCTTTCGGACGCGCGCAGTCACGTACGCGGAAGCGGCTCACCCTCGTACACAAGACGAACGTTCTGGTGAACGCCGGCGGCCTCTGGGCGCGCATCTTCGCCGCGGTGGCGCAGGAGTTCCCCGACGTGACGACCGACTATCTGCACGTCGACGCGGCAACGATCTTCATGGTCAGCGCGCCGGAGCGCTTCGACGTCATCGTCACGGACAACCTGTTCGGTGACATCCTGACGGACCTGGCGGCGGCGGTGACGGGCGGCATCGGGCTCGCCGCGAGCGGCAACCTCGACGTCAGCGGCACGAACCCGTCGATGTTCGAGCCGGTGCACGGCTCGGCGCCCGACATCGCCGGCCAGGGGGTCGCCGACCCGACCGCGGCCATCCTCTCGGCGGCGCTGCTGCTCGGACATCTTGGGTACGACGACGCCGCCGCTCGCGTCGAGGGGGCGGTGGCCGAGGACCTGGCGTTGCACGGCTCCGCGACCTCCGGCGGACCGAGGGGCACGCGCGAGGTCGGCGACGCGATCTGCGCCCGCCTGTAAACGAAAGGTAGCGTCTCCGTCATGACGACTGAACTGACCATCGAGCTCGCGCCGTCCGAGTCACCTCGGTCTGCGGCGGAGCGCGCACAGCTGCTGGAGAATCCCGGGTTCGGTCAGGTGTTCACCGACAACATGGTGACCGCGCGCTACTCGGTCGACCGTGGCTGGCACAGCGCCCGGCTCGGTCCCTACGAGCCGCTGGTCCTCGACCCTGCGACCTCGGCGCTGCACTACGGCCAGTCGATCTTCGAGGGCCTCAAGGCCTACCACCAGCCCGACGGCGGAGTCGCGCTGTTCCGGCCCGACCAGAACGCCGCCCGCTTCCAGCGTTCCGCCCGCCGGATGGCGATGGCGGAGGTGCCGGCAGAGCTGTTCCTCGACGCGGTGCAGACGCTGGTCCGCGCCGATCGCGCCTGGGTGCCGACGTCGCCCGACGAGTCGCTCTATCTGCGCCCGTTGGAGCTGGCCACCGACCCGTTCCTCGGCGTCCGGCCCTCGCGCGAGTACCTCTTCCTGCTCTTCGCGTCCCCGGCCGCGGCGTACTTCCCCGGTGGCGTGCGACCGGTGTCGGTCTGGCTCTCGACCGAGTACAGCCGGGCCGCCCCCGGCGGCACCGGCGAGGCCAAGTGCGCCGGCAACTACGCGGCCTCGCTGGTCGCTCAGGCGCAGGCGGCGGAGCAGGGTTGCGACCAGGTCGTGTGGCTCGACGCGATCCAGCACCGCTACGTCGAGGAGATGGGCGGGATGAACCTCTACTTCGTCCATTCCGACGGACGGCTCGTCACGCCCGCACTCACCGGCACGTTGCTGCCCGGCGTCACGCGTGACTCGATCCTGACCCTGGCGCGCGACATGGGGCTCGACCCCGTCGAGGGGCGCGTGAGCACCGAGGACTGGGAGCAGGGTTGCGCCGACGGCACGATCAGCGAGGTGTTCGCCTGCGGCACGGCGGCGGTGGTGACGCCGGTCGGCGAGGTCAAGCACGCTCACGGCTCGTTCCTGGTGACCGACAACGAGCCCGGCGCGGTGACGATGAAGGTCCGCGAGGCGCTGCTCGGCATCCAGCAGGGCACCGCGCCCGACTCGCACGGCTGGATGACCCGCGTCGCCTGACTCCACTTCCGGCCGTCCAACGCCCCGCCCGACGAGCGACCTTTCTCCGCGACACGCCGGGCGAGTCGCGAACGAAGGTCGCTGGTCAAACGCGGATGGCTCGGCGTCCGGGTCAGATGTGACCGGAGTCACGGGTTTGCGGTACGAGGCGCGGGTAGGGGTTGACATTATGAATTCTTCAGAGAGCACCCCGATGCCCAGCCCGGAGTCGAACGGGACCATGCCCATCGAGAGCGCCATCGCCGCAGGCATGGCCTCGGGCGACACCGATGCCGTCATGCGCGCCGTCGCCTCGATCGACGTCATGGTGCCGCAGGCCGACGCAGCCGACGAGGACGCGCCCGAAGGCGTCATGTCGCTGCCCGTGATCGAGCAGGACGGCACGTCCTACGTGCCGGTCTTCACCTCCGAGGCGACCATGAAACTGGCCGCCCCCGACATCGGCGGCGCCGTCTCCGTGCCCGTCGCCGCGCTGGGCGCCAACTGGCCGTCGGACGAGCTGTGGCTCGCCGTCAACCCCGGCACCGAGGGCGGGCTCACCCTGCCCCCCGACGCCGTCAAGTCCCTCCCCAGCTACATCAGCTAGTCGCTGACCCCTCGTACCCCGCGTGATCATGAAGGATCTGACCGGTTCTAGCCGGTCGGATCATTCATGATCACCGGGTGGGGGATGTGTACGCATGGTGAGACGGGGGTTCCAGGGGGCGGTACGGCTATGTCAGGCTGTCTCCCGATGAGCACCACTCGTTGCATTACGCCCTAGGGCGCGCCCGCCGAGCAGACTCGGCCAGCGCGTCAGACCTCCCGCGACCGCGGGGGGTCTTTTTCGTATGTGGAGAACCCTGATGACCAAGCCTGACGAGCCGCAGGTCGCCGATCAACCCGATCGGGAGCTGTTCCATGTCTACGACACGACCCTGCGCGACGGCGCGCAGCAGGAGGGCCTCGCGTTCTCCGTCGGTGACAAGCTCGCGATCGCCCGACACCTCGACGAGCTCGGCGTCGGCTTCATCGAGGGTGGTTGGCCCGGGGCGGTGCCCAAGGACACCGAGTTCTTCGCCCGGGCAAGGAACGAGCTGGCACTCGAGTACGCGCAGCTAGCCGCGTTCGGCGCAACCCGCCGTCCCGGTGTGCAGGCCGCCGATGACCCCCAGGTGGCCGCTCTGCGCGACTCGGGTGCGTCCGTCGTGACCCTCGTGGCGAAGAGCCACGAGCGGCACGTCGAGCTCGCCCTGCGCACGACGCTCGAGGAGAACCTCGCGATGGTCCGCGACACCGTGGCCCATCTGCGCGCCGAGGGCCGGCGCGTCTTCCTCGACGCCGAGCACTTCTTCGACGGCTACCGCAGCAATCCTGCCTACGCCGTGGAGGTTCTGCGCGCAGCAGCAGAGGCCGGCGCGGATGTCGCCGTACTCTGCGACACGAACGGCGGCTGGCTGCCCGACCAGGTCGCCGAAGTCGTTGATGCGGTACGCGCGGCGACCGGTGCACGTCTGGGCATCCACTGTCACAACGATGCGGGTTGCGCGGTTGCCAACTCGCTGGCCGCCGTCGACGCGGGCGCTACCCACGTGCAAGGCACGCTCAACGGCTATGGCGAACGGACTGGAAACGCCGATCTGCTTACGGTTGTTGCCAATCTAGAGCTCAAGCTGCGCCGGCTGGTGTTGCCCGTCGGCCACCTGCAAGAGGCCACACGCATTGCTCACGCGGTCAGCGAGCTGGCCAACGTGCCGCCCTACTCGCGCCAGCCCTATGTCGGAGCGTCCGCCTTCGCGCACAAGGCGGGCCTGCACGCGAGCGCGATCCGCGTCGACCCGACGCTCTACCAGCACGAGGAACCGGAGTCGGTGGGCAACGACATGCGGATGCTCGTCTCGGACATGGCCGGTCGCGCCAGCATCGAGATGAAAGGCCGCGAGCTCGGCTTCGACCTGGCCGGCAACGACGCCCTGCTGACCCGGGTCACCAACCGGGTCAAGGAGATGGAGGCGCGCGGCTACACCTTCGAGGCGGCCGACGCGTCGTTCGAGCTGCTGTTGCGCGAAGAGGTCGACGGTCACCGTCCGGACCTGTTCGAGGTCGAGTCATGGCGCGTGATCGTCGACGCCCACGGCGACGGCACGGCGGACTCCGAGGCGACCGTCAAGGTGCGAGCGGGCGGCGAGCTGCTGCTCGCTGTGGGGGAGGGGAACGGGCCGGTCAACGCGCTCGACCACGCCTTGCGAAACGCCCTGGTCCCGGTCTACCCGGAACTCGGCAAGCTCGAGCTCATCGACTACCGCGTGCGCATCGTGGACGCCGCACACGGCACGGACGCCGTCACGCGCGTACTCGTGGAGACTTCCGACGGTGAGACGTCCTGGGAGACCGTCGGCGTGCACCCCAACATCATCGAGGCCTCCTGGGAGGCCTTGATCGACGCAGTGACCTATGGCCTGCTTCGCCACGGCCGCACCTGAGGGCTCGAGCTCGGCCGGGTAGCCTCGCCGGGTGCGCATCGCGAGATACACCACTGGTGACGGGGCAGCTTTCGGCATCGTCGAAGGCGACGAGACGGCTGGCGGGACGGGGTTCGACGGGCTGACGGTGCGCCGCATCGACGGTCACCCGTTCGCCCCCTTCCAGGTCGTCGGCGAGCCCGAGTCGTTGCTCGACGTGCGGCTGATCGCGCCGGTGCTGCCCAGCAAAGTCGTCGCGATCGGACGCAACTACGCCGAGCACGCCAAGGAGATGGGCGGCGAGCCGGCGGACGAGTCGGAGCCGCCGATCACCTTCCTCAAGCCCTCGACGTCGGTGATCGGCCCGGGTGAGCCGATCCAGTATCCGACCGGTGTGTCGGACAACGTCCACTACGAAGGCGAGCTCGCCATCGTCATCGGCCGCTTGTGCCGCGAGGTGCCGGTGGAGCGGGCCGCCGACGTCATCCTCGGCTACACGTGCGCCAACGACGTCACCGCGCGCGATCTGCAGAAGGCCGAGAAGCAGTGGGGGCGCGCCAAGGGGTTCGACACCTTCTGCCCGATCGGACCATGGATCGAGACAGACCCGGACTCGCCGCTGGGTCGCGACCTGTCGGTGACGACGACGGTCAACGGCGAGCTGCGACAGGCCGGGCGCACCAAGGATCTGCTGCACCCCGTCGGCGAGCTGATCGCCCACATCACCCAAGCCATGACGCTGCTGCCCGGTGACGTGATCCTCACGGGCACGCCGGCCGGAGTCGGCCCCTTGCAACCCGGCGACACCGTCTCGGTCACGATCGAGAACATCGGCACCCTGACGAACCGGGTGGTGGCCCGTGTCTGAGACCGCTCGGGAGACACGCCCCGTACGGGTGAGGGTCGCGCCGTCACCCACCGGTGACCCGCACGTGGGAACGGCGTACATGTCGCTGTTCAACCTCGCGTTCGCGCGCCAGCAGGGCGGGAAGTTCATCCTGCGCATCGAGGACACCGACCGGGCGCGGTACGTCAGCGACAGCGAGGCGCAGATCTTCGAGACCCTGCACTGGCTGGGTCTCGACTGGGACGAAGGACCCGACAAGGGCGGCCCCTTCGCGCCCTACCGTCAGTCGGAGCGGTCCGCGCACTACGACGTGCACGTCGCCACCCTGCTCGAGGCCGGCCACGCCTATTACTGCTGGTGCACGACAGACCGGCTGGCCGAGATGCGGACCGCGCAGCAGAAGGCGAAGCTGCCGACCGGCTATGACCGTCTGTGCCTGGGCAAGACCCGCGAGGAGCGAGCGGCACTGCCAGGCTTCAGCGAGAAGCCGGTCGTTCGCATGCTCATCCCCGACGACGCGCCGCTCGTCTTCGAAGATGTCATCCGCGGCGAGGTCAAGGCTCCCCGTCCCGACGATCAGGTCATCATCAAGGCCGACGGGCTGCCGACCTATCACCTCGCCAACGTCGTCGACGACTTCGAGATGGGCATCACCCACGTCGTCCGTGGCGAAGAGTGGATCTCGTCGACGCCCAAGCACGTGCTGCTCTATGACTGGCTCGGCTGGCCCCGTCCGTTGTTCGCGCACATGCCCTTGCTGCGCAACACCGACAAGTCGAAGATCTCCAAGCGCAAGAACCCCGCTGCGCGCCTCATGTGGTTCCAGGAGCAGGGCTATCTCCCCGAGGCGCTGGTCAACTTCCTTGCGCTGATGGGCTATTCGATGCCCGACGGCGAGGAGATCTTCACCTTCGACGACATGGTCGAGTCCTTCGACTGGAAGCGCGTCAACCCGGTCGGACCAGTGTTCGACCTCGACAAGCTGGCGTGGCTCAACGGCCACTACATCCGCGAGCTCTCGGTCGACGACCTCGCGGGCCGCATCGCCGTGCACCTCTCCCGGGTGGGCGTCCTGCCCGCGGAGCCGACCGCCGAACAGCTCCGCCTCGTCCGAGCGGCGACACCGCACGTCAGCGAGCGCATGGCAGTGCTGTCCGAGGCCGAGGGAATGCTTGGCTTCCTGTTCGTCGACGACGACGCGTTCAGCATCGAGCCCGAGTCGGCGGCTGCCGTGCTGAAGGGCAACGCGGGCGAGGTGCTCACCACTGCGGTGGCCGCACTCGAACCGCTCGATGACTGGTCGACCGCAACGATCGAGGCGGCACTGCGCTCTGCACTCGTCGAGGGCCTCGGCCTCAAACCGAAGCTCGCGTTCGGGCCGGTGCGCGTCGCCATCACAGGACGGCGGATCTCGCCGCCGTTGTTCGAGTCCCTCGAGCTGCTCGGGCAGGACCGCGCTCTTCGTCGGCTGCGCGCCGCGACATCGCAGGTCGCGTAGGCCCGTGCGCGGGGTGCTGTTCGACGTCGACGACACATTGGTCGATCACAGCGGTGCACAGCGGAGCGCGATCGTCGCCTATCTCGCGAGTCTCGGGCTCGACCACGATGCCTCCGCCGTGCGCCGTTGGCGCGCCGCCGAGGAGCGCCACTTCGGCCGCCACCTGACCGGCGAGCTGACCTTTCAGGGACAGCGGCGGGCTCGAGTGCGCGAGATGCTGGCGGGCCACGGTGGCGCCGACATCGACGATGCCACCGCCGATGGATGGTTTGCCGGATACAGCACCCACTTCGAGGCCAACTGGACGCCGTACGACGACGTCGGTGCGGCACTTGCCATGGTGTCGTCGCGCGCGCTCCCGGTCGGCATCGTCACCAACGTCGGCGCCGACCACCAGCGGCGCAAGCTCGCCATGGTCGGCCTGGCTGGATTCTTCGACGTCGTGGTCGGCCTTGACACGCTGGGCTTCGGAAAGCCCGACCCGCGGGTGTTCCTCCACGCGTGCGGGCTGCTCGGCACGCAACCCGGCGACACCTTCTTCGTCGGAGACCGGCTCGACCACGACGCGGTCGGCGCGCGGGACGCCGGGCTGCGCGCCGTCTGGCTCGACCGGTCGGGGGGTGCCGCCAACGACGTCCCTGTCGGCGTCACGCGGGTGACCTCACTCGCCGAGCTCGAGGCGGTCGTCGCGTGAGCAACATGGCGTCGGTGCCCATGCCCGATCAGCCAGCGCCCGCGGGCGACCGCTATCCGCAGCTCTTGCGCACGCCGCAACACCGGTGGTGGCGTCCGGTCCTCGGGATCCTGCTCGGCGTCGTGACGGTCATCATCGCGGCCGTCGCGGTCGTCCTGCTCGCTCTGGCCGTCGAGGCCATCCGCGGAAACCCCACCAACCCCGGTGACGACGCGGCGCTCAACGCCGACAACCCGCTCGGTCTGCTGGCCAACAACCTCGTCCTCGCGACCATGATCCCCGCCGCGATGCTGGCGGTGTGGGCGGCACACCGTGCCCCCGTCGGCTGGCTCGCGTCGGTCGTCGGGCGGCTGCGGTGGTCGGTGCTCGGGCGGCTCTTCCTGCTGGCCCTGGTCGTCGTCGCCGTGTTCTTCGCGGCGAGCTTCGCGATCCCGCCGGCCGGCTTCGGCGACATCGACCCGCCGTCGGCCTCGCGGCTGGTCGGTCTGCTGGTTGTGATCTTGCTCACGACGCCCCTGCAGTCTGCAGCCGAGGAGGTGGGTTTCCGCGGCTATCTCAGCCAGGCGATCGCCTCGTGGTTCACCCGGCCGATCGCCGGCACCCTGGTCGCCGGTGGCGTGACCGCCACGCTGTTCGCGCTCGCACACGGCGGCCAGGACCCGGCGCTGTTCACCGACCGGTTCATGTTCGGCGCCGTCGCCTCGTGGCTGGTCTGGCGCACGGGCGGCCTCGAGGCCTCGATCGCGCTGCACACGGCCAACAACCTGGTCAGCCTGGGCTACACCGCGTCCACGGGATCCGTTCAGGAGGCGCTGGAAAACTCGTCGCTGGGCTGGCCGTACGCGTTGTTGGACATCACCATGATGCTGGTGTTCGCCGCGGCCGTGGCGCGCCTCGCGGATCGATGGGGTCTCGCTGTACGTCGACCGTGGCGGGCGTCTCTGCCCGGCGCCCCGGCGCCTGCGCCTTTGGCCGGTCCAGAGGGGTTCGGCTATCCTGGCTCGCGGTCGTCACTCCCGCCGCCAGCGGGGAGCGAACCCCCATGGGGTATGGGGTAATTGGCAGCCCAACTGATTCTGGTTCAGTTAGTCTAGGTTCGAGTCCTGGTACCCCAGCTTGGCCGGTTCGTCTCCTGAGCGCACCGCGGCAGATTCGCAGTGCCGTGCAGCGCTCGGCTAGAGTTCCGGTCTTGCGGCACGTAGTTGCCGCGCCAAGTGGCCCCGTTGTGTAGCGGCCTAGCACGCCGCCCTCTCAAGGCGGTAGCGCGGGTTCGAATCCCGTCGGGGCTACCAGCAAGGACCCAGGTCAGACGGCCTGGGTCTTTGTCATTCCCGACCCTCGCAAACGATCTTGCCGCCGCGCGTCGCGGCCTCGTCGAAGAGGCGGTCCGTCCCCAGCGCACAAAAAAGGGAAGGGAGCGTTTCCGCTCCTTTCCACTCCCAACGTATAGCGCACCTGGGGGCTTGCGGCAAGACCCGGGTCATGCCTCAGAATCGCCAGCCGAGGTCAGAACCTGGGAAAACGGGAGTCACGAAATGCGGGTGTTGCTGTCGACGTACGGGTCGCGCGGGGACGTCGAACCGATGGTGGCACTCGCGGTGCAGCTGCAGGCTCTCGGCGTGGAGGTGCGGATGTGCGCGCCGCCGGACGAGGAGTTCGTGGAGCTGCTGGCGGGTGTCGGCGTGCCGATGGTGCCGTTCGACCGGGAGTGGCGCTCGTGGGTGCGGCCGTCGACGGCGGAGGAGCGGACCCGGCGCGTGGCCGAGTTCATCGTCGCGCAGTACGACACGGTCGCAGCGGCAGCCGAGGGATGTGACGTGCTCCTGGCGACCGGCATGTCGCACTTCGTCGCGCAGTCGGTGGCCGAGAAGCGGGCCGTTCCCCACCGGTACGTGATCTTCGCTCCGAACGTGCTGAACGACCTGGACGCCCAGAACTGGAACGCGCTGTTCGGGCCGCCGATCAACAGCCACCGGGCGTCGATCGACCTGCCACCGGTGGACGACGTCCGCGAGTTCATGTTCACCGACCACCCGTGGCTGGCCGCGGACCCGACCCTGGGTCCGTGGCAGGAGACGCTGGACCTCGACGTCGTGCAGACCGGCGCGTGGATCCTGCCGGACGAACGCCCGCTCCCGGCCGAGCTGGTGGCGTTCCTGGACGCCGGCGAACCGCCGGTGTACGTGGGATTCGGCAGCATGCGAAGCCTCCCGGAGGACATCGCCCGGGTGGCCATCGAGGCGATCCGCGCGCAGGGCCGCCGCGTCCTGGTCGGCCACGGCTGGGCCGACCTGGCCCTGGTCGACGACCGGGACGACTGCTTCGTCGTCGGCGAGGTCAACCAGCAGGCCCTGTTCGCACGGGTGGCCGCCGTCGTGCACCACGGCGGCGCGGGCACGACGACGACGGCTGCCCGGGCCGGTGCTCCTCAGGTGGTGGTGCCCCAGGCGGGCGGGGACCAGCCGTACTGGGCCGCCCGGGTGGCCGAGCTGGGCATCGGCGCGGCACACGACGGTCCTGCTCCGACCGCCGAGTCCCTGTCGGCTGCGCTCAGGACGGCCCTGACCCCGCAGACCCGCGCACGAGCGGCCGCCGTGGCCGGCACGATCCGCACCGATGGAGCGACGGTGGCCGCGACGCTGCTGCTCGACATGCTCAGCCAGGAAAGGCCGCCGATCTCCGCGTGAGAGACGCGGGGTCGCCGAGCCGGGGAACCGCCCGGCGCCGGGCTGCACCGCCAACTCGGCATGCTCGAAGAGACCGGATACTTCAGATCGGAACTGATGACGTGAACCTTCTGACTACCAGCGCGTTCGACCTTCCCGACAACCTCACCGCCAAGGCCGACCCGTCGCTGATCGCCGGCGACGAGCAGCACTTCGCGGCCATCGCGGAGAGCCTCGAGCAGTCGATCGCCGACCTGTCCGACCGCCTCGATGCCGAGCGCAAGGCGCCCGGCGGCATAGGCCAGGAGGCGATGGACAGGGACATGGAGATCCACCGGCTCACCGCTCGCCTGCGGGCCCTGCGCCGTTTCGGTCTGGACCTGTGCCTCGGACACATCGTCAGCGCCGACAACCCCGAGCCCGTGTACATCGGACGACTCGGCCTCACGGACAGGGCGGGTCGTCGGCTGCTGCTCGACTGGCGCTCGCCCGCGGCTGAACCGTTCTTCGGAGCGACCCACGCCAACCCGATGGGTCTGACGAGCCGCCGCAGGTATCGCTGGACCCGCGGCCGGATCAGCGACTACTGGGACGAGGTGTTCACCTCCGACGGGTTCGAACGGCACGCCGCGCTCGACGACCAGTCGGCCTTCATCGCCAGCCTGGGTGCCGACCGGTCGCCCCGGATGCGAGACGTGCTCGGCACCATCGCGGCCGACCAGGACGCCATCATCCGCGCGGGATCCCGTGGCGCTCTCGTCGTCGACGGCGGTCCGGGTACAGGCAAGACCGTCGTCGCCCTGCACCGCACTGCCTACCTCCTCTACTCCGACCCACGGCTCGGTCACCGCCGGGGCGGCGTGCTGTTCGTCGGTCCGCACCAGCCCTATCTCGCCTACGTCTCCGACGTCCTGCCCAGCCTCGGGGAGGAGGGCGTGCAGACCTGCACCCTGCGCGACCTCGTTCCCGAGGGCGCCACGGCAGCCCCCGAGGTCGACCCTGACGTGGCGCTGCTGAAGTCGTCCGCGGACATGGTGAAGGCGATCGAGCCGGCCGTCAGGTTCTACGAGGAGCCGCCGACCGAGGGCATGGAGGTCGAGACTCCGTACGCCGACTTCTGGCTCAGCCCCGCCGACTGGGCCGATGCGTTCGCAGCGCCTGATCCCGGCACTCCGCACAACGAGGCGCGTGACCAGATCTGGGAGGAGCTGCTCACGATCCTGGCGAGCAAGCACGAGCACGACGAGGACGACGAGACGGCGAGTACGGCGAGGACGGCCAGGTCTCAGCCGACCTGGTCCGCAAGTCGATCGCCCAGAACCCGGAGCTGGCGGACGCCTTCAACAGGGCGTGGCCACTCCTTGAAGCAACCGACCTCGTCGGCGACCTCTGGGAGGTGCCCGTCTACCTGCGCCTGTGCGCCCCGTGGCTGAACCCGGAGGAGGTCCGGATGCTCCAACGCGACAACGCCCGCGCCTGGACCCTGGCCGACCTGCCGCTCCTGGACGCCGCCCGGCAACGGCTCGGCGATCCCGAGGCATCACGCCGCAAGCGTCGTCATGCCGCGGCCGTCGCCGCCGAACGTCAGCGGATGGACAGGGTCGTCGACGAGCTGCTTCAGGCCGACGACGACGAGGGCATGATCGCCCAGCTTCGCCAGCAGGGCATCCGCGATGCCCTCGTCGACGAGGCCGCACTGCCCGAAGTCGGCTCCGACCTGCTCGCCGGACCGTTCGCGCACATCGTCGTGGACGAGGCTCAGGAACTGACCGACGCCGAGTGGCAGATGTTGTTGGGCCGCTGCCCGTCCCGCAGCCTCACCATCGTCGGGGACCGTGCCCAGGCCAGGCACGGGTTCACGGAGTCGTGGCAGGAACGGCTCGAGCGGATCGGGCTCGACCGGATCAACCTGGCCTCCCTGAGCATCAACTACCGGACGCCGGAACAGGTCATGGCCGAAGCCGAGCCCGTCATCCGCGCCGTACTCCCGAACGCCAACGTGCCGACCTCCATCCGCAGCGACGGCGTTCCCGTCGTACACGGATCCGTTTCGGAGCTGGGCTCGGTCCTCGACACCTGGCTCGCCGCGCACGCCGAGGGAATCGCCTGCGTCATCGGCACTGGTGGCAGTAGAGACGGCACGTTCCGGGCGACGTCGCGCGTCCGGTCGCTGACCCCGGAGCTGTGCAAGGGTCTCGAGTTCGACCTGGTCGTCCTCATTGACCCGGAGGCGTTCGGCGAGGGCATCGAAGGAGCGGTCGACCGCTACGTCGCGATGACCCGAGCAACCCAGCAACTCGTCATCCTCACGAGCACATGACATCGCTGAGACGTCGTCGAACTTGAGAGCGTCGGCCGCTCGATCGCGGCCATGTGGCCACCGTCACGCAGCCACCGTCACGCAGCCACCGTCACACGGCCACCGTCACGGCCACGTCCACGGCCACCGTCACGCGGCGTTGCCGGTCGGGGGTCCGTAGCGCTCGCGGGGTCCGTAGCCTTCGCCGGTGCGTAGCCTTCGCCGGGTGCGTAGCCGGGTAGGGGTTCGGGCCTGGTGGTGACGGTGAGTCCGGTGAGCATGCTGTGTTCGACCGACCCGTCCTGATTGAGCCGGGTCGCGACGAGGCCGCGGGTTTTGAGCTCGTGGTGGCGTCGGTGCCGCGGCGCGAGGTTGGTCACCTCGGTCGGGTCCGCGCGGCCAGGGCACGTCGTGGTCCAGATCGCAGCGGTGCGCCCGAGTTGCGGGCAGTCGTAGGCGGTGCAGCGCGGGTTGCGGGCTCGCACCTGCTCGGTGATCGCCACGGTCGGCGCGTAGGACTCGCAACGCAGCGACGGCAGCGTCAGCGCCAGATCGCCCAGGTCGCCGAGGTCGCTGGGTCGCGAGGTCGCCGAGTCGGGCGGGACGGCCTCCTGGAGTAGTTGGCGGGTCCAGCCGCCGGGCGGGGCTTTGGGGAGGCGCACGATCCGGGTCAGTACCCCGGCCGAGTCGACCAGCAGCAGGCTGGTTGCCCCGGTGGCGGCCATCGTGTGGGCCTGCTCACGGGTGGTCTGCGGGTCCAGGAAGGCTTGCCCGGTCAGGCCGCGGACCTCCCCGGGGTCCTTCGCGGCCGGGCCGGTCCCGAAGAAGGTGTCCAGGTGGGCCAGCCGGTTCATAGGTAGGGCTGGATGCGGTCGGGGTAGGCCAGGGTCTAGCTGGGCGAGGGCTTGTTTCCAGTTGGTGGTGACCCGGCCTTCGACTAGGCGGGCTTCGGCCTTGCGTCTGCTTTCGCGGCTGCCGCCTTTCTCTTTCTCCCGGTCGCGGGCTCGCTTGTCCTCGATGTCGCAGATCGCTAGCCAGAGCAGTTTGGTCACGGCTTGGTCGGACGGGAAGTGCCCGCGGTTCTTGATGATCTTGCGCATCTGGTAGTTCAGCGACTCGATCGAGTTGGTCGTGTAGATCACTCGGCGCAGCTCGGGCGGGAATGCCAGGAACGGGGTGAACCGTTCCCAGGCGTTGGTGAAGGTGGCCACCGTGTTGGGGTACTTCTTGCCCAGCACCGAAGCCTTGAACGTGTCGAGTTCCACCCGGGCGGCCTCAGCGTCGCCGGCCTGGTAGATCGGCTTGAGCGCGACCGCCACCGCCTTGCGGTCCTTGTAGTTCACGAACCGCATCGCGGCCCGGATCAGGTGCACCACGCAGGTCTGGACGGTGGCCCGGGTCCAGGTCGCCTCGATCGCCTCGGCGAACCCGCTCAGCCCGTCGCAGCACACGATGAGCACATCGCGGATCCCGCGGTTGGCCAGCTCGGCGCAGACCCCGGCCCAGAACTTCGCGCCCTCACTGGTCTGGACCCAGATCCCCAGCACGTGCTTGATGCCGTCCATGTCCACGCCCACCGCGATGTGGGCGGACTTGTTGCGCACGTGGGTGCCGTCGCGGACCTTGACCACCAGCGCGTCGAGATAGATCACCGGGTAGAACGCCTCGAGCGGGCGGCGTTGCCAGGCCATCACCTCCTCGAGGACCTCGTCGGTGATCTTGCTGATCGTCTCGTGGGAGAGCTCGGTGCCGATCGTGGCGGCCAGATGGTGCTGGATGTCGCGGATCGTCATCCCGCCCGCATACAAGCTCACGATCATCTCGTCCAGCCCGCCCAGCCGGCGCGAGCCCTTCGGGACCAGCCGAGGACTGAATGTGCCCTCCCGGTCCCGCGGCACGTCTAAGGGCACGTCCCCGACCTGGGAGGCCAACGTCTTCGGTGACGTGCCGTTGCGTGAGTTGGCGAAACAGCGACGCGGCCGGATCACCCTTGTCATAACCCAGGTGATCACCGAGCTCGGCCTGCAGCCCACGCTCGAGCGCCGCCTTGATCAGACCAGGGATCAACCCGCCGCTGCCGGTCAGCTCGATCTCCCCGGCATCGATCCTCGCGAACAGCCGATCCAGATCACCGGCCGCCTTCAACTCCTCAACGACATCTGCCCCCGTCGGAGGCGGTTCCTCAGGCACAAGGTCCATCTTGTTCCTCTCAGACCGACCGACCCCTTACACAGAAGATCTGACACCCCCTCCAGGTGGGCCACCAGCCCGAGCTCGCGTTCCCGCCGCACCGGGACCCCGGGTGGGTCGCCCGTCCCGGATGCGCGGAACACCTCGACGAACGCGTCGACCCGGCGCTGGTCCATCGGCACGTACTCGCCGTCCTCGGTGTGGTCGTGCCGGGCCCGGGCGAGGTCGGTGAGGACCTGTTCGGTCATCGCGACATCGGCGGCGTCGGTGTCGATGATCAGCTCGGCCATCCCGTCCCCGGTCGGGGCCGAGCGCACCGACCGCGCGGCGCGTCGCTCCTTCCGGCGCCGCGCCGCGGCGTCGGCGTCGACCCGGGTCACGGTGCGCGCGGTCCGGTCCCGCCAGGACCGCGGCGACAGCCCGTCCCACGGGCTCGACCCGGCCACGGCGAGCAGCCGGTCCTGCACCTGCGCGTGCGTCCCGGTCGGAGAGCACCTCGGTGGCCTCGGCGAGGGTGCGGGCCCGCGTCAGGTCCAACCGGCCGACGGCCAACGCGGTCGAGCGTGTCGGGTAGCACGGTGGTCAGCCGGTGGGCCAGGTCGATCAACCGACCGGCCGGGCGCGCCCCGACGCCGAGCACCGCCTGCAGCTCCCCGACCATCGCCGAGGCGATCAGCTCCTCATCGGGTGCGGCACCAGGCCCCGCGGGTGAGTTCGTCAGCTCGGTGACCGCTTCTGTCTCGACCAGCGAGGCTGAGCTCCGCGACCAGCGCCAACTGGGTCGCCTCGGCCGAGGCGAGCAGCAGCGCGTTGGTCCGGATCCGGTGCGGCCAACCACGCGGTCGCGCGCTTTGCCGACCAGCTCGGTGGCACCGAACCGATCCGCCAGGTAAGCATCCACATCCGCGGCCATGAAACGACCCTAGAAGCCACCCCCGACACAAACCCCCACCCAGAACCCCTTTATCCACAACCACTTCTATCCACAGGACGACACTCACGAACAGTCACCTCACCACCACACGCAGACGCGTCACAAGTCGAGTAGGCCGTCGCGCTGCGCAAGAACCGAAGGCAGCAGCAGCCCCGATAGCCAGCGCCGTGATTCTCGACGCGACGATGTTGGACGAAGGCAGGGTTGCCACCGCGGATCTCCTGCTCGATATGCGCCGCGATCGACATCAACCGCACAATGGCCAAGTCGACGAGCTCTGCGGGGTCGATGGCGAGACCGTATGCGTCGATGAACAGCCGCAACCTGGCTGGACGGTCCCGGAGCCGCCTCGCGGTCCGGATCTCGTCCCAAAACCCAGGCGCGGTCAGCGTCCGGCAGGTACACGATCACCTACACCGCCGAGCCTGCGACCCGGTCGGCCCGGTCCAAAGACGATGACCGTGACCGTCCCCTAGGGCCATCATGTCGTCGTGACCCTTGGCGCCCGGTCCGCCGACGAGCCCGTGCCGCTGAGCACCTGGCCGACACCACTGGAGCGCGCACCCAGGCTTGCGGTTCGCCTCGGGCTCGGGGTCGATGACCTCTGGATCAAGCGCGATGACCTGACCAGCCTCGGCGGTGGAGGCAACAAGATCCGCAAGCTGCAGTACACCTGCGCCGACGCGCTGCGCACCGGCGCGACGACACTGGTGACCAGTGGCGCGGCGCAGAGCAACCACGCCCGTCTCACCGCGGCAGCCGCCGCACGACTCGGTCTCAACTGCGTTCTGGTCCTCGGCAGCCAGCCGCCCTCGGTCACGCAGGGCAACCTTGTCCTCGACCGGCTGGCAGCGGCGTCACTGGTCTGGGCCGGTCATCAGGAGCCGCAGGCTCTGCACGATCGCGTGCTGGCCGCCGCCGACGACGCGCGAGACCGGGGCGAGGTTCCTTACGTCGTCCCTTTCGGTGGCTCCAGCTCGTTGTCCGCCCTCGGGTACTTCGACGCGGCCGTCGAGCTCGAGGCACAGCTGCCTGGGATCGACCAGGTCGTCGTCGCGGTCGGGTCGGGCGGGACCATGGCCGGCCTGGTGGCACAGCTCGGCGTGCGCCGGGTGCTGGGGATCGACACCGGCGCCGTGCCAGATGCGGCATCGGCGGTGCGCGACATCGTCGAAGGCATGTCGTCCCCGCTCGCCGGAGTGGCCGGACTCGCCGGACTCGACGGACTGGATGGCTTGCAGATCAACCGGAACCAGGTCGGTGACGGATATGCCACGCTCACTCCGGCAGCCCGGGACGCGATGTTGCTCGCTGCCCGGACCGAGGGGCTGTTCCTCGACCCGACCTACACCGCTCGGGCGCTCGCGGGCCTGGCCGAGCTCGTGGCCGACGGTCACGTCGTCGCGGGCCAGCGCACCGTGTTCCTGCACACTGGCGGGTTGCCAGGGCTCTTCGGGCATCCCCAGCTCGGTGAACTGCTGGGCTGAGTCCTGACCGACCGGTGCGACCTTGTCGCCGAGGGCACGCGGAGTTAGCGTTCCCGTGAATCCCCACGTACTCATGAGGAGCTCCTGCCATGGCGATCGACCCGAAGACAACAGCGCTCGTTCTCATCGAATACCAGAACGACTTCACGACCGAGGGCGGCGTGCTGCACGGTGCAGTGTCCGAGGTCATGGACAAGACGGGGATGCTGGCGAACACCCTCGAGGTGGTCGACGCGGCTCGCGCCGCCGGTGCCACAGTGATGCACGCGCCGATCAGCTTCGCCGAGGGCTACAACGAGATCTCCTCGCACCCCTACGGCATCCTCAAGGGTGTCGTCGACGGGAAGGCGTTCATCAAGGGCTCGTGGGGAGCTGCGATCGTCGACGATCTCGCGCCCGCCGACGGTGACATCGTCATCGAGGGAAAGCGTGGACTCGACACCTTCGCGAGCACCAACCTCGACTTCATCCTGCGCAGCAAGGGCATCACGACCATCGTGCTGGGCGGCTTCCTCACCAACTGCTGCGTCGAGTCGACGATGCGCTCCGGCTACGAGAACGGCTACAAGGTCATCACGCTCAACGACTGCCTGGCCGCGACCTCGCCGGAGGAGCACGACAACGCCCTGAAGTTCGACTTCCCGATGTTCTCCCAGCCGATGGACTCTGCCGATCTCATCGCGGAGCTACAGCCCTAAAGTCAGCGAAGGTATACAGAGAGTCAAAGATTCGCGCATTTCGCGGCAAATCAGGAATAACTTAAGGCCCGACGTTACCCTGGGTAATCGAAAGCGCGGCTGGCGCGCCGGGGGACTGGGGACCTACATGCGTCGTCTCATGCTGGCTGTCGCGGTCGCGACTGCGTTGCTCGCCACGGTCGCGACACCGGCCGCTGCCACCTATGCCGGTGGCGACGGGCGGCTGGCGTTCGTGCGGGCCAAGCAGATCTACACGGTGGCCCCGGCGGGCGGGGCGGTCAAGCAGCTCACGTACGCCGGCAGGAACGTTCGCCCGAAATGGTCGCCCAACGGCAAGCGCATCGCCTATCTCCACCGCACGCCGGGCGGAGCGCGCGACGTCTGGGTGATGTCGGCAAACGGCGCCAACAAGACGCGGGTGACCCGCCTGGGGAACGTGACCGCTGCAGCGACCTGGTCTCCTGACGGCCGGACGCTCGCGTTCGCGGCCGGTGACAACCCCGAGTTCGGCCAGCTCACCACGATCAAGAGCAAGGCGCCGTTCGGTGCTCCCAAAGCGATCCAGGGCTACCTCAGGGACTGCACGGACTGCGATCCGGAAGGCACCGACCTTGCCCCGATCTACGTCGACCGGTTCGTGGCGTGGTCTCCCGACGGCACCACCATCGCCGTCTTCAACCACGACGACGGCCAGTTCGACGACGCGATCTACAAATATGACGTAGCGACCCGCGAATCCCACGAGTACGCCGCGACAGGCGCCGACTGCTGCGGATACGTCGACCTGTCCGATCTCACCTGGGGCCCGCACGGCGACTTCGGCTACGGCGCGGCAGCCACCGGCGAGCTCGACGGCGCCGACCCCTTCGTCAAACTCGTCTATCCGGGGTTCGTTGCTGTCGAGGGCGACCGATCGCCGGCACCCTCACCGCACGGCACGCGCATGGCGTTCGTCAACTCATCAGCGGGCGGACCGAAGATCTATGTCGCCTCGGCCGCTGGTGGCCATCGCCACATCGTGACCAAGGGACACCAGCCCGACTGGCAGCCGTTGCACTAACCCGGACGCGGTACGTCGGTCGCCGCTGACGCGTTTGCCACCGGGCACTTTCCTTCGGCTCGGCCACAGGTCGTGGTGTCGCAGAGGCGACAGATCCACCGGGTGGCGCCGGGTCCGCGCACCATTGCGGCCAGCGCCCGGCCCGTGACGCCCTCGAACACGCTCCGCTCGTCGGCGGTCAGGCCGGCGAGCGCATCCGCCAAGAGGTCGGCGCGGGCGGCCGCAGCGTCGGCAGCAACCCGCCGTCCGGCCTCGGTCAGGACGATTGACGTCGTACGGGCGTCGGCGCCGGGCGCGCGTCGCACGTACCCCGCCGCGCTGAGCCGGTCGACCAGACGCACGGTTCCCGAGGACGTGAGTCCGAGCACCTGCGAGAGCAGGTCGACCGAGGCGCCGTCCAGGAAGTCACCCAACGCGGACAGTGCCGCCGCGGCCGTGGCCGAGGCGGCCACAGTGCCCTGCATGACTCCGGCCATCCGGTCGGTCATCGCCAGGGACAGCGCGCCCAGCAGATTGGCAGCCCGATCGAACTCGGGCTTGTTGCCCTCAGAGGTCGTAGTCGAGGGAGACACTGGGCTCGCCACCGCTCGGGGCGCTGAAGGTCCCCGTGCCGGTGAGGCCCGCCAGCTCGTCGGTGCCCGAGCCCGCGAGGACCGTCCACGTTCCGGAGGCCTCCTGACCGTCGAACGTCCCGACCGTGCTGAGCACGAACGTGCCGGACTTGCCGGCCAGCGTTCCGGTGATGCGTTGCAGGCCGACGTAGTCGGCGGTGGCGTCCGGCCGGTAGGCCATCAGCCACTCCACTGCGCCGGCGCCGGCGATGTCGCCGGAGAACGTCTGCTTCACCGATGCCCGGGTGAGCTTGCGGCCGTCGGCGAGCTCTTCGTAGGGGGCCTCGTCCCAGCCGTCGAGGCTGAAGGTTGCGTTGGCACGTGTCGTCATAGGTGGGCTCCGCTCTCGTGTTCCAGTGGGACCTCCCGATCGACGACCAACATATGCATGACTCACACACATGTCTAGTCGAGCGGCCCCAGCGGCGTTAGCCCAACCGGGCGATCGGCCGATCGACCCAGCCCGAGTCACCCGTCCGGTGGGTCATGCGATCGTCAAGAAGCGTCGATGAGTTGGGCATGACGCCCTCGATGCCGCTCACTCGCCCGTCCGTCACGGACGGCGAGTGGATGGACCTGCCGTTCGCCGCGATGTACGCCGGTGTGGTCCCCGCCGTCCTCAGCGCGGCGATCCGTGCCGGTGAGCTGCCCTCGTCAGCCGCGTGGGGCAACGTCTCCGCTGTTCTCGTGCACAGTCAGTCCGTCGAGACGTGGGCAGCCGAGCGCGAGGCTCGGCTCATGGCCCTCGCCGGCTGAGCTCTCACTGCCGCGAGGCCTTACGGCGGTGTCGTCTGCAGCACTTCGCTGAGCTTGGCGGCAGCCGCGCACACGATCTGGGCGTGCAGCCGACCGGGCTGGCGGCTCAACCGTTCGATCGGGCCCGAGACGGAGACCGCCGCCACGATCCGACCGGCCGGGCCGCGTACCGGGGCGGACACGGAGGCGACACCTGCTTCCCGCTCACCGACCGACTGCGACCACCCGCGCCGGCGTACAGCCGACAAGGCCGTTGCCGTGAAGCGCGCCTCGCGCAGGCCCCGGTGCAGCCGCTCGGGCTCCTCCCAGGCCAGCAGTATCTGGGCCGCGGATCCAGCCTTCATCGTCAGCGTCGCACCGACCGGAACGGTGTCGCGCAGCCCGGTCAGCCGCTCGGCCGCAGCGACGCAGACGCGACTGTCTCCCTGCCGGCGATAGAGCTGAGCGCTCTCACCGGTGATGTCGCGCAGCCGCGCGAGGACGGGCCCCGCCGCCTCGAGCAGGCGGTCCTCGCCGGCAGCAGAGGCGAGCTCGCGCAGCCGGGGACCGAGGACGAAGCGGCCTTGCAGGTCGCGCGCCACGAGCCGGTGGTGCTCCAGGGCGGTGGCGAGGCGGTGAGCTGTGGGGCGGGCCAGCCCGGTGGCCGCGACGAGGGTGGCCAGGCTGGCGGGGCCGGCTTCCAGGGCCCCGAGAACGATCGCCGCCTTGTCGAGGACGCCGACTCCGCTAGAGTTGTCCATGCGCTGATACTGCCGTCTCATTGGCTGAGACGCAAGTCAAGGAGTGACATCTCAATGGCGAGAACGCTCGCGGAAAAGGTCTGGGCCGCCCACGTCGTGCGGCAGGTGGACGGAGAGCCGGATCTGCTCTTCATCGATCTCCATCTCGTGCACGAGGTGACGAGTCCGCAGGCCTTCGACGGGCTGAGACTGACGGGTCGGCCGGTCCGGCGACCGGACCTCACGATTGCCACCGAGGACCACAACGTGCCGACCATCGACATCGATCTGCCGATCGCAGACCTCGTGTCACGCACTCAGGTGGACGCCCTGCGCAACAACTGCGCGCAGTTCGGGGTGCCGCTCTATTCTCTCGGCGACCAGGACCAGGGCATCGTGCACATCATCGGTCCCCAGCTCGGTCTCACCCAGCCGGGGATGACGGTGGTGTGCGGCGACTCGCACACGTCGACCCACGGCGCGTTCGGGGCCCTTGCGCTGGGCATCGGGACGAGCGAGGTCGAGCACGTGCTCGCCACCCAGACGTTGTCGCTCAAGCCATTCAAGACGATGGCGGTGACCGTCGAGGGCGAGCTCGCGCCCGGTGTCACGGCCAAGGACCTGATCCTCGCGGTCATCGGGCAGATCGGCACGGGCGGCGGGCAGGGCTATGTCATCGAATATCGCGGCGCAGCGATCCGTGCGCTGTCGATGGAGGCCCGGATGACCGTCTGCAACATGACGATCGAGGCGGGTGCCCGCGCCGGGCTGATCGGTCCCGACGAGACGACGTTCGCCTACCTCGATGGCCGGCCGCACGCACCGAAGGGTGACGACTGGAACGCCGCGGTCGACTACTGGCGGACTCTCGTCACCGATGACGACGCCGCTTTCGACCACGAGGTGACGATCGACGCGGGCTCGCTCACGCCCTACGTCACCTGGGGAACCAACCCCGCGCAGGGGGCGTCGCTCTCCGACTCCGTGCCGGATCCGGCGACGTACGCCGACGCGGGTGCTCGCCTCGCGGCGGAGAAAGCACTCACCTACATGGGGCTGACGGCAGGCACCCCGCTCCGCGACATCGCAGTGGACACTGTTTTCCTCGGCTCGTGCACCAACGGTCGCATCGAAGACCTGCGCGCCGCCGCGGAGGTGGTGCGCGGCCGGCACGTCGCGGACGGTGTGCGGATGCTCGTCGTTCCCGGTTCGGTTCGCGTGCGACTGCAGGCCGAGCAGGAGGGCCTCGACGTCGTCTTCAAGGAGGCCGGCGCCGAGTGGCGCCATGCCGGTTGCTCGATGTGCCTGGGCATGAACCCGGACCAGCTCAAGCCGGGTGAACGAAGTGCGTCGACGTCGAACCGCAACTTCGAGGGACGTCAGGGCGTGGGTGGTCGCACTCATCTCGTCTCGCCGTTGGTGGCTGCTGCGACCGCAGTCGTTGGTCGCCTCGCCTCACCCGCCGATCTGAAGGAACGGGGCTGACATGGACTCCTTCAGCACCCACACAGGCACGGCAGTCGCCCTCCAGCGGTCGAACGTCGACACCGACCAGATCATCCCTGCGTCCTATCTGAAGCGCGTGACGCGCACCGGATTTGAGGACGGCCTGTTCGCGGCCTGGCGAAAGGACCCGGACTTCGTGCTGAACCGGCCGGAGAGCGCGGGCGCGACGATCCTGGTCGCCGGGCCTGAGTTCGGCACCGGCTCGTCGCGCGAACATGCCGTGTGGGCGCTGCAGAACTACGGGTTCCGGGTCGTGCTCTCGTCCCGGTTCGCCGACATTTTCCGCGGCAATGCGGGCAAGGGTGGTCTGGTGGCAGCCGCGATCCCGCAGCCGGAAATCGAGGCCCTGTGGGCCGCCATCGACGCTGATCCGACGACCGCGGTGACCGTCGATCTCGAGTCGCGCACGGTCTCTTGGGGCACCACGTCGGTCGGTTTCGAGATCGACGACTACACGCGGTGGAGGCTGCTCGAGGGCCTCGACGACATCGATCTGACGTTGCGTCATGCCGCCGAGATCACGCAGTTCGAGCAGCGCCGACCGGCCTGGATGCCCGCAACTGGCTGAAAACGCCGCGACACAAGGGAAAAAGGCCCGTCGGTCGTTGTATCGGCGCGCCTTCCCGCCTAACGTCGCAGGCGGATCGAGCGATTGCTCGACACGAGACAAATCTCGCGAAGGGTTTTTACCGTGAACAAGGCTCAGCTGATCGACAAGCTGTCCGGCCAACTAGGCAGCAAGAAGGCCGCCACGGACGCCGTCGACGGCGTCCTCGACCAGATCTCTCGTTCCCTCGTGGCCGGTGAGCGCGTCGCACTCACGGGCTTCGGTGTGTTCGAGAAGGTCCAACGTCCGGCTCGCCTCGGACGCAACCCGCGCACGGGTGCGGCAGTAAGGATCAAGAAGACGTCGGTGCCGAAGTTCAAGGCCGGGCAGAGCCTCAAGGACCTCGTGAGCGGGGCCAAGAAGCTCCCGAAGGCCGTGGTTGCGGCTCCGGCCAAGAAGGCGGCTCCGGCGAAGAAGGCGGCGCCGGCCAAGAAGGCAGCAGCGAAGAAGGCACCCGCCAAGAAGGTTGTGGCCAAGAAGGCTCCGGCGAAGAGGGTTGTGGCCAAGAAGGCCCCTGCCAAGAAGGTTGCGGCGAAGAAGGTTGTGGCCAAGAAGGCCCCCGCCAAGAAGGCTCCTGCCAAGAAGACCGCGGCGAAGAAGGCCGTGAAGCGCTAGCAGCAGCGCATCGACTGGCGAGGACCCGGTGACCGTGTCAGGTCGCCGGGTCCTCGCACGTCCTGTGTCCGCGAATGCCGATCAGCGCGGGTCGGGCAGCGTGGCCACCGTGAGAAAGGTGATGCGCATATCGGCGCCTTCGCCCTCGACCCGCAGACGCACCCGCTGTCCCACCCTCAGCAGCCGCAGCCGACTGGCGTCGAACGCCGCCGCGTCGTAGGGCAGCTCGACGCCGTCGTCGAACAGCACCGTGCCGGCCCGGGTCGCCGAGCTGAAGCTGCGCACTGTCGCCTGCACGGCTCGGATCCTATCGACGCGAGGTCTGTCGGGAGCCGACCGTCGGAAGTCGGCCGGCGACGGCCGCGGTGTGCGGACCCACGTCCATCGCGAGAGCCTGCTCGAGGTCGGCGGCAGTGTCGACGTCCTGGCGCAGCGACGGGAACGCGTCGCCGTGCAGTTCGACGGCACCGCCCCGTAGGTGCGCGGCCGCCGACTCCGGCCCGAAAGCAGGGGCGAAGTCACCGGCCCGGCGGGCCAGCAGCGTCGTGGTACCGCTGCCCTGGGCGTCCCGGACAAACGCCGTGCCGACGTCCATCGCGGCGGCCAGCGCGGCGCTCAGCTCGTCGGGACGCAAGGCCGGGAGGTCGGCGGACAACGCGCCCACCGCGGTCCCCGGATGCGCCCGTGCGGCCACAGTGCGCGCCGTGCAGCAGAGCGGGGTTGAGGCCCGCGTCGGGCTCGTCGGAGACCACGAGCGCGCCGAGCTCGGTGAGAGTCCGCAGCGCTTCGGGTTCGTGGGTGACGACGATCAATGCGCGTACGGCGGCGCTTGCGAGCGCAGCGGTGACGGTGTCCAGTGCGAACGCGAGAGCCAGCTCGACTCGGTGCTCCCCGGCAACCTCCGCCAGCCGGGTCTTGGCCGACGCGAGGCGCTTGACGGGGACGACCAGACACCATTGGTCGACGGGCGGACTCGGCATCAGTTGATCCTGCCACCTCCGAGGAACGGGCATCTCTGGTTGGATCGGACAAGCTGGATCGGGCCGGGACACAATCGGGGCTGTCCGCACCATTCGCGGGCCGGGACCGGTCGGGAAAGGAGCGCGCGTGAAACATCGGCGCATCGGCTTCTGGTATCGCCTGGCCGCCATCATCTTGCGCCGGCCGATGATGATCCTGACCCGCCGCGACTGGAGCGGCGCCGAACACCTCGGCTCGGGTGGCGCCGTCGTGGTCGTCAACCACGTCTCGTACTTCGACCCGTTGGCTTTCGCGCACTTCCTGTACGACAACGGTCGGCTGCCCAGGTTCCTTGCCAAGTCCGCGCTCTTCCGTCTGTTCTTCATCGGCTCGGTGCTTCGCGGCGCCAAGCAGATCCCGGTCTACCGGGACACCGTCGACGCAGCGTCGGCCTACTCCGCGGCGGTCGAGGCGGTCAACAGCGGCGAGCTCGTCGCGATCTATCCCGAGGCGACGCTGACCCGTGACCCCGATCTGTGGCCGATGACGGGGAAGACCGGTGCCGCGCGGGTGGCTCTCGCGACCGGCGCGCCGGTCATCCCCGTCGCCCAGTGGGGGCCGCAGGCTGTCCTGGCGCCCTATACCAAGAGGTTGCACCTCTTCCCTCGCCAGACGATGCACCTCAAGGCTGGGCCACCGGTGGACCTGTCGGAGTTCGAGGGACGGCCGGTTGACACGCCACTTGCTGCACGAGGTCACCGACAAGATCATGACTTCCATCACCCATCTGCTGGAGGAGATCCGCGGCGAGAAGGCGCCGGTCGTACGCTTCGATCCTCGACGTGCGGGTCTTCCCACGACGGGCAACCCGGATCGGGAACGGCGTCCGGACGCCGAGCCGGACCCTGAGGGAAGGCGCTCAGCATGAGCACCCCACGAAACCGCTCGCTGCGGTCACGCTCCCGCCGGGACCCCCAATGACACGCGTCGCGGTGCTCGGCAGCGGGTCCTGGGGGACGGCCTTCGCGCAGGTTCTGGCCGATGCCGGTTCGGAGGTGACGATCTGGGGTCGGCGCGCAGAGCTGTGCGCAGCGATCAACGACAGCCACGAGAACCCCGACTACCTGCCGGGCATCATGCTGCCCGAGTCGATCCGGGCGACCCATGACCCGGCGAGCGCACTCGATGGGGCCGAGGTCGTGGTGCTGGCGCTGCCGTCACAGACGTTGCGCGCCAATCTCGACCAGATGGCACCGTTGCTGCCCGCGGCGTCGGTGCTCGTGAGCCTGATGAAGGGCATCGAGCTCGGCACCAGCCGCCGGATGAGCGAGGTCATCGCCGAGACGACCGGCGCACCGCCGGAGCGCATCGCCGTGGTGTCCGGGCCCAACCTGGCCGGGGAGATCGCGCAGCGGCAGCCCGCGGCCAGCGTCATCGCCTGCGCCGATGAAGCAGTGGCCGAGAAGCTGCAGCAGGTCTGCATGACGACCTACTTCCGGCCCTACACGGTTGTCGACGTCATCGGCGTCGAGCTCGGCGGCGCCGTGAAGAACGTCATCGCCCTTGCGGTCGGCATGGCCAAGGGCATGGGCATGGGTGACAACTCGCAGGCATCGATCATCACCCGCGGTCTCGCCGAGCTGATCCGCCTCGGCCTTGCGCTCGGGGCCGACATGGCGACGTTCGCGGGGATGGCTGGAGTCGGCGACCTGGTCGCCACGTGCATGTCACCGCTGTCGCGCAACCGCACGTTCGGCGAGAACCTCGGACGGGGGATGACCCTCGAGGAGGTCATCGCGTCCACTCGGCAGACGGCCGAGGGCGTCAAGTCCTGCGAGTCGATCCTTGCTCTCGGTCGCCGGAACGGTGTCGAGATGCCGATCACCGAGCACGTCGTCGCAGCCGTGCACGACGGTCTGCCTCCGGAAGAGATCGTGCGACGGATCATGAGCCGGTCGGCCAAGGCCGAAGGCGCCTGAACCGACCTGGACCTCCGTTGTCGCTGGCCGATGTCACGATGGTTGCATGGTGAGTTGGCAACAGGTTCACGACGATGCGCCGGAGTTCGCGGCCACGGTCCAGGCCCGGTTCGAGATCCGCAAGCACGCCACGATGGCGACGCTGCGCAAGGACGGGTCGCCGCGGATAAGCGGCACAGAGGTCGAGTTCGAGGACGGTCAGCTGCGACTGGGCAGCATGCCCGGGGCGTTGAAGGCGCGTGACCTGCGCCGCGACCCGAGGATCGCGCTGCACTCGCCCACGGATGACCCGCCGGAGGCGACACCGAGCGACTGGAGCGGCGAAGCGAAGATCGCCGGGCTCGCCGTCGAGATCTCCGATCCCGACAACGACGACGAAGCGCACAGCTTCCAGGTCGACGTGTCAGAGGTCGTGTTCACACGGGTCGCGCCGAGTGGTGAACACCTGGTCATCCAGATGTGGCACCCGGGACGCGGGCTCGAAGAAGTGCAGCGCCGCTAGGTCGTCGCTACGAACGCTCGAGTGCGGTCGCGAGGTCGTTCCACAGGTCGTCGACGTCCTCGATGCCGACCGAGAGCCGGACCAGAGTCTCGGGCACCTCGCCGCTCTCTCCTGGCCACCGCCGGCGCCGTTCGAGGCTCGACTCGACGCCGCCGAGGCTGGTCGCGTGCACCCACAACCGGGTCGCGTCGCAGACACGCTCTGCTGCGGCCACGTCCCCGTTCAGGACGACGCTGACCATCGCACCGCATGCGGGATAGTGCACGGTCGCGACTCGCGGGTGCCGGCTCAGCCGGTCGGCCAGCACCGCGGCGCTCGCCTGCGCGCGCTCCATCCGCAGATGCAGCGTGCGCAATCCGCGCAGTGCCAGCCACGCTTCGATCGAGCCGGGCACCGCGCCTTGCAGGCTCCGATAGGAAACGAGTCGCTCCACAACGGCCGCATCGCGCGCGACGGCCACGCCCATCAGCAGGTCGGAGTGCCCGGAGAGATACTTCGTCGCGCTGTGCACGACGACGGTCGCGCCCATCTCCAACGGGCGCGCAACGATCGGGGTGTTGAAGGTGCTGTCGACCACCGACGGCACACCCTCCGCCCCGGCTCTCGCGAGCAACGTCTCCAGGTCGACCAGTCGCAGCAACGGGTTCGTGGGGCTCTCGGCCCAGAGCAGGTCGGCACCGGACAGTGCAGCGGCCGCGGCGTCGTTGTCGGTGAGATCGACCTGCCGGACCGTCAGCCGACCGCGGGACTGCAGCCTCACGAGCATGGCGAGCGTCCCGTAATAGGCATCCGGTGACGTCACGATCGTGCCGCCGTCGGGCACGAGGTCGAGCACGGCGGCCACTGCTGCCATGCCCGATGCGTACGACGTCGCCACGCCACCTTCGAGCGATCCGAGGGCCGTCTCGAACATCTCCCAGGTCGGGTTCCCATAGCGGCCGTAGCCCACGTCGCCACCCGCGTGGTAGGTCGACGCCATGACGATCGGCGGGTTCATCGGCCCGTCGGCTCGTCGCGGCGGGCGACCTGCTGCGACCGCGATGGTGGCGAGGGACAGGGTCTGGTCCGGCGGCTCGGTCATGCAGCCCAGTATCGCCGCGGCCCGCGGCGGTAGTGTCCAGCCGATGACAGATCAGCCGCACGACGAGCATCGCCGAGCCCGTCCGCCGCCCCCGGGTGGCCGTCGTCTTCGGGGGCCGGAGCACGGAGCACGCGGTCTCCTGCGTGTCCGCCGGCAGCGTCCTCGCCGCGATCGACCGCGACGCCTACGAGATCGTGCCCATCGGCATCTCGCGGGACGGGCGATGGGTGCTCGCTGCGGACGAGCCGGAGAAGCTTGCCATCACCGGCGGCACGCTGCCGCAGGTGGAGGAGTCCGCCGCCTCGGTCGTGCTCAGCGGCGACCCGACGCAGCGCGGACTGACCGTGCAGGAGCCCGGCAAGGTGCCCCAGCAGCTCGGTGAGGTCGACGTCGTGCTGCCGCTGCTGCACGGTCCCTATGGCGAGGACGGCACCCTGCAGGGGCTGCTGGAGCTCGCCGGCGTCGCCTACGTCGGATCCGGCGTCTTCGCGTCGGCTGCGGCCATGGACAAGGGCCACATGAAGGCGCTGCTCGCCTCAGCCGGGCTGCCGGTCGGGCCGCACGCCGTCGTCACCCCACGGGCGTGGACGACCGACAAGGCCGCCGTCCGCGAGACCGTGGCGGGGCTCGGCTATCCGGTCTTCGTCAAGCCGTGCCGGGCCGGATCGAGTGTCGGCATCACGAAGGTGCACAAGCCCGAGGACCTCGACGACGCCATCGAGCTGGCCCGCGGTCACGATCTGCGCGTCGTCATCGAGGCAATGATCGGCGGCCGCGAGATCGAGTGCGGAGTGCTGGAAGGCCTCGATGGTGGCGAGCCGGAAGCCAGCGTCCCGGCGGAGGTCATCGTCGGCGGCGAGCACGAGTTCTACGACTTCGAGGCAAAGTACCTGCCCGATCAGGGGACCGAGCTCGTCGTGCCCGCCGACCTGCCCGATGCGGTCGCCGACCAGGTTCGCGAGATGGCCTGCCGGGCGTTCGACGCGCTGTCCTGCGAAGGTCTGGCCCGAGTCGACTTCTTCGTTCGCGGCAACCAGGTCATCGTCAATGAGGTCAACACGATGCCCGGGTTCACGCCGGTCTCGATGTTCCCGTTGATGTGGAAGGCCACGGGCATCGACTACCCGGCGTTGGTCGACCGGCTCATCCAGACCGCGCTGCAACGCCCGACCGGCCTGCACTGAGCGAGGTGATCGGGCTGTGCCGAGTGAGCCGTGGCTGCATCCGGACGTCGAGGTTCGCGAGTCAGAGATCCACGGACGAGGGCTCTTCGCGACTGGCCCGCTCGACGCCGGATTGGTCGTCGTACGACTCGGTGGTCGTCTGGTCGGCACCGAGGAACTGCGCGAGCTGATCGCGCGGGCCGCCGTGGACGCGTACGTCGACACGGTCACGATCGAAGAGGATCAGCACCTCGTCCTGCCGGCAGGAACTCCGGTTCACTACGGCAACCATTGCTGCGATCCGACGATGTGGCACGTCGATCGTTACGACATCGCCCTCCGTCGTCCGGTCCGGCCAGGCGGCGAGCTGACGATCGACTACGCGACGCAGACCGGGTTGGCGGACTGGACGATGAGGTGCGCGTGCGCCACCGCGTTGTGTCGTGGCGTCGTGACGGGAGAGGACTGGCGGCGCCCGGAGCTCCAGGATCGCTACGCCGGTCACTGGCTGCCCGCGCTGGCCGCTCGGATCGCGGCCGAACAGGTAACCGACCCGCGCTGAGCTATTCCGCCACCGGCACCGAGTCGAGCACCGGGCGGGCCAGGTCGACGAGCGGGGCGGTGGCCTGCTCGCGCGGCACGGACTTCGGAATGCGCACCTCGACGAACGCGACGCGGCCGTACGTCGTGAAGACGTAGGCGTCCTTCGCCTCGTGGAAGAACCATCGGACGTCGTTGACATCGATCGTCTCCGACGTCGGGCGCAACGCCGCGGGCTTGCCGACGCCGCAGCGGAGCACGACTGCGGGGTCGCCCCAGGCCGCGGTGAGCGCGGACTTGGGAGAGACGGGCGTCGTGGGTCGGCCGTCAAGGCGCCGAGGCAGCGCGTCGTGCAGCGCGCCGCAGACCGTCGCAACCTGCCCGGCCGGGCTCGGCGGGTTGACCGTGAGCGGTCCCGACGAGCCGCCGCTGCAGCCAGCGGCCAGGGCGCCGACCACCAGGAACGGGGCACAGCGAGCGGCCAGCGCCCTCGCGCCGGACCGGTGGATCAGAGGTGGACCACCGGGCAGGTCAAGGTGCGGGTGATGCCGTCGACGCTCTGCACCTTCGCGACGACGAGCTTGCCGAGCTCGTCGACGTTCTTGGCCTCGGCGCGCACGATCACGTCGTAGGGCCCGGTGACGTCCTCGGCGAGCGTGACGCCCTTGATGTCGGCAATGTTGCGGGCTACGGCCGCAGCCTTGCCGACCTCGGTCTGGATCAGGATGTAGGCCTGGACCACCATCGGCGAGCCCTTCTCTAGAGTCGTCGTCGCGTCGTTCGCGAGGCGAACCTACCGGATGCCCGGACGCCCCACGACCTCCCCCGACCGACAACGACAGACGACACAGACGGCAGGTGACCCGCGATGGACGCGACGGTAGGTGAGCTCGGCGAAGTCGGACTGATCGCGGCGATCACCGAGCGGCTGACGACGTCGTCTGCAGTCTTGCTCGGTCCCGGCGACGACGCCGCCGTCATTGCCGCGCCGGACGCCCGGGTTGTCGCCTCCACCGACATGCTCGTCGAGGGTCGGCACTTTCGCCGCGCGTGGTCCGAGCCGGCCGACGTCGGGCACCGCGCGGCCGCTGCCAACCTGGCGGACATCGCGGCCATGGGTGCGGTGCCGACGGCGCTGCTGGTCGGCCTGGCAGTACCGGCCGAGCTGCCCACAGCCTGGGTGACGGCGCTGGCCGACGGCATGCACGACGAGTGCCTCGCGGCCGGAGCGGTGATCGTCGGTGGCGATGTCGTACGCAGCGACACACTGGTCATCTCGGTCACCGCGCTGGGCTCACTCGAGGGTCGCGAGGCCATCACTCGCTCCGGTGCCGTTCCCGGCGACCTCGTGGCGGTTGCCGGGCGGCTCGGCTGGGCCGCGGCCGGCCTGGCGGTGCTCAGCAGGGGGTTCCGGTCTCCGCGGATCCTGGTCGACGCACATCGCCGGCCCGCGCCGCCGTACGCCGAAGGACCCCGCGCCGCCGCGCTCGGCGCCACGGCCATGACCGACGTCAGCGACGGCCTCCTCGCCGACCTCGGCCATGTCGCTGTGGCGAGCGGGGTCTCCGTGGAGATCGCGTCGGACGCGTTTCACGTGCCGCAGGAGTTCCAGGACACCGCCCGCGCGCTGAACGCCGACCCGATGGACTGGCTGCTCGCCGGTGGCGACGACCACGCGCTGGTGGCGACCTTCCCGCCGGACGTCGACCTGCCGATGGCGTGGAGCGTCGTCGGGAGGGTCGTCGAGGGGGACGGGCGTGGTCGTCGACGGGCAGCCGTACGGCGGTGCCGGTGGCTGGCAGTCGTTCGCCTGAACCGCTGCTAGCGGGTGACCTTGCCAGCCTTGATGCACGAGGTGCAGACGTTGAGCCGCTTCGGGGTCTTGCCGACCATCGCGTGGACGGTCTGGATGTTCGGGTTGAAGCGGCGCTTCGTGCGCCGGTGGGAGTGCGAGATGGCGTGACCGAAGCCCGGTCCCTTGCCGCAGACGTCGCAGTTGGCAGCCAAGGGAGACACTCCAAGAATCGCAGGTGGTCGAGAACGATGGCGCCCGGACGTCCGGGCAACCGCAGAAGCGTAACCGACTGGCGCCGTCCGGGGCCAACTGGGCCGAACAGTCCGGCCCCCTGGCTACCCTGCGGCGAGCGCACTTTGCGCCGCCCGACCGCCGAAGGAGGCGAGCCCGATGCCGTCGCCCGCCACAGTCGTCGACTCGACCGTGCTGCGCGGCTGGGCCGGCGTCGGGACCGACGCCCTCGAGGCGGCGCGTGAGGAGATCGACGAGCTCAACGTCTATCCCGTGCCCGACGGCGACACCGGCACCAACCTGCACCTGACGGTCGAAGCCGCCGCCCTGACGCTGACCGAGCTGCCCGAGGACGCCACAGCCGCGGAGACGCTCGCCGTGCTGGCCCGCGGAGCGCTGCTGGGCGCTCGTGGCAACTCCGGCGTGATCCTCAGCCAGGTGCTGCGCGGGCTCGCCGACTGGGCGGGCCACGACGCCGGCAAGCTCGGCGCGGTCTCCTGGGCTGCGGCGCTGACCCGTGGTGCCGAGGCGGCCTACGCCGCGGTCGGCGAGCCGGTCGAGGGCACGATGCTCACGGTGCTGCGCGAGGCGGCGGCGGCTGCCACGGCTGCCGCGCGCGACGACGGTCACCTCACTGATGTCGTACGAGCGGCGGCGGCTGAGGCCACGGCGGCCCTGGCCCGCACCCCCGACCAGCTCGAGGTGCTGCGCCTGGCCGGAGTCGTCGACGCCGGGGGCAGGGGCGTGTGCGTGCTGCTCGACGCGCTGGTGGCCGTCGTCACCGGGGAGGCAGTTCCCGCACCGATCGTCGCGCCGGCCGCCCCGGTCGCCGAACCCGCGCGGACCAGCCCTGAGGCGCCACCCGGGCCACGCGGCGGCCCGGGCTACGAGGTCATGTACCTGCTCGATGCGCCGGAGAAGTCGATCCCCGTGCTGCGCTCGTCGTTGGCGGTGCTCGGTGACTCGCTGGTCGTCGTCGGCGGAGAGCCCACCTGGAACGTCCACGTCCACGTCGACGACGTCGGCGCTGCCATCGAGGCCGGCGTCGAGGCGGGCCGTCCGCACCGCATCCGGGTGACGAACTTCCGCGACGCCGCCCTCGCCGGGTCGGCCGCACTGCCCGCCGAGGGTCGCGGCGTCGTGTCGGTGGTGGCCGGCGCCGGGCTCGGGCGGCTGTTCGAGGCCGCCGGCGCAACAGTCGTGCACGGTGGGCCGGGCCGGCGTGCGTCGACGAGCGAGATGCTGGCCGGGGTGCGTGCGGCCCGGCTTCGCGACATCATCGTGCTGCCCAACGATGCCGACAGCCTTGGCGTCGCCGAGATCGCTGCCGCACAGGCGCGCGACGAAGGGTTGCGGGCCGCCGTGATCCCGACTCGGGCCAGCGTCCAGGCTCTGGCCGCGCTGGCGGCACACGATCCGCAGCGCCGTTTCGAGGACGACGTCATCGCGATGACGGCGGCGGCCGGCAACTGCCGGCACGGCGGCGTCACGGTCGCCAGCCGCGCCGCCGTCACGATGGCCGGCGTCTGCAAGATCGGGGACGTGCTCGGCATCGTCGACGGCGACTTCGCGGTCATCGGCTCCGATCTCGTCGAGGTCGCGACCTCCGTCGTCGACCGCATGCTCGGTTCGGGCGGTGAGCTGGTCACCGTCGTGACGGGGGTGGACCCCGAACCGGGTCTCGCGGAGGCCGTGGTGGCGCACGTACGAGCGACTCGCCCCGAGGTCGACACCGTCATCTACGACGGTGGCCAGCCCCGCTATCCGCTGCTCATCGGTGTGGAGTGACGACGTGGCCCGCCTGCAGGTTGTGAGCCCGAGCATCGGGCTGCAGACCCCGCTGCCCCGGCTGGTGGGGGACAAGACCGCGAAGCCCATGTTGGACAAGCTCGGGCTGCGCACCGGCGACGACCTGTTGCGGCACTATCCGCGCCGCTACGTGCACCGCGGCGAGCTGACCAACCTCGCGGACCTTCGGGTGGGGGAGGAGGTCACGGTGCTGGCGAAGGTCGCTCGCACCCACACGTTTCCGCCGCGCGGTGAGAAGAAGGTCGCCCGCCTCGAGGTGATGGTCACCGACGGCACCGGCACGCTGAAGCTCACGTTCTTCTCCAAGAGTGTCCAGGGCTGGCTGGCCCAGAAGTTCGAGGGACGCCTCGGGCTGTTCAGCGGGACCGTCGACGAGTTCCGCAACCAGCGTCAGCTCGTGCATCCCGACTACCTGCTGCTCGACGACGTCGTCGACGTGGAGGACGCGCAGGCCTACGCCAACCAGATGATCCCGATCTACCCCGCCGCGGCCAAGCTCGAGACCTGGAAGATCCAGGCGGCCGTCGGCATGGTCCTGGACACCCTCGGCGAGCTGCCCGACCCGTTGCCCGAGGAGGTCCGCTCGCGGCGCGGCCTGCTCCCGTTCAACGAGGCATTGCGCATGGTGCACCAGCCGCAGGAGGAGCGCGATCCCGGTCGCGCGAAGAAGCGGCTGCGCTATGACGAGGCATTCGCCCTGCAGGTCGTCATGGCCCAGCGGCGCGCCGCCGCGGCCGCGCTGCCTGCCACCCCGCGCGCGGGGTCGAGCACGGGCGCGCTCGCCGACTTCGACGCCCTGCTGCCGTTCGTCCTGACCAAAGGACAACAGGAGGTCGCCGCCGAGATCTCCACGGACCTCGCTCGCTCCCAGCCCATGCACCGGCTCCTGCAGGGGGAGGTCGGCTCGGGCAAGACCGTGGTCGCGTTGCGGGCAATGCTGGCGGTGGTCGACTCGGGCGGGCAGGCGGCGCTGCTGGCACCGACCGAGGTCCTCGCCCAGCAGCACCACCGCTCGATCACCGAGCTGCTCGGCCCGCTCGCGGAGCGGGGTCTGCTCGGCGGCGCCGACCACGGCACCCGGGTCGCGCTGCTCACCGGCTCGCAGTCCACGGCCACGCGCAGGCAGATGCTCAACGACATCCAGACGGCCGACGCCGGCATCGTCGTCGGCACGCATGCGCTGATCCAGGACAAGGTCGAGTTCTTCGACCTCGGCCTCGTGGTCGTCGACGAGCAGCACCGCTTCGGCGTGGAGCAGCGCGACGCGTTGCGGGCCAAGGCGAAGACGCCGCCGCACCTGCTGGTCATGACCGCCACGCCGATCCCGCGCACCGTTGCGATGACCGTGTTCGGTGACCTGGACGTCTCGACGCTGACCGAGCTGCCCGCCGGTCGGCCGCCGATCACGTCGCACGTGGTGCCGACCTGGGACAAGCCGCACTTCCTCGAACGGGCCTGGCAGCGCATCCGCGAGGAGGTCGCCGCGGGGCACCAGGCGTTCGTCGTGACGCCGCGCATCGGTGATGAGCTGGGCGCCGAGGAGTCGACCGGTGACGACGTCGTGCTGGACCTGTCTCCCCGCCGGCCACCGGTCGCCGTGGTCGACGTAGCGGCGGAGCTGCGAGAGGGTCCGCTGGCCGGTTTGCGCCTCGACGTTCTGCACGGGCGGCTGCCCAGCGAGGTGAAGGAAGACGTGATGCGTCGCTTCGCTGCCGGCGAGACGGACGTGGTCGTGGCGACGACGGTCATCGAGGTCGGCGTCGATGTCCCGAACGCCACCGTCATGGTCGTCATGGACGCCGAGCGGTTCGGGGTCTCGCAGCTCCACCAGCTGCGCGGCCGCATCGGTCGCGGGTCCGCGCCCGGGCTGTGCCTGCTCGTCACCGAGGCCGAGGAGGGCAGTCCGGCCCGCGAGCGGCTGGAGGCGGTGGCGGCGACGATCGACGGCTTCGAGCTCTCGCGGCTCGACCTGGAGACCCGCCGGGAGGGCGATGTGCTGGGCGCCTCCCAGTCCGGTCGACGCTCGAGCCTGCGGCTGCTCAAGGTGATCCAGCACGAGGACGTGATCGAGCAGGCCCGGGAGGACGCGACCGAGGTGGTCACCGCCGACCCCGACCTCGCCGGGCACCCAGCGCTGCGCGAGCTCGTCGACCGGCTCGTGTCCGACGACCGCGCCGACTACCTGGACAAGGCGTGAGGCCCACATGACGCGGATCATCTCCGGATCCGCGCGTGGGCGGCGGCTCGCCGTCCCGCCCGGCAGCAGCACGCGGCCGACGTCCGACCGGGCCCGCGAGGCGCTGTTCTCGACCATCGAGTCGCTGATCCGGTCGTTCGCCGGGGCCCGGGTGCTCGACCTCTACGCCGGGTCCGGCGCGGTCGGGCTCGAGGCGCTCAGCCGCGGTGCCGACCATGTGCTGCTGGTCGAGTCAGATCCCGCCGCTGCCCGGACGATTCGCGACAACGCGACCAAGACCGGGCTGGCCGGTGCCGAGGTGCGGGCCGAACCCGTCGAACGCCTGTTGGCAGGCGGCGCGCCCGCGTCGCCGTACGACGTGGTGTTCCTCGACCCGCCCTACGAGATCGCGGACGACGCCGTGGGGGTCGTTGTCTCCGCTCTGCGCGACGGCGGCTGGCTGGCCGAACGTGCCCTCGTCGTCGTCGAGCGGGCCACCCGCGGCGGCGAGTGGCAGTGGCCCGCGGGGTTCGACGGTGACCGCTCCCGCCGCTATGGCGAGGCGACGCTTTGGTACGGTCGCGCCGCGCCGCAACCACCGGCGTGAACCCGACGAGTGAGAGGTGAGCGCGGTGCGCCGCTGCGTCTGCCCCGGGTCCTTCGACCCGGTGACCAACGGGCACATCGACGTCATCGAGCGCGCGGCCCAGCTGTTCGACGAGGTGTCGGTGGTCGTCACCATCAACAAGAGCAAGACCAGCATGTTCGACGTCGACGAGCGCCAGCAGATGCTGCGCGAGAGCACGGCGCACCTGCCCAACGTGATCGTCGACGCGTTCCACGGACTGCTCGTCGACTACTGCCGGGACCACGATGCCCGCGCCATCGTGAAGGGCCTGCGCGCGGTGAGTGACTTCGACTACGAGCTGCAGATGGCGCAGATGAACCATCGGCTCAGCGGCGTCGACACCGTGTTCGTGCCGACCAGTCCGGACTCCTCTTTCCTGTCCTCTAGTCTCGTCAAGGAAGTGGCGATGTGGGGCGGGGACGTGTCCGGGCTCGTGCCCGCGGCGGTGCTGCCCCGGCTGACCGCCCGGGTGGTTCGGCCCCCCGACGGCACCTGACGTTGACCAACCCAGCAGAGGACCACGAGTGGACGTGCACGAGAAGCTCGACGAGCTCAGCAGTCTCGTCGAAGAGGCCCGGTCGATGCCGATGTCGGCCTCGTGCATCGTCAACCGAGCCGAGCTGCTCGGTCTGCTGGAGGAGCTGCGCGAGCTGCTGCCCGAGGAGTTCCGCCATGCCCAGCTGCTGCTCGACGACCGGGAGGCCGTGGTCGAGGAGGGGCGCCGCGAGGCCCAGCGGGTGATCGCCGAGGCCGAGGTCCAGCGCGACCTGCTCACGTCCGAGACCGCGGTCATGGCCGCCGCCGAGGTCAGGGCCGAGGAGATCCGCCTCGCGGCCGTGGAGGAGGCCCAGACAATGCGGGCCGAGGTCGATGACTACGTCGACAGCAAGCTCGCCAACTTCGAGGTCGTCCTCGACAAGACCATGGCGGCGGTGCACCGGGGGCGGGACAAGCTGCGTGGCCGCACCGACCACGACCACTTCGCGGGACCCCACGACGACGACTTCAGCCATCCGCTCGACGACGACCGGCCACTCGGCTGACGGGTGCGCCCCGCTGACCGGCCTCCGGTTGGGCGCCGCCGCGGTCGTCGGGTAGCCTGAGCAGCGGTTTCGTCAGAAGCCAGAGACTGCCGTGCCCGGAACACCATGACCCGAACACCAGTATCCAGAAACCCCATGACTGACGAGAGCAGGAGAATCGCAGCCCGCCTCGACCCTAGGTCGCCGCTCGTGATCGACACCCGCGAGCTTGGCCGCCGTCCGGGGTCGATGCACACGCTCTCGCGGTCGTTCCCGGCGCCCGGCAATCTCACCGTCGATGTGGTCGGCGTCCCCGTTGGGTCGCCGGTCGACCTCGATCTCCGGCTCGAGTCGGTGATGGAGGGCGTGCTCGTCTCCGCCACGGCCCAGGCCGAGGTGACAGGGGAGTGCGTGCGCTGCCTCGACCCGATCATGAGATCGGTCGAGGTGTCGATGCAGGAGCTCTACGCCTACCCGGGCCGCGAGCGCGACGTACCCGCCGATGACGACACCCAACTGCCCGAGCTCGAGGGCGACCTGCTCGACCTCGAGCCCGTGCTGCGGGACGCAGTGGTGCTCGCTCTGCCGCTGCGGCCCTTGTGCCGGGACGACTGTCCGGGTCTGTGCGCCGAATGCGGTGCACGGCTCTCGGACGATCCGGAACACGGGCACGAGACGGTCGACCCACGCTGGGCGGCCCTGCAAGGCTTGATGAACACGAAGACGCTGGACACCGACGATGTGCACACCACCGAGGAAGAGAGTTAGCCGTGGCCGTTCCGAAGCGGAAGATGTCGCGCAGTAACACGCGCTCGCGACGGGCGAACTGGAAGGCCATCGCCCCTTCCCTCACTGCCTGCCCGCGCTGCCGTGAGCCGAAGCTCTCGCACCAGGCGTGCCCCAACTGCGGTACGTACAACGACCGCACCGTCCTCGATGTGTGAGGCCGAATCCCACGTTGATCGGTGACTCCAATGTCTGGCTGCGCGATCGACTCGGCGTCGAGATCGACGCGGAGCTGCTCCAGTGCGCGCTGACGCATCGTTCGTACGCGTACGAGAACGGCGGCCTGCCGACCAACGAGCGGCTGGAGTTCCTCGGCGACTCCGTGCTGGGACTGGTCGTCACCGACGCGCTGTTCCGCAGTCACCCTGAGCTGCCCGAAGGGCAGCTGGCCAAGCTGCGCGCGGCCGTCGTCAACATGCGAGCCCTCGCCGACGTCGGGCGTCACCTCGACATCGGCGGGAACGTACGGCTCGGGCGTGGCGAGGAGAGCACCGGCGGGCGCAACAAGTCCTCGATCCTGGCGGACACCCTCGAGGCGCTGCTCGGCGCCGTCTACCTCGACCGCGGCCTTGACGAGGCGGGCGCCCTGGTGCACCGCCTCTTCGACCCGCTGATCGAGGAAGCCTCGAAGCTGGGTGCGGGCCTCGACTGGAAGACCAGCCTGCAGGAGCTCACGGCCAACGCCGGCCTCGGCGTGCCGGAATACCTCGTCAGCGAGTCCGGTCCCGATCACGAGAAGGAATTCAAGGCGGTCGTGCAGGTCAGCGGCGAGCCCTACGGCACCGGCACCGGACGCAGCAAGAAGGAGGCCGAGCAAGAGGCCGCGGCCTCCGCCTGGCGCGGTCTGCGTGCCCAGCTCGGCGATGCAGAGCCGAATCTGTCCGACTAGAGATGCCCGAGCTGCCCGAGGTCGAAGTTGTGCGGCGGGGACTCGAGAAGTGGGTTGCCGGACGCCGCATCGCGGACGTGACCGTCTCCCACCCACGCGCTGTACGACGACACGGGCCGGGCGCCGTCGACTTCGAGTCGCGCCTTCGCGGCCGGACCTTCGGGGTTGCGCAGCGCCGCGGCAAGTACCTGTGGCTCCCGCTGAGCGACGGCGACGAGGCCTTGCTCGCCCACTTGGGCATGAGCGGTCAGCTGCTGGTGCGCCCGCCGGACGCGCCGGGCGAGGTGCACCTGCGGGTGCGGTTCTCGTTCACCGACGGCCGGGATGACCTGCGCTTCGTCGACCAGCGCACCTTCGGTGGGCTCGCCGTCACCGGCGTCGACAGCCGCGACGGCGTACCGCTTCCGGTTGTGCACATCGCCCGAGACCCGCTCGACCCGGCCTTCGACGACGACCTTTTCGCGGCCGCCCTGCGACGTCGGCACAGCGGGCTGAAGCGCGCGCTGCTCGACCAGAGCCTGATCAGCGGCGTCGGCAACATCTACGCCGACGAGGCGCTCTGGCGGGCCCGGCTGCACTACGACCGGCCGACCGCGACGATGCGCCGCGCCCAGGTGGACGCTGTGCTCGCCGCGGCCCGGGCGGTGATGACCGAGGCGCTCGCAGTGGGCGGCACCTCCTTCGACGCCCTGTACGTGAACGTCAACGGGGAGAGCGGCTACTTCGACCGTTCGCTGGACGCCTACGGCCGCGCCGGCGAGCCCTGCCGGCGCTGCGGGGCGATCATGGTGCGCGAGCCGTTCATGAACCGGTCGTCCTACCGCTGCCCGCGCTGCCAGCCGCGCCCGCGGCGACCCGCCTGAACCCGTCGAGATGGCGCGATACTGGCCCCGATGGACGACGTCGTCGAGCAGGGGCGGCGCGACCGGTGGGGGCCGCCCCGCTGGTTGCGGGGGAGTGCGCTGGTCCTGGCCGTCGGGCTCGGTGCGCTCGTGGTCACCCGGCCGCACTTGCTCTCCGCCGGTGAGCCGGCGCCCGACCGGCCGACTCCGAGGGCGGCGGCGAGTGCCGGCTCAAAGCTCCAGGCCGCGCCGCTGGAGTTCGGGCCGAACACCAGCCAGGGCATCAGCCTGGTCGTGCGTCAGGGCGACCACCTCGAGCGATACGAGGCGGGGACGGGGCGGTGGCCGCTCGCGTCGTTGCCCAAGGGGCTGCCGGATCCAGCGCCCTTCGTCCACGCGCCGCAGGTGGACGGATCGGGGCCTCTGGTCGGCGTCGACCTCGGAGTGCTGTTCCGGACCAGCGCCTTCCGCGGCCGCACGGTCACGACCATCGGCAGCGCCGACCGGGTGCTGGCCCCGTCACCTGCCCCCGGTCGGCTGTTCGTGCTCCTGCGCGGCATCCCGCGCAAGGGAGCGCGGCTGGTCGAGCTCGACGCTCGCACCGGCACGATCACCACGGAGCACCCGTTCCCCGGCTACGTCGCCACCGGGCCGTGGCGACCGGCGGGCGTGCTGTCCTCGGCAGGGCGCAGCCAGTTGCTGCTCACTCGACCGATCGACGGTGGCCGAATTGAGCTCGCACTGGCCGGGGACCGCGGCAGCGTGGCATCGGAGGACGCACCTGTCCTGACCCCCATCGGCTCGACCACCCGGGTTCTCGGGGTCGCGGACACCCGGATTCTCACGGTCGACGACCGACCCGACACCTGTGTCGACCACGGCTGCCCGATCACGGTTCGGACCGTGACGGCCGACGGCGCACAGACCGAAGTCGTGCAACCGCCGACTGGCTGGATCTTCGGGACGACCGTCGTGGGCGGCCGCGGCAGCGGCGACCCGCTGGCCCTCGTCTCCCGGGTGGGCGACCCGGCTCGTTTGGCGCTGGCCAGGCTGGTGCCGGGCAGCGGTGCGGGCGTGCTCGTGGGTGGGACCGACGGTCTCGTCGGGTCGATAGCGCCCGTCGGCGGGCCGGAGGGACTGGTCCTGTTCGCGGTCCCGCGGCCGGAGGGGACACGGGTCAGCGTCTGGCTGCCGGGCGCGCGGTCGGCAGCCCTGCTGCTCGACCTCCCGGCCCTCAAGGCTGGGGCGGAGCTCGTCTGCGCCTGCCGCTGAGATTTCGACGGACAAGGCGATGTTGGGGGCGGTTTGCGGCTTCTGGTGGTTTTGCGCCACCACGGCTCTGACCTGCGACGTTGTGCCATCGCCTAATCGGAGCAACCCGCCTCGTAACGTGACTGTGACCTATTGACCCATCGCGTTTGAGATGCGACTCTGGATGTCACGTCGCCCCGGAAACCCCGTGAATCCCCACTGGCGACGACACGCATCCTCACCCGCACCCCGGGTCGGACACACATGGAGGATCGCCCATGGCGAAGGCCCTTGTCGGTCACGTAGGTGGCTACGACCCCCGTTTGGTCTTCGAAATGAGACGTCTTCGTCAGCGCGTGCGTGACCTCGAGCTCGAGGTCATGCAGTTGCGCGAGGAGAACGACGCACTCGCCAGCAGCGTCACGGACGCTCACCTGATCTCCCTTGAGGTCGCCAAGGAGTCTGTGCTCGCCTGAGCAGCTCACAACCCCTGACGGGACGCCCGAGTGGCGTCCCGTCCGCATGTCCGGACCCAGGCGCGCCGTGGCTCAGCCGCTCCGCCCGCTCAGCCGCGGCCCTCCTACCGATCTTGAAGCGCGCGTGCGATCACCAGCCGCCAGCGCGTACGTCATTAGCGCTTTTTACCTGGAGCAGCGCACGGCGGCCGCCGAGAGTCGACAAATCGTCCCGCCGTACGGGCGTGTCGGGGCGGGAGCGGTTCGCCGGACGGGTTAGTGTTGCCCCGGCCTTCCCCGCCCGACGACAGCCGCGCTCATTCCCGCCGAACCGGGGAGTGACGCCCGCACAGGAGTTCCGCGCGTGCACCTGAAGAGCCTGACCCTCAAGGGCTTCAAGTCCTTCGCGTCGGCAACGACCTTCCGTTTCGAACCCGGCATCACCGCGGTCGTCGGCCCCAACGGCTCCGGCAAGTCCAACGTGGTGGACGCCATCGCCTGGGTGCTCGGCGAGCAGGGCGCCAAGTCGCTGCGCGGCGGGAAGATGGAGGACGTCATCTTCGCCGGCACGTCCGGGCGCCCGCCGCTCGGCCGCGCCGAGGTGTCGCTGACCATCGACAACACCGACGGCGCGCTGCCGATCGACTACGCCGAGGTCACCATCTCGCGGATCATGTTCCGCAACGGCGGCTCGGAGTACTCCATCAACGGCCAGGCCTGCCGGCTGCTCGACGTGCAGGAGCTGCTGTCCGACTCGGGCATCGGCCGCGAGATGCACGTGATCGTGGGGCAGGGCCAGCTCGACGCGGTCCTGTCGGCGGGTCCCGAGGAGCGCCGTGGCTTCATCGAGGAGGCGGCAGGGGTCCTCAAGCACCGCAAGCGCAAGGAGAAGGCGCTGCGCAAGCTCGAGGCGATGCAGGCCAACCTCACGCGCGTCCAGGACCTCACCGTCGAGCTGCGCCGCCAGCTGACGCCGCTCGGCAAGCAGGCCGAGGTGGCCCGCCGCGCCGCCGTCATCCAGTCCGACCTGCGCGACTCACGGCTGCGCCTGCTCGCCGACGACCTGGTGGCGATGACGACGACGCTCGAGGCCGAGGTCGCCGACGAGACCGCTCTCCGCCAGCGCCGGGGCGAGGTGGAGACGGCCCTGTCTGCTGCTCAGGAGCGCGAGACCGAGATCGAGGCGACGGCCGCCGGCGAGGCATCGACGCTGAACCGGGCACAGGAGACCTGGTATCGGCTCTCGTCACTGCGCGAGCGCTTCCGCGGCACCGGGACGCTGGCCGCCGAGCGGGTGCGCCACCTGGCCGCCGAGCCCGAGGACGAGCGCTCGGGACGCGACCCCGACGAGCTCGAGGTGCAGGCGGCGGAGGTGCGCGCCGAGGAGGAGCGGATCGCCGCGACGGTGCTCCACGACCGGACGGCCCTCGCCGCGGTGGTCGAGGAACGCGAGCAGGCCGAGCAGGCGCTCGCTGCGGAGGACACCAGGCTGGCCGCGGTCGCGCGAGCCGCCGCAGACCGCCGCGAGGGCCTGGCCCGGTTGGCCGGACAGGCCGCGGCCCGACGCAGCCGCGTCGAGGCGGCCGAGTCGGAGGTGGGCCGGCTGACCCCGGCGCTGAACGGCGCACGCGAGCGGGCCGCCCTGGCCCAGGGCGAGTTCACGTCGCTGGAGACCCAGGTTGCCGGGCTCGATGCCGGCGAGGAGGACCTCGACTCGGTCCACGAGGAGGCGGCGCTGCGGTTGGCCGCCGCCGAGGACCGCCTCAACGAGCTGCGGGCCGAGGAGCGCGAGACCGAGCGCGAGCGTTCGGCGCTGGTCGCGCGCAAGGAGGCCCTCGAGATGGGTCTCGCGCGCAAGGACGGTTCCGGCACGCTGCTCGCGGCCGGCGACCGGCTCAGCGGGGTTCTCGGTTCCGTCGCCGCGCTGATCACGGTCGAGCACGGCTACGAGCCCGCTGTCGCCGCCGCGCTGGGTGCGGTCGCCGACGCGATCGTCGTGGCCGACGTGGGCTCGGCCGTCGACGCCCTGCGACTCCTCAAGAACGACGAGGCGGGCCGCGCGGGAATGCTCGTCGGTTCAGCGGTCGGGTCCGTCTGACATCGGGCGAGACATCGGGGGGTACGACGACGCGCGTGACCGCGGTGCCGACGTCCCGGCGGGTGCCCGCCGGGCGCTCGACCTGGTGACCGCGCCGGCCGGCTTGCGGGCCAGCCTGCACCGGCTGCTGGCCGACGTCGTGGTCGTCGACGGCCTGGCCGAGGCGCGTGCGGCCGTCGAGGCGGACCCGCGCCTGGTCGCCGTCACCCGCGACGGTGACGTGCTCGGCGTCGACCGTGCCGCGGGTGGGTCGATCTCGACGCCGACCCTGCTCGAGGTGCAGGCCGCCGTCGACGAGGCCGACGCGCGGCTGACCGCCGCAACGCACTCGCTCGACCGGCTGCGGTTCGCGCTGATCTCGGCGACGGAGGACCAGCAGGTCGCCGGACGTGACGTGCAGGCCGCCCTCGACCGGCTGCACGAGTCCGACGCCCGGATGGCGGCCGTGGCCGAGCAGCTCGGGCAGCTCGGTGCCCAGGCACGTGCCGCGCGCGGTGAGGCCGAGCGGCTGGAGCGCGCGATCGACGCCGCTTCCGAGCAGCTCAACGACGACCGCGAGGCGCTTGCCGAGCTCGAGGAGCGGCTGACGAACGCCGAGATCGAGCCGACTCACGACGAGCCGGACACCGGTCGGCGCGACGAGCTGGCCGAGCTCACCCAGTCGCGCCGGGCCGCCGAGGTCGAGGCGCGGCTGACCGTGCGGACCGGGGAGGAGCGGGCCCGGGCACTGGCCGGTCGCGCGGAGTCTCTCGCCCGGGCGGCCCAGCAGGAACGTGCCGCGCGGGCCAGGTCGATCGCACGCCGGGCACGCCGGGCCCGCGAGGCCGCGGTGGCCCGTGAGGTCGCGCTGGCAGCGCAGACCGCCCTCGCCCACCTGGAGCACTCGCTCGCGCTGGCGGCCACGGATCGCGAGCAGGCCCAGCAGGTGCGGGTCGAGCGCGACGCCGAGCGGGCCAGCCTGCGCGGACGCACCCGCGAGCTCGCGACCGAGCTCGAGCGGCTCACCGACAGCGTGCACCGCGACGAGGTCGCGCGGGCCGAGCAGCGGCTGCGCATCGAGGCGCTGCAGCAGAGGGCTCTCGAGGACCTCGGCATCGAGCCGGAGACACTGCTCTCCGAGTACGGGCCCGACAAGCTCGTGCCCCCGTCACCGCCCGCACCTGGGGACGTCATCGACCCCGGGGCTCCGGAGCCGGTCGCCGTGCCCTTCGTGCGCACCGAGCAGGAGAAGCGGATGCGCTCCGCGGAGCGGGCGTTGGCCCTGCTCGGGCGGGTCAACCCGCTGGCCCTGGAGGAGTTCCAGGCTCTCGAGGAGCGCCACAGGTTCCTCGTCGAGCAGCTCGAGGACCTCAAGGCCACCCGCCGCGACCTGCTCGACATCGTGCGTGAGGTCGACGAGCGGGTGGAGCAGGTCTTCCGGGCCGCGTTCGAGGACACCGCGCGGGAGTTCGAGGGCGTGTTCGCGCGCCTGTTCCCCGGCGGCGAGGGACGGCTGGTGCTGACCGAGCCCGGCGACATGCTCACCACGGGCATCGAGGTCGAGGCCCGCCCGCCGGGCAAGAAGATCAAGAGGCTGTCCCTGCTGTCGGGCGGTGAGCGGTCGCTCACCGCGGTTGCCCTGCTGGTGGCGATCTTCCGGGCCCGGCCGAGCCCGTTCTACGTCATGGACGAGGTCGAGGCGGCTCTCGACGACGTGAACCTCGGCCGGCTGCTGGCGATCATGGAGGAGCTGCGCGAGGCAAGCCAGCTGATCGTGGTCACCCACCAGAAGCGCACGATGGAGATCGCTGACGCGCTCTACGGCGTCTCCATGCGTGGTGACGGTGTGACAAGTGTCATAGGTCAGCGGCTGCGCGAGGCTGAACCCGCGTAGACGGCGCGCCCGGGACGGCATCAGTTTGGTTAGGCGCACCGTGATCGGGGACAATCGGCTGCGTGGACGTCATGCTCATAGCCCTTCTTGTCATCGCCGCAGTCGGCCTGTTGATCGTCGGCTTCGTGGCCTACCCCTACCGCGGCCGCTCGGTGCCGAGCGCGATTCCGCAGTCCGAGCGCATCAGCGACGCGCTCGCAGCGGTCACCGACAAGGTCGACCCGGGACCCGCCCCCGTGCACGGTGTGCTGACCACCCCGGAGAAGTCGCGGCGCATGTCGCGCCGCTTCGAGACGGCCGAGCGCGCCATCCGGCACCCGATCCGGGTCCTGACCGACAGCCGCAACTAGCTCGCCCGCGTCCCCAACGTTTCAGGATCGTCCCCCACGTTTCATGATCATGAAGGATCAGGCCGCCTAGAGCCGGTCGCATCCTTCATGATCACCCGACGGGGCGATGATGCTCGCCGCCGTCGACTGGGAGACTGTCCTTCGTGACCCCCCTCATCTATGTCGTCATCGCCCTCGGGGTGGTAGCGCTGGTCGCCGTCGGTCTGACGCTGCGCAGCGGTGGCCGCCGCAAGACGCCGCTGCCGCCGCTGCCGCGCGACGACGCGCCGGTGCTACGCGACGTCCCCTCGGGCGACGTGACGGTGGTCGCGCCCGAGCTCGAGATCGAGCCCGAGCTCGACCATCCGGAGCCGGCCGCCAACCGGCTGGCCCGCCTGCGCGGCCGGTTGGCCGGCTCGCAGGGCATCGGCAAGGGCCTGCTGTCCCTGCTCTCCCGCGACAAGCTCGACGAGGCGACCTGGGACGAGATCGAGGAGACGCTGCTCGTCGCCGACGTCGGTGTCGGGCCGACGACCGAGCTCGTGGCGAACCTCCGTACCAAGGTCCGCTCACTTCCCGACCGGAGCCCTGACGACGTACGCCGGCTGCTCCGTGACGAGCTGCTGGCCCTGGTCGGCCCGGACACCGACCGCTCGCTGGCCACCCGCGCCGACGGCCGGCCGGCCGTCGTGCTCGTGGTGGGGGTCAACGGCACCGGCAAGACCACGACCGTCGGCAAGCTCGCGCGGGTGCTCGTTGCGGACGGTCGCACCGTGCTGCTCGGCGCGGCCGACACGTTCCGCGCCGCGGCTGCCGACCAGCTGGCGACCTGGGGCGAGCGGGTCGGTGCTCCCGTCGTGCGGGGTCCGGAGGCGGGCGACCCCGCCAGCGTCGCCTTCGATGCCGTGCAGCAGGGCATTGACGGCGGGTACGACGTGGTCGCTGCTGGACACGGCGGGACGGCTGCAGAACAAGGTCGGGCTGATGGACGAGCTGGGCAAGGTGAAGCGCGTCGTCGAGAAGCACGGCCCGGTCGACGAGGTGCTGCTCGTGCTGGACGCGACGACAGGGCAGAACGGCATGATCCAGGCGCGCGTCTTCAGCGAGGTCGTCGACGTGACCGGCATCGTGCTCACGAAGCTCGACGGCACCGCCAAGGGCGGCATCGTGGTCGCCGTGCAGCGTGAGCTGGGCGTGCCGGTGAAGCTGATCGGCCTCGGCGAAGGTCCCGACGACCTGGCACCGTTCGAGCCCGGCGCATTCGTCGACGCGCTTATCGACGGCTGATCGGGCAACGGGGGAGATGGTGGAACCTGAGATTTTCGCCGTCACCGGCCCTGAGGACCTGGACGACCGGGTCGTGCGGGAGGTCATGGCGCTCGTGGTCGACCTGGTCGCCGCGGGCGCGGCCCTCGGCTGGGTCGACCCGCCGTCGACCGACGAGGTGCGCGCGCTGCTGATGGGCGTGGCCGAAGAGGTCGAGACCGGCGAGGCAGCCCTCGTACTCGCCAGGGTCGACGGGGCGGTGGTCGGGTTCGGCTACTGGCGGCGCTACCTGCGACCCACCTACCGCCTGCATGCCGACCTGGAGAGGGTCGCGGTGCGGGCCGACCAGCACCGCCGCGGACTTGGTCGAGCGCTGACCGCCGCGCTGATCGAGCTGGCGCGTCGCGAGGAGATCGAACAGCTCACCCTCGACATGCGGGTGGACAACACGCCGGCCGTCTCGCTGTACGGATCTCTCGGTTTCCGGGAGTACGGACGCTGTCCCGACTTCGTCGCCGTCGGAGACCAGCGCTACGACCGGATCCTCTGCGTTCTGGACCTCCGGCACGGCTGAGCCGTCACTTACGCCCACTGGACGTGGCGGGACAGCGGCCGGCGAGGCACCATGGGTGCATGGCCGACCGTGACAAGGGATCCGACATCGACAAGCTGCTGGCCGAGGTCGACGGGATGCTGACCGGCGGCACGCCCGCCAAGGGCCCGGTCGCGCCGTCGAGCTCTTCGGAACCGTCGCGGGGTGGCTTCGCCAGCCAGGTGCGGACCGCCGCTGTCTCCGGCGCCGTCGCGGCCTTCGGTGTGTGGTGCGTCTTCGCAGTGCTGCCCTTCCTCGCCGCCCCGTCCGGCGCCGTCGGTGCGTTCCTGGGGACCTTCGCGGGCGTGTTCATCTTCCGTCGCCGGCGCTGACGGCCTGTCCGTCTCGGGATCCGGACCTGACCGGACCCTGGTTACGCGGTTGTAACGCGGCCGGGTCAATCGTCACACGCCGGAAACACCCACGCCCGTTCTGTGAAACGTGGCCCGACCAGCATCCTCTGCAGCGGTCAATCGACGACCGATCCTGCGAAAGGTGCTCTCGACATGCCCGAGATCGACACTGGCAACACCGCCTGGGTGTTGGCGAGCGCAGCGCTCGTCCTGCTCATGACCCCAGGCCTCGCGCTCTTCTACGGCGGCATGGTCCGCGGCAAGAGTGTGCTCAACATGATGATGATGAGCTTCGGGGCCCTCGGCCTGATCTCCGTCATCTGGGTCCTGTACGGCTTCTCGATGTCCTTCGGCGAGAGCTGGCACGGGCTGGTGGGCAACCCCACCGACTTCTGGGGGATGAAGGACCTGATGGGCTCGAGGGCGGTCATCTCGGAGGCGTACCCGATCCCGAGCCTGTCCTTCGTGGCCTTCCAGGCCGTCTTCGCGATCATCACCGTCGCGCTCATCAGCGGTGCCATCGCCGACCGCGCGCGGTTTGGCGCGTGGATGGTCTTCGCCGGCGTTTGGGCGACGCTCGTCTACTTCCCCGTGGCCAACTGGGTCTTCGCGTTCAACGACGTCATGTCCCCGCACGGCGGCTGGATCGCCAACAACCTGAAGGCGATCGACTTCGCCGGCGGGACGGCGGTCCATATCAACGCAGGCGCCGCCGGGCTCGCCCTGGCCATTGTCCTTGGTAAGCGGGTCGGCTTTGCCAAGGAACCGATGCGTCCGCACAACCTCACGCTGGTGATGATCGGCGCCGGCCTGTTGTGGTTCGGCTGGTTCGGGTTCAACGCGGGCTCGGAGCTGGCGGCCGACATCACGGCTGCCGGCGTCTGGGTGAACACGATGGTTGCCACCGGTGCGGCAATGCTTGGCTGGCTCGCCACGGAGAAGATCCGCGACGGCCACGCCACCTCGCTGGGTGCGGCCTCCGGAGTTGTCGCCGGACTCGTGGCCATCACGCCGTCCTGCTCGTCGGTCAGCGCCGATCGGCGCGATCAGTCGTCGGAGTCGTCGCCGGGGCGGTGTGCGCGCTCGCTGTCGGGCTCAAGTACAAGCTGGGCTTCGACGACTCGCTCGACGTCGTCGGTGTGCACCTCGTCGGCGGTTGGATCGGCACGCTCATGGTCGGCCTGCTGGCGACCGCGGCGGCGCCGTTCAACTACGGCAACCTGGGGCTGTTCTACGGAGGTGGGTTCACCCAGCTCGGCAAGCAGTTCGTCGCGGCGGCGGCTGTGACGGTGTTCTCCTTCGTGGCGGCCTACATCATCGGCACCATCATCGACAAGACGATGGGCTTCCGCTGCTCCGAGGATGAGGAGATCTCCGGCATCGACCTGTCGATCCACGCTGAGTCGGCCTACGAGCTCACGTCCTTCACCGGCGCGGGCTACACCTCCGGCGCCTCGAAGAAAGAGAGGGTGGACGCATGAAGCTCATCACGGCGATCATCAAGCCCTTCAAGCTCGACGATGTGAAGAGCGCGCTCGAGACCTTCGGTGTGCACGGCATCACCGTGTCGGAGGCCAGTGGTTACGGGCGGCAGCGTGGGCACACCGAGGTCTACCGCGGAGCGGAGTACACGGTTGACCTCGTGCCCAAGGTTCGCGTCGAGGTGCTCGTCGACGACAGCGATGCCGACGACGTCATCGACGTGATCGTCAAGAGCTCGGCAACCGGGCGCATCGGTGACGGCAAGGTCTGGTCCACACCGGTCGACACCGTCGTACGGGTGCGCACAGGCGAGCGTGGCGTCGACGCTCTCTGAGCCCGACGGGCGGGGCTCCTCGGCCCTGCCCGCGGACTATGCCGCGCGGCGCCGGATGCTGCTCGCTTCGGCGGGTGGCCCCGGTGCCGCGCGGCGCCGCGGTCTCGCGGCGCTGACCGACGCATGGCTGCGTGAGGTGTTCACCCAGGCCAGCGGTGAGAGCGACCTCGGCGCCGCCGGGGTCGCACTCGTCGCGGTGGGCGGCTACGGCCGGGGCGAGCTCTCCTCGGGCAGCGACCTCGACCTCGTCCTGCTGCACGCCGACCGCAAGCACACCTCGGCCGTGAGCGACCTGGCCGACGGCCTCTGGTATCCGATCTGGGACACCGGTGTGCACCTCGACCACTCGGTGCGCACGTTCGACGAAGCCCGCCGGCTGGCCAGCACGGACCTGCAGGTCCTGCTCGGCCTGCTCGACGCCCGGCACGTGGCCGGCGACCCGGCGGTCGCGCAGCGGCTGCGTTCGAGCGTGCTCGGCGACTGGCGGGCAGCTGCCCGTCGGCGGCTGCCCGATCTGCGCGAGGCCTGGGAAGAGCGCGGCCGCCGTTCGGGAGACCTGCGCTATGACCTCGAGCCCGACCTGAAAGAAGGCCGCGGTGGGCTGCGCGACCTGGTGTCGCTGCGCGCCGTAGCTGCTTCCTGGGTCGCCGACCGTCCGCATCGCGACGTCGACGACGCCGTACGTCGTCTTGCGGACGTACGGGACGCGCTCCAGCAGGTGACCCGCCGGTCGGGCAACCGCCTGGTGCTGCAGGAGCAGGACCAGGTCGCGTCGGTGCTCGGAGTGCCCGGTGCCGACGACCTGCTGCGTGAGGTCGTCGCCTCGGCAGCCGCGGTGACCCATGCGGCGGACGTCACCTGGCGCCGAGCCCTCTCGGCCACCCGCCCGTCGCGATCGCGCTACCTGCGCGGGCGCCGCCCGGTGCTCAAGCTGCTCGGCCCAGGTCTGGCCGAGCACGACGGGGAGGCGGTGCTGACCGCCCAGGCCGACCCGACCACGGACCCGATGCTGGCCCTCCGGCTGGCGGCGCGTGCTGCGCGAGCCGGGCTGCCGCTGTCCCCGAGCTCGGTCGACCGGCTGGTCGCCGATGCCCCGCCGCTGCGCCAGCCCTGGCCCGATGCGGCCCGCGACCTGTTCATCGACCTGCTGGGCTCGGGCGAGGCGCTCGTGCCGGTGTGGGAGTCGCTCGACCAGGCCGGACTGCTCGAACGGCTGATCCCCGAGTGGTCGCTGGTGCGGCACCGCCCGCAGCGCAACGCCGTGCACCGCTTCAGCGTCGACCGGCACATGGTCGAGGCGGCGGTCTGCGCGTCGCGGCTCGTGCGCGAGGTGCGCCGGCCCGACCTCCTGCTCATCGCAGCGCTGCTGCACGACATCGGCAAGGGCCAGCCGGGGGACCACAGCGTCGCCGGGGCACCGCTCTCCGAGGCGGTCGCCACCCGCATCGGCCTGCCACCGGAGGACGTACGCACGATCGAGATGCTCGTGCGGCACCACCTCCTGCTCGTCGAGACGGCGACCCGCCGTGACCTCGACGACCCTGCGACGGCCGCTTCCGTGGCCGAGGCTCTGGGCGACACCGACGTCCTCGAGCTGCTGCACACCTTGACCGTCGCGGATGCGGCGGCCACCGGGCCGGGTGCCTGGAGTGACTGGAAGGCAGGCCTCGTGGAGAACCTCGTGCAACGGACCGGCATGCGCATGGAAGGCGCCCCGCCGCCCGCCCCGCCGCCGCTGACACCTGATCAGGCCGCGCTGGTGGCCAAGGGCGTGCTCGCCGTGGTGGCCGAGCCGGACGAGGCCGTGACCTGGACGATCACGGTGGCGGCGCCGGACCAGCCCGGACTGTTCGCCACGGTCGCCGGAGTGCTGGCACTGCACCGCCTGTCGGTGCGGTCGGCGCAGATCCGGACCGAGCGCGCACCCACCGGCGACATGGCGATCGACGTGTGGACAGTCGTGCCGGAGCGGGACCACGACCCGCGCGGCGACGCGTTGCGCGGCGATGTGGCGCGAGCGCTCGCCGGCGACCTCGACCTCACCAACCGGCTGGCCGGGCGGGATGCTGCGCGCCGGATGCCGAGCGTCCCCCCGCCGGCTCCACGCGTGGACCTCGTCCGGGCGGCGTCCGACAGCGCCACCGTCGTCGAGGTGCGGGCCGGCGACCGGCCCGGACTGCTCTACCGGCTCGGGCGGTCGCTGGCGTTGATGGGCGTCGACATCAGGGCAGCCCGCGTCGTGACGCTGGGCGCGGAGGCGGTCGACGTGTTCTACCTGCGGGACTCCTCGGGTCAGCCGCTCGACGCCGGTGCCGCCCGCGAGGTGGTGCGGCTGCTGACCGACGCGGCGAGCTGACGCCAGATCCGTCCTACATGGCCCCGACGACTGATACTCGTTGCGGCATCTCGGATCCGCCCCTGCCAAGTCGCAGTGAGAACACCGACGCGATCAGGCACAGCCCGCCGGCGACATACCAGGCGGGCGCGTAGGTCCCCAGGTGGTCGCGGGTGAGCCCCGCGCCCGTCGCTGCGATGGCCGCCCCGAACTGGTGAGAGGCGAACACCCAGCCGAACACGATCGGTCCGCGGTCGCCGTAGTACTGCCGGCACAGCGCCACCGTCGGCGGCACGGTCGCCACCCAGTCGAGGCCGTAGAAGACGATGAAGACGAACAGGCTCGGGTGCGCCGAGGCGGCGAACAGCTGCGACAGGATCAGCAGTGAGGCACCGCGCAGCGCGTAGTAGACGCCCAGCAGGATGCGCGAGTCCACCCGGTCGGTGAGCCAGCCGGAGAAGATCGTGCCGACGATGTCGAACAGGCCGACCAGCGCGAGCAGCCCGGCGGCCGTCGTCGTCGGCATGCCGTGGTCGTGCGCCGCCGGGATGAAGTGCGTCCCCACCAGCCCGTTCGTCGACGCACCGCAGATCGCGAACCCGCCGGCGAGCAACCAGAACGCCCGGGTGCGGGCGGCGAAGCGCAGGGCGTCGATGCGTCTGCCGTGCGGCACCACCCGCAGGCACGGTCGGCGTCACGACCTCGGTGGCGCCGTACAGCGGCAGTCCGAGGTCGGAGGGGTGCTCGCGCAGGAAGATCAACACGAGGGGTACGACGGCAAGCGCGCCGACGGCCACCACCAGGCTCGCCGATCGCCAGCCGTGGTGCTGGGCCAGCCAGGCGACAGCCGGCAGGAAGACCAGCTGACCGGTGGCCCCGGCCGCGGTGAGCACCCCGGTCACCAGGCCGCGTTGCTTGACGAACCAGCGGCCGGTGATCGTCGCGACGAACGCCAGCGCCATCGACCCGGTGCCGAGCCCGACGAGGACGCCCCAGAGCAGCACCAGCTGCCAGCTCGCCGTCATGAACACGGTCAGCCCGCTGCCCAGGGCGACCAGCAGCAGTGCGCAGGAGACGACCGGGCGGATGCCGAAGCGGTTCATGAGCGCGGCCGCGAACGGTGCGGTCAGGCCGTAGAGCAGGAGGTTGACCGAGACGGCGAGCGAGATCGTGCCGCGGGACCAGCCGTACTCGTCCTGCAAGGGCGTGATGAGCGCGCCCGGGGTCGCCCGGAAGCCGGCCGCCCCGATCAGTGCCACGAACGCGACTGCGGCCACCAGCCAGGCCCGGTGCACACGTGGCAGCGTCGGTGCTCGGCGGCCGGGCCGGCGCGCGGCGGTCTGGGTCACGGGACAAGCCTGACGCATCCGCCGCCGATCCGGCCAGTGGCCGGACGGCCATCATGTGCAAGAATCCGGCCATGACCGCACATCGAGTCGCCGTGCTCGCCCTGGACGACGTCGTTGCCTTCGACCTCGGCATGGCCCCGCAGCTGCTCGGAGCGGCCCGCGACGGCGACGGTGACCGGCTCTACGACGTCCTGGTCTGCACCCCGGGCGGCGCACCGGTGCGGGCGGCGGCCGGCTTCGCGGTGCTGGCCGACCACGGCCTCGAGCTGCTCGAGCGCGCCGACACGGTGATCGTGCCGGGGATCTACGACGAGCGCACGCTGCGCGACGGCTGGGTGGCTCCGGAGGTACGAGCCGCGCTGCTGGCCGCAGCCGCCCGCGGCGTACGCATCATGTCGATCTGCAGCGGCGCCTTCGTGCTGGGCGCGTGCGGCCTGCTCGACGGGCGCCCGGCGACCACGCACTGGTTCTACGCCGAGCAGTTCCGTCGGCTGTTCCCGACGGTCGCGCTGGATCCCGACGTGCTGTTCGTCGACGACGGCGACGTGCTGACCTCCGCCGGAGTCGCCTCCGGCATCGACCTGTGCCTGCATGTCATTCGCACCGATCACGGCAGCGAGATCGCCAACCAGGCGGCCCGCCGTTGCGTCGTCCCGTCCTGGCGGGCCGGCGGCCAGTCGCAGTTCATGCCGCGATCCGCGTCCGGTGTCGGCTCGCCTGCGTTGGGCGCGTCGACGGCCGGTGCGCAGGCGTGGGCTCTCGAGCGGCTGGACACCCCGCTCGACCTGCGCTCACTGGCCGGGCAGGCGCGGATGAGCGTGCGCACGTTCACCCGGCGGTTCCGCGAGGAGACCGGCCTCAGCCCGGCGAAGTGGATCGCCCTGCAGCGGGTCGAGCACGCCCGGCTGCTGCTGGAGACGACCGACCTGCCGATCGACGTCGTTGCGCGGCACTCCGGCTTCGGCACCGGCGCGGCGCTGCGCCAGCAGCTCGGCAGCGCGCTCGGAGTCGCCCCGAGTGCCTACCGCAGCACCTTCCGCGCCACCGCCTGACTTGCGCCCCGAGAATCGACCACGTTCACCATGTCGGCGGACGGTTCGCAAGGCGTGCAGGCATTGCGAACCGTCCGCACGCCTGCTGAACGTGGTCGATTTCGACCGTCAGCCCAGGCTGGCCTTGGCGTCGGCGCTCACGGTCAGGGACTCGGCGAACCGGACGAGGGTCGCGGTGTCCCAGTGCAGCGATCTCGGTGCCTGGACGTCCATCACGCGACCGTCCGGCAGCGACCAGAGCAGGATCGTGGTGTCGCCCTCGCGGGAAATGGTGCCGTGGGCCGTGCCGACCGTGACGGGACCCGCGTCGCTGGTCGCGGTCGTGTCGCCGGCGAGCATGGCGACGAGCTTCCCCTGGAAGTCGTCGGGCGAGGTCGTCACACCGGGTCGGGAGATCACGAGCGCGAACTCGCTGCCGGAGACCGTCCAACCGTCCGGCACCAGCGCGGCACTGATCGGCTTCGGGGCCGCCCCGGCTTCCCAGGGGACCAGGTCGACGCCGGGGTTGGCGGAGGTGCCGCCGGGGGCGATGACCGTCTGCCGGGTCGTGCCGTCCCCACCGAGGCCCGGCACGACGGCGAGCCCCAGCGCCACCGCCGCGCTCGCGGCGACCAGCGCCGACGCGCCGCGCACGCCGCGCCGGCGGCGCAGGGCGATGCGTCCCCGCCGCAGGTCGGAGGAGACGACGTCGGGCGTCGGCGCGGCCGGCTCGCCGGCGGCGGTGTCGAGCAGCTCACGAAGGTCGGTCATCGGGCACTCCCAGTGGTCACGGTGAGGTCGTCGGACAGCAGCTCACGCAGCCGGTCGAGGCCGCGCGCGGTCTGGCTCTTGACGGTGCCCTCGCTGCACGAGAGCAGGTGGGCGCACTCGGCGACGTCGTAGCCGAGCCAGTGGCGCAGCACGACGGCGGCTCGCATCCGCGGGGCGAGCAACCCCAGGGCGTGGCGTACGGCGTCGCGGTCCTCCGCCGTGCCTCCTGCGGGTGCCGCTGCCGTGTCGGGCAGCTCGGCCCGGCTGGTCTCGCGTCGCCGCCACGGCCGGCGCTGCTCGTCGACCAGCGCGTTGACCAGGATGCGCCGGGCGTAGTGCTCCGGGCCCCGGTCGCGCTCGACCCGCGGCCAGGCCACGTACAGCTTGGTCAGTGCCGTCTGCACGAGGTCCTCGGCGAGGTGAGTGTCCCCGGCGGCGAGCAGCGTCGCCGTACGCAGCAGGGTTGCCCGTCGTGCGGTGACGAACGCGAGGAACTCCTCGTCGCGCGTACCCCTGCGCCTGCCATCGTCGACTGCAGCGTCGTCCACACTCGTCCCCTCGCGCGGTTTGCCCTTGCCCACTAGTACGGAACCGGCGCCCGGGAGGTTGCACGCACGTCCGCCGCGACCGGCGCCTATTAGGCTGGACTGCGTGTTCGCCACCCTGCAGGACCGCCTCGCCGCCACGTTCAAGAACCTGCGCGGCAAAGGCAAGCTGACCGACGCCGACATCGACGCCACCGCCCGCGAGATCAGGGTGGCACTGCTCGAGGCCGACGTCGCCCTGTCGGTGGTCAAGGACTTCATCGAGGCGGTGCGCACCCGGGCGCGCGGCATCGAGGTGCACCAGGCGCTCAACCCGGCTCAGCAGATCATCAAGATCGTCGACGAGGAGCTCGTCGAGATCCTCGGTGGTGAGACCCGGCGGCTGCGGTTCGCGAAGAACCCGCCGACGGTCATCATGCTCGCCGGCCTGCAGGGCTCCGGAAAGACGACGCTGGCCGGCAAGCTCGCCTACTGGCTCAAGGCGCAGGGCCACCAGCCGGTCCTGGTCGCCGCCGACCTCCAGCGGCCGAACGCCGTGACCCAGCTGCAGATCGTCGGCGAGCGCGCCGGGGTGCCGGTGTTCGCACCGGAGCCCGGCAGCGGCGTCGGCGACCCGGTGGACGTGTCCCGCCGCGCGATCGTGCACGCCAACCAGAAGATGTACGACGTCGTGATCGTCGACACCGCAGGGCGGCTGGGCATCGATGCCGAGCTGATGCAGCAGGCGGCCGACATCCGCGACGCGGTCAACCCCGACGAGATCCTTTTCGTGGTCGACGCGATGGTCGGCCAGGACGCGGTCAACACGGCTCAGGCGTTCCTCGACGGCGTCGGTTTCGACGGTGTCGTGCTCACGAAGCTCGACGGCGACGCCCGTGGTGGCGCAGCCCTGTCGGTCGCGAAGGTGACCGGCCGGCAGGTGATGTTCGCGTCGAACGGCGAGAAGGTCGACGACTTCGACACCTTCCACCCCGACCGGATGGCCTCGCGCATCCTCGGCATGGGCGACGTGCTCACCCTCATCGAGCACGCCGAGAAGGCGTTCGACAAGGGCCAGGCCGAGGAGATGGCCGGCAAGTTCGGGCGGGGCGAGGACTTCTCCTTCGAGGACTTCCTGGCCCAGATGGAGTCGATGCGCAAGATGGGCTCGATGTCCAAGCTGCTCGGGATGTTGCCGGGCATGGGGCAGATGCGCGAGCAGATCGAGAACATCGACGAGAAGGAGATCGACCGCGTCACCGCGATCATCCGCTCGATGACGCCGCAGGAGCGGGCCGACCACAAGATCCTCAACGGTTCGCGCCGGCAACGCATCGCCCGCGGCTCGGGCTCGACGGTCACCGACGTCAACAGCCTGGTCGAGCGCTTCGTCGAGGCCCAGAAGATGATGCGCCAGCTCGCAAACGGTGGCGGGATGCCCGGCATGCCGGGCATCCCGGGGATGGGTCGCGGCGGCAAGAAGTCCAAGGGCAAGACGCAGGCCAAGCCCGGCAAGAAGGGCGGCAAGAGCCGGTCGGGCAACCCGGCCAAGCGCGCCCAGGAACTCGCTGCGCAGGCCGCCCGCGAGTCCGGCGAGGGACTCGATCTGCCCGAGGACTTCGAGCTGCCCGAGGAGCTGAAGAACCTCCTCCCGCCCGACGCCCGCTGATCCTTCTCGCAATGGTGACGTGCGCAGGTCGATCAGGGCGTGGCTCCTGCCTAACTAACTCACCATTCACGGGGGGAGGGTGACGGTGGCAGAACCGCTGCACGTGCGCGGGGTCGTGTTGCCCGACGACGTGGAGCGCGACCTGTGGGTCGACTCCTCGGGGTTGATCAGCCACGAGCCGGTCCCGGACGCGCAGACCGTCGGCGTCGGTGTGTTCGTCGTCCCGGGACTGGTCGACGCTCACTGCCACGTCGGGCTCGACGAGCAGGGTGGCGTCGGCCAGCTCGAGCAGGAGCAACAGATCATCGCCGACCGCGACGCCGGCGCGCTGCTCATCCGGGACGCCGGCGTGCCTGTCGACACCCGCTGGATCGACGACCGCGACGACCTGCCGCGCGTCATCCGCGCCGGTCAGCACATCGCCCGGACAAAGCGCTACATCCGCAACTACGGCGTCGAGATCGAGCCGTCCGACCTCGTTGGCGCGGTCGAGGCCCAGGTCGCCCGCGGCGACGGCTGGGTCAAGCTGGTCGGCGACTGGATCGACCGCGACGCGGGTGATCTCACGACCTGCTGGCCGGCGGACGTCGCGGCGGCCGCGATCGCGCGAGCCCATGAGCTCGGCGCGCGGGTGACCGCTCACTGCTTCGGTGAGCAGTCCGTTGCCGAGCTCGTCGCGGCCGGCATCGACTGCATCGAACACGGCACGGGACTGACCGACGACGTCATCTCGGCGATGGTCGAGCACCGGACGGCGCTGGTGCCCACGCGCGTACAGATAGACAACTTTCCGACGTACGCCGACGCGGGTGCAGCCAGGTTCCCGGGCTACGCCGCCCACATGCTGGACCTGCACGCGCGCGCCGATGAGACGCTGCGGTCGGCCCACGAGGCGGGTGTCGCGATCTATGCGGGCACCGACGCCGGGGGAGTCCTGCCGCACGGTCTGATCGGGCGCGAGGTGCTGGCGCTGCACTCCGCAGGTCGGCCTGTCGCCCGAGGCGGCACTGGGGGCGGCCTCCTGGCTGGCCCGCGACTGGCTCGGTCGCCCCGCTCTGGACCCCGGGGAGCCGGCCGACCTGGTCGTCTACGACGAGGACCCGCGGGCCGATCTGCGCGCGCTGCTGGCGCCGCGTGCGGTCATCCTGCGCGGCGCGCGTCGTTGCCTGATTGAGCGCCGGATTCGGCTCGGCCCCGGATGTCTGGCATGATGGCGCGCTGTACTCGGCGTGCGGCGGCACCCTCTCTCGGCTCCCGCGCACCGCGTCCCCCGGCAGGCCCCGACCGCAACCCCACGCGCGTCGGAACTGCCACCCGCATGCGACAAGCAGGAGCTTCAACAACTGTGTCAGTCAAGATCAAGCTGATGCGCATGGGCAAGATCCGTGCGCCGTACTACCGCATCGTCGTCGCCGACGCCCGCACCAAGCGGGACGGTCGCGCCATCGAGGAGATCGGCAAGTACCACCCGACCGAGGACCCCTCGCTGATCGAGGTCGACTCCGAGCGCGTGCAGTACTGGCTCGGCGTCGGCGCCCAGCCGACCGAACCCGTTGCCGCGATCCTCAAGGTCACCGGCGACTGGCAGAAGTTCAAGGGCCTGCCGGGCGCCGAGGGCACGCTGCGCCTCGCCGCTGCCAAGACTGACAAGAAGACGGTCTTCGAGGCAGCAGCCAAGGAGTCCCTCGCCGAGCCCAAGGCCGGAGCGACGACGCCGCGCAAGAAGGCGCCCGCGAAGAAGGCCGCGGCCGAGCCTGAGGCAGCCGCTGCCGAGGCACCTGCGGCTGAGGCACCTGCGGCTGAGGCACCTGCGGCTGAGGCACCTGCGGCTGAGGCACCTGCTGCTGAGGCACCTGCTGCTGAGGCACCTGCGGCTCGAGGCTGCCGCTGCGGCCGAGGTCGTCGAGGCACCAGCCGCCGAGGCGGCTGCCGAGGGCACCGACGAGAGCAAGGCCTAACCGATGCTCGAGGAGGCTCTCGAGCACCTGGTTCGTGGCATCGTCGAGCATCCCGACGACGTGCAGGTCCGCGACCGCACCAACCGTCGCGGGCGCACGCTCGAGGTGCGCGTCCACCCCGAGGACCTGGGCAAGGTCATCGGTCGAGGTGGCCGCACGGCCAAGGCGCTGCGCACCGTGATCGGGGCCCTCGGCCCCGGTCGCGGGATCCGCATCGACTTCCTCGACATGGACGAGCGCTAACACCGCCGCCGGAGACCGTGGTGGAGGTGATCGTCGGCCGCATCGGCCGGCCGCACGGCATCAAGGGCGAGGTGTCGATCGAGGTCCGCACCGACGACCCCGACGGCCGGCTCGCGCCCGGCACGGTGCTGCGCACCGAACCCGCTGCGGCGGGTCCGCTCACCATCCTGACCGGCCGGGTCCACAGTGGCCGCCTGCTGCTGACCTTCGACGGCTGCATCACCCGCGCAGGGGCCGAGCGGTTGCGCAACGTGCTGCTGGTGGCCGACGTCGACCCCGACGAGCGGCCCGAGGACCCCGACGAGTACTTCGACCGGCACCTTGTCGGGCTGCGGGTCGTGACCGTTGACGGCGACGAGGTGGGTGACCTCGCAGAAGTGCTGCACCTGCCGGGCCAGGACGTCCTCGTCGTGCGGCGCCCGGACGACCGTGAAGCGCTGGTGCCCTTCGTCGACCGAGTTCGTTCCGGAGGTGGACATCGACGCCGGACGCATCGTGGTCGACCCACCCGCGGGCTTGCTCGACGAGCCCGGCACCACGACCGCAAGTGACAGCTGAGCGTCGTGCGCGTCGACGTACTCACGATCTTTCCTGACTACCTCGCACCGCTGCGGCTCTCACTCATCGGCCGGGCCGTCGACGACGGGCTGATCGACCTGCACGTGCACGACCTGCGCGACTGGACGACGGACAAGCACCGCACGGTCGACGACAGTCCCTACGGCGGCGGTGCCGGGATGCTCATGCGTCCCGAGCCGTGGGGTGGCGCGCTCGACGAGGTGCTCGCCGCAGACACCGACGTGCGGGTCGTCCTTCCGTCGCCCAGCGGTGAGCGGTTCACCCAGCGGCTCGCCCAGGAGCTCGCGAACGAGCCGCGGCTCGTGTTCGTCTGCGGTCGCTACGAGGGCATCGACCAGCGGGTGATCGACGACATGGGTGCCCGAGCGCGAGTCAGCGAGGTCTCCCTCGGCGACTTCGTGGTGAACGGCGGCGAGGTGGCGGTGCTCGCGATCGTCGAGGCCGTTGCCCGCCTGCTGCCCGGTGTCATCGGCAACGCCGAGTCACTCGTGCACGAGTCGCATGCCGACGGGCTGCTCGAAGGTCCGGCCTTCACCAAGCCACCCGAGTGGCGCGGCCGGTCGGTGCCCGACGTGCTTCTCTCGGGAAACCACGCGCAGATCGAGCGCTGGCGGCGCGACGAGTCGCTGCGCCGTACCGCCGGCCGCCGGCCGGACCTGCTCGAGGCACTCGACCCGGCGCAGCTCGACCGCGCCGACCGTGCGCTGCTCGCCGGCCTCGGCTGGGCGGTTGAGGACGGTCCTGACGGTCGGGTGCGATTGGTCCGCACCCCACCGCCTGTGGCAGACTGAGCGGCTGCTGTCACCGGCCGACCGGCGCCCTGCCACAGGGGAGCGCGTCACCCGAACGGGCCGACGACACGAGTCAACACACTTCCACGACATTCGTGGGTGACCTGTGGCACCGCGAGAAAGAGAACCTCATGCAGATCCTCGACGCTGTCGATGCCGCTTCACTGCGTTCCGACATCCCGGACTTCCGTCCCGGCGACACGCTCAAGGTCCACGTCAAGGTCATCGAGGGCACTCGCTCGCGCATCCAGGTCTTCCAGGGTGTCGCCATCCGGCGCCAGGGTGATGGCGTCCGCGAGACGTTCACCGTGCGCAAGGTGAGCTTCGGCGTCGGCGTCGAGCGCACCTTCCCGGTGCACACGCCGGTCATCGACAAGATCGAGGTCGTGACCCGCGGTGACGTGCGCCGCGCGAAGCTCTACTACCTGCGCGACCTGCGCGGCAAGGCAGCCAAGATCAAGGAGCGTCGCGACCCCGTCACGGGTCGCTGATCAGCGCCGCGTTGTCACGAGACGTACGCTCGGTAACTGGCGGCGGCGTGCGCCTGGGCCAGGAAGCCGTGCCCGATGCGAGTGCGGTGAGCCAGTCATGGACGGAGGGACCCGCGCGATGACGCCCGAGGACGGTGCACAGTCCTCAGAGGCGACCCCACCACCCGTCCAGGACCCGCCCGTCAACGACAAGTCGGCGGCTGCCCCGCCGACCCCGGAGCCGCCCGTTCGGCGTCCGGTGGCGACCAAGGAGACGGCGCCGAAGAAGAAGTCGTTCCTGCGCGAGCTGCCCGGCATCGTCATCACGGCGCTCGTCATCTCGGTGCTCATCAAGACCTTCCTGGTGCAGGCGTTCTACATCCCGTCCGGGTCGATGGAGAACACCCTGCTGGTCAACGACCGGGTGCTGGTCAACAAGCTGGCCGACAAGCCCGACGAGATCCACCGCGGCGACGTGATCGTGTTCCGCGATCCCGGCGGATGGCTGGGCAGCAGCGACGACACCGGTCGCGGCGGCGTGCTCGGGGCCGTGCGCAAGGGCCTGGTCTTCGTCGGTCTCGCGCCCGCGGTCGGCGAGGAGGACCTCATCAAGCGCGTCATCGCGGTCGGCGGTGACACCGTGCAGTGCTGCACCGGCGGTCACATGTTGGTCAACGGCGTGCCGCTCGACGAACCGTATCTCTACCCGAGCGACCTCGGGACGCCGTCGCAGACCGACTTCGGGCCGATCAAGGTGCCGATCGGGAAGCTGTGGGTGATGGGCGACCACCGGTCGGTCTCCGAGGACAGCCGTGCGCACCGCACCCAGCCGGGTCAGGGCTTCGTCCCGGTGAGCGACGTGATCGGGCGAGCGTTCACCATCGTGTGGCCGCTCAACCGAGCCAAGATCCTGCACCGGCCCGACACGTTCCAACAGCCAAAGCTCGCCGGCTCGTCGCACTGAGCTCGGATGCCCGGCCACGCACGATCGGCTCAGGCTGTCGGGCGTCGACGACGTCCGAAGCAGAAAGTCGGGCGGCGCCGAAGGGTGCGGAAGAGGTCCTTCCTGCGCGAGCTGCCGGTCACCCTGGTGGCCGCGCTGCTGATCTCGTTGCTCATCAAGACCTTCCTGGTGCAGGCGTTCCTGATCCCGTCGGAGTCGATGGAGGACACGCTGCTGGTCCACGACCGCGTGATCGTGAACAAGCTGGCTGACAAGCCCGACGAGATCCACCGCGGCGACGTGGTCGTGTTCCGTGACCCGGGCGGCTGGCTGCCGGAGGAGAAGACCGACGACGTGGGTGCGCGTGGCCTGATCCATCGCGCGCTGGTGTTCGTCGGCATCGCCCCCTCGGCCAGTGCCCGCGACCTCGTCAAGCGCGTCATCGGCGTGGGCGGCGACACCGTCGTGTGCTGCGACAGCCAGAAACGCGTCACCGTCAACGGCGTACCTCTCGACGAGTCCTCGTACCTCTACCCCGGCGATCGCGCGACGCCGTCGCAGGCCGCGTTCAACGTCCGGGTGCCGCAGGGCAGGCTCTGGGTGATGGGTGACCACCGCTCGGAGTCAGCGGACAGCCGCTTCCATCTCGGGGACCCGGGTGGTGGCTTCGTGCCGGTTTCCGACGTCGTCGGTCGCGCGTTCGCCCGCGTCTGGCCGCTGGGCCGGGCAGGGTGGTTGAAGCAACCTGCCACGTTCCGGCAGGCGAGGCTGCTGCGGCGCGGGTCATGACAAGTCGTACCCTCGTGCCCATGAAGCACAAGGGGACCCGCGCGGTTCCCGGCCCACCCCCTCGGACGCTGCCACGATTCGTCGTGCGCCGTGAGGGCGGCCTCTATGCGTACGAGCGCGCGCTCGCTCGCGCCGGTCTCACGCCTGTCGCCGGTGCCGATGAGGCGGGTCGCGGCGCCTGCGCCGGCCCCCTCGTCGTCGCGGCGGTCGTGCTGCCCGGCGGGGCCCGCGGACAGGTGCCTGAGCTGGCCGACTCCAAGCTGCTGACCGCCGCGGCCCGCGAGCGTGTCTACGCCCAGGTCGTGAAGAGGGCCGTCAGCTGGTCGGCGGTGATCATCCCCGCCGGTGAGGTCGACCGCGTCGGCCTGCACGTCAGCAACGTCGCAGGCATGCGTCGCGCCCTGGCCAGGCTCACCGTGTCGCCCGCCTACGTGCTCACCGACGGCTTCCCCGTCGCAGGTCTCCCCGCGCCGGGCCTGGCCGTGTGGAAGGGCGACCGCGTCAGTGCCTCGATCGCTGCGGCGTCGGTGGTCGCGAAGGTGACGCGTGACCGCATCATGGTCGGTCTGCACGACGAGTGGCCGCACTACGACTTCGCGGACCACAAGGGCTATGTCACCCCGGTGCACAACGCCGCACTCGACGCCGCGGGGCCCTGCCCGGAGCACCGGTTCTCGTACATCAACGTGGCGCGCCGCGCGCGCGGTGACGCTCGGGTGCCCGTCCGGACGCTGGTGCGCATCGGGGAGGATGACACGGATCTCGGTGTCGTCGATGTTGCTGACATCGAGGTGACTGCCGCCGATGTTGTCGGGGTGGACGTGCGAGAACTCGAGGAGGTGGGGATCCGATGAGCGCCGAGGACCTCGAGAAGTACGAGTCCGAGATGGAGCTGCAGCTCTATCGCGAGTACCGCGACGTGGTCGGCCTGTTCACCTATGTCGTGGAGACCGAGCGGCGTTTCTACCTCACCAACTCCGTCGACGTCACGCCGCGCAGCACCGACAACGGTGAGGTGTGGTTCGAGGTGACCATGGCGGATGCCTGGGTGTGGGACATGTACCGACCGGCGCGGTTCGTCAAGAACGTGCGCGTCGTGACGTTCAAGGATGTCAACGTCGAGGAGCTTGCACGCAGCGAGCTCGAACTGCCGAAGGACATCTAGGCCGGGGACCTGAGGCACTAGCTCGTCCACAGTTGCGCCGTCGTTTCCCGTCGTCCACAGATGCGGGCCGGGTGGTTCCGTGACGTGTCCCGCCCCGCCACCGTTGTCGTCGGAGGTGGTGGCGATGCGGGCGAGCGACGCCCTCGGCGCCTACGGCGAGCGGGTGGCGGCGGCGCACCTGGTCGACGCGGGGATGGCGATCGTCGAGCGCAACTGGCGATGCGACATCGGTGAGATAGACATCCTCGCCCGCGACGGGGACACGCTTGTCGTCTGCGAGGTCAAGACCCGGCAAGGCACGGAGTACGGCACGCCGCTGGAGAAGGTCACGCGGGACAAGGCCGAGCGGCTGCGCCGCCTCGCCGCGCGGTGGATGGCCCTCAACGATGTGCATCCGGGTGACGTGCGCATCGACCTGGTCGCAGTGGTTCGGCCGCCGCGGGGACGGGCCGAGGTCGAGCACGTGCGGGGAGCCATCTGGTGACCCTTGCGACCACCCGGGCCGTCGCCGTGGTCGGCGTACGCGGGCACATCGTCGAGGTCGAAGCGGACCTGAGCCCCGGCGTGCCCTCGTTCGTGCTGGTGGGACTGCCCGACGCCTCGCTCAACGAGTCGCGCGACCGGGTGCGGGCGGCCATGGTCAACAGCCACCAGGAATGGCCGCCGACCAAGCGGCGGCTGACAGTCAACCTCTCGCCCGCGAGCCTGCCCAAGCGTGGGTCCAGCTTTGATCTCGCGATCGCGCTCGCCGTCCTCGCCGCCGACCACGTCGTGCCGCCGGGCGTCGGGGCCGACGTGGTCCTGATCGGCGAGCTGGGGCTCGACGGACGGGTGCGACCGGTGCGCGGCGTGCTCCCAGCCGTGCTCGCCGCATCGGAGGCGGGCATCGCGAGCGTGGTGGTCCCGGCCGCCAATGCCGACGAGGCTGGCCTCGTACCCGGCATGCGGGTGACGGGGGTGAGCTCGCTGGCCCAGCTGATCGCGCTGGCGCGCGGTGAGCCGGTGCACCTGGAGCTCGAGGCGGCCACGGGTGCCGACCTCGATGACGACGGTGGCGTCGACGAGACCGCCGATCCCGGGCGCCTCGACCTGTCCGACGTGCTGGGCCAGGCCGATGCCCGGGCGATGATCGAGGTGGCGGCGGCGGGCGGTCACCACCTGCTCATGGTCGGCCCGCCGGGTGCGGGCAAGACGATGCTCGCCGAGCGGCTCCCCGGCCTGCTGCCGCCCCTCGATCGCGAGGCGGCCATCGACGTGACCGCCGTCCACTCGGTTGCCGGCACCCTGCCGTCGGGGTCGCCGCTGGTGACACGGCCGCCGTTCCAGGCGCCCCATCACACGGCGTCGGTGGCGGCGATCGTCGGTGGCGGCTCCTCGCACCTGCGTCCCGGTGCCGCCTCGCTGGCACACCGCGGTGTGCTGTTCATGGACGAGGCGCCCGAGTTCGCGCCCGCCGTGCTCGACGCGCTGCGCCAGCCGCTCGAGTCGGGCGAGATCTGCGTGTCGCGGCTGGCCGCCCAGGTGCGCTTCCCGGCGCAGTTCCAGCTCGTGCTGGCCGCCAACCCGTGCCCGTGCGGGATGGCCGTGGTCCGCGGCAGGGACTGCACGTGCTCGCCGATGGCCAAGCTGCGCTACTTCGGGCGACTGTCCGGGCCGCTGCTCGATCGCGTCGACCTGCGCCGGGAGATGCGGCCCGCGACCCGACGCGAGCTGCGGGCCGATCGCGGGATGGCGGAGACCACGGCGGTGGTCGCCGCTCGCGTGCTCGCTGCCCGGGAGCGGATGACCAGCCGGCTGTCCGGCACACCCTGGCGGGCCAACGCCGAGGTGCCGGGTCACGCCATGCGACGTGACTGGCCGCTGCCCTGGGACGTCGTCGCAGCGGCCGAGCGCGAGCTCGACCGTGGCAACCTCACCGCCCGGGGCGTCGACCGGGTGCTGCGAGTGGCGTGGACGATCGCCGACCTGGCGGGCCGCGACCAGCCCGGCTCGGACGAGGTGGCGATGGCGTTGCGCTACCGGGGCGTCGAGCGGTCAGCAGCATGACCGGCGGCTCACGCAGTCCGACTGTGAGCGCCGACGCGCAGGCCCGCGCCGGGCTGAGCCGGCTGATCGAGCCTGACGACGCGGCGCTGGGCTCGCTCGTCGAGTCGCTGGGTGCCGAGACGGTGCTGGCCCAGATCCGCGACGGAACCCTCGACTCGACGCGGCTCGCCTCCTACCGCGCCCGGCTGCCCGACCTCGACGTGCCGGCCGACCTGGCCCGGGCCGCAGAGGTCGGCAGCCGGCTGGTGACGCCGGAGAGCGAGGAGTGGCCGAGTCTCCGTCGACGACTGGGGTCCGCGCCGCCCGCTGGCACTCTGGGTCTCCGGCGCGGGTGACCTGGCCGCGCTGGCTCGGCGAGCCGTCGCCGTCGTCGGCGCTCGGGCCTGCACCGACTACGGCGAGCACGTGGCCGCCGAGCTCGCGGCCGGACTGGGCGACCGGGGCTGGACGGTCATCTCCGGCGCTGCGTTCGGCGTCGACGCCGCGGCTCATCGGGGCTCGCTGGCTGTCGCCGGGGACACCGTCGCCGTTCTGGCCTGCGGGGTCGACATCGTCTATCCCAGCTCGCACCACCGGCTGATCGCCGACATCCGCGATCGAGGCGTGGTGGTCTCGGAGCTGCCGCCCGGTGCGCGTCCCACGAAGACCCGGTTCCTGGGGCGCAACCGCATCATCGCGGCCCTGGGCAGGGGCACCGTCGTCGTCGAGGCGGCGCGCCGCAGCGGGGCGTTCAACACGGCCGGCCACACCGTCGAGCTGTCGCGCACGCTGATGGCAGTCCCGGGACCGGTCACCTCGGCGATGTCGGCCGGCTGTCACACGCTGATCCAGGCGATGAACGCCTCGCTGGTGACCGACGCGGCCGACGTGGTCGACCTCGTCGGCGACTTCGGGGCCGACGCCGCACCTGGCCGACGGGGCGAGACCAGGCCGCACGACGGTCTCGACGACGCCTGCCTGCGCGTGCTCGACTCGCTGCCGCTGCGCGAGTTCGCCGGTCCGGCGAGCGTCGCCCGGGTGGCCGGGCTCGACGTGGCGACCGTCCTGCGCGGGCTGGCCGTCCTGGCCGTGCGCGGCCTGGCCGAGAACCGCGACGGGGGGTGGAGACGAGACTTGTCCCGCTGAGCCCGTCGAACCAGCGTGCGGAGACGAGACTTGTCCCGCTGAGCCCGTCGAACCAGCGTGCGGAGACGAGACTTGTCCCGCTGATGCCCCACCGACCAGCGTGCGGCGGAGGGGCTTATCCCGCTGGCGCCGTCGGGTCCGGCTGAGCGGGTGCAGCCCGGCCGCGGCGACCGGGCTCACCGAGCGAGCGCAGGGCGTCGGCCTCTATGGAGCAGGCCGTCTGCAGCAGGGTGAGCTCCGCGGTGTCGTGCCCGGTCGCGTGCAGCAGGCCGTCGACGAGCTGCGCCGCCGACGTGGTGATGACAACGACCCGGGACCGGGGCCCGTCGAGGGCAGCCGGGACTCGGCTGCGGTCGGGCTGGGACTCCAGCATCCGCAGCTCGCCGTCGACCGACCGGGCCGCCAGCTCGAGTCGGGCCAGCAGCGAGGGCACGTCGCCCACCGGCGCGTGCACCGCCTGTGCCGCGGCCAGCGCGTGCCGCGCGCCGGAGAGCGAACGCTCGAGGTCGCGTCGCAGCCTGGCCAGCTCGGCATCCGGCCCTACGCCGTGTGCCCGGGCAACCAGCTGGGCTCGGTCCCGCAGCCGCAGCAGCCGGCGGCGCGCCCGTCGGATCGCACTCCGGACCACGAGGACGACGGCGCACGAGCAGAAGACGAGGCAGGCCAGCACGGCGAGCAGAGTCTGCATGTTTCGACACTACGCCGCGGAGACGCGCTTGCGGCGGTGCTTGCAACGAGACGGGTCGACCCGCACCGTGAGCCTGTGAGCGATGGTGCGGCTGCCGAGGGCGTCACGGGGCTCACGGACGCCCAGGTGGGCCTGCTGCGCGAGTACGAGGTCCATCTGCGGGCCGAACGCGACCTGTCCGCCCACTCGGTGCGCGCCTATCTCGGCGACGTCTCCTCGCTGCTGGACCACTCCGTGCGGATGCAACGGCCCGGGATCGACCAGCTCGACCTGTTGGTTCTCCGCAGCTGGCTGGCCCGGCAGGCCACCTCCGGCGTGGCCCGCAGCACGCTCGCCCGGCGCGCCGCGGCCGCGCGTACCTTCACCGCCTGGCTGGCCCGCACCGGGCGCGCACCGACCGACTGCGGTGCCCTCCTGGCCACGCCGCGCTCGGGACGCACGCTGCCGGCCGTGCTCCGCCAGGAGGAGGCCAGTGCGCTGCTGGACGTCGCGGCGGTGGCCGCGGACGACGCGAGCCCGACCGGCATCCGCGACGTGGCGCTTCTCGAGGTGCTCTATGCGAGCGGCATCCGGGTGAGCGAGCTGTGCGGACTCGACGTCGAGGACGTGGACTGGTCCCGGCGGGTGCTCCGAGTGCTCGGCAAGGGCGCCAAGGAGCGCGTGGTCCCGATCGGGATCCCGGCCGTCTACGCGCTGGAACGCTGGATCGACCAGGCTCGGGGCACGCTCGCCGACTCGGCCAGTGGTCGCGCCCTGTTCCTGGGCGCGCGCGGTCGTCGGATCGATCCGCGCACCGTCCGGCGGGTCGTGCACGAACTGCTTGCGCACGTCCCGGGAGCACCCGATCTGGGGCCGCACGGCCTCCGCCATTCGGCTGCTACCCACCTGCTAGAGGGGGGAGCCGACCTGAGAAGCGTTCAGGAACTGCTTGGTCACGCTACGCTCACATCGACGCAGATTTATACGCACGTGTCCGTAGACCGGCTGAAGGCGACTTATGACCAAGCGCATCCCAGGGCGTGAGGCACCTCAACCGGCTTCGTCACGAGGGGGAAGGAGCGCCGTGACCACGGCGACAGCAGCAGCCGATGACGACGCCGCCGCAGAGAAAAGCGCGGGCGAGGCGGCGCTGCGCGACCTCTGGGGGCAGTTCAAGAAGACCAAAGAGGGCGCGCTGCGTGAGCGGCTGATCCTGCACTACTCCCCGCTGGTGAAGTACGTGGCCGGGCGCGTGGGCGTCGGGCTGCCGCCGAACATCGAGCAGGCTGACCTGGTCTCTTACGGCATCTTCGGGCTCATCGACGCCATCGAGAAGTTCGACCTCGAGCGCGCCATCAAGTTCGAGACCTACGCGATCAGCCGCATCCGCGGCGCGATCATCGACGAGCTCCGGGCGATCGACTGGATCCCGCGCTCGGTCCGCTACAAGGCCCGCGAGGTCGAGAAGGCCTACGCCTCGCTGGAGGCCCAGCTGCACCGCACGCCCACCGAGGCCGAGGTCGCTGCCGAGATGGACATCAAGCTGGAGGACCTGCACACGATCTTCAGCCAGGTGTCGTTCGTCAACGTCGTCGCGCTCGACGAGCTGCTCAGCGTCGGAGGCGAGAAGGGCGACAAGCTCAGCCTCGTCGACACGCTCAAGGACACCAAGGCTGAGGACCCGGTCCTGGCCTTCGAGTCCGAGGAGACCAAGTTCCTGCTCGCCAAGGCGATCAACACGCTGCCCGAGCGCGAGAAGATCGTCGTCACCCTCTACTACTACGAGGGCCTCACCCTCGCCGAGATCGGACAGGTGCTCGGCGTCACCGAGAGCCGCATCTGCCAGATGCACACCAAGGCCGTGCTGCAGCTGCGCGGCAAGCTCGCCGAGCAGCGCGACTGATCGACCTCCGGTGGGCCGGTCATGCCTTGCCGATCGCCTTGGTGGGTGCCATCACGATCACCGGATGCTTGGTGGGGTCGAGCCAGCGGAGGATCTTGCGCATGGCCTTCCGGCCCACTGACACGCACCCCGCGGTCGAGCCGGGCCCGTTCACGTGCAGGAAGATGCCGCCGCCTGCGGCGGTGTTGGCCGGGTTGGAGGCGAACCGCTGGTCTCCGGACGCGTACAGCCCGGACGGCAGGTTGAAGTTGAGCACGACCGCGTACTCGTACTGATCCTGGAAGTGCGAGAGGTGCTCGGCCCAGGACCTGCGCCACTGCGTCGCAGCGCTCCGGCCGTTGTACTGCTCCACGTTGTACGTGCGCGGGTCGCGGGGGTCGTAGGGCCACCAGTCGTTGCTGTCGAACTGGCGAAAGGGCAGCGTCGTGCCCGGGTCGGGAGCGGCACCGAAAGCACGCGGCAGCCCGTAGGTGCCGGCCGGCGTCTCACCGCTGTCCTGGCGCCGCTCGCCGAAGTGCGCGAAACCGTACGTGCCGAGGCGAGCGTCCTTCTTCTTGAACTGCCGGTGCCAGCCGCTGCTGTCCTTGCTGTAGGTCCGCAGCTTCGCATAGCTCGTCTTCCACGTTTTGGCCGTGACGACAACGACCTGCCGGGCGTCACCGAGATGGGTCAGCCGGGAGGGATGGAAGGGCTTCTTGGCCGCAGCTGCGGTCGTCGCCGCGACGTCGCTGGGCAGCGACGCGGATGTGGCGCTGGACGCGGCGCCCGCGCTGGCGCTGGACGCGGACCCGGAGCTGCTGCTGGACGCCTTGCTGGGACTGGACGTCGAGCTGGCCAGCACCCTGGGCAGCGACACCGCGACAAGGGTCGCGCCGAAAACGGCCGCGCCGGTCACCAGCGCGATCGCACGACTAGGCATGGACGCTCCCTCTCGGCCCCGGATCCCATCATCGCGCCAGTGGGTCCCGGTGGCGAAATGCCACCCCTGGACAAATGCCACCCCTAGGCTGCCCAGCGTGTCAACACAGTCGCCGGCAACCGAACAGACCAACGAGTTCTGGGGCGAGGACTGGCCTGCGGTCAGGGCCCTCTGGCCGCTCGAGGGCACCGTCTCGCACCTCAACCACGGGTCGTTCGGGGCCGTGCCGACCGCGGTGCTCGAGGAGCAGCAGTCCTGGCGGGAGCGCATGGAGGCCAACCCCGTGCGTTTCTTCGTGCGCGAGCAACCCGCCGCTCTCGGGCAGGCGCGCGCCGAGATCAGCCATTTTCTCGGCGCCGAACCCGAGTCGCTGGCCTTCGTCCGCAACGCGACCGCGGGCGTGAGCACCGTGCTGTCATGCATCGAGCTGTCGCACGATGACGAGATCCTCGTCACCGACCATACGTACGGCGCGGTCCGCATCGCGGCGGATCGGTGGGCGGGCGACGCGGGAGCCCGCGTCGTCGTGGTCCATGTCCCGCTCCGCGCACCTGACGACGAGGTGACGGCAGCCGTTCTCGGGGCGGTGACCGACCGCACCCGGCTGACGGTCGTCGACCACGTCGCGTCGGCGACAGCGCGACGGATGCCGCTGGTGTCGCTGCTGCCTGCGCTCAAGGAGCGCGGGACCGCGGTCCTCGTCGACGGCGCCCACGCTGCGGGCATGCTCGCGGTCGAGCTCGAGCGGTTGGGCGCGGACTTCTGGACCGGGAACCTGCACAAGTGGTGCTGCGCCCCCCGCGGGACCGCCGTGCTGCACGTGTCCGCGGAGCACCGGCGTCGGATGCGGCCCCTCGTCGCCTCATGGGGGGAGCCGGCCGGGTTTCCCGACTCCTTCAACGAGGTGGGCACCGAGGATCTCACCGCCTGGCTGGCGGCGCCGCGCGCCTTGCGCCTGCTCGACCAGCTCGGTTTCGACCGGCTGCGCCGGCACAACGTCGAGCTGGCGGTGCACGGGCAGCAGGTCCTCGGCGAGGCGCTGGGCCTTGACCCGGCGAACCTGCCGCGTGACCCGGCCGTGAGCATGCAGCTCGTGCCCCTGCCCGCCGGTCTGGCCAGCACACCGGACGAGGCGGCAGCGCTCCAGGCGCGGATCGGCGAGCAGATCGCGGTGGAGGTCGCGGTCACCAGCTGGGCGGGGCCAGGGATTCGTGCGCCTGTCGGCTCATGCGTACAACTCACCCGCCGACTACGCCAGGCTGGCGGCCGACCTCCCGGCGCTGCTCTGACCCGACGCACGGCCCCGGTTGTCGGTCGGGTGGGATAGAACCCGAGGATGCCAACGTTTCTGGTCCTCCGCCGGCAGACCGGCCCCGAGTGGGACCCGTCGCAACCGCTGGAAGGCCAGTGCCGGTGGGCGGAGCACGCGTCCTACATGGATCGGCTCGTCGAGACCGGGTTCATCGTCCTCGGTGGGCCGGTCGACGGTGGACCCCGCGTGCTGCTCGTCGTGGAGGCCGACTCCGAAGATGCCGTCCGCGCCACGCTGGCCCGCGACCCCTGGACGGGCTCGCATCTGCAGGACGACGCGATCGACCGCTGGACCATCCGGCTCGACGGGCGGGCGAATGCCTCCGGGTAGGCGGACCAGAGCGGCAGCAGCCGCACCTCACTGACGGCGCCGCCCACCAGCGACAACGGATCGAGATAGCTGTCCCCCAGGCGCAGTCCCCAGTGCAGGCACGCGTGCGGCAGGCAGTGGCTGCCTCCAGCCGACACTCGGCCCAGGATCGCGCCGCGGGCCACCGACTCGCCCCGGACGACGGCGGCCAGCACCGGCTCGTACGTGGTGCGCCGGCCGTCAGGGTGGGTCACCGCGACCGCCGGCATCCCGCCGACCCACCCGGCGAAGGTCACCCGCCCGGCGCCAGCAGCGAGCACCGGCGCACCGGGCGAGGCCATACAGGTCGACCCCACGGTGTCCGGCCAGCCACGGCCTGGGAGGCGGCTGGAAGCCCCGTACGACCGATGGTGTGCCGCCGAGCGGCCAGGACCACTCGCCGGCCGGAGCGGCCCGTGACGAGCCGGTGAGCGCGGATGTGAGCGCGAATATGAGCGCAACTGTCGCTGCGGGCCTCCGGCGGGTCATGCGTCAACGGTGCGGCACCGGCGAGGCCGGGCGGAAGCACCGGGACCCGATCTGTGGACGACCAGCCGTCGTGGTCCAACCTGTGGAAACCGACGTCTACAAGATCCACTGGGTCGATTTCCCGGAGAACCACGCTTCGTCGTAGACTCACGGCAGCGACCCGCCTCGCGCGGGTCGACTTCGCACGCCCACATCCGCCTCCGGTTCGCCGGCCGACGGGGGCGCGCTCATCGGTCCGCCCGACCCGCGATGGCGACGGCGGCGAGCGTGCTCGGGGGCGTCAGGAGCGGGTAGCCGACCGGCCGCCCGCGTGACAACCGAGCCGCGGCCCGTGCCTGACAGCACGGCCGCACAGGAAGGCAGAGGCATGTCAGTGTCCGCCCCAGCGACCGGGAGCACCACCACCCAGGTCGTCAGCATGAGGCAGCTGCTCGAGAGCGGCGTGCATTTCGGTCACCAGACGCGTCGGTGGAACCCGAAGATGAAGCGCTTCATCTTCACCGAGCGCAACGGCATCTACATCATCGACCTGCAGCAGTCGCTGTCCTACATCGACCGCGCCTACGAGTTCATCAAGGAGACCGTCTCGCACGGCGGCTCGGTGATGTTCGTGGGCACCAAGAAGCAGGCCCAGGAAGCGATCGCCGAGCAGGCGACGCGCGTCGGCATGCCCTACGTCAACCAGCGCTGGCTCGGCGGCATGCTCACCAACTTCCAGACCGTGCACGGGCGCCTGCAGCGCCTCAAGGAGCTCGAGCAGCTCGACTTCGACGACGTGCCCGGTTCGGGCATGACCAAGAAGGAGCTGCTCGTCCTGCGCCGGGAGAAGGACAAGCTCACCAAGACGCTCGGCGGCATCCGCGACATGTCGCGCATCCCCAGCGCCGTGTGGATCATCGACACCAAGAAGGAGCACATCGCCGTCGGCGAGGCTCACAAGCTGCACATCCCGGTTGTCGCGATCCTCGACACCAACTGCGACCCGGACGAGGTCGACTACAAGATCCCGGGCAACGACGACGCGATCCGTTCGGTGACGCTGCTGACGCGAGTCATCGCCGACGCGGTCGCCGACGGCCTGATGGCCCGCGCCCGCGCCGGTCAGGAGAGCGAGGAGAAGCCGGCCGACGGCGAGCTCGCTGTCGACGAGCCGCTCGCCGCGTGGGAGCAGGAGCTGCTGCAGCGCGGCACGGCAGCCGAAGGCACCCCCGCCGCCGGCGAGACGATCGAGGGCGCGGGAACCGAGACGGCAGCGGCCGCGCCTGTCGCCACCGAAGCACCGGCCACCGAGGCACCAGCCGCGGAGGCACCTGCCGCGGAGGCACCTGCCGCGGAGGCACCTGCCGCGCAGGCACCTGCCGCGGAGGCACCTGATACCGAGGCAGCAGCCACCGAGCAGGCCTGACCAGTCGCGTCCGGCAACGGGCGCCGTACACCGTGCGAGGGCGGGCGCCGAAACGCGTCCGCCCGGACACAGACACACGAGGAGAGCAAGACATGGCGAACATCCCCGCCGCTGAGGTCAAGCGCCTTCGCGACGCAACGGGCGCCGGCATGATGGCGGCCAAGCGTGCGCTGGAGGAGGCAGACGGAGACCACGACAAGGCCGCCGAGCTGCTTCGCATCAAGGGAGAGACCAAGGTGAAGGAGCGCGGCGCCGAGCGCACCGCGAGCAACGGTCTGGTCGCCGCCGCCGAGGGCGCCATGATCCAGCTCAGCTGCGAGACCGACTTCGTCGCGAAGAGCGAGCAGTTCCAGCAGCTGGCCGCCGACATCGTCTCTCACGCCCACAAGTCGGGCACGAGCGACGTGGCCGCCCTGCTCACCGAGCGGCTGGCCGACGGTCGCACCGTGGCCGAGAACATCGACGCGGTTGCCGCGGTCATCGGCGAGAAGATCGAGCTGTCCGCAGTCGTGGTGCTCGGGGCTGACGGCGGGAACGTCGCGTCGTACATGCATCGGCGCAGCTCCGACCTGCCCCCGCAGGTGGGCGTTCTGGTGGAGTTCGAGGGGGACGACCTCGTGGCAGCGCGCGGCGCCGCCATGCAGATCGCGGCCATGAAGGCGCAGTACGTGACCCGCGACGAGGTGCCTGCCGACATCGTCGAGACCGAGCGACGCATCGCCGAGGCGACTGCCCGCGAGGAGGGCAAGCCCGAGCAGGCTCTTGCCCGGATCGTCGAGGGCCGCGTCAACGGGTTCTTCAAGGACGTCGCGCTTCTCGAGCAGTCGTCGGTGCAGGACAGCAAGAAGAGCGTGAAGGCCCTGCTGGACGACGCCGGCGTCACTGTGCGGCGCTTTGCCCGTTTCGAGGTGGGCGCCGGCTGACCTCCCTGGCACACTGCGAGGGGACGAAGGGGTACGACGACGAACCGACCGAAGGGGCCGCGACTGTGCAGCATTCCAGCGAAGGGACCGAGCCGGCAGTGGCCTCGTCGTCGTACGACGCGGGGGACCCCCGCCGTTACTCGCGTGTCGTCCTCAAGCTCTCGGGTGAGGTCTTCGGCGGCGGCAAGCTCGGGGTCGACCCCGACGTCGTCGCCACGATCGCGCGGCAGATCGCGGACGTCGTCCGATCCGGTGTCGAGATGGCCATCGTCGTGGGCGGCGGCAACTACTTCCGCGGCGCCGAGCTCTCGGAGCGCGGCATGGACCGCTCCCGAGCGGACTATATGGGCATGCTCGGCACGGTCATGAACTGCCTCGCGCTGCAGGACGCCCTCGAGCAGATCGGGGTCGAGACGCGGGTGCAGACCGCGATCACCATGGGCCAGATCGCCGAGCCCTACATCCCGCGCCGCGCGATCCGCCACCTCGAGAAGGGTCGCGTGGTCATCTTCGGTGCGGGCGCCGGGATGCCCTACTTCTCCACCGACACGACGGCGGCCCAGCGCGCGCTCGAGATCGGCGCCGACGTGGTGCTGATGGCCAAGGGAGTCGATGGCGTCTACACCGACGACCCGCGCACGAACCCCGAGGCAACCAAGTTCGATGCCGTCAGCTATGACGAGGTTCTTCGACGCGGGCTCAAGGTCGCCGATGCGACCGCGTTCAGCCTCTGCATGGACAACAAGATGCCCATCATCGTGTTCAACCTGCTCGAGGACGGCAACATCGCGCGGGCGGTACGGGGTGAGAGGATCGGGACCCTCGTGTCGACGGACGGCTGAGCGAGGCGCGCGCCGACACCGCGCGTGACGAGCCCACGAGGGAACAGCAGCACTAGCCAAACTGGAGCGAGCGTGATCGACGACACACTTCTCGAAGCCGAGGAGAAGATGGAGAAGGCAGTCTCCGTCGCGAAGGAAGACTTCACGTCCATCCGCACCGGCCGAGCCAACCCATCGATGTTCAACAAGATCATGGTGGACTACTACGGCGCGCCGACCCCGGTGAACCAGCTTGCGTCCTTCCATGTCGCCGACGCACGCATGTTGACTCTGACCCCGTTCGACGGGGGCTCGATGGGGGCGATCGAGAAGGCGATCCGCGACTCCGACCTCGGTGTCAACCCGACCAACGACGGCAAGATCATCCGGATCGTCTTCCCGCAGCTGACCGAGGAGCGCCGTAAGGAGTTCATCAAGGTCGCGCGTACGAAGGCGGAGGACTCGAAGATCGCCATTCGCAACGTCCGTCGCCACGCCAAGGACAGCCTGGAGAAGCTGGAGAAGGACGGCGACGCTGGCGAGGACGAGGTCGCGCGCGCCGAGAAGGAACTCGAGAAGGTGACGCACAAGTACGTCGCCGAGGTGGATGAGCTGCTCAAGCACAAGGAGTCCGAACTCCTCGAGGTCTGAGGGCGCGGATCCCATGAGGACGGTGTGATGACGACCGACCATGCGGAGGAGTCCGAGCAGCGCAGCCAGCCGGCAGGTCTGGGAGTCGGCGACGATCACGCGTCGCCCATGGAGCCGATTCCCATGGAGCCGGTCCCGCCGCCGGAACGGCGCAGCCGCGCCGGACGCAACCTGACGGCGGCCATCGGTGTCGGTCTGGGCCTGGGCGCCATCATCCTGCTCTCGCTCTATGTGTGGAAGCCCGCCTTCCTCGGCGTCGTTGCGATCGCGGTCGTGCTCGGTCTCTGGGAGCTGTCCAACGCCCTGCGCGCGGATCAGGTCCGGGTGGCCGTGGTGCCCATCGCGGTCGGCGGAGTCGCCATCCTGGTCGCGGCCTACGCCGGTGGCCCCGAGCCGATGCTGGTCGCGCTTGCGCTGACGGTCCTCGCGACGATGGTCTGGCGGCTTCCCGAGAACCCGGACGGCTATGTGCGTGATGTGACGTCTGGCATCTTCGTCACGTTGTACGTTCCGTTCCTCGCCGGCTTCGCGGCACTGTTGCTGCGCGCCGACGACGGCGCCGATCGCGTCGTGGTGTTCATCCTGCTCACGGTCCTCAGCGACGTGGGCGGCTACGTGACCGGTGTGCTGTTCGGCAAGCACCCGATGGCACCCCACGTCAGCCCGAAGAAGTCATGGGAGGGCTTTGTCGGGTCTGGGCTGTTCTGCGCGGTCGGCGGAGCCGTCATCCTGCCGCTGATGCTCGACGGGTCAGCTCTCGCCGGAGCGGCGATCGGTCTCGCGGTCATGCTCACCGCGACGCTCGGCGACCTCGGGGAGTCGATGATCAAACGCGACCTCGGCATCAAGGACATGGGCAGCCTACTTCCGGGTCACGGCGGCATCATGGATCGGCTCGACTCGCTGCTGCCGGCGGCGCCGATCACCTTTCTGCTGCTCACCTGGCTCGTCCCGGCCTGAACCAACGCCGCGCCTCGTTCGTTCATCACAGGTTCACCTGCGAGAATGAGATCACTATGCCTGTCCCCGGAGAGCTCACTTTCGCCGCGCCCCGGCGCGCCAAGCCGCCACGTCACCTCGCCGACCTGACGCCGGCCGAGCGACGGAGCGCGGTCACCGACCTCGGCCAGCCGGCCTTTCGCGCCGGTCAGCTCTCGACCCACTACTTCTCCCACCTCGCCGAACGGCCGGAGCAGATGACGGATCTGCCGAAGGCGACGCGCGAAGCCCTGGTGGGCGATCTGTTGCCGCCGCTGCTCACTCACGTCCGCGACCTCGACTGCGACGGCGGCACGACCCGCAAGTCGGTCTGGCGGCTGTTCGACGGCGCGACGGTCGAGAGCGTCCTCATGCGCTATCCCGACCGCGTCACGATGTGTGTCTCTTCACAGGCCGGCTGCGGCATGAACTGCCCCTTCTGCGCCACCGGGCAGGCCGGTCTCACCCGGAACATGTCGGCCGCCGAGATCGTCGACCAGGTGGTCGCCGGGGCGCGCATGCTCGCTCGCGGGGAGCTCGGCGAGCCGACCCGCGTCTCGAACGTCGTCTTCATGGGCATGGGCGAACCGCTCGCGAACTACAAGGCCGTGCTCGGGGCTGTGCGCCGGATGACCGACCCCGCCCCCGACGGCCTGGGCATCTCGCAGCGCAACATCACCGTCTCCACCGTCGGCCTCGTGCCCGCGATGGACAAGCTCACGGAGGAGGGCCTGTCGGTCACGCTTGCCGTGTCGCTGCACGCACCGGACGACGAGCTGCGCGACACCCTCGTACCCGTCAACACGCGTTGGAACGTCGCCGACGTGCTCGCGGCGGCCTGGAGGTACACCGACCGCACTCACCGCCGGGTGTCCATCGAGTACGCAATGATCCGCGACATCAACGACCAGGCGTGGCGCGGCGACCTCCTGGGCAAGCGGCTGGCGGGGCACCTGGTGCACGTCAACCTCATCCCGCTCAACCCGACGCCGGGATCCAAGTGGACAGCGTCGCGGCCCGAGGACGAGCGGGAGTTCGTACGTCGCCTGGAGGCGCACGGAGTTGCCGTGACGGTCCGCGACACACGCGGCCGCGAGATCGACGGTGCATGTGGCCAGCTCGCTGCTGTGACGGCATAGGGCCATGGCGCACAAACGGTTCCCGCGCGCTGCCCGGTGGCGTCGCGGCTATCACCGCAAGCAGGTTGATGCGTTCCTCGCGACCGTCGAGGTGTCGCTGCAGGGCAACTTCCCCCCGATCGCGGCCTCGGAGATCCGCCGTGCAGGCTTCGAGTTGGTGCGACACGGATATCGGGTCGAGGCGGTCGATGCACATCTCGACGACCTGGAGGAACGGGTTATCGTCGTGGAGAGCGCGGCTGTCGGACGTCGCGGGCTCACTGACCCGGACAGTGACGTGCAGTTCCTGCGAGACCGGCTCGACGAGCCCCCCATGCACCGGTTTCCCAGGGCAGGCATGTTGCACCGCGGCTATGACCTGGACGAGGTCGACGAGTTCGTCGACCATGTGCTCGCTCGCATCGACGCACTCAAGAACAGCCACGCGATCGAGGACGGAGAGCTCACGGTCGAGGGCGTGCGCGGCGTCGGGTTCAAGCCCAGGCGCGGCGGCTATGCCGAGGAAGCCGTCGACGAGACGCTCGATCGCGTCGTGGAGATGTTGCTTGTGCAGCGCCGGGAGGCTGAGGGCGCCTGGTCGGGGCTTTCGCCGGAGTCTGACATCGAGGCGGCCGGCCCCACGGTGTGATCGGGTTGCCCCTGAGCGGTTTGACAGTGAGGATGCTCAGATGGGCGACTATCGCGCGACCTTCGAGCAGAGCCTCCGTCAGCCCGAGCAGTTCTGGCGGGCGGCAGCAGCCCGAGTGACGTGGGGGAGGGAGCCGGTCGAGGTCCTCGACGACTCGCGCGCACCGTTCTATCGCTGGTTTCCCGACGCGGAGCTCAATACCTGCGAGAACGCGCTCGACCGTCATGTCGCAGCGGGAAACGGCGACCGCGTTGCGCTGATCTATGACAGCCCCGTCACGGACACGCAGCGGTCCTACACGTATGCCGAGCTGCTCGACACGGTGTCCCGCTTCGCGGGAGCGCTGCGCTCATTGGGAGTCGAGAAGGGCGACCGCGTCATCGTCTACATGCCGATGGTCCCTGAAGCGGTCGTCGCCATGCTCGCCTGCGCTCGGCTCGGTGCAGTCCACTCCGTGGTCTTCGGAGGGTTCGCAGCGGCCGAGCTCGCGGCGCGGATCGAGGACGCGGAACCCAAGGTCATCGTGTCCGCGTCCTGCGGCATCGAGGTAAGTCGGGTCATCGAGTACAAGCCGTTGCTCGACAAGGCGATCGAGCTCTCGTCGCACAAGCCGGCGCGGTGCGTGGTGCTGCAGCGCGCGCAGGTCGAGGCGCCGCTGGATCGCCCACGTGACATCGCGTGGAGCGAGGTCATGTCCGATGCTGCCCCGGTCGAACCCGTGCCGGTTGCGGCCACCGATCCGCTCTACATCCTCTACACGAGCGGGACGACCGCCAAGCCAAAAGGCGTGGTGCGCGACAACGGTGGTCACGCGGTCGCATTGAGCTGGAGCATGGCGAACATCTATGACATCGGTCCCGGCGACGTCTGGTGGACCGCGTCGGACGTCGGGTGGGTCGTCGGCCACTCCTACATCGTCTACGCGCCGCTGATCGTCGGAGCGACGACCGTCCTCTACGAGGGAAAACCGGTCGGCACCCCTGACGCGGGAGCGTTCTGGCGTGTCGTCGCCGATCACAAGGTGTCGGCGTTGTTCACCGCACCGACAGCGTTCCGGGCCATCAAGAAGGAAGATGCCGAGGCCGCCCAGCTGGCGGCGTACGACGTCTCCTCGTTGCGCACGTTGTTCCTCGCCGGGGAGCGGCTCGACCCGGACACCTGGGAGTGGGCGACCGAGAAGCTGGGCGTGCCGGTCGTCGACCACTGGTGGCAGACCGAGACAGGCTGGCCCATCGCGGCGAACCTTCGCGGCCTCGAGCCCATGACCATCAAGCCGGGGTCGCCGACCGTGCCGGTGCCGGGTTGGGATGTGCAGGTGCTCGCATCGTCCGGATTCGAGGCCGTGCCCGGTGCCGAGGGCGCGATCTGCATCAAGCTGCCGCTGCCTCCGGGCGCTCTCACGACGCTCTGGCGCGACGATGACCGCTTCGTCTCGTCCTATCTCTCGGCGTTCGACGGGTACTACCTCACGGGGGACGGCGGGTATGTCGACGACGACGGCTACCTCTACGTCATGGGACGCACCGACGACGTGATCAACGTCGCCGGCCACCGGCTTTCCACGGGCACCCTCGAGGCGGTCCTGTCCGGACATCCAGCCGTTGCGGAGTGCGCGGTGATGGGTGTTCATGACGACCTGAAGGGGCAGGTCCCGCGCGGTCTCGTCGTGTTGAAAGCGGGCGTGGACATCGACCACGACCAGCTGCGTACGGAGCTGGTCCAGAAGGTGCGGGACGAGGTCGGCGCGGTCGCCTCACTGCGAACGATCGACGTGGTGGCTGCATTGCCCAAGACGCGGTCCGGCAAGATCCTGCGCCGGACACTGCGCGAGATGGCCGACGGCAAGACGCCGAACGTGCCGAGCACGATCGAGGACGCCAGCGTTCTCGACAGCCTTCGCGCGACTCTCCAACCGCGCGACGCGGGCTAGTGCCCGACTAGTCGGTGCAAGCGGAAGAACGTCGGCCTGAAGCCTAGGCCCGTCCACGCGCGCGATGACTGGATGTTCGTCGACCGCCAGTCGGTGACGACGCTGTGATAGCCCGCGTCGTGCGCCCAGTCGAGCACAGCGTCACCGACAGAGCGACCAGCCCCCGAGCCTCTCGCCTCAGGCAGGACGGCGGCGAAGCCGAGAAACGCCGCGTCGTCCGGACGCGCGGGACCGGTGTGCGCGCTCGACACGGTCAGCGCGCAGCCGACGGAGCTGGCAACCACGCCGCCGTCCCGCTCCGCGACGAAGACGATGTACTCCGTGCTGTCGATGGAGTCCTCGGCGTCGATAAGAGCCTCCTCACGGGTGAAGGACACGCCGCTGGAATACACCGGCGAACGCGCCTGGTGGTCGAGCAGCACGAGGTCGAGGTCTGCGAGCACCGGTACGTCGTCGTGTCGGGCTCGCCGCACGGTCGCGTCGGCGCCGCCGGACAACGGCTCGCGAACGCCGTGAACGTGCTGCAGACCGAAGGCAAGGCGGAAGAACCCGTCGATGAGCTGCGCATCGTGGCTCGGCACCAGCGCATAGTGGGCCACGCGCCCCTCGCCCACCCATCGATCGGCGGCGACCGCGTACAGCTCACGCACAGTCTCGCCGTCCGAAGCAGCGACCCCTGCCGACTCGACCCACACGTTGGCACCCCAGGAAGGTGATGCCTTCGGTGCGCCGATGAGATAGCCGACGAGCTCACCGTCCCGGGTCGCCGCTGCGCCCGAGGCACTTTCCGTGGTCCACGCTGCTGCCACCTCTGCCGCCGCCGCAGCCTGGTCCTCGAAGCGCGCCGCCAGCAAGGGCTCGTGCCGTCGGTGCTCGGCATGGCGCGCCGCCAACAGCCGCCCGGCCGCCTCCACATCGCTGTCCTCGAATGGCCGCACGTCTAGGGTCACGCTCGAGATCGTGCCATTGCCGGGGCGGCCGGCGCGAGGGAGTTAGGACCCGCCGTCTTTCAGCAGCCGGCTGTGCAGCTCGGTGGTCAACGTGTGGATGGCGCGGGTGATCTCGGTATTGGTCTTGAGCTCGAGCTCCTGCTCGTTGAAGTCATGGTCCGCCTTCGCCTGCTGGAAGGCCGCCGCCCGGTTCTGACCGATCATGACGAAGGTCGACAGGAAGATGGCCTCGAGCGACACGATCAACGTCAGCTTCGGCCACGGGTTCTTCTCGAAGGCCAGCATCCACACCAGGAACAGCACGGCATGGATGTAGACGAACCTCATCGAGCCGGCGAAAGCCGTGATGGCGTCGGCGATGCGCAGCTGCGCCTTGGCTGCTCGGCTGGCTCGCTGGGCGGCCACCACGGGGTGCGTCATGCGTGGTCTGTCGGCAGGGGCAATCGTCATGCGTTCTCCTCGGTGTCATCGCAACGGTACGAGCGGACTGCGAGGGCCGCGACGCCGGGCTTAGGCTCACGGGGTGTACGGGATCGCCTTCAGTGTGACGGGATGTCTTCGAGCGGGCACCAGGGTGGATGTCGCCTGGATGGTGGAGTCTCGCGGCTTTGGTACGCGTGCCGCGGGCGAGGCTCTGGCTATCACGCCAGGTGGTGGCCGCCTGGGTTCCCTGCTGTCCGGCTCGGTCGACGGCCAGCTCACGGACCTCGTGGCGGCCGGTGTCAGCCGACGTCTCGTCACGCTGCAGGTCGGCGAGCTCGATGCCCTGGCGGCGGGCCTGCCGGGCGGTGGCGACGCCAGCTGCCTGCTGATGCCGGCCGCTGACCTGCCTGCCGGCCTGTGGGAGCGGCTGCGCAACCGCGAGCCTGTCGCGCTGGTGGCCCACCTCGACGGCGATCGGGTGCTGGGCACCTCGATGTTCACCCCGGAGACGATCACCGAGGCCGACGAGCATGTGGCGCGGCTGTTCGGCCGACACGTGAGCAGCACAACCGTCGCCGACGACGCGATAACGACCGTGCTGTGGCCGGTCCCCAACTTGGCCATCGTCGGAGCAGGCCCCGTCGCCGAGGCCCTCGGCGCGGCGGCCGGCTCTGCTCGGCTGGCAGACCCAGATCATCGGCGAGGTGAGCGCAGCGGCCGGCGTGATAGCGACGCTGACGGCGCTGGACAAGGTCGTCGTGGCCAGCCACGACGACGAGCTCGCCGGGCCTGCGCTGGAGGCTGCCCTTGCCGGGGACGTCGGCTACATCGGTTCTGTCGGGTCACGCCGGACACAGCAGTCGCGGGCCGACTGGCTGGCCTATCGGGACATCACCGACCTGAGCAGGATCCGCGGCCCCGCGGGGCTGGACATCGGCGCCAGCACACCGCCGGAGATCGCCGTGTCCATCCTCGCCGAGGCGCTGGCCGTGAGCGCCCGAACGCTAAGCCTGTCGGGGGAGGCGGACGTAACCTAGTGTTGACGAAGACGGGCCCGATGGGCGAAGGGACACCGACCATGACTCACGAGGCGGACAGCGCGGACAGTGCCGTCCAGGTGCTCCGCTCGGTGTGGGCCGCGCAGCCACTGGCCGAGGACCGGACCAGTCCCGACCTCGAGGAAGCCTGCGGACCGACGAAGTCCTGCAAGAACATGCAGCTCGTCAGCTTCGACGGCCTGGCGGAACCGGGCAGTGACCTGCGCGCCGCATGGCGCGAGCGGCTCGAACGCGAGGGCAAGCTCAGCACGTCGGGCGGCAGCATCCGCGACCTCGTCCTCGGCACCGACGATCAGGGCTAGATGGATCGTCCGGAGACCGTCGGCGCGCTGACCGACCTGATGCGAGGCGGGGGATATCTCGCCGACCGCGGCCTCGCCACTGCGCTGTTCGTGTCCTTGTCACTCGGCCGCCCCCTCCTGCTCGAGGGCGAGGTCGGTGTCGGCAAGACCGAGGTCGCCAAGGTCCTGGCGTCGGTGTTCGGACGCAAGCTGATCCGGCTGCAGTGCTATGAGGGCATCGACACCAACCAGGCGATGTACGAGTGGGACTACGCCCGGCAGATGCTGGCGATCCGTGCCCTGTCCGAGCGCCAGGTCGACGACGAGGCTGCCGTCGACAAGCTGTTCGGTCCGAAGTTCCTGCTGGAGCGGCCGCTGCTCGAAGCAGTCCGCGCAGGCGAGCAGGCCGTGCTGCTCATCGACGAGGTCGACCGCGCCGACGACGAGTTCGAGGCCTTCCTGCTCGAGGTGCTCTCGGACTTCCAGATCAGCATCCCGGAGATCGGCACCATCAAGGCAGAGACGCCGCCGCTCGTGGTCCTCACCTCGAACCGCACGCGCGAGCTGCACGACGCGCTGAAACGACGCTGCCTCTATCACTGGGTCGACTATCCGAGTGCGGACCGCGAGGTGGAGATCATCCTGATCCGGGAGCCGGGCGTCTCCGAGACGCTGGCCCGCAAGGTCGTTGCCGCAGTGAACCGGCTGCGTGACCTGGACCTCGCCAAGCCACCCGGGGTCGCCGAGTCGATCGACTGGGTGCGCACGCTCGAGGTCCTCGGCGAGACCGACCTGGATGCCCGGGCCGTCGACGACACCCTCGGTGCCGTCGTGAAGGACCGTGACGATCTCGAAGTCGTTCGCGCGAACCTGGATGAGATTGCCACCGGTGCCTGACGACGAGGCCCCTTTCGTACGCCTGCTCGTGGACTTCTCGCGCGAGCTGCGTTCCGCCGGTCTCGCCGTCGGCTCCGGGGACGTGGTGACCTACAGCGCGGCAATGGCCGCACTCGACCCCACGGACCTGCTCGACCTCTACTGGGCCGGACGGACGACGACGGTCACGCGGCGCGAGCAGATCCCGGTGTACGACAAGGTGTTTCGCCGGTTCTTCCTCGACGAGGACGACGGCGACGAGCCCTCGTTGAAGGCCACCATCAGGGCGGCGACACCGACGGAGTCGACGCTGCAGGTGCCCGCCACCGAGCCGGGCAGTGAAGGCCGTGACGAGGAGGCCAAGCTCGGCCTGCTCGCCTCCGACGCCGAGGTCCTCCGGAACAAGTCCTTCGCGCTGTGCACCCCGGAGGAGCTGGCCGCGCTGCGGCGCATCATGGCGCGGATCCGCCTGACCCCGCCGCGCCGACGCACGCGTCGCACCGCGCGAGCGCGCAACGGCAGCCGCCCGGACATGCGCCGGACGGTGCGCGAGACGATGCGTACGCACGGCGAGCCGGCCGAGCTGTTCTGGCGGCGCCGTCGACAGCGCATGCGCCCCCTGATCCTCATCCTCGACGTCTCCGGCTCGATGTCGGACTACTCCCGCAGCCTGTTGCAGTTCGCCTACTCGACCAGACGCGCGACCGCGCGGGTCGAAGTGTTCTGCTTCGGCACGCGGCTCACCCGGATCACCAGGACACTCGAACGTCGACGCGCCGACGACGCCTTGCAGCAGGCCGCGAAGGTCGTGTTCGACTGGGAGGGCGGCACCCGGATCGGCGACTCGCTGGACACGTTCGTACGCGCGTGGGGACACCGTGGGATGTGCCGGGGCGCGATCGTGGTGATCTGCTCCGACGGGCTCGACCGCGGCGATCCGGCCGTGCTGGCCGGGGCGATGGAGCGGTTGTCGCGGTTGAGCCACCGGGTCGTCTGGATGAACCCGCACAAGGGCAACGACGCGGGCTTCCGGCCCAGCACGCTCGGGATGATGGTCGCCGCACCGCACGTCGACGTGCTGCTGTCCGGCCATGACCTGCGCAGTCTGGAAGACTTCGCTGCGCTGTTGCCCGAGCTGCGCTAGGTCATGGGAGCACCGATGAGGTGGAGCGTCGTGGTCGTGGCCGAGGGCGACCGCGAGATGACCCGCGAGGAGATCGTCGAGCTGGCCGACGCCGTCGCGGCGAGCAGCGGCATCGCGTCGGGCATCGGCACGGCGAGCTACGGCGCGCAGCTGGTCGTCCACGCCGAGGACAGAGCTGCCGCCGTCGAGCTGGCCACCGCCGAGTTCGTTGCGGCCGCGGCGCGGGCGGGCCTGCCGTCGTGGCCGATCGCCCGGGCCGAGGCGCTCAGCGAGGATGACGACGCTGTCGACCTGGATGACGTGGGGGAGGCGGGATGATCCGGCTCGGGTCGTTGGCCGGATACCCGTTCGAGGGACCTCGGGTGCTCGCCGGATGGACCGCGCCGGCCAAGCCCGCGGTCTACGCGATCGCCGTCAAGCCCGAGCCGGAGACCAAGCCGGACACCTACGCGGTGATCTACGTCGACCACTCCGATGACCTGTCGGCCGAGCGCTTCCCGTTCAACCATCCGCGGGCGGCGAGCTGGGTCCGGCGGGCCGGCAGCCGCTGGAAGCTCTACATCTGCACCTACGAGGTGCCCGGCGGGCTGCCCTCGCACCGGGAGCAGATCGCCCGCGAGCTCATGGCGGTCTATCACCCGAGCTGCAACCCGGACCAGTACGACTCGTCGTGGAAGGACGAGTGGATCGGCGAGTACACGGCGCCGACCGCCGGCCCGCTCACGACGAGCCGCGACCCCGCTCCAGACGCCTAGGCGGGCACCTGCGGCTCGGGCGGCACGCGCCGTCGCGCCCCGCCGTCCGTACCGTCCGGGCGTCCGGGCTATACCCCACGCCGTCGTGCATCCGCGACCTGCGCCGCCCGGAAGCCGGCTTGGCCGGTCCTCGCTCGACGACGGCGGCAGGCTCGTACGTGGCACCGACCACGATTCCCTCGGCCATGCCGTAGAGCAGCGGCAGCGCGCCGGCGACGACACCGCCGGTGTGGTTGATCTGCTCGACGCCCCGCTCGATGACCGCGGCGTTGCGCACGACGGTGCCGGCGATCTCCAAGGACTCCTCGAGGTTCGCCGCGACCCGGGTGAGCTGCGAGCCGACGACGTAGAGGTAGAACGCCAGCCCGGCGATGAGCAGTGCGATGTCGACGACCGACAGCACGATGAGGGTGGTCACGAGCGCACCTTCCCGAGCACACGACCAAGGAACAGGTGGTGCTCGAGGCCTTCGGCGAGCACCGCCTCCACCCGCGTCGCGGTCTCCGCGATCAGAGCGGTGTCCGCCGTGTTCGTCGCTGCCTGGGCCAGGCTGTCGCGGATCTCGACGACCCGGCGGTCGATCGTGCGCACCAGCAGGACGAGGATCGTGAGCAGCGCGGCGACCGCCAGGACCACCACGAAGCCGCCGATGACCGCACCCCACCACAGGTCGCGATGCGTGTCGGACAGTGCGAGCACTGACGTGGCGGGCATGCTCAGCCTCCCAGTCTCGCGCGGCCGCGCTGGAGTCCGGCGACGATCACGTCGGCGGACTCGCACGTGGTCTCCAGCTGCTTGAGCGCGGCAGTGTTGTGGACTGCCTCGGTCAACGCATCGTTGATCTGCTTCGCCTGCCCGCCGATCGCGTGAGCGAGCAACAGGATCGGCACCACGAGCGCGACCACGACCAGCACGACGATGATCCCGATGACATAGCCGATGACCCAGCCGGTGTTCGACTCGTTGGCGGCCGCTAGTGCGTCGATGACCACAGCCGGCCCCCTAGATCGATTCGCAGAAGTCGCGGACCGGTTTGAGGCTCGCATTCACCGACGGCAGCACCACGGGCACGGTCGCGGTCTTCTCGGCCACGACCTGGACACCGCCGGCGAGGGCGCCAAGGGTCTTGCGCACGGCCATCAAGTGCAAGATGACCCGCACGAGGCCGAGTGCGGCGGCAGCGATGATCAGCGTGGCGAGCACCACGGTTACCCAGGCAGCAGCGGGCATGACGGTTTCCTCTCCTGCTCAGCCGAGCAGCTTGGCAACGGAACCGGCATAGCGGACGGCGCCGACGGAGACCTCGCGGATCGTGGTGTCGGTCGTCGCCAGCAACGCCGGCACCTCGTTCAGCTCGCCGATCAGCGCGACCCCGCCGACCAGGATGTTGTCGGACGCCCCACGGATCCGCTCGAGGGCGGCCAGCACCCGGTTGAGCAGCGCGACGAGGACGGGGACCACGACCAGCAGCAGGATCGCGTTGCCGATCCACCACAGCACCATGAGTCGTCTCCTCAGTTCGGGTTGGGCTGGTAGGGCAGGAAGAAGCGCCGGTAGACCCGGCGCAGGGCCATCCATGCGGCGCGCAGGCCGATTGCCAGGCCGCTCGCCGGCGCCGCGGCACCGATCTGGTCCGGCGACAGGCCGCGGTCCAGGGCGCCGATCCGGCTCTGCATGTTCTTGGCGAAGTCGCGCATCAGGACGGCGGTGACGTCGGAGATCATGCCGCGGCCGTACTGCGCGGCGGCGCCGGACAGCTGCAGGTCCTGGGCCACCTCGACCTTGGTGCCGCCGGCGACCGACGACAGCTGCGCGGTCACGAGCATGGCCGCCTGGCCGCGGCCTTTCTCGTCGGCTCCGGCCGCGTCCACCACGATCCGCTTTCCCGCGTCGTCGCGTTCGGTGATCTGCGCGGTGCCGGCGAACTGCAGCTTGACCGGCCCCATCCGGACAGCGACCTTGCCGAGGTACTTGTCGTCGCCGAGGTCGTCGGTCAGCTCCGCGCCGGGCAGGCAGGCGGCCACCTGCGGGATGTTGTCGAAGAACTGCCACACCTTCTCGACGGGCAGGGCAACCTCGAAGTCGCTCTTGATCAGCATCGGGCCTCATCGGGCAGGTAGGCAGCGGGGTCCTTCTCGAAGGCGCTGCGGCAGCCGGCGCCGCAGAAGTAGTAGGTCACGCCGTCGTGCTCGAGCGGGTGGCTGGTCCGGTCGGCGGGGACCGTCATCGCGCACACGGGGTCGATCGCCGTTGCCGGCTTCGCCGCCGTCGCCGGCTCGGCTGTCCTCTCGGGTACGAGCCCGCCCGCGGCGCGCAGCTGAACCAGCTCGGCCAGGATGGCGACCGCGATCTCCCGGTGCGACGTGTGCCCGAGGTCGAGCCCGACGGGCACGCGCACCCGGTCGAGCAGGTGCTGCGGAACGCCCCGGTCGGCGAGGTAGCCCAGCACAGCCTCGCCGCGCCGGGTCGATCCCACCAGGCCGACGTAGACGGGTCCGGCGGTCACAGCCTGCTCGACGGCCTCCTCGTCGCCGTGCCCCTGCGTGGCCACGACGACGACGGAGCGGGCGTCGACGTCGGTCGCCGAGAAGTCGGCGCTGTCGATCAGGTCCGCGCGCCAGCCCAGCCCGCGGGCCAGCTCGGACAGCGTGTGCGCCATCGGGGAGCGGCCGACGATCACCAGCTGCGGACTGACCAGCACGGGTTCGATGTAGACCTGCAGGGCTCCCTCGCTCTGGCAGGCGATCGGGATGACCGTCATGCCTTCCGGGATCGCCCCGCCGAACTGTTCCGGCGTGCCGAGCAGCAGCAGCCGCGGCTCGCGGTCCACGATCGCCCGGCGCGCTTCGCGGATGACGACCGGCTCGGCGCAGGCCCCGCCGATCCATCCGTACAGGTCGCCGTCGGGCGTGACGATCGCGCGGGCGCCCTGCTGCCCCGAGGACGGACCCTGCCGCCACACCACCGTCGCCAGCGCGAACTCCTCGCCGCGCCGCGCGAGCTCCTGGGCGCGCTCCATCACGTCCCAGCCGTCCACCGGATGCGCGTTCACGAGTCGTCCGACCTGACCGGTGGCGCGCCGGAGACGTCGTGCCCTGTGGTGAGCGCCTCGTAGACCCGGTCCGGCAGCAGCGGCATGTCGATGTTGCGCACGCCGCTGCCCTTGAGTGCGTCCATCACCGCGTTGACGAACGCGGCCGGTCCGCCGACCGTGGCGCACTCGCCGACGCCCTTGGCGCCGATGGGGTGGTGCGGGCACGGGGTGACCACCTCGTGCAGCTCGAAGCCGGGGGTCTCCCAGGCCGTCGGCAACAGGTAGTCCATGTAGTTGGACCCGACGCAGTTGCCCTCGGCGTCGAAGGTGATGAACTGCATGCTGGCCATCGCGAACGCCTCGGTGAGCCCGCCCATGATCTGGCCCTCGACGATCATCGGGTTGATCCGCACGCCGCAGTCATCGACCGCCACGACGTTCAGCACGTCCCAGACCCCGGTCTCGGGGTCGACCTCGACGGTGACGATGTAGCAGCCGAACGGCCAGGTGAGGTTGGGCGGGTCGTAGTAGGCGTTGTTCTCCAGGCCCGGCTCCATGCCGTCGGGCATGTTGCTGTAGGCCGCCATCGCGCACTCCTGGATGGTGACCCCGCGGTCCGGGGCGCTGCGCAGGTAGAAGCGACCGAGCTCCCACTCGACGTCCTCCTCGGACACCTCGAGCAGGTGGGCGGCGAGCTTGCGGGCCTTGGCCCGGATCTTGCGCGAGACCATGGCGACGGCTGCACCGGCGACAGGGGTGCTGCGCGAGGCGTACGTACCCATCCCGAACGGTGCCGTGTCGGTGTCGCCCTCCTCGACGACGATGTCCTCGGCGGGGATGCCGAGCTCGTGGCTGACGATCTGTGCCCACGTCGTCTCGTGCCCCTGGCCCTGCGACTTCGCGCCGGTGCGCAGGATCGCCTTGCCGGTCATGTGCACCCGGAGCTCGGCCGAGTCGAACATCTTGATGCCGAGGATGTCGTACTCACGGCTGTTGCCGGCGCCGAGCGGCTCGGTCATCGTGGAGATGCCGATGCCGAGCAGCCGACCCTGCTTCTTCGCCTCTGCCTTCTGCTGCAGGAACTCCTCGTAGCCGATGGCTTCCAGCCCGACGTCGAGGCACTTGGCGTACTGGCCCGAGTCGGTCAGGAAGCCGAACGCCGTGCGGTGCGGGAAGTCGTCGTCGCGCACGAAGTTCTTGCGCCGGAACTCGGCCTGGTCCATGCCGAGCTCGTCGGCGGCGGCCTGCACCATGCGTTCCTGGAAGAACATCGCCTCGGTGACCCGGAACGAGCAGCGGTAGGCGACGCCGCCGGGCGCCTTGTTCGTGTACATCCCCCGAGCGGTCAGGTGCGCGGCGGGGATGTCGTAGCAGGCGAACGCGGAGTGCATCAGCCCGATCTTGAACTTGCTCGGCTGCGCGTCGGAGAAGAACGCGCCGTGGTCGGCGTCGGTGTGCATCCGGACGCCGAGGATCTTGCCGTCCTTGCGCACCGCCATCTCGCCGCGCAGGTAGACGTCGCGACCGAACCCGGTGGAGATGAGGTTGCCGGACTTGTCCTCGATCCACTTCACCGGTCGCTCCAGCAGGATGGAGGCCAGGATCGAGATGACATAGCCCGGGTAGACCGGCACCTTGTTGCCGAACCCGCCGCCGAGGTCGGGCGAGACGATGCGGATCAGGTGCTCGGGCAGCTCGGCGACCAGCGCCACGGCCGCGCGGACGATGTGCGGTGCCTGCGAGGTGATGTAGACGGTGAGCTTGGACGTCGCCCGGTTGAAGTCGGCGATCGAGCCGCAGCACTCGATCGGCGAGGGGTGCGACCGCGGATAGTGGAGCTCGAGCTTCGACACCAGGTCCGCCTGCTCGAAGGCCCGGTCGGTGCCCGCCTTGTCGCCGACCTCCCAGTCGTAGACGACGTTGTCGTGCTGGTTCTCCTTGTCGTCGCGGATGAGCGGCGCACCCGCGGCCATGGCCTGCTGGGGGTTGACGATCACCGGCAGGGGTTCGTAGTCGACGACGATCGCTTCGCAGGCGTCCTTGGCGATGTAGGGGTCGTCCGCGACGACGCAGGCGACCTCCTGTCCCTGGAAGCGCACCTTGTCGGTGGCGAGGACCGCTTGGGTGTCGTAGGAGAGCGTCGGCATCCAGGCCAGGTTGCGGGTCGCCATCATCTCGCCGGTGAGCACGAGTCGTACGCCGGGAATCGCCCAGGCCTTGCTCGTGTCGATCGACCTGATCCGCGCGTGCGCCATCGGACTGCGCAGGATCTCCATGTGCAGCATGCCCGGCAGCACGATGTCGTCGACGTAGTTGCCCTTGCCGCGGATGAAGCGGTTGTCCTCGACCCGCTTGCGGCTCGCGCCCAGTCCGCCGATCTTGATTTCGTCCAGCGCCTGCGTCACGGTGTCAGCTCCGGTTCCTGGTCAGCTGCCGGGGCCTCGGCCCGCAGCTTCTCGGCCGCCCAGAGCACCGACTTCACGATGTTCTGGTAGCCGGTGCAACGGCACAGGTTGCCCGACAGTGCCCAACGCACCTCGTCCTCGGTCGGGTCCGGGTTCTCGTCGAGCAGGGCCTTGGCGGCCAGCATCATGCCCGGCGTGCAGAAGCCGCACTGCAAGCCGTGCTCGTGCTTGAAACCCTCCTGGATCGGGTGCAGCTCGCTCGCCGTGGCCAGGCCCTCGACCGTGGTGACGTCGTGCCCGTTGGCCTGGATGGCGAGCATCGTGCAGCTCTTGATCGCCTTGCCGTCGAACAGCACGGTGCAGGCACCGCAGTTCGACGTGTCGCAGCCGGTGTGCGTCCCGGTCAGCTTGAAGCCGTACCGAAGCAGGTGGGCGAGCAGCAGCCGCGGCTCGACGTCGGCTGCGCGCTTCTCGCCGTTGACGGTGATCGTCACTCGCAGTACGGGGACATCGTCGGGCGCCGCCGGGCTGATCTCGTCGTAAAGGCTGGACATCTCAGGCTGCCCTCTCCGCGGTCTGGGCCAGGCGAGTGAGGATGCGCACGACGAAGGTGTGCACGATGTGCCGCTTGTACTCCGCGCTGCCGCGGTGGTCCGTCCGGGGTCTCGCCGCCTGCGCAGCCAGGTCAGCGGCCGCAGTGATGTTCTCGCTCGTCAACGGCCTGCCGACCAGCGCCCGTGCAGCGTCGACGGCGTCGATGGTCGAACCGCCGACGCCGGTCAGTCCGATTCCCGCTCTCGTGACCAGCTCGCCGGAGGTCTCGATGGCCACGGCGACTCCGGCGGTCGCGAAGTCTCCGACCCGCCGCTCCAGCTTGAGGTAGCCGCCCGCGCGGTTGCCCTTCGGTGCCGGGATGACGGCCTCCACTGCGATCTCGTCGATCGCGAGCACGTTCTGGAACGGACCGCTGACGAACTCGGCGACCGGGATCGTGCGCCGGCCGGCCGGCCCCTGGACGACGACGTGGCCGCCCAGCGCCGTCACCACCGAGGCCCAGTCACCCTGAGGGTCTGCGTGGCACAGCGAGCCGACGAGCGTGCCGCGGTTGCGCACGATGGGATCGGCGATCAGCGGAGCAGCCGCGGCCATCGTCGGCGCATGGGTCGAAAGGATCGTCGAGCGTTCCAGCTCGGCGTGCCGGCACAGGGCGCCGATGCGGATGGTGCCGTCCGGGTCGACCCGGTGATAGCCCAGGCCCGGGATGTTGTTGATGTCGACCAGCAGCTCCGGCGCGGCGAAGCGCAGCTTCAGCAAGGGGACGAGGCTTTGTCCTCCGGCCAGCACCTTTGCCTCGCCCCCGCCCAGGTGCAACAGGTCGATCGCCTGGTCCAGTGAGCGTGGGGCCTCATAACGGAACCGAGACGGATACACCGAGCCTCCTCAGTGCGCAGGTCTGTGCGGGTCGATGGAGTCGGGACCGCCGAGCTCGTCCGGGCCGACGGCACCGAGGTCAACGGAGTGGCGAGCCGGGCGTGCCTGTGGATCCGGCACGGCCACGGGCAGCGAGTCCTCGTCGGGGTCGGGGCGGGCTTGCTGGTGCGGGGGCCAGGGTCCCTGAACGGGCTGGCCGGCGACCTTGAGGTAGTCGATCAGCTGCGGCCATGCCCAGACCGTGGGGCTCTTGCCGGTCTTGGGCGAGTGCTCGATCACCTCGTAGAGGCGCGGATTTCCCTGGCTGTGGCCGCTTGACTCCACCGGCACGCGCATGCCCTTCGCTGTGGGACGGCACCGCGAGCATCGGTGCCGGTGATGTGCGGCTCATGGTGCCTTGCCCGAACCGCCCCCGCAATAGTTGCGCGCTCAAACTCTAACCCGTAAGGGCCCCTCTCAGGCGGAGTGTTCGACGATGTCCGCGAACGACGCTCGTACCCGGGAATCGTCGTCCTTGGGCAGCACGGGGAACTGGAAGCTGCGGTCCAGCGTCGACGAGTCCGGGAAGATCAGTGGGCTCAACGCCAGGTCGGGGTCGATTTTCATCATCTCTTCCTGCGCGCCCGCGACGGGACAGATGTAGTTGACCCAGGCCGCGACCTTCGCCGCGACTGCGGGTTGGTAGAACCAGTTGATGAGGTGCGCGGCCTGAGTGCCGTGTACGGACGCGGTCGGCACCAGGAAGTCGTCCGACCAGATCAGCAGCCCTTCCTCGGGCGCCACGAACTTGATGTTCGGATTGGTCAGCTGGGCCTGGAGCACGTCGCCCGACCAGGCCAGGCAGGCGGCGATGGTGCCTGACTTCAGGGCCTTGATGAACTCGTTGCCGTAGAAATGGCGGACCTGTCCGGAGTCCTGGCTCGCTTGGATCAGGTCGAGCGCCTTGTCGACATCGGCCACCGTGAGGTCGGTCAGGTCCGCCCCGCCGGCGAGCGCTGCGGCCCCGATCGTGTCGTTGAACTCGGTGAGCAGGCTGACCCGTCCGGCGAGGTCCTTGCGGGTGAGCAGCTCGGTGAAGCTGCCGATCGCGCGGTCGACCTTGGTGGCGTCGTAGGCGATGCCGGTCAGTCCGGCCTGCCACGGCATCGAATAGCGGCGGCCCGGGTCCCAGGACGGGTTGGCGAGTGCGCCGATCAGGTTCTTGGCCGCGGTCGGCATGAGGGGCCGATCGAGCTGCTGGACCTCGCGGTCGCGCACCAGCCGCGCCGACATCCAGGACGTCAGCACCATCAGGTCGGTGCCGACCGGACGGTGTTCGTGCAGGTCCGTGTTGATGGTCGCGACGTAGGACTCGTTGTCCTCGATGACCTCGCGGTAGTCGACCTTGACGCCGGTCTGCGCCGTGAAGGCGGCCAGTGTCGGGTGCTGCGGCGCCTTCTTGCGCACGTCGATGTAGTTGGGCCAGTTCGACCAGATCAGTGACTTGTCCGCGGTGCCCGAGGGCACGGTCGCCGACGGCGAGGGCGACCGCGACGACGGCGGCTTGCCTGCAGTGTCGCTGCCTGCAGAGCACCCGGCGAGGGCGGCAGCACCGAAAAGAGTCAGCAGAGTGCGGCGGCTGAGTCCGCGCGCAGGTGATGTCGCGGCCTTTGACAAACCGGGGTCGGGACCAAATCGGTCCTGATCGTCACCGAGCGTGCGCACGGAAAATTGCCACCTTTCTCCTTCGCCGGGGCCATACCTCCGGAGACGGGCGTGGCCGGAGTCTCGCACCGGTGCTCACCACCCACAACGGATGCTGCGCGTTGTAGTGGAAGAACTACGCACAGTCTGCGAACGAGGGAACAAGCCGGGAGGAAAGGGCGTCGGCATTGACAGGGCGCGGGGTGATGGACACGCTGCGGTCCGTGGCGGAGGGGAGCAAGCGCGGGGGACGGCACGCGCATCGACGATCGGCGAGCCCCCCCGCCGCCGGGTCGAGGCCGCGGCCAAGCCGACGTGCTGCGCCCGCATCGAGCCGCTCCCGTCGACGCCGGCGCAGGGGACTGCGAACCCGCTGGGTGCTGCTCGGCGCCGCCCTGCTGGCACTGATCGTTGCGATCCCGGTGGTCGGCGCCGTGACCGGCCCGACGCCGACAGCAGAGCCTCGCGCCGGCTGCACCGGCACGACAGAGGTGGACGTGGCCGTCGATCCCTCGCTTGCCGAGCCGTTGACCCGCACGGTCGAGCAGACGGTGCAACCGGCGCTGCGGTGTGTCCGGCTCGCGGTGACGGTGCGTCCTTCGGCCGAGGTCGCGGCCGAGATCTCCCGCCGTTCCGGGCAGGGCCTGGCCGGAACGCTGCCAGACCTGTGGCTGCCCGCCAGCCGGATGTGGCTCGCGGTCGCAAAGGCAACACCCATAGGCAACCAGCGGCTCACTGGTGAGTTCCCCACCATTGCCCGCAGCCCAGTCGTGGTCGCGGTCAGCCCTGCGCGCGCCGACGCCGTTCACTGGCCGGCGCAGGGCTCGCCCATCACGGCGCTGCTCGGCACGACCAGCGATGCGTCCGTGGCACTGAAGGATCCGAGTCGCGACACGGCCGGGCTCGCCACCCTGTTGCAGGTCGGCGCCAGCGCGCCCAAGGGTGGCGAGGCCGCCGCGATGGTCAACTTCGCGCGGCGGGTGCGCGTTCCTGGAGGCGGCAACGCGCTGGACGCCGTCGCTGCGGGCCAGCTCCAGGCTGTGCCCACGACCGAGCGCGATGTCCTCGCTCACAACGACGGCGCGGCGACCGAAGCCCAGGTGTCCGCCTACAGCGGTGCCGATCCGCCCGTGGCAGACGTGCCGCTCGTGACCATCCACCCGACAGGGAAGGAGACGACGGCGGCGGGGGACGCGCTCGCACAGGCGGGAGACGCATTGCGCGGCGCGTTGCTCAGTGGGTCTGGGCAGTCGCGGCTCGAAGCGGCCGGGTTCCGCGGCCGGAACGGCGGGCTCGACTCCCGGTTCACCCCGGTCCGGCCGCTGAGCGCCGGCCGGCTGCCGGCCTGGTCGACCCCGGACGACAAGCAGGTGCGGCTGGCGATCAACTCGTGGAGCGCGCTGGGCAGACGCGGCCGAGTGCTCGTCACGGTGGACACGTCGGGTTCGATGGCCGGCACGCTGCCCGGCAGCACCACGACCAAGAGTGGGCTGGCGAAGCAGGCGCTCTCGGCAGTGGTGTCATCGATCGCCCCCGACAGCGACATGGGCCTGTGGACCTTCACGGCGTCGCGCAAGCGCGACTACCGCGTGCTCGTGCCGCTGGGACCGGCGGACGGCCGGATCGGCAAGGTGTCGCGGCGGCAGGCGTTGCAGTCCGCGATCAGCTCCGTACGACCCGTGCCCAATGGCGGCACCGGGCTCTACGACACCACGCTCGCTGCCTTCCGCGCCGCGTCGCACAACTACGCGTACGGGCGGCTCAACGCGGTCATGGTGATCACCGACGGGCGCAACGAGGACCCCGGAAGCGAGAGCCTGAACCAGTTGCTCACCGACCTTCGCCGCGAGTTCGACGGCATCAAACCGGTGCGCATCATCACGGTCGCCTATGGCGCCGATGCCGATACCGGCGTGTTGAAGCGCATCGCCGACGTGACTGGTGGCGCCAGCTATCGCGCGCCGACCGCAGCCCAGGTCGCGCCGCTGCTCGCCAAGGCCCTCTCCGACCTCTAGCTCCCCCATGCGGAATCGACCACGTTCAGCATGCCGGCGGACGGTTCGCAAGGCGTGCATGCCTTGTTCAGGGGGTGCACGCCTGCTGAACGTGGTCGATTCCGTCAGCGGAGTTGGTGGCGCTCGACGAGCGTGTCCATCACCGCGTCCAGCCGGGCATCGACCTGCTGGCGCGACACGTCGGCGTCGTGCCACGCCACGATCTCCCGGGCGCCCTGCTCGAACGGGATGGTCGCGCGATAGTCCGGCACCACGGACCGCAGCTTCGCGTTGTCGAAGATCATCGAGTGGGCCTTGTCGCCGAGCAGGCCGGCACCCCACTCGGGGTCGGCCGCGGCGATGGCGTCGGACGTGACGTGCACGAGCTGAGCCTCCACCCCGGCAGCGGTCGCCAGGCTGCGCGCGATCTGGTTCCAGCTGAGCACGTCGTCGGAGGTGATGTGAAACGCCTCGCCGATCGTGCGGGGGTGCCCGAGCAGGGGTACGAAACCCTTGGCGAAGTCGAGGTGATGGGTCAACGTCCACAGCGACGTGCCGTCACCGTGCACGACGACCGGCTTGCCCTGCCTCATCCGGGCCACTGCGGTCCAGCCACCGTCGAACGGCACGGACGTCTGGTCGTAGGTGTGCGACGGACGCACGATCGTCGCCGGGAACGCGGCGTCCCGGTAGGCGGTGATCAGCAGCTCCTCGCAGGCGATCTTGTCGCGGGAGTACTGCCAGAACGGGTTGCGCAACGGCGTGGACTCCACGACGGGCACGCGCTCCGGTGGGGTCTGGTAGGCCGACGCGGAGCTGATGAACACGTACTGCGCCGTCCGCTCGCGGAACAGGTCGAAGTCGGCCAGGACATGCTCAGGCGTGAACGCAACCCAGTTGACGACCGCGTCGAACGTCAGGTCGCCGAGCGCCTGCTGCGCCGAAGCCGGGTCCCGGATGTCGCCGCGCAACACGGTTGCCCCGGCCGGCACCGCTCGCGCCGTCGTGCTGCCCCGGTTGAGCAGATAGAGGTCGATGCCGCGCTCGACCGCCAGCGCGGAACAAGCCGAGCTGATGGTGCCGCTGCCACCGATGAACAAGACCTTGAGGGCGCTCATGTTCGTGACCCTAAATGACGTGCCGAGAGCCTCAGTGACCGGTCAGTCGTGACAGCAGGGCCGCGCGCCGGGACGGCCGGCCGGTGCGCAGCTCTTCGCTGTCGGCGGCCGATCCCATCCGCACGGACGCGGTGACACCGATCCAGCGCAGCGGTTCAGGTTCCCAGCGCCGTGACCGGTGACCCACCCAGGGCAGCCGGGTCACGTCGGTCTCCTCACCGACGATCAGGTCGGTCAGGGTGCGCCCCGCGAGGTTGGTGGTGGTCACCCCGTCCCCGACATAGCCGCCGGCCCACGCCAACCCGGTCGCTCGGTCCAGGCCGACCGACGCGCACCAGTCGCGGGCGATGCCCACCGGCCCGCCCCAGGTGTGCGTCACGGCGGCACCGGCCAGGGCAGGGAAGAGCTCGTCGAGGATGTGCCGCAGATCGTCGAAGACGCGCGGTTCCCGGTCGTACTCCGGCCGGATGCGCGAACCGAAGTGATAGGGCGCGCCGCGGCCGCCGAACGCGAGCCGGCCGTCGGCTGTTCGCTGTCCGTAGATCACGAGGTGGCGCAGGTCGTTCCAGGTCTGCCGCTCGGCGAGGCCGGTGCTGGCCCAGAACTCGTCCGACAGCGGCTCGGTCGCGAGCATCAGCGAGTAGATGGGGGCGACGTCCCGGCGATGCCCCGGCAGCATCGAGGTATATCCCTCCGTGGCCCGCACCACCACTTCCGCGCGCACGTCGCCGTGCGTCGTGCGTGCGACGCCAGGCTGGATGTCGGTCACAGCCGTGTGCTCGTAGATCGCGACGCCGCGCGCCTCCGCGGCCCGGGCGAGACCACGCACCAGCCGGGCCGGGTGGATGACAGCACAGTGCGGCGTGAACGTGCCGCCCAGCACCGACGTCGCGCCGAGCCGCTCGCCGGCCTCCTTCGCGTCGAGCAGCTGCAGGTCCTCGGATCCGAATCCCCACTGCCGGGCCTCGGCCACGTAGTCCCGGGCCCGCTGCAGCTGCAGGGGGGTGCGGGCCAGCGAGACAGTGCCGCCTTTCTGCCACGAGCAGTCGATGTCCTCGGTCGCGACGACCCGGCCGATCTCGTCGATCGACGCCTGCATCGCGCGGTACTGCGCGACGGCGGCGTCGCGGCCGTAGCGACGGGCCAGCCAGGCGAGCGACGCGGGGAACTCCGCCGAGGACCAGCCGCCGTTGCGCCCGCTCGCGCCGAAGCCGGCGACCTCCTTCTCGAGGACCGCGATGCGCAGCGACGGGTCGCGCTGGGCCAGGTAGTAGGCCGTCCACAGTCCCGTGAAACCCGCGCCGACGATGGCCACGTCGACGTCCAACCCACCCGGGAGTGGTGCCCGCGGGGCCCAGTCGTCGCCCGCCGTGTCGTGCCAGAGCGAAAGCGAGCGGTACGCGCGGTGGTTGCCGCTCACCGTCCGGTCCAGTCCCGGACATAGCTGGGCAGGTCCAGTCCGGCCCGGAGGTCCGGCGCCGGCACCGCGTCCCCGTACGCCTCGTGTAAAGGCAGGACTCCCGCCCACACGGGCAGGTCCAGGTCGTCCTCGGCGTCGTCCGGCGGGCCGTCGCTCACCTTCAGCGACCACTCGTCCAGCGGCATGCGTGAGCACCAGCGTCGCCGCGAGCTCCTTGCGGTTGGGCTGCCGCGCGTCGGCCCACCGCCCGGGCATCAGGTGCTCGCTGATCCGCTCGAGCCCCGCCAGCTTGGCGTCGCCCTCGAGTGCGGTCGACGAGCCGAGCACCATCGCGGAGCGGTAGTGCATCGACGACTCGAACACCGAGCGGGCCAGCACGAGCCCGTCGAGCAGGGTCACCGTGAGGCAGGTCGGCGCACCGGCTGCGAGTGTGCGGAACAGCCGGCTCGCCGTCGAGCCGTGGAAGAGCACGGCGTCGCCGTCGCGCGCGTACGCAACGGGGATGACGTACGGCTGGCCCTCGCCGTCGAGCACCGCGACATGTGCAACGCGCCCCGCGTCGAGCACCGCGTCGAGGGAGGCTCTGTCGTGGAGCTGTTTCTCGGGCAGTCGCCGGACGGCGGTGCGGTCTACAGCCGTGCCCATGCCTCGGTCAGGACCGAGCGCAGGATCTGCTCCATCTCGTCGAAGTGCGACTGGTCGCAGATCAGCGGGGGCGAGAGCTGGATGACGGGGTCGCCGCGGTCGTCGGCGCGGCAGTAGAGCCCGGCCTCGAACAGCGCCTTCGACAGGAAGCCGCGCAACAGCCGCTCCGACTCGTCGTCGTCGAAGGTCTCCTTCGTGACCTTGTCCTTGACCATCTCGATGCCGTAGAAGAAGCCGTCGCCCCGCACGTCGCCCACGATCGGCAGGTCGCGCAGCTTCTCCAGCGTCGCCCGGAAGGCTGGCGCCGAGTCGAGGACATGCTGGTTGAGCCCCTCGCGCTCGAAGATGTCGAGGTTCGCGAGTGCGACTGCCGCAGAGACCGGGTGTCCGCCGAACGTGTAGCCGTGGGCGAACGAGGCGTCGCCGACCAGGAACGGCTCCATGATGCGGTCGGTCGCGATCATCGCCCCGATGGGGGAGTAGCCCGACGTCATGCCCTTGGCGCAGGTGATGATGTCCGGCTGGTAGCCGAAGCGGTCCGAGCCGAAGTAGTGGCCGAGCCGGCCGAACGCGCAGATGACCTCGTCGGACACCAGCAGCACGTCGTGCTTGTCGCAGATCTCCCGTACGCGCTGGAAGTATCCGGGCGGCGGCGGGAAGCACCCGCCGGAGTTCTGCACCGGCTCGAGGAAGACGGCTGCGACCGTCTCGGGGCCCTCGAACTCGATGGCCTCCTCGATGCGGTTGGCCGCCCAGAGCCCGAACGCGTCCAGGTCGTCGCCGTGCTCGGGGGCGCGGTAGAAGTTGGTGTTCGGCACCTTGTGGGCGCCGGGTACGAGCGGCTCGAACATCGCCTTTGCCGCCGGGATGCCGGTGATGGACAACGCGCCCTGAGGAGTGCCGTGGTAGGCGATGTTGCGGCTGATCACCTTGTGCTTCAACGGTTTTCCGGTGAGCTTGAAGTACTGCTTGGCAACCTTCCACGCGCTCTCGACGGCCTCGCCGCCGCCGGTGGTGAAGAACACGCGGTTGAGGTCACCTGGCGCGAGATGGGCGATCCGCTCGGCGAGCTCGATGGCCTTCGGGTGGGCGTAGGACCAGAGCGGGAAGAACGCGAGCTCCTTGGCCTGCTTGGCCGCCGCCTGCGCGAGCTCCTCGCGGCCGTGACCGACCTGCACGACGAACAGGCCCGCCAGCCCGTCGAGATAGCGCTTGCCTGCCTCGTCCCAGATGTACGCGCCGTCGCCGCGCACGATGACGGGAACGTCGGACTGCTGGTAGGTCGACATGCGGGTGAAGTGCATCCACAGGTGGTCGCGCGCGCTGGCCGGCAACTGCGAGTTGGCCGCGCTGTCGGCTTGGGTGAGGTCGTGCGTTGTTGCGGTCATCACGTTTCCTGACTCATCGGGTGCCCCAGTTGTAGAGCTGCTTCACGAGCTTGAGATAGACGAAGGATTCGGTGGTCCGCACGGAGGGCACGGCGCGGATCCGCTTGCTCACGAGGTCGAGCAGGTGGTCGTCGTCCTCGCAGACCACTTCGACGAGCAGGTCGAAGCCTCCCGCGGTGATGACGACGTAGGCGACCTCGGGCATGTCGGCGATCTTCTCGGCGACCGCCTCGACGTCGCCCTCGCACCGGATGCCGATCATCGCCTGCCGCGGAAACCCGACCTGCAGCGGATCGGTGACCGCGACGATCTGCATGATGCCGCCGTCGAGCAGGCGCTGCACGCGCTGCCGGACGGCAGCCTCGGACAGGCCGACCGCCTTGCCGATCGCAGCGTATGGCCGACGACCGTCCCCCTGCAGCTGCTCGATGATCGCCTTCGACACATCGTCGAGGGCGACACCGTTGCCGCGATCCTTGCTCGTCATGGTGCCTGATCCTGTGCCACCCCCGTACGCTTTGGCAAGCGAATCAGTGGTCTAAGGGGCCGAATTTTGCTGAATCTGTCGTATGCGAGGGCCGTGACTATTGATACCGGCCAATTCGCGGCTAGGCTGCCGCGCATCAGCACCGTCGGGACAGAATCCTCGAAGGAGGCCCCTGTTGATCACTCACACGCTGCGCAACTTCGTCAACGGCCAGCAGGTCGACGCGGCCGACGGCCGGACCTCCGACGTCATCAACCCCGCCACTGGCGAGGCCTACGCCACTGCGCCGGTCTCGTCAGCCGCGGACGTCGACGCCGCCATGCAGGCGGCCGCCACGGCGTTCGAGTCCTGGCGTGACACGACGCCCGGCGAGCGCCAGCTCGCCCTGCTGCGCATCGCCGACTCGTTCGAGTCGCGTGCCGACGAGCTCATCGCCGCGGAGGTCGAGAACACCGGCAAGCCGACGGGTCTGACCCGGTCGGAGGAGATGCCGCCGATGATCGACCAGATCCGGTTCTTCGCCGGAGCGGCTCGCATGCTCGAAGGCCGGTCGGCGGCCGAGTACATGGCCGGGCACACGTCCTTCATCCGTCGTGAGCCGATCGGCGTCTGCGCACAGGTGACGCCCTGGAACTACCCGATGATGATGGCGGTCTGGAAGTGGGGACCGGCCATCGCGGCCGGCAACACGGTGGTGCTCAAGCCGTCCGACACGACTCCCGCCTCGACCCTGCTGATGGCCGAGCTGATGGCCGAGCACCTGCCGCCGGGCGTCTTCAACGTGGTCGCGGGCGACCGCGACACCGGCCGGGCCCTCGTCGAGCACCCCGTCCCGCAGATGGTCTCGATCACCGGATCCGTGCGGGCCGGCATGGAGGTCGCCGGCAGCGCCGCACGTGACCTCAAGCGCGTGCACCTCGAGCTCGGCGGCAAGGCGCCGGTCGTCGTGTTCGACGACGCCGACCTCGAGGCGGCCGCGGAGGCGATCGCCGTCGCGGGCTACTTCAACGCCGGCCAGGACTGCACGGCCGCAACCCGGGTGCTCGCCGCACCCGGCATCCACGACGACTTCGTGGCAGCCATCGCCGAGCAGGCGAAGAACAACGCCAAGACCGGCGCGGCCGATGACGAGGACGTGCTGTTCGGGCCGCTCAACAATGCCAACCAGCTCGACCGCGTGATGGGCATGCTGGCCCGTACGCCTGAACACGCTCTGGTGTCCGCCGGCGGCCACCGGGTCGGCGACAAGGGCTACTTCCACGAGGCCACCGTCGTCTCCGGCCTGAACCAGGACGACGAGATGGTGCAGGACGAGATCTTCGGGCCGGTCATCACCGTCCAGCGCTTCACCGACGAGGACGAGGCGGTGCGCTGGGCCAACGGCGTGCGCTACGGGCTCGCGTCCTCGGTCTGGACGAGCAACCACGGCCGGGCGATGCGGATGGCCAAGCGCCTCGACTTCGGCTGCGTCTGGATCAACACCCACATCCCGATCGTGGCCGAGATGCCGCACGGCGGCTTCAAGCACTCGGGCCACGGCAAGGACCTGTCGATGTACGGCTTCGAGGAGTACACGCGGATCAAGCACGTCATGTCCAACATCGAGGCCTGACCGACTCGTGACCGGCGTCGACCTGGTGCTCCAGGGCGGCACCGTCCGCACCGGGGACTCGACGGGTACGCGCGCGCGGGCGCTCGCCGTCCACGGCGGGCGCGTGGTCGCACTCGACCTCGATGCGCTCGCGCTCGCCGACGACGCCCGCGAGGTCGTCGATCTCGACGGCGGCGCCCTGCTGCCGGCCTTCGCCGACGGTCACGTGCACCCGCTGTGGGGTGGCGTCGAGCTCGCGGGACCACAGGTCCGCGAGGCGGCGACGGTGGGAGACGTCGCGGACATCGTGCGTGCGGTGGGCCACTGACCACCCGGAGGCGACGTGGGTGACCGGCGGGCCTTACGACCCCAGCCTCGCGCCCGACGGCATCTTCGACGCGCAGTGGCTCGACGTGGCGGTCTCGGACCGGCCGGTCGCCCTCTCCTCGACCGACCACCACTGCGCCTGGGTCAACACGGCCGCCCTGCGACTCGCCGGCATCGACGAGCACACACCTGATCCGCCGGCGGCCACGATCGCGCGGCGGCCCGACGGCACGCCGACGGGGACCCTGGTCGAGTGGACCGCGATGGACCTGGTGCTGCGGCACGCGCCGCCCACGACGACCGCGGAGAAGGTCGACGGGCTGGTCGCGTCCACGGCGATGCTTGCAAGCGCCGGCCTCACATGGGCGCAGGAGGCCGCGCTGCACCCCGACGACGTCGCTGCCTATCTCGAGACGGCGACCAGCGGTCGGCTGTCCGTCCGCGTCGACATCGCCCTGCGAGCCGAGCCGGGGGATTGGCCGGAGCAACGTGGGCCGTTCGCGGCCGCGCGCGCGGCTGCGGCCGGCTCGCCGATGGTGTCGGCGCGCACCGTGAAGTTCTTCGCCGACGGAGTCATCGAGGCGGGCACGGCCGCCATGCTGGCGCCGTACACCGACCGGCCGCACAGCTGCGGGCTGCCGGTCTGGGGCCGCGAGGAGCTGGCCGCAGCGGCCGCCGCGTTCGACGCCGACGGGTTCCGGCTGCACATCCATGCCATCGGTGACGCCGGCGTGCGCAACGCGCTGGACGCGGTCGAGCACGTCGTTCGGGTCAACGGCCCGAGCGAGCGGCGTCCGGTCATCGCGCACGTGCAGCTGGTCGATCCCGTCGACGTCCCCCGCTTCGCCCAGCTCGGCGTCATCGCCAACGTCGAGCCGCTGTGGGCTCAGCTCGACCCGCTGCAGGTGGACCTCACGCTGCCGCGCCTCGGTGCCGCCCGGTCCGCCTTGCAGTACCCGTTCGGGTCCCTCGTCTCGACCGGTGCCGTGCTCTCGATGGGCAGCGACTGGCCGGTCAGCTCCCACCGCCCGCTCGACGGGCTGGCCGTCGCCGTGACCCGGCAGACCCGCGGCGGGGCGCCCCCGCAGGGCTGGCTGCCCCACGAGCGGCTGGCGCCGGAGACGGCGCTGTCGGCCTACACCGCGGGCAGCGCGTACCAGTCCTTCGAGGAAGGCCAGCGGGGCGTGCTCGGCGCCGGGGCACGCGCCGACCTGGTGTGGCTCGCGCGCGACCCGCTCGCGACGCCCGCGCTGGACTGGCCGTCGCTGGCGGTGCGCGGGACCTGGCTTGCCGGGATCAGGACGGCCGGTGCCGTTGCGTGACCGGTGCCGCCGTTTGAGTCGCGCGGACCGCTAGATTTCGTGGAGGTTAGGTTGCATCACGACGGAATCGCTTGTCCGTGATGCTTTGCTCTGCCAGGATCGCCACGTTCCGCGTACGACACGATGGGGTCGGGCGGACGGGAGGAGTGGACGCGCGTGCACCAATTCGTCGCCGGGCGCCGCAGGACGGCGCTCACCGGTGACGCCCAACCTCCGTTCGACGTCGTCGACCCGGCAACGGGCGAGACGGTGGAGACCGTGGCGCTGGCAGGCGCCGGCGACGTCGATGCAGCGGTGGCCGCCGCCCGTCAGGCGTTCCCGGACTGGTCGCGCGCCACCCCGGTCGAGCGATCCTCGGTGCTCACGCGACTGGCTGCGGTCCTCGACTCCCGCGCCGACGAGCTGGCCAGCACAGAGTCCCGGCAGACGGGCAAGCCGATCCGGTTCTCGACGGGCTTCGACGTGCCCGGCACCGTCGACAACGTCGCCTTCTTCGCCGGCGCCGCGCGCCATCTCGAGGGCAAGGCCGCCGGGGAGTACTCCGCTGACCACACCTCGTTGATCCGGCGAGAGGCCATCGGGGTCGTCGGCTCCATCGCACCGTGGAACTACCCCCTGCAGATGGCCGGCTGGAAGATCCTCCCGGCGATCGCCGCGGGCAACACGATCGTGCTCAAGCCGGCCGAGATGACGCCGCTCACCGCCCTCATCTTCGCCGAGGCGGCCACAGAAGCGGGGCTGCCCGACGGCGTGCTCAACGTCGTGTCCGGCGCCGGGCCGGTTGCGGGCGAGGCGCTGATCACCCATCCCGAGGTCGACATGGTGTCGTTCACCGGCTCGTCCGGTGTCGGGCGCCGGGTCATGGAGCTGGCCTCGGCGGGCCCCAAGCGGGTGCACCTCGAGCTCGGCGGCAAGGCGCCCTTCGTCGTGTTCGACGACGCCGACCTCGAGGCAGCCGTGCACGGTGCCGTCGCGGGGTCGCTCATCAACACCGGTCAGGACTGCACCGCGGCCACCCGCGCCTACGTACAGCGTCCTCTCTATGACGCCTTCGTCGCCGGGGTCGCCGACCTCATGGTCTCGGTGCGGCTCGGTGACCCGTTCGACGAGCGCACCGACCAGGGCCCGCTCATCTCGCGACGGCAGCAGGAGCACGTCGCCGGTTTCGTCGAACGGGCCAGGGAGGCCGGCGCGAAGGTCGTCTGCGGCGGCGCCGTGCCCGGTGGCGCCCTGGCGCGGGGCGCCTACTACGAGCCCACGCTGATCGTCGACGCGCTGCAGCGGTCCGAGATCGTCCAGGACGAGGTCTTCGGCCCGGTGCTCGTCGTGCTGCCGTTCGACTCCGACGACCAGGGCATCGCGCTGGCCAACGACACACCGTTCGGGCTCGCTGCGTCCGCCTGGACGCGCGATGTCTTCCGTTCCCTGCGTGCCTCGCGCGAGATCCGCGCAGGATGCGTTTGGATCAACGACCACATCCCGATCATCAGCGAGATGCCGCACGGCGGCTACAAGGCCTCGGGATTCGGCAAGGACATGTCGTCGTACTCGTTCGACGAGTACACAAACGTCAAGCACGTGATGTACGACTTCACGGCGATCGCCAGGAAGGACTGGCACCGCACAATCTTCCGCGGCGCAGCCCCGACCGAACAACAAGTGAGGAACCAGATCCCATGACTGAGCCTACGCCCGTGACTGTGTCGCCCGCCCTCCTCCGAGGGCTCATATCCCGCCGGACGCTGCTACGAGGAGTCGGTGGTGCTGCCGCGGCGGCTGGCCTCGCGGCATGCGGCACCTCAGGGACCTCGAAGACTGTCAGCGCGCAGGAACAGGCCGCCAAGGATCTCAGCGCCAAGGAAAAGATCGTCAACTGGTCCAATTGGCCGGAGTACATCGACGTCGACGACAAGACCCAGAAGCGACCCACCCTGGACAAGTTCACTGCCCAGACCGGCATCAAGGTGAACTACGTCGAGGACTACAACGACAACGACGAGTTCTTCGCGAAGGTCAAGCCGCAGCTGTCCAGCAACAAGGACACCGGCCGCGACGTCTGGTGCAGCACCGACTGGATGGTCGCGCGGCTGATCCGCCTCAACTGGGTGCAGAAGCTCACCAAGGCGAACATCCCCAACGCAGCGAACCTCGAGCCGAACCTGCAGGACGTGGAGTACGACAAGGGCCGGGTCTACTCCCTGCCGTGGCAGAGCGGGTTCACGGGCATCGCCTACAACCCGAAGGCAACCGGCGGTAAGAAGATCGAGACGATCGAGCAGCTGTTCACCGATCCGTCGATCAAGGGAAAGGTCACCCTGCTGACCGAGATGCGCGACACGGTGGGTCTGACAATGCTGTCCCAGGGGAAGGATCCTGCCACCTTCACCGACGACGACTTCAACGCCGCGATGGACCGACTGCAGAAGGCCAAGGACAGCGGCCAGCTCAAAGGCTTCACCGGCAACGAGTACGGCAAGGGTCTCGCCTCCGGTGACATCGCCGCGTGCATGGCGTGGACGGGTGACGTGGTGCAGCTCAAGGCGGACAACCCGGCGTTGGGCTACGTGCTACCGCCGACCGGTCACATGATCTGGTCGGACAACTTCGTGATCCCCAACCAGGCCCAGCACAAGAAGAACGCCGAGACGCTGATCAACTACTACTACGACCCTGCCGTGATGGCAGAGGTCGAGGACTATGTCAACTACATCTCCCCAGTGGTCGGGTCCAAGGCCGTGCTGCTCAAACAGGATCCCGACGTCGCGAACAACCAGCTGATCTTCCCGTCGGATGCGACGATGGCGAAGTCGCACGTCTTCCGTGGCCTGACCGCCACGGAGGAGACCAAGTACAACAAGGCCTTCCAAAACCTGGTCGGAGGCTGACCGATGGCTGAAACTGAAGGCGGCGACCTGCACCTGCGGTCGCTCACGAAACAGTTCGCGGCGTTCACCGCGGTGGACGACCTCGACCTGACCATCCCGCAGGGCTCGTTCTTCGCCCTGCTGGGGCCGTCAGGCTGTGGGAAGACGACCACGCTTCGCATGGTGGCGGGTCTCGAGGTGCCCACCGCAGGTCAGATCCTGATCGGCGACAACGACATCACCGAGACGAAGCCCTACCGGCGGCCGGTCAACACGGTGTTCCAGAACTACGCCTTGTTTCCTCACCTGGACATCTTCGAGAACGTTGCGTTCGGCCTGCGGCGACGCGGCGCAAAAGATGTCAAGGCCAAGGTCGACGAGGTGCTTGAGCTGATCGAGCTGGGACACCTGGCGCGGCGCAAGCCGACCCAGCTCTCCGGCGGCCAGCAGCAGCGCGTCGCGCTGGCCCGCGCCATCGTGAATCGCCCGTCCGTGCTCCTGCTCGACGAGCCGCTCGGCGCCCTTGACCTCAAGCTGCGGCGACAAATGCAGATCGAGCTCAAGCGGATCCAGACGGAGGTCGGGCTCACGTTCGTGCATGTCACGCATGACCAGGAGGAGGCCATGACGATGGCCGACACCATCGCCGTGATGAACAACGGCCGCATCGAGCAGCTCGGTGACCCGGCCACCCTCTATGAGAACCCCGTCACGACGTTCGTCGCCAACTTCCTCGGTCAGTCGAACCTGGTGCGTGCTCGAGTCACCTCGCGCGGCGGCAGCGAGCTCGTCGTCGACGCCCAAGGGACGACCTTCACCATGCCGGGCGGTCGTTGCGTGAGCGACAGTGACGACATCTGGCTGGGTGTCCGGCCCGAGAAGATCCAGGTCGACACGCCTGGCGCCGGGGCGAACACCATCAAGGGCACGATCACCGACACGTCCTACATCGGCGTCTCGACCCAATACCTCGTGCGCATGCCCTGGGGCCAGGAGCTGACCGTGATCCGGCAGAACGACGGGGCGCCCATACACCGGCCGGGTGACTCGGTCGACCTAGGTTGGGAACCGGAGCACACCTTTGGCCTCGACGCGAGTCAAGACGCGAACGCCGGCGTGGAGAGAGAGGAAGACGACGAACCTGTGCCGGCCGGCGCCGTGTCATGAGCACCGTCGCGCACATCCCGGGAGGGGACACCCGAGCGCCTGTCCCCGTTGTCCGCAGGCGGGCAAGCAAGGTTCCCTACCTCCTGCTCTTCCCGGGCATCGCCTGGCTGCTGGTCTTCTTCGCCCTGCCGATGGTCTTCCTCTTCTCGCAATCGCTCCAAACGGGATCGCTCGAGGAGGGATACAAGCTCACCTGGCACTTCGCGACCTACAAGGACGCGATCTCGCAATATCACGTTCAGTTCATCCGCTCGTTCGTCTATGCCGGGACGGCGACCCTGCTCGCGCTGCTCATCGGCTACCCCCTGGCCTACGCGATCGCCTTCAAGGCCGGGCGCTGGAAGAACATCCTGCTGGTGCTGGTCATCGCGCCGTTCTTCACCAGCTTCCTGATCCGCACACTTGCCTGGCAGACGATCTTGTCCAGCAACGGCCCGGTCGTGGGCTTCTTCCGCGCGACGCACCTGATCGACCTTCTGCAGGCGCTGCACCTCGTGGTGGGGGACGACCTGCTCAGCACCCCGTTCGCGGTCGTCATGGGACTTACCTACAACTTCTTACCGTTCATGGTCCTGCCGCTGTTCGCGAGCCTCGAGCGCATCGACATCAGGCTGCTCGAGGCGGGTGGTGACCTCTACGCGAGACCGTTCACCGCCTTCCGCAAGGTCACTTGGCCGCTGTCCATGCCCGGCGTCGTGGCCGGCACTCTGCTGACGTTCATCCCGGCAGCCGGTGACTACATCAACTCCAAGCTGCTCGGCAACACGTCCACGACGATGATCGGGCAGGTCATCGACGGTCAGTTCCTGCGCGTTCTCGACTATCCGACGGCTGCGGCCCTGTCCTTCACCTTGATGCTCACGATCCTGGTTCTCGTCGCGATATACGTGCACCGCGCAGGAACAGAGGAGCTGGTCTGAGATGGCAACCGCGACAGCGTCAACCCGCAGCGGAGCCGACGCCAACAGGAAGTCCGTCCCACGCCCGCGCCGGCGACGCGGCCCGATCACCTGGTTCCGAGAGCACGTCATCGTCATCGCCGCGACGCTCGCGTTCATCTATCTCCTGTTGCCCAACGTCATCGTCGTCATCTTCTCGTTCAACAAGCCGAACGGACGCTTCAACTACACCTGGTCAACGTTCTCCACTGACGCATGGACAAACATCTGCGGTGCCCCAGGCATGTGTGAGTCGCTGGGTTTGAGCCTGAAGATCGGGTTGGTGGCGACCATCGGCGCGACGATCCTGGGCACCATGGTGGCATTCGCGCTGGGGCGCGCCCGGTTCCGCGGCCGGGCGCAGACGAACCTGTTGATCTTCATGCCTATGGCCACACCCGAGGTCGTCATGGGTTCGTCGCTGCTGACGCTGTTCATCAACCTGAGCATCCCGCTCGGTTCCACGGCGATCCTGATCGCGCACATCATGTTCTGTCTGAGTTTCGTGGTCGTCACGGTCAAGGCCCGCATCGCCGGGCTCGACCCACGGCTCGAGCAGGCGGCCGCCGACCTCTATGCCAACGAGGCACAGGCGTTCTGGCGGGTGACGTTCCCGTTGGTTCTGCCCGGCATCGCGGCCGGCGGGCTGCTTGCCTTCTCACTGTCGTTCGACGACTACATCATCACGAACTTCAACGCGACGACGAGCTCGGTCACCTTCCCCATGTATGTGTGGGGAGCCGCGCAGCGCGGCACGCCCGTACAGATCAACGTGATCGGGACACTTATGTTCGTGGTCGCGCTGGTGGCGGTCATAACGGGTCAGCTGCTGGGGCAGCGCCGCGCCGGTCGCAAGTGAGGCAGCGTAAGCATCCCGCGTCGACCCGGCCGTCCTTATGCGATGTTCGCTTCACGCCTTTCTGGCTGGACTCGTCCGAGGCGCCGGGTCCCAGCGAGCCGCTGAGTCAGGACACGGTCACCGACCTCGCGGTGGTCGGTGGCGGTTACACAGGGCTCTGGACCGCGCTGCTGGCGAAGGAGCGCGACCCTGACCGCGACGTGGTGCTGCTGGAGTCCCGCGCCGTGGGCTGGGCCGCCTCGGGTCGCAACGGCGGGTTCTGTTCGGCCAGCCTGACCCACGGGCTGCGCAACGGCCTCGACCGCTTCGCCGACGAGCTGCCGGTGCTCGAGCAGCTCGGCCGGGAGAACCTCGACGCGATCGAGAAAACCGTGCACGGTCAGGGCATCGACTGCGGCTGGGAGCGCACCGGTGAGCTCACTGTCGCGACGGCACAGTGGCAGCTCGACGACCTGAGCGAGCTGCCCGAGATCGCTGCCCGATTCGGCGGCCACGTGGAGCTGCTCGACCGCGACGAGGTGCAGGCGCGCGTTCACTCGCCGACCTACCTCGGAGGTGTCTTCGACGCCGACAGCACCGCCATGGTCGATCCGGCGCGGCTCGCGTGGGGGCTGCGCGCCGCCTGCCTGCGACTCGGGGTGCGGATCCACGAGGGCACGACCGTCCATCGCCTTCGGCGTTCGTCCACCAACGGCGTCGAGCTCCACACGACGTACGGCGTCGTGTCTGCACGTCACGTCGCACTCGGGACCGGTGCGCTCTCGCCCTTGCTGCGTCGGATCGGCAACTATGTCGCGCCGGTCTGGGACTACGCGATGGTCACGGAGCCGCTCACCGACGGGCAGCGGGCGTCGATCGGCTGGAGCGACCGGCACGGCATCGGTGACGCCAGCAACCTGTTCCACTACTACCGCCTTACCGACGACAACCGCATCGTCTGGGGCGGCTACGACGCGGTCTATCGCATGGGCGGCAGCACCGATGAGCGGCATGTCCGTGAGGGCGAGACCTTCGACCGCCTCGCGGACCACTTCTTCACGACGTTCCCCCAGCTCGAGGGAGTGCGCTTCACGCACGCCTGGGGTGGGGTCATCGACACCTGCTCGCGGTTCTGCGCGTTCTGGGGACAGGCGCTCGACGGTCGGGTCGCCTACTCCGCCGGCTACACAGGGCTCGGGGTGGGCGCGAGCCGCTTCGGTGCCCAGGTCATGCTCGACCTGCTCGGCGGCCAGCCGACGGAGCGTACGTCCCTGCGGATGGTGCGGACGCAAGCCGATCCCGTTCCCGCCTGAGCCGGTGCGCTGGGCGGCCATCGAGCTCACCCGGCGCGCGATCGCCCGGGCCGACGCCAACGGTGGACGTCGTGGCCCGTGGCTGCGCACGCTGGACCGGCTAGGTCTGGGTTTCGACTCATGAGCAGTGATCGCTAGGAGAGGATGAGATGAAGGTTCTCGTTGTGGGCGCCGGTGGTGTCGGTTCGGCGGCGGTGGGCATCGCGGCGCGACGTGCCTTCTTCGAGCTGATGGTGGTGGCCGACTACGACCTCGGTCGCGCCGAGCGGGCGATCGAGGGCCATGTCGCGGACGGTCGCTTCGTGGCCGCGCAGGTCGACGCATCGTCCTCAACAGCCGTCGCTGACCTGTGCCGCGAGCACGGAGTCACGCATGTGCTCAACGCGATCGATCCCCGCTTCGTGATGCCGGTCTTCGAAGGGGCGTTCGCGGCCGGTGCCGACTACCTCGACATGGCGATGTCCCTCTCCAAGCCGCACAGCGAGGCCCCGCACGAGCAGACCGGCGTGAAGCTCGGTGACGAGCAGTTCGCGGTCGCGGCCGACTGGGAGGCGGCGGGTCGGCTGGCGCTGGTCGGCGTCGGTGTGGAGCCCGGCCTGTCCGACGTCTTCGCGCGTTACGCGGCCGACGAGCTGTTCGGCGAGATCGACGAGATCGGCGTGCGCGACGGGGCGAACCTCGTCGTCGAGGGCTATGACTTCGCGCCGTCGTTCTCGATCTGGACCACCATCGAGGAGTGCCTGAACCCGCCGGTGATCTGGGAGGACGGGCGCTGGTTCACGACGCCGCCGTTCAGCGAGCCGGAGATGTTCGACTTCCCCGAGGGCATCGGCCCCGTCGAGTGCGTCAACGTCGAGCACGAAGAGGTGCTGCTGATCCCGCGCTGGGTCAAGGCCCGGCGCGTGACGTTCAAGTACGGGCTCGGCGAGGAGTTCATCGACGTACTCAAGACCCTCCACAAGCTCGGCCTCGACCGCACCGACAAGGTCCGCGCCTCCGGGGTCGACGTGTCGCCGCGCGACGTGGTGGCCGCCTGCCTGCCGGACCCGGCGACGCTCGGCGACCGCATGCGCGGCAAGACGTGCGCGGGCACGTGGGTGACGGGCCGCGACAAGCAGGGGGAGCCCAAGGAGGTCTACCTCTACCACGTGGTCGACAACGAGTGGTCCATGAGGGAGTACGGCTCGCAGGCGGTCGTGTGGCAGACCGCGATCAACCCCGTCATCGCGCTCGAGCTGCTCGCCGGCGGCACCTGGAGCGGTACGGGGGTGCTGGGGCCGGAAGCCTTCGCGCCGAGGCCGTTCCTCGACCTGCTGACCGCCTACGGCTCGCCCTGGGGCATCCGCGACGGCGGCTAGCTAGCTCGGACGCTGGCCGAGGTTGCGCAGCACGGGGCCGGTGACGGCCGCGACGCACCGGATGGTCCTGATCTGGTGCCGCGTCCACGGCAGGGCGGCGTTCGAGTAGCACTCGAGCAGGCCCACCGGGTCCGCTCCGCTGTAGACCGGGACCATCAGCAAGCGCGCCGAATCCCTCGTGCTTGAGGAAGGTCGACTCCGCCTCGTCGGCTCCCGGCGAGCCCGCGACGACCTGAGCGACGACGTTCCGCCGCAGCACCTCCTCGGTGAGCGGGAAGTCCGAGAGCAGGAAGCGTCTGCCGTTGGGCAACCAGGCATCGGGCTGGACGGCCTCGATCGTCTGCATCGCAGGGTCGCACAGCGACAGGGCGGTCTTGGCGCAGCCGAGCAACGCGGAGACCCAGCCCATCAGCCGGGCCAGCTCGTCGAGGCTCTCGGTCGTGGCGATCCGGGAGAGCACTCCCGCCAGGTCGGGGTCACCGGCCTCGGTGGGGTCGCCGACCTCGAGGATCATCGACAGCGCCGAGATGCAGGCCCGCCGGGCGGCCTTTCCGGCCTGCTCGAACGTCGCTGTGGGCCGGCCGATCACCCAGCCCTGCGCCTCACCGACATCGAGGTCCGCGAGCAGCCGCAGCTCCTCCAGGCACTCCACGCCCTCGGCGCAGACCTTGGTGCCGGTGCGCAGGGCGTAGTGGGAGATGGCCTCGATGAGTGCTGCCTGGGCCGGGTTCTCGTGCGCCCGGGAGACGAGCGACCGGTCCAGCTTGAGGACATCGGGTTCGAGGGTCATCAGCTGCTGGAGGCCGGCATAGCCCTCGCCGAGGTCGTCGACGGCGATGGCGGCGCCGCGGCGCCGCAGCATCCGCAGGACCGAGAGCACCCGCTCCTTGTCGGAGATCTTCTCGTGCTCGGTGATCTCGATCTGCATGCCGGTGAGGTTCTTCGGGAGGACTTTCACGAACTGTGGAGTGAGCAGCGTCGACGGGCTGACGTTGAGCGACAACACCGTGTTCTCCGGCCGCGCCGCGCCGGCCTCGATGGCCCTGGCCAGGGCAAGGGTCTCGAGATCGTGGCCGGCGCCGGCCCGGTGAGCCTCTGCGAAGACCAGGTCGGGCGGCATGCCGTCCAGGGAGGGAAAGCGTGACAACGCCTCATAGCCGGTCACGATCCCGCTTGCGAGATCCATGATCGGCTGGAACACGATGCCCGGGTCTCCGCTCGCGAGCGCAGATCGGAAGGCCTGTTGACGCTCCACGTCGCGGAGGGCTTGCCCGGACCCGCGGGTGCGGACAGGGGACATGCCTGTTGCATCGGCTCATGAAATGATCTCGGCCATGGCCCGAACGGGTTAACCCATTTGGAGGAACGGTCAGATGACACAGCACGTTCGAGGGGTCGTCGCGCGCTCAAAGGGTGCGCCCGTCACGGTCGAGACCGTTCTGGTGCCCGATCCCGGGCCGGGTGAGGCGGTCGTACAGATCCAGGCGTGCGGCGTGTGCCACACCGACCTGCACTATCGCGAGGGTGGCATCAACGACGATTTCCCGTTCCTGCTCGGTCATGAGGCGGCCGGCGTCGTCGAGGCCGTGGGTGAGGGGGTCACCGAGGTGGCGCCCGGCGACTACGTGATCCTCAACTGGCGCGCGGTCTGCGGCGACTGCCGGGCCTGCCTGCGCGGACGCCCCTGGTACTGCTTCAACACCCACAACGCCAAGCAGCGGATGACGCTCGAGGACGGCACCGAGCTGTCTCCCGCACTGGGCATCGGCGCCTTCGTCGAGAAGACGCTCGTGGCTGCCGGCCAGTGCACGAAGGTCGATCCGAAGGCCCCACCTGCCGTGGCCGGCCTGCTGGGCTGCGGCGTGATGGCCGGCATCGGTGCCGCCATGAACACCGGCAACGTGCAGCGCGGCGACAGCGTCGCCGTGATCGGCTGTGGCGGTGTCGGCAACGGGGCGATCGTGGGCGCGCTGCTGGCAGGCGCCTCGAAGGTGATCGGCGTCGACATCGACGACCGCAAGCTCGCCTGGGCCTCGCAGTTCGGTGCCACCCACACCGTCAACTCGCGGGAGCGCGACGTGGTGGAGTCGATCCGTGAGCTCACCGGTGGCTTCGGTGCCGACCTCGTGATCGACGCGGTCGGCCGCCCGGAGACCTACGAGCAGGCCTTCTACGCGCGCGACCTCGCCGGCACCGTCGTGCTCGTGGGGGTGCCCACTCCCGACATGACCATCGAGCTGCCGCAGATCGACGTGTTCGGTCGTGGCGGCGCGCTCAAGTCCTCGTGGTACGGCGACTGCCTGCCGAGCCGTGACTTCCCCATGCTGATCGACCTCTATCTGCAGGGCCGCCTCGACCTCGACCGCTTCGTGTCCGAGACGATCGCGCTCGGTGACGTGGAGGAAGCCTTCGCCAAGATGCACCGCGGCGAGGTCCTTCGTTCCGTGGTCGTCTTCTGATGGCGGCGCGTGTCGACAAGGTCGTGACCTCGGGCACCTTCAGCCTCGACGGCGGCACGTGGGACGTCGACAACAACGTCTGGCTCGTCGGCGACGACGACGAGGTGCTGGTCATCGACCCGGCTCACGATGCGGCAGCCATCCTGGAGGCAGTGGGTAGCCGACGGGTGGTGGCCGTCGTCTGCACCCACGGTCACAACGACCACATCAACGCGGCGGTCGAGGTGGCCGCAGCCAAGGATGCGCGCATCGCGCTGCACCCGGCGGACACCATGCTGTGGGAGCAGGAGTACGACGACCTTCGACCAGACGTCGACCTGACCGATGGCATGGGCTTCGACGTCGCGGGCACCAGTGTCGCCGTACTCCACACTCCCGGCCACTCACCGGGCGGTGTCAGCCTCTATGCACCCGACCTCGGCGCGGTCTTCTCCGGCGACACCCTGTTCCAGGGCGGTCCGGGTGCGACGGGCCGGTCGCACAGCGACTTTCCCACCATCGTCGACTCGATCCGCCGCCACCTGCTCGCCCTGCCCGGCCAGCACCGTCGTGCACACGGGGCATGGCGCGGACACCACCATCGGTGCCGAAGCTCCCGCGCTGGCCGAGTGGATCGCCCGGGGCCACTGACATGGCCGACGGTCTCGCGCCCGGCGAGCACATCTTTCACATCGCCACGGTCGACGACTGGCGGGCCGCCGAGCGTGCCGGTGACTATCGCGTCTCGACGCTCGGCCGATCGCTGGCGGAGGAGGGCTACATCCACGCGTCGCGAGCCGGACAGGTCGACGGGGTCCGGTCGGCGTACTACTCCGCTCCCGACCTGCGGCTCGTGCTGCTCGAGATCGACCCTGCCCTGTTGGACGTCGAGCTGCGGCTCGAGGTGCCACCCGGTGCCGACGAGGCGTTCCCGCACATCTACGGGCCGCTGGTCACCGGCGCAGTGGTCAGCGTGCGGGACCTCGGCTAGGTCTCACAGGGGCCGGAACATGATGTGCAGCCCCACATAGCCGTGCACCGGGTGGTGAAAGCCCTCCGGCAGCGTGGCCACGATCTCGAAGCCGAGTGAGCGCCACAGCGCCACGGCGCCGGCGTTGGTCTCGACGACCGCGTTGAACGCCATCGCGCGATAGCCATCGGCTCGCGCCTGGTCGATCACGTGTTGGCCGAGGGCGCGCCCCACTCCCTTTCCGGAGTGGGCGGGATCGACCATGAAGCCGGCGTTGGCCACGTGCGCCGCAGGTCCCCCTGCCGGCTGGTTGGGGTGGGTCTCGGCGGTGCCGAGCACGGTCCCGTCGTCGTCCAGCGCGACAACGGTGCGCCCGGGTGGTTGCTTGAGCCACATCGTCCGGGCCTGCTCCTCGGAGGTGTCCGGCGCCCAGCTGAACGTGTCGCCGGCTGCGACGATGTCGTGCAGGAACGGCCAGATCGCGGGCCAGTCGTCGGGTGTCGCGTCGCGGATGATCACGCCGCCCAGGCTCTCATGTCAGCGCGCGCAGCCCTCGCTTGGCGAGCTGTCCCGCGATGATGAGCCGTTGCAGCTCGCTGGCACCCTCCCAGATGCGTTCGACGCGCAGCTCGCGGAAGAAGCGCTCCGCGATGTTCTCCCGCATGTATCCGCGCCCGCCGAAGATCTGCACGGCACGGTCGGCGACCCGGCCGGCCATCTCCGACGCATAGAGCTTCGCCATCGAGCACTGCGCGTGAGAGATCTTGCGGTCGACGCCGTCGTCGATGGCCCGGGCCACGTCGTAGACCAGCGCCCGCGCCGCGACCAGCTCGGTGACGCTGTCCGCGAGCATCGCCGCAACCAGCTGGTAGTCGATGAGCGGCTGGCCACCGACGACGCGTGACTGCGCGAACGCCGTCGCCTCCTCGACGAGCCGGTCGGCCGCCCCCAGACATCGCGCGGCGACCATCAGGCGCTCGAACCGGAACCACTCGTGGGCGAACAGCATGCCGTCGCCCTCGGCGCCGATCAGGTGGGAAGCCGGGACCCGTACGTCGTCGAACGCGACGATCGGGTGGTGGTGGTGATGGCCGACGGTGTGGCTGTAGGCGGGTGTGCGCACCACCCGGACGCCGGGCGACGGCAGGTCGACGAAGAACATCACGTGCTCGCCGGCGTGGTCGCCGCCCACGAGGCGGGCCTGGAAGAAGGCGTACGTCGCTTCGTTGTACGACGTCACGTGCCACTTCTCGCCGTTGAGCACGTAGTCGTCCCCGTCCCGGCGGGCTGTCGCCGCCAGGTCGGCCACATCGGACCCGGCCAGCTCCTCGGTGATGGCGTAGCACTCCACGGCCTCGCCGCGCACCGCTGGGTCGACCCATCGCGACCGCTGGTAGGGCGTGGCCACCGCCGGCAGCCAGGACGGGGGAGTGCCGAGCACCCAGGCCAGCGCGTTGCTCACCCGACCGCCCTGCTCCTGGACGAGCACCTGCTGCAGCGTCGTGCAGCCGCGCCCGCCGAACTCGGTCGGGATGTTCGTGGCGAACAGTCCCAGCTCGATCGCCCGGTCATGATGCTTGCGCAGCAGCTCGGGCGGCACCTCCCCGTCGGCAAGCTCGACCTCGACCTCCAGCGGGATCAGCTCGTCGGCAAAGGACCTGGCGGTCGCCTGGATCGCGAGGTCGTCCTCGGCCAGTCGGTGCATCGGAACTCCCGGTGGAGGGGTATTGACTGACTGTTCAGTCTATGCGAGCGTCGGCCAGGTGAACAGCCTTCAGATCGCCGGTTCCGCTGACGCCGTCGTGGTCGGTGGGGGGACCATCGGCGCGTGGTGCGCCTGGTTCCTTCGTACGCAGGGCCTCGAACGCGTCGTCCTGCTCGAGTCGGGCACGCTCGGCAAGGGCGCGAGCAGCCGGGCAGCCGGCATGGTCCGCGCCCAGGGCGGCACCGAAGCGGCGGTCCGCCTCGGCCTGTGGACCCGTGACTTCTATGCCGCGCAGCACGAGCACCTCGCGCTCGACTCGGGCTTCGTGGCGCAGGGCTATTGCATGCCCTGCTTCACCGATCGGCGAGGTGGCGCAGGCACACGAGCGCATCGCCATGCAGCAGGCACTCGGTCTCGACGTCTGGTGGGTCGATGGCGACCAGTTCGACGCGCTGAACCCGGCCGTGGCACCGGGCCGCACCCTGGGGTCGTCGTACGCACCGGGTGACGGCTACATCGACCCGCCGCGCAACGTGCTGGCCTACACGTCGGCACTTGTCAGCAGCGGAGTCGAGGTGCACGAGGGCACTGCCTTCACGGGCTTCGAGGCCTCGGGCGGAGGCGTGTCGGTCGTGCACACCGACGCGGGGTCGATCGCGACAGGGCGCCTCGTGCTGACCGGCGGGCCGCAGCTCGCCGCCGTCGGGCATGCGGCAGGCATGCGGATCCCGTCCGGTGGCGTGCGTCACCAGGTCGTCGTGACCGAGGCGCACCCAGACCTGTCCCCGGAGCGTCTGCCGATGGTGTTCGACGTGACGGCCGGCATCTACTGGCGCCCCGAGGAGGGCGGGATGATGTGGGGGATGAGCAACCCGGACGAGGCGCCCGGCGAGGCGACGGAGTTCGACGACGACTACTTCGCGACCATGCGGGCCAGGGTTGCCGACCTCGTGCCGGTGACGTCGGGGCTGGGCATTCGCAAGAGGTGGGCGGCCACGATCGACTTCACGCCCGACCACCTGCCGATCCTCGGCCCCGCCATCGGCGCCGACGGGCCGGTCAGCGGGACGGTCGTCGCTGCCGCGGGCGGTCACGGGATGATGTGGGGACCCGCCGTGTCCAAGGCCGCTGCAGACCTCGTACTGACCGGTGTCACCGACGTCGTCGACGTCAGCGACCTCGGGCTCGACCGGTTCGACGAGCACGGTCGCAGCAAGCTGGCCCCCGATCCCATCGCCCTACCGTTCCCTGAGAGGACCCTGTTGTGACCACCACGATCAGCACGCCGCACCTGCCCGACGCATCGAACGTCGGCGACCTCGAGGACTGGGGGCTGCTCGAGGAGGCGACCGGCGAGCCGATGCAGACTCACGGCGTCACGATCTGGGAGGACGGCGACGCCTCCGCAGGGGTCTGGGTCTGCACGCCAGGTCCCTCGCGATGGCTGCTCGAGACCCACGAGGTCATCCACCTCGTCGAGGGCCGGATGACCGTGACCCCCGACGGCGGCGAGCCGACGGTGATCAACGCCGGCGACGTGGCGGTCTTCCCGCGCGGCTGGTCCGGCACGTGGGACATCCACGAGACCGTGCGCAAGGTCTACGCCATCTTCTAACCCGCCGCCCGCCCCACCCGATTTCGAGCCGCCGGGAATCGACCACGTTCAGCATGCTGGCGGACGGTTCGCAAGGCCTGCACGCCTTGCGAACCGTCCGTACCCCTGCTGAACGTGGTCGATTCCGCGGGGGTTTGCTACCAGCGGACGGAGGCGGAGAAGGTCGCCTGGCCGTAGCCGGGGGCGAAGACGCCGGCCGCGATGAGCCCGTCGCCGACGATCTTCGGCTTGTGGTGCGCGGTGCCGGTGTAGTGCAGGTTCTTGGTGCGCACCGTGGAGTTCACGGTCATCGAGTCACCGTAGAAGCCGGTGCACAGTTCGCCCTTGGTCCGCGACGAGAGAACCTCGCCGGGAGAGACGGTCAGTACGGTCGTCACGATGGCGGGTTCGCAGACGTCCGAACCCGTGGGCAGTGAGCCGTCCTCGGCCTCGACGAGCAGGTCCAGGTAGCCACCGAGCTCGCCATTGGTCGCGTTGGCGATGCGGAAGCTTCCCGGGGTCTGGTCGGCGACGGCGTCGTAGGCGAATCGGTCGACCAGCTCGGCGGGACGGTGGCAGGCGGCCTGGGCGGCGAGCGGTACGAGCGTGAGTGCGGCCGTTGCGGCGGCGGTGGCCAGCAGGGAGCGGGAACGCATGACTTTCTCCTCATCAAGGGGCGGCGGGCCAGGCGGCCCACGACTGTTGTCGGTGATGTGGACGAAGGTGCCGCGCGCGCCTTGCGAGAGACTTGAGGTCGGCTTAGGCGCGTCCTGTCAACTGCGGGGGACGACGAGGACGTCGACGGCGACTGCGCCGTCGGGACCGGCGATCACCGGGTTGACGTCGATCGCCACCACCCGGTCGCCGAGCTCGACCGCGAGCTGGCCGAGGGCGCTCACCGACGACCACACAGCGGCCAGGTCGGCAGCAGGGCCGCCGCGCACGCCGTCGAGCAACGGGCGGCAGGCCAGCCGGTCGACCATCCGCTGCGCCCGGGGCAGGTCGAGCGGTGGCAGTGCGACCACCCGGTCGCGCAGGACCTCGACGAACACACCACCCGCGCCCAGCACGACGAGCGGTCCCAGCATCGGATCGTGCGTGATGCCGAGGACAAGCTCCGTACCGGCCGCCGCGGAGGAGCTGACGAGCACGCGTGGACCCAGCCTCGCTGCGAGGTCGTCGTAGGCCGCCAGCACTGTCTTGTCGTCGCGCAGATCGAGATGCACGCCACCGACGTCCCACTTGTGTGCCACGCCCTCGTCGGTCTTGAGCACCACCGGCAGGCCGATTTCCCGCGCGGCCGCAACGGCCTCTCCCCGCGTCGCGACCGCCGAGACCTCGACCGTCGAGATGCCGTAGTCGCGCAGCATGGCGAACGCGTCCACGCTCGAGAGCGGTCCGGCCTCGAGGCGTGTGACCCAGCGGTCACGTCGTACGACGTCGACCGTGGCCGGTGGGAGCGGATCTGCCCGGGCGGCCAGGTCGAGCAGGTGACCCAGCGCGCGCAACCCGCTGCGCGTGCCCTCCAGCACCGGGACGCCGGCCTCGCGCAGCCGGCTCGCCCACGCCTGGTCGAGCGCGCTGGCCATGTTGCTGAGCAGGACCACGGGCTTGCCGGTCGCGGCGTGTGCGTCGAGGACCGCGAGGGGATAGGACTCGTCGCCGTCGTGCTCCACGACGAGGTCGACGGACAGCGCCACAGCAGACACCGCAGGGTCGTCGGCGAGCGCGGTGAGACACGACCCGAACAGCTCGCGGGTGTCGGTGCCCCTGCCCCACACGTCCAGCGGGTTGCCGGGCACCAGGCCGGGGTCGAGCAGGCCGGCGAGCCGCTCCGTCGTGTCGGCGCCGAGCGCCGCGAACGGCACGCCGAGCCGGTGCGCGACGTCGGCCACGAGCACCCGCTCGGCACCGGAGTCGTGGACCGTCGCTATCCCCGTACGCGCGAGCGCCGCTGGCCCTTGGTGCAGAACCCGGCGTCCGGTGGCGAGCAGTTCGAGCAGGTCGGCCATCTCGTCGAGGTCCTCGACGCGCAACAGGCCGTGTGCCTCGACCAGCGCCTCCCAGGCCGCGTCGCTGCCGGCCAGGGCACCCGAGTGCGCGCTGACCAGCGACGTGCCGGCAGGGGTGCCACCGACAGCGAGGAGCACGACAGGGATGTCGCGCGCAGCGGCGCGGTCCAGTGCCGCGCGCAGCCGCTGCGGTTCGCGCACGGTCTCGAGCAACAGCGCGACCACGCGGGTCTCGTCGAGGTCGAGGGCGTAGTCGAGATAGTCGGCGGTCGTCGTGACGAGCTCCTGCCCGGACGAGACGGCCAGCGAGAAGCCGATGCCCCGGTGGCTGCGCAGCAACGCCGAGAACGCCGAGCCCGAGTGCGAGATGAACGCCACCGGCCCGTGCGGCAGGTCGTCCCGCTCCAGATAGCCGATCGCGCGCAGACCCCGAGCGACGTTGACGAACCCCATGCATCCCGCGCCGCACAACGCCATGCCAGCGGCACGAGCCGTCTGCGCGAGCCGCGCACCGAGTGCCGGTTCCCCCGGAGTCGGAGCAGACCAGGCCGAGCCGAACACCACAGCGGCGCGGTCGCCCCGGCCGGCGGCCACGGCGAGATAGTCCTCGACCGCCGCGTCACCGACGCCGAGCAGCACGAGGTCGACAGGGGCCGGCACGTCCTCCAGGCTGTCGAGACAGGGTCGGCCGAGCACCTCGTCGTACCTCGGATTGACGAGGTGGACGGTGGGCGCGCTCGGGCTGCGGGTGACCTCGCGAACGACCCGCTCGCCGAAGCTGCCCGGTCGTGCGCTGGCTCCGACGATCGCGACCGTGCGGGCCTCGAGCATGGCCCGCACGCTGTCTCGCAGAGCGTCGGCTTCGGTCACCTCCGGGCGCGCTGCAACTGCGACAGACGTGAAGCGCCGGGCCGCGCCGCTTTCTTGCGGTCGGCGATGGCGATGCGGGACGCCTGCATCCCCGGGATGCCGCAGACCCCGCCGCCGGCGTGCGTCGCCGAGCCCGCGTTGTAGAGCCCGGCGACAGGGGTGCGGTAGTCGGCATAACCCGGCGCCGGGCGCATGTGGAACAGCTGCTCGAGGGACAGCTCGCCGTGGAAGATGTTGCCGCCGATCAGGCCGTACTCATGCTCCATCTCATAGGGCCCGACGACGTCGCGGTGCAGGATCGACGACTTGAAGTTCGGCGCCACCTCGTCATAGAGGTCGATGCACCGGTCGGCATAGGCCTCGAGCTCCTCCTTGTGCGGCGCCTCGCTCCAGTCGCTCGGCACCCACTGCGTGAACAGCGACATGATGTGCACGCCCTCGGGCGCGAGCGAGCGGTCGAACGACGTGGGGATCACGCCGTCACAGAACGGCCGCGCGGCGGGCCGGCCCTCGCGCGCGTCCTGGAAGGCGCGCTCGATGAACTCCATGCTCGGCGCCATCTCGACCGAACCGGTGTGATGCTCCTGCAGCTCGGTGCCGCGGTCGGCCGTGAAGTCGGGCAGCTCGCCGAGCGCGAGGTTGACCTTCACCACACCGCTGCGTGACCGCCACCGTTCGATGTCGCGCACGAAGTCGTCGGGCAGATCCGCGCGGCCGACGTGGTCGAGGAAGGCGGTCTTGGGGTGCAGGCTGGTCACGACGACCGGCGCGCGCAGCTCAGTGCCATCAGCGAGTACGGCACCGTGCACGCGCCCGCCGTTCACGATCAGCCGCTCGACGCGGGCGTCGGTGCGGATCTCGGCCCCGAACGACTCGGCCGAGCTGCGGATCGCCGCGGACACTCCGCCCATGCCGCCCTCGGGGAAGCCCCAGCTGCCGAGCTGCCCGTCGCCCACGTCGCCGATGGAGTGGTGCGCCATCACGTAGGCGGTGCCGGGCTCGTAGGGCCCGGCCCAGGTGCCGATGACGCCGTTGACGGCGAGCGCACCCTTGACCTGCGGCGACTCGAACCAGTCGTCGAGCAGGTCGGCGATGCTCATGGTCATCAGTCGTGTCACGTCGCCGACCGTGCGCACGTCGAGGCCACGGTTGCGCCAGGCGAGGCGCAGTGTGCCCGCGAGGTCGCCGGGCCGGCGCGACCCGATGTTGGGCGGCACCGTCGTGAGCAGCGGCCCGAGCACGTCGGCCAGACCGGACAGCCACGCGTCCCAGCCCGGCATCGCGTCGGCGTCCTTGCGCGACCACTTCGCGACCTCCGCGTGGTTGCGCTTGAGGTCGTGCTCGTGCAGCGTGAGCGAGCCACCCTCCGGATAGGCCTGGTAGTAAGGCCCCATGGGGTGCACCTTGTAGCCGTGCCGGTTCAGCGCCAGGTCCTCGATGATCGTCGGCGGCATCAGGCTCATGACATAGGACAGCCGGGTCACCTTGATGTCGGGGGCCTCTGGCCAGGGCGCCTCCGTCGTCGCCGCGCCGCCCGTGGTCGACCGCGACTCGAGGACGACCGTGCGGGCACCGCTGCGCGCCAGGTAGGCCGCGGCCACCAGTCCGTTGTGCCCTCCGCCGACCACGATCGCGTCGTAGCTGCTGCTCATCACGGCTCCTCCTCGGCTGCGCCGAGTAACGGGGATTGTTGACTGACTGTTCAGTCTAAGTGCGTGCTAACCTGCCCGACAAGAGGCCAGCGGGTGACTGGCCCCCTTTTGATCTGGGCGGTGCCATGGCTGCAGAGACGTCGGTGACCGCTGCGCCCGACCTGCGTCGCGAGCAGATGTTGCAAGCCGCAGCGGCGATCATCGGCGAGCGCGGGTTCTCCGAGACACGCATCGCCGATGTCGCCCGCCGCTCGGGCGCGAGTCCGGCACTGGTCATCTACTACTTCAGTACGAAGGACAAGCTGCTCACCGAGGCGCTGCGCTTCTCCGAGGACGCGTTCTACCGCGGAGTGACCGCGCAGCTCGAGGAGCTGCGAACGACCCGCCAGCGCCTCGAGCTGCTTGTCCGGCTCACCTGTATCCCCGAGGGCGACGACGAGATCCCTGGCACGTGGGGACTGTGGTTCGACCTCTGGGCGCAGGCGCTGCGCCACCCCGAGATCGCCAAGGACCGCATCGAGCTCGACCAGCTCTGGCGCGACACCATCGCGCGCGTCGTGCGCGACGGTCAGGCGACCGGCGAGATCGGTGACGTGGATGCCGACTCGTTCGCGATCACGTTCGCCGTGCTGCTCGACGGCCTGTCGATCCAGGTTGCCCTCAAGGACCCTGTCGTCGACCCCGACCGTGCGTTCGCCATCGCGATGAGCTTCGCGGCCGGTGAGCTCGACGTGTCGTGGAAGCCGCGCCGCCGGTCAGCTCGGCTGGGGAACAGCTGACGCCCGCTGGTCGGGCATCGCATCGAGCGGGTCGATCTCGACCTCGGCATCGCCGCTGAGCAGCCGCGCCGCCTCCGTCGCGAAGGTCGCTCGCACCGGGCATCCGACGACGAACGGCGAAGACAGCGGCTCGCCCGCGTTCGGCACCGCCACCAGCAGTGTCTGCCCGTCGGTCAGCCGCAGCACCACGTGCGTGGTCGGGCCGAGGTAGACGACGCGGTCGACGAGGCCGTGGAACGCGTTGTGGCCCGGCGGGGTCGTGTCAACCGTGTCCGCGGTGGTGAGTGAGATGCGTTCGGGCCGGACGATGACCTTCCCTGGTCCGGTGCGCGCCGTGCCGGCTGCACGCAGCGCAAGGCTGCCGAGCCGGCAGGCCACGGCGCCGGCGTCGGGGCCGAGCACCTCGACGTCGAGCACGTTGGCCGACCCGAGGAAGCCGGCGACGTAGGCCGTCTCCGGAGCGGCATAGACGGTCTCCGGGGCGCCGATCTGCTCGACCCGACCGTCGCGCATGACGGCCAGCCGGTCGGACATTGTCAGTGCCTCCTCCTGGTCGTGGGTGACGTAGACGAACGTGACACCCACCGACTGCTGCAGTGCCTTGAGCTCGAGCTGCAGGTGCTTGCGCAGCTTGGCGTCGAGCGCGCCGAGCGGCTCGTCGAGCAGCAGGACAGTCGGATTGAGTACGAGGGCGCGCGCCAGCGCCACGCGTTGCTGCTGGCCGCCGGAGAGCTGCCTGGGGCGACGCCGGGCATAGTCCGACATCTGGATCAGCTCGAGGATCTCACCGACCCGCCGGGTGGTCTCCTGCTTGCTCGCCTTGCGATAGCGCAGGCCGAACGCCACGTTGTCCCAGACGTTGAGGAACGGGAAGAGAGCATAGGACTGGAAGACGGTGTTGACCGGTCGCTTGTGCGGCGAAACGTGCGCGAGGTCCTTGCCGTCGAGCAGGATCTGTCCCGCGGTGGGCTCCTCGAAGCCGGCGATCATGCGCAGCGTCGTCGTCTTGCCACAGCCCGACGGCCCGAGCAGCGAGAAGAACTCACCGGCGTGGATGTCGAGGTCGATGCCGCGCACGGCGTGGGTGCCGTCGAAGATCTTCTCCAGCCCGACGAGGCGAACGGCTCCGCCTCCACCGCTCGCGTCGCTCAAATGTCTCAGCCCTTCACCAGGGTGGCGAACGTCTCGACGTTGGCCACGAATCTGTCGACATCGTCTTCGTCATGCTGCACGGACAGCAGCCACTGCTCCACCTTCCCCCATGGTGGCAGGAAGACTCCGCCGTTGTGCTGGACCAGCCAATGCAGATGCCCGAGCCGCTCGTCGACGTCGGCGAAGTCGCGGAAGTTGCGCACCGGCCGGTCGAGGAAGCTGATGCAGCCCTTGGCCCCGGAGGTGACGACCGACCACGGGAGGTCGTTGTCACGCAGCACGCGGGTCACCCGCTCGTGCATCCGGATGCGGAGCGCCTCGATGCGGGCATATGCCTCAGGCGTGAGCGCCTCGAGCAGTGTTGCCCGGGCCGCTGCCATCGACAACGGGTTGCCGTTGAACGTCCCCACCTGCTCGTAGGTGCCGTCGGCGATCAGTCCCATCAGCTCAGCCGTGCCGCCGATCGCGGCCACCGGCAGCCCGCCGCCCATCGCCTTGGCCAGGCAGATGATGTCGGGCGTGACGCCGTAGGCCGCCGTGGCACCGCCCGGTGACACGGTCAGTCCGGTCTTGACCTCGTCGAACGCCAGCAGCGCGCCGTCGCCGTGCAGCAGGTCGCGGACGGCCTCGAGGTAGCCCGGCTCGGGCGGGATGATGCCCGCGTTCATCATCACGGGTTCGACGATCATGCCGGCGACGCGCCCAGGGTGCTCGGCCAGGACCCGTGCAACCGCGTCGGCGTCGTTGAAGCCGACGACCACGACGAGGTCGATGAAGGACTGGGGGATGCCGGTGTTGCCGGCGACCCCGACAGGGCGCTCGGCGGGACCGGCGTCCTCGAGCTCGGGCAGGATCGACACCTCGACCGAGTCGTGGTGGCCGTGGTAGCAGCCCTCCACCTTGATGATCAGGTCACGACCGGTGGCGGCGCGCATCAGGTGCACGGCGTCCATGGTCGCCTCGGTGCCCGAGTTTCCGAAGCGCCACAACGGCAGACCGAACCGGCGGGCAAGCTCCTCGGCGACCACGACGGCGTCCTCGGTGGGCTGTGCGAAGTGCGTGCCGCGCGCGACCCGGTCGCTGACCGCCTTCACGAGCGCCGGGTGGGCGTGGCCCACGAGGGAGACGCCGTAGCCGCCGTGCAGGTCCACGTACTCCTTGCCGTCGACGTCATAGATCTTCGAACCGCTGCCGTGGCTGAGCCAGACGGCCTGCGGCTGCGCGATCTGCCAGTTCGATGTCGCGCCGCCGGCGAGCGAGCGGCGGGCTCGCTCGACGAGCGCCGCGGACGCCGGCTGCCGCTGCAGGAACACCTTCTCCTGCGCGGCGATGTGGGCGTCCAGCGACATCACGTCACTGTCCGTGTTCGTTTCTGTGGCTGCTGCTGGGACGGTTGCCAGGCCCATGGCCTTCCTCATTCTCCGATTGCTCAGAACACCTCGGTGGTAGGTCCGCCGGAGGGTTGACTGAGCGTTCAGTCTATGCAAGCGTGCAGACGCCGGGCAAGGTCAGCGCGGCGCCGTTCACCCCGGCCGTCCTTCCCGGTCGGTCTGTACGAGGAGGCCGGTCCGTTTGCCTGCAGAGCCCCCGCCCCAGCGACGGTCGCGACCCATCGACCGACGTGCCTTCCTGACCCGGATGAGCCTGGCTCGCACTCGGCGGCCCGGCGCTGCTGGAAGCCCTCGCCGCGTGCGGCTCGCCGACTCCGGCAGCGCCCAAGGGATCGAGCCCGACCGCGTCGACGCTGAAGATCGCCACCCCCGGCACGCCTGTCACGTGGCCGATCTCCAAGGACAACCCGGCCATCGCCAACGGGCTGATGCCCGAGAAGGGCGCGACGCTCCAGCTCTACAACTACGCCGACTACATCGGCCCGGAGGTCGTCAAGGCGTTCGAGAAGAAGTACAAGGCCTACGACGTCAAGGTCACGGTCTCGACGTTCAACGACACCGACGAGGCGCTGACCAAGATCCGGTCGGGCAAGACCGCCTACGACATCTACTTCCCCAGCTATGACCAGATCGCCAAGATGGTGACGGCCAAGCTGATCCGGCCCTGCAACCACTCCTACATCCCGAACATCGCCAACGTCTGGCCCTCGTTCACCAACCCCTGGTACGACGGCGAGTGGCGCTACACCGTGCCCTACACCGTCTACTCGACCGGCATCGGCTGGCGCAACGACAAGATCTCCGAGGACATCGCCGCGATGCCCAACCCCTACGACGTGTTCTGGGACCCGCAGTACGCCAAGACGCCTGGCGGTCATCGACGACTGGCACACGGCCATGGCGATGGTGGCGCTGCGCATCGGCATCACCGACATCAACACCGAGAAGGCGTCGGACCTCGCGAAGATCCAGGCGGCGATGGCCGACATGCAGGCCAAGACCGAGCCCAAGGTCACGATCACGATGTACAACGACCTGCCCGGCGGGCCAGCTCTCGCTGGCGCAGATGTGGTCCGGCGACATCATCAACGCGCAGTACTACCTGCCCAAGGGCGTCAAGCCCAAGGTGCTGTCCTACTGGTTCCCGCCGGACGGCAAGGGCATGGTCGACAACGACCTGATGGTGCTGCTCGCGCAGGGCAAGAACCCGATCCTCGCTCACCACTTCCTCAACTTCATGCTCGACGCCAAGAACGCGACTCGACAACTTCGGCTACATCGGCTACCAGCCGCCGCAGGTGTCGCTCGACGCAGCGAAGATCGATCTCCGCGGCTACGTGCCCGCCAACCTCGCGACGCGATGGTCAAGCAGGAGTGGTTCGACGTCGGCTACCGGCTGCTCGAGCTGCCGCCGGCCGCCGACGCCGCGTGGCACCAGATCTGGCAGCAGTTCAAAGCCGGCGCCTAACGATGAGAGGGGCTGGCGCGCCGGCGACCCGGAAACGTCGAAAACTGCTGTGGGCGGGCCTGGCCCTGCCGGGCACCTTGTGGTTGGCCCTGCTGTTCATCGTGCCGATGTACGTCGTCTTCGCGATCGTGTTCGGCCAGGTCGACCCGATCTTCCGCACGCCGTTGCCCGTCTGGAACCCGGTTCAGTGGAACACCGCCCAGTTCACCGACGTGTTCCGTCACATCGTCGGAGAGGACGGCTACTTCGGACCCGCGCTGCTGCGCACCGCAGTCTTCGTCCTGTCCGCCAGCGTGCTCTGCCTGACGATCGCCTACCCCGTCGCCTACTACACCGCGCGGCTCGCGAGGCACCATCGCAATCTGCTGCTGGCGGCGCTGATCGCACCGTTCTGGATCAGCTACATGATGCGGATGCTCGCGTGGGTGAACCTGTTGCAGAACGACGGTCTCCTCAACAGGGCACTCAGTCTCGGCGGTCTCTTCTCGGTCAACATCGACTGGCTGAACGGGCGGTCCTTCGTGGTGGTGCTCGGGCTGGTCTACGGCTACGTGCCCTACATGATCCTGCCGCTCTATGCCGGGCTCGACCGGCTGCAGCCCAACGTCCTCGAGGCCGCGCGCGACCTCGGGGCCGGACGGTTCGACACCTTCCGCCGGGTCACGCTGCCGTTGAGCCTGCCCGCAATCGTGGCCAGCGTGCTGTTGACCTGTCTGCCGATGCTCGGTGACTACTTCACCAACGACCTGCTCTCCGGGTCACCGAGCACGTCGATGGTCGGCAACCTGATCAACAACACCGTGCTGACCCCCGGTCAGACCGGCCAGGCCGGTGCCTTCGTACTCCTCGTCCTCGTCGTCTCGCTCGTCCCGATGATCTGGTACGTCCGCAGCACCCGCTCCGAGGGCGCTCGGCCGTCATGATCACCGCCGTCCGAGAGTGGTGGTCCAACCCGTGGCGACCGCCCCGGGTGCTGCAGGCCCTGACCGCCGGCTATCTGATCTGGTCGTTGCTGCCCGTGCTGATCGCGGTCATCTTCTCGTTCAACTCCGGCCGGTCGCGGACTCTCTGGCAGGGCTTCTCGTTCCGCTGGTACTGGGGCGACCCGATCCGGTCGGTCTGGCACGACGACAGCCTGCACACCGCTCTCGTACACACCCTCGTGCTCGGTGTGCTGGCCACCGCCATCACCGTGCCGCTCGGTGTCGCCTTCGCACTCGGTGTCGACCGCTGGCACGGCCGGCTGCCCGAGGGCGCCAACATCGTGATGCTGCTGTCGTTCGTCATCCCCGAGACGCTGCTCGCCGTCGCCCTGCTGTTCCTCGTCGACCACGTCACCACGCCCCTGACGCTCGGCACGTCGGCGCAGGTGGCCGGCCTCGTGACGTTCCAGCTGTCCTATCCGGTCGTCATCGTGCGGGCGAGGCTGCTGACGATCGGCGAGCAGTACGAGCAGGCGGCGATCGACCTCGGGGCCTCGCCGATGGGCGCGGTGCGCCGGGTCCTGCTGCCGATGCTCACGCCGGCCATCTTCGCCAGCGCCGTGCTGGTCTTTGCCGACGTCATCGACGACTTCGTGATCGTGCGCTATCTCTCCGGCGGCTCGTCGTCGGAGCCCACCTCGGTGAAGATCTACAACACCGCGCGCGCGGCGCCCACCCCGGCGCTGAACGCGCTGGCGTCGTTGATGCTGCTCGCCTCCTTCCTCGCCGTCGTGATCGGCCTGCTGGCCTATCGCTGGTTCAGCCGCGGCGAGAAGGGTGCGAACGGCATCAAGAGCTTCGCCGACGGCCTCTGAGTCCATTTGTGGACTGCGACACACCGCTCGTACGGCGTGTCTGGTGCACGAGGGTCCACAAACCGGCTCGGGGACGTCGGTGAGTGGCCTGGAGTCTGGACGGCGCACGGGTCGCACACCTATCCTGACTGTGTGTTCAGTCAGCAGACAGCAGCTCCGGCCGGACTGCGTGGCACGCCGGCCCCCATCGACCCCGCCCGGCTGGCCGGCGCCCTCGCGCCGCACGGCTCGAGCCGCATGCTGCCCCGGGAGGCCTACGTCGACCCGGTCGTCCTCGCGTGGGAGCACGCGAACTTCTTCACCGGCTGGGTCTGCGTGGGCCGGGCCGACGACCTCGACGCGTCCGGCAAGCAGACCGCGGTCTCCCTCGGCGGCTCCGGTGTGCTGCTGACCCGGGCCGAGGACGGCGCGCTGCACGCCTTCGCCAACGTCTGCCGGCACCGAGGTCACGAACTGCTGCCCTGCGGGTCGAGCACGAGCAAGCGGGGCATCGTCTGCCCCTACCACGCGTGGTCCTACCGGCTCGACGGGTCTCTGCTGGCTGCGCCGGGCTTCCGCGACGTCGAGGGCTTCGAACCCGACCAGTTCGGGCTGATCGAGCTGCCCTCGGTCGACTGGCACGGCTGGGTCTTCGTCGACACCTCACGCGTCGCCGGTGACTTCCCCGAGCACGTCGGCGCGCTGGAGGACATCGTCGCGCCGTACCGGCCGGGCAAGCTGCGCGCGCTGGCCACGCACGAGTACGAGATCGCGGCCAACTGGAAGATCATCGTCGAGAACTACCAGGAGTGTTACCACTGCTCGATGATCCATCCCGAGCTGTGCTCGGTGAGCCCGCCGGAGAGCGGCGCGAACCTCGACCTGCCGGGCGACTGGGTGGGTGGCTGGATGGCGCTGCGCGACGAGGCGGACACCATGTCGCTCGACGGCAAGAGCGCCGGTGTCGTCATCGACGGTCTCGACGCGACGGAGCAGCGCACGGTGATGTACATCGCCATGTTCCCCAACCTGCTGATCAGCCTGCACCCCGACTACGTCATGACCCACCGCCTGACACCGCTCGCGGTCGACCGGACGTTCGTCGAGTGCGCCTGGCTCTTCCCCGAGGCGGTCGCGGAGCGCGACGGCTTCGACCCGTCCTACGCGGTGGACTTCTGGGACATCACCAACCGCCAGGACTGGAGCGCCTGCGAGTCGGTGCAGCGCGGCCTGTCCAGCGAGCACGCGGTGCCCGGTCCGCTGGCCCCCGAGGAGGACGGGGTGCAGCACTTCGTGGCGCGCATCGCCCGTGGCTACAGCGGTCAGCCGGAGCCCGCCCGGAAGACGCTCCTGCCCTCGACGTAGGTCGCCACCACCCTCGTCTCGCCGATCTCGTCGGCCGGGCCGGCGAACGGGTCGCGGTCGAGCACCGCGAGGTCCGCGAGCAGACCGACCTCGAGGCGACCCGTCGCGTCGTCCAGGTGGTTCACGTAGGCGCTGCCCTCGGTGTAAGCCCGCAGCGCGGTGGCCACGTCGATGCGGTTGTGCGGATAGAGCGGCTCGGCCTCTGCGCCGGTGGCGCGAGGCAGCACCCGGTTGACCGCGACGTGCACACCGAGCAGCGGGTTCGGGCTGCTGACCGGCCAGTCGCTGCCCCCGGCAAGGTGGGCGCCGGCGCGCAGCGAGATCGCCGAACGGATATTGCAGGGCGGCACGGTCCTCGCCGAGGAACGGGATCGTGAGCTCGTCCATCTGCGGCTCGTGCGCTGCCCACAACGGCTGGATCGTGCCGCTCGCCCCCAGCGCCTTGAACCGGGGTACGTCGGCGGGGGCGACCACTTGCAGATGGGCGACGTGGTGGCGGCCGCCCGTCGGTCCGTTGCTGTCGAGCGCCGCCTCGATGGCGTCGAGTGACTCGCGCACCGCTCGGTCGCCGAGGGCGTGGAAATGCACCTGGAAGCCGGCCGCGTCCAGCGCGGTCACGTAGTCGCGCAGGGCAGCCGGGTCGACGAAGCTGAGGCCCTGGTTGCCGGTCGGGCAGCCACAGCCGTCGAGATAGCTGTCGAGCAGGCCGGCGGTGAAGTTCTCGACGACGCCGTCCTGCATGATCTTCACCGACGTCGCCCGGAAACCCACCTCGCGAGCCGCCGCGCGCCGCTCGACCAGGTCACTGAGCTGCTCCGCACCGCGGGCCCGGTCCCACCACAGGGCCCCCACCACCCGCGCGATGAGCTCGCCGGACTCCTGGGCCCGCATGTAGACGGGCAGGGAGTCGGGCTGCCCGAACAGCGCGCCGACCGCCGCGTCCTGCCAGGCGGTGATGCCGTGGGAGAACATCACCTCCTGCGCCTTCAGCAAGCCGGTGAGCTGCTCGTCGGGGGTGGGCACCGGTGCCAGGCGTTCGACCAGCGCGGCCGCCCCCTCGTGCAGGGTGCCCTGCGGTGCGCCCGACGCGTCACGCTCGATCCGTCCGTCGGGTGGGTCGGGTGTCGACGCGTCGAGACCGGCGAGCTCGAGGGCTCGCGTGTTGGCCCACGCGCCGTGGCCGTCGGCGTTGCTCAGGATCGCAGGGCGGTCGCTGACCACGGCGTCGAGCGCCTCGCGGGTCGGCGTGCCGTGCGCGAAGTCGGACATCGACCACCCGGAGCCGAGGATCCACGGCAGGTCGGGATGGGTCGCGGCATAGTTCGCGATGCGTGCCAGTGTCTCCTGCGCCGACGTCGAGTCGTTGAGGTCGCAGCGCAGCAGGTCGACACCGGCAGCGAGCGGGTGCGCGTGCGCGTCCTGGAAGCCCGGCGTGACCAGCCCGCCCGTGACATCAACCACGTCGGTACGCTGCGCCGGCCGCCGCGCGTACGTCGTCATCGTTTCCGATGAGCACGATGCGACCGTCGCGCACGGCGACGGCCCCGCGCCGCGAGGCTCCGTCGAGCAGCACGCGGCCGCCGACGAAGACGGTGTCGGCGGCCACCACCGACGTCAGGCCGTGGCCGCGAACGCCTTGTCGAGGATCGTCAGGCCCTCCTCGAGGAGGTGGTCGGGCATGACGAGAGGCGGCAGGAAGCGCAGCACGTTGCCGTAGGTGCCGCACGTCAGCACGATCAGCCCCTCGGCGTGGCAGGCCTTCGCGACAGCCCCGGCGATGGCGGCGTCGGGCTCGCGCGTGCCGGGCCGGACGAGCTCGACCGCGATCATCGCGCCCCGGCCGCGGATCTCGCCGATGACGTCATAGCGCTCGGCCATCTCGCGCAGCCGCGCGGTCATCGTGTCGCCGATCGACCGGGCGCGGGCGGGCAGATCGAGGGACTCCATCGTCTCGATCGCGCCGAGTGCTGCAGCACAGGCAACGGGATTGCCGCCGTAGGTGCCGCCGAGGCCCCCGACGTGCGGCGCGTCCATGATCTCGGCGCGGCCGGTGACCGCGGCAAGCGGCAGGCCGCCCGCGATGCCCTTGGCCGTCGTGATCAGGTCGGGCACGACACCTTCGTTGTCGCAGGCGAACCAGTCGCCGGTGCGGCAGAACCCGGTCTGGATCTCGTCGGCCACGAACACGGCTCCGGTCTTGCGGCACCACTCGGCCAGTGCCGGCAGGAAGCCCGGCGCGGGCACGACGAAGCCGCCCTCGCCCTGGATCGGCTCGATGACCAGGCAGGCGAGGTTGTCGGCACCGACCTGCTTCTCGATGAGGTCGATGGCGCGCCGCGCTGCCGCGGCACCGTCGACCTCGCCGTCGCGGAACGGGTAGGACATCGGGGCGCGGTAGACCTCCGGAGAGAACGGACCGAACGAGTGCTTGTAGGGCATGTTCTTGGCGGTCAGCGCCATCGTGAGGTTGGTGCGTCCGTGGTAGCCGTGGTCGAAGGCCACGACGGCCTGCCGCCCCGTGTAGGCACGCGCGATCTTCACTGCGTTCTCCACGGCTTCGGCACCGGAGTTGAACAGCGCCGAGCGCTTCTCGTGGTCGCCGGGCGTGAGCCGGTTGAGCGCCTCGCACACGTCGACGTAGACCTCGTAGGGCGTGACCATGAAGCAGGTGTGGGTGAAGCGGGCGACCTGTTCCTGCACCCGGGCGACCACGGCCTCGGCCGAGTTGCCGACATTGACCACGGCGATGCCGGAGCCGAAGTCGATGAGCGAGTTGCCGTCGATGTCGACGACCACGCCGCCGCCGGCCCGCTCGACGAAGACGGGCATCGTCGAGCCGATGCCGCGCGCGACCGCGGCGCCCCGGCGGGCCGCGACCTCCTGGGAGCGCGGTCCGGGGATCGCGGTCGTGAGGCGGCGCTCCTGGGGCAGCTCGGGGCCGCCGGAGGGCTGGGATGCAGCGGTGGAGTCAGTCATGGAGGACACGATACTGTGACGGAATCCGATGTGACAGGCTCTCTTTGCCACGAAATCCGCAGAACATCGTCTCTCCGCAGCGAGGTTGCCCACCGTGTCCACCCTTGAGGTCCGCAGCCCGCAGTCCGGCCGGCTGGTGCGCGAGGTGCCCTGGGCGACCGTTGCGGAGGTCGAGGCAGCGGTCGCGACGGCCGCCGCCGCGAGTGCCGAAGTAGCCGCCGTTCCAGCCCATGTACGGGCCGCGGCCCTCGACCATGTGAGTGAGCAGCTGGCCGCCCGCGCCGACGAGGTCGCAGCCTTGATCACCGCCGAGTCCGGCAAGCCGCTGAAGTGGTCCGCCGTCGAGGTGGCGCGTGGTGTCTCGACGTTCCGCTGGGCGGCCGAGGAGGCTCGTCGCTGGAGCGGAGAGGTCCAGCGCCTCGACACCGACACGGCAGCCACAGGACGCCTGGCGCTCGTACGCCGATTCCCGCGCGGACCGGTGCTCGGCATCTCGCCGTTCAACTTCCCGCTCAACCTGGTCGCTCACAAGATCGCGCCTGCCGTGGCCGTCGGAGCGCCCATCGTCGTGAAGCCGGCACCCAAGACGCCGCTCACCGCCTTGCTGCTCGGTGAGATCTTCGCCGAGACCGACCTGCCGGCCGGAGCAGTGTCGGTGATCCTCGTGCCCGACGACCGCGCCCCCGCCCTCGTCGCCGACCCGCGGCTGCCCGTCGTCTCGTTCACCGGGTCCGGTCCGGTCGGCTACGCGATCCGCGAGGCGGTGCCGCACAAGCACGTCACGCTCGAGCTCGGCGGCAACGCGGCGGCGCTGGTGTGCGCCGACTGGTCGTCGTCGGCCGATCTCGACTGGGCGGCGTCGCGCATCGCGACGTTCGGCAACTATCAGGCGGGGCAGTCGTGCATCTCGGTGCAGCGCGTGCTCGCCGACTCTTCGCTGTACGACGACCTGGTGGCGCGCCTGGTCGCGGCCACTGAGGCGCTCGTGCTCGGTGACCCCGATGACCCCGCCACCGACGTCGGCCCGCTGATCAACGAGGCCTCGGCCCGACGCGTGGAGGAGTGGGTCGACGAGGCCGTCTCCGCGGGAGCCAAGGTGCTGACCGGCGGCCGGCGGGACGGCACGTCCTATCTGCCCACCGTGCTCGCGGACGTTCCGCCGGACGCGCGGGTCATCGCTGACGAGGTGTTCGGTCCGGTGCTCGTGGTGTCGCGGGTCGACGGGGTCGACGCAGGCCTGCGGGCGGTCAACGACTCGCGGTTCGGCCTGCAGGCCGGCGTGTTCACCCACGACGTGCAGGTCGCTTTCCGCGCCCACCGCGAGCTCGAGGTCGGTGGCGTCGTGATCGGTGACGTGCCGTCCTACCGGGCAGACCAGATGCCCTACGGTGGCGCGAAGGAGTCCGGCGTCGGCCGCGAGGGTGTGCGCTATGCGATGGAGGACTTCACGTACGAGCGCGTGATGGTGTTCACCGGCATCGACCTCTAGCCGCACGCCGTGCCCTGGACATCCGCAAATCCGATGGTCGAGGCTCGCCGCCCGACGTTATGGTCCCGTGCATGCCGGGCAGCGACCGCACGATTCTTCACCCTGTCCTTGACATCGGGTGGCACACGGGACCGCGCGCCGAGCTGCGCCCCATGTTCGAGCTCGCCGAGGACTCGGCTGAGCAGCTGGACAGCTATGTGACACTCGGCCGGGTTCTCGTCGCCGTCGACGATGGATCGGTGGTAGGGCACCTGCAGCTCATCGGGTCCGAGACCGCCGGCGAGGTCGAGCTGAAGAGCATGGCGGTCGTCGAGCACCAGCGGCACAACGGCGTGGGGCGCGCGCTGATCGAGCGGGCTGTTGCCGAAAGCCGGGCCGGCGGCGCCAACACGATGTTCGTCTCGACCGCAACGGCGAGCACAGGAAACCTGCGCTTCTATCAACGGCTCGGTTTTCGCATGCTGAGCATCGACCGGGACGCGTTCACGGCCGACACCGGCTATCCGGACGGGATCACCATCGAGGGCATCCCACTGCGCGATCGCGTCTGGTTGTCGATGGCCCTGTAAGCGCTCCCTGGTTGCGGCTCATTCCGCGACTGCGTCCGGGGCTCGCATCCGCCACGCGTCGGTGACGAGCTCGGTCAGGCGCTTCACGTCCACCTCGGCCAGCCGCAGCATCACCAGCGGCCAGCCGTCGTAGCCCGGTGCCGTGAAGAAGAGGTCGGGCTCACCGAGCAGGAGAGCCTGCTTCTCCGCCTCGTCTCCGACGAACAGCACGGCGACGTCGGTCCGGATGAGCCGCGGCTTGCCCGGTCTGCGCTCGGGGTAGGACCAGACGAATCCCTTGTTGGCCACCCGGAAGTCGAAGCCGGCGCTCTCGATCTCCACCACGTCGGGCAGGGCCAGCGCGATACGCCGCACGTCGTCGGCGTCAGCCATCGAGGTCCCTCCCGGATCGCCCCACCAGCACCCGCAAAGGCTAGATCCACTCTGGCCAGGCGAGTCAGCGACTCCCCACGACGTACGGCGAGGCTGCTCGCGCGTACCAAGATCTGCCCGTGGTGCTCGGCGAGACCGCGACCTGGCTCAGTCCAGGGTGACCGGCAACGCGTCGACCCCGTAGACGAACGACAGCTTCCGGAAGGACAACCTCCCGGCGGGCACCGCGAGCTTGATGTCCGGGAAGCGCCGGATGAGGGCCGGGTAGGCGGCGCGGAGCTCCATCCGCGCGAGCTCGGCCCCGATGCAGCGGTGGATCCCGTGGCCGAAGGCCAGGTGCTGGGAGGGCGGCCGCGTCGGGTCGAACCGATCCATGTCATCGCCTTGACGCGCGTCGCGGTTCGCACCGCTGAGCGAGCACAAGACGATGTCGCCGGCCAAGATCGTCTGCCCGCCGACGGTGAGGTCCCTGCGCGCCAGCCGGGGGAATGCGACCTGCACGACGGTCAGATAGCGCAGCAGTTCCTCCACGAGCGGCGCGATCTGCTCGTCCCGATCGCGGATCTCGGCGAGACTGGTGGGGTTCTGGAGCAGGACCAGCGCCCCCAGCGCCAGCATGCTGGTGGTGGTCTCCAGGCCGCCGGTCAGCAACCCGTCGGTGAGCCCGGCGAGCTCGAGGTCGGTGATCTCGTCACCGTGCTCCTTGATCAGCATCCCGAGCATGCCCGGTCCGGGCTCGACACGCTGCCGTTCGACGACGCCGAGCACGTAGGCGACGGACTCCGAGATGGCCCCGAGCGAGCCGTCGGTGCCGCCGAGGAAGTCGAAGCGGGCAGCGCTGAGCCGCTGGAAGTCGGCGCGGTCCTCGTACGGGATGCCCAGCAGGTCGCAGATGACCAACGAGGGGATCGGCAGTGCGAAGTGCTCATGCAGGTCGACCGAGCCATCGCGCTCCGCGATCTTGGCCATCTCGTCGAGCTGACCCTCGATCGTGGCCTCTATCTGGGGTCCGAGCCTGCTCAGCCTCCGGACGGTGAACTCCGGCGTGAGCAGGCGGCGCAGCCTGGTGTGGTCGGGCGGGTCGGCGAAGCCCAGGCCACCGGGGCTGTGGTGGCCGGTGGGAATGCCCGCCGTCGTCACCACGTGCCGGAAGTCGTTGCTGAACGCGTCGGCACCGGCGAGCACGGCCTTTGACTCGTCGTAGCCCGTCACCAGCCACGCGCGTACACCGAAGGGGACCTTGAGCCGGCTGACCGGTTCCTTGTCCCGCAGTTGGCCCAGTTCGTCCACGGGATCGAGCAGGTTGCGATGCAGGGGGACCAGCGACGACTTGGGCAGCAATGAGAGCAGGGAGGATCCCGAGCGCTGCCGACGTTCGCTGTAGAACCGCAGCAACCACCCGCTCAGGCGGCGCCTTGCCGCGACCTCAACCCCGGTGACCACATGGGTAACCGTTGCACAACTGTCGTGCCATTGCCGAGGCGGCTGACCGCATGCGGCGTGTCTAGGCATTCTTCCCCGCCTGCGCAGGTGCTTGATGATCTTCGATTGCCGTCCCGCAGGCGGCCGCGCACCCACCGTTGGAACGCCATTCCTTCAACGGCTGAGTAGCCGCGAAAGATCCGGCGGGCGCGCGAAGGGTGGTCCTGCCGTCTCGGTTGCGTGTCGCAGCAGCCGACGAGAAGGCCGCGGCGGGTCGTCGCGGGGGCGTCCCGTCGGGCAGGCCGGGGCACCACCACACGGTTCGTGGGCGCGAAATTAAGACTTGGTACGCGCGGCGCAGGCTGGCGTTGTCGTCGAGGGACTGGCTTCCTGCGACCGGCAAGGTGGAGACAGGCGCTGGCAATGTGTAGACAAGGTGCCGGGGTGCCCTCCTGATGAGGACGTGATCGCTTCGGCGATGGTCGAGGAGCTGCAGGCGGTGCTCGGCATCGGCGCGCGCCCGGCGGCCGGTTGGACCCGACCCGGGCCCGCACGCTCGCCGAGGCCACCGAGGGACTGCCCACGGGGGACGCGCGGCTGGTGCAGGACCAGATGCTCTGCTCCGGACCGGGCGAAGGCTCCGGACCGGGCGACTGCTGCGGGCCTGAAACGGCCGCATGAGCGCGCCCGCATTAGGGTCGAGAACATGCTGCTCACGAGGTTCGGCCACGCCTGCGTACGCCTCGAGAAGGCGGGTCAGGTCCTCGTCATCGACCCGGGATCATTCTCCGAGCCCGAGTCGTTGCAGGACGCGGTGGGCGTGCTGATCACGCACGAGCACGCCGACCACGTCGACGCCGAACTACTGGTCGCTGCACAGACCGGCAACTCGGCGCTCGTCGTGCACACGAACGCCGATGTCGTCGCGCAGCTCGCGCAGAAAGGTGTGACGGCACAACCGGTCGCTCCAGGGAACACGTTCACGGTGGCGGGATTCGACGTCACGGTCGTCGGCGGCGAGCATGCCGAGATCTACGACGGGCTGCCGGGTTGCGCGAACGTCGGCTTCATCATCGACGGCTCCCTCTACCACCCCGGCGACTCACTGTTCGTGCCCGACGGCGACATCGAGACGCTGCTCGTGCCGGTAAGTGCCCCATGGCTCAAGCTGCGTGAGGCCATCGACTTCGTACGCGCGGTGCGGCCGCGCCGCGCGCACCCGATCCATGACGCGCTGCTGTCCGAGATCGGTCTGGGCAACGTCGACAGCTGGCTCGCGAACAAGGGCGGGACTGACTACGTCCGCGTGCCGGTCGGTGGCGTCGTCGAGCTGAGCTAGGCGTCTGCGTCGCGCGACAGGACCGCCGGATGAACCCCTGGTGCGGCGGTCCGACGACGCAGTGAGCCAACGAGGCTGCCGATCAGGCAGTGGCCGCCGCGTTGTACGCACCCTGGATGACGGAGCCCCAGTAGGGACCGAACATCGAGTTCGCGACGCCGTCGTAGCCGTAGCTGTTGATCGAGTTCTGCACCCCTCCGGTGAACCACGGGCCGCCGCTCGATCCGCCGGTCATGTTGCACGAGATGCCCTGGCTCTGCGTGCCACCGAAGGTGTCGTCCACAGCCGTGCCGGCACAGGATTTCAGGGTCTCGCCGTCGAAGGGCGGAGCGGCCGGGTAGCCGTAGGCCGTGTACGACAGGTGGCGGGCCAGGTTGAAGGCCATTCCCTGCCTGCCGACCACGCTGGTGAGGTGGCTGCCACCGTTGGTGTTCATCACTGCGAAGCCCGTGTCGTAGTTGATGTCACCGTTGTTGGCGCACTGGCCGATGGTGACGATTGGTCCAGCCTGGGGGACCGGCGCGGGCCGCCGACCACACAGGCCAAAACTAGGCCCGATATCACACAATTTAGAACCTTCTGCACCACTTGGACTTTCGGCTGCGTTGCGCTATTTCAGCTCTCCGGCGCCGGCTCGAGGCTGCGCGCCATCTCCGCGAGCATGGCCTCGAACATCGGCTCGGCGTCGTCGAGGGCGAAGCGCAACAGCCCGAAGGTCTCGATGGTGACGGCGCCGTAGAGCCGCACCCACCCGGCGAGATAGGCCGTCAGAGCACCCAGCGGCAGCACGTCGCCGACCACCGCCGAAAACGCGCGCACCTGGCGAATCAGGTCGGGAGGCAGGCTCGCCTCGTCGGGCACCGGAAACGGCGCCGCTGTCCAGACCTCCACGAAGAGGTCGAGGAAGACGGCTCCGAAGCGCAACTCCTCTGCCCCGAGCGGACCAGGCGGCGGGGGCGGACCGGACTGGCCGGGCGCCGCGCCGCTGGTCGCGAAGCTGAGCTGGAACTCAGCGGGGTGCTCGAGTGCCCAGCGCCGGAAGGCCCGGCAGGTCGCCCCCAGCCGCCCGATCGGGTCGTCGAGCGGCACCGTGTCGCGAGCCGCGAGCAGCACGACCGTCAGCTCGTCGAGGATGTCGTGGCAGACGCCGACGACGAGGTCGTCGTGGCTGGCGAAGTAGCGGTAGAGCCCCGGCGCGGTCATGCCCATCTCGCGGGCGATCGCCCGCAGGGTCAGTGCGTCCCGCCCGTCCTGCACGAGCAGCCGGCGCGCGGTCGCCTTGATCTCGGCCGTCGTCGCGTCACGGGCCCGTTCGCGTCGGCTGGTCGGAATCATCCTACACCCCTTGACAGTTGTGAACGCCGTCATCATAGTTAACAATGTTAACACGAAGAACTGCTGTTCACATTTATACCAGGGGAGCGCGCCGATGTCTTCTGATCCCGGCCGGGTCGGGCCCTTCGAGCGGTGGGGCCACGTCGTCTACCGGCGGCGACGCTGGGTGCTGGCCGTTGCCGGCGTATTCCTCGCCTTCGCCGCGACGTGGGGCACCGGAGTCTTCGGCTCGTTGATCTCCAGCGGCTTCGAGACCCCGGGCAGCGAGTCGGCGAGGGCGCTGGCCCAGGCCGAGGACACGGTCGGCCGCGACGCAGCCGACGTGGTCGTGCTCTATCGCGACGGTGGTCGCAGCGTCGACGACCCACGGTTCCGCGACGCCGTTCAGGAACATCTGGCCGATCTGCCGCCCAGCCTCGTCAAGAGCACCACCACGTGGTGGTCGACCAACGGCACCGCCGACGCCCTGGTGTCCCACGACCGCACCCAGACCTACGCCGTCCTGCACCTCGTCGGCAACGACGACGACGCGCTGATGGACGCCTACGACGCGCTCGAGCCGCGCCTGCGCGACGCGCCCCCGGGGCTCACCGTCCAGCTCGGCGGTGACGAGGCGATCAGCAGCGACATCACCAACCAGGTCAGCGAGGACATCGGTCGTGCGGAGCAGCTGTCGCTGCCGATCGTGATGGTGCTGCTCGTCGTGGTCTTCGGTGGCCTCACCGCGGCCAGCCTGCCGCTGGCCATCGGCGGGCTCGCGATCCTCGGCTCCTTCACGATGCTGCGCCTGCTCACCCTCACCACAGACGTCTCCATCTTCTCGATCAACATCGTGACGATGCTGGGGCTGGGGCTGGCCATCGACTATGCGCTCTTCGTCGTGAGTCGTTTCCGCGAGGAGCTGCGCGGGGGCGCGAGCACCGAGCAAGCCCTCGTACGCACCATGTCGACCGCGGGACGCACGGTCGCGTTCTCCGGCCTGACGGTGGCGATCTCCCTGGCCTCGCTGCTGTTGTTCCCCCAGATCTTCTTGCGCTCCATGGGTTTCGGCGGAATGGCCGCCGTGCTCGTCGCGATGATCGGGGCGCTGACGGTGCTGCCGGCCCTGCTCGCGGTGCTCGGGCACCGCGTCGACTCACTGCGCATGCGCGTGCCCAGGCGTCTCCGTCGTACGTCGACCCGGCCGCGACCGGAGCAGGGTGGCTGGGCCCGCCTCGCGCACTCGGTGATGCGCCGTCCCGTGGTCTACGTCGCCGTGATCGTGCCGGTGCTGCTGTTGGCCGGCTCGCCGTTCCTACGCGCCGAGTTCGGCGGGGTCGACCACCGGGCGCTGCCCGCGGGCACCGAGAGCCGGGTCGTGGCCGAGACGCTGATCGCCGACTTCCCGGGTGGCGGGACGTCGACGATCGACCCCGTCGTGACCTACGCGGACGGCACTGTCGACGATGCCTCGCTCGCTGCCTACGTCGAGGACCTGCGCGGGCTGGACGGCGTGCGGTCGGTCGCCGTGACCGGCGAGCAGGACGGCACCGCGGTCCTGTCGATCCACTATGCGTTCGAGGGCATCTCGAGCGAGGCGCGTGACCTGGTCGGTCAGGTCCGCGCGGTGCCGGCGCCGTCCGGGGCAGACGTCCTGGTCGGCGGGCGGGCGGCCGACCTGCGCGACCTGCTGGCCAGCCTGTCCGGCACGTTGCCGTGGATGGGCCTGTTCGTGCTCGGCGTCACGCTGCTGCTGCTGTTCCTCGCGTTCGGGTCGGTGGTCCTGCCCGTCAAGGCCGTCGTGATGAACGTGCTGTCACTCACGGCCTCGTTCGGTGCGCTCGTCTGGATCTTCCAGGAAGGGCACCTGTCGGGGCTGCTCGGGTTCGAGTCCACGGGCGCCATCGAGGCGACCCAGCCGATCCTGATGCTGGCGCTGGCGTTCGGGTTGTCGATGGACTACGAGGTGTTCCTGCTCTCGCGGATCCGCGAGCAGTGGGACCGCACCGGTGACAACACGCTGGCCGTCGCCGGCGGTCTGCAGCGATCTGGCAAGATCATCACGAGCGCTGCGGTGCTGCTGGTCGTGGTCATCGGCGCCTTTGCCACGTCGGGCATCGTGTTCATCAAGATGATCGGCGTCGGCATGATCATCGCGATCGTCGTGGATGCCGCGATCGTCCGTACGCTCCTCGTCCCGGCCACGATGCGCCTGCTGGGCAGCTGGAACTGGTGGGCACCGGAGCCGCTGGCCCGCTTCTGGGCACGGCACGGCATCCGCGAGTCCGACGACCTGCCGGAGCTCGTCGGCGCGACCGACGGTCCGCCCGCCGGTCACCGGGAACGCGAACATGCGGGACACTTGACTGTGTGAGTGACCCCCGAGACGTCGTCATCCTGGGATCGACCGGTTCGATCGGCACCCAGGCGATCGACGTCGTGCGGGCCAATCCTGATCGGTTCCGCGTGGTCGGGCTGGCCGCGGGCGGCGGCGAGGTGGCGCTGCTGGCGCAGCAGGCGCTCGAGCTGGGCGTCGAGGTCGTCGCCGTGGCGCGCGCCAGCGCCGCGCAGGACCTGCAGCTCGCGTTCTACGCCGCGGCCAAGGCCGGCGGCTACAGCGCCGGGCAGTTCCCCGTGCCCAAGATCCTCGCCGGCCCCGACGCCGCGACCGAGCTCGCGCAGTGGCCCTGCGACCTCGTGCTCAACGGCATCACCGGCTCGATCGGCCTGGCCCCGACGCTGGCCGCGCTCGGCGCCGGTCGGACGCTGGCGCTGGCCAACAAGGAGTCGCTGATCGCCGGCGGCCCGCTGGTGAAGGCGGCGCTGCGGCGGCCGGACCAGCTCGTCCCCGTCGACTCCGAGCACTCCGCGCTGGCCCAGTGCCTGCGTGGCGGCAGTCATCAGGAGGTACGTCGGCTGGTGCTGACCGCCAGTGGTGGCCCGTTCCGCGGCAGGACCCGGGCCGAGCTCGCCGACGTGACGGTCGAGCAGGCCATGGCGCATCCGACCTGGAACATGGGCCCGGTCGTCACGATCAACTCGGCCACCCTGGTCAACAAGGGGCTCGAGGTCATCGAGGCCCACCTGCTCTTCGACGTCCCGTTCGACCGCATCGACGTGGTGGTGCACCCGCAGTCGCTCGTGCATTCGATGGTCGAGTTCGTCGACGGCTCGACGCTCGCCCAGGCGAGCCCGCCGGACATGCGACTGCCGATCGCCCTCGGCCTCGGCTGGCCCGACCGGGTGCCGGGAGCGGCCAGGGGCTGCGACTGGACTCAGGCGAGCACCTGGGAGTTCCTCCCCCTCGACGACGAGGCCTTCCCCGCCGTACGCCTCGCGCGGCAGGCGGGGGAGAGCGGCGGCACCGCGCCCGCGGTCTACAACGCCGCGAACGAGGTCTGCGTCGAGGCGTTCCGGGCCGGCGACCTGCCCTTCACGGCCATCGTCGACACTGTTGAGCAGGTTCTTGCCGCTCACGAGGTAAGGAACCTCTCCTCGCTCGCCGATGTTGAGCAGGCAGAGGCCTGGGCGCGCGAGCGTGCCCAGGCTGCCGTCACCGCAACTAACGGGAGCTTCACCGCATGACTTACGCGTTCGGCGTCGTCATCTTCGCCGTCGGCATCCTGGTTTCGGTCTGCCTCCACGAGGCAGGCCACCTGCTGACCGCCAAGCGGTTCGGCATGAAGGCGACCCAGTACTTCGCCGGCTTCGGCCCGACCCTGTGGTCGTTCCGCCGCGGCGAGACGGAGTACGGCGTCAAGGCCATCCCGGCCGGTGGCTTCGTCAAGATCGTCGGGATGACGCCGCTCGAGGACGTCGCCCCCGCCGACGAGGACCGGGCCTTCTGGCGCTACCCGATCTGGCAGCGCACGGTCGTGCTCGTCGCCGGCTCGGCCACCCACTTCATGCTCGCGATCGTGATCTTCTACTTCGCCGCGATCACGACAGGCCTGCCCAACCCGGTGGCGGCGTCGTTCGAGCCGACGGACGCGAAGCCGGTCATCGGCCAGGTCACCGACTGCGTGGTGCAGAAGTACGAGCTCGTCAAGGGCGACCTGCGGGCCTGCCGCGCCAGTGACCCTGCCGGGCCGGCCAAGGCCGCGGGACTGCGGCACGGCGACCGGATCGTCTCCATCGGCGGCACGCCCGTGACGACGTACGGCGACGTGGTCGACACCGTGCGCGCCTCACCCGCGGGACCCGTGACCGTGGTCTACGTCCGCGACGGCGTCCGGCGTACGGCGACGGTGGACCTCGTGTCGACGGAACGGCCGAAGATCGATCAGCCCACCGGGCCGACGTCGACCGTCTCGGCGATGGGCGTCCAGGTCCGCTATCCGAAGGCGATCCTGCACCACTCCGCGCTCGGCGGCTTCGGTGCGGCGACGAGCTTCACCGGCTACAACATCACCGCGACCTTCAAGGCGCTGGCCGCGTTCCCGTCGAAGATCCCGAAGCTGATCGACGCCATCGGCGGTCAGACGCGCGACGCCAGCACGCCGATCAGCGTCGTGGGTGCCAGCCGGGTCGGCGGAGAGGCCGCGGAGATCGGCGCGCCGATCATCTTCCTGACCCTGCTCGGCGGGCTGAACATCTTCATCGGCATCTTCAACCTGTTCCCGCTGCTGCCGCTCGACGGCGGCCACGTCGCGATCGCGTGGTACGAGCGGAGCCGGTCGTGGCTGGCGGCCCGGCGCGGCAGAGAGGACCCAGGTCGCGTCGACTACAACAAACTGCTGCCGCTGACCTATCTGGTGATCCTGCTGTTCGGCGGGCTCACCGTCCTGACGCTGACCGCCGACATCGTCAACCCCATCACCATCCGCCAATAGCCCGGCCCGCTCGGCGATTGACCACGTTTGGTAGGCCAGCCGTCGCGTCAGCAGGCCTGCAGCACTGCTGAGGCGACGGTTCGCCTGTTGAAGCAAGCGCGGCACTTGTCGGCGTAAGTGAGAATGGACCCATGAGCATCAACCTCGGCATGCCCGAGACACCGCCCCGGCCACTGGCGCAGCGCCGAGTGTCGCGCCAGATCGACGTCGGCGGAGTGCTGGTCGGCGGTGACGCTCCCGTCTCCGTGCAGTCGATGACGACGACCCCGACGAGCAACATCGACGCCACGCTCCAGCAGATCGCCGAGCTGACCGCCTCCGGCTGCCAGATCGTGCGCGTCGCCTGCCCGACCCAGGACGATGCCGACGCGCTGGCGGCCATCGCCAGCAAGTCGCAGATTCCGGTGATCGCCGACATCCACTTCCAGCCCAAGTACGTCTTCGCCGCCATCGACGCCGGCTGTGCCGCAGTGCGCGTCAACCCCGGCAACATCAAGGCCTTCGACGACAAGGTCGGTGAGATCGCCAAGGCCGCGAACGACGCGCGTGTCCCGATCCGCATCGGGGTCAACGCCGGGTCGCTGGACAAGCGGCTGCTCGAGAAGTACGGAAAGGCCACACCCGAGGCGCTGGTCGAGTCGGCGCTCTGGGAGTGCTCGCTGTTCGAGGAGCACGACTTCCGCGACATCAAGATCTCGGTCAAGCACAACGACCCGGTCGTCATGATCAACGCCTACCGCCTGCTTGCGGAGAAGTGCGACTATCCGCTCCACCTGGGCGTCACGGAGGCAGGCCCGGCCTTCCAGGGCACGATCAAGTCCTCGGTGGCGTTCGGCGCACTGCTCGCCGAGGGCATCGGCGACACCATCCGGGTCTCGCTGTCCGCGCCACCGGTCGAAGAGGTCAAGGTCGGCAACCAGATCCTCGAGTCGCTCGGCCTGCGGCAGCGCGGCCTCGAGATCGTGTCCTGCCCGTCCTGTGGCCGCGCACAGGTCGACGTCTACACGCTCGCCGACCAGGTGGCGGCCGGCCTCGAAGGTCTCACGGTGCCCCTGCGGGTCGCGGTCATGGGCTGCGTCGTCAACGGACCGGGGGAGGCGCGAGAGGCCGACCTCGGTGTCGCCTCGGGCAACGGCAAGGGCCAGATCTTCGTCCGGGGCGAGGTCATCAAGACCGTCCCCGAAAGCCAGATCGTCGAGACTCTCATTGAAGAAGCAATGCGCATCGCCGAGGAGATGGAGGTCGCGGGCGTAGCCTCTGGCGAGCCTGCGGTCAATGTGAGCTAGGGACGGGCCCCGAAATGCGCCGGGAGGAGGAGGGCGACGTGCTGCGGATGTCCTCGCTGCGCGTGCTGCGCCAGGCCGACCTGCCCGAGGTGCTGGCGCTGATGGCCCACGACCCGGTGGCTCACGTGTTCGTCGAGTCGCGGGTGCGTGCGGTCGGACTCGACCCGGTCCGGCTCTCCGGCGAGATGTGGGGCCATCTCGTCGACGGCCGGCTGCGCGCCGTCTGCCACTCGGGCGCCAACCTCGTCCCCGTCGAGTCGGGCCTCGAGTCGGCCCGCGTCTTCGCCGACCGGGCGCGCCGCCAGGGTCGCCGGTGCGCGACCATCGTGGGCCCGCGCGAGTCGGTCGCACCGTTGTGGGAGCTGCTCGAGCCGTCGTGGGGGCCGGCCCGAGAGGTCCGCCCCAACCAACCCCTCATGGCCACGAGTACGCCGTCGCCGGTGCCCGCCGACCCGCTGGTGCGCCGGGTGCGCCCCGACGAGATCGACGTGCTGCTCCCCGCCTGCGTGGCGATGTTCACCGAGGAGGTCGGGGTGTCGCCCGTCGCCGTCGACGGCGGGGCCGCCTATCGGGTCCGGGTGGCCGAGCTGATCCGCAGCGGCCGGTCCTTCGCGCGCATCGAGAACGGCCGGGTCATCTTCAAGGCCGAGATCGGCTCGGTGACACCGTCCGCCTGCCAGGTGCAGGGGGTCTGGGTCGCGCCCGAGCTGCGCGGCCAGGGGCTCTCGGTGCCGGCCATGGCGACAGTCGTCGACCTCTCCCTTCGCGAGATCGCGCCTGTCGTCGGCCTCTACGTCAACGACTACAACACCGCCGCCAGGGCCACCTACCACCGCGTCGGCATGACCAACCGCGGCACCTTCATGTCGGTCCTGTTCTAACTGCGGCCGGGAATCGACCACGTTCACCAGGCGTACGGACCCTTCGCAAGGCGTGCAGGCCTGGCGAACCGTCCGCCAGCATGCTGAACGTGGTCGAATCCGGAAGGGCTGTCCGTCCGATGTGGCAGGGTGCTCACGTGCTCGATCGGCTGCGTGCCCGGCCGGAGTGGAAGTTCTTCGGAGTGCTCTTCCAGGCGTCGCCGCCGCTGGCCACCGCGTGGTGGGTGCTGCTCGTGCTTCGTGCCGCGATGCCGGCGCTGCTGGCGGTGGCGACCGGTGTGCTCATCGCCGCGGTCGAGAACGACTCGGCACTGACGGGGCCGCTGACCTTCGTCGGCATCGTCTTCGTGGCACTGCAGGTCCTCACCCCTGTGCAGCAGGCCGTCAGCGCGAACATCGGTGCCGTCGCGAGCGACTGGATGAACGACCGGCTGATCGTGGCGACCGTCACGCCCCCCGGCATGGGACACCTCGAGAACCCGCAGCTGGCGGACGACCTCACGATGGCGCGCGACTTCGACACGGGCTACAGCGGTCCGCCACTCGTCATCGCCATGGACTTCATCTCGACCGGCCTGATGCTCCTGCTGACCGGCGTCGCGTCGGCGCTCGTGCTCATCGCGTTCGCCTGGTGGGCGCCCGTCCTGCTGGTCGGTGCCTGGGGCTCGACACACTGGCTGCTGCGGGAGAGCGGGGTCTGGCGCGACCGCAACACCAAGACGGTGCGCGACGCCCAGCGGCACGCGGACTATGCCTACCGCCTCGCCACCGACCCGCCCGCGGCCAAGGAGCTGCGGATGTTCGGGCTCGCGGGCTGGGTGGTGGACCGGTTCTCGGACCGTCGCCGAACCCTTTTCCAGCTGCAGTACGAGGCGACCAGGCTGCGCGAACGTTCGGTGATCGGCGCCCTGGCCATCGTCCTCACTGCCAACGTCGTTGTCTTCTGGGCGCTCGCCGATGCGGTCTCGGACGGTCGGCTCGGTCTCGGCAGCGTCACCACATACCTGCAGACCGCCGTCGGTGTCAGCGCCATCGCGTTCGGCGGGTTGAGCTGGGCGCTGGACGGTGCGGCGTCGCCGGCCGCCGCCGTGCTGCGCCTCCCGGAGCCGATGGCGACCGCGGGCGCACTGGCCAGCGGATCCCGGCCTGCCGCAGGCCTGCCGGCCAGCCAGATCCGGTTCCGGGACGTCACGTTCGGCTACGACACAAGCAACCGACCGGTCCTCGACCACTTCGACCTCACCATCCCCGCCGGCACCTCGATGGCGATCGTGGGTGTCAACGGTGCCGGGAAGACGACGCTCGCCAAGCTGCTGTGCCGCCTCTACGACCCGCAGAGCGGCGCGGTCGAGATCGACGGCGTGGACATCCGCGAGCTCGACGTCGCTGACTACCGCTCCCGACTGGCTGCGGTCTTCCAGGACTACGTGCGCTACGAGCTCCCGTTGCGCGACAACGTCGCACCCCGCGGTGCCCCCGACGAGGTCGTCGAGGCGGCGCTGCGGGCTGCCGGGGGGCACGGGCTGACCGGTCTGGACACGATCCTGGCTCGCGGGTACGACGGCGGCACCGAGCTCTCCGGCGGGCAGTGGCAGAGGGTGGCTCTCGCGCGCGCCCTCGCCGCCGTACAACTCGGTGCCGGTGTCGTCCTTCTCGACGAACCGACCGCGCAGCTCGACGTGCGCGGCGAGGCCGAGATCTTCGCCCGCATCCTGGCCGCCACCCGCGACTGCACGACGATCCTGATCAGCCACCGGTTCTCCACTGTCCGGCAGGCGGACCGGATCTGCGTGCTGGAAGACGGCCGGCTGGTCGAGCTCGGCTCGCACGACGAGCTGATGGCGCTCGGCGGCCGCTATCGCACGATGTTCGACCTGCAGGCCTCCCGCTTCACCGAGGTCGACGAGCTCGGCGAGGAGGTCGTCCATGACACGCTCGACTGACGGCCTGCCGCCGGCGCTCGAGTCGCTGTGGCGGATGATCAAGCTGGCCTACCGCGTGGAGCCGCGGCTGCTCTCGCTGTCGCTGGCCATGACGCTGTTCACCGCGCTGCCGCAGGCGTTGATCGGGCTGTGGCTCGCGATCGTCGTCGACGGCGTCGGTGACCACAACCGCACGCACGTGCTCGTGGGCGCGCTCGGTCTCGCCGTGTCGTCGACACTGCTGTGGTATCTCCAGGTCGTCTTCGACCGCCTGCAACGACGGTTCCGCGACCGCGTCAGCATCGCGATGGAGGAGCACGTCGCGCGGCTGCACGCAACGGTGGCGACGATCGCGCACCAGGAGAGCCGCGAGCACCTCGACCGCCTCGAGGTGCTGCGCCGCGGCACCTTCGGTCTCGACCACTTGTTCATGTCGCTGTTCTCCACGCTGGGCTGGATCCTGCGGCTGGGCATCGTCGTGGTGCTTCTGGCGACTCGAGTGGACCCGTTGTTGGTGCTGCTGCTCGTCTTCGCGCTGCCGACGGTCCTGACCGCGACGTGGCGACCCGGCGTCGAGCGCGCGATCCAGGACCGGGCAGCCCCGCACGCCCGCCTGGCCCGCCACCTGTTCGTGCTGGGCACGACCGCCGCGCCGGGCAAGGAGGTGCGGGTCACAGGCAACGGCGATGACCTGGTACGCGCGAGGCGCGCCGCGTGGCATCGTGGGAACGCCCCGCTGGCCCGGGCTCGATGGGTCACCGCGTTCTGGAACTCGCTCGCCTGGGCGGTGTTCGCCGGCGCCTACGTCGTCGCGATCGTCTACACGGCGACGGCCCTCGACGGGACGCCGGGACAGGTCGTGCTCGTGCTCGTGGCGGGCAGCCAGCTCTCGCAGTACGTCGCGTCGGCCGTCGGCGAGCTGGGCTTCCTGCGCAGCATCTGGCTCGACATCTCGCGCCGGCTGATCTGGCTCGAGGACTATGCCGCGGCAGCCGAGTCGCGCGCCGACGGAACACCACCCGACCGCCTCACCGACGGCATCCGCTTCGACCACGTGTCGTTCACCTACCCGGGCACCGAGCAGCTCGTCCTCGATGACGTCAGCCTCGACCTGCCCGCCGGCAGCGTCGTCGCCATCGTCGGCGAGAACGGTGCCGGCAAGTCCACGCTCGTCAAGCTGCTCGCCCGGATGTACGCACCCGACAGCGGTCAGATCGAGGTCGACGGCGTCGACCTGGCCACGCTGTCCATGGCCCAGTGGCGGGCTCGCCTCGGCGGCGCGTTCCAGGACTTCTTCCGCTTCGAGCTGCGGGCCATGGACAGCGTCGGCGTCGGTGACCTCGGCCACATCGCCGAGCGGGCCGCCGTGTCCGCGGCGGTCGACCGCGCGGGCGCCGTCGACGTCATCGACCGGCTCGCGCACGGGCTCGACACCCAGCTCGGGCCGACGTGGGACGAGGGTGTCGAGGTGTCCTTCGGCCAGTGGCAGAAGCTTGCGCTGGCTCGTGGCTTCATGCGCGAGGACCCGCTGCTGCTCGTCCTCGACGAGCCGACGGCCGCCCTCGATGCCGAGACGGAGCACGCGCTGTTCGAGCGCTTCGCCGAGGTGTCCCGGCAGCAGGCCACGAACGGTCGCGTCACCGTGCTCGTGAGTCATCGTTTCTCGACGGTTCGGATGGCCGATCTCATCGTCGTGCTCGACGGTGCCCGCGTCGTCGAGGTCGGCAGCCACGACGAGCTGATGGCACGAGGCGGGCAGTATTCCGAGCTCTACGGGATCCAGGCAGAGGGGTTCCGCTGAGCAGCCAGCCGATGAGCTCAGGCGGCGCGGCCCGGCTGCGCGACGACCCCGACTGGCGCCGGTTCCTCACGTCGCGGCTGATCTCGCTGACCGGCACGTCCGTGACCTACGTCGCGTTCCCCGTACTCGTATACTCGCTGTCGGGCTCGCCCCTGCTCACCTCACTCGTCGCGGCGCTCGAGGCGATCCCCTACCTGATGTTCGGGCTGCCGGCCGGCGCGCTCGCCGACCGGTTCAACCGGAAACGGGTCATGGTCGCCGTCGACGGGGTCAACGCGCTCGTACTCGCCTCGATCCCGATCGCCTCGTGGTTCGGCGCGCTCACCGTGCCCCACCTGCTCGTCGCCGCGTTCGTCGTGCCCGCGTTGTTCGTGTTCTTCGACGCGGCGGACTTCGGTGCGCTGCCGACGCTGGTGGGCAGGGACCGCATCGCGGTCGCCAACAGCGCCCTGTGGTCCACGAGCACCGTGGTCGAGACGATCGTCCCGCTCGCTGCAGCCGCGCTGTTCGCGGTCATCTCGCCGGCCTCGCTGATCGCCGTCGACGCGCTGAGCTATGTGGCCTCCGCCGCGCTGATCCGGACGATCGTGCGTCCGCTGTCCGAGGCGCGGCAGCTGGCCGCGCCGTTGTCCCGGTCGGCGCTGGTGGCCGACGTGCGCGAGGGCCTGGCGTTCCTCTGGTCGCACGTGACCGTCCGCTCGATGACCGCGGTGGGCACGGCCCAGTCCATCGCCGGCGGCGCATTCATGGGTCAGATGGTCGTCTGGGCCGACCGCGACCTCGATGTCCGCGAGGGTGACTGGCGGCTCGGCGTCCTCTTCTCCTCCTGGGGTGTCGGCGTGCTGGTGGCGAGCCTGCTCATGCCCCGCCTCGTGCGTCGGCTCGGGGCTGCCCGCGTCACCCTGCTGGCGCTGCCCGCCAGCGCGGTGCTGTGCGTCGCTCACCACGCTTGGCGCGCGACTGGGTCATCGGCAGCCTCCTCATGATCGTCTGGGGTGCGGCGTACATGGCGGTGGTCATCAACGCCATCACCTACCGCCAGCAGGTGACGCCGGAGCCGCTGATGAGCCGGGTCAACACGACCGGGCGGATGCTCTCGTTCGGCCTTGGCACGCCGATCGGCGCCCTGCTCGGCGGCCTCGTCGCCCAGCACTACGGCCCGCGGGCCGGCATGCTGGCAGGTGGCGTCGTGCTGGCCGTCGCGGTCGTGTTCGCCTGGCTCTCCCCGCTGCGTCGCGAAGGAGTCCAGCCCGTCGGCCCAGCTCGCTTGAGCGGCCCAGCCGGCGAGAAACCCGTTCGGCCGGAGGTGGAACCGCTCGTTATCCTCGGCACCTACCCCCATCGAGGAGATCAGTCGTGCTGTTGCGGATGTCGACCCTGTTCCTGCGCACCCTTCGCGAGGACCCGGCCGACGCCGAGGTGCCGAGCCACCGCTTGCTCGTGCGCGGCGGCTACATCCGCCGGGCCGCCCCCGGCGGCTACACGTGGCTGCCGCTCGGCTGGCGCGTCTATCGCAACGTCGAGCGCATCGTGCGCGAGGAGATGGACGCGATGGGCGCGCAAGAGGTGCAACTTCCCGGCGCTGCTGCCCAAGGAGCCCTACGAGCTGTCCAACCGCTGGACCGACTACGGCGACGACATCTTCCGGCTCAAGGACCGCAAGGGCAACGACTTCCTGCTGGCCCCGACCCACGAGGAGATGTTCACCCTTCTCGTCAAGGACCTCTACTCGTCCTACAAGGACCTGCCGCTGTGGCTCTATCAGATCCAGACCAAGTTCCGCGACGAGACCAGGCCGCGCGCGGGGCTGCTGCGCGGCCGCGAGTTCGTGATGAAGGACTCCTACTCCTTCGACATCGACGACGCGGGCCTCGACGTGTCCTACAACGCCCACCGCGACGGCCTACATCCGGACGTTCGACCGGCTGGGGCTCGACTACGTGATCGTCGCGGCGATGTCCGGTGCGATGGGCGGGTCGCGCAGCGAGGAGTTCCTGACGCCCGCGGTCAACGGCGAGGACACCTACGTCCGCTGCACGAACTGCGACTACGCCGCGAACACCGAAGCCGTGCGGATACCGGTGCCGGACGCCCAGGCGTACGAGGGTGTCCCGGATGCTCACGTCGAGGACACGCCTGACACGCCCACGATCGAGACGCTGGTCGAGCATGGCCAACTCCCGAGCTGACCTGCGCCGCGGCGACCGCGACTGGACTGCGGCCGACACGCTGAAGAACGTCGTCGTCAAGCTGCGCCACCCCGGCGCCAAGGACGAGGTCGTCGCGATCGGCGTGCCCGGCGACCGGGAGATCGACCTCAAGCGACTGGGCGCCCAGGTCGAGCCGGCCGTCGTCGAGCCGTTCACCGAGGCAGACTTCGCCGACCATCCCGGCCTGGTCCGCGGCTACATCGGCCCGGCCGCGCTGGGCGCCGACAAGCCGGCCGGTGTCCGCTATCTGCTCGACCCGCGGATCGTCGAGGGCACCCGGTGGATCACGGGTGCCAACGAGGCGGGTCGGCACGTCTTCGACCTGGTGGCCGGCCGCGACTTCACCGCCGACGGCACGGTCGAGGCTGCCGAGGTGCGCGCGGACGACGTCTGTCCCAACTGCGACGAAGGCAGCCTGGTCCTCGCGCGCGGCATCGAGATGGGCCACATCTTCCAGCTCGGCCGCATGTACGCGGACGCGCTCGACCTCAAGGTGCTCAACGAGAACGGCAAGCAGGTCGTCGTCACCATGGGTTCGTACGGCATCGGCGTCTCGCGCGCCGTCGCCGCGATCGCCGAGTCCACGCATGACGATCTCGGCCTTTGCTGGCCGCGCGAGGTCGCGCCCGCCGACGTACACCTCGTTGCCACGGGCAAGGACGACACGGTCTTCGTCGCGGCGCAGACGCTCGCCGACGACCTCGTGGCGCAGGGCCTGACCGTGCTCTACGACGACCGGCGCGGGGTGTCGCCCGGCGTGAAGTTCAAGGACGCCGAGCTGCTCGGCATGCCGACGATCGTCGTGGTCGGCAGGGGACTGGTCGACGGGGTGGTCGAGGTGCGCGACCGGAAGTCCGGTGGACGCGAGGACGTGCCGGTGGCGGACGCCGCGGGTCACATCGTCGCGGCTGTACGAGCGTGACGGCAGCCCTCGAGGCGGTCATCTTCGACTGGGGCGGCACTCTGACGCCCTGGCACACGATCGACCTGCGCGAGCAGTGGTCGGCGTACACGAGCGTCTACGACCCGTCGCGTGCGGACGAGCTCGCCGGCCTGCTGCTCGAGGTCGAGACCGACGCGTGGGGGCGAGCCCGCGACAACCAGGCGAGCGGGACGCTCGAGGACCTGCTTCGCGCGGTCGGCGTCGAGGCGGCCGGTGAGCGGCACGAGCGCGCGCTCGCTGCGTACCAGGAGTTCTGGACACCGCACACCTACATCGACCCTGATGTGCCGTCGCTGTTCGCCGCACTGCGCGAGCGCGGCCTCAAGGTCGGTGTGCTGTCCAACACCCTGTGGGCGCGGGACTACCACGAGGAGGTCTTCCGCCGGGACGGCGTTCTCGACCTGATCGACGGAGCGGTCTACACCTCCGAGATCCCGTGGACGAAGCCGCATCCCGAGGCGTTCCGTGCCGCCATGACCGCGGTCGGCGTCGAGGACCCGTCACGCGTCGTCTTCGTCGGCGACCGGCCCTATGACGACGTGCACGGGGCGAAGCAGGTCGGGATGCGCGCGGTGCTGGTGCCGCACAGCGCCATCCCGGAGGACCAGAAGGGGCACGTCGAGGGCGACCCGGACGCCGTCGTGCAGCGGCTGGCCGACCTGCTGCCGGTCGTCGACGGCTGGCTACAGGAGCAAGCCGACCGAGGCTGATCTCAAGTCGGGCACGCTGGACGCCGAACACATCGCCATGCCTGCTCGCGTCACCGCCCTCGCACCCGTTCTCGCACTCGTCGCCGGACTCCTCGCCGTCGTCGGCGCTGCGTCGCCGTCCGTGGCCGCTGGCGAGAAGACCCTCCATCAGAAGGCCACGGTCGTCCGGGTCGTCGACGGTGACACTGTCAACGTCCGGCTCCGAAGTGGCGCCGAGAAGCCCGTCCGACTCATCGGCATCGACACGCCCGAGGTCTACCCGGTCGAGTACTGCGGTGGCCCCGAGGCCTCCAGGTCGCTGAAGCGCCTCCTGCCGGTCGGCACCCAGGTGCGACTGGTCTCGGATCCGACGCAGGACCGGGTGGACCGGTACGGCCGGCTGCTGCGCTACGTCATCAAGGCCTCCGACGACCGCGACATGAACCAGGTCCAGCTGCATCGTGGTTGGGCAACCGTCTACGTCTACCACCAGAACCCGTTCAAGCGAGTCGCCGACTATCGCTCCGCCCGCCGTTCCGCGAAGGCTCACGACCGGGGCATCTGGGGGATGTGCTAGCCGCAAGGCGTTTCCGCGGAAACGCGGTGCAGGGTGCAGGATGCTGGCGTGCCCGAGCTCGACGTGGTCCTGCTGCTCTGCCTCGCAGCCGGTTTCGCCGGGTGGATCGACGCAGTCTCCGGCGGCGGCGGTCTCGTACAGATCCCGGCCCTGCTGATCCTGCTCCCGGGTGCGTCGCCCGCGCAGATCCTCGCGACCAACAAGGTGTCGAGCATCTGTGGCACCTCGGTCGCCGCGACGACGTACTACCGACGGGTGCGCCCCGACCTGCGCACCGCGTTGCCGATGGCGGGCATCGCAATGGTCGGCGCAGCGCTCGGTGCGTTGTGCGCATCCTTTATCAGCGTTGATGTTTTCCGCCCTCTGGTGCTCATCCTGGTGGTGCTCGTCGGGGGCTACGTGCTGCTCCATCCGCAGGTCGGCGAGGTGCAGTCGCTGCGCTGGGCGGGGCGGCGACACCACGTGGCGGCCGCTGCCGGGGGTCTCGGCCTCGGCTTCTACGACGGCATCTTCGGCGCCGGCACCGGCACCTTTCTGCTCTTCCTGCTCGTCGGCCTGCTCGGCTATTCGTTCCTGCAGGGCTCTGCGACGGCACGCATCGTCAACCTCGCGACCAACATCGGTGCGCTGGCCGTCTTCGCCGCGCAGGGTGCTCCGATGTGGCGGGTGGGCCTGCTGATGGGGGCGTGCAACGTCGCGGGCGGGTGGCTCGGCGCGCACACAGCCATCCGCCGCGGGAGCCGCTTCGTCCGGGCGGTGTTCCTTGTCGTCGTGGCTGCGTTAGCCGTGCGGTTGTCGTACGACATCGTGCACGGCTGAAGCAGCGAGCCAGTCCTGCGCCGTGATCGCATACACGACCGCCTCGAACAGCTCGCCGTGGTCGTCGAGCTCGGCCTGATGGTCGAGGGACATGCCGAGGCGGCGCATCACCGCGATGCTGGCCACGTTGGGTGGGTCGGCGTCGGCGATCGCGATGATCCGCGACAGGGCGCGAGCGCCGAAGCCGTGCTCGAGCCAAGCCGCGCCGGCCTCGGTCGCATAGCCCTGCCCCCAGTGCTGCGGGGCCAGCCGCCAGCCGACCTCGATCTGCCCCGGGTGCCACGGGGATTCGTCCAGCCCGGCCATGCCGAGCAGTGCGCCGTCCGCCTGCCGCTCCACGGCGATCATCCCCAGCCCGTCCGCGGCCCAGCTCGCCGCGATCCGGCCGGCCAGCGCGTCGCTGTCCTCCCGGGTCATCGGCCGCCCGCCGAGAAACCGCACGACCTCGCGGTCGCCGTTCAGCTCCGCCAACCCGGGCAGGTCCTCCTCGCGGTAGGTCCGCAGCACCAGGCGCGGCGTCGAGAGCACGATCTGGCTCTCTGCCGGCAGCCCGGTCACGGCGTCAGCCGCGCGCCGAGCACGCGCCCGGCAGCGCCGAAGTCGCCGGTCACCTGCACGGGGCTCGCGTCGAGATCGACGCGCTGCCACACCAGGAGCAGGAGCTGTACGGCGTCGCCGGTGACGGTCGCGGCAACGTCCACGGTCGCGTGGTCGGTGGCCGTTCCATCGCCGTGGAGCACCCACCGTCGATCGGTTGCTGGATCGACGAGGGCGATCGCGTCGGTGAGCAGCGCCTCCCGTCCGAGGGCGATCTGGCGAGGGAAGAACATGGTGACCGCCTCGTCGATCCCGTCGACGGCCAGTGCAGGGTCGAGGTCGGCCCGCACACCGATCGCGGTCGCCAGGTCCCAGCGATGGATCATCGTCTCGTGCGCCTGGCGCCGCGACCAGAAGCGGATCTCGCCCGGCGGGGCCAAGGTCCAGCAGGCGTGCGACGGCTCGGCCGCGGCGAGCTCGCGGACCAGCGCTTCGGCCCCGTCGTCGAACCACGGCTGCTGGTCGTCACCCGGCGACGAGTCCGGAAAGGGCGATCGCTCGCAGGTGCGCACGATCTCGGTCGCCCATCGGTGCACGCCGCCGAGATGGTCGACCAGATCGCGGACCTGCCAGCCGGGACAGGACCCCACCGGTGCGGCCGGGTCGGCGACGGCGAGCAGTGCGCTCACCTCACCTGCCTCCTGGCGCAGGGCCTCGACCAGGTCGGCATGCGTCCAGGTCCTCACGGATCGACAGGTTAGAGCGACGGATCACCAGCCCGCAGGCCGCAAACCCACCAGTGATCGCTACTACCGGTGAAAAAGTTGAGTCGACTCGACTTTTTCACCGGAATTAGCGATCTTGATGGGCGTGCCACCCTTGACCATCCCGTCGAACCTCGCCCTGTCGGTCGCGAAGTGGGGCGACGAACGGCTGCGCGACTGGCTCGCTCGGCTGCCCACGATCGTCGATGAGCTCGCCGACCGGTGGTCACTACGAACAAGCGAGCCGTTCGAGCCCGGTGGCGACTGTTCCTGGGTGGCGCGGGTCCGCGACTCCGCCGGGCAGTCCCTCGTGCTCAAGGTCGGGTTCCGGCACGTGGAGAGCGAGCACGAGGCGGCCGGGCTGCTCGAGTGGGGCGGCGACGGCGCCGTGCTGCTGCACGACGCGACCGAGGACGACGACACGCTCGCGCTGCTGCTCGAGGCCTGCGATCCGGGCACGGAGCTCGGCCGCCAGGAGCCGGAGGACAAGCAGGACGAGATCGTCGTCGGGCTGCTCCGCCGACTCTGGCGAGAGCCGTCCGAGGGCCATCCGTTCCGGCCGCTGCAGGAGATGTGCGACCAATGGGCCGACGCGTACGCCACCAAGCCTGACCAAAGGCTCGACGCAGGCATCGCCCGCGACGGCCTGTCGCTGTTCCGCGACCTGGCCCGTACAGCCGATCAGTCCGTGCTGCTCCTGACCGACCTGCACGGCGCCAACATCCTGGCCGCGCGCCGCGAGCCGTGGCTGGTCATCGACCCCAAGCCCTATGTCGGCGATCCCTGCTATGACGTCCTGCAGCACATGCTCAACTGCCAGGAGCGGCTGACGGCCGACCCCGTCGGGCTCGCCCGTCGGATGGCAGATCTGGCCGAGCTCGACGCGGACAGGGTCCTGCTCTGGTTGTTCGCGCGGTGCGTGCAGGAGTCGCCCGACTGGCCGGGGACGGCCGACCTGGCGCGACGACTCGCGCCCGCCTGAGCGTCGGTCAGGACGCGCGTTCCGGCAGGCCCGGGAACGGCACGCTGCCGCCCCGCCACGCCGCCGCGCGCACGGCCGCGTCGCGCAGGCCACCGATGGCCAGCGCGCGAAGACTTCCCGACAGCGCCACGACCGCGTCGGCCCATACAGCGGCGAGCCTTTCCTCGAGCAGGGTGGCGAGCACGACGGCGTCATTGGCTGAGGTCACGGCGGCCGGCAGGGAGTACGAGGACGCGGCCGCGACGGGTTGGTCGCCACGCGAGCGGATCAGGGTCTCGAGCTCGTCGCGCCGAGCCCGGTGACTGTCATAGGCCGCGACCGCGCGGTTCCGGAGGGCACCGCTCAGGTGGGCTCCCGCGACGCCGTATCCGTAGATCGTGGCGTGCTCGCCGGCCAACACCGACTGCAGCGCGTGCGTCTCCGTACCCCTGCTCATGCTGTGACCAACGCCGCGTGGACGGCTTCGCACGCCGCGATCGACGCGAGCAGGCGTGCGAGCTCCGGGCCGGCGTGCCCGGCCTGCCCGCGACGACGGGCGGCGGCGGCCCGCTCGGCCGCGGCCAGCGCGGTGAGCGCCTCCGCCGGGGTCCCAGGGACGACCGGTGCGGGGGAGGCGCTGGGGGAGGCTGACCCGCTGGGCGAGGCTGCGCCCGTGGCTGGGCCGCTCGGCGAGACTGACGGTGCCGGCAACAGGTCGACCAGCGCCGCGACGTGCGCTTCGTGCTCCGCGGCCAGCGGGCCCAGCGCGCCGCGAGTGCTCGGGTGGGTGGCGACCGTGGCGGCGTAGGCGGCCGCGAGGACCGTGATCTCGGCGGACACGCGGCGGGCCAGGCGCTGGTCGGCGGTGAGCCTGGGGGCCAGGACCGGGGAGGAGCCGGTGCACGCGGCGACCAGCAGCAGGCCACCGCCGGCGAGAAAGCTGCGCCGGGACGGTCGATCTTCCCGGGCGTCGGTCATGGGTCCCCATCCTCCCACGTCGCGACGATGCTGTTGTGGGCCGCCGAACCGGTATCGTCGGCACTGCAGGGCGACAACAGCAAAGCGAAGGAGGTCCTCGACATGGGCGGAGCCTCCAATCGTGATTCCCTGATGCAGACCCTCGAGCCGGTCGTGCTCGCCCGCGGGTTCGACCTCGAAGAGGTCGTCGTCACCCCGGCCGGCAAGCGGCGCGTGCTGCGCGTGGTCGTCGACAAGGACGGTGGCGTCGACCTCGACGACATCGCCGGCGTGAGCACCGCGGTCTCCGCCACTCTCGACGAGTCCGACGCGATGGGCCCCGTGCCCTACGTGCTCGAGGTCACCTCGCCGGGTGTCGACCGGCCGCTCACGCTGCCCCGCCACTGGCGCCGCGCCACCGAACGGCTCGTCCGGGTGGGCATCGCCGGCGTCGGTGACCGCACGGGCCGGGTCGTCTCCGCCGACGACGACGGGGTCCTGCTCGACATTGACGGCACCGCGCAGCAGGTCGTCTGGGCCGACCTCGGCAGCGGCCACGTGCAGATCGAGTTCAACCGCAAGGCACCCGAACCGCCTGAGAACGACGAGTAGGAGAGGAGTCACCATGGACATTGACATGAGTGCGCTCCGTGCGCTCGAGCGCGAGAAGGAGATTTCCTTCGCACTGCTGGTCGAGGCCATCGAGGCCGCACTGCTCATCGCCTACCAGCGCACCGAGGGCCATCAGCCGACGGCGCGTGTCGAGCTCGACAAGAAGAGCGGGCACGTCACCGTGTGGGCGACCGAGACCGACGAGGAGGGCAATGTCGTACGGGAGTACGACGACACGCCCTCCGACTTCGGTCGGATCGCTGCCACGACCGCCCGGCAGGTGATCCTGCAGCGGCTGCGCGATGCCGAGGACGAGCAGACCTTCGGTGAGTTCGCCGGCAAGGAGGGCGACATCGTCAGCGGGGTCATCCAGCAGGGCAAGGACCCGCGCAACGTCTTCGTCGACCTCGGCCGGATCGAGGCGGTCCTGCCGCCACCCGAGCAGGTGCCGGGCGAGAAGTACGAGCACGGCCTCCGGCTGCGCTGCTATGTCGTCCAGGTGCGCAAGGGCATGCGTGGTCCGTCGATCGTGCTGTCGCGCACCCATCCGAACCTCGTCCGCAAGCTGTTCGCGCTCGAGGTGCCCGAGATCGCGGACGGGACCGTCGAGATCCCGGCCATCGCCCGGGAGGCCGGCCACCGCACCAAGATCGCGGTCAAGTCCAACCGGCCAGGGGTCAACGCCAAGGGCGCCTGCATCGGTCCGATGGGCTCACGGGCCCGTGCCGTGATGGCCGAGCTGCACGGCGAGAAGATCGACATCGTCGACTGGTCGGACGACCCCGCGACCTTCCTCGCCCAGGCGCTGCAGCCCGCTCGGGTGACGCATGTGGAGATCGTCGACGCCGAGGCGCGGGCCGCCCGCATCACCGTTCCGGACTACCAGCTCTCCCTGGCCATCGGTCGCGAGGGGCAGAACGCCCGGCTCGCCGCCCGGCTGACCGGCTGGCGCATCGACATCCGGCCCGACGTGGAACCGACGGCCTCGTCGCCCGAACCCGTGGTCGCCTCGGCCGATCCCGCGATCTGAGTCGTGCCCGCCCCTGCCGGGCCCGAGCGCACCTGCGTCGGCTGCCGCACCCGCGCGCCTGCGGCCACCCTGCTGCGGGTCGTGGCGCAGAACGGCGTCGCCGTGCCCGATCTCCGGCGTCGCCTGCCCGGGCGTGGCGCCCACCTCCATCGCGATCCGGCGTGCCTCGCCAAGGCGGAACGGCGCGGTGCGCTCCCCAGGGCGCTGCGCGTGGCCGGGCCGCTCGACCTCACCGCGCTGCGGGCCGCGGTCGGGGATGATCACCCTGGGTGACGGCTGCGGGGTCGCCTGAACTCGCGCTCGCTGCGTAACGCGTTAGACTGCACAGGACGGTCGCGGCCGTCGCCTTCTGGCGCGCCGAGCCGCCGCCGTCACAGTCCCACCTTCCATCCGAGGCCGACAGGTCCCGGCGGGAGCCAGTCCGTCCAGTTCACGTCGAACACGCGAGAGCGGGTAAAGCGCTGATGAGCACCCGATGAGCACGCACCGATGAGTGCCCCCATGCATTAACGACGGTCTGAGCCGGTAGTACCCCGGCCCGGGCCTAGACAGGAGAGTTGTGGCAAAGGTCCGGGTCTACGAGCTCGCCAAGGAGCTCGGTGTCGAGAGCAAGGTCGTCATGACCAAGCTCCAAGAGCTGGGAGAGTTCGTCAGGTCGGCATCGTCGACCGTCGAGCCCCCAGTCGTACGCAAACTCAAGGGCGCCTTCCCCGCGCCGCCCGAGGGTGGTGCCGCCTCGCCTGAGGCCGCCGCTCCGGCGACGGACGCGGCGCCGAAGGCTCCCGCCAAGAAGTCCGCCGCGAAGCCCGCCGCGCCCGCACCGGTCCAGGAGACCGTGCAGGCCCCGGCAGCCGCGGCGCCGGCGCCGGTCGCCGCGCCGGTCGCTCCGGTGATCCCCGCCGCTCCGGCTCCGGCCGCGCCCGAGGCGCCCGCAGCGACCCCGGCCGCGCCACTGCCGGCCGCCGCCCAGGCGCCGACCACCGAGGCCCCGCGTCCGGCTGCCCCTCGACCCGCTGGCGCGCCGCGTCCCGGCAACAACCCCTTCACCTCGGGCAGCAGCACCGGCATGGGCCGTCCCGCTGCACCGCGGCCGGGGAACAACCCCTACTCCGCCGGCAGCACGACGGGCATGCCCCGTCCCGGTGGCGGCGGCGCAGCGCCCGGTGGCGCACCCCGTCCCGGCGGCCCGCGTCCCAACCCCGGCATGATGCCGGCCCGTCCCGCTCCCGGTGTCGGCAACGGCCGCTCGGGTGCCCCCTCCGGCCGGCCCAGTGGTCCGGGCGGTCCCGGTGGTCCCGGCGGTCGCAGCGGCGGCCCTGGTGGCGGACGTAGCGGAGCCCCCGGCGCCGGTCGTCCCGGTGGCGGTGGCGGTGGCGGCGGCTTCGGTGGCGCGCCCGGCGGCGCGCCCGGCGGTCCCGGTGGCGGTCGTCCCGGTGGCGGTGGCGGCGGCTTCGGTGGTCGCGGTGGCGGCCCCCGTCGCGGCGGCACGGCTGGCGCCTTCGGTCGCCCTGGTGGTCCGCGTGGCCGCCAGCGCAAGTCGAAGAAGCAGCGCCGTCAGGAGTTCGACAACATGGCGGCGCCCTCGCTGGGCGGCGTCCAGGTTCCACGTGGCGACGGTTCGACGATCGTGCGCCTGGCGCGCGGCTCGTCGCTGACCGACTTCGCCGACAAGATCGACGCCAATCCCGCGGCGCTCGTCACGGTGCTGTTCCACCTCGGTGAGATGGCCACCGCGACGCAGTCGCTCGACGAGGAGACCTTCGGTCTGCTCGGCGCCGAGCTCGGCTACGACGTGCAGATCGTCAGCCCCGAGGACGAGGACCGCGAGCTGCTCGACTCGTTCGACATCGACTTCTTCGAGGTCGACGAGGACGAGCTCGTCTCCCGGCCGCCGGTCGTCACCGTCATGGGTCACGTCGACCACGGCAAGACCCGCCTGCTCGACGCGATCCGCAAGACCGACGTCATCTCGGGGGAGGCCGGCGGCATCACGCAGGCCATCGGCGCCTACCAGGTGCACACCACCCACGAAGGCGTCGAGCGCGCGATCACCTTCATCGACACACCCGGTCACGAGGCGTTCACCGCCATGCGTGCCCGTGGTGCCCAGGTCACCGACATCGCGGTCCTCGTGGTGGCGGCCGACGACGGTGTCATGCCGCAGACGATCGAGGCCCTCAACCACGCGCAGGCAGCAAACGTGCCGATCGTGGTGGCGGTCAACAAGATCGACAAGGAAGGCGCCAACCCGGACAAGGTCAAGCAGCAGCTGACCGAGTACAACCTGGTGGCCGAGGAGTACGGCGGCGAGACGATCTTCGTCGAGGTGTCCGCTCGTGAGGGCATCAACATCGACAAGCTGCTCGAGTCGATCCTGCTCACCGCCGACGCGGCGCTCGACCTGCGCGCCGTGGCCGACCAGGACGCTCGTGGTGTCGCGATCGAGGCTCACCTCGACCGTGGCCGTGGTCCGGTGGCGACGGTGCTGGTGCAGCGAGGCACGCTGCACGTCGGCGACTCGATCGTTGCCGGTGACGCGTTCGGTCGCGTCCGGGCGATGCTCGACGAGCACGGCGACACGCTCACCGAAGCCGGACCGTCGCGTCCGGTGCAGGTGCTGGGCTTCACCTCGGTACCCGCCGCTGGTGACAAGTTCCTCGTCGCCGAGGAAGACCGCATCGCGCGTCAGATCGCGGAGCGTCGTCAGGCCATGGGCCGCAACGCGCAGCTGGCCAAGGCCCGTAAGCGCGTCTCGCTCGAGGACTGGCTGGAGAAGAGCAAGGTCGACACCTTGAACCTCATCCTCAAGGGTGACGGTTCCGGTTCGGTCGAGGCCCTCGAGGACGCGCTGCTCAACATCGATGTCGGTGCCGAGGTCGAGATCCGGATCATCGACCGTGGCGTCGGTGCCATCACCCAGAACGACGTCAACCTCGCGGTTGCCTCCGAAGCGGTGATCATCGGCTTCAACGTCCGGCCGGCCGAGCGGGTCTCCGACCTGATCGACCGTGAGGGCGTCGACGTCCGCTACTACTCGGTGATCTACCAGGCGATCGACGAGGTCGAGGCGGCTCTGAAGGGCATGCTCAAGCCCGAGTACGAAGAGGCGCAGCTCGGCACCGCAGAGGTCCGCGAGGTCTACCGCTCGAGCAAGTTCGGCAACATCGCCGGCTGTCTCGTGCGCAGCGGCGAGATCCGACGCAACGCCAAGGCTCGCCTGGTGCGCGACGGAGCCGTCGTCGCCGACAACCTCACCATCGAGTCGCTGCGTCGCTTCAAGGACGACGCGACCGAGGTGCGGGAAGGCTTCGAGTGCGGCATCGGTCTGGGGTCGTTCAACGACATCAAGGTCGACGACGTCATCGAGACCTTCGAGATGCGCGAGAAGGCCCGTACCTAACCATCACCCCACCGCCCTTAGAAATCGATCATGCAGTTACCTACACCGTTTGGTAGGTAACTGCATGATCGACTTAAGGGTTGGGGGTGTGTGGGCGTTTCGCGGGGTTCGACGGGGCGGAGGCGAGAGGAAGCCATGTTCGTCGGTGTTCTCAGCCTCGACCTGCGCTTCGGTGACGTGCACTCGCTGAAGGAGAAGCGCTCGCTGGTGCGCCCGATCGTGGCGGAGCTGCGCAAGAGGTACGACGTCGCGGCCGCTGAGGCTGGTCACGTGGAGCTGCACCGGCGCTCGCTGGTCGGCATCGCCGTCGTGGCAACAGAGGCGGCCCACTGTGTCGAGGTACTCGACGCCTGCGAGAGGCTGGTGGCGTCCCGCCCGGAAGTCGAGCTGCTCTCGGCACGTCGGCAGTTCGTGAGTGAGGAGGACGAGTAGTCATGGCTGACAAGGCGCGTGCGCGCAAGCTTGCCGACCGCATCAAGGTCATCGTGGCCGAGACCCTCGAGCTGAAGGTCAAGGATCCGCGTCTGGGCTTCATCACCGTGACCGACGTCCGGGTCACCGGCGACTGCCAGCAGGCCTCGGTGTTCTACACCGTGCTGGGCGACGACTCGCAGCGCGCAGACACCGCCGAGGCGCTCGAGAGCGCGAAAGGCGTATTGCGATCGGAGGTCGGACGCCTCACCGGGGTGCGCCGCACCCCCTCGCTGACGTTCTTCGCCGACGCCGTCCCCGAGAATGCAGCCTTCATCGAGGACCTCCTGGCTCAGGTCGCCGAGTCCGACGCCGAGGTGCACCGCGCCGCGGCAGGCGCGACCTACGCAGGGGAGGCCGACCCCTACAAGGCGCCCCGGGCCGAGACCGAGGGCGAAGACGAGGACGAGCCGCTGCTCGACGAGCGCGGGGCGTAGGTGACGGCCGGGAGCCCGGTTGCTGACGGCCTGGTCGTCGTCGACAAGCCCGCCGGCTGGACCTCGCACGACGTCGTCGCGCGGACCCGCAAGCTGGCCGGCACGCGGCGCGTGGGCCACGCCGGCACGCTCGACCCCATGGCCACCGGTGTCCTGGTGCTCGGCATCGGCAAGGCGACCCGCCTGCTCGGTCACCTTGCGTTGACGGACAAGACCTACGACGCAACCATCCGGCTCGGTGTCACGACGGTGACCGACGACGCGGAGGGTGAGCCGGTGTCGACGACACCGGCCGGCCACGTCGACGATGCCGCCATCGGATCGGCCGTCTCGGCGCTGACCGGGGACATCTCCCAGGTCCCCTCCTCGGTGAGCGCGATCAAGGTCGACGGCGAGCGCGCGTACAAACGGGTCCGCGACGGTGACACGGTCGAGCTCGCCGCGCGACCTGTGACGGTCAGCGTCTTTGCCGTACGGGCGACGCGTCGCACCGCCGAGGTCATCGACCTCGACGTGACCGTCGAGTGCTCAACCGGCACCTATGTGCGCGCTCTGGCTCGTGACCTCGGCGCCGCGCTGGGCGTCGGAGGCCACCTCACCGCTCTGCGCCGCACCCGGGTCGGACCCTATGAGCTCGCGCAGGCCCACACGTTGGAGGCGCTGGAGAAGTCGTTTGCGCTGCTGCCGATCGCTGACGCGGTCCGTCTTGCATTCCCGGTACGCGAGGTCGACGCGGAACAGGCCCGTGTCCTCGGTCATGGCGGTCCGCTGCCGGCCCTCGGCCTGGCTGACGGCCCTGTTGCCGTGCTCGGACCGGACGGCACCTTCCTGGCGCTCGTCGAGGAGCGGAACGGCCTCGCCAAGCCGGTTGCGGTCTTCGTCGGGCCGTAAAGTGCGATCTCGTGGCCTTCACCCATGCGCACGACTTCGCCGCAGCACTCGACGTCGCTGACCCGATCGGGCACCTGCGCGCGCGGTATTCCCTGCCCGAGGGCGTGGTCTACCTCGACGGCAACTCTCTCGGTGCCCTCGCGGTCGCGGTGCCGGCAGCGGTGGACGACCTCGTCGAGCGGCAGTGGGGACGCGACCTCATCACGTCGTGGAACGAGCACGACTGGTGGTCGGCACCGCGGCGGGTCGGCGCGCAGGTGGCTCGGCTCATCGGCGCTCGCGACGACGAGGTCGTCGTTGCCGACTCGACGTCGGTCAACCTGTTCAAGGTGCTGGTGACCGCTGCGCGGCTGCGGCCGGGGCGCCGCGTCCTGCTCATCGAGCCCGGCAACTTCCCGGCCGATCTCTACATCGCCGACTCCGTGGGTGACCTGCTGGGCCTGGAGGTCCGCCGGGTTGCCCCCAACGAGGTCGGTCGCGTGCTCGACGACGACGTCGCGGTCGTCAGCTATTCGCAGGTCGACTATCGCACCGGCCGCGCCTACGACATGGCGACCATCACGGCGCAGGTCCACGACGCGGGCGCGATGATGGTCTGGGACCTGTCGCACTCCGCGGGTGCGCTGCCGATCGACGTGGACGGGTGCCAGGTGGACTTCGCGGTCGGGTGCAGCTACAAGTACCTCAGCGGTGGTCCGGGGGCTCCGTCCTATGTCATGGCGGCGGTCCGCCACCACGCGTCGATGCGCACGCCGCTGCCCGGCTGGACGGGCCATGCGAGGCCGTTCGCGATGGAGGGTGCCTACGCACCCGGCCCGGGCATCGAGAGCTTTCGCTGCGGCACGCCGCCGATGCTGTCGTTGCTCGCGATGGAGGCCGCTCTCGCCGCGTTCGACGGTGTGGACATGGTTGCCGTACGGGCCAAGAGCCTGTCCCTGACACGGTTCTTCATCGAGCTCGCGGACAAGCATCTGGCGTCGCTCGGCTTCGCCGTCGTCACGCCGCGGTCGGAGGAAGCGCGGGGCAGCCAGGTCTCGTTGCGTCACGACCAGGCGTACGGCGTCGTGCAGGCACTCATCGCGCGAGGTGTCATCGGCGACTTCCGCGAACCCGATCTCGTCCGGCTCGGCTTTGCGCCGCTCTATGTGCGCTTCGTCGATGTCGTGACCGCGGTCGAGCAGATCGTCGCGGTCATCGAGGCGGGCGAGCAGGACGACGAGCGCTACGCGGTGCACAGCAAGGTGACCTGAGGTTCGCGCTAGCCCGGGGCGAGGTAGACGACGGCGTGCATGCCGTCGGGTGCCCAGTCAGGTGTGGTCGTGCCGACGGCGGTCCAGCCCGCACGCTCGTACGTCGCGATCGCCTCGACGTTGAGCGACAGCACCTCGAGGACGGTTCGGCACCCACGTGCGGCGGCGGCGCTCGTGGCGAGGTCCAGCAACCGGGTGCCCAGGTGCATCCCGCGGGCCTCCGGTGCGACGAACAGCAGGCGCAGGAGCAAGAGGTCCTGCCCGACCGTCGACGCATGGGCAGCGAGACTCGCGGGTGGGGCGGCGAGCATCACGTGACCGACCAGCTCGCGGTCGCGAGTGGCGACCCAGGTGACGAGCTCGTCGGCCGGCGTGAGGAACGCGACGGGGTCGGCCGGCCAGTTGACCGGGTAGCGATCGCGTTCGTGGACCTGTCGCAGAACGGCCGCGCAGGCGCCGAGGTCCTCGGACCGCCGGTGTCGGATCAGGACAGTGTCGGACAGCGGCATGTTGGCGTGGGACACCCGCCCAGCCTGGCATGGCTGGCCTCTACGCTGTCGCTGGTTCCCATCGGGTCGACGGAGGAGTGCAGCAACGTGCGGGTCTGGCGGTCGGTCGAGGATGTCGAGGGTGTCGATCGTTCGGTCGCGACCGTCGGCAACTTCGACGGCGTGCACCGCGGGCACCAGCACGTCATCGACCTGGTCGTCGAGCAGGCCCGCGCATCGGGCGCCGAGTCGGTCGTGGTGACGTTCGACCCGCATCCGATGACGGTCGTCCACCCGGGCGGGGCGCCGCTCGCCCTCACGACGCTCGACCACCGGCTGGAGCTGATCGCCGAGCGCGGCGTCGACGCGACCCTCGTGCTGCCGTTCACGCACGCGCTCTCGATGCTCACCCCGGAGGAGTTCGTCAAGCAGGTGCTGGTCGAGGCGCTGCACGTCGAGGCGGTGCATGTCGGCGAGAACTTCCGGTTCGGGCATCGCGCAGCAGGCACCATCGACACGTTGCGCGAGCTCGGGTCCACGTACGACTTCGAAACCCACCCCGTGACGCTCGCTCGCGATGACACGGTCTGGTCCTCGACCTATGTGCGGCAGTGCCTCGCCGAGGGCGACGTCGTCGCGGCCGCGCGCGCGCTCGGGCGGCTGCACCGCGTGGAGGGCCTCGTCGTCGAGGGGGACAAGCGGGGGCGCGAGCTCGGCTACCCGACCGCCAACCTCGGTCTCGGCGACGACGTCGCGATCCCCGCCGACGGCATCTACGCGGGCTGGCTCACGCGTGCCTCCGGCGAGCGGCTGCCGGCGGCCGTGTCCATCGGCACCAACCCGACCTTCGACGGCACCGCGCGCCGGGTCGAGGCCTACGTGCTCGACCGCGACGACCTCGAGCTCTACGGCGAGCACGTCGTCGTCGAGTTCGTCGAGCGGCTGCGCGACACACTCCGCTTCGACGGGGTCGACGCGCTGCTCGTCCAGATGGCCGCCGACGTCGACCAGGCCCGCGCCATCCTTTCCACGTGACCGTCGAGGCCACGGCCGCCGAGATCCAGGCGACCGAGCGGTGGTTCCTCCACCGCGGCCTGCCGTTCTTCATCGAGGGCCGGGAGATCAAGGTCGACGACCTCGTGCGCGGACGCTCGCTGGTGGTGCTGGTGCTCGCGTACTTCGGCTCCCTGTTGCTGGCCGTCCCCGCCGACAAGTCCTGGACGGCCCGCCTGCTCTACGCGGTGGGCGGTCTGCTGCTGCTGCTCGCCGTCTGGGCGGTCGCCAACCTCCTCCGCCAGCAACGCGCCCTCGAACGTCCCCGCCGGGTAGGCATCGTCGAGATGGCGGTCTTCGCCCTCGGACCTGCAGCCGTCGTCGCCGTACTCCACCGTGACTCCGAACTGGTGCTTCTCGCGCTGCTCGCCGACCTCAGCGTGCTGTTGGTAGTCGTCGCCGCAGAGGTCCTCGACCTCGGCCCCATCGCCCGCTGGGCGCTGGTCCGCACGTTCGCCGAGCTCAGCTCGCTGTTCTCCCTGGTCACCCGGGCCCTGCCGATGCTGCTGCTGTTCATGACCTTCCTGTTCATCAACACCGAGGTGTGGCAGGTCTGCTCGGCGCTCTCGCCGCCCGTGCTCTGGCTCGCGGTGGCGTTCTTCGGGGCCCTCGCCGTCGGCTTCCTGCTCGTCCGGCTGCCGGAGGAGGTGGCCGCGGTCAACGACCAGCTGGGTCCGGCGGTGGTGCAGCGCGCGGTCGTGGGGACACCACTTGCGTCGTACGACGACGCGCTCGTGGACGTCCGTGCCCAGCCGCTCACCCGGCGGCAGCGGATCAACCTGCTGCTCGTCCTGCTGGTCAGCCAGATCTCCCAGGTGCTGCTGCTCGCCCTGTCGGTGTGGCTGTTCTTCCTGATCTTCGGCCGGGTGGCCATCAGCGACTCGGTGATCCAGACCTGGATCGCGGAACCGGGAGTGCCCCACCACACCCGGGTCCTGGGCCGGCTGGGCGTCTCCAACGAGCTGCTCCAGGTGTCGATCTTCCTGGCCGCCTTCTCCGGGCTCTACTTCACCGTCTACGCGGTGACCGACGCGACCTATCGCGAGCAGTTCTTCACCCGGATCACCGACGACCTCGAGAAGGCGGTGGGCGTCCGGGCCGCCTACCTGGCCCTTTGCCGGTCCTGACCTGTCTGCCCATTGCCGGTCCTGACCTGCGCCGATTCGGGTTCCGGGGGGCTCGGCTGGTAGCCTCGGGCCCAGCCGTGCGTACGGCGTGAGCCTTGTTCCTCCCCCGTGATCCAGACCGGTGGGAGCTCACTGCAACAAAATCGAGGAGTGAAGTGGCGCTCGAAACCACCGTCAAGAAGTCCATCATCGCCGAGCACGGCGAGAACGAGGCCGACACCGGCTCGCCCGAGGTGCAGGTTGCGATGCTCTCGCGTCGGATCAGCGACCTCACCGAGCACCTCCGCGAGCACAAGCACGACCACCACAGCCGTCGCGGCCTGCTGCTGCTCGTCGGGCGCCGCCGCCGACTGCTCAACTACCTGGCCAAGAAGGACATCAACCGCTACCGCTCGTTGATCGAGAAGCTCGGCCTTCGCCGCTAACCGCTTACCCACTACACCGACAAACCGGAGCAACCGCGCAGCCGGCCGGTCCTCGGTAGTGGCTCCCGCGAGGCGCATGTCGCCGCGAGGGCTTCCATCGAAGACCGGCGTTCCAAGCCCGTCGCGGCCTGCTCCGAACAGGAACAGGAGAGTGACCCATGGAGGGTCAGGACATCCACACCACCGAAGCCGTTATCGACAACGGCAGCTTGGGCACCCGCACCATCCGTTTCGAGACCGGGCGCCTCGCCCGCCAGGCGGCCGGCTCGGTCGCCGCCTACCTCGACGACGAGACCATGCTTCTCTCGGCCACGACGGCCGGGAAGAAGCCCAAGGAGAACCTCGACTTCTTCCCGCTCACCATCGACGTCGAAGAGCGCATGTACGCCGCGGGCCGCATCCCCGGCTCGTTCTTCCGTCGTGAGGGCCGCCCGACCGAGGACGCGATCCTCACCTGTCGGCTCACCGACCGGCCGCTGCGCCCCTCGTTCGCGAAGGGCCTGCGCAACGAGGTGCAGGTCGTCATCACGGTGATGGCGCTGCACCCCAACGACCTCTACGACGTCATCGCGATCAACGCCGCGTCCGCGTCGACCCAGCTCGCCGGACTGCCGTTCAGCGGCCCGATCGGCGCCACGCGCGTCGCGCTCATCAACGACCAGTGGGTTGCCTTCCCGACCCACGAGCAGCTCGAGACGGCCGTCTTCGACATGGTCGTCGCCGGCCGTGTTGTCGGTGACGACGTCGCGATCATGATGGTCGAGGCCGAGGCCACCAGCTCGGCCTGGCACCTCATCAAGGACGAGGGCAAGACAGCCCCGACCGAGGAGGTTGTCGCTGCCGGCCTCGAGGCCGCCAAGCCGTTCATCCGCACGCTGTGCGACGCGCAGGCCGAGCTCGCCTCGCTGGCCGCCAAGCCGACCGCCGACTACCCGCGCTTCCTCGACTACGAGGACGACGTCTACGAGGCCGTCACGGCGACCGTCACCGAGGACCTCACCAGTGCGCTGGCGATCGCCGACAAGCTCGACCGCGAGGCCGAGCTCGACCGCATCAAGGACTCGGCGAAGGAGAAGCTCGCCAGCCAGTTCGAGGGTCGCGAGAAGGAGATCAGCGGGGCGTTCCGGGCCGTGACCAAGAAGATCGTCCGGCAGCGCATCCTGCGCGACAGCATCCGCATCGACGGTCGCGGCCTGTCCGACCTGCGGCCGCTGTCCGCCGAGGTCGAGGTGCTCCCGCGCGTGCACGGCTCGGCGCTGTTCGAGCGCGGCGAGACGCAGATCCTCGGCGTCACGACGCTGAACATGCTGCGCATGGAGCAGATGCTCGACACGCTCTCGCCCGAGACGCGCAAGCGCTACATGCACAACTACAACTTCCCGCCCTACTCCACCGGTGAGACCGGTCGGGTCGGCTCGCCCAAGCGTCGCGAGATCGGCCACGGCGCCCTCGCCGAGCGTGCGATCCTGCCGGTGCTGCCGGCTCGCGAGGAGTTCCCCTACGCGATCCGCCAGGTGTCCGAGGCACTCGGCTCCAACGGCTCGACGTCGATGGGCTCGGTCTGCGCCTCGACCATGTCGCTGCTCAACGCCGGCGTGCCGCTGCGCGCACCGGTCGCGGGCATCGCGATGGGCCTGGTGTCCGACGAGGTCGACGGTGAGACGCGCTACGCCGCGCTCACCGACATCCTCGGCGCCGAAGATGCTTTCGGTGACATGGACTTCAAGGTCGCCGGCACCAAGGAGTTCGTGACCGCGATCCAGCTCGACACCAAGCTCGACGGCATCCCCGCCTCCGTGCTCGCTGCCGCGCTGACCCAGGCCAAGGACGCCCGCCTGCACATCCTCGACGTGATGAACGAGGCGATCGATGCGCCCGACGAGATGTCGCCGCACGCCCCGCGCATCATCTCGATCAAGATCCCGACCGACCAGATCGGTGCGGTCATCGGGCCCAAGGGCAAGATGATCAACCAGATCCAGGACGAGACCGGCGCCGAGATCTCCATCGAGGACGACGGCACGATCTACATCGGCGCCACCGACGGTCCCAAGGCAGAAGCGGCGCGAGCGATGATCAACGCCATCGCGAACCCGACGATGCCCGAGGTCGGCGAGCGTTACCTCGGCACCGTCGTCAAGACCACCACCTTCGGCGCGTTCGTGTCGCTGGTGCCCGGTCGCGACGGCCTGCTGCACATCTCCAAGCTGCGGGCGCTGGCCGGCGGCAAGCGCGTCGACAACGTCGACGACGTCGTCAAGGTCGGCGACAAGGTGCAGGTGCAGATCGCTGAGATCGACTCGCGCGGCAAGCTCTCACTGATCCCGGTGGAGGCCGACGGTTCGACCGAAGCACCGGTCCCTGCCGACGCCAACGCGTAGGCGCGGCGTGGCACGAAGCACGACACGAACTCTGGAAAAGGGGGACGGTGGTGGCGGTCTGGTCCGCCACACCGTCCTCCCCGGAGGACTGCGCATCGTCACGGAGGCAATGCCGACTGTCCGCTCCGTGACCGTCGGCATCTGGGTGGGTGTGGGTTCCCGCGACGAGGCCCCCTCGCTCGCGGGGGCGTCGCACTACCTCGAGCACCTGCTGTTCAAGGGCACCAAGCGCCGCGACGCGATGACCATCTCCTCGGCGATCGACGCCGTCGGCGGCGAGATGAACGCCTTCACGTCCAAGGAGTACACCTGCTTCTACGCGCGCGTGCTCGACACCGACCTGCCGCTCGCGGTCGACATGGTGTGCGACTTGGTGACCTCCTCGGTCATCAAGGCGGCCGACGTCGAGTCGGAGCGTGGCGTGATCCTCGAAGAGATCGCCATGCACGAGGACGACCCGACCGACATGGTGCACGACCAGTTCGCCCAGGTGCTCTTCGGTGACGGCCCGCTCGGGCGCCCCGTGCTCGGCAGCGTCGAGTCGATCGAGACGATCGGCCGGGGCGCGATCGCGGGCTACTACCGGCGCCGCTACCGCCCGCAGGACATGGTCGTTGCCGTCGCAGGCAACGTCGACCACGCCTCCGTCGTGCGCCTCGTCAAGGGTGCGTTCGCCACCGCGGGTCTGGGTGCGGGCGACGCATCGCCCGCAGGTCCGCGGCTGGGCGCACAGCGCGCTGCCGGCATCGGCGGCGTACGCGTCATCCGTCGTACGACGGAGCAGGCCAACGTCGTCCTCGGCACGCCCGGCATGAGCCGTCGTGACGACCGTCGCTTCGCGCTCGGCGTTCTCAACGCTGCTCTCGGCGGCGGCATGTCGTCGCGGCTGTTCCAGGAGGTCCGCGAGAAGCGCGGTCTGGCCTATTCGGTCTACAGCTATCACGCGCAGTACGCCGACACCGGCCTGTTCGGCATCTACGCGGGCTGCGTGCCGCGCAAGGTCGACGACGTCCTCGCGATCTGCCGCGAAGAGGTCGAGAAGGTGACCGACCACGGCATCACGGCCGAGGAGCTCGAACGAGGAAAGGGCCAGCTGCGCGGATCGCTGGTCCTCGGTCTCGAGGACACCGGCTCGCGGATGAGCCGCATCGGAAAGGCCGAGCTCGTCTACGGCGAGCTGCTCTCCGTCGACAACGTCATCGAGCGGATCAACCGGGTCAGCCTCGACGACGTCAGCGCGGTCGCCGCCGAGGTGCTGACCGCGACGCCGACGCTCGCTGTCGTCGGCCCGTTCGACGAGGACCGCGACTTCACCAGCGCGGTCGCATGAGCGTTCGCGTAGGGGTGCTAGGAGCCGCGGGCCGGATGGGGGCCGAGGCCTGTCGGGCCATCGAGGCTGCCGACGACCTAGAGCTCGTGGCGCGCATCGACGTCGACGACGCGCTGGAAGAGCTGGTGGAGACCGGAGCGCAGGTCGCGGTGCACCTGACCAGTCCCGACGCGGTGATGGACAATCTGCAGTTCTGCGTAGAGCACGGGGTCCACTCGGTCGTCGGCACCACCGGCTTCGACGACAAGCGGTTGGCGACGGTGCAGGGATGGGTGGACGCCAAGCAGGGGGCCGCGGTGTTCATCGCGCCTAACTTCGCGATCGGCGCGGTGCTGATGATGCAGTTCGCCGGACAGGCGGCCCGCTACTTCGAGTCCACCGAGATCATCGAGCTGCACCATCCGGGAAAGGTCGACGCGCCGAGCGGCACCGCGCGTCGTACGGCGGAAATCGTTGCCGACGCCCGCGCAAAGGCCGGCCTCGGACCGCAGCCCGACGCCACCACGTCGGCGCTCGACGGTGCGCGTGGTGCAAACGTCGACGGCACACCGGTCCACTCGGTGAGGCTGCGCGGGCTGGTGGCGCACCAGGAGGTGCTGTTCGGCACCAACGGCGAGACGCTGACCATCCGCCACGACTCGCTCGACCGTGCCTCGTTCATGCCCGGGGTGTTGCTCGCCGTCCGCCAGATCGGGTCGCGTCCGGGCCTGACCGTCGGACTCGAGCACCTGCTCGACCTCTAGGCCCCCACGGTCTCCGCAGTCATGAGCAGCTCGTTGTAGCCCTTGCCTTCCACAGTGATCGCGTCGAACCGCGGAAAGAGCTTGAGCACCGCTGGATCGGACATGAGAGCCTCGGACTCGCGTTCGTATGTGGCCAGGTCGGGGAAGTCGGTCTCTATGACCATCTCGTTGAACGGGCCGACGACCTGGGTCCATACGGTGCCGGTCGCCCTGCCGGCGGCCATCTGAATCTCGTCGATCTCTCGAATCAGCCCCAACGCGTCGTTCCAGCCGCTCCCGGACTTGACCGTGAAATGCAGCCGTTCCCGGATCATGGGGTCCTCCTCAGACGAAGCAGTGTTGCCTTCGAGTGAAGCCTTCACCCGATGCGGACGCCATAGTCATTTCGTACGCAGGGTCACGCCACGACGCGGTAGTGGGTCGTGAGCCGGCGCTGGTCATCGAGCACGTGGAAGGCGATCGCCGGCGGCAGCGAGTAGTCGACGGTGTCGACCGTTTCCCACGGCAGCGTCGACGTGGACACGACGCCCGGCGCCACCAGCAGGGGCAGGCCTGCGAATGTTGACGCGGCGGCGGTGTGGGCATGTCCACACAGCACCGCGACCACGTTGGCATGCCGGCCGAGCACTTCGGCGAGCCGGTGCTCGCCGGCCAGCCGGATGCCATCCACGAAGGGCAGCGCGAGCGTCACGGGCGGATGGTGGAAACAGACGAGGGCAGGTATGTCGTCGCCGGCGTCGCCCAGTGCCTCGTCGAGCCAAGCCAGCGTCTCGTCGGCGAGGAACCCGCCGTCGTCGCCCGGGATCGTGGAGTCGCACATCGCCAGCAGGACGCCACCCACCCGATGGGCATCGTTGACCGGATCGACCGAAGCCGCGACTCCCAGGAAGGCGCTGCGGTAGGCCGACCGGTCGTCGTGGTTGCCCGGGCACGACAGGACCGGGCTGGTCCCCGCCAGCAGCTTGCGCGCCTCGTCGTACTCCTCCGGAAGGCCGTGATCGGCGATGTCACCGGTGAGCAGGATGGCATCGACCGGTGTCGACATGGAGTCGAGATAGCGCATCACCCGGCTCGCCCGCTCGTTGCGGACCGCCGAACCATCGACGTGGATGTCGCTCACCTGCGCCAGCACCAACATGTCGGCAGCCTACGACGATGTACCGATCGCAGCCGTTAGTCGTTGTTGAATCTCCCGCCCCAGGCGTGCCACCGGTCGACCTCGATGAACGCGTTGACGCGAGCGTGCTCGCGGTCGCCGAAGGTCCGACGTGTGTAGTGGGAGGCAATGCGGTCGATCCCGACCAGTCCTTCGTCCGCACTGATCTCGACGACGCGGCCCTGGATGCTGACGTGGGTGTGCCAGCCCTTCTCATCGAGCACCGTCACGCTGACCCGCGGGTCGGCACGCAGGTAGTCGAGCCGCCTGCGGCGCTCATCCATGTTGACCTGGATCCGGTCGCCGTCCATGACATACCAGGTAGCGACCGACACCGGCTGCCCGTCGGTCCGCAGGGCCGTGATCACGGCGGGGTTGGGGCCCTCGAGCAGCTCGAGGACGTCGGCAGGCATGGGCGGCTTGGGCATGGTCCACTTCTACCCGAATGCAGGCCGGCCCAACTCCTGCATGATCGACTTCGATTTTCGAGGCTCTGACCTGCAGCGATGCGTGTCGCGTCAGCTAGTGCATGATCGACTTTGAAGGGTGGAGAGTTGGTGGTCTAGGCGATGAGGCGGGTGGACAGCCAGGTCCCGGCGACCAGCGCCAGCAGGAACAGCACAGCGAGCAGAGCTGCGCGGTGGCGCAGTGGCAGTCCGTTCATCGACACCCCGTTCGTAGGTCCGGGTCGTGCCTTCCCCCGGATAGACGTCCCACATCTCCCGATGGTTGCCCACCCGGGTCAGATTCTCAGGAGAATGCACGAACACCTGCCGTCACCACGGCTGCCACGCCGACGACCACGAGGAACGGCGCGCGCAGCAGCAACGCGACGATCGCGGCGGCGACCCCGGCCACCCGGGCGTCGAGCACCAGGTGCGTCCCGGTGGCCACCGTCTGCACCGCGGCGAGCGCGGCGAGCAGCGCGATCGGCAGCAGGGCGGAGATCCGCTGTACGAGCGGCGCCTCCAGCCACCGTGCGGGCACGGACAGGCCGGCCAGCTTGAGCAGGTAGCACCCGAGGGAGCTGACCACGATCGCGGCCCAGGTCATCGAGCACCACCCTTCATGACGCCGCCTTGGAGCGGCTGGCCAGGACCGCGACGACTGGCACCAGCGCAGCGACCAGCACCGGGACGCCGGCAGGGACCAGCGGGACTGCGGCGACGGCGACCGCGGCGCCCGCCACCGCCGTCAGCCAGGCGGAGCGGCCGTGCAGCCGCGGTGCCAGCAGGGCCAGGAACGCGGCGGGAGCGGCGGCGTCGAGCCCGTAGTCGCGGGGATCCCCGATGGCGTTGCCCAGCACGGCACCGATCAGCGTGCTGAGGTTCCAGAGCACGAAGATCGCCAGACCGGTCGCCCAGAAACCGAGCCGGGCGGCCGGGAAGCCCTCCGGCTCATAGCGCAGCGCGACCGCCGTCGACTCGTCGACGACGAGCTGGGCGCCGACGGCCCGGCGCACTCCGTGCAGGCCCAGGACGGGGGCCAGTCGGGCGCCGTACAGCGCATTCCGGGCGCCGAGCAGCATCGCGGACGCGCTGCCCGACACCGCTGACCCGCCACCGCCGAGCACGCCGATCAGCGCGAACTGCGACCCGCCGCTGAACATCAGCACGGACAGCGCGCAGGTCTGCACCACCGACAGACCGGCCGCGGTGCCCAGAGCCCCGTACGACAACCCGTAGGCACCCGTCGCCACGCCCACTCCCAGCGACGTGCGCATGATCTGGGCGCGTTGGGCAGCCCAGGGAACAGCCGCGCTCACGCTTCGTCGACGATCGACGCGTGCAGGCGCACCTGGGCGACCACGACCGTCCCGTCGTCGCGCAGGTCGAGGGTGCGGTGCGCGCCGTCCGCGGCCCAGCCGGCGCCCTCGAGGAACGGTCGCAACGGGTCGGACCCGGTGACCCACACCCGGGCCCGGACGAAGCCGTCCCGGCGGAGGTGGTCGACGGCGGCGTTGACCAGCCGCGACCCGTGGCCCTCCCGCAGCCGGTCCGGCAGCACCCCGATGGCGACGAGCTCGGCGTCCTGTTCGGCGTGGGTGTCGGGGTCGGCGGCGGGCGCGAGGGCGGCGAACCCGACCACCTCGGCGCCCGCCTGAGCGACCAGCAGGTGGTGGCGCCGGCTCGGGGGCTCGGCCGCGGCGAGGCGCCACTGCTCGACGGCCTGGGCGCCGCGCAGCAGGTCGAGGACGGCGGGCGGGAGCGTGCCGGCGAACGTCTCTTTCCACGATTCGGCCTGTACGACGGCGACGGCGGGCGCGTCGTCGGGAGATGCGGGTCGCACGCTTACGTCAGCCACCCGGGTGATCTTAGGGAGCGAGCGTCCGGTCGAAGAAGGCGACGGTGCGTCGCATCGAGGTGGGCCACTGTGGGCCGAACGCGTGGTGCTCTCCCTGGTAGGTGAACATCCGCGCGTCCTTGCCCGCCGCCCGGAGAGCCCGCATCGTGGCCCGGCTCCAGCGGATCGGGCAGCTCTCGTCGTCGGTGCCGTGGTGGACGAGCAGGGGTTCGCTGATGCGGTCGAAGAAGGTGCGCGGGCTGACGTTGCGCCAGAACTGCGGTGCCTTCTCGGGTGAGCCGTGCCGGTCGATGATCGACCGGGCCAGGCTGTTGCGGACGGGGTCGTTGCGGATCCAGCGGTCGAAGTTGTCGACGGTGTCGGAGCTGACGGGCGCGAAGACGACAGCCGCATCGACCAGCCCGGGCTGCACCGTCAGCACGTTGAGCATCACGCCGCCGCCCATCGAGCGACCGAGCAGTCCGACACGCTCGCCGTCGAGCGAGGGCAGGCCCGAACGCCGGATCGCCAGCACCGCGTTGATGACGTCCTCGGTGTAGCCCAGCCGCAGGCTGACCTCGGCACGAGGGTCGTCGTCGGACGCCGCGTGGCCGCGGTAGTCCGTGTGCAGGACCGCGTAGCCGTTCCGCGCCAGATAGTCCTGCTCGCGCAGCAGTCCCTGGCCGTTGACGTAGACCGCGGGGTCGATGTACCCGTGGCCGAGGACCAGCACGGGGAACGGGCCTGATCCGCGAGGCACGTTGAGGATGCCCGAGATCCGCAGGTCACCGCTGCGGTAGGTGACGAACCTGCGCACGTAGGCCTCGTTGCTTGCGAGCACGCGGCCGAGCCGAAGACCACGACCGTCGTAGTGCTTGGTCATCAGGGCGGGCAGGGAGACGGGGTCGACGCGCACAGCCGCCGTGGCCGCGGGGCTTGCCGTGGGGCTGGGTGTCCGGCTCGGTGCCACCGACGCTGTCGGCTGCCCGGATGGCTGATCGGCCGAACGTTGCCTGGCCGGCGTCGACGTACAACCCATCGTGACCAGCAGGCACGCCGTGACGAGCCCGGCACCTTCCAGCTGAAGGCGTCGGTGACCCATGGCACACCATCTTCGCAGAGGAACGAGGACTGTTGTCAGTGCATCTACCCGGGCGTAATGTTCCGAACATGGCTGCTACTCCTGACACCGTTCACTGGCGCGGCGTGCATCATCTGGCGCTCGTCACCCCGGACATGGACGCGACCGTGCGGTTCTGGCACGGCGTGCTCGATGCTCGCTTGATCAGCACGATCGGCACCCCGACGTTCCGGCACTACTTCTTCGAGGTCGGGCCGGGCAACACGGTCGCGTTCTTCGAATACACCGGGCAGCACCTCGACTCCTACTCGAAGCCGGCGGGCGTCCCGTATGAGAAGGCGGCGCAGTTCGACCACCTGTCGATCAACCTGCCCGACGAGGACGCCCTGCTGCGGCTGCGTGACCGGCTCAAGAGCCACGGGTGCGAGGTCACGGACGTGGTCGACCATGGCTTCCTGCGCTCGATCTACTTCAGCGACAACAACGGCATCGCCCTCGAGGCCTCGTGGTGGACCCTCGACCCGACGGGACGCCCGGTCGACTACGGCGACGAGCGCCTGTTCTCCGACGCCGACCCGGTGCCCGCCGTGCAGGAGCTGCGCGCGAGCGGCGAGCTCGACCACACCGTCGAGACCCACCTGGTCGACAAGATCATCGAAGACCTCGCAGCCGGCCGTTAACCCGTCGGGCCGGACGCGTGGAGCCGGCGTGTGAGTGACACGATCCCAGCGCTGCTGCTGCATGCGGCAGAGCGTGATGCCGACGGCGTGTGGCTGCGCACCGACGACGAGCAGCTGACGTTCGAGGGGGCGGTCGGCGCGGTCGCGCTGGTGGCGCAGCGGTTCGCCGAGTCCGGCGTGACTCGCGGCGACCTCGTGGTGCTGACGGCGCGCAACACACCCCCGTACCTCCTGTGCTGGCTCGCTCTCACGTCCATGGGCGCGGTCGCCGTCGCCACCAACCCGAAGAGCACCGCCGCCGAGCTCGCGGGCCTGATCGGCCAGGTGCGACCTCGACTCGTCGTGACGGACGAGGAGGTCGACGGTCTCACCGAAGGCTGGGCCAACGCGACGGTGACCAGCCTGGCCTTCGATGTCACGCCCGACGACGTGGCGACGCTGATCCCGACGTCGGGCACCACAGGCCGGTCCAAGCTCGTGATGCAGACCCATCGGGCGTACGCGTGGGCCGGTGAGGGCTTCCCGTACTGGATGGAGCTCGGCGCCGGCGACCGGCTGATGACCTCGCTGCCGCTGTTCCACATCAACGCGATGGCCTACTCGCTGATGGGCTCGCTCGCGTGCGGCGCCGGGCTGGTGCTGCTGCCTCGCTTCTCGGCGAGCGGCTTCCTCGACTCGGCCCGCCGCCACGGCGCCACCGAGTTCAACGCCATCGGCGCGATGCTCGAGATCCTGATGCGCCAGCCGCCGCGCGACGGACGACGCCGCCACCGACCTTCGGCTCTGCTACACCGGCCCGTCGCCGGAACGCGAGTGGCAGGAGGCGTTCGAGAAGCGCTTCGGGCTCGCAGGTCGTGTGCGGCTACGCGATGTCGGAGTCGCCGTACGGCCTGATCTGGGCGCGGGGCACCCGGCCGTTCGGCACGCTCGGCACCCCCCGCCAGCACCCGCGACTCGGCACGGTCAACGAGGTCCGCGTCGTCGACGACGCCGGTCGCGACGTCGAGGTCGGTGGCACCGGAGAGCTCTTGCTGCGCAACCCGGTGGTGACCCCCGGCTACTGGGAGATGCCGGATCAGACGGCGGAGACCATCGTCGACGGCTGGTTGCACTCCGGCGACCTGGTGACGCCGAACGCCGACGGCACGTTGACGTTCGTCGCCCGGGTGAAGGAGGTGCTGCGACGGCGCGGCGAGAACCTCTCACCCGCCGAGGTCGAGGAGGCGATCGCCGCCCATCCCGACGTTCTCGAGTGCGCGGTCGTCGGCGTCCCGTCCGAGCTCTCCGAGGAGGAGATCAAGGCCTACGTCGTCGCGGTGCCGGGACGCGAGCTCGACTTCGCGGCGCTCACGGCATGGACCGCCGAACGGGTCAGCGCCTTCAAGGTGCCCCGGTTCTGGCAGGCTCTCGACGCACTGCCGCGCACCCCGACGGCCAGGGTCGCCAAGCACCAGTTGCCCTCAGGGCACTCAGACCAGGAGTGGGACAGCGAGTCATGACCGACTATCCGACCTCGATCGGCACGTCCGATCTCACGTCGATCCAGCTGCTCGGGCAGGACCTGGCGGGCGACCTGATGGGTCAGGTCGGCTTCGGTGAGCTGTCCTTCTGGCTGGTCATGCAGCGCCGGCCGACCAGCGGGCAGCTGCGCGTCTTCGAGGCGGTGCTCGTTGCCCTCGCCGACCACGGCCTGACGCCCAGCGCGATTGCCGCACGGTTGACGCTCACCGGCGCACCGGAGTCGATCCAGGGCGCACTGGCGGCAGGGCTGCTCGGTGGCGGTTCGCGTTATCTCGGTGTGACCGAGGACGCCGGTCGCTTCCTCGACGACGCGCTCCGTGGCGTCGTCTCCGGCGGCGGCGAGCTGCCCACCACCGACGCGGCCTTCGACGACCTCGCGCGCGTCGCCGTGCAGCAGCGTCGTGCTGCGGGTGGCTTCGTGCCCGGGCTCGGGCACCCCGTGCACAAGGACGGCGATCCGCGTACGCCGGTGCTGCTGCGCATCGCCGACGAGGAGGGGCTGCGCGGTCCACACCTGCGGCTGTTCGAGGCCATCGGCCGGATCCATCCCGAGGTGCTCGGTCGCACGCTGCCGCTGAACGGGGCCGGAGCCTGCGGCGCCGCGCTCGCCGACCTCGGCATCCCCGTCGGCATCCTGCGCGGCGTTGCCCTTCTCGCGCGCGCTGCCGGCCTGCTCGGGCACCTCGCCGAGGAGATGCGCCAGCCCGATCGGCGGCCAGATCTACGTTGCGGTCGACCGGGCGGCCGCCTACGTGCCTCCGGACGAGGGCTGACGTCTTATGTCGCGCGGCGGGAGCCCATCTTCCTGGTAACGATCGGCCCCGCCCTCGCCGCCTCGTGACGCGGCCGAGCGGCACCGCTGGGTGAGGTGAGGACGCGAGACGCCACAGCACGAAGAGCTCCCTCCCGCGGTCGGACAGCGACAGCGGCGGAAGCTTCGCTCGAAGGACGACGTCGCTGTCTTCGGGCGCCAGCCGAGCCGTCCGCCACGATCAGCGGGTCAGCGTCCTTGCCGGCGCGCAGCTCGACCACGATCGGCAGGGACTCGGCCGGGCTTCGTCGACGGCAGGAAGACGGCCGTGAGCTCGCCCTCGCGGTCGAGCCTCGGCGCCTGACGAAGCTTCGTGCGCATGCCCTTCCCGAAGGAGTTCCTGCCCTCGTCGATGTCGAGCTCGACGTAGGAATGCTCGCGGCCGAGCCGAGGGGTGACGGTCGTTCCGGGACTGCCGAGCAGCGCCGGTTGGGCCTCGCGGGAGAAGGCGGCATCGGTCGGGCGAATGCCGGACCGGCGCAGGAAGCCGCAGCCGCGCACTCGGATGGACAGTGCCCACACGCCGCGCTCGAGGGAGGCGCCACCGGCGATCGTGAGTGGGTCGATCGACAGGTGGGCCCGCACCTCGACCGTTGCGGGCGCGTCCGCGTCCGCCTGCGTGTCGGCCTCGATCTGCGCCGGGACGAACCACTCGACCGCGGTCTCCCGGTTGAAGACGACCAGCTTCCGCCGTCACACCGGTGAGGTCGGCCTCGGCGACATCGTTGCGAACGACATCGTCGACCAACGCGGGTCGAGCACGTAGCGCCCGCCTCGTCGGATCAACTGGACAGGTGAGCCGTCATCCATCACGAGGCTCGCGGCGACGTCGGCGTGCAGCACACCGTCGCGCCACTGCACTTGCTCCATGCTGGCGGTGGCACGGACCTGGCGACGCGCCTGGCGAAGTCCTGAGATCCTCGAGCCGGCCCTCGCGGACGAGGGCCGCCGCACCCGATGCTGCGCCTCCAGTCCGGCCGGCACCGTGTCGGGGAAACGCTCGAGCGCGAGGCGACGGATCTCGTCGAACATGTTCGCGCGATAGTCGGCATCGCCGCGTAGCAGCAGGCTGTCCGGAGCACTCCCAGCATCTCGCCGCGGTAGAAGCGGCGCAGCAGGTGGTCGCGGAACGCCCCCGGTTCGACCGTCGCGTCGATGACGTCCAGGACCTCTCGGAGGTTGCTGTAGTAGCCGTGCGGGTCGGCCGCGCCGATGCGATGTTCTTGCCGTCGATCCGCTTCAGGTAGAAGTAGCACGGGTAGTCGGCGACGATCGACACGCACTGCGCCGCGAGGTAGCTGCGAACCATGAACAGCTGGTCTTCCAGCCGGCGCTTGCCCTCGGGATAGCGGATGCCGTGTCCAGCAGAAAGTCGCGGCGGAACATCTTGTGCGGCGTCAGGCTGTCGATCAGGTTGTGGTCGCGGATCGTGCACTTCTCGATGCTGTCCCGCCAGACGAAGTGCGGCACCGGCCGGAAGTTGCTCGTCACCTTGCCGATGACGATGTCGGACCGGTTCCGGGCGCCCGCGTCGTACATCCGCTGCATAGCCTCGGCACCCAGGACGTCGTCCTGGTCCATGAACATGACGAAGTCGCCGTGGGCTGCCTCGAGGCCGACGTTGCGCGGCTTGCCCGGCCAGCCGGAGTTCTCCTGGTGGATGACCCTGATGTGCTCGTGATCGTCCGCGAGGCGGTCGAGCAGCGCCGGCGTCTCGTCGGTCGAGCCGTCGTCGACGAAGATCACCTCGAGGTCGCCCGGCGGCATGGTCTGGCCCAGCAGCGAGTCGATGCAGGACGCGATGCACTCACCAGGGTTGAAAACAGAGATGGCGACAGTGACCTTGACGCCCATCTTGTTGGTCGGCTCCTTACGAATTGCTGTGAGTGAAAGGAGTCACCCTAGGTCTAAATCCGGAAGAAGCCGTTGAGGAAGCGGTCCGCGACCTGCCGGTCGCCGCGCAGCGTGCCGAAGTTCCCTCGGCCGAACGCCGTCAGGACGAGGCTTCCCGCGTCGAACTCGAGCACTGCCGGCAGCCCGTCGATGTCGGCGGCCTCGTAGGTCATGCCCTGGTCGGTCACCGACACCTTGTAGTCGCCACCGTTGCGACCGGAGACGCGGATCCCGATCTCGATCGGGTCGACTACCTTCTCGCCCGCCACGGTGCCCTGCCAGATGGCGAACATGAACGGCACGAGCAGGTCGGCGGCGTCGCCGTTGAGCACGTGCGCCCTGCCGCTGCCCTCGCGGATGTCCCACGAGTGGACGCCGTAGTCCATCAGCTGGCCCGCCGCGTAGAAGAACGCAGGGACCGGGCCCATGTAGGCGTGGCTGACCATCAGGCCGGTCCAGTCGTCGGGGCCGAGGCCCTCGAGCATCTCGTTCATCTTCGCGTAGTCGGTGCGCAGCCGCTCGAGCAGCTCCTGCTGGGGGAGGTCGCGGAACTTGATGGCCATCTCGTGCGCCCGCTCGTGCATGATGCCCAGGCCATGCGGGGCCGGTGCCTCGCCTCCGCCGCGCGCCGCGTCGAAGGCAACGAAGTAGCCCTCTGTCGTGTCGACGATGTGGCCGACGATGTCGCGGGTGCTCCACTCCGAGCAGGCACTCTGCGTGGTCCACGCCTCAGGTGACTCGGCAAGCGCGAACAGCCCCTCGGCCTCCTCGCGGACGACGCGCAGGATGGTGTCCTTGCCCTCGTAGGTCATGGCATTCCACTGGCTCATGTCCATCCACCTCGTTGCAGTGCGAACCATCTGACACCTCACACCTGACTCCTGCGGCTGCGCCCTGTCAATGGGCGAGGCGGGTGGACAGCTGTCGGCTGTGGCCGCGGAACTCTGCGACCACCTCGCCGGATGCGCGTCGACGCACGGTGACGTCGTAGATGCCGTTGCGCCCGGCGCGCTGACGCTCGACGGCGACTGCCTCGAGCTCGTCGCCCTGCCGCGATGGCGCGACGAAGGTGATCTCGGCGCCCTGCGCGACCGTCGCGTAGCCATAGGTGTTGCAGGCGAACGCGAAGGCAGTGTCGGCCAGCAGGAACACGTAACCGCCGTGCGCGATGGCGTGACCGTTGACCATCGATGCCGTCACGCTGAGCCGGGCGACCGCCCGCCCGGGGGAGACGTCGCTGATCTCGATGCCGAGCGCCTGGGACGCCTGGTCGGTCGCCCACATGGCCGCGGCGCACCGTTCGGCCAGCGCGGCCGCCTCGCGAGCGGCTGGATCCTCCGGGTTGTCGGTCACGCTGGGCAACGTTAGCCACGCGGACCAATATGTGACACGTCACGTCCGAAATGGGTGGCGTGTGTCATATGAACAACTAGGATGACGGGCGTGAGCACAACGGAGACGGCGGCCCTGCCGACGGAGCTGCAGGCCTTCGAGGACCTCGTCGAAGCCGACCAGCGCGTCGAGCCGCGCGACTGGATGCCCGAGGCCTACCGCAAGACCCTGATCCGCCAGATCGCCCAGCACGCGCACTCCGAGATCATCGGCATGCAGCCCGAGGGCAACTGGATCTCCCGGGCGCCGAGCCTGCGCCGCAAGGCGATCCTGATGGCCAAGGTGCAGGACGAGGCAGGGCACGGGCTCTACCTCTACTCCGCCGCCGAGACGCTGGGCGCGTCGCCGCGAGGAGCTGCTCGACCTGTTGCACGCGGGCAAGCAGCGCTATTCCTCGATCTTCAACTACCCGACGCTGACCTGGGCCGACATGGGTGCGATCGGCTGGCTCGTCGACGGCGCGGCGATCGTCAACCAGGTGCCGATCTGCCGCTGCTCCTACGGTCCCTACGCGCGGGCGATGGTGCGCATCTGCAAGGAGGAGTCCTTCCACCAGCGGCAGGGCTTCGAGATCCTCTACACGCTCTCGCACGGCACGCCCGAGCAGCACGCGATGGCCCAGGACGCGATCGACCGCTGGTGGTGGCCGAGCCTGATGATGTTCGGCCCGCCCGACGACCAGTCGCCCAACAGCGCCCAGTCGATGGCCTGGAAGATCAAGCGGTTCTCCAACGACGACCTGCGTCAGAAGTTCGTCGACATGACCGTGCCCCAGTCAGAGGTTCTCGGGCTGACGCTGCCTGACCCGGAGCTGCGGCTCAACGACTCGACTGGCCACTACGACTTCGGCGAGATCGACTGGTCGGAGTTCTTCGAGGTCCTCAAGGGCAACGGGCCGTGCAACGCAGCACGCATCGAGCACCGCCGCCGGGCACACGACGAGGGCGCGTGGGTGCGCGAGGCGGCGACGGCGTACGCCGAAAAACGTCAGGCGCGTACGGAGGCAGCATGACTAGCTCGGACTGGCCGCTCTGGGAGGTCTTCATCCGCGCGCGGCGCGGCCTCTCCCACCAGCACGTCGGCAGCCTGCACGCGCCCGACGCGGAGATGGCCCTGCGCAACGCTCGCGACCTCTACACCCGCCGCGGCGAGGGTGTCTCGATCTGGGTCGTGCCCGCCGCTGCCGTCGTCGCGTCCAGCCCCGACGAGAAGGACTCGTTCTTCGACCCGGCCGCGGACAAGGCCTACCGCCACCCGACGTTCTACGACATTCCCGCCGAGGTCCAGCACCTGTGAAGGCCGTGGCGACCTACGCGCTCAGGCTCGGCGACGACTCGCTGGTGATGGCGCAGCGGATGGGCGAGTGGATCGCGAACGCACCCCAGCTCGAGGAGGACGTCGCGCTGGGCAACATCGCGCTCGACCTGCTCGGCCAGGCGCGCACCCTGCTCTCCTACGCGGGCGCCGTCGAAGGCGAGGGCAGGTCCGAGGACGACCTGGCCTTCCTGCGCGACGAACGAGCGTTCCTCAACGTGCAGCTGGTCGAGCAGCCGCGCGGCGACTTCGCGATCGCGATGGCGCGGCAGCTGTACTTCTCGACCTACCAGCTCGCGCTCTACGACCGGCTCCAGCACTCGACCGACGAGACGCTCGCCGGCGTCGCGGGCAAGGCGGTCAAGGAGGTCGACTACCACCGCGACCACGCGACGCAGTGGGTGCTGCGGCTGGGCGACGGGACGGCGGACTCACACAGCCGGATGCAGGCAGGACTCGAGGCTGTCGCTCCGTACATCGATGAGCTCTTCACCTCCGACGACCTCGAGCGGTCGCTGGCCGCCGACGGCGTTGCGGTCGAGGCCGCGTCCTTGCGTCCCGAGTGCGATGCGTACGTCGACGTGGTGCTCTCCAAGGCGACGCTGGACCGACCGGTGCCGAGCTGGACGGCGCACGGCGGACGGCAGGGCATCCACAGCGAGCCGTTCGGTTTCCTGCTGGCGGAGATGCAGCACCTGCATCGTTCGCACCCGGGAGCGTCCTGGTGAACGTGCTCGTCGACGACGCCACCGCGCGGGCCAGCGCTGCCGCGGGTGCCGTGCTCGACCCCGAGGTGCCCGTCCTCACGATCGCGGACCTCGGCGTGTTGCGCGACGTGACCGTCGACGCCGCCGGCCGGGTCGTCGTCACCGTGACCCCGACCTACTCAGGCTGCCCGGCGATGGACGTCATCCGTCGCGACGTCGAGCATGCCGTGCGGGCCGCGGGCTTTGCCGATGTCGAGGTGCGCACCGTGCTGTCCCCGGCATGGACCACCGACTGGATGACCGACGAGGGTCGCCAGGCACTGGCCCGCTATGGCATCGCGCCACCGCAGCGCCGCACCTCGACGAGCGGGCCCGTCCTCGTCTCGCTGTCGGTCCGTTGTCCGCAGTGCGACAGCACCGACACCCGGGAGCTGTCCCGGTTCGGCTCGACGGCATGCAAGTCGATGTGGGCCTGCAACTCCTGCCTCGAGCCGTTCGACCACTTCAAGGCCTTCTGACGTGACCACCACCCTGACCGCCGCGCGCAGGCACGGTGTGTTCCACCCGCTGTCGGTGCAGTCCGTCGAACGGCTCACCGAGGATGCCGTCGCCATCACGTTCGCCGTGCCCGACGAGCTGCGAGACAGCTATGTCTTCGACGCGGGGCAGCACCTCACCGTGCGCACCGAGATCGACGGCGCCGAGGTGCGTCGCAACTACTCCATCTGCGCCCCCGCGACCAGCGGGCGTCTTGCGAGTTGCCGTGAAACGGCTTGACGGTGGGGCGTTCTCGGGATTCGCCACGACTGCGCTCGGAGTCGGAGACGTCGTGGACGTCATGACGCCGACCGGGACGTTTCGTGCCGCGTCTGGACCCCGGCCAGGCCAAGCGCTATTGCGCCGTCGCGGCCGGCAGCGGCATCACCCCCGTGCTGTCCATCGTCGCCACGGTGCTCGACGTCGAGCCGGAGAGCTCGGTGACCCTGGTCTACGGCAACCGCACGACCCGGTCGGTCATGTTCCTCGACGAGCTCGCCGACCTCAAGGATCGCCATCCCGCGCGGTTCCGCATCATCAACGTCCTCTCACGTGAGCAGCAGGACGTCGAGCTGTTCAACGGTCGCATCGACGCCGCAAAGCTCCTCCGGTTGATGGACACCCTGATCCCGGCGGACAGTGTCGACGAGTGGTTCCTGTGCGGTCCGTTCGCGATGGTCGAGCAGGCCCGCGAGACGCTGCTCGCCGCACGGTGTCCCGGCCGCGCACGTGCACGTCGAGCTCTTCCACGTCGAGGGTGAGGCGCCGCGTGAGGCCGGCGCCGAGCTCGACGCGACGCGTGACGCCGGCACCAGCTCGGTCATGATCACCCTGGACGGACGGGCCACCACGTTCGACGTACCCCGTGGTGGTCCTCGCATCCTCGACGCCGCACTCGCCGTGCGCGGTGACGCCCCCTACGCGTGCAAGGGCGGGGTGTGCGGCACCTGCCGGGCCAAGCTCGTGAGCGGTGAGGTCGCGATGGACCGCAACTACGCGCTGGAGCCCGACGAGATCGAGTCGGGCTTCGTGCTGGCCTGCCAGTCGACACCTGTGTCCGACGAGGTCGTGCTCGACTTCGACCAGTGAGCGGGGTCCTACGATGGCGACTGTGACGCGCCCACCGGACACCCAGTACGAGGACCTGCTGCGCCGGGTGATGGCCGACGGCGAGCCCAAGGCGGACCGGACCGGCACCGGCACCCGCAGCGTGTTCGCCCAGCAGCTCCGGTTCGATCTTGACCGCGGCTTCCCGCTGATCACCACCAAGCGCGTGCATTTCCGGTCCGTCGCCTACGAGCTGCTCTGGTTCCTGCGAGGCGACGGCAACGTCAGCTGGCTCCGGGACCACGGGGTCTCCATCTGGGACGAGTGGGCCGACGCCGACGGTGATCTCGGGCCGGTCTACGGCGTCCAGTGGCGCTCGTGGCCCAAGCCCGACGGCGGTCACGTCGACCAGATCAGCGAGGTGCTTGCCACGCTGCGGTCGAACCCCGACTCGCGCCGCATGATCGTGTCGGCGTGGAACGTCGGCGCGATCCCGGAGATGGCCCTGCCGCCCTGCCACGCGATGTTCCAGTTCTACGTGGCCGACGGCCGCCTGTCCTGCCACCTCTACCAGCGCAGCGCCGACCTGTTCCTCGGTGTCCCCTTCAACATCGCGAGCTATGCGCTGCTCACCCACATGATCGCCGCGCAGGTCGGACTCCGGGTCGGCGAGTTCGTGTGGACCGGCGGCGACTGCCACATCTACGACAACCACGTCGACCAGGTGCGCGAACAGCTCTCCCGCGAGGTCTACAGCTTCCCCGAGCTGCGGCTGCGCAAGGCCGACTCGCTGTTCGACTACGAGTTCGAGGACTTCGAGGTCGTCGACTACCGCCACCACCCGACCCTCAAGGCGCCGGTCGCGGTTTGATCACCCCACGAAATCGCTCGCTCCGCTCGCGATTCCGCGGGGACCCCGGATGAACATGGTGCCGGTCTCACTGATCTGGGCGCAGGCGGCTGACCGCGTCATCGGCGATCAGGGCACGCTGCCCTGGCGGCTGCCCGAGGATCTCAGTCGCTTCCGTGACCTCACGATGGGCTCGACGGTCGTGATGGGCCGGGCGACGTGGGAGTCGCTGCCGGCCAAGGTCCGGCCGTTGCCGGGCCGCCGGAACGTGGTGCTGAGCCGCCGGCCCGGCTGGCAGGCACCCGGCGCGGTCGTCGCCAGCTCGCTCGACGAGGCGCTTGCGGTCGCGACAGCGCCGGTCTGGGTCATCGGGGGAGCCAGCGTCTACGAGTCGGCGTTGCCGCTCGCCGACCTGATCGAGGTCACCGAGATCGACGGCACCTTTGCCGGCGATGCCTATGCGCCGGAGATCGGGCCCGAGTGGCGGGTGACCAACCGGGAGCCGGGCACCGGGTGGCAGTTGTCCCGCAGCGGCCTGCGCTATCGCACGGTCTCCTACACCCGGGAACCAGCGACAAGCCAACCCGTGCTGACCGAGTAGGTTGGGCCCATGGCAGCAGCTTCGGCGGACGAGCTCGCCCGCGCCTCCTTCGGCCGAGTCCTGACAGCGATGGTCACCCCGTTCACGGCCGACGGTGACCTCGACCTCGACGGTGCACAGCGCCTGGCCACCCACCTCGTCGACCGCGGGGTCGACGGTCTCGTGGTCAGCGGGACGACCGGCGAGTCGCCCACCACGTCGGACTCCGAGAAGGAGCAGCTCGTACGGGCCGTCGTCGAGGCGGTGGGAGACCGCGCGAGGGTGGTGGCGGGCGCCGGCACCAACGACACCCACCACACGATCGAGCTGTGCCGCTCGGCCGAGAAGGCAGGGGCGCACGCGCTGCTGCTCGTGACGCCCTACTACAACAAGCCGCCACAACAGGCGCTCGTACGCCACTTCCGGATGGCGGCCGACGCGACCGAGCTGCCGGTGATGCTCTACGACATCCCTGGGCGGACCGGCACACCGATCGAGTTCGACTCGCTGGCCGCGCTCGCTGCGCACGACCGGGTGATAGCGGTGAAGGACGCCAAGGGTGACCTGTTCGAGGGCTCGCGGGTCATGGCGGAGACGGGCCTCGCCTACTACTCCGGTGACGACGCGCTCAACCTGGCGTGGCTCACCCACGGCGCGGTGGGTGTGGTGAGCGTCGTGGCGCACGTGGCGGCTGCGGAGTACGCCGAGATGGTGCGCGCCATCGAGCGTGGCGACCTTGCCACGGCACTCGAGCTGCACCGGCGGCTGCTGCCCGTGGTCAGCGCGGTGATGGGACGCTCCTCGCAGGGGGCGATCACGGCAACGGCCGCTGTGCACGCCGCCGGCGTGATCGGCTCGCGCGCGATGCGCCCGCCGCTGATCGAGGCGACCGACGACGAGGTCGCGGCCCTGCAGCGGGCGTTCGCTGCGAGCGGGCTCAAACGGCGTGAGCGCCGCGAGGAGGCTGCGTGAGCAACGCGCACCCCGAGCTCGGAGCGCCGCCCGAGCTGGCGCCCGGAGGGCTGCGCATCGTCGCGCTCGGCGGGCTCGCCGAGGTAGGTCGCAACATGACCGTCTTCGAGCACGCGGGACGCCTGCTCGTCGTCGACTGCGGCGTGCTGTTCCCCGAGGACTTCCAGCCCGGCGTCGACCTGATCCTTCCCGACTTCGACTACATCCGGGACCGCCTCGACGACATCGACGGCATCGTGCTCACGCACGGCCACGAGGACCACATCGGCGCAGTGCCCTACCTGCTGCGCGAGAAGCCGGACATCCCGCTGATCGGATCGCGACTGACGCTGGCCATGGTGGAAGCCAAGCTCACCGAGCACCGCATCAAGCCCTACACGCTCGAGGTGCGGGAGGGCCAGATCGAGCAGATCGGGCCGTTCGGCTGCGAGTTCGTGGCGGTGAACCACTCGATCCCCGACGCCCTGGCCGTGGCCATCCGCACGGGCGCCGGACTCGTGGTGCACACCGGCGACTTCAAGATGGACCAGCTGCCGCTCGACGGGCGGCTCACCGACCTGCGGGCGTTCGCCCGGTTCGGCGACGAGGGCGTCGACCTGCTGCTCGCGGACTCGACCAACGCCGAGGTGCCCGGGTTCACCACTCCCGAGCGGGACATCGCCCCGGTGCTGGACACGGTGTTCCAGAAGGCCGAGCGTCGCGTGATCGTCGCGTGCTTCGCCAGCCACGTGCACCGCGTGCAGCAGATCCTCGACGCGGCCGTGGCCCACCAGCCGCAAGGTGGCCTTCGTCGGCCGGTCGATGGTGCGCAACATGGGCGTCGCCCGCGACCTCGGCTATCTCCACGTGCCCGCCGGGCTGATGGTCGACGTCAAGCAGCTCGACGACCTGCCCGACGAGAAGATCGTGCTCGTCTGCACGGGCTCGCAGGGTGAGCCGATGTCGGCACTGTCGCGCATCGCGAGTCGCGACCACTTCATCCGCATCGGCGAGGGCGACACGGTGATCCTCGCGTCCTCGCTGATCCCCGGCAACGAGAACTCGGTCTTCCGCGTCATCAACGGCCTGTCCCGCTGGGGCGCGAAGGTCGTGCACAAGTCGAACGCGATGGTGCACGTGTCGGGGCACGCGTCCGCAGGCGAGCTGCTCTACCTCTACAACATCGTCCGGCCGAGCAACTTCCTCCCGGTCCACGGCGAGTGGCGGCACCTGCGGGCCAACGCCGACCTCGCGGTCGCGACCGGTGTGCCGCGCGACCGCACCATGCTGGCCGAGGACGGGGTCGTCGTCGACCTGGTGGACGGTCGCGCCAGCATCGTCGGAGCCGTGCCGTGCGGCTACGTCTATGTCGACGGCTCGAGTGTCGGTGACGTCACCGACGCGTCGCTTGAAGGACCGGCGGATCCTGCGCGACGAGGGGTTCATCTCGGTCGTCGTCGTGGTCGACTCCGTGACCGGCAAGGTGTCCGGCGGCCCGGAGATCCACGCGCGCGGCTTCGCCGAGCAGGACTCGGTCTTCGATCCGCTGCGCACGATCATCGAGGCGGCGCTCGACCAGGCGGTCACCGAGGGCGTCCACGACGTCCACCAGCTGCAGCAGATCGTGCGCCGCACCACCGGCAAGTGGGTGAGCGACACCTACCGGCGCCGCCCGATGATCATTCCCCTGGTGGTCGAGGTCTGAGCCAGCCAGGCGCGACACGCGGAACGCCTGTGATGCGTGTGACCAGTGTTACCAGCGTGGTCTACGGGTAGCCTGCCATCATGGCCACCCGTACGCCGACGCGCCCGCGCGCCGGCGCCAGCAAAGCGCGCGCCTCGTCGAGCCGCTCCCGGGCGCGCAAACCGGCCGCGAAGTCCCGGGCGGCACGTGGCCGGGCCCCACGCCACGCGACCGGTGGCGTGATCCTCAGCTCGCTCGGTCGCGGGCTGCGCGGGCTCTGGCTGGGGCTGGCCCACCTCGTGGGCTGGCTGGCGCGGCGCATCGGCAAGACGGCGCGCGACCTCGACCCCGCGCACCGCCGCGACGGCATCGGACTCTTGCTGCTCGGGCTGGCCACCATCGTGGCCGCGGTGGAGTGGTGGGGGCTGCGCGGTGGCGTCGGCCACGTCGTCCACGCGGTGGTCGCGGGCACCTTCGGCCGGGTCGGCCTCGTCGTGCCGCTGCTGCTGCTCGGCCTGGGGGTGCGGCTGCTGCGCCATCCCGAGGACGCGGAGTCCGGCGGTCGCATCGGCATCGGTCTCGGCGCGCTCGTGTTGTCGGCGGCCGGTCTGGTGCACATCGCGCGCGGCCTGCCCGCGCCGCCCGACGGTCACGGCGCGCTCATCCGCGACGCCGGCGGCTACATCGGCTTCCTGGTCTCCTCCCCGCTCGAGGCCGCCGTCACGAAGTGGGTGGCGGTGCCGCTGCTCGTCCTGCTGTTCGCCTTCGGCCTGCTCGTGGTCACCGCGACGCCGCTGCACGCCGTGCCCGAGCGCGCCAAGGCAACGTGGACCCGCCTGATGCATCGCAAGTCCGCCGAGCCCGGCGAGACGGATCCCGACGCGACCGGGCTGGACGCGGTCGAGCCGCTCGAGCCGCTGAAGCGCCACCGGCCGCGCCGACGGGTGGGCGCTCTGGCCGACACCCCGGAAACCGATGAGCCCTACGAGAGTCCGGTCGTCAGCACGACCGACGAGTCGACCGCTGCCGGCTCGGTGCCCGCGACCGGCAAGGACGAGAAGCCGCCGCCCGCGCACACCCCGATCCCGCAACGGGTCGAGCAGCTGCTGCTCTCGGGAGACATCACCTACTCCCTGCCCGACTCCGCGATCCTGCACGAGGGCTCGGCGCACAAGTCGCGGACCAAGGCCAACGACGCCGTGGTCGACTCGCTGACGGCAGTCTTCGAGCAGTTCGACATCGACGCGCAGGTCACGGGCTTCTCGCGCGGACCGACCGTCACGCGCTACGAGGTCGAGGTCGGCAACGCGGTCAAGGTCGAGCGGGTCACCGCGCTGTCGAAGAACATTGCGTACGCCGTCGCAAGCGCCGACGTGCGCATCCTCTCGCCGATCCCCGGCAAGTCCGCGATCGGCATCGAGATCCCGAACACCGACCGCGAGACGGTGAGCCTCGGCGACGTCCTGCGCTCGGGCAACGCGCGCGCCGACCAGCACCCGATGGTCGTCGGCCTCGGCAAGGACGTCGAGGGCGGCTTCGTCGTCGCCAACCTCGCGAAGATGCCGCACCTGCTCGTCGCGGGTGCGACCGGTTCCGGCAAGTCGAGCTTCATCAACTCGATGATCACCTCGATCCTGCTGCGGGCCACACCCGACGAGGTGCGCATGGTGCTGGTCGACCCGAAGCGGGTCGAGCTCACGGGCTATGAAGGCGTGCCGCACCTCATCACGCCGATCATCACCAGCCCCAAGAAGGCCGCCGAGGCGCTGCAGTGGGTCGTGCGCGAGATGGACATGAGGTACGACGACCTCGCCGCTTTCGGCTATCGCCACGTCGACGACTTCAACAAGGCAGCTCGCTCCGGCAAGCTCGTCGCGCCCCCCGGCAGCGAGCGCAAGCTCGTGCCCTACCCCTACCTGCTGGTCGTCGTCGACGAGCTCGCCGACCTGATGATGGTGGCGCCGCGCGACGTCGAGGACTCCATCGTGCGGATCACCCAGCTCGCCCGCGCGGCGGGCATCCACCTCGTGCTCGCGACCCAGCGCCCGTCGGTCGACGTCGTGACGGGCCTGATCAAGGCGAACGTGCCGTCGCGACTGTCCTTCGCGACCTCGAGCCTGGCCGACAGCCGGGTCATCCTCGACCAGCCGGGCGCGGAGAAGCTCGTCGGGCAGGGCGACGGGCTCTTCCTGCCCATGGGCACCAGCAAGGCGATGCGCATGCAGGGCGCCTGGGTGACCGAGGCCGAGGTCGTCGCGGTGGTGCGCCACTGCAAGGAACAGCTCGAACCCAGCTATCGCGACGACGTGATCGTCGCGCCGTCGGCCCGGCGAGAGGTCGACGACGACATCGGTGACGACCTCGACCTGCTCTGCCAGGCGGTCGAGCTGGTGGTGTCGACGCAGTTCGGCTCGACGTCGATGCTGCAGCGCAAGCTGCGGGTCGGTTTCGCCAAGGCGGGTCGGCTCATGGACCTGATGGAGAGCCGCGGCATCGTCGGTCCGAGCGAGGGGTCCAAGGCTCGCGACGTGCTCATCAAGGCCGACGAGGTCGACGCAGTTCTGCTCACGATCCGCGGAGTGTAAGGCCCGGGTGAGTCGGCCGTGCACACCCCTCACCGTGGTTGGTCGCCCTTGCCAGAGGCTCTAGAATGAAGCCACCGCCAAGACTTTTTTGACGGCTGTCGCTCGCGCTCTTTCGCGCGGCGCCCAATGTGACCTCACGGGAGGAGCGGCACGGTGTCCATCGGCGAGACCCTCACGGCGGCCCGCGAGAACGCGGGACTGTCCGTCGAACAGGTCGCCGAGACCACCCGCATCCGCCGCACCCTCGTGCAAGCGATCGAGGACGACGACTTCTCGCCCTGCGGTGGCGACTTCTACGCGCGAGGGCACATCCGCACCATCGCCGCGACGGTCGGGGCCGACCCGAAGCCGCTGCTCGCCGCCTTCGACGCCGACCACGAGCGCAACAGCGGGCCGCGGGCCACGGAGGTCTTCGAGTCCGAGACCGGTGCCCGCCCCGAGCGACGCGGCCCCAACTGGAGCGCCGCGATGGGCGCCGCCCTCGTGCTGGTCCTCGTCTACGGGGTCGCGCAGGCCGTCAGCGGCAACAGCGACCGCGAGCCGACCGCGGGCCTCGGCGGCACCGCGGCGGCACGGCCCAGCTCGAGCGGGAGCCCCTCGGCCGCCGCGACACCGTCCACCTCCAAGGGATCGAGCGAGGTGGCGCAGGCTCCGCGCGACCGCGTCACCGTGGTGCTGCACGCGCGTGAGGTCAGCTGGGTGCAGGCGACCACGGCCAGCGGCAAGGAGCTCTTCCAGGGGAACCTGCGACGCGGGCAGGTCAAGACCTTCACCGACCGCCAGCGCATCAAGCTCGTGGTCGGCAACGCCGGCGCCGTGACGCTGACCGTGAACGGCACCGATGTCGGCACGCCGGGACGACTCGGGCAGGTGGCCCGCGTCCAGTTCACGCCCCAGGACCCCGCCTCCGGCTGATCGCGCCGACCGGCCCGCGGAGCGGCCGGCGGGCGCAGATGGTCAGGGCGGGCACCGATACGCCGATAAACTCCCCGCCATGTCCTCGACCTCCCGGCGCGTTGCGCTGGTCACCCTCGGCTGCGCCCGCAACGAGGTCGACTCCGAGGAGCTGGCCGGCCGGCTGGCAGCCGACGGCTGGGAGCTGGTCCCCGACGCCGCGGACGCCGACGTGGCGCTCGTCAACACCTGCGGGTTCGTCGAGGCCGCGAAGAAGGACTCGATCGACACCGTGCTCGAGGTCGCCGCGGGCAAGGACGGCGGGCGGACGAAGGCGGTCGTGGCCGTCGGGTGCCTGGCCGAGCGCTACGGCGACGGACTCGCCGAGGCGCTGCCCGAGGCGGACGCCGTGCTGGGCTTCGACGACTACCCGGAGATCTCCGAACGGCTGCGCACCATCGTCGACGGCGGCACTCATGTGCCGCACGCGCCGCGCGACCGCCGGGCACTGCTGCCCCTGGCACCAGTGGACAGGGCGGCCTCGCCGGCCCACGTACCCGGTCACCAGGCGATCCCCGACCTGCCCGATGGCGTCGGCCCGGCGTCCGGACCGACGCGGGTGCGACTGTCCGCCGGACCGGTGGCAGCGCTCAAGCTGGCGTCGGGCTGCGACCGTCGGTGCACGTTCTGCGCCATCCCCTCCTTCCGCGGTGCGTTCGTCTCCCGGCGACCCTCCGACGTCCTCGCCGAGGCGCGGTGGCTGGGCGAGCAAGGCGCTCGCGAGCTCTTCCTGGTGAGCGAGAACTCGACGTCCTACGGCAAGGACCTCGGCGACCTGCGGCTGCTCGAGACACTGCTCCCCGAACTGGCCGGTGTGGCAGGCATCGACCGCGTCCGGGTCAGCTATCTCCAGCCCGCCGAGATGCGGCCGAGCCTTGTGCAGGTCATGACCTCGACGGCCGGTGTGGCTCCGTACTTCGACCTGTCCTTCCAGCACAGCAGCGCGTCCGTGCTGCGGCGGATGCGCCGGTTCGGCGACACGGAGCGCTTCCTCGAGCTGATCGCCACGATCCGAGCGGCGACGCCGGAAGCCGGCATCCGCTCCAACGTCATCGTCGGGTTCCCGGGCGAGAGCGACGAGGACGTCGCCGAGCTCGAACGGTTCCTCACCCTCGCGCGGCTCGACGCGATCGGGGTGTTCGGATACTCCGACGAGGACGGCACCGAGGCCGCCGGCCTCGACGGCCAGCACGACGAGATCGTCGTGCGGGAACGCGTCGAGCGAGTGTCGCGGCTGGCCGACGAGCTGGTGGCCCAGCGCGCCGAGGATCGCGTGGGTGACGTGGTCGAGGTGCTGGTCGAGTCGGTCACGCCCTCCGGCGAGAGCGGCGAGGGCCGCGCCGCGCACCAGGCACCCGAGGTCGACGGCAGCACCGCCGTGTCCGGGGCGGGACTGCGCGTCGGGCAGATCGTGGCGGCACGCGTCGTCGCCACCGACGGCGCCGACCTCGTCGCCGAAGAGATCGTCCGGGCAGTCGCGTGACGGAGCCGGTGCGGGCCGCGGGAGAACTCGCTCACCGGCCGGTCAGCAACTGGAACATCGCGAACGGCCTGACCGTCCTGCGGTTCGTGCTCGTGCCCGTCTTCCTCTTCCTGTTGCTGCACAACGACGGGCAGGACGACCTGTGGCGGGTCGCCGCGTGGTTCGTCTTCGCCGTTGCCTCGGTCACCGACCGGGTCGACGGCCAGCTCGCCCGCAGCCGCGGGCTGGTCACCGACTTCGGCAAGATCGCCGACCCGATCGCCGACAAGGCGCTGATCGGCGCTGCCCTCGTCGGCCTGTCGTTGCTCGGAGAGCTTGCCTGGTGGGTCACGGTCGTCGTGCTGGTGCGCGAGATCGGGGTGACGCTGCTGCGGTTCTGGGTGATCCGGCACGGCGTGATGCCGGCGAGCCGCGGCGGCAAGGTCAAGACCTTGGTGCAGGCGGTGGCCATCGGCCTGCTCGTGCTGCCCCTCGACGGGTGGCTCCACGACGCGGCTCTGGTCGTGATGTACGTCGCCGTGGCGGTGACCGTGGTCACGGGCGTGGACTACGTCGCGCGCGCACTGCGGCTGCGACGCACCAGCGCGCGCGCCGCCATGAAGCGGGCCCGGCGCAAGCAGCAGTGAATGAGCCGCAGCCAGCCGTGAGCGAGGCGTCCGGCGAGACCGCGGCTCTCGCGGCGCAGGTGCACGCGGCGCTGCGTTCCCTCGATGCCACGATCGCGGTCGCCGAGTCGCTGACCGGCGGGCTGCTCGGCGGCGCGCTGACCGACGTTGCCGGCTCGTCGGTGACCTTCCGCGGTGGCGTGATCGCCTACGCGACCGAGCTGAAGGCCAGCCTGCTCGGTGTCGATCCGGACGCTGCTGGCAAGGCACGGCGCCGTGCACCCGGAGGTCGCGGCGGCGATGGCCCGCGGTGTCGCGCACCGGTTGCAGGCGACCTTCGGGCTGGCGACGACGGGCGTGGCCGGTCCGGACCCCCAGGACGGTCGCGCGCCCGGTGAGGTCCACCTGGCTCTGGCCGGCCCGGGCATCGGTTCCGGGGACACCGTCGTCGCGAGCCTGGCACTGTCCGGAGGGCGCGACGACGTGCGCCGGGAGACCGTGCGCCGGGCGCTCGCCCTCGCCGTCGAGCAACTCGCGGCCGACGGGAAGCCGGGGAAGCAGGCAGGGTGATTACAGCGTTACACTTGAGTCACCGGGCAGCCGACCGTGGTCGCCCGGTACATTGAGAGCCAACCTGTCCGCGCACCGGAGCGTCCAGCGTGGCCCGAACGAGAGGAGCGCATCATGATCCTGCTCCGCCGACTGCTGGGCGACGTGCTGCGCGAGCGCCGCCGTGACCAGGGTCGCACTCTGCGCGAGGTGTCCGCCGCGGCCCGCGTCTCGCTGGGTTATCTGTCCGAGGTCGAGCGCGGCCAGAAGGAAGCGTCCTCCGAGCTGCTCGGCTCCATCTGCGAGGCGCTCGAGGTGCCGCTGTCCGAGGTGCTGCGCGAGGTCAGCGACAACCTCGCCCTGGCCGAGTCGATGCCGGTCGGCGTGCCCATCCCGGTGCCGGTCCCCGTACGCGGACCACTACACGTCACGAACGTCGCCGCATAACTGCGCGCGTTAGTGGGTAGAACGTCATACCGACGCCCGTCCACCCCACGTTAACGGGGGTGTGGACGGGCGCTCGGCTTATTGGAGGAGATCGGCGACTGCGGAGATGCCCGTGCGGATGGCGTTCTCGGTGAGGTTGCCGAAGCCGAGCACCAGCTGGCCGGGTTCGGTTGCCCGGCTGGCGCGGTAGCCCGACATGCCGTAGAGACCGACCGAGCGTTCGCGGGCCGCCGCGACGATCGCGTCTTCGTCCGCTCTGCCGGACAGGTGCGCGACCGCGTGGAAACCGGCCGCGAGCCCGCCGAGGCGCACCTCGGGAGCATGCCGGGCGAGGGCGTCGACCAGTGCATCCCGTCGCGCTGCCTAGACCGACCGCATCCGTCGCAGGTGCCGGTCATACCGCCCCGACGCGATCAGCCGCGCCAGCGCCAGCTGGTCGAGGGCCGGGGAGCCCCGATCGGCGTCGCGCTTCTCTTCGGCGACCAGCTCGTTGAGGCGAGCAGGGCGAGCAGGGCAGGCGACCCAGCCGAGCCGCATCCCCGGCGCGAGCGACTTGCTGACCGATCCGACGGAGGCGACCCGGTCCGGAGCCAGGCCCTGCAAGGATCCCACCGGCTGGTGGTCGTAGCGGAACTCCGCGTCGTACTCGTCCTCGATGATGACCGCGTCGTGCGTCGCCGCCCACGCGACGAGCGCCTGACGGCGTTCCGGTGCCAGCACGACGCCGGTCGGACACTGATGTGCCGGCGTCAGCACGACGGCCCGTGCGCCGCTGGCGGACAGCACCTCGACGTCCACGCCGCGTTCGTCGTCTGGCCCTCATGTTCGACCGAGTCTCCCCGTCCGGCTACGACGCGGCGAGCGCTCTGTGGAGCCTCGCGTACGACGGTGGCCTGGGGCTGGGCGCCGCCGGCTTCGGCGTCCTGGCGATGTGGACGGGCTATCCGGCGGCGTTCGCCGTCACGGCCGTTCTGATGCTGACGACGCTGGCACCCGTCAGGCGCGTATCGCGCTAGGCGGGCTGGCAGCTCGGGACACCAGTAGGTGAGCCGGTCGAAGAGAGCCACGCCCTGCTTCGCGACCTGCACCACCGTCCGGCATCGCCGGCAGGGCTTTCCGTTTCGCTCGTACACCCAGTGCTCCTGGCCTCGCCGGTTGATCCCCGTGGTCACTTGCTCAGGGTGCTGCCGGTTGATCGTCAACAGCCGTCTTGCGTTCTCGACCGCGCCTGCCAGGTCTGGAACGTCGCCCACCCGACGCCACGGGGAGAGCCGGGAAAGGAACAGCGACTCGGCCTTGTAGAGATTGCCGATCCCCGCCAGGTTGCGTTGATCGAGCAGCGCCTCTCCGATCTCCCGGTCCGGATCTGCTGCGAGGCGACGAAGTGCTTCGTCGAGATCCCAGTCGCTGCCGAGGATGTCGGGACCGAGATGACCGACGACCTGGTGCTCGTCGCCGCGCGCGATCAGTTCGACGATCGGCAGCCGGTAGCCGACGGCCTGCCACTGGTCGGTCGAGAGCACGACGCGCACCTGCCAGTCAGGACCGCCGCGCCAGCGCGTGCCCGGCCGGTAGAGGTGCCACGTGCCGTCCATGCGGAAGTGGGTGTGCAGGGTGAGGTCGTCGTCGATGCGGGTCAGCAGGTGCTTGCCGCGGCTGGCCACCTCGCACACGACACGGCCGGTGAGATCGGTGGTTGCGAGCTGCGGCACCCGGAAGTCCGTGCCGACGAGCCGGTGGCCGGCGAGCGCGTCGTGCAGGCGCCGACCGGCCAACCACACGGTGTCGCCTTCGGGCATAGTGACCATCGTGCCTGGACCCGTCGTCATCACCGGAGGCAGCCGCGGCATCGGAGCCATGACAGCCCGGTTGCTGGCCTCGCGCGGTCACCCCGTCTGCATCTCGTTCGTGAGCGACGCCGAGTCGGCTGACGAAGTCGTGACCGCCTGCGCCGGGTTCGGCGTCGACGCGATGGCGGTGCGGGCCGATGTCTCTGTCGAGGAAGACGTGGTCTCGCTGTTCGCGACCGCGAACTCCGAGCTGGGACTGATGACGGGATTCGTGAACAACGCGGGCGTTGTGGACCGGCACATGCCCGTCGCGGAGATGAGCGCCGCGCGTCTGCAACGGATCTTTGCTGTCAACACCGTCGGCGCCTTTCTGTGCGCGCGCGAAGCCGTGCGCGCGATGTCCACGCGCCGCGGAGGTCTCGGCGGCGCGATCGTGAACGTGTCCTCGCGCGCTGCGGTCCTCGGCTCGGCGGGGGAGTACGTGGACTACGCGGCCTCCAAGGGCGCGGTGGACACCCTCACCACCGGCCTGGCCAACGAGGTCGCGCAGGAGGGGATCCGGGTCAACTGCGTGCGCCCCGGCCTGATCGAGACCGAGATCCACGCCGCGATGGGCGAGCCGGACCGGCCGAGACGGCTGGCGCCGACAGTCCCGATGCGGCGCTCCGGTCAGGCAGACGAGGTGGCGCCGGCGATCGCGTGGTTGCTCAGCGAGGAGGCGTCGTACGTCACAGGCGCCTTCCTGGATGTGAGCGGCGGACGTTGACATCCCCGGTCGTACGAGCGGCGCAGCCCGCCGACCTGCCGGCGCTGACCGACATCTACAACCACTACGTGCGCACGAGCGGCGTCACGTTCGACACGACGCCGTTCACGGTCGAGCAACGACAGGAGTGGTTCTCCCACTACGCCACGACCGGCCCGCACCGGGTGCTGGTGGCCGTCGACGCCGCCGACGTGGTCGGTTATGCCACCAGCAGCCCGTTCCGGCCCAAGCCGGGGTATCTGACGTCGGTCGAGACGAGCGTCTACCTGCGACCCGATGCGACGGGCCGCGGGCTGGGCACGCTGCTCTATCGCGCGCTGTTCGACGCGATCGCCGAGGAGGACCTGCACCGCGCGTACGCCGGAGTGGCGTTGCCCAACGACGCGTCGGTGACCCTGCACGAACGCCTCGGCTTCCGCCGGCTCGGCACGTACGTCGAGGTGGGTCGCAAGTTCGGGCGTTACTGGGACGTGCTCTGGTTCGAACGTGCGCTGCCCTGACGCTCTGCCCACTCGTGCGCGAGGATGGCGAACACGATCTCGTCGCCCCACTCGCCCTTGAAGATCTCGTTCTGCACGAAGTAGGCCTCCTGGCGCATGCCCAGACGGCGCATCACCCCGGCGGACGCAACGTTCCTCCCGTCGGCGCGCCCGTAGACCCGGTGCAGGCCGAGCAAGTCGAAGGCGAGGTCGAGCATCCGGGCGGCTGACTCGGACGCATAGCCGTGGCCGTGGAAGTCAGGGTGGAAGACGAAACCGAACTCGCCCTGTCGGTGGAGCGCGCTGACCCAGTGCAGATTGACCTCGCCGATGACGCGTCCCGTCGCTGGCAGCACTACCGCCAGCGTCGCGACGTCGCCATCGGCCGCGAGCCGACGACGCTCCCGGCGCTGCACCAGCAGGTCGCGCACCTCGTCGCGGTCCCGGACCTCCCAGTAGAGATAGCGGACCACCTCGGGCAGCGCGTGGTAGGCAAGGACGTCGTCGAGGTCGTCGTCGGTGAAGGGACGCAGCAGCAAGCGCTCGGTCCGAAGCGGCTCGACGATCTCCAGCACCCTGCCATCCTGCCTGCAGTCCACTTTGACGGCTGTGCCCGGGTAAGGCAGGGTCACTGCTCGTGGAACTCCGGATTCAGTGCCTCTGCTTCGACACCCTCGACCCGATGCCCGTTGCGGCCTTCTGGCAGGAGGCGTTGGGCTGGCGTCGCACCTACAGCGAGCCCGACGAGATCGTGCTGGAGCCGCCGGAGGGCAGTCGCGAGGCGGGGCTCGTTCCGGACCTGCTCTTCCTGCGGGTGCCTGACGGCAAGCAGGGCAAGAACCGGCTGCACCTCGACCTGCGCCCGCTCGACCAGGAGGCCGAGGTCGCGCGGCTGGAGGACCTCGGTGCGACACGCGTCGACATCGGTCAGGACGAGAACGCGACCTGGGTCGTCATGGCCGACCCCGACGGCAACGAGTTCTGCGTGCTGCGCGCCCACCGGCCCGACGAGCTGGACCAGTTCGAATAGTGCCGGTCATCGAGGTCGCCACACTGCGGCGCAGCTATCGCGCGCGCACCGGAGTGCTGAAACGCAGCAGCCGTGACGTGGAGGCCGTGCGTGGCATCGACTTCGAGGTCGAGCGCGGTGAGCTGTTCGGGCTGCTCGGGCCGAACGGTGCAGGCAAGACGACCACCATCAAGATGCTCATCACGCTGCTGCTGCCCACCTCGGGTTCGGCACGCATCCTGGGACACGACGTCGTCGACGACCCCCGGGAGGTGCGTCGTCGCGTCGGCTACGTCTTCGGTGGCGACCGGGGGCTGTACGAGCGGCTGTCGGGGCTGGACAACCTGCGCTACTTCTGCGAGCTCTATGGCGTGCCGCCTCGTGAGCAGCGACAGCGCATCGGCGACCTGTTGGAGCTCGTCGGGCTGACCGGCCGTGAGAGTGAACGCGTCGAGGGCTATTCGCGCGGCATGCGACAGCGGCTGCACGTCGCCCGCGGCCTGTTGCACCGCCCCGAGGTGCTGTTCCTGGACGAGCCCTCGATCGGGCTCGACCCCGTCGGTGCCCGCGAGCTGCGCTCGACAGTCGCCAACCTGGTCGAGGGTGGTACGACGGTGTTGCTCACGACCCACTACATGTTCGAGGCCGACGAGCTGTGCGACCGCATCGCCGTCATCGCTGCTGGCCGCATCGTCGCGCAGGGCACGCCCGATCAGCTGAAGTCAGGCGTCGTCGAGGGTGGCGTCCTCGAGGTGGAGGTCTTCGGGGTGCGCGACGAGACCGTCACCGCGGTGGGCGCCGTCCGTGGCGTGCGCTCCGTGGCCGTCGAGGAGCGCGGCCAGTCACAGGTGCTGCTGGTCAACATCGAAGCCGGGGCTGAGGTTTCGGGACCGGTGCTGAACTGTCTCGGCGGTGTCCGGGTGGGCAAGGTGATCTCGCGCGAGCCCACGCTCGAGGATGCGTACGTCGAGCTCGTGCGCGACGCGTGAACATCGACTCGTGAACGCTGACCCATGAACATCGTGCGCCTGCTGCTCGTCGGGACCTGGCTGCAGCTGAAGATGCGCAGCAGGTCGGCGTTCGACGGCCTGCTCAGCATCATCTACCCGCTGTTCTTCGCGACCACCGTGTTCCTCATGTTCCGCGCGGGCCGGCCCGATGCACTGGTCTACGCCGCGGTCGGCGCCAGCGCCATGGGGGTGTGGTCCGCTGTCAGCACCACCGCCAGCACGGCGCTGCAGAGCGAGCGGCGGCAGGGCACCCTCGAGCTGCTCGTTGCCAGTCCGACCTCGTTCCCGCTCATCGTCGTGCCGATCACCGTGTCGATGGCGATCGGCGGGCTCTGGAGCCTGGTCGCGACCCTGCTCTGGGGCCGCTGGGTCTTCGGCATCGACGTGAACATCGACGACCCCGTCGGGTTCCTGGCGGCCGCGGTCGCGACCGCGGTCTCGATCGCCCTCGTCGGCTATCTGCTCGCAGTTTCCGCCGTGAGATATCGCTCGGCGTGGGCCCTCGGCGCCGCCCTCGAGCTCCCTGTGTGGCTCATCTGCGGGTTCCTGATACCGATCGCCGACCTGCCCTCCTGGGTGAAACCCATCTCATGGCTGCTGCCGCCCACCTGGGGTGTGGCGGCCATTCACGCGGCGGCGGCCGGGGAAGGTCCGTGGGTGGAGATCGCCATGTGCCTCCTGGTGGGTCTCGCCTACGCGGTTCTCGCCACGCTGCTCTCGGTGCGGCTGCTCCGATCGGCGCGTTCGGCCGCGACCTTGTCCCTCACGTGAGCCTCCGATGACGTCACTGCGCATCTTCGTGCTCGGCGGACTGACCAGCTATCGCGCCCTGTTCACCTGGCTCAGCCCGTGGATCCTGATCCCCACCTTCGTCGTGGAACCGGTGTTCCAGGTGCTCTTCTTCGCGTTGGTCGGCCGGCAGGCGGGCATCAACGACGACCGCTTCTTCCTGATCGGGAACGCTGTGCAGTTCGCTGCGATCCCTTGCCTGTTCGCCATGTCCAACACGATCGGCGGCGAGCGGTACTCGCAGACGTTGGAGCTGCTGCTCGCCTCGCCGGCCCGCCGCGGGCCGCTGTTCCTCGGCCGCGCACTGCCCGTCATCGTCAACGGGTTCGGTTCGTCGGTCATCGCGCTCGTCGTCGGGGCGGCAGCCTTGCGGGTCGGCCTGCCGCCGGCCACCTGGCTGCCGCTCGCAGCGGTCATCGCGGTGTCCGCCTTCGCCTGCACCGGCCTCGGGCTCGTGACGGCCGCGGTTGCCCTACGAGTCCGCGAGACGGCAGTGCTGGCGAACATCGTCTTCGGCCTCCTGCTGGTCTTCTGCGGCACCAACGTCGCCCTCATCGACTTGCCCGAGTGGATGGCCACAGTCGCGCGCTGGCTCCCGCTCACCCATGGCATCGCCGCGGCACGACTGGTGGCGAGCGGCGAGCCGTTGTCCGCGGTCTCCGGGCTGGTGGGCAGCGAGGCTGCGGTTGGCCTGCTGTACGTCGTCATCGGCATGGCGCTGCTGCGCTTCTTCGAGGCCGAGAGCCGGCGGCGCGCAACGCTGCACATCGCATGAGCCAGCCTGCGAGCTCATAATCGGCACAGTGCGTTTTGCGAGTGCGCCCGACGAGCGCCAGCGAGGAGGGAGCATGAGCTCGCGACCCGCAGCGGGTGGCGGTCGCTGGGTCGACGTGTCCCCGGAGCGGGTCGCCGGCTGGGTGGACGGCTTCCGGCAGCGCCACGGCGAGATCGAGATGTCATGGTCGCCCGAGGTCGTCACGGTCGTCGCCACCGACGGGGCTGTCGCCGAGCTCCAGGTGCCTTTCCCGCCGCTGGCTGCTGCGCCGTCGGCCGAGCTGCTCACGCGGTTCGTGGCGCACGCGGCGATGGACCGGGTCGTCGCTGTTCTGCTGGTGCGCCGCGGCGGGCACGCCGCCGGCGTGTTCCAGGGCGGTCGCCTGGTGGCCTCGAAGGTCGGGTCCCGCCATGTCCAGGGCCGTAGCGCGGCCGGGGGCTGGTCGCAGCAGCGCTTCGCCCGGCGGCGGGCCGGCCAGGCTGCCGTGGCCCTGTCGGCGGCCGCTGATGTCGCGGCCGCCTTGCTGCTCCCTTACACGGCCCAGCTCGACGGCCTCGTCCTCGGTGGCGACCGGGCATCGGTGGCGGCCGTGCTGGAGGACCCGCGGCTGGCGCGGTTGCGGTCCCTGCCGCTCGGCCCGCATCTGGACGTGCCAGATCCCCGGCTCGTCGTGCTGCAGCGCGCGGCCAGGCAGTTTCGTGCCGTCCGCATCCGCGTGGTGGACGCGGACGGCGACGGCCAGGCGGCAGGATGAGGATCGTGGCCGCCACCGGCAGCACTCCCGCGCCTCGTGACCCGAGCGCCGCTCGCACCAATCCCGGTGAGGCGCGCTTCGCCGCCGGAGCCGCGATCGTCGTCGCTGTCGTTCTCTACCTGCTGCTGCCCAACCCGCTGATCGTCGGACCTCGTCTGCTGGTCCCGGTGCTGGAGCTTGCGCTCTTCGTGCCGCTCCTGGTCGCGAACCCGCACCGGTTCACTCGCGAGACGGATGCATTGCGTGCCATCGCCATCGCGCTGGTCGTGCTGATCGCGGTGGTCAACATGACTGCGCTCGGGTTGCTGATCCACGCGCTGGTCGATGGCCACGCGGAACCGGGCCGAATCTTGCTGGTCGGCGCCGCACAGGTCTGGGTCACGAACATGATTGCCTTCGCCCTGGCGTTCTGGGAGCTCGACCGTGGTGGTCCGGTGGCCCGGGCCCTCGAACCGCACGAGAACCTACCGCCCGCGGACTTCCGGTTCCCGCAGGACGAGGATCACGATGCGATCGCCGAGGTGGCAGCCCGGTCGTCAAAGGTCTCGGACTGGTCACCTGCCTTCGTCGACTATCTCTACCTCTCGGTGACCAACTCTTCGGCGTTCAGCCCCACCGACACGATGCCGCTCTCCCACCGCGCCAAGCTGCTGATGTCCATCCAGTCGTTGTCTGCTCTCGTGCTGATGGTGATCGTCATCGCCCGCGGGGTGAACGTGCTGCAGTGACCCGTGGTCTCTCGGGAGCACTGCTCTGCACGATAATGGTGCGACCATCGACGATCCGGAGGTCCCGTGGCGAGCCCCCTGTGCCTTCCTGAGCATGCCGTTCTGCTGCACATCGGCACGTTCAAGACCGGCACGACGGCCATCCAGGGCGCGCTCTACCAGGCCCGTCCGGAGCTGGGCCGAGCACGGTGTGCTGCACGCCGGCCCGAGCCGGCAGCCGATGCAGGCCGTGCTGGCGCTGCGCAATCGCCGGCCCCTGGTCGGCAACCCGACGCCGCAGATCGAGCAGTGGCAGGAGCTCGTCGACGAGGTCGCGGCCGCACAGGACCAGCGGGTCATCGTCAGCAGCGAGCACTTCGCTGACGCTGATGCCGACATCGCCCGCCGCGCGGTCCGGGAGCTGGGCGGACCTCGCGTGCACGTGGTGGTGACCCTGCGGCCACTGGTCAAGATCATGCAGTCGCAGTGGCAGCAGTACGTGCGCAACCGAGCCACGTTCACGTACGACGAGTGGCTCGAAGGGATGTTGCGGAAACCGCCCTACAACAAGCCGACACCCACGTTCTGGCAACGGCATCGCCATGACGCCCTGGTCGAGCGCTGGTCATCGATCGTCGGGCCTGAGAACGTGACCGTCATCGTGCCGGACGACTCCGACCGAAACTTCCTGCTCCGCACGTTCGAGGAGCTCGTCGGCCTGCCCTCCGGCCTGCTGGTGGCTGAGGAGAGCAGTGAGAACCGGTCGATGACGCTGGGCGAGATCGAACTCGTGCGTCAGGTCAACATCGAGGCGCGGCGCCGACAGTGGTCCGACGGGCTCTACAAGCAGCTCATCCGCCATGGGTTCTCCGTCCACTTGCAGACCAACCGCATTCCGCACGCGGACGAGCCGCGGGTCACGACGCCGCAGTGGGCGCTTGACCAGGCGTCGGACATCGGTGCGGCGGCCGCCGACAAGATCTCAACGCTCGGGGTGCGCATCGTCGGCGACATCTCGCAGCTGGGGACGCGGGCCAGCGAGGAGCCGCACGAAGCCGCCCGCGTGAACAAGATCATGGCAGTCGACGCAGCCCGGGACGCGGTCGTCGGGACGCTGCTGTTCACCGGCCTCACGGACGACACGCTCGTGGCGACCACGTCGACGCGCGACCTCTTCCGCGTCCTGCTCAAGCGCGCCTGGATCCGGGGGACCGGGCAGGCCGGCAAGGCGGCGGTGGCGGCGGACGGCGCCAGCCAGGGACGCGTGTGACGGTCGGGCAGCGACCCTCGACTATCGTGGCGCTCGGTGACCGGACCTCCCCTGCCCCTTCCTGAAAACGCTGTGCTCCTGCACATCGGCGTGTTCAAGACCGGCACGACGGCGATCCAGGGGGCATTGTTCCGGGCGCGCCCGGCGCTTGCCGACCACGGTGTCGTGCACGCAGGTGTCGACTCGCCACCCGATCTCGGCCGTGCTGGCGCTCACCGGTCTCAAGGCCCGCGTGGGCAAGCCACCTCCCCGCATGGAGCAGTGGGATTCTCTTGTCGCCCAGGTGGCAGCCGCGTCCGACAAGCGCGTCGTCGTGAGCAGCGAGTTCTTCAGCGGTGCCGACGATGAGACTGCCCGCCGCGCGGTGCGGGAGCTGGGCGGATCTCGCGTGCACGTGGTGGTGACCCTGCGGCCGCTGGTCAAGATCATGCCGTCGCAGTGGCAGCAGTACATCCGCAACCGGTCGACGTTCTCCTACGAGGCCTGGCTGCGACGGCATGCTCAACAAGCCGCCCTACAGCAAGCCGACGCCGTCGTTCTGGCAGCGCCATCGCCATGACGCACTGGTCGAGCGTTGGGCATCGATCGTCGGGCCCGAGAACGTGACCGTGATCGTGCCGGACGAGAACGATCGCAGCTTCCTGCTCCGCTCCTTCGAAGAGCTGCTCGGCCTGCCTGCCGGCCTGCTCGTGGCGGAGAGCGACACCGAGAACCGGTCGATGAGCCTCGGCGAGATCGAGCTGGTCCGACAGATCAACAGGGAGTTCCTCCGCAACGGCTGGTCCGACAAGCTCTATCGGAAGTTCGTCCGCCAGGGACTCACCGCGCAGATGCAGACCAACCGCGCCCCAGCCGCCGACGAGCCCCGCGTCACCACACCGCAGTGGGCACTCGACCGGGCGGCGGAGATCGGTGCCGCGGCCGCCGACAAGCTGTCCGCACTCGGGGTGCACATCGTCGGAGACATCTCGACGCTCGGTGCCCCGGTGCGCGCCGCGGAGCCGAGCGACCCGGTCCGCGACTACCCGATGGTGGCGGTCGATGCCGCGCGGGAGGCGGTCATCGGCATAGTTCTCGCCAGCGGACTGACGACATCCACGGCAGTGAAAGTGACCTCGACCAAGGACCTCGTGGGCGTCATTCTCACGCGCGGCCGCAGTCGGCTCCGTGGGAAGCCCGCCCCGCCGCCGGAACCCGAGCCCGAAGAAGCCGACTAGGGTCGATATCGTGGGCTTCGAGCCCCGTAGTGCCGGTCCCACCATCCCGGCGGTTCGCATCGTAAAATTGGGCTTCCCGCCCCGGGCCGCCCCTACGACGAACTGGAGATCACCCGCTGTGTCGGAGCCTCGCACGAAGTTGCCGACCGTAGCGGTGGTCCTGGCGGGTGGCACTGGGTCGCGGCTCGGGAGCAGCGCCCCGAAGCAGCTGCTGAAGGTCGCCGGGAAGCCGATCCTCGAACACACGATCGCCGTGTTCGAGGAGTCTCCGGTCATCGACCAGATCCTTGTGCTGATGACTCCGGGCTGGCTCCCCGAGGCCGTCGACATCGTGCGGAAGGCCGGGTTCCGGAAGGTGAGCGCCGTGCTCGGCGGCGGCTCGACCCGCAACGAGACGACCATGATTGCGCTGGACTGGGTGGGCGACCTCGAGTGCAACATTCTCTTTCACGACGCCGTTCGGCCCCTGGTCGGCCAGCGGATCATCGGTGAGTGCGTCGAGGCCCTGGAGACCTACGAAGCCGTCGACGTGGCGATCCCGTCTGCCGACACCATCATCGAGGTCCAGGACGACGTCATCGTCAACGTTCCTGATCGCGCTTTGCTGCGCCGGGGCCAGACGCCGCAGGCCTTCCGGGCCTCCACGATCCGCTCGGCCTACGACCTTGCCGCCCACGACCCGGACTTCACCGCGACCGACGACTGCTCGGTGGTGCTGCGCTACCGGCCGGACGTGCCGATATTCGTTGTCGACGGCTCGCAGCGCAACATCAAGGTGACCTATCCCGTCGACGTGTTCCTCGTCGACCAGCTCTTCCGGCTGGGTTCTCACCCGTCGCCGCGTCCCGTGTCCTCCGAGGCATACAAGGAGGGCCTTGCGGGAAAAACCCTGGTCGTGTTCGGCGGCAGCTACGGCATCGGTGCGGAGATCGCAGATGCCGCTCGGCGGATGGGTGCGGTGGTCTTCAGCTTCAGCAGATCGCAGACCGGCACCGCCGTTCAGGACCTCTCTTCGGTGCAGGACGCTCTCGAGGGGGCTTACAAGGAGTCGGGGCGCATCGACTATGTCGTGGTGACCGCCGGGGTTCTCCACCGCAGTGCTCTCACGGAGTCCAGCGAGCAGGTCGTGCGAGAGAGCATCGACGTCAACCTGACCGGACCGGTGTTCATCGCCCAGGCCAGCGCGCAATATCTGGCGGAGAGCAGGGGACAGCTGCTGCTGTTCACGTCGAGCTCGTACACGCGTGGCCGGGCCGGCTACAGCCTGTACTCCTGCACGAAGGCCGCTGTGGTGAACCTCACCCAGGCCCTGGCCGAGGAGTGGGAACCACTCGGCATCAGGGTCAACTGCATCAACCCCGAGCGCACGAGCACACCGATGCGCACCAGTGCTTTCGGCGTGGAACCACCCGAGACGCTGCTCAGCGCGCGCACGGTGGCGCTGAGCTCGATCGATGCGCTCATCTCCGACGAGACCGGCCAGGTGATGGATGTGCGCATCGCCCTGGACGAGACAGGCCTCGACCTGGATTCCGACGACACGATCGGCGAGGCGCTCGAGGAGCGCGAGACCTACGCCTCCCGGCGGGCCGTCGTGCCGGCGCGGGAGCACGACATCCAGGGCCAGCATGACTAGCCCGATCCAGGACCTGCGATCGACAACCCTGCTCCGCATCGCCGGTGTCCCGTGCGACGTGCTCGCGTACGTGGGGCTGCTCCTGGCAGCCGCCGCCGACTCGGTGGGCATCTACCTCGTGCTGCTCGTCGCCGCCGTGCTGCTCGACCTCGCTCTGGAGGGCGGCGAGCCAGTGGCTGCTGAACCTGCTCAAGACCGCCCAGCTGTCGCTGTCGGTTCGCGGTGTGCTGTTGTCGCTGTCGTTGGGCCTGCTGATGATCCGGCACTTCCCCGCGTGGGGAGACGGCCAGATCCTGACCGCTGTGCTGCTGGTGGTTGCCTTGCCGTTGAGCCGGTCCCTGTATCTCGGCGTGCTGGGACTCTTTCGCATCCGTTCGACCCGGCCGCTCGTCACCCGCAACATCGACCTCGGCAACCTGGCCGAGCCGCCCCCTCCGCCGGAGTGGCTCACCACGCGGGTCAACGGAAGAATCGTGCTGCTCGGCGCGATACCCGTCGCCATCGGCGGGGTGGGACTCCTCGCGGACACCGTCCTGCCATTCGTCATCGCCGGGCTCGGCTATGTCCTGATCCTCGTGGCCGGGTCCGCCTTTCTGGGTGCTCGCCTGGCTGCGGTCGCTACGGGCGCCCAACCACGCAGTGTGGGAAGCCAAGGCGCTGCACCGCATCCGCGACCTGCACGCGGAGGTCGTGCTCTATTTCAGCGGCCAGGCGGATTCCACCTATCAGATCAACATGTGGCTCGAGACGCTGGAACGGTTGCCCCACCGGACTCTGGTGCTGGTGCGCGAGCGTCATGTCCTCGACGGGCTCGCGCCGACCACGCTCCCCGTGGCCTGCATTCCGGACGGCGTCTCCGTCATGCAGGCGGGTCTGTTCAGCGCCCGGGTGGCGCTCTATCCGGCCAACACCCTCAAGAACATGCACCTGCTGCGCGAGCCCGGCATCAAGCACGTCTTCATCGGCCACGGTGACAGCGACAAGGTCAGCAGCATCAACCCCTTCACCCGCGTCTACGACGAGGTGTGGGTGGCCGGCCGGGCCGGTCGCGACCGGTGGGCACGGGCCCGGGTCGGAGTGCGCGACGAGGCGATCGTCGAGGTCGGTCGTCCGCAGCTGGACACGTGTCCACCTCGTCGGGTCCGCTCCGCTCCCGGAACGGTTGACGGTCCTCTACGCACCGACCTGGGAAGGCTGGAACGACGACAAGTTCTTCAGCTCCATCACCCGAATGGGTCCGCTGCTGGTGCGAGCCCTGCTCGAGATGGATCCCGCGGTGCGGGTCATCTACAAGCCGCACCCGTTCACCGGCACTCGGGACCCGAACGCCGCGCGTGCCCACGAGCGGATCGTGGCGATGCTGTCCGAGGCGAACCGCGAACCGGCGGCAACCTCGGCTGATCCCCAGCTCGCTGCGATCACAGCGAAGCTGTCCGGCGCGGACCTCACCGTCGAACAGACCAGGAAGCTCGAAGCGGACTGGGCGAGTCGCTACTGGGCAACGCTGCCCGACTCGCGACACGTCGTCGTGGACGGTCAGCGGCCGACGCTCTACGACTGCTTCGACCACGCGGATGTTCTCATCTCCGACGTGTCCAGCGTCGTCTCCGACTTCCTGGCCAGTGGCAAGCCGTATGTCTGCGCCAACCCGCAGGGGATGAGCGAGGAGGAGTTCCGGCGGGAGAATCCCACCGCGGGTGCCGCCTACCTGCTGGGGCCGGACTGCACGGAACTGACCGGGATCATCGAGCTGGTGCGCGGTGCGGACCCGATGGCGCGCGATCGCGTCGCGCTGCGCGAATACCTGCTCGGTCCCGAGAGTCCATCCTCGCTCGAGCGGTGGAAGGTCGCCCTCGACGCTCTGATGCTCGACACCGACGACGACCGCGCGGCGCGGGAGATCGGCGTCGACGAGTCGGTGCTCGATGTCTCGTCGCTCCAAGAGTCGGGTGTCGACCGGTCGGAGCTCGACGACGCCGATGACGCACAGCGTGCGGCCTCGGACTCTCCGACCGTCTGACGCTACTTCCGCAGTCGCAGGCCCCGAGGTGTGGCATGGAAGCCCGCCGACTCGAGTGCCGTGCCCAGCGGGCTGCCTCCTCGGCCGAGCACCCCCACCCCGTCGGCCCGCTCCACCGTGATCCGGCCGAGATGACCGTCGCGCACGGCGAGCGCCAGCGCGTCCACGGCGAGCTGGAGCGGGCCGGCCTCCCCGGTGAAGGTCAGCAGGGTCCGGCCGCCGCGCTCGACGTAGACGGCGAGCTCGCCGTCCACCAGCACGACGAGGGCGCCGGCCTTGCGACCCGGCCGATGCCCGGTGCCAGTGCCGGTGCCGCTGCCGGCCGCGTCCTCGCCGCGGGTGGGCCACGGCAGGGCAGCTCCGAACGGGTTGGCGGGGTCGGTGGCGGCGAGCAGCAGGGCGCGCGAGGTGGCAGCGGCCGCACCGGCGGCGTCGTACGACGTCTCCTGGAAACGCTCGGCCTCCGCTGCCATCGTGCGCAGCCTGTCGACTGCTCCCGAGACGGCGAACTGCGCAGCACCGAGACCCTCGACGAAGTAGCCGCGTCGGCACCGCCCGCTCTCTTCGAAGGCCTTGAGCACCCGATAGACGGCGGCGAACCCGCCCGGCGCCCGTTCGCTCATGACGGCGCCGCGAATGACGACGCCGTGCCGGTCGAGCAGGGTCTCGGCCAGCGTGTGCGCGCGCCGCGTCGGGTCGGGCTCGCGGTCGGGCAGCGCCGACCACCGCCCGACCGCGCTCGGCGGGCCGGAGCGGGCGGGCATGGCCGGGCGGCCCCGGCCGTAGCGCCCGCGGGGAGTGGGCGGTCGCGGACGGTGGCTGCCGCGGCCGCCGAGCACCGCGCGGACGGGGGCCAGGGTGTCGCCCGAGATGTGCCCACCCCAGCTCAGGTCCCAGAGCGCGGCGAGCGTCTCGCCGTCGTCGGTCGCGCCGGCGGCGTCGGACAGCTGGCGGAAGAAGAACGCGCCGCCGCCGGACAGCGCGGCGAGCAGCGCCTCGTGCGCAGGGGTGGACACCGCGTCGGGGTCGGCGTCGGGCAGGGTCAGCGCCGCGGTGTCGGCCAGGTGGAGCGACACCCAGCCGTCGGAGCCGGGCAGCGATCCGTGCCCCGCCCACACGACCTCGCCCGCGGCGCAGAGCTGGTCGAGCATCGCGGGGGAGTAGTCGGCGACGCGGGCCGGCAGCACGAGCGACTCGAGGGCAGACGCGGGCACCGCCGCTCCTTGCAGCTGCTCGACCACTCGCAGCACGCCGTCGACGCCTCGCAGCCGGCCGCCGACGTTCTGCCAGGCGGGCAGGAACCGGCCGAGCGCGCCGGGCGGGACCGGCTCGACCTCCTTGCGCAGGGCCGCGAGCGAGCGGCGACGAAGCGTCCGCAGCACCTCGGCGTCGCACCACTCCGTGCCGGCACCGCCGGGCAGGAACTCGCCTTCGACCACCCGGCCGGTCGCCACGAGCCGCGCGAGCGCGTGGCCGACGACGGCGCGGCCGAGGCCCAGCCGGGCGGCAAGGGTGGCGGCAGTGAACGGCACATGGGTGCGGGCATAGCGCGCCACCAGGTCGCCGAGCGGGTCGCGCAGCGGCTCGAGAAACGCGTCCGGCACGCCCATCGGCAACGGCGCGCCGAGCGCGTCACGCAGCCGCCCGGCGTCCTCGACGGCCGCCCACCGTTCCTCGCCGGCCACCCGCACCCGGATCGCCCGCCGGGCCTCCTCCAGGCCGGCCAGCCACCCGGGGGTCGCGCCGCGGGCAACGGCCTCGTCGGTGGACAGCGGACCGAGCATCCGGAGCAGGTCGGCGACGCCTTCGAGGTCTCGCGCCCGTCGTTCGTCGGACAGCCGCTGCAGGTCGCGTTCGAGCGCGACGACGGTCTCGGGGTCGAGCAGCTCGCGCAGCGCGCCGTAGCCCTGCTGGCCGAGCAGCTCGGCGAGCAGCGTGGAGTCGAGTGCCAGCGCAGCGGCTCGCCGCTCGGCCAGCGGGGAGTCGCCTTCGTAGAGGAACTGCGCGACGTAGCCGAACAGCAGCGACCGCGCGAACGGCGAGGGCTGTGAGGTCTCGACCTCGACGAACTGCACGTGCCGTTCCTCGATGTCGCGCATCAGCGCGACGAGGCCGGGCACGTCGAAGACGTCCTGCAGACACTCGCGCATCGTCTCGAGGACAACCGGGAACGACCCGTAGTCGCTCGCCACCGAGAGCAGCTGGGCCGAGCGTTGTCGCTGTTGCCAGAGAGGCGTACGTCGACCGGGGTTGCGGCGGGGGAGCAGCAGGGCCCGGGCCGCGCACTCGCGGAACCGCGAGGCGAACAGCGCCGATCCACCGACCTCAGCCGTGACGAGCGCCTCGATCTCGTCGGACGCGAACACCCCGACGTCGCCCTGTGGCGGCACCGCGTCGTCGGTGAACTCGGTGTCCGGCAGTCGCAGCACGATGCCGTCGTCGGCGTGCATCGCCTGCACGTCGACGCCATAGCGTTCGCGCAGCCGGGCGGCGATGGCCAGCGCCCACGGAGCATGCAGCTTCGCGCCGAACGGTGAGTGGATCGCGATGCGCCAGTCGCCGAGCTCGTCACGGAATCGCTCGACGACGATCGTGCGGTCGTCGGGCAGGTGGCCGGTGGCCTCGCGCTGCTCGCGCAGGTAGGCGAGCAGGTTGTCGGCCGCCCATGGGTCCAGCCCCGCGGCAAGCACCCTGGCCCGAGCCTTGGCCGGAGTCAGACCCCCCAGCTCGCGGACGAAGGCACCGAGGGCCCGGCCGAGCTCTGCCGGACGGCCGAGCGTGTCGCCCTTCCAGAAGGGCAGCCTGCCCGGCTGGCCGGGAGCGGGCGTGACGAGCACGCGGTCATGAGTGATGTCCTCGATGCGCCAGGCGGTCGATCCGAGTGTGAAGACGTCTCCGACACGTGACTCGTAGACCATCTCCTCGTCGAGCTCGCCGACCCGGGAGCCCTTCTCGCCGACCAGGAAGACGCCGAACAGCCCGCGGTCGGGGATGGTGCCGCCGCTGGTCACGGCCAGGCGTTGCGCGCCCGGCCGGCCGGTCAGCGTGCCGGCCACCCGGTCCCACACCAGGCGTGGTCGCAGCTCGGCGAACTCGTCGGACGGATAGCGGCCGGACACCATGTCCAGCACGGACTCGTACGCGGAACGCGGCAGGCCTCCGTAGTTCGCCGCGCGGCGAACGGTGTCGTACATCTCATCGACCTGCCACTCGTCGACGGAAACCATCGCGACCACCTGCTGCGCGAGGACGTCGAGCGGGTTGCGTGGATAGCGAGTCGCTTCGATGGCGCCGTCGCGCATCCGTTCGACGACCACTGCGGTCTGCACGAGGTCGCCCCGGTACTTGGGGAAGATGACACCGCGCGAGACCGCACCGACCTGATGGCCCGCCCGCCCGACCCGCTGCAGGCCACTGGCAACCGACGGCGGCGACTCGACCTGGATGACGAGGTCGACCGCGCCCATGTCGATGCCGAGCTCGAGCGAGGACGTGGCCACCACCGCCGGCAGCCGGCCCGCCTTGAGTGCTTCCTCGATCTCGCCGCGCTGCTCCTTGGACACCGAACCGTGGTGCGCTCGCGCGATCTCCGAGCGCACGCCTCGGGAGGCTCCGGACTGTGCCATCACCGCGGCCGGCTGCATCGCACCCGGCGGCGGAAGCTGTTGGCCCTCCTCGCGTTCCCAGACGATCTCGTTGAGGCGCGCGCACAGTCGTTCGGCCAGCCGTCGCGAGTTGGCGAAGACGATGGTCGATCGGTGAGCCTGTACGAGGTCGACGATGCGCTCCTCGACGTGTGGCCAGATCGAGGTGTGCACCTCGGCACCGGAGGCCGACCCGCTGACCTCACCCGTGGGCTGACCGAGCTCGCTCATGTCCTCGACCGGCACGACGACCTCGAGCTCGAACGTCTTGGTCGCGGGGGGCTGCACGACGGTGACGTCCTGTGCACCGCCGAGGAAGCGGGCGACCTCGTCGACCGGGCGGACCGTCGCGGACAGGCCGATGCGCTGGGCGGGCCGGTCGAGCAGCGCGTCGAGTCGTTCGAGCGAGAGCGCCAGGTGCGCGCCCCGCTTGGTGCCGGCGACGGCGTGCACCTCGTCGACGATCACCGTCTCGACACCGCGCAGTGACTCGCGGGCCTGGGACGTGAGGATCAGGAAAAGCGACTCCGGTGTCGTGATGAGGATGTCGGGCGGGGTTCGGCCGAAGCGTCGCCGCTCGTCGGCCGGGGTGTCGCCCGACCGGGTCGCCACGGTGAGATCGGGCTCCGGCAGGCCCAGGCGCGTGGCGGCGTGCCGGATGCCGGTCAGCGGCGCGCGGAGGTTGCGCTCGACATCGACGGCGAGAGCCTTCATCGGAGAGACGTAGAGGACCCGGCAACGGCGCTGTGCCTGTTCGGGGCGCGGCGTGCTGGCCAGCCGGTCGATCGACCAGAGGAACGCGGCGAGCGTCTTGCCCGAGCCGGTGGGCGCCACGACCAGCGCGTTGTCGCCTCGCGCGATGGCCTGCCAGGCACCCGTCTGGGCAGGTGTCGCCGCCTGGAAGGACCCCTCGAACCAGGCCCGTGTGGCGGTCGAGAAGTCGGCGAGTGGCTCGGGGGAGGTCACCGCCCCATTCTTGCTCCCCCCACCGACAGCCCGGTGAGGCATGCGCGATTCGCCGGGGCTCTGACCCCAGCAATTCGCGCATGCCCGCGCGAATCCGACAGCCCGGTGAGGCATGCGCGATTCGCCGGGGCTCTGACCCCAGCAATTCGCGCATGCCCGCGCGAATCCGACAGCCCGGTGAGGCATGCGCGATTCGCCGGGGCTCTGACCCCAGCAATTCGCGCATGCCCAGCCGAATCCGACAGCCCGGTGAGGCATGCGCGATTCGCCGGGGCTCTGACCCCAGCAATTCGCGCATGCCCAGCCGAATGCGGGAGACGGCTTCGTACCCGTCCTGGCTTTTGGTCCTGGCGCGGATCTCCCCACCGGGAAATGAAGACGTCTCGGATTAATGCGGAGGCAGGTTGTCGGAGCCTCGACCTAGTGTGGGCTACGTGCCCAGCCCTGCCGAAGAACTGCCGCTGATCCACGCCCGCGGGCTGGTGAAGCGCTTCGGCGACTTCACCGCGGTCGACGGCATCGACGTCGACGTCCACCGTGGCGAGGCGTTCGGCTTCCTCGGCCCCAACGGAGCCGGCAAGTCCTCGACGATGCGCATGATCGGCTGTGTCTCGCCTGCCACCGAGGGTGAGCTGCGAGTGCTCGGCCTCGATCCTCGCACCGACGGGCCGCGGATCCGCGCCCGGCTCGGCGTCGTCCCGCAGGAGGACACCCTCGACGTGGAGCTCACCGTCCGCGAAAACCTGTTGGTGTACGGACGCTATTTCGGCCTGTCGCGCCACGTTGCCGCTGAGCGGACCGATGAGCTGCTCGACTTCGTACAGCTGAGTGAACGCGGGTCGAGCAAGGTGGAGCCGCTGTCGGGCGGCATGAAGCGCCGGCTCACCATCGCCCGCTCCCTGATCAACCAGCCGGACATGCTGCTGCTCGACGAACCGACGACCGGCCTCGACCCGCAGGCCCGCCATGCGCTCTGGGACCGGTTGTTCCGGCTCAAGCAGCAGGGCGTGACCCTCGTGCTGACGACGCACTACATGGATGAGGCCGAGCAGCTGTGCGACCGCCTGGTCGTCATGGACGGCGGCCGGATTGCCGCCGAGGGCTCGCCGGCCCAGCTCATCCGCGAGTGGTCGACCCGCGAGGTGGTGGAGCTGCGCTTCCCGCCCGGCGAGAACGAGACAGCCGGCGAGAAGCTCTCCCAGCAGGCACTCGACGGCGACCTCGTGGGCCTGGTGCAGCGGATCGAGGTGCTGCCTGACCGCGTGCTGCTCTACTCCGAGGACGGCGACGAGGCCAACGCCGTCGTACACCGAAGCGGTGTCGTTCCTGTGTCCGTGCTCGTGCGCCGGTCGACGCTCGAAGACGTCTTCCTGCGGCTCACCGGCCGCACGCTGGTCGACTGATGACCGAGACAGCAAGCGCGGTCATCGCCATTCCGCCTGCTCCGCCGGCCTACGCGACGGTCGGTCGGGCGTTCGCCTACTGGCTGACGCAGTACCGCCGCACCTGGCGTGGGACGGCGATCTCGACGGTGCTCCAGCCGCTCGGGTTCCTTGCTGCCATGGGGCTGGGGCTCGGCACCCTGGTCGACGACGGCTCCGGTGCGTCGTCGTTGTCCGGCGCGAGCTATCTCGCCTTCATCGCCCCGGGCCTGCTCGCTGCCCAGGCCATGCAGACAGCCGCGTTCGAGTCGACCTGGCCGGTGCTCGGCGCGGTCAAGTGGCAGCGGCAATATCACGCCCAGCTCGCGACGCCACTGCGCCCGGTCGACATCCTCGTGGGTCACCTGTTGTTCGTTGCGCTGCGCCTGGTGATCACCAGCGCGGCATTCCTGGTCGTGATGGCTCTGTTCGGTGCTATCCAATCCGGCTGGGGAGCACTCACGCTGCCGGTCGCCGTCCTGACCGGACTCGCCTACGCGACACCGATCTTCGCCTTCTCGGTCAGCCGTGACGACCCGAGAGGGTTCGCGATGCTGTTCCGCTTCGGCATCGTTCCCATGTTCCTGTTCTCGGGGACGTTCTTCCCGATCAGCCAGCTGCCCGACGCGTTGCAACCGATCGCTTGGGCGGTGCCGCTCTGGCACGGGGTCGACCTTTGCCGCGACCTCTCGCTCGGGCAGGCGAGCGCCGGCATGGCCGTCGTCCACCTGCTCTACCTGTCCGCCTGGATCGTCGCCGGCTACGTGCTCGCGCTGCGGTGCTTCCGGCGCCGGCTGGAGAACTGATGGCGACCCAGACTCTTCCGTTCAGGGTCGTGCCGCCGACGTCTGCGCGACGTCTGCTCGGCAGCGGGCACGCCCGGTTTCTCATCGAGCGCAACGCGCGGGTCTACCGTGCGGGCTGGGTCGTGCTGCTCTCCGGCATCCTCGAACCACTCTTCTACCTGCTCTCGGTCGGAGTCGGGGTCGCACAGCTGGTCGGCGACGTCGAGCTGCCCGGCGGCAAGGTGGTCAGCTACACCGCGTTCATCGCGCCGGCGATGTTGGCCTCGAGCGCCATGAACGGGGCGCTCTACGACGCGACGTTCAACGTCTTCTTCAAGCTGAAGTACGACAAGCTCTATGACTCGATCCTGTCGACACCGGTGACGCCTGTCGACATCGCGGCCGGCGAGATCGGGTGGGCGCTGCTGCGCGGCGGGTTCTACTCCGGCACGTTCTTCGTCGTGATGCTCGTCATGGGTCTCGTCTCCTCGTGGTGGGCAGTGCTGGTGCTGCCGGCGGCGATTCTCATCGGCTTCGCGTTCGCGGCGATCGGCATGGCCTGCACGACATTCATGAAGTCCTGGCAGGACTTCGAATACATCACCCTCGCCACCTTGCCGATGTTCCTGTTCTCGGCGACGTTCTTCCCGCTGTCGGTCTATCCGCCCTCGCTCCAGTGGCTTGTGCAGCTCTCGCCGCTCTACCACGCCGCGGCGTTGGTCAGAGAGCTCACCACCGGTGCCGTCGGTGCATCGTCGGTTGTGCACGTCGTGGTTCTGGTGGTCCTCGGGGTCGTGGGGGTCTGGGTCACCGGCCGTCGCCTGGAGAAGCTCCTGCTGAAGTGACGGCCCGCCGCGGCGCTCAGCTGATGCGCAGGCGGGTCCACGTGTCGCCGCCGTCGCTGGTGCGCCACAGATGGGTTCCGTCGATCGCGTAGCCGACGCTCGGGGAGGTGAAGCCGAGGTAGTCGATGCTGGCGCCCAGAGCGGGCGGCCGGCTCACGGCTTGCTGGGTGCCGTCGGCATGCAGGTCGACGATCGGCTGGCTCGCGTCCAGAGCGAGGATGGCGTCGTCGGGGCCGCGAGCGCCGAGAGTGAGGCTGTTCGGCGCTGCTCCGCCGTCCTGGCTGACGGGCACCTGGCTCCAGTGCACGCCGTCAGCCGAGGTCACGACGTACGACGCCATGCCGGTCACGCACTTGGCCCACAGCGAGCCGCTGGCAGAGAGCTGCGCGGCCATGGCCGACGTGCACCCGCTCGGGTGAGCGGAAAACGTTGAGCCGTCCTTGCTGACCCACACCTTCGAGGTCGGCCCGGCGCCGAGCACGATCACTCGCGAGCCGAACACCGTCACGTCGCCGGTCGCGGGGACCGTGACGTCGGGGACCCGCGTCCACGAGTCGGACCCGACCGCTGACCTCCAGAGGTGCTGGTCGTTTCCGCGGTTGGCACTGACCAGCGCCCAGACCACACCGTGCGCCGCGGCGAGGCTGCTGACGCCACCGCTCATCGGGACCGCGTGCCACGACGAGCCACCGTCGTGGGTCGCCCACAGCCCGTCGCCATAGAGCCAACCGTCCCGCGAGCTGCCGAACCGCACGTTGGTCGCGCTGCGTCGCAACGTTGCGCCGGTGCCTCCGGCCAAGGCGTCGTCGGGGATGGACAGCGCGCTGAATGTCCTTCCGCCGTCACGACTCTGCGCGAGACGCACGCAGTCGGGTGGTGTGCAGCTGCCGGTGTTGCCGAGCGCACCGAGGACGACGATGGTACGGGTGCTGGTGGCCGTCATCGACAGCACGCGGGCGCCGTCCCACGCCGGGCCGGCGGGCGGGATCGTGGACGACGTGACGGACGGTTCGGGTGACGACGGTGACGACGGTGACGTGGTCGGCGTGCGCTGCGGTGTCTGCTCGGTCGGTCCGACGCTCGCAGTGGTCTGGAGCGGAACGCGTGGCTGGTCGTCCTCGAGCAGCAGGATCGAGAGCGGGATGGCGGCACCGGCGAGTAGTACGAAGGCACCCGCCGCAGCGACCACAGCGGTACGTCGGCGACGGCGCCGCGCCGCGCCGGCGTACACAGCGTCAAGGGACACCATGTCGGGGCTCAGTGCGCGCCGCTCGTGCGTCAGCACGTCGCGCAGCTCACGTTCGATGCGGTCTGGTTCTAGTTGGTCCATGACCGGATTCCCTCTTGATCGGTGCTGACGTTGGCGCGCAGCCGCGCGATCGCCTTCCAGGCTTGGCTCTTGACGGTGCCGACCGAGCAGCCCATCACCGCGGCGCAGTCCGCCTCGGACATGTCCTCGTAGTAACGCAGGACCAGTACGGCTCGCTGACGGGGCGGGAGGGTGGCAAGCGCGGCCCACAGTTCAGCGTCCCGCCCGCCCGCGTCGTCGTACGCCTGATCCGGGGTCTCGGCGACCAGCCGCTCCCGCCGCAGCCGGCGCCACACGCTGACGTGCCGGTTGACGATGGCCCGGCGCACGTATCCCTCGGGGTCGTCCTTGCGTTCGATGCGCGGCCAGGCCATCAGCGTGCGCTCGAGCGCGTCCTGCACGAGGTCGGCGGCCCGGTCGGCGTCACCGGTCAGGACGTGGGCGAAACGCAGCAGCTCGCGCATCCGCCCGCGGGCGAAGTCGTCGAACGCGTCACGGTCCTTGCTGTCCACGTCCGCCCTTCTTGCTGGCTCACTACACAGGTAGACGCCCGGGAAGGCCGGGAGGTTGCCCGCCGCGCCGCGGAGGTTGCGCCGCCCCGATGTGGTGGCCGGGTGGCCGGTGGCTCGGGCGCACCCGGATAATCGACCGGTGCGGCTCTCGGACTTCTGGCAGCGGATGGGCGTCGCCTTCGGCCCCCATGCCGAGTCGCTGGCCGAGAACCACGTCTTCAGCGAGCTCGGCAACCGCACGATCCGCCAGGCGCTGGCCGAAGGTGAGCAGCCGAAGCTCGTGTGGCGCGGCGTCTGCGAGGGGCTCGAGGTGCCGGCCCACCAGCGTTGAGTCAGCCGGCGGGGACGCCTGGGCCGTTGAAGCCGCCGGAGTAGTAGATGCGCAGGTACTCGGGCAGCAGGGCCGGTGCCGCCTCGGCGGTCATCTCCTCCACCAGGTCCTCGGCGGCCACTCGCTCGGGGAGGTCCTGCCAGGTGCGGGGAGCGCGGCCGGGCCCGGGCACCGGCTCAGGCGCAGGCTCGGGTTCGGGCGCTGTCACGTCTGCAGGCTAGCCCTGTGCCGGCCACGGCGTGTCGCGTTCCGTGTCGAACACCTGTTCGGTAATGTCCCCAGGGTCGCGTTGTCCACAGATGCGGTCGCGGCCACTGGTTCTGTCGGTGGTCGACCGTAGGTTGCTGGTCGTGACGAAAGCATCGAACTCATCCACCCGACGATCAACCGGGACGGCAGACATGGCTCCTCCACAAGACCGCGACAAGGCGCTCGACGCCGCACTGACACAGATCGACCGCCAGTTCGGCAAGGGCTCCGTGATGCGCCTCGGCGACGACGTCCGGGCGCCGATCGAGGTCATCCCCACCGGCTCGATCGCCCTCGACATCGCCCTGGGCATCGGCGGCCTGCCGCGCGGCCGGGTGGTCGAGATCTACGGCCCGGAGAGCAGCGGAAAGACCACGGTGGCGCTGCACGCCATCGCCAACGCGCAGAAGGCGGGCGGCATCGCGGCGTTCATCGACGCCGAGCACGCCCTCGACCCGACCTATGCGCAAAATCTCGGCGTCGACACCGACGCGCTGCTGGTCTCCCAGCCCGACACCGGCGAGCAGGCGCTCGAGATCGCGGACATGCTGATCCGCTCCAACGCGCTCGACATCATCGTCATCGACTCGGTCGCGGCCCTGGTGCCGCGCGCCGAGATCGAGGGGGAGATGGGCGACAGCCACGTGGGCCTGCAGGCCCGGCTGATGAGCCAGGCCCTGCGCAAGCTCACGGGTGCCTTGAACACGTCTAAGACGACTGCGATATTCATCAACCAGTTGAGGGAGAAAATAGGGGTTATGTTCGGTTCGCCCGAAACGACCTCTGGTGGCAAGGCGCTGAAGTTCTACGCCTCCATCCGGCTCGACGTGCGGCGGATCGAGACCCTCAAGGACGGCCAGGAGGCTGTCGGCAACCGGGTCCGCGTCAAGGTCGTCAAGAACAAGATGTCCCCGCCGTTCCGCCAGGCCGAGATGGACCTGATGTTCGGCTCGGGCATCAGCCGCGAGGGTGGCCTGATCGACGTAGGTGTCGACGAGGGCTTCGTGCGCAAGGCGGGCGCTTGGTACACCTACGAGGGCGACCAGCTCGGCCAGGGCAAGGAGAACGCTCGTGCATTCCTGCGCGACAACCCCGACCTGACCGACGAGCTGGAGAAGCGGATCAAGGAGAAGCTCGGCATCGGCCCGCAGGTCGACGCGCCCGCCGAAGAGCCCATCGCGCCGGTCAAGCCGGTGCTGCCGGCCGACCTCTGATCCCGACGAAACGTCCGCACCCGTGACCCGACGCGCCGGCACCGGGCGTCGGAACGGGCGCGGGACGGGGGGCCCGGGAGGGTCGCAGCGACTCGACCCCGCTGCGTCCCTCCCCGATGGGCCCACCCCGGGAAGCGCGGCCGACCAGGTCCCGGACGCGAACCCCGAGTCGGTGGCGCGCGCGATCGTGCTGCGCAAGCTGACCGCGGCTCCCCGGACGCGCGCCCAGCTCGCCGACGACCTGCGCCGCCGTGCGGTGCCCGAGGACGTGGCCGAGAAGGTGCTCGACCGGTTCACCGAGGTCGGGCTGATCAACGACCAGGCCTTCGCCGGTGAGTGGGTCCGCACACGGCACGCCCAGCGCGGCCTGTCCCGCCGGGCGCTGGCCCACGAGCTCAGGAAGAAGGGCGTGCGCCGACGAGCTCGTGGCCGAGGCGGTCGACGAGGTCGACGACGAGGACGAGCGCCGGGCCGCCGAGGAGCTGGTCGCACGCCGGCTGCCGTCGCTTCGCCGGTTCGAGCGCGACGTCCAGACGCGCCGGCTGGTGGGCATGCTCGCCCGCAAGGGCTACCCGGGCGGGCTGGCCATGAACGTGGTGCGGGCCGCCGTGTCAGCCCCCGACCCTGGAGGCGATCAGGGGTGGCGTTCCTTGACCGAGTTGTAACCTCCCCCTAATCTCCGAGCAAGGAAAGATTCACCCCGCACGCGCGGGTCCGCGATAGTTCCGTACGAGTATGAAACCTTTTCCGGCCTGACTGCCGGTCTGTAATCACCGGTTGGTGAGCATTTGTCAGGGCACCAGCCGAACGGCGTGCACGCTGCTTGTGCACCGCCGGGTTAGGCGACCCACCAGGGGTCGCCTGCGGGCCTGCGCGCACGAGGTGACGACTTCCCCATACACCGTCGAGAGCGGCGGTGCGAGGAAGGAGGCCGATCGTGGGCGTCATTGACATCGTCCTGGTGTCGGTCTTCTGGGTCGCGGCGTTCGTCGCCGTCGTCGCCGTCGTCAAGGTCCTGCGACGCCGGTCACGCCCGCCTGTGGCGCCGGCAGTTCAGGCGCCGGCCGTTCAGACGCCCGCCGTTCAGACGCCCGCCGTTCAGGCGCCCGCCGTTCAGGCGCCGACGCACACACCGCCGCCGGCCATTCAGTCGCCGGCAACGGATGCAGCGCCGCCGGCCGTGCACGCTCCCCTGACACACACGATCCCCGCAGCCGTCAGCCCGGTCGACGCCGGCGCGCTGCTCCGTCGGGCCCGTGCGGAGGCCGAGGCGGAGGTCGCCGCGATCCGGGCCGACATCCGGGAGCAGCGCCTGGACCTCGAGCGCCGCGAGCACCGGCTCACCGAGCGGGAGGAACGGCTCGACAGCCGAGTCGCGTCACCTCGAGGAGCGGGCCAGCGCGCTGGCCGACCATCACGCCGAGCTCGACTCCCGGCAGGCCGAGCTGAATGCGCGCCGCGCCGAGCTCGCTGATCTCGAGGAGCAGCGTCGCCTGGTGCTGGAGCGTGCCGCCGGCCTGACCGCGCAGGAGGCGCGGGCCGAGCTCGTCGCCGCGATCGAGAACCAGGCCCGCCGCGACGCCGCCGTGCTCACCCGGGACATCGAGCGCGAGGCCCAGGACGAGGGCGAGCTGCGAGCCCGGCGCATCATCACCGGTGCCATCCAGCGGCTGGCCACCGAGCAGACCTCCGAGTCGGTCGTCTCGGTCCTGCACCTGCCCAGTGACGACATGAAGGGCCGCATCATCGGCCGCGAGGGCCGCAACATCCGTACGTTCGAGGCGGTGACCGGCGTCAACCTGATCATCGACGACACGCCTGAAGCGGTGCTGCTGTCCTGCTTCGACCCGGTCCGCCGCGAGGTGGGCCGGATCGCGCTCGAGGCGCTGGTCCTCGACGGCCGCATCCACCCGCAGCGCATCGAGGACGCCCACGAGCGGGCTCGCGTCGAGGTCGAGGCGTTATGCGTACGCGCGGGGGAGGACGCCCTGGTCGACGTGGGCATCACCGAGATGCACCACGAGCTCGTCGCCATGCTCGGCCGGCTGCGCTATCGGACGTCCTACGGCCAGAACGTGCTCAAGCACCTGCTCGAGTCGGCCCACATCGCCGGGATGATGGCCAGCGAGCTCGGCCTCGACCCGGCGTTGATGCGCCGCTGCGCCTTGCTGCACGACGTCGGCAAGGCACTGACCCATGAGGTCGAGGGCTCGCACGCGATCATCGGCGCCGAGGTGGCCCGCAAGTACGGCGAGAACGACGACGTCGTCCACGCCATCGAGGCACACCACAACGAGGTGGAGCCGCACACGCTGGAGGCGGTGCTCACCCAGGCCGCCGACGCGATCAGCGGCGGCCGGCCCGGCGCGCGACGGGAGTCGCTGGAGGCCTACGTCAAGCGACTCGAGCGCCTCGAGGAGATCGGCATGGGGTACGAAGGCGTCGAGAAGGTGTTTGCCATGCAGGCCGGCCGCGAGGTCCGCGTCATGGTGCTGCCCGACGCGGTCGACGACATCCAGGCGCAGGTGATCGCGCGCGAGATCGCCAAGCAGGTCGAGCACGAGCTCAGCTATCCGGGCCAGATCAGGGTGACGGTCGTGCGCGAGTCGCGGGCGACCGAAGTCGCCCGCTAGCCTGCGCGTCGCCTAGACGCTGGTCGGCTGACTTCGCCGGCTCGAGGCGGATCACCTTGGGAGCGTCAGTCACGACGACCTCGTCCAGCCGACCGGTCGCCACGTCGAAGATGAACCCGCGCACGTTGTCGGTCTTGGGGATGAACCGGCTCGCCTTGATGCGGGCGATCGACTGCCGCACATCCGCCGCGACGTCCGGGAACGCCTCGGCCGCCCACTCCGGCTTGATGCCGGTCTCCTGCTCGATGCCCGCCTTGAACTCGTCGTCGGTGAACGTGAGCATGCCGCAGTCGGTGTGGTGGATGAGGATGATCTCCTCGGTCCCGAGCAGCCGCTGGCTGATGGACAGCGAGCGGATCTCGTCGGCCGTGACCACGCCGCCGGCGTTCCGGATGACGTGTGCCTCGCCCTCGTTCAGGCCGAGCGCCGCGTAGACATTGAGCCGGGCGTCCATGCAGGCCACGACGGCCAGATGCTTGGACGGGGGGAGCGGCAGCGGACCGCTGAAGGTCTCGGCATAGCGCTGGTTGTTGGCAAGGACCTCTTCGGTGAACGTCATGCTCCGATCACACCCCTCGGTTCTCTTGTTGTCAAGTGGGGAAAGCCACGCCGAGCTGGACGACCGCTGAGGGCGCGGCGCCGTACCCTGGGTCCGTCATGAACCCACGCAGCTATCAGGTCCGCACCCACGGGTGCCAGATGAACGTGCACGACTCCGAGCGGCTCTCGGGCCTGCTCGAGGCGGCGGGATACGTGCGCGCCGGTGACCAGGAGCAGGCCGACGTCGTCGTCTTCAACACCTGCGCGGTGCGCGAGAACGCCGACAACCGCCTCTACGGCAACCTGGGCCAGCTCGCGCCGGTGAAGACTGCCAACCCCGGCATGCAGATCGCGGTCGGCGGCTGCCTCGCCCAGAAGGACCGCGGGGAGATCACCCGGCGGGCGCCCTGGGTGGACGTGGTCTTCGGCACCAACAACATCGGGTCGCTGCCCGCGCTGCTCGAGCGCGCCCGGCACAACGACGAGGCCCAGATCGAGATCCTCGAGTCGCTCGAGGTCTTCCCCTCGACGCTGCCTACTCGGCGCGAGTCGCCGTACGCCGCCTGGGTGTCGATCTCGGTGGGCTGCAACAACACCTGCACCTTCTGCATCGTGCCCGCCCTGCGGGGCAAGGAACGGGACCGGCGGCCGGGCGAGATCCTCGCCGAGATCGAGGCACTCGTCCACGAGGGCGTGCTCGAGATCACGCTGCTCGGCCAGAACGTCAACAGCTACGGGGTGGAGTTCGGCGACCGCCTGGCCTTCGGCAAGCTGTTGCGCGCATGCGGATCGGTCGACGGGCTCGAGCGGGTCCGGTTCACGTCGCCGCATCCCAAGGACTTCACCGACGACGTGATCGCCGCGATGGCAGAGACGCCGAACGTCATGCCCTCGCTGCACATGCCCTTGCAGTCCGGATCGGACCGGGTCCTCGCGGCGATGCGCCGGTCCTACCGGCAGCAGCGCTACCTCGGCATCATCGACAGGGTCCGGGCGGCGATGCCCGACGCTGCGATCACCACGGACATCATCGTCGGCTTCCCCGGCGAGACCGAGGCCGACTTCGAGGCGACCCTCGACGTGGTGCGCGCCGCCCGCTTCGCCGGGGCCTTCACGTTCCAGTACTCCAAGCGGCCGGGCACGCCCGCCGCCGACCTGCCCGACCAGATCCCGAAGGAGGTCGTTCAGGAGCGGTACGTACGACTGGTGGCGCTGCAGGATGCCATGGCCTGGGCCGAGAACAAGACCCAGATCGGCCGGACGGTCGACGTGCTCGTTGCCGACGGCGAGGGCCGCAAGGACAGCGCGACGCACCGGCTCTCCGGTCGCGCCCCCGACAACCGGCTCGTGCACTTCGCGGTGCCGGCCTCGCAGAGCGCCCCCCGGCCCGGCGACGTCGCAACCGTCGAGGTGACCTATGCGGCGCCGCACCACCTGGTCGCTGACGGCGCCTATGGCGGCGCCCGGCGCACCCGCGCCGGCGACGCGTGGGAGCTGCGCTCTGGCGCCGCACCCGCTGCCCCGGGCGTCCTGCTCGGAATGCCCACGATCGGCGCGCCCGCGACATAGGGCAGGGCACGGAACCGTGGGGGTGTCCCTGCCCTGCAGCCTGAGCGGCGGTCAGCCGTCGTTGTTGTCCCCGCCCTGGTCAGACGTGCCGTCGTCGCCGCCGCCGTCGTGGCCGGAGTCGTCGCCGCCACCGTCGTGCCCGGACCCGTCGTGGCCGTGGCCGCTGTGGTCGTCGTCCCCGTGGTCGTCGCCATTGTCGTCAGCGTTGCCGGGTCCCGAGTTGTCGTCGCCGTCGTCCGCGCCGTCGTGGTGCCGGCCGTTGTGGTGATGAACAACCTCGTTGCCGTTGTCGCCGACCGCGTCGTCGTCGTTGGCGCCGCCCTGGTCGGCGGTGCCGTCGTCGCCGCCACCGTCGAGCCCGCTGTCGTCGCCGACCGCGTCGTCGTCGTTGGCGCCGCCCTGGTCGGCGGTGCCGTCGTCGCCGCCACCGTCGAGCCCGCTGTCGTCGCCGACGGCGTCGTCGTCGTTGGCGCCGCCCTGGTCGGCGGTGCCGTCATCGCTGGCGGTCTGACCGGGCGTCGGTGTGGACGTGCTGCTGGTCGGGGTCGGGCTGTCGCTGGCGAGCGCGCTCGTTGCCGCGACAGCACCGGCGCCGCCGAGGACCAGCGAGGCCCCGAGGACGGCCTTGGCCACGACGCCGAGGCCGGACATCTTGTGAACGGTCTGTCGAATCGTCGACTTCATTGTTTGTCTCCTTCGCATCGGCGTTCCCAGAGTGGGAGGCACACGGTGACTTTCGCGCTAGTCGGATTAACCGCACGCAAACGCATCGATAGGTTTCGGGAGTGCTCATCGCCGCTGCCGTCTGCCCGCACCCGCCGTTGCTGGTGCCCGGGCGTCGCGTCAGGAGCAGCGGCAGAGACCGACGATCTGCGGGCCGCGGCCGCTGCGGCCGTCCAGGCGCTGGTCGGCGCCGGGCCCGAGCTGGTCGTCGTTGTCGGTGCGGCACCTCAGGTGGGACCGTGCGATCCGCAGGCCCGGGGCAGCCTGGCGCCGTACGGCGTGAACTTGCTCGTGGGCTCGGAGGCAGGCGAGACGTCGCTGCCGCTGTCACTCACCGTCGGGTTGTGGCTGCTCGAGCAGCACGCGCCCGACGTGCCACGGCTGCTGTTCGGTGTCCACTCCGAGACGGAGCCGAGCCGTTGCGCCGCACTCGGCGCCACGCTGGCCGACCGCGCGCCCCAGGTGGCGATGCTCGTCATGGGTGACGGCAGTGCGCGGCGCAGCGTCAAGGGACCTGGGTATCTCGACAGTCGCGCCGAGGGCTTCGACGCCGGAGTCGCGGCGGCGCTGGCTGCGGTCGAACCACAGTCGTTGCTCGACCTCGACCCCGGTCTGGCCGCTGAGCTGCTCGTCGCGGGGCGCGCGGCCTGGCAGGTGCTCGCCGGCGCGGCCCAGGCCAGGGACGGCGTCGCCGCGCCGGCGTTGGCCGGCGACCTGGGATATCAGGCGGCGCCGTACGGCGTCTGCTATTTCGTGGCGAGCTGGTTGCCCGTCGCCATCTAAGTCAGGTCGTCGGCGGAGCGGGCGGCTTGGGTGGCGTCGCGGATGGCGTCTCGTCGGGGATGTCGTCGTTCTTGCCGTCGAGCTTGTCGAGCGCGCTCTTGGCGGCGGACACACCCTTGTCGATCTGGCCCGTGTGCTTGCCCTTGGTCTTGGCGTCGGTGACCTCGGCGGCCTTGTCGAGGCCCTTCGCGATCTGGTCGCCGTGCTTGTCGACGGCGTCGCCGGCCTGCTTCTTGAGCTTGTCGAGGAATCCCATGCGAGCCAGCCTAGGTCACCCGGCCGAGGGCATAGGGGAGACTTCCTGCCCATGGTCAGCGTCGAGGAGCCGGTGCCGTCACGCCCGGTGGTGATCGTCGGCGCGACAGCCGTAGGAAAAAGTGATCTGGCCGTCGAGCTGTCGTTGCGCTGGAGCGGCGAGGTGATCAATGCCGACTCGATGCAGCTCTATCGCGGCATGGACATCGGCACCGCCAAGCTGACCTCAGCCGAGCGCCGCGGCGTCCCGCACCACCTGCTCGACGTCTGGGATGTGCGGCGCACCGCGAGCGTCGCCGACTACCAGCTCCTCGCCGACGACGTGCTCGCCGACCTCGCGACCAGACACCGGCCGGCCGTCGTGGTCGGCGGATCGGGGCTCTACGTCCGCGCACTGCTCGGCGACCTCGTGTTTCCCGGTACCGACCCGACGCTGCGGGCCGAGCTCGAGCGCGAACAGCAGGAGCGTGGTGCTGCGGCGCTGCACGCCCGTCTCGCCGAGCGTGACGCACCGGCCGCCGCGACGATCCCGGCGAGCAACCTCCGGCGGGTCGTGCGGGCACTCGAGGTCGTCGAGCTGACCGGACAACCGTTCAGCCTGAGCATGGCGAGCTATGCCCCTGTCGAGGCCCTGCAGGTGGGCCTGACGGTGCCGCGCCCGGTCCTCGACGAGCGCATCGAGCGGCGCGTCGCGCGCATGTGGGAGCGCGGCTTCGTTGATGAGGTACGTCGCCTGGCCGGCTGCCGGTCTGGCCGAGGGTCCTACCGCGAGCCGGGCTCTGGGCTATGCGCAGGTGCTGCGCCACCTGGCCGGGGAGTGCAGCGAGGACGAGGCCCGTGCCGAGACGGTTCGGGCCACCCGCCGGTTCGTCCGCCGTCAGGAGACCTGGTTCCGCCGTGACCCGCGCATCGTGTGGCTCGGGGCGACCGAAGACGACGAACCGGTCGACCTCGGCCGGCTGGCCGACCAGGTGAGCGGGTTCTTGCCCGGTTAAGTAATAAATGTCCGGGTAGGACGCCCTCCGACGGTCACCCGCGCCGCCGTATCCCGGAGGTTCCTCATGCGCCACGCCCGCCCTGTTGTCGTGCTCACCGCGGCCCTGCTCGCCGGCCTGCTCGCGCCCGCGGTTGCGGCGGACGCTGCGCCCGGTGCCCGCAGCGCTGCCCAGCCGCAACGGCACACGACGAAGAACGCGACTGCCCTCGGGACGGGCGGTGCCGTCGCGACCGTCGACCCCGAGGCAACCCATGCCGGTCTCGCCGCGCTGCGCCACGGCGGCAACGCGGTCGACGCCGCCGTGGCTGCTGCCGCCACGCTCGGTGTCACGGAGCCGTTCTCGTCGGGCATCGGCGGCGGTGGCTACCTCGTCTACTACGACGCCAGCAAGCGCAAGGTCTTCACCCTCGACGGGCGCGAGACGGCACCCAAGGCGATGACGTCCACGTCGTTCCAGGAGAACGGCAGCCCGATCGACTTCAACGAGGCCGTCACGAGCGGCCTGTCCGTCGGAGTGCCGGGCACCGCAGGGACCTGGCAGCGCGCGCTCGACCGGTGGGGCAACTTCTCGCTCGCCCGCGCCCTCAAGCCGGCCCGGAAGGTCGCGAAGCATGGCTTCGTCGTGGACAGCACGTTTGCTCAGCAGACCGCTGACAACCAGGCGCGCTTCGCCGACTTCACGTCGACCCGCAAGCTGTTCCTGCCCGGCGGTGCGCCGCCCGCGGTCGGCTCCGTGTTCCGCAACCCGGAGCTCGCCGCGACGTACAAGAAGCTGTCGACCAGGGGCATCGACTGGCTCTACGACGGCAAGCTCGGCAAGCGCATCGTCCACACCGTGCAGGAGCCGCCGGTGCGCGACGGTGCGACGCGCAACGTTCGCACGGGGTTGATGAAGCGCCGCGACCTGCGCGCCTACGACGTCGCCAACCACCGACCGACGGCGATCACCTATCGCGGCAACAAGGTCTACGGCATCGCGCCCTCGTCCAGCGGCGGCACGACTGTCGGCGAGGCGCTCAACATCCTCGAGAACGAGGACCTCGGCGCGATGACGCGTACGCAGGCCATGCACTACTACCTCGAGGCATCCGCACTCGCGTTCGCCGACCGCAGCACCTACGTCGGCGATCCCGCGTACGTCGATGTGCCGAAGAAGCAGTTGCTGAGCAACGGTTTCGGCGCGGAGCGCTCCTGCAGCATCGATCCAGTCGAGGCGGCCGACACGCCCGTCACCGCCGGCCACCCCGACGGAACATATGACACGACCTGCGACGACGCCGCCGCGACGACGCGCGCCGGCCGCGACCAGGAGGGTCTGTCCACGACGCACCTCGTGACCGCCGACAAGTGGGGCAACGTCGTGTCCTACACCCTCACCATCGAGCAGACCGGCGGCAGCGGCATCGTGGTGCCCGGACGCGGCTTCCTGCTCAACAACGAGCTCACCGACTTCAACTTCGCGGCGACCGTGCCCGACGACCCGAACCTTCCCGCCCCGGGCAAGCGCCCGCGCAGCTCGATGTCGCCGACGATCGTCACGAAGGACGGCAAGCCCTTCCTTGCTGTCGGCTCGCCCGGCGGTTCGACGATCATCACAACCGTCCTGCAGATCCTGCTCGACCGCATCGACCTCGGCATGAGCCTGCCCGAGGCGATCGCCGACCCGCGGGCCAGCCAGCGCAACACGGCCGACGTGCAGGCCGAGAGCGCCTTCGACAAGACCGCCCTGATGGCGATGGGCCACACGTTCGTCGCGCCCGCAGCACCAGGTGAGATCGGTGCGGCAACCGGCATCGAGTTCCTCAGCGGTCACCGGTTGCTCGCGTCCGCCGAGCCGGTGCGTCGTGGTGGCGGCAGCGCCGGAGTCGTTGATCGTTAGACGTAGGCTGAGATGTGTGGCAGTCCCCTTCCTCAAAGGTCACGGCACGGAGAACGACTTCGTGCTGCTGCCCGACCTCGACGATCGGCTCGAGCTGACGCCAGCGCAGGTCGCGCTGATCTGTGATCGTCGCGCGGGAGTCGGCGCCGACGGTGTGCTGCGGGTCGCCCGCGACACGACCGGCGAAGCCCCCTGGTTCATGGACTATCGCAACGCGGACGGCTCGGCTGCCGAGATGTGCGGCAACGGCATCCGGGTCTTCGCGCGCTATCTCGTCGACGCCGGCCTCGCCGATGCCGGCGCGGTGGACATCAACACTCGCGACGGAGTCAAGCAGGTGCACCTCGGCGACCGCGGGGAGGTCACCGTCGACATGGGCACCGCACGTTTTCCCGGACCCGACGGCATCACCGTGGCCGTCAACGGCCACGTATGGCCCGCGACCTCAGTCGATGTCGGCAACCCGCACGCGGTCGTGTTCGTCGACCTCCTGGCGAACGCCGGCGAACTGCGCCTTCCGCCAGAAGTCGAGCCGGCCTATCCCGACGGCGTGAACGTCGAGTTCGTCATGCGTCAGGGTGATCGCCACCTGGCGATGCGCGTCCACGAACGAGGCGTGGGCGAGACCCGGTCGTGCGGCACGGGGGCCTGTGCGGCGATGGTGGTGGCCGCGCGCGCGGACGGTGCGTCGCGCGCGTCGTCGTACATCGTCGACGTCCCCGGCGGCCGGCTGATGGTCGCCACCCGCGCCGACGGGCACATCGAGCTGACCGGGCCTGCGGTCATCGTGGCGAGCGGCGAGCTGGCCGAGAGCCTTCTCGCGTGAGCGACGGCACGCGACGCACGTGCGGCCGCGCCGGTCGTGACCGAACGCGGCGGCGGATTCATGATCTCCTCGGAGGCCAAGGCCGCAGGCGAGGACGGCGGCTACCGCGTGGGCCCTCTACCTGGCCGGCCGCGGAGGTGTGCTCGGCCCGGCGCCGGTCGAGGTGGTCGAGTCGCTGTTCCCGTTCCATGCGCCCGCCGTGCTGCGGTCGGGATGGGTGGCCGGGCTGGCGGTGCGACCGGTGCAGGAAACGGTCACCCGGTACGTCGAGGTCTGCCGTGCCTGGGGTCGCCGCCGCTATTCCGCGCTGGACGGCGCCGAGCGGTTGGCCGAGCTGCTCGGTCGGGTCGTGGATGCGGCCGATCCGATCGGGTGGCCGTTGTTCGCGGGTTGGCGACGCATCGAGTTGGCGGCCGACGCACCGGCGCGTGTGGCGCAGCTGCTGCACGTGCTGCGCGAGCATCGCGGCGCCGCTCACCTGTCGGCAGTGCGACTCGCGGGTCTCTCGCCGCTCGAAGCGATCGTTGCCGGTCCGGGTGGCCCCGGAAATGCCGCGTTCTTCGGCTGGCCGGAGCCTTTTCCCGTCGTCGACCAGGATGTGATGGCCCGGCGCACGCGCGTCGAGGAACTCACCGATGAACTGGTGTGGCCGGCCTACGGTGCGCTCAGCGCCGACGAGGCGGGCGAACTGCTGGACCTGCTCGGGAAGCTCAGCCGGGCGTAGACGCGGCGGCTACCAGACCAGGCCGGCCTGCGCGAGGGCCGCTTCGGTCTGCAGCCGCTCCGCGGGATGCAGCGGCGTGCTCTCGGGCACCTCGACCTCCAGGGTGCGGCAGGCCGAGAGCAGCACGTAGTCGTAGGCGAGGGAGGCGGCCCGCAGCTTGGCCATGCGGTGCATCTCCTGGGAGCGCTCGATCGTGTCGATGTGCACCGCCAGCCGGTGCAGGTCCGCGGCCAGGCGCTCGACGGGCTGGCCCTGCGCGCGTTGCTTGCGCTCCGGGTGGATCCGGTCGAGCAGCTCGCGGGCGTGATCCGTCAGGGGGGCCACGTGCACGATCAGCACCGTGACGGCGAGGGGCAGCAAGGCGGCAACGAACACCCAGAACCAGACCCAAAGCAACACGCCGTCTCACCTCCCGGGCGAGTACAGCATCCCTCGCTGTGCCGCGTTTTGCCAACAACTTCCGGTGCGTACGAGGCGAACCGTGCACGAATCGTTGTCTTGGGCCCTCTGGACGCCACCTTGGAGGCCTCAGGAGCCGGGGATCATCCAGCCGAGAACGGGAGCTGCCCTGCAGCCCGACGATCAGGCACATCAGAACAAGCAGCAGCAGGCTCCAGCCGAGCACCTTGCGCAGGATGGTGCTCTCCTCGCCCGCCATCCCGACCGCGGCGGCGGCGATCGCGAGGTTCTGCGGACTGATCATCTTGCCGAGCACGCCACCGGAGGAGTTCGCAGCAGCGAGCAGCAGCGGGTCGAGCCCTGCCTTGGTCGCGGTCTGCACCTGCAGCGCGCCGAAGAGCGCGTTGGCCGACGTGTCAGACCCGGTCACGGCCACTCCGAGCCAGCCGAGGATCGGGGACAGCAGGAGGAACGCACCACCGGTCTCGGCCAGCAGAGCGCCGAGCGTGCCGGTCTGCCCGGACTGGTTCATGACGTAGGCGAGTCCCAGCACGGCCATCACCGTGAGGATCGCCCAGCGCAGCTCGACGTACGTGTCCTTGTACGCCTGCAGGCCGCGGGCCGGCGACACCTTCAGCACGACCATCGTGATCAGTCCGGCGAGGATCATCAGGGTGCCTGCCGCAGGCAGCCAGTTGAGGTTGTAGGTCATGGATGCCTGGGGTTCGCCGGCGCCCGTCTGCATGTTGAGACCGGGCCAGTTGAACGAGTAGGTCCAGGGCTTCTCGGCCAGCGCGGCCTTGACCGGTCCGATGTTCACGATCGCGAAGATGGCGATGATGATGAGGTACGGCGAGTAGGCGCGGGCCACCTCGGCCGGCGGGTCGTGGATCGAGTCGTCGTCCCGGACCGCCACGCTGCTTCCACCGTCGAAACCGCGGCGGGTCGTGGCCGTCGTACCCCTGCTTGAACGTCCTTGTCCGCCGGCGCTGGCGTGGCTGGCCCCGACGCCCGCTTCGACGCGCGCAGTGGCGTCGTCGTCCTCGGGGATCGGCGACTCGGACGGTGTCCACACGCGCAGCAACGCGACGACTGCGCCGGCCGAGACCAGGGAGGCGACGATGTCGGCGAGCTGCACCGAGATGTAGTTGGACGCCACGAACTGGGCGACACCGAACGAGAGGCCGACCACCAGCGCGGCCGGCCAGGTCTGACGCAGACCGCGACGTCCGTCGACGACGAAGACGAGGACGAGGGGTACGACGACGGCCAGGATCGGCGTCTGCCGGCCGACCATCGCGCCCAACGTGTCGGTGTCGAGCCGCGGATCGTTGCTGACGCCTGACGTCACCGTGCCGAGGGTGACGATCGGGGTCGCGAGGGCACCGAAGGCGACAGGAGCCGTGTTGGCGATCAGTGCGACACAGGCAGCCTTGACCGGCCGGAAGCCCAGCGCCATCAACATGACCACGGTGATGGCGACGGGGGTGCCGAAGCCGGCCAGCGCCTCCAGCAGCGCGCCGAAGCAGAACGCGATGATGACGGCCTGGATCCGCTGGTCCGGGCTGACCCGCGAGAACGACCTGCGCAGCACGTCGAAGTGCCCGGTCGCGACCGTCAGGTTGTAGACCCAGATGGCGTTGATCACGATCCAGAGGATCGGGAAGAAGCCGAAGGACGCGCCCTCGGTCGCCGACAGCAGCGTCTGGCCGAGCGGCGCAGAGTAGACGACCACCGCCACGACGATGGCGACGCCGAGCGAGGACAGCGCGGCGATCCACGCCTTGACCCTCAGGACGCCGAGCAGCACGAACAACGTGGCCAGGGGGAGCACGGCGAAGATGGCGCTGAGCGCCAGTGAGTCGCCGACCGGATCCAGGATCTGCCGATACATCAGACACCTCACGGTATGTGTGTGTGACGGCACATATACCCAGATTACGGGTGATAACCCTTGCAAATTGTCTGACGCGATGGCAGCAGCGTCGTCAGGAGGCTCTGACGACCGTGACGTCGGCAGCCTGAAGCCGCTCGATCGTGGGGTCGGTGGGCGCGGCGTCGGTGATGATGCCGCTGACGGCGGACAGCGGCAGCACCGTGAACGGTGAGGCGGCCCCGATCTTCTCGGCGCTGGCCAGGACGAAGGTGTCGGCTGCGCGTCGCGCGAGGGTGCGCTTCATCGCGGCCTCGTCGGCGTCGCCGGTGGTCAGCCCGGTGTCGTGGTGGACGCCGGTGACGCCGAGCAGGAACAGGTCCGCGGTCACGGTCTGGGCCGCCTCGCCGGCGGCGGCCCCGCAGGTGACCACGGAGTGCTTGAACAGCCGGCCCCCGAGCAGGTAGATCTCGATCTCGGGATGGTCGACCAGGGCGACGGCAACGGTCGGGCTGTGAGTGACCACGGTTGCGCGCAGATCTCGAGGCAACGCCTGGGCGACCATCAGGGCGGTCGTTCCACCGTCCAGGATGAGCGTGCTGCCGGGTCGGACGAGCCCCGCGGCGGCGGCCGCCACGCGCCGCTTGCTGTCCACGGCGACGTGCGCCCGGGCGGCGTAGTCCGCGACGGCCGGCGACACGGGCAGCGCGCCGCCGTAGACCCGCTGGCAGAGCCCGGCTGCCGCGAGCTCACGCAGGTCACGGCGGACGCTGTCCTCGGACAGGCCGAGCTCGGCGGCCAGGTCCTTGGCGATCAGCCGCCCCTCGGCGCGCAGCCGGTCGAGCAGCAGGTCGCGGCGCTGGGCGGCAAGCATGCACGTTCTCCCTTGTTCTTTCCGAGTCTTGCACTATTCTGGCACACGTGACTTCACCGATGCTGATCCTCATCGCCGGCCCGTACCGCTCCGGCACGGGCGACGACCCCCTGCTGATGGCGCAGAACCTGGCCCGGCTGGAGGCCGCGGCCTGGCCGGTGTTCCGAAGCGGGCATGTGCCGATGATCGGGGAGTGGGTGGCGTTGCCGGTGCTGCGCAGTGCCGGCGCCGACGGTGCCCTGGACCCGCTCGCCGAGCAGGTGATGTATCCGACGGCGCAACGCCTGCTCCAGCACTGCGACGCCGTTCTGCGGCTGCCCGGGGAGTCGACCGGAGCCGATCAGGACGTGGCCATCGCCCGCCAGCGCGGCTTGCCGGTCTACGACCGGGTCGAGGACATCCCCGGGTATGCGCGAGAGGACCTCGGCCACTGAACGGCGGCTTGACAAGATGACGCCGTGACCGAACCTCTGCATCTGCACGACCCCGACCTTCGTGGCTTCGCCTCCGACAACAACGCCGGTGTCCACCCCGACGTGCTGGCGGCCATTGCCGCGGCCAACGGCGGTCACCAGCTCGGATACGGCGCGGACATCTACACGGCCCGTCTCGCGGAGGTGATGGCGGAACATTTCGGCGAGGGCGTCGAGGCGTTTCCGGTGTTCAACGGCACCGGCGCCAACGTGGTGAGCCTGCAGTCGATGCTGCCTCGCTGGGGAGCCGTTATCTGCACGACCTCCGCGCACATCCACACCGACGAGAATGCCGCGCCGGAGCGCGTCGGTGGCCTGAAGCTGCTGACCGTCGAGGCTCCGGGCGCGAAGCTGACACCGGAGCTCATCGACCGGGAGGCATGGGGATGGGGCGACGAGCACCGCGCCCAGCCGCTGGCGGTGTCCATAACCCAGGCCACGGAGCTGGGCACGGTCTACACGGCGGAGGAGGTACGAAGCATCGCCGATCACGTCCACGCTCTCGGCATGCGACTGCACATGGACGGCGCACGAGCGGCGAATGCGGCGGCAAGTCTTGGTGTGCCGCTGCGTGCGTTCACTCGCGACGCCGGCGTCGACGTGCTCTCGTTCGGTGGCACGAAGAACGGCTTGCTGTTCGGTGAATGCATCGTGGTGCTCGACGCGCAATCGTCAGAGGGCCTGCACTACTTGCGCAAGCTCACCATGCAGCTCGCCTCCAAGATGCGCTTCCTGTCGGCGCAGTTCTTGGCTCTGTTGACCGATGACTTGTGGTTGCGCAATGCCAGCCATGCAAACGCGATGGCGGCGCGGTTGCGTCGCGGGCTCGAGTCGTCGATCTCGGCAGGCAGCATCACCGATGTGTCGTTCACACAACCGACGCAGACGAACGCCGTCTTCGCTGTGTTGCCGCCATCAGTCGCCACGCGACTCCGCAAGGAGTTCTCCTTCTATGACTGGAACGGGGCTGCCGGTGAGGTGCGCTTGATGTGTTCCTATGACACGACCGAGGAAGACGTCGACCGGTTCGTTGCCTGCCTGATCAGCGCGACCGCCGCCGAGCGCGACCTGGCAGGAGGTCGCTGACCCCGCTGCGGCGACGCCTGCGAAGTCGATCATGCACTACTTGGGTTGTCCACACCTGCGCGAGGCCGGATTCCCCTTGTGGACAACGGGTTTCTGTCGGCTGCCGTTGATAGACTCGAACACATGTTCGATCCCCGGTCCAGTGATGGTCGCGAGTCGGCCGAGGCCGCGCCTCAGGCCGATGGCGCGCCGCACGCCGACGATGTCGCGCGCGCGTCTGACGCCGTCGCCGCGGGGCACGGGGATGCCGACGATGCAGCTGCTGACAGCGGAGCAGACGAGTTCGACGTCACGCTCGACGATGCACCGTGCGACGAGGTAGATGAGGCTGCTGATCCAGACCCGTCTGCGTCGGCAGCGGCGGCGCTGGTGGCACAGATCCGGGCAGACACAGGAGCGATCTCGGCCGCGGAAGCCCGGCGGTTGCGCCATGTTGCCGAGTTGGCGGCACGTCTCGAGAGCGAGGCCGTCGCGATGCTGGCATCGATGCCTCGGGTGCCCGGGGCACCGCAGGATCACGAGGTGATCGATTCGGCCGTCGACGGTGAAGTGCAGGTGACGTTGGGGATCGGGCCCGGCCCGGCGGCCAAGTTGGTCCATCTCGCCAGGCGATTGACGACAGTCATGCCGCGGGCGCTGGACGCTTTGGAGTCGGGCCGATTGGACATGGCGCGCGTGCGGGCGCTGGCCGACGCCACCGAGGTACTGCCGGGACACCTGGCCCGGGACGTGGCCGACGAGATGCTCGACGTCGCCGGAGAGGCGCCGTGGGCAGGCTTGTCCCCACGGGCGTGGCGCGCCCGGATCGACCGAACCGTCATACGCGTAGATGCGGACGCAGCCCGACGTCGCCGCCGGGAGGCTTATGAGGCGCGGTTGGTGCGCTCCACGCCCACCATTGACGGCATGGCGGAGCTGATCGTCACCGCGGACGCCACGGACGTCGCGATGGCCGAGCAGGTCCTTACCGACCTCGCACACGGCCGCGATGCGACAGGCCCGGATGGCGACTACCTGACCGTCGACCAGCGACGGGTCGACGCGTTCGTCGACGTGTTCCGCCGCGTTCGCGACGGGCGAGACCTACCGGGGATGCCCGTGCGGCGCGAACGCGAGCTCGGTCTGGTCATGCCCGCCGACACCTTCTTCGGTGACGGCCCAGCGGCCGACGATCCCGGTGAGGTGCGAGGCCTCGGGCAGACCGCGTACCTGGACCCGCAAACCGCCCGCGAACAAGCCCAGGCACTCGTCGGCAGGACCGGCGGCGGCACGGGCAACCCCAGCACGGGCAACCCCAGCACGGGCAACCGCCAGCACGAGCAACGCCGCCAGCACGGGCCAGCACGAGCACGCCAGCACGGGCAACCCCAGCACGAACAGCCCGACGGCTGGGACTGCCGGCGGCTCCGGTGCGGTGAACGTGATGCTGGTGGACCGGGCCGGCATGCTGGTCCGGATGGTGCGACTGTCCAAGGCACCGCGGGGTGGGTGGACCCGCGCGCTGCTCGAGGCCGCGGTGGCGGCACAACTGGACGGCTTGCCGCCGTTGAGCTGCGAAGGCTACGTCCCCACGGTGGCGATCGCGGAACACGTTCGGGCCCGTAACCCGAGGTGCACGGGATATGACTGCCCGCGGAAGGCCGCGCGGTGTGATCTCGACCATGACATTGCCTATCCGCGCGGACCGACCCATGTGAACAATCTGGATCCGCGGTGTCGACGACAGCATGAGCACAAGACCCGCGGGCTGGTCCACACCAGGCTGCACCCGGACGGGGCGGTCGAGACGACGATGCTGCTGACCGGGCTGGTGATCACCACGCGCCCGGAGCCGCTGCCCGGCTACGCGCCGGGCGAGGGCTACGGCCATGCGGGCGGTGCCGAAGCCTGACGACGGGCGAAGTGGTGGCGTCGGCGGGGCGGGGGGCACGCCCTGGCGACGTTCGCCTCGACGGGGGTGGGCCTACGCCCTGACGATGTTCGCCTCGACGGCTCAGGCTTACGCCCTGGCGATGGCGGCTCCCGGCGCTCGCCCTGGCGATGGCGGCGTCCACGAGCGACTCGACACTGTGTCCCCGCAGTGACGCGTCGAGCACCTCGACGGTGTGGGCCATCGACATCGCGGCGCTGCGCCGCGCGAACGCCGCTGACACCTGCATGAGGCAGCCGGGGTTGGCGGTCACGAGGAGGTCGGCACCGGTAGCGAGGATCGTGTCTGCCTTGCGGTCGCCGAGCGGTCGTGCAGCGTCGGGGTTGAGCAGGTTGTAGACGCCGGCCGAGCCGCAGCACAGCTCGGCGTCGGCGATCTCGCGCAGCTCGACGCCGGGGATGGCCGCGAGCAGCTGACGGGGCTGCGCGCGGACGCCCTGCGCGTGCGCGAGATGACACGCGTCGTGATAAGCCACCGTCATCGGCAGTGGGTGCCGCTCCGCCACCGGTCCGAGCGCGACCAGGACTTCGGTGATGTCGCGCACCTTGGCAGCCAGCGCTTCGGCGCGCGCAGCCATGTCGGGCTCGTCGGCGAACAGCTCGCCGTACTCCTTCATCGACGAACCGCACCCGGCGGCGTTGACCACGACGTGGTCGACATCCGCGGCTTCGAACACCTCGATAGCCCGGCGGGCAAAGGCTTTCGCCTCCGCTTCGCGTCCGTTGTGCACGGACAGCGCCCCGCAGCAGCCCTGGTCGCGGGGGATGACGACGTCGCAGCCCTCGAGGGCGAGCACCCGGGCCGTTGCGGCGTTGACCCCGGGAAAGAAGGCGCCTTGCACGCAGCCGGTGAGCAGGCCGACGGTCGCCCGACGCGTCCCTCGCGCCGCGACCAGCTCCGGCAGCGGCCGGTGGTCGGCGCCGCGACCAAGCGGAGGCGCGAGGGCCTCCATCGCACCAAGGGGACCCGGGAGGCGGTCCAGCAGCCCGCTGCGGCGTACGAGCGACTGCAGGCCGCTGCGCTGATAGAGCCGCAGCGGACCCCGGAGCAGCTGCAACCGCTTCGGGTAGGGGAAGGTGGCAAAAATCGCAGTGCGCATAAGGCGTTCTTGCAGCGGCCGCTCATAGCGACGTTCCACCTGCGCGCGCGTGCTCTCGATGAGCTTGTCGTACTGCACGCCGGACGGGCAGGCCGTGACGCATGCCATGCAGCCCAGGCAGGCATCGAAGTGACCGACCATCGCCTCGCTCAGTGGCTCGCCCTCGAGGCCCGCGCCCATGAGATAGATGCGGCCGCGCGGCGAGTCCATCTCCTCGCCCCACAACACATACGTCGGACAGGTCGGCAGGCAGAAACCGCAGTGCACACAGTCGCCGACCAGCGCCGCGTCCGGTGGCCGGTGGTCGTCGAACGCGGGCACGCCTGCGTCGGACGCTGGCACGCCGAGGTCGATCCCGTCGATGGCCAATTCAGATCCCTCCGACGAAACGGCCCGGCGAGAACCGGTGCGGCGGGTCGAGCTCGTCCTTGAGGCGGCGCATCAGCTCGAGGCCGGGCACCGGTCCCCACAGGTCGATTGCGTCGCGGGTGGCTGGTGGTGCCGTCAGCACGACAACACTTCCGGCGTACGACGACGCGCATGCACGCAGGTCGTCGACGACGCTGGAAACGACGCTGGCTGGGGTCTCGCCCGGCAGCCCGGCGTGCACCACTCCAGCAGCGCTGCCCCGCAGGTGCAGAGCCGCACCGTGCCGGGCCGCCGCGTCACGGGCAGCGTCGAGCAGGTCGCCGAGCCCGCTGACCATGCAGGTGAGCTTGAGACCCACGTCGTCGGCACCGAACGGATAGCGGCCCCACCAGTCCGGGGTCGCCGGATCGGCTGTCGGGGAGCCTGTCCCTGTCGGCTCGAGCAGCAGCTGCACGGTCTCGCCGCGTGCAGCGACACCTTCGTGCGGTGCCTTCCAGCAGCACGGCCACAGTTGCGCCGCCGCCGGCTGAGTCGGTGCCGGCCGGCCAGTCGATCTCGACCGCGCTGGGCACGGTCTGCGAGGCGACGACGGAGTGGGCGGCACGAGCGACCGACGCGGCGTCGGACGCCCGAGCGCTGACAACGACCTGGGCGGGCGGCCGCGGGTGGAGCCGGAACACGGCCTCCGTGATCAGGCCGAGCGTGCCGTAGGAACCGGTGAGCAGCTTGCCGAAGTCATAGCCCGCCACGTTCTTCACGACCCGGCCGCCGGCCTTGGCGACGACCCCGTCCGAGCGCACGAAGGTGACGCCGATCAGCAGGTCTCGCAGCGTCCCGCGCAACAGCCGGCGCGGGCCGCTCGGTGCGATCGCGAGCGAGCCGCCGACTGTCGCGCCGGGGAGCGCGTTGTCGAACGCGAGCTCCTGGTCGGCCGCAGCAAGCACCGACTGCAGTTCCTCCAGCGGGGTTCCTGCCCGGACCAGCACGACCAGGTCACCCGACGCGTGCTCGACGACACCGCTGCACCGGGTCATGTCGATCACCAGGTCGACAGCGCGTGGCGCGGCACCCCAGCCGAGCTTGGTGCCTGCGCCGCGCGCGACGACGTACAGATCATGCTGGGCGGCGACGCGCAGCACCTCGGCGGTCTCGGCGGTCGACGCGGGTGAGGCGACGAACCGCGGCGTGACGCCACCGACGTGGTCGTCCTCGCTCGCCGGCCGGGCGTTGTCGTCGCAGGCCTTGGCGAGGTCGGAAAGCAGCGCGTCCACTCAGAACACGTCCGCAACGCCGGCCTGGGCCAGCGGGTGGGCGCCCTTGTGCCGGCCCGGCACCTCACCGCAGAGCCGCGGCGTCGGGAAGACCTTGCCGGGGTTCGCAAGCCCGCGCGGGTCGAACGCGCAGCGCAGCATCTGCATCGTGTCGAGGTCGTCGTCGGTGAACATCCGGGGCATGTACTTCATCTTGTCGAAGCCGACACCGTGCTCTCCCGTGATCGAGCCGCCGTGCTCGATGCACAGGTCGAGGATCGCCCCCGAGACCTCCTCGGCGAGCTGCGCCTCGCCCGGCACCGACTCGTCGAAGAGCACGAGCGGATGAAGGTTGCCGTCGCCCGCATGGAACACGTTCGCGACGCGTACACCCGGGGAGCCGTCCGTGCGGATGCCGCGATCGGAGAGCGCAGCGATGCGCCGAAGCACCTCGGGCAGCGCGGTGCGCGGGATCACGCCGTCCTGCACGATGTAGTCGGGGCTGATCCGGCCGACGGCGGCGAAGGCCGACTTGCGACCCTTCCAGAACAACGCGCGCTCGGCCTCGTCGGCCGCGATGCGGATCTCGAACGCCTTGGCGTCGCGGCAGTGCGCCTCGACCTGCTCGAACTGCGTCTCGACCTCGGCGTGCGGACCGTCGAGCTCCACGATGAGCACCGCGCCCGCGCCCTCCGGGTAGCCGCACTGCACGGCGTACTCGGCCGCCTCGATCGCGAGCGCGTCCATCATCTCGATCGCGGCCGGCAGCACGCCGGCGGCGATGATGGCGGACACGGCGGCGCCCGCCTCGTCCGTCGTGGGGAACGCCGCGAGCAGGGTCCGCACGTGCTCCGGCGCGCGCATCAGCCGCACCGTGACCTCCGTGGCGATGCCGAGAGTGCCCTCCGAGCCCACGATCGCACCGAGCAGGTCATAGCCGGGCGGGTCGAGGGCCTTGCCGCCGAGCCGCACGACCTCGCCGTCGGGAGCGACCAGCTCGACACCGGTCACATGGTTGGTGGTGAACCCGTACTTCAGGCAGTGCGCCCCGCCGGAGTTCTCCGCCAGGTTGCCGCCGATCGAGCAGATCTGCTGGCTCGACGGGTCCGGCGCGTAGTAGTAGCCGTGCGGTGCGGCCGCGCGCGTCACGTTGAGGTTGATGACACCCGGCTGTACGACGGCTCGCTCGCTCGCGATGTCGACATCGAGGATCTCGCGCATCTGTGACATCACGATGAGCACTCCCTCGGCATGGGGGAGCGCACCACCGGACAGTCCCGTGCCGGAGCCCCGGGCGACGTAGGGGACACCGCTGGCCAGGCACCCCTGCACGACCGCGGCCACCTGCTCGGTCGTGCGCGGCAGGACGACCAGTGCCGGGACGACCTTGTAGTAGGTCAGGCCGTCGCACTCGTAGGTGCGCAGCTGTGCCCGATCGGTGATCACGGCGCCCTGCACCGAGGACGCCACGCAGCCGCGCGGCAAGCGCGTCGATCGTCCCGTTGGTGGTCACGTTGGCAATCTAGTTGTTGGCCATCGGGTCACGGCATGCGCTCGTAGGCAGGGATCGTGAGGAAGTCGGCGAGCTCGTCGGCCAGCGCGAGATCGGTGAACAGCGCCCGGGCGTCGTCCCAGCGGCCGTCGTCGAACGCCGCCGCGCCGAGCCGGTCGCGGATGGCCGCGACCTCCTCCGCGATGACCCGCTCGACGAGCTCGCGGGTGACACGAGGCCCGCCGGCGAGCTCTACGTCGTTGTGCAGCCACTGCCACACCTGGCAGCGCGAGATCTCGGCGGTGGCCGCGTCCTCCATCATGTTGTTGATGCCGACGGCGCCCTGGCCGCGCAGCCAGGTCTCGATGTACTGCAAGGCGACGCTGACGTTGCCGCGCAGGCCTGCCTCGGTCACGTCCCCGGGTGTCGAGCGCACGTCGAGCAGCTCGTCGGCGCTGACGGACACCTCCTCGCGCAGCCGGTCACGTTGGTTCGGGCGGTCACCGAGCACGGCGTCGTACGCATCACGGCACGTCGAAACCATGCCCGGGTGCGCTACCCACGAGCCGTCGAACCCGTCGGCCGCCTCGCGGGTCTTGTCGTCCTTGACCTTCGCGTAGGCGGCCTCGTTGACCTTCTCGTCCTTGCTCGGGATGAACGCCGCCATGCCACCGATCGCGTGCGCCCCGCGCTTGTGGCAGGTGCGCACCAGCAGCTCGGTGTAGGCGCGCATGAACGGGACCGTCATGGTCACGGAGTTGCGGTCGGGCAGCAGGAAGTCGCGGCCGCGGCTGCGGAAGGACTTGATGATGCTGAACATGTAGTCCCAGCGGCCGGCGTTGAGGCCGGCGGAGTGGTCGCGCAGCTCGTAGAGGATCTCCTCCATCTCGAACGCGGCGGGATAGGTCTCGATGAGGCACGGTCGCGCGGATGGTGCCCACCGGGATGCCGACGCGCTCCTGCGCGGTGACGAACACGTCGTTCCAGAGCCGCGCCTCGAGGTGGCTCTCCATCTTGGGCAGGTAGAAGTAGGGGCCGAGGCCCTGCGCGATCAGCAGCGGTGCGCAGTGGAAGAAGTAGAGCGCGAAGTCGAAGAGTGAGCCGGACACCGGCGCGCCGTCGACGAGCACGTGCTTCTCGTTCAGGTGCCAGCCACGAGGGCGTACGACGATGGTGGCCACGTCGGCGTTCAGCGCGTAGGACTTGCCCTCCGGTGAGGTGAAGTCGATGCGGCGCTCGATGGCGTCCCGCAGGTTGAGCTGGCCGCCGACCATGTTCTCCCACAGCGGGGTGTTGGCGTCCTCGTGGTCGGCCAGCCACACCTTCGCACCGGAGTTGAGCGCGTTGATGGTCATCTTGCGGTCGGTGGGGCCGGTGATCTCCACGCGGCGGTCCTCCAGCCCCGGAGCGGGGTCGGCCACGCGCCACGTCTCGTCCTCGCGGACGTCCTTGGTCTCGGCGAGGAAGTCCAGCGTCCCGCCCGCGGAGAGGTCGGCGTAGCGGGCCTGGCGGGCCTCGAGCAGCTCGCGGCGCCGGGCGTCGTAGGCGCGGTGGAGCGTCGCCAGGAGCGTGAGCGCCCCGGGCGTGAGCACCTCGTCGTAGCGCTCGTGCAGGGGTCCGGTGATCTCGACACCGTCGGGCAGGTCTGCGTATGTCGGCATGGTGAATGCCCTTTCCCGGAGTGGTCGGACGCTAACCCGACCGGCTATTTCGGTCAACGTCGGGCGAATCTCGGATGCTTCCGGCTCAGCAGCGTGACACTCTGGTGCGGGATGACCGAGCAGGCCGACGACGTTGACAAGGGCAGATGACTTCCATACCGCGTGACGAACCACTTGCTGAGGACGCTCAGGACTTCGACGCCCAGGACTTCGACGGTGACGGCTTCGACCTCGAGGCCAGGCAGGGCCTGCGCCGCGTCGCGGGCCTGTCGACCGAGCTGCAGGACGTCTCCGAGGTCGAATACCGCCAGCTGCGTCTCGAGCGGGTCGTGCTCATCGGCGTCTGGACCGAGGGCTCGGCCCAGGATGCCGAGAACTCGCTGGCCGAGCTCGCGGCGCTTGCCGAGACCGCCGGCTCCGAGGTCCTGGACGGGCTGATCCAGCGGCGCGACCGGCCGGACCCGGCGACCTACATCGGTTCGGGCAAGGCCCGTGACCTGCGTGACATCGTGGTCGCGGAGGGCGCCGACACGGTCATCTGCGACGGCGAGCTGACGCCCGGTCAGCTGCGCCAGCTCGAAGAGGTCGTGAAGGTCAAGGTCATCGACCGCACGGCGCTGATCCTCGACATCTTCGCCCAGCACGCCAAGAGCCGGGAAGGCAAGGCCCAGGTCTCGCTGGCCCAGATGCAGTACATGCTGCCGCGGCTGCGCGGCTGGGGTGAGTCCATGTCCCGCCAGGCCGGTGGCGCCGGTGGCTCGGGGTCCGGCGGCGTCGGCACGCGTGGCCCCGGTGAGACGAAGATCGAGACCGACCGGCGCCGGATCCGCACCAAGATGGCCCGGCTGCGTCGCGAGATCGACGGCATGAAGACCGCGCGCGACACCAAGCGCCAGGAACGCCAGCGCAACGAGGTGCCCTCGGTCGCGATCGCCGGCTACACGAACGCCGGCAAGTCATCGCTGCTCAACCGGCTCACCGGAGCGGGCGTGCTCGTCGAGAACGCGCTGTTCGCCACGCTCGACCCGACCGTGCGCCGGGCCGAGACCGATGACGGCCGCGCCTACACGCTCACCGACACGGTCGGGTTCGTGCGCCACCTGCCCCACCAGCTGATCGAGGCCTTCCGCTCGACGCTGGAGGAGGTCGCCGATGCCGACCTGATCCTGCACATCGTCGACGGCTCCGACGCCGACCCCGAGGCGCAGCTCGTCGCGGTACGCGAGGTGCTCGCCGACGTCGACGCGCTCGCGGTCAAGGAGGTCGTCGTCATCAACAAGGCCGACCTCGCGGACCCGCTGGTGATCGAGCGGCTGCAGCGCCGGGAGAAGCACTCCGTCGTCGTGTCGGCGCGCACCGGCGAGGGGCTCGACGAGCTGCGCGCGCTGATCGGCCGCGAGCTGCCCAGGCCATCGGTCGCCGTCGAGGTGCTGCTGCCCTACGAACGCGGGGACCTGGTCTCGCGCGTACACGACGAGGCTGAGCTGCTCGAGCTGGACCACACGCCCGAGGGCACGCGGCTGCGTGCCCTCGTGACCTCCGCGCTCGCGAGTGAGCTTTCGGCGTACGCCGTCGCGCCGACCGCTTAGAGGTCGATCTGCGGCAGGCGGGTCAACGGGTCGGCGAGCCGCTCGTCGGTGAGCACGTCGTCGACCATCTCGCCGCTGAGGTAGGAGTCGTAGGCCGCCATGTCGAAGTGGCCGTGCCCGCACAGCGCCGTGAGGATGACCTTCTCCTCGCCGGTCTCCTTGCAGGCCAGCGCCTCGCGGATGCACGCCGCCAACGCGTGGGTCGGCTCCGGTGCGGGCACGATGCCCTCGGTGCGGGCGAAGGTGATCGCCGCCTCGAAGCACTCCAGCTGACCGATCGCGACGGCTTCCATCAGGCCGAGCTCGTAGATGTGCGAGATGAGCGGGCTCATGCCGTGATAGCGCAGGCCACCGGCGTGGATCGGGTCGGGGATGAAGTCGTGGCCGAGCGTGTGCATCTTCAGCAGCGGGGTGAACCCGGCCGTGTCACCGAAGTCGTAGGCGTACGTCCCGCGCGTGAGTGACGGGCAGGCCGCCGGCTCGACTGCACGGATCGTCGGGTTGATGTTCCCCGCGAGCTTCTCGCGCAGGAACGGGAAGGACAGCCCGGCGAAGTTCGACCCGCCGCCGGTGCAGCCGACGATCAGGTCGGGCGTCTCGCCGACCTTCGCGAACTGCAGCAGCGCCTCCTCGCCGATGATCGTCTGGTGCAGCAGCACGTGGTTGAGCACGCTGCCCAGCGCGTAGTGCGACGACTCCACCTGCGCCGCGGCCTCGACGGCCTCGCTGATCGCGATGCCGAGACTGCCGGGGTGGTGGGGGTCGTCGGCGAGGATCTTGCGTCCCGACTCGGTCAGGTCGGACGGGCTGCGGTGCACCGACGCGCCGAAGGTCTCCATGACCGAGCGCCGGTAGGGCTTGCCGTCGTAGGAGGCGCCTACCTGCCACACCTCGCACTCGAGGCCGAACACCGAGCAGGCGAAGGCCAGCGCCGTCCCCCACTGGCCGGCGCCGGTCTCGGTCGTGATCTTCGTGACGCCGCTCTTCGCGTTGTAGAACGCCTGGGGCACGGCAGTGTTCGGCTTGTGCGAGCCCGCCGGCGAGCCACCCTCGTACTTGTAATAGATGTGAGCCGGTGTGCCGAGAGCCTGCTCCAGCCGGTGCGCCCGGAACAGCGGCGAGGGCCGCCAGAGCCGGTAGATGTCGAGCACCTCGTCGGGGATGTCGACGTAGCTCTCCGAGGTGACCTCTTGCATGATCAGGTCCATCGGGAACAGCGGCGCGAGGTCCTCGGGGCCGACCGGCTGGAGGGTGCCCGGGTGCAGCGGAGGCGGCGGCGGGGACGGCAGGTCCGGGATGACGTTGTACCAGCGGGTCGGCATCTCCGACTCGTCGAGCGTGATCTTGTGCTGGTTGGCCACGACGTCCCCTCCCTCGGTCGGTGGCGGCGATCGCCACCCGCGCGGCGCCACGGTACGCCGTCGGTGGACAGCGCGGGCTGGGTATGGCCCGATCTCGGCTAGCCTCGACTCCCCATGCCGAGCAGCCCGTCTTTGCGCGAACTGCTGGCGGCCGCCGTGGCAGGGGTCAACGGCACAGAGCGTCCCGGCCAGGTCGCGATGGCAGAGGCCGTGGCGACCGCCATGCATGACGGTGAGCACCTGCTGGTGCAGGCGGGCACCGGCACCGGCAAGTCGCTCGCCTACCTCGTGCCTGCGCTGATGCACCGCGCCGAGTCCCGCCGGCCCGACCCCGCGGCGGTCATCGTCGCGACGGCCACGATCGCCCTGCAGAACCAGATCGTCGAGCGCGACCTGCCGCAGCTCATCGACGCGGTCGAGCCGCTGCTCGGCCGCCGGCCGACCTTCGCGATCCTCAAGGGCCGGTCCAACTACCTCTGCAAGAACAAGGTCCTCGGCGGCATGCCCGACGACTCCGAGGACGCGCTGTTCGATCCCTCACCCACGACGGCGCTGGGCCGCGACGTCGTACGACTGCGTGGTTGGGCCGACGACACGGAGACCGGCGACCGCGACGAGCTCGACCCGGGGGTGGGCGACCGTGCCTGGCGGCAGGTGAGCGTCAGCGGTCGCGAGTGCCTGGGCGCGGCCAAGTGCCCGTACGGCGGGGAGTGCTTCGCGGAGCAGGCGCGCGACCGGGCCGGCGAGGCCGAGATCGTCGTCACCAACCACGCACTGCTCGCGATCGACGCGCTCGAGAGCTTCGTCGTGCTGCCCGAGCACGACGTCGTGGTGGTCGACGAGGCACACGAGCTGGTCGACCGGGTGACGGGCGTCGCGACCGACGAGCTGACGGTCGGGCTGGTCGACCGGGCGGCGTCGCGGGCGCGGCGCCTGGTCGACAGCACCGACGACCTGGCCGACGCCGCCGCGGCGCTCGGGTCGGCCCTGGACGCGCTGGACGAGGGCCGCGTCGTCGACATGCCCGAGGTGCTGGCCACGGCCGTCGCCCTCGTGCGGGACGCTGCGCGCACAGTGGTGTCCGACCTCGGGCGCCTCAAGGACGCGGACGAGGGCGCGCGCAAGGTGGCGCAGGCGGCGGCGGGTTCGGTGTTCGACACCGCCGAGCGGATCGCCGCCCACTCGCCGTTCGACGTCACCTGGGTGGCCCACGACCGGCGTCGCGTCGGCGGCGCGTCCGTACGCATCGCCCCGCTGAGCGTCAACGGCCTGCTGCGGGACGCGTTGTTCGGCGAGCGGTCGGTCGTGCTGACGAGTGCGACCCTCGAGCTCGGCGGCAGCTTCGAGCCGATCGCCGGCCAGGTCGGGCTGCTGGGCGAGGGCGCCCCCGACTGGCAGGGCATCGATGTCGGCTCGCCGTTCGACTACCAGAAACAGGGGATCCTGTACGTCGCAAGACACCTCCCGCCGCCCGGGCGGGACGGCGCCTCGGCGGCCGCCAACGACGAGCTGGCAGCACTGATCGAGGCGGCGGGCGGTCGGACGCTGGGGCTGTTCTCCTCGATGCGGGCGGCCGAGGCCGCGGCCGAGTCGATGCGTGCGCGGCTGGACGTGCCCATCCTCCTCCAGGGCGAGGAACGCACGGCGACGCTGGTGCGGCAGTTCGCGGCCGACGACGCGACCTGTCTGTTCGGCACGCTCTCGCTGTGGCAGGGCGTCGACGTGCCGGGGGAGGCCTGCCAGCTGGTCGTCATCGACCGCATCCCGTTCCCGCGGCCGGACGATCCACTGATGTCCGCGCGGGCACAGGCGGTCGACGACGCCGGTGGCAACGGGTTCATGACGGTCTCGGCGGCGCATGCCGCGCTGCGTCTCGCGCAGGGCGCCGGCCGGCTGATCCGCCGCACGTCGGACCGCGGTGTCGTCGCCGTGCTCGACTCGCGTCTCGCGACAGCGCGCTACGCAGGCTTCCTGCGCACCTCGCTGCCCCCGATGTGGCTGACGACCGACCACGACGTGGTGGTCGGTGCCCTGCAGCGACTCGACGCGCCGGTCTGATGGATGCGACGCTGGCGCAGGAGCTGTTGCTGATCGCGATTGACGACGCGGGCCGGACAAGAGGGGGCTCGACCGAGCTCGATTGCGGGATAGCGGGCGCGGCTCTCTCGGAGCTCAGCCTGGCCGGCCGCATCGGCCTGGTCGACGGGAGAGTGCGGCTGACTGACTCCGCACCGACCGGGGATCCGGACAGCGATGCCGCGCTCGCACGCATCGCGGGCGAGACCAAGGCTCGCAAGCCCGACTGGTGGGTCGGCAAGCTGCGACACGGGCAGCGCAACCGGCTGCTGGCCCGGCTCGTGGATCGTGGCGTGCTGCGGATGGAGCTGCAGGACGTCCTCTGGCTTTTCTCGGTCCGACGGTATTTCGCGATCGATCCGCGCGTCACGTCGGTCACGCGCCTGCGGCTGGAGCACGTCGTGGTGCGCGGCGGCCATCCCGACGCCCGCACCGCTGCCCTCGTCGCCCTGCTCCACGCGTGTGGGCTGACCCGGCGGGCGTTCCCGGAGCTCGACCGCAAGCAGCTCAAGACCCGGATGGGCGAGCTGGGCGACGGGCAATGGGTCGGCGCAGCGGTGCGCAAGGCGATCGACTCGCTGCAGAGCAGCGGGTGATCAGCCTCCTTGCGAGAATGTCTGCCATGCGAGTGTTGCTGATCTCGGGTAGCACCCGAGCCGGGTCCACGAACGGTGCTGCGCTGGCGACGCTGCGGGCCATCGCTCCTCCGGGTGCGACCGCGGTGATGCACGAAGGCCTCTCGGCGTTGCCTGCCTTCAACCCCGATCATGACCGCGAACCCCTGCCGACCGCAGTCGCCGTGCTCCGCGCCGAGATAGCGGCGGCGGACGCGCTCGTCTTCTGCACCCCGGAGTACGCAGGCACCCTGCCGGGCAGCCTGAAGAACCTGCTGGACTGGACCGTCGGCGGCACGGAGATCTCCGCCAAGCCCGTGGTCTGGATCAACGTCGCTGCTCCGGGTCGCGGCCATGGCGCGATCGCGACCCTGGAGACCGTGCTCGGCTATGTCAGCGCCGACGTGCTCCAGGCGGGCCGCGTCGAGCTGCCCATCGCCAGGGACCTGGTCGGCGCCGACGGGATCGTCGTGGAACCAACCGTGCGGGACGGGCTTGCCGGCGTGTGGAAGACCCTCGCCCAGCACCTCCAGGCCCAGCAGCGAACCGCCTAGTTGACCTTGCAGACGTTGCGCTGGTTACCGGTGAACGTGTTGCCCAGCTGCGTCGCGTGGTCGTCCTGATAGAGCAGTAGACCGCAGGCCTGCGCATCGGCGGTGCCGGTGTAGAAGTTGTCCTTGATGGTGTTGCCAGAGACGATGCCGGCGCCGCCGAAGCCGACCTGCACACCGTTCTGCGCGATGTAGGGCACCTGGCCAAGACCCTGCACCGCGTTGCGGTCGACGAGGGTCAGCACCGATCCGTTCACGACGATGCCGGCCTTCTGATAGCCGCGGACCTCGTTGCCCGTCACGGCGACGTACACGTCACGGCCCTTCTTGGTCAACGGCGCGTTGCGTGCCTCGATGCCGTTGCCCTCCTGGCAGCCGCTGCCGTCCTGGCGCAGGTTGACGACGTGGTTGTTGGCGACCACGCCGCTCGCGCCATCGAGCAGGATGCCGCGCAAGGCTTCCGTCCCTGCGTCGCAGACGTCGGCGAGGTGGTAGCCGGTGATGGTCACGTCATGGACATTGGCAACAGCGCCCGCGTTCGCCACGACGGCTCCACGGAAGTGGCCGCCGGCCGGGTCGTACGCCGTGATGGTGTGACCGGCGCCGTTCAGCGTCCAGCCGTTGGGCACGGTGACGGTGGTGCTCGTCGTGCAGTCACCCGTCAGGGTGCGTACGTGCTGGACGGCGTCGTCGCTGAACTGGCAGCGGCCCAGGTCGACGCCGAGCACGACGGGGTCGTGGTCGGACGAGCGGTAGGGCGTCGGTGTGTAGCGGTCGTCGGGCTTGAACTCCGTGTTGTAGTCGATGACCGAGGGCTCGTCGGCGTTGATGTGCCACTCCGCCGCGCCGACCAGCTGACCGTCCGCGGACGAGGTCGCCAGCCCGTGGTCGAGATAGCCGGACAGGCCGTCGAACACGTAGGAGTAGGCGTCGGACCCGATGAAGCGACCGAGCTCGTTGTGCAGCCCGCCAGCTGTCAGAGTCTCGATCGGGTCCTCGTGGCCGTAGGAGTTGAAGTCGCCGATGGCGAGCACGTCGGGGTCGCCCGAGGTGGTCTTCACGGTGTCGATGAAGGTCAAAAGCCGTTGCGCCTGCTGGACTCGCAGCGCGTTCCAGCAACCCTGGCCGTCGCCGCTGTCGGCGTTTCCGGGGTCGCTGCCGGTGGGACAGGAGCCCTTCGACTTGAGGTGGTTGACGACGACGTTGACCGTCTCCCCGTTGGCGAGCAGTCGGAAGGTCTGCGCGATCGGCGGCCGGTTGTTCACCGGGTCTGGGTCGCTGAGCGAGTCGCCCACGGTCGCGACCTTCGCGGGCTGGTAGATCAGCGCCACCTTGATCGCGTCGGTGCCGGTGCCGGCTGCCGGGTCAGCCACGGCGGCGTAGCGGGCCGGGTCGCCCACATACGCGTTGAGGCCGTCGACGAGGTTCTGCACCGCGTGGGTGCCGGGAAGGTTCTCGATCTCGGACAGGCCGAACACGTCCGCGTCGATGGCGGACATCGCCGCGAAGATCTTCGTGCGCTGCCGGTCGAACTCGGCCGCCGTGTTGGCACCGCGCGGCTCGAGGGCGGGGGGCGGCGGGGCGTTGCCGTCGTCCAGCGTCGTGAAGTAGTTGAGGACGTTGAAGAACGCGACCTTCAGGTTCCCGCCCACGGCCGGCGGCGCTGTCGTACGCCTGTTGTCCTGACCGAACGTCAGTGCCTTCGTCGGCTGGACGCGGTAGTCGCGGATGGTGGTGTCGCTGTTGATCGGGCCTTCGTCGAGGATGCCCTCGAGGCCCGACACGGTGTCGCCGGCTCGGCGGACTCCGTCGGCCGGCAGGTAGGGCACCGGGTTGGGGTTCTGCGCCGTTGTCGCATCGTCCAGCACGAGCATCGAGCGGCGGTTGAGATCCGCGAGCGCCTGCGCCTCGGGTGTGCCGGCGCGGAACTGGTTGGTCGGCTGGTAGAGCCGGCCGCCGAAGCCGAGGCTCAGCTGGCCGAAGCGGCCCTGGAAGAAGTTCTGCTCCACGGTCATCGTCTGCGGCAGCGTGATCTTCATGCCCTCGTAGCGCTCGAGGTCGCCGTCGGTCGTCTCCGGCAGCGTGACGGGGGTCGCGGCGATGTCGGTGCCCGTGCTGCACACGACGAGCTGGTCGAGGGTGTCGATCTCGGTCTGGTTCTGGAACTCGGTGACCCGGCCGCGCAGGTGGACCGTGTCACCCGCGGACAGGTCCGTGGAGAAGAAGGGGCTCGCCGGTGGCACGAAGACGAAAACGCCTTCTGAGGTCAGCGGGTCGGAGTCGGGGTTGGGGTCCTGGATGAAGAAGCCGCGCATACCCGCGTCACCCTGGAAGTCCCCGGTGACGACACCCTCGGTGCTGCGGATCTGGTTGTTGGCGGTGTTGGTGGTGCCCGAACCCTGGATGTCGTGGATGGGGGTGAACGGCGCGTCGCACGGGGCCGTCAGCTCGGTGTTGAACGAGAACGAGAGGTCGGTGGCCAGCGCGTCAGGCGGGTCGACCGCGTCGTGGTCGGTGACGTCGGCGGCCGTCACGGCGACGGTGCAGGTCTCACCGAGCGCGAAGTCCTGGTCGGGATCGAGGGTACGAGCGGCGCCACCTGTCCCTTCGGTGACGGTGGCCGTGTGGGTGCCGCTGGTCGTGCAGGAGACGGAGTACCAGCCGGGCGCGGTGTCGACGGGCTCCGAGAACGTGACGTCCACGTCGGCGGAGACCGAGACGCCGGTCGCGCCGTCGACCGGTGACGTCGACACGAGGGCAGGTGCGGCGTCGCCGGCGCCGCACGGGTTCGGTGGCGAGGCACTGTTGCGCGGTGCGGGGGTGACGGCCTCGAAGTCGGCAGCGTTGTCGTTCGTGTCCGTGCAGCCGTTGCCCCGGCGCCGTGCGTCGGTCGAGTTGGTCAGGGTCGCGGCGGCAGCAGCGCCCTCGAAGTAGTTGGCGTTGCCGAAGCCGAGCAGGTCGATGATGCGCGCGGTCGCCGCTGCGTCGCACGGGGTGCCGAGGGGACCGTTGCAGCCCAGCGTGGTGACACCGGTGACGAGCGCCACCTTGCCGGCGGTGCCGCTCATGTTGATCGGAGTCGGGTCGATCAGGTCCGGCGTCGGCAGCGGCCCGGGCGTCGCCGCGCCGGCGGCCTCCTGGACGAGGAAGTAGCCGCCGGCGGGCACGGTGGCCGCGGGCAGCTCGGTGAGCGTTGTCGTCTCCCACGTTGGTCCTCCGTGGAAGGCGGTGCCAGGGTGTTTCCCGTGGGCAGGCAGGAAGGTAACCGGCTTAAGCGACATAAGGGAAGCCCTCGGGTGAACTTTTGCCGTTGCTGCCCACCACAATGCGGTCATGCCCCCAACCAGAGAGTCCGGCGCGACGATGCCCGCGCTGATCCGGCCGATGCTCGCCACGCCGGGAGACCTGCCCGGGCCCGACCAGGAAGAGCGCTGGGCCTTCGAGATGAAGTGGGACGGCGTGCGGGCGGTCGTCTACCTCGACGGAGGAGGGGTCCGGATACTCACCCGCAACGATCGGGAGGTGGCGTCGACGTACCCGGAACTGGCCGGGTTGGGGGACGGCGCACTGCGCGCGCGCGGCGTGGTGCTGGACGGCGAGATCGTGGCGTTCGACACCCACGGGCGCCCCAGCTTCGGAGAGCTGCAGGCGCGCATGCACGTGCAACGGCCGTCGGCGCAGCTGCTCGCGGACGTGCCGGTCAGCCTCCTGGTCTTCGACGTGTGCTTCCTCGACGGCGAGTCGTTGCTGCGGACGCCCTATGTCGACCGGCGGGCGGCGCTGGTGGACCTGGACGTGAATGGCGCGCGCTGGGCGACCCCGCCGGCCTTCGACGGGGACGGCGCGGCTGCGCTGGCCGCATCGAAGTCCCAGGGGCTCGAGGGTGTGCTCGCCAAGCGACGCGACTCGGTCTACGAGCCGGGCAAGCGGTCGCGCAACTGGGTCAAGGTCAAGCACATCCGCATGCAGGAGGTGGTCGTGGTCGGCTGGCAGCCCGGAGGTGGTCGGCGCGAGGGCGGCATCGGGTCGCTGCTGCTCGGGGTCCACGACGACGAGGGCCGTCTCGTGTACGCCGGCCATGTGGGCACCGGCTTCACCGACTGGATGCTCGACGACCTGATGGCGCGGCTGCGGCCGCACGAAAGGAAGACCTCACCACTGGCGACGGAGGTGCCGCGGGCGCAGGTCAAGGATGCCCGGTGGGTCACGCCGGCGCTGGTCGGCGAGGTCGCGTTCGGGGAGTGGACGCGCGACGGGCGGATGCGCCACCCCGTCTGGCGCGGGTTGCGTCCGGACAAGGCGGTCGAAGAGGTGGTCCGCGAGGCGTGACACTACGGTCGACGCGTGCGCAACTCTCGTTCCGTCGTCCTGGTCGCCGGGCTCGCCCTGGCCGGGCTGCTGGCGGGCTGCGGCTTCGTCAATGCCGGCAAGAACGACGACGAGCTTCCGGCGGTCGAATCACCGTCGGCGCTGACGGTGACCAGCTCCGCCTTCGCCGACGGTGCGCCGATCCCGCAGCAGTTCACCTGCAAGGGGGCGAACACCTCACCGCCGCTGGCCTGGTCGGGCGTGCCCGGCGGAGCACGCTCGGTCGCCCTGGTCGTCGACGACCCCGACGCGCCGAGCGGCACCTATACGCACTGGGTCGTCTACAACATCGACCCCACCCAGTCGGCGATCGCGGCCGGTGAGGTGCCGAAGGGATCGTCGGAGGCGATGAACAGCGGGGGCGACCTGGGCTACACCGGCCCGTGCCCGCCCAGCGGGACCCACCACTACCGGTTCACCGTCTACGTGCTGCGCTCGCCACTGACCGTGCCGGCCGGCGGCGATCCGGCCCGCGTGCTCGTCGCCATCCGGGGGAAGACGACGGCACGCGGCACCCTGATCGGGACGTTCGGCGGCTAGACCCGGCGCAGCACCGCGGTGACGCGGCCGAGGATCGTGGCGTCGTCGCCGGGGATGGGCTCGTAGGCCGGGTTGTGCGGCATCAGCCAGACGTGGCCGTCGCGGCGCTTGAACGTCTTGACGGTCGCCTCGCCGTCGATCATGGCGGCGACGATCTCGCCGGGCTCCGCGACGGGCTGCTGGCGCACGACGACCCAGTCGCCGTCGCAGATGGCGGCCTCGACCATCGAGTCGCCCTTGACCTGGAGCAGGAACAGCGTGCCCTCACCGACCACCTGACGGGGCAACGGGAAGACGTCCTCGACGACCTGGTCGGCGAGGATCGGACCGCCGGCCGCGATGCTGCCGACGAGGGGGACGTAGGCGGCGGCGGGCCGGGCGTCGCCGCTGCCGGTCTCGTCGACCTCGTTGCTGTACGCCGCCGCGGCCGTGCCGCCGTCGGGATGGCGCACCTCGATGGCGCGGGGCCGGTTGGGGTCGCGGCGCAGGAAGCCCTTGCGCTCGAGCGTCGCGAGCTGGTGGGAGACGCTCGACGAGCTGGTCAGGCCGACGGCCTCGCCGATCTCGCGCATGCTCGGGGGATAGCCGCGCCGCTCGACCGAGTTGCGGATCTCGTCGAGCACCCGGCGCTGGCGCGGGGTGAGGCCCGACTCGTCGGGCGGGCCGTCGGGGATCTCGGTGACCGTGGCGGCGGTGGTCTTGTCGGCCGTCGGCCTGCCGCCCTTGCCGCGCCCTGCCGCCTTGCCGACGCCCTTGTTGCTGCGTTCTCCCGTGCTCACTCGTGCCTCCAGTTGCACACCAGTTGCCCAAAATGCGGGCCGACTCCTGCCGGCGATGTGAGAGGAACGCTAGCCACTCGCGGAACGAAATTCAAACATATGTTCGACGAGTCGTGGATTTTGTCGGCTGGATGGGGTACAACTTCGTACAGGCGTTCGATCGAACACCTATTCGACCAGACGTCTGCAGTTTCTGTCCGACCCGGTCACTAGAACCGGGTCGAGCAAGCCGCCAGCCCGGCACGGACGACCGGGCACCGCCCGAAGGAGCCACCTGATGAGCACCATGACCGGTTCACCTGCACTGCAGCCTGCGCGGCTCACCCGTCGCGGACGGATGGCCTGCACGCTGGCCCTCGTCGCGCTGAGCACCGGGCTGCTCGGCCTCGTCCAGCCCCAGGCTTTCGCCCTGGGCGGGGACGACAAACCGGCCACCCAGCGCATCACCGTCCGGCCCGGCGAGACGTTGTGGGCCATCGCCGACCGGGTCGCCCCCGACACCGATCCGCGCGCGACCATCGCGACGCTCGAGTCGATGAACCACCTCACCTCGAGCTCCGTGCCGGCCGGCTCCGTGCTCCTGGTCCCGGTCGGCTGAGCTCGACCGCACAGGTCAGTGGCAGCCGTCGATGGACGCCACACAGGTGGAGCCGAGCGCGATGTCGGTCAGTGCCGACCAGCGCCTGGCTGCCGTCACGGGCCCCGAGCCGGACAGCACGAACGTGACACCCTCGACGGCCGCGGCCGTGACGATGGTGACCGTCCCGTCGGCGGCAGTCAGCTTCGCCTGCACCGACGCGTCCCCGATACGCGGGTCAGAGATCCCGGTCGCGTGGCAGCCGGTCAGGCGGCGTTCGAGTGCGTGCACTGCGGCCACGGCCGCAGCGACGCCGCGGTGCGTGCTCACGGTCTCCACGAGCCGGCTGCCGGCTGCGGTGCCCACGCCGGTGAGCTGCGACGACCGGGTCGCGACTGCCTTCGTCGGGCGAGCAGCGGTGCATGAGTCCGCGGGTGCCGCGCCTGCGGTCCAGTCGCCGCCGGCCACCTCGGACACGGTTTCGGTGTCGAGCACGGTCGTCGCGCGGCACCGACGTCTTGGCGTCGTTCGTGCCTGAGCCCCCGCCCTCGTTGCCGAGGTCGCCGTTGGGGTCGTCGGTGCCCGGCTCGTCCGTGCCCGGGTCGCCCGGCGGCAGGGTGGACGCCGGCGAGGCGGTTGGCGAGGGAGTGTCGCTCGGCGTGCCGTCGGGTTCGTCAGCGCCCGTGCTCTCCGGTGCGGTCGGTGAGTGGGTGCCGTGCAGCGCCGCGTCGGCGTCGCCCGACGCCGCGCCGCTGCAGCCGGCCAGGGTCAGGGCCAGACCGCCGGCGGCAACGACGGCGAGCGTGCGTCGGGCGCGGCTGGCTGTCACGACGTCAGCCGACCGGGACGACAGTGACGGACAGGGTGCCGGCGTTGTCGCCGTACGACGTGTCGGCGACACCGAAGGACAGCGGGCCGGTCGTTCCCGGCGTATAGGTCAGCGTGTAGGTGTGGCGCGCGGCGTCGCATTCGGCGCCGCCGGCCGCGGCCCAGACACGACTGCGACCGCCGACCGTGACGTCACGCAACGAGTTGCCCGCGGCGTCCACGCCACCGGCCTGGGGGTCGTGCCAGTTCGGGGCCGCCGTCGTCGACGTGCACTCGGCGTCCGCGACCTTTCCGGTTGCGAAGGCGTAGGTGCCGACCACCGTGAGACGGACGGTCATCCCGCCCTTGTAGATCCGCGCCGTGCGCGCACCGGCGGCCGACTTGGAGTCGACCGTCACCGTCTCGGCCCCGGTCGGCTGCACCACGCGGGTGGCCGTGACGGTCAGCGCACCCGTGTTGTCCTGCGGGGTCAGGTCGTCGACGCGCAGGTTGATCGGTCGCGTGTCCCGCGGCCGCAGGACGGTCCGATAGACGTGATCGGCGACGTCGCACGACGAGCCGCCGCTGTCGGTCACCGCGGTCAACGTGGTGGCCTGTTTGTCGAGCAGCACGTCGAGCCGTTCGGCGCCCGGGTAGGCCACGTCGGCGACGCGGTCGCGCCGCCAGACCGGGTCCGTGGGAGTCGTGGAGCACTCGGCGTCGGTGGTGACACCGCCGCCGACGGAGACGGTGCCCGCCACCGTGACGATGTAGGTCTCATTCGCGGCCAGCGCCCCTGGGCTGGTGACCCCGGCGCCGGCGTTGCCAGGCACCGACCAGGTCATCTGGTCGACGGGAGTCGAGCTGATGACCCGGATGGTCAGGGCACCGGAGTTGTCGGTGAGCGTCGTGGGGTCCCACGACGCGAACTTAACGCGCCCGGTGCGCTCGGGCGTGTAGGTCCAGCGGTAGGTGTGGTTGGCCGTGTCGCAGCCTTCGCCGGTGTCCGTGTCGGGGTCGGCGGACAGGTCGTTCCCGTCGACGTACAGGTCGAGGTGGTCGCTCGGTCGGCTGCCACGAGTGCACCGACCGGTCGCGGCGCCACGTCTTGTCGTGGGGCGCCGTCGAGCACTCCGCGTCGGCGATCTCGTTGACCCGCGTGCCCCACTTCCAGGTGCCGGAGGCCTCGATGAGGTAGGGCTGACCTGCAGTCAGCGCGCCGACCGTCGTGATGCCGGCGTCGGTGCCGGCCAGGGTCACGGTCTCGTCGGCGAGCACCGGTCCCGGCTTCAGCGTCGGCATCGGGACGGGCTCGGGGCGCGGCGGCGTGGTGTCGCCACCAACGGGCGGCGTGGGCGGCGTGGGTGTGGGGGTGTGGGTGGCTTGGGCGGCGTGGGAGTGGCGGCGACGTTGCCGACCTTGCCGGTCCAGAACGACGTCTTCTTGCGCGCGCCGGCCCAGGTGAAGGAGATGTGCACGTGGTTGGTGTGCGGGTCGGCGCCGGTGTACTTGCGCCAGCCCGACGAGGCGGCATAGCTGCCCCAGATCTTGTGGTTCCAGATCAGGTACTGGATGCCGAGCCGGCGGGCGTGCGCGTAGGTGTTTCCGTACTTGTCGGGCTTGTCCAGCCAGTGCACGAAGCGGGCGACCCGGGCGCGGTCCTTGGCGGAGTGCGAGTTCAGGCCGCCCCAGTCGAAGGCCCGGCCCTCCTTGTGCTCCGACTGGCCACCGACCGAGCAGGCGCGCACGATGCCGAGGCTGCGGGTGGTCGGGAAGGCGCGCAGGAGTCGCTGGCTCATGTCCACGACGCCGGGCTTGGCCCAGGGCGAGCATGTGGTCTGCCCCTGATAGCCGGCGAGCGGCTCGATCGCCAGCGCATAGCTGGAGCGGGCCGAGGCGATCCGCCGGGCCTCGGCGGGGGCGGCGCCGACGGCGGCAACCGTCGCCAGCATCAGGACAGAGACGACGACGGCAGCGATGGAACGGCTGCTCGACCGGTGTGGGCTCGCGGGCACGGAACTGTTCTCCGATGGACTCGATGGCGGCGGACCGGGCGCCACGCGTCAGCCCCCGACGTTCTCTTCGGTGATCGGCGCACACGGCGCTGGCTGGACCAACGGGCGGCAAAGAAACTGCCCGGCACCGTGCCGGCAGTCGGGCCGTTCACCCGATTGGCCCGCACCCGATCGGGGCACCGGGTCGCCTGCCGGGGGAGCGGCGCCGGTGCGACACGCCGGGAGGTGAGCCCGGCCCGGAGCCCGGTGTGAGCCGTTGACCTGCGGTGATGCGCCGCAGACCAGGTTTTGCCGAAATCAGGGCGAACGACTAGGAGAGATCCCTTGCACATGTGGTGGTGGAGTGCCAAGGTAACCCCTACATCTTGTGAATGACATCGGATGTAGTTATCCACATGTAGTCCCCAGCTTTGCGCCGTGATCCACAGGTTTCCCCCAGCGGCGTCCCCAGCTGGGTCCACAGCTCGAAGCCCCGTTGGGAGGTCGCGCCGATGCACTGCCCGTTCTGCCGCCACACCGACAGCCGCGTCGTCGACAGCCGCGCGACCGACGACGGCACCTCCATCCGGCGGCGTCGCCAGTGCCCCGAGTGCGGCCGGCGCTTCACGACGGTCGAGACCGCGAGCCTGTCGGTGACCAAGCGCTCCGGAGCCAGCGAGCCGTTCAGCCGCGACAAGGTGCTCAGCGGGGTCCGGAAGGCCTGCCAGGGCCGGCCGGTCACCGAGGACGACCTGGCCCTGCTGGCCCAGCGCGTCGAGGAGACGGTTCGCGCGAGCGGCGTCGCCGAGATCGAGGCCCATGAGGTCGGCATGGCCGTGCTGCCGTCGCTGCGCGAGCTCGACGAGGTGGCCTACCTGCGGTTCGCCTCCGTCTACCGCGCGTTCGACGCTCTCGAGGCCTTCGAGGCCGAGATCGCGCTGCTGCGGGCCGAGCGCGACCTCAGCGGGGACGCCGAGCCGGTGAAACAGCCGGAAAAACGGACTTAGAACGGCCGCAGCGGGACGATCCGCCGCGGGAAAACTGTTGATAACTCAGTAAGTTCTTTTAAGGGAGACGGGAATGACGGAGACGTCGCACGACAAGCCACGGGTCATCCGGGCGGGCAACAGCCCGGCCAAGGGCTTGACGATCGGTCGCATCTACACGACCGCCGGGGTCCACCCCTATGACGAGGTGACCTGGGAGCGGCGCGACGTCGTCCAGCAGAACTGGAAGACCGGCGAGACGATCTTCGAGCAGCGGGGGGTCGAATACCCCGACTTCTGGTCGGTCAACGCCTCGACCATCGTGACCACCAAGTACTTCCGCGGCGCCGTGGACACCGACGTGCGCGAGTGGAGCCTCAAGCAGCTCATCGACCGCGTCGTGAAGACCTACCGCGCGGCGGGCGAGGAGCACGGCTACTTCGCCACGTCCGAGGACGCCGAGGTGTTCGAGCACGAGCTGACCTGGGCGCTGCTGCACCAGGTGTTCTCGTTCAACTCCCCGGTGTGGTTCAACGTCGGCACGTCCTCGCCCCAGCAGGTGTCCGCGTGCTTCATCCTCGCCGTCGACGACACGATGGACTCCATCCTGAACTGGTACCGCGAGGAGGGCCTGATCTTCAAGGGCGGCTCCGGTGCCGGCCTCAACCTCTCGCGCATCCGCTCGTCCAAGGAGCTGCTGTCCTCCGGCGGCACCGCGTCCGGCCCCGTCTCGTTCATGCGCGGCGCCGACGCCTCCGCCGGCACCATCAAGTCGGGCGGCGCCACGCGGCGCGCGGCCAAGATGGTCGTGCTCGACGTCGACCACCCCGACATCGTGGAGTTCGTCGAGACCAAGGCCAAGGAAGAGGACAAGATCCGCGCGCTGCGCGACGCGGGCTTCGACATGGACCTGGGCGGCAAGGACATCACGTCCGTGCAATACCAGAACGCCAACAACTCGGTGCGGGTCACCGACGAGTTCATGCGCGCGGTCGAGCACGGCACGTCGTTCGGGCTGACGGCGCGCGGCACGGGCGAGGTCATCGACACCGTCGACGCCCGCGAGCTGTGGCGCAAGATGGCGGTCGCCGCGTGGGAGTGCGCCGACCCCGGCATCCAGTACGACGACACGATCAACGACTGGCACACCAACCCCGAGACCGGCCGCATCACCGCAAGCAACCCGTGCAGCGAATACCTGTCGCTGGACAACTCGTCGTGCAACCTCGCGTCGCTGAACCTGATGAAGTTCCTCAACGACGACGACACGTTCGACTCCACGACCTTCATCAAGGTCGTCGAGCTCGTCATCACGGCGATGGACATCTCGATCTGCTTCGCCGACTTCCCGACCGAGGCGATCGCCAAGACGACGCGCGACTACCGCCAGCTCGGCATCGGCTACGCCAACCTCGGCGCGATGCTGATGGCGACGGGCCACGGCTACGACAGTGAGGGCGGCCGGGCGTTGGCCGCGACCATCACGTCACTGATGACGGGCACGTCGTACAAGCGGTCCGCCGAGCTGGCCGAGATCGTCGGTCCCTATGCCGGATACGCGCGCAACGCCGACGCGCACAAGCGGGTCATGCGCAAGCACGCTGCCGCCAACGACGCCATCCGTACCATCGACACGATCGACCGCGACGTGCACCGCGAGGCGACGAAGGCATGGGACGCGGTCATCAAGGTCGGCGAGAAGGCCGGCTACCGCAACGCGCAGGCAAGCGTGCTGGCTCCGACCGGGACCATCGGCTTCATGATGGACTGCGACACGACGGGCATCGAGCCCGACTTCTCGTTGGTCAAGTTCAAGAAGCTCGTCGGTGGCGGGTCGATGCAGATCGTCAACCTCACCATCCCGCGGGCCCTGCGCAAGGCTGGCTACTCCGAGGAGACCGTCGAGGCGATCGTCGAGTACATCGCGAGCCACGGTCACGTCATCGACGCTCCCGGTCTGCGCCAGGAGCACTACGACGTCTTCGACTGCGCGGTCGGTGAGCGGGCCATCGCTCCGATGGGCCACGTGCGCATGATGGCCGCCGTCCAGCCGTTCCTCTCGGGTGCGATCTCCAAGACGGTCAACCTGCCGTCCAGCGCCACGGTCGAGGAGGTCGAAGACGTCCACTTCCAGGGCTGGAAGCTCGGCCTGAAGGCGCTCGCGGTCTACCGCGACAACTCCAAGGTCGGCCAGCCGTTGTCGGACGGCAACAACAAGTCCGGCGACAAGGCGGTCGAGACGGTCATCGAGTACCGGCCCACCCGCAAGCGGCTGCCGAAGAAGCGCCCGGCGCAGATGACGTCGTTCGCGGTCGGTGGCGCCGAGGGCTACATGACGGCCTCGTCCTACCCCGACGACGGTCTCGGCGAGATCTTCCTGAAGATGTCGAAGCAGGGCTCGACCCTGGCCGGCGTGATGGATGCCTTCTCGATCGCGATCTCGATCGGCCTGCAGTACGGCGTGCCGCTGGAGACCTTCGTCTCGAAGTTCGTCAACATGCGCTTCGAGCCGGCCGGCCTCACCGACGACCCCGACGTGCGGATGGCGCAGTCGATGATGGACTACATCTTCCGCCGGCTGGCGCTGGACTACCTCGACTTCGAGACCCGCTCGGCCTACGGCATCTACACAGCCGAAGAGCGGTCGCGCCAGCTCGAGACCGGGTCCTACCTGGCCGACGACTCCGTCGACGAGGACATCGAGGGAGAGCTCGAGGCCCTCGCGCAGTCGGCGCCGATCATCAATCGGCCCGATCCGGCCGAGTCCTCGCCCGAGAAGGCGGCGGTGAAGCCGGCTCCTGCACAGGTCGGTTCCTCGACGGAGCTGCTCGAGGTGCTGCACGGTCACGCCTCGGACGCGCCGCTGTGCATGTCCTGCGGCACCAAGATGCGCCCGGCCGGTTCTTGCTACGTGTGCGAGGGATGCGGCAGCACCAGCGGCTGCAGCTAATGAATGATGATGCCAACGGCCCCACCTCGCTCGGGTGGGGCCGGGCCAGCGCTGGCGATGACCGACGTCCCGGACCCGGAACCTCGCAGACGAGCCCGTGGAGGGTGGTCTCGACACGCCGCCCGCTTGAGGTTCCGGAGGCTTGTCATCTGGGAGTCTCTTCCTGACGTGGTATGGCGCCGCGTCGCTGCCGAGAGGAACCCACGACATGGACGCGCTCACCACCGACTTCGGAGAAGTTCTCCTCTGGAGCTTCTGGTTCTTCATCTGGATCGCGGCACTGATGATCTGGTTCCGCTGCCTGTTCGACCTGTTCAGTGACAGCTCTCTCAGCGGATGGGGCAAGGCCGGGTGGGCCGTCCTGCTGATCTTCGTGCCGTGGGTGGGGGTGCTTATCTATCTGATCGCTCGGAGCAAGAGCATGACCGAGCGGCAGCTGGCGGCCGCTTCACAGATGCAGGCCGAACAGGACAAGTACATCAAGCAGGTTGCCGGCACCTCGGGAGGCCCGGTCGAGGAGATCGCCCGCGCAAAGGAGCTGCTTGACTCAGGGACGATCAGCCAGGCGGAGTTTGACGCGCTGAAATCCAAGGCTCTTGCCTGACGCTTAGACGACCGCCCGGACCGTCTCGCTCGAATCTGGAGGCCTGCCGGTCCTCGTCAGACGCGCAGCGCCGAGTCGACGGCCGTCTGCTCAGAGACCAGCAGTTTCACCGTGCGTTCCGGGGCGCCCGCCCCCGGGCGGCGGCCAGCACGTCCTGCTGGCTGTACTTGGTACGCGACGTGCAGGCCGTCGCTGACGGTGTAGCGGACCGGTTCGGGGCCTCAACCGCCGCATCGCCGCCAGCCGCATCGCGGTGGCGGCGTCGGCGCACGGGGACCCGATGACGACTACGTCATGGTGGCTTCGCTGCGCTGACCTCATGACCGTCGACTATGCGAGGGCGCCAGCCGGAAGTCTTGGAGGTCAGGTGGAGATGTTGTGGAGGTTCGCCAGCGCCGCAGCCAGTCGGTCGACGTCGTCCTCGTGGTTGTAGAAGTGGACGGTGAGCCGCAGGTTGCCGTCTCGCGCCGAACAGACGATGCCCTGCGCGGACAGGGCGCGCAGCAGCGCCGCGGGCTGGCGGTCGCCGAGGGGAACGGCGACGATCGTGCTCTCATTTCGCTCGGGCAGCCCGACGGGGTGCCAGCCCACGGTGCCGAGTGCGGCTCGGAGCGTTGTCGTGAGCTCCCGGTTGCGAGCGTAGATGCGATCGGCGCCGTAGTCGTCGAAGACGGTGAGAGCGGCCTCGTTGCCGAGCGCCGCGAGCCAGCTGATGGAGCTGTCGAAGCGCGACGCCGTCGGCGAGAGTTTCATCTCCGGGCCGAAGAAGCTGTCGAACGGGACCTGTCCCGCCCGCCAGCCGGCATTGATCGGGATGAACCGCTCCTGCATGGCCGGCGACAGATAGCAATAGCCCATGCCGCGGCCCGCGTTGAGCAGGAACTTGTGGTCCGGCGCTGCCAGCACGTCGACGTGCGGCAGGTCGTGGGCAACTGGCAACGCCCCGACCAGCTGCGCACCGTCGACGAACACGACGGCACCGACCGCCCTCGCGACGCCGCTGATCGCCGCGATGTCCGACCGGTGCCCGCTCGCTGTCTGGACGCCGCTGAAGGCGACGAGCTTCGTCCGGGTGTCCACTCGCTCGGCGACCGCGTCGGGTTCCAACCCGCCGTTGCGAAAGGGCACCTGACGAACGTCGTAACCCTTGTGAGCAAGCTGACGCCACGGGAAGTGGTTGGAGCTGTACTCCCGTGCTCCGATGACCACGTTCTCGCCACCCGCCGCCGGGCCGAGCTGCGCAGCAACCAGTCCCGCCGCCGACGAGATGGAGGGGATCAGGGCGACGTCCGACTCGTTGGCACCGATCAACCTCGCCACCGCGGCTCGCGCGTTGCCGGCCGCCTGTTCCCCGCGGACGTAGTCGAAGCCGTTAGCCGCCCACGCAGTGACCGCCTCGTGGTACGCGTCCGCGAGCCGCCGGCTGGCCAGTCCGACCGCGGCGGTGTTGACGTACACCCGGTCACCGGTCGCCGGGAACAAGTGCCGGGCGTCGTGGATGTCCGGGGTCGATGTCTGTGACGTCCGGTCGGTCACGACCGCAACGGTAACGGCCGCCAGTCGCCCACCGTCGCGCGTCGGCCACGCTGCCCGAAGGTGCCAAGTGCCTGGACTGGCCACGAGCGGTCGCCGACAATCCCGGTATGCGCCTGCTGGAACGGGAGTCCCAGATCGAGGCACTCACGGAGTACGCACGGGAGGCAGGTCGCGGCCATGGCCGGCTGGTCCTGGTCTCCGGTGAGGCCGGGGTCGGCAAGTCGAGCCTGCTCGAGCAGCTCGAGGGCAACCTGGGCGACGCACGCTGGTACCAGGGGGCTTGCGACGGCCTGTTCACGCCCCGCCCGCTGGCGCCGCTCCTGGACATCGCGCGCCAGCTCGGCGGCGAGCTTGCGGAGCTCTGCCGCGCTGGCGCTGGGCGGGAGCACCTGTTCGCGACATTGCTGCACGAGATGGCAGAGCCCGGCGGTCTGCGGGTCTTCGCCATCGAGGACGTCCACTGGGCCGACGCGGCGACCCTCGACCTGCTGCGCTTCCTCGGCCGCCGGCTCCGGAACACCCACTCGTTGCTCATCGTCACCTACCGGGACGAGGCCCTGGCCGCCGGTGACCCGCTCCGGATCGCCCTTGGCGAGCTGGCGACCCAGCGGTCGACCCGCCGGGTGAGCCTGCCCCGGCTGTCCGAGCAGGCAGTCGGCGTCCTGGCCGCGGGGACCGGGCTGGAGCCGGCGAAGCTGTTCGAGCTGACCGGTGGCAACCCGTTCTTCCTCGACGAGCTGCTCCAGCACGGGAACGGGGAGCTGCCCACGTCGGCGCGCGACGCAGTCCTCGCTCATGTCGCCGGGTTGAGCGACGAGGCCCGTCAGGTGCTGGACGTCGCGGCGCTGGTCGGTTCACGCGTCGAACCCGGGTTGCTGACCGCGGTCACGCGAGGCCGGACCCGCACTGCTCGACGAGCTGCTTTCCCGGGGCGTTCTGACGGGAGACGGCGACCTGCTGCAGTTCCGGCACGAGATCGCCCGGCTCGCCGTCGAGCAGGAGATCGGGGTGCATCGCCGGATCCCCGTGCACCGGGGGATTCTCGACGCGCTGAGGCGCTCCGGCTGCGATGACGACGCGCGCCTGGCCTTCCATGCCGAGGGCGCGGGGGACGGGGAGCTCGTGCTGGTCCACGCGCCGCTGGCCGCACAGCGGGCCTCGGCGCTCGCGTCGCACCGGGAGTCGGTCGCGCAGTACGAGAGGGCGCTTCGCTTCGCGAGCGGCGCCGACGACAGCACGAGGGCGACGCTGTACGACGCGCTTGCCCATGAGACCTCGCTGGTCGACCAGTGGCCGGACTGCGCTGCTGCGTGCGAGTCGGCGTTGGCCCTGTGGCGTGAGCTGGGTGACGCCACCCGGGAGGGCGACACGCTCGGCTTGCTCTCGCGGGCGTTGTGGCGGCTGTGCCGTGGCCCCGAGTCGCACCGGGCCGCTGAGGCCGCGTTGGCCGTGCTGGAGCCGCTCGGTCCGAGCAGTGAGCTCGCCTGGGCCTACGCGCATCTGGCCAGCACCCGGGCCGGGCAGTTCAAGCACTCCGAGGCGATCATGCTCGCGCGACGTGCGCAGGGGCTGGCCGAGTCGTTCGACCTGCCTGAGCTGCTCAGCAATGCCCTCGTCACCGAGGGCTGGTCGCTTGCCGACGGCGGCGGCGAGTGGGAGGGAGTGATGACCCGGGGGTTGCAGATCGCGCTGACGGCGGGCCTGCACGAGCAAGCCGGTCGCGCGTACGTGAACCTCTACATCCTGTTCCGCGCGGCGCTGCGGTTCGCCGAAGGCGAGCACTACTACGTCGACGGGATCGCCCACTGCGACGAGCACGACATCAGCACGTACGGCACCTGCCTGCGCGGGGAACGGGCCTGCGCTCTGGACCGGATGGGTCGGTGGGCCGAGGCCACCGCGCTGTCCGAGGACCTGCTGGCGCGGGCGAGCGCCTCCCCCGTCAACCGGCTGACGCCGCTCGTCACCCTGGGCCGGTTGCAGGGGCGATACGGCGACAACGGCGGCTGGGAGCGGCTTGACGAGGCAGCAGCCTCGGCTGACACGCTCACCGAGCCCCTCTGGATCGTGTTCGCGAGGCTGGCCCGCGCCGAGGTGCGCTGGCTCGAAGGGGACGACGAGGCGGCCGAACGCGAGCTCCGAGTGGCGGAGAGCGCGGTGCAGACCTGCGGCCCCGAGCTGCGCAGCGAGGTGACCGCGTGGCGGCATCGCGTCACCGGTGCGGTCAGACCGGGCAGCACCGTGGTCGGGCCCTACAGCCTGCAGGTCGCGGGCGACCCAGCCGGCGCGGCACGGCAGTGGGACGACCTGGGCTGCCCCTACGACGCGGCTCTGGCCCTGCTCGACGCGACCGACGAGGCGCTGCTGCGCGAGGCGTGGACCCGGCTGGACGCCCTCGGCGCGGTCGCCGCCGCGCAGCTGGCGCGGCGCAGGATGCGTGAGCTGGGGGCCAAGTCGATCCCCTCCGGTGCACGTCCGACAACCCGGGCGAGTCCGGCGGGCCTCACGCGGCGGGAGCGGGAGGTCCTCGCCCTGATCTGCGACGGGCACACGAACGACGAGATCTCCGGGCGGCTGTTCATCTCGGCGCGGACCGTCGACCACCACGTGTCCGCCGTGCTCGGAAAGCTCGGAGTCGGCTCTCGCAAGGTGGCGGCTGCCGAGGCCCTCCGGCGCGGGCTCGTCGACGCGCAACATAGGTAGCCGCCCGCCGAAATTGGGTGGTCGCTCCCGATCCGCCCACGTGCACCGCCGTCTTACGGTCGCCTGAGTTCGTTTCAGTGACCCGAGGAGACAGCGTGCCGCTCTACATGGATGTCCACACCATCGATGGCGTCTCGGTCGGGGAAGTCACCCGGGCGCACATGGCTGACCTGCAGACGCAGGTCAAGTACGAGGTGCGCTACTTGCGCTCCTGGGTGAACGAGCAGCACGGAAAAGTCTTCTGTCTGGTCGAGGCGCCGTCGGCTGACGCCGCGTCGACCGTGCACCGGGAGGCGCACGGCCTCGTCGCCGACGAGGTTTTCGAAGTCCAGGAAGGATCGTGAGAACGATGAACATGAAACGCTTGATCGGATCGGCCGCGGCAGCGGTCATCCTGATCACCGGCCAGGCCACGATGGCAGCGGCCTCGTCGCACCATCCCAAGACCGTGGCGGACCTTCGCGCCGCGACGACGAAGTACCACAGCATCGCCAAGGCCGAGCGCGACGGCTACGGCCTGTTCAAGGACACAGCGGGCATCGCCTGCATCGACATGCCCGGCATGGGCGCAATGGGGATCCACTACGTCAACGGCACCAAGGTGGGCAGGCCGAACATCGTCCCGACGAAGCCGGAGGCTGTGCTCTATGCGCCCGACCGGCACGGCCGGCTGCACCTCGCCGCCGTCGAGTACGTCGTGGTGAAGGCCGACTGGGACGCCACCCACAAGGCGCCACCGCGCCTGTTCGGCCACACGTTCAACTTCACCGACGCACCCAACCGCTTCGGTCTGCCGCCGTTCTACTCACTGCACGTCTGGGCCTTCAAGCACAACCCGGCCGGGATGTTCGAGATGTTCAACCCGAACGTGCACTGCAACTGCTCCATGTCCTCCATGTCCATGTAGCTGCTCCGACTCCGAGGGGCGGCCGTGATCTCCGCGGCCGTCCTTCGGCGCATGTGCCCCTCTACGGCGTTCGCCAGATGACGTAGATCTTTCTCACCGTCTCGCGAACGTCCCAGCTCCCGCGCCAGCCCGCCCGCGCGACGAAGGTGACGCCGGGTCGCAGCTCGACCGTCGAACCGTCCTCGCTGCTGACGGTCGCCTCGCCGGACAGCACATGCATGTGCTCCGCGAAGTCCGTCGTTCTCCCCGGCGAACACTCCGGGAGTGACCTCCCAGACACCGCACTCGACGACGTCGTCGCGATAGAGCTCGAGGACCGATGCCCGCGGATTCCCCCGTACGACCGTGACGGGTTCATCGGGCTGCAGCTCGAGCGCTAGCGCGTCACGGTGGCTGACCAGCGCGGGAAGAGGTGGCGGGGTCATGTTTCGAGAGTACGTTGCCGATGGTCCTGTCGCGGGGAGGCGTCATGGCGTACGACGTGGTGGTGGTCGGGGGTGGGTCGGCCGGCTGCGTCGTCGCATCCCGGCTCAGCAGTGACGCAGCGTTGCAGGTGCTGCTGCTCGAGGCCGGCCCCGACTTCGTCGGCGTCGCGCAGCTCCCGCCGGACGTGGCGGACGGCTCCGGCCCGACGACCGGACACGACTGGGGATACGTCTCCGAGCCGGACGACCTGGGTCGCACCATCGAGCTGCCCCGTGGGCGGCTGATGGGTGGTTGCTCTGCCACCAACGGCGCGTTCCTGATGCGGGGCTGGCCGCACGACTTCGACGCATGGGCGGCTGCCGGCAATCCGGGATGGTCGTTCGACGAGCTGCTGCCGTTCTTCCGGGACATGGAGAACGACGCCGACTTCGACAACGAGTGGCACGGGCGCTCGGGTCCGGTGCCGGTGCACCGCGCGGCGCGTGACGAGCTGAGCCCCTTGCAGCGCGCCTTCGTCGACGCTGCCTTCGCGGCGGGACATGCGCTGGTGCCCGACCACAACCGCCCCGGCGCACTTGGGATCGGATCGTTGCCGCGCAATGTCGCTGACGGGCTGCGCATGAGCACCGCCCTCACCCACCTCGAACCCGCTCGGGCCCGACCGAACCTGACCGTGCGCCCGGCAACGATGGTCGACCGACTCGAGTTCTCGGCGGGCGGAGCAGTCGGCGTGCGACTGGCCGACGGGGAGGTGGTCGCGTGCGACCGCGTGGTGCTCGCCGCGGGTGCCTACGGCAGTCCCGCCATCCTGCTGCGTTCCGGCGTCGGACCCGCAGCGCACCTGGAAGACCAGGGCATCGACGTGCGCGCGGACCTGGCGGGCGTCGGAGCGGGACTGGCCGACCACCCGCTCGTGGCCGTCGACCTGCCCGCGGCTCCCGGTTACACCGGTCCGCGGTTCCAGACGATGCTCACCATGCGTTCGAGCCTTGCCGACCCGGAGGGACCGCCCGACCTGCACGTGTTCGCGGCGGGGCCGTTCGACGACCCTGGCACACCGAGCGGCGGCGTGTTCGGCCTGGTCACCGGACTGCTCTCGCCCACCTCCCGAGGCAGCGTGCGGCTGCGGTCCGCCAAGCCGGACGACCCGCCGCGCATCGACATCGCACACCTGCGCACCCAGGACGACCTGAGCCGGATGCTGGAAGCCACGCGGCACGCGCGCGCGTTGTCGCGCACGGCGCCGCTGTCGAGCTTTGTCGAGGGCACCGAGCTGTCCCCTGGCCCGTCGGTCCCGGACGATGACGAGCAGGGTCTTGCGGCCTCGATCAGAGCCCGGGTGGGCAGCTACCACCACCCGGTGGGGACCTGCGCCATGGGGCCGCACCCTGCCGAAGGAGCCGTCGTCGACTCGCGCGGCGCGGTCCACGGCATTGACGCTGTGTGGGTGGCCGATGCGTCGGTGATGCCGAGCCTTCCGGTCGCGAACACGAACGTGACGACGATGGTGGTCGGTGACCGGATTGCAACCTGGCTGCTCGGCGATTGACGCGCGAACCTCTTGACAGTGGTGGCGGCGCCGGACCAACGTGATCCCGAGCCCGCGAGCGATGCTTGCCAGGAGGCCCCATGCACATCAATCGTCCACTCGTCGCCGTTGCCGCGGTGGCCGCGAGCCTGCTCGCGGCGAGCGCGGTCGTCCTGTCCACCGCCGCAGAGGGCAACAGCGGGTCGAGGGTGATCACCGCGCAGCTCAGCGGTTATCAGGAGAACCCGCTCGCGCTGTCCAGCGCAGGGGTCGGGCACTTCCGCGCCCGGATCGACCCGAGTGCGGGCACGATCACCTACCGGCTGAGGTATGACAGCCTCGAGGGCTCCGTCACCCAGGCGCACATCCACTTCGGCAGCCCCTCCCAGGTCGGTGGCGTCGCCGCCTTCCTCTGCACGAACCTCGGCAACGGACCCGTGGGCACCCAGGCCTGCCCGCCGTCGCCGGCCGTCATCACCGGCACGATCCGGGCCGCCGACGTGATCGGCCCTGCGGCCCAGGGCATCGCGGCCGGCGAGTTCGAGGAGCTGCTCGCGGCGATCCGCGCCGACTCGACCTACGTCAACGTGCACTCGGACCTCTACCCGGTCGGGGAGATCCGGTCCCAGCTCGAGCACGCCGGGCACCACTGAGCGCAGGTGACGCGTCGGCAGTGGCCCCAATGGTCTGAGCTGCAGCCACTGCTGCTGCCGCGCGCGATCCAGGTCGACGCCACGGCGCGGCGTCTCGCGCACGTGGCGTCGATCCGGGACCTGCGCCTGCTCGCGCGGCGCCGAGCTCCGCGTGCGGTCTTCGACTACGCGGACGGAGGGGCGGGTGACGAGATCAGCCTGCGCCGGTCCCGCGCGGTCTATCGCCGGGTCGAGTTCCAGCCGCGGGTCCTGCGCGACGTGTCGTCCCTCGACCTGACGACGACGATCCTGGGCGCACCGGCGGCGCTGCCGCTGGTCTTTGCGCCCACCGGCTTCACCCGGATGATGCACACCGAGGGGGAGCCGGCTGTGGCGAAGGACAGCCGCGCGGACCGGCATCCCCTTCGCGCTGTCGACGATGGGGACGACGTCGATCGAGCGGCTGGCGGCGGAGGCACCCGGGTCACGTTTGTGGTTCCAGCTCTACCTCTGGCGTGACCGGGGGGCGAGCCGGGATCTGGTGGCCCGGGCCCAGCATGCCGGGTACGAGGCACTGGTCCTCACCGTCGACACACCGGTGCCGGGACTCCGGCTGCGCGACGTACGCAACGGCTTGACCCTGCCGCCCTCGCTCTCGGTCAAGACCTTCGCCGAGGGAGCCCTGCACGCCCGGTGGTGGTTCGACCTGGTGACCACGGAGCCACTCGAGTTCGCGTCGCTGAACCGCTTCGACGGCACGGTCGCCGAGCTCGCGGCACAGGTGTTCGACCCGGCCCTGTCGATGCAGGACCTCGCATGGCTGCGGGAGATCTGGGCCGGACCGCTCGTGGTCAAGGGCATCACGAGCGCCGAGGACGCGCGAGCGGTGGTCGAGGCGGGGGCGGACGCGGTGGTCGTGTCCAACCACGGCGGCCGTCAGCTCGACCGCGCCCCCACTCCGCTGGAGCAGCTGCCCGTCATCGTCGACGCTGTCGGCGACCGGGCCGAGGTCTACGTCGACGGCGGCATCCTCTCCGGCGCCGACGTCGTCGCCGCCATCGCGCTGGGGGCCCGTGCTGCGCTGGTCGGCCGCGCGTACCTCTATGGACTGATGGCAGGAGGCGAGCGGGGCGTGCAGAAAGCCGCCGAGATCCTGGCGAAAGAGGTCGCCGGCACCCTCGCGCTGCTCGGTGTGACGAGGGTGGTTGATCTTCGACCCGAACACGTTCTCCTGCGCCCCGAGGTGGGCTAGGTTCCCGACATGGACGTCCTGGAATACACGCCGACCCGCGAGCAGTACGCCTTCACGTTCGGCGGGGCCGCCGCCGCAATGCGGATCAAACCCGGCACCGCCTTGCGGCTCTGGTCCGAGGACGCGTTCTGTGGCGCGCTGCGCACTGTTGACGACCTGTCCGCGGAGAAGGTCGACCTTCGCTTCGTCAACCCGCAGACCGGTCCGTTCTACGTCGAGGGTGCGCAGCCGGGTGACACGCTCGCGCTGCACCTCGTGGCGTTGAAGCCGGCGCGTGACTGGGCAGCCTCGGCGACGATCCCGTTCTTCGGCGGCATGACGAGCACCGATCGCACCGTGTCGCTGCAGGACGCGCTGCCGGACACGACCTGGATCTACCAGCTCGACCGGGCGCGCAACACGATGGCGTTCGCTGCCCGGCACAGCGACCACGTCATCGAGCTGCCGATCGAGCCGATGCTCGGCACCGTCGGCGTCGCGCCGCCTGGCAACGAGGTGCGGTCCTCATTGGTGCCGGAGCGGTTCGGCGGCAACATGGACACGCCCCAGATGCGCGCCGGGGCAACGGTTTTCCTCGGTGTCAACGTCGAGGGCGCGATGTTCTCCCTCGGTGACGGCCACTATCGCCAAGGGGAGGGCGAGGCCTGCGGCACCGCGGTCGAGGGCGCGATGACAACGACGCTCATCGTCGAGCTCATCAAGGGCCGGGCCCCCGGCTGGCCACGGATCGAGGACGACACGCACTGGATGGCGATCGGCTCCAGCCGGCCCATGGAGGACTCCTGGCGGATCGGCAACGCCGAGCTCGTGCACTGGATCAGCGAGCTCTATGCCCTGCACCCGATGGACGCCTACCAGCTCGTGTCGCAGATCGCCCAGGTGCCAGTCGCCAACGTCGTCGACGCCAACTACAGCGTCGTGGTCAAGGCGGCGAAATCGCTGCTCCCGGCCGCCGACGCGTTCGGTGGCATCCACGCAGAGCTGCGTTCCCGCGCGCAGTCCCTTCTCTAAGGAGCCACCATGGACCTCCAGCTCGCCGGCAAGCGTGTCCTCGTCACTGGGGGAACCCGCGGCATCGGACGTGCCATCGTCGCCGGCTTTCTCGACGAGGGCGCCGTCGTCGGCTTCTGCGCCCGCAGTGCCGACGAGATCGCTGACACGGAGAAGGCCATGCAGGAGCGCGGTTCCGCCACGGGCTCGGTGCTCGACGTCGGTGACGGCGACGCGCTGGCGGCATGGGTGGCGCAGTCCGCGGAGGCGTTCGGCGGGCTCGATGTCGTGGTGGCCAACGTCAGCGCGCTGGCGATCCCGGACACCGAGGAGAACTGGCTGTCCAGCCTCAACGTCGACGTCATGCACACCGTGCGGCTGGTGCGGGCCGCCACGCCGCACCTCGAGGCCAGCGACGCCGGCTCGATCATCGCCATCTCCAGCGTCTCCGGGCGCGAGTCGGACTTCGCCTCGGGACCGTACGGCACCGCCAAGACCGCCATCGTCGGCTACATCCACGGGCTCGCCATGCAGCTCGCCGCGACCGGGATCCGGGCCAACTCCGTCTCGCCCGGCAACACCTACTTCGAGGGTGGCGTGTGGGCCAGCATCGAAACCGGCAATCCCGAGCTCTTCAAGACCGCGATCGACCTCAACCCGACCGGACACATGGGCACACCCGACCAGGTGGCCGACGCGGTCGTCTTCCTTGCGAGTTCACGGGCCAGCAGGATCAGCGGCACCAACCTGGTGGTCGACGGCGCGCTGACCCGCGGCATCCAGTTCTAGAACGCATATCCGTGTGTATCGGCATATGCCCGGCCGACGATTGACACACTCCCGCAACGATCCCTTAAAGTTCGCGTGTCGCGGCCCGTTCAGACCGCGATCGGCGTGCGGATCGCCGAGTCCTGCCCCGTGCGTCGTGCCCCCTGAACACAACCGCTGGCAGGAGCGGGGAACCCAGGTTTGTGGGCGCGCAAGCGTCCTTGGGGTGAAGTCGCCCAGCTGCGACGGGGCCATACCTCCGGCCCTAACCCGACAGCTCACCTCGCAGGCGTCGGAGAAGGACTCACGATGCCTGATCGGCCTGCCCCCGGTCGCCACCGCGTCATCGACCGACCCCCCGACCCCAGCTCCGGCCTCAACCGCCGGCAAGTCCTGACGCTCGGCTCGCTCGCCGTCGCAGCCGTCGCCGCGAAGACGACGCTCGGCTCTGCACTTGCCTCGGCTGCTCCCGCCGCAGGCGCTGCGTGGCCCGGGCACAAGCCCGGGAAGATCTATCTCGGCGCCTCGGGGGCCGACTGGGAGTCGTTGCTGACCAAGGTCGGGCCCACAGGGCTGCGCCGCACCTACTACAAGTGGTCCGGCGGCACCGGCGAGACACGCAACATCACGAAGGACCACGCCGCGAACCGGCTGCCGTGGATCTCCTTCAAGCCGGCTTCCACGGCCGCCGGTGGCTGGGCGGCCATCGCGTCAGGAAGGTACGACGCGGACATCCGAGCCCGCGCCCGCCGCTATGCCGCGTACGCCAAGCCGGTCATCGTTACGTTCAACCACGAGCCGCACAACGACAACACCGGCACGCCTGCAGACTTCGCCAAGGCGTGGACGCGCATCCACGACGTCATGTCCAACGAGACTAACCTGAAGAACGTCGTCTCCGTGCCGATCATCGGGGACTGGTGCTTCAACCCGAGGAACAAGAACGGTCACCCCGAGGGCTTCATCACCGAGGCGGTTCTTGACCGCTGCCATTTCCTCGGTGTCGACCTCTACCAGAACCACAGTGGCGACGGCTATGCCGTGCGGTTGGGCCGGATCCTGGCCTGGCTGGATGCCCGCGGGCACTCGGACAAGATGGTCGGCCTCGGCGAGACCGGCGCCACGAACGGCTTCGGCTCGCCGACCGCGGTGCAGTGGTGGACGGCGAGCTGGGCCTGGGCCGCCGCGCACACCAACCGGGTGGCTGCCATCTCCTACTTCAACAGCACGAAAGGCGGTCTCAGGCAGAACTGGGCGCTGACCGAGTCGGCAGCAAAGCTCGCTGCGTACAAGGCGTCGCTGAGGTCGGCGACGGCCTGCCGCCTCTGAGCGTTGGCTGTGCGAGAGTCGTCACCTGATGACGACGAATCTCGCTGAGATCATTCCTGGCCACGCGCAGCGCGCGCCGGACCGTGTGCTGGTCAGTCGGCGCGCCGGGGCGGTGTGGCAGCCAATCACCGCCCTGGCGCTGCACGAGCAGGTCACAGCACTCGCACTCGGCTTCCTCGCCGCCGGGGTCGCGCCCGGCGACCGCGTCGCGCTGATGGCGAAGACGCGCTATGAGTGGACGTTGGTCGACGCCGCCCTCTGGGCGGTGGCCGCAGTGACCGTGCCGGTCTACGAGACGTCCTCGGCCGAGCAGCTCCGCTGGAGCCTGGCGGACTCCGGCGCTGTCGGTGCCGTCGTCGAAGGCCGCGGCCACGCGGTCATGCTCGACACCGTCGGCAATGACCTGCCCGGCCTGCGCCACCACTGGACGATCGACGAGGTCGAGGGCCGCCCGACGCTTCAGGCGCTCGAGGCCGCCGGCAGCGGAGCACGACTCGCCCGAAGCCCGCGCAGAGCTCGAGCGGCGGCGCGGGGCCCTGACGCAGGACAGCCTCGCGACGGTGATCTACACCTCCGGGACCACGGGCCGGCCGAAAGGCTGTGAGCTGACCCATGGCAACTTCCTGGCCGAGGTGACCAGCGCGATCGAGATGCTGCCGGAGCTGTTCGAGGACGAAAACGGGGCGACGCTGCTCTTTCTGCCGCTGGCGCACGTGTTCGGCCGGATGCTGCAGATCGCCGTCCTGCACAAGGGCGTGCACATGGGTCACAGCGATGTCGCGCGGATCACGCGCGACCTGCCCACGTTCCGGCCGACCTTCGTACTCGCCGTCCCACGGGTCTTCGAGCGGGTGTACGACGGCGCGCGCCGCAAGGCGGACGCCGCCGGCAAAGTCCGGGTGTTCGACCTCGCGACAGCCACAGCCATCGCCTACAGCGAGGCGCTCGAGGTCCGTGGCGGACGCGGCCCCGGCCTGTCGCTTCGGGCGCGTCGTGCACTGTTCGATCGGCTCGTCTACGGCAAGATCCGGGCGGCGTTCGGTGGCCGCACCCGGTGGGCGATCTCCGGCGGCGCCGCGCTCGGCCCCCGGCTCGGGCACTTCTTCCGCGGCGTCGGGGTGACGGTGCTCGAGGGCTACGGACTCACCGAGACCACGGCCGCCGCCACCGTGAACACCCGCACGGCGATGCGCATCGGCTCGGTCGGCCGGGCTCTGCCCCGCTTCGAGATCAGCATCGCTGACGGCGGCGAGGTGCTCGTGCGCGGCGGCCATGTCTTCCACGGCTACTGGCACGACGACGCCGCCACCGACGCGGTGCTCGACGCGGACGGCTGGTTCCACACCGGCGACCTGGGGTCTCTCGACGGCGACGGCTTCCTCACGATCACCGGCCGGGCCAAGGAGATCCTCGTCACGTCGTCGGGCAAGAACGTGGCTCCGGGGCCGCTGGAAGACGTGCTGCGCGCGCACCCGCTGGTCAGTCAGGCGATCGTGATCGGCGACGGCCGTGCATCCGTGGCAGCGTTGCTCAGCCTCGACGCCGACGCGGTCGCCGACTGGCTGTCGCAGGCCAAGCGACCGGCCGTTCCCGTGGCAGACCTGGTCGATGACCCCGACCTGCTCGCCGAGCTGCGCGTGGCAGTGGACGCGGCAAACGCGACGGTCTCCTCGGCTGAAGGCATCAAACACATCCGCGTGCTGCCGATCGACCTGACCGAGGAGAGCGGTCACCTGACACCGACGCTGAAGCTCAAGCGGGCAACGGTCATGGCGGACTTCGCCGCCGACGTCGACGCGGTGTACAGCAGGAAGCGATGACAACCTCAGCCGGGACATCGACCCTCAGCCTGCAGGCGCGCGCCGAGACCATCGACCGGATGGCTCGCTCCGACTACGACGTGCTCGTCATCGGTGGTGGCGTCACCGGTGCCGGAGCCGCACTGGACGCCGCGTCCCGCGGTCTGTCGGTGGCCCTTGTCGAGATGCGCGACTGGGCGGCGGGCACGTCGAGCCGCTCGGGCAAGCTGATCCACGGTGGGTTGCGCTATCTCGAGCAGTTCAACTTCCGACTTGTCCGGGAGGCGCTGCACGAGCGGAGCCTGATGCTGGAAAAGCTCTGCCCGCACCTGGTGAAACCCATCCAGTTCGTCTACCCGCTGCGCCACCGGGTGTGGGAACGCGCTTACGTCGGTGCTGGCCTGCTGCTCTATGACACGTTGGGTGGCGCAGGTGCCGTTCCCCGGCACCGCCACCTGACGCGACGCGCCGTACGCAGCCTGTCGCCTGGCATCAAGCTCGACCTCGTCGGTGCGCTCACGTTCTACGACGCCCAGGTCGACGACTCCCGGCACACCCTCGAGCTGGTACGCACCGCGGCCTCCCGTGGTGCGGATGTTCTCTCGGCCGTCAAGGTGGTCGGGCTCGTCAAGCAGCACGGTGTCGTGACGGGCGTCCGGTTGCACGACCTCGAGGCAGACGGCGTCTTCGAGGTCACGGCCCGCCAGGTGATCAACGCGACAGGGGTCTGGTCGGACCAGATCCAGGCGATGTCCGGTGGCCGGCCGATGTTCCACGTGCAGGCGTCGAAGGGCGTCCACATCCTGGTGCCTCGTACGAAGATCGACTCCGCCGTGTCGATGTTCGTGCGCGCCGAGGACAGCGTGCTGTTCGTCCGCACATGGGGCAGGCACTGGCTGATCGGCACCACGGACACCGCGTGGGACGAGGGTCTGGATCATCCAGCGGCGACGTCTGCCGACGTGGACTATCTGCTGCGCAACCTCAACCGGGTGCTCGAGGTCAAGCTGACCCGCGAGGACATCGCCGGCGTCTTCGCGGGGCTGCGCCCGCTGGTGAAGGGCAACGCGGGCACGACCAGCAAGCTCAGCCGTGAGCACGCGGTCGAGTCCCCGGTGCCGGGCTTCACCAGCATCGTCGGCGGCAAGTACACGACCTACCGGGTGATGGCCAAGGACGTCGTCGATCGCGCGGTCAAGGGGCTCGACCGCCCGGTGGCGCCGAGCGACACGGAGAACATCCCGCTGCTCGGGGCCGTGGGCCTGGAGAACGCGCGACAGTCCTTCAGTCGCAGCGGTGCGGCTCGCGGGCTCACGCAGCCGCAGATCGAACGCCTGCTGGGCCGCTACGGTTCGCTCGTCGCCGACCTCGACGACCTGATGGCCCGCCGGCCGGACCTCGCGAAGCCGATCGGGGGCGCCGCGGACTATCTGCGGGTCGAACCCGTCTACGCCGCGACCCATGAGGGCGCACTGCATCTCGACGACGTCCTCACCCGGCGCACCCACATCGCCATCGAGGCCGAGGACCACGGACGGACCGCGGCCGCCGAGGTCGCGTCCCTGATGGCGCCCGAGCTGGGCTGGGACGAGTCGCGGGTGGCCGAGGAGATCGCCCACTACCGGGCTCGCGCCGAGGCAGAGCTGGCCGCGCAGCAGATGCCCGATGACGAGTCCGCGATGAGGGTCCGCAACGCGGTTCGAGACGTACGGCTGATGGTGGCGGACCGCTCGCGATGATCAGGACGGCGTCTAGCTCTCGGACATGTGCATCAGTTCCCAGACGTGGCCGTCGAGGTCCTGGAAGCTGCCTCCGTACATCGGACCTTCCTCGACGACCGGTTTCCACGGCTTACCGCCCGCGGCGATGGCGTTGGCGACCAGCTCGTCGACCTGCGCGCGACTGTCGACGGACAGGCCGGTGATGACCTCGGTCGCCGTCGTGGCGTCGCTGATCTCGCCGTTGATGAAGTCACGGAACCGCTTTTCGGCGAGCAGCATGACGTAGATGTTCTGGTCGACGACCATGCACGTGGCGTAGTCGTCGGAGAACTCCGCGTTGAACTCGAAGCCGAGTCCGGTGAAGAACGCGGTCGAGGAGGCCAGGTCCTTGACCGGCAGGCTGACGAAGATCATTCTCATCGGTACGTCTCCTCGCATGGGCGCCTCGGGGGTCCACTGGCCAGCCCGTTGGTGCTGCCCCCGTCCCTTACGACCGGATCGGGCGGAGAAACTCATCGATCGCGACGATGAGTTCTTGTCGTACGGGGGGTCTATACAGTTGGAAGGCGCCAAGGCCAGGACGCAGGAGGCATGGACATGACCGATCAGCTCGCTGACGAGGACTTCCTAGAGGTCACCGGCCCCTACCGGCGGGAGCTGCTGGCGCACTGTTATCGGATGCTCGGCTCGGTCCACGACGCCGAGGACCTGGTGCAGGAGACCTACCTGCGCGCGTGGCGCTCCTACCACGGCTTCGAGGGCCGGTCGTCCCTGCGCACCTGGCTCTATCGCATCGCGACGAACGCCTGCCTCAGCGCACTCGACAGCCGCAACCGGCGCCCGCTCCCGACCGGACTCGGTGCACCGAGCTCCGACCCCTCGGACCCGCTGATCGAGCAGGCCGAGGTGCTCTGGCTCGAGCCGGTGCCCGATGCCATGGTCGGCAGCACGAGCGACCCTGCGGCCATCGTCGCGTCCCGGGAGAGCATCAGGCTCGCGCTGATCGCCGCGCTGCAGTTCCTGCCGCCCCGCCAGCGTGCGGTGCTCGTGCTTCGTGACGTGCTCAGGCTGCGAGCCGCCGAGGTGGCCGAGGTGATGGACACGTCCGTGGCCGCGGTGAACAGCAGCCTGCAGCGGGCGCGGGCCCAGCTCGATGAGGCCGGGCTGACCGAAGACGACATCGTGGAGCCGACCGACCCGGCGCAACGCGACCTGTTGGACACCTATGCCCGTGCGCTCGAGCAGAAGGACATCGCCGCGATCGTCAAGGTCTTCACCGCCGACGCCGTGTGGGAGATGCCACCGTTCACCGGCTGGTACCAGGGCACGGCCGACATCGGCCGGCTCATCGACACCCAGTGCCCGGGAGACCCCGGCGGCATGAAGATGGTGCCCACCAAGGCCAACGGCCAGCCCGCTTTCGCCTTGTACATGCGCCACGCCGACGGGATCTGGCGCGCGTTCCAGCTGCAGGTCGTCACTCTCACGGCGGCCGGCATCTCGCACATGACCGTGTTCTTCGACCTGAGCCTGTTCCCGACGTTCGGGTTGCCGATGACGTTGCCCGCAGACGACCAGGCGGTCCTTTCCTCCGTCTCCCCATGAACGCGGGGGCTACATCGACGGTGGTGACGGGGGGCGTCGCCCTGCTGGAACGCGCCATGGCCTACACCTTGGGTGGCCTCCTGCTGGTCACGCCAGGGGCCATGTCCAACCCGACGCCGTGCGACGACTGGGACCTGCGCGCGCTCCTGCTGCACATGAACGACTCGCTGCTCACCTTGCACGAGGCGATCGCGGTCGGTCATCTGGACGACGGACGACGACAACGACGACGACTACGGCGATCCGGCTCTCGATCCTGTTGCCAGCCTGCGCAACCGCGGCTGCCGGATGATCGGCGCGTGGGCCAACGCCCGCGACCCCGGTGACATCTCGATCGTGGACCGCGTCCTGACCCCCGGCATCGTTGCCGCCGCGGGTGCGGTCGAGGTCACCGTGCACGGGTGGGATGTCGCGCGGGCCTGCGGGCAGGACCGGCCGGTGCCGGCGGCGCTGGCCGAGGAGCTGCTCGAGCTCTGCCCGCTCTTCGTGCGCGACGCCGACCGGCCCACGCGCTTCGCCCCGCGCGTGGATCTGTCGCGGGCGTTGGACAGTCCGAGTGACCGGTTGGTCGCATTCCTCGGCCGCGATCCCGGCTGACTGCAGGCGTCAGAGGTGGGCGGCGTCCAGCGCCGCCTGCAGGGAGGTCTTGTAGCCCTCCGAGGTGAAGGTTGCACCGGACACGGTGTCGATCTGGGCACTCTGCGCGGAGACGGTCTCCTTCTGGAGAATCGGGACGGCAAAGCTGTTGATCTCGCGGTCACGGCCGCTGCCCTGCGGATAGTCGATCGCCGTCGCGGAAACTATCCGGCCGCCGCGAATGTGCAGCTGCACCTGGACCGGCCCGTACCGCGTGTCCGCCGACGTGCCGTTGACGACAGTCGTGGCTGACCCGCCGGACCCAGAGGGCGGCGCGACGCCCGGGGTGGCCACGGCTTGCCCGGGCCGCTGCTGTTCCACGCCCCGGTTGGTGCTGGTGGGGTAGAGGAACAGCAGCGCCACCGTGGCTGCGGTCGCACCGAGCACCGCGGCGTTGCGGCGCGCGCCGGCTGACTGGGGGGTGATCATCGGGCCGCCAGGTGTGCGGCGTCGAGGGCTGACTGGAGCGACCGCCGATAGCCCTCAGAGGTGTACGTCGCGCCCGTCACGGTGTCGATCCGCGCGCTCTGCGCCTGCACCGTCTCCTGGTCGAGCTGGGGGATCGCCCGGCTGTTGATCTCCTGGTCTCGTCCGCCGCCCTGCGGGTAGTCGATGGCGTGCGCGCTCACGATCCGGCTGCCGCGCACGGTGACCTGCACCTGCACCGGGCCGTACAACGTGTCGGTGACGGCCCCGTTGACCGTGATGGTGCGGGACGTCGCACTCGGTGTTGCGCTGGGCTTCGTGCTGGGCTTGGTGCTGGGCTTCGTGCTCGGCTCTGTGCGTGGTGACGTGCTCGGCGTGGCGCTCGGTGAAGGTTCGACGATGCCCACCGGAGCTGCCGCCGCCGGGGCACCAGACGCTTGTGTGCTGGCGCGCAGGGACAGGGCGATGACGATGGCGGTGAACGGGGTCATCACGGCGATGACGCGTCGTCTCCTCGGGGTCGTCACCATGTGAACCTCTCCTGGTGGAGCTGGGCAGGCGGGAGTCCCGCGTCGAGGGCTGCTCGACAGGCCGCGTCCATCCAGGCGTCCGGCCCGCAGACGAAGACGTCGTACGCCGACAGACCGGGCAGCAGGTGCAGGAGGGCATCTCTGTCGCGCCACGCGGCTGCGTACTGGGGCAGCCACGAACTCCGACCGACGATGCGAGGCCCGGCGAGGTAGTGGATGGTGATCCCGCGTCGCTGGGCAAGCTGGTCGAGCTCGGCCCGGAAGACGAGGTCGGGTTCGCTGTGGGCGCGGTAGATCAACACCGCGTCGCCGGGTGCGTAGGGGAGGTCTTCCAGCAGCGCGCGCATCGGCGTGATCCCGATGCCGCACGCCAGCATGGCCACCTTGGTGCCGACCCGGTGCTCGCCGGTGAGCCGGCCGTAGGGACCTTCGAGCATGACCTTCGTGCCTGGTCGTAGCCGGGCAAGCCGGTTGCTGCCGTCCCCGAGGTCCTTCGCGGTGATCTGGACGCGGTCGAGGCGTGGGGCGGCAGACAGCGAGTACGGGTTGCCACGTGACCAGCCAGGACCATCGAGGAAGCGCCAGATGAAGAACTGGCCGGCCTGGACGGGCAGCCGATGCAGGCCCCGACCGCCCATCCGAACCGTCACGACGTCCGGGCTCTCCCGGATGACCGAGGTGACCGTGATCCCGTGGCGCAGCGTGCGCCACAGCGGCAGGCCGACCCGGAACAGCAGGATCGCGCCCGCGGCCAGGGCATAGATCGACCACCAGTAGGCGCGGACGAGCGGCGAGGTGGTGAAGTCGGCCCCGGTCCAGATCTCGTGCGGAACGGACAGGCCGACGCCGAGGTAGGCATAGAGGTGCAACAGGTGCCAGGACTCGTAGCGCAGAGCCCGGCGGGCGAGACGTATCGAGGTGACGGCCACGACGGTCAGCGCCATGGTTGCGGCGAGCGCGAGAAGCATCCCGGCGTACGTCGTGACTAGCGTCCAGGCCTCGTGCAGCACGTCGGTGTGTGCCCCGAGGCTGTAGCCGATCGTGATGAGGACGACGTGCAGGACCAGCAGGTTGAACGACCAGAATCCGACGAGACGGTGGCGGCGGGCGAGCTCGTCCTGGCCATAGCTGCGCTCGATCATCGGCACTCGGGCCATCAGGAAGACCTGGATCAGCAGAAGGTCGGCGGCGATCAGGCCGGTCAGCCGCCCTAGCGAGGTGAGGACGTCCGCCGGACTCGAGCCGAGCGACTGAACGCCTCGACCGGAGATCCACAGAGCGACAACGACGACGACGCTGGCCCAGCAGGCGATGGCGACCGCGTCGCGCCACCACACCGATGCAGGGCGAACACGGCGGCGCACCTTCACGTGCGAGCGCCCTGCCGCCGTCGGTGAGGACATGGCTAACAGTGTCGCTGCCGATTCTTGGGATTTTCTGTGAGCCGGGGTGTCCGTGGCCTAGTGGGCGGTATGCGCGGGAAGGACCAGCTCGAAGGTCGCGCCCGTTTTGCCCGGCGCGAGGCGCAACTGGCCACCATGCCGGTTGGCGACATCATGGGTCAGCGCCAACCCCAGCCCGTAGTGCGCGCGTCCCGCCCGGTGGCCGCCGGAGTGGAAGCGTCGCATCACGTCATGGGCAGCATCCGGGGCGATCCCCGGGCCGGTGTCGCTCACCGACACGATGACGGTGCGTCGCTCGCTGCGCGTGCGAACCACCACCTCGCCATCGCGGGGCGTGTGGTCGACGGCGTTCTCCACCAGCGCAAGCACAGCGCGCCGCAGTGCGGGGGCTGAGCCGAGCACCCACAGCCGCGCGGGGTCGTCGGCCGCGCACGTCAGAGTTATCCCGCCGTCCCTGGCATGGGCGAGGGCGCTGTCCACGACGGCCTCGACCAGCCCAGCGAGCCCGACCGGCTCCCACCTGTCGTCGCCCCGCGGGTCTGCGGCGAGCAGCAGGTCGTCGACCACCTCGCCGAGCCGCTGCACGTCGTGCACGACGCCGCGCGAGTCGTCGAGCACCTGCTGGTCCAGACCACTGGTCTGGATGGCCCGGTCGAGCAGCTGACTGCGTGTGCTCAGCAGTGTCAACGGCGTGCGCAGCTCGTGGCTGGCGTCGGCGACGAAGGTGCGCTGCAGGGTCAGCGCCTGCGCGAGGGGACGAACGGCGCGGCGGGCCAGCAGGACACCGAGCAGGCCGGCGAACACGAGTCCGAGCACGGAGGCAAGACCCATCGTCTTGAGCAACCGGGCGCGTTGCTGGTGCTGGGAGGTCAGGTCCAGCACCGCTTGCACGGTCTGGCCGGAGCGCCGCTGGGTGGCGACGCGGTAGTCGCGGTTCTCGTGGCCGGAGACGTTGGCGAGCGAGTGCCGGGCGGTGGCCTGGCGGCGAAGTTCGCGCAACACCGGGTCGATGTCCTCGGGGAGCCCCGGCGAGCTCGCCAGCTGATCGCCTCGCGCCAGCACGATCCACATCTCCGGCGGTGGGTCGCCGACGTCGTCCGCGGTGGAGACGGTGGAGCGCAGCAGTGCGTCGGCAGAGCTCGCCTGCCCGCGCACGACGACGAGCGTCGCCAGCGCAACGAGCAGCAGCAGTGCGACGGCCACGAGGCCGGCGGCCTGCAGCGCGAGGCTCCTGGCTGCCTTGCGGACGAGCACCTCGTCCCCGAGCGGCCGCGGTGCCGCTCTCATGTCTTGCCCAAGCGGTAGCCGAGGCCGCGAACGGTCGTGATCACTCCGCGTCCCAGCTTGCGGCGGCAGTAGTGGACGTAGGTGTCGACGACGTTCTCCGACTCGGCCTCGTCGAAGACACGGGCCAGGAGGTCACGTCGGCTGAAGATCTGCCCCGGGCGGGTGGCCAGGGCGATCAGGAGTGCCGCCTCGCGCTCGGAGAGCCCGACGTCTGACCCGTGCAGCCGTCGCACGGTGCGGTCGCCGAGGTGCAGGGCGCCGCCGGGCACGGGGAGCACCTCGGCGTGGTCGTGGTGTCGTCGTACGAGTGCGCGCAACCGGGCGAGCAGCTCGGCCAGTTCGAACGGTTTGGCGAGATAGTCCTCCGCGCCGGCGTCCAGCCCGTCGACCCTGTCCTCGGTGGTACCGCGCGCGGACAGCACGAGCATCGGCGTGGTGACTCCCTGCGCGCGCAGCCGGGCGATCAGAGCCAGCCCTTCGATCGCGGGCAGCCCTCGGTCGACCACCATCACGTCAAAGGTTCGCGTCAGCGCCAGGTGGAGACCACGCTGACCGTCCGCAGCGGAGGTTACGTCGTAGCCCTCGGCGCGCAGCGCGCGATCGAGCAGCATGGCGAGGTCCGCGTCGTCCTCGACGAGCAGCAGTGGGGTTGCCGCGGCGGAAGTCATGCGGGGAGCCCCATGTGGCCCCCCGTGGGCCACGCGGGCGTGCGGTGCACGGCGCCGTCGGCGTCGATGCCGAGACCGGCATAGCCGCCAACAAGATCGACGGTTTCCCGCCAGCGGTCGCCAGCCACGAACGCGGCTGTCGCGAGCACGTCGGCCGTCTCGAGCGAGGGCCCCAGCACCGTGATCGACGTCCAGCCCGTTTCGGCCGCGGCCCCACTTCGCGGGTCGTAGAGATGTGCACCCCTGGCGGCTGTCCCGCTCGTCGCCACCGCTCCCGAGGAGCACGGAACGGCTGCGGCAACCCGGTGTTCGTCCCGTGGATCCTGGACGCCGACGGTGAAGGGCTCGCCAGTCGGTGACAGCACGAGCACGTCGCCGCCGGCATTGAGACACCAGTCCACGGCAACGTCGGCAAGGTGTCGTGCCGCGCGCTCGGCCGCCCAACCCTTGACCAGACCGGACGGGTCCCACGTGCCGTCCGGACGCGTTGCGTCAAAGAGCCCGCCAGTCATCACCTTCGCCCGGGCACATCGGTCCGCAACGCCTCGTACGTCGGACGTGCAGTCGTCCCATCCGACCTCGCCGCGTTGCAGCCTGCTCACAAAGCTGTCGGGCTTGTAGAGGGAGAACACCGCGTCGACGGCAACGAGTTCGCCGAACACAGCGTGGACCGCACGATCCGCCTCGGGCGACTGTGCCAGGCCGCCGCGGGCCAGCACACTGATGGGCAGGCCCATGATCTGTTCGACCCAGCTGCGTCGACTCGGGGAACTGGGCACAGGTTGACCGTACTTCCAGCGATGAGTTCCTGTCGGTGCTGAGGTCTGTACTGGTGGCGCCGCAAACAACACCAGCAGCCGCGACGGATCCCCGTCGCAGCCTCAGAGCCGAGGTACGCAATGTGTCTACACAGGCCCCAGTGCCCAACAGCTGACAGTCCCGACCGCGACGCCGCGCACGCCCTCGCCGCCCACCCCGAACAGGGGTGGAGCCTGCTGTGCAACGGCGTGATCCTCTTCGACGACCTTGGCGAGATCCTGCCTGACGGCCGAGGAGTCGCGCCGCCGTTCACGAGTCCCGTCCTGGCGTCCATAGCCGCCTGACCGCGACGGCGCTCAAGCAATCCGTCGTATCGGCCGATAGGTAATTCATCGTCCACGGGGCCTAGGCAATGGACAGGAGTGATCGAGATGCGCCAGATCCAGATCCGCACATCCGCCAAGAAGAACACCCCTGTCGACCTCGACTTGCGCACCGCTTCGGGTCGCGTTCTGCCGTTCTGAATCGCCGGCTCGACAACTACCGGCTGCAGTTCGAGCTGCTGGTGCTCAGCCCCGTGGCGGCCGTCGTCCTGGCAGCGACGGCGTTCCACGCGGCTAGGCGGTGACGAGGACGACGGACAGGGTGCGCGGCCCGTGGACGCCTTCGACGCGGTCGAGCTCGATGTCGCTGGTGGCCGACGGCCCGCTGATGAACGTGGTCGGGCGCGCGGGCACGAGTCGCGCCATCATCTCCGGCACGCTGTGCACGACCTGGTCGGCGCGCACGACGCAGACATGCACATCGGGTACGAGCGTGATGGCTCGCCGCCCCTGGTCGGGCTCCCCGTCGAGCACGATCGTGCCGGTCTCGGCGCACGCGACCCGGCAGGCGGTGACGACAGCCGCGTAGTCGTCGAGCTCGGTGGCGGTGAGCGTGTCGTCGTCCGCGTGGCCGACCGGCGCCCACTCCGGCGGCAGATGCGGCGGCAACAGCACCGGTCCGCCGGCCGCGGTTGCGGGGAGCGCCGCCTCGAGCGCTGCGGCGACAGCGGCCTTCAGTCCGGTGGCGTCGGTGCGGCGAACAGCCGCCTTGTAGTCGAGCAACCGGTCCTCGAGCAGGTCGACCAGCGCTGCGGAGCCGGGCTCGTGCTCGCCGTGCTCCCGGTAGTCGCGGGCCGGCTCGACCAGCGCCGCGCCCGAGCGCGCAGCGCGGACGCGGGCCAGCAGCTCGTCGCGGGTGTTCATGCCGTTTCGTTCATCAGGCCGGTCCTCGGGTGCGGGCCCACCACTCGCGGAACGTCTCCGGCGGGGGAGCGGGCAGGTCACGGCTGCTGGTCCAGGCCGACAGCGGTGGCGGCAGCGACCGGATGCGACCGGTGCCCCGGGCCAGCAACCGCCCTGCCCGGCTGGCTTTCTCCGCCCCGGCGAACCGTTTCGGATCTGCCATGACCCACGACGCCGCGGCCATGGTGACCGCCTCGGCGGTCGGCACTCGCGAGGCGGACCGCCGTTCCTCGACGTGCTTCGCGCGCAGATGCACCAGCAAGCGCGGGGATGTCGATGCGCACGGGGCAGGCGTCGAAGCACGCGCCGCACAGCGACGACGCGTAGGGCAGCGACGCGTTGTCCTCGACCCCGGTCAGCTGCGGGCTGAGCACGGCGCCGATGGGGCCCGGGTAGACCGAGCCGTAGGCATGACCGCCGGTGCGCTCGTAGACGGGGCAGACGTTCATGCAGGCGCTGCACTTGATGCAGTGCAGCACCTCGCGCCCGACCTCGTCAGCCAGCGCCGCCGTACGCCCGTTGTCGAGCAGCACGAGGTGGAACGACTGCGGACCGTCGGACGCTGTGACGCCCGTCCACGTCGACGTGTAGGGGTTCATCCGCTCGCCGGTCGACGACCGCGGCAGGAGCTGCAGGAACACCTCGAGGTCGCGCCAGGTCGGGACGACCTTCTCGATGCCCATCACGGTGATCAGGGTCTCGGGCAGTGTCAGGCACATCCGGCCGTTGCCCTCGGACTCGACGACGACAAGAGTTCCTGTCTCGCTCACCCCGAAGTTCGCGCCGCTGATGCCGACCTTCGCGGTGAGGAACTTGCGGCGCAGGTGGGCACGCGCGGCCATCGCGAGCTCGCGCGGGTCGTCGGTCAGGTCAGGCGGCGCGGGCAGGCCGTAGCGACCCATCTCGCGCAGGAAGATCTCGCGGATCTCGGCGCGGTTCCGGTGGATCGCGGGGACCAGGATGTGCGACGGCTTGTCGCCCGCCAGCTGCACGATGAGCTCGGCGAGGTCGGTCTCGTAGGCAGTGATGCCGGCGGTCTCGAGCGCCTCGTTGAGCCCGATCTCCTGGGTGACCATCGACTTGACCTTCACCACCTCGGTCTCGCCGGTGGCCTGCACGAGCCGGGTGACGATCGTGTTGGCCTCGTTCGCGTCGCGGGCCCAGTGCACGACGCCCCCGCGTGCGGTCACCTCGCGTTCGAGCCGCTCGAGGTGCTCGTCGAGACGGGCCATCGTCGCCGCCTTGATCTGCTGGCCGGCGACCCGCAGCTCCTCCCAGTCGGGCACCTCGCTGACCACCCGCAGTCGCTTCTCGCGGATGGTCTTCGTCGCGTGCCCGATGTTGCGGCGCAGCTGGGCGTCGCCCAGCGCCTTGCGGGCCGCGGCCGGGAACGGCTCCTCGGTGCGCAGCTGCCCGACGCCTCTGGGTGCGTAGACCGGGATTCCCAGGAAGGTGCTCAACTTCTCACCGCCGGCTGGTCTTCGGTGGACGCCAGGATCTCGGCGAGGTGCAACGTTCGCGTGCCGGAACGCAGCCGCGACAGGCCGCCCCCGATGTGCATCAGGCACGACGAGTCGCCGGCCGAGACGACCTCGGCTCCGGTGTCGAGGACGTGACGCATCTTGTCGGCGAGCATCGCTGTCGACGTGTCCGCGTTCTTCACCGAGAAGGTGCCGCCGAAACCGCAGCACTGGTCGGCGTCGGGCAGCTCGACCAGGTCGATGCCGCGGACCGCGCGCAGCAGTCGCAGCGGCTTGTCCTCGACGCGCAGCATCCGCAACGAGTGGCAGGTGGGGTGGTAGGTGACCCGGTGCGGGAAGTGCGCACCGACGTCCTCGACACCGAGGACGTCGACGAGCAGCTCGGACAGCTCGTAGGTGCGTTCCGCGACCGAGGCGGCCCGCGTGGCCAGTGACTCGTCGCCGGCGCGGCTGGCGACCATCGCGTGCTGGTGGCGCACCGAGCCGACGCATGAACCCGAGGGCGCAACCACCACGTCGTACGCCTCGAAGGTCTCGACGTGATGGCGCACCAACGGCAGCGCCTCGCGCTGGTAGCCGGTGTTCGTGTGCATCTGCCCGCAACAGGTCTGCCGGTCGGGAAAGACGACCTCGTGGCCGAGGCGCTCCAGCAGCTGCACCGTGGCGCGGCCGACGTCGGGGAACAGGCCGTCGGCGAGGCACGTCACGAACAGGGCGATGCGCACCCGCAGTCACCTCGCTCGTCTGGCGCGACCGGAGCCAGGCAGCCTATCTTTCGGAAGTGCCGGCACCGAGCAGAGGAGCATGACGATGGGCAACCCGGTAGTCCACTTCGAGGTCATCGGGACCGACGGTCCGAAGCTGCACGCCTATTTCTCCGAGCTGTTCGGCTGGGAGATCGACGGGAACAACCCGATGGGCTACGGCGTGGTGATGCGCGAGGGGAACCTCAACGCCGAAGGCATCGGCATCGGCGGCGGCGTCGGAGGCGGGCCGGAGGGCTACCCGGGCCACGTCACGTTCTATGTCGAGGTGCCCGACGTGGAGGCCGCGCTGGCGAAGGCCGAGAGCCTCGGCGGTACGCGGGTGATGGGGCCGGAGAAGATCATGGAGGGCATCGTGCTCGGCCAGTTCCTCGACCCCGAGGGCCACGTGATCGGCCTCACCCAAGCCACCTGACCGATGAGTTTCGTGTCTTCGGCGGGTCTTTGTGGGTGAGACGGCCTTCATCGGCCGACAACCCGACACGAGACGAGAAGCTCATGACCGTGGACAACCGCACCCGCTGGCTGGCCCTGCTGGTGCTGTGCCTGGGCAACCTGATGATCGTGCTCGACACGACGATCGTGAACGTTGCCCTGCCGTCGATCAGGCAGGACCTCGATTTCTCCGCGTCCTCGCTGGCCTGGGTCGTGAACGCCTACCTGCTGACGTTCGGCGGTTTCCTGCTCCTCGGTGGGCGGCTGGGTGACCTGTTCGGACACCGCAGGATGTTCCTGATCGGCATCGGGCTGTTCACGGTTGCCTCGGTCGCGTGCGGGCTGGCCGGCTCGCAGCACTTCCTGATCGCCGCCCGTGCGGTGCAGGGTGTTGGCGGCGCTGTCGTCGCGGCAGTCGCGTTGTCGCTGGTCATGAACCTGTTCACCGAGGCTGCCGATCGCGCGAAGGCGATGGGTGTCATCGGCTTCGTTGCGGCCGGAGGCGGCAGCCTCGGCGTGCTGCTCGGTGGCGTGTTGACGGACCTGCTCGACTGGCACTGGATCTTCCTGGTCAACGTTCCCGTCGGGATCGCGGTCTGCGTGTTGACCGTGGTGGTGCTGCCGCCCACACCAGGCCAGGCGGGGAACGGACGCATCGACGTGGCCGGCGCCGTGACCGTGACGGGCGCGCTGATGCTCGCCGTCTATGCGATCGTCAACGGCAACCAGCAGGGCTGGCTGTCCGGCCAGACCGTCGGGCTGCTCAGCGCAGCGATCGCGCTGCTCGCGGCCTTCCTCGTCATCGAGTCCCGGGTCGCCGCGCCGCTCGTACCCCTGCGGGTGTTCCGCCTGCGCAACGTCGCCGTCTCCAACGTCGTGGGCGTTCTCTGGGCGGCCGCGATGTTCGCGTGGTTCTTCCTCTCGGCCCTCTACCTGCAGCTCGTGCTCGGCTACACCCCGCTGCAGGTCGGGCTCTCCTTCCTGCCGGCCAACCTGATCATGGGGGCCTTCTCACTCGGCCTGTCCGCCAAGCTCGTGATGCGCTTCGGCCTGCGCGGGCCGCTGGCGACCGGGCTGCTGATCGCCGCGGCCGGGCTGGTCCTGTTCGCGCGTGCTCCCGTCGATGGCAACTTCGTCGTCGACGTGCTGCCCAGCATGCTCTTGCTCGGCTTCGGCGCAGGTATGGCGTTCAACCCCGTGCTGCTTGCCGCGATGAGCGACGTGGACCCGAGCGAGTCGGGGCTTGCGTCCGGAGTGGTCAACACGTCATTCATGATGGGCGGCGCTCTGGGGCTCGCGGTCCTGGCCAGCCTGGCGGCTGCGCGATCCGACCACCTCGCTGCTTCGGGTGCCGATGCCCTCGCAGCGCTCAACGGTGGATATCACCTGGCGTTCGTCGTCGGCGCGATCTTTGCGGCGACCGCCGGTGTGCTGGGTGGCGCACTGCTGCGCACCTCGACCGCCGCTGGTCCGGTTGAGCAGTCCGAGGAGCACGTCCTCGTGACGGCTGACTGCTAGGCCGTCAGAGCGGCGCGCAACGGTGCGGGGAGCGCCTGCTTGCCTCCGCCGTCCAGCGCGACGCAGACATACACGATGTGGGCCGTGCACACAGGGCGCCCGCCCTGGCGGACGGCGAAGTCGAGCGCGAAGCTCGTGTTGCCGACGTTCGCGACCTCGACGGTCACGTCGGCCGCCTCGCCGAAACGCAGGCTGGCGGTCCAGTCGACGTCGAGGTGCACGAGCTGGACGTCGAACCCGTCGTCCTGCAGCGCCGTGTAGGCAAGGTCGTTGGCCTCGATGAAGGCGCTCATCGCCTCGTCGAAGTAGGCGAGGTACCACATGTTGAAGACGACGCCCTGCATGTCCATCTCGTGATAGCGCACGACGATGGGGTGGCTGAACACGGCGGTCACGACCGCAGAGCCTACGAGATCGACCAGCGCAGCACGTCGTCGTCGGTCGGAGCGGCCGGCTGCGCGATGATCGCCTCATGGTCACGCGTACGGGGCAGTTCCGCAGCGCCGGGTGGGTCGCCGCTGCGTGGTCGCGGCTGCGCGACGGCTGGGGCTCGATCCTGGAAGCCACAGCCGCGGCGACCATCGCCTGGCTGATCGCCACGCGGCTGCTCGACCATCCGCAACCGTTCTTCGCGCCCGCAGCGGCCCTCATCGTCCTGGGTCAGGCCCGCGGGCAGCGAACCCTGCGAGCCGTCGAGGTGGTGCTCGGAGTTGCCGGCGGGGTGCTGGTCGCCGACATCGTGGCCCAGGCGCTCGGACCTCGAACGACCCTGACCATCTTCACCATCATCCTGGTGACGCTGACTGTCACGGTGGCCATCGGCGCGAGCACCGTCGTGCGGGTGCAGATGGCGGTCTCCGCCCTGTATGTCGCCGTGGTGGCGCCGCCGACAGACGCGGGTGTGCCCTTCCGCTTCGTCGACGCGCTGGTCGGCGGGGGAGTCGCGCTGCTCGCGAACCAGCTCGCCCGGCCGCGCAACCCGCTCGCCGAGCTGGCCGCCCAGGCGCACCTGATCTTCGCGGAGGTCGCGGGCGTCATCGAGGATGCCGCCGGCGCGCTCGAGCGTCACGACGAGGCCGGGGCCCGGGCGGCGCTGGTTCGCGCCCGCGGAGCCGACCTGCTGGTCGCCCGCCTGCGTGAGGCGGTGCTGGCCGCCCGGGAGGCGCTCTGGGTCGATGTGCACCGGCGGCGACGGCTCACCCGTGTCGTCACCGTCGAGGAGGCCATGGCTCCGCTGGACTTTCTCGTGCGCAACATGCGCGTGCTCGCCCGCGCCGCAGTCGGTCTCAGCCGGCTGCCCGCGCAACCGCCGCCCCAACTTGTCGCCGCGATGCGGACGCTCGCCGCCGCCGTGCGCTCGGTCGACGACGCGATGACCGCCGACCTGATCGGGGACGAGGACGCGGCCGAGCGCCACGCCGAGCAGGGGGAGGAGCTGGCACTCGACGCGATGCGGTCCGCTCGTCACCTGCTCACCGTCGGCGAACCGCTGCCGGTGGTCATGATCGTGGGACAGCTGCGCGCGGCGGCGATCGACCTGCTCCGGGCCGCGGGGTCGGACGAGATCGAGAGCCTCAGCCGGGTCGAGGCCGCGCTCGGCCTACCCCCGGTCTGAGCCGGCATCCGCGGGAGCCGCTCAGTTGATGCCGGGCGCGATGGCGGCGTCCAGAGCCGCGAGCACCTGCTCGTCACCCGTGCGACGGACCTCGCCGTAGGTCGGGCGGTGCCACAGCCAGCAGTCGAGGTCGACGGCGCTGCCCGCCAGCTCGGCGGCCGCCGGGCCACCGGGGTCGGTGGCCGCGATGCGCATGTCGCCCTCGTCCTCGAGGACGGTGCCGTCGTCCGGGTCGGTGCCGCTGAACACACCCAGCGTCAGCAGCCAGGTGTCGCCCGTGTCTGTCGCGCGCACCCGGACCGTCTGGTCGGGGGACGGCGTGAACGTGCCCCAGGGCGGCACACCGCCGTACATCACCCGCAGCACCTCGTCCACGCCGTCGACCGACAGCGCGGTGTCCATCGGCGTGCGCTCTCCGGCGGTCACCTCGGCGTCGATGCGATGGATGAGTGCCTCGTGGGCCTGACGTCGCCGGATGAAGCCCACGGTCTGCTCGTCGGCCCAGGTCCAGGCGGGTGTCTCAGGCGCCGACCCGGCCAGTGCCGCTCCCAGATCACTGCTGGCCTGGTCGAAGAAGGCCATCAGCCCTGCCCGGTCACTCGGCCGGCTGGGGGCTTCGAGCTTGTTGGCCTGTTCGGTCTCGGTGATGTTCTCGCGAACGATCGTCCCCCAGTTCCACTGCACCTCGGCGAGGTGCCAGAGCAGGTCGTCGGCGTCCCAGTCAGGGCAGGTGGGCACCCGGGTGTCGGAAGGCGCGTCGCGCAGTGCGTTCGCGAACCGCGTCGACTCGCGGGCGAGATGGTCGAGGTAGTTCAGTTCAGCAGCCATGCGGGCGAAGGTACTGGTCCTCGCCGACAAGTCCCACCTAGTTTCCCGGCTCGCCCAGGAACCGGTCGACGAACTCGTTGCCGAGCTTGTTCGCCGGATCGAGCCGCCGCCGGAGCCGCTGGAAGTCGGGCAACAGGTCGTACCGATCCCGCACCACCTCGGGTGTGATCGTGAACAGCTTGCCCCAGTGCGGGCGGGGCGCGAACGGCTCGAGCGCCTGCTCGACAGCGCCGACCGCGGCGGTCGCCGCCGCAACGTCGTCGAACCAGGTGAAGTGCAGCGCGACGGAGTCCCGGCCCTGCGCCATGCTCAGCCAGAGGTTGTCGGCGGCGATGCTGCGGATCTCGCAGATCTGCAGTGCGGGCGCGACCCGGTCGCGGACGCGGTCGAGCGCCTCGAACGCGGCGGCACCGTGCTCGCGGGCGACCAGATACTCCGACTGCAGCTCGTCACCGTTGCTCGGGGTGAAGTTGAGGCGGAAGTGCGGCAGCCGCTCGTGCCACGCGCCGGCAACCCCGAGCTGTTCGGTGGCGTTGTCCGCGTCCACGCCCGGCACGGGGTTGTCGGCCACCGTTGCCGCGGTCGCACCGAGCCAGTCGGGATCGAGGTCGCGCCGCCCGAGCCGACCCGCTCCTTGCGCCATACGCGCGTCGTCTCGCTCTGCCAGTCGGTGAAGATGCTGACGCTGTAGGCGCTGTCCATCACCTCGTCGAACCGGTCGGCCACTGCCGGCCCGCGTCAGGCCGTTGTAGACAACCTGGCGGACATCAAACGTTGGTACGACGTCGAGGGTGACCGCAGTCACGACGCCCAGGCTGCCCAACGCAACGACGGCGCCGGAAAAGTCGGCGTCGTGGCGGCTCAACGTGGCCAGCTCTCCGTCGGCGCGTACGAAGTCGAGACCGGACACCGAGGAGGCGAGGCAGCCGAGTCGCCGCCCTGATCCGTGTGTACCCGTCGCGCAGGCGCCCGCCACCGAGATCTGCGGCAGTGATCCGAGGTTGGGCAGCGCCCAGCCCTGGGCATGCAGCTGTCCCGCGACTGCGCCGTAGGACATGCCTGCGCTCACGGTCGCGGTCCCTCGCTCGGGGTCGACGACGACGGACTTGGGCAGGTCCATCACGGACACGAGATCGCCCGTCGTGTCGGCGACGGTGCTGAACGAGTGGCCCGTGCCGAGCGCGCGCAGCCGGCTGCTCGCGGCGACGACCTGCTGCAGCTCGTCGACGCTCGCCGGACGATGGAGGCGAGCGGCCGAGAAGGTGACGTTGCGGGCCCAGTTGGTCAGTGCTTCGGTCATGTGCGGGTTCCTGTCGTCGATGCTGTCATCGGAAGGCCGAGATGACCCGGGAGAAACGATCGAGGCTGCTCGGGTCGTCGAGGTCGGGCAGCCGCACGATGACCTCCGCGGCCCCGGCTTCGGCCAGCTCCCGGAACCGACCCACCTGGTCGTCCACCGTGCCTGCGTTCACCGATGCTGCATACCACGCGGCGCTGCGCCGGCGGGGCCGGCGTTGCTCGACGAACGCTGCGAGGTGTGTGTCATCGGCACCGACCAGCGTCGTCGACAAGTGTGTCATCACGACCTCAGCCGGATCGCGGCCGACGTCCTTGCAGTGCTTCTCCAGCACGGCGGTCTTGTGCCGGACGGCGGCCGCGTCACCGAAGACGTTCGCCGCGTCGGCATATTGCGCCGCGAGGCGCAACGTGCGCGTCTCTCCGCCGCCGCCGACGATCATCCGCACGTGTTCCTGCAACGGCCGCGGATAGCACACCGCCTCGGGGACCGTCAGCACGCGACCCTGGTAGGACGGGCTGCCCGGTCCCCAGAGCAACGGGAGCAGCTCGAGCGCGTCTTCGAGCAAGGCGTAGCGCTCGGCAACCGGCGGGAACGGCCAGCCGTAAGCGGTGTGTTCGGCGCCGAACCACGCCAGCCCGAGACCGCACGTCGCCCGGCCACCGCTGAGCACGTCGAGGGTCGCGACGATCTTCCCGAGGTGGGCGACGTTGCGATAGGTGATGCCGCTGACAAGCGCACCGAGCTGCACGCGCGTGGTGCAGGCAGCGAGGTAGGCCAACGTCGTATGGCTCTCGAGGAAGTCGTCCCACGGCCGGCCGATCTGCGGGATCTGCCGGAAGTGGTCCATGACGTAGATCGCGTCGAACCCCGCGGTCTCTGCGGCCAGGGCCACCTCTCGCAACCAGCCGGCCGTGGCCCCGGCGCCTCCGGGAGCCGAGAACTCCCCGATGTGCAACCCGAACCGCAACCCCGTGGGGCGCTCCTGCTGGCGTCGCGCCGCGGCGGACGCGCCGACGAACGCGGTCGGAACCACGCGTACGGGAACGGGTGTCAGGACCTGGTCGAAGCCTTCCTCGCCCAGCCCGTCTCGGATGCCGGGCCAACTGCGCAGCTGTCCGGCCAGGACGTCGGCGGGGATGCGCTTGGGCCGCCCCCGGTTGCGCGCCCGGCACTCGTCGGCGGGCGTGTCGAACGCGACCGCGACACAGGGCATGGCGTGCCCTCGCGCGAGCTCGAGCCACCCGCGTCGGCGAGCGCTGTCGAGGCCGAGGGTGTCGATGACGGTGGTCAAGCCCCGGCCGACGCGTCGCGCGACGATGTCATCGAGCAATGCGAACGCGTCGGTGCTCGCCGTCACGTCGTCCTCGCCGGCGCCCACGACCGCACGCAGCCGATCGCTTGACACGATCGTGTCAGTCGCGAAGTTCGCCGCCGCCCATGTCGACTTCCCCGAAGCTCCCGGCCCGACGAGCACGACGAGACACGGTGCGGGCAGGCTCCGGGCGTCGACCACGCGGCCAGTGTGCCCGACGGCTCGGCATCAGCGCCGCCGCGCGACGTAGACCCCGAGCAGGCAGAGCGCGCCGCCCGCGAACGCCAGCCCCGCCGGCGTCTCACCGAGCAGCGCCCAGCCCAGCCACTAGGGTCGGCGCGTGATGGACCCGGGCGAGGGCTGGCGCACGGCGCGGCTCACCGTGGAGCCGGTGACGGCCGCGCATGCGCCGGAGATGCACACCGTCCTCGCCGACCCGGACCTGCACGTCTTCACCGGCGGCACTCCGCGTTCCGCCGCGGAGCTCTCGGAACGCTATGCCCGGCTGGCCACGCGCCGGTCCGATGACGGCACTGATGTGTGGGGCAACTGGGTGATGCGCGTCACGGCGTCCGGGCAAGCCGTCGGCGAGCTGCAGACGACGCTGCCCGCCGCCGGACCGGAAGCCGGCCCGGCGCTCGTCGCGTGGGTCGTGGGCACGGCCTTCCAGGGTCAGGGCTATGCCCGTGAGGCCGCGATCTCGCTGGTCGCCCGGCTGCGCGGGGCCGGCTGGTCGGTAGCCGCCGACATCCATCCCGACCACGTGGCGTCGCAACGCGTCGCTCGTGACGCCGGACTCGAGCTCACGGGCGAGATCGTGGACGGCGAGCAGCGATGGTTGCTCAGGTCGGCCTAGAGGTGCTTCTGCCACTCCAGGCCCTCGCGAACGACGCGGTAGCCGAGCTGCTCGTTGACACCGATCATGTGCGCGTTCGTCGCCGCGTTCCAGGTGTCGAGCACCCGAAGCTGCGGCTCGATGTCGCCTAGCCAGCGCAGCATCTCGATCTTCAGGAGCAGGCCGAGGCGGTGACCACGGTGGGCTCGTACGACGCTGGTGTCGAACTGCTGACCGAAGCCGGGGTGGTCGGCGTCGAGGCAGGCCACCGTGTGGCCGGCGAGCTCACCGGTCCCGCGGTGGCGCGCCATGACGCGGTACATGCGGCGCCCGCGCTCCTGCTGGCCCTGCTCGAAGGTACGGAGGCGCTCGGCGTTGAAGACCTCGTCCTCGACCTCGAGTCCGTCGATCGGGGCGTCGTTGATCGCAGCCGTCATCGTGGCAACGTCGTCGAGCAGGTCGTCCGGGGTCGATCCGGCGAGGCGAAGCAGGTCGTAGTCGGGTGCGGCCGCGCGGGCCAGCCCGTAGTTGTGGTCGAGGGCTGTCCAGTCGAGTGTGACGAGGTCCTGGCGGCGCTTGACCCCCGTGGTCGCGACCTCGAAGCCCAGTGACGTGCACAGCGCCGCGGCGGCCGGCGAGTTGTGGCTGCCGGTAAGGATCAGGCTCTTGCCCGTCGCCCGCACGCGGTCGATGCCGGCTTCGAGCAGCGCCCGGCCGATGCCTTGGCGCCGAGCCTCGGGGTCCACGGTGACCTCGGCCGAACCGAGATGCGTGTTGTCCCAGCTCGGGAAATAGAGCTCGAGTGCACCGACGACCCGGCCGCGCTTGTCACGGTGGACGCCGATGATGGCTGGGTCGCCGTCCCAGCCGTGCACGATGTCGGCGAGGAAGCCGGAACGGGTGAACGGCGCGTCCCCCGGCGCATCCGCGGCCTGGGCAGCCACCATCATCGCGACTGTGCCGGCGACATCTCGCTCGTCGAGCTGCGCCGGGTCGATCCAGGTGAGTTCCATGTGAAGAAGGAAAGCGCGTCGTCCCTGCAACCGCATCCCAATAACGGCAGGCGCGCCACGGCTCAGTTGTCAGCAGGTGGACAGCATGGCTCTCCCCGTGTTGTGGCCTTGCGACACCTGGCTGGCGTCCGCAATTCGACCATGAATTGTCGGTTTATCGATTTCTTCCGCGCCTATACCGGGAAATTGACTCCCTTTCGTAATCGACACGCCGAGAACTCTCGAGATTGGAAATTGTTTTTACCTAAATGATCTCGACGCCGGTTCAGCAGATCCACGAGGCTGTCGAGGACGACAGGGTGGGCGTCGGGAGCATGACCCGGCGCCGTCTGTCGAGGTCTGGAGAGATAACTCGTGCGCATGACACGTCCGAGAGGCAAACATCGTCGACCACTGACCGCGCTGATGGTGCGCAGAGCCGCGACCCCCGCGCTCGCCGCGTTCCTCGCTGCCGGGCTCGTGGTGACCGGCGGAGCAGAGGCCGCCTCGGCGGCCAAGGCGGCCAAGAACCCCTCCGCACCGAAGAGGGCGCCCTCGGTCGTGGAGGGCTACTCGCCCTACCTTCCGCAGGTCTCGTGCGACCCGATCGCGAAGCCGGGGACTCTTGCCTTGCGCGCGACGTTGCTCGCGACCTACGGCGGTCGCGACCTCGGCATCACCCGGGCGTGCAACATCGGCGGCCTCAGTGAGCACAAGGAAGGCCGTGCCTGGGACTGGGGACTGTCTGCTGCAAAGCCCCGAGACAAGGCGGTCGCGGGCCAGTTCCTCACCTGGCTCCTGGCCAAAGGCCCCAAAGGCGGCAACGGCTACAACGCGCGCCGGCTCGGCGTCATGTACGTCATCTGGAACGGCAAGATCTGGGGCGCCTACCGCGCGTCTGACGGCTGGCGACGCTACACCGGCGGTGAGTCGCACTCCGATCACATCCACATCTCGCTGTCGTGGAACGGTGCGATGAAGCGCACCGCGTGGTGGACGGGTAAGACGTCGGTCACCGACTACGGCCCGTGCCCGACCATCGCGGGCGAGCTCGCCCCGAAGTACTCCCGCCCGCGCGCCACACCGTGCCCGGCCCCGACACCGGTCGCGAGCCTGCGCGGCACACCGCTGCTGCATCGAGAGTCGACCGGCCCCTACGTGAAGCAGGTGCAGAAGCGGCTGTCCGTCACTCCCGTCAGCGGATACTTCGGACCGCTGACCGAGGCTGCGCTGCGCAAATTCCAGAAGAGCCGCGGCCTCGCGGTGACGGGCAAGACCGACGTGCGCACCTGGGCGGCGCTGCGCGGTGGGACGACCTCGGGCAGCGTGTCGCCGACGTACCGCAGCCGGCTCAACCACACCGTGCGCAGCGGTCAGACGCTCACCGGCATCGCGGCCTACTGGCGCTCGTCGGTCAGCGCGATCATGGCGGCGAACCACAAGACGAGCACGAAGATAAAGGTCGGCAAGGTGCTCAGCATTCCGGTGAGGTCGTCCTTGACGCGTTATTGGCACCTCAAGCTGTGGAAAGGCAAGGAGAATTCCAGCGTCAAAGTGCTGCAGACCGCGCTGCACATGCCGAAGCGCTATCGCACCGGATATTTCGGTGACATCACCAAGGGCTACGTCAACGCGCGCAAGGTCGGCTACGGCTGGAGGCCGGACGGCATCGCGGGGCCGCGCCTCTGGATCAAGCTCGGGGCCTAGCCCGGCAGGTCAGCGGGCGGGCCAGGTCCACGACGGCTCGTGAAAGCGGTCCTGCCCGACGACCGTCGTCTGGCCGATGTCCTTGATCAGCTCGATCACCTGCACCTCGCGGGTGGCGGCCGCCGCATCGCCGCGCAGCGCTTGCACCAGGGCTGCGCTGTGGGTCACGACGATCACCTGTGTGTGTACGGAGGCAGTCGCGACGAGCTCGGCCAGCGGCGTGAGCAGGTCCGGATGCAGGCTGGTCTCAGGTTCGTTGAGCACGAGCAACGCCGGCGGTCGGGGCGTCAGCAGGGCGGCGGTCCACAGCAGGAAGCGCAGCGTCCCGTCCGACAGCTCGCTGCTGGCGAGCGGTCGCAGCAGTCCGTGCTGATGCAGCAGCAGGTCGAACCGCCCGCCCTGGCTGGCCACCTCCACGCGGCTGCCGGGAAAGGCGTGATCGACCGCCGCGTCGAGAGCGTCGACGTCGCCGACCTCCCGGATGGTCTGCAGCGCCGCCGCCAGGTCTGCGCCGTCATGGCCGAGCACGGGCGTGCGGGTGCCGATCTGGGTCGCGCGGGCCGGTGCCTGCGCGTCCGTGCGCACGTGGTCGTAGAACCGCCACGACCGGATGCGCTCGCGCAGCAAGAGCAGGTCCGGCGCGACCTGCGGATCGGCGAACTCGCTGAGCATGCTGTCGTACGACTGAACCGCGTTGTGCATCGTGAGCCACGTGCCGTCGTCGTCCCTGATCCGTACGATGCCGCCGCGACGGTCGGTCAGCATGGCTGCCGGCCGCAGCACCGGGCCGCTCCACGTGCACTCGAGCTTGATCTCCGGGTCAAGACTGAAGGCAGACGGCATCGGCTTGGGCAGCCCGAAGTCCACGGCGTAGCCGAAGTCGTCACCGGCGAAACCGAGCCGGAGGCTGACCGGTCCGGAGCGTCGCGTGCCCTGCACGGGATGTTCCCCCGCGCGTACCGCCTGACTGATCTTCTCCGGGCCTGCCCACAACGTCGAGGGCAGCCCGCCCTCCCTCGCCAGCGCCGGCACCGCGCCGTTGCGTGAGGAGTCGGCCAGCAGCCGCAGCGCGCGGTAGAGGTTGGACTTGCCGGTGCCGTTCGCGCCGGTCACGACGTTGAGCCGGCCCAAGGGGAGCACGAGGTGCCGCAGGGATCGGTAGTTCTCGACGGCCAGGGTGGCGAGCACGTGGTCAGGTTAGGGTCTGCTGGGTGGAAGGACGCGCATGAAGATCGGTGTGCACCTGGTCAACTTCACATTGCCCGGTGGTCCGGCGACGATCGCCTCGACCCTGGCCGGTGTCGGGCGCGCCGCTGACGACGTCGGCGTGGCCAACGTGTCGCTGATGGACCACTACTTCCAGCTGCCGTTCCTCGGCGGCGCCGATGAGCCGATGCTCGAGGGCTATACGAGCCTGGGCTTCCTGGCTGCGCACAACACTTCCGCCGAGCTGCAGCTGCTGGTCAGCGGTGTCACCTATCGGCATCCGGGGCTGCTCGCCAAGATCGTGACCACCCTCGACGTGCTGTCCGGCGGCCGGGCGGCGCTCGGGTTGGGCGCGGCGTGGTACGAGCGCGAGCACGCCGCTCTCGGTGTCCGCTACCCACCGGTGTCCGAGCGGTTCGAGCGGCTGGAGGAGACGCTGCAGATCGTGCGGCAGATGTGGAGCGAGGACGACGGGTCCTTTGTGGGCAAGCACTATCAGCTTGCGGAGACCATCAACCTGCCCCAGCCGCTGCGCAGCCCGCACCCGCCCATCATGATCGGCGGTGGTGGGGAGAAGAAGACGCTGCTGCTGGTCGCGCGCTATGCCGATGCGTGCAACCTGTTCACGACACCGGGTCCGGACGGTCCTGCGCAGATCGCCGCGAAGCTCGATGTGCTCCGCGGGCACTGTGAGCGCGAGGGCACCGACTATGACCGCATCCGCAAGACCGTGACCTACGCCGGCGGTCTGGGAACAAGTGCGGAGAAGGCTGCGCGCTTCGCCGGGGAGATGGCCGAGCACGCCACCCTCGGTGTCACCGAGGTTCATCTGATGCCGCCCGCGGGAGATCCGGTCGACTACGTACGCAGCCTCGGCGAGCACGTCATCCCACTCGTGGCTGACATCTGAGGGCGGTGATCTCGTGCGGCGCGAGGCGGTGGGGGAGTATCTGCGAGGCGCGCTGTGGGCGCTGCCCACCGTGGCCGTCGTCCTCGCGTTGATCGCGGGCTCGGTCCTGGCGCAGGTCGACATCGCGCCGGACTCGCCCTTCAAACCGCTGGTGTTCCAGGGCACGGCCGACGATGCCCGGACGCTGCTCATCGGCATCGCCAGCACCATGGTCACGGTGATCGCGCTGGTGCTGGGCCTGACTGTCGTGGCTTTGCAGCTCGCGTCGACGCAGTTTTCGCCACGGCTGTTGAGGAACTTCCTGCGCGATCGCGTCAACCAGGTCGTGCTCAGCGTGTTCGTCGCGACGTTCACCTACAGCACCGCGGGTCTCTACACCGTCGGCGTCTCAGGCGGCGAGCGTACGAGCGATTTCCCCCGGCTGGCCGTCACCGGTGCGCTCGTCCTGCTCTTCGCCAGTCTCGTGATGCTGGTCTTCTTCGTGCATCATCTCGTGCACTCGATCCAGGTCGACGAGATCATGGCGACCGTCGAGCGGAACACGTTGCACGTCATCAGGCACGACCTGCCGACCATCGGCATCACTACAGACCCGCAGCCCGATCCGCCGGTGTGGGCGATCGCACTGCCGGCACACCGCTCCGGCTATCTGCAGACCGTGCACGCGGAGGTATTGCTGGCCACCGCCGTAGCCAGCGACGCGACCGTTGCCTTGGCGTCGATGGTCGGCGACCACGTGGTCGCGGGTTCCCCTCTCGTGTGGATCTGGCGGTCGTCTCCTGAGCAGGCACCGCCAAACCGGTCCGACTTCGAGCACGCTGCCCGGGAAGCGGTGCGCATCGGCTTCGAACGCACGATGGAGCAGGATGCGGCGTTCGGGGTCCGCCAGCTCGCGGACATCGCGTCCAAGGCGCTCTCACCGGCCATCAACGACCCGTACACCGCGGTGCAGGCCCTGCAGCACCTCTCGGTTCTGCTGGCCGAGCTGAGCCACCGCCCGCTCGGCACGCAGGTGTTGCGCGACCCGGCCGGCGTGCCCCGTGTCACGCTCCCCGGCCGCGACTTCGCCTACTTCGTCGACCTCGCGTGCGGCCAGATCCGCCGCTATGGCCGCTCCGAGCCACGAGTCATGCTTGCCCTGCTGCGGATCCTGGGCAGCACCGGCAGGTTCTGTGCGGACGACCAGACCCGCGCCGTGCTGGCGGAGCAGGTGCGTCTGGTGCTCTCCGATGCCGAGGCGGCGATCGTGCAGCCCGCGGACCTGGCACCGGTCCGGGCCGACGCCGAGAGGGTGCTCCGCGAGGTCAGCGGCTGAGCGTCCGAAACGTCCAAGACACCGTCCGGGCGGTTGGTTAGCGTCCGCAGCATGAAACTGCGCCCTGCCGTCATCGAGCTGGTGGTGTCCGACATGGCCGCCACCCTGGCCTTCTACCGCCGCCTGGGCCTGGAGGTACCTCCCGAGGCTGACGACCAACCGCATGTGGACGTCGACCTGGGCGGGGGACTTCATCTGGCCTGGGACACCGAGGACACGATCAGGTCGTTCGACCCGGGATGGTCCCCGCCGGCCGGGGGCGGACATCGCGCCGCCCTCGCCTTCGAGTGCGAGAGCCCAGGGGAGGTCGACGCGGCCTGGGCCGAGCTCACGGGCGCGGGGTACGAAGGGCACCTCGAACCGTGGGACGCCTTCTGGGGCCTGCGCTACGCGGTCGTGCACGACCCGACGGCACACCGGTCGACCTGTTCGCGCCGCTACCTGCTGACTAGCTCCCGCAGCAACTTCGAGGGCGTGGTCCCGGTCAGGTCGCGCACCTCCCGGGAGAGGTGCGCCTGATCCACATACCCGCAGTCGGCGGCGACCTGCGCCAGCGGCGCACCCGCCCGGGCCGCGTCGAGCGACCGGCCCAGCCGCACCACGCGGGACAGGCGCCGTGGTCCGTAGCCGAAGACGGGCAGGCAGCGCCGGTGCAGCTGGCGAGCGCCGAGCCCCAGGCGGTCGGCCATCGCAGCCACGGTGGTGCCGCTGTTGGCCATGGCGAGCACCCGCGGTCCCAGCGGGTCGATCTCGCGAGCAGCGAAGCCGTCGACCGCCCATGCGTCGAGACCCCCGACGGGGTCCGCTGCGATCCGCTCCGTCAGCACTCGGGTTTCCCGGCTCGGCCAGAGCTGCTCGAGATCCACGGTCTGGTCGCGCAGCTCGTGGGCCGGCACGCCCAGCAGGGCCGGTCCGGTGCCACCCGAGAAGCGCAGCGCGACGAGCGACGTGCCTGCGGGGCTCTGGTACCAGCGGGCCGTCGTGTCCGGCCCGGCGACGAACAGGCGCCGCCCGTCCCACAGCAGGTCGAGGCAGCCGTCCGGCAGGATCGGTGTGGACCGCGGGGTCGGCCCGACGAAGCGCTGCCACAGCACGATGCCGGGCACTGCCGCTGGACGCTCCGAATAGGTCACCCGCCGATCATGCCCCGCGGACTCAGAGCCGGTCGACGGCCGTGACCCGCACGACGGCGGTTCCTGCCTCGTCGGAGGCGGCGAGGTCGACCTCGGCGCTGATGCCCCAGTCGTGGTCGCCGGCCGGGTCGTCGAAGATCTGCCGCACGACCCACCGGTCGGGCTGCTTGTCGATGATCAGCCGGGCGATTCCGCGGGCATCCGGGCCGGTGCCGATCTCGTCGTGCTCCGCGTAGTAGTCCGTCAGCGCCTCGGCCCAGGCGTCCGCGTTCCAGCCGTCGGCCGCGTCGAGCTCGCCGAGGTCCCAGTAGCGCTGCAGCGCGGCCAGCTCGACCCGCCGGAACAGCGCGTTGCGCACCAGCACGAGGAACGCGCGCTCGTTCGCCGTGACCGGTCGTGGCCGCTCGTCGACCCCGGCGAGCGCGATCCCGTCGACGGCGTCCGGCGCGGAGAGCCGCTCCCACTCGTCGAGCAGGCTCGAGTCGACCTGCCGCACCAGCTCGCCGAGCCAGACCGTCAGGTCCGTCAGCTCCTCGGTGCGCAGTGCCTCGGGCACCGAGTCGCGCAGCGCCTTGTAGGTGTCGGCCAGATAGCGCAGGACCAGTCCCTCCGACCGGGCGAGGCCGTAGAACCCCACGTACTCCACGAAGGTCATGGCTCGCTCGTACATGTCACGGACGACGGACTTGGGCTTGAGCTCGAAGTCGGCGACCCACGGGTGGCCCTTCCGGTAGGCCTCGAAGGCATACTCCAGCAGCTCGGCGAGCGGTCGGGGATAGGTGACGTCCTCGAGCAGCTCCATGCGCTCGTCGTACTCGATGCCCTCCGCCTTCATCTGGGCAACCGCCTCGCCACGCGCCTTGTTGCGCTGTGCGGACAGCACCTGCCGCGGGTCCTCGAGCGTCGACTCGAGCACGGAGACGACGTCGAGCGCGAAGGTCGGTGACTCGCGGTCGAGCACGTCGAAAGCCGCGACAGCGAAGGCGGAAAGCGGCTGGTTGAGGGCGAAGTTGGGCTGCAGCTCGACGGTGAGTGCCACCGTCCGGCCGTTCTCGTCGGGAGCGTCCAGTCGCTGTACGACGCCGCCGGCCAGCAACGCTCGATAGATGGCGATGGCTGACCGGATGTGCTGTCGTTGCTTCGAGCGGTCCTCGTGGTTGTCGGTGAGCAGCTTGTTCATCGCGGTGAACGGGTCGCCGGGTCGCGCGATCACGTTGAGCAGCATCGAGTGGGTCACGGCAAAGCTCGACGTGAGCAGCTCGGGCTCGCCGGACATCAGTCGCTCGAACGTCGGCTCGCCCCATGAGACGAAGCCCTCAGGCGCCTTCTTGCGCACCAGCTTGCGGAGCTTCTTCGGGTCGTCACCGGCCTTGGCGATCGACTTGGCGTTCTCGACGTCGTGGTCGGGTGCCTGCACGACGACCGTGCCGGCGGTGTCGAAACCGGCGCGGCCGGCGCGACCGGCGATCTGGTGGAACTCCCGGATCTTCAGGTGACGCGTGCGGACCCCGTCGTACTTGCTCAGTGCCGTGAACAGCACGGTGCGGATCGGCACGTTGATGCCGACGCCGAGGGTGTCCGTGCCGCAGACCACCTTGAGAAGTCCAGCCTGGGCAAGGGTTTCTACGAGTCGGCGATAGCGGGGCAGCATGCCCGCATGGTGCACGCCGATGCCGTGGCGAACCAGCCGCGAGAGCGTGCGCCCGAAGCCGGCGGAGAACCGGAAGCCGCCGATCATCTCGGCGATGGCGTCCTTCTCCTCGCGGCTGCAGACGTTGACGCTCATCAGCGCCTGGGCGCGTTCCAGCGCCGCGGCCTGGGTGAAGTGCACGACGTAGACCGGCGCCTGACCGGTCGACAGCAGGTCCTCGAGCGTCTCGTGGATCGGTGTCGTCGCGTAGTAGAAGTGCAGCGGCACCGGCCGGTCCGCCGAGCTGACCACGGCGGTCGGACGCCCGGTGCGCCGCGTGAGGTCCTCCTCGAAGTGCGACACGTCGCCGAGCGTGGCCGACATGATGAGGAACTGCGCGCGCGGCAGCTCGAGCATCGGCACCTGCCACGCCCAGCCACGGTCGGGCTCGGCGTAGAAGTGGAACTCGTCCATCACGACCACGCCGATGTCGGCGTCGGGTCCCTCGCGCAGAGCGATGTTGGCGAGGACCTCCGCCGTCGCCGTGATGATCGGCGCATCCGGGTTGACCGAGGCGTCGCCGGTGAGCATGCCGACGTTCTTGGCGCCGAACGCGTCGCACAGAGCGAAGAACTTCTCGGACACCAGTGCCTTGATCGGCGCCGTGTAGAAGCTGCGCTTGCCCTGCGCCATCGCCGCGAAGTGCGCGCCCACCGCGACCAGGCTCTTCCCCGACCCGGTCGGCGTCGCGAGGATCACGTTCGAGCCGGACACCAGCTCGATGAGGGCCTCGGTCTGCGCGGGGTAGAGGTCGAGCCCCTGGTCGACCGTCCACCCGGCGAACGCATCGAACAGCGCGTCCGGAGACGCCTCGGCAGGCAGACGCTCGAGGAGAGGGTTACGGGAGGCCATCAGGTCTTCCATGGTGCCTGGTGCGGTCAAACCCGCTCCGCACCGGTGCCGCCGCCGCCGCGCGATGTCCGCCGTCGCTGCCCCTTCTGTTAGGCATGCGCGAATTGCTGGGGTCAGGACCACGGCGAATCGCGCATGCTCGCTGCCCCCTCCCGACCGCGAGCTGCCTCCCCGACCAAGATCAGCAGTATCGGTGAGAAAGTGGAGTGGACTCGACTTTCTCACCGATGTTCGCGATCTTGACGAAACTGTTGTCGTGTCGCGTGCAGCTGCGACCAAGATCGCTAACTTCGTGCTCAGATTCCGCGTTCATGCAGAATCTGTGCACGGAAATCGCGATCTTGAAGGGGTACGGAGGTGCGCGTCAGGCGTCGTAGTCGACGGCGGACAGGGCCACGTGCCGATGTGCGGCGAGCAGTTCCGCCTGTGCCGCGATGGCTTTTCGAAGCGCAGCTGACGGCTTGGCCCACAGCTCGACCAGGACCTTGAGGCTCTTGCCGGACTTGCGCGGACGCCACATGCCGGCGACCTCGCCGTCGACGAGAACCGCACCGGGGCGACCCAGCACGGGCCACAGCGCCTTGGCCCGGGCCGGGTCGTCGACCAGCAGCGGCCGGTCCTTCGTCTGCAGGAACAGGTCGTAGGGTCCGAGCAGCCGCGTCGTCTTCGCCACCCCCGCGGCGAGGGCATCGGCATCATCGGCCAGCAGCCATCGCTGCTGCGCCGTCGACGGACACCTCGACAACGTCGTCGGGCCAGCGGGCCGTGACGTCCTTGACGGGTGCGTCGAGGTAGTCGGCGACCTGCTTCGGCGTCGCCGGTCCCAGCAACCGCAGGTAGGCCCGGATCGTGTCGTGCCTGGGCGACGGCTTCGCGGCGGCCTTGACCCGGCCGAAGGACTGCAGCACGGGCGGCGAGGTGTCGGCCTGCAGCTCGAGCCCGGCGCGCAGTGCTGCCAACCGGAACGGCATCTCGTAGATGTGCGTCGCGTTGCACGCCCGGCACGACCGGAGGTAGGGCGGGTCCAGCAGTCGCGGACAGCTGACCGGAGACCTCGCCCTTGGGCGTCGGCTTGGTCACGACGGAGCGCATCGTCGCCGCGACCACATCGAGCGCGGTGAGGTTGCTGATGCCGGCGGCCTTCAGCGGCTTCGACGCGTCGAAGATCCGCTTGCCGGCGTCGGCTTCCGAGAACGGTGCGACCGCGGCGGCGATCGACGGCAGGTCCTTGCGGCGGTAGGCATGTGGCGCACCGCGGATCGTCCACAGCATCACCAGGTCGCGCTCGGCGATGGCGGACACATCGACGCCGCGGATCGCGAGCGCCCACAGCGCGCCGTCCGGGCCGGTGTCCTGCACCCCGATGTCCAGTACGGAGACATCCGCGAGCGTCGTCGAGTCGCGGTCCAGCTGTTGGGCCCGGACCCGGAAGCCGAGGACCTGCGAACGCGTGACAGAGGCGACCATGCGGTCACCGTAGGACCGGGCACCGACAAGCGGCTACAGCGCGATGAGCCCGGCATTCGTCGGTGTGAACCCGCAGGCGTCGAAGTAGAAGGACCGCAGGTGATCCTCGAAGTCGACGTGCAGCCACTGGCATCCAGCCGCCCGCGCGTGGTCTCTGGCAACGGCGACAAGAGCAGCGCCGACACCCTGGCGGCGCGCCTGGGTGGTGACCAGCGTGTCGAGGATGAAGGCGTGGACGTCGCCGTCCCACGCGACGTTCACGAACCCGACCAGCTGTTCGCCGTCGCGGGCACAGACCCAGCCCAGGCTGTGCCTGCTCACCTGTTCCCACCACTGGTCGATCGTGGAGTCGTGCGCGAAGCCCTCGGCGTGCAAGGCGCTGACCTCGGGGTCCTCGAACGAGCCCCGCCATTCATAGTCGATCACCGCGCCACGCTAGGCGGGGTTCGCGAGCCGCGCACCTCCGATTTCGCGTGTCCCGTGCCTGGCGGCGGCCATGTCATCATCGTTCGGTGACGGCATCGGTCCAGGACCTCGTCGCGCAGGGCCGCGCCGCGTTGCGACGTGGCGATGCAGCAGGTGCCCGTCTTGCCTTCGGGCAGGTGCCCGCCGAGCCACCGTCCGGCGACGTGATCGAAGGGCTCGCGCGAGCGTCGTACCTCGACCGCGACTTCCCCGAGGCGATCGCGGACTGGGAGCGTGCGTACGCCGTCTATCGCGACGACGGTGATCAGGTCGGGGCCATCCGCGTTGCCCGGACCGTCGCGTACATGTACGGCGCCATCCTCGGCGACTGGGCGGTGACGAGCGGCTGGCTGGCCCGGGCGCAGACACTGGTCGGGGATGCGGGCGAGTCGCGTGAGGGCGGCTGGGTGACGTTGAACCGCGGCATGTTCGAGGGCGACCGCATCCGCAAGGACCAGTACTTCCGCGAGGCGCTCGAGGTGGCCCGCCGGTTCTCCGACGCCGACCTGGAGTTCGCGACTCTCGCCTACCTCGGGGCCAGCCTCGTCCACGCCGACCGGACCGAGGAGGGCATGCTGCTCCTCGACGAGGCACTCGCGGCGGTGGCCGGCAGCGAGGTCGACGACTTCTGTGTCCTCGAGGAGATCTTCTGCCAGCTGTTCTCCGCCTGCGAGCGCGCGCATGACGTGGCGCGTGCGGACCAGTGGATCCGGATCGGTGAGGCGATCGCCCAGCGACGCCAGCTGCCCGCGGTCTCCGCGTTCTGCCGCACCCACTACGGCGGGCTGCTGACCACGGCGGGGCGGTGGCCCGAAGCCGACCTGGAGCTGACCGAAGCGGTGCGGCTCTGGGGTCTCGGACAACGCTCGTTGCGCGGCGGGGCAATGATCCGGCTCGCCGACCTGCGGGTCCGGCAAGGGCGGTTCGAGGAGGCCGCGCAGCTGCTCGACGGCCTGGATGCCGACCTCGACGCTGCACGCCCGCTCGCGGCCCTGCACCTGGGCAACGGAAACATCTCTGTCGCCAAGGACATCCTCGAACGAGCCCTGCACCAGCTCGACCCGCAGAGCACGGCGACCGCGCCATTGCTGGTCCTTCTCGTCGACGTCTGTCTCGCGGCGGACCTGCCCGACGAGGCCGGCCGGGCGGTCGAGAGGCTCGTGGCCTGCGCCGCCGCGCATCCGAGCCCCTACCTGGTCGCCGCTGCCGCGCTCGCTCGTGGCCGGCTCAGTCTCGCGACGGGCGAGGGCGACCCACAGGCCTGCCTGCGGGAGGCGCTCGCCGGCTTCGCGCAGGCCCAGATGCCGATGGAGGTGGCGCACTCGCGGCTCGAGCTCGCCAAGGCGCTGCTCACGGAACGTCCCGACGTGGCGATGGTGGAGGCGCGGGCGGCCCTGGACGCATTCGGTCGGCTGGAGGCCGCACGCGACGCCGACTCGGCAGCGGCGGTGTTGCGGTCCCTCGGCGTCAAGACCGCCTCGGCCCCGAAGGACGGGGGGCTGTTGACCAGGCGCGAGGCGGAGGTCCTCGAACTGCTCGGCCACGGGTTGTCGAACCCCGAGATATCCGAGCGCCTGTTCATCAGCCGCAAGACCGTCGAGCACCACGTCGGCAACATCCTCGCCAAGCTCGGCCTGCGCAACCGGGCTGCGGCCGCCGGCTATGCGGCCACCACGAAACCAAGCCGGTGAATAGGGGACCTCCCCGATCCGCCCGTCGCCGGCTCGCAGCATCGTCTAACCACCGACGAGCTGGAGGACCAGAGATGACCACGTACGACGTGATAGTTGTAGGCGCCCGCTGCGCAGGCGCACCGACGGCGATGCTGCTGGCCCGCAAGGGTCATCGCGTGTTGCTGGTCGACCAGGCGTCGTTTCCGAGCGACACCCTTTCGACGCACATGATCCACGCCCCCGGCATCGCGGCGCTGCGCCGGTGGGGGGTCCTCGACCAGGTCATTGCCTCGGGGGCACCGCCCATCGACACGTACTCGTTCGACTTCGGGCCGTTCACGATCGCCGGCACGCCGCGCCCCGCCGACGGCAGCTCCACCGGCTACGCGCCGCGGCGAACGATCCTCGACAAGATCCTCGTCGACGCCGCTGCCGAAGCCGGTGTCGAGGTGCGTGAGCAGTTCACGGTCGACGAGGTCGTCGTCGAGGACGACGCGGTCGTCGGCATCCGTGGACACGCCAAGGACGGCCGGCCGGTGATCGAGAGGGCCCGCGTCGTGATCGGCGCGGACGGCCGCAGCTCCCACGTCGCCAGGGCGGTGGGAGCCGAGCAGTACAACGAGAAGCCGAAGCTCATGTGGGCCTACTACACCTACTGGAGCGGCCTGCCGGTCGACGGCTTCGAGACGGTCGTCCGTCCGGACCGGGGCTGGGCAGCGCTGCCGACGAACGACGGCCTGACGATGCTCGTGGTCGGCTGGCCGTTCGCCGAGTCGATGGCCTACAAGGCCGACATCGAGGCGAACTATCTCAAGACCCTCGAGCTCGCACCCGACTTCGCCGACCGCGTCCGCGGCGCGCAACGCGAGGAGCGGTTCTCCGGCGGGTCCGTCCCCAACTTCTTCCGCAAGCCGTACGGACCCGGCTGGGCTCTCGTCGGTGACGCGGGATACACCAAGGACCCGATCACTGCGCAGGGCATGAGTGACGCCTTCCGCGACGCGGAGCTGTGCGCCACCGCGTTGGACGACGCGTTCAGCGGCGCGCGCTCGTACGAGGAAGCCATGTCGGTCTACCAGCGGACCCGCGACGCCCAGGTGCTGCCGATCTACGAGTTCACGACGCAGCTGGCCACCCTCGAAGCGCCGCCCATGGAGATGCAGCAGCTGCTGGGTGCCGTGCACGGCAACCAGGACGCGATGGACGCTTTCGTGAGTCTCACCGCCGGCACCGTTTCGCCGGTCGAGTTCTTCGACCCTGAGAACATCGGGCGGATCATGAGCAAGGCGCACGCCGCGTAACTACATTGTCGATCATGCCCGCCGAACTGACAGTCCTGCATGCCGGCTATGCCCACGACGAGGGTGTCGCATCGAGCGTTGTGTTCGTACGAGACGGCGACGCCCTCGTCGTCGTAGATCCGGGCATGGTCCGAAGTCCCGCGCTGATCCTCGAGCCCCTGGCTGCACTGGGTGTGCAGCCTGGCGAGGTGACCGACGTGGTGGTCAGCCACCACCATCCCGACCACACGTGGCACCTGGCGCTGTTCCCCGCAGCCCGCCTCCACGACGTGTGGGCGATCTACCAGGGCGACCAGTGGGACGACCTGCCCGCCGAGGACCGCCAGGTCTCGCAACACGTGCGGCTGATCGAGACCCCGGGGCACACTCCACAGGACATCACGACCCTCGTCGAGACCGCCGAGGGTCTGGTGGCCTGCACCCACCTGTGGTGGTTCGCGCAAGGGCCGCCCGAGGATCCGCGCGGCACCGATGCCGAGGCGCTGCACGCGGGCCGCGCGCGGGTGCTCGGGCTCTCCCCGGTGCTCATCGTGCCGGGCCACGGTCCGGCCTTCACGCCGGACGCGACGACACCGCGCTAGCGCTGCCAGCCGCGGGACAGCGCCTCCGCCGAGGTGCGCCGCGGGCACCGCTCCTGACAGGACGACCGCAACGGCCTGTGTCGTCATGCTGATCCCTCCTGGTCGAACCTCCATTGTGTCGGCGACCCGACGAAGTCGGATTGCAGGAGGGCGAACCCTGTCCGGACACTGACCCGGACCGACGCGTTGACCGCGGGGTCGAGGAAGTCGAGCGGGTAGTCGGTCTCGTACTTCGTGTTGAGCAGGTCGAGGAAGCGCCGGATGGCGTCCGGATCAACGACTATCTCCGCCGTCCCCTCGAGGATCACCGGGTCCCGACAGTCGTCGGTGGTGACGACGCAGCGGGGATCGTGCCGCAGATTGGCGATCTTGCGGGACCGGCCGCTGCTGCTGAACCAGAGGCTGCCCCGGTCCCACACACCCCAGACCGGCATGACGTGCGGCCGGCCGTCCGGCCAGGTCGACGCGAGCCAGTAGTCGTGGGAGGCGGCCACGCGCGGCTCCACGTCGTGCCAGTCGAGCAACCCGGTGCCCTGGTCCGCGGCCAGCACTCCGTACCCCGGCATGTAGGGCCTGCTCGCCCGAGGTTCCATCGGTCGCCCCTCCTCGCGCCGCACGGCAATACAGGTGCAGGCTATGACCATGAGTCATGAGCACGAGGTTGGACCGCCCACCGATCTGCCGCCCGGGAAGGTCACGGGCGCGGGGCCATACGCGGTGTGCAACGTCGGCGGGGAGTTCGTCGCCGTGTCGCGCCGCTGCCGGCACTTCGGTGCCGACCTGGCGGGCGGCAAGCTCGACGACGAGAGCCGCCTGGTCTGCCCGTGGCACCAGGCCGCCTACGACGTGTACTCCGGGCGGATGGTCCGCGGGCCGCAAGGCGTCTTCGCGAAGGTGCCGGGCCTGGGCGCCGCTTACAAGGCCCTGACCAGCGTGCTGCCGCTGCGCCGTGGCACGGTTCTCGAGCGGGACGGCCGGCTTTTCGTCCGGTGAACCGTCGAGTCGCGTCAGCCGACGCGACGGCCTGACGTGTCGTCGGCCGAGACGCCGGCCAGGTGCGCGCCGACCGCGCCGAAGGCGCGCACCGTGTCGATGAGATAGGCGCCGTTCTGGGCCTCGGGCCAGGACGACAGCTTGACGGCCACCGTCCGGGTCGCCCGGTCGACGTGCACCATCTGGCCGTGAATTCCCAGACAGAGGCGTACGTCGCCGGTGCTTCCCGGCACGAACCAGAACTGGTTGCGATACCAGCCGCCGGGCAGGACCGGCTCGTTCTCCGAGCTCGCGAACGCCGCCCGCACGTCGGGGTCCGGGTTGAGCGAGTCATCCAGCCACTTCTCGGGGATCACCTGGGTCGTCCCCGCCCGGCCGTCGTCGAGCAACAGTTGGCCGAACCGGGCCAGGTCTCGTGCCGTGGCCGAGATGCCGCCGTCATGGATGGCGCTCCCGACGGCGTCACAGGTGATCTCGGCGTCCTGCTCGGCACCCATGGGCACCCAGATCCGCTCGGACACGAGGTCGGCCATCCGGGTGCCGCTGGCGCGCTCGCACACCCAGCCGAGCATGTCCGTGTCAGCGGACCGGTACGTGAACTGGTCTCCGTGCGGTCCTTCGGTGCCGACGGTCGTCAGGTAGGCGTAGGCCCCTACGGGATCGCTGACCTGGCTGGGCCGCCAGCCCATCGACCGTTCCATGACGCGGACCTCGGCGTCGGGGACGGTGTAGGCCTCCCGGAACCGCACGCCGGTCCGCATATCGAGCAGGTGCCGGACGGTGGCTCCGGCATAGCCGGACCCGGCGATCTCGGGCACGTAGCTGCTCGCCGGCCGGTCGGGGGAGAGGAGCCCGTCCTCCACCAGGGTCCCGGCGACGCAGCCCACGATCGACTTCGACACCGACATCAACAGGTGCGGTGTCGTCGCGGTCATACCCGACAGATAGCGCTCCTCGACCAGCTGCCCGTCGTGGACCACGAGCAGGGCGTCCGTCCACGTGTCCCGGACGACGTCGTCGACGGTGCCTGTCGAGCCGTCTAGTCGCGAGACCGTGACGTGGCCCAGCGTGCTCGGCCGTTCCGGCAGCGGCCGAGCGGTGCCCGCGGGGATCGGCTGGGTCGGGATGATCTCGCGCATGTGCCGGAACGCCCAGCGCTGGTTGGGTGGGTCCTGCCAGTTGGCCAGCGTCACCTGGCTCGCGGGCTCGGGCGGGAAGCCCTGCATGCGCGTGTCGGCAGCGTTGATGACATCGGTCTTCTTCCTGCTGGGCATGCGGCGAACAGTATGGGACTCGCGCTGCGGACGGTCAGCAGATCTCCCTCAACTAGGGTTCGCAGCATGCTGATGGAGGGCTTCCCGCCGAGCACGCGCGGTCTGGTCACCACAGCCAACTGGCAGGACCCGCCCTTCAACCGGTGGGCGTTCTGGCACACCCGTGAGCTGCTGCCCACCCAGCGGATCGCCGCGGCAGCGGGCGCGCCGCGGCCGCTCGTACCGCTGACCGACCCTCCCGACCTGCGCTCGATCGGCGTCGCCGCGGCACCGCAGCCGGGTCACGAGCAGACCGTCGGCGACGTACTGGCGGACACCTTCACCGACGCGTGGCTGGTGCTGCAGGACGGCCGGGTCGTGGAGGAGTGGTACGGCGAGGGGGGCGCCGCGGACGCGCCGCACGCCGTGCTTTCCGTGACGAAGTCGGTGGTGGGGTGCGTTGCCGGCGTGCTCGTGGACCGGGGGCAGCTGGGACTTGACGACCTCGTCACCGATCACGTCCCTGAGCTCGCCAGCACGGCCTGGGCCGGCGCCACGGTCCGGCACCTGCTCGACATGCGGTCGGGTGTGGCTTTCGTGGAGGACTACACCGACGCGCAGGCCGACGTGCGGCAGCTGGACGAGTGGCTGGGCTGGCGACCGAGGGACGCCGAGGACGGGGCGCGCGGTCTGTATGCGTTCCTCGGCACGTTGCGTTCCGGAACAGCTCACGGTGGGACGTTCGTCTACCGCTCCGCCGAGACCGATGTCCTTGGCTGGGTGTGCGAGCGCGCCGCCGGGCTGCGGATGGCGGACCTCATCTCGACGCTGGTGTGGCAGCCGATGGGTGCCGAGCGCGACGCCGAGATCATCTGCGACGGCACCGGCACGGCCGTGCACGACGGTGGGCTCTGCGCGACAACGCGGGATCTGGCCCGGTTTGGGCAGCTGCTGCTCGACGGCGGCGCGGTCCCCGGCGCCGACGGCCCGGTCCAGGTCCTGCCGGCCGGCTGGCTCAGGAGCTCGTGGGCCGTCGACTCGGACTCGCGCGCGGCGTTCCTCGCGTCGCCGGCCGAGCAGTCGTTCCCCGGCGGCTGGTATCGCAACCAGTTCTGGTTCCGGCCCGGCGAGCAGGGAGATGTGTTGCTCTGCCTCGGGATCTACGGCCAGCTGATCCATGTCAGCCGACGTACGCGGACCGTGTGCGTCAAGCTCTCGACCTGGCCGGCCGCTCAGGACCCCCGGCTGATGCAGGAGACCCTGCGGGCCTGCGACGCCGTGGGAGCGGTGCTCGCCGGCGTGGAAAGGGGCGGGGACCGCCGCGGCTTGGCCGGCGTCGTCTCCGGCCTGTCAAGGCATCCGCGGACGCCCAGCCGCGGCGGCTCGGTCGTCTGACCGGTTCGCTCGTCCACCTATCCCCGGCGCAGAGATTGGTCTTAGCCTGAGGCGCGTCAGCGGGGGTCCGCGCGTCGTGGACTGGAGGCGGCACGTGCTCAAGGGCATCTCCGAGATCCGAACGTTCTTCCGGACCAACCAGCAGCCGATCTACTTCATCGGCCCGACTGCGTTCAACCTGCTCGGGATCGACCGGTGGGTGCGCAACTTCACCTACATCGTCTACTACGACTCGTGGGACGGTGGTCACCCTCGGGTGTTCGCACCGAAGAACCAGCCCTATGTCGAGTTCGAGTCCAGCGAGCAGATCAACAACTACCTCCTGCGTGACCCCGAGGTGCAGGCGCACCTGCGTCAGCGCGGCGGCACGCCGATGGTCGCCATGGTCTTCTTCGACGAGGAGACCGAGCAGATCTGCCGGGAGCTGGGCTACAACCTGATCCTCCCGAGTGACGAGCTGCGGCGGCGGCTCGACTCCAAGATCGTGACGACCCAGCTCGGCAACGAGGCCGGTGCTCCCTCGGTGCCCAACGTCCTCGGGCGCGCGGACAGCTATGCCGCGCTGACTTCCCTGGCCACGGACAGTGGGCTCGGCAGCGACCTGGTGGTGCAGACGCCGTACGGCGACTCGGGCAAGACGACCTTCTTCATCAAGGCGGAGGCCGACTGGGACAAGGACGCCGAGGACATCATCGGCCAGGAGCTCAAGGTCATGAAGCGGATCCGCAACAAGGCGGCCGCCGTGGAGGCCTGCATTACGCGGCAGGGCACCATCGTCGGGCCGTTCATGACCGACCTGACGGGCTATCCCGAGCTGACGCCCTACAAGGGCGGGTGGTGCGGCAACGACCTGTTCCCCGAGGCGTTGACCGGCGTGCAGCGCGCCACGGCGATCTCCCACGTGCGCAAGCTGGGCGACCGCCTCATCAAGGAAGGCTTCAAGGGTTTCCTCGAGATCGACGTGCTGGTCGATCTCGACACCGACGAGGTCTATCTGGGCGAGCTCAACCCGCGCATCTCCGGCGTCTCGTCGATGACGAACGTCACCGCCGGTGCGTACGCAGACGTGCCGCTCTTCCTGTTCCACCTGCTGGAGTTCATGGACGTCGACTACACAATCGACGTGGAGGAGATCAACGAGCGCTGGCGTGAGCTCGCGGCGGTGGACGTATGGGCCCAGCTCATCATGAAGGAGCCCACCGACTCGGTGGAGCGCATCCTGGCGGCCCCGCGGACCGGCACCTGGCACCTGGCCGATGACGGGCTCATGACGTTCGCCCAGGTGGCGAACGACTGGCACGACGTCACGCACGAGGACGAGGCGTTCTTCCTGCGCGTCTACGCGCCGGGGGACTTCCGGTTCAAGGGCGCCGACCTCGGCATCCTGGTGACCAAGGGACGGATGCAGACGGCCGACGGGCTGACCGAACGCTGCCTGCGATACATCGACGGGATCCGGGCGCACTACCAGTCCGAGCCGTTGCCCGACCCGCCCTCGATGATGCCGATCGCGTACGTGAAGTAGCTGCGGGACGATCTCACATGCTGCAAGAGGCTGAGCTCTTCGTGATGGCGGAGGAGATGCTCGTCGAGGTGCTGGGACGCATCCGTGCGGCGGACCGGGACATCGTGCTCCCGCCGTTGTTCGAAGAACCCGGCGTCGACCAGCCCGCACCGATATGGCGGGTCGTGCAGCTGTACGCGCGTGACGACGCGTGGGTGCCGGACCTGTTGTCCGGCCGGACCATCGACGAGGTGGGCCGGGATCGGTTCGACGGCGATCTGCTCGATGACGACCCGCAGGCCAGCATCACCCGCATCGCCGGCGCGGCCATGGCCGCTGCCCGCCAGGTCACCGACGGCGATGTCATCGTGCACGCCAGCCACGGCGACGTCTCGACGAGAACCTTCCTGCAGAGGCTCACCATCGCCCGCTCGCTGGTCGCCCACTACGTGGCGACCTATCTCGGCTCGACCGCCTGCCCGCTGCCCGAGGAGCTCGCCCGCCCGTTGTGGGAGGTGACGGCACCGGAGGCGGACATGTGGCGCGCGCTGGGGTTCTTCCGCGACCCGATGCCGTTGCCGGAGCACGTCTCGTGGCGCGACCGGTTCCTGCTGACGGCCGGGCATCTGCCTCACCCGCTCGGCCACTGACGGGCTGGCTACTGTCGGGGCACGTCGACAGAAAGAGGACAGTCATGGCGATCGACCATCAGGCAGCGGTGCAGGCTGCGGCTGACTTCGCACAGCAGGCGACCGATGTGGCCGGAAAGCTCAAACCAGGCACGTACGACGCCGCCCAGGCGCTCGCTCTCATCTCCATCGCGCACAGCCTGTCTGTGCTGGCCGAGCACTCCCGCCAGGGTTAGCCGGCCTGCTCTCGAACCGCGACGCGTCGCCCGCGCCGACCCGCACGACCTCGGGGACGCCCTCTGACCAGTCGACCACAGTGCTGGGCTCGATCCCGCATACCCCGGCGTCCACGACCGCGTCGATGACGTGGTCGAGCTCTTCCTTGATCTGCCATCCGTCGGTCATCGGTTCAGCGGAACCCGGCAGCAGCAGGGTGCTGGACACGAGTGGCTCGCCGAGCTCGCGCAGCAGCGCGCGGACGACGGGATGGTCCGGGATGCGTACGCCGACGGTCCTCTTCTTCGGGTGCGCCAGCCGTCTCGGCACCTCCTTGGTCGCCGGGAGGATGAACGTGTACGGGCCGGGTGTCACCGCGTTGATCGAGCGGAACGCGGCATTGTTGAGCTGCACGAACTGGCCGAGCTGGGCGAAGTCCGCGCACACGAGCGTGAAGTGATGGCGGTCATCGAGAGCCCGCAGCCGGCGGATGCGCGCCGCTCCGATCGGGTTGTCCAGCCGGCACCCCAGGGCGTAGCAGGAGTCGGTGGGGTAGGCGATGAGGGCGTCGTCGCGCAGCAATGCAGCGACCTGGGAGATGCTGCGTGGCTGCGGGTCCCGCGGGTGGACGTCGAAGTAGCGGGCCATCCATGGAGCGTACGAGCCCTCAGCGCACGTGGCTGAGGTCGCCGTGCTCCCCGTGCTCGTGCGCGCCGGCACCGGTGTGGCAGGACTCGCCGTCCGCCTTCATCGACGGAGGCACGTCGATCGAGGGGTTCTGGTCGAAGAAACCGAAGGGCTTGAGCCAGAACGACACGATGTCGGCCGGCATGATCGGCCAGTCCTCGACGCGGGTGATGTGGTGGATGCCGAAGACGTACCAGAGCACGACGTCGGTGTTCTCCAGCGGCTCGTCGTCCTTGATCCACTCGGTCATGCCGGTGTCCACGGTGGACTGCGTGGGATAGGCGCCGGCGGGCCAGCGCTGGTCGTCGTGCTGGTGCGTGACCCACACCGTGTGCCCGATCACGGGCGCGCGCAGGTACTGCGGCGTGTCCGGCTCCATCATCGGCGGGATCGATGCCGTCGGCACGAGCTTGTAGGCGGGGTTGGTGCCCCACGCATTGGTGCGACCAGGGTTGACGACCTTCCAGCTGCGCTGGGTGGCCCAGTTGAAGTCGCGCGCCGACTCGGCCTCCGAGCGGATCGGGGTCGACTCGGTCACGATGGACAGGCCGTAGGGGTTCTCCGCGGACACCGGGAGTGCCCGGGAGTCGACCTCCATGACGGTGTTGTCCGCGCCGTCGATGTCCAGGTCGAGGCGTGCGACCAGGAAGTGCTGGTGGAACGGGGCGTACGTGCGGTGGTCGACAACGGTCCCTGTCGCGGGTGCGCTTGCTCCCTCGGGCGTCGGCGTGCTGACCATCAGCCCCGTCGCGCGTACCTCTGCTTCGATGTTTCCGTCCTGATAGAACCGCCAGTAGACGAGGTACTCGTAGTTGGCGACGGTGGCATGGCACGACACGACCAGTCGGCGCATCCGGCGGACCTCGGCACCCGTGCTGTGGTCGACGTGCTTCCACAGCACGGCGTTGTCCTCCTCGTGGATGCAGATCGCGTTCTTGACCGTGTAGGGCTCGCCGTGGGTGTCGTGCAGCGTCGCGTCGAGATAGACGATCTCGCCGAGGCAGTCGCAGCCGAGCTCCAGTGAGGTCGTCATGAAGCCGAGGCCCCACTCGCCGATGTCGAAGGCCGTGCGCCGGTAGTGGTCGAAGGAGGCGTCCCGGTAGGGGACGACCATCTCGGCGAACGAGAGTCGATAGGCGATGTCGCGCTCGGTGCCGTGGTCGTCGTAGGCGACCTGGTAGATGACCGGTCCCTCGCGGTAGTTGAAGCCGAGCCGCATCCGCCAGTTCTGCCAGCGCAGCTCGGTGCCCTCGACCGTGAACGAGACACCCTCGGGCTGGGTGATGTTGAGCGGTTTGAGGTCGGTGCGCTGCTCGCCGGTCCACGGGCCTGGCACGTACTCCGCGTTGACCTCGGGCTGCCCGTAGTCGTGGTCGTTCTCGATCTCGAGCAGCTCGATCTTGTTCATGTCGACGACGATCTTGAGGCCCGAGACGGGGTGGGCGTAGGGGTTGCCCTCGGGAGTTGCGCGATACCAGACGTCGCACCAACCCAGGCGGCGGTCCCGGTACTTCTCGGGCATCAGCGCCTTGCCGTAGGTCCACACCTCGATCATCACGAGCGACATGTCCGTGATGCCGCGGGCGGCGAGCGCCGCGATGACGTCGGGATGGGCGCGCATCGCCTCGTCGACCTCGTGGTATTCGTCGGTCGTGAAGTTGGTGCACACACCGGGGACGTGCTCCCAGCTGATCACCGTGTCGCCGGTGAGGTCGACCGTCCCCTCCCACGTCGTGTTGTCGGCGCGGTTCCACAGCACGGCGAAGGAGACCCGGTTGACGGGGTCACCTGCGCGCCAGGCCCGGACCGCGGCCTTGGGTGGCTCCTTGAGCTCGATCGAGGCGAACCGCCAGGACTCGGACACCCCGCTGTCGCGCCGCAGGACGGCAGCGGTCTGGCGGAACTCGTCCTCGCTCAACGGCTCGAGCGGATGGCTTGGCATGAGCGGACCATATCGGCCTCGCGGCCCGGTGACGATCATCCTGCCGATCGGGCTATCGACGGGATCGCCGGGCAGTCCTAGCCTGGGCGGCCACAGCGGTCCAGGGTTGCCGGGGAGCGACGTCATGTCAGACAAGAAGACCTTCCACAACATCATCGGCGGCGAGATCCAGGCCGGCTCGTCGGGCGCGATGATGGACATCATCAACCCGTCGACGGGCGAGGTATACGCGACGGCGCCGAACTCGAACGCGGAGGACGTCGACCAGGCGTTCAAGGCTGCGGCGACGGCCTTCGAGTCGTGGCGGTGGTCCACCCCGAGCGAGCGGCAGCGGGCGCTGCTCAAGCTGGCCGACGTCATCGAGGGCAGCGCCGACGAGCTGGTCGCGGTCGAGAGCGAGAACACGGGCAAGCCGGTGTCCCTCACCCTGTCGGAGGAGATCCCGCCGATGGTCGACCAGATCCGGTTCTTCGCCGGCGCCGCGCGGGTGCTGGAGGGCCGCTCCCAGGGCGAGTACATGCGCGGCTTCACCTCGTCGGTCCGGCGCGAGCCGGTGGGCCCGGTCGCGCAGGTGGCGCCGTGGAACTACCCGATGATGATGGCGGTCTGGAAGTTCGCCCCGGCCCTGGCCGCGGGCAACACCGTGGTGCTCAAGCCTTCGGACACGACGCCGGCGTCGTCGTACTGGATGTTCGAGAAGATGCAGGAGCTCTTCCCGCCGGGCGTCTGCAACCTCATCTGCGGCGACCGCGACACCGGCGCCGCGCTCACCGCGCACCCGGTGCCGCAGATGGTGTCGATCACCGGCTCCACGCGAGCGGGCATGGCGGTGGCGACCTCGGCCGCGAAGGACCTCAAGCGCACGCACCTCGAGCTCGGTGGCAAGGCGCCGGTCGTGGTCTTCGACGACGTCGACATCGAGGCGGCCGTGGAGGGCATCTCCGTGGCAGGGCTGTTCAACGGCGGGCAGGACTGCACGGCGGCGACGCGGGTCATCGTGCAGGCAGGCGTCTACGACGACTTCCTGGCGGCGCTGACCGCAGCAGCGGGCGAGGTCAAGGTGGGTTATGACCCCGCTGACGAGGACATCCTCTACGGCCCGATCAACAACAAGAACCAGCTCGGCCACATCTCGGGGCTCGTGGACCGGGCTCCCGGGCACGCGCGGATCACCACCGGCGGCAAGCAGATCGCCACCGCCGGCTACTTCTACGAGCCGACCGTGATCGCCGACCTGCAGCAGGGCGACGAGCTGGTGCGTACGGAGGTGTTCGGGCCGGTCCTGACGGTGCAGAAGTTCTCCGACGAGGACGAGGCGCTGCGGCTCTCCAACGACAGCGAATACGCGCTGGCCTCGTCGGTCTGGACCAAGGACATCAGCGTTGCGTCACGGATGGCCGCACGGCTGGACTTTGGCTGTGTGTGGGTCAACACGCACATCCCGCTGATCGCCGAGATGCCGCACGGCGGGTTCAAGCACTCCGGCTACGGCAAGGACCTCTCGATGTACGGGCTGGAGGACTACACGCGCGTGAAGCACGTGATGGTCTACCACGGTTTCGAAGGCTGACGCCGTCGTCTCCTACTTCGTGCGATCGAGGATCTGGTGCACCAGGTCCATCGGCGTGTGCGGATGCAGGAAGACGAAGCGACCGACGGTCTCGCCCTCCCACTTGCTGGGAGGGATGAACGCGATCCCCTCGTCGTGCAGCGCCTCGGCCCAGGAGTTGTAGTCGGCTGCCTCCCATCCCGTGCGCCGGAACAGCACGACGCCCAGGTCCGGCTCGCGGATCAGTTCCAGATGCGGGAGTGACTTGATCAGGTCCGCCGTGTCACGCGCCAGCCGGACGGCCACCTCGATGGCTTCCCGGTAGGCGTCGACACCGTTGACGGCCAACGAGAACCAGAGCGGCAGACCCCTGGCCCGCCGGGTCAGGTGGTGGGCATAGTCGGTCGGGTTCCACTCGCCCTCGGAGACGTGGATGACGTCGAGGTACGACGCGTCCTGGATGTGCGTTGCCCGCGCCAGCTCCGGCTCGCTGTAGATCAACGCGCAGCAGTCGAACGGTGTGAACAGCCACTTGTGCGGGTCGAGGATGAACGAGTCGGCGAGCTCGAGTCCGGAATACTTGGCCTTCAGCGACGGGGCGAAGATGCCGGAACCTCCGTACGCACCGTCGACGTGGAACCACCACCCTTGTTCCCGCGCGATCGACCCGACGCCGGCGAGGTCGTCGACGATGCCTGCGTTGGTCGTGCCCGATGTGCACACGACGGCAGCCACATCGCTGAGATCGCCGGCCGCGTCGATGGCAGCCTGCACGGCTTCGGCCGTGAGCCGATGGTCGGGTGTGTCGACGATCAGCGCGTCCATCTCGAGCAGCCGCAAGGTGTTCACGATCGAGGAGTGCGCGTCGGTGCCCACAACGACTCGCAAACGGCGCCCGGTCGCCCCGTCGCCGAGTCGCACCTTCGCGGTCTCGCGAGCCACTGCCAGCGCCGACAGGTTGCCGGCGGACCCGCCGGAGACGAAGCACCCGCCTGCCGTCGCGGGCAGCCCGGCCTCGTCGGCGATGAGTCGCAGCACGGAGTTCTCCGCGGCGACCGCGCCGGACGCCTCGAGCCAGGAGATGCCCTGGATGGAGGCACACGAGACGAGCATGTCGAACAGCAGACTGGCCTTGGTCGGGGCGGCCGGGATGAAGCCGAGGAACCGCGGGCTGTCGGCCGAGATCACGCTGGGCGCGATGACCGAGGCGTAGATCGCGAGCACCTCGTCCGGGGGACGGCGCTCGTCGCGGATGACGCCGCGCAGCCGCGCGTTCAGCTCCGCAGCCGGGAGGCTGCCCTTGTCCAGGGGGACAGGGTCCATCCGCAACCGGTTCTCGGCGTAGGCAAGAACGCTGCGCACCATCATGTCGGTCGTCTGGTCTACCTCATGCATGGCCACGGTGTTCCGTCCCTCTCTGCTGGGGCTTAGTCCACGTCACGCGACCGCAGGTCTTCCCACGTCTCCCGGCGGACCACGAGCCTGGCCTTCTCGTCGCGCGCGAAGACGACGGGGATGCGGCGGTTCCCGTTGTAGTTGTTGGACATCGTGTAGCAGTAGGCCCCGGTGGTCGGCACCGCGAGAAGGTCTCCCACGCGCGCGTCCGGCAGACGCACGCCGTCAACGAGCACGTCACCGCTCTCGCAGTGCCGCCCGACGACGGTGACGAACTCTGCATCTGTTGTGTCGACGTCGATGCGATCCGCAAGACCGGCCTCGAAGCGTTGGTCGAACAGGGCGACCTCGAGGTTGTCACCCATCCCGCCGTCGACCGCGACGAAGGTGATGACGCCGCGCTTGACGGTCACCACGCGGTAGAGCGTCATCGCGGCCGACGCAACCATGCTGCGGCCCGGCTCGATGATGAGCTCCGCCTCCGCCGGCAGGTGCTCGCGGGCTGCTCCGATCAATGCGTCGAGGTAGTCCCCGACCGGCGGTGGTTGGTCGACCCACGTGTAACGCGCCCCGAGCCCGCCACCGAGGTCATAGACAGGAAACTCGCCCAGGGCGGCCACGGGAGCCACGGACTCGGCGAACGGTCCGACCTCGAGGATCTGCGAGCCGACGTGCACGTGCAGGCCGCGCATCGTGAGCTTCGGGCTGGCTTCGATCCGCGCGATCAGCTCGCGTGCCATCGCAGGGGAGAGGCCGAACTTCGAGCCCTCGTGTCCGGTGAGCACGGACGCGTGCGTGTCCGCGGTGACACCGGGGATGATCCGTACGAGGACGTCCTGCCGCTGGCCGGACGGCACCGTCGACTCCAGCCGGTCGACGTCGTCGGAGTTGTCCACGACGACCAGGCCCAACCGGTGCTCGACGGCCATGGCGATCTCTTCGTCGCTCTTGGCGTTGCCGTGCAGCACCACCTTCGCAGGGTCGACACCGGCTTTGATGGCGGTGAGGATCTCGCCGCCCCCTGCGACGTCGAGGCCCAGTCCTTCCTCGACCATCACTCGCTGGACCGCGGTGCACGGGAACGCCTTCGACGCGAAGACGACGCGGGACTTGGCCCATCGTGAGGTGAGCTCGTCGGCGTATTCGCGGGCACGGGCCCGCAGTGCGGTTTCCGACACCACCATGACGGGAGTCCCGAACTCCGCTGCCAGGGCGTCGGCGCGGCACCCTTCGACGAGCAGCATGCCGTCGCTGTCGGTGGCGCTGCCGGGTGGGAGCAGTGAGAACAGGCTGTCCACGGTGATCAGCGCCCGTCGAGGAGAGGTCGGGAGGGGTCCCAGCTGGTGCCGTCACGGTCGTCCTGGCGGCGGCGGGCGATGGCCGACAGCGCCTCCAGCACGACGCGGTTCGCCAGGGCGGCCGTGATCTCTGCGTGGTCGTAGGGCGGGCTCACCTCGACGACGTCGATGCCGACGACAGGGAGCTCGAGGCAGATCCGACGTACGGCGTCGAGCAGGTCGCGGGCGGACAGCCCACCAGGCTCCGGTGTGCCCGTGCCCGGGGCGTGACCCGGGTCGCACACGTCGACGTCGACGGACAGGAACACGCCGTCGCAGTCGTCGGTCGCGATGCCGAACGCCTCGGTGAGGCAGTCGGTGAGACCGCGGTGGACGATCTCGGTCATCTCGTAGGACCGCATCCGCTGCTCGGCCATCCACTCCAGCGTCTCCGGCGGCGGCCAGTAGCCGCGCAGTCCCACCTGGAGGAACCGGTCACCGCGCAGCGCTCCGGAGTCGATCAGCCGGCGCATCGGCTGGCCGTGCCCCCACAGGGAGCCGAACGCGATGTCGCCCGTGTCGGCGTGGGCATCGAAGTGGATCATCGATATCCGGCCGTTCCCGAGCACGTTCGCGATCCCCTTCGCGTCCGGGTAGGTGATCGAGTGGTCGCCGCCGAGGATGACCGGGATGGCGCCGGCCCTGGTCACCTTCTCGACAGCTGCCTCGAGCAGCGGCAGCGCCGTCTCGATGTCACCTGAGTACATCTCGACGTCGCCCGCATCGACGACCGTGAGGTCGACCAACCCGTCCGTACGCAGTGCAAGGCTCGGCCGTGATCCGTCGTGCGGCAGATAGTCGGTCGCCCGGATCGCCATCGGTCCGAACCGTGCGCCCGGACGGTGCGATGTGCCGCCGTCGAACGGCGCACCGAGGACCACGATGTCCGCCTCGGCGTACGTCGCCGGGTCGTCGAGGTCGCACCTGGGGACGCCGAGGAAGGTGATGTCAGGGCCGAACTGCGGGCCGTAGCGAGTCATGGGAGGGGATGCTAGTTAGGTTGAGCCCGGAAGGGCACAGGAACCTTGATCGAAGGCCAGGACGCGCTCCACGACCTCGTCGAGGCTCGCATCGGGTCCCTGGGCCGCGCGCGCCTGATCAGCAGCGGCAAGCAGCATGGTGGCGTCTGCGTCGCGCGTCTCGGCTGCGAGGTTCTCGGCCAGGCCGTCGAAGCACTCGGCCAGCCCCGCATAGTCCCCTAGCTCGTGACGCAGCCGGACCGCCTCGATGAAGTGCGCAGTGCTGCGTGGGTGGTCGCCACGCGCCGCGCAGATGACAGCGAGGTTCTTGTACGTCGACGCGGTGCAGCGCCGATCGCCGATGGCGCGGAACTCGACGCCGGCCTGCCGGTAGAGGTGCAGAGCACCGTCGAGGTCGCCGGCCACCCGCGCGATGTCAGCCAGCGTCGTCTGCCCGTGAGCGATCGCCGCCGAGTCGCCGACGTCCTGCCAGACCACGAGAGCCTGGTCGCACAACAGCTTCGCCTGCTCCAAGTCGCCCTGGTGCTGCAGAGCCACGGCGATGTGCCGCAGTGCACTGGCTGGCGACTGCCGGCTGCTCAGAGCCTGCCAGGCGGCGAGCTCCTGGCGACTGAGCTGTTCCGCCCGGCGGTGATCCCCACGACGGATGGCGACCGTGGACTGGAAGTGCAGCCCGCGAGGGATGAGCGTGGTCTCACCGAACCGCTCGGCGATCTGCAGGCCTTCCACAATTGCGCGCTGGGCCGCGTCCAGCGAACCCTCGTTGCAGAAGGCTGAGCCCGACGCCAGAAGGGCTGCGGCCACGCCCCGTTCATCGCCCTCCGAACGGAACAGCGCTGTCGCCTCGTCGGCCCATCGCGTGGCCAGCCGCGCCTCGCCGGCGTTGGCTCCGAGCTCGGCCATCGCGGTGCGGGCCCAGGCCCGAAGTCCGGTCGGGACGGGCGGGTCCTCGGCGCCGATCACCGACGTGAAATAGCGGACAGCGTGGCGCTCGCGCGACTGCACGTCCCAGTAGGGCCACAGCGCCACACGTCATCGATGAGGACGCCGACCGGCACGACGCGCGCGGGGTCGAGGAGGAGCCGAGCCAGAACGGCGCGCTGGCGAGGTCCACCCAGCGGCAGCGGCGTCCCGTCGCGAACCGCCCGCAACGGTCCGAGGAGGCCGAACTCGCACGGCCCGACGTGCTGCGCCAGCTGACCACGGCGCCCAGCGCCCGGTCGCGAACTTCGATGAGGTCCTGCGAGTCATCGACTCGCTCCAGCTGACCGCCGCCTACAAGGTCTCGACGCCGGCCAACTGGGTCCCTGGCGAGGACGTGATCATCATCCCGGCCGTGGGTGACGACGAGGCACGGGAGCGCTTCCCGGAGGGCTGGTCGGCAGCCAAGCCCTACCTGCGCATCGTCCCGCAGCCGCGCTAGGAGGCGGATCGGCCCGCGTCACGCCGCGGCCTGGCGCGCCGATGGGCATAACCTGCGCGTCGTGGACGCGACCGTACAACTGCCGGATGGACGTCTCGTGCAGATCGCGCACGGCGGTGACCCCGACGGCGCACCGCTGTTCGTGCAGCACGGCTCGCCGGGCAGCGGGATCCTCGATCCACTCTGGAACAGCGACGCTGCCGCGCGCGGGCTCCGGCTGGTCGCCTACGCGAGACCGGGGTACGGACGCTCGACCCGGGCACCCGGACGGGTGGTCGCTGACGCGGCTCGTGACGTCGCGGCCATTGCTGACGAGCTCGGCATCGGGCGGTTCCTGTCCTGGGGCACCTCCGGAGGTGGACCCCACACGCTGGCGTGCGCCGCTCTGCTGCCCGACCGGGTGGTGGCGGTCGCGTCGCTCGCGGCCGCGGCGCCGTTCGACGGTGAGGGTCTCGACTTCTTCGAAGGGATGGGGCCGGCCAACATCAAGGAGTTCGGCATCTCGGTGAACGGCGGCGAGGAGGCGATCCGGCCGCTCGCCGTCGGGGAGGCCGATGCACTGCGCAACGGCTCCCAGGAGCAGATGGTCGAGGCCATGGCCCCTCACTTGACGGCCGTCGACGAGGCAGAGCTTCGGGGACCGTACGGCGCGACACTCCTCGCGCACTTCCAGGACGCGTTCGCTGTCGGTGTCGACGGGTGGGTGGACGACGACCTCGCGTTCACCGCACCGTGGGGGTTCCGGCCCGCGGACATCTCGGTCCCGGTGCTGCTGTGGCAGGGGCGCCAGGACCTGATGGTGCCCTTCGGTCACGGCGAGTGGCTGGCCGGTCAGATCCCTGGTGTCGATGCGCGCCTGACCGAGGAGGACGGGCACCTGACGTTGGTGACGCGTCGCATCCCCGAGGTGCACCAGTGGTTGCGTGACCGCTGGGACGCAGACGTTCGGTAGGTACGCGCCGACGGCTCTGTGTTCGACGAGCATCGCCGAGCGAGTCACAGCGGTGCCTGTCGGGCTGTTGCGGCGGCCCGACAGCGACGCCGAAGCCAGCCCGACCGCCGACGCCGAAGCACCGCGACCGCCGACGCCGAAGCACCGCGACAGCCGACGCCGAAGCACCGCGACCGCCGACGTCGAAGCACCGCGACCGCCGACGCCGAAGCACCGCGACCGCCGACGCCGAAGCACCGCGACCGCCGACGCTGCAACAACCCGGCAGTCACCGCGCGGCCGCTCGCTCGTCATCGCGACCACTTCCTGGGTTTGTGTTGCGTCTGCGTGTGGTGCTGTGGTGACTGTTCGTGAGTGTCGCCCTGTGGATAGAAGTGGTTGTGGATAAAGGGGTTCTGGGTGGGGGTTTGTGTCGGGGGTGGCTTCTAGGGTCGGGTCATGGCTTCAGATCGGACATCGGATTCGGCCGAGGAGATGGCTGCGGAGGTGGCTGCCTTCTTGGCGGACCGCTACGGGGCCACCGAGCTCGTCGGGGCCACCGAGCCCGTCGGGGCCACCGAGCTCGTCGGGGCGACGGAGCCGGTCGGCGAAACGCGCACGCGAGGTGTTGGCCGCGCGGATCCGGAGCACCGCGTCGCGGATCGCCGCCGCGGAGGCCGAGCAGCTGACCCTGGTCGCGCAGTTCAGCTCCCTCGTGGAGGCGCAGGCGGTGGCCGAGCTGGCGTCTCGCCCGCGCGGGTCCGGTGGGGCACCGGATGAGGAGCTGATCGCCTCGGCGATGGTCGACGAGCTGCAGGTGGTGCTCGGCATCGGGGCGCGCCCGGCCGGTCGGTTGCTCGACCTGGCCCACCGGCTGACCACCGTGCTGCCCGACACGCTCGACGCGTTGGCCGTCGGCCGGTTGGACCTGGTCAGGGCCCGCACCCTCGCCGAGGCCACCGAGGTGCTCTCCGACCGGGACGCACGCGAGGTGCAGGACCGGCTGCTCGCCGTGGCCGGGTCGAGCCCCGTGGGACGGGTTGTCGCCGCGGTCCTGGCGGGACCGGACCGCGCGCACCGTGACCCGGGTCGACGCGGACGCCGCGGCGCGGCGCCGGAAGGAGCGACGCGCCGCGCGGTCGGTGCGCTCGGCCCCGACCGGGGACGGGATGGCCGAGCTGATCATCGACACCGACGCCGCCGATGTCGCGATGACCGAACAGGTCCTCACCGACCTCGCCCACGCCCGGCACGACCACACCGAGGACGGCGAGTACGTGCCGATGGACCAGCGCCGGGTCGACGCGTTCGTCGAGGTGTTCACCCGCATCCGGGACGGGCGGGACCCACCCGGGGTCCCGGTGCGCCGGGAACGCGAACTCGGGCTGGTGGCCAACCTGGACACCTTCTTCGGGACCGGCCCGGCCGCGAAGGACCCCGGGGAGGTCCGCGGCCTGACCGGGCAAGCCTTCCTGGACCCGCAGACCACCCGTGAGCAGGCCCACGCGATGGCCGCCACCGGGGCAGCCAGCCTGCTGCTGGTCGACTCGGCCGGGATACTGACCCGGATCGTGCGCCTCCCCAAAGCCCCGCCCGGCGGCTGGACCCGCCAACTACTCCAGGCCGCCGTACGCGCCCAGCTCGACCAGGGCGACCTGCCGGCGCTGTCCTGTCAGTCCTATGCGCCGACCGTGGCGATCACCGAGCAGGTGCGAGCCCGCAACCCGCGCTGCACCGCCTACGACTGCCCACTCGAGCGCACCGCTGCGATCTGGACCACGACGTGCCCTGGCCACGCGGACCCGACCGAGGTGACCAACCTCGCGCCGCGGCACCGACGCCACCACGAGCTCAAAACCCGCGGCCTCGTCGCGACCCGGCTCAATCAGGACGGGTCGGTCGAACACAGCATGCTCACCGGACTCACCGTCACCACCAGGCCCGAACCCCTACCCGGCTACGCACCCGGCGAAGGCTACGGACCTGGCGAAGACTACGGACCCCGCGAGCGCTACGGACCCCCGACCGGCAACGCCGCGTGACGGTGGCTGCCTGACGGTGGCCGCCTGGCCGCGGCCCGTGACATCGGGTCGTAGTCTGCCGGGCGTGCTGCCCACCGTGACCGCGACGCGCTATGTGACGCCGCTGCGCGAGGGCGGGTCGCTGCCGGGGCTGATGGAGGCCGATGACCTCGGCACCTACGTCGTGAAGTTCCGCGGCGCGGGTCAGGGGCGCAAGGCGCTGATCGCGGAGGTTGTCTGCGCCGGCCTCGCGCGATCGCTCGGTCTGCCGGTGCCCGACCTTGTCGCGGTCGAGGTCGATCCGGTGCTGGCAGCCGGTGAGCCGGACGAGGAGGTGCAGGACCTGCTCCGCGCCAGCGGCGGGCTGAACCTCGGCGTCGACTTCCTGCCCGGTGCGCTGGACTTCGACCTGCACGCCTTTCCTGTACAGCCTGACCTGGCGGGACGGGTGCTGTGGTTCGACGCGTGGACCAACAACGTCGACCGGTCGTGGCGCAACCCCAACCTGCTCGTGTGGCACGGCGGGCTGCACCTCATCGACCACGGAGCCGCACTCACGTTCCACCATCAGTGGTCGAGCGCATCCGCGTCGACGGCTCGGCCCTACGCGGCGGGCGACCACGTCCTGATCGGTGCTCAACCGGACGTCGATGCGGCAGAGCACGCCCTCGCCGACCAGGTGACTCCCGACCTGCTCTGGGCCGCGGTGGCCGATGGTCCCCGACGAGTGGCTGTCTGACGAACCAGCCTTCGCGTCGCCGACCGACGCGCGCACGGCATACGTCGACTGGTTGTCGGCCCGGCTGGCGGCCCGCGAGCAATGGCTGCCGAGTCTGCGTGCCGCTGCCAGTGGCGACGCTTCCCGGCACGCGCCGAGCCCGCGTCGTCGAACGGGCAAACCTGCCTGGCTCACTTCGGGTGCCCGGGACGCCGCGTCGTGAGCCCCACCGAGAGCGACATGAGCTCAACCCGGCATGCGTTCGAATACGCGGTCCTGCGCGTGGTGCCGCGAGTGGAACGCGGAGAGGCGATCAACGCCGGAGTGCTCGTCTACTGCCGCGCGCTGGACTATCTCGGTTGCCGCGTCCATCTCGACCGCGGGCGGCTGCTCGCGATCGACCCGTCAGCCGATCCCGACGCGATCGAACGCGCACTGCACTCGGTCGTCGACGCCTGCGGGCCGGACGGGGCCGGTGCGACTGCGGGCGAGGACATCGGCAAACGGTTCCGCTGGGCGACGTCGCCGCGCAGCACCGTGGTGCAGCCGGGCCCGGTGCACACGGGTCTCACCAGCGACCCCGCCGCCGAGGTCGAGCGGTTGTTCACCGTGCTCGTCGCCCCCGTCAGCGGCTGACCGAGCACCGAGGCATGGTCGCATGGTCGCCATGCCCATGACCACGGGCTCAGGTCGCTTGGCTGAGCTCCACGAGGTGCCCGTCGGGATCGCGCAAGAAGCAACGGATCTCGGCGCCCCAGTCGTGCGGCGGGGTAAGAAACGTCGCGCCGCGAGCGAGCAACCGCTCGTAGGACTCCTGGCAGTTCGCAACGCGCAGTGTCATCGCGTGGCTCACGCGGGCCGGGTCGGCCGGTGCGGCGAAGGTGACGTCCGGCTTGTCGGCCGTCGGTCCGCCGCCGGTCACCAGCAGCACCCAGGTGCCGCAGAACTGCAGCACCACGCTCGTGCCGCCGTACTCCCGATAGAGCTCGGCACCCAGCACATCGACCCAGAAGTCGCGGGACCGCGAGGCATCGGTGACGACCAGGATGTTCGTGACCGCAACGTCGGCGTCGAAGGGCTGCACGGTCATGGCGGTCCTTTCAGATCAGGGCTGGCGGTGGGCCACACCATCGCGAACCGTTCGAGGACGGTTTCCATCTCCTCGCCGAACACCTCTCCGCGGGCCGCGCACATGCGCATGAAGAACCCGATGTGCGCGTCGCGCCAGTAGGCGAGCGAGCGGTCGCCCTCGCCCTCGTCCCAGGCGAACGCGGCGTCCACCTCGCGGAACGGCAGCACGCGCACCTCGGTCGTGCGGATCACGCAGACCGGCTGACCGTCGCCGCCGAGCACGATGCTGTGACCGCCGACCTCCGGAAGCGGTTCGTCGGCATAGTCGGCCAGCAGGCCGGCCGTCGCACGCTTCGGACCGTGCAACACCAACCCCGCCAGCTCGTCGGCCATCTCGGCTGAGTCACCGAACGCGAAGGCGTCGTAGGGCAGGTCAGCACCGACGCCGGTCTCGGCGCAGAACGTCAGCCAGAAACGACGGACATCGTCGGAGTAGGTGGGTGCGGCCATCTGCCCATCCTGCCGTGATCATGAACGATCCGACCGCCTAGAGGCCGACGGATCGTTCATGATCACCGGGGAAATGCGTCCGACATGGCGCGGCGGATGCGCTTCTCCGACACCGGAGTGGGCGTGCCGACCGTCTGCGCGAACAGGCTCACCCGCAGCTCCTCGATCATCCAGCGCACGTCGGTCACGGCGGCCTCATCGCGTCGGGCCGGCGGCAGTGACGCGCGCCAGGCCTCGTACTCCTGCTCAACAGCCTGCACCTGACTCATCAGCGACCGGTCCCGATCGGGCCGGGTGACCAGCGCATCCAGCCGGCGCTCGATCGCCCGCAGATAACGGGCTACGTCGACCAGTCGCGCCCGTCCCGTGGCGGTGACGAATCCCGGATAGACCAGCCCGGACAGCTGCGCGCGTACATCGACCATGGCGGCCAGCAACACGGGCGTCGTGCTGCCGCTGATCCGCAGCTCGATGTCGCGGGCGCGGGTGAGCAGCGCCGCCACCGCGCGGACGACCTCGAAGACCGTGTCCTGCAGCTCGCCGCGCACGGTGTCACGCAACCGCGCGAATCCCTCGCCGTCGCGCGGCGGCCCGCCGTGCGCCGCGACGATGTCGTCGAGCGCGGCGGACACGCAGTCGTCGAGCAGCGCCGGGACGCTGCCGTGCGGGTTGTGCCCCAACGCGAGCTTGGTCGGGTTGTCCAGACGCTTGACGACGGGTACGAGCGGCGACGGCACGGCCAGGAGCAGCAGCCGCCGCGTGCCCTGCCAGGTCGCCAGCTCGGCAGCCCGCCGCGTGTCGAGCACCCGCACGGCGACGGTGGTGCCCTCGTCGACGAGCGCGGGATAGCCCTGCAGATCGTGGCCGTCGCTGGTCGTCGTGAAGGTGTCCGGCAGCACTCCGAACGACCAGTCGCGCAGCCCGGAGCGCTCGAGCGAGGCCGCCGCCCGCGAGACGCGTCTGCGCCACCTGCGGGCGCAATTCCTGTTTCACCGCTTCGAGATCTTTGCCCTGCGCGACCACGGCCCCCTGCTCGTCCTCGACGACGAACGTCATCTGCAGGTGCTCGGGGACGCGTGCGAGGTCCCAGGCGTCGGGCGGCACGACGACACCGGTCCGGTTCCGGAGCTCGCGCGCCATCGCGTCGGTCAGCGGCTCTGTCGGCGTGCTCTCCTGCCGGTCGAGCGCGTCGACCACAGCGCGGGCGTGGTCGGGGGCGGGGACGAAGTTGCGGCGCAACGTCTTGGGCAGCGACCGCAGCAGTGCGGTGACCAGGTCGAGCCGCAGGCCTGGGACCTGCCAGTCGAACCCCTCGGGCGGGACGCGGTTGAGCACGGGCAGCGGGATGTGCACGGTCACCCCGTCGGCGGCTGCACCCGGCTCGAACTGGTAGGACAGCGGCAGCGCCAGTTCGCCGACCATCCAGTGGTCGGGGAACTCGTTCTCGCTGACCGAGCTCGCGTCCTCGCGCAGCAGCATCGCCCGCTCGAAGTCGAGCAGGTCGGGAAGCTCTCGTCGAGCCGCCTTCCACCAGCTGTCGAAGTGCCGGGCCGACACGACGTCAGCCGGCACGCGCTCGTCGTAGAAGTCGAACAACGTCTCGTCGTCGACGAGGATGTCGCGTCGTCGCAGCCGGTTCTCGAGCTCCTCGACCTCTTCGAGCAGCTCGCGGTTGGCCGCGAAGAACGCGTGGTGCGTGCGCCACTCGCCCTGCACCAGTGCGTGCCTGATGAACAGCTGGCGCGACAGCTCGGGGTCGATGCCGCCGTAGGCGACCCGTCGTGACGCCACGAGCGGCACGCCGTAGAGCGTGACCTTCTCGTAGGCCAGCACGGCCCCTTGCTTGCTCGACCAGTGCGGCTCGCTGTAGGAGCGCTTGAGCAGGTGCGCAGCCAGCGGCTCGACCCACTCCGGCTCGATGCGCCCGAGGTCGCGGCCCCACAGCCGTGAGGTCTCGACGAGCTCGCCGGCCATGACGGCGCGCGGCGGCTTCTTGAACAGCGCAGAGCCGGGCCACGGCACGAACCGGGCTCCGCGCGCGCCGACGTACTCTCGCTTGTCCGGGTCCCAGAGACCGATGTGCGAGAGCAGACCGGCCAGCAAGGCGGTGTGCAAGGGCACCAGAAGCGCATCGAGCGCCTCGCGGTCGGTGTCCGCGTCCGGCTCGGTGACGACGGGACGGCGCGAGGGCTTGATGCCGAGAGACCGGGCCACCGAACGGAGCTGGCTGTGCAGCTCCTGCCACTCGCGCACCCGCAGATAGTGCAGGAACTCCGCGCGGCACATCCGCCGGAACGCACTGGACGACAACGACTTCTGCTGTTCCTGCAGATAGGTCCACAGCCGCCAGTAGGTCAGGAAGTCGGAGCGGTCGTCGGCGAACCGCCGGTGCGCCTGATCAGCGGCCTGCTGCTTGTCCGGCGGTCGCTCGCGCGGGTCCTGGATCGACAGCGCGGCGGCGATCACGAGCACCTCGTCGACGCAGCCGTTGCGGTCTGCCTCGAGCACCATCCGCGCCAGCCGCGGGTCGACGGGCAGCCGAGCCAGTGATCGACCGACCTTGGTGAGTCGCCGTGCCGTGTCGGGAGCCGTCGTGTCGAGGGCGCCCAGCTCCTCCAGCAGGGCAACGCCGTCGCGCACCTGCCGGTGGTCGGGTGGCTCGACGAACGGGAACGCGCCGATGTCGCCGAGGCCGAGGGCGGTCATCTGCAGGATGACCGACGCGAGGTTGGTACGCAGGATCTCGGGGTCGGTGAACTCCGGCCGCGCGAGGAAGTCCTCCTCGGTGTAGAGCCGGATGCAGATGCCCTCGGCGACCCGGCCGCACCGGCCCTTGCGCTGGTTGGCCGACGCCTGCGAGACCTTCTCGATCGGCAGCCGCTGCACCTTGAGCCGATGGCTGTAGCGCGAGACACGAGCGGTGCCCGGGTCGATGACATAGCGGATGCCCGGCACCGTGAGCGAGGTCTCCGCGACGTTGGTGGCCAGCACCACTCGCCGTCCCGGGTGCGACGCGAAGACCCGGTGCTGGTCGGCGGCCGACAGTCGCGCGTACAGCGGAAGGATCTCGGTGTCGTGCGGGCACGTGCCCGCGCAGGGCGTCGGCGGTGTCGCGGATCTCGCGTTCGCCCGAGAGGAAGACGAGTACGTCGCCCGGCCCCTCCCGCCGCAGCTCGTCGACCGCATCGACGATGGCCTGGGTCTGGTCGCGCTCGTCGGCTGTGCTGTCTTCCTCGGCGTCGGGGTCGACGACCGGCCGATAGCGCACCTCCACCGGGTAGGTGCGGCCGGTGACCTCGACGACCGGGGCCCCGTCGAAGTGCTGGGCGAAGCGCTCGGTGTCGATGGTCGCGGAAGTGATGATCAGCTTGAGGTCCGGCCGGCGGGGGAGCAGCTGCTTGAGATAGCCGAGCAGGAAGTCGACGTTGAGGCTGCGTTCGTGCGCCTCGTCGATGATCAGCGTGTCGTAGGCGCGCAGCATGCGGTCGCGCTGGACCTCGGCGAGCAGGATGCCGTCGGTCATGATCTTGATCTGGGTCGCGTCGCTCGAGCGGTCGGTGAACCGCACCTTGTAGCCCACGATCTCGCCGAGCGGGGTCCCCAGCTCCTCGGCGATGCGGTCGGCGACCGTGCGCGCGGCCAGCCGGCGCGGCTGGGTGTGGCCGATGGTCCCCGCCACCCCGCGGCCGAGGTCGAGGCAGATCTTGGGCAGCTGGGTGGTCTTCCCGGACCCCGTCTCGCCGGCGACGATCACGACCTGATGGGCGCGGATCGCGTCGGCGATCTCGGCGCGCCGCTGGCTGACCGGCAGGTCGGCGGGGAAGGTGATCGGGCGCATGCCGGGGTCAGGGTATGCCCAGCGCGGCCGCCGCCGCCGTTCTTATCGCCGCCGGCGACATCCGTGCCGATGATTCCGTACAAATCCGTACAGATCACGATCAGTACCGGCGATCTGCTCAACCTTGACCGCTGCAGGTCGATGGGCAGGTGAGGGGAGTTGGTCCGAGGCATGCAGCGTGCGGGGACGTGGGCTCGACGCCTGACGCCTGGTGCCGGGTGGTCGTTCGCCTACCTGGGCTACAGCGCCGCCATGGCGCTGGCTCTCGTCGTGCTGCGCGACACCGGGCTGGCCACGCTGCCGATCACCCTCGTCGGCCTGACCACCGCCGTGGCCGTCGTCGTCGGCCGCCGCCTGCATCGGCCCAGGACCACCTTTCCCTGGACCGTGTTCGCCCTGTCCTGTGTCGCCTTCATCCTGGGCGCCGGTCTGCGTCAGGCGCTGGACGGCCAGTCGACCGCGCCGGTGGCCAACATCTTCACCCTCGCCGGCTATGCCGGCATGTTGCTGGCCTTCGTCGGGCTGCTGCGCAACAGGCGCGCCGACGGCTCCGGACCGCACGAGCTCATCGACGGGGTCATCGTCTGCGTCGCCGCAGCCGCTGCCGCGCTGGTCTTCCTCGCTCTGCCGGTCGTCGACTCCCAGGGCTGGTCGGCGTTCAGCGTGCTGCTCGGCGCCTATCCGGTGATCGACGTGGCAGTCGTCTTCGTCGCCGTGCTGCTCTACTGGACCTCCGCCAACCGGGTCGTCTCCTTCTGGCTGCTGGCCGTGACCATGACCGCGATCCTGGTCGGGGACGTCGGCTATGCCTACATCGGGACGCAGGGCCACACGGTCGGGTCACCGCTGCTCGACCTGCCGTTCGTGATCGCGTTCGGTTGCTTCGGTGCCGCCGCGCTGCATCCGTCGATGACGGCCCTGTCGGACATCCAGCCGCGTCCGGTCCAGTCCTGGTCACGCGCCCGCCTCGTGGTGCTGGCGCCGGCCATGCTGGTGCCGTCCGTCGTGCTCGTCATCAGCCGCAGCCCTGGGGCCGACTGGGTCTGCGGCGTGACGTCGGCGCTGGTCTCGGTCTTGTTGCTGGTACGCGCGGTGGGCGCCGTCGGGGAGCACACGGTGTCCCAGCAGGACCTGCGCTACCAGGCCACGCACGACGCTCTCACCGGACTGGCCAACCGGTCTCGCATGGTCGAGCGGGTCGAAGCCTTCATCCAGCGTTCCGAACGCGACGGCGGCCGTGTGGACCTGCTCTTCCTGGACCTCGACACGTTCAAGATGATCAACGACACCTGGGGACACCAGACCGGTGACCAGGTGCTGCGGACCGCTGCGGACAGACTGCGCAGCATCGTCGACGCCTCCGACATCGTCGCCCGTCTCGGCGGTGACGAGTTCGTCGTCGCCCGCTACGTGACGCCCGGCCAGTCACGCTCCGGTGAGACGCTCGCCGCGGACATCATCGACAGCTTCCGCACCCCGCTGTCCGAGACCGAGTCCGCAGTCGTCGCCACCGTCTCCATCGGCCTCGCCTGCTCGATGCACCCCGCCACCGCGGAAGGCCTGCTGCGGGACGCCGACACCGCCATGTACCGGGCGAAGAGCGCCGGTCGCAACCGCTGCGTGACCTTCGACAGCACGCATGCACGACGCCGTGCGCCGTCGGGTGGAGACCGAGCTCGCGCTGCGGCACGCGTTGGTGCGCCAGCAGTTCCTGCTGCACTACCAGCCGATCGTCGACCTCGACACCTGCGCCGTCGTCGGCGTCGAGGCGTTGCTCCGCTGGGCACATCCGAGCATGGGCATGATCCAGCCGCTCGACTTCATCCCGGTCGCGGAAGAGACCGGCCTCATCGTCGAGATCGGCGACTGGGTGGTCTCCGAGGCAGTGCGTCAGCTCAGCATCTGGCGCTCCGAGGGGCACGAGGACCTGTGGGTCTCGGTGAACGTCTCCGCCCGTCAGCTGCGCGACGCGCGGCTGGTCGACCACGTCGAGTCGGCGCTGCGTCGTCACGCTGTCCCTGCCGACAGGCTGGTCGTCGAGATCACCGAGACGGCCATGATGGCCGACGAACGCAGCGCTTCTGCGCTGCTCAGCCGGTTGCGCGAGCTAGGCGTCTCGCTGGCCGTCGACGACTTCGGGACCGGCTACTCCTCGCTCGGGCACCTCCGTACGCTTCCCTGTCTCCAAGGTCAAGATCGACCGGACGTTCGTGTCCGGGCTGGACACCGACAACGACGACGCCGAGATCGTGCGCGCCGTCGTTGCCATGTCCCTGGCGATGGGACTCGAGGTCGTGGCGGAGGGCATCGAGACCGAGGGGCAGCGGGCACTGCTGCGCACGACCGGAGTGCAGTTCGGGCAGGGGTGGTTGTTCGGCCGGGCGGAGGCGCCGGAGGTCTGCCTGCTCCAGGTGGCTCCGCCGGCGGCCGTGCCCGATCAGCCGGTGCGGGCGAAGTCGTAGCTGACGTAGCTCTGCGCGTCGAGCACGGTCATCGACACGTGTGAGGCCCACGTCGCGGCCAGCGAGTTGATGGCGCGCGGCAGGTGCAGCCGGTCCTTGTTGTAGGTGCAGACGTCGATCACCGCGAGCCCGTCGACCGCGGCCACCTCGCCGGTCATGACCTTCACCATCTCGCCGAAGACGCCGGTGCCGTGCGAGTCGGGGTGCACGGCGAGGAATCCGATGTAGTAGATGCGTCCCGCCTGGTAGCGCGCCGGCCAGCGGCTGGCGAAGTACTCCGGCGAGACCAGGGGCACGGCCATCAGGGCTGCGGTCATCGTGCTGATGCCCTGCAGCGAACCGTCCTCGCCGAAGGCCAGGAACTTCTCGACCCGGCTGTCCGCCATGACCGCGTCGAACTCGTCCCCGTACATCACGTGGCGCTGGACGGCGAGGGTGCGCAGCTCGTCGAAGGACTGGAGGTAGAGCTTCCAGGCGTCCTCGGCCAGCTCACCGGCGACCACGCTCTGCTTGCTGATGACGGCCTTGCTGCGGACGGGCAGGGTGATCGAGATGAGGTGCCTCCTGGGTTCTGCGGGCTGGGGTTTGTGGAGGCTAGGTCGGCGCAGAAGACCGGCTGGTCCGCTTTGCCTAGTACAGGACCAACAATCAGTCGTTTAGGCTATTAAGTTCGGATAAAGGGCGAGAGATCGTTTCAAGTGCATACGGAGAGTCACGACCCACGACCGCCGCATCGACCGGCACGGCGTCGGGGTAGAGGACACCGGTGCCCGTGTTGAGCAGCACGACCTCGTCATCGGCCGCGATCCACCCGCTCGCCCGGAGCCGGCGGGCCGCCGTGACGGTCGCGGCGCCTTCCGGGCAGAGGAACATGCCCTCCAGCCGCCCGGCCAGCGCGACGTCGGTGAGCAGGTCGGCGTCCTCGACCGCGATCGCCGTGCCTCCGGTCGCGTAGAGGGCGTCGAGCACGAGGAAATCGCCCAGCGCCTTGGGCACGGTGATGCCGAAGGCCGCGGTCCGCGCGTCCTCCCAGAAGAGCGACTCGCGCGCCCCCGCGTCGAACGCACGCACGATCGGCGCGCAGCCGGTCGACTGCACGGCCACCAGCCGGGGCAGCGGTCCGGTCAGCCAGCCCAGCTCGACCAGCTCGGACAACGCCTTGTGGATGCCGATCAGCCCGACGCCGCCGCCCGTCGGGTAGATGATCACGTCGGGCATCCGCCAGCCGAGCTGCTCGGCGATCTCCAGGCCCATCGTCTTCTTGCCCTCGATGCGGTAGGGCTCCTTGAGGGTCCCGGCGTCGAACCAGCCGTCTCCGGCCGCGGCGATCGCCGCGCCCACGAGCCGGCCGGCGTCGGAGATGAGCCCGTCCACGAGCGTGAGCTCGCCGCCGGTGACGACCACCTCGGCCCGGGCGACGGTGGGTGCACCGACCGGCATGACGACGGCCATCCGCAGCCCGGCTCGGGCGGCATACGCCGCCCAGGCCGCGCCCGCGTTGCCGTTCGTGGGCATGGCCAGGCTCGTCGCCCCTAGCTCTCGGGCCCGCGAGACGCCGACGGCCGCGCCGCGTGCCTTGAACGAGCCCGTGGGCAGCAGCCCGTCGTCCTTCACGAGCAGCCGCGGGATGCCGAGCTCGGCTCCGAGTCGTGGTGCCGGGAGCAGTGGGGTCATGCCCTCGCCGAGGCTCACGACGTGCTCAGGTCCCGACACGGGCAGCAGCTCGTGATAGCGCCACAGGTCAGGCGGCCGCGTGCCGACGTCCGCCGGCGTCGCTCGTACCGCGGAAAGGTCGTATCGGGCCAGCAGCGGCGAGGCGCATGCAGGGCAGAGGCCCTGCAGGACTGCCGCGTCGTGGGTGGCGCCGCAGCGTGGGCACTCGAGATGATCGAGGGTGCTGAAGGGTGACATCGGGCCATCCTGACCCGCCGACGATGTCAGGCGAGAGAATGGGTCCCGGGCGGGCTGAAGCTGGTTGTCGATTTCGGGGCCGGCCGTTCGTCGGAGAAGTGTCAGCACATGCCCAGCGTCACCCGCCACATCCCTTCAGCACAGATCCGGAGACCACATGGCCGAGTACTTGATTCTGATCTACCAGGCTGAGGTCAGCGACGAGGAGTCCACGCCCGAGATGTGGCAGCAGGCGATCGCCGCGCACTCCCGCTTCGCCGAGCAGATCGTCGAGCAGGGCGCCACGATGCTGGGTGGCAACGCACTGCAGTCCACCGCGACGGCGACCTCCGTCCGCGACGACCTCGTGACCGACGGTCCGTTCGTCGAGACCAAGGAGGCGCTCGGCGGCTACTACCTGATCGAGGCCGCCGACATCGACCAGGCGCTCGCTGTCGCCAAGCTCTGCCCCGCCCCGCGCGGCGGTGTCGAGCTCCGGCCCATCCTGGACGTCTCCGGGGGGTGATCAGCCCCGACGACGTTGGCCGCGCTGTCGCCGACGCCCACCGGCGCGAGTGGGCCTACGTCCTCGCCGCGACGGCGCGGGTCACCCGCGACCTCGACGTCGCGGAGGAGTGCGTCCAGGAGGCGTACGGGGTCGCGCTCGCCGCGTGGCGGCGCGACGGGATCCCTCGTAACCCCGCCGCATGGCTGACGACAACCGCCCGGCGCAAGGCGCTCGACGTGCGGCGCCGGGACCAGACCCTGCGCGCGAAGCTGCCTCTGCTCGTGGAGCCGGAGGCGACGCCCTATGCCCCTCTCGCGGGAGAGGAGGAGAGCGTTCTGCCTGACGACCGGCTGCGACTCGTCTTCACCTGCTGCCACCCGGCCCTGGCCCGGGAGGCCCAGGTGGCTCTGACCCTCCGGCTCGTCTGCGGCCTCACGACGACCGAGATCGCGCAGGCGTTCCTGATCAGCGAGCCCACGATGGCCGCCCGGGTCACCCGCGCGAAGAAGAAGATCTCGGCGGCCCGCATCCCGTTCCGCGTGCCCGCCCCCGCAGAGCTGCCCGATCGCATCGACGCGGTGCTGACCGTCGTACACCTGCTGTTCACGACCGGACATGCGGCGCCGTCGGGGGAGCTGCTCGTCCGCGACGACCTCGTCGAACGGGCCATCGACCTGGCCCGGCTGCTCGTGGTGCTGATGCCCGACGAGCGCGAGGTCCGGGGACTGCTCGCGCTGATGCTGCTGACCCACGCCCGCAGCGCCACCCGGGTCGGCGAGGACGGCCGGCTGCTGCTGCTCGAGGAGCAGGACCGGTCGCGGTGGGACCGGGCGGCGATCGACGAGGCTCGCGCGATGGTGACCGATGCGCTGCGCGGTGGCCGGCCCGGCCGGTTCACGCTGCAGGCGGTCATCGCGGCCATGCACGCCGAGGCGCCGACCTATGAGACGACCGACTGGCCCGGGGTGCTGCAGGTCTACGACCTGCTGATCGCGGTCTGGCCGACGCCCGTCGTCGCCCTCAACCGCACGGTGGCGCTGGCCATGGTGCACGGGCCGGCCGTTGCGTTGGAAGCCGTCGAGGAGCTGGAGCGTTCCGGGCGGCTCGAGGGCTATCGCTACCTGCCCGCCACCAAGGCCGACCTGTTGCGACGTCTCGGCCGGGGGTCCGAGGCCGCGGCCGCCTATCGCCTCGCGTTGGAGCTCGCCGACAACGAGGTGGAGCGTGCTTTCCTGCGCCGCCGGCTCGCGGAGGCTTAGACGCACGCTCCCCGGGGCATCGTGGCTGGGATGACGACATCTCTGGACGGCCGCCGTGTGCTCGTGACCGGAGGTGCGAGCGGGATCGGGCTGGCCTGTGGGCGGCGGCTGGCAGCGGACGGGGCGCAGGTCACCGTCGCCGACCTCGACGGCGCCGCCGCGACGGCTGCCGCAGCCGAGATCGGCGGCATCGCGTGGGAAGTGGACCTGACCGACGTCGCTGCGCTCGCCGAACTGTCCCTGGACTGCGACGTGCTCGTGAACAACGCAGGCTTCCAGCACGTCAGCCCGATCGAGGCGTTCCCGCCCGAGCGCTTCCGGACGATGCTGGTGCTCATGCTCGAGGCGCCGTTCCTGCTGGTCCGGGCGGTGCTCCCGCACATGTACGGGCAGCGTTTCGGCCGGATCGTCAACGTCTCCTCGGTCCACGGCCTGCGCGCGTCGCCGTACAAATCTGCCTACGTCGCGGCCAAGCACGGCCTGGAGGGTCTGTCCAAGGTGACGGCGCTGGAGGGCGGACCGCACGGCGTGACGAGCAACTGCGTCAACCCCAGCTATGTGCGGACCCCGCTGGTGGAGAAGCAGGTCGCCGACCAGGCACGCATCCATGGCATCGCCGAGGATGAGGTCGTGGAGAACGTGATGCTGACCGAGCCGGCGATCAAGCGGCTGATCGAACCAGAGGAGGTCGCCGACCTCGTGGCCTGGCTCGCCGGGCCTTCCGCCGGCTATGTCAACGGTGCGTCGCTGTCGATCGACGGCGGCTGGACGGCGCGCTGATGCGAAAGCTGCTGATCGTCCTCGTCGTGCTCGGCCTGCTCGCAGTCGTCGCTGACCGGGTGGCGCTCAAGTTCGCCACCGACGAGGCGCAGCGTCGTCTGGTCTCGGCGGGGCTGACCTCACCCCAGGTGCACGTGAGCGGGTTCCCGTTCCTGACCCAGGCGCTGTCCCGCCATTTCGACGACGTCCAGGTCAACGCGACCTCGGCGGAGCTCGGCATCGGGCGCGCCGAACACGTGAGTGGCACCGCGCAGGACGTCACGGTGCCGAGCAGCGGGCCGGCGACGGCCGGACAGCTCACTGCCAAGGGGACGATCTCCTACGCCGAGGTGCTCCGGCAGGTCGACCAGCCGGGTCTTCGGCTCAGCAACGCCGGCGCCGGGCAGGTGGAGCTCAGGCGCGATGTGACCGTGCTCGGCCTCACCTACTCCGCCGTCGCGCGCGGTCGCGTCAAGGCGGACGGGAACCGGCTGCTCGTCACGCCCACGTCGGTGCAGGTGGCGGGCGGCGGCGCGATCGACAGCCGGCTGTCCAGCCTGATCAAGGACCGGGTCACCGTCAGCTATCGCATCCGTGGGCTGCCGGACGGCGTGAAGATCGAGCGCATCGCGCCCACCGACGCCGGCTTCGTCGTCGGCGTGTCGGGCCGCGACGTCCAGCTGGTGAGCTGACGAGGACACTGGCGGGGTGAAGATCTACATCTCGGCAGACATGGAGGGTGTCGCCGGCGTCGTCGACTGGGACCAGTGCCGCGCCGGTGCACCCGGCCACGAGCAGGGTGCCCGTCTGCTGCTCGGGGAGGTCAACGCCGCCATCGAGGGTGCGATCGCGGGCGGTGCCGACGAGGTCACGGTCAACGACAGCCACGGGCTGATGGCCAACCTCGCACCCGACCTGCTCGCCGGCCGGGCCAGCTATCTCTCGGGCCGGCACAAGCCCGACTACATGATGCAGGGCCTCGACGCGAGCTATGACGCCGTCCTGTTCGTCGGCTACCACGGCTCGATGCCCTCGCGGTCGGTGCTCTCGCACACCTACAACCCGCGCGCGGTGTCCGATGCGCGCATCGGCGGCGTCCGCGCAGCGGAGTCGGGCATCAACGCGCTGGCCGCAGCGGGTCACGGGCGTGCCGGTGGTGCTCGTCACGGGCGACCAGTTCGTCGGCCCCGAGGCGCAGCCGTTCTGCCCGGGCATCCGGGCCGTCGTCGTCAAGCACTCAGCTCACCCGTGAGGCGGCCGAGAGCCTGCATCCCGAGGTGGCGCGCGAGCGGGTGCGGGAAGGCGCCTGGGCGAGTGTGGCGGAACTCGCCTCGAGCCGGCCGGTGACCTTCGGGGGTCCGCTGGAGGTCGATCTGCTCACGGTCGACATGGCCGAGCAGGCGACGTGGGTGCGCGGCGTCGAACGCGTGGCTGAGCGGACGATCTCCATCGGGACGGGCGAGCCGCTGGCGGCGTTCCGCAGCTTCGTCGCGGTCATCGCGATCACCCGCGGACTCGCGACCGCCTAGCCGGTCGCCCCGTCGTTGTCGAGCAGCCCGCGGTGCATGGCGACCGTCACGGCATGGGTGCGGTCGTCGACCCCGAGCTTGGCGAAGGTGCGCAGCAGGTGTGTCTTGACGGTCGCCTCGCCGATGGAGAGCTCGCGACCGATCTGCGCGTTGGTACGCCCGCGCGCGACTGCCCTGAGCACCTCGACCTCACGTGCCGTCAGCGACTCGCTCGCGGGTCTGCTCAGCCGCCGCATCAGCCGCGCGGCGATGGGCGGGGCGAGCACCGTCTCGCCGCGTGCCGCGGCGCGGACGGCATTGGTCAGCACGTCGCGCGGGGTGTCCTTGAGCAGATAGCCCTTCGCGCCGGCCTCCACCGCCCGCAGGATGTCGCCGTCGCCGTCAAACGTGGTGAGCACCAACACGCGCACGTCCGGCATCTCCTCGGCCAGCCGCGCCGTCGCGGTCGTCCCGTCGCCGCCGGGCATCCGCAGGTCCATCAGCACGACGTCGGGATGCAGCACGCGACACAGGTCCACGGCCTCACGACCGTCGCTCGCCTCCCCGACCACCTCGAGGTCGTCCTCCGCGTCGAGCAGGCTGCGCAGCCCGAAGCGCACGACCGGGTGGTCGTCGACAAGGAGCACGCGGATGTTCATGGGTGCGGAGCGCCGAATGGTGATGGCAGGACGACGCGCACGGTCGTTCCGCCGCCCGGCGTCGCCTCGACGCACAGCTCGCCGCCCGCCTCCTCGACGCGCTGCCGCATGCCGGCCAAGCCGAAGCCACCCGGCAGCTGAGCCGGCAGCCCGACACCGTCGTCACGGACCTCGAGCGACGTTTCCGTCGACCCGTAGGTCATCGTCATCGCGACGTGCTTCGCCCGCGAGTGCTTGCCGACGTTGGCCAACGCCTCCTGCGCGACGCGCAACAACACGACGTCGTACGACGACGCCAGCGCGCGCGGTGTGCCGCGGACGGAGAGGTCCGCGGCCACGCCGTTCTCGCGCGCACACCGGTCGGTCGCCCGTCGTAAGGCCCCGAGCAGCCCTCCATCGGTCAGGTCGGCGGGTGGCAGCGCAGCCACCAGAGCCCGTGCCTCGGCCAGGTTCGCCTGCGCGGTCTCCTCGAGCAGCGCGAGCTTGTCGCGCACCGGGCTGTGTTCGTCGAGCCCTGCGTCGATCGCGCGGGCCAGCATCACGATGCTGGTGAAACCCTGCGCGAGGGTGTCGTGGATCTCCCGGGCGAGCCGCTCGCGCTCCGCCTGCACCCCGGCCAGGTGCTGGGCGTCGGCGAGCTCCTGCTGGGCCGCGGTGAGCGCGGCGACGAGTGCCGCGCGCCGGTCCGACTCGCGCAGCAGCCGGTCCACGAACAAGCCGATAGCCAGCGCGATCGTCAGGTTGATCAGGCCGGAGACGAGCCCGGTCGTCACCGAGGAGCGCGTCCAGCCCTCGCGCTGGGCGTTGGACACGTACCCCGCGGCGGTGAGCACGACGGCGGCCGCCGCAGCCCGCGCGAAAGGAGCTGAGCATCGCGAAGCACTGGGGATAGAGGCTGATCAGCAGCAACAACCCGGCCGGGTGCAGCGCGACCGTCCAGGCAAGCAGGGCGGCGGCGAGAGCGAAGTAGGCGATGGCGTGGCGCTGCGCATCGGAGCGCAAGGCGTGGGCACCGAGGGCGACGTAGTCCACGACGAGCAGGCCGAGCGGCAGCAGCACAAGGGCAGGAGCTCCCGTGAGCAGCGCCAGCGCGACGGTGACCGTGACGGACCCGGCGAACCAGGCGTGCCACCACGGCACCATGCGCTGCCACCACCCGGTCGCCGGGGCCGGGTCAGCGTTGCTCTCGGTCACATGCCCTCACCCTGATCGACGGTGCCAGCGGAACGTCCGCATGGCCAGCACGGCTGCGAGGCTGCCCCACGCAAGGAGTACGAGGGCGATCTTGCCGTGCTCCCAGGACCCGGCCGGCTCCTGGGCGGCGAACGAGTCGGGCAGGAACACCGAACGCATGCCCTGGGTCAGCCACTTGAGCGGCAGAACCGCCGCGATCTGCTGCATCCAGGGCGGCAGGTCGTTGTAGACGAAGAAGACGCCGGAGATGAACTGGCCGACGATGACGATCGGGGAGATGACCGCCGACGCGCTGCGGCCCGACCGCGGCACACCGGATGCCGCGATGCCGAGCAGGGTGAACGTCGCGGCTCCGAGCAGGGACAGCCAGGCGAAGGTCACCCACCTTTCCGGGTCCGTCGGCAGGTCGAGCCCGAAGAACAGGGCGCCCATGGTCAGCAGCAACATCGTCTGCACGGTCGCCGTGGCGACGACGAGAATTATCTTGCCGAGGAAGAAGGCGCCCTTCGGCATCGGCGTGCCGGCCAGCCGGTGCAAGGTCCCGTCGTCGCGCTCGATGGCGATCTGGATGGCCAGCGACTGGAAGGACGTGATCATCAGGCCCGAGGCGATCATGCCCGCGGTGAAGTACTGCCGGAAGGACACGCCCGGAGCGATCTCGTCGTCGAACACCGACCCGAAGATGAGCAGCAGGATGATCGGGAAGCCAAAGATGAAGACCATGGAGTCGCGCTCGCGGCTGAACTGCAGCAGCTCGACGTGACCGCGGGCCACGCCGATGCGCACCAGCCGCGACAGCGGCGACCCCAGTGCCGGGCGCTGGCGGACCTGGGTCGTCGCCGGACTTTCCGTGGCGCTGCTCATGCTTCGGCTCCGATCAGCCGCAGGTAGACGTCCTCGAGGGTCGGCCGCGACACCGTCAGCCCCGGCACCTCACCGACGAACCGCCGGCCGAGCTCGGCCACCACCCGGGTCGGCTCGTCGGTCTGCACGCTTCGCGCGCCGTCCGCGTCCTGCCACGCGACGGTCGCGGAGGAGCTGGCTCGCTCGCCGAGCGTCGCCGGCGTGCCCCGCGCCGCGATGCGACCACCGACGATGACCGCCAGCCGGTCGGCCAGCGCCTCGGCCTCGTCCAGATAGTGCGTGGTCAGCAGCACGGTCGTGCCGATGTCGGCGAGGTTGCGCACGAGACCCCAGAACTTGCGGCGCGCCTCCGGGTCGAACCCGGTCGTGGGCTCGTCGAGGAAGAGCAGCTCCGGGTTGCCGATCACGCCGAGGGCCACGTCGAGACGGCGGCGCTGGCCGCCGGAGAGCTGGCGCACCCGGGCCGATCGCTTCGTCTCCAGGCCCACGACCTCTATCAGCTCGGACGGGTCGCGCGGACGCGGGTAGTAGTGCGCGAAGTGCCGCACCACCTCCTCCACCGACAGCTCGTCGAGGGCACCTGCCTGCGACTGGCCGACGATGCCGATCCGGGCGCGGAACTCGTCGCCTGCGTGTCCGGGGTCCTCGCCGAGGACACTCACGGCGCCGCTGTCGCGGGACCGGTGGCCCTCCAGGATCTCGATCGTCGTCGTCTTCCCCGCGCCGTTCGGCCCGAGCAGGGCGAACACCTCACCGTGCTCCACGTCCAGGTCGGCGCCGTCCACGGCCACCTGGCTGGGATAGCTCTTGTGCAGGCCGCGCACGGTGATGGCTGAGGTCATCTGCCCAGGTTGCAGCACGGGTGGTCGTCCCGGGACCGGAGAGCGGTCGACGGCGTGTCCGTCATTCGGTGTACGACCGGCGGGTGGGCGAGGATGGGCACGTGCCCGCGCCATCCGTCATCCGCTCGCTGGTCGTGATGGGGGACTCGTTCACCGAGGGACTCGAGGACGACCTCGACAGCTTCGGCCGCCATCTCGGGTGGGCCGACCGGGTCGCTGCCGCGCTGGCGAAGCGTTCGGGCCGGGTGCAGTACGCCAACCTGGCCGTGCGCGGTCGGTTGCTCGACCAGGTGGTCGACGAGCAGCTGCCGGCCGCGGTCGCGATGCAGCCCGACCTGGCCACCTTCCATGCGGGCCCCAACGACGTGCTGCGGCCACGCACCGATGTCGCCGACGTGCTGCGTCGCTACGACGTCGCCGTCGGGACGCTGACCGCCGCGGGAGTCCCGACGCTGCTGTTCACCGTCATCGAGCGGGCGGGTGGCACCGGGCGCACCGCGGCGCGGCTCGCGGCCCGGTTCGGGGCCTTCAATGCCGGGGTACGAGCGGCCGCGGCGCGCCATGGAGCGCTCCTGGCCGACGTCGGTGCCGTGCCCGCACTGCACGACCGGCGGCTCTGGCACGAGGACCGGCTGCACCTGGCCCCTGCGGGTCATGCGCGGGTCGCGGCGGGGGTGCTCGAGACGTTGGGGGTCACCGACCCGGCGCTGCTGGGCGGCGAGCCCGGCTGGTGGCGGGTGCCGTTGGGACCCGGTCCCGTCACCCGCCGGCGGGCCGACCTGGTCGCCGACGTGCGCTGGGTGCGGCGCTACTTCGCGCCCTGGGTGAGCCGTCGGCTGCGCGGAGTCTCCAGCGGCGACGGGCTCACGGCCAAGCACGCGACGCTGGTCGACGTCCTTGCAGCGGGGGAGCCTGAAGATGTCGGCTGACGACGGGACTGCTGACGACGAGATCGATCCGGACAGCTTCGCTGCGGGCCGGGCGCAGCAACAGCTGCTGCGCAGCGTTCATCAGCACCTGCGCGAAGAGCTGCAGCAGATTCGCGACGTGGTGGCCCAGGTCGTCGATGGCGAGACCGACATCGGTGCTGCCCGGCACCACATCAACCACCTGACGATGCGGCAGAACTACTGGACGCTCGGGTCGTTCTGTGCGTCCTACTGCCGGGTCGTCGCGATCCACCACACCATCGAGGACCAGACGATGTTCCCCGGGCTGGCCGCCCACGAGCCCGCGCTGGCTCCGGTGATCGCGCGGCTGAGCGCCGAGCACGAGACCATCGCCGAGGTGCTCACCGGACTCGACGACGCGTTGGTCGCGATGGTCACCGCCGCCGAGGGGCTCGGGCAGGTCCAGGCGTGGACCGAGCAGCTCACGACTCAGCTGCTCGAGCATCTGGCCTACGAGGAGGAGCAGCTGCTCCCCGCCATCGGCCGTCTCACCACCCGCATCATCTAGCAACCCGTCCACCCCCACTTCAAAGTCGATCATGCAGTAGTTGGCGCCACTAGTCGTGGCCGCGTTGCGCGCGCAGCACGGTGACCGCGAGGACTGCCATGCCCGCGGCCACCGACACCTCGCGCTTCCAGCGGTGCGGACGCTCGTGCTGGATGACCTGATGGAACCAGTCGAACCACGAGGGGAACGGCGAGCGTCCGAAGAACAGGTGCGAGGGCTTGTCGATGTCGGGCAGGCAGGCGCCGAACACGCCGGTCAACACCGACACTCGTCGTGACGGCTCGGCGAGCTTTCCGACGGCGGCGATCGCCACCAGTCCGATCAGCCCGTCGGGCACCGCGACCCGCAGCATCTCGTCCGGCTCACAACCCCAGTGCGGGATCGCGTCGAGCACGAAGTGGGAGGCGAAACCGCGGGTCAGTGCGGCCGGCAGGTCGGGAGCGAGCGCTCCGATCACCGCACCGGAGAGCACATGCGTGGTCACGAGCACGAGGCCAGCCTGCCATGTGGGTGCCTGTCCGAATGGTGGACGCGCTGCTCGACGCTGTGGATGCATCGGTGGATGAACCGGTGGACGACGTGGCGTGTCCGGGGGACAACCGGGCATGAACTGTGGACATCCTGGGGATGACGAAACAATTCTGAAATCGCTGACGGATTGCCCTTGTGCGGCGTCGTCGGGGGCACTAGAAATCTCCCTACGTCACCGGGAAACGGGGACCGGCCCTGAAGGAAACTTCGGGTCGCTCGAAGAGGAAATCGAAAGGCCTGAGGGCAACTTCAGGACAGACGATGGAGGCTTAGGGCACGTAGAGGAACGAAGGCTCACTGGAGTTCTTGCAACGCAGGGCAACCTGAGTTGTGAATGCGAAGGGTCGGCTGGAGTTCACCGGAACGCAGGGCAACCTGCGTTCGGGCAGCGAAGGGCAACCGCTGCAAGCGGAACCCGGGGAAACCCGGGCTGCGTGAGCGCGAAGACCGGAGCACTCGGCGAGGTTCTTCGAGCAACGGTGGCAGGTCACGCAGGCGCGGCGACCGAGCAATCGGACGCGGAGCGGGGCGAGACCGGGCGAGGCCCCTCCATCTCATGCATGGAGGGGCCTCGTCGTATGTTCAGGACCGGTCAGTGATGCACGTCGACCACGATGCGGGTCGGGTTGTGCAACGTCTGCACCCGGAACGGCGTCTTGTGGGCCAGTCCGACGCCCACCGAGAAGACCGCCTCGAAGTCGCCGATCACCTTCGTCTCGCGCACCTCGTCCAGGCGCCACTTCACCTTCGAGCGGGGTCGTCAGCGTCGGGTCGCCCGTGTTGACGTCGTGACCATTGGCCGGCGAGAGCACGATGAGCAGCGTTCGCGGACCGAGCAGCCGGGCGACCTTGCCGGACGGGTCGCGGTGCGCGTTCTTGACATAGCGCACCGAGTAGCCGGACGCCTTGCCGTCCAGGTCGATGACGATGCGGTCGAACTTCGGGTGGTGGCCGACCCGGATGCCGGTCACCTCGGGGGCCGTCGCGGGTGATCGCGTGACCGACCGCGGCTCCTTGCTCCAGTCGTGGGCGTGGACACCGCCGGTGGTGGCGGAGGCACCGACGGCGCCGGTGGCGGTGATCCCCGCGAGGGAGCTCGCGGCGACGGCGGTGGTGACCAGCAGTGTGCGGAGAACTCGGACGCGCATCAGTTCCTCCAGGAGGCTCGGGCCGCCACGGCAGCGACCAGTGATGTGAGTAGTGACGCCGACGCCCGCGCAGCGGTTGTCAGCGATCGCCGACGAACTGTCCGGCGCTACCTACATCAGAGACGCCTCGACCTACTGCAGATACCCCTCGACCTCGCCGGTGGGGCGCTCGTGGGCCTGCGTCGGGTCCCCTGCCGCCTCGCGGAGAGCCTGACGTTGGCGCAGCAGGTCCCACGCCTGGTCGAGGTGCTCCTCGATCTCGGTCAGCTTGCGGCGTTCCGCTTCGTCGACCTTCCCCTGGCGCAGTCGATGCTCCTCCTCGACGAGGCGGGAGATCGTGGCTCGGATGTCGCGGTCGTCCATGCCTTGCTCGCTCATGGCGCCGACCCTAACGCTGCCTGGTGGGTGATGTCGGGCGGCTGGACCACCCAGCGGGGGCCGGAGACGGCTCATGCCACCAGCTCGTTGGGCGGCTACCGGACCTCTTCGGACCGGTGCTCGCCACCTGTCGATGACGGGTGGACCGTCTCGCTCACAGCCACTTCACAGGAAGCGGTCAGGATGCCCTCAGGCGTACGCGCGAGGGTGCTCCCATGACCGACGACACGACCCCTGACCCCGGCGCCCAGCCGACGCCTCCGTACGACCCGCAGCCCTGGTGGTCGCGGCCGCCCGAGCCGAGCCCTGACGACGTGAGCGACACGACCCGCGTGCTCCCGCCGTACCCGCCTGCGCCCGGGCGCCGCCTGCGGAGCGCTCTGGCTCCGGCCACGGACTCGGCCGGATCGCGGGCGTCGGCGCGCTCGTGCTCGTCGTGGCACTCGGCTCGGGGCTGGCCGGCGCGGAGATCGCCCTGCACCGGGACGGCGGCAGCACGACCCCCATCGCGAGCGGCACGGTCGTCAAGGGCGGGACCAGCCCGACCGAGACGCTGGCCAAGGTGGCGGCGGCCGTGATGCCCAGCGTCGTCTCGATCCAGGTGGCGGCCAGCGGTGGCTCCGACGAGGGGTCCGGCGTGATCATGACGTCGAACGGTTCGATCCTCACCAACAACCACGTGATCTCCGCCGCGGCCGACGGGGGCACCATCACGGTGACCTTCAGCAACGGTGACACGGCGAAGGCGACGATCGTCGGCCGCGACGCGTCGACCGACCTGGCGGTCATCAAGGCGTCCGGCGTCTCGAACCTCAAGCCTGCGACCTTCGGCGACAGCAACAGCGTGCACGTGGGCGACACGGTGCTCGCGATCGGCAGCCCGCTGGGCCTCGAGGGCTCGGTGAGCGCCGGCATCATCTCGGCGCTGCACCGCCCGGTCGACGTGGGCAGCGACGAGCAGCAGCAGCAGAACCCGTTCGGCGACCCGTTCGGCCAACAGCAGCAGAGCCAGGGCAGCGGTACGTCGACCGTGCTGAACGACGCGATCCAGACCGACGCGCCGATCAACCCGGGCAACTCGGGCGGCCCGCTCGTCGACGCGCAGGGCAGGGTCATCGGCATCAACTCGGCCATCGCCTCCCTGTCGGGCGGCGGCACCGGCCAGTCCGGCAACATCGGTGTCGGCTTCGCGATCCCGGTCGATGAGGCGCAACGGGTCGCGCAGCAACTGCTCAAGGGCGAGACCGTCACGCATGCCGTGCTCGGTGTGAGCGCGAGCGACGTCACAGGTGGCGGGGCGCGCATCGAGGAGGTCACCGCGTCGAGCGGCGCCGCGAAGGCGGGCCTGAAGGCGGGCGACGTGATCACCAAGGTCGACGACACAACTGTCTCCGACGCCACCGAGCTGACGGCAGCGATCCGGGCGCACGAGGCCGGCGACACCGTCCGCCTGACCTACACGCGCGACGGCTCGTCGCACACCGCCACCGCGAAGCTGGGTAGCGGATCATGACGACCCTGCAGTGGGAGGATGGCCGCATGGCTAGCGCGCAACGTCCGGAGGCGGTGGCGCAGCCGGAGGTGAAGCCGTCGGAGGCGCGGCTGCTCGTCGTCGACGACGAGCCCAACATCCTCGAGCTGCTGGCCACCAGCCTGCGGTTCGCGGGCTTCGAGGTCACCACGGCCACCAACGGGCGCGAGGCGCTGGCAGCGGCCCGCAGCTCCCGGCCCGACCTGGTCGTGCTCGACGTGATGATGCCGGACATGGACGGCTTCGACGTCGTGCGACGCATGCGTGGCGAGGGCGCGACCGTCCCGGTGCTGTTCCTGACCGCTCGCGACGCCACGGAGGACAAGGTCGCCGGGCTCACGGTCGGCGGCGACGACTATGTCACCAAGCCGTTCAGCCTCGAGGAGATCATCGCGCGGATCCGGGCAGTGCTGCGGCGCGCTGCCGGGCGCAGCGCCGGCGGCGTCGAGGCGTCCCGGCTGGTCTTCGCCGACATCGAGCTGGACGACGACACCCACGAGGTGTGGAAGGCCGGCGAGGAGGTCGCCCTCTCGCCGACGGAGTTCAAGCTGCTGCGCTATTTCATGCAGAACGCCGGGCGCGTGCTGTCCAAGGCGCAGATCCTCGACCACGTGTGGCACTACGACTTCGGCGGCGACGCCAACGTGGTGGAGTCCTACGTGTCCTACCTGCGCCGCAAGCTCGACACCGGCGACCCGCGCCTGCTGCATACGTTGCGTGGCGTGGGCTACGTGCTCCGGGTGCCGCGTGGCTGATGCTCCAGACTCAATGCTCGACCGCGGGCGCGGGCTGCTGCACCGCGCCCGGGGGCTGCCCGCGCGCACGCCGTTGCGCGTGCGGCTCGTCGTCGCGCTGCTGACCCTCGTCGCGGTCGCGCTCGTCGTCACCGGCCTCACGGCCACCACGCAGCTCAACGGCTATCTCGTCGCCCAGGTCGACCGGGACCTGACCGGCGAGATCCCGCCGCAGCTCCTGCGGCCCGCCGCCGCCCGTGACGACGGGGCGTCGTCGTTCGGCCCCGGACGGCCCGAGTGGTTGCGCGTCACGTCGCTCGAAGGCGTACGGGTGACCCCTGACAGGGAGACGGACACATCGGCTGCACCGCCGATCCTGACCAGGAAGGAGATCCTGGCGGCCGGACATGAGCCGTTCACGGTCGCTGCGGAGGGCGATGCCCCCTCCTGGCGCGTGGTGGTGCAACCGGGTCGGTCGAACGTGGGACCGGTGTACGCGGTGCGCGCGATCTCGCTGTCCGACGTCGAGGACACCGTGCACCGGCTCGTCGTCCTCGAGCTGCTCGTCGGGTTCGTCGTGCTGGTGCTGCTGGGTGGCGCCGGGTATGTCGTCGTACGCCGCTCGCTGCGTCCCCTTGTCGAGGTCGAGCACACCGCGGCTGCCATCGCCGCCGGGGACCTCAGCCAGCGCGTGCCCGAGAGCGACCCGCGCACCGAGGTGGGACGGCTGTCGCGGGCGCTGAACGGGATGCTCGTGCAGATCGAGTCGGCGTTCCGGGCGCGCGAGGCCTCGGAGGTCGCAGCGCGCGCCTCCGAGGACAAGATGCGCCGGTTCGTGGCCGATGCGAGCCACGAGCTGCGGACCCCGTTGACCTCCATCCGCGGCTTCGCCGAGCTCTATCGCCAGGGCGCCGCACCCAAGCCCGCGGACGTGGCGCGGGTGATGCGGCGGGTGGAGGACTCCGCCGCCCAGATGGGCATCCTCGTCGACGACCTGCTGCTGCTGGCCAGGCTCGACCAGCAACGCCCGCTCGACCGCTCACCGGTCGACATGGTCGCCCTCGCCGCCGACGCCGTCCAGGACGCGCGAGCAGTCGCTCCCGACAGGGACATCAGCCTCACGGTCGCGGCGGGCGACGCCGCCGTCGTGCTCGGCGACGACCTGCGGCTGCGCCAGGTCCTGTCCAACCTCGTGTCCAATGCGCTGAGCCACACACCTGCGGGCAGCCCGGTGGACGTCGAGGTCGCGGTCCGGTCCGGCGAGGTGCACCTCTCGGTGCGCGACCGCGGCCCGGGCCTCGCACCGGAGGACGCCGCACGGATCTTCGAGCGCTTCTTCCGCGCGGACGCCTCGCGGACGCGGGCGGCCGGTGGCACCGGACTCGGCCTGTCCATCGTCGCGGCGCTCGTTGCGGCCCACGGCGGCCAGGTCGGCGTCGACACCGCACCCGGCGCCGGCGCGACCTTCTGGGTCCGGCTGCCCCAGGACCGTGACGAAATGCCCGCCGAGCCTTCTTCCGGAGACTCAGAGACTCAGGTCGTCCACAGGTCCGTCACAGGTTCGTGACGCATGCTGGGCGCATCGCCCCGGCCCGAGGAGATCCGCATGTCGCTCACTGACCCTCCGCCCGACACGCTCGAGTTCGGCGATCCGAAGCCGGCGGGACCCTTCCGGCGGCGGAACCTCGTCGTGGGGCTCGCCACCGTGGCCGTGCTGGCCGCGGCAGCCACCGGTGTCGCGCTGGCCGCTGACACCAGCACTCCGACACCGAGCGGCAGCCCGTCGGCCTCAACGGCGCCCGGCGAGCGTGGACTGGGGCACGGCGGCGGCCCGGGGATGCGCGGCGGCCACGGGTTCGGCATCGCCGGCCCGATGGGGGCCCTGCACGGCGAGTTCGTCGTGCCCAAGCAGGGCGGTGGCTATCAGACGCTGGTGGTGCAGCGCGGCAAGGTGAGCTCGGTCTCGTCGTCGACCATCACCGTGAAGAGTGATGACGGCTTCAGCGCGACCTACGACGTGCCCGCCACGACGCCCGTCAACGCGGCCCGCGACGGCATCGGCTCGATCAAGAAGGGCGACGATGTCACGCTGCTCGCCGAGAAGAAGAGCGGCAACGACACCGCCCTGCAGATCGGCGACCTCACCCGCATGCAGGGCCTGCGCGACCGCTTCGGTTTCGGGCACGAGAAGAAGGGCACACCACCGACACCACCTACGCCGGCGCCGACGGCCACCACCGGGACCAGTTCCTTCGGCATCTAGTCTGACGGCGTGCCCTCAGTCCTGACCCGATACCGAGTGATGGCCTACACCACCGGTGTGGTCCTGGCCACGTGTTGTCTGGTCGGCTTCAGTTTCGAACCCTGGGGTGTCAGCAGGCGGGTCGCCGGCTACCTGTGGACGGCCCATGGCTATCTGTACATGATCTACCTGATCACGGCCTTCATGCTCGCCATGAAGTCGCGCTGGTCCGTCATGAAAACGCTGCTCGTGATGGCCGCCGGCACGATCCCGTTGATGTCGTTCGTCGCGGAGCGGCGGGTCACCCACGCCGAGCAGGCCGCCGCCGTCGAACGCGCAGCGGCGTAGCACCCGCAAGGGAACCACGGCGGCTCTGGGCGCGTCCAAGCCCCGTGATGTCCCGACGCGAAGTCCTGCACGTCGCCGGGCTGGTTGCGGCCGGACTGGGTGCGTTCCCCTTCCTCTCCGCGTGCGGTGCGGAACCGAGCAAGACACGTCCTGCAGGCAAGGTCGCCACGGTCAGCGTCGCGCTGTCGCGGGCAACCCGCCGGGCCGCGGACCAGGCGGCGCGTCAGCCGGGCGCCCGGGTGGTGCAGTCGTTCGGCACCGACCTGTTCCGGGCACTGGCGAGCGAGGACGGCAACCTCGCGTGCTCGCCCTACTCCGTCGCAGTCGCGCTGGGCATGACCCGCAACGGTGCACGTGGCAAGACCGCCGAGGAGATGGACCGCGTCCTGCACGCGACCTCAGCCGCCGACCTGAACGCCGGTCTCAACGCGCTGACTCAGCACATCGAGAGCCTTGCTCACGAGCGGAAGCGCGACGACGGCACGGCGCCAGGTCACCGTCGACACGGCGAACTCGCTGTGGGGCCAGCACGGTGTCACGTGGGAGCGCCGCGTTCCTCGACGCGCTTGCGGAGAGTTTCGGCACCGGTATGCGCGAGGTCGACTACCGGCAGGACTACGAGGCCGCCCGACAGGCCATCAACGCTTGGACCAGCGACCAGACGCAGGCAAAGATCCCGGCCCTGCTCGCCTCGCGGCGTCCTCGCCGACGACACCCGCCTCGTGCTCGTCAACGCCGTCTACCTCAAGGCGCCGTGGGCGGTGCCGTTCGAGAAGAGCGCCACGCAGGACCGGCCGTTCACCCGCGCCGACGGTTCGAAGGTCGACGTGCCGATGATGAGCTATGACAGCCAGAGCGCGCTGGCCTACGCGCGCGGCCCCGGCTGGCAGGCCGTCGATCTGATGTCCGACGGCGCCGGCCTGGCCATGGCGGTGATAGTTCCGGATGCCGGCCGTCTGGCCGAGGTGGCGAAAGGCTTCGATGCCGACTTCCTGCGCAGCCTCCTGGCGCAGTTGCAGCCCACCGGCGTCGCCCTGCAGCTGCCGCGCTGGACCTTCCGCACCCAGGTGCTGCTCAACGACCTGCTGAAGGACTCGGCATGCTCACCGCGTTCACCGACGACGCGGACTTCTCCGGGATGACGCACGACATGCAACTCGCGATCGCTGCCGTGGTGCACGAGGCGTTCATCGCCGTCGACGAACAGGGCACCGAAGCCGCCGCAGCCACCGCCGTCGTGATGCGTGAAGTCTCCGCGCGCATGATCGATGTCGAGCTGACCGTCGACCGGCCGTTCTTGTTCGTGCTCCACGACACCGCGACCGGAACCCCGCTGTTCATCGGACGGGTGAGCGACCCGACCGCTGCTCGGTGACCGCCCGCCGGACGACCGATCCCCAGAAGAACAGCGCGGCCACGCCGAACAGCCACCAGTTCAGCGCATAGGCGAGGTTGCGCCACCTGCCGACGCCGCCCGACGGCCGCTGCGCCTCGACCCGGTCGGGTGTCGCGGCGCTCTCCGGCACCTCGCGAGTGGCCACGACGTAGCCGTCGTAGACCGATCGGGGGGAGAACGGCCAGGTCTCGAGCAGGGCGAAGGTCGCGACGTAGCCGACCTCGTCGTCGGGCAGCGCCTCTGCCGGGTCGACCGCGTTCTGCTCGCTGTTCTCGGAACCCTGCAGCCGCCCGCTCAGGGTGACCTCGCCGGCCGGCGCAGTGGCGGCTGCCGAGTTTCGCGAGGGCACCCAGCCGCGCACGACAGGCAGGATCCCCGCGGTGGTGCGCAACGGGGTGACGACCAGGAATCCGGTGCGGCCGTCGTGCTCCCGACCCGGCACGAGGCGCGTGAGCGCGTCGTCGTACGTCCCACGTGCCGTGATGCGACGCGCCACGTCGTCGTTGGCCAGCCGGCCGCCGGGGTGCGTGACGGCGTCGATCGCCGCGACCGGCCGGTCGGCGCGGGACCGCGCGTGATGCTCGAAGTGGTCGAGCTGCCAGAGCCCGAGCAGTGTGAACGCCACCAGCACGACCACCAGGGCGGCGTGCCAGAGCAGCCATCGAGGGCCGAGCAGGAAGCGGGGCATCGGCACAAACGTAGGGGCTGCCACCATGTGGCGCATGCCGCAGTCGATCGACGAGCTCGTCGCCCTGCTTGACCTCGAGACGCTCGAGGACGGTCTCTACCGCGGCCGCCAGCCGGAGACCGCGCTGCAGCGGGTCTTCGGGGGGCAGGTGGCGGGACAGGCGCTCGCGGCGACCATCCGCACCGTCGAGCCCGGCCG
>CAVOOW010000004.1:0-373735 GCA_963697675.1 uncultured Actinomycetota bacterium | reverse complement strand
GCAACCGGCGGTCGGGACCGCCCAGCATAGCCGCGAAGCACGGACGGTCGAGGCTCGATCCTCTCGGCGACCTGGCCACCCTCACGGATGCGGGCGCAGTCGTTGACCATCGCGCCGCTGGAGGCCCAGATGCAGCCCTCGGCGTCCAGGCGAATGCCGTCCGGACCCACATCGTCGGCCCAGACGCGTCGATTCGACAGGGTGCCGTCCTCGACGATGTCGAACGCGGTGAGCCTCGCGGCGAACGATTCGGAGATGATCAGTGTCTTGTTGTCCGGAGTGATCACCATTCCGTTCGGGAACGCGATCTCGCTGGCCACCTCACGGACGTCGCCGTCAGGCGTGACGAGCGCGATCTTTCCGGGCGCCTGTCCGCTCTCCAACACGGTGCCGAAGTCGGCGAAATCGAAGTTGATCGTGTTGACGTAGACATTGCCGCGTCCGTCGATCGTCATCTCGCTCCAGCCGTACGGCGAGATGTGGCTGAGATCGGCATGCCGGACACGGGAGCCATCGGGCTCGACGCGGACCAGCTCATTGCCAGTGATCAGCATTCGGCCGTCCGGGAGCCAGTTCACCGCCCAGCCCAGGCCCTCTGGTCCGCGGTCCACCACCTCGACCTTGCCATCCAGGTCGACGGCGATGATCTCCTCAGCGCCCCAGTTGGAGAACCACAACCGCCCGTCGTGCCAGCGAGGGGACTCCGGCATCGCCAGGCCCTCGAGCAGCACACGCGGCTCGTTTGCGTGAGAGAAGCTGTCAGACATCAGACCTCCATTCGCCCCCCTCCTCTCGATGAGACCGTCGCTGGCGCCAGAACTCATCGGTGCGGACGCACATCTGACGAACTGACTTCTGGTTGGCGCCGCGTCGCCTGGTACGAGGGCGGCTGCCGCGTCAGCCGATCAACGGGAGCCGAGGATCACCGTGGTGGTCGCGGCCGGCGGCAGCGCGAACCCTAGCGAGGTCGTCGCCGAGATCGAGTGGTCGGCCAGGTTCGCCTTGTCTCGCCAGAAGGTCATCGAAGAGACGGGCAGTATGCGAGATGCCGTCGGCGGTGACAGTCGTTGAGCGGTCGAGCGCGTCTGTCAGGTCCATCCCGTGAACGACGGCCTCGACGATGCGGCTCGACATCCAGTCGTCGAGGCGGATGCTTGGATACGGCTCGAAACCGGGAAACGAGCCGACCGTCTCCGGCGAGGTCGCCCGCGCCTCCTGCAGTGACCTGGAGAAGGTTTCGCTGAGAGTCCTCGGCATTTCGGCTGGTGTCTTGCCTTCGACCATTGTGAACGCGTAGTCGTAGAACTCCGTCGCGACATCCCTACTTGGGAAGATGAAGAAACTGACTTCGTCGAGCTCCGGCGGGCCAGGTCGAGGGTCCTCGAGCAGCATGCCGGTGATGCCGATCGAGATGTCGAGGCGACCCGCAAGCTCGAGGAGCGTCCAGCGGGGCTTGCCTGGAGTGACCGGCTCGAGCAACGTCCGCGCGGCCCAGTCCGCGGCCTCCAACCCGCCGAATGCGCTCGCGACGACGGCCAGTTCATTTTCGAGCACGCGCAGCGACTCGGCATACGCCATCGATGCTTCGTCGTCCATGAAGTCCTTGGGCTCGCTTTGAGTCGCAAGTTACCAGGAGCCGCGCACAGGCTCCGCCCCAAGGACGAGACGAAACGTCGCGCCGCTGCGATCATTTCCGCGTGACCGAAGCGAGTCGCGAGAGCATTAGCACCAGCCTGACCGAGCGGGTGCTTCGCTACGAAGACCTGGTGGACGCGCGTTTGGACGCCCCACCAGGAGAGCCCCGACGAGCGAGCAGCACGCCAGCAGCTGCAGGCGATCCTGTACCACCGGGGCCGTGCGTGGCTCACCCGCGGGTTGGTCGGAGGCGCTTGGCTCGTCGGCATCGCCTACTACGTGATCGGCAGTCGGGTAGTGGACGGACTGCATGCGCCGGACGACCCGGACACCCGGCCTGGCCAAGACGACACCGCCTTGATCAATACGGTCTACTCGGTCGGCTACGTGCTGTTCCTCACGATCCTGCTCTTCACGCTCCTGTCCCTGTGGACCCGACCGCTGGGCACTTGGCCGTCGTGGCGCACGCCGGGCTGGCTGCTCCGGGTCGGGCAGATTGTGGGAACGGTCGTCGGCAGCCTCGTGGTGGCGGCGCTCACCAAGTTCCTATGAACCGGTGTTGGCATTGATGGCAACCGGTGTCACGCAAAGATGCCGCTGTACGCGTTCAGTGCCGGCTGGCCGCCCAGATGTGCATAGAGCACCTTCGAGTCCTTCTCGATCTCGCCCTCGGCGACGAGGTCGATCAGCCCCGCCATGGACTTCCCTTCGTACACGGGATCGATGATCATGCCCTCGAGCCGTCCCGAGAGCAGGATGGCGTCGATCGTCGACTGCACAGGGATGCCGTAGCGGTCGCCGGCCCACCCCTCGAGGACGGTGATTTCGTCGTCGCGAAGTTCGCGGCCGAGCCCGATCTGTTCGGCGGTGTGCCAGGCGATGCGCCCTACCTGGTCGCGGGTCTCCGTGAGCCTTGCCGAGGCGTCGATCCCTATCACGCGACGCGGCCGAGCCTGGCCGGCGAATCCGGCGATCATCCCGGCCTGGGTCGACCCGGTCACACTGCACACGACCACCGTGTCGAAGAAGAGGCCCAGCTCCGCCTCCTGCTGCTCGACCTCGCGGGCCCAGTTGGCGAAGCCGAGACCACCCAGTGGGTGCTCCGATGCGCCCGCCGGGATCGGGTAGGGATGCCCGCCGTGGGCCTTCACGTCGTCGAGGGCCGCCTGCCAGGAGCTCTTGATCTCGATGCCGAAGCCGGAGGGGTCGAGGTGTACGTCGGCGCCCATGATGCGGGAGAGCAGGATGTTGCCGACCTTGTCATTGACGGCGTCGGGCCAGTCGACCCAGCGCTCCTGGACCAGCCGCGCCTTGAGCCCCAACCGGGCGGCCACCGCCGCGACCTGGCGTGTGTGGTTGGACTGGACGCCACCGATCGACACGAGCGTGTCCGCGCCGCTGGCCAGCACGTCAGGAACGATGTACTCCAGCTTCCTGGTCTTGTTGCCGCCGTACGCGAGCCCCGAGTTGCAGTCCTCTCGCTTGGCCCAGATCTGGGGCCCGCCGAGGTGTGCGGTCAGCCGCTCGAGCGGGTGCACGGGGCTGGGGCCGAACAGCAGCGGGTAGCGAGGGAAGTCCTCGATCGACATGCAGTTCCTCTTTCCGGTTCGCCGACTATCCGGACGCCGGCATGGAAGGGCGTCTGGTCTCGGACTGTCAAGCCACAGTCAATCGTCAGTGGTCAGTGGTCAGTGGTCAGTCGTCAGTGGTCAGTCGTCATCGTCGTCGTCATCGTCGCGGGTCGGGTGACCTCTGGGTGGCGCCGCGCCCAGCAGCACCCTGGTCATCGCGTTGCGGGTCGCGAGCAGCTCTTCCAGTGCTGCATCCAGATGGGCCGGTGAGACAGTCATCGGACCGGTGGAGACACTCCCGCTCCCGTCGCGGCGATCGTCGCCGTCAGCGGCCAGCACTGCCGCCCGCCGGAGCAGCTCTTTGAGGAACGAGGCCGTCACCCCTTCGGTCTGCGCTGCCATCACGTCGAGGTGCTCGTCGGCCAGCACGAGACGCCCGCGGTAGAGGTGCAGCAGCGCTCGACGCGCGGTCTCGTCAGGCAGCCCGAGCTCGACCGCTTGGTCGACCCGGCCAGGGCGTGCGGCCAAGGCCGGCTCGAGCAGGTCGGCCCGGTTCGTGGTGAGCAGGAAGACCACGTCCGCGTCGTCGCCGAGCCCGTCCATTTCGTTGAGCAACTGGAACAGCAGTGGGTGCTGGCCGCCGCCGAAGGCGTGCCGTTCCTCGGCGATCAGATCGACGTCCTCCACGACCACCATCGACGGGGCGAGAGTGCGCGCGACCGAGCACGCCTCGGCGATCAGGTGCAACGCGGCCCCGGTGAGCTCGATGACGGTCACGCCGTCGGTGCGGCCGAGCAGATAGCGCACCGTGTGCGTCTTGCCGGTGCCCGGCGGTCCGTAGAGCAGCAAGCCACGCTTGAGGTGCTGGCCGCTCGCGAGCAGTCGGTCGCGGTGCACCCCGATGTCGACGACCTGCCGCTCAATCGTGTCCAGCACACCCTCCGGCAGGACAAGGCCCGCCCGGTCGAGCTCGGGCCGGCGATGGAACTTCATGAACGTCGAGCCGGGTTCGAACATCTCCCCGCCGAAGGACAGGACCTGTCCCCGGAAGACGTTGTGCGCCAGCGCCAACCCTCGTACATCTGCAGCCACCTGTGCCGCTGTGCCCGGCCCTGCGCTCACCACCTGCAGCAGCACACCGTGTTCGCCGTCCTCGTCCGGGCCGCGCAGCAGCACTGCCGTGCGCCGATCGCCTTCGCTGACCAGATAGATCGCGCAGACCACGCAGGCCCGCACCTGGCCGTCGGGACCGCTGGCGATGTTCACCGTCGCGACGTTGCCCGGTCGCGGGTCCCACGGCTGCGGCGTCGCCGCGGGGTTGAGCAGATCCGCCAGGCCGAACCGGCCATGCTGGAAGCCCGCGACCCCCAGCAGGTCGAAGGTCCGGTTCGGTTCGGCCAGCCACGCGTCGAGACCTGCCTGCACGTTGACCTGGTCGTACGAACGCCAGGACTCCTCGACCACTGCGACATCAGGTGCGAGCGGGCCGAGGTGCTCTCGCAACGAGCGGTGCAGGGTCGGCGCGAGGTCCACGCGAGCAGCGCGTACGAAGCCTCGCATCGCGCGTCGCCCGAGCCGGCCTACATCCGCGAGCTCGGGGCGCGCGACGTCCTCGCCCTGGACGGCGTCGCTGTCGAAGGAGAGCACCGAGCGGCTGCCCGCCACGGGTGCGTACTGGAACCAGCCTGTCCCGTGTCTCGTCATGCTGTCTCCTCAGCCCGGAGCGTCCCTTCGCATGTCCCTCGGCCGACACGTTACGGCGACGGCTGGCCCTCCACGTCGGGCGGCAGCTCTGCCAGCTCCGGCTCCACGCCTCCGTGCCGCATCGCGCGGCCGTACAGCGCAAGCGCGGGTGCGAGCAGCGCCCCGCCGGCGAGCATCGCGATCGGCAGCGACGTCGCTCGACCCAGTGCCCCGACGGCGGGCCCGCCGGCGACCTCTCCGATCGCGTCGGACTGGCTCGTGATCGAGATGACCGTGGCGCGCACCCGAGAGTCGGTGATCTGCTCGTTGAGCCACGTCTGGTACACGGGATTGATCAGCGAGCGCGTCAGGTAATAGAGCCACATCCCCAGGACAGCCAACGCGAAGTTGCCCGCCAGCGCGAAGACAACGACCGCCACCACCTGCACGGAGGTGAAGACGGTGAGCAGCTTCGTGAGCCGCGCCTGCCCGACCCTCTCGAAGCGACGCACCAACACCTGGCTGGCGATCAGCCCGATCGCCATCGTGACAGCGCCCAGGATGCCGAACCAGACCACCGGGTTGAGTGCGCCGATGCCAGGCAGGCCCACGTCGCGGATCAGATGCGCCTGCCACAACCGGTCGAAGCTCTCACTCGATGCGCCCGCGAAGAACGCGATGCCGACCACGAGCAGCAGCATTGGCTGCATACGCACGTACCGCGCCCCACGCCCCGCCGTCGTACGCATCTCCCGCAATGCCCCCGCCCGTTCGGCGGCCGGCGCGCGCGTGAACCCCGTCTCCGGCATGAACAGGGCGGAGAAAACTCCAAAGCCCGCAACGATGATCCCGCCCAGGATGACGGCGGCGGCGAGGTCCCAGCTGGCCACCGCGACGCTGACCCCTACCCCCACGAGCCCTCCGGCGTACGCGAGCTGCTGGCCGCGAGCGAAGATCCGGCCGACCTGATCCGCGCCCACCTCGTCTGTGATCCATGCCTGATGGGCTCCGCTGGTGAACGTGTAGCCAAGTCCCCAGAGGGCGTACCCGACCAGGATCACCGCGAACTCCGGCACGGCTCCGATCACGACCAGGCCGGCCCCCATGAGTAGCCAGCCGATCACCAGCGACAGCCGCCGGCTGTACGTGTCCGCGACCACGCCGGTCGGCACCTCGAAGATGAAGATGGACAGCTCCATCACCGTGCCGACGAGCACGAGCTGGAGCGGATCGAGGTTCACCGTGTTGACGAAGTACACCGCCGAGACGGTGAAGGACGTCTCCAGGCCGAGGGACAGCCACACCTCGCCCGCATAGAACATGCCGACGGCCGGCAACCGCCTCACAGCCCCACCCCTCCCGTCCCTGCCAACCTCTCTCTTCAAAGTCGATCATGCAGTTGCCGACATCGCGCGCGTCGCTGCAGGTCAGCGCCTCAGCTTTCGAAGTCGATCATGCAGTTGCCGACATCGCGCGCGTCATTGCAGGTCAGCGCCTCAGCTTTTGAAGTCGATCATGCAGTTGCCGACATCGCGCGCGTCGCTGCAGGTCAGCGCCTCAGCTTTCGAAGTCGATCATGCACATCTTGGGACAACCGTTCGGCGTTTCGCAGCCAGCGCGTCAACCGGGAGCTGCCGGCAACGCAGTACCTTCTTCCCTAGATCCGCGCTCTAAAAGGCACCCGAAGTGAGCTGAGCGTTGCCAGGAGAGCGCTTCAGTCGGCGCAAGTTCACCCCCGGCTACGACGTTGAGTCCGTCGACACCTTCCTGGCTCGCGCCGAACTCGGCGCAGTCACTGCGGCGGAGGTCAAGGAGATCGTCTCCGATCCGTATTTCGGGGCGGGTACGACGAACAAGAGGTGGACGCAGCGCTCGACGCCTTGGCAAAGCGACTCACCGCCGATGGTCTCGTCGGTCCCGCGCCCGTCGATGCCGAGCCCCAGCCCCGATCCTGGCTGTCCCGCCTCCTCGGAAGTTGACCACGTTTGGCACCCGCAGCGTCGCGACAGTAGGCGTGCGCGCCTGTTGAAGCGACGGTTCGCCTCGCAAGGATCCGCCCCCTGTTCCGCACAGATCGACCGATCGCAAAAACTCGAGAACGCCTCTGTGGATAACGGAACGAGGGGTTGAGAACTGTCGGGCCTATGCCGTATAGTCGAACGTATGTTCTGGGTATCTGCTTAAGTGAAGTTCGTATTGGGCTTCGGCCGGAGAAGTCGTGTGCAGGGGTGCGGGTCGGTGTTGACCGCTTGCTCGATGAGTCGGTAGAAGAGCAGGCCGCGGCTGTTGGCGTTGCGGCGGTTGAACCGGAAGGTGAACTCGTCGAGGTAGTAGGGCAGTTGGTGGTCGGCCGACCGCGTAGTGCAGGGTGCCGGTCAGCCAGCGCTTGAGCAGTGAGGCGACCAGGTGCACGCCGGGCAGCACCTCGGCCTTGTCCGGCGCGTTGTAGCCGTTGGTGTACTCGTGGGTGTAGCCCGGCTCCCGAGCTGCGCAGCATCCGGGCACCGTCGGTGCGGATCGTCGAGCCGGGCGCCACCATGCGCTCGGCGAACTCGCGTAGCTCCGACGTGCCGGGTCGGCTCGGTGAGCCTCGAGCCGGATTCGGCCGAGCTTGCGGCCTCTTTCCGACCTTCTCGACCGCGACCATGACCGGCACCTTGTCGCTGCTGGCGCCGTCGGTTTCCAGTGCTCACCCCGCCGACGAAGGTCTCGTCGACCTCGACGACCCCGCCCGAGCCGGTCGCGGTCGGGGCGGACCATCGCGCGGCGCAGCTTGTGCATCCACGCCCATGCGGTCTCATAGGAGCTTGAAGCCCGAGCACCCGCTGCAGACCCTAGCGCCGACATGCCGTTCTTCTGCGAGGTCACCAACCAGATCGCCGCGAACCACGTCGACAGCGGCGTCCGGCGTCCGATGGAAGATCGTGCCCGCCGTCACCGAGGTCCTGCGCTCGCAGTCCTGACACATCCACAGGTCCTCGGCGCGTGCGCCACGAAGTCGGTGGCCGCCACACGCCGGGCAGACGAACCCCTCAGGCCAACGCAGCTCCGCGAGGTAGTCCAGGCACGCCGCGTCGTCGGGGAACCAGGCCAGCAACTCCTGGTACGTCTCGCGGATAGTCCACGCCCGCCGCCGGATGGTCCGACACCGCCGCCCATTCATACTGCACTAAAGCAGATACCCAGAACGTATGTTCGAGTCGGTCGCTGGCGAGGTTGAGGTCGCGATGGACCGCGCCATCGCTGCGGTCCTCGAGGAGATCATCGAGGCCGACCTCGACGGGGATCTTGACGGCGAGGCCGATCCCGGCGCTGACCTCGATGTTGACCTCGCTGCGGTCCTCGAGGGTGTCGCCGCTGATCTTGATGCTGATCTTGATCGGCGTGTGGTGGTGGATTTGTTTCATCCGGGTGGGCCGGTGTCGGCTTATGCGGTCCATGCCGCGAGTTTGGAGTCGTTGGCTCCGGGTGAGGCACTGGGTGGGGTGCTGGCCGCGGTGGATCCGGCCGATCTGGACATGCATGACCTGGTCTCGTTCCTGGGGGCGTGTGAGCGGCAGACGGCGTGGACGCAGGCCGCCCAGCTGCGGGCGGTACGGGAGCTGGCCGGGCGCCGCCTGATGCCCGGGCCGAACGGGGAACCCGCCGACACCCCGCTGCCTGCCGGTGTGGTCAACGAGTACGCCGCCGACGAGGTCGCCGCCGTGCTGTCCATGTCGCGGTTCTCCGGGGAGAAACGGGTCTGGCTCGCGACCGCGTTGCGGCGCCTGCCGGCGACCGAGGCCGCCCTGGCCGCGGGGCAGCTGAACTTGTCGAAGGCCACCGCGATCGCCGAGGGTCTGGCGGTGCTGGGCGACGATGCCATCAGCACCGCTGAGGCCCGGGTGCTGGTCCGGGCACCCAAACAGACGCTGGGGCAGTTGCGGGCCAGTATCGGTCGTGCGGTGCTGGCCGCGGACCCGTCCACGGCCAAGGTCCGCGCGGAGCAGGCCAAGGCCGAGCGCCGGGTCGAGCTGAGCCCGCGCGCGGATGGGATGTGTGAGCTGTGGGCGTTGCTCTCGGCCCCGGATGCGATGGCGCTCTGGACCGCGGTGACCGCGCTGGCCGATCGGGCCCGCGCCGCGGAGCGCGCCGAGGCGAAGGAGATCAAGAAGGCCAACGCCGCCGTGGACGCGGCCAACGGGGGCGCGACCGGTAGCAGTGATGCGTTCGCCGCCTACGGGTTCACCCCCGACGGGTTGCCGGAGCCGGTGTTGCGCACCATGGGCCAGCTACGCGCGGACGTGCTGGCCGATATGGCCTATGCCGCCCTGAAGCGGCCCGACCTGCCGCGCAACCACCGGCGCCGCCCGCACATCCAGGTCACGGTGGCCGCGAGCACCCTGCTCGGGCTCGACGAGCTGCCCGGTGAGCTGGCCGGGTACGGCCCGATCCCCGCTCAGGTCGCCCGGCAGGTCGCCGCGGACGGCACCTGGCGTCGGCTGCTCACCGATCCGGGCACCGGGGGGCTGCTCGACTACGGCACCACGACCTATGAGCCACCGAAGAACCTCACCGACCACGTCATCACCCGCGACCAGACCTGTCGCGGGCTGGGTTGCCGGGTCCGCGCCGAACGGTGCGACATCGACCACACCATCCGCTACCCCGACGGGCCCACCGCCGAGCACAACCTGACCTGTGAATGCCGGCCCTGCCACATCCGAAAACACAACGCCGGCTGGCAACTACGTCTGCTCGCCAACGGTGACGTCATCTGGACCACACCCACCGGGCACAGCTACTACGACCCGGTGCCACCCATCCTCGAAAGCTGCACCCAACCCCGCGCACCCGACAACGAGACCCCACCCTTCTAAGCCGATCCGTCGCGCTTTTCTAGTCTGACCCGTCGTGCTGAGGTTGAGGTTCCTGCTCGGTTGCCGTCACGAACGGACGCCGCCGTTCGAGGATCACTGACGACCTCACGAAGCAGGCGCGGCTTACGGGCTCAGCAGCCCAGCGAGTCGCGCATGACCATGGTCAAAGCGCAGGCGCAGCTGCCGTCAGGGCGACGTGCCCGCGGGGATCGACGCCGGCCCACCCGTCGTCTAGGGAGGCGCGCCCGCCGGGATCGACGTGCCCGCGGGGATCGACGTGCCGGCCCACCCGTCGTCAAGGGAGGCGCGCCCGCCGGGATCGACGTGCCCGCGGGGATCGACGTGCCGGCCCACCCGTCGTCAAGGGAGGCGCGCCCGCCGGGATCGACGTGCCCGCCCACCTGGCGTCAACGCGACGTGTCAGCCGCGATCACAGCGCAGGACCTGCGGGAATGACCGCCGGGTCAGCGATGATCGTCCGGTCGCGGCCTGAGGCCTTTGCTTCGTACAACGCCTCGTCCGCGCGGTGCAGCACGTCGGCCGGTCGCTCCGTCTCGGACATCTCCGCGACTCCAGCAGAGAACGTGGTCAGCCGCGGCCGTTCCTGCCACGCGTCGCGCAGCCGTTGCAGCGCCAGCGAGCCAGCGGCAATACCGCCTGACGGGCAGACGACGACGAACTCCTCGCCGCCGAGCCGGGCGGCGGTCTCGCCGAGACCGCAAATCCGCCGAAGGCACGCGGCGAAGTCACGCAGGACCTGGTCCCCAGCCGAGTGCCCGAACCGGTCGTTGACCACCTTGAACTGGTCGAGGTCGATCACTGCCAGTGCGCCACCCGGTGCCAAGTCATCCATCAGCCTGCGCAGTCGGCGGCGGTTGGCCAGCCCCGTGAGCGGGTCGGTCTCGGCGTCGCGCGAAAGCCGTTCAACCCTGCGCGCCTGATCCAGCAGCCGGCCGCCCTCGGTGCGCAGCAACGCCGCGGCCCGGTCCAGCAGATCCGCGTCGGGACGCGTCCTCGCCGATGCGTTCCAGCCGACGACGACCACGCCGCCGAGGCGCGGTGTGCCCGTGATGTCGTCGAACTCGTCAAGTCCGATGAGCGTCGCTGCCTCGGCGCCACAGTCCCTGAGCAGCGCCTGCAGCGTGGGTTCCGCGAGATCGGCGGCGTCGCGGATCCGCGTGTCGTCAATCCAACCGTGCAGAGCGCTGGTCACGGAGATGCTCGGCCCCGCCAGCGGCAAGCCGTCGGCGGCTCCGCCGCGATGGCGAAGGAGGTCGGCCGCGTCCGGGTCCAGCAGCAGGACGCTGGCGGTCGCGCCACCCAGCAGAGTCCAGGCGACCCGCGCGATGCTGTCGACTGCTTCGGCCTCGTCCTGCACGCTGGCTCCCAGGCCGGTGGCTGCCACCAGCAAGCGGGCGACGTTGTCGTTGGCCTGGCGCAGCGTGATCTCGGCACGATGCAGCATGTCGACCACCCAGGCGAGCGACTCCGCAACGAGCAGCCACACCGGGAGCACCCACAGCACCGTGAACATGTCCTCGACCGGGCGGTCGAGCGCCTGGAGCGGCACGACATAGGCGGCAACGGCGATCGCAGGACGAGCAGCGAGGTCCAACGCGGGCTGGCGATGCCGACCCAGACGAAGACGACCGTGAAATAGGCGGCGTACGAGAAGGGCTCGAAGCCGCCGAACCCGTTCGACAGGGCGATGATCCCCAAGGCTCCGGAGACGAACACCCAGTAGCAGGTCCAGCGCAGCCGCGCCCACGGTGCATACCAGCCTGCGACCCCGACGGTCACCGCCAAGCCGTTGATCAAGAAGAGTGGCAGCCGGTGGGTGCCTGCCGGCATCGGCAGGAGCAGCCCGAAGGAGAACAGGATCCCGCTCAGCGCGATCAGGGCGGACAGCAGTGGCCCCGTGCGACGGGGCGACAGGGTGGCCTCCGCTATCGCGACTGACATATATGAACCATCGACGCATACGGCCCAAGCCTGAAATATCGGAAAAGATCATGGTCCGCACGGGACACCGCGATCCGCACCACCGATGAGTCGGCGCCACCGCCGAGGTTGACGCAGGGAATTCACGGCCGACGACCCCAGGGAGCCAGCCCGCCATGCCCGGGACGTCGCTCGACATCTCCTGCGGCAGTCGCCGAGCAGGTTTCTGACCGTTCTGGCGGGGCATCCACCAGCACCACGGCCGCCCAGCACCCGAGCTGGCCCGACCTGCACCCATGGAGACCCGACTCATGTCATTCGCCACCCCCGAAATGGTTATCTCCGGCAAGCCACTCCTCGTACTCCTCGTCTCAGATCGCGCCCCCGCCAGCCTTGACGACTTCGTCGCCGCCGAGGACTTCACCGTCGAGATGCAAGGCAGCGCCTACCAGGTCACGGGCTGCGGTCGACTTGTCGACAACGAAGTCAGGTTTCACGAGAAGGACGTCGAAAACAGCGGAAAAGACGTCCGCGTGTGGCGAGTGGTCCGCCACGACGACGGCACCTTCCTGGCCAACCACGCTGCGTCTTTTTAACGGTCAGGTGCCGAGCAACCGGCACACAACGGACAGCACATAGCCGAGTTTTACCCGGCGCAGGTTTGGACCCACCACGAGCGGGTGACAACACATAAATCGCGCCACGAGGGAGGGCGCGAAGGGTCCAGCAGCGGCCAGGCGCTCCGCCCACAGCGGGTGGCATCAGCGCGAATATCCCTTGAGTTTCGACGGGGTACCCATGCCTTACTCACCGCCATCCGGATGGATCGAGAACCGCCCGCAGGACAACGAAGACGAACCGTTGTTCATCCGCTTCCACACCGACCCGGACTGTCACCGGATCGCTGACCCGGGCGGCCTTCGCAAGGTGGACAAGCCCTACAGCGCGACCCGCTGCATGCTCTGTGCCAGCGAGCTCGCCGGGGCAACTGCCCATTCGTCCCCGGAACTGCACGCCGACCCAGTCGGCGTGTGAAGCAGCCGCGACTTGGTTAGTACGAGCGCGCGGCCATCCCACCGATCGCGCCCGAGCCGGTCCACAGTCCGCGAAATCGCTGAAGCCGCACAGGTTTCAGCCCTGGCCCCGTGGGCTACATCGGCGACTCACAACCCACCGCGCGCCATGAGCGCACGAAAGGAATGCGCATGACCAGCACACCCATCGGCAGCTATGAGCGGCCGACAACAGACGGCGACTTCGAACCCCGCCAGGTCACCGACCCTGACAACGACACTCCGTTGACCGAGTCGGGCAAGCAGGTAGCCAGCACAGCGGCGTCCGAAGCGAGCAACGTCACCGCCGAAGCGCGCCGACAGGCCAAGGACCTGGGCCACGAGTTCAGCGACCAGGCGCAGCAACAGGCAGCTCTGCAGAAGGACAAGGCCGCCAGCGGCCTGCAGTCCTTGGGCAACGAGCTGCGCTCCATGGCCCAGCAGGCGGCCAGTCCGGTCCCGTCACCGACCTCACCCACCAGGCGGCCGACAAGGTGACCGATCTGGCCACCTGGCTCGAGCGTCGTGATCCAGGCAGCCTTCTCGACGAGGTGCGCTCCTACGCACGCCGCAAGCCAGGGACGTTCCTGCTCGGCGCCGCTGCGGCGGGCGTCGTCGTAGGGCGCCTGACGCGAGGGGCAGTCCAAGCGAGTCAGAGCGACTCCGCCGCCACTCCGACGAAGGACATGCCGCCGACAGACCACACGGCGACAGGCCACACGGCGACAGGCCACACGGCGACAGCCCACGGCGACAGACAGCATGGCGACCCCGATCGCGGACCTGACCGCGACGGAGACGGGCACGAACGGCTACGAGTCTGCTGGGCGGCCACTATGACCGGCCTCCATGGGCGCCTCGACACCGAGCGTCCCGACGCCGAGCGTCCCGACACCGTGCGTCCCGACACCGAGCGCCTCGACACCGTGCGCGTCGACACCGAGCGCTTCGACACCGTGCGCGTCGACACCGAGCATCCCGACGTGACCGACAGCTCCGTGGGCCAGCTCATCAGCGAGGTGACGAGCGACCTGTCCAAGCTGATGCGACAGGAACTCGAGCTCGCGAAGGCGGAGGTCAGGCACGAGGCGACCAAGAGCGGCAAAGCACTCGGCATGTTGGGCGGTGCGGGATTCGCCGGCTACATGGTTGCGCTGTTCGTCTCGATCGCCCTGTGGTGGGCCCTGGCCAACGTCATGGACGAGGGCTGGGCAGCACTGATCGTGGCCGTGTTGTGGGCCGTCATCGGTGCCGTGTTGGCCACGGTCGGCCGCAAACGACTCCGAGCCGTGAACCCGAAGCCGGAGCGAACAATCCAGACCCTCAAAGAGGTTCCCGACGCATTGAAGGGACGGTAGGACCCGGCATGACCGACACACCCGAACACATCAGGCGCGACATCGAAGTGACGCGTGAAGAGCTGAGCCGCGACGTTGACGCGCTCTCGGAGAAGGTGAGCCCGGCGCGCGTCCTCGAGCGCCGCGTCGACAAGGCAAAGGACGTCGCCGGCGGCGTCAAGAACAAGGTGATGGGCGCAGCGTCCGCCACCGGCGACAGCGTCGCCGGCACAGCCGCAACGGCAGCCGGCACAGCCGCATCCGCACCGGGCGCCGTGAGGAGCCAGACCCAGGGCAACCCGCTCGCGGCCGGGCTCATCGCGTTCGGAGTCGGCTGGCTTGCGTCGTCTCTTCTGCCGGCGACACAGAAGGAGCAGGACGTCGCCGTTGCAGTGAAGGAGCACGCCGTCGAGCATGCGGATGCGATCAAGCAACCGCTCACCGAGGCCGCGGACGAGATGAAGGACAACCTGCGCGAGCCGGCGCAGCACGCGGTGGATGCGGTGAAGTCAACCGCACAGGACGCTGCCGCGAACGTCCAGGACGAGGCCAGGTCAGCGACCCAGGACGTCAGGGTCGGCGGATAGCCGAACGGGGGTTGCGCGGAGGGTCCTGCCGATCGGGCAGGACCCTCCGCCAAGGGCGACTAGCGCGCCCGCGCCCGCCGGCTCGCACCGATGCGCACGTCGTGCACCCCCTCGGAGAAATGCACAACAGCATCAGTCGTACGAGCGGCCGGCAGACCCAACGAGGTGGAGAGTGTCTCGCGCAGACCCTCAACTGTCGCGCTCGACAGCGGCCACGGCTCATGCCACACCGGCGTCTCGAGCAGTCGCCCCAGATGCCAGCTGTACGCACGCCATCGCGCAGTCAGCCAGACGTCGAGCGGGGTCGGCTCGACAATCGGCGGACCCGGCCGTACGTCGAGCCGGTAGGCACCCGATCCGTCCCGCCGCGCGCCGCCATAGCTGACCACTCCGGCGTCCGAGACGACGCTGAGATTGCCGAGCCGGTAGGGGATCCCGGCGGCGACCCGCGCGCTGATCGTCATCAGGGCGCTGACTGCCTCGATCGCGAAGAAGTAGATCCCCGCACGTCCGTCAGGCGCGCGCACGTACGTCCGAAAGTTCGTCTCCGCGAACGTCAGCCGGCGCAGCGCAGCCGGTCCGGGCGGCCCGACATCCACCATCCGGAACGGCGCGAGCGTCAGCCACGCTTCGTCGTCCCACCGGTCGACCACCAGCCCCGCGGGCAGCATCGCCTGGACCACTGCCGGCGCGACCGGCCAGTGCACGAAGGTCACCGTCAGCCATTTCGACAGCAGGATCGGGACGCGGACGGTTTCGTCGGACACCGCGCCAGGCATCGAACCGGCCCTCCCTCATGCTCGCCGTGTGAAACCGTGCATCCCGATCATGGACCACCGGCAAACAGGGACCTCTTAGGGCAGAAATCGACCATTTGTCGCCCATGTGCAGGCGGTCGGAGCGTTCGTCATGGTTACCATGTTGGAGGCGGGCTCCCGGTTCCTGCGCTCGGGGTGTCCCGGGCGGCCACCGCCCAACGCGCCGTCCAGCACCGCGCAGTCAGGTCTGCATTGGACTCCTCCGAAGCGACAGACAACGCCGATCTCGCGGCAGAGCTGTCCGAGGTACGCGCGGCGCTGCAACGGTCAGTCGCCCAGCTCGCCATCGCGAAAGCCGGGCTGGTGCGCGGGCAGAGCTTCGACGACGCCCTGCTGGAGACCATCGAGGTCGGCATCGTCTCGTGCGACGCGAACGGCGAGAACCTGGTGCGCAACCGCGCGCAGCGCGCCATCGTGGGGCTGCGCGCGGGGTCTCACACCTCGTCGCCCGAGGAGGCCGCCGAGCTGATCGACGTGCTCGACGCGGTCGGGCAACCGGTGCCGATCGCGGACTACCCGCTGATCCGGGCGCTGCGCGGCGAGGAGGTCGGTGCCGTCGAGCTGTTGCTCGGCCCGGCCGGTGGACCGCACCGCGAGGTCCGCACGCACGCTGCCCAGATCGTCGACCCGAACGGCGTGGTGCTCGGCGCCGTCTGCGCGCTGACCGACATCTCCGCAGAACGCTCCGCGGTACGCGGGCTCGTCGAGGCGCAGCGGATCGGCCGGCTCGGGAGCTTCAGCTATGACCTGACCGACGGGACGTTCACCTGCTCCGAGCAGCTGCTGCGCACCTGGGGGCTTCCCCCTGATTCCGACCTGTCCACCGCCTCCAGCGAGATGATCCATGGCGACGACCGCGCGCTCGTGTTCCAGAACTGGTACAAGGCGTTGACCGGTGGGGGCCACGCGGAGTACGAGCACCGCATCGTTCGACCGGACGGCCAGGTGCGGCACCTTCGCACCAACATCGAGATGGCGCCGGCAGCCAACGGCCAGCCCGCGACCATGCGCGGGACGCAGCTGGACATCACCGAACTGACACTCGCGGAGCGGTCGGCCGTGCGAGCCAATGCGTTCTTCGACGCGGTCCTGATGGCCTCGCCCGACTTCACGTTCGTGGCCGATCTCGCGACCGACGAGGACATCTATCGCTCGCGCGACACCGACGTCCTCGGCCACACCGCCGAGGAATACGCCGCCCTCTTCCCTGGCGAACCACTCGCCCGCGTCCATCCCGACGACCAGCTTCAGGCGCAGGCCGCCACGATCGAAGCAGCTCGCCTTGCCGACGGGCAGGTGCTCGAGGTGCGCTATCGGGGTCTGCACGCCGACGGCCGGTGGCGCTGGCTGAGCCGTCGCGTCACTCCCTTCCGCCGGGACGCCGCCGGCGCAGTCGTCGAGGTCCTCGGTCTGGTGCGGGACATCACTGACCTAGTCGAGGTCGAGAACCGTGTCACCGAGGCGGATCGAGTGCGGCAGGTGGCCGAGGCCCGGTTCGCGACCGTCTTCGAACAGGCGGGCATCGGCGGCGTCATCATCGGTCTCGACGGAGTCCCGACGCGGGTCAACCCCGCCGTGTGCGCGCTCCTCGGCCGGCCGGCGGCGGAGCTGGTCGGCCGGCTGTGGACCGACTACAACCACCCCGACGAGGCACCGCTCGTCGACGGGGTGCTCGCCAGGGTGGCGGCGGGCGACGACACCTATACAGACGAACGGCGGTACGTGCGTCCGGACGGATCCGTCGTGTGGGCCTCCACGTACGTGTCACTCGTACGGGACGAGTCGGGGGTGCCCGACTACCTGATCGCGCAGCTCGCGGACATCACCGAGCGCAAGAAGCTGGAGACCGAGCTCACCCATCGAGCACTGCACGACTCCCTCACCGGCCTCCCGAACAGGGCCCTGCTGACCGACCGGCTGGTCCACTCGCTGGCCGGTTCGCGTCGGCGTGGCGCGCAGCTCGGCGTCATGCTCGTCGACGTCGACCGATTCAAGACCGTCAACGACTCGCTGGGCAATGCCGCGGGTGACGCGCTCCTGCGGCAGGTGGCGGACCGGCTCCATGCGGTGATCCGCCCTCACGACACCGTCGCCCGCTTCGGCGGCGACGAGTTCGTGATCGTCTGCGACGACGTGTCCATCATGGAGATCGAGCAGATCGCCGGACGGGCTCTTGAAGCGGTGAGCCAGCCCTGTCTCATCGTCGGTCACGAGTTCAGCGTCACCGCGAGCCTCGGCATCGCACTCGCCGACGAGCAAGCGACGCCGGAGAGCCTGCTCCGTGCGGCCGACGTCGCCATGAACCTTGCCAAGGAACGCGGCCGCGGCCGGCTCGAGATCTACGACGAGGTGCTCCGCACCAGGTCGGACCACCGGTTCGCCACCGCATCGGCGTTGCGACTCGCGCTCGAGCGCGACGAGTTCGTCGTTCACTACCAGCCGATCGTCGACCTGTTCACCGGCTCGATGGTCGGTGCTGAGGCACTGTTGCGCTGGCAGCATCCGGACCGCGGACTGGTCAGCCCGGCCGACTTCATCCCGCTGGCCGAGGAGTCGGGGCTGATCGGCCCGATCGGCGCCTGGGTGCTCGAGCACGCCTGCCAGCAGCTGGTCGAGTGGCAGCGTGACGAGCCGTCCATGACGGTGTCGGTCAACCTCTCGGTCCGCCAGGTGCTCGCCACCGACATCGTCGGCGTCATCAACGACATCTTGCAGCGCACAGGGGTGCCGCCCGAGACCCTCTGCCTGGAGCTGACCGAGAGCGTCTTCATGGAGGACGTCGACTACTTCTCCCGTACGTTGGCCAGTCTCAAGACCCTCGGCGTCCGACTCGCGATCGACGACTTCGGCACCGGCTATTCATCGCTGAGCTATCTCAAGCGCTTCCCCGTCGACGCCGTCAAGGTGGACCGGGCGTTCCTCGAAGGCCTGGGCACCGACCCGCACCACACCGCGCTCGTCGCCGCGATCCTCGCGATGGCCGACGCGCTCGACCTCGACGTGACGGCCGAAGGAGTCGAGACCCAGGACCAGCTCGCGCACCTCCGCCGGCTGCAGTGCCGCAAGGCCCAGGGCTACTTCCTGTCCCGCCCGCTCTCCGCCCCCGACGTGACCCTCTTCGTCCAGCAGTCCCACCGCTGGCACATCACCTAACCCCAGAACTTCAAAGTCGATCATGCAGTAACCGACATCGCCGCGCATCGCCGCAGGTCAGCGCCTCGAATTTCGAAGTCGATCATGCACAACGTGGCGGGCGCCGTTTCGATCACGCAGAAGACGGCACCGTCGCCGACCTCATGGGTGCCCAGTACGTCAGCATCTCGGCCTCGCGGGTGACCGTGGCATCCGGCATCGACCGACGGAGCATCCCGATCACCCTGCCGTTCTCGGCGTGCACGTCCAGGCGCACGGCGACGGCGCCGGCCACCGCGGCCTCGGCCAGCGCGGACTGGATGAGCCATCGTCCGATGCCGCGTTGCTGCCACGCGTCGGAGACCACCACTCCGACCTCGACGGCGTCCTCCGCGAGTGCCCACATGACATGACCCACTGCGGTGTCACCGGCCATCGCCAGCCACGCGCCGTGCGTCGAGTCCCTCTGCAGCAGCCGCGTGACCATCCGGTCGGAGGGACGCCCTCCGGACAGGAAGCGGAGGTAGGAGCTCATCGGCGACAGCCCGGCGAGCATCGTCGTCAACCGCGCGGCGTCATCCGCAGCCGTCCGGCGCAGGTGGACACCCGACGACCGAAGGCGCCGGGGACTTCGAGCGCCGACCAACCACCTGAGTCGTATTCATAGACCCAGGGTGTACGATGCGTGCTGAGTCTGTCAATAGGACCTAGGATGCGAACATGTCAGAACCCGTGGCTCTCGAGTGGTCCGCCGACAACTGCACGATCGGGCGCACGCTCGACGTGATCGGCGACCGGTGGTCCCTGCTGGTCCTGCGCGAGGTCTTCCAGGGCATCCGGCGCTTCGATCAGCTGACCGTCCGCACGTCGATCCCGCGCCAGATGCTGACCGACCGCCTCGACCAGCTGGTCGCCGACGGACTGCTGCGCCGCGAGCCCTACCAGGATCCCGGCCAGCGCCGCCGCCACGAATACCGGCTGACCGACAAGGGGATCGACCTCTATCCCGTGCTGCTCGCGCTGCAGACGTGGGGCAACACCTACCTCGCCGACGACGACGGCCCGCCGATCGAGTTCATCCACCGCGACTGCGCCGAGCCGGTCGACCTGGTGATCCGCTGCCACGCCGGCCACGAGCTCCAGAGCAACCGGCAGGTCGCCGGCCGCGTGGGGCCAGGCGCGCGTCGCCGTACCGCTTAAAGCGACCTCGTAGGCTCCGCGGCATGACCGCGCCGGTGGACCCGTTGGAGCGCCCCGTCGGGCGGTTGCTCCGGCTCGCCCAGTTCGCGGACCCGCAGCAAGTCGTCGAAACCCTGTCGATGACCGTCGCCGAGCTCGGCGGCACGGACGTCGTGCTGTTCCTCGTCGACTACGACCAGTCGCGGCTCAAGCCGCACCCGGACGTGCTCCCGCACGGTGAGCCCACCGAGGTGGCCAGCCTCGACGGGTCGATGGCCGGCCGGGTCTTCGTCTCCGGCAAGCCGCTGGCCGCGGAGCGGGACGACGGCTGGCACGTGTGGGTCCCCGTCGTCGAGCGCGCGCAGAAGCTCGGCGTGCTGGCGATGACGCTGCCGGCCTGGGACGAGGAGCTGGAGGGGTTCTGCGTCGAGCTCGGCATCGCCGCCGCGCACCTGGTGTCGACGGCCAACGGCTACACCGACCGGCTGCACCGCCTTCGCCGGCGCAAGGACATGTCGCTCGCAGCGGAGATGCAGTGGGGCATCCTGCCGCCGTTGACGTTCACCATCGAGGGCACCACCGTCGCTGGTTTGCTCGAACCGGCGTACGAGGTCGGCGGCGACTGCTTCGACTACAGCCTGAACGGTGACGTGCTCGACTTCGTCGTCTTCGATGCGATGGGGCATGGCCTGCGGTCGGCCGTTCTCGGATCGCTGGCCGTCTCGGCCTACCGCAACGCGCGCCGCGAGCATCCCGGCACCGACGTACGCACTCTGCTCCGCGCGGTCGACGCCGTCATCTCCGACTACGCCGGGGGAGAGGCGTTCGTCACCGCCCTGTTCGGCCAGCTCGACATCACGCGTGGCCGGCTGCAGTGGGCCACTGCCGGCCATCCGGCGCCGATGCACGTCCGGCGCGCCAGCACGCTGCCGGCAGTTGACGCGCGGCCGGCCTCGCCGCTCGGGCTCAACGCCTGGGTGGGGACGGCTGAGGACTTCGACGTCGTCGAGACCAGCCTCGAGCCGGGTGACGCGCTGCTGCTCTACACCGACGGCGTCATCGAGGCCCGCGATGCGCAGGGCGTCGAGTTCGGCGAGGACCGGTTGCGCGACCTGCTCGAGCGGGAGTCCACCTCCGGTCGCGAACCGGCCGAGATGCTGCGCCGCCTCGTCCGCTCGGTGCTCGACCACCACGGGTCCCGGCTGCGCGACGACGCCAGCACCCTCTACCTGCGCTGGGACGCCGCCGCCGAACCGCGCCGCTGACGCCACCCCACCTCTCACCTTCGAAGTCGATCATGCAGGACTTGGGACGGCCCGCTGTGAGTGACAATGTGGCCCGCACGCATGCCTTCGTCGTACGACGCCGTCGCCGCCATCGATCGGGCGAGCCCACGGGCTGCGTCGTTGCCGGGATGGATGATGCCCTCGAACTCGCGGATGCCGACTGCCCGGGCATCGGCGGCCAGGGCGTGGATCAGCCGGCGGCCGAGGCCTTGCCGCTGGTGATCGTCCGCGATCGCGACGGCCACATCGGCGACCGAGGCCCGATCGCGCGAGACGACGGCTCGGGCGATGCCGACGCAGCGACCGCGCACCCGGGCGGCTACCGCGATGTGCCGCTCACCGTCGACGTCGCTGAGGAAGGCGAGCATCCGCTCCGACAGCCGAGGCATCGCGTTGTGGAAGCGCTGTTGCCTCGACCGTGCCGACATCGCGTCGAACAGCTCGGTGACCGCGGCTGTGTCACCACGCCGAAGCGGCTCGATGACCCACTCCGCCGACGCCGACGGCGACGGCGTCCGTTGGAACGGGATGTGCGCGAGCAGTTCGGACATGGGGCCCTCCGGGACGCCTGGACGATGCCTCCAACGATGCGGCGCCGACGCCTCTGAAGGCATCGGTGCCGCCTGCCCATGTCAGCGCCTACCACTGCCCGCATCAGTTCTGGATCTTGCCCCTTTGACAGGTTTGGTCCAGCGATCGAGGCGGAAGTCTCCTGGGTGGCCCGCCCGGGCCCTGCGACCTCGGAGGTGGTCCGTGCCCATAGAGGCGGCCAAGCTGCTCGACGTCAACGGCCTCGACTACTCGATCCTGTTCATCTACTTCACCATCGTCATCGCGATCGGCCTGCTGGCCAAGCGCGCGATCGCGACGAGCGAGGACTTCTTCCTCTCCGGGCGCTCCCTGCCGGCCTGGGTGACGGGACTGGCTTTCATCTCCGCCAACCTCGGCGCCATCGAGATCCTCGGCATGGCGGCCAACGGCGCGCAGTACGGCATCGCGACGGTGCACTTCTACTGGGTCGGCGCCGTTCCCGCCATGGTCTTCCTCGGCCTCGTGATGATGCCGTTCTATTACACGTCGGGCGTGCACAGCGTGCCGGAATACCTCCGGCGCAGGTTCGACCGCAACGCGCACTTGTTCAACGCCTTGACCTTCGCAGCTGCTGCCGTACTCATCGCCGGTGTCAACCTCTACGCGCTCGCACTCGTCATCGAGAGCCTGCTCGGGTGGCCGTTGTGGATCGCCATCATCGTCGGGGCCGGCTTCGTGCTCGTCTACATCACACTCGGCGGGCTGTCCGGCGCGATCTACAACGAGGTGCTGCAGTTCTTCGTCATCATCGCCGGGCTCGTCCCGATCGTCGTGGTCGGCCTGCATGCGGTCGGTGGCTACAGCGGGCTGAAGGACAAGGTCGAGCAGACCGACCTCGGCGCGGCCGCGTTCAACCAGTGGGGTGGCACTCAAGTAGGCAACTGGACGAACCCGCTCGGTGACTGGATCGGCATCGTCTTCGGGCTGGGTTTCGTGCTCTCCTTCGGCTACTGGACGACGAACTTCGCCGAGGTGCAGCGCGCGCTGTCCGCCAAGGACTTGTCCGCCGCCCAACGCACCCCGTTGATCGGCGCATTCCCCAAGATCTTCATCCCCTTCCTCACGATCGTGCCCGGCCTGATTGCGCTGGTGCTAGTCGATGGCATCGGCGGCACCGGGAAAGACGCCCCGACCTACAACGACGCGATCCCTCGGCTGATGAACCTGTTGCTGCCCAACGGAGTTCTCGGCATCGCGCTGACCGGTCTGCTGGCAGCGTTCATGGCCGGCATGGCCGCGAACGTCAGCTCGTTCAACACCGTCTGGACCTACGACATCTGGCGGCCGTACATCGTCAAGGACCGTGACGACGGCTACTACTTGCGGATCGGCCGCATCGTGACCGTCGTCGGCATCTTCATCGGCGTCGGCACCGCGTTCATCGCCGCTGGCTACAACAACATCATGAACTACATCCAGCTGCTGTTCTCCTACTTCAACGCACCGCTGTTCGCGACGTTCATCATCGCGATGTTCTGGAAGCGGACCTCGGCAAAGTCCGGTGTCTGGGGTCTGGCGGCCGGCACGGCAGCAGCCGCAGCCATGCACTTCGCCTCGTACCACATCGGCTACTTCTACCCCGGCGGCGAAGTGCTGTCGCACGACAAGATCAACGCGCAGATGGCGAACTTCTACGGCGCCATCGCGGCGTTCGTCGTCGACGCCATCGTCACCGTTGCGGTCACGCTGTTCACGGCGCCCAAGACGGACGAGGAGCTGGCCGGCCTGGTCTACGGCATCCCCGACCCCAACGCGCCCGACCCTGCCATCGCCCGGCGCAACCGCAAGTGGTGGGAGTCGCCGGCGCTGCTCGGCTGGTCGGCCCTCGGGATCACCGCCGCGCTGTCCCTAATCTTCCTCTAGGAAGGGATTCAGATGTCAGATCCAGCAAGCCAGGACAAGGCCGATGCCAAGAACGTGGGCAGCGCGTCCAGCAAGCTGTTCGACCTGCGGCTGCTCATCGGTGGGTTGTTCACGCTGTACGGCGTGATGGTGGGCGTTGCCGGACTGTTCGACTCCGCCGCCGATCTGCGCAAGTCCGGCGGCCTGCGGATCAACCTCTGGGCCGGGCTCGGCATGCTGGCACTCGGCCTGCTCTTCCTGCTCTGGGCCTACCTGCGCCCCATCCAGCACCCTGTCAAGGACGACAGCGAGGTGTAGGGCACGCGTCTGATGCCGCATGATGTCCGGTGTGCGTATTTTCAGACTTCTGACCGGTGCCCTGGCGATCGCCGTCACGGCCACGCTCGCGACAGCGGGTCCGATCTCGGCCGCCCACGCCGCTGACCAGCCGACCCTGGTCATCTCCGGCCCGTCCGCCACCGTCACCCACGGCCACCCGCTGACCATCTCTGGCCGCCTCACGACCGACACGCCGGCGGCCGACACGCCCGTGCCGGCCGCGCCTGTTGACCTGCAGTCGCGCCCCGTCGGCGGCGCCTGGACGACCGTCGACACGAAGCCGACCGACGGCGCGGGGAACGTCGTGTTCACCCACGCTGCGGACCGGACCGCCGACTGGCGTCTGCTGCACGCGGCGGACGCCACAGCGGGCGAGGCCGTCAGCGCGACGATCAGGGTGTCGGTACGTGCCGCACTCACCGCGGCGTGGACGCGCGCCGCCGTACGCCTCAAGCATCGCGCCAAGCTGCACGGGACGGTCGCGCCCGCCGGCACGTCGGTGCGGCTGGAGAAGCTGAAGTCCGGCTCGTGGACGCTGGTTCGCAACCTGCCCGTGTCGGCAAGCGGCACGTTCCACACGAAGGTGCGGGGGAAGGCGCCGGGCTTCAAGTCCTACCGGATCGTGCGGTCAGCCACGTCGGCGAACGTCAGCGCCACAGCCACCCTGCCGCGGCTCGACGTGTACCGCCTGCACACCTACATCGTGAGGACCCGCGGGCACATCGTCGCCAACGTCACGAAGTTCGCGGCGTCGGCCGCCGAGACCTATGCCGACCCGCGCGGCTGGTTGCGAGGCCACCACCGCTTCAAGCGCGTGTCCACCGGCGGCGACTTCACCTTGCTGCTCGCCCAGGCGCGCTACCTGCCGACGTACTCCTCGGTGTGCTCGACCCTCTACAGCTGCCGTGTCGGCCGCAACGTGATCATCAACCAGAGCCGCTGGCGCCACTCGTCGGTGCACTTCACCGGCTCCAAAGCCACCTATCGCCAGATGGTCGTCAACCACGAGACCGGTCACTGGCTCGGCCGCCCGCACGCCTTCTGCTCGGGCCCCGGCAAGCTCGCGCCGGTCATGCAGCAGCAGTCGAAGGGCATGCAGGGCTGCCTGCCCAACGCCTGGCCGCTGGCGCGCGAGATCGCCGCCGTCTCCTGACGTGGCGACGAAGGGAACGCTGCACCACCTCGAGCTGTGGGTCGCCGACCTCGCTGAGGCGGAGGCGTCGTGGGGCTGGCTGCTCTCTCAGCTGGGCTACGAGGTGTCCGACCGATGGGCCAACGGGCAGAGCTGGAAACTCGACCAGACCTACGTCGTCCTCGACGCCGGCCCGGACCGCGTCGACGCGCCGCACGACCGGCTGCGACCCGGCCTGAACCATGTCGCGTTCTTCGCCGGCAGCCCGAGCGACGTCGACACGCTGGTCGAGCAGGCGCCGTCGCACGGCTGGACCTTGCTGTTCGCCGACCGCCACCCGCACGCCGGAGGGCCGCAGCAGTACGCGGCCTACCTCGAGAACACCGCCGGATTCGAGGTCGAGCTTGTCGCCGACGACGCCTGAACCCCCAAAACGCTCAGTCGTACGCGCGTGCGCGCCGCGGGCGTAGGTGCGACACGCCGACCACCTGGGACGCGCCGCGACACGCCCGGGACTGTCGGTGCCGACACTTAGGGTGGGGGCTTACCGCGCACCGGAGGCACGTCTTTCACATGGGCTCAAGCGACTCGTTCGTGCACCTGCACGTGCACACCGAATACTCCATGCTCGATGGCGCTGCCCGACTGACCGACCTGTTCTCAGAGACCAGCCGCATGGGCATGCCCGCGCTGGCGATGACCGACCACGGCAACGTCTTCGGCGCCTACGACTTCTGGAAGAAAGCCACCAAAGCGGGCATCAAGCCGATCATCGGGACAGAAGCGTACGTAACGCCTCGTACCCACCGGTCCGACCGGACGCGGGTCAAGTGGGGTGCCGGCGGGGGCGACGACGTCTCGGGCGGCGGGGCCTTCACGCACATGACCCTGCTCGCGGAGACCACCGAGGGCATGCACAACCTGTTCCGGCTCTCGTCGCGGGCCAGCCTCGAGGGGTTCTTCTACAAGCCGCGCATGGACCGTGAACTGCTCGCGGAATACGCGAAGGGGCTGATCGCGACCACCGGCTGCCCGTCCGGGGAGATCCAGACCTTCCTGCGGCTCGGGAAGTACGACGAGGCGCGTGCCGCGGCCGCCGAGTTCCGCGACATCTTCGGGGCGGAGAACTACTACCTCGAGCTGATGGAGCACGGGCTCGAGATCGAGAGCCGCGTCCGGGCCGACCTGATGCGCCTGGCCAAGGACCTCTCGCTGCCGCTGGTGGCGACCAACGACCTGCACTACACGAACAAGGAAGATGCCGGCGCCCACGAGGTGCTGCTCTGCGTGCAGTCCGGCTCGACGATCGCCGACCCCAACCGCTTCAAGTTCGACACCGACGACTTCTACCTCAAGTCGCCCGAGGAGATGCGCGAGGTGTGGCGCGAGCTGCCCGAGGCGTGCGACAACACGTTGCTGATCGCCGAGCGGTGCAACGTGTCGTTCACCGAGGCCGAGGGCCGGTTCATGCCGCGGTTCCCGGTGCCCGAGGGTGAGTCCGAGCAGTCGCTGTTCGTCAAGGACGTCGAACGCGGCCTGCTGCGGCGCTATCCCGATGGCATCAGTGCTGATGTGCGGGCCCGCGCCGACTTCGAGACGGAAGTGATCTGCAGCAAGGGCTACGCCGGCTACTTCCTCGTGGTCGCCGACTTCATCAACTGGGCCAAGGAAAACGGCATCCGCGTCGGCCCCGGCCGCGGCTCCGGCGCCGGGTCGATGTGTGCCTACGCGATGCGCATCACCGACCTCGACCCGCTCCTGCACGGTCTGATCTTCGAGCGGTTCCTCAACCCCGAGCGCATGTCGATGCCCGACTTCGACATCGACTTCGACGAGCGTCGCCGCGGCGAGGTGATCCGTTACGTCACGGAGAAGTACGGGGCCGACCGCGTCGCGCAGATCATCACCTACGGCACGATCAAGGCCAAGCAGGCGATGAAGGACTCCGCCCGCGTGCTGGGCTACCCCTACGCGCTCGGCGACCAGCTCACCAAGCTGATGCCGCCGCCGGTCATGGGCAAGGACGTGCCGCTCGCCGGCATCTTCGACAAGTCGCACAACCGCTACAAGGAGGCGGGCGAGTTCCGCACCCGCTATGAGACCGACCCCGACGCCAAGCGGGTCGTCGACACCGCGCGCGGGCTGGAGAACCTCAAGCGCCAGTGGGGCGTGCACGCCGCGGGCGTGATCATGTCCAGCGAGCCGCTGCTCGACGTCGTGCCGATCATGAAACGCGAGCAGGACGGCCAGGTCATCACCCAGTTCGACTATCCGAGCTGTGAGGCGCTCGGCCTGGTCAAGATGGACTTCCTGGGCCTGCGCAACCTGACGATCCTCGATGACGCGCTGCGCAACATCGAGATCAACCACGGGACCGCGATCGACCTCGACGCGTTGAGCAAGGACCTCACCGACGCACCCACCTACGCCCTGCTCTCCCGCGGCGACACCCTGGGTGTCTTCCAGTTCGACGGCGGCCCGATGCGCTCGCTGCTGCGCCTCATGCGGCCCGACAGCTTCGCGGACATCTCGGCCGTCGGCGCGCTCTACCGGCCGGGCCCGATGGGCGCGCAGTCGCACACGAAATATGCGCTGCGCAAGAACGGCCAGGAGGAGATCACCCCCATCCACGCCGAGCTGGCAGCACCGCTCGAGGACGTGCTGGGGGAGACCTACGGGCTGATCGTCTACCAGGAGCAGGTCCTGCTGATCGCGCAGAAGCTCGCCGGCTTCTCGCTCGGCAAGGCCGACCTGCTGCGCAAGGCGATGGGCAAGAAGAAGCGCGACGTGCTCGACGCCGAGTTCGTCGGGTTCTCCGAAGGCATGACGGCCAACGGATATTCGATGGCTGCCATCAAGACCCTGTGGGACATCCTCGTCCCGTTCTCCGACTACGCGTTCAACAAGGCGCACAGCGCGGCCTACGGACTGGTGTCCTACTGGACGGCCTACCTCAAGGCCAACTACCCGGCCGAATACATGGCTGCCCTGCTCACCAGCGTCAAGGACGACAAGGACAAGTCCGCGCTCTATCTCAACGAGTGCCGGCGCATGGGCATCAAGGTGCTGCCGCCAGACGTCAACGAGTCGGCCGCCGACTACACCCCGATCGGCACCGACATCCGGTTCGGGCTGGCCGCGATCCGCAACGTCGGCGAGAACGTCGTCGCCTCCATCGCGGCGACCCGCACCGCCAAGGGCCGGTTCCTCGACTTCTACGACTTCCTGCGCAAGATCGATCCGGTCGCCTGCAACAAGAAGACGGTCGAGTCGCTGATCAAGGCCGGCGCGTTCGACTCGCTGGGTCACACGCGGCGCGGGCTGCTGTCCGTGCACGCCGAGGCCATCGACTCGTTCATGGACACCAAGCGCAACGAGGCCCATGGTCAGTTCGACCTCTTCGGTGGCGGCGACCCCGACGGTGTGGGTCTGGTGGTCACACCCGAGGTGCCGCTGGGGGAGTGGGACAAGTCCGCGCTGCTCGCCTTCGAGCGCGAGATGCTCGGGCTCTATGTCTCCGACCACCCGCTGTTCGGCATCGAGCACCTGATCTCCGCCGCCGCAGACTGCTCGATCGCGACGCTGACCGGCTCCGAGGACCGACAGGACGGCTCCATGGTCACCATCGGTGGCCTGGTCACGGGCCTGCAGCGCAAGGTCACCAAGAAGGGCGACGTCTGGGCCATCGCCTCCGTGGAGGATCTCGAGGGCGCGATCGAGGTCATGTTCTTCCCGCAGACCTACCAGCTCTACGCGACGAGCCTCGCCGAGGATGTCGTCGTCGTGATCCGGGGCCGGCTCGACCGCCGCGACGACGCGCCCAAGCTCGTCGCGATGGAGATGTCACTGCCTGACCTGTCCGAAGGTCCCCGCGGTCCGGTGATCATCTCGTTGCCGGTGGCTCGGTGCACACCACCGGTGGTCGAGCGCCTCAAGGAGGTGCTGGCCACCCACCCCGGCGCCACCGAGGTCCACCTCCGGCTGCAGTCGGCCGCGCGCACCACCGTCCTGCGCCTCGACGACGGGCTGCGCGTCAACCCCACGCCGGCCCTGATGGGCGACCTCAAGGTCCTGCTCGGCCCGGCCTGCCTCAGCTAGCTGCCAGCTCTATTGCACGATGACTCCCATGAGCCCCCACCACCATGACCACGACAGTCCGGTCGACTGGTCCGTCCGCGGACAGGAGCTGGTGATCGATGGCGAGCTCACCGCGCCGATGGTCGACCAGGCCCTGACCTGGCTGGTCGACCGTCAGCGCGATGCGCAAACGGTCATCGACGTCGGCAGCGGCCCAGGGGTGGCCGCGACCACGTTCGCCCAGTTGCTGCCGCAGGCCAACGTGCTCGCCGTCGACGGCGCCGCGCCCCTGCTGGACATGGCCCGCGAACGGGCCGAGCGGTTCGGCGTCGGCGACCGGTTCACGACCCGCGAAGTCTCGCTCCCGGAAGGCCTGACCGACCTTCCGCCGGCCGATCTCATCTGGGCGAGCGGCGTGGTCCATCACCTGCCCGACCCGGTGGCGGCGTTGCGGGCTCTCGGCGGACTGCTCCGGCCGGGCGGCCTGCTGGCCATCCGCGAGGGCAGCCTGCCGATGCGCTTCCTGCCCGAGGGGGTGGCTCCCGGCGTGCTCAGCCGGCTGGAGGCGATCGCAGAGGACCGGACCGCCGCGGGCGAGCACCCCATGGGCGTCGTTCCCTATCACGGCGCCTGGCCAGACCTGCTGCGCGCCGCAGGTCTCGAGCCGGACGGCACCCGTACGTTCCTGCTCGATCTCCCCGCGCCCGTGTCCACGGACGTTCGCGAGTACATCCACCGGCGGCTGGAGATGATGCAGGGGTTCGTCAGCGACAGCGCCACCGAGTCCGATGCACAGGCTCTGGCCGACCTGCTCGATCCCGAGGCCTCCGATGGCGTGCTGACGCGGGCAGACCTGTTCCTGCTGAGCGGGAGCACCGTCCACACCGCCAGGCGCTAGACGAGTTCCTCCTGCTCGAGCGTCAGGTGCGCGAGCCGCTCCCCGAGCGCGATATAGGCCGCGTCGTTCTCGCGCCGGAACCGCAGCCACGCTTCCTCGCTGACAAACCGGTCAACAGTGAGGTACGTCGACGCCTAGCGCGTCTCGCGGTAAAGGGTGGTCTCGACGAACCCGGTCGCGGTGGCGAAGAGCACCGCCCATGACCCGTCGGCTCCATACTCCCGTTCGAACTCCTCACACATCTCTGCGGCAACGTGATAGCGCCAGACCCGAACCTTCACCTCGTCACCTCCGAGCGCTCGTCTCAGCCGATCTTGCGCCAGGGCTCCCCGCCCACCTTGACCTCCAGGTCGGGCGACGGCGCGTAGACGGGCTTGAGATAGAGCCGGTCGCCCACCGATCGCCACGTCACACTGAAGAGCACCTCGCCCGTGGTCACCGAGCCGCTCACGCACGACGCAGCCCCTTCGCGGAACTCGACTGCGCGATCGGTGGACGACACGCTCCCGCAGTCGTCCGGGAACTTGTTCGGGTTGCGCACGGTCCAGTGCCACTCGCCGGCACGCACCGTCAGGGTCTGCACGCCGAAGTCCCGGAACGCGTCCTCGTGACCGACGGCGACGAGCGAAGCCTCGGTGACGTTCTTGCGATAGACACCGTCCGGGATGGCGTCGGTGCGCTGCGCGAAACCACCGCGCGACGCGTCTACCGACGAAACGACAGAGGACGGGCTGCCTGCCGCCACGGACTTCGGCTGGTCCGCGCCACTGCAGGCCGCCAGCACCGTCACCATCGCGCCAGCGAGCGCAACTCCCGTCCACGCCATCGCGATCACCTCACCCAAGACGCTAGGCACGACCCAGGACCGCGTCATCGGTGCCGACCCTGCACGGGCGACGTCGATGATTGTGGCTGGCCACAGTGCAACGGCGCCAGTGGGTCTGCCAGCATCGACAGGTGGGTCCGACGGTGCTCATCGTGGACGACCACGCCGCGTTCCGCGCCTCCGCCAGATCGCTGCTGGAGGCAGACGGGCTGCGCGTCGTCGGTGAGGCCGGCGACGGCGACGAGGCGATGCGCGAGACGCTCCGGCTGCGACCGGAAGTCGTCCTCCTTGATGTGCAGCTGCCGGGCCGCGACGGCTTCGACGTCGCGAGGGCACTCGCGGCACTGCCCGAGCCACCCGCTGTCGTGCTGGTGTCCAGCCGGGTCGCCGCGGACTTTGGCACCCAGGTGGCAGATGCGCAGGTACGTGGCTTCCTGACCAAGCGCGAGCTGTCCGGCGTCGCGGTGACCGGGCTGCTCGGATGAGTCGTCGCGCCGACCTGGCAATCGGTGGCCTGATCCTCACCGCAGGCCTCCTGCTCGACCTCTACCTCTTCGGCGCGACCGACGTCGCCGGTTGGCTGCCCGACGTCGCCGTCGGCGCCGCCCTTCTCGGTTGCGCCGTCGCCATTCGATCCCGGGGCGAGAAACGGACGGGACTGCTGCTCGGTGCGTGCGGCGCCGCCTGGTTCGCCGGCGGACTGTTTCCCGGCCTGGCACTCCTGCACCGAGCACCGATCACTCACGCGCTCTTCGTCGGACCCGACGGCCGCATCCGAGACCGCCTTGGCCGGGCCTGTGTCGTCGTCATATATGCGGCCGCGCTGGTCACACCGCTCGAAACGAATCTCCTTGCCACCTTCGTAGTCGCAGCCGCCCTGATCGCCGCCGCCGTACACCGCACCCGCACGGCACGTGGCGAGCTGCGCCGGCGCCGCGCTGCAGGGGCGCGGCTGCTGGTCGTCTGGTCGAGCGGGCTGATGGCGCTGGCGGTGGTCTACACGGTGGTGCCGGGGCGCGACGCCGACGCGGGCGCGTTGCTGGCCTACGAGGGCCTCGTCGTCGCGGTCGCAGCCTCGGTCGCGCGGCTCGTCGCGCGCACGAGTGGGCCGCAGACCGCGGTGACCGACCTTGTCGTCGAGCTCGGCGAGGAACGGTCCGGAGCCTTGAGCGACGCCCTCGCTGCCGCGCTGGGCGACCCCACCCTCGAGGTGGGTTTCCGCGCTGCCGATCGCTACGTCGATGCCGCGGGCCAGACGGTGTACGTGGACCCGCCCTCCGCAGGTCGGGTTGTGACACCCGATCGATGTCGAGGGCAGCGTGCTGGCCGTCCTCGTGCACGACCCAGCACTGCTCGACGAAGCGGCGCTGAGCTCAGCGGTCGAGATCGCCGCTCGCCTCCTGCGACAGAATGCCCGCCTGCAGGCGGAGGTCCAGGCGCAGGTGCTCGAGCTGCAGGCCTCCCGCCGACGCTTGGTGCGAGCCGCCGACCAGGCACGATCCCGCCTGGAGGTCGGCCTGCACGACGGCACTCAGCAACGGCTGACGCGCCTGGCCGAGTGCCTTGCGGCAACGTCAACCGCTGATCAGACGCCACTGACCCGCGCGCAGGAGCAGCTCGAGCACACCCGCGACGAGCTCGACCGGCTGGCTGCAGGACTGCACCCCCGAGTGCTGAGCGAACGCGGCCTCGCGGCGGCCCTCCACGAGCTCGGCGACCGTGGCGACCTGCCGATCAGGCTGCTCGACGTGCCTCGCGACGAGCTCCCACCGGACGTTGCCGCTGCCGTCTGGTTCGTCTGCTCGGAGGCAGTCGCGAACACCGTCAAGCACGGCCGGGCCAGCGCGGTGACGATCGAGGTCGGAGCCACGAACGGTGTCGTGACGATCGCCGTCGCGGACGACGGCGTCGGTGGCGCGGACCCTGCCGGGTCGGGGCTGCGCGGACTCAGGGATCGGCTCGAGGCCTACGGCGGCCAGCTCACCATCGACAGCAGCCCAGGGCAGGGGACCCTGCTGCACGCAACGCTTCCACTGGTCGTCACAGCGGGCTGACCAGCTGCCAGGGCCTGGCGAACCAGAGCGGATCGAGAAGCGCGGCATCGTGATCGCCCTCGTTGAGACTGTGGCCCGAGCGGAAGAACAGCTGCTTGCCGTCGAGGCGGTAGTCCGCCGCCGACCAGCCACCGCAGTTGTCACCTTCCTCGCGGAACGTGACGGACGTCTTCGTCACCTGATAGTGCCCCTTGCAGGTCTGCGGACCAATCGGCGGTGTCCAGTCCCATGAATATGTTCCGCCGTCCATCCGGATTGTCGACACCCCGCTCTCCCGGTCGGCCACCTCCGAGCTGAGACCCGCACCGAGGATCTCCTCGCGGCTGAGCGTGAAACGCCAGACGCCGTTGAGCACCCCAGGGTCGACGAGGTCGCGGGCTGCGGGCGCTCCCACGACCGGCCGCCCGCAGTCCTTGCTGAGGCTCCGGCCCGGGTGCCGGGCGACGATGTGCGCGACGCGCGCCAGGATCGGACGCACCCCGCTGTCGGCCTGCACCCGATCGCGCACGGGGGCCACGGCCTCCCGGACCGCGGCAAGGTCCGACGTCGACGCGATCACGATCGTGCCGCCCGCCGTGCACAGATCGCTGGCCTGCTGGGCGTCGGTCACCCGCGTCGCGATGATCCGCTGCACCGCGGCATCGGCCGCCGCGCGTACCGCAGCTCTCTCGTCCCCATCCAGGCTCTGGAACGCCTTCGTGGAGATGACTAGGACGTTCGCCTTTGCGTACAAAGGAATATTGGCTGTGATGGTGTTCGGTGTGGGCAGCGTGAAGAGCCGGTCGATCGACGTTTCCGCCCCCGTGATCTCGCCGTGCGCGACGCCGATCGTCAGCGCTGGGCCTGCAATGTCAGATGGCTTGGCGCCGAGCGCGCGAAATGTGTCGTACGTGAGTGCTGACAACGGTGCCCACACCGACTGTCCAGCGAAGTCGCTCGGGCTCACCATCGTCGTGGAGAAGCCGGCCGGATGGCGGATGGCTTCGGGGAACATTGCAAGCCCGGTGACCCCGAGCCGGCGAACGCCCTGGAGCATCGAGGACGCAGCGGGATCCGCCACCACCGCGTCGAGTTGGGCATCTGTCGACACCAGGAACGGCACGGTCAGCGGCTCGAACGTCCGCACCCCCAGCTCGTCCCAGGCGCGAGCGGGCACCAGCCCGAGCGGGAACGTGCCGGCCCGCACCTTCTTCGCGATCTGCTGGTCCCACGCCCTGACCCCCTTCACCCCGTTCGCCTGGTAGGTCACGGCGACCCGCAGGCGTCCGCCGGAGTGCTGCCGCACCTGCCGGGCGAACTCCTCGACCTCACGACCGGTTTCCCGCCCGCCGGGGTCGTCGAGCGCGAGGCGCAGCGTTGTCACACCCGTGCCCCCTGCCTTGTTCACCGGTGCGCTGCAAGCGGGGAGCAGCAGGCAGGCCGCCGCCACCGCGGCCATCGCAGCACGACCGACCGCCGTCCGACCAACCGACGTCCGACCATCCGCGCGTCCACCCATCACCGACACCTCTCGTCCGGCCCGTCTCCCCTCGATCGAGCGTGGACGTGACCCGAGGCAGTGCGCATCGGGGGCTGCTTCAGCGATTGTCGTCACTAACCTCGTGGCTGGCCACAGTCCGCGCCTCGATTTTCAGTGGCACCATCGGGATATGGCGCTCGCCCTGCCGATGCGGCGGCGGGTCCCCGCTCGGGCGATCGGGGTCGTCGTTGCGCCGCTTGCCGTGCTCGGCCTGCTCGCCCCGTTACGGGCACACCAGCCCGGCACCACGTATGCCTCGGCCTCGCAGGCAGCTGCCGAGCTCGGCTTCGCAGCTGCCCTGCTGCTCATTGTCGCGGCCGGCGTCGTCGCTCTCACGTCAAACGGCCAGCGCTCTGCCTTGCTGGCGGCCGTTGCGGCCATGGTCTGGCTCGCACCGGACGCAATCGGCTGGGAAGGCGGGCCCGCCGTGGTGCGCTCCATCGGCGAACTCGTCCGCCCGCTGCTGCCCGCGGTCCTGCTGCACATGACCGCTGCGCAGTCCCGTCGGCGCTGGGCCGCGTGGGCGGCCGCGGCGGCATACGTGGCCGCCTGCGGCGTCAGCGTGTTACGCGCGAGCGTTCGCGACCCGTTGCTGGATGCGCACTGCTGGAGCAACTGCACCGACAACGTCTTCCTGCTTCGCGCCGACCCGCAGCTGGCGGACGCGGTCGGGACGGCGCTCGCCGTCATCTGGGCCACCACCGCGTTGGCGACGCTCGCGGTCGCCGTACCGCTGCTGTTGGAGCCCAGCCGGCTGCATCGGCCTTATGTCGCGGCGCTGGCCCTGGCGGCCGGCGGCGAGCTCGCCTATGCGGTGCTGCTCCTCAGCCGTCCGGAGTGGCCCCCGCTTGCCGGTTACGTCGACGTCTACCTGGTGCGGTCGGCGCTGTGGGCGGCGGTCGCCCTCACCGCCCTCTGGCCGAGCGTCCATGCGGCGCGTAGTCGACACCGGCTGCGGCGGGTCGCCGCAGACCTGCAGGACGCACCTGGACCCGGTTCGCTGGCGAGCGCTCTGGCTGCGCGGCTGGGGGACCCGCACCTCGAGGTGGTCTACCCGCTCGACGATCCGGCTCGGTTCGTGGACGGCCGGGGGGTTCGCGTCCCCGAGCCCCGTGCCGAGCCGGGCCGTTCCATCACCGGGCTGGCGCGCGGTGAGCGGACGATCGCACTGATCGCGCACGACGCCGCCGCGGTGCCGCCCGGCATGCTCGACGAGATGCTCCGACCGGCCAGTCGGCTCTCGATCGAGAATGAACGACTCGCCGCGCAGCTCCAGGCGCAGGTCCACGACCTGCAGGACTCGCGGGCGCGGATCGTGGTCTCCGGCGACGAGGCGCGACGACGGCTCGAACGCGACCTGCACGACGGCGCACAGCAGAGTCTGCTGGCCCTGACCTACGAGCTGCGTGTGGCGCGGGCGCACGGGGGGAGTGAGCTTGCAACAGTGATCGACGATGCTCTCGGCGAGGCCTCGTTGGCTCTGGACGAGCTGAGGGACCTGGCACACGGCATCCACCCAGCGGTGCTCACCGAGGCTGGTCTGGCCGTCGCGCTGCGCTCGCTTGCCGACGGCGCCACCGTCCCGGTCGAGCTCGGCGACCTGCCATCGGTTCGTTTGCCTGACGGCATCGAGCTCGCGATCTTCGTGCTCGTCACGGATCTGGTGGGCCAGGCCAGCGCTCGGGCGCACGACGTCGTCACGGTTGACGTCCGGATGACCGATGATGCCGTGCTGGCGGTGGTGTCGGCCGGACGAGGCGCAGTCCTGGACGACGACGTGGTTGACCGCATCGGAGCGCTCGGTGGCTCCGTGGCACTCACACCGACCGGCGTACGAGCGGAGATACCGTGCGGGTAGTCGTGGCCGACGACTCGATGCTCACTCGCGAGGGCATCGTGCGACTGCTGCGCGATGCGGGCGTCGACGTGGCCGCGACCGCGGGTGATGCCGACGAGTTGTTGCGGGCGGTGGCGCTCGAGCGCCCGGATGCCGCGATCGTCGACATCCGCATGCCGCCGACCCACACGGACGAAGGGCTCGTCGCTGCCGCCCTCATCCGCGCGCAGCATCCCGGCGTCGGCACTCTCGTGCTCTCGGAATACGTCGAACCGGACTATGCGATGCGGTTGCTCGCTGAATACCCCGGCGGGGTCGGTTATCTGTTGAAGGAACGGGTCTTCGACGTCGTCGTGCTCGTCGACGCGCTGCGTCGGGTCTGCGACGGCGAGACCGTGGTGGATCCGACGATCGTCACGCGCCTGCTCGGCCGCAAGCGCCGGTCCGATCCGCTCGACGCGCTCTCCGATCGCGAACGCGAAGTGCTCGGCCTTGTCGCGGAAGGCCTGTCCAACCGCGCTGTCGCCGTGCGGCTGACGGTCACCGAGCGGACGGTCGAGGCGCACATCACCTCGATCTTCTCGAAGCTGGGTCTGCTCGACGACCCGGACGCGCACCGGCGCGTCCTCGCGGTGCTGTCGTACCTGCGCGCCTGAGGGCTGACCACAACTCCTGCGCCATCACGTTCGTACTGGCACGGATGCATGTTCCCGCCAGCCGCGCGCAGCCTTGAGCCCGCCACCACTTTGGTGAAGCCACACTTCAGGGAGGACTCATGAACAACGAACGAATCCGGCAGGCACACTCGGGCCTGGATCGTCCCAGGCGCAAGCGTGGATCTCGGGTGTGGAGGCCGATCTGCGTGACCGGGGTGGTCGTGCTGCTGCTCGGCTCAGGCGCGATCCCCGCGTCTGCAACGTTCAACGGTGACAACGGCCGCATCGTCTTTCGGCGCTATCTGGACCAGGACAAGACGAGCGGCGCCGTCTTCACGGTCAAGCCCAACGGTCAGGACGAGCGGCAGATCACCCACCCGCCGGAGGGGGTCATCGACGACGACCCCGACTTCTCGCCGGACGGCAGGCGGATTGTCTTCGTCCGCGTGAACCCGAATGCCTGTGGCCCGGACTGCCTCTATGCCTGGTTGTTCGTGGTGAACGCCGATGGTTCCCACCTGCGCCAGCTCACGAGCAGCACGCTCGGGGTGGACTGTGCCAACGGCGGTGGCTGTGCGACGGCACCAGGCTGGTCTCCCGACGGTCGGTGGATCGCCTTCTCCCGGCAGACAGGCCCGCTGCTGGCCGACGATGAGTGGACGGAGACAGGGATCTACGTGATCCGAGCTGATGGCTCACATCTCACGCAGGTCACCCAGCGCCAGCGGCCGTCCACGGGGTTCGACAGCGCGCCGCAGTTCTCGCCCGACGGACACACCCTCGCCTTCCAGCGTCGCAACATCCGAGGTCTGCTGCCGGACCAGGGCCAGGCGATCTGGACGATCGGCCTCGACGGACGGCACGAACACCGGCTGACGCCCTATGACCTGCGCGGTGGCGACACGACCGACTGGTCACCGGACGGGAAGCGCATCCTGTTCGAGTCGAACGAGGAAGGGCCTGCCGACGTCTCGCCGAACGTCTACACGATCCGTCCCGACGGGACCGACCTGAAGCAGCTGACGTTCGCCGAGGGTGGTGAGACGGTGCACTGGGCCTCGTCGTACTCACCGGACGGCACGAAGATCACCTTCGCCAGGAGCCCCGGCACCGGACCCGACGGCAACGCCGACGTGTTCACGATGCACGAGGACGGCAGCCACGTACGCCAGGTGACCACCAACACGCTCTGGGACAGCCGGCCCGACTGGGGTCCGGCACGCTAGCTCCCGCACCGACAGCGGCGCCTGATGCCGGGCTCAGCTGAGCCCGGCGTCGGGGGCGAAGCTGACCCCGCTCGTGTTCGTCGTGCTGCTTGTGCTGATCGGCCGTCGTACGGCCGCGGGGCGCGCGGTGCTGGCCTTCGTCTGCACCGTCGCGGTCGGCTTCCTGGCGATGCCCGGCTCGGCGGCGACGTACTGGACCGACGGCCTTTTCAACGCGCGCCGGGTTGGCCCCCCGGCGTTGGCCCACAACCAGTCGGTGTACGGCGCGCTCACCCGCCTGCTCGACGGCCAGCCGCCGCCCCTGCTGTGGCTCGCGGTCACTGGGCCGCTCTCACTCGCGATCCTGGTCGTCGGCGCAGGCGGGTGGCGACGCGGCGACCGGGTGCTCGGCACCTGCCTGGGAGCGACGGCCATGCTGCTCGCCTCGCCGATCTCGTGGTCGCACCACTGGGTGTGGGCGGTGCCGGTCGCGCTGGCCCTGTGGGAGCGAAGCCGGTGGGCGGCCGCCGCGTGGACCGCGGTGTTCGTTGCCCGCCCGTTCGTGTGGCTGCCCTACAGCCACAGTCGCGAGTACGGGTGGAGCCCGTACGACCACGTCGTCGGCAACGCCTACCTCCTCGCTGCCCTCGCGCTCTCGGTCTGGGCGGCGGCTGCGCTCTACCGCCTCGTGAATGTCCACGACCGTCTACGACCCGGACAACCTGTTCCGCGTGAATCGCAATGTTCCGCCGACGACGTGAGGACTGACCTGCGATCTCCCTAGGGTGGGTGCCACGGCGCACTCGGGAGGAACCGTGCGGACAGGTGCTCACTTGCCGTTGGCTGACCTGGGCGCCGGCCTGCCGACGGGGGAGGACCTCTGCACCTATGCCAGGACGGCCAGGGACCTCGGGTACTCGACGCTGGCCGCCAACGATCACCTCGTCTGGAGTCGCCCCTGGCTCGATGGGCCCGACGACCATCGCCAGCGTCATCTCCGCCGCCGGCGACATGACCCTGGCCACCAGCGTCGCGCTGCCGGTGGTGCGTCACCCCGTCGTGGTCGCCAAGACGCTGACCACGCTCGCCTGCCTGGCGACGGGTCCTGTCGTCGGCGGGCTCGGCCCCGGGTCGAGCAGTGCCGACTACCAGGCGGTCGGCATCCCGTTCGAGGACAGATGGGCCCGGTTCGACGAGGCGCTGCGACTGGTCCGGGCGTTGGTGCGCGGTGAGCCGACAAGCCCCGGAAAGTACTACGCCTCCGAGGCCCGGCTGGCCCCGATACCCGACCGGGTGCCGCAGGTCTGGTTCGGCAGCTGGGGGTCCGATCGACGACTGGCTGCCATGGCCGCAGTGGCCGATGGCTGGTTCGCCTCTGCGTACAACGCGACGCCGCACCAGTTCCGCGAGGCACGTGTCCGACTCGACGACCACCTACGGGCCGCGGGTCGAGAACCGGCCGACTTCCCGGATGCCGTGGCCACCGCGTGGCTCTTCGTCACCGACAGTCGCCGCGAAGCCGAGCACGTGCTCAACGACGTCCTGGCGCCGGCGCTGAAACGTGACCCCGCACAACTAGTGGACCTGCCGATCGGAAGCGCGCAGCACTGCTCAGAGGTCCTTGCCGGATACGCCGCAGCCGGCGCACGCGAGGTGCTGCTCTGGCCGATCCGCGACAACCTTCACCAGCTCGAGCGCGGCATGGAGGCCGCCGCGTCGATCTGACCGGACTGGAGGGCGGCGGTGAGGACCACCGCACCAGGGCGTGTAGAACCGACGCATGGCCGACGAAGAAGAGGTCCTTCCACCGGGTGGCTCGGAGCTCGCAGAGGACGTGCCCTGGGACGCCTGGCATCCGCTCGAGATCACCGAGCGGCTGCGCGGTGTGGACGTGCCCTGGTGCGTCGCGGCCGGCTGGGCACTCGACCTCTTTCGCGGGCGAGGCAACCAGGGAGCACGAGGACCTCGAGATCGCCGTACCCATCGGCCGGTTCGGTCCCGTCCGTGAGGCACTGGCGGACTTCGACGTCGAGGTCGTCGGCTCGCACCAACGCTGGCCGCTGGACAGCGAGGCGTTCGACGTCATGCACCAGACCTGGGTGCGCGAGCGGGACACCGGCATCTACCGGCTCGACATCTTCCGCGAGCCACACGACGGCGACACCTGGATCTGCCGCCGCGACGAGACCATCCGGTTCCCCTACGACCAGATCATCGTGACGTCTCCCGACGGCGTGCCCTATCTCGTGCCCGAGATCGTGCTGCTGTTCAAGGCCAAGCATCACCGGCCCAAGGACGAGGCCGACTTCACCGGAGTCCTGCCGCTGCTTGATCAGACCCGCCGCGACTGGCTGGCGACCGCCCTCGAGCGGTGGCATCCCGACCACCCGTGGCTCGCCCGGCTGCGCAGCTGACGCGGGCTCGGTCGACGCGCGCGTTCACAGGTTCCACGCCCTGCCGGCGCCGTCCGGCGGGGAGATCGCTGGAGAGACCAACCGGGCGTCAACCGAACGGGTGGACAAAGTCGACTTTTAAGACATTCCCGGGCATACCTGACGCTAGGCCCGCGGAAAGTTACCCAGAGAAGCCCTCTGCATGCGCACGGTCATGACATGGTCACGTCATGCACTACGAATGGTAATCACCCGCTAACTGCGAGTGAGTTCGAGCGTACAGGGGAGGGTTCATGATTCGCACGAATGTTCTTCGTCTGATGGTCGCGGTCAGCAGCTTCGGCTCGCTGGTCGCGATTGTTGGAGCCGGCACCAAATGGTGGTTGGAATAGAGATGGACCTCATCGCCAAGGTGGTCCTCATCGCGTCATCGGAGCCCGGTCGCAAGTGGGGTTCCTGACCGAGCCAGCGCCGGAGCCCGTGGTCCTCGCGACCACGGGCTCTCGGCGGTCGCGCGCCCTCTATCCCTTCATCGGGCTGACGCTCGCCGCCGGACTCCTCGTGTTCGGGCTCACCCTGTTCACCCAGCTCTCCGAGTCGTGGGCCTCGGTCGGACCGCAGTGCTACATGCTCGCGCTGATGCTCTTCGTCGGAGAGCTGCGCGCCATCCCCGTGCCGCGCGGCGACGACACGACCGACCAGATCACCGTGTCGTCGACCTTCGCCACGGCGCTCGTGCTCATCGGCCCGCTCGGCCTGGCGCTGCTCGTGCAAGCCGCCGCCGTAGCCGTGGACGACACGCGCAACGGCGGCCCCCGTCGCGTACGCATCTTCAACGTCGGGCAGTACCTGCTCACGCTGACCGCGACCCGGCTGACCTTCTGCCTGATCACCGGCCACCCGATCTTCAGCCTGACGACCGACTTCGCGGCGCGCGACATCCCCGCTGCGCTGCTGGCCAGCGTCGTCTACTTCATGGTCAACAACGGGCTGGTCGCGACCGTCGTCGCGCTGGACAACGGGACCCCCGTGATGCGGGTCCTCAGCGAGGACGTGCGCTTCCAGCTGGCCACCTCGAGCATCCTGCTCGGCCTGGCGCCTGTCGCTGCACACGTCGGCGAGTTCTCGGTCATCATGCTGCCCCTGCTCGTGCTGCCGATCCTCGGCGTGCACAGCAACGCGCAGATGTCGCTGCGCCGCCAGCACGAGGCACTGCACGACGCCCTGACCGGCCTGCCGAACCGTGAGCTGCTGCGCAAGCGCGCTCAACGGGCCATCGCCAAGACCGACGCCGATCACCCGCTCGCGGTGCTGCTGATCGACCTCGACCACTTCAAGGAGATCAACGACACCATGGGTCACCACGTCGGTGACCAGGTGCTGCGCGAGGTCGCCAGCCGGCTGACCGCGATCGCGCGGCGCGACGTCACGGTGGCCCGGCTCGGTGGCGACGAGTTCGCCGTGCTGCTCAGCAGCACCGAGGACGCGCTGGGGGTCCACGACTTCGCGACCGCGTTCGCGGAGAAGCTGCGCCAGCCCGTCGTCGTCGACGGCGTGCGGCTGGGCGTGCAGGCCAGCATCGGCATCGCCGTCGCACCGCAGGACGCCGACTCGTTCGAGACGCTGCTCAAGCGGGCGGACATCGCGCTCTACCGGGCCAAGTCCAACCGCGGCGAGATCCAGAGCTATCGGCCGGAGATCGACGGCTACTCGATCGAGCGACTCTCGCTGCTGGGTGACCTGCACAGCGCGGTCGACAACGAGGAGTTCGTGCTCGCTTTCCAACCACAGATCTGCAGCCGTACGGGCGACGTGCTGTCCGTCGAGGCGCTGAGCCGCTGGCTGCACCCGCGCCACGGCGTCGTGCACCCGGACGTGTTCATCCCGCTCGCGGAGAACAGCGGGCTGATCAACCCGCTCTCCCGCTGGGGCATCGACAACGCCGTCGCGACCCTGCGCGGCTGGCACGACCGCGGCCACGACATCTCGATGGCCTTCAACGTCTCGGCGCGACTGCTCAGCGACCTCGACCTGCCCGGCTTCATCGCGGAGGTGCTCGTGCGGCACGGCGTCCCCGCGACGCGGCTGACCGTCGAGGTCACCGAGAGCACGATCATGGCCGACCCCAAGCGTGCGCTCGACGTGCTCGGCGCGATCCGCGACCTCGGCGTCAACCTCGCCATCGACGACTACGGCACCGGCTACTCCTCGCTGTCCTACCTGCGCCGGATGGCGGTCGACGAGCTCAAGATCGACAAGTCCTTCGTGCTGCAGATGGGGCTCGACGACAACAGCGCGATCATCGTGCGCTCCACCATCGAGCTCGGCCACAGCCTCGGCCTGACCGTGACGGCCGAGGGTGTCGAGGACCGGGCGACCTACGACGAGCTGCGGGCCCTGGGCGCCGACCGCCTGCAGGGCTACTACATCAGCCGCCCGCTCAGCCCGGGTGCCATGGAGGCGTGGCTCAACGAGCGACGCCGAGAAGCAACCGCGCTGTCGGCCTCGACCGAACTCGTGATCGGCCAACGACAGGGCGGTTCCACATGATCATCCCGCTGATGGGCCTGCTCGCCCTCATCTCGCCGTTGTTCACCGGTGGCCGGCTGCGCCGGTTCGGCGACGTACGCCTGCGCCAGGCGATCGTCCTGCCCATCGCGCTCATCTCGCAGATCGTCATCATCGAGGTGATCCCGGAGGCCAACCACGCCGCACTGTCGGCGGTGCACATCGCGACCTACGTCGCCGCGGGCTGGTTCGTCTGGGTCAACCGCGCCATCCCCGGCCTGTGGATCATCGCGCTCGGCGCGGCCAGCAACGGCATCACCATCGCGCTCAACGGCGGCACGCTGCCGGCCTCGCGCGCGGCACTCAACGCCGCCGGCATCCACCCCAAGGCCGGCGAGTTCCTCAACTCGGGCGTCCTGGCCCACCCGCACCTCGGCTTCCTGGGCGACGTCTTCGCGATCCCTGCCGGATGGCCGCTGTCCAACGTGTTCAGCGTCGGCGACGCCCTGATCGTCATCGGCGTCTTCTGGGCCGCGCAGCGCATCTGCGGCTCGCGCCTGGCGCCGGCCTGGCGACCGACCGCAGAGACCACCCCGGACGCGGCCCTCAAGGCAGCCACGCCCGCTGTCGACCCCGTACCCCAGTAGCCCCTTAATAGAACGGTGTGACATGACCGACGACTTCGCTGGCCTGCCCTCCTACGACGTGCTGGCAAGCCCCGTGCCCGAGTCAGGGCGCAAGCCGGCGACCTGGTGGGTCGTGGGCGGCGTGGTCGCGCTGGTGGCGGCTTTGATCGGCGGCATTACGTACGGCGCCGCGTCACTGTCCGGAGGTGGTGAGCAGCCGGAAGGCGCGCTCCCTGCCGGAGCCATCGCCTTTGCCAAGGTCGACCTCGACCCGGCCGCCGGCCAGAAGGTCGATGCCATCCGCTTCCTGCGCAAGTTCCCGAGCGTTCGCGGTCATGTTGCGACCGACGCCGACCTGCGCAAGGTCCTCTTCACTGCAGTTGCCGACGACGCCGGCTGGAAGGGCGTCAGCTTCGCGACCGATGTCGAGCCGTGGCTCGGTCAGCGCGTCGCGGTCGCGGCGTACTCGCCGAAGACGTTCGGGTCCGCCAAGAGCACCGGCGGCCCTGCGATGCCCGCCGTCGTGGTCGCCCTGCAGGTCGGCGACGAGGACAAGGCCCGCGCCGGGCTGGACCGGCTGATCGCCGCCAGCTCGGGGTCGGTCAAGCCGGGCTATGTCCTGCAGGACGGCTACGCGCTGCTGGCGCAGACCAAGGCGATCGCGCAGTCGGCCGCCGACGGCGTCGCGAAGGGCTCATTGGCCGAGGCGCCCGGGTTCGCCGGCGACATCAAGGGCCTCGACGACGGCATTGCGACGTTCTGGTTCGACGGCAAGGCCGCGGGCAGCCTGCTGTCCGTCGCCAACCTCGGCGGCATGGGGATGCTCGGTGCCGCCGGCGCGTCCGCTGGAGATGTCTCGGCGCTGTCCAAGGTGCACATGGTCTACTCGCTGCGCTTCGACGGCCCCGACGTCCTCGAGATGGTTGGGAAGGTCACCGGCGGCGAGAAGATCGCTGCAGCGAAGCACCCGGTGAAGGGCTTGACGACGCTGCCGGCCAGCACGGTCGCTGCCTTCGGGCTCAGTGGCGGCGACGCCGCGGTCGACAGTGGCTGGAAGGCGTTCAAGAAGCAGATGGACACCACCCCGGGCATGGGCGACTCGATAGACGAGGGGCTGGCGCAGGCCGAGCGACAGTACGGGCTGCACCTGCCCGCTGACCTCAAGCTGCTGTTCGGGTCCAACCTGCTCGTCGCCCTCGACGGCTCCGGGCTCGCTGGCGGCAACTTCGAGGTCGGTGCCCGCGTCACGACTCCGGAGGCCAAGCGCGCCAACACCCTGATCGGCCGGCTCACCAACGGGTTTGGCGCCGGCATGGGTGGCCCGACCATCACGCACCGGGTCGCGGGCGACGGCTACGTCGTCGCCTCGTCGAAGGCGCAGGCCGACCGGATGACGCAGCCGGCCGCCAAGTCCCTGGGGGACCTCGAGGGCTTCCGTCGCGCGCTGCCCGACGTCTCCGGGGCGCAGTTCGCGCTCTGGGTCGACCTGCAGGGCGTGGCCGCTGCGGTGCCCGGCGACTCCGCGAACGAGAAGGACCTCGAGCCCCTGGTGGGCTTCGGGATCACCTCGACCACGGACGGCGCCGGCAACGGCTCCTTCCGGGCGCGCCTGGTCACCCACTAACCGCCGCCCTCACGTTTGTGGACTCCGACACACCGGACTGACGGCGTGTCTGGTGTCGGAGAGTCCACAAAACGTCGGACCGATCGGCGCGCGGCCGGCGACCAGCTGCCCCCGTGCACGGGTGCTCCCGACGCCGCGTGCTCGCGCCTGCGAGGATGACTGGGTGAACCCTGACGTGCGCTCCGAGCTGCGGACCGGACTCGCCGTCATCGGCGGATCGCTGCTCTTCGCTCTGCTCGTCGGCATCACCTGGTGGGCCGTCACACCCTTGCCGCACCTGGTCAAGCGCGACGATGGCGTGTTCCTGGCCGGCGGCGAGACCGAGGTCGCGATCGCGGCCGACGGCTGGTTCGCGATCTGCACCGCGACCGCCGGCCTGGTGTGCGCCCTCGTCGTGTTCGCCCGGATGCGCCGCGCCCGGCTCGGACCGTTGCTGGGACTGGCCATCGGGGGACTCCTCGGTGCGGTCGTCGCTTGGCGGCTCGGCGTGGCGCTCGGACCAGATGACATCCGCGAGGCGGTCAAGGGGATGGCCCCGAACACGGAGTTCGACGGCCCCCTCGCGCTCTCGGCGCACGGCGTGCTCTTCGCCTGGCCCCTCACGGCCACCGTGGCGTACTTCGCGCTGACGGCCGGGCTCGAGCCCAAGGCGGCCCCGGGCACCGACCGCAACGGCCAGCGGTTCCCGGTCACGGTCCTGCGCCCCGGCTATCTGATCGCCGACGTGGACGACGCCTTCGTCCGGCTCGAGAACGCGCAGCTGACGGCCGACCAGCTGCGCGAGCAGCACTTCTCCTCGAGCAGCTGGCGGCAGGGCTACGACAGCACGAGCGTCGACGCGGCCGTGGCGGCGGCGGTGACTGCCCCGGCGGTCGCAACGCAGCTCGGGCCGGTCAGCCGCTCGGACCAGGACGACGGATCGGCGCGACCGTCGCTCGGGTGAGCCGCACGAGGTCGTCCGGCGCGAGGGACACCTGCAGGCCGCGGCGTCCGGCCGACACGTAGACGACATCCGCGTCGGACACGGACTCGTCGATGGCAGTCGGCAGCGCAGAACGCGTCCCCAACGGCGAGATGCCACCGACGACGTACCCCGTCGCCCGTTCCGCATCGGCCGGCTCGGCCATCGCCGCGCGCTTGGCGCCCATTGCCGCCGCGAGCGCCTTGAGGTCCAGGCTCCCGCTCACCGGCACGACCGCGACGACCAGGCGCTCGTCGACGCGGGCCACCAACGTCTTGAAGACGCGGTCGGGCGAGAGGCCGAGCGCCGTGGCGGCCTCTTCGCCGTACGACGCCGCCGCCGCATCGTGGTCGTAGGGGCGCAGCTGGAAGGGCGCTCCGGCGCGGGTCAGAGCGACGGTCGCGGGTGTGCCGCCTGTCGCGGCGCGGCTCTTCTTGCTCAGTTGGGGCTCACCGCCGCTCGCGACAGCTCCACCGCCGGCAGCGAGGGCAGCAGCCGGAGCAGGATCGCCTCCCGGCGCAGGATCGCCAATTCGCGGCGCAGCCGGCTCGTGGTGTCCGGCTCCTCGAGCAGCCGCTGCTTGTCGCTGAGGTCGAGGATCGTGGCCGCGGCGACCAGGTAGGACAGCACCACCGGGTCGTCGGGCAGCTCGTTCGGGTCGTCGGGCGACTGCCCGGTCAGCGCCTGCCGGTAGGCGCCCCAGAGCTCGGCGACCGGATTGGCCAGGACCGCCGCGGCATCGCCATCGGGTTCGTCGAGGAACTCGACCTCGGCCTGCAGGTAGGGCTTCGAGGCCGCGTCGACGCTGTCGATGCGAAACCGTCGCGCGCCGGTCGCCACGATGTCGAAGCGCCCGTCCGGGTGCGGCTCGACCTGGCGCAGGTCGGCCAGGCAGCCGACCGGGTGCAACGACTTGATGCCGCCGTCGCCGACCTCGCGCCCCTCTCGGATCGCGACGACGCCGAACGCCCGCTCTTCCTCGGGTGCGTCGACGAGGTCGCGGACGAGCGCGCGATAGCGCTCCTCGAAGACGTGCAGCGGCAGCAACAGACCCGGGAACAGCACCGTCCCGAGCGGGAACAGGGGCAGCCGCGTCACGCCCGAAGCCTAGGTCGTCGCCGCGGCGACGGGCATGCGCGATTCGCTGGGGCTGGAGCCACGGTGATTCGCGCATGCCTGCGAGAAGTCGAGGCGTACGTGCGGTGTCTGCCTGACGTGGCGTGATCGGGGTGCGGCATATTCCATGATCACGAAGGATCGTGTCGTGAGCGGTACGGAGATCTTTCGCGATCATGGAAAAGTTGGTGTCGCGAGCCGTGAAGCGCCGAGTTCCTGCGTCCGGAAAGCCCTCGTTCCGACGCTGTGGACCTAATTCGGACTGGTTGAGGCGAAGTTGCACCCATCCGGCCCATATCCGCGCAGGGGGTTGATCACCCCTACCTACAACTGACACGGGGTCAGCTGACACTTGGGGAGATCTGTTGATGAATCGCGCGCTGGAGCCGTCTGCTGTCGAGCATGGTCATTGGCGGCGGATCGTCGGCGCTGCCGGGACCGCCGTCGTCGTGGGGGCGGGTGCTCTTGTCGGAGCCGCGCTGCCAGCTTCCGCGGCTCCTGTCGGGCAGATTCACGAGTACGGCCACATGAGCACGACGAACAGTGGCCCGCAGGGGATCGCGAAAGGCCCCGACGGGAACATGTGGTTCACGGAGTTCAACGGGAACCAGATCGGGCGGATCACCCCCGCAGGAGTGGTGACGGAGTTCGGCGGGCTCACCGGCACTTCGCCGGCTTCGATCGCGGCAGGCCCGGACGGGAACATGTGGTTCACGGAGTTCATCGGCAAGAAGATCGGGCGGATCAGTCCGACTGGAGTTGTCCAGAACTTCACCGCCGGGATCAACCAGACGGACGGCTACACACAGGGGATCGCGCGAGGCCCGGACGGGAACATGTGGTTCACCGAGCCCAACGGAAACCGGATCGGGAAGATCACCACAGCGGGACGTCACGAGTACACCGTGGGATCACCCGGCAGCTTTCCCTACAACATCGTTGCCGGCCGGACGGGAACATGTGGTTCACCGAATACGCCGGCGCTCGGATCGGGAAGATCACGATGGCGGACGGTGACCGAATACCACACCGGCATAACCGCGAACAGCAAGCCGTGGGGGATCGCGAAGGGTCCGGACGGGAACCTGTGGTTCACCGAGTCGACAGGAAACCGGATCGGCCAGATCACCACTGCAGGCGTCGTTCACGAGTTCAGCAACGGGAGCACCACCCCCGACAAGGGCTTGCGCCACATCGCGGCGGGACCGGACGGCAACCTGTGGTTCGCCGAGCTCGAGGCTCAAAAGGTCGCGCGGATCACGACAGCGGGCGTCATCACTCAATTCAGTACCGGGATCACCGGGCAAGGCAACCCGATCGGGATCGCGGCCGGCCCGGGCGCGAAGATGTGGTTCACCGAGGGCTTGGGCAACCGGGTCGCCACGATCGGCACGGACCCGACGATGACCTGCAAGGTCAAGGGCGGCATCGACAAGCCGAAGCTGAAGGTCGTCCGCCACATCTCGGTGGTCAGCCCTTCAGCCAAGGTGAAGTGGAAGGTCAAGCGGCACGGTCACCTGGTCGCCAAGGACCAACCAAGTTGAAGCACGGCAAGCTCGTCATCAACCTGAGCCACGTCGCCGTACACAAGGGAAAGAACAAGGTCACCGTCACCACGGGGACCGGCAGCCGCAAGTTCGTCCTCCACCAGACCGTGAGAATTCACAAGAGGTAGGGACCGGCGCATGATCGTGAAGGATCTGGCCGCCTAGAGCCGGTCAGATCCTCCATCATCACCGCAGCGGGCGAGGACCGCCACTCGGACGGTCCGGACCTCCGAAGCGGCGCTCTTCGTAGACTCCACGCGTGATATCTCGAGTCGATCTGCGCGGCAAGCAGGCCAGCCGCAGCGAGCTGCGTGGCGTGCTGCCGCGGGCCGAGCTCAATGTCGAGGTCGCGCTCGACGTCGTACGTCCGATCTGTGAGGACGTACGGCGTCGCGGCGCCGCCGCCGTCCGCGACTACACCAACCAGTTCGACCACGTGGACCGCCCGAGCACACGCGTCCCGCACCAGGCTCTCCTCGACGCGCTGGAAGCCCTCGACCCCGCGGTGCGCACAGCACTCGAAGAGGCAGCCCGCCGCACGAGACTCGTCCACGAGGCGCAGCGCCGCACCGACGCGACGGTCGAGCTCTCACCCGGCGGCACGGTCACCGAGCGGTGGCTGCCGGTCCGCCGCGTCGGGCTCTACGTGCCTGGTGGCCTGCTCGCCTATCCGTCCAGCGTCGTCATGAACGTCGTGCCCGCCCAGGTCGCGGGCGTCGGCTCGCTCGCGGTGGCCAGCCCGCCGCAAGTCACCAACGACGGACTGCCCGACCCCGTGATCCTCGCGGCCTGCGCGCTGCTCGGCGTCGACGAGGTGCACGCCGTCGGTGGCGCCCAGGCGATCGCGATGTTCGCCTACGGCACCGAGGACTGCGAGCCGACCGACCTGGTGACGGGGCCGGGCAACGTCTACGTCGCGTCCGCGAAGCGCCTCCTCAAGGGAGTCATCGGCACCGACGCCGAGGCAGGTCCCACGGAGATCGGCATCCTCGCCGACGACACCGCGGACCCCGCCTTCGTCGCCGCCGACCTCGTCGCGCAGGCGGAGCACGACGCCAACGCGTCCTGCCTGCTGGTCACACCGAGCCCTGAGCTCATCGACGCAGTCGACGCAGAGCTCGCCCAGCAGGTCCCCAACACCCGGCACTCCGAGCGCGTCGAGACAGCGCTGCGCAACCAGTCGGCCTACGTACTCGTCGACGACCTCGAGCAGGGACTCGCCGTCGTCGACGAGTGGGCGGCCGAGCACCTCGAGGTGCTGACCCGCGACGCGAGCGCGTGGGCGGCACGAGTGGTCAACGCCGGCGCCGTCTTCGTCGGTCCTTACGCCCCCGTGTCGCTGGGCGACTATCTCGCCGGCTCCAACCATGTGCTGCCGACCGGTGGCACGTCGCGGCACACGGGTGGGTTGTCCGTGCAGTCGTTCCTGCGCAGCCAGCACGTCGTCACCTACACGCGCGACGCGCTGGCCGAGGTCGCTCCGCTGATCGATGCCCTGGGCGGCAGCGAGGACCTGCACGCCCATGTCGATGCGGTACGAGCGCGCATCCCGCGCGGCACGTCGTGAAGCGCATCGCCGACCTGCTGCGCCCGACCTGCGCGGCAGGACTCCGTACGGCGCACCGCAGCTCGATGTCGCCGTACGCCTGAACACCAACGAGAATCCGCACCCGCCCTCAGCAGCGCTCGTCGAGGATCTCGGCAAGCGCGTCGCTGACGCTGCGCGCACGATGAACCGCTATCCCGACCGGGAGGCGACGACCCTGCGCACGGAGCTGGCGGCCTACCTCACCAGGACGACCGGTGAGCCGATCGAGACCGCGCAGGTCTGGGCCGCCAACGGGAGCAACGAGATCCTCCAACAGCTGCTGCAGGCATTCGGGGGAGCCGGACGCACGGCGCTCGGCTTCGAGCCGACATACTCGATGCACGGGCTGATCTGCCAGAGCACCCAGACGGCCTACCTGCCGGCCGAGCGCCCTCCCGGGTTCGGCCTCGACCCCCAAGCCGCCGTGCAGGCGGTGCGCGAGCACCAGCCCGACATCGTGTTCATCTGCTCGCCCAACAACCCCACGGGGACCGCGCTCGACGCCGGTGTCATCGAGGCGGTGTACGACGCCGCGCCCGGTCTCGTCGTCGTCGACGAGGCCTACGCGGAGTTCTCGCACCGGCCCTCGGCAGTCGCCCTGCTGCCCGGCCGTGAGCGGCTGGTCGTGACGCGCACCATGTCGAAGGCGTTCGCGTTCGCCGCGGCCCGCCTCGGCTATCTCGCCGCGGACCCTGCGGTCGTCGACGCGCTGCAGCTCGTGCGGCTGCCCTATCACTTGTCCGTGCTGAGCCAGGCTGCGGCGCTCGCGGCGCTCGCACACGCCGACGAGCTGCTGGCCACCGTCGAGGACGTCAAGAAGCAGCGCGACCGGCTGGTGACCGAGATCCGCGCCCTCAATCTCGAGGTCATCGAGTCCGACGCGAACTTCGTGCTCTTCGGCGAGTTCAGCGACCAGGCGAAGACGTGGCAGGCGTTGCTCGACCGCGGTGTCCTGGTGCGTGACCTGGGGCTGGCAGGCTGGCTGCGAGTCACTGCCGGCACCGAGGCCGAGACGAGCGCCTTTCTCGAGGCGCTCACCGATGGCATGAGAGAGGTTTCCTGATGAGCAGGAGCGCGGTCGTGGTCCGGGAGACCAAGGAGTCCGATGTCCGCATCGAGCTGACGATCGACGGCAACGGCCGGATCGAGGTCGACACGGGTGTGCCGTTCTATGACCACATGCTCGCCCAGCTCGGCAAGCACGGCGGGTTCGACCTGCTGGTGCGCACCAAGGGCGACCTCGAGGTCGACGCCCACCACACCGTCGAGGACACGGCGATCGCGCTCGGCCAGGCGTTCCGCGAGGCGCTCGGCGACAAGACCGGCATCCGCCGGTTCGGCGACGCGCTCGTCCCTCTCGACGAGACCCTCGTGCAGGTGGCCGTCGACCTGTCCGGCCGCCCCTACCTCGTGCACGAGGAGCCCGACCTCGTCGAGCTGATCGGCAGCTATGACACGACGCTGACCAAGCACATCTGGGAGTCGTTCGTCGCGAGCGCGCAGATCTGCCTGCACGTGCGCGTGCTCACCGGACGCAATGCCCATCACGTGGTCGAGGCGCAGTTCAAGGGTGTGGCCCGTGCGCTGCGCGACGCCGTCGCCCTCGACGCCCGCGTGATCGGCATCCCGTCCACGAAGGGCCAGCTGTAAGCACCGCCGTTGTCGAGACCGACCCCGACCGGGCGTCCGGCCGGCTGCTCCTGGTGGACGGCACACCGCAGTCCCACGTCGACCTCGACGACCCGACCTACCTTTCTTTTGAGTACGTACGTCGCCTCGGCCACGTCGTCGATCTCGTTGCTGAGCCTGGGATTCCGCTCTCTGTCGTGCATCTCGGCGCCGGTGCACTGACTCTCGCTCGCTACGTCGAGGCAACCCGGCGCGGGTCGCGGCAGCGGGCGGTCGAGATCAGCGCCGAGGTCGCGGCTCTCGTACGCGACGAGCTGCCGCTCGGTCGCGGAGTGCGGGTGCCGGTGCAGATTGCCGACGCTCGCGAGGCGCTCGGCCGGCTGCGCGACGGCACCGCCGATCTCGTCGTGCTCGACGTGTTCGCCGGCGCTCGTACGCCTGCTCATCTCACGACGGTGGAGCTGATGACCGACGTCGCCCGGGTGCTGACGCCGGCCGGCGTGTTCGCCGCCAACGTCGCGGACGGGCCGCCGCTGTCGTTCGCGCGGGCTCAGGTCGCGACGGCGCAGGCGGTGTTCGCCCACGTCGCTGCGGCCGCCGAGCCGGCCATCTGGCGCGGCCGCCGGTTCGGCAACGTCGTGCTGCTCGGCTCGGCTCGATCGCTGCCCGTCGACGACCTGGCGCGCCGGTGCGCGGGCGACCCGGCCCCCGCGCGGGTGACGTCAGGGGCAGCGCTGACCCGCTTCGTCGCCGGAGCCGCGGTCGTCACCGACGCGACGGCGACGGAGTCTCCCGAACCCCCCGCCGCCCTCTTCCACCGCTGACCCCACGCTCCCTTCGAAGTCGATCATGCAGTTACCGACACGTCGCGCATCGCTGCAGGTCAGCGCCTCAGAAATCGAAGTCGATCATGCAGGAGCGGACGCCACGTTGTGCATGACCTGTGGCGTTGGGGGGTGTCGGTAACTGCATGATCGATTTGGAGGATGGGGAAATTTCTCGCGGCTCGTGCGAACCGGACCCATGGTTGGGGCGTCTATGTCTTGTTGAGTGGGTCACACCTGCGCTGCTCCGGAGGGACTGATGGCAATCAAGAAGACCAAGAGGACGCTGATCGGACTCGTCGGTGCTGGTGTGATGGCCGGCGGCAGCCTGACGGGAGTCGGGGCGGCGGAGGCCGCGACCGGCGACTGCGAAGACAGCATCGGCTACCGGATCAGCTCACCGGCCAAGTTCCGGGAGACCGGTGGGAACACGGTTGTCATCGGGCTGAGCGCACTGACGCGCACCGTGACGTTCCACGCGACCGACGGGTCCGGGTGCGTGCTGGAAACGGGCGACAAATGGTCCGCCGACAGCGCGTACTTCCACGCCTCGGGCACGTACGACGGCACACCCGCCAGCCTCACCGACATCGTGCGGGTGAAGGTCCCCGACTCCAACAGCGAGGCCGGCACCCACCTGGTCACCGTGACACTGGACGACGGCACCGGGACGGACAGTGACTCGAGCGGGACCCAAGCCCTCTTCCTCAAGCGGCGGACCGTGTGGCGGGACTTCAACGTCCTTCCCGAGTCGCCGATCCCGTCGTGCGGTGTCCTCACCGGCACGACGCTGCGTGCAGAGGGCCGGCTCGTCCGGGCCGGGTGGACCGGGAACAAGTACCGCCCGTACAAGCATCGGCAGGTACGGCTGTTGTTCAATGCGGGCAGCGGTCCGGTCGCCCCGGGGCACACCGCGGACGACACCGTGGACATCACGATCGCCACCGACGCGACGAACGCCAACGGCTGGGCGCGCTTCACGCTCAGGCCACCGTTCGACGCGAACTACTGGGCGCACTACGGCGGCAACGGCAAGGCAGGCCACTCCGACTCCCGGCTGGACTTCGTCAACTGCGCCGCTTGATCCGGGTATGCGCCGGTCTCGGTCGGCCACGACTGACCGAAAGGCCCTAGTCACGCAGTGCGATGGGGTTTACCGTCAAGTCCCAAATGGCTGCCGAGGAGCAGTCGGGGGAGGGCGTGATGTCCGAGAAACGGCGCAAGCGAGTCTGGGTCAAGACCGTCGATGTGAGCGCTACGGCACTGGAGATCCGCCTCGACGTGGCTGCCGCGCAGGGGCTGGGTCCGGATCAGCAGGCGGCCGCCAAGGGAGTCCGCGAGCTGTTGCAGCGGGCGCGCAATGCCGCGAACCGCATCGACCCGAGGCCTAGTCGCTGGGCGATCTGGTGGCGGGGAGCGGCGGCCGACCCGGCGTTCCAGAACCTGCACGCGGCGATGGCGTCGATGGTGGAGGTCTATGACGAGTCCGAGCTGCTCGGCGAGATGCAGACCGCAGCGGCGAGGCAACGCAGCACGACCAGCCGCGACGACATACGACGCATCGACCCCGCCGTCCTGGCCGCGCTGCCGGTCCCGCAGCAGCGCGCGGTGCTCCGTCGGACCATCGAGGACAGCTACGCGACGCTGGACCGGCGCTATGAGCAGATTCGGAGCTTCCGCAACATCATCTTGTTGTCGGCCGCCGTGATGACGCTGCTGCTCGCCGTGACCGTGGCAGTCGTGGCGAACTCGCCCAACATGCTGCCGCTGTGCTTCGGCGATCCGACTGCGGCGGGGGGCCAGCTCGACTGCCCGACCGGCAGCGCCGTGTCCGGGCCCAGCAGCGGCGACATTCTTCTCGTAGCGCTGCTCGGTGCGCTCGGTGCCGCTCTCGCCGCGTCGCTCGCGATCCGCAAGCTGCAGGGCACCTCGTCGCCCTACGACGTGCCCGTGGCGCTGGCCGTGCTCAAGCTCCCGCTCGGGGCGCTGACCGCCATCGTCGGGCTGGTCGCGATCCGCGCCGCGTTCATCCCCGGGCTGTCGGAACTGGACTCACAGGCTCAGATCCTGGCCTATTCGCTGATCCTCGGCTTCGCGCAGCAGTCGTTCACCGGCATGCTCGACAAGCGGGCACAGGACCTGCTGACCACGTTGCCGGCCACCGACGGCGCTGCCGCCGGCGAGCCGGCGCCGACGTCCGGTGCGGTGGCTCCGGTGCCGCCGGTGAGTGATGCCGCGCCGTCCATCGTCGATCCGGAGGCGGTGTCAGGCATTCCCGTGCAGCGCCTCGAGTACACGGTGCCGGACGACGCGCTCTCGTCGGGCGGCGACTATTCCGCAGTCGGACAGGCGTCCTACCTGCCGCCGCCACCCGACGACGAGCTGGCCGACGACAGCGACAAGGAAGACGGATCCCCCGTCCTGCCCAACGCGATCGAGACGGCGAACCCCTGATGAGGAACTACGAGCAGGCCAAGGCCTTCGCCCTGCACCAACACAAGAATCCCATTTCGTCGGGGTGGTTTCGGAAGTGCCAGGTCTTCTCCCGGCAATGCGTGGGCGCGGCCCCCTTCGGCGATTCTGCCCGGCTGGCCTTCAACGGGACGCCCGAGGAGCACAGGCACAAGTCGTCGCCGCCACCACCCGGTTCGATCGCCTACTACGGGTTCAAGGACTCGGGGACCGGCCATGCGGTGTTCGTGGTGGAGGGCGGCCACGTCTGGTCCAACGACATCGAACGACACGGCAGGATCGACCGGGTCAAGTGGGACGTGTTCCCAAGCGCCTGGAAGCTCCCCTATCGAGGCTGGATCGACCGTTGCACGTGGGGTTCCCTGCCGGTGCAGGATCCCGTGAGGGACGAGGCCCGCAAGGTGACCCCCGGCTTTCGGCAGGGGAAGAAGGTCTACCGGAGCAAGATGCGGTTCCGCCAGACCGACTCGGACAGCGTCTGGAACCTGCAGTTGGCGCTGATGTCCAAGCACATCCCGTTCGACGACGGCCCGACCGGTTTCTACGGTGCGCACACACGACGCGCGTGTGCCGCCTTCCAGACCAAGCAGGGCTGGACCGGCGACGGCGCGAACGGCATCGCCGGCCCCCTGACCATCCAACGCCTCGGTCTGGTGTGGGTGAACGACTGAGCCGTCACACGCGGCTGGTGGTGCCCTCGTCGAGAGCGCCGGCGAAGAACTTGTTGAGCACGTTCTGGAAAACGGGCACATCCGGGTCTGCCAGGGTGAACAACGTCATCGACGACTGCAGCTTCTGGGCGTCGACCGCGCCGAAGACCTTGACGGCATCTGTCTCGGGCGAGTCGGTCAGCACCTTCGCGCTCTCCTTCAGTCGAGGTCCCAGGACGGGGTGCGCGAGGTAGGCCACGGCTTCGTCCATGCCTGAGATGGCAAAGTGCTGCGCCGTTGCGCTCCTGCCGAGGCCGGCGATCTGGGGAAAGACGAACCACATCCAGTGGCCCCGCTTGTAACCGGCGCGGAGCTCACCGAGTGCACTCCGGTAGGTGTCGCCGGCATCCTGCGCGTCCACGAACCGTTGCAGGTCATCCATGGCGCCATGGTGTCACGGTGCCTGCTCAGGGTGCCTGATCACGCCACCTAGGGTGACGTCGTGCAGGGAGTGCTCGAAGGTTTCGCAACGATCGGCACGATCATCGCCCTCGGCTTCGTTCTCGCCCACCTCAAGGTGCTGGACGCAGATTCTCAGGTCCTTCTCTCGAGGTTGTCGTTCTTCGTCGCGAGCCCGGCGCTCATGGTCACCGTGCTGGGCGATGCCGACGTCGCCAACGTGTTCTCCAAGAACCTCGCCGCGTCCGCCGGTGCCGTGGCTGTCACGGGTGCCATCTACATCGCGCTGGCCCGGCTGCTGTGGCGCAAGACAACGGCCGACACGGTGATCGGCACGCTGTGCTCGGCCTATGTCAACGCGGGCAACCTGGGCATCCCCATTGCCGCCTACGTGCTCGGCGACGCATCGCTGGTGGCCCCGATCCTGCTTCTGCAGCTCCTCTTTCTGCAACCGCTGGCCCTGGCCGGCTTGGACCACGCGACGTCACAGCGCGGGCTGTCGATCCGCGGGATCGTCACCAGCGCCGTCACCAACCCGCTCACCGTCGGCTCGCTGATCGGCCTGACGCTTGCCGTCACAGATGCCGAGCTTCCCTCGGCGATCCACGAACCGCTTGTCCTGGTCGGCGGCATGGCGGTGCCGGCGATGCTGATTGCGTACGGAGTGTCCCTGCGACTCGGCCCTCTGCCGGGCACCGGAGTCTCGGTCGTGGAGATCGCGTGCATCACCGCTCTGAAGCTGGTCGTGCAGCCGGTCGCTGCCTACGTGATCGCGCGGTTCGCGCTGGGGCTCGACGGCACTGCGCTGTTCGCGGTCACGCTGCTGGCCGCTCTGCCGACGGCTCAGAACATCTTCGTCCACGCGAACCGCTATGGCCGGTCGGTGGTGGTGGCGCGTGACGCGATCTTCCTCACGACGGTGCTGTCGGTCCCCGCGCTGTTCGTCATCACCGCGCTGCTGACCTGACTGTCGGTGGGGGTCTGGGCGCAGCCGGTTAATTTCGTTGCCTCGCCGAGTCGGCATCACCGACGCTGGTCAGCTAGCCGAGGAATGGGAGCAGTTGATGACGACGTCCACCACCAGCCGGGTCCTTTCCGTGCCGGACCTCCGTTCGCAGTTCGAGGGGCGCCTGCTCGCTCCGGACGACGAGGGGTACGACGACGCCCGCGTGACCACCTACGGTGGGCTCGAGCCCCGACCGGCCCTGATCGTGCGCCCGGCCGTGGATGCAGACGTCGTGCGGACCATCGCGCTGGCCCGCGAGACGGGTCTGCCGCTCGCAGTACGCAGCGGCGGCCACAGCGCCGCCGCCCACTCCATCGTCGACGGCGGCATCGTGCTCGACCTGCGGGACATGTCGGCCATCGACATCGATGTCACCGGTCGCACGGCCTGGGCCGAGACCGGCCTGTCCGCCGGAGAGTTCACGGAGGCTGTCGGTGCTCACGGCCTGGCCGTGGGCTTCGGGGACACCGCCTCCGTCGGCCTCGGCGGGCTGACTCTCGGCGGCGGCGTGGGCTACCTGTCCCGCAAGCACGGGCTGACCATCGACAGTCTGCTGGCGGCCGACGTCGTGACTGCCGACGGTCAGGTGCTGCGGGTCGACGAGCAATCGCACCCCGACCTGTTCTGGGCCATCCGCGGTGGCGGTGGCAACTTCGGCGTCGCCACCCGGTTCCGCTTCCGCCTGCACGAGGTCGACCAGGTGGTGGGCGGCCTGCTGGTCCTGCCGGCGACAGCAGAGACCGTCGCGGGATTCGTCGCCGCCGCGGAGGCCGCACCCGAGGAGCTCACGACGATCGCCAACGTGATGAGCTGCCCGCCGGTGCCGTTCGTGCGCGCGGAGCTGCACGGCAGCCTGGTCATCGTCGCCAACCTCTGCTGGTCCGGCGATGTCGACGCCGGGCAGGAGGCGATCGCTCCGTTCGTCCGCTTGGCCGAACCGCTCGCCAACTTCGTGCGGCCGATGCCTCTCTCGGGGATGTACCCGCCCGTGGACCCCGACTATCGCCCGAGCGCGGTCGGCACGACGATGTTCGTCGAGTCGATCGGCCCCGACGAGGCAGCCGTGATCCTCGAGCGACTGGCGGCGTCGGATGCGGCGATCCGCGCAGTGCAGCTGCGTGTGCTGGGCGGCGCTGTGGCACGTGTGCCGGTGGACGCGACGGCCTACGCCCACCGGACCAAGCGCATCATGGTCAACGTGGCGACGTTCTACGAAGCACCTGAGGAGCGGGCCGCGCGGGCCGCGTGGGTGGCCGAGGTGGTTGCGGCGCTGCACCAGGGTGACGACGCTGTGTACGTGAACTTCCTCATGGCGGAAGGCCCTGACCGGGTGCGCGCTGCCTATCCCGGGGCGACCTGGGACCGACTGGCCGCAGTCAAGGCGACGTACGACCCCGAGAACTTCTTCTCACGCAACCAGAACGTCCCGCCAGATCGTGGGTGACCTGACCCACCGCGTGCGCGCGGCGCACGGCGATGCCTGGCAGGAGCAGGGCCGCCTGCGGATCCCCTACGGCGGCGCGTTCGCCGAGCTGCCGGGCATCCGGTTGATGGCGAGCGGCCTGTCTCATCCGCAGTGGAACAACGGCGACGTCACCGACGCGGCCGTGGTCGACATCGATCGCGTGCGTGAGTGGTACGCCGACCTCGGCGTGCCGTGGGGTGTCCGGGTGCCGAGCGACCAGGACTGGTCGCTCGGGCGGCACCTGTTCGGCAAACGGCTCATGGGCCTGACCCCGGATGAGTTCGTGCCCGCACCGGAGGTGCCCGGGCTCACCCTGCAGGCCGCGACGGCGGCGGACATCGACGTGGTGGCGGAGATCGACGCCGCGGCCTTCGGGGGAGACAGCTCGGTCGACCGTCCCTGGCTCGAGCCACACCTGCACGCCGAGCAAGTGACGGTCGCGCTCGCGCTGCTGGACGGCGAACCGGTCGGCACGGCCTACGCGCTTCGCTCGGACGGCCTGGCCGGCCCGGCAATTTACCTTGCCGGGGTTGGTGTTCTCCCGGCGGCTCGGGGCCGGGGAGTGGCCGCAGCGATGTCGGCGTGGCTGCTGCAGGAGGGGTTTGCGGCGGGCGCGGAGCTCGCTCACCTGCATCCGGACACGGACGTCGCCGCGCGGGTCTACACCCGGTTGGGCTTCGTCGAGGTCGCCGGCTTCGACGTCTACGTCGACCTGGCCTGAGCCCGGTTCAGGACAGGTCGGACAGCACCCCTGCCAGCTGGTCGACGGCCCACTCGACCTCTGCGCGGTCGATCACCAGTGGCGGCGCGAACCGGATCGTCGAGCCGTGCGTGTCCTTGGCCAGCAGGCCGCGGGCGAGCAGCCGCTCGCAGACCTCACGACCAGTGGCGAGCGCCGGCTCGACGTCGACGCCGGCCCACAGGCCGCGTCCCCGGACGGCCAGCAGGCCGTGACCGACCAGCAGGTTGAGCCTGGCGTGCAGCACCTCGCCGAGCTCGCGGGCCCGCTGCTGATAGACCCCCGTGCCGAGCAGCCGGACGACTTCCCGGCCGATGGCGCAGGCCAACGGGTTGCCGCCGAACGTGCTGCCGTGCTCACCGGGCTTGAGCACGCCCAGCACGTCCCCGCGGCCGACCACGGCGCTGACCGGCACGATCCCGCCGCCGAGGGCCTTGCCCAGCACCATCAGATCCGGCTTCGCGCCCTCCTGCTGCCAGGCGAACGTCTCGCCCGTGCGCCCGAGCCCGGACTGGATCTCGTCCAGCACCAGCAGCACGTTGCGCTCGGTGCACAGCACCCGCGCGGCGGACAGGTAGCCGAGCGGTGGCACGAGCACCCCGGCCTCGCCCTGGATGGGCTCCAGCAGAACGGCGACGGTCGTCTCGTCGATCGCGGCGGCCAGCGCGTTCGCGTCGCCGTAGGGCACGATGCGGAACCCCGGCGTGTAGGGGCCGAAGTCGGCTCGCGCCTCGGGGTCTGTCGAGAAGCTGATGATCGTCGTCGTGCGGCCGTGGAAGTTGCCGTCCGCCACGACGATCGTGGCCTCGCCGTCGGGAACGCCCTTGACCTGATAGCCCCACTTGCGGCTCACCTTGATCGCGCTCTCCACCGCCTCGGCGCCGGAGTTCATCGGCAGGACCAGGTCCATGCCGGCGAGGTCGCCCAGGTCGGCGCAGAACGGCCCGAGCTGGTCGTGATGGAAGGCCCGGCTGGTCAGTGTCACCCGGTCGAGCTGCGCGTGCGCGGCGGCCAGCAGCTCGGGGTTGCTGTGCCCGAAGTTCAGCGCCGAATAGCCCGCGAGGCAGTCGAGGTAGCGCCGCCCCTCGACATCGGTCACCCACGACCCGCTCGCCGAGGAGACGACGACCGGCAGCGGGTGGTAGTTGTGCGTGGTTCGCTGCTCAGCGAGGGCGATCGAGGTCTCCGTGGGCGTGGTCATGCCGCGAGCATGCCACGGGACCCGAGGACTGACGCGCAAATGACATCGCCTGGTGAGCAGCAGTGCTGCTCACCAGGCGATGTCCGCCATGTCGGTCAGGGCCGGTCAAGGACCGTCATGGCAGGTCACTGGCAGGTACGCTCGAGGCAGACGCCTCGCTCCACGTACACCGTCCGGCCGAACCATGCGCTGCTCACGACGGCCCGGTCCGTGACGCCGAGTCGCACGACGTAGCCGCACGGGGCCAGCGCCGACAGGTCGATCGTGAAGGGCTCGCCGGCCAGCGGCGTCTGGGTGCCCGACCCGATGCCGACCGTGAGCGGCGTCGGCCGGGATCGGCCCCCCGGGTCCGCCCGCGACACCGATCGACCAGGAGTAGAAGTGCTTGTCCCGTGCCACGAACGTCCCGGTGACCGGACCGCGCGGGATGCGGCAGGCCCCCATGAGGTCCAGGTCGAGGTCCGCCGCGTTGGCCGGGTCGCCGATCACGATCGAGGAGTTGAGCGTGTTGTCCATCTGGACGCGCCGCACGTCGACGACGCCGAGGCCGAGCACCTCGAGCTGGATCTCCCAGAGGTCGTCGCCGCCCGGGGTGAAGTGCCCGAGCTTGCCGGTGGTGTTGCCCATCCAGCTCGGCCACGGTGACCAGCCGCCGCCGCCCGGGGTCACCCACGAGCCGATGCCGAGCCAGTTGACCACGAAGAACGGGTCGGTCAGGTCGGTGACCGGTCCGCCGGCCGTGAGGTTCTGCACCCGGATCCGGTACAGCTGGCCGGCGAGTGCGGGGTCGAGCGGACCGTGGAAGGTGACCACACCGGCGAACGGGCAGTCGTCGGGCAACGGGTAGCCGTTCTCGGCGATGGCCGCGCCGGGCAACGTCATCCCGGAGGCCAGGTCGACCGAAGCCGCAGCCACGCCGCCGACGATCGTGAACCGCGCGGTCCCGTCGTAGGGGTGACCCGGCCGGAGCTGCACGTGCACGTCGAGGCGGTTGCCCCAGTGCGGCACGGCGTCCGGGTCGGTGGTCGACGGCGGCGTTCCCCAGGACAGGACGGCGCGTACGCGACCGATGACCGGGGTGCTGCACTCGCGGCGGAACGCGCCGAGGTCGACGGGCAACGGGGCTGCGTAGCACAGGCCGCCGTCCGGGAGCCGGTCGTAGTCGTGCGTCTTGACCTCGACCGTGCCGAGGTAGGAGTACGTGCAGTCATCGCCGAAGTCGGCCCAGTAGGCCACGTACTCCGTGCTGCCTGCCGTGCACGGACCGCCGGAGAACCCGCTCGGCCGCTTGACCCGGAACGAGCCGACGATCTGGTCGGTGTTGTTGTCCAGCCCGAGGCACTCGAGCTCCTCGTAGGTCGTGTTGCCGGCCGTGTTCTCGAGCTGCTTCAGGATGTCCGAGAGGTCGATCTTGAGCGCCTGGGCCACCTGGGCCGGTGCGACGAACGACGTCACCGTCTGTGCGCCGGCCTGCTCCGCCGCCGCGAGGTGCGGCAACGCAAAACGGTGCTGCGGAACGAGTTCGGTAGCCTTGGCCTTGGTCTTGGCGGAGTAGAGCTTGGCCAGCTCGGGCAGCTGCAGCGGGGTCAGCGGGCCCGGGTCCGGGATCGGCGACGGCACCTCCTGCAGCAGGTAGGGCGGCAGCTTGAGGACGGCCTCCTCGCCGATCACCGCAGCGAGGTCCTTGAAGATGAAGCGGCGCGGCTTGATCTGGACGTGGCACTCGTGCACGTCGCCCCAGATCGGCGCCTGGTCGGGGCTGTCCGGGTCGGGGACGATCTCCCACGACAGGATGGCCCGCACGAGCGGCAGGACGGGGAACCCGCACCAGTTGCGCCGTGGCGCCAGGTCGACACCGCAGACGTAGGAGAGCGGCGGCCAGGTGGTGCCGTCGCAGCTCGTGCCCGCGGGGATGTCGTGGACGCTGATGCTGGACACACCCACATCGGTCCAGCTGCCGCCCTCGTCATAGCTGATGTAGAAGCGGACGTGCTCGTGAGAGCCCGGCGAGCACAGGTTGCCGGAGTAGCCGAACGGTCGGCGGATCTCGACGGTGGCCTCGAGCCGGTCTCTTTCCGGGCTGAACGAAACGCAGGACAACGCCTCGTACGCCGTGTCGCCTTTCTTGTCCAGCTGGACCGGGAAGCCGAGCTCGGGCAGTGTCCCGAAGTAGTTCGGGTTCGCGGCGAGAAGTCCGTGGAACTGGCTGCGCTCGTGCTCGACAACGAAGTCGGCAGATTCTTTCTTGGTAGGCATCTACATTCCCCCTGCGCTATGCGATTGGACGCTTGAAATGTCCAGAGGCATGCTGAAGCGCGTTGATACGGGGTGATCGCGGGTCTACCCGTTAGGGCAGCGGAGCTAGACGACTCGGCTGAGCTCGGTCTGCCGGTCCGTGCACCAGGTGAGCAGGTCGTCGGCGGGCATGGCCCGGGCGTAGTGCCAGCCCTGGACGCGGTCGACACCGGCGGCGAAGAGCAGGGCCGCGACCTCTTCGTCCTCGACCCCCTCGCCGACCATCCGCAGGCCGAGGGCGCGGGTCAGCTGCACCGTGGAGGTCACGATCGCGGCGTCCTTGGCGTCGGTGGCCGCATGCAGGACGAACGAGCGGTCCAGCTTGAGCTCCTGCACCGGCAGGCGGCGCAGGTAGTCCAGCGAGCAGTGGCCCGTTCCGTAGTCGTCGACCGCGAGCTCGAGGCCGAGCTTGCGCAGGTTGTAGAGCGTCTCGTGCGCCTGGACAGGGTCGGTCATGACGGTGGTCTCGGTGATCTCGAGGACGAGCGCGTCCGGAGTGAGGTGGTGCTTCGCGAGCAGGCGGGTGACTCGCGCCGGGAGGCCGACGTCGAGCAGGTCGGGGGCAGACAGGTTGACGGCGACCGTCATCGGGTGCCCCAGTGCGCGCCACCGGGCGCAGTCACCCAGTGCCGTGTCGAGCACGAACCGCGTCAGGTCCGGCATCAGCCGGCGTTCCTCGGCGATCGGCAGGAAGACGTCCGGTGCGACCATGCCCAGCGTCGGGTGCTGCCAGCGCACCAGAGCCTCGACGCTGGGGACGCCCCCCTGTGGGTCGATCTGCGGCTGGTAGTGCACCTCGAGCTCGCCGCGCCGCATGCCCTGCTGCAGATACTCGGCCATCTCCAGACGATCGCGGGTGATGCGGAGCAGGCCGGGCTCGAACACCGCGACCCCGCGACCGCCGCGCTTGGCGTGATACATCGCGAGGTCCGCGCTGCGCAGCAGGTCGGACCGGTTGTCCGCATGCGCGGGGGACAACGCGAGACCGACACTGGCATTGGTGTGCAGCTCGATGTTCTCGAGCTGCACCGGCTCGATGAGGCAGTCGTGCAGGCGCTGTGCCACGGCCTGGGCCTGTTCCAGGTCGACATCGGGCACCAGCACCGCGAACTCGTCCCCGCCCAGCCGGGCCAGCAGCAGGTCGCGACCGAACGGTGCGATCTCGGCGGCGAAGCGCCGTCCGACGACTTGCAGCAGCTCGTCTCCCGCGTGGTGGCCCAAGGAGTCGTTGACCTCCTTGAAGCGGTCGAGGTCGAGCAGGATGAGCGCCACCGAGCGACCCACCGCGCGGTTGAGCATCGCCTCCTCCGTGCGCTGGTAGAGCAGGCGCCGGTTGCCCACCTGGGTCAGGTCGTCGGTCAGCGCCTGCTTGCGCACGGCCGCCAGGTCACGAACCCGGGCGAAGGCCTCGACCGTGCGGCCACCGCAGGCGAGCAGCGTGCCCGCCGCGAGCAGGATCACGATGTACGGAGCGTGAGCGGGCGGCGCGACGGTCAGCACGACGAGCGCCACCAGGGCGGCCAGACCGACGACCCACAACGACGCGAGGCCGACCTCGGGCCGGGACTCACGCGGTGACCCACGCCAGACCCCGTGGGCGACGACGACCATGCCCAGGGCCCAGAGGGCGTCCAGCGGCTGCCCGACCTGGTAGGCGTCGAACGAGACCCGGTAGGTGTACACGGTGTCGGCCACGGCGAAGATCGCCAGGCCGGCGATCAGGTAGGGATAGAACCCGCCCGGCCGCCCGCCTGTCACGGCGAGCACTCCCACGACCGCCGACATGACGAGAACATCGCCCACGGGACAGGCGACGCTGACCACCAGCTGCAGCGTCGGGAGGTCGAACGACCGGGCCAGCGGCGTGATGATCCAGCCGCACACCGTGGCGGCGGCCAGCGCCCCGACCACCGCGTCGAGAGCGATGCTCTGCCGCATCCGTCCCATCCGGGCCCGTAGGGACACGAGCAGGGCGGCGATCACGAACGGGTAGACGCCCACGTAGCCGAGGTCCGCCCACGACGGGAAGGGGGGATCGCCCAGCCGCTCGATCCAGAGGAAGACCAGGTTGCCGCTGAGGAAGCTCACCATGCCGCAGACGAGCAGCAGGCACCACGTCCGGTCGGCGGGCACCAACAGCGCGCGAGCCATGATGACCACGGCGGGGGCGGCGTAGACCAGATTGCCGACCAGGACGTCGCGTGGCCACCCCGTCACCCCGAGGCCGGGCAGCACCAGCAGGACCGCGTAGATCACGATCAGGACCCACTGGACCGTCAGAAGCAGCGGTACGGCGACTCGCCACCGCCCTGGGAGCGCTTCCGTCTCCGCGCTCACGACACCGATTCGTCGCATGGATCGAGCATCGGCGGGTTCGCTGGTGACCTTGACCCGCAGGAGGTGACTCGCTGTTACTTGTCAGGCGCTGGTGCCTGGCGGGAGCAGCACGACGGCGAGCCCGATCAGCACGAATGTGGCGAGCAGCGCCGCCATGGTGCGCAGCAGGGGGTGACCCTTCGGTTCCTCCATCGGAAGCGGGACCATGGCCAGGCGCTGCTGGAGCCTGATCGATTCCTCGTGCAGGCGGCGCCCCACGTCGCGCTCATGCCGCATCGAGTCCACGGCTGATTCCTACTCCGCGCGGCCGCCGGGCGCCAGAGGATCGATGGTCACATTCCCGTAGCCTTGTGCGCGTGTCCCCGCCACGCGTCGTCGTACTCGATCATGGCTCGGGCAACCTCCGCTCGGCGGAGCGTGCCCTCGCTGCCGCGGGCGCCGACACCGTGGTCAGCGCCGATCCGCGCGCCGCGCAGGAGGCCGACGGGCTCGTCGTCCCCGGAGTCGGTGCGTTCTCTGCCTGCATGGCGGGCCTGCGCGGGGTCGGCGGGCCGGAGATCATCGCGAAGCGACTGGCCGACGGACGCCCGGTCCTGGGCATCTGCGTCGGGATGCAGGTGCTGTTCGAGACCGGCGACGAGCGCGGTGTGGTGACCGAGGGCTGCGGCGAGTGGCCCGGCACGGTCGACCGGCTCACCGCCCCTGTCCTGCCGCACATGGGGTGGAACACCGTCACCGCGGCGCAGGGCAGCACGTTGTTCGACGGGCGTCGAGCGCGAGCGGTTCTACTTCGTGCACTCCTATGCGGCGCGGGCCTGGCGGGTCCCCGCGGTCGAGGACGTCCCCGAGCCGGCGCTGACCTGGGCCGAGCACGGGGAACCGTTCCTGGCAGCCGTCGAGAACGGCGCGCTGTCCGCGACCCAGTTCCACCCGGAGAAGTCCGCTGCGGCTGGCGCGCGGTTGCTCGCCAACTGGGTGCGGACGCTGTCGGCATGAGCAAGGACCGCGCCCGCCGGCGTGACGAGCGAGAACAAGCGGCAGCCGTACGACGCGTGGCGGCTCAGCGCCGTCGGGCCCGCGTGGAACGGCGCCAGGACCGGCGGCGCGCTCTCGCTCCCGTGGCGCCCCGACTGCGGCACCGGCGGCGTTGGCGGCGTCAGGAAAGCCTCCTCGCGCGGCGCAGGCGCGCGCAGAACGGGGTGATCCTCTGCCTGGTCTTCGCCTCGCAGCTCATCGTGTGGCTGCTCACCGATGACTGGTGGCTGCGCTTCACCGCCGCCCTGCTCGCCGTGATCGCCACGCCCGTCCTCGTGACGGTCGCCCTCGACCGGAGGCCCTGATGTCCGCGCTCGTCCTGCTCCCTGCCGTCGACGTGTCCGGCGGCCAGGCGGTGCGGCTCGTGCACGGAGCGGCCGGCAGCGAGACGTTGTACGGCGAGCCGCTGGCGGCAGCTCTCGCCTGGCAGGCGGCGGGTGCCGAGTGGGTGCACCTGGTCGACATCGACGCGGCGTTCGGGCGCGGCGAGAACCGGGCCGTCCTCGCCGACGTCGTGGCCGCGCTCGACGTGGCCGTGGAGATGTCCGGCGGCATCCGCGACGACGAGTCACTGCGGCGTGCTCTGGCGACCGGGTGCGCTCGCGTCAACATCGGCACGGCGGCGCTCGAGGACCCCGAGTGGTGTGCCAAGGCGATCGCCGAGCACGGCGACCGGATCGCGGTCGGCCTTGACGTGCGCGGCACCACCCTGTCGGCGCGCGGCTGGACGCAGGACGGCGGCGAGCTCTTCGACGTGCTGGACAGGCTCGACCGCGAAGGGTGCGCCCGCTATGTCGTGACCGATGTCGGGCGGGACGGCACGATGACCGGTCCCAACCTCGACCTGCTGCGCAGCGTCTGCGCAGCGACCGACAAGCCGGTCGTCGCCTCGGGAGGCGTGTCGAGTCTCGACGATCTCCGGGCGATCGCGAAGCTCGTGCCCGACGGGGTCGAGGGCGCGATCGTCGGCAAGGCGCTCTATGCCGAGGCGTTCACGTTGGAGGACGCCCTGGCCGCGGTGCTGTCATGACGCGCCGACTGTCGAGCGTCAGCCCGTTCGAGGACGTCGTCGGCTACAGCCGCGCAGTCGCCGCCGGTGACCAGGTGTGGGTGTCGGGCTGCACGAGCGTCGTCGGCGGTGAGGTCGCACACGTCGGCGACATGGGTGCCCAGGCGAGCGAGGCCATCCGCATCATCGAGTCCGCGCTCACCGATCTCGGCTGCACGCTGGCCGACGTCGTTCGTACCCGCATCTTCGTCACCGACATCTCGCGCTGGCAGGAGGTCGCCCAGGCCCACCTGGCCGCCTTCGGCGGTGCTCGCCCGGCGTCGACCATGGTCGAGGTCACCGCGCTCATCGACCCGCGGCTGCTCGTGGAGATCGAAGCGGTCGCCTACAAGCAGGGGGTCGGGGCGTGACTGTCGCCGTGCGCGTCATCCCGTGTCTCGACGTCGATGCAGGACGGGTCGTGAAGGGCGTCAACTTCATCGACCTGCGCGACGCCGGGGACCCCGTCGAGATGGCGAGGGTCTATGACGCCGAGGGCGCCGACGAGCTGGTGTTCCTCGACATCACCGCTTCCAGCGGGGACCGCTCGACGACCTACGACATCGTGCGACGCACCGCCGAGCAGGTGTTCATCCCGCTCACGGTCGGCGGCGGGGTGCGCAGCACGGGCGACGTGGACCAGCTGCTCCGGGCCGGGGCGGACAAGGTCGGCGTCAACACCGCGGCCGTCGCGCGACCGGAGCTGGTCGGCGAGATCGCGGACCGGTTCGGCGCTCAGGTGCTCGTGCTGTCGGTCGACGCGCGGCGCTGCACCGACGGCACGCGCACCGACTCGGGCTTCGAGGTCACCACGCATGGCGGCCGGCGGGGGACCGGCATCGACGTGGTCGAGTGGGCCGCCCGGTGCGCGGACCTCGGGGCGGGGGAGATCCTGCTGAACTCGATGGACGCCGACGGCACCCGGGCCGGCTATGACCTCGAGATGCTGCGTGCGGTGCGGGCCGCGGTCACGGTGCCGATCGTCGCGAGCGGCGGAGCCGGCGCGCTCGACGACTTCGCGCCCGCTGTCACGGCCGGGGCCGACGCCGTCCTTGCGGCGAGCGTGTTCCACTTCGGCGACTTCCGGATCGGCCAGGTGAAGGACGCCCTCCGCGACGCCGGCCAGACCGTCCGCTGACCCGCGCGAGCTCGGCGACGAGCGACCTTCCTCGGTCGACACGCCGGCGTGTCGCGCACAAAGGTCGCTGCCTGGCGGCGAGCTCGGCGATGAGCGACCTTCGTCGGTCGACACGCCGGCGTGTCGCGCACAAAGGTCGCTGCCCGGCGGCGAGCTCTGGCGACGAGCGACCTTCGTCGGTCGACACGCCGGCGTGTCGCGCACAAAGGTCGCTCTCGGGAGGCGGCGTCAGACGTCGAGACGGGCGCCGGCGAGCTGCTCGAGGGCCTCGGGCGGGCCGCTGAGGCTGACCTTGGCGTGGTCGCGCCGGCCGAACAGGTAGAGCAGCAACTCGGCCGGCTCACCGGTCAGGACGGCCATCGGCTCACCGGAGGTGGCCACCACGGTCTCGCCTCCCGGCCTGGTCAGCGTCACCCCGAACGTCGTGCCGCGGAACGAGAGCTTGGCGCGACCCTTGACGGCTTCCCAGAGCCCGTCCTGCACCTTGGCGGGCAGCTCGCGCGGCGTCCAGTCCGGCTGGGCGCGACGTACGTCCTCGTGGTGCACGAAGTACTCGGTCGTGTTCATCAGCCGGTCGGCGCCCGGCAAGGCGAACACCGACCAGAACGGCGCACCGCCGCGCACCTTCGCGACGAGCTCCTCGTAGGGGCGCGCGGCGTAGGACCGCTGCACCGACGCGGTGTGCCCGGCCAGCGGCTTGACGGCGATCCCGAGAGCGGCATCGCCCGCGGCGCTCGCGGGTCACGAGGTGAGCCGCCAGGTCGCGCGTCCTCCATCCCTCGCACAGCGTGGGAGCGTCCGGGCCGAGCTCGTCGAGCAGGGTGGCGAGGGCGTTGCGTTCGAATTGGGCGATGGTGGCCATCAACCGATCGTATGTGCCGCGCGACCATGCCCCCGACCACACCGACGCCGGTGCGGAGCACTCTTCAGCGGATCGCGAAACCTTCGCCGACGGCGGCGGCGAGCTCGAGGTAGGCGTCGGCCGTCTCCTGCTCGAGCTCGCTGATGTCGAGCACGCCACCGGACTCGAGGTGCGGGTCGTAGGGGATCGTCACGACGTCGCGGCAGCGCGACGCGAAGTGGTCTTCGAGCTGGAGTACGTCGACGATGCCGCCGCCGGGACGGACCGAGGAGATGACGACGACCGCGTTCTTGGCGAGTTCCTCGAGCCCGTGGGCCTCCAGCCAGTCGAGCGTCGCGCTGGCCGAACGTGCCCCGTCGAGACTGGCCGAGCTCGACGACGACCAGCGAGTTGGCCAGCCCGAGGATGCCGCGCATCGCGTCGTGCAGCAGGCCGGTGCCGCAGTCGGTGAGGACCAGGTTGTAGAAGCGCTCGAGGATCGCCACCGTGTCGCGGTAGTCGTCCTCGCTGAAGGCGTGCGAGACGTGCGGGTCCGAGTCGGAGGCGAGGACCTCGAGCCGCGTCGGGCTCTGCGACGTGAACGCTCGTACGTCGGCATAGCGGTGCAGGTCGCCGCGCGCGGCGAGCAGGTGGCGGACGGTGGCACCCGACTCACGCGGCGCGCGTTCGGCCAGCGTGCCGCGGTCGGGGTTGGCGTCGAGGGCGACGACCCGGTCACCGCGCAGGTCGGCGAACATCGCGCCGAGTGCGGCCGTGGTGGTGGTCTTGCCGACCCCGCCCTTGAGGCTGATGACCGCGAGCCGGTAACAACCGCCGACGGGCGTACGGGCGCGCTCGATCAGGTCGGCGCGCCGGCGGTCAGCTCTGGACAGGCCGAAGTTGATCTTGCCGCCGGTGACCGAGTAGACCCGCTTGCGCCAGCCCGACTGCGGCCGGGCGCGGCGGTGCTTGAGTACGGTCGCCGCGGTCAGCGACTCGGCGCCGAGCACCGAGGTGCCCACGGGCACCGGCGGGATGACGAACTCCGTCGCGGGCGGCTGTGCGGCAGGCGTGATGTCGAACGAGGGCGTGGCCGTGTGCGGCGTGGCAGGCGGCGGGAAGGCCGGCTCCGGGGCGATGCCCGGACGGGCGATCGGCGGCTCCGTTGAGGCATTCGGCAGGGAGCCCTGTGCAGCCGACGGCATGGATGCTTGCGCGGCGGGGACCGGTTCGGTCTCGCCCGTCACGTCCTGCTCGAAGGACATGGAGTGCCGTGACGCGGCGGACTCGGCGGCGGTCAGGTCGACGACGAACGAGTCGGTCTGCGGGCCGAGATCGTAGGAAGGGGTGGCCAGCGTCCGCAGGTAGCGCGCGTCGATCTCGTCGAGGTCGGCGAACTCGTCGTCCGTGCCGGCTTCGGTGCGCTCGTCCGCCGCGTCGTGCCAGCTGTCCTCGTCACGAGCCGGATGCCGCGCAGGGACATAACCGTTCGGAGTGCCGTCATGCTCAGCCATCGGAGAGCTCCTGCAGGTCGGGTGGTTTCCATGTGTCGATGACGAGTCTCGAACAGGGTAGCGAGACATTGCGGTCGGGACGAGAAAGACGCAGGTGAGCGCCCTCGGTCCACCATCGCACGGTGCGCGGGTGCTGCGCCGTGCGATGGGCGCGTCCGACTGGCATGGAACTGGGTGTAAGCGGCGCCATATTAGCCTGATTTGGTCCATATCCGGCCCCCGAGGGAGTTCGGCTAGCGTCCTGACCATGTCGCGCCACGAGCAGTTCGCTGCCGCCGCGGATGGCCGCACCCTCTGTTTCGCCGATTGGGGTGACCCGGACGGCTTCCCGGTGTTCACCCTGCACGGGACGCCGGGAGGCCGGCTCAACCGGCACCCCGACGAGTCGAAGTACGCCGAGGCGGGAGCCCGGATCATCACGTACGACCGCCCCGGCTATGGCGGGTCCGACCGCGATCCCGGGCGGGTGGCCGTGGACTGCGTCGCCGATGTCGCGGCCATCGCGGACGCGCTCGCGATCGAGACCTTCTCGGTCGTGGGCGGCTCCGGCGGCGGCCCGCACGCCCTGGCCGTGGCCGCGCGGCTGCCCGATCGGGTGGTTCGGGCCCGCTGCGACGTCGGCTGCGCGCCCTATCCGGCCGACGGCTTGGACTGGCTGGCTGGCATGGACCCGAAGAACGTGGCCGAGTTCGGTCGCGCGCTCGAGGGCGAGGAGAGCCTGCTCCCGTACGTCGTGAAGCAGCTCGCCGAGATGGCCGCCAACGTGGCCGAGGACCCGTCGAAGATTCTCGACGGCTTCGAGCTCAGCGAGGCGGACCGGGCGGTCCTGCAGCGCAGCGAGCTGGCTCAGGTGATCCGGGAGGCCACCGAGGACCTGGCCCGCGGTGGACCCTGGGGATGGGTCGACGATGACCTGGTGTTCGTCAAGCCCTGGGGCTTCGACATCGGCGAGATTCGCGTCCAGGTCGAGGTGCGCTACGGCCTCACGGACGTGCTGGTCCCCGCCGCGCACGGTGAGTGGCTCGCGGCCCACGTGCCCAACGCGACCGTCGTCACCGAGGCCGGGAAGGGTCACCTGTCCGACCTCGACAAGGTCGTCGAGACCACGCGTTGGCTGGTCACCGGCACGTACTGACCGCCGCGACCGCGCCGGACTGGGTCGCGCCGTCGAGTCAAGGGACCAGGCCCGAGCGCCGATCAAGTGGCATGAGCCAGCCCTACGAGTTCTTCCCCGGCGCACAGCCCGAGCCTGCCGCGGCCGCCTTCGGCCAGCCCGTTTCGCCGTACGGCGTCGCGGCCCCGACCGTCGCGCTGCCGCCTGAGGCACCCTCGCGTCCGGCGATCGTGTCGGCGCTCGCCGGCGTCCTCGTCGCGCAAGCCGCACTCGCGGCGGGTCCGGCGGTGACACTCCTGCTGCTCCGCGACGTGATCGGTGCTGCGATGAGCGCCTTGGCCTCAGGCTTCGGAGGCGGCTTGGGCTCTCTGGACTCGACCTCGGCCTCCTCGGGCACCGGATCGCTGACGCTGTGGGGGTTCGCGCTGCTGCTGCTCACGGTTCTGTCAGCGATGTCCGCGGTCGCCGTGCTGGACCGACGAGCCTGGGGGGTGGTGCTTGCCGGCATCGCGGAGCTCGGCCTGCTCGTCTGGTCCCTGGCCCACTTCGGGTCCGTGCCGACTGTCGCAGCCGTGGGGGTGCTGCTCGCGCTCGCCGTCGGCGCCCTGGTGGCCACGCCCGACGCACGCCGCTGGTGCCTCAGCACCTGATGCCGATCGCAACCTGCGCCAGCGCCCGCCTGTCGGGAGCATGCGCGATTCACTGGTGCTCTGACCGCAGCAATTCGCGCATGCCGTCGATCGCTGCGCTCGGCGCCGCCCGCCTGTCGGGGCATGCGCGATTCACTGGTGCTCTGACCCCAGCAATTCGCGCATGCCGTCGATCGCTGCGACTCAGCGCCGTGCCGTCGGAGCTGCCTGTTCACGGGCCGACCCCGCGACCGCTGCTGCGACTCGGGTCGCCAGCGCCGCCCTTTGTCGCCGTGCGCGTCATGCGCTCGACCCCAGCAATTCGCGCATGCCGTCGATCGCTGCGCTGCGGCGCCGCCCGACCTGTCGGGAGCATGCGCGATTCACTGGTGCTCTGACCCCGAGCAATTCGCGCATGCCCGCTGCCTCCGCTGGACCGGTCACAATGGAGGGCATGTCCGCCGCAGTCCGTCCGAGCAACCTCGATCCCTCCGTCGCCGCGCGCCTGACGCGTGACGCCAACGGCCTGGTCGCTGCCGTCGTCCAGCAGCACGACACCGGCGAGGTGTTGATGGTGGGCTGGCTCGACGACGAGGCCCTGCACCGGACGCTGACAACCGGCCGGGCGACCTACTGGAGCCGCAGCCGCCAGGAGTACTGGCGCAAGGGCGACACGTCCGGCAACGTCCAGCACGTGCGCGAGGTGCGCCTCGACTGCGACGGCGACGCCCTGCTGATCAAGGTCGACCAGGTCGGCGTGGCCTGCCACACCGGCGACCGCAGCTGCTTCGACGCTGCGACCCTGCTCGCCCCCTGAGCCAATAGGTCAGACCCGGGCCGGACCGGAACTGAAACACTGGGCAGATGAGCACCGGCGCCGCCGTACCCGATCTGGAAACCTTCCGCGCGCTTGCCCCCGACCGCCGGGTGATCCCGGTGACCCGGCGACTGCTGGCCGACGGCGATACGCCGGTCGGGGTCTACGGCAAGCTCGCCGGCAACCGGCCGGGCACCTTCCTGCTCGAGTCCGCCGAGCACGGCCTCTGGTCGCGCTACTCGTTCGTCGGCGCCCGCTCCCACGCGACGCTGACCGAACGCGACGGTCAGGCCCACTGGATCGGCGAGCCACCCGTCGGCGTACCCCTTGATGGCGACCCCCTCAAGGCGCTGCGCGAGACCATCGAGGTGCTGCGCACCCCTCACCTGCCCGACCTGCCGCCGCTGACCGGGGGCCTGGTCGGCTTCCTGGCCTACGACGCGGTACGCCGGCTCGAGCGGCTGCCCGAGCTCGCCACCGACGACCTGCACGTCCCCGAGCTCGCGATGATGCTCGCGACCGACATCGCCGTGCTCGACCACTCCGACGGCACGATCCTGCTCATCGCGAACGCCATCAACTACGACGACACGAACGAGCGCGTCGATTGGGCGTACGAGGACGCGGTCGCTCGCCTTGACCGGATGACAGACGACTTGTTGCAGCCTGCCGTGGGCTCGGCCGCCACCTTCGACCCCGACGTCGTGGCGTCCTTCGAGCGCCGGCGCGACGCCGCCGAGCATGCGCATGCGATCGAGCGCGCCAAGGAGGAGATCAAGGCGGGCGAGGCCTACCAGGTCGTGGTGAGCCAGCGCTTCGAGATGGCCACCGACGCCGACGCGCTCGACGTCTATCGCATGCTGCGGGTCAGCAACCCGAGCCCGTACATGTACCTGCTGCGCTTCGACGGCTACGACGTGGTGGGGTCGAGCCCCGAGGCGCTGGTGAAGGTGACCGGTGACCGGGCGATGGTGCACCCGATCGCGGGAACCCGCTGGCGCGGCGAGACCCCCGAGGAGGACGCGACCCTGGCTGCCGACATGCTGGCCGACCCCAAGGAGCGCGCCGAGCACCTGATGCTCGTCGACCTCGGGCGCAACGACCTCGGCCGCGTGTGCGCGCCGGGCAGCGTCGAGGTCGTCGACTTCATGTCGGTGGAGCGCTACAGCCACGTCATGCACATCGTGTCGACGGTCACGGGCATGGTCGCGCCGACCAGAACGGCCTTCGACGTGCTGGCCGCCTGCTTCCCGGCGGGCACCCTGTCCGGCGCCCCGAAGCCGCGCGCCATGGAGATCATCGAGGAGCTCGAGCCGACCCGCCGCGGCGTCTATGGCGGCTGCGTCGGTTACCTCGACTTCGCCGGCGACCTCGACACGGCGATCACGATCCGGACGGCGCTGCTGCGTGACGGCCGCGCGTACGTCCAAGCGGGCGGGGGCATCGTCGCCGACTCCGACCCCGACGCCGAGGACCGCGAGTGTCACAACAAGGCGATGGCGGTGCTGCGCGCGGTCGCCGCGGCAGGCACGCTGCGTACGGTCGGCAGCCCGTGAGCTGGGACCGCCCGTGACGACCAGGCGCGGCATGCTCGCCGCGCTGGGGCTGACCGCGCTCGGCGCCGCCCTCGTGCTGGCGACGGCGGGGCAGCCCCGGTGGTCCGCGCCGGGCCAGCTGTCGCTGGTGGGCGGCGGGGCGCCGGCCGCGACGGCGCTCGCTCTCGTGGCGCTCGCCGGCGTCGGTCTGCTGTTCCTGCTGACCGGCCGCGCCCGCACGGTGATCGGCGTGCTGCTCGTGCTGACCGGCGCCGCCGTGGTGGTGGTGGACTTCTACTCCGGTCGCGGCTGGTTCGCCTACTCGTCCTTCGTGAAGAGCCCGCTCGATGTGCACCGGTCGGTGTGGTTCTGGCTGACTGCGGCCGGCGGCGTGCTGCTGGCGGTCGGGGGCCTGCTGGTCGCCGTCTGGGGTCACCGGTGGCCCGGCACCCGGCGGGACTACGTGGCGCCGACCGGTCCGGTCCCGCCCCGGCGGGACACGTGGACCGCACTTGACCGGGGAGAGGACCCAACCATCTGATCGGCTGGCACAATCGCAGCTGAGCACCCTGCCATCCGCCGACCCGCTCGGCAGCCCGACGACGAAGGAGCCCCATGACTGCCAGCCATGGCAACACCCCGGCCGCATGGACCGCGGTGACCATCATGTTCGTCGGATTCCTGATCAGCGGCTTCGCGTTGCCGCTGGAGCTGCCGTGGCTGTTCTTCGTCGGCATCGGCGTCGTGGTCATCGGTGCGATCACGGGCAAGGTCATGGCGATGATGGGCATGGGCAGCCCGGTCAGCCACGACCACGACCGTGACCGGCAGTACGACGACAACACCAGCGCCTGATCCACGCCTGAAACACCCCGCGATTCCTCTCTTTCGGACTGGCCTGGGTACCCTTGGTCCCAGCACCGCACCCCTAGCCCGGTGTCGTCGATTACCCGAGGAGACCAATCGCGTGAGCGTGCTCGACGACATCCTGGTGGGTGTCCGCGCCGACCTCGCCGCGCGCCAGGACCTCGTCAGCCTCGACGAGCTCAAGGCGCTGGCCGCCCAACGGCAGCCGTGCATCAACGCGATAGCGGTCCTCAAGGGTGACGGCGTCGGCGTCATCGCCGAGGTGAAGCGGTCGAGCCCGTCCAAGGGTGAGCTCGCCGCCATCGCCGATCCTGCTGCTCTCGCCGGCGACTACGAGCTGGGCGGCGCCGTCGCCATCAGCGTGCTGACCGAGGGCCGGCGCTTCGGTGGCAGCCTCGACGACCTCATCGCCGTGCGCCGCGCAGTCGATGTCCCCGTCCTGCGCAAGGACTTCATCATCTCGAGCTATCAGCTGTGGGAGGCCCGCGCCCACGGGGCCGACCTCGCGCTGCTCATCGTCGCGGCGCTCGAGCAGAACGCCCTCGAGTCACTCGTGGAGCGCGCCCACTCGCTCGGTCTCACCGCGGTCGTCGAGTGCCACACGGCCGAAGAGGTACGCCGCGCCGTCGACGCAGGCACACAGGTGATCGGCGTCAACGCCCGCGACCTGACCACGCTCGAGGTCGATCGCACGACCTTCGCCAAGATCGTGCAGTACATCCCCGACGGCGTGGTGCGCATCGCCGAGTCAGGCGTACGTGGTCCGCACGACGTCATCGACTATGCGCGAGCAGGCGCTGACGCGGTGCTGGTGGGGGAGTCGCTCGTCACCGGCCGCGACCCACGATCGGCGGTCGCCGACCTGGTCGCGGCAGGCGCGCACCCGGCTCTGAAGCACGACCGCTAGGCGCGATCCCCATGAGCCACCACCGCAGCCGATGACGAGCGACGCGGCCGTCCCTGACGCGAGCGGCCACTACGGGGTGTTCGGCGGTCGCTTCGTGCCCGAGGCCCTGATGGCAGCACTCGACGAGCTCACCGTCGCGTTCGAGAAAGCCAGCCACGACAAGGCGTTTCAGGCCGAGCTCGCCGGGCTCCTGTCCTCGTACACCGGTCGCCCCAGCCCCGTCACGGAGGCGAAGCGCTTCGGCCGGCACGCGGGCGGCGCGCAGGTGCTGCTCAAGCGCGAGGACCTCAACCACACCGGTTCGCACAAGATAAACAACGTGCTCGGCCAGGCCCTGCTCGCTCGGGAGATGGGCAAGACGCGGGTCATCGCCGAGACCGGTGCGGGTCAGCACGGTGTCGCCACCGCGACCGCGGCCGCGCTGTTCGACCTCGAGTGCGTCGTCTACATGGGCGAGGAGGACACCCGCCGGCAGGCGCTCAACGTCGCTCGGATGCGGCTGCTCGGCGCCGAGGTGGTGTCGGTCTCGGCGGGCAGCCGCACCCTCAAGGACGCGATGAACGAGGCGATGCGCGACTGGGTGACCAACGTCGACACGACGCACTACCTGATCGGCAGCGTCGCGGGACCGCACCCGTTCCCGATGATCGTGCGCGACTTCCAGCGGATCATCGGTGACGAGGCACGCCAGCAGGTGCTCGACCTCACGGGCCGGCTGCCCGACGCTGTCGCGGCGTGCGTCGGCGGCGGGTCGAACGCGATGGGCATCTTCGTGGCCTTCCTCGACGATCCCTCCGTCGCGCTGTACGGCTTCGAGGCCGGCGGCGACGGGGTCGAGACGGGCCGGCACGCGGCGAGCATCACCGGCGGGTCGCAGGGCGTCCTGCACGGCTCCCGGTCCTACGTGCTGCAGGACGACATGGGGCAGACGATCGAGAGCCACTCGATCAGCGCTGGTCTCGACTATCCGGGCGTCGGGCCGCAGCACGCCTACCTGCACGACACCGGACGCGCGACCTACCGGGCCGTGACCGACGCCCAGGCGATGGACGCGTTCTCGCTGCTCTGCCGCACCGAGGGCATCATCCCGGCCATCGAGAGCGCGCACGCGCTGGCCGGCGTGCTCGAGGTCGGCCGCGAGCTCGGGTCCGACGCCGTCATCCTGGTGAACCTGTCCGGGCGCGGTGACAAGGACGTCGACACTGCTGCGAAGTGGTTCGGAGTCGTCAGCGACGAGGAGCTCGTCGCGGCGGCCGAGAGCGTCGTCGACGGGCCGCCGCAGGACGCTTCCGGCGAGGGCTGGTGAGCAGCCTCTCGGACGTGCTGGCCGCCGCTCGTGCCGAAGGGCGCGCCGCGCTCATCGGCTACCTGCCCGCCGGCTACCCGAGCGTCGAGGGCGCCGCCGATGCGATGGTCGCGATGGTCGAGGCCGGCGTCGACATCGTCGAGGTCGGACTGCCCTACTCCGACCCGCTGATGGACGGCCCGACGATCCAGGCCGCCGTCGAGGTGGCGCTGGAGCACCACACGACGACCGACGACGTTCTCACCTCGGTTCGCGCTGTGGCGGAGGCCGGTGCGCCCGCGCTGGTGATGAGCTACTGGAACCCCATCCTGCGCCGGGGCGTGCGCCGCTTCGCCGGCGAGATGTCGGAGGCAGGCGGCTCGGGCGTCATCACCCCGGACCTCACGCCGGACGAGGCGGGTGAGTGGCTCGAGGCCAGTGACGAGACAGGCCTCGACCGCATCTTCCTGGTGGCGCCGTCCTCGACCGACGACCGGCTGCGCTACACCGCCGAGCACTGCCGCGGCTTCGTCTACGCAGCCTCCACGATGGGCGTCACCGGCACGCGCACGACGGTCGGACATGCGGCCGAGAACCTGGTCGCGCGCACCCGCGCGGTCACCGACCTGCCCGTATGCGTCGGGCTCGGCGTCTCCAGCGGCGACCAGGCGGCCGAGGTCGCAGGCTTTGCCGACGGCGTCATCGTCGGATCAGCCTTCGTACGCCGGATGCTCGACGCGCCGTCCGCGGCCGCCGGCAGCGCCGCCGTCGCCGACCTGGCCGCCGAGCTCGCCGACGGCGTCCGCCGCCCCAAGCGCCCCTGACGAAGTACGGCGCGCCCGCGTCGGCGTACCGCGGACCTGCCCGACTAACCTGAGCAGTGATGAACCTCGCCTACATCCCCAGCCCCTCGCAGGGCGTCTGGCACCTCGGCCCGCTGCCGATCCGCGCCTACGCCTTCTGCATCATCGCGGGCGTCGTGCTCGCTGTCTGGGTCGGGGAGAAGCGCTGGGTCGCACGCGGCGGCCGGTCCGGTGACGTCACCGAGATCGCCACCTGGATGGTGCCGATGGGCATCCTCGGCGGCCGCATCTACCACGTCCTCACGACGCCGCAGCCCTACTTCGGGCACGCCGGCGACCCGATCAGGGCGCTGTACGTGTGGGAAGGCGGCCTCGGCATCTGGGGCGCGATCGCCCTCGGTGGCGTCGGCGCGTGGATCGGGTGCCGGCGCCGCGGCATCCCGCTCCCGCCGTTCGCCGACGCGCTGGCGCCGGGCATCGCCCTCGCGCAGGCCGTCGGACGGTTCGGCAACTACTTCAACCAGGAGCTCTACGGCAAGGCGACAAACCTGTGGTGGGGCCTCGAGATCGACCCTGCCCACCGTCCGGACGGCATGGAGGAGCGGGCGACCTATCAACCCACGTTCCTGTACGAGGCGATCTGGGACGTCGGGGTCGCCGGCCTGGTCATCTGGGCCGATCGGCGCTTCCGGCTCGGCCACGGCAGGGCGTTCGCGCTCTATGTCATGGCCTACACGGTCGGACGGTTCTGGATCGAGTACCTCCGCATCGACACGGCGAACCATTTCCTGGGGCTGCGGCTCAACGACTGGACGAGCATCGTCGTCTTCCTCGGCGCGCTCGCCTACTTCGTGATCTCGGCGAAGCGCCGCCCCGGCCGCGAGGTGATCGGGGAAGCACCGGGCGAGGAGGAGGAGCCCTCGACCGACGAGGAGGTGGCCAGTGAGCAGCTCTGAGGAGACCCGCACCGCCGCGGAGGGCGAGAACGAGCGCATCCAGCATGAGCACTCGGACGTCACCGGTGGCTGGCTGCGCCCCGCGGTGTTCGGTGCCTCCGACGGACTTGTGTCCAACTTCGCGCTGATCGCCGGTGTGACGGGCGGCAACGCCGACAGCAAGGCAGTGCTGCTCGCCGGGTTGGCCGGGCTCGCGGCCGGTGCGTTCTCGATGGCCGCCGGGGAGTACATCTCGGTCCGCTCCCAGGCCGAGCAGGCGCTCGAGGAGATCGACGTCGAGCGTCAGGAGATCGCCGCGCGACCCCGGGCGGAGCAGCGCGAGCTCGCCCAGATGTACATCGCCAAGGGGCTCGAGCCCGCGCTCGCCGTCGAGGTCGCCCGCCAGCTGTCTCGCAACCCGGACACGGCGCTCGACGTGCACGTCCGCGAGGAGCTCGGGCTGGATCCCACGGACCTCCCGTCCGCGACGCTGGCGGCCGGCTCGTCGTTCCTGTCCTTCGCGATCGGGGCGTTCCTGCCGGTGCTGCCGTACATCCTCGGAGCGACGGGCCTGCTTCCGGCGCTGTTGCTCACGGTGGCCGGGCTGTTCCTCTGCGGAGCGTTCGTCACGCGGCTCACGCCGCGGCCCTGGTGGTACGGCGGCGGGCGCCAGGTGCTCGTCGGCGCCGTTGCGGCCGCCGTGACCTACGCGGTGGGCTCCCTGGTCGGCTCGGTCAACTGACCCTGCCCCTTGTGGACTCCGACACACCGGTTCGGCGGCGTGTCGGGTGTCGGAGAGTCCACAACGCAGGCGCCGGAGTTTCGGTTAGCGGAAACGCGGGCGAAACCTATACTCTGGCGCTCGCACCGCAGGGCCAATGACGTCCCTCGGCCGATGACCCCGCCCACCGACGTTTCCGCGCGTCACGGGCGCCTGCCATCGACGAGAGGATGTGGCCGATGGAGACTGCGCACGCTTCACCCCAGGGTTTGTACGACGGCCGGCACGAGCACGATGCGTGTGGCGTCGCCTTCGTGGCGACGCTGTCCGGCACGCCGACCCATCAGATCGTCGAGCAGGCCCTCACCGCTCTGCGCAACCTCGACCACCGCGGTGCCTCCGGCGCCGAGCCGGACTCGGGCGACGGAGCGGGCATCCTCACCCAGATCCCCGACGCGCTGCTGCGCGAGACCACACCGTTCACCATGCCCGACAAGGGTGCGTACGCCGTGGGCTGCGCGTTCCTGCCGGACGACGACGCGGTCGCCGCCGAGTCGCGGGCGACCGTCGAGCGCATCGCCGGTGAGGAAGGCCTCGCGGTCGTCGGCTGGCGCGACGTTCCCATCGTTCCCAGCCTGCTGGGCGCGACTGCCCGGCGGGTGATGCCCCGCTTCCAGCAGGTCGTCGTCACGGGTGCATCCGGCCGCGTCGTCGGCATGGCCCTGGAGCGGATGGCCTACTGCCTGCGCAAGCGGGCAGAGCACGAGGCCGAGGTCTACTTCCCGTCGCTGTCGTCACGCACCCTGGTCTACAAGGGGATGCTCACCACCTCACAGCTCGAGCCGTTCTTCCCCGACCTGTCGGACCGCCGTTATGTCAGCGAGCTGGCGCTCGTCCACTCGCGCTTCTCCACCAATACGTTCCCGTCCTGGCCGCTGGCGCATCCGTACCGGCTGATCGCGCACAACGGCGAGATCAACACGGTGCGCGGCAACCGCAACTGGATGGCCGCGCGCGAGAGCCAGCTCAAGAGCGACCTGCTGCCCGGCGACATCTCTCGGCTGATGCCGATCTGCACGCCCGGCGCGAGCGACTCCGCGACCTTCGACGAGGTCCTCGAGCTGCTGCACATGGCCGGCCGCTCACTGCCCCACGCCGTGCTCATGATGATCCCCGAGGCGTGGGAGAACCACGCCGAGATGGACCCGGCCCGCAAGGCCTTCTACGAGTTCCACGCGTCGTTGATGGAACCGTGGGACGGCCCCGCCTGCATCACGTTCACCGACGGCTCGCTGATCGGCGCGGTGCTCGACCGCAACGGCCTGCGGCCCAGCCGCTACTGGGTCACCGAGGACGGTCTCGTCGTCCTCGCCAGCGAGGTCGGCGTCCTCGACCTCGACCCCGCGACCGTCGTCCGCAAGGGACGGCTGCAACCGGGCCGGATGTTCCTCGTCGACACCGACCGCGGTCGCATCATCGACGACACCGAGATCAAGGCAGAGCTCGCCGCCGAGGCGCCCTATGACGAGTGGCTGCACGCGGGCCAGATCCACCTCGCCGACCTGCCCGAGCGCGAGCACGTCGTGCACTCGCGGGCGAGCGTCACCCGGCGGCAGCAGACCTTCGGCTACACCGAGGAGGAGCTGCGCGTCCTGCTCACACCGATGGCCCGCAACGGTGCGGAGCCGATCGGGTCGATGGGCACCGACACACCGATCGCGGTGCTGTCCGGCCGGTCCAGGTCGCTGTTCGACTACTTCAGCCAGCTCTTCGCGCAGGTCACCAACCCGCCGCTCGACGCGATCCGCGAAGAGCTCGTCACCTCGCTCGGCACCGCGATCGGCCCGGACCGCAACCTGCTCGACGCAACGGCTGCGCACTGCCGTCAGGTGGTGCTCGACTTCCCGGTCATCGACAACGACCAGCTCGCCAAGATCGTGCACATCAACCGCGACGGTGACCTGCCGGGCATGGCGGCAGCGAGGATCAGCGGGCTCTACCCGGTTGCCGGCGGCGGACCGGCGCTGCAGCTGAGCCTCGAGCACATCTTCGAGGAGGTGACCGAGGCGGTTGACGCCGGCGCGCGGCTGATCGTGCTGTCCGACCGTGACTCCGACGCCCAGTGGGCACCGATCCCGTCGCTGCTGCTGACGAGCGCCGTACATCATCACTTGATCCGCACCAAGACGCGCACCCAGGTGGCGCTGATCGTCGCGGCCGGCGACGTGCGCGAGGTGCACCACGTCGCGCTGCTCATTGCGTACGGAGCCTCGGCGGTCAACCCCTACCTGGCCATGGAGAGTGTCGAAGACCTCGCCTCGCACGGACTGGTGCCCGGGGTCACGCCGGAAAAGGCCGTGCGCAACCTCATCAAGTCGCTCGGCAAGGGCGTCCTCAAGGTGATGTCGAAGATGGGCATCTCGACCGTGGCGTCCTACCACGGGGCGCAGGTGTTCGAGGCGGTCGGGCTCGACCAGAAGCTCGTGGACCGCTATTTCACCGGCACCTCCTCCAAGCTGGGTGGCGTCGGTCTCGAGGTGCTGGCAGCCGAGGTTGCGGCGCGACACGGAGTTGCCTACTCCTCGCGCCAGACCTCGAGTGCGCACCGCTCCCTCGATGTCGGTGGCGAGTACCAGTGGCGTCGCGAGGGCGAGCTGCACCTGTTCAACCCGGAGACGGTGTTCCGGCTGCAGCACGCGACGCGGGCTCGTCGCTACGACGTCTTCAAGCAGTACACCGCTGCGGTCAACCAGCAGTCCGAGCGACTGATGACCCTGCGCGGGCTGTTCGGGTTCAAGGACGGCGAACGTGTGCCGGTGCCGATCGACGAGGTCGAGCCGGTCTCCGAGATCGTGCGCCGCTTCTCCACGGGCGCGATGTCCTACGGCTCGATCTCGCAGGAGGCGCACGAGAACCTCGCGATCGCGATGAACCGCATCGGCGGGAAGTCGAACACCGGCGAGGGTGGCGAGGACAACGACCGGTTCACGCGGGACGAGAACGGTGACCTGCGGCGCTCCGCGGTCAAGCAGGTCGCGAGCGGCCGGTTCGGCGTCACGAGCGAGTATCTGGTCAACGCCGACGACCTGCAGATCAAGATGGCGCAGGGCGCGAAGCCCGGCGAGGGCGGGCAGCTGCCCGGCAACAAGGTCTACCCGTGGATCGCCCGCACCCGGCACTCGACACCCGGCGTCGGCCTGATCTCGCCGCCGCCGCACCACGACATCTACTCCATCGAAGACCTGGCCCAGCTGATCCACGACCTCAAGAACGCCAACAACCGGGCGCGCGTGCACGTCAAGCTCGTCGCCGAGGTCGGAGTCGGGACCGTCGCCGCAGGCGTGAGCAAGGCCCATGCCGACGTGGTGCTCATCTCGGGCCACGACGGCGGCACCGGAGCGGCGCCGTTGACGTCACTGAAGCACGCGGGCGCGCCCTGGGAGCTCGGCCTCGCCGAGACCCAGCAGACGTTGCTGCTCAACGGGTTGCGCGACCGCATCGTCGTCCAGACCGACGGCCAGCTCAAGACGGGCCGTGACGTCGTCATCGCCGCGCTGCTCGGCGCCGAGGAGTTCGGCTTCGCGACCGCCCCGCTGGTCGTCAGCGGCTGCATCATGATGCGCGTCTGTCACCTCGACACCTGCCCCGTCGGCATCGCGACGCAGAACCCCGAGCTGCGCAAGAAGTTCTCCGGAAAGCCGGAGTTCGTCGAGACCTTCTTCACCTACATCGCCGAAGAGGTGCGCGAGCTGCTCGCCGAGCTCGGATTCCGCAGCCTCGACGAGGCCATCGGTCACGCCGAGGTGCTCGAGACCACGCGCGCCGTCGAGCACTGGAAGGCGAGCGGTCTCGACCTCGCGCCGATCCTGCACGTGCCCGACCTTCCCGAAGGCGCACCACGCCGGTGCGTGACCAAGCAGGACCACGGTCTGGAGAAGGCGCTCGACAACGAGCTGATCGCACTCGCCGGCGATGCTCTGACCGACGCCAAGCCGGTCGTCCTCCATGTCCCGGTGCGCAACGTCAACCGCACCGTCGGCACGATGCTCGGCGCCGAGGTCACGAGGAAGTACGGCGGCGAGGGCCTGCCCGACGGCACCATCGACATCACGCTGACCGGTTCGGCGGGCCAGTCGTTCGGCGCGTTCCTCCCGCGCGGCATCACGTTGCGGTTGCACGGAGACGCCAACGACTACCTCGGCAAGGGACTGTCCGGGGGCCGGCTCATCGTGCGGCCGTCGCTGCGGGCCCGGCTCGTCGCGGAGCGCAACGTCATCGCGGGCAACGTTCTGCTGTACGGAGCGACCGGCGGGGAGGTCTTCGTACGCGGTCTGGTGGGGGAGCGGTTCGCAGTGCGCAACTCCGGCGCGACGGCCGTCGTCGAAGGCGTCGGCGACCACGGCTGCGAGTACATGACCGGTGGCACCGTCGTCATCCTCGGCCCCGTTGGCCGCAACCTCGCCGCGGGCATGTCCGGCGGCACGGCCTACGTGCTCGACCTGCACGAGACGCGTCTGAACAGCGAGATGGTCGACCTCGAGACCCTCGACCCCGAGGACGTCGAGCTCGTGCGGCACCTCGTCGGCCGGCACGTGGAGACCACCGACTCGCCGGTCGGCAGTGCGCTGCTCGACGCCTGGCGCACCGACCCTGACGGCACGACTGCCCGGTTCGCCAAGATCATGCCGCGCGACTACAAGGCGGTGCTCACCGCCAAGGCGGCGGCGCTGGAGGAAGGGCTCGACGTGGACGGACCCGAGACCCTGGCACGCATCATGGAGGCCTCGCATGGCTGACCCGAAGGGCTTCCTGACGACGACGAAGCGCGAGCTCCCCACGCGTCGCCCGGTCGACGTACGCATCATGGACTGGCACGAGGTCTACGAGCCGCAGGACGCCGACCAGCTGCACCGGCAGGCGGGCCGCTGCATGGACTGCGGCATCCCGTTCTGCCACGACGGCTGCCCGCTCGGCAACCTGATCCCCGAGTGGAACGACCTGACCTGGCGCGACGACTGGCGGGCCGCCGCCGAGCGGCTGCACGCGACCAACAACTTCCCGGAGTTCACCGGCCGGCTCTGCCCGGCACCGTGCGAGACCGCGTGCGTCCTCGGCATCAACTCCGAGGCCGTCACCATCAAGCAGGTCGAGGTCTCGATCATCGACCGCGCCTTCGACGAAGGCTGGGTCACGCCCCAGGTCCCCGAGCGCCAGACCGGCAAGACCGTCGCCGTCATCGGGTCCGGCCCGGCGGGGCTGGCGGCCGCCCAGCAGCTGACCCGCGCGGGGCACACCGTCGCCGTGCTGGAACGCGCGGACGCCATCGGTGGCCTGCTGCGCTATGGCATCCCCGAGTTCAAGATGGAGAAGCGTCACCTCGACAAGCGGCTCGCGCAGATGGCCGCGGAGGGCACCCGGTTCAAGCCAGGCGTGAACGTCGGCGAAGACATGACGGGCTCAGACCTTCAGGCGCGGTACGACGCCGTGGTGCTCGCCGTCGGCGCCACGGTCGGCCGTGACCTGCCCGTGCCCGGTCGCGAGCTCGGCGGCATCCTGCAGGCGATGGACTATCTCCCGCACGCCAACCGGCACGCGAAGGACACGTCCTACGACGTACCGGTCAGCGCCAACGGCAAGCACGTCGTCATCATCGGCGGCGGCGACACCGGTGCCGACTGTCTCGGCACCACCCACCGGCAAGGTGCGGCGTCCGTCACCCAGCTCGAGATCCTGCCGCGGCCCGCGGACGAGCGGCCCGACGTCAACCCCTGGCCGACCTGGCCGATGATCTACCGCACGTCCTCGGCCCACGAGGAGGGCGGCGACCGGGTCTTCGCGGTGAGCACGGTGCGCTTCATCGGAGACGAGGCCGGCCAGGTGCAGTCGCTCGAGCTCGTCGACGTCGAGCTGGTCGAGGGACGGTTCACGCCGATCGAGGGCACGGCGCGCGAGATCCCGGCCCAGCTCGTGTTGCTGGCCATGGGTTTCACGGGTCCGGAGCCGGACGGCCTGCTGGCCCAGCTCGGCGTCGAGATCGACGGGCGCGGCAACATCTCCCGCGACGCGTCGTTCATGTCGACCGTGCCGGGCGTGTTCGTCGCCGGCGACGCGGGCCGCGGTCAGTCGCTGATCGTCTGGGCGATCGCCGAGGGCCGGTCGGCCGCATCCGCCGTCGACGAGTGGCTGACGGGCGCGACCTCGCTGCCCGCGCCGATCGAACCCACCCGCCGCCCCCTCACCGTCTGACCCCGGCACCCGCCGCAGTCCCCGCCCGGGAATCGACCACGTTCAGCATGCCGGCGGACGGTTCGCAAGGCGTGCACGACTTGCGAACCGTCCGCAGGCATTGTGAAGCGGCATGTGCCCCAGTGTTTCGGGCCCGCACGGTGGGGCAGGCGAGTCGACGTATGAGCAAACGACTCGGATTTGTGAGGTAACCATGGCCACCACGTTGCAGGGCAAGACGATCGCATTCCTCGTCGCTCCGGAGGGGATCGAGCAGGTCGAACTCACCGAGCCTTGGAAAGCGATCGAGGACGCCGGCGGACGACCGAGACTGGTCTCGACCAGCGCGGGCACCGTGCAGGCTTTCAACCACCTCGACAAGGCTGACACGTTCGACGTCGACGAGACGGTGGACAGCGCGTCGGTCCAGGAGTTCGACGGGCTGGTGCTGCCAGGTGGGGTGGCGAACCCCGACTTCCTGCGCACCCAGCCGGACGCAGTCGCGTTCGCGAAGTCGTTCTTCGAAGCGGGCAAGCCGGTGGCGGCGATCTGTCATGCGGCGTGGACGCTCGTGGAGGCGGACGTGGTTCGAGGCCGACGGATGACGTCATGGCCGAGCCTGAAGACCGACCTCCGCAACGCCGGCGCCGACTGGGTGGACGAGGAGGTCGTGGTCTGCGAATCGGGGCCTAACGTCCTCATAACGAGCCGCAAGCCAGACGACCTCAAGGCGTTCTGCGGCGAGATCACCGATCGGTTCTGACGTTCGCCTCTGGCGGCGAAGGGTCGCGTCGGCTCACGTACGTCCGGAATGTGGGCTGCGGGTGATTGGCGGCAGGGGGTCACCCGTAGGCTCATTGCGTGCGCCGCGCCAAGATTGTCTGCACCCTCGGTCCCGCTACTTCGAGCGAGGAGGGGATTCGCGAACTCGTAGATGCAGGCATGGACGTCGCGCGTCTCAACCTCAGCCACGGCAGCTACGCCGACCACGAAGAGGTCTACCTGCGGGTGCGCCGCGCGTCTGACGCTGCAGGGCACGGGGTCGGTGTTCTCGTCGACCTGCAGGGCCCCAAGATCCGGCTCGGCCGGCTCGCGTCCGGTCCCGTGGGCCTTCGCGAAGGCGACCAGTTCACGATCACGACCGAGCAGGTGCCGGGGGATGCGTCAGAGGTCTCGACGACCTACCTCGGCCTCGCCGGTGACGTGCAGGCGGGCGACCGGCTGCTCATCGACGACGGCAAGGTCGGCCTGCGCTGCCTGCGCGTCGACGGCCCGCGGGTCGTGACCACCGTCACCGAGGGCGGCATGATCTCGAACAACAAGGGGATCAACCTGCCGGGAGTGAAGGTCAGCGTCCCGGCGCTGTCCGGCAAGGACATCGACGACCTGCGCTGGGCCTTGCACCTGCGGGCCGACATGATCGCGCTGTCCTTCGTCAGGCACGCCAGCGACATCGAGGCCGTCCACAAGATCATGGACGAGGAGGGTGTCCGGCTGCCGGTGATCGCCAAGATCGAGAAGCCCGAAGCGGTCGAGAACCTGCAGGCGATCGTGCTCGCGTTCGACGGCATCATGGTGGCCCGCGGCGACCTCGGGGTGGAGCTGCCCCTGGAGGACGTGCCGCTCGTGCAGGCCCAGGCGATCGCGCTGGCGCGCCGGTCGGCGAAGCCGGTCATCGTGGCGACCCAGATGCTCGAGTCGATGATCACCGCGTCGCGACCGACGCGCGCCGAGGCGTCCGACGTCGCGGGCGCCGTGCTCGACGGGGCGGACGCGCTGATGCTCTCGGGCGAGACCAGCGTGGGGGAGCACCCGTTCGAGGCGGTGCGCACGATGGCCCGCATCGCAGCGAAGATCGAGGACAACGCGCTGTCGATGATCCCGCCGATGACTGGCACCCCGCGCACCAAGGGCGGTGCCATCACTCGCGCGGCCGCTGAGGTCGGCGAGACGATGGGCGCGCGCTATCTGGTCGCGTTCACCCAGACCGGCGACTCGGCACGGCGCATGTCGCGGTTGCGCTCCCCGATCCCGCTGCTGGCGTTCACACCGGAGCAGTCGGTGCGCAGCCAGCTCGCGCTGAGCTGGGGCGTCGAGACGTTCCTGACTCCGTTCGTCGCGGACACGGACGAGATGGTGCTGCAGGTCGACCGGCTCCTGCTCGAGCTCGGCCGGGCGGTACGCGGCGACCTCGTCGTCATCGTGGCCGGCAGCCCGCCGGGCATCGCGGGCTCGACCAACGCGCTGCAGGTGCACCGCATCGGCGACGCGGTGGGGCTGGATCCGCGGTACGGAAACGCCGGGCTCTGACCCGCTGCCCGCCTTGCCGCCTGCCCGTCAGTACTTCGGCCCGACGAACTCGTCGAGCGCCGCGACCGCCTCGCGTCGAGCAACGGAGATGTGCCACGCGTTCGAACGTCGCCAGGAGATGTCGAGCAGATCGAGCGCCCACGTGCAAAGCCCGAGGATGTCCTCGGACCGGTTGCTGAAGAAATACCGCGGATACTCGTAACGCTTGCGTTCGCCCGCAACGGTTCTCGTGGTCCAGTTGGTGATGCGGCAGCCATCCGAGAAAAACAGGCCACGCAGGAACGGCCGAGGGTCAAGCTCGAGGATCTCGCGTTGCCACGGCTCGAGAACGATAGGCCTCTTGCTCTTCAGACCAGGGCCATGTTGAGGGAACAAGCAAGGCCAGTGTTTCGAGTAGGCCTGCACCGCTGTGCATCCGTTCTTGGGGCTGAGGTGCGGCCGAGCCCCTGGCTTGACCGCCTTGATGACGTCGCGACACTCCTCGATCAAGCCCGGATAGTGATCGTCCTGAAAGATCGACAGGACGTAGACGCTTCCGATTGTTGAGAACGATGTGTCCGTCTCCGAGGTACAGACCGAACAGATAGCCGTAGGCGCCGACGTCTAAAGGCCCGTCATCGCAAATGAGACACGGCGGCATCGGAGCGGTCGACCGCGATCGAGTGCCGCGGCGTTGGTAGAGGCGGCGCCAGCGTCGCAGAGTCTTGACCGCTACCCCGCAGATCTGGGCGTTCTGCCAGTCGACCAAGCCCGCGTCGGAGAGCACGAGTCCCGTGTCCACGGTTATTTGCGGGCGGATGTGCGTTGCCATGACCCATGTTCTCGCCGGCTACCGACAGTTTGCTCTCGACAGCGACACTCGCTGTGGATAAGTGCCGGGAGCGGGATTCGAACCCGCACGCCCTTTCGGACAGCGCCTTTTGAGGGCGCCATGTCTTCCCTTCCATCATCCCGGCCGGTGCCCACAGCGTTACCGGCTCTCTACGCCTCGGACACATGGGGAACCCAGCAGAGTTCGCGTCGTCGCGTCGTGATCGCCGAGGACGAGGCGCTGATCCGGCTCGACCTCAAGGAGATGCTCGAAGAAGAGGGCTACGTCGTCGTCGCCGAAGCCGCCGACGGTGAGCAGGCCGTCGCGCTGGCGGAGCAGCATCGCCCGGACCTGGTCGTCCTCGATGTGAAGATGCCGCGCCTGGACGGCATCTCCGCGGCGGAACGCATCGCGGCAGCACGGCTCGCCCCCGTCGTCGTACTCACCGCCTTCTCCCAGCGCGAGCTGGTCGAGCGGGCCAGGGAAGCCGGCGCGATGGCCTACCTCGTCAAGCCGTTCACCAAGGCCGACCTGATGCCGGCCCTCGAGATGGCGATGGCGAGGTTCGACGAGCTCACCACTCTCGAGGCCGAGGTCACCGACCTGCGCGAGCGGCTCGAGACCCGCAAGCTGGTCGATCGGGCGAAGGGGCTGCTCCAGGGTCGCGGCATGGACGAGCCGGCCGCCTACCGCTGGCTGCAGCGCGCCTCGATGGACGGCCGCACGACGATGCGCGCGGTCGCCGAAGGGGTCCTGGCCGAAGGGGTCCTGGCCGAAGGGGTCCTGGCCGAAGGGGTCCGTGCGGAACAGGTCCTTGCGGACGGCGCAGACCGGGCCGATCCCAAGACCTAGTCCCAGAAACACGTCAGACCAGAGCGAGCAGCCGGTCCGCGGCCGACACGAGCACGGGGTCGTGGCTGGCGGCGACGACGGCGACACCGTTCCTGGTCGCGGACTTCAGGGCATCGGACAGCAGCTCGGCGTGCGCCTCGTCGAGCTGGGCGGTCGGCTCGTCCACGAGCACCAGCGAGGCATCCACCGACAGCGCCCGGGCCACCGCCACCCGCTGGCGCTCGCCGCCCGACAGCAGGCGCACCTGTCGGCTCCGCAGCCCGTCGAGGTCCAGGGCGGCGAGCCAGTGGTCGACGAGCGAGTCGTCGTTCGGCAGGCCGCGTCCGGCCCGGGCCAGCTCGAGCGTCTCGGCGACGTCGAGTGCCTCGGCCAGTTGTACGGACTGCCCTGAGTAGGCCACCCGGGCCCGGCGCAGATCGGCCAACCCGTTGCGGTCGAGGTCCGCGAGGTCGATGTCTGTCACCGAGACGCACCCGGCGTCGGGCCGGTCCAGCCCGGCCAGCAGCCGCAGCATCGTGCTCTTCCCGGAGCCGGAGCGACCGCTGACGACGGTCAGGGCGCCGGCGGGCACCTCCAGATCGACGTCGTCGAGGACCGGACGGCCCGGCCCGGGCGACGGACACGTGCGAGGCACGCGCGACGACCAGACCGGAAGCGACCACGGGCACCTGCGGTCCCAGGTCCTGCGCCGCCGGCTCGGCCGCGCGGTCAGATGTCCCGACCAGCCGGATCGCGCCGTCGTCGTCCATGGACGCCACCACGCCGGACAGGGCCCCGGTGGAGCGGCGCAGCACCTCGGGCAGCCGGACCCAGCCGCGGTCGTCGACCACGAGCGTCTCCTGCGAATACCCCGGATCCCACTGTTCGCTGACCCGGCCGTCCCGGATGCGCACGACCCGGTCGGCCACTCGCGCGGCGCCGTCGTCGTGGCTGACGAGCAGCAGCGCTGCGCCGGTCGAGGTTGCGGCCTCGGACAACAGGTCGTACACGCTGTCGGCGGTTGCCCGGTCGAGAGCGCCGGTCGGCTCGTCAGCAAGCAGCAACGACGGCCCGTGGGCGATCGCGGCCGCGACACCGACGCGCTGTGCCTCTCCGCCGGAGAGGGTGTTCGGCCCCCGCGCGGCGAAGCTGGCGAGGTCGAGCTTGTCCAGCACCTCTGCGGCCTGCTCGCGGGCACGTCCGCCCCGCAGCCCGCCGAGCCGAAGCTGCAGCGCGACGTTGTCCAGCACGGAGATCTCCGGGCGCAGCACACGCGCTGCGTTCTGCTCGATGTAGCCGATGCGTCGCCCCCGCAGCCGCGCCCGCGCGGCGCCGTCGGCCAGCCCCCCGATGCCGACCCAGGCACGGACGGGCTCACCGCCGATGTGCACCAGCCCGGCGCTGGGCTGCTGCTCACCCAGCAGCACCCGCAGCAGCGTCGTCTTGCCCGAACCGTTGGGGCCTTGCACCACCACACGCTCGCCCGGCTCCACCACCAGGCTCAGCCCGCGGACCGCGGCGACGTCACCACCACCGGACCCCCGGTAGAGGCAGAAGAGGTCGCGCACCTCCACGGCGGCCGTCATCGCATGTCCGTGCCCGGTGGGACCGGCAATGGTCCGCGCAGCGAGGAAGCTGCAACGACTGCAGCGCCGAGCAGGCCGAGCCCGAACAGGGTGACCAGGGCGACCGCGACCAGCGCGGGAGCGGCCGCGCCCACGAGCGGGGGCTCGGGACTCGTGCCGCCGGCGGTGACCGTCACCAGGGTCGTCGTGGCACGTGCCAGGACGATGCCCGCGAGGACCCCGATGGGCACACCGACGGCCAGGACCGCACCCGCGCGGGCCAGCAGCTCGACGCGCAACCGACCGGGACGCGTGCCGTCCGCCTCACGCGCGAAGAGCTCGCCGGCCGACTCGCGGCGTTCGGCCAGCACCATGAGCACCACGCACAGCCCGCCGACCAGCAGCCCGACCAGGGCCGTGCCGACCAACAGCCGCGACGAGGTCCGGGCAACCGGATCGCTGCGCAGCGACTGTTCCTGCGCTGCTCGCGACGCGACCGTCAGCATGTCGAACGGGGCCTTGTGCAGGGCACTCGTCACGATGTCGGCCGAGCGGCCGTCCGGCGCCCAGACCCAGACCTCCGTCGCTGAGCCGGCGCCCGGCGTCAGGTCGTCCAGCGCAGCTGCGAGCGAGGCACGGTCGAGCACGGCGAAACGACCGCGGGTGGTGGGAAATCGCTGCCCGCTGGCCACCACCCGCAGCGAGAGCTGCTTGCCTTCGCCGAGCCGCAGGGTCAGCAGACCGCCACGTGCGTCGGCTGCAGTAGCACGGTCGACGTACGCCGCGATCGGCGCCGCAGGAGGGTGCGACGGCTGCGCTGTCGTACGGTTCCCCGCGATCCGATAGCTGATCGACAGACCGGTGCTCGTCTGCTCGCTTCGGCCACCGGTCGACACGGACCAGCTGCGCAGGTCGCCGGCGAGAGCCGTCCCGTCGGCGGTCGGCCGGCCGAGGTCGACCCGCCCGGTGCGGGCCGGCAGGTCAACTCCACCCTCGCCGATCGCATGTTGGCGAAGCGATGCCGTCTGCATGTCCTCGCGCAGGATGATGGAGTCCAACGACAGACCGGTGCCTTTCGGCAACTCGCCGACCAGGGTGTCGTCGTGGCGCACCAGAGTGATGGGCAGGCTCCGCCCCGACGCGTCGCGCACCAGGGCGATCACGTCCAGGCGAAAGGTCGAGCCGCTGGCGGGCACGACGAGTGACCGCGCACCGTCGGGGATGGTCAGCCCGCGCGGCGGAGCGGGTGTGGTGAGTCGTCGATCCAACGTGGCAGGCGTCACCCCGGCATAGTCCGTGCGCCAGTGCGCCACGTGGGGCAACGCGGAGGGGTCGAGCCCGAGCAGCTCGACCGGGTCCGAGTCCGCCGCGTTCAAGGGCAGGGAGGCGACACCCCGAAGCACGGGGTACGAGGTCGCGCCTGGCCCGAGCGATTTCACGGCGCCCGCGGTCGCCAGGTCGGCCGGGCGGACCAGCGACGGTCCCGTTGTGAGCCGGGCCAGCATCGGAACCGCGAATGCGGCCTGGTCGGCTGCGCCTTGATCCAGGGTGGTGCGATAGCCGACTGCGAACACGACGGACGTCGAGGTGGCGGCGAGCACCGCCACGGTCGCTGCGGCGCGCAGCGGCCGCCGCCCGGCACCGGCCAGCGCGAGCCGGAACCCCGCTGCCCGACGGGGCAGCACGCCGCGCCAGCACGCCCGGCACGAATGGCCAGCAGCGCGCCGCGAGCAACCCTCCGGCCAGCGCCACCAGCACCGGGAGCAAGGTCACCAGGACATCGGGGGAGGACCCGGTCTCGACCCCCGTCGTCCCGCGCGACCCGGCCAGCAGCGCGGCCGCGACGGTCGCGATCGCGGCCACGGACACTGCCTGCCACGCGGCCCGCTCGCCTGCCGCCGGCGACCACCGCAAGGTGAGCCCGACCGCCGCCACCGCCAGAGCGGTGAGCAAGATCGACGTCGGCAGGCCACCGGACAGCCCGGCCGCCGCCACGCTGCTGTCCCAGAAGAACAACGCGGCCAGATAGGCACCGAGGACACCCACTGCTGCTCCGGCCAACGCGGGCCACAGCGCCTCGGCGAGCGAGAACCGCGTGAGCTGGGCAGGAGTGGCGCCGCGGGTGAGCAACAGGCGGATCACCGCGAGGTGGTCGCGGCGCACGGACACCGCCGCCACGACGGCCAGCCCGAGCACCAGCGCGGCGCTCGTCCCGCCGAGCAGCGCGAATCGCTGACCGCTGCGGCTCGCCCGGTCGTCCTCCGCCCGGAGCACGTCGTCCGGGGCGGTCAGGACGAGCCCGGGAGGCCGACGGAACAAGGCGTCGGCCACTTCCTTCCCGCGGGCCAGATAGTTGTCGACGCCGAGACGTCCGACGAGATGCAGGTCCAGTGGTGCAACCCAGCCCCACGATCGGAAGAAGTTCTCGAGGATGCTGGACGCCGCCATCTGCTGCGTGTTCGCGCCGAGCAGCAGGGGAGCATCCTCGCCGGGGTCGAAGGTTCCGGACAGCAGGAACGGATTGACGCGCTCGACGCGACCGACGACCACCACACCGAGGGACGCGGTGTACGGCGTGGCGCCCGCGCCCACCTGGACGACCTCGCAGCGCTGGGGGGTGCAGGAGGTGGGTAGGCGGCCCGACACGAGGCGGACAGAACGCGTGAGGTCGTCGACGGCAGCCAAGGTGAGCTCGCCGCCCCGGCCGTTGCTCAGGCGGCGGAACACCATCTGCCGCAGCGGGCGGTGCCTCGGTGAGCCGGGCCAGCTGGCTGCGCACCAGGGCATCGGCCGCGTCGAGCTCGCTGCCGGACAGGAAGCCGTAGTAGGAGATCGCGAGACTCCGCTGGCCCGCGGGCAGGGCGGCAAGCCCGTGCTCTAGCGCTCCCTCGGAGGCGACTCGGGTGCTCGCTGACGTGAGCACCGGCACCGATGTGGCGATGGCGACACCGACCGCGACCAACGCCCACTGCCCCGCGTAGGCACGTGCTCGGCCGGCGATGAGCGAGAGAACAGCACTCACGTCCACCTCCGCTCGGCACCGGTGGCGTCACTCTAACCCGTAGAGTTACCCGTGCCGGTTAGGTTCGGTCGAGGGAGCGTGCCGAGTGTCCTCCGTCGTGGTGAGCGGGTTGGTGCTTCCGGTTGCCCTCGGCGGTCACCCTGCGCTGGACTTCTGCAACACCCGCGCGGGCTGGGGCTCGCCGGCGCCGAAGGAGTACCTGTCGTCCTACGACCACCTGGCCGTCTGGACCCGCGAGACCGGCGTCTTCCCGCCTCGCGACGTCGCGGCGTTCCGTCGAGCGGCGCGGGCCGATCCGGTGGCTGCCCGGGACGCGCTGGCTGAGGCTCTCGAGCTGCGGGACGCGGCATACGCCGTGCTGCTCGGGTCACGCAACAGCCGGCCGTTCGCCGTCGTCGCGGCCCAGGCCGGTGCCGCTCGGGCGGCAGCGACGTTGCGCCGCTCGCCTCCCGGGGTGCGTGCCGGCGGTGCGGTGGGCAATCCCGCTGGACGGCGTACGCACGCCGGTGCTGGGCATCGCGGCCCAGGTGGACGACCTGCTCTGCTCCTCGCTGTCGGGCTGCGTCGCCGCGTGCCCTGGTGTCGGCTGCGGCTGGCTTTTCGCCGACCCCCGGCATGCGGCGTCGATGGTGCGACATGGCCGTGTGCGGCAACCGGGCGAAAGCCCGCCGGCACGCGGAGCGCCGCGCGGCAGCCCCCCGCGCGGCCCCCTGAGGGACCTCTTCGGGGCGCCGGATGCCCGGAAAGCATGCGGGACATGGGGGCTACGGCAGTTTCCGGGACATTTCCCCCAGTGGCCCGCACGCTGGGTTATCTAACGGACTGAGTACGAATGTCGTGCCGATGACGCGTTTTGGCACGCCTTCACGCTAGGTTGCCGCGCAATAGGTGGATTGTGCGCGGGACCCTCCGGGATCCGCGGTACCCCCGAAGGAGACAGGTGCATGATTAGCTCTACCCGAGTTTGGCGCTCAGCCGCGCTCGTTGCGCTGGCGGGCATGGCCCTGGCCGCCTGTGGCGGCAGCAGCGGCGGCGACACAGGAACGGGTGATGGCGGCGCCAAGACGCTGACCATCTCCTCGGACCTCCCGCTGCAGGGCTCGTCGAAGGACGCATCCGCGGCGATGAACAACGCCATCAAGCTCTACCTCGAGCAGGTGGACAACAAGGCGGGCAACTTCACGATCAAGTTCAAGGAGTACGACGACTCCACCGCAGCCAAGGGTGCATGGGACGACGCGACCTGCGCGAAGAACGCTCAGGACCACGTCGCCAACGCCAGCGAGGTGGCCGTCATGGGCACCTACAACTCCGGTTGCGCCAAGATCATCGTGCCGGTCCTGAACCAGGACCCCGACGGCCCGATGCTGATGGTGTCGCACGCGAACACCAACCCCGGCCTGACCAAGACCTGGGACCCGGGCGAGCCCGACAAGTTCTACCCGACCGGCACGCGCAACTACGCCCGCGTCGTCACCACTGACGACTTCCAGGGTGCCGCCGACTCGGACGTACATCGCGCAGGACCTCAAGAAGAAGCGCTGCTACGTGCTCAACGACAACCAGACCTACGGACAGGGCGTGGCTCAGGCCTTCGTCGACAACGCGAAGAAGATCGGCCTCACGATCCTGGGCAACGATCCGTGGGACGCCAAGCAGCCCAACTACACCGCCCTGTTCCAGAAGATCAAGGCGAAGAACCCGGACTGCATCTTCCTCGCGGGCATCTACGACAACAACGGTGGCCAGCTGGTCAAGGACAAGGTCAAGGTCCTCGGCGACAACACGAAGATCATCATGATGGGCCCGGACGGCTTCAGTGGCTACACGGACCTGCAGAAGCAGAAGGAGGGCGAGGGGATGTACCTCTCGTTCGCCGGACTCGACACTGAGTCACTGCGCAAGAACGGTGGCGGCGCCGCCAAGTTCCTGGACGCCTACAAGGCGAAGTACGGCGCGGACCCGTCGACGAGCTACGCGCTCTACGCCGTGGCCGCTGTGCAGGTCATCCTGAAGGCGATCGAGGGCTCCGACGGCTCGCGCAAGAGCATCACCGACGCAGGTGTTCGGCGGCGCCGGGATCACCATCCCGGCTGACGTGTCAGTCATCGGCAAGGAGATCATCATCGATCCCAAGACCGGTGACACCAACAACAAGGACATCAGCATCCTGCAGCTGACGTCCGGGGTGGAGAAGTTCGTCAAGGCCCAGCCGGTCGAGTGACCTGAGGTAAATCTCAGTCCGGGCGGCGCAGAGCCGCCCGGACTGAGATGATCCGCAACGGACGACCATCAACGGGCTAGGAGGCACAGGGCATGACCGCCACCGCCGTCGAAGCAGCAGCCGCCCGACCCGCCAAGGGCCTCCAAGCCCGGGTCGAGCAGGGATTGGCCTATCTCCTCCTCACCGGCCTCGGAGCCTGGCTGGTCTGGAACTTCGTCACCGACCCCAGCCAGACCATGTCGGCACTCGTCTCCGGCATCAACAACGGCGCTCTCTACGCGCTCATCGCCCTGGGCTACACCCTGGTCTACGGCATCATCGAGCTGATCAACTTCGCCCACGGTGACCTGTTCATGCTCGGCACCGTGTTCAGCGCCTTCTTCCTCGTGGACTGGCTGGGCGTCACCGGCACGGGAGCGACAGCCCTGCTCGCACTGGGCCTCACGCTGGTCTGCGCGATGGTGTTCTGCGGCGCGATCAACGTCGCCGCCGAACGCGTGGCCTATCGCCGTCTCCGGCGGGCACCCAAGCTCGCGTCGCTCATCACAGCGGTCGGCCTCAGCTTCATCTTCCAGTGGGTCGGCCTCCAGTGGAACGGGTCAGCACCCAAGCAGTGGCCCAGCGTCGTCAACGGCGACTTCTCCATCGGCGGTGTCAAGATCGAATACACCACGATCCTGGTGATCGCCGTCACGATCCCATTGCTCCTCCTGCTGACGTGGGTCGTCCAGGGCACGCGGCAGGGCAAGGCGATGCGCGCCACGGCACAGGACCAAGATGCCGCGCGCCTCATGGGCATCAACGTGGACAGGACCATTGCGTTCACCTTCGCCATCGGCGGTGCCATGGCTGGAGCAGCGGGATGTCTCTACGTCCAGAGTGTCGGGACGACGAACTACAACCTGGGCTTCCAGCTCGGTCTGATCGCCTTCACCGCGGCGGTCATGGGTGGCATCGGCAAGCTCAATGGTGCGGTTCTCGGTGGCCTGATCATCGGCATCATCCAGGGCCTCAACGATGGTGCACCGCACGGCATCGGACAGCGCTGGTCGCAGACGGTGGTCTTCACGATCCTGATCCTGATCATGGTGTTCAAGCCCGAGGGAATTCTTGGCAAACCCGCAACCGAGAAGGTGTAGTCGATGGCCACCGCATCTGCTGCTGCCACGTCTGCCGGCCCTGAACCCGATTCTCGGACTCGCAGCACCAACTTCAAATGGGCCACCGGCTACATCATCGCGGCCGTCGGCGTCTTCGTGTTCTACCAATACATCTATCCGGATCTCGACGGGGCCGCGCAAACCTTCTTCCGTGAGTGGCTGTCCCCGACGGCGGTCAACGAGGCGCTGATCTTCGTGATCATGGCGCTCGGCCTCAACATCGTGGTCGGCTATGCCGGCCTGCTCGACCTGGGATACGTGGCCTTCTGGGCAATCGGCGGCTACACCGCGGGCTGGCTGATGAGTTCGTTCATCGACAAAGCCAACATCCACCTGGGGGGAACCGCCCCGGCCACAGCAGTGGGCGTCCACATCAGCTTCTGGCCGGTCCTGCTCATCGGGGGACTCGTCTGCGCGCTGGCCGGCATCATCATCGGTGCTCCGACGCTGCGGCTCAAGAGCGACTATCTCGCCATCGTGACCCTGGGCTTCGGCGAGATCATTCCCCAGATCTTCTACAACGGCAACAACATCGGTGGTCACAACGTCACCAATGGCCCACAGGGCATCCTGCCCGTCGACGCCATCGGGACCGGGCCGTTGCAGGCGCTGCCCGGGGTGAACTCATCGCTCGGGCCCTTTGACGCTCCCTACCGCTACGTCATCTTCTGCTGCCTCGCCGCATTCTGTGTCTTCGTCTCGTTGCGCATCCGCACCGGTCGGCTGGGGCGTGCCTGGTTGGCGATCCGCGAGGACGAGCTTGCCGCGAGCATGATGGGCGTCCCGCTGATGCGCACGAAGCTTGCGGCATACGCCGTCGGTGCCTTCTTCGGCGGCGTCGGCGGCGTCGCGTTCGCAGCCCACATCAACGGCGTGCTCGCCGACCGTTTCAACTTCTCGATCTCCGTGACCATTCTCGCGATGGTTGTCCTTGGGGGGATGGGCAACGTATGGGGCGTGATCCTCGGTGCGCTCTTACTCGCCTGGATCAACTCGACCGGCATGAAGCAGTTCGGCGACAGCTACAACGAGGCGTTCGGCACCAACGTCGACTTCCCGTCGAAGACCTACTTGCTGTTCGGCTCGATCTTGGTGCTGATGATGCTGTTCAGACGAGAGGGACTGGTGCCGGAGGCCCGCACACGGGCCGTCCTGCGTGAGCCCGAACGCGGGGAGCTTTCGTCGGTGGGGGCCGACATAGAAGGTGGCCAGGATGACGTCGATGCCTCAGCGGAGACCCGGCGCAAGTGGCGGCGGTCATGACCGCGACATCGTCTGAGCGCACAGAGATGCCAGCCGAGCCGGCGGCTGCGACGCTGACGGCCACCGACATCACCATCCGGTTCGGCGGCCTGACTGCCGTGGACAACGTGTCGTTCACGATTCCGCAGGGCGGCGTCGTGAGCCTGATCGGTCCGAACGGTGCGGGGAAGACCACGTTCTTCAACGTTCTCACCGGCCTCTATGCGCCCACGTTGGGCGTCGTGCGACTCGGCGACCGCGACATCACCGCGATGCCGCCGCACAAGATCGCCAGCTGGGGCATGGCCCGCACCTTTCAGAACATCCGGTTGTTCAACCTCATGACGGCCGAGGAAAACGTCATGGTCGCCATGCACTCGCACCTCAACAGCGGCCTGCTCAGCACGGTGTTCGGCATGCCGTGGCAGCGCAAGGAGGAGCGCCAGGCGCGCGACTTCGCGCGCGAGCTGCTGGACTTCGTCGGCATCGGAGGCACCGCTGACGACTACGCGCGCAACCTCTCGTACGGAGACCAGCGCCGGCTCGAGATCGCCCGTGCTCTGGCGCTGCGCCCGAAGGTGCTGTTGCTCGACGAACCGACCGCCGGCATGAACCCGCAGGAATCTGCTCGCTTCGTCGACTTCGTGCTCCGGGTGCGAACGGAGAGGGACCTTTCCGTGCTGTTGATCGAGCACGACATGAGTGTCGTCATGCGGCTGTCGGAACGCATCACCGTCCTCGACCAGGGCGTCAAGATCGCCGAGGGGGGACCTGACGACATCCGCAACAACCAGCGCGTGGTCGAGGCCTATCTCGGCAAGTCCGGCGCGGAAGGAGCGGCACTGTGACTGTCACCGAGCCGACGACGACCGGTCGCGCGGGTGGTGGCGAGCCGCTGCTCGGTGTTCGCGACGTCCACGTCTTCTACGGCAACATCGCGGCGGTCAAGGGCGTCTCGTTCGAGGTGCACCCAGGTGAGATCGTCACGTTGATCGGCAGCAACGGCGCGGGGAAGTCCACGACGCTGCGTTGCATCTCAGGGCTGATCAAGCCGCGCAAGGGCAGTGTCTGGCTCACGGGCGAGAACATCACGAAGCTCGACGGCCATGATGTCGTCGCGAAGGGCATCTGCCACTCACCCGAGGGCCGGCGCATCTTCCCGAAGATGAGTGTGTCCGAGAATCTCGAGCTCGGTGCGTTCCTGCGCAACGACAAGGCCGGCATCGCCGAGGACCGCACCCGGGTCCTTGACCTGTTTCCACGGTTGCAGGAGAGGCTCACCCAGCAGGCCGGCACGATGTCGGGCGGCGAGCAGCAGATGCTGGCGGTCGCACGGGCGATGATGGGCCGGCCTGTCCTGCTGATGCTCGACGAGCCGTCCATGGGGCTGGCACCGGTCCTCGTCGACCTCATCTTCGAGACGATCGCGACGATCCGCGAGCAGGGGACAGCCATCCTGCTCGTCGAGCAGAACGCCCTGGCCGCGCTGCGGGTCGCCGACTACGCCTACGTGCTCGAGTCTGGTTCGCTCAAGTTGAAGGGGCCTGCGGCAGAGCTGGCGAACGACGAGCAGGTGGCCAAGGCCTACCTCGGCGGCTGACGCCCGGTCGGCTGACCGCTCGCGCGCTTACGAGGCGGCTTCGACCGGGCGCGCGGCCGCCTGGCGGAAGGCCTGACGGAACGCCAGCGGCGTCGTGTGCCGGTGCTGCTGGAAATGGTGGCGAAGCACCGCTGACGTGCCGAAGCCTGCCCGGGCGGCAACCACCTCGACCGGGTCGTCGCCCTCCTCGAGCAGCCGTTCGGCGAGGAGCAGCCGCTGCTGGGTCAGCCACGTGTGCGGTGTCGTCCCCGTCTCGGCACGGAACCGCCGGGCGAAGGTCCGTGCGGACATGGCCGACCGGGCCGCGAGCGTGTCGACAGTCATCGACTCATCGAGGTGTTCGACCACCCAGTCGAGCAGCGGCGCCAGCGTCTCTGCTGCCGCGCTCGGCACCGGTGCCTCGATGTACTGCCGCTGCCCGCCGCCCCGGTGCGGCGGGATGACCATGCGCCGGGCGACTGCGTTGGCGACCTTCGACCCGTGCTCGGTGCGCAGCACGTAGAGGCAGGCGTCAATGCCAGCGGCGCTGCCGGCGCTGGTGATCAGTGGCCCGTCCTGCACATAGAGCAGGTCAGGCTCGACCTTCGAGTCGGGGCAGACCGTCAAGAGCTCGCCGACGTGCATCCAGTGCGTGGTGCAGCGTCGACCCTCGAGCAACCCGGCCTCGTGCAGCACGAAGATGCCGGTGCACAACGAGATGACCCGGGCACCCCGGTCGACCGCTCGCCGCAACGCGGCACTGACCTCCTCCGGCACCACGACGTCGACGCCGCACGCCGGCACGCCGATCAGGTCGGCAGTCTCGAGCCGATCCAGGTCATGGGTGGGAGTCACCGCGAAACCCTGCTGCGCGGTCACCGCGCGGGCTCCGGGGCTGCAGATCGCGAAGTCGTAGAGCGGCAGCCCCTGCGCGGAGCGGTCCGTGCCGAACACCTCGCACAGCACACCGAGCTCGAACGGAGCCACCCCGTCCAGGACGATGACCGCGACGTCTTTGAGCATGCCGGCCAGTGTGCCACGAGAATGGCAGGATGTCGACGAGTGTTGTCATTCCTGCCACTGGTGGCACGATCTCGTTCAAACCATAATTACGGCCATGTACACCATCGACACCATCTTCTTCGTCCTGATCGTCGCCGCCGTCTTCGTGGCCGCCCTGGGCGGGCTCGGCATCGCCGGGCTCGGCAAGGACTCCCGCCGTCTGGACATCCGACTCCACTCCGACGAACGCCCGGAACGCTCGCTGCTGTCGTGAGCCCGCTCACCATGTCCCCACCCGACGTGTCCCACTCTTGGGATCCACTCCTCCGACGATCATGAGCTGTACGAGCGGCGCGCATGCCGCGCCGTTCGTACGCCTCATCCACGGGTAGTCGCCCTGCCACGCCAGGCACGACCGACCTGGCAGCCGGTGGCCGGGCAACACGATCGTGTCCCATCCGGTCACCGCACGCGCGACATTCAGCGCGCGCCCGGCACCTCTCGCCGCGGATTTGTTTCACTCTCACGAAATCAGTCGCCTGCATCTCGCGCAGACAGGTGTTGTCGCCGTAGTCTCCCGCCCGCGGCTGATGCGGGGCAGCCTCTGACGCTGACCATCCGGCGATCCCGTAGGCTCGCCCCTGTCGTGAGTGGAGGACCCGCGTGTCGCGAGCCGCCGTGGTTGTCCGGGACGCCGTCCCCGATGACCTGCCTGTCCTGCTCACGATGTGGCACGAGCTCAGGGACCTGAGCGGGCGCCTCGACAGGACGTTGCCGACAGTCAGCGAGGACGGCGTTCTCGACCGGCTCAAGCTGATCGCGGATGACCCCCACTCCCGGGCCCTCGTGGGTGTCATCGAAGGCGAGGTCGCCGGCATGGCGGTCCTGACCACGTCGTCCTACGCGCCGCTGTTCGACCAGGTTGCGGTCCACGTCCACTACCTGCACGTGCGCGACGGCTATCGCCGGCGCGGCGTCGGGCATGCGCTGTTGGCGACCGCTGTCGCGACCGCCGACGAGGTGGGTGCCGAGCACATCATCACGAGCGTCATGCCCCAGCTGCGCGACACGCAGCGCTTCTATGCCCGGCTGGGCTTCGGTCCGGTCGTCACCCGTCGCTCGGTGCCGGTCAGCATGCTGCGGCGGCGCCTCGCGGGCGAGGGGCGGATGTCCCTGGCCGACAACGTGGTGGCCAGGCGCCGCACCCTGCGCCGGGTCCGGGCCGCGGTGGCACGCGTCACCGACTAGCAGCGATCCATTTCAGGTACGCGCGGCGCGCAGCAGGCAGGTCAGCCGGGCGGTAGCCACTCGTCGCTCGCTGTCGTCGGAGATCACGACTTCGTAAGTCGCCACGGTCGAACCCAGGTGGACCGGGGTGGCGACCCCGGTGACGAACCCTTTCGTGGCCGCGCGGTGATGGGTCACGTTGAGATCGACCCCGACCGCGATCCGGCCCTCGCCGGCGTGCAGGACGGCACCGACCGAGCCGAGCGTCTCCGCCAGCACCGCCGATGCGCCACCGTGCAGCAGTCCGTAGGGCTGCGTGTTGCCTTCCACCGGCATGCGGCCGACCATCCGCGTGGCCGTAGCCTCCACCAGCTCGATGTGCATGCGCTCCATCAGCGTGCCGGCGCCCATGAGGGTCAGTGCGGAGAGATCGTCGTCCATGGTCGGCCAGCCTAGGCGGCGATCGTGAAGGCCTGTCGTTCGGATGTCAGCGGGTCGCACTACAGTCGCGAACGTGCCGCCCGCGAAGAAAAAGACCACGACACTGCAGCCCGCCCATCGGCCTGACCTGTCGACCGGGCGGCTGCTGCTGCTCGACGGGCACTCGTTGGCCTACCGCGCGTTCTACGCCCTCCCGGTGGAGAACTTCTCCACCTCGACGGGGCAGTCGACGAACGCGGTCTACGGCTTCACGTCGATGCTGATCAACGTGCTGCGCGACGAGGCGCCGACTCATGTCGCCGTCGCTTTCGACGTCTCGCGCAAGACGTTCCGCTCCGAGATGTTCCCCGACTACAAGGCCAACCGGTCCAAGAGCCCGGACGAGTTCAACGGCCAGGTGGCGCTGGTCAAGGAGGTCCTCGCGGCGCTGCACATCCCGAGCCTCGAGGTCGAGGGCTTCGAGGCCGACGACGTGATCGCGACGCTGACCGTACGCGCCGAGGCTGAGGGGTTCGAGGTGCTGATCTGCACCGGCGATCGTGACGCACTGCAGCTGGTCAGCGACCAGGTCACCGTGCTCTACCCGGTCAAGGGCGTCTCCGAGCTGACCCGGATGACCCCCGAGGCGGTGGCGAACAAGTACGGGCTGACACCCTCGCAATATCCCGACTTCGCCGCGTTGCGCGGCGACCCGAGCGACAACCTGCCCAACATCCCGGGCGTGGGGGAGAAGACCGCGACCAAGTGGGTCTCCGAGTTCGGCGACCTCGACGAGCTCGTGGCCCGCGTCGACGAGGTCCCCGGCAAGGCGGGCGACGCCCTGCGCGCCCACCTGGCCCAGGTGGTGCAGAACCGCCAGCTCACCGAGCTGGTCCGCGACGTACCCATCGAGGCGATGCCCGGCGACCTGTCGCGCCAGCAGTGGGACCGCGACGAGGTGGCAAAGGTCTTTGACTCGCTGGAGTTCCGGGTCCTGCGCGACCGGCTCTACGCCACGTTGACCACGGCCGAGCCGGAGGCCGAGGAGGGTTTCGAGGTCAACGGAAAGGTCCTGGCCCGCGGTGAGCTGGCGGGCTGGCTGGATGACCACGCATCGGGGCCAGGACGCACCGGCGTCCACATCTCCGGCTACTGGGGGTCCGGCACCGGCGATGTCGTCGGTGTGGCGCTCGCCACGGCAGACGGTGAGGGCGCATGGTTCAACCCCGCCGAGCTCGACCCTCCGGACGAGCAGGCCTTCGCTGCCTGGATCTCCGACCCCGCCCGGCCCAAGGCACTGCATGACGCCAAGGGCCCGAGCCTCGCCTTCGCCGCGCGGGGCTGGACGCTGCAGGGCGTCACCAGCGACACGGCGCTGTCTGCCTACCTGGCCCGCCCCGACCAGCGCAGCTATGACCTCGCAGACCTCGCGCTGCGCTATCTCAAGCGGGAGCTGCGCGCGGAGGACAAGGACCAGGACGGTCAGCTCACCTTCGGTGCGCTCACCGAGGAGGACGAGACCGCGGTGGCCCAGGACGACATCGTCCGGGCGCGCGCCGTCCTCGAGCTCGCGGACGGGCTCGACACCGACCTCGAGGCGATGGCCTCGGCGACCCTGCTGCGCGACGTGGAGCTGCCGCTGGTCGAGGTGCTCGCCAAGATGGAGCGCACCGGCATCGCCATCGACACCGACCACCTGGGCGCGCTCGAGGCGCACTTCGGCGGCGGCGTCAAGGACGCCGCCGACGAGGCGTTCGCCGTGATCGGCAAGGAGATCAACCTCGGCTCGCCCAAGCAGCTGCAGGTCGTGCTCTTCGACGAGCTGGGCATGCCCAAGACCAAGCGCACCAAGACCGGCTACACCACGGACGCCGACGCCCTGCAGGCCCTGTTCGCAGAGACGGCACACCCGTTCCTGTCGGCACTGTTGAAGCACCGCGACTCGACCCGGCTCAAGAGCACCGTCGACGGCCTGCTCAAGTCCGTTGCCGACGACGGGCGCATCCACACCACGTTCAACCAGATGATCGCGGCCACCGGCCGGCTGTCGTCGACCGAGCCCAACCTGCAGAACATCCCGATCCGCACCGAGGAGGGCCGGCGCATCCGGGAGGCCTTCGTCGTCGGGGCGGGCTACGAGTCGCTCATGACCGCCGACTACAGCCAGATCGAGATGCGGATCATGGCCACCCTGTCGGAGGACACCGCCCTGATCGAGGCGTTCCAGTCGGGCGAGGACCTGCACGCCTTCACCGCGTCGCGGGTCTTCGGGGTCGCGGCGGCCGACGTCACGCTCGAACAGCGCTCCAAGATCAAGGCGATGTCCTACGGCCTGGCCTACGGCCTGTCGGCGTTCGGCCTGTCCCGGCAGCTGAGCATCAGCGCCGAAGAGGCCCGCGGGCTGATGGAGGAATACTTCGCGCGGTTCGGCGGGGTGCGCGACTACCTGCGCGACATCGTCGCCGAGGCCCGCCGGACGGGCTTCACCGAGACGATCCTCGGCCGCCGCCGCTATCTCCCCGACCTGGTCAGCGACAACAGGCAGCGCCGCGAGATGGCCGAGCGGATGGCGCTCAACGCTCCGATCCAGGGGTCCGCCGCAGACATCATCAAGGTCGCGATGCTCAACGTCGACCGGGCGCTCGACGCCGAGGGCCTGGGCTCCCGGGTGCTGCTCCAGGTGCACGACGAGCTGGTCTTCGAGGTGGCGCCCGGCGAGCGTGCGGCACTCGAGGCGCTGGTCCGCCGGGAGATGGGCGCGGCCTACGCACTGTCCGTCCCGCTCGACGTGTCCGTCGGCCTCGGCCGCACCTGGCAGGACGCCGGCCACTAGCCCCGCCCCGCCCTCCCAACTTCCAAGTCGATCATGCAGTCACCGACACACCCAGGTAAAACCGCAGGTGAGAGCCTCGCAAAACGTAATCGATCATGCAGGACCTGGAACCCGGGGTTGCCCCGCGACCGCCGGCGCCGTCGTACGATTCCAGAACGACGGCAGCTGCACCGACACGATCACGGTGCACGACACCGACGGGTCACGGGCGTACCGGGTGCGGTGATTCGCCCGAGGCACTGACGTCACACGGAAACGCGACGCCGTGCGTTCACCTGCTCCGCTAGGGACACCTCCCGGACGCGGCGCGAAGCGATCCAGCCGATGCCGGAGAGTGACTTTCTGGCCGTTCGCCGACACTCGGGGTAACAGTTCGGGAACCCGGCAAGGCCGTTGCCCGGATTCCCTTCCATGGGGCCATAAGTCGACATACGGTCGAAGGGTGTGCCGATAGCGCTGGCTCAGGCCGGTCAGCGCGACCGTTCGCCGGAGGGGGCCGACGCATGCACGTGAGACCAGCGCTGGCGCTGCCCATCGCGGTCACCCTTGCCAGTCTCCTGGCGGGTGTCGTGGCGGCCCCGCCGACCCATCTCGGGCAGGTGAGCGCGGCTGCCGAATCAGCCGCCGGCCCGATCGATGGCGGCGGAGCGCCGGATCTCACGATGCCCTGGGAGGTCGCGCCGGCGAACAGCACACCCCTCGGGCCGCCTGGGGTCACCTCCACAGCCGTGCTCGGCACCGGCGGCCCGGCGCCCACCCAGGCCGCGCAGGTCACCATGGACCCCGCGCTCATCGTGACCGGCAGCACCTCGGGAATCCCGTCCAACGTGCTCCTCGCCTACCAGCACGCAGCCCAGATGATGGCGATCACCGACCCGGGCTGCCACCTGCCCTGGCCAGTGCTCGCCGGCATCGGCAAGGTCGAGTCAGGCCACGCGCGCGGGGGAGCACTCGACGCCAACGGTCACACCCTCTCGCCGATCCTCGGCCCCGTCCTCTCCGGCGGACCGTATGCCGCGATCCGGGACACCGACGACGGCCGCTGGGACGGCGACACGGTCTGGGACCGCGCCGTGGGACCGATGCAGTTCATCCCGTCGTCGTGGCGGGCGCACGCGGTCGACGGAAACGGCGATGGAGTGTCCGACCCGAGCAACATCTACGACGCCACGCTGGCCGCCGCCGGCTACCTGTGCACGGGCGATCGCGACCTGAGCCGCACGTCGGACCTCCGCGCGGCGATCTTCGGCTACAACCATTCATCGGCGTACGTCGACACCGTGCTGGCCTGGGCGAGGGCTTACGCCAGTGGGGGTGGGCAGGCCATCCCGCCCGCGTCCGGCGGCGGAGTCGTCCTTGCCTCAGGAGGCGGCAACAACGGCGGCTCGTCCAGCGGCCACCTCGCAGCAACCGAGCGCGACGCCCGACATCGACACCGAGGTCAACGCCGACCCTCACCCCGACGCCCAGCTCGTCGGTGACGCCGACGTCCAGCCCCGCGACCAGCGTGCCCGCGACCGAGACGCCCAGTCCTACGCCGACACCGACCAGCACGCCGACCGAGACCGGCTGCCCCACGCCGACACCGACCCCGACCGGCTCCGAGACCCCCACGGGCAGCCCGAGCCCGACGCCGACGCCGACACCGACACCGACGGACGACCCGACGGCCACGCCTTCCCCCACCCCGACGGACCCGTGCGCGACGCCTTCCCCGACCCCGACCGCCATGTCGTCGGAGGTCCCGTCACCCACGCCGACACCCTGAGGCCGCGACGCGCGGCGCAACGCTCCGCACGGGAGGCCCCGGCGTGACAGACTCCGGCCCGTGAACAGCACAGCGAAACGCCGCCGCGCCCTGTCCCTCCTCGGCATCGCCGGGCTGCTCGCCGCGCCCGCGCTGGCGGGCTGCGGTGGTCAGGACGAGGCCTTGGCGACCGCCGAGCAGGAGCAGTCCACGCGCACGGACGTGCCGTTCAACGGCTGTGACACCGTGAAGTGCACGGGCCAGATGACCGGTGCCGCGTACGAGATCCAGCTGCCGAAGAAGTGGAACGGCACCCTGCTGATCTACAACCACGGCTACCGCCCCGCCGAGCCGGCCCCGCCTGACTTCGCCCCGGTCGACCACAGTGCGGTGCCCGCGGGCGGCGCCGAGGTCGCGGCGAAGCTGCTCGACGAGGGTTATGCGCTCGCAGCGTCGGCGTTCAAGACCAACGGCTGGGACGTACTCGACGCCATCGCTGCCGACGAGGCGCTGCACACGTTCTTCGTCGACGAGGTCGGCAAGCCGGACCGCGTCTATGTGTGGGGCGACTCCCTCGGCGGGCTGATCACCGAGACGCTGGCCGAGAAGCATCCGGAATGGGTGTCCGGTGCCGCGCCGCTGTGCGGCGTGCTCGGCGGCACGAACCTCAACCTCGACATCGCGCTGGACGTCGCGTACGCCGTGAAGACACTGATCGATCCCGAGCTCAAGCTGACCGGCTTCGCCAGCAACGACGAGGCCAACGCCAACTGGGAGGGCGCTTACAAGGCCATCACGGCCGCCGGGGCTGACGTCACGAACGGCGTTCCCAAGATCCTGATGGTCGCAGCGATGGCCGACGCACCGGCACAGACGAAGACCTACGACGGTTCGACGATCGAGTCCGGCGTGCGCGCCCGGGCCGAGTCGATCCTCACCGCCCTCGGCTACGGCACCTTCGGTCGCTACGAGATCGAGCAGCGCGTGGGTGGCAACCCCTCGACCAACGTCGAGGCCGACTACTCGGCGCGGTTGTCCGAGAGTGAGCGCTCGCTCATCGAAACCGTGTCTCCTGGCTCGTCTGACAAGCTGCTCACGCTGCTGAAGGACGGCACGCGGGTGGCGGCCGATCCCGCTGCAAGGGCCAAGGCGGACAAGCTCGGCAACCCCACCGGGAACATCAAGGACCCGACGGTCACCATGCACACGGCGGCTGACCCGCTGGTGCTCGTGCAGAACGAGACTGTGTTCGCCTCACGCGTGAACGCGTCGAAGACACGGACCGCCGACCTGGTGCAGCTCTACACGATGCCGCCGACGACGTACTCACCCGACACCGGCGCTCCCTACGGGGCGGGTCACTGCAACTTCACGAACGAACAACGGCTGGGCGTCATCGAGCTCCTTGACGACTGGGTCCACGACGGCGTGGTGCCGGGCGCGAACTCCGTCGAAGCAGCGTTCCCGGGTGACACGTCCGTGTCGACAGCGTTCAACCCGGGTCCGTGGCCGGCCGAGGGTGCTTCCTAGCCAGTGACCGCGAGACGATGAACATCGACGAATTCCTCCTTGCCCTGGAGGGTGCCTTCATCGGCGACGTCAGCAACGGCGTCCCGGCCGACGGTCGACTGACCGACCTTGCTCGGGAAGTCCCAGGGTTCACCACCCCATCAGAGCTTGCGGTCCTCGCCACTGCTGCGCGTTTGCTGCCGCTGGATGAGGTCTACCTCGAGGTCGGTGCATTCAAGGGACGCTCGATCTGCGCCGCAATGCTCGACGCTCCGAACCGGGACTTCGTGGCGATCGAGAACTTCCTGGAGTTCGGCATGTTGGGCCAGGAGGCTCGATCCGAGCTGCTCATGCACGTCGAGCAGCGAGGCGCAGGGCGTGCTCTGCAGTTGATCGACGGTGACTGCTTCGATGTCCTGTGCCGGCCCGGGTTGCTCGACAAGAAGATCGGTGTGTACTTCTACGACGGAGCCCACACTGGGCTCGCTCATTGGCTGGCACTCGCGGTCGTGGAGCCCTTGCTCGCCGACGAGGCACTCGTGCTCGTGGACGATGCCTCATGGCCGATGGTCCGGCAGGCAACGGACCGCTACATGGCCGGCCACGCTGGTTGGGAGGTGCTGCTCGACCTGCAGGCCACTCAGCAAGATGATCCGGTGTGGGCCAACGGATTGCTGGTGCTGCGGTTTCGGCGGGTCGGAGCCGTTCAGCCGCTCTCGTCTTCGGTCCAGCTCCGACGGCACTTCCAGGTGCGCGTTCGAGGTCCGGCGACGTCGCTGGTCTGGCGGGCCCTGCACCGGTTCCCGCAACTCGTGCCTCTCGCGAAGCGCTTGGTTCCCCGACGGTCCCGCTCGGTGGGCGCGGAGCGCTGATCAGGCTGTCCGGCTAGGCTCCGCCGTCATGGAGCAGCAGCCATCGACCCAGTCGCGAACCGTCCTCGTCGTGAGCACGGGGGCAAGGATCTGCATCACGGTCGCGTTGCTCTTGCTCCTCGCGGCGGCGTACCTGTTCTGGTCTCCGCTGGAGAAGCCGACCAAAGAAGGAATTCCGTTCGGATGCTCGTCGGCGGCGAACCCGCCAACTGATCCGTTTCAGAAGAAAGTCTGCGGCAAGATCAACCAGCGTCGCCAGATGCAGGCCGGATCACTCGTTGTGGCCGCTGTCATCGTCGGGGCAGGTGGAGTATTGACGTACGGCGCCTCCCGCAGAGTGGAACACGCGCGGCCGACAGAATGATGCTCGGCGCCGTCGCGTCCGTCGGACACAGCCCGGCGTCGAGGGACTGTCCGTGAGCCCTGGAATCCATCCTCTCCACGCCAAGCGCGTCAGCTCGTTCCTCGCGAAGCGCGGCTGGATCGTTCAAAGGTCGATTGACGGAAAGCCCAACCCGATCCACATCTGGGAGACCGACGACGACTTCACCGAAAAGATGTCCGGCGTCCCGGCTCGGACACTTGTGCACGACCCTGCTTGCTATGTCTTGTATCGGGCTGCGTTGGGCACGTTCAGCCTGATCGGAGCCGCGGCCGAGGTCGGTGTCTACCGAGGCGGCACCGCACTTCTGCTCTCACGGGTGTTCGCGGGCATCAGCACGGTCCACCTGTTCGACACGTTCGACGGCATGCCACCGGCGGACCCTGAGAAGGATCTCCATGAGGCCGGCGACTTCCGGGACACGACGGAGCGGGCAGTTCGTCAGCTGCTCGAAGGCTCTGAGAACGCAGTGCTGCATGCCGGGCTGTTTCCGATGACAGCCGAGGGCCTCGGTGACACGGCCTTTCGCTTCGTACACGTCGATGTGGATCTCTACCGCTCCGTGCTTGACTGCGCGGAGTTCTTCTACCCGCGACTGGTCACTGGCGGGGTCATGGTGTTCGACGACTACGGCTGGTCGTCGACTGCCGGTGCCCGAGAAGCTGTGGACGAGTTCTTTCGCGACCGGCCAGAAGTGCCCATCTACCTACCGACTGGTCAGGCGCTGGTCACTCGACTCGCGGACGCGAGTCCTTAGCTGCGGCAGCAGCCAGTCCCAGACTTCGCGGGCACCGTCGGTCGTGAAGTGCACCCCGTCACTGCGCAGCTCAGTGCCGGACAGCGATCGGCTGTAGTGGCCGTTCCTGCAGGTGAGAGAAAACAGGTCGGCGACAGAAACCTGAGCCGGCCGCAGGGCGGCAAGTCGGCGTACGACCGCGTTGACTGCCTGTGCTCTCGAAGGGTTGTTGCGGTCGGGGGCCAGATCAACACCCTGGATCGAGAAGCTCTCCTGGTCATAGCAACCGCTGTTCACGACGACAACCGGGCGCCCACCGGCACCCAGGGTGTCCACGGCTCGGCCAAGCCGGCCGAGAAGGTAGTCCGAATAGGCGCTGGACCCCACCGTCAGGTGCTGACCGTCCACCTCATGGTCGTAGATGTCCCACGCGCTGACGACGAGGACCGAGACGTCTGGCTTGACGTCCTCGACTGCCTTGCGCCAGGTGTCGGGCCACGTGTCGCACTGATCCTGACGCTGGGTCACGACGTCGTCGACGACGATCTGCTGGACACCGACGCCACACCCGAAGATGGTGGTGCTGGAGACGGCTACCTCCGGATGTGCCTTCTGGTCGAATGGGTACGCGAGGGACCAGGCCACGGAGTCGCCGGCGACCAGGATGTGTTCCGCCCCGTCGATCCCGGCGACAACGCGAGTGCTGCCTGAGCCGTCCGGCGAACTCGGTATCGGAGATGCGCCAGCGGTCGCAGCAACGGTCACTGCGAGGACGGCGGCCGCGGACGTCGCGACCGCGATGAGCCGAACCCTCGGCCCCCGTCGCAGGAGTGCGCCGGCCCTGATCGGCCGCTCCACGAAGATGTACGACGCGATTGCCAGCGCGAACGTGACGGCAAACTGGACAGTCAGCAGCGCCGCGCCTGACAGTCCGGTTCGATCCGTCGTGAGCACGACATCAACCGGCCAGTGCCACAGGTAGAGGCCGTAGCTGATCAGCCCGACGGCTTGCAGAGGACGAAGTGACAGCAGGCGACCGAGGAGCGACCCACGTGTCGCGGCCGCGGCGATCACGGTCGCAGACAGAAGGGCGACGAGAAGAAATCCTCCCCGGTAGAGCCACGTCGACGACTCGCGGCTCACGCTGAGGGCAACCAGGAGACCCACCAGCGCAACCGGACCCGCGACGGTGAGCCCGCCGATCGGCAGGGTGAAGGCGCAGACCCGCAGGTGGGTCGTACCCCTGTCCCGGCGAGTGCCCGTGAAGTCCAGGAGGATGGCCAGTCCGGCGCCGACGAGCAGTGCCTGGGCGCGGGTATCAGTCCCGTAGTAGACACGTGAGGGGTCCGCCCCCGGTTCGTACAGCAGCGCCATCAGGACGGCGGAGAGGACCGCTGCCGTCACCATGACGGCGACGCCGATGCGGCGGCGGCGCAGGATCATGGGTAGCAGCAGAGTGAGGGCCATCGGCCAGAGGAAGTAGAACTGTTCCTCGATCGCGAGCGACCACATGTGGCGCAGTGGTGACGGCTCGCCGTACTGAGCGAAGTACGACTGGCCAGATGTGATGAAGTGCCAGTTGACGACGTAGAAGAACGTTGCAATGGCGTCGCTGCGCAGCTGCGCGAGCCTGTCTGCGGAGGCGAAGAAGACACCGTAGGCGGCGCACGCGAGCAGGACGAGCCAGGCTGCGGGCAAGAGACGGCGCGCCCGCCTGGCCCAGAAACCGAGCATGTCGATGCGTCCCCAGGTGAGCCACTCCCGCGCGAGCAATGATGTGATCAGAAACCCCGACAGGACAAAGAACACGTCGACGCCGAGAAATCCACCGCCGAAGATGGCCACCTGGCCGTGATAAAGCATGACCGCGAGCACCGCGAACGCGCGCAACCCGTCAAAGGCTGCGTTGTATGGAAGGTTCTGGCGGTGCTCATCGCCACGGAGGCGCGGTCGGTCAAGCCATGGGTCACCGACCATCGCTAGATCGAGCTGCCGTATTGGTGCGTGCGCTCGAGATAGACCGCGACACAGAGCAGTCCGGACGCGGTGAGCAGCCCGGTAACCACGATCTGGGCGATCGAACCGTGGAAGAAGAGCGTCACCGCCAGGATCTCCACTGCCGCCGCGAGCCAGAGCAAGACACTCATGCGCCTGGCTGCGGTTGCCAGTCCGGCGTAGAGAAACAGTTGCAGCAAGGCGGTGACGACTCCGAGCAGGGCGAATGCCCAGGCCCACGACGCCACCGGTATGTATGCCGGACCAGCGGTCAGCCGGATGACGGGCTCAGCGAAGGTCACGGCCAAGAGTGTGACGGCCAGGCCGAGGACGAGAGTTACCCACGTCGCCTTCCGGAGAAGCGCCTGTCTGCGCTCATTCCTGCTGAGTCGCGGCAGCACGAGAAGGGCCAAGAACTGCGGTCCCCAGAACGCCGCCTTGGTGAAGATGGAGGCGAGGGCATATAGCCCCGAGTCCCGATGGCTGAGAAAGTGGCGGGCGAGCACGACGTCGAGATTGCTGAGCACCAGCAGTCCGGCCATGCCCGTGATCGCCCGGCCCAGTTCGGCGATGTGCATCCCGCGGACCTGCGTTCCTCCGCCCCGCTGATGCACCTTCGCCAGGAGCGCAACGACAGCCAGTGCGACAAACCCGCCCGCGGTGGTGAGCGTCAGGACACCGACGACGCCGAATCCGAGCAATGCCGCCGCGACACCCGCGGCAAGGCGCGCAACGGCTACCACGATGTTCGCTGCTGCGAGCCTGCCGAACCGCTCAGACCCGAGCAGGTGACCCTGCATCGCGCCGACCACCGACATGGTCAGCAGCGTTGATCCCAGCAGGACGACGGGTAGGGGGCCAGACAGGTGGAGAAGCGCGGCGATGGGCAGAGCCAGCGCCGTCAAGATCAAGAACAAGCCGAGGCCGACCTCGGCGCCGAGCACCATCTGCGCCCGCCTGCCGGACGGCTCGCCGAAGGACCGTGCCGTCCACCTGGCACACACGACCTGCAAGGCACCAGCCGGAATGGTGCCGATCAGCCCGACCGCGAGCAGCGCGCCCAGAGCGCCGAACTCCTCGGTGCCCAGAGAGCGCGAGAGGACCAGCGTGACCCCGTAGCCGCAGGCGGTGGCGACGACATTCGCGGTGCCGAGCAGCATCCCCGAACGCACCATGGAGACGACGGGCGCCTCGGCAGCGGAGGCGGTGTCCGCCATGGAGAGTCCTTTCTTGGGATGACGGTCCCCAGTATCTCTGGCTGGGTCTGGCGAGTTGGCCGACGCGGCCGCAGGGTCGGCATCGGGCGTGAGTTGCGCGGTTAGTCTTCGCGGAACCGACAAGCCGAAGGGGGAGGAGCTGCCATCGCCGTCGCCGCCGCCGACGCTACGCGTACTGAAAGCGCGGGCCTCGCTCGTCCCCCCTGGCTGAATGCGGAACGAGCCGTCCTGCTGGTCCTGTGGCTCGTCATGGCCGGCGTCGTCGTGTTCAACAGCCTGGGCACGTTCACGACGGACATCAAGCCTGAGATCTACCTTGCTCCAGGACGGATGACCGGGCGATTTCTCTCGGCCTGGCAGTCCGGGCCGACTCTGGGTTTCCCCAGCTTCAACGTCGGGCTGGCGCCTGTCACGGCCTTCCTTGCGCTCCTTGACCACCTCGGACTTCCGCCCGAGGTCCTCTTCAAGGTCTGGCGGCTCCTCCTGCTGACCGTTGCCGCGATGGGGGCGCGGCGGCTGTACGGCCAGCTGTCGCCGCCCCGCCAGGACGTGAGCGGCGTCATCGGGCGGACCGCAGTGGCAGTCGCCTACGTCGCCAATCCCTACGTCATCGTGGCCGGCTCGACGTTGGCGATCTTGCTGCCGTACGCCTTCCTGCCGTGGATGGGCTACGCCTTGGTGCGCGCGCTGGACGAGCCACGGTCATGGCGGTGGCCAGCGATCTTCGCACTGACTTTCGCAGCCATGAGCGGAGCAAACGCCGGAGTCGTTCCACTTCTGCAGTTGATCGCCGTCGTCGCCGTCGCATCAGCAGCGCTCGTTCGACGTCAAGTGGGTGCACGGCAGGTGGCTGTCGTGCTGACCAGGTGTGCTGCCCTGGTCGTGCTGGTCTCGTTGTATTGGCTGGTCCCTTCAGCACTGGCGATACGGGCCGGCGCGACCGTCGTGGCAAACTCGGAGACGCTGAGCGGCATCGCGAACCCCTCCTCGGCTGCCGAGGTGTTGCGGGGGCTCGGTCTTTGGCCTCTCTACGGCATGGACCAGGGCGGGCCGTGGCAGCCGCAGTTTGTCTCCTATCTCACCAGCCGGGTTGTCGTCCTCGCGAGCTTCAGCCTCCCGGTGCTCGCCTTCCTGGGTGCGATCGTCGCGCGCGGACGCATCCGCGCGATCGCGCTGGCCCTCGTCGTGGTTGCTGTGCCGGTCATGGTCGGAGTGCACCCACCTCAGGACCCGTCGGCCTTCGGCAGCGCACTCAGATGGCTGTTCGACCACGTTGCCGTGGCCGGTGCATTCCGGACCACCAACAAGGCCGGAGCGGTGCTCGTCCTGGGGCTCGCCTTGCTCGTCGCGGAAGGGGCCGCGCGAGTCGCGAGGCAACCGATGGACACACGCGTTCAAGCCGCGATCGGCGCACTTGTCGCCCTCGTAGTTGTTGTGAGCACGCTGCCGGCCTTCACGGGGAACCTCTACACCAGCGCCGTGGAGATCCCGAGCTATTGGAAGCAGGCGGCCAAGAAGCTGGATGCGGGACCCGGAAATCAGCGGGTCTGGTTCCTGCCAGGTGAGGTGCAGTCCCACTACCGGTGGAGCGATGCCAGACCGGACGACATCAGCAACTCACTTCTCGAAAGACCCGCCTTGATCCGCACGGTCGTGCCCGTCACGTCGGCAGCCGGTGCCAACCTGCTCGCGGCCCTGGACGGCGGCCTCAATGACGCGACCCTGCCCCCGGGAACGCTGTCGGCCGCCTCGAGGTACCTCGGAGTCGGCGACGTGCTGCTGCGCAACGACATGGTCTGGGAGGACGTGTCAGGCGCCAGGCCCTCTGTGCTCCAGCCGGAGGTGAACGGAGACGCCGGTCTCCAACCGATCGAGAACTTCGGGGAACCCGGCGAGAACACGACGTCGCCGACGAACCCGCCCGACTCGTTTGCTGAGTCCGTCCTTCCGCCGTTGCAGCACTACAGCGTTCGTCAGCCTTCGGCCATCACCCGGGCGGAAAGTCTCGATGGCATGCTTCTTGTCGATGGAGACGGCTTCGCCTTGCCCAACCTGGTGGCGGCCGGGCTGACAACCGACCAACCAGCCTTTCGGTACCTGGGCGACGTCAGCGCAGCCGAGTTCCGAAGGTTGTTGGGGCCGGAGCGCACGCTGGTGCTCTCCGACACGAACCGGAGACGCACCGCACTGCCCGACCGACTGGCAGACGGACAAGGCCCTCTCCTCTCCCCGAGCGAGGACCCAGGCCCGTCCCGAACGCTCTTCACTCCCCGCGACCAGACGGTGCTCAGCGTCGAAGGTGGAGGGAAGGTCACGGCGACAGCGGTTGGCAGCGCGTTCGGAACCATCGCCGCCGCCGCGCCCGAGAACGCCTTTGACGGCGACTTGAGAACGTCCTGGCAGTTCGGCGACTTCCGCAATGCACCCGGTGAGAGCATCACGCTGCACCTGGATCAGCCGAAAACCTTGGGAGAGGTCTCGATCAGTCAGGCACTCCTGGGCCCGGTCCACCTCGACAGTGTCACCGTCCGGGCCGGCGACGCTCGTCGCACGGTCCGGCTACCTGACGTCGGTGCGGCGACCGTCGACCTCGGCGGCGTGCGCGCATCATCGCTGACGGTCGAGGCCACATCGATCAGGGGAGACGGGTTCAACAGAGTCGGTCTTGCCGAGGTGTCGATTCCGGGTTTTCACGTCACCCGGGTGGCGAGGATGCCCGAGCGGCTCGCGGACCTCGGGGCCTCGCTCGATACGGCCGGCAGAGCGATGCTGGCACGCACACCCCTCGACGTCGTCATGAGCCGCGCCGTCGGAACCGCTGGCACCGATGGCGACGACGAGGAGCGGTGGCTGGCCCGCGACTTTCGACTTCCTGACGACCGTTCGTTCGACGCATCGGCCGTAGTCGGGATCAGTTCTCAAGTACGGGACTCCGACCTGGACCGCATAGCCGGATATCGGGGCCCGGTGGTCGCCGAGTCGAGTTCGAGAGCCTTCGACTCTCCCGACCTGCGAGCCTCACAGGCGCTCGACGGAGATCGGGGGACCGCTTGGATCCCGAGCCTGGACGGACAACCGCAGTCGCTGACTGTTGCTGCACCTGCCCAGCGGATGAATCACGTCGACATCCGCCAGACAGGTCCTGGGGGACGACCGGCGAGCACGTACGCGTCCCGGGTCCGCGTCGAGATCGACGGTCGGATCGTTCGCGAGGTCGACGTCGGCCCCGCGGTCACCAGGATCTCGTTTCCCGAGACGACCGCGAGCCGACTGCGGTTGAGGATCCTTGATGTGGCTGGGAACCCGCAGACCGACTTCGTGCGGATCGCGGAGATCGGCTTCGGGGCGGCGCACATCGCCAGCGCCGCCGAGACTCCGGGCTGCGTCGCCGTCGCCGCGATCGACGGGCGTCCGTTGATGATGCGACCGCAACGCCCGTTGCACAACGCGGCTCCTGCTCCGTGGGTCGCTTGCGGTGCTGCGTTCGGCCTGCCGGGCGGAGGGCACACCGTGCGACCCGACGGTGGTTGGGTCGTCGACCGGCTCAACCTGCTCGACAGCCGCACTCGTTCCCCGGTGCACGCGGCAGCACCCGAGATATCCGTGCATGACCGCCGTGGCCCGGCGTACGACATCACGACCGCCAACACCAACTCGCCTTTCATCCTGACGCTGGGTGAGGGTTTCGACTCGCGCTGGCACGCCGCCGTGGACGGACGCGATGCGGGTCCGCCGATCACCGTCGACGGCTACGCCACGGGATGGCTGTTGCCACGCGGGGCGCATCGCATCGAGGTTCGCTACGGCCCACAGCGATGGACCGACGTCGCCCTCCTGGTGTCCCTCGCGACGGTGCTGCTCTGCCTCGTCCTTGCGGCACGTGGCAGGCGCAGAAGATCACAAGCAGGCGCCCCGCCCGCACTGGTTGTCCACGAGCCGATCGCGAGACGGAGACTGCCCGAAGGCGTCGGGTGGGCGCTTGCCCTCATCGCGTCCTACCTTCTCGGCGGGATCTGGCTGGGCATCCCGTGCGCAGTGTTGGGGCTGGCGTGCATGCTGTTGCCCCGTCCTCCCAGCGGCCAGACATTTCTGGTCTGCGCAGCGGTGCTGATGGCCTCTGTGCCGTTGGTGTTCCTGGTGTCTACGGCACCCATGTGGGGACAGGTGTCGGCCTCCCTCATCGCCGACCATCCCTATCCGCACCGCCTCGCAGCGTGCGCGCTGCTGCTGCTCGCCATCGGTGTGGTGCGTGACGAGCACCTCCGGTCTGACAAACTCGGCGCCGATGACTGACATGCCGCCCACCGTGGCTTCGGTCGTTGTGCCCACCCGCAACTCGATCCGCACCATTCGCGAGTGCCTGCTCTCTATCCGGGCCCAGGACGTCGCCGGCATCGAGTTGATCGTCGTGGACAACTTCTCCGACGACGGCACCTGGGCCGTAGTACGTGAGCTCGCTGACATCGCCCTGCAGTCCGGGCCGGAGCGCAGCGCTCAGCGGAACGCCGGCATCGCACACTCGCGGGCCGACTGGATCCTCTGGGTCGACTCCGACATGGTGCTGCCGACCGACTGCGTCCGCGTCGCTCTCGCGACTGCGGACGGAGCAGGGGCCAGCGCGGTCGCCCTCCCGGAGGTGACTGTCGGTGCCGGCTATCTCAGTGCCTGCCGGGCGCTCGAACGGTCCTGCTACGTCGACGACGAGACCCTGCACAACCCACGGCTGATGCGCCGGGACCTGCTCGCTGAGCTCGACGGCTTCGATGAGCGCATGTCGGGGCCGGAGGACACCAGCCTGCGCCATCAGCTTCGCGCAGCGGGAGTCGAGGTAGCGCTCGCGCCGATCCGCGTTGTGCACGACGAAGGTCGACTGACCCTGCTTGACGTCCTGCAGAAGCGGGTCTACTACGGCCGCAGCCTGCGGACCTTTGCGCATGCCCATCCGGGGGCTCTTCGCGAACAGGGGCTCGGCACGCTGCGAGCCTTCTGGCGGCAGCGCCGCCGGCTGCTCGCCGATCCGCCGCACGCGCTCGGCATGCTCGGGCTGAGAGCCGCCGAAGCCGCGGCCTACGCGGTCGGCGCTGCCCAAGGTCGTCGAGCGAGGCAAGAATGACCGACGTCCGACGGCTGCTCTGGGCTTCGCTTCCCGACCAGCGGCCCGGTCGCGAGCTCAGCTGGCTGTCACGCATGCCGCGGACCCGGGTCACCGCTATCGGAACCCCTGGCACGGAGCCCGGCGTGGAATGGATCGCGAGCCGCTATCGCCGTCCGGTGCGAAGGTTTGTCGAGGCCGGTGCGCTGGGTTGGCTGCGATCCCTCAACGACGTGGAGCCCGAATTCGACTGGGTGGCCTCCCTGGAGCTCTGCTCACTGGTCAGCGGCCAGGCCGGCCGGTGGGCACGCCGACACGGAACGCGGCAGGCGGTGATCACGTGGGAGAACCTCGTGAACCAACCGCTCTATCGAGTGCCCCCGTACCGTGAGGCATTCCGTCGTTCGCTCGATGCCGATCTGCTCATCTGTTGCGTCGAGTCGGCCCGCAACCACCTGCTCGAACACGGCGTCGAGGATGCGCGTATCCGCGTCGTTCTGCCAGGTGTAGACCCCACCGCGTTCCTTCCTGCGGACCAGGCTGTCCTCGACCCCGTCGCGATCTTTGTGTCACCGCTGGCACCGAACAAGGGCATCGACACCGTCATGGACGCCATGCGACTGGTTCGTCACGTTGAACCGGAGGCCCGCCTGCTCGTGATGGGTTCGGGACCCCTCGAAGGCCTGGTCCGCCGTCGATCTGCCGAGCCGTCCAGCGGCATCGAGATGTTGGGCCACGGCAGCGCCGCAGACGTCGCGAACGCGCTTCGCCGCGCAGCGGTTTTCGTGACCGCTCCGCGAGCCACCTGGAAGTGGAACGAGCAGTTCGGACTCGCTTACATCGAGGCGATGGCGGCCGGCCTTCCCGTCGTCACCACGGTTTGCGGTACGAACGACGAGGCCGTCCGGCCGCCGAACGTGAGAACCGCCAACTCGGCCGAAGCGCTGGCCGAGGGTCTGCTCGGTTTCCTCACCGACCCTGCGCGACGGCAAGAGGTGGGCCGGCACAACCGGGAACGCGTCCTCGAGGATCACGACAGCACCATCCAGGCCAGTCGGCTCGGCGCGGCATTCTCCTCGATCGAGAACGGCGCGTGACACACGAGTGCGAGATCTGCGGCGGCCCGCAGACCGGATGGCGCATCGGGAGCCGCGATGTGGTCGACCGATGCACGATCTGCGACCACGTGGAGCGCGACATCGTGAGAGCGCCCGCAAGGGCAAGGTCGCCCGCCTACGGGGGCGACCCGGGGCTCGACCGCTGGCGGCTTGCCGTCACCTACCGTCGGCTCACGAGGCGGTTCCCACCGCGCAATGCCAGGGTGTTCGAGATCGGCTTCGGTGCCGGCGCGCTCCTTCGACGGTTCCTCGACGGCGGCGCGATCGTGTCGGGGGCCGACCCCGGCGCGCTGAAGGTGACCGTCGACCCGGTGGTCGGCACACGCGCGACGCTGCATGCGACCTCGCTCGAGCACATACCGCTGCAAGATCCTTTCGACCTCGTGTTCGCCGTCCATGTCATCGAGCACGTCGCCGACCCAACGCAGTTCGCCCGCGCGTGTCACGATCTCGTCCGGCCCGGCGGTCAGCTGGTTCTGGTCACGCCGGCAGGGGACTCCGCGAGCTTCCGTGCCTTCCGCAGCCGATGGTGGATGCTCGAGGACCCGACCCACGTCCGGTTCTTCAGCGCGCGCTCGATCGGCCGGCTGCTTGTCGATGCCGGCTTCGTCGACGTCCGCGTGCGATCGCTGGTTCTCGACAGCATCGCCGTTGACGCCGCGAGCTGCGTGCGTGCGCTGCTCTGGAAGCGGCCGCCACCGGAAGGCGTGCTCGCGCTGCGAGCAACGCGGATCCTGGCCCTCGTGAGCGCCCCTGTGGTCATCCTCGTCCGCCTCGTCCGGGCGACCATGCGTCCGGCGATGGAGGTTTCGGCGCGCCGTCCGGAACGACCGGCATGAGGATGGCTCGACGGGTCACACCCGGCGCGGCGGGCCTGGTTGTCGGACTACTCCTCGGCCTGCTGGCCCTCGGACCCGCGCTGCGCCCTGGCTACCTGTTGTCCTACGACATGGTCTTCGTGCCCGACCAGCCGTTGACCGCGATGACGTTGGGCACCGATGGGTCGGTCCCGAGAGCCGTGCCCAACGACCTTGTCGTCGTCCTGGCCTCGCACCTGCTGCCCGGCGACGTCGTACAGAAGATCCTGCTCCTCGCTGTCTTCGTGCTCGGCGGATGGGGCGTCGGCCGGTTGCTCGATCGGCCGCTGCCCGCGACGGTCGCCACCAGCGTCTACCTCTGGAACGCCTACGTTCTCGAGCGACTCGTCATCGGCCACTGGGCGTTCCTGCTCGGCTACGCCGCCCTGCCGTGGGTGCTGGGCTTTGCCCGGGACGTCCGCGACGCGCGGCCGGGGGCGTTGCCACGGCTTGCCCTGACCCTGGCGGTCACGGGGCTCACCGGCAGCACGGGGCTGGTCATCGCGGGCGCGCTCGCGTTGGTCGTCCTCGCCTGGCCCCCGGGTGTACGTCGACGAGGGCGGGCGTTGGCGGTGACCGCGCTCGTGGTGCTGGGTGCCGCCTCGCCGTGGCTGATCCCGGCGCTGACCCGCCCCGGCGGGTTGCCCACGGATCCCGCCGGCGCGGCCGCGTTCGCCTCCCGGGCTGACACGCCGCTCGGCGTGGTCGGCAGCGTCGCGACTCTTGGCGGCATCTGGAACAGCGCCATGTGGCCCGCTGAGCGAGCCAACGTCGTGGTCGCGACCGTGACACTGGTGCTGGTCGTGGTCTGCCTCGGCACGGGGTTCCCGTCCTTGCGCCGCGCCTGGGGATCGACCGCCACAGCCGTGCTGGCGGCCGCGGCGGCGGCCTTCCTGCTGTCGATCGCCGCCTCGCTGCCGCTGCTCGACGTGGCGATGCGTCATCTGATCACCGACGTCCCCGGCGGCGGGCTGCTGCGTGACGGGCAGAAGCTCGTCGCACCCGCGGGGTTGTTGGTCGCGCTGTGCGCCGGCCTCGCCGCGGAGCGGGCCGCACGGCATGCGCGGGAGGGTGCGTGGCTGCTCGCGTTCGCGCCGCTCGTACTGCTGCCGAGCCTGGCCTGGGGCGTGCACGATCGGCTGACCCCCGCCGACTACCCGCCCGAGTGGCAGGCGATGCGGGACGTCGTGTCCGCGCGGCTGGTTCCCGGGGAGTCAGTCGCCGTGCTGCCGTTCACGTTGTACCGGCGGTTCTCCTGGAACAACGACGGTGTCGTGCTCGACCCGATGCCGCGGTGGCTGGATGCGCCGGTCATCGTCAACGACGACCTGCCCCTCTCGAGCGGGACGGTGCGCGGCGAGGACGGCTCGGCGGCGCGCATCCGCGCGGTGCTGCGGGACGGCGGTCCATTGGGACCCGCGCTGGCTGCCGAACATGTCGCCTATGTCGTCGACGAGCGCGATCAGCCTGACCCGGATGGCGACCGCGGCGCCCTGACGGACCTGCCGATCGTCTGGCAGCGCGGCTCGCTCGCCCTGTACGCGGTGCCCGGCGCACAGCCCGACACCGAGGGACACCCGCCTGCGGTCGGTGTCGCTATCGGCCTTTTGACCCTGCTCGCGGCGTCCGGCGCGGTCGCACTGTCGGGGCGGGGCCGCGCTGCTAGCATTCGGCGACTTCAGCGACACCCGGAGACGAAGGAGGGCGGTCATGACGGACGAGCCTGACGCCGGCCTGGTCCTCGTTGCGCTGATCGTCAGCGCTGTCATCGGTGCGCTGCTGGCCGGCGCGCTGTCCTTCTCGCTGGTCAGCCTCGGCACGGCCAAGCCGTCTGCCCCCGTCAACAAGCCGTTGATCGTCTACGACGGCAGCTGATCGAGCGGCACTCCGCTCGTCGCCCGCAGCAGTCTCTCGACCTCGTCCGTGGTCGCCTGCCAGGTGAACTGTTCCGAGAACGTCTTCGCCTTGGCGCCCATGTCCTGGCGCCGGACCCGGTCCGTGAGCAGCTCACTGATCGTCTCGACGAAGTCGGCTTCGTCCCCGACGAGCAGCCCGGTCGTCCCGTCGATGATCGACTCGGTGGTGCCACTCGCCTCCCGGAAGGCGACGGACGGCACGCCGTGGGCCGCCGCCTCGATGATGGCCAACCCCCAGCCTTCCTTCACCGACGGCAAGAGGTTGAGCCACGACGCGGCCAGCACGCGGTTCTTGACGTCCTCGTCGACGAAGCCCAGGAACCGCACCTGCGGCGTCGCGCCGATGGCGGCGGCGTAGCTCTCCAGCTCGGGGAGCCAATAGCCGTGGCCGATCACCGAGAGCACGATGCCGGGGTGCTGCTCGCGCAGCACTGTCACGGCCGAGATCGCCAGCTCGACCCGCTTGTGCGGCACGAGGCGGCCCAGCACGACGAGGCTGGGGGTCTCGTCCTGGACGACGGACTCCGAGCCGACGAGCGGATCTCGTCCGCTGTAGACCACATCGATGTGGTCGCGGTCCACGCCGAGCTCGGTGAGCTCGAGCTTCGTCGCGTGCGACACGACGATGTAGCGAGACCGACGGTAGACACGCGGCGCGAGCCGGGACTCCAGCCACCAGCCCAAACGCGCTCGCAGCGGACCGAAGACCTCGGGCCACTGCTCGCGGTGGACGTGGTGCACCAGGTTGAGCACCGGGGTCCTGGTGAACAGCGGGGCCCAGAACGGCAGTCCGTTCTGCACGTCGATGACGACGTCGAAGCTGCGCCGCCGGCGCAGCAGCTCGAGTGCTGCACGTGGGTAGACGGAGAACCGGCCGCCGCGCCGCCGGAACCGGCACCCGTCCAGCGTCTCGTCCGGTCGCGCGCCGGGGTAGAGCGCGGTGAACACCTGCACGTCGTGGCCCCGGGCGGCCAGATCACGGCTGACGAAGTCGAGGAAAGCCTCCGCGCCGCCGGCCTCGGGGTGCCCACGGTCGCGCCAGCTCAGGAACAGCACCCGCAGCCGGGCGCCTGTGTCGTCGTCGGCGTCGGGCCTCGCTGCGTCGTGGAACCCCGCGCTCATGGGCGCTGACACTACCCAGCGCAGCCTCGCGGAGTGCGCCTTTGAGCGGTATGTCGTCGCTAGGCTGCCCGCGATGCCATCAGTCACCCGTTCGGCTGCGGCGCCCGCATCGCTTCGGGGGGCGGGTGTGCGGCGGTCGATCGCGCTGCTTCGCGCCTTCGCGGTGGAGCAGACCCGACCCGAGGTCTTCTACGGTCTGCTGGCCAGGGACTCGGTCGACCTCGTGCAGCGGCACGGGACCCTGCAGGGGAAGACAGTGGTCGACGTCGGTGCAGGTCCGGTGGAGTTCGCCGCGGCGTTCGCTGCGGCGGGGGCTCGCTATCTCGCCGTCGACTCCGATCCGGCGGCGATCCGTCCCGCTGAGGTCGCGGGCAGCGCTGCCGTCGTCGCGCTCGGCGGCCGGCTGCCGCTGCGGACCGGCTCGGTCGACGTCGCGTTCTCGTCCAACGTGCTCGAGCACGTCCCAGATCCGGCGGGTTTCGCCGACGAGCTGGTCCGGGTCGTGCGCCCCGGCGGGCTGGTGGTGCTGAGCTATACCAACTGGCTCTCGCCGTGGGGCGGGCACGAGACCTCGCCGTTCCACTATCTCGGCGGTCGCCGGGCCATCCGGCTCTATGCGCGCCGCTACGGCCACCCGCCGAAGAACCGGGTGGGGGAGAACCTCTTCCGCGTCTCCGTGTCCTTCGGCCTGCGATGGGCCCGACGACAGCCAGCGGCCGTTCTGCTCGAGGCCCGACCGCGCTACTACCCGCGGTGGACCCGCATCCTGCTCCGGGTTCCCGGTCTGCGTGAGGTCGCGACCTGGAACCTTTTCCTGGTCATGCGCAAGCGATGACGACCGAACCGCAGCCGCCGGTGGTCCGGCGCACCTGGCGGTTCGCCGCTGGCGTCGCACTCGTGGCCCTGGCCTTCGTCCAGGATCCCGGTCGCATGGTGGCCGACACCAAGCTCGACCTGGTGGTCGACCCCGCGCGGTTCCTCGGCCGGTCGTTGCTGGCCTGGGACCCGCACGCGGGGTTCGGCCAGCTGCAGAACCAGGCCTACGGCTACCTCTTCCCGATGGGACCGTTCTACCTGCTGGGCCATGCGGCCGAGGTCCCGGAATGGGTGGTGCAGCGCGCGTGGTGGGCGCTGCTGCTCGTCGTCGCCTACACCGGGCTGCTGGCGCTGGCGGACGAGCTCCGCATCGGCACGCCGACCACCCGGCTGGTCGCTGCCGTCGCTTTCGCGCTGAGTCCCCGCGTGCTGAGCACGCTGGGGCCGCTCTCGATCGAGAGCTGGCCGTTCGCACTCTCCCCGTGGATCCTGCTCCCGCTGGTCCGCGGCAGCGCTCGGGGCGACCCCCGGCGTCACGCGCTGACATCGGCATTGCTGTTCGCCTGCGTCGGTGCGGTCAATGCGGCGGCCACGATCGGCGCGCTGCTCCCCGCCGTGCTGTGGCTGGCCAGCCGGCGCCGCGGTCCGCGGCGCCGCCAGCTCACACAATGGTGGGTGGCCGGCGTCGCTCTCGCGTCGACCTGGTGGGTGCTGCCACTGCTGGTCCTCGCGCGCTATGCCTATCCGTTCCTCGACTACATCGAGTCGGCGCGTACGACGACGTCGGTCACGTCCGTGCCCAACGTGCTCCGTGGGGTCTCCGACTGGGTGGCGTTCTCGCCGAGTCTCGGCGAGCCGAGCTGGCCGGCCGGCTGGGCACTCGCGACCGACCATTGGTTGCTGCTGGCCACCGCTGCGGTCGCTGCCGTGGGGCTGCTGGGCACAGCGGTGCGCAGTTGCCCGGAACGCCGCTTCCTCGCCTGGTCGCTGGCCACCGGTGTGGTGATCATGGCCGCCGGTCACGACGGCCCGCTCGCCGGGCCGGTCCGCGGCCTGCTCGACGGCCCGCTCGTCGCCTTCCGCAACGTGCACAAGGCCGAGCCCGTGCTGCGCATCGCGGTCGCCCTCGGGCTGGCCCAGGCGCTGGCGGTGCTCCCGATCCTGGTGCGTGCCGGGTGGTCGCGCGTTCCGCCGGCCTGGGGGCTTCCCCGCGCCGAGGTCGCCGTTCGCGTCGCCGCCGGCGCGGTGGTGGGGGTCCTGGTGGTCGCGAGCTGGCCGGCGTGGGCCGGCGACCTCGCACCTCGAGCCTCGTTCGCGGCGGTGCCCGGCTACTGGCAGCGCGCCGCGACCTGGCTGGACAGCCATCCCGACGGCCGGACCCTGCTGGTCCCCGGGTCCTCGTTCGGTGACTACCGCTGGGGACACGCCAACGACGAGCCGCTCGAGGCGTTGGCACGCTCGTCGATGGCTGTTCGCGACGCGGTTCCGCTCGGTGCGCCGGGCGCCACGCGGCTGCTCGACGGGGTGGGCACCGAGCTGGCCGGCGGCCGCCCGTCCGCTGGGCTCGCGGGCGCGTTGGCGAGGGCCGGCGTCGGCAGGCTGTTGCTGCGCAACGACCTGGATCCGCGCGCGCCGGCCGATCCGCTGGCGGTCATCCGCGCGACGCTCGCCGGCTCGCCCGGCATCCGACGGGTAGCGACGTTCGGCCCGCCACTCGACGGCACCGAGGGTCAGGTCGCCGACCTTGTGGGGTCGCCGCCGGCCCGACCGGCCCTCGAGATCTGGGACGTCGAGCGTGGCTCACCTGACGTCACCGTCGCGCCCCTGGCCGACGTGAGCCGCCTCGGTGGTGGACCCGAGGCCACCGTCCCGATGGCCGCAGCGGGCCTGGCCCGCGTCCCCACTCTCGACGTCGGCGCGGGTACGCCGGGACTTGCCCAGGCACCCGCGGTCGTGACCGACACCCTGCGTCGTCGCGACCTCGACTTCGGCAGCATCCCGGGCTCCGGCTACGGTCCGACGCTTCCGGCCTCCACCGCGGTGGGGTCGGGTCGCGCGGCCGGCGACGTCCTGGCCGCAGCCCCCGCGGCACAGACGGTTGCCCGCTTCGCAGGGGAGGCCGCCGTGCGCTCGTCGCCGAGCGCGGCCGACCCGAGGCTGCCCGGCTGGCGTGGACCCGGCGCGCAGGCGGCGTCGGCGTTCGACGGTGACCCGTCCACCGCATGGATCAGCGCCGACACCGGTGGCCGACGGTGGCTCGAGGTGAGCTGGCCGCTGCCGCACCAGATCGCCACCCTTCGCATCCTGCCGGCCGGCATCGCAGGTCTCGCAACGCCGGAACGGGTCCGCGTCACGACCGATGCAGGCAGCGTCACCGGTCGCGCCGACGCGACGGGAACCACCGTCGTACCGCTGAAAGGTCCGACCCGACGCGTGCGGCTCGATCTGCTCGGTGCACCACCCTCCTCGCAGGTCGCGATCGCGGAGGTCGGCGGGCTCGAGGTCCCTGAGCGGCTGGTGTTGCCCCGTGAGACACCGGTCGACGCGACCCGCGACACGGTGCTGCTCACCCGAAGCCCTGACCGTGGCTCGTGCGTGCCTGCGGCCGAGTGGCTGTGCAGCCCCCGGCTGGCGCGTCCGGGGGAGGATCCGGAGACCTGGCGTCGCGAGTTCACCGTGTCGGCGGCGGGCGACGCTGCGGTGCACGCCACCGTGCGCGCGCTGCCCGGCCCTGCGCTGGACCACGCGCTGGACGCGTCGCTGGGCTATGTCGCGACTGGCTCGAGCACCGCTGTCGACCACCCTGCGGCCCGCCCCGGAGCGGCGTTGGACGGCGACTACGGGACGGCCTGGATCAGCGCCGGCAACGACCCGGCGCCCACCCTGACGGTGACCTTTCGGCGTGCCGTCACCCTCGGTCAGCTCGGGTTGAGCACGGACGACGCGTCACGCGGCAGTCTGCGTTCGATCGTCGTCACCGCCGGCGGGCAGCAGCGCCTCGTCGGGCTCGGAGGTCGCCGCCTGCCGTCGTTCACACCGATCACGGCAACCACCTTCCGGTTCACGTTCGTCCGATCTGCCGACCGGACAAGCCCGATCCGGATCGAGGAACTGGTGCTGCCCGGCCTTGCCTCGCCGCCCTCCGGCGCGCGCGTCCGGTTGCCGTGCGGGGAAGGACCCTCGATCGAGGTCGGAGCAACCAGCATCGACGTCGCCGTCGATGCGTCCGCCGCCGCGCTCGTGTCCGGGGCCCCGATCTCGGCCACACCATGTGGCAGCGGCCTGGCCGCGCTGGCCCACGGTCGCCAGCTGCTGGTGGCACACGCGGCGCCGGTCGTGTCGCTGCAGACCGTCGCTCTCGGCGGCCCCGTGGCGCGGGCCGGCGGTGTCCGCAAGGCGCAGGTGCGACGTAACGACGCCGAGCACCGGGTCGTCGCCGTCGGCGCGGGTCCGGTGTCGCTGGTGATGCTCGACGAGGGCAGCAACCCTGGGTGGCGCGCCACGGCGGGTGGCCACTTGTTGCGCGAGGTGACTGTCGACCGGTGGCGCCAGGCCTTCGTGCTGCCAGCGGGTGGACCGACTGTCGTCGACATCGGGTTTGCCCCCGGCCGCTGGCACCGGATCGGCCTGGTCATCGGTCTGCTCGCCATGGTCGTGCTCGTCGGACTCCGACTCGCACTGCTGGGACAACGGCACCGGGACGAGATCCTGCCGTCGGGACCAGGCCGGCCGCGCCCAGCCACCGCCCGGGTTCTGGTTCTCGCCGTCGGGGGAGTGCTCGGCGGGGTGATCGGTGTGGCCATCGCACTGGTGGCGGTCGTGGTGATCCGCTGGCGTCTCGTCGCTCTTGCCATCGCGGCGATGCTGTTCGGCGTCGCGGCTGTGGCCGCTCTGCGGTCGAGCGAGCTCTCAGGCGGTCGGACGGCTTCGTTGGCCGCGATCGGCGGCCTGCTCGTCGTGCTCGCCGGGGCGCTTGACGCCGGTTTCGCCCGTCCGCCGTGGCGCCGCCGACACGGGGCGGCTCCACCGCTCGAGCAGAGGCAGTTCGAACAGGTGCCATGACAGGCCGGCAATCGCGAGGCTGCCGCCGACCGTGGCCAGCCCGACAGTCAGCGCGTGCCCGCCGAACAGGGGCACATCGAGGATGCTCCGCACGGCGTCGAGAACCAGGAGGTGCCAGAGGAAAACGCTATAGCTGACCCGCCCGCACCAGCGAGCAGGCAGCGACCCGAGCAGGCGTGCGGTCGGAGTGCGCGAACCTGCTACGAGGGCGGCGAGCACGACAAGTGTCGCGACCACCGCGTAGAGAACCTCCTTGGCGACGGCGGCTCCCGATGTCGTGACGGCCAGCGTCCGCGGCCCGGCCAACGGTGTGGTGGCGAGCACGGCGACACCCGCCGCAACCGCCAGCAGTGCACCGGGTGCTCGGGAGAAGTCCCGCCAGAGGCGACCGGCACGTCCCTCGGGGCGACGGTGCGCGTCATCGGCCAGCGTCGCGAGCAGCAAGCCCGCCACGAACCAGTCGGCGTGGCCGGGCAACCACGCGGCGGCACGCGTCGGCAGCACACCTCCGGCGGCCAGCCCCGTCCAGACCCAGGCGCCCACCGCGACGGTCAGCAGGACGGCCCAGGTGGCGCGCCGGCGCCGGTGACGAGCGAGGGTTCCGGCGACCAGCGGCAGGACGAGGTAGAACGCAACCTCGGTGCACAGGCTCCAGGTCTGGGTGAAGTCGGGAAGCAGGCGACCCGTGTAGACCTGCGCGAGTGCGATGTTGCTGGCGGCGCCGGAAACCGTCAGGGTCGACCTCGCGGGCCACAGCATGACGACGACGAGCACCAGCCAGTAGGCGGGCAGGATGCGGACCGCGCGGCGCCGGAGATAGCTGCGCACCCCGGGACCGGGGCGGTTGACGGCCGCCGCCGCGACCCACGGCCGGTAGAGCAGGAACCCGGACAGCACGAAGAACAGCGCGACCCCGAAGTCGAACCGGGCGAGGACCGCCCCGTGGGCGCCGCGCTCGACCTCACCGGTCTGGAAGCCGACATGGGTGAGCACGACCATCAGGGCGGCGAGGCCACGGACGCCGTCGAGTGCGGGGACGGCCGGTGGCAAGGACCGGGGCGGCGCGGAGACGGTCGGCGGAGCTGTCATCAGTGCGCCAGGATCGCATGTCCACACGCCGCGGCGACCCTGTTGCGGCTACGGTGAGTCGCCGCCGACGGACGGGCGGTTGGACGGGTCGAGCAGATTGCGGGTGCGGCGATGGCTGGCGACGGGTTGGTGCGTGCTCGCGCACCACTGCGCGTGAGCTTCGCCGGCGGCGGCACCGATGTCCCGCCGTTCCCTGACGACGAGGGCGGCCTGGTGCTCAGCGCGACGATCGCGCGCTATGCCACGGCGACGCTTCGACCGCGTCAGGACCGCCAGATCACCCTCGAGTCCCTGGACTTCGGCGTGTCGGTCGACTTCGGCATGGACGAGCCGTTGCTGTTCGACGGCCGGCTCGACCTGGTCAAGACAGCGATCGCCCGCTTCCTGGACAAGGACGCGAGTGGCTTCGACCTCTACCTGCACTCGAGCGCGCCTCCGGGGTCGGGCCTCGGGTCGTCGTCGGCGATGATCGTGGCCCTGGTTGGACTGTTGCAGGCCCACTACCGGCTGACGATGACCGACTACGAGATCGCGCACCTCGCCTACGTGCTCGAGCGCGAAGAGCTCGGCATCTCCGGCGGGCTGCAGGACCACTACGCCGCGACCTTCGGCGGGTTCAACTACCTCGAGCTCTCCGGCAGCCATGTCGTCGTCAACCCGCTGCGCATCGACAGCGACGTCATCAACGAGCTCGAGCACAACCTGTTGCTCTGCTACACCGGGCGCACGCGGTTGTCCGACCACATCATCGACGACCAGACCGCGCGATATCGACGCCAGGACACCGAAGCGCTCGAGGGTCTGCGCCGGCAGAAGACGCTGGCCCGGGAGATGAAGGACGCGTTGCTGCGCAACCGGCTCTCCGAGTTCGGCGAGATGCTCGGTGAGGCCTGGCAGCAGAAGCGCCGCATGTCGCCCAAGATCGCGACCCCGTTCATCGACGAGGCCTATGACCTCGCGATCCGATCGGGCGCCCTCGGGGGGAAGGTCACGGGGGCCGGGTGGCGGTGGCTACATGTTGTTCTACTGCCCGTTCAACCGACGCCACATCGTTGCGGAGGCGCTGATCAAGCTCGGTCTCACGGTCTCCGAGGTTTCCTTCGACCTGACCGGACTGCGCACCTGGCGGGTCGGTGGCTGACCTCGACGCCGCCGCGATCGTGCGCGACGCGCTCGCGGAGCATGCCGCCCTGGCCCAGGGCCTCACCGAACCGGAGCTCGTGTCCGCGGTCGCGGGGGTTGCCGAGCTGCTCGTCGACACCTACGCGCGCGGCGGCAAGATGCTGGTGTTCGGCAACGGGGGGAGCGCCGCAGAAGCGGCCCACCTCGCCGCCGAGATGGTCGGGCGGTGCGGTCGCGACCGGCGAGCACTCCCGGCGATCAACCTCAGCGACAACACCGCGGCGCTGACAGCGATCGCCAACGACTACGGCTACGAGCAGGTCTTCGCCCGGCAGGTGCAGGCCTTCGCCAGCGAAGGCGACGTCGTGATCGGCCTGAGCGCGAGCGGTCGCTCGCGCAACGTGCTGCTCGGTCTCGAGGCGGCGCGGACGCTGGGCGCCGTCACCGTGGCCATCTGCGGTGCGTACGACGACGCGGTGCTCGCCGTCGCCGACCACTGCATCGCCGTGCCGTCCACGTCGACCGGCCGGGTGCAGGAGACCCACCTGCTCTGGGCACACATCTGGGCCGACGCCGTCGAGCGCTCACTCGACGAGGCATGACGCCCGACCTGGTCCTGCTCGACCGTGACGGCACGCTCAACGGGCCACCCGCGGCGAGCCGCTACGTCGTCCTCGCCGACGACGCGCGCCTGCTGCCCGGCGCGGGCGAGGCGGTGCGCCTGCTCAACGCTGCGCGGGTCCCCGTTGCCGTGGTCACCAACCAGCGAGGCGTGGCGACCGGGCAGCTGACCGGCGAACAGCTCGAGGCGGTGCACGACGCCCTGAACGCGCAGCTCGACTCCTGCGGTGCCCACATCGCACACTGGTATGTCTGCCCGCACGACATCGACAGCTGTGATTGTCGCAAGCCGCTCCCCGGCCTCCTGCTCCAGGCGTTGGCCGACCACCCGGGAACTGCCCCGGAGCGGTGCCTCGTCATCGGCGACTCCGAGAGCGACATGCTGGCCGGTGCAGCGCTGCGCATGCCTGGCGTACTGCTCGCCGCCGACCCGGCAACGGAGACGGTCGCTGAGGCAATCCATCCGTCGCTGCTGCACGCCGTACGAGCCGTGCTGCAGGTGGAGCCGGGACACGCACGTCCTTCCACGCCGCGTGCCGGCTCCTGACCTCGCGCCGACTGCTAACCTCCGGCGACTGATCATCGCCCGTTCCCCGCGGGCGAGAACCGAGGAGGGTCCAAGATGAGGCGGGTTTCCACCTACCTCCTGGCCGGCCTCGCGGTCTTCTTCCTCGCGATGAGCGTGCTGCTCCGCTTCTACGTCGTGCCAGGTCTGCTCGTGACGCCCCTCGACCAGTTCGCCGAGAGCTTCGCGCCGGGCACCGGCACCGTGTTCGATCCGGCCACGCTGACCGAGCGGACGGACGTCGACATGGTCGCGCACCGGACCCTGCGGGGTGACGTCGCCGCCAGCACCAAGGACGTCGGTGTCTGGGACGAGTCAGTCGTGCTGTCCGACTCGAGCGGCAAGATGCTCAACACGACCACGGACCGGGTCGCCTGGGACCGCAAGACCGGCGAGGCGATCAACTGCTGCAACGAGAACGTCGACGGCACGCCCACCAAGCACGTCGGGCTGAGCTACAAGTTCCCCTTCGGCGCGGAGAAGAAGACCTATCAGTTCTTCGACACGAGGGCCAAGCACGCCTACCCGATGACGTACAAGGACAGCGAGACGATCCAGGACCTCACCGTCTACCGCTACGAACAGCCGATCGCACCTGTGCAGGTCGATGAGCTGGAGGTTCCCGGTGACCTGGTCGGGTCGGATGCGAAGTCGGTGAAGGCGCCGGAGTTCTACAGCAACACGCGCACAGTCTGGGTCGAGCCGGTGACCGGAGTCATCGTCAAGGGCCAGGAGAAGCAGCACCTGGTCCTGCGCGACGCGGCCGGTGCCGACAAGGTGACCCTCATCGACGTGACCGTGACGTTCGACGAGAAGACCCAGAAGCAGCAGGGCGACCTCGCCAAGGACGGCCGGTCCCAGAAGGCGCTCGTCGGCACCTGGGTGCCGCTCGTCTGCCTGCTCCTCGCGGTGATCTGCGGCGTCCTGGTGTTCGTGCTGGCGCGCCGCGAGGACAGCGCCTAGAGCCGACGGTCGGCCGTGCGAAGGAACCCGTGTTCGTGAACCTCGGCGAGGACACCGAGGGCGACGGCGACCGTGGCGGCGGCCAGGGCCGTCGTGACGATCGCGGTGATGCTGTCGTGTCGCCACAGACCCACCACGGTGACCTCCCCGAGCACGACGAGCCAGGTCGGAAGGGCGACCCTCCGGTCGTCACCTGCCAGCCGCGAGTAGATGAGCAGCTGGACGAGAGCGAGCATCGACCCGACGGCCGCGAAGAGCCAGGCGCGGTCGGCCAGCGACGCGTAGGCCGCCCCACCTACGAGCCGCACGGCGAGGTCGCCGAAGACCAGTGCGGCCACGGTCGCGAGTGCCCCGGCGACGACGACGGTGCCCATGGCGAGCGCGGCGGTGCGGCGCCGCCGGCTCGGGTCCGACAGGCCCGGCAGGGCCATCACCGGCACGAAGCTCGAGAACCAGAACGCGCCCTTGGCGAGCACCGCGCCGACGGCGTAGAGCCCGGCCTGTCGTGGCGACAAGAAGTGCCGGGCCAGCACGACGTCGAGGTTGGCCAGCGCGAAGAGAGCACCGATGCTGTACGTCGCCCGCGCCGTCTCGCGGCTCAGTCCGGCCGGGAACCCGGCCCGCGTACCCCGGTGCGGTTGCACCTGGCGCACCAGGGCGGCGCCCACGGCCGCGGACGCCACGGCGCCCAGGGTCGTACCCACCATCGCGCCTGTCACGGAGTCGGCCACGAGCACGCCGGCGACGCCACCGCCCACCTTGCCCAAAGCGGCGATCAGGTAGAGGGCCGCGAGCGCGGGAAACCGTTCCGCGCCCTGGAGAACGCCCAGCTCACCACCGACGAGCGTCAGCGGTCCGAGCGAGAGACCCAGCAGGATCGCGGGAAGTGCTGAGCCGAGGTGCAGCAGATGGGTGAGCGGCAGGGCGGCCGCGAGTCCTATGGCGGTGGCGATCACGGCACAGCGGACCGTGAGGCTCACGGTCCACCCCGAGCCGTCGCCGGTGGATCCCGGCCCCCGCGCGACGACCGTGCGACGTGCGACAACCGCCTGCAGGGCAAGCGCCAGCACATTGCCGACGAGGATCACGCCGAGCAGTGCCGCCAGCGCCCCGTAGCCCTCCGGGCCGAGCCGCCGCGACGCGACGAGGTTGAGCAGATACCCCAGGCCGTTCGCGACCGCCAGCGCCCCGACGACCGCTGCCCCGCCGCCACGTGTGCGCACGTGCGGTCACGATAGCGGCGCGGCCGGCCCGGGCTTCAGGCAAACGAAGATCGCCGTGCCGGGGATGACCCGACCCCGCAGCGGGCTCCACGCGCCCCACGTCCTCGTCAGGTCCGCCGGCCACTCGGGTTCCACCAGGTCGACCAGGGTCAGTCCGGCCGCCGTGATCTCGCGGACCCGGTCGCCGAGGGTGCGATGGTGCTCGACGTAGGTCGCGCGCCCGGTCGGTCCCTGCTCGACGTAGGGCCGCCGGTCCCAGTAGGAGTCGTCCGCTACCAGCCCGTCCGGCCCGGCGTCATCGGGAAAGCTCCACCGCAGCGGATGCGTCACCGAGAACACCCACCGCCCGCCCGGCCGCAGCACCCGCGCCACCTCCGCCATGACCGCTCCGGAGTCCGCGACGAAGGGCACCGCGCCGTAGGCCGAGCAGGCCATGTCGAAGCTCGCGTCGGCGAACGGCAGCCGCGTGGCGTCGGCCTGGATCAGCGGTACGGCGAGACCGGTGGCCGCGCCGACTTCGCGACCGCGAAGGAGCATGGCCGCCGACAGGTCGAGAGCCACCGGGTCCGCGCCGGCCGACAGCAGCCAGCGGGCGCACTGGGCCGCGCCGCACCCCACCTCGAGCACCCGCCGGTCCCGCACGTCGCCGAGCAGGCCGGCGTCGGACTCCGAGAGCCCCTCCGGGCACCACACGAAACGGGCCTCGCCGAGAAACGCGCCGTGCTCGTCGAGGTAGTCGTCGGCCTGGTGATCCCACCAGGACCGGCTGGCCGTCGCGCGACTCGTCGTCGCCCGCCGATCGGCGGGTGGCGACGTCGTCCTCCGATGGCCCGCTCACGCGCCTAGCCTCGCACCCGTCGTCGTACGGTGACCGCCCGTAGACTCCGCGGCGTGGCGACACTGTCCCTGCTCACTGCCGTGGCCCTGGCGGGTGTGTTCCTTGTCAGCGCCGTCGCCAGGCTGACGGACCGCCCTCGCACGCGGGCTCGGCTGCTCGCGCCGGTGGAGCTGGTGATCGCGGTGGCCCTGGTGGTGCCGGTCACGCGGGCGGCCGGGTTCATCGGGGCGCTGCTGCTCCTGGCGGGGCTCACGAGGGCGATGGCCGTCGCCCTGCGGGTCGGCGGCGCCGAGATCAGCGTACGGAGCGCCCTGCGCAACACCGTCCTGGCGGCCCTGTCCGGTGTCGGGCTGCTCGCCGGCGGCGGATCGGCGACCGACCTGGGTGCCGGGCAGGTCGTGGCCGCCCTGGTGGGCGGCGTGGTGCTTGCCGGTGGCATCATCGGTGTGGAAAGGGCCGCCGGCCGGGCCGACCGGCGACGGAATGCACGTAGCCCCGCGTTGACCCCTGATCACGCTCACGGGTAGGCTGCCCTCCACGCTGCGGGCTCGCATGTCCGGACACCGGATCACGCCGTGCGTGTGTCGAAATGTCTCCCCGATACTTTCGAAGTGGGCCTTCGGCGCGCACGCGTCCAACTCTCGCAGGAGAGACCCTCGCACCGGGCGAGACGTCCTCCCCGACACCTGTCCCCGACGGAGTCCCAATCCTTATGACGGCAAGCACCGACGCCCCTTCCACCCCGCAGGTTGCGGTCAACGACATCGGCGACGAGGAGGCCTTCCTCGCCGCGATCGACGACACCATCAAGTACTTCAATGACGGTGACATCGTCGAAGGCATCATCGTCAAGGTCGACCGAGACGAGGTCCTGCTCGACATCGGCTACAAGACCGAGGGCGTCATCCCGTCCCGGGAGCTGTCGATCAAGCACGACATCGACCCCAACGAGGTCGTCTCCGTGGGTGACCACGTCGAGGCACTCGTCCTGCAGAAAGAGGACAAAGAGGGTCGGCTGATCCTGTCCAAGAAGCGCGCACAGTACGAGCGCGCCTGGGGCACGATCGAGAAGATCAAGGAAGAAGACGGCATCGTCACCGGCAGCGTCATCGAGGTCGTCAAGGGCGGCCTGATCCTCGACATCGGCCTGCGCGGCTTCCTCCCGGCGTCGCTGGTCGAGATGCGCCGGGTGCGCGACCTGCAGCCCTACGTCGGCAAGGAGCTCGAAGCCAAGATCATCGAGCTGGACAAGAACCGCAACAACGTCGTCCTGTCCCGCCGCGCCTGGCTCGAGCAGACCCAGTCCGAGGTGCGCTCGACCTTCCTGCAGACCCTGCAGAAGGGCCAGGTCCGCTCCGGCGTGGTCTCGAGCATCGTCAACTTCGGCGCGTTCGTCGACCTCGGCGGCGTCGACGGCCTGGTGCACGTCTCCGAGCTGTCCTGGAAGCACATCGACCACCCCTCCGAGGTCGTCGAGGTCGGCCAGGAGGTCACGGTCGAGGTGCTCGACGTCGACATGGACCGCGAGCGCGTCTCCCTGTCGCTCAAGGCGACCCAGGAAGACCCGTGGCAGCAGTTCGCCCGGACCCACCAGATCGGGCAGGTCGTGCCCGGCAAGGTCACCAAGCTCGTCCCGTTCGGCGCGTTCGTCCGCGTCGACGAGGGCATCGAGGGCCTGGTGCACATCTCCGAGCTGGCCGAGCGCCACGTCGAGATCCCCGAGCAGGTCGTCCAGGTCGGCGACGAGATCTTCGTCAAGGTCATCGACATCGACCTCGAGCGTCGCCGCATCTCGCTGAGCCTCAAGCAGGCCAACGAGGGCGCAGCGGCGGCCGCCAGTGGCGACGAGTCGTTCGACCCGACGCTCTACGGCATGTCGGCGTCCTACGACGCCGAGGGCAACTACCAGTACCCCGACGGTTTCGACCCCGAGACCAACGACTGGCTGCCCGGCCACGAAGAGGCGCAGAGCGAGTGGGAGCGGCAGTACGCCGAGGCCCGCAAGCGCTTCGAGGCACACATGAAGCAGGTCGAGGAGGCCAAGAAGGCCGAGGCCGAGGCGGTCACCGAGGGTAGTAGCACGGCGCCGTCGACCTACTCCTCCGAGACCCCCGAGGACGCCGGCACGCTGGCGTCCGACGAGGCGCTCGCCGCACTGCGGGAGAAGCTGACCGGCAACTAGCGAATAGCTGCGTACGACTCTGGAGGGTTCCCGCCGTTCACGGCGGGGACCCTTCGTCGTGAACTGTGCGGTTCCCGACGTTCACGGCGGGACCTCGTCGTGACCTGATGCCCCGTACGCTCACCCACGTGACGGCGAGGCTCGGCAGCGGCGGTCGGCTGCTCGGCGTCGACGTGGCTCGCTCGCTGGCCCTGTTCGGCATGATGTCGGTCCACATCTTCTTTCCGGCCTTCCGTCCGGACGGCTCGATGATTCCCGCCTACGCCATCGCGGCGGGCCGATCGGCGGCGTTGTTCGCGACCCTGGCGGGGGTGGGCATCGCGCTGGCTTCCGGCGGGTCGACCCCGTACGCCGGCACGCGGCTGCGCGGCGCGCGGGCGGGGGTCCTCGCCCGATCGGTGCTGCTGGTCGCGCTCGGTCTCCTGCTCGGCCAGGTCAACTCGCCGCCGCTGGTGATCCTCGCCTACTACGGCCTGCTGTTCGTGCTGGCGATCCCGTTCCTCGCGATGTCGGCTCGTACGCTCGCGGTGATCGGTGTCTCGTGCGCGCTGCTCACGCCGCTGATCAGCCACCTGTTGCGGATGTCGCTGTCGCCCACGCCGATCGCCGAGCCCGGTGGGCGCGACATCCTCAAGGAGCTGTTCCTCACCGGCACCTACCCGGCGCTGACCTGGACGACCTACCTGTTCGTAGGTCTCGCGATCGGCCGAAGCAACCTGCGTCGAGAGGGGATGGCTGCCTGGCTGCTGGTCGGCGGCGCCGCGGTGGCCGTGGTCGCCAAGATCGTGTCGTCCGTGCTGCTGGATGCCGCCGGCGGCGTCGACCGCCTCCAGGCATCACTGCCGGCGTCGAACTTCCTGTCGCGTGACACCGAACACTGGCTGCGCGAAGGGCTGTTCGGCACGACGCCGACGACCGACTGGCGGTGGCTGCTGATCTCGTCCCCGCACAGCGGCGCGACCTTGGACCTGGTGCACACGAGCGCGACGTCCGCGGCGGTGATCGGCGGCTGCCTGCTGTTGACCCGGGCCTTGCCCCGCTGGTCCTACCTGCCGTTGGCCGCGACGGGGAGCATGACCTTGACGCTCTACACGGCACACGTGCTTGTAGTCGCCAGGAACAGCCCGCTGCTGATGCACGACCAGCTGCACTTCTGGCTGGTGAACGTCGTCGGCGCGATCGTCGTCGCGACGGTGTGGCGGACGCTGATCGGTCGTGGACCGCTCGAAGCCGTGATGGCCGGCGCAGACAGGGAGGCGCGGAAACTCTTCGGCGGACGCGGCGCGCAGGCTGTGGATCGCGATCCCCGGCAGGCCGGTCCGGTGGCGTAATCGTCTCGGCATGGTCGCCGCGCAACTGTGGACGCTGATCGCGCTCCTGGCGGCTGCCCTGTTCGCGATGTTCGTCGAGCAGCGCCGGATGGGTGACCGGATGAATGACGGCTTCGGGGAGCTGCGTAGGGAGATCGGTGAGCTGCGCAGCGAGTTCGGTGATCTCCGGGGGGAGTTCGGTGAGCTCCGGGGCGAGTTCGCGGTCCTCCGCCATGAAGTGCACGAGCACCTGCTGCGCGATCACTGATTTCACCGGCATGGCTACGCTGCCCGCGTGATCAAGGTGGGCCTCACCGGGGGCATCGGCTCGGGCAAGAGCGAGGTCGCCCGGCTGCTGGCCGGGCACGGTGCGGTGGTCATCGATGCCGATGTCCTGGCCCGCGAGGCGGTCGCGCCGGGCAGCGAGGGGCTGGACCGGGTCGTGGCGGAGTTCGGCCCCGACGTGCTTGCGGCCGACGGCTCCCTCGACCGGGCCGAGCTCGCCCGGATCGTGTTCGCCGACGCCGACCGGCTCGCAACCCTGAACGCCATCGTCCATCCCTACGTCCGGCGCCGCAGCGCCGAGATCATGGCGAGCGCGCCCGCCGACGGCGTCGTCGTCAACGACGTGCCGCTGCTGGTCGAGAACAACCTCCAGACGGGGTACGACGTCGTGGTCGTGGTCGATGCGTCGCCGGAGACCCAGGTCGGCCGGCTGACCGGCGCGCGGGGGATGTCCGAGGCGGAGGCGCTGGCCCGGATGGCCGCCCAGGCGACCCGGGAGCAGCGCGCGGCCGTTGCCGACGTGATCATCGACAACGACGGTGACCGGGGCGCCCTGCAGACCCAGATCGACGCCCTGTGGGAGCGGCTCTCCGGCTCTTCCGGCGTGAGTCACGGCGACGACTAGCGGCCGGCGGAGACGCATTGTCGGACCGTCGACGTAGTTTGGTCGGGTGAGACCCACCACGGACCTCGAGCGCCGCGTTGCGCCCTTCCAGGTCATCAGCGACTTCCAGCCCTCCGGCGACCAGCCCGCGGCGATCGACGAGCTCGAGCGCCGGGTGCGCGAGGGGCAGCGCAACGTCGTTCTGCTGGGTGCCACCGGCACGGGCAAGTCAGCGACCACGGCCTGGCTGGTCGAGCGGCTGCAGCGGCCGACGCTGGTGATCGCCCCCAACAAGACCCTGGCCGCCCAGCTCGCCACCGAGTTCCGGGAGCTGTTGCCCAACAACGCGGTCGAATACTTCGTCTCCTACTACGACTACTACCAGCCCGAGGCCTACATCCCGCAGACGGACACCTACATCGAGAAGGACTCGTCGATCAACGACGAGGTCGAGCGGCTGCGCCACTCCGCGACCAACAGCCTGCTCACCCGACGCGACGTGATCGTGGTCGCCTCGGTGTCCTGCATCTACGGCCTGGGCACCCCGCAGGAATACGTCGACCGCATGGTGCGGCTCAAGGTCGGCGACACCATCGAGCGCGACCAGCTGCTCCGGCAGTTCGTCGAGAACCAGTACACCCGCAACGACCTGGCGTTCACCCGCGGCACGTTCCGGGTGCGGGGTGACACCATCGAGATCTTCCCGGTCTACGAGCAGCTCGCCGTGCGCATCGAGATGTTCGGTGACGAGATCGAACGGCTGATGACGCTTCATCCGCTGACCGGCGAGGTGATCACCGAGGACGAGCAGCTCTACGTCTTCCCGGCCACCCACTACGTCGCCGGGCCGGAGCGCATGGAACGGGCCATCGCCGGCATCGAGCTCGAGCTGGCCGACCGGCTGGCCGAGCTCGACCGCCAGGGCAAGCTGCTCGAGTCGCAACGGCTGCGCATGCGCACGACCTACGACCTCGAGATGATGCGCCAGGTCGGCTTCTGTTCCGGCATCGAGAACTACTCGCGGCACATCGACGGCCGGGCACCCGGCTCGGCACCGCACTGCCTGATCGACTACTTCCCCGAGGACTTCCTGCTCGTCATCGACGAGTCCCACGTGACGGTGCCGCAGATCGGTGGCATGTACGAGGGCGACATGTCACGCAAGCGCACTCTGGTCGACCACGGGTTCCGTCTGCCGAGCGCGACGGACAACCGGCCGCTCCGGTGGGAAGAGTTCCTGGAGCGCATGGGCCAGACCGTCTACCTGTCGGCCACGCCTGGTCCCTACGAGCTCGGTCGCGGCGACGGGCCGCCGGTCGAGCAGATCATCCGCCCGACCGGTCTGGTCGACCCCGAGGTCGTGGTCAAGCCCACGAAGGGGCAGATCGACGACCTGGTGCACGAGATCAAGGTCCGCGCCGAGCGCAACGAGCGCGTCCTCGTCACGACGCTGACGAAGAAGATGTCGGAGGACCTCACCGACTATCTGCTCGAGCTGGGCATCCGGGTGCGCTACCTCCACTCCGAGGTCGACACGCTGCGCCGGGTCGAGCTGCTGCGTGAGCTGCGCATGGGCGTGTTCGACGTCCTCGTCGGCATCAACCTGCTGCGCGAGGGCCTCGACCTGCCCGAGGTCTCGCTCGTTTCGATCCTCGACGCCGACAAGGAGGGCTTCCTGCGCTCGGGGACCTCGCTGATCCAGACGATCGGACGCGCGGCCCGCAACGTGTCGGGTCAGGTCCACATGTACGCCGACCGCATCACCGACTCGATGGCCAAGGCGATCGACGAGACCAACCGGCGGCGCGCCAAGCAGGTCGCCTACAACGTCGCCAACGGCGTCGACCCGCAACCCCTGCGCAAGCGCATCAGCGACATCACCGAGATGCTCGCGCGCGAGGACGCCGACACCGAGGAGCTCATCGGTGGCGGAGGGCGCCAGCAGTCGCGGGGCAAGGCGCCGGTGCCCGGCCTCTCGTCGCGCGGCGCCGCGGGCGGTCATGCCCGGACGCTGGGCGGGCTGCCGGCGGTCGACCTGGCCGATCTCATCCAGCAGCTCACCGACCAGATGCACCTCGCGGCCGGCGAGTTGCAGTTCGAGCTCGCCGCGCGGCTGCGCGACGAGATCGGCGAGCTGAAGAAGGAGCTGCGCGGCATGCGGGCCGCCGGCAAGATCTGACCGACCAGAGGGAGAGAGACATCGTGGCAGTAGACGTCCAGGTGGTCTTCGACGCGGTCGACCCCGGGAAGTTGGCCGAGTTCTGGGCAGAGGCGGCGGGCTACGTGATCCAGCCGCCGCCCGACGGGTTCGACTCGTGGCCGGCATTCCTGGCCGAGATCGGCGTTCCGGAGGACCAGTGGGACAAGGCCTCGGCGTGCGTCGACCCGGCGGGCGCCGGCCCGCGGTTCTTCTTCCAGAAGGTCCCCGAGCCCAAGACCGTCAAGAACCGCGTCCACGTCGACCTCAAGCCGGGGGCCGCCTTCGCGCGACCCGAGCGCACCGAGGTCGCCCGAGCGGACGCCGAGCGGCTCGTCGGGCTCGGCGCGCGCATCGTGCGGGAGCACGACGAGATGGGCGAGTTCTGGATCGTGCTCACCGACCCCGAGGGCAACGAGTTCTGCGTGTCCTGACGCATATCAGCGTTTCTGGGCGGCGCCGCTAGACTGAGCCGCACGTGAAGGGGAGTACTCCCAAGCACGGTGTCGTCATCACGGTCGGTTCCGGCAAGTCCCGGGCACCGCCCCGGCACCGCGGCCCAGCCGGTGACCCGGCTGGGTGGAGGAGACCTTCGGCCATCTCGATGACCGGAGGAACAACTTTCATGGATGTGTCTGCCTGGGTCTGGATCGCGACCGTCGCCCTGCTCGTCGGTTTGCTGGCCGTGGACGTGTTCGTCATCGGACGGCACCCGCACGAGCCGAGCATGCGCGAGTGCGCGATCGGGATCGCGTTCTACATCGGGTTGGCGCTGCTGTTCGGGCTCGGGGTGCTGTTCTTCTCGGGTGGGCGCTATGCCGGCGAGTTCTACGCGGGCTGGCTGACCGAATACAGCCTTTCGATCGACAACCTGTTCGTCTTCGTGATCATCATGGCCCGGCTCGCGGTGCCGCGGCCGCTGCAGCAGACGGCACTGCTGATCGGCATCATCCTGGCGCTGGTCATGCGTGGCATCTTCATCGCGCTCGGTGCCGCCGCGATCAAGGAGTTCAGCTGGATCTTCTACATCTTCGGCGCGTTCCTCGTCGTCACCGCGGTGCGGCTGGCCATGCACAAGGAGGACGACGCGGGGGACTTCAAGGAGAACGCGGTCCTGCGGTCCCTGAAGCGTCGGCTGCCCTCAACCGACGACTATCACGGCGTCAAGCTGCTCGTCCGGGAGAACGGCCGCCGGCTGATGACCCCGATGCTGGTCGTCGTCGTCGCACTGGGCACCACAGACCTGCTGTTCGCGCTCGACTCGATCCCGGCGATCTACGGGCTCACGAAGGAGCCCTACCTCGTCTTCGCCGCCAACGTCTTCGCCCTCATGGGGCTGCGTCAGCTCTACTTCCTCATCGGCGGGTTGCTGGAACGGCTGGTGTACCTCAGCCTCGGCCTGTCTGTCGTGCTGGCCTTCATCGGCGTCAAGCTCGTCCTCGAGGCGCTGCACGGGAACGAGCTTCCGTTCATCAACGGCGGGGAGCATGTCGACGTACCCGAGATCCCGATCTGGCTCTCGTTGGCCGTCATCTTGAGCACGCTGGTGATCACGACGGTGGCCAGCCTGGTCAAGGTGCGACGCGCCCCGGGGGAGGCCGTCCGTCCCGATTGACCGACGCCGGGCACCCCGGTGCCGTACCGTCTGTTCTCGACCTTCTAAACCGACAAGACCGTGGGTGCTCTGTGGATCTGACGTGGACCGTGGCGGTCGGGGGCCTCATCGTGGGGTTCGTCGTGGGGCTGACCGGCATGGGCGGCGGGGCCCTGATGACCCCGATGATGATCCTGGTGTTCCACGTGCAGCCGCTGGCTGCCGTGTCGAGCGACCTGGTCGCGTCGATGATCATGAAGCCGGTCGGCGGGGCGGTGCACCTGCGCAAGGGCACGGTCAACAAGGAGCTCGTGAAGTGGCTCGTGATCGGCTCGGTGCCCGCCGCGTTCTGCGGCGTGCTGCTGCTGCGGGCCATCGGTCACACCGAAGCCACCCAGACGGTCGTGAAGACCAGCCTCGGTGTCGCGCTGCTGTTCGCGGCGGCCGCGATGGTGGCCAAGGCGCTGCTGGACCTGCGCAAGAGGCAGAAAGCCAAGCTCGCCCAGGCCGCGGGCGTGGCACCAGTGCAGCCCCCTCCGTTCGTCATCCGGCCGATCCCGACGCTGCTCACCGGCATCATCGGCGGACTGGTCGTCGGCATGACCTCGGTCGGCTCGGGCTCGCTGATGATCGTCTCGCTGCTGCTGCTCTATCCGATGCTGCGGGCCAGTCAGCTGGTCGGCACCGACCTCGTACAGGCCGTGCCGCTGGTCGCCTCGGCGTCCTTGGGGCACATCCTGTTCGGTGACTTCCAGTTCAGCCTGACGGCATCGCTGCTGATCGGGGCCTTGCCGGGCGTCTACGTCGGCGCCAGGGTCTCCAGCAGTGCCCCTGGCGGCATCGTGCGGCGCTCACTCGTTGTCGTGCTGCTCGCGTCGGCCCTGAAGCTGCTCGGCGCCAGCAACAACGTGCTGCTCATCGTCCTCGGCACCGTCGCCGTCCTCGGCCCGCTGCTGTGGGCCACCGTCTACCGCCGGGCGCGCGCGGGTGACCCTTCGCTGCCGAGCGTCACCCGGCTCGTCGTGGACGGGGCCACCGGTCGCGCCTGGCGCAGGAAGCCTGCCGCCGCAGGCCCGACCGAACCGACCGAACCAACCGGACCAACCGAGCTGGAGCAGACCGGCGTCGAGCACTGAGACCGTCCGATCGCCGGCCAAAACCGTCCGGACGACGGATGGCGACGCGGGCGATCGTCGGATTAACGTCGCCCGCGGGGGGACGGGGGAAGCGTGATCTCGGCCCTCGCCCGGCGTTGGGGGGCCTCGTCTGCGAGGGCCGAGATCACTCACGGCACCGCCCTGCCTCGAACCGCGCCTGTCAGCCGACCAGCAGGGTTCGGGGGGTGGGGACCGACCGCCAGCAGGCGTGGGTCAGCCGGCTCGATCACCATCACCGGTTCGTCGATGCCCAGCGCGTCGCACGCGAGGCAGAGGACGGCCATTTCCCGGATGCCGACCGGTCCGCGGCTGTGCAGGATCACCGTCACGATTCGGCGGAGCGCTTCCTCGGCCTGCTCCGCCGGCCATGCTGCCGCCACGTCTTCTGCTGCAGTTGTCAGTTCCACAACGGTGCTTCTCCCGCCGTCCAGGCGACGCTCCGCCGGGCCGGCGCGGCGTTTCCCTCTGCGTGTTTGTCGGCCTGGACGGGAGCCGGCTGAAGTCTCAGCCGGCGCCGAGCGCGCGCTGAGCGCAGGCGCCGAGTAGCCGGCCGCGACGACGATTGCGCCACGAGCCACAGTGGATGTGGCTCAGGGACGGTTCTCGGGCGGTTCCGCCCTTGCATCGCGCGGCTTGGTGTTATCCCACAAGCCGATCGGCGATGATCTCGACCTCGCTCGAGGTCGAGGGGTGTCACCAACCTCGCGCGCGCCACTCGGACAGGGCGGGGCGTTCCGCGCCCAGCGTCGAGTCGTTGCCGTGCCCGGGGTAGAACCAGGTGTCGTCGGGCAGCGTCGCCGAAGAGCTTCTCTCTCGACGTCGTTCAGCAGGCTCGTGAAGTCGCTCGGGCCTGACGTCTTGCCCGACACCGCCCGGGAAGAGCGAGTCTCCCGTGAACAGGTGCGGATGTCCGGCCGGATCGTCGTAGACCAATGCCACCGAACCCGGTGTGTGACCGACCAGCGTGACGACCCGAAGCTGCGCCGCTCCGACCGGCACCACCGCCCCGTCGTCGAGCGGTTCATCGGTCGCCACCGGGATGCCGCCGACGTCGTCGCGACCGGCGTGGGTGCGCGCTCCCGTCGCGGCGACGACCGCCGCGAGGCCCTGCCAGTGGTCGTAGTGCCGATGGGTCGTCACGATCCGGGCCAGTGCCCGACCGCCCGAGCAGCTCGAGCAGCCGGTCCGGCTCGTTGGCGGCGTCGACGAGCAGCAGCTCGCCGCTCTCGGGGCACTCGAGCAGGTATGCGTTGTTGTCCATCGGGCCGACGGAGAGCTTGGTAATCGTGAGCCCGGGCAGTTCGCGGACGTCGGATGGTCCGCCCGGCCGCACCGCACCTGTATATGTCATGTCGACGCTCCGTTATTGAGATGGTCCATTCGCTCGTAGATCTTGTCCACGTCGCGGACGCACGCATGTCGGGCAGGTTAACGTGCGGATATGTCGCCTGGGGGGCGGATGTGGGTCGGGGCGGTTGGGGGACAGGCGCATGGACGATCGACAGGTGAGCGAGGACCGTCTCGAGGTCATCGACTCGGGCAGTGGTGAACGGCTTTACAGCGCGATGCGCGACCAGGCCGAACGGGGTCGCGACTTCCAGCGCCGCGTCCGGTGGATGTGGTTGCGCCGCGATCTCGTGATAGCGCCCGACGGCACGATGCTCCTCACACCCGACGGCGAGATGCTCGAGGCACTCGAGGGCGCGGTGACCGCCGCCGCCGAGGCCGAGGTGATCGATCTGCGCGACGAGCCGTCGCTCAGCTCCACCGAGGTGCGAGAGGAACCGCTCCAGCAGGACTCGGCGTAAGACCAGCGCCCTCGGAACGTCCCACCAGCCAGGCAGCGAGCTCTTGCGTGCTGCCGGACAGCGTCGGGCCCGAAGTGCCCACCTGCCAGGTGCCGCCGGCGTCGTCGTGCAGCGCGGCGACGGGACAGTCCCCGCGCCCGAGGAACTGCGGCGCGACCTGGTCGAGGGTGCGCGCCGCGAAGCCAGGGGACCAGTCGGCCGCGGTGTAGGCGGCAGCCAGGTCGACGTGATGGATCTCCACCTCGCGCATCCGGATCAGTGGCAGCTCCCACCCGATCCAGCTCGCGCCCCGCGACCCCTCGACCGCCCGGCCCAGAGCCTCGGCGTCGAAGTTGGCGAACGAGGCCAGCAGCCGCTCGGCCGACTCGTCGAGATCGAGCCGCAGGTCTCCGATGTGGCGCCCGGCGCCCTCTTCGATGGCTGCGTTCCGGGCCGGCGGACCGCCCGGGTACATCGCCTGCTCCTCGCCGGTGCGCGCGTAGTGGGCGAGCCGGGCCATCGCGTCGGCGTTTCGGGCGATGTGGGTCAGCACGTGGGCCCGCGTCCAGTCCGGCAGGCCGGAGGACGCTCGTACATCGGCGTCGGAGAAGCCGTCGACGGTCGCCAGCAGGCGGTCGGTGGCCTGGGCAAGTTCGTCGAGGGCGAGGTCGAACGCGGCGAGGTCTGGCGTCGTGGTCGTCACGCCCCGACCATAATCCGCCCGGAGCCGAGTGTGTCCAGAGGGGCTGCTGGGCGGACTAGGGTGATCTCGCCAGCCTTCCGCCACCTTGTCCCGTTTTGAGGTTCCTCTTGCTGTGGTCTTCTGCCGGCATCGTCGGCCTCGCCGTGGTCACCCTCGTCAGCACTGCCGGCGCGGGAGCGGCCGTCCAGCAGGCCGCCGCCCGGCCGGCCCCGGCGCCGTACGACGCGGCGCGTTCCCACCCGGTCGAGGACCCGTACTACCCGGCGAAGGGTGACCCGAGCGTCGACGCGCTGCACTACGGCCTCAAGCTGCGCTGGGCTCCCAAGCACCGGAAGCTGAAGGGCAAGGCGACGATCGCGTTCCGGGCGACGGCCGCCGAGAGCCGGATCCAGCTCGACCTGGGCAACCCGTTGAAGGTGCGCGGCGTGCGCCTCGACGGGCGCACCGTCGCGTTCAGCCATCCCGGGAAGAACCTGGTGGTCAACGCCGGTGTGGTGCTGGCCAAGGACAGCCGGCACACCCTGATCGTGCGCTACGCCGGCAAGCCGAAGCACGTGAAGGCGCCCACCGACCGCGCGGACATCGCGCACCTGGGCTGGACCGTGACCAAGGGCGGACAGGTCTGGACGATGCAGGAGCCGTACGGCGCGTACAGCTGGTATCCCGTCAACGACCAGCCGTCGGACAAGGCGTTCTACGACGTCCGGATATCCGCGCCCAAAGCCTGGGTAGGCATCTTCAACGGGAAGCTGGAGAACCGGCGCACGACAGCGAAGCGGACGATCACCCGTTGGCACCTGGCCAGCCCGGCGTCGTCGTACCTCACGACCATCGCCATCGGCGACTATGTGCGCCACCGCGACAGGGGCCCGCACAACCTGCCCATCACCTACTGGGTGCCGCGTGGCGACCAGTCGACGCTGTCCGAGCTGCGCCGCACGCCGAAGATGATCAAGTGGCTGGAGAAGCGGCTCGGTCCGTACCCGTTCGACCGCATCGGCGCCGTCGTCGTGCCGAACTTCTCCGCGATGGAGACCCAGACGCTCGTCACGATGGGCGGGCAGCTGCTGCGGGACTACGGTGCGCGGTCCTTCCGGGCCGACCTGCTCCACGAGTACTCCCACCAGTGGTACGGCGACACGGTGACGCCGGACAACTGGCCGGACCTCTGGCTCAACGAGTCCTTCGCGATGTACACGCAGATCCGCTGGGAGGTGTCCCGCGGCTGGGAGACCATGAACCAGTGGCGGCGCTATCTCAAGCTGACCGACAACGACTCGCGGGCCTCCGACGGCCCTCCCGGGGCCTACCACCCCCAGCAGTTCGGTGACACCTGCGTCTACCACTGCGGCGCGCTGATGCTCGACCGGCTGCGCACGAAGGTGGGTGTGTCGACCTTCAACGCGATCTGGCAGGGCTGGCCGCAGAAGCACAGGTTCGCCAGCGTCGACCGGTCCACGTACATCGACTGGGCGAGCGCCCGCGCGGGGCAGGACCTCGGCCCGTTCCTCACCGCCTACCTGACGTCCGCCACGACCCCCGCCGGCTGACCACTCCCTTTGTGGACCCGACACACCGGTCCGCCGGCGTGTCGGGTGCGGGAGAGTCCACAAGGTGCGCCCCGGCGGGCTGACGCCTGTCCGGACCGTGACCGTCGGGACAGAGCTGTCGGTGGCGGCACATAGCATGGACGATGACGTCCGGCTGGGCTGAGCCAGCCTTGCTGCGCGACGACCGATGGGGAACATTTGTGGACAAGTTGATCGTCCGAGGTGCGCGGGAGCACAACCTCAAGGACGTCTCGCTCGACCTGCCCCGCGATGCGCTCATCGTGTTCACGGGACTGTCCGGGTCGGGCAAGTCGAGCCTGGCCTTCGACACGATCTTCGCCGAGGGGCAGCGCCGCTACGTCGAGTCGCTGTCGGCCTACGCCCGCCAGTTCCTCGGCCAGATGGACAAGCCCGACGTCGACTTCATCGAGGGACTCTCGCCGGCCGTCTCGATCGACCAGAAGTCCACCAGCCGCAACCCGCGTTCGACGGTCGGCACGATCACCGAGGTCTACGACTACCTCCGGCTGCTGTTCGCCCGCGCCGGCCGGCCGCACTGCCCGATCTGCGGTGAGCCGGTCAGCCGGCAGACACCCCAGCAGATCGTCGACCGGGTGCTCGAGCTCGACGAGGGCGCCCGGTTCCAGGTCCTCGCGCCGGTGGTGCGGGGGCGCAAGGGCGAATACGGCGAGCTCTTCCGTGAGCTGCAGACCAAGGGCTACAGCCGCGCCCGGGTCGACGGTGAGACGGTCTCGCTGGCGGAGCCACCCAAGCTCGACAAGAAGTACAAGCACACCATCGACGTCGTCATCGACCGACTCAGCGTCAAGGCGAGCGCCAAGCGGCGGCTGACCGACTCGGTCGAGACCGCGCTGGGCCTGGCCGGGGGACTGGTGACCCTCGACTTCGTCGACCTGCCCGAGAAGGACCCACACCGCGAGCGCCGGTTCTCCGAGAAGCTGGCCTGTCCCAACGACCATCCGCTGTCCATGGACGAGCTCGAGCCGCGCTCGTTCTCCTTCAACTCGCCCTACGGCGCGTGTGCCGAGTGCACCGGTCTGGGCACGAAGCTCGAGGTCGACCCCGAGCTGCTGATCCCCAACGACGAGATCTCGCTCGCCGAAGGCGCGGTCGCGCCGTGGGCCAGCGGTGCGTCGTCGAGCGAATACTTCAGCCGCCTGCTCGAGGCGCTTGCCGAGGACCTGAGCTTCGACATCAACACACCGTGGCGCAAGCTGCCCCTCCGGGCGAAGGAGGCGGTGCTGCACGGCCTCGACTACCAGGTCCACGTGAAATACCGCAACCGCTACGGCCGGATGCGCAGCTATCACACCGGCTTCGAGGGCGTCATCCCGTTCGTCCAGCGCCGGCACGGCGAGACCGACTCCGACTGGAGCCGTGATCGGTACGAGGGCTACATGCGCGAGGTGCCGTGCCCGGCGTGCAACGGGTCGCGGCTCAAGCCCGAGTCCCTTGCCGTGCTCCTCGGCGGCCGCTCCATCGCTGACGTCTGCCGCCTGCCGATCCGCGAGTGCGACGCGTTCCTGCGCGATGTCGAGCTGACCGACCGGGAGCGCCAGATCGCCGAGCGCGTGGTCAAGGAGATCCACGCGCGGCTCGGTTTCCTGCTCGACGTGGGGCTGGACTACCTCTCCCTCGAGCGGCCCTCGGGCACCCTGTCCGGTGGTGAGGCGCAGCGCATCCGGCTGGCCACCCAGATCGGCGCCGGGCTGGTGGGCGTGCTCTACGTCCTCGACGAGCCCTCGATCGGGCTGCACCAGCGCGACAACCACCGGCTGATCGAGACGCTGACCCGGCTGCGCGACATGGGCAACACGCTGATCGTCGTCGAGCACGACGAGGACACCATCCGCAGCGCCGACTGGGTCGTCGACATCGGGCCGGGCGCGGGTGAGCACGGTGGCCAGATCGTCGTGTCGGGCACCGTCGACGACCTGCTCGACAGCCGTGACTCGCTCACCGGCGCCTACCTGTCGCGTCGCACGATCATCGACACCCCGGCCATCCGGCGGCCCCGCACCAAGGGCCGCGAGCTGACGGTGGTCGGCGCACACGAGCACAACCTGCAGTCCATCGACGTCTCGTTCCCGCTCGGCACCTTCATCGCGGTGACCGGCGTCTCCGGGTCCGGCAAGTCGACCCTCGTCAACGACATCCTCTACACCCGGCTCGCCCAGAAGCTGCACGGCGCGCGCACCGTGCCGGGCCGCCACAAGGCACTCAAGGGCCTCGAGCACGTCGACAAGGTCGTGCACGTCGACCAGAGCCCGATCGGGCGCACCCCGCGGTCCAACCCGGCGACCTACACCGGCGTGTTCGACCACATGCGCAAGCTGTTCGCGAGCACCACCGAGGCCAAGATCCGCGGCTACCTGCCCGGCCGGTTCTCGTTCAACGTCAAGGGCGGGCGCTGCGAGGCGTGCGCGGGCGACGGCACGATCAAGATCGAGATGAACTTCCTGCCCGACGTCTACGTGCCGTGCGAGGTGTGTCACGGTGCGCGCTACAACCGCGAGACGCTCGAGGTGCACTTCAAGGGCAAGACCATCGCCGAGGTCCTCGACATGCCCATCGAGGAGGCCGCCGACTTCTTCCAGGCGGTGCCCGCCATCGCCCGCCACCTCAGCACGCTCAACGACGTCGGCCTCGGCTACGTCCGGCTCGGGCAGCCGGCCCCGACGCTCTCCGGCGGTGAGGCCCAGCGCGTCAAGCTGGCCTCCGAGCTGCAGAAGCGGTCGACGGGTCGCACCGTCTATGTCCTCGACGAGCCCACGACCGGTCTGCACTTCGACGACATCCGCAAGCTGCTCGGCGTCCTGCAGGGGCTCACCGACAAGGGCAACACGGTCATCGTCATCGAGCACAACCTCGACGTCATCAAGACCGCCGACTGGATCATCGACATGGGCCCGGAGGGCGGCTCGGGCGGCGGGCTGGTGGTGGCCGAGGGCACGCCTGAGGACATCGCCGTGCACCCGACGAGCTACACCGGCTTGTTCCTCGCCCCGGTGCTCGCCGAGCGGCCGGCCAGTCGCACACCGGCGCCGCGCGCCGCACCGCGCCCGACCGAGGCCAGAGCGACGCGCCCGGCTGCGGCCAGGGCCACGCGTGCGGTGCCCGCGAAGAAGGCGGCCGCGAAGAAGGTGACCGCCAGCAAGGTGACGGCCAGCCGAAGGTGACCGCGACGAAGGTGGCGGCCAGCACGTCGACGGCCAGGAAGGCGACGGCGAAGAAGGCGACCGCGACGAAGGCGGCGGCCAGCACGGCGACGGCGAAGAAGGCGACGGCGAAGAAGGCGACCGCGAAGAAGGCGACGGCGCAGAAGGCGACCCCTCGGAAGACGGCCCGCGCCGCAGGCTGAGCGGGATTCCGCCGGACGCCGGGCCCGGGCCCGGCTGGGGTCGCACGGGGGGTATGGCCCCAGCCGGGTCCGCACACGTGAGGGCCACCAGGCTCGGCAGACAACCACCCCCCAGGGATGGGAGCGCTCTCAAGTGCTCCCCAAGCGTGCTCCCTCACGGACCGTCGCGCGTCGTCAGATCGGAGGGTTCTGCAGTAGTGCGAACGGGTGGTGCGCGCAACTGGCCAGACCACCCGGTCGGGCGCGGGACCGTGAGACAGAGAGTGGATCAGGGAACCCCGACGCGCGACCGGTAGTTTCGCCGACGAGCCCGGGAACGAACGAAGGGACACCTCCGCTCATGAACCCCCCCGCTGACGACAGCTTGCTCCAACCGGGCATCTCCCGACGAAGAGTGCTCGGCCTGACCGTTGCTGGTGCCGCAGGGCTGGTCACCGCAGCGTGCGGTGGCGGTGGCAGCACCGCCTCGGGAGATCCGACCTCCAGCGCTTCCGGAACGTCGCCCGGCCCACCGCGCGGATCGACGGCCACCTCGGGTGGCGGCAGCGCCGGCCTCGTCGCGACCTCTGACGTGCCGGTCGGCGGCGGCGTGTTCATCAAGAACGGCAAGATCATCGCCAATCCCGGCCCGCAAGAGAAGCTGACGGCAGTGGTCACTCAGCCCACCGCCGGGAACTTCAAGGCCTTCACCACCACGTGCACGCATCAGCGGTGCACGGTCGGCGAGATCAAGGACGGCGCGATCCTGTGCCCGTGCCACGGCAGCACCTACAGCATCAAGGACGGCTCGGTCACCGGCGGACCGGCACCCAAGGCGCTGAGCGCCATCGCCATCAAGGTCGACGGCGACAACATCGTCGAAAGCTGATAGGTGAGTCCTGTCTGTCAAGTGGCAGGGTGAAGCGGCCTCCGGGATGGGTTCTCGGAGGCCGCTTCTGGCCGGCCGGGGATCTGGGGTGGGTCAGCGTGTCAGTGGGCGACGCGCGGTCAGGCTGATATGCGCGGGTTGGTTACCGCAGTACGGGCTGTTCGGCTGGAACGGGTCCGCTGTCTAGGTGTCGAGGGTGGCCGTCAGGTTCTCGACGGTTGCTGATAGCTTTCTCGCGGGTCGTTCCACGCGCTGCGACCTATCTTTCGATGCCCGGCCGGACATCTGTGGTGTTCGGCTACTCGAGGGTGGCTAGCGACCAGCACCAGCCGGCGAGCTCGCGGGCGATGGCGACGTTGGCGATCACTGGTTTCTTTTGCGGTCGGTGAATGCTTGCCAGCGTCGGTGCAGCCGTTGGTTGCCTTCCTGGCCGCGGACCCGCGCCGCGCCGGATGCCTGGTCCCAGCGGGCCCGCATCGCTGCTCCGGGGATGGCATAGGTCTTGCGGTGGTGCCAGGCGGCCTCGACGAGCAACCGTCGGGCGTGACTGTTGCCGGTCTTGGTGATCGAGCCCTGCCAGCGTGCATCTCCGGAGGAGTCCTCGGTGGGCACCAGACCGAGGTAGGCACCGATCGATGAGCCGGTGAACCGGTGCCAGTCCCCGATCTCCACGGCCAGCCCGAACGCGGTCAGGGTGGAGACCCCGCGCAGGCAGCCCAGCCGGCGCACGACATGGGTGAACTCGCCCTGCAGAGCCATCGCGGTGATCGCCGCGTCCAGCCGGTCCCGGCGGTCACCGGTGAGCACCATCGCCTCATAGGCCGCCTCGAACGCCAGCTGGCGGCCGGGCTCGGGGAAGTGCTGGGCGCGCAACCACCCGTCGTGCTTACCGGTCCAGGCCTGCCCGCCGGAGTAGACAATGCCCTGACCCAGCAACGGCTTGGAGAGCCGGTGACGGGCGCGCATCAGATCCGCCCGGGCGTCCTCGCGGGCCCGGACCAGGTCCCGCGCGGCTTCCTGGGCGACATCAGGAATCCTGACGCGCGCCCGTCGGTCGCTGCACGACCGCACTGCTCAGCTCCTCGACAGTCGATCCGGCGGCAGTGCCGCAGCCCGAACCCCGCCTCATAGACCCGGGTCGGTCCCGGTCGCACCGCCCGACTGTCGGCGTCGACCATGCGCCGGAATGCTGCTCCCCAGTCCTCCATGATCGACCCCGCTAACCTGGCATCGGGGTGCACGGGAGGAAGGGCGTCGGGTTGAGATCGGGTGTTGGACTCGGGTCGTAGGGTGAGTACGTGGCTGATCCGGCGTCCTACCGTCCCGCGCCGGGCTCGATCCCCGTCAACCCCGGGGTCTACCGATTCCGGGACGAGCACGGCCGGGTGATCTACGTCGGAAAGGCGCGCAGCCTGCGCCCGCGCCTCTCGTCGTACTTCCAGGACATCTCCGCCATGCACGCCCGCACCCAGACGATGGTGCTGAGCGCGGCGAGCGTCGAGTGGACCGTCGTCTCGACCGAGGTCGAGGCGCTGCAGCTCGAGTACAACTGGATCAAGGAGTTCGACCCCCGCTTCAACGTGAAATACCGCGACGACAAGAGCTATCCCAGTCTCGCGGTCACTCTCAACGAGGAGTTCCCGCGGCTGCAGGTGATGCGCGGCGCCAAGAAGAAGGGCGTGCGCTACTTCGGGCCCTACTCGCACGCGTGGGCCATCCGCGAGACGCTCGACCTGCTGCTGCGGGTCTTCCCCGCACGCACCTGCTCGACCGGCGTCTTCAAGCGTGCCGGACAGGTCGGTCGCCCGTGCCTGCTCGGCTACATCGGCAAGTGCTCCGCGCCCTGCGTCGGCCGGGTGGACGCCGCGGAGCACCGGGCGATCGTCGACGACTTCTGCGACTTCATGGCCGGCCAGACCGGGCCGTTCCTGCGCCGCCTCGAGAAGGACATGCAGATCGCGGCGGCCAACCAGGACTACGAAAAGGCCGCCCGGCTGCGCGACGACATCAAGGCGCTCGAGCGCGCCGTCGAGAAGCAGGCCGTCGTACTCGGTGACGGCACGGACGCCGACGTGATCGCTCTCGCCGAGGACCCGCTCGAAGCAGCCGTTCAGATCTTCTATGTACGAGGCGGCCGCGTACGAGGTCAGCGTGGCTGGGTCGTCGACAAGGTGGAGGACCTGAGCACCGCGGACCTGGTGGAGCGATTCCTCCTGCAGCTCTATGGCACCGAAGACGGCGAGAGCTGGAACGACAGCGTGCCGCGCGAGGTGCTGGTGCCCGCGTCTGCCCGAGGACGCGCCCACGGTGAGCGCCTGGCTGCGCGAGTGCCGGGGCAGCAACGTCAACCTGCGAGTGCCGCAGCGCGGTGACAAGCGCAACCTGATGGAGACCGTCGCGCGCAACGCCGCGCAGTCGCTGGCGCTGCACAAGACCAAGCGCGGCAGCGACCTCACGACGCGCAGCATCGCGCTCGCCGAGATCCAGGAGGCGCTGGGCCTCGACGAGGCCCCGCTGCGCATCGAGTGCTACGACGTGTCGCACATCCAGGAGACCGACGTCGTCGCGTCGATGGTCGTCTTCGAGGACGGCCTCGCCCGCAAGAGCGAATATCGGCGGTTCGTCATCCGTGGCCTGGCCGGCCGCGGCGACACGGCGTCGATCCACGAGGTGATCACTCGGCGGTTCCGGCGCTATCTCGACGAGAAGGCCAAGACCGGCGAGCTGGACGAGCGAGGGCAACGAGGCCGCCGACGTGCCCGTCGGCATCGACCCCGAGACCGGCCGGCCCCAGCCGCTTCGCCTATCCGCCGAACCTCGTCATCGTCGACGGCGGCGCACCCCAGGTGGCCGCGGCACAGCAGGCGCTCGACGCGCTCGGCGTGGACGACGTGGCGCTGTGCGGGCTCGCGAAGCGACTCGAGGAGGTGTGGCTGCCCGACGACCCGCACCCCGTCGTGATGGCCCGGACCAGCGAGGGTCTCTATCTGCTCCAACGGGTGCGCGACGAGGCCCACCGTTTCGCCATCGCCCACCACCGGTCGCGCCGGTCCAAGTCGATGACGGCGAGCGCCCTCGACGGCATAGCCGGGCTCGGTGAGACGAGGCGCAAGGCGCTGCTCAAGCAGTTCGGTTCCCTCAAGCGGCTGGCAGCGGCCTCCGTCGACGAGATCATCGAGGTGCCGGGCGTCGGCCGGCACACGGCCGAGGCCGTCGTCGCGGCACTGGCGGCCGGCGACCGCACGGGCGGCCTCGCCGTCAACACTGCGACCGGCGAGATCCTCGACGACAGCACACCGACCAGCAACGATGAAGGAACGACAGTGACCAACCAGGTCCGGGAGGCAGAGGACAGCGCTGCACCGCGGCTCCCCGACCTCGTCATCATCACCGGCATGTCGGGAGCCGGGCGCAGCACCGCGGCGAACGTCCTGGAAGACCTCGGCTGGTTCGTCGTGGACAACCTCCCGCCGGCCCTGCTGCCGACCCTCACCGAGCTCGGCGGTCGAGCGCAGGGAAACGTGCCCCGCATGGCGGCCGTCGTCGACGTACGCAGCAGGTCGTTCTTCGCCGACCTCACAGAGGCGTTGGCCCAGCTCAAGAACGACGGCATCAACCCGCGCATCATCTACCTCGAGGCCAGTGACGCGGCGCTCGTACGCCGTCATGAAGCGGTACGTCGACCGCACCCGCTGCAGGCGGACGGACGACTCGTCGATGGCATCGCCCGGGAGCGCGAGCTGTTGGGCGACCTGCGCGCTGACGCCGACTTCATCCTCGACACCAGCGACCTCAACGTGCATGAGCTGAGCGCAAAAGTGTTGCAGGCATTCGAGGAAACGGGTCGCACCGGGCTGCACGCGACGCTGATCTCGTTCGGCTACAAGTACGGCCTGCCGGTCGACGCCGACCTTGTCGTGGACTGCCGGTTCCTGCCCAACCCGCACTGGGTGCCCGAGCTGCGGCCGCTGACCGGCCGCGACCAGGTCGTCAGCGACTACGTGTTGCAGCAGCCCGGCGCGAAGGAGTTCGTCGACGGCTACACCAGCCTGCTCGAGATCGTCTCGGCCGGCTATCTGCGCGAAGGCAAGCGGTTCGCCACCGTCGCCATCGGCTGCACGGGTGGCAAGCATCGTTCCGTCGCCATCACCGAGGAGCTGAACCGGCGGCTCACCGACCTCGGCATGGACGTCGCCGTCGTCCACCGCGACCTCGGACGGGAGTAAACGTGCCCCAGGGCACGGCAGAGGAAGACCCGGACGTCGTCGCGCTGGGCGGTGGCCACGGCCTCGCCGCGTCGCTGTCGGCGCTGCGTCGAGTCACGCAACGGCTGACGGCGGTCGTGACCGTTGCCGACGACGGCGGGTCCAGCGGCCGGCTGCGCCGCGAGCTGGGCGTGCTGCCGCCCGGCGACCTGCGGATGGCCCTGGCCGCGCTGTGCGGGGACGACGACTGGGGACAGACGTGGAGCCGCGTCGTGCAGCACCGGTTCCGCAGCGAGGGCCACCTGCACGACCACGCCGTCGGCAACCTGCTCATCGTCGCGCTGTGGGAGCTGCTCGGCGACTCGGTCGAGGGGCTGGCCTGGATGGGCCGGCTGCTCGGGGTGCAGGGCCGGGTGCTGCCCATGTCCGTCGAGCCGCTCGACATCGAGGCGGTCGTCGAAGGCCCCGACGGTGTCCAGCGCAAGGTCCGCGGCCAGGTCGCGGTGGCCACCGCCCCCGGCCGGGTCGTCAGTGTGGCGCTGGTGCCCGAACACCCCGCCGGCTGCGCGGAGGCCGTCGCCGCTGTCCGCGCCGCCGACTGGGTCGTTCTCGGACCCGGCTCCTGGTTCACCAGCGTGATCCCTCACCTGCTGGTGCCCGAGCTCGCCGCCGCGTTGCACGAGACGAGCGCCCGACGGCTCGTGGCGCTCAATCTGGCGCCGCAGCCGGGAGAGACGAGCGGCTTCGCTCCGGAGACCTACCTCGAGGTATTGGCCGACCACGCACCCGGCTGGCAGCTGGACGTCGTGCTCGCTGATCCGAAGATGGTGCCCGACCACGTCGCCCTCGAAAAAGTGGCGGCCCGCCTTGGTGCGCGAGTTGTCCTTGCGCCGATTGCAGTTTCCGATGGAACACCTCGGCACGATCCCGAGTTGTTCGCCTCGGCTTACCGAGCTGTTCTCTCAAGTGGCAGGATCTGACCTCATGGCCATGACCGCAGCCGTCAAAGACGAGCTTGCACATCTGACGATTACGCGGCCGTGCTGTCGCAAGGCCGAGGTGTCGTCGATGCTGCGCTTCGCCGGTGGTCTGCACATCGTGAGCGGTCGGATCGTGATCGAGGCCGAGATCGACACCGGCGCGACGGCGCGACGGCTGCGCAAGGACATCGCTGAGGTCTATGGCCACGGCTCGGACGTGGCCGTCGTGGCCGCGGGCGGACTGCGCAAGGGCAGCCGCTACCTCGTGCGCATCTCCAAGGACGGGGAGGCACTGGCCCGCCAGACCGGTCTGATCGACGGCCGTGGCCGCCCTGTCCGCGGCCTGCCGCCGCAGGTCGTGTCCGGCGCGATCTGCGACGCCGAGTCGGCCTGGCGTGGTGCTTTCCTCGCCCACGGCTCGCTCACCGAGCCCGGCCGGTCGTCGTCGCTGGAGATCACCTGCCCGGGACCGGAGGCCGCCCTGGCGCTGGTCGGGGCGGCACGCCGGCTGGGCATCGGGGCCAAGGCGCGCGAGGTGCGTGGGGTCGATCGCGTGGTCGTACGGGACGGGGACGCCATCGGCGCGCTGCTGACCAGGCTGGGCGCCCACGACAGCGTGCTGGCCTGGGAAGAGCGGCGGATGCGCCGCGAGGTGCGCGCGACCGCGAACCGGTTGGCCAACTTCGACGACGCCAACATGCGCCGGTCGGCGCGCGCGGCGGTGGCGGCGGGTGCCCGCGTACACCGCGCGCTGGAGATCCTCGGCGACGACGTGCCCGACCACCTGAAGACCGCGGGCGAGCTGCGGCTCGCGCACAAGCAGGCCAGCCTCGAGGAGCTCGGCGGGCTGGCCGAGCCGCCGATGACCAAGGACGCGGTCGCGGGCCGGATCCGGCGGCTGCTGGCGATGGCCGACAAGAAGGCGTCCGACCTCGGTGTCCCGGACACCGAGTCCAGTCTGACCAGCGACATGCTGGACGCCTGAAACCCTGGCTCGCCCGCATGGTGAGACCGGTCATCGGCGTTGGATAGGGTCGACTCGTCAAGAACGAGCGAGTTGCAACCCGGCCGTGGCCCCCCGCCCGCCGGATTCTGAGGAGCATGTCGTGACCATCCGCGTTGGCATCAATGGCTTCGGCCGCATCGGCCGCAACTTCTATCGCGCCGCCCTCGCACAGGGCGCCGACTTCGAGGTCGTCGCCGTGAACGACCTCACGGACAACAAGACGCTGGCCCACCTGCTGAAGTACGACACGATCCTGGGCCGGCTGGCCGAGGACGTCACGTACGACGACGAGAACATCATCGTCGGCGGCCGCAAGATCCGGGTGCTCGAGGAGCGGGACCCCGCGAACCTGCCGTGGAAGGAGCTCGGCGCCGAGGTCGTCCTCGAGTCGACCGGCTTCTTCACCGACGCGACCAAGGCCAAGGCCCACCTCGACGGCGGTGCGCAGAAGGTCATCATCTCCGCGCCCGCCAAGAACGAGGACGTCACGGTCGTGCTCGGCGCGAACGAGGCCGACTACGACTCCACCAAGCACCACATCATCTCGATGGCCTCGTGCACGACGAACTGCCTCGCCCCGATGGCCAAGGTGCTCAACGACTCGTTCGGCATCGAGTCCGGCCTGATGACGACCATCCACGCCTACACCGGCGACCAGAACCTCCAGGACGGTCCGCACAAGGACCTCCGCCGGGCGCGCGCCGCCGCCGTCAACATCGTGCCGACCAGCACCGGTGCGGCGAAGGCGATCTCCCTGGTCCTGCCCGAGCTCAAGGGCAAGCTCGACGGGTTCGCGATCCGCGTGCCGATCCCGACCGGCTCGGCCACCGACCTCACCGTCACGGTGAGCCGCGAGACGACGGTCGACGAGGTCAACGCCGCATTCAAGGCGGCGGCCGAGGGAGCGTTCAAGGGCTACCTCACCTACACCGAGGACGAGATCGTCTCCTCCGACATCGTGACCGACCCGTCGTCGTGCACGTTCGACTCCAAGCTGACGAAGGTCATCGGCAACCAGGTCAAGATCATCGGCTGGTACGACAACGAGTGGGGCTACTCCTGCCGTCTCGTCGACCTGGTCGGTCTGGTCGGCCGTTCCCTGTGACGGTCGCTGCCCGATGAAGACAGTCGACGACCTCGGGCCGTTGCGTGGCCGCCGGGTCCTCGTCCGGTCCGACCTCAACGTGCCGCTCGACGGCGCCAGGATCACCGACGACGGTCGCATCCGGGCCAGTGCTCCGACGCTGGCCGATCTCGCGGACCGCGGCGCGCGCGTCGTGGTCTGCGCCCACCTCGGCCGTCCGAAGGGGGCACCCGACCCCCAGTACTCGCTCGCGCCGGTCGCCGCCCGGCTCGGTGAGGTCCTCGGGCGCGATGTCGTGTTCGCGACGGACACGGTGGGCGAGAGCGCCCGTGCGACGGTCGACGGTCTCGCCGACGGGCAGGTCGCCCTTCTCGAGAACCTGCGCTTCAACAAGGGCGAGACGGCCAAGGACGACGCCGAGCGCGGCGCGTTCGCCGACCAGCTCGCGGGGCTCGCCGAGGTCTACGTCGGCGACGGGTTCGGCGCGGTGCACCGCAAGCACGCGAGTGTCTATGACGTGCCGCAGCGGCTGCCGCACGCGGCCGGCGCGCTCGTACTCGCCGAGGTCGAGGTCCTGCACCGCCTCACCCACGAACCTGCCCGGCCCTACGTGGTCGTGCTCGGAGGGTCCAAGGTCTCGGACAAGCTCGGTGTCATCGACAACCTGCTCGGTGTCGTCGACCGGCTGCTGATCGGCGGCGGCATGGTCTTCACCTTCCTCAAGGCACAGGGCCACGAGGTCGGCAAGAGCCTGCTCGAGGAAGACCAGCTCGACGCCGTTCGCGGCTACGTCGAGCAGGCTCGCGCGAAGGGTGTCGAGCTGGTGCTGCCCGTCGACATCGTCGCGGCGACGGCGTTCGCCGCTGACGCCGACCACGACATCGTCGACGTCGCCGACTTCCCGGCCGACCGGATCGGCCTCGACATCGGACCCCGCAGCAGCGCGCTGTTCGCCGACAAGCTGCGCGATGCGCGCACCGTCTTCTGGAACGGCCCGATGGGCGTCTTCGAGATGGCGCCGTTCGCCGAGGGGACCCGGGCCATCGCCCAGGCCATCACGGAGGTCGACGGCCTGACGGTCGTCGGCGGCGGGGACTCGGCTGCGGCCGTGCGCCAGCTCGGCTTCGACGAGAAGGCGTTCGGGCACATCTCCACGGGTGGCGGCGCGAGCCTGGAGCTGCTCGAGGGCAAGGAACTGCCCGGACTTTCTGCACTGGAGGCGTGACCATGACACGGATGCCGTTGATGGCAGGCAACTGGAAGATGAACCTCAATCACCTCGAGGCCATCGCCCTGGTGCAGAAGCTCGCGTTCTCGCTCAACGACAAGGATCTCGACGCGGTCGAGGTCGCGGTGCTGCCGCCGTACACCGACATCCGCTCGGTGCAGACGCTGATCGACGGCGACAAGTACCGGCTCTCCTACGGCGCGCAGGACGTGTCGGCACACGAGAAGGGCGCCTACACGGGCGAGGTGTCGGCCTCGATGCTGGCCAAGCTCGGCTGCACCTATGTCGTGATCGGCCACTCGGAACGCCGCCAGTACCACCACGAGGACGACGCGCTGATCAACGCCAAGGTCAAGCAGGCGGTGGCCCACGAGCTGACGCCGATCCTCTGCATCGGCGAGTCGCTCGAGGTGCGCCAGGCGGGCAACCACGTCGCGCACACCGTCGGGCAGCTCGAGGGCGCGCTCCGCGACATCACGGCCGCCCAGGCGCGCAGCCTGGTCGTCGCCTACGAGCCCGTCTGGGCCATCGGCACGGGCGAGGTCGCTACCCCCGACGACGCGCAGGAGGTCTGCGCCGCGATCCGCACCAAGCTGGCCGAGCTCTATTCCGGCGACCTGGCCGACGGCGTCCGCATCCTCTACGGCGGGTCGGTCAAGGCGTCGAACGCGCCGGCGATCATGGACCAGACCGACGTCGACGGTGCCCTCGTCGGCGGCGCGAGCATCGATGGCGAGGAGTTCGTGGCCATCTGCCGCTACCGCGACATGGCGCGCCAATCGGAGTCCTGACGCCGACCCGGGGGGCACTTGTCGTACCCTGGACCTTCACCACAGGACGTCCCTGACGTCGGGTGAGCACCCGTCAACAGTTTGAGGAAGCAGAGTCACCGCGTGATAATCGTCTTCGACATCGTGCTGGTCATCACGAGCCTGCTGATGATCGTTCTCGTGCTGCTGCACAAGGGGAAGGGTGGCGGCCTGTCCGACCTGTTCGGCGGCGGCGTCTCGTCCTCGCTGGGCGGCTCCTCGGTCGTCGAACGCAACCTCGACCGCATCACCATCGGCACGGGCATCCTCTGGATCGCCTCGATCGTCGGACTGGGTCTGCTGCTCAAGGCCTGATCGAGCTAACGGACCCATCGACCGACCGACCGACTTAGACTCTGATCGCCGTGCGGCGATCATCGGCACTCGACAAATGGGGAGCACCCTGTGGCAAGTGGTAACGCGATCCGTGGCAGCCGTGTAGGTGCGGGACCGATGGGTGAGGCGGAGCGCGGCGAGTCCGCCCCGCGGGTGCGCATGTCCTACTGGTGCGCCAACGGACACGAGACCAAGCCGAGCTTCGCCGAGGACACCACGGTGACGATGCCCGAGACGTGGGACTGCCCGCGGTGCGGGCTGCCCGCCGGTCAGGATCGCGAGAACCCGCCGTCAGCGCCCAAGACCGAGCCGTACAAGACGCACCTCGCGTACGTGAAGGAGCGGCGCTCGGACAAGGACGGGGCCGCGATCCTCGACGAGGCGCTGGCCAAGCTGCGCGGTCGCTGAGACCTACGCAGTCCCGTCGACGATGACGTCGGCGCGATCGCGGGTCCTGTCGCTCGCGAAGTGCGCGTCCTCGGTCTCCTGGAAGCGCAGCCAGTGCTCGCGCATCGCCCGGCCGTCGCGGGCGATGCCGCGGTCCAGTCGCAGGTCGGGGGGCACTTCCACCCACACCCGCGCCACGGCCCACGGGTCGACCGGCCGGGCAGCCGAGCCGACGCCCTCCAGCACCAGCGCCGGATGCCGCGGCACGTCGATCCAGGCGCCGAACTCGTCCGCGCCCCAGTCGTACCTCTGGTAGCGCGCCGTCCGGCCGTCGCGCAGCGGCGCCAGGACCTGTGCCTCCAGCCGGCGCCAGACATCGGGCACCAGGGCGCCGGCCCAGCCCCCGAACAGGTCGTCCATGTGCACGACGGGGGCGTCGCCGAGTGCGGCAGCGAGCGCGTCGGCGTACGTCGTCTTGCCCGATCCCGCCGGACCGTCGACGACCACGAGGCGTACGGCGCCGAGCCGGGCCGGCGCGGTGAGCACCCGCTCGGCGACCGCGCTGACCGTCAAAGGAAGGCCTTGCCCTCGCCACGGTAGGTCTCCGCGGAGCCGACCACCGTGTCGCCGTCGACGACGTGCAACGCGTTCACGTGTTCGCAGAGCTCCCCTGCCTTGGCGTGCCGGAACCACACGCGGTCGCCGACGGCCAGCCGGTCGGCAGCCGCGCCGCGCACCGGCGTCTGCACCTCGCCGGCACCCTCGAGTCCGTCAAGGCGCAGGCCGGTGGGCAGCCACGGCGCCGGCAGCCGGTCACGACCGGAAGGTCCGGAGGCGACCCAACCGCCACCGAGCACGGTGACCACGCCCGGTCCGGGGCGGCGCACCACCGGCAGGGCGAACAGGGCCGCGGGCTGCGGGTGCCACGCGCGGTAGTGGTCGAACAGCACGCTGCCGAACAGCCCCGACCCGGCGGTCACCTCGGTGACGGCGGCTTCCGCGGCCGTGCTCTCCAGCGAGCCTGTGCCACCGCCGTTCACGAACTCGAGCGGAGCGACGGCACGGACTGCCGCGACCGCCGCTGCCCGTCGTTCGGCGATCTCCGCGCGGGACCGGCGCTGCAGCGCCCGCACGGCCATCGACCGCGCGCCGCGACCGGCGTCGCCGAGCCCGGCGATCTGCGCCTCGTAGGCCATCAGCCCGACCAGCTCGAAGCCGGGCCGCCCGACGACGACCGCCGCCAGCGCCGCCAGTGCCGACGGGGTCGAGACCGGGGAGCGCCGGACGCCGACCCGACCTCGGCCCCCGGGCAGCGGCCACGAGGCGTCGAGCTCGAGGCAGACCCGCAGCGGGCGGCGAGCGGCAGGTGGCACGACGCTGTCCACCAGGTCGAGCTGGTCGACGTCGTCGACCATCAGCGTGACAGCGGCGGCCAGCGCGTCGTCGGAGGACAGGGCCGCGAGCGCGGCCCGGTCGACGGAGGGATAGGCGACGAGGACGTCGTGCGTCACCCCCGTACGCACCAGCCACAGCGCTTCCTCGAGGGTGAATGCCATCACGCCGCGCCACCCGTCGTACGCCAGAACCTCGGTGAGCAGCGAACGCACCCGCACCGACTTGCTGGCCACCCGCACGGGGGTGCCGGCCGCGCGGCGCACGAGCTCGGCGGCGTTCGACCGGAACGCCTGCCGGTCGACGACCGCGAACGGGGGATCGAGCCCCGCGGTCGCCGCATCGAGGCGTTCGCGCAGCGAGTTCGCTGCATGGGTACGCGCGTGGGAGGGCGGCCAGGTCGTCACGACACGACACCGTAGTAGGGCCGGCGACGGCCCCTTTACGCTGACGCTCATGCAGCCCGACACCCCGACCGCGACCGGCCCGCTCGAGGGGATCGTCGTCGTCGACCTGTCTCGAGCGCTCGCCGGCCCGCACGCGGCGATGATGCTCGGCGACCTGGGCGCCCGCGTCATCAAGGTCGAGAACCCGAACGGCGGCGACGACAGCCGCGGCTGGGGACCGCCGTTCGTCGGGGAGGGCGGGGCGATCGCCGACAGCGGCGAGTCGACGTACTTCTTCTCCTGCAACCGCAACAAAGAGTCGGTCACCGCCGACCTGAAGTCCGACGAGGGCAAGGCGCTGCTCACCCGGCTGGTGCGTCAGGCCGACGTGCTGGTCGAGAACTTCCGCACCGGCGTCCTCGACCGCCTCGGCTTCAGCATGGACGAGCTGCTCGCCCTCAACCCACGGCTGGTCGTGCTCTCGATCAGCGGCTTCGGCCACGACGGGCCGGAGGGCGGCCGGGCCGGCTACGACCAGATCGCCCAGGGCGAAGGCGGCATCATGTCGCTGACCGGCACCGGGCCGGGCGAGCCGATGCGGGTCGGCGTGCCGATCGGTGACCTGCTGGCCGGCATGTACGGCGCGTACGGCGCGGTGGCCGCGCTGCACGAGCGCGACGCGACGGGGCGGGGCGGCGTCGTGCGGACCTCGCTGCTCGCCGCGATCGTCGGGGTGCATGCGTTCCAGGGCACTCGATACACGGTCGCGGGCGACGTGCCGCAGGGGCAGGGCAACCACCACCCGTCCATCTGCCCGTACGGGCTGTTCCACTGCGCGGACGGGCTGGTGCAGATCGCGGTAGGCAGCGAGAGCCTGTGGCGGACCCTGGCGACCGAGTTCGGTCTGCCGGCCGGCGAGCCGGGCTTCGCGAGCAACGCCGAGCGGGTGCGCAACCGCGACGCGGTCGTCGCGGCCATCGATGTGGCCTTCGCCGACCAGCCGCTCGCCGAGCTGCTGCCCCGGCTGGCCCGCGTCGGGGTGCCGGCCGGCGAGGTACGTACCCTCGACCGGGTCTACGACTGGGACCAGACCAGATCGCAGGGTCTGCTCGTCGACGTCGAGCACGCCACTGCCGGCACCCTCACCCTGCCGGGGCCGCCGCTGCGCTTCGACGCGCACGCCCCGCGGACCCATCAGGCGCCGCCGACGCTGGGCCAGCACAACCAGTCCGTGAACGACTGGCTCGACGACGTCGAAGGCCATGTGGACGCCGACGTGCACGGCAAGCGCTAGCCCCACTGCCCCGACCCGCTCCCGCCAGGAAGCGACCTTCGTACGCGACACGCCGGCGTGTCGTCGGCCGAAGGTCCGCTCGCGGCGCCGGGTCTGAGCGGGACCGGTCCCGCTAAGGTCCACCACGTGCGCACGCTCATTGCTCTCGGCGGCAACGCCATGACCGGACCCGGGGGCAGCGCGACACCACTGGACCAGGACACCGCCGTCGCGGCGGCGATGGAGCACGTCGCGGACCTCGTCAAGGCCGGCGTCGAGGTCGTGCTGACCCACGGCAACGGACCCCAGGTCGGCAACCTGCTGGTCAAGAACGAGCTCGCCGCGGCCGTGGTGCCTCCCGTACCGCTGGACTGGTGCGGTGCACAGACGCAGGGCACGATCGGCTTCCTCATCATGGATGCCCTCGACCGTGCGCTCGCGCAGCGCGGCGTCGACCGCTCGGTGGCGACGCTCGTGACTCGCACCCGCGTCGACGGTGCGGACCCCGGCTTCGCCCGCCCGACCAAGCCCATCGGCCGCTACCTGCCGGCCGAGGAAGCTGCGCCGCTCATCGAGCACGGACAGACCTGGGAAGACCGGGGCGCGCGTGGCTGGCGGCGAGTCGTCGCGTCACCGGACCCGCTCGAGATCCTGGACGTGCCGGCCATCCGTGTCCTGAGCAATGCGGGGTACGTCGTGGTGGCTGCGGGAGGTGGTGGGATCCCTGTCGTACGAGACGACGACGGTGGGTTGCGCGGCGTCGAGGCGGTCATCGACAAGGACCTGGCGGCCGCCCTGCTCGCCCGCAGCCTTGACGTCGACGTGCTGGTCATCGCCACCGACGTCGACCACGCGATGCTCGACTTCGGCACTGACCGGGCCCGCCCGATCGGCCGGGTCACGACCGGCAAGATGCGTGCCCACGCGGCAGACGGTCAGTTCGCGAGCGGCAGCATGGGTCCGAAGGTCGAGGCTGCCGTGCGCTTCGTCGAGCAGGGCGGGACCAGGTCGGTGATCACGTCGTTGCAGCGCATCGGCGACGCGGTGACCGCCACCGGTGACGGCCTTTCGGTCGGCACTGTCATCGAGAACACCTGAAGAAACCTGACGAAAGAGAGAACGTCATGCCCGAGCCCATTGCGGTTCACAAGGTCGCCCTCGAGAGCGTCTCCGACGCCTCCGGTCTGTCCGACCTGCTCGACAAGGGGCTCATCGAGGCGGACCGCGTCATCGCTGTCATCGGAAAGACCGAGGGCAACGGCGGCGTCAACGACTACACGCGCATCATCGCCGACCGGGCGTTCCGCGAGGTGCTCGTCTCGAGGGGCACCCGGCCGATGGAGGAGATCAAGCAGATCCCGATCGTGTGGTCGGGCGGCACCGACGGGGTCATCTCCCCGCACGCCACCATCTTCGCCACGGTCGCCGCGGACAGCGTGCCGCAGACCGACGAGCCGCGGCTGTCGGTCGGCTATGCCATGAGCGAGCAGATCTTCCCCGAGGACATCGGGCGCCTGCCGATGGTCGAGAAGGTCGCCGCCGGGGTGACGATCGCCATGGAACGGGCCGGCATCTCCGATCCCGCAGACGTGCACTACGTGCAGACCAAGACCCCGCTGCTCACGTTGGACACCATCACCGACGCCAAGCGACGTGGCCATGACGTATGGACCGAGGACACCCTGAAGTCGATGGACGTCTCCAACTCCACGACGGCTCTGGGCATCGCGGTCGCGCTCGGTGAGATCGAGATGCCGAAGGCCGAGCAGATCCACAAGGACCTCTCGTTGTTCAGTGCGGTTGCCTCGTGCTCGAGCGGAGTCGAGCTCGACCAGGCCCAGATCGTCGTGCTCGGCAACGTTCGCGGCGTCGGCGGCCACTTCCAGATCGGCCACAGCGTGATGAAGGACGCACTCGACGCCGACGGGGTCTGGGACTCGATCCGCAGCGCGGGGCTGGAGCTGCCGGAGCGGCCGCACTCCAGCGACCTCAAAGGCAGAGTGGTCAACGTGTTCTGCAAGTGCGAGGCCGACCCCGCCGGCCGGGTGCGCGACCGGCGCAACATCATGCTCGACGACTCGGACGTGCACTGGCACCGGCAGATCAAGTCGTGCGTCGGGGGAGTGGTGGCCTCGGTCACGGGCGACCCGGCCGTCTTCGTGTCGGTGGCTGCTGTGCACCAGGGCCCGTCGGGTGGCGGTCCGGTCATCGCGATCGTCGACCATTCGCGATCGTGAGGCGAGGAACGAGTCCGATGATCGCGATCAAACAAGACCGCGCCTAGTTCGAGCCGGGCCATGGACATCTGCTACCTCACATCGGACGGGGTCGTAGAGCACGGCGCAGGACGTGCTCGATCTGCGCGAGCGTGGAGACGGCCTGCTCTGGGTCGACATCCCCGAGTGGGGCGACGACGCAGAGGAGCTGCTGAGCAAGGTCTTCCAGTTTCACCCGATGGCCGTCGCGGACTGCTCCAAGCGCAACCCGGTGCCCAAGACGCACGTCTACTCGGACCACATCTTCGTGGTCCTGCACACCCCCGAGACCGGCAAGGCAGGTCACGTCCACTACCTCGAGCTGGACCAGTTCATCGGACCTGGTTACGTGGTCACGGTCCACGGCCCGCTCAACCCGGCCGTCGACCCCGAGGCGGCGATGCTTGAGGTCCGCAGCCTGCGCCGCCGGATCGAATCGGGCCGCTTCTCCCCGGCCTCGGCCGAAGAGCTCTCGTACGCCCTCGTCGGCGGGGTGACCCGGCGGCTGCGCCAGTACATCGCCGACCTCACCCAGGACGTCTGGCAGCTGGAGCAGCGGGTCACGGCCGGTCACCTCGGCGACCCGGAAGAGTTCCTGGAGCAGATGTTCCGTACGCGCCATGGCCTTCTCACCGTGCGCACGATGGCGGCGCTCAGCCGCGAGGTGTACGGACGGCTGGCGACCATCGCGGTGGACCGGCCCGACCGACGGCGCCTCTTCGAGGACGTGGTCGACCAGTTCGAGCGGCTGCGCAGCATGGCGGAAGGCCAGAAGGACTACCTGCAGGGCACGATCGAGTTCTACCAGGCGCGCACGAACACCAAGATGACCATCGCGGCCGAACGGCTGGCTGTCATCGCGGCGGTCACGCTGCCGATCACCGCGCTCTCGTCGGTGCTCGGCATGAACGTCATCGTCAACCAGTCGACGCACTACGGCCTGCTGACCGCCGCGCTCGTGATCATGCTCATCATGTCCGCGCTGCTGCTCGTCTGGTCGAAGCGCAAGGGTTGGTGGTGAGTCAGTTCGCGTCGACCGCAGCCAGTGCCCGCCGCACGTCGTCGTCCGAGAGCTGCCGGAAGTCGTCGTACCAACGACCCACCGCCCCGAAGTTGGACGGCGCGATCAGCGTGACGACCTGGTCGGCGTCGGTGAACGTCGGGAGCGACTCGGGGGCCGCCACCGGCACCGCGAGCAGCAGCCGCTCGGCCCCGCGGTCGCCCAGCGCCCGCAGTGCCGCCCGTGCGGTCGCGCCCGTGGCAACACCGTCATCGACGAGTACGACGACGCGGCCGTGCACGTCCGGTGCAGACCGGTGCGGGCGGTAGGTCGCCACTCGGCGTGCGAGCTCCTGGCGCTCCGCGGTCACCACGCCGTCGAGATCGTCGCTGCGCAGACCCATCCGCCGCAGCATCGCCTCGTCCCAGACCGGCGACCCGCCCTCCGCCAGTGCGCCGAGCGCCAGCTCCGGCTGCTCGGGATGGGCGAGCTTGCGGGCGACGAGGACGTCGAGGTCGCCGCGGAGGGCGGCCGCCACCTCGGCCGCGACGACGACACCACCGCGCGGGAGCCCGAGCACCATCGGCGACGGGGCCAGATGCAGGTCGAACAGGCGCGCACCGAGGCGGCGACCGGCGTCGGCCCGGTCGCGGAAAGCGTCAGATGTGCTCCGGAGCACCACCCCAGCATGCTCCTGAAGGACCGGGTCCGGGGCGGGATAGCCTGCGAGCATGTCGTCCCTGGCGCGGCCCGACCCCGCATTCGCCGCCGACGACGGCACCGCCGACCAGGCGCTCGCGCAGGTGCTGGCGTCCTACGACGCGGGGGAGAGCACGGACGACGACGTGCTCGCGGCGCTGGCGGGAAACCGGCTGATCGTCCCGGTCACGGCGCTGCCGGCGGAAACCGTCACGGATGCCGACGGTCTGGTGCACGACAAGACGGTGGAGATGGCCCTGCCGGTCATGATCGGCACCGACGGGCGGCGGGCGCTGCCGGCCTTCACCTCGCTCGAGGCGCTGTCCGCCTGGAACCCGGCCGCGCGTCCGGTGCCGGTGCCGGCCTACCGCGCGGCGCAGGGGGCCGTGCAGGAGAACTGCGCGTTCCTGGTGGTCGACCCGTCCGGTCCCGTCACGTTTGTCGCCGACCGGACCCAGCTCGAGTTCCTGGCCGCCCTGCACCCCTGACCGGCGCGAAGTTGACCACGTTTGGTAGGTCAGGCGTCGCTTCAGCAGGCGTGCGCGGGTGCTGAAGCGACGCCCAGGGTGCCAAACGTGGTCAACTGGCGGGGGTGGTCGGGGCGAGGTGGTCGTGGCGCGGCGCTTGGCGGTCGTGGGCCATTAGTCCGGCTCGTGGTGGTTTGGGGTACGAGCGGCGGCGGCGCCCACCGTCGTACCGCATCAAGATCGCTCCCGTCGTGCTCAGATTCGCGATTAATGCGGAATCTGTGCACGGAGATCGTGATCTTGTTGGCTCAGCAGGCAGGGGCGTGGCAGGCGGGGGCCCAGCAGACGGTGAGGGGACATGGGGGATTGGCTCGGTACGGGGGCGCGCTGGTAGCCTGACAACTGACCCACCTGGGTTCTTCGGAGCCTTGGTGCGCAAGTGGAGGCCTCACTCCCACCCGCATTGACCAGCAGCACGTTTGCAGCACCACGGTTGTCGGGTTCCGGTCCGGACGTCAGGTCCAGCCTCGTGCTGGTCAGGGCGTCCAGAGAGGGATGACACCCATCCCGCTCCGGTTGGGGGCTTTCGCGAGCGATTTCGACGTGAGAGCCCTTTTTTGCGTCCGGAACGGTCAGCACCTGTCGTCTTTCGAGGAGGCCCCATCAGCACTGAGCCCAGGATTAACGACCGGATCCGCGTCAACGAAGTGCGGCTAGTCGGTCCTAACGGTGAGCAGGTCGGCATCGTCGCCATCGGCGACGCGCTGCGGCTGGCCCAGGAAGCAGACCTCGACCTCGTCGAGGTCGCGCCGATGGCCCGCCCACCGGTCTGCAAGCTCATGGACTACGGCAAGTTCAAGTACGAAACGGCCATGAAGGCTCGTGAGGCGCGCAAGAACCAGGCGCACACGGTGATCAAGGAGATGAAGCTCCGGCCGAAGATCGATCCCCACGACTACGCGACCAAGAGAGGCCACGTGGTCCGCTTCCTCAAGGCGGGCGACAAGGTCAAGATCACGATCATGTTCCGCGGACGCGAGCAGTCGCGTCCCGAGCTCGGCTACCGGCTCCTGCAGCGGCTCGCCGCCGATGTGGAGGAGCTCGGCTTCGTCGAGTCGGCCCCGAAGCAGGACGGGCGCAACATGATCATGGTCCTCGGGCCGCACAAGAAGAAGGCCGAGGCTCGCGCCGAGAAGGCCGCAGACAGGGCTGAGCGTACGGAGCGTCACGATCGCAGCGAGCGTCCGGCCGAGCAGCCGGTCGCAGCCGAGCCGGTCGCTTCCGAGCCGGTGGCAGCCGAGCAGGTCGCTGCCGAGCCGGTTGTTGCCGACCCGGTTGGTGCCGACCCGGTTGTTGCCGAGCCGGTCGCGACGGCGCCCGCCGCCGCGGCACCGGCCAAGCCAGTGCCGGCCAAGCCGGCGGCAGCCAAGCCGACGCCGGCCAAGCCGACGCCGGCCAAGCCGGCGCCAGCCAAGGCAGCAGCAGCCAAGCCGGCGCCGGCCAAGGCAGCAGCAGCCAAGCCGGCGCCGGCCAAGCCGGTGCCAGCCAAGCCGGTGCCTGCCGCCAAGGTTGCCGAAGCCCCGGCCGATGCTCAGTCCGGCGTCGCCTGACGGCAGGACACGAGCAGCACGACCCGCACGACCACGGAAGCCCGAGGTTCGGGTGAGCACGCCAGCACGACCAGTACGACCACTACGACCAGTACCGAACTCGGGCACCAGCAGGACGCCAAACAACGCACCATGAGGAGAAACGCGGCTATGCCGAAGATGAAGACCCACAGCGGGAGCAAGAAGCGATTTCGCGTCACCGGCTCCGGCAAGGTGATGCGCGAGCAGGCCAACTTCCGGCACTACCTCGAGAACAAGTCGTCCCGCCGCACCCGTCGGCTATCCGCAGATCTCGTAGTTGCTCCGTCCGACGCCAAGCGCATCAAGCGCCTGCTCGGCAAATAAGCCACGTCGCTCAGACCGGCCCCACTATCCAAGGAGTTGTGAACACGTGGCACGCGTGAAGCGGGCAGTCAATGCCCACAAGAAGCGCCGGGTCGTCCTCGAGCGGGCCAGCGGTTACCGCGGTCAGCGCTCGCGGCTGTACCGCAAGGCCAAGGAGCAGATGCTCCACTCGATGACGTACTCCTACCGCGACCGCAAGAAGCGCAAGGGAGACTTCCGCCAGCTGTGGATCCAGCGGATCAACGCTGCCGCACGGCTGAACGGCATGACCTACAACAGGTTCATCCAGGGCCTCAAGGCCGCTGGAGTCGAGGTCGACCGCAAGGTCCTCGCCGACATGGCTGTCAACGACGCACCTGCCTTCGCCGCGCTCGTCGAGGTGGCCCGCGCGGCCGTCCCGGCGACCACGACGGCGGCCTGAGCGCCGCACCAGAGCCCTCGTCAGGCGCTCGGCCCGCACCGCGGGACGGGCGCCTGACCCATGTGAGGAGCAGTCACGCCATGGTCCGGCCCCCATGATCGGCATTGAGCTGACGTCGCTGCGGTCCCCGCGCGTCGTCGCGGCGAAGCGGCTGGCCAAGCGCGCGTTCCGGGCCCGGGAGCGGCGCTTCCTGGCCGAGGGACCGCAGGCGGTACGAGAGGCGATCGCGGCGCACGCAGCGGGCCACGACATCGTCCACGAGGTGTTCGTCACCCGCGACGCCGCGACACGGCACGCAGAGATGGTCGAGGTCGCCACGGGCAAGGGCGTTGATGTGTACGTCGTCAGCGGCGAGGTCATGGCGTCGCTCTCCCAGACGGTGACCCCTCAGGGCATGGTGGCTGTCTGTGCCTTCCTCGACCGCCCGGTCGAGGACGTTGCGGCCGCCGCCACCCAGCTCGTGGCCGTGCTCGCGCACGTCCGCGACCCGGGCAACGCCGGCACGGTCATCCGCACGGCCGACGCAGCCGGTGCTGACGCGGTGGTCCTGGGCGGCGAGAGCGTCGACCCGTACAACGGCAAGTGCGTGCGGGCCTCCGCCGGCAGCCTGTTCCATCTCCCGCTCGCTGCGGGAGTGCCGATCGATCGAGCGGTGAGCGCCCTGAAGGCGCGCGGTCTGACCGTGCTGGCGGCCGACGGACACGGCGGCCTCGACCTCGACAGCGCGATCGACGGCGGTCGCCTCGACGGCCCGACGGCCTGGCTGTTCGGCAACGAGGCCTGGGGACTGCCACCCGAGACCCGCGCCCTCGCCGACGACGTCGTGCGGGTGCCGATCTATGGCGCGGCCGAGAGCCTGAACCTCGCCACCGCGGCTGCCGTGTGCCTGTATGCCTCCGCTCGTGCCCAACGGATCAAGGTTCGCGGACGCGCGACGTAGGCGCCCACCTCTGTAGTCTCGACAGGTGGCCACGGGGTCAAAGCAGGGGGATCACACGCCGGGCGGGTCGCTCGTCGACGCTGACGACGTGCCTGACGGCCTCGTCGTGGCGGACGCATCGGGCCGGGTCGTGGTGTTCAACCGCGCCGCCGAGCAGATCACGCGCCTGGACGCGGCGTCGGCGCTGGGCAAGGACCTCGAGGACGCTCTGCCGCTCGATCTGCTCGACGGACGACCCTGGTGGCCGTGCACCCGGCCCTACAGCTGCATGTCGATCGTCACCGGCCACCCCGAGCGCAACCTGCTGCTGGGTGAGACGGAAGTGCTGGTGAGCTCGCGCTATGTCCGGGACGAGCCGCGCGGCCCCGTCACCCGCGTCGTCGTCTCGCTCCGGCACACCCGTGGCCGGGCCCGCGAGGAGCTCAGCCGGGCCGAGCTCATCTCCACGGTCGCCCACGAGCTGCGCTCACCGCTGACCAGCGTGAAGGGCTTCACTGCGACCCTGCTCGCGAAGTGGGACCGCTTCAACGACGACCAGAAGCGCCTCATGCTCGAGACGGTCAACGCCGACGCCGACCGGGTCACCCGGCTGATCACCGAGCTGCTGGACATCGCACGCATCGAGTCGGGACGGCTCACGGTGCGCCGTCAGGTGGTCGATCTCGGGAAGGTCGCGACGCGCCACGTCGCCGGCATCGTCATGTCGGGGGAGGACGCCGACAAGTTCACCGTGCGGATCGGTACGGGACTGCCGGAGATGTGGCTCGACGCCGACAAGATCGACCAGATCATCGCCAACCTGCTGGAAAACGCAGTGCGGCACGGCACGGGACACGTCACGATCGAGGTTGCTGCGTGGGATCCGGCGCAGGACGGCGGAAAGCTCAGCAGCGGGTCCGATGGCGAAGCCGGAGCGTGCGTGACCGTGACCGATGAGGGCGAGGGCATCCCTGCGGGGCTGCACGACCGCGTCTTCACCAGGTTCTGGCGGTCGGGTCGCCGCGGTGGCACCGGGCTCGGCCTCTACATCGTGCGCGGGCTCGTCGAGGCGCACGGCGGCCAGATCGAGGTCGGCCGGGCTCCGAGCGGCGGGGCACTGTTCCGATTCGTGCTGCCCGCCGGCACCCCTGACTTTCTCGACTAGGGCGCCCGGCGGGCGACCCGAACGGCGCGAGCCACCCCCGCGCGTACCCCCCATAGACTCTGGCGGCGCCGCCGCCTTCCCCTGAATCGACCACCTGATCCAGTGACGGAGCCAAAGATGTCCGCCCCGAACAAGTCCTACGACCCCGTGCAGGTGACGCCGTTGAACGCCGACGAGGTCCAGCACGCCCACGACGAGGCGCTCGCCGCGATCGCCAAGGCCGGTGATCTCGACGCGCTCAAGACCGCCCGCATCGAGCACGCCGGCGACCGCTCGCCGCTGGCCCTGGCCAACCGGGAGATCGGCGCCCTGCCGCCGGCCGCCCGTGCCGAGGCCGGCAAGCGCGTCGGCCTGGCCCGCCGAGCCGTCTCCGACGCGCTCGCCGCCCGGCAGGCCGAGCTCGAGCTCGAGCGCGACGAGCGCGTGCTCGTCGAGGAGGCCGTCGACGTGACGCTGCCGTGGGACCGCATGCCCCGCGGCGCGCGGCACCCGCTGACGACCATCCAGGAGAGGGTCGCCGAGCTGTTCATGGCGATGGGCTACGAGTGGTCGGAGGGTCCGGAGGTCGAGGCGGAGTGGTTCAACTTCGACGCGCTCAACCTGCCGCCTGACCACCCCGCGCGGACGACCCAGGACACGTTCTGGGTCACCTCGCCCGAGTCCGGCGTCGTGCTGCGCACCCAGACCTCGCCGGTGCAGATCCGCACCATGCTGCGCCGCGACCCGCCGATCTACGCGGTCTCGCCCGGACGCGTCTACCGCACCGACGAGCTCGACGCGACGCACTCGCCGGTGTTCAGCCAGGTCGAGGGCCTGGTCGTCGACAAGGGCATCTCGATGGCCCACCTGCGCGGCACGCTGGAGAACTTCGCCCGCGCGATGTTCGGCGACGACATGATCACGCGGCTCCGTCCGTCCTACTTCCCGTTCACCGAGCCCAGCGCCGAGATGGACCTGCGCTGCTGGGTCTGCCACGGCGACTCGGTCGGCAACCCGGACCGGCCCTGCCGCACGTGCTCGTCGGAGGGCTGGATCGAGTGGGGTGGCTGCGGCATGGTCAACCCACGGGTGCTCGTCGCCTGCGGCATCGACCCGGAGGTCTACACGGGCTTCGCGTTCGGCATGGGTCTCGAGCGGACGTTGATGTCCCGGCACGGCATCGAGGACATGCGCGACATGGTCGAGGGCGACGTGCGGTTCACCCGTCCGTTCGGCATGGAGATCTGATGCGCGCGCCGATGTCGTGGATCAGGGAGTACGTCGACCTGCCGCCTGCAGTCACCGGGCGACGATCTGGCCGAGCGCCTGGTGGCGCTCGGTCTCGAGGTCGAGACGGTCGAGAGCCTGGGCGCGGAGATCTCCGGCCCGCTGGTCGTCGGACGGGTGCTGACGGTCGAGGAGGAGCAGCACTCGAACGGCAAGACGATCCGCTGGACGACGGTCGACGTCGGGGAGAGCGAGCCGCGCGGCATCGTCTGCGGCGCGCTCAACTTCGCGGTCGGGGACCTCGTCGTCGTGGCACTGCCCGGCGTGACGCTGCCCGGCGGCTTCGAGATCACCGCCCGGAAGACCTACGGACACATCAGCGACGGCATGATCTGCTCCGCGCGCGAGCTCGGCACGGGTGATGACCACACCGGCATCCTGGTTCTCCCCGGGGAGCACGAGATCGGCAGTGACGCGGCGGAGCTGCTGGGCCTGCTCGACGAGGTGCTCGACATCGCCGTCACACCCGACCGCGCCTATGCGCTGTCGATCCGGGGCATCGCGCGCGAGGCCGCGACGGCGTATGACCTGGCTTTCCGCGACCCCGCCGACCTCGACCTCCCGGCCGACACGGGTCGGCCCGGACACCCGGTGCAGATCGCGGACCCGACGGCGGCCGACCGCATCGTCCTGCGCACGGTGACCGGTCTCGACCCGGCGGCCGCCAGCCCGGCGTGGATGCAGGCGCGTCTCGTGCAGTGCGGCATGCGGCCCGTGTCGCTCGCGGTCGACGTCACCAACTACGTGATGCTCGAGCTCGGCCAGCCGCTGCACGCCTTCGACGGCGGGCGGCTGAAGGGGCCGATCGTCGTGCGTCGCGCGGCAGCCGGGAGAGCGGCTCGAGACGCTCGACCACGTGACCCGCGACCTGGACGTCGAGGACGTGCTCATCACCGACGACCGCGGGCCGATCGGCCTGGCCGGCACGATGGGCGGCCTGGAGACCGAGATCGGGCCTGACTCGGTGGAGCTGGTGATCGAGGCGGCGCACTTCCTGCCGGTGCCGATCGCCCGGATGGCCCGGCGGCACAAGCTGCCGAGCGAGGCGTCCCGACGGTTCGAGCGCGGGGTGGACCCAGAGCTGGGTCCGGTCGCGTCGGCGCGCGCAGTGGCGCTGCTCACCGAGCTCGGCGGCGCGACGTACGGGGGCATGAGCGAGGTCGACCTGCCCCGCGAGCGACCCGAGATCGCGCTGGACCCGGCACGTCCTGCGCGCACGGCCGGACTGACGATCACCCCCGACGTCGTACGCATCAACCTGGAGACGGTCGGCTGCACGGTCGCGAACGGCAGCGCCAGCGCGTGGCTCGTCACGCCGCCGACCTGGCGGCCCGACCTCACCGACCCCGCTGACCTCGACGAGGAGGTCATCCGGCTGGTCGGCTACGACACCATCCCGGCCGAGCTGCCGGCGGCGCCCGCCGGTCGCGGGTTCACCGACTCGCAACGCGCGAGGCGGCGCGTCGGCATCGCGCTGGCTGCGGCGGGCTACGTCGAGGCACCGTCCTATCCCTTCATCGCCGAGGCGGACCTCGACTCGTTGCTGCTGCCCGCCGACGACGCGCGCCGCCAGGTCATGCGGCTGGCCAACCCGCTCTCCGACGAGGAGCCCCTGCTGCGCACCACGTTGCTGCCGGGGCTGCTGCACGCGCTGCGCCGCAACATCGGGCGGGGCAACAACGACGTCGGGCTCTTCGAGGTGGCTCCGGTCTTCCGGCCGGGCGCCGAACCCCTGCCCGCCGCGCCGCGCCCGCCGCTCGACCGGCGACCGACCGAGGACGAGGTTGCCGCTCTCGATGCCGCGCTGCCCGCCCAGCCGACCCGCGTCGCGGTCGCGCTGTCGGGGCACCGCGAGCTGCCCGGCTGGTGGGGCGCCGGCCGGGCCGGCGGCTGGGCCGACGCGGTGGACGCGGCCAGGACGGTTGCCCGGGAGGCGCGCGTCGAGCTCACGGTGCGGGCCGATCAGCACGCGCCGTGGCATCCCGGCCGGTGCGCGGTGCTGCTCGTGGGCGACCGGGTCGTGGGTCACGCCGGCGAGCTGCACCCGCGGGTCCTCGCGTCGTGGGGGCTGCCGGAGCGGACCTCGGCGATGGAGCTCGACCTCAGCCTGATGGGCTTCGACAGCAAGCCGGTGCCGGCGCCACGTCTGTCGACGTTCCCGGTCGCGACCCAGGACGTCGCCCTCGTCGTCGACACGTCGGTGCCCGCGGCAGAGGTGGAGGCGGCGTTGCGCGACGGTGCCGGCGACCTGCTCGAGTCGTTGCGACTCTTCGACGTCTACCGTGGCGTGCAGGTGGGGGAGGGCAAGGAGTCCCTGGCCTACACGCTCCGGTTCCGCGCACCCGACCGCACCCTGACCGTCGACGAGGTGACTGCTGCCCGCGAGGCGGCCGTCGCCGAGGCGGCCCGCCGCACGGGAGCCGTCGCCCGCACCTGAGGCCGCCGCCTGGCGACGGAGAGCACATGGATCTGCACGGTCAGGTCGCACTTGTCACCGGCGCCGGTCGCGGCATCGGCCGGGACATCGCTCTCGGCCTCGGCGCCGAGGGCATGCGGGTGGCGCTGCTCGGTCGCGACGAGGCGACGCTGGACGCGCGGCTGGCCGAGTGCGCAGCCCTCGGCGTGGAGGCGATGACCGTCCACGCGGACGTCACGAACGATGATCAGGTACGCGTGGCGGTGGGCAACGTCGAGCGGCACTTCGGCCCGCTCGACCTGGTGGTCAGCAACGCCGGCCGTCGCGAGTCGGCTCCGGCCGCACCGTGGGACGCCGATCCCGACGACTGGTGGCAGACGATCGAGACCAACCTGCGCGGGCCCTTCCTGGTGGCCCGCGCCGTGCTCCCCGGTATGACGCGCCGCGGGCGCGGTCGGCTGTTGCTCATGGGCAGCGGGATGGGTCTGCGCCCGCAACCGCTGTGGAGCGCCTACGGGGTGTCGAAGGCGGCGAACAGCCGGCTGATGGACTCGCTGGCGGCTGCGCTGGAGGGCTCCGGCGTGACCGTTCTCGAGATCAGCCCGGGCCTGGTGCGGACCGACATGACCGAGATGATGTGGGGCCCGGCAGACGAGCAACCATGGAACGACGTACGCCTGATGGTCCTCGCCGCCGTCCGCTTCGCCGCGGGTGACCTCGATGCCCTGCACGGCCGCTTCGTCCATGCCGCCCGCGACGACCTGGACGCGCTGGTGGCGCGCTCGCACGACATCGTCCGCGAGGACGCCCGCACCCTGCGGCTGCGCAGCTACGGCGCCCGACGACCCCCTCGCCTGACCCGAGTGGCAGCCCGCTCACCAGCTGGGCATGCGCGAATTGCTGGGGCTGTGACCACGGTAAATCGCGCATGCCGTGTCCGCCGAGAGGCTCACCAGCTGGGCATGCGCGAATTGCTGAGGCTGTGACCACGGTAAATCGCGCATGCCGTGTCCGCTCGAGATGCAATGGCCCGGCAGCGCGCCATCGTTTCTGCGCCGGAGTGGCATCCTCGACGACGTGACGCGGCTGCGGCTCGAGGTGAGCGATGTCGACGACGGCGTGGTCGAGCGCGAGATCCGGCACCGTCTCTACGAATACAACGTGTCGGCGACCGGCATCGACGACGGCGCGATGCTCGTCGTGTCGGTGCGTGACGACGGCGGCGGCCTGGTCGCCGGGCTCTACGGCTGGACGTGGGGCGAGTCCGCGTTCGTAGACCTGCTCTGGGTCGACGAGCCGCTGCGCGGGACCGGGCTCGGCAGCCGGCTGCTGGCCACCGCCGAGGACGAGGCACGGTCGCGGGGCTGCACCCAGGTGCTGCTCTCGACGCACGACTTCCAGGCGCCCGCCTTCTACGCCGCCCGCGGCTATCGCGAGACAGGGCGGTTCCCGGACTACCCGACCGGGCACCAGCAGATCCATCTCGCCAAGCAGCTGGCCTGACGTCCCAGGACCCGGACAACTCGTTTGCATGACCATGCGTCTGTCCGCATAATCATGCACATGGGTACGACTGTGGCGGTGGCCGGGGCGAGTGGCTATGCAGGGGGCGAGCTGTTGCACCTGGTTCTCGGGCATCCGCAGCTGCGGCTCGGGCCGGTCGCGGCCAACACCCAGGCAGGGCAGCCGGTGACCAGCGTGCATCCGCAGCTGCCGGCCCTGGCGGACACCAGCTTCGTGGCGACCGACGCGGCTGCGTTGGCGCAGGCCGATCTCGTCTTCCTCGCCCTGCCGCACGGACAGTCCGCGGCGCTGGTGGCCCAGCTGCCCAGCGACCTGCCGATCATCGACCTCGGTGCCGACTTCCGCCTCGACGACGCGCAAGCCTGGACGACGTACTACTCCGGTCAGCACGCCGGTGTCTGGCCCTACGGCCTGCCCGAGCTGCCCGGCGCCCGCGCCATGCTCACCGGCGCGCCGCGCATCGCCAACCCCGGCTGCTACGCGACTGCGGTCGCGCTTGCACTCGCGCCGCTGCTGCGCGCCGGCCTGGTGGAGTCCTACGACCTCGTGGTCGTCGCGGCGTCCGGCACGTCCGGCGCCGGCCGCACGCCAACGGCCGCGCTGCTCGCCAGCGAGGTCATGGGAGCGATGAGCCCCTACAAGGTCGGTGGCGTCCACCAGCACACACCGGAGATGGAGCAGTCGCTGACGGCAGCGTCCGGCGAGCCCGTGACGTTGTCGTTCACGCCGACGCTGGCGCCGATGCCGCGCGGCATCCTCGCGACGTCCACGGCTCGGCTGATCGAGGGCGTGACAACCCGTGAGCTGCAGGCGACGCTGGCCTCGGCCTACGGCAACGAGCCGTTCGTCCACGTGCTGCCCGACGGCCAGTGGCCGACCACGGCCGCGACGTACGGATCCAACGCGGTGCACGTGCAGGTGGCGGCCGACCAGCACAGCGGGCGCGCCGTCGTGGTCACGGCGCTGGACAACCTCGTCAAGGGCGCAGCCGGCCAGGCCGTGCAGAACGCCAACCTCTCGCTCGGCTTCGACGAGACGGCCGGTTTGACCGCGAACGGGACGGCGCCATGACCGACACGTCAGATTCGCCCACCGGGATCACCGCGCCGAAGGGCTTCCGGGCCACCGGCGTCGCCGCGGGCCTCAAGTCGTCCGGGCTGCTCGACGTCGCCCTGCTGGTCAACGACGGGCCGACGCGAGCCGGAGCGGGAGTCTTCACCGCCAACCGGGTCAAGGCTGCTCCTGTGCTCTGGACCCACCAGGTCGTCAGCGACGGTCGGGTCGACGCGGTCGTGCTGAACAGCGGCGGCGCCAACGCCTGCACCGGGCCGCAGGGGTTCCAGGACACCCACGCGACCGCCGAATGGGCGGCCATGGCGCTGGGTGTCTCCGCGACCGACGTCGCGATCTGCTCCACCGGTCTGATCGGCGACCGGCTGCCGATGAACGAGCTGCTCGCCGGGGTCGACGCGGCAGTGCCGCTGCTCAGCGACGAGGGTGGCGACGAGGCGGCACGGGCGATCATGACGACCGACAGCGTCCCCAAGCAGGCCGTGCACCGCGCCGACGGGTTCACCGTCGGCGGCATGGCCAAGGGAGCCGGCATGCTGGCACCCGGACTGGCCACGATGCTCGCGGTCGTCACGACCGACGCCGACGTCGAACACTGCCGTGCTCGACAGGGTGCTGCGCGCCGCCACTGCTCGTACGTTCGACCGGGTCGACTCGGACGGCTGCATGTCCACCAACGACACCGTTCTGCTGCTCGCGTCCGGCGCCTCCGGCATGCAACCGACCGAGGAGGATCTCGCCCGGGCCGTGCACGCCGTTTGTGCCGACCTGTCCCGGCAGCTCATCGACGACGCGGAAGGCGCGAGCAAGACCATCGCCGTCGAGGTCATCCGCGCAGCGAGTGAGGCCGACGCCGTCACCGTCGGGCGGGCGATCGCGCGCAGCAACCTGCTCAAGTGCGCCATCCACGGTGAGGACCCCAACTGGGGCCGCGTGCTGGCCGCCGTCGGAACGACCGATGCGGCGTTCGAGCCCGAGCGCCTTGCGGTGTCGCTCGGGGGCGTCTGGGTGTGTCGCGACGGTGCAGCCGCCGAGGACCGCTCGAAGGTCGACCTGTCGGGCCGGCTCGTCACGATCGTCGTCGACCTCGCCGCCGGCGACGACGAGGCGACCGTCTGGACCAACGACCTCACCGCCGCCTACGTCCACGAGAACTCGGCGTACTCAACATGACCTCTGCCGATGTCTAGCCGTCACGCCGCCGCGCTGGAGAAGGCCGGCCTCCTCGTCGAGGCCCTGCCCTGGCTCGAGCGGTTCCACGACAAGGTCGTCGTGATCAAGTACGGCGGCAACGCCATGACCGACGAGGCGTTGCAACGCGCGTTCGCCGAGGACGTCGTGTTCTTGCGCTACGCCGGCCTGCGGCCGGTCGTGGTGCACGGCGGCGGCCCGCAGATCACGGCGCACCTCGAGAGGCTCGGCATCGAGTCGGTCTTCGAAGGGGGTCACCGCGTGACGACCCCCGAGACCATGGACGTCGTACGCATGGTGCTCGTCGGCCAGGTGCAGCGGGAGATCGTCGGCCTGATCAACGCGCACGGCCCGCTGGCGATCGGCCTGTCCGGCGAGGACGGCAACCTGTTCACGGCCGAGCCCCATCACCTCACGGTCGACGGCGAGCTCGTCGACCTCGGTCTCGTCGGAGACGTCGCGCGCGTGCAGCCCGGCATCGTCCAGGGCCTGGTCGCCGACGGTCGCATCCCCGTCGTGTCGAGCGTCGCGCGCGGCTCGACCGAGGCCGGCCGGCACGTCTACAACATCAACGCGGACACGGCGGCTGCGGCGCTGGCCGTGGCGCTGAAGGCCGAGAAGCTCATCGTGCTCACCGATGTCGAGGGGCTCTACGCCGACTGGGACAACGGGAGCAGCCCGAGCACGGACGACGTCATCAGCAGCATCACGGCCGACGAGCTCGAGGAGCTGCTGCCCACGCTGTCGACCGGCATGGTGCCCAAGATGGCCGCCTGCCTGCGGGCCGTCCGTGGTGGCGTGCCCAAGGCGCACATCATCGACGGCCGCGTCCCTCACGCGGTGCTCGTCGAGGTCTTCACCGACGAGGGCGTCGGAACGGAGGTTCGGCTGTGACCACCGGTGCGCCGTCAACCGGCGAGACATCCGTCACGCGTCGCTGGACGCAGTCGATCATGGCGTCGTACGCCGCCCCGCCACTGACCCTGGTGCGCGGCCAGGGCGCCCAGGTGTGGGACGAGACCGGCAAGAGCTATCTCGACCTGGTCGCCGGCATCGCCGTCAACGTGCTCGGCCACGCGCACCCGGCCGTCGTCGAGGCGGTGTCGCGGCAGGTGGCGACGCTCGGCCACACGTCGAACCTCGTCGCGAACGAGCCCTCCGTGCGGCTGGCCGAGCGGCTGCTCGGGCTGACCGGTCGCGACGGGAAGGTGTTCTTCGCGAACTCCGGAGCCGAGGCGAACGAGGCGGCCTTCAAGATTGCCCGGCGCACCGGTCGCCCGCGGATCGTCGCCACCGACGGTGCTTTCCACGGCCGCACGATGGGCGCGCTCGCGCTGACCGGTCAGCCGGCCAAGCGAGCCCCGTTCGAGCCGCTGCCCGGACCGGTCACCTTCGTACCCTTCGGCGACGTCGCGGCGCTGCGCTCCGCCGTCGGTCCCGACACCGCCGCCATCTTCCTCGAACCCATCCAGGGCGAGTCGGGCGTGGTGCTGCCACCGGAGGGCTACCTCGAGCAGGCCCGCCGCATCGCGACCGCGGCCGGTGCGCTGCTCGTGCTCGACGAGGTGCAGACCGGCATCGGTCGGACGGGCGCGTGGTTCGCCCATCAGCGAGAAGGTGTCGACCCCGACGTGATGACGCTGGCCAAGGGGCTCGGCGGGGGGCTGCCGATCGGTGCCTGCCTCGCGTTCGGCGACGCCGCCGCGTTGCTCGAGCCGGGGCAGCACGGCAGCACGTTCGGCGGCAACCCGGTGTCGTGCGCGGCCGCGCTGGCCGTTCTCGACACGATCGAGCGGGACGACCTCTGCGGGCATGCGAAGCGTGCGGGGGAGCGGATCGCGACCGGGGTCACCAACCTGGGGCACCCGCTCGTCGACCACGTCCGCGGCGCCGGCCTGATGATCGGCATCGTTCTCACCGCACCGGTCTCGACCGAGGTCGAACGGGTCGCCCGTGACCACGGTTTCCTGGTGAATGCGCCCGCGCCACACGTCGTACGCCTCGTGCCGCCGTTGATCCTCAGTGACGAGCAGGTCGACTCGTTCCTCGCCGCGCTGCCGGCGATTCTCGACGCTGCGGAGGCGTCGGCATGAGCCAGCTCGCGACCACGCGCATCGCGCGCCATCGGCGCATCGTCGAGCTGCTCGAGACCCGGCGGGTGCGTTCGCAGAGCGAGCTCGCACGCCTGCTCGCCGACGACTGTGTGGCCGTGACACAGACGACGCTGTCGCGCGACCTCGACGAGCTCGGCGCGGTGAAGATCCGGGACGGCTCCGGTGACCTCTTCTACGCCGTCCCCGCCGAGGGCGGCGACACGACCCCGCGGCTCGCGCCCCTCAACGGTGAGGCCTCCACCCGGCTCGGCCGGCTCGCCGCCGAGCTGCTGGTGTCGGCCGAGTCCTCGGCCAATCTCGCCGTCCTCCGCACGCCCCCGGGGGCCGCACAGTTCCTGGCCTCCGCGATCGACCGCTCCGGCGCCGCCGACATCCTCGGCAGCATCGCCGGTGACGACACCGTCCTGCTGATCAGCCGCGCACCCGACGGCGGCGCGGCACTTGCCGCCCGGCTGCTCGCGCTCGCGTCGACCTCCGCCCTGGCCGATCCCGAGACCACTGAGACCACCGCCACCATCGAAGGAAGCCCTGCATGAGCGAGCGCGTCGTACTTGCCTACTCCGGAGGTCTCGACACCTCCGTCGCCATCGGCTGGATCGCCGAGGAGACCGGTGCGGAGGTGATCGCCGTTGCGGCCGATGTCGGCCAGGGCGGCGAGGACCTCGACGTCATCCGGGAGCGAGCCCTTGCCTGCGGTGCGGTCGAGTCGCTGGTGCTGGACCTGAAGCAGGAGTACGCCGAGGACTTCTGCCTCCCGGCGCTGCAGGCCAACGCGCTCTACCTCGACCGCTATCCGCTGGTCTCGGCACTGTCGCGGCCGCTCATCGCCAAGCACCTCGTGGAGGCCGCGCGCTATCACGGCGCGAGCATCGTGGCGCACGGGTGCACGGGCAAGGGCAACGACCAGGTGCGCTTCGAGGTCGGCATCGGGGCGCTCGCGCCTGACCTGCGGGTGATCGCGCCCGTGCGGGACTCGGGCATGTCCCGTGACAAGGCGATCGCGTTCGCCGAGGAGAAGGCGCTGCCGATCGACGTGACGAAGAAGTCGCCGTACTCCATCGACCAGAACCTGTGGGGCCGCGCGGTGGAGACCGGCTTCCTCGAGGACATCTGGAACGCGCCCATCGAGGACGTCTACTCCTACACCTCCGACCCGTCGGTGCCGCGCGACGCCGACGAGGTCGTCATCACCTTCGACCGGGGCGCGCCGGTCGCTCTGGACGGGCGACCGGTGACGATGCTCGAAGCGGTGCTCGAGCTCAACAAGCGCGCCGGGGCGCAGGGCGTCGGCCGGCTCGATCTCGTCGAGGACCGGCTGGTCGGCATCAAGAGCCGTGAGGTCTATGAGGCGCCGGGCGCGATCGCGCTGATCACCGCGCATCAGGAGCTCGAGAACGTGACGGTCGAGCGCGACCTGGCTCGCTTCAAGAAGTCCGTCGACCAGCGGTGGGGCGAGCTGGTGTACGACGGCTTGTGGTTCTCGCCGTTGAAGCGAGCCCTGGACGGGTTCCTCGCCGACGCCAACGCGCACGTCTCGGGCGACGTGCGGCTGACCCTGCACGCCGGCAAGGCCGTGGTGACCGGCCGGCGCAGCGAGCAGTCGCTCTACGACTACGAGATGGCGACCTACGACTCGGGCGACCTGTTCGACCAGTCGCTGGCCAAGGGCTTCATCGAGCTCTGGGGCCTGCCCAGCAAGATGGCCGCCCGCCGCGACCAGGCCAACGCCGACACCCCCTAGCCCACCTGTGCGGAATCGACCACGTTCAGCATGCGGGCGGACGGTCCGCACGGCGTGCAGGCCTTGCGAACCGTCCGCAGACCTGCTGAACGTGGTCGATTCCCGGGTGTGTGATGGTGGCTGACGTGCGACTGCGACCGAGGAGAGCTGACGTGAGCGACGAGGCGACCGGCGACGGCCTGCCGGCGAACACCCCGACCCGGTTGTGGGGCGGGCGCTTCGCCGGTGGACCCAGCGACGCTCTCGCCCGGCTGTCGGTCAGCGTCCATTTCGACTGGCGGCTCGCGCCCTACGACCTCAAGGCGTCGCGCGCCCACGCCCGCGTGCTCCACGGCGCCGGCCTGCTCGACGACGACGAGCTCGCGGCGATGCTCGCCGCCCTCGACGACCTCGACGCCGCGGTCCGCGACGGCAGCTTCCGCCCGACGGTCGATGACGAGGACGTGCACACCGCCCTGGAACGTGGCCTGCTCGAGCGGGCAGGTGCGCTCGGCGGCAAGCTGCGGGCCGGCCGCAGTCGCAACGACCAGGTCGCCACCGACCTGCGGCTGTTCCTCAGAGATGCCGCCCGCAGCGTCGCCGCTCGCGTGGCCGAGCTGGAGACGTCCCTCATCGGTCTCGCGGAGCGGCACCGCGGCACGCCGATGCCCGGCATGACCCACCTGCAGCACGCTCAGCCCGTACTCCTCGCTCATCATCTTCTCGCGCACGTGCACCCGCTCAAGCGTGACGTCGAGCGCCTCATCGACTGGGATGTACGCGCGGCGCTCAGTCCCCTGGGTGCCGGAGCGCTCGCCGGCTCCTCGCTGCCTCTCGACCCCGAGGCGGTCGCCCGGGAGCTGGGCTTCACCGCACCGATGGCCAACTCGATCGACGCAGTCTCCGACCGCGACTTTGCGGTGGAGTTCCTGTTCGTCGCGGCGCTGCTCGGGGTGCACCTCTCCCGGCTCGGCGAGGAGATCTGCCTCTGGGCGACCACGGAGTTCGCCTGGATCGAGCTCGATGACGGCTATTCCACCGGGTCGTCGATCATGCCGCAGAAGAAGAACCCGGACGTCGCCGAGCTCGCCCGCGGCAAGAGCGGCCGGCTGATCGGCAACCTGATGTCGCTGCTCACCACGCTCAAGGGCCTCCCGCTCGCCTACGACCGCGACCTGCAGGAGGACAAGGAGCCGGTCTTCGACTCGGTCGAGCAGCTCCTGCTCGTGCTGCCCGCCCTGGCCGGCATGGTGGCCACGTTGCGGGTCGACGACGAACGGCTGACCGCGGCCGCGGCGACTGGTCATGCCCTCGCCACCGACGTCGCCGAGTGGCTGGTGCGCAGCGGCGTTTCGTTCCGCGACGCGCACGAGATCAGCGGGCGTCTCGTCCGCTGGTGCGACGACGCCGGCTGCGAGCTCTGGGAGGTCGGCGACGACGACCTCGCCGCGCTCGACGAGCGGCTCACGCCGAGCGTCCGGTCCGTGCTGTCGGTCCGCGGCTCGCTGGACGCCCGCTCGACGTTCGGCGGCACCGCACCCTCCAGGGTCGCGACGCAGCTGTCCGACCTGGCCGACGCCGCCCACGCGCACGCGGCCTGGGCCAGTGGCCACCCATAAGCGCGGATTGGTGACGCACGCAGGTCCGTCGCGCGAGAACTCCTGCGCAACCCGCCACTCGGCGCAGGGGTCGGCCGCGAGTGACGGGTCGGCCGACCAGCTGACCCGGTCATTCTTCGAACGCCCAGTGCTGCAGGTGGCACCGGACCTGCTGGGGCGCGTCGTCGTACACGACTCACCCGAAGGAACGGTGGCCGTGCGGCTCACCGAGGTCGAGGCCTACGCGGGTCCGCGCGACCCCGGGTCGCACGCCTACCGCGGCCGTACGCCGCGCAACGGGGTGATGTTCGGCCCCGGTGGCTTCGTCTACGTCTACTTCTCCTACGGCATGCACTGGTGCATGAACCTGGTCTGCGGCGCCGCCGGCGATCCCTCCGCCGTGCTGCTGCGGGCGGGCGAGGTCGTCACGGGCCTCGAGCTCGCACAGCGGCGGCGTACGACGGCCCGCCTGCCACGTGACCTCGCGCGCGGCCCGGCTCGCCTCACGTCTGCACTGGGGGTCGACAAGGGGTACGACGGCGCGGACGTGACCGTTCGAGGGTCTGAGCTGCGTGTGCTGGCCGGCGCCGGCCCGCGACCGACGCGTCGCAGCGTGGCCCGGGGGCCTCGTGTCGGGGTCGCCGGAGACGGCGCCGCGAGGCCGTGGCGGTTCTGGATCGAGGGCGATCCGTCGGTGTCGGTGTACCGCCCCGCGGTATCGCGTCGCAGGCCGTGACCCTGATCAGGCACTCTTGTGCTTACCTGACACGCAATTGTCAGGACGCGGTCATGGCGCACAGATGGCCGGTTGCGCAGGTCACAGGGAAGCAGGACGAGATCCATCGTGAGCGAGATCCACATCCTCGACGAGCTGCAGTGGCGCGGCCTGGTGGCACTGTCCACCGACGAGGCTGCCCTGCGCGAGGCGCTGTCCGCAGGCCCGGTGACGTTCTATTGCGGCTTCGACCCGACCGCACCGAGCCTGCACATGGGCAACCTCGTCCAGCTGCTGACCATGCGCCGGCTGCAGGACGCCGGGCACAAGCCGCTGGCGCTGGTGGGCGGCTCCACGGGGCTGATCGGAGACCCCAAGCCGACGGCCGAGCGCGTGCTCAACGACAAGGAGCTCGTCGCGTCGTGGGTGGAGAAGATCCGTGAGCAGGTGAGCCGCTTCCTGTCCGCGGAGGGCGACAACGCCGTGCGGGTCGTCAACAACCTCGACTGGACCGCGCCCCTGTCGGCGATCGACTTCCTGCGCGACATCGGCAAGTACTACCGCGTGAACAAGATGATCACCAAGGAGGCAGTGGCTGCGCGGCTGAACTCGCAGGAGGGCATCTCCTACACGGAGTTCAGCTATCAGATGCTGCAGGGTCTGGACTTCCTCGAGCTCTACCGGCTGTACGGCTGCACGCTGCAGACAGGTGGCAGCGACCAGTGGGGCAACCTGACCAGCGGCACCGACCTGATCCAGCACGCCGAGCACGCCAGCGTCCACCTGATCGCGACGCCGTTGGTGACCAAGGCGGACGGCACGAAGTACGGCAAGACCGAGGGCGGCACCGTCTGGCTCAGCGCTGACCTGATGTCGCCGTACGCCTTCTTCCAGTTCTGGCTCAACGTCGAGGACGCCACAGTCGGTCAGATGCTGCGGGTCTTCTCGTTCCGGTCCCGGGCTGAGATCGAGGCGCTGGAGGAGTCGGCGCGCGAGCGGCCCCAGCTGCGCGAGGCGCAGCGAGCGCTGGCCCGCGAGGTGACCACGCTCGTGCACGGCGCCGAGGCCGCCGCCCGAGTGGAGGAGGCCAGCCAGGCGCTGTTCGGGCGGGGCGAGCTCTCCACGCTCGACGCCGCGACGCTGCGGGACGCCATGGCCGAGCTGCCGTCGGCCGTCGTCAAGCGGGTCGACGGTGCGCCACTGCCGTCCGTCCTCGAGCTGTTCGTTGAGACGGGGCTGGTGGCGAGCCGGTCGGCGGCCCGCCGCGCGATCGTGGAGGGTGGCGCCTACCTCAACAACGTGCGGGTGACCGACGAGGGACAGGTGCCCGGTGACGACGACCTGTTGGCGGGCCGCTGGCTGCTGCTGCGCCGCGGGAAGCGCCACCTGGCGGCGGTGGAGGTCCTCGAGGTCGGCGCGGAGGACTAGCGACTGCCGGACCGATCTGTGCCCGAGACGTCGCTGACCAGCGGATTTGCGTTGCCGGTGGGGACTGTCTAATGTTCTGTATGTCGCCCGGCAGGGAGGCGCGGACATCGCAAGGTGGCCGTTCCCGGGGCGGCCTCCAGCACCTTCTCCGACCGCGAGCTTCGGCTCGGGGTTGTCTGTCGCGTGCTGGGTGGGGACAGGCGGAAGTCAGTTTGACACCCGCATGGCCCATCAGTAAGTTAACAGGGTTGCCCCGAGACCCGGCCGAAAGGCTTGGTTCGGTGCGCGTCTGTTCCTTGAGAACTCAACAGTGTGCCAAAAGTCAATGCCAAAAACCCCGTTCGGGTTGGCAACGGCGACTCATTTCGGGTCGTACGAGCTGCTCGACGGAATTTCTTTGGTACATGACGGACAACTAACTATGTTTTATGGTCAGTTAGTTCATTCATTGCCAGATCGCTCAACATGGTCTTGCCAGACCTAGAGCGCTCTCTAATATTGGCAGGCTGCACTTCGGTGCGGTTTGTCTAATAGACATTTACGGAGAGTTTGATCCTGGCTCAGGACGAACGCTGGCGGCGTGCTTAACACATGCAAGTCGAACGGTGAACCTCCTTCGGGAGGGGATCAGTGGCGAACGGGTGAGTAACACGTGAGCAACCTGCCCCTAGTTCTGGGATAACTCCGGGAAACCGGTGCTAATACCGGATACGAGACCAAGCGGCATCACAAGGTCTGGAAAGTTTTTCGACTAGGGATGGGCTCGCGGCCTATCAGCTTGTTGGTGAGGTAACGGCCCACCAAGGCGACGACGGGTAGCCGGCCTGAGAGGGCGACCGGCCACACTGGGACTGAGACACGGCCCAGACTCCTACGGGAGGCAGCAGTGGGGAATATTGCGCAATGGGCGAAAGCCTGACGCAGCGACGCCGCGTGAGGGATGAAGGCCTTCGGGTTGTAAACCTCTTTCAGCAGGGAAGAAGCGAAAGTGACGGTACCTGCAGAAGAAGCACCGGCTAACTACGTGCCAGCAGCCGCGGTAATACGTAGGGTGCAAGCGTTGTCCGGAATTATTGGGCGTAAAGAGCTCGTAGGCGGTCTGTCGCGTCGGATGTGAAAACCCAGGGCTCAACCCTGGGCCTGCATTCGATACGGGCAGACTAGAGTTCGGTAGGGGAGACTGGAATTCCTGGTGTAGCGGTGAAATGCGCAGATATCAGGAGGAACACCGGTGGCGAAGGCGGGTCTCTGGGCCGAAACTGACGCTGAGGAGCGAAAGCGTGGGGAGCAAACAGGATTAGATACCCTGGTAGTCCACGCCGTAAACGTTGGGCGCTAGGTGTGGGGAACCTTCCACGTTCTCCGTGCCGCAGCTAACGCATTAAGCGCCCCGCCTGGGGAGTACGGCCGCAAGGCTAAAACTCAAAGGAATTGACGGGGGCCCGCACAAGCGGCGGAGCATGTGGCTTAATTCGACGCAACGCGAAGAACCTTACCAAGGCTTGACATACAGGGAAATCTCCCAGAGATGGGAGGTCCGCAAGGGCCCTGTACAGGTGGTGCATGGTTGTCGTCAGCTCGTGTCGTGAGATGTTGGGTTAAGTCCCGCAACGAGCGCAACCCTCGTCCTATGTTGCCAGCGAGTAATGTCGGGGACTCATAGGAGACTGCCGGGGTCAACTCGGAGGAAGGTGGGGATGACGTCAAATCATCATGCCCCTTATGTCTTGGGCTGCACACATGCTACAATGGCCAGTACAAAGGGCTGCAATACCGCAAGGTGGAGCTAATCCCAAAAAGCTGGTCTCAGTTCGGATTGGGGTCTGCAACTCGACCCCATGAAGTCGGAGTCGCTAGTAATCGCAGATCAGCAACGCTGCGGTGAATACGTTCCCGGGCCTTGTACACACCGCCCGTCACGTCACGAAAGTCGGTAACACCCGAAGCCAGTGGCCCAACTCGCAAGAGAGGGAGCTGTCGAAGGTGGGATCGGCGATTGGGACGAAGTCGTAACAAGGTAGCCGTACCGGAAGGTGCGGCTGGATCACCTCCTTTCTAAGGAGCACCTGGCACTCGGTTCCGCCGGCCACTAGGTCGGCTCGGGTGTCCAGAGCCAGTTGAGGGCGTTCGTCCCTCGATGGTTTGCTCAAGGGTGGAACATTGACTATTTGGCAGGTCTTGCAACCAATCAACGTGAGTACAGCTGCTTCGGCAGTGGGAAAGCGGCGGGAGCGAGCGAGGCCGGCCTGGCACACTGTTGGGTCCTGAGGGAACGGGCGTAAGCCCGGATACCTCCGGCCCTTCCACCGCCCGCGACTTGTCGCGGGCGGTTTCGTGAAGGGGGACCATCCCGCGTCGAACGACCTCGACCTGCAGATCGATGCAGGTCCGCGGTACGCGACGAGCACCGGGACCGGGACCACCCGTATTTTGAGAACTGCACAGTGGACGCGAGCATCAAATATTTGTGGACAAGTTAATAAGGGCGCACGGTGGATGCCTTGGCACCAGGAGCCGATGAAGGACGTAGGAGGCTGCGATAAGCCTCGGGGAGCTGTCAACCGAGCTGTGATCCGAGGATTTCCGAATGGGGAAACCCGGCAGGAGTCATGTCCTGTCACCCTCACCTGAACACATAGGGTGAGTGGAGGGAACGTGGGGAAGTGAAACATCTCAGTACCCACAGGAAGAGAAAGCAACCGCGATTCCGTGAGTAGTGGCGAGCGAAAGCGGAACAGGCTAAACCAAGCATGTGTGATAGCCGGCAGGCGTTGCATGTTTGGGGTCGTGGGATCATTCAGTTAGTTCTGCCGAATTAGCAGGAAGTCAAAAATCGTTGTCGTAGTCGAAGGTCATGCGAATGGACCGGCATAGAGGGTAACACCCCCGTAGACGAAACGTCAGCGACTTCCGAGTGACATCCCAAGTAGCACGGAGCCCGAGAAATTCCGTGTGAATCTGGCGGGACCACCCGCTAAGCCTAAATACTCCCTGGTGACCGATAGCGGACAAGTACCGTGAGGGAAAGGTGAAAAGTACCCCGGGAGGGGAGTGAAATAGTACCTGAAACCGTGTGCCTACAAGCCGTGGGAGCGTAGTCGTTCGAGCTTGCTCGGACGGCCGTGACTGCGTGCCTTTTGAAGAATGAGCCTGCGAGTTAGTGATGTGTGGCGAGGTTAACCCGTGTGGGGAAGCCGTAGCGAAAGCGAGTCCGAATAGGGCGAATGAGTCGCATGTTCTAGACCCGAAGCGGAGTGATCTACCCATGGCCAGGGTGAAGCGCGGGTAAGACCGCGTGGAGGCCCGAACCCACCAGGGTTGAAAACCTGGGGGATGAGCTGTGGGTAGGGGTGAAAGGCCAATCAAACTCCGTGATAGCTGGTTCTCCCCGAAATGCATTTAGGTGCAGCGTCGCGTGTTTCTTGCCGGAGGTAGAGCTACTGGATGGTCGAAGGGGCCTACAAGCTTACTGACATCAGCCAAACTCCGAATGCCGGTAAGTGAGAGCGCGGCAGTGAGACTGCGGGGGATAAGCTTCGTAGTCGAGAGGGAAACAGCCCAGAACACCGGCTAAGGCCCCTAAGCGTATGCTAAGTGGAAAAGGATGTGGAGTTGCACAGACAACCAGGAGGTTGGCTTAGAAGCAGCCACCCTTGAAAGAGTGCGTAATAGCTCACTGGTCAAGTGATTCCGCGCCGACAATGTAGCGGGGCTCAAGCATACCGCCGAAGCCGTGTCATTCACACTGATAGCCAGGCACCTAGTGTCCAGGCGTGTGGATGGGTAGGGGAGCGTCGTGTGGCGAGTGAAGCGGCGGAGTGATCCAGCCGTGGACGCCACACGAGTGAGAATGCAGGCATGAGTAGCGAAAGACGGGTGAGAAACCCGTCCGCCGAATGACCAAGGGTTCCAGGGCCAGGCTAATCCGCCCTGGGTAAGTCGGGACCTAAGGCGAGGCCGACAGGCGTAGTCGATGGACAACGGGTTGATATTCCCGTACCCGCTATAACACGCCCATGCCGAACCTAGTGATGCTAAGCGCCTGAAGCCGGCACCGTCTTCGGATGGAGCTGGTGGAGCGCGCGACCCGAACTAGTAGTAGGCAAGCGATGGGGTGACGCAGGAAGGTAGTCCAACCGCGGCGATGGTTGACCGCGGGTAAGGGTGTAGGGCGACAGATAGGCAAATCCGTCTGTCACATGCCTGAGACCTGACACCGAGCCGATCTAGGCGAAGTGGATGATCCTATGCTGCCGAGAAAAGCCTCTAGCGAGTGTTAAGGCGGCCCGTACCCCAAACCGACTCAGGTGGTCAGGTAGAGAATACCAAGGCGATCGAGTGAACTATGGTTAAGGAACTCGGCAAAATGCCCCCGTAACTTCGGGAGAAGGGGGGCCGCGGGTGGTGTAGGGACTTGCTCCCGAAGCTGCCTACGGCCGCAGAGACCAGTGGGAAGCGACTGTTTACTAAAAACACAGGTCCGTGCGAAGTCGCAAGACGATGTATACGGACTGACGCCTGCCCGGTGCTGGAACGTTAAGGGGACCGGTAAGACCTTCGGGTCGAAGCTGAGAACTTAAGCGCCAGTAAACGGCGGTGGTAACTATAACCATCCTAAGGTAGCGAAATTCCTTGTCGGGTAAGTTCCGACCTGCACGAATGGCGTAACGACTTCCCAACTGTCTCAACCATAGACTCGGCGAAATTGCACTACGAGTAAAGATGCTCGTTACGCGCAGCAGGACGGAAAGACCCCGGGACCTTTACTATAGTTTGATATTGGTGTTCGGGACGGCTTGTGTAGGATAGGTGGGAGACTGTGAAGCGGGCACGCCAGTGTCTGTGGAGTCAACGTTGAAATACCACTCTGGTCGTTCTGGATGTCTAACCTAGGTCCGTGATCCGGATCAGGGACAGTGTCTGATGGGTAGTTTAACTGGGGCGGTTGCCTCCTAAAGAGTAACGGAGGCGCTCAAAGGTTCCCTCAGCCTGGTTGGCAATCAGGTGGCGAGTGCAAGTGCACAAGGGAGCTTGACTGTGAGACTGACAGGTCGAGCAGGTGCGAAAGCAGGAACTAGTGATCCGGCGGTGGCTTGTGGAAGCGCCGTCGCTCAACGGATAAAAGGTACCCCGGGGATAACAGGCTGATCTTGCCCAAGAGTCCATATCGACGGCATGGTTTGGCACCTCGATGTCGGCTCGTCGCATCCTGGGGCTGGAGTAGGTCCCAAGGGTTGGGCTGTTCGCCCATTAAAGCGGTACGCGAGCTGGGTTTAGAACGTCGTGAGACAGTTCGGTCCCTATCCGCTGTGCGCGCAGGAGACTTGAGAAGGGCTGTCCCTAGTACGAGAGGACCGGGACGGACGAACCTCTGGTGTGCCAGTTGTTCCGCCAGGAGCACTGCTGGTTGGCTACGTTCGGAAGGGATAACCGCTGAAAGCATCTAAGCGGGAAGCTCGCTTCAAGATGAGGTCTCCCACAGGGTTAACCTGGTAAGGCCCCCAGTAGACGACTGGGTTGATAGGCCGGAGGTGGAAGTGCGGCAACGCATGGAGCTGACCGGTACTAATAGGCCGAGGACTTGACCACATATCTTTTCCGACTTCGGTCGGAAGAAAACTTTTGCTTCGCGTCCACTGTGCGGTTCCCGAGATACGGTCGGGATCCGGCTAGATATCTCCATAGAGTTTCGGCGGCCATAGCGACGGGGAAACGCCCGGCTCCATTCCGAACCCGGAAGCTAAGCCTGTCAGCGCCGATGGTACTGCGTGGGGGACCGCGTGGGAGAGTAGGACGCCGCCGGACATTCTTTGTCGAGGGCTACCCCGTTTCGGGGTAGCCCTCGACGCATTTTGCGTCCACTGTGGAAACAGCGCCAGCACGTACGGTGCGAATGTTCCAGAATGCACGTGTCGGCAAATGAATACAGAATGCATTCCAGGATGTATTGAACAAGCAGTGCATCGCGATAGACCGGAGAATGTCCGTGAACGAGCAGTCAGGTCGAACCGGAGGGGCCGATCGCCCCGACGGTCCGCAACGCTCGGACCGCAACAAGGCACGACCCTCGCGGTCGGACGGTGCCAAGCGTCCCGCGCGTACCGATGGCCCGAAGCGACCTGCGCGGTCCGACGGTGGGAACCGTCGGTCCGACGGTGGGAACCGCCCGGCGCGCAGCGGCGCGGGCGGGCCAGCCCGCAGCGATGCCGCCGCCCGTCCCTCGTCGGGCAGCCGTCCGGAGGGCGGCAGCCGGTCGGCGCGCCGAGCCGAACCGCCGCTGCCGGCGGATGTGACCGGGGCTGAGCTCGACCGCGCGGTACGCGCTGAGCTGGCGTCGCTGGCCTCGATGAATGCCGACATCGTCGCCCGGCACCTGGTGATGGCTGGTCGACTGCTCGACGACGACCCTGACACCGCCTACCTGCACGCGATCGCCGCCGCACAGCGCGCCGGCCGGGTCGGGGTGGTGCGGGAAGCCGCCGGGCTGGCCGCCTATCGCAGCGGGCACTACGCCGAGGCGCTGTCCGAGCTGCGCGCGGCCCGCCGGATCACCGGCGACAACTCGTTCCTTCCCGTGATGGCTGACTGCGAGCGCGGCCTCGGGCGCCCCGAGCGGGCCATCGAGATGGCCGCTACCCCAGATGTGGCCCGCCTCGACGCGGCCAGCAAGGTGGAGCTGCTCATCGTCGTCTCGGGCGCACGTCGCGACATGGGCCAGCCCGAGGCCGCCGTCCTCGCGCTGCAGGGCACCGGGCTCAACCCGGCAGCGCGCAAGGCGTGGTCAGCGCGGCTGTTCTATGCGTACGCCGACGCCCTGGGTGAGGCCGGCCGGGCCGAGGAGTCGCTCACCTGGTTCGGGCACGCCGCCGCGGCCGACACCGAGGGTGAGACCGACGCCGATGTGCGCGTCGCCGAGCTCTCCGGCGTCACCTTCCTCGAGGCCGACGACGGCGCCGACGACTGACCTTTGTCCACAGCCGTAGCTGGCCGGCGTCCACAGGCGCAGGGACGGCGCGGGTTGTCCACAGATCGTGGTGGCCATCTACCGCGGCCGATCCGCTCGCGCGACCCTGGGGTCACGGCTCCTGTGCGGGGCTGCGCGGCAGGCGGGAAGGGCGGCGGTATGGCGGCGGTGACGCAGGCGGAGGTGGAGCACTCCAACGAGGTGCACCTGGTGGGTCGGCTCGCTGCCGAGCCGGAGTCGCGCGAGCTGCCCAGCGGCGACCTGGTCGTGACGTTCCGACTCGTCGTGACGCGGGACCGCACGACGCGGGCCGCTCTCGGCTCGGGCGGCCACCGTGGACACCATCGACTGCGCCGCGTGGACGAAGGCCGCCCAGCGATCGGTGCGGACCTGGCAGCCGGGCGACGTCGTCGATGTTCGGGGCGCGCTGCGCCGGCGGTTCTGGCGATCCCCGCACGGGTCTTCGAGCCGCAGCGAGGTGGAGGTGAGCACCGCGCGGCGGGCGGCCCGCGCAACCACTGGATAGCGCCGCGGCACCCGCCGAGAGCGCTGGGCACCCGCCGAGAGCGCTGCGGCACCCGCCGAGGGCGCTGCGGTGCCGGTGAGCAGCGTCGCGTCGCTCAGGTGTCCCCGTCGAGGAGGCGCAGGACGAGTCCCGTCCGCGGCTTCGGGCCGAACGACGTCGACTTGCGCGGCATGCGCTCGCCGTGGGCAGCGACGGCGAGTACGTCGCCGAGCTCGACCGGCTTGAGCAGCACGGCGGTCCCGTTGCTGCGTCGCGCTGCTCGCAGGGCACCGGCAGCGTCGTGGACATAACGCACCCGCGCGCTGCTCGGGTCGACCGACCAGAGCCGTTCGAGCAGCACGGCATCCAGCACGCTCGCGTCCAGGGACCGCCAGAGCTCGGACTGCGACCGCGGCAGGGCCGCAGCGAGCACGCGCTCGGCGGGTTCGCAGAGCAGCCAGAACTGCGACCCGTCGGTGAGCACGAATGGGTGCCTACGTGTCTCGGCCTGCAACGCCTCCATTGCCGCGTCCAGGCCCCCTTGCAGCGGCGAGACCTCGAACACGTCCGCCGCTGAGAGCAGCGCGTCGGCCAGCGCGAGATCCTCCACGACGCGGTGGATCGCCGCGAGACGCAGCGGATAGGTCACCGAGTCGACGAGCAGCGCGAGCCCCCGGTCCCATGGGCCGGCCATCTCGCCACCGGCCCGCCGCTCCGCCTGCAACCGCCGATAGGTCGCGTAGCGGTGATGCCCGTCGGCTATCAGCGCCTGACGCGGACCCAGGTCGTCGTTGATGCGGGCGTGCTCGGCAGGGTCCGTGACCCGCCACACCCGCTGCACCAGCCCGTCCTCGGTCGTCGTCTCGATCAGCGGCGGCGTCTCGGCGACGGACGCGATGACGGCGGCGGTCCCGCCGCCGCCCTCATAGACCAGCAGGATCGGCTCGAGGTTGGCGCGGGTGGCGCGCATCAGGTCCAGGCGGTCGGCCACCGGTCCGGGCATGACGTCCTCGTGCGGCAGCACGACACGCTCGGCCGGATCGCGCAGCTCCACAGCCGCGAAGATCCCGCGTTGCAGCCGCCCGTCGACCAGCTGCTCGTAGACGTAGATCGCAGGCTCCGCGTCGCGCTGCAATGTGCCGTCGGCCAGCCAGGCAGCCAGGCGCGCGGCCGCGTCGTCGTACGCACCCTGTCTGTCGTCGGCCAGCGAGCGTGGCAGGATCAGTCGTACGACGTTGTGCGGGTCGAGCTGCTCGAGGTGGGCGGCGCTGTCGGCGTCGATGACGTCATAGGGCGGGCTTGTCACCGCGGCCAGGTCGCTCACCCGCGCCGGGTCGTAGCGCACGCCCCGGAACGGGTGGACGCGCAGCCGCCCGGCCGGCTCCGGGTCCGCAGCAGTCGTAGTCAGGTGCGACTCGCCCGTCGCCGGGTGCTCGTCGGGCGCAGGCATGGCGGGCATGCTACGACGCTAGGAGAGGGAGGGGGCGGTAGGTGTCGCAGGACCGAGCGAGTGACGGCGAGCCCGCGGGCGAGGTGTACGACTGGTACACCCGCGCCGTCGAGCTCCTCGAAGGCGGCAACCCCGAGGCGGCTGCGGCCCTGCTGGCACATGCCCGCGCGCGTGAACCCGACTCGGCCAGCGTGCTCGAGGCGCTGGCCCGTGCCTGCTTCGACGCCGGGCGCCACCGCGAGGCGGCCGGCCTGTTCGCGGAGCTCGCCGAGAGCAGCCCGGACAACGACTACGCCCACTTCGGGCTCGGCCTGTCGCGGATGCGGCTCGGTGACCACAAGGGCGCGATCGACGAGCTTGCCATGGCTGCGGCGATGCGACCCGGCCGAAAGGTCTACGACCAGGCGCTGCGGGAGGCCCGAGCGACGCTCCGATTCCGCCAGCAGGGTGCGGACTCGGACGCATGAGGGCATGCCTGCCCGTGACCAGCCATGGGTAGCCGCGGGCGGTCCTCGTGACGACGCTTGCCGACGGCAGCCCCGGAGCCCTGGCTGACCGGTACGACACCGCGCTGCTCGACCTCGACGGTGTCGTCTACATCGGGGCCAACGCCATCGAGGGCGTACCTCAGGCGCTCACCGAGGCGCGGCGCCGCGGGATGCGCACCGCCTTCGTCACCAACAACGCCTCGCGCACACCGGAGTCCGTCGCCGGCCACCTGCGCGAGCTCGGTGTCGACGCCGAGCCGCACGACGTCGTGACGTCGGCCCAGGCCGCGGCCACGCTCGTCCTCGACCACGTCGGTGCCGGTGCGGCCGTGCTGGTCGTGGGCGGCGAAGGGCTGCACGCGGCTCTGCTGGAACGCGGCCTGCGCCCAGTCACCTCGGCCGACGACGCCGAGGCCGTCGTGCAGGGCTTCGCACCGGACGTCGACTGGAAGCTGCTCGCCGAGGGCACGTTCGCGGTGCGCCGTGGCGTGCCGTGGATCGCCTCGAACCTGGACAGCACCGTGCCGACCGCCCGCGGCATCGCCCCGGGCAACGGCGCGCTGGTCGCCGTCATCGCGCAGACCACGGGGATGTCGCCCGTCGCTGTCGCCGGCAAGCCGGAGCGGGCCCTGCACGAGGAGTCGATGCGGCGCAGCGGAGCCCAGAACCCCCTCGTCGTCGGCGACCGGCTCGACACCGACATCGAGGGAGCCAACCGCGCCGGTGTGCCGAGCCTGCTCGTGCTCACGGGAGTCGCGACGCCGGCCGACGTGGTGCGGGCCGGTCCGGTCCATCGTCCGACGTACGTCGCCGCGGATCTGCACGCTGGATTGCTCGAGCCTCACCCGCCGGTCACCCGCGACGCCCGCGGCTGGACGTGCGGCGCGGCCACCATCACCCCCGACGGCACACTGTCGGGCGGCACTGACACCGACGGTCTTCGTGCGGCCTGCGTCGCCGCCTGGTCCGGTGAGCTCAACCCCGCGGCCATCGAGCGCCTCGCCGCCGCCGTCCCCAACCCCTGAAACTCCAAGTCGATCATGCAGTAGTTGGAGAAGCGTCACATCACCGCAGGTCAGCGCCCCAAGAATCCAAGTCGATCATGCACAACCTGGGACGACGTGTGACGACGGCGCTCCGTGACCTACCTGATCCCCGCGAGGAGAACATCAACAGGCGAACCGTCGTCTCAGCAGGTGTGCACGCCTAATGGCGCGACGCCTGGGGTACCAAACGTGGTCAACGCGTCGCGGCCGGGCGGGGGAGGGCTAGAACATGGAGCGGAGCTTGAGCAGGTCGCGGACGCTGGCCTCGACCTTGACGCGACCCGACAGCCATGCCCGGCCGAAGTCGAGGTGGCCGTCGGTCAGGGCCACCAGGTCGTCGCTGCTGACCGTCAGGCGTACCTGCGCCTTCGGAGCTGGCTCGGTGGTGATGCCGGTGATGTGGCCCTCGGCGAGTGCGCCGGAAAACGTGACCTTGAGGTCGGGCACGAAGCAGCTCATGCTGCGGTCGAACGACTGGTGCCGGTGTTCGTCACCATCGACTGTCGCCAACCGGGCGGCCAGTCGTTCCAGTGCTGCCCGGCACTCCTCATCCGTCGCCATGAGCCGTGACGGTACCGCAGCGGGCCGATGCCCTCACGAGCGGTAGCGTCTGTCTGAACGCACCGCTCGGACGTGACCGGTGCAGGGGATTGAGAGGACGCGGCGCACATGGTGCTCGACGGACTACGGGGCTATCTGCAGCTGGCCAACGGGCTCACCGACGTCACGCGTGAGCGTGCCTTGCAGGCTGCAAAGAGTTTGGTCTCGCAAGGTGAGGCCAGTGTTGGAGCAGTGCTGCCCGATTCGCTGAAGATCCAGGTCGGTTCGCTGACCGAGGACCTGATCGCCACAAGCAAGGCCAACCGGGCCCTGCTGGTCGGCCTGGTCCGATCAGAGGTCGAGCGAGCGACCGGCAGGCTCGGTCTCGCGCTGGCCGGCGAGCTCGAGGCCGCCAAACGTCGCTCGCAGCGACTGGAGCAGCGCGTGGCCGATCTCGAACGTGAGGTGCGCGGGGACGGGGCAGCGACAGCCCCGAGCGCCGAACCGGCGCCGAAGAGGGCCGCCAAGAAGGCACCCGCACGGGCGAGGAAGACCGCAGCGAAGAAGGCTCCCGCGAAGAAGGCCCCCGCGAAGAAGGCTGCAGCGAAGACGAGCGTCGCGGAACCGACTCCCGCGGCGACTCCCGTGCAGTCGCCTCCTGTGCAGTCGCCTCCTGTGCAGTCGCCTCCTGTCGCAGTCGCCTCCTGTGCAGTCGCCTCCCGAGCAGACGAGCCCCGCGGACACGAGCACGTGACCGAGCCGCAGTACGACGAGAGCTTGGAGCCGGCCGACGAGACCCCGGAGCCAACGGACCAGACCCCGGAGCCGGCAGCCACGACCCACGACCTTCCAGCGGCCGAGCCCGACGATGCGGCATCTGTCGCGGACCCGCGGGTGCGCGACGCCGTACGTCGTCTGGATGAGCTCTCCGACCTGCCGCCCGCGGACCATGTAGAGGTCTACGAGGCGGTGCACAGCAGCCTGCAAGAGTCCCTCGCAGAAGCATCCCGGCAGGCCGACGAGTCGTCGTCCGACGGCAGCCCACCTTCGTGAGCCGTCGTGCCCGGCTCGATGCCGAGCTCGTCCGGCGCGGTTTGGCGCGGTCGCGCGAGCACGCCGCCGACCTGGTCGCCGCCGGCTACGTGACGGTGCCGGGACGAACAACCGTGAAGCCGGCCACCCAGGTCGACGCCGGCGAAGCCATCCAGGTCAACGAGGACGAGAGCGAGCGCTACGTCTCCCGCGGCGGCCACAAGCTGGCGGGCGCGCTGGACGTCTTCGAGCCTCGCGGCCTGATGGTCGCCGGACGCCGCTGCCTCGACGCTGGCGCGTCCACGGGTGGCTTCACCGATGTGCTGCTGCGTCGTGGCGCCGCGCACGTCGTCTGCGTCGACGTGGGCTACGGCCAGCTCGCGTGGTCACTGCAGACCGACGACCGGGTCGAGGTCCGGGACCGCACCAACGTACGCAGCCTCGAAGACGCCCCGCTCGATCCGCCGGCAGAGCTCGTGGTTGCTGACCTGTCGTTCATCTCGCTGCGCATCGTGCTGCCCGCACTGGTGCGTTCGTCGACAACGGAGGCCGATCTCCTGCTCATGGTCAAGCCCCAGTTCGAAGTGGGTCGCGAACGGCTCGGGACAGGCGGGGTCGTACGCGAGCCCGACCTGCGTGCGGCCGCGGTCGGCGAGGTCGCCCAGGCGGCGTACGTCGACAATGGCTTGGGTGTGGCGGGAGTGACGGCCAGCCCGTTGCCCGGTCCGATGGGCAACGTCGAGTACTTCCTGTGGCTCCGTCGGGGTGCCGCACCTGTCGACCTTACGGATGTGCGACGAGCCGTCGAGGAGGGGCCAACGTGACGACCGAGCGACGCGTCCTGTTCGTCGGGCACACCGGCCGCCCGGAGGCGCTGCGCGCCGTCCGCGACGCCGCCCAGCGATTCAGCAATGCCGGCGTGTCCGTACGAGTGCTCGCGGACGAGGCCCACGACATGTCGCTGCCGGGGGCGACACTGGTCGTCGCCGACCCCGCGGCCGCGAAGGGCTGCGAGCTGGTCGTGGTCTTCGGCGGCGACGGAACGCTGCTGCGAGCCGCCGAGCTCGCCAGGCCGAGCCGCACTCCGCTGCTCGGAGTCAACCTCGGCCACGTGGGCTTCCTCGCAGAGGCCGAGCCGGACGACCTCGCGGCGACCGTCGACCGGGTGGTCGCGCGTGACTACGAGGTCGAAGAGCGGATGACCATCGACGTTTCCGTCATGGTCGACGGAGAGGTGACCACCCGTGGCTGGGCGCTGAACGAGGCGTCGGTCGAAAAGGGCAGTCGGCAGCGGATGCTTGAGGTCGTCATCGAGGTCGACGACCGGCCGCTCTCGCGCTGGGGTTGCGACGGCGTGGTCTTCGCGACGCCCACAGGCTCGACGGCCTACGCATTCTCTGCCGGCGGGCCGGTCGTGTGGCCTGAGGTCGACGCTCTGCTGCTCGTGCCGATCAGCGCGCATGCGCTGTTTGCCCGACCGCTGGTGACCTCGCCCCGGTCGGTGCTGGCCGTCGAGGTGCTCTCCCAGTCGGACGACGCCGGCGTGCTCTGGTGCGACGGACGCCGGATGGCGCTCTTGCCACTGGGCGCCCGCATCGAGGCACGCCGCGGCGAGCACCCTGTCCGGCTCGCGCGGTTGCACACGGCTCCCTTCACCGACCGGTTGGTGGCGAAGTTCGACCTGCCGGTGCGGGGCTGGCGGGGTGCGTTCGCCTCCGGGGACCGAGAGTTCGACACGCCGGATCGTGCCGCGCGCCATGTGTACGGCGAACGACTGGGTGACACCCCGTCCGCATAGGCTCCTCACGTGCTCGAGGAGATACGCATTCGCGGCCTCGGCGTCATCGATGACGCCGTGCTCGAGCTTGCCCCCGGCCTGACCGTCATCACCGGCGAGACGGGCGCGGGCAAGACGATGGTCGTGACCGGCCTCGGCCTGTTGTTCGGCGGCCGGGCCGACAGCGGCGTCGTACGCGTCGGCATCGACCGGGCACTGGTCGAGGGACGCCTTCAGGTAGCTGCCGACGACCCCGCCACCGAGCGGGCGCTCGAGGCGGGCGCCGAGCTCGACGACGGTGCGTTGCTGCTCGCGCGGTCGCTGACCAGCGAGGGACGTTCCAGGGCGTACGTGGGCGGTCGTTCTGTCCCGGCGTCCTTGCTCGCCGACCTCGCCGAGACCAACCTCGCTGTGCACGGGCAGTCGGATCAGGCGCGGCTGCTGCGCCCGACCCACCAGCGTGACGCGCTCGACCGCTATGCGGGGTCCGCGGTCGCCGGGCCACTCAGCGCCTACACCGAGGCGTTCACCGAGCTGCGGGCGCTCGACGACGAGCTGGGCGTGCTGACGACCCGCAGTCGCGAACGCGCGCAGGAGGCTGACCTGCTCCGCTTCGGCCTCGAGGAGATCGAGGCCGTCGACCCGCAGCCGGGGGAGGAGGCAGCTCTGGCCGCCGAGGAAGACCGCCTGGCACACGCCGACACTCTGCGCACTGCCGCTGCTGGTGCTCACGACGCGCTGCTCGGCGCGGGCGACGGACCCGAAGGTGCTGACGCCGCCGCCCTGGTTGCGGCCGCACAGTCGAGCCTGACCGCGGCCGGCGCCCACGACGAAGCCCTCGCTGCGCTGGCGACCCGGCTGAGCGAGATCGGTTACCTGCTGACCGACGTGGCCGGCGACCTCGCCTCCTACGCAACCGGCATCGACGTCGACCCGGCACGGCTGTCCGCCGTCGGGGATCGCCGCGCGTTGCTCACCCGCCTCATCCGTAAGTACGGCGACGAGAGCGGCACCGTCGCGGAGGTGCTCGCGTGGTCGCAGAAGGCGGCCGAGCGCGTGACGACGCTCGACACCGACGACGACCGCATCAGCGCGCTGACTGCTCACCGTGTCGAGCTTGTCGCGACGCTCACCGACACGGCGACGGCGGTGTCCGCAGCCCGGGTCGCGGCAGCGGACCGGTTCACCGCTGCCGTGTCCGGCGAGCTCCCGGCGCTGGCCATGCCGGATGCGCACGTGCAGGTCGAGGTGACCCAGCGTGAGGTCGGCGACCCACCGTCACCAGGGCTGCTGGTCGGTGGGCGGAACCTCGCCTACACGGCGCACGGCGTCGACGAGGTCGAGATGCTGCTCTGCCCGCACGTGGGAGCGCCGCCGCGGCCGCTGCAGAAGGGCGCGTCGGGAGGTGAGCTGTCACGGGTGATGCTCGCGGTCGAGGTGGTGCTGGCAGGAGCCGACCCGGTGCCGACCCTGGTGTTCGACGAGGTCGATGCAGGGGTCGGTGGCCGCGCCGCCGTCGAGGTCGGCTCGCGGTTGGCCGCGCTGGCCCGCACCGCTCAGGTGCTCGTGGTCACCCACCTGCCGCAGGTGGCGGCGTTCGCCGACCAGCACCTGGTCGTACGCAAGGCCAGCGACGGTGCCGTGACCCGCAGCGGTGTCACCACTCTCGACGACGCCGGCCGGCTGCTGGAGCTCTCGCGGATGCTGGCCGGCCTCGAGGAGTCGGAGGCCGCCCAGGCTCACGCCCAGGAGCTGCTCGACGTCGCCCGGGCCACGAAGACCACCTGACCGCCCCGTCCCAGCCGCAGGCTCCGTCCACCAGCGACCTTTGCGCGGCGACACGCCGGCGTTCGCGTACGAAGGTCGCTGTCGCTGGGAGCGGATCGTGAGCGACCTTTGCGCGGCGACACGCCGGCAGTCGCGTACGAAGGTCGCTGCTCGCGGGAGCGGATCGAGAGCGACCTGCGCGGCGACACGCCGGCGTGTCGCGTACGAAGGTCGCTGCTCGCGGGAGCGGATCGAGCGACCTTTGCGCGGCGACACGCCGGCGTGTCGCGTACGAAGGTCGCTGGTCGCGTCGGGCGGTGAAACAGGTGTGACACGCGGGACGGGTGTTGTTGCTGGGATCAGAGTGACCGCACTGGCACGATGGCCGGGATGCACATGGCCACTCTCCGCAGACCCAAGAAGCAGCCAGGATTGCCCGGGCTGTTCGGTGTCGCGCGCGTCGACCTCCGGACCCGAGACCTGGCCAAGCGGCTCCGGCCCGGCGAGATCGCAGTGATCGACCACCTCGACCTCGACAAGGTGACCGCGCAGGCACTCGTTGCCGCCGGCGTCAGTGCGATCGTGAACGCCTCGCCGAGCAGCAGCGGGCGCTATCCCAACCTCGGCCCCGAGGTCGTCGTCGGCGCCGGCGTCATCCTGCTCGACCGGGTGGGCCCCGAGATCCTGCGCCTCGTCGAGGACGGTGAGACGCTGCGGCTCGACGGCGACACGATCTTCCGCGGCGAGGTGCCGCTGGCCGCCGGCGGGCTCCTCACCCCCGAGTCCGTGCATGCGTCGATGGAAAAGGCGCGCTCCGGGCTGCGCGTACAACTCGAGTCGTTCACGGCCAACGCCGCGGAGCACCTGCGCCGCGAGCGCGACCTGCTGCTGGACGGAGCCGGCATCCCGGTCGTCCGGACCGCCATCGACCGCCGCCCGGTGCTCGTCGTCGTCAACGGCATCGGCTGGCAGGAGGACCTCGCCTCGTTGCGGCACTGGATCCGCGAGACCCATCCCGTGCTGGTCGGTGTCGACGAGGGTGCCGACGCCATGCTGCATGTCGGCCTCCACCCCGACATCGTGCTCGGCGAGCTCGACTCGGTCTCCGACCTGGCACTGACCTCGGGCGCGGAGCTGGTCCTGCACGTCGCGAGGGATGGTCGAGCACCTGCCCTGCCGCGGTTGGAGGACCTGGGCGCGGAGTACACGGTGTTCAGAGCGACCGGCACCGGGGAGGATCTCGCGCTCCTGCTGGCCGACTCGGCCGGTGCCGACCTCGTCGTGCTCGCCGGTTCCCACACCACGCTGGCCGAGTTCATCGACCACGGCCGCGCGGAGATGCCGGGCGCCTTCCTGGTCCGGCTACGACTGGGCGCCAAGCTCGTCGACGCTCGCACCGTCGCTGCCGTACATCGAAGGCGCCCCGCCCTCTGGCCACTGCTCGTCCTGATGCTGCTCGCCATCGCCGGCCTGGTCGTCACGGTGGCGCTGACCGGCCTCGACACGTTCGAGGGCACCGAGATCGGCGACTGGTGGGACTCTGCGTTCGCCTGGTTCCAGGGGTTGTTCTGACGTGACCGGGTTCCGCTATCACGCGCTCGCGCTCACCACATCGGTCGTGACCCTCGCCGTCGGCGTCGTGGTCGGTGTCGGGCCGCTGAGCCAGGCCCAGACCACGAAGCACCGCGAGCAGGTCGCGGCACTGCACCACCGGCAGGCCGTGCTGACCGAGCGCCTCGCCACCGCCGAGGCCCGAGCCGGCGACGACCGTTCGCTCGCGGAAGCACTGGCCGGGCCACTGACCGCCGGCCGGCTCAAGGCCCGAACGGTGGTCGTGGTCGCGGCACCCGGCGCGGACCCGTCGCTCGTACGCCGAACCGTCGCCGACCTCAAGGCCGCAGGCGCGACCGTGACGGGCACGCTGTCCCTCACGAACGTGTACGTCGACCCGGGCAAGGCGCAGTCGCCGCTCGAGGACTTGGTGCTCCGGCTCGTTCCTCCGGGCGTGGAGTTCACGGACGGCGCGAGCGCCATCGACCGGGTCGGCACGGTTCTCGCTCGCTCGACGGTCTCGGCTGCCGACCCGACGCCCGCAGCGATCGACCAGAAGGCCGCAGAGGTGATCGCCGGGCTGCACGAGCTCGGTGCGCTGAAGCTGCGGGGCGCCCCCGGACGTCTGGCGGGGCTCGCCGTGGTGGTCGCCGGGCCGGCTGCGCACGGCACCGCGGCAGTGACCGGTGCACAGGACGCGTTGCTCGGACTCGTGGCCGCGCTCGACAAGGGCTCGCGGGGCGTGGTCGTCATCGGTTCGCCCGACTCGGCGAGACCCCAACGGTTGATCGCCCAGGTGCGCACCTCGCCGCTCACCCGCAATCCCTCCACGGTCGACACAGGTGGCAGCCGTGGGCGGCGATCTCGCGCTCGTCCTGGCGCTGGCGGAGCAGGCCGGCGGGCACGCGGGCGACTACGGCCGCGGCCCGGGTGCCGTCGCCCTGGTGCCCGACACGACGACGCCCGACGCGACCGTTCCCGACACACAGGGCTCCGACGTGGCAGGCGATGCCGGAGCGGGCTGATATTCTCTAAGTCCGTGGACGGAATGGGTTTTCCCATTCGACGCACATCGGCTCTCTCTCGGGGGCAGGCCGATGAACCGAACCCACGGGAGCCTCTGTTGGCCGCACCGGCGACGACCAAGCACATCTTCGTGACCGGCGGTGTCGCCTCCTCGATCGGCAAGGGGCTCACCGCCTCTGGACTCGGTCACCTGCTGCGCGCCCGCGGCCTGCGCGTCACGATGCAGAAGCTCGACCCCTACATCAACGTCGACCCCGGAACGATGAACCCGTTCCAGCACGGTGAGGTCTTCGTCACCGATGACGGCGCCGAGACCGATCTCGACATCGGCCACTACGAGCGGTTCCTCGACACCGACCTGCACGGCTCGGCGAACGTCACCACGGGTCAGATCTACTCCTCGGTCATCGCCAAGGAGCGCCGCGGCGAATACCTCGGCGACACGGTGCAGGTGATCCCGCACATCACCAACGAGATCAAGGCACGCATCCGCGCCATGGCCACGCCGAACATCGACGTCGTCATCACCGAGGTCGGCGGCACCGTGGGTGACATCGAGTCGCTGCCGTTCCTCGAGGCGGCGCGTCAGGTGCGCCACGACCTGGGCCGCGACAACGTGTTCTTCCTGCACATCTCGCTGGTGCCCTACATCGGTCCGTCCGGCGAGCTGAAGACCAAGCCGACCCAGCACTCCGTGGCCGCCCTGCGGTCGATCGGCATCCAGCCGGACGCCATCGTGTGCCGGTCCGAGCGCGAGATCCCGAGCAGCGTCAAGCGAAAGATCTCGATGATGTGCGACGTCGACGAAGAGGCCGTGGTCGCCGCTCAGGACGCGCCGTCCATCTACGACATCCCCAAGGTGCTGCACGCCGAGGGCCTGGACGCCTACGTCGTACGCCGGCTGGGGCTGGCGTTCCGGGACGTGGACTGGACGCAGTGGGACGACCTCCTGCGCCGCGTCCACCGGCCCGCGCGCCACGTGACGGTCGCGCTCGTCGGAAAGTACGTCGACCTGCCCGACGCCTACCTGTCGGTCACCGAGGCACTGCGGGCCGGCGGGTTCGCCAACGACTGCCACGTCGCGCTGCGCTGGGTCACCTCCGACGACTGCCAGACGCCCGAGGATGCCGCGCGGGAGCTCGACGGTGTCGACGCGGTCTGCATCCCCGGTGGGTTCGGCGTGCGCGGCATCGAGGGCAAGCTCGGCGCCGTCCGGCAAGCGCGGGAGAACCGCATCCCGACGCTGGGACTGTGCCTGGGCCTGCAGTGCATGGTCATCGAGTACGCGCGCAATGTCGCCGGCCTCGAGGGCGCGGGCTCGGTCGAGTTCGACGACGCGACCCCGCACCCCGTCATCGCCACCATGGCCGACCAGCGTGACGTCGTCGCGGGGGAGCGGGACATGGGCGGAACCATGCGCCTCGGGCTCTATCCCGCCAAGCTCGCCGAGAACTCGATCGTCCGCGAGATCTATGACGCGCCCTACGTCGAGGAGCGCCACCGGCACCGCTACGAGGTCAACAACGCCTACCGCGAGCAGCTCGAGCAGGCCGGGCTCTGGTTCTCCGGCACCTCGCCCGATGGCCGGCTGGTGGAGTACGTCGAGCTGCCGCGCGACGTACATCCCTACTTCGTCGCCACCCAGGCGCATCCCGAGTTCCGTTCCCGCCCGGCCCGCCCGCACCCGATGTTCGCCGGCCTGATCGAGGCCGCGGTGGCCCGCCAGGATCGCGCGCTCGTCGAACTGACGGCGGCCACCGCCTCGACGGCCTGACGGGCCACCCGCCGATGGAGTCGCTCTTCTCGGTCGCCGACGAGGCGGCCGCACTGCATGTCGTCCGCTCGGAGACGGTCCTCACGGGGATGGTCTGGGACGTACGCCGGGACAGCGTCGAGCTCGGCGACGGGCAAACGGTCACGCGCGAGCTGATCGCCCACACCGGGGCCGTGGGAGTCATCGCTCTCAACGCCGCCGACGAGGTGCTGCTGCTGCGGCAATACCGGCACCCCGTGTCGTCCTACCTCTGGGAGCCGCCCGCCGGGTTGCTCGACGTCCCGGGAGAGGACGCGCTCGCCTGCGCACAGCGCGAGCTGTTCGAGGAGGCCGACCTGCGGGCCGACGAGTGGCACGTGCTGCTCGACTTCTACAACTCGCCCGGCGGCAGCACCGAGGCGTTCCGCTGCTATCTGGCCCGCGGCCTGCACGAGGTGCCGGCGGCCGAGCGCCACGAGCGCGACGGGGAGGAGCGCGACATGGCCACCGCCTGGATCCCGCTCGACGAGGCGCGAGACCTCGTGCTGGCCGGAGACCTGCACAACCCGGCCGCCGTGTCCGGCATCCTCGCCGCTGCTGCGGCCCGGACCCTGGGCTGGGACACCCTGCGCCCTGCCGACGCGCCGTGGCCGGAGCGCTCACCCGGACGCTGAACGCGCGAGAACACTGGGCCATCCGGTGACATTTTCCGCTGCGGCCGGAACTAGATGTCCACGAGTGCCCCGAAGTGCTTGACGCCCGAGCGCTGGGCGGGGCTACGGTATGAATTGTCCGATCCCGCAAGGGAAGGAGTCGCTTATGCCTACTCCGCACCATTCCTGCGTCGAACCGGAAGGGCCGTAAGGCACAAGACATCCGACCAGCCCGGTGGACCACGCGATCAGAGCGTGGGCACCGGGCTGGCGTGCGTCCGGGGACGAATGGCGGGCGCGCGCGACGAGCTAGGGCATGCGCGATTTGGTGTGGCCCTGACCCCAGTGATTCGCGCATGCTCGCGCTTCGAAGCAGTGCGACCGCGAGCGCGCGCCCGTGCGAAGTCCCTCGGTGCGGACTGCCGACGTACGACTAGTGCGCGACCCAGGGACCCGCCTTCCGCGGGCCGGGCGCCAGGTCGACGCGGCGGTTGTCGTCCTTGAACGGCGCGAGCCGGACCTGGACCCGCACCCGTCCCGGATCGCCGAAGCAGCTGCGCGGCACGCTGATGCGGGTCTTGTCGCGGCCCGGGCGGACACGGGCACGTTCCCCGACGCAGCTCGCGATCGGCGCCGAGTGGAAGTGGCCCCAGCCCGTCGTCGCCCGCAGCTCGGGCTTCTGGTCGGACTGGTAGGCCAGCTTCAGGAAGAACTCGGGACCTTCGTTGCTCTCGCTGGTGTCGTACGCGATCCGGATCTTGCCCGGCCCGTCGCGGAAGGTCAGGTTGTCGTGGCGGACCACGACAACGATCCGCTTCTCGTTCTTGACGTGGACGGCGACGATGTCCGCCGGGTGGGTGGTGTCACCCCTCGGATCGGAGAAGGTCGCCGAAGCGGCGGCGGCGGGTGCCGGGAAGGCGGCGATCAGCGCCGCGACGGCGGGGAGCAGGCCGGCAATCAGGGCGTATCGGGTGGGCATCACCCCTCCACCATGCAGCGAAGTGCCGGATAAGTCTCGTTTCGAGGTGAACCAACCTCGTCTGCGGACGGCGAGGTGCGGCGGTGCGCCCGCATGGATCAGCTCAGCGACGCACGCGGAGGACGATGACGGCCACGACGTAGGCCACGCCGCCGATCGCACCGAGCCACGCATAGGGCATGCCGTCGCCCCCGTTCGCCAGGTCGGCGAGGAAGGCGACGAGGATGGCGACGATGACGGCCATTCCAGCGGCGGCCGTCGCGGTCACGTCGATGGTGGCGAGTCGCTCGTCGCGGTGGTCCATCAGGCCCTTGACCGTCTCGCTGCGACGGGCGAACAGCACCGATCCCACTGCTGCCGCCACCATCACCGACAGCATGAAGACACCCGTCCCGGGATGCCCGCCGGCCCAGGAAGCCCAGAAGTAGGCAACGCCGATGATCAGGGCGACCGCAGGAGTGGTCCAGAACTGCCAGGTCCTACGTGTGGTCGTCGACATGGAACATCTCCTCCACTGTGGTGGCGAACAGGTGAGCCAGCGTCAGGGCGAGCGGGAGGGACGGGGTGTAGCGCTCCGCCTCGATCGAGTTGATCGTCTGGCGGGAGACGCCGGCCCGCTGGGCCAGCTCGGCCTGGGAGAGACCGTGCTCGCCCCGCAGCCGACGCACCTCGTTGCGCACTCCGAGTTCCCCTTCGTTGCCTGACCGGGTGATGACAAGTTAACTTGACATCGGAAGAGGTGTCAAGCGAGCTTTCCATTCGGCCGCGGGTGATCGTCCATGTCAAAGGCGACTGACCCGTACGCCGCGAGGGGTGCCGCACTAGACTCCGGGCCGCCCCTGGCTCGCGCCCCGGGCGCGCGCGCCGGCAACGAGGCCGGCGCCGATGTGGCGAGACGAAGGACGTTGATAACCGTGAAGGTCGGCATCCCTCGCGAGGTCAAGAATCACGAGTACCGCGTAGCCATCACGCCGGCAGGTGTGCACGAGCTCGTGCGCAACGGGCACGAGGTCTACATCGAGAACGACGCCGGCGTCGGGTCCTCGATCCCGAACGAGGCGTTCGAGTCGGCCGGCGCCACGATCCTGGCGACGGCGGACGACGTGTGGGGGGCCGGCGACCTGATCCTCAAGGTCAAAGAGCCGATCGAGCAGGAGTACGGACGCATGCGGGAGGGTCAGACGCTCTTCACCTACCTGCACCTCGCCGCCTCGAAGCCGTGCACCGATGCGCTGATCGACCGCAAGGTCACCGGCATCGCCTACGAGACCGTCGAGCTGCCGGACCGATCGCTCCCGCTGCTCGCGCCGATGTCCGAGGTTGCCGGGCGGCTTGCGCCCCAGGTCGGTGCCCACACGCTGATGCGCGCCGAGGGTGGCCGTGGCGTGCTGATGGGCGGAGTGTCCGGCGTCTATGCCGCCAAGGTCGTCGTCATCGGTGCCGGTGTGTCCGGGCATGAACGCAGCTGCGATCGCGCTGGGCATGCAGGCCGAGGTCCTGCTGCTCGACAGGAACATCGAGCGGCTGCGCCAGATCGACCGCATCTACCAGGGCCACGTGCAGACAGTGGCTTCGAACGCCTTCGAGATCGAGCAGGCCGTGCTCGACGCCGACATGGTCATCGGGGCCGTCCTCGTGCCGGGCGCCAAGGCGCCGATGCTGGTCTCCAACGAGCTCGTGTCCCGCATGCTGCCGGGCTCGGTGCTGGTCGACATCTCCATCGACCAGGGCGGCTGCTTCGAGGACTCCCGGCCGACGACGCACGACGACCCCACGTACAAGGTCCACAACTCGGTGTTCTACTGCGTCGCCAACATGCCCGGCGCGGTCCCGCACACGTCGACGTACGCCCTCACCAACGTCACGCTGCCCTACGCGGTCGAGCTGGCCAACCGGGGCTGGCGCGAGGCGCTGCGCCGCGACCCGGCACTCGCCCTGGGCCTGAACACCCATGACGGGCGGATCACCTACGGCCCGGTCGCCGAGGCGCACGGTGCCACGGTGCTGCCGCTGGACGAGGTGCTCGCCTGAGACCGACCACGCTGGCTGCGGGGCCAGCCACGCTGGGCACGCTGGCCACGGTGCGGGCCATGCCTCGATGACGCCGCTGCAGGAGGCGTTGCGGGCCTATCTCGACCATCTCAGCGTCGAGCGAGGCCTGGCCGCCAACACCCTGTCGTCCTATCGGCGCGACCTGCGTCGCTATCTCTCGCACCTGGCCGGTCGCGACGTCGGTGCGCCGGGCGACGTCACCGAGGCCGACGTCACCGCGTTCCTCGTCACCCTGCGTGAGGGCGACGCCGACCACCCACCGCTCGCGGCGATCTCGGCGGCTCGCGCGGTCGTGGCCGTGCGCGGGTTCCACCGCTTCCTGCTCCGCGAGGGGGTGACCAGCGTGGATCCGGCGCGCGGGGTCCGGCCACCCGCACCCGCCAAGCGGCTGCCGAAGGCGATCACCGTGGCCGACGTCGAGGCGCTGCTGGCTGCGGCCGGAGCCGACGAGACGCCGCGCGCGGTTCGGGACCGGGCGTTGCTCGAGCTGCTCTACGGCAGCGGGGCACGGATCTCCGAGGCCGTCGGGCTCGACGTCGACGAGCTCGACCTGGAGTCGGGCACCGTGAAGCTGATGGGCAAGGGCAGCAAGGAACGCATCGTGCCGCTCGGCTCCTATGCGAGGGAGGCCGTGTCGGCCTACCTCGTCCGGTCGCGTCCGGGTCTCGTGGCGGCCGGTCCGGGGTCGCCGGCGTTGTTCCTCAACGCGCGCGGCGGGCGGCTGTCGCGGCAGAGCGCCTGGACCGTGCTGCGGGCCGCCGCGGACCGTGCGGGGCTGCGCAAGGCCATCTCGCCGCACACGTTGCGGCACTCGTTCGCCACTCATCTGCTCGACGGCGGCGCGGACGTACGCGTCGTGCAGGAGCTGCTGGGCCACGCCTCGGTGACCACCACGCAGGTCTACACGCTCGTCACCGTCGACAAGCTCCGCGAGGTCTACGCGACCGCGCACCCCCGCGCCCGCTGACCCCCGCCCGACCGCCGGGAATCGACCACGTTCGGCATGCTCGCGGACCCTTCGCAAGGCCTGCAGGCATAGCGAACCGTCCGTACACCTGCTGAACGTGGTCGATTCCGCGGCGAATTTCGAAGGTCGGGGCGCCGTCGGCGTGGCGGCTCGATTCGATCACGCAGGCTGCCTACTGTCCGTTGCAAGGTCGGTGAAGCGATAGGCCGACGAGTCGACAATAGGACGGAGACGGTCCGTGAGCAGCCAGCCGTTCCAGGCGTTCGAACCGCCAGGGCCTGCCGAGGAGAAGCCGCACCCTGTCGTGCCACAGGTCGAGCTGCCGCCCAGCCGGGTGCACAACCCGATGACGCACACCGCCGTGCCGACGGAGGCCACCTCCGACGCCGCGCCGTCCGACCCGCCGGCGTCCGTCGCCGCGAGCAACCGGCCGATGGGTGCCACCGGCCGCCCGATGCCGCTGTTCCCCGACCCGCCGCCGCGCGAGACCCACGGGCCGGGCCGGATCATCGCGATGTGCAACCAGAAGGGTGGTGTCGGCAAGACGACGACCACCATCAACCTCGGTGCGGCTCTCGCGGAGTACGGGCGCAAGGTGCTGCTCGTGGACTTCGACCCGCAGGGTTCGCTGTCGGTCGGCCTCGGTGTCAATCCCCACGAGATCGACAAGACCATCTACAACCTGCTCATGGAGCGCGGCGTCACGATCGACGACGTCGTGCTCAAGACGAACGTGCCGGGCATGGACCTGCTCCCGAGCAACATCGACCTGTCGGCCGCCGAGGTGCAGCTCGTCACCGAGGTCGCCCGCGAGCAGGTGCTCTCGCGCGTGCTCGCGCCGGCCATCCCGGACTACGACTTCATCATCATCGACTGCCAGCCCTCGCTCGGCCTGCTCACGGTCAACGCCCTGACGGCCGCGCATGGCGTCATCGTCCCGCTGGAGACCGAGTTCTTCGCGCTGCGCGGCGTCGCGATGCTCGTCGAGACGATCCAGAAGGTCCAGGACCGCCTCAACGAGGAGCTGGAGATCGACGGTCTGGTCGCCACGATGTACGACTCGCGCACCGTGCACAGCCGTGAGGTGCTGGCCCGGCTCGTCGAGGCGTTCGGCGACAAGGTCTTCCACACCGCGATCGCGCGCACGGTGCGCTTCCCCGAGACCACGGTCGCGGGCGAGCCCATCACCACCTTCGCGTCGGCATCCGGTGGCGCCTACTCCTATCGCCAACTGGCGAGGGAGGTGCTTGAGCGGTGCCCGGGCACGTGAGCGAGCCGTCGTCCGGCGAGGACGCGGAGTCCGCGCCGCGGGCACAGGTGCGTCGTCTCCGGCCGCCCAGCAGCAGGACGTCGGGCCGCGAGCGGCACGACGAGAAGATCACGGTCTACGTCGCGCCCGAGGAGCTGTTCGCCCTCGAACAGGCCCGGTTGGTGCTGCGGGCCGAGCACGGCATCGCGATCGACCGCGGTCGGCTGGTGCGTGAGGCGGTGGCCGAGATGCTGATCGACCTCGAGGCGCACGGCGAGGACAGCGTCGTCGTACGGCGGCTGCGCATCCAGTGATCCCTGCCGCGCGACCTGCGCTTTCGTCGTCGCGGGGCACGCTGGGTTACCGTTCCGATGTGCCTGCGGACCAGACCGAGAGCGCGACGGAGAGCCCGGGGACCGGGTTCCACGTCGACCTCGGCGACCTGTTCGAGGGGCCGTTCGACCTGTTGCTCGGCCTGATCGCCAAGCACAAGCTCGACGTCACCGAGGTGGCGCTGTCCAAGGTCACCGACGAGTTCATCGCCCACATCAAGGCCCTGGGCTCGGAGTGGGACCTCGGCCAGGCGACGGAGTTCCTGGTCGTCGCCGCAACGCTGCTCGACCTCAAGGCCGCCCGGCTGCTGCCGAGCGGTGAGGTGGAGGACGAGGAGGATCTCGCCCTGCTGGAGGCGAGGGACCTGCTCTTCGCCCGGCTGCTGCAATACCGCGCGTACAAGCAGGTGGCTGCCGTCTTCGCCGGCCGGATGGCCGACGAGGCGGGCCGCTTCCCCCGCGCGGTCACCCTCGAGCCGCAGTTCGCCGGCCTGCTGCCCGAGGTGCTGCTCGGGCTGGGTCCGCAGGAGTTCGCCGCCCTGGCCCTGCAGGCGCTCACCCCCAAGGTCGCGCCGACCATCGGGCTCGACCACCTTCACGTGCCGCGGGTCAGCGTCCGCGAACAGGCTGCGATCATGGTGCTGTCGCTGCGGCGGGCGCGCAGTTGCACCTTCCGGGCGCTGACCGCCGACTGCGAGGGAACCTTCGTGGTCGTGGCGCGCTTCCTCGCGCTGCTCGAGCTCTACCGCGACGGTGCCGTCACGTTCGAGCAGGTCTCGCCGCTGGGTGAGCTGCACGTGCGGTGGATCGGCAGTGACGAGGGCGAGATCGAGCTCACCGACGAGTTCGACGTGGACGAGTACGCGACCGAGGACATCGCTGGCGACCAACCCCAGCCACCAGACGACGTACCACTAGACGATGCAACGGAGATCGAGCATGACCACGCGAGCTGACGACAACATCCCCGAAGAGGTGATCGACCTCGAACCGGTCGACGTCGGCGACGCCACCGAAGGCGACGACGACCGCGCCGACTTTGACGACGCGCCCCCGTTGCCGGCCGCGCTCGAGGCGATCCTGATGGTCGTCGACGAGCCGGTGAGCGAGGTGCTGCTGGCCCAGGTCACCGAACGACCCACCGACGAGGTGGTGGCGGCCCTGCGCGCGCTTGCTGCGGAGTACGACGACGCGGGCCGGGGCTTCGAGCTCCGCCAGGTCGCCGGTGGCTGGCGCTTCTACACGCGCGCTGCCTGCGCGCCCTACGTCGAGCGCTTCGTGCTCGACGGCCAGCAGGCCCGCCTCACGCACGCCGCGCTCGAGACGCTCGCCGTCGTGGCCTACCGCCAGCCGGTGTCGCGCGCCCGCGTTTCTGCTGTACGTGGCGTCAACGTCGACGGCGTGATGCGCACCCTGGTGGCCCGCGGCCTGGTCGAGGAGGCCAGCCACGACGGTGAGAGCGGCTCGATCCTCTACCGCACGACGTCCTACTTCCTCGAGCGGCTCGGCCTGCGGGGCGTCGACGAGCTGCCCGAGCTGGCACCGTTCCTGCCCGAGCTGGACACCCTCGACGACGCCGACAGCGGCGACTCGGTCCCCGCGCACACCAGCCCGGCCGACTCCCCCGCGGAGCAGTGATGGCCGAGCCACGCAAGCGTGCTGCAGGCAGCAGGTCGGCGAAGCCGAGGGCGAAGTCGGCGGGCGGCAAGAACGCGCCGGGAAAGAGAGTCCCCGGCAAGAAGGCTGCCGGCAAACGATCCGCCGGCGAGCGGGCCGCGCGCGGCACGATGACCGCGTTGCCCGTCGAGGGCCAGAGCACCCAGATCCTGCGGGCCAAGAAGCCCGGGCCGACCAAGGAAGCGGTGCACGACCCCGACGGCGTACGCCTGCAACGGGTTCTTGCCTCGGCCGGGATGGGCAGCCGCCGCGCGTGCGAGCTGCTGATCGACGAGGGCCGTGTCGAGGTCGACGGCGCCGTGGTCACCGAGCAGGGTCTGCGCGTCGACCCGTCGCACGCGGTCATCAAGGTCGACGGGATGCGGATCCAGTCGGCGCCCGACCTCGTCTATCTGATGCTCAACAAGCCGACCGGCATCGTCAGCACGATGAGCGACCCCGAGGGCCGGCCCTCGCTGGCCGACTTCGTGGCCGACCGCAACGCCCGCCTCTTCCACGTCGGGCGGCTCGACGCCGACACCGAGGGCCTGCTGCTGCTGACCAACGACGGTGAGCTCGCCCATCGGCTGGCCCACCCGTCGTTCGGTGTCGTGAAGACCTACCTCGCCGAGATCACGGGCCCGGTTGCGCGCGACGTCGGCAAGCGGCTCAAGGCTGGCGTCACGCTCGAGGACGGGATGGTCCAGGCCGACTCGTTCCGGCTGGTCGGCACCGTGGGCTCGCGCGTCATGGTCGAGGTGTCGCTGCACGAGGGGCGCAAGCACGTCGTACGCCGCATGTTGACCGAGGTCGGCCATCCCGTGACGCGCCTCGTACGCACCGACTTCGGGCCGATCTCGCTCGGCAACCTCAAGCCGGGCAAGCAGCGCAAGCTCAGCCAGCAAGAGGTCGGCCTGCTCTACCAGGCCGTCGACCTTTGACCGCGCTGCCGGAGGCGCGCCGTGGTCGATGAGCCCCGGCGGGTCGTCCGGCAGGGGTACGACGACATCGGCGCCCGCTATCACGAGTGGTCTCACAGCAGCCCGGTGCGGCTGCGCTTCGTCAGCGAGGCACTGGCCCGGCTGCGACCGGGCAGTCGCGTCGTCGACCTCGGCTGCGGCCCCGGTGACCCGGCGACCCGGCTGCTGTCCGAGCAGCACACGGTGCTCGGGGTCGACCTCTCGCTGGCCCAGCTGCGACTGGCCCGCGACCTGGCGCCACGCGCATCGCTGGTTGCGGCTGACATCACGGCATTCAGCCTCGCTTCCGGATCGGTCGACGCCGTCGTTTCGTTCTTCGCGCTCGGTCACGTGCCGCCGGCAGCGCACGCGCCGCTGCTCGTCGAGATCGCCCGCTGGTTGCGGCCGGGCGGGTTCCTGCTGACGAGCGCTCCGCTGCTCGCGGGCGAGGACGTCGAGGAACGCTGGCTCGGTGTGCCGATGTACTTCGGCGGCATCGGCGAGCGGGCGATGACCGCTGCCGTGCGGGACGCCGGGTTGACGCTGGTCAGTGCCGAGCGGGTCGGTGAGGACGAAGGCGAGGGTCAGGTCGTCGAGTTCCTCTGGGTGACCGCCACCAAGCCCTGAGGGTCACTCCAGCGGCTGCGGTGCGGGCTGGTCGCCGCGGCGGCCGAGCGTGATGCCGACGCTGGCCACGCTGACCAGCACCAGCGCAAGCACCTCCCGGCCGTCGAGGGCCTGGCCGAGCACGACAAACCCGGCGATGGCAGCAGCCCCCGGCTCGAGGCTCATCAGCACCCCGAACACCCGGGTCGGCATCCGCCGCAGGGCGGCCAGCTCGCAGCCGTAGGGCACGATCGACGAGAGCAGGGCGACCCCGCAGCCGATCAGCAGGATCCGGGGCTGGTCGAGCACCCCGGCGACTCCCGCGGCGCCGAACGGCAGGGCGATGAGCGCGGCGATGACCAGGGCGATCGCGAGTCCCTCGGTGCCCGGCACAGCGCGCCCGACGCGCGCGCTGGCCAGGATGTAGAGACCCCAGAACGTGCCCGCGATCAGAGCCAGCACGAGTCCGCCGATCGGCACGTCGCCTCCGCCGCGCAGCCCGAGCAGGGCGACTCCGCTGCCGGCGAGGCACACCCAGAAGAGGTCGCGCCATCGCCGGGTCTGCACGAGCGCCACGGTGAGCGGTCCGAGGAACTCCACCGTCACGCAGACACCGAGCGGCACGGTGCGCAGTGCGAGGTAGAACACGATGTTCATGCCCGCCATCGCGAACCCGAACAGCAGCGTCGCCATCTGCGCATCGCGCGACCAGCGCCAGGGACGCGGCCGCAGCAGGACGACGAGCACGACGCAGGAGATGCCGAGTCGCATCAGGGTGATGCCCATCGCGCCGGCCTCGTCGAAGACGCTGCGCGCGATGGCGGCGCCCGTCTGGACCGAGGCGATCGAGATGATCACGAGCATCGGTGCCGGGAGCCGATCAGTGGGGGACCGGTGCACCCGGCGACGGTAGTTGAGCGCTCGGACATCCAGCCGTCCGGGTGACGTCCCGCGGAATGGTGACTTCCGCAGGTGTGCGGCGTTCCCGAGCTGCCGAACCCACCACTTGCGGTATGACCTTGCGGCGGGACCACGGGCCGGACGGGTCGACCACGCGGCCGCCCCGGATCGTTAGGGTGATCGCCGGAGCCGAGGAGGTGACACGTCATGGCGATGAGAGCGATCCGCGGGGCGACCCAGCTGGACAGCGACGACCGCGACCACCTGCTGGTCTCGGTAGAGGAGCTGATCAGGGAGATCTTCGCCCAGAACGAAGTCGACACCGACCGGCTCGTGTCGATGATCCTCACGGCGACCCCCGACCTGCACAGCGAGTTCCCGGCGCTCGCGGCCCGCCAGCTCGGCATCGGCGACGTGCCGCTGCTCTGCGCGCAGGAGATCGACGTCGACGGCGCGATGCCGCGAGTCATCCGCGTGATGGTGCACATCGAGAGCGACGTGCCCCGCAGCGAGATCCGACACGTCTACCTTCGTGGCGCCGCTGCGCTGCGCCGCGACCTCGCCCAGTGAGCGAGATCCGCTCGGCCCTGATCGTCGGCACCGGCCTGATCGGCACCTCGGTCGCGCTCGCGCTGCGCAGCCAGGGTGTCGTCGTGCTCCTGACCGACCGCGACCCGAAAGCTGTACGCCGCGCGGCCGACCTCGGCGCCGGCGACCCCTCGCTGCCCGCCGAGCAGGTCGACCTCGCCGTCGTCGCCGTCGCACCGTCGGCGACAGCAGCCGTGGTCTCTGGTCTGCTCGCGGGGAACGTCGCAGCAACCGTCGTCGACACCGCGGGCGTCAAGGCCGACATCCTTCGAGACGTACGCGCGACCGTCGGCGACGCTGTGCATTTCGTCGGCACCCATCCGATGGCCGGCCGCGAGCGATCCGGTCCCGGGGCTGCGCGCGCCGACCTGTTCGAGGGCCGCCCCTGGGTGGTCGTGCCCGACCGCGTGGACCCGAATTCCCTTGCCCGTGCGGAGGAACTCGTCCGGCGTTGCGGCGGCGTCGTCGTACACCTGGATGCTGCGACCCACGACGCCGCGGTCGCGCTCGTGTCGCACGTGCCGCAGGTCGCCGCCACCCTCGTGGCCGCGCGGCTCGCTGAGGGGGAGGACGGCGCGCTGGCGCTCACCGGGCAGGGACTGCGCGACGTGACCCGGGTGGCCGCCTCCGACGCCGACCTGTGGGTCGACGTCCTCACCGCCAACGCGGTGCCCGTCGGGCGGATCCTCACTGAGCTGCGGGCCGACATCGACCATGTGATCGCGGCCCTGGCCGAGGTGGCTCACGACCCCGACTGGGGCCGGACCGCCCTGCGTGAGGTGCTGTTGCGCGGCAACAGCGGGCGCGCGCGACTGCCGGGCAAGCACGGTGGCCGGCCGACGGCCTATGCCCTGGTGCCCGTGGTGCTGCCCGACCAGCCGGGTGAGCTGGCCCGGCTGTTCGCCGCCGCGGGGGAGGCGGGCGTCAACATCGAGGACGTGTCCATCGAGCACTCGCCCGGTCAGCCGGTGGGCCTGGTGGAGCTGTCCGTCGCGCCCGGGGCCGAGCACACGCTGTCAGCGGCCCTTGCTGAGCGTGGGTGGCAGCTCCACTCCTAGCCGACGAGCGACCTTCGTGCGCGACACGCTCGGCGTGTCGCGGCGAAAGGTCGCTCGCTGGCGCTCGCCTGGTGCTCGCCAGGCGTTCGCTGGCGTGTGGCAGCTGGCCCGCTGGTGGGCGGGTAGCCTAGGTAGGTCCACCCCCGCTCCTTCTCTTGAGGTTCCGCGTGCCCGCGAACAGCTCCCGCCCGCTCGTCGTCGCGATCGACGGCCCGTCGGGCTCGGGAAAGTCGAGCGTCGCCCGGGGCGTGGCCGCGCGGCTCGGCCTGCGCTTCGTCGACACCGGCGCGATGTACCGCGCGCTCACCTGGTGGGCACTCTCGCGCGGGGTCGACCTCGCCGACGTCGAGCGCGTCGCCGCCCTCGCCCGTGAGCTGCCCCTGCAGCTCGGCACCGACCCCGAGGACCCCCACGTACTGGTCGACGGCCAGGACGTCGGCGAGGCGATCAGGACCCCGGACATCTCGGCAGCGGTCAGTGCGGTCGCGACGAACCTCGGCGTTCGCGAGGAGCTGGTCCGGCGGCAGCGCGCCCTTGCCGAGGAGGGCGGGGCAGTGATCGAAGGGCGTGACATCACGACGGTCGTCGCGCCCGATGCCGACGTACGCGTGCTGCTGACCGCCTCGCAGTCTGCCCGCCTCGCCCGCCGCGCTCTGGAGGTTCACGGCACCGACGACGCCGACGCAGTCGAGGCGACCCGCGACCTCGTCGTTGGACGCGACGCCGTCGACTCCACCGTGGCAACGTTCACCGAGGCCGCCGAGGGCGTGACGGTGGTCGACTCGTCGAACCTGACACTCGAGCAGACAATCGAGGCCGTCCTCGCCCTCGTGCCCACATCGGCGCGACGGGCCGGGGCGCGCTCATGACCGATTTCACGGAGTTCAGCGAGAGCGCCGAGGTTGCCGAGGTGGCTGAGCCCGGCCCCGTGCCCGTCCTCGCCGTCGTCGGACGGCCGAACGTCGGGAAGTCCACGTTGGTCAACCGGATCCTCGGTCGGCGGGAGGCCGTCGTCCAGGACGTTCCCGGCGTGACCCGCGACCGGGTGCCCTACGACGCGATCTGGAACGGCCGCCGCTTCACCGTCGTCGACACCGGTGGCTGGGAGCAGGACGCCCGCGGGCTCGCCGCGCAGGTGGCGGCGCAGGCCGAGATCGCCATCGCGACCGCCGACGCGGTGCTGTTCGTGGTGGACGCAACCGTCGGCCCGACCGACACCGACGAGGCGGTCGTGCGCGTGCTGCGCAGAGCTGGCAAGCCGGTCGTGCTCGTCGCCAACAAGGTCGACGACGCCAAGACCGAGGCCGACGCCGCCCTGCTGTGGTCGCTCGGGCTCGGCGAGCCCTACGCCGTCTCCGCGTTGCACGGACGAGGCAGTGGTGACCTGCTCGACGCGGTGCTGGCCGCGCTGCCCGACACACCCGCGGATTTGTACGACCTGGAAGGCGGGCCTCGGCGCGTGGCGCTGCTGGGTCGACCCAACGTCGGAAAGTCGAGCCTGCTCAACCAGCTGGCTGGCACCGAGCGGGTTCTCGTCGACTCCGTCGCCGGCACGACGCGCGACCCTGTCGACGAGCTGATCGAGCTCGGTGGCGAGACCTGGAAGTTCGTCGACACGGCGGGCATCCGGCGTCGCGCCCACCAGGCGAGCGGCACCGACTACTACGCGACGTTGCGCACGCAGTCAGCGCTGGACCGCGCCGAGGTGGCGGTCGTGCTGATCGACGCGACCGAGACGCTGTCCGAGCAGGACACCCGCATCCTGTCGATGGTCGTCGAGTCCGGCCGTGCGCTGGTCATCGCGTACAACAAGTGGGACGCGATCGACGAGGAGCGCCGCTTCTATCTCGAGCGCGAGATCGAGCGTGACCTGGTGAAGGTGCAGTGGGCGCCGCGGGTCAACATCTCGGCGCTGACCGGCCGGCACATGGACCGCCTGGTGCCGGCGCTGACGACGGCACTCGAGTCGTGGGACTCGCGCGTGCCCACCGGCCGGCTGAACGCCTTCCTGGGTGAGCTCGTGAATGCGCATCCGCACCCCATCCGCGGCGGCAAGCAGCCGCGCATCCTGTTCGGCACCCAGGCCGACACCCGGCCGCCGCGGTTCGTGCTGTTCACGACCGGCTTCATCGAGGCCGGCTACCGCCGGTTCGTCGAGCGCCGGCTGCGCGAGGAGTTCGGCTTCCTCGGCTCGCCCATCGAGATCAGCGTCAAGATGCGGGAGAAGCGCGGCAAGTCCTGACCGTCCACCAGCCCGCGGCGGCTGACTCCGGCTGGCCGCGCGAATCGACCACGTTCAGCATGCTTGCGGACGGTTCGCAAGGCGTGCAGGCATTGCGAACCGTCCGTACACCTGCTGAACGTGGTCGATTCCGCACCTGCGAGCGGGACGGTCAGGCGTCGCGGCGGCGCATCAGGACGGCGGCCAGCGCCAGCAGGATGATCCACCACAGCGAGAACACGGCGTAGCCGGTCCACGGTTCGAGCTGCCCGTCGACGTGGCGCGTGTTGGTGATGGCACCGCCGGCGTTGAGGACCTTCCCGACGTTCTCCCCCCACGTGCCGGGCAGGAAGTTCGACACGATCGGCAGGACGAACACGATGCCGATCGCCACGGTGATGGCCCCCGCGGTGTGCCGCAAGAGGGCGCCGAGCGCGAATCCCAGCATCCCGCAGGCAGCGACGTACAACGCGCCACCCAGCACGGCCCGCAGCACGTTCGGGTCGCTGAGGGACACCTCGATGCCCGCATCGGCCGTCGCGAGCACCTTCTGGCCGAGCCAGAAGGACGGGAACATCGTGATGACACCAGCGACGAACGCCATGACCGCGAGGACGAGAGCCTTGGCGAACAGCAGTCGCAGCCGCTGCGGGACGGCGGTGAGGGTCGTGCGGATGCCGCCGGTGGAGTACTCCGCGCTGATCACCAGCGCGCCGAGCACGATGATGGCCATCTGACCGAGGAAGACGCCGGACAGGCTCTGGGAGACCGGGTCGATCTGGGCCCGGTCAGCCGGCTTGATGTCGTCCCAGTTGGCGGCGACGGCGAGGCAGAGCAGCGCAGAGATCCCGATGGTCACGACGACCAGCGAGATGAAGGTGTACATCGTCGAGCGCACCGACCAGAACTTCGTCCACTCCGCGCGCAGCACGTGGTCGAAGCGATCGGTTGCGGGTGGCACGAGGGTGCGTTCGCGCGGAGCCGGGGCGGCCGGGGGCTGGCTGGTCTGCGTGGTCATCGGGCCGCCTCCTCGGGTGTCGAGACCTCGGCATGGAAGTCGACGCTGTCGCGGGTCATCTCCATGAAAGCGGCCTCGAGCGAGGCCTTCTCCTCTGTGAGCTCGTGCAGAGTCAGTTGGTTGGCGGCGGCCAGGTCGCCGACGCGGTCGGTCGTGATGCCGTGCAGGCGCAACGAGCCGTCGATGTGTTCCGTCTCGACGCCCTGAGCCTTCAGCAGACGTTCGAGCTCGTCGGACTGCGGCGACCGTACGCGCACCGTTCCCTTCGAGCTGTGCGAGATGAACTCCTTGGTCGACACGTCGGCCAGCAGCTTGCCGCGACCGATCACGATCAGATGGTCGGCGGTCTGCGACATCTCGCTCATCAGGTGGCTCGACACGAAGATCGTGCGGCCCTCTGCGGCGAGCCCGCGCATGAAGTTGCGGATCCAGAGGATGCCCTCCGGGTCGAGGCCGTTGACCGGTTCGTCGAACATCAGGACCTCGGGGTCGCCGAGCATCGTGGCCGCGATGCCGAGGCGCTGCGACATACCGAGCGAGTAGCCCTTGATGCGCTTGGACGCGACGGTCGACATGCCGGTCATCTCGAGCACCTCGTCGACCCGCCGGCGCGGGATGCCGTTGCTCTGCGCGAGTGCCAGCAGATGCGTACGTGCCTTACGACCTGGGTGCACGTCCTTGGCGTCGAGCAATGCGCCGACATGGTGCAACGGGCCCTTGAGGCTGCTGTAGAGCTTGCCGCTGATCAGGGCAGTGCCCTTCGTCGGCCGGTCGAGGCCGAGCAGCATCCGCATGGTGGTGGACTTCCCGGCGCCGTTGGGACCCAGGAACCCCGTCACGACACCGGGCTGGACGGTGAAGGACAGGTCATCAACGGCGAGTGTGTCGCCGTACCGTTTGCTGAGCCCTCGAGCCTCGATCATGCACACACCTCAGTGTTCGTCGCGAAAGCCTGCATACCCCCACCATGCCATGATCGATCACCGGATCGTACGGGGCAGGTCGACGGCGAGCGTCCCGGCAAAAGAGGTTGCATCGAGCAACAGTTGTCGGGACAGAACCATTGGACAACGTCGTGCGTCTGGAGGGTTGTGGACCGGAACGCGGACTTCGAGGCCTTCGTGGCCGGGCACGGTCGGCGCCTGATCCATCTTGCCGAGCTGCTGGTCGGTGACCGCGGAGCTGCCGAAGACCTCACCCAGGACGTCCTGGCGCGTGCGTACCTCCGCTGGGACCGCGTCGAGCGCGATGATCCCTATGCCTACCTGCGACGAGCCTTGATCAATGCGCGCACTGATCGCTGGCGTCGTCGGATACCCGTCCCCGTCGCCGAACCAGGCGCCGGGCGCGTCGTCCCCGACCATGCGCAGGGGATAGCCGACCGCGAGGAGCTGTTCGCGGCTCTGCGGCTGCTCACCTCGCGGGAACGAGGCGTGATCGCGCTGCGCTACTACGAGGACCTCACCGAGGCCGAGACAGCGAAAGTGCTCGGCGTCGCGATCGGGACCGTCAAGAGCACGACAGCGCGAGCCCTGGCCAAGCTGCGCGCACAGCCGGCGATGCGCGACGCGCTCGCGCAGGGCACTCGATGAACAGCGTCGCGATGATTGGGGACGGTTCGACATGAGCACCGACGAGCTGCGGCGGATGCTGGACTATCCGGACGACGGTTTCGTCGTCGATCTCGCTGCGGTCCGAGAACGCGCCCATCAGCATCAGGTACGGCGCCGCCGCCGCGGTGCGATCGGTGTGATGGGCGCTGCGTGCGCCGTCGCGCTCGCGGTCACCATCGGCCCGCTGGCCGGATCTGAACCGCGCACCGTGCTGGTGAGCCCGGGCGACGAGCAGGCAACGGTGGCCACCTCCCCGGCGCCCCACACGTCGTCATCGACGGTGTCGTCACCCACGGTGTCGTCACCCACGGTGTCGTCTCCCGCCACGTCGACACCGCCGACGTCGTCACCCGCGACACCCCCGACGCACACAGCCACAGAGACCAAGGCGACGGGTGCGACGCACGTACCCATGGGTCAGGATTGGTTTGTCTGGGTCGATGCAAACGGTGAGGTGTGCCGAAGTGCTCCGCCCGACGAGGCCGGCGGCTCCAGGAACCAGCCGTTCGGCTGCCGCAGCACCACCGACGGAAACATCGGGGGGCTGAACATCCAGACCGTCAGCTCGCCTGCTGGCGCCATGTACAGCGCCGTGATTCCCTACGCTCGCGCCCGGGTCGAGATGGTCATCGACGGTCAACACCTGCCTGCCGACACGGTGCGTTTCGACAGGCTCCAGAACTGGACGTTCTACTACCTGTGGGTGCCGAGCACAGTCGCCGATCCCAATGCCAAGCATGTGGGTGTCATCGCGTACGACCGCAAGGGCACGAAGCTCGACCAGTTCGGCGTCCACTAGCCTTCGGCTGGCAGGAGCAAACTGGGGTCAGCGGGTGACGATGACCGTCAGCCGTTTGTCGGACAGCGTGCTGAACCGTGGCAGCACGCGCGGTGACCCCGGCAACCCCCGAGCCAGCTCACGGGCGGCGGCGGCCTTGCCGCGTGGGTAGTAGACCGTCGTCTTGCTCACCGTCCCGCGGAAGTTGTCGACTCTCCCGACCGGCCAGTGCAGCGCCCGGACGCGGGTGGCGTACTTGGCTGCCGATCCCTTCGGCGCCGACTGGTTGAGCACGTCGACCTTCAGGCTGTGCGTGACCGCAGGCGGCGCGCTCTTGGTGGTCGGGCTCGTGGAAGGGCTGCTCGTGGCGGATGGGCTGCCAGACGGGGTCCTCGACGGCGCGGTGGACGGTGTCTGGCTGGGCGGGCTGGACGTGGTCGGCACGCTGGTCGTCGGGGCGCCGGAGCTGCCTGCCTCCGCCTGGTTGTGGTCACGGCCGGTGAGGGCATAGGCGCCCGTGATCACGGCGGTCACGGCGATGACGGTCAACAGCTGGAGTGCGAGCAGCCGGGCCACCGCGCTCCAAGCGCCCTCCCGGGAGGCTGCCTCCGACGTGACGCCGTCCCGGGCGGCGCGGCAACCGGGGCCGCGGCAGCGGGGTCCTTGCCGCCCCCAGCGGACGCAATCTGGTCGCCGGCAGCCGGCTCCGACGGAGCGGACGCCGCAGGAGCCGCCGCGTCCGGTGCCGGTGCTTTCGGGTGCGCCGTGCCCGAGCCCGCGATGTTCGCTGCCGGCCGGCGAGGCGCGGAGGTCCGCGGCTTCGCTCTGCGTGTGGTCGTCGTCCGCGGCTTCGCCGTGCGGGGGCCGGGCGTGCTCGGGCCTGGCGTGGTCGGGTCCGGCGTGGTCGGGTCCGGAGGGTTCCCGTCCGGGGTGGTCATCGGCACTCGCTCATCGTCGTCGGGCAGGGGGTTGGCTCGTCGAGGTTAACCATCGAGGTTAACCACCGAGTCCATCCCTCGGCCAGTGACCCTGCCCGGCCCCGGTCGGCGGGTGCTACGCGTCAGGCAGGCCGGGGATCGAGGCGAGCTGACCGGCGATCAGGTCGTGGTCCTCGGTGTCGTCGACGGTGTCCAGCGTGCGGCGCGCGTCGGCGGCAAACCGGTCGCGTTCCTCGTCGTGGCCGGCGCAGGCGTGCGCCCGGGCCAGTCCTTCCTGGGTCGAGGCGAGAAGCCAGGAGGGTACGGGCGGCTCGGCCGAGTGCGCTGTCTCGTAGGCCGACGCGGCGAAATCGAGTGCCACGTCGCAATAGCCGAGGTGGCTCGCGACGTGGGCGACCAGCCAGTCGCCCGCCGCGTAGTTCTCGTCGTTGCCGATGCCGGTCCAGTGCAGCCGGGAGGCCAAGGCGCTGGCCAGCAACAGCCGGTCGTCGGCCGGGGATCGGGGGCCTTCGAGCAGGTCCCACGCGCGGTTGAACAGGTCGACCGCCAGGGCGCGGTGAGTGGCCGGTGTGACCTCAGGGGTGTCGTCTCGGCTCATGCCGGGATCCTTCCACCTGAGCGAGCCATGTGCCGTACGTCGCGCGCCGCCGTACCGTGTGCGGTGTGACGCCGACCGTCGAATCACCCGCCGCCCTCGCCGACCTGCTCGACGAGCAGGGCTACCTGCCGGACGAGGGCATCGCCACGGCCGCCTACCTCGCGATCGTGATGAACCGGCCGCTGTTCTGCGAGGGCGACGCCGGAGTCGGGAAGACAGCCCTCGCGCATGCCCTCGCCGGAGCGCTCGGCGCCCCGCTGATCCGGCTGCAGTGCTACGAGGGTCTGGACGCGGCGCAGGCGCTCTACGACTGGGACTTCCCGCGCCAGCTGCTGCACCTGCGCGCGGCGGAGGCGGCGGGCATCCAGGACGCGGACAAGCTCGAGTCGGAGCTCTATGACCGGCGCTTCCTGGTGGCGAGGCCGCTGCTGCAGGCGCTGGAGACGACACCGAGCGTGCTGCTCGTCGACGAAGTGGACCGTGCCGACGACGAGTTCGAGGCGTTCCTGCTCGAAGTGCTCAGTGACTGGACGATCTCCGTGCCGGAGCTCGGCACCATCCGGGCCGAGACCCCACCCGTGGTCGTGGTCACCAGCAACCGCACCCGTGAGGTGCACGACGCGCTCAAGCGGCGCTGCCTCTATCACTGGCTCGAGCACCCGGACCTGGCCCGCGAGGTTGCCATCATCCGGCGCCGGCTCCCACAGGCCACCGACGTCATCGCGCAGGCCGTCGCCCGCGTCGCCCGCGCGGCGCGCAGCGAGGACCTGCTCAAGCCGCCCGGCGTGGCGGAGTCGCTGGACTGGACCGAGGCGCTGCTCGCGCTCGGAGCCGACGACCTCGGCCCCGACAACCTCGACAGGGCCTGCGCCAGCCTCGGCGCCTTCCTGAAGTACCGCGAGGACCAGGAGCGCGTGGCCAGCCGCATCGCCGAGTGGGCAGCCGCCGGATGAAAGCCCGATGAGAGCCCGATGAGAGCTGTCGAGGACTCCGACGTCACGGTGACGATCGTCGGGTTCGCGCGCACCCTGCGAGCGGCCGGCGTCGACGCCTCGGCGGAACGCGTCCACGCCATGGTGACCGCGACCTCGCACCTCGATGTGTCCAAGAGCCTGGACGTCTACTGGGCCGGTCGGCTGACCACGTGCGCCGGGCCCGACGACATCGCCCGCTACGACCGCGCGTTCCACTCCTACTTCACCGGCGAGATCGCGCCGCCGGTCCGGCGGATGCCGCCGATCGAGATCGTCCGACCGGTCGCGCTGCCCGGCTCCGAACGGTCGCGCCCGCGTGAGTCCGACGAGGAGCCTTCGCCCGCCGCGACGGCGAGCGAGACCGAGATCCTGCGGCACCGCGACCTGGCCGCCCTCAGCGCGAGCGAGCGCGACGTCGTACGCCGCTTGATCGCCTTGATCGATCCCGTGGGTGAGCCGCGGCTGAGCCGACGGCACACACGGTCGCGCCGCGGCGCGCTCGACCCGCGGCGGACCGTGCGCGCGATGCTGCGTCGCGGCGGAGAACCGGTGCGGCTCGAGCACCGGCAGCGCCGCGTGCGGCCGCGCCGGCTCGTGCTGGTGGTCGATGTCAGCGGTTCGATGCAGCCCTACGCCGACCCCTACCTCAGGTTCGCCCACGCCGCGGCACGGCGGCGACCCGGGACCGAGGTCTTCACGATCGGCACCCGGTTGACCCGCGTCACGCGCGAGATCAAGGACCGCGACCCGACGGTGGCGCTGCTGGCCGTCGCCGGAGCTGTGCCCGACTGGAGCGGCGGCACCAGGCTCGGCGAGCTGCTGAAGGCCTTTCTCGACCGGTGGGGGCAGCGCGGCGTCGCCCGGGGTGCCGTCGTCGTCGTCGCGTCGGACGGCTGGGAGCGGGGCGAGGCCGACCTGCTCGGTCGCCAGATGGAGCGGCTGCACCGGCTGGCGCACCGCGTGGTCTGGGTCAACCCCCACCGCGGGCAGCCCGGCTATGCACCGATGACCGCCGGAATGGTGGCGGCGCTGCCGCACGTTGACGACTTCGTCGACGGGCACTCGCTTGCCGCGCTGGAACGGCTCGCCGTCGTGATCTCGGGAGGCAGTCATGCATGACGTGCTCGACGACATCGAGCGTTGGGCGGACGCCGGCGAGCGTTTCGCGTTGGCCACCGTGGTCGGCACGTGGCGCAGCGCGCCGCGTCAGCCGGGGGCGGCGATGGCCGTCGCCGGTGACGGCGAACCGGTCGGCAGCGTCTCGGGTGGCTGCGTCGAGGGCGCGGTGTACGAGCTCAGCCAGGAGGTCCTCGACAGCGGCGAGCCGGTGTTCCAGCGTTACGGCGTCAGCGACGACGACGCGTTCGCGGTGGGGCTGACCTGCGGGGGCATCATCGACATCTTCGTCGAACCCGTCGACGCGACCACGTTTCCGGAGCTGGCGGCCGTCATCGGCTCCGTGCGTGAGCACGAACCCGTTGCCGTCGCGACAGTGATCGACGGGCCGGGCAACATCGGCGCACACCTCGCGGTCTGGAGCGACCGGGCGGCCGGTGGCCTGGGCACGCCGCGGCTCGACGCTGCCGTGACAGACGACGTACGAGGCATGCTCGACCACGGCGCCACTGGTGTGTTGCGCATCGGGCCCGACGGTGAGCGACGCCAGGACGAGCTGAGCGTCTTCGTGCAGTCGTTCGCGCCCGCCCCCCAGATGCTTGTCTTCGGAGCGATCGATTTTGCCGCAGCGGTCGCCCGGGTCGGCAAGTTCCTCGGTTATCGCGTGACCGTCTGCGACGCTCGCGGGGTGTTCGCGACGCGCAAGCGCTTCCCGGAGGCCGACAAGGTCGTCGTCGAGTGGCCGCACCGGTTCCTGGAGAGCGCCGAGGTCGATGCGCGCACCGTCATCTGCGTGCTGACGCACGACCCGAAGTTCGACGTCCCGCTGCTGGAGGCTGCGCTGAAGACGGACGCCGCCTACATCGGAGCGATGGGCAGCCGCCGCACCCACGACGACCGGCTCGCCCGGTTGCGCGACGAGGGCGTGAGCGAGGAGTCGCTTGCCCGCATCGCGTCGCCCATCGGCCTCGACATCGGTGCGCGCACCCCTGAGGAGACCGCGGTGTCGATCGCCGCCGAGATCGTGGCGCTCCGCTGGGGCGGCAGTGGCCAGCGACTCGCCGGCACCGACGGTCCCATCCACCGGTGACGGTTGCCGGCTTGGTGCTCGCGGCGGGCGAGGGGCGCCGGCTGGGCGGGCCTAAAGCGTTGCTCGAGATCGACGGCGAGCGACTGGTGGACCGCACCGTGCGGGTGCTGCACGAGGCGGGCTGCAGTCCTGTGTACGTCGTCGCCGGTGCCGCGCCGTTGCAGGACGCGGTCGCTCTCGCGTCCGGCCCGGTCCGTGTCGTCGACAATCCCGACTGGCCCACAGGGATGGGTTCATCGGTTCGTCGAGGCCTCGCCGAGGTCGGCGAGGAAGCAGTCGTCGTCATGGTGGTCGACACACCGGGGATCGGTGCGGTGGCGGTGCGGCGGTTGGTCGACGCGTTCGCGACCGGCGCCAGCGTCGCCGTTGCGACCTATGACGGGGCGCCGCGCAACCCCGTGCTCATCGCCCGCGAGCATTTCGCCGACGTGAGCGCCCTAGCAGTCGGCGACGTCGGGGCGCGCGCCTTCTTGGCCGCGCGCCCCGACGTCGTTACAGCTGTCGAGTGCTCAGATGTCGCCGATCCCAATGACATCGACACTCGGGATGACCTGCGAGCCGCTAGGGGATGCTGACCAGAACCGCGCAGGACGTCTGGGTGTCGTGGCCCTTGCCGCCATCGCAGCTGTCATGGCCGGTGCCGCCGTTGAGCTGGTCCCTGCCGGCGTTGCCGTTGAGGTCGTCCCGGCCCTTGTCGCCGTTGACCACGTCCTTGCCCTTGTCCCCGTAGACCTCGTCCTTGCCCTTGCCGCCGTAGACAACATCCTTGCCCTTGCCGGCGTGCACCAGGTCCGCGCCGCCGGCGGCGTAGACCAGGTCGTCGCCGTCGCCGCCGTAGATGGAGTCGCGACCGGAGTCACCGCAGATCACGTCGTTGCCGGACGTGCCGACGAGGTGGTCGTTGCCGGAGGTGCCGACGATCGTGCAGAGCGGGTTGAAGACGATGTCGTCGACGATCTCGATCAGGTTCTTCGGGTCTCCGGAAGCGTCGACGTACTGGAAGGTCGCGCGGTTGAAGAGCCCCTTGTTGGCGATGCCGATGCGCTGGTCCATCTTGTCGTTGGCGTTGACGTTCACGTCGACCTGGGAGATCAGGGTGGCGTTGCGGTAGAGCTTCAGCTCCGCCTGGTCGGACGCGTTCACGACAGTGGGATCGTCGTTGCCGAATGACAGGCTGATCGCGTTGGTCGGTGAGGCGAGCCGGATCTCCAGGGCGCTGGTGTCGTCGTCGTGGACGGCGAGTCCCTGGCCGCTCGACTGGTCTCCGAAGTCGGCGAGGTAGAGGTCGGCACCAACGGTGTCGTAGAAGTACACCTGGGGTGCTGAGACGCTGTGGAATCCGTCCGGCTTGGCGCCGGCCGTGTCACCGGTGAAGCTGATTCTGAAGGGCGTCGTCGCGTCGGCTGATGCGGAGCCTGCGGACACGAGCCCGCCGGCGGTGAGCGCGAGAACGGCGGCGCTGATGGCCAGTACCTTCTTCATTCTTACCCCCTCGAGGCGCGCGAGGTCACAGTGACCTCGGCTGCTGTCGCCGGGGTTACAGAGGGCGCAACGGTCGCTCTGATACAGCGGGTGCGGCGGTGGCTGTGACAACAGCCGCCACTTCCCCTACAAATCGATCACGCACTTCTTGTGTGCGCGCGCACACAAGAAGTGCATGATCGACTTCGGGTCATTGCTGTCTGGCTGCGGACCGGGCTCGCCTAGGGGATGCGGGTGCCGCAGAAACTCTGCCATCGCTGCGGGCGGCGATGCCAGGTTTCGTGCACGTCGTCAGGTCGTGGCGTCGGCCTGTTCGGTAAGCCGACCTGGCCGCATCCGCGGGACCAGCACGAGCTGGCCGATCAGGACGACCACGAGGAACGCGTAGGGCACGGTGAACCCGCCGGTCGCATCGTGCATGGCGCCGAACACCAACGGGCCCAGGGATGCGGTCGAGTAGGCGACCAGAAAGACCAGTGCCGACAACCGTGCGGAAGCCCCGGGCGACGGCGCGTAGTCGACCAGCTTGACCAGGGCTACCGCGAAGCCGCCGCCCTGCCCGAGGCCCATCAACGTGACCCAAACTGCGGGGGCCGAGTCAGGCGCAACGAGGACCCCGACCAGCCCGAGCAGGCCACAGCTCACCGACGCGGCTACGAGTGGGCGGCGGTCGGTCATCCGGTCAGCGAGCACCGGGACGCCGAGCCCGGAGGCAAGCTGCGCGATGCTCCAGAGGGCCAGCAGCAGCCCGGCGTCCCGCGCGCTCCACCCGCGGTCCTCGTACGACGGCGAGATCCAGGCCAGCTGGCTGTAGAACCCGAACGACTGCATGGCGAGATAGCTCGCCAGCAGCCAGGCGGTCGGGCTGCGCCACGGCAGCGCGGTCGCGGCCGCGGCATTCGTCTCCGGGTGCTCGTCCTTGTCGTTCACCGCGCGCACGATCGGCAACCAGGCGAGCAGCCCGACCAGGGCGAGGACCGACCATGCCGCGAGTGAGCGTTCCCAGGAGCCGAGCAGGTGGTAGAGCGGTACGGCCAACGCGGACGCGGCGGTTGCGCCGACCATCATCGCCAGCAGGTAGACCCCGGTGACGATTCCTGGCCGGTGGGCGAAGAACTCCTTGACGATGCCGGGCAGCACGGTGCCGCAGAGCGCGATTCCGATGCCGGCGAGCAGGGTGCTGAGGAACAGGAGGGGCAACACGCTGCCAGCCAGCCGCATCAGCAGACCGAGCAACAGTGACACGAGGGCGACGCCGACCGTGGCCTCGCGGCCGATGGCGTGGGCCATGCGCTGCGACACAGGAGCGAACACCCCCATGCACAGGACGGGAAGCGTGGTCAGCAGGCCGGCGGCGGCACTGGAGAGCCCGAGGTCGGCTTGGATCGTGTGTACGAGCGGCGGTAGCGAGGCCAGGCACGCCCGTAGGTTGACGGCGACCAGGACGATGGCGAACAGCAGCAGCCGGGCTGGGACCGGCGTCGCAACGCGCGCAAGTTCAGGTTCGGAGGTCGAAGGGGACATCCGGGACATCGTCGCAGCCGACCATCCCCGATCGCACGGCGGCGCTTGGCTACGGTGGTCACATGCAGGTCGCATCGCGCACCGAGGTCGGCCATGTCCGGCGGCGCAACGAGGACTCCCTGCTCGTCGACGAGTCGACCGGTGTCCTCGCCGTGGCCGACGGACTGGGCGGGCATCCGTGCGGTGACCTCGCGAGCCAGACCGCGGTAGCCGCGTTACGCGATGCTGTGGCGGGCGGGCCGCCGGAGGATTCGGACACGGGGGAGTGGCTGACGTCTGCACTGCTGGTCGCGCATCGGGCGGTGCTGGCTGAGGCAGGCGACGACCCCGACCGAGCGGGCATGGCCACAACCGTCGTCCTTGCTGCAGTCGCCGACGGGGAAGCGGTCATCGCGCACGTCGGTGACAGCCGGGCTTATCTGCTGGCCGACGGCGCGCTGCAACCTCTGACCCGCGACCACGGCATGGGCGGCTACATCACACAGGCGCTCGGTCTCGATCGCTTGATCGCCCCCGACGTCGTACGCGTCAACAGTCTCGCGCCCGGTGACCGCCTGTTGCTGTGCACCGACGGGTTGACGAACATGGTCGACGACAGGGGCATCGCGCTGCTGCTCGCCGAGGGTGATGTCCGGCAGGCCACCGATGCCTTGGTCGAGGAGGCGCTCGCCAACGGCGGGATCGACAACGTCACGGTGATCGTCGTCGAGGCCTAGCCCGGTGCATGTTCAGAGACGGCGACTCCGACTAGGAAGCCAAGAACGGCGGCGCGGCGGCCGCGAGCGCCTCGAGCGCGGCGGGGAAGATGGCGGCGGGCGGGTTGACGATGCCTGCGCCGACCTGGCCGGTGCCGGCGACCTTGCCGGCCATGCCGGTGTTGATGTGCGGCAGGATCCCGGTGCGCACGACGCTGGTGACGTCGATGCCCGTGGGAGTGCCGCGGAACTCGAGCACCGGGATCTGGAAGACCGTGTTCTCGGCGAGCGTGATGTCGTACATCGCCTGGGTCGCCTCGATCGCGTCGGCCACGTCGCCACCGACGAACCGCACGATGGCGGGTGCCGCTGCCATCGCGAAACCGCCGATCCCCGCGGTCTCGGTGATGGCCGAGTCGCCGATGTCCGGGTTGGCGTCCTCGGGTCCGTAGGAGCCGAGGTAGAGCCCGTCGGGAGTGTTGGCCGGCGCCGTGAACCACTGGTCGCCGGTGCCTGAGGTCTGGATGCCGAAGTCGGTGCCGTTGCGCGACATGGCGACGACGAGTGTCGACCCGGGCTCGTCCCGGGCCGCGTCGGTCGCGAGCTTGCAGGCCGGCATGCCGAGATTGAGGAAGAAGTGGTCGTTGCCGGCGACGAACCGCGCGGCCTCGGCGACGTCAGCGGTCGACGCACCCGAGTCGATGAGATCCGGCAGCAGCTCGCGCAAGAACATCAGCGTGCCCGCGCGGTTCCGGTTGTGCCCCTCGTCGCCCATCTGCAGCATCTGCGCGGCGATCGCCTTGATGTCCACCGCACCATGGCGGCGCACGGCCGTCCGCAGCAGCGGCCCGAGGACGTCACCCATCCACTGCAGCCGTTCGACGACCTCCGGCCCGTAGGCGCCATAGCGCAGGACCTTCCCGAGGCCCTCGTTGAGAGAGCACCAGGCGGTGCCGCCGTGCTCGGGATCACGCAGCTCGAACAACCACATCGACGGGCTGACCACCCCGGCCATCGGCCCCACCGTCGCGTGGTGGTGGCAAGAATCAAGGTGTACGCCGCCGGCGGCGAGCGTGGTTTCCGCGTCGTCGGGCGTCGTTGACAGACCCTCGAGCAGCATCGCCCCGATCAGGGCGCCGCGCATCGGGCCCGACGCGCGCTCCCAGTCGATCGGGGGACCGGCATGCAGGAACGAGCCCTTCGACAGCCCGAGCGCCTCCGAGGCGGGTCGTACGTCGACAAGCTCCGCCCCCGCCGACAGCAGTCGCCCGACCGCCGCCCTGTTGGCGGATGCGCGCCGCGGGTCGGCCATCACGCGGGCGAGCGCCGCCTCGCTGCCCGGCTCCGGGGGGCGCCAGTCGACGCGTCCGACCGGCACTGCCTGGTCGTCGAGCGCGTCGGCGAACATCGCCGCTCCGGCCGCCAGCACGGTGGGTGGCCCGTCCAGCAGACTCATCGAGCACCTCCGGCGAGGGACACGGCATGCCGGGCAGCGGCCGCGTTGGACAGGAAGATCGCCGCGCCCGCCTCGTGCAGCACCTCCGCCTGTCGCCGCGGGTCCTGTGGCTCGCCGGCGGTCGCGCACAGCGAGACGACGACCGCCAGCTCCCGCCCGTCGTCGCGGGCGCTCTCGCGGGCGGCCGCGAGAGCCGGTCCCAGCTCGGAGGCGGGGTCGGGGTGCGCACCGTGTCCGAGCACCACGTCGAGCAGGAGGACCGAACAGGTGGGGTCGGCTGCCTCGGCGGCGATCCGGTCGATGCGCAGCCGTTGGTCGATCATCGGGTGGGCTCGACCGCGGGTGAGGTCGTCGTCGCCGAAATCGACCATGAGGTGCCCGGTCGATCGCAGATCCGCACCGAGTCGCCACTCCGGGCGCAGCGGGATGTTGGACCGCACCTCGCCGAGCGTGCCGGCCGCGATGATCATCGCCTCGTCGCACAGGGTGCCGCCCGCGAACAGCCCGCGCAGGCCGCCGCCGCCGGCGACAGGAGGCGGTTGACCGTCCCAGGACCACGGGTCGCGCCACGTGACGCCGAGCTGCTCGACAGCATGCGAAGCAACAGTCGTGAGGTCGTCTCGCCCCTCGCCGAGCAACGCCACCAGGACAGGGGTCCCGAGCGAGGACGCAAACGCGGTGATGTCGCGGGCCACCGCCGGGTCGGGCGGCTTCGACACGAGGACGACGAGCTCCGTTGCCGCGTCGTCGTCGAGCATCGCCAGTGCCTGCCTGGTCGATCTGCCGCCGACAGCGGCTGACAGGTCGCGCCCACCGACGCCGAGGCAGTGGCTGATGCCTACCTCGACGGTGTCGAGCATGCACATCAGCTGTTGCGCCCCGGTGCCGCTCGCGGCCACGATCCCGACGGGGCCGGGGCGCACCACGTTGGCGAAGCCGAGACCGACGCCCGCCACCGACGCCGTGCCGCAGTCCGGCCCCATCACCAGCAGGCCGAGGCGGGCGCCCTCATCCTTGAGCCGGACCTCCGCCTCGACGGAGACGTTGTCGCTGAACATCAGCACCGACAGCCCGGCCTCCAGCGCGTCCATCGCCTCGGTGAAGGCGTGCTGGCCGGGCACGGAGACCAGGGCAAGGTTCGCGTCCGGCATGCGCCGCGCGGCCGCGCCGACGGTGCGAGCGGGTGCCTGAGCCCCCAGCCCGCGACTCGTGCCGCCGCTGGTCGGGGTCAGGGCCGCCTCGAGTGCCTCTCTGGCGCGCGCGAGGGCGTCGTCGTCGGTCGCCCGCAGCGCGAGAACCATGTCGTTGGCGCCTGCGCTCGACGGCACGTCAAAGCCCATCGTGCGCAGCACGTCGAGGTTGAGCTCGGTGCCCATCGCGACCTGCGCGGCGCGCACTCCGTCGACCGCCGCGAGCGTCCGACTCACCTGCAACAGGGTCGACGGAGTCGTGGTAGGCACCGCGGCGCAGCTCGACGACCGTGCTCTCACTCATGTCAGAAAACATCCCCTCGAACGTGCATCGTCGCGTGCAGCCGGGCGGCGGCAAGCACGCCGTGCGCGAGCGCGGCCCCGGACGTGTGTCCGACGGCGAGCAACCGTACGACGACGTCGGCGAGCGTCCGGTGGGTGGTCGGTCTTCCTGTCGGGACCCCACGTCCCGTGTCGTGCAGTGCGTCGACGAGATCGACCAGTGCTGGCGCCGCAAAGCCGTCGGCGGCGTCGCGCAGCAAGGCGGCGCTCAACGTGGTCGTGCGGGCCGCAGCCTGGCCTGCCACGACGTCACCGAGACGGCATGCCATCGGTCGGGTTGCCGTCGCCGCATGGAGAGTGACGAGCAGGCCGGCGAGCACGTCGTCGCCCTGCGGCGTGAGGCCCTCGCCCAGCCCGAGCAGCGCTGTCGCGGCGGCGGCCAGGCCCGAGCCGGATGTGTCCTGTGATGCCATCAGCGATGCCACCAGGGAGCCAAGCCTTCGTTCGAGCTCGGCCGGCAGGTCGGGCGTCAGCCGCGAGACCGCGTGCAGTCGCGCGTCGTACGCCGGAGAAGTCATGAGGCGCGGCGGCCGGGGCGACCACCACCGCACCACGTCCAGCGCGAGAGGGCCGGCGCCGAGACGCCCGTCGCCGACGTATGCATCGTCACCGGCGCGGACGGCCCGGAGCGGCCCATCGGCGCTCGTCGCGGCCAGCGTCGCGGCGCGTGGGAGCCGCAGCCCGTCGGCGGTCTCCACGACCATGACCTCGTCGCCGGCGGATGCGCGGAACCCGACATAGACCGCGGTGGGAAAGACCCCCAGCACCGTGCCTGCTCGTCGCGGCCCGGCGACAAGGTGGCGGGTCCGCGTGCTTGCTGCCACTCGTCCGGCACCGCTGCGCAGGGCGCACGGCGACCAGATGGCGAAGGGGTCGGACAAGGCGGCGCGAGACGACATCAGGGGCTGCTCCTTTCGACCTGTCGCGACGCTAGTGCCTCGGGCGTCACCCAGCTGAGCCCCCCACTGTCGATTTGGAGGAATCCTACAAAAGACCCGGTCGGATTGTGGTCCACGGAGTTGCGCAACCTCCCACACCGGGGCGCTCGTTTCCGTCAATCTGTTTCCCGTCATGGCCCGCTGCCGAGTCTGGCGGACCTGACGTCGGGAAGCCACGAAGGCGGCCGGTCGGACGCCTGGTGGGTCACAGCATCGAGTAGGAGCGACCATGGCACTGCTCAGTTGGAAGGTTGTGCACGGCGGCAAGACCCCGCCACCCGGTGGGGTTGTCCGCCCGGACGAACGGCTTTCGTGGGGACGCACGACGGGCATCGGCGTCCAGCATGTGCTGGCGATGTTCGGCGCGACGTTCGTGCTGCCGCCGATCATGGGTATCCCCGGCAACACCGCGGTGTTCTTCTCCGGCATCGGCACGCTGATCTTCCTCATCATCGTGCGCAACCGCATCCCCAGCTACCTCGGCACGAGCGCGGCGTTCATCGCCCCGGCCTTCGCGGTCTACAACGGCGGCGGTGACCTGCACGAGGTGCTGTTCGGCGTGCTCAGCGCGGGCGTGATCTTCTTCGTCGTCGGGGCGATCGTCAACGCCCGCGGTGAGGAGATGATCCACACCCTGCTGCCACCGGTGCTGACCGGCACCGTCGTCATGCTCATCGGTCTCAACCTCGCCGGCCCGGTCGCCTACCAGGCCTACTGGGTACGAGACCAGTGGCTCGCGTTGGTGACGCTGGGCATCACGATCTGCCTGCTGGTGTTCTTGCGCGGCTTCCTTCGGCGCATCGCGATCCTGCTCGCGGTGGTCGCCGGTTGGGTCGCCGCCTGGCTGATGGACCTGATGCACATCGCGCTTCTGCACACCGACAAGGGCGCCGACCTCGACCGCATCGCGTTCCAGACGACGACGCCCTCGGGCAAGATCGAAACACTCGGTGAGGCCGGCTGGATCGGTTTCCCGGAGTTCACCTCGCCGCACTTCTCGTTCGAGGCCATCCTGCTGTTCCTCCCGGTCGTCATCGTGCTGATCGCCGAGAACGCCGGCCACGTAAAGGCCGTGTCCGAGATGACCGGTGCAGACCTCGACAAGGATCTGGGCCGCGCGTTCATGGGTGACGGCGCGGCCACGACCGTCGCCGGCGCGTTCGGTGGCGCGGGCACGACGACGTACGCCGAGAACATCGGGGTCATGGCCGCGACGCGCATCTATTCGACGGCGGCCTATTTCATCGCGGCGTTCGCTGCGATCCTGTTCGGCTTGTGCCCGAAGTTCGGCGTGCTGGTGGGATCGATCCCGGCCGGTGTTCTCGGCGGCGTAACGATCGTGCTCTACGGCATGATCGCGATCCTCGGTGCCAAGATCTGGGTGAGCAACCGCGTCGACTTCGGTCGCACGTCGAATCTCGTCCCGGCGGCTGCGGGCGTCATTCTCGGTGCCGGTGACGTCACGCTGAAGATCACTGACAAGGTCAGCCTCGGTGGCATCACCATGGGCACCATCGTGGCGCTCGTCGCCTACCACCTGTTCCGGTACGTGGGTGACGCGGAGGACGGCCCTGTCGACGTTGTCACGCCGAGCGATGCGTTCCACGAGGAGACTCCGCCCCCGCCGCGGCACGCGTCCTGATCGTCGGACCCACATCCGGGCGGGGACGCGCCAAGTCCCCGCCCGGATGAAAGGATCACCGCGTGAAGCCCTCGTCCTTCGGTTACGCCGCGCCAGCGTCGACCGATGAAGCCCTCGATGTGCTCGCACAGGTGGGTCACGACGCGAAGGTCCTCGCGGGAGGGCAGAGTCTGCTGCCGATCCTGAACATGCGCCTCGCCGCACCCGGCTATCTCGTGGACATCAATCGCATCACCGAGCTGTCCTACGTGCGGGTCGAGGACGGCGGGGTCCGGGTAGGTGCCCTCGCCCGCCATGCCGACGTCGAGCGTTCGGCCGCGGCGTTCGACGGCCCTGCCGTTGCTGCGCCAGGCGCTCGAACTCGTCGCGCACCCGGTGATCCGCAACCGGGGCACCACGGTCGGCAGCCTGGCGCATGCGGACCCGAGCGGCGAGATGACCGCCGTGCTGGCGCTCACCGGTGGCAGCGTCGAGGTCGCCCGCCAGGGCTCGTCGCGCACTGTGCCGGCGGCCGACTTCTTTCTCGGCCCGCTCGAGTCGGCGTGCACCGGAGGCGAGCTTGCCGTGTCTGCGTTCTTCCCCGCTCTGCCCGCCGGCACCGGCTCGACGTTCATAGAGGTCGCCCGGCGGCACGGCGACTACGCCGTCTGCGGGCTCGCTGCCGCGGTGACGCTCGACGGTGCCGGGGCGGTCGTCTCCGCCCGGGCGGCCTACATCTCCGTGGCCCCGACGCCGCTCGTGCTCGACCTCACGCCGGCGGTCGCAGGCGCGACGGCAGCAGGTGCGGACTGGTTCGCTGCCGGTGAGCTCGCGCGGTCGCAGACCGAGCCGGAGGCGGACATCCACGCCACCGCCGACTATCGCAGCCACCTGGTGGGCGTGCTCACGGCTCGGGCCCTCGCCCAGGCCGCGGGGCGGGCAGCGGCGTGAGCACACCATCCACACCCGCCCCGGACGAGGCCGACGTGCTCCACGACGTGGGGCTGATGGTCAACGGTGCGCGACACGATGCGCGCGTGCCGGCCCGCCGCCTGCTGTCGGACTTCCTGCGCCACGACCTGCAGCTCACCGGCACCCACGTGGGGTGCGAGCACGGCGTCTGCGGGGCCTGCACGGTGCTGCTGGACGGCGCGCCGGTGCGCTCCTGTCTGCTGCTCGCTGTGACGGTCTCGGGCCATGAGGTGACGACCGTCGAAGGGCTTGGCGGTCCCGACGACATGCACCCGGTGCAGCAGGCGTTCCGTGAGTGCCACGGGCTGCAGTGCGGCTTCTGCACGCCGGGGTTCCTCACCACTGTCGCCGCCTACATCGAGGACAACCCTTCGCCGACGGAGGAGGAGGCCCGCGAGGCGATCAGCGGAAACCTGTGCCGCTGCACGGGCTACCAGAACATCGTCGCGTCCGTGCTGCGTGCGGCCGAGATCACCCGCGACCGTCAGCGAGCGACCTTCGGCCGCGACACGCCGGGCGAGTCGCGGCCGAAGGTCGCTCGTCAAGCGGGCGAGGCTGCGCCATGACGACGAAACTGTTCGGCGAGCGAGTGCAGCGCGTCGAGGACGCGAAACTTGTGACGGGCCAAGCACATTTCCTCGATGACCTCGGTCAGGACGCCTTGGCGGCAGCCTTCGTACGCAGCCCGCATGCACACGCCCGCGTCGTAGACATCGACGTCTCAGCGGCGCTCGACGTGGATGGTCTCGTCGCCATCTACGCCTACGACGACCTCGCCGCCGCCTCGTGCCCGGTCGATGAACCCCTGCCGCTGCTGATCCCGCACCCAGCGCTGCACGCTCCTCGCACCGGCTATCCGCTCGCGCGTGACGAGGTCAACCACGTCGGTGAGGCCGTCGTGATGGTCGTGGCCAGCGACCGTTACGTCGCCGAGGACGCGGCCGAGCGCATCGTCGTCACCTACGACGTGCTGCCGCCGGTCGTGGGGGTGGACAACGCCCGTCGCGCCGAGAGGACCGTGCACGAGGACGTGCCCGACAACGTTGCTGCCCACATGCTGCAGAGCGTCGGCGATGTCGACTCGGCGATGGCGGCGGCCCCGCACACCGTCGAGCTCGAGCTGTCCATCGAGCGCAGCGCCTCGATGCCGATGGAGGGCAAGGGTGTCTACGCGCGCTGGGACGCCGCCGAGGGATACATGAGCGTCCACTCCTCGACGCAGACCTCGACCGGTGTGCGCGCCGCGGTCGCCTCGAAGCTCGGTCTGCCGCTCAACAAGGTCGACTGCGTCGCACCCATGGTCGGCGGAGGCTTCGGCGTCAAGATCGTGCACCCGTGGCCCGAGGAGGTGATGGTGCCGTGGGCGGCGCGTGAGCTCGAGCGTCCCGTGAAGTGGGTGGAGGATCGACGGGAGCACTTCGTCTCCTCCGCGCACGAGCGCGGTCAGCTCCACACCATCAAGGCGGGGTACGACGACGCCGGCCGTCTGCTCGCGTTGGACGTGAAGTTCTGGCACGACAACGGTGCGTACACGCCGTACGGGATCATCGTCCCGATCATCACCTCGACCCAGCTGCTCGGTCCCTACAAGCCCGGCGCCTACCGCGTGGAGTTCTGGTCGCTCTACACCAACACGGTGATCGTCACGCCCTACCGGGGCGCGGGGCGTCCACAGGCCTGTTTCGCGATGGAGCGCACCCTCGACGCCATCGCCGACGCCCTGGGGCTCGACAGGGCGGAGGTGCGGGTGCGCAACTTCATCACGCCCGAGGAGATGCCTTACGACCACCAGATGGTCTTCCAGGACGGCCGCCCACTGATCTACGACTCCGGTGACTTCCCCGCCTCGCTGGAGAAGCTGAAGAAGCTGATCGGCTGGGACGACATGCTCGCGGAGGTGGCGGTGGGGCGAGCTGCCGGTCGTCACCTCGGCGTCGGCATGGCCTGCTACGTCGAGGGCACGGGCGTCGGTCCTTACGAGGGCGCGCATGTCGTCGTCGAGCCGTCCGGCAAGGTCAAGGTCTCGACGGGACTCACGACGCAGGGGCAGGGCCACTTCACGGTGTTCGCGCAGATCGTCGCAGACGAGCTCGGCGTGCCGTTGGCTGACGTCGAGGTCGTGACGGGTGACACCCGCCGGTTCGGCTACGCAGTCGGCACCTTCGCCTCGCGCGCCGCGGTGATGAGCGGCAACGCGATGGCGCTCGCGGCGCGCAAGGTGCGGGCGAAGGCATTGCAGATCGCGGGCGACGCACTGGAGGCGGACCCCGGTGACCTCGAGATCGTCGACGGCTTGGTCCGCGTGAAGGGATCGCCGGCGTCCTCGATGCCGCTCGCCACCGTCGCCGTACTCTCCAACCCGTTGCGCTACGCGTTCGACAAGGCATCCCAGGCGGCGACCCAGTTCGCGGTCGGCGACGTCTCGGGCCCGCCGGTGGTCGACGGCGAGGAACCTGGCCTCGAGGGCACGTCCTACTACTCACCGATGCAGGCGACGTTCGCCAACGGGATGCACGCAGTGCTCGTCGAGTGCGATGCCGACACCGCAGAGATCAGGGTGCTGCGCTATTGCGTGGTGCACGACTGTGGTCCGCTCATCAACCCGCTCATCGTCGAGGGGCAGGTGCACGGCGGCGTCGCGCAGGGCGTCGGGGGAGCGTTGTACGAGCGGATGGACTACGACGAGAACGGTCAGCTGCTCAACGCGTCGTTCATGGACTTCCTGATGCCTTATGCGTCCGAGGTTCCGACGATCGAGATCGACCACCTCGAGACCCGGTCACCGTTGAACCCGTTGGGCATCAAGGGTGCTGGGGAGGCCGGCGTCATTCCCTCAGCCGCCGTGTTCGCGTCAGCGATCGAGGATGCGGAGGGGATTGTCATCAGGGCGATGCCGATCTCACCGAGCGAGCTGTTCGAGCTGCGGCGGCGGCACGCAGCCGGGGATGTCCCGTCGCTGCGAGGTCGTCCGGCTGCCGGCGCTACCGAGGGCACCCCTAGGTCGTTCGCCTAGGTCGGTTGCCTCGCTCGTTGCTTGGCCATGGTGGCGTACCGCGGCTCCTCCGGGGCGCTGATGACGCAGTCGCGGCCGGCATTCTTTGCCTCGTAGAGCGCCCGGTCGGCCCGGGCCACCAGCTCGTCCGAGGTCTCCGTGCCGTCCCAGCGAGCGACGCCGCCGGAGAAGGTCTGCGCGGACGGAGTGACAGACCGGAGTCGGGCCAGTGCGTCGCTCGCGGTCTCGACGTCTGCGCCCTGGAACAGCACGATGAACTCCTCGCCGCCGTAACGAGCCAGCTGGTCAACGGTGCGCAGCTGCGCACGCCACGCGGTCGCCGCCGCCTTGAGCAACCGGTCACCGGCCGGATGCCCGAATTCGTCGTTGTACTGCTTGAAGTGGTCCAGGTCGATCATGGCCACCGTCAGCCCGCCACCGTCGCGACGGGCGCGTTCGAGGGTGGAGCTGAGCTCTGCGGTCCAGCCTCGGCGGTTCGGGAGGCCCGTGAGCTCGTCCACTCCGGCGAGCTCACGCAGTCGCCCGGCCTGCGCTTCGACCTGGCGCAGCAGCAGGGCCATCCGGGTGACGACGAGCAGGAACAGCGCTGTTGAGGTCACCGCGATCGCGACCCCGTCGGTGACGTGACCACGGGTTGCCTGGATGAGCAGAACCCCAGGAGCGATCAGTGATGCGCTGGTGAGCAGCGCGAGCAGTGCCGGACTCAGCCGCGCGGACCGCTCGGTGGCCTGCCCGGCGGCGTCGCACATCGACGGGTGCAGCGCGGCAACACCGAACAGCGAGAAGGCCACGAGGAACACGGCGTCCAGGGTGTTGCCGAGGAGCTGACCGGGCGTGATGGCGAACTGGTTGACCAGCACCCATCCCACGTCGCCGACCAGGAACAGCAGCAGCGATCCGATCATCAGCCGGAAGGATCTGTTGCGGCTGCCGGCGCCCAGGATGAGCCGCACCATCATCGCCAGCACGACGAGATCCCCGACGGGATAGGCACCGACCACTGCGCGGCCGAGCAGGGTTAGACCGGGTTCCGACGTTGCGGGGTGGATGACGAACACCCAGCCGAGCAGGCCGAGCCCGGTGGAGATGACGCAGGTGTCGACGATGCTTGCCCAGTCGCGTTTGGCCGACCGTCGCCGGACCATGAGCGTCATCCCGATGATCAGCGCCGGATAGAGGCCGAGCCAGAACACGTCTGCGACGGTGGGATAGGCGTCGACGTCGTACACGCGAGTAGCGATCGACTCGACGAAGATGCCGGTCACATTGGAGAAGATGCCTGCCGCGAACCAGTACCAGATCGCCGCGCCGACCGGTCGGTGGCGATAGACGCCGAGCACGATGCAGCCCGCCGCGGCCCACCCGACGGCCACCTTCATCTCGGTCTGGAGCAACGAGCCGCTCGGCGTGAACAGATAGCCGGCGATGACCACGGATACGGTGGTGAGGTAGGTCGTCGAGCTGATGCGCATGCCCAGGTCCCCTACCCAACTAGTGTGATTTCGCGTGAGGCGCGTGGTCGGGTCGCCGATGATCGATCGCTCCGCCGTTGTGCTTGTGTGCACGTGTGTTCGACAGATTCAGGCGTGGACTTGAATGTTCTGTGCCCCTTACTTTGCCTGTCCTTTGCCAACAGAGCCTCGCCCGAGGGGTTCTTTCCGCACGGCGGAGCCGGTGAGCCAGCAGAATGGCGCCGTGAAGGTCACCGGATCAGCCACCCTGAACGCATCCCGCGACGACGTCTGGAAGGCCCTGAACGACCCGGCCGTCCTGGTGCGCACGATTCCCGGCTGCCAGCTGCTCGAGGAGGTCGGGCCTGACTCCTACCGGATGACCATCACGGCGGGGGTCGCCTCGATCAAGGGCACCTATCTGGGCGACGTGTCGCTCACCGACCAGCAGCAACCCGGTTCCTTCATGCTGCACGCGTCCGGGGCGGGGTCGCCAGGCACCGTGAGTGCGGACGTGAAGGTGTCCCTCGCGGAGCTCGACGGAGCGACGCGGCTGGACTACGACGCGGACGCCGTCGTCGGCGGCATGATCGGCGGGGTCGGCCAGCGGGTGCTGAGCGGCGTCGCGAAGAAGACGGCGGGGGAGTTCTTCCAGGCGGTCGACGACGTCCTGACGGGCAAGGCGCCGGCGCCGGTCGTCGCATCAGCAGGGTCGGCCGCCACGCCGGGAGTGTTCAGCGCTCCCGCTCCGCCGGGCGTCGCCGTCGGCGGCTCGGACTTCGTCAAGGGTGCGCTGTTCGGGGCCGGCGTTGCGCTCGCCGGAGTGCTGGTGGGCAGTTTCGTCACCCGACGGCGCCGCTGAGGCCGGGTTGATCGCAGGTCGACGGCCCGTCCACGGCCCGTCGACGGCCGGGAGTTGGCCTAAACGGGCAAACTGTGGCTCGCTGGCAGGTCCGGCGTTACCGTTTCTGCTGGTATGACCGCTACCCAGACAGGTCCTGATCTCGGAGCCATCGCTGCGTATCGACACGAGGCGATGTTCTACTCCGGTGACGACGGCTTCCTGGCGGGCACGATCCCGTTCCTGACCGAAGCGATCGTGACGGAGCAGCCGGCCCTGGTGGTCGTGAGCGAGGCTCGCATCGCGCTCCTCCGTGCGGGGATCGGAGCGTCGCCCGAGCACATCTTCTTCGCGGACATGGCAACCGTGGGGCGCAACCCCGCGCGAATCATCCCGGCCTGGCGGGAGTTCCTTGACGCTCATGCTTCGGACGGTCGAGCGGTGCGCGGCATCGGTGAGCCGATCTGGGCGACTCGGACCCCTGCCGAGCTCGTGGAATGCCAGCGGCACGAGGCGCTGCTCAATGTCGCCTTCGACGCATCGACTCCCTGGTGGTTGATGTGTCCCTACGACGTCGACGCCCTGGCTCCCACGGTCGTCGACGAGGCCATCCGTAGCCATCCGTACATACGCGAGGCCACCGGAGAGACCATGCTGAGCACCGCCTTCCGGGCCGAGGAGATGAGCAGCACGCACCGGTCGGCGCCACTGTCGGAGCCCACCCGCTGCCTCGAGTCGTTCACCTTCCGGGCCGGGCAGCTCGCCCTCGTCCGCGGCCTCGCCGAGTCCCGGGCCAGCCAGTTCGGGCTGTCCGAGCGGCAGCTGGACGACCTGGTTCTCGCCGTGCACGAGATCGCGGCCAACAGCGTGCGGCACGGCGGCGGCCAGGGTGAGTTCCGCCTCTGGCGGGACGGGCGCTCGCTCGTCGCCGAGATCAGTGACAGGGGAACGAATCGACGATCCGCTGGCCGGCCGCCGGCAACCAGGCGCGAGCTCGGAGCGGGGACGGGGACTCTGGATCGCCAACCAGGTGTGCGACCTGGTCCAGATCCGCACCTATCCCACCGGCTCCGTCGTGCGCCTGTTCGTCTCCCTCGACCCCGTCTAACCCACCCGCAATTCGAAGTCGATCATGCAGGACCTGGGAAGGCCGCTCACGCCCAAGTCCGGCATGATCGACTTCTGAGGGCCGCTACCGTGATTGCCATGACCGCAGGCCGTCGCGCGTGCGCCCGGTTCGCCGGTGCCGCTTTGGCGATCACGGTCGCGCTCGGTTGCGCGGCTCCCTCGGGTGTCAGCAAGTCGGTAGCACCGGCGACCGATCAGCCGATGTCGTCCACCGCGGCCGATCCCAGCGACTCCGCCGATCCAACCGACACCGCAGACCCGACGGCCACCAGCGACTCGACGCAGCCGCCGGCCGCGACCGACCCGGTGCAAGCCTCGACATCCGCCGACGGGACGAAGCCGCCGTCTCCGCCCAAGGACGTGGTGTTCACGAAGGATCACCACTACTACTCGTCACCGTGGTACGACGGCGCCTGGCAGGAGATGATCGGATTCGGCTGTACGAACGCCCCGTACTACTCGCGCGACCTTTCCTGCCCTCGCTCCAAGCCCGGCAAGCACCACGGCATCGACACGTACATGCTCTGCGGCACCAAGGTCCGCGCGGCCGTCAAGGGCCGGGTAGTTCCGAACCCGGCGCTGGGCGCGGCCTACGGCAAGCACGGCCTGAAGATCCGGCACAAGAAGTTCGACTTCGTGATCGGGCACGCACGCAAGCTGAAGGTCAAGCCCGGCCAGCACGTCAATAAGGGACAGCTGATCGCGCGCTCCGGCAAGAGTGGCGCCCCCGACGGCTGCCACCTGCACTTCGAGAAACGCCCCGCCGGTGGGGGCTACCTCTCGGCGGTCGACCCGCTGAAATCGTTGCGACGCACCGTCGTGCGTTTCCCCGACGACTAGCCTGACCCAGGTGAAGAGTGATCCGAAATGAAGGCGTTCACCGTTGCGGCCGTGCAGATCGCGCCGGTGCAGGGACCGCTCACCGCTGAGTCGGTGAAGGGCAACCTCGCCAAGGCGGTGGAGTGGGTCGAGCGTTGCGTTGACGCCACGGGTGCCGAGCTCGTCGTGCTGCCCGAGTCGGTGACCACCGGCTTCACGCCCGGCATCTCCCCGGAGGACCTCTGGGACCTGGTCTCGGTGATCCCAGGACCTGTCCTGGAGCCGTTGCAAGCGGTCGCCTCGCGGCTGGGCGTCCACGTCGTTGCCGGCAGCTACGAGCGCGGCCCCGAGCGGGGCATCGTCTACAACGCCGCGGCGTTGATCGGCCGTGACGGAGCGATCGCGGGTCGCTATCGCAAGACGCACCCGTTCTGCACCGAGATGCTGTCCCGGGGCGGTTGGGTCACCCCCGGCGACGAGGTCTGCGTCGTCGACACCGACCTCGGTCGCATCGGCATCATCATCTGCTTCGACGGCGACTATCCCGAGCTGTCGCGCATCACCGCCGTACGCGGCGCGGAGGTGATCGTCCGGCCGTCGGCCCTGCTCCGCTCGGCCGACATCTGGGAGCTCACGAACCGGGCCAGGGCCTATGACAACCATGTGTACGTGGTCGGCGCCAACGCCACCGGGGCCGACCCCGGAGGCGTTCTCTACTTCGGCAACTCCATGGTGGTCACGCCGGTCGCTGAGGTCGTCGCGCGCGCAGCCAGCCACGAGTGCTGGGTGTCTGCGCGGCTCGACCCGGACACGGCGATGGCCTCCCTCACTCCGGGCTCGAGCGTGCCGCAGGTCTTCGACCACCTGGCCGACCGCAATCTGGACCTGATCCGCCGCTACGCCGAGGACCTGGCCCGACCGGCGGCGACCTCGTTCCCCCACAAGCAGGCCACCAACGAGATCGTCGACTGACCGCATCCGCTGACAGCGCACGAGCGAGCCAGTTGCACGGGCTCACGCCGCCACGGGTTGAATGACCCGCATGCCCGCGCCCACGGATGCCCCGCGCCGCCACATCCGCATCGGCATCGACACCGGCGGCACGTTCACCGACGTCGTCGCGCTCGACGAGGACACCGGCGACATCGTCACCACCAAGACACCCTCGACACCGGCCAACCCGGCGGACGGCTTCATGGCCGGGGTCGACAAGGTCCTTGGACTGTTGGGGCTCGCAGGGCGCGACGTGAGCGCCGTCAGCCACGGCACGACTGTGGCGACCAACCAGTTGCTCGAGGGCAAGGTCGGCGATCTCGGCTTCATCACGACCGAGGGCTACGAGTTCGTCCTGGAGATCGCCCGGCAGAGCGTGCCCGACGGCTACGGTAACTCCTACTTCTGGGTCAAGCCGCCGCGCATCGTCCCCGCCGACCGGGTGAAGGCGGTGGGCGGCCGGCTCGACTTCCGCGGCGAGCAGGTGCGCCCGTTCGACGAGCAGGGTGCCGCCGAGGTCGCCCGCTGGTTCCGCGACGCAGGGCATCGACACCATCGGCGTCTGCTTCCTGCACTCCTACGCCAACCCGGACCACGAGCTGCGAATGCGCGCCGTCCTGCAGCGGGAGCACCCCGGCGCAGTCGTATCCATCTCCTCCGACGTGCTGCGCGAGTACCGCGAGTACGAGCGGTCGATGACGACCCTTGTCGACGCCGCAGTCAAACCGACGATGGCACGCTACGTCGCCAACATCTCCAGCCGGCTGCGTGACCTCGCGCCGGACGTGCCGTTCTACGTGATGAAGTCCAATGGCGGCGTGCTGTCCGCCGACGAGGTGGTCAACCAGCCCATCACGACCGTGTTGTCCGGACCGGCGGCAGGGGCGCTGGGCGCCGCCCTCATCGCCCGCGAGGCGGGCTTCGACAAGGTCCTCACCTGCGACGGCGGGGGTACGTCGACCGACGTGGCCGTGGTGCTCGGTGGTGATCCGACCCTGACCACCGAGGGAACCGTCGGTCACTACCCGAGCAAGATCCCGATGATCGACGTCGTCACTGTCGGCGCCGGCGGCGGGTCGGTCGCCTGGGTCTCGCCGGACGGCGCGTTGAAAGTCGGCCCTCGTTCAGCGGGTGCCGACCCCGGCCCGCTCTGCTACGGCCGCGGCGGCACCGAGCCGACCATCACCGACGCGCACCTGGTCCTCGGGCGCATCCCGCCCCACCTGCTCGGTGGCGAGATCCCCCTGGACGTCCGAGCCGCGCGAGCCGGTCTCGAGGACCTCGCAGCTCGACTCGGGCTCGGGGTCGAGGAGTGCGCCACCTGGCATTCTCGAGATCTCGGCCTGGAACCAGGCCAACGCGCTGCGCCAGGTCACCGTGCAGCGCGGCCTCGACGTCCGCGACTTCACCATGACGACCTTCGGCGGGTCGGGCTCCTTGCTGCTCTGCCGGCTGGTCGACATCCTCGGGCTCGAGGGCGTCCTGGTGCCGGAGAACCCCGGCAACGTCTCCGCCTTCGGCCTGCTCACCGTCGACGTCCGCAACGACTACGTGCAGACCGCCGTCGCGCGTCATGACGACCTCGACGTCGCCGCGGTCGGGAAGATCTTCGACGACCTCACCGGCAGCGCCGGCGCGGCGCTCGACCGCGAAGGTTTCGCCCGGGCCGACCACGGCTACCAGCGCAGCGCCGACCTGCGCTACGTGGGACAGGCCTTCGAGGTGCGCGTGCCCGCCCCGGACGGGCACATCGACGAGACCTTCGCGACGACGGTTGCCGACGCCTTCCACGACGCGCACCAACAGCTGTACGGCTACGCGTTCCGCGGCGACGCACGTCAACCGGTCGAGTGGGTCAACCTTCGCGTGTCCGGAGTCGGCCCGATCGCCCGGCCGGTCCTGCGCCGACGACCGTCCGGCGACGGTGACGCGAGCCGCGCGCAGACCTCCGTACGCCCCGTGTTCTTCGACGCGGCGGGCGGCTGGGTCGACACTCCGGTCTACTGGCGCCCTGACCTCGCACCGGCCGATGAGCTGCACGGACCCGCGGTCATCGAGGAGTTCGGCTCGACGGTGCCGCTGCATCCGGGCTTCGTCGCGACAGTCGACGAGCTCGCCAACATCCTGGTCCGCCGGGAGGCATCGCGATGACATCCGCAACCGAGCGCCGCGTCGACCCGATCGTGCTCGAGATCGTCCAAGGCTCGCTGGCGGCGATCGAGAAGGAGGTCGAGACGGCGATCGGCCGGACCGCGCGATCCCCGATGATCCGCGACGCCCACGACTTCCGCGCCGGCATCCACGACCGCAAGCTGCGCAAGCTGACCGGACGCTCGTACTCCGCGCTCGTCCACCCGGTCGCGCGCGACTTCCCGCTGGACACGATGCGCCCGGGCGACGTCTTCTTCCACAACGACGTCTATCTCTCGGAGGGCGGCATCGGCCACCTGCCGGACCTGTGCGTGACGGTGCCGGTGTTCGTCGGGACGGACGACGGCCCCGAGGTCGTCGCGTTCGTGCAGGCATTCGGCCACCACGACGACATCGGGGGAGCGGTGCCCGGGTCGATGCCCTCGCACGCCACCTCGGTGTTCGAGGAAGGCCTGATGGTGCCGCCCATCAAGCTGTGGGACCAGGGAGTGCGCAACGAGGCCGCCCTGCGCATCATGACGCGGAACTCGCGGATGCCCGACTCGCTGGCGGCCGACCTCGACGCGGAGTGCTCTGCCTGCCTGATGGGTTCGCGGCGGCTCACCGAGCTGTTCGATCGCTATGGGCGCGAGACCGTCGAAGCCTGCTTCGACGCGATCATCGACAACAACACCGAGGTCTATCGCCACGAGATCCTGTCCAAGATCCCTGATGGGACCTACGTGTGGGAGGACTACGCCGAGCACGACGGGGTCGACGAGCCGCGGCTGCACACGCAACGGATCACCATGACGATGGACTCGTCGCGCGACGTCCCGCTGGTGCTCGACTTCGCCGGCACCTCACCGCAGGCAAAGGGACCCATCAACCACTGTGGCGACTACGCGGACGGCAACTTCCTGAAGAAGTGGCTGGCGCCCATCCTGCGCAACCTGGCCGATACGCCGGAGCGGATGGCCGAGCTCGACGTCAACGAGGGCATCGTCGCGCTGATCGAGATGCGGTTCCCGCCACCAGGCACGTTGCTGACACCCGTGTTCCCCGCGCCGACCAACGCTCGTACCTTCGTCATCCTCCGGTTGCTCGGCGTGCTTGCCGGCGTCGTGGCCAAGGCAGTCGACGGCCGGATGCCGGCCGACCAGGAGACGATCCGCTACACCGGCGTCTACGGGGACGACGTCGACGGCGAGCCCTACCTGATGCGCGAGGTGCTCGGTGGTGGGTCCGGAGGGCGCTACTACGCCGACGGCGAGGACACGATCCACGTCGTGCCCGACTCGCGCAACCTGCCGACGGAGTTCACCGAGTCGCGCTTCCCGTTCCTCGTCGAGCGACTGGGCCTGGCGACTGACTCCGGCGGCGCAGGGCAGTTCCGCGGCGGGCTCGGTTACGAGAAGCACATCCGGATGCTGCGCGACGCCCACTTCATGTCGATCGCGGACCGCTCGATCCTGGCCTGCTGGGGACTCAAGGGCGGCAAGGCAGGGCAGCCGTTCCAGGTCACCATCGATCCCGGTGGGCCGGCCGAGCGTGAGGTCGATGCGCTGGCCGACGCCGAGAAGGTGTTGGCCGGCGAGCTGATCCGCATCCGGACGACCGGCGGCGGCGGCTGGGGCGACCCGATCGCCCGCGAGGTCGGCGACGTCGTGCGGGACGTGCGCTGGGGCAAGGTGTCGGTGCGTGGCGCGCGCGACGACTACGGCGTCGTTCTGGCGTACGACGACGCGGCCGTCTCCGCAGCGGGCGGCGGCGCAGTGGTGGTGGACGTCGAGGCGACGGCCGCCCTGCGTGCCGAGCTCCGGGCGACTCGCACCGGCGACGAGCCGTTCTTCGACCGGGGACCCGGCTATGCGCGGCTGTCCGGTGGCCGGACCTTCGCCGACGTCGACCTGCTCGGCTGACGACCGTTGACCACGTTTGCCTCCGCCGGGAATCGACCACGTTCACCATGCCGGCGGACGGTTCGCAAGGCGTGCAGGCCTTGCGAACCGTCCGTAACCCTGCTGAACGTGGTCGATTCCGCCGGGGCCCAGCTGAAGGCCAGGGCGGCGGTCGCGGTGAAGTCGATGGCGGGCTCGACGGTCATCCACGACCGCACGTCGTCGACGAACTGGCTGCCGCGCCCGGTGAACTGCGCGTAGACATCCTGGCCGTCGGACGGGCAGGCGGGCGCGTTGTCGAAGAACTCGCCGAGCGCCCGTCGCTGAACAGGTCCACCGAGTTGGGTCCGTTGACGACGGCACCCCGCAGCACGGGAGGTGTCCCGTCCCGACCGCCCGACAAGTTGGCCACAACGTGCTGAGGGCACCGCGGGAACTGGCTGCCGACGCCGATGACCATCGTCGTGCCCCAGGGGTTTGCGCCCAGCACCCAGTTGCGCTGCTCGGTCGCGAACGTGTCATAGCGGTGGGTGCCGGTGACGAGCTTCCGCAGCTTGACGGTCGCGATCAGCCCGAACGTGTGGGAGGCGACGTCGAAGTCGTCGTAGTTCCCACCGGCGCGGAACGGATCGCTCGCGGCATGGCGCTGGCCGATCGCGAGCTGGTCGCGGAGGTCGCCGAGCAGCCGCCTACGAGTCACGACGAGATCGCCGTGGTGATGCCGGGCTGCGCTGAGGATCTCGGCGTGCCCGATCGCGCTGACGTCATAGAGGTTCAGCGTGTCCGACCCTGCCTCCTGGCGGATGTAGGCGCGTGCCCAGTGACCGGCGGTGGTGAGCCAGCCGCTCGATCGTCGGTCACCGAGCAGGAATCCGGCGCGGGCCAGCTCGACAGCTCCGAGCTCGAGGTCGTCGCGCCAGGAGCTCTCGGGATAGAAGGCGTGCGGCAGCGCGGTCACGACGTCTTGGGGTCGCACGTCGTGTGTCTTGGCCCGGCCGAAGATCTCCGCTGCCGTCCGCAGCTCCCGAGCCGCCCGGGCGGGGTGGGACCGGGCATCCACCTGTGCCGCGAGAGCGAACGTTGCCGCCATCCGGCCGGCCAGGTTCGGTGCGAGGTTTCCTGGTCGCGCGTCGGTTGCGAAGACCGGTCGGTCGCGCAGATAGCGGTTGGCCCTGCCCGTGAGCTTGTCGTCGCGCTGCGGCAGCCGCCAGACATCGTGGTCGCCGTTGAACGAGCCGGACTGGTTGCCCGAGCCGATGCCGACCTGGATGTAGACCGCGTTGTGCTGCGGGTCCCACGCCTTGTGCAGCCAGCGCAGTCCGAAGCGGATCTCCTCCTTCAGACTCGGCGGCGTCGCGGCTCCGGACCGGCGTTGCGTCAGCAGCAAGAGCGTGTCGGCGTATGCGGTCGTGTGCGCGAACTTGATGAAGTCACCGGCGTCGAACCAGCCGCCGGCCACATTGACCGGACCCGCGACCGGGTTGAGCTCGTTGCCCACGATCACGTCGCTGTCCGGGTCTTCGTACGTCGGCCAGTCGTAGACCGTCGCCTTGGCGTCGTGCGTAGACCGTCGCCTTGGCGTCGCGCAGGTGCGAGGGTTTGCGCTGCAGCGGGCCTGCGACAACATCCGCGCCGTCGCGCTGTGCTTGGAAGAACGCCGCGAAATCTCGTAGTTGCGGACGCCCCAGCTCCGCCTGCTTGGCTACGCGGATCGTTGCCGAAGCACCCGTCACTCCCGCGACGTCGACGGTGTAGTCACCGAGTACGTGCAGCCCGCTCAGGTCGAGCGGATAGACCGCGGGGTACGCGGCGTTCCAGCTGCCCAGACTCGCCCCGGCCACCCCATCGAGCACCCTCCTGCCGGACGCGTTGCGAACGATGAAGTGCTGACCGGGAGCGGCAGTGGTCGTCATCAGGTAGGCCAGCTTGGTCTCTTGTCGCAAGTAGCCGACCTGATCGGCTCGTACGAAGCCTGACGGCGCCGCGGCGGCAGCGGTTGAGGTGACCGCGGTTGCGGTGACTGCGGTGGCCTGGCGGCCCGATGACCCGGCGGCGCCGCCAGCGGCCAGCAGGGGAGCTGCGGCGACGCTGAGAACCAGGGCTGTGACGAGGACAAGGCCACGCTGGATCATCGACCGTCCAACTGTAAGTAAGGTTTCCTATATCGGCGACCCGACGCTACGCCTGCACCCTCCCGAGGTCAACGGTCAGTCGCGCTTTGCCGCTCTTCGGACAGCCTCGATGGATGTGTCCACGTCGGCATCATCGGTCGACCAGTTGCTGACCGAGATCCGCAGCACGTCGCGGTCGCGCCAGCGTGACCCGCTCATCCACACGGCTCCGTCCTCGAGCAGCCGTCGGGTCACCTCGCGCGTGCGCTCGTCGTCACCGAAGCCCAGGCAGACCTGGGTGAAGACGACATCGTTGAGGATCTCCGCGCCGTCGATCGAAGCGATGCCGTCGGCCAGCGCCTGCGCGTGTCCGACGAGCCGGTCGATCAGTTCCTCGACGCCGGACCTGCCGAGCGAGCGCAGGGCGGCCCACACCGGCACGCCGCGTGCGCGGCGCGACAGCTCCGGCGACTTCTCCAGAGGGTCCCCTGGGCCCTCGTCGTGCACGAGGTAGCTCGCGTGCATGCCCATGGCCGATCGCAGCGCAGGCGGGTGAGCCACGATCGAGATGCCGCAGTCATAGGGCACGTTGAGCGTCTTGTGCGCATCCGTGGCCCAGGAGTCGGCAGTCTCGTACCCCGCGACGAGGTGCCGCAGGCGGGGCGATGCACCAGCCCAGAGGCCGAAGGCACCGTCGATGTGCACCCAGGCACCGTGCTCGTGCGCCAGCGCGGTCGCGGCGCCGATCGGGTCGAACGCCCCGGAGTGCAGGTTGCCGGCCTGCAGGCAGACGAGGGTCGGACCGACACCGTCAGCCAGTGCCTCGGCGAGCGCATCGACGCGCAGCCGGCCCTGGTCGTCGACGTCGACGAGCGTGGGGGCCCCGAGCCCGAGGTAGCGCAGCGCGAGGTCGATCGTTCCGTGCCGGTCCGCGCCGGCCAGGACCCGCACCCGCGGGGCGCCCGTGAGCCCCAACCGATCGAGGTCCCAGCCGACGTCGGTGAGCACCTTCTGCCGCCCGGCCGCCAACCCGGTGAAGTTGGCCATGGTGCCACCGGTGACGAAGCCGACGTCGGCGCTGGAGGGGAGGCCGAGCAGGTCGAGGATCCACGCACTTGCCGCTTCCTCCGCGCCGACCGTGCCCGGGAGTCGCGAACCGCATCCCGCTGTTCTGGTCCCACGCACTCGTCAACCAGTCCGCAGCCAGCGCGGCGGGCAGCGTGCCGCCGATCACCCAGCCGAAGAACCGTCCCGACGGCATCGCCATCAGGCCCGGCTCCGCGCCCTCGGCCAGCAGATCAACGACGTCGGCCGCCGAGGTCGGACCCTCTGGCAGAGGGCCGCCGAGATCGATCGCGATCTCGTCGGCGTGCCGCCGTGGCGGCACCGGCCGGTCGGGCAGGGAGGCAAGCCAGCTGCGCGCGTGGACCGAGGCTCGGTCGAGGGCTGCGGTGAAGGCGTCGGGTGGCGAGGTCATGCCGACACTGTGCACCCCATCGCCACCGTTGGGGACTTCATTTCAGCTGACCGCAACCCTGCGGCGATCGCGGGATGGGGCGGATCAGCGGCGCGGCTCAGGGGGATGCGGCGCGCGCGAGGTCGGCGGGCAGTTGTGACGCCGCCGCCCGATCGAGCAGCCAGAGTGTGCGCATCCGACCGGACGCGCCGGCCGCGGGGATCTGCGTCGGACCCGCCCCGGACAGCGCCAGCGCGACGGCTCGAGCCTTGTCCGCGCCGCTGACGACCAGCCAGACGTCCTTGGCGCCGGAGATGACGGGCGCGGTCATCGTGAGCCGGATCGGCGGCGGCTTCGGTGCGCCGCGCACGGCGACGACGGTTCGCTCGGTCTCATAGACGGCTGGCCGGTCAGGGAACAGCGAGGCGATGTGCCCGTCCGGCCCCACGCCGAGCAGCAGCAGGTCGAAGGTCGGCGCGGAGCCATGGTCCTCGTACCGCGTAGCCGCCGCCAGCTCGTTGGCATAGCGCTGTGCCGCCGCCTCCGGGTCGTCACCGTCCGGGCCGTCCGTGGCCGGCATGGGGTGCACCCGGGCCGGGTCGAGCGGCACGGCGTCGAGCAACGCCGCCCGCACCTGCGTCTCGTTGCGCTCCGGGTCGCCCGTCGGCAGGAACCTCTCGTCGCTCCACCACACGTCGAGCGCACGCCAGTCGATCGAGCCCCGCGCAGGGGAGTCACGGATGGCAGATTGGGTACGCGCGGCGATGGTGCCGCCGGTGAGCACGACCGACGCGGACCCCTGCGCGGCCTGCACGTCGGTCAGCCGGGTGATGAACCGCGCAGCGACCGCAGCGGCCAGCTCGTCGGGGTCGCGGTGCACCAGGACCGTTGGCGTGGTCAACGTGCCCTCGACTTCCCGGCCCGCTGCCCGGACTTCGTGGCCGACTTGGCTGCCGACTTGGCGGGGGACTTGGCCGCCGATTTCGATGCCGACTTGCTCGCCGGCTGCCGTGTCGACTTGGCCGCCGACTTGGCCGCCGACTTGGCCGCTGACTTGGTGGCTGACTTGGTGGCTGACTTGGTGGCTGACTTGGTGGCGGACTTGGTGGCGGACTTGGTGGCTGACTTGGCTGTCGACTTGCCCGCCGACCTGGCAACCGACTTTGCGGTGCCCTTCTTCGCCGACTTCGTTACTACCGGCTTCGCGGCAGTCAGGGGCTGGTCCCGGCTGACCTTTGCCTTCGCCTTGGCCGGGACCTTCGGTGTGGGCTTGCTCGCAGGGGCCCTGCGTGGCTGGGCCTTCTTCGTCACCCCGGTCACCGGGTCACGCCAGATGTGCGTGCGCATCGCCGGTCGCTCGTGCAGACCCTGCTCGCCGGTGACCTGCCCGAGCGCCTCGGCGTAGACCTCGTCGCTGTCGAGCCGGCGCAGCTCCTCGGCGATCAGGTCGCCGAGCTCGCGCCGCTTGAGCGGGAGCGCCCGGTCAGGTCGCCCGGTCCGCGACAGGGTGGCCACCCGCCCGTCGGGACGGTCGATTCGCAGCCGTTCGCCGCCGTCGAAGCGCACTTCGACGGCCGTGACCCCTGGCCCGTCGGACACGGTCACCCGGGTCCGGACGCCGAGCCGGGCCTGCAACCAGCCGGAGATGAGGGCGGCGCTGGCGTTGCCGCGTTCGGTCTGCACCTCGGCCGAGGTGGCCGGCGGCAAGCCGCCGTCGAACGCCGAAGCCAGCAGCGAGCGCCACGGCGTCGTGCGGGTCCACGCCAGATCGGTGTCACCCGGGGCATAGTCCTTGGCCCGGCGGCGCAGCCCCTTCAACGGTTCGTCGACCAGCGCGCAGTCGGTCACGCGTCGGTCTGCGAGCACGCCGAGCGCGTCGTAGGCCAACCGGTCGGGCGGCTGCTGATGCCACCACGTGACAACCGGAGCGTCCGAGGCGAGCAGGGGCAGCACGACGGATTCGGCGTGCAGGGACAACCGCCCGTACATGCGCATCACCACGGCCTCGTTGGCACCGAGGCGGCCGCCCACCTGCACCTCGGCGTCGAGCCGGTCCTCGGCGTCCAGCCGGCGCCGCACCACGATCAGGACGCGGCAGGGGTGGGCCGCCGCGGCGGTCGTCGCGGCGTGCTCGGCCTCGGTGACGTTTTTCTCGTCGGTGACCACGACCAGGGTCAGCGCCAGCCCCGAGGCCAGCGCACCGGCGGCCCGGCGTTCCGCGGAAAGGGCTTTGACGATCTCGGCGCCGTTGGTGTCCCACAAGGTCGTGCTCATCAGGGACGCCTCCAGACCCGACCGTCGCGGGCGAGCATGTCGTCGGCCTTGGCAGGTCCCCACTCGCCGGCCCGGTAGAGCTCCGGCTTCTGGCCCGCCCAGAACTCCTCGAGCGGATCGACGACCACCCAGGACAGCTCGACCTCCTTGTTGCGCGGGAACAGCGTCGCGTCGCCGAGCAGCACGTCGAGCAGCAACCGCTCATAGGCTTCGGGCGACGACTCGGTGAACGCCTCGCCGTAGAGGAAGTCCAGGGAGACGTCGCGCACCTCCATGGCCGACCCCGGCACCTTCGAGCCGATGCGCATGGTGATGCCCTCGTCGGGCTGCACGCGGATCACGAGCTGGTTGGCGCCCAGCTCCTCGGTGTCGGTCTTGTCGAACGGCAGGTGCGGCGCCTTCTTGAAGATCACCGCGATCTCCGTGACCCGCCGCGGCAGCCGCTTGCCGGTGCGCAGGTAGAACGGCACACCGGCCCACCGTCGTGTCTCGACGCCGAGGCGTACGGCGACATAGCTCTCGGTCGTCGATGTCTTCGGGATGTTGGGCTCGTCGAGATATCCCGGCACGCGGACGCCGCCCAGCCAGCCCTCGCCGTACTGCCCGCGCACGGCATAGGTCTCCATGTCTTCGGGCACGGAGATGGCGCCGAGCACCTTGGTCTTCTCGGTGCGGATGGACTCGGCGTCGAAGGACACCGGCTCCTCCATCGCGGTCAGCGCCAGGAGCTGGAGCACGTGGTTCTGTAGGACGTCGCGCGCGGCGCCCGCTGTGTCGTAGAAGCCGGCGCGCGATCCAATGCCGACGTCCTCCGCCATGGTGATCTGCACGGAGTCGACGAAGTTGCCGTTCCACACCGGCTCGAACAGCGTGTTGGCGAAGCGCAGAGCGAGCAGGTTCTGCACCGTCTCCTTGCCGAGGTAGTGGTCGATGCGGAACACGTCTTGGGAGGTGAACACGTTGTCGACCAACGTGTTCAGCTCGCGTGCGCTCTTCAGGTCGTGACCGAACGGCTTCTCGACGACCACCCGCCGCCAGCCGCCGCGTGCGTCGTTGTCGGACATCTTCGTGCGCTGCATCTGCTTGAGCACGACCGGGAACATCGCTGGCGGGATCGACAGATAGAACGCGGCGTTGCCCTGGATGCCGTGGGTCTCCTCGAGGTCGACGAGCGTCTGAGCCAGCCTGTCGAACGCGTCGTCGTCGTCGAACGACCCGGGCACGAATCGGATGCTGTCGGCCAGCCGGCGCCACACGTCTTCGCGGAAGCCGGTGCGGGCGCCCTCCTCAGCGGCCTTGCGTGCCAGCGCCGCGAAGTCGCCGTCACCCCAGTCCCGGCGCGCGAAGCCGAGCAGAGCGAAGCCGGGCGGCAACAACCCGCGGTTGGCAAGGTCGTAGACAGCGGGAATCAGCTTCTTGTGTGCCAGGTCGCCGGTGACCCCGAACACCACCAGAGCGCACGGCTCCGGGATCCGGGGCAGCCTCCGGTCACGAGGGTCGCGCAGCGGGTTGCCGCGCAGGCCCAGCGCGGCGGTCTCAGCGGTCACGCCGTGCCCTCGCTCGCCGCGAGCAGTTGCGCTAGCCCCTCGCTGCGACGACGCAGGTGCAGGCGCAGCACGGGGCGCTGCCGCTCCACGAGTGCGCCCAGGTCGCCGAGAGCCTGTGCCATCTGCAGCCGGCCGAACGTGTAGGGCCGACCCGGAACCGGCACGTCCCGCTCCACGGCGCCGGTGATCTGCAGGAAGACGCCGACCTGCGGACCGCCCTTGTGGAACTGCCCGGTCGAGTGCAGGAACCGGGGGGCCCAGCCGAACGTGGTCGCTCGACCGTCGATGCGCCGCGCGAGACGCGGTCGCAGATCCGGCAGCCGCCGACTCGCCATGCCGGTCGAGGTAGGCCATCACCGCGAGATAGCCGCGGTCGGGCACCTTCGCCAGCAGTGCAGACAGGACATCGGCCAGGTTCTGTGGCCCGCCGAGCGACTCGAGGTCGCCGTAGACCGCGACGTCGCCGTCGACCAGCGCCGGCTCGCCCTCCGGCAGCGGACCGTCGCCGGCCTCGTCGAGCAGCTTCTTGGTGTTGTCCTTCGACTCGGTGACGTTGGGCTGGTCGAACGGGTTGATCCCGAGGATCTTCCCGGCGACAGCGGTCGCGTACTCCCAGAGCAGGAACTGCGCACCCAGCGACCCGGACACGGCGGTGCCGTCGAAGCTCGGCCGGTGCGTTGCCGATCACGACGCGGTGGGCGTCGGGCCGTCGCGTCGACGAACCCCGGCGCGTCGACGCCCTTCGACGACGACCGGCAGGATGCCCTTGCCCTGCTTGCCGGTCGACTCGGCGACGAGCTGCTCGGCCCAGTCGCCGAACCCGACGATGCCCGAGCCGGCGTCGGCGATGACCAGCTTGTCCCGGCCGGCGATCGCGCCGTAGCCCATGGCCGCACCCAGCTCGAGACCCGGGTTGTCCTCGTCCTCGCCGAGCGAACCGGCGAGCACCCGCGCATCGGCCAGCAGCCGCTCCACGTCGGCCCCGGCGAGCAGGCTCGGCGTGAGCCCGAACGCGGACAGCGCGCTGTAACGGCCCCCGACGTTGGGGTCGGCCAGCACGACCTCCTCGCCGGCCTCGCGCGCGACCGCCTCCAGCGGTGAGCCGGGGTCGGTCACGATGACGATGCGCTGCGCCGGGTCGATGCCGGCCTCGCGGAAGGCGTGCGCGAACGCACGCATGTGGCTGTCCGTCTCGACCGTGCCGCCGCTCTTGGACGACACGACGACGACCGTCCGGTCGAGCCGGTCGGCCAGCGCCGCACCGACCTGGTGCGGGTCGGTGCTGTCGACCACCGTCAGCTCGGCCCCAGCAGTGCGGGTGATGACCTCCGGCGCGAGCGAGGAGCCACCCATGCCGCAGAGCACGACATGGTCGAGGCCGGCCGACGTGAAACGCTCGTGCAGCGCCCGCAGCTGGGGGAGCAGCGCCTCCGAGGACTCCGGCAGGTCGAGCCAGCCGAGCCGGACCGCGGCTTCCGGCCGGGCTTCTGGACCCCACAGGTCCGCATCCTTGGCGACGAGCGACTTGGCCACGCCGTTCAGCTCGTCCCCCGCAGCGGGCAGCGTCGTGGTGACCCGCACGACGCCCGAGGAGGCCCCCGAAGTGCTCACTTGGCGTTCTCCGCGGCGAGGCGGGTCAGCTCCGACTTCGTCGACTCGAGCAGCTCGTTCCACGACACCTCGAACTTCTCCACGGCCTCGTCCTCGAGCACCTGGACGACGTCGTCGTAGTCGATGCCGATCGCGGCGAGGTCGTCGAGGACCTGCTTGGCATGGGCGTAGTGCGGGCGGATGGTGTCACCGGAGACGACCCCGTGGTCGGCGACGGCATTGAGTGTGGCCTCGGGCATGGTGTTCACGACGCCGGGCGCGACGAGGTCGACGACGTACATCGTGTCGTCGTACGCCGGGTCCTTGACTCCCGTCGAGGCCCACAGCGGCCGCTGCGGCAACCCACCGGCGGCGGCCAGCGCCGCCCAACGGTCGGTGCCGAAGACCTCCTCGTAGCGCTGATAGGCGAGGCGGGCGTTCGCGATCGCGGCCTTGCCCTTGAGCGACTTGGCCTCCTCGCTGCCGATCTTGTCGAGCCGTTTGTCGATCTCGGTGTCGACGCGGCTGACGAAGAAGGAGGCGACCGACGTGAGGCGCGAGAGGTCGCGACCGGAGGCCCGGGCCCGCTCGAGACCGTCGAGGAAGGCCTCCATGACCTCGCCGTAGCGCTCGAGCGAGAAGATCAACGTGACGTTGATGCTGATGCCCTCGGCGATGCACTGCGCGATCGCAGGCAGCCCGGCCTTCGTCGCGGGGATCTTGATGAACAGGTTCGGCCGGTCGACGAGCCACCACAGCTGGCGGGCCTCGGCGACCGTGGTCTCCGTGTCGTGGGCGAGTCGCGGGTCGACCTCGATGGACACCCGGCCGTCGATGCCGTTGCTCGCCTCGTAGACGGGCGCGAACACGTCGCACGCCCACCGGACGTCGTACGTCGTGATCATCCGCACGGCTTCTTCGACGTCGACGCCGCGGCGGCGCGAGGTCGGTGACCTGGTCGTCGTAGAACGCGCTGCCGTCCAGCGCCTTCTGGAAGATCGTGGGATTGGTCGTGGCGCCGACGACGTGCTTGTCGCGGATGAGGTCGGCGAGCGTGCCGGTGGACAGTCGCGCGCGGCTCATGTCGTCGAGCCAGATCGCGACGCCCTGGTCGCAGAGCTGACGCAACGGGTCAGAGGTGGTGGCCATGTGGCTCAACCCCTTCGGGTCGTAGTTCCGGTTTGGTCAGGTGCCTGTCGTGCTGCCGGTGATCACGCCGACTCGTTCGAGACTGGTGTGCGCGGCCGCGACCACCCGGTCGCGGGTGAAGCCGAACTTCTCCATCACGAGCGACCCCGCCGCGCTAGCTCCGAAGTGTTCCAGGCTGACGATCTCGCCGGCGTCGCCGACGATCTCTCGCCAGCCCTGCGCGATTGCTGCCTCCACGCTGACGCGTGGCCTTGACGCCGCTCGGGATCACCTGCTGCCGATAGGACTCGTCCTGCTGGTTGAACCACTCCACGCACGGCATCGATACCACCCGGGTCGGAGTGCCTTCGGCTTCGAGCACCTCGCGCGCAGCGACGGCGAGCTGCACCTCGGACCCCGTGCCGATCAGGATCACCCGCGGCTGCCCGTCCGAGGCGTCGGCCAGCACATAGCCGCCACGGGCGACGCCGTCCGCGGAGGACAACGACCGATCGGTCGAACGTCGGCACGTTCTGCCGGGTAAGCACGAGGCCGGCAGGGCGGTCGGTGTGCCCGAGGATGGTGCGCCACGCGACCACCGTCTCGTTGGCGTCGGCAGGGCGCACGACGTCGAGACCAGGGATGGCACGCAGCGCCGCGAGATGCTCGACAGGCTGGTGGGTAGGGCCGTCCTCGCCGAGGCCGACCGAGTCGTGGGTCCAGACGTAGGTGACCGGCAGCTGCATCAGGGCCGCGAGACGCACCGCTGGTCGCATGTAGTCGCTGAACACGAGGAACGTGCCGCCGTACGGTCGAGTCCCGCCGTGCAGAGCGATGCCGTTGAGGATCGAGCCCATGCCGTGCTCGCGGATCCCGAAGTGCAGGACCCGGCCGAAGGGACCACCAGGGAACTCCTTGGACTGGCGGTCGTCCGGCAGGAACGACGGCTCCCCCTCGGGAGTCGTGTTGTTCGACTCGGCGAGGTCAGCCGAGCCGCCCCAGCAGCTCGGGCAGCACGGGTGCGATGGCGGTGAGCACGTTGCCCGACGCCTTGCGGGTGGCCATGCCCTTCTCGTCAGCAGGGAACTCGGGCAGCGCCGACGTCCAGCCCTCGGGCAGCTGCCGTTTCGACATCCGGTCGAGCAGCGCCTTTGCGTCGGGGTTTCCCGCGGCCCAGGCGTCGAACTTCTGCTGCCACTCGGCGTGCGCTGCCCGGCCGCGGCCGATGACCTCGCGGGTGTGGGCGAGCACCTGCGTCGGCGACCTCGAACGTACGGGAGGTGTCGAAGCCCAGCAGCCGCTTCGTGGCCGCCACCTCGTCGTCGCCGAGGGCCGACCCGTGCGCCTTGCCGGTGTTCTGCGTGTTGGGCGCTGGCCACGCGATGACCGTGCGCAGGGCGATGAACGACGGCCGGTCGGTGACGGCCAGCGCAGCGTCGTAGGCGTCGGCGAGCGCTTGGACGTTCTCGTGGTACGACCCGTTGTCGTCGAGCCAGTCGACCCGCTGCACGTGCCAGCCCAGCGCCGCATAGCGGCCGGCCACGTCCTCCGACAGCGCGATCGTTGTGTCGTCCTCGATCGAGATGTGGTTGTCGTCCCAGAGCAGGGTCAGGTTGCCCAACCGCTGCACCGCGGCGATCGAAGACGCCTCGTTGCTGATGCCCTCCTCCATGTCGCCGTCGGAGGCGATGACCCAGACGTTGTGGTCGAACGGGCTCTGGCCCTCGGGTGCCTCCGGGTCGAACAGGCCGCGCTCCCGTCGCGCCGCCATGGCCATGCCGACCGCGTTGCCGACTCCCTGGCCCAGCGGGCCGGTCGTCGTCTCGACTCCCGCGGTGTGTCCGTGCTCGGGGTGCCCCGGAGTCAGCGAGCCCCAGGTGCGCAACGCCTTGAGGTCGTCGAGCTCGAGGCCGTAGCCGGACAGGTAGAGCTGGATATAGAGAGTCAGGCTGGAGTGCCCGGCGGAGAGCACGAAACGGTCGCGGCCGAGCCAGCCGGGATCGGTGGGGTCATGGCGGAGATAGCGCTGGAAGAGCAGCGTGGCGGCCGGAGCAAGGCTCATAGCGGTGCCCGGGTGGCCGTTGCCGACCTTCTGCACCGCGTCCATCGCCAGGACACGGACGGTGTCGACGGCACGCTGGTCGAGTTCGGTCCAGTCGAGAGACTTCTTGGTGCTCACCGGCGGTCAGGGCTCCTTCCGAGGCTTCGTTGAAGCCTCCGTCGGAGGCTCAGCGGAGCATGCGAGTTGTGTTCGTTCGATCACCCGTGCGTGAGAGTAGTCCGCGAGCCTGCAGGCGTCTTCGCGGGTGCTTTCCCCGGTCACTTAACTGCCCCTCTGCCCCGATCCGTCCACCTGTAACGGACTCCCGTGCCGACTTGTACGGACTCCCATGTCGACTCCCATGTCGACGTCCGTGTCGACTTCTTATACCGCTCTGTGTCCGGGTACGTGCGACACGGCGTGCCGGATAGGGTTGGCTGTGTTCTACCTTCTCCTTCCATCACATTCGCACACCCGAGGTTGCCCATGACGGCCGTCGACTCCCGCCATTCGGTGGCGACGAGGTCGACACGTCCGCGGCGCACAGCGCGGCAGACCGTTTCGGGCTATCTGGCGCTGACCAAGCCGCGCATCATCGAGCTGCTCCTGGTCACCACGGTGCCCACGATGTTCCTGGCCGAGGGCGGGGTGCCCTCCCTCTGGCTGGTTGCCGCGACGCTGATCGGCGGGTCGATGGCCGCCGGCAGCGCGAACACCCTGAACTGCTATCTCGACCGCGACATCGACATGGTCATGCATCGCACCGAGCGGCGCCCGCTGGCCACCGGCCTGGTGAGCCCGCGCGAGGCCCTCGTGTTCGGGACCCTGCTCGGCGCGGCCTCCGTGGCCTGGCTGGCCGCCACCGTCGGCTGGCTCGCCGCCGTGCTCGCGTTCGCGGCGATCGCGTTCTACGTCGGGGTCTACACGATGGCGCTCAAGCGGCGCACGCCGCAGAACATCGTGTGGGGCGGGGCCGCCGGCTGCATGCCCGTGCTGATCGGGTGGGCGGCGGTGACCGGGTCGCTGTCCTGGACTCCGTCTGGTGCTGTTCGGCGTCATCTTCTTCTGGACGCCGCCGCACTACTGGCCGCTGTCGCTGCGCTTCCGCGACGACTACGCCGCCGCGGGCGTGCCGATGCTCCCCGTCGTGGCCGATGTCGTCGTGGTGGCCCGGCGCATCGTCGCCTACAGCTGGGTCATGGTCGCGGTGTCCCTGCTGCTCTGGCCGGTCGCCGACACCGGGCCGGTCTATGCGGTCTCGGCAAGCGTCCTCGGAGCGGCCTTCCTGCTCGAGGCCCACCGCCTGCTGGCCCGCGCCCGCAGGGTCTCCGCCGGTCTGGTCGGACCGGCCGCCGTTGGATCGATGGCCGTTGGATCGGTCCCGGTCGGATCGGCCGCCGATGCGTCTGCCCCCGTTGGGTCGGCCCCCGCTGGGTCTGCCCCCGTTGGGTCGGCCCCCGTTGGATCGGTCGCCGTCGGATCGGCCGGCGCTGATCCTGCTGCGTCCGGGCCCGGTGCGCCGCTCTCCGGTGCCTCGCTCGCTGCGATCGCCCCCATGCGGCTGTTCCACGGGTCGATCACCTATCTGACCCTGCTCTTCGTCGCCATCGCGATCGACCCCCTGCTGCACTTCTAGGGCGCGCCGCGCTGTCAGCCCCGCCTACGTAGTTGGGCATGCGCGATTTGCTGTGGTCCCAGCCCCAGTAAATCGCGCATGCCCAGCAACAGCGGCCGAGCCTGTGACACAAGTGGTCCTGTGACACAACTGGTACGGATGTGATGGGTGTGGCGGAGGCCGCGCAACAGCGGGCTCGCCTGTCGGCCTGCGCACCAGTGGATCAGGGCCGGCTCGTGGGGCATGCGCGATTTGCTGTGGTCCCAGCCCCAGCAAATCGCGCATGCTCGGCATCAGCGCCGGCGCGCGGCATGGCGCCTGCGGCACCAGCGGCTGGCGCGGGGCGGTCGCGCGGCGCAGGGCGGCGCGGGGGCGGCGCGGTGCCCGGTCAGGCGGCGGGCGGGCCGAGTCGCATCGTGATGCTGGCACCGCCACCGTTCGCCGATCGTCCGAGGCTGATGTCGCCGCCCGAGGCGACGGCCGTACGCCGGGCGATGTCCAGGCCGAGGCCGGTGGAGCCGGCCAGGCTCTCGCCGCGGCCGAGCGCGGCCGCACCGTCGGTGAAGCCCGGCCCCTGGTCGGCGACCACCAGCACGCCGCCGCCGTCGACCGAACCCTGCAGCGACACGCTGAAGCCGGTCGCTTCAGGGGTGTGCGCGATGACGTTGCCCAGCAGTGCGTCCAGCGCCGCCTCGAGGTCAGCCGCGCTCGCGCGTACCTCGACTGCGGTGACCGGCAGATCCAGGTCGACGTCGCGCCCCTGGTCCTCGGCCAGCGCCCGCCAGAACGCGACCCGGTCCTCGACCACCGCTCGCGCGTCGCAGCGCGCCTCGACGCCGCCGCGCACCGGTGCCCTGGCCTCGCGAATGAGCGCGTCGACATGGCGCGTGAGGTCGTCGACGTCCGCGCCGAGCCGGCCGCGCTCCTCCTCGTCGCGCAGCCCGTCGGCGTCGAGGCGCAACGCGGTGATCGGCGTCCGCAGCCGGTGGGAGAGGTCTGCGACGACCTCGCGTTCCCGGGCCAGCAGCTCCTCGATGCGCGCGGCCAGCCGGTTGAGGGCGGCGCCGACCTCGCGCACCTCGTCGGGACCGTCGGGGTGGACCCTGGTCTCGATCTCGCCACGACCCAGCCGTTCCGCGGCATGGGCGAGCTCGGTGATCGGGGAGGTGATCGACCGGGCCAGCCGGTCGGCGACGACGAGGGAGAGCAGCACGAGCACCAGGCCCAGCAGGCCGAGCACGACACGGGCGCGGGTGACGCCCTCGCGCAACAGGTGCTGCGGGACCAGCACGCTGACGACGGCCTGCCCGTCGTCGCGGAACACCGGCTGGCGGATGAGGACGTCGCCGGACGGCAGCTTGGTGATCGCGCCGGTCGAGGACCGCGCTGAGCCCGCCCTGTCGGCCGATGCGTCGCCGAGCCGTCGGTCCGTCAGGCGCACAGCCGCGGCATAGCCACTTTGCTGCTCCACACCGATCGCCCGTTCGATCTCTGCCGGGGTGCCCGCGGTGACCGTGCTCGCCAGTGACTGGCTCGCCCGCGTCGCGTCCGTGACGGCGTTGTTGGTCGCGGCCCGCGAGATCAGCACCGCGAGGGGGAGCAGGAAGGCGAGCAGTACGACCGACGTCGTCGCTGCCACGAGCAGCGCCAGCCGACCACGCATCAGCCGGGCTCGACCAGCTTGACGCCGACGCCGCGGACGCTGTGCAGCAGTCGTGGCTCCGCGGCCGTCTCACCCAGCTTGCGGCGCAACCAGGACAGGTGCACGTCGACCGTCTTGTCGGCACCGCCATAGGGCGACTGCCACACCTCCGCCAGCAAGGTGCGCTTCGAGACCACCTCACCCGGGCGCGCCACCAGATAGGCCAGCAGGTCGAACTCCCGCGGCCGCAGATCGAGCTCCTTGCCGGCCAGCACCGCCGTTCGCGAACGCACGTCGACGTCGAGGTCACCGACGGTGAACCTGGTGTCCGCGCCGTCGGGCGTGCTGGTGCGGCGCAGCACTGCCCGGATGCGGGCATCGAGCTGGTCGGCGCTGAACGGCTTGACGACATAGTCGTCGGCACCGGCGTCGAGAGCGGTGACGACTGCCCGGTCGTCGTCGCGGGCTGTCGCCACGATGACCGGCACCGCGCTGACGGAGCGCAGCATGCGCAGCAGCGACGCACCGTCGAGGTCGGGCAGGCCGAGGTCGAGGACGACGAGGTCGGGGCGCTCGTCGATGGCGTGCCGCAGTCCCGCCATGCCGGTTGGCTGCGAAGCGACGGCATGACCACGTTCGGTCAGCGCGCGCATCATCGCCGTGCGGATCTTGGCGTCGTCCTCGATGAGCAGGAGCACGGCCACGCCACAGACCGTAGTGCCGATCCCGCCCTCCTTGCGCCATGCAGCGCTCATCTGCGCGGGCTCGGGTCATCACAGGTGCCGCCGTTATCCCCCAGTTAACGTCCCATGCCGCAGACTCGGCAGACGGGTCCACTCATCCGGAGGTTCGCTGTGCCGAGAAGCGTCGCGCTGGTCGCCCTATGGGCGGTCTTCGCCGTGGCCTCGGTCAGCGTGGGTTTCGCGGCGGCGAGCATGGTCAGCGACCCGTTCACCGAAGGGGACACGAGCAGCGAGGCTTCCAGCTTCGCCGGCCCGGCCGGCGACACGTTCACCGATCCCAGCAGCACGCCCAGCCCGACCGGGACCGCCAGCCCGTCGCCAGGACAGACGCCGAGCAAGACCCCGATCCGGTGGCTCGACAGCGGGCAGCACGACGCGACCGCCCAACTCGTCGGTCGCCATCAAGCGCGGCATCTCCACCCGGGGCGGCTACGTCTCGGCCACCTGCCGCAACGGGCTGGTCTCGGTCGGGGCCGCGCCTGCGCTCTACTGGCAGGTGGACTCGCGGACGCGACCGGGGGTACGCACCGGACGGGTCCGCCTGGAGCCCGCACAGGACGCGAACGGCGAGCGGGTCGAGGTCACCGCAACCTGTGCCAGCGGCATCCCCACCTTCAGCACTGACTACCAGGAGGGCAGTGGCGGCGGTGGTGGGGACGACGGCGGTGGCAGCGGTCACAGCGGCAGTGGTGGCGGTGGCTCGGGCGGGTCGGACGACTCGTCAGGCCCGGGAAGCGGTGAGTGAGAGATCACCCTCGGCTGCAGATGAGCGACCCGGGTCCGGTTCGACGCGCACCGTCGTCGCCAGCAGCAGTCGCAGCGCCGCGATCCAGACCAGCGCCGCGCCCAGCACGTGAACCGCGACGAGAGCCACGGGCAGGTCAGTCACGTACTGCGTGAAACCGACGACGCCCTGGGCCAGCACCACGGCGAGCAGCACGTCCGCGCGCCTGACGACCTGCGCCGGCGCTCCCGTCGCGCGCAGCGCCACGAGCAGCCCCACGGTGAGCCCCACGAGAACGAAGACCAGGTCAGCGTGCGCGTGGGTCACGTCGGCCAGGTTGAGCGGCAGGCGGTGCGAGGCGTTCTTGTCGCCCGAGTGCGGGCCCGTGCCGGTGACGACCGTGCCGAGGAAGAGAACGCAGACGACCAGGCCGACGAGCAGTCGCGCCCCGACCTTGATCTCCCTGCGTACGACGAGCGTGCTGGCCGTCCGCGGCCCGCGCGCCAGCTCGTAGGCATAGGTCGCAACCGCGATCAGCCCGATCGACACCAGGAAGTGCGCCATCACGGTGACGGGGTTAAGGCCCGTGCGCACCGTCGCCGCACCGAGCACGGCCTGCGCGACGATGCCGAGGAACAGGGTGCCGGACAGCCGCTGGAGGTCGCGGCGGCGAGCCCGCCAGGCGGTCACGACGGCCGCGGCCACGGCAGCGGCGAGTACGAAGGTCAGCATCCGGTTGCCGAACTCGATGAACCCGTGCACGCCCATCTCGCGGGTCACGACCATCGACGTGTCGGTGCATCTGGGCACCTCCGGGCAACCCAGGCCGGACGCGGTCAGCCGTACGGCGCCGCCGGTCACCACGATCACGGTGTTCATCACCAACGCCGCCAGGAACGCCCGGCGGAGCGCGGTCGGTGACGGCCGCCACGAACGCAGGCGGGGCAACAGACCGGAGGGCACGACCACGGTCGGAAGCCTACGGCGCGGCCGACGGAAGGTCTTGACTGCTGCGAAATGGCACCGCGTGCCTACTCCCAGCGGAAAGTGCGAGCGGTCAGCAGGCCCGCGACCGCCGCCCACGCCGCCAGCACCGCCACATGGGTCATGTCGAGCGGAGCACCGCCACGCAGCACCTCGCGCAGACCCTCCGACAGCGCACCGGCCGGCAGCACCTCCAGCACCGGTCGGGCGCTGTCGGGGAAGCGGTCGAGCGGCACAGCGATGCCGCCGCTCACCAGGAAGAGCAGGTAGCAGAGGTTCGCGGCGGCGAGCGTGGCCTCGGCCCGCAGGGTGCCCGCCATCAGCAGAGCGAGGGCGCTGAAGGCAGCCGTGCCCGCAAGCATCAGGACCGCGACGGCGGCGAACGACCCCTGCGGGCTCCACCCGAGCGCGAAGGCCACCGCGCAGATCAGCGCCGTCTGCAGCACCTCGACGGCCAGCACCGCCAGCCCCTTGCTCACCAGCAGCCCCCAGCGGGGCAGGGGAGTGGCGCCGAGCCGCTTCAGCGCGCCGTAGCGCCGCTCGAACCCCGTGCCGATCGCCAGACCCGTGAAAGCGGTCGACAGCACGGCCAGCGCGAGCACCCCGGGCGCGAGGAAGTCGATGCGCTCCTGCCGCGTCCCGAGATCCATCACCTCGATGCTGGAGAACACCGTCAGCACCAGGACCGGGATCACGACGGTGAGCAGGAGCTGCTCGCCGTTGCGCAGGATCATCCGCAGCTCGAGCCCCGCTTGCGACCGGACCATGCGCGCCAGCGAGGCGGCGCCTGGTGCGGGCGCGAACGAGAGCCGCTCGGTCATGTCCGCAGCTCGTGACCGGTCAGGTCGATGAACACGTCTTCGAGGGTGCGCCGGTCGATCGCCAGGCCCTCCGGCATGACGTGGCGGGCGGCGCACCACGCGGTCACGCTGGCCAGCAGCTGCGGGTCGACCGTGCCGGTCACCAGGTAGTGCCCCGGGATCGTCTCGCGCACCTCGGTGCCGCTGGGCAGCTCGGCGGCAAGCGTTGCGATGTCGAGGCCGGACGGCGCGCTGAACCGCACCGTCCCGCCCGCCCCGCGCGTGGTCAGCTCTCGCGGGCTCCCGGCAGCGATCACCCGGCCGTGGTCGACGACCACGACGGCGTCGGCGAGCTTCTCGGCCTCCTCCATGTAGTGCGTCGTCAGCACGACCGTGACGCCGTCGGCCTTCAGGTCTCCGACCAGCTCCCACGTCGCACGCCGGGCCTGCGGGTCGAGCCCTGCGGTCGGCTCGTCGAGGAACACCAGCTCGGGGCGGCCGACCACGGCCATGGCCAGGGACAGGAGCTGCTGCTGGCCTCCCGAGAGCCGCCGGTAGGGCGTGCGCCCGGCGGCCCCGAGCCCCAGACGCTCGACCAGGGCGTCCACGTCGAGCGGATGAGCGTGCAGCGAGGCCACGTGCCGGAGCACCTCCATCGCCCGGACGCCCGGATAGACCCCGCCGGACTGCAGCATCACGCCCACCCGCGGTCGCAGGCCGGCCGAGTCCTTCTGGGGATCGAGACCGAGCACCCGCACGCTGCCTGAGTCAGGGCGCCGATATCCCTCACAGGTCTCCAGCGTCGTGGTCTTGCCGGCCCCGTTGGGCCCGAGGACCGCCGTGATGCTGCCGCGCACGACCGTCAGGCAGAGCCCGTCGACAGCCATGTTGGCGCCGTACCGCTTGACGAGGTCGACGACCTCCACCGCGGCGTCGGGCATGCCGGGAGTCTACGTACGCCCCCCGTCGCCCCCCGCCCGCAGTTGACCACGTTTGGCAGGCACAGAGTCCCGACAGCAGGCCTGCGTGCCTGTTGTCGCGACGGTCCACCTGCTGAGGCGTGCCGCGGATCACGCCGCCTCCAGGGGCGGGGTTTGCCAGGCTCGGCGAATAACGTCACACTGGTGTTGTGAAATACCCAGGAGAGACGTCGGCGGCGCCTGTCGCGCCCCTGCCCTCCATCGAGGCGCGCACCCGCGACCGCGTCGCCCGCACCCTGCTCGAGAGCGGTCCGATGACCGCCACGGCGCTGGCGGCCGGACTCACGCTCACCACCGCCGCCGTACGCCGCCATCTCGACGCGCTGCTGGCCGACGGCCTGATCGAGGAGCGTGCACCGCGCGGCAAGGCACCTCGTGGCCGTGGCCGACCGGCCCGGCTGTTCGCCCTCACCGAGACCGGCCGCGACACCTTCGACCAGGCCTACGACGATCTGGCCGCCGGCGCCTTGCGCTTCCTGGCCGACAGCGGGGGCCGCGAGGCGGTGGCCGCGTTCGCCCGGCAGCGGGTCAGCGAGCTCGAGGCGCGCTACCGGCCGCTGGTCGACGCTGCACCAGCAGGTGGGCGTACGGAGGCCCTGGCCAAGGCCCTCACCGCCGATGGCTACGCTGCCACCGCTGTTCCGGCGGGCACTCAACCCTCCGCGGGTGAGCAGCTCTGCCAGCACCACTGCCCGGTCGCCCACGTGGCCGAGCAGTTCCCCGAGCTGTGCGAGGCCGAGACCGAGGTCTTCGCGGCCCTGCTCGGCACCCACGTACAACGACTGGCGACCATCGCCCACGGCGACGGCGTCTGCACGACCTACGTGCCGCGCACGACCCAGCCGGCCGTTCATCCCGCAGCTGCTTCACCCGAAACCGCTCCAGACGAAACTCAGAGGAGTCCGCGATGACCGACATTGCCCACCCCGAGCTCGACGGCCTCGGCCGTTACGCGTTCGGCTGGTCCGACTCCGACACCGCGGGTGCCAGCGCCCGGCGCGGCCTCAACGAGGACGTCGTGCGCAACATCTCGGCGCTGAAGAGCGAGCCCGAGTGGATGCTCAACATGCGGCTCAAGGGGCTGCGGCTGTTCGGCAAGAAGCCCATGCCGACCTGGGGCTCCGACCTGTCGGGCATCGACTTCGACAACATCAAGTACTTCGTGCGCTCGACCGAGAAGCAGGCCACGTCCTGGGACGAGCTGCCCGAGGACATCAAGAACACCTACGACCGTCTCGGCATCCCCGAGGCCGAGAAGCAGCGGCTGATCGCCGGTGTCGCGGCGCAGTACGAGTCGGAGGTCGTCTACCACCAGATCCGCGAGGACCTGGAGGAGAAGGGCGTCCTGTTCCTCGACACCGACACCGCGCTGCGCGAGCACGAGGACATCTTCAAGGAGTACTTCGGCTCGGTCATCCCGGTCGGCGACAACAAGTTCGCCGCGCTCAACACCGCGGTCTGGTCGGGTGGCTCGTTCATCTACGTCCCGCCGGGCGTCAAGGTCGACATCCCCCTGCAGGCCTACTTCCGGATCAACACCGAGAACATGGGCCAGTTCGAGCGCACGCTGATCATCGCCGACGAGGGCTCCTCGGTTCACTACGTCGAGGGCTGCACGGCTCCGATCTACTCGTCCGACTCGCTGCACTCCGCGGTCGTCGAGATCATCGTGAAGAAGGACGCACACGTCCGCTACACGACGATCCAGAACTGGTCGAACAACGTCTACAACCTGGTGACCAAGCGCACGGCCGTGGCGGCCGGTGGCCGCATGGAGTGGATCGACGGCAACATCGGCTCCAAGGTCACGATGAAGTACCCCGCGTGCTACCTGCTCGGCGAGTACGCCCAGGGCGAGACGCTCTCGGTCGCGTTCGCCGGAGAAGGTCAGCACCAGGACGCCGGCGCGAAGATGGTGCACGCTGCGCCGCACACTTCCTCGACGATCATCAGCAAGTCCGTCGCACGTGGCGGTGGCCGCACGTCCTACCGCGGTCTCGTCCAGGTCCAGGAGGGCGCTCACCACTCGCGCTCGACCGTGAAGTGCGACGCGCTGCTCATCGACACTCTCAGCCGCAGCGACACCTACCCCTACGTCGACGTCCGCGAGGACGACGTGACGATGGGCCACGAGGCGACCGTGTCCAAGGTCAGCGCCGACCAGCTCTTCTACCTGATGAGCCGTGGGCTGACCGAGGACGAGGCCATGGCGATGATCGTGCGCGGTTTCGTCGAGCCGATCGCCAAGGAGCTGCCGATGGAATACGCCCTCGAGCTCAACCGGCTCATCGAGCTGCAGATGGAAGGGTCCGTGGGTTGAGCATCACTAACACTGCCGCCGAGATCCTGTCCCCCGAGACAGGTGGGTTCAGCGGCAAACCTCACTCGCACGGCGCGACGCCGTTGCCCGGCGACAGCCGAGGCAACCGGTTCACGTCCTTCGACGTCGCCGACTTCTCGGTGCCGACAGGTCGCGAGGAAGAGTGGCGGTTCACGCCGCTCGACCGGTTGCGCCACCTGCACGAGGACGACGGTCCCGGCGACGGCAAGGTGCTCGTCGAGGTCGACGCCGCGCCGGAGGTGATCGTCGAGACAGTTGGTCGCGACGACGCCCGCCTGGGTCGGGCCGGTGTGCCCGGCGACCGCGTCGCTGCGCGCGCCTACTCCGTCTTCGAGAAAGCCACCGTGATCACGGTGCCCACGGAGGTCGAGACCTCGCGCCACACGGTCGTCTCGCTTCGGGGCGAGGGCGGCACCGCCTTCGGGCACGTGCTCGTCGAGCTCAAGCCGTTCGCCAAGGCGGTCGTCGTGCTCGACCACACCGGCAGCGCGACCTACGCCGACAACGTCGAGATCATCGTGGGTGACGGTGCCTCGCTGACTCTGGTCAGCGTCAACGACTGGGCCGACGACGCCGTGCACCTGTCGCAGCAGTCGATCAAGGTCGGCCGCGACGCCAAGCTCAAGAGCATCGTGATCTCCTTCGGCGGCAACGTCGTACGCATCGCGCCCGAGGCTCGTTTCGCCGCGCCGGGTGGCGACGTCGAGATGCTCGGCCTCTACTTCGCCGATGCCGGCCAGCACCTCGAGCACCGGCTGTTCGTCGACCACGCCGTCCCGCAGTGCCGGTCGAACGTGACCTACAAGGGCGCGATGCAGGGCGACGAGGCGCACACAGTCTGGATCGGCGACGTCCTCATCCGCGCCGCGGCCGTGGGCACCGACACGTTCGAGCTCAACCGCAACCTGCTGCTGACCGACGGCGCGCGCGCCGACTCGGTGCCCAACCTCGAGATCGAGACCGGGGAGATCACCGGAGCCGGCCACGCGAGCGCTACGGGTCGCTTCGACGACGAGCAGCTGTTCTACCTGCAGTCGCGCGGCATCCCCGCCGACGAGGCTCGTCGCCTCGTGGTGCGCGGGTTCTTCGCCGACGTGATCAACCAGATCGGAATCCCCGAGGTGCAGGAGCGGTTGCTGGCTGCCGTGGAGGCCGAGCTCGAAGGCGCGGTGCACTAGTGGCTGAGTTCGTCAAAGCCTGCGCTGTCGCGGACGTGGCCGATGGCGGCGCGCTGCGCGTGATGATCGACGGCACTCCCGTCGCGATCGTGCGCAGTGAGGGCGAGGTCTACGCGATCCACGACGTCTGCTCGCACGCCAACGTCCCGCTGTCCGAGGGCGAGATCGAAGACCAGACCCTCGAGTGCTGGCTGCACGGCTCGCGTTTCGACCTGGTGACGGGCCGGCCCACCGGTCTACCGGCCACGGTGCCCGTGCCCGTCTACCCCGTGAAGATCGACGGCGACGACATCCTCGTCGCCGTCTCATCGAAGACAAGTCTGGAGAACAGCTAGATGTCCGTCCTGGAGATCCACGACCTGCACGTCAGCGTCGACACCGAAACAGGCCCGACCGAGATCCTTCGCGGCGTCGACCTGACGGTGAAAGCCGGCGAGACCCACGCGATCATGGGCCCGAACGGATCGGGCAAGTCCACGCTGGCCTATTCGATCGCCGGTCACCCGAAGTACACGGTGACAAGTGGCACCGTGACTCTCGACGGCGCCGACGTACTCGCCATGACCATCGACGCCCGCGCGCGCGCCGGGCTGTTCCTCGCGATGCAATACCCCGTCGAGGTCCCCGGCGTCTCGGTGACCAACTTCCTGCGCTCGGCCAAGACCGCCGTCGACGGCGAAGCGCCCAAGCTGCGCACCTGGGTCAAGGACGTCAAGGTCGCCATGGAGCGGCTCTCGGTGGACCCGTCGTTCGCCGAGCGCAGCGTCAACGAGGGATTCTCCGGTGGCGAGAAGAAGCGTCACGAGATCCTGCAGCTCGAGCTGCTCAAGCCCAAGATCGCGATCCTCGACGAGACCGACTCGGGTCTGGACATCGACGCGCTCAAGGTTGTCTCGGAAGGCGTCAACCGGGTTCGCTCCGGCGGCGACACCGGCGTGCTGCTGATCACCCACTACACGCGGATCCTGCGTTACATCGAGCCCGACTTCGTCCACGTCTTCGTGGACGGCCGCATCGTCGAGGAGGGTGGCCGCGAGCTGGCCGACCGCCTCGAGGCAGAGGGCTACGAGCGCTTCGCGACCAAGACCCCGGCATAGGCGGACCATGAGCACCCCACGAAACCGCTCGCTTCGCTCACGCTTGGCACCCCACGAGATCGCTCGCTGCGCTCACGATCCCGCGGGGACCCCACCATTCCGCGGGGACCCCGCATGACGCTGAGTCCCGAAGTGATCGGCACGGCAGGTTCGCTGAGCCTGCCGGGGCTGCTCGACGTCGACCGGCTCCGCAAGGACTTCCCGGTGTTGGACCGGGTGACCCCGGACGGTCTGCCGTTGGTCTATCTCGACAGCGCCAACACCTCGCAGAAGCCGCAGCAGGTGATCGACGCGATGGTCGACTTCTACAGCCACCACAACGCCAACGTCGCTCGCGCCATGCACATGCTGGGCCAGGAGTCGACCGAGCTGTTCGAGGGAGCGCGCGACAAGGTCGCGGCGTTCGTCGGTGCGCCGCGCCGGGAAGAAGTCGTCTTCACGAAGAACTCCTCCGAGGCGCTCAACCTCGTCGCCAACGTGCTCGCGTGGGCCGACCAGCCACACGGGCTGCGTCCAGGCGACGAAGTGGTGATCACCGAGATGGAGCACCACTCCAACATCGTGCCGTGGCAGCTGGTCACCCAGCGCACCGGCGCGACCCTGCGCTGGCTCGACGTCGACGATGAAGGCCGGCTGGACCTGTCCCAGCTCGACGAGATCATCAACGAGCGCACCAAGGTCGTGTCCCTCGTACACGTCTCGAATGCACTCGGCACGCTCAACCCCGTCGAGGTCATCGCCGCTCGCGCGCACGAGGTCGGCGCGCTGGTCGTCGTGGACGCCTCGCAGTCGGTGCCGCAGATGCCCGTCGACGTGTCCCGGCTCGGCGCGGACTTCGTCGCGTTCACCGGCCACAAGATGTGCGGACCGACCGGCATCGGGGTCCTGTGGGGCCGTTACGACCTGCTCGCGAACCTCCCGCCGTTCCTCGGTGGCGGCGAGATGATCGAGGTGGTCGAGATGGCCGGCTCCACCTACGCTCCGCCGCCGCACCGGTTCGAGGCCGGCACCCCGCCGATCGCGCAGGCTGTCGGGCTGGGTGCAGCGGTCGACTACCTGTCCGCCATCGGCATGGACAAGGTGGCCGCGCACGAGCGCGCGATCACCGGATATGCGCTCGACCGGCTGACCGAGGTCGCGGGCGTTCGCGTCATCGGTCCTGCCGACCACCGACGCACCGCGGCGGAGCGATCTCGCTGGTCGTCGACGGGGTGCACCCGCACGACGTCAGCCAGGTGCTCGACGCGCGCGGTGTCGCCGTACGCGCCGGCCACCACTGCGCCCGTCCGGTGTGCCAGCGGTTCGGCGTGGCAGCGACGACCCGCGCGTCGTTCTACCTCTACACGACACCGCAGGAGATCGACGCGTTGATCGACGGTCTGCACGAGGTCGTCAGGTTCTTCGGGGAGCGCCCGTGAACCTCGACTCGCTCTACCAGGAGATCATCCTCGACCACTACCGCCACCCGCACCACAAGGGTCTGCGCGACCCGTTCGACGCCGAGGTGCACCACGTGAACCCGACGTGCGGCGACGAGGTAACCCTGCGGGTCAAGGTCACCGACGGGACCGGCGAGCCGGTGATCGAGGACGTCTCCTACGACTCGCTCGGCTGCTCGATCTCGCAGGCCTCGGTCTCGGTCATGACCGACCTCGTGGTCGGTCGTTCGTTTGCCGACGCCTCCAAGGCCTACGACGAGTTCCTCGCCCTCATGCAGTCCAAGGGCGCGATCGAGCCCGACGAGGACGTGCTCGAGGACGCTGTCGCCTTCGCCGGCGTCTCGAAGTTTCCCGCCCGCATCAAGTGCGCACTGCTCGGCTGGATGGCGTGGAAAGACGCCACCGCCCAAGCGCTCGCCGCGCACGTCACGTCCAGCTCGACCGAGGAGAGCGCATGAGTGAGACCGCAACGCAGCCGACCGGACCCACCAACGTCGAGGACGTCGAGGAGGCCATGCGCGACGTGGTCGACCCCGAGCTCGGCATCAACGTCGTCGACCTCGGACTCGTCTACGGCGTGCACATCGACGACGACAACGCCGTCACGCTGGACATGACCCTGACGTCGGCCGCCTGCCCGCTCACCGACGTCATCGAGGACCAGACCAACCAGGCGATGGCCGAGCATCGCCAGCAGCACCAAGATCAACTGGGTCTGGATGCCACCGTGGGGGCCGGACAAGATCACCGACGAGGGTCGCGAGCAGCTGCGGGCGCTGGGCTTCAACGTCTGACCTGGAGGGTCGCGAGCAGCGCAGCCTGGTCGCGCCATCGACCCCTGCACAGCAGTGCGGTGCGGTTCAGTCTGACCGTGTGCAGCAGTCCGTGCCGCCGCCTATGTCACACCAGCCTCACGTGCACCGGCTGTGTCCGTGGATCAGCGTGTCCGACCAAGATCGCTCCTGTCGTGCTCAGATTGCGCATGAACGCAGAATCTGAGCACGACGGGAGCGATCTTGAACGTGTACGGCGACGTGCGCCCTCGCCGCACGTACCCAAACCGGAGGGAAACGCCAGCAGCCCTCGCCGCGAGGCATGCACCGTGCAGCCGTAGTCGGGTCGGAGAGGTGCGCGCGAGCGCTGCAGCGTCGCGGCAGATGTCACGCGGCCCGCGGGCACGGCTTGACGCGTGCCTGCTCGTGTCAGGCGGATTGGCGCGTGCCATCGCCGCCCGAGCGCCGAACCGTTCGAACGTTGAACCGTTCGAACGTTGAACCGTTCGAACGTTGAACCGTCGAACGTTGAACCGTCGAACGTTGAACCGTCGAACGTTGAACCGTCGAACGTTGACGAGCCGCGGCGCTCAGCCCTTGAGCGCGGCAGCCAGGTCCTGGTCGGCCTGCTGGAACGTCTGAGCGGCCCGGTCGAGGTACATCCCCATGCCCTCGAGCCCCGCGATGGTGCGCCGGGCACCTTCGTTGAACTCCGAGTAGGAGGCGTCGAACGCCTTGCTGGAGCTGTCGGTGACATAGCCACCGCTGACCAGCGAGTCGACGAGGGACTTCAGGGCCTGCAGCTGGGCCTCGATCTGCTGCTGGCCGTCGCGAAGCCGCGTCGCGGCGTCGGACATCTCGTGGTAGGTGACGTTGAGGTTTGCCCCCATGTCGATCCCTTCCTAAGGTCGCTCTCGGCGTGCCCGTGACCCGACCGTTCGCGCCCGAAGCACGCTCCCATTGTCCGGTCCGCAGCAGAGCCGCCGCTGCCGTCATCCACAGGGCAGGGGCGAAACGATCTTCGAGTGCCCGCCGACTTGGGATCGTTTGACAGTGCGCCTGACCCTCACGATCGTCGACCCCGCGACCGATCAGCGCGCCGACGTCGTCCTCGAGGGTGATGGCGAGACCCCGGTCCGTGCGGTCGCCGACTCGCTCGCCGCCCTGCTCGGTCACGAGGCACGGGGCGCGCAGGTCGAGCGTGCAGTGGGCGACGCGGCCGTCCTGCACTTCCCGGTAGCGCCCGGCAGGTCCCGCCGCGCGGCACCCATCGGCGGCGTCACGCTGTACGTGGACGGCGCGCCACTGGACCCGCAGACCTCGATCCACGACGCGCCCTTGCGCGAGGGAACTCTCGTCAGCCTCGACGACCCGTCCGGCTGCCTGCGCCCCGAGCCGCTCGGCCTGGTCGAGATCCGCGTGGTCAGCGGGCCGGGCGCAGGCGTCGTGCACCGGCTCGGCGCGGGCGAGCACGACATCGGCTCCGCGCCCGATGCCGCGGTGCCGCTCGACGACGCAGAGGTGCCGGGCCGGGCGTTGACCGCGCGGGTGCAGGTCGACGGCACGGTCACGGTCGAGCCGTACGACGGTGTGGCGGCAACGCTTGACCGCGTCGACCTTCTGGACGTCACCGGATGGGATCCCTCGACGCAGTTGGCCCTGGGTGACAGCCTGCTCGAGCTCGCCCTGCCGAGCCCTGCCGACGCGGCCGTCGAACCGTCCTCGGACGGCACGTCGCTGGACTACAACCGCCCACCTCGCCTGCTGCCCCCGCTGCGGCAGACGCGGTTCCGGCTGCCTGGTCAGCCCGGCGACCTGGAGCGCCGGCCGCTGCCGATCATCATGGCGATCCTCCCGCTGGTGATGTCGGTCGCGATGGCGTCGATCTTCCACCGCTGGTACATGCTGCTGTTCGGCTTCATGTCGCCGGTGGCGTTGGTGGGCAGTCACTTCTACGACAAGAAGGTCGGTCGCAAGTCGCACCGCAAGAAGCTCGCGGACTATCGCGAGACCAAGTCGGCCATCGAGGCCGACGCAACAGCTGCCCTCCTCGACGAGCGGTCCGCCAGGCGCGCGGCCTTTCCCGACCCGGCCGCGGTCCTGCTGACCGCGGTCGGTCCCCGCCGCCGGCTGTGGGAGCGGCGCCGCCACGACGCCGACGCCTTGACCATCAGGGTGGGCACCGGGGATGTCGACAGCGAGGTCGTGCTCGACGACCCCGACCAGCTCGATCACAAGCGCGAGCAGACCTGGACCGCCCTCGACGTGCCTGTCACCGTGCCGCTGCGCGAGCGCGGTGTCCTCGGCTTCGCCGGCCGCGACGACTTCCCGCGCTCCCTCGCCCGCTGGGCAGTCGCACAGTCGGCAGCCCTGCACAGCCCGGCGGACCTCTGGGTCTATGTCCTCACCGATGCCCGCGGGCGCGAGTCCTGGGAGTGGGTCCGGTGGCTGCCGCATGCGAGACCGGCCGCTGGTCAGGACGCGCTGGCGCTCATCGGTGCCGATGCCGACTCGACCGCGCGACGGGTGAGTGAGCTGGTGCAGATCGTCACCGCCCGCCGGTCCGGGGCGTCTCCGGGGGCCGTCAACGACGAGCCGGACATCCTGGTGGTCCTCGACGGAGCCCGGCGACTGCGATCGTTGCCGGGCATGGTTCAGGTGCTGCGCGAAGGCCCCTCGGTCGGCGTCTACTCCGTCTGCGTCGACTCCGACGAGCGACTGCTTCCGGAGGAGTGCCAGGCCGTCGTCGTCCAGGAGGCCACCGGGGTGCGCGTCCAGCAGACGCGCGCGGCGGTCGTCGAGAACGTCCGCCCCGACACCGTGTCGGCGCCCTGGTGCGACCGCGTGGCCCGGGCGCTGGCGCCGATGCGCGACGTCAGCGGCGACGCCGAGGACTCGGCCCTGCCGTCGTCGAGCCGGTTGCTGGACGTGCTCGGCCTCGAGCCCCCGACGCACAACGCCATCGCGGCTCGCTGGGCGATGGGCGGCCGCAGCACCGAAGCCCTGCTCGGTGAGTCGATGGACGGCGCGTTCAGCATCGACCTGCGCCGGGACGGGCCGCACGGCCTGATCGCGGGTACGACAGGTGCCGGCAAGTCCGAGCTGCTGCAGTCGCTGGTCGCCTCGCTTGCTGTCGCGAACCGCCCGGACGCCCTGACCTTCGTACTCGTCGACTACAAGGGCGGCGCCGCCTTCGCGCAGTGCGAGCGGCTGCCGCACACGGTCGGCATGGTGACCGACCTCGACACGCACCTGGTCGAGCGGGCCCTGGCGTCGCTGGGCGCCGAGCTGCGTCGCCGCGAGCACCAGTTGGCGTCGGTGGGAGCCAAGGACATCGACGACTACGTCGACCTGCTCAGGGGTGACCCGACCCTGGCGGCGATGCCCCGGCTGGTCATCGTCATCGACGAGTTCGCCTCGATGGTCCGCGAGCTGCCCGACTTCGTCACCGGCATGGTCAACATCGCCCAGCGCGGCCGGTCGCTCGGCATCCACCTGATCCTGGCCACCCAGCGGCCGAGCGGCGTCGTGTCCCCGGAGATCCGGGCCAACACCAACCTGCGGATCGCGCTGCGCGTCACCGACTCGAGCGAGAGCACCGACGTCATCGACGCCCCCGACGCGGGCCGCATCTCCAAGATGACGCCGGGTCGGGCCTACGCGCGGCTGGGCCACTCGTCGCTCGTCGCCTTCCAGACCGGCCGCATCGGTGGCCGTCGCCCGGGCACGGCGTCCCGCGAGGCGCTGCGCCCGTGGGTGACCGAGGCGGACTGGGCCTCGTTGGGACGGCCTGCCCCCGTGCGGCCGCGGCAACCCATGGTCGCCGACGCCGAGATCACCGACCTGCAGGTGCTCGTCGAAGAGGTGCGTGCCGCGGCCGTCGCGATGGGTGTCCCGACGCAGCTCAGCCCGTGGCTTCCCGCCCTGCCCGACAGTCTGCTGCTCGCGGACATCGAGCCGGCGCAGCCGGCGGACGGAGCAGCGCCCCGCCGCGCTCCCCGTCGCGGCGTTCGCACTCGAGGACGTGCCCGCCGAGCAGGCGCGGCGACCCGCCATCCTCGACCTCGCGCACTTCGATCACCTGTACGTCGTCGGCGCGCCACGGAGCGGTCGCTCGCAGGCCCTGCGCACGATCGCCGGGTCGCTGGCGCGTGCCTGCTCGTCCGCCGACGTGCACCTCTACGGCATCGACTGCGGCAACGGTGCACTGCTGCCGCTCGCCGGGCTGCCGCACTGTGGCGCCGTCGTCCAGCGCACCCAGACCGAGCGCGCGACCCGGCTCGTCCTGCGGTTGGCCGCGGAGATCCGCCGACGCCAGGACCTGTTCGCCGACGGAGGCTTCGCCGACCTGTCCGAACAACGGGCGGCCGTCAGCGTCGACGACCGGCTGCCCCACATCGTCGTGCTGCTCGACCGGTGGGAGGGCTTCACCACGACGCTCGGCGAGGTCGATGGTGGCCGGCTCACCGAGGAGGTCTACGTCATGCTGCGCGAAGGAGCCAGCGTCGGCGTCCATCTCGTGCTGGCCGGCGACCGGTCGCTCGTCTCCGGTCGCATGGGCACGTTCACCGAGGACAAGCTGGTGTTGCGGCTCTCCGACAAGACCGACTTCAGCCTGGCCGGCATCAACCCTCGTTCGGTGCCGGACGAACTGCCGCCCGGCCGCGGCTTCCGCTCCGAGTCGGGCATCGAGTCACAGGTCGCCCTGCTCGACGCCGATGCCACGGCTGCCGGACAGGCGGCCGCCCTCGCGGCCATCGCCGCCGAGGCGAGGACTCGAGACGACGCCGTGCCGCGGGGCCGGCGACCGTTCCGGGTCGACGTGCTGCCGGCCCGCCTTTCGTTCGACCAGGCGTGGGAGCTGCGCGTCGACACCGATGACCGGCCGTTGTGGGCACTCGTCGGTGTGGGCGGCGACGAGCTCGCGGCGCACGGGCCGGAGCTCAGGTCCGGCGCCCGGTCGTTCGTCGTCGCCGGACCGCCGCGATCCGGGCGCAGCACGGTGCTGCTGACGATGGCACGGTCGTTGCTCGCCGCCGGGACCTCGCTGGTGGTGGCCACGCCGCGGCCTTCGCCGCTGCGTGACCTGGAGGGCGTCGCGGGCGTCCGAGCGGTCTTCACCGGCAGCGACATCCCGGCGGTCGAGCTGGCGGCCGCGCTCGAGAGCGCCAGTGGACCCTGCGTGGTCCTCATCGATGACGCCGAGCTGCTGCGCGAGTGCGACGCTGCCGACGTGCTGCGGTCGGTCATGCGGTCCGGAGACGACCGCCCGCAGGGCCTGGTCATCGCCGGTGGGGCCGATGACATCTGCACCGGCTTCTCCGGCTGGCAGATCGACGTGAAGAAGAGCCGGCAGGGTGCCCTGCTGTCCCCGCAGGGCACGACCGACGGCGACCTGATCGGCGTCCGGCTGCCGCGCAGCATCGTCGGCGGCCCCGTGGTCCCCGGGCGTGCGCTGCTGCACCTCGGCGACACGGTGCTGCACACCGTGCAGGTGCCGTTCACCGATGCATCAGAGATGACCGCTGGCTGACAAAGTGGTCAGTGGCGAGTCACGTCGACGAGCTTCTTCAACTGGATCACCGACGGCGGGGACTCGCGGGATCTCGCCAAGCAGCGAGCAGGACGAGCAGCGGCGCCGAGCGGCGACGGCAGCCAAGCAGCCAAGACGGCGAGCCGACAACTCGTCGGCGCTCGCGAGACAGATCGTGACGCCCAGTGACGGCTGAACGAGCAGCGCGCCGACGCCGGCGAGCACCACTGCCGGCGGCGACCAGGTTCCCCGGCTCGGGGTCGCCACGGCGAGCCACGACGCGGCGGCCGTGAGGGCGAGCAACGCCACACGGCCGTCTCCAGGGTCGACGGGACGACGTGACACCCCGTCCGCGCGCCACCCCAGAACTGCCAGCACAGTGTCCAGGCTCACCGTCGAGCACGGCGATTCCGCGTACGACGGTGGCTGACCGTCGCCGCCAGAGAGGTCTGGGGAACCGCCTGCGTGACCGCAGCTGCCGGGTCGTCCAGCAGATAGCCTGACGGCTGCCGCGAGAGCCAGTCCTGCTATCCCGGGCCGCCAGCTCTCCAGCATGTCCGTGCGTCGCGACCACGACGGCCACGGCTCGCGGCGCAGCGGACACCGCGGACAGCAGCGGCGGCCACGGGCAGCTGACCCGGTGTTCGTCGGGAGACCGCCGCCTCGACTGGCCCCGCGGTCGCCGGCCCGTCATGCCAGCGACAGCGCCGGCGCTGCCCAAGCGCCACAGCCACCAGCACCCCGCCGATGACGATCAGTCGCCGCCGATCGTCCTTCTCGCGCAGCAACGCGGCGACGGCTCGAGGCCGCACAGGCACATCGCGTACACGCAGGTACCAGGCGGCGTGACCTCGTCGTGGAGCGTCGAGGACGACGGGCCTGGGCGTTGACGTAGACTGCCGTCCGCGAACAGGTTGCACGGGGACACCGCCGCCGGTCGCGTCGACGATTTCCGGTACGAGCACCACCGTGAGCAGCGCAGACCAAGCCGACCAGCGCCGAGCCACGGAACGGCGCCCACCGCGCGACAGCGACGCCGAGAATGGCCCTCCGAGCGCCGCGACGGTCCCGTCGCCCGCGAGAACACCGAGAGCATGTCCATGGCCGACTCGTCCCCGAACCACGCGACTGCGTCCCGTCGGGTGTGCGCCCACCGGTGGCCACGCCCGCCGCATGCACCAGCATCCCGATCGTCCAGATCACGTCCGACCGTTGGCCGGGACGAGACAGGCAAGGCAGATGGCGGCGGTGCGCGCCGCCGCTCGACCGGAGTCGTGGCGACGACCTCGTCCGTGCGGCGGAGCGACGTGGTCAGCCGGTGGGCGACCACGAAGCCGAAGACGCCCAGGAAGAACGCCGGAACAGCGCCACGGAAATCACGCTCGGCCCGGACAGTGTCCGTCCGCCCTTCGACTGGCGGCTCGACCGTGACAGACGAGATCGTGGCCGCCGCGCCGAGCAGGAACAACGGATGCCGCGCGAAGCGTCTTGACTCGGCCACGGCCAGCGCCCGCAGGGTCGCGCGTCGTTCGGGAGGTCGACACCGCCCTGGTCCGGCTGCGGCGCGGTCGTCGTGCTCATGCCGCGGCCTCCATCTCGTCCGGCCGCGCGCGATCACCGACGCAGCAGGAGGTAGGCGTCCTCGACGCTGGGCTCGACGGTCTCGGCGTCGTCCGGTGAGGATCGCCGACGTTGCGCCAGCGTCCGGTGCCGGTGCGCCACGCGTGCCTGGCGCCGGGGTCGCGCTCGCCGCCATCCAGACGCGACCGTTCGCGGCCTGACGAGGTCACGGACGGTCCCGTCGAAGTGCACCCGACCCTCGTCGAGCACGATCACCCGTTCGCACAGCGCGGCGACGTCCTCGGTCTGGTGGGTGGAGATCAGCTACGGTCGCGGCCTGTCCGGCCTGACCGAGGATGTCCCGCAACCGGGCTCGCTGCTCCGGGTCCAGCCCGGTGGTCGGCTCGTCGAGGACGAGCAGGTCCGGGTCGCCGAGCAGTGCCTGCGCGAGCAGCACTCGGCGCCGCTGGCCGCCGGACAAGGCGTGGACACGCTTCGGTGGCGACCGCGCCCAGGTCCGCGAGGTCGAGCACCCGGCGCACCTCGCGGTGCCTGGCGTCCTTGTCCGACCACTCCTTGAGGATGGCCAGGTAGTCGACGAAGCCGAACGGCGGTGAACCCGCGGGGAAAGCCCGGCTTCCTGCGGCAGGTAGCCGAGGTTGCGGCGGATGGCCAACCGGCCGGCGCTGGACGCCGGGTCCTGGCCGAGGACGCTGACGTGGCCGTCATCGGCTGCCAGCCCGTGGCGAGGATGCGCAGCAAGGTGGTCTTGCCGGCCCCGTTCGGGTCCGAGCAGGCCGGTGATGCCGGAGCTCAGGTGGAGGTTGATGTGGTCGAGTGCGGCCGTACGTCCGTAGCGCTTGCTCACGTCGTTGAGTGTGGTTGCGCTCATCACTGCCTCCCGGGCAGGTCGAGGGTGCGAAGTCGGAGGATGCAGGACCGCGATCCCGACCGCGGTGAGGGAGTAACAGGCGGCCTGCATCGCCGGGTCGACAAGGACCAGCGGTTCGCGAAGCCGGGTGGCCCGACGACGGCGAAGGTCCAGCCGACAGCGATCGCGCCGCTCGCGACGGTCATCCCGGCGAGGGCGCTGCCAGACAGCGCGATGGCGATGCCCGCGGCCGCCGGGCCGAGCCACGCGAGGGCCAGCCAGGACGGTCCCGGCAGCACGAGACCCGCGAGCACGGCGGCCGGGACTGTGCTGACGAGCACTGCCGCGGTGCGCAGGCAGAGCAGCGGCCGGCGGAATAGGGCGTGGTGGTGACGATCGCGTGCGAGGGGTCGGCGTCGCCGCCGTAGGCGGCAGCCACACCGGCCACCGGCGCGAGCGGCGCAACGAGCACGAACAGGCTCAGGCCCGAGGTCCCCGCCGAAGAGGGCCGCGACCGCCGGAGAACAACAGCGCCGCGCTCATCCCGAACACCCAGGCACCGCGCAGTGCCGGGACTGCGGCCAGCAGACGGCCGGACTCGCCGGACAGACCGAGCCGGCCGAGCAGTCGCTCGATGACGCTCGCCTGGTCTGGTTCGATGCGTGTCGCGGATCGCGAGCCATGCCTCATCGAGCGGCTCGCGCGGGGTGATCGCCGTCAGTCGCGACCTGCACTGTGCGCACTGCATGAGATGCGTCTCGACGGAGGCGCCCATCACGGGGCCGACGGTGCCGTCGCAGAACTCCTGAAGGGCAGCGTCCCCCGCGTGCCATCCGCCTGCGTGCTGCGCAGTCATGCCAGCTCCTCTCGCAGAGATGCTCGGGCCCGGACGAGACGTGTCTTGACCGTGCCCTCGGGGATGCCCAGCAGGCTCGCCGCCTCCCGGGTGGTGAGACCGTCGAGGACGGTCACCTGCAGGACGACCCTGAGCTCAGGGGAGATGCGGGCGAGGGCGTTGCCCAGGTCGGAGTACTCGATGGTGAGCAGCACGCGCTCCTCGGCCGAGATGTCGACGACGTCGTGGTCGAGCAACGCCGGTCCGAGGCTGACGGCCGGTGCGCGGCGGCGCAGCCTGCTGACCAGCCGGTGGATCGCGATCCCCCACAGCCACGCCGCGACCTCGCCGTCGCCGCGAAAGCGCCGGGCGCCCCTCCACGCGGCCACGAACGTGTCCTGCAGGACATCGGCCACGATCTCGCTGTCCGAGCACCGCCGTCGCAGCCGGGCGGCCATCCAGGCGGCGTGGCGTTCGTAGAGCTGCTGCAGCGCGCCTTCGTCCATCCCCGCCATCGCGGAGACGAGCTCGGCATCGCTGGCGCTGCTGACAGCCATGACAAGTACTGTCGCCCTCAACGGGCGTTTTGGTTCGCCGCGGGCAGATCTTTCTGAGCGGAGCTCAGCTGCGCAGTCGGACGCTGTCCGGCGGGCAGACCTCGTGCTCGAGCAGGTCGAACGCGTTGCGGCGCACGTAGTCGTCGGGGCTGATCCAGCTCAGGCAGTCGGGGCAGATCGCGTCGGTCTCCACGTGCCACGAGGCGTCGATGAACTCCACGTGGACGTGTTCGGGCTGACCTCGCCAGCGGAGCCGGCTGACCAGTGTCCTGAGCCCAGATGACCGCATGTGCACCACTGTGGTCCCGGGGTCTGACATCGCACGAGGCATCGGCCGTCACGAAGCGGACACAGTCCGGTCACGGTGCGGGCAATCGCGGCAGTGCGGGGCTGCGCGTCACCCGGGTCGGTCAGCTACAGGCGTCCAGGTCGCCGGTCGTACTGCCGGTCTGAAACGACTTCTTGCGCTGCGCTGCTGACCCGTGGGTGAACGACTCAGGATCTACGCGGCCCTGGGTCTTCTGCTGAATGCGGTCGTCGCCCACCGCCGACGCTGCGTTGAGCGCCTGGTCGAGCTCCGCATCGCTGATGGTCACGTTGCCCTGTTCGTCTGCCAGCCGGCTCCACACGCCCGCATAGCAGTCCGCCTGCAGCTCGAGTGCGACCGAGAGCTGGTTCTGCTGATCGGGTCGGGACTGTTGCTGCGCCCGCAGCTTGCGCTCTGTGCCGAACAGCGTCTGCAGATGGTGTCCGGCCTCATGTGCCATGACATACGCCTGGGCATAACGGCCCTGAGCCCCGAATTGCTGCTGCAACTGGTCGAGGAAGCCGATGTCGATGTAGATGCGCTCGTCGGGAGGGCAATAGAAGGGCCCGACCTGCGAAGACGCCTGTCCGCAGCCCGTGTCAACGGCGTCGGTGAAGAAGGCGAGCGTCGGTTCGCGGTACTTGTCGCCGCGCCGCGAGAACTCCGCAGCCCAGACCTCGTTGATCTCGTTGTAGACCTTCACGAGATAGCAATCGTCGTACTTGTCGATGGCCTCAGGGCCACTGTTGCACCGGGTCTTGAGATCACTGGTGCTACCGGTCTCCTGGACCTGGCTTCCGGGTGGCACGAGCTGCGACGCGTCGACGTTGCCGCCTCCCATCACGGTGACAAGCACGTAGATGATGACGCCCACGAGGCCCACGCCACCGCCGCCGATGGCCGCCCGCCCGCCGATGCCGCGCCGGTCCTGAACACCGGAAACATCGACCTTTCGGTCGTCGAACCTCAAGACCCCTCCGTCCGCCTGCCTGTGGGCGACTGAATCGCCTGAAGTGAAGGCCGCTCGTACACTGGTGGCATGTCCACTGCTTCGTCGTGACCCCGCCGATACCCAGCCCGCGCAGTTCCACACTCGGCGTGCCCCGTTCACGACCACAGAAGGACCTCCCATGATCACGGCCACCAGCCTGGAGCTTCGTGCGGGACCCCGCCTGCTCCTGGCCCCCGCCACCTTCCGCATCGCGCCGGGCGACCGCGTCGGGCTGGTCGGGCGCAACGGCGCAGGCAAGACAACGCTGACCAAGGTGCTGTCGGGGGAGACCCGGGCGCCGGCCGGACAGGTGACACGGTCGGGTGAGGTCGGCTACCTGCCCCAGGACCCCCGCACCGGCGACCTCGACATGCTCGCCCACGACCGCATCCTGTCGGCCAGGGGCCTGGACACCGTGCTGCGCCAGATGCGCGAGACCGAGGGCGAGATGGCCAGCGCGGACCCGGACACCCATGACCGCGCGATGCGACGGTACGTGCGCCTCGAGGAGAGGTTCCAGGCAGCGGGTGGCTATGCCGCCGAGAGCGAAGCAGCCTCGATCGCGTCGAGCCTGGGGCTGCCGGACCGCGTGCTCGGCCAGCCGCTGCGCACCCTGTCCGGCGGGCAGCGCCGCCGGGTCGAGCTGTCCCGCATCCTGTTCTCCGGCGCCGAGTCGCTGCTGCTCGACGAGCCCACCAACCACCTGGACGCCGACTCGATCGTGTGGCTGCGCGACTACCTCCGCTCCTACAAGGGCGGGCTCGTGGTCATCAGCCACGACGTCGGCCTGCTCGACAACACGGTCAACCGGGTGTTCCACCTCGATGCCAACCGGGCCGAGCTCGACATCTACAACCTCGGCTGGAAACCCTATTTGCAGCAACGGGAAACCGACGAGCGGCGACGCAAGCGTGAACGTGCCAACGTCGAGAAGCAGGCATCGGTCCTCAAGGCGCAGGCCGACCGGATGCGTTACAAGGCCACGAAGGCGCGGGCGGCTCAGAGCATGGACAAGCGGGCAGCGCGACTGCTGTCCGGGCTCGAGGAGGTGCGCCGCCACGACAAGGTCGCCAAGCTGCGCTTCCCCGAGCCGGCGCCGTGCGGCAAGACACCACTGACCGCCGAAGGGTTGTCGAAGTCCTACGGCTCGCTCGAGGTCTTCACCGACGTCGACCTGGCCATCGACCGTGGCAGCCGAGTCGTCATCCTGGGGCTCAACGGCGCCGGCAAGACGACCCTCATGCGGCTGCTCGCCGGTGTCGAGGAGCCGGACACCGGCGAGGTCGTCCCGGGTCACGGCCTGAAGATCGGCTACTACGCCCAGGAGCACGAGACGCTCGACCCGCAGCGCACGGTGCTCGAGAACATGCGTTCCGCCGCACCGGATCTGGGCGACGCCGAGGTCCGGCGCGTGCTCGGGTCGTTCCTGTTCTCGGGCGACGACGCGGAGAAGCCCGCCTCGGTCCTGTCCGGCGGGGAGAAGACCAGGCTGGCGCTGGCGACGCTGGTCGTGTCCAGTGCCAACGTCCTGATGCTCGACGAGCCCACCAACAACCTCGATCCGGCCAGCCGCGAGGAGATCCTCGGCGCGCTGCGCACCTACAAGGGAGCGGTCGTGCTGGTGACACACGACGAGGGCGCCGTGGACGCGCTGTCACCGGAGCGGCTGATCCTGTTGCCGGACGGCGTCGAGGATCTCTGGAACGAGGACTACGCCGACCTCGTCGCCCTCGCCTGACCACCGGGATCCCGAAAATCCTGCCCGATATCGACTCTGGCGCAGTCTCGGAGTTGAGGCGATCATGGGGCCTGGTCGCCTGATCGTGATCTTCTGACCGAAGGAGGCAGGCGTGGCCGAGCTGAAGAAAGGTGCGCGGATCACCGGGGGAGACCGCAACAAGCTCGCGGCCGACCTCAAGCGCCGCTACACGAGTGGTGCGAGCATCCGGGATCTCGCCAGCGAGACGGGTCGCTCCTACGGCTTCGTGCATCGGATGCTCAGTGAGGCGGGGGTGGCCCTGCGCGGCCGTGGGGGCGCGACACGGGGCAAGAAGGCCTGACACCTCGCGTGGCGGCTGCGGCCGCCGTGTTAGATGAGCAGGTGATCGACAACGGGACGGCCGGCAACGACCACGGGGGCGTCCTGCTGAACATCGACGGGGCTGTGGCGACGGTGACTCTCGCGCGCCCTGAACAGCGCAACGCCCAGACTCCCGCGACGTGGCGCGCGCTCGCGCAGATCGGGAAACAGGTTCTCGCCGACGACACGGTGCGCGTGGTCGTGCTGCGCGGTGAGGGCAAGTCGTTCTCTGCCGGTCTCGACCGTGCGATGTTCGGCGCCGGGGTCGACGGTGAGCCCGGTCTCGCAGTGCTCGCCTCCATGGCGGACGCGGCGCTGGACGAGACGATCGACACGTTCCAGCAGGCGTTCTCCTGGTGGCGCGACGAGCGCGTGGTCAGCCTCGCGTCCGTGCAGGGTCACGCGATCGGTGCGGGCTTTCAGCTGGCGCTGGCCTGCGACCTTCGCGTGATGGCCGACGACGTGCAGCTGGCGATGCGCGAGCCCAGTCTCGGGTTGGTGCCCGATCTCGGCGGCACGCAGCCTCTCGTCGAGGCGGTCGGCTATGCCCGCGCACTGGAGATCTGCGCCACCGGACGGTGGGTCGGAGCGGAGGAAGCCGCGGCAACCGGGCTGGCCACCCTCGTCGTACCGCGAGAGGACCTCGACGCGGCCACGAGCGACCTGGTCGCCGCGCTCCTTGCCGCACCGGCGGGCGCCGTACGCGCGACCAAGGGGTTGCTGCGGGACGCGGGCACCCGGTCGTACGACGACCAGCGTGCGGCGGAGCGAGCCGCGCAGGCCGGGCGGCTGCGCGACCTGGCAGGACGGTCGTAGATGGACCTGTCGCTGAACGACGAGCAGCGCGCCGTGCAGTCGGCCGTGCGGGTGTGGGTCGATGCGGTCGTCGTGCCGGACGCGCTGCGCAACGACCGCGAGGAACGCTTTCCGCAGGAGGCTCTCGACGGGCTGCGCGAGACCGGTTTCGTCGGCATGACCATCGGCGAGAGATGGGGCGGCGGCGGGGCGGACCCGTTGACCTACTGCCTGTTCATCGAGGAGCTCAGTCGAGGCGACGCCAACGTGCGCTCGATCATCTCGGTGCACCTCGGGCTCGTCGCCGGCTCGATCGAACGATGGGGGACCGATGCTCAGAAGGAGCAGTGGCTGCCGCGGATGGCGACCGGCGAGGTGCTCGGCTGCTTCGGCCTGACCGAGCCCGACCACGGTTCCAACCCGTCCGACCTGCGTGCGACGGCTGTTCAGCTGCCGGGTGGTGGGTGGCGCATCGACGGCAGGAAAGTGTTCATCACCAACGGTTCCATCGCCGGTGTCGCTCTCGTGATGGCTCGCTCGGGCGGGCCCGGTTCGAAGGGGGTCTCGGCGTTCCTGGTGCCCACGTCGGCGGCCGGCTTCAGCGCGAACCCGTTGCACGGCAAGCTCGGGCTGCGGTCGTGCGACACCGCCGAGCTCGTGCTCGACGGTGTCGAGGTCGGTCCTGAGGCGCTGCTCGGCGGCGAGGGCTCGGGTCTGAAGGTGGCGTTGTCGGCGCTGGACGACGGGCGCATGTCGATCGCGGCCTCGTCCACCGGAGTGGGGCAGGCGGCGCTCGAGTCGATGATCGGCTACGCGGGCTCGCGCGAGCAGTTCGGGAAGCCCATTGCCGGTCACCAGCTGGTGCAGGAGATGATCGCCGACTCGGCGGTCGACGTCGACGCGTCGCGGCTGCTGACGTGGGCGGTGGCGGACCTGAAGACCCGCGGCGAGCGCTATTCGCTGGCCGCCTCGAAGGCCAAGCTGTTCGCGACCGAGGCGTCGGTGCGGGTGGCGAACGCGTGCATCCAGGTGCACGGCGGTTACGGGTACGTGGACGACTACCCGGCGGCGAAGTTCTTGCGCGACGCCCGGGTCACGACGCTGTACGAGGGCACCAGCCAGATCCAGAAGCTGCTCATCGGCCGCGCTCTGACCGGCATCTCCGCCTTCTGACTCTCGCCGCCAGCCCTTTTGTGGACTCCGACACACCGCTTCGACGGCGTGTCTGGTGCGGGAGAGTCCACAAAGTCAGCTGAGGGTCGGATAGCGCGAATGTCAGCTGAGGGTGGGGAACTGGAACAGCTCGACCAGTTGCGCAAGTGCTGTCGGGTCGCCCTCGACCGTGATGGCGCCGGACGCGACCGCCTCGGTGGGGCTGACCTGCCGGGTCAGCAGCCGGTGCAGCTGGTCGTCCGCGGCGGTGAGGACGAGGTCGGCCCGCTCGGGCGCGCCCGGCGCTGACGGTGAGCTTCGTGTCCTTGGCGCGCACCGTGAACGCGCCGTCGGTCAGCCGCAGCTCCCAGGTGGTCAGGAGGGGGACCTGCTGAGTGTCGTCATGGAAGGCGAGCATCGCCGCGACCAGCCATCGCGAGCGGGTCGTGACGTCGGGCGGGAGGGTCCCCATGCTCCTGGTCCCCCAGCGACCCAGTGCGAGCAGGATGGGCTCGAGCTCGCGGCCGTAGGTCGTCAGCTCGTAGACCGTGCCGCGCTCGGGCAGGGGCAGCAGCTGCCGGTGGACGACGCCGGTGACCTCCAGCGCCTTGAGCCGCGTCGTCAGGGTGTTGGTGCCGATGCCGGGCAGCCCCTCGGCGAGGTCGCTGAACCGCAGCGGCCCGAGGAGGAGGTCTCGTACGACGAGAAGGGTCCAGCGGTCACCGATCACGTCGAGGGCCGTGGCGATGCCGCACAGCTGCGCATAGCTGCGCATGGCTGCTTGCGGGGACGCGGCGTGCGGCGACATGCGGCGATCATAACTCGATGGTTCGTATCTGCAATCGGACTTGCGTAATGCAAGTTCGCTGCTAGGTTAGGTCTCGTCGCCGAGAGCACCGCGATCTGCACCCGGATGGGAGACCCGCTCATGACCAGGAACGTCATCGTCCGCTACCGGACCCGGCCTGAGGCAGCCGACGACAACGCGCGTCTGGTGGAGGCGGTCTACACAGCCCTGGCCGACCTCGACCCGGGCGACTTCCGCTACGCGACCTACCGGCTCGCCGACGGCGTGTCCTTCGTGCACGTCGCGAGCTATTCCGGGGCGGCGAACCCGCTCGCCACGCTGCCGGCCTTCGCCGAGTTCCAGCGCGAGCTGCCGCAGCGCTGCGCGGAGCCACCCGCGCCGAGCGACGCGACCCTCGTCGGATCGTACGGCTGAGCCCGCGATGACACAGGAACCGAAGGGCACCGGCACCCAGGACGACCCGTGGCGGCTCACCACCCCGCCCGGCAAGGCGGAGTACCAGATGTGGAAGGCCGCCGACGTCGACCCGCCCGCCCTGGTCTGCCAGGTCGGTGGCACCCAGCTGCGCTATCACCTGCGGGCGATCGAGGACCTGCACGCCATGCTCAGAGCCCATGGCGACTGGATGCCCCTGGGCGGAGCGGACGAGCAGAAACCGGCCCCTGAGGGCACCGTCGAGGCGTGGGGACGCTCGCCGGACAACCCGGTCGGCGGCTGGTACGGCCTGAAGAAGGGACTGCGCGGCCGGTTCGGCGTCTACCTGCCGCCGCTGCTGGAGGCGCTCGGGCTCGCCGAGGTCACCCACGACGCCAGGAACAACCAGATGCGAGCGCTCTGACCGCTGCGTTCACAACCTCCGTAGACCTCTGCTGCTGACTGCGCGTTCGCCCAGAGCGCACCTGTCAGACGGGCGACGTACCGTCAGGGTGGGAAGCCACCGCCCGGTCGGAGCGTTGGGCCCGTCAGGAGATCAGCGATATATCGGAGGCGCTTGGTGTCGTCGAACAACCCGTGGATGGCCATGCGGTCGCTCACCCGCGACAGCGAGGTCACGAAGCGGAAGCTCGCACCCGGCACGGTGCGACGCATTGCCGGGTTCGCGACGCCCTACAAGTTCGAGATCTCGATCTTTCTCGTGCTCGTCATCGTCGACGCGATCATCAGCGTCGCGATCCCTCTGCTGTTCCGTGTGGTCATCGACGAGGTCGACACCAACGGCAGCGGCAGCAGGAGCGTTGTCATCGGCGTGGCCCTGGCCATCGCGGGCATCGCGATCTTCGACGCCGGGCTGTCGCTCATCCAGCGCTACTTCTCTGCCCGGGTCGGTGAAGGCCTGATCTACGACCTGCGCACCCTGGTGTTCGGCCACGTACAGCGGATGCCCGTCGCCTTCTTCACCCGCACCCAGACCGGCGCCCTCGTGAGCCGGCTCAACACCGACGTCATCGGCGCCCAGCAGGCCATCACCTCGACGCTGTCCAGCGTGGTCTCCAACGTCGTCGGCCTCGTACTGGTGATCACCGCGATGCTCTTCCTGTCCTGGCAGATCACGATCGGCGCGCTGGTCCTGCTGCCCGTCTTCCTGCTCCCCGCCCGGTGGGTGGGTCGCAAGCTGCAGGGCATCTCGCGCCAGGCGATGCAGCTCAACGCCGACATGAGCACGACGATGACCGAGCGGTTCAACGTCTCGGGCGCCTTGCTCGTCAAGATCTTCGGCCGGCTGGGCGATGAGGAGCGGCAGTTCGCGGGCAAGGCCGGGCAGGTGCGCGACATCGGGGTCACCCAGGCGATGTACGGACGTGTCTTCTTCACGGGCCTGACTCTCGTCGCGTCGCTCGCCACGGCACTGGTCTACGGCGTCGGCGGCCTGCTGGTGCTCGACGGCGACATCACGCTCGGCACCCTCGTCGCGCTGGCCGCCCTGCTGACCCGTCTCTACGGACCGCTGACCGCGCTGTCCAACGTTCAGGTCGACGTGATGACGGCACTCGTCAGCTTCGAGCGCGTCTTCGAGATCCTCGACCTGCCACCCATGGTCGACGACAAGCCCGACGCGAAGGTCCTGCCGAAGGGCAGCGCCGCGGTCGAGTTCCGCAACGTGTCGTTCAAATACCCCACCGCCAGCGAGGTGTCGCTGGCCTCGCTCGAGTCGGTCGCCGTCCTCGACCAGGCCCCGAGCCAGCAGGTGCTCTACGACGTCTCGTTCGAGGTCTCGCCCGGCACGATGACTGCTCTCGTCGGTCCGTCGGGCGCCGGCAAGACGACCATCACCGCGCTGGTGGCTCGGTTGTATGACGTCAGCTCCGGCTCGGTGCGCGTGGGCGGTCAGGACGTCGGTGATGTGACGCTCGAGTCACTGCACGACGTCGTCGGCGTCGTCACCCAGGACGCGCACATGTTCCACGACACGATCCGGGCCAACCTCCTCTACGCGCGTCCGGACGCGAGCGAGGCCGACATCGTCGAGGCCTGCCGCGCCGCACAGATCTGGGACCTGGTCAGGTCCCTGCCCGACGGGCTGGACACCATGGTCGGCGACCGGGGCTACCGGCTCTCGGGCGGCGAGAAGCAGCGGCTGGCCATCGCCAGGCTGCTGCTCAAGGCGCCCGACGTCGTGGTCCTCGACGAGGCCACGGCACACCTCGACTCCGAGTCCGAGGCGGCAGTCCAGCGCGCTCTCGAGACCGCCCTGACCGGCCGCACCTCGCTGGTGATCGCCCACCGCCTCTCGACGGTGCGCGGGGCCGACCAGATCCTCGTCGTGGACGGTGGCCGGATCGTCGAGCGCGGTCGGCACAGCGAGCTGCTGGTCGCCGACGGCCTCTACGCCGAGCTCTACCGCACGCAGTTCGCCAACCAGGACGCGCGGGAGCATCGCCGGGGACCTGCCGGAGCCGGTGGAGCCCGGCCTGACCGGCCTGACTGGCCTGACCGCCTGAGCGCCCTCGACCGCTCAGACGCTGCGGATGAGCCCGCCGTCGACGGGGAGCATCACGCCGGTGATGTAGGACGACGCGGGGGAGAGCAGGAAGGCGGCGGCCCGGCCGAACTCCTCCGGCTCGCCATAGCGTCGCAGCGGGATGCGGCTCTCGAACTCACGACGGGCCTTGTCGCCACGGCCAGCGATCGCGTCGAGCTCGCGGACCCGGTCGGTGTCGACGCGACCCGGGAGCAGACCGTTGACCCGGATGCCACGAGGACCGAGCTCGTCGGCCATCGTCTTGGCCGTCATGGCGACGCCGGGCCGCAGCCCGTTCGAGGTCGCGAGCCCGTCGACCGGTTGCTTGACCGACGACGACAGCACGAAGACCATCGAGCCACCGTCCTCGCCGATCCCCGCCGCGACCGCCCGGGCCACGCGCAGCGGGCCCAGGAAGACGGTCTCGAAGCCGACTCGCCAGTCGTCGTCGGTGATGTCGATGACCGGCCCCGGTTTCGGTCCTCCGACCGAGATCAGCGCGCCGTCGAGCCGGTCCCAGCGGCCGCTCGCCGCCGCCACCAGTCGGCCGGCCGTGTCGCCCTGGGACAGGTCACCGGCGACGGCGATGGCGTTGTCGTGGCCCCCGCACTCCTGGGCGACGGCGTTCAACGTCTCCTCGTCACGGCTGCACAGGACCAGCTTGGCGCCCTCAGCCGCCAGCGCGAGCGCACTGGCCCGTCCCAGCCCTCTGCTTGCACCCGTGACGACGTACACCCGATCGCGCAGTCCCAAGTCCATGGCGGTCATCCTGCGCACACGTGCCCACTAAGGTGCAAGCCGTGGCAGTAGACAGCGAGGTCGCGGGCTGGCTGCGCGCGGCGTCGCGCGTGAGCGTGCTCAGCGGAGCCGGCATCAGCACCGAGTCGGGAATACCTGACTTCCGCGGCCCGCAAGGCGTCTGGACGCGAAACCCGGGTGCCCAGGCGTTGTTCACGTTGGAGAACTACCTGGCCGACCCGGCGGTCCGCGAGCTGGCGTGGCGCAACCGGTTGTCGCACCCGGCCTGGGACGCACGCCCCAACCCGGGTCACCGTGCACTCGTCGACCTCGAGCGCTCGGGACGGTTGGGCGCCATCGTGACCCAGAACATCGACGGGCTGCACCAACGCGCGGGCAACGATCCTGCCCGGGTCATCGAGATCCACGGGACGCTGTTCGAGGTCGACTGCCTGTCCTGCGGGCACCGCACGCGCATGCGAGAGAACCTCGACCGCGTCATGGCGGGCGAGCCCGACCCTGCCTGTCTGGCCTGCGGAGGGATCCAGAAGGCCGCCACGATCTCCTTCGGCGAGTCACTCAAGGTCGACGTGCTGCGAGCCGCCACGCGCGAGGCCGCCCACTGCGACCTCCTGCTGGCAGTGGGCACGACCCTGCAGGTGCAACCGGCGGCAGGGTTGGCCAAGGTCGCGGTGGCCGCCGGGGCGCGACTGGTGATCGTCAACCGTGACCCGACGCCGTACGACGACCTGGCTTCTGCGCTGCTGCGCGAACCCATCGGTCAGACCCTGCCGCGCCTGGTCGCCCCGTTGGCGGCATGACCGGGCCGTTGCTTCGGCCGCTCACCAGACCCCGCCGGCTGACAGCGGGCGACACCGTCGCAGTGGTCGCGACGAGCGGTCCGCTCGTCGAGCGCCGGCTGCGTAACGGGACGGCGCTGCTCGAGTCCTGGGGTCTGACCGTGCGCCACGGCGAACACGTGCTGGACGTCGACGTGACGTACCCCTTTCTCGCCGGCACCGACGCCGACCGCGCGAGCGACCTGCAACAAGCCTGGTGCGACCCCGGTGTCGCCGCGGTGTTCGTCGGGCGCGGCGGGTCCGGTGCGACGCGGCTCATCGACCGCCTGGACTGGCGCGCGATGGCGGCGGCTGGGCCGCGGCTGTTGGTGGGCTTCAGTGACGTGACGGCGCTGTCCGAGGCGGTCGCCACCCGGCTCGGCCTGGTGTCGCTGTTCGGGCCGATGCCGGCCACGCTCACCCTCGGCGAGCTGCCGCCCGACGCAGCCACTGCCGAGCACCTGCGTCGCACGCTGTTCGAGCCCGACCTTGCTCATGCGGTCTTCGCCGACGGCGCGCAGTGTGTCGTCCCCGGGCGCGCGCGTGGTGTGCTCGCTGGGCGGCACTCTCTCGCTGCTCGCGATGACGATCGGCACCGCGGAGAGCCGTCCCGCGAACGGCGCCATCGTCGTGCTGGAAGACGTCGGCGAGGTCGGTTATCGGCTGGACAACAAGCTGACCCAGCTGCTGCGCACCGGATGGTTCGACGGCGTGCAGGGCATCGTGCTCGGGTCCTGGACCGACTGCGGGCCGGACGGCGAGGCCACGGTCGTGGCGCGGCTGCGCGAGCTCGGTGTGCCGATGGTGGCGGGTCTGCCGATCGGGCACGGCCCCACGGCCCTGACGGTGCCGCTCGGCGTCGAGGCCGAGCTGGACGCCGACGCAGGCACCCTGACGCTGCTCACCGACCCCCTCACCTGACCCCCCAACACAGAAGTCGATCATGCAGGACCTGGGTCCGGGTGCACACAAGCGTGCATGATCGATTGCGGGTGTCAGGGTTGGGTGCGGTGTCGGCTGGGGTTCGTGTCAGGGGTTCGGTTTCCTGCGGTGCGAGGTGCCGGCGGCGTTGGCCAGGTTGAGGGCCGAGTTGACGAGAGCGAGGTGGCTGTAGGCCTGCGGGAAGTTGCCCAGCTGGCGACCCGCGGCGACGTCGTACTCCTCGGCCAGCAGTCCCACGTCGTTGCGCAGGTCGAGCAGCTGCTCGAACTGTGCCCGGCCGGCGTCAACCTGGCCGTCGAGCACGAGCGCGTCGGCCAGCCAGAAGCTGCAGGCGAGGAACGACGCCTCGTCGCCGCGGACGCCGTCGACGTTCTCGGCCGTGTCATAGCGGCTGACGAACCCGTCGGTCGACAGCTCGCTCTGGATGGCGCGCAGCGTCCCTCTCACCCGTTCGTCGGTGGCCGGCAGGAAGCCGACCTGCGGGATGAGCAGGAGGGCAGCGTCGAGCGACCGTGACCCGTAGAACTGGGTGAACGTGCCGCGATCGGCGTCGAAGCCCTTCGCGCACACGTCGTCGAAGATCTCGGCGCGCAGCGCGCGATAGCGGTCCACCGGTCCGCCGAGGTCGGGCCAGGACTCCAGCGTGCGCGTGGCGCGGTCGGCGGCCACCCAGGCGAGCACCTTCGAGTGCACGAAGTGCTGCCGGCCGCCGCGCACCTCCCACAGCCCCTCGTCGGGCTCCTGCCAGGCCGACTCGAGGTAGTTCATCAGGCCGCGCTGCAGGTGCCACGCGTCCTCGTCGGGGTCGAGGTCGTAGGTGCGGGCCAGCCACAGCGTGTCCATGACCTCGCCGTAGACATCGAGCTGGAGCTGGTCGACGGCTCCGTTGCCGATGCGCACCGGGCGTGATCCCTCGTAACCGCCAGCCACGGGAGCTACCTGCTCCGGGCACCCGGCGCTCGCCCGCGACGCCGTACAGGATCTGCAGCCGTTCCGGACTGCCCGCGATGGCGCGCAGCAGCCACTCGCGCCACGCCTGCGCCTCCTCCAGGAACCCGGTCTTCACCAATGCCTGCAACGTGAAACTCGCGTCGCGCAGCCAGCAGTAGCGATAGTCCCAGTTGCGCTCGCCGCCGATCTCCTCGGGCAGCGAGGTGGTGGCCGCGGCGATGATGCCGCCGGTCGGCTCGTAGGTGAGGCCCTTGAGGGTGACCAGCGAGCGGACGACGGCGTCGCGGTAGGGGCCGTCATAGGTGCAGCCCTGCGCCCAGTCCTCCCAGAACCGCCTGGTCTGGTCGAGCGCGACCTGTGGGTCGACCGAGGTCGGGCGGTGCTGGTGGGAGGGGTGCCAGGTCAGCACGAAGTTCACCGTGTCGCCGGCCTCGACGACGAAGTCGGCGTACGACGCGAAGTCGCGACCGTGATGGGGCACATCCGACGCGAGCCACACCGCGTCGGGGCCGGCGACCGCGGCGAGCATCCCGTCGAGGTGGCGGACCCAGGGCACGACGTCGCCGTAGCCGAAGCGCAGCCGTAGCTCGCTGCGCATCTCGACGCGGCCGGAGAGTCCCTCGACGATGCGCACGACGTCGGGGGCCTCGCCGCGTTCGGGCATGAAGTCGGTGACCCGCACCGAGCCCGACAGCGCTGTCCCAGCGCGACTCGAGGATCAGCGTGTCACCGACGTAGCGACGGTTCGAGCACTGCTCGCCATCGCGAGGCGCGAGCCGCCAGTGACCGTTGCTCTCGTCGCCGAGCAGTGCGGCGAAGCAGGCGTCGGAGTCGAATCGGGGGACGCACAGCCAGTCGATCGAGCCGTCCCGGCCGACCAGCGCGGCCGCCAGGCGGTCGCTGATCAGTGCGTAGTCCTCGATGCGTCCGGCCATGTCACCTTCCTACTTGGTGAGGACCGCGCTCACCGGCGGATCCCGCGCGGCGCGTCGATCAGCGGCCTCGCGGCGGGCGAGCACGACGTAGCCGCCGAAGCGCCATCAGCGCCGAACAGCACCCACTGCACGGCGTAGAGCAGGTGCGGGCCTTCGCTCGGCTCGGGCGGGGGGATGATCCGCGGCGCCGTGGCCGGCTTGGGCTGCTGCTGGGTGAGTTCGAGGAAGCCGCCGTAGACGTCGTAGGGCAGGGTGCGCGCGATCCCGGGTACGTCGATACGGGTGATCTGGGGTCGTGGCGGTGTTGCGCCGGTCGCTGGCGGCTCGCTCGGGCGCAGCCGGCCGGTCACCGTGACCGTGCCGGTCGGCGGTGCCGGGATGTGGGGCACGCTCGCCCCGCCCTCGCCGGCCGGCACCCAACCGCGGTTCACGAGCACCGCGGGTCCGGCGCCGGTGACCAGCGGGGTGATGACGTAGAACCCGACGTCGCCCTCGTAGGGACGGAGCCGGACGAGCAGCTGGTGAGCGACGTCCCAGTGCCCGCTGGCGCGCACGGGCAGCCATTCGCGCGCCTCGGCGGGGTCGTGGCCCACGGCGAGCGCTTCGCGCACCGGAGTGACCGGCGCGTGCAGGTTGTCCCTGATCAGGTGATTCCGGGCGTGTCGGCCCGCCAGCCGGTGCAGCTGCCAGTCGGCGAGCAGTCCACAGGCAGCGGCGAACAGCATCACCGCAGCGAGGATGCCCAGCCAGCGGCGGCTGAACAGGAACCGGTACATGTCGACCGACGGTAACCGCTTGTCGGCGATGGAACGTAGGCTGGGCGGGTGCTGATCGACACTTTCGGACGCGTCGCCACCGACTTGCGCGTCTCGCTGACCGATCGCTGCAACCTGCGCTGCTCCTACTGCATGCCGCCGGAAGGACTCGAGTGGCTGCCGGGCGACGAGGTGCTCAGCGATGACGAGGTCGTTCGAGTCGTTCGCGTCGCGGTCGACCTGGGTGTGAACGAAGTCCGGTTCACCGGTGGCGAGCCCCTCCTGCGCCGCGGGCTGGTCGACATCATCAGCCGCACCGCCGCTCTCACGCCCCGGCCGCAGCTCTCGCTCACCACGAACGGCATCGGGCTCGCCCGCACCGCGGCGGCGCTGCGCGAGGCAGGTCTCGACCGCGTGAACGTCTCGCTCGACACGATCGACCCGGAGAAGTTCAAGACGCTGGCCCGCCGCGACCGTCTCGAGGACGTGCTCAGTGGCCTGACGGCCGCCGTCGAGGTCGGGCTCGACCCGGTCAAGGTCAATGCCGTGCTGATGCGCGGCATCAACGACGACGAGGCAGTGCCGCTTGCTGCGCTGGTGCCTCGAGAACGGCTATCTGCTGCGCTTCATCGAGCAGATGCCGCTCGACGCGCAGCACGGCTGGAAGCGGACGAACATGGTGACCGCCGACGAGATCCTCGGTCGTCTCGCTGACGCCTTCTCGCTCACGCCGGTCGGAGCGGAGGAGCGTGGCAGCGCGCCCGCGGAGGAGTGGCTGGTCGACGGCGGGCCCGGCCGCGTCGGTGTCATCGGCTCGGTCAGCCGGCCGTTCTGCGGCGCGTGCGACCGGGTGCGCCTCACCGCGGACGGTCAGATCCGCAACTGCCTGTTCGCCCGCGAGGAGACCGACCTGCGGGCAGCCCTGCGCTCGGGCTGCGACGACAGCCGGATCGCCGAGATGCTCAAGGCCACGCTGCTCGCGAAGAAGGCCGGTCACGGCATCAACGACGTCGGCTTCCTGCAGCCGACCCGCCCGATGTCCGCGATCGGCGGCTGACCGCTCCGCTGCGCAGTCGTCCGCGCTCCATGCCCGCGACCGGCCGCAGTCGACCACGTTCGGCATGTCGAACAGTCGCTTCGCAGGCGTGCACGCCTGCGAAGCGCGTCCGTACGCCTGCCGAACGTGGTCGACTGTCGGCGCCGGGCGGTTAGTGGACCAGGGAGAGGCGTCCGCCGGTGAAGACCTGGTCGGTGACGAACACGCCGCCACGCTTGCCGACGGCAACTCCGCCGGGCTGTGACAGCTTGCCCTTGGCCAGCTCGGTGCGCTTGTTGTGGCTGACCTTCAGCAGCACCGCGTCCGGGAACGGCACGGCGCCCGCGCCTTCCAGAGCCGCCTCGAACGCGAAGACGCCGTCCTTGGCCAGCTCCAGCACGTACAGGGCACCGGTGTGCTTGTTGAACGCGATGTCCTGGATGGCGGTGAAGCCCTTCGCGTAGAAGCGGCAGCCGCCGGTGCTGGCACCGGCGATGCACTGCGCGCCGTCAGCGTTCGGGTTGATCCGCCAGATGCGCGAGCTGTTCGTGTGGAACGGGAAGCCCTTCAGCTCGCCGACATAGGCGAAGCCGTCCGGTCCGATCGTCACTGTCGTGGGCACGGCCTCGGCGTCGATCGTGTCCGGGAACGGTCCGGGGATCTCTGGCGGGATCTGGTCCGTCGACACGGCTTCGGTGCTGAACCGGGCGACTGTGGTGACGTCGCCGGCGGGTGTGATCCGCAGCAGGTCGTTGTTCGCGGCATCGGTGACCAGCGCGTCACCGTTGTGGGTCGCGGCCAGCCCGTACGGGTTGGACTCGGTCGGGTTCGCCGGGACGTCCTGGTCCTCGGGGTCGGGATCGGTCGCCTGGTAGGCGGCGATGTCGACGACCTGCGTCACGTTGCCGTCGACGTCACGGTGATAGAGCCAGGTGTCGCCTATGCCGCCCTCTTCGGCCGAGCCGGCGCCCAGCGCCCAGCCGGTGCCGTCCGGGGCCGCTGCGACGTCGCCGTAGCGGAACGGGTCGGTGAGCGGGATGGTCGTGCCGCGGTCGGGGCCGTGCAGCACGTACTCGAGCACCGGTCCCGGCCCGCCGAACGCGCCCTGGCCCACGACCGGGTCCCCGTTGGGAGCGATGGTGAGGCCCTTCGGCGAGGAGAGCGTGTCCAGCAGAACAGTGAGGTGACTGTGGTGTTTGTCGTGGGAGTGACCGATGTGCGCGCCGGCGGGCGCCGCTGTCATCACCCCCGCGGTGCAGACCGCCACGCTGGCGGCGAAGGCACGTCGGGACAGCCGGGCAAGAGCCATGGGATCCTCCGTGATTCGGCCCGCGGGGCCAGCGGGCGTTCCGGATACCTTGATCAACGCCTCAGCCCGTGTCAACACCTGGCGCGGCGGGTTTTTCTCGTACGCCGATGAGTTTTCTGTCCGACCCTGGTCCTACTCTCGGAGGAGTTTCGACCGGACAGAGCGACAGGACAGCAACGATCGGAAAGACCACTGACGGCGGGAGTGCAAATGAGCGGCGTAAGAGTCCTAGTTGGTACGCGCAAGGGTGCGTTCGTCCTGACATCTGACGGTAAGCGCGACAAGTGGGACGTGAGCGGCCCGCACTTCGCGGGCTGGGAGATCTACCACGTCAAGGGATCGCCGGTCGACCCCAACCGGCTCTTCGCGTCACAGACGAGCGGCTGGTTCGGGCAGCTGATCCAGCGCTCCGACGACGGCGGCGCGACGTGGGAGCAGGTGGGCAGCAAGTTCGAGTACGACGGCGTCCCCGGCACGCATCAGTGGTACGACGGGACGCCTCATCCCTGGGAGTTTGCCCGGGTCTGGCATCTCGAGCCGTCCCTCAGTGACCCGGACACGGTCTATGCCGGCGTTGAGGACGCTGCACTCTTCCGCTCGGTCGACGGCGGGCAGGAGTGGCAGGAGCTGTCCGGCCTTCGCGACCACGACACGGGCCCCCTGTGGCAGCCAGGTGCCGGTGGCATGTGCCTGCACTCGATCATCCTCGACCCGACCAATCCTGATCGCATGTTCGTCGCCATCTCGGCGGCCGGGGCCTTCCGCTCCGACGACGCCGGCAAGTCGTGGCGCCCGATCACCAGAGGTCTGAAGTCGGAGGGCATCCCCGACCCGGAAGCCCACGTCGGCCACTGCGTGCACCGCATCGCGATCCACCCGTCGCGTCCCGACGTCCTGTTCATGCAGAAGCACTGGGACGTCATGCGCAGCGACGACGCCGGTGAGTCGTGGTACGAGATCAGCGGCGACCTGCCGACCGACTTCGGGTTCCCGATCGACGTCCACGCCCACGAGCCGGACACCGTCTACGTCGTGCCGATCACGAGTGACTCCCTGCACTACCCGCCCGACGGCAAGCTGCGGGTCTATCGCAGCCGGACGGGCGGCAACGAGTGGGAGCCGCTGACCAAGGGCCTGCCGCAGAGCAACTGCTATGTCAACGTGCTGCGCGACGCGATGGCCGTCGACTCGCTGGACTCCTGCGGCATCTATTTCGGGACGACCGGTGGTCAGGTCTATGCGTCATCCGACGCAGGGGACAACTGGGCGCCGATCGTCCGGGACCTGCCGGGCGTGCTGTCGGTCGAAGTCCAGACGCTGCCATGATCCGCGTCGTCCTGCCTGCGCACCTGCGCACGATCGCGAAGGTCAGCGGCGAGGTGGAGGTCGACGTCGAGGGCGAGGTCACCCAGCGCTCGGTGCTGGACGCGCTCGAGGCCAGCTATCCGATGCTGCGCGGGACGATCCGCGACCAGTCGACGCAGAAGCGCCGGGCGTTCGTGCGGTTCTTCGCCTGCCAGGAGGACCTGTCCCACGAGTCGCCCGACGCCCCGCTGCCACACGAGGTCGCGAAGGGCACCGAGCCGTTCCTCGTCGTCGGAGCCATGGCTGGCGGCTGATCTAGAGGTCGACCTCGCCGGTCACGCAGGTGACGGTTCCGCCGGCGACCCAGATCTGCCCGTCGTCGCGGGTGACGTGCACCCGGCCGGCTCGGCCGAGTGCGGTGCCCTGGCTGGCCACGTAGGGCGCCTCAACACGTCCGGTGCGCAGCAGCCACTCGGCGAGCGAGGCGTTGAGGCTGCCCGTCACCGGGTCCTCGACCGTCGCTCCGTCGGCAGGGGTGAAGGCACGCACCTCGACCGCGGCGGGTGATCCCGGCGGGTACGGGCCGACCACGCCGATGTCGAGGTCGGTCGCTGCCGGGCGCAGCGCGAGCACCGCGGCCGCGTCGGCCAGGAGCACGGCCACCCAGCCCGGACCGTTGTCCGCCCACTGCGCGTCCACGATCTCGGAGACCGCGATACCGAGCACGTCGGCGATGTGGGCGACCACCGCGTCGTCGACGGGGCCCGAACGCACCAGCGGGGGCGCCGCGAAGGCCAGCCCGTCCCCGGTCTGCCGCACCCGGACCAGCCCGGCCCCACACTCCTGCACGACGGCGGCCGGGTCGTGCGGCGAGCCACCGTGCTCGAGCCATGCGTGGCAGGTGCCCAGCGTCGGATGTCCGGCGAACGGCAGCTCGACGGACGCGAGTGAAGATCCGTACCCGGTAGTCCGCGGCGGGGTCCGTCGCAGGCAGCACGAAGGTCGTCTCGGACAGGTTCGTCCAGTTCGCGAAGCGCTGCATCGCCTCGGTCGACAACCCGCTGGCGTCGAGAACGACGGCCACCGGGTTGCCGTAGTAGGGCGTCGTGGCGAAGACGTCGACCTGGCGGAAGGGCCGCAGCACGAAGGGTCAGCCTTGTGTGGGCGCGTTGGCGGCGACGTATTCGTCCATCGCCAGCGTTTCCTTCAGGAAGCCGCGCGTGCTCAGGAACGTGGTCAGGCTCGCGAGATGCTCGTCGCAAGCGGTCCACGTCTTGCGGCGGTCGGTCGTATGCAGCTTCGGGTTGTTCCAGGACAGCACCCAGGCGGCCGGCAGGCGGCAGCCCTTGGCCGAGCAGATGGGGGAAACAGCCTCGGCGTCGCTCACGGGAGGAGTCTGTCAGGACGGGTCCGGGTCCGAACAGGGCGATGCCGGGCAGCCACGGGGGGAGCCGCCCGGCACCGCGTCAGCGCGTCGTTGACCGAGGTCACGGCGCTGTCCGCGAGTATTGCACGATTCGGTGTCACGTCAGCGATCAGGCCCCGTAATTGCCTGCACATCGGGGTCGTGAAACGCGGTCGCGTCCTCGATGCGTTCCCGCCCGCCGTTGGCCAGCACGACCGCGAGATAGGGCAGTACGAGCGCGCCGGCGAACAGCACCCAGCGCAGCCAGCCACCGGCAGCCACCGCGCCGAGAAAGCACGCGGTTCGCACCCCCATCGAGATCAGATAGCGGCGGGTCCGGCTGTCCACGTCGTCGCGCACGCCCGGCCGGGCCGAGGTGATCTGATAGACCGGCTGCTGGACCCCAGGCGCCTTTCGGCCGCGCAACCGCGGCGGCAGGAGCCTGGACAGCGGCCGCGGCGAGCTGGCGTTGCGACCCGCTTTCTGGGCAGGGTCGCGTGTCGCGGTCACGTCACCCACACTAGGTCAGCAACCGAGCAGACGGAGGATCCGGCATGACTAATCGCACGTACCGGGTAAGCGAGATCGTCGGGACGTCCGACCAGGGCGTGGACCAGGCGATCAGCAACGGGATCGAACGGGCCGCCCAGACCCTGCGTCACCTCGACTGGTTCGAGGTCACCCAGGTCCGCGGCCAGATCGTGGACGGCCGGGTCCAGCACGTCCAGGTCGGCATGAAGGTCGGGTTCCGCCTCGAGGACGTCTGAGCACCGGGACACGCCAGGGGTTCGTCGCGCGACTCCTGGACGGATGCGCTAAGACGCCTGGCTGACCGACGACATGTTGAAGTCGTCGACCCGCCAGGTGGGCACCGCCGTACGCGTGAAGTAGTCGCCGAACTCCCGTGCCAGGGTCCGCTCGGTGAACCCGACCTCGGTCAGCCGGGCCAGCAGGTCGACCGGGCTCTCGTTGAACCGGAAGTTGTTGACCTCGGCCACGACCTCGCCGCCCTCGACGAGATAGACGCCGTCCCGGGTCAGCCCGGTGAGCAGCAGCGTCTGAGGATCCACCACGCGGATGTACCAGAGGCAGGTCAGCAGGAGACCCCGCGCGGTGGCGGCGACCATCTGGTCGAGGTTGCGACTGGCGTCGGGGGAGGCGAACAGCAGGTTGTCGATGCCGGGAGTCACCGGAAGGCCGGTGAGGGCGGCCGAGTGCCGGGTCTGGATCAGCGCGGTGAGCTCCCCTTCGCGGATCCAGTCGGTGGACACGATGGGCAGCCCGTTGTCGAAGACCGACTGCGAGGCGCCCGATGCGGCGGCCATCACGACCGGAGCGCACTCCAGGCCCTCCGCGGCGGGATCGCTCCACATGCGCACGGGTACGCGCGTCAGGTCCTCGCCGACGCGGGTGCCTCCTCCTGGCGCGCTGAACACCGAACGCCCGTCGTTGGCGTCGCGGGCGATCGAGGACCAGTACTGGTAGATGAGCAGGTCGGCCACCGCGCTCGGCGGCAGCAACGTCTCGTAGCGCCCCGCCGGCAGCTCGATGCGGCGCTCCGCCCACGACAGGCGGCGGGTCAGCTCGGCGTCCAACGCCGCGATGTCGACGTCGCTGAAGTCGCGGGTGCCCGCGCCGACCCAGGTCGACCGCGTCCAGTCAGCACTGCGCTTGCCGGTCATCTCGATGCGGCCGGTGGGCTGGTCGTGACGACGGCGCACGCCGGCGGACGTTCCGAGGTACGTGGTCGTGAGCTGTTGCTCGGCGAAGCCGAACAGGTCGCGACCTTCTGCCCGGGCGGCGGTGAAGGCATCGCCGAGCGCGGGCGCCACGTCCGAGAAGACGTCGATCGAGGTCACGGCCGGCTCGTCGGACCAGCCGGGGTCGTCGCCCTTGCTCGAGACGAGCGGAGCAGCGTCCTCGGCGTTCTGCCCTCGGCGGGCGGCCTCTTCGGCCGAGCGGACGAGCGCCTCGAGCTGGTCGAGACCGACGTTGCTGCGTGAGACGACGCCGGCCGCGGTTCCCTCGTTGCCGTTGACCATCGCGATGACCGTCAGCCGCCGACCCCGGGTGACGCCGTTGGTGGTGAGCGTGTTGCCCGCGAAGCGCAGGTTGGCCTCGCTGGTCTCCTCGGCCAGCACGACGCAGTCGTCCGCATGGCTGAGCTCGAGCGTCCGCTCGACGATGTCCTGTGGTTTCACGGTCACGGGCGCCTGACTCATGGGGTGGCTCATCTTCCTGCCTCGGCGACGGTGTTGAGGATGTGGACGCCGCGGAACAGCGACGTCGGGCAGCCGTGGCTGACCGCGGCCACCTGACCCGGCTGGCCCTTGCCGCAGTTGAAGGCGCCACCGAGCACGTACGTGTCCGGACCGCCGACGGCTTCCAGCGACCCCCAGAAGTCGGTGGTCGTGGCCTGGTAGGCGACGTCGCGCAGCTGCCCCGCCAGCCGGCCGTTCTCGATGCGGAAGAAACGCTGCCCGGTGAACTGGAAGTTGTAGCGCTGCATGTCGATCGACCAGCTCTTGTCGCCGACGATGTAGATGCCGCGATCGACCCGGCCGATCAGCTCGTCGGTCGACGGACCACCTTCGGCGGGGAGCAACGACACGTTGGCCATCCGCTGGATCGGCACCCGCGATCCCGAGTCGGCGAAGGCGCAGCCGTTGGACCGGCCGAGCTGCTTGAGCCGGGCCATCGCCCGGTCGAGCTGGTAGCCGACCAGCACGCCGTCCTTGACGATGTCCCACGACTGACTGGCGACACCCTCGTCGTCGTACCCCACCGTGGACAAGCCGTGCGCGGCGGTGCGGTCGCCGGTGACGTTCATGGCCTCGGAGCCGTAGCGCAACGACCCGAGCTTGTCGAAGGTGGCGAACGAGGTGCCGGCGTAGTTGGCCTCGTAGCCGAGCGCCCGGTCGAGCTCGGTCGCGTGACCGATGGACTCGTGGATGGTCAGGAAGAGGTTCGACGGGTCGATGACCAGGTCATAGTCGCCACCCTCCACCGTGGGGGCGCGCAGCTTCTCGGTGAGCAGCTCCGGCATCTCGTCGAGCTCGGCCGCCCAGTCGTAGATGCCACCCGTCATCCACTCCCACCCGCGACCGACGGGGGGCGCGAGGGTGCGCATCGTGTCGAAGCGGCCCGACTCCTTGTCGATGCCGACGATCTCGATCGAACCCTGGGTGCGTACTCGCTGCTGGGTCGTTGTCGTGCCGTTCAGGTCGGCATAGAACTTGTTCTCGAGCACGTGGTGCAGCGTCGCGTCGGAGTGAGCGACGATGTCGTGCGCCAGCAGGGCAGCGCTCCACTCGGCCAACAGGGCGACCTTTTCCTGGTCGGAGACCATGAACGGGTCGACGTCATAGTCGGAGACCCAGGTCACGTCGCCGTACGTAGGTTCCTCGGCAAGCTCGACCCGCTCGGTGGACAGCGGCCTCGACAACTTCGCCACGGCAACGGCCTGTTCCGCCACTGCCACGGCTGACTCCGCCGTGAGATCGACCCCGGACGCGAAACCCCACGAGCCGTCATGCACGACGCGCACGGCGAAGCTGAGGTCCTCGCTGTCCTGCGAGCCGTCGAGCCGCGCGTCGTGCAGGCTCAGGTAGTTGTCGCGGGTGCGTTCGAGGCGGAAGTCACCGTGCTCGCAACCCAGCTCGCGAAGCCGGGTCAGGGCGGCAGCGGCAAGCTGGCGCGAAGGCAGCTCGGTGAAGGCTGCGTCGATCTCGGCAGGCACTGGCGTCTCCAGGTCGGTCGGTCTGTCGGTTGGGCGGTGAGTCAGTGGCAGTCAGGTGCCTCTGTCACCGGGTCGGGTCGAGGGTGAGTTTGCCGTGGGTGCGGCGCGACGCCAGATCCTCGTGGGCGCGACGCGCGTCGGCAAGCGGATAGCTGCCACCGTGCATCGCGCGCAGCCGACCAGCCGCGTGGAGCTCCAGCAGCTCGTCCATGGCCGGTCGCAGCCCGCCGGGCAGCTTCAACGCCTGCATGAGCCAGAAGCCGATGACCGCGCGGGTCGAGGCCATCAGCCGGCCGATGTCGATCGGCGACGGCGGCACGCGCGACGCCATGCCGTAGGTGACCAGCCGGCCGAACGGGGACAGGGCGGACAGCGAGGCGTCGAAGACGGCGCCACCGGTCATCTCGAGGACGATGTCGACCGACGTGCCTGCGTTGGCCTCGCGGATCTGCGCGGTGAGGTCCTTGGCGACCACCCCCTCGCCGACTTCGATGGTCGACGTCGGCGCCCAGGTCGGTGGCCAGGTCGCACTTGTCCTGGCTCGACGCGGTCGCGATCACCCGGGACGCGCCCATCTCCTTGGCGAGCTGGACGGCAAGGCTGCCCACCCCGCCGGCTGCAGACACGACCAGCACGGACTCACCGGGCGCGATGTGCGCACAGGTGCGCAGCAGATGCCAGGCGGTGGTGCCCTGCAGGACGAACGCCAGCGCCGTGGCGTCGTCGACCGCATCGGGCAGCGCGAACGTCGTCGCGGGGTGCGCCAGCGCCTGCTCCGCATAGCCGCCGCCGGACAGCAAGGCCACCACGCGCGTTCCGTCGTCGAGCCGGCCGACCGCTTCGGCGCCCGGCACGAAGGGGAGCGTCTGGCGGGCCAGGTAGTCGTCAGCGGTCTGATGGGTGTCGGCATAGTTGACGCCGGCCGACTCCACGCGCAGCCGCTGGAGTCCGTTGGCGGGATCGGGATCAGGCAGCTCGACGAGCTCGAGCACCTCCGGACCGCCGAATCTGGTCACCTGGATCGCACGCACGCCAGGACCCTACCCAAGCGGCCCGCACCATCCTCGGGGACGGCGCGTTGGGGTACTGGCCGGTAGCCCGATAACGTCGCCTCCCGTGAGCGAGTCGAGATCTGTGCTGGTCACCGGTGGCAACCGCGGCATCGGGCTGGCCATCGCCCGGGCCTTCGTCGAGTCGGGCGACAAGGTCGCCGTGACCTACCGCTCGGGCGAGCCGCCCGAGGGCCTGCTGGGGGTTCGCTGCGACGTCACCGACCCGGCCTCGGTCGATGCTGCCTTCACCGAGGCGGAGGCGGCGCACGGTCCGATCGAGGTGCTGGTGGCCAACGCCGGCGTGACCAAGGACCAGCTGATCCTGCGGATGACCGACGAGGAGTTCACCTCGGTCGTCGACACGAACCTGGCCGGCTCGTGGCGCGTGGCCAAGCGGGCGTCGAAGGGCATGTTGAAGCTGCGGCGGGGGCGGGTGGTCTTCATCTCCTCGGTCGTCGGCCTGCTCGGCTCGGCCGGACAGAGCAACTACGCAGCGTCGAAGGCCGGGCTGGTCGGCATCGCCCGGTCGCTGGCCCGTGAGCTCGGCTCCCGCAGCATCACGTTCAACGTCGTCGCTCCGGGCTTCGTCGAGACCGACATGACGGCCCAGCTGCCCGAGGACCTGCAGAAGACCTATCAGGCGCAGATCCCGCTGGGTCGGTTCGCCTCGGCAGACGAGGTGGCGCGCGTCGTACGCTTCCTGGCCAGCGACGACGCGGCCTACATCACCGGCGCGGTCATCCCCGTCGACGGCGGGCTCGGCATGGGGCACTGACGGCGCAGCAGACTGACCGGTTACCTACGCACAGCAGCGAAAGAGGCGGACATGGGACTGCTCGACGGCAAGAAGATCCTCGTCACCGGCGTGTTGATGGATTCATCGATCGCGTTCCACGTGGCGAAGTTCGCCCAGCAGGAGGGCGCCGAGGTGGTGCTCACGTCGTTCGGTCGCACGATGAAGATCACCCAGACCATCGCCAAACGGCTGCCCAAGCTGCCGCCGGTCATCGAGCTCGACGCGAGCAAGGCCGAGGACTTCGACCTGCTCTCCGAGCGGGTCCGTGAACACGTGGACGGCCTCGACGGGGTGCTGCACTCCATCGGGTTCGCGCCGGAGGCTGCGCTGGGCGGCAACTTCCTCAAGACCGAGTGGGCCGACGTCGCCACCGCCGTGCAGATCTCTGCGTACAGCCTCAAGGCTCTGGCGGTCGCGGCTGCACCGCTGATGGCCAACGGCGGCTCCGTCGTGGGGCTCACCTTCGACGCGACCGTGGCCTGGCCGAAGTACGACTGGATGGGTGTCGCGAAGGCTGCGTTCGAGTCCACGGCGCGCTACCTGGCGCGCGACCTCGGGCCGTCGGAGATCCGCGTGAACCTCGTCGCGGCCGGACCGCTGAAGTCCACGGCGGCCAAGGCGATCCCCGGCTTCGAGGAGTTCGAAGGTGTCTGGGACGCGCGGGCGCCGCTCCGCTGGGACGTCAAGGACTTCGAACCAGCTGCCCGCGCCTGCGTCGCGCTGATGTCGGACTGGTTCCCGCGCACGACCGGAGAGATCGTGCACGTCGACGGCGGCGTGCACGCCATGGGTGCCTGACCGGGCACCGCGATGACCGCGGACTCGGAGGGGACGGGTGGGGCGCTGGTCGAGCTGCGGGTGCTCGACGGTGCGAACCTCTACTTCCCGCGACCTGCGGTGAAGCTGACGCTCGACCTGTCAGCACTGCTCGCCCTCGATGAAGGCCAGGCACGCGCCGTCGCCGCGGAGCTGGGCATGGCCGCCGCGCGACCGGGGCGTCCGGACACCGGGCTCCGGCAGCGCTTCGCCGCCAAGGTCGTCGCCCGAGTCGTACGCCGGGTGGCTGCTGAGGCGGGCACGACCCGGCTGGCGGTGCGCAGCCGGCCGACCGCGGAGCTGCAACCGGCTCGTCGTCGCCTTCCCGTGGCGCCGGCGCGGCAAGGCCGAGGCGCTCGGTCGTGCCGTCGCCGATGTGCTCGACGCCTTGACCAACGGCGATGTCGCCGGAGCGGTCTCCCGAGCCGCAGAGGACGTTCGCGGTGTCGAGGCTGGTCCGCGACCAACGACACGGACACCGCACGTACCCCTCGTGGCTGTGACGGGCACGAACGGCAAGACCACGACCTCGCGGATGGTGGCGCGGATGGCGCACTGCGCCGGCTACGTCGTCGGCTGGTCGTCGACCGACGGCGTCTACGTCGACGGTGAGCTGGTGGAGGCCGGCGACTATTCCGGTCCGGCGGGGGCGGGCCGGGTGCTCGACGACCCGCGGGTGGAGTTCGCCGTCACCGAGACCGCGCGAGGCGGAATCCTGTTGCGTGGCTTGGGTCTGGCGCACACCGACGTCTCCGTCGTGACCAATGTCAGTGCCGACCACCTGGGGATGCAGGGCGTCGACACGGTCGACCAGCTCGCCGAGGTGAAGGCGGTCATCACGAAGATCACCCGGGCCGACGGCGCCGTCGTGCTCAACGGCGACGACCCGCGAACGTTCGCGATGCGGCTCGGCACGCCGGCAAAGGCTGTCGTGTTCTCGCTCGACTCCGAGTCGCCGTCGCTGCGCACCGTGCTGAACGAGGGCGGTCGCGCCATCACCGTGCTCGACGGCGACATCACCGTGCTCGACCCGCGCCGTGAGCCCGACGTGCTGCTGCCGGTCGTCGACGTCCCCATGACCCTGGCGGGCCTGTCGCACTTCAACGTCGAGAACGCCCTGGCGGCCGCCGGTGCCGGCCTGGCGGTCGGGCTGCCGCGCGCTGCGGTGATCGAGGGCCTGCGCAGTTTTCGGCCGGGCCCTGCGGACAACCCGGGACGGATGAACGTCTACGACCTGCGCGGCCTGACCGTCGTGATCGACCTCGCCCACAACGAGGCCGGAGTCGAGGCCCTGCTGGAGGTGCTCCACGGCCTGCGCCCGCCCGGCGGCGTCGTACACCTGGTGATGGGTGGCGTCGGCGACCGGACGGACGAGGTGCTGCGCGGCATCGGTGAGCTGGGCGCTCGCGGCGCCGACCGCGTGACCATCGCCCACAAGGAGCGCTATCTGCGCGGCCGGACGACCGCCGAGCTCGAGGGACTGATGCGCGAGGGCGCCGCGGCCGTCGGTGTGCACGACGTGCCGGCCTTCCCGACGGAGATTGCCGCGCTCCAGGCGGTCACCGGCCGCGGCGTCGGCTGCGGACGTGGTCGGAGTCATGTGCCATGCGCAGCGTGAAGAGGTGGACGCCTGGTTGCGCGAGTGCGGCGCGACGGTCGACGGGCCGGACGAGCTCAGGCGCAAGGTTCTTGCGGCAGCGCGATGACCCATCGCTACTGGCCGCTGTTCGACCTGCGGCTGCGCACCGCCGACCTCGAGCTGCGACCGATGACGGAGGCGGACCTGGCGCAGCTGGCCGACGAGCTGCCCGACGACCTCGAGCAGGACCCGGCGGCGACCACGTACGACGTCGCGGACGCGCGCGTGCGCCGTGGCATCGTCGTGCACCAGAGCTACTGGAAGTACTACGGGTCGTGGCGACCGGAGGCATGGCGGCTGAACTTCGTCGTGCACCACGGTGGTCGGCTGATCGGGGTCCAGGAGCTCGAGGGCAACGACTTTCTCGCGCTGCGGACCGTGGACACGTCGTCCCATCTCGTCGCCGATGCCCGCGGCCGCGGTCTCGGCAAGGCGATGCGTGCGGCCGTTCTCGCTCTCGCGTTCGGCCCGCTCGACGCGGAGGTGGCGATCACGTCGGCCTGGCACGACAACCACGCCTCCCTCGGGGTCTCCCGCTGCGCTGGGCTACCAGCCCAACGGGGAGTCACGCATGGAACGAGAGGGCGGCCTCGGCGTCGATGTCCTCCACCACCTGATGCTCAAGCGCGAGGCCTGGCTGGTGAGCGGACGCGGCGACGGCGTCGAGATCGAGGGCTTCGACCCCTGCCGGCCGCTCTTCGGACTCCCTCGCACCTAGAACCGTCCGACGAGCGACCTTCGTGCCGCGACACGCCGGCGTGTCGCGGCACGAAGGTCGCTCGTCAGGTGGTGACGTGAGGCAGCGAGTCGGGGTCGGCCAGCGCATCGCCGATCTGGGTGCCTGCCTGCGCCTGCTGCGAGATCGTCTCGAGCTCGGCGAGGACGGGACCGTGCTTGTCGACGCAGAGCACGACCAGGTCACCGGGGTTCGACCGCGACATGCAGTGGTGCACGGCCTCGATCTCGTCGAGCACGATCTCGACCTGCTTGCAGCGCGCCCCGTCGTCCATGCTCTGGTGCGCGCCCTCGGCGACGAGAGCGGCAACCTCTCCGCGCTGCCGACCGCGCAGAGCGGCGTCCTCGCGCACCACGAGCACGTCGAAGTGCTCGGCAGCGACGCTGCCGAGCTCGCGCAGGTCCTCGTCACGTCGGTCACCGGCGGTCGTCACCATCCCGATGCGCGACGGCTTGGCCAGGTCGGTGACCGCCTCGTGGCTCTCGGCCATCCGCTCGACGAAGTCACCGAGCATGCGCATCCCCGCCGCGTTGTGGCAGTAGTCGACGATGACCGTCACCCCGGCGACATCGATCTCGTTGAGGCGTCCGGGGGACAGGTAGTAGGAGGTTGCGAACGTTCTCAGTCCCTGGCGGATGTCGTGCAGCGGCGCACCGGCCGCGAAGGCAGCCGCGGCCGCAGCCAACGAGTTCTGGACGTTCATCTTGGCCCGGCCGTTGAACGTCGCGGGCAGCAGATGCGTCCAGGCCAGCTGCATCGATCGCCGACCGTGCCGGATCACGATCATCTCGCCGAGGTCGCTGCGCTCGAGCACGACCGCCCGGCCGCCGCGCCGGCAGTGGTCGTCGATCATGTCGGAGATCTCGTTGCCGGCCTCTGCCATCGAGAACCACACGACCTCGCCGGAGCACCTGCGCCGCATGCCGCGGACCAGCTCGTCGTCGGCGTTGAGCACCGCGAAGCCGTCCCGCGGGACCGCCTCCACGATGACCTGCTTGACCTCGGCCAGCTGCTCGAGCGTGTCGATGCCGCGCATGCCCAGATGGTCGGGAGCGACGTTGAGCACGACGGCCACGTCGTTTCGCTCGTAGCCGAGCCCTTCGCGCAGGATGCCGCCGCGGGCGACCTCGAAGACCGCGAAGTCGACGCGCGGGTTCTGCAGGACCATCCGCGCCGACTTCGGGCCGGAGGCGTCCGCCCTGATGACGAGCCGCTCGTCGATGACGATGCCGTCCGTCGAGGTCATGCCGACCTTGCGGCCCATGCCCTTGAAGACGTGGGTGATCATCCGCGACGTGGTGGTCTTCCCGTTGGTGCCGGTCACGGCGATGATCGGGATGCGGCTCGGTGCGCCGGCCGGGAACATCGAGTCGACCACGGGCCGGGCGACGTACTGCTGCTCGCCCACCGTCGGATGGGTGTGCATGCGGAAGCCCGGCGCCGCGTTGACCTCGCAGATGGCTCCGCCGGTCTCGCGGACCGGCTCGGCGATGTCAGGGGAGATGAAGTCGATGCCGGCGACGTCGAGGCCGACGACCCGGGCGGCCTCCTCGGCGATCTCGACGTTGTCCGGGTGTGCCTCGAACGTGCGGTCGATGGAGATGCCGCCCGTCGACATGTTGCCGGTGAGCGTCAGCTTGACCATGGTGCCGGCGGGCGGGACGTCGTCAAGGCCGAAGCCCTGTTCCTGTACGAGGGCGATGGCGGCATCGTCGACCTTGATGCGCGTGAGCACCTTCTCGTGCCCGACGCCCCGACGCGGGTCTGCGTTGGTGTCGTCGACGAGCTCGCGGATGCTGCGGCTGCCGTCGCCGATGACGTGGGCGGGCACGCGTTCGGCCAGTGCGACCATCCGGCCACCGACGATCAGGACGCGATAGTCCTTGCCGGTGATGAAGCTCTCCACGACGACGGTCCCGCGTCGTGACTCGTCCTCCGCGATCGGGAAGGCCGCCTCCAGCTCCTCGGCGTTCCTGATGTTGAGCACGACACCGCGCCCGTGGTTCCCGTCGAGCGGCTTGCACACCACGGGATAGCCGATCCGGTTGCCCGCGCGCACGGCCCCCTCGACGGTGCGCACTGCCTCGGACCGCGGCACCGGCAGACCGGCCGCCGCGAGGAGCCGCGTCGTGAGCTCCTTGTCGCCGGCGATGTCCACCGCGAGTGCGGACGTGTTCGAGGTCATGGTCGCCCGGATGCGTCGCTGGTGAACTCCTTGCCCGAGCTGCACGAGCGAGTGCTCGTTGAGCCGCAGCCAGGGGATGTCGCGCGAGACGGCCTCGTCGATGATGGCCTGCGTCGACGGGCCGAAGGCGGTGCGCTCGGCGGTGAGCAGGAAGCTCTCGAACTCGCCGTCGAAGTCGAACTCCGGGTCGGCCCGCACGAGGTGGTTGACCAGCCGCACGGCAAGGCGCCCCGCCGTCAGGCCGACGCGCTCCTCGACATAGCCGTAGATCACGTTGTACTGACCGTGCTTGCCCGTGCCCCGCGTCTTTCCCCGCCGGATGTCGTGGCCGGCCTCCTGCTGCAGCTGCAGCGCGGCGTGCTCCGCGACGTGACCGAGCCAGGTGCCCTCCTTGAGCCGCTCCAGGAATCCACCGCGGTGGCCCCGCGAGCACGAGTGCCGGGCGATGCCGGGCAGCGCATCGAGCAGCCCGTCGACGAACCCGGGCAGGGTGTTGGTGGGGAACTCCTCCAGGGAACCGAGGTCGACGACCAGGTGGATCGAGGGCTCGAAGGACCACACGTTCGGACCGCGGTAGACGCGGGTCTCCTCGATCACGAGGTCGGGACTGGCGGTGCTCACTGGTCGCTCACCGGTTGCTCACTCGTTCTCCTCAGGCTCGTGGCTGGCACGAGCGGGGTTGTGCTCCTCGAACGCGACGAGACGGCGTTCCAGCAGGTCGAAGCGGGAACCGGCGGGCAGCGTGTGGACGATCGCCCCGGAAACGAGCAGCGGGGCGCCGAGCTCGGCGAGCGGCGCGTCGGTGACGATCGCCGAGCCGTCAGCGACGAAGACGCACCCCGTGCCGTGCACCTCGAGCAGCCGCTCGCCGCGGATGACGGCGGCGGTGTCCTCGTCGACGCCGACGCCGAGCAGGCTGGGGGAGCGCGCGACGAGCGAGAGCAGCCGGCCGTAGCGCGCGCGCTGGTCGAAGTGCTGGTCGATGATCACGCCCGGGAGCAGCCCGAGCCCTGCCGCCAGGCCGGCCGTACCTTGCCGTGGCGTGGCGCCTTCGTCGCCGAAGGCGACCATGTGCTCGCTGACGGCGCTCGCCCCCGCCGACGTACCCCCGACCACGGCACCCCTGCTGTACGCCGCGCGCATCGCGTCGCCGAACCGGGTGCCGGCGATGACGGCGGCGAGGATCAGCTGGTTGCCGCCCGTCATGAAGACGCCGCCGACGTCGTCGAGCGCGGCCGCCAGCTCCGGGTCGTCCGCCTCGTCGCGGGTCTGCGGTCGCAGCGGCGTTGTCGGGGCAGCACCCAGCGACCGGAACACCTCGTCATAGCTCTCGAGGATCTCCGGGCCCAACGTCGACGCCGTCGCCACGACGGCGATCCGCGCTCCGTCGCCGCCCGCCAGCCGGACGAACTCGCGCAGCACCACGCGCTCGCCGACGCGGTCCTCGGCGCCACCGACGACGCACAGAGTTCCGGCAGCGACGGGCACGACGGGTCGTCTCGGCACGGGTGCGAGCGTACGACGCCCGGCCCGCGGCTCCGCGCATGGGCGCGCGGGCGCAGGCATTGCGTGCCTGGAGCATGATGCCCTGGTGAGCGATTCCACCGATGTGCCCACTGGCGCGGCAGGCCCGCGGCGGCTCGTGCTCGTCCGCCACGCCAAGGCGGTCTCCGACTCCGGGGGCAGCGACCGGGCACGCGAGCTGACCGACAGCGGCCGCAACGATGCCGCGAGGGTCGGGAGCTGGTTGAGCGGACGGCTGAGCTCGGCCGACGCCGCCTGGTCGTCGTCCGCCGTGCGAGCCCGGCAGACCTTCGAGGCCATCGCCGAACGGCTCTCGTTCCCCGTGCGGGTCGACCTGCGCGACGACCTCTACGACGCCGGGCCCGATGACCTGCTCGAGCTGGTCCGCGAGGCCGACGACAGCGTGGCCGTGCTCATGGTCGTCGGCCACAACCCCACGATCGAGCGGGTTCAGGCGTGGCTCAGCGAGGACGACCGCGGCTTCCCCGCCGGTGCGGTCGCGATCCTGGAGTTCGACGGCCCTTGGGCCGACCTCGACCCCGGCGACGCCCGCCTGGTCGCCTTCACGGTCCCCTGACCCCACCAACCTTAGAAGTCGATCATGCAGTTACCGACACGCGCCGCAAAACCCCAGGTCAGCGCCCCAAAACTCGTAATCGATCATGCAGTAACCGACCGTCGTCATGCGTCGGTAACTGCATGATCGACTCGGGTTTCTGAGCCGCTGACCTGCAACGATGCAAGCTGTGTCGGTAACTGCATGATCGACTTTGAAGTTGATGGGGTGGGGTGGGGTCAGGTCGGGGGGGTGTCGATGGTGAGGCCCTCTTCGGCGTCGGCCGCCTCGATCTCGTCGCGGGAGATGCCGAGCAGGAACAGGATCGCGTCGAGGTACGGGACGGACAGCGCGGCGTCGGCCGCCTTCCGGACGACCGGCTTGGCGTTGAACGCGATGCCCAGGCCGGCGCGGGCCAGCATGTCCAGGTCGTTCGCGCCGTCGCCGATCGCGACCGTCTGAGACATGGGGACACCTGCCTGCGCGGCGAAGCGCTCGAGTGCCGCGGCCTTGCCCGCCCGGTCGACGACGGGTCCGAGCAGCTCACCGGTGAGCCGGCCGTCGACGATCTCGAGGGTGTTCGCGGCGGAGTAGTCGACACCGAGATCTGCCACGAGCTGATCAGTGATCTGGGTGAAGCCCCCGCTGACGATGGCCAGCTTGTAGTCCAGCCGCTTGAGCGTGCGTACGAACGTTCTCGCTCCCGCGGCGAGCACCAGCTCGCGACGTACGTCGTCCAGGGCGCTCGCGTCGAGACCGGCCAGCATCCGCACCCGCTCGCGCAACGACGCGGCGAAGTCCAGGTCGCCCCGCATGGCCGCCTCGGTGACCGCTGCGACGCGGTCGGCGCAACCGGCGCGCGCGGCGAGCATCTCGATGACCTCGCCCTGTACGAGTGTCGAGTCGACGTCCAGGACGATGAGGCGCTTGGCCCGGCGCTGCAGGCCGGACCGCTCGACGGCAACGTCGACACCGAGCGTGGACGCGGCGACGGAGAGCCGGGCGCGCAGCTCGGCCGGGTCGACGCCGGACACCTCGAGCTCGACGGCGGTGACGGGATAGCGCGCGATGCGCACGATGCGGTCGATGTTGCCGCCGTAGTCGGCGACGATGCCGGCGATGCCGGCCATCGCCGCGGGTCGGAGCGGGTGACCCAGCACCGTCACGTGGCTGCGTCCCTTGGCTCGCCGAGCGTGGTCGCCGTCGCCGGCCACGATGTCGACCTGCATGCCCATCGGGTCGAGAGCCTTCGTCACCGCTGTGCGGACCGCGTTCTCGTGGCTGCGGTTGGCGCGCAGCAGGACGCCGAGGACCAGCCGGCCGCGGATGACGACCTGCTCGACGTCGAGCACGGCCATGTCGTGCCGGGACAGGACGTCGAACAGCGCCGAGGTGACACCGGGCCGGTCGTGACCGGTGACAGTGACCAGCAGGGTGGACTCCGTGGGGGCGCTCATGGCAGGCCCCACGCTAGAGGCTGACCCGCTGTCCCTTGCCGACGACCGTGATGCCGCCCTCCGAGACGACGAAGCCTCTTGCGCGGTCCTCCTCGGGGTCGACGCCCAGGCGGGCACCCTCCGGGATGACGACGTTCTTGTCCACGATGGAGTTGCGCACGATCGCGTTGCGGCCCACCGACACGTTGTTCATCAGGACGCTGCCGGTCACCTCGGCATAGGAGTGCACGGTCACCCAGGGCGAGAGGATGGACCGATCGACCCGCGCGCCGGACACGACAGCGCCGCTGGACACGAACGAGTTGACGGCATGGCCGAGCCGGCCCTTCTCGGCGTGCACGAACTTCGCGGGTGGCAGCGGCTCGTGCGCGGTGTAGATCGGCCAGTCGTTGTTGTAGAGGTTGAACACCGGATGCGCCGAGATCAGGTCGACGTGGGCGTCGTAGAACGAGTCGAGCGTCCCGACGTCGCGCCAGTAGTCCCGGTCGCGCTCGGTCGAGCCCGCGACGTCGTTGTCGCCGAAGTCGTAGACCTGTGCCTCGCCACGGTCGGCCAGCATCGGGATGATGTTGCCGCCCATGTCGTGCTTGCTCGACGGGTCCATGGCGTCCCGGCGCAGCGCGTCGAGCAGCGCGTCGGTCGAGAACACGTAGTTGCCCATGGACGCGTAGACCTGCTCGGGGTCGTCGGCCAGCCCCTTCGCGTCGGTGGGCTTCTCCCGGAAGGCCGAGATCAGGCGATGGTCGTTGGCCGTCTCGATGACCCCGAACTGGTCGGCCAGCTTGATCGGCTGCCGGATGGCGGCGACCGTCACCCCCGCGCCGGACTCGATGTGCTGCTTGACCATCTGGCTCGGGTCCATGCGGTAGATGTGGTCGGCGCCGAAGACGATCACATAGTCGGGCCGCTCGTCGCCGATCAGGTTCAGGCTCTGGTAGATCGCGTCGGCCGAGCCGGCGAACCAGCGCGGGCCCAGCCGCTGCTGGGCGGGGACGGGGGCGATGTAGTTGCCGAGCATCGCCGAGAGCCGCCAGGTCGCCGAGATGTGCCGGTCCAGGCTGTGGCTCTTGTACTGCGTCAGGACGACGATCTTGCGGTAACCGGCGTTGACCAGGTTGGACAGCACGAAGTCGATCAGCCGATAGATCCCGGCGAACGGAACCGCCGGTTTGGCACGGTCCGCCGTGAGTGGCATCAGGCGCTTCCCCTCGCCGCCGGCGAGGACTATCGACAAAATCCGCTCTGCCATGGTGCGCACCGTACCCGCTGGGGCAGGATCGACGCATGCGCGTGGATTTGCTGACCAAGGAGTACCCGCCCGAGGTGTACGGCGGCGCCGGTGTGCACGTCGAATATCTCGCCCGGGAGCTCCGCAAGCTGCTCGACGTCCGGGTCCACTGCATGGGAGGACCTCGGGACGAGGAGGGCGTCACGGCGTACCCCACGCCGGCCGACCTTGTCGGGGCAAACCCGGCGCTGCGCACTCTGGGCACCGACCTGGCGATGGCTGCCGGGTGCGTGGGCAGCGACATCGTGCACTCGCACACCTGGTACGCCAATCTCGCCGGCCACGTCGCCAAGCTGCTGCACGACGTGCCGCACGTGGTGTCGGCGCACAGCCTCGAGCCGCTGCGGCCCTGGAAGGCCGAGCAGCTCGGCGGCGGCTACGCCCTGTCGTCCTGGGTGGAGAGGACGGCGATGGAGGGAGCAGATGCGGTGGTGGCCGTGTCGGCCGGCATGCGCGACGACCTGCTCCGGTGCTATCCCGAGGTCGACCCCAGCCGGGTCCATGTCGTCCACAACGGCATCGACACCGAGGAGTACCAACCCGACCTGCGCACCAATGTGCTCGAGGCGCAGGGCATCGACCCGGACCGGCCGTCCGTGGTCTTCGTCGGGCGGATCACCCGGCAGAAGGGCCTGCCCCACCTGTTGCGCGCGGCCTTGTCCCTCGACCCGACCGTGCAGCTCGTGCTCTGCGCCGGCGCGCCCGACACCGAGGAGATCCTCGCCGAGGTGACGCTGCTGGTCGAGGCCCTGCGCGCCGACCGGGACGGCGTCGTGTGGATCCAGCAGATGCTGCCGAAACCTGACGTCATCCAGATCCTCAGCCATGCAACGGTCTTTGCCTGCCCGTCGGTCTACGAGCCGATGGGCATCGTGAACCTCGAGGCGATGGCCTGCGAGGTGCCGGTCGTGGCGACCGCCACCGGAGGCATCCCGGAAGTCGTCGCCGACGGCGAGACCGGTCTGCTCGTGCCGATCGACCAGAGCGATGACGGCACCGGGACGCCGCGCGACGCGGCGCAGTTCGAGGCCGACATAGCCGAGCGCATCTCCGAGCTCGTCGCCGATCCCAAGCGGGCCCGCACCATGGGCGAGGACGGGCGGCGCCGGGCGGTCGAGCTGTTCTCGTGGGCCACCATCGCCACCCGCACCCTCGACCTCTATCGCTCGCTGCTCTGACGCGATATGAGTTGACATGGTGAGTCGCACGTCGGCTGCGCCGGTGCGCATCCGGCTGTGCGGGCAGCTGGTCGTCGAGCGCGACGGGCACGAGCTCGCGGACCAGGCGCTCGGTTCGCGGAAGGGTCGGTTGCTCCTCCAGCTGCTCGCCGCGCAGCGCGGCCGGCTGGTGCCGACAGAGCGCATCGCCGACATCCTGTGGGGGGACGAGCAACCCCGCGACGCGGCCGCGAACGTCGCCACCCTGGTGAGCCGGCTGCGCGCGGTGCTGGGCGAGGACGTGATCGCGGGTTCGCGGGCTGCCTATGGCCTGTTGCCCGGTGGAGCCTGGGTCACCGACGTCGACACCGCGCGACAGCTGGTCGCCGAGGCGACCGACCGGCACAGAGCGGGCGAGTCCGGCCTCGCCTTCGTCGCGGCGGCCCGGGCAAACGACCTGCTGGGGGAGCACGACGCACTCGTCGAGCTGCCCGACGACGACTGGGTCTCCCCGTTGCGCGAGGAGATACGGGGGCTGCGGCGCGCAGCACGGCATCTGGCCGCGGTCTCCGCGATCCACACCGGCGACCGCGAGACCGCCCGCGCCCTGGCCGAGACGGCCGTCGCGACCGACCCGTTCGACGAGCAGGCCTACCGCGACCTGATGACCGCGCTCGCCGCCGACGGGCAGAGCGCGACAGCGCTGTCGGTCTACGCCGACCTGCAACGCACCCTGCGCCGCGAGCTCGGCATCGACCCGCACCGCGACACCCGTGAGGTGCATCTCGCGATCCTGCGCGGCGACCAGCCCGCCACGGGATCAGCCGTACCCAGCGAACCGACCCTGGGCGACGGCAGGCTGCTCGGCCGCGCGGACGAGGTCGCCGCGGTCAGGGACGCCTGGTCGTCGGCGGTGGCGGGGGAGCCTGGCCTGACGCTGGTGATGGGCGAGGCGGGCATCGGCAAGTCCCGGCTCCTCGCCGAGGCCGAGTCATTGGTACGTGCGACGGGCGGGCTCGTGCTGGGCGCGCGCTGCCACGCGTCGGAGCGGTCCCTGTTTCTTCAGCCGGTCGTCGAGGCGCTCCGCCCTGAGCTGACCAGGCAGGGGTCGGCCGCTCTCGTGGACCTCGCAGGCCCGCACGCCGACGCGTTGGTCGCACTGCTGCCGCAGTTGTCGACGGTGATTCCAGGCGGGCAGCCTGGGCACGGTCGTCCGCACGAGCCGGAGGTCGAGCGGCGGCAGGCGTACGAAGCCATCGCGCACGTCCTCACCGGGCTGTCGCGCGATCGGCCCGTTCTGCTCCTGCTCGACGATGCGCAGGACGCCGGGCTGGCGACCGTTGACCTGCTCGACTACCTGTCCCGTCACCTGGGTGCGGCGCGCGTGCTGCTGGTGGCGGCGGCGCGCAGCGAGGAGGGTCGCGCCCTGCTCGAACGCACCGGTGAACGACGTCGGGTGGTGACCCTTGGGTTGTTGCCGGTCTCCGCGGTCACCGCCATGGCCGCGGCGGCCGGTCATGCGGACCAGGCGGCCGCCCTTGCCGCCCGGACCAAGGGCCACCCGTTCAGCGTCGTGGAGATGCTGCAGGCACTGGCGGCGGGAGACTCGGGCATCCCCACATCCCTTGCCGAGGCAGTGTTGGCGCGTGTCTCGCGGGCCGGTTCCGATGCGGAGGCGGCGATGCAGGCTGCCGCTGTGCTCGGGGGGCAGATCGACCCCGGACAGCTCGCGGAGCTGCTGGACGCGTCCGAGATCGAAGCCGTACGCCGTTGTGAAGGTCTTGTCGCGGCGCGACTGATGAACCGTGGCGGACTGGGATACGAATTCGTCAACGACCTCGTGCAAGAGGTGGTGTACGACGCCATCCCGTCGCCCGTCCGCCGGGCGCATCACCGCAGTGCGGCCAACCTGCTCGCGGACCGTCCCGAAGCGATGGCTCGGCATGCAGAGGCCATCGACGACTGGTCACGGGCCGGACGCAGCTGGATGCTGGCCGGCGAGGAGGCCATGCGCCGCGGTGCGACCGCTGATGCGGCGGCTCTGCTGGACCGGGCCGTCCATGCGGCACGGACTGCGAACCGAGGACGACCTGCTCGCTCGGGTGCTGCTGTCGCGGTCGCGGATGTGGGAGGCGCTGACCGACTTCGGCGCGACGCTGACCGACATCGATGAGGCGTTGCAGCTGGCTCGAGCGGGTGGCAACTCGCGCCTGGAGATGATGGCGTTGCGGGCGCGGGGTGGTGACGTGCTCGTCGGGCTGCGTCACCCGGCGGCCGAGTGGGCCGCTCAGCTGACCGATGGGCTGCGTCTCGCGGGCGAGCTGGGTGACCGCGTCGCCGAGTCCGACTTCGGCGCCCGTCTGTCCGTGCTCGAGGTGAGCCGGTTGCGCTTCGACCGGGCTCTCGAGCACGGCCGCCGGGCCATCGCCGTCGCCCGGTCGGCCGACGACGAGCGGGCGCTGGCGATCGGCCTGGACGGCATCAAGTCGGTCCACGCTTACCTCGGTGACGTGGACCAGCTCAAGGTCGTGATCGACGAGCTGGGGCCGCTGCTTCGCCGAATCGAGCACACCTGGCTCCTGCAATGGTGCGTCTTCGAATCGGCTTTCCTGACGATGGCGGCAGGTGACAGCCGCACGACCCGGCAGCGGATCGATGAGGCACTTGAGCTCAACGCCCAGACGGGCTATCCCGCGTACGCCGCCTTCTTCCTCGCCCACCGCGGGTGGTTCGCCCGACTGGACGGTGAGCTGGACACGGCGATGGCCGACGGGGCGGAGGCCGTCGAGCAGGCCGCTGCCGTCGAGCATCCCTGGTGGCGGGCGACGGCCGCCGGACTCTATGCAGCGACGCTGCTCGCGGCCGGGAAGAGTGCCGAGGCAGCGGAGATGGCCGAGGCCGGGTACGCACTGGTCGGGGAGACGGCGGCGGAGGGCTACCGGCTCCGTTGCCTGGCGCCGTTGGCCGCCGCCGGTGGCTCGCCTGACGCGTTGCGCCGCGCTGACGATCTCCTGTCGGGTGTGACGGCTCCGCCCGGCCACGCCTGGGTCCTGGGCGCCGATGCGTACCTGTGCACGGCGCAGGCCTGGTCAGCGGCCGGTGACCCTGCTCGCGCCGCGACGGCGTGCGCTCCGCTCCAGCGGGCCACCGGCCCCGGGCACTGGGCGGTGCTGCGCAAGGCAGCGGACGCCGTCGCCGCTCAGAACAGGTCGGTGAGGTGAGCCGCGACCCGCGCCGCGCCGTCCGTCTCGACGCCCCGCGACGTCGGGGTGCGGCGTAGCTCTTCGACGATGGCTGCGGCCAGCACCTCCGGGTCTGCTGTCGCGTAGTCCATCCGCCGGCCGGCTCCATAGCGGTCGAGCCGGTGGGCGACATGGAAGTTCTGCTCGAAGTGATGCTGCAGTGGGAAGTAGAGGAACGGGCGGCCCGTGGCGGTGAGCTCCATCGTCGTTGTCAGTCCGCCCTGCACGACTGCGATGTCACAGGCGACCATGTGATCCACGAGGTCGGGGAGGAACCCGTGAACCTCGAGCCCGTCGCCGCGGGGCAGGTCGGCAGGGTCGATACGCGGCCCCGCGACGAGCACCATGCGGAAGCCGGGCAACGACGCCTTTGCGATGCGGTGCGCGTCGGCAACTCTGCGCAGCAACGGCTCGCCGACACCGGAACCGCCGACACTGACCAGGCAGACCTGCTCGTCCGCGCCATAGCCGAGCCTGTCGCGCAGCTCCTCGCGGCGCTCGAGCAGGCTGGCGTCAAAGCCGGTGACATAGCCGACGAAGTCGAAGTTGTCCTGCGTCCAGTCGCGGATGGTCGGAAGCTCGGGACCGAGACGGTCGGGCACGATGTCGTCCGGGTTGCCGACGAACAACGCCTTGTCCCTCAACCACGGGAAGCGCCCGACCTGCTCGATCATCTCTGCGTTGTAGTCGGCCGTCAGCGAGCTCTCCCGCGCCCCACCGTCGGGCATGGGCAACCAGCCGACGAAGTCGGTCAGCCAGGCGTACGGAGACCGTTTGAGCTCGGGGTTCTCGTGCAGGAAGTAGTCGAGATCCCAGGCCTCGTCGCCGACGACGAGGTCGAAGTGCTCGTCGCCGACCAGGTCGTCGAACACCATGAAGTTGGCGACCAGTATCTCGTCCATCTCGCGGAATGCCTGGAACACATGGAGGTCATGCTCACCGGCCTCACGCTCGAGATGGCCGGACTCGCTCGCCAGGTGGTCCGACGCAGGGTGCACTTGCTCCCCGGCGCTGCGCAGGAACGCCGTCACGGGGTGCTGGGTCAACCAGTCGACCTGCACGTCGGGTCGTAGGGCGCGCAGCTCGCGGACGATCGCGAGGTCGCGCCGGGCGTGACCCAGCCCGATGGCCGACGACAGGTAGAGCACGCGTCGTGGACGATCGAGCGAGCGACGCCAGCGCACCTCCGGTTGCGGGGTCGGCTTCAGGGCAGTGGCGAAGTCGTGAATCAGATGGTTGATCACTACCGGGTGCCGCGCCTGCGGCAGGTGCCCGACGCCCTCGAGAGTCTCGAGTCTCCCGCCTGTCAGCTCAGCGAGGCGCACGCCGTTCGCGTACGGAATGATCCGGTCCTCGGTGCCGTGCACCACGACGACCGGGCAGCGGACGAGGGCGCTGAGCTCCTTGACGCTGCGCGACTCGTCGTCGGGTGCGTCGTTGGTGGCGACCAGCGTCTCTCCGTCGGTGTCCAGTCCCCAGCCGACCGCGTCGTCCCATTGCTTCGTCGAGTGCGGCTCCGGCAGGCACTCGTGCATGAAGAACTCGACGAATCGCGGGTAGTCGTTCAACCAGACGTGCCGGTTGTACAGGCCCCACCCTGTCTCCGCGTCGAACTGTTCGTCGAAGCGGTCATAGCAGGCCAGCCGCTCCGGTGAGAACGGCCCGAGGCCGCTGTTGGAAGGGGCGATCGCGACCCAGCCGAGCACCCGCGATGGATGATCGGCCGCGATGCGCAACGACCAGATGTTCCCCCTGGAAAGGGCCACGAGCACCGCCTGCTCGGTGTCCGTGGCGTCGAGCACCTGGAGCGCGTCGTCAACGAAGTGATGGTCTGCCATCGCGTCCAGATCGGTGGGGCGGTCCGAACGCCCGTTGCCCCGTGGGTCGAAGGTGATGACGCGGTGGTGTCGCGCCAGGAAGGGGACCTGGGCCTTCCAGATGCGCGACGCGACGATCGACCAGGCCGGCATCATCAGCACCGTCGGGCTGCCGCTGCCGAACACCTCGTAGCCGACCTTGACGCCGTCGCGCTCGATGAAGCCCTCGACGGCGGGTTCACGTGCTCGCACAGCTCCTCCTCGTCTCAGAACAGCGCGCTGAGCGCCGTTGCCGCGCGGGCCGCACCGTCGGTCTCGACGGAAACGTAGTCAGGTGTCCGCCCCAGCTCTTCCGCGATCGCCGAGGCGATCACCTCCGGGTCGGCCGTCGCCCAGTCCATGCAGCGGCCGGCGCGGTGCCGGCGCAACCGGTGGGCGACGTGGAAGGTCTGCTCGAAGTGGTGGCGCAGCGGGAAGTACAGGAACGGCCGGCCGGCCGCGACAAGCTCCATCGTGGTGGTCAGCCCGCCCTGCACGACGGCGACGTCGCAGGCGGCGAGGTGCATGTGCAGGTCGGGCACGAAGCCGGCCACCTCGAGACCGTCGTGGCGGGGGAGCGACCGGGGATCGATCCGGGGGCCGGCCACGAGAACCATCCGTAACCCTGGGACGAGTCGGGCCGCGTCGTCGTACGCCTCCGCGACCCGGCGCAGCAGGTGCTCGCCGACGCCCGAGCCACCGACGGCCACGATGCACACCTTCTCGTCCGCGCCATAGCCGAGCCGCTCCCGCAGCGCCGCCCGGTCGGTGAGGTCGGCGGCGTCGAAGCCCGTCACGTACCCCGTGAACTCGAAGTGCTCCTCGGTCCACTCCCGGATGCCGGGCAGCCCCGCGCCGAGCCCGTCCGCGACGACATCGTCGGGGTTGCCGACGAACAACGCCTTGTCGCGCAGCCGTGGATAGCGCGCGATGTGCTCGACCATCTCGGCGTTGTAGTCGGTCGTCAGCGCCGACTCCGCCGGCCCTCCGTCGGGCATGGGAAGCCAGCCCACGAAGTCCGTGAGCCAGGCGAACGGCGCTCGCTTGAGCTCGGGGTTCTCGTGCAGGAAGTGGTCGACGTCCCATGCCTCGTCGCCGACCCACAGGTCGTAGTGCTCGTCGGTCACGAGTTCGTTGAACACCATGAAGTTCGCGACCAGCACCTCGTCCATCTGGCGGATCGCCTGGAAGGCGTGCAGGTCGTGTTCGCCGGCGAGGCCCTCGATGTGCTTGCTCTCGCTGGCGAGGTACGACGACGCCGGGTGCACGTGCTCGCCCTGGCTGGCGAGGAAGGTGACCACGGGCTCCTGTGTCAGCCAGTCGACGACGACGTCGGGGCGTTGCTCACGCAGCTGGCGGACGATCGCGAGGTCGCGACGCGCGTGGCCGAGGCCGATCGGTGACGACAGGTAGAGGACCCGCTTCCGACGGTCCACCGCCCGGGTCCATTGCCTCGGGCGGCGGCTGCCGGCGACCTGGTCGACGAACTCCCGCAACAGCAGGTTGACGCGCACCGGGTCGCGACCCTGTGGCAGGTGTCCCGACCCTTCCAACGTGACCAGCCGACCGCCGGTCAGCTCGGCCACGTTCGCGCCGCGCGCGTGCGGCTGGCACTGGTCGTCTGTGCCGTGCGCCACGAGGACCGGGCAGCGAACCTGAGCAAGGAGCGTCTCGCCCTCGGCCGGCGTCGCGACGCAGATCTCCCCGTCACCCACGGCGAGCTGCACCTCAGCCATCGACTCGCAGGCATAGCCGACCGTGTCCTCGACGAGCTTCGTCGAATGAGGCTCGTTGCAGATCTCGGTGAAGAAGAACTCGGCAAAACCCGGCCAGTCGCGCAACCAGTAGTGGCGGTTCATCTTGGCCCAGCCCGCGTCGTCGTCGAGGACGTCGTCGAACCGGTCGCGGGCCTCCGCGCGAACGGCGTTCGGAGGAGTTGTGTCGCGCGCCCACGGACCGATGACGAATACACCCTGGACGCGATCCGGGTGGCGTGCAGCGCACACCAGGGCCTGCCAGCCGCTCTGGCAGAGCCCGACGAGGACCGCACGCTCGATGCCGAGGGCGTCGAGGACGGCGATGGTGTCGGCGACGTACTGCAGATCCCCGTACGCCGCCGGATCTGTGGGCCGGTCGGAACGGCCGTTTCCCCGCGGGTCGACGGTCACGACCCGGTAGGTCCGGGCCAGGTAGGGCACCTGCGCCTTCCAGGCGCGGCTGTGCACGATGGCATCAATGGGGACGAACAGCACGGTGGTCTCGCCGCCGCCGAACACCTCGTAGGCGATCTTGACGCCGTCGCGCTCGATGTAGCCCTGCTCGTCAGGCTCGCGTGCCCGCATGCCGCCTCCTTGCCGATGCACAGTGCAGTCCAGTCACCCGTCTCTGGCAAGAGTCCTCGCACCGGTTGCAGTGCCGTTGCAGCGCCTCTGCAACGCCGTTGCAACGGTCGCGGCAACCGTTGGCGACGTCAGACCAACTCATGAAGGGACAAGGACATGGCGCTGGACGAAGGCAAGCTGATGGAGTTCGTGTTCGCTGCGGTCGGGGACCTGGGGGCTTCGATGGCAGCGGGCAACGTGGTCGTGGGCGACAAGCTCGGGCTGTATCGCGCGCTGGCGCAGGGGCCGGCGGGTGCGTCGGAGCTGGCAGAGCGGACGGACACCGATCCGCGGTACGTCGAGGAGTGGCTGCGCGGACAGGCGGCAGGTGGGTACGTCACGTACGACGCATCGACCGCGACCTATTCACTGACCGAGGAGCAGGCGTTCGCGCTCACCGACCCCGACGGGCCGATCTTCCTACCGGGAGCCTTCGAGCTCGCCGTGGGCGCCCTCCGTGCCCAGCCCCGAGTCGTGGACGCGTTCCGCACCGGCGAGGGCATTGGCTGGCACGAGCACGACGACCTGGTCTTCACCGGATGCGAGCGCTTCTTCAAGCCGGGCTACCTGGCGAACCTCGTGCCGCAGTGGTTGCCGGCCCTCGACGGCGTCGTCGCGAAGCTCGAGAACGGCGCACGCGTCGCCGACCTCGGCTGCGGGCACGGCGCGTCGACCATGCTGCTCGCGCAGGCCTACCCGAACTCGTCGTTCCACGGCTCCGACTACCACCAGGGGTCGATCGACCAGGCACGCAAGCGGGCCGCGGAGGAGGGCGTGACCGATCGGGTGACCTTCGAGGTCGCGTCGGCCCAGACGTTCGAGGGGCACGGCTACGACCTCACCGCGACGTTCGACTGCCTGCACGACATGGGCGATCCCCTGGGCGCGGCCAGGCACATCCGGGGAAGCCTCGCACCGGACGGCACCTGGCTGATCGTGGAGCCGGCCGCCAGCGACAACCTGGAGGACAACTTCAACCCCGTGGGTCGCGTCTACTACAACTTCTCGACCTTCCTCTGCGTGCCCAACGCCATGTCGCAGACCGGCGGCTACGCGCTCGGTGCCCAGGCCGGCGAGGCCGCGATCCGCCAGGTCGTGACCGACGCTGGCTTCACCCAGTTCCGCAAGGTCGCGGAGACGCCCTTCAACAACGTGTTCGAGGCGCGTCCCTAAGACCACGGCTTCAAGGCTCGGAGCGGCCTCAGCGCACTGCTGCGCTGCAGGCCGCCTCGAGCCCTCGGCGGGCCGCCGTTTCGAGGTCGCGCAGCACCTGCCGCCGGGTGTCGGCCTCGACGGACGTGACGGCGGCACCGTCGCTCTGCCTGGCCAGCTCGACGATCCGCAGCATCCGCAGCGCGCCGTCCAGCACGTGCTGCGCCTTGGGTGCCGAGCTCATCGGCAGTGCACACGGGGCGTCGCTGCCGGAGCGCTCCGTGAGCAGTGTGGCTGCGACGGGTTCCCATCGGGCGACGTCGAGCTGGGTCAGGACGGCTGTTGCCTCGCGCATCGCCTCGTTGAGGCCGAACTCGGCATCCCGGAGGGACAGCGGCGTCCGGGCGTCCGGCGCCACGTCGTACACGGTCCATGCCTCACCCGGCTCGCCGGCGCCTCTCGCCTCGCTCGAACCCGCGATCACACCGCGGGGCGGCCCGCCCACGGTCAGCACCGCCTCGCCGAGCAGCAGCGCCAGCTCGTTGAAGGTGGCAGGTCCCGGCAGGCCGCCGACATCTCCCGGCCGGGGCAGGACGAGGCGCAGGCCGACCGCACCGTCGGCCCGCAGCCGTCCCAGCGCGTAGGCCACGTTGACCCCGCTCGGCTCGCCCGCCAACCCGAAGAACCGGGGGGCTGCGCCGGCCCCTGCGATCGCGTCCGCTGCGTCGTCGAGGCTGACCGTGCCCTCGAGCGCCGCGTTGCCCCAGGCGGACAGCCGGGCGGACGGGGTGAGCTCCTGCATGTATCGCAGCGTAGGTGGCGGCTGAGGATCGAGGTCATCGGGTCGATAGGTTGCGGGGCATGTCCGACGTCCTGCACTTCGCCGGTGTCAGCATCCGCCGAGACGGCGCGACGCTGCTCAACGCCATCAGCTGGGACGTCAGCGAGGGCGACCGATGGGTGGTGCTCGGACCCAACGGGGCAGGCAAGACGACACTGCTGCAGCTCGCCTCCGCCAACATCCATCCCACCCGCGGTCGGGTCGACATCCTCGGGGAGACGCTCGGGGCGGTCGACGTCTTCGAGCTGCGGCCGCGGATCGGCCTGTCCAGCGCGTCGCTCGCCGACCGGCTGCCCGGTCAGGAGACCGTGCGGGACGTTGTGCTCACCGCCTCGTACGGCATCGTCGGCCGATGGCGCGAGCGCTACGACACGCTCGACGGCGACCGCGCCGACGAGCTGCTCGACGCGCTCGGCGTCGCCGGGCTGGCCCAGCGGCGGTTCGGGACGCTGTCGGAGGGCGAGCGCAAGCGGGTGCAGATCGCTCGGGCACTGATGACCGACCCCGAGCTGATGCTGCTCGACGAGCCGGCCGCGGGACTGGACCTGGGTGGTCGAGAAGACCTGGTACGAAGACTCGCTGTCATCGCTGCCGATCCCTACGCACCGGCGATGGTGCTCGTGACCCACCACGTCGAGGAGATCCCGCCCGGATTCACCCACGTGCTGCTGCTGCGGGACGGCAAGGTCGTTGCCGCCGGCCCGATCGACACGACCCTGACGGCGGCCACGCTCGGCGAGACCTTCGGGATCACCCTGACGCTGGAGCGGATCGGCAACCGGTGGGCCGCCCGGGCGACCTGACGGCTCCCAGCAGGCTCGCGCGACGGGCCAGCGGCCTTCCGCGGTCACCGTCGTCGTACGCCGGAACTAGCCACGCGCCATCGTTCGTTTACGGGGCTGAGCAGCGAATGCTCCCTAAGATGAGTACGTGAGCGGAATGGTGACTAATGGGGGACTTTGACTGGGCTGCCTGGCTCGGTCTTGCGGTAGTCCTGGGCATCATCGAGGTGACGAGCCTCGACCTCGTGTTCGCCATGCTGGCGGTCGGCGCGCTGTCCGGCTCCGTCACCGCGCTGGTCGTGAACAGCCTTGCGATCGAGGTGTTCGTAGCGCTGATCGTGGCGGTCGGGATGCTCTTCGTGGTCCGGCCGATCGCGCTCAACCACCTGCGCACCCCCCGCGCGATCCGCACCGGCGTGGCCGCTCTCATCGGAGAGCGGGGCGTCGTCACCGAACAGGTGGACAGGCACAACGGGCGCATCAAGCTCAGGGGTGAGGTGTGGTCCGCCCGCACCTATGACCCCTCGGAAGTCATCGCGGCGGGCAAGTGCGTCGAGGTCGTGGAGATTGATGGCGCGACCGCCGTCGTCTATGAATCGGAGTTCTAGTGGGATCGCAAGCTGCCCTTATCGTCCTCCTCGTCGTCGTGCTGATGGTGCTGGTCTCGCTGATCAAGACCGTCCGCATCGTGCCGCAAGCCCGGGCCGGCGTCGTCGAGCGGCTCGGTCGCTACAGCCGCACCTTGGACGCCGGACTGGCGATCCTGGTGCCGTTCGTGGACCGGCTCCGGCCGCTGATCGACCTGCGCGAGCAGGTGGTCTCGTTCCCGCCCCAGCCGGTCATCACCGAGGACAACCTGGTCGTCGGCATCGACACCGTCCTGTACTTCCAGGTCACCGACCCCAAGGCGGCGACCTACGAGATCGCCAACTACATCCAGGGTGTCGAACAGCTCACGGTGACGACGCTGCGCAACGTGGTCGGCAACCTGAACCTCGAGGAGGCACTGACCTCCCGCGACCACATCAACGCGCAGCTGCGCGGAGTGCTCGACGAGGCGACCGGCAAGTGGGGCATCCGGGTCAACCGCGTGGAGATCAAGGCGATCGAGCCGCCCGCGTCGGTCAAGGACTCGATGGAGAAGCAGATGCGCGCCGAGCGCGAGAAGCGCGCCACCATCCTGACCGCCGAGGGCTTCAAGCAGTCCTCGATCCTGACGGCCGAGGGCGAGCGGCAGTCCGCGATCCTCAAGGCCGAGGGTGACGCGCAGGCCGCGGTGCTGCGGGCCGACGGTGAGGCACAGGCGATCCAGCGGGTCTTCGACGCGATCCACGCGGGCAACCCCGACCAGAAGCTGCTGGCCTACCAGTACCTGCAGACGCTGCCGAAGATCGCCCAGGGCGACTCGAACAAGCTCTGGATCATCCCGAGCGAGCTCGGCGAGGCGCTCAAGGGCATCGGCGGCATGCTCGGCTCCGGCCTCAACGACGAGTCCGAACCCGCCACACCGCCCAAGCCGCCCATCCCGCCGGCCCTGCCTGCCTGACCTCGCGCTCGCGCGCAGCTATCCGCCATGGGTGGTGCCGGCTGCCTGGTCGGCGATCTGTCCGGCGAGCTTCAGCACCAGGGCGACGTACCACTCCGCGTGGTTGTAGTGCCAGATCGCGTTGTGCAGGCCCTCAGCGCCGTGTCCGGCACCGTTGGCGCACAGGTAGTGCGCCGCCGAGTAGATCGAGTCGGCCGGATCCATGATGTCCTTGTCGCCGTCTCCGTCGCCGTCGACCGCGTAGGCGGCGAACGTGGCGGGCATGAACTGCATCGGCCCCTGCGCGCCGGCATAGGACGTCGACGCGTTGCGACCGTGGCCCGACTCGACCTGCCCGATGGCGGCCAGCACTGTCCAGGACAGGCCCTTGCAGGTCTTCGCCGCACCGATGTAGAGCCGCCGGAAGTCCGCCGGCATCGCCGAGGCGCGGGCCGTGGAGACGCGGGCGCTGGCTGACGCGTCCGCCGCGGCCGCGTACGCCGCCAGCCGGGCGGCCGCCCGTTCCGCTGCTGCGAGCGTCCGGGCGTGGTCGCTGAGCTGGGTGAGCGACGCTCCTGCCTCGGCAAGAGCGTCAGTGAGCTGGTCGTAGCGGCGCGTCACGTCGGCTGCGGTGACGACTTGGTGGTCGGCCGCCGCCTCGAGTGCCACCGCACGCGCGGCATCGCCGTCAGCGGTGGCAGTGGAGTCCGCGGCCATGACGCTCGTGGTCTCGACCAGACGCTGTACGTAGGCGACCCGCCGGAGCGCATCTGTCGCCGTCGGAGCGGTCAGCACGCTGGCCATCAGCGCCATCGACCCGCCGGACATGTAGAGCGTCCGCACCTGGTTGTCGACCTCGCGGCGCTTCGCGAGAGCTCGCGCAGCGGTGGCGTCGGCCGCCTGGTCGGCGACCACGCTGCGCGACACGGAGCCGGAGATCTGGGCGACCGCGAGCTCGTATGCACGCAGCGCCCGCTCGACGCGCGGCCGCAGGGCATCGACCTTGTCCGCGGCCCGCTGAGCCGCCATGCGGGCCTCCGCCGCGGACTCCCCGTCCGCGGCCTGCGCCCCGACGACCTGCGCCGGGGCAGCGCTCAGCAACAGGCCAGCGACGAGCGCCAGCACTGCGCCACGCGGACGACGCCTCACCCGTGCTACGTCGGCGCACTTGTGCCGTGGCTTGATCGACTGGTGGGCAGAGGGTGACCAAGAAAGGGTCATGATCAGTCACATAGAGTCCGGGCGGTGAGCTGGCCCGAGGCGATCCTGGTGCTTTTCGCCGGCATGGCGGCCGGCACGATCAACGCCATCGTGGGGTCGGGGACGCTGATCACCTTCCCCGTGCTGCTCGCCGTGGGCTACTCACCCGTCGTCGCCAACGTCAGCAACACCGTGGGCCTGGCGCCCGGCTCGATCAGCGGCGCCGTCGGCTATCGCGCCGAGCTCGTCGGGCAGGGCAGGCGTCTGAAGGTTCTCGGGCTCGCCTCGCTGACGGGCGGCATCACCGGCGGCGTGCTCCTGCTGACCCTGCCCGAGGAAGCGTTCCAGGCGATCGTGCCGGTCCTGATCGCGCTCTCCTGCGTTCTGGTGGTTATCCAGCCGTGGCTGACCAAGCGACTCGCGATGGCCGAGCGCCGCCGTCAGCACGGAGGCGTGGCGCTGTTCGTCGGCGTCTACCTGGCAGGTGTGTACGGGGGTTATTTCGGCGCCGCGCAAGGTGTGTTGCTCATCGCCCTGCTCGGCCTGTTCCTCGACGAGCACCTGCAACGAGTCAACGCCGCCAAGAACGTGCTCGCGGGGATCGTCAACGGGGTCGCGGCAGTGCTGTTCATCCTGGTGAGCCACGTCGCCTGGCAGGCCGCCCTGCTGATCGCGGTCGGCTCGGTCATCGGCGGCCAGGTCGGCGCCAAGGTCGGCCGGCGCACGCGACCGAACGTCCTGCGCGGGCTCGTCGTGCTGGTCGGCATCGCCGCGATCGTGCAGATCGTGCGGAGCTGAGTGACGTGCCCGATGTCGTCCGCGTCGACGACCCCGCCGACCCGCGGCTGCGCGACTATCTGAGCCTGACCGACGTCGAGCTGCGCCGCCGCCGCGAACCCGCCGACGGGCTGTTCATGGCCGAGGGCGAGAAGGTGATCCGCCGCGCGCTCACCGCCGGGTTTCGCATGCGTTCGCTGCTGCTCGAGGACAAATGGCTCGCGTCTCTGCATGACGTGGTCGACGCGTTCGAGGGTCCCGTGTACGTCGCCGCGCGTCCCGTGCTCGCGGAGCTGACCGGCTATGACGTGCATCGCGGCGCGCTGGCCGCGATGGACCGTAAGCTGTTGCCGTCCGTCGCCGAGGTGCTGTCCGGCGCCAGACGGGTCGCCGTGCTGGAAGACGTCAATGACCACACCAACATCGGCGCGATCTTCCGGTCGGCAGCGGGCCTGGGCATGGACGCCGTCCTCGTCACCCCGCGCTGCGCCGATCCGCTCTACCGGCGCTCGGTCAAGGTGTCGATGGGTGCGGTGTTCTCGGTGCCCTGGACGCGCCTCGGGTCCTGGCCAGCTGACATCTCCCTCCTGCGGGAAGCCGGACTGGCGGTGCTGGCGCTCACCCCCGATGCCTCGGCGGTGCCGATCGGCGATCTGCCCCTGGAGGTGCGGTCCCGTGCCGCCCTCATCCTCGGCGCGGAAGGACCAGGGCTGCAGCCGCGCACGCTCGCCGAGGTCGGCACGCGCGTACGCATCCCCATGTCTGCGGGTGTCGACTCGCTCAACGTGGGCGCCGCCGCTGCTGTCGCGTTCTACGCGCTGACCCGCTGACGGCTTACCATCAGCAGGATTGGGGGTGACCTGCATGCGCGTGCGGCTGCTCGGAGTGGGGTCGGTGCTGCTCGCCGGCGCCCTCGTCGCGTGGGCCGTCACGGGTCCGGGCCCGGCCGACGAGTCCGCTGCGCCCGCCGGCTCGGCCGCGAAGAGCACACCCAGCGCGACGGCCGACGGGCACTCGACGGCGCATGAAAGTGCCGCGCGCGTCGCGGGTGCACCACTGCGCGCCGGTGAGCGCTTCCTGAAGCTCTCGTTGCCGGGCGGCCCCTACGCGCCGTCGGCACCCGGCGGCGGCACGGACGACTACCGCTGCTTCCTGGTCGACCCGCACCTCGCCAAGGACACTTTCATCACCGGCGCCGAGGTCATCCCCGGCCAGCCGGCGATCGTGCATCACGCCATCCTGTTCCGCGTCGAGCCGGGGGAGGTCGCGGCCGCCAAGACCCATGACGCAGTGACGCCCGGCCGCGGCTGGACCTGCTTCGGCAACTCGGCAGTGCCCGACGACGGTGCGTCCGCGGTGAACGCCCTGGACTCCGCGCCCTGGCTCGCGGCGTGGGCTCCCGGCGGCGGGGAGAGCGTGTTCGCGCGGGGCACCGGCATCCGGGTCGCCGCCGGCAGCCAGATCGTGCTGCAGGTGCACTACAACCTGCTCGCCCTCGACAAGGCGACCGGGCCCGACGACACCCAGGTGCGACTGCGCGTCGCTCCGGGGTCGGCACCGCTCCGGGCGCTGCACACGATGCTGCTGGCCGCACCCGTCGAGCTGCCGTGCACGGCGCAGGAGAGCGGCCCGCTCTGCGAGCGTGCCACCGCCCTCGCCGACCTCCAGTCCCGGTTCGGTCTGCAGGCGGGCACGACGGTCGCCGGTCTGCAGCTGCTGTGCGGCGGCAGCCTTGTCGCCCCGCGCGCGGGACCGACACAGCATTGCGACCGTACGGCGACGCGGCGCATGGTCGTCCGTGCCGTGGCCGGGCACATGCACCTGCTCGGCCGCTCGATCTCGGTCACGCTCAACCCCGGTGCTGCTGACCGGAAGACTCTGCTGGACCGCAAGGTCTGGGACTTCGACAACCAGCGGGCAACTGCACTACCGCGGCCGGTCACGGTGCGGCCAGGGGACACCTTGCGGGTCACCTGCACACACGACGCCGCACTGCGCAGCCAGCTCCCGTCGCTCGCCGGCCGGCCCGCGCGCTATGTCATGTGGGGCGAGGGGACGTCCGACGAGATGTGCCTCGGCATCGTGCTCTACACGCGACGCTGACGAGCGACCTTCGCGCGCGACTCGCCGCGCGTGTCGCGGACGAAGGTCGCTCGTCGGGTCATCGGGGGGTGCTGGACAGCCATTTCTCCAGCAGGGCGGTCTCATCGGCGGCGCTGATCCCCGCCTTCTCGGGCTGCTCGACGGTCCGCGTCCACGCAAGGGTGTCGCGCACGGTCTCGGCCAGCGGGCGAATCGTCAGGCCGGTCGCCAGGGCGGCAGCGGGATCGGCCGTCATCATCAGCATGTCGGGATCGGCCCCGGGCCACAGCGGCAGGGCGGAGTCGTCGAGCTTCGCCTCGAGCAGGAAGTCGGAGTCGACCCATCGCAACGTCGTGCCCTCGGGGGCGACGCTGCTGGCGATGGTCTCGAGCTGCTCGCCCCACGTGAAGGTCGACGACGGTCCCACCGCGTGGAACGCGCCCGACTCGTCGCGCTCGAGCAGGCCGACCATCCAGGCGCCCATGTCCCTGGCGTCGATGACCTGGGACGGTGCGTCGGCGGGGCCGGGTGCGAGCACGTCGCCGCCGCGCGCGATGCGGGCGACCCACCAAGGGAACCGCCAGCTGTAGTCGTCCGGTCCGACGACATAGGTGGGGCGCACGATGATGCTGCTCGGGCCGAACCGCTCGACTGCGACACGTTCGCAGAGCACCTTGAGCCCGCCATAGGTCTCGTCGGTCACTTCCTCGACGCTCGGGTCGTCGAGATTGGCCAGCGGCGCATCCTCGCGGTAACCGCGCGACGCAGGCGATGCGTAGGCGGAGACACTCGACACCTGCTGGTACTGGCCGGCGCGCTCGCCGAGCGCGTCGGCGATCACTTGCACCTGCCTGGGAAAGTAGGCGCACGTGTCGACGGTCGCGTCCCACCAGCCCTCGGCGAGAGCGGACAGGTCGGAGTTGCGGTCACCGATCCGGTGCTCGACATCCGGGAACAGGTCTGCGCCCGTCTGGCCGCGGTGAAAGAGCGTCACGTCGTGCCCGGCCGCCAGAGCAGCCTGAACGACGTGGCGGCCGACGAACCGGGTGCCACCGATCAGCAGTATGCGCATGCCAGCACCCTAGTGCGGTGGTCCGGAAGGCGCGGATGCGCGCTACCCGCCGGACACGTGGCCCCCTCTGCCGACATTCCATGATCACGAAGGATCGCAGGCGTGACCCCCCACACGATCCTTCGCGATCATGCAGAAGTCGTTGGTGGCGCCACCTGAACTCCAGGGGAGGAGTGCGCCGGACGAGTGGCGACGGATCAGACCTCCGGACACAGGGTCTCGAACGCGGAATGCTGCAAAAGCGTTTCCGCGGAAACGCTTTTGGGCGGCAGAACAGCTGAACATATGACAAAACGCCTCGGTTGGCGGGAGACGACTGCCGTGCTCAGTGGTAGATCAAAACGGCGGCTCCGGCACACGCCGCCGCCCAGAGAACGCTGGTGAGCGTGCCGATGATGAACGTCTCGGGTGCATGCGACTCCACCGAAGTGGGCCCGGTCAGCTCGGGATAGCGTCCGACGCCCTTCACCGCCAGGACGAGTGCCATCCCTTCCGGCCAGCCGGCCAGCAGGGTGGCCGAGATCGCGGCTCGCTCGAGATAGCCGATCCAGGCACCGCCCCGCAGCACGGTGCCCGCTGAGCCGCCGCGGATCGTCGACTCGTCGGCTCCGGAACTAGTGGGTCCGCCAAGGTCATCGCCGGTGTGCTCGCGAACCCCGGCATCATCCGGTCTCGCATCCGGGTCAGCAACCGCAACGTCCTCGTCGTCGGGCGCGTGGTGTTGGCGGCGACGTCGCGGCGGGAGGAACTCGCCGCGGATCAGGCGGAACGTCGCGCGCACGACGTCGCTGCCTGCCGTCGTCGCGGCCGCGACACCGAGAACGAGGGCCGCCCCTCGCTGCCACCCGTCGGCCGGATCGGCGCACGCTGCCACGATCGCGGCCAGTGCGAGCAGCACCGCTGCCAGCACAGCGAGGGGGACCGTCGGGTCGCGTTCGACCCGGCGCAGCGCAAGGACCAGCCCTGGCGTCACGGCGGCGAGCAGGAGCAGGACAAGCGCCAGGATGCTCACGGCAGGGAGTCCCTGTCCGCCGCGGCGAGCATCTGGGCGGCGAGGTCTCGACCGGCCACCTCAGGTGCCCAGGTGGCGGCGCGCAGCCGTTGCGACACCGCCTGCTTGGTGATGCCGAGCGCCTCAGCGACCTCGGTCTGGGTGATGCCCCTGCTGATCAGGTCGACGGCCTCCCAGCCCGGCTCGGAGCGTCGCTGCACGACACTGGCCAGCAGGTCGAGGGCCGCCTGCGCGGAGCCGGCGCGGTCAGCGTCCGGTGCTTCCACGGCCAGCAGCTGCGGACTTGACTTGGCGCGCTCGACGGCCTTGCGCGCCAGCACGAAGGCCGGTCCCGAGCCGGCGCGCGTGCTCGCGGGCAACGGCTCGTCCACCGGTCCGACGCCGATGCCGATGCTCCACTCGCCGCGGCGCACGATCGCGAGCACGAGGTCGACGACCGCGGCGGCGTCGTCCATGACTCCTTGCACCTCGTCTCCGGCAGTGCGCTCGAAACCGCGCACCACGCCCGGCCGGTCCGCGAGCCAGCCGAGCAGCGCATCGACTCTGTCCTGGCCCCGCCGGCTGTGGCGCTGGTCGACCGTCAGCACGAACATGCGCCCTCCCCGACCGTCAAGGCCCAGTCCTTCATCCGGTGAAGTTAAGCCTTGACCCTTGTCTGAGCGACATTAACACTCCAGCCTTGTCGCCCGGGGCGGGGTCGCTCCACGGCACGCCACGATTCCAGCGGCGCGGATCAATGCCGCCCGAATCAATGCCGCCCCGCGGATCGAGGATGCGGGAACTTCAGCCTGGCGACCTTCCCGTTCTCTCCCGACGCCCAGCAGGAGCCGTCCCCGGCGCACTCGACGCTGTCGAACCCGCCGCTCGCGGGGTCGAACGCCGTCCACGTCTTGCCGCCGTCGTACGAGATGTCGCTGCCTGTCGGCCCGACCGCGAGAGCGGTCAGCGAAGCGTGGGAGCGAGGCTGCCCGTGGTGCTTGCGCAGCCACGCGCGCGAGTGATGGCCGGCCGGTCGCTGGACGAAGGCCGAGCCGGACCGGTAGAAGGCCGGCGCATCCTCGGCCGGGATGAGCCGCCAGGTGCTGCCGCCGTCGCTGGTCACGGCGAGAGCATCGACGGCCTCACCCGTGGCCCGGAAGTCGCCGCCGATGGCGAAGCCGTGCCGACCGTCACGGAAGGCGAGGGAGAAGATGCCTCCCGCTTCCCCGCTGAGCACCGGGGTGTCCGCGACGGTCCAGGTCCTGCCGAAGTCGCGCGAGTGGAACACTCTGGCCTGCGCGCCTCCGCCGGTGGCGAACCAGAAGTCGTGCTTGCCGGTGGTCGTTATGCACGTGCCGCTGGCCGCGAACGCGAACTCACTGGCTAGGGCCGGGGGCATGCCGGCGTTCGAACGCACCTGCCATGACCGCCCGCCGTCATGTGTCGCGATGATGCGGAACTTGCCGTCCGGAGGGTCGCTGAGCGCGAGTCCGTGACGAGCGTCGGAGAACGCCATGCAGTCGTAGAACGCTGCGGGATCGGCGTTCGTGAACGTCTGCGTCCAGGTCTGGCCACCGTCGTCGGTGCGATAGATGCGCGAGGCGTCAGGGGGTACGTTGCCGATGGCGAGCACCACCGCGCGGTTGCGGCCGAATGCCTCGACGTCGCGGAACGCCAGGCCGGTCGACCCGGGCGGTGAGACGTCATCCCACGTGTGGCCGCCGTTCACCGTACGGAACACGCTGCCCTTGCTGCCCCCCACCCAGGCGACATCCCGGCTCACGGCGTCGAGGCCACGGAACTGCTCGGTGCTGTCCACCGGCTTGACCTGCCACGTCGGAAGTGCAGCGTGGCCCGAGCTGTGCTGTCTGTGGCCGCCCGACGCGAGGGACGCGGCGGGGCTCGAGGTGACAAGGGCCAGCGCGAGGGCTGGCGTGAGGGCAAGGGCAGCCGTCCTGCGGCGAGTGTGGGGCATCCGGCAGACGTTAGCCCGCGGCAGCCGTCGAGGCGAGGGGTGGGCGGGGTCAATTTCGGGCGCCCATTTATGGCACCTTCGGCGGCAATGCCCCGCCGAGTTCGGACCATCCGCAGACGTAGATCGTCGGGCGGTTTACGCTTTCCGTGACACACCATGCGGCCCCTGCTGACGGGTGATCTGATGACGACGGCTGCTGCGCGCCCCGGCGTGCAGGTCGGTGAGCGCCATGCCCAGGCGCGCGACCGTTTGCTCCAGCAGTACGCGGCGATCCCCGTCGGCGCCCCCGTACGGCTGGCCAAGCGGACGTCCAACCTGTTCCGTCCGCGCCGGCGCAACGCGACACCGGGCCTCGACGTGTCAGGGCTCGACAGCGTGCTGTCGGTCGACCCCGTGGCACGCACGGCAGACGTGCAGGCGATGACGACTTACGAACACCTGGTCGATGCGACGCTCGCCCACGGACTGATGCCGTCGGTCGTCCCGCAGCTCAAGACCATCACCATCGGTGGTGCCTTCAGCGGGCTCGGCATCGAGTCCACCTCGTTCCGGCTGGGCCTGCCGCACGAATCGGTGCGCGAGGTCGAGGTGCTGACCGGCGCCGGCGAGGTCGTTGTCGCCCGCCCCGACGGCGACCATCGCGACCTGTTCCGCGCCCTGCCCAACTCCTACGGCACGCTCGGCTACGCGCTGCGCCTGGTGATCGACCTCGAGCCCGTCCAGCCGTTCGTCCGGTTGCGTCACGTCCGGTTCCACGACCTCGACACGCTGACCGCGGCGATCGGCGAGATCATGACCGACGAGGCGTACGAGGGTCAGCGCGTCGACTTCCTCGACGGCATCGTGTTCACGGCCGACGAGGCCTACCTCACGTTGGGCAGCTGGGCCGACTCGGCGCCGTACACCTCCGACTACACCGGGTCGGCGATCTACTACCGGTCCATCCAGTCACGAGACGTCGACTACCTGACGGTGCGCGACTACCTGTGGCGATGGGACACCGACTGGTTCTGGTGCTCGCGGGCGTTCGGCGCCCAGAACCCGCGGATCCGCCGCTTCTGGCCGAAGCGCTGGCTGCGCAGCGACATCTACTGGAAGATCATCCGCCTCGAGAACCGCTTCCACGTCGCAGCGCGCCTCGAGCGACGCAAGGGGCTGCCGCCGCGCGAGCGAGTCGTGCAGGACGTCGAGATCCCGCTCGCGCGTACGGCTGACTTCTTGAAGTGGTTCCTCAAAGACGTGCCCATCGAACCGATCTGGCTGTGCCCGATCCAGCTGCGGAACACCGGCGCCACAAGCGACTTCGCGCGGGACTACGCGAGCGCGCCGTGGCCGCTCTACCCGCTTCGCGTCGGGCAGCCCTATGTCAACGTCGGCTTCTGGTCCACCGTCGCGATCACCGAGGGGGCGCAGGACGGCGACGTCAACCGGCGCATCGAGGCGGTGGTGACCGAGCACGACGGGCACAAGTCCCTCTACTCCGACGCCTACTACGGGGAGACCGAGTTCTGGGATCTCTACGGCGATGCGGACTATCACGCGGCGAAACGACGTTACGACCCGGCGTCGCGGTTGTTGGACCTCTATGCGAAGGCGGTGAAGCGGCGATGAGCCTACGGCTAGAAACTCCCGGGGCGCGGCGGCCCACGGTGACTCTCGGTGAGATCTTCACGACCCTCTTCGGCGACGACGTCCCTTTGCGGTTCGAGGCCTACGACGGCAGCGCGGCCGGCAGCGACGACGCGGAGATAAGCCTGCGCCTCGCGACCCCGCGAGCGGCGTCCTACCTCGCCACGGCCCCCGGGTCCCTCGGCATGGCCCGCGCCTACATCCAGGGTGACCTCGAGGTCGAGGGCGTTCACCCCGGCAATCCCTACAAGGTCCTGAAGCTGATCGAGGACCAGCTGCACCCGCGCCGCCCTGCGCCTGGTGAGGCCTTGCGTTGGCTGCAGTCGCTCGGGCTGCGCACCCTGCTGCCGCCCGAGCCGCCGCCGCAGGAGGTGCGGCCGTTCGCAAAGATCGGCATCAAGCACGGCCGCACTCGCGACGCGAACGCGATCAAGCATCACTACGACGTGTCCAACCGGTTCTACGAGATGGTCCTCGGGCCCTCGATGACCTACACGTGCGCGTGCTATCCCACCGAGGACGCCACGCTGGAGCAGGCCCAGGCGCACAAGTACGACCTGGTCGCCCGCAAGCTCGACCTGCAGCCGGGGCAACGGCTGCTGGACGTCGGGTGCGGCTGGGGCGGCATGGTGCGCCACGCGGCAGAGCACTACGGCGTACGGGCGCTGGGCGTGACCCTGTCGCGGGAGCAGGCCCTCTGGGCCCAGGAGCGCATCAAGAAGGACGGCCTCGACCACCTCGCCGAGGTGCGTCATCTCGACTACCGGGACGTGCCCGAGTCCGACTTCGACGCGGTGAGCGCGATCGGGCTCATCGAGCACATCGGGGTCAAGAACTATCCGGCCTACTTCGCGTTCCTGCGCGACAAGCTGCGCCTCGGCGGCCGGTTGCTCAACCACGGCATCACCCGCCCGGACAACCGGCACGCCGGACTGCCGCGGCGCGGCTTCATCGGCCGCTATGTGTTCCCGGACGGCGAGCTCACCGGGTCGGGCGACATCGTCACGGCGGTCGAGGACGCCAACCTCGAGGTGCAGCACCACGAGAACCTGCGCGTGCACTACGCCCGCACGCTGGCCGCCTGGTGCGACAACCTCGTCGACAACTGGGACGAGTGTGTCGACGAGGCCGGCCTCGCGACCGCCAAGGTCTGGGGCCTCTACATGGCCGGCTCCCGGCTGGGATTCGAGAACAACGGCATCCAGCTGCACCAGATCCTGGCCACGCGCACCGGGGAGAACGGTCGCTCCGGCTACCCGCTGCGCCCCGACTTCGGCGTCTGACCGCACACCACCCGCCTGCGGAATCGACCACGTCCAGCAGGTCTGCGGACGGTTCGCTATGCGTGCACGCCTGGCAGACCGTCCGCCGGCATGCTGAACGCGGTCGATTCCCGGGGGCCGCAGGTTCCGGATGGGTGCATAACGGGCATAATCCCCATTGGTCCGCTAGCCGGCTCAAGCCGGTTGCGGCAGACCTCCGGTTCGTCGCCACCCGCGGCCGGCCGACGCATCCCTGACGGAGGACGCATCGTGCCCGACTCTTTGCCGGCAGCTGCGCGCGACGACTGGGAGGCGCGCATCGCGCTGCGCAGCGACGAAGCGGTCCGGGAGACGACTCCGGACCTGCCGCCGCCCGCGGAGCTGCGGGCGGATCCAGGCAGCGGACAGGTGCGGCTGTCGTGGCAGCCCGTCGACGGCGCCATCGGCTATCTCGTGCATCGCGCACCGGCTGGCGCGGACGGCACATCGGACGGTGATCTCGAGCCGGTCGACCATCAGGGCGGCGACGTGCTGTCCGTGCCCGACACGTGGTACGTCGACACGACCGGCGTGCCGGGTCGCGCATACGCCTATGCCGTCGCATCGGTGCCGGAGGTGACCGTCACCGGTGCTCTGGGGGCCACGGTCGTGACGGCTGCACTGCCACAAGCCGCCCAGCCGCCAGTCGTCGACCTGCACGTCGAGACCGTCGGCGGCATCCCCCTGCACCACCCTTGGCAGCCGATGATCGGCAGCGAGCGGCTGTCTCAGCTGCTCTGCACAGACATGTCCGGCGGCCAGGAGATCGGCGCCGAGCTGCTGAGCGCGCTGCGACGTGTCCGGGACGAGATCGGCGTAGACACGGTCCGCGCCCACGCGATCCTGCACGACGACCTCGCCGTCTACCGCGAGGTCGCCGGCCAACCAGTGCACGACTTCACGCGCATCGACGAGGTCTATGACCTGCTGCTCGAGACCGGGCTGCGACCCTGTGTAGAGATTGGCTTCATGCCGCACGACCTGGCCAGCGACCCGGGCAAGACGGTATTCGCCTACCGCGGGCACATCTCCCCGCCCAAGGACTGGGACCGTTGGTATGACCTCGTCCGCGCACTCGTGGCGCACCTGCTCCAACGCTATGGCGACGAGGTCCTCGGGTGGGACTTCGAAGTGTGGAACGAAGCCAACCTCGAGGTGTTCTGGAGCGGCACACGCGAGGAGTGGATGCACCTCTACGACGTCACGGCGAAGGCTGTGAAGGACGTAGACGCACGCATCCCCGTCGGGGGACCGTCCTCGGCCGCATCGGGCTGGGTCGACGACCTGCTCGAGCACGCCCGCCGAACCGGCAGCCCGGTCGACTTCGTCTCCACGCACACCTACGGCAGCCCGCCGCTGGACCTTCGGCCCACGCTGGCCCGTCTCGGCTTCCCGGTGGCCGCATCCTGTGGACGGAGTGGGGCGTCACCCCGACTCACTTCCATCCCGTCGACGACGGCACCTTCGCAGCGACGTTCTTGCTGTCCGGCATGAAGTCGTCGTCGGGCCGCCTCGACGCCCTTTCCTACTGGGTGGCCAGTGACCACTTCGAGGAGCTCGGCCGCCCGCCGCGGCTGCTGCACGGTGGCTTCGGGCTGATCACTGTCGGCGGGATCGCCAAGCCGCGCTACCACGCGCTCTGGTTGCTGGCCCAGCTCGGCGACACGGAGCTGCCCGTCACCGCAACCGGCGACGGCGCCGCCGGACTCGTGCAGACGTGGGCGACCCGCCGCGACGACGGCAGCCTCGCCGTCCTCGTGTGGTGCTCGACGCTCGACCAGGCCAAGCGCGACGGCGATCCCGCACTGGCCCGCCGCATCCGCGTGCACCTGACCGGCACCCAGTCCGCGAGAGCAACGGTCACCCGCCTCGACCGCGACAGCGGCGACATCACCACGCTCGCGGAGCAACTGGGCATCGGCGACTGGCCGTCCGACGACCAGTGGGACAAACTGCGCACCGTGGACAACCTCATCCCCACCGATGTCGACATGTCCGCCGAGGGCGACGCCTCGGTCATCGAGCTCGACCTGCCGCAACCGGGCGCGGTTCTCATCGAGGTCGCAGCGGGATGACGCCTACCTGCTAGCGACAGCACGGAACACGGGTCCGTGGCTCGTGACGGACAGCGGGTGATCGTCACTCTGAGCATCGCCAGCGGTGACGATGGGTTGGCGAAGATCCAAATCGCCTAAACGCAGCGATCTCGACCGGTCAGAGTTGTGTCGTTACCAGATAGATTCGCCCCTGTGGCCTACGGCTCGAGCCTGCAGCCGATCGGCGAGGCTGCCGGTCGGCTCGTGCACCTGCGCCGCCTGACCGCTTCCCTGGCCGACGCGGTGACCCCCGACGACGTCGCCCGCGTGACCCTCACCTCGGCCCTGGAGATCGATGAGGTCGTCCGTGCGGGCATTGCCACGAGCAACGGAGCCGGTCGCGAGCTCAGTTTCGTGGCGAGCGACGACGACACGGTGAGTGCGGCAGCCGTTCGCTGGTGCCGCATCGAGGGACTCGCCGACGTGCCGCTTGCCGAAGCGGTGCGCAACGGCGACCCGGTATTCCTCACCTCGCTGGACGCACTGGAGCGTCGCTATCCGCACATGTTCGAGCGGCAGGAGATGCTCGGCACGCGGGCCATGGCCGCGCTGCCGATGTCGGTGGGCAACGAGGCGATCGGCGGGTTGCTGCTCTGCTTCGGCGTCGACCGTCACTTCGACGCGAACGAGCAGGCCTTCCTCGGCGCGCTCGCCGCGCAGGTCACGCAGGCGATGAAGCGGGCGCTCAAGTTCCAGGTGCAGCAGACGACGTCCGAGCTGCTCCAGCGCAGCCTGATGCCCGAGTCCATCCCGGAGCTCACCGACCTCGCGATGGGTGCCTACTACGAGCCCGGCGGGTCGGGTGTCGACGTGGGTGGCGACTGGTATGACGTCATGCCGCTCGCCGACGGCCGGGTCGTGGTCGCACTCGGCGACGTGATGGGCAAGGGCGTCCCTGCGGCGATCGTGATGGGACAGGTGCGCTCGGCGATGCGGGCCTATGCGCTGATCGACCCGTCGCCGTCGGTGATGCTCGGGTGGCTCGACACACTGGTCAACTCCCTCGGCGTGCCCGAGCAGATCGTCACCCTCGTCTACGGCGTGATCGACGCCGACCGGAACGCCATCGAGCTGGCGGTGGCCGGACATCCACCGCCGGTTCTCGCGCCGCCGACGGAGGAACCCCGCATCCTGGACCTCGCGACCGGGCCGCCGCTGGGTCTCAGTGCCGGGCCCTGGGAGGAGACCAGGCTCGAGCTGGCTCCCGACACGCCCTTGCTGTTCTTCAGCGACGGGCTCGTCGAGACCCGCGGCGTCGAGCTGGACGAGGGCATCGAGATGCTGCGCCACCACATCGGCAAGCTCGAGCACCGTCGCCGCAACCCGCGCGAGCTCTGCGCCCGGCTCGCCGAGCAGATGCGCCGCTCGGACGGCGACGACGACGTGACGATGCTGGCGCTGATGAACACGACCGGGCTGCGCCTGCAGACCGCGAGCCAGGAGTTCCCCGCGGACACGTCGGCCTCGCCACTTGCCCGGCGGGTGCTGTCCGGCTGGCTGCACACGTGGGGTGTCACCGACGACCTGGTCGAGACCGCCAAGCTGTGCGTGAGCGAGCTGGTGACCAACGCCGTGATCCACGCCGGCACGGCCGCGCGCGTCACTGCCCGCCTCGACGACGAGCGGCTGCTCGTCCTCGTGCAGGACCACGGCAACCGCGGGGCGGCCCGCCGCGCCGAGGAGCACGACCCCAGCGACATCTCCGGGCGCGGCCTGATGCTGGTCGAAGCGCTGGCCAGCGCCTGGAGCGCGGAGCACAGCGCCGACGGCACGACAGTCTGGTTCGAGCTCGACCTGATGCCCACCGGCTAGCAGCGACCAGGGCTGCTCCAGTGAGGGGGCCGACGCGGCGCGCGGGCTTGCCGTACGAGCGGCGGCGGCGCCCATCGTCGTACCCCCAAGATCGCTGTTTTCGTGCACAGATTCGCGATTCATGCGGAACGGAATCTGTGCACGGAAATCGTGATCTTGATCGGGTGCGCGGGGGAGGTGGGTGTCAGCGGCCGGCTAGCGGCGGCGGGCTGGGGCGGGTTAATGGCGGCGGGCCCGGTTGCGAGCGATGGCTGCCCGTAGCGGTGGGACCACGACGCCCTGACGGGCCAGCCGGGCGCGCACCTTGCGCCGAGTGATCACGATGCCGAGGACGCCGACGGCCCAGATGACGTACTGCGCGGACAGCGCGATCCGGAAGTCGTCGAGCTGATAGCCGTTCGTGGCGTCGGCGCCTCGGATGTCCAGCACGATGCCGACCAGCAGCATCGTGATCAGCGAGGCCACGAAGCCGCCGACATTGACGATGCCGGTCGCCGTCCCGAGGCGGTTGGGCGGGTTGAACGTCCTGGCGAAGTCGAAGGCGATCATCGAGCCGGGGCCGCCGAGGGCGAGGGACAGCACCAGCAGCACGAGCAGCCACAGGGGTGCGGTGCCCGGCCATGCGAGCACGACGGTCCACGCGAGCACGTTGGCGCCCACGACGCCCAGCACCAGCCACGACCTGCGCAACGGATGGCGCTCGACCATCACGCCGATGAACGGCGCCGAGACCATGGCGGCGAGTACGAACAGTGTCACGAGGGTGCTGGCCGTCTTGCGGCTGAGCTGCTCACCGGACACCAGGAACGGGAACCCCCACAGCAACGCGAACACCGTGCCGGAGAACTGCGTCGTGAAGTGAGTCCACAGTCCGAGCCGGGTGCCCGGGTGTCGCCACGCACTCGCCAGGTCGGCACCCACCTGTGCGAGCGTCGGCTCGACATGGCGTCGTGGCGCACCGGCCGGCGAGTCACGAACGACCAGCAGCACGAGGATCGCGGCGAGCACGCTGGCCGAGGCGGCGGAGAGGAACGCTGTCGTCCAGCCCCGGGTGTGCAGGAGGGCGACCAGGGGGATGGCGCTGAGGATCTGGCCGGACTGCCCGAGCAGTCCGGTGAGCTGGGTCATCACGGGCACGCGTCCCGGTGGCAACCAGGTGGTCACCAGGCGCAGCACGCTGATGAACGTCATCGCATCGCCGGCGCCGACCAGGATGCGCCCGGCCACGGCCAGCGGCACGGTTTCGGCCAGGGCGAGCACGACCTGGCCGGCCGCCATCAGCATCGCACCCGAGACGATCAGGCGGCGCGACCCGAAGCGGTCGAGGAGCAGCCCGACCGGCACCTGCAGGGCGGCGTAGACCAGCAGCTGGAGCACGGCAAAGCTCGCCAGCACGCTTGCGGAGGCGTCGAACCGGCGTGTCGCGTCGAGACCCGAGACGCCCAGGGATGTGCGTTGCAGGACCGCCACGACGTATGCCGTCACGCCGACCGACCAGACGAGCCAGGCGCGCCAGGGAGAGGTCATCGTGGCCATCGTCCCCGACGGTCCTCAGAGATGGGTCGCGCGGGGGATCTCAGCAGCGTCGTAGGGCTGGAACAATCCGGCGGGTGAAGTCCGATCTGCGCGAGTGGGCGAGGCGGCTCGAGCCGCTCGCCGACCCCGCGCTGGCCGCAGCCGCCTTCGTACTCTCGGTGCTGCCCCTGCTGTCGGCGCGCGACTGCGGCTGCGACCCGGCGCCGACGTGGGCCTTCGTTCTAGTGGCGGCCGAGTGCCTGCCGCTGGCCGTCCGGCGTCGCTGGCCGTTCGGAGTGGCTCTGGCGGTCGGCGTCATGTCCATGGGCTACGGCATCGCCGACCTGCCGGACCCGCCGGTCTTCTACGCGACGCTGGTGAGCCTCTACACCGTCGCGGCGCACGCGTCGCGGCGCAAGGCCAACGTCGCGGCCGTCATCGCCGGGGTCGGACTGGTCAGCGTGGTCTTCTGGGGCAGGACGGACTCCGACTACCAGGACCTCGTGGTCAACGGGGCGGTCTTCGCCACCGCGTGGCTGCTCGGCGACAGCGCGCGCAGCCGTCGCGACCGGGCCGCCGCGCTGGAGGCCCGCGCCGAACAGCTCGAGCGGACCCGGGCCGCTGAGGCGGAGGCCGCGGTCGTCGCCGAGCGCAACCGCATCGCCCGGGAGCTGCACGACGTCGTCGCCCACCACGTCAGCATGATCGTCGTGCAGGCTGAGGCAGGTCCGGTGGCGATGGAGCGCGACCCGGCGGCCGCAGCCGCCACGTTCGACACCATCAGCGCGGTGGGCAAGCAGGCGCTGGCGGAGATGCGCCGCCTGCTCGGCGTACTGAAGACCGGCGAGGACGTGTCCCTCGCGCCACAGCCGGGTGTGGCGCAGCTCGCCGACCTGGTCGCCGGGGTGCGAGCGGCCGGCCTCGACGTGGAGCTCGACGTGGCCGGAGTGCCGCGGCCCCTGCCACCGGCCGTCGACCTGTCCGGCTATCGCCTCGTGCAGGAGGCCCTCACCAACTGCCTGCGCCATGCCGGTCCGGCCCGGGTGACGGTGCAGGCGCGGTACGAAGACGCCGCGCTGCGTCTTGACGTGGTCGACGACGGGCTCGGTGGCGTGGACTGGATCGCCGGGGTCGGAGGGAACGGCCTGGTCGCGATGCGAGAGCGCGTGGCGATGGTGGGAGGCTCCCTCGAGGTCGGGCCCCGGCCCGATGGGGGCTGGGCCGTGCATGCCGTGCTCCCGGCGGCGGCTCTCGACGATGTCGGCGCAGCACGGCTGGAGAGCGAGTCGTCGTGACCAGCGTCCTGCTCGCAGACGACCAGGCGCTGGTGCGCGCGGGCTTCCGGATGATCCTCGAAGCCCACGACGACATCGACGTCGTCGGTGAGGCGGGTGACGGCACCGAGGCGATCGAGCTCGCACGCACGCACGCCCCCGACGTCGTACTCATGGATGTGCGCATGCCACGGCTCGACGGCATCGCAGCCACCCGCGCCATCGTCAGTGAACGCCCGGCGACCCGGGTGCTGGTGCTGACGACGTTCGATCTCGACGACTACGTGTACGACGCGATCACCGCCGGCGCGAGTGGCTTCCTGCTCAAGGACGTCGGCCGCGACGACCTGGTCGCCGCCGTGCGGGTCGTCGCGTCCGGCGACGCCATGCTCGCGCCGACGGTCACCCGGCGGCTGCTCACCGACTTCGTGCGCAGCCGTCCGGGTCCGCAACTGGGCGCGTCCGGCGACGCGATCGCCAGCCTCACGGCGCGCGAGTCGGACACCTTCGGGCTGCTTGCCCAAGGGCTGTCCAACGCGCAGATCGCCGCGAAGCTGGTGGTCAGCGAGCACACCGTGAAGACGCACGTGGGCAACGTCTTCCTCAAGCTCGCTCTGCGCGATCGCGTGCATGCGGTCATCTACGCCTACGAGCACGGTGTCGTGCGACCCGCCGAGCTCGACTAGACGGTCAGCTCGTGACGAGCGGCTCCTGCAGCTCGGTCACCCAGAGGTCCTTGTCCTGCGGGCAGTCGAGATAGAGCTCGCGGTTGTAGCCGGCCGACCGGTGCCCGTTCGCGTCGATCCACTGAGCCAGCGTCTGGATGGTCGACATGACGTTGTCCATCGAGCCCCGGTGCACGATCGTGGCCGCCTGCTCGATGTCCGGCAGGTCGACGATCGCGAAGTCGAGGTCGCTCCGGACATCGGCGCCGACCGGCACTGCGGCGTGTACGAGGACACCGTCGCCGTCAGGAGAGTTCTCGTAGTACGCAATCGGCGAACCGTTGGGCACCACCCCCGCCCGATGAAGGCGGGCACCCAGCTCGTCGTAGAGCGGTGTGATGACCGGGCCGATGGACTCAGGCTCGAAGCTTGCAGCGGTCGCAGTGAGCTCGGCGACCCGGACACCGGGGATGCGCTTGATCGCAATGTCGTCGGTGGGCATGATGCCTTCCCTTTCGATGATGTGGAGCCTCGCCTCGACCTGGGCCAACCTGGCGGTGTCGACGATGATCTGTGACTGCAGATCGGCCTGCCGCAACCGCAACATCCCGCGCAGCTCTTCGACATTGACCTTGTCGTCGAGGATGGACTGCACCTGATCGAGGGTGAAGCCCAAGTCCTTCAACGCGACAATGCGGTTGAGCCGCGACAGCTGTTCGGCTGCGTAGGAGCGATATCCGGTCACCTGGTCGACGTGCGCCGGTGGCAGCAGCCCGATCGCGTCGTAGTGCCGCAACATGCGCACGGACACGCGGCCGTGTCGGGCGAAGTCTCCGATGCTGAACATGACAGCTCCAGGTCTATGGCCTCACACAGTGTCAGAGTCAAGGCACCAGTTCTCTCGTACACCATCGTGTCTCCCTCGTACGGGGGAGGCCGATGTTGGGTCGCGCGGGCGATCCGCCGGGCGGCGCGCGTTCCTACCGTGGAACCGTCCGCTGGCACACGGTGTAGGAGGTTGTAATGATCGCCCGTCTGACCGACCTGTCCCTCCGGCACCGACGCTGGGTGCTCGCCCTGTGGGTCGTCGTTCTCCTGGTGGGCTTCGCGGCGGCGCCGGTGCTGTTCGGCCGTCTCACCTCCGAGGCCGGGTCGATCGACAACAGCGAGTCGGAACGGGCGGCCCAGGCGATCTGGCAGGCCGCACCGAGCGGTGAGGTGATCTACGCGGTCGCCGACGGTCGCGCAGCGTCCGACCCCGGTCTGCGGTCGAGCGTCGACGGGGTGGCCGCGCGACTGGCCACCATGCCCGGTGTCGAGGGCGTGACGACGCCGTGGACCGACGTCGCGGCCGGCGCGCAGCCGAATGCGCGGGGGGTCGCTCGCGACGGTCGGGCAGTCGGCATCGTCGTGCAGCTGCAGCCGGGCTTCGATGGTGGACCAGCGGTCGACGCCGTCGTGCGCGAGCTGCGCACGGTCGACGCGCCCCGGGTGCTCGTCAGTGGTGACTCGTTGCTCGACGACGAGATGGACGCGCAGGCCGGGCACGACCTGGCCCGTGCGGAGCTGTTGTCCATGCCGGTCGTGCTGGTCCTGCTGCTGGTGATCTTCGGAGGCATCATCGCGGCCGGGCTGCCCGTGCTCGTGGCCATCGTCGGCGTTGCCGCGACCCTCGGCGCGCTGGCGCTGGCGAGCCTGGTCACCGACGTGTCGGTCTACTCCGTGAACATCGTGACGATGCTTGGCCTTGGCCTGGCCGTCGACTATGCACTGCTGCTGGTGTCGCGGTTCCGCGAGGAGCGCGCGGTGGACCCTGATGTCGACGCTGCGCTGCGGCGCACGCTCGCGACCGCGGGACGCACCGTCGCCTTCTCCGGCCTGACGGTGGCCGCCTCGCTTGCCGGACTGCTGGTCTTCCCGGACGACTTCCTCAAGTCGATGGGCCTGGCCAGCCTGTCCGTAGTGCTCCTGGACATGCTCGCCGCGTTGACGCTCATGCCCGCACTGCTCGCCGTCGTCGGGCACCGCATCACACCGGCCCGGGCGACGTCCGGCGACCGCGGGCTGTTCGTGTGGCTGACCCGCGTCGTGCGGCGGCGGCGGGTCGCCGTGATCGCGCTCATCACGGTCGCGTTGGCGCTGGCCGCGACCCCGTTCCTCGGTGTGCACTATGCGGATCCCGACAGCCGGTCGTTGCCGGCGTCGTCGCCGAGCCGGCAGGTCGATGAGCTGGTGCACAGCCGGTTCAACGACCCGGGCGATGTCGACCCGGTCACTGTGGTGGCCCGCGGCGCGATCGCTCGGGACGCGTTGACGGCGTACGTCGACACCTTGCAAGGTCTCGACGGGGTGCGGGGCGTTTCGGTGCGCGAGGGCGTCCCTGGCTTCACGGTGATCGACGTGGCACCACGTGGCTCCGAGCAGGGGCCGATCGCTCAGCGGCTGGTCCGCGAGGTGCGCGCGATGGACGCGCCCGCGCCGGTCGAGGTGACGGGCGACGCCGCGGAGCTCGTCGACTATGAGTCCGCGCTGGCAGACCGGCTGCCCTATGCGATCGCGTTGATGATGCTGGCGACCTTCGTGCTGCTCTTCCTGTTCACCGGGTCGGTCGTCGTGCCGGCCAAGGCGTTGGTGATGAACCTGTTCAGTCTCGGCGCGGGCTTCGGGGCGCTGGTCTTCGTGTTCCAGGAGGGACATCTCGGCGGGCTGGTCGGCACGCAGGCGCTCGGCAGTCTGAGCGTCACGACGCCGGTGCTGGTGTTCGCGATCGCGTTCGGGCTGTCGATGGACTATGAGGTGTTCCTGCTCGGACGCATTGCCGAGGAGTGGCGGCGCACCGGCGACACCGACCGCGCCGTGGCGTACGGGTTGCAGAAGACGGGACGCACGGTGACCGCGGCGGCGCTGCTGATGTCGGTCGTGTTCGCCGGCTTCGTGGCCGGCGGGTTCTCGCCGGTGAAGCAGGTGGGGCTGGGGCTCGTGCTGGTCATCCTTGTGGACGCAACCCTGGTGCGCTGCCTGCTGATGCCGTCGGTGATGTCGTTGATGGGACGGTGGAACTGGTGGGCGCCGCAGCCGTTGCGCCGGCTGCACGATCGCATCGGGCTGACCGATGGCTTCGTAGCGCCGTCACGCGGGGACGCGGGCAGCGGCAAGCGCCTCGGTCCAGACGAGGTCCTCCAGGACGAGAGCCAGCCGGCCGCCGTCTGACGCACCGAGGTCGCCGCCGTGGCGCCCCCGGCTCGCACGTGCATAGCACCGCATGCAGCAAGCGACGGGGCTCGTCTCCCGTGACCGGACTGTGGGTCCGCGGTCAGCTGATGGCCAGCCAAGATCAGCGATTTCCGGTGAAGAAGTGGAGTCGACTCCGACTTTCGGGCACCGAAAGTCGGCGATCTTGAACTTCGGCTGAGGGACGGCGGCAGCGGGGTCGGTCGACGGAGACGTCGTATGGCGGTCGGGCGGTCGGCTTTGAGATCGAGGAGGTGTTGCGGTCGGGGGATCAGGCGGTCGGGGGCGGCGGGGGTGCTGGGCGAGGACACGCCGGCGTAGGCGTGTCTCGACCGGCATCAGGATCCACAGGATCGGGTAGATCAGCACCTGGCTGCCGGGCACCACCATCAGCAGCAGTACGAACAGCAGCCGGGCGGGCCACGGGTCGATGCCGAAGCGGCGGCCCAGTCCGGCGCAGACGCCGCCGAGGACGCGGCCGTTGCGTGGCCGCACCAGGCCCTGGCCGCGGAGGGTCTCGCGAAAGTCGTTCATCTCAGGTCTCTCTCGTCGTCAGTAGTAGCGGGTATGTCTCAACAGTGCCGCGCCGGAGAGCCCACCGCATCAGGGGCCGACCCCCAGATGTCCCGGATCGCCAACCCTGAGCCGCACCCGGACCCAGCTCAGGCAAGAATGATCAATCATGACAACTGCGGGGCCTGGCGCCATCGGCTATGACAGCGAGGTCGTCGACCTCTGCCGCGCCCTGATCCAGATCGACACCACCAACCCGCCCGGCGGCGAGACGGCCGCTGCGATGCTCCTCCGGGACTATCTCGAGCCGGCCGGGGTCGAGTGCGAGATCGTGGCGCGCGACCCGCTGCGGGCGAACCTCGTCGCCCGGCTGCGCGGCAGTGGCACCGGACCCTCCCTGGCACTCGTGGGCCACACCGACGTCGTGCCGTGTGATGCCCGGGACTGGACGCACCCACCGTTCGACGCGGTCGTCGACGACGACGGCTATCTCTTCGGCCGCGGCGCCGTCGACATGAAGAACGAGGTCGCAGCCCGGGCCGTGGCCCTCGCGCGTCTCGCGCGGTCGGGGTTCCGGCCGAACGGTGACCTGTGGTTCCTCGCTGTTGCCGACGAGGAGGACGGCACCGCCGACGTGGGCATGCGCTGGCTGCTGGAGCAACGACCCGACATCCGGCCCGACTTCGCACTCAACGAGGGCGAGGGCGTGCGTCTGGAGCTGGCCGACGGGCGTGTGGTCGTGACGTTGGCCGTCGGCGACCGCGGGACGTTCCCGGTGCGGGTCGTCGCGCTGGGGGAGGCAGGTCACGCATCGATGCCGAGCCAGGGCGACAACGCGGTGCCGCTGCTCGCCGAGATCCTGCGGCGGGTCGGGACAGGCATGCCCGCCGCACAACCGAACGAGTACGTCGACCACATGCTGAGCGTGTTGGTGGGTGAGCACGACGGCGACTACGCCGGAGCGGTCGCAGCCGCCGCCGGGCTGCATCCGGCGCTGACCCACCTCATCCCCGCGCTCGCCGGGACAACCATGGCGCCGACGATGTTGCTGGGGTCGAGCAAGCGAAACGTCATGCCGGCCCGGGCCAGTGTCGAGCTCGACTGTCGCATCCTGCCCGGCACAACCGAGGCCGAGGTGGAGGCGCTCGTACGCGAGGTGATCGGCACCGACGTGCGCTATGCGCTGGAACGACCGGAAGCGCTGGTCGCGGGCAGCGCGTCACCGGCAGCCGGTCCCCTCTACGACATCTGCCAGGCGTTCCTCGACGAGACTGATCCTGGCGCGGTGCTCTTGCCGACGGTGGACACCGGCTTCACCGACTCGGTCTATCTGCGAGCGGCCGCCGGGACGGTCGCGTACGGCTTCAACCCGATCCGGACCACGCCCGCGGAAGTCGTGCAGGCGGGCTATCACAACAGGGACGAGCGCATCCACGTCGACGACCTCGCACTCTCGGTGCGCTTCCACGAGTTCGCGGTCCGACGGCTGCTGGGTTCCTAGGCCTCCCAGGTGCGGCTGGCAACCTTCAACATCCTGAGCGGGCGATCCGTCACGGACGAACTCGTTGACGTGGAACGGTTCGCCGCGGCAGTGCGGTCACTCGGCGCCGACGTACTCGGCATGCAGGAAGTCGACCTCCACCAGCCGCGGTCACAGAACCACGACCTCACCGCCATCGCGGCCGAGGCGATAGGCGCCGTCGAGCACCGCTTCGTCGCCGCCATGGCCGGCCTGCCGGACGGTGGGTGGCGCGCCGCCACCGGCGAGGAGCCGCCGGGAACTCCGGCGTACGGCGTCGCGCTGCTCTCCCGTCTGCCGGTGCTTTCCTGGGAGGTCATCCGCATACCCGCGTTGCCGTTCCGGGTGCCGCACCTGTTCCCCGGTCGTCACCGCCCGGTGCTCGTTCGCGACGAGGCGCGCGTCGCGATCGGGGCGGTCGTGGAGACGCAGCGCGGCGCGATGACTGTGGTCACGACCCACCTGTCGTTCATCGACGGCTGGAACATCGTGCAGCTCCGCCGGCTCCGGCGCTCGCTGGCGAGCCTGCCTGGACCGCTGGTGCTGATGGGCGACCTCAACATGGGGCAGCGGCGAGCGACTCGCACCACCGGCATGTCGTCGCTCGCCACGGCCCTGACGTTTCCCGCCGACCGTCCGACACGGCAGCTCGATCACGTGCTCGCGCGGAGCCTCCCAGCGCCGCCGGTGTCGGCCGCCGCACATGAGCTGGCGATGTCCGACCACCGGGCACTGACCGTGGACTGCTGACGGCGGGAGAATGGCCGCAAAAGTCTTTCGTGCCTGGCGCGGCGGGGCGCGGCGATTTCCGGTTTCGAGCGACTGTATTTATCCGGCGCCCTCGCGGCTCTTGTTCCTGAGGAGCCGAGGAGGCCGACCATCATGCACGCGAACACCGCGCCGTACCGGACCAAGCACAACCCTGCACTGCCCGCGTGGCTCGAGGACCACCTGATCAACGACCACGGCCGCATGCCGCACGAGCTCACGCGGATGCCGCTGCGGGCCGTGCACGACCTGGAGCACTTCGACGAGTCGCTGGGCCTGCTGGACCTGCACCACTGCCACATCGCCTGAGAACCTGAGCGCGCACGCGGCGAAAGACTTCACGGCGTACGTCGACCAGTTGCGTGAGGTCAACCGCCGCGGCCGGCCTTCCGAGCTGCATCGGGCTCGAGTGAGATCGATGGAGCACGCGCGTTCTCGTCAAGCCGATCCGCTGTGGATACGTGAAATGTCCTTGTGGATAAACGAGATCCGGGTTGTGGCTGGCTGCCCGATCCGTATAATCGAACGTATGTTCGAGTCGATCGCTGGCGAGGTTGAGGTCGCGATGGACCGCGCCATCGCTGCGGTCCTCGACACGACTTCGGTTCCGGTCTTGATGCGATCCCGATCGGACGTGTGGTGGTGGATCTGTTTCATCCGCGTGAGCCGGTGTCGGCCTACACGGTGCATGCGGCGAGTTTGGAGTCGCTGGCCCCTGGTGAGGCACTCGGTGGGGTGTTGGCCGCGGTGGACCCGGCCGATCTGGACATGCACGACCTGGTCTCGTTCCTGGGGGCGTGTGAGCGGCAGACCGCCTGGACGCAGGCGCCCAGCTGCGCGCGGTACGAGAGCTGGCCGGGCGCCGCCTGATACCCGGGCCGAACGGGGAACCCGCCGACACGGCACTGCCGACGGGTGTGGTCAATGAGTACGCGGCCGACGAGGTCGCCGCCGTGCTGTCGCAGTCGCGGTTCTCCGGGGAGAAACGGGTCTGGCTCGCGACCACGTTGCGGCGCCTGCCGGCCACCGAGGCCGCCCTGGCCGCGGGGCAGCTGAACTTGTCCAAGACCACCGCGATCGCCGAGGGCCTGGCGGTGCTGGACGAGGACGCCATCACCACCGCCGAGGCCCGGGTGCTGGTCCGGGCAGCTAAGCAGACCCTGGGGCAGCTCCGCGCGAGCATCAGTCGTGCGGTGCTGGCCGCGGACCCGACCACCGCCAAGGTCCGCGCGGAGAAGGCCAAGGCCGAACGCCGGGTCGAGCTGACGCCGCGCGCGGACGGGATGTGTGAGCTGTGGGCGTTGCTGTCGGCTCCGGACGCGATGGCGCTCTGGACCGCGGTGACCGCGCTGGCCGATCAGGCCCGCGCCGCGGAGCGCGCCGAGGCGAATGAGATCAAGAGGGCGAACGCCGCCGTGGACGCGGCCAACGGGGGCGCGACCGGCAGCAGCGATGCGTTCGCCGCGTACGGGTTCACCCCCGAGGGGTTGCCGGAGCCGGTGTTGCGCACCATGGGCCAGCTGCGCGCTGACGTGCTGGCCGATATGGCCTATGCCACCCTGGAGCGGCCCGATCTGCCGCGCAACCACCGGCGCCGCCCGCACATCCAGGTCACCGTGGCCGCCACCACCCTGCTCGGGCTCGACGAGCTGCCCGGTGAGCTGGCCGGGTACGGCCCGATCCCCGCCCACATCGCCCGCCAGGTCGCCGCGGATGGCACCTGGCGTCGGCTGCTGACCGATCCGGGCACCGGGGGGCTGCTCGACTACGGCACCACGACCTATGAGCCGCCGAAGAACCTCACCGACCACGTCATCACCCGCGACCAGACCTGTCGCGGACTGGGTTGCCGGGTCCGCGCCGAACGGTGCGACATCGACCACACCATCCGCTACCCCGACGGGCCGACCGCCGAGCACAACCTGACGTGTGAATGCCGGCGCTGCTGAACCGCCCCGGGTTCAGTGGAGGGTGAGTTCTCCCGGCAGCGGCTGCTGTCGGGAGGTGTTCTGACGGTAGTACTCGGTCTCGTACTCGATCGGTGGAACGTGTCCGATGGAGGAGTGCAGGCGGGTTTCGTTGAACCAGTGGACCCAGCTCAGGGTGGCCAGCTCGAGGTCGTCGACACCGCGCCAGGGTCCTTCGTGGCGGACGCATTCGGTCTTGTAGAGCCCGATCACCGCTCTCGGCCAGGGCGTTGTCGTAGGAGTCGCCGACCGTCCCGATCGAGGCCAGCGCGCCGGCGTCGAGCAGCCGGTTGGCGTACCGGATCGAGGTGTACTGGACGCCGGCGTCGCTGTGATGGACCAGCCCGTCGACGGGCTGCCCGGTGCGGGCTCGGGTCCACAGCGCCATCTCCAAGGCGTCCAGCGGCAGTTCGGTGGGCATCGACGCGGCGGTGCGCCAGCCGACGATCCGCCGGGAGTACACGTCGGAGACGAACGCCGTGAACGCCATCCCCGACCAGGTCGGCACGTAGGTGAAGTCGACCACCCACAGCGCGTTCGGGCGGGTCGCGGTGAAGTCGCGATCGACCAGGTCCGGCGGCCCGGTTCGCGGCCGGGTCCGGCCGGGTGGTGACGAACGGCGGCGCCGCGGCGAACCCCCCGCAGCCCGTCGGCGCGCATCAGCCGCTCGACCTGGCAGCGGGCACCACGATGCCCTCTCGCGGTGCAGCTGGTGCCAGACCTTGCGGGCCCCGTAGAGGCCGCGACCGAGCTCCGTGGCGGAGTGCACCCGCACGATCTCGGGCAGCAGCACGCGCGTCGCGGACCGCCCGGGCCGAGGCCGGCCCGGTCATGGCGGCGTAGTAGGTGCTCGGGGCGATCTTGACACCGTGCTCGGACAGCACCGTGCAGATCGGCTCGACCCCCCGCAACCCGTCCGCGGACCGTCGGTCCGCGTGGGCTGCGATGAAACGCACTACCAGGGCAGTCGCGGGTCGAGCTCCCGCGCGAAGAAACTCGAGGCCGCGAGCAGGATCTCATTCGCCCGCTGCAGCTCCTTGACCTCACGCTCGAGCTCCTTGATCCGCGCGGCGTCCGAGGTCGTCGTGCCCGCGCTCACGCCGGCATCGACCCGGGCCTGCTTGACCCAGCCCCGCAGCGTGTCGGACACGACCCCGACCCGCGGGCCGATCCGCACGACCGCCGCGTTCATCGACAGCTGCGGATCCTCGGCCATCGCCTCGGTCACCAGACGCAGAGCCCGCTCACGCAACTCGTTCGGATACTTCCTCGGTGCAGGCACAAGACCACTCTCCCGTGGCTTGAGACCCTCCACCAAACCCGGGGCGGTTCACTGCCACCTCCGAAAACACAACGCCGGCTGGCAACTACGTCTGCTCGCCAACGGGGACGTCATCTGGACCACACCCACCGGGCACAGCTACTACGACCCGGTGCCACCCATCCTCGAAAGCTGCACCCGACCCCGCGCACCCAACAACGAGACCCCACCCTTCTAAGGCGACTCTCCGACGCAGGCGTCGGTCTTCTCAAGGGGCTCACGGTTCTTGCCGATTGACGTGAGGCGCGCAGTGACCGGCTGACGCGACCGCCGATTCAGCGGAGGACCCCGTCACGTCACCCCCCAGCGTCACCGAAGGGCACGACCGCCGCGCCGACCCGCTGGACGCGAGCGACCCGAAATCGGTCGCGCACGCACTCGTCTCCAGCATCGGCAGCGTTGTGCGCGGTCACGACGATGTCGTGGTCATGGTCGTCGCCGCCGTGCTCTCCGGCGGCCACGTCCTGGTCGAAGATGCGCCGGGCAGCGGCAAGACGACGCTCGCCCGGGCACTGGCCCGCAGCCTCGGCGGGGACTTCGCCCGCATCCAGGGCACGTCCGACCTGATGCCTGGCCGACATCACCGGCTCCGGGGTCTGGAACCCTGACCACCACGCCTTCGACGTCGTGCCTGGCCCTCTGTTCGCCAACGTCGTGCTCGTCGACGAGCTCAACCGCACACCGCCGCGCACCCAGTCGGGATTCCTCGAGGCGATGGAGGAGTCCGGGGTCACGATCGACGGCCGCCGCTATCCGCTGCCCGACCCGTTCACCCTGATCGCGACCCAGAACCCGCTCGAGCAGCACGGCACCTATCCGTTGCCCGAGGGACAGCTCGACCGGTTCACGGTGTCGCTCACCCTGGGTGCGCTGAGCCCCGCCGACGAGCGTCTCGTCGTTCAAGAGCAGTTGGTACGCGCGACCGTGGACGACCTCGTGCCCGTGGTGGACACCTCGCCGCTGATCTCCGCGCGCGAGCAGGTCCGGCACGTTCACGTCGCCGGCGACGTCCTGGACTACGCGCTGGCTGTCGTGCTAGGGACGCGATCGGATCCCCGTGTCGTCGTCGGCGCGAGCGCACGAGCAGCCCTGTCGCTCGTACGCCTGACTCAAGCGGTTGCGGTGCTGCAGGACCGCGACTACGTGCTGCCCGACGACGTGAAGATGGCGGCCGTCCCGTGCCTCGCGCACCGGCTCGTGCTCACGGCGAGCACCTCGTCGAGCGCGCGAACCGTGGTCCGCGAGGTCATGGCGCGCGTCAGCGTGCCTGTCGGGCGATGACCAGGCAGTGGGCCAGGCCGTGAGCCGACGGTGAGCAGACCCGCCCGGGCCCGGCACCGGTTGACCCGTGCCGCTGCGGCACCCGTGCTGCTGGCCGTCCTGATGTTCGTGCTGCTGTGGCTGACCGGCGACAGCTGGTTCCTGCTGCTGGCGGGTGCCGCGATCGGTGTCTTCGGGCTGGGTGCGACCAGCCAGGCCCAGATCAACGACCTGACGGTGAGCGCGGAGCACGAGCAACGGGTGGCCGTCGGCGAGGAGCTCGAGGCCACCCTGCTGGTGAGCAACCAAGGTCGCCACTCGACAAGCCCGGTGACCCTGCTCGTGCACACCAATGGACTGGCGGACATGACGGTGTACGTCGGGTCCTTGTGGCCCGGGGAGTCGGCCCGCATCCCGACCCGACGCCAGGCGCTCTACCGCGGGACCGTCGAGGCCATGCAGGTGGAGATGACGTCGAGCCCGTCCTTCGGACTCGTGCGAGCCCACCTCCACCGGATCTTCGCGGCGCCGCTGACGATCCACCCGGAGCGGCTGGACGCCGGCAGTGCGGCGAAGACACGGCGACAGGCGCACAGCTCGGAGGGCAGCGCGGTCCGCGGCCCCGGCACCGAGCCGCACGGCGTGCGCGAGCTGGCGGCACGGCGACGACCACCGGCACGTGCACTGGCGCAGCACGGCCCGGCACGGACGCCTGGTTGTCCTCGAACGCGGTGAGACCCAGGTGTCGGCGTTGCGCGTCGTACTGGTGGGTCCGAGTGGCGCCGAGGGGTTCGAGACCGCTCGGCGCAGGCAGCGGCCACCTGCGACAGCGCGCTGCGGTCCGGCCAGCACGTGACGGTGGCTGCCTGGCTGCCGGGTGGTCCCGCCCTCGCCCTGGCCGCATCCAAGCTCGAGCTGCTCGACTGGTGGTCCGCGCTCGACGACGTCGTGCTGCCCGACGCCCGGCATTTCGCCCGGTCATCGATGGCGGTCTTCGGCAGGGAGATCTCGTGGTGGTCGGCCCCACCACGGTGATCGACTCGTGGTTCCCGGGAGCGCGCGACGCCTTCGCGCCCGCCAACCTGCTCCGCCTGGGGGCCGGGTCGTGACCGAGGTGACTCTCCTGCGCGTCTCGACGGTCGTCGCGGCCGCGGCCGGGACGCTGTGTCTCGGTGCCCAGGGCCAGCTGCGGCCCGTCGTGGCGGCGCTTGCAACCGTCCTGGTGTGCGCCGCGGGCGCTGCCGCACATCGGCTGCCGGACGGGCGAGGTGCGGAGCTGCGCCGATCGGCGGCCAAGGCGATCGTGCTGGGCGCCACCGTTCTTGCCGCCGTGTTCCTGCTGGCGGTGCAGGTCGGCAACGGCATCGGCGACACGACCGAGCTGGTGCATCAGATCGGCGCAACCGTTGCGCTGCCGCTCGTGGTCGTGCTCGTTGCGCAGCTCGCCTCCGCGGACTCTCTGCGGGAACAGCGAGTGGTTCTGGTCGCGAGCTTGCTCTGCGGCCTGCTCGCTCTGGGCACGGCCGAAGGGGATGGCGCCCAGGATCTGGCGTCCGGTCTCGGGTTCTTCCTCGGGTGGGCTGGGCGGCTGCCCTGGCTGAGCATGTGGCTGATGCAGCGCGTCACCGCTCAGCAGTCGGCCGACTTCACCCACGCCGGACGGTGCTGGGCGACGGGCGTCACCTCGGAGCAGTGATCGTCGGGTCGACGCTGATCGGGCTCGGCGTCCCTGATCCTGCTCCCGCACCCGGTCGGTTGGCACCCACCCGGCCTGGACGGCAGCGCGAGTGGTCCGGGCAGCCCGCTGCGGAACTCGGGCGGACGGCAGCAACGAGGCCGCGCCGCGCTCGGCGCAGAACTACATGAGGGGCGCCATCGATCTCAACTCCCGGGGTGAGCCGTCCCGCACCCGACTGGTCAACGTGCCGGCCGACAGCCCCGACCTGTGGGCCGCGAGCGTTCTCTACTCCTACGACGGGTCGTTCTGGGGCCCCACCCGGGCACAGCGCCATCAGGCTTTCGAGTGCTCCACCGACTCCGCCGGAGACTTCGACCTGAGGCAGGGAGCAACCTCAGGCGCCACGCCCGCGGTGACGGCCAGGTCGGACACCGTCCGGCCATTGGGCGGATCACAGCTTCTCCCCGTGATCGCGCCGGGTCAGGCTCTCGCCGTGCAGTTCGGCGGCAGCCTCATCCATGACATCGGGGCGACAGTGATCCCCCTCCCGGGACGTTCAACGACGCCGTCCTACGTCGTGCGCAGCAACCCGGACATCACCGACCCGGTGACCGCGGAGGACACCGCCCTTCCAGCGTCCCTTCCCGCGCGGGTCAGCGAGCTCGCTCACCGCATCGTCCGCAACCTCCCCGACGACCGAGTCGAAGGTCGACGCGATCGAGAGCTATCTGCGCGAGAACGAGCGCTATCGGCTCGACTCGCCGGTGCCCGGCCGCGGCAGGGACGCCGTCGACGACTTCCTGTTCAACTCGCACGAGGGCTTCTGCGAGCACTTCGCGTCGGCGGAGGCCGTGCTGCTGCGAGCGGTCCGCGTGCCGGCGCGGTTGGTGACCGGCTTCGTCGGCGGCCAGGAGCGTGGTTCCCGGCGGGTGTTCCGCGGGACCGACGCGCATGCGTGGGTGCAGGTGAACGTCGGCGGAGCGCGATGGGTGTTCACCGATCCCACAGCCGGCGCGACCATCGCGCCGCCCCACCACAGCTGGTCGAAACGGGTGGCGCACGCGCTGGGCGCGCATTCGGCGTCTTGCGCTGGGGTCCGTCGCCGCGCTGCTCTCCTCGGGTTGCTCACAACAGGTGCGTGACGCGCGGCGCGCGCGCGGAGGCCGCGCCGGCGGGCCGATCGCGTCCTCGGTGGTCGACCAGGCGATGGACGCCTTCGCTCGCCTCGAGACTGCGCTGCAAGGCGTTCGGCTCGGCCGCTCGCACGAGAGCTCGATCCACGAGCTGTGGGCGTCCCTCGTCGTCAACTGGCCCGGGACTGCCCGACCCCGCCGGGACCCAGGCGGCACTGGTGGTCGTCGAACGCGTCCTCTATGACAAGCGGCCGGTGGCCGAGGCCGACGTACGCGCCGCCGTAGCAACCCTCGACGAGCTGGCCGCCCTCGCTCGCACGATCGATCTGGCAGCCACCGCCTAGGCCGACGCCGCTCGCAGTGGATGTGGCTGTGGACCCCGCTGGACGGGGCTCAGCCTGTTGATCCGGCCTTTCACACGGGATGTTCGGGTGCCGACTTTTCCGATGCCGCGCCTGCGACACCCTGGCGTCGACCTTCTTGCCGCCGACCCGACTCTCGAGCGGTCGCGGGCTACGGATACGACAAGGACGGCGGCGGCGCGTCCGCGACATGGACGATCATGGGCCTGATCGCCGGCGCCATGGTCATCCTCGGGGTCGAGGTTCGACGCCCGCCGCCACGAGCCGCCCGATCGAGGCCCGGACCGGGGCGAGCTCACCGCGACGTGCCTCGGCGGGCGGCGGGTCTTGCCCGGTGTGACCCGGCCGCGGGTTCAGGGCCCGGTGGTTGAACCATTCGGCCGAAGCGCCCGTTTCCTGGTGCGAGCCCGACCATCGAGACAGGCGAGGAGCAGCAATGGACACACGTCGTGCGCGCTCAGCAGGAGTAGCCGTCGTAGCGGGAGTACTGGGCGTCGCGTTGGTGGCGCCAGCCGGACCAGTCGGCGCATCGACCCACAGCACCTACCGGCAGCACAACCTCGTGTCGGATGTGCCGGGTCGCGCGCAGGTCACCGATCCCAACCTGGTCAACGCCTGGGGTGCGTCCTACTCCCCGACGTCGCCACTCTGGGTCTCAGACAACGGCACGGATGTGGCGACCCTCTACGCCGGCGGGATCCACGGTGGGCCGCAGACCATCAACTCGCTGGTCGCGAACATCCCCGGCGGCGCCCGACCGGCCAGGTGTTCAACCCCACCGCCTCCTTCGTGGTGCACGGCGCCGACGGTTCCAGTGCACCGGCCGCCTTCCCGTTCGTCGGTGAGAGCGGGAACCTGACCGGTTGGAACCCCAACGTCCCGCCACCGGCGCCGTCGCACGACGCGCAGGTCGCCGTCCCGACACCCGGCGCCGTGGACAAGGGGCTGGCCATCGGCGGGCCGGCCGACAACCCGATGCTGACGCGGCCGACTTCTCCGCGGGCACCGTCGACGTCTACAACGGGATGTTCCAGCGGGTCATCACGGCCGGCAACTTCGAGGACGACCAGCTGCCCGCGCAAGGACACCGGCAACCGCTTCGACGTGGCCGTCCTCAAGAACAAGGTGTACGTGTCCTTCGCCCGGCAGAACGGTGAGGACGAGCTCGACGGCCCCGGGCTCGGCCGGGTGGACATCTTCACCCCGACGGCAGGTTGGTGCGCAGGCTGGGCGCCCACCACGTGCTCAATGCCCCGTGGGGCATGACGATCGCGCCTGCGGGCTTCGGCGAGTTCACGGGTGACTTGCTCGTCGGCAACTTCGGCGACGGTCGCATCCACGCCTTCGACCCGAGAACGCTGGCGCTGCGCGGCACCG
>CAVOOW010000003.1:0-395985 GCA_963697675.1 uncultured Actinomycetota bacterium | reverse complement strand
GCGCAACGCTTCCGGTGCCGTGGGTGCTTCTCCCGGCGAGGCTTATCGGGGTCTTCGCCATCGCGCTGCCGTTGGTCCTGACCCGGCAACTGCGGCTGACGCGCACCGCCGCACCCCTGGTCGTGGTAGGTGGGCTCTGCGAGGTGCTCGGCTTCGCGTCCTTCGCGCTCGGCTCCCGGCACGGACTGGCGGTCTCCGCGGTCCTCGCCTCGCAGTTCGCCGCGCTTGCTGGGCTGGCGGCATACCTGCTGTTCCGCGAGCGCCTGTCCCGGCTCCAGCTCTCGGGAGTGACGATCGTCGCCGTCGGCGTCGCAGCGCTCAGCATCGTCCGCTCGTGAACCCCGGGACCGGTAGTCCCGTAACGGGAGAACGCGCTCGGTGACCAAGCAACCAACCCCGATCCGCGGACTGGCTTTGAGGCGAGGAGTGCTGGCGAGATGGACGAGTTCGACGTCATCGTGATCGGTGCCGGCCCGGCAGGCGAGACGGCGGCTGGCCGTTGTGCCGAAGGCGGCATCTCCGTCGCGATCGTCGAACGCGAGCTGGTCGGGGGCGAGTGCTCGTACTGGGGCTGCATCCCGAGCAAGACGTTGATTCGCCCCGGTGATGTGCTGGCGGCCGCACGACGCGTGCCCGGGGCTACCGAAGCGGTCACTGGTTCGATCGATGCGACTGCGGCGCTGGCCCAACGCGACTACATGACCAGCAGCTGGAACGACTCCGCGCAGTTGCCCTGGCTCGAGGAGCGCGAGATCACCCTGGTCCGCGGCTCCGGCCGGCTCGACGGCCCACGCCGAGTCGTTGTCACGACCCAGGACGGCGTACGCCGTCTCGTGGCCCGCCGAGCTGTCGTCCTGGCGACCGGTACGGCGGCGGCGCTGCCGCCAATCCCCGGCCTGGCCGACGTCTCGCCGTGGACCAACCGGGACGCGACGGCGGTCAAGAGTCTGCCGCGACGGCTGGTGGTGCTCGGCGGCGGCGCCGTCGGGCTGGAGATGGCGCAAGCGTTCAAACGGCTGGGTACCGAGCAGGTGACGGTCGTCGAGGCAGCGCCCCGGGTGCTCGCGCGGGAGGAACCCTTCGCTGGCAACGAGGTCCACGCTGCACTCGAGTCCGAGGGGATCCATGTGGTGGTCAAGGCGGACGTCGAGAGCGTGCGTCGCGTGGGCACCGACGGCCCTGTCGTCGTCAAGGTCGCTGGGCGACCCGAGATCGTCGGTGACGAGCTGCTCGTCGCCGCCGGTCGCCGGGTCATGACCGACCAGCTCGGCCTGGACACGGTCGGGGTCGAAGCTGGCCGGTTCGTGCAGGTCGACGACCGCATGCGCGCGGCGGCGATCGACGGCGGCTGGCTCTATGCAGTCGGTGACTGCAACGGGCTGGCAGCGCTCACCCACATGGGCAAGTATCAGGCGCGCATCGCCGCCGACGTGATCCTCGGCCGAGACATCCGCGACCTGGCGAGCCGCGACGTCGTACCCCGGGTGACGTTTACCGATCCACAGGTCTGCGCCGTCGGGCTCACCGAGGCGGCGGCCAGGGAACGCGGGCTGCCGGTCAGCACGATGACCTATGACACCGGCGGCGTGGCGGGTGCGTACACCCTCGGCAACGGCATCGCGGGTACGAGCCAGCTGGTCATCGACGACGAGCGGCGCGTCATCGTCGGAGCCACCTTCACTGGCCCGGGCATCCAGGAGCTGTTGCACGCCGCGACGATCGCGATCGCCGGCGAGGTGTCGGTCGACACCCTGTGGCACGCGGTCCCCTCGTTTCCGACCATCAGCGAGGTGTGGCTACGCCTTCTAGAGCAGTACGGCCTCTGACCTCCCACTCAAACTTGGAGAACGCATGCCTGACGTGTCCTTCGGCAACCTTTTCGCCGTGTGCCTCGCCGGTGCTCTCGCGCCGTTGCTTATCGGCTTCGCACCGCGGTTGCGGCTGCCAGCGGTCGTCCTTGAGATCGTCATCGGCATCGTGCTCGGCCCCTCGGTGCTCGGCTGGGTGAAAGTCGACCTGCCGGTGCAGATCCTGTCGCTGATCGGCTTGGCGTTCCTGCTCTTCCTGTCCGGGCTGGAAATCGACCCGCGACGGCTGCACGGCCGACTGCTGCGCGTCGCGTTGCTCGGCTATGTCGTGACGCTGGCGCTCGGCGTTCCCATCGGGCTTGGTGCCGACGCGGCCGGGTGGGTCAGCAGCCCCGTACTGCTGGTCATCGCGCTCTCGGCCACCTCCCTGGGGTTGGTGGTCCCCGTGCTGAAGGACGCCGGCCGCGCGGACGGCGAGGTCGGCCAGACAACGATCGTCGCCGCGACGGTCGCCGACTTCTCCGCGATCGTGTTGCTTTCTCTGCTGTTCTCGGCATCGGACGGCGGCCCCGGCAGCCGCCTCGTCCTGATCGGCGTGTTCACCCTGCTGGTCGCCGCCACGGGAGTCGTCGTCGGCCGGGTCGGCATGTCCCGCCGCCTCGGCGACGTCCTGCTCCGGCTGCAGGACACGACCGCCGAGATCCGGGTGCGCTTCGCGGTGGTTCTGCTCATCGCCTTCACCGCACTGGCCGAGCGATTCGGCCTGGAGAGCATCCTGGGCGCTTTCCTCGCCGGCGTAGTCGTCAGCGTGGTCGACCGCGACTCGACCAGCCACCCGTTCTTCCGCGCCAAGCTCGAGGCCGTCGGGTTCGGCTTCGTGATCCCCGTGTTCTTCGTGTCCAGCGGCATCAAGCTCGACCTGCAGGGCCTGCTCGACAGCCCCTCCGCACTGCTACGCGTTCCGATCTTCCTGCTGGCTCTTCTGGTGATGCGCGGTCTCCCTGCCGTGCTCTACGTCAGAACGCTCGGACGACGGCCGGCCCTTGCTGCCGCACTTCTGCAGGCCACATCCCTGCCGTTCATCGTCGCCGCCACCCAGATCGGAGTGGAGCTGGGCAACCTCTCCGCCGTGACCGCCGCCGCCATCGTCAGCGCAGGACTGCTGTCCATCCTGATCTTCCCGGCCGTGGCGCTCAGCCTGCTGCGTGAGCCGAGGGACGCGGGCAGGGAGGCGCTCCCCAGCCAACGCGCACAGTCGGCACCAAGGTGACCATGTAGTCGCCACGCCCGCGGTGCCTGAAGCGGGTTGCCAGCCGCACCCTGCTCTGCGACGAGGGAACGTACATCCTGCGGCCGATCACGGTTGGGCGGCGCGGGATCGAGATGCGGTCCGAGATGTACGCGACGGTGGGCCAGGTCCCAAGGCCGCTGATGCAGCAGCTCAGCACCTGCGCGCAGACCTGGATTACCCGGTCCAACTAACGAGGGCAGGGCGGGCCAGCGCTGCTTCGCAGCGAGTGCCCCCGCCAGCGCCGACCCTCCTCCCTATTCGGCCAGCCCCTTCCGTGCGAAGTCGACGGCCTCGGCGAGCAGCGTCTGCCACAGGTCGCCGGTCGACCGTGGGGATCGACACCCACTCGCGGAAGACCTTGCCGGCGGGGGCGAACGGGTCGCCGTGGCCGTTCTCGACGAGCTCGGTGACCCGCTCGCGGGGCAGCTTCACGACCAGGCAGCCGGCCTTGTCGTCGTAGGACGCCAGGAACCTCCCGGCCAGCCGCACGCAGGGGTAGCCCATCATCGTGGCCCGGCCGATGGCCGGGTCGTAGAGCAGGTCGTCGGTGAGCTCGTCGTAGAGGTCGCGGGCGTCGTCCCCGCCGGACTGCTCCGGCGGGGACGTGCCCTTCGCGTCTGGTGCCATCAGGCCGCCGGCGGGGTGAAGACGCCGAACTGGTTGCCGGACGGGTCGCGCAGGTAGGCGAACGTCGGGGCGCCCGGGCCGGGGTCGAGGTGCTTGCTCACCACCGAGCCGCCGAGCTGCTCGGCGTCGGCGCAGGTGGCCTCGACGTCGGCGACGAGGATGTAGAACACGGCATGGTCGGGCACCTGCCCGCCGGTGCCGAAGATGCCGCCCATCGGTCCGTCGGCGCCCGAGGCCTTGATGTTGCGGTAGTCCATGCCGCCGGAGGCCGCCGGGCCGTCGGCCTCGAAGGTCCAGTCGAAGAGGCTGCCGTAGAACTTCTCGGCGCCGTCGGGGTCGCTGGTGGCGACCTCGAACCAGGCCAGGGTGCCGGGAGCGGGGTTGGTCATGGGTGTCTCCTTCTGCATTGCGGATCACCCGCCGGGGCGGCGGGATGCACCCACCGTCTCGGGGCCTCGCGACAGCCCTATGTCGGAGTTTGGCAGGAGATCTTCGGGACGCAGCGCCGACTCCGGCAGCTTCGTCTCGTGGCCGTCGACCACCGGCTCCGCGACGACGCGCTGCGGGCGCGGCAGCGACGGCGTCGCGCTCGGCCCGGGTGATGCGATCCATCCGGAACACTCGGTCGTCCCCTCTCAGGTGGCACCAGGCGGTGAGGTAGGAGCCGTTGGGCCCGACCACGACGTGCTGCGGCTCGACCTCGCGCTCGGTCTCGAGGCCGCCGACGTCGATGTAGCGGATGCGCAGCACGTGGTTGTCGCGCACGGCTCGCCAGATGGTCTCGGCGATCTCGGCGTCGGGATCGGGCGCGCGGCTGGACGAGGAGCCTGACCTTCTCGGCGGTCGCGCGCGCCTCCTCGAGGGCTCGCTCGGGCATCGCCGCCACGATCTTCTGCAGGGCGCTGCGGGCGTCACGGGCGAAGAGCACGTGCTCGCTGCGGCTCAGCGCCACGGCGACGGCCGCCGCCTCGCGTGGCGTGAAGTTGAGCGGCGGCAGGCTCATCGAGCGGTCGAGCGTGTAGCCGCCGGTGCGCCCCTGCTTGGTCGCGAGCGGGACGCCGGCCTGCCCCAGCGCGCTCAGGTCGCGCTCGATGGTCCTGACGCTGAGCTCGAAGTGCTCGGCCAGCTGCCGCGCCGTACGGCCCCGGGGCCCGGCCGCGCGCAGCTCCTCGACCAGGGCGTACAGGCGGTCGATGCGGTTCATGGCCGGAGCGTAGACGCGGGCTGGGACAGTCCTGAGATCCTGTGCCACGGCAACTTCTCTGCCGCGACCTGACCGAGTTCGGCGAGCGGTCGCTCGTCGTCACCCGCAACGGCACGCCTGCCAAATGAGCGGACGCCGGGCAGTCCGAACTGGGGACCGCCGGCCCAGATAGCACGTGCTGGACTTCCGCGTCTGTCGGCCGACGACCGCGGTTGCGACTGTTAATGCGAAGCCGGCAAGCGCTTCGGCAAGCGCTCGAGATAGCAGGCAAAGCGGCACCATCCAGTCGCGCGGCAGCCGAGTCGGTCTGGCAGCGAACTACGGGCAGCCGTTGGCAGTAGTCCTGGGTTGGAGCGACGAGAGGCACCTGCTGGCGCGCACACGGTTGACAGCCGTCGCAAAGATCTATACTTTCCGTATCGATTAATTAACTTATTAGGAAAGTAAGGGCGGCCGTGACGACCGTGATCGACCAGGACCGACTGAGCGAGACCTTCGGCGCACTGGCCAACTCGACGCGGCGGGCGATCCTGGCCCGCCTGGCCGAAGGGGCGGCGACCGTCAACGAGCTCGCCGAGCCGTTCGAGATGACGCTCCCCGCCATCTCGAAGCACATCAAGGTGCTGGAACGCGCCGGGTTGGTCGGGCGGGGTCAACGCGCCCAGTACCGACCGTGCGCGCTCGACGCCACACCACTCGAGGAGGTCTCGACCTGGGCCGAGCAGTACCGGCCGGTCTGGGAGGCCCGCTTCGACCGGATGGACGACTACCTCAGCCAACTCCACGCAACGAAAGACAGGACGACACGATGACCGACGACAGCGGTTCCCAGGACGCGGTGGTGATCGAACGCAGCTTCGATGCCCCGGTGGATCTCATCTGGCAGATGTGGACCGACCCGGAACACTTCAAGGCCTGGTACGGCCCGACCGGCGCCACCATTCCCGTCGCGAAGATGGACGTGCGCGTCGGCGGCACCCGCCTGGTGTGCATGGAGATGCAAACCCCGAACGGCCCGATGCAGATGTGGTTCACCGGCGAGTACCGCGAGGTCGTCGAGAACGAGCGACTCGTCTACACCGAGTCCATGTCCGACGAGAACGGCAACGTGCTGTCGCCCTCGGACATGGGCATGCCCGAGGGCCATCCCACCACGACCGAGGTTCGCGTCGAGCTCGAGGACGTCGGTGGCCGCACGAAGATGGTGATGACCCATGCCGGCATTCCCACCGATTCCCCAGGCGCCGCCGGATGGGCGATGGCGCTCGACAAGCTCGCCGCCCACGTCGACGCCCACATCGGTCGATAGCGCTGGTTCATCGACCCCCACGGGCGCGCTGACCACATCACGCCGCCGGCCTGGCGCCGGGTTTCCCCCGCTGTCACGCCGGTCTCCGCGCGCGACGGTTGACGATCAGCAACGCCGCCGGCATCGGCGGCAGCGTCAACCGGGCGTACAGCGGCACACCCTCCAAGTAGTAAAGGTCGTCGATCAGCCCGTCCAGCGGCGATCGCGGCACACTGGACATGTACTCCAAGCCCACAGCATCGCCGTCGCCCCCGGCATCGCGCGCCGGAATGGTCCATCCGCGCTAGGCGTGCCCCTCTCGAAGGCGTCTTGCAGCGCGACAACGACTCTTACCGGTGACTCCGCCACGGCCTTCTTGGCACGCTTGGCACCCGAGTTCTCGACGGCAGTGATCCTTCGTCGTCCTACGGATCAGGCGGCATGGTGCTCCAGAGGGTCGTCCGGCGGGCTCGACTCGACTGTGCCGAGCGCGCCAGCCCGCATCAGGAACTGACGGAAAGGCCGGCGTCAAGCCTGCCGCGTCCTCTTCTGCTCTGCGGTCAGCCCAGGTAGTTGCGCCACGGTCCGGTGATGGCCAAGGTGATGCCCGGCACCTGAATGTTGACGAACAGAACTTTCCCGTCCGGCGAGAACGTCGGACCGGTGAACTCCGAGTACGTCGGCGAACCGTCGGCGGCCGTTCCGTTGCTGAGCTGGTTGCGGGCGATCGCGTAGGCCGGGCCGCCGGGGACCGCGCTGAGCACGTGCGAGGCGCGCGTGCCGTCCTCGGCGAGGACCAGCGTGCCCCACGGCGTGACGGTGACGTTGTCCGGCCCGTCGAAGGTGAGATCGGCGTATTTCGGGAAGGCGCCCTCGCCCTCCGCGACCGGGTTGTGCGGGAAGTACGAGACCAGCGTGATCGTCTGGTCCCGGTAGTCGTAGAACCAGACCATGCCGTCGTGCTTGGTGGCGTCCGCCGGGAGGTCGCTGGCGCCGAAGGCAAAGCTGTTCACGACGTACGCACCCTTGCCGTTGCTCCAGACACCTTCGAACTTCTTGCCGCGGGTGACCTCACCGTCGGCGAACTGGTTCCTGGTCGGCACAGTGGTCGCGTCCCTGTCCTCGACCTCGGTCCACGTCACCTTGAAGGGCCGACCGAGCTGGGCCGAGGTCAGGTAGGCGACGTCGGGGAGGATGCTGCCGTCGTCCAGGCGGATCTGCATCGCCTCGAGCCTGCCAGCCGTGTCGCCGAGCCGACGGGCGAGGCCGGGCCCAAGGTCTACGCCGTCGCGGTGCTGTCCACCGGTAAAAGAGGCCGGTGGGGCCGCTGGCGTCCTCGGAGAGGTAGATGTGCCTCCGTCCCGGCTCGACCGCGAGGGCCTCGTGCTCGAACCGTCCCAGTGACTTGATCGGCACTGGGCAGCTGATCCCTGCCCGGGAAGATCTCGAAGACATGGCCGTGGTTCTTCTCGTACACCCCGGTCTGGCCGGCGGCCGACCAGGCGGCGCCCGCGGTGATGAAGGTCTCCTCGCAGGTGAGCCAGGTGCCCCACGGTGTGACGCCGCCAGCGCAGTTGCGGACGGTGCCGGAAATGCCCACCCACTCGGCGGCGAGCCGCCCGCTGCCCGAAGCCCTGATCACCGTGCATCCGCTGGCGTTGACGGCGCCAGGGTCGTACACGGTCCCAGAGATGTGCGGCACGCCGTACGTCGACATGAACGGGGTCATCTCGTGGTTCTGGATCAGCGTCAGCTTGTCCCGTCCCGCCGCGACCACGCCCGTGCCGTCGTGGAAGGCGGGCGTTTTGCCCTGGCCGAACGACATGTCTGTGACGCCCTCACGGGTGACGATCGCGTACGAGAAGCCGGCGGGCAGGGCCAGGATGCCGTCGGGGTCGTCGACAAGCGGTGGAAACGGACGTCCACCCCCTGCCCGTCCGGTCGAGGAGGACATGGCGCGCGTCGAGGCCGCTGCCGGCTCGCTCAGAGCCGGCAGCGCACCGACGACAGCCAGTCCGACGCCCGTGGCGCCGCCGGCGAGGATCTTGCGACGAGAGATCGTCATGCGAGTACTCCCCCAAGGGTTGTAGGTGTCAACCCGAGGAGCATCCGCGCGCCGGGTGAACTGCCAAGGAACTCCCGGTAACCACCGCGTCGATAGTTGGCCACCTTCCGATAGCCGTCCCTGCTCTCGAACAAGTCTACGACCGGTCAACTCCCGCACCAGATCGGGTCACTCAACGAAGCCGGGCGAGGTCTCGATCCGATGACAGCGTCTATCAAGAAGCGGACGGCACCGACCGTTACGCCGAAGCCTTAGGGCATGCCGGTGACCGTGGCGCATGGATCGCCGTGTCGAGCGTCGAATACTGCCAGTTCGGGGCTGTCAACGTCTCCGTCTGCCGTGTACGAAGTAAGCGATGGGAACAGCGCCGGCGGAGTTGATCAGTACGATGGCTGCCGCCCACAGAGGCTTCGAGCCGCGCAACTCTTCGCTAGGTCGCCGCACAAGGTCGACCAGCGCCGCGACCTTGAGGGCGCCCTCCAACGCGGCGCCGATGAGAATGAGCCGCCGGATTCGCGGACTGAGGTCGCTCCACGCCTTGTTGGTCACGGACCAAGACTGCTCAAGGCGCGAGTCGGAAGCAAGCGTTGGACCTGACCCCGTCCGCAGGCATGCCCCGCCGATCCGTAGCCAGTTCCGACGCAGCCTCTGTGGCAATGAACGATCGGATCCCGGCGCCGAGCTGCCTTCGGGCGCGCTCCCATAGCCCATGTGCGTGCGTCCGCGAACGCGGGATCGGAGTGCGTGTTGGCGCGGGGCAGGGCGTCGCCAGATCGGGCTACCGTGTCGCCCATGGCCGATGACTGGCTCTCCGACACCCGCTCGTCCTATGACACCGACGCTTCCGGATACGTCGAGCAGGTACGTGGATTGCTCGGTGGAAGGCCATACCTCCGCGCGAGCCTGGCGTTGTTCACCGAGCTGGTGCACGGTGCCGGGCCGGTTGCCGACGTTGGCTGCGGACCGGGGTACGTCACCAGCTACCTCCATGACGCCGGAGTGGACGTCTTCGGCATCGATCTCTCGCCCGAGATGATCGCCATCGCCCGGCGCGACTATCCCGACCTTCGTTTCGAGGTTGGAACGATGACCGATCTCGCCTTGCCGGACGACTCGGTCGCCGGCATAGTCGCGTTCTGGTCCGTGATTCACGTGCCCGACCACGTCATGCCAAGGGTCCTCGAGCAGTTCCGTCGAGTGTTGCGACCTCAGGGTCTGCTACTGGTCGGCTTTCACGTCGGTGACGAGACACGACACACGTCCGAGGGCTACACGGGTCGTCCAATCAACGTTGATAGCCACCATCGGCGGCCGAGCAAGGTCATGGGTTGGCTTCGTGAGGCGGGGTTCACGATTGAGGCAGAGCTGGTCATCGGACCGGACGAGGATGTGCCGGGAGCCGTCATCTTTGCGCGTAGCGACGCGTGACAGCACCGGACGGGGCGATCACGGCGTCGAGGAATGTGTCAGCGAGGTGCCTGCCGGTGCGGACCTAGGGTCGTGCGTATGCGCACCGCCTGGCTCCCCGCTCTTGGACTCTTCGTCTTGGCGCCGGTGTGTGAGGTGCTGCCGCGTTCGGCGTCCTCGAGGCGGCGATCGTCGACCAGTCGATGTGGAGCACCAACGACCGCGACATCCCCTACTGGGAGGAATGTCAACTCCTACGTACGTTGGCCCGATCGGGCTCAGCCTCTACCTCGCGCTGTCTTTCGTCGGCGGCCATGTGATCCTCAGTGCGTGCCCCGGCCCTTGCTGGTGTGGGCGGCGGCGCTCGTCGCGATGATCGGCTGGGTGGCAATCCCACCCACCCGGATCGGAACCGCACTGGTCGCGCTGCTCGCCCTCGGCGCGCTACTCAGCCTCTTGGGCACCAAACGGACGAGACCGAGGCTGACCTGACCGCGCTACTTCGGGCCCTGAGCCCGTGCCAGGTGCGCTCGATGGGCTCACGCGTCTGGTGTTGATCTCCTGACTGGATTCCGCGAGCGCAGCGGGCTCTCCTGTATCAGAGCCGCCCCGGCCGACACGATCGCGATCGCCTCCGACGCCGCGGCCGTCCACACCTCCCAGCCCGTCCAGTGCTCGTGGACTCCGTAGAGCCCCACCGTGGCGGCGATGATGAACGCGCCGAGCGTGGACGCGCCGAAACCGACGGCGAGCAGCAACGGGATCCAATGCCGCCACGTCACCAGCAACACCGCGATGATGGTGCCGCCGATCGCGTTCACCATGAATGCGGGCCCGACCACGTCGGTGTGCCGGAAGACGTCGAACCACAGGTGGAGGTGGACCGCGGCCGATACCAGAACTGCCGCGGCAGCCAGCATCCGCAGCTTCACAGCGTTGTCCGCATCGCGGGGGTCGTCCCGGCCGACCGTCTCATGGGCTCCTAGGTGCTCGCGAATATTCATTGGTCTCTCCTTGGTAGTGAGTCGAGAAGTCGAGAAGGTGCTCTCCATACATACGAGGCACCCCAGGGGATGGTTCTCAGCACGTCAGATCGAGGCCCTGGGTGACATTCCTGACACCGCGCTGACGCCTTCCGTCAGTAGAACCACACCCGCACTGCCGTCGATGTCGTCGGCGTCGCACCCGTCTCAGATGGAGTCGATCTGCGGATCAGAGGGTGGGCGTCGCTCAGCTGCCCGCGGCGCGGATGCGCAGCAACTGATTGGCGAACCGCTGTGCGGCCGGGCTTGTCTCGCCCACCGAAAGCAGCATCAGGTTCACGCATGGTGACGAGACATGCAACCCAGTAACGCGAACCCCGCTGCAATGCGGAACTTGCCTACGAATCACGCTCGGGGTCAACGGTTATAAGGGTGGAAATCACATTAAATCGATATCCCCGCCGGGGAGTCCACTGGCGTGGGCGAACAGTCGCGTCAGCAGGCGTGCGGGCCTTCTGGCGCGACGCCTCGCCTACCAAACGTGGTCAACTCGGAAGGTGGCGTTAGGTCCTGGCGACTTCGGGAGTACGGATGGCGAACCCGATCAACGCCAGGACGATCCCCACGACCACCGCCATCGCCGCGACCCCGAATGCGACGACCGAGGTGAAGAGCGAGGCTTGCAGGAACGCGGAGTCGGCAGCGACCGCCCGGTTCGGGTCATCCCGAGCGAGTTCGGCGTAGGTCTTTCCGCCGGTGATTGCCTTCGTGTGCTTGTCGATCACCCTGGCCTGGCAGTAGGCCGACAGCGGCCCGTTCACACCATCCCCGGCCGCGCAGGAGGCATCTTCGGAGACGGTGATCTTCTGGTCCGACAGGGTTGTGCTCACCACAACAAACGTTGCCACTCCCGCGATCGCCATGATGATGCCGACCACGATGGCGGTGATTGACGCGACCTTGCGCATGGCTGGACTCCGTCCTGAGAGCGTGCTCCTGACGCTAGCGCGATCACCGCCCGGGACAACCCCCCACGGGCCATCGACCGTCGGTAATTCTTGAGCTACTTCAGACCCACGACACGGACGGCACGTCCTGACGCACAATGATCCCGTGGGCCTCGTAACCCGGATCGGCCAGACGCCAGGCGTCCGCCGGCTGGTGCGCAAACGCGACGGCGATGGCGTCGTCACCGAGAGCCCCGACCCCGAGGACCGCGATCCGCGCTGGTGCGCTGCCTGTGGTCGCGAAGTGCTGCTGGGGCTCGCGCGGTGCCTGCATTGCGGGGGCGCACCGTTGACGGCCGCTGAGCTGGCGCGGGAACGTGGCGATCTCCCACCACCGCCTGGGCGCGGTCCGACGTCCTGGCGGCTGTAGGCGCTGGGCGAGGGCGACGTCCGCGAGGACAGCATGGCCAGGTGGAGACTGTGGACATGGCAGCACGGGATATCGATCGCTACCTGGCGTCCGTCGAGGAGCCAAAGCGAAGCACGCTTAAGGCCCTGCGTCACTCCATCCTCGGCGTAGTGCCTGATGCAGAGCAGTGCATCTCATATGGAATGCCCGCGTTCAAGGTTCAAGGGAAGACCGTCGCTGGCTTCGCCGCGTTCAAGCACCACCTCAGCTACTTACCGCACAGCGGGTCGGTGCTCGGCGAGCTCAGCGACGACCTTGCCGGATATCGGAGCACCAAGGGCTCATTGCATTTCGCTGTCGACCAACCACTCTCAGACGACCTCGTGCGACGGCTGATCGTGACCAGGATGCGGCAACTGGGTCTGTCCTAAGGCGGCAGTTGGCCGCACCGCACCCGATGTGATCCGGGTGCCCAACGCGGCTGCCCATCCCACGAGTATGAGTGCGAGGACTCGCTCTGCCGTGCCGACCCACGGGTAGGGAAGAGCTCCCCAGACGAAGACAGCCAGCAGAGCCGCGCATCCAGTGGACGCGGAGTAGATCGCCCAACGCCGGGGCAGCGTCGCGGCCAGGACGAGGGCTGCGCCGGCGATGCCGAGGATCTCCGCGAGGCTGCCGATCCCGTGCACCCAGTCGCTGGCCGTCGCGAAGGCCTTGCCCTCGCACCGCGGCACAGAGTCCTCGCAGCTGTTGCGGGCAAGGGCTCCGGCCATGGCCCCGATGCTCGCGAGTGCGACGAGCGCACAGCCGACCATTCGGTGGTCGCCGGGAGGCAGTGAGCGGCGCAGACCGAGCACAAGTGCCGCGAGCCCCACGGAGAACGCAGCCTCCCCGACCATGACGAGCCACGGTCGCGGAGCTCCCGCGGAGTACAGGTCGCTGATGTTGTAGCGCCAGGACCCCGCGCGCAAGACGGTGGCGAGCATCCATGAGCCGACCTCGATGATCGCGCCCAGCACAACGACTCGGCCGAGAAGGGTCATGCGGCGAGTCGACGTCGGCGCAGGAGGAGTCCGATGCCCAAGCCGACGATGGATACAACGATCGTGATCGGTATGACCCAGACGACGATGCCATGGTCTGCGCCGTGCTGTGGCGCGGAGGCGGTGACGACGGTCGCCGCGACGATGGCGAAGACCGCTTGGAGAGCAATGGCCGTGCGCTTGGGGGCGAGCCAACCGGCGAGCGCGCCGCCGACGAGGGGAAGCAGCAGGAACATGTCGTACTCCTTCGGTTACTCTGCACTACAGAGTTGTTGACGAAGGTAACTCTGTAGTGCAGAGTTTGGCAAGTGCAGGATCCCCTCGTCGCCGAGCTCGCCTATCGGGAAGCCGTGGCCGCACGCGATCGCGTTCGTGGCATCCAGCGCGCCATCACGCTGCCGCTGCGCTTGCTCGCTGCAGCGGATCTCGCGGGTGCGATGGTCGTCCTGATCATCGGCCGATTCCACCTGCTCGCGTACTTCGCACCGGCGTACGTCGCCGTGCTCGTCGTCTCGGGTTGGTGGTATCGCCGTTACGCAGCCGAGCACGGGCTCCTGCTTCCGGTGCGACCGTGGGTGCTGATCCTGGTGGCGACTCTCGCTGTCGGCGCCAGCATGTCGAGACTCGGAGTGGCGCTCGACAAGCCATGGGTCAGCGACTTCGGGCCGTGTCTGACCGTCGCCGCTGGTACGGCCCTCACCGCCTGCTGGCTGCGGTCACACCGACTTGCCCTGACTGCGATCGCGATGGTGGCGTCGACCGCCCTGGTTTCCTTGGCCGCCGAGGGCGATCTCGCCGTCGCACTGCAACTCACAGCGTTCGGGGTCCTCCTCTGGCACGCTTCCTTGGCTACCTCCGAGCACGAGGACCGCGCGTGACCGATCATCCGATCCACGACCTCGATGACGACGTCCACCAGCGGGTCCGACTCGGCATCCTGGCCGCGCTCATCGGCCTGACCCGAGCCGACTTCGCTCATCTCAAGAGCGAACTCGCCCTGACCGACGGCAATCTCGGGCGGCATCTCGAGGTGCTCAGGCTGGCAGGCTTTGTGAAGCTCACCCGCGAGGCCACGGGAGGCCGACCGCGTACGTGGGTCTCCATCACTCCCCGAGGGAAGAAGGCGCTCCGCAAGGAGATCGACGCTCTCCGCAAGATCGTGTCGCAGATCGAAGGTGCAGACATCCACGGCCCCGAGGACTGGTTGCCGGCCACCAAAGTCGGCGAACCGCATGCAGAACGCCCCGCCAAATCCTAAGAGGCCACTACCGCACGGTGAGTCGGGTGATGCTCAGCGGCTGGACTCTGCCGGGCGCAGTCGCTCTCGTCGCCGCCGCGATCGGCCGGTTGCTCGTTCACGCACGTGGACTAATCAGCAGAATCCGTTCAGAACTGCAGTTCCGCAGCCCGGCTGTCCGGGCGTTGAGTGGACCGCTCGCCGGGATGTATTGGCGCGGAGCGCACGCACCTTCCCTCATCCCCATTGCCGACCGCATCACCCGCCGGGGGTGATCCACTCCGCGTTCCATCAGGCGCACGCTCTGAGGGGCCTCCGAGCGGCATCACGCGGCCGGGCCGGGCCCAGCGTGAGCTCTCCGACTGGAAGGAAAGTCGATGTCGTTCTGGGACATCATCTGGTTCATCGTCGTCTCGTTCGCGTTCATCGCGTACCTCATGGTGATGTTCATGATCATTGCCGACCTTTTCCGCGACCAATCGGCGAGCGGCTTCGCGAAAGCGGTCTGGATCATCTGCCTGATCTTCGTGCCGTTCCTCACCTCGTTCGTCTACCTGGTCGCCCGCGGGAGCGGCATGGCCGATCGGTCGCTCCGCTCTGCCCAGGCCAACGAGCAGGCGACCGCGGCCTACGTCCGGGAGGTCGCCGCCAGCAGCTCCCCGGCCGACGAGATCGCCAAGGCCAAGACGCTGCTCGACTCCGGCGCGATCAGCGAACAGGAGTTCAGCGCTCTCAAGTCGCGGGTGCTCGGCGGGACAAGCGTCCCGGCGCAAGGCACCTCGGTCTGACCTAACCGGGGACCGGTGCATCCGAGCGCGTACCAGGCTGTCCCGTGAACCTGCTCTGGGGCGCATTATTTGCGTTGGCCGCCGCCTCGGCGGTGGTCGGCGTACTGCTGCTCGTGCGGCGTCGGGCGCCGGACGGTGGCTTCTTTCACGACGGCGACCGCGCCGCGGGAATGTTCGGCGTCCTCGCGACAGGGTTCTCCGTGCTCCTCGGCTTCGTCGTCTTCCTCTCCTTCGCGAGCTATGACGAGACCCGGACCGGTGCCGAGGCGGAGGCGCTGGCAGTCACCCAACAGTTCGAGACCGCGCAGTTCATGCCCTCGGAGGTCACGCCTCTGCTAGGTGGCCAGCTGATCTGTTACGGACGCTACGTCGTGGGAACTGAATGGCCCCGCATGGAGCAGGGACTGCACACGTCCGACGTCAACCCCTGGGGCGTCGCGATGTTCCAGACCCTCAAGACCGCGCAGCCCGACTCCTCCACCGAGGAGGCGGCCTACAGCAAATGGCTGGACCAGACCTCCGACCGCGAGCAAGCGAGGCTCGACCGGCTGCACGGCGCTGAAGGAATCATCCCCTGGCCATTGTGGGCCGCACTGGTCTTCACGGCATTCGTCATCTTCGGCTTCATGATGTTCTTCGCGGACTCGGGTGAGGCCGAAAGCGGTGCAGGCCGTTCAGGTCGGCTCGGTCACGATCGTGATGGTCGTGCTGCTGCTGCTCATCCGGTTCCTGGACCATCCGTTCCAGGACGGCCCGGGTGGGCTGCAGCCCACGGCCATGCAGCGAACCCTCACCGTGCTGGAGCACGAGCTCGCCGGGGTAGGCGACCGTGCCGCACCGCCCTGCAACGCGCTCGGCGTCGCCCGATGACGCGACCGGAACGGTCGAGTTCCGGAGTCGAGCTGCTCGCGACCGTCCTCCTCGCGCTCGCGGCCGTCGCGACGGCGTGGTGCAGCTATCAGGCCACCCGATGGAACGGCGAGCAGGCGAAGGCCGGCGCCGCCGCAAGCGCGGCCAGGTTTCAGGCGGCCCGCGCGGCCGACCTTGCGAACGCCCAGACCGAGGTCGACGTCGCCACGTTCAGCCAATGGGTCAACGCCTACGCACGCAACGAGACGAAACTCGCCGACTTCTACCGGGCCAGGTTCCGTCCGGAGTTCGCCCCTGCGGTAGAAGCCTGGATTGCCACCAAGCCGCTGATGAACTCCGACGCACCGCTCACGCCCGTTCCGGATGCCGCAGTACAAGCTGGCGGCGACCGCCAAGGCCGACCGACTGGACAAGCAGGCCGAGGTGCTCGCCGCCGGCGTCCGGCGCGATCTCCAGCGGGCTTCCAACTATGTTCTCGGCGTCGTGCTCTGCGCTGTCGCGCTCTTCTTCGCGGGCATGAGCGCCAAACTGAGCTCGCGACAACTGCGGTTGGCGATGCTCGTCCTGGGATGCGTGGTCTTCCTCGGCACGGTCGCGTGGCTCACCACGTTCCCGGTCAGCCTCTCGGTATGAACCGGACGATTGTGGGCGCCCGCGGGTGACCCGACGTGAGCTGTCTCCCCCGTTAGGGGTGACGCGGTCTGGCGGCGTCGACAGGCATTGTGGGTTGTCGACGCCGAGGCGGCACAGCGACGGGGCCGACGCTCGGCGAACAGTGGACACACAGGGAAGGGATGATCATGACCGAGGATCTTGACGAGACGGGCCCCATCGACTACCTGGTGGTGGAGTTCCCGGGTAACCGCATGACCGGGGAGGCATTCCCGTTGCTCATCGACCTCGTGGACCGGGGACTGATTCGCATCCTCGACTTCGCCTTCGTACGGAAGGACCTGGACGGGTCGGTCGCCGGCATGGTCCTGGCCGACCTGGACGGAGACAGCCAGCTGGATCTCGCGGTCTTCGAGGGTGCCTCATCCGGCCTGCTCCATCCCGAGGACATCGACGAAGCCGGGACCGTCCTCCAGCCTGGCAGCTCCGCCGGCATCCTGGTGTACGAGAACGTCTGGGCAGCGCCCTTCGCGTCAGCGGTGCGACGCTCCGGCGGACAGCTCGTGGCGAGCGGGCGGATCCCGGTCCAGGCCCTCCTGGCGGCGCTGGACTCGGTCGACGAGCCTGCCAGCTGATCCGATCGCGACAAGTCGCCAACAGAGAAGAAAGGGATTGATCATGCCGGGTCTGCTCAGGGGAGTCGCCAGAACTGCCGTCGTGGCTGGCACTGCGACCGCCGTATCGAACCGCGTCTCGCGCCGCCAGGCGGGTCGTTGGGGCGCGCAGGACCAACAGCAGTACGAACAACAGCAGTACGAACAACAGCAGGCGGCACAGCCCCAGCCGGTCTACGCCGCGCCACCGCCGGAAGACGACATGAGCAGCAAGCTGGAGCAGCTCCAGCAGCTGGGCGAGCTCAAAGCGCAGGGCGTGCTGACCGACGCCGAGTTCGAAGTGCAGAAGAGCCGCATCCTCAACTCCTGACCGGCGAGGTCCGGCCATGGCGCGTCTCACAGGTGACCGCGCCACGGATCATCCATGTCGGGTGACGACCATCGGCGTTCACCTGTCGTACGTTCGGCTCGCACTGAACTTCGCTGAACAGGCGAGATAGATGTATCGGAGGAACGTCATGAGTCCCGACCGCCACGCGCGCACGATGTTGCCGATCCCTGACCGGCCGGCGCCGGGTCTGACGACCTACGACGCGAAGGACCCGGACACCGCGTTCCCGCCGATCGAGCCGTTGCTGCCGCCGGAGGGTGCGCCGAACGTGCTGATCGTGCTGCTCGACGACGTGGGCTTCGGTGCGTCGAGCACGTTCGGTGGTCCGTGCCGGACGCCGACGGCGGACCGGCTGGCGGCGGGCGGGCTGCGGTACAACCGGTTCCACACCACGGCGCTGTGCGCGCCGACCCGCGCAGGCGCTGCTGACCGGCCGCAACCACCATTCGGTCGGGATGGGCAGCATCACCGAGACGGCGACGTCGGCGCCGGGCAACAGCTCGCTGCGGCCGAACACGAAGGCGCCGCTGGCGATGACGCTGAAGCTGAACGGGTACTCGACGGCGCAGTTCGGCAAGTGCCACGAGGTGCCGGTGTGGCAGTCCTCGCCGATGGGCCCGTTCGACGCGTGGCCGTCGGGTGGCGGCGGGTTCGAGACGTTCTACGGGTTCATCGGTGGCGAGAACAACCAGTGGGATCCGGCGCTGTACGACGGCACGACGCCGGTCGAGCCGCCGGCGACCCCGGAGGAGGGCTACCACCTGACCGAGGACCTGGCCGACCGGGCGGTCAGCTGGGTGCGTCAGCAGAAGGCGCTGATGCCGGACAAGCCGTTCTTCGTGTACTTCGCGCCGGGCGCGACCCACGCCCCGCACCACGTCCCGAAGGAGTGGGCCGACCGGTACGCCGGGCAGTTCGACGACGGGTGGGACGTGCAGCGCGAGCGCACGTTCGCCCGGCAGAAGGAGCTGGGGGTCATCCCGGCCGACGCCGAGCTGACCGCCCGGCACGCCGAGATCCCGGCGTGGGACGACATGCCCGACGAGCTCAAGCCGGTGCTGGCCCGGCAGATGGAGGTCTACGCCGGGTTCCTCGAGCACACCGACCACCACGTCGGCCGGCTGATCGACGCCATCGAGGACCTCGGGGTCCTCGACAACACGATCGTCTACTACATCATCGGCGACAACGGCGCCTCCGCCGAGGGCACCATGAACGGCGCCTTCAACGAGATGGCCAACTTCAACGGGATGGCCGCGCTGGAGACCCCCGAGTTCATGGCTCAGCAAGATGGACGAGCTCGGCTCGCCGAGCTCCTACAACCACTACGCGGTCGGCTGGGCGTGGGCGATGGACACCCCGTTCCAGTGGACCAAGCAGGTCGCCTCGCACTGGGGCGGCACCCGCAACGGCACCATCGTGCACTGGCCGAACGGCATCGAGGAGCCCGGCGGGCTGCGCTCGCAGTTCACCCACGTGATCGACGTGGCCCCGACGATCCTCGAGGCGGCCGGGCTGCCCGAGCCGACGATGGTCAACGGTGTGCAGCAGTCGCCCATGGAGGGCACCAGCATGCTGTACACCTTCAACGAGCCGGACGCGCCGGAGCGCCACGACCTGCAGTACTTCGAGATGTTCGGCAACCGCGGCATCTACCACCGGGGCTGGAGCGCGGTCACCAAGCACCGCACCCCGTGGGTCATGGTCGGCGGCGTCGCTGCCGGCGTTCGACGACGACGTGTGGGAGCTCTACGACGGCAGCAGCGACTACAGCCAGGCCCACGACCTCGCCGCCGAGCAGCCCGAGATGCTCGCCAAGCTGCAACGGCTCTGGCTCATCGAGGCCACCAAGTACAACGTGCTGCCGATGGACGACCGCACCGCCGAGCGGCTCGAGCCGGAGATGGCCGGGCGACCGACCCTGATCCGCGGGAACTCGCAGCTGTTCTTCCCCGGCATGGGGCGCCTGTCGGAGAACAGCGTGGTCAGCATCAAGAACAAGTCGTTCTCCGTCACCGCCGAGGTCGACGTCCCCGACGGCGGCGCCGAGGGCGTGATCATCGCCCAGGGCGGCCGCTTCGGCGGCTGGGCGCTCTACGCCAAGGACGGCAAGGCCAAGTTCGTCTACAACGTGCTCGGCATCCAGGAGTTCGCCACCGAGGCCGACGCGCCGATCCCGGCCGGCACGCACCAGGTGCGGATGGAGTTCGCCTACGACGGCGGCGGCCTGGCCAAGGGCGGCGACGTCACCCTGTACTACGACGGCACCGCGGTCGGCACCGGCCGGGTCGAAGCCACCCAGCCGATGATCTTCTCCGCCGACGAGACCACCGACATCGGCTACGAGTCCGGCACCACCGTCACGCCCGACTACACCGCCCAGACCAGCCGGTTCACCGGCAAGATCAACTGGGTGCAGATCGACCTCGGCGACGACGACCACGACCACTTCATCGACCCCGACGAACGCCTCCGCATCGCCATGGCCCGGCAGTAGGGGCATCGCACTGCCCGGCATTAGGGAGGACCACATGCGAGGCATCGGTCTGGCGGTCGGGGCGCTGCTCGGCGCCTCGTTGGTCGCCGGCTGCGGCGGCGGGAGCAACCTTCCCGAGATCACGGGCTCACCCAGCCTCCCGAGCCGCAGCGACCTTCCCAGCGTGAGCAGAACAGCTTCCGCGAGCGTGTCGGCGCCCTCCACAGAAGGCACAGACACGGCTACGGCGAGACCCAGCCGAAGCTCCACGCGCACCGCCACGCCCACCCCGACGCCGCCGCCGTCAGACACCTCCGAACCCACCGTGACTGCCACGGCGACCGAAACCGTCACGTCGACGCGCACGGCCACCCGCACGGCTACCCCGAGCGAGACCGCAACGCCAACAACCCCGAGCGAGACCGCGACGCCAACAACGCCCAGCCCGTCAGCAACACCGACGACCAGCGCGACTCCGGCCGCGAGCGAGAGCGAGTCGTCAGACTCGCTGTGGTGGCTCTGGCTGCTCCTGATCGCGGCCGTGGCCGGTGGCATCGGGTGGTTCGTCCTCGCCGCGGCACGTCACCGCAAGTGGGACGCGGCGTTCGCGCAGGCGCTGGAGGAGGCGCGGGCCGTCGTCGACACCGTCGCGCCTTCGCTGCTCGACCGGTCTGTGTCCAGCGACGTGCTCGTCGAGCGCTGGCGTGGTAGCCAGCGCCGTCTCGATGAGTTGCAGACGGAGCTCACGCGGCTCACCGATACTGCTGCGGGGACGCAACGCACCGCCCGGGTCGCCGCGGTCTCCGGTGCCGCATCGGCTCTGCGGCAGGCGCTCGCTGCTGACATCGCTCTGCGATCCGGCGCCGAAGGAACGACGGCTTCCGAGGCCGCCCTCGCGGAATCCCGCACCGTTGCCCAGACCCGAAGCGACGCGCTACGGGCAGCCATCGAGAACCGGCCCGACCTGGCCGAGCCGCCGGCCGCAGGGGCTACCCCGCCCTGACAGCACGAGCGCGCCGTTCACTCGGCACGTCGCCCGTCGGGACGTTCTTGCGGAGCGGCGACACGGCTGTCCACCAAACGGCGGACCGGAGGTTGCGGGCGGCCCGTCCCCGCAGGCGTTGGAGTACGCCTGGCCTCCCTCGCGCCATACCGAGCGGCGAGCGGCTTGGCACTGAGGCCATGCGCCACAACGCTCAGCAGGACAGTCATCCCGATGACTGCGACGGCACGGTCGGCGTCAGCCTGGAGGTCCTCGAGGGCGATCAGCGCGAAGATGATCGACGCGAGACCACGAGGGCCGAACCACCCGACAAACGCGACGGTCCTCGAGGAGAGCCCCGATCCCACCAGCGCCAGCGCCACCGGCGCCATGCGGACCACCGTCAGGCTCAGGACCGCATAGGCAACCAGCCGCCAATCGGCCTGGTCGACGACGGTCGGGACCGCGACCGCACCGAAGAGCAGCCACGTCACCAGCGACGCCAGCCCGGCCGTCTGCTCGACGAAGAAGACCTCCTTGACCCCGCCACGGCCTGCAGAGTTCCCGAACGCCAGCCCGGCGATGAACGCAGCGACGAAACCATTGCCGCCGAGCCAGAGGGTGCCCGCGTACGCAGCAACCGCCAACGCCAGCACACCCGGCCCAGCGAAGTCCTCCGATGCCCACCCCCGGAGGCGCGCCATCCGCATCGCCCGGCCACCAACCACGCCCAGGACGAGCCCGACCGCAAGACCGATCAACAGGTCCGTCAGCGCCCCGGCAACGCTCGGGAAACCGTGGACGTCGGACGACGCGGCGACGCCTGCGATGGCGACGGTCACGACCGGAGTCGCGATGCCGTCGTTGAGCCCGCTCTCCACGTTCAGGACTCGCCGCACCCGTTCTGGCACGGCAGGGTCGGTCATCACCGCCGCACCCAAGGCAGCGTCGGTAGGTGCCAGCGCGGCACCGATCAGCAACGCCATCCAGACACCTACGCCGTCGAACAACCAAAAGGCGAGCAACGCCCCGGCTGCGATGGTCAGCGGCAGTCCCGCCCCGAGCAGCCGTGTGTACAGGGCCAGGTCGGCGCGAAGCTCCCGCAGCCCCACGCGAGCCGCATCCGCGAACAGCACCCAGACCAGGGTGACCTCGGCAATGACCTTGATGGCCTCGTGTGAGAAGTCCGCGTCAATGACGTTAAGCCCCTCCGAGAACAGCACCCCAGTGGCGACGAACACGATGGGCGCGCTCAGGTCAGCCCGGCCGAGTCGGGTCGAGAAGAGACCCCAGCCGAAGACGACCAGGGCGATCAGGGATACCGCTTCCGCATCCATGCTCGCCTCTCTGCGCGGCGGGTGGATCGGGCCACGGCATCCGTGACCGAGCCCCGACGGCCGTCGTCACCGGACCGAGTGGACCACTACGCCGCCGTCGAAGGATCATCCGGTTCGGGTGATCCCAGGTACGCGAGCAACCACGCCAGGGCCCCGCAGGCTCAGGCAGGTGCTCCTGTCCCGACCGCGGGTTCGCGCCGCTCCCGGCGACGCATCACCCGCCACAACACGTAGCAAAACGCGCCCGTGAGCATCGGCAGCACGTACGTGAGGCCGCGATAGACCAGCACGCCAGCGACGACGCTGTCGTGCGACGACTCGCCGAGCACGGCCACGTACACGGCGGTATAGACGACCTCCGCCACCCCGACGCCGCCTGGCGTGATGTTGACGACGGTCGACAGCCGACCAACCGAGTAGAGCATCAGCCCAAGGGACAGCGGGAGGGCACTGCGGGCGATGCCACAAGCCCACAGACTCCAGACCAGCAGCAGCCCGTTGAGCATGTAGCCACCAGTGATGTAGCCGAGCAGGCCGACACCGTGCTCTCTCAAGGTTCGCAGGGTGTGGGTGCGCAATGCGACGCAACGCTCAGGCCAGTCCGTGATCCTGCCCTTGCCCAGCAGACGGCGAAACGGGTTGACGCAGCCCTGACCGAGCCGGCCGACCAGTGTTGCCAACCGCACGCTGCCGGCGATCGCCACGAGGAGCCCGACCGCGATGGCTGAGACCACCAGCGCCCCGATCCCGAGCAGCCAGACGTTGTCGCTGCCGGTGTTGGCAGGCATGCCGAGCAGGACCCAGACGACGAAGAAGGCGCCCGGTGCGGCGAAGACCAGCACGTCGGTGAACACACCGACGCTGACTGTGGCGCCAGCGAATTTCTCGGTGCTCACGCCCCATGACCGGAGGATGACGTATTGCGTGGCAGTCCCCGACGGCCCCGGCACCACGTTGCTCACCGCGGACGACGCCTCCCGGGCGATCAGCGATCGCCCAAGGCCCAGACCGGGGAGGATGACGGCGTACGCGGCCGCGAGCAGGACCCGAATCACCAAGGCCGCAATGACCAGCAGCACAACTGTCGCCGGCGACATGGACCTGATGGCCGTCCCTACCCCGCTGAGGCTTCCCAGTGCCGGGATGATGACCAGCAACAGCAGGACGACGAGACCGCCCGACAATGCCGCGCTCGCGACCTTCAGAAACACCGACCGTGGCCCGGGTCGCGCACCGAGCGCCTCAGCAGGCAGGGACACCGACCCAGGTCCGGCAGTTGGCCCCGTACCGCGCTCGTCGCTCCCAGCCATCCCCGCGCTCCCTCCGCGCACGTGAGGCGCTACTTGAGCCCATCGCCGCAGCAGCAGCGACATCGTTGCCTCCGAGCATCTCACCCATCCGGGGTGAGGTCGGTAGGCCCGCCGACTGCGAGCGTTAACCGCTTGCCCCCGATTTCATGGGAAGACGAGATGCCTTCACCGAGGAAGGACTGGTCCAGCATGTTCAAGATCGCTGAGGATGAAGGACTCGGGGCTGGAGCCGTCGGAGCCTCGAGTGCGGGTGCGATGCGCACCGGCCGCGATTCCCGCCCGACCCGGTCGGAGCGTGTCGCTGCGGGCAAGGCCGCCAGGGTGCGCGCCCCGTTGGAGGCGCACGCACAGTTTGCGCCGAACCAGTCGCGGGACAGTGTGGCGATGGTCTTGTCCCAGGCCGACTCACGACTTCCCGAGCTCGTCCCCATCAGGCACGGGCGGATGTTGGTCTCCCCGTTCACCTACTACCGCGGCGCGGCGCTGCCGATGGCAGCCGACCTGTCGACGACTCCGACGTCGGGACTGCGCGTGCAGCTGTGCGGAGACGCGCACCTGAGCAACTTCGGCGCGTTCGCCTCACCGGAACGCAAGCTGGTCTTTGACCTCAACGACTTCGACGAGACCTTGCCGGGACCGTTCGAGTGGGACGTCAAGCGGCTCGCGGCGAGCTTCGTCGTGGCGGGCAGGGACAACCAGTTCAGTCGTAAGGAAATCCGTAAGGCCGTCTTGTCGGCCGTTTCGGGCTACCGCATGGCCATGCGCGCGTTCGCCGGACAGTCGCTGACGGACGTCTGGTACGCCTACCTCGACATCGAGGAGTCACTCAAGACGTTCAAGTCGGAGCTGAAGCCGAAGGGCTTCAAGACCACCGAAGCCGCGTGGCAAAGGCGCGCACCCGCGACAGCACCCAGGCGTTGAGCAAACTCACCACCATCGTGGACGGGCAGCACCAGATCATCAGCGACCCCCCGTTGATCGTCCCCGTGGAGGAGCTGTTCAGCGACATGCAGTCCCACGAGATCTTTGATGAGCTCGGGGCCTTGGTCAGAAAGTACAGCCGCACTCTGCAGTCCGACCGACGTCATCTGCTCGAGCAGTTCACCCTGGTCCAGGCGGCTCGCAAGGCCGTGGGAGTGGGCAGCGTCGGGACGCGGGCCTGGATCCTGCTGTTGGTCGCGGGAGACGGCACCGAACCCCTGTTCCTGCAGGCAAAGGAGGCTCAGGCCTCCGTACTGGCCGATTTCGCGGGGCGCAGCAAGATCGCCAACCAGGGTCAACGTGTCGTGGCGGGCCAACACCTGATGCAGGCCAGCAGTGACATCTTCCTGGGCTGGAACCGTGTACCGAGCCGAGATGGAGTGGACCGCGACTACTACGTCCGTCAGCTGCGGGACTGGAAGTTCTCCATGCCGATCGAACGGATGCTCCCCCGTGGAATGGCCGTCTACGCGGGTTTGTGCGGCTGGACCCTGGCCAGGGCGCACGCCCGCTCCGGCGACAGGATCACCCTGGCTGCCTACCTGGGCGGCTCGGACAAGTTCGACAACGCCATCGCCGAGTTCGCCGAGGCCTACGCCGACGAGAACGAACGCGACCACGCGGCGCTCGCAGCTGCCGTGCTGTCCGGCCGTGCCCACGCCCAAAGCGGTCTGTGACACGGCCGGTGCAGAAACCGGTGGATACAGCCATAAGACGGGTGTGGGTGCGCCGGCCCGTCATCGGCCGGGAGAGGATCACTGATGGTCTCGTTAGGTAAGGACCTCGCGCCACTGGCGCTGCGGGGCTATCAACGGTCCTGGCTGGCCGCGGACCTCGTCGCTGGGGCGACACTCTCGGCCGTGGCGATCCCCGAAGTGATGGGGTACACCTCCATTGCACAGACGCCGGTGGCGACAGGGCTGTACACGGTCATCTTCCCGACCCTCGTCTTCGCCCTGCTGGGGGCTTCACGGCTGCTGGTCGTAGGGGCGGACTCCGCGACTGCGGCGATCCTGGCCGCGGGGCTCGGCTCGGCGGCCATCGCCGGGGTGACACCGAACTCGGAACAGTGGCTCGCCTACACCAGCTTCATCGCATTGATCTGCGGCGTGCTGCTGGTCCTCGCCCGAGTGTTCCGGCTGGGGTTCCTGGGCGACTTCCTGTCCACTTCGGTGCTGATCGGTTTCCTCACCGGTGTCGGGTTGCAAGTGGCCACCGGCCAGCTTCCGGACATGCTGGGGATCCCCAAAGGGTCGGGCGGCTGGCTGGAGCAGCAGTGGCACCTGCTCACCTCCCTCGGCGACACCAGCGCGACAACGTTGGCGTTCGCCGCGGCCACCCTGGTGATCATCGTGGCGTTCAAACGGTTCGCGCCCAAGATCCCGGGCGCGATCGTCGCGGTCGTGCTGCTGATCGGCGTATCCGCGGCCACCGACGCGTCCACGCACGGTGTGGCGGTCGTGGGATCTGTGGACAAGGGTTTCCCACCGATCGGTTTCCCGGACGGCATCGACCTCGACAACTGGGAAGCCTGCACCGCGATCGCGTTCTCCTGCGTCATCCTGATCATCGCGCAAAGCGCGGCGACGTCACGGAGTTTCGCGATGAAGCACGGCCAGGGCGTGGACGTGAACCGCGACATCGTCGGACTGGCCGGCGCCAACTTCGCCGCCGGCCTGTCGGGCACCTTCGTGGTCAACGGAAGCCCGACCAAGACCCAGATCCTGGACAGTCAGAACGGTCGCACCCAGGTCGCAAATTTGACCATGTCGGCGATCGTGCTGCTGGTTGCGCTCTTCTTCACCGACCGTGCTCACCGACATGCCCAAAGCGGTTCTTGGCGGCATTGTCTTCCTCATCGGCCTCGACCTGATCGACATCGCCGGTCTGCGACGGATCAGCCGCCGCCGGAGCAGCGAGTTCGTCATCGCCGTGGTAACCGCTGTCGTCGTGTGCGCGGTCGGCATCGAGCAGGGCATCATCCTCGCGATCGTGGTGTCGATCGTCGAGGTGATCCGCCGTCAATACGAGCCCCGCGACTTCGTGCTCGCCCTCTCCGCTGCCGGCCAAGAGAGCTACCAGGAGGCTGCACCCGGCACCCAGAGCGAACCCGGGCTGATCGTCTTCCGCTACGACGCACCGCTGTTCTACGCCAACGCGAACCGCTTCGTCGACGACGTCGAGAAGCTGATTGACAACGCACCCGACCAGGTCCGGTGGCTCATCCTGGACGCTGGCGGCCTCGACGACATCGACTACTCCGCCGGGGTCGCGCTTGCCGGGCTGTTGGACTACCTCGACGCCCACCACATCACCTTCGCGATGGCCCGGGTCGACCCCTGGCTGGTCGACACGCTGCGGGCATACGAGGTTCTTGACCGGATCGGACCGGACCGTCTCTACGACACCCTCGACGAGGCAGTGGACGCATTCCGCGGCGACACGGCCGTCAGCCGCTGAACGCCGCCCCTGCACACCAGCCCGGAGCACGCCGGATGCACACGAGCGATGCGGTCATCAGTCCATCTCACTCATTTCGGGTGAGGCGGGCGTCGCTGAGCCGGGGCAGGCTGCAACCACTCTCAAAGGAGGACAACGTGACTGCTTTCACCGTGTGGAAATTTGACACGCCGGGCGGAGCAGAAGACGCCGCCAAGCTTCTCGAGAGGGAGTCCGGCGAAGGCATGCTCAAGATCCTTGATCATGCGGTTGTGTCGTGGCCGCACGGGGCGCGACGCCCGGCGACGAAACACAGCCACGACTCCGTCCTGCACGGCGGCGGCTGGGGAGCCTTTTGGGGACTGCTGTTCGGCACGCTGTTCCTGATGCCGCTGATCGGTGCCGCCGCGGGAGCCGCCATCGGCGCCTTGGCAAAAGCCACCGAGGGGGTGGGGATCACCAAGGAGCAGTTGGAGACGATTCGCACACAGATCACGGAGGGGACATCGGCGCTCTTCCTCGTGACTCAGGAGGCCAACCTCGATCAGGTGGGCGAGCGATTCCACGGTGCGCACATGAAACTGATCGAGACCAACCTCACCGATGCCGAGCAGAAGGTGCTGCTGGAGACCTTCGGCGACTAGGCAGGGAACTGCCCTCCCCTGAGGCGTCACCAGGAGACACGGCGTGGATGCTGCACGTCCGGATCCCGGACCCGTGCCGCCGCGGGGGGGTGCGGCGGCACGGGCTTGGCCCGCCACCCCCGGGAGCTCAACCGGGAGCAGTAATCGACGAGCCTCCTCGAGTGTGCACCTCAACCCGAACCGAATTGCACCGCGGTGTTGACGAAGGCCGAATGAGGTCGGCAGAAACCAGGACATTCCGTCACCGCAGCTGTGCGAGTCGACGCAGGCCAACCTCAGTGACGAACAGCTGGCCGGCGCTCGCGGCGACTACGACCGATGTCAAGGTCTCGTCTGCGGGGGACGCGGTGGCTAATGCACCGTCGCGCATGAGAGAGACGATGGCTTTCGAGAGATCACGCTCGGTTGCTGCCGGATACACCCGGTTCACGGCCTCCAGGTCGACTCTGCCGACCTGGCTGATGAGAAGCAGCACAGCGCGTTGGACAGACTGAAGCTCCCCCATTAGCGACGGGTTAACGACGTCGCCCGAGGCCGACATCGGTCGTGCGGCGCAACGTTGGTCGCTGGACGGTTGAGATCGGGTTCGGTCGTCCGGCTGGGATGCCAGGCCTGAGCTGCTACGCGTCCTGTGTCTGGCGCGCATAGGCGACCGTGCTGTCGGCGACTCACAAAAGGACACCGTGAAGGTCGCCTCATGCATTACAACGGCAGCGTCGCGTTCCGCGAGGACCAGCCAGGGCGCGCAACCCGCGGTGGGCGAGCACCCGAACGCCGTTGCGAGTGCGGCCGAGCGCCTCCACCGTCGCTGCAACGTCCAGGCAGGCGACCACGCTCAGCAGCGGCGATTGGGCCTTGCGCTTCCAGCAGCAACCCGCACACACATATGGCTGCGGCGATGTGCCCCCGTCCCGGCCACTCACGCCCGCAGGTCGTGAACCAACCGTGCCCGGGGCTTCGTCAGGTACCCAGTCCCCCTTACGGGCGCCGTATGGCGACGTTCGGGCGAACCTAGGCATCACGCTCCCGACGGCGATGGAGCCCGCCGCATACTTCGGATGTGCCCGCAGCGATCCAGTTTGACCTCGATGCGGTGGTTTTGGCCGCTTGCGCGGGAGACGAAACGGCGTTCGTCGTTCTCTTCCGAGAGGTCCAGCCAGGACTGCTGCGCTACCTCCGCACGCTCAACTACGCGGACGCTGAAGACCTCGCGGCGGAGACCTGGATCCAAGTCGTGCGCGGCCTGACCCGTTTCTCCGGAGACGCCCGGGGGTTCCGGGGTTGGGTCTTCACGATTGCGCTACACGCGGGTCGTGGATGGATGGCGGGCTAGCGGGCGGAGGCCTGAGACTGCTTCGGGTGCCATGCCGGACCGCGCGAGCGAGCTCGACGTGCCACGAGCGGCCGAGGAGACCATCTCCACCGAGTCGGCGCTGGCGCTTCTGCGCGAGCTGCCGGAGGCTCAAGCCCAGGTCCTACTGCTGCGCGTGGTCGCCGGACTCGATGTGCCGATGACGGCCGCGGTTCTAGGCCGAACCCATAACCATGTCCGGGTCCTGGCCCACCGGGGACTGCGTGCCCTGGCGACCGTCCTGGCGACGCGCGAGACATTGCCGCTGTAATGCGATCGACGCCCTCGACGTTGTTGCTCTTGTGAGCGCAGACCAGCGGGATCGACCCAACGGGCCGAGTCCCGACGATCCCATGGGTGCCTGGGGTCGCGATGAGCTAACCGAGCTATTGGCCTACCCGGACCCCACCAGCCGGGTGAGCCAGATCCTGGCCGCAGCCGCCGCTCCCGCAGATGCGGGACCTCAGACAGGCGAGGACGCAGCGATCGCCGCATTCCGGGCTGCCTTCTCGACCTCGGGGACCGGCGCACCGCATGGCCTCGCAGCACGGCTGTCTCGCAGATCTGCCGCGGCCGTTCTGGCCGGCGGCCTGGTGCTTTGCGGAAGCGCCACAGCCGCGGCCGCAGGTGCTCTTCCCGACGCAGCTCAGCAGATCGCCCAAAAAGCGCTGGCTTCCGTGGGCGTGCACGTTCCGGGACCTACGGAGAAGCCAGCGCATCCCGCCCGGCCCGGCCAGAGCAACCCGGTGCCGGCGATCTCACCCGAGCCAACAACTGGCCCGCAGGACACCTCGCCCACCAGCCACGGCAGTGAGGTCTCCGACCTGGCACACAGCACGACATCAACTGGTGTGGACAAGGGCGCGGTGGTGTCCGGCACAGCCAGCGACGGCAAGAGCCAGGCCGGTCAGCACGGCAAGGCCGGTGCGACACCCACTCCCCGATCGAGCGGGCATCCCAACAGCCACAAGCCCACCCCGACCCGCTCGACGCCCACCGCGAACCCCCGCCCGACGCACACCGCGAACCCCCACCCGACGCCACCCGCGAACCCCAAACCCACGCACGCCCCGAAGCCGAAGGCCGGGGCCTGAGTGGAAACAGTCGGGGGGACGGTGGGGCGACCAAGTCGCCGAACGTGGATCGCGATAGGCCTCGGAGGCTTGGCGACCGCTGTCGTACAGCTGGTGCCCGAACTTCGGCTCGGCTATCGAAACGTCGGCGCGCACGTCGCGCTCGAGGCCACCGCCACGGTGATCTGTGGGCTGGTCGCGTTCCTGCTGTACGGCCGTTACCGCCGCACCCAGCGACTTCGCGAGCTTCTTCTCGTCTATGCGATGGGATTGCTCTGCATGACCGCGCTGGTCTTCGTCGCGCGACCAGGCTTGATCGGCAACGCCACCGCCTCGCAGGACGCAGTGTGGGTGGCTCTGGTGACCCGTCTGGTTGCTGCCCTGCTGCTCGTGACCGCCGCGATGATGTCACGTACCCGCATTCGCCGCGCCACCCATCCGGCGCGCGACGTTCTCGCCCTGGCGGGCCTGTTCGCGGCCATTTGGATGCTCGTGGTGATCATCGGATGGCTGTTGCCTGGTCTGCTCGATGTCAGCGCCTGGACCCAGGATTCGGCGCGGCCCACGCTCGTACAGCAACCGCTGTTTCTCTCTGTCCAGCTCATCGGCCTCCCGTGCTACGCGCTCGCCGCGTTCGCCTTCACTCGCGAAGCGTCCCGCGAGGGCGACGAGTTGCTTGGTTGGCTCGGCGCCGCCGCGGCCCTCGGGACCTGCGCAGGGGTCAACTTCCTTTTGTCTCCGACCCTGTACACCGAGTGGTTGTCGCTCGGTGACGTGCTTCGCCTGGGCTTCTTCGGCCTGCTGTTCGTCGGTGCAGTCCGTGAGATCCACGACCATTGGGTGACAGAGGCAACGGCCGCTGCCCTCAACGAACGCCGGCGCCTGGCTCGGGATCTGCACGACGGGGTGGTTCAGGAGCTGGGCTACATCCGGAGCAGGGCGCTGTGCCAACGTGGCCCGCAAGAGGAGTTCGCGCTGGAGATCGTGGCCTGCGCGGACCGCGCCCTTGGCGAAGCACGGCAGTCGATCGACGCGCTGATCGAGGACCCTGACGAGGACCTCGCCGCGACCCTTGAGCGCGCGGCGAAGGAGGTCGGCCAGCGGTACGGCGTCGTCGTACACCTGTCGTTGGCGATCGACGTCACCTTCACGCCTGCGCAGCGCGCGGCGCTCGTACGCATCATGCGTGAAGCGGTCTCCAACGCTGCACGCCACGGCGCACCGGACGCAGTGTGGGTCGAGTTGACGAACGGTGAGATGACCGTACGGGACGACGGACACGGCTTCGAAGCCAGCGCCAGTGCACGCCCCGGAAGCTTCGGGCTGACGAGCATGCGAGAGCGCGCGACATCTGTGGGCGCAATCGTCGAGATCACCTCCAGTCTTGAAGGTACGAAGGTGATGGCGACGTGGTGACCGAGCCGCGGATCCGCGTGATCGTTGCTGACGACCACGCCCCGACACGGGCCGGCGTGCTGGCTTCCCTCGATGTCGACGGGTTCGACATCGTGGGCGAGGCGTCGAACGCGCGGGCGGCCGATTGAGCTGGCCGTGTCTCTGCAGCCGGACGTCTGCCTGCTCGACATCCACATGCCGGGCAACGGGATCGCGGCAGCGGAAGAGATCAGCAAGTCGTTGCCGGACTGCGCGATCGTGATGCTGACGTACTCGCGCGACGACGACGACCTGTTCGACTCACTGCGGGCGGGCGCTCGCGGCTACCTGCTCAAGGACATGGACCCGGACCGCATCGGCGCGGCCCTACGTGGCGTGCTCGCGGGCGAAGCCGCGCTGCCCCGATCGTTGGTGTCGAAGGTGCTCGAGGAGTTCGAGGGACGATCCCGCCGCAAGCTGTTCATGCGTGCTCAGCGACCGACCCAGCTGACCTCCCGCGAGTGGGAGATCATGGAGCTCCTGCGCGAGGGCCTGTCGACCGAAGACGTTGCGACGCGGTTGTTCGTGACGCCAGGGACGGTCCGCGTGCACGTTTCCTCGGTGCTGAAGAAGCTGCGCGTAGGAGATCGGGCGTCCGCAATCCTGGCGCTGAGCGGCGAGTAGTCGCGACCGGAACTTCACGGTGGTGGGGGGTCGGTCCCCCCACCACCGTGCTGATGGCTACTTGCGTCCGCCGCTGAGATGAACTGTCTGCTCAAGGAAACCATCGGCGCAGTCGAGCACGCCACAGGCGAACGAGAAGGTAACCGTAAGGGCCTTGCCACCCGCGAACTTGCCGCTTTCCGGGAACACGTCGGCACTCCATTGAGTGACTGGAGCCGTCGCAGGTGCCCACGTCGAAGGTCTCGAACGACCCGTCGATGGCGAAGCGTCCAACGGGCTGTGTCACGTTGCCGAAGATGTCGATGGAGTCGGCGTCGGTGCACGTGTAGGTGCCGTGCAGGGTCGCGATGCCCGTCTTGGCGTTGACGGTGCCTCGTGGTGCGACGGTCAAGTCGACTGTCGGCGGCGGGGGTGCCGCGTTGAAGGAGATGTTCAGGGCGCCACCATTTCCGGTGCCGTCCTGCTGGTCGTCGATGGCCAGGACGTAGTAGGTCGTGCCGGCCGTCGCGGCGAATCCAACGGTTCCCGGCCCGCACGCGACGGTGTCCAGGGCACCGGGGGTTCCCTCGCCCACGAGCACACCGGCGGAGTAGTCGGAGGCGGAGACGTCAACGACGACCCCACCGTCGGCGGCGAGGTTGATGGTGTACCAGACGCTGGCGTCGGTTGCCGGCGCCCCACAGCTTGCGTTGAGCTGGGCGTCGTCAGCGTCGGTAGTTGCCTCTGTCGTGTCGAGCACCTGGCTGAAGCCGATCGAGGCCGTCGTCGCGCCGCCGATCGTGTCGTTGCCTGGTGCCGCGGCGAACGCGGGCTGCACGCCTAGTGCTGAGGCCGCGACCAGTGCCGCGACGCTTGTGATGGACCGAAGGACTCGCATGGAACCCCCTACAGTTGGCGCGGCCGAGTGGGCCGCGCAACGGGATGATGCGTCTAGGACGCCCCGGTCGTGTAAGGGGTTCGCTGTCACCCTCTTTCTGCCCCGCGCCTGTCGCCCAATCGGAAACTAGCCCTGTCTGGGGTGTTGTGGAGTACTCGGAACGCAAAGCCTTCCGCGACGACTGCGATGCCGGACGCGGAGGATCAGCACCGGTGCTGCGTGATCTCCGCTGTTCACGGCGATGGTCAGCCATGCAGCTGTGTAGAGCCGAAGTGGCTGCGTCCGTCTAAAGATCAGCTGTGGGTATGCCCCGCAATGGCCGTCGTCAAGGACACCGAGCGTGGGCCACATCTGATCTATGAAGCGACGAGTCCTCGCCAGAGTTGGGCGAACCCCTGGCTACGGCGTGTTGGTCGTTCCCGACTTCTTCGCGGTCTTGACCTTGGCCGTCGCGGGGTCCACCAGCTTGGGGTTCAGCCCGATCGCCTTGAGAACGTCCTTGTCGCCGGCCGACTTCTGCCCGTTGGCGCGCAGCAGCAGGCCGAGGTTCAGCCAGGCGGCCGCGTCCTTGGGGTTCGCTGCCACGGCGCGCTGGTACAGCGCGGTCGCCTCTGTGGCGCTCGGGCCGGTGCGCAGGATCGCGAGGTTGAACAGGGCCGGCTCGTAGGCCGGGTCGGTCTTGAGCGCTGACCGGTACTTCGCCTCGGCCAGGCCGTAGTTGCTGTTGCCCTCGTCGATCAGGGCCAGGTTGTAGAACGCGAACTTGTTGGTCGCGTCGTACTTGAGAGTCGTGTTGTAGTCGGCGACAGCTGCGGTGAGGTCTCCGGCGGCGTGGGCCTTCAGGCCGGCGTCGAGAGCCGTCGACGCCTTCTTCGCGTTGGGGACGACGCTTGCCGAACCGTTGGTCGCCGCGGGGTCGCTGCCGCTGCATGCGGCGGCGCCGAAGCCAGCAGCGCCGTGAGAGCGACCGCCTGGACGACGCGCCCAGCTCGACGTGGGCTGTGGTGCCCATGGTTCATGATCTGAGCTCTCCTGACGTACGTGTCGCTCGTCGGTTCGACGGTGCGGTCGACGCGTGGCGCCCCGATATGTGGCGTGCGGACTGGTGATTCGAGCCGGGTTGCGTCGTACTGTTGACGCCCGGCAGCCTCGCCGGCGAATCCAGAAGTCTTCAGACTATCGGGGATCGAAGCGTCACGAGGGCGTGAACCGGTGGATTCCGTGACAAAGCAGTGCGGGCCCGCCAAGGATCTGGCGGGCCCGCATCGCTGCTTGCTCGGTGCTTGCTCAGGAGCTGCAGATCGCGAACGCCGTGACCGTACACCGCTCCAGCGCCACTGACCACGACGGTCGCCGTCGCCTGCCAGGCGTTCGTGCCGGACGGCGCGGACGACTGGACTGCGGCCCGACTCTGCACCGACCATTGCGTCGACGGTTGCGCCGCCGCCGAGCAGGATCTTGCCAGCAGCACAGGTCGCCGTGCTCGTGCTGTGACACCGTTCCGGCTGCGGCGGCGCTGGCGATCGTGCCCGGTGACCCGGTGACGACCGTCGAGCCCGCGATGGTTCCAGCCGGACCCTGGGCACCGGTGTGCACCGGTGGCACCCGTGGCACCTGCCGGACCTGCGGGACCTGTGGCCCTGCGGACCAGCGCACCGTTGAGCTGCGCCCGGTAGCTCCGGTGTCACCCTTGCTCCGGTGGCACCCTGGACCTGCGGACCTGCGGCACCGTAGCGCCGGTCTGGCCCTGAGGTCCGATCGGACCAGTTGCACCGGTGGCACCAGTGCCAGCCAGCTGCCGTCGGCTCCGTTGGCTCCGTTGGTGCCGTTAGCGCCAGTAGCACCGGTCGCTCCGGTGTCACCCTTCGGACCCTGCGGGCCAACCGCGCCCGGCTCGCCCTGAGGACCCGCCGGACCGACAGCTCCGGAGCACCCGTGGCTCCGGTCGACGCCGCTCGGTGCCCGTCGGCTCCGTCGGCGCCAGCAGCCCCGGTGTCGCCCTGTCGGCGCCCGTTGGCCCCGTCGACCACCGTCGGTGCCGTTGGTGCCGGTCGAGCCCGGTCGGCGCCCTTGGCCGTGCCCTGGTGCCGGACCCTGCGGCACCGGTCTCGCCCTGCGGACCCTGTCGACACCGTGCGTGCCGTTGGCGCCCGTTGGTGCCGTTGGCGCCGGTCAGCCCGGTGTCACCCTTGGCGCCGGTCGTCACCGTTGTCGCCCTGTGGCTCCGTTGGCACCCTTGGCGCCGGTGGCACCGTTCAGCGCCGTCGCACCCTGCGGTCGCCCCGGTGTCACCCTGGCGCCCGGTCTCGCCCTGGATGCCCTGAGCGCCCGTGGCGCCGGTCGCACCGGTGTCGCCCTGGTCGCCCTGCGCACCGTGGCGCCGGTGGCACCCTGGTCGCGCCGTTGGCCCGGTCGAGCCCCGGTGTCGCCCTTGGCGCCCTGGTGCCGTCGGCGCCGTCGGTGCCGTCGGCACCGTTGGTGCCCGTCGCGTCGACCCGTTGGTGCCGGTCGCCCCGTGGCGCCCGGTGTCGCCCTGTGGCGCCGTCGGCACCGGTCGTGCCCTGGTGCCGTTGGCGCCGGCAGCACCCGGTCGTCGCCGTTGGTGCCCTGTGGTGCCGTCGGCGCCGGCAGCCCCGTCGCGCCTGCGGCACCCTCGGGCCAGTCGCGCCCTGGATCGCCCTGGTCGCCCTGGGCGCCCGGTCGGTCGCCCTCGTGCCCTGGCGCCCGTCGCACCGTCGGCGCCGGTGTCACCCTTGGCTGCCCGTCGACACCGTTGGTGCCGTTGGTGCCGTTGGTGCCATCGCAGCCCCGGTCGCCCCGGTCGCGCCGGTGTCGCCCTTGGCGCCCGTCGACACCGTTCGTGCCGTTGGTGCCGTTGGTGCCGTTGGTGCCGGCAGCGCCGGTCGTCACCCTTGGCGCCCTTCGCGCCGATCGCGCCGTGCAGCCCCGTCGACGCCGTTCGTGCCGTTGGTGCCGTTGGTGCCGGCAGCTCCGGTGTCACCCTGTCGCGCCCGTCGGCGCCGATCGTCGCCCTTGGCGCCGTTGGCGCCGTGGCCCGCACGCCGTCTGCCCTGGATGCCCTGCAGCGCCCGGTCGCTCCGGTGTCACCCTTCGCGCCGGTCGCGCCGGTAGCGCCGTCGACCCGTTGGTGCCGTTGGTGCCGTTGGTGCCGTTGGCCGGCAGCTCCGGTCCCGTCACCCGGTCTCGGCGCCGGTCGCGCCGTCGACCCCGTCGGTGCCGGTCAGCCCCGGTAGCGCCGTCGCACCCGTCGGCTGCCGTTGGTGCCGACCCGTGCGTCGCGCCAGCGGGCCCGGATGCACCAGTCGCGCCGGTCGCGCCCGTGGCGCCGTCGACCCCGTTGGTGCCGTTCGTGCCGGCAGCCCGGTCGCGCCCGTCGCGCCAGTCGCGCCAGTCGCACCGGTCGCGCCAGTCGCGCCGTTCGCTCCAGTCGGCGCCCGTGGCGCCGGTCGCGCCAGCCGGGCCGGCTGCGCCAGTCGCGCCCTTGCACCAGTCGCGCCCGGTGCTCCGGTCGCTCCCGTGGCGCCCGTTGCATCCCCTGCGGGCCAGCGGGGCCGGTCGCGCCGGTTGCACCGCGTCGCACCGTCGCGCCGTCGGCGCCGGTCGCGCCGGTCGCACCGGTGTTGCCCTTGACGCCCTGGATGCCCTGAGGTCCCTGGGGCCCAATCGGGTCCGGTCTGGTTCCAGGTGATGAGGGATTCGCCGGCCTTGCACGACTTGGACGCATCGATGATGCGTACGTCACCCGTCTTGCTGTCGTAGCAGGCGCTGATCACGCCGTTGGCGGCAGGGATCGCAGCTTGCGCAGCGGTCTGGCGTTCCGAGGATGAGAAGGGCCGCGGCTGTGCCAGCGGCCAACTTGGTTCCGGTCCGCATGGGCCCGGATTTACTTGCGACGCGATTCGACACGTTCCCCCGCTTTACGTTGTCAATGGAAGCGCGGGTTTCGCCTCTGGCTCCCCGACAGGCCCAAAAAGGCGACCACATGCCTGCCGGATCAACGCTCGCTACGGTCGCTAAAGGTGGCCGATGCGCCGAACCGTAACAGCGCAAAAGTGAGCACGTATCGGCTTTACAGGTCGCCGAATGACTAGTCGGCGCATAGATGTCTAAACGCGTCGCTGTCGACCACCCGGTCCATGTGAGGCTCGCACCTAGAACATTCAGAGCGATACCGATTGGTCGATTGCCGGGGGGCACAGCAATGCGTTTGGGCAGGGCTACTCAGGGACGAAGTCGTCCCCGCCACAGAGCACCGGCCCGTCGACTCACGCCGGTCGTCGGGCGAGACCGCCGCAGAGCGCAGAGGGCTCGCCGATGCTCGGCGAGCTCCTCGTGACCTTGGGCTCCCTCACCCACGCCAAGATCTCCGAAGCCCTGCTGCAGCAACCGGAGTCCGGCAAGCGGATCGGGATCCTGCTGGTCGAGTTGGGTGCGATCAACGACTCGCAGCTGATCGCCGCGCTCAGTGTCCAGCTCAACCTGCCGAACGCCGACCTGCGCTCCCGACAGCCCTGAGCCAGAGGTCGCCGCCCTGCTGCCGGAGGTAGTGGCGCGGCAGGTCGGCGCCGTCCCGGTGGCGGTGGACGAATCAGGCGCAGTCGAGATCGCTGTCAGCGACCCGCACCCGGACCTCTCGCACGTTCTGGAAGAGGCGACTGGACGCCAGGTTCGCCTGTCATTGGCGACCTCCGCCGAGATCCGACGAGTCATCGACAACACCTACCGGGCGCTCGCCGACGTGGACGATCACGTCGCGGCCTTCACGGCGGTGCACGGCACCCGCCAGATCAGCGCACGGACGCAATGACGCCTCCGCTGACGAAGCGCCGGTCGTGCAGATCGTCAACAAGATCATCACTCAGGCCCTGCGCGACCGCGCATCGGACGTACACATCGAGCCGCAGGGCGACCGGGTGCGCGTACGGAACCGCATCGACGGCGCCCTGCACGACGTGATGTCGCTGCCCGACTCCATGGGACCGGCGATCGCGAGTCGCTTGAAGATCACGGCCGGCATGAACATCGTCGAGCGGCGCCGCCCGCAGGACGGTCAGATCGCGATGACGATCGACGGCCGCGAGATCGACATCCGCGTCGCCACGACCGGCGTCATCTGGGGCGAGAAGGTCGTGCTGCGGCTGCTCGACAAGAGCCGGCCGACGTACCGGCTCAACGACCTGGGGATGCCGGCCGACACCCACGCGCTCTACTCCAGCATGATCCGGTCACCGTTCGGCATGGTCATCTGCGCCGGACCGACCGGCAGCGGCAAGACGACGACGCTGTACGCCTCGATGACGGAGATCAACAACTCCGAGCGCAACATCACCACGATCGAGGACCCGGTCGAGTACGTGTTCCCGTCGATCAACCAGATCCAGATCAACGAGGCGGCCGGCATCACCTTCGCCGGAGGCCTTCGATCCATCCTGCGCCAGGACCCCGACGTCATCCTGGTCGGCGAGATCCGCGACGCCGAGACGGCGCGGATCGCCATCCAGTCCGCCCTGACCGGCCACTTCGTACTCTCCTCACTGCACGGCACCGACGCGGTCTCGGCGCTCTACCGATTCCTCGACATGGGCATCGAGGCGTTCCTGATCGCCTCGTCGGTGCTGGGCGTCGTCGGGCAGCGGCTGGTGCGCCGGTCCTGCACTGTACTGCAAGGTGCCCTACCGCCCCACTCCGCAGGAGCTCGCGTTCTTCGGCGAGATCGGTGGCGGCCTGAAGGACCAGTTCTGGGCCGGCGAGGGCTGCAACCTCTGCTCGCGCACCGGCTACACCGACCGCGTCGGCGTCTACGAGCTGTTGCAGATGACCGACGAGCTCAAGCAGATGCTCGTGACCGGCCGCCCGTCGCACGAGGAAATGCGGCGCGTGGCGATGCAACAGGGCATGCGCTCGTTGCGACAGGAAGCCCTCGCCTTGATCCAGACCGACACCACGACCATCGCCGAGGTCGTCCGAAGCATCTACACATTGTGAGCAGCTGATGCCCAAATTTGCGTACGTCGCCGCGGGTCCCGACGGTTCGGTGCTGAAGGGCGTGCAGGAGGCCGACACCCTGACGTCTGCGCGTGTCGCGTTGCTCAGCCGCGACATTGACGTCACCAAGATCGCCGAGAAACGCGGCGCAATGCAGCTCGAGCTGACGAAGACGCGCATCAAGCGATCCGAGCTGATGCATCTTTCTCGCCAACTCGCTGCGTTCATTCGCGCGGGCGTTCCGATCCTCGACGCCATCCAGGTACTAGGGGAGGAGGCGAACAGCCGTGGCGTGCAACGGGTGATGGCACAGATCGGCGAGGACCTCCGAGCTGGAGCAACTCTGTCCGACGCGTTCGAGCGGCATCCCGGCGACTTCCCGTCGTTCTATCGTGGCATCCTGCGATCAGCCGAGCTCACAGGTCGGCTGGACACAGTCTTGGATCAGCTGTCGGTCTACATCGAGCGCGACCTTGAGGCCCGTCGGAAGATCAAGACCGCCATTACCTACCCAGCGATCATCGTAGTGATGGCGTTGGTCACCGTCGTCGTGCTCGCGACCTTCGTACTACCAAAGTTCACGGTGTTCTTCGAGAGCCTCGACGCTCAATTGCCGCTACCCACGCGGATGCTGATGGCCACCACCGGCTTCATCGCAACCTCGTGGTGATCACTCCTCGGCGGACTGATCGTCTTCGTTGTAGTCGTGTTGGTTGGCGTGCGGACGAAACCAGGACGCCTGCTATGGCATCGCACACTTCTGCGCCTCCCGATCCTCGGCGAGACCGTCCGCTACGCGATCGTGGAGCGCTATTGCCGGATCCTCTCGTCGATGGTCTCAGCCGGTGTGCCGCTTACCGAGGCTATGACGGTCGCGCGGGAGAGCATCCGGAATGAGGTCTTCGATCGGGGCTTGCGCCATGCGTACGAGCAGATGCTGCAAGGGGGCGGCATGGCTCAGCCCCTCCAGGCGACCAAGCTGTTTCCCTCCACGGCCAGCCAGATGATCCGCGTCGGTGAGGAGACTGGGACGCTCGACAATCAGCTCGAGATCGCCGCTGAATACTTCGAGCGTGAGCTCGACTACAAGATCAAGAAGGTAACTGCCCTTATCGAGCCGGCCGTCATCATGGTCTCGGGCGGCATCGTCGGGTTCGTTGCGGTAGCGCTGGTTTCCGCAATGTACGGCATCTTCCGGACGGCGAACCTCGGATGAGCGCTCTGGATCAAGCTTGGCTCAAGGTCGCCAGACGTGCCCCATTTGGCGCGTCGGATCGCGGGGACACCCTTCTCGAGGTCCTCATTTCAGTGATGATCCTCGGCATCGCAGGGACTGCTGTGATGTTTGGCTTCGGAAACAGCATCACCTTGTCTTCCGTGCAGCGAAAACTAGCCTCTGCCTCCGCCGACAATCGAAATTTTGGCGAGCAGCTAATCAAGGGCATCGATAGTGGTGGCGTGTATCAAGCTTGCGTCGACTCCGCGGGTGTCGTAACACCTTCCGCCACGATTCTGAACGGCTATCGCAGTGCGGTGAGCTTCACGCCTAGCCCCAACAACACGGTGACGCTATCGGCCATTAACTACTGGAACGGCACGTCGTTTGTTCCCTCCTGCCCGACCAAGGATCAGGCTATTCAGCGCGTCACGGTATCGATCACGAACGTTGACATAAGGGCGAGCAGCACCGTTCAGGTTGTCATTCGCAAGCCCTGCACGCTCGCCGACGTCACCATCGGACCATGTCCATGAGGGGCCGGCACGCCGGCTACGAGGAGACCGGCTTCACGTTGATCGAACTGATCATTGCCACCGCGATCACCGGCCTCATGACGGCCACCGTCGCGGGCATGCTCTCGGCTGTCCTCGTCAACAAAGACGCAACGACCGTTCGGATGAGCCAATCCCATGACGCGCAGAGCGCGGCATCATACTTCGCCCAAGACGTTGCAAGTATCGGTGTCAGGGACTGGGTAGACAATGCGCGCCCGATGAAACAATCCGTCGAGGTTGGAGTGGCGTACAACGCTGGCCTGTACCCATGCGGTGACGCAGGTACGCCGCAGGCGTTGGTCAGGATGGCCTGGAATGATTTCGACCCATCAGACCCTCTTCTGCCGACGAGGCTCGCAGTTGTGGCGTACTTCGTCAAGGCAGGGCCCGGCGGTACAAGCCAGCTGCACCGGCTTCTCTGCCAAGGCGCGACGCCTCCCTCCGATCGGGTCCTGGTGGCCGCGTTGGGGTCTGGCCTCACTGCCCCCACCATCGCTTGCAGTACGACATGCACATCCGTTTCACCGCCCTTGTCCATCGCATTGTCGCTGACCGTCCATGACCTGCAGAACAAGAATCCTGATTACGCCCTTACGCTGACGGGCCATCGGAGGCAAACGTGAAACGCCGATTTTCAAGAGGCGACGACACTGGCTCGGCGCTGTTGTTCGCCGTGATCGTCGTCTTTGTCGTTATGCTCGTCGTGACGTCGATGTTGACCCTGTCCTCCGGAAACATGCGGGCAACTGCCGCGTACAAGGACCAGGCGAGCACGACCGGCGCGGCCGAGGGGGCCGCACAGGTCGCAGCAAACTCGATTCGGCGCGGCGCCACCATTGCGGCGTCTGGACTTTGGAATGGATTCAACAACTCCGTTGGGCAGCACTGCTTCCCAGGTTCCGGCGGCAGCCTTATCACCGGCGGTTCCGACACGCTGCAGCTCGATGACGTTGCCGTTCAGGGCAACCAGCACTACTCGGCGGCGGTCACATGTGCCCACTCCGGGGGCTCGTCTTCACCTGTGATCATCAATGCAGCCAACCGCCCGGGATTAGCGATACTTACCACTGGAACTGGAGCTCTTGCGGGAGAGGAGGGCCTATCGATCAAGGCGCTCAGTAGCTACCCCTTCATTGTGCATGGCCCCATCTACTCAAACTCGAATATCGACATGGTGTCAGGCTCGCTGCAGGACCCGAACGGGGTCTATGCGAAGGGTGCGTGTATCGGGGCTGGCTCCATAACCCCCGCGAAGATCTGCAACTACTCTGGCGCCACGCCCTCGGGCGCCGACCCCGGATACGCACCTGATAAGCCGACAGTGCTTCCCGCTGACTACCCCTATCAGGGTTCCGCCCAGGTCTCCTCGCCGGCAGCGACGCTTCCTTTCGACCAGACTTTTCCCAACTCGTGCAAGACGAAAGTGATCGTCTTCCAGCCTGGCTACTACGACGACGCCCAAGCCTTGTCGACCATGATGATGAACAGCGGGTGTAAGGACAGCACCTTCTGGTTCAAGCCAGGGAGCTATTACTTCGACTTCCACAATGGGGACGATCCAACTTTGCCAGCTGGCTCGCACGTGTGGACTGTCGCCACCGGCGCCTTGGTGGCCGGAACCCCCATGAATGGCGGAGCAGTGCTGACTCAACCGCCCCTGAGTCCTTCAGTGCCGGGATCATGTCGCAGCCCCATTACCAGTCCCCTCGCTGGGCAAGGCGTTCAGTTCGTTTTCGGCGGTGACAGCCAGCTCGTCGTCGACGCCGCGAAGGTGGAGATCTGTGGTAGTTACAGCCTCGCCAAGCCGCCCATCGCCATCTACGGCGCAGTGTCGGGGGCCGAGACCCAAGAGACGCCTACCGGGCTGCATCTGACTCTCGGCTCGGGCTCCGGCAACTTCAGCAATCCGGACAACACGCAGATCGCAGGGGACGGTCAGGTTGCGACCTGGATCAAGACAACATCCAACAGCCAAACCGGAACATCGATTCTCTCTGGGTTCCTTCCGCCGTCGAATATCCCTACGCCTGGAACCCATCTCGACGCCGCCCTGCTCAAAGTCGTCCACAGCAACACCGCGAGTGTGACCGCGGACAAGCGGAAAGTCCTCATCGGGCTTCCCGATGGAACGACGATCACCGTGTCACTAAACGACCGCGTTGGAAGTGGGCAATTTACAGACACCATCGATCTGGCCGCCAATGCAACCTTCGCGAAGTTGGTTCACGACAAGGGACTGACTGGCCCCCTGACGATCACTTACTCCGCAACCGTGGGCCATGCGGGTACGGAAGCGATTGACGCTGTCACTCTGGACATGAAGTACCGGTTGCCTGCCTACCGCGGCCAGGATTCGGTAGTACTCGGTGGCAACTGCCTCACTTTGCCGTTTACCGGCGGCGGTGGAAGCGGTTGCGCTGCCCTGACGTCGACTCAGGCGCCGAGCAGCCAGTTCTTCATCCAAGGCACGGCGTATGCGCCCAAGTCCGCATTCGATATCAGTCTCAACCAATCAACGAGTCAGGTTTTCAAGTTCGGCGTTGTTGCTCGCAGTCTGCAGGTCAAGGTGACGGGCAGCGGTGGCTCCGGGCAACCGGTCATCGAGATTCCGGACGATGCCCCCGGTTCAGTTATTTCGACCAACATCGTCCTTAGTGTCTATGTGTGCCCTACGACATCCGGCTGTGTCGCATCCGGTACGCCTGCTCTCCGGACAAGAATGGCTCTTATCGACCCCGACCCGGGGGCCGTTCTTGAATCGCTGCGGGCCTTGAACATCCAGAGCTGGTCGACTCCGATGCGTTCAGGCGGGTAGCTGCGTGCCGTTTGTTGGCTGCGCGAAACGCCGCACCGGTCACTCGTCTGGGCGAACCGCCACTGCGTGCTCTCTCAATTTGCCGAATTCGCTAATCGGCTGATCGTTCGCCTCATCACCGCTCCGCATCGGTTGGGTAGTCATGCGTTCAGATGCCTAAACATCGGTCACACACTCGCTGACACAACGTTCATCATTGTCTTAAGGCAGCGTCTGCGCGGGTCATAGGGACTCGAGCAACTGGGCGGTGCACCTCGAGTCCCTAGTGGGGGGAAATTACAATGGTTCAGCGCATTCGTAAGGCTCAGAGCGAGAGTTGAGGATGGCTTCACGCTCATCGAGCTTCTCATCGTCATCGTCGTGCTCGGCATCCTCGCCGGCATCGTCGTCTTCGGAGTCAGCACGTTCCGGGCCGACGCCGTGGCTGCAGCATGCAAGGCCAGCCTGAAGACCGGTCAGACGCGCGGCCGACGCCTTCGACGCGAAGACCGGCGGCTACCCGACAGCAATCGCCGACCTGACGACGCCCGCACCGGGCTACCTCAAGAGCGCTCCGACCAACGTCGGAACACTGGCGTTCGTGGCCGCGACGCACGATGTCACGTCCACCCTCTGCGTCCTCCCGTAAAGGTAGTCACGATACGCAGCAGGGCCCGGTGGCTTCGGCCGCCGGGCCGTTCTGCGTTGTGCCGAAGGCCCAGCTCGGTTCCGTTGAACGTCACGTTTTGAAGAGCTGCCTTTGAGCCGTCCGTCGCAGGCCACCTACGCCGCCAGCCAGGATGCATTCACGCTGATTCCGCAGCACCTAGCATGGCAGAAGGCCCGACGACCACGGCCGTCAGGCCCTTCTGCGTTGTGTGCAGACTCTTATCCGCGCTGCACGTCGCGGGGATACTGCGACCGCGTGACCGCCTCGTCGTACGACACGACGCCCGACGCGACCAGCTCACTCAGCGACTGCTCCAGCGTCTGCATGCCGTCCCGCTGCCCGGTGATGATCTGGTTGCGCAGCTGGCTGGCCTTGCCTTCCTTGACCAGGTTGCGCACCGGCACGGTGCCGACGAGCACCTCGTAGGCCGCGATCATGCCGCCGTCGACGCGCGGCACCAGCCGCTGGTAGATCACGCCGGTCAGCGTCGATGCCAGCTGCACGCGGACCTGCGGCTGCTGGTCGCCGGGGAAGACGTCGATGAGGCGGTCCACGGCCTGCGCGGTGTCGTTGGTGTGCAGCGTGGCGAACACGACGTGGCCCGTCTCAGCGAGCGTGAGCGCGAAGCGGATCGACTCGAGGTCGCGCATCTCGCCGACCAGGATGACGTCGGGGTCCTCCCGCAGGCAGCTGCGCAGGCGCATGGGCGAACGAGTCGGTGTCCTCGCCGACCTCGCGCTGGTTGACGGCCGAGCGCTTGTGCTCGTGGACGAACTCGATCGGGTCCTCGATGGTGAGGATGTGCACGGCGCGGTTCGTGTTGATCCAGTCGATCATCGAGGCCAGCGTCGTCGACTTGCCGGAGCCGGTCGGCCCGGTCACAAACACAAGGCCCTGCTTGATTTCCGCCAGCTTCCGCACCGCTTCGGGGATGCCGATCTCGTCGAAGGTCGGAATCGTTCGGGGAATCATCCGGAGCGCCACCGCCACGGTGCTGCTCTGGTGGAACGCGTTGCCGCGGATCCGTGCCTCCCCGCGCCAGGAGAACGAGAAGTCGACGTCCTGACCGCCGGCGAACGCCTCCCGCTGCACGTCGGTCAGCAGACCATCGACCATCGCCGCCGTGTCCTCCGACGTCAGCAGGCGATCGCGTGTCGACGGGGCGAAGATCCCCGTCGACACGCAACAGTGGCCATGTCCCCGCGGTGAGCAGAAGGTCGGTGCCACCGACCTTCCAGAGCTCGTGCCAGCAGGTCGTCAACGTCGGAATCCCCCATGATTGTCATGGGTTTGAGTGTACGGACCAATCATGCGGAAGGAGGGCAGATCAGATAGATCGGTCACCCGGAAGGCGGACAACGAGGAAGGGCCCGGGCCAAGAGGCCCGGGCCCTTCCTACTCCACTTCAGATCAGGCGCCGAACGCCACCTGGTTGTTGACGGCGTCGAACGCGTTCTTCGCCAGCTCCTGGGTGGCCTTGACCTGGCCGTACCAAGCGGTGCCGCCGACGTTGGACTGGCTCGCCGCATAGGCGAGCATCTGGCTCACCGTGAGGCTGGATGCCCCACCGAACGCCGCGCTGACGTTCTGGTAGGTGCCGGCGCACGTCGCCACGCCACCCGACCCGTCGATCATCTTGCAGATCTTCGTGAGGTCGATCGCCACGCCGCCGATCGGGTGCGGTGCGGTGATCTTGTTCCCACCAAGGGCCGGGTCGCTGAAGTAGACGTCCAGCGAGGTGGCCAGCATCTGCGCCTTGAGCATCGGGTTCATTGTCGTACCCGCCGCGCTGGCCGCCTTGATCACGTTGAGCACGTACGTGGCGGTCTGCGCGCACGTCGCCGTGGCCGACAAATCCTGGTACGGCGCGTACTGCCGCAGCCAGGTAGCCGACGGGCAGATGCCCGTCTTGGCCTGCCCGGTGATGATCGCCTGGCCGTTCTTGTTCTGCCAGAAACCGATCGTCAACGCACCTGTCTTCACCGGCCCGCAGACCTTCACGCTCTGCGACGCCGTCCCGGTGGCCCCGGTGTCGTTCGTCGTGAACGTCGCCGTGTTGCCGTAGGACAGGCAGTCGTACGCCGGCACTGCGATGGTCCGGCTGTAGGTGAAGGCCGTCGGGTTGGCGCCGCCAACGCACGCAGAGCCGAGAGCACCTGCGTACGGGTCGGTCACGTTGACGCACTCGTCGATCGTGTTCTCGGCGAAGCTGATCCCGGGGAAGGTGAAGTCGGCGTGGCCGGCCTCCTGGGTCGCCCCGTTGTCCAGGAACTGCGCGTCCCACGTGACCTCGACCGTGTTGTCCAGCTCCCCCTGAGGCAGCGCGGTGAGGTCGCACTCATACGCGAAATCGGTCTGGATCTCCGTCAGCGTCTGCGGACCGTCGCCCGTGATCGTGCACTGCGTGCCGTCCGACAGGGTGTCCGTGACACCAGTCATGTCGAACGGAACGGCATCCGCGCCGGCCAGGTTGAAGTTGAAGACCGAGATGGTCCCGGTGACCTTGACGTTCCCGATGGTGCCGCTGTCATGCCCCACCGACACGGTGTAGTTGAACGTTGCGGACCCGCCAACCTGCTTCACAGTGGTCTTGTCCACCGCCTTGGTGATGCCCCACTTGTAAGTGTTGTCATATGCACCGTCAGCATCCTTCGTGACGGTCAGGCCAACGGCGGGCGGGGCGTACGACTCATGGACCTTGAAGGCGTCGTACTTGCAGTCGGAGGCGTTCACCGGATAGCCGTCCGCCAGCGAGCAGATGGCCATGATGTACACGCCGCCCGGGTTGGTCGTGTCGTCGTATCCCGCCAGCCGGATCTTGTTGTTGGCGAAGTCGTGGGAGCCGCTGTAAGACACGACGCCCCCGGAGACCGAGAACGTCCGGTTGGTGTAGTCGTCTCCCGCACCGGTGTCCGAGCTGGGGGAAACGTCGGAGAGGTTCTTGGCCGCCCCGTCGTTCGGATCGGCCTGGCCTCCCGGGTCGAGCACGGCGAAGAAGTAGTCGCCATCGCCCACGTAGGCGACCGATGGACCACCGTTGACCCAGACGAAAGCCTTTCCGTCATAGATGTTGCAGTTGATGTTGGGGTTGCCGTTGGCACAGTGGCCAGTCCCGTCGGCATCCTCGTTCACCGTGGTGAAGCTCGCCCCGGTCACCGGAGTGTTCGAGGCGTTCGCCGCCGTCGCCATTCCAGTGATCGCCGGCCCCACGGCGAAGCTCGTAGCGACCAGGCCGACGAGCACCCTTCTGAATGCAGAATGCATGAGATCCCACCCTTGCTCCGTGGACGTCAGCGATGCGCACGTCTCCGCCCACATGGTCAAGGTTTATCCGGCAGGTCTACGGGCGTGGCCCGTCCAGACGTGTCAACGCTCGAGGACGTACCGGGGTGTTGCGGACATCCGGCGACGCCCAGTCACGAGCCGTCGAGCAGCCGGAACAGATCGTCACGGGACCGCAGGCGCAGGCGGGCGAGGCCGGAGTGCAGATGCGACCGAACCGTCGTCTCGCTGATGACCAGGTGGCTGGCCACGTCGTGCGTCGACATGCCGCTGTATTGCAGGACGACGACCTCGCGCTCCCGCTTGGTCAGGCGCCCCAGCACTTCGTTCAACGGGTCGTCGGCCAGCGTCGCCAACCTGACCTCAGTGACCAACAGCCGTACGGCTGCCCGTGGCAGCACCAGCTCCCCGCCCAGCACCGCGCGGGCGCACCGTAGGACAACGCCCGGACTGCTGGACGCAGGCAACAGCCCGTCGGCTCCCCCGCGCAGCAGGGCGATGAGCGATCCGGCGGACTCGGCATCCGCCTCGACCAGAATGGGCAGCCGAGCCGGCAGCCGGACCAGCCCCTGCACCGTCGCCACCTGTGCATCGAGATCGTCCGCCACCACCAGCGCCAGGTCGACGCGCGTCCGGTCGATCCGGCGCGCCGCCTCAGCCACGGTGCGGCCGACAGCAGCGGTCGTAAGCTCCGCCGCGCGTGCGTGAGCCCGGTCGAGGGATGTTGCGGATGGTGCAAGGACCAGAAATGCCGGATGACCCGCCACCGCGAGCAGGTCCCACTTGAATGACCTGTCACTGCCCGATGTCGGTAGACGTCGAACGGGAGCACGCCAGTCCGGAACGACGGTCGGCACAGGGGAAACGGCGCGACGCCGAACGAACGCCCGGCCGACCGGTCGACGGGTCTCAGGCATCGCCCGCCCAGCCGTCCCGGTCGCAGCCAGCCTGCGCTCTGCAAATCGATCCCACATGTGGCAACTATCTCCCGACGCGGCGATGGTGTCTGGCGGTCTCGCGGATCCGACGAGCCCAAGTGCTAACTACACGCCGCGCGAAGTCGACCCAGGTCGGGTGGGCCCCGAGATCCGGCTCATCCCGCTACCTGCGAGCAAGGGAGCCTCGCGGCAAGGCTAGGAGATTTGCCAGCCCCGCTTTTCAGCGGCATCGAGCAGGCACTCCTGCGAACAGTACTCCCGGCCGTACAGAGCTTTTCTCGCAAGGAGGCCGATCTTCCCACCACACTCCAGACAATGCCCTTTCTTCGCCTTCGGTCGGCGGAGCCTGCTGACCCAATGCGGAATTCGCACAGGTGGAGTATGCCGCGTCGATCGAGCGGACAGCGGATCGGCCGTGTCTACACCCGCCCGGCCGGGCCCAGCACTCAAGGCGCTGGCCCGTCGGTCGGCCATCCCGGTGGAGCTCGATGTCAACGTCCAGCCGGGCTTGGCGGCGCCGATCGAGGTCGCGACCTACTACGTCGTCTCTGAGGCGCTCGATGACACCGGCTCAGCGAGTCTCAGCGGTCAGTCGAAGGCCGAACGCGATCAGCGCGGCACCGCTGACCCGCTCCAACCACCGCGTCAAGCGGGGCCGCAGTGCACGGTGGAACCGGTCGACGGCCAGGGCGACTGATCCGTACCAGACGACGTCGAAGGTCACGATCACCGCGGCCATGGCCAACGCTGCGGGCAGCACCGACGCGCCAGGAGCCACGAACTGCGGGAACAGGGCAACGAAGAAGACGGCGAGCTTCGGATTGGCAAGGCTGTTGATCAGCCCCTTGCGCGCCGCCCGCCAGCAGGCCGATCGAGACCAGCCCTCGGAGTCAGCCGCCCCGACCGTCGGTCTGACCTCCAGGTGGCGGCGACTCCGCCAGAGTGCGCGTGCACCGAGCCAGAGCAGGAACACGGCGCCACCGAGCCGGAGAACGTCATAGGCGAGCTCGTTGGCGGCGATGAGTGCCGAGACACCGACCGCGGACAGCACACCCCACGTCAGCACGCCGACAGAGTTGCCGGCGATGTTCGCCAGTGCGACACGCCGGCCATGAACAGCAGCGACCTGGAGCAGCAGCGCGAACGCCGGGCCGGGGGACAGTGTCACGACCGCGGCGACAGCGAGGAACGTCGGGATCGACCTCATGACGGGCATCGTCTCAGACACGTCGACGAACATGCGCGCGAAATTTGCCAGTGAGCCGCCAGAGGCGGGACCACTACTCGCCCGTGGCACCGTCGATGGCTTCGCGGAGGAGATCCGCATGGCCCAGGTGACGGGCGTACTCCTCGATCACGTGCTCGAGGATGAACCGCACATCGGAGTCGCCGAACTCCTCGTTCGGCACGATGCGCGCGAGGTCGTCGGTCACCTTCGCGAACACCTGGCGTGACTCTTCGCACGCCTTCAGGTAGTCCTCGTAGACGACCTTGGCCGACGTGGGGTCCGACTCGTCGTACCACTCGTCGCCGTCAGCGGTCACGTAGCTCCGGTAGGGGAAGAAATCAGGTGTTGTGCCCGCCAGCGTGCGTTGGAACCAGGCGCGCTCGACCCCCTGCAGATGGCGCATGAGCCCCAGCAGGGTCAACGCCGACGACGGCACCGCATGCTGGCGAAGTTGTGCGTCCGAAAGGCCTTCGCACTTCCACAGAAAGCTCGCTCGGTGGTAGTCGAGGTTCGATGCGATCACCTGCAGCCACGGGCCGGACACCGTGCGTTCGGGGCGAACGACGTTCTCGACCACAATGTCGCTCAAGCTGGGGGCTTTCTGCTCGTCATCAGACCTGGACGATTTGGTCACCAACCCACAATTTCATCCGTGGCTCCGTCGCGTATGTCTTCGCTGACCCACGCCGCCCGGGGGGTTAGGCGACGCGGGCCTAGCGGCCACTTTGCATGCCACGACGCTCCACGTCTGCAGGCGCGCCGCAAAGATTTCGCCATGGTCCTCGGATACATCAGGACAACGGGTAGCGAAACTGGTCCGAAGTAACCATGGCGATCACACGAATCAGCGAGGAAGGTCAGTCCCGCGCGGCGGCCTGCGATGCACTTCAACCCGTGGGGGGTTTGCAAGGTGAAGGCCCGCAGGCCGCCGCACACCAGCCGTTCGGCTCGCCCGCCTCGCAGTAGCATCTGTGATCATGGCCGCGGGGAGGCCGATGACGCGCCTGTACGGGCGGGCCGACGAAGCGAAGGCTCTCGGCGAGGCGCTTGACCTGCTGGCTTCCGGACGACCGGCGATCACACCTCTGCGCCAGACACCACCGGCGCTGCTGAGGGCCGCCTCGGACGAGGCACGCTCACCGCCTGGGGGCAAGAAAATGCGCGCTGGAGGGTGTATCTGGACTGTCCTGGGTGTTCTCTCGTTCTCATAGGTGAACTACGCCGACTACCAAGGAGAGGGACGGCGACGGAGATGCGTTTCGACCCCGGCTATGTGCAAGAGCCCTACGCGACACTCGTCGACACCTACCCGGGCGACGACGTCTACCCGCCGGACGCGTTCCGCACCGAGTGGGGCCCGATGTTCCACCGCGGACGCCTCGACGGCACAGCGCGCGTCCTGGTCATCGGACAGGACCCAGCCACCCACGAGTCGATCTGCCGGCGCATCCTCGTGGGTGAGGCAGGCCAGCGGACCCAGGGCCTGCTCGCGAAGATGGGCATCACCAGCAGCTACGTACTCATCAACGCCCTTCTCTACTCCGTCTACGGACAGAGCGGCGGGACCAAGCACGTCAACGACAAGAGCGTCGCCGACTACCGGCACGCCTGGCTGAACGCCCTTGTCGCCAACAACGACATCCAGGCGATCCTCGCGCTCGGGCAGCTGGCCGACCGCGCGTACCAGGCGTGGAAGGAGACACCGGAAGGCGCCAGCTGCACCGCGTTGTACGCCGCTGTCTCCCACCCGACCTACCCGGAGTCCGCCAGTCGCAGCGGTTCGATCACGAAGGCCGACGCGTTCAAGAAGCTCTGCGCCTCATGGAACGCGGCGCTTGCCAGCTTCGACGGGCACGTCACTCAGGACCAGCCCACCGAGCTCGTCCCCTACGGCGACACGATCAACAAGACCGACCTGGCGGTCATCCCGGAGTTCGACCTGCCACCAGGGCTGCCGCCATGGATGAGGTCGCTCGACGCCTGGGCCGGGCGCACCGGGGCTGATGCGCAGACCAAGCGCGCGACCATCACGGTCGCGGTCCCCCGGTCGGCGCGCACCTGGCCGACGATCTGAGGGTCGCGATGGTCTCCGGCCAGACATGGCGTTCCGCGTCGGCCAGCCCGGCCGCGACGGCGGTCCGAGCCTGCTCGACGTCGGGCAGTTGCACCGCCTCGACCAACCGGAAGGCGTGATGCAGCGCACCGCGCCGGACTGGGTCCGGTTTCACGGGCATCGATGGCTCTTCCGAAGCCGTCATCACTTCCGTTTCGTGGCTTATCACTTGACCTATCGGCGCCACGGCGATCGGCCTTAGCGATTCGCCCGCGCGACTGCGACCGTCCTGTGACCACATCGAGGAGTGCATTCGTCCGGGTCGACCCAGCCCGCTCTGATAGAACAAGTAGCTCCAACCATTCGGCGGCGGCGACGCGTCGTCCGTCGTGCCGCGTCCAGGTGCTATCCCGGGAGACCTCCCTACGTGAGCGTCGACGACAGCCCACCGACGTCGCTGTGGGTCGATCTGGACGGCCCCGTCCACTACGTCGACCACGGTGGTCCCGCCGACGGCCCGCTCCTGGTGTGCGTCCACGGACTCGGCGGATCGCTGCTCAACTGGGCGGCGCTCGCGCCCCGCCTCACCGACACGTTTCGCGTGATCGCCCTCGACCTGGTCGGCTTCGGCCGGACCCGAGCCATGAGCCGGTCCGCGTCGGTGACCGACAACCAACAGCTGCTGCACCGGTTCCTGTCGGAGGTGGTCGCCGGACCGGCGATCCTGGTCGGCAACTCGATGGGTGGGCTGATCACGACACTGCAGGCACACGCACACCCCGAAACGGTGGCGGGCGCGGTGCTGATCGATCCGGCACTTCCTCCAGCGGTACGAGCGCGCCCCGATCCCTTGGTCGCGGCCATGTTCGCGCTGTACGCCGTTCCGCCCCTCGGACGAGCCGCGCTGCGGGCCCGACGCCGCAGCAGCAGTCCCGAGGAGGCCGCGATGGCACTGCTCCGCCTGTGCTGCGTCGACGTCAACAGAGTGCCCGCCGAAGTGGTCGAGCAGCACATCGCCCTGGCGCGCATGCGCCGCTCGTACGACGAGGTCGATGACGCGATGCTGGCGGCGGCGCGCTCACTGCTGCGGGTGCTCGCCCTCCGGCGACGGCACGCCGACATGCTGGCGGGGATGGCGGGTCCGGTGCTGTTGCTGCACGGGGACAAGGACCGGCTCGTGTCCATAGAGTCCGCCCGTGCGGCGGCGAAAGCCAATCCTGGCTGGCGGTTCGAGGTCGCGAAGGATGTGGGGCACGTCCCCCAGCTCGAGGTGCCCGACTGGACCGCCGGGCACATCCGTGACTGGCTGCAAACCACGGCGGCGGGCGCGGCCGCGCGTACAAAGAATTCCTATGCTCACGGCGGCGCACTGACCACCAGCTCGAAACCGACGGACCCGCGAAGGAACACCGAGTGAAACAGCTCACCGGACTTGATTCCCAGTTCCTGGCGATGGAGACTCGCTCGGTTTTCGGACACGTGGGCAGCGTGTGCATCCTCGATCCCCACACGGCCGGCGAAGAGTTCACGCTCGACCACCTCACCGACGCGATCGCCGAGCGGTTGCCGCTCGTGCCGCTGTTCCGTCGACGGCTCGTCGAAGTGCCGCTCGGACTCGACAAGGCCTACTGGATCGACGACCCGGACTTCGACATCGAGTTCCACGTCCGGGAGCTGGCGCTGCCCAAGCCCGGCAGCGATCGCCAGCTGTCCGAGCAGGTGGCCCGGTTGCACGCGCGGCCACTGGACCGCCGGCGCCCGCTGTGGGAGCTCTACCTGATCTCCGGCCTGCCGCGCGGGATGGTCGCGATCTACAACAAGATCCACCACGCAGCAGTCGACGGTGTCTCCGGCGGCGACATCCTCAGCGCGCTGCTCGACCTCACACCCGAGGGCAGGCCCGCGCCCGAGTCGCCGGAGCCGTACGTCGGCGAGCAGCCACCCAGCTCGTTGACCCTGCTCGCGCGCAGCCTTCAGTCGGCGCTCGGCCAACCGGGTCAGGCGTTCCAGGTCGCGGCGGACCTGATCCGCTCGTCGCCGGCGATCGCCGGTGCCCTGCGGGTGCCGCTCGCCCAGCTGCTGCCCGACCTGCCCGGTCTGCCCGGTCTTTCCGGCCGCCATGACGACGAGGACGGCCTGCTCCTGCCGGGCGTGAGGTCGCGGGCTCCGCGCACCCCGTTCAACGCCAACATCACGGCGCATCGCCGATGGGCCTTCACCGACCTTCCGCTCTCGGAGGTCAAGTCCATCCGCGCCATCACCGGCCTCACCGTCAACGACGTCGTCATGGCGGTGTGCGCGGGCGCGCTGCGTCGCTGGCTGCTCGACCACGATGCGCTGCCGCCGTCGGCGCTGATCGCCGCCGTGCCCGTCTCGGTCCGCACCGAGTCGCAACAGGGCGAGCTCGGCAACCAGATCTCGATGATGCTGGCCGGTCTCCCCACGCACCTCGACTCCGCCGCCGACCGGCTCGCTGCCGTGCACCTGGCGATGGGGGTCGCGAAGGAGCAGCACGACGCGATCCCGGCCAGCCTGCTCGCCGACGTCAGCGAGTTCGCCATGCCGGTGCTGGCCAACCAGGCCTGGCGGCTGTCCGCGCGGTTGCGGCTGTTCGAACGTGTGAGTCCGTACAACCTGATCATCTCCAACGTGCCGGGCCCTCAGGTCCCGCTCTACCTCGGGGGCGCCAAGCTGGTGGCCTACTACCCCGTGTCGGCAATCACCGACGGCCAGGGACTGAACATCACGGTGATGAGCTATTGCGGGACGATGTACTTCGGCCTGGTTGCCTGCCGCGAGCTGATGCCGGACCTCGACGTGCTCGCGGGATATCTGCGGGCCGAGCTCGACGAGATGCTCGCCGCCATCTCCGCCGGCCCTGCATAAGTCAGGGCAAGCCGTCCTGAAAGCGGTCGCGAAACGTTTCCGCGGAAACGCCTCCCGTGGCCCGCAGTTGACCACGTTTGGCAGGCGAGGCGTCGCTTCAGCAGGCCTGCATCCCTACTGAGGCGACTGTTCGCCTACTGAGGCGACGCGGAGCCCTCGAAGCCGGAGTCCTCGAAGCCGGAGTCGCTCGAAGCCGGGTCTCTCGAAAGCCGGCGGCCGGGGCGCGTCCTCGTACAGAAAAGACGGAGTCATCCCCGCTGACCGACCCTCGCGAGCGTGGGCACGGCGCGGACGGCGCGTGAGTCCGTCTTTCCTGTACGGGGCTGGCTGACGGCAGATGTCCGCACCGGCCAAGCGCATCCACGCTGGCGTTCGTCCCCGCGGCTAGCTGACGAGGTCGTTGAGCGCCTCGAGCACACCGCGGTGGAACGTCGGGTAGGCGTAGACCATCGTCCGCAGCGTCGCGACGGGCACCCTCGCGTGCACGGCCAGCGTCAGCATCGACAGCACCTCGCCGCCCCACGGCCCGCACGAGGTCGCGCCGACCAGGACGCCTGCGTCGGTGTCCTCGACGAGCTTGATGAAGCCCTCGTTCCCCGGTCCGTGGATCCAGCCGCGGGCCGAGCTCGACACCTGCGAGATTCCGGTGCGCACCGGGAGCCCCGCCTCCCGCGCCGCCCGTTCGGTCAGGCCGACCGACCCGACCTCGGGGTCGGTGAACGTCACCCGGGAGAGCCCGCGATAGTCGGCGGGCTGGTCGCGCTTGCCGAGGATGTCGGCGATCGCGATGCCGGCCTGGTACATCGCCATGTGGGTGAAGGGTCCGATACCCGTGACGTCGCCGACCGCCCACAGTCCGTCGCCCGCGCGCATCCACTCATCGACTGCGATCGCCCGCGCCGTCGGATCGAGCCCCACCGTGTCGACACCGATCTCACCCACCCGGGCCTGGCGTCCCACACTCACGAGGAGCTCGGCCGCGCGTACCTTCGTGCCGTTGTCGAGCCAGAGGTTCACGTGGTCGTCCTTGCGCTCCACGCGGGTGGCCCGCAGTCCCAGCCACAGCTCGATGCCTTCGGCCCGCAGGACTCGCCCGATGACCTCGCTCGCTTCCGGCTCCTCGGGTGGCAGCACACGGTCCATCGCCTCGATCACCGTCACCTGGGAGCCGAAGCGCGAGAACGCCTGCGCGAGCTCCAGCCCGACCGCGCCGGCACCGAGCACGGCGAGCGACTCGGGGGCGGTGGTGGCCGAGATGGCCTCGCGGTTGGTCCAGTGGCGGGCCTCGGCGAGACCGTTGAGCGGCGGCACGACGGGGGCAGAACCAGTGGCGAGTACGACGCCGCGGCTGGCCGTGAATGCGTGGTCTCCGACGATCACCCGGCCGGGCCCGTCGAGCTTCGCGTCGCCGCGTACCAGCTGTCCGCCCTTGCTGACGAACCGGTCGGCGGCGACCTTGTCGTCCCAGTTGTCGGTGGCCTCGTCGCGGATCCGCCGGGCGACGATGCCCAGGTCGGGGCTGACCGTCGCCTTGCCGGAGACCTTGTCGATGCGCCGCGTCTCAGCCAGCAGGTTCGCGCCGCGGATGATCATCTTGCTCGGCACGCAGCCCCAGTAGGGGCACTCGCCACCGACCAGCTCCCGCTCGACACCGACGACGGACAGCCCCGCCTCCGCCAGCCGTCCCGCGACCTCCTCGCCGCCGGGTCCCATGCCGATCACGACGACGTCGACCTGCTGTTCCGTCTGAGTCATAAGGATGGTTCTACCCGATCCTCTAACGTGCAGTCGTGGCTGATGAGGAACTGCCTCACTCGCAGCTCTGGCTGGTGCGTCACGGTGAGACGGAATGGAGCGCGTCCGGGCGGCATACGAGCCGGACCGACATACCGCTGACCTCGCGCGGACGGGTGCTGGCGGCGGACCTGCGCTCGAGGCTCGCCGACATCGAGTTCGACCTCGTGCTCACCTCGCCACTCGGCCGGGCTCAGGAGACCTGCGCGCTGGCCGGCTTCGGCGACCGGGCCGAGACCGTGGACGACCTGCAGGAGTGGGACTACGGCTCGGGCGAGGGCCTGACCACGGCGCAGATCCGCGAGATGTCGCCCGGCTGGACGGTCTGGTCCGGCCAGCTGGCGGGCAGCGAGCCGGCAGCGGCTGTCGGTGCCCGGGCCGATCGCGTGATCGCCCGGGCGCGCTCGACCGGCGGGCGCACCCTGGCCTTCTCCCACGGACACATGTCGCGGGTGATCGGCGCCCGCTGGATCGACCTGCCGGTCGCCGACGGGGCGCGGCTGCGGCTCGACACCGCGGCGGTGTCGGTCCTCGGCTGGGAGCGAGATTGCCCGGTGCTGCAGCGCTGGAACGACACCGGCCCCCTCCCCACCTGACCGGCCGTCAGTGCAGCTGCGTCGCAGGCTCACATGCGCGCCAAGCGAACGTGTCGCCGGGCCGTGCACAATTGGCCGTTCGGGCCTTGACACGGACGGCGCGCAGTCGGCTACTGGAAAGACTCAACGACGGGAGTCATCAGGTGTCCACCACGTCCGACACGGGAACCGCCGCCGTTCCCGCCCAGCGAGGCGTCTCGCGCAGCCCGTTCCTGGCCTCACGGGACGGGTTCGCCTTCCACAACTCGTGGCCGTCGCAACCCGCGGTGGTCTTCAAGACCCCGTTCGGGAAGATCGACATCGGCAACGCCAAGGGCGGCCTGTGCGGCGGCATGGTGTTCGCGGCCCTCGACTACTGGCATGCCGACGTGACGCCACCTGCCGAACAGCCTGCCGCGGGCACACCTCTCTACAAGTTCCTGGTGAAGCGCATCGTCGACTCGTGGCACGTGCCGGCAGGGGTCGCGCAGTACTACCAGTGGATGGGGCTGCCCGACGGTGACAGCGACTACTCGGCGTTCGGACGGCGCATCGTCGTCGAGCAGGGCCTCGCGTGGCGGACCATCCGGCTGCAATGGCCGCAGATCAAGAAGGACCTCGACCGCGGTGTCCCGTCCGGGCTGGGCCTGGTGACGGTCGCGTCCCGCAAGCCCAAAGACCTGGGGTTCAACCACCAGGTCCTGGCCTATGGGTACGAGGCCAGTCCCGACCTCGTCACCGTGAAGGTCTATGACCCGAACAGCGGGCAGAACGACGACGTCTCGATCCGCTTCGACCCCCGGGCGCCCACGAAACCGACCAGCTTCGAGCACAACGTCAACATGGGCCACCCGGTACGGGGCTTCTTCCGCGTCGCCTACTCCCCCGCGACTCCACCCGCCTGACCGTTGCCGGTCGAGCTGACCGCCCGGGTTGCTTCAGTAGGCGAACAGTCGCCTCAGTAGGCATGCACGCCTGCTGACGCGACGCCTCGCCTACCAAACGTGGTCAACTGCGGGGCGGGGCGGGGGCGGCGGCGGCGGTCAGGGGCGGAGGCGGTTGCGGTAGTCCTTGGTGATCCGCTTCCACTTGGTGCGCTCCTCGGCGCGCAGCCGGGCGTCGTGGCGCATCGCCATCCAGCGGGCCTCCCGGCCGAGCTTCACATAGCTCTCCCAGCGCCGCTCCGAGAGCTCACCGGTCTCCAGCGCCGCGAGCACAGCACAGTCGGGCTCGGTGCGGTGCTCGCAGTCGGCGAACCGGCACTGCGCCGCGAGCGCCTCGACCTCGGCGAAGACCATGTCGAGCGACTCGGAGACGTCGGTCAGGCCGACGCTGCGCAGCCCCGGCGTGTCGACGATCAGGCCACCGCCGGGCAGCACGACGAGCTCGCGGTGCACGGTCGTGTGCCGGCCCTTGCCGTCGGCGCGCAGCTCGCGGGTGAACATGACCGCCTCCCCCGCCAAGGCGTTGGTCAGCGTCGACTTCCCCGCGCCGGACGGACCGAGCAGCGCGAGCGTCCGACCTGCCACGACGTGGGCAGCCAGGTCCGACATCCCCTCGCCGGTCGCCGCGCTCACGGCCAGCACATCGACGCCGGGCGCTGCGGTCGCGACGTCGTCGCGCAGATGGGCGGCGTCGGGCACGAGGTCGGCCTTCGTCAGCACGACCAGCGGCGTGGCACCGCTCTCCCAGGCGAGGGCGAGGAACCGCTCGATCCGGCCGAGATCGGGTTCCGGGTGCAGGCCCTCGGTGACGACCGCCACGTCGACGTTGGCTGCCAGTACTTGGCCGTACGACGCCCCGGGCGTGACGGCGGCGCGTACGAAGGCCGTTCGTCGAGGCAGGACTGCCTCGGCGGTAACCCGCGCATCCGCCCATGAGCGCACGACGATCCAGTCCCCGACGCACGGGGTGGCGACCGGGTCGCTGGCACCTGCCTGCAGGAGCGCGCCGGAGAATGTCGCGCGGACCGGGCCGTCGGCACCAAGCGCGTCGCAGGCGCCACGGTCGATGCGCGTGACGCGGGCCGCGACCTGCCCGTCGTGCTCATAGGGCTGGAAGGCAGCGGCGTGACCGTCGTCCCAGCCGAGGGACGCGAGGTCAAGGCGGTTCCCCGCTGCTGGCGTGGAGAGTGGAGTGTGTCAGTGAGACGAGGAGTGAAGCTGGAGTCAGGTGTGTTGGTCGAGTTCACCGGTGGTGGCCCTTCGCGGGAGCGGAGGCGCTGCTGGTGACGCGGGTCGGTCAGCGGGCGCCGAGGAGACGGACGGGGACAACGCGCACGACAGTCATGGCGCACACTCCCTTCCGGTCTCGGCCCCTCGACGGACAGGGCCTGCTGCGGGCGATATCGCGGCTGTTTACTGACGCTAGGGAAACGCTAGCGCTGCTCGGCAGTCGGAGCCAACGGATTTTCCGCCGGCGGCCGGTTGGGCGGCAGGTCGATCTCGCCCGTGTCCAGCCCCGGGCGCTTCATGACGCGCCGCCGGCCGTCAGGTCCGGGCTTCTGCTCCTCGATCGCGGCCTGCCGGACGGCCTCCAGGTCGCGAAGCGGCCAGAGGGACTCGACGGCCGCGTTGAGTGCGGCGCCGATGAGCACGGCGATCGAGAGCACGTAGAGCCAGATCATCAGCACGATCGGCGCGGCGAGCGGGCCGTAGATCGACGTCCCACCGACGGAGATCTCGATGACCCAGCGCACGACATAGCTGCCGAGGAACCAGATGGTGATGGTGAGCAGCGCTCCGGGCAGATCGCGTCGCCACGGCGTCTTCACGGGCGCGCTGATGTGATAGAGCGACGTCAGCGACAGCACGGAAAGCAGCGAGGCCACCGGCCAGTAGAGCGAGTTCGAGGAAGTCCACCTGCTCGGGCAACATCTTGCCGATCAACGTCGGGCCGACCAGGATCAGCGGCACGACGACCGAGCCGACGACGACCGCGCCGACATAGAGGCTGAACGACAGGATCCGCGTGCGGATGATCCCGCGCTTGCCGCCGAGCCCGTACATGATCGAGATCGTGTCGATGAACACGTTGAGCGCTCGCGACCCCGACCAGAGCGCGATCACGAAGCCGATGGAGACGATGTCGAAACGGCCGCCGTCGAACACGTCGGTCAGGGTCTGCTTGATGACGTCGTTGACGACGTCGGACGTGAGGACCTGCGACGGACCCGTCGATGATGCTCTTCTGCACCTGCTCGACGACGTCGGAGCCGACCCAGTTGCCGAGATAGCCGATCGACCCGACCAGCCCCAACAGCAGCGGCGGCAGGGAGAGCAGGGCGAAGAAGCCCGCCTCGGCGGCGAGCCCTGTGACGCGATAGCGGAAACAGACCGACGGTGGTCTCGCGGATCAGATGCCAGATGACCCTGCGGGCACGACGTCGTGAACGCCTGCCTGCAGCGTCGGTGCGAACGATCGCGGCGGCCACGCCCTCTACGGTAGGCCAAGTGAGCGCCGCGACCCATGAGGTGACGAACCAACCTCCACCGCTGGTCGGGCACGACGTCCTCGCCACGGACGCCGCTCTGGTCGAAGCAGTCCAGCGGTACGGCGGCGCGGCTGCCGTGGCGTCGTTGACAAACCTGGGCGTGCTCGCCGGCACCGAACAGGCGCAGCTCTGGGGCGTTCAGGCCAACGCGCACCCGCCGACCCTTCGTACGCACGACCGCTACGGCAACCGCGTCGACGAGGTCGACTTCCACCCCGCCTGGCACGCCCTGCTCGGCGTGGCCACCTCCCACGGCCTGCACGGCACGCCTTGGCGGGACAGCGCGCCAGGCCCGCACCTGCGCCGTGCGGCCGGCTTCGTGGTCTGGTCGCAGGTCGAGGCGGGGCACGGCTGCCCGGTCTCGATGACCTACGCCGCCGTCCCGGCCCTGCGCGCCGACCCGGCACTTTCCGCGGAGTTCGAGCCTGGGCTGACCACGACGTCGTACGACGCCAGGTTGTGCTCGCCGTCCACCAAGTCCGGCCTGCTGGCGGGCATGGGCATGACCGAGAAGCAGGGCGGCTCCGACGTACGGGCCAACACGACGCGGGCCGAGCCGCTCGCGGCGGACGGCGAGTGGGCGCTCACCGGTCACAAATGGTTCTGCTCGGCACCGATGTGCGATGTGTTCCTCGTGCTGGCCCAGGCACCCGCGGGGCTCACCTGCTTCGTCGTGCCTCGGGTGCTGCCCGACGGCTCGCGCAACACGTTCCGCATCCAGCGGCTCAAGGACAAGCTCGGCAACCGGTCGAACGCGTCGGCGGAGATCGAGCTGGACCGGACCTGGGCGCGCCAGCTCGGGGCAGGAGGGCCGCGGGGTCGCCACGATCATCGAGATGGTGTCGATGACCCGCCTCGACTGCGTCCTCGGGTCCACGGCCCTGATGCGCGGGGCCGTCGCGCAAGCCACCCACCATGCCGCGCACCGGTCGGCGTTCGGCTCGCTGCTCGCCGACAAGGTGCTCATGCGGGCGGTTCTGGCCGACCTCGCGATCGAGTCCGAGGCGGCCACGGCCCTCGCGATGCGGCTGGCTACCTCGTTCGACGCACCCAGTGGCGTCGGCGCGGCTTCGGCGGCCGACGCGGGCGAGCGTGCCTTCCGCCGGCTCGGCGTCGCCGTCGGGAAGTACTGGGTCTGCAAGCGGACACCGGTGCTGGTCGGCGAGGCGCTCGAGTGCCTGGGCGGCAACGGCTACGTCGAGGAGAGCGGCCTGCCCCGTCTCTATCGCGAGGCCCCGCTCAACTCCATCTGGGAAGGGTCGGGCAACGTCAACGCGCTCGACGTCCTGCGCGCGCTGGCCCGCGAGCCGGCGAGCGTCGAGGCCTTCTTCGCCGAGGTCACGCTGGCGTCCGGCGCAGATCCGCGCCTCGACGCGGCCGTCGACCGCTGCCGCAAGGGAGTCGAGGAGGCCGACGAAGCCGGGGCGCGGCGCCTGGTCGAGTCGATGGCCCTCGTACTGCAAGGCTCGCTGCTCGTGCGCCACGCACCGCAGCCAGTGGCCGACGCGTTCTGCGCGACCCGGCTCGACGGCGACTGGGGCCACGCCTTCGGCACCCTGCCGAGCGGCCTGGACACCGCGGCGATCGTGGCCCGCGCAACTCCCCGCCTCCCCTGACCCTTCGTCACCAGCGACCTTCTGCGCGACTCGCCGGGCGGTGGACGAAGTGCTCCGAGGCTGACCCTTCGCCGACCAGCGACCTTCTGCGCGACTCGTCGGGCGGCGCGACGAAGGTCGCTCGTCGCGAGGGCGAAGTCGTGCGCCAGGCGGAATCATCCCGGGACCGGCCCGGTTGGCACTTGGCATGACACGGTCGTTTTCCACGACGAGGCAGAGTGCTGCCGACGTGTCCGACCAGGGTTTGTCCACCTTGTCGGGTGGGATGGCAGCTTCGTACCAGATGCTGGCACCCCGTGGACGTGAACGTGAGACTAATGGCACTCTGACCTGCATGACCGCCTTTGTTGCGTTCCTCGTGGAGCGCCTGCACGTCGACCTCGGTCGCGTGTCCACCGCGGTCTGTATGGCTGGCTGACCCGCCCCGTCCCAGCCGACGGCGCGCGGTCCGCGCCGGTCTGACCCGCCACACCAGCGGAAACCAGCGCGAACCTGTGCGCCCCTCCCGTCCGGAGTCCCGCACCAATGGCGCCCCCCGAAAGTCCTCCCCAGAGCCCGGCCCTGAGCCCAGCGCGGAAGAACACTGCGCACAAGGGCCAGGGTCAGTGGGCCCTGGGCCACCTCGAGCCGCTCACGCCCAACGAGCGGGTCAAGAAGGACGACGACGGCCTCAACGTGCGCGCCCGCGTGGAGAACATCTACTCGAAGGCCGGCTTCGCCTCCATCGACCCGGCCGACCTGCGTGGCCGGATGCGCTGGTGGGGGCTCTACACCCAGCGCAAGCCCGGCATCGACGGCGGGAAGACCGCGATCCTCGAGCCGCACGAGCTCGACGACGAGTTCTTCATGCTGCGGGTGCGCATCGACGGAGGCCAGCTCAGCACCGAGCAGCTGCGCGTCGTTGCCGAGATCGCACAGGAGTTCGGCCGCGACACTGCCGACGTCACCGACCGGCAGAACGTCCAGCTGCACTGGATCCGCATCGAGGACGTCCCCGAGATCTGGCAGCGGCTCGAGGCGGTCGGCCTGTCCACGACCGAGGCCTGCGGCGACACCCCGCGCGTGATCCTCGGCTCGCCCGTCGCCGGCATCGCCGCCGACGAGATCATCGACGGAACCCCGGCGATCAAGGCGATCAACGAGCGGTTCATCGGCTCGCCGGAGTTCTCCAACCTGCCCCGCAAGTTCAAGACCGCGATCAGCGGCTCCCCGGTGCAGGACGTCGCGCACGAGGTCAACGACATCTCGTTCATCGGTGTCCAGCACCCCGAGCTCGGCCCCGGCTTCGACGTCTGGGTCGGCGGCGGCCTCTCGACCAACCCGATGCTGGCCCAGCGCCTCGGTGTGTTCGCCACGATCGACGAGATCCCGGACATCTGGGCCGGTGTCGTCGGCGTCTTCCGCGACTACGGCTACCGGCGGCTGCGCACCCGCGCCCGCATCAAGTTCCTGGTCGCCGACTGGGGCATCGAGCGGTTCCGCGAGGTGCTCGAGCAGGAATACCTCCACCGCACGCTGACCGACGGCCCGGCTCCCCCCGTGCCCTACGGCCCGAGCGACCACGTCGGCGTACACCGTCAGAAGGACGGCCGCTACTACGTCGGGCTCGCCCCCACGGCTGGCCGGGTGTCCGGCACGATCCTGGCCCGGCTCGCCGACATCGCGGAGCAGCACGGTTCGCGGCGCGTCCGTACGACTCCTCACCAGAAGCTGATCGTGCTCGACGTCGCGGCCGACCGGGTCGACTCGCTGGTCGCCGCCGCCGACGCGCTCGGCCTGCGCGCCCGGCCCACGACCTTCCGGCGCAACACGATGGCCTGCACCGGCATCGAGTTCTGCAAGCTGGCCATCATCGAGACGAAGGCTCGCGCGCACAAGATCATCGACGAGCTCGAGCAGCGGCTGCCCGACTTCGACGAGCCGCTCACCATCAACGTCAACGGCTGCCCCAACTCCTGTGCCCGCGTGCAGGTCGCCGACATCGGCCTCAAGGGCATGCTCGTCCTCGACGCCGACCGCAACCAGGTCGAGGGCTTCCAGGTCCACCTCGGCGGCGGCCTCGGGCTCGACGCCGGCTTCGGACGCAAGCTGCGCGGCCACAAGATCACCGCCGACCAGGTGCCCGACTACATCGAGCGCGTCGTGCGCAACTTCGACGAGCAGCGCCGCACGGGCGAGCGGTTCGCCCAATGGGTGGCCCGAGCAGACGAGGGGGCCCTGACATGAGTCATCCCCACGAAGTCGCTCGCTGCGCTCACGATCCCGCGGGGGCCCCAAATGAGTGAGCAGAGAGCGGTGCCCTTCTACTGCCCGTTCTGCGGCGACGAGGACCTGCGACCGCACGAAGACGCGCACGGCGCCTGGCACTGCCAGTCCTGCACCCGAGTGTTCAGCCTGAAACTAGTCGGATTGGTTGTGAAGACATGACCGCCGAACTGCTCAGCCTGGTGCCCTTCGAGGTCGCCGAGCCCGTCGGGCTCGACGAGCACCGCATGGCGCTTGCCCGCCGGGCCGCCTGGCGGCTCGAAGAGGCACCCGCCGAGGTCATCATCAAGTGGGCGGCCCGCACGTTCGGCTCGCGCCTGGCCATGACCTCGTCGATGTCCGACGCCGTGCTCATCGACCTGTTCGCACGCAACGCGCCCGGCACCGATGTCGTGTTCCTCGACACCGGCTATCACTTCGACGAGACGCTGACCATGCGCGACGCCGTGGCAGCGACCTACCGCGGCCGGCTCAACATCGTGACCGCCGAGCCCGCCCAGACCGTCGCCCAGCAGGACGCCACCGAGGGCCAGGACCTGTTCGCGAGCAACCCCGACCGCTGCTGCGCGCTCCGCAAGGTCGCCCCGCTGGACGCAGCACTCGCCGACTACGACGCCTGGGCCAGCGGCCTGCGTCGCGACGAGTCCTTCGCCCGGTCGATCACTCCGGTCGTCGACTGGGACAAGCGCAACGGCAAGGTCAAGATCAACCCGATCGCCCGCTGGACACAGGACCGCGTCGACGCCTACATCGAGAAGAACAACATCCTCGTCAACACGTTGCTGATGGACGGCTTCGCCTCGATCGGCTGCTTCCCCTGCACCCGGCGGGTGTCCGACGGCGAAGGCGTGCGAGACGGGCGTTGGGCCGGCTCGGGCAAGTCCGAGTGCGGCATCCACCTCGTCTCGAGCTGACCGGTGCCACCCTCCTACCCGCTCACGCTCGACGTCGCCGGCCGCCGGGTCGTCGTCGTCGGCGGCGGGCCGGTGGCTGCTCGTCGCGCGCGAGCGCTGGTCACTGCCAAGGCTCAGGTGTACGTCGTCGCGCCCTCCGTGTGTGAGGACCTCTCCGACTTCGCGCAGGACGGCCGCGTCACATGGCAGGCACGCGACTACCTCACGGGCGACCTCGACGGGGCCTGGCTCGTGCACACAGCCACCGGAGACCGCGCCACCGATGACCTCGTCGCCGCTGACGCCGAGGCAGCGCACGTGTGGTGCGTCCGTGCCGACGATGCTGCTCGCTCCGCGGCCTGGACACCGGCCGTGACGCGCGCCGGCGAGGTCACTGTCGCGGTCACCGCGGGCGGCGACCCGCGGCGCGCAACCACTCTTCGCGACGCGATCTCGCTAGCCCTGGACGCCGGGGAGCTGCCGCTGCGCCCGCACCGGCCCGCGACCACCGGCTCCGTCGCCCTGGTCGGTGGCGGCCCCGGCGATCCCGGCCTGGTCACGACCCGCGGCCGCCGACTGCTCGCCGAGGCCGACATCGTGCTGGTCGACCGGCTTGCCCCGCGCGCGCTGCTCGACGAGCTCGACCCGTCGGTCGTCGTCATCGACGTCGGCAAGACGGCAGGGCACCACCCGCTGCCGCAGGAGGAGATCAACCGGCTGCTCGTCGAGCACGCGCTCGACGGCCGCCGGGTCGTGCGCCTCAAGGGCGGCGACCCCTTCGTGCTCGGCCGCGGCGGCGAGGAGGCCCTTGCCTGCGTCGCCGCCGGTGTCACCGTCGAGGTCGTGCCCGGCGTCACCAGCGCCGTCGCGGTCCCCGCCGCCGCAGGCATCCCGGTGACGCATCGAGGCCTCGCCCGACAGGTCACGATCGCGTCCGGCCACGAAGGGCTCGACTGGGCGTCGCTGGCCGGCCTCGACGGCACCCTCGTACTGCTCATGGGTGTCAGCACCCTCGGCGCCGCCACGGCCGCGCTCATCGAGCACGGCAAGGCCGCAAGCACGCCAGCAGCGGTGATCGAGTCCGGCTTCACCGACCGCCAGCGCACCACCACGGGCACGCTCGCGACGATCGCCGACCTCGCCCGCGAACGGGACGTGCAACCTCCTGCCGTTGTCGTCATCGGCGACGTCGTCGACCTGCACGCGGTGCTCGGATGAAACGCCGATGACCGCGCCCACGCTGCTCGCGGTCGCGCACGGCAGCCGCAATCCTGCCGCGCGCGAGACCGTCGAATCACTCCTGGCCGAGGTCCATCGGCAGCGTCCCGGCCTGCATGCAGTCGGCTGCTACCTCGACCACACCGAGCCGCTGCTGCGCGACGCTGTGCGGGCGCTCGACGGGACCGCCGTCGTCGTACCCCTGCTGCTCACCGCCGCCTTCCACACCGGCGTCGATCTCCCGCAGCAGCTGGCGGCCTCGCCTGTCCCTGTCGAGCAGGCGGCCGCGCTCGGGCCGCACCCGTTGCTGCTGCGCGCGCTGGGCCGCCGGCTGGCCGAGGCAGGCGTGCCGGTCGGCGACGGCGACACGGCGATCGTGCTCGCAGCCGCCGGGTCGAGCGACCCCGCCGCCGTCGCGTCGGTCGCGGCCGTCGCGCGCAGCTGGGCGGGCGCGGGCTGGTGGGACGTCCTGCCCGCCTACGCGTCCGCGGCCGCACCGACACCCGCCGACGCCGTGTCGGCACTGCGACGGCGAGGCGCCCCGCGGGTGGTCGTGGCGTCCTACCTGCTCTCCCCCGGGCTGTTCGCGGACAGCCTGCGTGACGCCGGAGCTGACCTGGTGAGCGCGCCGCTCGGCGACGCGCCCGAGGTCGCGGCCGTCGTTCTCGAGAGGTACGACGACGCCTGCGCGCGCCTCGCGGTCGGCTCGAGCCAGTCGCGTCGATAGCCTGGCCGCTCGCGACGCTAACCTGGCCCTGCCGGCGCACCATCCACCAGCGTCAGAGCCGGACGCATCCCCGGACCCACCTGGAGTGAGCATGTCCCAGCCCACCGACCCGGACCTGCGCACCACCGATCCTGAGATCGCCGACCTGGTCGCCGCCGAGAACACCCGGCAGCGCGACACGGTGCGGCTGATCGCGTCGGAGAACTACGTGTCGGCGGCGGTCCTCGAGGCCACGGGGACGGTGCTGACCAACAAGTACTCCGAGGGCTATCCGGGCAAGCGCTATTACGAGGGCCAGCAGGTCATCGACCAGGTCGAGACGCTGGCGATCGAGCGCGCCAAGGCCCTGTTCGGCGTCGAGCACGCCAACGTGCAGCCCTACTCCGGCTCGCCCGCCAACCTCGCCGTCTACCTGGCCTTCCTGGCCCCCGGCGAGACCGTCATGGGCATGGCGCTCCCCGCGGGCGGCCACCTCACGCACGGCTGGAGCGTCTCCGCGACCGGCAAGTGGTTCCGCGCTGTGCAGTACGGCGTGCGCAAGGAGACCGGGCGGGTCGACATGAACGACGTCCGCGACCTGGCTCTCGCCGAGCGGCCGAAGGTGATCTTCTGCGGTGGCACCGCCATCCCGCGCACCATCGACTTCCCGGCCTTCGCGGAGATCGCCCGCGAGATCGGCGCGGTCCTGGTCGCCGACATCGCGCACATCGCGGGACTGGTCGCCGGTGGCGCCCATCCCTCGCCGGTCGGGCACGCCGACGTCATCACGACGACGACGCACAAGACGCTGCGCGGCCCTCGCGGCGCGATGATCATGAGCACCGCCGAACATGCGAAGGCGCTGGACAAGGCGATCTTCCCCGGCCTGCAGGGCGGGCCGCACAACCACACCACCGCCGCGATCGCCGTCGCGCTGCGCGAGGCATCGACCGACGACTTCCGCCGCTATGCCGCAGGCCATCGTCGAGAACGCTGCCGCGCTGGCGACCGGCCTGACCTCGCGCGGGTTCGACCTCGTGTCCGGCGGCACGGACAACCACCTGCTGCTCGTCGACCTCGAGAACAAGCACATCCCCGGCAAGCAGGCAGCCAAGGCGCTCGACCGGGCCGGCATCGAGCTCAACTACAACACGGTGCCGTTCGACCCGCGCAAGCCGTTCGACCCGTCGGGGGTGCGCATCGGCACCGCGGCGGTCACCTCGCGCGGCATGGGCCCGCTGGACATGGACCGGGTGGCCGCCTGGATCGAGCAGGTCGTCGAGGCGGAGAAGGCCGGCGACGAAGCAGCGGTCGAGAAGGTGGCTGCCGAGGTCCACGAGTTCGCCCGCGGCTTCCCGATGCCCGGCCTCACCCCCGCCTGACCGCCTCATCGGGTCCAAGGCGCGTCGCTGCAGGCCGGGTCCGCCTGACCCGCGACTCCCGATCCTCGAATAGGTGTTCGGCAGTCATGAGCGGCTTCCAAACCGACCCCGGCGAAGGGTGCGGGCGTCATGATCCGGAAGAATGACCGCATGGAGATCTGGCCAGGGACGGCTTATCCGCTTGGCGCGACCTTCGACGGGGCGGGCACCAACTTCGCCGTGTTCTCGGAGGTGGCGGACCGCGTCGAGCTGTGCTTGTTCGACAACGCCGGCGGCAAGGGCAGCCGCCGCTTGTCCGAGACCCGCGTCGAGCTGCCCGAGACCGACGGGTTCGTCTGGCACGGCTACCTGCCGCGCATCGGGCCGGGCCAGCGCTACGGCTTCCGGGTGCACGGCCCGCGCGACCCCAGCCGCGGGCTGCGCTGCAACCCGTCCAAGCTGCTGCTCGATCCCTACGCCAAGGCGGTCGAGGGCCAGGTCGACTGGGCGGAGTCGCTGTTCGACTATCGCTTTGCCGCGGAAGGGCGCATCAACCAGCTCGACTCCGGGCGCCAGGCGCCCAAGTCGGTCGTCATCAACCCGTTCTTCGACTGGCAGAACGACCGCAACCCGAACACGCCCTACCACGAGACCGTGATCTACGAGGCCCACGTACGCGGCCTCACGATGACCCACCCCGACCTGCCGCCGGAGATCCGCGGCACCTACGCGGGCATCGCCCACCCGGCGATCATCGCGCACCTGCACAAGCTCGGCATCACGGCCATCGAGCTGATGCCCGTGCACGAGTTCGTGCAGGACCACCACCTCGTGCAACGCGGCCTGACCAACTACTGGGGCTACAACACCATCGGTTTCCTCGCCCCGCACAACGCCTACTCCGGCAGCGGCCAGCGCGGCCAGCAGGTGCTCGAGTTCAAGGCGATGGTGCGCGAGCTGCACGCCGCCGGCATCGAGGTCATCCTCGACGTCGTCTACAACCACACCGCCGAGGGCAACGAGATGGGCCCGACGCTGTCCTTCCGCGGCATCGACAACCAGGCCTACTACCGGCTCGTCGAGGGCAACCTCGAGCACTACTACGACACCACCGGCACGGGCAACACCCTGCTGATGCGCCACCCCCACGTGCTGCAGCTCATCATGGACTCGCTGCGCTACTGGGTGCTCGAGATGCACGTCGACGGGTTCCGCTTCGACCTCGCCTCGACACTGGCCCGCCAGTTCCACGAGGTCGACCGGCTCTCGGCGTTCTTCGACCTGGTGCAGCAGGACCCCGTCATCTCCCAGGTCAAGCTGATCGCCGAGCCATGGGACGTCGGCGAGGGCGGCTACCAGGTCGGGAACTTCCCGCCGTTGTGGACCGAGTGGAACGGCAAATACCGTGACACCGTACGAGACTTCTGGCGCGGCGAGCCGTCCGCACTGCCGGAGTTCGCGTCACGACTCACCGGCTCTGCCGACCTCTACCAGGAGGACGGGCGGCGACCGATCGCATCGGTCAACTTCGTGACAGCCCACGACGGCTTCACGTTGAACGACCTCGTCTCGTACAACCAGAAGCACAACGACGCCAACGGCGAGGGCAACAACGACGGCGAGAGCCACAACCGCTCGTGGAACTGCGGCGTCGAGGGCCCCACCGAGGACCTCGAGGTGCTGACGCTGCGGGAACGGCAGAAGCGCAACATGCTCACGACGCTGTTCCTGTCGCAGGGCGTCCCGATGCTGCTGCACGGCGACGAGCTGGGCCGCACGCAAGGCGGCAACAACAACGTCTACTGCCAGGACAACCCGATCGCGTGGATCGACTGGGCCGACGCACGGGACAACTGGGCCACGACCGAGTTCGTCGCCCGGGTGTCGAGACTTCGGCGGGAGCACCCGGTGTTCCGCCGCCGTCGCTTCTTCCAGGGCGACCCGACACGTGGCTCGGAGAGCGAGCTCGGTGACATCGCCTGGTTCACGCCGGCCGGGGAACACATGAGCGAGAGCGACTGGCAGAGCGGGTACGCACGTTCGGTCACCGTGTTCCTCAACGGTGACGCCATCGCCGAGCCGGACAAGCGCGGCTCACGTCATCAGGGACGACTCGTTCCTGATGCTCTTCCACGCACACAGCGAGGACATGAACTTCACCATCCCGCGGGAGAAGTACGGCGAACGCTGGGAGGTGGTGCTCGACACCGCAGCGCCGCTCGTCGACGACCGGCCCTCGACGAAGGCCGGGGAGACCCTGACCGTCGAGGCTCGGTCGATCCTCGTGCTGCGCAGGGTCCACTGACCTTGCGAGCACAGTGATTCCGAGAGCGCCGCGATGACGACGCGGCGCGCGCCGGGCTCGACCTACCGCCTCCAGCTGCGCCCGTCGTTCGGGTTCGACGAGGCCACCGCCGTGCTGCCCTACCTGCGCGACCTCGGCATCACGCACGCCTACCTGTCGCCCGATCCTGCAGGCCCAGCCGGGATCGGAGCACGGCTACGACGTCGTCGACCACGACCACCTGTCCGCCGATCTCGGCGGCGCGGAAGGGTTCCGGCGGTTCTCCGACGCCGCCGCCGCGCTCGGCCTCGGCGTCGTGGTCGACGTCGTGCCCAACCACATGGCGGTGCCCACACCGGTCTCGCTCAACGCGGCGCTGTGGTCCGTGCTGAGGGACGGGCCCGCGGCGTCGTACGCCCACTGGTTCGACGTCGACTGGGCGGCGCAGGAGCGCGCCATCCTGATGCCCGTGCTCGGCCGGCGCATCGGCCAGTGCGTGGCCGACGGCGAGATCACCATCGACCGCACCGGGACCGAGCCCGTGGTGCGCTATGCGGACAAGGTCTTCCCGGTGCGCCCGGGCACCGCCGACCTGCCGCTGGAAGCCTTGCTCGACCGGCAGTTCTACCGGCTCGCGCACTGGCGGGTCGGCGACGAGGAGCTCAACTACCGGCGCTTCTTCGACATCGACACGCTGGTCGCGATCCGGGTCGAGGACGCGCAGGTCTTCGCCGAGACCCACGCCGTGCTGCTCGCGCTCGTCGCCGAGGGTCGCATCGACGGGCTGCGCATCGACCATCCCGACGGGCTGGCGGACGCCGCGCGACTACATCCGGCAGCTGCACACCGCGACCAGCGGGGCGTGGGTCGTCGTCGAGAAGATCCTCGAGGGTGACGAGTGGTTGCCCGACGACTGGCCGTGCGCGGGCACGACGGGGTACGACGCGTTGCTGCGGGCCGGCGGGCTGTTCGTCGACCCCGCCGGCGCCGAGCCGCTCGGCGCCCTCTACGCGGCGCTGACCGGTGAGCCGACAGACTTCGCGCCGGTCGTGGAAGAGGCCAAGCGCTGGGTCGTCGAGCACGGCCTGGCCGCGGAGGTTCAACGGCTCGTCGACCTCGCCGCCGCCATCTGCCACTCGCACCTCGAGCTGCGCGACCACACCCGCCGCGGGTTGCGCGAGTCGCTCGTCGAGCTGCTGGTCGCGTTCCCCGTCTACCGGGCCTACGTCGTGCCCGGCGAGCCCGCTCCCGAGTCCGCCCGGCAGATCCTCGGGTCCGCCGTCGAGGTGGCGCGTGCAGCTGCTGCCCGAGGAGCGGCACGACACGCTCGACCTGGTCGCCGCCCTCGCGCTCGGCGAGGGCGGCCGCGGGCCGCACCGCGACGAGTTCGTCGTGCGCTTCCAGCAGACCTGCGGCCCGGTGATGGCCAAGGGCGTGGAGGACACCGCGTTCTACCGGTGGCTGCGGCTCACCGCGCTCAACGAGGTCGGCGGCGACCCCAGGCATCTCGGCGTGACGCCCGATGAGCTGCATGCCTGGTGCGAACGCGCCCAGCGCGACTGGCCCGAGGCGATGACCACCCTGTCGACCCACGACACGAAACGCTCCGAGGACGTCCGCGCCCGGCTGTTCGCCCTGTCCGAGGTGCCCGACCGCTGGGGTCGCGCCGTCTCCGGGTGGCGCGCCGCCACGGCGCCCTACCGCCCGCCGTTGCTCGACGCGAACACCGAATATCTCATCTGGCAGACGCTTGTCGGCGTGTGGCCGCTGTCCGCGCCACGGCTGATCGCCTATCTCGAGAAGGCGACCCGCGAGGCCAAGCTGCACACGACGTGGACCGAGCCCAACGAGGCGTACGACGACGCGGTCCGCGACTTCGCGCAGCGGCTGCTCCAGGACGGCGACGTGCTCGACTCGGTGGCCGAGTTCGTCGCGTCGATCGAGCCGGTCGTGCGCGCCAACGTGCTCGGGCAGAAGCTGGTCGCCCTCACCATGCCCGGCGTCCCCGACGTCTACCAGGGCTGCGACCTCGTCGACCTGTCGCTGGTCGACCCCGACAACCGGCGCGAGGTCGACTTCTCCGACCGGCGCGCACGACTGGAACGTCTCGACGCCGGCAGTGGTCCGGCAGACCTGTCCGACGAGAAGCTGCTGGTCGTCTCCCGCGCGTTGCGCCTGCGCCGGGACCATCCCGAGTGGTTCGCGGCCGCGTCGTCGTACGCCGAAATCCCGACCACGACGCCCCGCGCGGTCGCCTTCGCCCGCGCCGACTCGGTGGTGACCGTGGTGTCCCGGCTGACCGCCCGGTCGGCGGGCTGGGACGGCGAGACCCTGGCGCTGCCCGCCGGGCAGTGGCGCGACCTGCTCACGGGCACGGCGTACGACGGCGGTGCTCTCCCGCTTGCCACGGTGCTGGCCGTGCTGCCGGTGGCCCTGCTCGTGCGGGGCTGAATCTCACTTTCCGCCATTTTCAGTGACATTAGGTGATATCACTGTCCATACGCCCTGCGGTCGCGGGCTCGCCAGCAGCACGCAGCCACCTGAGGGACCAGCCATGTCTGACTACTACCAAGGCGGAGCCGCCCCCGGGCCCGAGCAGCCGTCCTACGGCTACGCGCCGCCCGTCGGGCCGCCCGCCGCACCTGCCGGCTACTACCCGCCGGCCCCCTACGGCTCCTACCCCGTCGCCGGACCCGCGCCGCTCGGCAGTCATCCGCAGCACGGGCAAGTCGATGTTCCTGTACCTGATCACGTTCGGCATCTACGGCATCTACTGGTTCTACGTCGTGCACAACGAGATGAAGCGACACACCGGGAACGGGCTCGGTGGCGGCATGGGCCTGCTGATCTACATCCTCGTCACCCCCGTGAGCTTCTTCCTCATGCCCAGCGAGGTGGGTGAGCTCTACAAGCGTGCGGGCCAGCCGGCGCCGGTCAGCGGCATCACCGGCCTCTGGTACATCCCCGGCATGTTCATCCTGGTCGGGCCGATCATCTGGTTCATCAAGACGAACGACGCGATCAACGGCTACTGGCGCGCCGTCGGGGCGCACTAGGTCGGGCACCCGCACCGACGCCGGAATAGGGCAAGTCCGCACGCGTTGCACACCGGCATGCCTCTTGACGGTGAGTACGAGCCGAGCCCGGACAAGCGAGCCCGTGAGCAGGTGGAGCTCTATGAGAGCTCCGGCGGGACCAAGGGCCTCACGCTGCGCGGCAAGCCGGTGATCATCCTGACGACCAAGGGCGCGAAGTCCGGTCGGCTGCGCAAGATCCCGCTGATGCGGGTCGAGCACGAGGGCAGCTATGCCGTCGTCGCCTCGCAAGGCGGCGCGCCCAAGCACCCCGTCTGGTACCACAACCTCGCCGCCCATCCGCGCGTCGAGCTGCAGGACGGCCCGGCCAAGCAGGACATGACGGCTCGCGAGCTTGCCGGCGAGGAGAAGGCGGCCTGGTGGGAGCGAGCGGTCGCCGCCTGGCCCGACTACGCCGGCTACCAGAAGCGAACCGATCGCGAGATCCCCGTGTTCGTGCTCGAGCCGGTCGACGACTAGCGCTGGGGGCCGCAGCCAGGCGGCCCGTGGCGCAGGTTCCCGTCGAAGTCGGGCGTGACGATGTAGCGACCAGGGGCCGGCACCCGCACGACGGTCCATCCCCCGGCTGGACCGAGGCAGCCCTGCCGTCGACCTGCTGCGTCCGTCACGACGAGGTACGGCGACCACCGGATCGCCAGGTGGAAGGTCGTGACGGCGCCGACATCGACGACGACCGCCCTGTCGTCGACCCGGACGACCGTCGCCGGGCTGGCCAACGGCCGCGCGTCGGCGACCCGATAGAGGGTCCAGCTGCTGTTCGACCAGGCCGGCACGAGGTAGCCGGGCCGGGTCGCCACGAGCCGGGCCTCGGCCACCGACGCATAGTCGAGGGGTCCGGCGGGCACCGCGACCCAGCCCACCGCGAGGCCGTCGAGCCACCGCCGGTAGGACGCCGCGTCGAGGGGCCGTTCGCCGTAGAAGATCGGGTTGTACGCACGGTCCGCCTGCCGCTCCCAGCCCCGCGCCAGGGTGACGTGCCCGGCGAGGTAGGTGGACGCCCAGTGGTTGCGGGAGTCAACCACCTCCACGCGCTGCCCGAGTGTGCGGGGATGCGCCGCCTGGTCGGCCGCGAGCGCGGCGACGAGCGGTCGGTAGAAGTCGGCCTGGGAGGACGCGTCGGCCGCGGCCCGGAGCTGGCCGGTCAGGTCGACCGCCGGCAGCAGCGCCGCAGTCACGGCAGCCACGGCCAAGGCTCGTCGAGGCAGCCGCCCGCAGGCGACCAGCAGCGGCAGGGCGAAGATCCAGGCGAGCCGGGTGATGTTGACCCCGACAGCCATCGGATGCACAAGGAACGCGACCTGCACCAGCAGGTAGAGAGCGGCACCGCCTCGCAGTCGCGGGTCAGGGCAGCACAGTCCCACCGCGACCGTGCACGCGGCTGCCGGCAGGAAGTTGACGGCCGGGAACGGCATCTCGCCGACGTCGGGGAACAGCGCCAAGGTCGCGGCCATCGTCACCCCCAGAAGCAGGAGGACGAGCAGTGCGGGCCGCGCCTGCGGCCACCACCGTCGACGTACCAACAACAACGTCGCCGCGGCGAGAGCGAGGAACAGCCCACCCAGCGGACTCGTGAGGCAGGTGAGGACGGCGAGGCCACCGCCGAAAACCGCTTGTGCGGCGGGACTTCCTTCGACCAGCGCGACCAGGCACCACAGACCCGTGGCCAGGCTCACCGCGAAGGTGATGCGCCCGTCGAGCAGGTTCGCCGTCGCCGTCACGAGGAACGCTGCCGTGCCCAGCCACGCCCGTGGCGACGCCTTCAACAGGCGGGACATGGCGAGCACCGCAAACGCGGTGGCGACCGCGCCGGTCGCCGGCACGCCGACGTGAGCCATCAGGACGGGGCTCACCGCGCTGTAGCTCGGGAGGTGGACGCCGCCGAACCACCCGGACCACCAGACCGAGTCACCGGCCCGGCGCACGAGGTCAGCCCGGGCGACCTGCGCGGCGAGGTCGGGCACCTGAGGGGTCGCCAGCAGGTAGGCGCCCATCGAGGCGGTCAGGGCGGCGACCAGCACGAGGGTGGGCGACGGCAGGCGGCTTCGGACTCCGGGCAGGGACAGCGCGGGAACCGGCACGCTGGCGATGCTGGTGCACGATCACCTTGATCGACAAGCGGATTGACCCCGCGGTCTCGCCCGGGAAGCCATCGCGAACGTGGGTGATTGCCACCTTCCGCGCCACGCGATGTTGCAGGACCATCGAGCCATGGACAGCCGTCGACCGTTGCGTACCCTCGCGGACGAGCAGCCCGGCATGATGACCGGATGAGCGAACCGGTGAAGGTGCTCGTCGCGGAAGACCATTTTGTGACCCGCGAGGGTCTCCGGCGACTGCTCGAGGAGCAGGACAACATCGTCGTCGTGGGCTGCGCGGCCAACCCGGCCGAGGCCATGCAGCTCGCCCAGCGCACGCGTCCGGACGTGCTGGTCACCGACATCCGGATGCCCCCGACCAACACGACCGAGGGCATCGACCTCGCACACGACATCCGGGAGATGCTGCCGGGGTGCGGCGTCGTGGTCCTGTCCCAGCACGACGACGAGGAGTACGTGTGGGCCTTGTTCGCCGACGGTGTCGCGGGCTACGCCTACCTCCACAAGCTGCGCATGGGCGACGCCGAGCAGCTGGTCCGCGCGATCCACGAGGTGGCGAGCGGCGGCTCGGTGCTCGACCCCGCGATCGTGCAGCAGCTGCTCGCGCACCGGGCGGAGAAGCCCGGCTCACCCTTGACCACGCTGTCCGAGGGCGAGCTCGACGTGCTCCGCCTGATGGCCGAGGGATACAGCAACGCGGGCATCGGCCTGGCCACCAGGCTGGCGACGGGGACCGTCGAGAAGCGCATCGCCACGGTGTTCATGAAGCTCGGGCTGACCGAGCGCGAAGACGTCAACCGCCGCGTGCGCGCCGTGCTGCTCTATCTTCGTGAGTCTGGAACGGAACGCTAGATTCCGATCGCCACGTGCGGCTCGGGGACACAGGCCGGCACGCGGGCGGTCACCCACGTGCCCTCGCCTCGTCGGCTGTTGATGACAAGGGTGCCGCCAAGAGCGGACATCCGGTCGGTCATGTGCTGCAGACCGCTGCCGCGCGCTGCAGTGTGCAGGTCGAACCCACTGCCGTTGTCGTGGACCTCCAGCACGACGTCGCGCTCCAGCTCGGCCAGCGTGACCGTCGTCGCAGTGGCCGCTGCGTGCTTGAGGCAGTTGCCGAGCGACTCGACGGCCACGAAGTAGAGCGCCACCTCGAGGTCGTCCGACCACCGCCGGCGAGCCGTCGGCCCTGCCACCTCGAGGGTCACGGCGAGCGGCAACCGTCCGACGTACGACCTGATCGCGGCGGCGACACCGCGGTCGGTGAGGACACTCGGGTAGATCCCACGGGCCAGGTCCTGCAGGCTGAACACGGCGCGCTCCGCGAGCGCGGCGAGGTCCTCCAGCTGGCCCGGGGCGGAGGTCTGGCTCCTGGCCATGCCGCGGAGCTGTCCGGCGAGCATGATCAGCTCGTGCTGCGCCCCGTCGTGGAGATCCCGCTCGATGCGGCGTCGCTCCTCGTCCTGAGCCGAGACCAGCCGCTGCCGCGACTCCTGCAGCTGCCGTGCGCGGGTCTGCAGCTGCTCGAGACTGACCGCGACCTCGTCCAGGAGCTGCCGGTTCGCATGGGCCAGCTCGGCCTCCCGCGTGATGACCGTCAGCAGCTCGATGTCTCCGTCGGTCAACGGCTCACCGCGGCGCTGCCCAACAGCAAGCAGACCCCAGCAACGACTGCCGGTGGAGAGCAGGCTCAACGCCGCGGTCTCGTCGGGGAACGGTGACCGTGACTCGTCGTCCCGGAGCAGCCGGGTCATGGGGCCGTCCGGACCGGGTGCCTGTTCGGACAGGTCGATCACGGCAGGTGCCGCGAGCTCTCCGGAGGTCGCCACGAGACGGAACACCGACGGGCGCGCCGTCGGTGCCCAGAACGCTGCCCAGGGCACCGCGAGCGCGCGGCGAGCCGAGTCGGCGATGCGGCTCGCTGCGCTCGAGCTGTCGAGCGTCGCCAGGTCGTCGGCCAGCCCGATCAGCACGGCGAAGCCGCCCGGCCGCTCGCCGTAGACCAGGCGGCGCACCCACGGCTCGAGCCGCCGGCTGTAGCCCTGCAGGAGGATCGTCACGATGACCGCGGCGAAGACGGCGACCCGTACCTGTGACGTCTTGACCTGACGGTTGGCGATCAGGGCACCGGCGACCAGCACCGCGGTGAAAGCAGCGGAGCACATGCTCAGGACCACCGCACGCGGCAGAGCCTGGTCGACGATCCACAGCCGCCAGCGAAGCAATGCGGCAGCAACGCCGAGTGCGCCCACGCCCACAGCCACGACGGCGGCGGCGAACTGGACCGGCCGGTCGTGGACGAACGGCAACGTACTCAGGCCGATCTCGATCACCACACAGGTGACCAGACCGACGGCGCCCACCCTGATCTGTTGCTGCATCACAGGACCTGCGCGCCGATAGCGGAGCAGCAGGCACCAGACCGCCACCAGTGGCAGCAGGCCGGTGAGCGCGGTCGCGGCCTGGGCGGCGACTCCGTGCAGGCTGCCGTCGTCAGGAACAGCAGACTCACCGGGCATGTGTCCCGGCATGGGGTAAAGACCGCCGGTCGGCATCGTCAGCCACGCGATGAGCGAGACGATGACCGCGACCACTGCGCCGCCCCAGACCAGCTCCTGCCAACGGCGGACCGGTCGATGGCCGTCGGGGAACAGTCCGATGAACAGGACCCAGGGCACGACCAGCAGCGGGTCCACCAGCCACAGCGCGCCCACCAGCAGATCTGAAGGGGCCGACTGAGAGTCCGCGATCGCGTACGCGGCCACGGCCAGCGGCCCGGCGACCGCGATGACGAGCAGCACCCGCCACACGTTGTTCTCCGGTGTCCGTGCGTGCAGCAGCAGCGCCATGCCGGCAGCGCCCGCGGAGAGGACCGAGAGGTTGATGGTCTTGACGGGCAAGGGGTCGCCGGTCTGGCCGGAGAGCACCAGGGTGACCGCGGTGAGCAGGCACGCCGCGACGGCCGTGGCCCGTACCGCGACCGCGTTCGAGGTGCTCACGTCCTGATACTCCGCGCCTGCCGGTGGCAGGACAAGGAGGAAAACCTCCTGGTGGCGACCCGACCAGCCCTGTGACTGGCGGGCGTCAGTCGGCTATCCGGGATCCCGGCACCGGCCGCAGTCTCTTCGTGGGGCAAGCAACTAGAGGAGAAACGATGACGACGACGGCGAATCCTGGCTCGGCTGGACTGGCGATCGACGCTCGACCCGAGGCATGGGGGGCGGGGGCCGAGGCTGCCGTTCTGGCCTGCGAGCACCACGGATGCGTTCGCACCGCCGCCGAGAACGTGGTCACGCTGGCGAATGCCGTCACGCTCACCCGCACGGTCGGCTGCCTCGTCGCGGTCACCTGGTCCATCGCGACCGGACAGGTCTGGTTGCTCTTTCTCGGGCTCGGCGTGCACTGGCTGGGCGACGTGGCCGACGGCATCGTCGCCCGGAGCCGCAACGAGGAGACGCGTGCAGGTGCGGTCCTCGACATCGTGAGCGACCGGCTCTGCATCGCGCTCTACTACGTGTCCTACGGGCACCTGCACCACTCGATGCTGGTGCCGATCGCCGTGTTCCTGTTCCAGTTCATGGTGCTCGATGCTCACCTGTCGCTGACCTTCCTGAACTGGCCGCTGCGCTCGCTGAACTACTTCAACCTCGTCGACCGGACCATCTACCAGTGGAACTGGTCGACGATCGGGAAGGCCTTCAACAGCGGCGCCCTCGTCATCCTCATGCTGACGACCCGGTCTCCTCTCGCCTGCGCGCTCTTTGCCATTGCGATCGCCGCTGTGAAGGTTGCCTCGCTGGTCCGGCTGCATCGCGTCGGGGTCCCGTCGCCCGTCGGCTGCGCTGCCGTCGTCCGGCCATGAGCCGCTTCACATTATTCGGATGCCAGCAGCCGGTTGCGCTGCTCCACGACGTCGAACTCTGCGGCCGGCCACTCGACCTTCAACGCCTCGAGCTGCTCGACGAGGATGTTCATGATGGCCCAGTTCCGATACCACTTGTGGTCGGCGGGGATGACGTGCCACGGCGCGAACTCCGTGTTGCAGCGTTCGAGCGCGTCCGCGTAAGCCTCTTTCAACGGGTCCCACTCGGCCCGGCTGTCGATGTCGCCGGGGTTGAACTTCCAGAGCTTGTCCGTCTTGTCGAGGCGACGGAGCAGCCGGTCTCGTGACTCCTTCTTGGAGATGTGCAGGAAACACTTCACGACGGTGGTGCCTTCGGTGACCAGTGACTGCTCGAACCGATTGATCGACGCGTAACGACGCTGCCAGGTGCGGCGCTCGACCAGACCATTCACCCGCACGACAACGACGTCCTCGTAGTGCGACCGGTCGAAGACGCCAATGAGTCCCGGAGATGGCAAGGCGCGCTTGATGCGCCACAGGAAGTCGTGCGACAACTCTTCGCGAGTCGGCGCCTTGAAGGAATGGATCGTCACACCCTGGGGGTCGACCTGACCCACGACGTGGCGCAGGGTGCCGCCCTTGCCCGACGTGTCCATGCCCTGGAGCACCAGCAGGACACTGCGCGAGCCTCCGGACTTGCCCTCTGCGAAGAGCCGCTCCTGCAGGTCCGCAAGGCGCGGGCCGAGCAGTGCCAGCGCCTTCCGCCCGGTCGACTTCGAGCCGTCGCATCCCGGCGTGGCTCCGGTGTCGATCGAGTCGAGGTCGACCGGCCCGATCGGGAGTCGCAACAGGTCGCTCACCCGTTCCACTCGCGGCCGGGCCTTCTTTGTGTCCTTTGCAGATGTCTTAGCCATCCGGAGATAGTCGCAGACTCGGTGGCGGTCCGCCGATCTTGCAAGGGTAGGTTCGCCGACCGTGACAGAGCTCTCGGTGTGGGCGCCCCTGGCGGGGTCGGTGGCTGTCGAGACAGCTGACGGCCGGCGGGCGATGGCTCCCGACGACGGCGGCTGGTGGCGGGTCGACGTACCCACTCTTGGTCATGGCGACGACTACGCGTTCGTGCTCGACGACGCCGCCACCGCGCTGCCCGACCCGCGGTCGCGCTGGCAGCCGCACGGGGTGCACGGGCCCAGCCGCGTCTACGACCACGCCCGCCACGACTGGACGGACGGCGGCTGGCGGGGCGTCGCGCTGCCCGGCTCGGTGTTCTACGAGCTGCACGTCGGCACGTTCACGCCGGAGGGGACGCTCGACGCCGTCATCCACCGGCTCGACCACCTCGTCGACCTCGGCATCGACATCGTCGAGCTGATGCCCGTGGCCTCGTTCCCCGGCGTTCACGGCTGGGGGTACGACGGCGTCGCCCTCTCCGCGGTGCACGAGCCCTACGGCGGCCCCGATGCGCTCAAGCGACTGGTCGACGCCTGTCACGCGCGCGGACTCGGGGTGGCGCTCGACGTCGTCTACAACCACCTCGGTCCCAGCGGGAACTACCTGCCTCGCTTCGGCCCGTACTTCACCGAACGCCACCACACGCCCTGGGGCGCCGCCGTCAACCTCGATGACGAGGGTGCCCACGAGGTGCGCCGCTGGATCATCGACAACGCCTTGATGTGGCTGCGCGACTTCCATGTCGACGCGTTGCGCATCGATGCGGTTCACGCACTCGTCGACGACAGCGACGTGCACCTGCTGGCCGAGCTGTCGCGGTCGGTTGAGGTTCTCGCGACTCAGGTCCACCGACCGCTCTCCCTGGTGGCGGAGTCGGACCTCAACCAGCCGTCGCTGGTCCTGCCCCGCGAGTGTGGCGGTCTTGGCATGACGGCGCAGTGGAGCGACGACTTCCACCATGCGCTGCACACGTTGCTGACCGGTGAGAGTCAGGGCTACTACGCCGACTTCGCCGCCGACCCTTTCGAGGCGACGCGCGCGACGCTGACCGGCGCGTTCTTCCACGCCGGCACCTGGTCGTCATTTCGTGAGGCCCTGCACGGAGAACCCGTCGACACCGCTCGCTCCTTGGGATATCGGTTCCTCGGCTATCTGCAAGACCACGACCAGGTCGGCAACCGCGCCACGGGCGATCGCATCACGGCCACCGTCAGCCACGGGCTCGCCAAGGTCGGTGCTGCGCTGGTGCTGACATCGCCTTTCACGCCAATGCTTTTCATGGGTGAGGAATGGGCGGCGTCGACTCCGTGGCAGTTCTTCACCGACCATCAGGAACCCGACCTCGCGGAGTCGGTGCGCGTCGGCCGGCGGCGCGAGTTCGCCGCGCACGGGTGGCGTGAGAGCGACGTGCCTGACCCGCAGGACCCAGCGACGTTCGAGCGATCGCGCCTCGACTGGTCCGAGCTCGACAGCGCGCTCCATGCAGAGATGCTCGCGTGGCACCGGTCGCTGATCGCGCTGCGGCGCAGCGAGCCGGCGTTGCGCGACCCGCGCCTCGAGGAGGTGTCCGTCGTGGCAGATCCCGACGAACGCTGGCTTCGTCGTACGGCGACGCGGGTTGCTCGTCGTCGCGAACCTGGCCGCCGAGCCGCGCGCCGTGTCGCATCGGCACGCCAGTCGTGGATGTCGTGCTCACCTCGGCGGAAGGCACGGTCGAGTGGGCGGGTGATTCGGTAACTCTGCAAGCGGAATCCGTCGCGATCATCCGCGTGGCAGGCTGAAGGCATGGATCCAGACACCATCCTGGGAGCGATCTTCGTCGGGCTCGTCATCGGCGCCCTCGGCCGTCTTGTCGTGCCAGGACGCCAGCCGATCGGCTGCCTGCTCACCCTTCTGCTCGGCATCCTCGGCGCGGTCGGCGGTCTCGCGATCGCGCGGGCGGCCAACATCGACACCTGGCTGCTGGTCGTGTGCTGCCAGGTCGCCGTCGCCGCACTGGGCGTGCTGATCGCGTCGCAGGCACTCGGGCGGCGCAGAATAGGGCGGCCACCGCGCCTGCCGCCGTACATCCACTGATGCGCCAGCTGCTGCCCACACCCGTCGGCGAGATCGATCTGCAGGCGGCCTACGCCTATCCCACCGATCCGGCCAGGCTTCCGTGGGTGCGCGCCAACATGGTCACTTCTCTCGACGGGGCAGCGGCCGTCGACGGTCGCTCCGGCGCGCTCGGCGGACCGGGCGACAAAGCGGTGTTCGGCGTCCTGCGCGGTCTTGCCGATGCAGTGCTCGTCGGAGCGGGGACCGCGCGCATCGAGGGCTACCGGGCGCTGCGGGCCAAGCCGGACTTCGCGGAGGTGCGTGCCGCCTGCGGCCAGCCGTCGGCGCCCGTACTCGTGCTGGTCTCTGCGCGCCTCGACCTCGACCTCGACTCGGCACTGTTCCACGGTGGCGTGCAGCGCACGATCGTCGTGACCCACAAGGGCTCCGACCCGGTGCTGCGCGATCGGCTGTGCCGTCGTGGCCGAGGTGGTCGTGGCCGGCGACGACGCGGTTGACATCGGCGCTGCTCTGGATGCGCTCGCCGCGCGAGGCCTCGTGCGGGTGCTCTGCGAGGGCGGGCCACGTCTGCTGGCCGACCTCGCGGCGGCCGAACGCCTCGATGAGCTCTGCCTCACCGTCGCGCCGCGAGTCGTGGGCGGGGGCTCGTCCCGGATCATCGCGGGCGCGGGGCTCGACCTGTCGTTCGGGCTCGCGCACCTGCTCGAAGATGACGGCACATTGTTCGCGCGCTACGTGCATGCTTAGAGACGGCTGAGGGGCTCGGCCAAGGGGAGGCGACCGGGCATGGCGCACATCCACGAGGTGCCGGAGACCGACCGGGCCAGCATGCTCATCACCTGCCCCGCCAATGCGCCGTCCTGGGCCGATCCACTCCCCTACCCACCCGGGATCGCCGGCGAGATCCTGCACCGCCGCCGCCTGGCCCTGCGCCACGACGAGGCGTACGTACGAGAGCTGCATACCCGCCGTGACAGCGGCGTCGGGGAATGGCCGGAGACGTGGGGGTTCGTGCTGACGGCCGAGGAGGAGAAGGCGATCTGGATGGTTCAGTGGCGGCTCAGCGCGGCCGCCACCATCGCGGCGGAGTATCTCGACGGTCTGCCGCCCGACCAGGCAGGCGAGCTCCGGCTCGATCACGAGCACGGGGCGATCGTCGTGCAGGTCACCCGTGACGCGGAACGTGTCAGGGCCGAGCTGCAGGCGATCGTCGGTGACGGCGTGCTGGTCACTGTCGAGACCGTTCGCTACCCGCAGGCCGAGCTCAAGCTGATCGCCCGCAGGATCGCTGGTCTTGCGGGCCTGACCTGGAGCTCGCTCGGCGCCGGGGGCGGCAACGGTCGCGTCGATGTGCAGGTGCCCGGCGACCCCGACGAGGCGCGCCGGCTCATCGAGAAAGTCGCCGACCCCTGCTCGTTCGCCGTCACCCACGAGGCAGGCACTCCACTGGCAGCCCACACCACCGCATCACCAGCCCGCCCCACGGACCAAGATCGCTAAAACCGTGCTCAGATTGTGAGTCGACTCGGAGCCTGAGCACGAAAATCGCAATCTCGGGCCGGTACGAGGACCGCGTCCCCGCCGCCCGCGACCGCCGCCCACGACCGCCGCGACCGCCGCGACCTCCGCGACCGCCGCGACCTCCGCGACCTCCGCGACCTCCGCGACCTCCGCGACCTCCGCGACCTCCGCGACCTCCGCGACCTCCGCGACCTCCGCGACACCTTCGCGCCCCCCGACACTTCCGCGACGGGCATGCGCGAATCGCCGGGGTCAGGACCACAGCAGATCGCGCATGCTTGCGGCGACCCCGCACCAAGATCAGCAGTTCCGGTGAAAAAGTCGAGTCGACACAACTTTCTTCACCGGTAGTCACGATCTTGCGCGCTCGGGCTCTGACCGCCGACAGGATCCGCCCGAAGTGGCGGGCTGTGGACTGACTCAACCGATCAGCAGCCCGCCAGTTCGGCAAAGCCGACGCGATCAAGGAAGCCGGGACGTCAGTTTCCGCGGCGAGTGACGGACAGCGCCCAGGCGACCAGCGGGATCTGCAGCGGCAGCCGCGCCCACGCGCCGATTTGATATGCGTCCGACCGGGCGCCGGAGCGCAGTGCCATCTGCACGTTCGCGGGGAACACGACGACGAACAACGCTGCCGTCGCCCAGCCCGCCTGCCGCCGCGTCCGCGGGGCCACGAGACCGGCAGCGCAGAGCAGCTCGGCCAGACCGCTGGCGTAGACGATCGTTGTCGGCGCCGGCAACCGCGCGGGCACGATGGCCGCGAAGGGCCGTGGCGAGATGAAGTGCAGCGCGCCGGTGGCCGTCAGCAGTCCGGCCAGCATGTAAGGGCTGGCAGTTCGAGCCCGATGGCCGAGGCCCCAAACGCCGGTGGCTGGCATCGACAGCCAGTCTGCCTTGCGAATCGGCAGCTGTCCCCCACAATCCATACATTCGTAGCAAACTCCTCAGACCACCCAGCATCGCGCCGTACCCGAGAGTCGGCCCCGCAGTCCGCGCCGCCCGGCCCAGGCGCACGTTCCGGCACCGGACTCAGGCGTCAAGCGGACCCCGCCTGCCCGCCTCGCTCCCTCCACCACCGTCGCACGGCAAGATGGCTCGCATGCACCTGCCGCTGCACCCACCCCTGGGCCCCATGCTCGCCAAGTCCGTCAAGGCCATCCCGGAGGGTGACTACCTCTACGAACCCAAGTTCGACGGGTTCCGCGCCATCGCCTTCCGCGACGGTGACGAGGTCGAGATCTCCAGCCGGGGCGAGAAGCCACTCACCCGCTATTTTCCCGAGGTGGTCGCGGCGCTGAAGGCGAACCTGCCCGAGCGCTGTGTCGTCGACGGCGAGGTCGTGATCGCGACGGACAACAACCTCGACTTCGAGGCACTGCTGCAGCGCATCCACCCGGCCGCGTCACGCGTGAACATGCTCGCCGAGGAGACCCCGGCGTCGTTCGTCGCGTTCGACCTGCTGGCCACCGACGACGAGTCTCTGCTGGCTCGGCCGTTCTCGGAGCGACGGGAACTGCTGACGACGCTGCTCGCCGACGTCGAGCCGCCCGTCTATGTCACGCCGGCGACCGACAACGTCGCGCTGGCGCAGGAGTGGTTCGAGGTCTTCGAGGGCGCGGGCCTCGACGGGGTCATCGCCAAGCCGCGCAACGGCACCTACCAGTCCGACGTACGAGCGATGCTCAAGATCAAGCACGAGCGGACGGCAGACTGCGTCGTCGCCGGCTACCGCTGGCACAAGTCGGGAGGCGTCGTCGGGTCACTCCTGCTCGGCATGTACGACGACACGGGTGCTCTCCAGCACGTGGGAGTGTCGGCCTCGTTCCCGATGAAGAGGCGGGCCGAGCTGGTCGAGGAGCTCGCGCCCTACGCCGTCGAGAGCATCGAGGGCCATCCCTGGGCAGCGTGGGCGGAGGCAGACGCGCAGGCCGCGGGCCGGCTGCCAGGTGCGGTCAGCCGGTGGAACGCCAAGAAGGACCTCTCCTGGGTGCCACTCCGACCTGAGCTCGTCGTCGAGGTCGCGTACGACCACATGGAGGGCACTCGGTTCCGGCACACGGCTCAGTGGCGACGCTGGCGTCCCGACCGCGAGCCGCAGTCCTGCACCTTCGCCCAGCTCGAGCGCCCCGTACGCTTCGACTTGGCCGACATCCTGACCTCCTGAAGGGACCTGCGTGTACACGATCCTGCTGCTGGCCGAGGAAGCGCTGCACCAGCACGACGTCACGCGCATCGCCTCGCTGCATGACGACGAGATCTCGGTGCACGTCCTGGTGCCCGCCCACGCCGAGCACAACCGGCTGATCGAGTCGCTCGACGAGGTCGCCCTCGGCAACCTGCGCGACGCCCTGGACGACGACACCCACACGCCGGAGCAGGCCGAACGCGACGCGATGCACGCCGTCAACGAGTCTGTGGCCCTGTTCACCGCTGCCGGCGTCGAGGCAAAGGGCTCGATCACCGGGGCCAACCCGATCCCCGCCGCGCTCGAGGCTGTCGCACAGTACGACGCGGACGAGATCATCGTCGTGACTCCGCCCCATCTGCTCACCGACGCCCTGCGTCGCGACTGGGCGTCGCGGCTGCGCGACAAGGTCAAGCTGCCGGTGCTGCACGCCATTTCCGGCACCGACCGGGTCGTCAGTTAAGAAACCTGCAAGAGTCGCCCGGCACATGTCGGCGGCGCGAAAAGACGAGCGAGACACAATGCTTTGCCCGCCAATTCTCGACAACTGGCAGCACGAGTGATTGACTTTGGGGTGCCCCAGACCCTGGCGGACCGATAGGTCATGCTGTCGGGGGCATTTGTTTGTGTGCGCCCTCAGCGCGCACTTCTCGGAACGTCAGATGGGTGACTCGGCGCAACCCCCCCGGTGCCGATTCTTCCATTCGGTCCAGACGCGCGGCCGTGCCTGGAGCATCGGTGGACCCGTGTGGCCAGCTCCCCCAATGGCCGCGCGGGTCCGCCTCATTGCTTGCCGGTCAGCGGGGGGCCGTCCGGCAGATCACCGGCGGATGCGTGAGCCGTGCGATGCGGCCAAGATGTGATCATGCCGACCCCCGAGCAGACCTCCGACGAGGACGTGCGGCTCGCCGTCTACACGAAGTTCGCGCGCGAGGGCGCAGCGCCGACTGACGGCGAGATAGCCGCGCAACGTGCGATCACCCATGACGACGTACGCGCGGCGCTGGTGCGGTTGGCACGGGCGCGTCACGTTGCCTTGGACGCGCGCGGGGCAGTCGTCATGGCCCACCCGTTCTCCGCCGTGCCCCTGGGCTTCGCCGTGATGGGCAGCCGCACCCTCTGGTGGGGTGGCTGTGCCTGGGACTCGTTCGCGATCCCGCAGGTCGTCGCGGAAGAGCCGCAGGTGCTGGTGTCGACGCGCTGCCCCGGTTGCGGAGCGGCGCTCGCGTGGGTCGTGGGTCGCTCGGGGCCACCGGCCGGCGACCAGGTGGCGCACTTCCTGGTGCCGATGGCCCAGGTGTGGGATGACGTCGTCAGAGCCTGCGGGCACCAGCAGCTGTTCTGCTCGTCCGGCTGTGTCGACGAGTGGCTGGCCGGCACCGGCAACCAGCGTGGCTATGTGATGGACCTCGCCACGCTGTGGCGGCTGGCCGAGCGCTGGTACGAGGGCCGCCTCACCCCTGGATATCGCCGGCGCGACCCCTCGGAGGCCGGCGACTACTTCCGCTCCGTCGGATTGCGCGGCCCCTTCTGGGGCCTGGACTAGTCGTCCACGTCCTCCGGCGGTGCGGGCTTCTTGGCGCGGGAGGGCTGGACCCGCATCGGCTCGCCGGGCATCTTCGGATAGTCCGGCGGGTAGGGCATGTCACCGAGCCCGGCGTCTCGTTCATCACGTTCGTACCACTCGAGAAGCGGCGAGAGGTCGTGCGCCACGTCGTCGATCTCGCGATGCAGGTCGCCGACGGCGGCAAACCGCGCCGGCATCGTGAGCACCGTGAAGTCGGGCGGCGCCACGTCGTCGAGCTCCTCCCACGACAACGGAGCCGAGACGGGGGCGTGCGGCAGCGGCCGCGCGGAGTAGGCCGATGCGATCGTGCGGTCGCGCGCGTTCTGGTTGTAGTCGACGAAGATCCGCTGGCCGCGCTCCTCCTTCCACCACTTCGTGGTGACCTCCATCGGCATCCGCCGCTCCAGCTCGCGACCGAACGCGATGGCGGCATGCCGCACGTCGGTGAAGGTCCAGCGTGGCTGGACGCGCACGTAGATGTGCACGCCGCGGTTGCCGGAGGTCTTGGGGAAGCCGCGCCAGCCGAGATCGTCGAGCACGCCGTGCGCCTCGTGGGCGACCCGCACCGCGTCGGCGAAGTCGGTGCCTGGCTGCGGGTCGAGGTCGATGCGCAGCTCGTCCGGGTGGTCGACGTCAAAACGACGCACGGGCCAGGGGTGGAAGACGATCGTGCCTAGGTTCACCATCCACACGACGGTCGCCAGCTCGGTCGGTGCGACCTCGTCGGCGGTCCGGCCGGAGGGAAAGGCGATGTGGGCCGTCTCCACCCAGGTTGGCGCGCCCTTGGGCACCCGCTTCTGGTAGAACGCGTCGCCGCGCGGATCCGCCCGGGTCGCCTGCTTCACACCCTCGACGACCCCGCCCGGCCACCGCTCCATCGTCACGGGACGGTCGCGCAGGGCGCGCAGGATGCCGTCGCCGACTGCCAGGTGGTAGTTCACGTAGTCGATCTTCCGGACCCCGGCGGCCGGAAAATACAGCTTGTCGGGATTGGTGACCTTGACGGTCCGCTCCCCTACCTCGATCTCCACGAAGGGTGACGCCATGCGGGCACGTTACCGGTCTGCACCGCCCGGGCCGGAGCAACAGGCTGGGGCGCGACGGGAAGGCGTACGAGGCACGATCAGTTTGCGGTCCCGACATAATCTCGAGGTATGACCTACGAGATCACCAAGACCGACGAGGAGTGGCGCGCGCTGCTCAGCCCCGAGGAGTACCACGTCCTGCGCGAGGCGGGCACCGAGCCGGCCTTCCGCGGCGAGTACACCGACACGAAGACCGAGGGCGTCTACAGCTGCCGGGCCTGCGGGGCCGAGCTGTTCAGGAGCGACACGAAGTTCGAGAGCCACTGCGGGTGGCCGTCGTTCTACGAGGCCAGCAAGGGCGACGCCGTCGAGCTGCTGGAGGACCGGTCATTCGGCATGCGTCGAACGGAGGTCAGGTGCCGGCGGTGCGGGTCCCACCTCGGGCACCTCTTCGACGACGCCCCCCAGACCCCGACCGGCGATCGGTACTGCATCAACTCGATCAGTGTTCGCCTCGAAGAGTCCTAGACGGATCACCGGCGCCAGGATCGCCGGCGGATCATCGCGGACGTGGGCGGTCGTGCGGTCGAACACGATCACGGCCTGAAGCAACAGGCCGCCGACCAGAACCCCGCCGATCAGGTCGCTGATCCAGTGGGTGCCCAGGTAGAGCGACGTGGCGATGGTCAGTGCGGTGAGCATCGACCAGAGCGCGACGACACGGCGCACCGGCGGGTGCTCGGAGTAGCGGATCAGCAGGTAGACCAGCACCCCGCCGGTCAGGACCATGTTCGACGAGTGGCCGGACGGGAAGATGATGCCGCCGTTGAGCACGGACGGGTCGCCGGTGTGCACCTCGGTGCGGCCGATCACGATCTTCATGACGCCGACGACCACGTTGAGGATCAGGAACGACGTGAAGGCGAGTACGAGCGGCCGCCACGTGCGGTGCTGGCGGGCGAGAACCCCAGCGACCACCAGCAGGATCGGCAGCAGGACCGAGCGCTGCCCGAACTTGTCGTAGAGCCACGCCCAGCGGTGCAGCGCGGGGACCGACTCGTGCGGGTGCCAGTGGTAGAACGCCAGGTCCAGCTGGGTCAGCGGGCCCTGGACGAAGATGTCGACCATCACGTAGAGCAGGGCCGAGCCGAGGCAGAGCGCGATCAGCCGGTCTCGTTTGTTGAGCAGCTCCGTGCGGCGCGGCTGTGTCGGGCGGCGCAGCCTCGGTCGACGTCCGCCATCGTGCAGATCCATACAGTCCGGACGGCCGGAACCGTCCGGGGCAACGTCGTGCCCCTCGCCTGAGCGAGGTGTTGCGGTCACGGCAGGGCCGCCACCAGCTCGGCGACCGGCTTGCGGCGTCCCGTGTAGAAGGGAACCTCCTCGCGGACATGCATCCGCGCACGGGATGCACGCAGCTCACGCATCAGGTCGACGATGCGGTGCAGCTCGTCCGCCTCGAACGCGAGCATCCACTCGTAGTCACCCAGTGCGAACGACGCGACCGTGTTGGCGCGCACGTCGGGGAACGACCTGGCCAGCTGGCCGTGCTCGGCGAGCATCGCGCGGCGCTCCTCGTCGGGCAGCAGATACCAGTCGTAGGACCGCACGAACGGGTAGACGCACACATAGTCACCGGGAGCCTCATCGGACAGGAACGCCGGCACGTGGCTCTTGTTGAACTCTGCCGGCCGGTGCAGCGCCATCGACGACCACACCGGCTCGCAGGCCGCGCCGACCGTCGTCCGTCGGAACCGGCCGTACGCCTCTTGCAGGTCGTCGGACGACGGCGCGTGCCACCAGATCATCAGGTCGGCATCGGCCCGCAGTCCCGCGACGTCGTAGGTCCCGCGGATCGTGACGTCCTTGGCGCCGAGCTGGTCGAACAGCTCCTGCACCTCCGCGGCCACGGCGGCCCGGTCGTCCGGCAGCGGTCGCACCACCTTGAACACCGACCACATCGTGTAGCGGATCACCTGGTTGAGGTCGCGAGCCTTGGGCTTGGGAGCAGGCCGATCAGCTGATGCAGGGGGCGTCACGGAACCCATTGTCGCAGCAGCTGCGCCGATGCGCTTTCGGCGGAGGCAATGCATGCAGGGATGCCGATGCCGTCGTACACGGCGCCACACACCGCGAGCCCCGGATGGGCCGCCACGGCCGCCCGCACGCGCTCCACCCGGCCCACGTGCCCGACGGCGTATTGCGGCATTCCTCCCCCCCAGCGGCTGACCCGTGCGTCGACGGGAGGGTCGGTCACGCCGATCGCGTCGGACAGGTCGGCGAGTGCCACCTCGACCAGATCGACGTCGTCGCGTTGCAGGTCGGCCTCCTCGTCGATCCGGCCCACGGAGAGGCGTACGACGACGGTGGCGGGCGCGGCGTCGGCGTACCACCGCCATTTTGTCGAGGAGAAGGTCGCTGCCTTGACCACCCTGCCGTCCGCCGGCGGCACCAGGAATCCGGAGCCCTGCGGTGGCACCCGGAACGCCGTGTCCGGGAAGGCGAGCGTGACGACGGCCATCGACGCCGAGCGCACCACCGACAGTTCCGCGCCGGCCGCAGGGACGGGGTCGCGCAACAGCCGGGCCGCCGCCGCCGGCGGCACCGCAAGGATCACCGCGTCGGCCTCGATCCGCTCCGGGTCCCGGGTCGATCCGACCGTCACCGCCCAGCCAGACGGCGTCTGTGTGAGCTCGCGGACCGTGGCATTCGTGCGGACGGTCGCCGCGGACGCCCGCGCGACCGCAGCCGGCAACCGACCCACTCCTCCGCGCGGCGCTGCGAACACCGCCCCGCCGGTGCCACTCGCGTTGCTGCGCGCCTCGCGGGCCGCCGCGAGCAGAGAGCGGTGCCGGCGAGCCGGCGCCGCGAGCGAGGGCAGCGTGGCGTCGAGCGAGAGCTGGTCGGCCCGGCCGGCATAGACACCGCCGAGAAGGGGCTCGACGAGCCGTTCGACAACTGCACGGCCCATCCGGCGCGCGACATACTTTCCGACTGCGACGTCGCCGGCCAACCGGGCGCCGGGCAGCCAGGAGTCGGCCGGCACGCGGGCGAGCTCCCGCGCGCTGAGCAGCCCGGTGCGCGCGAGTGCGCGCAGGTCGACCGGGATGCCCATGACCGTGCCTGCGGGAATCGGCCGCATCTCGCCGCGGGACCAGATCGCCGCCTTGGTGGTCGCCGCGTCCTCCAGGTCGTCGCCCAGCCCGACGGCCGTGGCGAGGTCGATCGCCTCGGGCCGGCGCAGCAGCAGCGACTCGGCGCCCTCGTCGACCGGGACGCCACCCACGTCGCTGACGCGCAGCTTGCCGCCGATCTGCGGACTGCCCTCCAGCACGGTGATCGTGAGGCCGGGCGGGCCGTCGCGGTGCAGGAACCAGGCCGCGGCCAGTCCGGAGATGCCACCCCCCACGACGACGACGTGCCGCGGGGTGGCACCCGGGCGGCTTTTCACCCCGTCGCTCAATGGTGCACTCCTCGCTGGCGCTCGTCGGACGCACTCGCAGAACGCGCTGTGCCGATGATGAGCACGCAAGCTCGCTCATTCGCCTCACCATGGCAGATCGTGACCACTCCGCGACCTAGGGGTCGGGAACCGCAGCACACCAGGTGGCGTCTCAGCCACACGAGCGTCCGGTCGGGACGCGCGACCGAGCACGCTGGAGCCTCGATGCGCGCACGACGATCAAGCACGGTGATCGCACTGTCCACCGCGTCCCTGCTCGCCGGAGCGACTCTGCTCGCCGGGTGCGGCGCCGGGAACGAGCCGAGCAGCAGCAGCGGCGGGTCGGGAGCCAAGAGCCTTGCTGGGCGCGAGAGCTCCGCCGACAGCGCGCAGGACAAGCCGGCCTCGGGCGGCAGCGTGCCGTCTGCGCAGGACGGCGGCGGCACCGGCTCCGGCACCCAGAACAGCGCCAGGGTCGTGCCGATCACCCGTTCCGTGGTCTATCGCGGCGACATCACGGTGCGCGTCAGGAACGTCGAGGCGGCCGTCACCAGGGCCGAGGGATTCGCCACCGGAATCGACGGACTGGTGTTCGGCGAGCAGACGTCGACGCAACCCGGCCGCAAGGGAGCCTCAGAGGCGACGCTGATCCTCAAGGTGCCGCCGACACAGTTCCGTTCGGTGCTCAACCAGCTCGGCGGGCTCGGGAAGCAGTTGTCTCGCTCTCAGACGGCCGAGGACGTCACGTCCAAGGCGATCGACGTGGCCAGCCGGCTGCGTTCGCAGCGGGCCAGCGTGGCGCGCCTGCAGGCCCTGCTCGACAAGGCCACGACCGTCGGCGCCGTCGTGCAGGTCGAGGGCGAGCTGTCCAGGCGAGAGGCCGATCTCGAGGCGCTCGAGGCGCAGCAGAAGTCGCTCGACGACCTGGTCGACCTGGCGACGATCAACGTCTCCCTCGTCGCGCCGGACGTGCACGTCGCGCCACCGGTCGAGGAGGACAACCTCGGCTTCCTGAGTGGGCTGCGCGGCGGCCTGTCCGCCCTGCTGGTGGTCGTCGTGGTCGCCCTGACCGCTGCCGGAGCGGTGCTGCCGTTCCTGATCACGCTCGCCCTCATCGGCGTACCCGTGTTGCTCGTCCTGCGTTCGCGCCGTCGCCCCGCGCCGGCACCGGCGCCGGCGTCAGACGGCTGAGGTCTCGTGCACGAGGTCGACGACCCGGGCCAGCACGTCGGGGTCGGTCTCGGGGATCACGCCGTGGCCGAGGTTGAAGACGTGTCCGGGAGCAGCCCGGCCGGCCTCCAGGATCGTGCGTGTACGCGCGGCCACGGCATCCCAGGGAGCGAACAGCAGCGCAGGGTCCAGGTTTCCCTGCAGCGCACGGTCCGGGCCGACCCGCCGCGCTGCCTCGTCGAGCGGCACGCGGAAGTCGACGCCGACGACATCGGCGCCGGCCTGGCCCATCAGCGCGAGGAGCTCACCCGTGCCGACGCCGAAGTGGATGCGCGGCACGCCGGTGTGCTCCAGGGCCGCCAGGACGGTCGCCGAGTGGGGCATGACGTGCTTGGCGTAGTCGGCAGCCGGCAGCGCCCCCACCCATGAGTCGAACAGCTGCACCGCGCTGGCGCCGGCCGCGACCTGGATCTGCAGCCAGCTCGCCTGGATGTCTGCGAGTCGGCGCATCAACTCGGCCCAGACCTCGGGCGCTCCGTACATCATCGCCTTCGTGTTCTCGTGGTTGCGCGACGGGCCGCCCTCCACGAGGTAGGACGCGAGGGTGAACGGCGCCCCGGCGAACCCGATGAGCGGCGTGGCGCCCAGCTCGGCGGTGAGCTGCCCGATCGCCTCGACGATGAACCCGACGTCCGTGGGCTCCAGCGGTCGCAGCTGGTCGAGGTCGGCAGCCGTACGGATCGGCCGGGCGATGACGGGTCCGACGCCGGGCTTGATGTCGAGGTCGACGCCGATGGCCTTCAGCGGCACGACGATGTCGCTGAACAGGATCGCCGCGTCGACGCCGTAGCGGCGCACCGGCTGCAGCGTGATCTCGGTGACCAGCTCCGGGCTCCGGCAGGCGTCCAGCATCGCGGTGCCCGCCCGCAGCTTGCGATATTCCGGCAGCGACCGCCCCGCCTGCCGCATGAACCACACCGGCGTGTGCGGCACCGGCTCTCGGCGGCACGCCTTCAGGAACGCCGAGTCCACCAGCCCCGGATGCGCGGCGGATGCATTGGCGACGGACGCGGTCACGCCACGCTGCGGGGCAGGGCCGGTCGCGTCAGGCTGCGGGGCGGGGCCGGTCGCGTCAGGCTGTAGGGCAGGGCCGGTCGCGTCAGGCTGTAGGGCAGGGGAGGTCACGCCAGATCGTCGCACGACGCAGCCGAGCGGGTACGAACCGGCCCCACACCCCCCATCTTCAAAGTCGATCATGCAGTAACCGACACACCGTCATATCGCCGCAGGTCAGCGCCTCAAAACCCCAAATCGATCATGCAGTAACCGACACATTGAGTTTCCTGGCTGCTCACCTGCAGCGATTCAAGCCATGTCGGAACTGCATGATCGACTTCGAATTGCAGGGCGGCGACCTGCGGCGATGGTGGGGCTTGTCCGTTTGTGCATGATCGACTTTGAAGGGTCGACGGGGTCAGCCGGCGCCGATCAGGACGACACCGGCCAGGGCGCCCGCCACACCGAGCGTCTGCAGGCGGCCGAGCCGCTCGTGCAGCAGGACCCAGGCCAGCAGCACGGTCACGACGGGATAGAGCGAGCCGAGCACCGCCACGACGCTGACCAGCCCGCGCGTACTCGCCCACCCGAAGGTCAGGTTCGCCGCCGCGTCACCCAGGCCGATCAGGGCCAGGAAGGCGACGTCGCGTACGTCGAGCCGCGGCCCGCGCGCTGCACCGGCGCGTCGGGCACGGACGGCGAGCACCACCAGCGCGACACCGAGCACCGAGACCGACGTGACGCGCATGGTGAACAGCGTCATGATCGTGCTGTCACGGCTGCCCTTGGCGATGGACAGCAGCGCGCCACCGAAGCCGAGAGCCGCCACGACCGCCAGCACAAGTGGTCGCGCACCGGCGCGCCCGGACAGCTCAGGTCCGCTGGCGAGCACGACGCCCGCGATGGCGACGACGATGCCGACCACCTGCGCCGTGCCAGGCCGCTCGCCCTGGGCGATACCGACGACGACGGGTACGACGACGCCCAGCGCCGCGATCGGGGAGACGACCCCCATCGTCCCCGAGGCCAGCGCGGCGTAGAACGCGACGAGTCCGATGACTCCGGTGAGCCCTGCCGCGATCGCCCACGCGCACATACCCCGTCGGGGAGTCGAGCGCGCCGGCCGCGACAGCCACGACCGCGATCCCTACGAGACCGGCGAACTGGGAGGCGGCGACCACGAGCACGGCCGGCAGGCGGCGCGACATGATGCCGCCGAAGAAGTCGGCGCTGCCCCAGAGCAGGCTGGACAGCAGGGCGAGCACGGCGGACACAGGGTGAGGCTAGGGGCAGTCGGCGCGCCGTGGCGCACCTCCCTCCCGCCGCACCGTCATCGACGTACCCTCTCGAACATGGTCGCCCGCCGTGAGGCTGCGGATGCGCCGGAGGAGTTTCGCCGGGCGCTCGCTGCGCTGCGCACCGCCTCCCCGCGCCCGGAGGTCGTGCTCGAGGAGACTCCGGCCCCGCAGCGCCTCGCCCCGCACGCCGTCGCGCTCACGGCCGACGTCACCATCCCCGGTGACGACGAGGAGCTGGCGACCGGGCGTTTCGTGCTGCTGCACGACCCGGTCGGCCACGAGGCGTGGGCCGGGACGTTCCGGGTCGTCACCTACGTGCGCGCCGACCTCGAGCCCGAGATGGCGATCGACCCGCTGCTGGCGGGCGTCGGCTGGGCCTGGCTGACCGAGGCCCTGGACGGGCACAACGCGACGTTCGCCGCGGCGAGCGGCACGGTGACCCGCGTGTCGTCGGAAAGCTTCGGCGCCATCGCCGAGGACAACGCGTCGGCGCAGATCGAGATCCGGGCGTCCTGGACCCCGCTCGACGACAGGTACGAGCGGCACCTGCTGGCCTGGTGCGACCTGCTCTGCACGACCGCCGGGCTCCCGCCTGTCGCGCCAGGCGTGGTCATGCTGCCGCGCCGCGGTCCCGGTACCCGCTAAGGCGCTTCAGAACCGGGCCGCTGCGGCCGATGGATGTGAGGACAGCCGTCCACCACGTTCAGGAGCCCCAGTGACCGCACTGGTCGAGCGCCATGGTCTGGCGCAGCAGCCACAACGAGCTGGGCGCTTCACCGCCATGGTGGTCGTTGCGACTCCGTTCATGCGCGAAACGCTCGCGCGGGCCCTGCGCGGTCTCGGAGCGGTCGAGGTCGTGGAGGCAGGCAGCCTGGCTGAGGCGCGCGTACGCGGCCGCGGCAGCGTGGCTCGTGACCTGGTCGTCGTCGACGGAACACTGCCCGACGGCTCGGGCATCGCGCTGATGGGCGAGCTTCGCGCGCTCGGCTGGACACGCGGCCTGGTCCTGTCCTCTGCCGAAGACCCCTACACCGTCCGCGCCGCGCTGGCCGCCGGCGTGCGCGCGTTCCTCGTCACCCCCTCTGCCACGACCGCCCGCGGCGCCCACGGCAACAACCTCCAGGGCCAGGGACGCGCCCGCGGTGTCCGCGTGAGCGGCGCCGAGGGCCTCTCCGGCCGCGAGGTCGAGGTGCTGCAGCTCGTGTCGGACGGGCGCTCGAACAAGGACATCGGCGAGGCGCTGGGCCTGTCCGCGCTGACCGTGAAGAGCCACCTGGCGCGCATCGCCCGAAAGCTGGGCACCGGCGACCGGGCCGAGATGGTCGTGGTCGCGATGCGCGCCGGCGTCGTGGTCTAACTTTCCAACCATCTGCTGTACGGCGGCGCGCGCGGGCGCATGCGCGCGAGCGCGCCACGACGCCGTACGGTGACACACGTGGAAAACGCGACGACAGAGCTGGCCGACGGTGAGAACCCGTCCGGCGCTGGCCCCGACGACGCACCCGCACCCGTTCCGCTGACCCAGCCACGCGACGGCGTACCCACTCCTTTGACGACAGCCGACGAGCTGGCCGCCGCGGTGGCCGCCCTGCGCGCCGACGGCGACGGGGGCGTGCGACTGCCTATCGCCATCGACGCGGAGCGGGCCTCCGGCTACCGCTACGGCCAGCGGGCCTACCTCGTGCAGCTGCGCCGGGAAGACGTCGGAACGATGCTCTTCGACCCCGTCTACCTGCCGGACCTCAGCACGCTCGGCGCCGTCATCGCCGACGACGAGTGGGTGCTGCACGCCGCCTCGCAGGACCTGCCGTGCCTGGCCGAGGTCGGCCTGCACGCGACCCGCGTCTTCGACACCGAGCTGGCCGGGCGGCTGCTGGGCTACGCGAAGGTCGGGCTCGGGTCCATCGTCGAGGAGGTGCTCGGTCTCACCCTCGAGAAGGGCCACTCGGCCGCCGACTGGTCGACCCGCCCACTGCCCGAACCCTGGATCCGCTACGCGGCGCTCGACGTCGAGGTCCTCGTGGAGCTGCGCGACTTCCTGGCCGCCCAGCTCGACGAGAGCGGCAAGCGGGGGTGGGCCGAGGAGGAGTTCGCGGCGATCGTCGCCGCCCAGCCCGCCCCGCCGCGCGTCGAGCCCTGGCGACGTACCTCGGGAATGCACCGGGTACGTCGACGCCGCGACCTCGCCGTCGTCCGCGCGCTCTGGGAGCGGCGCGACGAGCTCGCCCAGCAGCGAGACATCTCCCCCGGACGGGTGCTGCCCGACCTGGCGATCGTCGAGGCGGCGCTGGCGGGCCCGACGACCGAGGTGGAGCTCGTGAAGCTCCCGCTGTGGGGCGGCCGGTCGCTGCGCCGGCAGGGCCCCACCTGGCTGCCCGCGATCCTGTCGGCAATTGCGCTGCCCGACTCCGCCCTTCCCGAGGTCAAGGCCCGCCATGAAGGGCCACCGCCCGCGCGCAGCTGGGCGGAGCGCGACCCCGCCGCGGCGGCCCGGCTGTCCGCCGCCCGCACGACAGTGGTCGCGATCGCCGAGCGCAATCACCTGCCCGTCGAGAACCTGCTCTCCCCCGACATGCTGCGCCGCGTGATGTGGGAACCCCCCGAGCCGGTGGACGCTGCCACGATCGGCGAGGCGCTGCGGGGCCACGGTGCCCGCCCGTGGCAGGTGGCGCTGACCGCCGCCCCGATCGCTGCCGCTCTCCTCGAGCCCCCCGCCGCGGAGCCCGAGGAACCCGTGACCCCCGATCCCGAACCCCCCGCGAGCCCCTGACCGGCGCCTCCGGAATCGACCACGTTCAGCGTGCCGGCGGCACGCTTCGCAAGCCTGCACGCCTTGCGAACCGTCCGTACCCCTGCTGAACGTGGTCGATTCCCGAGCGGCGCGGGGTGGGCGTTGCGGGGTCGGCCGACGTCTGCTTAGGTAAGCATTACCTAAGCAGGATGCGTCGAAGGGACCGGACAGCGTGCTCGCGAACTACCTGATCGGTCTGCGGGAGGGCCTCGAGGCGACGCTGGTCGTCAGCATTCTCATCGCCTACCTGGTCAAGACCGACAACCGGTCCCGGTTGCGCGCGGTCGTGGATCGGCGTGCTCGCGGCGGTCGCGCTCAGCCTCGCGTTCGGCGCGGTGCTTACGTTCACCTCGAGCAACCTGAGCTTCGAGGCCCAGGAGCGCTTCGGCGGCACCCTGTCGATCATCGCCGTGGCATTCGTCACCTGGATGGTCTTCTGGATGCGGCGCACCGCACGCTTCCTCAAGCGCGAGCTGGAAGGACGGATGGAAGCCGCGCTGGCCATGGGGTCGTTGGCCCTGGCCCTGACGGCCTTCCTGGCGGTCGGTCGCGAGGGCCTCGAGACCTCGCTGTTCATCTGGGCCGCGGCGCAGGCTGCCGGCTCGGGCTGGACCCCCGATCGTCGGCGCGACACTGGGCATCGCCTCGGCCATCCTGCTCGGCTGGCTGCTCTACCGCCGCGCCATCACGATCAACCTGGCCAAGTTCTTCACCTGGACGGGCGCCGGACTGATCATCGTCGCGGGTGGCGTGTTCGCCTACGGCATCCACGACCTGCAGGAAGCCGGCACCCTGCCCGGGCTCAACAACCTCGCCTTCGACGTGTCGGGGGCCGTGCCGCCCGACAGCTGGTACGGAACGTTGCTCAAGGGCGTCTTCAACTTCAGCCCGCAAACCACGTGGCTCGAGGCCATCGCCTGGCTCTGCTACGTCATCCCCGTGATGTTCCTGTTCTTCCGACCCGCCCGCACACCGGCCGCCCCGGCGACGACCGCCCCTGCGGCCCCAACTTCCGCGTCCTCCACCCAGTCCCGCTAGCCCCGTCCCGCCTGTCCGACGTCACGGAGATCCCGCATGCCCTCGTCCCGACTGCGACCCGCAGCCCTGCCCGCCGCTGCGCTGCTGGCCGCCGCCACCCTGACGGCCTGTGGCGGGTCGAGCGCAGGGCAAGGCACGGGCAGCTCGGCCGAGAACACCGTGAACATCAACGCGACCGACACGAGCTGCAAGCTCGACAAGACGGCCTTCGACGCAGGCACCGTGCACCTCGCCGTCAAGAACAACGGCAACAAGGTGACCGAGGTCTACATCTACGAGGGCAAGCGCATCGTGACCGAGAAGGAGAACATCGGACCCGGGACGTCCTACAAGCTCACGTCGTCGCTGAAGGCCGGCAGCTACCAGGTCGCCTGCAAACCCGGCATGACCGGTGACGGCATCCGCACGACGATCAAGGTCACCGGCACGGGTGGTACGAGCGTCAACCCGCAGGCCAAGGAGGCGGTCGACGACTACCGTGCTTACGTGCAGTCGCAGGTCGACTCGTACATGCCAGTAGTGGATGAGTTCGTGGCTGCCGTCAACACCGGTGACGTCGCGAAGGCAAAGTCGCTGTTCGCGAAATCCCGCTTCGGCTGGGAGAGCATCGAGCCGGTCGCCGAGAGGCTTCGGCGACCTCGACCCCCGCGTCGACCTGCGCGAGGCGGACCTCGAGACCGGCCAGGACTGGACCGGCTGGCACCGCATCGAGAAGGAGCTCTGGGTCAAGAACTCGACGAAGGGCATGGGACCGATCGCCACCCAGCTCGCCAAGGACGTCCGCGAGCTGCAGTCGAAGGTGCCGACGGTGGAGATGACAGTCGCGTCCATCGGCAACGGCGCGAAGGAACTGCTCGACGAGGTCGCGACCGGCAAGATCAGCGGTGAGGAGGACATCTTCTCCCACACCGACCTGTCCGACTTCCAGGCCAACGTCGACGGAGCGAACAAGGCGTTCGAGGTGCTCAAGCCGCTCATCGTCGACGACGCACTGGTGACCCTGCTCGAGACGGAGTTCGCCAACGTGCAGACCGCGCTCGACAAGTACAAGCAGGGCGACGGCTTTGTGTCGTACGACACGGTCGACGAGGCCCAGCGCCGCGAGCTCTCCCGCGTGGTCGACGCCCTGTCCGAGCCCCTCTCGAAGCTGACGGCGGCAGCCACCGGATGACCGATTCGACGACTGGCCAACCTCCCGCCCGGCAGGACCGGCGGGGGCCGAGCCGCCGCACGCTCCTGTCCCTCGCCGGGCTGGGCGCGGTCGGTGTCGGCGCCAGCGTCACCGGTGCGATCGCGTCAGACTCGCCCAGGACGGCTACCCCGGTCGTCGACGTCGTGCCCTTCGACGGACGTCACCAGGCCGGCATAGCGACCGCCGTGCAGGCCAACCTGCACTTCGCCGCCTTCGACGTGGTCGCAACGGATCGCGCCGACGTCGTCAGCCTGCTCAAGGACTGGACTGTGGCGGCGCGCGAGATGACGGCCGGGATCCGGGTCGGCGGCCCCGGGCCGCCACCTGGTGGAAACCTCGCGCCGCCGACCGACACCGGTGAGGCGCGCGGGCTGAGCGCGTCCCGGCTGACGTTGACGGTCGGGTTCGGTCCTGCGCTGTTCGACGACCGGTTCGGCCTTCGAGCCCAGCGCCCGGCTGCGCTCGTCGACCTGCCGAAGTTTCCCGGCGACACGCTCGACCCCGCCCGCTGCGGCGGCGACATCGCGATCCAGGCCTGCGCCGACGACCCACAGGTCGCGGTCCACGCGATCCGCAACCTCAGCCGGATCGCCGCCGGTCGGGCAGCCGTGCGATGGGCCCAGCTGGGCTTCGGCAAGGCGTCCTCGACCGACACGAGCAGCCCGACACCGCGCAACCTGTTCGGCTTCAAGGACGGCACTGCCAATGTGCCAGGGCCACAACTCCAAGGCGCTGGCCAAGCACGTCTGGGCCGCTCGCGGCGACGACGCGGTCACCGCGAGCTGGATGACCGGTGGGTCCTATCTCGTCAGCCGGCGCATCCGGATGACCGTCGAGACCTGGGACCGCGGCTCGCTGTTCGACCAGGAGCAGATCGTCGGCCGCACCAAAGCCGTAGGTGCCCCGCTCGGTCAGAAGCACGAGCACGACCCCATCCATCCCGACCGGCTCCCCGTCGACTCGCACGTCAGGTTGGCGCACCCGTCACAGTTCGGCGGAGTGAAGATGTTGCGGCGCGGGTTCAACTTCGTCGACGGCGCCGACGGGTTCGGCCACCTCGACGCAGGCCTGTTCTTCCTCGCCTACCAGCGCGATCCGCGCACTGCCTTCGTGCCGGTGCAGCTCGCACTCTCCCGCGCGGACGCGATGATGGAGTACCTCCGCCACACCGGTTCCGGGATCTGGGCGTGTCCCCCCGGAGTGCGCGCCGACGGTTACTGGGGCGACACGCTGTTCACCCCGGCGTAAGCCGAGCCGCCGACCGGCGAGATGGAGCATCCGACCGACAAGATGGAGCATGCGCGAATTACCGGGGCCCTAGCCCCAGCGAATCGCGCATGCCCGACAGCAAGCCGACCGGCGAGATGGAGCATCCGACCGACAAGCTGGAGCATGCGCGAATTACCGGGGCCCTAGCCCCAGCGAATCGCGCATGCCCGACAGCAAGCCGACGTCTGGGCAGCGATGATCGCCTAGGTACGGTGATCCGGTGCCGGCGGACCAAGATCTGATCGAGGACGTCCGGCGGTCGCTGCGCGAGGTCGCCGACCCGGCCAAGGCCCCCGCGATGCAGGCGTACATGAAGTCGGCGATGCCCTACTACGGCGTGCCGGCGCCGGTCACCAAGCGCGTCTTCGTGCGGGTGCTGCGCGACCATCCCGTCGCAGACCGCGAGTCGTGGCTGGCCACCGTGCGCGCGCTCTGGCACGACGCGACACACCGCGAGGAGCGGTACGCGGCTCTGGCGCTGGCCGGCCATCGGCACTATCTCGCCTATCAGGATCCGGCATCCCTCGAGCTCTACCGCGAGCTGATCGTCACCGGCGCCTGGTGGGACTTCGTCGACACGCTCGCGTCGCATCGCGTCGGACCGATCCTGCGGTCGCATCACGAGGAAGTCCGCCCCACGATCGTCGCCTGGTCCACCGACCCGGACATGTGGCTGCGCCGCACGTCGATCATCTGTCAGCTCGGCGCCCACGAGTCCATCGACCTCGACCTGCTGACCACCTGCATCGAGCCCAACCTCGGCGACCGCGAGTTCTTCATCCGCAAGGCGATCGGCTGGGCGCTGCGCCAGCACGCCTGGACCGACCCGGCCTGGGTGCAGGACTACGTCCGGCGTCACGAGGACCGGCTCAGTCCCCTCTCACGCCGCGAGGCGCTCAAGAACGTCGGCGAGGGAGCGGCGTGACGGCGGCAGAGCAGTGGGCCGAGGAGCTGGCCGCCTGGACGATCGATCCGCAGATCCTCGCCGCGGCGCCCGAGTCTCCGTACACCTTCCCGCCCGAGCTGTTCCGGGCCGACGGCGCCGCACCGTCTCCACTGCTGGACCGGGCGCGCGAGGTCATGGACGACCGCGCGTCGCTGCTCGACGTCGGCTGCGGAGCGGGGGCGGCGAGCCTCCCGCTCGCTCCCCCGGCACGGCACATCATTGCCGTCGACACCCAGGCAACGATGCTGGATGCGCTAGAAGCCGTTGCCCGGCAACGAGATCTGCGGGTCACGCGCATCGACGGACGCTGGCCCGACGTCGCAGACCGGGTGCCCGCCTGCGACGTCGTCGTGTGCTCGCATGTCTTCTACAACGTCTCCGAGCTCGGGCCGTTCGCGCTCGCCCTGTCCGCGCACGCGGGCAAGCGGGTCGTCGTCGAGCTGAACACCGTCCACCCCTGGGTCGACCTGGGGCCGTTGTGGCAGCGCATCCATCACCAGCCGCGGCCGGCCGGCCCGACAGCCGACCTCGCCGTCGAGGTGCTGCGTGAAGAGGGCATCGAGCCGTCGCGGCACGAGTGGGTGCGACCGGCCAACGTCCTCGAGGGCCCGACCCTCGCCACGTACGTCGGCTTCACCCGCCGCAGGTTGTGCGTGCCGGTGGAACGAGAGCCGGAGATCGCCGCCTACCTCGCCGAGCACCCACCGCAAGGGCGGCCGTCGGTCGTCCTCTGGTGGGATACGTGAGCCGCCGGTCCCTCGTTCGCGCAGTGCTGACCGACATCACGCCGCTCCAGTCATCGGCGGACTATCGGCGCCTGTGGTTCGGCAGCACCGTGAGCCAGCTGGGCCAGCAGATGACCGCTGTCGCCGTGGCGATCCAGGTCTACGCACTGACCGAGTCGAGCTTCTCCGTCGGCCTGGTCGGGCTGTTCGCCTTCGTGCCGCTCGTCGGCTTCGGGCTCTATGGCGGCGCGATCGCGGACGCGTTCGACCGCCGCAAGCTCAGCCTCCTCTCGTCGACCGGCTTGTGGGTGCTCTCGATCGCGCTCGCCCTGCAGGCCTTCCTGCACGTCGACTCGGTCGCGCTCCTCTACGCCATCGTGGCCGTGCAGGCGGCGTGCTTCGCGGTCAACAGTCCCGCACGGTCGGCGATCATCCCCCGGCTGCTGCCGCCCGAGATGCTGCCCGCGGCCAACGCCCTGTCGGCGGCCTCGATGAACCTCGGCTTCACGGTCGGCCCGTTGCTGGGCGGCGTGGTCTATGGCTGGAAGGGTCCCGGCGGCCGCGTACACGATCGACTGCGTGACGTTCACGGCCGCGCTCTACGCGCTGTGGCGCCTGCCACCGGTCCCGCCGCTGGGCGAGGTGCGGCGGGCCGGGCTGGCCTCAGTGCTCGAAGGGCTGCGCTATCTGCGCACCCGGCCCAACGTGCTGATGACCTTCCTCGTCGACATGTGCGCGATGATCCTGGCCCAGCCGCGTGCCCTGTTCCCGGCCATCGCGATCTCGTTCTACGGCGGCGGCACCCGCACGGTCGGCCTGCTCGCCGCGTCTCCGGCGATGGGCGCACTGCTGGCCTTCGCAGCCTCGGGCTGGGTGGGGCGCGTCCGCCGGCAGGGGCTGGCCGTGATGATCTGCGTGATCATCTACGGCGCCTCCATCGCCGGCCTCGGGCTGACCAACGTGCTGTGGATCGGTGTGGCCCTGCTCGCGCTGTCCGGCGCCGCCGACATCGTCAGCTCGGTCTATCGCAACACGATCCTGCAGGTGGCGACGCCGGACGCGATGCGCGGCCGGCTGCAGGGCGTCTTCATCGTCGTGGTCGCCGGCGGTCCGCGGCTCGGCGACTTCACCTCGGGATCGGTCGCCTCACTGTCGACCGAGTCCTTCGCGATCGTGGCCGGCGGCTGCGCCTGCATGATCGGTGTCCTGCTGCTGGGGCTGCGCTACCGGGGCTTCGCGCGCTACGACGCCCGCCACCCCGTGCCGTGAGCGGCGCGACCACTTCGAGCCCTGGGAGCCAGCCCTCCCCAAGATCACGACAATGCGCGTGCACAGAATTGAACGTGCCGACTGGTCAATCTGGGCACCCGCGAACCGCTCGGTCCATGGTCGCGCCAGTGGGCGCGTAACCGGCGCGATTCGCCGTCGTTGTTACTGACGAGTAGCATTTGGGCCGAGCCAGTGATCTCCACCGATCACCGACCGGAGTCCCCCGCGAACGTCAGGAGTCCCTGTGTCCGGCACAACAGTGTCCAATCCCTCCGGAGCCCGAGCACCCCGTGCGGTGCGTGACGTCGTCTTCGTCGACGGGGTACGGACGCCGTTCGGGAAGGCGGGGCCGAAGGGGATGTACGCCGAGACCCGGGCCGACGACCTGGTGATCCGCTGCATCCGCGAGCTGCTGCGCCGCCACCCCGAGCTGCCGCCCGAGCGCGTCGACGACGTGGCGATCGCCGCGACGACCCAGATCGGCGACCAGGGCCTGACCATCGGGCGCACGGCGGCGCTGCTGGCCGGCCTGCCCAAGACGGTGCCCGGCTATGCCATCGACCGGATGTGCGCCGGCGCCCTGACCGCGGTGACCACCGGCGCCGGCGGCATCGCGTTCGGTGCCTACGACGTCGTGATCGCCGGCGGTGTCGAGCACATGGGTCACCACCCGATGGGTGAGGGCGTCGACCCGAACCCGCGGATCATCGCCGAGAAGCTCGTCGACCCGTCGGCCCTGGTGATGGGGTCCACCGCGGAGAACGTCCACGACCGCTTCCCGAGCCTGACCAAGGCGCGTGTCGACGCGTTCGCGGTGGGCAGCCAGGACAAGCTGGCCAAGGCCTACGCCAACGGCAAGATCGAGCCCGACCTTGTCCCTGTCGCCACGCGCAGCGTTGCGAACGGCTGGGGCCTGGCGACCAAGGACGAGCCGCCGCGGCCCGGCACCACGATCGAGGACCTCGCCACGCTGAAGACCCCGTTCCGGCCGCACGGCCGGGTGACGGCGGGCAACGCCGCCGGGCTCAACGACGGCGCGACGGCCTGCCTGCTCGCCGACGAGGAGACCGCGCGCGAGCTCGGGTTGCCGGTGCGGATGCGCCTGGTGACCTTCGCCTACGTCGGCGTCGAGCCCGAGGTCATGGGCATCGGCCCGATACCCGCGACCGAGAAGGCGCTGGCCAAGGCCGGCCTGTCCATCGAGGACATCGGGCTGTTCGAGCTCAACGAGGCCTTCGCCGTGCAGGTGCTCGCCTTCCTGGAGCACTTCGGCATCGCCGACGACGACCCCCGCGTCAACGAGTACGGCGGCGCGATCGCCGTCGGTCACCCGCTGGCCTCCTCCGGCGTGCGGCTGATGACCCAGCTGGCCCGTCAGTTCGAGGACCACCCGGAGGTCCGTTACGGCCTCACCGCGATGTGCATCGGCATCGGCATGGGTGGGGCGGTCATCTGGGAGAACCCGCACTGGACCGGCGACGCGCACGACGAGCAGGGAGAGGCATAGACATGCTGGAGTTCCCCGACGAGGTCGTCACGTCGACCCCCGTACGCTTCCTCGACCTTCCCTACCGCGCGGGCACGCTCGCGCTCATCACGCTGGACAACGGCTTCGACCACACCAAGCCGACGACGTTCGGCCCGCAGAGCCTGCTCAACCTCGACAAGGCGATCGATGCCGCGACGGCCCGCGAGGACCTCGTGGCCATCGCCGTCACCGGCAAGCCGTTCATCTTCGCGGTGGGCGCCGACCTCAAGGTCATGCAGTCCGGCGGCACGGTCGAGCAGGCGAAGGAGTACTTCGCACTCGGACACAGCGTGTTCCGCAAGTTCAAGGACGCACGCGTCCCGACGTTCGCCTTCATCAACGGCGCCGTCCTCGGCGGCGGGCTCGAGCTGTCCCTGCACTGCACCTATCGCACGATCTCCTCGGGTGTTCCTGCCCTCGCGTTCCCCGAGGTCTTCCTCGGCCTGGTCCCTGGGTGGGGTGGCAGCCAGCTCCTGCCGAACCTGATCGGCGCCGACGCGGCGGTCACCGTCATCGTCGAGAACGCGCTCAACCAGAACCGCATGCTCAAGGGCCCCCAGGCGTTCAAGCTCGGCATCGCCGACGTGATGTTCGAGCCGGCCGACTTCCTCGAGCAGTCGATGCACTGGGTCGCTGACGTCCTGCACGGCGAGGTCAGGGTCGACCGGCCCCGAGATCGATCGCAGCGACGAGGCGTGGCAGGCGGCGCTCGCGCGCGGCAAGGCGATCGCCGACATGAAGGTGCACGGTGCCACCCCCGCGCCCTACAAGGCGCTCGAGCTCATCGACCTGTCGCGCTCGGCGACCTTCGACGAGGGCACCACGGCGGAAGCGCACGGCGCTCGCCGAGCTGGCCTTCGGAGAGGACCTGCGCGCCAGCCTCTACGCCTTCGACCTGGTGCAGCGCCGGGCCAAGCGACCCGCCGGTGTGCCGGACAAGTCGCTGGCCCGCGACGTCACCAAGGTCGGCATCGTCGGCGCCGGCCTGATGGCCAGCCAGCTCGCCCTGCTGTTCGTGCGCCGCCTCGAGGTGCCGATCGTGCTGACCGACCTCGACCAGGCGCGCGTGGACAAGGGCGTCGGCTGGGTGCACTCCGAGATCGACAAGCTGCTAGGGAAGGGTCGCATCAGCGGCGACACCGCCAACCGGCACAAGGCGCTGGTCACCGGCTCGACCAGCAAGGAGTCGTTCGCCGACGCCGACTTCGTGCTCGAAGCAGTCTTCGAGGAGATGAAGGTCAAGCAGCAGGTGTTCCGCGAGGTCGAGGCCGTGGTCTCCGACACGTGCATCCTGGCGACCAACACGTCCTCGCTGTCGGTCACCGAGATGGCCTCCGGGCTCGAGCACCCCGAGCGGGTCGTGGGCTTCCACTTCTTCAACCCGGTGGCGATCCTGCCGCTGCTCGAGATCGCGCGCGCCGAGATGTCCGACGACGCAGCGGTCGCGACCGCGTTCGCCGTCGGCAAGGCGCTGAAGAAGTCCTGCGTGCTCGTCAAGGACGCTCCCGCCTTCATCGTCAACCGGATCCTCACCAGGTTCCTGGGTGAGGTCACCAAGGCAGTCGACGAGGGCACGTCGTTCGAGGTCGCCGACAAGGCGCTCGAGCCGCTCGGCCTGCCGATGTCGCCGTTCGTGCTGCTGCAGCTCGTCGGGCCGGCCGTGGCACTGCACGTCGCCGAGACGATGCACGAGGCGTTCCCCGACCGGTTCTACGTCTCCGACAACCTCGCCAAGCTGGTCGCCGCAGGCAAGTCGGGTGTCTACGTCTGGGAGGGCTCGACCCCCAAGGTCGATCCCGAGGTACGAGAGCTCTTCGTACAAGGAGACGCTCCCGTGGCTGAGGACGACGTGCGGCGCCGCGCGCTCGACGCGCTCGCCGAGGAGATCCACCTGATGCTCACCGAAGGTGTCGTCGAGGACGTGCGCGACATCGACCTCGCGATGCTGCTCGGCGCCGGCTGGCCGTTCCACCTCGGCGGTGTGACGCCCTACCTCGACCGGGCCGGCGTCAGTGAGCGGGTCAACGGGGCGCGCTTCCTGCCGCCAGGAGTGGCCAGCCTGCCCGGCTGACCAGGGCCGCCCGACCCGGCGCGCGTCGGGCAATACAGTTGCGCGGTGACCTTCAACGTCCCCGGGGACGCCTACTCCCTGTTCATGGGTCGGTTCTCCGAACCACTGGCCGTCGAGTTCGTGCAGGTGGCGGATCTGCAGGCAGGTCAGCGGGTCCTCGACGTCGGTTGCGGACCGGGCGCACTGACCGCGCTGCTGGTGGAGCGTCGTCGGCATCGACGCCGTCTCGGCGATCGATCCGTCCGCCTCGTTCGTCGCGGCGCTGGGCGAACGCATCCCGGGGATCGACGTGCGGTCCGGGGCCGCCGAGCGGCTGCCCTTCCCCGACGACCAGTTCGACGCCGCGCTCGCCGAGTTGGTCGTTCACTTCATGACCGATCCCGTGGCCGGGCTGGCGGAGATGGCTCGGGTCACCCGGCCGGGCGGTCGGGTCGCCGCCTGCGTGTGGGATCACGCCGGGGGCGGCAGCCCGCTCACCACGTTCTGGCAGGCGGTGCACGACATCGATCCCGACGCTCAGGACGAGGCGGACCTCGCCGGGGCTCGGGAAGGTCACCTTGCCGAGCTGTTCAAGGCGGCCGGGCTCACGGACATCGAACCCACGACGCTGACCATCGCGGTCCGGTTCCCGACGCTGGCCGACTGGTGGGACCCCTTCACCTTGGGGGTCGGGCCGGCGGGCGCCTACGTCTCCCAGCTGGACCAGGCGCAGCAAGAGGTCCTGCGGCTCCGCTGCGCGCAGCTCCTGCCGGAGCCGCCGTTCCACGTCTCCGCGTCGGCCTGGTGCGTGCGGGGTCGCGCCTGAGCCCCGGCCGCTGCGGTCGTCAGCGAGGTCGAGGACGCTCCGTCCGCGTGATCGTCCTACCGGCCGAACGCGTGAGCGGGACCGTCCCCAGTCACGCCGCTGGATGCCGGGACTGCTGGTCCTGGAGTCCGAGCAGCTCGCCGGGGGTGCAGCCGACCGCGTCGCAGATGGCGGTCAGGGTGCTGAACCGAAGCGCGCGGGCATGGCCGTTCTTGAGGATCGACAGGTTCGCCACGGTCACGCCGACTCTCGCGGACAGCTCGACCAAGGTCATGCCCTTCGCCACGAGAAGCTCGTCCAGGTGCACCTCGATCCGGTGATCGGGGGCCTCGGGCATCAGATGACCGTGTCCAGCTCGGCACGCATCCTGGCGCCACGGGCGATGAGCTGGGCGAAGGCGGCGAAGATGAGCCCGACGGCGAGCCAGCCGAGCGGCGACTCGTGCGGCTCGACGGCCGTCCCGGACTCGAGCATGGTGGCGGACAGAGCCCACTGTGCGACGTTGCTCACCGCCCAGACGCCCAGTCCGCCGAACGCGGTGATCTTCGCAATGACGGTCAGTTGCCGGGCGGTCTGCGCGCTGAACGGGTCGCTGTCCTGCGCGCCCCGCAGCAGATTCGCCATCCGCCGCGCAATCTCGGCCACCAGCAGCAGGCCCGGGAACATCGTCGCCAGATAGAGCATCCGCTGCGCCAGCGACGGGTCCGTGATCTTGAAGACGATCTCACCCGACGGGTCGACGACGACCCCCGGCACGGTCCCGCCCAGAGCGTCCGAGCCTGACAGCAACGAGGTCGGCAGCGCCTGGGTCACCGGTGACCCCGGGATGAAGCCGATCACCAGCAGTGCAACGGCCAGGCACAGTGCGGCGATGTACACGAACGTCGCTGTGCCGCGCAGTCGCCGGAGCCATCCGTCCAACCCGACCTTCTTCACACCAACCACCCAACGCATCGATAAACAATATGGATATCGAAAAACGATATGGCCGTCCGGCCGTCTCGTCAACCGTCAATTTCTCGTCCGGCCGGGTCGCCGGGTGATGCGCGCAGGTCACCAGCGGGTCGCCTCGGGGGGAGGTGGCTGCGGATCGGGCTCGAGCCCCGCCAGGTCGAGCGCCCAGACCACGTGGGTCGGATCCCGCACCTGAAGCTGGCCCGCGTCCGTGGCGACGAGCAGGCGCCCGTCGTGCGCCCAGTCGGCCCACTGCACGCCGGGCAGCGGGTCATCGTCCAGGGCGTAGGCCGGACGCGCCCACCAGCCGTCCGGCCCGCTGCGGAAGGCTGCCCGGCCACCGCAGACGGAAAGCACCGCGTCGCCGTACGGCTGAGTCTTCGTCAGCACGAGCCGGTCGGCGCGGCGCTCGTCCCACATGTCGTCGGAGCTGCGCGGCGGGGTGCCGGGTGCGTCTGCCCAGCCGCCGCGGCGTTCGACCGCATAGGTCTGCGCCACGCCGGTGACCACGAGGCCATGGCGCGATCGCAGCGGTTCAGCATCGCCGTGGTCGGGTGCCGGGACGCCCCACTCACCGGTGGCAGCGAAGTGCAGCCCGCGGCTCCACGTCCCGTCCGTGCCCCAGGCCGCGAGCGCAGTGAGCCACGGCAACCGGGACACGGCGACGTAGGTCGTCCCAGGTGCCCAATCCGCCCGTCCGACAAGGGCCATCGTGGCGAGATAGCGGCCGTCCGGCGACAGGTCGCACCGCTGCGGGTAGAGCGTGCCGTGCAGCCACGAACCTCCTTCGTACGTCGACGCGGCCAGATCCCACCGTCCGACGTGCGCCCAGTCGCTCGGACCGCGCCTGAGCACGGCGACGACCGGCGCTTCACGGGCGAGGATGCCGAACAGGCGGGGCGGCGGCCGCACTGTGTCCACAGCGCAGTGTCGCAGTCCATGAACCCGCGATTGGTGATGTACGCAGGTGGCTCGGCCGTCCGGGAGCTGCGCAACCCACCATTCGCGGCGGGTGGACCCCGGCTGCCACCTAGGCTCTGGCGGCATGACTCTCGTCGTACGCGCGGGACGGCTGGTCGACGTCGTGACCGGCGAGGTGGGCCACGACCAGATGATCCTCATCGAGGGCGAGCGGGTGGTGTCCGTCCTGCCGCGGGGGGCACCGGTCCCGCCGGACGCTGAGGTCATCGACCTGTCGGCGCACACGGTGCTTCCGGGCCTGATCGACCTGCACACCCATCTCGTCGGCCCTGTCGAAGCGGGCGAGCCGGCGGCTGTCCTGCAGCGGTCCGCCGCGGACGAAGCCCTGATGGGGGTCGCGAACGCGGCGGCGACCTTGCGGGCCGGCGTCACGACCGTCCGCGACGTCGGGACGTTCCGGGCCTTCGTCGACGTCGCGTTGCGCAACGCCATCGACGCCGGGGTCGTCGAGGGTCCACGGATGCGCTGTGCCGGGGCGTACATCACGTGCACGGGCGGCGGCGGGGAGGTCACCGGTTTCGCGGCCGACGTGGCACTGCCGGCCGACCTGCGGATCGGCGTCGCGGACACGGTCGACGAGGTGCGGCGGGCCGCCCGACGGGTGCTCGCCGGTGGCGCCGACCTGCTGAAGGTCATCGCGACGGGTGCCGTGCTGGCCCCCGGGACGGAGCCGGGCAACCCCGAGCTCTCGGAGGAGCAGATCCGGGCCGCCGTCGAGATCGCGACCGACCACGGCACGCACGTCGCCGCCCACGCGCACGGCGCCGAAGGCGCGAAACGAGCGATCCGCGCAGGGGTCCGATCGATCGAGCACGGCTCGCTGCTCGACGACGAGGCCCTCGACCTGATGGCGCGAGCACGGCACCTGGCTGGTCGCCGACGTCTACAACGGCGACTGGATCGCCGAGATCGGCGAGCGCGACGGCTGGCCCGCGCAGACCCTGCGGAAGAACCGCGACACGACGCAGACCCAGCGAGCCGTGTTCTCCGCTGCCGTGCGCCGCGGTGTGCACGTGGCGTTCGGCACCGACGCAGGAGTGTTCCCCCACGGCCTGAACGCCCGCCAGCTGCCGGTGATGGTGCGGCTCGGGCTCTCACCGGTTGCGGCGCTGCGGGCGGCGACGTTCGACGCGGCCCGTTGTCTCGACTGGGACGGGGAGGTGGGCTCGCTGCAACCCGGCCGCTACGCCGACCTGCTGGCCGTCGAGGGCCACGACCTCGGTGACCTCGACGTGCTGACCCGGCCGCCGGTCCTGGTGATGAAGGGCGGCACCGTCGCGCACGGCGCATGACGTCGACGCCCTCGGCCAGTGGCAGGCCCTGCGCGCCGCGTGCTTCGACGCGCAGGTCCGTGGCTTCCTCGCCGAGCACCCGGCGGGCGCGGTCGTCGCTCTCGGGGAAGGGCTGGCGTCGCAGTTCTGGAGCGTGGGCAACGGCCGGCTGAGATGGGTGACGGTAGACCTGCCCGCCGTCGTAGCGCTGCGCAACGAGGTCCTGCGCCCGAGTCGTCGCGACAGCAGGCGGTCGCCTGCTCCGCGCTGGATGACGCATGGTTCTCACAGATCCCTGACGGGCCGGTGCTGCGAATGGACTTCGTCACAGCGGGAGGTTGACCGCGATCTCGCCACCGAGGCTGGCACCGCGCAGCAGGGCGAGCTCGTCGCCGCTCCAGAACCGGCCCGGGTCGTACCAGCCGAGGTGCCGCCCGGTCACGAGCAGGCCCATCGCCTCGTAGGTGACAGCGACGACCTCCGCGCAGTAGGCCGTCTCGAGGCGTGCGTCCGGTCCGTCGCCTTCGGCGGGCTCGATGTCGCCGAGCGCCGCGGAGCCGTCATCGCTGCCGGGACTCTCCTCGCGGGCGCCGCGTCGTCGCACGGGCACCCTGCCGCGGACCCAGCGCGACGCGAGCCGTGCCGTCGACGGGAACGGCGTCCCGTCCAGTCGCGCGATCGTCGTGAGGACAGCGTCTTCCATCTCGCGGGTGATCGGCGACTCGAGCTGACGCAGCCAGCCTTGTTGGCCGTACTTCCGTCCCCACACCAGCACGGACTCGCGCAGGTCGTGCAGCTGCACGCCGCGATGCCGGGAGCCGCTCCACATGCAGGTCAGCGACTTGCCGAGCTCCGCGTGCCACATCAGCGGTGGCATGTCGTCGAGGACGACCGACATGCCGACGTGGTTGACGGGGCTGTTGGTGCTCACCTGAATGGCCCGGTCGGCCGCCGAACGACCCCGGAACAGCCAGACATCCCCGGTCCGGGTCAGGTCGATGGCCTTGTCCAGGTCTATGTGGGCACCGCTCATCGTCGTAGCCTAGGTCGATGCGCTGGTGGAAGCTGCTCGGAATGGCTGGTGTCGTCGGTGTCGCCGCAACCGGTGTGGTGGTCGCGCGCGGCGAGCGCGAGCGTCGCGCGTACACCCCGGAGGAGATCCGCGCCCGCCTGCACTCCCGTCTCGAAGAGGCGGCCGACGAACCGGACTGACCCACCGCTCCCCGTCCCCCGTCCCCCCGTACCCGGTGATCCTTCATGATCACCGTTGGTGGGCGAGCTGCGCGGCCAACCGATCGAGGAACTCACGCTGGCCGGCCACCAGCGCGATGCGCGCAGCCGCCGGGTCGAACCAGGCAACCCGGTCGATCTCGGGGAACGAACGGGACTGCCCCGAGCCCCGTGGCCACTCCATCTCGAAGGTGCCCGGCGCGAAGCCGGCCAGGTCGAGATCGCTCTCCCCCGCCCACACCGTGACGACCTTGCCGGACTTCTGCCGCACCTCACCCAGGTCGACCAGCTCGACGTCGGGGACGGGGACGCCGAGCTCTTCGGTGAACTCGCGCCGCGCTGCCGCCAGCGGCTCCTCGTCCGGGAGGTACTCGCCCTTCGGCACCGACCACGCCGCCTCGTCGCGACGCGCCCACAGCGGGCCACCCATGTGCCCGAGCAGCACCTCGAGGCCGTCGCCGGTGCGGCGGAACAGCAGGATCCCTGCGCTGCGCTTGCCGGCCACGCCCTCGAGTCTGCCGCACGGCCGTCGTGCGGTCTGTCCGGGAGCAACGACACCGCCGTCGGACGGGTGCGGCGCGATCCTTTCGGGAGCAGACCGCACCGTCGGACAAGTGCGTACGCGGTCAGTCCGGCAGCAGCAGCGCGCTGTCGCCGAACTCGTGCCAGAGATAACCGTGCGCCGCCGCGGCGCGGTAGGCCGCGGCCACCAGGTCGCGCCCCGCCACCGCCTCGAGCAACAGCAAGTGCGACGCGCCCGGCTCGTGCCAGCCGGTGATGAGACCGTCGACGACGCGGGCCGGGCGGTCCGGCCCCAGCACCAGGTCGGTCCAGCCCGAGCCGGGCGCCACGACGCCATCGATCGCGGCAACAGACTCCAGTGCCCGGGTGACGGTGGTGCCGACTGCGACCACGCGCCCGCCCGCTGCGCGCGTCATGTTGACCAGCCGCGCGGTGGTAGCCGGCACCCGGAACGGCTCGGGAAGCGGCGCTTCGCCCTTCTCCAGCGACGAGACGCCGGTGTGCAGCCGGATCGGTGCCAGGGTGACGCCGGCGGCCACGAGGTTGGCGACGAGCTGGGCCGTGAAGGGGCGCGCCGCACTCGGCATCTCCGCGCTGCCGGGCTCCTGCGCGAACACCGTCTGATAGCTCTCCAGCGGCCAGCGGCCGGGCACGTAGTCGTAGGCGATCGGGGCACCGTGCCGGGCCAGATAACGAGGCACGTCCAGCGGCAGGTCGACCTGTGCGCGCCAGAGCCGGCTGCCGGTCGCCTGCGGGTCGGGGTAGGCCTCGAGGACCCTGAGTCCGCCATCGCACAGGTCGACGTACTCCCCTGCCACGACGTCGCGCACCGGCCCGCCGGCCCGCGCGCCCGGCCGCAGCTCGATCGCCCACCCGCCGTCGGGCAGCGCCGTCGAGAAGTGCACCGTGACCGTGCTGCCCGTCCTCCGCCGGGTGCCGGCCAGGGCGGCTGCAAGCGTCGCGGAGGTGTTCACCACGACGAGGTCACCCGGCTCCAAGAACGCCGGCAGGTCCGCGAAGACCGCGTGCGTCACCGAGGACGGACGGGCAACCAGCAGTCGTACGCCGTCGCGTGGTGTCCCGTGTGCCTCGGGGGGTTCCGTCGCCGAGCGGATGCCGGAACTGTCGAAGAGCAGCGGCGTTTTCGTGGCCGGCCTGACAGGCGCCGGTCCGATCGCCCTGGCCGCTATCTCGGCGGTCATCGCGCGTGCGCCGTCGTGCACAGCTCCGTGGAGCTGAAGCGACCGCTGGGCGGCCGGTCGTCGAGCAGCTGAAGCAGAGCCGGCACGACCGTCTCCGGCTCGGGCCTGTCCGAGATGTCCTCGCCCGGGAAGGCCTGCTGGTGCATCTGGGTGCGCATGTCGCCCGGGTCGAACGCGTAGCAGGAGATGCCCGGCTGCTCGGCTGCCAGGACGGCGGTGACCTGGTCGAGCGCCGCCTTGGCCGATCCGTAACCGCCCCAGCCCTCGTAGGCCTGGACCGCAGCATCGGAGGTGACGTTGATCAGCACGCCGCCGGAGGCCACCAGCCAGGGGAGCGCCAACTGAGTCAGGGCCACGGGAGCGAGTACGTCCACCTCATAGACCCGAGCGAGCTCGTCGAGGGGATAGTCGGCCAGCTGTGGCTGAGGGCTCGGCCCGAGGTGACTGGCGTTGTTGACGAGCAGGTCGAGGCGTCCGGCCTGCGCGATGGCCGCCGCGAGCTCCGCCCGATGGTCAGGGCTCGAGACATCTCCGACCACCGCGACGACAGGCCCGCCGCGCAGCGAGGAAACCGTCTGGTCCAGCGCATCCGCGCCGCGGGCATCGAGGATCAGGGACCAACCGCGTGCGGAGAGCTCGCGGGCAAGCGCCTGTCCGAGACCTCTGCTCGCCCCGGTGATGAGTGCAACCGACATGGTGTCTCCTTGCGATTCCGGTGAAGTCCCTCCATCCTTGTAGTTGAAGTCAGGTTTAAGTCAAGTCAAGGAAGCGAACGGACATGCTCACCACCGATCTGCTCACCGTCGGAGCCGTGGCCGAACGCAGCGGCTTCGCCACCTCCGCACTGCGCTACTACGAGCGGCTGGGGCTGATCAGCTCAACCCGCACGTCGGGTGGCCAGCGGCGCTATCAACGCAACGTGCTGCGACGGCTCGCCTTCATCCGGGCCGCCCGCAACGTCGGGCTCTCCCTCGACGAGGCCGCGGCCGCGTTGGCCACCTTGCCCGGTGGCCGGACACCGACGAAGGCCGACTGGACCCGGTTGTCGCAGAGTTGGCGGCACCGGCTCGACGACCAGATCGAGGCGCTGTCGCGGCTGCGGGACGGACTCGACTCGTGCATCGGGTGTGGCTGTCTGTCGCTGCGCCGGTGCGCATTCTCCAACCCGTCCGACGTCGCCGCGGGCGAGGGCCCCGGTGCTGCGTACCTGCCCCGCCGGCTCACCAGGCCGGAAACCCCGACCCGGTGACCAACAGGAGTTTTGTCACGCAATGTCACCTCGTGAGCGTAAGAATCCGCAGATTGACGGCCCACGACTACACTGCGCGACCACACACGACGTACGGTCGCCGTCAATCACCCTCGCGGCTGTGTCGGGGGCGGGCTCCAGCGGGTACTTTCAGGAAGTGTCCTACCCTGCCCCTATTGCCCTCCGCCGGCTCGCCCTCGCCGTCTGCGTTCTGGATGACGTCGACATGGTGCCGACCGACGATGGCGTGCTGCTGACCGGTGCGGAGCCGGTCGAGGTCACCTGGCGCGAGCTGCGCCGTGCGCTGGCCGGTGCCGACCTCGAGGGCCAGGTAGCCCGGCTGCGGATTCGCTCCTATCTCACCGGCCGGCGCATCGCGGCCGACCTTGACGTCGACACGCTGCGCCAGCACGCCCGGCCGATCGGCCTGCCCGTCGACCATCCCCTGCACCCGGGTCTGCACTGGGTGCGGCACCGCGTCCTGGGCGGCGCCATCGACCTCGGGTTCGGTTTCGTGGGCGTCGGCCCCGACCCCGACGAGGTCGTGATCATCCCGCAAGGTGCACTCGACGCGGCAGGCATCGATCCGGCGCCCTGGTGGCCCGTGGCCGTCGGCTACCTCGAGCGTGTCGGTGCCGTCGCCGCTCAGCGACTGGCCGACGTACCGATGCTTCGGCCGATCGGTGACTGCGACGTCGTCACCCTGCTCGCCTCGAAGACGTTCCGCGCCGCGCTGTGCAGTCAGGAGCACACGGGCATGCGGGCAGCCGCCGTGCCCATGCGCCGCCGGGGCTGGCTCGACCTGTCCCGCATCGACCCTGCCTTCACGGTCGCGGCAGCCGCCGCGACCGATGAGCTGGCGCGCGGCTTCTCGCGACCGTTGCTGGTCACCGCTGACGAGGTCACGCTCTCGATGGTCGGCGGCCGGCCGGCCGAGATCGTGCTGCGCGACAAGGCAGCCGCCTCACCGCACCTGCGGCCCGTGCTCTACCGCTGACCCCCGTACCGCTCGGCTGAGCAGCGACCTTTCGGCCCGACACGCCCGGCGTGTCGGGCACGAAGGTCGCTCGTCGGGCACGAAGGTCACTCGTCGGGGTGCGAAGGTCGCTCGTCCGGCACGAAGGTCAGGTGCGGTCGGACGTTCGTGACTCACCCGGCTGGTCGAGCGCGCCGTCGAGCTGCGCGACCGCCTCGATGATCTCGCGCGAGATGTCCTGCGCCGTCAGCCCGATCTCGGCCAGCACCTCGGCGCGCTTGGCGTGGTCGAGAAAGCGGGCCGGGATGCCGAAGTCGCGCAGCGGCGTCGCCACCTTGGCGTCGCGCAGGGCCTGGGCGACCATCGAACCAACCCCGCCGGACCGGATGCCGTCCTCGACAGTGACCAGGCACCGGTAGTCACGCGCGAGGTCGACGAGGGCCGGCGGCAGCGGCTTGACCCAGCGCGGGTCGACCACCGTGACCCCGATGCCCTGCCGGGCGCAGCGCTGAGCGACCTCGAGGCAGGTCTCGGCCATCGCGCCGACCGAGACGAGCAGCACGTCGCGGTCGTCGGCCTGGACCAGCACGTCGAGGCCGTCCACGGTCGCCACGGCGGGGATGTCGGCACAGACCGGTCCCTTGGGGAACCGCACGACGGTCGGTGCGTCCTCGACGGCGACGGCCTCGCGCAGCTCGCTGCATAGCGTCGCCCCGTCGCGCGGAGCCGCGATGCGCAGTCCTGGCACGACCTGCAGCACCGCGAGGTCCCACATGCCGTTGTGGCTCGGCCCGTCGTTGCCGGTCACGCCTGCGTGCGTCAGCGCGAACGTCACACCGCACTTGTGCAGTGCGACGTCCAGCAGCACCTGGTCGAACGCCCGGTTGAGGAACGTCGCGTACACCGCGAACACCGGGTGCAGCCCGCCCATCGCGAGCCCCGCTGCCGAGGTCGCCGCGTGCTGCTCTGCGATGCCGACGTCGAAGACCCGGTCGGGGAACCGCTCGGCAAACTTCCCGAGCCTGGTCGGCAGCAGCATGGCCGCCGTGATCGCCACGATGTCGGACCGCTCCTCGCCGATCGCGACGAGCTCGTCGCCGAACACCTCGCCCCACTCAACGCGACGCCTCCGACAGGGGCAGTCCCGTGTCGGGGTCGATCACACCGATGCCGTGGAAGTTGTCGGCTGCGTCGTCGAGGGCCGGCTGGTAGCCCTGCCCTTTGTGGGTGATGCAGTGCACGAGCACGGGGCCGATGAAGCCGCGAGCCCGGCGCAGCGCGTGCTCCACGGCCTCGATGTCGTGCCCGTCGACGGGCCCGATGTACTTGAGACCGAGGTCCTCGAACATGCCCTGCGGCGCGACGATGTCCTTGAGGCCCTTCTTCACGCCGTGCAACGTGTCGTAGATCGGGGCGCCCACGACCGGTGTGCGGCCGAGCAGGTTCTTGCCCCACTCGAGGAACCGCTCGTAGCCACGTGTCGTGCGGAGCGTGGCGAGGTAGTGGGCCAGACCGCCGATGGTCGGCGCGTAGGACCGCTCGTTGTCGTTGACGACGATGACCAGCCGTCGCGACCTGTCGGCCGCGATGTTGTTGAGCGCCTCCCAGGCCATGCCTCCCGTCAGCGCGCCGTCACCGATCACGGCGACCACGTGGCGGTCGGTGAGGCCGCGCAGCTGGTGAGCCTTGGCGAGGCCGTCGGCATAGGACAACGACGTCGACGCGTGGGAGTTCTCGACGATGTCATGGTCGGACTCGGCCTGGCTCGGGTAGCCGGAGAGCCCGCCCTTGTGCTTCAGGGTCGCGAAGTCACCGAGGCGCCCGGTCACCATCTTGTGGACGTACGCCTGGTGGCCGGTGTCCCACACGAGCCGATCGCGGGGCGAGTCGAAAACACGGTGCAGGGCGAGGGTCAGCTCGACGACCCCGAGGTTCGGTCCGAGGTGGCCTCCGGTGCGCGCGACCGAGGTGACGAGGAAGGCGCGGATCTCCTCGGCCAGCGTGGTCAGCTCGTCCGGACTGAGGCGACGGAGGTCGCGCGGACCCCTGATCGACTCGAGGAGTCCCACTCGCGTGCTCCCATCGTTGCGGCGACTTGGCAGACCGGGCGGATCGCCCCCCTGGCGGTACAGCTCCCAGCCAGCCGAGTCTACGGTGCGGCCCCTGGGGGATGTCTGAGAGTCGTCGCATCTTAGATGCGCTGGATGAACCGTTTCCCGCGCAGCGCCTGCTCGACCAGGGCCGAGCGACCGGGCCACCGACATCAGACGCGCGCCCTCGCGCTCGTACATCGAGACTGTGGCCTCCACCGTGGTGACGTCGGCGACGTCGGCGAGGTCACGTCGGGCCGTCGAGAGGCCTGTGCGGGCCGCGCCGATGGCTCCCTGCACGTGATGGTGTGCCACCCGGGCCAGGACCACGGGGTGGCGGCGCAGCACCTCGTGCGCGCGATAGTCGGGCGGGCACAGATCGAACAGCCATGCAGCCGCGGTCCGCTCCCAGTCGTGGGTGCCGGGCGGCCGGACGTCGCTCGGCCAGCCCGGTGGCACGACGGCGGCACCCACCTGATCACCTCCCGTCCAGCACTCGTCAGCGGCTCGCGATGTGGAGCCTAACGACGGCCCCGGCACGCCCTGTGCCATCGTGCGTTCCATGACGACCCACTTCGACCTCCCGCTCGACGAGCTCCGCGACTATCGGCCAGACCTCGTCGAGCCCGCCGACCTGCGTGACTTCTGGCAGACGACGCTCGACGAAGCGCTGGCGCACGACATCGACGTCACGTGGACGCCGCACGAGTCACCGCTGCGAACGGTCGATGTCTTCGACGTGCGGTTCTGCGGGTTCGGCGGTCAACGCGTGGCCGCGTGGTTGCTGCTGCCCCGGCATCGTCCCGCGCCGTTGCCGTGCATCGTGCAGTACGTCGGCTACGGCGGCGGCCGGGGTCTGCCCCACGAGTGGCTGACCTGGTCGGCGATGGGGTTCGCCCACCTGGTGATGGACACGCGGGGTCAGGGCAGCGCGCACCACCCCGGTGTCACGCCCGACCTCGACCCGGAGGGCTCGCTGCCCCACGTGCCCGGCTTCCTCACGCTCGGCCTGCCCGACCCGTCGCGGCACTACTACCGGCGGTTGTACACCGACGCCGTGCGCGCCGTGGAGGCGGCCGCGAGCCACCCCGACGTCGACGCCGGCCGGATCGTGACGGCAGGCGCCAGCCAGGGCGGCGGGCTCTCGTTGGCAGCGTCGATCCTGCGTGGCTGGCTGCTCGCCGACCCCCCGGCCGCAGCACTGGTCGACGTGCCCTTCCTCTGCCACTTCCGCCGGGCGGCCGAGCTCGCGTCCGCCTCGCCCTACACCGAGCTCGTCGAGTGGTGCAGCAACCATCGCGACGAGGCCGAGCAGGCCTTCACGGCGATGTCGTACGTCGACACGGCCGTGCTCGCCCGGCACGGGGTTGCGCCGAGCCTGTGGAGCGTGGCTCTGCGCGACCCGATCTGCCCGCCGTCGACCGTCTTCGCTGCGCACAACCGGTACGGGGGCCCGGCCGATCTGCAGGTCTGGGAGTGGAACGAGCACGAGGGCGGCGACGCGTTCCAGGAGCTCGCACAGGTGTCCTGGCTCGCCTCACACGGCGTCGACGTGCAGCGAGGTGCCTGAGACCTCGACCACCGTGCCAGCCGCGTCGAGCTCGACCGTGACCAGCTCCTCCCCGATGCGCAGCCCTTCGACGCGCACTGCGCCCACGGGCGACGGGTGCGGCGGGCGCAGCGTGATGCGGCCGGCCGGCACGTCGACCTCGAGGCCAAGCACGGCCTGCACCAGCAACACTGCGGCGGCCGCGGACCAGGCCTGCGGACGACACGACGCGGGATAGGGCACGGGCCTGGCCGGGCTGTTGTCGTCGTCACCGGCGTACAGCTCGGGCAGTCGATGGTCGAACGCCTCGCCGGCCGCGAGCAGACCTGTCACGGCCCTCGACAACCGCGCCGACTGACCCGCCCGCACCATTCCGTGCACGATGATCGCTGTGTCATGGGGCCACACCGAACCACAGTGGTAGGACAGCGGCTGGTAGCCGGCCATCCGTTCTGACATGGTGCGCAGCCCGAACCCGCTGTCCATGTCCGGTCCGGTCACCGCAGCAGCCACCTGCTCGGACTCGGTGTCATCGAGCAGCCCCGTGCCGAGCAGGTGGCCGATGTTGCTCGTCAGCGAGTCGACCCGGCGTTTGGCACCGTCGAGGGCGAGCGCGGGGAAACGGCCGGCGGCGCCTTCGACCCAGAACTGCTCGCGGAAGCGCGTGGCCATCGCGGCGGCCCAGGTGCGCCAGTCGTCGCCGCCCGGCCGGCCGAGCAGGTCGAGCAGGCGGGCGCCGCTGACAGCCGCTTCGTACGCATAGCCCTGCACCTCGCATAGCGCGATGGAGGGGTCGGCGATCGTCCCGTCGGCGAACCGTACGGCGTCGCTGGAGTCCTTCCAGCCCTGGTTGGCAAGACCACGCCCGCTCTCGTCGACGTACTCCAGAAATCCGTCGCCGTCAGCGTCGGCGTGGTCGCGCAGCCAGCCCAGCGCGGCCTCGAGTGCCGGTGCGAGGGCCTCGACGTCGGACTGCGGCAGCCCCCAGCGCCATGCGTCGTGCAGCAGGCAGATCCACAACGCGGTCGCGTCGACCGTGCCGTAGTAGAGCGGTGGCAGGCGCAGGCTGCCGCTTTTCGCGACGGCCGCGCGTCGCATCTCGTGCAGGATCTTGCCGGGTGCCTCGCCGGTTACCGGGTCCACCTTCCGGCCCTGCCGCTCGGCGAGCAGGCGGAGCGTCGACGCCGCCACGCTCGTCGTGAGGGGCAGCATCATCCGCGCCGCCCACAGGCTGTCGCGCCCGAAGAGCGTGAGGTAAAAGGGGGCACCGGCAGCGAGGAAGACCTCGTCCGGTCGCGCGGGGGTCGCCATCCGCAGTGCGTGGAGGTCGTCGAGCGATCGCGCGACCAGCCGCTCGAGCCGACGGTCGTCGGCCCGGATCCGCGGTGGCTGCCACGACGGCGCAGCTGGTGCCGCGACGACGACCGCCCCGACGTCCTCGACCTGCACCGACCACGAGACGGCGACCTCGTCGCGTGGGCCGACCTCGACGTGCCAGCGAAGCGTCACCTGTCCGTCGTCGTCGGCGTCGATGACCACGGGCTCGTCGGTCGTCACGAGGATCCGCGTCTCGCTGTGCTGCCACTGCACCCCTGCGGCGTGCAGCACGGGGGCGGCCGACGGCTCAGCATCCCCGTTCCTGACGGCGTTGATCGAGGTCAGGTCGGCGGCAATGGTCAAGGACAACTCGGTGCTGATCGGCCTCGCCGCGTGCGAGACCAGACAGAGCCGCTCGTCGATCCGGCCGGGCCGCACGCGTCGCTGCCGGACGATCCGCACTGTCGGGTCCGAGCCGGCGTCCCCGAGGCCGCGCACGAGGGCCACGAACTCGGCGGCGCCGGCGTCGCCCTGGCCGTGGGCGACCGGCACCGGCTCGTGACCCCCGACCCGCACCTCGGCTCGGGACAGCACCCGGATGTCCGCGTGCAGCATCCCCTGCGCGCCGAGTGGCCGGATCTGGCCGTCGGCCTCGGACAGCAGCACCGTGGGCGCTGCGAGGCAGATCACGAGGTCATGCACATAGGGCTGCTGGCCACTGGCCACGCCTTGCCTCCTTCAGGGTGGCGAGTGCGAACAGTGGGCCAAGGTATCCCGAGTCGACCGGCGGACTTGCGCTCAGCCACCGGCCAGACAGCGACGCCACGTAGGGTTGCGACGTGGACGCGGAGACGATGCGTCAGCTCGCTGAGTCCGCTCGAGTCGGGCACCTGGGCACGGTCAGCGCCGAGGGCCAGCCACATGTCGTACCCGTCTGCTTCGTGCTCGTTGGCGAGACCGCCTACTCCGCGGTCGACCAGAAACCCAAGCGGACCACGCAGCTGCGCCGGATCGCCAACGTGACGGCGACCGGTCACGCGTGCCTTTTGGTCGACCAGTACAGCGAGGACTGGGCCGCGCTGTGGTGGGTGCGGCTGGACGGTCACGGACGCGTCGTCGACGATCCGCACGAAGTGGCGCGTGCCCTGGCCGGTCTGCGGGGCAAGTACCCGCAGTACGCCGAGCTGGCCCCCGCCAGTCCGGTGCTCGCGGTGGACGTGACTCGATGGAGCGCGTGGTCGGCATCGGAATGAGGCGTACTGGCGCGCTGCCACCGAGGGGACGAGGAAGCCTCTGCGACGGTTCTGTGTTGTCACGCAAGCGGGTCGAGACCGACGAGGAGTTGCGCGATGGCCAGAGCAAGTGACTGGAACACGAAGATCATCGAAGAGTTCCGGGGCAACCACGGGCAGGTCGGCCCACCGTTCGAGGGCGCGCCGACCACGCTGATCCACCATCGCGGACGCAAGACGGGGCGGGAGTACGTCAGCCCGGTCATGTACCTCGCTGCTGACGACGACCCCGGCCTGATGTACGTCTTCGCCACGAAGAGCGGCGCCCCGGACAACCCCGAGTGGTACTACAACCTCACCGAAGCCGGCAGCGGCGACGTCGAGGTCGGCGACGACGCATTCGCCGTCACCGTGTCGGAGGTGACCGGCGACGAGCGGGACCGCATCTACGACGAGCAGGCCCGCCGCTATCCAGGCTTCGCGGATTACGCAGTCAAGACGGCGGGGATCCGGACCATCCCCGTGCTCGCCCTCCGCCGCACCGACTGACCGGTCAGAAGAACTCGTCGAGCAGCCGGTAGAAGTCGAGTCTCGCATTGTCGACGTCGATGTCGAGGTCGACGTCGCCGGACTCGGTGTAGCGCCGCAGAAAGCGTTGCGCGGTCTCGGATCCGTACGACGGGTTGGCGGGGCTGCTCAGGCTTCGCGTCATCAGCGCGAGGTCGCTGTGCCTGTCAGCCAGCCCGGCGCGACCGACGTCGATAAGTCCGGTCACCGCAACGGTGTCGGGATCCAGCACGATGTTGGGAAGGCAGTAGTCGCCGTGGCTCACGACCAGGTCCTCGGCCGCCGGCGTGGTGGCCGAGAGCTCGGCGAGCAACTGCTGGCCCGTCCAGCCGGAGCGTTCGCGGTCGAGGTCGGCGAGGTCCACCTCGGCGCGCGCGACGGCGCTGTACGCAGCAGGGATGGTGACCGCAAGGCTGCGGTCGAACGGGCACGCCGACACAGGCACGGCGTGCAATGCCAGCAGAGTGTCTGCGACGGCGTCGACGACCGCGGGCCGTTGGTCGGCAGGCCAGCCCTCGGCGGCACTGATCCCCGGCAGCGCACGCGTCACGAGCGCGACCGCGTCTGAGTCGACGACGACCTCGACGACGTCTGGCACCGGGATGCCGCACTCCCCCAGCCAGCGCAACCGATCGGCCTCGCCCGTGAGCTCGCCGGTTGCACGCTCCGAAGACCCCGCGGCCATGGCTTTCACGAAAAGGTCGTTCACAGCCGAGCCGTTCCCGCGAGCCGAAAGGCGGAAGACCGCCGCCCCGGAATCGCCGATCGTCACCGGCTCCCAGCTATAGGTCGCGAAGCGACGGCGCAGTCGCTGCAGGTCCACTCAGGAGGTCAGCAGGGAACGCAGGACGTACTGCATGATGCCGCCGTGCCGGTAGTAGTCCGCCTCGCCCGGGGTGTCGATGCGCAGCCGGGCGCGGAACTCCTTGTCGTCGGCACGGACGGTCACCTCGCGCGGCGTCGTACCCTCGTTGAGCTCCGTGACGCCCGTGACGCTGAACTCCTCCTCGCCGGTCAGCCCGAGTGAAGCGGCTGACTCGCCGTCGAGGTATTGCAGCGGCAGCACGCCCATGCCGATCAGGTTCGACCGGTGGATGCGCTCGTAGGACTCCGCGATGACCGCGCGCGCACCGAGCAGTGCCGTGCCCTTGGCCGCCCAGTCACGCGACGAGCCGGAGCCGTACTCCTTGCCGGCCAGGATCACCAGCGGCACACCGTCGGCCTGATAGCGGGTCGACGCGTCGTAGATGCTCATCTGCTCGCCGTCGGGCAGGTGACGGGTCACACCGCCCTCGGTGCCGGGTGCGAGCTGGTTGCGCAGCCGGATGTTCGCGAAGGTGCCGCGGATCATGACCTCGTGGTTGCCGCGGCGCGATCCGTAGGAGTTGAAGTCGCGCCGGTCCACGCCGTGCTGCTGGAGATAGAGCCCGGCCGGGGAGTCGAACTTGATCGAGGACGCCGGCGAGATGTGGTCGGTCGTCACCGAGTCGCCCAGCATGGCGAGCACGCGCGCCCCGTGGATGTCGGTCACCGGCGACGGGTCGGCGGACATGCCGTCGAAGTACGGAGGCTTTCGGATGTATGTCGACTCGGCGTCCCAGTCGAACGTCTTTCCCGTTGGCGTCGGAAGGTTCTGCCAGCGCTCGTCTCCGGAGAAGACGTCGGCATAGTCGCGGCTGAACATCTCCGATGCGACAGCTGAGTCCACGACCAGCTGGATCTCCTGGCTCGTCGGCCAGATGTCGCGCAGGAAGACGTCGTTTCCGTCGTTGTCCTGCCCGAGCGCCTCCGTCGTGATGTCGATGTCCATCGAACCGGCGAGCGCGTAGGCGACCACGAGCGGAGGCGACGCGAGGTAGTTCATCTTCACGTCGGGGTTGATGCGGCCCTCGAAGTTGCGGTTGCCCGAGAGCACCGAAACGACGGCGAGGTCGTTGGCGTTCACGCCCTCGCTCACCTCGCGGATGATCGGCCCGGAGTTGCCGATGCAGGTGGTGCAGCCGTAGCCGACGAGGTTGAAGCCGAGCTTGTCGAGATAGGGCGTCAGGCCCGCGCGCTCGTAGTAGTCCATGACGACCTTCGACCCGGGTGCCAGCGTCGTCTTGACCCATGGCTTGCTGGTCAGGCCCTTCTCGACCGCCTTCTTCGCGACGAGCGCCGCTCCGATCATCACGGTCGGGTTGGACGTGTTGGTGCAGGAGGTGATCGCGGCGATGACGACGGCACCGTGGTCGATCTCTACGGTCGTGCCGTCGAGGCTCACGGTGGCGGGGTTGCTCGCCCGACGGCCGTCCGGGCTGTCGTGCGGCGTGTGGGGTGCGCCCGACTTGCCGTTCCCGTGGCGGATCGAGATGGGGTCGCTCGCGGGGAACGTCTCGGCGACAGCCTCGTCGACCTCGGACTCGTCGTCGTCGCTGACATAGTCGCTGAGCGCGCCACGGAACGACGCCTTCGCGTCGGAGAGCGAGACACGGTCCTGCGGACGCTTCGGCCCGGCGATCGAGGGCACGACGGTGGCCAGGTCGAGCGCGATCGTCTCGGAGTAGGCCGGCTCCGCCGCGGGGTCGTGCCAGAGACCCTGCGCCTTCGCGTAGGCCTCGACAAGGGCAACCTGGCTCGCGTCGCGACCGGTCATCTTCAGATAGCGCACGGTCTCGTCGTCGACCGGGAAGATCGCGACGGTCGAGCCGTACTCCGGGCTCATGTTCCCGATCGTGGCCCGGTTGGCCAACGGCACCGCGGACACGCCCTCGCCGTAGAACTCGACGAACTTGCCGACGACACCGTGCTTGCGCAGCATCTCGGTGATCGTGAGGACCAGGTCGGTGGCCGTGGCACCCTCGGGCAGCTCGCCACGCAGCTTGAAGCCGACGACCCGCGGGATGAGCATCGACACCGGCTGGCCGAGCATGGCTGCCTCGGCCTCGATGCCGCCGACACCCCAGCCCAGCACGCCGAGCCCGTTGACCATCGTCGTGTGCGAGTCTGTGCCGACGAGCGTGTCGGGGTAGGCGACACCGTCACGTTCGTAGACCACCCGGGCGAGGTACTCGATGTTGACCTGGTGGACGATGCCGGTGCCGGGCGGGACGACCTTGAACTGGTCGAACGCCGTCTGGCCCCAGCGGAGGAACTGGTAGCGCTCGAAGTTGCGCTCGTACTCAAGCTCGACGTTGCGCGCGAACGAGTCCGGCGCCCCGAACAGGTCGGCCACGACCGAGTGGTCGATGACCAGCTCGGCCGGCGCCAACGGGTTGATCTTGGCGGCGTCACCGCCCAGCTCGACCATCGCCTCGCGCATCGTGGCGAGGTCGACGACGCACGGCACACCGGTGAAGTCCTGCATGACGACGCGGGCGGGCGTGAACTGGATCTCGGTGTCGGGCTCGGCGCTCGGGTCCCAGCCGGCCAGCGACCGGATGTGGTCGGCCGTGATGTTGGCGTCGTCCTCGGTGCGCAGCAGGTTCTCGAGCAGGATCTTCAGCGAGTACGGCAGCCGCTCGGATCCCTCCACCGCGTCGAGCCGGTAGATCTCATAGCTCGACCCGTCGACCTCGAGGGAGCTCTTGCTGCCAAAGCTGTCCTGCGTCCCGCTCGCCACTGCGAACTCCTCTCGTCGCGACCATCCTGCCGCCCGGGCTCACACAGCCCCCGCCCGACCCGGCAAATGTATCTCGACATCAAGATACTTCGCAACCACTCACCGCCGGGAATCGACCACGTTCAGCAGGGGTACGGACGGTTCGCAAGGCGTGCAGGCATGGCGAACCGTCCGCCCGCATGCTGAACGTGGTCGATTCCGCGGGCGCGGGGCGGGGGCGGCGGCGGGGCGGGCTAGAGGGACAGGGAGGTCAGCAGGGGGACGCCCATCAATAGGCAGGCTGAGATCAGCACCAGGATCGCTATCGCCCGCAGTTCACGCATGCTCGTCCCCTCGAAGGTCGTGACCATCCCCACCCCGGCCTTGACCTCATCGTCGCCGTGACGGCCTCAGTCTAATCGTCGAGCTTGATCAACTTCGGCTCAACGCCGCGACACACTCGACGTGATGGGTCATCGGAAACAGGTCGAAGGCCCGCAGGTTGGCCAGGACATAGCCGCGTTCGGCGAAGAACTTCAGGTCCCGGGCGAGCGCGGCCGGGTCGCAGGCGACGTAGGCGATGCGCCGTGGCTGCAGCCGCGACACGAGGTCGACCACCGCGCGACCGGCTCCCGAGCGGGGCGGATCGAGCACGACGAGGTCCGCGCGGCGCAGGAACCCCTGCCGACGCAGCACGTGGTCGACGCGACCGCGTTCGATGCGTACGACGACGCGGTCGCGCAGGTTGTGCCGGGCGTCCGCTACGGCCACCCTGTCGCCCTCGACCAAGGTCACCCGGCCGCCGGGCCCGACCCGCTCCGCCAGCGCATCCGCGAACAGTCCCGCGCCGCCGTACAGGTCCGCTGCCGTGTCGCCCGCCTCGGGCGCCAGCGCGTCCAGCACAGCCGACCGCAGCACCTCCGCAGCCCCAGGGTGCACCTGCCAGAAGCCACCGCCGGTGACCCGGAACGACCGGCCGGCCACCTCTTCGTAGACCGCCGACTCATCGCGCTTGGTCGAGGAGAACGACGCGTCGCGCTTGCCGTCCACCAGCACCAGGCAGTCGCCGGTCGCCGGCGAGACGGAGACGTCGACCGACGAGTCCTCCGGCCAGCGGTTGCCCGACAGCGGCACGTCACGAACCAGCGGGTGCGCGATGCGGCACTCGTCGATCGGCACGACGTGGTGCGACCGGTGCTGACGCAGACCGGCCTGCCCCGTCGCGGACACTGCGTAGGTAACGCGGGTGCGCCAGTCGAGTCCCTCGGAGTCGCCCGGCACCGGCTCGACGACCACGTCGACGTCGAGCTGGGCCAGCCGGGTGAGCTGCTCGCGCACCACGGCCGCCTTGAGGTCGCGCTGCACCGCGATCGACGCGTGCTGCCAGTCGCAGCCGCCGCAGCGACCCGGACCGGACCACGGGCAGGGCGGCTCGACACGGCCCTCGGCGGCCTCGACGACCTCGACCGCGTCGGCCCGCCAGTAGGACGACTTCGGCTTACCCTCGGTCACCGTCACGCGGACAAGCTCGCCGGGCATCGAGTGCCGGACAAAGATCGCCCGGCCCTCGTGTCGCGCGACGCAGAAGCCGCCGTGGGCCACGGCGCCCACCCGCACCACGAACGACGATCCGACCACTGGGCCGGAGAACGCACCAGCCTCGCTGCTCAGGACTCGCCGCCGAACCGGTCGTAGCCGACGCCGCGAACGGCCGCCGAGCCCGTTCCCTCGAGCCGCTCCTCCCGCGCTGCCGAGGACGCGAGCTGCCACGGCACGCTGGTCACCATGACGCCCGGCGTGAACAGCAGCCGGCCCTTCAGGCGCAGGGCGCTCTGGTTGTGCAGCAGATGCTCCCACCAGTGCCCGACGACGTACTCGGGGATGAGCACCGTGATCAGGTTGCCCGGGCTGTCCCGCCGGACGCTGCGCACATAGTCGATGACCGGGTCGGTCACCTCGCGGAACGGCGAGTCGAGCACCTTCAGTGGCACGGGGATGTTGCGCCGGTCCCACTCCAGCTGCAAGGCGCGCGTCTCTTCGGGGTCCACCATGACCGTGACGGCCTCGAGCGTCGAGGGTCGCATGGCCCGCGCGTAGTTGACGGCCCGCATCGTCGGCTTGTGGATCTTCGAAACCAGTACGATCGCGTGTGTCCGGGCCGGCAGCCGGGTGTCCTCGTTCTCGTCGATCACCAGCTCTGCCGCAACCCGCACATAGTGGCGGTGGATGCCCTTCATCAACAGGAAGAGGACGATCATCGCCGCGATCGCGATCCACGCCCCATGCGTGAACTTGGTGATCAACACGACGATCAGGACGATGCCGGTGACGGCCAGCCCAACGGTGTTGATGCCGCGGCTGCGCATCATCCGCCGTCGCACCGCAGGTTCGGTCTCGGTGCGCAGCAATCGAGTCCAGTGCCGCACCATGCCGGTCTGGCTCAACGTGAACGAGACGAACACACCGACGATGTAGAGCTGGATCAGCCGGGTCACCTGTGCGTCGAAAGCCACGATCAACAGGGTGGCGAATCCGGCCAGGATGAGGATGCCGTTGCTGTAGGCCAGGCGGTCGCCGCGCGTGTGCAGCTGGCGTGGGAGATAACGGTCCTGCGCGAGGATCGAGCCGAGCACCGGGAAGCCGTTGAAAGCCGTGTTGGCGGCGAGCACCAGGATCAGCCCGGTCACCGTCGTCACGACGCCGGCGAGTACCGGGGCGTTGTCCCAGATCGCTTTCGCGATCTGGCCGATGACCGGGTCCTGCACATACTCGGTGCCGTCAGGGAACTTCACTCCGCCGCCGGACGGCACGCCCTTCTCCCCGTGAAGCAGCAGCTGGTCGGCGGGGTCCTGAGCGAAGCGCAGACCCATCTTCTTGGCCAGCACGATGATGCTCAGCATCATCGTGACCGCGATCGTGCCGAGCAGCAGCAGCGTCGTCGCAGCGTTCTTCGACTTCGGCTTACGGAACGCGGGGACACCGTTGCTGATCGCCTCGACACCCGTCAGCGCCGCACAACCCGAGGAGAAGGCCCGCAGGAGCAGGAAGGCCCCGGCCAGGCCGGCGATCCCCTTGGAGTACTGGTCCTCGGCCTGCAGCGTGAAGATGTGGCTCTCGACCGGCGGCAGGTCACCGGTCGCGAGCCGGAAGAACCCGAATGCCGCGGTGCCGAGGATCGCGAACATGAAGGCGTAGGTCGGGACGGCGAACGCCGTTCCCGACTCGCGTACGCCGCGCAAGTTGGCCGCCGAGAGCAGCACGACGGCGATGACCGCGATCGTGACCTCGTGACCGGCGAGCGCGTCGATCGTCGACGACGCGTACTGCGCGGCCGAGGAGATCGACACGGCGACCGTCAGCACATAGTCGACGAGCAGGGCGCTCGCGACGGTCAAGCCCGGGGTCTTGCCGAGGTTGACCGTGGCTACCTCGTAGTCACCGCCGCCACTCGGGTAGGCGTGCACGTTCTGCCGGTAGGACGCGACGACCACGAGCATGACCAGCGCGACCGCGATCCCGACTTTCCAGGAGTAGGAGTAGGCGGCGAAACCGGCGATGCCCAGGGTGAGGAAGATCTCGTCCGGAGCGTAGGCCACCGAGGACAGGGCGTCGCTCGCGAACACCGGGAGGGCGATCCGCTTGGGCAGCAGAGTCTCGTGCAGACGGTCGCTGCGCATGGCTCGACCGAGCAGAACCCGCTTGAGGGCGTCAGTCGACTGTGGCACAAGGTCGAATGCTAGAGCCTGAGGAGCCTTCCGCCTGCCTCCCGGGCACCGTGTAGCGTCGGGCGCGGCAACTCGGCAATCGGGGACCAGCGCCGGGAAGCACCCAGCCATGGGTCGTCGCGCGCGCACCGGGAGGAAACTGCACGTGCACTTCGTCATCATGGGTTGCGGGCGGGTCGGTTCGACTCTCGCCCACATCCTCGAGGCGCAGGGCCACAGCGTCGCTGTCATCGACAGCAACGAGTCAGCCTTCCGCCGGTTGGGCTCGGACTTCGCCGGCCGGCGCGTCTCCGGCCTCGGCTTCGACCGGGACACCCTGGTCGAGGCGGGCATCGAGGACGCGCACGCCTTCGCCGCGGTCAGCAGTGGCGACAACTCCAACATCCTGGCCGCCCGTGTCGCTCGCGAGACCTTCGGCGTCGACAACGTCGTCGCGCGGATCTACGACCCGGGACGCGCCGAGGTCTATCAGAGACTGGGCATACCCACGGTGGCGACGGTCCGCTGGACCGCCGACCAGATGATCCGCCGACTGCTCCCCCACGGCTCGGAGCCCGAGTGGCGCGACCCCAGCGGCAGTGTTCTGCTGGCCGAGGTCCAGGTCGACAACGCGTGGATCGGCGAGCGGATCAGCCGTCTCGAGGACGAGACCGGCGCGCGCGTCGCCTTCCTCACCCGCCTCGGCGAGGGCCTGCTGCCCGGGGTCGACACCGTCCTGCAGGACGGCGACCTCGTCCACGTCGTGATGCTCGATGCCGACTCCGATGCCGCTGAGGCAGCGTTTCGTAACCGACCCAGGGAGTCCTGATGCGAGTCACCATCGCAGGGGCCGGCAGCGTCGGGCGGTCAGTGGCGCGGGAGCTGATCGACAACGGCCACGAGGTCCTGCTCATCGACCGCGATCCCAGTGCCATCAAGAAGGAGTCCGTGTCCAAGGCCGAATGGCTGCTCGCCGATGCGTGCGAGGTCACCTCCCTCGAAGAAGCCGGCCTGCACGAGTGTCAGGTGGTCATCGCCGCGACAGGTGACGACAAGGTCAACCTGGTCGTGTCGCTGCTCGCCAAGACCGAGTACGGCGTCCCGCGCACGGTCGCTCGCGTGAACAACCCCAAGAACGAGTGGATGTTCGACGAGGCGTGGGGTGTCGACGTGTCGGTCTCGATGCCGCGCCTGATGACCGCCCTCGTCGAGGAGGCAGTCAGCGTCGGCGACCTGGTGCGGATCTTCACGTTCCAGCAGTCCAACACCGACCTGGTCGAGATGACCCTGCCGGCGGACTCACCCATGTCCGGTGCCCGGGTCGGCGACGTGGCCTGGCCCCCCGACACGGCACTCGTCGCGATCATCCGCGAGGGGCGACCGATCGTGCCCACCCCCGACGACCCGCTCGAGTCGGGCGACGAGCTGCTGTTCGTGGCCACGACCGACATGGGTCCCGAGCTCGAGCAGCTGCTGGCACCGGAGGAGCATCCCGGCAGCTGAGGGGGTTCTTTCGCCGTACGAGCGGCGCGGGCCTAACCCTCGCGGGCGGCCTCGGCCTCGAGCCGGGCGGCCTCCTCCGGCGTGTCGACCGGCACCTGAACGGGCGTATGCCCACGGGCCAGCACGAGCGCCATCAACGACAGAGCGGCGACCTGCAGCGGCCAGCCGAGGGCCAGCTTGGTCGCGCCCAGCCAGGCGACCTTGTGCTTCTCGTCGGCGAAGAGATAGAGCGGCAGCTGCACCGCGACGCGGATCGCGCACGGCGCGACGAGCAGCCAGGTGAGCCGGCTGCAGAGCCGCACGACGGCGGGATCGCGCCGCCAGGACGTGATGTCGCCGGTGACGGACCCGAGCATCAGCCCGACCACGGGCCAGCGGACGAGGATCGAGAGCGTCATGGCGCCCGCGTAGACGGAGTTGTAGATGATGCCCGGGAGGAAGACGTCCTCCGCCTTGCCCGACCGAGCGGCGAACACCGCGGCGATCCCGATGCCGATCAGGCTGTTGACGACGAACTGAACGGGTTGTCGCTGCACGATCCGCACCAGCAGCAGCACGACCGCGAGGCCGATGCTGATCGTCAGCGAGGTGCGCAGATTGTGAAAGATCACATAGGTGAGGGTGAATGCGATCGTGGGAACCGCGCCCTCCACCACACCGCGACGCCCACCCAGCGCCGCGGACAGGCGGGTTCTGATGAGGTGCTCGACGGTTTCCGCGCTGACCGTCGGCTGGCTCACGCTCGCTCCTCGGCGGCGCTCGTCTTTCGCGTTCGACCGGGCGCTGTGCTCGATGGTGAGCTTTCCGGCTCGCTCACTCGGCCCCGACCGGCCGGAGCTCGTAGCGCGGGTTGAAGATGACCGGGTGCTCACCGTCAGAGGTGATGCGGCCGTAGGCGACGATCGACCGGCCCGGGTTGATGCCGGGGATCTCGCGGCGCCCCAGCCAGATCAGGCAGACCGAACCGGTGCCGTCGTAGAGGTCCGCGACCAGGGCCGGCACACCGGCGCGCGGTCGCAGCGTCACCGTGCGCAGTGTGCCAGCCACGGTGACCCGCTCGCGGCGCGGCAGGTCAGCGACAGCGGTCGCGCCCAGCTCGACGCAACCCTTCTGGAGCTCCTCGGCCTCGTGGACCTTCGCGGACGTTGCGAGGCGGGACACGGTGCGGCGCAAGACGCCTGGTTGGTCACCCATGCGTCCAGGGTATGCCCAACCTGGCCATTCCGGATCCGTTGTCCGAGTGGGCGGTGGACTAGTGGATTTCAGTGATCTCCGGTCCGCGTGTGAACGGGCTCAGATGGTCGTCGTCGTCGACCTCGTCGGGCGCGGTGGGCGCGCCCTCGGGCAGCGTCAGCGGGATGGGCTCGCGAGGCGCCATCGGGCCGGCGCCCCGGACCACGACGACGTCACGGAACAGCTCGAGCAACGCGTCGTCGGATCCTGGCTGCGCGGCCGGGCGGCCGGTGAGGACGCCGCGCAGGAACCACCGCGGCCCGTCCGCACCGAGGAACCGGGCGGGCTCCACGCTGGACTTGCCGTCCTGAGCGCGGACCGGGACCTTGGTGCGCAGCTCCGTACCGAGCGGTCCCTCGACCTCGTCGGACGTGCCGCCGTCCCGGGTGATGCCGGTGCGGATCTCGGCGCGCACCTCGTCCCAGATGCGTTCGTGACGCGGAGCGGCGAAGGGTTGGAGCTGCAGCGCCCCGTCGTCGAGCACGAGGGTCACGGCCAGTACGTGGCCCGACTCCTGGTCGGCCTCGATGCGCACCTCGAGCCCCTCGGCCATGGGGATCCACATGCCGCCCATGTTGACCCGACCGGTCGCGCCCGGATCGTCGACGTCTGACACGTCCCAGGGGCCCGAGGGGCGGGCTGGAGGCGCGGCAGACGGCGCGCCGTCGTCGTCGTACGCCTCAACGGTTTCGTCTTCGGTGGCGTCGGTCTCGAGCGCCTCGGCGTTGCGATCGCGCCGGCGGAACCTGCTCACGTAGTGCCTTCCCTTGCTAACTGTTGCGTCGTCGTCGGGGCCTCGTCGGCGAAGCCACCGGTCGAGCCGTAGCCGCCTGCACCGCGGGCGGAGTCGGGCAGCGTGTCGACGGGCTGGAAGATCGCCTGCTCGACCCGCTGCACGACGAGCTGGGCGATCCGGTCGCCGCGGGAGAGCCGGACGGGGGTGGCGGCGTCGTGGTTGACCAGGAGCACGTTGATCTCGCCCCGGTAGCCGGCGTCGATCGTGCCCGGCGCGTTGACGATGCCGACGCCGAAGCGTGCTGCCAGCCCCGAGCGCGGATGAACGAACGCCGCATAGCCCTCGGGCAACGCGATCGCGACGCCGGTCGGCACCATCGCCCGCTCCCCCGGTGCCAGCTCGATGTCGACAGAGGTCACCAGATCGGCGCCCGCGTCACCCGGATGGGCGTATGCGGGCAGCGGCAAACCGTCGTCGAGCTGCTGGATGAGCACCGCTACCGATGCGCTTGCCGTCACGCGGCCGACCCTACTCGCCGCGCGGGACCGTTCCATAAGGGAGCACGGACGTCAGCCGAACAGCACGCGCTCGACGAGCGACACGGGCAGCCGGCCCGACCCCGCTGCCAGATCGTGGAAGTCACGCAGTGAGCCACGCGCCTCGTGCAGCCAGCGCTGCCGGAGCCGGGCGATCTCCAGCGCGCCCGTGAGATAGGACGACGCCTGGGTCGGCCACGCGCAATAGCGCAGCACCTCTGCCTGCGCGGTCTCGCGGGACAGCGAGGTGTTGGTCGACATGAAGTCGACCGCCTCGTCCACCGACATCTCGCCGAGGTGCAGCGAGGTGTCCACGATGATCCGCGCCGCCCGGAACGCCCGGAAGTCCCGCTGGCACAGCTCCTGCTCCTTGGTGGTGAAGAACCCCTGCTCGCGCAACAGGTCCTCGGTGTAGAGCCCCCAGCCCTCGACGAAGTAAGTCGAGCCGAAGATGGAGCGCAGCGGCCGACCGCCTCCAGTGGGTTGACCGCTCTCCGACCCCCGGGCGTTCGCGGCCAGCCAGGCGAAGTGCCAGTGATGGCCGGGGTAGGCCTCGTGCACCGTGATCGACCAGAGCCCGTGCTTGTTGTTGGTCGCCAGCCGCGCGGCGACCTCGTCCGGGGTCGCACCGTCCGGCGGGTAGGGCACGAAGAAGTGTCCCTTGTTCGCGTTCTCGGCGCCGGGTGGCGCGAAGGGCGGCGGCTGGCTGTAGTGGGCCACCGCCACGACGCCGCGGGTGAACGGGGCAGACGGCACGACGGCGCATTCCTCGCCGTCGGGCATCGTGACCAGCTCGTACTCGGCGCAGAAGGCGCGGGCGGCCGCCGTGGCCTCCTGGTAGAGCGCCAGCATCTCCTCCGGCGTCTCGGGCCGGTCCTCGTTGAACTCCTTGAGGATGCCCAGCCAGTCATCGTGGCCACGCAGCTTCCACGCCCGCGCGGACATGTCGGCGGCCAACTCGTCGTACGCCGCCTGGCCCCGCTCTCTCAGCTCGCGCGTTCCGTAGCCGAGCCCCTCGGCCTCACGCAGCAGCGCGTCGTAGCGAGCCTCGCCTATTGCCCAGTCGCCGTGCGCCTTGTCGGCGAGCGACGCGACGTGCTCGGCGAACCCTTCGTAGGCCCGGGCTGCGACCTCGCCTGCCTCGGCGACATCCGCACGGCCGCTCGCTTCGTCGAACTCTCCCGCGACCGACCGCGCATAGCCGATGCCGGCCCGCACCATGCCCAGACCGCGTCGCAGGATCGCCGGGTGCGCGAGCTCCGGGTCGAGGTTGTCGATGCCGTCCTGCAGCACGTCGGGTGTGGCTCGCAGCCGGGCGGCCACGGCCTGGGCCAGTTCCGGCTCAGGACGCAGCCGGTGCATCAGCAGGCCGAAGACGCCGCCCAGCGCCGGCCCGGCATAGTGATCGGGACTGCGCCGCCAGTCGGCCCAGTCGCGCATCAGGGAATTCCCGCGCAGCACCATCAGGACCAGGTCGCGATCAAGCACCTCGTCGTCGGTGAGGTCGGCGGTCGGCAGATCACCCAGGCGCAGGGTCCACTCGTCGTCGCGTCGATCGCGCGCGCGGATCGCGTCCGCAGACATGTCCGGCAGGAGGTGGTCGTACTCCGTGAGCCCCAGGTCGCTCGCGAGCGTCGGCGAGGCCTCGAACCTGTCGGAGGCCAGCTGGGTCGCGAGCTTGTCGAAGGGCCGTTCGCTGGTCGGGATCGGCATGCTCCCGAAGGTAATGCAAGGGTGTGCGGGTGCGAACCTTCGACGAGCGGCTGACTCCGCCCTGGTGGCTCTGGGTGATCGGCGAGGTGCTGGTGGCCGTGCTCGCGTTCTCGTTCTATGTCGCGGTCGGCGCAGCGCCGGCCGCTGCGGTCCTGGTGCTCTTCGGCGGCGCGTTCGGGTGGGTCCTCGTGACGGCCGCGGCGGTCGTGCGGGTCGAGGGCGAGACGTTGACGGCGGGGCGGGCGCACATCCCTGTGTCGGCGCTGGGCCCGGTCGTGGTCCTCGACGCCGAGCTCGCCAGGGCAGTCCGCGGTCCGGAGAGCGACCCGGCCGCCTATCACCTGATCCGAGGCTGGGTGCCCGCTGGCGTGAAGGCCGCCGTCGTCGACCCGAACGACCCGACGCCCTACTGGTTCGTGGCGACGCGCCGTCCGGCCGAACTGGCCGCGGCCATCGAAGGAGCACGTACGCCTTCGCGCGGCTGACCGATGGTTGCTCCGATCATTGGATAGGTGTTGGCGCGGGCGAGTGGCCCAACAGATATCCAATGACGCGAAAGCCGTCAGCGGCTGCGCATCCGAAGGTCTGTGCGCACCTGCTCGCCGAGCTTGTGGGTCTCGCGAAGGTTCACCATGCCGCCGGCCAGCGCGCCGGACAGGAACGGCCCTAGGGTCGACAGGTTCTGGGCCGCCCGGCGGACCACCCGGCGGCGCAAGGCAACGCCGGCGACGGGGCCCAGGGACAGCCGCGCGGAGCCAGGCTCGACACCCCGGCGGTTGGTCCAGGCGATGAGATAGTCGGCCGTCCGAGAGCTGCGCGACCCGGGCGGGACGGCGCCATAGACCTCGTGCAGCTCGGCGAGCAGCTTGATCTCGAGCGCCGCGACGAGCAGGGTCTCGGCTGCGATCTGGAACGGCGTCGTCAGCAGCGTGGGCGGCGCCGCGAACTCCACGGCCGCGAGTGCTCCTCCGGCGGCGCCGATGGCGGCTGTCGACTTCGCCGCTCCGGAGATGACAGCTTCGGCGAGGTCCTCGTCGGGTAGGCCCGGATGCTGGGTGCGCAGGGTGGCCAGGTCGCGCACCGGAAGGCGCGGGGCTATGTCGATCAGCAGGTCGGTGAGCCAGCGTCCGCCCAGGACCGAGGCGCGCCCGGCCGTGCGTGCTGAGCGGGCCAGAGCGCCGGTCAGCGATCGCATCTCGCGATGCCGTCGGCTGGGCGACCCGGAACCATCGTCGTCGATCAGTCGCGCGAGGATAGCGCTGACGTCCCGAGACGAGTCTGGCTCCGGGTCAGGCCCGGTGTCAGGCAGCGCACTCCTTGCAGATCAGCTGGTTGCCCTTCTGGCTGGCCAGCTGGCTGCGGTGGTGCACCAGGAAACAGCGTGAACAGGTGAACTCGTCGGCCTGGCGCGGGAGCACCCGGACCGAGAGCTCCTCGTTGGACAGGTCTGCGCCGGGGAGCTCGAGTGCCTCGGCCAGGTCGGCCTCGTCAACGTCGACAGCCCCGGCAGTCTTGTCTGCCCGGCGGGCCTTCAGCTCCTCGAGGCTGTCCTCGGACATCTCGTCATCAGTCTTGCGCGGTGAGTCGTAGTCGGTTGCCATAAGAGAGTCACCCCAACGGCTCGGGTGGCGTTGCCACAGTCAATGGTGCATGAGTTTTGGTGCGGGTCGCCTGGTTCTACAGGCTGGTCCTTGCGAGACCATGTGGAGCAGACATCCCGAACCGGTGCGCGCATGTAACGCGCGACCTCCCTGGTTTGTGCCCGCACCCCATTGGCGTCCTGGTGACAAAACACCTGGGAGGTGGCGGAGCGTAGCCCATCAGGACGCTCTGTGGGGGACCCGACCCGGCTCGGGCACCGGAAACGAGCTGCGGATTACGGCGTCGAACAGCGGTGAGGGTGCGAATCGGCGCATTCCGATCATGGCTTTGGCGACGGGACCGACCGTGTAACGCGCTCGGGGCCGTCGGACCCGCACCGCGCGAACGATCACCCCGGCGACGGCGTCAGGGCTGCTGGCCAGCCTCATCCGGCTGCCGTCGTACGCCTGGGCATAGCGCGCGGCAAGGGCACGGCGGAAACCTGCGTACGCGTCGTCGCCGTTGTCCTCGCCCGCCTCGGGAGCCGCGTCGATCGTGGCGACGGCGGTGTCGCCGAATGCCGAGGACACCGGCCCCGGCTCGACGAGCACGACCGCCACCCCGAACGGCGCCACCTCGTAGCGCAACGCGTCGCTCAGCGCCTCCACCGCATGCTTGCTCGCGTGGTAGAACCCGCCGCCCGGGAAGGTGAAACGCCCGCCCATCGAGGACACGTTCACGACACGCCCCCATCCCTGGGCGCGCATGGCCGGCAGCGCGAGCTGGGTCAGCCGGACCAGACCGAAGACGTTGGTCTCGAATTGCGCCCGCCCGTCTCTCATCGGCGTGGTCTCGACCGGCCCCTGCAGCGCATATCCCGCGTTGTTCACCAGGACACCGACGGCACCATGGTCGGCCTCGACCCGGTCGACGGCCGCCTGCATCGACAACTCGTCGGTGACGTCGAGCGCAAGTGTCGCCAGTCCCGCGGCGGCCAGCTCGCGCAGCGACTCCGGGCGGCGGGCCGTGGCGTAGACGGGCAGGCCCGCGCGGTGCAGCGCGAGCGCGGTCGACCGGCCGATGCCGGTGGAGCAGCCGGTCACCAGCGCGGCCCGGGAGGGGGCATTCGGAGCGGTCATGGCGCCCAGTCTGACCCAGGATCACCCCCTGCGACCACGGTCACTCTCAGTGATATCTGGCAGTTGGTTTCCCGTGGGGGGTCGCGACGGGTAACACTGGGGCAGCCCCCGGGTGGGACGCGTTCCGCCGGTGGCCATTTCACGTCCGCTCTGTCGACGGGCGTGGACGCGCGAGGAAAGGGCGGTTGCCTTGAGCGAGTTCCAGCAAGAGATCAAAACCCGCATGGAAACTGCCCGTCAGTCGCTGCGTGAGGCGCGCGTGGAAGGGGACGACTACCTGATCCAGGTGCGCCTCGGCGAGATCGAGTCGCTCGAACGCCTGGTCGCTGAGCACGAGGACCAGACGCTCGCCTCCTGACCGCCGCCCGGCTAGTCGCGGTCGGCGTCGAGGCCGCGCAGCAGCCCTTCGAGCTGTTCGAACAACCCGGGCGGGGCAGCGACCACCAGCGACTCCCCCGCTGGACGACCCGCGAGCCCGCCCACCACCGCACCTGCCTCGGTGGCGATCAGGCCACCCGCAGCGAGGTCCCAGGGCTTGAGCCCCTGCTCGTAGTAGCCGTCGACGCGACCGCACGCCAGGGCGCACAGGTCGATCGAGGCGCACCCGAACCGACGCATGTCGCGGATCTTGGGCAGCACACTGGTCAGCACCTGCGCCTGCCGGCCCCGCCGTTCGGAGTCATAGCCGAAGCCCGTCGCGACCAGAGCCATCGCCAGCGGGGGCGGTTCGTTGACGTGGATCGGCCGGCCGTCGAGCCAGGCGCCGTGTCCGCGCCGGGCCGTCCACACCTCTCCACTGGTCGGGTTCACGACGGCGCCGGCGACGATCTCGTCACCGACGCGCACCCCGACACTGACCGCGAAGCCGGGCAGCTGGTAGAGGTAGTTGACGGTGCCGTCGATCGGGTCGATCACCCAGGTGACCCCGCTCGTGCCGGCCTCGTCCGCACCCTCCTCGCCGAGAAAACCGTCGTCGGGCCGGACCGCCCGGATGTGCTCGACCAGCAGCCGCTCGGAGGCCTGGTCCATCTCGGTCACGATGTCGGTCGCGCTCGACTTGGTGGCGGTCACCTCGACGGCCCGATCGGGTCGGCCCTGGACGATCAGCCGTCCCGCGGCCCGCGCCGCTTCCTCGGCGAGAGTCAGCAGCTCGGCACTGTCGTGCTCGGTGGAGGTCACGTTGACATTCTCCCCGCTCAGTCGGCGCCGCACAGCGCGGGCCGCGCCGGATCGCGCAGGTTCGGGCAGCACCCGGCCGGACAGATGTCGTGGCTGGGACCGAGTTCACCGAGCGCGCGACGCACCGGCGACTCACCGCGCACGAGCGCCGCGCGCTCGAGCACCAGCTCGCGGATGGCCGCGACGAACCGGGGGTCGACTCCGACAGTCGCTGCCCGGGCGCACGGCATCTCGAGGCGTTCCGCGGTCTGCATCGCCTCCGTGTCCAGGTCGTACCTCACCTCCATGTGGTCCGAGACGAACCCGATGGGCACCAGCACGACACCCGGCGCGCGCAGGGCGGACAGCACCTCCAGATGGTCGTTGACGTCGGGCTCGAGCCACGCCTGATGCGCGGGACCGCTGCGGCTGCAGTAGACGAGGTCGAACGGCGGGTCACTGCCGATCACCGCCGCGACGGCTGATGCGACCAGCCGGGCGACGTCACGGTGCTGGGCGACATAGGCGGAGCCGGTCGGGCCGCTCCCGTCGTTCATCACCTCGGGGATCGAGTGGGTGACGAACAGCAGGTGCGAGCCCTCCGGCACCCGGGCCACAGCCTCGAGGGTCGACGCCACCATCGTCTCGACGAACCCGGGGTGGTTGAAGTAGTGGCGGACCCGGTCGATGTGGGGGGCCCGGGCACCCAGCGGCGCAACCGCGGCGGCCAGGTTCTCGCGGTACTGCCGGCAGCCCGAATATGAGGAGTACGCCGAGGTGAGCAACGCGAGCACGCGGCGTGCACCGTCGTCGGCAAGCTGATTCATCGTGTCGGCCAGATAGGGATCCCAGTTGCGGTTGCCCCAGTAGACCGGCAGTTGTAGACCATTGGCCGAGAAGTCGTCGTCGAGGGCGGCGATCAACGCACGGTTCTGCGCGTTGATCGGGCTCGCTCCGCCGAGGTCGAGGTAGTGCTGCCCGACGTCGATCAGGCGGTCTGCCGGTATGCCCCGTCCGCGCGTGACGTTCTGCAGAAACGGCAGCACGTCGCCAGGTTCCTCGGGACCACCGAAGGAGACCAGCAGCAGGGCGTCGTACGGCGTCGGGTCGGAACTCACCGGAGCATCCTCGCAAACGTCCGGTCCTGCACTGCACGCTGTCCGCCTGCACCCGTGCCGTGCCGCACGGGTTGCCTCCGAAGACTGTCCGCGACCTGCCGTACCGTTCCGCACGTGTTGAAGCCGTACAGAGAGCTGCTCGCGACCCCCGGCGGTCTCGCGTTCTCCAGCGCTGGCTTCGTGGCGCGGATGCCGATCTCGATGATCGGGCTTGGCATCGTCTTCCTCGTTGTTGCACACAGCGGTCGCTACGGCCTGGCAGGAGCGGTCTCGGCCGTGTTCGCGCTCGTCAACGCGATCGCGGCCCCGGCCATCTCCCGGCTCGTCGACCGGCACGGGCAGCGCCGGGTGCTGCTGCCGGTGGTTGTCCTGCACGGCGTGTGGTTGGTCACCTTCATCGTGCTCACGTCGAACGACGCCCCGACCTGGACGCTGTTCGTGACGGTGGCCGCTGCCGGTCTGTTCGAACCGTCATTGGGTTCGCTGGTGCGCGCCCGGTGGGGCCACCTGCTGGGACAGGGGCCCCGGCTGCAGACCGCCTACTCCTTCGAGTCGGTCATCGACGAGGTCATCTTCATCGTCGGGCCGCTGCTCGTCACCGTGCTCGCGACCGCAGATCGCGGAGCAGGCAGGGCTGATCGCCGCTCTCGTACTGCTGCTGTCGGGTTCGTTCGCGCTGACCGCGCAGCGCGCCAGCGAGCCGCCCGTAGCGCCGCGCACCGCCAGCGGCGGCCGATCCCCGCTGTCGGCTCCCGGCATGATGCTCCTTCTGACGTTCATGCTGTTTCTCGGTGGAGTGTTCGGTGGCGTCGAGATCAGCACTGTCGGCTACGCCGACCAGCACGGTCATGCTGCGCTCGCCGGCCCCCTGCTCGCCTGCTACGCCGGAGGCAGCATGGTCGCCGGGATCATCTACGGCTCGTACCGCTGGCGGTGGTCGTTGCCGCGCCGACTGTTCATCGGTGCCCTGACGATGACGCTCACCATTGCCGTGCTGCCCTTCATCGACCAGCCAGCCGTCCTCGCCGTGTGCCTGTTCGTTGCAGGGCTCGGCATCGCCCCGACGCTGATCAGCGGCTTCTCGCTGGTCGAACGGCTGGTGCCTTCTGGCCAGCTCACCGAGGGACTCACCTGGGCGACGACAGGCATCGTCGTCGGCATCGCCGTCGCGTCACCGGTCGCCGGTCGACTGGTCGACGATGTCGGTGCCCAGCCGGCGTTCCTGGTCGCGAGCGTGTCTGGCACCCTCGCCGTCGTGATCTGCCTCGCCGGCCTCCCGCGACTGCACGCAGCCGTTGCGGACGCGCAGCAGTGAGCGGCGGCACCTGGCGCAACTGGGCCGGCAACGTCCAGGCCTCACCGGCCACGGTGCTGACCCCACGTTCGGTGGAGGAGGTGTCAGCCGCCGTTCGACAGGCCGCCGAACAGGGCCAGACGCTGCGGGCTGCGGGCACCGGGCACTCGTTCACCCCGCTGGTCGCCACCGACGGTGTACTGCTGCGACCTGAAGGGTTGACGGGACTGCTCCGCGTCGGTGCCGGGACCGCAACCGTGGCCGCGGGCTCGATGCTGCACGACATCAATGTCGCTCTGCACGCTCAGGGCCTGGCACTGGCCAACATGGGTGACATCACGGAGCAGACCGTCGCCGGAGCGATCGCGACGGGCACACACGGCACTGGACGCGAGAGCGCGTCGCTGTCCGCGCAGGTCGCCGGGCTGGAGATCGTGCTGGCCGACGGCTCCGTGAGGACCTGCAGCCGATTGCACGAACCAGAGCTGTTCGAAGCAGCCCGGCTCGGGCTCGGCGCCGTCGGCATCGTGACTGCGGTCACGCTCGACGTCGTACCCTCGTTCCTCCTGCACGCCGTCGAGGAGCAGCGCCCGCTCGACGACGTCCTCGAGGGATTCGCCGACCTCGCTGCAGCCAACGACCACTTTGAGCTCTACTGGTTCCCGCACACGGACCGCGCGTTAACCAAGCGCAACAACAGGGTCGGTCCCGGTGTCGGCCCGGCTCCGTTGAGCCGGTTGCGTGCCTGGCGGGACGACGAGCTGATGTCGAACACCACCTTCGGGCTGGTCTGCCGGGCCGGGCGCGCCGCACCCCGGCTGGTGCCCGCGATCAACAGGCTGTCGGCCCGGACGTGGGGCGGACGTACGTACGTCGACACGTCCTTCCGGGTGTTCGCGACGTCGCGTCGGGTGCGTTTCACCGAACAGGAGTACGCCGTCCCGCGCGCGGCCCTCGTGCCGCTCCTGACCGAGTTGCGCGAGCTCGTCGACCGCTTCCACATCAGCTTTCCCGTCGAGGTCCGCGTCGCGCCGGCCGACGACGTGTGGCTCTCGCCGGCCTACGGCCGCGACACCGCCTGGGTCGCGGTCCACATGTTCGAGCACGTGCGCTACGCCGCCTACTTCGCCGCGGTCGAGGAGCGCGCGCTGGCGGTCGGCGGTCGCCCGCACTGGGGCAAGCTGCACACCCGCGACGCGGCCTGGTGCGCGGCCTCGGTGCCGGGCTACGCGCGGTTCGCCGCGGTGCGCGACCGGGTCGATCCCGACCGGGTGTTCAGCAACGAACACGTCCGTCACGTGCTCGGGGACTGAAAATGTCGAGAAATCGCCGCGACAGGCCGCGCGCCTTCCCCGGCGGTCAACCCGGCCCCGACTAGCCTCGGCCACAGTCGGTTCGTGAGCCGACCATCCGTGAGCTCGAACGGAGGCCCTCGATGACAGACCTACGGCTCGTGGCAGTGACCCCGGAGCGGAGTCACCTGGTCCTCGAGGACAGCGAGAGCAACCAGTTCCGGGTCTCGATCGACGCGCGGATGGCCACCGCGCTGCGCACCCATCCGTTGTTCAAGTCGTCCGGCCCACCCAAGTCCGCACAGCTGGAGATCGCCTTGGAGAGTCAGCTCAGCCCCCGTGAGATCCAGGCCCGCATCCGGGCCGGCGGCGGCATCGACGAGGTTGCAGCCGCGGCCGGCATCTCCGCCGAACGCGTCGAGCGCTATGCCACGCCGGTGCTGGCCGAGCGCGAGCACGTCACCGAGCAGGCCCGGCTCGCGCCCGCCCGCCGGGCCAGCGGCGGCAACGCGCCGCGACTGGGCGAGCTGGTCGACGCACGTCTGGGCGAGCAGAAGGTCGCCGTCGACTCGGTCACCTGGGACGCCTGGCGCGGCGACGACGAGCGCTGGACCGTGCATCTCACCTACCTCTCGGGAGGCCGCGAGCGCGTCGCCGAGTGGACGTTCGACACCCGCGGGCGGGTGCTCTCGTCGGCCAACGACGAGGCGCGCTGGCTCGTCGACGAGTCGCCGGGCGAGCGCGGGGAAGATGCGCCTGCTCGGATGCGCCGGCTGTCCAGCGTTCCGCCGGACCCCGAGGACGCTGAGACGGCCGAGACCGCCGATGAGGTCTACGACGTCGAGGCCGACCAGAAGCGCGCGGCCGAGGTCGCCGAGGCACGGCCGAGGAGCAGGCGCCCGTGCGCCAGGTGGCCCGCGGCGGCCGCCGGCCGGCAGTGCCCGCCTGGGACGACATCGTCTTCGGCGCCCGCAAGCGCGACTGACCCGGTCAAGTCTTTTTCCGGCTGACGTATCAGCCGGCCCCTCCCAGCGCTCTTCTGTCCCGAGACGTCGTTCCTGTCGGCGTCCGTCACAAGCAGTCGAGCACCCGGTCCGCTTAGCGGGTCCATCAGGGAAGGGGCCGTCCGTGGAAGGCATCGAGGTCAGGACTCAGATGCGCGCCAGGACGGACCTGATGGGCCTGGACCGGAGCTTCGATGATCGACTCGGCGACGACGTTCCGCAGGTCCCACGCCTGTGGGGGGAGCGCGGACCGCTCGGGGGCGGCCCGATCAACGCCATTCCGTTGGCACGGCGGGCGGCAGGTCAGGCATCCGAAGAGGGTCGGGACGTCGTCGCCGAGCGCGACCAGATCAAGGCAGCTGTTCACCGGGCGCACCAGCGGCGCGCTCGCCGACGGCCGCTGCTGACCTGGCTCGCGTAGCGAAGCGATTCACCACGCGGGGGATTGGCCAGTGGCCGGAGCGATGCAGGGGATCGCTCCGGCCATCGGTCAATTACCGCTAGGCAACACGGTTCGACGCACAACCTCAACAGCACCGCAGGACAGACAGCACCCGAAAGCCACCGGAAGGAACGACATGCGACCCCAGGACGCCGGACTCGCTGCCCGCAGCGGCCCGCGCCCCTTGGTCCCGACTGCGCCGGCCCACCACCACCCGGAGACCCGTCCGCACCCAAGTCCCACTATCGTGCGAAGCAGGTCAGAAGCGTTTCCGGCGCGAGGTGGGAGGTTGTTGTCGACGTCGAAGTCGCTGACCTGGTGCGCGCGGCCGGAGCAGGCGACCAGGGTGCTTGGAACTCACTCGTGGATCGCTACTCCGGTCTCGTCTGGCACATCGCACGCGGCCACCGGCTGGGTGACGCAGACGCATCGGACGTCGCGCAGACCGTCTGGCTGCGCCTCGTCGAGTCACTGCCCCGGTTGCGCGAGCCTGCTGCCGTCGGTGGCTGGCTGGCCACGACGGCGCGCAACGAGTCCCTGCGGCTCCTGCGCCGCGCCGGCCGGGAAGTCGTCGAAGCCGACCTCGGTCTCGAGTCGACGCCGGCCGACGACAGCTACTCCCCCGAGGCCGTCGTCGAGGCAGGCGAGCGCCGCGAACTCGTACGCCGCGCCCTTGACGACCTCTCGCCGCGCTGCCGGACGTTGCTGCGCGCCCTCGCCTTCAGCCCGGACGACAGCTACGCGGACATCTCTGCCGCACTCGACATGCCTGTCGGCAGCATCGGCCCCACCCGCGGCCGCTGCCTCGACCGGCTCCGCCAGGGCCTTCGGGCCGACGCGCCACATCTGCTCGGGGAGTGAGTCCCATGTCAGACACTGACCTCAACCCCGCCGACCGGCGGCTGCTCGCCGAGGTGCGCAACGTCCTCACCGAGGTGGACCCTGTCCCCGACACCGTTCTGAACTCCGCGCGCGCGGCGCTGACCTGGCTGACCATCGACGCCGAGCTCGCGGCTCTCGCCGAGGACAGCGCGCTGGAGACGGCCGGCACCCGCAGCGCCGGTCTCACCCGCTCGGTCACCTTCGAGTCCGACGCCGGCCTGCTGTCCTTCGAGGTCAGCGAGGACGGCGACGTACGCCAGATCGTCGGGCAGGCCGACCGGCCCGCCGATCTCACGGTCCGCCACAACGGCGATCCGATCAGCGCCGCAACCGACGAGCTGGGCCGGTTCCGCATCGACGGGGTGCTGGCCGGACCCGTGTCGCTGCACTGCGTGTTCCGCGACACCCCCGGCAACCCCATCGTCACCTCATGGATCGTCCTCTGAACCCACGACGACCCCGAACCACCCCTTCCAAGTCGATCATGCAGTAACCGACATTGGCTGCAAAACCCCAGGTCAGCGCGCCGAAAACTCCAATCGATCATGCACTACCTGACGCAGGCGCAGCGTCAGGTTGTGCATGATCGATTGGTCAAGGGCCGGTGGCGACGGGGCGGTCGGGGTCGGCCACCCAGTGGGACCACGAGCCGACGAACAGCGCGCTCGGCAGCCCGGCGACCTCCAGTGCCAGCACGGTCTGGGCCGCGCCGACGCCCGAACCGCAGTAGGCCGCCACCTCGACCCCCGCCCGCACGCCGAGCGCCGCGAACCGCGCGGCCAGATCCTCAGGGTCGAGGAATCGACCGTCGGGACCGAGGTTGCCGGCCAGCGGCGCGTTGCGGGCGCCGGGCACGTGACCAGCGACGGGGTCGATCGGCTCGCTCTCCCCGCGGAAGCGCGCCGGTGCGCGGACATCGAGCAGCACACCGGCCCGTGCGATCGCGGCCGCCTCGTCAGCGTCGGCGACCGGCATGCCACCAGGGCGTACGACGACGTCGCCGGGCGTCACTGCAAGGGAGTCTCCGATCGCCACGGGCAGACCTGCCGCCAGCCACGCGGCGTACCCGCCATCCAGGACTCGAACGTCGTCGTGACCCGCCCAGCGCAACAGCCACCAGGCGCGCGCCGCCACCGATGCGTCGCCGTCGTCGTACACAACGACGGGGCTCCCGGCGCGGACCCCGAGCCGGCGGAACGCGGCCTCGGCATCGGCGGGGTCAGGCAGCGGGTGACGCCCGGCCGCGCCCGGTGGCCCAGCCAGATCGCGGTCGAGGTCGGCGAACACAGCGCCGGGCAGGTGGCCGGCGCGATAGCTCTCGATGCCGGGCGGTCCTGCCAGCGACCAGCGCACGTCGAGCAGCACGGGCCTGTCGACTTCGATGGCAGCCGCGAGGTCGGCCACGGACACGAGCGGCGATCGCTGCGTTGACATGTTCATCGCTTGATCATGAAGGATCGGACGCGCTAGAACCGGACCAATCCTTCATGATCACCGCAGAGTTGGCAGGGGCCGGGAGCGAACCGAACGGGGAGACCGGGCACGCCGCGATCTCGAACGGCAACGCGTCGGCCTGTTCACCGGCCCCCCGCAGCACGGCGTCCTTCGACAGTGCCGTCATGCGGCGCATGTGGTGGCGCCGGCAGAGCACCTCATAGCCGACGACGTCTCCCGCGGCTGTGTCACCGACCACCACCTGCGCACCTTCGACGACCATCACACCGTTGAGTGTTCGGGCGTTGTGCGTCGCGCGGCTACCGCACCAGCACAGCGCCTCGACCTGCAGCACCTGCACCCGGTCGGCGAGCTCGATCAGCCGCCGCGAACCGGGGAACAGCTGGGTGCGGAAGTCGGCCGTGATCCCGAACGCGAAGACGTCGACGTCGAGCTCGTCGACGACCCGCGCCAGCTGCTCCACCTGCGACGGCAGGTAGAACTGCGCCTCGTCGCACACCAGGAAGTTGATCCGCCCGCCGTGGGTGCGCTGCTCGACGACGGCATCCCAGAAGTCCAGGTCGTCGGTCACCTCGATCGCCAGCGTCTTGAGCCCGAGTCTGCTGGACAGGATCGACTCCCCGGCACGGTCGAGCTTGGTGAAGATCAGTCCGCGTCGGCCGCCCTGGCTGTGGTTGTGCTCCATCTGCAGCGCCAGAGTCGACTTGCCGCAGTCCATCGTTCCGGAGAAGAACACGAGCTCAGCCACGGTCACCACTTTCGTCAGGCGTGCCGATGACGATCAGCGGGACCCGCTGCTCGGCGCTGGTGAGCGAACCGTGCAGCCCGATCAGCGAGAGGATCGTGGGCGGCAGTCGGCGGGAGTCGACGACGGCCACCTTGGTGCGCATCGCCGCCACCACGTCGCCGACCCGGCCCCGGAACTGCGAGGCGAACGTCGGGCCGAACCAGCCCTGGTCGATGGCCACCTCGCGTGGCACGACCCACGCGTTGGGGCCGAGTACCTCGGTCCAGGCCGCGAGGACGTCAGCCGCTGCGCCCGGTCGAGCGTGCACGTGCACCGCTCGCGGGTCGCCGGCCAGCACCTCGACACCTGCGTCGAGCTCCGGGCTCGTCGCCAGATCCCACCGGGCGTCCGCCGCGACGTCGAGCATGCCGTGGTCGGCAGTCACGACCAGCAGGGAGTCGGGCGGCAGCGTGCCCGCGATCTGCTCCACCACGCTGTCGACGTGGGTGAGCTCGCGCTGCCAGGCACTCGACTCGCAGCCCCTCCGGTGACCGGTCGCGTCGAGGTCGCCGTAGTAGGCGTAGACCAGCGACCGGTCGCCTGCCCGGACGGCTCGCTCGACCGCGGCCACGCGCTCCCCCACCGAGTCCGCACCGCGGTAAGCGCCACCCCGCAGCCCGTACTCGGTCAGCCCGTCGCCGTCGAACGACCGCGGTCCGACCCGCGCGACCGACACGCCATCGGCCACGGCGCGTTCGAAGGCGGTCGCGCGCGGTTGCAGCTCACGCGGCACCACGTCCTTCGGCAGGCGCAGCAGGTTCAGCACGACGCCGTCCTCGGGTCGCCGCATGAAGAATCCGGTCATGCCGTGCACACCGGGCGGCACGCCACAGCCCAGCGACGTCAGGCTGACCGGCGTGGTCGCCGGGAAACCCGCGTCGAGGGTCGCGCCGGCGTCGAAATGGGCGGTCAGGAACGGCGCGTCCTCGGCCACCGCGAGCTGTTCTGCTCCGAGCCCGTCAATCAGCAGTACGACGACGCGCGACGCGGGCGGAAGTGCCAACGTTCGGGTTCTCGCCCGGAACCCCCATCCCAGCCAACACCGACGGCAAGAGGTCGGGCAGCGAGGCCGACCCATAGCGCGGCGGAGTCGGCAGGTCGGGTGGCAGGTCCGACTCCGAGATGTCGAGGCCGGTCGCCGAAGTCACCGCGCGGTTGCTCGCGACAACGCAGCGGCAAAGCCGAGCATCCGCGACACAGCGTCGGCGCCCTCGGCGGCCTCGCTGACCCGCAGTGCGATGTCGTCAGCCGACGCAGTGCCGGTGTAGCCGTGGTCGGCCTCGCAGTCAGGGTCCGAGCAGGCGGCCGGCTCGAGGTCGATGCGGCTGACGGCGCCCCAGCCGATCGTGACGGTGACCTCCTGCGGCAGCGCGCCGCGCCGGTGGCGAAGCGGCTCGGTGACCACCCGGTTGACCACGACCGAACGCACCGAGCGCAGCGGCACGGCCTCGGTCGAGGACGTGACGAAGGGGGTGGGCGTCAGCGGATCGGCCGGGTGGTCGTCGGCATGGCCGAGCACCAGACGGGTGGGCGTCAGCACCAGCACTGTGATGTGCCGGCGGACCTCGTCTGAGTCGAAGGTCGTCTCCTGGTGCACGACGAAGGCTTCGACCGATTCACCGGCCACCGAGGAGTCGACTGCCTCCGCCACGAGCTCGGGGTAATAGCCGGCGTGCTGGATCGCCGCGCGCAGCCCGGCCAGCGTCGTGTCGGTCATGACGTCCATCCTTGCACCTGGGCCAGATGCCAGGTCGCCGCACGTCACAGCCCGCACGTCACAGCCCGGCCGGCCGAGTCAGCCCGCACGCGACCGCGACTCCCCGACGCCGACTCAGCGACCTTCGTACGCGACACGCGACCGTCGCGAGCTGCTCGCCGACTCGTCGACGCTGACCAGCGACCTTCGTACGCGACACGCCCGGCGTGTCTCAACCAAGGTCGCTCGCCGCCCGGGCAGCCGCCAGCCGCCAGCCGGCGTCCAGCCGGCCAGCGCGCTGGTCAGCCGGGCAGCGCTCGCGCGACCCGGTCGGTGCGCGCCCGTGGCCGGGCCAGCCGCGCGGTGGCCCCGAGCACGCTCGGCCCCTCGCTCCCGACGATCACCGGGTTGAGCTCGAGCACGGCGACCTCCGGCAGGTCGTCGGCGAGCTGCGCGACCCTGGCCAGCAGCTCCTCGAGCTGCGCCGTGTCCACCGGATCGCTGCCGCGGTGCCCGAACAGCAGCGGTGCCGCGCGCACCGAGCGCACCAGACCGCGCAGGTCGCTGTCGGTCAGGGGCGGGATGCCGTGCGACCAGTCGTCGAGCAGCTCGGTCGCCACGCCGCCGAGCCCGAAGGACACGACCGGCCCGAACAACGGGTCCTCCACGCTGCGGAGCACGCAGGCCACACCGGTGGGCGCCATCCGCTGCACGACGAAGTGCTCGGCCGCCTCCGGGCCGAGTCGCTGCGCCATGGCGGCGTAGGCGCCGAGCAGCTCGGGCTCGTCGTCGATGTTCAGGCGTACGGCTCCGAGGTCGCTGCGATGCCGGAGGTGCGCCGCCGTGGTCTTGAGCGCCACCGGATAGCCGAACACCGCCGCGGCAGCCACGGCGTCCGCCACGGTCACGGCCGCGAGCGTCGGCCAGAGCTCGATGCCATAGCAGGCCAGCAGTGCTCGCAACCCGTCCTGGTCCAGGTCCAGGGCGACGGACTCCGGACTCCCCTCCGGCAGCGCCGCCGCGACCAGGTCGCGCGCCGCACGTACATCGAGGCCTGACGGCACCACGGCGTTGCCGGCCGGGGTCGCCCGCCAGCCGGCGTAGTCGGTCACGGCGGCCAGCGCGCGTACGGCGTCCTCGGGCGTCGGGTAGGACGGCACCGACCGCTCGGGGGCATCGTCAGACGAGGCGCCCGAGGTGTCCCGCAACGCCATCGGCAAGCCGCGCATCCCGAGGAACGTCGAGACGACCGTCTTGGCCGAGGACCCGGCGGCGTGCGCGAGGGCGCCGGCCACCTCCTCGTGCGGTGTCGCGGGCGGCGGGATGAACAGTGCGACGACCGAGTCGACGTCGTCGCGGGCGAACACCTCCCCGAGAGCGACGGAGAACTCGCCGGCATCGGCGTCGCCGCTGAGCCGGTGCGGCTGCTCCACCACCTCGAGCCCGGCCTCCTCGCACGCGTCCGCTGCGAGCACCGCCAAGGCGTCTGAGTTGCCGACGATCGCGACGCGTCGACCGGCCGGCAGCGGCTGGTGCGCGACGAGCGCGCCGACGTCGAACATCGCGTGGATCGTGTCGACGCGGATCACGCCCGCACCGCGGAACAGCGCGTCGACCGCGGCGGCCGGTGCCGTCGACTCGCGCACCAGGTGACCGTGCGGCGCGTGGCTTCGCGCCCGGCCGGACTTCACGACCACCACCGGCTTGCGCCGGGACAGCCGTCGTGCGACTCGGCTGAACTTGCGCGGGTTGCCGATCGTCTCGAGGTAGAGCATGACCGCATCGGTCGAGGGGTCGTCCTCCCAGAACTGCATGAGGTCGTTGCCGCTCACATCGACGCGGTTCCCCGCCGAGACGAACGACGAGATGCCGAGACCGCGTTGCGCCGCGTTGTCGAGCAGCGCGACCCCGAGTGCGCCGGACTGCGCGAAGAACCCCAACCGGCCGCGCGGGGGCATGACCGGTGACAGGGAAGCGTTCAGCGACACCTCGGGGTCGGTGACGAGCAACCCGAAGGAGTTGGGACCTACCACCCGCATGCCGGCACCACGCGCCGCGCGTACCAATCGTCGTTGCAGGTCGCCTCCCGCCTCGCCCGTCTCGGCGAAACCCTCGGACACCACGACGAGGCCGTGCACCCCCTTGGCCGCCGCCTGGGCGACGACGGCTTCGACATCGGTGGCGGGGACCGCGACGACGGCGAGGTCGATGTCACCCGGCACGTCGACCAACGAGGCGTACGTCGACCCGTCGCCCTCGCCGTTGGTGGTGGGGTTCACCGCGTAGACCGACCCGGCGAAGCCCCCGTCGACGATGTGCTGCAGCAGGACGCGCCCGATCGAGCGGGGTGCGCGGCTGGCGCCGACCACGACGACCGACGTCGGGTGCAGCAGCCGGCGGACCGACTCTGCCTCGGCCCGGTGCTCCCGGTCGAACGTGACGGCGCGGGAGTTCTCGGTCGGCTCGAGGCTGAACTCGAGGCGGAACACACCGTCGTCCATCTCGTGGCTCACGACGTAGCCGGCGTCGGTGAAGACCCGCAGCATCCTGCGGTTGGTGGGCAGCACGTCGGCGACGAACCGGGCCACCCCTCGCTCGCGCGCGGCTGCGGCGATGTGCTCCAGGAAGACCGACCCGACACCGCGACCCTGATAGCTGTCCTCGATGTTGAACGCGACCTCGGCCACCTCGGGCGAGACCCGTTCGTAGCGGACGACGCCGATCATCTCCTCGCCGACCGTCGCGACGAGCGCCACACGGTCGACGTAATCGACGTTCGTGTACTTCGTGACGTCCTTGTCGCTGAGCTCGCGCAGCAAGGAGAAGAAGCGGAAGTAGATCGTCTCGTCGGACAGCCGGGAGTGGAACCGCCGCAGCCGGTCGGCGTCGTCGGGCCGGATCGGGCGCAGGTGGGCTGTCCCGCCGTCGCGCAGCACGACGTCGGCCTCCCAGTGCGCCGGATACGCGTCGCTCGTCACGGAGAGGACGCTACTGCGCCACCCCCGCGCCCTCTCCCGCAAGTCGATCGTGCACGACCTGGAAACGCTCGCATCGCCGCAGGTCACAGCCCTCAAAATCAAAGTCGATCATGCAGTAACTGGCGCGGCGCGACGTGGGTCCCAACCAAGCGCAGAAGCGCGCGCCCCAAGTCCTGCATGATCGACTTCTAAGGGGCGGCTAACGTCTCCCTTCGTGATCACGATGCATCCAGAGGTCGCCGACGCGCTGGCGGCCGGCCGGCCGGTCGTCGCGCTCGAGTCGACGATCATCAGCCACGGCCTGCCGCGCCCCGACAACCTGCGCGTCGCACGCGAGATCGAGGACGCCGTGCGGGCCGCCGGCGCGGTCCCTGCGACGATCGCGCTCGTGGCGGGTACCGCGCGCATCGGGCTGGACGACGACGCGCTGGCGCAGGTCGCCTGCAGCGACGAGGTCGTCAAGGTGAGTACGCGCGACCTGGCGACCGTGGCAGCGCGCGCCGGCCATGGCGCGACAACTGTCGCGGCGACGGCCCATCTGGCCGCACAGGTAGGCATCGACGTGTTCGCGACCGGCGGCCTCGGCGGCGTGCACCGCGATGCCCGCGACACGTGGGACGAGTCGGCCGACCTGCTCGCGCTGGCCTCCCTGCCGATCACCGTCGTCTGCGCCGGGGTGAAGTCGATCCTCGACGTGGGCGCAACCCTGGAACGGCTGGAGACCTTGGGCGTCGCCGTGCTCGGCTTCGGCACCCATGCCTTCCCCGGCTTCTACCTGCGGGACTCGGGGCATCGCGTCGAGTGGCGGGTCGACACGGCGGCCGAGGTCGCCGCCGTGATGCACGCCCGCGAATCGCTGGGGACGGCCCGACGCGGCCTGGTCGTGGCCAACCCGCTGCCCGAGAACGAGCAGGTGGATCCCGCACTGCACGAGCGGCTGCTCACCTCCGGCCTGGCCGCCGCTGCAACGTCCGGCATCGCGGGCAAGGACGTGACGCCGTTCCTGCTCGACTTCTTCCATCGCGAGAGCGAGGGCGTCAGCCTCGACGGCGAACATCCGCATCATCCTGCGCAACGCCGCGCTCGCCGCCGAGATCGCCGTCGCCGCCTCGGCCTCGCCATGAGTACCGGGACCACTCGGGGCCGAGACCCTCGAGGTCCTCGTCGTCGGCGACGTCATGGTCGACGTCATCGCATCGATGTCCGTGCCGCTGGCCCGCAACAGCGACACCCCGTCGAAGATCGTCACGAGCGGCGGCGGGTCCGGGGCCAACGTCGCCGCCTGGCTCGCGGCACTGGGTGTGCGGACGACCTTCGTCGGCTGCGTCGGCGACGACGCGCTCGGTCGCGCCGGTCTGGTCGCCCTGTCCGACGCCGGCATCGACGTCTCCCGCGTGGTGGTCGACGCGTCTCGCTCGACCGGCACCTGCGTGGTGCTCGTCGAGCCCGGCGGCGCCCGGTCGATGCTGCCCGACCCCGGGGCCAACGACGTCCTCGTGCCCGGCGACCTGATCGGCTCGCTGTTCCGGCCGGGCCGCCACCTGCACCTGTCCGGCTACACGCTGCTGCGCGACGGGTCCCGCGACGCGGGTCTCGTCGCGCTGACCCGCGCGCTCGAGGTCGGCATGACCGTGTCGGTCGACCCGTCGTCAGCCGCGCTGCTCGACGCCGTGGGGGCGCCGACCTTTCTGCAGTGGACCCAGGGCGCGAGCCTGCTGCTGCCCAACGTTGACGAGGCATTGGCCCTGACCCGCACCTCCACGGTCACACAGGCAGCTGCCGAGCTTGCGTCGTCGTACGCCGAAGTGGTCGTGACCCTCGGCGAGCAGGGCGCCCTCTGGCAGAACGGTTTCATCACCGCGAGCGCGCCGGCCGAACGCGGCGCCGAGGTCGTCGACACGACCGGGGCGGGCGACGCCTTCGCTGCCGGCTTCCTGGCGTCCTGGCTGCTGCACCCCGAGCCGGAGACCGCCCTGGCCAGCGGCAACCGGCTGGCCGCCCAGGCGATCGGCAAGGTCGGCGCGCGGCCGTAACGGGTCACCTCACTAGGCGAACAGCCGCCTCAGTAGGCGTGCAGGCCTGCTGAAGCGACCGTTCACCTACCAAACGTGGTCAACTGGCGCGGGTCAGTTGGCGCCGGTCAGCCGGCAGGCCTCCGTCCACGCGTCCGACCCGACACCGACCCGCGAGCCGTTCCGGCCGACGATCCGCTCGACGTCGACGATCGCCCCCGCGAGCATGTCGTGCAGGATCGGGTCGGGGTCGACGACACAGGCGTCCGCCACCGACAGGACAGCGGTGCGCACCGTGCTGGGCGCGGAGTGCCGGCGGAAGCTGTTCACCGAGACACTGATCTCGCGGGAGAAATGCCGGGCCCAGCGAGCCGCGTCGGGTGCGTCGTCAAGCACCCGACGGCTGGCCTCGTCGAGATCAAGCGGCGACCTGCCCTCGAGCTCGGCAAGGATGCGGTCGGCGGTCAGCACGGCGACGGCCATCACGCGCTGCCGGTCCGCGGCGACCACCGGCAGGGCGGTACGAGCGGCGCGCAGCGCGACCGCGGCGTCGATGCGGACGTCCTCGCCCGTCAGGCCGATCACCGAGGGGATCAGCAGGGCCAGTCTGGACCTGCCTGCGTCGGTCGTGCAGTCGTTGACCGACCGCGCGAGCGAGGCGAGCAGCTGGTGCGTGCACCGAGGGTGGTCGCTCCACTTCTCCCCGGACAGGTACGAAGCGAGCTCCATGAAGCAGGCCCCCTTGCTGGGCCGTCGGTGGTGCCCGCGCCCAAGGATCGGGAGCAGCTCAGGTGCGTTGTCATGACCAGCCATGGCATCCCCATGTGTCGAAGCGGATCTGCCTGCAAGTCTGCGCCTCCGGCTGGGTGGTCCACAACCACCCATCTGTGCGTTGTCGGTCATGGTCATCCGGACTGGGCGATGCAGGCCGTCGCGACCCGGGCAAATCCGACCTTCTCGTATACGCGCGCCACGTCGTCCGATCCTGCGGACAGGAACACGGTGCGCGCTCCGCCGCGCCCGGGCGTCGTCGACCAGGGCCGCGGTGACCAGGGCACCGAGCCCCCGGCGCCGGGCCGTTGGCAGCGTCGCCACTCCGACGACCTCCGTGACGCCGGCAACCGGCTGGTGGCTGCCGGCCGCGACCGGACCGCTCTCGTCCTCGGCGACTGCCATCACCGTCAGGCCGGACCGCAGCCGCTCGCGAAGCCTCTCGAGGCCCGCCTTGCCCACGGCCGCCGCGTCACGGTCACTCGGTCCGATCGGCCCGATCTCGGTGCCGGGCGAGCCGAAGCCCAACGAGACCGTCGCCGTGATCCGGGCCAGATCCGGGTCGTCCGGCGCCACGATGCGCACCCGGACGCCGGAGACGGGCGCCGCCGCGACCGGTCCGGTCAGCGCCATGAGCGGCAGCCGTTCCACCGGCAGCCCCGCCTGCTCGACCACTTCGACGAGCCCTGGCACCAGATCGTCGACCCACTCGAAGCTCTCCGGCAGATCCCGTTCCCGTTGCAGGGCGCGCACCCGCAGCACGTCCTGCACCGTCGCCGCTGGTCCTGCATATCCCCGCCGCGGCCGCGCGTAGTAGGGCCAGCCGCCGCGCGAGACGAACAGCGTGAACGGCCCGACGTCCTCGGCGTCGGCGCCCGGACGCGGCACGGCGTCGTAGTAGTCCTCGATCTCGCTCGAGCAGGTCCGCCATCGGCCCCTTCTCCTCGTCCATGAGCGCACTCTGCTGCAGCAGCCTCACTTGAGTCCACCCACCTCCCGTCCCCTCGTTGACCACCGGAGGAGTCGGGTGCGAAGGTCGCGGACATGACTGCCACCGAATCCTTCCGGGCCGCCCGCGAGCTCCTGCTGTCCCTGCGCGAGGACTACGACAAGGCACACAGCGAGTTCCAGTGGCCCGACCTCGAGAACTTCAACTTCGGCCTGGACTGGTTCGACGTGCTGGCCGCGGAGCAGCCCGAGACCCTCGCGCTGTGGATCGTCCACGCCGACGGCGCCGAGGACACGCTGACCTACGCCGACCTGTCGGCTCGCTCGTCACAGGTGGCCGCGTGGCTGCAGCAGGTCGGCGTGGACCGCGGTGACCGCGTACTCCTCGTGCTCGGCAACGTCGCGCCGCTCTGGGAGGTCATGCTCGCCGCCATCAAGCTCGGTGCGGTCATCATCCCGGCCACCACCCTGTTGGGGTCGCGTGACCTGGCGGACCGCATCGACCGCGGCGAGGTGCGCCACGTGATCACCTCGAGCGCCGACACGGTGAAGTTCCACGACGTGCACGGCGGCTGGACGCGCATCGCCGTCGGCGCGCCGGTCGACGGCTGGCTGCGCTACGACGACTCGTACGAGCTGCTGGAGACCTTCACGCCCGAGGTCGAGACGAAGGCCGACGAGACCCTGCTGCTCTACTTCACGAGCGGGACAACCGCGCGGCCGAAGCTGGTCGAGCACACCCACACGTCCTACCCCGTGGGGCACCTTTCCACCGCCTACTGGATCGGCCTGCAGCCGGGCGACGTACATCTCAACGTCTCGTCTCCCGGGTGGGCGAAACACGCGTGGAGCAACGTCTTCGCGCCCTGGATCGCCGGTGCCACCGCCTTCGTGGTCAACCAGGAACGCTTCGCCGCGGGCGCGCTGCTCGACACCATGGCGCGGTGCGGCGTGACGACGTTCTGCGCGCCGCCGACCGTGTGGCGGATGCTCGTGCAGGAGGACCTGCTCGGCCATCCCGTGCCGTCGTTGCGCGAGGTGGTCGGCGCGGGTGAGCCGCTCAACCCCGAGGTCATCGAGCAGGTACGCGCGGCGTGGGGTCTCACCGTCCGCGACGGCTACGGCCAGACCGAGACCACCGCCCAGGTCGGCAACCCGCCGGGCACGACGCTCAAGCTGGGCTCGATGGGCCGACCCCTGCCGGGCTGTCCCGTCGTGCTCGTCGACCCGGTGACCGGCGAGGTCGGCGACGACGGGGAGATCTGCCTCGACCTGTCGCAGCGTCCGGTGGCGCTGATGGTGGGCTATCGCGACGACGACGCCCTCACCACCACCGCCATGCGCGACGGCTACTACCACACGGGCGACGTCGCGAGCCGTGACGCCGACGGCTACATCACCTATGTCGGGCGCTCCGACGACGTGTTCAAGGCATCGGACTATCGCATCTCCCCGTTCGAGCTGGAGAGCGTGCTCATCGAGCACCCGGCGGTCGCCGAGGCCGCGGTGGTGCCGGCGCCCGACCCGCTGCGGCTCGCAGTGCCCAAGGCCTACGTCGTGCTGGCCGCCGGTTGGGAGCCATCCGCCGAGACGGCGCGCGAAATCTTGTCGTACGCGCGAGAGCACCTGGCGCCGTACAAGCGCATCCGCCGCCTGGAGTTCGCCGATCTCCCGAAGACGATCTCCGGCAAGATCCGCCGGGTCGAGCTGCGGACAACCGAGGAGGGTCACGACGCGCGGCCCGCCGGTGAATACCGCGACGACGACTTCCCCGACCTCAAGGCCTGACTGTCAGCGCCGCAGCCGGACGACGTGCCCACAGCCTGTTGTGGACTCTCGCGCACCAGACACGCCGCGCAACTGGTGTGTCGGAGTCCACAAAGGTGGCGGCGGTCAGCCGCGCTGGTGGCGGCGGCGCAGCTCTCGGCCACACGCCAGCGCCAGGGCGCAGGCTCCGAACAGCGCGAACGGGTGACGGAGGGCGAGACCGACGCCCACGGCGACGACTGAGAACGCCATGCCCGATCCGACCAGCCAGGTCGGCCAGACGTCGACACCGCGATATCGGCGCGCGCGGGTCGGCTCGAGTCCGGCGGCGCGCCGACTGCGGCGACGCACGACGTGCACCGCAGGGAGCGCGCCGAGGGCAACGAGCCCGACGCCGAGGGAGGCCAACAGCGGATCGACCCCGTCGGTGAAGGCGGCGCCGAAGAACACCAACGCGAAGACCCACAACGCACCGGCCAGAATCATCCAGACACTGCTGCTCGTCGCCGTCTGTTCCACCAGCAGGGGTTGAGGCTGCGACCGCTCCGGCGCCGGACCTTGCGGAGCCCAGCATCCGGCCGGCAGGTGCCGGTCGACATAGACGCGCAGCTCGTCATAGCGACCCCAGCGTTCGGGGTAGAGCCTGATGTTGAAGCCGTCCCGGCCGAACAGCACGCGGGACCCGTCGTCGTAGCCCAAGGCCGCCGTGCACTGCGACCAGACGATCGTGGCGGCGAGACCGCCGACCCGCTCGTCGACGAGCGAGATGCCCGCGTCGGACACATCGACGAAGGTGTTCTGCAGCTGTCCCGCCGGTGGGGTGAAGCGCAGTCCGCTGACTCGGTGCGCGCTGCTGTCCGGCGCGGCCGGAACGCCGGGCACGGGGACGCCACCGGGGACGCACCACAGCATGGACCTGCCCATTGCCACGACGGAGTCACGCACCTGCTCCACAGTCACGGCCTCGAGCTCGGCCAGCAGCGACTGGGGCGAGCGCAGCGGCCGGTCGTCCAACGTGCTGTCGGTCAGCCGGACGAGGTCGCCGACCACAGCTGTCGGGCCGCTGACCGCTTGCTGAAACAGAGCGACGAACGTCTGCAGCTCCTCGGTGGTCGGGCCGTGCTGCGCCAACAATGCGACGACCTCGGCCGCGCCGCGCACGACACCGTCCAACGTGTCCGGCAGCCCGTCGATGCACACGATCAGCCGGCGCCCCTCGACGGCCACCGAGACGACGTCCGTACGCACCCCGTAGGTCAGTCCGTCGGTGTAGCGCAGCCGCGACATCAGCCGCTGCTCGAGCACCCAGGCGACCAGCCCGGCCCATTGGCCCTCACGCAGCTCGGCCGAGAAGGACACCGTCGTCACGTCGGCGTTGAAGACTCCGGGCATGGGGGTGCCGCGCCAGTTCGGTGGCGTCGGCGCCGGCCGGAACTCACCGTGCGGGAGCTCGAGGCTGACCGGAGGTGCCCCGGTCGTCCACAGGCACGCGTTCTCCGCGGTCAGGAATCGCGCTGCCCACTCCTGCACCTTCTCGGGCGTCAGATGCGCGAGCCCGAACTCCTCGTACGCCCCGACGCCGTGCCCCTGCGCGCCCCACCGCCAGAGGTCGTGCAGCCCGGCCAGCCCGGACGAGCGATGGCACGCCTCGGCGCGCAGCAGGCGACGTTCCACGTCGAGGTGCGCCAGCGGCAGATCACGGACGTTGGCCGCCACCGAGTCGAGGAACCAGGCCACCTGATCGGCCGTGCCCTCGCAGTAGAAGGTCATCCGCTCCGCGCTGGTCATGCCGTTCCACGAGAAGGTGGGCTGTCCGAGCGGGGCGAGCACGAGGTGCTCGACGAGGTGGCTGACGCCGTGCGCCGCCAGCGTCTCGTCGGCCCAGCCGACCCGGAAGGTCAGCGCAGCGTGAACCGGGCCGTCGACGGGTGCGAAGAAGGCGCGGACTCCCCCGATCGACGTCTGCTGCGGCACTGCCGTGGTCGATGTCATTGCCGTCATCCTCGACCGGCGCGCCCCGGCGCTTGAGCGGGCGCAACTGCCCGGATCGCGATGATTTGTCGTACGAGCGGCGCGGGCGCTCGCCCTCGTACCTCCTGATGGTCGACCGACGGTCGGGGATGGCGAACCGGGCGCGGGTTCCGCCGGTGGCTCCCGGCGGCTCCCGGTGGCTTCCCTTGGCTGCGCCCGGCTGCCAAGGTGTGCGGATGCTCGATCACCTCGCGATCCAGGTCCGCGACGTCGCGGCTGCGACGTCCTTCTACGACGCCGTCTTCGTGCCGCTCGGCTATCGGCGCGTGATGGACTTCGGTGACGCGATCGGCTACGGCGACGACTTCCCGGCGTTCTGGATCGGGCTGGCCGAGGTCAAGGGATCGGGCCTGCCCCCGCACATCGCGTTCCGGGCGCCGGACCGAGCGGCGGTGGTCGCCTTCTTCGAGGCAGCAGTGGCGACGGGCGCCGAGGTGCTGCACGAACCCCGGCTCTGGCCGGAATATCACGCCAACTATTTCGGCGCGTTCGTGCGCGACCCCGACGGCAACAACGTCGAGGCGTGCTGCCACCGCCCGGAATAGTCGCCGACCGGAAGTCAGCCGGGTTCGGCCACCGGGTCGATGCTCGCGACGAACACCAACACGTCGCCGGCCAGCAGCTCGGCGACCTCGGGCTCGTTGTAGTGACGCAGCTTGCCGGAGCGCACCACAGCAAGCACCGGCACGTCCAACGTCTGCAGCCGCGTACCCGCCTCGTCGGCCGTCACCGTCCGCTCGGCGATGTCGAGACCGTGTCCCGCGGTGATCAGATCCTCGATGATGTGGACGGTTCGCGGACTGTCGGTGGCCAGGCCGAGCAACCGGCCCGTCGCGTCTGACGACGTGATGACAGAGTTCGCGCCGCTCTGCCGCAGCAGGTCGGCGTTCTCCTGCTCGCGGATCGCCGCCACGACGTTGACGTCTCGCGCCAGCTGCCGAACGGTCAGCGTCGTCAAAGCGGCGGTGTCGTCGCGGTTCACCGCCACGATGACGGTGCTGGCTGCTGAGACAACAGCGTCGCGCAGCACCTCGTCCCTCGTCGTCGAACCGTGCACCGCGAAGAACCCGGCTGCTGTCGCGTCTGCGACCGCGCCCGCGTCCTGGTCGACGACGACGATCTGCTCGGGGAGGTGACCTCGCTCCAGCAGTGCCCTGATGGCGCTGCGGCCCTTCGTGCCGTAACCGCACACGACGACGTGATCCTTCACCTGTGACCTCCAACGGCCGATCTTGAACTCGTCGCGCGAGCGCTGGGTGAGCACCTGGATCGTCGTTCCCACCAGGACGAGCACGAACAGCAGTCGCATCGGGGTCACGACGAGGGCATTGATGAGGCGAGCGCTCTGGGTCACCGGGGTGATGTCCCCATAACCCGTGGTCGACAGTGTGACGGTCGTGTAGTACAGCGCGTCGATGACCGACACGGAGCCGTCCACGGCGTCGCGATAGCCGTCCCGCTCGACGATGACCAGCAACCAGTTGACCAGCACGAGGCCGACCGCGATGGCGACGCGGCGCAGGATCGCCACATGGGGAGACACGTGCTCGTTGTTGGGCAGGCGCAAGCGGTGATGGGTCGGGTCGGACATCCGGCCATTCTTGCTGGTCAGGCCAGCGATCCCCGGAGCAGGGCGAACGTGTCCGCATACCAGGCTCGGGTTCGTTCGGCGGCACCATCATCATCGCGACCTTCGAACGGCGCACCGTGTCGTCGCCGTTCCGCGAAAGGGGAACGTGATGACCACCGCCAGCAAGACCGCCCCAGTCCCGCCAGCCCGCACCCGCAGACGCGGATGGCCGTTCCTGGCTAAGGTGTGCGCGGCCGCGGTGGTCGTGTCCCTGCCGCTCACCGCGGGCTTCGCCGCCCAGGACAAGCTCGTCCAGGGCCTGTCCATGGGAGCCGTGAAGTGAGAGCCGCAGTCATCACCAGCCCCGGCGAGGTGGAGGTCACCACCGTCCCGGACCCCTCGCCAGGCCCGCGTGACGTCGTGGTCGCCGTCGCCGGGTGCGGCATCTGCGGCACGGACCTGCACATCCTCGACGGTGAGTTCGCGCCGACCCTGCCGGTCGTCCCCGGTCACGAGTTCGCCGGCGAGGTGGTCGAGATCGGCGGGGACGTCACGGAGGTCGCACTGGGAGACCGGGTCGCGGTCGACCCCTCGCTGCACTGCGGCGAGTGCTACTACTGCCGGCGCGGGCGCGGCAACCTGTGCGAGCGGTGGGCGGCCATCGGGGTCACGACCTCCGGCGGCGCGGCCGACTTCGCGGTCGCGCCCGTGGCGAACTGCTTCCGGCTGGGTGAGGGCATCGCGACGGCGGACGCCGCGCTGGTCGAGCCGCTCTCCTGCGCGGTACGGGGCTTCGACGTCCTCCAGCCGCAGCTCGGCGACCACTACCTCATCTACGGCGCCGGAACGATGGGCCTGATGATGATGGAGCTCGCCAAGCGGGCCGGCGCCGCCAGCGTCAGCATGGTGGATCTCAACCCCGCTCGGCTCGAGACGGCCGACCTGCTGGGCTGCACCGCCACGGTCACGAGCGCCGACGAGCTGGACCGCCCGCGCGGCTGGGACGTCGTCATCGACTGCACCGGCGTGGTCGCCGCCATCGAGGACGGCCTGTCCCGCGTCGGCCGCGGTGGCACGTTCCAGCAGTTCGGCGTCTCCGCGGAAAACGCGGTCGCGCGCTGGTCGCCCTACCGCATCTACAACCAGGAGATCCGCATCATCGGCTCGATGGCGGTCCTGCACAGCTTCGAGCGCGCGGGCGAACTGCTGGAGGCGGGGTTCCTGCGACCGGACATCATGATCAGCGACCGGTTCGACCTCGAGGACTACGCGAAGGCGCTGGAACAGTTCAAGGAGGGCATCGGTCGCAAGATCCAGGTGCAACCCGCGGCAGCCCTGGGCGCCTGAGCCCGGCCGGGAACCACGACAGCAAGCCGCCGGCCGGCGCACGCTCGGCAGGTGGGCTGTCCAACGACACTGCGGCGCGACTCCCCGCATACGGTCCACGGCAGCGTCCGACCAGCGCGACAGAATAGGGCTGTCGCCCGGACCCGCCTCAACGGCGAGACGCCGCGACCTCGTACCGCTGTCGAGAAGAAACAGGAGCACCACGCCCGTGGCCCGCCGCAGCAAGACCCCGCCCCCTCCCGACGAGGACTTCGTCGAGCGCATCACCGACATCGACGTCGCCGACGAGATGCAGGGGTCCTACCTCGAATATGCCTACTCCGTCATCTACGCGCGAGCGCTGCCCGACGCGCGCGACGGGCTCAAGCCGGTGCACCGCCGCATCCTCTACCGCATGGGCGAGCTGGGTCTTCGACCCGAACGTGGCCACGTCAAGTGCGCCCGCGTCGTCGGCGACGTCATGGCGTCCCTGCACCCGCACGGCGACACGGCCATCTACGACACCCTGGTCCGGATGGCCCAGCCGTGGTCGATGCGCCTGCCGCTCGTCGACGGTCACGGCAACTTCGGCTCGCTGGGCAACGACGACCCACCGGCCGCCTACCGCTACACCGAGTGCCGCCTGACACCGGCCGCGATGCTGATGACGACGAGCATGGACGAGGACGTCGTCGACCTGCGGCCCAACTACGACGACCGCGAGTTCGAACCAGAGGTCCTGCCCGCCGCGTTCCCGAACCTGCTCGTCAACGGCTCGGCCGGCATCGCCGTCGGCATGGCGACCAACATGCCCCCGCACAACCTCGTCGAAGTCATCTCCGCCGTACGCCACCTGATCAAGAAACCCGACGCGACCCTCGACGACCTGATGCGCTTCGTGCCCGGCCCCGACCTGCCGACCGGCGGCAAGATCATCGGGCTCGACGGCATCCGTGAGGCCTACGAGACGGGGCGCGGCACGTTCCGCACACGGGCCACGGCCCGCTTCGAGAACGTCACCGCGCGGCGCAAGGGCATCGTCGTCACCGAGCTGCCGCTGGGCGTCGGCCCGGAGCGGGTCAAGGAGAAGATCGCCGAGCTGGTCCGCGCCAAGAAGGTGCAGGGCATCACCGCCGTCGACGACTACACCGACCGGGAGAAGGGCCTCCGGCTGGTCATCGAGGTCAAGAACGGGTTCAACCCTGACGCCATCCTCGAGCAGCTCTATCGGCTCACGCCGCTGGAGGACACGTTCGGCATCAACAACGTGGCTCTCGTCGACGGTCAGCCACGCACGATGGGCCTCAAGGAGCTGCTCGAGGTCTACGTCGGTCACCGGTTTGACGTCGTACGACGCCGCACGACTTTCCGCCGGAACAAAGCCGAGGCCCGCCTCCACCTCGTCGACGGCCTGCTCGTCGCGATCCTCGACATCGACGAGGTAATCGCCGTGATCCGGTCGAGCGACGACACAGCTGCCGCCCGGGACCGGCTGATGACGGTCTTCGACCTGTCCGAGATCCAGACCAACTACATCCTCGAGATGCCGTTGCGCCGGCTGACCAAGTTCTCCCGCATCGAGCTGGAGGAGGAGCAGGGCAGGCTGCGCGCCGAGATCGCGGCGCTCACCGAGATCCTCGAGTCCGACAGCCTGCTGCGCGAGACGGTGTCCAGCGAGCTCGCCGAGGTCGCGAAGACGTTCGGCACTCCCCGGCGCACCGTGCTGCTGGAGTCGTCGGGCGTGCAGGCCAGCACCACGACGGCACCCCTCGAGGTCACCGACGACCCCTGCTGGGTGCTGCTGTCCTCGACCGGGCTGCTGGCCAGGACGGTCGATGCCGAGCCGCTGCCAGTGTCCGGCGGCCGGGCCAAGCACGACGTGCTCGTGTCCTCCGTACGCAGCAGCGCCCGCGGCGAGATCGCGGCAGTGACCAGTGCTGGGCGGATGATCCGTCTCGGCGTGCTCGACCTGCCGACGCTGCCGTCGACGGCGAGCGCCCCCCACCTGTCCGGAGGAGCGCCCGTGTCGGAGTTCGTCGCGCTGGAACGCGACGAGACGGTGCTCTGCCTCGCCACTCTCGACGGCGGATCGGGTGCGGCCGGACTGGCCCTCGGCACCGCTGAGGGCGTAGTCAAGCGGGTGACGGTCGACTATCCGCTGAACAAGGACTCGTGGGAGATCATCGGAATGCGGCCGGGTGACCAGGTCGTGGGCGCCGTCGAGCTGCCCGAGCCGGGCTTTGACCTCGTGCTCATCACCTCCGACGCCCAGCTGCTGCGTTTCCCCGCGGCAGGCGTGCGGCCCCAAGGTCGCGCCGCGGGTGGCATGACCGGCGTGCGGATGGCGACCGGCGCTCGCGTCGTCTTCTTCGGCGCGGTCGACCCCGACAGTGACGGCGCCGTGGTGACGGTGTCCGGCTCATCGGCCGCACTGCCCGGCACCGAGCCCGGCTCGCTCAAGGTGACGCCGTACGCCGACTACCCGCCCAAGGGTCGCGGGACGGGAGGCGTGCGCTGCCACCGCTTCCTGCGTGGTGAGGACACCCTGATCCTGGCCTGGGCCGGGGCTGCTCCCCCGCGGGCGGCCGCCGCGACAGGCGTCCCCATCGACCTGCCCGAGGCCACCGGCCGGCGAGACGGCTCTGGCACAACGGCCAGCCAGCCGATCGCAGCGGTCGCGGGACCATTGGCCTCGCCGTGATCGTCGTCGGCGGCGAGAGCCTCATCGACCTGATCGCCCGCAGCGATGAGCTGCGCGCGGTCCCCGGTGGCGGGCCCTACAACGTGGCTCGCACCATCGCGCGGCTCGACCGGAGCTGCGCCTACCTGGGGGCTCTCTCGACGGACCGGTTCGGCGTCCTGTTGCGCGAAGGGCTGCGTGACGACGGCGTCAACGACCGTTGGGCACCGTTCACCGAGGACCCGACCACCTTGGCCGTCGCACAGATCGGTGAGACGGGTGGCGCGACCTACAGCTTCTACGTGGAGCGCACGTCCGCCAGCGACCTGTCCGCGGAGCAGGCGGTGGCCGTGCTCGCCGCAAACCCCGAGGTGCTCTACGTCGGCACGCTGGGCATGGTGCTCGAACCGGCGGCGGCCTCCTACGAGGCGCTGGTCGACGCGGCCGGGCCTGACGTGCTCGTGGCTGTCGACCCCAACTGCCGGCCCGCGGTCATCCGCGACCCCGACGCCTACCGCGCCCGGCTGGCGCGGGTGCTCGCCCGGGCGGACATCGTCAAGGTGAGCACCGAGGACCTCGACTACCTCACGCCCGACCTCGACCACCTTGGTGGCGCCGAGCAGCTGCGCGACCTCGGCTCGTCCGTCGTGCTGCTCACCGACGGGGGCCGCGACGTCACGATCGTGGCCGAGAGCTGGCAGCGGGTCCTGCCGGTTCCGCAGGTCACGGTGATCGACACCGTCGGTGCCGGTGACTCGTTCCTGGGCGGTGTGCTGTCCGTGTGGGAGGCGCGCGGGCTGGGTCGCGACGAGCTCATGGACGAGCAGGCCGTGGTGGAAGCGGTGCAGTTCGGCATCGCCGTCTCGGGCATCACCTGCGGTCGCACGGGTGCCGATCCGCCGCGCGCCGATGAGCTCGACCCCGACCTTCGCGCGGTGCTCAGCGCGGGCTGACTTCTTGCGCCGGCGTCAGAGGGTTTCGGGCGGGGTGGCCCCGGCGAGATAGGCATCCAACGCCGCGAAACCCTCGTCGACGTACGCCGGAAGCCTTGTCCCCTCGGGAGGCCAGCCGACGGCCGACGCGGGCGCCTGGTCCTCGTCGGGCAGCACCGGCGTGACCCTGCGGACGGTTCGCTTCTTCGACCGCAGGATCCAGACGACGGCAACGAAGTACGACAGGGTCAGCAGCGTCAGGAGCACCAGCATGTAGACCTTGTCGGCCCGAACGTGTCGCGACTTCAGCCCTGCGGCCCGACGTCTTGCCGCAGCCCGCAGTTCCCACCCGAATGCCCTACACCACGTCAGCCGGTGCCCCAGGGTGCGTCGGTGAGGTGCTCGTCGAGCGGCCCGCCGGGTGAGCACTCACCGGTCCGGTAGTCGTCGGGCATCAGGGGATAGACGGTCAGCCAATAGCTGTGGACCAGGGCCAGCGCCTCGTCGGGAGACGCACCGAGCAGCCGTGCCGTCCACGCGTCGCGTTGCATCGCCTGGCATTCGGTGACGGCCTCGTCCGTGGTGCCCGCCATGTGCCGGGACTCGTGGCTGAGCACGTGCACCGCGATGATCTCCTGCTGGCTGGGACGGGCATGATCACCCCGGAGGTAGGCCGCCAGGTGGTTGCACGGCGCGCGCTTGATCAGCGTCTCGTGCTCCGGCAGACCCTGCGGCCCCCACTTCACGTACCCGAGCTCGGTGCCCATGTCCATCAGCTCCCGGCCAGCCGTCTGGCAATGCACGGTCGCCCGGTCACCGACGAGAGTGGTCGCGACGCCGGTCAACCGGCCCTCGAGCCGGTGGTGACGCACCACCGGCACCAGGAGCCCCGCGCCAAGGGCGGCGAGCACCAGCACCGAGATCAGCGGGAAGGCCTTCTCCCGGCCCAGGCTGTCCCGGGGTCGCAGCAGCCAGCGCACCGCCAGCGCGAGGGCGACCGCGAGCAGGCCGAGGGCAAACCAGGTCAGCACACTGGCCTATCGACCGATCAGGCCGACGAGATGAGCCCCCCGCCCCCGCCCCCTACAAAGTCGATCATGCAGTACCTGTCACGGTCAGCAAAGCTGCAGGTCAACGCCACGAGATTCGTAATCGATCATGCAGTAGCTGACACCCGAGCGGCAGCGCCCGCACGGGCAGCCTTGCGCGAGGGCGGACGCCAGAGCGGCACCGGTCCGGTGAGTACGGCTGTATTGGCTGATGGTTCGCCCGAGTCAGCCCGGAGATCCCAACTGCTGCACGATCGACTTGGATTTCGCTTCGCTGACCTGCAGGTTTTCCAAGGATTCCAAGTCCTGCATGATCGACTTTGAATTCTGGGTCGCTGACCTGGAGGTTGCGGCGCGTGTCGGTTACTGCATGATCGACTTTGAATTGTGGGTCGCTCACCTGGGGGTTTGCGGCGCGTGTCGGTTACTGCATGATCGATTGCGAAGGCGCGGACGGCGTGATCGCGTTTGGCGGTGGGTGGAAGGGTCAGGCGTCGATGCTGTCGCGGTTGACGCGTGAGGCGCCGTCGACGATGAAGTCGCGTCGTGGGGGGACGTCGTTGCCCATCAGCAGCTCGAAGGCCTGCTCGGCGACATCGGCGTCGCCGATGGTCACCCTGCGCAGCATGCGATGGCGCGGCTCCATCGTGGTCTCCGCCAGCTGGTCGACGTCCATCTCGCCGAGGCCCTTGTAGCGCTGGATCGGCTCCTTGTAGCGCTTGTTGCGGCGCGCCAGGTCGGCCAGCTGCTTGCGCAGCTGCTGCTCGGAGTAGGTGTAGAGGACGTCGTTGTGCTTCGCGCCCGCGTTGACGACCTCGATGCGGTGCAGCGGCGGCACGGCCGCGAACACCCGCCCCTGCTCGATCATCGGCCGCATGTAGCGGTAGAAGAGAGTGAGCAGGAGGCAGCGGATGTGGGCGCCGTCGACGTCGGCGTCGGCCATCAGGATCACGCGGCCGTAGCGCGCCGACGACAGGTCGAAGGTGCGCCCCGAGCCGGCCCCGATCACCTGGATGATGGCCGCGCACTCGGCGTTCCTGAGCATGTCGGCCGCCGAGGCCTTCTGCACGTTGAGGATCTTGCCGCGGATCGGGAGCAGCGCCTGGTATTCGCTGTTGCGCGCCAGCTTGGCCGTGCCCAGGGCGGAGTCGCCCTCGACGATGAACAGCTCGCTGCGGTCGATGTCGTCGCTGCGGCAGTCGGCCAGCTTGGCCGGCAGGGAGGAGGTCTCGAGGGCGTTCTTCCGCCGCTGCAGCTCCTTGTGCTGGCGCGCCGCGACCCGGGTCCGGGCCGCTGACGCCACCTTGTCCAGGATCGCCCGGGCCTGCGCCTTTCCGCCGCGCTTGGGGTTGATCAGGGCGGCCTTGAGCTCGCGCCCGACGACGGACGCGACGATGCTCGACGCCGCCGAGGTGCCCAGCACCTCCTTGGTCTGCCCCTCGAACTGCGGCTCAGCGAGCCGTACGGTGACGATCGCCGTCAGCCCCTCGAGCGCGTCATCCTTGATGATCTTGTCCTCGGATGCTCGCAGCACGCGCTGTGAGCGCAGCACGTCGTTGAGGGTGGCGGTCAGCGCCCGCTCGAAGCCCGCGACGTGGGTGCCGCCCTTGGGCGTGGCGATGATGTTGACGAACGACCGCGCGACCGTGTCATAGCCGGTGCCCCAGCGCATCGCGACGTCTACGGTCAGCTCGCGCTCGAGCTCGGTGGGTTTCATGTGACCCTGGTCGTCGAGGACCGGCACCGTCTCCTTGAAGTTGCCGACCCCCTGCAGCCGCAACACGTCGCTGATCGTCTGGTCGGGGGCCAGGAACTCGCAGAACTCGCTGATGCCGCCGTCGTAGCGGAACGTCTGCTCCGCCACCTCGCCGCCGCGGTTGTCCCGTACGACGATCGTGAGCCCTGGCACGAGGAACGCGGTCTGCCGCGCCCGGTTGTGCAGCTCGTCGATCGAGAGCCCTGCATCCTTGGCGAAGATCTGCCGGTCGACCCAATAGCGGACGCGGGTGCCGGTCGTCTTGCGGGTCACCTTGCCGACGATGCGCATCCCGGACTTCTCGACGAAGCTGCTCTCGGGCTTGCCGTTGCTGAACTCCCCCGGCACCCCGCGGCGGAAGCTGATCGCGTGGGTCTTCGCGGTCCTGTCGACCTCGACATCGAGACGCGCGGACAGCGCGTTGACCACCGACGCTCCCACCCCGTGCAGCCCGCCCGTGGCAGCGTAGGAGCCGCCCCCGAACTTCCCGCCGGAGTGCAGGCGGGTCATGACGACCTCGACGCCGGCCAGGCCGGTGCGCGGCTCGACGTCGACGGGGATGCCGCGCCCGTTGTCGCGGACCTCGACCGAGCCGTCGGCGTGCAGGTCGACCTCGATGTGGGTGCAGTGACCGCCCAGGGCCTCGTCGACGGCGTTGTCGATGATCTCCCAGAGGCAGTGCATGAGCCCGCGCGAGTCGGTGGACCCGATGTACATGCCCGGTCGTTTGCGCACGGCCTCGAGACCCTCGAGGACCAGCAGGTGGCGAGCGGAGTAGCCGTCGGGCTCGAACTCGCCGTCACTACGAGCATGCAACGTCTGAGTCACCTGAAAACCCGCTCCATTCCCACTGCTCGCCGACTCTGGTGACCGGATGGCCGCGCCCGCCTCCGACGTGCGGGCGCCGTCCGTCAGGTTACCGGCGCCCAGCGACACCGAAGGGCGGCGGCGCGCCGTCGTTCGCACAGGGTCACGCACCGTCGCCATACGACATCAGGTCCGTTCGTATGACCGCCGATCAGGTGATCCGGCGCGCCGTAATGTGTCCGTAACCCGCGCCACGGTTGCAGAGTGCGCTGAAATGGGCATCAGCAAGGCACGATGTAAGCGTTGACGACCTTCGTAGTCCGGAATACGCGCAGAGCGAACCAAGCCAACGGGTACCTTGGGAACGAACCCGGGGTGCTTCCGTGTTGGACTCGGTACTACAGAGCATTAGCGAGATGACCGATACATCACTACCGACAAAAGAGAGGGCGACGTGACTTCAACTCTTGCCTCGCACCCTCCGCTGGCGGCCGCCGACCGGTGCGACCGCTGTGGTGCCCAGGCCTACATCCGGGTGACGCTGCCTTCCGGCGGCGAACTGCTCTTCTGCGCCCACCATGGCCGAGCCCACGAGACGAAGCTTCGTGAGGTTTCGTCCTCCTACCAGGACCAGAGCGAGCAGTTGGTCTCCACGCCGGGCACCGCGCCCGAGACGGAGCGCTGACCACCCCGAGATCCACTCACAACGTTCCGAGAGCCCCGATCCGCAAGGATCGGGGCTCTCGGCGTCTCCAGGCGCGTCAGCACGGCACGCAGCCAGCCGGCGCAGCTAGCAGGCGTTGTCGGCGTCGAAGCCGCCGCTGACGAACTGCGTGAGCTGGACCGGGCCGCCGGTGAACGAGTACGCCGACGAGCAGTGCGCCGCCGCGCTCGACGGGCCACCGACGCCGGCGTACCAGACCGGAGCCTTGTGCAGCGACGCTCCGCCGGTGATCTCCTGCCACTGGTGGGTGGTGCTGTAGACCCCGACGGTGTGCACTCCCTTGGCCTTCAGGTAGCCGCGCATGCCTTTGAGCACCGCGGTGTCCAGCGCATAGTGCTTCGATGTCGCCGAGCGGTCCACTGACTGCCAGGAGTTGCCGGTCTCGACGTCGAGCCACCACGTCGCGGTCGAGACGGGGGCTGCACCCGCCGACGATGCCGCGGTGGCCGCTCGCGCGTACGAATCCTTCGCGGCGTTCCAGCCGTAGTCGTACGAGCACGCCTTCGAGTTCGGCGAGCCCTTCTCGCAGACCTTTGGCGACGTCTGGCCCTTGGGCCAGTGGGTCGACTTCTTCGGCCCGGGGTTGGCGGTGTTGGCGTAGTAGGCAGGCGCCCCGGCCCAGACGATCTCCTGCGCCAGGCAGGGGTTGACGTCGAACGGCCGCCCACCGTCGACGCCGACGATGCCGAACGATCCCGCGGGGAGGGCGCCGCCGCACTGCGGGTAGGAGACGTCGTGGCCGGGAGCCGTGACGCTGACCGTGCGTGCCTTGGACCTGATCTTGTGGGTCGCGCCGTGCCGCGGCACGACCACGCGGTACCGCCGGTCGCCGGTGGTCGAGAGCTTCTGCTTGAACCGGTAGGTCGAGCTCGCGGACAGTTTCTTGGTACGAACGGTGTGCCAGGCACCGGAGCTGCGCAGCTGGAGCTTGACCGACGCATGCGGGGCCGGCTGACGAACCGTGCCGGTGATCTTCACCTTCGCACCCACCGGCACTCGGCGGGCGACGTGGATCGAGACCGGTCGGGCTTTGGCCGCATGCTGCGCGGTGACTGCGTCGGTCCGACGCTGCTCGAGTTGCGCCGCAGCGCCACCGGCACCAGCGACGACCACTCCGGTCACTGTGACCAGCGTGGCCAGCAGCCTTGTCAGCGATCTCCACTGGTTACTCATGCATCGTCCCCGTCGTCCTCTGCGGCGGCCGGTCCGCCGGCGTGAGCATATCCAGGAAGATCGACCCGCCTGCCGGAGCCGACTGCGCCGTCCAGCGCCGCTCGGCGCAGTTGACCACGTTTGGTAGGCGAGGCGCGCCTCAGCAGGCATGCACGCCTGCTGAGCGACTGTTCACCTGCCAAACGTGGTCAATTGGCGGGTGCGGGCGGGTGCGTCCGGGCTGGGCGTGGCCCCGGGGAATGTCCACTCGCTGTTATGGCGGCTGCAGGCTGCTACGCTCGTCGGACAAAGCATGCTGATTCGGGGCTTAGCAGGCTGCGTCCACACGCCGCCAGTTGTGAGTCTGAGATGCCCGAGTGGCCATGCGCAGGACCGGCGCAGCGGGTCATCCGTCGCGGGCGAACCGTGACAGCCCCTCCGGCGCGGCAGATCACCGTGCTGCTGATCGAGGACAGCGACTCGGACGCAACGCACTTCGACACCATGCTGCAGACCGCAGCCCCCGGGGAGTTCGTCGTGACGCGGGCAACGACGCTCGCGGACGCGACCTCGTACCTGCGGACCATTACCCCGGACTGCGCGGTGATCGACCTCAAGCTGACCGACGCAGAAGGCGTCGAGATCATCGAGGCGCTTGCCGTGGTGCCGGCAGCCGTCGCGCTCATCGTGCTGACCGGCCACGCGGACGACGAGCTTGCCGTCACCGGCATCGTGGCCGGCGCCATCGACTACCTGCCGAAGAACGCCCTTGACGGCAGGCTGCTCGTCCGCTGCATCCAGCACGCGGTCCTCCGGACCCGCTACGAGCACTCGCTGGCCGAGGCCCAGAGCAACGCCAGACTCGGCAGCTGGGAGTTGGACCTCACCACCGACGCGATGACCTGGTCGCGGGAGCTCTATCGCCTGTTCGGCTTCCGGCTCGACGAGCAGCCGACATGGCACGCGCTGGTCGAGCGGACTCATCCCGACGACCGGGAGGCATGCGCGAAGGCCCTCCAGGACGCGATGGACGCGTTCACCCGGTTCAAGGTCGAACACCGCATCGTGCTGCGCCATGGGATGGTGCGGTGGGTCCGCTCCAGGGGTCGGATCGAGCGCGATGCCGACAGTCGGCCGGTGCGCCTCATGGGCAGCGTGCTGGACATCTCGGAACAGAAGGCCGCCGAGGACGCGCTGCTCCATCAGGCGTTTCACGACCCGCTCACCGGGCTGCCGAACCGCCTGTTGCTGCTCGACCGGCTGGGCCAGGCCCTACACCGCCTGGACCGGCAGACGACGTCCGTCGGCGTGATCCACCTCGACGTCGACCGGTTCCAGGTGATCAACGAGAGCCTGGGTCATGCGGCGGGCGACCAGTTGCTGCAGGCGATCGCCACGACGCTCGCGGAGATCGTCCGCCCCGGCGACACGCTCGCCCGCATCGGCGGTGACGAATTCGTCGTGCTGTGCGAGGGCCTGTCCGGGGAGGCCGAAGCCGTGGTCGTTGCCGACCGGATCGGCGCTGCGATGGCCGAACCCCTCTCCTGGGACGGCGGGCAGGTCGTCGTCTCGGTCAGTGCCGGCATCGCGCTCGCGACTCCGCCGCGGTGGACCCGGACACCCTGCTGCGGGACGCAGACGCGGCCATGCACCGGGCCAAGACTGAGGGAAGCGCCCGATCGGCCGTGTTTGCGCAGAGCATGCGGGTCAGGGCGGTCGGCCGGCTCGACACCGAGATGTCGCTGCGCCAGTCGATCGCCGACGGCGACCTGCGACTGCACTACCAACCGATCGTGAACCTCGTCGACGGCCGGGTCTCCGGCCACGAGGCGCTGGTGAGATGGCAGCACCCCACCCGGGGGCTGCTCGGGCCGGACGAGTTCATCCCGATCGCCGAGGAGACGGGACTGATCGTCCCCCTCGGCGCCTGGGTCCTGCGCGACGCGTGCGTGCAGGCGAGACGCTTCCAGACCCTCGACCCGATGTGGTCGAGCCTGACGATGTCGGTCAACCTGTCCGGCGGCCAGCTCGGTCAACGCGATCTGGTCGAGCTGATCGCCTCCGCGCACCAGGACGCCGACCTGCGCCCCGAGCACCTCCAGCTCGAGATGACCGAGAGCGTCCTGATGGACGACGCAGCCAACACGATCACGATCCTGGAGAACCTCAAGGGCCTGGGAGTCCTGCTCGGCGTCGACGACTTCGGGACGGGTTACTCGTCGCTGGCCTACCTCAAGCGCTTTCCCGTCGATGTCCTGAAGATCGACCGTTCGTTCGTCAACGGCCTGGCCGAGGACCTCGAAGACTCGGCCATCGTCGCAGCGGTCGTGAGCCTCGCCGACACGATCGGTCTCCAGACGATCGCCGAGGGCGTGGAGTCCGAGCGGCAGCGGGACATCCTGATCGGCCTTGGCTGCAACCGCGCCCAGGGCTACCTCTTCGCTCGGCCGATGCCCGTGGAAGCGGCCGAGACGGCGCTGGATCAGGCGGCGCGACTTCTCGGGCCAGGGCTCGAGGCGCTACGAGGCACACCCGAGCTCGCCGCACGACCGAGCCGACACCGGATGAGATCTCACCTTTTCAACCGGTATGCCCTAATCAAAGCACTCGACGAAGATGGCTTTCGAGAATGTCCAGATTTGTGGATTGCGTGCCGAATAGGTGTTAAGTGCGAGATCTTTAGCGTTTCGTCGTACGTATGGTGAACGTCCTCTTTGGAGGCTTAGATGCCTGATTCCTCGGTGACCACCGTCGACTCGGTCGACTCCGCCGTCCTGTTGGCGGTCCTGGCCCAGGTCAAGGCAGGCGACTTCACCGCTCGGATGCCGCTCGGAGTGGACCGGCGTCGCCGGCAAGGTCGCCGACGGTCTCAACGACGTCATCATCGCCAACCAGGCGCTCGGCGACGGAGCTGGCCCGGGTCAGCCAGGTCGTCGGCAAGCAGGGCCGAGCTGTCGCAGCGGGTCGTGCTCGGCGGCTGGACCCAGAGCTGGTCCGGGAGCATCGAGTCGGTCAACAGCCTGATCGACGACCTCGTGCGTCCGACCAGTCGAGATGCAGCGCGTCATCGGCGCGGTCGCCGACGGCGACCTGAGCAAGAAGGTCTCGGCCGACGTCCGCGGCGAGATGCTCGAGCTGAAGAACACCATCAACGCGATGGTCGACCAGCTCAACGGGTTCATCTCCGAGGTCACCCGGGTCGCCCGCGAGGTCGGCACCGAGGGCAAGCTCGGTCAGGCCGCCGCGGTCACGATCGAGGTCGGCGGTGTCTGGAAGGACCTGACCGACAACGTCAACCTGATGGCCGGCAACCTGACCGGACAGGTGCGCAACATCGCCGAGGTGACCACCGCGGTCGCCAACGGCGACCTGAGCAAGAAGATCTCGATCGACGTCAAGGGCGAGTTCCTCGAGCTGAAGAACACCGTCAACGCCATGGTCGACCAGCTCAAGACGTTCGCCGGCGAGGTGACCCGAGTCGCCCGCGAGGTCGGCGTCGAAGGCAAGCTCGGCGGCCAGGCGCAGTCGAAGGAGGTCGGCGGCGTCTGGAAGGACCTGACCGACAACGTCAACCAGCTGGCGGCCAACCTCACCAACCAGGTGCGCGCCATCGCCGAGGTGGCGACCGCGGTCACCGAGGGCGACCTCACCCGGCAGGTCAGCGTCGAGGCGAGCGGCGAGGTCGCCGTCCTGAAGGACAAGCTCAACGAGATGATCCGCAACCTGCGCGAGACGACCCGGCAGAACGTCGAGCAGGACTGGTTGAAGACGAACCGGGAGCGCTTCACCCGCATGCTCCAGGGCCAGGACGACCTCACCGTCGTCTCGAGCATGATCCTCTCCGAGCTCGCGACGCTCGTCTCGGCCCAGCACGGCGTCTTCTACTCGATGACCAGCGCGTCGGACGGCGGCGAGCCGGTGCTCGAGCTGCAGGCCGGCTACGGCTACGAGGAGCGCAAGCACCTCTCGACGTCCTTCCGGCTCGGCGAGGGCCTCGTCGGCCAGTGCGCCAAGGAGAAGAAGCGCATCCTGCTCACCGACGTGCCCGGCGACTACGTGAGGATCAACTCCGGGCTCGGCGAGGCCACTCCCGCTCAACATCATCGTGCTGCCGGTGCTGTTCGAAGGGTCGCTGCGGGCCGTCGTCGAGCTCGCCTCGTTCTCCCCGTTCAGCGTCACCCATCAGGCGTTCCTCGACTCGATCACCGAGAGCATCGGCATCGTCCTCAACACGATCGAGGCCGCCGGCCTCACCGAGAGCCTGCTCAAGCAGTCGCAGTCCCAGGCCGAGGAGCTGCGCTCCCAGCAGGAGGAGCTGCGCGGCTCGAACGAGGACCTGGGCCGGCAGGCCAGGCTGCTCGCCGAGCAGAACATCGTGGCGGAGCAGAAGAACCTCGAGGTCGAGGAGTCCAAGCGCCTGATCGAGGAGAAGGTCAGCCAGCTCGCCGTCTCGTCGAAGTACAAGTCCGAGTTCATCGCCAACATGTCGCACGAGCTGCGCACGCCGCTCAACAGCCTGTTGATCCTCGCCCAGCAGCTCGAGGACAACCCCGACGACAACATGACCGACACGCAGGTCGAGTACGCGAGCGTCATCCACTCGTCGGGCAAGGAGCTGCTGGAGCTGCTCAACAGCATCCTCGACCTGGCCAAGGTCGAGTCCGGGACCGTCACGGCCGAGAACGCCGACGTCTCCATCGGAGAGCTCCGCACCGCCCTGCTCCGCGAGTTCGAGCCGGTCGCCCGCGAGCAAGGGGCTCGGCTACTCGATCGACATCGCGCCCGGCTGCCCCGACAGTCATCGTCACCGACCCGCAACGCCTGCGCCAGATCCTCAAGAACCTGCTCGCCAACGCGTTCAAGTTCACCGAGCACGGCAGCGTCGCGCGTTGCAGATCGGCCTCGCCGACGAGCGGGTGGAGCCAGCAGACGCCCGTCGCTCGTCGACGGCCGTCGTCGGTCGTCGCCTTCTCCGTCAGCGACACCGGCATCGGCATCGACGACGAGCAGCAGCAGCGGATCTTCGAGGCGTTCGCGCAGGGCGACGGCACGACGGCTCGCCGTCTACGGCGGCACCGGCCTCGGACTCTCGATCAGCCGCGAGCTGGTCGGCCTGCTCGGCGGTGAGATCACCGTGTCGAGCACGCCGGGCGACGGCAGCACGTTCACCGTCTACCTTCCGACGCGGCGGCGCACTCGCAGGACCGTCGCAGCGCCATCCCCGTCCAGGCGACCGCCGCTCCGGCAGCACCTCGGCGTCGCTTCGATGCAACTGCGACCCAGCCGACGGCTCGTTCCCAGCCGCCGATCGAGCGCCCGGTGCTCGGCAGGAACGAAAGCCCGATCGAGGGAGTGAAGATCCTCGTCGTCGACGACGACATCCGCAACATCTTCGCGATGACCGCGCTGCTCGAACGAGGCCACGCCGACGTCACGGTCGTCGAGAGCGGCGCCGAGGCCCTCGCCAGCGCTGGAGCGCATGCCCGACATCGACATCGTCCTGATGGACATCATGATGCCGATCATGGACGGCTACGACACGATCCGCGCCATCCGGGCCATCGAGCGCTTCAAGACGCTTCCGATCATCGCCGTCACCGGCAAGGCGATGGCCGGCGAGCGCCAGCGCTGCCTCGACGCCGGCGCCAACGACTACGTGCCCAAGCCGGTCGACACCGCCGAGCTCTTCGCGGCCCTGAGGCCCTGGCTGCCGACGACTCCACACGCAGTCGCGGATCGGCCATCGTCCTCGAACGAGCCGCTGGCCGAGCGCGCCGACCCGCCGCAGGAACGAGCGCACGGGTCAACGGCTTCGAAGACAGCCCGATCGACGGAGTGAAGATCCTCGTGGTCGACGACGACTTCCGCAACATCTTCGCGATGACGGCGCTCCTCGAGCGAGGTCACGCCGACGTGATCGTCGCCGAGAGCGGCGCCGAGGCGATCGCCGATGCTCGAGCGGACTGCCGGACATCGACGTCGTCCTGATGGACATCATGATGCCGGTGATGGACGGCTACGACACGATCCGCGCGATCCGGACGATCGATCGCTTCAAGGACCTCCCCATCATCGCCGTCACCGGCAAGGCCGCGAGCGGCGAGCGCCAGCGCTGCATCGACGCCGGAGCCAACGACTACGTGCCCGAAGCCGGTCGACACCGGCGAGCTGCTCGCGGCCCTCAAGCCCTGGCTGCCGACGCCGGCCGCAGCCGGCTGCGTGAGCCCGACGATGCATCCCGAGCGGCAAGCGTCGCCACGGCGAGCGGCGCACGTCCGTGCCCGTCCTGGTCGTCGACGACAATGCGGCGAAGCGGCTGGCGCTGCAAGCGCGGTGCTGCTGCCGCTCGGCTACTCCATCGTCGAGGCCGACTCCGGGCTCGCCGCCCTGCGTTGCGTCATGGCCCAGGACTTCGCGGTCATCCTGCTCGACGTCCGCATGCCGATCATGGACGGGTTCGAGACCGCCGCGCTCATCCGGCAGCGCCGGCAGTCCGAGATGACGCCGATCATCTTCATCACTGCGCACGGGAACGACGAGATCGTCACCGACCGCTACGCCGAAGGCGCGGTCGACTTCATCTTCGCCCCCGTCCAGCCGGAAGAGCTGCGCGCCAAGGTGTCCGTCTTCGCCAACCTCTTCCTGCAAGGCCGAGGCGCTCGCCGCGCAGGCTCGCGAGGTGCAGACGTCGGCCGACCAGCTGCGGCTTCTCACCGACGCCGCTCCGATCGGCATCTTCCAGACCGACGCCGCGAACCGATACGTCTACACGAATCCGCGCTGGACCGAGATCACCGGCGTCCCGGCGGACGCCGCAGTCGGGACAGACGGTGGGACACCATCATCGGGTCCGCAGCAGCGTGCGGACCTCGCGGCCGAGGTGGCTCGCCGGATCGTCGGCGCCGACCGAGCTCAGCCATCGCTTCGAGATGCGGGTGCCGGACGCCGCGCCGCGGATCGTGCTGGTCAACTCGAAGGTCGATGCTGCGACAGCGACGGGGGAACTCAGCGGGTGGGTCGGGCACCCTGGCCGACATCACCGCCGAGGCCGGGGCCGAGGCGGCCATGGCCGCGGCCCGGGACGAGGCGACCGAGGCGTCGCAGCTCAAGTCCGACTTCCTGGCGAACATGAGCCACGAGATCCGCACGCCGATGAACGGCGTCATCGGCATGACCGACCTGCTGCTCGAGACCGATCTCGACAGCGGTCCAACGCGACTACGCGCAGACCGTGCGCAACTCCGGCGAGGCGCTGCTGACGATCATCAACGACATCCTCGACTTCTCGAAGGTCGAGGCGGGGAAGCTCGAGATCGAGGACATCGAGTTCAGCATTCGCTCGGTCGTCGACGACGTCGTCGATCTGCTGGCCGGCTCGGCCCAGACCAAGGGACTCGAGCTGGTGGTGCAGATCGAGAGCACCGTTCCGGATCTCGTGAGCGGTGACCCCGGTCGGGTGCGCCAGGTCCTCACCAACCTGATCGGCAACGCGATCAAGTTCACCCGAGACGGGCGAGATCGTCGTCCGTGCTCACGACCGAAGAACTGGCCGGTGAGACACCTCGTCGCCCGCTTCGAGGTCACCGACACCGGCGACGGCATCGCGCAGGACAAGCTCGGTCTGATCTTCGCGCCGTTCGTCCAAGCCGACACGTCCACGTCCCGGAGGTACGGAGGCACCGGCCTGGGCCTGGCGATCAGCAGCCAGCTCGTCGCGCTGATGGGCGGCGAGATCGGTGTGTCGAGCGAGCTGGGACAGGGCAGCAGCTTCTGGTTCACGATCTCCGTGCGACACGACGCCAGCAAGCCGCCGCAGAGCCCGGATGCGCACGACCCCGGCCTTGCAGGGCTGACCGCTCTGGTCGTCGACGACAACGCCACCCAACGCGGCGTGCTGTCTGACCATCTGGCCGGCTGGGGCATGGACGTCGCCACCGCCGACTCCGGTCCGGCTGCTCTGACCGCACTGCGCGCCGCAGCCGACGACGGCGCTCCCATTGACCTTGTCGTCATCGACCGCTCGATGCCGGGGATGGACGGGCTGGAGCTGCGGGACGTCATCAACGGCGACCCAGCGCTGTCCCCCCGCCTGGTGCTCATGACGGGCATGGGTCACGAAAGCATCGACGAGGCCATCACGTCCGGCGTCGCTGCAACCGTGTCCAAGCCGGTGCATGCCGCGGACCTTCGGCGTTCGCTGCGGATCGCCGCCGGACTACAGGTCGTGGATGACACCAGCTTGCCGACACTGCCTTGGTCGCCGTCGCCGAGCATGGCGCACAGCGATCACGACGGCGCACCGGTGGGTCGGCTGCTGCTCGCCGAAGACAACCTGATCAACCAGAAGGTTGCGGTGGCCATGCTGACGAGCGCCGGCTATCAGGTGGACACCGTGTTCGACGGCGCGGCCGCAGTGCGAGCCGTCGCCGCCCAGCCCTACGACGTCATCCTGATGGACTGCCAGATGCCCGAGCTCAACGGCTACGAGGCGACGGCGATCATTCGGGCGCAGGAAGGTGCCGGACGGCACACCCCGATCATCGCCCTGACCGCCGGCGCGCGCCACGAGGACCGCGAACGCTGCCTGGCCGAGGGCATGGACGGCTATCTGGCCAAGCCGATCAGCAAGGATGCCCTCTTGGGCCTGGTCGCGCGATCGTTGCACGGGGGCACTTCCTCATTCAGCCCCGTGTCGCGGGTCGGTCACACGTCGGCCGACGAGTTCGCGATCGGTCATGCTGACTTCGACGAGCTGCGCCTCCTCGCTGAGGCAACCGAGCATGACTTCGTTTCGGAGCTCATCGATCAGTTCGTCCACGACACGGACCTGATGTTCGTCGACCTTCGTGACGCGACATCGCGTGGCGATGATGTGGCCGTTGGCCACATCGCGCACAGCATCCAAGGGAGCGGCGCGCAACTGGGCGGTCGTCGTCTGGCGCTGTCCTGCAGCCGGCTGGTGACAACGGCGACCGCCGGCGACCTCTCTCATAGTCCCGACGACCTGCGAGAGGTAGAGCACGACTATGCGGAACTCTGTGTCACCTTGACCGAGCACCGGTTGTCCGTCGAACGCCAGCTGCCCGGCGGTCCTCGTGCCTGACCCGAGTGTGCCGCACACGAGTGCGAGCGATCCGTCTCGGCGGGTGCTCGTTGCCGAGGACAACGTGATCAACCAACGGGTCGCCGTGGCCATGCTTCGCCATCTTGGCTTCGACGTCGACGTCGTGGCCGACGGTGCTGACGCGGTGCGGGCCGCAGTGGCGACGCCCTATCGGCTCATCCTCATGGACTGCCAGCTCCCCGGCCTGGACGGCTACCAGGCAACCGCCGAGATCCGCCGACTGCAGGAGCCCCCACGTCGTACCCCGATCATCGCCGTCACCGGCTCCGAGGCCGCCGCTGACCGGCAGCGCTGCCTTGCGGGCGGCATGGATGACCATGTGGCCAAGCCGCTCCGTCTGAAGGCTTTGAACTCCTTGATATGCCGGTGGGCTCCACAAGGACCGCCCGCCAGCGTCACCGACGAGCCGGCCGAACCGAGCAAGGTCAACGGGTCCGCGGCCGACCCCGGCCGGGCCGTGCTGGATGCGCGCGTCGTCGCGAGGTTGGAACGCCTCGGCGCCGCAGCGGGGGAAGACCTGCTGGGTCAGCTGGCCGCCCTGTTCCTCGCCGACGCGCAAACCCGAGTCGGCTCCCTGCGTCAGGCACTCGCCGAAGGAGACGCCCTCGCGGTCGTTCGATCAGCCCACTCGCTGACCGGGTCGAGCAGCAACCTGGGTGCCACCGAGCTCTCACGGTTGTGCGGCATCCTGGCCGCGGACGGGCGGGCCGCCGAACTGGTCGGTCGTTCGGCGTTGATCGACGGCATCGAGGCAGAGCTCGACCGGGTGCGTTCAGCCCTCGATGCGCTGGTCCCGGCCGCATGAGGATCCTGGTCGCAGACGACGACCCCACCTCGCGCCTCATCGTCCAGACGGCCTTGCGCGGCCTCGGCCACGACTGCCAGACCGTCACCGACGGGGCCAAGGCCTGGGACGCTTTCCAAGCCGCGGCTCCCGGATGTCGTGATCAGCGACTGGATGATGCCCGGGCTGACGGGTCTCGAGCTGTGTCGCAAGATTCGCCAGCACGCGACCGGACGCTACGTCTACTTCATCATGGTCAGCGCCCAGGGCTTCCTCGACGAGATCCTCGAGGGCATGACCGCCGGCGCCGACGACTATCTCGTCAAGCCGCTCGATCCTGACGACCTCCAGGCTCGGTTGATCGGCGCGGCCCGGGTGACGGCGCTGCACCGGCAGCTGGCCCAACAGCGTGACGAGATGAAAGCTCTCAACCACGAGCTCACCACCATCGCCCGGCATGACGCGCTCACCGGACTCGGCAACCGGCGCGCCCTGCAGGAGGACCTCGAGCTGCTGGAGGCGCGGGTGACCCGCTATGGGCACCGCTACTGCATGGCCCTGATCGACGTGGACCACTTCAAGTCCTACAACGACGCCTACGGCCACCAAGCCGGGGACCACGCCCTGAAGGCGGTTGCGGCCCAGCTCAAGGCGAAGGCCCGCAGCGGAGACGCGCTCTATCGATATGGCGGGGAAGAGTTCCTGTGCATCTTCCCCGAGCAGTCGACCGAGAGCGGCACGCGGGCAGTCGAGCGCATGCGAAACGGCGTTCATCGCCAAGGTGTCCTGCACGCCGCCAACCCGCGAGGTGTGCTCACCGTCAGCGCAGGCGTGGCAATGTTGGACCCGGAGAGACCCCGGTCGGCGAGCGCGGTGCTCAAGGAAGCCGACGAAGCGCTCTACCGCGCCAAGCAGTTGGGTCGAAACCGCGTCGAGCACGTAGAGCGCGGCGAGGTCGACCCCGGCCAGACGGCGCAAGACCAGCCCAACGGTGTCCAACTCATCGGTCAGGCCGAGTACGTCAAACCCGCGGTGTTCCGGCATCCCGCCTGACGGCGTCAGCCTGGCCGATCGTCCCCGGCCACCTCCAGCCCCTGATGCAGGTCAGCGACGTGCGCGTCGCGGCTGCTCAACGGCGCCAGATGCAACCCACGCTCGATCGTCGCGAGGATCGACGTGGTGTCGTCGACCGTGTGGTCCACGCCCGATCGGCGAAACGAGGCGCTGACGACCAGCGTCGGGATCCGGGTGGCCGGACCGAAGGTGTCGTGGGCACCACTGGTGCTCCCCATGCCGGGCGGCGAGACGTGGTCCCCCTGGCCACCGGACTCGTCGTACGTGACCACGACGAGGGTGTCTCTGGCCTGCGGGCCAGTCGTGAGAGACGTGAGCAGGTCGACGAGGTGATCGCTGCCGTGCGGCTCACTGGCATATCCCGGATGCTCGTTCTCCGACCACCGTCGGCTCCACGTGTCCCGAACCAGCGCGGCCGCAGGAAGGCTGGGCTGGTTCCTTGGGGGCAGCACTCCCCCCGGCTGCACGACATGCAGACAACGCACGCCGCCAAAGTCGCGACGAGAGCGCGAAACCGTCGCGACGCCTGAGCTGTCGCTCGCGTCGCTGGCTGCTCCATGACCTGCGCCTCCGGCGCCGGTGACGCCGACGTCAGCGAAATCAGTCTGCGTAGTTCAGGGTTTGAACCGTAGGGTGGCGACCGTCGTACTAGGGTCAGCAGCGCTGGCACCTCTGTCGGCCTGACGACAGAGTGAAGGACAGCGATGAAGACCGCGACCTACTTTGGCGCGCGCCGGTTTGGCGTCGTCGCGACGGTGGCTCTCACGGTCGCTTTTACCGCGACCTTCGGCGCCGCCACGTCGAGCTCCGCCGCGTCGCCGGGACCTGCATCGCCGTCGAATGTCGTCGCGTCCTGGGACTTCGACCAGGTCAGTGGTGTCATCACGGACCAGCAGGCTGACGGCGACGACCTGACGCTGAGCGGACCTTGGTCCAGCGTCGCTGGAAAGGGCACCGACCCGTCCGCCGTCCGGTTCGCGGCCAACCCCGCAGCAGCCTCGACCTCGGTCGCCAACGGCGCAAAGTTCAACCCGGGCACCGGTTCGTTCGCGCTCACCGTGGTGTTCCGCGCCACAAAGGATGTGACCTCGGGGTCCCCCAACATCGCACAGCACGGGTCGTTCAACGACACAGGGCAGATCAAGGTGCAGCTCGATCCCGGAGGCAGGGCCGGCTGCCGGATCAAGGGCGATCGGGCCGCGTACCTCTTCTACCACCCGACTGCGAGCGTGAACGACAACAAGTGGCACACCATCACCTGTTCGCGCAGCGCCACGGACGTCACCGTCACCCTCGACGGCGTGGCGTTCAGCCCCGCGGGCACGGAGGATCCCGGCGCCATCGCCGTGTCCGACCAGCCGTTCCGGTTCGCCCAGAAGGTCGGACCTGGCTCTGCGCCGGACCAGTTCGTCGGCGACATCGGCTTCGCGTCGTACAGCACGTAGGAAGTCACGAAGCCCTGCCGTCCCGTCGATCTTTGGCCCATCCCGAGCGCCAATTTCCTACTCACACGCCCTCTTGACGAGAGCGCTTTGTGACGATTGGTTTGGTTCACGCCTTTGTCTGCCGGCGCTCACCAGCGATGGCAAGAGTCGCGTCGGCGACACCCTTCCCAGACCCGTGAGGAGCAGAGGCCATGACTGACACTGTTCACCAGACCCCCGACGGCCTGTCCCGGCGTTCCCTTCTCGGTCGCGGCGCCGCGGTGGGCGCGGGCATCACGCTCACCGGCGCATTCGGGACGATCTTCGGTTCGGACTCGACGGTGGCCGGCAGCGACCGGGCCAGGCCGGCGAAGACACCGCCCGGCTACGGTCCGCTGATCGACGACCCGGCCGGCCGGCTGGCGCTGCCGGAGGGCTTCTCCTATGTCCTGGTCGCCGAGTCCGGGGTGACCACGCTGGAGACCGGTGAACTGACCCCGGACAATCCCGATGGCACGGCCAGCTTCGAGGGTCGGCACGGCGGCAGCATCCTGGTCAACAACCATGAGATCCGGCAGCCGGATGGCAACTCGGTGCCGCACATCGACGGGCTGGTCTATGACACCGGTGCCGGTGCCATGGGGGGCACCACGAACATCGAGGTCGACCGGCACGGCAACCGGATCCGCGAGTACGTCAGCCTGGCCGGCACCCACATCAACTGCGCCGGCGGGAAGACGCCCTGGCACACCTGGCTCACCTGCGAAGAGTCGGAAGACGTTCCGACCGCGACGAACGGCCTGACCCAGCCGCACGGATACGTCTTCGAGGTCGACCCCTATGACAACAGCCGCAACCAGAACCCCAAGCCGATCAAGGCCCTCGGGCGCTATGCGCACGAGGCCCTGGCGGTCGACCCGAAGCGGCACCAGATCTACCTCACCGAGGACGCCACGGCCCCGAACGGACTGATCTACCGGTTCACGCCGCCGGATTCGGCGCGACCACTGCGACGCGGCTCGCTAAGCCAGCTCGGCGACACCGACGGTGCGCTCGAAGCGATGCGTGCCCTCGACTACGGCACCCTCGTGCCGGATCTGTCCGCGTCGCAGGTGGGGACTACCTATGACGTCGAGTGGGCACCCGTGCCGGACCGCGACGCGAGCGTGGTCACTCCGCCTGCCACGGCCCCGGTGTCGACGCGCAAGCAGTTCATCTGGTCCGGTGACCCAGCAGCCCCCGGCGGCGGCATCACTCGGAGCCGAAAGCTCGAAGGTGCCTGGTGGGGACACGGCGGCGCCTTCATCGTGGCGTCGTTCGCGCGCAACGCCGATGGCAGCGCCGCTCAGCACGACGGTCAGGTGTGGTTCCTCGACCCGCACCGGGACACCATCACGCTTGTGCTGCAGTTCGCGTACACACCGGTCGACGACGACAACGACCCCGACGGTCCCGACAACATCACCGTCTCGCCGTACGGCGGCGTGATCCTCGCCGAGGACGGCGATGGCAAGCAGCACCTCGTCGGAGCCGACGACCGGGGCAAGGCGTTCTTCTTCGCCCGGAACGATCTCGTCGGCAGCGGGGAGATGACGGGGCCGAACTTCTCCCACGACATGAAGATCATGTTCGCCAACGTCTATGAGCCTGGCCACGTCTTCGCGATCACCGGGCCGTTCCGCAGGTCCCCCTAGCGAGGAAGGAGCGCAGGGCTCAGCAGCGCAGGGCTCGTCGGCGGATCCCGTCGCTGACCTCCGTTAACGTCCCGGCCGAATCAACGCCCCTCGAGGCCGGCGGTGCGGCGGCCGACACCCAAGCCGCTGCACCGCGTCGACCGACAGGTGCCTCCCAGTTGCAGCGCGGCGCATGCCTCGGGCTCCGACAGGTGTCGATGCCGTGGGGCAACGTGCAGTTTTTCATGATCGCGAAGGATCCTGTGGCAACGGCCACGAGGATCCTTCGCGATCATGAAAAAAGGCTGCAGTCGGTTGTGAAGCTCTGCTGCCACAGAGTTCCACCGGCACGAAAGACTCAGTCGAGGTAGTCGCGCACTAGGACCGACTTAGCGCTGTGCGGGTAAGCGTTACGAACGTGCAGGTCACGAGCGCTGTGCGTTGAATATCTTGGACTGAGAACGATCACAAGGCCCGTAGAGCTCTAGCAAGCCGAGCGCGGACCAGGCCGAGCCCGACAGTCATCAACAGACGGCCGGGCAGCGCGCCGGTAGGCGGGTCCACGGGCGGTCTCTAGCGGTCAGAAGAATAGATGCGGGTTGTCGTCTCGGATGAGTAGCCGTCCCGCTACACTCCGTCGGCCCGTTGCCAAGACCGCCCGCGCGGGATTAGCGTCCGCGTGTTGGCGCACTAGGCGCCAGGGGGACCATGGGGGCGTTTCTATGCGCAGAGTCGCGCTAGTCCTGCTCAGCATCGGATTGCTGGGCCAGTCCGCGTTGCCCGCTGACGCTGCACCGGGCACCTGTCGGGCGTCGGCAGGTGCCAGCCTGTGCCTGACCACACCGGACGGGGTGCTCGCTGGTGACCAAACCATCAGCGCCACCTGGTCGGGGTCCGGGTCGGCGACCGTCGAGTTCACCCTCGACGGCAACTACTTGAACTTCGAGTACCAGAAGCCCTATTCGTTCACCTGGCCCACCGCCAAGGAACTAGATGGCACGCACACCCTGGCTGCGCGCGTGCACAAGGGCAGCGTCTACGGGAAGTACGTCTCCACGTCGGTCACGCTGACCAATGGCAATCTGACCAGTGTGCCTACTAGTGCCTCGGACTATCAGTCGCTGTTCCAACCGCAGGCAGGCGGGACCATCGCGGCGGTCGGCAACGGCGGAGCGGAGAAGCCAGCAGAAAAGACACTGCTGAACTACATCGCCTCCACCAACCCAGCTGCGTTCCTTTACCTCGGCGAAGTCCATGAGTTCGGCACCTGGGCCACTCGCCTGGACCACTATGGCCGGGCTTCGTTCGACGGACCGGGCACGCTGTGGGGACAAATGGCTGGCTACACCCTGGCCACACCTGGCAACCATGAGCGGGACTACCTTGCCCAGTACGCGGACTACTGGCACCACCGTCCGCTGTGGTCTACGACAGTCGTGGACGGCATCCGCATCTACGACCTGACCAGCGAGTGCGCCGCCAATGGTGGATGCTCGGCAACCGGCAGCCAAGGCAAGTGGCTCAGCGCACAGGTGGCTGCCAACACCGAGGCATGCACGCTCAGCATGTGGCACCGCCCGGTGGTGTCGGTCGACAAGAAGCGGTCCGGATCCACGATGAACCCGATCTGGTCCATTCTCGCCAGCCACGGCGGGGACCTCGTGCTGAACGCGGACACCCGTGACATGGAAGAAGTGCAGCCCATGAACGCGGCGCTCGCTACCGACCAAGCCGACTCGCACATGGTGGAGTTGGTGTCGGGTGCGGCTGCGGCTCGCTGGGTGACCGATGCGACCAGCGACGCGCGGGTGTCGTGGCGGCTGTACCAGACACCCGGTGCGGTGTTCGTCAATCGGGTGGACACCACCTTGAAGTGGGCGTTCCGTGACGTGAATGGCGCGGTGCTGCGTACCGGCACCGTCGCCTGCAGTTGATCCAATCGATGACTATGAGTGACGAGACAGTAGACCTGCTGGACCAGGTCAGCGGTTCATTGCCGGCACCACGGCCCGATCGACGCCTTCTTAATCCGCCTTAGATCCGCTGCAAGCCGCAGCAGTGGCGACGCCGTGCGAGTCGGTTCCGAGGCTGACCTGCCGCGCATTGGAACCGCCGCGCGGGCACCGGGCACGGGACGGCGACAAGCACAGGTGAAGCAGAGCCGGTGACCGTCGCAGTGCGTGCGCCGCCGTGCGCACTGCGCTGGTTCCCCGGCTCGCCACCCTGCTGCGCTGAACGGTGCCTTAGCATTACTCGGATACCCGAGTCCAGAGCGATCAGCAGGTCCAGGCTTGCTTCTGGCGCACCTCGCCGTCAATGATCCCGCGACGGAAGCATCCGCGACTTATCTCGCCGATGCCCGTCAGGCTGGGCTGCCGGCACTGCAGCGACACGACGTCCGGCAATCGCACCTTCAGCTCGGAGACCGGCAGACGCAAGGCAGTCGAGCGGCCTCATATTTCCGGAGGGACATGGGTGGAGCGGCAGGTGTCGACCTGTCCGTGACGCTAGAGTTCGCAGCCCGGCGCGTGCCGCGGGCTGCGGCAGGTGTCCATGCCGCGCCCTCCACGGGTCATGTCCCGTCCGCGGCCGCCGCGGATGACATCGTCGCCGTTTTTCCCGTTCAAGGTGTCTTTCCCTCGTCCGCCATACAAGGTGTCGCTTACCACCTTTACCGAAGACGACGTCTTTACCGTGGCCGCCGTGCAAGATGTCATTGCTGGCACTGGCGAAATGAAGTCGTCGCCCGCGCCGCCGTAGAGGCTGTCGTCGCCGACGTTGCCATCGAAGGAGTCATTACCTCCGCCGCCGTAGACGAGGTCGTCACCATTCCCGTCGTTTATCGCGTCGTTGCCGTCGCCGCCGAACACGAGGTCATTGCCGAATTCCGCATTCAGAATGTCATCTCCCGGGCCACCGCGTATGTCATCCTCGCCGTCACTCCCGAACACATAATCGTTGCCAAGGTTGCCGACGATGGTGTCGTTACCGATGTTGCCGAAGAGTGTGTCATCCCCATCGCCGCCATCCAGAACGTCGTCACCCGGCCTACCACTCATGCGGTCATTGCCCGGACCACCGTCCACGCGATCGTCGCCGCCGACGTTGGTGTCAGGGGTCGGCGCAGATGCTGTCGTTTCCGTCGAGCCCTTGAATCGTGTCGGAACCGCCGAGGCCGGCGATCACGTCGTCACCGGCAGTGCCGGTCAGAGTGTCGTCACCCAAGGTGCCGACGATTGTTGGCGTCTGCCCGTCGCACGTCTCGACAGCCTGCGCTGCAGGAGCCGAGACATTGAATGCGCCGATCATGACGGCAGCCATCCCAGCGGCGATGGTCGCGCGGATCGTGAGTCGGTTCATGGCGTGCCCCTGGGCCGGCTGCCGGAGGCGTGGATCGCGCCGCCGGCCACCCGGGAGCTGCGTGAGCTGGTTCGCCGCCGGGCCAAGCTGGTCGGGTTACGCAGCCGTTGCAAGGCCGAGGTGCACGCAGTGTTGGCCAGGTGCGGGGTCACGGTGGTGATGACCGACCTGTTCGGGCCGGCAGGCAGTCAGCTGCTCGACGAGGTCGGGTTGCCGGGCCCGTACCGGGCCAGGGTGGACTCGCTGCGCCGGGTCATCGAAGGTCTCGAGTTCGAGATCGAGGTGTTCACCAAGCTGGCCCGGACCCGGCTGGCATCTGATCCCGGCTACGCGGCGATCCAACGCATCCCTGCCATCGGCGGGGTCCTGGGTGCGGTTTTCGTCGCCGAGATCGGGGACGTCACCCGCTTCCCGGGACCTGCGCAGCTGACCAGCTGGGCCGGGCTTACCCCCACCCACCACGAGTCCGACACCCACGTGCACCGTGGTCGGATCACCAAGCAGGGCTCGAGGTTGGTTCGCTGGGCGGCGGTGGAGTCGGTCAAGATCCTGCCCGCGACCTCCCACATCGGCGCGATCCGGGAGCGGGTCGCCGTCCGGCGTGGCCGCAACATCGCCACGGTCGCGGCCGCCCGCGAACAGCTCGGGTTGGTCTTCTACGGGTTGCGTGACCACGAGGTCCGCGCCCTGCGCGCGGCGTGAGCCGCGAACACCGGTCGGCGCGGGTCGTGCAGGTCATGACCCCCTCACGGCGAGGTCGCCCCCGCTGATTGACCCCGCCGACCGTGCAGGTCCGAACCGCCTCATGCCGCCACTACGACGGCGAAGAAATGACCGGCAGCCTCACCGCCTGCCCTAGGCCGGGACCGGCCATGAAGACGGACACGCCCTTCCCGACGAAACCCCGGAGCAGACGACCCACCTGACCTTCTCCGCCTGAATAGCCTGTGCCCAGCGGCGCCGACGTCAAGGCCCTGCGGCCGCTACGCGGTCGGGGCTGCGCCCCGAGCCTTGACCCCCGACGCCCCATCTCCGCGCTCTGAACACGACGAAGAAGATCAAAACACGAGCAATCAGGGGCTTGACAGGCCCCACTCCTTCAGGAATGACCTGCAGAGACGGGTTTCGGAGGCGGTGCTCAGTCGAGGTAGCCGCGCGCTAGGAACGACCTAGCGCTGTACGGGTAGGCGCCACGAACGTGCGGGCCACGAGCGTTGTCCGGTGAAATATCCGGGACTGAGATCTTGCCGACACGCAGTCGAAGGGGTCCGTATGAGGGAACAGTCCCTCACCACATCAAGCTCCGCGAAGTAAGCGGTTGGGGCGGCCGCCGATCGAAAGGCCTGGGCGGTCGGCGCCGGAGGGGAGCAGACTGCGGTCATGCCGCAGCGTCGGCTGGCCACGCGCCGGTTTCTGGCCACGGTGTTGTTCACTGACATCGTGGGTTCGACCGAGCGCGCCGCGCAGCTGGGGGACCGGGGCTGGCGGGATCTGGTGGAGCGGCATAACGCGCTGGTGCGCCGGGAGCTGAAGGTGTTCGGCGGGCGGGAGATGGACACCGCGGGGGACGGGTTCTTCGCGGTGTTCGAGGCCCCGGAGCGGGCGGTGCGCTGCGCGGAGTCGATCACCGCCGCGGTGGCGCCGTTGGGGATCGCGGTCCGGGCCGGGGTGCACATGGGTGAGTGCGAGATGGTCGGGGGCAAGGTCGGTGGGATGGCGGTGGTCATCGGGGCCCGGATCGCCGCCCTCGCCGGGGCCGGGCAGGTGTTGGTGTCGGGCAGTGTGCGGGACCTGATGACCGGCTCGGACCGGCATTTCGAGGGCGGGGAGCCGCAGACCCTGAAGGGGGTCGAGGACCCGTGGCGGGTCTACCGGCTGGTCCCGGACGAGGTCAACGCCGAGGCGGTCGCCTCCCGGCGACCATCGATCGTGCCGCTCTATACCCGCCGGCAGCGCCGCCGCCTGGTCGTGGCGTTGGCCGCCGTACTCGTGGTCGCGCTCGCCGTAACGGCTGGGTATCTGTTGACCCGGTCCGCACCGACGGTGACGGTCGGGGAGAACGCCGTCGGGGTGATCGGCCCCGGAGACGAGCCACGAATCAGCGCCGCGGTTGATGTGGGCCAGCGACCCAGCGCGGTGGCGTCGGGCTACGGCAGTGTGTGGGTGACGAACTCGACCGACGGGTCGGTGTCGCGCATCAAGCCGGGGACCGAGGTATCGGTGCCCGTCAGCGTCGGCGCGTCGCCGTCAGGAGTGGCCGTCGGGGCGGGTGCCGTGTGGGTGGCCAACTCCGGGGATGCGACCGTGTCCAAGATCGATCCGGCTACTTCGAGGACAGTAACGATCCCGGTGCGACCCGGCCCGACCGGCATCATTGTGGCGGCTGGGAAGGTCTGGGTGACCAACACCCTGGACGCGTCGATCTCCGAGATCGACCCGGCCACCAACCAGGTTCGCGCCGGCCTGCACGTCGGGGCAAGCCCGACCGGCATCGCCTACGGCGCCGGCTCCCTGTGGGTCACCAACCAGGCCGACGGCACGGTCTCTCGCATCAACCCCGTAGCAAGAGCGGTCGAGGACACCATCACTGTCGGGAACGGACCCGTAGGCATCGCGGTGGGCGACGGTGCCGCGTGGGTGGCTAACAACCTCGACGGCTCGCTGTCACGGATCGACGTCGAGGACAACAGCGAGACCTCCCGCACCATCGCACGCAGCGGGGGCGCCTACGGCGTTGCCACCTGGAGGCAGGCTGTGTGGGTGAGCAGCGAGCACGCCGGCACGCTCAGCCGAATCAGCACCCGCCGGTTCACCCTGCTCGACACGGTCCGGGTCGGCGGCGCCCCGCTCGGGTTGACCTTCGTCCAGGACCGGCTGTGGTTCACCAATGCCGCAGGCGGCTCGGCGCTGCACCGCGGTGGCGTCCTGACCGTGGTCGGACCGGCCTTGGACTTCGACGGCGATCCCGGCGGTGACCCGACGATTCTCGACCCTATCGACGCCTATGGATCGGCCTCGACTCGGCTGGCGCAGCTGACCAATGACGGCCTGGTCGGCTACCGCCACGTGGCGGGGGCGCAAGGGGCTGTCCTGGTTCCCGACCTGGCGACAACCCTGCCAGACCCGACTGATGGTGGGCTCACCTACGTTTTTCACGTGCGTAAGGGTGTTCGCTATTCCACTGGCTCGCCGGTCCGAGCCAGCGACGTTGGGCGGGGGATCGAGCGCAGCCTGCTCCACGTCAATCGCCATTCCTTCAACACCTATTACGCGGCCGCAATCAAAGGGGCAACGAACTGCCTGCGTCAGGTCGCCCGCGCCACGAAGACCAACTCGCCCGGACCGACCAGCTGCGACCTGACCGACGGCATCGTCGCCGACGACGACGCCGGCACCATTACATTCCACTTGACCCAGAGGACACCGGAGTTTCTGTATCAGCTTGCGCTCCCTACCGCGTCCGCCGTGCCGGGCGGGACTCCCCTCCACCTGCCAGCCGGCGGTTTCCTCCCGGCAACCGGCCCGTACATGGTGAAGTCGTACGCACCTATGGAAGGCGAACCCCCCGGACAGACGGGGCACGGCAGGCTCGAGCTGGTGCGCAACCCGCGCTTCCACGTCTGGTCCGCGGCCGCTCAGCCAGACAGTTACCCGGACCGGATCGTGCTACTCACCGGATACGACGACAAGGAGGCTCTGCGTCAGATCACCGACGGACGTGCTGACCTGACCTGGGCGCCGGTGCCGACCGGGTCGGTCGCTGACCTGCGCACACGGTACGGGACGCGGATGCACATCAACCCCGGCACTTTCACCCGCTTTCTGGCGTTGAACACGACCCAGCCACCCTTCAACAACCCAGACGCACGTCGTGCCGTCGCGTGGGCGCTAGACCGAAACACCCTGGCACGGGTACCGACCAGCTTCTCCGGGCCGGTTACCTGTCAGGTCATCCCGCCGGACTTCCAGGGCTACCAGGCCTACTGTCCCTTCACAACAAACGCGAACCCGGACGGCAAGTACACCGGCCCAGATGTGGAAAAAGCGCGCGATCTCGCAGCGCACTCAGGCACCGCGCACCGCACAGTGAGGGTGGTCATCAGTGACGCGTTGGCCGCCGACGTGGGGCCGAAGGCGACGGAGGTAGTCCGCGTACTGAAGACCCTTGGTTACAAGGCTTCCGTCCGACGCGTTGCGGACGATCAGTACTTCACCACGGTCTTTGACCCGAAGGCCTTCGAGGCCACCATCATCGGCTGGGGCGCGGACTACCCCGCGGCGTCGAACTTCTTCGTCGCCCTGGCGACCTGCAAACCTGACGCGTTCAATATCTCGGGCTTCTGCGAACTCGAGGGGGAGATATCGACTGCCCTCGACCTACAGGTCGATGATCCAGGGGCGGCGAGCGACGCATGGGCGGCCCTCGACCGAAAGATGGTCGATGCGGCCGCGATCATTCCCCTCTTCAACAGCCAGCGACTTGACTTCGTCAGCCACCGTGTTGGGCAGGTTTTCGTCTCCCCGCAGTACGGACCGCTGACCGCCGCGATGTGGGTGCAGTGAAGCGCCCTGCGACTTCTTCTCAACGGCCTCCCGGGTCGCAAACCACCCAAGCTACGTCCGCACCTCCGCTCGGGCGAGCCGAGCCAGCAGACCAGCTGCCCGCAAATCCGTGAGGTAGGCCCGCGCCGCGGTGACCGCACCTTCGGGCAGCAGGTCCTCAGGCAGCACGGCCGCCGCGTCCAGTGTGATCAAGGCGTGACTGAACGGGTCGCTTGCGGCGAGTCGCCCGGCCAGCACACTGTCGTAGACCGTGGCGGCATCGTCGGGGCGTCCCTCGAGTGCCGCTACCCCGGCCTCGAGGGCGCGGCGAACCGCGCAGTGCCATCGCTTGTGCTCGACCGGCATCCGGGCGAGCGCCTCTCGTGACCGCGCGGTGTCACCGAGCCAGAGCGCCGCTCGCCCGGCGAATGAGGCGGCCATCGTGCTGTTGGGGCCGACTACCGGCTCGGCATCGATGGCAGCGATCCCCTCGTCGAACGCCCCGGTCAGGTCACCCTCCATCAGCATGAGCACCGATCGGACGCGCCGGTACCAGGCCAGGAGGGTGGTGTTGGCGGAATTCGCGGTGTCTTCGCTGACCCGGTTCATGGTCGCCTGCGCACGGGCGTGGTCACCGCGGTAAGCCGCGAGCAGGGCGGCGTCCAGTAGGGAACCGTCCAATACCTGATCCGGCAGACCCGGCCGTGACTGCAGGTCGGCAAGCAGCTCGTCCGCGGTCGACCACGCTCCGGTCTCCACGGCGAACTCGGCCGCATTGGCCAGCGCTCTTATCTCGGGTCCGCGGCAGCCACCGCGCCGTGCAAACGCGGCAGCCTCCAGGGATTGCTCGTACGCCTGAACCCACTCGTCCGCCTCGAGCGCCAGGCCGAGCAGCACCGTCGCCGCCGTCCGCAGGTCGTTCTCCTCCGTCGCGATTGCGAGCATGCCGCGGCGCAGGGCGATCGACTCTCGGTGCCGGCCCAGGCCCGCCAGGGCATGCGCTCGGTTGGCCAGCGCCTTGTGGAACCGGTCCCACGCGCTGGCGGCTTCGTAGCCGGCCAGAGACCGGTCGATGGCGGCGAGCGAGCCGTCGAGGTCGCAGTCGAAATACAGGAGGTAGCCAAGAACGTGGTCGTACTCCGCCCGGGCACGGGCATCGGTGGTGGCATCGATGCGCGCTCGCATTCCCTCGACGACCGTCCTCAGCTCCTCCACCCGGTCCTGGTCTCCGAGCGAAGTGCCGAGCATGCCCATCGCCGCCATCTCGGCGTCTATGTCGGCCAGCCCGCCGAGGATGGTCACGGCTTCCCGGAGGTAGGCGAGCTGCTCGTCGCCCTGGAGGGCGTCGTTTGCGGCGCCCGCGGCACCCTGCAGGATCGAGGCGCGCTCCGGCCCGGCTGGGGTGATCTCCAAGGCCTGCTCGCTGAGGACCAGAGCCTGCTCGGGAGATCCCAGCTTGGCTGCGCGGTCGGCCGCTTGCGCGAGCCAGTCCCGCGCGCGGGCGCTCAAGGCGTCGCGGTCTGGCCCGGCCGGTGTCGCGCGAAGCGCCTCCACGTAGTGCGCCGCGACCGCACCGGCGAGCTCGTCGTCACCCGCCGACTCGAAGTGGTGCGCCACCGCGAGGTGCTTGGCCCGGCGGTCGGCCTTCGACAGCATGCCGTAGGCGATCTCCCGGATGATGCCCTGAAGAAACGCGTACTGGCCGCGCTCAGGAGAGCGTTGGTCCGATTCGCGCGCCAAAAACTCTCGCCGGCTCAGGTCGAGCAGCCGTGTCTCGAGGATGGGCGGGCCGTCACCCGTGACCGCCGAAAGGGCCTCTATCGTGAAGCACTTACCGAGGATGGCCGCGTCCTGCAGGAGTGCCCTGTCCTCGTGGCTGAGCCCGTCGAGCCGGGAGGCAATCAATGCGTGCAGTGTCTCGGGCACCTCGAGCTCGCCGAAGTCACCGACGAGCTCGTACACGTCCTGGCCGGCACGCAACACACCACGATCGGCGAGCATCCGGATCATCTCGACCGCATAGAGCGGCATCCCTTCGGCCCGCTCGACGATCCGGGTGATGGAGGCAGTGTCAGCACCGGGCACAAGACCGCGGACCAGCTCGGTCATGGTCATGTCGGCCAACGGCTCGAGGTGCAACGACATGAGGTTCCTGGTGCCTGCGCCCCACGCGGGTCGGCGGTCTGCCAGCTCCGGGCGGGCCAGGGTAACGATGAAGATCGGGTGGTTGCGCGACCACTCCAGCAGCGACTCGATGAACTCCAGCAGCCCGGTGTCGGCCCACTGAAGGTCCTCGAACACCATGACGACGCTGCCCGCGTCACTGATCCTCTCGAAGAACGTGCGCCAAGCGGCAAAGATCTCCTCGCCGCCGCCGGTAGGACGACCGTCCAGGCCTAGCAGGAAGGCCAGGCGAGGCTCGACCCACCGGCGCTCGTCCTCGTCGGGGACGTGCTCTGCCACGGAGGCGGAGAGCCTGGATCGAGAGACTCCGGGTGAGTCGGTCTCGGCGATCCCGGCGCGCATCCGCACCATCTCACCGAGCGCCCAGAACGTGATGCCCTCCCCGTACGACGGGCAACGGCCGTGGTGCCACCAGATCGTCTCGGCCAGTCCGTCGACATACTTCTGCAGCTCCCACAACAGGCGCGACTTGCCGATGCCCCCGATGCCTGTCACCGACACGACTCGGGCCTTGCCTTCGCGCCCGGTGGCGTGGAGAAGCTCCTTGACCAGCCGCATCTCCTCGGTGCGCCCCACAAACGGCGGCTCGATGGCCATCCGGTTCTGTCCCTTGCGCTCCGCCACGACCCGGAGCGCGCGCCAAGCGCGGACCTGCGCCTGCTTGCCCTTCAACGTGAGGTATCCGGCCGCCTCGAACGCGATCGCGCCGGACGCCGCTCGGTGAGTGGCCTCGCCGACAAGCACCCAGCCGGGCTCGGCGGCGGACTGTAGTCGTGACGCAGTGTTCACCATGTCGCCGGTGACTGTGCCCTGGTGATCCGCGCCATGAGTGGTCGCGGCCTCGCCGGTGAGCACCCCGCAGCGCGCCAAGAGTGCGGATCCGGTGGCCGCACCCAGCCCCGCCACCGCGTCCACGAGCTCCAACCCCGCGCGTACAGCCCGCTCCGCATCGTCCTCACGGGTGATCGGCGCGCCCCAAACCGCCATCACGGCGTCACCGATGAACTTCTCGACCACGCCACCGTGGCGTGCGATCACGGTCTGCGCTGTTTCGAAGTAGGTGCCGAGAAGAGCCCGCATGTCCTCCGCGTCGCGGTGCTCGGACATAGCCGTGAAGCCGACCAGATCGAGGAACAAGACGGACACGAGCCGCCGCTCGGTCGTGGGCCAGGACGCAACGACAGAGGAGGGATCAGTGACCTCCGGCAACCGTTCCGAGGTGAGCGCGTAGCCGCACTCGCCGCAGAACTTCCCGGCCGGAGGATTCACTGCCCCGCAGTGCGAGCAGATCGGTGCCAGCGGAGTTCCGCACTCCATGCAGAATTTGCGCGCCGAATCGTTCTGGGTCCCACAGGCTGCACAGTTCACAGGCCCCTCCGCGGTTTGCCGACAGCGTACGGCCAACTCCCCCGCCGGAGGCGTGATCCCGCGCTCCCTCGCCAACACCCCGGGGCTTCAGCAACAAGGTCCGCCAGTAAGTGGTGGTTACGGGGCGGCTCAGTCCAGGAAGGTCCACCAGAGGGATACGTCTCTCGAGGCGCTAACCGCGATGATTCGTCGCGAGTTTGGCAGGTCGTGCTTATGCTGCGACTCATGACGGGGTCGCCCAACCACGAGCCTGGTCGCGAACCTTCCTCGTCCCTGCCGGTGCCCGACGGGATCGACCAGGATGTCGATGCCACGGTTCGCTACTTCTTGATCGCTGATGTCAGGGGATACACCCGGTTCACCCAGACCCACGGCGACGAGGCGGCCGCGGCGTTGGCGGCCCGCTTTGCCGCCGTCACACGCGAGGTCGTCACGGCTGATCAGGGTGTGCTGCTCGAGTTGCGCGGCGATGAGGCGCTGGTGGTGTTCTCCTCGGCGCGCCGGGCGATCAGGGCGGCGGTGGCATTGCAGGACCGGTTGATCGACCAGACCCTGGTCGACCCGTCGGTTCCGCTGACCGTGGGCATCGGCCTGGATGCGGGTGAGGCGGTCGAGGTCGAGGGAGGCTACCGAGGTGGGGCGCTGAACTTGGCGGCCCGGTTGTGCAGCGCCGCCGGGCCGGGGCAGGTTCTGGCCAGCGCGGAGTTGGTGCACCTGGCCCGGGCGGTGACGGGGGTGCGTTACCGGAGCCGGGGCCAGATGCGGTTCAAGGGCATCGCGGAGCCGGTGACCGTGATGGAGGTGCTTGCTGCGGTCGAGGACCCGGTGCGCGATCGTCGGTTCGCCGAGGTCGTCAAGTCGGGCCAACCCGGCGTGCCGCGTCGTCGTCGGCGGGTGCTGGTGGCTTCGGTCGCAGCGTTCGCGGTGGCAGTGGCCACGGCCGTTGTGGTCCTTGTTGCGCCAGGCGGGACCTCGGTGGCGGTGGCGGCGGACAGCGTGGCGGTGGTCGATGCGAACGATCTGAAGGTAGTGGGCAGCGTCCCGGTCGGGGGTCGGCCGGACGGGATCGCTGAGGGCTTCGGCTCGGTGTGGGCGGTCAACGAAGCCACCGGTTCGGTCTCAAGGGTGGATGCGGGGACCCGCCGCACCGTACAGACGATCGAGGTGGGCCGTAGCCCTCGCGGGGTCGCGGTAAGCAGGAACGGGGTGTGGGTGACCAACAGTGGCGACCGGTCGGTGTCCTGGATCAACCCGCGTACCAACACTGTGGTCAAGACCATCCCTGTGGGTAACGCTCCGACCGGTGCGGCGGCCGGGCGCGGCAGCGTTTGGGTGACCAACAGCCTTGACGACTCGGTCTCGGTGATCGACGCCACGAGCGGACAGGTCACCACAACGATCCCCGTCGGGCGCCGGCCGACCGCGATCGCCCTCAGCGATGCGGACGCGTGGGTGACCAACTCCGGGGACGGCACCGTCTCGCGGATCGACGGTTCGCGCCGATCGGTGAGTGACACCGTCACGGTGGGCGCCGGTCCTGAGGGTGTTGCGGTCGGGGGCGGCGGAGTGTGGGTGACCAACACCTTGGATGACACCGTCACCCACATCGACCCCACCGCCGACCGGGTCGCGGCGACCATCCCCGCCGACCGGGGCCCTGGCGGGATCGCCATCACCTCGGCCGGGGTCTGGGTGACCAGCGAGTACGGGGGGACCCTGAGCCGGATCGACCCGGCCGGGGACGCGGTGGTGCGTACGCTTGCATTGGGCGGCGGACCCCGCGGCGTGGCCGTGGTCGGCGGCAGCCTGTGGATAACCGCGGACGGCTCGCCCACCGCACACCGAGGCGGCACCCTGCGCGACCTCAGCAGGAACATTGGCGATTCGATCGACCCGGAGTATTTGTCTTTCGTCTGGCTCTACGACGGCCTGGTCACTTATCGGCGCGTTGATGGACCGGACGGCGGCACGCTGGTGCCTGACCTGGCCACCGCATTACCCAACCTGACCGATGGGGGAAAGACCTACATCTTCCACGTCCGCAAGGGCATCCGTTACTCCAACGGCGTGCCTGTGCGAGCCGGTGACTTCCGACGTGGCCTGGAGCGTGCGCTCCTTCAGAAGTTCGACGCCACCATCTCGGACCTCTACGCCGGCATCATCGGGGCCCAGGATTGCCGGCGATCGCCGAAGAACTGTCAACTGACCGGGGTAACTGCCGACGACGCCGCAGCCACGGTCACGATCCACCTGAGCGCACCGGACGGCGCGTTCCTGAACAAGCTCGCATTTCCCTTCACGGCGGCGATGCCGCCCGGCACGCCCCTCACCGACGTCGGAACACATCCTGTGCCCACAACGGGCCCCTACATGGTCGGCGACTACGTGCCGCATCAACACATCATGCTCGTGCGCAACCCGCGGTTCCACGAGTGGTCCCACGCCGCCCAACCTGACGGCTTTCCTGACCGGATCAGCATCGGCCAGGCGGATGTGAATGTAGCCACGACCGAGGTCCTGAAAGGTAACGCGGATCTCGCTGAAGGAGTCCCCAACTCACGAGTGGGCGAGCTCAGCACGCGCTATCCCGACCAGCTGCATCTCGACCAGGGCCCGTTCGTGTCGTATCTGATGCTGAACACGACGGTCAAGCCCTTCAGCGATCGGCGCGCCAGACAGGCGGTCGCATTGGTGGTCGACCGCGACGAGATCGTCGACCTGTCTGGCGGGAAGCTAGTGGTAGCCGCTTCATGTCGGATGCTGCCACCAACCTTTCCGGCCTACCGCCCTGACTGCCCGTCGACGCACACGTCTGGCCCTGCTGCCGACCTCGCGAAGGCGAAACAGCTCGTCAGAGCGTCACGGACCGCCGATGCAGCGATCAACGTCGTGTCCGCAGAAGCACGTGTAACTCCCTACCTGGTCCGACTTCTCAAGGACCTGGGATATCGCAACGTGACGGGCATCACCGGCAACCAATACGACCCGCCAGCGGGAACGCCTCTGCAGGTCGGCTTCGGGTCGTACGGCCCCGGATACCCGTCGCCGGATGCCGTCTACGAACCCCTCATGCACTGCGGTGCCGGATTCTTCAACGTGGCCAAGGTCTGCGACCACGGTTTCGACAAGGCGGTAGTCGCGGCTCGGGATCTGCAAGCGACCGATCCGGGCGCGGCCCGGGTGGCGTGGCAGAAGATCGAGCAAACCGCACTGTCCGACGCCGCATATGTGCCGGTGACCTCTGGCCTTCTTCCCGCGCTGACCTCGCGCCGAGCACACAACTTCCAGCGCAGCGCCGTGCTCGGCCAGTTGTGGGACGAGATGTGGGTCGAGCCCTCGCCGACACCCCCGCAGGGCCGGCCAGCGCTGCACCCAAACCGCAAACTGGCCACGGTCACCGCCCGTATCCCACTCAGCACGAAGCCCGCCAACTCGACCGTGGGCGACGTCTGGATCCCGGGACCCGCCGACGGGCAGGTGTGGCGGATCAACTCGGCCACCAACCGGGTAACCGCGAAGATCCATGCCGGGAAGAACCCGGCGCAGGTCGCGGCCGGGCTGGGGGCAGTCTGGATCTCGGACACCGACGGCGGAACGGTGGTGCGCATCGATCCGGCCACCAACCGGGTGACCAAGACGATCCCCGTCGGGCCGGCGCCGTTCGGGATCGGCATCATGTCGGGACGCGTGTGGGTCGCGGTGACAGGAACTCACACCGTGGTCGGCATCGACCCAGCCACCAACAAGGTGACCACGAAGCTGCCCTTCGGACCCACGAAAGCCGACGGCATCGCCACCCTTGGTGTCGGCGTCGATGCCTTGTGGGTGTCGCTGTCGCTCGACAACGTGGTCTACCGGGTCGATCCGACTGGGCGACTCCCAGCGCTCGCCCTCCACGTGCCCACCCAAGCCGGACTGGTCGACAACGATCTTGCGGTCGGGGAAGGCGCCGTCTGGCGAACCGACGGCATTGGCGGCGCGGTCCTGCGCCTGGACCCGGGTACCGGGCAGATAGTAAAGACGATTCGGGTCCGTCCCGAACCAACCTCGGTCGCGGTGGTCCAGGGAGCCGTCTGGGTCTACAGCCGCAACGACGGCTACGGCGTCATCTCCCGCATCGACCCTGCCACCAACAGGATCGCGGCCACCGTCGCTGTCCGAGGAGATGGCCTGGTCCCAAGCAGCAGCGGGATCTGGAGCCTCGACATCGGAAGCGGCTTCTACCGGATCGCCCCTTAGCAGGCTTCTACGCCTGATCGTCGCTGACCGAACTGGCACTTTGGACGCAGGCTTGGGTAAGGCCGGGCTTGGGAAGACGAACTGCAATCCGTGGCCCGAACGAGAGGATTTCCTCAGTCGAGGTAGTCGCGCACTAGGAACGACTTAACGCTGTACGACGGAGCGTTGTGAACGAGCAGGTCACGAGTGCTGTGCGATGAAATATCTTGGACTGAGAATGTCCGTTGCAACCGCCTCGGCCGCAGGGCTGACACACTGGCTGGCCACACGGGGCGATCGACGAAGGGGCGTCTGATGAGCGAGCTGGACCAGCTACGCGAGTCATGGGAACGCGCCGAGGCGCGCCTGCATGCGCTCCTGCCGGCGCAGCACCGCAGTCATCTACCGGATGAGCATCTCACTCGAATCGCCGATCTCGATGCCGACATCGCCGACGAGATCCTCGCCGAGCCGGGTGCGATCGAGCGGGCTGTCACGGACGCTCGGACCACCTACGACGCTTACCTCCAAGGCGTACGGACGCTCGCAGCCGGAAGCGGCTGAGCCTGTCGAGGCCGCGCGACTCTAGTCGAGGTAGTCGCGCAGCACCTGGGAGCGCGACGGGTGGCGCAGCTTCGACATGGTCTTGGACTCGATCTGGCGGATCCGTTCGCGCGTGACGCCGTAGACCTTGCCGATCTCGTCGAGCGTCTTGGGCTGACCGTCGGTGAGCCCGAATCGCATCGACACCACCCCCGCCTCGCGCTCCGAGAGCGTGTCGAGGACCGAGTGCAGCTGCTCTTGCAACAACGTGAACGACACGGCGTCGGCCGGCACGACCGCCTCGGAGTCCTCGATCAGGTCGCCGAACTCGCTGTCGCCGTCCTCCCCGAGCGGGGTGTGCAGGGAGATCGGCTCGCGGCCGTACTTCTGCACTTCGACGACCTTCTCCGGGGTCATGTCGAGCTCCTTGGCGAGCTCTTCCGGGGTGGGCTCGCGCCCGAGGTCCTGCAGCATCTGGCGCTGCACGCGGGCGAGCTTGTTGATGACCTCGACCATGTGCACGGGGATGCGGATCGTGCGCGCTTGGTCGGCCATCGCGCGCGTGATCGCCTGGCGGATCCACCACGTGGCGTACGTGGAGAACTTGTAGCCCTTGGTGTAGTCGAACTTCTCCACGGCACGGATCAGCCCGAGGTTGCCCTCCTGGATCAGGTCCAGGAACAACATGCCGCGACCGGTGTAACGCTTGGCCAGCGACACGACCAGACGCAGGTTGGCCTCGAGCAGGTGGTTCTTCGCCCGCCGACCGTCCTCCGCGATCCAGTCGAGCTCCTTCTTGAGCTTGGGCGCGAACTTGTCACCGGAGTTGAGCTTCTCCTCGGAGAACAGCCCGGCCTCGATCCGCTTGGCGAGCTCGACCTCCTGCTCGGCGTTGAGCAGCGCCACCTTGCCGATCTGCTTGAGATAGTCCTTGACCGGGTCAGCGGTCGCACCAGCGGTGGCGACCTGCTGGGCAGGCGCATCCTCGTCATCGTCTTCGCTGATGACGAAGCCCTCGACCGCCTCGTCCTCGGGGGGCTCGGTGGGCTCGGGCGGGTCCGCGTCGGGGTCGAGGACGGGGTCGCCCGCCTTGGCCGCCGCGGCGCCGTCGGTGGGCGGCGCCTCCGCGGTCTTCCCGGCCGCCTTCTTGGCTGCGGGCTTGCCGCCGGCCTTCTTCTCGCCGGCAGCGTTCGACTTGTTGCCGGCCGCTGGCTCGTCCTTCTTGGGCACGGCCTTGACCGGCGGCGCCTTCTTGGCTGCGGGCGCCTTGGAGTCCGCGCTCTTGGGTTCTGGCTCGACCTTGTTCGTCGCTCGACGGGCTGCAGCCGTCGCAGCCACCGCGCGCGTCCCGCGGGGTCTGACCGGTGAGCCGTCCGCCTGCGCGCCGTCGACCGGCGAGAAAGCGTTGTCCGGGGAGAACGGGCGAACCGAGTCGGTCACGAACTACCTCTCGTCAGGGCGACGGGCGCGTTGAACCCGATATCGGGCCCAGTGATTGGGGGCGGCCACCGCCGCGCAGCAACACAGTATTGTGACACGTCGTCCGCGGTGCTGCTCAGACCGCCTGTGCCTTCCGGCGCGCCTTTATGTGACGAAGCGCACGGCCAGCAGGGTGGCGTCGTCGCGGCCCAAGGTGCGCCCCAGCATCGTGGTGGTGACACGCTCCACAAGATCGTCGAGGCCGCCGTGGTCGCCCCGTACGCACGCGACCAGCTCGTTGAGCCCCTCGTCGAGGTCAAAGCCCCGCCGCTCGACGACCCCGTCGGTCACGCCGAGCAGCAGGTCGCCCGGCCCGAGCTCCAGGGTGCGCTGTGTCCTCGGCTCGGGCCAGCCGAGTGGTGTGGACCCGGATCCGGCGTCCACCAGCTCCGGTTCTCCGCCCGCCCGCATTAGCACGAGCGGCAGGTGTCCGGCGGCGCCGACCGCCGCCCGCCGGGCCGCCGGATTGATCAGCAGGTAGACAAGCGTGGCGATCTGGTCGGGATCCTCGGTGGCGGTGAACACGCGGTCGAGCCCGCTCAGGACCGCCTCGGGCAATGGGTTGACCAGGGCGAGAGCCCGCAGGGCAGCCCGCAGGCGTCCCATGCCGGCCGCAGCGACCACGCCCTTGCCCATCACGTCGCCGACGACCAGCACCAGGCGGCCGTCCGGCAGCGTGAAGGCGTCGTACCAGTCACCGCCCACGTCCGCGCCTGGTGAGCCCGGAAGGAAGCGCGCGGCCAGCTCGACGCCGGCTGCCACGGGCAGCCGATCCGGGAGCAGGCTGCGCTGCAGCTCCACCGCAGTCGAACGCTCCCGTTCGAAGAGCCGGGCACGCTCCACGGCGATCGCGCACTGACCCGCGAGGGCGCCGAGGAACGCGAGGTCCTCGGCGGCCACCTCGGCCTGCCGCCGGGTGAGGCGCAAGGTGCCGATGCGTCCGCCGGACACCACCAACGGCAACGCGACGATGCCCTCAGGCGAGCCGGTGTCGGGCAGCAGCGGCGAGAGCGGCTCGACCGGGTCCGGCTCGCCGGCGGTGACGTCAATCTCGGTGTGGGTGGCGAAGCCGGCGGAGCGGCCGAGGTCGAGCAGAACGCGCCGTACATCGTCGACGGTCAAGGCCCCTGCCAACGCCGACGTCGCCTGCTGGAGGCGGACGGTGCGGTCGTTGCTGCGCAGCAGTGCCGCCTCCGAGCGATGCCGCGCGGTGACGTCCGAGACCATCACGGCGACCCCGATGATCGACCCGTCACCCGCCCGCGCCGGGTACCACTTCGACGCGTAGTGACCGAGCTCACCGGTTGTCGGCGAGATGGCGGTGAAGTCGTCGTCGGACACGACGCTTCCGGTCTCGAGGACCTCGACCAGCCGTGCCTCGATCGCCGAGCCGAGCGGGTCGGGCAGGATCTCGCTGGGCCGCCAGCCGATGTGCGCCTCCATCGGCAAGGCATTGATGTCGGCCAGCATGCGGTTGATCCGCCGGTAGCGCAGGTCCGTGTCATAGAACGCGAAGGCCACGGGAGCCTCGAGGATGAGCGTCTCGAAGAGCGCGAGGTCGGACAGCTCGAGACGCTCATGACCGGTGAGATCTGGGGTCACCTCCGCCCCTGACCGCGCTGCTGCACGACTGACCAGCCTTCCGTGTCGATGATCCTGGCCCCCCGCAGCTGTGATCCCGGTGGCCGTGCAACCGGTCTGACCACGAGGCTAGCCCGCGACGGACCGTCCGCGTGGCCGATCACAGGGAGTCATCACCCCTTTGCGGCGCGTTTCTGCTCCTGCTTGAAGGCGCGCACCTTGGCGAGGCTGTCCGCATCGACGACATCCGCGACGGAGCGGTGCGACCCGTCCTCGGCGTAGGCGCCGGCCGCCGCCTGCCAACCGGCGGGTTGGACCCCGCGTTGCTTGCCCAGCAGCGCCACGAAGATCCGGGCCTTGGTGTCCCCGAAACCGGGCAGCGACCGGAGCCTCGCGAACAGCTCCGCTCCACTGGACGCCCCCGTCCACAGAGCGGCGGCGTCACCGTCGTACTCCTCGACGACTCGGGCGGCGAGCGCCTGCAGCCGCGCGGCCATGCTGCCCGGGTAACGGTGTACGGCCGGCGGGGTCGCGCACAGTGCTGCGAACGCGTCGGGGTCCTGCGCCGCGATGAACGCCGGGTCGAGATGGTCGATCCCGAGCCGCTCGGCGATCTTCTGCGGTCCCGCGAAGGCCCGTTCCATCGGGAACTGCTGGTCCAGCAGCATGCCCGCAAGTAGCGCGAACGGGTCGCGGTCGAGCAGCGCGTCCGCCGCGGGCTCGCCGGTGATCGCAATCGGGCGGGTCTTCGTGCTCGCCATGGGTCTACTCCTCTGCCTTGACCGCCAGGACCGGGCAGGTCGCTTCGAGCAGTACGCGCTGCGCGTTGCTGCCAAGGATGAGTTTGCCGACAGCGGTGCGTCGGCGCAGCCCGATCACGATGAAGTCTGCCCCGACCTCCTCCGCGACCGCGATGAGGTCCTCGGCGGGCTCGAGGCCGCGAACCAGCAGGCGGACCTCGTGCTCGATGGCGTCTCGCTCCAATTGCGCCCGGACATCGGCGAGATCGGCCTCCTGTCGGGCGGCGTCCGACGAGGTCAGGTCCCGGCCTCCGCGGTTGGAGTTGATCACGATCAGCTTGGTGCCCCGCAGCCGCGCCTCCTCGGCGCCTCGGCGCAACGCCGCCCGCCCTTCGGGGCTCGGGAGATAGCCCACGACGATCGCCATAACGGACTCCTGACTCGTTCTCCGGTCACCGACCGGGAGGCAGGCAGCCTTCGTGGGCGGCAGCCCGCGGTGGGAACCTATCGGCGCAGGGGCCGGGCTGGGCAGGGGTTGGGTGCGTCGGCTCGGGTCTGAATGATCTTGGTCTGAGCCTCGGTTTCTGTCTGTAGAAGGTTATTGTCTGCCCTTGGTCGCTCATTCCAGTGACTGGAATGACCTGCATTGAGCGTGCTCGGTTGACGTTCAGTGACTGAACGCGCCTGCCTGCCAGGCCCCCGCCAAGCCCACTCCCCTGGGCAGCCCTCCCAGAGGGCGCTAGGTGGCCCTGTGGGTACGCACCATTCCCAGGGATTCCGGAATGATCTTGGAATTAGCGGAGCGATCTAGGCGGCCGGCTGCGTACGCACCATCGGCGGGGATACCGGCATTGTGATCCTTGGAAATCCTCGAACGGGCGTGGGTGCTAGGCGATGCGGTCCTGCACCTGCACCGTGCCACGGAAAGTGACGCTGGAATTCTGAAAAATCCGGGAGCGGTCTACGCTCCGGGCGCTGCCCGGGCCCGCGAATGGCCGGGATCGGGTGGGGCACCGGGATGATCTTGGTTTCGGCCGCTGCGGGTCGCTCTTGTCGATTCGGACAACCTGAGCGTGGCCGCGCCGAAGCGAGGACGCACTCAGATCAGCCGACTCAGAACGTGTCGTTGATGGTGATCTTGGTGAAGTCCCTCGGCAGCTCGTCCGTGCTGCTGCAGGACGGCGTGACCGTGGTCCCGACGCCGATCGGCTCAGTCGTGCAGTGGGCGAGGGCTAGAACCTCGGTGCCCTTCCAGACCTTGACCTCGACCAGTGCGGAGTCCTTGTTGTCGCGGTTGTTGGTGACCTTGAGACCCTTGATGTTCAGATCGCCGAGAACGTCCTTGCCGAGGGACCAGCCCTTGCTGTAGTTGAAGCCATCAACCTCGAACGCGTTGCCCGCGGTGATCACCATCGGGTTGCTGTCCCCGCCCGCCTTGTTGGCGTTCTGGTCGATCGACTTGGCAACCCCGTTGGCACCAGCGCCGAGCACGGCGAGCAGCCCGATGACCGAGACGACACCGAACGCGCACAGGGCGAGAAAGACCTTGAGGAAGGTTCGGTTCTTCTTCGGCGGCTTGATAGGCAGCCAGCCGCTCTCCGTGAGGAGGTAACCGTTCTTGGTCTCGCCGATCTGCGGGATGGTGCTGTTGCGCATGATGCTGCTCCTTCTCTTGGTGGTTTCCCGGGTCCGGGCGGCATGTGCCTGCCCGAGGCGAGCCCGGACGGCCACAGCCCGCCCCGCCGAAGCGGGACGGGCTGCTGGTTTGTGCGGGTGGATCAGGCGTGCTGGAAGGTGACCACGGTGGTCCCGTTGACGGTCACGTTGAACGGGGTCCAGTCGTAGCGGTACGTGCTGGTGGGCGAGCCAGCACCGCAGGTCGCTGTTGACTGCCGCGGCGTACGCCGTGTTGACCTGGTCCCAGTTGATCGGGTTCCTGACCGCCGGCTCACCGATGGTGCCGTTGTCGGTCACGTTGTAGCCGGTGATCTGGGTGTGGTTGCCGTTGTAGACCGCGGTGGCCGTGACGTCGTCGGCGTAGGCGGTCGGCCAGTCGTAGGACGAGACCTCCGCGCCGTCGCAGGCGAAGTGCACTTCCTGGACGGCGACCATGGTGCCGGTGGCCTTGAAGTCACTGGCCTTGAGGGCGTCGAACCCGGTGTTGTTCAGGTGGAGCGTGCTCTGCAAGGTGCTCTTGCTGAGGAACACCGTGCTGGCGCCGGCGGCGGTGGTGGCAGCGTTGGCCGGGGCCGCGGCGAGGGCGAGCGGGGTGGCGATCGCGGCGGCTGCCACGAGGGCGAGGATGATCTTGCGCATGGTTGTGTGTGTCTCTTCCCTGGGGCTTTCGTTGTGATCGGCGCTCGTTGCGTGCGACCTGATCGGTACTCTATCAGGTCTCTATGAGAGTTCCAAATCGTCTCTATATATCTCCGCTGAACACGCGACTGCTACACTCCTGTCCCATGGCGCGCCCTTATGGAGACCCTGTGGAGATCGTGACCGAACCGATCCCCGCGCAATCCCCGTTCATCCCCGCGGACGCCAAGATCGTGGTCGGCGTAGTCGCCCCGGCGTCGGGAGAACCCATCCCGGTCGTGCTGCTACCTGGGTTCGAGTACCGGATGAGCGAGTGGCGGCACCCGCAGACCCACGAGATCCACTGGCGGCTTGAGCGGAGAAAGTCCGCCCAGCGGGGCGAAGCCGAGGAGTAGCAGCGCCAAGCCCTGACCGTCGTGCTGACCACCAGGGCCCGGGCCGCAGAGCAGGTCGCGGCAATGAGACCGCGAGCCAGGGCGGACCGGCCGGAGACCCGCAACCAGGTGCGCTCCCGGGACCTTCGGCCGGGCAGGTGCGTGGCTTCCCACGTCGGTCGGGCTGGTCTACTTCTTCTCCACCACGGGCCCGTGACCGGCACCCACGTGAGCGAGAGCGCGCACCACTTGCGTGGTGACGCACAACGAACCGGGGCACGCCATCCCACACGTGCCCGTCGCCTGCGGCAGCGCCCTGGCCGCTGACCTCTCGGCGGGGCGGGAATGGCTCATTTGACGCATTGGCCGGGTGTGTCTAGGGCGGCAAAGGGTGATCCGCGCCCGTATCGTGCCCGCGTGGAGCACGATTCGATCCGGTCCAGCCTGTCGGCCTTCGTGGCCTGGCGGAACCAACACCTGATCGGGGACGAGAAGGGCGAGGCCGCGCTGTTGACTACTCGTTCGGTGTGTTGTCCTCGACGATGCACCGTGCCTGGTTTGACGCGCGATGTTCACGGCTGGAGAGCCGACCGCGTTACACCTCGACAACCGTATGGGATTCGTTCCCATGGCCCGCGAGCCCTTCCGACGCGCAGGTGAGGGCAATCACCTCGCTCGCCTCTCGGGTCCTTGACACGCGTGCGGAGTTCCTCTGGGCGGGCCGGACGCTCGGTCAGCAGTACGACGCTTTGCGAGAGCCTGGCAAGTCGGAGTTACGCGATGTCCACGACGCGCTCGATGCCGCGGTCCTGGACGCCTACGGCTTCACATCGGAGGATGACGTGCTGGCCCAACTGCTCGCATTGAACCTCGCCGCCGCCGCCGAACCGGGTCTCGCCAGGCGTCCGGGAGGCGCAGGGTTCAGTGGCTCGTGCGCCTCTACCTACCGGCTGACGGCCGAACCGCTCGAATGACGGGGACGCTGCGGTCGCTTCCTCTCACGGCACCTCTCACGGACGGCCCGTCACAGCGCCGGACTGGACGGCACCGATGACCCCGATTCCCGCACGAGGCGGCACCAGGCCGGACTAGGCGGCACGGATCGGCCTATCGGACGCTCAAGTGCGGTCCGCAGGTGCCGATGCGCCGAGGGTGACCCTCACGGACGAGCTCGACCAGACCCGTCGGACCCGCGCCCTCGTGGAGACGCTGATCGCCCACCCCGACCGGCTCGGCCCCGACTTTGCGCCGATCCGCCGGCTGGCCGACGACACGGTCGTGGGCTGGAAGGCGACCGGGCGCGGGCTGCCGGGCACCGAGCTGGCCGACACGCTCGCCCTGCTGGCAGGTGCCGCCTCGCTCGGCCTGGTCGAGCGGCTGGACTGGGCGTTCCGCTGCCTGGCCTTCGACCGGGCACTCGACGCCGGAGTCGACGTACCCCTGCACATCACACCCGAGCCCGACACGTTCGTCAGCGCCTGCCCACCGCGGCTCGCTGTCTCGTTCGGACGCGGACGGCGCGCGCTGGCGGTCGCCGCAGAGATCCACGACGACTCGTTCGCCGACGTCGGCCGGCTGCGATCCGCCCTGGCAGAGTTTCGCGAGTGGGGCTGGGCGATCGTGCTGGCCGACCTGAGCGACAACCCCGAGGCGACCCGGGCGATGAGCTGGCTGACCCCGGACATCGTGCAGGTGGACCTGTCCGTCCCCGGTCGTGACCAGTCCCCCGCGGTACGACGCCTGCTGGCCACCGCCGAGGAGTGCGGCGCCGAGGTCATGGCGCTGGGGGTCGACTCGCCGCTCCGCCGGAGCGTCGCGGTCGAGCTGGGCGCGACCCTCGCCCGCGGAAAGCTGGTCGGCACCCCGGGCCCCCACCCCTACGCCTAACCCGCCCACCTTCAATGTCGATCATGCAGTAACCGACGGCGCTGGGCATCAGTGCAGGTCATAGCCTCGAAATAAGAAGTCGATCATGCAGTTACCTACGGCGTGATCGACTCTTCCGCCGTATCGATCAGGCTGCGGTCGAAGACGGCGAGCCCAGCCTCGGCGCAGGCAACGTCCTGCTCGGTCGTACCACCGCTGACACCGATGCCACCGACGACGACCGCATCGTCGCGCCCGTCCCCCGACCAGCACGGCAAGCCGCCGCCGAACACGACATAGCGCCCACCACCGTTCGCGTGCAACCCGGCCAGCGGCCCCCCGGGGACGGCAAGAGCGGTCAGGTCTGCCGTTGCGGCTCGGTGCGCGACCGCGGTAAAGGCCTTGTCGACGGCCAGGGTCGGGCCGGCGATCTCAGCCCGGTCCATCCGCTGGAAGTGCACGAGATGGCCACCACCGTCGACAACGGCAGCGGAGACGAGAGCCCCGAGTACGGCGGCGCGACCTACTGCCGCCTCGGTCATCCGAGCGGCGAGCGACAACGTGATCACGGCCGACACTCTGACACCTCGCGGGCACTCCCACTCCCCAACCCCGAAGTCGATCATGCAGGTGTTGTGTGCACGCGCACACAACACCTGCATGATCGACTTCCAATACCGGGACTCTGACGTGCGCCGATGGACTTGGTGTCGGGAGCTGCATGATCGACTTCGAATTGCGGGGGTCTGACCTGCGCTGATCGCCCAGCGCTGTCGGGAGCTGCATGATCGACTTCGAATTGCGGGGGGCTGACCTGCGCTGATGCCCAGCGCTGTCGGGAGCTGCATGATCGACTTTGAAGGGGGTGGGATGGGCGATCGGGCAGTAACCCGCGGGCGGTTGATCTAGGGTGCGAGCGTGAGCGACGAGCGGGTCGGCCGCATCCGTTTCATGGACGCCCAGCGCGTCAACCTTGATGGGTTCGCCCACGAGGACATCGACCTCGGCCTGGTAGCTCTGCGCAGCCCGCACGATCCCGATCCGTCGCTCGTCGTCCGCGACGGCGTCGTCGTCGAGATGGACGGCCGGCCGGCCGCAGAGTTCGACACCGTCGACGCACTCATCAGCGCACACGGCATCGACCTCTCGGTCGCTGACGAAGCAATGGCGCTCGACGACGTGGCATTCGCCCGCCTCTTCGTCGACCCCGGGGTGTCACGCGCGGAGGTGGTGCGGCTGGTCGACGGCACGACTCCGGCGAAGCTGGCCCGGGTCGTCGCCATGCTGCGGCCGGCTGAGCTGACGCTGTCGATGACCAAGATGCGCGCCAGGCGCACGCCGAGCAACCAGGCGCACGTGACGAACCGCCTCGACGACCCGTTGTTGCTCGCGGCCGATGCGGCAACGGCGGCGGCGTACGGCTTTCGTGAGCTCGAGACGACGGTGCCCGTCCTCGCCGATGCACCGTCGAACGCGGTCGCTGTCACGATCGGTTCTGTGGTCGGCTCGGCGGGCGTGCTCGTGCAGTGCTCGGTCGAGGAGGCCATGGAGCTCGAGATGGGCATCCGTGGCCTGGTGTCCTACGCCGAGACGGTGAGCCTCTACGGCACCGAGTCGGTGTTCGTGGACGGCGATGACACTCCGTACAGCAAAGCGGTTCTGGCCGCCGGCTATGCCAGCCGCGGCGTGAAGATGCGGGTCTCCTCCGGCGCGGGGGCCGAGGTCCTGATGGGTGGCGCCGAGCGGTGTTCGATGCTCTACCTCGAGTCGCGCTGCGTCTCGCTCGCCCGGGCGATGGGCGTCCAGGGCGTGCAGAACGGTGGCATCGACGGAGCCAGCGTCGCGGGGGCCGTGCCGCGCGGCGTGCGCGAGATGATGGCCGAGAACCTCATGGTGATGGCACGCAACCTGGAGGCCTGCACGGGCAACGACGCCCTCATGTCGGAGTCCGACGTGCGCCGGACGTCTCGTACTCTCCCGATCCTGTTGGCGGGCAGCGACTATGTCTGCAGCGGGTTCGGCTCGATCCAGCGCTACGACAACATGTTCGGGCCGTCGCAGTGGAACGCCGAGGACTTCGACGACTGGCTCGCGATGCAGCGGGACTGGGGCGTCGACGGCGGCCTTCGCACCGCCGACCCGGCCGAGGTCGGGCGGCTGCGCCGTCGCGCAGCCGAGGCGTGTCGCGACGTCTACCGCTGGCTCGGGCTCGCCGACTTCACCGACGACCACGTCGAGCTCGCCATCGACGCCGTGGGCTCCAAGGACCTCGGCAACCCCGACGCGCTCGTGGTGCTGAGCGCGGCGCAGACGATCCGCAGCTCGGGCCTCGGGTCGCTGGAGGTCGCGCGGGCGCTGCTCGACTGCGGCTATGAGGAGGAGGCGACCCGGCTGCTCGCCATGCTCGACGCGCGCGTCCAGGGCGACCACCTGCAGACCTCCGCGATCTTCGACGAGCAGATGCACGTGCTGAGCCTGGTCACCGATCCGAACGACTACGCGGGTCCCGGGACCGGCTACGAGCCCGATGCCCGGCGGCAGGCCGAGATCGACGGCATACGGCAGGCGCGCGGTGTCGAGGACCTGCGTGCCGACCAGTCGGAGTGGGCGAGCGACCAGTTCAAGCCCACCGGCGTCGCGGTGACCGGAAGCGATCCGCGCGAGGTCGTCATCGGGCTGTCCCCCGGTGTCGGCCGCGCCGTATGGCGGACCCTGTCGGGACTGTCCGTCGTCGACGTGCTGCGGGAGCTGCTGGCCGGCCTGGAGGAGGAGGGCTGCCAGGCACGGGTGGTCCGCGTGAACGCCACCATCGACCTCGGCATGGTCGGGCTGACCGCGGCGCGTCTTGCCGGGTCGGGGATCGGCATCGGTCTGCAGGGGAAGGGCACCGCGTTGATCCACCGGCGCGACCTGCCGCCGCTGGCCAACCTCGAGCTCTACAGCATGGCGCCGATCATCACCCCCGACCTCTACCGGCTGCTCGGCGCCAACGCCGGCAGGCACGCCAAGGGCGCTACCCCGGTCCCCGCGCGCAATCCGTACACCGACGAGGCGATCGAGGCGCGCTATCACACGAGCGTCATCTCGCTGGTCGCCCTCGAGCGCGCCTGCGTGGACGCGACGCTCGGCAACGAGGACATGGCGGTGCTGCTGTGACCCGCGGATTCTCGGGGAGCGACTCGGCGAACCTGACCCTTGATCGCCTCGCGCGCGACGAGATAGAGGCCGACGACGTACGGATCCACCCGGACACGTTGGAGCACCAGGCGGAGATCGCCCACGCGCACGGCAACCCGCAGCTCGCCGAGAACTTCCGGCGGGCTGCCGAGATGGCGCTGATGTCCGAGGCCGAGGTCATGTCGCTGTATGACCGGCTGCGCCCCCATCGGTCGACTGAGGCCGAGCTTGCCGCAACCGCCGCGCAGCTCGACGGTGTCCCGGCACCGCGGTGCGCGGCTCTGGTGCGCGAGGCGGCGGCCGTCTACGCCCGGCGCGGCCTGCTGCGGTGACGTGACCGTCGCTGCCGGCATCGACGTCGGCAACTCGACGACCGAGGTCGTCCTCGGGCGACTGACCGGTGAACGGGTCGAGGTCATCGCGGCCGGTCGCGCACCGACGCGCCGGGCGAAGGGCTCGCCCGCAAGCCTGGACGGAGCCATCGCGCTGGTGCGTCGCCTGCAACGTCAGCACGGGGTCGACGTCGACCTCGCCGCGGCTTCTCCGCTGCGCCCTGGCGAGACCGCGACCGCAGAGATCGCCGAGCAACGTCCGCGCACCGGCCGGCTCTGGGTCGCCGCGTCGGGCGCCGGGACGGCGGGCGGCGGCGGGGTCGGTGTCGGCCGGCCGCACCGGCTCGGCGGCGCACTGTCCGGCTCGGACTCCGTGGTCGCCGTCGTGCCTTCGGGCATGGGCTACCGGCGAGCCGTCGAGTTGCTGCTGCCGCTCGCGGCCGCCCGTCGGCTGGCCGCCGTCGTCCTCGCCGACGACGAGGCGGTGCTCGTGGCAAACCGGCTGCCGGTCCAGCTGCCCGTGGTCGACGAGGTGGACGTCGAGGCAGCAATGCGAGCGGATCGGCTCGCTGTCGAGTGCTCGGCGCAGGGACGTCCGCTGCGGGCGTTGCCCGACCCGTTGCGCCTCGGCGAGCTGCTCGGGCTCGGCGACGACGAGCTCGCGGACGCCGCCGCACTGGCACCGCTGTTGCTGGACGCCACGAATGCCGTCGTCGCCCTGGGCGGCCGCCCCGACGAGGCGCCGACCGAGGCCGCCGGCTGGCTGGAGCTCGCCGGCTGCGGGCGCGTCCGGTTCACCGACGGGAACCACCGGCTGCGAGCCGGGCCGGTCGGGATGGCCCGCGCCTACTCCCTCCCGCCAGACCAGGCGACGTACGCCGTCGATGATCTGTGGAGCGTCGACCTCGCCGCGGTCGCGCACCAAGTGCAGGCCCGACGGGCTGGCGCCACAAGCCGGCCGGTGACCCTCGCCGCGTTGCGGGCGAGCGCTCCCTACGTCGACCCGTCGGCGGCACTCGCGCAACGGCTGGGAGCGGGCGTGCTGTCCGCGGGCTCCGAGTCCGCCGCCGCCCGGCGCGGCGCCCTGTCGACGCCGGGGGCGACCGACGACACCGTGGTGGTTGACCTCGGCGGCGGCACGATCGACGCCGTGTCAGGCGACGCGGCGGTGGTCGCCGCGGGCGGCGGTGAGCTGCTCACGGTGTCTGTTGCCGCCCTCACCGGTTGTACGGCGGCGGCTGCGGAGCACGTCAAGCGTGGCCCGGCGCACCGGGTCGAGGCTCCGCAGGTACTGCTGGCCGAGGACGGCACGCGCCGGTTCCTCGATCAGCCGGCCTCGCAAGACATGGTGGGCTCGCTTGTGGTGCGTGGGCCGGCGGGGCTGCTGGCCTTTCACCGCAGTCTGGCTCCCGGCGAGTGGCGCGCGCTGCGGCTGCAGGTCAAGGTCGCTCTCATCGGCGCGAACGTCGCCCGCGCCCTGCGGACGCTGGACGTCGACCCGCGCAGCGTCGTCGTCGTGGGCGGTCCCGCGGGTGACGACGAGGTGCTCGGCGCCGTCATCGGCGCGCTGCCCGCGGGCACCGCGGTCGGACGCGGAAACGTCGCGGGCGCGCTCGGCCACCGCTACGCCGTCGCCTACGGACTCCTCGAGACCGCCCTCCGCCCCTGACAACCACCTTCCAAGTCGATCATGCAGCTCTTGTGTGCACGCGCACACAAGAGCTGCATGATCGATTTCTAGAGGGAGGGTGGCACTGCCGACGGGGTGGCACTGCCGACGGGGAGGGTGGCACTGCCGAGACGGTGGCGGCACTGACGAGAAAGTGCCCCGGCGGAAGTGTCCTATCCGCGGGGCGGCGATCGTCGTATGTTCGTTCACCGCCACCGAGCCAGGAGTGCACCCAGATGAAATACATGATGTTCGTCGTCGTCGACCCCGCCGCCGCCGCCGAGGCCGAGCCGTCGGCGGAGGACCTGACCATCGAGGAATGGCTGGCCGACGTCGACGGCCGGGGGAAGCGCATCACCGGTGACGCCCTGCGCCCGGTCAGCGAGGCCACCACGGTCAGAGTCAGCCGCGGCAAGGTGCTCGTCACCGATGGACCGTTCACCGAGTCGAAGGAGTGGATCGCCGGTTTCGACATCCTGGAGTGCGACGACCTCGACGAAGCGATCGCGATCGCCGCGCGGCACCCGCAGGCCAACGGCGGCAAGCTCGAGCTCCGCCCGTTCTGGACCGACGAGGACTGGCAACGCACCCGAACGACCGGGTCATAGCGCCGGAGGATCTCGCGGTCGACCTAGCGCCCCGTCGTTCCGTCGATCTGCTCCCTCAGGATGTCTGCATGTCCGGCATGCCGTGCAGTCTCGCTGGTCATGTGGGCGAGCACCCATCGCAGAGTCAGATGCTCGCCGTCGACGGGCCGGGCGACGCGCGTGTTCGGGTCGCCGGCGCGCTCGATGGCGAGATCGCTGTCGGCGATGGCATCTCGATATGCCTGCAGCACGGACTCGGTGCTCCCGTCGGCTGCCACATCCGTAGCGGGGTCACCGTCTGTGTCAGAGCCCGCCCCGGCGAGGTGATAGCCGAACCAGTACCTCTCGACGCCGGTCAAGTGCTCAACCAGGCCCAGCAGCGTGGTGCCGGTGTCGACGAGGACGCGGCGCAGCTGCTCGTCGTTCAGTCCCGCGGTCTTCTTGAGCACGGACTCTCGTGCGAATCGCAGGAAGGCAGTTGCGGTGTCCAGCTCGCCGGCATCGTTGCGGGGAACGGGTTGGCGTTGCGTCTCAGTCATCGGGCGAAGATAGAGGACAATCTTTCTAAGAGGGGGTAGCGGCTGGGACGAGGCGGGCGAGGAAGGCGTCGACCAAGGCGTACGCAGCTCGCCGCGAGTCGTCCTCACGATCGCTGGCCTGCGCCACCAGCACGGCCTGTTGCAGGCCCGCGTCGAGCACCAGATCGGGGAACCTGCCGGCCCAGCCGTCCAGCACACCAGGACGGACCTCGGGATGGAACTGCACCCCGAGGGCTCCCGGCAGCATGAAGGCCTGGACGCCGCACGAGTTGGTGGCGACGACCGTCGCGTCCGGCGGTGGCTCCAGGACATCCACGTGGAACGCGGTCCACGGACCCGCCGGGACGAGCTCCGGATCGCGGGTGTCTACCTGGACCAGCCCGATCTCCGGCGCAGGTGCGACCGAGACGCGCCCCCCGAATGCATGCGCGAGAACCTGCGCCCCGTAACACAACCCGAGCACCGGAGTGCCCGATGCACGGGCCGATCGCACCAGCTCACACTCCACCTCGAGGGATCGGGGCTCCACGGGAGCGTGCACCGACCACTCGGAGCCGAGCAGCACGATGAGATCCGGATCGCCGGCGCCCACCACGGTTGTCGGCACCCCGGCGCCGTCGCGGAAGACCGTGCGCAGGACGAAGCCGCACTGCTGCAGCCGATCACCGACGAAACCCGCGTCCGCGTCGAGGGCACTGGCCACGACGAGTGCCGTGCGGTCGCTCACCTCTTGCGCCGCGGACGCAGCTGCACGACCCGGCCGAGGGCGGCGCTCCCGCGCGCCCGGCTCGTCGGGGTGCGCACGGTGATCGTCGTGCGATCAGCGCGGAACAGGTCGTGGGAGAACTCGAACACCCGGCCCTCGCCGTCCTGGGTCGTGCGGGTGATCGAGAGCAAGGCGGCCCCCGGTTCCACCGCCAGGATCGAGCCCTCGTCCTCGCCGGCCGGCACCACTTCGATGTGCTCGACGGCCTCCCCCGGGACGGTCCCGTACTGCTCCTGCAACAGCTCGTAGAGCGATCCGCCGAGTGGCAGGTCGAGCAGCCCCGGAAACATCTCGGCGGGCAGCCGGGCGTGCTCCAGCGAGATCGGGGTGCCGTCGGCCAGCCGGATGCGTACGACGTCGAGGACGTAGTCGCCCGCGACCAGGCCGAGCGCCGTCCGGGTCTCCTCGTCCGCCGCGACCATCCCCGTGCTGACGATGCGGGAGCCGGCCGTCATGCCCTGCGCGCGCAGCAGCGCCGGCACGCCGACCACCTGTGACAGGTCGCGCTCGACCTTCTGCCGGCGCACGAAGGTGCCACCACCACGACCCGGCACTCGGCGTACGACGCCTGCCTCCTCCAGCGCCGCGAGCGCCTGACGCACGGTGGATCGGCTCACGCCGAGCCCCTGCGCCAGATCCCGCTCGGCGCCGAGCCGCTCCCCCGGATGCAGCTGGCCGCGGCTGATCTGGTCGAGCAGCTGGCGGCGAACCTCCTCGGCCGCAGGCCCGATCGCCAGCCCCTCTTGCGAGGACATGGAGGTCAGATCCCCACCAGTGCTGCCGGCGACTCGGGCAGCACCTGTCCACCGTCGACCACGATCGTCTGGCCCGTGATGTAGGCCGCCTGGTCGGTGGCGAAGAACAGAGCCGCATAGCCGATGTCCTCGACGCTGCCGAGCCGGTGCTGCGGGATGACCATCTCGGCCTCGTGGATGTACTCCTCGCCCATCGCTGTCATGCCCTCGGTCATGACGTTGCCCGGCATCACAGCGTTGATGGTTACGTGCTTGGGTGACAGCTCGATCGCGGCGGTGCGCAGGAACCCGAGCTGCGCAGCCTTGCTCGCTCCGTAGTGCGACCATCCGGGAAACCCGGTGATCGGGCCGGTGATCGACGACGTCAGGATCACCCGCCCGTGGCCGCTCGCCTCGAGTGCAGGAAGACACGCCTGCACGGAGAACATCGTTCCCTTGACGTTGCAGGAGAAGACCTCGTCGACGTCGGCCTCGGACATCTCCACGAGCAGCTTCTCGGGGAAGATGCCGGCGTTTGCGCAGAGCACGTCGATGCCGCCGAACCGCTCGACCGCGGTGTCCGCGATCAGCGTGCAGTCAGCGACCCTGGAGACGTCCGCGACGACGGTCTCGACCCGGCCGCCGGACTCCTTGCCGAGGTCGTCGGCCGCGGTCTGCAGCGTGCCTTCGTCCCTGGCCGCGACCAGGACGTTCGCGCCCGCGCGCACGAAAACACGTGCGATGCCCTTGCCGATGCCCTTGCTGCCACCTGTGACGATCACCGTGCGGCCGTCCAGCCCTGTGAACATCGTGTCCTCCTCCTCGATCGCAGTGAATGCGGCGCCATCAACAAAGATCAACCGAACCGGGACAGGTACGCCTCCGCCAGCTCGCAGCTGCCCGCGGTGTAGTCCGCACCCATCGAACGCGCCAGGTCGGTGCCCGAGTGCGAGCCGATCCAGGCCACTAGCAGCAGCCGGCGCATCAGGACGAACGTCTCGATCTCGGCCTCGTCCGCCGCGTCGAGCGACCGTTCGCTCCGGTACCCACGCACCCACGCATCCGTCAGCTCGGGGATCCGCGGGTCGTGCTCGAAGAAGCTGACCGCCGCCCCGAAGTCATAGAGGAACCAGCTCCAGCCGCAGTCGTCGAAGTCGATGACGTAGGTCCGGTCACCGTCGACGAGCAGGTTCGCCAGCCGCAGGTCCGCGTGGACCAAACCGTAACGACCCGGCCCGGTGCCAAAGTGAGCAAGCCGCGTACGCAATGTGTCGTCGAGGCGCCCGAGCACCTCGCGCTCCGCCGCGCCGACCGCGACCCCGTCCTGCCACCGCCCCCACCGCGCGACCGAGCCGAACGAGCCCTCGTAGTCCCAGGCGAAGCGAGCGAAGGCAGCCGGTGTCCGCCACGCCGAGACGTGGTTGTGCATCCGCGCGGTGATCGCACCCAGCAGCTCGAAGGACTCCGGCAGCCGCTCGTCGGTCGGCGTCGGCTCGACCCCGGGCAACCACTCGAAGTGCACGACGTAGCGCGGGTCGGGCGCACCTGCCTCGTGCAGTGCGAGCAGCCGCCGACCGTCGTCCGTGGTCAACACATGAGGCGTACGGACGCCCGCCTGCTCACGCAGGGCGGTCAGCCAGGCCAGCTCGGACTCGATCTCTGCGGCGTCGTGATAGCCGTGCCGGTGGACTCGCAGCACGGTCCGCTCGCCTGATGCGGGGTCGTCGACCGCGTAAGTCGCGTTCTCGCTCACGTTGAGCAGGGTCAGCCGGGCCTCGTCCGACACGCCGCACTCGGCCAGCGCGCGCCGCGCGACCGGCTCCAGCCGCGTCGCCACGTCCTCGGTCGACAGGTCGTGCACGCTCATCGTCAGCCGTCCCGCCCTTCGAGCTCACCCAGCACGCGCGTGATCTCGTCGCGCGCGACCAGGACCTCCTCGGTCGACCCTGCCATGTAGATACGTCCCGCGGCACCGATCATCGAGACGTCGACCAGCGTGAGGCCCGGGGCGACCTTTTCCGCGGCCTGAGCCGCGGCTGTCGCGAACAGCGCGGGCGTCATCTCGTAGACGAGCAGCGTCTGGCCGGGCAGCACCATCGAGGCCTGCCGGTTGCGGTTGACGATGACGGCGTGCTGGTCGGTGATGTCCTCGATCACGTCGCTGTAGAGAACGCGTGGCCGCAGCTGGTCGGCCGCTGTTGCAGCAAGTCCCGCCAGGATGGCCTCCCCGGCACGGCGTACGTCCTCGAGCTTTTCCGCGTGCACCTCGAGAACGCCGAACTGCCGCTCGACGAACAGGATGCCCGGCTCGACGTCGGGAACGGCGCGCAGCGCGAGGTCGATCACCCGCTCGATCGCGAGCCCGGGGGCCACCTCCACGATGAGCGAGTGCTGGCCCTCGAAGGGCGGGTAGCCACGCGCCCGGGTCGGCGTGCCGAGGTAGGCCGCGAACTGCCGCTGCAGGTCCTCGAGCAGGAGGTAGACCCGCAGCTCCGGCGGGCGGGACGCCGCGGTTGCGGGCGCGCTCTGGGTGGTGCCGAGGGTCACACTTCCGACCCGGACGCCTCGAAGTACTTGCCGAGGTCGCTGTGCGGTCGCGGGATCACGTGCACCGACACCAGCTCACCGACCTGGCCCGCGGTCTCGGCTCCGGCCTCGGTCGCCGCCTTCACCGCACCCACGTCACCGACGATCGTCACCGCGACCAGTCCGTCCCCGACCTGGGTGCGGCCGACGATCGTGACGTTCGCCGCCTTGACCATGGCGTCGGCCGCGGCCAGCGCGGCGACGTAACCCTTCGTCTCGATCATGCCGATTGCGTTGTTGCTTGCCATGTCCGTTCGCTCCTCTGTTGGTTGTGCCGCGATCATCGGACTCGTTCAGTTCCTCGTCGCGATCATTGGACTCGTTCCTCGCCCTTCACGATCGCTCCTGCCCTTCACGATCGCCTTACTAGTTGATTTCGTCGATCGAACCGATGACCAACGCATCCACTGGCGGATGCGGGTCGGCGAAGAAGGCGGCGGCCACCGAACCGGTTGCGACGAGCACCCGCTCGCCGATGCCACTGCCCAGCACATCGAAGGCAACGAGCCGCGACCCGGCGCCCTCCACCTCCACCTCGAGAAAGGCACCGGTGGGCAACCCCTCGAGTCTCTTGGTCGCCCATACGTTGCCGACCACTGTGGCCTTGAGCATCAGCTCTCCCTTTCCAAAGCGATCCCCAGGGACCGCGCCTTGTCACGCGCCAGTGGTGTCAGGACGGCGCCCTTGCCGAGCACGAGCCGCGCGCCGTCCGCCGCGGCTCGGCTGACGGTGCGTTCGGTGACCGCTCCCCGATCGACCCGCACGACGGCACCTGCGGCCGGCGCCGCGTCCCCGGAGGCGGCGAGCCGGAAGCCGTGCCGTCCCTCCTGCAGCGCCGCCCGTCGCGTCGGGTCTGCGCACAGCGCCGCGACCCGCCGGACGAAGGCGTCGAGGTCGGCGTCGGTGCGCAGGGCGACCTCCTCCCCCGTCGTCGCCTGTGCGGACGATGACGCGGTGCGCGCGGCGTCGATCACCGCCGTTGGCAGCACGTCGCGCAACACCGCGCGTACAGCTGCTCGCAGTTCTTCTGTGCCCAGGCCATTGCCCTCCGCGGCGGTCATGCCAACGCCATCTCTGCCGCCTCGGCTGCTGCTCGCACGTCGGACTCGCGCCCGCTGAGATAGACCCTGCCGGTTGCCCCGATCATGCGATAGTCGACGACCTTGATCGACGCCGCCTTCTCTGCCTCGTTGGTCGCGAGGATCGCATAGGACGCGGGCTGCATCTCCAGCACGAACAGCGACTCACCCGCGAGCGCCATCGAACCGAGCTTGTTGCGGTTGATGAGGAACGCGTGCTGCGCGTCGATGCGCGACACGATCTGCGACGCGAGCACTGTGGGCCGCGTCGCGTCGGCGGCGCTCGCGTCGAGCGCGACGAGCACCGCCGCGCTGGCCGAGCGGACCGCCTCGGTGGACCGCGAGTGGATCTCGAGGTAGCCGAACTGGCGCTCGACCACGAGGATGCCGGCCTGCACCTCGGTGTTCTTCAGCGCGACGTCGGTGAGCGCCTCGATGTCGAGGCCGGGAGCGACCTCGATGACCTGCGCGGCCATGTCCGACCGCGGCAGGCTGCCCCTGATCCAGGTGCCCAGATAGCACATGGTCTGGGGCTGCAGCTGGTCGAGGAAGATGAACGACCTGAGCTCGGCCACGAGTCAGCCCCTGATCATGGTGGTGAGCTCCTCGACGATGAGCCGGCGCAGCTCCTCACGCAGCTCGCTCACCTCCCCGTTTTGTGGACTCCGACACACCACTCCGGCGGCGTGTCTGGTGTCGCAGAGTCCACAAAGTGCTGGCGGACCGATGGCAACATCGAGATTGCTCGCGACCGGGTAGGGCGGCACGGACCCGACGGGTGCCTGCCACGGCACGAGTCCTTCGTACGACGGCAGGGCTTCTGCAGGATCGCGGCTGTAGGCGATGCGTGTGAGGTTGACGAGGTGCTTGGGTTCGAGGTTCTCCCCGAGCGAGCTGCGGCCGACGAAACCGGTGCCGATGGTCATCGACGGAGCCAGGTGCGTGCCGAAGCCGGCGCTGCCCGTACTGCCGCCCTCGTTGACGACCACCCGCAGAACGCGCACGGCCGCCGCGTAGTCCATGACGGTGCGTGGATCGTTGCTGTGGATGACCGCCGAGTGCCCGGCACCGCCGATCCGCAGCAAGGCGACAGCGGTGCGGATGCCGCGGTGGGCGTTGGGGACGCGCATGACGCCGAGCACCGGGCACAGCTTCTCGTGGGCCAACGGTTCCTCGTCGACGGCGAGGTCGAACGGCGCGAGCAGGATCCGCGTGCGGCCGGGCACCCGGATGCCCGCCTTCGCTGCGATGGCCGCCGCGTCCTTGCCGACCATGGACGTGTCGAACCGACCGTCGGGAAACAGGGTGTCGCGCGCCTTGTCTCGCTCGTCGTCGCTCAGCAGGTGCGCTCCGAGCCGGCTCATCTCGCGAAGCAGCCGGTCGGCGACGGCCTCCTCGACGATCAGGACGCTCTCGTTCGTGCAGAGAACCGAGTTGTCGAAAGCCTTGCTGGTGACCAGCTTCTCGGCCGCCCGCTTCAGATCGGCAGTCGCATCGACGAGCACCGGCACGTTGCCGGGACCGACGCCGATCGCCGGGTTGCCGGACGAGTAGGCCGCGCGCACGACACCGACGCCACCGGTGGCGAGGATGACGTCGGTGCGCTCATCGGTCATCAGCGCCTCGATCAACGGGATCGACGGCGCCTCGACGACCTGCACCACACCGTCAGGTGCACCGGCGGCGACCGCTGCCTCAGCGAGCATGCGGGCGGCGTCCGTGCAGCACTCCTGGGCGAGGGGATGGGGGCTGACCACGACGGCGTTTCGGGTCAGCAATGCGAGCAGCACCTTGAAGTACACCGTCGAGACGGGGTTCGTCGACGGTGTCAGGGCCAGGATCACACCGGCCGGACGAGGGACCTCGACGATCTTGTGTTCTCCGTCGATGCTGTGGCGTCACGTAGTCGTGGTCGCGGTAGGCGTCGACGATGCCCCTCGAGCACAGCTGGTTCTTGACGACCTTGTGCTCGACGACTCCGAACCCGGTCTCGCGGACCGCCCACTCGGCATAGCGGCGGGCATTGCTCTCGGCGGCTGTCGCGACCGCCTCGACGATGCGCAGGACGCTGTCGCGGTCGTAGGTCGCGAAAGCCTGAGCCGCCCATCGGGCCCGCTCGAGCATCTGCCGCGCGCGCGGCACACCTCCCGCTTCGACAGCGGCATTCGGCTCGAGCATCTCGGTGCTCTTCATGCCGGGACCTTGTCGCGGCTCGGCGACGTCTGGCGCACCTCGGCCCACGCCTTGCGGATCGCGACCTCGGTGCGGTCGAGCAGGTCCTCGCACAGCCCCGGATGGAGCAGGATGCCCGGCTTGAACTGCAGCACCCGCGGGTCGAGCGTGGAGAAGATCGCCCACACCCCGTTGTCGTAGAGGTGGCGCATCACGTACTTCGCGCCCTGCGGGTGGGCGAACTCCAGGCCCATCACGACTCCGTTCGCGCGGATGCCGACGAACCAATCGGGATAGTCCGCCTGGATCTCCCGCAGCCCCCGGACGACGAGGTCGCTGATGTAATGCACCATCGACCGGGTCTCCGGCCGGTTGGAGATCTCGAGCGCCTTCAGCCCCGCGATGCAGCCGAGCTCCGCACCGCCGAAGGTCGAGATGTGACCGAAGCCGTCCTCGGTCAGCCAGCCCGCGGCCTGCTCGGTGACGAGGACCGCTGACACGGGATACATGCCGCCGGAGATCCCCTTGCCGATGACCATGATGTCCGGCGTGATGCCGTGCTTGGTGATGGCCCACAACTCGCCGGTGCGCATCAGCCCGGTCTGCACCTCGTCGGCGATGTAGAGCGACCCGAACCGTTCGCAGAGAGCCTTGACGCCCTCGAGATAGCCGGCCTCGGGCAGCGGGAAGCCGTAGGTGGCCGGGATCGTCTCCATGATCACGGCAGCCACATCGCGGCCGCGAAGCGCTTCCTCCATCGCGTCCAGGTCGTTGAACGGTACGTGCGGGAACTCCTCTGGCCGGTCGGCCAGGAAGAGCTTGCTGAACCGGTCATCTCCGGCGCCGACTGCGAGCCCGGTGTGCCCGTGGTAGGCCTTGATGATCGAGACGATCTTGCGTCGCTGCGTCGTGTGCCGAGCCGTCTTCAGTGCGATGTCGACGGCCTCGCCACCACCGCTGCCATAGATCACTTTGGTCAGGGCCGCCGGGGCGGTCGACACGAGCGCCTCGGCGAGGGCGGTGCGGGCCAAGGACGGGAAGTGGTGGTTACCGATGTCGAAATGCGCCATGGCCGCGGTGACGGCTGCGGTCACCTCGGCGTTGCGGTGACCGAGGCTGTAGGTGCCGCCATTGAGATGTACGTCGAGCAGCCGCTTTCCCGACATGTCGTAGATGAAGTAGTCCTCGCGGCGGTCGATCACCAGCGGCACGCCCGACTCGACCCAGAAGTCAGTCTTGCCCGGGTTCCAGAACTCACGCGACTTTTCGAGCATCTCCTCCTTGGAGGCAAAGGAGAACTCGCCGTAGTCGAAGGTCATGACCTGGGTCACCTCACTCAGGCGCCAGCGGCTCGCCGCGCGTACCGGATCGGCATACCGAATGTCGTTTCGGTCTGCCGTTTGGTTTTCTAGCAGGCCGGTACTGGTCCGGTCAACGGATTCCGCGGCGGACAATCTGAAACTTTGCTGGAACGCTTGCCAGGACGTTTCTCCACTGTCACGATGCTGCCAAGTTGTGGCTCAGGTCACACCCCCAACCGCGCAGGTGAGGGTTGGCCGAGAGTGTCGGCATTGGTGTAATCGGTCCGTTCCTTGGCCGTTTCGGACTGGAACATTGCTGCGCGCGAGACTCGGGCCACGCCGAGGCAGGACTCCTACGTCCGGATGGAGATTGCACACCGTGGCCACTAGCGAGAACCTCTCCCCCCAGGAGCTCGAGAACGCGCCGATACCGCGCTCCGAGTCGACACACAAACTCAAGCCCGGCGCCATCGGCCTGATGGGCGTGCTGTTCATCGCCGTGGCCAACGCCGCGCCGATCACCGCGATGACCGGCAACACGCCGCTGGCCATCGGATACGGCAACGGCATCGGTGCTCCGGCCGGCTTCCTCGTCGCCACCGTCGTGCTCACGCTCTTCGCCATCGGGTTCGTCGAGATGGCGCGCTACATCACGACGACCGGCGCGTTCTACGGCTTCATCACCCAGGGTCTCGGCCAGGTGTGGGGCATGGTCTCCGGAGCGTTGGCCACGATGGCGTACGTGGTGTTCGAGGGATCGCTGATCGGCATCTTCGCCTACTTCCTCAACAACGCCCTCGACACGTGGTTCGGCTGGGACGTCAACTGGCTGATCCTCGCCGTCATCGGCATCGTCGTGATCAGCATCTTCGGCTACTTCGACATCAGCATCGCTGCCGCCATCCTCGGAGTGACGCTGATCGCCGAGATCCTGCTGCTCGGAGCTCTGTCGTTCTCCGTGCTGTTCAGCGGCGGCGGCCCGGACGGCCTGGTTCCGGAGGCCATCAACCCGGTGAACGCCTTCAAGTCACTCGAGGAGGGCGGGGGCAGCATCGGTGCCGTCGTCGACGGGAAGGCCGTTGCCGCAGGCAGCGCGGCGATCGGCCTGTTCTTCGCGTTCTGGTCCTGGGTCGGCTTCGAGACCACCGCGGTCTACGGCGAGGAGTCGCGCAACCCCAAGCACATCGTGCCCAGGGCAACCCTCATCGCGGTGGTCGGGCTCGGTCTCTTCTACACGTTCGTGTCCTGGATGATGATCGCGGGAAACGGCGAGAAGGTGTCGATCGAGAAGGCCAACACCGACTCGATCGGGCTGTGGACCGACCTGGCGGAGGACAAGCTCGGCGGCGACTTCGTCGGGGACATCTACCTGTTCCTCATCGTGATGGGGTCGTTCGCCTGCGGGCTGGCGTTCCACACCGCCGCCAGCCGCTACCTCTACGCCATCGGCCGCGAGGTGCCCGCCACGAAGGACACTCTCGGCGCGACGCATGGCACGCACGGGACCCCGCACATCGCGTCGCTGGTGCAGACCGGCATCACGCTCGTGCTGACGATCGCCTTCTACTTCCTCACGACCAACGGTGACGACGTCACCAAGGGCGCGTACATCTACCAGTACGGTCTGCTGGCGATCCTGGGGACGATGGCCATCCTCATCGTGCAGGCGATCACGTCCCTTGCGGTCATCTGGTACTTCCACGTGAAGAAGGCGCAACCCGGCAACATCCTGACGACCGGCATCATCCCGGCCCTCGGCGGCCTCGGCATGCTCTACGTCGTCTGGCTGCTGATCGACAACATCAAATTCGCCGGCGGCGCAGGATCGGCCGCCCCGTTCTTCACGGCAATCCCCTACCTGGTGATCGCGACGGCTGCGGTCGGGCTGGTGGGAGTGTTGTGGCTGAAGTCGCGCAACAAGCCGGTGTACGACGCGATCGGCCGGACAGTGTTCGAGGAGACCCACGAGCGCGTTCCTACTCAGGGCGGCCCACGGCAGTGACCTACCGGCCGGCAGGGGTGCGGACATCAGCTCCGTACCCCTGCTGGTTCTCGCTCGGGGAGGACCAACCGTGACGCTCGCACCCGACGACGTGCTGCGCATCGAACCCGACGCCGGCGCGGACCCGTCGACGCTCACCTACACGTTCGGCGGCGCCGAGCCGGTCGTGAGCGTGCGGCCCGGCACGGTGGTGTCCACGTGGACCATGGACTGCTTCGCCGGGCGGGTCAACAGCACCACCGACCTGGTCTCCGAGGTGTGCGACCCGCGCTTCATCAACCCGCAGACCGGCCCGTTCTTCGTCGAGGGCGCTGCCCCCGGCGACACCCTGGCGGTGCACTTCCGCAGCATCACGCCGCGCTTTGCGCGCGGTGTCAGCACGACCGTGCCGCTGTTCGGGTCGCTGACGGCGACCCGGTTCACGGCGATGTTGCACGACCCCCTGCCCGAGCGAACGTGGGTCTACGAGATCGACGCGGCAGCAGGCGTGGTGCGCTACGACGCACTCGACTCGCCGTTCCAGGTCGACCTGCCGCTCGATCCGATGCATGGCACGGTCGGCGTGGCCCCCGCACTCGGCGAGGTCCGCTCGTCGCTGGCTCCGGGCGACTGGGGCGGCAACATGGACACACCCGAGATGCGGGCCGGCACGACCTGCTATCTCGGCGTCAACGTCGAGGGCGCGCTGTTCAGCCTCGGCGACGGGCACGCCCGGCAGGGCGAGGGCGAGACGTGCGGGGTCGCCGTCGAATGCGCGATGGACACGGAGCTGGTGATCGACCTCGTCAAGGGCTCGGCGCCGACCCTCTGGCCGCGGCTGGAGGATGACGAGTTCATCATGACGACCGGTTCGGCGCGGCCGCTGGAGGACGCCTTCCGCATCGCGCACAGTGAGCTCGTCGGCTGGGTGCGCGAGCTCACCGGCCTCTCGTCGATGGATGCTTACCAGCTGGTGTCCCAGACCGCGCTCACCCCCATCGCCAACGTCGTGGACACCAGCTACACGGTGGTCGCCAAGATGCCCAAGCGTTATCTCGGTGCTGTCACGGTGATGTCCGGCCTCCACGACCGGTTGCGCGGCTCCTGAGCCGGCACTCCACAAAGCCTTGGCTCGTCGCGGTCCAGCGGCTCGTCGCGGCGCGTCGTCGTCAACCGAGGCTGTCCTCCAAGGCTCCGCCTGCCCACGGCGGCTGCAGCCGCACCAGGTGGTCCCGGGACAGGAATTCGACGCGCAGGTGCTCGGGCATGCTGTCGAACGGAGGCGTCTGGCTCCGGTGCAACTCGCTCGCGCTGCTGCGCACATCCAACACGTCGGCCGTGTCGAGCACGGTCGTGATCTCCTCCACCGGCCGGCCAAGGCCCTCGCGGTCAAGGTCGAGGTGATCGCTGCCCGGACGCACCCGCTCGAGCTCCGCGAACCAAGACGCCAACAGTCGCCGGGGAACAGTCCAGGCATAGACCTTCGTCGAGGATCGATGCTCACAGGCCGCGACAGTGGCGGCACCGATGCGAGCGTGGTCACGGTGACCGTCGCCGTTGACCGGGTCCAACGTGACCACGACATGAGGGTCCACATCGTCGACCACGGTGCGAACCGCGGCCGCGACGTCATCGAACGGCGCCCCGGCCAACGTGCGCTTCCCCGCATCGCCCAGCATGCCCGAGTCCGCGAAGTCGAGCAGAACCACGCGGCTCGCGCCCAGTGCCGCGGCAGCGTCGCGGAGCTCGCCGGCCCGCACGGCTCCGAGGTCCTCGCCGTCGGCCAGCCAGTCCGGCGCCTCACCGGCCTCGCCGCGAGTTGCACAGCACACGGTGACTTGCACACCGCGCAGTGCCTCGTGAGCGATCACCGAACCCGTTCCGAACGTCTCGTCGTCCGGGTGGGCGACGACCACGAGCATCCGTCGAGAGTCATTCGCTGGCGCCAATTTCTCTGTCACGCGCGTATTAGATCGTGTTCAGCCTCGCTCCGCCGTTAGCGGGGCCGGCATCGGCGGCAGTCAGGAAGGAGCCGCAGGCCGCGCGGCCGTCGCGGGAGCCGCGGCCGTCGCGGGATAGCGTCGGGCCATGCGACGCGCGACCCACCGGCTGCCAGGCCTGCTGCTCACCGAGCACGAGTTCCGCGTGCCGCTCGACCACGCGGCACCCACCGGTGAGCAGATCACCGTGTTCGCGCGGGAGGCTGTCGCCCCGCGCAAGCGAGACCAGGACCTGCCCTGGCTCGTGTTCCTCCAGGGAGGGCCCGGCGGCCTGACCACCCGCCCCACCGGCAGATCGGGGTGGCTCGGTCGCGCGCTGGTGGACCATCGGGTGCTGCTTCTCGATCAGCGCGGCACCGGCCGGTCCACTCCGCAGACCCGTCAGACGCTCGCCGCCCTGCCCGACGCGGCGGCACAGGCGCGCCGGCTCACCCACTTCCGGGCGGACTCGATCGTCAAGGACGCCGAGCTGATCCGGCGCGAGTTGCTCGGCGACGCACAGTGGTCGCTGCTCGGCCAGAGCTTCGGCGGGTTCGCGTCCCTGACCTACCTGTCGTTCGCTCCCGAAGGCCTGCGCGACGTCATGATCAGCGGTGGCCTGCCGCCGTTGGGTCACACCGCTGACGACGTCTACCGCGCGACCTACGACCGTGTGGCGTCTCGGCAGCAGCGCTTCGCCGGTCGCTATCCCGAGGACCAGGCGGTGCTGGACTCCGTCGCCGACCACGTCGCGCGCGTCGACGTACGCCTGCCTTCGGGTGACCCGCTCAGCGTGCCGCGCCTGCAGCAACTCGGCATGTTGCTGGGTACGGGCGACGGCGCGGAGGTGCTGCACTATCTGCTCGAGCAGGCCTGGGCAGGCGCCGAGCTCGCCGACGGGTTCCTGGTCGACGTGGAGCGGAAGACGACCTTCGTCGACCGGCCGCTCTATGCGCTGCTGCATGAGTCGATCTACTGCGACGGCCCTGGGCATGCGTCCGCGTGGGCGGCGCAGCGCGAGCTCGACAAGCGCCCCGACCTGGCTCCCGACGTGCGCCCGCTGCAGCTCACCGGCGAGATGATCTATCCGTGGATGATCGAGACCGACCGCTCCCTCGCACCGCTGGCCGAGGCCGCGAACCTGCTCGCGGAGCATGAGGACTGGGGCCCGCTGTACGACCACGACCGGCTCGCCGTCAACGAGGTGCCGGTCGCCGCGGCGGTCTTTCACGATGACATGTACGTCGAATATGCCTACTCGATGGAGACAGTTGCGCGACTCGGCGCAGCGCAGCCGTGGGTCACCAACGAGTTCAGCCACGACGGGCTGCGCAGCGACGCGCGGGTGATCGACCGGCTGTTCGACATGGTGGCCGGCGACGCCTGAGCTTCAACCGCCGGCGGGACGGCGGCCGGTGGCGCTGAACAGTGGCGCGAAGATCGTCGGACGCTCGCCGGCTGCGTCCAGTGCCTCGAACGCCGCCTGCCACCGGGCGAGATCGGCAGCGGACGCGTGCCCCGACGCGACCATCGCGTCGCGTGCCGCCCAGTGCGGCGGCCGGATGCCCGGTTGCGGCGAGAGGATGTTGTAGAACCCTCGGTGGTCGCTGACTTCGAGCCCGGCGTTGCCCAGCAGCTCCGCGAGGCGCAGCCCGACCTGCGGGTCGTTGCCGCGCGAGCGCAGAAACTCCACGTACCTGTCGCCGAGATCCTCCAGGTCGGGGCTGATGCCCGTCAGGCGCATCGCCGTCATCTCGACATCGATCAGATAGACGCTGCCGCCCGGTCGGCACAGGGTGGCCAGGTGGTCGACGATGGCCTGCTCGCGTCCACCGTTGTGCGCCAGGACGTGGCGCATCACCACCACGTCGAAGGCGCCGGGCTCCAGCCCGGTCTCGTCGGCGCGGCCCTCACGGACGGAGGCGTTGGTCACACCGACCGAGGCGATCAGCTTCTCGGCGGCAGCCACCGCCCCCGCGTCCCCGTCCGCTCCGACGACCGACCCGGACGGGCCGACGACCTCAGCCATCGCCACCGTCACCGCGCCGGGTCCGCAACCGACATCGGCGACCGTCGCCCCGGGGCGGATTCCCGCTGCCTCCCACTGTGCGGCCTCGACGGAGCGAGCCATCTCCGCCATCATCCGGTAGCGGCCGATCTCCTCGGGGGACAAGGCAAGGGTGTATCCGCTCATCGCCGCATTCCCTTCGTCACACGAGCCACGGGCGTCCTCATTGCGGAAGACTTCCAGGCCGTAGGGCTCCCCGCCAGGCTTTCGGTCGACGTGCTGCGGCCGCTTCGTACAGCTCCGTGAAACGATCGGTCGTGTGACCAACCACGACATCGCGTTCGTCCTGGGCGGCGGCGGCCCGCTCGGTGCGAACGAGGTCGGCATGCTGCGCGCCTTGCTGGAGGAAGGCGTGCGTCCCGATCTCGTCGTCGGCACCTCGGTCGGCGCCATCAACGGGGCGGCCATCGCCTTCGACCCGACGCCGACCGCGGTCGAGAGGCTGATCGAGGTGTGGCGCAACGTGGCCGACACGGACCTCTACTCCGGCTCGGCCCTGCGCCGGGTGCGTCATCTGGCCCGGACGCACACCCACGTGCAACCCAACGAGCCGTTGCGCGGGCTGCTGGAGGAACAGTTCGGCGCGACCCTGATCGAGAACCTCGCCATCCCCTACCAGTGCGTCGCGGCGTGCATAGAGCGCGCTGCCGAGCACTGGTTCACGAGCGGGCCGCTCGTCGATGCTGTCCTGGCCAGCACTGCGGTGCCTGGCGTGCTGCCGCCGGTGCGCATCGGTGACGAGCACTTCCTGGACGGTGGCCTGGTCAACTCGATCCCCGTGTCGCGAGCGGTCACCCTCGGCGCGCGCACCATCTACGTGCTGCAGGTGGGTCGCATCGAGCGGCCGCTCGAGGTGCCGCGACGGCCCTGGGAGGTGGCGACCGTCGCCTTCGAGATCGCTCGCCGCCACCGCTTCGCTGCCGACATGTCCACGCTTCCCGAAAGCGTCGTGGTCCATGTGCTGCCGACCGGGGCCGCCGAACCGCCGCGAGCTGCAGATCTCTCGTCGCTGCGCTATCGCGATTTCTCCAACGTGCAAAAGCGAATTGACGCGTCGTACGATGCGTCGCTCGCCTATCTCCGTGACCCGAGCCGGCAGGTGGGCTGAGGAGTGCTGCCACCCCTGGTCGTACGTCGACTCGTGCTCGCGCCGCTGATGATCGTGCTGACTGTGCTCGCCATCACTGGCTTGCCCGTTCTGCTGCTCGTTGCGGCCGCGGCGTCGACGGTGCTGCCCGGCCGGTGGCGGCCGCTGCGCTTGCTGTGGATGGTGCTGCTCTACATGATTCTCGAGTCCGTCGCACTCGTCGTGCTGTTCGCGCTGTGGGTTGCGAGCGGCTTTGGGTGGCGCATCCGGTCTCCGTGGTTCCAGCGTGCCCACTACGCGATCGTTCGCTGGTTTCTCAAGGTGCTGTTCTGGGAGTGCCAGCGTGTCCTGCACGTGCACGTCGACGTCGAAGGGCCACCACCGACGTCGTACGACGGCAAGCCTCTTCTCATCCTGTCGCGGCATGCGGGCCCCGGCGACTCGTTCCTGCTCGTGCACGCCTTGGTCAACTGGTATGCCCGGGAGCCGCGGATCGTGCTCAAGGACACGATGCAGTGGGACCCTGCGATCGACGTGCTGCTCAACCGGCTGCCGAGCCGGTTCATCCGACCGGAGCCCGGTCGCAACGGCGAGCTGGTCGAGCGCCAGGTCGGCGACCTGTCTCGCAACCTCGACGAGAACGACGCCTTCGTCATCTTTCCCGAAGGTGGGAACTTCACCGAGCACCGGCGCAAGCGAGCGATAGAACGGTTGCGGCGCAAGGGTTTTATCAACGACGCAGAGCGCGCCCAGCAGCTGCGCAACGTTATGGCCCCTAAGCCCGGCGGCGTGCTGGCCGCGTTGACCAACGCCAACGATGCCGACGTCGTCTTCGTCGCACACACGGGCATCGAACACATGGTCACGGTCCTCGACGTCTGGCGGGAGCTGCCGATGGACACGGCCATCGAGATGCGCTGGTGGATCGTGCCGGCCGCCGACGTGCCGCAGGATCGCGAGGCGCGCATCGACTGGTTGTTCGACTGGTGGCAGAAGATCGACGACTGGATCACCGAGCGCCGCGAAGCCGGGATGGCGACTCCGTGACACGCCCGGATCATCACGGCGACGGCGACGGCTGGGTGGTGTGTGCGGCGGGTCACCGGCACTGGGGTCGGTACGGCGCCGCCGGGCTGCTCGCCCACCGACGATCCGCCACGGGTACGCGCGAGGTGCTGCTGCAGCACCGGGCGGAGTGGAGTCATTTCGGCGACACCTGGGGACTGCTCGGTGGGGCGCGGACGAGCCACGAGACGGCGGTCCAAGGGGCCTTGCGCGAAGCCGCCGAGGAGGGCGCTGTCGACCGCGACGAGCTGCGCGTCGACGGTCGCTATGACGACGATCACGGCGGCTGGTCCTACGTCACGATCATCGCGACCGCGTCGCGATGCTCTGCTGGCCCGGCCGTCGGGCGGCGAGAGCATCGACGTCGTGTGGCACGACGCCGCGCACGTCGCGGAGCTCCCCTTGCACCCCGGGTTCGCGGCCAGCTGGCCTCTCCTGCAGGACGCGATGGCTCCGCTCACGGTCGTGGTCGACGCGGCGAACGTCATGGGGTCGCGCCCGGACGGCTGGTGGAAGGACCGAGCCGGAGCAGCACGCCGCCTCGTCGCCGACGCGGCCAGGCTCGCAGTCGCCGGCTTCGCCGATCACCAGCTGCCCGACGAACTCGTCCGGGCGCCGTTGCGGCACTGGTGGCCTCAGGTCGTGGTCGTCGTCGAGGGGGCCGCGCGGCCGGTCGCGCTCGACGAGTCGTCATCGGTCACCGTGGTCGCCGCTCGAGGCTCGGGCGACGACGAGATCGTGGCGCAGGTGGAGCACGCCCGGCTCGAGGGCGCCCCGGTGCTCGCCGTGACGGCCGACCGCGAGCTGCGGGAGCGCTGCACACGCGTGGGTGCCGCCGTCGTCGGACCGAAGTGGTGGTTGCGGCTCGGGCCTGTCGGCTGAGGCCACGACGCCGCACACTGTCTGCATGGGAAGTCGTGCATCTCGGTGGTCTCTCTGGTCGACCGACTCGGTGCTGTCCGTCGCCTCGCAGGGGTCCGCCCTGTCTATCGGCAGCATCGGGTCCGTTGCTTCCATCGGCAGCATCGGCTCCGTCGCCTCGATGTTCTCGGTCGGGTCGGCGGTGAGCATCGGCTCGGCCCTGTCCTGCCAGTCGCGTTGGTCGCTGATGTCGTTCCAGTCGATGGGAGCCGTGATGGGCGCGTGCTCGGGTGGGGCACTGCGCGCGGCGGGGCCTCCCGCCCTGCTCGGGGGATCGCGGCAGTCATGTGGCTCGGCTATCGGCGTGAGTGCCGCCGTAGGACGTGACCGAAGGACAGGGACGGGTCTAGCGGCTGGCAGCTTGTCGTCTGTGTGCCGATGCATCGGCGACCGCATTCGCCAAGCAAGAGCGCAGCGACCGCCTCCGAGGTCCTCCCGCGTCGCGTTGTGGGCGGTCGGGAGGTCGTGGACCTGCCACTCGCGATCGGCGCCAACCCCCAGCAGCTTCATCGCAGCGTTCACCAACATCATCGGAACGACCCCGGGGCCGCTACCGAAGTCGCCAGACCCACGCCCACGCATCTCAACTCCAGGGCTAGGCACGTCCCTCGGGGCGTTTCGTAAACCGCACCCGGGCCGCAGCCGCCAGTCCCGGCGAAATCAGCTGCGGCGGCCGAACAGGGCCAGCATCTGGGTCTGCAGATCGGCATGGCCCGCGACGACGATGGGCGGGTCGAACCGCCCGCTGGCCGCCAACGTCTCGGTGTCCTTCTCGGTCTCGTGATGGATCCGCCGCACCAGCTCGGGATCGAGCTGCTCGTCGGCGCCGATGCCGCGTGCCAGGTCCCACGAGTGCACCGCGGCGTCGACGGTCATCTGCCAGAGGTAGTCCCGCGCGCTGGTCTCGCCGTACGACAGCGCCACCGTGCGATCGAGCGCACCCTCGGCGTGCACTGCCTCGCTCGCGGCCCGGCTGGCGTCACGCCAGGCAGCCTTCGCGTCGTCACCGAGCTGATCACCGCTGAACCGGTCTCCAGCCTCGGCGATGGTGCCGCCCGAGAGCAGGTAAGGCACCCAGCGCACCTCCGTGACCAGGTGCGCCACCAGCGCGCGTACGTCCCAGTCCCGGCACGGAGTCGGGTTCTCCCACTGGTCGTCACGGACCAGTGCGACGCGCGCGTCCACACCGGCGATGGCGTGCTCGTACTGCTCCAGCAGGGTGCTGCTCATCGGGCCACCCTGCCACAGCACCGGATCGGCCGGGTTTCGCGACCGGCTGTGGACAGGCCGTTGTTGCGCGGACCCGTGGCCGATTGCTGTGCGACTAGAGGTCGATCGCGACGTACTTCGTCTCGAGGTACTCCTCGATGCCTTCCGAGCCGCCCTCGCGCCCGAATCCCGAGTGCTTGACCCCTCCGAACGGTGCAGCCGCGTTGGACACCAGGCCGCGGTTGAGCCCCACCATGCCGGTCTCGAGGCCTTCGATCACCTTGAAGGCGCGCTTCACGTCGCGGGTGAAGACGTAGGCGACGAGCCCGAACTCCGTCGCATTTGCCGCGGTGATCGCCTCGTCGTCGCTCTCGAACGTGGTCACCGGAGCGACCGGACCGAACACCTCCTCGCGCAGGATGCGCGCGTCCGGGCCGACACCTTCGAGCACCGTCGGCGCGTAGAAGTACCCGCGACCGTCGATGCGCGAGCCGCCCACGAGAGCCTTTGCGCCCCTGTCGGTCGCGTCGGCCACGAGCTCCTCGACCTTGCCTCGCTGGTCGTCGTCGATGAGCGGGCCGACCTGCGTGCCCTCGTCGGCGCCGTGGCCGACCTTGAGGGCGCCCATGCGGTCAGCCAGCCGGCGGGTGAAGTCCTCGGCCACCTCAGCGGCGACGTGGAACCGGTTGGCGGCGACGCACGACTCGCCGTTGTTGCGCATCTTGGCGATGAGCGCCCCTTCGACGGCCGCGTCGATGTCGGCGTCGGCGAAGACGAGGAAAGGTGCGTTGCCGCCGAGCTCCATGGAGAGCCGGAGCAGGTTCTTGGCCGACTGCTCGACCAGCGTCTGGCCTACCTCGGTCGACCCGGTGAACGAGACCTTGCGCAGCCGCGGATCGGACATGAGCGGTCCGACAGTCTTGCCGGCCGACTTCGAGGTCACGACGTTGAGCACGCCGTCGGGCAGGCCAGCCTCGCTGAGCAACTGCGCCAGCCGGAGTGAGGCCAACGGGGTGAGCTGCGCGGGCTTGAGCACCATCGTGCAGCCGGCGGCGATGGCCGGACCGATCTTGCGCGTACCCATCGCCAGCGGGAAGTTCCACGGCGTGATGAGCAGGCAGGGTCCGACGGGCTGCTTCATCGTGAGCAGCCGCTCGGGCGTGGCGGGCGCGCGGGAGAAGCGGCCCTCGATACGTACGGCTTCCTCCGAGAACCACCGGAAGAACTCGGCCCCGTAGGTGACCTCCGCCTTCGACTCCGTGAAGCTCTTTCCCATCTCCAGCGTCATGATCAGGGCGATCTCGTCGGTGTGCACGACGAGCAGTTCGTACGCGCGGCGCAAGATCTCGCCGCGTTGCCTCGGCGGCGTCGCTGCCCACTCCGGTTGCGCGGCAACTGCCGCGTCGAGTGCTGCCTTGGCGTCCTCGGGCTGCCCGTCGGCGACCTCGACCAGCGCCTCCTCGGTCGCGGGGTCGTGCACGGCGAACCGGCCGCCGCCAGTCGCGTCACGCCACTGACCGCCGATGAACAACCCGCCGGGGAGCCGGTCGAGCACGGCACGGCGCTGGTCTGGGGAGGAGGTTGACGACTCAGGCATGGGAGTCCTTTCCCGGCGGGCTGGAGCGTGCGCTTCCCATACCTAACCCGTCACAGCCCCATCCGGCCAGCGTTCCCCCCAAAACCGCTCACCCACCCCCCACTTCAAAGTCGATCATGCAGCTTCCGACACCGTCCACGTTTCCGCAGGTCAGCGACCCGCATTCCCAAGTCGATCATGCAGCTTCCGACACCGTCGCCCTTGCGCCACGTCCGTGAGCCGTTCGCCGACGACGCGGCGCGCACGTTCTGGCAGGCAAGCACCGACAGATATCCCCGCGTCGGCAGCTGCATGATCGACTCGCATTTTCAACGCCCTGAGCTGGGGCGATGCGCTGGGTGTCGGTAGCTGCATGATCGACTTCCAAAAGGGGGTGGGGGTCGGCGGGACGCCTAGGGTTCACGGGTGTCCACTGCCGGTGAGCTGCTTGTCGGGCTCGCCATGGCAGTCGGCCTGGTCGGCGTCGTCGTACCCGTGCTGCCGGGGCTGCTCCTCGTATGGGGCGCTGGCGTCGCGTGGGCCTGGCTGGACGGTGGTGGCGCGCTGCGCTGGTCGTTCGCGGCGATCCTCACGCTGCTGTTCGTTGCCGGCACGACCCTCAAGTACGTGTTGCCCGCACGCTCGGCAACGGGGGCGGGGGCGCCTCGCTCCACCCTGCTGCTGGCGGCCGCAGGCGCCGTCGTCGGCTTCTTCGTGATCCCCGTGGTGGGGATCGTCGTCGGCGGGGCCGGGGTTGTGTTCCTCGCCGAGCTCGCCCGGCTCGGCAGTGCGGGTGCGGCGTGGCAGTCCACCCGCGCAGTGCTCATCGGAGTCGGCGTCGGCATGCTGGTCGAGCTCTGCGCGGCAGCTTCGATCTTCGCCGTCTGGCTGGTCGCGGTCGTCGTGACCTAGCAACGCGTCGGTCTGGCTAGGTCGACACAGCCGGCCCGGCCTCATCGACGAGCAGGTGGCGGGTCGGCTCGCGCTCACCGACGCTGGTGGCCGACGTGCCGCGCCGTACGAACTCCTCACCCTTCGGCCAGAGCACGACGTGCTGGTCACCGCTCGCCTCGTCGTAGCGGATGACTGTCACCTCCTCGATCACCAGCCGGAACAGGTGGAACCGTCCGGGCTCAGGCGACCAGCCAAGGGCGGCGCTGACCTGCTCGGCATAGCGCCGCTGGGTCTCGCGCTCGTCGACAGCCTGGACGGTGCCCCGCAGCTTGACCTCGCCCTCGGCGCCGTCGCGGGCCGTCACGATGCTGTGCACCAGGACGCGCTCGTCCCGCGCGAGATCGGCCGCCTTGCGCGAGCCCCACATCATCGAGAGCCACAGCTCACCGTCCATCAGCCACGGCTCGACCGGGCTCAGCCGCGGGGTGCCGTCGCGTCGCAGCGTCACGACGAGTACGACGCCGGGCTCGATCAGCCGTTGCGTGGCCAGAGCGGCGAGTGGCGGCTGCCGGTCGCAGAGGTCCTGCCAGCGCACGGGCTCTCCTGTCTGTTCGACGACGTGAGGTGATCAGCGCCTCCGTCCTACACCCGCCCGACGACACCCGCTGCGCCATCCGCTCCCCTCGCAGAGATCCGCGGGGATGCGTCAGAGTTCTCGGTTGACGCTCACCAGGCTGCGCATGATCCTGCGGCGATGCGCAGACTGTCGGTTGCTGCATGATCGACTTGGGGGTTTGGGGTGCGGTCTCGCTCCTGAACGGCTCGCCAGGTGCCGATGGGCCAACGTGAGGAACATCGGGCAGATGGCGCGCCGGCGGCGGCGTACGGCGACTGTGGCACTCGCCGCCCTCGGCGTCCTCGTGCCTGGCGTCTGCCTCGGGTTGCTCGTTCGTGTCCACCGACCCGCCCGGCCTGCGCCGCGGCGTCGACGTGCCGTCGGCGCCCGAGCACCTGAGCACTCGCCCGCTCGGCGCGCCGGTGCTCGCTCCCGCGGGCACCGGCGGCTATGCGTTCCTGGTGACGCACCGCGACGGCAGCCCGGTGACCTGGGATCCGTGCCGCGCCGTCCACTACGTCATCCGACCCGACGGCGCGCCCGAGGGTGGCGACGCGCTGGTGCACTGGGCCTTCCGGCAGATATCTGCCGCGACCGGGCTCTCCTTCGTCGACGACGGCCCGGTCGACGAGGCACCGAGCACCAACAGGGCGAGCTTCCAGCCCGATCGCTACGGCGACCGATGGGCGCCGGTGCTCATCGCATGGTCGAGCCCGGCGGCGTGTGGCCGCCGCTGGCCGACGGCGTGCTCGGCAGGGCGGGGCCCACGCCGTTCGGCTTCGTCGGCCAGGACGACGAACGCTTCGTGAGCGGCCAGGCTGTCTTCAACGGCCCCGAGCTGGACCTGCAGCTGCGCACCGGCGGGGACAACAAGACACGCGCGGTCCTCCTGCACGAGCTCGGCCACCTCGTCGGCCTGGGTCACGTCACCGATCCCTACCAGGTCATGTTCCAGAGCAACGCCTACCCGCTGCCCTCCTACCGCGGCGGAGACCGCAGAGGGCTCGCGCTGCTCGGCGCCGGGCCCTGCTTCACGGACTACTGAGGCTCGCTCGGACCGACGTCGCGGCGGCCACTAGCGTTGGGCGATCACCGCCGAGGAGGCCGCAGATGCAGCTGGGGTTCGCCGTGCCCACCGCCGGCTCGTGGGCCACACCCGACCGGATGGTCGAGCTGGCCACGCGAGCAGAGCAGCTGGACTACGCGTCCCTCTGGACGTTCCAGCGGCTGCTGTTCCCGGCGGACGAGGCGGAGGCCGCCAACCCGCGCTGGCAGCCGGTCTATCGCAGCGTCCACGACCCGCTCGTGACCCTGTCGTTCCTTGCCGCCCACACCTCGCGCGTACGCCTCGGCATCGCCGTGCTCAACATGCCGTGGTACTCACCGATCCTGCTCGCCAAGCTGGCCACCTCCCTCGACCATGTGTCGGGCGGGCGCCTCGACCTCGGGCTCGGGCTCGGTTGGTCCCAGGTGGAGTACGACGCGGCGGGCGCGCCGTTCGAGCGCCGCGGAGAGCGTGCCGACGACTTCCTCGCCTGCCTCAAGGCGATCTGGACCGATGACCCGGTCGACTACGAGAGCGAGTTCCATCTCGTCCGCCACGCACGTGTCCACCCTCGCCCGGTGCAGCAGCCGCACCCGCCGGTGCTGCTGGGTGGCGCCGCGCCGGCCGCGCTGCGCCGGGCGGGCCGGCTGTCGCAGGGCTGGATCAGCAGCAGCGGGGCGGACCTGTCCAACATCGGCTCGCAGATCGCGATCGTCCGCGAGGCCGCCACTGCGGCCGGGCGCGACGCGGACGCGCTCCGCTTCGTCTGCCGCGGGGTGGTGCGCGTCCGCCCCGCGGGAGCCGAGCAGCGTCGGCCGCTGACCGGTTCCCTCGACGAGGTACGAGCCGATCTCGCGGTGATCGCGGAGCAGGGCGTCACCGAGGTGTTCGTCGACCTGAACTTCGACCGAGAGATCGGTTCCCCCGATGCCGACCCCGACGTCTCGATGCGCCGGGCGCACGAGGTCCTCGAAGCGCTGGCCCCCGGGCAGGCACCGTGATGGCAGCCCCACTCGTGCGGGCGCGGGTCGTGGTCACCGGTGTCGTCCAGGGCGTCTTCTTCCGCGGCACCTGCCGCCGGGAGGCGCTCAACCACGGGCTGGCCGGTTGGGTGAGCAACCGACCGGACGGCAGCGTCGAAGCCGTCTTCGAAGGACCTCGGTCCGATGTGGACGAGCTCGTACGCTGGATGCGCCAGGGACCCCGCCTCGCCCACGTCGAGACCGCAGACGTGACCTTCGAGCCACCGGAAGGGCTCTCGGGCTTTCGCATTCCCTAGGCCGGTCAACCGTTGCGACCCACCTCCCTGCTCACCTCGCGCACATGCCGTGGGTGGAGCCCGGCCACCAGCCCGGAGGCCACTAACCGAGCCATCGTGTAGTCGGGGTCGCTCGACAAGGCGCGCTCCACTGCGATGTTGGCCAGCCCGCCGTCCCCGCGCGCATAGGCGACCCAGGCCAGCGCCGTGAGAACGGGAGCGTCGAGCGGTTCGACGGCGCGGGCGGCCAGCACGAGCAGCAGCGAAAACAGGTCGTCGGTGTCCCGCTCGCCGGCCCAACCGAGCACGACGTCGCGCGCGCCGATGTCGACGAGGCCGGCGAGGAGCCGGGCGGCGAACTCGTCGGGCAGTGGCTCCCACGCCGCTGACGTCCAGGCGACCAGCGCCGCACGGAAGAAGGCGACCGTCTCCGCGCGTACCTCGTCCACGGTCTCACCCGCCTCCATGCGGGCGACGAGCTCCTCGGCGGCCACCGCCTGCAGGCGGGCGAGGGCGGCCGCGGCCGGACCCGACGGTCCCGCGACGCTGGCCGCCAGCGCGGCGCGGCTCGGCAGCGCCGTCGCACCTCGAGCCACCAGCGCCGCTGTGAACGCCGAAGGGCGCGACGGGTCGCGCAACGGCTGCCCCGACGCGGGGCAGCACGACTGGTCCTTGCACAACAGCGAGCGCCACCGGCCGTTGCTGACGAGCACCGCGTCCGCCAGTGCCAGCTTCCCGTTGTTGCTGCAGCGCTGTGCGCATCTCGCGGGTGAGCGACGCACCGGGCCATCGTCTGCCCTCGCGGGGCGGCCGGTCGTCGTAGATCACCAGCACGGCCGACGTGGCACCGGCCCGTTGCGCGTGTCCCGCAAGCAGCCGTGCGGTGGATGCTTCCTGGCGGCGCACCGGCAGGTCCACCCGCATCGTGAGCGTCACCCGATCACGGGGTGGGCGCAGGGCCACCAGCACGGCGCTGTTCGTCGGGACGAACCCGATCATCCGCGGGAGGGCGTCCAGCAGGTCGCCGGGGCCGCTGATCCGCACCGTCGTCGTCGTGGAGTGGGCACCGGGACCTGCGTCGTCCGCGGGGTCGTCGCCGCTCGGCTGGGTGCTGCGCGCATCTGTCATGCATACGACTCTGGGCCGCCGTGGACATGCCACAGGCCCCGCAACCCGGATCTGTGGAGGGGCGGGGCCTGTGGATTTCAGCGGTGCTCGATCAACCGTGCTCGATCGTGCTCGCTCAGCGGTGCTCGATCAGCCGTGCTCGATCAGCGAAGGCGAAGGTGCTGCCCGACGCGGATCAGGCCGGGGTTGCTGCCGATCGTCGAACGGTTCATGCGGTAGAGGTGCATCCAGCCGCCGGAGACGTGCTTCTTGCTCGCGATCCCCGACAGGGTGTCACCGCTGCGCACGACATAGACGGCGTGCGTACGGTGGTGCGCCTTGCGGTGCTTGCCACGTGACGCGGACTGGTTGTCCTCACGATTGGAAGTCGACGCGGCGCTCCGCCGCGGTCTTGCCGTCCGGGTGCTTGCTGGGCTCGCCGCGGGCGTCAGACTTGTCGAGTCCGAGCCGGGCGCTGCAGGCCGGCCACGGGGACCAGCCGCGGGCGTCCAGCACCTTCTCGGCGATCACGATCTGCTCGGCCTTGGTGGCGAGGTCGGCGCGCCGGGCGAAGCGTTCGCCGCCGTTGCCGTCCCAGGTGCCGTCCGAGAACTGCACCCCGCCGTAGTAGCCGTTGCCGGTGTTGATGTGCCAGTTGCCGCCGCTCTCGCAGCTCGCGAGCCGCTCCCACGTGTTCGTGGTCGCCGCCTGGGCGGGTGAGGACAGTGCGAAGGGGATGACCGCCGCGAGCGGAGCAGTGGCCAGACCGACGGTACGGGCGGTGTTACGGGGCTTACGATGCCGGCCGCGACCCGCCTGGGCGCGTTGCGCCATGGAAGTGTCCCTCTCGCCGCCTGCGAGGTGAGCTGTCGGATTCAGGCGAGAGAGATGCCTGGCCGCTCACGCGGCTTCACCCCAAGGACGTCGCGCCGGAGCACGGACGCCCGTAGTGGTTCCCCCACTCCTGCCCAGTGCGAAATTTCACGCGGGTCCCCTGGACGACGGGCAGGATTCGGCGGAAGTCCGGGAAGGCCGCGCGGTGCACGGCTCGGGAAAGGGTACGGGCCAATGTAACGATTCTGCAACTAACGGCGAGACCAACCAGCCGACGTACGGCGTCGCGCGACTCGCCGTCCTGGGCGGCGCGCACGCTCACCAGGATTGGAGGGGCATCGGGCCGGAGTGTGGCCGAAGTCACATCCGATCGTGCCAAAACGGCAGCGTGATCAGGGACCGCGGAAGCCTCGTACGAGACGATCGTGACAACGTCGGCCAATGCCCGTGCCCGCCGTAAGGGATGCTGGCGGCGTGCCCGGCGACCTGCATGTGCGACCTTCCGTGGTGATCCCGGAAGGTGAGTTGCGCTGGCGGTTCTCCCGGTCGAGCGGGCCGGGTGGGCAGTCCGTCAACACGACAGACTCACGGGTCGAGCTGTCGTGGGACCTCGCTGCCTCACCCGTCCTGTCGCCGACTCTGCGGGAGCGCGCTGTGCAGCGCCTGTCGGGTCGGCTCGTCGACGGTGTGCTGACCGTGGCCGCCTCCGAGCACCGGTCGCAGCTGCGCAACCGTTCGGCCGCCGAGGCCAGGCTGAGCGCCCTGGTCGCCGACGCGATCGCTCCACCCGCGCGCAAGCGCCGACCGACGCGGCCGTCGAAGGGGTCGAACGAGCGGCGCATCGCGGAGAAGAAGCGCCGCGGAGACATCAAGCGACTCCGCCGGCCCGAGGAATAGGCCGCTGGGCGAACCGCCGTTCGCGGCACGCAGGCGATCGTCAGCAGTACGAGGCGATCGTCCAGCGGCACGAGGCGACCGTTCGCGGCACGCGGCGACCGTTCGCGGTACGAGGCGATCGCCAGCAGTACGAGGCGACTGCCTGACGTCTAGTCGACCGGGAGACCCTTCATGGCCAGCTCGGCCAGCTTGATCTCCTCGCGGATCAAGGCGTCGGCATCGCGCAGCCCGCGTATCCCGAACCGGTCGCGGATCGCGATGACGTGTTCGACCACACCGGGGTCGATGTCCTCGGGCTTCTCGGACATGCGCTGCTTCCCATCACGGTCGGTCTGGTCGATCACGGATCTCGTCGAGGCTAGCGAAATCGGGCATGGCCTGGCGTCGCGGCACGCGGGTGACGTCCACCCTTGGTGCGATCGTGATCCGAGACCGAGCGATTTGGTCATGATCACGAAGGATCCCAGACCGTTTCGCGCTGAGATCCTTCGTGATCATGAAAATCGGGCGTCCGCTCAGCCATCGGACCCTAGGCACCTCCGGCGGCCCAGCCACTCCGGCGCCGCAGGCCACTCAGGAGGCCGACAGTGCCTGGACCTCCGCAGCGGTCAGTTCGAGGTCCACGGCCGCTGCCGAGTCGCGGATCGTCTCGGGCCGGGACGAGCCCGGGATCGGGATGACGACCGGCGACAGGGCCAGCATCCAGGCGAGCGTCACCTGCTGAGGCGAGACGCCCCGCTGCCCGCGCCACGTCACCGAACGCCGCGTGCCGAGCGCCGAGCGCGCCGGCGGCTGAGCTGCCACCGAACGGGCTCCACGGCAGGAAGGCGAGGCCCAGCTCGTCGCAGAGCCGCAGCTCGCCCTCGCTGGACCGGAAGCCCGGCGAGAACTCGTTCTGCACGGAGACGAGCCGCCCACCGAGGATCTCCTGCGCCAGCCGGATCTGGTCGACCGATGCGTTGGAGATGCCGGCCATCCGGATCTTGCCGGCGTCCAACAGCTCCGCAAGCACGCCCACCGAGTCGGCATAGTCGACCGTCGGGTCGGGCCGGTGGAACTGGTAGAGCCCGATGGCCTCCACGCCGAGTCGCTTGAGCGAGGCGTCGCAGGCCTCGCGCAGATGCTGGGGTGACCCGTCGACCGTCCAGGAACCGTCACCGGGTCGCAGGTGCCCGCCCTTGGTGGCCACGAGGACGTCGGAGGTGTCCCCGCCGTACGTGGCCAGGCCCTCGGCGATCAGCGACTCGTTGTGGCCCACCTCGTCGGCATGCACGTGGTAGGCATCGGCCGTGTCGATCAGGGTGATGCCCGCGTCCAGCGCGGCGTGAATGGTCGCCAGGGCACGCCCTCGGTCGTCCGGACGGCCCTCGATCGAGAGCGGCATGCCGCCCAGCCCGATCGCGCTGACAGTGGTCGTGCCTATCGTGCGGGTCTGCACTGCTTGCTCCTCATTCGTTGTCGGTCGCTTTCAGGTCCGCTGTCCAGCATTCCCGCCCCCCGCGTTGCCAACACCAGCTCACCCTCGAGGATGCCCACGTGCCCGAAATTCTTGCCGGCCCCGATGCGGCACTCGCCGCGGCGCTCGAGGCCGGCGCCCGCGCGGGCACGCCCATCGCGGTGGCAGCGTGCGCTGGGCGGCACCGGCCTGGCGATCGACGGACGCCAGTGGGGCGTGACCGCGTCAACCGTCGACGTCGTACGACGTGTGGGCTCCTCGCTTGCCCCGCGCTGGGTGTGGTGGTCGGCTCAGGAGAGCGCACCCGCCCTCGTCGCCGCCGGTGTCGCCGTCACGGCTTGCTGGGACGTCGCTGCGGTCCACCGCCTCCTGCACGGCGGCTATGCCGACCTGCCCAGTGAGGTATGGGCTCAGGCTCACCGCCTCGACCCGGACGCCGCACCGCGCAGCGGTCAGCTCGACCTGCTCAGTGCCGCCTCCGCCGACGAGGGCGACCCCGCCGAGCCGGTGCGCCCCGACGGCTACCTCCGACCCGACTGGGCCGACGCCGCGCTCCCGTCCCCCGCGGCAGCGGGTCGCTGGGCCGCGCTGGCGCTGGCGCTGCACGACGAGCAGCGGGCCGCTCTGGCGGCCGAGCCGGACCCCCGCCACCCACCGTCGACACCGGCTCTGGCCGAGCTCGTCGCCTGGTCGGAGTCGGCCGCCGAGCTGCTCGCCGTCGAGCTCACGGCCGGCGGCCTGCCGCTCGACCGCGAGGTCGCCGTCGAGCTCATCTCCGGACATGCGGGGCCGCGGCCGGCCGACGACGCGGCCGCGTCCGTGGCCCGACGGCGACGCGACGACGCGGTGCGCGATCTCGTGCCGGACGGCTCCGAGGTCGATCTCCGCAACCCCGCGCAGGTCCGGGCGATGCTCGCGCGGATCGGCTTCGACGTGCCGGACACGAGGTCGTGGCGACTCGAGCCGTTCCGCGGCGCCCACCCCGCGATCGACGCACTGCTGGCCTGGCGCAAGTCGGAGCGCATCACCACGACGTACGGCTATTCCTGGCTCGACCGGCACGTCGGGCAGGACGGGCGGCTGCGCGGCGCGTGGCGCGCCTGTGACGGTGCCGGCGGGCGGATGACCGCGCAGGCAGGGCTGCACAACATGCCGGCCGAACTGCGGCCCGCTGTGGTCGCCGAGCCGGGCCACGTCTTCGTACGCGCCGACCTGGGTCAGATCGAGCCGCGCGTACTCGCGGCTGTCTCGGGCGACGACGCGCTGGCCAGGGCGACGGTCGACCCCGACCTCTACTCCCCCGTCGCGGCCCGGCTGGGCTGCGAACGGCCGATCGCCAAGGTCGCCGTCCTCGCGGCCATGTACGGCCAGACCTCCGGCGCGGCCGGCGAGGCGTTGCGCGGACTGGACCGGGCCTACCCCGTTGCCATGGCCTACCTGCGGACCGCCGACGAGCGGGGCAAGCGCGGCGAGCACGTCACGACCTACGGCGGCCGGCGGATCCCGATGTGGTCGATCCCCGAGCCGCTCGACCCCCAGGCGGCGGCATCCCGCGGCCGGTTCGCGCGCAACGCGGTCGTGCAGGGGGCGGCCGCCGAGCTGTTCAAGATGTGGGCCGTCACGGTCCGCGCCGGGCTGGGCGCGTTCACCGACGCGGACGGCCGGGCCGCGGAGATCGTGCTGTGCCTGCACGACGAGCTGCTGGTGCACGTCGCCGAGCAGCACGCGCCGGCCGTGCACGAGCTGCTGCTGCACGCTCTCGAGCAGACGGCCGCGCGGTGGGCGACCGGCAGCGGCGTGCGCCTGGTCGCCGACGTGTCCGTGGTTCGCCGCTGGTCCGACGCCAAGTAGCCGGCCGCTACGGCACGACCGCGGCGAACGGGTAATTCGCCCGCGTCTGACTGCTCGTTCGGCACCCGCACGCACCAAGATCGCGATTTCCGTGCTCAGAATGCGAGTGCACTGCGAATCTGAGCACCAAAACAACGATCTTGAGCGGTACGAGCGGTTGTTGCGTGGAGTGCGGGCTCAGCTGACGGATTCGAAGGTCTGGCCGCGGGCCAGGATCTTGGCCTTGTGCGTGTCGCGCTTCTCCTCGAACCGTGACGCCGCGGTGTCGAGACCGTCCAGCATGTCGGCGAGCTCCTGGCGTGCCTTCTCGCCGTCGTCATCGAGGCCCTCGATGTCCCACACGCCCCAGTAGCGCAGCACCGGAGCGAGCACCTCGTCGCGGTGGATGCGCAGGTCGTAGACGCCGGCCAGCGCGATCTGCACCGACTTGCGGGTGAAGTTCTCGATCGTGTTGCCCGGCATCTCGAAGGTCTTGACGACCTCGGCGATGGACCGCATCGTCTGGCTCGGCGCCAGCTTCAGCGAACCCGCCAGCAGGTTGCGATAGAAGACCATGTGCAGGTTCTCGTCCAGGGCGATGCGGGACGAGCAGCTGGTCGCAGCGCGGGTCAGCCGTGATCTTGCCGGTGTTGCGGTGCGAGATGCGGGTGGCGAGCTCCTGGAACGACACGTAGGCCAGTGAGCGCACCAGGTCGTCGTGGTTGGCCGACTCGAACCCGGTGCCCATGTGGGTCATCCGGGCCCGCTCGAGCTCGATCGGGTCGACGGCACGGGTCGCCAGCAGGTAGTCGCGGATCGCGATGCCGTGCCGGCCCTCCTCGGCGGTCCACCGGTGGACCCATGTCCCCCACGCACCGTCGCGGCCGAAGACGGTCGCGATCTCGTGGTGATAGCTGGGCAGGTTGTCCTCGGTCAGCAGGTTGACGATCATGGCCGTGCGCGCGACGTCGGACATCTGGGACTGCTCGACGTCCCACGCCTCGCCGTCCAGCACGCCGTCGAAGTCGCGGCCCTCGCTCCACGGCACGTACTCGTGGGGGAACCACTCCTTGGCGACCTTGATGTGCCGTTCGAGGTTCTCCTCGACCACCGGCTCGAGCTCGCGGAGCAGATCGGTCTGGGACAGGTTCGCGACGCCGATCGACAAAGCGGCCTCCTACGGGGTGCCAGGGGATCAAGGGTCTAACTTACGGTTACGTCACCGTAGGTTATGCGCTGGGCACCTGGCAACCCAGCGCGGCGCGTCGCGCCTAGCCGGACGCCGCGGACGGGAGCACGTCGACCTCGATCGGCACGCCCCGCGGCAGGAGACGCAGCGTGTCGAGCAACGACACCGGGCGGCCGTAGAGATATCCCTGACCGATCTTGCAGCCGAGCTCGCGCAGCCGCTGGACCTGGCTCGCCCGCTCGATGCCCTCGGCGACGACGTTCAGATCGAGCGCCGCGCCCATCACCAGGATGGCCTCCACCAGCGCAGCGGCACGCTCGCTCTTGTCGACGTCGTTCGTGAAGCTCCGGTCGATCTTGATGATGTCGACCGGCAGCTGCTGGAGATAGCCGATGGACGAGAACCCGACGCCGAAGTCGTCGATCGCGAGCGAGGCGCCGGCCCGCTTGAGAGTGCGCAGCGCCTCGGCGTTGTCGTAGTCGTCGGCGACAGCGATGCTCTCGGTCATCTCCAGCACGAGCCGGCAGTCGAACTCGGCCAGCCGGACCACGGCATCGCTGACCAGGCCGGCGAAGTCCGGATCCCGCAGCTGCAGGGCTGACATGTTGCAGCCGAGGTTGAGCGATCGCCCCGCGGCCCGCGCGAGATGCGGCGCGTCCGCAACGAGCTGGGCGAGCACCTTGGCGCCGAGCTCGATGATCAGCCCGCTCCCCTCGGCGGCCGAGATGAAGGCATCCGGAGGTACGAGGGTGCCGCCGCGGTCCCAGCGCACCAACGCCTCGTACCCATCGACTCGACCGCGATCGAGGTCGACGACGGGCTGATAGTGCACGACCAGCTCGGAGGCCACCCCCGCCCGCAGTGCCTCGATGAGCTCGAGGCGCTTGATGTTGGCCTCGCGCAGGGAGGGCTCGTAGATGAAGGACCGGTCCTTGCCCAGCGCCTTGGCCCGGTACATGGCCATGTCCGCGTTGCGCAGCAGTCCGGGTCCGTCGTCGTCGCCCAGGGACAGCGCCACGCCGATGCTGCCACCGACGACCACGCCGTGTCCGGCGATCGTGGTGTCCAGGCGCAACGCGCTGAGCATGCGACCGCAGAGCAGCTCGATCTCGACCAGATCCTCAACGCCCTCAACAAGAACAGCGAACTCGTCTCCACCGAGACGCGCCACCGAGTCGACGGCGCGCATGCAGCCGACGAGCCGCTCGGCGACCGTCTTGAGCAGCTCGTCACCCTCCGCGTGGCCGAAGCGGTCGTTGATGCTCTTGAAGCCGTCGAGGTCGAGGAACAGGACTGCGATCTGCGTGCCCTGACGTCGCGAGCGCGCGACGGCCTGTTCGACGCGATCGAGGAAGAGCACCCGGTTGGGCAGGCCGGTCAAGGAGTCGTGTCGCGCCAGCCGGCCCATCACCTCGACCATCTGGAGCCGGGAGAACGCCTCCTCGGCGACCGTCGCGAGCGTGTCGAGCGCCGCCTTGTCGGCCTCGATGGAGGCGCGTGCGCGGCGGACCGCCGGCGACACCAGCCACAGCGGCTCACCGCCGGTGCGCACCAGGGAACCGATCTCCTTGCTGCCCGGCGGGGCCGAGCCGATCACGACCCCTCTGTTGAGCACCGCGGCCTTGCCATGGATGCGCAGCATCTCGATGAGGGCTTCCGGGGTCTTTGCGCTCTGCGCCACGCGAGCGGCTTCGAACAGGGCGCCGAGGCGGCGCCGGTGCTCGGTGCCGCGGGTGAGCGCGCGGGTGGCAACCAGGATCGTCACGACGGGTACGGCGAGCAGCGCGCTCGCGTACGGGGGCAGTTCGCGCACCACGAGCGCGGCGAGGTAACCGAGGCTGTCGATGGCGACGAAGACACCGAGGGCCATCAAGACGTTGCCCTGTCGCAGCTCGCTGGAGATGGGGGTCCGGTCCTCGAGGGCCAGGGAGATGGCCGAAGCGAGGAAGTCGACGGTGAAATAGGCCGCACAGCCGACGCCGACCGCGAGCAGCTGCTTCACGTCGGGATCCTGGAGCGGGCTGATCGAGAGCATGACCGCGACGGCGACGAAGCCGGAGAGATAGCCGAGACCGACGTTGAAGATGCGGATGTCGGGCCGCTTCGTGCGGGTGACCTGGGAGAGGGTCTGGCCGAAGCACCAGATCACCAGGGCGCTGGCCGGATCCTCGTAACAGGCGAGGAAGACCAGGACGGCAGAGTCGAAGCCGACCTCGATGCCGCCGGTCGGCCGGTTGAGCACCAGCGGGAAGCGGCTCATGACGGCGATCACGGGTCCGCCCGCGATCAGGGCGACGAGGAAGTGCAGGTCGAGGCTCTGATGGGCGAGCATGCCGACCAACGCCAGCAGGCCGACCGACAGACCCGCAGCCATCACCGCGCCGTCGAAGGCCCAGCTGACGGCGCTCTTGTTCAACGCCGGACCGGCCATACCGTCCTTTCCCCCTCGTTGGTGAGTCCATCGGCCGAAAAGTCGCGCGGATGAAGCCTGCGGCACCACTTGTGATCTTGCAGTTGCTCAGCGTGACGAAACATGTCCGTAAGGCCCAGCCGAAGGCTCGTTCGACCTAGCCCAATGGTGGAGAACGACCGATTTGTCGGTTAGTGGCCGGCCGGGATCGGTCAGTCGCCGCGCCGGTGAGCTGCTGACCCGTGGCACCCGAACGGCGTCGCAGGTGACGGCTCGCAGCGAGCGCGGGCCCCCGGCAGCGCCAGCCACGGTCGCCCAGCGGTGGTGTCCGTGGCTCAGCGGCGAGCCGGTCCCGTGGCTCAGCGCGGGTCCAGTCCGCGCCTCAGCTGCGGGCCTCGATGGGCACCACCGCGCGTTCCGGCTCGCCGACGTAGACCTGGCGGGGGCGGCCGATCTTGGTCGCGGGGTCCTCGATCATCTCCCGCCACTGGGCGATCCAGCCGGGCAGCCGGCCCATCGCGAACAGCACCGTGAACATGCGCGTGGGGAAGCCCATCGCCTTGTAGATCACGCCGGTGTAGAAGTCGACGTTCGGATAGAGCTTGCGCGAGACGAAGTAGTCGTCGGCCAGGGCGACCTCCTCGAGCTTCATCGCGATGTCGAGCAACGGGTCAGGCTTGCCGAGGCCCTCGAGCACCTCGCGGGTGGCCTTCTTCACGATCGTGGCCCGCGGGTCGAAGTTCTTGTAGACCCGGTGCCCGAAGCCCATGAGCTTGACGCCCGGCTCCTTGTTCTTCACGCGGTTGACGAAGCCGTCGACGTCGTCGTCGTCCTCGTGGATGCGCTTCAGCATCTCGAGCACCGACTGGTTGGCGCCGCCGTGCAGCGGACCGAACAAGGCATTGACGCCGGCAGACACCGACGCGAACAGGTTGGCGTTGCTCGAGCCGACCAGCCGGACGGTGGAGGTCGAGCAGTTCTGCTCGTGGTCGGCGTGCAGCACGAACAGCATGTCGAGCACGCGCACCATGACCGGATCCACCTCGTACGGCGTCGCTGGCACACCGAAGGTCATCCTCAGGAAGTTCTCGACGTAGCCGAGCGAGTTGTCGGGGTAGAGCATCGGCTGACCGACTGCCTTCTTGAAGGCATAGGACGCGATGGTCGGGATCTTGGCCATCAACCGCACGGTCGAGAGGTCGACATGTGCGCGGTCGAACGGGTCCAGGCTGTCCTGGTAGAAGGTCGACAGCGCGCTGACCGCCGAGGACAGGACGGCCATCGGGTGCGCGTCGCGTGGGAAGCCCTCGAAGAAGCGCTTCATCTCCTCGTGCAGCAGTGTGTGGTTGCGGATGTCGTTGGAGAACGTCTCGAGCTGCGCCGCGGTCGGCAGCTCGCCGTAGATCAGCAGGTAGGAGACCTCGAGGAACGTGACCTGCTCCGCGAGCTGGTCGATCGGATAGCCCCGATAGCGCAAGATGCCCGCATCACCATCGATATAGGTGATCGTCGACGTGCACGACGCGGTGTTCACGTACCCCTGGTCGAGCGTGGTGTAACCCGTCTCCTTGAGCAGGGCGTCGATCTCGACACCACCCGGCCCGACGGTAGAAGGGGTGACGGAGAGCGGCAACTGACCGCCGGGGTGCTTGAGCTCGAAATCGGCCATGCCGGTTGACTTCCCCTCAGTAGGACGATCACACGGACAATCTGCTCTCTACCCAGATCTTTGTGGCAGGACGACAGTTACACCAGGGGCACGACCGACGGTGTCCATGGCCATCAGCGCCGGTCCCGCGTCCTCGAGCCCCACGTGGCGGGTCACCAGCAGGTCGGGACGCAGCCGGCCGGACTCGACCAGGGCAAGCATCTCCGGGTAGCGGTGGGCCGCCATGCCGTGGCTGCCGAGGATCTCCAGCTCGTGGAAGATGACCCGCGACATCGGCACGGGCGGCTCGCCCAGCGAAGGCGGCAGCAGACCGACCTGCACGTGGCGGCCACGCTTGCGCAGGCTGCGCACCGAGGCGCCCATCGTCTCGGCGCTGCCGAGCGCGTCCAGCGACACGTGCGCCCCTCCCCCCGTGGCACGCCGGACAGCCGATCCGACGTTGCCGACGTCACCGACGTCGATGAGCACCTCTGCCCCGAGCTGACCGGCCAGCTCGAGGGCTGCCGGATTCACGTCGACGGCAACCACCCGGGCCCCCGTGGCGACCGCGACCTGCACGGCCGAGAGCCCCACGCCCCCGCAGCCGTGCACGGCGACCCACTCGCCGGCGGCCGCGCGACCCTGGTCGAGAACGGCGCGGTAGGCCGTCGCGAACCGGCAGCCGAGGCTGGCGGCGGCGACCGCGTCGAGCGAGTCCGGCAGCGCGACGAGGTTGACGTCTGCGTGCTCGAGCGCGACCAGCTCGGCGAACGAGCCCCAGCCGGAGAAGCCGGGTTGGGTCTGCCGGTCGCAGACCTGCTGGTTGCCCGTCACGCACTGCGGGCAGGTGCCGCAGGCGCAGACGAACGGCACGGTCACCCGGTCGCCGATGCTCCACCGCTCGACGCCGGCGCCGACCTCGACGACCCGGCCGGCCAGCTCGTGCCCGGGCACGTGGGGCAATGCAATCGACTCGTCGTGCCCGACCCAGCCGTGCCAGTCGCTGCGACACAGGCCGGTGGCCTCGACCTCGACGACCACGCCGTGGTCGGCAGGGACAGGGTCGGGTACGTGCCGGACGGCGGCCGCGCCGCCGTACTCGTCAAAGACCACTGCCCGCATGCCCGCACGCTACCGAGGCCGGCAGCGTGCGACGCATGCGGTGCACAAACGCTGCTAGGGCAGCTTCTTGGCGTTGAACTCCTCGAGACCCATGATCGGCTTGAGCACCTGGGTCATCTCACCCTTCGTGAAGTACGCGTGCAGGTCACCGTGGGTGAGGACGTTGCCGAGGGCACCCATGATCATGCCCTGGTCGAGGCTGAGGTAGCGCTTGGCCACCTGACCACTGGTCACGTTCACCGAGTCGTAGAAGCCACCCGGCCCGTAGGCGTCGAAGTTGCCGCGCAGCTTCGCGAGGTTGGACAGTGCGGCGTCCTGTGCGTAAGGCAGGGCGAGGAACGACGCATGAGGTGTCACAACGCCTTGGCCGTACGTCGGCGCAGGCTGAGCCGGTCGCGGACAGTTGGGGTCGTCCCAACCGAGGTCGACCTGGGTGCGCTGCTCGTCGGACGTGTAGCCCTCGGTCTGGAGGCCGATGGCGTCGACGCCGTACTCGCGGTAGCCACCGGCGGGGTCGCTGGCCGGCGAGAACCCCCAGTAGCCGTACTTCGCGTCATCCATGCCGTGCCGGATCTGCGCCTCGACCAAAAGCGGGTGGTTGCGGCCGAACGACTTCTTGCCCCACGTGGCCTCGGGCACGAACAGGTCGGGCATCAGCTCTTCGAACATGTCGCCGCCCCACGTGGGCACGAGCTGCAGACCCCGGTACTGGTAGGCGCCTTCGAACACGTCGACGCCGAGGTAGTTCTTGACGTCACCGACCGGCTTCTGCTCCTGCCAGTTCCAGTCACAGGTTGCGGGGAAGGTGCGTGCCGGGCCGAAGTAGTGCTTGGCCGGGATCTGACCGAGCGCGATGCCGATGTAGGACGCGATGCGCGGCTCGGACACGAAGTTGCCGTAGTAGTGGCAGGTGTAGAACACGTCGGGACCGCGACCGCGCAGGTTGCCCTGCGCCGAGCAGCCAGGCGGTGCCACGACCCAGAACCCGCCGCGGATGAGGCCTGCGCCGCCGGAGTTGGCAGCGGTCTCGTCGTAGTAGAAACCGAAGTCCATCGGCTTGAGCAGGGCGTTTGCCTGATTGGCGAGTCGCGGCTCGGCGGTGCGGGTGACCATCAGAGCGGCGGCCATCCACCCGTTGTCGACGCTGGAGACGAACGGGTAGACCGGGTTGAAAGTGCCGTCCGGGTTGGCTTCCGGCCAGACGGTGAGCTTCGAGCCGTCGGCCGGGCTGTACCAGTTGTAGAACATGCCGCTGTCGGCATGCCGTTCGAGCGTGCCGATCGCGTCGAGCGTGCGATGCAGCTTGGTGTAGGCGGTCTTGTTGCTGATCAGGCCCATGTCGCGGGCGGCGACGGTGCTCCACAGGTAGGCGCCGATGTTGGTCGGCGAGGTGTATCCGCTGCGGGTCGTCCCGTCGAGGTCGCCCTTGATGTTGTCGGACACCAGACCGGTGCCCGGGTCGACCATGGCGTCCATTGACCGCCAGGTGTCCGCGGCGTACTTGCGCATCGTGTTGCTCGGGTTCGATGCCTGCGCCGACACGGTGTTGGCGGGCATCACGATGCTTGACACGACGGCTGCTATGGCTCCTACCGCTCCGACTGCAGTGCGAGTGGTGCGTCTCACGAGGATTCCTCCAGGTTTGCTATTCGGTTGTTGCCGCACGTGACCTACTTGATGCCGGTCAGCGCGATGCCTCGTACGAAGTGACGTTGCAGTGCGACGAACACGATCAGGACCGGGACGATGATCGCGACCGATCCCGCCATGAGCAGCCCGTAGTTGCTCTTGTTCTCGCCGATGGCGTATATGGCGAGCGCCACTGGCAGCGTGTACTTGTCCTCGGACTGCGCCACCACCAGTGGCCACAGGAAGTTGTTCCAGGACGTGAGGAACGTGAGGATGCCGAGTGTGGCGAGAGCGGGCTTGCAGAGCGGCATGATGATGCTCGCGAAGATGCGGAACTCTCCTGCCCCGTCGACGCGGGCTGCATCGATGAGCTCGTTCGGCAGCCCCATCATGAACTGGCGCATCAGGAAGACGCCGAACGGGCCAGCCACGAAGGGGAAGATCAGCCCGGCGTAGGAGTTGGCCATGCCCAGGTTGCTCACCAGCACGAACAGCGGGACGAGCGTCACGACGCCAGGCACCATCAGGGTCGCCAGCACGAGGCCGAACATCACCCGCTTGCCAGGGAAGTTCAGCTTGGCGAAGGCATAGCCGAGCATCGAGCAGAACGCGAGGTTTCCCGCCGTGATGGTGACGGCCACGAGTGTGCTGTTGAAGAAGACCTGCAGGAGGTCGAGCTGGTCATAGAGCAGCCGGTAGCGGTCCAGCGTCCAGTGCTGGGGCAGCCACGTCGGCGGCACCATCTCATCACTGATCGTCCTTGTTGTGGCTCCCGCAGCTCGCCCGGAGGACGAGCTGGGTGGGCAGCACTTCGTGACGTGGGTCGCTGGTGTCCCCGGTGAGCCGCTCGTGCAAGCGGCGTGCAGCCCGGGCGCCGAGCTGGCGCATGGGCTGACGAACTGTGGTCAGGCCGGGTCGTGCGTGCCGCGCTGCCATCACGTCGTCCCAACCCGTGATGGCGACGTCGCCGGGCACGTCCAGCCCGAGCTCCTCGGCGGCCGTGATGGCGCCGAGCGCGATCTCGTCGTTGCGCAGACCAGCACGCGGGGATGGTTCGGCCCGCGCAGCACGTCATGCGCGGCCCGTCGACCGCCGTCCTCGTGGAACGCGCACGGCAGCAGCCGCGGCAGCCTCGGTGATGTCGTGGTCGCGAAGCCCCTGCTGGAACCCGTCCCAGCGCTGTGCGGTGTCCGGCGAGGTGCTCGCGTCCCCGAGGAAGGCGAGGTCGCGGTAGCCGTGGTCGGCGATCTGCCCACGAGCGATCCTTGCCCTGCCCGTCGAGCGACGCCGTCGTCGACCGTGCGAGCGACCCAGGGCGTCGAGATCGCCGGCCAGGCCCAGCACCAGATCAGCACCGACCTAGCCAGCGACCTCCTCGACCCGCCAGCCCCTCGGCGAAGACGGGCCGGACGAGAACACGATGCCGTTGCGCGGCGTGCTGACCCTCGCGAGCTCCACCAGCCGGGCCGTGCAGCACGGCCGCCGACCTCGCCCGCGTGGCGGCCGAACCGGCGCCGAGCACGCGACACCGTCGCGATGGAGACCTCAGCCGCGGCGACCTGAACGGGTCGGCCTCGGACCGCGAGGACCGCTGTGTAAGCGCTTTCACATGGCCCAAGTTTCCACCGTTTTAGCCTCCCCAAACCTTTGTGTCCGATTTGTAACCTCGGCCCGGCTCCGCAATCGACCACGTTCAGCAGGGTTACGGACGGTCCGCAAGGCGTGCATGCCCTGTGAACCGTCCGCCCGCATGCCGAACGTGGTCGATTCCCCGGCGGGGGCGGCGGGTGGTTTCTCAGGATCGGTTCAGGCGTACGGGGCAGGATGGTGGCGTGCGCATCCTCGTGGTCGATGACGACCGGGCGGTACGAGAGTCGCTGCGCCGCTCGCTGACCTTCAACGGCTACGAGGTCGATGTCGCCTCTGACGGGGGCGAGGCGCTCGACCGGCTACGCGCGGAGCGGCCGGACGCGCTCGTGCTCGACGTGATGATGCCGCGCGTGGGCGGCCTCGAGACGTGCCGGCGACTGCGTGCCGACGGCGACGACGTACCCATCCTGGTTCTCACCGCCCGCGACTCGATCGCCGACCGGGTGGCCGGCCTGGACGCGGGCGCCGACGACTACCTGGTCAAGCCGTTCGACCTCGAGGAGCTGCTCGCCCGGCTGCGCGCCCTGCTGCGCCGCACCCGGCAGGGCGAGGCGGGCGGACCGCCGGACGAGTCGCTCACCTTCGCCGACCTGCGTCTGGACCCCGGCACCCGCGAGGTGACGCGCGGCGAGCGCCCGATCCGCCTCACGCGGACCGAGTTCGCCCTGCTCGAGCTGCTCATGTGCCATCCGCGCCAGGTGCTCGGGCGTGACCGCATCCTCGAACAGGTCTGGGGCTACGACTTCCCGACCACGGCCAACTCCCTCGAGGTCTACATCGGATACATCCGACGCAAGACCGAGGCGCACGGTGAGCCACGGCTGATCCACACGGTGCGCGGGGTCGGCTACGCGCTGCGGGAGACGCCACCGTGAGCGCTTTTGTCGGGGTACGCGGACGCGGGCGGGCGTGGCTGCGCGGCTTCAGCCTGCGCACCCGGGTCGGGCTGCTCGTCGCCGTCGGCGTCGGTCTCGCGGTCGCGCTGACCTCGGTCGCCGCCTACCTGACGGTGCGCGAGCAGCTGCAGCACGCGCGTGACGACGCGCTGCTCAAGCGGGCCAAGGCCGCGGTGAGCAGTCCGCTGAGCGATCCCGAGCGGCTGGCGGCGATCCCGCCCGACGCACTGGGGGCCGTCGATGTGCGCATCGGCATCCTGCCGGCCGACGGGCGAGGCATCGTGGCTCCCGGCGGCAAGCCGCCACCGGGAGCCGCCGCGGAGCTGGCCGTCGCGCGCGGGGAGCTGCAGGTCGCGATCTTCACGGGCAGCGAGGACGGACAGGAGTTCCGGGTCGTTGCCGTCCCGGCCGGACCCGGTTTCGCCCTGGTGTTCGCCCAGTCGACCACCGAGGTCGACCAGGCCCTGAAACGACTCGGCCTCGTGCTGCTGCTCGTCGGCGGGATAGGGGTCGTCGTCGCAGGATGGGCCGGCGCAGCCATCGCCCGGGCGGGGCTGCGTCCGGTGGAGCGGCTCACCGTCGCCGCCGAGAACGTCGCCGCCACTCAACGCCTGGACCCGATCGAGGTGCACGGCAGCGACGAGATCGCCAGGCTCACGTCGGCGTTCAACGCCATGCTCGCAGCCCTGGCCGCCTCCCGTGACGGGCAGCGGGCGCTCGTCGCCGACGCCGGCCATGAGCTGCGAACGCCCCTGACCAGCCTGCGGACCAACCTCGACCTGCTCGCCCAGGACGAGCGGCAGGGCGGCCTCTCCCCCGGTGACCGCAGTGAGGTCCTCGGCGACGTACGCGCGCAGGTGGCCGAGCTCAGCGACCTGGTGGGCGACCTCGTCGAGCTGGCCCGGGAGGACCCGCCGACCCCGGTCCGTGAACCGGTCGACCTGGCCGAGATCGTCGTGCGGGCGGTCGAACGGGTCGCCCGGCGGGCGCCGGAGGTGCAGTTCGACACCGAGTGCGACCCGTTCGTGCTGCTCGGCGATGCGGCAGCCCTGGAGCGCGCGGTCACCAACCTGCTCGACAACGCCGCCAAGTGGAGCCCTCGCCCGGGCATCGTCCGAACGCGGCTGTTCCGCGAGCCCCTGTCCGGAGGTGGCGTGAATGGCAGCGTCGCGAACGGGAGCGTCAGACACGGCCGTGCGGACAGCCAAGGTGTGCTGCAGGTCCGCGACCAGGGCGCCGGCATCGACCCGGCCGACCTGCCGCACGTGTTCGACCGCTTCTACCGCTCGGCGGAGGCCCGCGGTCTGCCCGGCTCCGGTCTCGGCCTGGCGATCGTGCGACAGGCGGTGGAACGACATGGCGGCACCGTGGAAGCCTCCGCCGCGGACCCGGCGTTCGGCGGCGGAACTGTGCTGACCGTGCGGCTGCCGTCTTCTTCTTCGGAGCCTCTTGGTCCGCTCTCAGGGTCTTCTCAGGCCTGACGCAGAACCTTGGTTCATGACCGAGGACACCAGCACCATCCCCCCGTACCGCACCGACATCAACGGGACCCAGGTCGAGCGCCCCGACCTCAGCCAGCCGCACTTCAACGCGCCGGGCCTCTCATCGCCAGAGGTCGACGTACCCAAGCCCCCCCCGTCGTCGCCGCCCGCTTACCCCGACCAGTCGCGGCGGCGGCGGGGGGTCACCACACTCGTTGCGGTCGCCCTTGCCGCGGGTCTCATCGGCGGTGGCGGCAGCGCCGTGATCACCCACCAGCTCGACGACAGCACCTCGACCGGCTCGACGGCGCTGAGCGCGCCGGTGACGAGCGTGAAGACCAGCCCCGACGCCGTCGAGCAGGTCGCGTCCCGGCTGCTGCCGAGCGTGGTCTCGATCGAGGAGCGCGCGCCGGACGGGAGCGGCGGTGAAGGCACCGGAGTGATCCTGAGCGCCGACGGACTGATCCTCACCAACAACCACGTCGTCGCCGGGGCCGCAGACGGCGGCACGCTGTCGGTGACCCTCAACGACGGGTCGAGCACGTCGGCCACGATCGTCGGCCGCGACCCGGTCACCGACCTCGCGGTCATCCGCGCGAAGGGCGTCTCCGGCCTGCGGGTCGCCAGCCTGGGCAGCTCGGCCAACCTGCGCGCCGGCGAAGCGGTCGTCGCGATCGGCTCGCCCCTCGGCCTGCAGGGCACCGTGACCAGCGGCATCGTGAGCGCGCTCAACCGCCCGGTCCGCACCGGCGACGCCAGCGCGGCCAACGCGACGGACACCGTCATCGACGCGGTGCAGACCGACGCGGCCATCAACCCCGGCAACTCCGGTGGGCCGCTGGTCAACCTGGCCGGCCAGGTGGTCGGCATCAACAGCGCCATCGCCAGCCTCGGCTCCGGCAGCGGGCAGTCCGGATCGATCGGCGTCGGTTTCGCCATCCCGATCGACCAGGCCCGATGGATCGCCAAGCAGCTCATCGCCTCGGGTCACGCCACGCACGCCCAGCTCGGGGTCGGCGTCCGTGACGCCACCGGCAGCGACAGCGCCGGGACCCAGGGTGCCTACCTGGCCGCCGTCAACGCAGGTGGTGCCGCCCAGGCCGCCGGCCTGCAGACCGGCGACATCGTGACCAAGGTCGGCGACCGGCGCATCGACGGCGCGGACTCGCTGATCGCGGCCATCCGGTCGCACCGGCCCGGCCAGAAGGTTCAGCTCACCTACGTACACGGCGGCAAGACCCACCAGACGACGGTCACGCTCGGCAACGACGCGACCCAGACCTGAGGACCCCGTCAGGGCACCCGGGGCGCCTCGGCGCGGGGCGGGTCGGATGCGCGGTCACTGCATCCGGCCCGCCCTTCTCGCGTGTCGCTGCCCCGTTTTGAGGGAACACTCAGTTAGAAATGTGCTCAGGGCCCCTCGAAGCATGAGTTCGAGGGGCTCTTCCATCCGCTAGCCCGGCGCCGACCGAGGAACCAGGTGAAGCGATGGCGGCCGACATAGCAGGAGACGCGGGCGACCCCGGCGGGCCACGGTCGGGCCGGCCGTCCGCAACCGACGGGACGTCGAACAAACGGCGGCGGTCGTTCCTGCGGGAGCTGCCGGTCATCGTGATCACCGCGCTCGTGATCTCGATGCTGATCAAGACCTTCCTCTTTCAGGCCTTCTTCATCCCGTCCGGGTCCATGGAGCCGACGTTGCACGGCTGCACGGGATGTCTCGGGGACCGGGTGCTGGTGGACAAGCTGGTCAGCCACACCGGCGGCATCCACCGCGGCGACATCGTGGTTTTCCGCGACTCGGCGGGCTGGCTCCACGGCCAGACCCCCTCCCCTGGCCTGGCCGGTCACCTGCACAACGCCCTCGAGTTCATCGGCGTGGCGCCGTCGAGCACCGAGAGCGACCTGATCAAGCGCGTCATCGCCATCGGCGGCGACACGGTCGAGGGCCGCAACGGCGCTGTCTACGTCAACGGCCACCGGCTCAGCGAGCCCTACGTGTTCCCCGGCGACAGCCCCAGCGGGAGCAACTTCACCGTGACGGTTCCCGCCGGAAAGCTGTGGGTGATGGGCGACCATCGTGCGGCATCTGCGGACAGCCGGGCCCATCAGCAAGGTCCTGGACAAGGCTTCGTACCTGTCAGCGACGTCGTCGGCCGGGCGTTCGTCATCATCTGGCCGCTGAACCGGGCCACCGTGCTGCACCGCCCGGCCACCTTCGACCAGCCCGCTCTCGCCGGAGCGCACTGACCGCGCCGGTCAGCCGGCGGTGAGAAGCTCGCGAAGGCGGGAGAGGGACGCCTCGATATTGGCCTGTACGTGCGGTCTTGTCGATCGTGGCCCCGACGGCGAGGAGCCCACCACGGCGCATCGCCGTCCCGAGCGGTCCGGTGCGCCGATCCGTCCAGTCCAGGGCCACCTCGGTGCCGCCCGGCGCCGGCGACATCGTCCAGTCCCAGCAGGCGATCGGGATACCGACGGCCGACACGTCGAACGCGAAGCGACGTCCCGCGTCCGCCGCGGTCACCACCGCGCTCGTACGCCAGTAGAAGATGCCGTTGCGGTTGCTGCCCTGGAACCGCGCCCCGACCGCCGGCCCGGTGGCACCGTTGCGCCACCGCCCGCCGGTGTTCTCCGGGCTCCACTCGCCGGTGCGGGTCACGTCGGAGACCAGGTTCCAGACCTCCTGAGGCGTCACGCCCTCGACCACGACCGACCCGTGTGCGGTGTCCATGGCGCACAGCATGTCTTGAAAGCTCGATCCCCCGCGAACCACGGCGCGGCGGCTCCGCGACAATGGGTCCGTTCACCACTCGCACCGCGATTGCGTCGTGAGCGGACGCTGGAACAATGCCAGGCTCCTGTCAGGCTGTAGGTCGCAGCGAACGAGGAGGTGCGTCATCGTGCTCGACCCGGACGAGCTCTACGTGCTCGAGCCTGGCCTGCCCCAGCTGGACCGGCCCGTGCTCGTGCACGCCCTGACCGGATTCATCGACGCCGGCTCGGCCGGACAGCTGCTGCGTGATCACCTGCTGGAGACCCTCGACCACCAGCTGGTCGCGACCTTCGACGTCGACCAGCTCCTCGACTATCGCTCGCGCCGGCCGCTGATGATCTTCGACGCCGACCACTGGGAGTCCTACGACGAGCCGTCGCTCGAGCTGCACGCCGTGACCGACTCCGAGGGCGCGACCTTCCTGCTGCTCGAGGGCGCCGAGCCCGACGTGTCGTGGGAGCGGTTCATCGTCGCCGTGCACCACCTCGTCGAGCGTCTCGACGTCCGGCTCACGATCGGGGTGCACGGCATCCCGATGGGCATCCCGCACACCCGCCCGACCGCGGTCACGGCCCACGGCACCCGGCCCGAGCTCACCGAGGGACGCGTGCCCTGGGTCGGCCGCATCCAGGTGCCCGGCAGCATGATCAACCTGCTGGAGCTGCGCCTCGGTCAGCTGGGCCACGACGCAATGGGTTTCGCGGTGCACGTGCCGCACTATCTCGCGCAGGCCGAATATCCCGGTGCCGCCGCAGCGCTGGCCGATCAGGTGTCCGCCGCCAGCGGGCTGTCGATCCCGACCGCCGCGCTGCGCACGGCCGCCGAGCAGACGCAGCAGCAGATCGACGAGCAGGTGGCGGGGTCGGCCGAGGTCGCGGCGGTCGTGCAGGCCCTCGAGCAGCAGTACGACGCGTTCGTGGGCGGCAGCGGTCGTGGTGACCTGCTCGCCGGCCGGGGCGCCGGCTTCCCGACGGCCGACGAGCTGGGTGCCGAGCTGGAGCGGTTCCTCGCCGAGCAGCCGCCCAAGGGCGAGCAGACCGACTGATCAGCCGGGCCCGTTGACGTCCGCCGCGACCGGCTCGGCCGGCACCGGTGTCGACGCCACAGCGGGTGTCGCCGCCGTAGTGGGTGTCGCCGCCGGGGCGGGTTCTGCCGGCGGCTCCGGCGGCTCCGACGGTGCGTAGGGGTTGCGCCCGAAGTACTCCGCCGTGTTCTGCAGGTTCGCCAAGGAATGGGTGAAGAGCACATAGCGCTTCCGCAGCCCGGCTGGACCCAGCGCGACACTGGGCATCCGGAAGTCGAACAGGATCTTGCTGCGGCGCGCGATCTCGGCGATGGCCTTGGGGCTGTAGTAGGACACGTGGCCGCGCAGGTAGAGGTAGCGCTGCTTCGCCAGGTTCCCGCCGTCGAAGATGTTGGTCGAGCAGATCAGCAGCCCGTCCTTGGCGAGCAGGTCGAACAGCCGCGGGAACTCCGTCATGGGATCGGGAAAGTGCTCGACGACCTCGCACGCGATGATCAGGTCGAAGCGCTCCGACGTGCCCTTCATGATGTTGATGAAGTCGGCCTCGCCACGCAAGTCGACGACATCGCTCATGACGACGCACTCCACGGAGGGCAGCTTGGCGATGTGCTGATAGTCCAGGCTCCGCCCGGCACCGAACACCATGACCCGCAGACCTGTGCGCTTGAGGATCTCGGCGCCCATCTCGGCCATGTGAAACTCGCGGCCGGTGGACTCTTCGGTCCCGACCCGCGTGGTGAGCGAGAAACTGTCAACCGACTGAAACTTCGTGTAGTCGACGGTGTTGTCGAAGTTGGAGACATAGCGGCAGACCTGGCAGACCCGGACCTGGTAGGTGCGCGGGCCCCAGGTGAATTCGCGCAGCCGCGTCTTCATCGTGCCGCAGATCATGCACCGCGACGGGTCGTCCGCGGGAAAGCCGTCGTCGGGAACGGGCACGCGGCCGCGCACCTTGTCCGCCAGCTTCCTGCCGCGCCGGGCCACCGCATGGGCTCCCGCCGCGGGATCCCGCACGAGCCGGGACACGCGCTCAATCGAACTCACTAAGCCACCTAGATCTGTCTCGAACACCGGTCAGTCTGACGCCGTCCACGTTAGTGCAGACCGAGCCGGCATCCGCACCGACGGCCCGGGCAACGGCTGCGCTTCCGTCAGCCGACCCGCTCGTGCTCGCGCACCTCACCGTCCAAGGCGTCAGGCCCCTGACGGCGACGCATCACCATCCGGAAAGAGGAGCAGCACCGTGGCGACGACGTACTGCGAGATCGCGATCGGGCTCGGCCCCCGCCGCCCGCGATCGACCGCCGCCGCCTCTCTCCGCCAAGATCGCGATTTCCGTGCACAGATTCCGCATCAACTGCGAATCTGAGCACGACGGGAGCGATCTTGATGAGGCAGCGGGACCCACAAAGGACGCCCTGGACGCACAAGCGGCCGGCCTCTCCCTGTCGGAAGTGGCCAGCCGCATGCTCGGGCGCCGGGCACGGAAGCGCCTCACGGCGCTAGGCCGCTCGAGGCGGCTTCATATGGGACCCGGGGCTACCGTTGCCCGGCGCTCGGGGCACGCCCTCGCGGGCGCACCTGCAGAGTGTGCCAAACAGGTGACCGGATTCGCCAGCGTTGCGGTGTGTCGCACCGGGATGGCGCAACCGGCGCGTCCAGGGCCTGCCGAGTGAGCGCGCCGCTCAGACGAGGTCGTGCGAGCGCCAGAGCGAGGCGGCGGCCTCGAGATCCTCACCGGTCTGCAGCAGGCTGGCCGAGCGCCGTGTGAGCAACGCTGCCAGCGAGTCGTCGTACGGCTCGACGTCGTCGGCTCGGTGGGCGCGACCGGCGGCGACGACGCGGCAGAACGCACCCGCTCGCTCGAGGGCGACGGCCAGGTCACCCGCGAACACGCCGCTCAGGATCGCGTCGGTGAGCTCGCGCAGCGCCTCGGGTGTCGGCGGGTCAGCGGCGCCCGCGATCACGCTGGACACCGGCACCACGGGCTGCCCCGCGGAGAAGTCGGCGCTCGCCTCGCGCGGGTCGCACCGCACCCACTCGCGCAGCGCGTAGAGCCGCCACAGGGCGCCGGGCAAGGACCGCGCCGGCCGCTCCGACCACAGGCCCGCGATGGTGTCGAGTCCGTGATCGTCGACCAGCCGGACCAGCCGCGCGATGGTGACCGGGTCGGACACGGCGCGGCCCGCGTCGACCAGGGTCTGGGCCGTGGCGTGGGCCGCCTCCGCCAGCTCGGCCGGGTCCGGCGCGCCGCCCAGGCTCTCGATCGCGGCTTTTCCGAGCAGCGCGGGGCGGCGCGGCCGGTGCTGGTCGTGCTCGTCCATGCCGACAATCGTGGCAGGCCCGGCCATCCGTTCCCAGCGTGGCTCCGAACTCGTGTCGCGCCGGGCGTGCGATGATCTTCAACGTCGAGGGGAGCGCCGGCCCTGCGCCGGTCGACGGGAGGAACGATGGCATCGCGTTCGCGGGACGGGGTGGTGGAGCGGCGCGTCCAGCTCGACCCGGTCCCGGAGAGCGCTCGCCAGGCTCGGGTAGTCGTGACGGAGGCGCTTGCCGAAGCCGGGCGGCCCGAGCTCGAGGACTCCGCAACGCTGCTGGTGAGCGAGCTGGTCACCAACGCGATCCTGCACGCGCGCACCTCGATCGAGGTCGTGGTCGCCGCGACGGCGTCCCGTGTCTACGTCGGCGTGAACGACAGCAGCGCGCAGCTGCCGGCGCGCCGGGACTACGGCGCGCAGGCGACGACCGGACGGGGGCTCGAGCTCGTCGACCTCATCGCGGCGCGCCATGGCACCGACACGCACGACGACGGCAGCAAGACGGTCTGGTTCGAGCTCGGGCCCGCCGATGACAGGTCCCATGACGGTGGTCAGGCGACGGAGCCGGACCCGACAGCGTTTGATGTCACGTTCCGCGGCATGCCGCTCCGGCTGGCGCGTGCGTGGCAGCAGCACGTCGCGGCTCTGATGCGCGAATACCTGTTGCTGATCTGGGAGCTGGACGGCGACGTGGACGCCCGCCTGGCCGAGCAGGCTCTTGCCGCAGACGCCCTGGCCGACGTCGCCGCGGCTCTGGACTCCGGGCCGGCGCCCGACGCCGGCGGACACGCCGACGTGACCCTCGAGCTCGCCCGCGAGCACGGCAGACGCTTCGACGGACTCGACCGGATCCTTGATGCCATCCTGCGGATGGACGGGCGCGACGACATGCTCACGCCTCGCATGCAGCCGGAGATGCGCAAGCTGCGGCGGTGGATCTGTGCCGAGGTGCGCAACCAGCTCGCGGGGCTGGCGCCGGTCCCCTGGTCGGGTTTCCAGTCCGGCGGCGTCGACCCCGCCGCCCGTCCGGTGATCTGGGACGCATCAGCCGTCCGGACCTCCACATCGGCGGAGCTCGCCGCCGACGACGCCAACCGCATCATCGCCGCCAGCCCGTCGTTGTTGGCGCTGCTCGGCTGGGACGACGACCTGCTCGGTGAGCGCATCGTCGCGGTGATCCCCCCGCGACTGCGCGAGGAGCACGTCGCGGCGTTCAGCGAGCACTTGCTCACGGGGGAAGTCACGATCCTCGGCCGCGTCGTCGACCTCCCCGCCCTGCACCGGGACGGGAGCGAGGTCCCGGTCCACATGGTCCTGCGGAGGGAGCATGCGGAGGGTGGCCGGACCGTCTTCGTCGCCACCATGACCGCAGCTCCCGGCGAGTGAGTCGATCAAGCCGGCGACGGCGGGCGGTGCACGGCAGCCAGCAAGGCGGCATAGGAGCGTACGAGCGCCGCGCGCTCGCGGGGCAGCAGCGGGCTGTCCATGGAACAACCTTGCGCTACCCAGGCGTCGGACAACCGCATGGCGAAGGCCCGCTCCGCGGCGGCTCCTCTGACCTCGTCCTCGGTGACGCCGAAGACGTGGGCGTAGAGGCGGCACAGTGCGGTGATGAGCGGCTCGTCGCCGGGCGTCGGGCGGTCCTGCGCGGGGACGGAGGCGTCGCCCTCGTGCTGCAGCGCGCGGTGCACCCGCCACCACTCGACCTCGAGCCACGCGGCCTCGGTGACGTCGAACGTCTCGTGACCGCCCCGGGCGACAAGGGCGTAGAACCGGCGCATGCAGCGCCTGGCCGCGTCGGGCCGGTTGTCCGGAAACGGCGCCCAGTGCTGGTTCGCGCGCAACACTAGCCACGCACCGAGCAACGTCGCGGGCCACGACAGCCCGAACGCGTGGCGTGTCACACGCAGTGCGGCCCACAGGAAAGGAACCCACTCGCGGCGGTAGTAGGTCACCCAGGTCCGGCACTCCAGCTGACCCACGACCCGTGGGTCGAATGACCGGGCTGCGCTGATCTCCCCTGCCACGCCGCCAACCGTAAGCCTGCAGATAGGAACAGTCGATGGGCGAGGATCAAGTGGTCGGCGACGTGGATCTCGCCCAGGTCAAGGCCGTGCTTGCGGCGAAGCGCGCCCAGCTCGAGTCCGAGCTGGACATCCTCGCTGCGCCGAGCGCCGACCAGGGCGGCATCTCCTTCGGCAAGCGCGTCGGCGACGGCACGAGCCTGGCGGTCGAGCGTCTCTCCCAGGTGGCCGCGCACGATCGGCTCCAGGACCTGCTGGCCGACGTCCTCCGCGCGGAGCAGAAGCTCGCGGATGGCACGTACGGACGGTGCGACGTCTGCGGCCGGGACATCGGCGCCGGTCGGCTGGAAGCTCTCCCCTGGGCGACCCTGTGCATCGAGGATGCGTCGAAGCGCTAGACGTCGTCGAGCTCGAACCAGACCGTCTTGCCTGCCCCGCGGGGAATCGTTCCCCAACGGTCGGAGAAGCCGCTGAGCAGGGACAGGCCGGCGCTCTGCTGATGGACGTGGTCGTCACTGCGCTCGCGCGGTTCGGCGGCAGCGTCCTCGGAGACCTCGACCCGCAGAAAGCCCGGTTGACGGATCACGGTGAGATCCACCCGGCCCTCGGAGTCGCTCAGCGCGTTGGTCACAACCTCGGAGACCAGCAGCACGACCGCCTCGCGCTGGCCGATGAGATCCCACTCGCCGAGCACCCGCGAGATGAACTCACGCGCGTTGCGCGCTGCTCGCGGGTCACCCCGGTCGATCACCGTTGACGTGCGCCGTGGCCGCTGGGTCACATCGAGCCCTTCGTAGCGAACGGCGAGCACGGCGATGTCGTCCGGGCGGTGCTCCGCCATGTTCTGGCGGTTCACCAGCCGGTCGGCGAACGACTCGATATTGCTGACGTCGCCGGTGCGAACCTCGGTGGAGACCATCGCAAGTCCGGAATCCATCGTTGTCCGCGAGTCCTCGACGAGGCCGTCGGTGAACAGCACCAGGGTGTCGCCCGGGAACAGGTGCACCGGCTCGGCGACGTAGATCTCGTCCGGGTCGACACCGAGTGGGAGGCCGACGGTCACGTCGATGACTCGCGTCCTGCCGCTCGAGGAGCGCAGGACGAGCGGTGGATGCCCGGCGCGCGTGACCATGGCGCGTCCCCTGCGCAGGTCGATCTCGACGTAACAGCAGGTGGCGAAGGCGTCAGGGTCGATGTCGGCCATCAGACGGTTGCTCCGGGAGACGACGGAGACAGCGTCGTGGCCTTCAGCTGCGTACGCACGCAACGCGTTTCGCAGCGCTCCCATCGTGCTGGCCGCGTGCACGTTGTGGCCCTGCACGTCACCGATCACGAGGCCCATGCGTTCGGCGGAGATCCGGATGACGTCATACCAGTCGCCGCCCACCTCCATGCCGTCAGTGGCCGGCAGATAGCGGGCGGTGCTCACGAGCTCGGGTGCCTGGGCCAACGCCCGCGGCAGCAGGGTGCGCTGCAGCTCTGACGCGAGCGCTCGCTCGGCATCACGCAGCCGCGCCCGGTCCAGCATCTGCCCGAGCAGCGCGGCGAGCGACACGATGAGCAGGCGCTCCTCGGCAGTCACCTCGCGCGGACGGTCGAAGCTGATGGCGAGACTGCCGAGCGCGCGGCCCGAGACGGTGAGAGCTGCGAAGGCCCAGGCCCGCTTGCCGGTGCTGGCGACCTCGTCGCCTGTGTCCGGATAGCGCTCGAGGTACGCCGGCAGCGACGGAAGGAACACCGGCATGCGGGTGCGCATCACCTCCGCGCTCGGGGAGTTTGCGTCGATCGGCAGCCCGTCCAGAAGCGCGATGGCCTCCGGTTCGTAACCCGTGTGGCCGACGAGACGCAACTTGCCGGAGTCCGCCAGCGACACCAGCAGCCCGGTCGCGTCGAAGGCCGGCAGCACCATGGTGGCGGCGACCTCGATGAGGTCGCTGACCGTGTCAGCCTCGGCCAGCGCCTGGGAGTAGGCCAGGACGCGGCCCGCCTGTTCCGGGCGGGTCACATCACGGGCTCGCTCGAACGCGCGCACGACACCGAGCATCCGGACGGGAGCGCCGTCGGCTCCGCCGAAGACGCGGCCGCGGGCAGCGACCCGTCGCACGCTGCCGTCCGGCGTCACGATGCGATGCTCGGAGACGAAGTCCCCGTGGTTGTCGAACGCCGACTGCAGGGCCCTGGTCACCTCACCCGCGTCCTCGGGAAGGACCAGGTCCCAGAACGCCGAGCCGGAGCCTTGCAGCTCGCCAGGTTCGCGACCGAGGACGCGGCACAGCCTGTCGTCGCAGTCCAGCCGGTCGTGGACGATGTCCCAGTCGAAGGACCCCAGGGCGGCCGCGGACATCGCGAGCTCGGCCCGAGCCCGGTCGATGTCGTGGGTCGCCTCGGGCGGCAACGGACCTGAGCTCCCGTAGACCCGGTCGCCCGTCGTCAAGACTCACCCGCACGCCGTCCGCCTGTCCGCTGTGAGGTGGCACGGAGCTCGATCCCGCCACGCGGCTGAAGTCTGTCACGCGTCAGGAGGTCCTTTGGCGCAGATGTGGAGAATCACTGCAAACTGCGCGGCGTGGTCGAACCGGGCATGCGGGACTGGTAACCTTGAGTCAGATCACCCGGTGGCAGTCGCCACCGCTCCCGCGGGCGAGTTGCCCGCGAGGTCGTTCACGTGAGTCTCTCCGACACCGAGGCCCCTGCCGCGCGCTGCGCGGCGCACACGATGCGCGGCCCTCAGTCTGTAGGAGCCACGTTCTTTAATGCCGTCCAACCCCCGACGTCCCCGCACGTCCTCTTCCCGCCCGTCCAGCCACTCGTCACCCGGTGGCAACCGCGGCGGTGCGGCTCATAGCAGCTCCCACCGGAGCAGCTCGAGCCGCAACTCCTCGGGGCGCAACCGCGCCCCGAGCGCGTCCTCGACCCGCGAGGCCGACCGCCAGCTCGAGGCCTGGTTCGCCGAGGCAGCGGCCGGCGCGCCCGTGACGGAGACGTCGTTCGGCAAGCTCGGCCTGCCGCAGGCGCTCGTGACCGCTCTCGAGCGTCGCGACATCCGCACCGCAATGCCCATCCAGGCAGCCACCCTGCCGGCGGCCCTCGAGGGTCGCGACGTCATCGGCCGGGCGCAGACCGGCTCGGGCAAGACGCTCGGCTTCGGCCTGCCCATGCTCACCCGCCTGTCGGGCAAGACGTCCCGCCCGACAGCACCGCGCGCCCTGATCCTGGTCCCGACCCGCGAGCTCGCGGTGCAGGTCCGTGAGGCGCTCGAGCCGCTCGGCCACGCGGTCGGAGTCAAGACCGTCGCCGTCTTCGGTGGCGCACCCCTGGGTCGCCAGATCCAGACTCTCGCCCGCGGCGTCGACATCATCGTGGCGACACCGGGCCGCTTGCTCGACCTGATCGAGCGGCGCGCCTGCACGCTGTCCGACATCGAGATCACGGTCCTCGACGAGGCCGACCACATGGCCGACATGGGCTTCCTGCCCGACGTCACCAAGCTGCTCGACATGACCCCGAGCGGCGGTCAGCGGATGTTGTTCTCGGCGACCCTCGACGGTGCCGTCGGCCGGGTCGTCCGCGACTATCTCGTCGACCCCGTCGCCCGCGCAGTCGCCTCGGCGGACGCGCTGATCGACACCATGGAGCACCGCGCGCTCGTCGTGCGCTCCGAGGACAAGGTCAACGTGCTCGCCGAGATCGCGCAACGGCCGGCCCGGACCCTGATGTTCGTGCGCACCAAGCACGGTGCTGACCGGCTGGTGAAGCAGTTCAGCCGCCTGGGCATCGAGGCCCTCGCCATCCACGGCAACCGCACCCAGGCCGCACGGCAGAAGGCGCTCGACACCTTCGCCCGGGGCCAGGTGCGCCTGCTCGTCGCCACGGACGTCGCGGCACGGGGCATCCACATCACCGATGTCGACCTGGTGGTGCACGTCGATCCGCCCAACGACCACAAGGACTACCTGCACCGTTCGGGCCGCACGGCCCGCGCCGGCGCATCAGGCGTCGTCGTCTCGATGCTGACCCGCGACCAGGTCCGGGAAGCCCGGAACATGTTCGGCCGGGCAGGCGTCGACATCCAGACGATCGAGGCCGCGACCGGCTCCGAGATCGTCCGCGAGCTCGCCGAGTCGGGTGAGGCGATCGTCGTCGGACCCGCGCCGGCCGGTCGCTCCACGTCCCCCAGCGAGGGCCGCTACGAGGGCAACCGCGGGCCGCGACGTGGCGGACCCCGCCGCCCGCCGGGCAGTGGCAACCGAAATGGAAGCGGCGGGTCCCGCCCCTACGGGCGTCGGGCCGCATAACCTGCTGCCTGTGCTTCCTTGGCTGACCCGGTCCTCGTCCGCTCACGCGGCGGGGATCGGGCTGTTGGCCCTGCTGCTGGGCACGGTCTCGGCCGGCCCGGAGCCGCAGGCCCCGCAACGGCCGGATCAGCCGCCGCGGGCCGAGGTCTCTGTCCAACAGGTGTCCCTCCTTCAGGCACAGGTGGGTCTGGCTGCAGACACACGTTTCGGGACCGTGCCCCCGCAGTCGGTGCCGAGCGCGGGACTGGCTCCGTACGACGTCCATGACCCGTCCACCTGGTCGAACGCCGCGCTCGCCGCCGGGCTCACCGTCTCCTGCGTGGACGTCAATGACGTGCGCCGGGCCAGAAAGCAGGCGCGGGCCGGCATCGGCGGCATCACGCTGATCGGCTCGCACCCCGACCGGCACCTCAAGAAGCGACTCGGCAAGGCCCGCCGCGCGGCGCCGCACAGCCTCGCACCGTTCGTGATGAGCGACGAGGAGGGCGGCGAGGTGCAGCGGCTGCGCTCGAAGATCTACCCGTTGCCGTCGGCCAAGACCATGGGCGGGTGGCACAAGCACCACGTGCGCACGACCGCGAAGAAGTACGGGGCGCGGATGCGCGCCCTCGGTGTCCAGATGGACCTCGCTCCGGTGGCCGACCTGAAGGTCAAGGGGGCCTACATCGCCTCGCTGCACCGGGCCTTCTCACGCGACCCCGACCGGGTCGCGACGATGGCGCGGGCCTGGCGGCTCGGCATGAACGACTCCAACGTCGCGACCGTGCTCAAGCACTGGCCCGGTCACGGATCGGCGACCAACTCCCACACGGGTCCCGCGTCGGTGCCACCCCTGGCGACCCTCGAGCGTCGCGACATGCGGCCGTTCAACACCGAGCTCGCGCGCGGCGCGCGGGTCGTGATGGTGGGCCACCTCACGTCGAGCGGTCTCACCGATCCGGGGCTGCCGGCCAGCGAGTCGCCGCGCGCCCTGCACTACCTGCGGGTCAAGGCCGGCCCCGACGTGGTCATCATCACCGACGCCCTCAACATGGCGGCTGCCTCCCATTCGCTCGGCCTGAAACCGGCGCGCGCGGCCGTCCGCGCGCTGCGCGCCGGTGCCGACTGGGCACTGGTCTGCAGCGCACACCCGATCAAGGCCGTCGCCAAGATCCGCGCCGCGATCGACTCGGGGGCGCTGCCGCGTGACCAGGCCATCGCGTCGACGCGGCGCATCGTCGCCCTCAAGTCGAGCTACGGCCTGGCCCCGCGCTAGCGTCGGCCCACGACCTCGCAACAACGTTCGCCCAACCGTCGAGCAGGAGCCATCGTGAGCAAGCACCCTCGTGCCGGACAGCTGGCCGGCCCCCAGGACCTCATCGATGTCGCGCACGTGGTGACCGCCTATTACAGCGAGCATCCCGATGTCGACGACCCTGCCCAGCAGGTCGCCTTCGGCACGAGCGGGCACCGCGGCTCGTCACTCGACGTCGCGTTCAACGACGACCACATCGCCGCCACCAGCCAGGCGATCTGCGAATACCGCGCCGGCGCCGGCATCGCCGGCCCGCTGTTCCTTGCCCGCGACACCCACGCGCTCTCCGAGCCGGCGTGGGCCACCGCGCTCGAGGTCTTCGCCGCCAACGACGTGACGGTGCTCGTCGACAGCCGCGACCGCTACACCCCCACGCCCTCGCTGTCGCACGCGGTGCTCCGGCACAACGAGACCCGCTCCGGTCGCGACCGCGCGGACGGTGTCGTGGTCACCCCGTCGCACAACCCGCCGCGCGACGGCGGCTTCAAGTACAACCCGCCCGACGGCGGTCCCGCGGGCAGCGACATCACCGGCTGGGTGCAGCAACGCGCCAACGACATCCTCAGGGCTGGGCTGCGCGACGTACGGCGACAGCCGCTGGCGCAGGCGCGGGCTGCTGGCACCACGTCGACCTATGACTTCCTGGGGACCTACGTCGAGGACCTGCCCTCCGCCATCGACATCGACGCGATCCGTGCCGCCGGTGTGCGCATCGGCGCGGACCCGCTGGGCGGCGCGAGCGTCGACTACTGGGGGGAGATCGCCGACCATCACAAGCTGGACCTGACCGTCGTCAACCCCCTGGTCGACCCGACATGGCGGTTCATGACCCTCGACTGGGACGGCAAGATCCGCATGGACTGCTCGTCGCCCGATGCGATGGCCTCGCTCATCGAGCGGCGTTCGGAGTTCCAGATCGCCACGGGCAACGACGCCGACGCCGACCGGCACGGCATCGTGACGCCCGACGCCGGACTGCTCAACCCGAACCACTACCTGGCCGTCGCCATCGACTACCTCTTCTCCCGCCGGGACGGGTGGCCGGCCGGCGCCGCCGTCGGCAAGACGCTGGTGAGCTCCAGCATGATCGACCGCGTCGCGGCCTCGCTCGGCCGGCGGCTCGTCGAGGTGCCCGTGGGCTTCAAGTGGTTCGTGCCGGGACTGCTCGACGGATCCATCGGCTTCGGCGGGGAGGAGTCGGCGGGTGCGTCGTTCCTGCGCCGCGACGGCCGGGTGTGGACCACCGACAAGGACGGCCTGCTGCTGTGCCTGCTGGCCTCGGAGATCCTCGCGGTGACGGGATCCTCGCCGAGCGAGCACTATCGCGCGCTGACCGAGCGCTTCGGCGATCCTTCGTACGCACGCGTCGATGCGCCGGCCACCCGCGAGGAGAAGGCCGTGCTCGCCGCCCTGTCCCCCGACCAGGTGACGGCCACCGAGCTCGCCGGTGAGGCCGTCATCGACAAGCTGACCACTGCGCCCGGCAATGGGGCTGCGCTGGGCGGGCTGAAGGTGACCACCGAGTCGGGATGGTTCGCGGCGCGGCCCTCGGGCACCGAGGACGTGTACAAGATCTACGCGGAGAGCTTCCGTGGCGCCGAGCACCTCGCGCAGATCCAGGCCGAGGCGCGCGAAGTCGTGTCAGCCGCGCTGAAGGGCTGACCTGCGCCCGCGCCGGCCACCCACAACAACAACCCTTCAAAGTCGATCATGCAGTAACCGACGCGCACCGGCATCGCTGCAGGTCAGCGCCCCAACTTTCCAAATCGATCATGCAGCAACCGACACCGCGCCACCGCGAGCAGCGCGCGTACCCTAGCCGCGGCAGACATGGCCAATCGGTCGGCGTCCGTCCCCCTTGGGTCTGGCCGGCAGCATGCGCGATTCACAGGGGTCATGACCACGGCGAATCGCGCACGCTTGGCAACAGCGGACCCTCAATCGACATAGATCGCTCCGGCCGTGCACAGATTCGCCATGGATGCGGAATCTGAGCACGGCCGTAGCGATCTTGAAGGCGGTTGGTGCTTACGGCAGGAAGTACATCGGGTTGGGGATCTTGAAGCCGCGGTCTGCCGAGCCGCCGTTCAGGTCGCTGAACTGGTCGCCGAAGTTCGCGACGATGTCGTAGCCCTGCGACTCGATGTAGGCACGCATCCCGGACTTGTACTCGACGGTCGAGCAGGCGGGCACACCGTCGGAGTTGCAGTCGAGGTACGGCCGCGTGGCGGGATCGGCCGGCTTCGTGAACAGGCTGTCGCCCTGCGGGGAGAGTGAACCGGTGGTCGTGAAGGGATAGCTCTCGCCGTCGAGCTCGCGCCCCTGCAGGTTGGCAGCCGTGTCGGCGTGCTGAGTGTCGGGACGCCCGGTGATGAAGAACACCGCGTACCCCTTGCTGTGCGCCCAGTTCACCAGTGCGGGCATGCCATAGACGGCGGGGAAGCCGTGTGCGACGTACGTCGCGTTGATCGACGGGATGTAGCCGAAGTCGTTGTTCGCGTCGTACTCGTAGGTCAGGACCGACGTGTCGTCGACGTCGAGCACGATCGCCCGGTTGGCTGCGTGACGGTGCCGGAAGAGGTACTTCGCCGCGCTGCGCTCGACTCCGTGCACAGCCTTGGCGTAGTCGCTGGTCGGCGACGCCTGGTGCGTGTAGCCAGCGGGCTGCGTCGCGTCCACGGTGTCGCCGTAGTACGCGCGCACATCGTCCTTCGCGTCCGTGAGGTTGGTCGGTTCGCTCGTGCGTCCGGCGCCGTCGTGGTGGCGGCTGTTGGCGACGGCGACACCAGATGTCGTCAGCGCGACGAGGGCGAGCAGGGCGACGAGCACCGCCAGCGGCGACAGTCTGGTGGTGCGGAGAGAGTGCTGCGTCATGGATGGAACCTCCGGTTCTGGGGCAGGGCCACCGCGCAGCACACACCATGGAGCCGCCCAGGGTCAATACGGACAAATGGGACTGGTCCTGGTACCTCGTAAAGTCGGCCCATGCAGCTGCGGATCATGACCGAGCCCCAACAGGGCGCGACGTACGACGACCTGCTCGCGGTCGCGCTGGAAGCGGAGCGACTCGGGTTCGACGCCTTCTTCCGGTCCGACCACTTCCAGCGCACCGACGAGGACGGCGGCCACGGCCCGGGCTCGACCGAAGCATGGGCCACGCTCGCCGGGCTGGCACGCGACACCAGCCGCATCCGGCTCGGCACGATGGTCTCGTCGGCGACGTTCCGCCTGCCTGGCGTGCTGGCGATCACCGTGGCCACGGTCGACGCCATGAGCGGCGGGCGCGTCGAGCTCGGGCTCGGCGCCGGCTGGCACGCGCAGGAGCACGAGTCCTACGGCATCCCGTTCCCGCCCGTCGGCGAGCGGTTCGACAGGCTCGAGGAACAGCTCGCGATCATCACCGGCCTGTGGTCGACGCCGGTTGGCTCGACCTTCTCCCACCTCGGGTCCCATTACACGCTGACCGACAGCCCGGCCCTGCCGAAGCCGGTGCAGCGGCCGCACCCGCCGGTCATCATCGGCGGCACGGGAGCGCGCCGCACGCCCGAGCTGGCCGCGCGGTTCGCCGCGGAGTACAACGTGCCGTTCCGGGCGCTCGACGTCACCGCCGCGGCGTTCGACCGGACGCGGGCCGCGTGCGAGCGCGCCGGTCGAGACCCTGCGACGCTGGTCTTCTCCGCCGCGCAGACGCTGGCCGTGGGTGCCGACGAGTCAGAGGTACGACGTCGCGCGGCTGCGGCGGGTGGGGACGCTGACGCACTGCGGACCCGAGGTCTGGGTGGCAGCGTCGATGAGGTCATCGACAAGATCGGCGCCTTCCGCGAGCTCGGCGCGACCCGCGTCTATCTCCAGGTGCTCGACCTCACCGACCTCGACCACCTCCGCCTGGTCGCCGACCAGGTCGCCCCCCACCTCTAGAAGTCGATCATGCAGTTACCTACACGAGCCGCATCGTCGCAGGTCAGCGCCTCAAGAATGCGAATCGATCATGCAGTAACCGTCATGGGCTTCTGTCGGTTACTGCATGATCGACTTGAGTTTCCGGGCCGTTGACCTGCAGCAATCCACGCAATGTCGGTTACTGCATGATCGACTTCGGTCTGAAGGGCAGGTCAGGCGAGGCGGGTGAACTCGACGCCGACGAACAGCTCGCCACCGGACGGTCCGGAGTAGATGCCCTTCAGCGGCGGCACGTCGTCGTAGTCGCGACCGCGCGCGACGACCACGTGCTCCGGCCCCACCACGCGCCCGTTCGTCGGGTCCCACGCCCGCCACGACCCGGCCCACCACTCGATCCAGGCGTGGCTCTCCCCCGCGACGCTCTCGCCGACGGGCGCGTCGGCGCGAGGCAGCAGATAGCCGGACACATAGCGGGCCGGAACGCCGATCGCCCGCAGCACGCCGACCGCGATGTGCGCGAAGTCCTGGCAGACGCCCTTGCGCACCTCCCAGGCCTGCGAGGCGCGGGTGTGCACACCGGTCGCACCCGGCACGTACTCCATGACCTCTGACAACCAGCTGGCCACCGCCGCGCCGACCTCACGTGGGGGCAGGTCGGCCGCTATCGAACGCGCGGCGGCGAGCGCCTCCTCACCGGGCTCGGTGCGCGACCGTGGCGCGAGCAGCTCGGCGAACCGGTCGAGAGCCAGCGGATGTCGCAGCTCCTCCCAACCGACTGCGGCACCGTCGTCGACGTACGCCAGGGTCTCGACAACGGACCGCGCCGTCACCGTGAGCCGGCGATGTGGCACGCGTAGGTCGAACGCGGTGACGAGGGTGCCCCAGTAGTCCCAGTAGCGATAGGTAGCAGCGGCAGGCTCTACCTCGATGCGCGCGTCGAGCACCGTCTGCACCGGCGTGGTCAGGGGTGTCATGCGCGCCTCGTTGTACGACGCGACCGCCTCGGCCGGATAGCTGAAGCCGGTGTTGTGCACGATCGCCAGGCGTTGCGGGCCGGACACTGGGGTCGCATCGACGGTCGTCACGACGCGACCTCCGAGGACCACGCGGTCGCGGCACTGCGCGGGAAATAGCGACGCGACACGGCGTTGCTCGCCTCGGAGCAGGCGCGCTGGATGCGTTCCATCTCGCCGGGCAGGTCGACCAGCAGCTCAGCGGCGCCGCGATATTCGAGCCCGGTGCGCGCCCGGCCGATGACCCGGCGTGCCTCGTCGGCGACTCCTACCCGTGCGGCGCTCGGCTCGATCGCCTCGAGGCATTCCTCTGCCATCTCGAGCGCTGCGAACACCGACCGCGGAAAAAGCCTGTCCAGCAAAAGGAATTCGGCCGCGTTAACGTCGTCGGAGGCACCGCGGTAGGTGCGCAAGAACGCCTGGTAAGCGCCACACGATCTCATCAGGTGCGTCCACGACGGACCACCAGCGATGGCTCGCGTCGCGACGAGGCGCGCAGTCATGTCGGCGCGTTCCAGGCTGCGGCCCAGCACGATGAACCGCCAGCAGTCGTCGTGACTCATCGTCGCGTCGGCGACGCCGGACACCATCGCGGCGCGCTGGCGCACCCACGCCAGAACCGCATGCACGCTGACCGCCTGGCTGCGCACTGCGGGCAACGCGGTCCACGCGCCGTTCATCGCCTCCCACATCTCGGCGGAGATCGTCTCTCGGGCGCGGCGCGCGTTCTCGCGCGCCGCGGCAAGTGCGCCGATGATCGAACTCGGGTTGCCAAGGTCGGCGACGAGCAGGTCGACGAGCCGGTTGCGGTCGACCGGTCCTTTCGGCGGCGGCGCACCCATCACCGACAGCAGCGACCGGCAGGAACGATCCTCGTCGGTCCAGGAGTCCTCGAGCAGCACCTGCAGGTGCACGTCGAGGATGCGCGACGTGCCGTCGGCGCGCTCGACGTAGCGGCCGATCCAGAACAACGCCTCCGCGATGCGACTCAGCACGGCCGGACTCCTTGCGGCAGCTGTTGTTGTTGCTGTTGCTGCTGTTCTTCGATGCGCGCCTCCACCGGTCCGAGGTCGGGCTGGTGGCCACGGGGGGCCGGCGCGTCCTCGGCCGATGTCCGGCCGCCGGGGCGTTGCGGGGCGGCCTCGTCGGCATCGCCGAGGACCCACGTGTCCTTGGAGCCACCACCGCGCGAGGAGTTGACGATCAGCTCGCCTTCGGGCAGGGCGACGCGGGTGAGGCCGCCGGGCAGCACCCAGACGTCCTTGCCGTCGTTGACCGCGAAGGGCCGCAGGTCGACGTGACGAGGCCGGAGCCGGTCGTCGATCAGCGTCGGAGCCGTGGAGAGCTGGACGACGGGCTGCGCGATCCAGCCGCGCGGGTCGGCGTTGATCCGCCGGCGCAGGGCGTCGAGCTCGTCCTGGCTCGCTCGCGGCCCGATCACGATGCCCTTCCCCCCGGACCCGTCCACCGGCTTGAGCACCAGCTCGTGCAGCAGGTCCATCACCTCGGCGAGGTCGGCGGCATCACCGAGGCGGTAGGTGCGCACGTTGTCGAGGACCGGCTCTTCGCCGAGGTAATAGCGGATGAGCTCCGGTACGTAGGTGTAGACGAGCTTGTCGTCGGCCACCCCGTTGCCGACCGCGTTGGCGATGGCGACCTTTCCGGCCCGCGCCGCGTTGAGCAGTCCCGGGCAGCCCAGCACGGAGTCAGCACGGAAGTGGACAGGATCGAGGAACTCGTCGTCCACCCGACGGTAGATCACGTCGACGTTGCGCTCGCCACCCGTCGTACGCATCCTGACTCTGTTCCCACCGCAGACCAGGTCGCGTCCCTCGACCAGCTCGACGCCCATGGTGCGGGCCAGCAGTGCGTGCTCGAAGTAGGCCGAGTTGTGCGCGCCGGGGGTGAGCACGACCACGGTCGGGTCGTCGACGCCTTCGGGAGCGGCTGCCCGCAACGCCTGCAGCAGCCGGCGCGGGTAGTCGCTCACCGGCTCGATGCGGTGGGTCGCGAACGCCTCCGGGAAGACCTGGGACACTGCCCTTCGGTTCTCCATGACATAGCTCACCCCCGACGGCACGCGCACGTTGTCCTCCAGCACCCGGAAGGCCCCGTCCTCTCCTCGGACGAGGTCGATGCCGGCGACGTGCACGCGCACCCCGCCCTGGGGCTCGAGGCCGGCGACCGCCCGCAGGAAGTTGCTGCTGCTCATGACCACGCCCCGCGGTATGACGCCGTCGGCGAGCACCGCGCAGGTGCCGTAGATGTCCGCGAGGAATGCCTCGAGCGCGCGCACCCGCTGGGCAACCCCGCGGGAGATGAGCGACCACTCCGTGGCGCTGACCACGCGCGGAACGATGTCGAGCGGGAAAGGCTGCTCGCTGCCCTCGTAGTCGAACGTCACGCCTCGTTCGAGGAAGCCGAGCGCCAGCGAGTCGGCTCGCGCGCGGAGCTCGTCGCTGGAGAGCGGGCGCAGCGCCTCGTGCAGCGGCTCGAACGCCTCTCGCGGCGTGCCGAGGGCCGAGAACATCTCGTCCCATGCCGCACCCAGGCGATAGCCCTCGAAGAGATCGGCCATGCGAGGAGGCTAGGTCTGGTAGGTGCGCGCGGCGTCACGCACACGTTGCGAGCGTGTTACGGCTCGCGAAGTTCCGAAACACCGCTGACCCACATGCCTGGCATCATTTCCGACCTACCCGGCGAGGGGCGGTGACGAGCATGAGCACGCGGCGGCTCGGCCCGACAGCGCTCCGCTCGGTCGACTCCCCGGACGAGCGAAGGTCCCGGTTGCGGTTCCGCACCCTGCACGGCTATCGCCGGGCCTACCGCATCGCCGGACGCGGACCCGCCGTCCTGCTCCTGCACGGCATCGGCGACAGCTCACGCACCTGGCTCGACCTGATCACCCGGCTGGCTCGCGACCACACCGTGATCGCGCCCGACCTGCTCGGCCACGGTGCCTCCGACAAGCCGCGCGCCGACTATTCGGTCGCGGCCTATGCCAACGGGATGCGCGACCTGCTCGGCGTACTCGACATCGACCGCGCCACAGTGATCGGCCACTCGCTGGGTGGTGGCGTCGCGATGCAGTTCGCCTACCAGTTTCCGGAGCGTACGGAGCGCCTTGTCCTGGTGAGCAGTGGCGGGGTGAGCCGCGAGGTCAACCCGGTGCTGCGGGCTCTGTCGCTGCCGGGCGCCGAGCTCGCATTGCAGTCCCTCGGGCTGCCCCTCGTACGCTCACAGCTCGGTCTGCTTCCCCGCCTCGCCCAGCTCTGGGGCGGCACCTACACCGGGGACGCGCGCGACCTGCTGCGCATCATCGACGGGTTCCCCGACCCGACCGCCCGCACCGCCTTCGCCCGGACCCTGCGCTCGGCCGTGGACTGGCGCGGTCAGGTGATCACGATGATGGACCGTTGCTATCTCGCCGCCGGCATGCCGACCCTGATCGTGTGGGGCGACCGCGACCCGGTCGTACCCGTGCGCCACGCGCGGCTGGCCCACGACGCCATGCCAGGCAGTCGGCTGGAGATCTTCGAAGGCGCCGGCCACTTCCCGTTCCACACCGACCCCGGCCGGTTCCTCGTCGTGCTGCGCCACTTTCTCCGCAGCACGGCTCCGTCGAGCTGGAGCGCCGAGCGTTGGCGTCGCACGCTGCGCCGCGGCGCCCTCGAAGCCCCCATGGGCGAGCTGGAGCAACGCAGCGTCACCTGACCCCCCACACCTTCGAAGTCGATCATGCAGCTACCTACACGAGCCGCATCGTCGCAGGTCAGCGCCTCAAGAATGCGAATCGATCATGCAGTAACCGTCATGGGCGCTTGTCGGTTACTGCATGATCGATTTGAGATTTCGGGCGGCTGACCTGCAGTTATCCAACCGATGTCGGTTACTGCATGATCGATTTGAGATTTCGGGCGGCTGACCTGCAGTTATCCAACCGATGTCGGTTACTGCATGATCGACTTCGAAGGAGGGAGCGAGGGGTCAGGCGCGGCCATGTTGGGGGAGCAGGCGGCTCAGGCCGATGCCGACCGTCGCCACGCCCGCCTGGATCAGCAGCACCACCATCAGGGCAGCCCGGCCCCGGTCGTCGACGCTCTGCAGCGAGAGGAAGAGCGTGCCGATCGCGGTGGCTCCCGTCGCGAGCGCGACCTGCTGCGCCGTCGACATGACGCCACTCCCGACACCGGCGAGGTCCACCGGCACCTGCGACAGCACCAGGCCGAAGATCGGGCTCATCACGAGACCCTGACCGAAGCCTGCGATCAGCATGCCCGCGGCGAGGTCCACCGGCCGGATCTCGCCCGGCCAGTCAGCCGCCACGGTGGCGATGAGTACGAACAGGCCCGTCGCCTGCAGAGCCAGACCTGCCGTCAGCACGTTGCGTCCCCAGCGGCGCAGCAACCGGCTGGTCAACAGCGAGGCGACGAAGAACGACCCGGCCATCGGGGTGAGGGCGGCCCCCGCCTTGAGCGGGCTCCAGCCGAGCTCACCCTGCACCGACACCGCGTACACGAACATGAAGCCACCGAAGCCGGCGAAGAACGGCACGGCGAGCAACAGCCCACGGCTCATGCTCGGCAGCCGCACCAGCGAGGGCGGCACCAGCGGCACCCGTCCGTTGCGTTCGTGCCTCAGCTCGACCAGAACCAGGGCGGCGGCGAGGAACGGGCTCGCGAGCAGCAGGGCCCACGACCAGGCCGGCCAGCCCAGCGCGCGACCTTCGCTCAGCGGTGCCAGCACCGCCAGGACGGTGGCACCGAGCAACACAGTTCCGAGTACGTCGACCGGCGCGGGCCGCAGCGAGCGGCTGTCCGGCAGGAGCCGCGGGGCCAACGCGAGCGCGACAATCCCGATGGGCACGTTGACGAGGAAGATCGGGCGCCATCCGCTGCCGGCGATGTTCGCGTCGACCAGCAGACCGCCGAGCAGCTGTCCGACCACCGCCGCGAGACCACCGGTGGCACCGAACAGGGCCATCGCGCGCAGCCGGTGGTGCCCGGTCGTCGTCGCCTGAACGGTGGCCATGACCTGCGGGACCATCATCGCCGCGGCCGCGCCCTGCAAGGCCCGGGCGCCGACGAGGGCCCCCGCCGTCGGAGCCAGCCCGCAGAGCAGCGAGGTCACGGTGAAGGCGGCCATCCCCGCGATGAACAGGCGCTTGCGGCCCAGGGCGTCGCCGAGCCGGCCGCCCAGCACGAGCAGCAGTGCGTAGGTCACGCCGTAGCCGGCGACGACGAGCTCGAGCGTCGCGGCAGAGGCGTGCAGGCGGGTGCCGATGTCGGCCAGCGCCACGTTGACGATGAAGAAGTCGGCCATCGCGAGGAAGACGCCGACGAGGACGAGCAGCAAGGCCGGTGTGCTGATGCCGTTCACGGCACCGGGGGTGGTTGGCACAGGCGCCGGGATCGCCGGACGCGCTGCGGTTGTTGTCTCTGTCACTGTCATAGGAGCAACAATGGGCGCTGCCGGAGACTAGTACCAGAGTGTGCTTATCCTGGTATTGGCGCCACCTGGTAATCGTACTGATATCGGCGCATACTGGTGCCCATGGCGATCCTGGAGACCACCCTCACCACTCAAGCACCCGGCACCGACAGGACCCCTGCCGACGACCGCAGCCTGGCCACCGCCCGGCGCGACGAGCTCGCGGCGTTCCTGCGCAACCGCCGCGAACGGCTCACCCCCGACGACGTCGGCATCGTGACGTCCGGCCGCCGCCGCACGCCGGGCCTGCGCCGCGAGGAGGTCGCCCAGCTCGCCGGGGTCGGTGTCACCTGGTACACCTGGCTCGAGCAGGGCCGTGACATCGCACCGTCGCCGCAGGTCCTGGACGCCATCGTGCGCACGCTGCGTCTCGACAGCCACGAGCGCACCCACGTGTTCCGGTTGTCCGAGGTCGTCGATCCGAGCCACGTCGACGGCTGTCATGCGCTGCCCGACTCGATCCAACCGCTGCTCGACCAGCTCGAGCCCTACCCGGCTCTGGTCGTGAACGGCCGCTACGACGTGCTCGCCTTCAACCGCACCTACGCGGCGCTGATGGCTCCGATGGCCGAGCTGCCGCCCGAGGACCGCAACGTGCTGCGGCTGATGTTCACGAACCCGGAGGTCCGCGCCCGGATGGTGGACTGGGAGCTGGCCGCCGGCTTCCTGGTCGCGACGTTCCGGGCCTCGATGGCCAAGCACCTGGGCGAGCCCGCGTGGAAGTGCTTCCTCTCCCGGATGCTCGAGCTGCCCGAGTTCGCCGAGGTCTGGGAGCGCCACGAGATCCGGCCTATCCAGCGGATGTCGAAACGGATCTTCTCGCCCTCCGTCGGGCTGCTGCACATGGAGACGACCAGCCTGTGGCTGGCGGAGAGCGTCGGCATCCGGATGGTGACCTACACCCCGACCGACGACGAGACCCGCGCGCGTCTCGACGACCTCTACGCCGAGGTCCGCTAGCCCGTCGTACGCGACTCCGTCGTACGCGGATCCCTCGTACGCGGATCCTCGTACGCGGAGTCCGTCGTACGCGGAGTCCGTCGTACGCCCGGGGTCGGCTGAGGCCGGCGGCTCACGACGAGCGACCTTCGCGCGCGACTCGCCGGGCGTGTCGCGTACGAAGGTCGCTTCCGAAGTGCGGCACTAGCCCCAGGTGGCTCCGTCACTCTCGTACATGCCGGTCCGTACGAACGTCGGCGCGGACTCCCCCGGCACGTTGACCACCCGCAGCGACCCGGCCCGGGCCCGCATGACCCGCCGGCAACGCAGCAGCGCTGCGACGCCGAACCCGTCGACCATGCTCAGCTCGGACAGGTCCACGACCAGGGTGCGCACGCCGTCGGCGGCCCAGGACCGGGTGCACCCGACGAGAAGATCCTTCGTGTGGGCGTCGAGCCTGCCTTGCACGCACACGAGCAACTCCGTCTCGTGGCGCACAGTGACGAGCGCCAGGTCGGTCCTGCTCGGGGTGATGGTCCGGGTCACGGTCGTCCCCTCTCGGTTGGCTTCGTCCAACGTGCGACCGCGGGCTGTGCGGACGGTTGCCGAAAACATGTGAGTCGGCTGTGAGCCGGGCGCTGGCATCGAATTGCCGCGAATGTGGTTGTGTCCGGGTATGACCGAGCAGACGCGAGCCCTCATTGCCAGCCTCCGAACGCTGCACGACGACCTGGCCGCCTTCGTCCTCGAGCTCAGCCCCGAGAAGCTGCGGGAACGCTCGTACGACACGGAATGGACCGTGGCAGACGTGCTCTCCCACCTCGGCAGCGGGTCCGAGCTGACCCTGCTGAGGCTGCGCGCCGAGCACGAGGACGCACCGACCCCCGAGGAGTCCGCGCAGGTATGGGCGAAATGGTACTCCCGGACGCCGGAGCAGCAGGCCGTCGAGGCGATCGCGGTCGAGGAGGAGTTCGTCAGCGCCCTGGAAGGCGCCGACGACGCAGCCCTTGCCGTGCTCCACCAGGACTTTGGCGGGCTCGAGGTCGACCCCGACGAGGCGCTGAAGCTGCGGTCGTCGGAACAGGCGATGCACTCGTGGGACGTCCTGGTGACCTTCGACGACAACGCCGTCCTGCCCGAGGCAGGCGTGCCCGGGCTGCTCGACGTGTTGCCGATCACGCTGCGGTTCGCCGGCCAGCCGCACGAAGACCTGCTGCGGGTGCGGGTCAGGACGACGGACCCGGAGCGCGACTACGTGCTGCAGCTCGCCCCGGACGCGACGCACCTGACGTCCGTCGAGCGACTCGACCGACACGAGCGCCGTCGACGGCGAGCTGATGTTGCCGGCCGAGGCCCTGTTGCGACTGGTCTACGGCCGCCTCGACCCGCGCCACACGCCGCCGTACAAGGCAAGTGACGACGCACTGCTGGAACGACTCCGGGTGATCTTCCGCGGGTTCTGAGGAACACCGAGAACCAGTAGTCAGTACGGTGTGCCGCGTGGATCCCCACGAGCGGGCGACGCAGGCGGCGGCTGTCATCGCTGAGCTCACCGGTGTCGCCCGTCATGACGCGACCGTCGTCATCGGCAGCGGCTGGGATGCTGCGGCCCTGGCATTCGGCAGCGTCGTTGCGGAGATCCCCGTCGCGGACCTTCCCGGATTCGTCGTCCCGGTCGCTCCGGGTCACCTCGGCATCGTGCGCTCCTATGACCTCGACGGCGCTCGCCGTGCTGGTCTTCTTCGGGCGCACGCACATCTTCGAAGGGCTCGGTCCGGCTCCCGTCGCGCACCCGGTGCGAGTGGGCGCGGCGGCCGGGTCGCGCGTCGCCGTACTCACCAATGCGACGGGCAGCCTGCGCGCCGACTGGGAGCCGGGCACCGCGGTGCTGATCCGCGACCACATCAACTGGACCCGGGTCTCCCCCGTCGTAGGTGCGAACTTCGTCGACCTGACCGACGCCTGGAGCCCGCGGCTGCGCAGCATCGCCCGCTCGCTCGACCCCGGGCTGGTCGAAGGCGTGTACGCGTTGATGCCCGGCCCGTCGGTGCAGAGCGGGGCCGAGACCCGCATGCTGCGCGGCTTCGGCGCCGACCTGGTCGGCATGTCGGTCGCCATCGAGGCGATCGCGGCCCGCGAGGCCGGGCTCGAGCTGCTCGGGCTCTCGATCGCGTCGACCGTCGAGGACTCAGGCGTCGCTCTGGACCCCATCAAGGTGCTCGAGATCGCGCACGCGACGGCCCTGCGCCTCGGACCCGTCATCGCCGGAGTGCTGACCGAAAGCCTTGCGACGACAGCAACTGCGCCACACCCCACGGAGGACGGCAGATGACACAGGCACCAGTGGAAGTCGGCGGCCTCGCCGTCGAGCTCAACGGCATCAACGTGATCGCGGAGGACGAGCGGAAGGGCAAGCCGAGCGACCTGTTCTGGCCGTGGTGCGCAGCCAACATCTCGGTGCTGGCCATCAGCTATGGCTCGTTCGTCGTCGGCTTCGGTCTGTCGTTCTGGCAGGCGACGCTCGCCGGGGTGATCGGCGTGGTCCTGTCCTTCGCCCTCTGCGGTGTGGTCGCGCTCGCGGGCAAGCGCGGGTCCGCTCCGACGATGGTGCTCAGCCGCGCAGCCTTCGGCGTCAAGGGCAACGCGTTGCCGACGACTCTGTCGTGGATCCTGCTGGTGGGCTGGGAGACGGTGCTCGTCTCCCTCTCCGCGCTGGCGACCTCCACCGTGTTCACCGAGCTCGGCTGGGGCGGGGGCACGTTCACCAAGATCGTGGCCTTCTTCGTCACCGCTGCACTCGTCGTCGGCGGCGGGGTGCTCGGCTTCGACGTCATCATGCGGTTGCAGACCTTCATCACCGTCGCAACCGCCGTGCTCACCGTCGGCTTCGTCGCGCTGACCATCGACGAGGTCGACTGGTCGAAGATCTCCGACACGCCAAGTCGGGGTCGCTGCAGGCCTTCGTCGGCGGGCTCGCCCTGGTCACCACCGGCTTCGGTGTCGGCTGGGCCAACACTGCCGCCGACTACTCGCGCTACCTGCCGAGGCGGTCCTCGAGCCTGGGCGTGTTCGGCTGGACCACGTTCGGCGGGGCAGCAGCGCCGCTCGTACTCATCGTCTACGGCATCGCCCTCGCCTCCTCGAGCCCCGCCCTGTCCGACAAGATCGGCGCCGACCCGATCGGCGCGCTCACGACGCTGCTGCCCACGTGGTATCTCGTGCCGTTCGCGATCGTCGCCGTGCTCGGTCTCGTCGGTGGCGCCGTGCTCGACATCTACTCCTCCGGACTCGCGCTGCTGACCCTCGGCCTCAAGATCCCGAGGTATGCCGCCGCCGCCGTGGACGGCGTGATCATGGTGCTCGGCTCGATCTACGTCGTGTTCATCGCCGACGACTTCATCGGGCCCTTCCAGGCCTTCCTGATCACGGTCGGCGTGCCGATCGCCGCCTGGGCCGGGGTGTTCGTCGCCGACCTGGCGCTGCGGCGCAGCGACTACGCAGACCTGGAGCTGTACGACCCGCGCGGCCGCTACGGCGCCATCACCTGGGCCGCCGTTCTGGTGGTGGTTCTCGGCACGTTCCTCGGGCTGGGGCCTGGTGACGACCACGGCGCCGGACCAGCACTGGCTGTCCTGGCAGGGCTACCTGCTCGAGCCGTTCGGCATGGGCGTCGAAGACCGACGGCGCCTGGGCCTACGCCAACGTCGGTGTCTTCGTCGCGTTCGCGGTCGGGTTCATCGGCTGGCTGGTTCTCGGGCGCTCCGTCGTCCGGCGTCAGGAAGCGGCTGGCGTGTCGGCATAGCCGGAAATCGAGTAGAGAAGTTTGTCAAGAGGTATAGTGGGCAATATGTCTGTCCTTGCCTCGACCGATCCCTCGTCGCAGCTCGTGGCCGCGCTCATCCCGGCCGACCAGGTGCCCGACGGCGCCACCGTGCTGGGCACCCTGACGCTCGGCCCCGATGGCGTCGGTGAGGTAGCGGACGGCGGCGGACGGGCGGACCGCAGGTTCGACGACGCCGCTGCCGTGACCGATCAGTCGTACGAGGACGCGCGCATGACCCTGAGTGCAGACGGCGAAGTTTCGGTCGATCTCGCCAGCCGGACGGTGGTCGTCAAGGGCCGCACGCTGACACCTCACGCGGCTGGAGTTCGACCTGCTGGCGGTCCTCGTCGCGACACCTCGGCGGGTCCACACCCGCGCCCAGCTGCACGAGGCGGTGTGGGAGGGCATCTCCTCCGGTGGCCCCCGCACCGTCGACGTGCACGTGCACCGGCTGCGCCACAAGCTCGGCCCCGTACACGGTCAGCACCTCGTCACCGTTCGAGGGGTCGGCTACCGCTGGGACCCCACGCCCGAGCCACGCCGGCAGGACCCACGCGCAATTCGACGCTGAAACGGAGACCCGTGAACGACGCCTAGAGCTTCGAGACCAAGATCAGCAGTTTCGGTGAGAAAGTGGAGCTGACTTCACTTTCTCACCGACAGTCGCGATCTTGGCAGACCGTGAGGTGGTACGAGCGACGCGCTCCCGCCGCTCGTACCGCAGACCACTGCGTGCCGGGCGAATGGCCCGCGACCACCCTGCTACCGGGTGTGCCGGCTAGCCGCGTTCCGCGCCGGTGGGCTCGAGGTCGTCGTGCAGGTGCTGACTGATCGCCTGCCACGCCTTCGCGATGACGTAGGTGCCGAGGATCTCGACGTACGTGCCGACGCCGGCCACGCGGCCCATCATCTTGGCGCCGATGATGTTCAGCGTCGTCTGCACCGCCAGCAACGCCAGGGTCACGAGCAGGATCGTCGTGTGGTTCGTCGGATCCAGGCTGGTGTCGAACCAGTTGTTCGACAGGCTGGCCACGTACGGCACAACACCTGTGTCGACGGCGGCCACCGTCACCAGCAACGCGATGCCGTAGAACCAGCCGACCCACCAGCCGTAGCCGGGACCGACGGTGTACTTCGAGTATTGGTAGAGCGCGCCGGCCACCGGATAGTGGCTGCCGAGCTCGCCGAACACGAGGGCGACGAACAGCATGCCGCCCACGACGATGGGCATCAGCCAGATGTAGCGCGGTCCCCCGGCACCGGCGCCGAAGACGAACAGCGAATAGATGCCGACCATCGGCGAGAGGTACGTGAAAGCGACGCTGAAGTTGTCGAAGCGGCTCAGCACCCGCGACAGCTCCTGCTTCGGGACCCCACAGATCGCATCTTGCACCCGGCGTGGTGGGGTGGGGAGGGACCTCGATCAACTTCGTCGGATCGAGTTTTCAACGGTCAGCAGAGAAGGCAGGCACCCATGCTCGTCGCGTTCAGCATCAGCCCATCCGGCGGAGACGACACGGGCGGAGTGAGCGCGGCCGTGGCCGAAGCCATCCGGGTGGTGCGGTCCTCGGGGCTGCCGAACGAGACGAATGCGATGTTCACCAACATCGAGGGCGAATGGGACGAGGTCATGGACGTGATCAAGCGCGCCGTCGACGCCGTGGCAGCGACCTCGCCGCGGGTGGGCCTGGTGCTCAAGGCAGACATCCGCTCCGGCCACACCGGCCAGCTCACCGCGAAGGTGGAACGCGTGAACCAACGCCTCGCCGAGACCTGACCGACCCCGGCGCAGCCGCCCCCGGAATCGACCACGTTCAGCATGCCGGCGGACGGTTCGCAAGGCGTGCACGCATTGCGAACCGTCCGTACACCTGCTGAACGTGGTCGATTCCGCACGCAGGCATCAAGGGCGTGTCTCCGTCGCGGGCATATGACTTTCGTCGTACTTCCCCCGTGGAACCGGTTGGATTCATTGACCATCGGCTACCTCAGGTGTACAGAGGATGGATTCGGACGTGGCGTGAGCGCCGGTTCATCTGGGACCGGCCGCGTGAGCCCGCGGGAGGAGACGTTCCACGAAAGCCATGCCCGCGGCCCGGTCGCCGCTGGGGGGCGGCGCGGGCGTCCTTGTTCACCCATGTCCGGAGGTGTGTCATGCGCATGTCCCCCACATCCCCCCTCACGATGAACAAGCCACGCTGGCGCGCGTCAGCGTTGGCCGCAGTGCTGCTGCTCGCCCTCGTCTCGCCCGCCGCGCCGAAGGCCTCGGCCCACGTACGCGGGCACCATCAGCACAGCGCCGCATCTGTCCTCGGCTGGAACGAGACCGCCAGCGCCGCCTACACGGCCTCCAAGTTCTCACCGCCGGTGTTCGCGGTCGGGATGGCCTACGTGCAAGCTGCGGTCTATAACGCCGTTGTCGGCATCGAGGGGCGGTTTCGACCAGTACAAGTGGGATGCGCGTGCACACCGCGGAACGTCGGTGGACGCGGCGGTAGCGGCCGCTGCGCACCGCATGCTTCTGACGTACGTGCCTGACCCCGTGGCACTGGCCAATGTCGAGGCCGCTTACATCGCAGCACTCGCTGCCATCCCGGACGGCTGGTCGAAGGCGGCGGGCATCCGGTTCGGCGAACGCGCTGCCGCGCGCATCGTGAAACTGCGGACCGGGGACGGCTGGATGGATCCGTCGGTCGTGTTCAGCGAGCCTGCGGCGCCGGGGATCTGGCGTCCCACGGTTGCCGGTGCGGCGTACGCAGCGCCATGGGCGGGAGAGATGCGACCGTTCCTGCTCCGCCGGCACGACCAGTTCCGGCCCTCAGGTCCGCCGACCCTGACGTCCGCTCAGTACGCGGCGGACGTCAACGAGGTGCAGGAGATCGGGTCCGCGTCGAGCACCACGCGGACCGCCGAGCAGACCGAGATCGCGCACCTGTTCGGCGACGCTCCCAACAACTTCCCCGCACAGCTGCAGTGGGCGTTCCGCGATCATCTGACGCGGCACCCGGGCGGCATCGTGCGAGCCGCACGCTACTTCGCCGCAGCCGACCTTTCCGCAGCTGACGCCGTCATCGCGGCGTGGGACGCGAAGTTCGTCTACCCCAGATGGCGGCCGATCTCGGCGATCCAGCTGGCGGACACCGACGGCAACCCTGCGACGACCGCGGACCCGACCTGGACTCCGCTCATCGCCACCCCGCAGCATCCTGACTACCTGAGCGGGCACACAGCCGTGACCGGTGCGGTCACCACTGCACTGACCCGGCTGACGGGCACGAGCCGGATCGACCTGAACATCCCCTGGCTGGACGTCGTCCCCGTCGTCCGATCGCAGCACTACGAGTGGGCGGGCGAGTTCAACGCGTCGTCGATCGGGGCCCGCATCTGGGCCGGGATCCACACCCGCACGGCCGACGAGGTCGGCAACAGGGTGGGCAACAAGGTGGGTGCCTACGGCATGCAGCACTACTTCGAGCCGACCGGCTGACAGCCGCCGGCAGTCGACCACGTTCGGCATGCTGGCGATCGCTTCGCAGGCGTGCATGCCTGCGGACCGTCCGTTCAGGTGCTGAACGTGGTCAACTGGCGGCAGCGGCTGGGCGCTAGCTGGCCCAGTCGAGCATCTCCTGGGTGACGCTCGGGTGGCGCAGCTTGGACAGCGCGAGCTTCTCGAGCTGCCGGATGCGCTCGCGAGTCAGGCCGAGCTCTCGGCCGATCTCGTCGAGCGTGTGCGGTGTGCCGTCGTGCAGGCCGAACCGCAGCCGCACGATGGTGGCCTCGCGCTCGGGCAGGCGACCGACCAGCTCGTGCAGCTGAACGATCATCGCCCGGTGCTCGACCGTGTCCTCGGTCGTGACGCCACCGGTGTCCACCAGCAGGTCGCCGAAGACCGTGTCGTCCCCGTCGCCGACCGTGGCGTCGAGGCTGATCGGGTCACGGCCGAGCCGGCTGAGCTCGGCGACCCGCTCCGGCTTGAGGCCGGTCAGCTCGGCGATCTCGTCGAACTCCGGAGAGCGGTTGAGCTTCGACAGCAGCTCGCGACGGGCGCGGGCCACCTTGGCGACCTCCTCGTTGACGTGCACGGGGAGCCGGATCGTACGGGCCAGCTCGGGCAGTCCGCGACCGATGGCCTGACGGATCCACCACATCGCGTAGGTCGAGAACTTGAAGCCCTTGGTGTAGTCGAACTTCTCGACGGCGCGCACCAGTCCGACGTTGCCCTCCTGGATGACGTCACCCAGCGGGACACCGCGGTTGCTGAACTTCTTCGCGACCGACACCACCAGGCGCAGGTTGGCGCGCAGCATGTGGTCCTTCGCAGCGAAGCCGTCCTGGGCGACCATCGCCAGGTCGCGACGCCGCTGCGCGGGGATCTTCTCCTCGCCGGCGTCGTGGCGGCGGAGCAGCTCGGCGGCATAGACGCCGGCCTCGATGCGCCGGGCCAGCTCGACCTCTTCGGCTGCGGTGAGCAGCGGCGTCCGGCCGATCTCGTTCAGGTAGACGCGCATCAGGTCGGCAGCAGGAGCGACCTCGTCGAGGTCGCGGGTGGCAACGGTGTCATCAAGATCGGGGGTCACGGTGAGGTCGTCAAGATCGCGAGTTGCGGCGAGGGCGTCGTCGTCTCGCGTTGTGGTTGCGTCGGGTGTGGCCGAGGTCACATCAAGGTCGCGCTCGACGTCAAGTGTCGAGTTGCGGGCAGGCATGGGGTGGTGCCCCCTCTCGGGGTATTAGCCGGGGTTTCGTGCTTGTACAGCGTCTCGGAGCGCCGAAATGTTCCCGTCAGGCGGCAACCCGATGCCGGTTCTTAACCAGTTCTCAGCGGGTCAAACCGCATCGGGTCAAACCCCCGTGCCGTCGGCCGGCCACGACTTCTCGTACGCGTCGATCTCGGCGACCAGCGCCGCCTTTCCGGCAGCCGGCAGGAACGAGACGCCGGCTGCTGTACGGGCGAGATCGGCCACGCCGGCGACATCCAGGTCGAGCAGGGACGCCGCGACGACGTACTCATTGTTCAGGTTTGTCGCGAACATCGGCGGGTCGTCGGAGTTGATGGTCACCACCACACCGGCGGCGACCAGCGCCGGCAGCGGATGGGCCGACAGCGACGGCACCGACCGCGTGCACACGTTGGAGGTCGGGCACACCTCGAGGGCGACGCCGCGGTCGACCAGCGCCTGCATCAACGCCGGGTCCTGCGCCGCGGCGATGCCGTGCCCGATGCGTTCCGCGCCGAGGAAGTCGAGGGCGTCCCAGATCGACTGCGGCCCCGCCGACTCCCCCGCGTGCGGCACGGAGTGCAGCCCCGCGGCGCGGGCCTGCGCGAAGTGCGAGGCGAACTGCGGGCGCGGCACCCCGATCTCGGGGCCGCCCAGACCGAAGCTGACCAGCCCCTCGGGGCGGCAGCGCAGCGCGACGTCGAGCGTCACGTCGGCGGCCTCGAGACCGGCCTCGCCGGGGATGTCGAAGCACCAGCGCAGCGCGATGTCGTGCTCGCGCTCGACCACCCGCCGGGCGTCCTCGAGCGCTTCGCAGAACGCCTCGGCGGCGATCCCCCGGACGACGCTCGTGTAGGGAGTGATCGTGACCTCGGCATAGCGCACCTGCTGCGCCGCGAGGTCGACGCCGACCTGGTGGGTCAGCGTCCACACGTCCTGCGGGTCGCGGATCAGGTCGACGACCGAGAGGTAGACCTCGATGAAGTGCGCGAAGTCGGTGAAGGTGAAATAGCTCGCCAGCGCAACGGGATCAATGGGTACGGGGGTGACTCCGGCATGTCGCTGCGCCAGCTGTGACACGACCTCGGGGGACGCCGATCCGATGTGGTGCACGTGCAGCTCGGCCTTGGGCAGGCCGGCGACGAACGCCTGCCGGTCGTCGGTCATCAGGTTGTTCGCCTCTCGCTCGGTCGGCCCTCAGTTGCCGGCGTGCGTACGACGGTAGGGCACCTCGATCAGGCTATAGAGGGCGAACACGGTGAACCCGGCGGCGACGGTCCAGACGACGGCGTTGCCCACCGTTGATTCGTGCAGTGCCACGAGGACCTGGTCGAGATCCTTGGCCTGGCGCGCCTGGTCGGTCCGCGCCGCGACGACCAGCAGCGCCCCGACCGGCAGGACGGCGAGAGCGCGGGCGATGATGCCGACACGGCCGATCACTTGAGCGGCCTGCTGGGTACGAGGACCCATGTCCCGCAGTCGGAGGCTGTCCGCGAACCCGCCCTGGAGCGCAAGCCGGATCTGCCAGCTGCACACGATGACCACCGTGCCGCCCACGACGGCAAGCGTCAGGCGGCCCCACGGCTGTTGAAGCACCGCAGCCGTGGTGGTTGCCGCCTGCTGCGAGGATCCCGTCGAGGTGCGACCGAGCACGAACAGCATCGTCGTCACCGCCATGGCCAGGTAGAACGCTGCTTGTGCGGCGGTCGTGAGGCGCCGGAACCGGCCGATCCGGTGGTCGCCGAGGGCACCGGAGAGCCGGGCGAGCGCGAAACCGAAGAAGCCGACGGCAGCGGCGATCAGCAGCACGCGGCCCAGCGACGTCTGCGCGACGGTCGTCAGGGCGCCATTGGCGTTGGCCTGCCGGTCGTCGGTGGCCCAACCACCGGCCACGGCTGCCGCGAGATAGGCCAGCAACAGGTAGAACAGCGCCCGCGCCACCAGGCCCAGGCGGGCAAGTCGACGTACGAACTCACTGGATCGCACCCGCTGGACGGCGCGGTCAAGCGTGACGACAGCCACCCGACCTCCTCGCCGTGCGGTCTCTGGACACCCCTCCTGCCCAGCGACGGCACCTGCGAAGCGGAACATGCGCGATTCACCGGGGTCCCCACCCCGGTGAATCGCGCATGCCCAGCGTCCAGGTGCGGACGTCAGGCGGCCAGCCCGGACCGTGTCCGCAGGCGGCGTGAGGCGGTGCTGCCTGCTGCGCCGAGAGCCAGCCCGGCGAGTGCCGTGACAGCGAGCACCGCGACGTCAGGCATGTTGCCGGAGTCGTGCGAGGGCGTGCCGCTCTGCGACTGCGGACCCGAGCCGGGCTCCGATTGCGGACCCGAGCCGGCCCGCGCCAGCGAGTGCCGGCCCACCTCCGCCTGCCGCCGCGCCGCCATCGCTGCGGCCTCGCGCTGCGCGAAAAGCCGTTGCATGTGCCGTGCCTGCGCCTGCTGCCGGAGCAGCACCTGCGCGTGCGACGAAGGTTGCTGCGCGGCGACCGGGATCGTGACGGGGATCGGGGCACCGTTGGGCGCCACCGGCTGAGGGTGGGCGGCGGCTGCGCCGGCGGTCAGGACGCAGGTGGTGACGATGCCGACAAGCGTGGTGGTGATGCGGCGGAAAGTGTTCATGATGCTTGCCTTTCGAGGCTGTCCGGAAGTGACATCGACAACCGTGCGCTGCCGTCGTGAGAGGCACCATCCGTACTAAGTCGTACGCGCGGCGTGCGAACATCTTCGCCAGGCTGCAGGTCACCAGTCGTACTGCTGCCGTGAAGCGGGCCGACCTGACCGGCTGAGGGGTTCCGTCGGGGGCAGCGGCTAGCGTCGCCTCGATGACGACGCCAGACCCTGACCCGCACGTCGACCTCGCGACCGAGGTTGACGCCTCGTTGCGCGCCGAGGCCGAGAGCGTGCTGCGCCGGCTGGTCGGAGACGACTCAGCCGCGTTCCGCGACGGGCAGCTCGAGGCCATCGAGGCGCTGGTCGACGGCGGCCGGCGCGTCCTGGTCGTCCAGCGCACCGGGTGGGGCAAGTCCGCCGTCTACTTCGTGGCCACGGCGCTGCTGCGTGCCCGGGGCCGCGGGCCGACGATCATCGTGTCGCCGCTGCTGGCGCTGATGCGCGACCAGGTCGCGGCCGCGCAGCGCGCCGGTCTGAGCGCGATGACCATCAACTCCGCCAACGCCGACGAGTGGGGCCAGATCAACGCCGCGCTGGCCGCCGGCGAGGTCGACCTGCTGCTGGTCAGCCCCGAGCGCCTCAACAACCCGCGGTTCCGCGACGAGCAGCTGCCGCGGCTCGCCGACGCCGCGGGGCTGCTCGTCGTCGACGAGGCCCACTGCATCAGCGACTGGGGCCACGACTTCCGGCCCGACTATCGCCGGATCCGTGACCTGCTCGTCTCGATGCCGGTAGGTCGTCCGGTGCTCGCCACGACCGCCACGGCCAACCAGCGGGTGGTCGACGACGTGGAAGAGCAGCTCGAGGCCGGCGGCGCCGACGTACGCACCTACCGCGGCTCGCTGTCCCGCGCGAGCCTGCGTCTCGGCGTGCTGCCGTTGCCCACTCCCGAGGCGCGGCTCGGCTGGCTCACGACGCACCTGGGCGAGCTCGAGGGCAGCGGCATCATCTATGCCCTGACGGTGGCCGCAGCCGAGGACACCGCCACGATGCTGCGCGACGCCGGTCACGACGTGCGCGCCTACACCGGGCGCACCGACCCCGCCGACCGGCTCGAGCTCGAGCTGGCCCTTCGCGACAACCAGGTGAAGGCACTGGTCGCGACGAGCGCGCTGGGCATGGGTTTCGACAAGCCTGACCTCGGATTCGTGGTCCACCTCGGAGCGCCTGCGTCGCCCGTCGCCTACTACCAGCAGGTCGGCCGTGCCGGTCGCGCGACCGAACGCGCCGACGTGTTGCTGCTGCCCGCGCCCGAGGACCGCGAGATCTGGCACTACTTCGCGACGGCCTCGATGCCGCGCGAGGCCGACGCGGCCGCCGTGATCTCGGCGTTGACGGCCTCGGCGAAACCCATGTCGACAGCGGCACTCGAGACGGTGGCCGACGTCCGGCGCACCCGGCTCGAGCTGCTGCTCAAGGTCCTCGACGTCGAGGGTGCCGTGCACCGCGTCTCCGGCGGGTGGCTGGGGACGGGCGACCCGTGGGTCTACGACGAGGAGAGGTACGCGCGAGTGGCCGCGGCGCGGTCGCGCGAGGCGGAGTCGATGCTCGGCTACCAGTCGGGCAACGAGTGCCGCATGCGATTCCTGCAGGACGCCCTCGACGACCCGACCGCGCAGGACTGCGGGCGCTGCGATGTCTGCGCCGGGGCCTGGTACCCGACCGACGTGCCCGACGGCGCGGCGCAGGCGGCCGGACGCACCCTGCGCAAGGTCGGCGTGGAGATCGACGCCCGGTCACAGTGGCCGAGCGGCATGTCCCGGCTCGGGGTGTCGGTGTCGGGCAAGCTGTCTGCCGACGACCGGGTCGAGCCGGGCCGGGCGGTCGCCCGGCTCACCGACCTGGGCTGGGGTCAGCGGCTGCGCAGTCTGTTGGCCTGCGAGTGCGGCGGACGCACCCGCAGACGAGCGGCTGCTGCGGGCCTGCATCGAGGTCCTTGCCGACTGGCCCTGGGAGCAGCGACCCGCGGCCGTCGTCGCCGTACCTTCCCTTCGCCGTCCGTTGCTCGTCGACTCGGTGGCCCGCCACCTCGCCACTCTCGGCCGGTTGCCGTTCCTCGGTTCGCTCGAGCTCACCACCGACCAGGGCAGCGGCGAGCCGGGCGGCAACAGCGCGTTCCGGCTGGCTTCGGTCTACGAGCGGTTCCGCGTGCCGGCCGACCTCGCCGACCAGCTGGCCGGCCTCACCGGGCCGGTGCTGCTGGTCGACGACCTGGTCGACTCCCGCTGGACCGTCACGGTTGCGGGGCGCGTCGCTGCGGCAGGCGGGCGCACCCGGTGTGCTGCCGTTCGCGCTCGCGGTTGCCGCCTGACCGGGCCGCTCGGGTGGCGGCGGCTCAGTCGGTCGCCGGCAGCCCGGAGATCCTGGCGATCATCTCGACCTGGGACAGGAACAGCGAGTCGCGGGCCTCCGGCGTGAGCCAGTCGAGATGGCCGTAGGCCTCGAGTGAGGCGAACCCGTGCAGGCAGGCCCAGGCCTGCAGCATGGCCTGGAAGCTCTCCGGGGTCAGGACTCCGTTGAGCTCGGGGTGCTTGTCGTCGGCGCAGGTCAGCATCGCCGGGTCGACGTGGTCGATCAGCGGCCGGCCGAGCTGGCCCTTCTCGGCGGCGTCGGTGAACAGCGCCGAGAGCTGGGACATGGCGCGCCTGGCGGCCTCGGTGGTCGGGCCCTCCTCCTCGGCGGCATAGCCGGGCACCGGCATGCCGAGGATCAGCGAGAACTGCTCCGGCTGCTGGCGGGCCCAGGACCGGTAGGCCTGGGCGGCAGCGAGCCAGCGACCACCGATGTCGGACTCGGGCGCCTGGTCGCGGGAGGCGGCGACCTGGCGGCCGAGCTCGTCGTAGGCGTCGGTGATCAGCTCGGTGAGCAGCTCGTCGCGATCGGCGAAGTAGCGATAGAGCGCCGGCGGCGTCATGCCCATGACCCGCGCGATGTCGGTGAACCGCACGTCGGTCGTGTGCTGCTCACGCATCAGGTCGAGCGCGGTCGCCTTGATCTCCTCGATCGTGGCGGCGCGGGCCCGCTCGCGGCGGGGGGCCAGGGCTTGTCCGGCCTCGGCGGTCGGACATCGGGACTCCTTCAGAGATTCAGATCACGGTTGCGTTAAGCATCGTTACATAAGTTATTGGGCTTGACAAGCGTTACGAACTCGTGTTTCGTTATGACTCGTAACACACCTGAGCCTCCGTCACGCCACTCCTTCACACTTCGAGGACACCCCATGACCTCCGCGCCCACCGCCTACGCAGAGCGACGCGTCTCAGCACCAGAGCCGGCCCCGCAGGTCGGCCCGCTCGGCCGGCTGGCCCGGCTGACCTTCCGCAACCGTGGCCGCACCGTGCTGGCCTGGCTGGGGGTGCTGGTCCTGGCCGCCGTGCTCTCCACCGCCTTCGGCGGCAAGTTCAAGGCCGACTACTCCGCGCCCGGCTCGGACTCAGCGGCCGCCCAGAGCCTGCTCGAGAACAAGTTCCCCGCCGAGTCGGGCGACACGGTCGACGTCGTCGTCCACTCCGACCAGGCCGTCACCTCGCCCGCCGTCAAGGCGCGAGGTCACGGCGCTGCTGGCCAAGATGGCCAAGGTGCCGCACGTCGCCACCGTCGACGACCCCTACGCGACGCCGGGCAACATCTCCTCCGACGGCCACACCCTCGTTGCGCACTCGCGCCTCGACGTCGTGAACGCGCCGGACATGCCCGTCGAGGACGCGCAGCAGCTGCTCGACCTCGCCGACGCCGCTTCTACCAACGGCGTGCAGGTGGCTGTCGGTGGCCAGTCCATCCAGCAGGCCGAGCAGGGCCCCATCGGCTCGGAGTTCCTCGGCATCACCGCGGCCGCCATCATCCTGCTGCTGACCTTCGGCTCCGTCGTGGCCGCCGGACTCCCGATCGTCATGGCGATCGCCGGCCTCGCCGTCTCCAGCATGCTCACCGGCCTGGTCATCGCCTTCATCGACGCCCCCGACTGGTCGACCTCGCTCGCCACGATGATGGGCATCGGCATCGGCATCGACTACGCGCTGCTGATGGTCACCCGCTTCCGTGAGTGGCGTGCGGTCGGCCTCGACCCTGAGGCTGCGACAACCGCGACCCTGGACACCGCCGGCCGCGCGGTGATGGTCGCCGGGAGCACCGTCGTGATCAGCATGCTCGGCCTGTTCGCCATGGGCCTGTCGTTCATGCGCGGCGCCGCCGTCGTCACGATCCTGGCCGTCCTCGTCGTGATGGCCGCCAGCATCACGCTGTTCCCCGCGCTGCTGGGCTACCTCGGTCGGCACATCGACCGGCTCCGGCTGCCGATCGGCAAGCGTCGCGAGCCGCACGTGGCGATCGGCGGCCACGTCGAGCCGAGCGGCCTGTGGCTGCGCTGGAGCAAGCTCGTCGAGCGCCGCCGGGTGCCCGCCGCGCTGCTGGGCGTGGCGATCCTGCTGGCCCTGGCCGCGCCGTTCCTGAGCGTCCGGTTCGGGTTCCCCGATGCCGGCAACAACCGCGACGGCACCTCGACCCGCACCGCCTACGACCTGCTCTCCGACGGGTTCGGCCCCGGCGCCAACGGTCCGCTGCTGCTCGCCGCCGAGCTGCCTGCCGGTGCCGGAACCTCGTCGCTCGACGGTCTGTCCGACGCGCTGCGGGCGACTCCGGGCGTGGCTGCCGTCACTCCCGCCACGCTGAACCCGGCCGGCGACACCGCCGTCCTGTCCGTCCTGCCGACCACGGGTCCGCAGTCGCCGCGCACCGAGGACCTCGTCCACCAGCTGCGTGACGTCACGATCCCCAAGGCAATCAGCGGCACCGGTGTCGACGTACACGTCGGTGGTGTGACCGCAACCTCGATCGACAGCACCGACAACATCGCCCGGCGCATCCCGCTGCTGATCGGCGGCGTGGTCATCCTGTCGATGCTGCTGCTGCTCGTGTCGTTCCGCAGCGTGGCGGTCGCCCTGAAGGCCGCGGCCATGAACCTGCTGTCCGTCGCTGCGTCGTACGGCGTCGTGGCGCTGGTGCTGCAGGGTGGCTGGGCCGGCAAGCTGGTCGGCGTCGACACCGAGACTCCCCTGCCGGCGTTCGTTCCGGTGCTGATGTTCGCGGTGCTGTTCGGCCTGTCGATGGACTACGAGGTCTTCCTCGTCAGCCGGATGCGCGAGGCGTGGCTGCGTACCCATGACAACGGGCGCGCGATCGTCGAGGGGCTGGCCGGCACCGGCCGGGTCATCACGGCGGCGGCCGCCATCATGGTCGCGGTGTTCGCTGCCTTCATCCCGAGCCCCGACCTGGTCCTCAAGGTCATCGGTGTCGGCATGGCGTCGGCCATCTTCATCGACGCAACGATCGTGCGGATGCTGCTCGTGCCGGCCGTCATGCACCTGCTCGGCAAGCGCAACTGGTGGATGCCGGCGTGGATGGACCGCTTCGTGCCGCAGCTGCACATCGAAGGCCGGCCCGAGGTGTACCTGCCCAAGCCGCGCACGGAGGACACCGCCGTCCCGGTCCCAACCACCTGACGCCCACCCCCCACTTTCCAAGTCGATCATGCAGTAACTGACAAGGCCGATTGGAAACGCGTTTGACCTGCAGTTATTCACACCAATAACAGAGTCGATCATGCAGTAGTTGGAGACACCTTCCGACTGCTGCATGATCGATTTCTGCTTGGGTGCGGGACTGGGACCGTGATCTGACCCGGAGGCATCCCATGATCAGCATCGGCAAGCTCGGGCCGACAGACCGCGCCGACTGGCAGGCCCTGTTCCGCGGCTACAACGACTTCTACGAGCGCACACTCTCCAGTGAGGTGTACGAGCGAGCGTGGACCGCCTTCCAGGACGACACCCGGGTGCACGCCTTCGGCGCGAGACCCGACGGCCAACTGGTCGGGATCACCCACTTCCTCACGCACGCCAGCACTGCGGCAGACGTGTGCTATCTGCAGGACTTGTTCACCGCTCCCCACGCCGGCGGCAACGGCGTGGCCAGAGCACTCATCGCGGAGGCGACAGAGTGGGCACGCGGTCAGTCGGAACCCGGCCGATGAACTCGATGATCATCGGCCAGAAGCGGTCGGGTGCGTCCATCCAGGTGAAGTGGCCTGCTCCGTCGATGACCTCGAACTGCGCGATGCCTTCGGGCAGTGCGCCGACGATCTCCTCGGCCGCTGCGACCGGTGTGACCGGGTCGAGCTCGCCGACCGAGACGAGCGTCGGGGAGGCGACCTGGCTGAGCTGATCGACGATGTCGAGTCGGCGCATGAGCTCCATCCCGCGCGCATTGAGCTCGAGATTCTGCGGCGTGTGAGCCTCTCGCTCGTCGTCCGGCAGGTGTGGACCGAAGGCGGCAAAGACGCGAGCCCACTCTTCGTCGGGCACCTCCTCGCCGGAATAGCTGCGCCGCGAGATCTCCGCGACCTCGTCGCCCGCGACGCGGCGGAACCCCTCGACCATCCGCGGCGTGTCCCACCGTGCGAATCCCGACTGGACGACGAGACCAGCCGCATGTCCGGGGTGGCGCGCGCCGTAGAGCAGGACGACCGGTCCGCCCATCGAGTGTCCGAAGACGATCGGTCTGGCTATTCCGACCGTGTCGCAGAAGACGCGGACGTCGTCGGCGCAGGTCTCGAAGCTCCACGCGGCCGCGTCGCCCCAGTCCGACCGACCGTGCCCGCGCAGATCGAGGTAGACGACCTGGGCATGCTCGGCGAGCCGGGCGAAGTCCGGCTTGAAGTACGAGTGGTCATAGACCCCGGGACCGCCGTGAACCAGCACCACCGTCGGGCCGCTGCCGCATCTCGCTTCCGTCCGGCACGAGTGCCGGTCCGTCCACGTCGAACCACAGTCGCGTCCCGTTCACGTCGATGTGCATCGCGTTGATCCCGCCTGTAAACCGCCGTTCGCTGCACTCACTCGTCGAGACGCGGAAGTCCCCAAAGCATCGTCGTAGAGCACTCCCGGCCGGCCGGTTGCGTCGAACGCGCCGAACGTCACCGTCGGGGTATCCGGATCATCGGCGTCGACGAGGAAGGTCCGCTCGTCGAGCGGGAGCGCCTCGGTTTCGCCGTCGTCGCTGTTGATGAGCAGACTGCTCCCGGTCGCCGTGACCTCGACCCGCTGGTCGGGCCAGGCGTAGACGCCGGCGAAACGCGAGAGGTCGCCGGCCGCGCCGGGCGATGCGTCGAGGCGCAGCGGCGGGACGCTGATCCCGAACAACGGTTCCATCAGATCGGCGAACAGCGAGCGGTACATCGCACGCCCGGTGCTGCTGTTGGTCATCAGGACGACGGCGGCCTGCTGTTCGGGCAGGATCCGCAGCACTGACCGCTCGCCGTTGATGAGGCCGTCCCATCCCCACACCCGACCGCCCTTCCAGTCGAACCGGGCCCAGCCGAGACACCAGGAATCGAGCCAGCCGTAGATCGAAACCTCCGCGTGCACGGCACGCAGCGGGGCGAGTGACGGATCCTCGAGGTGCATGGCGGCGAACCGGAGCAGGTCCGTGACCGTCGAGACGGCGCTCGTGCCGGCCGGTCCGTACGCGCGTGCGACCAACGGCTCGACCGGCACTGGGCCTTCTGCCGTGACCTCGTGCCCGGAGGCGCGCCGCCTCGTGATCGGCGCCGGTCGCGAAGGTCGTCTCGCGCATGCCCGCGTCGGCGAAGTGGCGCCGCATGGCGTCCTCCCAAGCAGCGTCCGTCGACGGTCTCGATCACGCGCCCGAGCAGGCACCAGCCCACGTTCGTGTACGACCAGAACGTGGCCGCCGGCACGGCTGACGCGACATCGGCAGCAAGCCGCGAGAGCGCGCCGTCGTCCTCCTCGGGTCGACCGTCGAAGTCGAACTCCAGCTCGTCGCGGAGCGGAAGCCCGGAGCGATTCGCGAGCAGGTCTCGTACGGTGGCGCGTTGGGCCCAGCCGACTGCGCGCAGCTCCGGCACGTGCGCGGCCACCGGATCATCCAGCGACAACCGGCCCGCCTCCGCGAGACGAGCGATCACCGTCGCGACCATCGACTTCGTCAACGATCCAACGCTGAAGCAGCGTCTCGGGTGTGACCGGCTCGCCGGTGCGTACGTCTGCCACGCCGAAGCAGGCGGTCGTGGCCACCCCATCGCGGAGAAGCCCGATCGCCGCGCCCGGCACCGAATGCTGCACAGCGTGCTCACGAAGCAGAGCCGTCAGATCGGCCTCGATCACGCGCCAATCCTACGGACGTTCCCATCGCCCGCCGGTCAGCCGCTGGCCTGGATCACCCGGAGCCGGTGGTTGTTACGGTCGGCGATCCACAGGTTCCCCTGCTGGTCCAGAACCGTCCCGGACGGACGCTGCCACGTGGAGAAGATCGGGAAGCTGCCGTCACCGGCAAACCCGAACTGTCGGCTGCCGGCCAACGTGTCGATGATCCCGTCGTGCACGATGCGCACGTCGTTGTTGTTCGACTCGCTGATGATGAGGTCCCCGGCAGGGGTGTACTGCACGTACTGCGGCTTGTGCAGCCCTGCCTCGGTCGCGTCCCCACCGTCTCCGTCGGCCGTGGCGACGCCGGTGCCCGCGATCGTGGTGATCAGCCCGCCGGTGTTGACCATGCGCACGCGCTCGTTGTCGAAGTCGGCGATGTAGAGGTTGCCGGCCGGGTCGAACGTGACGCTGTAGGGGTTGTTCAGCCGGGTTGCGGTCGCCAGGACGTCATCGCCCGAGTAGCCGGCCTGTCCGTTGCCGGCGACCGTCGAGATGATGCCCGCGGGCGTCACCTTGCGGATCCGGTGGTTGGCCCGGTCGGCGATGTACATCGTCCCGTCCGGCTTGACCGCGACGTCCGTGGGCGTCCGCAGCCGAGCCGCAGTCGCCAGACCTCCGTCGCCCGTGAATCCTGCCGTGCCGGTGCCGACCACCGTCGAGATGATGCCCGCGGGCGTGACCTTGCGGATCTTGTTGTTCGCCGAGTCGGCGATGAACAGGTTGCCTGCCGTGTCGATGGCCAGACGCTCCGGAGCACTGAGGCGGGCCAGCGTTGCCTGGCCGCCGTCACCGGTGGAGCCCGCCGTGCCCGTGCCGGCGACCGTCGTGACGGTGCCGTCCGGTGCGATGCGGCGAACCGCGTTGTTTCCGGCGTCAGCGACGTAGATGCGGTTCTGGGCTGTCGATCGCCAGGCCCCACGGCGTGTTGAGTCCGACGGTCACCGACTGGCGTCCCTCTCCTGTGCCGTACGCCGTCGCGCCGCTTCCCGCCGCGGTCCACAGCATGTTCTCGCCACAGTTAGCGGCCGTGTAGGCGGCAGCCCGGGTGAACAGTGCCTGCCCGGTCGCGTTGTACTTCGTCGGGTTGACGGCGCCGAAGAACACTCGGCAGCCGGGCGCCGGCGCCGGACGGCATGGCCGCGCCGGGCGCATAGGCAAACTCGCTCGCCTGGTTGGCGGCGACCTGGGTGATCACCTGGGCCGCTGGGGCGGCGTGCCCCATCCGATGGTCTGTGCCACGGTGTTGATCGTCTGCGTCCCGGACTTCGCAGTGGACAGCGGGTGCATCGGCTTGACGATGTTGACCGTCGTCCCTGTCAGCGTGCCCGCAGCGCCCGCTGGGGTCATGCCCATCTGGTTCAGTATCTGGCTGTGCGTCAGCAGCACGGGAGTGCTGATTCCAGCCAGCCTGTCCAGGAGCTTGCCCGGCACGACGCTGGGATCGAGGACCACCAGGGAGTAGTCGCTGGTGACGTCCGTAGGACTGGCGGTGTTGTCGTCGACGTAGGTGATCGCATAGTTGCTGGCGCGAAGGAAGGTGTCGACCTTCTGGTCCGACCCGGTGAGGACCGCCGGGTTGCCCACGACGGCGAGCACCTTGGTGCCGCCGATCGGCGGGTTCATCGTGATCGTCGCGGACGCCGTCGAGGTCAACGTGCCCGGTGGTGTAAGTCGCCGACCCAGTGAAGGAGAACGCTGGTTTGGAACCCACCGGGCCACCGACGAGCCGGTCGATGTGGCAGTACTTGATCTTGTTGGGCCCGAGGGTCATCGGCAGCCCGCACTCGCCGGACAAGTCGTTCGCGGGGGCGGGGAACTGCGGACTGGTCAGGCTGTTCAGTGTCGCCGAGCGCTCGAGGTCGAGGTTCATCAGGGTGACGCTGAACCGGACGGTCTCGCCGGGGAACACGACCTGACCGGGACCGACGACGACGCGGGCGCGGAACACCGGCGCGGAAGCGAGGATCTGCACTGTCGACGTGTCGGTGTCGCTGACGTCCGGAGCCCTGTCGCGGGAGTGGCCGTCGCGGTGACGGTGCCCGAGACGTCAGTGGAGGCAGCGCCGGCAATCGTCTCCGACACCTGGCAGCTGTACGTCCCACCGATCGGGATGGACTGGGGCAGCGCGCAGGTGCCTGCGCCGGCGAGCGACCCGAGCCGGGTGTCGCTCAGCGCGTTGAGCGTGACCGCGCGGTCGGCGAACGTGTTCTGCACCCGCACCGTGTAGGTGACCAGCCCGCTGGGGGTGAGGACCCACGGCTTGTTCGCCGTCTTCCGGACCTCGATGCCGGGGCTGGGCGTCGGCCAGAATGCGTTGCGCCCGTGGCTGACCACGCCGAACGCGTCGCCGTCACTGCTGGCGAACAGCCCGGCTGGCTCCAGCTCGAGGTCGAGGACGCCGCGGAAGCCGCCGGCGTTGGGCGTCCAGTTCAGCCCTTCTCCGGTGTTGGGGTCGAGCGCGGCGATCTGGAAGTGCGGCTGGGTCTTCGTCTCGGTCTCGAGATAGCGGAAGTGCCCGCTGATGTAGACCGTGTCGGTGTTGGCCGCCACCGCCTCCATGGTGTCGCCGATCTTCTTCGACCACAGCGGCTGCATGTTGACGCCGGGGCCGGGGCTGACCATCGGGAAGGAGTTGGCCGTGTCGCACGCCGGGTAGTAGAAGTGGCCCGGCGCTCACGATGTAGACCTTGGTGCCGTCAGGCGAGATGTCGACGTCGCGCATGAAGCCGACCTTGCCGCTGCGCGCGCAAGGCTGGTCGTAGAGGTCGGTGCGCCAGTCGGTCACCGTGGCCTGCGGCCCGGTCAGGTCGATCTGCGCCACCAGTGGCCGGTCGACACCTGCGATCTTGCGGAAGTTGCCGATGACCATGAGTCGAGTCGAGTCAGGCAGACAGCGCCATGGCCCGCAGGCCGCCCTCGCTTGTCGTCGTTGGTCGGCTCGGTCAAGGGCATCGAGAAGTTGGCCTGCAATGCCCCGGTGTGCGGCGTCGACCGCGACCAGTCGCGGGTTGGGGACTCCGTTGAACACGTCGAAGTTGCCGCCGACGTAGAGGGTTGTCCCGTCCGGGATGGACCTGCCATGTCCTTGACGTAGGAGTTCGCGTCCGCGACGAAGCCGTGGTGTCCGGCACTCCGCTGCCGATGTCCAGCTTGACCAGCCGGTTGTGTGGCTGGCCGCCGATGTTGAGGAACTCGCCGCCGACGAAGACAGCCAGGTTGTCGGCCGAGGCCTTGACGGTGTTGACCTGCCCGTCGGGGTTGGGGTCGAACCCGGAGACGAGGGCGCCGGTGGCGAGCTCGTAGGCCGCCAGCCCGTGGCGGGTGGTGATGCCGTAGTCGGAGAAGTCGCCTGCCACCAAGAGGTTTCCGCCGGAGCGGACCAGCACGAGGGGACCGCTGGCGCCGGTGACCGGCGTGCGGGCCAACGAGCGAGGCGTCTCGTAGTAGGGCACGACCTCGGTTGCGACGCTTGTCGAGATCGTTGACCTGCGCGAGGGCCGGCGGGTTGCCCTTCTCCGGCGTGAACTGCATGGAGCCGCCGACGTAGAGCCCACCAGCCCCGTCCAGCGTCACGGCCGCGAGGTCGCCGGTGATGTTGGTCAGACTCAGAGCGCGGTCGCGGCGCCCGTCGTCAGGTTGATGCCGGCCAGCTTGGCTCGGGTCGCGCCTCCCGCGCTGGAGAAGCGGCCGGCGACGTACACCGTGTTGGTTCGCCGCGTCGAGCTCGATGTCGCGCACGGAGTTGTTGATGCTCGGGTTGAATGTCGCGTCCAGCGCGCCGGTCGTGCTGTCCACCCGGGCCAGCCGGTTGTGCGTGATCGCGTTCACCTTGGTGAAGTCACCGGCTAGAGAAGCAGCGCACGAGCCCTGCACGACCATGTCGTTGACCGCGAGGTTCGCGATGCCGGGCAGGAACACCGTGTCGAGGGCACCGGTCGGCGCCGTTCACGGCAGCGAGACGCTGTCGGGTGACGTGGGCGTACCGACCTTGTTGAAGTCGCCGCCGAGGAAGACGCGGGTGCCGTCGGTGGCGAGCGAGCGCACCGCGCCGCCAGTGACCGCCGCCGTTCCACGACACGGCGCCGGTCGAGTCGAAGGCGGCCAGCCCGGTGGCGGCTCCTGCTGCCCATGGCGGTGAAGCTGCCGCCGACGTACACGCCGCCGCCGGCGCGGGACAGCAGCGCGGTGACCGGGGCGTTCGGCTCCGGCGCGAAGGACGTGACCGCGCCGCTGGAGTCGACCTGGGCCAGGTTCGTGCGCGGCGTAGGACCGCCGACTGAGGTGAAGGTGCCACCGAAGTACCAGCCACCGGCGCCATCCGACGCGACCGCGGTGACGACACCGTTGACGTCCGGGGAAGCCGGGGTCTCCCGGCTGGAAGAACGTCTTGCGCGCGGTGTCCACCACGCCGACAGCGCCTCGGGTCACCGGTCCGACCTTGGTGAAGTTCCCACCCATGACGACGCGGGTGCCGACCTGGGCGATCGTCCGCACCTCGCCGTCGACGGCATGGATGGCAGCGTCGCGCGGACGTTCCGCCACCGTTCCCGGCGAGGAATTGATGTCAGCATTGACAGGTGGCGCTATCGAGACCAGCAGCCCACCGACCATGCACGTAGCCGCGACAACAGCAGCACGAACTCGCTTCACAGAAACCCCCCAGCCGGCCACACGCGGACCTCGCCCCCGGGGCCGCGATGGCAATCTAGCGGCGGTTGGCCGAACTCTCACCTGGATGGGCCATCTAGTTGGCAATGTGCCCCTAATACCCCGATATGAGCCCGCATCCGCTCGCGCGTCACTCCCCCAGGTCAAAGTCGATCATGCAGGACTTGGCAAGACCCCGTTCGCCCTGCGCGGCACGTCAGCCACACAACTTCAAAGTCGATCATGCAGGACTTGGGGCTTAGGACTTGTGGTGTCGCTTGCGCACGACCTCGCACGCAATGCGGTCACGATCGCTGTCGAGGCGCGCGTTCGCGGCGTACAGCGATTGACTCGTCGTGACGACCACGGCCCGACGAAGCTTTCGACCCGTGTTCTTCGCACCCGGACTCGCGATGCCGCCCGGATGGCCGGCCCGAAGCGCGCGGCAACTGCCGAAGGCCGGAACAACCGGGGCGCACTGCGACCGCGACGGTCGGCGCCGCCGCCGGAAAGATCGAGGTCACGACCTCGGATCCGTTCGAGGACCACCAGAAGGCGACTGCGGGCAACACCAGCAGGGCGCCCAGCAGCAGCGCGATCTTTGCGAAGACCCGTGACCGTGCGCCCATCGTCTTCTTCGAAGCGATCGACCACTCCACCGGCGCGACCGGCAACGGCGCGACTGGCACTGGCGCAACCGGCAGCGGCGCAATCGGCAGCGGAGCAGGCGGCTCCTTGTCAGGAGTGGCGACAACTCGTTCAACGGGTTGAGTTTTTCGGCGCTGCATGATCTGCCGGGGCATCGGGCTGCTCGACGGAGGCAGGCCGCGGCGGAGCACGCCAGTCAGGTCGAGGACCTCAGCGGGCGTCAGTCGGAGAGGGAGTCCGGACACCCAGTCGGTCAGCCGGCTGACGTCGACGACGGTGACCTCGGCACACAGGGTTGGTGCGACCTCATGCTCGCCGGCCAGGCACAGCACCGGGATCACCCGCGGTACGGAAGCTGGAGGCAACAGCGCAGCGACGTCCACGCCGGCCCGGACAACGCCCTCGAGCTCCTTGTCGCGGGGATGGCCGTTCTGGCGCAGTCGCCCGCGGTGTGTCGTCACCGCACCTGACCAGTTCTTCGCGTCGACAACCAGGATGCCGGCCGGCCCGATGGCGACGTGGTCGATGTTCGCGCGGCGACGGCCGGGCCAGCGCACGTCGTGCAAGACGTCGTATCCGAGTTCGCGGAGACGTTCCAGCGCGGCGCCGACGGTCTGCTCACCGACCTGGCCGCGTTCCCAGAGGTCGGCCTGGTGATCGGTTGCGTCGGCGCGGCGGGTGCTTTCGGCCGCCTGGGCTCGGTGGTCCTCCGCGCGCTTGCGCATCCGGGTGCCCTGCTGCTCGGCGGATTCCCCCGGTTCCATGTCGTCTCCCGTTTGACCTCTTAGTCCTCACCCATATCTCGGGTGCGGGGTCCGGCGTCTTGAGGATCGGTCCCGGTCGGTGTGGGCCGGGAGCATGCGGCGACGTGCAGGGAGCCGGCGATGGCGTACAGGTCCTGCATGATCGACTTCGAATTGCGAGGCGCTGACCTGCGGCGATACCCACGGGTTCCAACTACTGCATGATCGATTTGAAAAGTAGTGAGGGGGTGGTGGGCTTCACGACGTCAGGCGGCGGAGGAGGTCGGCCTTGATCGGCGGGCGGGTGCCGAACACCATCAGGAACAGCGCCTCGCGGGCCAGCCGCTGCGCGTGCTGGTCCATCAGCACCGCGCGGCCTCCGGTGGCCACGACGAGCTGGGCCGCGGCGCGCCAGCACAGCTCGGAGGCGGCGGCCCGTGCGCCCGACATGTCCTCAGGGCCAGCCGCGTCGAGCGCCGCACGCGCCTGATCGACCTGGGCAGGCAACTGGTCCGACTCGAGCAGCGATGCGCAGCGACCGGCTACACCCAGGGCGAGCGAGCCGTTGCCGCGCAAGCCCTCGACGTCGGCGCGCTGCCAGTCGACATACGACATGCGCATCGTGGTGCGCTCCCCCGCCACCTCGTGGCCCTCGAACGAGACGGTCACCGTGCCGCTCGCGTCGCACGCGACGAGGCGCTGCCGCTCGACGCGCAGCGATGGCGCCCGGCTGGCGTCCACCAGCAGCCACACGACGTCGCCGTCGTCGTCGAGCGCGGCCACGTGCACGACGTCGACCCGTCCCCAGCCGGTGACCCACGGGACGGAGCCTTGCAATGTCCAGCCGTACGTCGACGGTCGCGCGCGCAGTGGGTTGGTGCCCGGCCTGATACCGGCGATGGCGACACCCGAGCGCCGGTCACCGCGGCACAGCGGTCCCAGCCACTCGTCGCGCACCGCCCCGGACGTCTGGGCGATCTGCCGGACTACCCCCACGTGCTGCATCAGCACGAATGCTGTGGTCAGACAGCCGCCAGCGAGCGACTCCACGACACGGGGAACGGTCGTCCCGTCGAGGCCGAGGCCACCGGCATCGGTCGGTCCCAGCAGCCCGTAGAGCCCGTTGGCAGCGAGGGTGTCGAGGTGGCTGCGCGGCAGGAGTTCCGCGGTGTCGACCTCGAGCGCGGCCGGGAAGAGCACCTCGTCGGCGAGGCCGCGGGCCGTTGCCAGCACGTCGTCGGCGGTCACCGGCGGAGATCCTTGGCCGACACAGGTCTCAGCGTGGCAGAGCGTGCAGATGCAGTCCACGCGCCCGGACGGCGTGGATGACGCCGGGCAGCGCACGACCGGTGTGCTCGCCGTTCATGTGCATGATGATCACGCCGCCCGCGCGGATCGGCGGGGTGATCGCGTCGCCGTGTTCCACCCGCCGGACGATCGTCGCCGCCGACGAACCGGTCCAGTCGCGGGTGTCCATCGTCCAGGTGCACAGCTTCATCCCGGCGGAGGTGGCCAGGCCGTCCAGCCGCGCGGTGTAGGCCCCCGCGCCGAACGGCGGGCGCAGCAGGGGTACGGAGCCCGCAACGTGGGTCGCACCCTGCTGGATCTGCGCGGCCGCCTTCGTGTCGCTGACCTTCGCGAGGTCGACGTGGTCCTGGGTGTGGTCGCCGATCAGGTGACCCGCGCGACCGATGCGGCGCACCAGGCCGCGGTTGGAGTCCGCCCAGGAGCCGATCGGGAAGAAGATCGCCCGCGCGTGCTCTCGACGCAGCACGGCGAGGATGCGGTCGATCTGCGCAGCAGAGCCGCCGTCGTCGAAGGTCAGCCAGACCTGCGGACCGGTGCCCTGGCAGTGCTCGATGCGCTCCTGCGTCTGGACGCGGTCGCGACCGGTCGGGAGCGAGGGCCTCGCAACTCTGCTGGGAGGCGACGCCGGGATCGCTGCACGGCCGGGGGGCGACGTCGGGCTGGTCGCGGCTGCCCGGGGGTGCGCCGCCGGGGACGACGGGTGCGCCAGCTGCGCAAGGCCGGAGGAGAACAGCAGCGAGGCAGCCATCGAGATGACCACCTTGCCGAACACGCTGCGGGGTCGCGGCTTCGTAGAAGCCGCCATCTCTCTGAGCACTGCTGTTTACCCCATCAGGTGTTGCGCCGCTGTGCGTGGCTGTCAGTCGTGCCGGTGCAAGTCCACCGTGGCGAACCTACGCCGACTGTCCGTGGCCGACACGCCGCCGCCGTCTGAACAGAGACGTGGATCTCATACTTCGGCATCCGGCGAGGCGGTCCTGATGGCTCCCGGCACGGCGATGCGACTCAGCTCCGCGCGGTTGGCCGACCCGGTCTTGGCGAGCAGTCGCGCGACGTGATGGTCGACCGTGCGCGTGGACAGGAACAGTCGGCCTGCCACCCCGGCATTGGTCAGGCCCTGTGCGACCAGGTCCAGCACCTCGGCTTCGCGTGAGGTGACTCCGACGGCCCGCAGATGCGGCGCGACCGTGGTGCCCGATCGGCTGCGCCGGACACTGACACCCGCCTCCCGCAGCAGGTCGCGACTGATGCGCGCCAGCAACTCGTCGCCGGACGACTCGAAGACCGCAAGATCGGCCCGCAGCCCGATGACCGGCTCGCCCCAGCCGTCGGCCACGGCCGCCCGCCAGACCAGCAGCCGCAGCAGGCGCCGCCACCAGTGCGCCGTCTCCAGCATTGCGTCCGCCCTGCCCATCAGGTCCACGGCCCGTGACGCATCCCCGGCGCGGCCGGCAGCAACCGCTTCGCCGTACACCGCCGCCGCTGCGTTCGCCGCGCGGACCACCGCGTGCGAGGAAAGCAACGCCGCACGCGCCTCGTCGTCACGGTCGCCGAGCACCGACCGCACGCAGGCCCAGAGACCCCAGATCCAGAGCGGTGCCCCTGCGGCGTTGCGCGACAGGATCGCGATGCTCTCGTCGAGGTGGTCACGTGCCTGATCCAGGTCGCCCGCCAGCACGGCATGAACAGCGGGTACGGCGGCGCCGGCTCCTCTCAGATCCGGCACTCGGGCCACGACGGCGGCCACCTCTGTGAGCCTGGCCTCGGCAGCGATCCGCTCGCCCGCCCAGGCGTGGCTAGCGGCTTGCAGCGACGTCGCTGTGGCGTGCAGCTCGTCGAGTCCGAGTCGTCCGGCGAGCGCGGCGGACCGACGCGCCAGCGCGATGCCGGCCGCCGGGCCATGCGTGAGCAGGGCAGCGTCGCTGAGCAACAGGTCGATCGACGCAACGGTGGCGAGCATGCCGGCGGCCTCGGCCACCTCGCGGGCCTCGGAAAGCGCCGGCGAGCTCTCGGTCCGGGCCAGCTCCGTGGTGCCGATGGCATGGAGTGCGCGCACCCGCACCAGCGTCAGGCCGTGCTCCGCTGCGACCTGTGCGCTCCGGCGAAACCACAACTCCGCCTCGGCGGAGTCGCTCGCACGGGCGCACCGGCCGAGGACCTCGGCGGCCTCGCACACCGTCTCGGCGGTCGCAGTCGGATGGTCGACGACGAGCTCGGCCAGCGCACGCGCGGCCCGGAGGTCGCCGGCACCGAACTGAGCGTCTGCGGCAATCGCGTCGGCCGCCGGCTCACCCGCTCGGCCCGACCGCTCGACAAAGGCGAGAGCGTCGTCCCATCGGGCCACCGAAACTGCCGCGCGGGCCAGCTCGAGGCACAGGGTCGCGTGCACCTCTCCGGACGTCCGTGGCAGCGCCGGTGCTCCACGATCGAGAGCCTCGGGAGCACGACCGGACAACGTCAGCACCCGCACCTGCAACGCCGCGACCGCCTCTGGCTGACCCAGAGCGGCCGCGCGGTCGAGCAGATCGGCGGCGCTGCCCAGCTCGCCTCGCACCGTGGCCTCGCCAGCAAGGCAGGCGAACAGCTCGGAGGCGCGAGCCAGCTCGCCGGAGTCCGCACGCAAGGCAGCGACGCGCGCCAGGTCGCCGTACGAGGACGGCAGCTCCTCCAGGACGTCGGCAATCTTCTTGGCGAGCCGTGCCCGCTCAGGGGGCAGCAGCAGCTCGAGCACCGCCGCGCGCGTGAGGTCGTGGCGCCAGCGGAGCTCGCCTGGCCGCGCAGCAGCGCCGGCCGTCGTCAGCAGGTTGGCATCGACCCCGGCGCGCAGCCCCGACAGCACCTGGCCGTCGTCCATTGCCAGCGCGGACACCAGCACCCGCCAGTCGACGGTCTCCCCGGCGACCGCGGCGGCCTCGAGCACCGAGCGTTCGGGCGTCGCAAGTCGGTCGAGACGCGAGGTCACAAGGGCGCGCAGCCCCGAGGGCACCGCGGCGACCAGGTCGTTTTCGACGGTCCAGCCGGACCCGTCCCGACGCAGCGCCCCGCTCTCGATGAGACCGGTGAGGACTTCCTCCACCAACAGCGGCAGCCCGGCAGCGCGGTCGACGACGAACCGCATGACCTCGTCCGGCAGCGGCGGACCATAGACGCAGTCCGCGACCAGGTCAGCTGCGATCTCGTCCGGCAGCCGGCGCAGAGCCAGCTCGCGGACGGCGGCACGGCGGCGCAGGGCGAGCACCCCAGCCGCGCCGGGCTCGTCGGTGCGCACCGACGCGACGACCAATACCGGCAACCGGGCTGCCGCACCCGCGACGTGATCGATGACCGCGAGAGACTCCGGGTCGGCCCAATGCAGGTCCTCGAGCACGAACACGTGAGATGGGGCGGCGTCGGCCGCCAACAGCTCGAGCACGGCTTCGCCCAGCACCGTGATCGCCGCAGCGGGCGGCGGTGCGTCGTCCTCCACCCAGGAGGGCAACAGCCGGCCCAGCGCCGGCCGGAAGGACCGGAGCGAGCGCTGCTCGGGGAACGGCCTGCCGCGCCACCGCGACAGCAGCGCCTCGGCGACCGGGCGCAACGGCCCGCCACCAGGCACCGCGTCGCCGGCCAGGACGGTGGCCCGCGCGGCGTCCGCGTACTGCGTGATCTCCCGGAGCAGACGCGACTTGCCGACACCGGCCTCACCGGACACCAGCAGCACGCCGCCCTCGCCCCGGTTCAGGGAGGCGAGGGCGGCGCGCGCAGCGGACAGCTCGTTGCCACGACCGACGACGGCGCTCGCTCGCAGCTCTCCGGGCACAGCGTCAGTGAACCGTGACCGGCCGCAGTTGCGCCAGGACATCGGCCGCGCTGGGCAGCTTCGCCAGCTCAGCGGCGATGCGCCGAGCCGCGGCGGCGTAGGCGGGATCGTCGAGCACGGCCGCGACCGCAGCGGGCAGGTCGCCGATGCCGTGCGGCACCTCCAGGCTGATGCCGGCACCGGACTCGGCGATCTTCGCCGCGTTGTGCGGCTGGTCGCCGAACAGCGGGACTGCCACCATGGGGAGCCCCCGACTCAACGCGGCCACTGTCGTGCCGCATCCGGCGTGGGTGACCACGGCGTCGCAGGCCATCGCGACCTCGTTGGGCATGTAGCGCTCGACCTTCACGTTGGGCGGAATCGGTCCGAGCATGGCGGGGTCGAGGCTCCCGATGATGAACAGCACGTCGGCGTCCACCTGCCCGAGGGCGGCGAGCACCGGCGCGTAGAGCCTCGCGGCGAACTCGAAGCCACCCGCAACCGTGCCGAGCGACGCGTAGACGCGCTTGCGGGGGCCGGTCGGCCGCGAGCGTGCCGGTTCCGTCGGTCGCGAGCTCTCGGCGTCCTGGTGCCGGTAGAAGACGGTCCCGTCGGGCACTCCTTCTGGACTGTTCCAGAGCAGGGTGGGCACCGCGGTGACGAACCGGGTCCGGTGCCGCCAGGGCACGTCGAGGGCCTCGTCCAGGCCGAGGGCCATCCGGAACTCGTTGATGTTGTCGATGAGGCCCTGCGGCGTAAAGCCCGCCATGTCCATGGCGGCGACCCCGACCGTGACATGCGCGATGCCGGCGGCCTCCGCGGCGAGCTGCCCGGTGAACTCGGCGGCCTCGCTGACGACCACGTCCGGCTGGAAGGTCGCGACGGTCTCGCGGACGTTGTCGAGGGCGGCGTTCACCCGCAGCCGGCCGAACCAGTCCCCGATCACGGCGGTGTTCGGCTCGGGGTGGCTCATGACGCTTGCCCAGAAGGCGCCTGCCTCCTCCGGAGACGGCTCGGTGGTCACGACGGTGTCGAAGCCGAGGTTGCGCACCGCGGCCTCGCCGTCCCCCGGGATCGCGACGAGCACCTCGTCACCGGCGGCGCGCGCTGCGTGCATGAGCGGGAAAAGAGGGTGTACGTGGCCGAGACCGGCCGTGCTGGTGAACAGGATGCGCATGGTGGAGCTCCTCGAGGTCAGTCATCTTCGAACGTGCTGTCCTGTCGAGGTTCGCCCGCAGCCGGATCAGCCACATCGGTGGCTGCTACCTAGTTAGTGCCAGCCCCGAGGGCAGGTGCAACGATCGGTCCCGTGCGCATCGCAACCTGGAACGTGAACTCCGTGTCCGCCCGCCTGCCGCGGCTGCTCGAGTGGCTGAAGGACACCGCACCCGATGCCGTCTGCCTCCAGGAGACGAAGATCGCGGACTTCCCCGGTGAGGAGGTCGGCGCCCTGGGATATGAAGTGGCTGCCCACGGGGACGGCCGATGGAACGGCGTCGCGATCCTGTCCCGGGTCGGGCTGTCCGACGTCCGGCGCGGCCTTGCCGACGAGCCCGGCTATCCCGCACCGGAGGCGCGAGCGCTAGGGGCGACCTGCGGCCCCGTACGACTGTGGTCGGTCTATGTGCCGAACGGCCGCGAGCCGGGCCACGACCACTACGCCTACAAGCTGGCCTGGCTGGCGGCCCTGCGCACCAGCATCGCGGCGGAGCTCAGCGACGCGCCACTGGCGGTGATGGGCGACTTCAACGTCGCGCCGACCGACGCCGACGTCTGGGACCCGGCCGCGTTCGTGGACTCGACCCACGTGACGCCGCCGGAGCGGGCGGCGCTGGCCGCGCTGCGCGACCTCGGGTTGACCGACGTGGTGGGGCGGGCGCTGAAGTACGACACGCCGTTCACCTACTGGGACTATCGCGCGGGCAACTTCCACAAGAACCTCGGCATGCGCATCGACCTGGTCTATGCGTCGGCGTCGTTGGCCGGCGCGGTGACCGATGCGTATGTCGACCGTGAGGCACGCAAGGGGAAGGGTCCGTCCGACCACGCACCGGTCGTGGTCGACGTCGACCTGCCCTGAACGCTCAGGGCAGGCCGACGTCGCCTCGCTCGGACGGGTTAGTTGACCGTGAACGACTGCGTCAGATCGGCGCTGGAGCTGTCACCCGCGTACACGTCGATGGTCCCCGGCTCCACGACGAACTTGCCCTGGTTGTCGTAGAAGCCGAAGTCGCTCTTGTCGAGGGTGAACGAGATCGTCTGCTTGGCACCTGGCGCGAGTGTCACCCGCTCGAAGCCGCGCAGCCGGCGCACCGGTTGCGAGATGCTCGCCACCGGGTCATGGATGTAGAGCTGGACGACATCGTCGCCCTTGACCGAACCGGTGTTCGTCACATCGACCGTTGCAGTGAGCTTGCCGTTCTTCGAGACACTGGTCTTGCTGAGGTGCAGGTTGGTCACGGAGAACGTGGTGTAGCTCAGCCCGAAGCCGAACTCGTACAGCGGGTCGCAGGTGGCCAGGTCGCGGTAGCGGGAGTTCCACTTGAACGTGGGGTTGCACGGCCTGCCGGTCGGCTCGTGGTTGTAGTAGAGCGGCGTCTGGCCAAGCTTGCGCGGGAAGGTCACGGGCAGCTTTCCGCCCGGGTTGACCTTGCCGTACAGGACATCGGCGACGGCGTTGCCGGCTTCGACGCCGGGGAACCAGGCCTCGACGAGGGCGGTCGCGCTGGCGGCGACCCGGGTGAGCGCCAGCGGGCGGCCGTTGAACAGCACGACCACGACCGGCTTCCCGGTGGCGGCGACCGCTTCGAGGAGCTCTTCCTGCATACCGGGGAGGTCGAGGTCGCTGCGCGCGTTGGCCTCACCGCTCATCTCGCGCGTCTCTCCCAGGGCGAGCACGACCTGGTCGGCCGACTGCGCGGCGGCCACCGCGTCGGCGAAGCCACTGCTGTCCTTGCAGATCTCGTCGTCCGGGTTCCCCGGTGGGGTCTGGTTGTTGGGCGGGTCGAACCAGTTCTCCCGGTTGCACGCCTGGGTGAAGCTCACCTCGCCGCTGCTCTGGGCGCGGAGGCCGGCGACGAGCGAGACCGCGTCCTCGGGCTTGACCGGTGCCCGACCAGGGGCCGAGCATGTCGGCCGGGTCGTCGCCGAACGGGCCGATCACCGCGGTGTTCGCCGTCGGGTCCAGCGGCAGCGCGTCGTCCTTGTTCTTCAGCAGCACCGTCGAGCGGCTCGCGGCGGTGCGGGCCGCCGTGCGGTCGGCGTCGGTGAGGAAGCTGGCCTCGTCCTGCGCTGCGGCCACGTCGACATACGGGTGCTCGAACAGCCCTGCGCGGTACTTCACCCGCAGGATCCTTCGCACAGCGTCGTCGAGCCGGCTCATCTTGATCCGGCCCTGGTCGAGCAGGTCCTTCCCGTAGTCGCGGATGAAGGTGCTGACCATCTCCGAGTCGGTGCCGGCGTTGAGCGCCTGCGCGGCGGCGTCCGGCGCGTCAGCGGCCACACCGTGCCCGCACGGGAGGGTGTCGGCCGGCACGGACGGGCAGGCCCGCAGCTCGGCGACCGCCGTGTAGTCACTCTCGATGAAGCCGTCGAAGCCCCATTGCTTCTTGAGGAGGCTCGTCTCGAGCTCATGGTTGGCGCATCCGGGCACGCCGTTGATCGCGTTGAACGAGCACATGACCGTGTCGGACCCGGCGTCGATCGCGGCCTTGAAGGGCGGCAGGTAGAGGTTGTGCAGCCGCTGCTCGGACATGTCGGTGGTGTTGTAGTCGCGGCCGCCCTCGGGCTGACCGTAGGCGGCGTAGTGCTTGACGCTGGTCACAACCTTGTTCGTTGCGGCGTAGCTGCGTCCCTGGGCGGCCTTGACCCGGGCTGCGGCGAGAACCGAGCCCAGGTACGGATCTTCGCCTCCGCCCTCGGCGATCCGGCCCCATCGCGGTTCGTGCGACACGTCGACCATCGGGCTGTAGATCTGCTTGATGCCGACGGTCGCTGTCTCCCGAGCGGCGACGGTGTCGTCGGCAGCGGCGACGGAAGGATCGAAGCTGCTCGCTGCGCCCAACGGGATCGGGAAGATCGTGCGGTAACCGTGGATCGTGTCGTAGGCGAACAGGATCGGGATGTGCAGGCGGGAGTCTTCGACCGCGGCATGCTGGAGCTGGTTGATCATGGCCGGGTCGGTCAGGCTGAAGACCGAGCCGAGGCCGTCGCGGGCGAGCTGCTCGTTGATTGTCCCGTCCGGGTTCTTGACCTGCCCGTCGGAGAGCAGCTGCACCTGTTGCAACTTCTCGTCGACGGTCATCCGCTTGACCAGGTTGTTGACCTTGGCCTCGATGCTTGAGCTCGCGGTCGTCCGGGTCGGCTGCAGCGCAGCCTCGTCGCTGGACTGAGACGCTGCAAGAACACTGCCGGTGGCCAGTGAACTGAGCGCGAGGATCGCCGCCCCGATCGCGGCCGTACGTACCCGAGGTGCCATGACTCCTCCTCCTGACGGGGCCACGACGCAGGCAGCCCGCGCGATTTTTTCCATCAGGAGGGGGGTCTAAACATCCGACTTTTCGCCGCTTGAGACGCGGCGTCACCGGGCTTGCTGGCGTCAGGCGGCGAGGGCCTTCTCGACCGCAACCAACAGGTCCGGGTCGTCCGGCTCGATGTTGCTGCGGTAGCGCCCGGCGACGGTGCCGTCGCGCGTGACGAGGAACTTCTCGAAGTTCCATTTCACGTCGCCGGCGTCGCCGTCGGAGTCCGCCGTCTGGGTCAGCTCGGCGAACAGCGGGTGACGGCCGGGCCCGTTGACATCGACCTTCTCGAACAGCGGGAACGTCACGCCCCAGGTCGTCGAGCAGAACTCCTGGATCTCCTCGGCCGTGCCCGGCTCCTGGCCACCGAACTGGTTGCAGGGGAACCCCAGCACTGCGAAACCACGGTCGGCGTACTGCTCATAGAGCCTCTCGAGACCTTCGTACTGCCGCGTGAACCCGCACTTGGAGGCGACGTTCACGATGAGCAATGCCTGCCCGGCGTAGTCGGCGAGGTTGGCTTCGGAGCCGTCGATCGTGGTGAGGGGCACATTGTGGAGAACCATCGAGAGGGGAACCTTCCCAGAGGCGGATTTATCAGGACGTCCTCAGTTGCAAGACGCTCGCGGCTGGCGGCATTCCCCCGCGCTGCGTACGGCGCCCGCCACGCGCGGCGCCGTCCGCGGCCGAGCCGCTCGCTCAGCCCGCTACTGAGTGCGCCTCGCGCCAGGCCTCCAGCACGTCGGGCCGCAGCCGACCTCGATCGCTGACCGTGAGCCCGACCGACGCCGCCCATGCGCGCACCTGAGCGGGCGTGGGCTCCTCCGCAGGACGTGCCGGAAGATCGCCGGCGGTGACCAGCTCAGCGAGCCGGAGCTCGCCACCGGCCACGTTGCCGTGGTCGATGAGCGCGGCCGCCAGCCAGCGATAGGTCCACTCCTCGGCCAGCTGGCGGGTCTCCGCGAACATGACGGGCACGGACGGGAAGCGCGCGGCAAGCTCGGCGAGACCGTCGGCCACGACCGCGGGTCTCACGTGTTCGAGCCTGAACACGCTCGACCAACGGTCCTCGACCACGACCGTGGCGTGCGGCAGGGCCGACAGCTCGGTCACCGCGAACCTGAGCTTGCCGCTGGTCAAGCTCGAGACGAGGTCCGTCAGCGACTTCCGCTCGACGGCGGCGACGATCCGGCCGTCCACCTCCACGGCATAGTCCCCCACGGGCAGTGCGCGCCGGGCCACGTCCACCTGCTGACCCGCGAAGCGATAGCCGTATCGCTCGCGGGTGTCCACGAGCACCGTCCACCGAGCCAACCCTGCCGCGCGAGCCTTCGGCGTCGTGACCGACGGGCGGGCCTGTTTCGTCGTGCGCGGCGACTGCCAGAAGATTGCTTCCCGGCCGCGAACATGGGTGAACACCAGCTGCGAACGGTTCTCCCTCGCCCGGTCGAGCACAAGGTCGATCGCGGCTCCGCGTCGCTGGCAGACGCGGGTCGGCACGCGTTCGAGGATCTCTGCATCCGCAGGCCACGACTCGGCGCGATGACAGTAGACCTTGGCGGTGCGCGGCCACGCGTCCTTGGCCTTGAGAACGACGGCTCGACCCGGTAACGGCACCCGGATGAGGTAGGGCAACGTCGATGCGTCGTCGGGGTTGCGGGCAACGAGGAAGTCCTCGGGCATGCGCCCAACCTAATGACATCAGGCGTAGGTCGGGGCAGGATCAGATCGTGACGACCGCCAGCCGTGGATCGATGCGGTGCAGGTCGTCGGGATCGGAAGTCACGACGATGTGACCTCGCTCGCGAGCGCAGACCACGACCGAGGCATCGATGACGTCCGTGGCGCCGGGCCGGCCCAGTAGGACGCCGCACACTCGAGCCGCCCCCTCGTCAAAGTCGACGACGCTGACGGTCGCTGCCGCCAAGAATTTGGCCAAGCGGGATTGGCGTCTGCCATCACGCCAAACCTGCGCCAAGACGCCGACGGGCACAGCGATCTCCAGGCCGTTGCTCGCCGCTCTCGTCAGGATTGCCCGGACGCGCTCGTCGCCGCGTTCGACCCCAGTCAAAGCTCCGGTGTCCAACGTAAAACCACTGCCCTTCACTCCGGTCCCAGGACGGAGTCGGCCCATGCCAGATTTTCTGGCGAAACCGGACCGAACTCCGCGTCGAGCTCATCCAGCAGGGACTGGAGGGTGTCGACGCGAAGGTAGCTCCTCAGCGCGTCCGCGACCACAGCGGACACCGACGCCGCCCGTCCCTCGCGGACCGCAGTGCGCGCAGCCTCAACGAGATGGTCCGGAAGGCTCACTGCGATCTTCGTGGTCATACCAAAATCATACCGCGCCCGATCACTCGGCCCCAGCGCTCGTGAGCTAGCCGTTCCCGGCCGGATCGGAGTCTCGCTGACAGAACCAGTCGACGTACGGCGGCGGTCCGCCATCTGTCCACCGTGCCCGAGCGCGCGGTCACATCGATGGGCAAGAGAGCGCATCTGTGGACGGAGCCCGTCGATGCCTGACTTGTGGACCGATGCTTGCGGACCGGTCGGCCCTCGGCTTGGGTCGCTCGTGAGGCTCGGTCAACTGTCGTCGTCGAAGCCGTCGTCACCATCGAACATGTCGTGATCGTGACCGCCGGCGTGACCAGCCTCCCGCTGCCGCTCGTCGTGGCGCTCTTGCAGGCGACCCCAGACATAGCCGTCGAAGAACGCCGCGTCGTCGTGCACAGGCGGGATCGCGGGCACCACCGGGGGCAAGGGTCGCACCACCGCGGGACCGGATTGCACCACCGCAGGACCGGGTTGCACCACCGCAGGACCTGCTCGCGCCCGTGCCGCCGGCGCGTCACGACCCTTGGGATCTCTGACAAGGAGCCAGATGAGGACACCAAGGACGACCATCACTGCGAAGACAGGTTCCATGGCTTGCACGCTAAAGAGGACCCCGGACAGAACCCCCCGACCTGCCATGGTCTCCACGAGCAGACCGCGACGTTCATGCGTTTCTCACCCGATCACGTGAGGCAAAAAGCGTTTCCGCGGAAACGCTCCGCGGTGGCTCGACGGACCAAAACGAGCGCCTACGGCCAGTCATCGAGATCGTCGTCGTCCTCGCCGGCGAACTCGTCGAACGGGCAACTGCAGGTGAACAGCTGGCCGCGGCAGTGCGGGCACTCCGCCCAGTCACAACCGAGATGGTGGAATCCCTCGGGCTCCACGCCGCAGTCGTGACACCGGCGCAGGGTGCTCACAATGCGTCCGTACCGCGTCTCGCCTCCATAGGGCACAGCCGCGAACGGCTTCCCTCCGATGTGCAACGCAGAGACAGTGCACGACGAGGCAGTGAGCATCTCGCGATCGCAAAGCTGACAGATGGCCATGCATCCGAGGATGACCGGGCCAACCATCATCGAGTGCGTCGTCCACAGGCTCTCGTACGTCCGGGCCAAATCCATCGCCTGTGGACGATCAACGCCGCCGCACCCGACGGGCCCGACAACCGGACCCGCCGAGCGCAACGGCAGCTACGTACTAAAACTCACCAGTTACGGCGTCAACCCACGTCACCAAGCGGCGAGGGCCTTCTTGAACGCCGTGAGCCGGTCGCCCGTCAGGACAGTGGCCCACGACGACCCGTTGGAGTTCCAGACGCAGCCCCACGCGAACAGCGGCTCGCTCTTGAGCTCGTTCATCGCGTTGGTGATGGCGGTCGCCGTGACGGCATTGAACTCACCGACGCCGAGCGCCTTGACGCCACCGACGCGCCGGGCCCACGCGGCCATGTTCTTCATCTTGGCTGCGCCGTCCTCGCCAGTCGCACTCGACTGGTAGGTGTCGGCGGCAATCACGTCAGACACCGCGATGACCGACTTCGGGATGTACTGCGCGATCTCGGCGTCGGTGTAGCCCTTCTTCATGCTGGACCACATCCAGCCGTTGGCGATCACACCGACCTTGACCCCGGCGTCGACACCGAGGATCGGCAGTGCGTGTACCTGCATCTTGGCCCAGTCGGCTGGCGCGCCGTCGCCGTAGGGCTCGTGGTGGATGGCCACGAACACGTCGCACGGCAACGCGGCCAACTTGGTCGCCATTGCCTTCAGCTGCGCGTCCGCCTGCCCTGCCGCAACCTGAGCCCAGGAATACCCGCCTGTTCGCAGCGAGATGATCGGATACATGCCGTCGTTACATGCCTTTGTCGGAAGGCTCATGCCCGCCGTGAACGAGGTGAGGAAGATGCGACGAGCTTGCAGACCTGGCCCGACCTCCTTGACACGCTGGCTCCAAGTTGCCACTGGAGCCGACATGCCGATTTTGGCCTTCGTTGATGCCGCAGCCGCTGTCGCGGCAGCCCCCGGTGTTGCTTCCGCCGTTGGATTGACAACCCCCAAAGCGATGACTCCGGCGACCGCACTGGTCGCGATAGCTGCTTTCAAAGAAGTGCGCATCAAACAAATACCCTTCGAATGAACTCGTGCCTGTACGCATGCGCTGGCGGTACCAGGTCATGGCAGCGACGAGTGACGATGCGCAGACAGCTGCGCAAGTTCGCGAGTCCGGAGCCTGATGCTCCGAAACTCGAATCCGTGGCGTCCTTACGGCCGCGGAGTACAGCCCCCAGGCGAGTCGACGCGGCTAGCTTGGCCGCGCGACACATGGACAACTGCTGGACGCTGCTGCGGTGCCGGCCATCGGGTCTCGGATGGCTTTTCGGCGACCGCGGATCACCACTGGTGGCGGGATCTGCAGTCAGGATAACCGGAATTATTAGGGTTTGAGACAACCTCTCTTTCGTCGATCGTGCGTGCAGGCCGACATCATGACTTTCGCCGGTCACACAGAGCGATCGGCGATTTCTCTCTGTCACCGTTCGAGAACGGTCCGCGCATGCTATGACACCTCATCGTCAAAACTCCAACTGCGTTACAGCATTCCGGGATGATTCCATGATCCAGATGCAGTACGGGGTACTCGGCACCTTGCAGGTGATCCGCGACGGCGTGGACGTCACGCCCCGCGGCAAGCGCCCACGCGACAGCCTCGCCGTGCTACTGCGTCGCCGTGGCGACACGGTCTCCCCCGACACGTTGCTCGAGCTCGTGTGGGCCGAGGAATCCGGACGTCTCGACGTGTCTGCAGTGCACACCGTCGTCGCGCGGTTGAGGTCCAAGCTCGGCAAGGACTGCGTGGAGACCGAGGACGGTGGCTATCGCCTCGTCACCGACAAGGCCGAGATCGACGAGGACGTCTTCCAGGAGCGCGTCGCGGACGCGTCGCGAGCACGAGAACGCGGCGACAAGGAGACCGCCATCGACGCGTTGCGCAACGCCCTCGGGTTGTGGCGCGACGACACGGCGTACGTCGACATCACTGACACCATCGTCGTGGCCGACCGCGCCCGACTGGCTGAGCAACGAGTCGCCGCCGCCGAGCAGCTGACCGAGCTGCTGCTCGACTCCGCCGTCGCAGATGCGCTTCATCTGGCCCTTGGTATCGCTGAAGAACAGCCGCTGCGCGAACGTGCCCACCAGTTGCTCATGCTGGCCCTCTACCGGTCCGGTCGACCGCGCGACGCACTCGACGTCTTCGAACAGCTCCGGGTGCGGCTGCGCGACGAGCTCGGCATCGAGCCCGGACCCGCGACGACAGCACTGCATCACCGGCTGCTCGACCATGACCCGGACCTCGACGGGCCGGCCGCACCACCCACCATGGCGGCACCCACCCGTGCGCGCGCCCGCGTCGCCGTACCTCTGCCGGTCGTGCCGCTCATCGGACGCGACGACGAGCTCGCCGCGGTGCTCGACGCGTTGAGCGGCGGCCGGCGGCTGGTCACGGTGGTGGGACCGGGCGGCGTGGGCAAGAGCCGGCTGCTGGCGGAAGTGGGCGTGCGGCTGGAGGATCGGGCGACGGCGTACGTAGACCTGTCCGGCCTCGGTGACGTCGATGTCGACGAGCTCGCGGAGGCAACAGCCCGCGCGGTCGGACTTGGCGTGCCCGGTGGTGAGGCGGTCGACGACCTCGTGGCCGGTCTCGGCGACAGCGACGTCCTGGTGCTGTTCGACGAAGCCGAGTGGGCGCTGTCGGCAACAGCATTGCTGGCCGAGGCACTCCTGCTCCGGTGCCGTGGCGTGCGGATGGTCGTGACGTCACGGCGGGCGCTCGACGTGCTCGGCGAGCGGCAGATCCCGTTGCCACCGCTGGCTTTTCCGCCGCTCGACGCCGACCTCGAGGACATCGCGGCGTCGCCCGCGGTGCGGTTGCTCACCGACCGGCTGGTCGACCATGGCGGATCGGCGGACGCGGACGACCTGCAACAGCTCGCCGTCATCGCGCGCCGGCTCGACGGACTGCCGCTTGCGTTGGAGCTCGTCGCAGCGCATGCCTCGACTCACACTGTCGCCGAGCTGGTGTCCCTCATCGACGAACCGCTCGAGCTGTCCGTCGCCGGATCAGGGTCGCGATGACCGGCATCGTGGTCTGCGAGACACGTTGCTGTGGTCGGTCGATCGGCTCGACGCGGAGCATCGTGCAGTGTTGCGACGTCTGGGAGTGTTCGCCGGCGCCTTCGACATCGCGGCTGCAGTCGCCGTTGCGGGGACCGGCGCCGACACCGAGCGGCTGGTGCGCGATCTGGCGCGCGAGGCACTCGTACACGTCGAACGTGGCTCCGGTGCGCTGCGCGTGCGGCTGCTGCGGACGGTGCGCGACCTCGCGTTGAGCGAGCTGTCCGCGGCCGAGCTCGCCGACGCGCGGCGGCGGCACAGGGAGTGGTACGCGGCGCGCTGGCGAGGCACGGAGCTGCACGACGAGCTCGTGCAGGCGCTGCGTCGCGACCACGACGACTATCTCGCGGCGTTGCGTTCCGCGTTGCAGGACGGGTCCTCGGGTGTCGGCGACCTGGCGGTGACGTTGACGTACTTGTGGAACTGGACCGAGGCCTACGCACCCGGGCTGCGCTGGACGCAACGCGTGCTCGACAGCGGTCGGTTGCGACCGATCGACCGCGCGCGGGTGCAGACGCAACGGGCCGCGATGCTGCTGCGCACCGATCGGCAGGCCGCCTCCGACGCACTCGACGAGGCGATCCCCGTGCTGCTCGCTCGCGGTGAGCCGACCTGGCTGGTGTCGGCCTACAACGTTCGCGCCGTCGAGCGCAACGACGCCGGCAAGCTGTGGTCAGCACTCGCGGCGGCCAGCGACGCCGTGCTGTGGGCCAGGCGCGATGCGTTGCCTCGGCTGCCCGAGGCGCTCGGGCTGCTCGCCGGCGTGCAGGCAGCGATCGGCGGCGACGAGGACCCGCTCGCGACCGCCGAGGAGGCGTGGGCACTCGTGCGCGACACCGGATCGGCGACCGATCTCGTCCCGGTGGTCGGCAACGTCTCACAGGCGCTGACCGAGGCAGGCGCGGGTGAACGTGCGTTGGCGTTGCTGATCGAGGCGATGGAAGAGGTACGTCGGCGATGGGCCGGCGAACCGCCACTCGTGATGTCGCTGAATGCCGGATGGGCGGCGCTCGGAGCCGACGAACCGTTGCAGGCGTTGGGTTTCTTCAAGGCCCTGCTGGCTGGGCGGCCGGACGGCGAGCCCGACCGGTGGGGCGTCGAAGCGTTCGCCGGCGCCGGGTGCGCTCTCGTCGCGGTCGGGTCTGTTGATGCGTTGCGTGTGTTGGACGGTGCTCTGGAGCTGGCCGACCGGTTCGGGCTGGTGCTCACGCCGTGGCAGATGTCACGTGTCGAGCAGGCCCGGCTCGAGGCTGTGGCGGCAGCGACATCGGCGACGGCACCGCTGCCCGAGTCGACCGCGGCATTGGCGACCGAGCTGAACTCCCTGGTGCGAGCTGCGGCGACATGAGACGGACACGAGGGACCGTCTGCGGCTACCAGCCTTCGACGGCAAACCCGTCCGACAGCACCAGGCAGCCAACGGCCGGTCTGGTCACCGAGTCGACCGAGAGTCCGAGCGGACAGCGGAGCGTGAGAGAAGAACGCGAGGTTGGCCGAGTGCTGCGGCGTGGTGCGGGATCGGTAGACGATGCCGTCGCAGCGGTCGCCGTACCAGTCATGAACGTGGTCGGCGAGACGCTGGCATGCGTCCCATACGGCCGGGGCACGGCTGGTGTTGATCTGGTCGTCCAGGCCAAGCGCGTCCAGGTTTCGCTCGAGACGTAGGTCCAGCACCCGCAGCACACCGGTCAGCTCCACCAGACTCAGACGCAGATTGTCAGTTGAGACGATGAGGCCCTCGTCGTCGAACCGTTCGCGCAGCGCCACCCGCTGGGCATCGCCCGCATAGCGGATCCTGAAATCACCCGACGCCGAGTCGAACCGGTGGCGCGGGTGCGGGTAGGCCGACCAGCGCCACCGGCTCGGGGGCTCGCTGTCGAGCCGATACCAAGGGTGCCGTCGCACTGTGAGCCGCAGGCCAGGTGGTCGTTTGTCCGACCAGAGGTTCTTCGCGTAGCCCAGCGTCGGGTCCGACGGTGACCGGGCCGACCTGCTCAGGAGCCGCCGCCAGCGACTGTCACGTAGTGCACGGCGGTGTCGGCGTCGCCATCACCCAGCAGCTGGGCGGGGGTGCGACCGCTCTCCTCCTCCAGCGGCGTGCGCATCAGTGCGTCGGCGGCAAGAACTCCCCGACAGTTTGCAGTCAGCGCCGCGACGATTCGGTTGAGACCAGGGAGCGGGCCGTCGGGTCCGAACTGCCAGTCCGGGAAATAGGACGTGCCGGCAAGCTCCAGCGACAACAAGCCCCTCTTCGCCACCCGGAGCGACACCGCTTGGCGCGTCACGTCGCCGAGCAACACGCGGACCTCCGCCGTGGAGTACGCGCGGCCACGAAACTCGGCCCGACGGGTGGCGAGACGCTCGGCGTTGACCTGACGAGCGAGGTCAACGGTCCATTCGTCCGCGACCTCCGGCAACGCATCCCGGTCGGCGAGCAACCGCAACGTCGGCATCACCTGCTGCGGGTCCTCTTCCAGCCGTCGCGCGACTGCCTCAAGCACCACGCTCGCGCTGTCCGCCATTCGCCGGCTCCCTCAGTAGCCATGCTTGTCAAACTTGACAGTATGTCCTCGATGGCAGTCGTGTCAAGTTTGTCAAGGGCTGTTTGGCCGAGGCGGTTGCAGCCGACGCGTCACCGAGTGACGCCGGCCGCGGCGCTCCTTGCGCGCGCGTGGCCTTGATCAGATACGGCAAAGGTCCTATCGACGATCCGCTATAGTTTTAGCCATGCCAACCGGGGCAGTTTCGGCCGCCGCCCTCCTACGCGAGGCTCGGCTGCGCGCGGGCCTGTCTCAGACCGAGCTCGCCCGTCGAGCGGGCGTCACCCAGAGCGTCGTTAGCGCGTACGAGACGGGCACCCGCGAGCCGTCGCTGCCGACGCTTGTCAAGTTGATTGGCGCCGCAGGCAAGGACCTGGATATCCGGGTCCGCGCCCGGGCTGTGCCGTCAAGCAAGCTCCATGGGCCGCTCGGCCGGCGGGTCCGGAGGCATCGGAACGACCTGGTCGCAACGGCAGGGCGCCGCGGCGCCACGAACCTACGAGTCTTCGGCAGCGTCGCCCGAGGCGAAGAGAGCGCCGGCAGCGACATCGATCTCCTCGCGGACTTACCCGAGGACATGGGTCTGTTCGGGTTCATCAGGCTGCGCAAGGAGTTAGGTGAAATCCTCGGAGCGAACGTCGATCTGGTTCCCGGCAGCGATCTCAAGCCGGGCATTCGCGAAGAGGTCGAAGCCGACCAGGTAGCGCTGTGAGCAGACGCGAGCACCAACGTCTCGAGGACATCGCCGCCGCCATCGCTGCAATTCGAGGTCACCTCACTCGAGGCGACCTGACCGACGGGCTCATCTTTGACGCGGTGCGGGTTCGCTTCATCGAGGTCGGCGAGGCCGTTAAAGGGATATCCGCCGATCTGCTGGACCGTGAACCCACCATTCCCTGGACCGAGATCAGGACTATGCGAGACCTCCTCGCGCACCGCTATTTCGATACGTCGCACGCGATCATTCAGGCCACGGTCGACCACGATCTCCCCGAGCTCGACGAGGCGATTCAGCGTCTTGGCTCGCTGACGACCGACGAATAGATCAACCGGCACAGCGTTCGCGCGTGAGGGTATCCGTCGGTCAGCCGGTTCGCGACGCCGTCTCCCCCGACTTCCCGGATCACCTCGAGGTCACCACAGACAATCAGCAAATCCCGCGCGCGGCTCAGACCCACGTACAACATCTCTCGGGCACGGTCATCGTCGCGAAACCCGTTGACGGCGAGCACCACCGCGGGCCGCTCGAGCCCTTTGAAGCCGAGTACGTGGCCGTAGAACGCGTCGTCGCCCTCCCAGTAGGACTGCCAGTAGGCGTCGTGACCGTGCAACTGCCGCTCGACCTGCACCGGGTGACGGTGTCCTGTCGTGAGCAGCGCGATGTGTTCATGCGCCCAGCCGTCCGCGAGCAGGCCGTCGACGACATCGTCGGCCGAGGTGAGCGCCTCCTCCGAGGAGCACTGGATGAAGCGCACCGGCGCCCCTTCGCCGCCGCGATAGCGCATCTGCCAGGGCGCGAGGCTGCCGAAGGTCTGCGCGATCTGCTTGGTGTTGCGCAGGTTGTCGTCGAGCGAGATCGGTACGAGCTGCACAGGCGGATGACCCTGCCGGGCGAACACGCGCTGGCTCTCGTCGGCGAACGCGAACAGCCCGCCGCGCTCCGTGTCGCGCAGTCCCGCGACCAGTGCCGGCCACCACGCGTCGGAGAAGTCCTGCGCCTCGTCGACCACGAAGGCGTCGAAGCGTTCCGCGTCCACCAGGTGCGGCGCCATCTGAGTCATCTGCAGCGGAAGGCGTAGCTCCCAATATTCGCTGTCGTCGTCGAGGCCTCGCGGTGCGCCCCATGCGACGCCGAGCTCGTGGAACGTTCCGACGTACGCGGGTCGCTGGTCAGCGGGCAGCAGCTCGACGCGGCGCTTGAGATAGGCACTCAGACCGCGCGAATAGCAGAGCAGCCCGACCCGCTTCCCTTGCCTGGCGAGCCGCCGCGCCTGCTCGACCGCGAGCCAGGTCTTGCCCGATCCGGCGCCGCCGCGCACCTCGACGCGGTCCAGCAGCTTGATGTAGTCGAGGATGTGCGCCTGTCCGCTGGTGAGCAGGTCACACTCGGCGCCGCGAGCATTTGCCTCCAAGACCAGATCGCGCTGGGACATCGGCCGTCCGACGACGATGTCGATGAGGTCGTCGACGTCCTGCTTCGTCGCCAACGGGTTCTCGTGGTCCTGGCGGACCAGGACGTCCTCGACGACGCTCGCGATGCGACCTGTCTGGGTCTCGTCCACCACGAGCCAGCGCGGCGAGTCCGGCGGGTTGACGTCGTCCCCGATCCGGCTCGTCGGGAAGGCCACCAGGTGTGCGAACCGCACTCGGCGGCGGTGCCAGCGCGGGTCGCGGTCCGCATAGTCGCGCAGCGCGAACTTGGCACGCATCGCCTGCTTCACCGGCCGGATCGCCTTCCTGTGAACACCGCCACCGGTCTGCCGCCAGGTGCTGCCGTCGCGGTAGACGTGGCCGCCCTTGACCTCGATGGCAGCGATGCCGGCGCCAGGCAGTGCCACGACGAGATCTGCCTCGCAGTCGCCCTTGCGATCGGTGAGGCCGAGGTTCGCGAACAGGGCAGCGTCGTCGGGCAGTTGGTCGCGCAACGCGGCCCAGACCACGCGTTCGGTCTCGTGCTCGAACTCGGGGTCCTCGGGGAAACACCGCGCGGTCACGGGGGCGCGTGGCGGCCGCGCCGCCGGTTGTTTCTCCGCGTCATGCCATTCCTCCCCGGGTCATCCTGGCAGGCTTCGCGGCTCCGACTGGGCGCTGGAACCTCTGTCCTCGGTTTCTGTCCGAGGTTGCTTCTAGCGTTGCGCGTCAGTCGACGACGGAGGTCTGGACGTGAACGACTTGCAGCTAGAGGCCTGGCTCGACCAGGAAGACAAGAGGACCGCGACGACCATCCGGAAGTTTGGTTGGCACATTGAGTACGTCGGCGGTGGTTGCTGTGACGTACCGGGTTGCGATGGTGGGGACCCTTCCGCGCAGCGGTTCGCATATACCGTCGGCCTGTTCGGTCTCGGACATCCCGAGTTGTTGATCTTTGGCGTTACTCCTCGCACTGCAGGCATCGTCCTCAACGAGCTGGCTACCCGGATCCGCGACGGGGAGGACTTCATGTCCGGTCAGCTGCTGACTTTCGAGGGCGGCGGGCGCCGCATCGCTATTGAGGCCGTCCCGAACCCGGGCCAGATCGTGTTCGCGGCCAACCGGCACTACCAACGGCCACCCGAGGCGTCCGTGCCGGTCTACCAGCTGACCTTCGACGACGCCGCGGGCCGACTTCCCGTGGGAAGCCGACTACGCGGGGCCACAGGTCCAGCCACGACCCGGAACATTCCATGCATAGGCCTGGCGCCTCAGACCCAAACGCGGTTGCCTGTCAGCGAGCGAGAAAGTCCGATGCCAAGACTGCAGGGTTCTGGCCACAGTGCAGTAATGCCCGTCACCATCACGATTCGCGACGTGCCTGAAGAAGTGCGCGACGAACTGACGGCCCGCGCCTCGCGATCTGGCCGATCGTTTCAGGAGTACCTCGTCGGCTGGCTGACAGAGCTGGCGAGTCAGCCTTCGGTTGAGGACGCGATCGCCGACGCACGCAGACACACAAGGTCATCGGGCCAAAGAATGGATGCGGCGCGGATCCTGGCCGACCCTGACGCCCAGCGCCCGTGAAGCGTGCGGAACTCAGATCGTCCCGGGCCGCTGCTACCTCGGCGCCGTGATCGATCCGTACCCGATCACGAGCAGTCTCGTTAATCTGATGCGCTGTAGATGCCGAAATATCCTTGTGGATAAACGGGATCTGGGGTTGTGGCTGTCCGAGTAGTTCGATAGACTCGAACACATGTTCTGGGTATCTGCTTACTGAAGTTACGGCGGGTGACTGGGTCGCGACAACGATCCGCAAGGGCTGACTCCCAGTGAACACCGATCTCGAGATGCGGGTCGACTTCTGCCGGCCGCAGCACGTCGGCCCGGCACAGCGGGAGGCGATCACCCGCACCATGCTGGAGACCCTGCTTCCTGGGGACGGCCTCGGCGGGCTGCTCGCGTCGGTGGACCCGGCCGCTCTGGACATGCACGACCTGGTCTCGTTCATGGGGGCGTGTGAGCGGCAGGCGGCATGGGTGCAGGCCACCCAGCTGCGTGCGGTACGAGAACTGGCCGGGCGCCGTCTGGTGCCCGGGCCGAACGGTGAAGCGGCCGACACCGCGCTGCCCGAGGGCGCGGTCAACGAGTACGCGGCCGACGAGGTCGCCGCCGTGTTAGCGCAGTCCCGATTCTCCGGGCAGAAACGAGTCTGGTTGGCCACCGCGCTGACCCGCCTGCCGGCCACCGAGGCCGCGTTCGCGTCGGGCGTGTTGAACCTGTCCAAGACCACCGCGATCGCCGAAGGCCTGGCCGCGCTCGACGACCAAGCCGCTGCCACCGCCGAGGCCAGGGTGCTGGTGCGCGCCTCGAAGCAAACCCTGGGGCAGCTCCGCGCCAGCATCAGCCGTGCGGTGCTGGCCGCCGACCCGTCCACCGCCAAGGAGCGCGCGGAGAAAGCCAAAGCTGAACGCCGGGTTGAGCTCACCCCGCGCACCGACGGGATGTGTGAGTTCTGGGCGTTGCTGTCCGCGCCGGACGCGATGGCGCTCTACACCGCGATCACCGCGCTGGCCGACCAAGCCCGCGCCGCCGAACACGCCGAGGCCAATGAGATCAAGAAAGCGCACGCCGCCGCGGCAAGCGGCTGTGCGCCCGCGACGGGCAGCGATGCGGCGTTCGCCGCGTACGGGTTCACCCCCGAGGGCACGCCGGAGTTCGTGTTCCGCACCATGGGCCAGCTTCGCGCCGACGTACTCGCTGACATGGCCTATGTCACTTTGGAGCGGCCCGACTTGCCGCGCAACCACCGGCGCCGCCCGCACATCCAGGTCACCGTGGCCGCCACCACGCTGCTCGGGCTCGACGAGCTACCCGGCGAGCTCGCTGGGTTCGGCCCGATCCCCGCCCACCAGGCCCGCCAGGTCGCCGCGGACGGCACCTGGCGGCGACTGCTCACTGATCCGGCCACCGGTGGGTTGCTCGACTATGGCACCACCGTCTACGAGCCGCCGAAGAACCTCACCGACCACGTCATCACCCGCGACCAAACGTGTCGCGGGCTGGGCTGCCGGACCCGCGCCGAACGGTGCGACATCGACCACACCATCCGCTACCCCGACGGCCCCACCGCCGACCACAACCTGACCTGTGAATGCCGACCATGCCACATCCGAAAACACAAAGCCGGCTGGCAACTACGTCTGCTCGCCAACGGTGACGTCATCTGGACCTCACCCACCGGGCACAGCTACTACGACCCCGTGCCACCCGTGCTCGACGGTTGCATCAAACCCCGAGCACCCAGCGACGAAGTCCCACCCTTCTGAGCTGACCCCGACGCGGGCAGGCCGCGACCGCCTGATCCCGGTCCCGCTCGCGGATTCCGAAGCCCGCCACCCCAACTCGCGCTGTGAAGCATGCGCGATTTGCCGGGGACTGAACCCCGGCGAATCGCGCATGCTTTCGACGGCTCGGCGCTCTGACCGAGCGTGACCGGACCGGAGAAGCGATCTTTGCGCGCGCTGCGCTGACTAGACGCGCCGCCAGCGGGCCTCGCACCAGGAGAACAGGCCGAACGCGACCATTCCGAGGGCCACCACGATGAGCAGGACCGGTCCGAGCGGCGTGTGAGCGAAGGCGCGCAAGGACCCGTCGATTCCTTCGGCCTTTGACGGCGAGAAGCGCACAGCGGCGACGATCAGGAACACTCCTGCCATCACGGCCACGGCTCCCCGAGCGATGCCGCCGAAGACACCCAGCTTCTCCACCACGGAGCGCGTGCGTCCGCTGAGAGTCATCCGCTTGAGGAACTCCTTGGTCCAGCCTTCTCGCGCCAGCATCACTCCGATGACCACGATCACAACCCCGACCAGACCTACAAGGAGACGTCCGCCGGTGTGGGACATGACTCGTGCGGTCAGGGCCTCCGACTGACTATTGCCGTTGGCTGTCGCGCTTGACGATGAGCCGAGGACGAACTTCAGGGTGGTGACGCAGAAGAAGGCATACAGAATCCCGCGCGCGAGCGACTTCAACCGCTCGCCGGCCTCGTGGCCGTCCGGCCCGACAGCGCCGAACGCCGCCTCACTGAAGCGCCACAGCGACAACCCACCGAAGCCGATGACCAGCACCCACAGCGCGATCGTCCCGCCGCTCTTGTCGGCAATCTGGCGAATCGCTCCCCCGCGGTCGGCCTGACCGCCCTGGCCGAAGGCGATCTGCAGGGCGATGATGCCGATCAACACATAAATGGCGCCTCGAGCGACGAATCCCGTCCGCGCGGCGATCTCCATTGCTCGGCTGTTGGCCGCCTGGCGTCCCGCCGCCCTCGCTTCTCCGGTGACGCTCATGTCTCCCTCTCCCGCGATCTCTGCTCGGCGGTCGACACCGCGCGAGCATCAAGGCTCGTTCAGAAGGACAGGTTTCCCCGGATTCACGACGTCAACCCTCCGGAATCCATGCCCAGAGGCGAGAGCCCGAGTTCTGTCCCGTTCGCCCCGACATGAGTGGCGGCGATGTACGAAAGCGACCGCTCGACGCTTGAAAGCCACCACGGCGGGGGATGAATCCGTACCGTGGCTGTTTCCGATTGGTTCCTCACCGCGAGCGAGCGACGCAACCCCGCGACGCGGCTCGACCAGCGACACCCCGACGGCGAGGCCTGGTCCACAGGGAACAGGGCCGCGCCGCTCGTACACGGCGCCGTCGTACTTCGCCGAGCTGCTCCGGTGCATCAACCAGCTCCGGCGCGGTGACCTCGTCATGTTCACCGACTGGCGCGGCGACCCCGACCAGCTGCTGACCGACAGACCCCGACGTCTCCGTGTCGCAGGCACTGAGCGAGGCGGCTCGGCGCGGTGTGGACGTACGGGGGCTGGTCTGGCGCTCCCATCTCGACAAGCTCGGGATGAGCGGCACGGAGAACCGGCACCTCGGCGAGGTGCTCGCCGAAGCCGGCGGCGGAGTGCCTGCTGGACATGCGGGTCCGCACCGGCGGCTCGCACCACCAGAAGTTCGTGGTCCTGCGCCATCCCGGGCGACCGGAGCTCGACGTCGCGTTCGTCGGCGGCATCGACCTCAGCCACAGTCGACGCGACGACCACGAGCACAACGGTGATCCGCAACCGCAGCCGATGGCCAAGGTCTACGGTCCTCGCCCGCCGTGGCACGACGCGATGGTGGCGCTGCGCGGGCCGGTCGTCGGAGATGTCGAGACGGTCTTCCGCGAGCGCTGGGAGGACCCGCAGCCGCTGACCCGCAACCCGGTGAACTGGGTGTCCGAGCGCGTCCGTCGCGAGGACCGGCACGCCGACCCGCTGCCGGCGCAACTGCCTGACCCGGAGCCCGTCGGGCCTCACGCGGTGCAGCTGCTGCGTACGTACCCGAAGCGGCTCGGTGGCTATCCGTTCGCGCCGGACGGCGAGCGGAGCGTCGCCCACGGCTACACGAAGGCGCTGCGGCGAGCGCGGTGCCTGGTCTACGTCGAGGACCAATACCTCTGGTCGAACGAGGTCGCTCGCACTTTTGCCGAGGCGCTGCGGGCGCAACCGGGGCTCCATGTCATCGCCGTCCTGCCGCACCACCCCGACCAGGACGGCCGCTTCTCCATGCCGCCGAACCTGATCGGTCGGGACCGGGCGCTGTCCACGATGCGAGCGGCCGGTGGCGACCGCGTCGCGGCTTACGGCATCGAGAACCATGCCGGCACGCCCGTCTACGTCCACGCGAAGGTCTGCATCGTCGACGACACGTGGGCGACCATCGGCTCGGACAACTTCAACCGCCGGTCGTGGACGCACGACTCGGAGCTGACCGCCGCCGTGCTCGACGACACCCGCGACTCTCGGGCGCCGCTCGACCCTGGAGGGCTCGGGGACGGGGCACGTACGTACGCGCGTGATCTGCGCCTGCAACTGCTCCGCGAGCACCTCGATGCTCTATCCGATGAGGGGTTGGTCGACCCGCTGCAGGCGTTCAAGGAGATGCGCCGTTCGGCTGAGGCTCTTCAGTCTTGGTACGACGGCGGCCGCGCGGGCGCCCGTCCGCCGGGCCGACTTCGACCGCTGGTCGATCCGCCACTGTCGACGGCGACAAAGCGCTGGGCCACTCCGGCCTACCACCTCATCTACGACCCGGACGGCCGGCCGCGGAAGCTGCGGCGGCGTCAGGAGTTCTGACCGCCGCACCACGCGCTCTAGGACGCTGTGCCCGGCCCTCGCCAACTCAACGTGATCGGATTCGTGTTCACCACTTCGACCTCGGGCAACCGAGCCAGAGCCGCACACACGAACGATGACCGATGGACACGAAGGTCACGCAGCAGCGTCTTGTTGGTCAGTGTCCCGTGGCTCCGCAGCCGGTCATACGCCAACTGCAGCATCCATCGAGGGACCGGCTGTGCGCCTGTGCCCGTCGCTTCTGTCTTTTCGGTCTCCACCCAAACGGCATCAACGGTCAATTTGTCGATGCGATTGGGTGGCTTCCCTGTCAACGTATGCACAACCGTGCCCTCAGGCATCGACACCAAGAGCGCTCTGAACAGCGAATCGCTCATCGATTCGTTCGGCGGGATTGCCACAGGTGCCACCTCCGAGGTTGAGTATGCGGGGGTCCATGCCGAAACCCGTTGCAACCGTGAGCCAGCCAACATGCAGCATGCGCGCTATCGTCCACGATCTGCTGCCGACGCGCAGGTGCTGTCTGGCTCGTTTCTGGCGACGTCGGGATCTGGACTGCGCTGACGGGGCTCGCTGACACCGGGCGTGTCCGACATCTGAGAACGCGCTCGGCGGCCCATGACCCATGACAGTGCCGTCGCGCGATCCATGACAGTGCGGCGGCATAGGCACGGCAGACCTCACGCGCAGAGTTGGTGGCGACGAGAGGAACAACGATGTCCAGCAACGTCGAAGAGAAGCGCAACGAGGCAAGTGCCATGTTGCGGATACGGCCGCTCCGTCAGGGGGACGATCGGCCCATCCGTGATGTATTCGCGGGCATGTCCGCCAAGTCGCGTCATCTCAGGTTCCACTCGCCGATGCCCCGGCTTTCTCCCGCGATGATCCACAAGCTCGCGGCGACAAAGCCGGGGCATCATGTGGTCTTAGTCGCCTCAGTCGGTGCGCGCGACGTCGGCATCGCCCGGTGGGTGCGCGACATCGTCGACCCGCAGCGCGCCGATGTCGGCATCTCCGTCGTCGACAAGCAGCCAGGGCCACGGCGTCGGCCGCGCGCTGCTCGAGACGCTGGCCCGAGATGCCGAGAACTGGGGAGTGACCAAGTTCTCCTTTTCAGTGCACCGCAAAAACGTCGTGATGCTGCGACTGTTGCACTCCTGGGGGGCGCCGGTGCATTCCGTCGACGACGGCTACGAAGCCGTGTTGCCGACGGCAGCGATGAAGTCGGTTACGTCGGCCTCGATGCGATCGAGGTCGGCGACGTCCGGCAGGTGGTAGGCACCGTCCAGTGCGGTGAACGACGACTGCGGCAGATGTTTGGCAATCGCCTCACCCGCGTGGAACGGCACGACGCGGTCGCCGCGATAGTGCATGACGAGCGCCGGTGCGTCGACGTTGTCCAGGACCTCGGACGCGTCAGCTTCGTACACCGCAGCAAGAAGGTCCGCAGCGACGTTCGCCGGCGCTGACTCGCGCATCAGCCGCGCGATGTGCTCCACGACTTCGCGCCGCGCACCGGGTTGGTAGAGGTCGGCCAGCAGGTTCGACCCCATCCCCCAGTGCGCGCGCACGAGCGAAACGAGGCTGCGCTGGATCTCCTTGTGGGGGAACGCCTCCGGCCCCGACGCGTAGGTGCCGTACAGCACCAGGCCGCTGACGGCCTCCGGGTGCTCGGCGGCGTAAGCGCAGAGCGACCGGGCCCGCTTGCGAGATGGCGAGGAGTACGACGGGTGGTCCCGCCGCGTCGACGACGGCCGCTAGCTCTTGTACGGCGTAGTCGAGGGAGCAGTCCGGCATCGATGCGCGCGACAGACCGGTGCCTGCGCGGTCATAGAGCACGAGCCGGCACCGCGCGCTGAGGCGATCGAACAGCCACGACCGTGGCCCTTTTCCGGATGCGATCACCTCGAGATCGGACAGCCAGGCCGGCAGCGCGACGACGGGCGGACCGTCGCCGGCTTCGGCCCAGACGACGCGGCGCTCCCCCACGGACACATAGCGGTGGTGCAGATGCCGTAGGTCGCGTGACGCCGTCGTGCGTCCTTGGCTCGCTGGGTGGGTAGATGGCGCGATCGTCGTTGTCGTTGCTCGGGTTTGTGACTATCTCGAGATCGCGACTCAGGATGCGCGACTGGAGTTCGCGCAGGTTCTTCTGTTGGCTCGAGACCGAGCTCGTCGGCGAGCAGGCGGCGGTACGTGTCGTACTGCGCCAGCGCGTCCGCGTGCCGGCCGATCGCGTAGAGCGCGCGCATCAGGCCGGCTCTGGCGCGTTCGCGCAGCGGGTGCTTGGCGATGAACGACTCGAGAGCCGGGATCGCTTCGGCTGCGCGGCCCGACGCAATGAGCGCTTCGCCGTGCTCCTCCGCCGCGAGGTGTCGCAACTCGTCGAGCCGCGTGGCCTCGGCGCGTACCGAATCCTCCTCGACGCCCAGGTAGGAGTGACCGCACCACAGAGCCAGTGCCTCGGTCAGGGTGTCGGCCGCTTCGCTCAGGCGGCTCGTTCTGCGCGCGCAGCCGCAAGGACTCGAACTGCGCGCGGTCGACGTCGTCTGCGTTGAGGACATAGCCGGTCGGTTTGGTCTCGAGGACGTCGCTGGTGGCTGTTGCCGCGCGCAGGACTTCGCGTAGCCGGGCGACCTGGCTGTGCAGGGCTGCGGACGGGTTCTCCGGCTGGCAGTCACCCCACAGCGCCTCGGCGAGCCGGTCGCGTGTCACGAGCGCGCCTCGGGCGGCGAGCAGGACGGCGAGCAGCGTGTGTTGCCGCGGGCCGGACGGGCCCACGAGGGATCCATCGGGCGCGACGACGTCGACGCTGCCGAGAACGCGGAAGGTCGTCCCCCCGCCGCACCTGCGCCGGACGCGATCGATGCTGGTCACCGTCACGTCGTCAGGCTGCCGTCCCTGAGGGGTGCCGTGGCTGGGGCGTTTCGCCTGCCGAATCGTTGCCCGGTTTGTGTGATTTGAGACGGAAATGTCGTAGAGGAGGCGCTGTCGGCGGTCACGTTTGCTCTCCCTGCTGACTCGAGGGCTCGGCTACATGATGTGCGTGGTGGCTTGAACGGTTCTTGCAGGTGGCTGGTTCAGCCAGTTTCGGATTCTGAGAAGCCCTTCCGACCCGCGTGCCACGAGGACGCATGCCGGAAACGCCGCCTACTGTCAGCCTCGGACCCCTTAGGAGGACGGAATGCCAGCAGGTCCGGGACGCGACCAGCGACCGGGGATGGAGCGCCTAGTGCGCTTAATCACCATTCTCAATGCCTCCGAGCTTGGCGTTCGCGCGGAATCCCTGATCGCAGCGGCCATGCCAGGCGAAGGCGACATCGAGTCCAAGCACCGGGCCCTCAACAGAGACATCGACCATCTCAACAAGCTCGGCTGGGACATCCGCAACGTCGCACCAGCAGGCGAGGACGGCCTCTATCGCATGTACGCCCGCGACAATCGGCTGCGCGTCCACCTCACACCGGCGCAGCGCGGCCAGCTCCTGCGCGCCGCCCTCGCCGCCGGGCCGACAGGACGTTGCGCGGCATCTCGACGACGACGCGCGGCCCACCAGACCCGCGACCGAAGGCACCAAGCCCGGGCCCGAGCTCGACCTCGCGCAACGCGCCGCAGCGCGACGCTGCCTGATCCATTTCGACTACCGAGGCCACCGCCGCGCGGTGCACCCAGTGCGCGTGCACACAGGTCCCTCGGGCTGGTACCTCGCCGGTCGCGAGGACGGCCACGCCGTGACCAAGGAGTTCGTGGTCGCCCGGATGAGCGATGTGAGTCTCGACGACCCAGGCACCGCCTCCCCCCTCGACGAGGCCACCCGCCCGTCGCTGGACCCGCTGAGCTGGCTAGTGGACGAGCCGATCAACGTCACCCTCGAGATGGACGCCCAGCACCTTCCCCTCGCCGAGAACCTCCTCGGCCCACCGTTGTCGCTGGACACGACCGACACGAATGCCCGCGCAACGTGGAGCGTGTCCAACCGAGCCGTCTTCCGCTGGCGCATCTATGAACTGGGTACGAGGGTCCGCGTATTCTCACCGCTTCTGGTGCGACAGGAGATCGAAGCCGAGTTGCAAGCGATCCTGGCGGGGTCGCCATGAGCGCGCCGGTGTCCCGCTATGCCGAGCGGGTCGCGAGCTTGTCCCAGGCTCTGGCGGTCCTAGAGTTACATCCTGCCGGACTCCCCCTAGCTCAGCTCGCCGCTGAGCTCGGCACTACTACCGACGCCGTCCGGGAGGCGCTGCTCGCCTACTTCGTCGTCGACGTGGCGGAACGGGCCGACTTCCAGCTCCCGGTCATCGAGTTCGTCGGCAGCGACGGCGACGACGACCCAGCGACTGCTGAGGTAGTGCGAGTGGTCAGCCCCGACCCGGAGCGAGAACTCGGTGTCGAACACCTGACCGCCGAGCAACTGGGGGCCTTGCACGCTGCAGGCGGCGACCTGCTCGCCCTCGAGCCGGACAACGATGTGTTGCGCTCGGCGATGGAAGCCTTCGAGACAAGCCTGTGGCCGGTCGAGACCCCAGACCGCGCGGACCTGGGAGCCGAGCTCGCGGCGGAGCTGAACAGCGCTGCGCAGCAACACCGCCGTGCGCGCATCGTCTACGCCCGGACCTGGCAACCAGGAACAGCCGAGCGGGTCGTTGAGCCCTATCGGGTGCTCCGCACCCGCCGCGGCTGGGAGGTCGACGCCGGCCCGGTCGATGGGGACGGCCGGATCCGTACCTACCTCGTCTCCGGCATACGCGAGATCTCAGTGCTCGACGAGTTTTTCGAGCGGCCGGGCAACGTCGACGAGCTCATCACGACCCAACGGGAAGCAGTTAACGTTGAGCTCGTAGTGCCACATGCAGGTCGATGGGCAGTCGAACGATTTGCCGAGTCCGTCAGGCTGTTGCAGGACGACGAAGAGTCAGTCAAGGTGCGCGCCGCCCTCCTCCCCCCCGTTCAAGAACGTGTTGGCTTGATGCTGATCATCTGTGGACCGGAAGGCTTCGTGACGGCTCCAACGGCGCTGCTGGACGCTGGTACGAACGTCGCGCGCCAATTGCTTGAACATCACACGCCTCATTGAATGCGCCGCTTGAGAGCGCTCTGTTTGCAGGGGCCTTTGCGACCTTCCGCCTCTGAAATCGGAAGGTCAGCGTCAGACCCTCCCGAGCGGCCGAGCTGCGTTATTGCTTCCAACTCAAGCCCGCTGTGAGGTAGCGCTGAACCGTGTCGCTGATCAACGCCAGCGGGCTCCTCGGCGGCGTTGGCTTTCAGCTGGCTATCCGGCTCGCCGGAAACGGCGTCGCCGCGGACCCTTCCAGCACACGGTGCAGCTCCTCGGCCACGGCCGTCAGAGCAACCTCCGAGCAGAGCAGGCCGCCGTGGGTAGTGCGCACCTCGCGGTGTCGCGCATCGGGGTCCAAGCAGCTGCGCCAGTCGACGATCCGGTCCTCGCGGGAGTAGATGCTCACGAAGGGCACCTGCGAGGGAAACGGAGAGATCAGGTCCTCCCGGAGGCGTCGGCAGCACGTCCCATAGCGACACGACGGTCGGATCAGGCCTGGCACACCGAGGCCGCCGATCAACCCGATCGCCCACAGCTCGGCGAGGATCAGCGGGTGAACGCCGAGCATGCGGTTGACCGGACTCCCGAGGGTCACCAGGCACGACACGAGATCGGGGTGGCGTACGGCGACCGAGCGCGCGAAGTGCCCACCGCGGCTGTGCGCCACCAGCGCGCAGGGGCGCCCGTTCGCGTCCGCCAGCTCGGCCAGCGCGTCGTCCACCAACAACGCAGTGCGCTCTCCGCAGTCGATCCCGTAGCGGATCGGCGCGATGGCCGGGCGGCAGTTCAGCCGCTCCAGCCAGTCGTGCAACGGCGACAGCGACTGTGGAGTGCTGGCGAACCCACCCACGAGCAGCACGGGCAATCCGCCAAAGTCGAACGGCGGGTCGGTCCACAGAGGGCTGTCGCGGTAGGCGTCGGGCCGGACGAGGGTCGCGACCTCCTGGACAACAGGCGGGGCGAGCCCCGCAGCCACGCGCCGCGCCCACCTGGCTGGCATGACCCGGGACGCGCGTCACCGATCTCCGCAACGAGAGCGGGCGCCTCAACTGCCACAGACATGGTCATGACCGTTACCCGTCACAAGCCGGGCGGCAGGCACGCTGCTCGATCGCCTGGAGGAACACCTGACGGACCTGCCGCGGGTCCTTCGCGACGTAGGTCGCTCCCCCGGTCGCGGCGCTCATGGCGCGCAGGGCGTCGACCGGGCCGTCAGCGCCGTACGCGATGGTGATGAGCGGTACCGGTCGCTGCGGGTCGTTCTCCGCGCGGAGCAGCGTGAGGAGTTCCGTCAAGCCGATGCTGTGAGGGTCGTCGTTGCGTCCATCGGTGAGCAGGACGACCGAGTTGACGCGGCCGGGCTCCCAGTTCTCGCGGACCCGGCGGGTGGCTGCGAGCGCCGTGTCGTAGAGACCGGTGCCCCCGCCGTGCACGTGCTGCAGCGTTGCCAGAGCGCCGCCCAGCTGCTGGCGCCCGGTCAGCCCGCCCGAGCGCGCACCGAGCGGGCCGATGGGCACGAGCTCGCGATAGTCGGTGTCAGCCGTGAGGTTCGTCGAGAACGCCCACAGTCCGATCTCCGTGTCGTCCGGGTAGACGCCGAGGCCGCGACCGGCTGCTTTCTTGGTGAGATCCAGCCGGGTCGCGCCGCCAGTGCCGGGAACCGCCTCACCCATCGACCCCGAGACGTCGATCACGGCGAGCATCCGGGAGCCCTGCCGCAACACATCGAGACTCTTCAGAGCACGGTCGACGTCGGAGCCGAGCGGCGCCGGCCCGGCCGGGATCGCGCGGTTGACGCCCAACGCAGAGGTCAGAGCAGGCCCGCCGATCCCCTTGTGGTCCCGGAACCCGGCGGCGAGCACCAGCGACTGCCCGTGCGTCACCGATCACCGCAGCCAGCAGGCGTACGGCGTCCTCCTGAGCCTGCCGCGCCCGGGCCAGGACCACCCACGGGTAGTCGAGCGAGCTGGCGTGCAGGGACGGGTACGCCGCCACGACCTGCTTCGCCCCGGCCGCGGACCGGTCGTACGCCCACACCTGCTGCTCGCTCGTCGGCACGACCTCCGGCCGTCCACCGGCCAGCACCGTGAACTGCTGTCGCCGCAACGTCCCCAACACCGCTCCCCACGTGCCCGAGCAGCGCCGCAGTCAGAGCCGCCGGTCCGTCGGCACCGCTGCGCCGCGGTCGCCTGCAGGCTCAACAGGGCACCAGCCGCCGCAGCCGACCCGTGCGGGTCCGGCAGGTAGATGTCGGCCGGCCGCCCCACGGCGTCCCCGTCCAGAAACGGATTGAGGTCCACCGTGCGGCCGTTCCAGCCGAGGCCCGCCGCGGTCTGGCGCGCAACCGCGACCACGATCGGGCTGCGCGCAACAGACGGGTAGGGAGTCGCCAAGTGCAACGGACCCACCGCGGAGCGCCGCAACCACGCGGACGAGTCGGGGATCCATACGTCGTAGGCGCGAGCGGACTCGCCGGACGTACGCAAGGACGTCGCAACCGAGGCGGAGGACGCGGCCGTGACGACCGTCTTCGTGCAGGCACCAGGAGCCGAGTCGACGGTCGCCGCCACCTTCGTGACGACGCCGGCCAGTTCCGGTGTGACCGCGACCCGAAGGGTGCGGACACCGTCTGCGCACGTGGCCGAGGAGTGACGGCCCAGGCTGAGCCCGACCCCGCAGCCGGCCAGTGCCAGCGCGCCCACTGTCACCCCCGCCGCCCAGCGGACCAGGTGGCGCGGGCGGTCCTGGTCGCGGCGGTGACGACCCGAAAGGTTGCTGAACTCAAGTGGCATAGCGGAAGGAGGCCCGGCCCAGGAGGCCTGATACCTCCAGGACGAGATCGGACCGCCATGTATCCGGCGACCCACAACGCCCTCTTCCTCACAGCATCGGCCGAGCGAGGGAAAGATTCATGGGACTGCTGGACCGCGAGCGGACTGCTCTGGACACCTTCATGCCGGGCCTGGACGAGTTCCTGTCCAGCACCCCGCTGATGGAGCTGGAAGGACCGCACAGCAAGGGCATCGCGGCCTTCCGCGACCACGGCGGCGCAGCGCTGCTGGTGCCCGCCGAGCACTCCGGCCGGGGCGCGACCGCGCTCGAGGCCGTGCGCGTGCAGCGCGCCATCGGATCGCGCTCGCCGTCGCTGGCGGTCGCCACCACGATGCACCACTTCTCCGTCGCCAGCCTGGTCGCGCTGAGCGAGGTCTCGCAGGGCATGGAGTGGATGATGCTCGAGGGCATCGCCACCAACCACCTGCTGGTGGCCTCCGGGTTCGCCGAGGGGCGGACGGGCGGCGGGATCCTGCAGCCCACCATGCAAGCCACGCAGACCGATGAGGGCGTACGGATCAGCGGCGTCAAGCGGCCCTGTTCGCTGGCCAGGTCGATGGACCTGCTGACCGCGAGCGTCCGGGTTCCAAGGCTGGACGGCAACGGGACCCAGCTCGCGGTCGCGCTGATCCCGGCCGCCAGCGAGGGCATCGCCGTCACTCCGTTCTGGAGCTCCTTCGCACTGGCCGGCGCCGAGAGCGACCAGGTCAGCATCACCGACGTGCTTGTCCCCGCCGAGCTGCTGGTCCGCACGGAGCTGCAGGAGGGCGAGCTGCTCGACGACGTGCAGACCGCCGGGTTCCTCTGGTTCGAGCTGCTGATGATGGGGTCCTACCTCGGCGCTGCGTCGGGGCTCGTCGAGCGGGTGCTCGACAACGACCGGGTGCCCGAGGCCGAACGCGCCCGCCTGGTGATCGACCTCGAGGGCGCGTGGGCAGCGGTGCAGAACATCGCCCGCCAGATCCCGGACCGTCAGCGGGACCGCGGACTGCTGGCCGACTCGTTGTTCGTCCGCTACGCCGTGCAGGGCGCCATCGCGCGTGTCGTACCGCTGGCCGTCGAGCTGCTCGGAGGTCTCAACTTCATCAGCTCCGACGACGCCGGCTATCTCGCCGCCGCAGTCAACGGACTCGGTTTCCACCCGCCGTCGCGCACCAAGATGTCCGGCCCACTGCTCGGCTATCTGGCCGGCGCACCACTCGAAATTGTCTGAGGGATCACACATGAGAATCGTCAAGCCGACCTTGCTGCTCACGGGCGCCGCCGGCGTCCTTGGCCGGGCACTCATCGACGAGCTGAGCCCTGACTTCACGATCGTCGCGCTGCGGCACCGCACCCGGCTGGCCGACCCGCGCGTCCGGGAGTTCGCCGGCTCGCTGAACGACCCGACGCTGGGCCTGTCCGAGCGTGACTACGCCCACCTGGCCGACAGCGTCGACGTCGTCCTGCACGGGGCGGCCGCGACGAGCTGGAAGGCCACACCCGAGTCGATCCGCGCGACGAACATCGACGGGACCCGCACGATGCTGGCCTTCGCCGAGCGGGCCGCGGCACCGATGTACTACGTCAGCACGGCCTTCGTGGCCAACCCGCCGAGCGCCGAGGGCGGACGGTTCGCCGGCGCTCGCGCGTACATCGCCTCCAAGGTCGAGGCCGAGCAGCTCACTCGCGACAGCGACGTGGCGACCGTGATCCTGCGGCCGTCGGTCGTCATCGGCGACTCCGGCGACGGCCGGATGGCCGCCTTCCAGGGGCTGCACCGGGTCGCCGGACTCATCGCCAAGGGGATGGTGCCGCTGATCGCCTGCGACGAGAACGCCCTGACCGACGTCATTCCTCAGGACGTCGTCGCCGCCGCCACCGGCCAGCTCATCCGGGCCGGTGTCACCAACGGCGAGTTCTGGCTGACCGCCGGCGAGACGGCCCCGACCGCTGGCGACCTCGTCGCCGGTGCCCTAGACCTCGGCCGCCTAGCCGGGCTCAACCCCACGGCACCGCGGTTCATCGCCGCCGAGGCCGTCGACCGGCTGGTGCTGCCGCTGCTGGAAGACGCCATCAGCCCCCAGCTGCGCAAGATGTTCGCCGAGCTGCTGGAGATGACCTGGCTGTTCCAGCTGCCGGCCGCCCTTCCGACGTCGATGGACGAGCTCGGTCTCGCCGCGGAGATGACCCGCCCGCGCCTGCTCGACGCCTACGACAAGTCGATGCAGTTCTGGGCGCAGGCCAAGGGGCTGCTCCCCGTCGCGGCCGCCGACGATGTCGACGACGAAGAGCTCGCCTCATGACCGTCACCGTCTCGCGCACCACCACCGAAACAGAGCCGGAGCTCGACGTCCCGGCGACCTACAAGCGGCACTTCGGTGGCGGCCGCGCATCAGTGGGCCAGCTGCTCGGCGGCATGGTCGAGGTCGCCTCTTCCGGCGCGTGGATCCACGTACAAGATGGCCGCCGCTACCTGGACTTCGGCGGCTACGGGGTGTTCATCCTCGGCCACCGTCATCCCGTGGTCACGGCGGCGGTGCACCGGCAGCTCGACCGCCACCCGCTGGCGAGTCGCACGTTCCTCGAGCCGGTGACCGCCCAGGCGGCAGCGGCCCTGGCCCGGACGACGCCCGGCGATCTCGACCTCGTGCACTTCGTCAACTCCGGTGCCGAGGCCACCGAGGCGGCGCTCAAGCTGGCCCGCATCCACGGCCGGACCTCGATCATCACGACCCGCTCCGGCTATCACGGCAAGACCCTCGGCGCGCTGAGCGTCACCGCGAACCCGACCTACCAGGACCCGTTCCGCCCACTGCTGCCCGACGTCACCCAGGTCGTGTTCGGCGACATTGCCGCCATGTCGTGGGCGCTGCGCACGTCTCACCAGAAGTGCGTCGTGATCCTCGAGCCGGTGCAAGGCGAAGGCGGCGTCGTGGTCCCGCCGCCCGGCTACCTGCGGGAGGTCGCCGACCTGTGCACGGAGAACGACGCGCTGCTGATCGTCGACGAGATCCAGACCGGCATGGGCCGGCTCGGCACGTGGTGGGGCATCGAGGCCGAGCAGGTCGTCCCGGACATCCTGCTGGTCGGCAAAGGGCTGTCCGGCGGAGTGGTGCCCATCGCGGCGATGGTGGCCACACCACGTGCGTACGCACCTTTTGCCAAGGACCCCTACCTGCACACGTCGACCTTCGCCGGGTCACCGCTGGCCTGCGCCGCGGCGACGGCCACGATCGGCGTCATCCACGACGAGCAGATCGTCGCCCGCGCGGCCCGCATCGGGGCGCTGCTCCTGCGGGAGATGCGCATCGTGTGCGCCGGTCTGCGACCGGCCGGTCTGGTCGAGGTCCGCGGGCGAGGGCTGTTGCTCGGCATCGAGTTCGAGCACCCTGGAGCAGTGGGTGAGCTCGCGCTTCAGCTGCTCGAGCGGGGCGTCCTGTCCTGCCACTCCCTCAACTCCTCGCGCGTCCTCCGCTTCACGCCCCCTGCCGTGCTCGACGACCAAGAAATCAGCCAGTTCCTCACCGCCTTCAGCGCGGCAATCGCCGCCCTGTGAACCGGAAGGTCAACCATGCGCACCGTCACCATCCACCTGCACGCCCCCGGCACCGACCCGGCTGCCGCCTACGAACGGATCAGTGACTTCGCCCGCTATCCGAGCATGGTCGACACGGTCCGCGAGGTCGTGGTCGCCGAGCCGGACAGCGACGGCTCGATCCGCTCCCAGTGGACCGTCCGCTTTCGCAGCGGCCTGCTGCAGTGGACCGAGCGCGACGTGCTCGACGCCGCCGAGCGGACCATCACCTTCACCCAGCTCGAGGGCGACTTCCACACCTTCACCGGGCAGTGGCGGATCGACCAGATCGACGGCGGCACGGTCGTCGTCTTCGAGGCCACCTTCGACCTCGGCATGGCCAGCCTGGAGGCGATCCTCGACCCGATCGCCGACGCCGCGCTGCGCAGCAACATCCGGCTCATCGTCGAGGGACTGCTCGGCGACGTGACGGAGATCGTGCCCGAGCCGATGCTCGACCGACCCTGATGCACGCACGAGAGTTCCCCGACGAGGAGGGCCCAGGCCGGTCGGCCTGCCTGAACCTCTACCGCCGGCTGGCCTCCGGCGTGAGCGTCGTGACGGCACTCGGCGAGCACGGCCTGACCGGCATGACCGCGTCGTCGGTCACCTCGGTGTCGCTCCAACCACCGTTGCTGCTCGTCTCGCTGACCCACCAGTCGCGAACCCTCGCCGCCATCCGGGCCAGGCGGGCCTTTGCGGTGCATCTCCTGCGCAGCGACCAGCAAGAGCTTGCCGGACGCTTCGCCGGCAGCGGCGACCCGGAAGCAGTCGACCAGCCGCACCACCGCGTCGTACTCGGCGCTCCGGTGCTGCCCGACGTGCTCGCCTGGTCGGTCTGCCTGCTCGTCGCCGAGCACGTCTACGGCGACCACACCCTCGTCATCGGCGCGGTCGCCGCGGCCCAGGCCGGCATCGGCCGACCGCTGGTCTGGCATGACCGCGCCTACGCCGAGCTAGCCAGCTGACGCCGTCCCCCACGACGCGAGGAAGGACCACGACCGTGCCACCGAGCAATGACCAGTCCGCAGGCAGCAGCGCGCTTCCTGCGCACCCCGTTCCAGGAGGTCGCCGTCAGCGGCGGCCGGATCCGCTATCGCCGCGTCGGCACGGGGCACTCCGCTGCTGTTCGTGCACGGCGTCTTCGTCAACAGCGACCTCTGGCGCAACGTGGTGCCCGCCCTGACCGACGAGTTCGACTGCATCGTGCTGGACCTTCCGCTGGGTTCCCACTCGCTGCCGATGGATGCGGACGCCGCGCTGTCACCGCCGGACCTCGCCGCGATCCTGGCCGAGATCATCGAGGCACTCGACCTCGCCCCGGTGCGCATCGTGGCCAACGACAGCGGCGGTGCACTGACCCAGATCCTCACCGCCCGCCGACCCGAGCTCGTGCACTCGGTCGTGCTGACCTCCTGCGACGCCTACAACTACTTCTTCCCGCCGATGTTCCGCACCCTGCCCGTCGCGGCCCGGATCCCGGGCGCGCTGGCCGTTCTCGCCCAGGCGTTGCGACTTGGCTGGTTCCGCAAGCTGCCGCTCGCCTACGGCTGGGCCACGGCCACGCCGATCGCGCCCGACGTCCTCGAGTCCTACATCGGGCCGATGCGTCGCTCCGCCGCTGTCCGCCGTGACCTGGCCAAGGTCCTGCGCGACGTCCAGCCGCGCCACACGCTGACCGCCGTCGAAGCACTCAAGTCGTACGACGGCCGGGTGCTGCTGGTGTGGGGCGAGTACGACAAGGTCTTCCCTCTCAGGCACGCCCACCAGCTGGTCCGCGACCTGCGCCACGCCGAACTGGTCACCCTGCCGGCCACGGGTGCGTTCGTGCCCGAGGACTCGCCCGAGCGGCTTGCCGAGCTCATCGCGGGCTTCTTCAGCCAGCCCGACAGCGAGCTGGCCTGACGCCATGCCCCACACTTTCGCGCGGATCGGCCGACGGCCCAAGGCGGTGCTGCTGATCGCAGCCCTGTTCCTGGTGGTCGGCGGCGCGGCCTCGATGAACGTCCGACACCATCTCGGTGTCGGCGGCTTCTACGCGGCAGCCGAGGAGTCCACCCGCGCCGACGCCGCCTTCGACCGCGGATTGCCGACCGGTCCGCACAACCTGGTCGTCGTCGCCGAGACAAGAGGTACGGACGGTGTCGACTCCTCCGCCGCGGTGACTGCCGGCCGGGCGCTGACCGAGCAGCTGCGCCACGACGCGGGGATCTCCTCGGTCGTCTCCTACTGGGCCACCGGCAATGCAGCGCTGCGCTCCGCGGACGGGCAGACAGCGCTGGTGCTCGCGCGGATCACCGGCACCGAGGACGAGCGCAAGACAACCCTCGTACGCCTGTTCCCGCGCATCCACGGCCAGCAAGGCGCCCTCTCGCTCCGGCTCGGTGGTCAGCCCGCCGTCGAGCGCGAGGTGACCGACCGCAGCGAGAAGGATCTGCGCCGGATGGAGCTGCTGGCGACACCCGTGGTCGCCGTGGTCCTGCTGTTCGTCTTCGGCAGCGTCGTGGCCAGCCTGCTGCCGCTGGTGATCGGGCTGACCGCGATCGTCGGCACGCTGGTGACGCTGCGCCTGCTCACCATGGTCACCGACGTGTCGATGTACTCCCTCAACATCGCGACCGCGTTGAGTCTCGGACTGGCCATCGACTACGGGCTGTTCATCGTGACCCGCTACCGCGAGGAGCTCGACGCGGGTGCGCCAGTGCCGGCCGCCGTCGCCACGACCTTGAAGACGGCCGGCCGGACGGTGCTGTTCTCGGCGCTCACCGTCGCCCTGTCGCTGTCCTCGTTGCTGGTCTTCCCCTTGTACTACCTGCGGTCCTTCGCCTATGCCGGCATCGCCGTCGTCGGCTTTGCCGCGTTGAGCGCTGTCGTCGTGTTGCCGGCGGTACTGCTGGTGCTGGGCCGGAGCGTCGACCGCTGGGACGTGGTGCGGGTGTTCGCGAGCCGGCGCGGCCGCAACCGCGGTCGGCACAACGCACTGCGCCTCGGCGCCTCGGCACCGTCCGGGGGTCGGCTGAGCCGCTCCGGAACGGGGCGATGGCACCGGCTCGCCACCTTCGTGATGCGCCATCCCGTCCCCCTGGTCATCGGAGGCGTCACCGCACTTCTCGTCCTCGGCTCACCGTTTCTCGGGGTGCGCTATGCGCTGCCCGACGAGTCGAGCCTGCCGCGGAGCAGCGAGAGCCACCAGGTCGTCGAGCTGTTGAAGACCGAGTTCGGCTCGCTGTCGACCGACGCCATGTATGTCGTGTCGCCGGAACGTCCGCTCAGCCACGACCAGACCAGTCGAGTACGCCGCGGCCGTCTCCCGGGTCGACGGGGTGTCAACGGTGAACTCGGCTGCCGGAACGTTCTCCCACGGCGTGCTCGTCGCGCCCCGCGTCGCCGGCTTCGAGCGGCTTCGACGGCCCGCGGGCGTCCTGGATGAGCGTCGATCTGGCCGGCAATCCGCAGGGCCCGCAGGCCGAGGCGGCAGTCTCTGCTGTCCGATCGATCGCGGCGCCCGCACCGCTGCTCGTGGGCGGAGTGGCTGCGCACCTCGTCGACACCCGCGCGACCCTCGGACGGGCACTCCCGTGGGCCTTGACCATCGTGGCCGTGTCCACCCTCGTGCTGCTCTTCCTGTTCACCGGCAGCGTCCTCATCCCCGTCAAGGCCGTGCTCCTGAACCTGCTCAGCCTCTGCGCCACCTTCGGCGCCGCGGTGTGGATCTTCCAGCAAGGGCACCTGCGCTGGCTGCTGGGTGACTTCCAGACCAACGGAGCCATCGAGCTGACGACACCCATCCTGCTGTTCGCGGTGGCCTTCGGCCTGTCGATGGACTACGAGCTCTTCCTGCTCTCACGTATCAAGGAGGAGTACCAGCGCCTCCACAACAACACGGCCGCAGTGGCGGCCGGACTCGAGAAGACCGGTCGTCTGGTGACCTACGCCGCACTGCTGTTCGTGATCGTCATGATCACGTTCGCAACGTCGGGGCTCAGCGTCCTCAAGCTTGTCGGTGTCGGACTGGGACTGGCCGTCTTCATGGACGCCACCCTGGTCCGGGCGATCCTGGTGCCCGCCGTGATGCGGCTGGCCGGGGACGCCAACTGGTGGGCACCCCGCTTTTTGCGAGAACTGCACCAACGCATCGGACTGCGCGACGGCGCCGCTCCGAGCGGGCACGTCGCCCCAGCACGGAAACGCGCCACACCTGCACCCGACCCGACACCCGCGTACATCGTCATCCCTAAGTCACGGAGCGAGATATGGATCCCCAGAACCTCTTTCACACGCCAGTCACCTACCGTCTCGTCCGCGCGGAGTACCTCGTCGGACTGGCGGTCGCAGCGGTCCTGGCGCTGATCCACTTCGGCGAGATCCGCTGGCTGCCCTTCATCGGGCTGTTCGTCTACATCGACGTCATCGGCTACCTGCCGGGCGTCATCGCCCACCACCGCCTGAAGACCGCCTACCTGCCGCACCGCTACTACGTGCTCTACAACGTGATGCACAGCCTGATCACCGCAGCCGCGGTCGGCGGCCTGTGGTGCCTGCTCGTGAAGCCCGAGTGGGCGCTGCTCGCCCTGCCCCTGCACCTGTTCGGGGACCGGGCGCTGTTCGGCAACTTCTACAAGTCCTTCGGGATCGAGTTCGAACCCAAGGCGCACCCGGACTACGCCGCGGTGAAGCCGCTGCTCGACCACCCTCGACGCGTGATGGCACCGTCGACTCACGTCTCGGCCGCCGACGAGCTCACCCGAGTCGCCTGATGCGCACCACACTGGAGAACGACGCAGACCAGTTGCTCGGCGTGTTCCGCCGTAACGCGCAGAACCCCTCCGCGTTCCTGGCTCTGAACGACGGCAACGAGTTCTTCACCGCCGACGGCGTCGACGGCGTGGTCCCCTACCGTGCGATCGGCCGCCGCTACTGGGTGCAGTTCGCCGGCCCCTGCGCTTCCGTGGAGGACCGGGGCCTTCTGTGGCAACGGTTTCTGCAGGCCGCCGAGGACGATGGTCGCCGCGTCATCGCCGTGCAGCTGCACGCCGACGAGGCGCAGCGAGCCTCCTTGTCGGGCTGGACAGTCAACCAGTTCGGCACCTCGTACAGCATCGACCTGTCCGATTTCACGTTGCAGGGCAAGAAGTTCGTCAAGACGCGGAACATGATCACCAGGTCACGCCGGGAGGGAGTGACGGTCGCGGAGGCCAGCCCCTCGGCGGACGCCGGCCTGGAAGCCGAGCTCGCGCACATCGACCGCACCTGGTTGCGCAACAAGGGCTGGCACGTGCGGGAGCTCGAGTTCCTGGTCGGCCAGCGAGGCGGCCGCTTCCAGGAGTCCCGCCGGCTGTTCGTGGCCCGGTGGCAGGGATCCGTGGTGGGCTACGTCTCGTACTCCCCCGTGTTCGGCGACCGGCCGGGCTGGCTCTACGACCTGACGCGGCGCCGACCTGACGCACCGCCCGGGGTCATCGAGCACATCTTCTTCGAAGCGGCCCAGCAGCTGGCCGCCGACGGCGCCGCCTGGATGCACCTGGGACTCACCCCGTTCGTCGGGCTCGAGACCGAGCACGACCTGGGTGGCGCCAACCCGATGCTGGACAAGCTGGTGCGCTGGATCGGTGGGAACGCCGCGTGGCTCTACCCCTCGGCGGGCCAGGTGGCGTTCAAGCTGAAGTGGCGCCCGCAGCTGGTGACCCCCGAGTACATCGCCGTCCCCGGCACGCCCCGGCTCCGCGACGGGCTCTGCCTGGCGCGCGCCACGAACGCGGTATGAGCCATGACTGACCGACTGACCTGGGAAACCTCACCGATCTGGCTGTGGGACCGTGGTTCTGCCCCGATCCGCGACACGCAGCACGGCACCGACAGGGTCGATGTCCTCGTCGTCGGCGCCGGGCTCGCCGGCACCGCCACCGCCTACTACCTGGCGGCGAACCGCCCCGACCTGCAGGTGATGCTGGTCGAGGCGAGCCAGGTGGGCCTCGGCGCCACCGGGCGCAGCACCGGCATCATCGGGCCGGGCCTGAGCATGCCGATGCGCTCGCTGCGCCGCCGCTATTCCGATGCCGTCGCCGCCGAGGCGTTCGCGAGCACCCTGGACGGGACGGCCGAGATCGGCCGGCTGATCTCGGCCGAGAGCATCGACTGCGACGCGCGGCTGGAACACCAGGTGATCGGTGCCCTGACCGAACGTCAGGAACGCCGGATGCAACGCCATACCTTCGACCTCGCCGAGCTCGGGTTCGGGGTGCCCTGGTGGGACCGGAGCTCGCTGGACGGCCGGCTCGGTGGGGCCTACCGCGCAGCGTTCGCCTACGAGAACGTGTTACTCGTGGACCCCTACCGGCTGGTGACCGGGCTCGCTGCCGCTGCCGAGCGGCGCGGCGTGCGGATCGCCGAGCGCACCAGGGTGACGCGGCTGGAGACCCGCCCCGACGGGGTGCGGGCGCACACCCCGGGCGGCACGATCGACGCCGACCGCGTGCTGCTGGCGGTGGACGGGTACGGCGAGGAGCTCAACCCCCACCCGTCGTCAGTGGTCCCGGTGCGTACGCACGTTGTTGCGACGGCTCCCCTCACGCCGGACCAGCGGGCAGCCCTCGGCTGGGACGGTGTCGGTGGCGTCATCGACCAGCGGAACTTCTTCAACTACTACCGGCTCGGCGCCGGCGGACGGCTGGTCTTCGGCGGGGGCCCGGCCCGGACGCCTAGCGGCGATCCGCAGCGGGAAACCCGCATGTCGACAGCGGCCTTCGACCGGGTCGTCGAGGAGCTGCACCGTCGGTTCCCGGCGCTCACCGACGTGGCGATCGAGGCGCGCTGGTCCGGTCTGACCGGAGGGACGCTCGACCGTCTCCCCGTGGTGGGCGCGGTCGGTGACAACCAGCGGGTGCACTTCGCCGGCGGCTGGTGCGGGCACGGCCTCTCGCTGTGCGTCAGCACAGCCCAGCGCTACGCCCGCGTGCTCGCCGAAGTCCGGTCACCGGGCTCAGCCGAGAGGTTGCCGTGGTTCCGGACCCGGGCAGCCGGGCTGCCCGCAGCGGTGCGGTCCACAGCGCTGCCTGCTTACCTGCGCGCACTGGACCTGCAGGACCGGTTCGCCGGCCGACCGCCGACGCCCGCGACTGCGGTGCAGCAGCCGCTGGTCGAGGCCACTGAGGAAGAACTCGTGTCGCAGCAACAAGGAGCAGATCGTGCAGCCTGACTACCAAGCATTGATGACCACCGAGAGCCGCGACCTCGCAACCTTGCTCGAGAGCCTGTCTGCCGAGCAGTGGGACGCGCAGTCGCTCTGTGCCGGCTGGCGGGTCAAGGACGTCGTCGCCCACATGGCGGTGGGACACACCATGCCGGTGCTCGGGTTCGGTGCGGCCGTCGCGCGGCACCGGTTCCGGATCAGCGCAGCGTCCTACGCGCTCGCCACGTCGTACGCAGACTCGCACCCGGTGGACCAGATCCTGGCTCGGTTCCGGGAGGGCACGGCCGGCCGGCCCCGGGCGGCGGCGCGGTTCGTACCCATCCGTGAGCTGTTCACGGATCACCTCGTCCACCACCAGGACATCCGGCGCCCGCTCGGGTTGTCACGGGTGATCCCGGCCGATCGACTGCACGCAGCCCTGGCTGCGCTGCCGAGACTCAGCGGCCGCATCGGCAGTCGGCGGCGCATGTCCGGCCTGCGAGTCGTCGCCACCGACGTCGACTTCGCGCATGGCGCTCGCGGGCCGGCGCTCCACGGGCCCGCGGAGGCCCTGATCATGGCGCTGACCGGTCGCGCAGTGGCGCTGGCCGAGCTCAGCGGCGACGCGGTGCCGATGCTGGCCCGCGAGATGTCTGCACGTCCTACGACAACTGGAGTTCTGACATGAGCATCAAGCGACGCGAGCTCGTCGTGCGCGGCGGCCTACTTCTGTTGGCCGGTGAGGCATTGTTGATCGGCGTCCACGCGCTGTTCTTCCCGTGGTACTTCTACAACCACTTCCTGTTCGGACGGGGTTGGGTGAAGATGCTGCCGCCCTACAACGAGCACATCACGCGTGACCTCGGCGCCCTCTACCTCGGCTTCGCCGTCATCCTCGGCTACGCGGTCTGGAAGCTGTCGAAGGACCTGGTCAACGGCGCCATCCTCGGGTTCGTCGCGGCCACCATCCCGCACATGATCTTCCACATCATCCACGCCGACGATGCGCCACTGCTGATCGACAAGGTCCTGCAGGTGGGTCTGCTCGCGGTCACCGTGGTGTTCGGCGCAGGATTGATGCTGGTGGCCCGGCCGCTCTTCGACGACCAGGAGCTTTCGCGGCCGACCCCTGAGCGTGCGGGCGCATCGAGGTGACTCCTTCCCACCTGCCTGAGCTCCGGCGGTTCGACGCGATCATCGTCGGGCGCCGGGTCGCCGGATGTGCGATGGCCATCCACCTGACCCGCGCCGGGTTTTCGGTGGCCGTCGTGGAGCGCGACGCCGTGCCGAGCGACACCCTGTCGACCCACCTGATCCAGGACGTCTCGCTGTTCGACGAGCTCGGGGTGCTCAGGGAGGTGATGGCCTGCGGTGCTCCACCGCTGCGCGAGATCAGCCTGCACATCGACGGCGTCGACCTGTCCGCCGCCAATCCCGACCGGCCGTGGCTGTGCCTGCGACGGATCGCGCTGGACGCGGTGCTCAGCGCCGCGACGGAACGGTCCGGGGCTGCCCTGTTCGAGCAGACTGCCGTCGTCGACCTACTGCGCACCGGGGACCGGGTCAGCGGGGTTGTCGTCCAGGCGCCGGACGGCACCCGCCACGAGCTGCACGCCACCATCGTCATCGGCGCCGACGGCCGCAACTCGACCGTGGGGCGGCTGGTCGGTGCGCGCAAGTACGACATCACCCACAACGAGCGCACCGCGTACTGGGGCTACTACGCCGGGGTCCCGATGCCCAACGCATTCCATTTCTCCCGGCGTGGCCGCGACCTGATGCTCGTGGCGCCCTGCGACCAGGGTCTGACACTCGTAGCGGGCCAGCCGCCGCTCGACGACGAGCGCGACTGGCGCGACCCGGCCGTGCTGGAGTCGGTCGCCACCGAGCTGGTGGCACCGCTCCGCGGCGTCCTCGACAAGGCCACGCTGGTCGGTGAGGTGCGCGCCGTCCGGCGGATGGACGGGTTCTTCCGGGACGCGGCGGGACCGGGCTGGGCGCTCGTCGGGGACGCCGGGCACTTCAAGGACATCGTGGTCGGGCAGGGCATCTGCGACGCGCTGCGACAGGCGAGCGCTCTGTCCAGACGACTGGTCCCCCTCCTGCGGCGCGAGCCCTCGCGCCTGGATGCGGCACTGCACGGCTGGTGGCGTGAGCGGGACGCCGACGCGCGGCCGATGTACTGGATGGCCCAGGACCTCGGGCGCGTGCAGTCCACGGTGCTGGACAAGGAGGTGCTGCGGGTCCTCGCCGGATCAGTCCGGTGGCGCCGGAACCTGCAGCAGGTTCTCGCGCACCGCCGCCCCGCGGGTCACGTCACCGGCCTGAGAGTGCAGGCCACGGCACTGACCCGGGCCGTGCTCCGGCCCTCGGTGTCGACCGTGGAGCTGCGGTCCGCGATCGGCGGGGCGGTCGAGCGGCAGCGGGAGCGGCTCTCGCCGCAGCGCCGCGCGGCGTAGCGACGCGCGGCGCAACGACGAGCTCGCGCGGCGGAGCCTCATGCCGCCCACTTGACCAGCGACCTTCGTACGCGACTCGCCGGGCGTGTCCTCGGCCAAAGGTCGCTCATCCCGGGGGTGGGACGTCCCCGTTCGTTCTGTCCGCGGGTCGCAGTACGGTGCGCCAGACAGACAATCGTGAGGAAGGCGTCATCGGGCTGTGCTCATCGTCCACAGGGCAGCCAGTGGGAGTTCGCTGGCGCAAGGCCTCGCCGAGGTCCTGGCTGAGCCGCTCACCGACCCGTTCGCGCGTGAGGTCCTGGCCGTGCCGGCCAAGGGGGTCGAGCGGTGGCTGGCTCAGCGGTTGTCCCACGTGCTGGGTGCGACGGCCAGCGACGGCGTCTGTGCCAACGTCGACTTCCCGTGGCCGAGCAAGATGCTCGACGAGGCCGTGCAGTCGGCATCCAGCGAGCACGCCGAGGCGGTCGAGCGGTGGTCGCCGGCAGCGGCCGTGTGGCCGCTGCTCGAGGTCATCGATGCTTGCGCACCCGACGAGCCCTGGTTCCGACCGCTCGCCCAGCACCTCGGCATCGGTGGCGAGGACAAGGGGCGGCGGCTCGCCGTGGCGAGCCGGCTGGCCCGGCTGTTCGACGAGTACGGGCAGTCGCGGCCGGCGATGCTGCGGGCGTGGGCCGACGGGCGGGACGAGCGCGGCGACGGGACGCCGCTCGAGGACGATCTGCACTGGCAGGCCGAGCTCTGGCGCCGCGTACGGGAGCGCCTCGGCACCACCTCGCCGGCCGAGCTGCTCGACGACGCCTGCACGAGGCTGCGCGACGAGCCGGAGCTCACCCAACTGCCGGACCGCATCTCGGTCTTCGGCGCCAGCCGCCTGTCGCCAGCGCGGCATCGAGGTCCTGGCCGCGCTCGCCGAGCACCGCGACGTGCACCTGTGGCTCAACCACGCCTCCCCCGCGCTCTGGGAGACGGTCAAGTCGTCGGCCCCGGTCCAGACGAAGGCACGACGACACCACCCGGAGCCGGCTGACCAACCCGCTGCTCACCAGCCTGTCCCGCGACGTCCTCGAGCTCCAGCAGCTCATCGCCCAGAAGGCCCCAAACTTCGACAGACGTCCACCACCCCTCCCCCGCACCGAACCCCGACACACTGCTCGGCCACCTCAAGCAGGACCTCGCCGACGACCGAGTCCAGGACAACCCGCCACCCCTCGACGACAACGACCGCACCGTCCAGGTGCACGCCTGCCACGGCAAGACGCGACAGGTCGAGGTCCTGCGAGAGGTCGTCGTCGGATTGCTCGCCAACGACCCCACGCTCGAACCACGCGACGTACTCGTGATGTGCCCCGACGTCGAGACGTTCGCGCCGATCATCGCGGCGACGTTCTCCCTCGGCGCCGAGGAGGACGCCGCGCACCCGGCGGCCAGGCTCAGGGTCCGCCTCGCCGACCGCGCGCTCAAGCAGACCAACGCGCTGCTCGCCGTACTCGCGCAGCTGCTCGAGCTCGGCACCGCGCGCATCACCGCGTCGCAGGTGCTCGACCTCGCCGGTTCTCCCGCGGTGCGGCAACGGTTCGGGTTCGACGACGACGAGGTCGAACGGCTGCGCAGCTGGGTGACGCGCGCCGGTGTGCGATGGGGCCTCGACACGGACCATCGCAAGACCTGGCAGCTCGGCGATGTCGGGCAGGGCACCTGGCACGACGGGCTCGACCGGCTGCTGCTCGGCGTAGCCATGGAGGGCGGCCTGGAGATCTTCGACGACGTCGTGCCGCTCGACGACGTCGACAGCGCCGACATCGACCTGGCCGGCCGGCTCGCGGAGCTGGTCGACCGGCTGGCCGCCGCGCAAGACCTGATGCAAGCCCAGCACACCGCCGACGAGTGGATGGCCGGCCTCGAAGACGCCGTTCTCTCCCTGGCCGCAGCGGAAAAAGACAAGGCCTGGCAGGAGATCCAGCTGCACGGCGAGCTCGCCGACGTCGCAGAGTCGGCAGCCGACAGCCAAGCGCCCCTCGGCCTCGCCGACGTACACGCCCTGCTCGACGGCATCCTCTCCGGCCGTCCCACCCGAGCAAGCTTCCGCACCGGCACGCTGACCGTCTGCACCCTCGTACCCATGCGCTCGGTCCCCCACCGCGTCGTCTGCCTGCTCGGCCTCGACGACGGCGTCTTCCCCCGGCAGAGCACCCGCGACGGCGACGACGTGCTCGCCCGCGACCCGTGGGTCGGCGAGCGCGACCCGCGCAGCGAAGACCGCCAGCTGCTGCTCGACGCCATCTGCGCGGCCGAAGAGCACCTCGTCATCACCTATTCAGGCGCAGATGAGCGTACGGGGGCATCCGTACCGCCGGCCGTGCCGCTCGGAGAGCTGCTCGACGCACTCGACCGGACAGCGACGCCGTCCGACGACAACAAGCGGGTACGGGACGTCATCACCACCCATCACCCGCTGCAGCCCTTCGACCCGCGCAACTTCACCCGAGGCTCGCTCAACACCGAGGGCCCGTTCAGCTTTGACCTCGCTCGGCTTTGGCGGTGCCGTCGCGGCTGCGCGGCCACGCATCGCGCAACCGCCGTTCCTCGACGGGCCACTCCCGTCCTCGTCAGCAGACCCCACGAATGTCGAACTCGCGTCCTTGATGTCGCTGCTCGAGCACCCGGCCCGCGGATTCCTGCGGCAGCGGCTGCAGGTGGGCGTGACGTGGAAGGAAGAGGAACCGGCCGACGCGCTGCCGATCGAGCTCGACAGCCTGGAGGTGTGGGGCGTCGGCGCGCGGGTGCTCGCCGACCGCCTGAAGGGTCTGGACCCGGCCGCGTCCAAGGAGATCGAGCTGCGCCGGGGTGACCTGCCGCCCGGGCCGCTCGGCGCCAAGTATCTGCAGGAGGTCCTCGGCGAGGTCGACAAGCTCATCCTGGCCTCGACCACCGAGCGGGCCATCCCGCCGGAGTCCTACGACGTGGACGTCGCACTGTCCGACGGCACTCGCCTGACCGGCACCGTCGGCGACGTCCACGGCGACTCGATCCTCTCGATCACCTACTCCAGCCTCGGTCCCAGGCAGCGGCTGCACGCCTGGGTCCAGCTCGTCGCGCTGACCGTCGCGCAACCCGATCGCGAGTGGCAGGCCGTCGCGGTGGGTCGCGGCGCCAAGGGCAAGGGCGCGAAGCGCAGCGTGCTCGGGCCGCTCCCGCACGAAGAAGCCAAGGCGGCGCTTGACGAACTCGTCGCGCTCTATCGCAGCGGCCTCACGTCGCCGCTGCCCCTCCCGATCAAGTCCGGCGCCGAATATGCCTTCGTCCGCGACAAGGGCACCCGCACGGCCGGCGCGCGGATCGGCGCCGAGAAGAAGTGGGTGGGCGACCGGTTCCCTGGCGAGCGGGCGGACGCCGAGCACGTGCTGGTCTACGGCCCCGACGCGCCGTTCTCGGTCCTCACCGACCAGCCGCCCGCGCCCGGCGAGGGCGGCCGTGGCTGGTCAGGTGACGAGACCGACCGCTTCGGGCTGCTCGCCCGGCGGCTCTGGGACCGGCTGCTCGCCAACGAGAACGCGGTGCAGACGTGACGAAAACCGTTCCCGCACCCGAGGCGTTCGACCTGCTCGGTCCGCTGCCCGAGGGCACGACCGTGCTGGAGGCCAGCGCCGGCACCGGAAAGACGTTCACGATCGCCGCACTCGTCGCGCGCTACGTCGCCGAAGACGTGGCCACCATGGACCAGCTGCTCGTCGTCAGCTTCAGCCGCGAGTCGACGCGGGAGCTGCGCGAGCGCGTGCGGGAGCGTCTCGTCGACGTACGCGACGCCCTGGCCGCTCCTGGCGGCCGTCGACCCGGAGGACCGTCCTCCTCGTCCACCTCACCAAGGTCGACCGCGACGGAGCTCGCTGCACGCCGTCGTCGCCTCGAAGAGGCACTCGCCGTCTTCGACGCCGCGACCGTGACCACGACGCACGGCTTCTGCCAGCAGGTGCTGCTCGCCCTCGGCACCGCCGGCGACCACGACACCGGCGCGACGCTGATCGAGAACATCGGTGACCTCGTGACCGAGGTGGCCGACGACCTCTACCTGCGCAAGTGGGGCAAGCAGAACTCAGGCCCGGCAGACATGTCCCGCGACGAGTTCCAGGTTCTCGCGATGGACGCAGCGAAGGACCCCGCCACCGATCTGCTCCCCGACCCGGGCACCGACGGCACACCCGGCATGCGCGCCCGCATCGCCGACGCGGTGCGCAAGGAGATGAACGTACGGAAGCGCCGGCAGCGGCTCATCGACTACGACGACATGCTGATCCGGCTCAACAACACGCTCACCGACCCCGAGTCCGGCCCGGTCGCGTGCGGCCGGCTGCGCGACCGCTATCGCGTGGTGCTGGTCGACGAGTTCCAGGACACCGATCCCGTTCAGTGGAGCATTCTCAAGACGGCGTTCCACGGCGAAAGCACCCTCGTACTCATCGGTGACCCCAAGCAGGCGATCTACGGCTTCCGCGGTGCAGACGTGCACGCCTACCTCGAGGCGAAGGGCTCGGCCAGCATCGTCCGCACCCTGCCGACGAACTGGCGCAGCGACGCGCTGCTGCTCAACGGCCTCGACGCCGTCTTCAACGGTGCTGCGCTCGGCGATCCGCGGATTCGCGTGGTGCCGGTGAAGTCCGAGCACCCGGGCCGGATGGTCGACGCCATTGCTCCGGTCCGGCTGCGTGTCGTCCCGCGCGAGGGGTTGACGATCCTGAGCAACGGCACCGGGAAAACGGCCGAGGCCAAGGATGCGATCGCAGCCGACCTCGCCGTCGAAGTAGTGGCATTGCTCGCGGACGCCACGCAGCTGCAGCCACGCGACAACCTGCCCGCGCGCAGCGTGCTGCCGGGTGACATCGCGGTGCTGGTCCGCGACCACCGGCAAGCCCAGCTCGTGCAGTCGTGCCTGCGCGCGGCCGGTGTGCCGGTGGTGCTCACCGGCAAGTCGAGCGTCTTCCTGACGGCAGCCGCCGAAGAGTGGCAGCTGCTGCTGGAGGCGCTAGAGCAACCGCATCGGACAACCCGCGTACGCCGTCTTGCCCTTGGCTGTTTCGTGGGTCTCAACGCGACCGAGCTCGACGCACGTGGCGATGCCTACGCCGACGATCTCTCCCTGCAACTGCGCCTGTGGGGCAAGGTCTTCGAGGACCGGGGTGTGGCCGCGCTGTTCGAGACCGTGTCGCTGTCCGAGTCCGTGCAGCAACGCGTGCTGGGGCACCCGGACGGCGAGCGGCTGCTGACCGACCTGCGGCACATCGCGCAGGCACTGCACGAGGCGGTGCTCGAGGGGCAGCTCGGCCTCACCGCGCTGCTCGCCTGGCTGCGGCGGCGGCGCGAGGAGGCCAGTCGCGAAGGTGGGCAGGAACGCAGCCGGCGGCTCGAGACCGACGCCGACGCGGTGCAGGTCATCACGGTGCATACGAGCAAAGGCCTCGAGTTTCCGGTAGTCATGGTGCCGTTCGCGTGGGACTTGTTCTCGCGCAACGACCCAGCCACTGCCGTCTTCCACGACGAGCACGACCACCGCGTTCGCGACGTCGGCGGGCGGGGCAGTCCCGACTGGGCAGCGCACGCGCGCAAGCACAAGCAGGAGGAGGAAGACGACGAGCTGCGCCTGACGTACGTGGCTTTGACGCGCGCGCAGTCGCTCCTGCTGCTGTGGTGGGCACCGACATGGAACACGTCGCACTCGCCGCTGCAACGGCTGTTGCTGCACGATGACCCGCTGGCAGTCGCGCCGCAGTCGATCAATGTGCCCGAGGACGCGGCGGCCTTGACGGCGTTCCGTGCCCGGGCGCTTGCCAGTGGAGGCGGACTCGCCGTCGAGACGATGACGCCGCGACCCCTGTCAGTGTGGTCGCCGACCCGGCCCGCGTCGCCGACGCTGGAGGTGGCCGCGTTCACCCGCCCGCTCGACCTCACCTGGCGGCGCACCTCCTACAGCGCCTTGACGTCTGCCGCCCACGAGCTGGCCATGGGCAGCGAGCCGGAGGTCGCACAGAAGGACGACGAGTCCGACCTCGAGGAGGTTGGCGCTCCTGCCGCATCGACCGACGACGCGCTGCGCGAGATCCCGTCGTTGTGGGACGAGCTGCCGGGCGGCGCGTCCTTCGGAACGCTCGTACACAGCGCGCTCGAGGAGCTCGACGATCCCGCCGACGACGCTGCGGTACGCGCGGTGGTGGCCGCGCAGGTGGCGCGCTACGCGCCGGGGATGGATGTCTCGGCGCTGACGCTGGGCTTGCTGGCGTCGCTGGCCACTCCGATGGGGCCGTTAGCAGATGGGGCGGCTTTGCGGGACCTGCCGCGGTCCGACCGGCTGCCGGAGCTCGACTTCGAGCTGCCGCTGGCCGGCGGTGACGAGCCGAGTGCTGTCAAGGTGTTGCTCAGCGATCTGGTGCCGCTGTGGCGCGAGCACTGCCCGACCGGCCTGCTGTCCTCGTACGCCGACGCCCTCGCTGATCTCGCACCCGCTCCCCTGCGCGGCTACCTCAGCGGCAGCATCGACGCGGTGCTCCGGGTGGGTCCTGTGGCGGACCGGCGCTATCTCGTCGTGGACTACAAGACCAACCGGCTCGGCAGCCGCGAAGAGGCATTGACCGCGTGGCACTATCGCTCTTCCGCGATGGAGACGGCGATGGTCGAGGCGCACTATCCGTTGCAGGCGTTGCTCTACAACGTGGCCCTGCACCGCTATCTGCGCTGGCGCCATCCGGGCTACGACCCCGAGGCGCAGCTCGGCGGCGTGCTCTATCTCTTCACGCGCGGCATGTGCGGCCCCTCCGTCGTCGGCACCGACGGCTCAGTGCCCGGCGTGTTCAGCTGGCGTCCGCCCGTCGGGCTGGTCACGTCCACGTCTGATCTGTTGGCGGGGTTGCGATGAACTTCGACGCCTCACTCGCGCTGCGGGCGGACGGGTTGCTCGGGACGTTCAACCAGGCCGGCATCCTGTCCGCGGCCGACGTACACGTCGCACGACGACTCGGCGCGATCGCCGACGAGACATCCGATGCGGTGTTGCTCGCGGTGGCTCTGGTCGTGCGATCGACGCGGCACGGGTCCGTGGTGGTCGACCTCGACACGGCCGAGGCGACGACCAGCCCGGACGTCGACGAGGAGGAGACCGACGCTGCGGTGGTCGACGTCGCGCTCGACTGGCCGACGGAATGGGTGGCGCAATGCGCAGCCAGCCCGCTGGTCGGCAGTGGCGGGCCCGTGCGGATGCTCGGCTCGCAGATCTGGCTCGGTCGCTATTGGGACCAGGAGGAGCAGGTCGCGCGCGAGCTGCTCGAACGATCGGCGTCCCGCCCCTCCGATCTTGACCTGGTCGTCTTGACCGCAGGTCTGGACCGGCTGTTCAAGGTCGGCGCGGATGACGACCAGCGATTGGCCGCTGCGGTGTGCGCGCTTTCGCGAGTCAGTGTGTTGGCGGGTGGCCCAGGGACCGGCAAGACCACGACGGTCTCCCGGTTGCTGGCTCTGCTGCGGGAACAGCATCCTGAGTGGCGCATCGCGCTGGCGGCGCCGACCGGCAAGGCGGCGGCGCGGCTGGAGGAAGCCGTCACCTCATCGTCGGCGACACTCTCGACAGAGGACCGTTCACGCCTCGGTGAGCTGCACGCGACGACGCTGCACCGCCTGCTCGGCTGGCGGCCGGAGTCGCGCAGCCGGTTCCGCCACGACAAGACCAACCGGTTGCCGTACGAAGTCGTGGTCGTCGACGAGAGCTCGATGGTTTCCCTGACGATGATGGCTCGACTGCTCGAGGCGCTACGCCCGTCGACGCGTCTCGTGCTCGTCGGCGACCCCGACCAGCTGGCATCGGTCGAGGCCGGGGCCGTGCTCGGGGACCTCGTCGACCGGACCGTGTTAGGACGCCGGACAGCCGCCTTCGCAGCCAGCCTTCGTACCGCGCTGCCCGGTCTTGTCGCGGAGCAGCCGACGTCCGATGCGGTGCCATCGCCAGATGCCCTAGTGCGCGACGGTGTTTCTGCGCTATCGACGAACCGTCGGTTCCCCGCGGAGAGTGGCATCGCGCGTCTGGCGGCTGCCGTGCAAGAAGGCCGCGGGGAAGACGCTTTGGCCGTTCTGCGATCAGGCAGCCCCGAGATCGAGTTCGTCGAGGTCGACGACGATGCCTACCTCACTGCGGACCAGATGGCCGCTGTGCGCGCGGAGGTGCAGGAGGGCGGTGCGGCGCTGCACGCGGCGGCCGACCGCGGTGACACCGTGGCGGCGCTGGCCGCGCTCGACAAGCACCGTCTGCTCTGCGCGCACCGGCGCGGGCTTCGAGGGGTGCAGCACTGGAGCACGCTCGCCGCGCGCTGGATCGCCGAGGTGCACGCCGTCGTGCCGCGCGCTGACGGCCGTTATGCCGGCGAGCCGTTGCTGGTGACGACCAACGACCGCGACATCGATCTGTACAACGGCGACACGGGTGTCGTGGTGAACGACGGAGCCGGTGGCCTGATCGCGGCGTTCGGTCGCGGCGGCGCGCCGTTCACCGTCCCGCTCGTACGCCTCGGCGCCGTCCGTTCGATGCACGCGATGACGGTGCACCGCAGCCAGGGCAGCCAGTTCGACCGCATCACCGTGCTGCTGCCGCCGGCGACCTCACCGCTGGGTACGCGCGAGACGCTCTACACCGCGGTCACGCGCGCCAAGGAACACGTGCGCGTCATCGGATCACCGGACGCCTTCGTCGCCGCCGTCGCCCGCCCCGCCGCTCGCGCCACCGGCCTCCGCGCCCGCCTCCAACAGCACCCCTAACTTCAAAGTCGATCATGCAGTAACCGACACCATCGAACATCGCTGCAGGTCAGCGGCCCAGAATTCAAAGTCGATCATGCAGTAACCGACACCATCGAACATCGCCGCAGGTCAGCGGCCCAGAATTCAAAGTCGATCATGCAGTTGGCATAGCGACCGCTGACCACGGATTCAAGAGGACTGGCAACCGATGCCGTCTCCATCGGCGTCGAGGCGGTAGGGGTCAACGCCGATGCGCCGCAGTTTCACGGCTTCCCCGATGCTGCCGCAGTCGAGGTCGTTCGCGCGACCGTGCCCTGAACCGTTGCCCTCCACGCCTACGCAGGTGACGTAGTCGGGATGACAGGAAGTGATTACCCAAGTCGACTCGGGCGCCTCACTTGCGGTCGCCGTCGCCGCAACACCGTGTGTGCCCGAGCAGACAGACCAAAGTCCTCGTCGCTCTGCGCGCGCTTTGGCGAAGGCAATGTCAAGTTGGGCGGCGAGTTCCGGGTTCTCGTGGCGGAACTGCGAGAGGTACTTGTCGTTGGCGAAGCCGTAGCGGGCCAGGTAGACGTTGACATTGACGCCGTTCGCAGTGGTGACGAGGGATACGTCGCGGCCGTAGACGTCGTGCGCGTAAACGTCCGCTCGGAACCCATCTGCCGTGAGCTCCTTGCGCTTGGCGGTCGCCTCTGATCCGTAGCACTCGTCATACTCCGGCGTGTTCACCAAGCCGAGGCGGTACTCACGGCCTTTGGTGTCATGCCAGGAATCGCCGTCCCCTCCGCCGGCCGGCATCAGCAGCGGCGACGAGGCTTTCGGGTCAGCGGCTTTGACGCGTGCCGTCGGCGGCTCGGTTGCGGACGTGCACGAACTCGCCAACACGATGGCCGTGGCCATCACTGCGAGCTTCGTCCAGCTGCCCATCGTTCCTCCGCGCCGTCCATTCTCGTTTCATGTTTCGTCCGCCGACCCGCCCGACTGAACTCCAACCGACACCCGGTCCCCGCCGCAGGCGCGCGCTCCGCACGCAGTTCCGCATGATCGCGAAAGATCTCAGCGCTCACGCCACAGGATCCTTCGCGATCATGGAAATTGGTCCGATTTACTGACCCCTGCCGCATCTCGGCTGGGTACGCGCGTGACCTCACCGGCCGACACGCCCGTACGGCATAGCGCCCTTATCCGTCCGAATCCCCGTATTGACCCTCAAAGACGGGTACGTTGCGGTGACACCGGACTGACACATGAGGGGCTGTTCATGCCAGGTCATGGCGCGCCCGGATGACGCAAGAGAACCGAGCTCTGACCCGGGTTGCTTCGCGCAGGACCGTGGCGCTGGCAGCGACCACGCTGTTGATCACCGTTGCGGGTTGCTCCGGCGTCGCGACGAACCAGGCCTCATCTACTATTCCCGCGAAACCTGCAAGGTCGTCGAGCACATCCGCGTCCCCGACTCCGACAGCGTCCGCTTCGGCGTCCCCCAAGCCGAGCGAAACAGCTCGCACGCCAGGCTCACACACCGCGCTGGCGCTGCTCGCGACCCTCGCGGTCAAGGGACGCGCACCGATGACCGGCTACGACCGGGCCGCGTTCGGTGCGGCGTGGACCGACACGAACCGCAACGGCTGCGACACCCGCAACGACGTCCTGCGCCGTGACCTCACTCGCCGGGAGATCAAGCCGAACACGAACAGATGCGTCGCACTGGGTGGCTGGCTCCAACCGGAGCCGTACACCGGCAGCCCGATCCACTTCGTCTACGGCGGCGCGTCGGAGGTCGACATCGATCACGTCGTCGCGCTCGGCGACGCGTGGCAGACCGGCGCTTTCCGATGGGTGCCGCTCAAGCGGCTCGCGTTGGCGAACGACCCGATGAATCTGCTGGCGGTCTCCGCGTCCGCCAACCGGTCGAAGGGCGACGGCGACGCGGCCACCTGGCTGCCGTCGAACAAGTCCTACCGCTGCGCCTACGTGGCCCGCCAGGTCGCGGTGAAGGCGAAGTACGGACTGTGGATCACCGCCGCTGAACACAATGCCAGCGTACGAATCCTCGATCTCTGTCCACACCTCGTTGCTCCGACCGGCACCGCGCCCACCATCTCTCCGGTCAAGGGGCAGCAATGTCCAGCCCGCGCCGCGCTCGACGAGCAAGGCCACGCCCAAGCCCGACTACGGCGACGCGTCCGCCGTGTGCAACGACGGCACCCTCTCGCACTCCGCGCACCGGAGCGGCACCTGCTCGGGACACGGCGGCGTCCGCGAATGGCTCAAAGACCTGCCGTGAACTCGGCTCGCATGTCTCGGAATCGCTGACCGAGTCCAAGCACCGCAGGTCAGGGTTCTGTCGGAGCCCCCTCGTATTTTCACCGAATGCGGGCCATCACCGGTTTGGATCAACGGCCCGACGGGGTTGAACAGGAGAGTCGGTGATGTTGCAGAACGCCAGCCTGATGACGCAACTCGAGCTGCTTCCCGCGTCCACAAGCGAGCTCGCCGCGACGACGCGGGGCGGGCAACGAGCGCCATGCGGCCATGACTTCCAGGCCCAGCCGATCCCCATCGGCATACGAAGCAGCGACCGCCGGGCGGAGGCGAAACGGTCGATCGACGAACTCGTGGGAGAGGCACGGCTGTACCTGTCGAGCAGGGCCTTCTACGAGATGATCGACTTCGTCAGCGGCTTCCGGCAGTACTCACCGTTCAACGCGATGCTGCTGCACAACCAGCGGCCTGGCACCCAGTTCGTCGCTCCCGCGTCCCGGTGGCGGGCGGTGTACGGACGCGCCATCAAACCCGGTTCCCGCCCGCTCATCATCCTTCAGCCACGCGGACCGGTGATGTTCGTCTTCGACGTCTCCGACACCGAGCCGCTGCCCGGCGCGAGACCACTGCCCGCCGACGTCGAGCGGCCCTTCGAAGCTTTCGTCGAAGTTCCCGAGAGCGTCTGGACGCGCACGGTCGACAACATCAAGCGCGACGGGGTCCGCGTCACGATGGCCCCGCACGGCGCCCACCTGGCCGGGAAGGTCATGGAGCGGGCCGGCGGCCCTCCCCAGGAGTTCGTCACCAGGCGCCGGCCTCGCGCGTCTATTTCTGTGCCGACGCGATTCGAGATCACCCTCAACGACGGCCACGACCTGGCGACCCGCTATGCCACCCTGACCCACGAGCTGGGCCATCTCTACTGCGGGCACCTCGGCACGCCCGAAGAGAAGTGGTGGCCCAACCGGCAGAGCGGCGACCATGCCTCCAGAGAGTTCGAGGCCGAGGTGGTGAGCTACATCGCCTGCAAGCGCGTCGACTCGAACACGCGGTTCCCGCCCTACCTCGCCCAACATCTCGGCAAGAACCGGGAACTGCCACCGATCAGCCTCGAGCGGATCATGCACGCCGCAGGCGACATCGTGCAGGCTGGCAACACCCACCTCAAACCACCCACCGCGACATGAAGGGAGACCCCAAGTGATCGTTCGCAGTTGGACCGGTTGGACGGAGCAGGCAAAGGCGGCGGAGTACGAGGCCTACATGCACGAGGTCGCTCTGGATGGCTACACGGAAATCCCGGGCAACCGCGGAGTGCTGATGCTCCGACGCGACGTCGACGCGCGCACCGAGTTCACAATGATCAGCCTCTGGAACTCACTCGACGACATCCGCGCATTCGCCGGCGACGATCCCACCGTTGCCGTGTTCTACGACCGCGATGAGGAACTGCTGATCGAGCGCGACCTCACGGTGAAGCACTACGACGTCTACGGCGCCACCCCGACTTTCGGCCCCGTTGTGCCGAGTCCTGGCAGCCCGGGGGCACGGGGATGAGCTCACGAGGCGATGAGTGCTCCCCTCCGGAGTGCCGCATACGATCAGAGCATGTCCGAGCGGCTTATCGAGATCGCCCAGCAACCGGACGGCCGCTTCCTCGCCAGCTTCGACGACGAGGAACCCGCTGTCGAGGTGAAGAGCTGGGACGACATCCGCCGGCTGCGCGGCAGACGACACGTCCACGACCACTGGGCCGGCGACGACCGAGCGGCGTTCATCGAGCGCTATGGCCACCCCTTCGACGACTGGTGGAACCAGCTGACCGCCGCCTGCGCCGCAGCAATCGCGGCGGATCCGAACGGCGCTGTCCCGCAAGAGCACCACGACGAGATCAAACGAAGCCTGCGCCACCAGTCGACTCAGGCCGGGCTGGGACTCGAGGGTTCTCGGTTCACGGCTGAGGTGCAGGCGTATGTCGCGAAGAAGGCGCAGCACAAGCCCTGAGCCGTAGTCACTCCCGGCGGAGCAGATCACTCCCCCCGACCGGAGCGCCGAACCTCCTCGTCGACGAGGCCAGCCATGAGTGCGCGCTGCACCTTGCTCAACGCGTCGAGCCGCTGATCCGGCGGCAGCGCAGACAGCAGTTCGACTGCCTCCTCGACAGCCGCGCTCGGGCGCCGCCGGGCAGGCCGCGCAGACATTGGCGCCGCACTTGCTGGTCGCACCGGCAACGGCTCGTCACTGGCTGGTCGCGCGTACGACGGATTGGTCATCCACCCCGACTCCTGAGCGACGCGACCCGACGCAGTAGCCGAGCGGCTCGCGCTGGGGCGCGAAGAAAGGCGGCTCGACCCGGGCCTCTCCTCCGGCATCACCGAGACGAGCTCGTCCGTACTCATCTGAAGCGCCCCCGCCAGGTCGCGCAGCGCCGTGGACGACGGCAACCGGTAGCCGGTCTCGAGCTGCGACACATAGGGATAGGACAGGCCGGTCGCGTCGACCAGCTCGCGCCGGCTCATGCCGAGGTCCTCGCGGCGGGCGCGGATCAGCTCCCCCAGCGCCTCGCTGCCGGTCTTCTTGCTCGTCGCCACGCACGTCGAGCACATCGGTTCCGCCGACACGAACGCAACCGTCGCCGGGGATATCGTCATCTTGGCCGTGCCGTACCAGGCACTCGCCGGTATCGTCGCCGGGTACGGGCCGCAGCTCGCGGGGAAGACCGTCGTTGACATCTCGAACCCGCTGAACTTGGAAACCTTCGACTCTTTGACGGTTCCCGCGGACAGCTCCGCGGCCGCTGAACTCGCGGCCGCGTTGCCGTCCTCGAAGGTGCTCAAGGCGTTCAACACCACCTTCGCCGCCACCCTGGGCGCCAAGACGGTCGGCCCGAACAAGACCACGGTGCTGATCGCCGGTGATGACACGGACGGCAAGGCGGCTCTGGCGGCGGCGATCTCGGCCGGCGGGGTCGACGCGGTCGATGCCGGGAACCTGAGCCGCGCCCGTGAACTGGAAGCCATCGGCTTCCTGCAGCTGACCCTGGCGGTCAACGAGAAGGTCGGCTGGACCGGCGGTTTCGGCATCGTCCGCTAAACCCTGCGTCAACTCTCCGGCTGCAACGTCTCGACTTCAACACCTGCAAAGGAATGACGATGACCAACAACTTTCTCGACGAGACCGCCCCAGCCGTAGCGGCTGACCTGCTGGCAGCGGACACATCGATGGGCGCCGTCACGCTGATGGTCGCCGACCTTGACCTGATGACGGCCTACTACCGGGACGCGGTGACCCTGACCCTTCTCGCGCAGGGGGAGGGGCGAAGTGTCCTGGGCCGGGGGACAACGCCGATCGTCATCCTGGAGCACACGCCGGCGCTGCAACACGCCGGACCGCGGGAGGCCGGGCTGTTCCACACGGCGATCCTGTTTCCCACCCGGACCGACCTCGCGGAGGCCGTTTACGCGGTCGCGTCGCGTCATCCCGGGTCGTTCACCGGTAGCGCCGATCACCTGGTGAGTCAGGCGTTCTACTTCAACGACCCTGAGGGCAACGGCGTGGAGCTGTACTGGGACCGGGACCGGACGGCGTGGAGCTGGACCCACGGTCGGGTCGAGATGGCCACCCTGACGCTGGACCCGAACGCATTCCTGCGGAAGTTCAAGTCCGCTGAGCCGTTCGATACCACCGGTCCGGCATCTGTTGGGCACGTTCACCTCAGCGTGGGTGACGTGGCGACTGCCCGCGAGTTCTACGTCAACCGGCTCGGATTCCAGACCACCGCGGAACTCGGCTCGTCGGCGCTGTTCGTCAGCGCCGGCGGGTACCACCACCACATGGCGATGAACACCTGGAACAGCCGCGGTGCGGGCAAACGCAGGCTCGCGCTCGGGCTCGGTTTGGTGCGGATCGAGGTCCCGACCGACGACGACATGTACGCCCTGGGCGACCGGCTGCACCACTACGGTCTGGCCCGGCGGGACGACGGGCGGGTCCTGGGGTTCGACGATCCGTGGCTCAATCGCGTCGAGGTCACCAGCAAGGCCGGCGAGTAGCCGTGGCCGTCGAACCCCGCTGGCTCTCACCGGCAGAGCGGCAAGCCTGGCTGGGACTGATCGGCGTTGTCGAGCTGCTCCCGGGCGCGCTGGATGCCCAACTGCAGCGCGACGCCGGGGTCAGCCACTTCGAATACATGGTCCTGGCCATGCTGTCCGAAGCACCGGAGCGCACCCTGCGGATGACAGCACTCGCAGCGCAGACGCACTCGACCCTGCCACGGCTCTCCCACGTCGTGACCCGACTGGTCAACCGCGGGTTCGTCGAGCGCATCCCATGCCCGCAGGACAAACGCGCAACGAACGCCCACCTCACCGATACCGGTTGGCAACACATCCAAGCGTCGGCACCCGGCCACGTCGCGGCCGTCCGCGAAGTGGTGATCGACTCGTTGTCAGCAGCGCAAATCGAGCAGCTACGTAAAATCTCGGCAAGCATTCTAGCCCGACTCGATCACACGGATCGCTCCAATCCGGCATCCGACTTTCAACGCAGCCTGCTCGTTGAGCGTGCTGACCGCTCGCACATCAACGCACGTCAATAATGGCGTTCGCAGATTTGTTCATGCGAGACCGATCCCAGCGTCGCTGAGCCTTGTCCTTTTCGGTTCGGCGCAGGGACGGTGCGTGCCGGAAACGTCGTCGCGAGACCCGGCGCGGTCGTGAATTGAACGACTTGAGCCATCACCACCCAAGGCAATCGGCGAACACGCCACAGCCTTGAAGAAACCATCAGAATAAAGGAGGACCAAAATGAGGCGTAACGTGAAAACCGGTTGCCGCACCGGAGGGGTCCGACACAGCTTTCACCCTCGCCCTCGTGCTCGGCCTGTTCGGCGTCCTGGCGGGTATCGGGTCGACCGGTTGGGCCGCGACATCAACTCTGCTCATCCTGGCGGCCGTCGCCGGCATCGGCGGACTTGTCATCCGCCACGCCACCGGTGAGCCGCGGAAGCGCGAAAAGCCCGGTGAAAATACCCCCGGGAAGGCCCAGGTTGCAGAGCTGGTAGGGCCGCAAGGCGCTGCCGGTTCCTTGCGGTCAACACCTGGGTTCAATGTGAACCAATTCTACCGGTACCCGACGAACCGAGTAGCCGCAATCTTCGACGACCTCACAGAAGTCACAGCGGTATTGCCCGAGCTGGAACAGGCGGGGTTCGACCTGAATGGACTGAATGTGCTCAGCGGGCGGCAAGGAGTCCGCCTGCTGGACCTTGAGGGCGCTGGTCAGGGCCTGTGGGCGCGTGCGCTGCGTGCGCTGCAGCGCAGCGGGGGATTCGAAGGAGAAACACTGAAAATTCACGATTCGGCCCTCAGAAGCGATCAGGCCATCGTCTTTGTCCCGGTGCGAAACGACGACGAGGAGCAAAGCGCCGCCAGAATTCTCCACCGGTGCGGAGGTCGTTCCATGTTCAGGTTCAACCGCTGGACCATTGACCCGCTGCCCGCAATCCAACTCAGCGCAGCCAACTGAGATAGGCCATCACGGCACTCTTAGCCGCCAGAATTCACATGATCAAGCCGAACTGATACGCCCCCGAGCAGCCGCGAAAGGCCGGCCCCACAAGTCCTAGATCACCATGAATCTGCATCCGGCAGCAGCAATGGTGGTCCCTGGTCCTACCGAACTTCGTCTGGTTGTCTTGGCCGGGGGCGATGACGATGGCGGCGACGTGATTGAGGTTGGTGACAGCTAGGACAGCTGCGCTGAGCAGCACAGACATAGACCGGTAACGCATGGCAGTCTCCTTGGGCGATGTGGTGGAATGACGTCGTATGGGCCTATGAGCCGCGTCACCCATACCTGAACGGGCTACAAGGCCGCGATGTGCCGTCCCGACGCGGTGCTGCCTGGCTCCTTTGTCGGAGCCCTGGGTATTCACCCGGCCTGCGCGACTGGCCAATCCCATGCGCCGGAGACACCGATCGAATACAGCCGATGGCAGGACACGCTGACGCCGAAGACCGTGAACGCACTTGCATACTCGGTCACGGTGACCGGCTCCTGGGACGGTTGGCGCCGGTGAGGTAGGTGTGGTGCCAGGAACGGCCGTTGAAGGCCCAACTGGGCAATCGTCCGGCGGCTCCGTACACCATGATGACCCGCGAGGGGCTGGCGGCGCTGAAATGCGTCGCTTCGCCGGCTGGACCGTTACCGGGACTGAACACGGTCGTCTTGCCGGTGGCCGACAGGGTCTTTACTGTCGGGATTTCCCCTGCGCCATAGGGGCTGTGGTGGGTGACGCTCACGTAGTCGGTGTTGCTGACCCGGACCACGTCCGGGTCCGTGTTTATTCCGGACGAGTACAGCTTGCGCGGCGCGGACCATTTTGCGTTGCAGTCCGCCGTTGATTGCATGATCCAGGCCGACTGCCAACGCGCACCGTCGTTGCGGTTCCAGGTCAGATGCGCACCGGACCGCCCACCTGGAGGGGGGAGCAACTCCAGGGGAGGGTGTCATCATGAAACGTAGATCCGGTGATTCTGCTGCGGGTGGTCGGAGCCGTGCACTGCCCTGCACCGATGTTTGGCCTGGAACAGGTCCGACTGCGCAAATTCACCGCCCTGGGCCGACCTGTTCGGTCCACACAGCCCAATACCCGCCGGCGTCGGTGATCAGATCGCCGGTTGTCGGCACAGCACCGCCGTTGCCGTGGCTGCTCAAGCGCGTCGGGTTGGTGACCGAGCCGTTCTCGGCTCGCTTGCCGAGGATGTCCCGCGCGAGGTTGAAAACAACACCGACGTGCCGGTGGAGTCGTTGGAAACTGCGAGCACCTGTCCGAAGTACGGACTGCGCTGGGTGAACCAAGGCGCGCCACCACCGGCGAAATAAGTCAACTGGCCGGCGAACACCGGCCGCGGGCAGTCGCCCCCCGAAGGAGACGAAGCCGCGGCTACCGTTCACGTCCCTGGCGGCGGGCACCGCATGGGCCGAGAACTCCTCGAACGCACAGGCCGCTGCGACAACGGTCGTCGGCGCACCCACCGTGACGGGGGCCATCGCGGCCGCACTAGATGCGCAACCTGGAGTTGTCGGCGCCGGCGCTGGGGACGGGCGCGACGATTGTCATCAGTCCGCTTGAAAGAATGAGGGACAAGTTTCAAAACCACATTATGCCCTCCAAGGGGCGCGGTCCGGAGGATAAAGCCTACGACGCGCAAGCCACGCAACGATTGCGCTGCCGCCCCGAACTCCCGGCGGCTGGCCCCCGCTTGATCCGGGACCATTGGACCACTGCTGACCATCCGGCAAGCGAGCGCCGGTTATGCCCGTGAACTTCGGTGTTTGGCGGTCATTAGCGTAAGGGCCCCGAGCAAATCAGTGCCGAACTGATTGGGTCGATGAACTCCGGCGTCAATCTGGGTAGTGCGTCCGTCCCGGAGCCAGGCCGGGTGATCAGCCCACTGACGTGTTCGGAGCCGGTGGCGGTATCACCGGGCAAGGCCAGGTTGTGCAGGACTGTGTCGTGCTGTGTCCACAGCGCGAACATCCCGTGTCGGGGTTGCGGAACGTGCCATCGAGCGACCGGGCCGCTCGGTGCGGTGGGCCGTGTCCCTCAGCGGAGACCTGATCGCCAGGGGTGCTTCGGCGACCCCGGACGGGGCGCGCGGCATCTCGCTCGCATTGACCGCCGGGCTGGCACCGGTCCGGCTCTGACCAACCGAATCCCCCTCCCGGGGCCAAGCCTTTTCCGAACCCAAGAAAGCAGGCGGCATGAGCAACGACCCGGTCAAGGACGCTCCACCCGACTCGCACACGCACGAGGAGCACCTGAAACTTCGCGGCCAGGCTGATCGCCGACGCCGATGCGGCCGCCGTCAGGACGGCGACCGAGGCCGATGCCAGCCGCAGGGTCAGCTACTGCTGGCCATCCCGCGTTCGACGGCCTTGATCAGGTATGGCCGCAACTGCACGGCCGGAATGATGGTGTGCACGGACCCGACCCGGCGGGCGCGTTCGATGTTGTGGATCTGTTCGTATTCGGCCGCGACCTCACCGAGCTTCTCCGACCGCACGACACTGCGCATTTCAGCGAGTTGGGCTCGGAGCTCGCCCCGTTGCGCGTCGTCGGTGGCGCCGGCGATGTCGGACTCGAGTTCCTTGATCCGTTTGTCGTTGGCGGTCCGGGTGTTCACGTCCCGGGTGAAGACCACCGCGGCTGCGGGCGCGCCACCGATCACCGAGGCGAACGAGCCCTCGACGGCGATGACCTCCATGTTCTCATTGAGCGCGCCGGCGAACACCACGAACGCACCACCGTGGAGTCGGGAGACGACGCAGAAGATGATCGGGCCGTCGAAATTGACGATGGATCGGCCGATCTCCGCCCCGAACTCCAACTGCGAATTGCGCTGTGATTCCGGTGAGCCGTCGAATCCGGACAGGTTCGCCAGCACCACCAGCGGACGACTGCCGGAGGCCGCGTTGATCGCCCGTACCGTCTTCTTCGACGACTTCGGGAACATGGTTCCCGCGGTGAACCGGTCCGGCCCGTCGGCCGGGATGAAACCGCGTCGCGGAATGTTGCGCGCTTCGATCCCGACGATGACGACCGGATACCCGCCGAGGTGCGCGTCGACCACGACGGAGGTGTCGGCATCGGCCATTCCCGCCCACCGCTCCAGAGTCTGGTGATCCTGATCGGCGACCGCGTTGATGACCGTTCTGATGTCGAACGGCTTCTTCCGGTCCTTGTTGGTCTCCGGCGAGAAGATCTCCCCCACCGTGGTGAACGGGCTGTCCGGGTGGATGTGCGGGAAGGTCCGCACGTCCCGGTCCAAGGGGTCCGTGGTCTTCGCCCGGCGCGGATACCGCTCCCCGGGGGCGACGTAGGCGTGGTCGTAATGTGCGAACAGGATCTCCGTGGCTGCGGTGAGGTTCGGTGCCCAGTACTGGGCTGCACCGTTCGGGCCCATGACCCGGTCGTAGCCGCCGAGACCGAAGTTGTCCTCCGCCGAAACGCCGCCGGAGTAGTCCAGCGACATCTTTCCGGTCAGCACCATGGCGCTGGTCGGCGTCATGACCAAGATGCCCTTGGTGTGCGGCAAAACCGTGGCCTCGGCGTTCCAGTACGGCTGGGCACCCACGTTGATCCCGGCCACGATGACATTGATCTCGCCGCCGGCCTGGGTGAACGTGATGATCCGGCGCAGCGCCCTGGCCACCCCGTCCATGTTCTCGGTGCCGGTATCCATCGAGATCTTTGCGCCGGAGGACAACGTGAACCACTCCACCGGGACGCTCAACTCCTCGGCGAGATCAATCGCCGCAACGACAGTCGCGCACTCCGGAACGGCCACCGTGCCGAGGGACATGGTGGGGTCGCCGAACAACGCGACTCTGGTGATGCCTTCGGGATACCTCTCGGTCGGCGTCGTGACCACCCCGGCCACCACGCCGACGGTGTTCTTGCCACGGGGCCGATCCACCGGGCCGAACACCCCGTCGGTGAAGTCGTACTCGGTGAAGCTGCCCGCTGGGCCGGTGAGCATCGGAACGATCTCGTACGGGTACAACGCGCCGCGCGCACCAGACTGTTGCACCTTCTGGGTGTACTCGTCCAACGGGGCCAACGCCTCGGTCGGCGGATCGGACACCGTGACGGTCACCCCGGCACCGACCTGATAGGCGAAGCGCAGGGCCACCTTTCGCACGGAGGACCTGCTTGCAGGGTCCGATGAATCGACACCGGAGGACCTGCTTGCAGGGTCCGAGGAATCACTACCGGAGGAACTGCTGTCCACCTTCATCCGGGCCAGCACGGTGATCTCGACCAGCCCGGTGCCCAACGTCGACGGCGCGCTCATCTGCGCGACCCCGGCGAGGTCGGTCAGCGTGACATCGATGGTCGGCCAGACGTGCAGGAAGACCTCGTTGTTGTCCAACCGCCGCTTGCCGCTGTGCTGCGCCTTCGCCCGCCTGATGCTTTCCAGGCAGGCGGCGAGTACCCGTTCAACGGCAGGAAACGAGACCACCCGACCGTCGGCGTCCCGCAACGGGGTGAGGTCCCTGACCGCGGCCAGCGCGACGAGCCGCTCGTCTTTCGGGTTGCCCGGCGCCACGAGATGGAACAGGAAGGTGCCCTCCGTCGACGGCATCCGGGTGCCGGTGAAGTTCTTCAGTCGCCACAGATCCAGCCGTTGACCGGTCATTGGATGCATGTCCCGGATCGCCCGTTCCTCCGACAGCCCGTCGGCGGACGGCCGGTAGGTGAACTGCTGCACCGGGACGTCGCCGGCCGAAGCCACGGTGACGGAGACCCGCCGGCCGACGGTCAGCGGGGGGTGTTGTTGCAGCGCGGCCCGCAGGGCCGCCGAGGCGTCATCACCAGAGGCCGGAGCATCCGGCCAGGCGAGGTAGATGTCGATCACCACGTTCGCCGGATCGTTCGCCTTTTCCGCGAAAGCGCTGAGCGCGGCTGATGCGCCGGGCAGGTCGTCGTAGTCCGCGATCGTCGTCATCAACTCGCGGCGCTGCCCACCGAGTTCGTATATGCCTGTGACATAGGGCCTGTCGTCCTGCCGGAAGGCCCTGACCTGCTCCAGTGCGCATATCCGGTAGTACCGCCGGGTGATCGCCTCCAGCATCGCCTGCTGGCCAGGGCCCCTCGACGTGATCTGTTCGGTCAGCACCTCGGAGCAGCGGTTCCCGGCTGGCGACCAGGGCGTCGATCAGTTCTGCGTACTGAACGGGGTTCGGATTCTCCGCCAGGTGCGCAAGATGTTCGCGGACGTCGGCGTACACACGGTTGCGGGCGTCGTCGATCAGCGGCCGCTCGAACGTCTCGTAACGGATACTGCTGGCCAGGTCGCCCAACACCGGATACCGCAGCCTGGTCGCCACCACCAGACGGTCGACGACCTCACCGGCCGCCCGCTGCATGTCGCTGCCGAACTGCGGGACGGCGTTGCGCCACCGCTCGAGCAGTCTGGAGACGATCGGGATCTGGTCCGCGACCCGTTCCTGGGCCCGGAAGACGTGGAGCACCGCGTGCTCCAGCGCCGGGCTCGGCTCCAGATCGGTGACACCGTAATGTGCCAGCACTGCGACGAGCCGGGTTCGGAACGCCTCCGGCAGTCCCTCCCGCTCCGGGTCGAGTGAGAGCAGGTAGGAGTGGAAGTACTCGCCAGGGCTGTGCACCCGCTCGCCACCGGCCTCCTCGTCTCGCGGCCGGGCGGTTGCGGGACAGCTCACAGATATCGGTGAAGGTGGCGAGGACATCGAGCGACGCGGTCAACCGTTCATCGTCGATACGGGGCACCTGGTCACGAATTCGGTCGTAATCCGCGAGTGCCTCCTTGGCTCGATCGGTGCTCACGTCATAGCCCAACACCAGGGCACGCATCGTGGCCAGATCGGACAGCGCCTGCGCCCTCGCATCCTGCGACCGGGTAGCACCCGCGGTGAACTCCACGGTGGGTGTGCTGCTGGCAGCGGCACCGTCATCGATCCGGTCGATCCGCAGCAGCTCGCCGCCGCGGTCGACCTGGGAGTTCACGCCGGCCAGGATCTCCCGGACCCGGCCCGCGTGCGGGGCCTTGACCGGAGTTTCCATCTTCATGCTTTCCAAGATCATCACGGTGTCGCCGGCCTCGACGTCGGTGCCGGCGGCCGCGCGGACCGCGACCACCACGGCCGGCGCGGGCGACCGGACGACGTCACCGTCGTCCCGACTGACCCGATGACTGACGCTGTCGACCTCGATGAGGTAGCCGTGCGGGGTCCTCGACGCGACGATGTGATGCTGCCGGTCGCCCAGGCTCAACCCACTCTCAAACGTGCTCTTCCGGTCGAGCTCAACGTCGACGACGGTCTCTCCGCTGTCATTTCTTGCATCGCTGATCTCGACCCGGAAGCGTTTCGGGCTGATCTGGGCGACGGTCAGGCTGTACGTCTGACCTCGGTAGCCGAGTTCGATCCTGCGACCGGCAGTGTGACCGGCACGGGGCCGACCACCCCGTGCCGAGCGGAGGAACGCCTCGCGTTCCAGCGCCTCCTCGGCTTCGTAGACCTCGACACCCGCATACAGCAGCGCCGCGTCCGCATAAGGTGCGACCCTGGCCGTGTCGGGCAGCCCGGCCCGGTCCAGCCAACCGGTATCCGCAGTGCCGTTCACGACCTCGGGGTGATCGAGCAGCTGCAACAGGAACGACTTGGTGGACGTCCCGTTCTTCACCACAACAGTCGTCCCGCGCAGCGCGACCCGCAGCCTGGCCATCGCCTCCGCTCGGTCCCGGCCCCAGGCGATGATCCTGGCGATCAGCGGGTCGTGCTCCGGGGAAATCTCGTCGCCGACGGCGATACCGGTGTCCACCCTGACCCCCGGCCGGTTCGGCAGCGTCAGCAACTCCACCTTCCCAGGGGCCGGGGCAAAACCGTTATCGGAGTCCTCTGCGTCCAGCCGGGCCTCGATGGCATAGCCGGAGTTCGGCGGCGGGTCCCCTTCCAGCCGATGGCCGCCGGCCACCATGATCTGCAGCTTGACCAGGTCGAGCCCGGTGCACAGTTCGGTGATCGAATGCTCCGCCTGAAGCCGGGTGTTCACGCCGAGGAGGGCGAATATCTTCTCGTCGGGCTGGTACAAGAATTTCACCGTGCCGGCGCCGCGGTAATCGGCCGCCTTGACCAGCGCGACCGCATCCCGGCACAGGTCGGTCTGCTGCTGCACGGTCAGCGCGGGTGAACCGGACTCCGCGATCAGCTGTTGGTGGTCGCGCTGGATGGAGCAGTCCAGGATGCCGGGCGCCCATACGTTGCCGACGTTGTCGGCGATGACCTGGACCTGGATGCGCCGCCCGCCGACGATCAGCTTCTCCATGAAGATGGCGTCGTCGTTGAACGCCTTCTGCGCGTTCGACCGGGTGCGCTCGATCGCCTCTTCCAGCTCGCTGGCGTGCAAGACCGTCCGGCTGCCGCGACCACCATTGCCGCTGCGGGCCTTGAGGACCAGCGGGTAGCCGATGGCCTCGGCGTGCTTGCGTGCGGAGGCCATGTCCTCCACGAGGCCTCTGCTCCAGGGCGCCACCGGCACGTTCGTCGCCTCGGCCAGGTATCGGACCTGCATTTTGTCGCGGAGCTTGCGCATCGCGGCGGCCGTCGGGCCGATGAACCTCACCCCGATGCGGTTGCACATGTCGACGAAGCCGGCGTCCTCGGACACAAAGCCCCAACCGGGCCAGCAGGCATCGGCTTCGGCTGCGATCATCGCCCGTTCCAGCTTGGCATGGTCCAGGTACGGAGTGCCCAGGTCACCCGTGCCCCGAAGCGGCACACGCTCGTCTGCCAACCGGACGAACAACGCGCCGCGTTCAGCCGGGGTATGCAGCGCGATCACCTTGATGGCGTACCCGAATTCGGCGTTCAGTTCCCGAACCGCTTGAATGAATCTGACCGCCGGTTCGCCTCGGTTGATCACCGCGATGCGCGAAAACATTCCCGTGGTTCCTCCATCTTCGTCATACGAAAATTCTTCTGTGGTGAAAAGACTGACGTCGAATGCGAGGTTTCGCTGTCCGTCGGGTGCAGCTCGGTGCGGCCTACCCTGGCCGAATTACGGGTCCCTCAGATTTGCGGCGTGCAGGGACAGGCGCCCGGACGCGACGGCCGTTGGTCAATTCCCGGGGGCCAATTCGCCTCGACAGTTCTCTATGGCCCGGCGGGCGTCAGTGACCGGCAACCTCGTGACGGTAGGAATCGACATCCGCCCTGTGCTCGTCGGCGCCATGCTCGTCCAACATGTCGGTGTCATCGAAGGGATCCTCTCCCGAGAAAACCCGGTTCGTCTTGTCGCGGTCGATCTCCTTGACCCAATGGCCGATCACCAGGGTCGCCACCGCGTTGCCGGAGAAGTTGGTCAGCGCGCGCGCTTCGGACATGAACCGGTCGACCGCGACGATCAGGCCCACACCCGGAACCAGCTGCGGTGCGTGCGCCTGCAGACCACCACCGAGGACCGCCAAGCCGGCGCCGGTGACACCGGCCGCGCCCTTGGAGGCGATGATCATGAACAGGAGAAGGGACAGCTGATCCGACCAGTCCAGCGGAGTGCCCATGGCGTTGGCGATGAAAAGCGACGCCATCGTCAGGTACATCGCCGTGCCGTCCAAATTGAACGAGTACCCGGTCGGTACCACGATGCCGACGACCGGACGGGAAACACCAAGGTGCTCCATCTTCGCAATCAGCCGTGGCAGGGCGGTTTCCGACGAAGAGGTAGCGACGATCAGCAGGTACTCCTGGCGCAGGTAGTACAGCAGCTTGAAGATCGAAAAACCGCTGGTCACCTTCAGCATCGTCCCCAAGATGACGATGACGAAAGCGAGGCAGGTCGAGTAGAACACCAGGACGAACAGGCTCAACGACCCGATGGCGGACCATCCGGTATTTCCGACCACGCCGGCAATCGCACCAAACGCACCGACCGGAGCCAGCCACATGATGCCGGCCAAAATCTTGAAGACGAGACGCTGAAGAACGCCGACTGCGTTCAGGATCGGCTCACCCTTGGCGCCCAGGGCCTGCACGGCGAAACCGACCACCAGACCGACGAAGAGAGCCTGCAGCACGCTGCCGACGGTCAGTGCCGAGAACAGCGTGGTCGGGATGATATCCAGCAGGAAGTTCCCCGACGTCGGGATTTCCGGGACGGTGTAGGTAGCGCTCTGCGCAGCGGCCTGCAGTCCCTCACCGGGGTGGAGGAGGTTTCCGACCAGCAGGCCCAGTGCCAAGGCAAATGTCGACATCACCACGAAATACAGCAGGGCAATACCGCCGACGCGGCCTACCTGCGACGCCTTACGAACCGACCCGATGCCCAGTACGATGGTGCAGAAGATAATCGGGCCGATCATCATCTTGATCAGGTTCACGAACGCGGTGCCGAGGACAGCCAGCCCAGCGGCCTGCTTGCCGAAGATCAGCCCGACCGCCGTGCCCGCAACCACCGCGACGATGACCGCCACGTACAGCCAGTGCGTGCTGATTTTCTTTCGCGTGCGGGGTATGTCCGTCCCGGCATCATCCTGGGGCGTGACAGGTGCTGTCGTCATGGGCTCTCCTGCGTCTCCGGGGATCGGCGGCAAATGGTTGGACCAACTATGACCCTCGCGGAGACCCACGTCTCAAAAAGACGACAAACGAGTCGGCTGTGCTCCACTTTGATGAGTAGTTGCCCGCAGAATTACTTGAAATGCCGTCCAAAAGGGCTTCAATCGACGGATTTCCGACCGGCGTCACAGACGAATCCATCGCCGGTTAACGCCGAAACTCGTGCAGACGCCCGTGAAAGACCTCCGGTGGTCTGATCGAGGATGTTGAGTGAAGCCGATCAGATCACCGGATGGCGGACCCGCAGAACCTCGACACTGCCGAACGCGGCCTGATCACGAGGTTCCCTGGGACAAACGCCGAGGGAAGGGTGCTGTTCGAACTGGGCCAGTACAACTACATCGGTGACGACGTGGAGGCACCGGATTCCGTGAACCGAGCCGGTGGCGGCAGTCCCAGGTGATCAAGAAAGGGAACCTGCCCAAGGTCGTCACGGGCTGTACGAGACCCGAACAACGACATCGGCAACCTGACGACCGCCGAAGGCGAGGACGGCCTGGTCATCATCGGTTGGATCACCGGGTTGGAGAACGCCAAGCAGGTCTGGAGATAACCAGTCTCCCACCCACCCGGCGGTCGCGGCCGCACTGCTCATCGAGACCGCCGGCACCGACCCCGTTTCGGTCCGTTCTGACGCGCTGCTGCCGTTGATCTGGCAGCTGCTCTATCGGGCGCAGGACTAGTACTGCAGCCGTAGTTTGTGATCTTGGGCGTGTTGTGCCAGGTCAGGGCGGCCACCGGGCGATCATTCCGTGCTTGTGTGGAACAAAGAAGACGCCGCGGTGGCCGCGGCGCATAGCGTAGACCCTGACCGGTGGTGGACCGGGTTCGGACACGTCCTGGACCGGATCGGTGGCCGGTTCGCGCGGCACGAACCACGCCGGCACGCCGCCGCACTGATGCTCGGGTTGTTGTCGGATCTGGACCAAAAGAACTGCTGGTCCATCGCCGAGCGCCGCGGCGCGAAGACACCGGATGCGTTGCAGCATTTGCTGTCCCGATCGGTGTGGGATGCCGACCTGATCCGCGACGACCTCCGCGGGTACGTCGTCGAGCACCTCGGTCACCCCGACGCCGTCCTTGTGGTTGACGAGACCGGAGACCTCAAGAAGGGAGTCCACTCGGTGGGTGTGCAACGCCAGTACACCGGCACCGCCGGTCGGATCGACAACTCCCAGGTCGCGGTCTACCTCGCCTATGCCTCCCCGACCGGGCACGCGTTGATCGACCGAGCCCTGTACCTACCGGCATCCTGGACCGACGACCCCGACCGGTGCACCGCCTCGGGCATCCCGAAGGACATCGGCTTCGCGACCAAACCCGCCCTGGCCACCGCGATGATCACCGCCGCGCTGGACGCCGGAGCACCAGCATCCTGGGTCGCCGGGGACGAGGTCTACGGCGCCGACCCGGCCCTGCGCAAGACGCTGGAAGAACGCGGCGGTCGGGTACGTGCTGGCCATCGCCAGCAACCGGCGCGTGACCACCGGGAACGGAACCTGGCAGGTCGTTACCCTGGCCGCCGCGCTACCCGCCCGGTCCTGGCAACGTCTGTCCGCCGGGACCGGGTCCCGCGGGCACCGGATGTACTCCTGGGCGTGGATCCCGATCACCACCGGCACCGGGCGCGCGTGGTTGTTGGTGCGCCGCAACGACAGCACCGGTGAGATCGCGTACTACCGAACCTTCTCGCCCAGACCGGTCCCGCTCCGTGTCCTGGTCAAGGTCGCCGGGTAACGGTGGCGGGTCGAGGAATGCTTTCAGACCAGCAAGGAACTCACCGGGCTGGACCAGCACCAAGTCCGGCGCTGGAAGTCCTGGCACCGGTGGGTCACCCTGGCGATGCTCGCGCACGCGTTCCTGACCGTCATCACCGCGCAGGAACGCGCGGCACGTCCAGCACCGGACGGGTTGATCCCGATCACCGTGAACGAGCTCCGCCGGCTCTTCGACGCACTGCTGCTACGCCCGAACAACACTCCGCAGCGACTCCAACAATGGTCACTGTGGCGCCGACAACACCAAGCCCGAGCACGCCTGCCACTACCGCCAACGCGACGAATCACCATGATCACGAACTACGACTGCAGTACTAGGCTGGTGGTCGCGGCCAGGTCGAAGCTGCGTGCCGGCCGGGATGGTTTTGCTTCCAGTGCCTCGTAGACGAGGGCGGCGACGTGGCCGAGTTCGCGGAATGCCGGGCGTAGGGCTGGAGTTTCCCGGGTCGCCAGCTGATTGTGGTGGCGCGGGTGGTGATTTCGTCGGGGATGCGGAGTTGGTAGAGGTCGCCAGCCAGGCCGCGGTCGTTCTCGAGAAGGTCAATGAGGGGGTCTGGTTCGTCGCGGAGCGTAGGTGGGCGGCGACGGTGGTGTGGTCCAGGCCGGTGGCGATGGACAGGGATCGGACTCCGAAGGCGATGTAGCGGGATCCGGTTTTCAATGGCGGCTTCGCCCAGTGCGGCTGGACGCGATCGACGCGCTGGAAACGCACTACACCCCGCGGTCCAGCCCGCACCCATGGCGGCAGAACCCGGCCCTGGGCGACGGCGCGAGTGCGGCGCTGTTGGACCTGCTCGGGTTCACCGGGGTGACCCGCAACGCCGGCGGGATCGTCACCGCGGCGACCCCACCGGCCAGGCCGGGGTCGATCCTCACCCGGTTCGCCGACGAGTACGGCCGCGCGGTGACCTTCGCCTTCCCCGACGGGCAGCAACCCGGCGGCCAGGACGGCGGTCAGGTGTACCTGGACCCCACCGGGTTGGCAGCGTCGGTGAACCACCACCTGCTGCAGAACGGGTGGGTGTACCCGACGTTCTACTCCCAGCTCTACCCCGACCTGCGGGACGCCCTGTCCGGCGTCACAGCCGTCGCCAGGGCCGCCAAGTCCGGCATCTGGGCCGCTGACCGCACCACCAGCGGGTTTCTCCTGGAATCGCGCGACCAGCTCACCGAGGACTTGGTGATTCTGCCCAAACTGTTCCGCCGGCTGGCCGAGTACCTGACCCTGGACAACACCGGCGGGGTCGACCTGGGCGGGTTCCTGGGCTTCCTACAGGCCAAGGCCGACCGGCTCTTCACCATCCCCGAGGGACACGCCACCCACCTGGACACCCTGATCACCGTGACCGGGCAGCACCTGACCCTGACCCTGCCACCGGAACAAATCGTCTTCATCGAAGGCTGACAAGACCCGGGCGAAGGCTGAATTGACGACGGCGGCTGGGCCAGACCGCTGACCGAATTTTGCGATCGTCGTGGTGGTAGCACTGCTTCTGTACCGCTCGGCTTCAATACCGCTCGGCGGGTGGGGAGGCAGACTGGGCGGGTGTTGATGACGCTGTCCGCGACGATGCCGGACGCCACCGATCTGGGGTTCCTGTTGCACAAGCACCCCGACCGGGCCCAGTCGTTCAACGTGGGGGCGGGCACCGCCCATGTGTTCTGGCCGGCGGCGACCGGCGAGCGGAGCACGGTCGCGCTGCTGCTGGAGGTCGACCCGATCGCGCTGGTGCGGGGCAGCAGCGGGCGGGGCGATGCCGGCTTCTCGCTGTCCCAGTACGTCAACGACCGGCCGTATGCGGCATCGTCGATGCTGTCGGTGGCGCTGGGGAAGGTATTCCGGACCGCGATGGCCGGCCGCTGCGAGGCTCGGCCCGAGCTGGCCGGTGCTGCCGTTCCGCTCGAGATCCACATCCCTGCGCTGCCGAGCCGGGGAGACAGCAGCCTCGTGCAGCGCCTGTTCGCTCCACTCGGCTGGACGGTGACCACCTCTGCCGTTGCGCTGGACGACCACATACCGACATGGGTCAACTCGCCGTACGTGGACCTCGGGCTCCGCGGTGTGCTGACGGTCGCGGAGGCCCTGACGCAGCTCTACGTGCTGATGCCGGTGTTGGACGACGACAAGCACTACTGGGTCGGCACCGACGAGGTCGACAAGCTGATACGCGCCGGCGCGAGCTGGCTGGCGGACCACCCCGAGCGGGACACCATCACCCGTCGGTACCTCGGCTGTCGTTGGTCGCAGTAAATGGCCCACATTGATCGAATAATCTGGCGCTGTCCCACCTGCCGATCCGGTTCCGCACCCCGACGACCTGCAGTGATCCGACGGCCACTGGCCCCGCCCCCGCACGTGCGTTCGAAAAAAGAGCCATTTAGCGCGACCATAGTGCGCCAAACAATTCGATCATTCACACCTTTAGGGAGCGATGGCTCAGCTCTGCGCGCAGATCGGCTGGCGCTGTCAACAGCAAGGGGTGCAATAGGTTCGCCACCTGTGTACGTGCCTTCATCGCTGCGGCCTCTACCCTGTGTTGCTGGCCGGCTGATGCATCGCGTTGGCACCGGTGGTCGGTGGTATCGCACCGCTGCAGCGATCATCGGGGGTCGCGGAGCCGGGGGCGCGGCGGATGGTCGTCACGGTGGCGTGGCTGTATTACACCCGGGGTCTGCGTCAGGCAGCCATCGCGGATCGGCTGAACATCTCTCGCAGTCGAAGGTGTCTCGGCTGCTGGACCGCGCATCCGAGCTCGGGATCATCCGCACCGAGGTGATCTTGCCGCGGGACCCAAAGTCAATGCTGGAAGGCGAACTCGAGTCGGCTTACGGGCTGCGAGAGTCACATGTTTACGACATCGGCGAGCCGTCCGATGAGGCAAGCCTGCTCGGGGAGCTCGGGCAGTTGCTGGCGCTGCATCTGCAGAACACATCCGTGGACGCCGACGTCATCAGGTTCACCTCATGGAGTCGGACCCTGCAGGAGACGGTCCGCAGCTTGCGACCGTTGCGGCAGTTCCGTGCGACCTTCGTGGTCGAGATGCTCGGTGATATCGGGCCGCCGTTACTGCAGCACCAGACAGCGCAGCACACCCAGCAGTTGGCCGACATGGTCGGCGCCAAACCGATGTTCCTTCGGCTACCGGAGTCGTGGCCAGCCCACAGATCCGGCAGACACTGCTGAATCACCACAGCCACGCGCGGGCCGCCTTGGCCGCACTGGATCAGCTGGATCTGGCACTGGTCGGGATCGGCGCCGGCCGCATCGTGCCACCCTTGACTCCGGGCGACAACTTCTTCACCACTGCGCAGGTCGCCCAGGCCAAGGCCGGCGGGGCCATCGGCGAGGTCGACCTGCGGTTCATCGACGCCGAGGGCGAACTGGTGGAGAACGATTTCAACGAACTGATCATCGGTGTCACACCGGATCAGCTCCGGCGAGCAGAACGGCGGCTCGGCGTGGCGGGTGGCCCATCGAAATACCGCGCCATCCGAGCGGCGCTTATCGGCGGATGGATCAACATCCTGGTCACCGACTCGGTCACCGCCCAGTGGTTGCTGCAGCACCGCGACTGAACCGTGAACATCCCAACGCCGCACCGGCATTCGTTTCTCACTGCCCGTGCCGGCGACCGCAGATGGCTTCATCAGCCCGGCCGGCTGGCCGGACCGATCGGACAGATGGGGTATTGCCCCGGGATGGATGATGGTTGGGACGGTCGCCTGGTTGTTGACGATTCTCGGTACGGCGAAGGATGACCATGGACACCGCTCGCTGCGGTAAAGGTACCGGGCTACCCGCCGGGGTGGTTCGCCGAAGCGGTCCGTGACGCGGTGACCCGGAAACCGCCCGAGGAGGCGCTGCGGGCGGTGATCGACATGGCCACGAGCAGCGGCCTATGCGAGGCGGCATCGATCACGATGCGCACCGGCAGGGCGGTGGAATCGGTCGCCTATTCCAGCGAGCTGATCCTGCAGGCCGACCAGTTGCAGTACGAACTGGATCAAGGCCCGTGCCTGGACGCGGTGTGGACCGACGGGGTGTTTGTGATTCCCGACCTGCGCGCCGACGGCCGGTGGCCACGGTGGGCACCGGCCGCGGCCGGCCTCGGCGTCGGCAGTTCGCTGTCGGTGCACCTGTTCACCGACACCGCTTTGGGGTCGCTGAACCTGTACTCGCTGCACCCGCGGGACTACGACCACACCGACCTGGAGGCCGCGAAGGTGATCGGCGCGCACGCCTCGGTGGTCCTGGCGCACACCCGCACCGAGCAGAACTTGTGGCAGGCGATCGATACCCGGAACGTGATCGGGCAGGCTCAGGGCATCCTCATGCAGAAATACGGGCTCACCGCGGAAAACGCGTTCGGGGTGCTCCGCCGCTACTCCCAGCAGCACAACATCAAACTCGCCGCCGTCGCCGAACAACTCACCATCACCCGGGCACTGACCGGCATGACCATCAACGACCCGGACACAAGCTCGTGACCTGAGTGCCGGACGGCCACCTGCAGGCGGGCCCAGGACGCTGCGCCGTCCACCCCCGCGCCCAGTGCAACGAACAGGCCCCCGGTCCCGGCGTGGCGACGGTGCTTGGTCCAGCGCTGACGCCGTTTGAGGGCACCGGGTCGGCAGAGGGATCACCGCGGTCGGCTCCGGTCGGACTGCGTGGCTGCTGCCGTGAAAGGAGCATCTCACGGGGGTCTTCCCCGAAAGAGGTAGCCGGTGTGGCCGCCGGAGTAGGCCGCGACCGTTACCGTTTGCTGTACCGGGTCGCCGACGGCTGGGTGACGTGGGGGCACGATGGCGCCGATCCCGAGCCATGACCAGCACCTACTCGACGACCCCCGGTGTGGATGTGGATCGCCGATCATGTACCGGCGTCGCGTCGTGATGGCCGACAACGGCAGCGAGATGACCTTCGCCGCTTGGTGTCTGGCGAACCCGGATCGATGTGTTGCCGGACGCAATGACCCAGGAAATCGGCCGGCTCCGGTCCGAATGGGCACCTGACCGCGGTGATGCTTAGCGAACAGGCTTGTCGGTTTCCCCGGTTGGATGCGCACTGCGTCAGCGGACCCACCTGTCGTATTCATTGCCCCCGGGTCGGTCGGGAACGGCCGGCTTGCGAAGAGAACGGCGAGATCGTCGCCCTGTTTGCGTTGGTCAGCGATTTCTAGCACCGCAACGGTCGCAGCAGGCTCCGATGTGCAGTTCCGCGGGTTCGACCTTCCGCGGGTCATTCAGGCCGACTGCTGAAATTGCAGTCTTCTCGCCACAAGGTGAAGTCCCGGCTGGTCTTCGCTCGGCCTCGGCCGAGGGTTTGTCGAAGAGGGCCGTTTACCGCTGAATGCGCGGCGGCTGCGCTGTTGAACCGCCGCGCATCTCGTAGGGGCTCGAGTCCCGCAGCCCCATCGATGCATCTTCAGCGGGGCGTCGTGAACTGGCTGAAGAAGGGGTGCCGCCCGCACGATGAGATGTACCCAGAACCATGCGGGCGGCGGTCGAGGTCTTCTCGTTGTCGCCGAGCACAAACCCACCGAGCTGGGAAGATCAACGGACAACTCTGGCGGCGAACGATCGTCCGTTGGGGCCGCGGCACTGCGCGCGGCTGCCCCAATCCAGGCCCGGCTGTTATTTAGCACCGCTTACGGTACTCGCCTGGTCTTAGCCTCGCGCTTTCACGGTAATTCGGGTTTGCGCCGGTTTGGTCGTGGGAAAGGTGCTCTGACCTGCGATGATGAGGGTCTTCGAGGTCCAGATCGTCGCGAGAGCGGAGCACCTTTCTGACATGAAAATAGGGTGAGCGGCTAGTGGTGTGTATTCCAAATAGCTGTTGGTTTGTTTGGTATCCTCTGTGGGTGAATCGTGCCGCGGCGGCGTTGCCTGTGTCCGAGGGTCAGCGTGCGATGTTGGAGTCGTTGGCCAGGTCGTCGTCGGCGCCGCATCGGGAGGTGCTGCGTGCGCGGGCGTTGTTGCTGGCCGGGGACGGGTGGCCAATGATCGGATCGCCGCCGAGTTGGGTGTGTCGGCGACGTCGGTGCGGTCCTGGCGGCGGCGGTTCACCGACGACGGGTTGAAGCGATTCGGCCGGGTGCGGCCCGGGCGGGGAGCGAAACCGTCGATCCCGCCGGAGGTGGTGGAGGCGATCGTGGAGGCGACGTTGCACACCACGCCGCCGGGGCAGACGCATTGGAGCTGCCGCACCATGGCGGCCGAGTTCGGGGTGTGTGCTGCGACGGTGCAACGGGTCTGGCATGCCCGGGGGCTCAAGCCGCATTTGGTGGAGACGTTCAAGTTGTCCAATGATCCGGCGTTCGAGGAGAAGCTGGCCGACGTCGTTGGCCTGTATCTCGATCCGCCGGAGCGGGCGGTGGTGCTGTGCATGGACGAGAAGAGCCAGGTGCAGGCGCTTGATCGGACCCAGCCGTCGCTGCCGATGAAGAAGGGCCGCGCCGGCACCATGACCCACGACTACCACCGGCACGGCACCACCACCCTGTCCGCGGCGTTGGACGTGCTGACTCGGGTTGGTGATCGGGCAGTGCCTGCCCCGGCACCGGCACGAGGAGTTCCTCAAGTTCCTGCGCACCATCGACCGTGAGGTCCCCAAAAGCCTTGCCGTGCATTTGATCCTGGATAATTACGCCACCCACAAGCACCCCGACGTGAAGGCCTGGATGGCGTCGCACCCCCGGTTCCACCTGCATTTCACTCCGACCTCCTCCTCGTGGCTGATCTGGTCGAGCGGTGGTTCCGGGAGCTGACCGACAAAGCGTTACGCCGCGGCGCTTCGAACTCCGTCCCCGACCTGATCGCCGCGATCGAGGAGTACACGGCAGCCAGGAACGACAACCCGGAACCCTTCGCTTGGACCGCGACAACCGAGTCCATCCTGGCCAAGGTCCGCCGCGGACGAGTCGCCCTACAGCAAGCCATCAATCAATAACGAAACACACCACTAGTGGTGTGTATTCCAAATAGCTGATGGTTTGTTTGGTATCCTCGGTGGGTGAATCGTGCCGCGGCGGCGTTGCCTGTGTCCGAGGGTCAGCGTGCGATGTTGGAGTCGTTGGCCAGGTCGTCGTCGGCGCCGCATCGGGAGGTGCTGCGTGCGCGGGCGTTGTTGCTGGCCGGGGACGGGGTCGGCCAATGATCGGATCGCCGCCGAGTTGGGTGTGTCGGCGACGTCGGTGCGGTCCTGGCGGCGGCGGTTCACCGACGACGGGTTGAAGCGATTCGGCCGGGTGCGGCCCGGGCGGGGAGCCGAACCGTCGATCCGGCCGGAGGTGGTGGAGGCGATCGTGGAGGCGACGTTGCACACCACGCCGCCGGGGCAGACGCATTGGAGCTGCCGCATCATGGCGGCCGAGTTCGGGGTGTGTGCTGCGACGGTGCAACGGATCTGGCATGCCCGGGGGCTCAAGCCGCATTTGGTGGAGACGTTCAAGTTGTCCAGTGATCCGCTCTGGAGAAGCTGGCCGACGTAGTTGGCCTGTATCTCGATCCGCCGGAGCGGGCGGTGGTGCTGTGCATGGACGAGAAGAGCCAGGTGCAGGCGCTTGATCGGACCCAGCCGTCGCTGCCGATGAAGAAGGGCCGCGCCGGCAC
>CAVOOW010000002.1:0-273445 GCA_963697675.1 uncultured Actinomycetota bacterium | reverse complement strand
AGGCATCCAGAAGGGGCCGCTGTTGGCCTCATCCCAGCCAGCTAGAAGCAGCCATATGGATCACATGAAGCCCGGATTGCGGGGCAGATACCCGCTCCAATCGCCGAACTCGCGCGCCGACATCAATAGCATGGGAAAGGTGATGCGCATCCCATGCTCGACCGCGGTCGTGAGAACCGCTTCGCTCGCGCCAGGAAGAAAGGCCGACACCTGCGGAGAGCCAATCTCAAGCGCAAGAGCAAGCGCGGACGCAAACGCACCGCCGAGAGCGTCGGGCCGCCCGACGGCGAGCGGCCCGATGTGGCCGCCGGTGCTGACATAGGCATACCCGACGCACTCTTCTCCGGAATAAATGCCGATGCCTTTCGTCGCCCTGTCGCTGAGCAGATAGCGGTGATGCTTCTCCCGAGAGATGCCCAGAACGCGGAGGTCAATGCCCGCGAGCTTTTGCAGGTCGGAGGCTGTTTCATCGAGGGATACGGAGCGGAATTGCGGCCCTTTCAAACGGCTCCTCAGGAGTTCACGCGGGACACTGAAATTATAGATGGGACAGCGCGGAAAAAGGCCGTTCCGGATGTAGAGCCCCTGCGACACCGTGTTGAACGTGAAGGTGATCAGCGCCCTGTTGGTAGCGCCGGAGTTCTTCGCGTGTTCGAAAGTCCGCTTGAGCAACTCATTGCCGATGCTGCGGCCCTGGTGATCGGGCGACACGAATAGCTGCGCGAGAAACCACAGGTCGCCGCAGACCCAGCTCCATGCGAAGCCGCGAATTTCGCCCGCCTCCTCGGCCACCCACAGCCCATCAGCATCATCTTTTAGAGAAAACAGCTGAAATGCCGGCGGGCTCGATGCAGCCATCGGGCCGAAGCCGTGCCGCTGCGTGAGGTTGTTTATGCTGGCGACCACTAACCGATCGCTTATCTCCAGGTCCCCTGCGCGGGCGGGCCGGTACGTGATCGGCACGGCAATCTCCCCATAGTCAGGCTGACGGTCGAATGTTCTGGTTCATGCGGAAGAAGTTTTTCGGATCGTACTTCGTCTTGAGTTCCTGGAGGCGCCGATAGTTGGGCCCATACGCGGCGGGCACCGGATCCCCCGCCTCGTCGTCGTCCAGGTAATTCACGTACCGGCCTGCGGCGACGAAGGGCTGCATCTCGGCATAGGTCTCCCGCGCCCACGCAATGCACGCGTCGGTGTCGGCCGCATCCCTCCATTGCGAGAGGACAAGAAAGTTATAGCCTTCGGCGCGGTGCGGGAAGGCCGTGTCGCCGACACCGATCCGGGCCGCGGCGCCATGGACGTGCTCCAGGAGCAACTGGCCCATCGGGGTCGGGCATCGCGCAAAGCAGGAGATCATCGTCTCGATGGCATCGTCGCTCAATCCGAGGAGGAAGCTCGACTTCCAGTAGTTGAAGGCGCCACGAGGATAGGCGCCATCGAGCATCCCATTGAGTTGGCAGTAGGGCATCGGACCGATCGCGTCGATGACGGGAGACCCGAAGCGCTTCAGCGGCCGCATGGCTTCCGCGCCGGCGTCGACCGAGCCGCAGTGGCACGTCGCCATCCCGGCCACCTTCGTGCCCGATCCGTCCGGAGCATGTGTGAGGGTACCGAATATCGTGTGTTCGTCCGGCAGAGAGGCCGTACTGTCGCGAAAGAATCTCAGCAGATCGCGGGCTGCGCCGAAGGTGTGGACGATGAGGCCGGCGGTTACGGTGGGGCCGACCGGGTACAACTGATATTCGAGTGAGGTCGCCACGCCGAAGTTTCCGCCCCCGCCGCGAACGGCCCAGAACAGGTCGGGCTCTTCGTCCTCGCTTGCCCGCACCACCTTGCCCTCGGCTGTCACGAGTTCGACCGATCGGAGACTGTCCAGGGCGAGGCCATGTTTGCCCATCAACCAGCCGAGCCCGCCACCCAGGGTCAGCCCGGCGATGCCGGTGCTCGAAACAACCCCGCCAGTGACCGCCAGGCCGTGCAGTTGGGTTTCCCGGTTGAGCTCGCCCCAGGTGACGCCGCCTTGCGCACGTACCGTCCGGCCCTTGGGATCGACCTCGATGCCTTTCATCGGCGAGAGGTCGATGACCAATCCGCCGTCGATGGTCGCGCGGCCAGCCACGTTGTGACCGCCGCCTCGAACCGCGACTTCGAGACCCAGCTTGCGCGTGAGGTTTAGGGCATCGACTACGTCAGCGGCGCCGCGGCACCTGGCGATTAGCGCCGGGCGCTTGTCCACCAGGCCATTGTGGACTTTTCGCGCTTCCTCGTAGCCTGCGTCCGCCGGCCTCAGGAGTTGTCCGGAGAAAGTGGCGGAAGTCACCGGCGACTTCGGCAACGGATCGAACTGAGCTCATGGGGCGCTCCTGGTCAGGGGTCTCATACCTTCTTCCGCCTGGACCGTACCAGGAGCAAACTCGAATAATTCAGCCCAGGGTGAAGGATTTTCATCTACACTCCAGGTATGGACAAGCTTCCACCCCTGATCGAGCTGCGCGCCTTTGATGCGGCGGCGCGGCATTTGAGCTTCAAGAAAGCCGCGGCCGAGCTGGCGTGACGCCGACGGCGATCAGCCATCAGATACGGCAGTTGGAGCGATATTGCGGGCGGGCTCTATTTCGTCGGAGGCCGCGGCCACTGTCTCTAACGGACGCCGGAGCACGCCTTTTTCCTAGCGTGCGTGACGGACTGGAAACGTTCGTCACTGCTTTTGCCGCCATGAGGCGCGATGACGACGCGCAACCTCTTCGGGTGACGACGACCAACGCCTTTGCGAGCCGCTGGCTCGTGCCGCGGCTGCCCCGCTGGAAGAAGGCGCGTCCCAATGCGCCTCTCGACGTGATCGGCACCGACGGCGTCCTTGACCTGCATGCAGGCGATGCCGACGTCGCGATCCGCTATGCCCGCACCTTGCCGACGGAGGGTCCCGCCAAGGAAATCCTGAGCGACACCTTCTGGCCCGTCTGCAGCCCTGAATTGGCCTCCGGCCTGAAGCGTGCCGCCGGACTTCGCGGACAGGTTCTCGTTCATTGCTGGTGGTCGCCGTCCGATATCGAGGCACCGACATGGCAGAGATGGCTCGCCGCAGCACGAGGCAAGTGGCGCGACGTGCCGGAATTCAAGGAAATGGACCACCTCAGCTTCAGGGAGGAGCTGCATGCCATCGAGGCGGTGATTGCCGGTCAGGGCATCGGCATCTTCAGCGACGTCCTCGTGGCGCGCGAACTTGCGGCGCGGACGCTCGTGAGACCTTTCGATTTGTGCTTGCCGGGATATCGGTTCTACGTCGTTCGAACGGCGGGTCATCCGCGCGAGAAGACCATCCAGGCCTTCGCGACGTGGCTGCAGTCGGTCCTCTAATCCTCGCTCGTTCACCGGAATCCTACGGAGCCTTCTTCAGGTGATCGTTTACGATCTGCGACTACGTTTCCGTTCGATGGACGACTACGATCCGCAACGCGAGGCGCGAAGCGGACCGGTGAAGTGCTTCCAGTGGAACCGTTGCGGACTGCCCCGAGTGGAGCAGTCGCGGGCAGCCAATCGCCGTTTCAAAATCGGGCGGTCGGTTGTAGAATCCGCGTGTCATGCGAAAGATGACATCGCTTGCTGCAGTCATGGCACTAGGTGAGCCGGTTGCTCTCGCAGATACGCCGGCGGGCGAGAAGAAGGAAGTCGGCTTTGCCCGCCAGCATCGCCCGGTTCTGTTCGAACGACGGCCGATCGCAGTGAAATCAGGCCCGCATCCCGAGCACGGTCCGAAAGTCGTCGCCGGCAGCGGCACCGGCGGAAAGCCATTTGGACATCGATCAATATTGCATCCGGGTTTGGGGGAAGTGGCATAGCGCGAGGATAGCACCGATTGGTCAGGAGACGTTGCACTGCCGGCGGTGACACTTAAAGGAAAGAATAACGCGCCATCCGCAGATGGTGCGGGCAATAGCGACGACCCGGCACGGCGGCACCGCCGCAAAACTCGGTAGCGATCGCGTTGACCTCGCCGAGCGGCCAGTGGCAGCGGGTTTGATCAAGCTCAAGGATTGAACAGGACTGCATCGCGAGGCTGTCGTCGACCTGTGGTGGCGGCAGCATGATCCGGATTTGCGGTAGGTGGGCGCGCGTTCGTCGTCTTCGCGGATTGGGATGTTTGGCGTTCTTACCTTGCAACAGGCCTTTCTGGAGCAACCGCTTTGCCTTTCCGCATATGGCCGCGCGCGGGCGGTGCAGGCGATACGCGATCTGTGCGGCCGTGCTCGTCGGCCACAGGTTGACCAGTTCGCGGATTTCCTCGTCGGTCCAGCGGGACATCACAGACCTCGGTCATGGCGGCTCCAGCGCCTGGTGCCATGACCGCCGATTCGTGTGGCGCCATTTTGGCGATTGCATCTTTCCGAGCGGGCGCGTCTCAAGCGTTCAGTTGAACCGTCTCATTGCGAGTTCTATGGCTTCGGCAGCGGGACCCAGCCCGGATTTGGCGGCGCTTTAGGCATCCATCGAGAAACCCAATCCGTTCGCCAGTTGTTCGCTATGCAGCCTATCCACTTTAGCATCTAGAAAAATGCGATTTCGAAATTTTTAATGAATTCGGACCAGCCTCCCGTTTTGGCGGCAGAAGGTGTAGCATGCGTAACCATGACTTCGTGTCCGACGGATTTCTCGCGCTAATCGTGACCGCCCTCGTCCTGTTGTGCTCAAGTTGGCTCGTTCTCGCGTTCAGCTAGTCTGGGCGGCGGCGGGCTGGGTAGCAGAGCTGCGTTGAAGGCGAAGCGAAAATGAGCGCGGCGGACAAACTTCAGGAACTCGCAAAAATGTTAGGGGCGGCGTTTAGAACCCGTTCCCAAGCTGCTTCGACACTTCCTGAAAAAATCGACGGCCCCGTAAATCAGCCCCGTCGCACCTTGGCTCTACAGCATGACTTCTGGTGGAGGCGACGGGATCATGAACTCGTGGCGATTAGCGCAACTAACGACGGCCTTGTGCGGAACGGTCGGTCTCGCCGGTTGGGTCGTCGCCTCGCTTGCTGGCTTCGGTTCGGCCGACATCGAAAACGCCGGTGCAGTGCCAATCGAGGACCGCCGCCCACCATCTCTCACCGGCAAGGTCGTGGACGCACCGCAAGCAACCGCATTGGGCGACATCGCTGTCGCCAGCGCCGATGCGGCGACGGTCGCCGAACTGGTGACGGGGATGGCCGCCTTGCCCAACCGGTCGCAGGTGCTGCCGCCCGAGACATCGCCCGTACAGGTCGCGACAGCGAACACGCCTGATCCAGTGCTAAACGATGCCAGGGAGGCTGTGTACACCATCGAAATTCTCGACGAGTGCCTGGTGGTGGAAATCTGCGTCGACCAATACCTGTGGTCGCTCTACCAACGGACGCCCAAGCAGGACACCATCAAGGTGCATGAGCGAAGGAAAGTGACAGTCAAGAGAAAGCGCAAAACGCGTGACTGTCACCAGAACCTTTACCAAGCTCGTCGATCAGGACTTCACGTGGAAGGATCCGAAGGCGGCGGAAAAAGCTGGCATGTCGATGATGGACTACGTGATCGGCGGCATGGATCGGAGCTTCAAGCTGAAGCTCTTTCATACGCTTCACGCGGCGGAGCACGCTGGGCTGTCGCCTGGCATAACCAGCGCGTTCCGCGATGACTACCGTCAATCGATCACAAGCGGCCTGAAGGCAGCGACTGATAGATCCTACCATGGTGGCAGTTTCCGTGGCGGCTATGGTCGCGGGCTTGCGGCCGATGTGGTGAGCGTCAAAGGCGGGACCCGGGCGCAGCGATGGGTATCCACTGAAAACTTGTGGAAATGGATTGATGCACACGGCAAGGAGTTTGGGATCGGGCGACCGTATCTCGATAAGGATCCGCCGCATGTGGCACCGATCGACGGCAAGGAATATGCCGCTCGGCGCGGACCGAAAGCTCAACACGCGCAATCGCAGGTGAAGAAGCGCGACCGGCTGGCTGCGCGGGACGATCTCAGCGTGAAGCGGACCAATTCGGCTCAGCGGCGAAAAGCGGACATGCGAGTTGCGGCTCAGGTCCGGAGATGAACACGCAGACCTTGAGCGCCAAATGAGTGCCGATGGTCTAAACGAACGGCACGTTGTTAGAGGCCGCCGTGAATTTCTCTTCCTTCACGCACGCACCCAGCTTGGCCCTCATCTAGGCGATGCCTGAAGGGCTATGCCCAAAATCGGCCCTATACTTTCCATCCTCCAGCCTTGCTTTGGTCAAAGCGGCGGTACGGAGTGTCAATACTGCGACGATCGCCCGTTCAGTTGACGGCAAAACTGGGAAGAGGCGCCCATGGATTCCTTGGCGGACACCAAGCAAACCGACGATCCACACGACGCTAGTGCGGGACTGTCCAGGCAAGACATAGAGCTGGTCGCGCGCGCCGATGAACGGCTCGCGCACGCGTACGAACAGATCGCCCGAGCGGATGAACAGCTCGCGCGTGTCAATGAACAGCTTTCCAAAATGGAGCAAGATGCTGCGCCGAAGAAGTCCGCGAACGGGTATCGTCGGCCATCGCGTGGCAGGCCGGCGCTACGCGGCCTTGTCGGCCTGCTGTTGACAGCGGGCATTTGTATCGCTGCTTTCGCTTCGCAGTCCTCTGGAGTGACGGCCAAGCTGATGAACTCCCGGTGGGCACCGCAACTGGCTGCGGCTTCGCCGTTGCCGGCGGAAACACCGAAGCGCGCCGACCAGCAGAGCCCACCTGCCGTTCAGTTGGCTACGGCGGATGTTTCGCAAATACCACCTTCGGCTCAGACCGCGCCGCAAGACGCGGCAGCCGCCCCGATTCCTCCCGAGCTGACACAGTTGCTCCAAACGATGGCGCGTGATCTCGCAAACGTGCAGCAAGGGATCGAGCAGCTCAAGACCAGCCAGGAAGAAATGGTCCGCGAGAATGCCAGGACCGCCGAGCAGCTCAAGGAGAGCCAGGAACAAATGGCCCGCGCGATCGCCAACGTCTCAGAGCAGAACCTGCGGCGCAGGGCATCAGCGGCTTCGCCACCGCCGATTGCGACGCCTGCACGTAGACCCGTATCGGCGCTTCCGCCGACGGAAGCGAGAGCGCAAGCGCGCGCGCCAATGCCATTGCGGCCCGGACAACAGTAGTCGTCATCGGCGCCGCCGTCGCCACGTGCAACACGCGTCGGCGTCCCTGAAAATTTTCGTCCGTCACCCATTCAACGCTGTCTGCCAATTCCGGAGCTGGTCATTGGATCTGAATCGGATCGCAAGCTCGTGTATGTTCGATCGGGCCTGGGCCATCAGCGCGAGGGCTGTGGTCCGGCGGGAGGCGGCGGGCGAGGCACCGACGATGACCGCACAGCCGATGGCTGCGCCCTGGGTTGCGGGGGGGTGGGCTGCGGGATAGAGGCCGCCTGCGGGGCCGGGGACGGAGGCGTGGACGACACCTTCTGTCTGATGTCCTCCTCAACAGCCTGCAGTGCCGCGATGTTCTGGGCCATCTGTTCTTGCTTGGCAGCGAGTTGTTCTACGCTGCGCCGCACGACATCGAGATTGGAAGCCAAGGGCGCAAGCTGCTGCATCGGGTCGGGGGAAGTTGTAGCCACGACTGGCGGCTTCGTCGTCGAAATGGATAACAACCAGGCCAGCGTTGGAGCCCGGGCTATGACCATCTCCTTTGCTGCATCCCCGTAGGACTGCCAGCTAAGCGTGGCACCGACACCGATGAGAGCCGCAATAGAGAACCGGGTAAGGCTACGCAACATGCGCCTGCCAATCGATGGCCGGTCGCTTGCGACCTCACGGGCGTTGAGTCTGGAGGGATGAGGAGAATGGATCGGCGCGTTCAAGGGCCGCCTACCGGAGCGCAGATCGAATTGGGCGTCCGGATCGCCCGCAGACCTGCCGGACGAAGTTTCTTCGGCTGTCAGCCACTCTTTCTCCGCGAGTGGTGGGCTTTGCGAGTATAACATTGGTACCTCCACCGACGTTTCTTCCGAATTATTTGAGGGAAGAGGCGATCCTGGTTTGGCGGAAGGGAGGCAGGAGCGCAGCAGCCCTAGGGCGTTTGTGAGATCGTCGCACGATGAGAGAATCGACTTGTTTGAGGTCGGTGAAGCGTCAACCGTTAGGCCGGCTCGTTGCGCAACCGTGCGTTTCGGCTACGGGAAGAAGGTCACAGTGACTGCTTGATCGGCGTCCGGTCACGCCGCGACAGTGACCTTCAAATTAATCAACGCCGCCAGCCTAAGTTCGATTGGGTCTCGCTCACCAGTGGCTGCACAGGCCAAGATGTTTTTTGCGATCGCCGCGCGATTTTGAGGCGTCCGCATACTCAGCGGCAATGACTGCACCGCCTGATCTAGGATCTGTCCGAGAAGCGAGAGTTCTTCGGAATAGTGACAGCGCTTTGATCGGGCAACATTGACGTCGCTCTCCCTGATTATCGTCGCGCTGTTGCCTAAAGTTTGTTGAACCGTTTGTTCCTGTCAGGGCAGAAAAAAGGCCGCCAAGTGTCGCCCGTCGGTCGACGTCACGGTTGGCTCTTCCTGCGGCCAAAGTCTGAGACGGGTCAATCGCATCATTTTGGTCGTCGACCGACTACTTCCGGTCTTCCGCCGGAAGCGGACATCATCGGGCCCGGTCGCCATGTCTCAAGTCATCTGCGAAAAAGTTACTCCGCTAAGGGCGTAATGGTGGCTGGGGACGAGGTCGCCCTCATCGCGGGCGGCGCTGTGCCGGCCAGAAGGAAACAATGGTCCCATGCTGGCCGTTGTTTTCGGCGGAGTGAAGAGGATCCGATGTTTTGGCGCGATCCGTGGCGCTCACCTCCGGCTCGCGTCGCGAGCCGGCCTTGCCCTCCAGGCCACTCTCCAGAGGAGGGTAGTACCTGCGCCTCAGCGCTGCGCCACCCACCTCTTGCGGCCCTGATGCTTGTGGCTCTTGGCGATCGAGCCGGTCGCGTCCCTGGCAGCCTCGATGCGCTCGATCTGCTGGCGGATTTCGCCCGTGGTCGCGCGGAGCGAGTTGACGCCGATCTCGCTGTTCGCCACGCCGGCGCGCAGCGGGCCGATCTCGGTTGCGGTGTCGTCCTGCGCCATGCGGAGGTGGAGCGTCTCGTCCTTCAGCTGGGCGTAATTCGACGCGACCTGGGCAGCCGTATCGCGCCGGTGCGCCTCGTTCTCGTCGGTGGTGGTGCGCAGCGCCGCAAGGCCGATCTCGGCATTGGCGAGGCTCGCCCGGATATGGGAAAGTTCCCCGGAGGTGTCGCTCTGGCTCTCGCGCAGCTTGGCGTTCTCCGCCTTGACCTGGGCGAGCTCTGCCGCCAGGGCAGCGACGCGGTCCTCGAGCGTCATGGGAGTTTCTCGGGCGGCGTCGGGGCCAAACTCGCTCGCAGAGACGCCGTGGGTGCTAACGCCCCACAACATCACGCAGGCGCTCGCTGCGAGCGCCAGACCGATGCCGACACGGAAAGGGGCGGCCGTGCCGCGATGCGGCAAGGCATCCGGCGTCATTGCTGATTTACGCATGTACAGATCTCCAGCATTTGAATGAAGAAATTATCATCCTCTTCAGGTTACCAATCTACTAATCGCACCGCGTCTGTTTCAATATTCATGCCCCCACGTAGTGTTGCGGATCGCGGCCGCGCGCGTAATCAAGTTGGCAGAGCAGGTTCTGTGGCGATCAACATCGGGATGGCGAAGCCCTGCGGCTGGCTCGCTCACCAATCGGCTCAAGAATGCGCTGAGGAGCGGCTACGATGACTGACAAAGCTCCCGTCTGTTGCATCAACGGCGCAGTGCATCGCGAACGTCCATGCTCCGCGGCGCGACCGGCCATTAGCTCGAAGATCATTGACCGGAGGCGCGGGCTCACCGCGCGAGCTGGCGCGCCTCATCCGCTCATCTGACGAATCAGTCGAGACATGCATCGCGCACTGCGACGTCGCTGCGCGTGATTTGTTGCCCTATGGCGATGTCGTGATCGCGCCGTCTACCGATCCTGCGGATCAGCGTACATTGAACGGCCCCGAGATCGACGAGGCGCTGGCGGCCGAGCATCGGCGGCGGGCCGATTGGCACAACGCGAGCTGTCTGCCGCAGCTTTCAGGCGGAATAAGATCACGCCCGTGACGCGCCGCTGCCACATACTGCACATGATCCGATGGCGAGATCGCGAAGAGCAGGATCGTTGAATTGGCGGATGTACCCAATTGGCGATCCAAGAAGCCCCCGGAGATGCCTCTCCGGGGGCTTCCTCGTCTTTGAAACCTCTTACAGGGAATTGTGCATGCTGCGTATCTTTGTTGCTTCTGTTGCGTTGGCGGCGATTACGGTTGCGCTTCTGCTACACGCGACACATCATGGCGCGCATGCAAACACTCCGACGCATTGCGGCTTTTGGACCGAACTCGAGGCCGGGCTGTCGTGTCGCTAAGCCCGTCGGGGTTGCCATGGCTTTGCGGACATGCTGCGGCAGTCTTCCGATGTCCGCTTCTCTAATCGGCCCTTCGGGGTCAAGCACTTTCAGACTATCCATCAATGCGATGTCGATGTCGCTCGCGGGCTCGTGCTTCTCTTCGGAATCGGCACCGGGGCCTTTCCATCATGGGATTCGAGGACGAGGCGGAACAATCTGTTAGTCGGCCTTGCCGTTGAAGAACGGCGGGTCCAAGCGGACATACGAACTCACCTCATCCATCGTCCCGCAAGGGACATCTTTCCACCGCTCGGTGGAGCTCTAGTTTTCTCCTATCGGGTTCATGCTGCTGCCGTGGCTTGTTCTCTGGTCCAGCAGAACTCGGTGCCGTCAACCCATATGCGATGCATGATCACGGCGAGCCGGCGTGCCAAGGCCACGATCGCCTTTTTCATCCCGCGGCGCCTGGCGATCTGCATGGCCCACGCCTTGAGCCAGGACCATTTTTTTGAATGCATCATGCTCTGAGCAGCTTCGTAGAGCATCGTCCGCATCATCTCATCGCCACAGCGCGATATTTTGCCGCTCCAATCGATCTCGCCTGATTGATACCTGGAGCACGTCAGCCCAAACACCGCCCCGACTGACTTGGATTTCCGGAACCGGGCAGGCACATCGACAGTAGCGCGATAGGTCAGCGCCACCACGGGGCCGACACCGGGGGTCGTCATTAGGCGCCGGCAAACCTCATCCTCCCGGACGATAGCCAGCAAGCGACGGTGCAGGATGACGATCTGTTCACGGAGCACCCGCCGGACGATGAGCAGCGGCTCCACCAGCACCGCCAAGTCGGGGATATTCTCGACAAGCTCCTGAATGCGGGCCTCGAACCTCACCTTGCCAACCATTCCGACCTTGAGGCCGAAGTTGCGCAAAGTACCTCGCAGATCGTTCTCGATGGCGATGGCCTTCGACTGCAGAAGCTTGCGATGGGTCAGCAGCATTCGCAGTTTCTGACTGCGGAGCGTCTTCACATGCACCGGACGGTACAGTCCCACCCGGATCATCTGAGCGATGCCGCGCGCGTCATTGCGGTCGGTCTTGTTGATCTGCGCCTTCAGCACCGCCTGCATGTGCCGCGTCTCGACACAGATCACCGGTAACTCGGCCTCGGCGAGAGCGCTGAACAGCCATTGCGACAGCGGCCCGGCTTCCAGTCCGATCCGCTTGAAGCGGTAGGTGGGGTTCCCCAGAACCTTCAGCAGGGCTGCAGGTTCGCTCGCTACCTTCACTTCCTTCACGATCCTGCCCGTGTCATCCACAATGCAGATGCTGGTCTCCTTGACCGATACGTCCAATCCACCAAAATGGTCCATGCTGCGCTTCTCCTTCTGATGCTTGAGGCCGTCACCAAGGACCTCGTTTTCACCATCAGCCTGAAGCGCAGCACCCAAAATCTTCAGCTATCCACAAGCTGGGCCGGCCGATTACACCATCTGTTGGGGGTTGAACAGACCTAAATCAGCTGCGCCCTGGAGTGCGCCCCTGGAGCCGGACAGGTTGAAGTTAGTGATTTGACAGGTGTTCTGGGCTTTCGAAAGATGAAAGCCATGGCCAGACAGCAGCGTTCGCACAGCATCGAGTTTAAGCGGCAGGTGGTGCAGGAGTACATTGCTGGGGAGACCCTTTATGGGCTCGCCAAGCGGCACGATCTCTCGCGCCAGCTGATCCGCGTTTGGGTTGAGAAGTATGAAGCCGGCGGCTTGGACGCGGATGCCCAGGCTGCTGACCTCCTGCATGAATACGAAACCAAGATCGTGGCGTTGGAGCGCATGGTTGGCCGCCAGGCTCTGGAAATCGAATTTTTAAAGGGGGCGCTGAAAAACGCACCACGTCCGCGAAGCGCGACTACATCCGTCATTGCCGGCCCGACGGCGTCTCCATCGCAGAAGGATGCCGGCTAATGGGAATTGCGCGCTCGACTTTTTACGATAGGCCCGACACAGGCGCGGACGATGCGACCGTCGTTGCGCAGATGAAGTCGATTTGCGACGAGTTCGAAACTTATGGCTATCGGCGTGTTGACGCTGAGCTTCGTCATCGTGGCCTTGTGGTGAACGCCAAGAAGGTCCGCCGGCTGATGCGCGAGCATGCGCTCAATCCGCAGCCGCGCAGGCGTTTCATCGCGACGACAGACAGCGATCACAACGATCCGATCTGCCCCAATCTTGCGACGATCATGACATTGGATGGTCCGAACCAGCTTTGGGTGGCTGACATCACCTATGTCGCCATCACGACCAGCTTCGTGTACGTGGCTGTCACCCTCGATGCGTGGTCCCGTCGGGTCGTAGGTTATGCCATCAGCCGCTCGATCGATGCGCGGCTGGCAGCTGCTGCGCTCAAGGCCGCCATCAGCGCCCGCAATCCCCCGCGGGGCTGCGTGCATCATTCCGACCGTGGGTCGCAATACGCTTCAGAAACCTATCGCGCTGTCTTACGAGAGCACGGATTCGTAGGTTCGATGAGCCGCCGCGGCAATCCATACGATAACGCCAAAGCCGAAAGCTTCATGAAGACTCTCAAGGTTGAAGCCGTGTATCTGATGGCCTACGAGACTTTCGAGGACGTTACGGCTGACCTTCCACGCTTCATTGATGAGGTCTACAATACCCGCAAACTCCACTCCGCGCTCGGCTATCTCAGCCCCGCGCAATACGAGGATCGCCACGCCCAGCGAACTGTCAAAACCGCCGCCTAAAACTGTCCACCATTAGGGGCGCACTCCACCCGAAGGTCGCCTTTTGACCCAACTGAGACATTAGTTCGCCGCCAGAACTGACATCGGCCCCTTCAAGTATGTTAGTCTGAGCCAGTACGATGCGCGGTATTCAGTCGTGGGGATCCATCCATCAAAAGGGTCACGTCATGAGCAAACGTGAAAATGAAGCAAGCAAGTTCCGTCCATCGGATAGGCCCCTGAACGAATACGAGCAGGAGCAAAAAGCGCTGCGCAAAAACCTAGAACGGCTGAAGGCTGAACGACTGGCGAGAGAGGTTGCCAAGTCGAAGGACGGTTAGAAATCGGAACTCTGTAGCGGGGCCGGGCGGCCTCGGTAATTCCTCTATCCCCGGTCGGGGCCGCTTTCGGTTTCTTTGCCTTTAAAGTCGCATTTTCGTTCCCACATTATTTGATAGGGCACCGGAGGCTGAGATGAAATCAGAGTTCTTCAGCATGTTCGGAATACCACCCACCGAATGCGAAATCGAAGCCCGCAAAGATGAATTGGGTGTGCCGCGACTGTGGTTTCGATCAACGGGAAATCCGCTGGTCGGCTTGGATTTGACTGGTGCTACCCAGCTTCAGCATTTGTTGACTGATGCCGGCGAAGCCAATCAGGCGAACGAAATTGGTCAACACATCGCCAAAGCGCAGCACCTTCGATAATTGTTTTTCAGGGGTGATCCTGCAGATAGCAGTCAGCCCGAGGGGGTGAATTGCCTTTAGGGCCTCGGGGCATTACGCAACTTCTCCTGGGCCGCCTTATATTCGTCTTCGAGGGGCAGTTTGTCGAAATCGGGCTTGTAGCCGTTCTTCTCGTATGTCGACCTAGGTATCGGGATGGAAACGCCGTCGTATTCAACCTGAGCCGACTGATCTGGTGTTTTAAATAATCCGGTGGGCATGATGCCAGCCCTCCTTGCTTTGGCTTAAGCATATCACGAGGACCTTGATCGCCCCGGCTCACCCAAACAAAAAGACCGCCGGAGACCGGCGGTCCTTTCGTTTACAGTTGGGGTTGATGCGCTCGACTTTGCTCTAGCCTTAGACAGTGGCCGCTATGGGTCTCTTATGTCTCTTGTTGGTGCTAGCCGGTGCGAGAACCTATCGATCAAACCTAACCTTTCTTAAAACTGGGCGCGGCTCAAGGAAGATCAAGTGAGGGATGCTGACCTAGCCCCTTGCCGTCCGCGCGGCCAAACCTATGTCTGCCTTGGCTGATCTGCGCGGTTTTGCCCCCAATCGTCGCGCAGCGCCGGACTTTGCGCCCAATCTGGAGCATCTGAAGTCGACGCGAGACGCCGCCGGGCCGCTGGGGTTGACGCTTGTCCCGGCCGAAGCACACAGACTGGACGCACTTGAACAAGCGTTCGCGACGATGATAGGGGAGCGCGCACCCAAACCGGAAAGTAAGTGAGCCACGAACGATTGCATCTTCCAAATCCTTTGCGGACCGCGGTATCCTCTTCTGAAAAGAAGGCGTAACCGTCGGGAGAGATAATCTAGGGAGGACGGATGCTCACTCGCGCGATGACGATCAGCGTCGTTCTGGCGCTTCTGGGCGCGCCGTATGCGGCGAACGCACAGGCCATTCCCGGCGCTCGAGGCAGAATCCAGCGCGGCGCTGGCGGAGGGCGAATGGCCGGCTTATGCCGGGACCTATGCGGCGGCTCGCTATTCGCCGCTGACGCAGATCGATCGCAGCAACGCCAAGGACTTGCACGTCGCCTGGCGCTGGAAGTCGCCAGATCAGGCGATCAAGGACGCCAATCCGACGGTCGGTCCCAGCTTTGCCAATGAATCCACGCCACTGATGATCGGCGGCACGCTCTACACCAGTACCTCGCTGTCGCAGGTCGCCGCCATCGACGCCGCCACCGGCGAAACCAAATGGGTCTTCGATCCCAAAATCTACGAAAACGGTCTCGGCATTCCCGCCAACCTTGGATGGCTACATCGCGGCGTCGCCTATTGGCGCAGCGGCGACGACGAACGTGTAGTGATCCTCACGGCATTCGCGCAGATGATCGCGCTGGATGCCAAGACCGGAAAGCCGGTGCCGACGTTTGGTAAAGATGGTCGGATCGATCTTGCCGCAAGGCCTGCGTCGGCCGGTCGACCGCGACTACTACACCATGACCTCGCCGCCGGTGATCGTCCGCGGCGTCATCGTTGTCGGCTCATCTGTCTTTGACTGGTGGGGAAAGCGGCCGCCGCCGCCCGGCGACGTGCGTGGCTTCGATGTCGTTACCGGGCGTCTGCTCTGGACCTTCCACACCGTTGCGCAAGAAGGCGAGCCCGGTGTCGAGACCTGGGAGAAGGAATCCTGGAAGGAAGCCGGCGCTGCCAATGTCTGGGCGCCGATGAGCGCCGACGAGGAACTCGGCTACGTCTATCTGCCGGTCAGCACGCCGACCAACGACTATTATGGCGGCCATCGTCTTGGCGACGGCCTCTATGGCGACAGTCTGGTCTGTCTCGAAGCGGCGACCGGCAAGAAGGTCTGGCACTACCAACTCGTTCATCACGGGCTGTGGGATTATGACCCGCCGGCCGCGCCAAACCTGATCGACATCACCGTCGACGGAAAGCCGATCAAGGCGGTCGCGCAGGTGACCAAGCAGGCCTTTGTCTATGTGTTCGATCGCGTCACCGGCCAGCCGGTCTGGCCGATCGAGGAACAGCCGGTGCCGGCTTCGAGCGTTCCCGGCGAGCGTGCGTCGAAAACACAACCGTTTCCGACGAAACCTGCGCCGATCGACATTCAGGGTGCGCGCGATGAGGACTTGATCGATCTGACGCCGGAGATTCACAAGGAAGCGATCGACATCGCCGCTTCATTCGATCGCGGCGGGCTGTTTACGCCGCCGTCGTTGCGCGGCACGATCCAGGTGCCCGGCAAGGCCGGTGGTGCCAACTGGGCCGGTGCCGCGATCGATCCGGAAACCGGCATGCTATATGTCGGGACCCAGCGGCTGCCGTCCCTTGCCACTGTTCGCAAGCCGGAGCCGTGGGAGTCTTCGTACGATTTCATCGGCGGAGGTCAATATTTGCCGGGGCCGCGCGGGCTGCCGCTGCTCAAGCCGCCGTTCGGCAGCATCGTGGCCATCGACATGAACACGCGGTGAGCACCGCTGGCGCATTCCGGTCGGGCGCAGCGAGGCGATGGATGCGATTCGGAAACTCGGCATCCATGAACGATTGGGATTGCCGTTTCGAAGCTGGGCGCTGATCACAAAGACGGTCATGATCGTCGTGCAAATGGGATACTATGACCCACCGCACTTCGTGCCGGGACTCAATATGCCGATCATGGAGCTCCACAATCTCGACCCGCATCTGTGGGTCTACGACAAGTCGAGCGGCGAGATGCTGGCGGAGATTGCGCTGCCCTCTAACGCGACCGGTGCACCAATCACCTACATGGCCGGCGGCAAGCAATACATCGCATTCCCGGTCGGTGGCGGTCCGATAGTTGAAGAGCTGATCGCCGTTTCTTTATGATCGGTGCCGAATGTCCGCTCATGGCACTTTTCGGACCTGACAGGCCGGACTGACGAAGTCCGTTTATGGGGGCAAAGCAGACCTCGCCGATGCCGGTGTCGACTTCCGAAAATGACCCGACGCGGACATCCCCGCTACTTAAAATGGACAGCAAGACGGATAGCGAGCGACATCAGTCAAAGATACGGCAGCAGGAGCCGTGTGGCCGCGTCGCGCAATTGGGTCCATCGGGGCCGGGAGAAGAGTTCGTCCGAGCTGAGCTTACGGCCTTGTGACATTTTCTGCTCGATCAGAGCATCTATATTCGCAGTCACCGTGCTATCGTAACATTCCAGGTCGAACTCGAAATTGAGCCGTAAGCTCCGCGTGTCCCAGTTTGAGCTTCCGATTAGGCACCATTGCCCGTCCACCGTCATGAGCTTGGCATGGTTGAAGGGCGATGGTGTGAAATAGATAGTGGCGAGCACATCCTTGAAAAAGCGGAGATGCGCCAGCATCGCCCAATCCATGAAGAAGTAGTCGCATCGCTGCGGAATCAGGATCTCGACGGAAACCCCGCGCAGACCTGCCTGTGCGATGGCGAACTGGAGACGCTGGTCAGGAAGAAAATAGGGTGTGACGATGCGAACCCTATTTTGTGCCTGGGCAAGGGCCGCGCCGAGGATTGCCTCCAGCTTGTACATATCCGCATCCGGTCCCGAATGGATGCCGCGGGCGGCGACCGATCCTGCGGAGTCGATAGGGGGCCACCAGGCATCGTTGTCCAGCACCTCCTCCGTCGTAAACGACCAGTCTCGCGCAAAGGTGTCCATGAGCTGCCGAGTAACTGGCCCCTCCACCCGGACCTGCACACCGTCGACATAGTCTTTCGGCGCGCCCCGGCGTGAGTGGTCCGCGCCGATGTTCAATCCGCCGGTGAATCCCACCGTTCCGTCGACGATCAGGAGCTTCTTATGGTTGCGCATATTGAGGAAAGGCATGCGCCAGGGCACCCAAGTATGGAGGAAACGAGCGGTGGGGATCCCGGCGGCTTCCAGATCGCGCAGCGGTGATGACAGAATATAGCCGCTGCCGATCCCGTCGATTAGCACACGCACCTCAACGCCGCGCTTATGTGCGTCGATCAGTGCACCAATGAAGGAGCGCCCGACCGAGTCATCGCGGAAGATATAAGAGCCGAGTGCGACGCTCTGACGGGCATTGCGGATGGCGGCCAGCATGGACGGATATGCTTCATCGCCGCCCGGTAAGACCGAAACGGCATTGCCGGCGATCAGCGGGCTTCCGGTCACGCGCTGGGCGATGGCGGAAAGGGCGGCGATGTTCGGCGGCACCGGCGGCCACGCATCGGGGCCGGTAGCGCTTCCACGCTCGTGCTCGAGCCTCGCAAAGTCCAAGGCCCGTCGCGTCACGCGATTGATGCCAAAGACGAAATAGAGTACCGCGCCGAAAACCGGAGACAACCAGGCGACCGCGATCCAGCCCAACGCAGCGCGGACGTCGCTCTTCGTCAGCAGCACGTGGACCGTGACGGTTCCCGCAAGGAGCACATAGATCACTATCAGCGGAGACTGCATCAATCGGATGCCCGTTGGGTGGCTACTAGGCAGTGTTCCGGCTAAGTGTGCCGGTTTCCCAAACCCTGGATAGAAATCAGCAAAGTATAGTATTTTATCGCCGACCTTGGCAGGTATCGCAAATGCGGATGGATTCTTCGTCTCGGACGGTGTTGAATTGCTCGTCCGTCTCACTAGATGTTGCCCAGATTTTCCCATTTCGAGCGACTACAATCTTAGCGGCAGTGGGGCGCCGCGGCTGACCGCGATCTCGAGTGTCATTCGGGAGATTGGGATACTCGGGGAACTGAAGAGCGCCAGCGGGGGACAAAAAACTTGAAAGTTATAAGCTGGAACTTGTTACGTTTGACTGGTGCGGGGGTAGAGGATGTAGCCGCTCTCGTCGAACAACATCATCCCGACCTTCTCTTCTTGCAAGAAGCGATTGAGGAAATGGCGGATCTGCCGGCCCTGGTTGGCGGATATTTTTTCCGCGAACCATTGGAAGGCCGCGTTTACGGTCTGGCTGTGTGGAGCCCGCATCCATTGCTGCGGCCCCATGCGCTAAGTCTGCCGGTTTCGCAGGTACCCGGTCGCGTGCCGCCTCGCGTCGCACAAATCGTTCAGCTCGGTGACGTGACTTTCGCCAACGTGCATCTTTCGCACGGCCAGTTCCTGAACCGGTGGCAACTAATGCACATCGCAAATGCCCTCGGCGGTCCTGCGGCCATTGTCGGCGACTACAACGCGGTCGGGCCGATCAAGCTTACCGGCTTCAAGGATGTCGGACCGCGCCAATCCACACACAGTCCGAATGACATCATTTCCTTCCGCCTCGACCGCTGCATGGCGCGAGGTTTGCGCTGTTCCTATGCTAGGGTGCTGGCGCGCGGGTCTTCCGACCATCATCCGATCTTGCTCACACTACATACCTTGCCGGTCATTCAGGTCTCGGACGGACCCATCACGGCACACGTTCGGCGCCCCATGCTGCGCGTGAGCGTGGAAAGATGGCTACGGGTAATGCGCGAAGCACCCGCCCGCATTCGCGTGAGGGAGACTTTTTTGGAGGCGCTTGATCTGAAATTGCGGAAAGCGAAGCGCAATAAGGCAAAACGACAGCGCCCCAGCCCTGCGAGCAATGACATCACCACGCGGCAGCGCATCAAGGATCGCGCTCGATCGGAGATTTGATAACATACGTCTAACTTACGTCTAACGATACAGCGGCCCGGCATGACGGACTTGATTACCCGGGCCTCTTGCATCGCATTCTGGCGCTGGGAATAAGCCGGGCAAAGGCGAGCGATACAAGGAGCCCGCCGCGCTTGCGACGTAAACGAGATCGCGCCGGACAACCGGCGTGATGTGAAGGTTGGGAAGGCGAACAGCACGTAAAGCAGAGCCGGTCGATCCGGCGATCGGGACAACCCACTTGGGTCGAAGCATTGTCAAATGCGGGAGTTTGATCGGGACCTGATCCGCGGAGGGCATTATGGCCAGCGGTCATGTGAACCGCACTAAAAGGCCGAACACATGGCTGCACCGACCAATGCTGCAAAACGTGAAAAAAGGCTCTTGCCAACCCGGAGCCGTCCACACATGGCACCTTTCGACCCTGCCGATCCTCACAGCGAATGTCGGTTACGAGGGGTAAAGCGGAAGTGGCTCGGACATCGCCAAACGGGCGCGAGGACGGAGGAGTCAGTGGAGCCGTTCTCGCCGGGTGTGAGCCCGTCGTGAAGGTCGTTAAACCTCATGAAGCGCGCAGCGAGTTCAACTTCAGTCGAGCGGTTAGCGCTTCGGCTTCCTTTTGGGTTCTTTCAGAAGCATCCGTTGCGCCCTCAACTCCGCACGTTTCTTGATCTCGGCCTTGATCTTATCAATCAAGGTCTTCGCTTCAGGTGGGCGTACTTTGAGGGTCGAACCCACTAGCGCCTCGACGTTTTCGCTTTCTTCTTCTTCGCAACTTTCTTCTTCCCAACGACCTTACGCCCGGCAGCTGCGGTGAATGCTTGGCGCCTTCTTTGAGTTTTTAGCAGCGGTTGCAGACTTCTTGGCGGTTTTCTTAGCCGCCTTTGCTGCGGCTGCTTTCTTCGGCGGCGTCTTGGTCGGTGCGCGTTTGGCCCGGGCCTTCCCCTTCTTTGGAGCAACAAGGGGCATAGGCATCGCCGCCGCATCGGCGACTAACGGCACGTCCATTACGGTCATCCTCTCTTCTTCACTTGGCGTAGCGGCTGAGTTCGCAGCGTACGTTGTCGAACTCGCCATATCCTTCACGACCTCTATCGCCTTCTCAGTTCGAGACCTATCGCCCTCGTCGTCGTCCATGGCGCCCTCCAGTGAGTCGGAAGGGCAGTGTAGCTCATTTGGCGCTCGCCGCATACGCGGCGGGCAACGCGTCCGACCGTCGGAGCGGACCCTCACATAGGATCCCGGCGCGTCTTCGATGACTGGCAGGCTTTCGCCAGGCGTCCGGGCAGCGACTTGTCCACCTGAGAATAGCGTCACCCACTCGTTCCAGTGGGGCCACCACGAACTCGGACGCTCGGCCTGTCCACCGATGCACGGACATCGCTTCCGCAACCGCCCGACGAGGGATAGGAAGAGCCAAGGCAAGAGGAGGAACAGTGCGCGGGTCGACGTTTCAGAGATGCGGCTGCCGCGACGCCGACGGCAAGCAGCTGGGAGCACGATGTCCCCGGCTCGGCCACAAGGGCCACGGCACCTGGTGGTTCCGCTACGACGCGCCTCGAGGTGCCGACGGTCGCCGCAAGCAAGTCAAGGTGGGGCCGTTCGACTCCCGCCGGGACGCCGAGGCGGCGATGGCCGCCGTCCTCGACCGCATCAACAAGGGCACCCACGTCGAGACCGACCGCGGCATGACCTTCGGCCGTTACCTCGACGAATGGCTCGCCGGGAAACTGCGGCTCAGGCCGTCGACCCGCATCTCCTACACCCACCACGTCGAGCTCTACTTCAAGCCCGGTCTCGGCCACATCCGGCTCGCTGATCTGCGGGACACCGACTTCGAAGAGCTCTACGCGGCGATGCGGCAGATCGGCAGGCCGCTGACCGGCAAGCCCTCCCCCATGCTGCGCCGGCTCCTCGAAGCCCGCACCGACACGAAGCAGGCGCGGCGACCGTTGACGCCGAAGCGGGTACGACAGCATCCACGCCACCGCGAGGAGCGCGCTGAACGCCGCGGTGAAGCGGCGGAAGATCGCGCTACAACCCGGTGCTCTACGTCGAGCTCGAGCGGTCCCGCAAGCCGCGTGCGCTGGTCTGGACCGACGAGCGGGTCGCGCAGTGGCGGCGCACCGGACAAGCGCCCGTCGCCGGTCATGGTGTGGACACCGGTGCAGACCGGCGCGTTCCTCGACGCCGTCGCTGAGGACCGGCTCTACCCGATGTGGCACCTGATCGCGTTCCGCGGCCTGCGCCGGTCCGAGGCGGTCTGGCTGGCCTGGTCGGACGTCGACCTCGACCGCGGCGACGCTGACCGTCCGCCAGGACGCGCATCGCGACTGGGACGGACCGAAGAGCCGACGCCAGCGAACGCACCGTCGTGCTCGACCCCGGCACCGTCGCCGTCCTCCGCGAGCACCGCAAGACCCAGAACGAGGACCGGCTGCTCTGGGGCGCGGGCTGGACCGAGACCGGGCTCGTCTTCACCCACGAGGACGGACGGGCGCTGACACCGGACGGGGTGTCCCAACGGTTCGACCGGCTGCTCGCGCGCCACGACCTGCCGCCGATCCGGCTGCACGACCTCCGGCACGGTCGCCGCAACGCTCGCGTTGACCGCCGGCGTCGACATCAAGGTGGTCTCCGAGCAGCTCGGTCACTCCACGACGCAGATCACCCGCGACATCTACATGAGCGTCATGCCACAGGTCGCCCAGGCGGCCGCCGATGCGACTGCCGCCCTGGTCCCGCGGGCGGCCGGCAAGCAGATGGCCGCACAATTCTGTGCCCACCATGTGCCCACCTGAAGACATTTCGGACACCGAAGATGATCTCCAAACAGGTAAAACCCCAGGTCAGAAGGGGTGGGGCGGCTGGGACTCGAACCCAGGACCCAGGGATTATGAGTCCCTTGCTCTAACCGGCTGAGCTACCGCCCCGCGACGCGAGCGCAGTCCTACGACGACGTGTCCGCAACCCACAAGCGCGGATCGTGACGATAGCGCAGGTCGCGGATCGGCCGATCTGATCGCACTGCTGGGCCGCCCGTCCGTACCGCTCACGGCAGTCGCCAGCCTTTGATCCGACGGTGTCGCACCCATCTGGCAGGGTGCGGTCATGGGTCGCGACCGTGATGCCGTGCTCCGGCGCCGGCTCGCCACCCAGCGACTCGTCGGAGCGCAAGCTGGCCCAACCCGAAGATGCCGTACGCCTGCTGGCCGCAGTCCAGTCGCAGGAGTACGCACATGCCTTCTGGTCGCTGGGCATGCGCACCCGCGGCTCGACCTTCGCCGACGTGAAGTCAGCGTTCGACGAGGGCCGGATCCTGCGTACCCACATGCTGCGCACCACCTGGCACTTCGTGACCCCCGAGGACATCCGCTGGATCCTCGCCACCACATCGCCCCGCGTCCTCAGCGCGTTCGGCAGCCACTTCCGCGGCCTCGGTCTGGACACGCCCACCCAGGAAGCCACCGGCGCGCAGGTCGTTGCGATGCTCGAAGGCGGCAAGGCGTTGACGCGCAAGGAGATCGGCGTCGGCCTGGCTCAGCAAGGCGTGACGCTCGGTGGCGAGCGGCTGACGTACATCGTGATGGGCGCCGAGCTGCGCGGGCTGATCTGCAGCGGGCCGATGCGCGGCGCACAGCACACCTACATGGTTCTCGACGAGCGGGTGCCGCCCGGTTTGCTGTACGAGGCTGACGCGGCACTCGCCGAGATCGCCTTCCGGTTCATCGCCGGTCACGGACCGGCCAGCCTGTCGGACTTCACCCGCTGGTCGAAGATGACCGTCGCAGACGCGCGGACCGGCATCGCCGCAGCAGGTGATCGACTCGACGAGATGGAGGTCGACGGGCAGCGCCTCTGGTTCGACCCTACGGCCCCGAAGCCGCGATCCGTCCCGTTGACAGCACACCTTCTCCCGATCTACGACGAGGCATGGCTGACCTATCCACAGCTGAACTTTGATGTGGCGCCGGGCCATCCGCATCCACCGGACCTGGAACTGTTCACCGGCCCCGTCATCGTCGGTACGCGCAACGTCGGCACCTGGCGGCGGACGATCACCGCCACGAGACTGACGATCGAGACCGACCTCGCTCCCGGCCTCGACGACGAGCACCTCGCCGCCATCGACGAAGCCATAGACCGCCTCAGAGTGTTCCTCGGCCACTCGCGGCAATAGAAGTCGAGGGTTGGACTCCGCCAGCGCGTGTCAGCAGGTGATGTCTTTGGTCTGCAGCCGGGCCCACGCCAGCGGCAGGAACACCGCCAGATAGGCGACCTGCGTCAGCACGCCCATCTGCACCCCGTGCCACGCGATCGGGTCCCGCAGCAGGTCGCCGAAGCTCAACCACGGGTGGGAGAACAGGAAAGGGTGGATGACGTGGATCTGCGGGATGCTGTCGGCGATCTCGCTGGCGATCGCGAGCACCGCGGTCGCAGCCATCGCGCCGATCGGCACCTCGGTCAACGTGGAGATGAAGATACCGATCGCGCAGACACCGGCGAGCATGAGCGTCACATAGAGGGCGACGAGCAACGCCCGCCACAGCGCGTCCGCATAGGACACCGTCGAGCCCGACAACAGCGTCACGTCGCCGTGCGGGAACAGCAACAGCCCGACGATCACACCGACCACGGCCACCGCGAAAGTGCACACAAAGGCGAACACCACCGACCCCGCGAACTTCACCAGCAGCAGCCGCGTCCGGGACACCGGCACAACCAGGAGATTGCGCAGCGTGCCGATGTTCGCCTCTCCCGCGATCGCCTCCCCCGACGCCACGGACACCGATAAAGGCAAGAAGAACGGCAGCAACACAGTCAGCGAGGTGAACACCAGGAACAGCCCGTTGTCGGTCACCTGGCTCAGGAACGGCGGACCGTCCCCGTCACTCGGCGCCGACAGCCGGACCGCGACACCGATCAGCACCGGGAAGCAGCACAGCACCGCAACGAGCGCGATGTTCCGACGCCGGCGCAGTACGAGACGCAGCTCCGAGCGGAACAAGCGCAGCGACGGCGACAGCCGAACCGCCGGCCGAGGCGCGACGGCTTCCGAGTCCCTGCCACCGACCAAAACGCTACTCGTCGACATCGAAGCCCTCCCCCGTCAACGCCACGAACAGATCCTCGAGATCGGGGCGTTCGACAACCAGCTGTCGTACATCGACGTTGTAAGCCACGAGCTCTGCGGTGACCTTCTCGGAAGGCACCGCCCCCAGCTCAGCCACCACACCGTCGGGCCGCAGCTCCGGACGCCCCGTGCCGAGCCGAGTCAGTACCTCGGCGGCCGCCTGCGGCTGCGACGTCTCCACCCGCACTCGCACCCCGGCCGCGGCGCGCAGCTCGGGCAGCGAGCCCTGGAAGACGAGCTTGCCGTGGCTCATCACGCCCACGTCCGTGCAGATCTGCTCGATCTCGCTGAGCAGGTGCGACGACACGAAGACCGTCGCTCCCTCGCTGGACGCCTCGCGCAACAGATGACGCACCTCGCGGGTGCCCTGCGGGTCGAGGCCGTTGGTCGGCTCGTCCAGCACGAGCAGATCCCGGGGACGCAACAACGCGGCCGCGAGACCGAGCCGCTGCCGCATGCCGAGCGAGTACTTGCGATAGCGCTTGCCCGCGGCTGCCGCGAGACCGACGCGTTCGAGCGCCGAGTTGACGCGTGCCCGAGACGCGCGACCCGGCACCGTGAGGTCTCCCGCATCGAGCCGCAGCAGGTTGTCACGACCGTTGAGGTAGGGATGGAAGGCAGGCCCCTCCACCAGCGCACCTACGCGCGGCAGGACGGCGCCCGCAGCCCGCGGCATCGGCTCGCCGAACAGCTCATGACTGCCCGAGGTCGCGCTGACGAGTCCGAGCAGCATGCGGATCGTGGTGGTCTTCCCCGACCCGTTGGGGCCGAGGAAGCCATAGATCGCGCCGCGCGGTACGACGAGGTCCACCGCATCGACCGCGACCTGGCCGCCGGGGAACCGCTTCGTCAGCCCGAAGCTGCGGATCGCGGCAGCGCCGTCCTGACCGACTGGTTGCGCCGCAGCCCGCTCCGCCACAGCCGTCACTTGGCCGCCACCTGCTCGAGGAACGCGGGTGAGACGGAGCCCACGAAGGCTCGTCCGTCGTCGAGCAGCAACACGGTCACGAGCTTCGTACGCAGCACGTGCCCGCTGCCGAACGCGCCACTCACCGGTGTCATCGCCCTGGTCAGCGCCGACAGCTGTGCGGCCGCCCCACCCCGCTCGCGACCCGGGCCACCAGGCGCGAGAGACACCCCGGAGAACTCGACCACCGTCGTCCAGCCCTTGCCGATGACCTTCGGCGAGGATCCATCAGATGTCGTACGCGCGGGGTCCTTCACGTCTGCGGACGGCGGCGCGACGTGCGTCGTGGTCACCTTGGCGCCCGGTGGCGGTGCGAAGCGGAAGACGCTCGCCGACGGCTTGCCGAACGACACGGACGTGAACGTCGTCTCGAACGCGGGCCGGCCCGTGGCGCCGGCGGCGTGCACCTGCACCCGCAACGGGACGCTCGTCTTGGCATCGACGGCGATCCGCACGTCGCCGACGAGCGACCGCGAGTCGCGGGGCTCGAGCACCAGCTCGTAGGCCGACCGGCCGGCGACCGATGCGGTGCCGTCGACGGTCACCTTGGTCGTCGGGTTGACTGCGGCGAGCGCCTCTTTCGCGGCCTGCTTGCGGCGTGACCGACTCGGCTGACATGGAAGACGACGGAGTCGCGTGCGCCATCTCGGCGGGCAGCCGCACGTGCTGGGCAGTGTTCTGTCCGCTCGTCCAGAGCCACACGTCGCGGCCGTTGCGCACGAGGTCGGTCTCGGCGAGGTTGCCGACCAGGGCGATCCGGGCCTTCGTGGCCCCGTCGTACCAGACGCGCGCCGTGTGCGAGCCGGCCAGCAGCGCGGTCGGCGAGATGGACATGCCACCGACCTCGGGCAACGCCGGCAGGCCCAGCCGGGCAGTCTCGACGACCGTGCCGGACATCGGGGTCTCCCCGGCCTTGCTGACGTCGACCAGCAGCTGGGCCGCCGACCGGTGCGGCAGCGACGGCGACGCGCTGGCCACCATGGGGATCCCCACGGCCGCCGCAACGACGACGAGGCCGACGGCGGGTGCCGTCCAGGCGAGCTGGCGACGGGTGAGACGAGATGGGTTCTTGATCACGGACCCACTCTGCCTCGCCGGTCCTGAGACGACGCTGAGAGACCCTGAACGGCCCTCTCAGCGACATCTCAGTGCCAACAGGGCAGGGTGGGGCACGTGAAGGTGCTGGTGGTGGAGGACGAGGTGCGCCTGGCGCAGGCGCTGCGCCGCGGGCTGCAGGCCGAGGGCTTCACCGTCGACCTCGCGCACGACGGTGAGGACGGGCTGCACCTCGCCCTCGAAGGGGACTACGCCGCGATCGTGCTGGACATCATGCTGCCCCGCCTCTCGGGCTACCGCGTCTGCCAGCAGCTGCGGGCGGCGGAGAACTGGGTGCCGGTGCTCATGCTGTCCGCGAAGGACGGGGAGTACGACGAGGCGGACGGGCTCGACATCGGCGCCGACGACTATCTGACCAAGCCTTTTTCGTACGTCGTCCTGGTCGCTCGCCTCCGTGCCTTGCTCAGGCGCGGCGCGCCGGACCGGCCGGCAGTGCTCGCCGCCGGCGATCTGACCCTGGACCCGGCCTCGCGTGCCGTGCACCGGGACAGCACCGAGATCTCCTTGACGCCGCGGGAGTTCGCGTTGCTCGAGTTCCTGATGCGGCACCGCGGCGAGGTGGTGGCCAAGACGCAGATCCTGCGCAACGTCTGGGACAGCCACTACAGCGGCGACCCCAACGTGCTGGAGGTGTACGTCGGCTATCTGCGTCGCAAGATCGACGTGCCCTTCGACCGGCGCGCGCTCGAGACCGTGCGCGGCGTGGGTTATCGGCTGGCAGCCGACGGTGGCTGACGCGGCCGCGGCAGGAGAACCGCCGCCGAGCAAGCGCCGAAACCGGAATCGCGGCGACGCGGCCGGCTCGGCATCCAGGCGCGCCTCACCGTGGCCGCGACTGCACTCGTCGCCCTCGTCCTGATCGGCGGCGCCGTGGTGCTGACCGTCGCGCTGCGGCACACCCTGCTGAGCACCCTCGACGACTCGGCCCGGCAGCGCGCTCGTGACGTCGCGACACTCGTGGACACCGGGAACCTGCCCAACACGGTGCCGGTCGCCGGCGGCACCGTCCTCGTACAAGTGGTGGATGACAACGACCGGGTACGGGCCGCGACGCCGGGAGGCGACGCGCTCGTACCACTGCTGTCCGGCAAGGCACTCGCCCAGGCGCGCCGTGGCGTGACGCAGGAGGTGCCGGGGTCCCGCATCGGGATCTCCGACGAGCTGCGGATCGTCGGCACAACGGCCGGCTCCGCGAACGACCGCCGCACCGTGCTGGTTGCGGTCTCCAGCACCGAGGCGTCGAGGAGCCTCCGCGTCGTCGTGCTCGTGCTGATCATCGTGGTCCCGCTGCTGATCGCGGCGTTCGGCGTGGTCTGCTGGTTCCTCGTCGGGGCGGCGCTGCGTCCGGTGGCTGCGCTGCGACGAGGTGTCGGGGCCATCACCGAGGCAGGCACCGGTTCGCGGCTGCCGGTCCCGGCGACGCGGGACGAGGTCGCGCGGCTGGCCGAGACCCTCAACGACATGCTCGACCGGCTGGCCGCCGGCGGCGCCCGGCAACGGGCCTTCGTCGCCGACGCCGCGCACGAGCTGCGCAGCCCGCTGACCTCGATCCGCACCCAGCTCGAGGTCGCCCGCGCACACCCGCAGGCCGCCGACTGGGACGAGACGTCGGAGGGCGCGCTCGCCGATCTCGAACGCCTGTCACGTCTTGTCGACGACCTGCTCCTCCTGGCCCGCCTCGATGACGAGCGCCGCCCCTCGCGCCGCGTCGGGCCCGTCGACCTTCGCGCACTCGTGGCGGCAGCGGCCGCACGCCCGGGAAGCCGCGTCGACGTACAGCTCATCGACTCGCCTGACGAGGTGTTCACGCAGGCGGACGGGGACGCGCTCGCGCGGGTGCTGGAGAACCTCCTCAGCAACGCGGAGCGCTATGCGCGCTCCTGTGTGACCGTCGAGGTCGGTCACGACGGGCCGTGGGCCCTGCTGACCATCAGCGACGACGGCCCCGGCATCCCGGCCGCCGACCGGGCGCGGGTCTTCGAGCGCTTCGCCCGCCTCGATGCGTCGCGCAGCCAGGACTCGGGCGGGAGCGGCCTGGGACTGGCGATCGTCCGCGAGCTCGTGCAGTCCTTGGGCGGCTCGGTGCATCTCGAGGACGCCGAGCCGGGGCTGCGCGCGGTCGTTCGGCTGCCGCTCGCCGCGACACCCGACCGTGCCAACGCATGACCGACCAGTCCTCGCTCGCGCTCGCCGTCGCCGTCCTGCTCGCCCTGCTGCTGCTCGTCGGCTGGGTGGGCCGGCTGGGGCAGAACCGCGATGCGCTGGTAGTTGTCGTACGCGCGGTGGTGCAGCTCGCGGTCGTCGGGTTCGTGATCCGCGCCGTCTTCGTCCGGCCCGCCCTGGCACCTGTCTACCTGACGCTGATGGTGGGGGTCGCCGCCTACACGAGCAGCCGCCGGCTGCGCGGAGTCCCGCACGCGTTCAGCAGCGCGGCGGTTGCCATCGCGATCGGAGCCGCCACGGTCTGCGCCGTCGTCATCGTCACCGGCGCGCTGCCCCGCGACGCGCGTGACCTCGTGCCGTTCGCGGCGCAGGTCATCGGCGGAACGATGACGGCCACCACGCTCGCGGCGCTCCGGATGCGCGACGACGTGCTCGCGGGCTGGGAGCTCGTGGAGGCATTCCTGGCGATCGGTGCCTCACCGAGGCAGGCCGTCGCCGATGTCTCGCGCCGGTCGGCCGGCCGGGCGTTGGTGCCGGCGCTGGACCAGACCCGCAACGTCGGGCTCGTGGTGCTGCCCGGCGCCTACGTCGGGCTGCTGCTCGCCGGTGCCTCCCCCGCCGAGGCGGGACGCGTGCAGTTCCTGGTGCTGCTCGGCCTGCTGGTCGCGGAGAGCATGGCGGCGGTGCTGGTCACCCGGCTGCTGGCGACCTCTCTCGGCCGACGCAAGCCGGTGCCGGCGACCTAGCCGTCAGCCCAACCCACCATCGGCGGCGGAGTGCGCGGCGGCGACGTTGTGGCTGGCGTTCTCGAACAGGTGCTCCGTGTCCCGCTGCGTCTCCGCGACGGCCACCATCGTGACGACGAGCAAGGCCGCGACGCCGGCGACGAGCAGCGGCCGATGGCGAGGTGCGGGCGCAAGCAGTGCCTCGACGCGGCGGACCAGTCGAGAAGGCTCGGCCGGATGGACCAGTCGGGACGGCTCGCTCGGGCGGTGCAGGGCCTCCGCCGCCCCGGCGCGGAAAGCCGCAGGCCGAGTCCGCAGCGGGCGAGTGCGCGCGCGACGACCCGGCGGTCACCGACCGTTCCCGCGGCCGCCTCGTCGGCCCAGCGCTCGGTCGCGTAGTCGACGCCGCGGGCCAGCGGCCGCAGCAGCGGGTTGACCGCGGCGGCCAGCTCGGCGGCCAACCGGTACCGGTGGTGGTGGTTGCGCAGATGTGCGGTCTCGTGCGCCAGCACCGCACGCCGCTCGTCAGCAGGCAGCGCCGCGAGCAACGGGCGCGTGGCCACGATGCGCCCGCGCAGTGCGGGCAGGGCGAAGACCCTGACGTCGGGGCCGTCGATGACCACGAGGTCGCCGGGCTCACCGCCCAGCTCGCCGCACAACCGACGGGCCGCAAGGGTGGCGCGCACACTGCGAACCACCGCACGTACAACGAAAAAAGCGAGCACGCACACCGTCGCGCCTGCCGCGATCGATGCGCCGTCCGGCACCGGGTTCGACGCATCGAGCCTCGACGTCGACCAGGAGCCGAGTCGGGCGACCGGCCCGAACTCCGCGACGAGGGTGAACGTGAGCACGCCGAGCACAAAGCTGGTGGCCGTGGCCGTCGCCACCCCCGCGCCGGCGAGCAGTCGGGTGGCCGTCGCGGGCGGCAGCGCGCGGGACAGGTGTGGCGCGGTCGCGCCGAGCACGGCGGCGACGAGCAGCGGCAGGTAGATGGCGACGTGCATGGTTATCGGCGGCTCGCGTCGCGCAACAGGCGGGCGAGCACGGGTCGCTCGTCGGGGCCGAGCTCGTCGAGGAACCGGGCGAGCACCACCTCGCGGTCATCGCCGCTGTCGAGGACCTGCCGCATGCGGCGGGCGGTGACGCTGGCCGTGTCGACGAGCGAATAGGCGTACGCGCGACCGGCCCGCTCGCGTTCGACCACGCCCTTCTCATGCAGGCGAGCCAACGTGGTCATGACCGTCGTGTACGCGAGGTCGCCGCCGAGCTCGGCCTGCACCTGCGCGGGAGTGAGCGGACCATCGGCAGCACCGAGTGCAGCGAGGACCTCGTTGCCGAGCTCGCCACGTTCGCGTCGGGCGCCCGGCGACTCGGTCGGCTCGACGGACGCGGGACCGCTTCGGCATCCGGGACCTCCGACCTGGCTCAACTACTACGTGAACAGTAGTAGTCTCTACTACTCTCATCGTAGTAGGGCTGCGGGCCTGCCGCTGCCGCTCGGCCAGGAACGGCGCTGGGAAAGAGGCTTTCATGGCTGCCACATCGTTGCCCGGCGTGTTCGGCGGGCTGAACGAGTTCGCCCGCGACACCGGCTGGCTGCACGCGCGCGATGCTGGCCTACGCCACATACGGGGTCGTGCTGTTCGCCGGTCTGCTGCTGGCCGGCTGGTGGGTCGCCCGGGAGCGCGGACCTCGCACGATGGCGGCGGCGCTGTGGACCGGCGCTGCCACATTGATCGCCGTTGCGGCGAACCAGCCCATCGTCAACGGTGTGCACGAGGCGCGTCCGTACACCGACCACCCCGGCATACTCGTGCTCGCGCACCGCTCGGCCGACTTCTCCTTCCCCTCCGACCACGCGGTGATGGCAGGCGCGGTCGCGGCCGGACTGTGGCTCGTCTCCAGACGGCTGGGGATTGTCGCGACCGTGGCGGCGCTGCTGATGGGGTTCGCTCGGGTCTACATCGCGGCGCACTATCCGCACGACGTGCTCGCCGGGTTCGCGTTCGGCGCTGGCGTCGTGCTGGTCGGCTGGCTGCTGCTGGCCCGACCGTTGACCTGGCTCGTGGAGTCGCTGGGCGCGACGCCGCTGCGCCCGCTGCTCGTCGCGCGCCGGCCCGCGGTGCCCGCGGTGCCCGGTGCCCGCGGTGCCCACGGTGTCCGAGGTGCCCGCCGTGTCCGCGGTGTCCGCCGTGACTGTGACTCCGCGACGGGCGGCAACGTGAGTGGCCTGCTCGACCAACTGCTGAACGTTCCGCCGGGCCTGGCGTACTTCGTGATCGCCGCGCTCGTGTTCGCCGAAGCCGCCTTGTTCGTCGGCTTCCTGCTGCCCGGGGAGACCGCGTGCGTCATCGGTGGCGTGCTCTGCGCGACCGGCCGCCTCGACCTGGCGGTGATGTTGCCGCTGGTGGTCGTCGCCGCGGTGGTCGGGGACAGCGTCGGCTATGAGGTCGGCCGGCTCTACGGGCCCCGACTGTTGCGGACCCGGCTGCTCCGCCGCCACACGTCCCGGATCGAGAGTGCGCAGGACACGCTGCGCGACCGTGGCGGTTGGGCGGTGTTCGTCGCCCGCTTCACCGCCTTCCTGCGAGCGGTGATGCCGGGTCTGGCCGGCATGAGCCGGATGCCGTACGGGCGGTTCCTGGTGTTCAACGCCGCCGGCGGGGTCATCTGGGGTGTCGGGTTGACGCTGCTCGGGTTCTTCGCCGGCGCGTCCTACCAGTCGTTGGTGCACGTTCTCGGCCAGGTCAGCGCGGCGCTCGCCGTCGTCCTGCTCGGCGGCGCGGCGTTCGCGTACTGGAAGCACCGGCGGCGGAACCGCGCCAGGAGCGACGTCCGCCGGTCGATGCGGTTCTGACGGGCTGCATCTCCCCGACCCCCATGGTGCGATGTGGCTGAGCAACGGCGACGATGGACGGGTGTCCGATGATCGACCGCCCACCGTCGCGCCTCCTGGACTCAGCCGACGGCTGATCATCCTCGAGGTGTGGATCGTTCTCGCGCTGTCGCTGGGCCGGTCCGGGGTCTTCGCGCTCGTCGATCTCATCGCCTCGGCCACCGAGCCGGGCAAGCTGGCGAACCAGGCCGCCGTCCTGAACTCCAGCCGGGCACCGGGCCGACCGTGGATCGACCTCACCTTCCAGCTGCTGGCGCTCGGCTTCGGTCTGGCTCCCGTATTCCTCGTGGCCTACCTGCTCGTCCGATCCGGCCAGAGTCTCCGGACTATCGGCCTCGACACATCACGTCCACAACAGGACGTCGTACGGGGCGCCGTCGTTGCGGCGGTGATCGGCGGCACCGGGCTCGCGCTCTATCTGGTCACCCACGCCCTGGGCGTCGAGCTCACCGTTGTCCCGGAGAACCTGCCGGACGTCTGGTGGCGCATCCCCGTGCTCGTCCTCTCGGCTCTGCAGAACGCACTGCTCGAAGAGGTCGTCGTGCTCGGCTACCTGATCACCCGGCTGCGGCAGCTGGGCTGGAGCCCGGGCGCATCCATCGTCGTCAGCGCGCTGGTGCGCGGCAGCTATCACCTCTACCAGGGCCTCGGGGGCTTCGCGGGCAATGCGGTGATGGGGCTGGTGTTCGGCTGGCTCTACACCCGGTGGGGACGAGTGGGACCTCTGGTGGTCGCGCACACCCTGATGGACGTCGTCGCGTTCGTCGGCTACGCGCTGCTCGCCGGTCACGTCGGGTGGCTGCCCACGCCCGCGGACGCCTTGGGCGGGTGACCTGCGGGTTCTCGGTTGCTCCCCCGTCTGGACTCGAACCAGAAACCCTTCGGTTAACAGCCGAATGCTCTGCCAATTGAGCTACGGGGGATCGGACCGGCCTGCACAAGCCTAGCGCCGGTCGCGATGGCACAGATTAGCGCACCTGCCCCGCGCGTTGCCCGGCGTTGGTGTCGGGTCCGCGGATGCGGGTAGGGGCCGGACGCGCGAGAATGGCTAGCTCAGGTTCTACGGGAGGCGAGACATGCGCACCAAGGTCACGTTCATCGCCGGCTTCGCAACCGGCTACATCCTCGGCAGCAAGGCCGGCCGCGGCCGCTATGACCAGATCCGCGAGGCGGCTCGGGCCTTCGCCAGCAACCCGGCGGTGCAGGGGACGGCCAACACGATCGGCCACCAGGCGACCGACGTCCTCTCGACCGCCAAGGACATGGCGACCGGCAAGGTCGGCGACAAGTGGCAGGAGAAGAAGCCGGCCTGGATGGGCCAAGGCTCCGAGCCGACCGAAGGCAGCGGCGGCTACGCCGGCAGCAACGGCCACGTCTGACGCAGACCACACGGGGCGAGAGCGGGGGGCACGCGCGTGGCCAGGTTGCGCAGGATCGACTGTTCAGGCCCCGGCATCCGGCGCGTCCGGCGCGGCAGAGGCTTCAGCTATGTCTACCCGGACGGCAGCAAGGTCGTCGACGCCGAGATCCTCGAGCGCATCCGGGCGCTGGTCCTCCCGCCGGCCTGGGAGGACGTATGGATCTGTCCGTTCCCACAAGGCCACATCCAGGCACTCGGCACCGACGCGGCGGGGCGCCGGCAATACCGCTACCACGACGACTGGCGCATCCAACGTGACGCCGCCAAGCACGACCGCGTCCTGACGTTCGCGCGCAAGCTGCCGAAGGCGCGCGAGACCGTCCACGAGCATCTCGGCGGGCGAGGCCTGACCAAGCGGCGCGTGCTCGCTGCCGCCTTCCGGTTGCTGGACCTCGGCTTCTTCCGCGTCGGCGGCGAGACCTACGCCGAGGACAACGGCACCTACGGCCTGGCCACGATGCTGCGCAAGCACGTCACAGTCACCGGTGACCTGGTTGTCTTCGACTACCCCGCCAAGAGCGGCAAGGAGCGCACTCAGGCCATCGTCGACCCCAGCGTCACGAAGGTCGTGCGCGCGCTGCTCAAGCGCGACGGCGGCGGTCGCGAGCTGCTCGCGTTCAAGGACCGCGACGGCTGGCACGACATCAGCAGCGCCGACATCAACGGCTACCTCAAGGAGGTCGTCGGCGAGGACGTGAGCGCCAAGGACTTCCGTACCTGGCATGCGACCGTGCTGATGGCGGTCGGACTCGCCGTCTCCACCTCCGCTCCCACCTCGGTGAGCGCCCGCAAGCGCGCCGTCAGCCGCGTCGTGACCGAGGTCGTCAACCTACCTCGGCAACACTCCCGCCGTTTGCCGGAGCTCCTACATCGACCCGCGTGTCCTCGACCTCTATGACGACGGCGTCACGGTGGCCCGGTCACTCGAGCGGCTGGGCGCGGACGCCGACTTCGGACAGCCCGCGACCCACGGTCAGGTCGAGCAGGCGGTGCTGCGCATGCTCGGCTCCCCCAAGAGGCGGCTCGTCAAGGCGCCTGCCGTCCGAACCGCGAACCGGCCGCCTGACCGCGGCGCCGGCGCGACCGGAGCGTCAGGGCAGGCCGAGCTCGGTGGCCATCACCCGGATGGCCGCATCGACCCGGGCCCGGACAGCCGGCTCGGCCAGGTCGACTCCCGCGTCCGGCACGATCTGCCACTGCACCTCGTCGGACCCCGGCTGGCGCCGGGCGACGATCCGCACGCCCCGCTTTCCGCTGACCGGCAGGAGCTGGCTGAGCAGGATCGTGGCCGTCACCCGCTCGTAGACGGCCTCGGGCAGCAGCCCCGGTTCGTCGAGCACCAGCGAGCGCTCATGACGCTCGCCGCGCATCGTCGAGCCAGGTGACCACGAGGGTGGCCGCGTCGTCGTACCACTGAGCGTGGGTCGCCGCGGACCAGGCCACGCGCCACCCGGCCCCGACCAGGCCCTGGTCGGTGGCGGCCACCCAGCCACCCCCGCGCAGCCCTCCGGCGCTGAGCACCCGCTCGCCGCGCGCGAGGTCGAGCGCCGCGCGCGCGTCGTCGGGCAGGCGAGGCGTGCGTCGTGGCAAGCGCATGATCGAGGAAGCGTACGGCGACGGTGCGCGGGCGACTCAGCTGGTGGTGAGGTAGTCGCGCAGCTGCTGGGCCAGATGCGGATGACGCAGCTTGGCCAGGCTCTTGGCCTCGATCTGCCGCACCCGTTCGCGGGTCACGCCGAACGCGCGGCCGACCTCCTCGAGGGTGCGCGGCTCGCCGTCGCCGAGGCCGTAGCGCATCCGCACGACCTCGCGCTCGCGCTCACCGAGGTGGTTGAGCACCGCCTCGACGTGGGACTGCAGGAGCCCGATCGAGACGATGTCGGCCGGCGCGATCGACTCGGAGTCCTCGATGAGGTCACCGAGCTCGGAGCCGTCCTCCTCGCCGACCGGCGAGTGCAGCGACACGGGCTCCATCGCCAGGCGGCGGATCTCACCGACCCGTGACGCCGGCAGGTCGACCCGCTCGGCGATCTCGTCGATGGTGGGCTCGCGGCCGAGGGTCTGCACCAGCAGCCGCTGGGCGCGCAGGATGCGGTTCACCGTCTCGACCATGTGCACCGGGATGCGGATCGTGCGCGCCTGGTCGGCGACAGCGCGCGAGACGGCCTGGCGGATCCACCAGCTGGCGTACGTGGAGAACTTGTAGCCGCGCGTGTAGTCGAACTTCTCGACGGCGCGGATCAGCCCGAGGTTGCCCTCCTGGATCAGGTCGAGGAACGGCAGGCCGCGTCCGGAGTAGCGCTTGGCGATCGACACGACCAGACGCAGGTTGGCCTCGATCAGCTGGCTCTTGGCTCGCGCGCCGTCGGCCGCGATCGTCGCGAGCTCCCGGCGCAGCTCGATGGGCATGACGCCACCCTCGACGAGCCGCTCGGCGGCGAAGACACCAGCCTCCACCCGCCGCGCCAGGTCGACCTCGAGCTCGGCGGTGAGCAGCGGCACGCGGCCGATCTCGCGCAGGTAGACGCGCACCAGGTCTGCCGACGCTGCCGGCCCCGCCTCGTCGAGCGACGGGAGCTCTTCCTCGTCCTCGACGGCCGCCTGCGCCAGCTCAGCGGGCGACGGCTCGTCCAGCACGACCTCGACGCCCGAGTCGGCCAGCTGGCGCACGATGTCGTCGATGTTCTCGGGGGCAAGACCTGACGCAGTCGCCTCGCTCGCCACTGCCTGGGCGGGAATCAGCCCTGACCCGCCTCCGCTCTTGCGGAGTCGCGCCACGACTTCGTTGACACCGTCCGGCAGGACCAGTCCTGTCCCCACAAAGGTCAGTCTGCCCCCTGTGCGGGCAAAGTGCTGAAGATTTCCCGGACGTGACCAAATCCTGCCCGAACAACCATGAATTGTTTCGGCGCACAACATTCGCGGTGGGAGGATTCCGCCCCCGAATCCTTTGCATGGGGTCCGCCGCCAGGACCCGCGAAGACAGTTTCCGCGACCACCCGCGAGCTGTTTCTAGAGCGTCCCGATGGCCCGGTCGCGCATCTCCCGGCGACGCGCCTCGAGCGCGATCAGCTCGGCGAAATGCCGGTTGTAGTCGGCCGCCTGCTCGACCGGATTGATGCGCTGCAGCCGCGACTTCACGTCGGTGATCGTGCGAGTGAGTGCGAGCTCCTCGAGGCGGGCCAACACCTCGACAGCCCAGCGCTGCTGTGCCGCCTCATCGCTCGGGATCGGCTCGACCGCGAGCTCGCGGGCCAGTCGACGTACGTCGTCATCGGCCGCCGCCGCCTCCACGCGCGCCACCCATCCCGCGCCGCCGCCCGCGGCCGCCGCGACACCACCGGCAGCGGCCACGGCATCGCGGACCGCCGCGTAAGGAAGGGCAGTGAAGACCGAGCGGTCGAGCCCGTCGAAGGACGCGTCGGCCAGATGCGGAGCCTGCAGCACCACTTTGAGCGCGTCCCGCTCGAAGCGCAGGGCCGGGTCGTCGGGCGCGACCACGCGGGCATAACGGCCGATCTGGTTCGTGCCGCCGCGCGCGTGCATGACCAGCTCGTCGGGGTCGGGCAGCCCGAGCCAGCCGGACAGCTGGCGCGCGTAGGCGGTGCGCAGGGAGACGTCGCGGATCTTCTGTACGACGGCCATCGCGGCCGGGGTCGCCCCGGTGCGCCCTTCGGGAGTGTCGAGGTCGTAGCGCGCAATCGATGCCTTGATCGCGAACTCGAACAACGGCACGCGGTTGGCGATGAGATCTCTCACGGCCAGGTCGCCCTTTGCCTGCCGCAGCTCGCACGGGTCGGCACCGGTCGGCTCGACGGCCACGAAGGTCTGCGTCGTGAACTTCTGGTCGAACGTGAAGGCGCGCTCGGCGGCCTTCTGCCCTGCGGCGTCGCCGTCGAAGGTGAACACGACCTCACCGCGGAACTCGTTCTGGTCCATCAGCAGTCGCCGCAGCACTCTGATGTGGTCCTCGCCGAACGACGTGCCGCACGTCGCGATGGCCGTCTCGATGCCGGCGAGATGGCAGGCCATCACGTCGGTATAACCCTCGACGACCACGGCCTGCATGCGCCGCGCGATCTCCTTCTTCGCCAGGTCGACGCCGTAGAGAACGGTCGACTTCTTGTAGATCGGCGTGTCGGGTGTGTTGACGTACTTGGCCTCGATGCGGTCGTCGTCGAAGATGCGCCGCGCGCCGAAGCCGATGACGTCGCCGGTGATGTCGCGGATCGGCCAGAGCAGGCGGCCCTTGAAACGGTCGATGGGACCGCGCTGGCCGTTGTTGGACAACCCGCCCGCGACGAGCTCCTCCTGGGTGAACCCTTTGGCCGCGGAGGTGAACGGTGAGGGCGTCCCAGTCCTGCGGTGCGAAGCCGACACCGAAGTGCTCGGCCGCCTGCTGGTCGAAGCCGCGCTCGTTGAGGAACTCACGGGCTTTCTGGGCGGGCGGCGTCGCAAGCTGCTCGGCGTAGAACTGGGCGGCCGCCTTGTGCGCCTCGATGAGCCGGTGGCGCTGGCCCGAGTTTCGCGCGGGACCGGCCGCGCCGTCTTCATAACGCAACGCGATGTTGTAGCGCGACGCCAACCGCTCGACGGTCTCCGCGAAGGTCAGGTGGTCGAGCTTCATCACGAACGAGATGACGTCGCCGCCTTCACCGCAACCGAAGCAGTGATATGAACCTACACTCGGCCGCACCGAGAAGGACGGGCTCTTCTCGTCGTGGAACGGGCAGAGGCCCTTGAAGTTGCCGCCGCCAGCGTTGCGCAGCGTGACGTGGTCACCGATGACCTCGGAGATGTCGGCCCGTTCCTTGACGAGCACAACGTCCTCGTCACGGATCCGGCCTGCCACGAGCCGAGTCTATGCGTCGCGTCTGACAGATCACCGCGGTCGTCCCCATCACCGTGCCAAGATCGCGACTACCGGTGAAAAAGTCGTTGCAGCCGCGAGCATGCGCGATTGGCCGTTGTCCTGACCCCAGCGATTCGCGCATGCCCGGCGGCGAGCGCGCTGCGGCGGGAGTACCGGATGCGAGGGGCGAGGTCAGCTGGGAAACGGCGGGCGGCGAGGCGGCGGGTACGCGCAGCGCCTGACCGCTCAGGCCAGGTCGGTCAGGGGTACGTCGACGTCGGCGAGGCGGTCACGGGACACGGCCACCCGGCCCCGGGCCAGCGCCTTGATCGCGTCGGAGGCGTCCCAGATGTTGACGTTCATCCCGGCCAGCACCCGACCGTCGCGCAGCCAGAAGGCCAGCCACTCCCCCGACGACACGTCGCCGCGCAGCACCACGTCGTCGTAGCCCTGGGCGTCGACGAGCCCGTGGTACTCCATGCCGAGGTCGTACTGGTCGGTGAAGAAGTAGGGCAGCTTCGCGTAGGGCTCACCCTTGCCCGCCATCACCGCACCGGCGGCCTTGCCCTGGCCGGACGCGTTGGCCCAGTGCTCGACGCGCACCCGGGCCTCGAACAGGGGATGCCACGCGCTGGCCACGTCGCCGGCCGCCCAGATCGCGTCATCGGAGGTCTGCAGCATCTCGTCCACCACGATGCCGACCTCGACGTCGAGCCCTGCCGCCTCGGCCAGTCGCACGTTGGGCTTCACGCCGACGCCGACGACGACGTTGTCAGCGGCCACGACCTCGCCCGACGACGTGGTCACACCGGTCACGCGGCCGTCGCTGCCCTCGATGGACTTGACGCCCGATCCGGTGCGTACGTCCACACCGTGGTCGCGGTGCAGCGCGGCGAAGATGTCGCCGACCTCGCGCCCGAGCGCAGCGTGCAGCGGGGTCGGCTGCGGCTCGAGCACGGTGACGTCGACCCCGTAGTGCCGGGCCGCCGCGGCCACCTCCAGCCCGATCCACCCGGCGCCGACCACGACAAGCGACCCGCCGCCGGCGAACGTCTCGCGCAACGCGTCGGAGTCGCCGATGCGGCGCAGGTAGTGCACACCCGTCGAGGTCGGCCCCCGGCGCCTGCAGCTTGCGCGGTGACGAGCCCGTTGCGAGCAGCAGCTTGTCGTAGGAGATGCGCTCGCCGCCGGACAGCTCGATCTCGTGCGCCGAGCGGTGCAGCCCGGTGACGGTCGTGCCGAGCCGCAGCGCGACGTCATGGTCCCCGTACCACTCCTCCGCGTGCACGAACGCCTTCTCCCGCGCGTCCTTGCCCAGCAGATAGCCCTTCGACAGCGGGGGCCGCTCATAGGGCAGCTCACGCTCGTCACCGACGATCACCACGCTGCCGTCGAATCCCGCGTCCCGCATCGCCTCGGCAGCCTTGGCACCCGCCAGGCTGGCACCGACGATCACATAGCTCTGGTTTGCCGTCATGACTTCATCCTGCCAAGAGGTCGGCATGGCTCGCCATTGCCGACGGGTCGGTGAGTGAGGCGACGTGGTCGATGACGGCGCGCAGCCGTCCGGTGTCGTCGGTGGCCGCCTCCCATGCCTCGCGGGCGATCGGGTCGAGCCCGTGCGGAGCGTGGCGGCGGAGAGCATCAACCAATTCGTGTACGAGGTCGCGTTGCTGGGCGTAGCGGGTGGTGGCCGGTTCGATCTCCATCACGTAGCGAGCGGTCACTGCCTTGAGCGCCTCGACCTCCAGCCGGGCGTCGCGCGGCACGACGAGGTCGGCGTCGTAACCGCGCATCGGGGCGTTGCCGAACTGCTGCCGCGTCGCGTCCTCGGCCGCCTCGCAGAAGCGCCCGATGAGCTGGCTGGTGGCGTTCTTCAGGGCAGCGAGGGAACGGTGGCTCGCGTCATACGAGCGTGGCCAGAACGGCAGCGTCGTCAGCCGGTCGAGCGCCGCTGCGAAGTCGTCGGACGTGCTGTCGGGCAGGCGGGTGGCCGCGAGCTTGGTCAGTGCGGTCCGCTCGGAGGGGTCGCGCAGCACGTCGAGCTCGAGGTGTCGGGCGTGGATCGCGTCCTCGAGGTCGTGCACGGAGTAGGCGATGTCGTCCGACCAGTCCATGACCTGCGCCTCGAGGCACCTCCGGCCGTCGGGGGCACCCTCCCTGAGCCACCTGAAGACGTCGCGGTCGTCGTCGTACACACCGAATTTCCGGTCGTTGACGTCGCGTCCCCACGGGTATTTGCACGACGCGTCGAGCGCGGCCCGGGTCAGGTTGAGGCCCGCGCTGCGCCCGTCCGGCGCGAACGTCTTCGGCTCGAGCCGGGTCAGGATGCGCAGGCTCTGTGCGTTGCCCTCGAACCCGCCGATGCCGGCCGCGATCTCGGCGAGCGCGCCCTCGCCGGTGTGGCCGAACGGCGGGTGGCCGAGGTCGTGCGCGAGGCACGCGGTCTCGACGAGGTCCGGGTCGCAGCCGAGCGCCTTGCCGAGGCCGCGCCCGACCTGGGCGCACTCGAGCGAGTGGGTCAGGCGGGTGCGCGGGAAGTCACTCTCGCCGGGTACGACGACCTGCGTGGTCGCGGCGAGCCGGCGCAGGGCCGCGGAGTGCAGCACCCTCGCGCGGTCACGCTCGAACGCGCTGCGGCCGGGTCGCTTGACGGGCTCGTGGACCCAGCGAGCGCGAGCGTGCTCGTCGTAGTCGGACGTCATATGGCGTTCGGACCGGCGTCGGAGCTGCGGTGGAACGCCTTGTAGTAGAGGTAGCCCAGCGACTCGCGGAAGATGTAGCGGATCTCGGTCTGCCGGGTGCGCACGGCCGGGCCCTGCCGGGTCGGCGAGGTCACGGCGTCGATGCCGGAGTCGTGGGCCATCGACCGCGTGCGCAGCGAGTGCCAGGGGTCGGTGACGATCGTCGCGGTCGACCAGTGTCGTTCCTTCATCTTCTTCGACACCGCACGCACGCTGGTCAGGGTGTCGGTGCCGGTCGGCACCATGACGATCTTGCTCGCCGGCACGCCGTGCGCCTCCAGCCACCGCTGGCCGGCGGACGCCTCGGTGAACCGGTCACCGGCCCGGTTGCCGCCGACCGTGACGATCCGCGGCGCGATGTCGTCCTTGTAGAGGTCACGGGCATGGACGAGCCGCGCAGTGAAGACCGAGGACGGCCGGCCGTCGAACTGCGCGGCGCCGAGCACGACGATGACGTCGGAGGGTCGGCGGTCGTCCTGGCGGGCGACCCACCAGACACGACCCATGGTGAAGACGAGCACCGCGATGGCCAGGGTCAGAACGACGGCAACGGACTTCAGGGCGATCCGGAACAGGATCAAAGGTCGATCACCGGCTGTCGCTGCCCACCCCGGCCATCGCCGCCCGACCGGCCTCGAGTCGCGCGACCGGGACTCGGAACGGCGAGCACGAGACATAGTCGAGGCCGACCTCCGCGAAGAAGTGGATCGAGTCGGGGTCGCCACCGTGCTCGCCGCAGACGCCGATGTGCAGGTCGGGCCGGGTCTTACGGCCCTCCTCGGTGGCGATGCGGACAAGGCGGCCGACGCCCTCCTGGTCGAGGGACTCGAACGGGGACACCCCGAAGATGCCGAGCTCGAGATAGCGGCTGAAGAACGCCGCCTCGACGTCGTCACGGGAGAAGCCCCAGCCCATCTGGGTCAGGTCGTTGGTGCCGAAGGAGAAGAACTCGGCGGCTTCAGCGATCTGGCCTGCCGTCACGGCGGCGCGCGGCACCTCGATCATGGTGCCGATCAGGGTCGGCACGTCCTGTCCGGTCTCCGCCTTGACGTCGGCGAGGATCGCGAGCGTCTCGTCGCGCACGATCTCGAGCTCCTGCACGGCACCGACGAGCGGCACCATGATCTCCGGGCGCGGGTTGAGGCCGGCCGCCTTCACCTGGGCCGCTGCCTCGGCGATCGCGCGCACCTGCAGGTCGAACAGGCCGGGGATGACGAGGCCGAGGCGCACGCCGCGCAGGCCGAGCATCGGGTTCTGCTCATGCATCCGCTGTACGGCGGCCAGCAGCACCCGGTCGTGTTCGTCCACCGTCTCGCCCGTGGCTTCCTTGACCGCGATCGCCGAGGTGAGCTCCGTGAGGTCGGGCAGGAACTCGTGCAACGGGGGGTCGATCAGCCGCACGGTGACGGGCAGCCCGTCCATCGCGGTGAAGATGCCGACGAAGTCCTCGCGCTGCAGCGGCAACAGCGCCTGCAGCGCTGCGTCACGCTCGGTGTCGCCCTCGGCCAGGATCAGGTCCTCCACGAACTGGCGCCGCTCGCCGAGGAACATGTGCTCGGTGCGGCACAGGCCGATGCCCTCCGCGCCGAATCGGCGGGCCCGCTCGGAGTCCTCGGGGGTGTCGGAGTTGGCGCGCACCCGCAGGATGCGCTTCTCGTCCGCGTGCTCCATAACCCGGTGCACGGCCTTGACGAGGTCCGACGCCTTGTCGGAGGTCGCGTCGATCTTGCCCTCGAAGTACTCGACGACCTCCGATGGCTGGACGGGCACCTCGCCGAGGTAGACCACGCCCGAGGTGCCGTCGATCGAGATGACGTCGCCCTCCTCGACGACCGCGCCGCCGCGAGCCGTGAACTTGCGTCCCTTGAGGTCGACGTCGATCTCCTCGGCGCCGCACACACAGGTCTTGCCCATCCCGCGCGCGACGACAGCGGCGTGGGAGGTCTTGCCGCCGCGGCTGGTCAGGATGCCCTGGGCGGCGATCATCCCGTTCAGGTCGTCGGGGTTCGTCTCCCGGCGCACGAGGATGACGGCCTCACCGTTGTTCGCCATCTCCTCTGCGCGGTCGGAGTCGAAGACCGCCTTGCCCACTGCCGCCCCGGGGGACGCGTTCATGCCCTTGGCGATCTGCTTCGCATCTGCCCCTGCGTCGAAGCGCGGGAACATCAGCTGCGCGAGCTGGTCACCCGTGACGCGCGCGACGGCCTCGTCGATGTCGATCAGTCCCTGGTCGACCAGCTGAGTGGCAATGCGGAAAGCGGCGCCCGCCGTACGCTTCCCGATCCTTGTCTGCAGCATCCACAGCTTGTTGCGCTCGATGGTGAACTCGATGTCGCACAGGTCGCGGTAGTGGTTCTCGAGGGTCGCCATGATCGTCAACAGCTGGTCGTAGGCCGGCTTGTCGATGCCCTCGAGGTCCTGCAGCGGCAGCGTGTTGCGGATGCCGGCCACGACGTCCTCGCCCTGCGCGTTCTGCAAGTAGTCGCCGTAGATGCCCTGCTGGCCGCTGCCCGGGTCGCGGGTGAAGGCGACACCCGTGCCGGAGTCCATGCCGAGGTTGCCGAACACCATCGCCACGATGTTGACCGCGGTGCCGAGGTCGGCCGGGATGCGCTCCTGGCGGCGGTACAGAATGGCGCGCGGGGCGTTCCACGAGCCGAACACCGCGCGTACCGCCAGATCCATCTGCTCGCGAGGGTCAGTGGGGAAGTCACGGCCCGCGTGCTCGCGCACCAGGGACTTGAAGGTGTCCACCAGCTGGCGCAGGTCGTTCTCGTCGAGGTCGAGGTCGTCGGTCGTGCCGCGCGCCTTCTTCGCCGCGTCGATCGCGGACTCGAAGTGCTCACCGTCGATGTCGAGGACCGTCTTGCCGAACATCTGGATCAGCCGGCGGTAGGAGTCCCACGCGAAGCGCTCACTGCCCGACTGCTTGGTCAGGCCCTGCACCGACTCGTCGTTCAGGCCGATGTTGAGGACGGTCTCCATCATGCCGGGCATCGAGAACTTCGCGCCGGACCGTACGGAGACCAGCAGCGGGTCGTCGGGCTGGCCCAGCCGGCGGCCCATCGCCTGCTCCATGGCGGCCAGGTGCTCACTGACCTCGGCGCGCATCTCTTCGGGCTCGTCGCCGGACTCGAGGTAGGTCTTGCACGCCTCGGTCGTGATCGTGAATCCAGGTGGCACCGGAAGACCGAGGTTCGTCATCTCGGCAAGGTTGGCGCCTTTACCACCGAGCAGATCCTTCAGGTCTCTGTTGCCCTCGGTGAAGTCGTAGACGTACTTCGGCACGGGTGCACTCCTCGCGTGTTCCAGTTTGATCTCACTGGGCTTAAGTGGCCGGCTTGGCCCGTCCATACCTGCCGGGACGAGTAGAGCCTGCGCCCGGAGCCTACCCAGAGCCGGCGGCGGCTAGACAGCGCCAAAGGTCCTGGATGGTCGGGGCTCATCGAGCGCCCGCACCCGATCACGGTCCGCCCCCACCCGATCGCGGTCCGCCCCCACCCCGATCGCGGTCCGCCCCCACCCCGATCACGATTCGCCCGACTCGAACGCGCTGAGCACCGCGACCGTGTCCACACCCAGCCGCGCGAGCTCGTAGCCGCCCTCGTGGACGAGCACGGTGGGCAGGCGCAGCGCCGCGAGACGTTCCCCCGCGCCGTGGAACCCGTCGGTGCTGACCTCCAGCGGGCTCTCGGGGTCGACCCCGGCCGCGTCCACGCCCAGCGAGACGACCAGGGCGTCCGGGGTGTGGTTGCCGACCACGGTGAGCAGCTCGTCGAGCGCGTCCAGCCAGCCCTCGTCGCCGGTGCCCGGCGCGAGCGGGAGGTTGGTCGTCGAGCCTGCGCCGGCGTCGCGGCCACGCTCGTCCGCGAAACCCACGAAGTGCGGGAACCAGCCGGCTCCCGGGTCGACGTGCAGCGAGGCGTAGAACACGTCCGCGCGGTCGTAGAAGATCGCCTGCGTGCCGTTGCCGTGGTGGGCGTCGATGTCGACGATCGCGACCCGGCCGGCGCCGCGGTCGCGCAACCGCTGGGCCGCGACTGCGGCGTTGTTGAGATAGCAGGAGCCGCCGAACGCGCGCCGCGTCGCGTGGTGCCCGGGAGGGCGGACCAGTGCGTAGGCCGACCCGGCGCCGTCGGCAACGAGGTCGGCTGCGGTCAGGGCGACATCGATGGCCGTCCGGGCCGCTTCCCACGTGCCCGGTCCGACGAGCGTCATCGTGTCGTAGCAGTAGAGACCGGCGCGCGCGTGCGTCGCGACCGGCTCGTGGGCGGGCAAGCCGTCGAGCATGCCCGCTGTCGGGAACACGTACGGAACGACCCGGTCCTGGCCGACCAGCTCCGCGTAGGGTCCCTGCGACCACTGCTCGGCGATTGCTCGAAGGTGGTCGACCAGAGCCGGGTCGTGCACTGCGTGCAGCGGCGCGTCGTCGTACGACGAGGCCTTGACGACCGTGGCGCCGGCCGCCGTCACCGCGTCGAGCAGCACGGTGGCGCGCGCGGGCACCTCGGTGCCGGGCGTACTGACGCCCACCCAGATCTCGGCACCCGGCTCATGGCGCAGCACGTCGTCGGACCACACCACTGTCGGGAACGCCACGGCGTGCATGCTGCCACGCGACCCCGCGTGGCCTTCCAAAACCCGGTCGGACGTTTCCGCGGAAACGTCTGCAGGAGCTTTCCACCGATTTGCGCAGCGACATTTGGCGCAATTGGCCGCGGGACGTTTCCGCGGAAACGTTCTGTGGCGCTCGGACGGCGCTGGACATGATCTTCCTGGGCGCCGCGCCGTGCGGCATGCTGTCCCGGTGCCACGCGCTGCTGACCTGCCAGTCAGGATCGGTCTGCTCCCGTCCGGTCCGACCGCGTCAGTGCTCGACGTTCCCGGGGTCGGCGTCGGGCACGCCACGGTCTGGCGCGACGAGGCCGACCCACCGGACGGCCGCGGGGTCGCACGCACGGGTGTGACGGTGCTCGACCCCGGCGGCAACTGCTTCCGCCGGCCGGTCCCGGCGGGCGGCGCGATCCTCAACGGCGCCGGGGAGTGCACCGGCTTCCTGTCGATGCAGGAGTGGGGGCTCGCCGAGACGCCGGTCTTCCTGACTTCCACGATGCACGTCGGCCGGGTCTTCGACGCCGCGTGCGAGGTGCTCGCCGAGGAGGACCCGGCGATCGGCGTCGAGGACGTGATCATCCCGTTGGTCGCGGAGTGCGACGACAGCTTCCTCTCCGACGCGCGGCGGATGCAGGTGGCCAGCTCGGACGTGCGCGACGCCCTCCGCTCGGCGCGGCTCTCCGCGGGCATGGGCCTGCCGCCCGACGAGGGGGCGGTGGGCGCGGGCACCGGGATGAGCTGCCTCGGGTGGAAGGGCGGCATCGGTACGTCGTCGCGCGTCCTCCCGTCCGGGCACACGGTGGGCGTTCTGGTGCTGACCAACTTCGGCGACCACGAGCGCCTCACTGTTGCGGGGGTGCCGGTCGGGCTCGCGCTGCCGCCGGTGGCCGGACCGCCGGGTCCAGGCCCGGCCGGCTCCTGCATCGTCGTTGTGGTGACCGACGGGCCCGTCGACGCGGCCGGCTGCCAACGGCTCGCCCGCCGCGCCGGCCTCGGCCTGGCACGCACGGGCAGCACCGGTCACCACGCGAGCGGCGAGATCTTCCTGGCCCTCGCGACCGGCCTGCGCACCGAGCGCGGCGCTGCCCAACCTGGTGCACCAGTCGTCGGACGCGACCTCGACGACTACTTCGCCGCGGTCGTCGAGGCCACCGAGGAGGCCGTTGTCACGAGCCTGCTGATGGCCCCGACGGTCTTCGGCCGGGACGGCAACACGTCGGCGGGACTGCCGTTCGCCGAGGTCGTGCGCGTGCTGGAGGAGCACCGTGCCTGAGGTCCTCGCGGGGTCCGAGCCGGCGGTAGGGACGTCGCCCGGCACGGACCAGCGCGTGATGATCCGGCTCGCGGACGGCACCCGGCTCGCGGTCACCCTGTTCCTGCCGCCGCCCGACAAGCTGCCCGCCCCCTGCATCCTCGAGGCGCTGCCCTACCGCAAGGACGACGTGACCGCGAGCTACCGGCCGGAGTACGAGCGGCTGCGCGACGAGCACGGCTATGCCGTCGCCCGCCTCGACCTGCGCGGGACAGGCTCGTCCGACGGGCTGGCGGTCGACGAGTACCCCGCCCAGGAGCAGCGCGACCTGTGCGAGGTCATCGCCTGGCTCGCGACGCGGGATTGGTGCACGGGCAACGTCGGCATGTACGGCACCTCGTACTCCGGCTTCAACTCGCTGCAGGTCGCGTGCGAGCGGCCGCCGGAGCTCAAGGCCGTCATCGCGATCTACGCCACCGACGACCGGTACACCGACGACGTACAGCTGATGGGTGGCGCGCGCCGGCTCCTCGACCTCGTCGACTACCCGACGTACATGGTCGCCATGAATGCGTTGCCGCCGGTGCCCGCGCTGGTCGGCGACGAGTGGGTGGACACGTGGCGCCAGCGCGTGGCGGACCTGCAGCCGTGGGTGCTGCGCTGGCTCGAGGAGCAGCGCGACTCCCCCTACTGGCGGCACGGCTCGCTGCGGCCCGGCTACGACCGCATCGCCTGCCCGACGATGCTCGTGGGCGGCTGGGCAGACGGCTATCGCAACAACACCTTCCGCACGGTCGCCGCCCTCGCGGCTGCAGGAGTCCCGCACCGGCTGCTGCTCGGTCCGTGGAGCCACATGTCGACGGACAACTCGCTGCCGGGGCCGCACATCGACCTGGTGCCGGTGATGGCGCGCTGGTGGGACCGGTGGCTGCGCGGCCGTGCCAACGGGGTCGACGACGAGCCCGCGCTGACCTGGTACCAGCAGCACTCCACCCTCCCCGGCGCCGCCCGCGCGCAGGTCGACGGCGAGTGGCGGTCCGCGGCGGTGTGGCCGCTGCCGGGAGCAGGCGTGGACGTACGCCCGCTGGGTGAAGGCGTTCTGGCGTACGAGGTGTTGCCCGACGTCGGCACCTCCGCGTGGAACAGCTGCGCGGGAACTCTGCCCTGGGGGCAGCCCACCGACCAGCGCTACGACGACGCGGCGTCGCTGACCTGGTCCTGGCCCGCGGACGGGCTCGCCCTGCTCGGCCACCCGCGGCTGCGGTTGCGGGTCGGGTCGTCCGAGCCCGTCGCGTTCGTGTCGGCCAAGCTGACCGACGTCTTCCCGGACGGCACCTCGGTCCTGCTCAGCCGCACCCTGCTCAACCTGACGCATCGTGACTCGCACACCGACCCGGCACCGCTGCCGGTCGGCGAGCTGCTCGACGTCGAGATCGAGCTCGAGGCCATGTCGTGGACGGCTTCCCCCGGACACCAGCTGCGCCTGTCGATCGCCGGCGTCGACTGGCCGAACACGCTGGCGCCGCCGGTGCCGCTCACGCTGACCATCGATGCGGGAGCCTCGACGCTGGAGCTCCCTCTCGCCGGAGAGTCCACCCGGACCACCGACCCCCTCATCTTGTGGACTCCGACACACCACTCTGACGGCGTGTCTGGTGATGGAGAGTCCACAAAGGAGGCTGCTGGCGGCGATCACGCAAGGGATCCCGGTGCGGGGGTCACCTGGCGCGTGGAGCGCGATGTCCTCGGTCATCGCACCGAATGCGTCGTCGACCACGGCAGCGAGTCGGAGGTCGCAGACGGTTCAGCGAGCGACCACTACGACGGCCGGGTCTGGGTGGACACCGAGTCGTTCGCGCAGGGCGCCACGTCGTCCGCGGACTTCACGGTGCGCTGGCCCGAAGGCACTGCCCGCTCGCGAGCCGAGCTCGCCGTGACCTACGGACCGTTGAACTGCGATGTCGTGCTCACCGTCGAGACCTGGCGCAACGGGGAGCCGTTCGCATCGCGTCGCTGGGAGCGGACGATCGAACGAGACTTGACGTGACCGAATGCACGGTCCCCTGGTGCGGGGGTGCGTGCGGGGGTCCTGTCATCGACCACTATTCGACAAGAAGGAGACACGCGTGAGCGACGTGACGCCGATCCGCTGGGGAATCATCGGCACGGGAGGCATCGCCACCGCCTTCGCAACGGACCTGGCGCTGATGCCCGACGCGTCGCTGGTGGCCGTCGGCTCACGCAGCCAGGGCACGGCGGAGGAGTTCGGCGAACGTTTCGACCTGCCGCACCGCCACGCGACATACGCCGGACTGGTCAACGACGCCGACGTCGACGCTGTCTACGTCAGCACGCCGCACCCCGGCCACCACGACGCGGCGTTGTCGGCCATCAACGCCGGAAAGGCGGTGCTGGTCGAAAAACCGTTCACCATGACCGCAAACGAGGCGTCGTCGTTGATCGACGCCGCCCGGTCGCATGGCGTCTTCCTGATGGAGGCGATGTGGGCGCGCTGGCTGCCGCACATGGTGCGAGTGCGCGAGCTGCTCGCCTCGCGCGCACTCGGCGACGTACGCGTCGTCATCGCCGACCACAACCAGTGGTTCGCCCGCGACCCCGGCTTCCGCCTGTTCGACCCCGCACTGGGCGGCGGCGCCCTGCTCGACCTCGGCATCTACCCGGTGTCCTTCGCGTCGATGGTCTTCGGCGCGCCGACCCGGGTAACGGCCGTGTCGGACCGCGCCTTCACGGGTGTGGACGCGACAACGTCGGTGATCTTGCAGTACGAGGACGGTGCGCACTCCGTACTGACCACGTCCCTGGAAGTCGCCGGCCCGAACCGCGCGGTGATCGTCGGCACCGAGGCCCGCATCGAGATCGACTCGGTGTTCTACGCGCCGACCACGTTCACGCTCATCGGCCGGGACGGCACGGTGCGGGAACGTTTCGACCAGCCGCAGGCGGAGGGTCGCGGGATGCAGCACGAGGCCGCGGAGGTCATGCGGTGCATGCGCGCCGGAAAGCTGGAGAGCGACGTCCTGCCGCTGCACGAGACCCTCGCCATCATGGAGACGCTCGACGAGATCCGCCGCCAGATCGGGCTGGTCTACCCGGGCGAGTGATCAGCGACCCGCCGAGCTGAGCTGACGCGTGACCCCGTCGACGACGCCGGCCGCGTCCACGGGGAAGCCGTGCAGGATGCCTGACCGGCGGCGGGTGAGCCAGGGGAAGCCCACGTACCAGAGACCCGGCACCGGCGAGGCGCAGCCGTCGTGCCGGGGCCAGCCGTCGCCATCCAGGATCGGCAGCCGCACCCAGGAGAGGTCTCCGGTGAAGCCGGTGCACCAGATGATGCTGGTGACGTCCGCCGCCGCGAGGTCGAGCTCGGTCGCTTTCGCCGGCTCCACGGCCGTGTCGGGATCATGCTCCGCCTCTGGCGCGTCGATCCCCTGACCCGCGATGAAGGCGTCGGCCAGCGCCTTGAGCCTGGTCGCCACCGAGTCGGCGTACGCGACGTGGTCGACAAGGGACCCGGCGAAGGTCACACGTTCGCCGTCCGCGGCCTCGAATCGGCCCAGCAGCGTGACACCGAGCCCGGCGAGGATGCGCAGGTCGAGGCTGCGGCCGCCGGAGCCCACGAGCGGGTTCGCCAGGCGGGTGTCGGCGGGGCTGGGCAGATCCTCGGGCCGCTGGTCCCAGAAGCCGCAGTCGACGAGCCAGCCGAGGAACTCTCGGCCGCGGTAGAGCCACGGATAGCGGCCCACGCGGCTGGTCGACAGATAGACGCGCCGTCCCGCGCCAGCCAGGTCCTCGGCGATCTGGCAGCCGGACTGTGCGCTGCCGATGACCAGCACCGCGCCGTCGGGAAGCTGCGCCGGGCTCCGGTAGTCGCGGGTGTGGATCTGGAACAACCGACGGGCGACCTGGTTCGCCTGCGCGGGCTGCTTCGCGACGTTCTGCAGGCCGTTGGCCAGCACGACTGTCTCGGCGCGGATCGCCTCGTCCGGCGTCCGTACGACGAACTGGGATCCGTCGTGGTCGAGATCCACGACGGGCGTGTTCGTGTGGACGGGCAGCGCGGCAGCACGCTCAGTGAGCAGCTGGACGACCTCGTCGCGATAGCAGAACGAGGTGGGCTCGACGGTGCCGAGCGTTGCGTTCATCCAGCCTGGGGTGTTCAGCCGGAAGCTGTCCCAACGCTGGTGCGCCCAGGTGTCCGCGACGCCGTTGCGCTCGAGGACGACGTGCTCCACCCCGGCATCAGCCAGCGACCGGCTCGTCTCGAGACCGGCAGCGCCTGCACCGACCACCACACACGAGGTACGCATGCGCACCATGATGACGACCGCAGTCCCGCCAGTGAAGGCCATCTGGGCCAGCCGTCTCAGCCGCCGTCCATCAACTGCCTGAGCAGCCGGACATGACCTTCATGGCGGCGACGTCGGCCGGGCTGAAGGCGTCCGGCGAGTCGGTGGCGCGGTCCGGCAGCGCGCTGTTCGGGCTCGTCGAGTCGGCGATGCCTTGCGACCACCCGACGAGCTTGCGGAGCGCTCGCCGATACTCCAGGCGCGAGTCGCCGAGAGTCGCGAGGTGAAGGGTCATGCTGAGCCGGGTCAGGTGCTCGGTCTGACCGTTGGGGTCGGCGACGGCGTCCCACCCGGTCCGGTCGCGCTCCGGTTTCCCGTCCGAACGCAGATGCCCGGCGTCCGTGTCCGCAAAGATCGCCACGAACTGGACCGGGAGCGTGCTCGAGCCGGTCACCGGGAGGTCGGCGGGCCGCCAGGTGTGCTGTCGAGACTCGACGCCGATGGCGATGCCACTAGCGCGCGCCTCAGTCACGACGTGGACGACCTCGGCATAGACCTCGTCCGGCACGCTGTCTTCGACGTTCAGGACGACGGGTGCGCAACCCGGTCCCCATGGTGCACCGACCGTCATCGGGCGACCGAGCGGGCCGGCGAATGTGTAGTAGTCCGCGGTGCCCGCCGGGAGGGCGGCCCGGCGCGCCGACCGGGCAAGGTCCGGCCCCATGGCCGTTCCGATGACGATGGCGCTGACCACCAGCAGGGCCGCGGCTGCGACACCGCCCCCGATCCACCAGCCACGACGTCCACCGGGCGCGGTCGTCACGGGCATCACGGCTGGAAGTACGGGGGCCGCCCTGTTCACCGCTGATCGCGGGCCGACGTGGTCGGTCCATTGACGCCCGTCCCACCAGCGGTTGTTGCCGGTCCCGTCCGGATACCAGCCAGGCGGGGGCGCCAGGGCACCGGGAGCGATCGGCTCGATAGGCACCCACGTGGGCGGTCTGGCATCGTCGGGCATGCCTGGTGCTTCGTCGCCCGACCGGCCGGGCTGAAGGCACGCGACCGCTTAGGTCTCAGTCGGTCAGCAGGACGGTCAGCGACCTCGCGATCGCGGCCAGCTCGTCGTCGAGGCTGTCGCGGAAGTCGGGGTTGACCTGAGCAGTGCCCGCGAGCCACAACCCGACCGCAACCTCACGCGCGGCGATGAACGCGTCCAGGTGGCCGAGCAGTATCGCGGGCAACGGCCGGTGCACGGTGTAGCCCTCGACGAACGCCGCGCGCAACGTCACGTAGTCGGGTCGATGGCGCAGCTCCCACAGCGCCACGGCCACGTCGTAGATCCGGTAGCCGAAACCGCAGTCGTCAAAGTCGATGAGTCGTACGTCATCGCGCCGGAACAACGCGTTGTCGAGATGGAGATCGGCGTGGATGAGCCCGAAGACGTCAGGGCCGTCGCCGAGCTGCGACATGACGCGACCGACGCGGGTGGCGACCTCCTGGAACATTCCCCGGAGGTCGGCGGGGACGAGTTCCCAGCACTGCGCCGCGCTGATCCCTCCGTACTCCATCGTGTTGCCGAACAACGTGTCCCAGTCCCAGCGGATCCGCACGAAGTCCGCGGGAGGCACCCATCCGTCCGCGTGGTTGTGCAGTCGCGCCATGGCGGAGCCCAGCCGGCGCAGATGCACGGGACGAGGTGACGCCGTGTGGATGCGACCGTCCATCCAGCGAAGGAGCGAGCAGGTGCGGGCTTCCGGCACGGCTGCGGTTGCCCACGGTCGTCGTGAGCTGGCCAGCCCGGTGAGGACGGGTGCAGGCACCGACAGGTCGGCGTCCGCGCGCAGTGCCGTCAACCAGTGCAGCTCGGAACGGATGGCCGCGGCCGAGTCGACCCCAAGACCGTGTCGGGCAGGCCGGTGCACGCGGAGGAGGAACTGAGCGACGGTCGAGCTGTCGCGACCGTCCTCGCCCGCAACGACCCGGAACGTGGTGTTCTCGCCGTGTGCGATGAACCGCAGCTGCGGATCGACCAACGGGAAGGAGTCGAGTGCCTCGACGGCGAGCTGCCGGAGGCGCGCGACCTGCGCGCGGGTGGAGAGCACGGCGAACTCTCCCATGACGCGGTCGAAGGTCAACTCCTCGACGGTCACGTCAGCGTCGAGTTGCCCGGGATGAACCTCGGCGGCCCGCCGTCCGTTGCGGTAGGTGGACCTCGCTCCCGAGGTCGCACACCCTGGAGAGGGGCGAGCGTGATGAAGAGGCTGGCGACCGGTGTTGGGGTTGTGCTCGTGATCTTCGGGATCATCTTCGGCCTGCAGGGGCTCGACGTGATCGGTGGGAGCGGGATGAGCGGCAAGACCGCGTGGGCGGTGCTCGGACCCCTGATCGCGCTGGTGGGCGTTGTCCTGATCGTCGGCGGCCGACGTGGCAGGAACAGGGCAGGCGCGGGCTAGCAGCTACAGCCAGCCCGGCTCGTGTCCGGCGGACCGAGTCGTCAGGCGACCAGCCGTTCGCGTTCGCTGTCGCGGCGTCGATCCACTTTCATCGGCCACTCGGCGGCTGCCCGAATCGCGGCCGGCAGATCGCGGGACGGAGTGTCCGGCAGGCTGTAGCCACCACCGATCAACACGTTGCAGGCCAGGCCCGAGATCAGCAGCCCCAGGTCGAGACGCTCGCCTCCCCACGTCGGCACGATGGAGTGCGGGTCGACGTACGGCGCACTTGCCGCGTCGGGCTGCGGCACCACGGTTCGGGCTTGTTCAGCCGGGTCAGGGACCACGCGACCGTCGGGCCGCAGGAACACGAAACAGCCGCGGCCAAGGCTGGTGATCGAGTAGCCGATCTCGTGTACGGCGCGGTGGTGCGCCGAGCAGAGCAGCACAAGGTTGTCCAGGTCGGTGAATCCACCCCGCGACCACCATCGGACATGATGAGGGATCAGGTGAGTTTGCCTTGTGCAGCCAGGGAATCTGCAACCGCCGTCGCGCAGTCGCAGGGCCTTGCGCTGCTTTCGCGAGGCATCTCGCGCAGTGCGGCCGAGGTCGAGCGTCCGGCCGTCGTGGTCACGCAGCCACACCTGTGACGAGGCCTCGCACAGCAAACGCAGAACCGTGGCCCCGCTGACCTGACCACCGTTCTCGACGGTGGCGCCTGGAGCACCGGCGAACCGCGCCGCCTCGGTGATCGACTGGCCGCGGACAGGGTGCGAACGCCCGCGTGGAGCGGGAGAGCCATCCGCTGGCTGAGGCTGTCGCTCGGCATCGGGCTCCGCGGCCGGCCCTTCGCTCGGCCGTTCTGCCTCGTCGAACATCGCAGCATCAGCGTGGATCACCACCTGGTAGACCTCGGGCTTGTCTGCGGCAGGCGGCTGGCTCAGGAAACGCTCGGCCATGAGGACGAACGCGTCGGCCTCCGCGCGCTGCTGGGGCTGATCGCGCGAAAGCTCCTCAGCCAGGCGCAGCTCCTCGGGCGTCTCGACCGGACGTCCGTCGTCTTCGAGGACCTCGGCGCGGGCGGCGCGTAGCGCCGAGTCGAGCACGGCGGCATCTTCAGGGGGAAGTCGCAGGACAAACACCACCGACCCGTCGTCGTCCTCCCTTCGCCTGACCGATCTGCGCACGCGCTGCGAAGCGGAAAGGTCCTCGGTCAACACGGTCCGCCAGGACCGGACGATGCGCTCCAGCTGCGCACCCGTTGCGCCCCGCGCCAACTCGACGAGCGTCTCCTCCGTCGCGGGCGTGGCGACGCGGCTCAGTGCGCGGACCTTGCAGTACGAGAGGTGGCCGGCGGCGAACGCCTCGCGCACCTGAGGCAGCAGAGTGAGGGCTCGCGCGACCCGGACTCGCTCTCGTGCCGCGCCGAGGCGCATGCCGCAGCGCGCGGAGAGCCAGTGAGCCGCGGAACGGAGCTCCCAGACGCCCCAGCCCTGGCGCTCGTCGTACTCCGCAAGCAGCACCAGGAACTCGCACTCGTTGGCGGCGATCCGCCCGGCCAGCAGGCACATCCTCGACTCGAGCTCGTCGAGGCTGAGCGCACGGGCGGTGGCATTCGTGTCGATATCGGGAGCGGTGTCGAGGTCTGTCATGGCGGAACCCTAGGCACCACCTCCGACAGTTTCCGCGCGGAAACGTTTCCGCGGAAACGTCCCCTGTGGACAACTTCTGCCGTCGACCAGCTTGTCCACAGCGTTTTCCAGCCGTTCGATAAATCCCTCTCCGCGATGCAACCGCATACCCCGCTCGCGGGTCATCCTCTGAACAACCGAGCACACCACACCAACAACCGACAGCACATCCCACCTCAACCCCCACGCAACGATCTAGGAGCTCATGATGAAGCGCACGACCGCGGGCCAGACCGGCCCCCGCCGCGCGACGGCTGCTTACCGGACCACCTCGACGCCACGCACGTCGAGACCACGCAGCGCCACGCTGGCGACCTCGATGTTGGCCATCACGACGGTGGCGACCTCGATCCTGGCCATGTCTGCCGCTGGCCCGGCAGCCGGCACCATCGCCCAGGCCGATGACGTTTCCAAGGCGGGCACCATCAGCCGTGCATCCGTCGCGAGCGACGGCTCGCAGCTCGCGGGCGCGAGCCTCCCGCCGGTCCGCGGTGGCCTCTCCGGCGACGGCAACCGCGTCGTGTTCACGAACGGTGGAGACGACGGAGGCGGCGGCCACCTCATCCCCGACACCAACGGGGTCCAGGACGCGTTCGTGCACAACATCAGGACCGGCAAGACCCGGTTGGTCTCGGTCAACAGCCACGGCCAGCAGGCCAACGGCGGATCCAGCAACCCGAGCATCGCCTACGGCGGCAAGCACGTCGTCTTCGAATCGGTCGCGACGAATCTCAGCGGCAAGGACACGAGGGACAACCTCGACGTGTTCGTGCGGAACCTCGCGACGAAGAAGACCACGCGCGTGTCCGTCAGCCGCCACGACAAGCAGACCAACGGCAACAACTTCTTCCCGGTCGTCTCTGGCAACGGGAACATCGTGGCCTTCCAATCGGACTCGTCGAACCTCGTGAAGAACGACACGAACGACCACGAAGACGTGTTCGTACGAAACATCCGCAAGGGCAAGACGAGCCGCGTGTCGCTCAACCTGCACAACAAGCAGTTCAAGGGCATCTCGCTCGAGCCGTCGATCTCGGCGAACGGTCGCTATGTGCTGTTCGCCATGACCCGCGACGGTGACGGCCTGGCCAACCTCTACATCCGCGACCGCAAGGCACACAAGACGCGCCTCATCTTCAACGAGGCGACTCACGGGCACGCGATCGTCGGCTCGTGGCAGCTTTCAGCGAACGGGAGGTACGTGGCGTTCATGACCGACGGCGCCCTCGTACCCGATGACACCAACGGCGAGTTCGACGCGTACCGCATCGACGTGACCAACGGCGCGCTCGTGCGTGCCTCGGTCAACAGCGACGGTGCGCAGGCCGGCGGCGTCACCGGCCGGGTCGCGATCTCCGGCGACGGGCACCGGGTGGGCTTCTCGACAACCGCCGACGGCTACACCCCTGGTGACGGCGGTGGCATCTCCGATGTCTTCGTGCGCGACATCGCCGCGGCGTCGACGTTCAAGGTCTCGGTCGACCCGGTCGGGGAGCAGGGCAACGACCACTCGGGCTTCCAGGGCTACCTGGGCATGTCCGGCGACGGCGCGGCCGTGTCGTTCGAGTCCGGCGCCAGCAACCTGGTCGCCGACGACACGAACGACGGACCGGACACCTTCGTCTGGCGTTCGCTGTAGCGCGCACCCCGACAGCTCGCGGAAGGGTGAGTTAGGCAGGCCGGGCGACCGGAATCACCTGCCTAACTCACCCACCCGCGTGCCCAGGTGCGCGGAGCCACGCGTCAGGGAATGAGCACCCGCCGGCTGATCTGGCTGTTGTTCTCCCAGAAGGTGTGGCGGCTGGTGATGCGCGGGTCATCCGGCGTGGGCTGCATGTTTCCGTCCTCGTCGAACGCGCGCGAGCTGATCGAGTGAATCCCCGGCGCCGGCATCCCCCAGTCAAAGGTCCAGAACGCCCACGCGGCCTCGTTCCGATGTCCCGCGCCCGCGCCCAGCGATCGACGGCGGTGCAGCTTTGCCGTACGCCAGCCGCCCCCGTCGACCGAGACCTGCACCTTCGCGATCGGTGCCCCCCACGCGGCACCCATGACGGAGTACTTGTCGCCCTTGCGGGTCACCTTCGCCGGCGTCGACTTGAGCAGCTCGTGGGTCACGGAGGTGAATGTCCAGACCGTCTCGCCGTCGCGCTCTTCCTCGCGGATGGAGACGTAGTCGCGGGCCATGAAACGGCCCTGGTAGCGGGCGTCGGTGATCTCGATGTGAGTCAGCCACTTGACGTTGGCCACGCCGTACCAGTCGGGCGCGATCAGTCGCACGGGCGCGCCATGATCGGCAGGCAACGGCACGCCGTTCATCTCGTAGCAGAGCAGCTTGTCCCCGGCCATGGCGTCGTCGAGCGACATGCTGCGGGCGAACCGCTCGGTGATGCCGTGCAGGCCTGGGGCGTCCGGGTCATCTGGCGGCGGTACCGGGCGGAACACGCCCGAGTTGTCAAGGATCGTCACCGGCCCGCTGTCGGCACCCCAGAAGATCACCTCGACGCCCTTCTTCAAGGGGCGCGCCTGCCGCAGCACCTGGCGCAGCGAGGCGCCTGCCCAGCGGGCGTTGCCGATGAGTCCGATGGCGAACGGGGCGCCACCCGTGTTGCCTGAACACTCCAGCGCGAACGTCACGTCGTGTTTCGGGAGAGCCTTGAGGTCGGCCAGTGACAGGGTCAGCTTGTTCGCGACGAGTCCGCCGACGTCGAGGCGCCAGTCGACCGGCGAGAGGTCCGGCTGGAAGTAGTGCTTCACCGTGAAGAACTCGTCGTTGGGTGTCAGCCACGAGTCGAGGTGCTCCCAGTCCAGCGGGTGGGCCAGGATCTCCGCATTCTCCGGTGGCACCGGCGGGGTCGGATCGAGCCAGGGGACGAGGACGCCCTCGCCGCTATGACCGGGGAAGGCTTGTGCGGGGCCGGAGAGCTTCAGCACCGCCAAACCCGACAGGCTTGCGGCTGCCCCCGTCTTCAGGACCGTCCGGCGCGCGATTTCTCGTTGCTGCATGGCTCTGCCTGCTTCCACGAGGTGGCCCGACCGAGTTGCAGGGCTGCTCCAACCTGCGCTTGTCCGTGATGCCGGTCAAGTCCCAATTTCGTTGACCAGGCAAGGGTTAACGCGGCGACTCCCCCAGGTAGCCGCGCGCGACCATCGTCACGAAGTCGTACACACCGTCCTCGTTGGGCGCGAGCGGGCCGGGCCGGAAGTGCGGCGAGGCGAGGCCGCGCTGCACCGACTCGCACGCCGCCCAGTCCTGCCGGTTCGTGCGGTCCCAGAAGTCGACGGCGTACGAGGGGTCCGGCGCAGCACCGGACTCGTCGGGCACGAAGTACCACGAGCACTCGACGTGAGTGCGACCGGGCGCGAGCGGCGTCATGCGGTGCGTCATGACGTAGTCCGGGTGAGCCGAGATGAGCAGGTTCGGGAACAGCCCGAGATAGAGCACCTGCCGAGGGTCGACACCGTCGATGTTCCGGCCACCGCTGCGCCCGTCGAGCGACATCGTCTCGGCACCGTCGCGCAGGTCCATCGACCCGCCCACCCAGGCGCCGGGCAGGTCATAGTTGTCGCCGCTGGCCGGCGGGCTGACATCGCACAGCTCGGGATGGATCAGCGGGCAGTGATAGCACTCGTGGTAGTTCTCCGTGACCACCTTCCAGTTGGCCGCGACGACGTACTCGTGAGACGCACCACGCACGAGACGTTCGGGTGCGTACGGCGCCACGAGCGAGGTCAGCTCGCCGACGTGCTCGGCAAAGGGCGCACCCGACGCGAGGGCGTTCACGAACACCCAGCCGTGCCAGACCTCGACCGGCAGCCGCACCAGCCCGTGGGAGTCGGGGTCGAAGGACGCGACATCCTCGAAGCCCGGCGCGACGATCAGCGAGCCGTCGAGGCGATAGCTCCACGCGTGGTACGGGCAGACGACCGCCTTGCGCGACGACGTCCCGCCGGCGGGGAGCAGCTCGTGCCCGCGGTGGCGGCAGGTGTTCGCGAAGGCCGCGACCGCGCCACTGGCGTCGCGGGAGACAAGGATGGGTACGTCGCCGACGGTGACCGCGCGTTGGGTGGCATCGGCCGGGCACACCGATTCGACGCGGCCGAGGCAGGCCCAGGTGCCCGCGAAGAAGTGCCGCTGCTCCCAGGCGAACACCGCCTCTGACGTGTACGCCTCCGCGGGCAGCATCGTGCCCTCGCCGAAGGGCAGCAGAGCCTGGTCGAGCGCGCCGACGTCGAACGGCGCCTGCTCGAGCATCGCGCGCACGGGACTGACGGACATCACTGATCACCACCGATGAGAGAGTGCTGCGGGGATAGGGTCCTGTCGTGGCCCGACGCAAGGTCGAGGTCCGTCGGGACGAGATCCTGCGGGCGACGTGCGATGAGGTGGCGAAGCGGGGCTTTGCGCACACTCGCGCGGCCGACGTCGCCGCCAACCTCGGCGTGAGCACCGGGCTGATCTTCTACCACTTCGAGTCCAAGGACACCCTGCTGTCGGCGGCCTTCGCCTACGCCGCCGAGCGTGACCTCGAACGCCTCGACGCCGCTGCCGCCGGCACGGGCAGCGCGCTGCGCCGGCTGGCCCGCATCCTGACGATGTACGGCCCGGAGGGCATCGGTGCCGGCTGGGCGCTGTGGATCGATGCCTGGGCGGCGGCGCTGCGCAGCCCCGAGATGGCGGAGGTCTCGCAGCGTCTCGACGTGCGCTGGAAGGAGACCGTGGCCGAGGTCATCAGGCAGGGCGTCGAGTCGGGCGAGATGACGTGCACGGATCCGAGCGGCGCGGCCTGGCGCATCACCGCGCTGATCGACGGTCTCGCGGTGCAGACGACCGTGCACGAAGGCGTGCTCGCGAAGCGGACCATCACCACCTGGGTACGCGCGCTGGCCGCCGCCGAGCTCGGCGTCGAGCCCGGAGACCTGCGCGCTTGACGTGACCATCGTCAGACCAGCCACGAGACCGGATAGTCGGCGTCCACCAGCGCGGGGCGGTCCGGCGCGAAGGCCGAGATGTCGCTGCTCGTCGAGCCGCTCGTGGCGAGATCGGCCAGCAGCCGCCCGAACGTCGGCGCGAACTTGAAGGCGTGACCGGCGCCGAGCCCGAGCAACACGGCGGGATGGCCGGGCACCGGCCCGACGACGAAGTCACGGTCGGGCGTCAGCGTGTAGAGGCAGGTGACCGTGTGCGCCGGCGCACCGACGCCCGGCAGCAGGCCGCTCACGAAGCCGCGCAACAGGTCGAGGGCCGCCGGGTCGGTGTCGAAGGACCGGCCGTCGCCCGAGGTCACGACTCCCCCGCAGTCCTGTGCCGCCTTCACGAACGCGCCGTTGCCGCCCTCGGCATAGGTCGGGAAGCCGTAGAACGACGGGTCGTCCATCCAGATCCACACCGGCAGCCGGTCGGCACCGAAGCGTTCCGGGGCGGCCGGCGCGAAGTAGGTCACCTGCTCGCGGGTCACCGTCAGCGGCAGCGAGGTGCCGAGATGGGCCAGCAGGTCGTTGGTCCAGGCGTCCGCGGTGAGCACGACGCGTCGTGCCAGGAATCTGCGGTACGTCCCGCCAGGCTGGCCGCCGTTGGCGGTGGCGTCATCGCGCGCGACGCCTGCCTCAGCCGCGCTGCCCACAACGACCTCGACGCCCTCGTCCCCGTGGTCCAGCAGCGCAACCACGGGCGCGTCGTCGTACAGCCGAGCGCCTTTCTCCCGCGCGAGACGCTGCATCGTCGCGGTGCTCCGCCCGGCGGGCACCATCGACGTGTCGGCCTGGTGGACCGCGACCGTGCCCTCGGGCAGCGCCAGAGCCGGCCAGCGCGCCGTGACCTCGGCAGCGGTGAGCTCGTCATAGGGGACGCCGCAGGCCGCCATGCTCGTCGTGTAGTCGACGGCCGGGATCGACGCACCCGGCGGGAAGAGGTCGAGCCCGCCGGTGGTCGTCACGAGCCGTTCGCCGGACTCGCTCTCGAGCAGCGCCCAGTCGTCGTACGCCTCGTTGGCCAGGGCGACGTAGGCAGGCGTGTGATAGCTGCGGCGCAGGATGCGCGAGGTGTCGTGGGACGCGCCGCGCTTGTGCCCGAAGCCGAACTTCTCGAGCAGCACGACGTCGACACCGCGGCGGGCCAGCTGCCAGGCGGTCGCGCTGCCGAGCCCGCCCGCCCCGACGACCACGGTGTCCACGTGCTCGAGAGGCGCGTTATTCATCGCGATGCCTCGTCGAGCCCGGGCGCGATCCCGAGCCGCGGCAGCAACCAGCGCCGGATGTCCAGGCTGGCGTCCTCCATCGGCGCGAACCAGCCCTGCCGGAAGCCGCGCGAGGACATGCCGCGCTGCACCGATTCGCAGATCGCCCAGTCCTGCTTGTTGACCAGGTCCCAGAAGTCGGCCGCGTCCGAGGGGTCGAAGGCGTCCCGCGCGACCTCCTCGGGTGCGAACAGCAGGTCGCACACGATGCGGGTCTCGCCCGCGCCCGTCGGCCAGAGCGTGAAGGCGGCGACGTGGTCGGCGGAAAGGCTCAGCATCAGGTTGGGATAGAGCAGCTCACCCTTGTGACGCACCCGCTCGTCGGCGTCGAGGCCGGCGAACGGCGCGCGCGTGGAGGTCCCCGACGCGGTGAAGGTCCACGCCCCCGCGCGGTGCGGGATGCCGTTGTCCCAGTCGAGGTCGCTGCCGCCCCGCCCGAACGCCGGCACGAGGCGCACCAGCTCAGGGTGGACGCCGGCGCAGTGATAGCACTCGTTGTAGTTCTCGAGCACCACCTTGTAGTTGGCGCGCACGTCGTAGGTCAGCGTCGCACCCACGACGAGCGAGTCGAGCGGATAGCGACTGATCCGCCCGGTCGCCGCGCCGAGCGACTCCAACAGGCCGACAGAATCAGGCGATTCCGCCACCAGTCGCAGGAAAAGGAACCCGCCCCACGTTTCCGCGGAAACGCTTTTCAGGCCGAAGTCGGCCGGCTCGAAGTCCGAGACCTCCTCGGTGTGCGGCGCGCGCATCAGCCGTCCGTCGAGGTCGTAGGTCCAGGAGTGGTACGGACAGCGCAGCGCCGCCGCGCCACAGGGCGCCGGCGGGTCGAGCTCCGGGTCAACGGGCACGACCTGCGACCCACGGTGGCTGCAGACGTTGAAGAACGCGCGCAGCTCGCCCGCACGGTCCCGCGCCACCAGCACGCTCTCGCCCGCGACGTCGATGACCGCCAGCCGCTCGGCGGACCCGACGTCCAGCCCGTGCGTCGACAGCCGCCCGACGCAGAACCACTCGTTGTGCAGCACGACGTCCCGCTCACGCCGCCAGTGGCCGTCGTCGATGTAGAACGACGCGGGCAGCGCAGCCTGCAGCGACACCATCGCCCCTCCCCTATCGCCGGCCGAAGCGCGACCGCAGTCGCGCCCAAGAGTTGTTGGCCACGGGAGGATCTTACTGACTCATGAGTCAGTAGCGGAAGTCTCCGGTCGACTCCTTGCGACCGGCCGCGGACAGCGTCTGGGCCAGGAAACAGGCCGCCGCATGGCTCTCCCCCGCCGGAAGGACAGGCACCGGCGCCGTACGACACTCGCCGTCGACCCCTGCGCGCGCGGCCGCACCGGAGGACAGGGCGGGGCAGCGCGGGTGGAAGCGGCAGCCCGCCGGCACCTTGGTGGGGTCGGGCGGCTCGCCGGACAGCACGATCGGCTCGAGGTGGTGTGTCTCCGGCACGACCGAGAGCAGAGCGCGGGTGTACGGATGTTGCGGGTCGGAAAGCACGTCCTCGGTCGGACCGGACTCCACGATGCGACCGAGGTACATCACGGCGATGCGGTCGGCGATGTTCCAGGCCAGGCCGAGGTCGTGGGTCACCACCAGCACCGAGAGCCCGAGGTCCTCGCGCAGCGCGAGGAGCAGCGCCAGGATCTCGCCGCGCACCGAGGCGTCCAGCGAGGAGACCGGCTCGTCGGCGACGAGCACCTCCGGTTCGAGGACCAGCGCGCCCGCGATGACGACGCGCTGGCGCTGGCCGCCGGACAGCTCGTGGGGATAGCGCAGGAAATAGCGTTCCGGCGGGCGCAGGCCTGCCCGGGACAGGGCCCGCGCGACCAGCTCCTCCTCGTTGCCGCCGACGCGATGCACCCGCAGGCCCTCAGCCACCGCCTCGTACACCGTGTGCCTGGGGTTGAGCGAGCCGGTCGGGTCCTGCAGCACGAGCTGCACCTTGCGGCGGAAGGCCTTCAGCCCGGCGTTCTTGTAGCTGAGCTCCTTGCCGTCGTAGTAGACGTGGCCGCGGCTGGGCTGCTCGAGACCGAGCAGCGTGCGAGCCAGGGTGGTCTTGCCGCAGCCGGACTCCCCGACCAGCGCGACGATCTCGCCGCGGCCGAGCGCCAGGTCGACGCCGTCGACCGCGCGCGCCGCCTTGCCCGACCGGGTGCGGAAGGTGGTCTCGAGCGCCCTGGCCTCGAGGACGGGGCCCGCGACGTCGGCGACGGTCGGGGTGGCCGCGGTCTCGGTCACGCGAGGGTCCCCCGCACCTGCGAGTCGACATGGATGCAGGCCGCGCGGTGCCGGTGGGACTCGTAGTCGCGCAGCGCGACGTCCTCGGTGCGGCAGACGTCCATCGCGTCGGGGCACCGCGGGTGGAACGGGCAGCCGCTCGGCAGGTCACCGGGCCACGGCGGGTCGCCGGGCAGTCCGTGCGGCGCGTACCGCGCGGTCTGGTCGCCGATCGTCGGGAAGGCCGCCGACAGCGCGCGCGTGTAGGGGTGCTGGGAGCGCTCGAGCACCTCCGCCGACGGGCCTTCCTCGACGATCCGGCCGGCGTACATCACGGCCAGCCGGTCGCACGTCGAGCCCAGCACGGACAGGTCGTGGCTGATGACGACCAGGCCGAGGCCCAGGTCGCGCACCAGCGAGCCCAGCAGGTCGAGCACCTGGGCCTGCACCATCACGTCGAGCGCCGTCGTGGGCTCGTCGGCGATGAGCAACCGCGGCTTGCAGGCCAGCGCCATCGCGATCATGATGCGCTGCTTCTGCCCGCCGGAGAGCTGATGGGGGTACGAGGACGCCAGCCGGGCGGCGAGGCCGACCTGACTGAGGAGGTCGCCGACCCGTTTGTCGGCCTGGCGTTTGGTGACCTTCGAGTCGTGCAGCAGCACCGGTTCGGCGATCTGCTGGCCGACGCGGCGCAGCGGGTTGAGCGAGTGCAGCGCCCCCTGGAAGATGATCGCCGCCTCCGCCCAGCGGACGGCGCGCAACCGGCCGAACGACATGGCCAGCACGTCCTCGCCGTCGAGCAGCACCTTGCCTTCGACCTTCGCCGACGCGGGCGTGAGCCGCAGCACGGTGGCGGCCAACGTCGACTTGCCCGACCCCGACTCGCCCGCGACGCCGAGCGTGGAGCCGGCCTCGACGTCGAGGGTCACTCCGCGCACCGCCGGCACCGGACCGTCGGCGCTGCGGTAGGTGACCGACAGGTTCTCGAGGCGAAGGAGGGCGTCATTCGGCTCATGCCGCGTCGCCTGCCCGCGGGTCGAGGACGTTCTCCAGAGCCCGGCCGACGAGGGTGAACGCGAGCACGACCGCGATGACGCAGAGCCCGGGCGGCAGCAGGTACCACCAGGCACCGGAGCTGATCGCGCCGGCGCTGAACGCGTCGTCGAGCATCGAGCCCCACGACACCCGGAACGGGTCACCGAGACCGAGGAAGGACAGGGTCGTCTCGGACAGGATCGCGATCGCGACGGTCAGGGTCGTGTTGGCGAGCACGAGCGGCATCACGTTGGGCAGCACGTGGCGCGACATCTGGTGCCAGTGCCCGCCACCGAGCACCCGGGCCCGCTCGAGGTAGGGGCGCGCCTCGACCGACAGGGTCTGGGCGCGCACCAGCCGGGCGGTGCCGGGCCAGGACGTCACGCCGATGACGATGATGATGTTGACCAGCGACGCTCCGAGCACCGTGGCGAGAACGATCGCCGTCGGCAGGAACGGAATGACCAGGAACCAGTCGGTCAGCCGCTCGAGGACGGGACCGCTCCAGCCGCCGAAGTGGCCCGACGCGATGCCGACCAGCGTGCCGAGCACCATCGAGATGACCGTGGCCGCGATCCCGACGAGCAGCGACACCCGCGCGCCCCAGACCAGCAGGGCCAGCACCGACCGGCCGGTCTCGTCGGTGCCGAGCGAGTATCCGCGGCTCGGTGGCTGCAGCGTCCCTCCGGTCGCCTCGGTCACCTTGAGCTCGTCGCTGGAGAACAGCACCGGCGCCAGGAGCGCCAGCGCGCCGAACACCACGAGGATCCCGAGGCCGGCGACACCTGCCTTCTCGCGGCGGAACTCGGCCACGAAGCGGGCCCGGGCCGCCCGCTTCCTGGTCCGCACGATGGCGCGCGCCGAGAGCGGTGCGCGGTTGCCTCGAGGCTCATGTCCGCACCCGGGGATCCACGGCCGCGACCACGACGTCGGCGATGGCGTTGGCGACGACGACCGAGATCGAGAACATCAGGAAGATCGCCTGCAGCAACGGCACGTCCGGTCCGCGGAGCGCCTCGTAGGACAGCAGCCCGAGACCGGGCCAGGAGAAGACCGTCTCGACCGTGATGGCGCCCGACACGATGAAGCCGATGTTGAGGAAGACCAAGCGTGATGGTCGGCAGCAGCGCGTTGGGCACCGCGTGCCGCCGCCGCACGAACTTGTCCATCAGCCCCTTGGCCCGGGCAGTCATGAGGTAGTCCTGCCCGCGCTCGTCGACCAGCGACGAGCGCATCACCAGCGAGTACTCCGCGAGGTAGCCGAGGGTCAGGGTCGCCGCGGGCAGGCAGAGATGCCACAGCTGGTCGAGGATGCCCTCGAGGGACCACTGCTCGACGCCGGGTGTCAGCGTGCCGCCGCTGGGGAAGATCCCCGGGAAGGGGCCGATGCCGGTGCTGAACAGGATCAGCAGCACCATGCCGAGCCAGAACTCCGGCATCGCATAGAGCGTCAGCGTCACCCCGGTGGACGCCCGGTCGAACGTGCCGTCGCGCCCCCAGCCGGCCTTGATGCCGATGGCGATGCCGATCACCGTCGCCAGGACGGTGGATGTGCCCAGCAGCACGACGGTCGGCCACACGGAGTCCCCGATGACGTCCCACACCGGCCGCGAGAACCGGGTCGAGTCGACTCCCGTGGAGAACGGGTTCTTCAGGTAGTCGACGAACTGCTCGAAGATCGGCTTGTTGAGCTGACTGCGCAGCTCGCGGAGCTGTTCCTGATCCATGTTGCGACCACGCGTGTAGAGCGCGATGGGATCGCCGGGCAGCATGCGGAACAAGAAGAAGTTGAACACCAGGACGAAGATCATCGTCCCCATGGCCGTGACAAGGCGACGCAGGGCGTAGACCGCCAAGCCGCCGGAACGCCGCGGACCACCCTTGTCCGGATCGACGCTTGGCGCGGGAAGGTGCTGCTCCGCTGCCGTGAGGGTCATCGACCTATTCGACCTCGGAGTCGGGTCGCCGGCGCCTGCTCAAGCCGAAGAACACGGCCGCGCCGATCAGCACCGCGCCACCCACCACGGACGCCACGACCAGCCCCGAGTTCGAGCTCTCTTCCTTCGCCGCCGCGCTCTTCTTCTTCTCCGCGCTCACGGGTTCGATGGACTTGTAGCTGTACGTGCCGTACTGGAACAGCAGCGAGCCCTTCGGCTCGGGCTGCGGCTTGAAGTTCGTGAACCGGTCGGAGCGGTAGGCCTCGAGGTTGTCGTAGTAGGCGGTCACGACGTACGGCGCGTCGTCGTAGAGCATCTTCTGCATCGCCTTGACCGTCTCGGCGCGCTGGTCGGCGTCGATCTGTTCCGTCTGCTTCTTGTACAGCGCGTCGAACTCCTTGTTGCAGTAGAACGAGTCGGACAGGTTGGCGTAGACGCTTCCGCCGTCCTTGTACGACCGGCTGGCGCAGGTGAACGTGGACAGCTGGTAGTTGGGGTCGGGCTCGACGACCCAGCCCCACTCGAACATGTCGAACTTGCCCTGTCCGATGATCTCGGTGAGCGCGTCGTCCGAGACGATCTTCGTCTTCGAGTCGATGCCGATGTCCTTGAGCCAGCCGGCGACGAACTCCATGGTCTGCTTGCTGGACTGCGAGCTGGACCGGCCGAAGAGGTTGAACTTCAGCGGGCGGCTGCCGTCGGGCATCGTGCGGATGCCGCCGGACCCCTTCTTGTAGCCCGCTTCGTCGAGCAACCGGTTCGCCTCGGCGAGGTCGAACGTGTACGTGGTCGAGCCCGGGTCGTAGTGCAGCTTCGCGTAGAGCGGGGGGATGACGCTCGTGCCAGGCGTGCCGTGACCGCCGAACACCCGTTCGGTCAGCAGCTTGGTGTCGATGGCGTGGGCGATGGCGACGCGCACCCGCTTGTCCTTGAGCGCCGGGTGGCCGTTGCCGATCGGCGTGCCGTCGTCGAGTGCCGCGCCGGTGTTCATCGCGACCTCGTCGAAGCCGCTGTAGGTCGCCGGGAAGGTCTTGACGCCGGGGGTGTTCTCGAGGCTGTTGAAGACGTTGGACTCGAGGCTGTCGGCGAAGTCGATCTCGCCCCGCTTCAGCGCCTGGGCGAGCGAGTCCTGGTTCTGGAAGACCCGGAACACCAGCTCGTCGATCTTGGGCTTCTGGCCGTAGTAGTTGGGGTTGCGCTCGAGGCGGATGAACTGGCCGGTCTTGCGCTCCTTCACGATGAACGGGCCGGACCCGATGATGCCGTCCGGGCCGGGGTTGTTGGGGAAGGACTTGACCTCCTTCTCGTCGACCTCCTTCCAGATGTGCTCGGGCAGGATGTAGACGTAGAGGTGCTCCATGATCGGGGTCGGCTTCTTCACCTTCATCACGACGGTGCTGTCGTCGGTGGCCACGACCGACGTGAGGCCGCTGACGTAGTTGCCGTAGTTGGTCTGCTCGTACTTGCCGTTGCGCACCCGGTTGAGCGTGTAGGCGACGTCCTTCGCGGTCAGCGGCTGACCGTCCGACCACTTCAGCCCCGCCCGCAGGTGGTAGGTCCAGGTCAGCCCGTCGGCTGAGGCGTCCCAGCTCTCGGCCAGTGCCGGCTGGGTGCTGAAGTCGGCCTGCCCGTAGTCGGTCAGCGTCTCGTAGTTGAGCTGGTACATCTCGTACGCCGACGACTCGATCCCTGTGAAGGGGTTGAGCGAGTCGATGTCGCCCACCATTCCGACCGTGAAGGTGACCTTGTCGGCCGTCGTCGCACCCGAGTTGACCGCTCCGCCGAGCGATAACAAGGCGAGAACGACGATCCCCGTCACAACGGACAGCAGCCGACGACCTGGCAAGGACATTCAAACCTCCGGTGACCTTCGGATTCCCCACCCGAAACGGGTTCGGTCTCCGTTTTTCGTCGTACGGGGATCATGGTGCGTACGAAACCATTTGTCACGCACTTGCTGAATCACGGATCAGTAAGGATCGATAACGATCCGGAACGATTGGCACAGATCGTCTAGCGTTGTCCCGTGGACCGACCTCCTCGCGCGCCCCGCCACCGCTCGACCCGCACCCTGCACGGCGAGGAGGTCAGCGACAGCTATGCGTGGATGCGCCGGGTCGACTCCCCCGAGCTGACGGACTACCTGGCTGCGGAGAACGACTGGACGGCCCAGCGCACCGCTCACACTGGCCGACCTGCGGCAGGTGATCTTCGACGAGCTCGCCGGTGTGCTGCCGGACGACGACGTCTCGGCTCCGTGGCGGGACGGGGCGTTCGACTACCGGGTCCGGCGCCGCGCGGGCGAGCAATATCGCGTGCACGTCCGCACGGCCGCCGCTGACCCGGACGGGGCGGAGGAGCTGCTGCTGGACGAGAACGAGCTCGCCAAGGGGCACGACTACCTCGACCTCGGGGTCTGCCAGGTGAGCCCGAACGGCCGGCTGCTGGCCTACTCCGTCGACCACGACGGCGGGGAGATCTTCACGCTGCGGGTGCGCGACCTGGCCACCGGCGAGGACCTCCCCGACGAGCTCCTCGGCACCTGCTACGGGATCGCCTGGGCGGCCGACAGCAACAGCTTCTTCTACACGACCGTCGACGAGGCGTGGCGCCCCGACCAGGTCCACCGCCACGTGGTGGGCACGACCCAGCACGGTGACGAGGTCGTCTGGCACGAGCTCGACCGGCACTTCGAGCTCGAGATCGACGTCACCCGCAGCACCGAGTACGTGGTCCTCGGCGCCTACAGCCGCGACACGACCGAGATGCGCCTGGTGCCCACGGCCGATCCTGGGCGCGCCCCCGTCGTCGTACAGCCGAGGGAGAAAGGCCGCGAATACCACCTGGACCACCAGCGCGGGCCCGACGGTGGCCGCCTGCTGATGGTGGTCAACGACACCGGGCCCGAGTTCCGCCTGGTCGAGCTGCCGGTCGCGCGCGTCGACGGCGGCGACCAGCGGGCGCACTGGCTCGAGGTGCTGCCGCACCATGGCGACGTGCGGGTCGTCGACGTCGATGCGTTCGCCGGCTACCTCGTCGTCACCGAGCGGGCCAACGCGAAGCGCCAGCTGCGGGTGCTCGACTCGAGCGGGCAGGCGTTGCGCGTGGTGCGGCCCGACGGCCCGGGCGAGAACATCGAGCTGGGGCGCAACGAGGAGTACGACGTCGCGGCCGTGCGGGTCGTGAGGGAGGGCTGGGTCCGGCCACGCACCGACCTCGACCACTCGCTGGCCGACGGCCACGAGTCGCTCGTCCACACCCAGCAGGTCCTGCACGGGCTCGACGACTACGCCTGCGGAGAGGTCGAGGTGGCCACCTCGGACGGCGCGCTCATCCCGCTCTCGCTGATCACCCGGCGCGTCAGCCCGTCGAGCACGATGCCCGCCGGGTCGTTCGGGCTGGCCGGCACGGGACCGCGACCGTGCCTGCTCTATGGCTACGGTTCCTACGAGTCGTGCCAGGACCCCGAGTTCTGGTACCAGATGCGCCCCCTGCTCGACCGCGGCTTCGTGCTCGCCGTCGCACACGTCCGGGGCGGCGGCGAGCGCGGCCGTTCCTGGTGGCTGCAGGGCCGGCTGCTGACCAAGCGCAACACGTTCACCGACTTCGTCGCGTGCGCGCAGCACCTGCTCGACTCCGGGGTGACCTCACCCGAGCTGCTGGTCGCACGCGGCCTGAGCGCCGGAGGGCTGCTGATGGGCGCGACGTCGTTCCTCGCCCCCGAGCTGTTCCGCGCCATCGTCGCCGAGGTGCCGTTCGTCGACGTGATCAACTCGATGCTCGACGACACGCTGCCGCTCACCGTCGGCGAGTGGGACGAGTGGGGCGACCCGCGCGAGCCCGACCACTACGCGTACATGAAGGGCTATTCGCCGTACGAGAACCTGCCGGGTCCGCAGCGGCCGGCGATGCTCGTGACAGCCAGCCGGCACGACCCACGGGTCAGCGTGCACGAGCCGGCCAAATGGGTGGCGAAGATGCGGGCCGACGGCAACCAGGGTGACGCGGAGCTGCTGCTGCAGACCGCCCTGGGTGGCGCGGCGCACTCCGGTCCGGCGGGCCGCTATGACGCGTGGCGGCACGAGGCGCAGCTGCACGCGTTCACCGTCGACGCGGTCACCCCGCACACCGGCTGACCGTCCCTCACGTCGCGGAAGCGAGCTCGTTGGCCCGCTTGTCCCATCCGTGGAACGACGAGAGGTCGCCGGCGTCCCATGCCTCGCGGAGCCCGGGCTTGCTCAGGTCCCAGTCCGGGCGGATCTCGCTGAACGCCGCGCGCAGGTCACGCCAGAGGTCGTCGACCGACGGGCGGCCCCAGAACCAGTAGCCGTTGTAGACGCTGTGAATGACCAGTCCCGGCTTGAGCACGAGCGTGTGCGGGATCATCGGGTCGTGGTCGGGGTCGGTGTACTCCTTGATGTCGAGGTCCCTCTGGATCGTCCGCTCGGGGTCGGAGAGGAACGTCCACTGGGCGCCGACCGACAGGCGGAACTCCTGCAGGGTGTGGTGCTCGTCGGTCGAGATCGTCACGATCTGGGTGTAGGCCACGGCGATCTTCGGCTGGAACGCCGCCAGGTCGAGGTGCTGCTGGTGCTCCTTCGGGCAGTAGTGGCCGCGCGCGAGCGTGAGGATCATCGGATCGTCCCCCTGGAGCTCGCTGAGCCGGCGGACGGTGCCGGTGTGGTCGGGCAGGGAGTAGTCGGGGAAGGTGCTGCCGGGGGTGATCTTGGAACGCACGGGATGACCGCCTTTCGCGGGGTGACGCGGCCGCTTCCTGTGCGGCGCTGATGTCGACCCCCTCACTGTCGGAGCCGCCGGCGGTCCATCGCGCCCGGGAGACTCCCTGGCCACACCCTGGTCCGCCCGCCGTCGACATGGCGGTCGCCCGCCGTCGACGCGCCGGGCTCAGCCGCCGGAGATCGCCAGCTCGGCCGCCGAGTCGGGCAGCCCGGTGCGCTGGTCGTCCAGCCAGCCCTCGGGCAGTGCCACCCGCCGCGGCGGCCCGAGCCGGCCGCGCGGCGTGCCGAGCAGCTGGTGCGGGAAGTCCTGCGTCAGGTCGAGGCCGTCGAGCAGCCGGTCGAGCTCGGCAAGGCTCGACACGAGGGCGAGCTGCTGGCGCACTTCTCCGCCGACGGCGAATCCCTTGAGATACCACGACACGTGCTTGCGGAACTCCCGGGCGCCCTTGTCCTCGCCGAGCCACCCGACCATCAGCCCGGCGTGGCGACGCATCGCGGCCGCGACCTCGTGCAGCGCGGGCTGCGGGTCGTCCGGGACGCCGGCGAAGGCCCGGTCCAGCGACCGGAACAGCCACGGCCGGCCGAGGCAGCCGCGCCCGACGACGACGCCGTCACATCCGGTCTCGCGCATCATCCGCAGGGCGTCGTCGGCCTCCCAGATGTCGCCGTTGCCGAGCACCGGCACGGTGGTGACGTGCTCCTTGAGTCGCGCGACGGCTGACCAGTCGGCCTGACCCGAGTAGGCCTGCGCGGCGGTGCGCGCGTGCAGGGCCACCGCCGCGATGCCGCTCTGCTCCGCGATGCGCCCCGCGTCGAGGTAGGTCTGGTGGTCGTCGTCGATGCCCATGCGCATCTTCATCGTGACGGGCAGCGGGCCGGCCGCGCGTACGGCCGACGTCAGGATCTCGCGCAGCAGGTCGCGCTTCCACGGCAGCGCGGCTCCCCCGCCGCGGCGGGTCACCTTGGGCACCGGGCAGCCGAAGTTCAGGTCGATGTGGTCGGCACGGTCCTCGGCCACCAGCATCGTCACGGCCTCACGCACGATCACGGGGTCGACGCCGTAGAGCTGCAGGCTGCGCGGCGACTCGTCCGGCCCGAACTCGATGAGCTTCATCGTCTCGGCGTTGCGCTCGACCAGTGCGCGGGTGGTGATCATCTCGCTGACGTAGAGGCCGCCTCCGTAGGCGCGGCACAGCCGGCGGAACGGCGCGTTCGTGATGCCCGCCATCGGCGCCAGCACGACCGGCGGCCAGACCTCGTAGGGTCCGACGCGCAGCGCAGCGGCGGTCGGGGCGAGGACGGTCATCCCTCGATTCTCCCATGCGGGGCCGCACGCCGGGTGCGACCACCGGCAGCACCACGGGCGCGAACGTAGCCGATGCCGTAGCCCGACCAGACGCTCGTCGGGCCAGGCCGTGTCGCGCAGCCTTACCTAACAAGCGCCGTCTCAGAGCCAGCCGTTCTGCTCGGCGACCCGGCCCGCCTCGGCGCGGGTCCGGGCGCCGGTCTTCCCGATCGCCGAGGACAGGTAGTTGCGCACGGTGCCGTCGCTGAGGAACAGCGCCTTCGCGATGTCGGCCACGGTGCCGCCGCTGCGGGCGGCCACGAGCACGTCACGCTCCCGCGCGGTCAACGGCGACTCCCCGGTCGCCAGCGTCTCCGCCGCGAGCGCCGGGTCGACGACCCGCAGCCCGGCCTGCACGCGCCGGATCGCGTCGGCGAGCTGCTCGGCCGGGATGTCCTTGACGACGAAGCCCGAGGCGCCGGCCTCCATCGCCCGCCGCAGGTAGCCCGGCCGGCCGAAGGTCGTGACGACGATCACCCGGCAGGAGGGCAGCGCCGACCGGAGCGCGGCCGAGGCGGCGATGCCGTCGATGCCCGGCATCTCGATGTCGAGCAGCGCGACGTCGGGCCTTGCTTCCAGTGCTGCGGCCACGACCTCGTCGCCGCGGCCCACCTCGGACACCACCTCGAAGTCGTCCTCCATCGACAGGAGCGCGGCCAGTGCCCCCCTCACGAGGGACTGGTCGTCGGCGATCAGCAGCCTGATCACTGGCTCACTCGCCACCGGGTCGCTCACGCCGGCACCTCGGCGAACAGGCGGAACCCGCCCGCGTCGACCGGACCCGCCTCGAGGTGACCACCGACAGCGGTGAGCCGCTCCCGCAGCCCGTCGAGGCCGTGTCCGCCGACCACCACCGTCCCCGGGCAGCCCGGGCCGTCGTCGAGCACCTCGACCGTTGTCGGCGAAACCGCGACCCGCACCCGCTGGGCCTGAGAGTGCCGCACCACGTTGGTGACACCTTCCCGCACCACCCAGCCGAACAGCTCGCGCCGGTCGCCCGGCACCTCGTCGAGGGCGCCGGGCAGCTCGGCCTCGATGCCGGCTGCGTCGAGCGCGCTGCGGGCAGAGGACAGCTCGACCGCCAGGGTCACCTCCCGGTAGCCCGCGACGGTCGCCCGGACGTCGGCCAGCGCCTCCCGGGCCAGCCGCTCGATGTCGGCCACCTCGGTCGCTGCCTTGCCGGGGTCGCGGGTCATCAGCTTGCCCGCGAGCTCAGCCTTCACGGTGATGACGGTCAGCGAGTGGCCGAGCAGGTCGTGCAGGTCCCGGGCGAACCGGGCTCGCTCCTGCTCCACCGCGAAGCGGGCGAGGTCCTCCCGGGCCAGGGCGAGCTCGGCGTTGCGCCGCAGCAGCCGGACGAAGGCGGCCGAGGCCACCGTGGCCAGGCCGATGGAGAACAGCAGGCTCGCGGGGTCGCGGCTCCAGCCCGACACCGTGAACGTCAGGACGGTCGCCAGAGCGCCGAGGAACGCCGCGAAACCGACGGCGATGCGCATCGGCAGCAGACCCACGGCAACGACGGCGACGTAGACGAACGTGGCGAGTCCGTCCTCCCCGGCCACCGGGAGCGTCAGCAGTCCGAGCGTCAGGGCGAGCACGGGGGTCAGGTAGCGGACGGGGTCGGTCAGCGACCGGAAGGCTGTCAGCGGCACGGAGAGCAGGTAGACCGCGACGAACAGCGCGAAGCACACCAGCGTCGCGGTGATGGCGGCGACGCTGCGATCGCTGTGCAGCGTCACGTTGATCGCAGGGGCCAGGAACACCAGCCAGATCAGCCCGACGAACGACCAGCGCCACCGACGGGAGTGTGAGCCCGGCGGCGCCAGCCCGACGTCGGAGGATGAGAGTGGCACCGGCACGCCCGCCAAGGTAGTGCGGCGATCGCGTGCGTCGTCGTCGTACCCGGACGTCCACCGTGCCGGCTTCATCGTCGGAGCGGACCCGGGATGGTCATGCCGCCGCTCGCAGGTCGTCGGCGTCGTAGCGGCGGGCAGCGATGCGCGCGGCCACCAGGGCCCAGATGAGCAGTACGAGCCAGCCTCCGGCCGCCGGCCACTCGTGCGAGATCGGCGCGCGGGTGATCGACGTGATCCAGTAGGTCGGCATCACGTGCGCCACCGACTGCAGCCACTGCGGCGCGCTGTCGTCGATCGGGAACCAGAGGCCGCCGAACAGCGCCATCAGCATGACCAGCCCGCCGTTGACCGCCTGCGCGCTGTCGCCGCGCGCCAGGTAGCCGACGCCGACGCCCACCACCGCCAGCGGCAGGACCGAGATCCAGCCGAGGCCGACGACCTCGACCCACTGGAGCGCCGACAGGTCGACCTTGCCGGTCAGGAAGCCCGCGAGGTCCACGAGCAGCAGGGCCGGCAGAGCGATGAGCATGCCGGTGACGACCTTGCCGACGACATAGCCCAGCGCCGGGAGGGGTGTGAGCCGCAGCTGCCGGTTCCAGCCGGCGTCGCGCTCGATGGCGAGGCGGGCGCCGATGCCGAGCACGGCGCCCATCGAGCCGAACATGCCCATGTTGATCATGTACCACGTCTGGCCGCTCACTCCGCCGATGGTCCCGTCAAACGCGTTGCCGATGACGAGGAACAGCACCAGGGGGATGCCGAGCGTGAACAGCATGTAGCGCGGGTTGCGGTAGGAGCGCTTGATCTCGGTGAACAGGTAGGTCATGGACATGAGCTTCATCGACGGTGTCTTTCGCGAGAGGGCGGTCATGACGTCAGGGCCAGGAAGGCGTCCTCGAGGTCGGCACCGCTGACCTCGAAGTCACGGGCGTTCGGTTCGGTCGCGATCAGCGCGCGCAGCGCGGCGTCCGCGTCGGCGCACCCGAGCGTCACGGAGTCACCGTGTACGTCGACTGTGCGCACCCCAGGGAGCCGGGAGAGTCGATCGGTGTCGGGCTCGTCGAGGGTGCAGCGGATGCGGCGGACGTCGACCGTCGCCTTGATCTGGGTGGCCGGACCGTCGGCGACAACCTTGCCGCGGGCCAGCAGCACGATGCGGTCCGCATTGGCGTCGGCCTCTTCGAGATAGTGCGTGGCGAACAGCACGCTGCGCCCGTCGCCGGCCAGCACCCGCATCGCCGCCCAGAACGCGCGGCGGGTCTCGACGTCCATGGCGACGGTCGGCTCGTCGAGCACGATCAGGTCGGGGTCGGGCACGACCGCCAGCGCGAACAGCACCCGCTGGCGCTGGCCACCCGAGAGGGTCTTGATCTTGCGCTTGGCGAGATCGGTGATGCCCGCGAGCTCGAGTGCGCGCGCGACGGTGAGTGGCGCCGAGTGCATCGATGCGATGAGGTGCACGACCTCGCGGACCGTGACGTCGCCGACCAGTCCGCCGGTCTGCATCATCGCGCCGACGCGCCCGGAGCGCACGGCGTCGCGCGGGTCGAGGTCGAAGACCCGGGCGGTGCCGCCGTCCGGCTTGCGCAGCCCGAGCAGCATCTCGATGGTCGTCGTCTTGCCGGCGCCGTTGGGCCCGAGCAGCGCCACCACCTCGCCGGGGGACACGACCAGGTCGACGCCGTCGACGGCGACGACGCCGCCGAACGACTTGCGCAGGCCGCTGACGGTCACTGCGGTGCCGGTCGTCGTGTAAACGGGGATCGTCTGGGGCTCAGTCATCATGACCACAACTCTGCGGCGCCGGAGGCGCGCGCCCCAGTGCCCGCCGTCAGCAACCAGCGGTGACGGATGTCACCCGCTCAGGCAGATCTTGCCCGTGGCCGGGACGTGCCGCTTTCCCGGCAGTGCGCGGCTCCGGCTCTGACCCGCGGACACAAGTGGTACGGATGTGAGAGGCGTGACTGCTGGCGCGCCAACTCAGCCGCTCCCGACCCCTGAGCACCAGTTGTGTCCATGAGTCAGAGCCCGACCGCCTCGCACGTACAGGAGAGCATCGCTGCCGTACGACCAGTGACCTGCCGTCGCCGTGATCTAGCCGTCGTCGATGACGGAGCGCACGGCTTGCTCGGATCGGCCGATGACCGTCGTGCCGTCATCCGCCGTGATGATCGGACGCTGGATCAGGATGGGATGCGCCGCCAGCAGCTCGAGCCATCGGCTGCGCTCACGCGGCAGGTCACGGAGACCGAGCTCCGCCGCGACCGGTTCGCCCATCCGGGCCACGTCCCACGGCTCCAGCCCCAGCCGGGTGAGCACCGCGTCGAGCTCGGCCGCGGTCGGAGGGTCGTCGAGATAGCGCCGGACCGTGTAGTCGACGCCGGCGGCATCGAGCAGCTCGGTGGCCGCAGCGCACTTCGAGCAGGCCGGATTCACCCAGATCTCCACGTGCGCTCCTAGAGCTGGGTGAAGGACAGGACGTTTCCGTCCGGGTCGGTGAACCAGGCGACAAGCGCACCGCCGGGCGCCGTCCACACTGCGTCGTCGTCCTGGCCCATGCCGTCGAAGATCAGCGGGTCGACACCCCGCTGGCGCAACACCGCCAGCTCAGCCCGGATGTCCTCGACGGTCCAGCCGAGCACCGTGAACTGCTGCGGCGTCCACTCCTCGGCCAGCGTGATGCGCAGCGTCGTCGTGCCGCTGCGGGCGACACACGCGTAGGGCGTCACCTCATCGACGTTCAGGCCGAGCACCGACTCGAAGAAGGTCCGCGACCGGTCCAAGTCGGTCGACGGGACAAAGGCCACGAGTTCGGCGGACGGCTGGATCTGCTTCTCCCTGCTGGTCGATGCCGGTCTAGCAGCCGACGAGTCGCTGGGCGAGCCAGCCGTGCACGGCGTCGAGCCCGACCCGGTCCTGGGTCATCGTGTCGCGGTCGCGGATGGTGACGGCCTGGTCCTCGAGCGAGTCGAAGTCCACGGTGACGCAGAACGGCGTGCCGACCTCGTCCTGGCGGCGATAGCGGCGGCCGATCGCGCCGGCGTCGTCGAAGTCGACGTTCCAGCTGGCGCGCAGCGCGGCGGCCAGGTCGCGCGCCTTCGGCGTCAGGTCGGCGTTGCGCGACAACGGGAGCACGGCCACCTTGACCGGAGCGAGCCTCGGGTCGAACCGCATCACGGTGCGCTTCTCCATCACGCCCTTGGAGTTGGGCGCCTCGTCCTCGGTGTAGGCGTCCAGCAGGAAGGCGAGGGTCGCGCGGGTGAGACCGGCCGCGGGCTCGACGACGTAGGGCGTCCATCGCTCACCCTTCTCCTGGTCGAAATAGCTCAGGTCGACACCCGAGTGCTGGGTGTGCGCCTTCAGGTCGAAGTCGGTGCGGTTGGCGATGCCCTCGAGCTCGTCGAACTCCTTGCCCCCGAAGCGGAACCGGTATTCGATGTCGACGGTGCGCTTGGAATAGTGGCTGAGTTTCTCCTTGGGGTGCTCGAAGAACCGCAGGTTGTCCTCGCGCATGCCGAGCCCCACGTACCAGTTCCACCGCTCCTGCAGCCAGTAGTCGTGCCACTGCTCATCGGTGCCCGGCTCGACGAAGAACTCCATCTCCATCTGCTCGAACTCGCGCGTGCGAAAGATGAAGTTGCCCGGCGTGATCTCGTTGCGGAACGACTTTCCGGTCTGCGCGATGCCGAACGGCGGCTTCTTGCGAGCCGAGGTCATGACGTTGAGGAAGTTCACGAAGATGCCCTGCGCCGTCTCAGGGCGCAGATAGTGCAGCCCCTCCTCGCTCTCCACCGGGCCCAGGTAGGTCTTGAGCAGCCCGCTGAACTGTCGGGGCTCGGTGAACGCCCCCTTGGTGCCACAGTTGGGGCAGTTGATGTCGGCAAGACCGTTGGCCGGCGGGCGGCCGTGCTTGGTCTCGTACGCCTCTTCGAGGTGGTCGGCCCGGAACCGCTTGTGGCACGACTGGCACTCCGAGAGCGGGTCGCTGAACGTCTCGACGTGGCCCGACGCGACCCACACCTCACGGGCGAGGATGACGGCTGAGTCAAGCCCGACGACGTCCTCGCGGGTCTGGACCATCGCCTTCCACCACTGACGGCGGACGTTCTCCTTGAGCTCGACGCCCAGCGGACCGTAGTCCCAGGCGGACCGGCTGCCTCCGTAGATCTCGCTGCTCGGGTAGACGAACCCACGTCGCTTGCTGAGGCTGACGATGGTGTCGTTGTTGTCCTGAGCGCCTTTGGCCACGGTTGGCTCCATCCGGCTGGGTGTCGGCGGGTGAAGGAACGACTCTAGTCGTCCCCTCGCGCCACCAGCACCTCGTATGCGCTCGGCTCGTTCAGTGCGTGCAACATCACCGGCACTGCACGGGTTTTCACGTCGTACGAGGACAGGGCGCGACGGTAGGCGCCGACGTTGATCCATTGGGTGCTCAGCAGCCAGAGATCGGGTTCGTCGACGTTGCGCCCGACGCTGCCGCGCAGGAAGCCGGGCTGCCCGGCCAGCGCGTCGAGCGCCTCCTGGGCGAGCCCACCGAACTCCACGGACTGGTCGTCGGTCACGCGATAGCGGCTGACGACGAGCACCTGACGACCTCCAGCTGGTTGTCCCCGGTGGGTGGACTCATCATGGCTCACCCGTTGACACCCGAGATGACAATGGTTTTCATGTTTGCTAGGTTTCCCGCGTGGTAGTCCTCTTCGCGATCTGCACGGTGCTCTCGACCGCGCTCGGCGGTGTCGCTGCGCTGCGCAGCCACGACCGGCTGCACCTGATCCTCGGCTTCGCCGGCGGCGTGATGCTGGGTCTGGTCGCCTTCGACCTGCTGCCTGAGCTGTTCGAGCTGTCCCACACGTCATTCCTGGGCGTGCCTGCGCCGATGGTGGCGTTCGCGACCGGTTTCCTCGTGCTGCACGTGGTCGAGCGCGCGGTCGCCCTGCACGGCGGACACGAGGGCGAGTACGAAGCTCATCAGCACCACCATCCGGGGGTTGGACTCGCCTCGGCCGTCGCGCTGACCGCCCACTCGTTCCTCGACGGGGTGGGCATCGGCCTGGGCTTCCAGGTCAGCGAGACGGTCGGACTCGCCGTCGCGATCGCGGTCGTGACCCACGACTTCGCCGACGGTCTCAACACGGTGACTGTCATGCGCATCAACGGAAACTCTCGCCGGCGCACGATCACCATGCTCGCAGCGGACGCGATCGCGCCGGCGCTCGGCGCGACCTCGACGCTCTTCTTCTCGGTGAGCGACGGCGTCCTTGCGCTCTACCTGGGCGGGTTCGCGGGGTTCCTGCTCTACCTCGCGACTGCCGACATCCTCCCCGAGGCCCACGCCCGGCACCCGTCCCGGCTCACGCTGGTCAGCACCGTCGGCGGTGTCGCGATGATGTGGGCCGTCGTGGCTTTGTCGTCCTGACGGCCAGGGCCTGGGTCAGACGCTGTTGGTGTCGCCACCGATGCCCAGGAACGCGAGAACGATCACGATGACGGCCAGGGCCGCGAGCACCGCCGCGAGGACCAGCCAGCCACTTGCCGATCGGGACGTGCCGTCGTCGTCAACCACCCGTCATTCCCCTCCGCGCCGACGTGGAAGAGATCAAGAAGGTCAGTCGGTCTTGACCACGGACAGCACGTTACCGGCAGGATCCTTGAACCAGGCGATAAGTGGACTTCTGCCTCGGAAGATTCCCTTGTCATCCGTCTCGGCCGGAGTCCCCTCGTACCGCTCGAAATGCACCCCGCGCGCGGTCAGCTCGTCGACGACCGCCTCGATGTCGTCGACCGGGAAGTTGAGCACGGTGAACGAGGCCGGGGCGTGATTCGGCTTGGGATAGACGAGGACGGGCCGGTCGCCGGCGAGGTGCAGGGTCAGCCGCCCGTCGGCCTCGGTGACCTCGAGACCGAGCGTGTTGGCGTAGAAGTCCTTCGCCTTGGGCACGTCGTCGACGGAGAAACCGCTAAATCCCTTGCTGTTCTCGAGCATGGCTGTCCTTTCCGAAGTCGGGCACGGCGCCGCCGTAGCGCCGGTCGCGCGCGGCGTAGAGCTCCACGGCCCGCCACAGGTCGCGGCGGTCGAAGTCGGGCCACAGCGTGTCGAGGAAGACCATCTCGGCGTAGGCCGACTGCCAGAGCAGGAAGTTCGAGGTGCGTTGCTCACCCGATGACCGCACGAACAGGTCGACGTCCGGCAGGTCGGGCTCGTAGAGGTGGCGGGCGATCGTGCGCTCGTCGACCTTCTTCGGGTCCAGCCGACCGGCAGCCACCTCCGCGGCGATCGCCGCGGCAGCGTCGGCGATCTCGGCCCGCCCGCCGTAGTTGACGCAGAACTGCAGCGTCAGCGTCCGGTTGTCCCGAGTGCGGCGCTCCGCCTCCTCGAGCTCGTCGATGACACTGCGCCACAGCCGCCGTCGCCGACCGGCCCAGCGCACCCGCACGCCCATGGCGTCGAGCTCGTCACGCCGGCGACGGATCACGTCCCGGTTGAACCCCATGAGGAATTTCACCTCGTCGGGCGAGCGCTTCCAGTTCTCCGTCGAGAACGCGTAGGCGCTCAGCTGACCGATGCCCAGCTCGATCGCACCGTGGATGACGTCGAGCAGCGCGGCCTCACCCGCCTCATGACCCTTCGTACGCGTCAGCCCGCGCGCCTTGGCCCAGCGGCCGTTGCCGTCCATGACGATCGCCACGTGCCCGGGAACCAGTTCCGCCGGCACCTGCGGAGGGCGCGCACCCGACGGATGCGGTGTCGGTGGTCGCACCGGCGCTCTTCGGGACACGCACCGACCCTAGTCAGCCCCGCCTTTGTGGACTCCCCTGCACCAGACACGCCGCGGCGACGGTGTGTCGGGGTCCACGAAGCACGAGACGCGGCGCGACGCCTCAGTTGCGCTCGACGAGCGGCAGTGACCGCAGCCCGCGCTCCAGGTGCCACTGGAGGTAGGCGGCCACCAGGCCGCTGCCCTCGCGGCGATGCCGGATCTCGCTCGCGTCGGCAGTGACCCAGTCGCCGGTGAGCAGTGCCGCGAGCAGGGTCACCGTCTCGGCCGCGGGCGCCACCGAGCCGGGCGGCCGGCACGCGGCACACACCACGCCGCCCGCGGACACGTGGAAGAACGGGTGCGGGCCGGGGGTCGTGCACCGGGCGCAGTCCTCGAAGGAGGCTGCATAGCCGGCGACGGCCAGCGCGCGCAGCAGGTAGGCGTCGAGCACGAGACCCGGGCGCGTGGGAGCCGTCGGAGAGGGTACGCAGCCCGCCCACGAGCAGCAGGAACTGCTGGGTCTCGGGCTCACGCTCCTCGGCGGTGAGCCGCTCGGCGGTCTCGAGCATGACCGTGCCCGACGTGTAGCGCGGATAGTCGTCGACGATGTGGTCGCCGTAGGACATGATCGTCTCGGCCTGCTGGACGATGTCGAGCGAGCGGCCCTCGTAGATCTGCAGGTCGACGTGGGTGAACGGCTCGAGGCGCGCCCCGAACTTCGAGCGGGTGCGCCGCACGCCCTTGCCGACCGCCCGGACCCTGCCGTTCGAGCGGGTCAGCAGCGTGATGATGCGGTCGGCCTCGCCGAGCTTCTGGGTGCGAAGCACGACACCTTCATCCCGATAGAGGCCCACGCGACCATTGTGGTCGATCGGTCAACCGATCGACGTCCCCGCCGCGCACCCCGGCCCGCGCAGCCCCGGTCAGGCCAGTTCGCGGACGAGCGCGGCAGCCGAGCCCAGCAGGTCGTGCTCTGCGGCAGACAGCGTCGGGTTCGCGAGGCGCCGGGCGAGGGCCTGGTCGAGCAGCCGGAGCGGGTCGCCGCCGACGTGTTCCAGAAAGCCGGCGAGCAGGGCGCGGACGGCGGCCGCTCGCTCGACATCTGCCGCGAACGACACCTCGGCGAGGACCATCGCGGACAGGGCGAGGTCGAAGTCCGGTGGCCCGTCCGTCGCGTTGCGCCAGTCGATGACGACAGGTCCCCGAGCGACGAGCAGCACGTTTTCCGGGTGCAGGTCCAGATGGATCACCCGATCGCCGTCCCGGTCCGGCGATCGCGCGGGCAGCGGCGTGCAGGCGGTCATGCAGATCCGCCAGCATCTTCGCCCCCGCCGGGAGCTCGAGATCCGCCGCCTCGAGCGCAGCCGCCATCGTCGGGCCGTCCAGCAGCTCCATGACCAGATCGGGACCGTCGACGTCGTACACCGTCGGCACCGGATAGCCGAAGGCGCCGACGTACGCCATGATCTCGGCTTCCTGCGCCGCGTCATAGCCGTCGCGATAGCGGCGCAGGACGCGCTCGCCGTCGAGCCGGTACACGTCCGCCTCGCGCCCGGATCCCAGCAGCTCGAGCCCACTCATGAAGGTGCAGCCTGCCACGCACGCCGGGCCAGGCATCATGTGCGCATGGCCGTGACCGCGATCGTCGACGCGACCCTGCTCGACGGCTCGCGCGCGGACGTCGTGCTCGACGGCGAGCGGGTGGTCGTCGTCGGGCCAAGTGCCGGCGCGGGAGTCGGCGACCGCGTAGACGCTGCCGGCGGGTTGCTGCTGCCGGCCTACATCGACACGCACATCCACCTCGACAAGGTGCTGATCCGCGGCCAGCTCGCCGAGAACGACGGCACGTTGCGCGCCGCGATCGACTCGATCCACGCGGCCAAGAAGGCCTACACCCATGAGGACGTACGGCGACGCGCGCGGGCCGTCGTCGAGTCGTCGGTCCTGTCGGGCACCACCCGGCTGCGTTCGCACGTCGACGTCGACACCATCGGCGGGCTGGTGCCGCTCGAGGGAGTGCTGGCTGCCGCCCGGGACTGTGCCGACATCGCCGAGGTGCAGACGATCGCCTTCCCGCAGGAGGGCATCGTCCGCGATCCGGGCACGGCCGACCTGATGGTCGCCGCGATGCAGGCCGGTGCCGACATCGTCGGTGGCATGCCGCACTGGGAGCGCACCGAGAGCGAGCAGCGCGAGCATGTGCGCGTTCTGCTTCGAGCTGGCCGAGCGCTTCGACGCGGACATCGACATGCACGTGGACGAGACCGATGACGGCTCGGTGCGCACCCTGGCGATGGTGGTGGCGGAGACCGAGCGCACCGGCTGGCAGGGCCGGGTGACGGTGGGCCACGTCTGCTCGCTGGCCGCGGCCGACGACGGCTACGCCGACGACGTCATCGCCGGCTGCGCGCGGGCGGGCATCACCGTGGTCTCCAACCCGGTCACCAACCTGGTCATCCAGGGCCGCGCCGACCGCGGCCTGGTCCGGCGCGGCACGACCCGGGTGCGCGAGCTGATGGCGGCCGGTGTCAATGTGGCGTTCGGCCAGGACTGCGTGCAGGACGGCTTCTATCCGTTCGGGCGCGGCGACATGCTGGAGGTGGCGCTGATCTCGGCGCACGCCGCGCACCTCGCGACCGCAGACGAGCAGCTCGCCGTGCTGGCCGCGGTGACCACCGCGCCGGCAACGGCCTGGCGCCTCGACGACTACGGGGTCGCGGTCGGTGCCCGCGCCGACCTGCAGCTCTATGCAGCCGCCACGTGGAGCGAGGTGCTGCGCGGCCAGGATCCTCCGCGCGCAGTATGGTCGCGCGGCCGTCAGGTGGCGCGCACGACGATCACCCGGGAGCTGTGCAGATGAGTGACGACAACGACGAGAACGCCGCCGACGCCGAAAGTGCCGCCTGGCAGCAGAAGCGGCGTGCCGCGGCGGACGAACGCCTTGCGGCCCTCGACCGCCGCAAGGCCGCCGAGACCGAGCAGGCGGCCGCGCATGTCGCGGCCTTCGTCCGCGAGGCGCAGGAGCGCCAGCTGCCGACCACGCGGCTGCGGGCCGGATCGCTGAACGGTCGCGGCAGCTATCGCACGTCGCTCGAGGGCTGGTACATCAAGCGCAACCAGACGCTCGCCATCGGCGTCGACGGCAACTTCTACATCATGTCGGCCTCAGGATCACTGACCGCGAGGGTCACCGGCGTCGTCGTACACCCGTCTGATCCGCCGTTGATCGTCGGCGCCGGCGGTCGCGACGGAGAGTCGATGGCGATCGCCGACCTGCTGCAGCAGCGCCTTGACGCCGGCGCCGACTTCCCTGCCTAACCCGCGGCGCGGTTGACGGCCGACACGACTGCCTTGAGCGACGCGGTGACGATGTTCGCGTCCACGCCGACGCCCCACAGGATGCGGTCGCCGATCGCGCACTCGACGTAGGCCGCCGCCCGCGCGTCGCCACCGGAGGAGAGCGCGTGCTCGGCGTAGTCGAGCACCCGGACCTCGTGGCCGACCGTCGTGAGCGCGTCGACGAACGCAGCGATCGGTCCGTTGCCGCGCCCGGTGAGCGCCCGCTTCTCGCCATCGAGATAGACGTTGACGGAGAGCTCGTCATCGGCGTCCTGCGCCGAGGACGTGTGGTGGGTGTTGAGGGCGATCGGGGCCCGCCGCGCGAGGTATTCCGAGTCGAACGCCTCCCACATCTCGGCCGGGGAGACCTCTCCCCCGTCGGCTTCGGTGCGCGCCTGGATCACCTGGGAGAACTCGATCTGCAGCCGGCGCGGCAGGTCGAGCTGGTGCTCGGTGCGCATGATGTAGGCCACGCCGCCCTTGCCGGACTGCGAGTTGACCCGGATGACCGCCTCATAGCTGCGGCCCACGTCCTTCGGGTCGATCGGCAGGTACGGCACCGCCCAGGCGAAGTCGCGAACGTTCACGCCCGCCTCTGCCGCGTCCCGGTCCATCCAGTCCAGGCCCTTCTTGATGGCGTCCTGGTGCGAGCCGGAGAAGGCGGTGTAGACGAGGTCTCCGCCGTACGGATGGCGCTCGTGCACGGGGAGCTGGTTGCAGTATTCGACGGTGCGCCGGATCTCGTCGATGTCGCTGAAGTCGATCTGCGGGTCGATGCCCTGCGAGAAGAGGTTCATGCCGAGGGTGACGAGGCAGACGTTGCCGGTGCGCTCACCGTTGCCGAACAGGCAGCCCTCGATGCGGTCAGCACCGGCCTGGAAGCCGAGCTCGGCGGCCGCGACCGCGGTGCCACGGTCGTTGTGCGGGTGCAGGGACAGCACGACGCCGTCCCGCCGGGCCAGGTTGCGGTGCATCCACTCGATCGAGTCGGCATAGACATTGGGCGTCGCCATCTCGACGGTGGCCGGCAGGTTGATGACCGTCTTGCGGTCCGGCGTCGGGGTCCAGATGTCGTTGACCGCGTTGCAGACGTGCACGGCGAAGTCGAGCTCCGTGCCGGTGTAGGACTCGGGCGAGTACTCGAAGAACACGTCGGTGCCGGGCACGGTCTGCGTCAGCTTCTGCATGAGCTTGGCGCCCTGCACCGCGATGTCGGTGATGCCGTCGCGGTCGAGCCCGAACACGACCCGGCGCTGCAGCGTCGACGTGGAGTTGTAGAGGTGCACGATCGCCTGCTTGGCGCCGCGGATCGACTCGAAGGTGCGCTCGATCAGCGCGTCGCGCGCCTGGGTGAGCACCTGGATGACGACGTCGTCGGGGATGAGGTCTTCCTCGATCAGCTGGCGTACGAAGTCGAAGTCGGTCTGGCTGGCCGAGGGGAACCCGACCTCGATCTCCTTGTAGCCCATGCGCACGAGCAGGTCGAACATCCGCCGCTTGCGGGCCGGGCTCATCGGGTCGATCAGTGCCTGGTTGCCGTCGCGCAGGTCCACCGCGCACCAGCGCGGCGCCTTCGTGATGACGGTCGAGGGCCAGGTGCGGTCCTCGAGGCCGACGGGGGTGAAGGGTTGGTAGCGCGCGATCGGCATGCCCGAAGGCTGCTGGGCGTTGCGGGCGTCGTACGAAGTATCGAAAGTCAGTGAGTCTGCTGTACGGGGCTGAGTCTGAGCGTTGTCCATGGTCATACGGTCCACCTGTCCGGAGAGGTTCGATCGGCTCGAGGTGGCCGGAACAGGCGAGAACTCCGCGACGAGGAGACCGGCCTAGGAGAGGGCCTCGCCGCGGCAGCCAAGAAGCAGGTCGCGCCGCATGTGCCCGAGCCTACGACGAACGTGGCGCGCCCGTCGCCCCAGGTTCCACCCGGTGTCCGCATCGTGGGACGCCGGATGGGACACGCTGGGAGCGCTAATTGCAGCGACAGTGCAGGCATCGAAGGTCCACGCTCAGCCCTGTGAACCCCACCACGGCGGACGTCAGCGAGATCTCGCAGGACGACGTGGCTGCGCTTCGGGGCTACTGGTCGGTCAGCGCTGCTGCGCGCCGGGTCGACGCACCGCTGATCCCCATGGAGCCGTTCGAGGAGCTGCTCGCGCAGCCGTCGGACGAGCGTGCGAAGCGAACGCAGCGCTGGATCGCGCGGGACGGCGATCGCCCGGTCGGCATCGCCGAGCTCGCCCTGCCGACCCTGGACAACACCGACGCGGCCATCCTGACCCTCGAGGTGCATCCCGATGACCGCCGGCGCGGGATCGGCCGCGCGCTGCTGGCGGTCGCTGTCCAACGGATCCGAGCCGAGGGCCGCACGAACGTCATCGGCTACACGTCGGAGCCGCTCGACGGTCCGGCGACACCGGGCGTGCTGTTCGCCGGGGTCGTGGGGGCCGAGCGCGCTCTGGACGAGATCTGCCGCTCGCTGGAGCTCGACGACGTGAGCGACGAGCAGCTCGCCGCGCTGGAGAACGACGCGAGCGAGTTCGCGGCGGGATACGAGCTCGTGCAGTGGGTCGGCCCGTGTTCCGACGACATCGTCGACGACCTCGCCATGCTCCAGGGGCGGATGAGCACGGACACGCCGCTCGGCGATCTCGACTGGGAGCCCGAGGCCTGGGACCGCGAGCGCTATCGCGAGCGGGAAGAGCTGAGCTCCCGGCTGGGCCGTCGCCGCGTGTCGACCGCAGCTCGACACGTGGCAAGCGGGCGCGTCGTCGCCTTCAGCGACCTGGGGTGGTCGTCGCGGGACGAGCGCACGGCGTTCCAGTGGATGACGATCGTTGCCCCGGAGCATCGCGGCCGACGCCTCGGCATGCTCATCAAGACGGCGAACCTGCAAGCGCTGCGCCGAGAGGTGCCACGCGTCGAGCGGGTCATCACCTGGAACGCGGAGAGCAACGTGCACATCATCGCGGTCAACGAGACAATCGGCTTCGTGCCGAGGCTGCGCTTCTCGCAGTGGCAGCTGAGGTTGCCCGCGTGATGGAGATCCGGCGCATCGCTGAGGACGACGCGACAGCAATCGAAGACTGGTTCCAGCTGCGGCTCGCCTGGACTCGGGAGATGCCGGGCGATCCCGGTCCGTGCCGCACCTTCCACGGGGCCGCATTGACGATGCCGTGGCCCGACGAGCAGGAGCGGGCGTATCTCGGCATCGTCGACGGGCAGCCGGTCGGCTTCTATGCCGTGACCCTGCACCTGTTGGACAACGTCGACGTGCTCGGCGTCGAGCTGGCGGTGCACCCCGACCACCGAGGCAAGGGCTATGGCAGTGCCCTGCTCGAGTCGCTCGACGCGTTGGCGGGAGAGCTCGGCTGCACGCGGCTGCTGGCCGAGATGCCGATGGACGGTCCGGGAGCACCGTGGGCACGGTCGCGGGGCGCGCGGCCGGTCAGCGAGATGATGCATCGCCGCCTCGATCTGTCAGCCGTCGACACTGCGGTCCACGACGAGCTGCTCGCCGACGCTCGGGCGCGCGCCGCGGGCTACACGTTGCTGCAGTGGACGTCACCGATCCCGGACGAGCACCTCGCCGGGTGCGCAGTGCTCGAGGGAAAGATGTCGACCGACATGCCTCTTGACGACCTGGCCTGGGAACCGGAGGTGTACGACGCCGAACGCATGCGCCGGCGCAGCGAGATGATCGAGGCACGCGGCCTGCGACAGTTCACCTCTGCTGCACGCCACGACGCGACCGGCGAGATCGTCGGCATGACCACACTGACCCGGCTGGACACGCTTCCCGAACATGTCGACCAGTGGGAGACGATCGTGCTCGAGGAGCATCGCGGTCACCGGCTCGGCATGCTGCTCAAGATCGAGAACCTGCGCTTCGCGCAGCGCGAGCAGCCCCAGCTGCGCTTCATCGACACGGTGAACTCCGACTCCAACGCACCGATGCTGCGGGTGAACCTCGCCCTCGGCTTCGAACCCGTGCGCCCGTGGGCCGAGTGGGAACTGGCCCGCTGACAGCTGTGAGCCGTCTACAGTCCGGCTCATGGACAAGACGACGTTCTCGGCGCCCGTCGCGGGAGGCGTGCTGTCCGGCTGGGTGGCCGGCGAGGGCCAGCCGGTGCTGATCCTGCACGGCGGCCCGGGTCTGACGTACAGCTACGCCGATGCCGCCGCAGACGAGCTGCTGGGCGCGTTCCGCGTCGCCAACTTCCAGCAGCGCGGCCTGGCGCCCTCGGTCGAGGACGGCCCGTTCACGATCGAGCAGGCCCTGGCCGACGTCGTTGGTGTCCTCGACCACCTCGGCTGGGACCGCGCATACGTCGTCGGCCACTCCTGGGGTGGTCACCTGGCCTTCCACGTCGCCCTGGCCATGCCCGACCGGCTGCTCGGTGTGCTGGCGATCGACCCGCTGGGTGCGGTCGGCGACGGGGGCATGGCCGCATTCGACGCAGAGATGTTCGCGCGCACGCCAGCGGCGGACCGACAGCGTGCACAGGACCTCGACGAGCAGTCGATGCGGGGCGAGGGGACCGAGGCGGATGCCCTCGAAGGGCTGCAACTGGTCTGGCCGGCCTACTTCGCCGACCCGCCGAACGCGCCGCCGATGCCGCCCCTGCGCCTGTCCATGCCCGCCAACGCGCTGTTCGGCGACATCTCGGCGAGACTGCCGGCCCTGGAGAAGGGGTTGGCGGAAGTCCAGGTGCCGCTCGGTGTCCTGACCGGCGCCCGCAGCCCGATGCCCGAGGACGAGGCCGGGCTGGCCAGCGCCGCGCGGGTGCCGGGCGGGTGGGGCGTCAGCGTCCCCGACGCGGGACACTTCCCGTGGATCGAGAGTCCAGGGTGTGTGTCGTCGGCGATGCGCCGGCTCGCCGGCAGTTGAACACGCGCGTCGGTCAGAAGCAGAAGCTGCCCACCCAGAACTGCGGGTCGAGCCCTCCCACGATGCCGACGAGCAACGGGGCCACCGAGAGCAGGCCAAGGGCGAAGATCACCAACCGTCGGCGGCTGAGGATCATCGCGACGACCCAAGGGGCCAATCCGATGCAGGTGGCCACGATCAGCCCCGTCTCGCCGGACCGCACGTTGCTGGCCGTGGCCGGGTCCCCGCAGGTCGTCGAGGCACCGAAAACGATGAACAGCAGCGTGGCAAGCGCGAGGACCGCCTCCACGACGACAACACCGATGACGCCGAGCCAAGCGCCCCAGCTCCAGGACGGGCGAACGGGAGGGTCGAGCGGCTGGGTCAGAACTGGTGTCGTCATGCCGACGAGCATCGGCTGCGGAGGGGCACTGCACATCCGCGCAGATACTCAGTCTGTCCTGAGTAGGCGCCGCTAGAAGCCGAGCTTGCGCAGCTGCTTGGGGTTGCGCTGCCAGTCCTTCGCGACGGTCACGTGCAGGTCGAGGTAGATGGGTGTGCCGAGCAGCGCCTCGATGCCCTTGCGCGCCGTCGTGCCGATGTCCTTCAGGCGCGCACCCTTGGGACCGATCACGATGGCCTTCTGGCTCTGCCGCTCCACGTAGAGGAAGGCGTGCACATCGAGCAGCGGGCGGTCCGGCGGCCGGTCCTCCCGGGGGCGCATCTCCTCGACGACGACGGCGATCGAGTGCGGCAGCTCGTCGCGCACTCCCTCGAGCGCCGCCTCGCGGATCAGCTCGGCGACCATGATCTGCTCGGGCTCGTCGGTCAGCTCGCCGGCCGGATAGAGCGGTGGTGACTCGGGCAGCATCGCGGCCAGCAGCGACGCGAGCAGCTCGACCTGCTCGCCGGCAACGGCCGAGACCGGAACCACCTCGGCCCAGTCGATGCCCGTCTGGCTGCCGAGGTTTCCGACCGCCTGCAGCTGCTGGAACACCCGGTCGCGCGACACCCGGTCGGTCTTCGTGACGATCGCGACCTTCGGGGTGCCCGAGACCTCGGCGAGCTCCTTCGCGATGAAGCGGTCGCCGGGGCCGATCGTCTCGTCGGCAGGCAGGCAGAACCCGATGACGTCCACCTCAGCCCAGGCCGCGCGTACCTCTGCATTGAGACGCTCGCCCAGCAACGTCCGTGGCCGGTGCAGCCCGGGGGTGTCGAGCAGGATGAGCTGGGAGTCAGGACGGTGCACGACGCCGCGCACGACCCGCCGTGTCGTCTGCGGCTTGCTGGATGTGATGGCGACCTTCTCGCCGACCAGCGTGTTCGTCAGGGTGGACTTCCCGGCGTTGGGCCGGCCGACGAAGCACGCGAACCCCGCGCGGTGCGTGGTGTCGGTGCTGCCGGTGCCCTCGGTCACGCGCTCGCCACCGGGTCGGCAGCGGGGACTGCTGCTCCCGCGTCGACGACGAGGTCCTGGCGGTCCTTGCGCGAGCTGGACAGGTGGAGCGCGACGGCGTTGATGATGGCGGTGAGCGGCACTGCGATCAGCGCTCCGAAGATCCCCGCGACGAGAGCGCCGATCGCGATGACCACGACGACCGCGAGCGGGTGGACGCGTACGAGCCGTCCCATCAGGAACGGTTGCAGCACGTGGCCTTCGAGCTGCTGGATGGCCAGCACACCGCCCAGCATGATCAGTGCCGTGACCGGGCCGACGGTGACGAGGGCGACCGCCACTGCGGCGATGCCACTCACGAACGCTCCGACCACCGGGATGAACGCGCCGATGAACACGAGCACCCCGATGGGCACGATGAAGTCGAGACCGAGAATCAGCGCGATCAGTGAGATGCCGACCGCGTCGGTGATCGCGATGACCACGGTGGCGCGCACATAGGCCGTGAGCACCGCCCACGCCTTCTCACCGCTGCCGTGGACCCGGTCGCGCGCCGGTTCGGGGAACAGCCGCACGAACCATCGCCAGATGCCGCGGCCGTCATAGGTGAGGAAGATGGTCGAGAAGAGCACGATGAACAACCCGGCCAGCAGGTGACCGGCGGTCGTCGAAGCCCTCAGGACCGTGCCGCCGATGTTGCCCTCGCCGCTGCCGCTCACGGCGTCCCGGACCCTGCCGAAGAAGTCGTTGAGCTGATGCTGGCTCAGCCCAAGGTTGATCAGGTAGTCGGTGAGCTTGTCGAGGCTGTCGTCGAACGAGGTGCGCAGGTCGGAGAAGCCCGAGGTGAACTGCTGGGCCACCAGGGCGATCAGGGCGACGAGCAGGACGATCCCGGTGAGGACGACGGCCATCGTGGAGAGGCCGCGGGGCAGGCCCCAGCCCTGCAGCCGGTCAACGATCGGGACGGCGGCGGCGGACATGAGCAGGCCGATGATGACCGGGACGAGGACGACGGAGAGCAGCGAGAAGATCTGCAGGAACACCCAGACGACGGCGACCACGAGCAGCATTCGCCACGCCCAGGCGGCCGAGAAGCGCAACGCATAGGGCACCGTGACGCCGTCGATCGGCCCCGGTTCGGGCCTCAGGGCGGGCACGGCGGGCACGACGGGCACGACGGGCGGCGGTTGCATGCGCCGGGAGCGACGAATCATGACATGACCGTAACCGTCGTCACCGGATGACGGTGACAGCGCCGTCCGCGCCGGCGAGCAGCACGGTCGTGGGGGAAAGGTCGTGGACGACCGCCGCGTCCGCGGGCGAGAGAGTCGTGTCGCTGGTGAGGATGACGGCCGCTTCGAGCCGCTGCACGCCGCTCGAGACGGCCGTTGCGACGGCTGCCTGCAACGCGGTCAGCTGCAGCGAGGGCAAGCCGACCGACGCTGCCGCATAGGTGCGACCGATGTCGTCACGGATGGCTGCCCCCTCGGGGGTGCCCGCCCGCGCGCGGGCCGAGCGGGCGAGCGTCACGAGCTTGGCGTCCTCGGGGTCCAGCGCCGCAGTGCTGGCGTCAGCCACCCTTCGCCTCCACCGGATCGGACAGGTCGGCGGCGCCGTCCTCGATGTCCTCGACGCGCCTCACCACGACGGTGTCCAGCTGGTTGCGCCGGCCCTGGGTGCCTTCGGCCGTGAGCTCCAACCCGTTCACCCGGACCTGCGCACCCGGGATCGGCACCCGTCCGAGGTATTTCGCCAGCAGACCGCCGACGGTGTCCACGTCGTCGTCGTCAAGGTCGACGGCGAAGCGCTCGGCCAGCTCGTCGATGTGCAACCGGGCGCTGACGCGCAGGGCGCCGTCGGGCAGGTCTTCGATGAGCGGACGCTCGACGTCGTACTCATCGGTGATCTCACCGACGATCTCCTCGAGCACGTCCTCGATGGTGACCAGCCCCGCGGTGCCGCCGTATTCGTCGACGACGACCGCGATGTGGGTCTGCTGCGCCTGCATCTCGCGCAGCAGCTCGTCGACCGGCTTGCTCTCCGGCACGAAGACGGCGGGGCGCATGACCGACTCGACCGTCTCGACCGACTCGGCGTCACGGTATTCGTAGGTGCGCCGGATGATGTCCTTGAGATAGGCGACCCCGAGCACGTCGTCGCTGCCTTCGCCGACGACGGGGATGCGGCTGAAACCGCTGCGCAGGGCTAGAGAAATGGCCTGACGCAAGGTCTTGTGCCGCTCGATGAAGACGACGTCGGTGCGCGGGACCATCACCTCGCGGGCGATGGTGTCGCCCAGCTCGAAGACGGAGTGGATCATCACCCGCTCGCGGTCCTCGATCACCTTGTTCTCCTGCGCGAGGTCGACCAGGTCGCGCAGCTCTGCCTCCGACGCGAACGGTCCGTCGCGAAAACCCTTGCCGGGCGTGAGTGCGTTGCCGACCAGGATCAGCAGCTGGGGCAGCGGGCCGAGGATGCGTGCAAGGGTCAGCACTACGCGGGCGCTGAGCAGCGCGACGCGGGCCGCGTGCTGACGGCCGATCGTGCGCGGTGAGACCCCCACCGCGATGTAGGACACGACCACCATCACGACACCGGCGACCAGAACCGCCTGCCAGGTCGTTGCGAAGCGGTCGAGACACACGACGGTGACGAGAACGGTGGCGACCAGCTCGCACGCGACCCGCAGCAAGGTGAGCACGTTGAGATAGCGCGCGGGATCGGCGAGGACCTGTTGCAGTCGGGCGGCGCCGCGACGGCCCTGCCGCTCGAGCTCGTCGGCGGTCACCCGGGAGACGCGCGAGAGCGCCGCCTCGGCACCGGCGAAGAAACCGCCGAAGACGATGAGCAGCCCGGCCAGCACGAGCAGCCAGATGTCCTGTGTCACGTCGAGGTCCCTGGCACGCGGGACCGTTGCCAGTCGCCGAGGAGCTTGCGCTGCAGGCCGAACATCTCGCGCTCCTCGTCGGGCTCGGCGTGGTCGTAGCCGAGCAGGTGCAGGATGCCGTGCGTGCAGAGCAGGTCGAGCTCCTCGTCCTGGGAGTGGCCGGCAGCCGCGGCCTGTGTGCGGGCGACGGCGGGGCACAGCACCACGTCGCCCAGCAGGCCGGGCTCCGGGTCGCGGTCGTCGGTGCCCGGACGCAGCTCGTCCATGGGAAACGACAGCACGTCGGTCGGGCCCGGCTCGTCCATCCACTGCTCATGCAGGTTCGCCATGGTCGCCGTGTCGACCGCCAGGACGGACAGCTCGGCGAGCGGGTGGACCTTGAGTCGGTCGAGCACGAATCGGGCCAGCGCGGCGAGCCGGGGCGCGTCGACGTCCTCGCCCGACTCGTCGTTGACGTCGATGGTCATCGGCGGCTCATCGGGGGGTCGAAGCGCCGGTCACCGGCGGCCTCGCTTGCTGGGACCGCCCGCGCCGCGGCGGACGTCGTCGCGACTCTCCTGCGTCGCGTCCCACCGGCCGTAGGCGTCGACGATGTCGCTGACCAGTCGGTGGCGTACGACGTCGTGGCTGTTCAGCATCGAGAAGTTCACGTCGTCGACGCCATCGAGGATTTCCTGTACGACGCGCAGCCCGCTGCGGGTGCCTGACGGGAGGTCGACCTGGGTGATGTCGCCGGTGACGACCATCTTGGAGCCGAACCCCAGCCGGGTCAGGAACATCTTCATCTGCTCGGCCGAGCTGTTCTGCGCCTCGTCGAGGATGATGAACGCGTCGTTGAGGGTGTTGTGGGTCACGAGGAAGTCCTCGGTCACGTACAGCGAGTCCTCGGCACCGACGGCGATGCACACGCACTCGGCCTCTCCCGCCGGCTCGATGCTGTCGATGAAGCGCATCGGTCGTCCGCCGCCGGTGACGTCGTACACCGCCTTCTTGCGCGCGAGCCGGAAGGGCGCGATCCCGGAGGGCAGCCGGATGTCGAGCACGTGTGCGTCCGACCGGTGGTGCACGGGGTGGTCGTTCGCCCGGCCCGGCCGGCGGCCTTCAGCCGGCCTGGTCCGCACGTAGACGACCCCACCCAGCGAGCGGACGAGCCAGACGACGTCGTCGCGGAGCTTGTCCGAGCAGGTCGTGTACTGCACCCGGCAGGTCCGGCCGGACTGCCGGACCGGTCCGCCGTCCGAGTCCAAGAGGCCTTGGAGCAGGGCGACGCGCACCTGCGAGGTGTTGAGCAGGTACTCGGGCGGGATGAACTTTGTCGTCGACCGGGTGCCCATCAGCCCGAGCTCGCGCAGCGCCACCGTGACCGGGTTCGCGATGAGCAGCCCCCCGCGGCCGCCTTCGATGTGGCGGAGCACATAGTCAGAACCGGATTTGTGCTTCACCTCGATGTTCGGCAGCGCGGCTTCCAGCGCGACCGCGAGCTCCGGATCTCCGGTCGCGAAGCTGGGCGTCGTGGATCCGGTGATGCAGCCGTCGCCGAGCAACAGGCCGAGGGCGTAAGGATCAACGGGTACGTCGACCGCAGGGAGCTCGACCGGCTGCACGACAGGGAGCTCGAAGTCGCGGTAGTGAGCGTGCCGCAGCTTCCCGATCATGTCCTGCGTCTCGACGACGCGTCCCGCTCTCCCGTTGCGGCTGTCGTGCCGAGTCGTGACGAACCACAAGTGCTCCGCGCACGCGAGCGTGGACGCACCGTCCTGGGTGGCAACCCGGTAGACGTCCTTGCGCCCCTGCGGGTAGACGCCGAGGACCGGCGTGGGCAAGCCGTCCGAGCCGACGACCCAGTCACCGACGCGCAGCTCGCCGATCGGGCGGAAGCCGTCCGGTGTGAGGACCGGCGTCGAGACGGGTTGCGCCCTACCCCTCATATACGCCAATGGTGCGACTTCGATGGTTCCGGCCGTCATCAGCCGCGGGATCGACTCGGGGTCGATCATGTCGTGCAGCGCGTCGTAGAGCGGGCGCAGGTAGGGGTCGATCTTCTCGTACAGCGTGCCGGGCAGGAAGCCCAGCCGCTCCCCCGCCTCGACCGCCGGTCGGGTCAGGATGATGCGGTTGACCTGCTTGGCCTGCAGGGCCTGCACGGCTTTCGCCATGGCGAGGTAGGTCTTGCCGGTGCCCGCAGGCCCGATGCTGAAGACGATCGTGTGCTTGTCGATCGCGTCGACATAGCGCTTCTGGTTCAGGGTCTTGGGCCGGATCGTGCGCCCCCGGTTGGACAGGATGTTCAGCGTCAGGACATCCGCGGGGCGCTCGCCGGTCTCGGTGCGCAGCATCGACACCAGTCGCTCGACCGCTTCCGAGGTCAGCCCCTGGCCGGAGCGCAGCACCGTCACGATCTCGTCATAGAGCCGGTCGACGAGCGCCACGTCGCCGGGCTCGCCCGTCACGGTGATCTCGTTGCCGCGCACGTGGATGTCGGTGGCGGGGAAGGCTCTCTCGACAACCCGGAGGAACTCGTCGCCCGACCCGAGCACAGCGACCATGGGCTGGCTCGCCGGGACGACGATCTTGGACCTGGCCTGTGGGGACTCTGCCATGAATAAGCCGCGCCGCGGCCCGCTCGCCCTGCTTCCCGTCTCGCTGGTGGGCGACCGCGTCATCGGCCGCCCGTCTGGTCCCACCATGCTAGGCGATCACGGCCAGAAGGCCATCCCATTGGAGGTCCGAGGGCGGCCGCGGGTCAGGTGCCGAAGGCGCGGGGGTCGCGGGTGACGGGGTAGGTCGCCCAGTAGAGCTTGTCGACCGTGCCGTCGGGGCGGCGTACGACGCGCAGCCGCTCTCCCGTCTCGCGGCCGGAGACGACCCGGAACTGGTCGGGGCCCTCCGCTGCGAAGACCGCCGGCGGGCTGCTGCTCGGCGCGGCTGCTCCTCTGGCCTCCAGGTGCCCGTCATGGGCGGAGAACACGAGCTGGTTGCCCTCCGTCCACCACACACCGAGCAGGTCCGCGATGGATTCCGGCACCTCGCCGCCCGGCCGCCACGGGGTCGGCAGGTCGGGGTCGTCATCGACGACTGACAGCGCCAGGTCGACGGCCAGACCACCCGGGTCGGCGCCGGACGAGGTGTTGGCGAGCACGACTGCGCCCACCTTCTCGGGCCGGCGGACGGCAAGGCCGGCCAGGAACCCGGGCATCGCCCCGTCGTGCCCGACGACGACCCGCTCTCCGCGGCGGTGCAGCATGAGACCGAGGCCCCACCCCAGCTTCCAGCCGTCGAGGTCGAACATGACCTGCGGGTGGCACATCTCCTCGAGCGTGTCCGACGACAGCACCTCGGCAGGCGGCTCGGCGATGAACGACGCCCACCGGCCGAGGTCGCCAGTCGTCGACCAGAGCTCGGCCGCCGGCGCGAACCCGTGTCCCGGGAACTCCGCCTCCTCGACCGCGCGCCCCGTATAGGGCTCGACGAAGTACCCAGCGGCGAACGGTGGCTGGCGCACTGTCGACGTACGCCTCATCTCGAGCGGGTCGAGGACGCGCTCCTGCAGCACCTCGGCCCACGGCGCTCCACGCAGCCGCGCCACCACCTCGCCCAGCAGGGCATAGGCGAGGTTGCTGTAGTGGTGCCGCCGCCCGGGCGGGAGCACCGCCTCCGCCTCGTCGAGACCGGCCAGCAGGTCGTCGATCGACGGGCCCTCCAGGCTCTCCCAGACATCGCCGACGGGTTCGCGCTGCAGGCCGGACAGGTGGGCGAGCATCCGGCGGATGGTCAGGTCCGGGTGGCGGGTGCCCGGCAGATGCTTGTCGAGCGGGTCGTCGAGGTCGATCAGGCCGTGGTCGCGGCACTGCATCACCAGGGTCGCCGTGAACGTCTTGGTGATCGAGCCCATCCGGAACTGCGTGTCCGCCGTGGGCAGCGCACCGGGGTCGGTGGCGTCACTCGTGCCTGCCGCGCCGTCCCACACCGGTTCTCCGTTGCGTACGACGGCGCCGGCCAGGCCCGGCGATCGCCACTCGACCTGTCGCTCGGCCAACTTCAGGTCGAGGTGGCGGCGCAGCGTTGCCGGCAGCGGTCGGGCGCTCACCCGGGTGGCCAGGACATCGCACGACCCGCGAGCACGTGCCCGTGCACGTGGAACACCGACTGGCCCGCCTGCTCACCGGTGTTGAAGACCAGCCGATAGCTCTCGTGCCCCTCGTCCCGCGCCACCTCTGCGCCCATGGCGACGAGGTCCGCGAGAGCCGCCGGGTCGGCAGCGGCCAGCGCGGCGACGTTCGCGTGGTGCGCCCGCGGGATCACGAGCACGTGGGTCGGTGCCTGCGGGTTGACGTCACGGAACGCGAGCACACGCTCGCCCTCCTTGACCACCGTGGCCGGGATCTCGCCCGCCACGATGCGGCAGAACAGGCAGTCCTGCTGCTGCGTGGAGATCTCGCTCATGAACCGACCCTAGCCAGGGCGCCTCTCGGCGCGCCTGGCACCAGGGCGCTGCGCAGACGTGTAGACCGAAGGATCAACCGACCCGGGTAAACCGGATGGCGCAGGCACGCGTCTGTCTCACATGGCACCGGTCCTGGCACGCAGACCCCTCGAGGGAGCTATGAGCGGCACTGCTGAGTCGCCGGCAGCGGGGCAGGTCTGGGACGCCGACGACGCGGTCACGCAGCTCTACGCCACGCAATACCGTGCCCTGGTCCGGTTGGCGACCCTGCTGCTGCGCGACGTCGGCGCTGCCGAAGAGGTCGTGCAGGACTCGTTCATCGCGATGCACGGCTCCTGGCGCCGGCTGCGCGACCATGACAAGGCGCTGGCCTACCTGCGCCAGGCGGTCGTCAACCGGTCGCGTTCGGCCCTGCGGCACCGCACCGTCGAGCAGCGTCACGCACCGGCGCCGCTGCCGGACCATGCGAGCGCCGAGCACGGCGCCATGGAGGCGTTGGAACGCGAGGACCTCATCCGCGCACTGCACCTGCTGCCCCGTCGGCAGCGTGAGGTGCTGGTGCTGCGCTACTACGTCGACCTCTCCGAGGCACAGATCGCCGACGCCATCGGCATCAGCCGCGGAGCCGTCAAGAGTCACGCGTCGCGAGGCATGGCCAGCCTGCGACTGAGTCTGGAGCAGAACGCATGAGCAACATCCCGCGCAACGACGACGACCAGCTCGAGACGCGGCTTCGGCGCGCACTCAACTCGGAGGCAGCTATGGCCCAGCCCGCCGGAGACGGCTTGACGAAGATCCGCGAAGGCATCGACGCCCGCCGCCACCGCGCGTGGTGGCGCAACCCGGCCCTGGCACTCGTCGCGGCCGCCGTGCTCGGCGTGGCCGTGGGTGGTCTCTACTTCGGCTCGCGTGACAACGGCACGACCACGTTGCCGCCGGGGACGAGCACCTCACCGTCGGTGACGTCATCGGGCACGTCCTCGCCGACGCCGTCGACGTCAGACTCGACCGATCCTTCGCCGAGCGAAACGACTCCGCCAGTCCGGCTACAGCGGGCCGGTCTACGTCTACTACATCCACGACGACGGGGAGAGCCCTCGGCTCTACCGCGAGATCCACAACGGGGCGGGCACCGGTTCCAAGGCAGAGGCCGCTCTGCGGGCGATGTTCGCCGGCCAGCCGGACGATCCCGACTACTCCACCCCGTGGGACAACACGAAGCTGCGTTCCTACAGCGTGGCCGGCGACACGGCCACGGTCGACCTGTCGAAGTTCGTCGCAGTGGGCTCGGCGGTCGAGAGAGCCGCCGTGCAGGAGATCGTCTACACGGTGACCGCGAACGACCCGTCCGTGAAGCAGGTGCTGCTGCGGGTCAAGGGCAACAGCCCGCCCTCCGGTCACTCGGACTGGTCAGGCCCGCAACGGCGAGCGCCCCTGGGCGACGTACAGGGATGGATCTGGATCCTCGCGCCGACGCAGGGCGCGACGGTGAGCTCCCCCGTACAGATCAGCGGGTACGGCACCGCCTTCGAGGCCACCATCAACTGGGAGATCCGCAAGGACGGCGTGCTGGTCAAGCAGGGCCACACCCAGGGTGGGGCGAACGGCGAGTTCGGCGAGTTCCACACCAGCGTGCGGCTGCCCGCCGGCGACTACGAGCTGTCGGCCCTCGAGTTCTCGGCCAAGGACGGCAGCCCGATCCACATCGACACCAAGAACTTCACCGTCAAGTAGCCGCGCGTCGAGTGACCAGCGACCTTCCGGCCGCGACACGCCGGCGTGTCGGGGCCGAAAGGTCGCTCGTCGGGGTCAGCGCCAGCGGGTCGGTGCGGGACAGCAGGACGCCGGCGGCGACCGCAGCCGGCCGTGGACGTGCGCAGGACATGCGGTCCGAGGCGATAGGTCCCCGCGCCGGCAGCCTCGAACACCGCCAGCTCCTCGGGGCTGATGCCGCCCTCGGGGCCGACGACGATCACGACGTCGCCGGCCTCGGGCAAGGGCGCCGCGCCCAGTGGGCTGGCGGCCTCCTCGTGCAGGACGGCCGCCAGCGCGGCCGTGCCCAGCAGGTCAGCAACGTCCCGGGTCGTCGCGAGTGGCGTCACCTCGGGGAACCGGGACCGGCGCGACTGCTTGGCCGACTCCCGCGACGCCGTGCGCCATTTCGCCCGTGCCTTCCCGCCCCGCTCGCCGTCCCATCTGGTCACGCAGCGCGCAGCGGCCCACGGGACGATCACATCGGCACCGACCTCGGTCATCGTCGCGACGGCGAGCTCGCCGCGGTCCCCTTTCGGCAATGCCTGGACGACCACGAGCCGTGGCTGCGGCGGCGCCATGATGACGACATGGTCGATCTCGACCTCGAGCAGGTCGCGCGCGGCGCGCAGCACGGTCCCGTCGGCCGACGTGCCGTTGCCGTCGGTGAGGACGAGGCGCTCGCCGACACCCAGCCGCTGGACGGTCGCGGCATGACGGCCCTCGGGGCCGTCGAGCGTGACGGTCTCGCCGGCCAGCAGGGCGACGCCCTCGAGCACAAAGACCGGCGCGCTCACGCTGTGCTCACTGGTGAGTTCGCACGCTCGCCCACGAATGCAGTCAGCGCTCGTTGAAGGCGTCGCGCAACCGGGAGAAGAACGTGGGGCGGGCACTCGTGATCGTGCCCACCTCGGGGCCGTCCTCGCCACGCAGTCCCGCGAGCTTGCGCAGCAGCTCTTCCTGCTCCGGGTCGAGACGGGTCGGTGTCTGCACGTCGACGTGCACGATGACGTCGCCGCGCCCACCACCGCGCAAGTGGGTGACGCCAAGACCCGGCAGGGTGACGGTCTGGCCGGACTGCGTGCCGGCGCGGAGCTCCACCGGTCGCGGGCCGTCGAGGGTCTCGATCAGCAGGCTGGTGCCGAGTGCTGCGACCGTCATGGGCACGGCGACGGTGGCGTGCAGGTCGTCACCGTCACGCTGGAAGACGTCGTGCGCCTTCTCGACGAACTCGACATAGAGCTGGCCCGCCGGGCCGCCGCCGGGACCGGCCTCGCCTTCGCCGGCCAGCCGGATCTGGACGCCCGTGCTGACGCCCGGCGGCACCTTCAGCGTCAGCGTTCGCCGGGTGCGCACCCGGCCGTCGCCGCCGCAGTTGACGCACGGCTCCGGGATGACCGAGCCGAAGCCCTGGCACGCGGCGCACGGCCGAGCGGTCATCACCTGTCCCAGGAACGACCGGGTGACCTGCTTGACCTCGCCCCGGCCCTGGCAGACGTCGCACCTGCGCAGGGACGTGCCGGCCTTGGTCCCCTCGCCGGCGCACGTCGTGCAGACGACGGCCGTGTCGACCTGGATGTCGCGGTTCGCGCCGAAGGTCGCCTCGACGAGGTCGATCTCGAGCCGGATCATCGCGTCGCGCCCCGCGCGCTGGCGCGACCGCGGGCCGCGCTGCGCCCCGGCGCCACCGAAGAACGCGTCCATGATGTCGGAGAAGCCGAAGCCCTGGCCGAAGCCGCCACCGGTGGAGAACGGGTCGGCGCCGAGGTCGTGCAACTCCCGCTTCTGCGGGTCGGAGAGCACCTCGTAGGCCATCGTGACCTCTTTGAAGCGCTCCTCCTCGTCGGGGTTGACGTCGGGGTGGAGCTGGCGGGCCAGCCGCCGGTAAGCCTTCTTGATCTCCTCGGCCGTCGCGTCTCGCTCGACGCCGAGCACGGCGTAGTAGTCAGCCGCCACTACGACTCCGCCACGATCTTGCCGACGTAGCGAGCAACTGCCCGCACCGCTCCCATCGTGCCGGGGTAGTCCATGCGGGTCGGCCCCAGCACGCCGAGCTTGGCCAGCATCTCGCTCTCCGTGCCGTAGCCGACGCTCACGACCGAGGTGCCCGCGAGGCCCTCGAACGGGTTCTCGTGCCCGATGCGCACGGTGAGCACCGACGGGTCGGTGGCCTCGCCGAGCAGGCGCAGCAGCACGACCTGCTCCTCGAGCGCCTCGAGCACCGGCTGGATCGTCTGCGGGAAGTCCGGCCCGAACCGCACGAGGTTGGCCGCGCCGCCGATGACGACGCGCTCCTCGTGTTCCTCGACCAGGCTCTCGAGCAGCGCGGCGAGCACGGCGGCCACGGCCGGCTGCGCCTCGGCGGTGAACCGCTCGACCAGACCCACGAGCTGGTCGGGGGCCTCGGCCAGGCGCACGCCGACGACGGCGGTGTTGAGCAGGGCACGCAGCTCGCCGAGCAGCTGGTCGCCGACGTCGGCGGGGAGCTCGACGGCGCGCTGCTCGACGCGCCCGGTGTTGGTGATCAGCACGAGCAGCACCCGGGACGGCGTCAGCGCGACCAGCTCGATGTGCCGGACGCTCGACCGGATCAGCGAGGGATATTGCACGACCGCGACCTGGCGGGTCAGCTGGGCGAGCAGCCGCACCGTGCGCCCGACGATGTCGTCGAGGTCGACGGCGCCGTCGAGGAAGCTCTGGATCGCCCGCCGCTCAGCGCTCGTGAGCGGTTTGACCGTCGAGAGCTTGTCGACGAACAGGCGATAGCCCTTGTCGGTCGGGATGCGACCGGCGCTGGTGTGAGGCTGCGCGATGTAGCCCTCGTCCTCCAGCGCTGCCATGTCGTTGCGGATGGTCGCCGGCGAGACGCCGAGGTTGTGCCGGTCGACCAGCGTCTTCGACCCCACCGGCTCCTGGGTCGAGACGTAGTCCTCGACGATGGCGCGCAGCACTTCGAGCTTGCGGTCCTCGAGCAAGGTGCACACCCCCAGTCGGCGTCGGTCGTCTGGCACTCACCCGTGCAGAGTGCCAAGTGTACGACGACGGGGGCGAGCGCAGTGCCGCGCGTACAGCTCGTTGATCCGCCTTCAGAGGCGTACGGCGGTGCCCGTCACGCCGATCCCGCTCCCCGGCTCCGCGGAAACCGTCACGGTCAGCAGGCTGGGCCGGCCCATGTCGTGGCCCTGGTGAATGGTCACGACGGCCGGCGGGTCCACCAGGTCCAGGTCGCGCAGGTACCCACCCAGGGCTGCAGCAGCGGCTCCTGTGGCCGGGTCCTCCACGACCCCGCCCGGTGGGAAGGGGTTGCGGGCGTGGAAGACATCGACCGATTCGCGCCAGACGAGCTGCACGGTGGTCCAGTCCCGCTCGGCCATCAGCGCGCCGAGCGCCGGGTAGTCGTAGTCGAGGTCGGCCAGCCGCGCCCGGCTGCCCGCGGCGATGATCGGGTGCCGCGCCCCGGCATATCCGACCCTGGGCGGCAGTGCGGAGTCGAGGTCGTCCTCCGACCAGCGCAGCGCGGCGAGCAGCCGCACGAGGTCGCCGTCGGCGAGCGGCTCCGTGCGTGGCGCGACGCTCGTCAGGGTTGCCGTGATGGTGCCGTCGTCGTTGCGGCGCGTAGCCACGTCGACCTGGCCCGACGGCGTCGCGAGGTGCAGCTCGCCCGGGCCGTGGACGTCCGCATGTGCGACGGCGGTCGCGATGGTGGCGTGCCCGCAGAACGGCACCTCTGCGAGCGGGCTGAAGTAGCGCACCTCGCGGTCGGAACCGCTGCCGCCCACCAGGAAGGCCGTCTCCGAATATCCGACCTCGGCGGCGACGCGCAGCATCTCGGCGCCCGAGCGGTCCGTGGCGTCCAGCACCACTCCGGCAGGGTTTCCGCCTGCCGGGTCGTCGCTGAACGCGGTGTAGCGCAACACGTCCACAGGCCCTCCCAAGAAGTCGGCACGTCACGGTAACTGGCGTTGGTCAGCCGGGCAGCCCTTGTGAGGCATGCGCGATTCGCTGGGGTCATGACCCCGGCGAATCGCGCATGCCCTCGACTGAGCGGCGCGTCGCGGACGGCGGGAGGGGTTGTTCGGTCAGGGTTGGCTCGTGAACAGATATGACGGCGACGTCCTGGCCGGCAACGGGCGACCGGCGAGGGTGGCAGCGCCCGAGCTGCCGGCGACCCGCGACCTCGTCGTGGAGGAGGCCGAGACCGGATTCTGCGGCGCCGTCGTGCGCTGCGAGAAGGTGCCCGGCGGACCCACCGTCACGCTGGAGGACCGGCACGGCCGGCTGCGGGCCTTCCCGCTCGGGCCGGGCTTCCTCGTCGACGGCTCTCCCGTCATCCTGGTCCGCCCGAGCACCACCAACGGCGGGAACGCCTTGCGGCGTACAGCCTCAGGGTCTCTCGCCGTCGCCGACGCCCGTGCACGGGTCGCGCTCGAGAGCCGCATCTACGTCGAGGGCCGCCACGACGCCGAGCTCGTCGAGCGGGTCTGGGGCGACGACCTGCGCGTCGAGGGCGTGGTGGTCGAGTACCTGGGCGGGATCGACGACCTCGCGGGCGTCGTGCGCGACTTCCGGCCGGCCGCCGGGCGCCGGCTCGGCGTGCTCGTCGACCACCTCGTGCCCGGCAGCAAGGAGTCACGGATCGCGGCAGGGATCACGTCACCTCATGTGCTCGTCGTCGGTCATCCGTACGTCGACGTGTGGCAGGCCGTGCGTCCGGCCGCGGTGGGGATCGCTTCGTGGCCGGAGGTGCCGCGCGGTCAGCCATGGAAGGAAGGCGTCTGCCGCGACCTGGGCTGGCCGATCGACACGGCGGCGGCGTGGCGGCGCATCCTGGCCTGCGTCGACTCCTATGCCGACCTCGAGCCGAGCCTGCTCGGCCGGGTGGAGGAGGTCATCGACTTTGTGACGGATCCGGTCGAGTGACCCGGCGATCCTCACTATCGTGGGAGCGTGACTGAGCCCGGGCCGCCGCCCGAGGGAAACCCGCCGCCGTGGGGCACACAGCCGGGTCAGAACCCGGGCGCCCCGCAAGATCAATACCCAGGCGCGCCGCAAAGTCAGTACGCGGGCACGCCGCCCCCGTACTGGGGCCAGCCTCCGAGCGGGCTCTCGCCGCAGGACGAACGCACCTGGGGGATGCTCGCGCACATCGGGGCGATCGTCGCGGCCTTTGTCGCGATGGCGTTCCTCGGACCCCTGCTCGTCCTGCTCATCCAGGGCCCGAAGTCGCCGTTCGTCCGCCGCCATGCAGTGGAGTCGCTGAACTTCCAGCTCACCCTGCTCATCGCGTTGGCTGCGGGGATCGTGCTGTCGATCGTCACGCTGGGCGTGGGACTGCTCGTCGTCGTCCCCGCGGCCTTCGTCGTCGGCATCGCAGCGCTGATCTTCATGGTGATCGGCGGCGTCAAGGCGAGTCACGGCGAGGACTATCGCTATCCGGTCAATATCCGGATGGTGTCCTGAGTCGTCAGCGGGACCGAGCGGTCACGCCGTCCGGGCGGACAGCCATTCGGCGAACTCGGTCGCGACGATTCGCTCCCCGTGCACCCCGGCGGCCTGTGGCGAGCAGAGCCAGCGGATCGGCTGGCCCATCACCTGCGGGCCTAGCAGCCGCGCGCGCTGCTCGGGCGGGAAGTCGTCCGGGACCATCCCCGTCGCGGTCGCCCCGCTGGGCAGCAGGATGTTGGCGGTGACGCCGCTGCCGGTCAGATCGGCGGCCATCACCCGAGCGAGCGCCTCGGCGCCGGAGCGCGATGGGCCGTAGGGCACGAAGCCCTTCCGGTTCATCGTCGAGTGGTTCGCCGACACGCTCACCAGCCGCCCGCCGCGGCCGACAGGAACCGTGGAACGACCGCGCGGGCCACCAGGAAGTAGCCGGTCAGGTTGGTAGCCACCACGTCGTGGAACCCGTCAGCGGACACCGCCCAGAACGGCTGCGGGTCGGTGAGAAACGCCGGGTTGACCGTCCGGATGCCGATCCCGGCGTTGTTGACGAGCACGTCGAGACCGCCGAGCTCGTCCACCACGCGACCGACCCCGCGCGCAACGTCCCCTTCGTCCCGGACGTCCATGCCGACACCCACGCACCCGGTGCCCAGCTCGCGAGCGGCCACCTCCGCCCGGTCCGGGTCGCGGCCGGTGATCGCCACGGAGGCACCGGCGTCGAGCAACGCCGTCGCCATCGCCGCGCCCAGGCCGCTGGTGCCCCCGGTGATCAGCACGCGGACGCCGTCGGCCCGGAAGCTCTCGGTCATCCGGCCGAGACTAGCCGCCGCGGCAGACCGTCTCATTTCCCGCGAATTCGGCCATCTGGCGACGATCTTGGGAAAACGGGCAGTAGCCTGGCGATCACGGGGAGAGAGGTTCGCCGTGTCTGAAGCAGCACTCGCAGAAGCCCTCACCAGCGGCCGGCGCGTCACCTTGTTGCCGCGCAGCGGCGGCCATTCCTGGGCCGGGACGGTCCGATCCTGGGAGGCCGCCGACGATCACATCGTCGCGCAGATCTACGCCGAGGCCGACGCTGTGTCCAGCCTCGACCACCATCAGGTCTGGTTGAGCACGGTCAGCCGGATGGGCGACGAGTACGGCGTCACGATCTTCGCCGGACGCGCCTACGCCGTCGACAGCGAGTCGCTGAAGCTCGAGGGCGTGGTGCGTCTCGCCGACGAGAGGCGCCGACGCGCGGTGCGGGTCACCGGCAGCATGGTGACCTTGCCGCCCGCGGGCGGCCCGTCGGTGAGGGTGGCAACCCTCGACATCTCGCGCGGCGCCGTCCGGCTGCCCATCGGAGAAGGCGGCTGGACCTACGACGACCCGCTGGACCTGGTCGTGCACCTCGGTGACGAGCAGTCGATCAACGTGCTCGGGCGCCTGCTGCGCGTCGACGCGGCGACGCAGTCCGTCGTCCTCGGCTTCGACTATCTGCCGGACTACGACGCCGAGGCCCTCGACCGGTTCGCCCTCACCCAGCTGTCCGAATACAACTGGGGCGCCACCGGCTCCTGACCCTGACGACTAGCCCGACGTCGTCGCCGCCAGTTCCGGAGCAGCCGGGGCTGCAGGCGCGGCTGCTGGCGGTGTGGTGCTGAGCACCAGCAGGCCGACGAGCACTGCGACGGCACCGATCCACTCCGCGACGCCCGGCACCTCCCCGAGCCACAGCCATGCGGCGGCGATCCCCGTCACGGGGACGAGCAACGAGAACGGCGCGACCGTCGATGCCGGATAGCGACGCAGCAGTGTGTTCCAGATCCCGTAGCCGATCAGGCTGGCGAAGACGACGATGTAGCCCAGCGCGGCCACAGCTGCCAGGTCCAGGTTGGCCAGCGCGGCCCGGTCCTTGTCGTACCCCTCGAACCACAACGATAGGAGGGCGAGCGGCACCGGGGGGACCAGGCTGGACCACACCACGAGCCGCAGCCCGTTGCGCGGCTGCGCCACCCGGGTGGCGATGTTCGCCACGCCCCAGCTCGCCGCGGCGGCCAACGTGAGCATGACTGCCAGCAGCGGCACCGCGGAGGCCCGCCCGACGGCGATCACCACCAGACCGAGTGCCGCGATCGCGATGCCCGCGACCTGGCGTCTGCGCGGCCGTTCGTGCAGCAGCACCACCGCGAAGAGCACCGTGAACAGGGCCTGCGCCTGCAGCACGAGCGAGGCCAGTCCGGCGGGCATCCCCCGGTCGATCCCGACGAACAGGAAGCCGAACTGGCCGACGCCGAGGAAGGTCCCGATGATCAGCACCCACCGGAACCCGACCTGTGGGCGCGCGACAAGGAACACTGCCGGGAACGCGACGAAGGTGAACCGCAGCGCGACGAAGAGCAGCGGGGGGAAGTGGTCGAGTCCGGCGTCGATCACGACGAAGTTGATGCCCCAGATGACCGCCACGAGCACGGCGAGGAGTACGTGGATCCGGCGCATGACTCCAGTCTCAGAGCGACCGGACCGCCAGTCCAACTAATTCTTCTGTGCTCAACCAGTAAGATCCGCTGCATGATTGACGTGCGGCGGCTGAGAATCCTCCGCGAGCTCGCCGACCACGGCACCATCGCGGCCGCCGCTGCCGCGCTGCACCTGACCCCGTCGGCCGTGTCTCAGCAGCTCGCCTCGCTCTCCCGGGAGACGGGCGTCCAACTGGTCGAGCCGGACGGCCGGCGGGTGCGCCTGACCGACGCCGCACAGGTACTGCTGGGACATGCCCATGTTGTCTTTGCGCAGCTCGAGCAGGCCGAGGTCGACCTGGCGCGCCACGCCGAAGGCCACGTGACGACGATCCGGATCGGCGCGTTCCCCACCGCGCTGGCCGCGCTGGTCGCCCCCGTCACGAGCGCGCTTCGCGACGCGGAACCCCCGGTCACCGTTCACGCCGTGGAGGTCGACGAGCGGACCTGCTTCGCGCGGCTCGCCGAAGGCCAGCTCGATGTGGCGATCAGCGTGGAGCTCCCCGGCGCACCTCAGCTGGACGGGCCACGGTTCCACCGCCAGCCGATGCTGACCGACATCCTCGACGCAGCGCTGCCCGCCGACCACCCGCTGGCGTACGAGCCCTCGATCGAGCTGAGTCAGCTCGCCGGTGCCGACTGGGTGATCGGCAGCCCCGGGACGTCGTGCCACGACATCGTGCTGGTCGCCTGCGCCACTGTCGGGTTCACACCGAGGGCGGTCCATCACACGAGCGACTGGGCATCGGTCGCGGCGCTGGTCCGCGAAGGCGACTCGGTCGCGCTCATCCCGCGGCTGGCGCAGACGCTCGTACCCGCTGATGTCGTCCTCGTGCCCCTGCAGGGCAACACCGCCGCCCGGCACGTCTTCGCCGCCACGCGCCGGGGCAGCCACACCGCACCCACGACGCGGCGGGCGCTGGAACAACTGACCGCCACCGCCACCGCCGCGGCCGCTGTCAGTCCAGCAGGTCCCTGACGACGGCGTCGGCCAGCAGCCGGCCATGCAGCGTCAGAACCAGCCGACCGGAAACGAGCGCCGAACCGTCCAGCAGCCCGCGACCCACCAGGTCGGCGGCCGCGACGCGACCGGCCTCGTGCACGTCGTCGAGAGGGTGCCCGTCGACCAGCCGAGTGCCGAGCAGCACGCGTTCGAATCGGCGCTCCTCGTCGGTCAGCACCTCTCGTGCGTACGCCGGGCTTCTGCCATCGGAGAGCCGCGACGTGTAGGCCGCCGGGTGCTTCACGTTCCACCACCGTGTGCCGCCCACGTGGCTGTGGGCTCCCGGGCCGACACCCCACCAGTCGGCGCCCTGCCAGTAGAGCAGGTTGTGCGCGCACCGCTGTGCGACGGACGAGGCCCAGTTGCTCACCTCATACCACCCGAGGCCGGCTGCCGAAAAAGCCTTATCGGCCATCAGGTATTTGTCCGCCAGGTCGTCGTCGTCGGGTGCTGCGAGCTCGCCCCGCCGCACCAGGCCGGCCAGCCTGGTGCCCTCCTCGACGATCAGCGAGTAGGCGCTCACGTGGTCGGGTGCCATGGCCAGCGCACCGTCGAGCGAGGCCTGCCAGTCATCCTGCGACTCCCCCGGCGTCCCGTAGATCAGGTCGACGCTCACGCCCTCGAAGCCCGCCTCCCGCGCCCAGCCGACGGCCTGCGCGACGCGATCCGGGTCATGGGTGCGGTCGAGCGTGGCGAGCACGTGGGTCACGGCCGACTGCATGCCGAACGACACCCGGGTGAAGCCGGCGTCGCGCAATGCCTGCAACGACTGGGGCGACACCGAGTCGGGATTGGCCTCCGTCGTCACTTCCGCGTCGGGCGCGAGACCGAACTCGTCACGCACTGCCCCGAGCAACGACGCGAGATCGCTCGCAGGCAACAACGTGGGTGTGCCGCCACCGAAGAACACGGTCTGCGCCGGCAGGTCACGCTCGCCGAGCACGCGACGGGCCAACCGCAGCTCGTCGACGGCCGTCGCGGCGTAGCCGGCCTGGGTCGCTCCGCCGCCGAGCTCGGTCGCCGTGTAGGTGTTGAAATCGCAATAGCCGCAACGGGTTGCGCAGAACGGCACGTGCACATAGATCCCGAAGGAACGTTCGCCCAGTCCGGCGTACGACGACGTCGGCAGGGCGCCGTCGGCCGGTGCGGGTTCCCCGTCAGGGAGTGTGGATGGCATGGGTCTGTGTCAGGCAGCGAGCAAGGTCGCTGGGTCAGCGCACACTCGTGCTGCGGGCGCGGACCTCGAGGTCGTGGCGGATCTCGTCGGCCATCTCGCCCTCGACCTCCGGGTCGTCGAGGGCCCTGCGCAACCGGTCGGCGTCGGCCCGGCGGATCACGAAGACCTCACCGACCGTGACGCCGTGGTCGGGACGGTGGACGACCTCGATCTCGTCCCCCGCGCCGACGGTGCCCTCGGCGACGACTCGCAGGTATGCGCCGGGCGCGCCGTGCTCCGTGAAGCGCTTGACCCAGTGCGGCTCGTCCATCCAGCCCTGGAACGTGGTGCAGGGAATGCGGGGGCTGGTCACCTTCACGACCAGCCCGTCCTCACCGATCCGCCAGCGCTCCCCGAGGACAGCGCCCGTCACGTCGACCCCCGCCGTGGTGAGGTTCTCGCCGAAGCGCCCGGGCGTGATCGGGTAACCGAGTTCGGCTGCCCACCACTCGGCGTCCTCGCTGGCGTAGGCATAGACGGCCTGCAAAGGGCCGCCGTGGTGCTTCTTGTCGTACTGGTCATCACCAGTCAGCCCGAGCGGTCCGACGTGCACCCGACCGGATTGGCCGCGCTTGTCGATCGCGGTGAGGTCGAGGTCGCCGCGAGTGTCGGCCACCAGCGCGTGGACGACGTTGACAGAGACGATGTGTGCAGTCACTTCTTGGTCTTCTCCCCCGCGGCGGAGTCGGTGGACAGCGCGGCGATGAACGCCTCCTGGGGCACCTCGACGCGACCCACCATCTTCATCCGCTTCTTGCCCTCCTTCTGCTTCTCGAGCAGTTTGCGCTTGCGGGTGATGTCACCGCCATAGCATTTCGCGAGCACGTCCTTGCGCATGGCGCGGATGCTCTCGCGCGCGATGATCCGGGCGCCGATGGCCGCCTGGATCGGCACTTCGAACTGCTGGCGCGGGATCAGCTCACGCAGCCGCGACGTCATCTGCACCCCGTACGCGTACGCCTTGTCCTTGTGCACGATGGTGCTGAACGCGTCGACCGGCTCGCCCTGCAACAGGATGTCGACCTTGACGAGGTCGGCCGCCTGCTCTCCCTCGACCTCGTAGTCGAGCGAGGCGTAACCGCGCGTCTTCGACTTCAGGTTGTCGAAGAAGTCGAAGATGATCTCGGCGAGCGGCAAGGTGTAGCGCAGCTCCACGCGGTCCTCGGACAGATAGTCCATGCCGAGCAAGGTGCCGCGCCGTCCCTGGCAGAGCTCCATGATCGCCCCGATGTACTCGCTGGGCGCGAGGACGGTGGCGCGTACGACCGGCTCGTTGATCTCAGCGATCTTCCCGGCGGGAAACTCGCTCGGGTTGGTCACGACGAGCACTGACCCGTTGTCGAGCACGACGCGGTAGACGACGTTCGGTGCCGTGGCGATCAGCGTCAGGTCGAACTCGCGCTCCAGCCGCTCACGCACGATCTCGAGGTGCAGCAGACCGAGGAAGCCGCAGCGGAAGCCGAAGCCCAGCGCTGCCGACGTCTCGGGCTCCCAGACGAGTGCCGCGTCGTTGAGCTGCAGGCGCTCGAGGGCGTCCCGCAGCAGCGGGTAGTCGGAACCCTCGACCGGATAGAGGCCGGAGAAGACCATCGGCCGCGGTTCCTTGTAGCCGCTCAGCGCCTCGCTCGCCGGCTTGCTGTTGTTCGTGACCGTGTCACCGACCTTGGACTGCCGCACGTCCTTCACGCCGGTGATCAGATAGCCGACCTCGCCGACACCGAGACCCTCCGAGGGCACCGGCTCGGGTGAGATGACGCCGATCTCGAGCAGCTCGTGGGTCGCGCGGGTCGAGAGCATCAGGATGCGCTCGCGTGGCGAGAGGTGCCCGTCGATGACCCGCACGTAGGTGACCACGCCGCGGTAGACGTCGTAGACGCTGTCGAAGATCATCGCCCGCGCCGGGGCATCGGGGTCACCGACCGGGGCGGGCACCATGCGCACGATCGTGTCGAGCAGCTCGGGCACGCCCTCACCTGTCTTCGCGCTGACCCTCAGCACGTCACCGGGGTCGCAACCGATGATGTGCGCGAGCTCTGCGGCATAGCGCTCGGGCTGCGCGGCGGGCAGGTCGATCTTGTTGAGCACGGGGATGATGGTGATGTTGTTCTCGAGCGCGAGATAGAGGTTGGCCAGCGTCTGCGCCTCGATGCCCTGGGCGGCGTCGACGAGCAGCACGGCGCCTTCGCAGGCAGCGAGCGAGCGGGACACCTCATAGGTGAAGTCGACGTGACCGGGCGTGTCGATCATGTTCAGGACGTGTACGACGCCCTGGGCTGACGTGGTCGCGGAGCCCCCCGTACTGCCGACCGCCCACGGCAGCCGGACCGCCTGGCTCTTGATGGTGATGCCCCGCTCGCGCTCGATGTCCATGCGGTCGAGGTACTGCGCGCGCATCGTCCGCTCGTCGACCACGCCGGTGAGCTGCAGCATGCGGTCGGCCAGCGTGGACTTGCCGTGGTCGATGTGGGCGATGATGCAGAAGTTGCGCAGCAGCGACGGGTCGGTGCGGCTCGGGGCAGGCTGACGCGCGGACAGGCTCTGGGGCACGCAGGATCCAGACGGATGGGAGTGGAGCGGGGACCCACCCATCCTCCCATGCGTGGCCCGCCGCCCCCGCCGCGCGCGCCCACGGCGCCTCGGAACCGCGGGCAGAAACGTGGTCAACTGGCGGAGAGCGGCGGGTGGACAAATTGCGGCGCGGGACCGCTGGTCGGCAGGCGATCATGGGCCGATGTCGACAACCCCGCTGGCCGCCAGCCCTCGCATCGCGTGGGCCGACGTGCCGCGGCACGTCCAGGCTGCCGTCCAGCGGGAGCTCGGCTCTCCCATACGCAGCGCGATCACGCAGGACGGCGGCTTCTCACCGGGCACAGCCGTGCGCGTCGTGTGCGAGGACGGGCGACGCGCGTTCGTGAAAGCCGTGGGCCTCTCCTTGAACCCGGACAGCCCCGGCATGCATCGGGCCGAGCTGCACGCGATGTCGCTGCTCCCTGACGAGGTGCCTGCTCCCCGGCTGTTGGCGGCCTACGACGACGGCGACTGGGTGGCACTCGTGCTCGAGGACATCGACGGCCGGCGCCCCGACGTGCCCTGGCAGGGTGCAGGATGTCGCGGCGATGTCCCTCGCTCTTGCCCAGCTCGCCCGGACCGAGGCGCCCGGCCAGCTGCCGGCATTCGCCGACATCGTCGGCATGCTCACCAGCTGGGACGAGGTTTCGGCCGACCCCGCGGGCATCGACCACGCCCTGCTCGGCCGGTTGGACGAGATGGCGGCCGCACAGTCATTGGCGCGCAGCGTCACTCCCGGCACCGCCCTCGTGCACTGGGATGCTCGGGCCGACAACGTGCTCATCCGCGGCGGTCGCGCGGTGCTGCTCGACTGGGCCTGGGCCAGCCGTGGCGCGCCATGGCTGGACAGCCTGTTGCTGGCGATGGACTTCCGCATCCAGGGCGGGCCGGACGCGGACGACTTCCTGCGGACCAGTGCCTGCACGCGCGGCGTCGAGCCGCAGCATCTCCGCTCGGTCGTCGTCTGCATGGTGGGCTTCTGGGCCGAGCGTGCCCGGCGCCCGGCGCCGCCCGGACTGCCGACGATCCGCGCATGGCAGGCACACTGCCGCGACCACGGACTTCACTGGGTCGATCAGGGAGGCCTGTGGAGCTGACCAGAGTTCCTTACGACAACACTGCCGTCCGGCCGTCCTGGGCAGAGCTGCCAACAGCAGTGCGCGCCGAAGTCGAACGCCACGTTGGCGGTCCGGTGATGCAGGCAAAGGTCGCGACTGGCGGCTTCACGCGTGGTTTCGCCGCGCTGGTCACGACTCGCGATGGGATCGAGTGCTTCGTCAAGGCCGCGTCGGCGGAAGCGACCCCCATTGCCGCGACTCGTACGCCGCCGAGGCTCGCGTCCTGTCCGCCTGCCAGCCGGAGTGCCCGCGCCAAAGTGCTGTGGTCGCACGAGACGGACGCTGGGTACTGCTGGGATCACACCCGTCACGGCCACATGCCAGGGCTGCCGTGGACGCCGGGGATCTGGAGTCCGCCATCGACGCGTGCGAACGGGCTGCGGAGGCGCTCACACCCGCACCCGACGGCCTGCCCCTGCCGCGGTTGGCCGACGACCTGGTTCGGGATGACCCCGCGACGACGTACTTCGCCCGGGCCGCGACCGGCGCCGCCGACGTGGGGCTGCTCGGCACCTGGGCATCCAGCCATCTCGAAGAACTGCAACGGCTGAACCTGCTTGCATCAACCGCGGTCGATGGCGACAGCGCCTGCCACGGCGACCTCCGTGCGGACAACCTCATCGTCGACAGCGAGGGCCGCAGCTGGATCTGCGACTGGAACTGGCTTTCTCTTGCCGCGCCATGGACAGACCTGGCCGGCCTGCTCATTCGGGCACGCCGACGACCTCGACGCCGATGACGCCTTCCGCCGTTCCTGGCTGGGACGCGACGTTGAGCCAGAGGCTCTGGACGCATGGCTCGCCGCTATCGCGGAGTTCATGCTCGCGCTCGCGGACGAGACCCCGGACTTCGCATCGCCGTGGCTGCGAGCGCACCGGCGCTACTTCGGCGCCTCGGCCCTGTCCTGGCTCGAGCACCGGCGCAGGACCGAGTAGGCGTCAACCGTCACCGTGTAGGGACCGGCCGGCGGCGAGGGATGGCGCACCGCCTGTTCGGAGTCCCCGCACGCCGACTGCAGGTCCACGGAAGGGCCTGTGACGAACAGATCGAGGTCGGCGTTGGGTCTCCGGCGTTGCCGATGCTCACGTCAAGCCGACTGGGCCCGGCGGGGACGTCGACGGTGAAGACCTGCTGTGCGCCGTCGGCGATCGTCGGGTGTCGGCCTTCGCGGAGCCGAGCGGTCCGCCGCTCGCCGTCGCAGTAACCGCGGCGAACTGGTTGGTGCCGGTCCACTGCAGCGGGGTCGCCACGTTCGCGGCCCCGCTGTCGAGGGTGATCGTCGCCGGGTCGACCGTGGCGCCACCGCTTGTGTCCGTGGGTCAGAATGCGGGTGTCCGTGGGTCAGAAATGCGGCGTCCGCCGGCCACCTGCGCGTACGCCCGTTTGGGCAAGTCACGTTCGGCTTGGTAGTCTCGTGCGTCGCGTGTGCCCCAAGCGGGGCCCCGCGACAATTCCCTGATCTCTCCGAAAAGCATCTGAGGCTCCTTCGTGGCGAACATCAAGTCCCAGCTCAAGCGCATCAAGACCAACGAGAAGGCGCGGCAGCGCAACAAGGCGGTGAAGTCGTCGCTGAAGACGTCCATCCGCCGGTTCCGCACCGTCGCCGACTCCGGCGACAGCGCCGCCGCGGCCGAGGCCCTCAAGGTCGCCTCGCGCGAGCTCGACAAGGCCACCAGCAAGGGCGTCATCCACGCCAACCAGGCCGCCAACAAGAAGTCGGCCATGGCCAAGCGGGCTGCCTCGCTCTAGGTTTTCCCGGACGCGCCGTCAGGCCCGTCCCACGCGCATCCCAGCACGGTTGAGACGCAGACAAGGGGTGCCACCGGTCTCCGGTGGCCCCCCTTCTCTGTGCCTACAACCTGCGTGAGGCCAGATCATCGGTCGCGATCACCGGACTCGTTCCTGATCATTGGTCGCCCTTCACGATCGCGCCTTGCCGATGGTCACGATGGCTCGCTCGAGCGCATAGATCGGGTCCGCGCCGCCGCCCTTGATCTGGCCGTCGGCCTCGGCGACGGCCGTGAGGGCGGCAGCGAGGCCCTCATCGGTCCACCCGGCGTATTGACCCCGCGCCTTGCGCACCTGGAACGGCGCGATGCGCAGGTCGCGCGCCACGTCCTCCGGGCGTGCGGTGTGCCTCGTGCCGTGTACGCGCGCGATGTTGCGCAGGCCGATCGCCAGGACGGCGTTGATCGGCACCGGATCTTCTCCTGTCGCCAGCGCGTGGCGGAGCAGGCGCAACGCCTCCTCCGGCCGTCCCTCGACGGCGGCATCGGCCACCGCGAACACCGTGGCCTCGACCCTGCCGGCGTAATAGCGCTCGACCACGACGCGGTCGATCGTGCCCGAAGTGTCGGCGACGAGCTGGGCGCAGGCGCTCGCCAGCTCACGCAGGTTGCTGCCCACCGCGTCGACGAGCGCCGCGGCGGCGTCAGCGGTGATCTTGCGGTGGGCGATCGCGAACTCCGACTGCGCGAAGCGGACTTTTTCGTTCTCCCACTTGAGCTGCTTCGCCTCGATCACGACCGCGCCTGCTTTGCGTGCGCCGTCCAGCAGCGCCTTGCCCTTGACACCGCCGGGGTGCACGAGCACCAGGGCCGCACCCTCGGGTGGGTCGGCGAACAACCGCTGCAGCTCCGCGGCCACCTCGTCGGGGCTGTCCTGCAGGTCCTGCACGACGATCACGGTGAACTCGCCGAACAGCGACGGGCTCGAGTGGCCGGTGATCACCCCGGCGTCGAGGGCGCCTGCCGCCAGCTCACGTACCTCCGTGTCCGCGTCGGCCTCGCGCGCCCGGCGGACGACGTCGGCGACCGCACGATCGCGCAGCAGCTCCTCGGGCCCGGTCACCAGGGTGATCGGCGGAACGGGCGGGCGGGGCTGACCGTCTGTCGGTGACTCGCTCATCTGGCACACGCTACCCAGGACCACCGACGGCTCGAATCAAGACGGCACCCCCTGTGGTCGCACTCACGCTGGAGACGGAGCTGCCGACGAGCTCTCGACATCGGCCGTACGGCTCGGCGGTTTTCTTGGCTTCTGCCGGGACTTACCCTGTGGAATGGGGGTGTGGGCGCCTAACCGCGCGTCGGACACCGCACCGGCTAGGAGATGTTGCGATGGCTGCCGATCTCGCGACTGTCGTGGACGTCGCGCGCACGAGGCCTTCGTCGGCAGGGCCGCCGAGCTGGCGAGCTTCGAGTCCGCCCTCACGGGGGCGGCGCCGTGCCGGGTGCTGTTCGTCCACGGTGCCGGCGGTCTCGGCAAGACGGCCCTCCTCCACCAGTTCCGTGTCCGGGCTCGCGAGGCGGGATGTGCCGTGGTCAGGGTCGACGGGCAGGACGTCGACTGTTCGCCCGAAGGCCTGCGTGCGGCCGTGCGTTCGGCCCACCGCGTGACGAAGCGGGGCGCTGCGGACCGCCCGGGCTGGGTGCTGTTGATCGACTGCTACGAGCGCCTCGCCGCGCTCGACAGCTGGATCCGCGACAGTCTGATTGCTTCGCTCCCGGCCGACGGCATTGTCGTCATTGCCGGCCGGGAGCCGCCCGACGCTCCTTGGCGCACGGATCCAGGATGGCGATCGGTTGTCGACTGCCTGCCGATCGGGGTGCTGGATGCGGTCGACAGCGAGCAGCTCCTTGCCCATGCCGGAGTGCCGGAGGATCGTCGTCGGCCCCTCGCCCGGATCGGTCGAGGGCACCGCCGACATCGCCGTCTCCGAGGCGGCCACCGTGAGTTCCGGACGATCTTTCAGCGGTCCGTCGTCGGTGGCTGGCGGTCCGAGCGGATCGAGGGCGCCGGTCGACGCCAGCGCTGCGACAGCACTGGCGCCCCGCCTGCGTCCACCCAGACCTGCTCACCGACCTCCTCCGGGAAGCACCCGAGGTGTGGGCCTGGCTGGAGACCCGGCCATGGGTGACCCGGGGCACTTACGGCATCTACCCGCACGATCTGGTCCGCGACGTTCTGGACGCAGACCTGCGGCGGCGCTCGCCGGCGACCTACCGACGCGTGCATCGGACCGTCCACGAGTACGCCTGGGTCGCCCTGCGGTCGAGCGACGAGCGCGAGCGGCGGTTGTGGGCGCACCAGAAGCTGTTCCTTCACCGGCACAGCCCGCTTGCCTCGTCCTTCTGGACGTTGCGGACCCGCGGCGCGGGCGTCGTGGTCCCTGGTCGCGTCGAGGACCATCCCGCCGTTCTCGAGATGCTCGAGCGCCTCGAAGGCCCCGAAAGCGCACGCCTTGCAGCACGGTGGTTGGCCGAGCAGCCCGAGAATCTTTCTGTGGTGCCGTCGACCTCGGGTCTCGAGGCGTTCACGTTCCATGCCATGTACCCGGCCGACCCGTCCTTGCTCGACGACGATCCGGTCATGCGCACAGTGATCGACACGTCGCGCGCACCTCGCCGGCCCGCCCTGGCGAGCAGATCAGCGTCGGCCGGTTCTTCGCCGGCCGGTCCCAGTACCAGCGGGATCCGTACGCCGTGGTCTGCGGCTCGGTGAGCTCCACCCTGCTGTGGATGACGCGGCCGTTGGCCTGGTCGTTCGTCGCGACCGCCGACCCCGACTACTGGGGCCCCGCCTTCCGCTACCTCGCCCTGACCACGCGAGCTCGCTGCTGAGTTCTCCGGTCGTGCCCTGACGCTGTACGGCGTGGACTGGCGACGACTGCCGCCGGAGCACTGGTTCGAGTTGCTCGCGGAGCGCGAGCTGACCGGCGAGTCCGGCCCGCCACCTGCGCACCTGCTGCGACCACCACCGCTGTCCCAGGAGCGCTTCGCGGAGATGCTCCGCCTGGCGCTTCGCGACTTCCACCAGCCCGACCGCCTCGAGGCGAACGAACTGATGGGCTCGCGGCTGGCCGTTGACCTCGACGGCGTCTCCGCGGACCGGCTCCGCGACACGCTCGTACGTGGAATCGAACGTGTCGCCAGCGGAGCCGCGCGGCCAGTCGTGGGGTCGGGTGCTGGACCGTACGTACATCCACGCCGCTCCGAACCAGGAGGCCGCGGCCGAAGTGCTCGACCTGCCGTTCTCTACCTACCGTCGGCACATGGCTCGCGCCCTGGAGCGCCTCACCGACCTGCTCTGGGCGGTCGAGATGTCCGCCTGGACAGTGAGCAGCAAGTGACCACAATCGGTTGGCGAGACCGCACGAGACGCTGGACTTTTGCAAGGCGACCGAGCTCATCGGCAACGCGTCGACTGGTGGACGAACGAAGCATTTGTGTAGTATCGCAGCGGCGCCGACTTCACCCGCGCGTGCCGGTAGAACGCGCAGCAGCCGCACGGCGTTCCTCATGACACAGGCCGATATGAGCTCCAAGAACCTCGGCTCGGCCATCCGGCCGGTCCGGCGGCGTGCGCGACGACCGCTTCCCCGTGACCGCGCAGAGCGCGTCCTCGAGGCTGCAAGGTGGCGGCTGCGGCCGCGGGCACCCCGGGGGTGACCATCCGACGTGGCGAGCCAGTGACCGGTCTGCTCACGCGGCCGCGGTCCGCTTCCAGGCGTCCCGCACGTGACCGGCGTGCTCACCGAGGGCGGGACGGCAGTGCGGGCGGACCTGGTCGTCGACGTCTCGGGACGCCGCTCCCCTGTCGCGAGCATGCTCGAGAACGCGGGTGGGCGACGCCCCTCCGAGGAGCGCGAGGATTCCGGGTTTGTCTACTACGCGCGCAATTTCCGGTCGCGCGACGGCCGCCGGCCGACGGCGCAGGCCCTGCTGCTGCAGCACTTCCACGGCTTCTCGGTGCTCACGCTTCCCGCGGACGGGGACACCTGGGGCGTCGGTTTCGTCACGTCCTCCCGCGACCACGCGCTCCGCGGCCTGCGCGACGCGGCGGCCTGGTCGCGCGCGATGGAGCCTGGTGCCGTCGGCCGAGACCTGGTGCGCCGGCGAGGCGATCACCGACGTCCAGGTGATCGCTGGCATCGAGGACCGCTACCGCAGGTACGTCGTCGACGGCGACCCGGTGGTCACTGGCCTCGTCGCCGTCGGGGATGCCTGGGCGTGCACCAACCCCTCGCTTGGTCGCGGAGCCTCGATCGGGCTGTTGCACGCGGTGGCCCTCCGCGACCTCCTGCGCGAGGTGACCCCCGACGAGCCCGAACAGCTGGTGCGCAGCTTCGACGACGTCACCGAGGCCGCCATCACACCCTGGTACCGCGCGACCCTCGCCTTCGACAGACATCGGCTGGCGGAGATCGACGGAGACATCGAAGCAGCGCCCTACCGATCGGCCGACCCTGCGTGGGCGATGACCGCGCGACGCAGCCGCGCTGCGTGATCCCGACGTCCTGCGCCGCGGCACGCGTCGAGCGCGTCGACTGCTCGCCGCCGCCGGAGGCGCTGGCCGAACCGGGCTCGTCGAAAAGGTCGTCTCCCTCGGTGCCAACGCGCCCCGCTACCCGGCGTCCGCGCCGCGGCACCAGGACGTGGTCGCCGCTGTCGGCGGCGCCTCAGCCAGGACGACGCCATCGAGGTCGCAGCCCGAGGCAACTCGGCAGCAAAGCCCGACGTCACGCCGAGCGACGACCGCAACCTGGTGGCCCTGGAAGGGATCCGGATGTTCGTGCAGGACGAAGGGCAGGAGAACCTGTGCTCCTGCTGCACGGCTGGCCGGACACGCACCTCCTGTGGCGCAACCAGGTGCCCGCCCTGACGGCAGCCGGGTACCGGACGATCGCACCCGACCTACGCGGGTTCGGTGCCACGGACAAGCCCGCCGACGTGAGCGAGTTCGGCCTGCTTCAGGTGGTCGGTGACGTGCTCGGTCTGCTCGACCGGCTCGGGGTCGAGCGGGCGCATGTCGTTGGCCACGACTGGGGTGGTGTCATCGGTTGCGTGCTCGCCGCGATGGCACCCGGGCGGGTCAGCAGCCTGACCTGCCTCTCGGTCGGCCATCCCGCGGCTTTCCGCGGCGCGGGGTGGGAACACGTGCGCCGAGCGTGGTTCTTTGGCTCAGGACGACTTCGCCTACCTTCGGTCCTCCAGCAGCACCCCGTCGACGGCAGCCCTGGCACAGCTGCCTCCCGCGCGCTCCTCGCTCTCGATCGATGCCCCCCAAGTCCTGGTGCTTTCGGGGCTGACCAGCCCCACCCGCCATCCGACCGTCAGCTGGGCGTGTGGAGCACTACATGACGACCACCATCCGGGGGGCCTTAGCGGGTACGCCGCCGTCGTCGCGCGGGACAAGCCGACCGTGGCGCGACCGGCAATAGGTCCGCGCCGGCGCTACCCGGGACCACCGACGACTCGGAGTCGCGCTGCGGGACCGACCACGGCCACGGTGCCGTCACGGTCGGTCCGGAACACCTTCGCACCGAGCCTCCGCAGGGCGCGCAGCGTACGGCGCGCGGGATGGCCGTAGTCGTTGTCCGCGCCCACCGAGATGACCGCAACCCGCGGCCGCAGCGCGGCCATCAGCTGGGACGACTGGTAGGCGGAGCCGTGGTGGGCCACCTTGAGCACGTCGACCGGACCTGCGGCCCAGGTCGCGAGCAAGGCCCGCTGGGCGGGCGGCTCGATGTCACCGCAGAGCAGCATCCGGACGCCCGCGGCGTCCACGAGCATCACGATGCTCGCGTTGTTCGGTGCCGACCCTTCGCCTTCGATCACCCGCTGTGGCCAGAGCACCTGCCACGACAACGGCCCGACACTCACCCGCTCGCCAACCGTGACGACCCGCACCGGCACGTGCCCCGCAGCCGCCCAGGACAGCACCCGGCCCCGCTCCGCCGCCGACTCGCCGTAGGGGCTCACGACGATCTCACCGACGCGGCGGCCGCGCAGCACGCCGGGCAGGCCTTCGACATGGTCGGCGTGGAAGTGGGAGAGCACCACCATGGCGACCGTGTGAACACGCAGCCGGCGCAGGCATCGGTCGATCAGCCGCGGGTCGGGGCCGGCGTCCACTACAACCGCGCCCGCAGCACCGGCCGAGAGCACGAGCCCATCACCTTGGCCGACGTTGCAGGCCACCAACAGCCAGCCCCGGGGCGGCCAGCCGGGCGAGGACGCGGCCACCGCCAGACCCACGACGACCAGCACCACGCAGGCGAAGGCCAGCGGCGGCCGACGGAACACGCGACGTACAACAGCCGTCACGGCAACGGTCAGCACGGCGAGAGCTACTGCGGACAGCACCGACGTCGACCACCCGATCGCGGCCAACGGAGCGGCGGCTCCCCGCTCCGCGACGGTGACGATCCACCACGCGGGCAGCGCGGCGGCGTCGGCGATCAGTGCCGCGAGACGACCGCTCACGACCGACACGACGGTCGCCAGCACACCGAGGACGGTGGCCGGCGCCACAGCGGGCGCCGCCAACAGGTTGGCCAGGACCGCCACGAGACTGACCTGCCCCGCGATCATCGCGATCACCGGTCCGCAGACGGCCTGCGCGGCGAGCGGCACGGCAACGGCCGCCGCGAGCCCTGCCGGCAGGCCGCGCGAGCGCAGAGCCACCGTCCACCCCGGCGCCAGCACGACGAGTGCGGCCGTCGCCAGCGTCGAGAGCACGAAACCGTAGGACCGGGCGAGCCATGGGTCGAGGAGCAACAGCAGGAGTACGGCGGCGCCGAGCGCAGCGAGACTGGTGCGCCGGCGTCCGGTAGCCAACGCCAGCAACGCAACACCACCCATGACGGCCGCACGCAGCACCGACGGCTGCGGACGCGCCAGCACGACAAACCCGGCCATCGCCAATGCAGCGAGCAGCGGCAACCACCGACCTCGAGCCCCGAGCCAACGGGCCACCAGCAACACGAAACCGACGACGATGGCAACGTTCGCACCGCTCACGGCCACGAGATGAGTCAGACCAGCGGTCCGGAAGTCGTCGATCAGCTGCGGCGGCATCCGTGAGGTGTCGCCGACGACCAGGCCCGGCAACAGCCCGCGAGGCCCCGGCGGCAGGTCGGCAACGGCCCGGCGCAGACCGGCTCGCAGGCTCCCGGCCGCTTGTTGTACGAGCGGCGCGCGGCCGAGAAGGTCCGGCGGTGAACGGGCTAGTGCCACTGCCGCCAACGGTTCTCCGGTCTCGGCCGGTCGGAGCACGACCTGTGCGACCAGCCGTTGTCCCGGCAGCAACTGCAGCCATCGGTCGAGGTTGTCCGACGGCAGCGCGAGGACCAGGATCGGCAGTCGGACCCGCAGCAGGTGACCCCGGGCGGTGAGGGCCACGAGGCGCGCGGGCACCGCGACGAGATCGGCCCCGCGTTGCTGCGAGCCCTGCGTGCGGCCGGCGTGTGGTGCCGGGTCGCCGGTCACCACCAGCGTGACGCGGGCCGTGGCCCCGGCCCGGGCCAGCTGGTCGACCTGGTCGACGTGCAGGCCGGCCCAGCGAAGCCCGCCCATGCCCAGCCCTGCCAGCAGCCCGAGGACACACGCGACAACTGCCCAACCACCCCGCCGCGCAACCACTCCCGCGACCGTGGTCAGCGTGGCGCAGACCACGAGTAGAGGCAGCACCGACGAGCCACCCCGACGTAGCCACGAACGCACCTGCCCAGGTGGACACGGCCGGACCGGCCAACCGCACATCTGCGCGCGTCGTCAGGGAGGCATCGACGAGCCGAACATCGGGCGGAGCCCTGCGTCGCCCGAGAGTGTTGTCGCTGGCCGGGCTCACACGCGCACCAGCGGTCGTAGGTCGGCCAGCGTTCGCTCGCCGATGCCCGACACCTCGGTCAGCTCGTCCACCGACGAGAACCTGCCGTGTTCGGTTCGCCAGTCGAGGATCCGCTGGGCGAGCACGGGACCGACTCCGGGCAGGCCGTCGAGCTGCGCAAGGGTCGCGGTGTTCAGGTCCACCGGCTGACCCGGCGTCGTGCTGCCCGCCTCCGGCGGGCCGGGTGCGCCCACCGGCGCCATGTCCTGGCCCTTGCGCAGCACGACGATCTGCTCCCCGTCGACGAGCGGGCGAGCGAGGTTGACACTGGCCAGGTCGGCCTTGTGGGTCGGCCCGCCGGCGGCCGACACCGCGTCGTCGACCCGGGAGCCGCCCGGCAGCTGGACCAGGCCCGGTCGTCGTACGGCGCCCGTCACGTGCACCACGAGATCCGGCGCCGGCGTCGTGGTCGGCGGGAGGGTCGCAACCGCACTGGCCGGCACCGAACGCCGCACCGACGGCACCGGCGACTCGTCCGGGCGGTGCCACCACGTCAGGACGAGAGCCACGACAAGCGACGCAGCCAGCAGCCCGGCCAGACCGGCCACTGCAGCGCGCGACGGCGCGACCTGAGCACCGCGCAGTCCAGGCGGCAGCCGGTCGACGAGTGAGTCGCGCAGCCGCCGGATCATCGAGGGTCGGGCTGTGTCGTGGTGGGCGTCGTCGGTGCCGCTCTCCTCACCGCCGCTCTCCTCGCCGCCGCTCTCCTCACCGCCGCTCTCCTCACCGCCGCTCTCCTCACCCCGGCTGTCGAGCACCTCGTCCGGCGCGCCTGGAACCCAGCCCTCGGCGGCCCGCACGGTGGCGCGCAACCGTCGACGTACATCGTCGGAAAGCTCGGCTTCGGCCTGCGCCGCGGAACGCGCTCCGGAGCCGGTCCGCCGACGGCCTGCCCGCCCAGTCCGGTTCGCCACTCCGCAAACGCTAGGAGCCTCCGACGACCGTCCGCGGTCCGCGACGCGGATCTGTGGATGACGGGCGACCTGTGGACCGAACGCGTGGTGGCGAAGGATTACGGCTCGAAAACGGCAACCGCTGTGCTACGAAGGGCTCCTCCCAAGGAGGACCTGATGAAGATCTTCATATTCCTGCTCGTGGTCGTTGCGATCCCGGTGGGACTGATCATCTGGCAGCGCCGAGGGAACGACGGCGTGGTCGGCCACGACCCACACGCACACAAGGACATCGGCAGTGGGGCCGCCGAACCAGACGCGGGACCTCGGATCCGGCGGCCCACTCTGACCCGCTCGGTCAGCGGGGCGCGACCACCACGGAGAGCATGCCCGGGCCGACGTGAGCACCCACGACGGCACCGACCTCGCCGACCTGCAGGATGACCAAGCGCGGCAACCGCTCGCGCAGCCGGTCGGCGAGCGTCTGGGCGCGGTCGGGGTTCGCCAGGTGCGCGACGGCGATGTCGACGTCGGCATCACCCGCATGCTTGACAGCGATCTCCTCGAGCCGGGCGATCGCCTTGACCGAGGTGCGCACCTTCTCCAACGGCTCGATGTGCCCATCGACCAGGCGCAGCAAGGGTTTCACTGCTAGGGCCGACCCCAGAAACGCTGCACCGGCGCCGATCCGACCACCGCGCCGCAAGTGCTCGAGAGTGTCTACGTAGAACACCGCCAACGACGCGGCGGCACGCTTCGCCGCGACCGCGGCGACCTCGTCAAGAGACAGCTCGCCAGCCGCTGCGGCCTCGGCGGCACTGAGGACAGCAAAGCCCAGTCCCATGCCCAGCGATCGCGAGTCGACGACCCGGGTCGGGACCGGCGAGTCACGAGCAGCCAGCGTCGCCGACTCGAAGGTTCCCGAGATGTCGGCCGAGAGATGGATCGACACGATGCCGTCGCATCCTGCCTCGGCCGCCGCCTCGTACGCGTCCAGGAACGCCGCCGGTGCCGGACGGGACGTCGTGACCGGGCTCCACGTGCGCAACGCCTCGGCGACGGTCGCCGACGTCGCCTCAGCGCCCTCGTCATAGGCCGTCCCGCCGATGATGACCTGCAGCGGGACCACTCGGATGCCGTGCTCGGCCACCAGCTCGGCGGGCAGATAGGACGTCGAGTCCGTGACGATCGCGACGCCGGTCATGCGCGTGAGGCTAGCGGCCGCGCGACTGCCTCGAGGTCACGCCGGGACGACGTTGACGAGCTTCGGTGCACGGACGATCACCGTCCTGACCTCCCGACCGTCCAGTGCGCGCTGCACGGTCTCCGACGCCAGGGCCCGCTCGCGCAGCTCGTCCTCACTGATCGAGGGCGGCACCTCCATGCGGTCGCGGACCTTGCCCGACACCTGGATGACGCAGGTCACCGACTCTTCGACCAGCAGCGCAGGATCGGCCACCGGGAACGGCTCAAAGGCCAGGGTCTCGTCATGGCCCAGCCGGGACCAGAGCTCCTCCGCGACATGTGGTGCCAGCGGAGCCAGCATCAACACCAGCGGCTCGGCCACCTCCCGCGGCATCCGGCCGGCCTTGACCAGGTGGTTGTTCAGCTCGATCAGCCGCGCGATCGCCGTGTTGCAGCGCAGCGCGTCCATGTCGGTGCTGACCCGGTCGATGGTGCGGTGCAGCAGCCGACGCGTTGCGTCGTCGGCCGGCTCCTCCGTGATGCGCAGCTCGCCGGTCTCCTCGTCGACGATGTTGCGCCACACCCGCTGCAGGAAACGCTGCGACCCGACGACCGCCCGCGTCTCCCACGGACGTGACGCGTCCAACGGACCCATCGACATCTCGTAGACGCGGAAGGTGTCCGCGCCGTACTGGTCGCACAGGTCGTCCGGCGTGACCATGTTCTTCAGGCTCTTGCCGATCTTGCCGAACTCGCGGGTGACGTCTTCGCCGTGCCACTGGAACTCGCCGGGGCCAATCTCCACGACCTCCGAGGCCTCGACATAACGGCCGCGGTCGTCGGTGAAGGCCGGTGCCTGGATCATGCCCTGGTTGTACAGCTTGTGATAGGGCTCGCGGCTCGACACGTGTCCCAGGTCGAACAGCACCTTGTGCCAGAACCGCGAGTACAACAGGTGCAGCACGGCGTGCTCGGCGCCACCGACGTACAGGTCGACGCCGCCGGTGTCGCCCTCGAACTGCGGCCCCATCCAATAGCGCTCGACCTCGGGGTCGACCAGCGCCTTGTCGTTCGTCGGGTCCAGGTAGCGCAGCTCGTACCAGCAGGAACCGGCCCACTGCGGCATCACGTTCGCGTCGCGGCGATAGCGCTTCGGCCCGTCGCCCAGGTCCAGCGTCACGTTCACCCAGTCGCTCTTGCGCGACAACGGCGGCTGCGGCTCGCTCGTGACGTCGTCCTCGGCGAAGGTCACCGGCGCATAGTCGTCGACCTCGGGCAGCTCGACCGGCAGCATCGACTCGGGCAGCGCGATCGGGTTGTCGTCCTCGTCGAACACCACCGGGAACGGCTCGCCCCAATAGCGCTGCCGGGAGAACAGCCAGTCCCTCAGCTTGTACGAGACCGTGCGGACGCCCAGGCCCTTGCTCTCCAGCCAGTCGATGATGCGGGCCTTGGCCTCGTTGACTCCCATGCCGTTCAACGAGATCTCGTCGTTGGCGGAGTTGATCGCCGGGCCTTCACCGGTGAAGGCCTCGCCCACCCAGCCCTCGGGCGGGGCGACGGTGCGCACGATCGGCAGCCCGAAGTTGGTCGCGAACTCCCAGTCGCGCTCGTCCTGGCCCGGCACGGCCATGATCGCGCCGGTCCCGTAGCCCATCATCACGTAGTCCGCGACGAAGACAGGGATCTCGTTGCCGTTGACCGGGTTGGTCGCGTACGCACCGGTCCACACGCCGGTCTTGTCACGACCCTCCGTCTGCCGCTCACGGTCGGTCTTTCGCTCGGCCTGCGCACGATATTTCTGTACGGCGTCGCGCGGCGTGGCGGCACCGTTGGTCCACGACGGCGCCGTGCCGTCGGGCCAGTCACCGGAAGTCAGCGAGTCGACCATCGGGTGCTCGGGAGCCAGCACCATGAACGTCGCGCCGAACAGCGTGTCGGGCCGCGTCGTGAAGACGTCGATCGGTCCGGCCGGGCTGGGGAACGACACACGCGCGCCTTCGGAGCGCCCGATCCAGTTGCGCTGCTGCAGCTTGATCGGCTCCGGCCAGTCCAGCGTGTCCAGGTCGTCCAGCAGCCGGTCGCTGTAGGCGGTGATCCGCATCTTCCACTGCCGCAGGTTGCGCTTGAACACCGGGAAGTTGCCACGGTCGCTGCGGCCGTCTGCGGTGACCTCCTCGTTGGCCAGCACGGTGCCCAGGCCCGGGCACCAGTTGACCGGCGACTCGTCCAGGTAGGCCAGCCGCTGCGTGTCGATCAGGGTGCGCCGCTCCGCCGGGCTCAGGTCCGCCCACGCGGTGTCGCCCGGCGCGGTGCGCTCCCCCGAGTCCAGCGCCGCGATCAGCTCGTCGATGTGCCTGGCCCGGCCGGCCTCGTCGTCGTACCACGCGTTGTAGATCTGCAGGAAGATCCACTGCGTCCAGGTGTAGTAGCCGACGTCGATCGTCGAGATGCTCCGCCTCGGGTCGTGCGCCAGCCCGATGCGCCGCAGCTGCCGGCGGATCGTCACGATGTTCGCCTCGGTGGTCACCCGCGGGTGCTGGCCCGTCTGCACGGCGTACTGCTCGGCGGGCAGGCCGAAGGCGTCGAAGCCCAACGCATGCAAGACGTTGTGGCCCGTCATGCGCTTGAACCGGCCGAAGACGTCGGTCGCGATGTAGCCCAGCGGGTGACCGACGTGCAGGCCGATGCCCGACGGGTACGGGAACATGTCGAGCACGTACTTCTTCGGGCGCGCGGCAACGCGGTCGGGGTCGCCGAGCGGACCGGACGGGTTGGGCGCCTCGAAGGTCCCTTCCCTCTCCCAGCGGTCCTGCCACCGCGACTCGATCTCGGCGGCCAGGGCCGCGTCATAGCGGTACGTCGTCGCGGGCTCGGCAGGGACGGGGTGCGGCCCCTGCGAGCTCGTGATGTCTGCGCTCTGCATGTCGGTCATCGTGCTCGCGCCTTACGGTTCGTCGTGACGCGGGGTCGCCGCGCCGGTCCGGGGGTTCGGGGAGTTGCCGCGTGGACGGGAGTTCCGGGCATGAAAAAACCCCTCGCTCAGGAGGGGTCGCCGCGCTGACGGTGGAGCCAAAGGTCAGCGCGGCTCGATAAGGAGCAGTCCGGTTCTCATGCACCAACCGTACCCGAGACGGCAATCGCCCCGCATCCCGCAACTGCCCGCCCGGCATCCGTCGTGGACTCTCCCGCGCCGGACACGCCGTACATCTGGTGCGTCGGAGTCCACAAAGCGGGCTCAGTCGGCCGAGGCGGAGCGTCGCGTCGCCGGAGATGCCTCACGGCGCAACGAGCGACGCAGGTGCATCTCCTGGTCGGCCTTGCCGAGCAGCGTCTCCAGGGTCCCGGAGTCCCAGGGTGCGAGCATCGCGCCGCCCGCGCTGACCAGCACCGGCCACACCGCCGGTGGCACGGGCGCGTGCAGGCGCACCGTGTCGCGCACCCGGCGCTCCAGCTCGAGCGGTGCCATCCCGGGTCCCGGGCCGACGACGCAGAACTCGTCGCCGCCCCAGCGTGCCACCACATCGGTCGCGCGCGTGACCTCGCGCAGTGCCTCGGCAACCGCCACGATCACGTCGTCACCGGAGTCCGTGCCGAGCTCTGAGTTGACCTGCTTGAGCCCGGAGATCTCGACGAAGATGCAGTGCGCCGCGTCGCCCTGGCGCCGGGCCAGCTCGACGATCTGCCCCCCGACCATCGCCAGCCCCCGTCGGTTGGCCAGGCCGCTGAGCTGGTCGCGCACGGCGGCCGCGTCGGCCGCATTCGCTGCGGCCGCGAGCTCGCGGACCGACGAGCGTCGAACGTAGTTGATCGCGATCGCGAGGCCCGTGACGAGAGCCATGGCCACCGCGTAGTGGATCCAGTCCCGCGAAGGGCCGATCACCAGGGCGGCGGCGGTCCAGCCTCCCCAGAGCAGGTAGAGCGTCCCCACCAGCCAGCGCAGCGACAGCAGGGCGGCCCCCGCGGCGGCCGCGGCGATGACCAGGACGCTCGACTGGCGCGGGGCCCCGGTGAGCACCATGACGGTGACGGGGTTGATGGCCGTCGCCACGATCGCGCAGCAAGTCACGAGGTGGCCCCAGCGGTGCGGCAACGGTCGCTTCAGGGTGACCAGGGCAAGAAGGCCGAGGAGTACGGCGACGCCGGTGGCCGTCACGAGCGCGACCACCCGATCGGTCGCATGGAGGGTCAGCGCGTCCTCGACTGCGAGCACGGCTGAGAACGCGCACAGCCCCGCGGAGACGACGGGCACGGCCTCGCTCACGGCCGCGTCGTAGGACTCCTCGAGTGTGCGCGGAACGCTCGTCTGCTCGACACCGCCGCGACCCACGGTGCCACCGTAGATGGTTGACCCATCCTCGGACACCCGCTCTCGGCAAAGTACCAACGGATGGAGCAAGCCCGTCGCTCAGCGCAGCCGAGACCGCCGCTCGGTGCGACACCTCGACTGGCGCGTGGATCACGGCACCGACGGGTTCCAGACCGGTCGGCGCGCCAAGACGATTTGTCCGGATATCCCGATGGGGGTGTCCCGAGTCGGATGCCTCAGGCGCGGAAGGCCATCCGAACCTGCTGGCGACTCGGGATGCTCCGTATCGGTGGCCCCTGCCCAACCCGACCAACGCACCTCGACGCGCCGCCGGGGTCTGGGGCACTTAACGCGTTCAGGACTATACCGATTGTGACGACCAGAAGGGAAGAGCAACGGGCGGTCGAACATCAAGGACCGCCCAGACCACCTTGCCGCCGTCGGCGGTCGGCAACACGCCCCAGGCCCGGGAGCAGGCGGCGACGAGTGCCAGACCCCTGCCACCAACGCTGTCCAGGTCCGGCGCCTGCGGGTGCAACGGCGCGTCGCTGCGGTCGCGCAGGGCCAGCCGCAGGATGCCGCCGTGGCGGGCCAGCGTCAGGTCCATGTCGGTCACCGCGTGCCGCAGCCCGTTGGTCACCAGTTCGCTGACGACCAGGCAGGCCGACGCGATGGCCGGCGCCAGCCCCCAGTCCAGGCACGTGCGGCTGACGAAGTCACGAGCGACCCGGCTGGCCGTCACGTGCGGCGCCAGCCCGAGCCGTGCAGTGGCGGGCGGAGCGGTGCGCCCGACAGCTGCCATCGCTTGACCCTTCCTGGCCCGGAGCAGGACGTGCTCGCTCAGCGGCTGCCGACGCAGCCGATGTCGCAGGTCCGGGTCGGGACAGGCCAGTGCGACAGGGACGGCCGGCCAGTCGCGCACCTGCTGACCGATGGTCGCGAGGAGCAACCCTGCGTCGGCATCGCTGCCATCGGTGACACCGATCAGGTCGCAGACAACAGCACAGGGGTCCTCGGCCAGGGCCAGGAGCACCGCGTGGCGCAGATCAGCCACGACATCTTCGAGTCGTCCGACTCCCGCAACGACCGCCACCTCGCCACGGTTCGCGGACCAGAGGGAGACCGGCGCTGGAATCACACGGTGATCGGACTCGGGTGTGCTCGACATCGTGCGGACCCCATCTCGCGCCAACAACCCCACTCGGCAAGTCACTTGCCGCGGGCGGCCGAGGTCCAGAGCAGCCAACCGACATCCTAGCGCCCAGGGGCCGATTTGCCCTGTTCGTGAGCCTGCGAACGGGCGTTTCGGCGGTCGCGAACGACGTCGCCCTCAGGGCAGCAGGTCGGTGCGCCCGCGGCTGTCGACCACGTCGCGGGCGACATCGGACAGCCGCCGGTTCGCCCGCCGCGCCGCGTCGCGCAGCGTCGAGAATGCCGTGTCCATGTCGAAGCCCAACCGCTCGGCGAGCACGCCCTTGGCCTGCTCGATCACCACGCGACTGTCCAAGGCGGTCTGCAGCTGCGAGGCCAGCACCTCACGCTCCTTGACCAGCCGCTCCTGCAGGATCGCGATCGTCGCGATGTCGGCGAACGCCTGCGCCACTCGCACGTCCTCTGGCGGCAGTTGCACCGGCTGCTGGCCGAAGAGGTTCAGGGCGCCGATGACCTGTTGGCGCAGCTTCATCGGCAGGGCGTGGATCGAGGAGAAGCCCTCAGCCTTGGCGTGCGAGGCGAACAACGGCCACGGGGCAGGCCCCGCGGTGTCCGTCTCGACGTAGGAGACCTGGCGTCCGGTGCGGAACGCGTCCAGGCACGGTCCCTCGTCATTCTGCAGCTCGATCAGCTCGAGCAGCCGGGCGCGCTCGCTGGAGGCTGCCGCCAGCCGCAGGCGTCCATGACTGTCCGCCAGCATGACTCCTGCGGCGTCGACCCCGAGGAGGTCGACGCATCGGGACGTCAGCACGTGGAGCAGCTCGATCACATCGAACTCGTCGACCAACGTGTCCGCGAGGTCGACGAAGGTGCGGGTCAGTTGCCGGAGATCAGCCACGACAACGCCTCCACACGGTCCACGCCCCGATGTCCCCCGAGGCGCCCCACCTCAACTGTCCCGCTCCAGACGTAGCCGACGGGCGACAATATCGCGCGCAACCTCCGAAAGCGGTCGCTCTTCAGCGTAGGCATATGCGCGCATTCGGGCCAGCGCTTCCAGCGATATCCACGTCGAGCTGAACCGTGACCATGCCGGCGGCCTGATAGATCTCGGCGCTGAGCCAAGAGCCGACCTCGCTGGTCTCCAACGCCTGCTCTGCCGGTTCGAGCTGCAGCAGCACCTGCGTCACCGCAGCGCCGAGTGAGACGGCGTCGGTGAGGTCAGCCGCGCTGAGCCCGCCCGGCGTATCTCGGTAGAGGTCCAAGGCACCGAGACGGGCCTGCCCGACCTGCAGCGGCAGGGCGAAAACGGCCACCGCGCCGGCAGCTCGCGCCGCAGGGCCGAACATGGGCCAGCGGGCCGGGGAGGTAAGCGACAAGTCGGGCTCGATCACGGGCAGCCGCGACGACCACGCGTCGATGCACGGGCCCTCGCCGAGGCTGACCTGGAGCTCCTCGATCTGCGAGCTCACCCGGTCGGTGGCGAACACCATCTCGCGAGTGCCGGAGCGGCTGACGACGCTGACACCGGCGCCCGAGGCCGACAGATAGTCGGCACTGCCCACGCACAACTGCTCCAGCGCCGCCATGCTGCTGCCGCGCTGGTCGAGCAACGCCTGCAGGTGGCTGAATCGATCATCCTGGCTGGTCATGCCCGCCTCCGCCCCGACGGGCGTCGCAGCCCGGTGTCCCAGATCGGCACCTCGCCCGCAGACTGAGCTAGGGGCGTACGTGGTCTACCAGAATTGCATGCGCCACGGAAGGTCATCGCCGATCAAGGCTGTCATGCCTGTCGGCTGTCGCGGGGCGGCCGGGCAGGTTCGTGTCCCGTTTCGGTATCTGGCGGCCACCTCACGGCCTCTCACTGGCACAGGCCAACTGACGGCGACGCCCAGCTGGACGGAACGCATGACCCCTGCACCGCAACCCCCACGGTGGACACCGGCGCGCGTCGTGATCATCGCGGCCGCCGGCTATGGCAAGACCACGGCCCTCGAGGCCGACTGCGCCTCCGGCGCGACCTATCACCGGGCCGTCGACCTGGCCCCCGCGCTCGGCGGCGAGGATCCCTTCGGCCCGACCGAGCAGCGGCCCGAGCACCTCCGGATCGACGATCTGTGCGAACTGTCGCCGGCCGCGCAGCATCGCCTGATGCAGGCACTGGACGCGCTGCCACCCGACGTCCGGATCTCGCTCGCCGCCCGGGGCCCGCTGCACCCCGTTGCCCGCGCGTGCCTGCGCGGCCAGGTCTTCGAGCGTGGTCCGACCGATCTCGCCCTGACCGCGGCGGGCGTGGCAGGGGTTCTTCGTGACGAGCACGGCGTCGACGACGCGACCCTCGCCACGCAGGTGTACGACCTCACGGCCGGCTGGCCGGCACTCGTCCACTTTGCCGGCGACGCCCTCGTACGCGATGCCGATGAGCTGCTGGCCGCACTCACCGAGCCGGGCACCGCTGCGGCATCCTGGGTCCGGGACCAGGTGCTGGCAGACCTGCCGGCCGAGGTGGCCGTGGCGCTGCGTCTGGTCGCGGACCTCGATCCCCTGTCGGCGGACTTGTTCGACTGCGTCGCCGAGACAGACGGGCCAGTCGCGAGAAGCATTCGCCTGGCTGCGCCGAACGGGGCTCGTGGTCCCCCACCCGCGCCAGCGTCGGGGTCAGAGCAGCGAGCCCGCCCGGCTTGGTGCCCGTGGTCGCCGCGGTGCTCGCCTCGTTGCGCGGGCGCAACAGCACCATCGGCGGCGACGACGCCGAGCGCCTGGACGTCGCATCGATGTGGTACGAGCGCAACGGCTATCCGCTGGCAGCAGCAACCGTCCTGTCCCGCCTCGGGCGCGGCGCCGAGAGCGCGGAGCTGATCGAGTCGCGTGGCGAGGAGATGCTGGCGGCCGGCCAGGCAGCAGAGATCGTTACGTTGCTTCCGGTCGACGCCGAGGCGCAACGCGGGCCGCTCCTGCAGCGCGTGCTCGCCGACTCGCTGCGGATGTCCGGCGACGCGTCGGCGGCGTTGCGTGCGTTCGCTCCGTTGGTGGACAACGCCCGGCGCACCGGCTGGGACGCCGGGCTGGCATGGCGCCTGGCGATGGTGCACTACATGCTCGGGGTCTATGAAACAGCGCTCGAGGTGCTCGACAACATAGCCGTCGACGAGATCCCGCAGAGCCGCGACGGCGTCGAACTGCTGGCCTGTCGAGCCAACGTCCTGAACATGCTCGGCGCCACTGAGCAGGCCGTGACAACCGCCGCCGCTGCGGTGGACGCGGCCGAAGCCATCGGAGACGACCGCGCCGTCGCGGCGGCCCATCTCGCCGCCGCGAACACCAGCGCCGGGCCGCGCAAGGAGGCGCACCTGGCGCAGGCGTTGGCGGCAGCCGAGCGGGCCGGCGACGTGGTGCAGACCGCCCGGGTCCTGGCGAACCAGACCATGGGCCGGCTCGAGGCGGCCAACTACCCCGAAGCCTACGAAGTGGGTGCCAAGGCAGTCGCGGCTGCCGAGAGCGGTGGCCCTCCAGGAATGCTCGTCATCGCGCTGCACAACCTGGGCGATGCACTCACCCGGCTCGGCCGCTACGACGAGGCGGCCCAGCACTTCAAGCACTCCATCGCACTCTGCCGTCGCCTGGGGCTGCAGCGAACGGCGGTCGGGCTGTGGGGGCTGGCCGAGATCCACCGCCAGCTCGGCCGGCGGGAGCAGAGCCGCGCCACCTTCGAGGAGGCAATCACCATGGCGCGCGCTGCCGCAGGGATGCAGGTCCTGGCGCCGGCGCTGACGGGACTCGCCAGGGTGCTGCTTGACCAGTCCGGGGACGTTGCGGCGGCACGAGCTGCAGCCGAAGAGGCAGAGAGCCTGGCGCCGCCGGAGTTTGCGTCCGACGCGCTGTGCGCCCGAGGTTGGGTGGCGATCGCCGAAGGTGATGCCGACCTGGCCCGCCAGCGTGCGCAGGCCGCGATCTCCGCCGCGCGAGCCAGCGGGATGATCGATGCCCTGGCCGACGCCCTCGAACTGTCCGCCGCCGCCACCGCCGAGCCGACCGAGACGCAGGCCGCGCTCCAGCAGGCCCTCGCGATTTGGGAGTCCTCGGGAGCCGCGCCGGCCGCCGACCGAGTTCGGGTGCTGCTGGGCCGACTGCCGGGCGCGGACGGCACGGCGCGCTCAACGGCGCGCGAGGCCGAGAAGCGCCTTGTCCGGCTCGGAGTCCGGGCAGTGCACGAATCCGCCCTGACCAACTCGGAAGGCGCGGTCGCGGTCGACGTACGCCTGCTCGGCGGGTTCGAGGTGCGGGTCGGCGGGCGCGTCGTGCCGTTGCCCGCGTGGCGGTCGAGGCAAGCCCGAACGCTGGTCAAGATCCTGGCCTCCCGGCGCGGGCGGCGGGTGACCCGATCGGAGCTGTGCGAGCTGCTCTGGCCGGACGACGAAGTGACCCGCACAGCACACCGGCTCTCGGTGCTGCTCTCGGTCGTTCGTTCCGTGCTCGATCCCGATCGCGCCTGGCCGCCCGACCACTACATCGCCGCCGACCTCATGGGGCTGTCGCTGAACCTGACACACGTCAGCGTCGACGCCGAGCACCTGCTGCAGGACGCGGCCCACGCCGCGGGCCTGTTGCGCAGTGGGGACCATGACCGGGCTCACGAGATCCTGACCGAGGTGGACGCGCGCTATCGAGGCGACGCGTTCGAGGACGAGCCCTACGAGGAATGGGCGGACGGTCTTCGCGAAGAGACCCGGGCCGCGTGGTTGCGTTCGCTGCGCCACCTGGCCGAGCTCCGCGCCCGCAGCGGTGAGCACCAGGACGCCGCCAGCCTGCTGGTCCGGATGCTGGTGGCCGACCCCTATGACGAGCCGGCCCACCATGCGCTTGTTGACGTGCTGGTAGGTGCCGGACGGCACGGTGAGGCCCGGCGCGCATTCGATCGATGGGTCGGTGCGATGCGATCGATCGACGCCCCACTGCCGAACCCCGGTGTGCTGCGACCACGTGGGGCCGCGACGGCATCGAACTCCCCGCCGGCCACTGGCACAAGCAGGGTCGCCGTCACGGCCACGCTGACGCGACGCTGACACCCCGCTGTCAATCTCTGCCTAGCCGCCAGATCGGCGGCGTTCGCGCTCATCGAGGGCGCACCAACAACACACACAGGAGGAACCAATGTCGGGTAGGAAATTCTTGAGCGTGATGTCCGCAGCGCTGCTCGCTGGAGCGGCGCTGGTCGCTGTTTCCGGCTCGTCCGCGCAGGCAACGGTGCTCTGTCCCACCGAGGGCAACCTCATCCTCGGCACTACGGGCGATGACGTCCTGATCGGCACATCCGGCACGGACATCATCAAGGGCAAGGGCGGCCACGACGTCATCAAGGGCAAGGGCGGTGCCGATGTCCTGTACGGGGGTCCCGGAAAGGACGAGCTCATCGGGAACAAGGGCACCGACTGCCTCTTCGGCGGGAAAGGGGACGACAGTCTCTGGGGTGACAAGGCCGACCAGTTGGGCGATGGAGGCGGCAACTACCTGGAGGGCGGCCCCGGTGACGACGAGGGCTGGTGCAACGACGAGCAACATTCCGTCGAGACCGAGAAGCACGCCTATATCTGCTAGATCGGTCGCCAAGGCTCGGACCGTTGCACTCCACGTGAGGGCGGGGAAGACCGGAGTGACTCCGGTCTTCCCCGCTCTCAATGCGTTACTGGCGGATGGACCTGACACCGGTGTACTGGTAGGGCGTGTACGTCGAAGTCACGCCATTGGACTGCACGGCGAAGTGCGTGCCCATGTAGATCTCCGCGTAGTTGTCCCACGCGCCGTCCATGCTGACCAGGGTGCCAGTCACCTTCCACTGTGTGCTACCGCCAGACGCCGGGAAGGTGTGAGACCACGTGCTGGTGCCGTAGGTGTCGTCGCCACCAGGGGTGTCCTGCTCGATCCGCTGCATCGTGACGTACACCGTCTTCGAGAGCGCACTGGCCGTGCAGCTCACGTTGACGTCGTAGTCGACGAGCTTTACCCCGTTCGCGTTGATGTCGCCGTTGGCATACGGCGTGACCCCGGTGACCGTGCAGCCGTTGCTGGTGTAGGCCTGCGCGGGGATCGCGAGCCCGACAGGGATCGCCACCGCCGCAGCCGCGACAAGAGCCTTCAGTGCCTTCTTCGATCCGTGCATTGCTTCCTCCTGCGAAAGAGGCGATCTCCTTGACCGCCTGTGGTTGCGCCGCGGTTTGCGGCGTTGACACCACAGTGCGATCCGCCCCTTAGCGTGGCGTCAGCACGAAGTCAGCACCCGTCACTTGTCGCGCTCCGCCGCACGGCGATCGGCTTCTGAGATCGCCCAGGCAGCGTTCACGAGACCGATGTGGCTGAAGGCCTGAGGGAAGTTGCCGAGCAGTTCCCCGGTCTCGGCGTCGACCTCCTCGGCGAGCAGGCCGACGTCGTTGACGAATGCGATGGCGCGGCTCGAACACGACCCTGGCCCGGTCGGTCTGGTCGGACATCGCCAGAGCATGGGCGAGCCAGAACGTGCACAGCAGAAAGGTGCCCTCGTCGCCGGCCAGGCCGTCGACGCCTTCCTCGGTCAGATAGCGGAAGACCAGCCCGCGGTCGTCGGTGAGCCGTTGCTCGATCGCATCGATCGTGGCCAGCATCCGCGGATCGGTCGCCGGCAGGAAGCCGACCATCACCATCATCAGGTTCGAAGCGTCCAGCGCGGTCGAGCCGACGTACTGCGTAAAGGCCTTGGCCTGCTCGTTCCACCCGTCGCGGACGACGGTCTCCCAGATCTCCTCGCGCACGCGCTTCCACCCGTCCACGCGGCCGGTCGCGCCGAGCCGGTCGGCGAGCGAGATGGCCCGGTCGAGGGCCACCCAGCACATCACCTTGGAGTAGAGGAAGTGCTGCGGGTCGCCGCGCACCTCCCAGATTCCTTGGTCCTTCTCGGTCCAGTGCGACGCCGCGGCATCCGCGCAGGCGATGAGGAACCGGCGCGTGTCCTCGTCGATCGTGTCGAGCTGGTCGGCCAGCCGCAGCGCGGCGCCGAGCAACTCGCCGTACACGTCGATCTGGCTCTGGTCCCACGCACCGTTGCCCACCCGCACCGGTGCGCTGTTCTCTCCATCCCTCGAGGTGCGGCAGAGTGCGCTCGGACAGGTCGTGCTCACCGCCGATGCCGAACATGATCTGCAACCCGTGGTCGGGTCCGACCGAGGACGCCGCCGCGGTGGCGAGGAAGGCGAAGAAGTCGTCGGCCTCGTCCGGGCAGGCCGCGACCCAGAGCGCCTCCATCGTGAAGCTCGCGTCACGCACCCAGGAGTAGCGGTAGTCCCAGTTGCGCTCCCCCCCGATGCCCTCCGGCAACGACGTGGTCGCAGCCGCAACGATCGCACCGCTCGGCTGGAAGGACAGACCCTGGAGTACGACGCCGCTGTGGTGCACGAGATCGGCCCACGGCCCCTCGTAGGTCTGGTGCAGGGCTGACCAGGAGTGCCAGGCATCGACTGTTCCGTCGAGCGCTGCTTCGAGCTCGTGCTGGGACCAGACGCGTGCAGGAGTCTGCTCGAGCGTCGTGCGATGGAGCGCCAGGTGCGCGGTGTCCCCTGCCCGCAGTGTCGTCTCACCACGGGCCGCAGCGCCTTCCAAGGCGAGTGCGACAGGTGTCGTGAGGACCAGCCAGTCGGCACCACCGCGCGCCGTGACGCCACCCTCGACCGGCGAGAGCAACGGCGTGATCAGGCCGTACTCGGGTCGGGGCTGGTAGTCGATCGCCACCTCGACCTCACCCGCCGTGCAGGCCAGCCGCCGCACGAGCAGGTGCGGGGCACCGACGCCCAGTTGATGGCCGTTGTTGCCCGGCCCCATCGCCAGCGCGTCGGTGACGACCAGGACCCCTGACGGGGTCTCGAAGGTCGTCTCCAGCACCAGCGACCGCGCGACATAGCGCCGGGTGCTGGTCCACTCGCCCACCGGCTGCACCTGCCAGTGACCGGCCTCGTTGCCGAGCAGCCGGCCGAACACCGACGGGCTGTCGAACCGCGGGAAGGACAGCCAGTCGACCGACCCGGCACGGGTCACCAGGGCGCTCGAGTGCCGGTCGGACAGAAGTGCGTGGTCCGCGATGGGTGTGCTGGACATGCCTCGCTCCGATCGGTCGACGTCACCAGCGCAGTCCCTAGTGTCGCCAGGCGTTAGTCAACGCGTCGATCCGTCTAGCACACTCTCCCGCTGCCGACGAGCCCTTGGTCGGACCTTCCGGCTGTCAGGCCTCGCGGGTTTTCGGTGAGCTCTCGAGCGTCATCGCCGGGTCGCGTACGACGACGTCGCCGAGAGCGTCGTCGATCCTCGCCATCGCATCGGCGGGAATCCGGACACCGGCGGCCTTGACGTTCTCGTGCACCTGGTCCGGGCGGGACGCGCCGATGATCGCGGTTGCCACGTTGTCGTTCTGCAGCACCCAGGCGATCGCCAGCTGCGCCAGTGACAGCCCCAGGTCGTCGGCGACCGGCTTGAGCGCCTGGACACGGGTCAGGACGTCGTCCCTCATGAACCCGGCGATCATGTCCGCGCCGCCTTTCTCGTCGGTGGCACGCGACCCCGACGGCGGCTGCTGGCCGGGTAGGTACTTTCCGGTCAGGACTCCCTGCGCGATCGGTGACCAAACGACCTGTGAGATGCCGAGCTCGCGACTGGTCGGCACGACCTCGCCTTCGATCACGCGCCACAGCATCGAGTACTGCGGCTGGTTCGAGATGAGCTGCACTCCCAGCTGCGTAGCCAAAGCATGGCCGGCGCGCAGCTGCTCGGCCGTCCATTCGCTCACGCCGATGTAGAGGGCCTTGCCCTGCCGGACGACGTCGGCGAACGCCTGCATCGTTTCCTCGAGCGGGGTCTCGTAGTCGTAGCGGTGGGCCTGGTAGAGGTCGACGTAGTCGGTTTGCAGCCGCGCCAACGAGCCGTTGATCGCCTCGAGGATGTGCTTGCGGGACAAGCCGAGATCGTTGTGGCCCTTGGGTCCGGTCGGGCCGAACACCTTGGTGAAGATCTCGATCGACTCGCGCCGCTCACCCTTGAGCGCTTCACCGAGGACTGTCTCCGCCTTGGTGTTCGCGTAGACGTCGGCGGTGTCGAATGTCGAGATGCCGGCGTCCAGGGCCGCGCGCACGCACGCGGTCGCTGCGTCGTTCTCGACCTGCGAGCCGTGGGTCAGCCAGTTGCCGTAGGTGATCTCGGAAATCTTGAGCCCTGAGGCTCCGAGGTAGCGGAAGTCCATGCCTCTATCCAACCTCACGCGCCGCAGCGAGCCTTTGGCGGCCGCTCCTTCGCTCTCGACATGGCACAGCGGCCGCTCCGCTATCGACATGGCACGGCCGCGGCTCCGCTATCGACATGGCGCAGCGGCAACGCCCTTCTGCCATCAGATCGGGCTTGTCTTATGGACGAAGACTTTCCTTGTACGCGGTGGTGGTTTCCCTTGTGGACAACGGGGGTTTCTGTCCGGGCGATCCGGTAGACTCGAACACATGTTCGACAGGCAGAAGCCCCCGGTGCGTCCCGTGTCACCCGACGCGGCGACGGATCCGGCCACCGGTGACCCGGTTGGTGAGGTGGGTGCGGTGCTGGCCCGCTGGACTACTCAAGACCCTTGCGCGGCGGCGGTGGCCGAGCTCGCCACGATCGACCCGAACACGCTCGAGGATGCCGATCGGGTGCGGCTGGTGATCGCCCTGGAACGCCAGTCCGGGTGGATCGCCTCGTTGCAGCTACCCGCTCTGGTCGCGGTCGGTGACGCCTACACCGAGGTGGTGGCCGACGCTCGCGACCGCGCGACTGAACGGCTGGCCGCGGCCCAGGACGCCGACCCGGCCGCCGCCGCCGAGGACCGGGACGGGCGCACCGTCGCGCAGACCGTGTCCTCCATCCTCGGCGAGGAGCCGGACCGGTGGGCCACCATGGAACTGGCCACCGCCTTGCACGTTGCCGAGTTCACCGCCGCCCAACGACTGCACGTCGCCAGGGTGCTCCCAGTTCGACTGCCGCACCTCACCTACGCGCTGCGCCGCGGCCTGATCTCCTACGGGCACGTCCTGCTCGTGGTGCGCGCCACCGAACCCCTGACCGATGAGCTGGCCCGTGCGGTCGACGCGAAGCTCGCGCCCCGCTACGGAAAGGCCACGCCTGGCGGGCTGCGCAACACCGCCCGCAACGCTGTGATCGCAGCCGACCCGGCCGGCGCCCAGGCCCGTCATGAGGAAGCCGCCCGCCGCCGGCAGGTCTCGTCCCGCCCGGAGAACGACGGCATGGCGACCCTCTGCCTCTACAGCACCGCCCCGGACATCTCGCTGCTCGAGGCCGCCATCTGCGACATCGCCGACGCGACCGCCAAAGCAGCACATGACGCCGGCCGGCTGATCCCCGACCAGGACGCCCTGCACGCCGACGCGCTGATCGCCCTGGCCCGCTACTGGCTGCACGACACCTGGCCCATCCCCGAGCCCGACCCGCGCGACCTATCCGACAACGACCACCCACCCAGCGAGTCGGACACCCCCGACGGGCCGGCGGATGCTCCACAGCGGCCACCGATGCAAAGTCCGCGTCCCCACGCTTCCAGCGGCACACCGGCAGCCGCACACCCAGCAGCCGCACACCGAGCAGTGACCTGGTCGCCGACCTCGATCGCCTGCCGGGCAAACTCCTGCCGGACACGACCTGGCAGCACAGCAGGACGGACCTCGACGACGACGAGCCCGACCGCTCGGAGCAGACGGGTCGGGCACCCGCCGAGCACAGTCCGACCGATCGCAGTCCGGCCGATCGCAGTCCGGCCGATCGCAGTCCGGCCGATCGCAGTCCGGCCGACCGCAGTCCAGCCGATCTCTGTCCCGACGATCCCGTTCCGGACGCGCGCGGACCCGACGAGCCTGAGCCCGAGCCGGACGAGGATCCCGACGGCGGCGGCGACGGGCGCCCGCCTGATTCCGGCGGCACCGATACCGAGCCGCCGGCTCGGTGGGGCAAACGCGGGCTGCGCCGACGCGGCCGGGATCGCACCGTGGTCAACATCGTGATCGACCTGCCCACCCTGCTCGGGCTGGCCAACAACCCGGCTCGCCTGGACGGCTACGGGGACATACCCGCCGGCCTGGCCCGCCGGATTGCCGCCGACGCAACCTGGCGGCGGATGATCACCGACCCGATCACCCGACGCCTGCTCGACCGGTCACCCAACACCTACCGGCCCGGGCAGGCGCTGGCCGACTACGTCCGAGCTCGCGACCTGACCTGTGATCACCCCGGCTGCACGAAACCGGCCGAAGGCTGCCAGCTCGACCACGACAACCCCTACAACCTGGCCGATCCTGACGGTGGGCGGACGACCGCGGACGAGCTCAAGCTGCGCTGCGACCCTCATCACAACGGCAAGACCCACCTCGGCTGGGCCACCGGACTAAGAGCGGACGGGACACGATTCACCCGCAGCCCCCTCGGGTTCGACTACGACCTCGAACCCAACCCCTACCTCGAACCCAACCCCTACCTCGATCACGGTCAAAAACCACCGACCCGGCTCAGCATCGTCACGACCGACTGAACACCACGACCAGCCGAGCACCACGACCAGCCCAGCACCACCGACCCAGCCCAGCATCGTCACGACCGACTGAACACCACGGTTAGCCGAGCACCACGACCAGCCGAGCACCACGACCAGCCGGGCAGCACTGGCGGCTGGCTTTCAGAGATGACCACTTCGGGTCCTCTGCAGTGCTGGCACCTCGACTGCCATCGGCGAACCGCCATAAGTGCGCCATGGCAGGTGCCCTGGCCCCACCAGGCGACTTCCATCCTCTAGCGTTCACCGGTGCGAATCCTGGATGCGCTTGCTCTGCCAGGCAAGGCGGTGACGCGATCGGCAGCGAAGGCTTCACGGCCCGCACCGTCGCCAGCGGCGACTCGGTGCACGTCGGAGTCTTGCGTCTCGATGCCGGCGGCCGCATCGGGCGTCACCCGACGGTGCAGCGCCAGATTCTGCTGCTCGTCGAGGGGGATGCCAGCGTCAGCGGTGACGTCGGCCAGGCCTCAGTCGAGCTCGCCCCCGGCCAGGCCGCTGCGTGGGAGCCGGGTGAGAGTCACCAGACGACGAGCCGAACGGGCATGACCGCTTTGGTGATCGAGGGCGATTTCGACCACCACTGACTGCACGACCGAGACGGTCGGGCCTTCGTCAACCACCCGAACCCGAGACGCAGGATCGGGCACGGTTGTCACTCCTTCTCTTGGCTCGCGGCCCACGCCGCGTACTCGCGTCGCGCGTACTCCGCGTCCATCACGCCTGTGCGCATCGCCGCGCGGGCCTCCGGGTGGCGCATCGCCAGCCGGGCATGTCCGGCCAGCAGGGCGACGAGCGCGAGGGTGGTCGCGTCATGTACGACCGTCGCGCCCTGCCTGACGCCGTCCGACAGCGACAGTTGGTCGGGGAAGAGCAGCAACAGCCCGGTGCCGAACAACACGACCCCTGCCGCACCGAAACAGGCGGCAGCGAGCTTCTGACCCGCGTTGAACTTGTGCACCGAAAGAGAGCCGCGGCGCCGGTCGCGTCGGCGCAGCCACTCCCAGTCGTCAGGTGCGAAGCGGTTGAGGTGACCCAAGTCGGCACGGAACTCCGCCGAAAGCAGGGCGATGAACGTCGGCACCGGCAACAGGAATCCCGCGACGACGTGGATCGCCTCGACGATCGGGCGCCTCCCGACGATCAGCGCAAGCGGTTGGTAGAAGAGGCTGAAGCCGGTGGCGATGAGCACCAGCACGAGCACCGCGGTCGACCGGTGCGCAAAGCGCTCGACGGGGCTGAACCGGGCCAGTTTCCTGGGCGGGTCCGCCAGGGTCTCAGGTGGGCTCATCGGTACGCCCGTTCGACCGGCCGACCCAGCCGTCCTCGTCATAGCCGAAGTGCTCCCAGTAGCCGGGGATCACTTTGGGGACCACCCGGATCGTGGACAGCCACTTGCAGGACTTGTAGCCGTACATCGGCGCGACCAGCATCCGGACCGGCCCGCCATGGTTGCGCGTGACGGGCGCGCTCTCCATCGTGTCGGCGACCAGCACGTCGGAACGCATGGCCTGGGCCATCGTCAAGCACTCCGTGTAGACGCCGTCGAACGACTTGAACTGCACCGCGCCGGCACTGGGATCGACCTCCGCCGCGGCGAGCACGTCCGACAGGCGCACCCCCGACCAGTGCACGTTGGGGACGCGCCAGCCCGTGACGCACTGGAAGTCACGCACGAGCGACGTCCGCGGCAAGGCCTTGATGTCGGCCAGCGACAGCGTCAGGGGCTTGTTCACAAGACCCTTGACGGACAGCCGGTAGGCCGCAGCGTCGACAGCCGGGTAGCCGTTGCTGACCGTGTAATAGCGCCAGCCGCCGCCGGGGATCAGGCCGGAGAGCCCAGTGCGGTCGTGTGCCGCCACGGTCGCGTGCAGGCTGTTGAACCCGCGCGACAGCGGACCGCCCGCTGCGACCCCCGCAGCCCCCAGCGCCACGAGACCGAGGAAGACCCGTCGACCCACTGGCGTGCCGGTGGCCGGCCGGCTGTCGGGGTTGTCGGGACCTGTCATCTGGGCGCGCTCGTCATGTCACCTCCACGGTAGGCGATGGAACCGCTCAATGCCCGTACGAGGCTGACAACGACTTACGGCTTGCCGAGCAGTTGGTTCCCCTTCAGGAAGAACGCCAGTGCGGCCGGCTCCGTGTCCACGTCGCCGATGGTCGCGTAGGCCCCGAAGGGGGCGTTCCAGAACTCCTCGCCGCCCGCCGGTGGCCCGGCGAACGGGCCAACGTAGAGGTACGGGGCGGGGATGGCGTCGTCGCCGGGTGACGCGCCGTAGTTCACCTCGGCCACGGTGATCGCGATGTCGAAGTGCTCGGGAAAGATCTGCGGCGCCGGCGTCGGTGCGGCGCCAGGCGTCAGCCTGGCCGCCAATTGCCGCAGCACCGCGTCACCGAGGGCGAACCAGCGGGCCAGCACGCGGGCTGCATCAAGATCGACCTCCAGCGCTGCGTCCGGCATCGACTCGGTGCCCGGGGGGTGCTTGGTCCAGGGGAAACCGGGCTCGGTGCCGACGAACTCTGCTGCCGCGGACGGTGTGGTCAGCGGCGCGCGCCGTACACCCGTGTCGTCGATCACGGCGATGTCCCCGTCGATCAGTGCGATCACCCGCCCGTCGGGCAACGGCGGCGTCCGCACGCCGCCCTCCCCCGGCCACGAGCGCTATCTGACCCGTCGCACGCTTCCTGGCCGCGCTCAGCACATGCTCGGCCACCTGGTGGAGCGACCTGCGGGTCGTCGTGAGTGCGTCTTGGCTCGGTGACTCGGTCATGGATCCCACCGTCTCAGATGCACCGGCCGCGTTTCACCCCATCGGCGGCATCGTCGCCATCCCCGCCGTAACGTCGAGGGGTGATCGGTGACGGGAGCGCATGACGATCGACACCGCCCGGGCGGAGCAGTCGCGGCTGCGGGCCGCGAACTCCGGGGACGAGCACTGGCGGGCTTGGGGCCCTTACGTCTCGGAACGCGCCTGGGGCACCGTCCGCGAGGACTACAGCCCGCTCGGCGACGCGTGGAACTACCTGCCGCACGACCATGCCCGGTCTCGCGCGTACCGCTGGAGTGAGGACGGTCTGGCCGCGGTCAGCGACAAGCACCAGAACTGGTGCCTCGGCCTCGCGCTGTGGAACGGCGCCGATCCCATCATCAAGGAACGCATCTTCGGCCTGAGCGGTCCCGAGGGCAACCACGGCGAGGACGCTAAGGACTACTGGTGGTACGTCGACTCGACACCCACTCACTCATGGATGTCGTGGCGCTATCACTACCCGCAGCGCGAGTTCCCCTACGCCGATCTCGTCGCCGAGAACAGCCGTCGCGGCCATGACGAGCCGGAGTACGAGCTCGTCGACACCGGTGTCTTCGACGACAACCGTTATTGGGCCGTGTCGGTCGACTATGCGAAGGCCGACACGCACGACCTGCTGATGCGCATCACGGTCACCAACCACGGGCCGGACGAGGCGCGCGTCGACGTACTGCCCACGCTGTGGTTCCGCAACAACTGGGCGTTCGAGGAGCCGGGCTCGCCGCCGTCGCAGCCGCCGACCATCCGTGCGGTCGGCGGAGTGCTGCGGACCGAGCACCGCCTGGACGGCGCGATGACGCTGGCCGGCGACGGCGACCACGAGCTGTTGTTCTGCGACAACGAGACGAACAACGAACGGTTGTACGGCGTCGCGGGTCGCTCACCGTTTCCCAAGGACGGCATCAACGACCACATCGTCGCGGGTGCGCCGACGGTCAACCCCGAACAGGTGGGGAGCAAGGCGGCTCTGCACTATTCACTGGTCGTGCCCGCCGGTGGGTCTCAGGAGATCAGGGTGCGGCTGACGCGCGGCGTCGTCGAGCAGCCCGAGCTGGGCGACGGTTTCGCCGAGGTGATGAAGACCCGGCGCGCGGAGGCCGACGCGTTCTATGCCGCGCTGACTCCGGCCGGAGCAAGTGCCGACGAGGCGATGGTGCTGCGTCAAGCGTTCGCCGGGATGATGTGGGGCAAGCAGTTCTTCCACTACGACGTCGAGCGCTGGCTGGACGGCGACCCGGCCGGCCCTCCTCCCCCTGCGACCCGCCTCGGCGGGCGCAACTCGGGCTGGCGACATCTCAACAACGACGACGTCATCTCGATGCCGGACCCGTGGGAGTACCCGTGGTACGCCGCCTGGGACCTGGCGTTCCACTGCGTCGCGATCGCGCACATCGACGCCGCAGTTCGCGAAGGACCAGCTGCTGTTGATGCTGCGCGAGTGGTACATGCACCCCAACGGCCAGATTCCTGCGTACGAGTGGTCCTTCGGCGACGTCAACCCGCCGGTTCACGCCTGGGCCGCGCTCCGCGTCTTCCAGATCGACGGCAGCCGCGACCACGCGTTCCTCGGCCGCGTCCTCCACAAGCTGCTGCTCAACTTCACGTGGTGGGTCAACCGCAAGGACGCCGCCGGCAACAACGTCTTCGAGGGCGGCTTCCTCGGCCTGGACAACATCGGACCGATCGACCGGTCCGCGGCCCTGCCCGTCGCGGGAGTCCTGGAGCAGAGCGACGGCACGGCGTGGATGGCGATGTACTCGCTGAACCTGCTCGAGGTCGCCCTCGTACTCGCCGAACAGGACCAGTCCTATGAAGACCTCGCGACCAAGTTCCTGGAGCACTTCGCCTACATCGCCGACGCGATGCGCGAGAAGGGGCTCTGGGACGACGAGGACGGTTTCTTCTACGACGCGCTGAGCTTTCCCGACGGTAGCCGGATGCCGTTGCGCGTGCGCTCGATGGTCGGGCTGCTGCCACTCTGCGCGATGACGACCCTTGGCGAGCAGACGCTGTCCCGCCTCGACGACTTCTCCACACGGTTGCGGTGGTTCGTCAAGCACAAGCCGCAGTTCCGCGCGGTCGTCGGGGAGCTGCACGAACGCGAAGGGGCCGTCGGACAGCTGCTCGCCGTCGTCGATGCGAACCGTCTCGTACGCATCCTGACGACCATGCTCTCCGAGGACGAGTTCCTGTCGCCGTACGGGCTTCGGGCGCTCTCGCGGCGACACCGTGACCAGCCCTTCTCCATCGACCTCGGCGGTTCGACCTACACGGTGAACTACGAGCCGGGCGAGTCGACGACCGGCCTGTTCGGCGGGAACTCCAACTGGCGCGGGCCGATCTGGTTCCCGGTCAACTTCCTGGTGATCGGCGCGATCCGGCGCTATGCGGACTTCTTCGGCGACGACCTGGTCATCGAGCACCCGACGGGCTCAGGCACCAAGGTGACGTTGACCGAGCTCGCCGATGACCTGTCGCGGCGGTTGGTGCGACTCTTCCTCGACGACGACGGCCGGCGACCGGTCTTCGGCGACGAGCACCTCTTCCAGGACAACCCCGACTGGCACGACCTGTTGCCGTTCCACGAGTACTTCCACGGGGACACCGGCAAGGGACTCGGCGCGTCGCACCAGACCGGCTGGACCGGCCTGGTCGTCGACCTGATCCTGGGGAAGCACTAGCCCGGCGGACCCCTTCCCGCGGACTCGCGCCGGCTCTTGTGCAGGAAAGACGGACTCATGCGCAATTTCCACCCGATCCACGCTTGGCAGGCGGCCCAGACCGACGTGAATCCGTATTTCCTGTACGGCAGCCCTCCACGTTCGGCGGTCCGCGATCCCCACCCCACGACTGTCCACAGATCCCAGACCGTGACCACCGCCTAGACCGGCGCGCGGCCAGCATCGGATCCATGCCTGCCCAGCTTGAGATCGTCGATGCCCTGCGCGCCCATCGGGGAGCCGCCCGTTGGGGCCAGTTGGACGGGCACGTCAGTCGGCGGTCGCTCGAAAGGGCAGTCGCAGCCGGGGAAGTCATCTCCTGCAGCGGGACCTACTACCTGCCCGATGTCGGCCAGGCCACTCGGCTCGCGCGGCAGCTTCAAGGCGTCCGCACGCACAGGTCCGCCGCCGAACACTGGCGTCTGGCGCTTCCGCCATGCGGACCGATCCCACCGCACGACATCGCCATACCTCCGAAGGCAAAGCGGAGAAATGTCCCTGACAACGTCAAACTCCACTACCTCGAGTTGCCGGCGGAAGACATCGACGACGATGTGTTGACACCGCTGGCGACCGTTGCCTACTGCCTCCGAGATCTGTCGCCGCGCGAGGCGCTGTCGGTCGGTGACTCCGCACTCAGGTCCGGCCAGGTCGACCTGGAGACGTTACGCAACCGCGTCGCCTTGTTCCGTAACCGTGGCGCTGCAGGCGCCAGGAGCCGTCTCGACCTGCTCGACGCCCGTGCCGCAAATGCGTTCGAGTCATGCTGCCGCGCGCTGCTCATCGAGGCTGAGATCACGGGCTTCGAGCCCCAAGTCAACATCCGACACAAGGGTGCGTGGATCGCGCGAGTCGATCTCGCTCATCGGCGCCTTCGCATCGTGATCGAGTGCGACGGCTTCGAGACACACGGCACGCTGGACGCAATGACTCGGGACTGCATCCGGCACACGAAGCTCAGCGCGGCCGGCTGGCGGACGTTGCGCTTCACGTGGTACCAGGTGATGCACCGACCCGAATGGGTAGTCGAACGGATCCGCGACACGATCGCCGCAGCGCAAAGGTGAACAAGCGGACTGCTGCCGTTCACGCAGGCTGCCTCAGCCGAGCTGGACGAGCACCATCGGGTCGGTGTCGTTCCGGCCCAGCAGGCTCTCCGGCGCAACGGCGGTCATCCAGTCGAACGTCGTCAGATCCGGGTCGGCGAGGACCCGTTCGACCACCGCCAGCTCCAGGAGGCGACCCGGCGAATAGCGTGCCCAGCGGGTGACGAAGCGGCCCTCGAGCAGGCGATAGTCGGCGCCGTCCACGACGCCAAGCGTGTAGGCGGCAAGATCCTCGTCGATCTCCAGAACCGCAAGCTCCAGCAGGCCGACGTCGATCAGGTTCCGGATCCGGTGGCGCCACGCGCGGTGCCGCACTGCGTCGTCGAGATCGCTGATCCGGCCGTGCATGTGATCCCGCTGGCGGTGCACCCGCTCGAGGTGCGGCACCAGGGACGACAATCTCCGAGGCATCAGTGGTGAACCGCGTCCGCACCGTCCGGTCGTCGGCCTCGAGCCGGTTGGCCGCCTTGCGCAGAGAGCGACGCATGCCCGATGCCAGGAAGTCGTCAGGGGTGGTGCCTGCGTCGCGACGGATCACGGGGATCGGCGCAGCAGCGTCCTCGGTCGAACCGGACAGCCCCGAGGCGAACGCGTGCACGACCGCACTTCCGTCGGGCAACGGCCCGAGGATGACCGTGGCAGGACTGGGCTGCGCGTCCAGGGCGCTGCGGACAGCGTCGCCGAGAGCCAGCGCGACGGTCGCGTCGTTGGTCAGGATCGCGCCACGGTGGCCGCCATCGGTGCCCGCGAGAGTCGTGAGCACCGCACGCGGGTCCTGGATCTGGTCCTGCATCACGACGGCTCCGACGAGCGTCCCCGCCTCGTCGCGGGCCAGCACCGCCCAAGGCCGCAGCAGAGTGCTCGCCTCGCTGGTGGCCAGCGACCAGGCGGGCCGGGCGGTCAGCGGTGCGTCACAGCTCATCGCGAGGGCGCCGATCTCTCCCGCAACGGCGGCTACTGCGCGCCGCCCGTACGCCGCCTCCACCGTCGTGAGCGCAGGCGTTGTCCGCTGCTGCGTGGCCGTCGGGGAGCCGCCCGGCCACTCTTCCGTGCCGGCTGCGTCGGTCGCCGTGGTGATTGTCACAGGGCGGGCTCCGTGGCGGGCGCCGTCACGAACAGCGACGAGGACGACGGCTCGCGGGCGTCCATCCACCGCTCGAGCTCGGCGGAGGGCAGCGCCTTGGAGAAGTAGAAGCCTTGGATCTTGTCGCAGCTCGACAGGGCGAGCTGGCCGGCGGTCTCCCCGTCCTCGACGCCCTCGGCGACCATGGTCATGCCGAGGGAGTGGGCCAGCTCGATCGTGGACCGCACGATGGCCGCGGCCCGGGGGTCCTCCCCCATCGGCTGTACGAAGGAGCGGTCCAGCTTGAGCTCGTCGATCGGCAGCTCTCGCAGGTAGGCAAGTGACGAGTAGCCCGTGCCGAAGTCGTCGACCGCGACGCGGATTCCGAGGCGGCGCAGGTCGCTGAGGATCGCCCGGGCCCGCTCACGGTCGCCCATCAGGAAGTCCTCGGTGATCTCGAGCTCGAGCGCCTCGGACGGGAGCCCGCGTTCGCGCAGCGTCGCCCACACCCGCTGGGCCAGGTCGGCGTCGACCAGGGACGAGGCCGAGAGGTTCACTGCCACGCTGAGCATCCGGCCGGCGTCGCGCCAGATGCGCACCTGGTCGAGTGACTGCTCGAGAACGGCGTCGGTCAGGTCCCGCATCAGCCCGGAGTCCTCCACCAGGGGCAGGAACGCGGCGGGAAGCAGGAGGCCACGGGTCGGGTGCTGCCAGCGCACCAGCGCCTCGACACCGGTCACCTCGAGAGTGCGGACGTCGACCTTCGGCTGGTAGTGCACGACGAGGGACCGGCTGAAGATCGCGGTGCGTAGCTCCTCGAGGTTGCGCATGCGGTGCTGGCCGTGCAGCGAGTCGCTGCTCGGCGTGTAGATGTAGTAGCCGGAGCGGCTCGCCTTCGCCTGGTACATCGCGATGTCGGCGCGGCGCAACAGGGCCGAGACCTCGACGCCCTGCTCCGGGAACAGCGAGATCCCGATGCTGGCGTTGACCCGCACGGTGACTCCATCCACCGTGAACGGTGGCTCGAGCACCGAGCGGATGCCGCTGGCCAGCCGCTCCGCGTCCTCGCTGCTCGCACCGACCAGCAGGATCGCGAACTCGTCGCCACCCAGCCGGGAAAGCACCTCACTGGTCCCGTGCAGGTTCTTGCGCAGCCGCGCGGCCACGAGTCGCAGGAGATCGTCTCCGGCGTGGTGCCCGAGACTGTCGTTGACCTCCTTGAACCGGTCGAGGTCGAGCAGCAGCAACGCCCCGCGGGAGTTCGAGATCGCGAGCTGCTGCTGCGCGGTGTCGTAGAAGGAGCGCCTGTTCCCCAGACCGGTCAGCTCGTCCGTCCGGGCCAGCTGATGGCTGTCGGCCAGCGAGCTCGCCTCGCGGAAGGTGACGATCAGTCTGCCCAGCGCGATGACGACGGTGCCGGCGCAGAGCACCACGGCCAGCAGGTTCCGCTTGTGCACGTGGTCGTAAACGAGGACGGCGAGCGCACACAGCGTCGCCCCGATCGGGAAGCCCAGCCGCACCCACTCGGGCAGCGGGATCCCGGAAGCCTGCTTCGAACGGGTCGGCGCGAAGCCGATCACGAGTGTGGCCGCCACCCAGACGGCGTCGCCAAGGCCGCCCGGCCGGTAGGTGCCGTTGGTTGCGGAGAACAGGTAGACGGCGTCGGCCACAGCGAACAGGACGAGACCGCCGAGCAGCAGCCACAGGCTGACAGGAGGATGCCAGTTGAACAGCGCCACCACGGCGGTGACGACGAGCAGCAGCAACACGTCCAGCAGCGGATAGGCCAGCGTCGTGACGACGGCAGCCTTGCTGCCGCCGGTGATCGCGAGAATCGGCCCGAAGAACGCGGCGGCGACGCCTGCCACGGCCAGCCCACCGACCACACCGTCGAGCCACAGGCTCAGGGGAACGTCCTCGGCAATCTCACGAACGATGAGCAGCAGCGCGATGAAGACGCACGGGTAGAACGACAGCCAGAGCGCGTCGCCGACCGACGGGAAGGGTTCGGGGTTCTGCGGCCGGATGAAGATGGTCCAGAAGATGTTGCCCGCGCCGTACAGCGCCAGGCCGGCGGCGAGCAGGTTCCAGCTACGGCGGTACGAGCGCGCGTTGCGAGCCCGGACGAAGCAGACAACGGCACTCAGCTCGTAGGCGATGTTGTTGAGGAAGCCGTCGAGGAACACGTTGTAGCCGGCGTGCGGTCGGACACCGGGCAAGGTGGAGATCACGAAGGCGGCGTAGACAACGAACACGAGCGCGTAGAGGACACGAGTCCAGACCGCGCTGTGCTTGCTCCACGTCTGCCATCGCGAGAGCACGGCAGTGCTGATCACACCGGTCTCCCTCCCAGGGCACCAGAGCGGTGCAACTCCCATATCGGGCAGCGAGAAGTCGACCTTTACCCGCGCCTTGGGACGCAACCCGGACGGACGAGCCCGATCGGTGGGTGCCGCGCGTCGAAGGGACTACCCGACACGGCGTGCCCGCACGGATCCGGTGGGAAATGGAGGCAAATACTCCTGTTTGCCCGGATAAGCGCCGGGTAAGTGAACGAGGACCGTCTTGTCATGCCCCGGCAACCCGCCTGGAGGGCGCAATGAGCACAGCACTTCCCGTATCGCTGACCGCCGTCGAGAAGGGCCACCGACGGCGCGCGGTGTTCGCCAGCACCGTCGGCACCACCATCGAGTGGTACGACTTCTTCCTCTACGGCACCGCGGCCGCGCTGATCTTCCCGGCGCTGTTCTTCCCGAACCAGTCACCGTTCACCGGCATCCTGCTCTCGTTCGGGGTGCAGTTCGTCGGCTTCGCGGCCCGGCCCATCGGCGCGGCCGTCTTCGGCCACTTCGGCGACCGCATCGGACGCAAGTTCACGCTCGTCGCCACCCTGCTTCTGATGGGCATCGCGACCTTGCTGATCGGCCTGCTGCCGACCTACGCCACGATCGGCATCGCCGCCCCCATCCTGCTGACCCTGCTGCGTGTCGCACAAGGCATCGGCGTCGGCGGCGAGTGGGGCGGCTCCGTCCTGCTGTCGATGGAATGGGGCTCGCGCAAGCGGCGCGGCCTGATGGCCAGCTGGCCGCAGATGGGTGTCCCTCTCGGCCTGGTCCTGTCGACGGGCGCGGTCAAGCTGACGACCAGCATCACGGGCACCAGCTTCGACACCTGGGGCTGGCGCATCCCGTTCCTGTTCAGCGCGGTGCTGATCGGCATCGGCCTGTACGTGCGACTGCGCGTCCTGGAGAGCCCCGAGTTCACCGCCGTCCGCCAGGAGGAGAAGGTCGTCAAGCAGCCGCTCCTCCAGGTGATCACCCAGCAGCCGCGTGAGGTGCTGACCTCAGCTTTCGTCCGGCTCTCGGAACAGGCGCCGTTCTACATCTTCATCACCTTCGTACTCACCTACGGCACCGAGAAGCTCAAGTTCGAGAAGGGCGACCTGCTCAACAACGTGCTGATAGCCGCGGCCATCGGGCTCGTCTGCGTTCCGCTGTTCGGCTTCCTGTCCGACATCATCGGCAGGCGCACGATGTACGGCATCGGCATCGTCTGCATGGGACTGTTCGCGTTCCCCTACTACGGGCTGCTCAACTCGCAGCGCAACGGCCTGGTCCTGCTCGCGATCGTCCTGTCGCTGGTGTTCCACGCGATGCAGTACGGACCGCAGGCCGCGCTGATCTCGGAGAACTTCGGCACGAACGTCCGTTACTCCGGCGCCGGCATCGGCTACCAGATGGCCTCGGTCATCGCCGGTGGTCCAGCCCCGCTGATCGCCGCGAAGATCCTCGAGGAGACGAACTCGAGCATCGGCATCAGCTGGTACATCCTCGGGTGCAGCGTCGTGGCCATGGTCGCGCTGCTGCTGATGCCCCGCCGGGTCGAGGTCGATCCGTCGGTGGTCGATCTGCAGGAGACCGAGGCCAGGCAGCTGGCCGCGGCAGCGTCACCGAGGTAGCAGCACCTGCACCTGCCTCCTCCTGAATTCCATGATCATGAAGGATCCGGTCGCTGGCTGGCGTCGCCTTGACCGCGAAGGCAGGATCATCGATTCGCGTCTAGGCGGTCGGATCCTTCATGATCACCGCGGGGTGGGATGGGCGTCGACGACCTCCCGGGCCAGGGCGACGAGATCGGCGATCGCAGGATGGGTCGGCGGATCGGTCCAGGCGAGCACGACCGGCAGGTCGGGTGCATCCGTGAGGGGCACGTAGGCGACGCCCGGGTAGGGGTGCATCCCCGCGGTGGACAGGGCGCTGACACCGACGGCTCGCCCGGCGGCGATCGCGGCCAGCCAGTCATCGACGTTGGCCACGGGCAGCGTCAGGGTGGGCCGGTTCGAGACCGGCCACAGGTCGAGCGACGTGGTCCCGGAGATGCTGCTGATCGCGACCGTCTGGTCGGCCAGGTCGGCCAGCGCCAGATGTGGCCGGGTGGCCAGCGGGCTGTCGGTGGGCACAGCGGCAATGCGGGGTTCGGTCTGCAGCAGCTGGGTCACGATGCCGCGGCTGGTGACAGGGCCGCGCAGCACGGCGACGTCGACCCGGCCACGGGTCAGGCCGGCGGTCCGGTCGTCGATGCGCAACAGCTCCAGCGCGACGGCGGGGTGGGTCTGCTGCCAGAGGCGCAGCAGGGCGGCGGTGTTCTCGCCGAAGGCCGACCAGGCATGCCCGAGCCGCAGCGGCCAGCTGCCCAGATGAGACGGGTCGAGGACACCGTCGACGGCGGCCAGTGCGGCGGCAGCCCGGACCTGGAAGTCGCGCCCGGCCGGCGTGAGGCGCAGGTGATGGGTCGAGCGATCCACGAGCTGGACGCCCAGGTGCACCTCGAGCTGGCGCAATGTCCGCGACAGCACGGGCTGGGTGAGGTGCAGCGTGGCAGCGGCCCGCGTGATGTTGCCTTTCTCGGCGATCGCCAGGAAGGCGCGCAGGTGCCGCAGCTCCACCGTCATGTCTGGGAAGCATAACCGCAGGCAATCGGGCATTTCACAGGACGCGTGGCGGATACCTACCGTCGGAAGCGTGACCACCGTCCAGCACGCGCCCCAAGGCAGCAATACGCCGCGTCGTGGCGCTGCGGTCGCCGGTGACCGCGGAAAGGCGCGCGGCGCCGTACTCCTCGTGGTGGGCAGTGGGTTCTCCGTGCAGTTCGGGGCCGCCGTTGCCGCGCTGTTGTTCCCCCGGGTCGGCCCCGCAGGCGTCGTGACGCTGCGGCTGGGGCTGGCGGCCGTGCTGCTGCTCGCGGTGTGCCGCCCGACGCTGCGCGGCTATGGGCGTACGGACTGGGCCGTCGTCCTCACCTTCGGGACCGCCCTGGCCGGGATGAACCTGCTGTTCTACGAGGCCATCGATCGGATCCCGCTGGGTGCTGCCGTCACGCTGGAGGTCTTGGGGCCGCTGGCCCTGGCCGTGTTCGCGGGCCGGCGCGCGGCGAGCTGGCTGTGGGCGGCGCTTGCGCTGGTCGGCGTGATCCTGCTCGGACGTGGCGGGTTCAGCGGACTGAACGTCGCGGGGGTCGTGTTCGCGCTCGGCGCGGCCGGACTGTGGGCCGGCTACATCCTGCTCTCGGCCAGGACCGGGCGGCGGTTCCCGCAGATGGACGGACTGGCCCTGGCTCTCACGGTCGGCGCCGTGGTCATCCTGCCGTTCGGCGCACTGACTGCGGGACACGGCACTGCTCGCGCCGACGACGCTGAGCCTGGGCGCCGTGGTCGCCGTTCTGTCCGCAGCGCTTCCGTTCTCCTTGGAGCTCTTGTCGCTGCGCAAGCTTCCGGCGGCGACGTTCGCGATCCTCACCAGCCTCGCGCCCGCGATCGCCGCGCTCGCTGGTTACCTCGTCCTGCACCAGGCCCTGAACCTCACCGAGTGCCTCGCCATTGCCCTGGTGATCGCGGCATCCATCGGTGCAGTCCGCAGCTGCCCCTCCTATGTGGACGCCCCGATGTCGCCGCAGCCGATGGCGGCCAGCTCGTCGAGCGTTGCCTGATCGAGGTCACTGCGCACCGCGTCGACAGCGGCCTGCACCTCGCTCGCACTGCGCGCGCCCACCAGAACCGCCGTCACAGCGGGATGCCGAGCCGCGAACGCCGTTGCGGCCAGTGGGAGTGAGAGACCCAATCCTGCACAGGCCCCGGCCAGCGCCTGCGCGCGGCCAAGGATCTCCGGCTGCACCGGCCGGTAGTTGTAGCGCGACGACGCGTCCGGCTGCTCCTCGCCGAGGATGCCCGAGTTGAGCACGCCGCCGACCAGCACATCGACGCCGCGCGCGAGGCAGAGCGGCAGCAGCGACTTACCCGCCGACTGGTCGAGCAACGTCCAGCGACCGGCAATCAGCACGACATCGATGTCGGTGTCGCGGACGAATCGCTCCGCCACGTCGGCCCTGTTGGTGCCCACCCCGATGGCCCGCACCAGTTTCTCGGTCCGGAGACGTTCGAGTGCCGGGTAAGCAGCCTCCATCGCTTGCTCGATGTGGTTGTCCGGGTCGTGCAGCAGCACGATGTCGAGGCGTTCGAGGTCGAGTCGGGTCAGGCTGTCGTCGATACTGCGCAACACGCCGTCCCCGCTGAAGTCGATGACCCTGCGCAGGTCTGTCGACACGGCAAAACCTTGCGTATCGGGGGCGTTCTTGCCGCTGGCATCGCGTTCGAGCAACCGCCCGACCTTGGTGGAGACCAGTACGTCCTCACGGGCCACCGTGGCCAGGAGGTCGCCGAGTCGCTGTTCGGCGACACCGAGTCCGTAGTGCGGTGCCACGTCGTAGAGCCGGACGCCTGCATCCCACGCTGCCTGGAACGTCTCGCGCGCCTGATCGTCAGTGACCTCGCGATAGAGGTTGCCCAGCGCCGCGCAACCGAGGCCGAGCGGAAGGCCGTCACGCAGCTTGTCCATAGACTCCATCCTTTCGCGCGCAACGATCTGCAGACACGGAGGTTCGCCCGATGAGCAAGGTTGTCGTCGTGACGGGGGCCGGCTCGGGGATCGGTCGCAGCATCTCGTACCGCCTCGCCGCCGATGGCCACGCGATCGCCGGGGTGGACATCGATCCGAGCGGGCTCGCGGCGACCGTCGAACAGATCGTCGCGACCGGCGGGACGGCCGCAGGCGTTCCCTGCCGACATCGTTCCGCCCGGCGCCTTCGAACACATCACCGCTGACGTCGAGGCCGGGCTCGGACCGGTGGCAGTGCTCTGCAACGTCGCCGGCATCGGCGTCGCGGCACCGCTGCTGACCACGTCGACCGAGGACTGGGACCGCATCTTCGCGGTGAACGTCTCCGCGATCTTCCACGCCTGCAAGGCGGTGCTTCCAGGGATGCTGGCGCGCGGCGAGGGCATCATCGTCAACATCGCCTCGGTTGCTGGTGTCGTGGCGGTGCGGGAGCGCGCTGCCTACACCGCGAGCAAGTCTGCCGTCCTGGGGCTGACCCGCTCGATCGCGGCGGACTACGCCGCCCAGGGCATCAGGTGCAACGCCATCTGCCCGGGCACCGTAGAGACCGAGTGGATCGGAAAGATCCTCGCCAACGCTCCCGACCCCGAGGCGGCTCGGGCGGCCATGTCAGCGCGTCAGCTGGACGGCCGGATGGGCAGCCCGGAAGAGGTCGCCGAGGGCGTCGCCTTCCTGGTGCACGACCGCGGTCGGTTCATGAACGGCGCCGCGATGGTCATGGATGGCGGACTGAGCGCCGTCTGATGCAGGTCCACCTTGCCTATGGTCGCGATGGTCTCGACGTAGAGCTGCCGGACGCGCGTACTGACGTCGTCGTGCCGCACTATCCCGCGGCGTTGGCCGACCCGCTGGAGGCGTTGCGCGACGCCCTGCGGGCACCAGTCGGGTGCGCGCCATTGCGCGACCTCGTCCGCCCCGGCCGGCGGCTGGCCGTCTCGGTCTGCGACGGCACCCGCGCCCAGCCACGCGAGCTGATGCTCCGGGCCCTGCTCGAGCAGCTCGACGGCATCCTCGCACCGGAGGACGTCACAGTCCTCGTCGCCACCGGCACGCACCGCGGGAACACCGACGCCGAGCTGCGGGCGATGCTCGGCAATGACGTGGTCGAGCACTGCCGGGTCGTCAACCACGACGCGCGCGACGACTCGACGTTGACCTACCTCGGCAGGTCGGAGGACGGCGTGCCGGTCTGGATCAACACCGAGTGGGTGGAGGCCGACGTCCGCATCACCACGGGGTTCGTCGAGCCGCACTTCTTCGCGGGCTTCTCCGGCGGCCCCAAGATGGTGACGCCGGGGCTGGCGGGGCTCGAGACGGTGATGCACCTGCACAACGGCCGGCGGATCGGCGACCCCGCCGCCACCTGGGGCCGCTGCGTCGGAAACCCGGTCCACGACAGCATCCGCGCAGCAGCCGCCCTCGCTCCACCGGTGCTGGCGTGCGACGTACTGCTCGACGGTGCCCAGCAGGTGACCCACGTCTTCGCCGGCGAGCTGTTCACGATGCACGAGCGGGCCCGCGACGTCGCGAGGAAGGTGGCGATGCACGAGGTCGCCGAGCCGTACGACGTCGTCCTCACCACGAACTCCGGTTTCCCGCTCGACCAGAACCTCTATCAAGCGGTGAAGGGGATGACGGCCGCCGAGCGTGTGGTCCGTGACGGCGGCACGATCGTGCTCGCCGCCGAGTGCAGCGACGGCCTTCCGGATCATGGGTCGTATGCCGACATGCTCGGCCGCGCGTCCACGATCGAGGGACTGGTGGCGCTGTTCGCCGATCCGTCCCTGTCGGTGCCCGACCAGTGGCAGGTGCAGGTGCAGACGCGGGTCCAGTCCAAGGCGCGCGTGCGGGTCTACTCGGACGGTCTGACCGCAGCAGATCTGGCCGCCGCCCACCTCGAGGCAGTCCCCGATGTCGCGGACGCCGTCGTTGAGGCATTGTCGGCCGCGGGTGCCGACTCACGCGTGTGCGTCCTGCCCGAGGGGCCGCAGACCATCCCCTACGTGACGGGCGACTGAGCCAGGCCACGGCGCTGCGCTCCAGGCCTGCGCCTGGACACCTTGTCGGAGCGTGTCTCACCCTTCGTGGGTGAAGCCACCTGTGCCGCACAATGCGAGCGTTCCACCATGGTCAAGATCGCCGAAAGAACCGTCCCTGCGCCCCGAACCGAGATCGAGGCGGATCCGGGTGCGCCGGCGGATCGCACCGTCGCCCGGCCCTCACGGGCGCAGCGCGCAGCCGCCGGCAAGGCAGCGCGGGCGCACACGCCGCTGGAGGCGCATGCGCAGTTCGCGCCGAGCGCTTCCCGGGACCCAGTCGGATTGCTGCTGAGCCAGGCCGAGTCGCGGGTCCCGGAGCTGGTCCCGGTGCGGCACGGGCGGATGCTGGTCTCGCCGTTCACCTACTACCGTGGCGCTGCGCTACCGATGGCGGCGGACCTGGCGACGACCCCGACATCGGGACTGCGCGTGCAGCTCTGCGGCGACGCGCACCTGAGCAACTTCGGTGCGTTCGGCTCACCGGAGCGCACGCTGGTGTTCGATCTCAACGACTTCGACGAGACACTGCCGGGGTCGTTCGAGTGGGACGTCAAGCGGCTTGCGGCAAGTCTCGTCGTGGCGGGCAGGGACAACGGGTTCACCAGAAAGCAGAACCGGAAGAGCGTTCTCAGCGCCGTCTCGAGGTACCGCACCGCCATGCGTACGTTCGCCGAGCAGCCGCTGATGACTGTCTGGTACACCCACCTCGACATCGAAGAAACGTTGCAGCAGTTCAAGTCCCAGCTGAAACCGAGCGGTGTCAAGACCACCGAGGCAGCGCTCGCCAAGGCGCGGACGCGGGACAGTACACAGGCGTTGAGCAAGCTCACAGCGGTCGTCGGTGGGGAGCGCCGGATCATCAGCGACCCCCCCTTGATCGTCCCGGTGGAGGAGGTGTTCAGCGACCGGAAGTCACAGGAGATCTACGACTGGCTCAACAGCATGTCCGCGAAGTACCGCCGCACACTGCAGTCCGACCGGCGACATCTCCTGGAGCAGTTCACCCTCGTCCAGGCGGCCCGCAAGGTCGTCGGGGTTGGCAGTGTCGGGACGCGCGCGTGGATCCTGCTCATGGTCGCCGGAGACGGCATCGAGCCGTTGTTCCTCCAGGCGAAGGAGGCGCAGCGCTCGGTGCTTGCCGGTTTCGCGGGGCGGAGCAAGTACACGAACCAGGGTCAGCGCGTCGTGGCGGGCCAGCACCTCATGCAGGCCAGCAGCGACATATTCCTTGGCTGGCAGCGGACCCGCGGTCAGGACGGGGTTGACCGCGACTACTACATACGTCAGCTGCGCGACTGGAAGTTCTCCATGCCGATCGAGCGGTTCCCCCCGTCGGGCATAGCCATCTACGCGGGCCTGTGCGGCTGGACCTTGGCCAGGGCGCACGCCCGCTCCGGAGACCGCGTCGCCCTGGCCGCCTACCTGGGCAGGTCCGACAAGTTCGACAACGCGATCGCCGACTTCGCAGAGACCTACGCAGACCAGAACGAACGCGACCACGGCGAGCTGAGCGATGCGGTCCGTTCCGGTCGGGCCGAGGCTCAAGCCGGACTGTGACGGGCATGAGTGCCGGCTATCCCCCCCGGGAGGTCCGACGTGCGGCGGGCATCTACGGGATGATCGTGACCGCCTCGGTGCTCGCCAGCGCAGGCGCGTTCACGCGCACCGCTGGGCTGGCCATTGCCGTGTTCGTCACCTTGCTCGTCTACTGGTTGGCTGAGGAATACGCCGAGCTCGGCGAGCACGCCAGCAAGGGTCATCTGCCCACGTGGAGGCACACCCGTGCCGACCTCGTGGCCAAGTGGCCGATGGTGAGCGCCTCCTACATCCCGCTAGCCACCTTGCTCGTGGCCCGGCTCGCCCATGCGTCGACGACGACGGCTGCCTTCATCGCGCTCTCCGTGACCGTGGGACTGCTCATGTTCTACGGCTGGAAGGCCGCCCAGGCCGCCGGCTTGAGCCGCCGCGGGCAACTGGGCATGACCGTTGCCGCGGGCGCGCTGGGGAGCCTGATGATCCTGCTCAAGGTCCTGCTCGTTCACCTGCACTGATCCGACCCGGCGCCGGGTCGGCTGCGGTCATGCACCGCTTTGACACCACGATGACTTGACATGACACCACTATGGTGTCATCATGGTGACATGGAACTCGGACAGTACGTCAGCGACCTGCAGCGCCAGTTGGTGGATGCCGCGGCGAACGGCTCGGAGGACACGCGCGCGGTCGCCGAGCGACTCGCCGCCGGACTGGATGCCGCGACGCGGCTCGTGCTGCTCGACGCCCTGTCGGCTGCGGTCGGCGAGATCACCCGCGACCTCGCGCCCGGCTCGGTCGACCTGCGGCTGCGCGGACGCGAGATCGAGTTCGTCGTCACCCAGCCGAACACCGAGCCGGACGCCGACGAGCGGCCCGCCGCGACCGTCGACCTCGACGACGCGAGCACCTCGCGCACGACGCTCCGCCTGCCGGACGCCCTCAAGGCGCGGGTGGACGAGGCGGCGGCTGCTGACGGCCTGTCCGTCAACACCTGGCTGGTCCGTGCGATCGCGGCCGCGCTCCAACCCAAGCAACGACGATCCGCGCAGCGCACGCTGCGCACCGGCGACAACTTCGCGGGCTGGGCGCGCTAGCCCGCCGACAGCCCTCCACATCCACCAGCCACGCGGAACCCGCGGGGTCGGACGAACACGCCCAACGCGAGCACAGGAAGGAAGCGTCAGCATGCCCACCTACAACACCCCCACCCCGATCGACCTCGCCATCAACCTGCAGGTCGGCGCGATCGAGGTCTTCGCCGGTGACCGCGCCGACACGGTCGTGACCGTGTCGCCGACCAACCCGGCGAAGGCGGTCGACCGCCGAGGCGCGGAAGAGACCAAGGTCGACTTCGACGGCCAGCGGGTCACCATCGTGGGCCCGCGGCCCCGCATCAGCTGGATCGGCCCGAGCGAGTCGGTCGACGTGAAGGTCGAGCTGCCGACCGGGTCGCGGTTCACCGCCGAGGTCGCGGTCGGCGGCGTGCGCACCGTCGGACGCCTCGGCGCCACCCGCATCAAGAGCTCGATGGGTCCCGTGGACGTCGACACCACCGGCGACCTGTGGCTGCGCGCCTCGCACGGCAACGCGACCCTGGGCACCGCCGAGGGCGCGGTCGAGATCACCGCCGACCACGGGCAGATCCGGGTCGGCACGGTCACCGGCGACGCGATCCTCAAGGCGTCGCACGGCACCATCCTGGTCGAGGAGTCCGGCGGCGACCTCGACGCGAAGCTCTCCTACGGCGACCTCGAGATCACGAAGGCGCTCGCCTCCGTCGCGGCGAAGACCGCCTACGGCAGCATCCGCTGCGCGAGGTCTCGAGCGGTTCCATCCAGGTCGAGAGCGGCTTCGGCCAGGTCACCATCGGCGTGCGGCCCGGCGTCCCCGCCTGGCTCGACCTGTCCTCGAAGAACGGGCACGTGCGCAACCAGCTCGCCGGCGACCGCGCTCCCGACGCGTCCGAGCAGACCGTCGCGGTGCGTGCGCGCACCCAGGGCGGCGACATCACCATCCAGCGCGCCCGATGAGCTCGGGCAACCAAGCAGAAGGGAACGACACACATGACCACCACAGCGATCGACGTCCACGGGCTGCGGAAGTCCTACGGCGACAAGATCGTGCTCGACGACGTCGACCTCACCGTGCAGCGCGGGCACCGTCACCGCGCTGCTCGGCCCGAACGGCGCCGGCAAGACGACGACCGTGCACATCCTGTCCACGCTCGTGCGGCCCGACGGCGGCGCGGCATTCGTGAACGGATGCGACGTCGTGCGCGACCCGGACGGCGTGCGCGCGGTGATCGGCCTGACCGGCCAGTTCTCGGCGGTCGACGGCTTGCTGACCGGCGAGGAGAACCTCCTGCTGATGGCCCGGCTGCGCCACCTCGGCGCGAAGCGCTCGAAGACGCGGGTGGCCGAGCTGCTCGAGCAGTTCGACCTCGTCGAGGCCGCCCGCAAGCCGCTCGCCACCTACTCCGGCGGGATGCAGCGCCGCCTCGACCTCGCGATGACCCTCGTCGCGACCCCGAGCGTGATCTTCCTCGACGAGCCCACCACCGGCCTGGACCCGCGCAGCCGCCACACCATGTGGGACATCGTGCGCGGCCTCGTCGCGGACGGCACGACCGTGCTGCTCACCACGCAGTACCTCGACGAGGCGGACGAGCTCGCGGACCGCATCGCGGTGCTCGACGGCGGCCGCATCGTCGCCGACGGGACGCCGGACGAGCTCAAGCGCCTCGTGCCCGGCGGGCACATCCGGCTCCGGTTCGCGGATGCCGCGACGCTCGACGCCGCCTCCCACCTGCTCGACCGAGTCCGCTCGCGACGACACCGGCGCTCGCGCTCACCGTGCCGAGCGACGGCGGGGTCGGCGCGCTGCGCACCGTGCTGGACCGCCTCGACGCGGCCGACCTCGAGGTCGACGACCTCAGCATCCACACCCCGGATCTCGATGACGTGTTCTTCGCGCTCACCGGCCGGGTCGACACGAAGGGAACCGAGTCATGACCACCATCACCGCCCAGCGCCCGACGGCCCAGCGTGCACCGTCGGCAGTCGCACGTCGTCGCCGACGCGATCACGATGCTGCGCCGCAACCTGCTGCACATCGTGCGCTACCCGGGCCTGACGATGTTCGTCATCGGGGCGCCCGTCGTGTTCCTGCTGCTGTTCGTGTTCGTCTTCGGCGGCACGCTCGGGGCCGGCCTGCCCGGCGTGGACCCGGCCGGCGGGCGGGAAGCGTACGTCGCGTACGTCATGCCGGGCATCCTGGCGATGACGATCGCCGGCACCGCCGGCGGCGCCGCGACGACCGTCGCGATGGACATGACCGAGGGCATCACCGCGCGGTTCCGCACGATGGCGATCTCCCGGGCGGCGGTGCTCGCCGGGCACGTGCTCGGCAACACCATCCAGGCGATCATCGGCGTCGTCGTCGTGCTCGGCGTCGGCCTGCTGATCGGGTTCCGCTCGACCACGGGACCCATCCAGTGGGTCGCCGCCGTCGGCATGATCGTGCTCATCGCGTTCGCGATCAGCTGGCTCGGCGGTCGCGATGGGGATGCAGTCGAAGTCGGTCGAGACGGCGAGCAACCTGCCGACTGCTGCTCATCTTGCTGCCCTTCCTCGGCAGCGGCTTCGTGCCGACCGAGTCGATGCCGGTGTGGCTGCAGTGGTTCGCGCAGTACCAGCCGTTCACGCCGTTCGTCGAGACCCTCCGCGGGCTGCTGCTCGGCACCGCCGCTCGGCTGGAACCCGGTGCTCGCGATCGGGTGGTGCGTCGTGATCACGGTCGCCGGGTACGCCTGGTCGATGGCGATCTACGAGCGGAAGTCGGTGCGCTGAGCCCGCGTTGGGTGGAGCTGAGGGGACTCGAACCCCTGACCCCCTGTCTGCCAGACAGGTGCGCTACCAGCTGCGCCACAGCCCCAGATCAATGCACCCGCCGGAGCGGGACGCGTCAGTCTATCTACCACGCCGTCATGGCACGAACCCGCCCGCCGGACTCACGGCTCATCGCCCAGCACCATCTGCGGCAGCGTGCCCGCGTTGTGCTCGAGCAGCCGCCAGCCCGGTCGCGAGGGGTCACCCTGGTGCTCCTCCAGCACCGACCAGCAGCAGTTGGCCAGGCCGGCGATCGCCGACCAGTTCTGCATCGGCAGCCGCAGCAGGGTGCCGAGAGCGGCGCGCACGGTGCCACCATGGGTGACCACGACCACCGTGGCGCCTGCCGGTGCGAGGGCCAGCGCGTCCATGATGGCCGGGACAGCGCGTTCGGCAAGCTGCGAGCGCGTCTCTCCCCCTCCGGCCCGCACGTCGATGGCCGTGTCGGCCCGCCAGAGGTCGTACGCCTCGGCGTCGGTCGCGCGGATCTGCTCGATCGTCCTGCCTTGCCACGCGCCGCCGTACGTCTCACGCAGCCGTTCGTCGGTGCGCACCTCGACGCCCGTCACGGTGCTGAGTGCCGCCGCCGTCTCGACGGCGCGAGAGAGGTCGGAGGACACGATGACCGACGGCGCGACGGCGGCCAGGATGCGCGCCGCCCGCTCCGCCTGCTCTCGTCCCACGTCGTCGAGGCCGATGTCGGTGTGGCCCTGGAAGCGCTGCTCGGCGTTCCAGGCCGTCTGCCCGTGCCGCCACAGAACGAGGCGGGCAAGCAAGCGGGGTACGGCGTCGCGGGCTGGCGTGGTCAGGACGCCGCTCCGCGCACGCTCGATCCCGCGACGTCTGCATTGCCACGCCTGGAGCCGTCTGCACTGTCGCGCCTGGAGCCGGCGTCGTGGATCGACCGGCCACGGCGCACCTCGTCGGGCAGCTCGACGGTCGGGCAGTCCTTCCAGATCCGCTCGAGGGAGTAGAACAGCCGCTCCTCGGCGTGCTGCACGTGCACGATGATGTCGACGTAGTCGAGCAGCACCCAGCGGCCCTCACGCTCGCCTTCGCGGCGGGCCGGCTTGGCACCCATCCCGCGCAGCCGCTCCTCGACGGCGTCGACGATGGACTTGACCTGGCGGTCGTTGGGCGCCGAGCAGATCAGGAAGGCGTCGGTGATGACGAGCTGCTCGCTCACGTCGAACGCGACGATGTCCTCGGCGAGCTTGTCGGCGGCCGCCTCGGCGGCGGCAACGGTGAGCTCACGGGCTCGGGGGGTGATGGACACGCGGGGGTAACTCCTCGACCGGAAATACGGGCAGTCGCCGGGCAGTAGCCCGGCGTGCAGGACCCCTAGCCTCTCACGGCTTGAAATCAGCGCCCAAAATCACGATGACGTCGGCGACCGTCTGACCTCGCGGATTGATCTGGATCGAGCTCGTCGGCAGGCCGAGCGACTTCGCGACCCGGGCGCCGCGAGCCTGGGCCTTCGGCCGACCCGTCCTCGATCAGGACCACGCTCGGCGCCGTCGAGCTGAGGTCGGAGGCGTTCCCGCCGGTGATGAACTGGAAGCCGTCCTTGACCAGCTTGACCCGAGCCGCCGTCACCAGGTCAGGTGTGCCGATGCCGTTCTCGACGAGGACCCGGACGGTGTCGCCCGTGCGGTCCTTCTGCAACGACCCCGCGAACAGCGACTGCAGGAGAGCGCCCGTCTTGGCCGAGTCGAGGCCGTAGGTGTCCACGCTGTCTCCGGTGTCGATGTCGTTGACCGGCAGCACGTCGTAGTGGAGCAGTTCCTTGGTCGCGGCCGTCCGGAGCACGACGAGCAGGCTGGCGAGCTGCGCGGGAGTCAGCGACGATCTCGAGCCGGTCGACAGCCCGGTGATCGTTGCGGCGATGGCGGGCTCGGTGGCGGGCAGAGCGCGCAGCACTCCGTCGAACACGTCGTTGAACCGGGCGAGGCGCACCGTCTCGGGCTCCCCGTCGGCGAGATAGCTCGCGTAGGCCGCCGCCTGCGACCCGGTGAGCCGCTGACTGCCGGCGCGCACCACGACGGCTTCCTCGCCCTTGGCGTTCTTGCCGAGGACGTCGACGTCGACGGTGGCTTGGACACCACCGACCTTGTTGACCAGGGCCGCCAGGCCCGCCTGCGTCAACACCCAGGAGCTGTTCACGCGCACGCCGAGCAGGTCGGTCAGCGCGTCCCGGGAGGCCGTCTTGGCGGGCAACGTCAGGGTCTCGCCGAACGGCATGTTCCCGGAGCTGGCGTCGTCGACGAGCAGTCCGGCGGGGATCAGCAGGGCGGCACTGTCTCCGGTGGACTTGGTGACCCCGACGAGTGCGTTCACGACGGCGGTGCTGTCCTGCCCGGCAACCTGCACGAGCAGCGTCGACTGCTGCGGCGTTTTCGCTGCCGTCGGCGGCGGCGCGTCCTCACCCCTGCCGGAGATCACGACGGCGGCCACTCCGACGATCAGCAGGAGGGCGACGACGACCGCGCCGATGAGCAGCAGCCGGCGCCGGGTCGCGGCGCGACGGGCCTTCCGCTCGGCCTGCCTGTCACGGCGGGCGATGACCGTGGCGCCGGCCAGGGTCGCGCGCACCACGGCTGGGTCCGCGGGACCCGCAGCCACCGGCTGCTCGGCCGCCTGCTCAGCCGGCTCCTCGGCCGCGTCGGCAGCATGGCGATGCCGATGGCTCGCATCCGGCCCGCGCCTCCGCCGTCGACGCCTTCTGCGCTGAGGGGGCGACGTCGATGACCGGACCGGACTCGAGATCGGCGGCGACGTCGACGCCGGCGAGCGCATCCGGCTCGGGTCGACCGTGGCGGCCCATCAGCCGACCGCCATGTCACCCGGCACCCGGACCGCGGCCGAGGGACGGTAGAGGCTGTACTTGCCGATGTACTGCACGACGCCGTCCGGCACGAGATACCAGATGGGCTCGGCGTCGCGGACCCGCGTGCGGACCGCAGTGCTCGAGATCGCCATCGCGGGCACCTCGAGCAAGCTGACCCGGTCGGCCGGCAGCCCGTCACCGGACAGGTCGTGGCCGGGGCGGGTGACTCCGATGAAGTGGGCGAGCTGGAACAGCTCGTCGGAGTCCTTCCAGGTCAGGATCTGGGCCAGCGCGTCGGCACCGGTGATGAAGAACAGGTCAGCGCCGGCGCCGCGCTGGGCGCGCAGGTCGCGCAGTGTGTCGATCGTGTACGTGGGTCCAGGGCGCTCGAGGTCGACCCGGCTGACCGTGAAGCGCGGGTTGGAGGCGGTGGCGATGACGGTCATCAGATAGCGGTGCTCCGCCGGTGACACGTCGACGTCCGGCTTCTGCCAGGGCTGGCCGGTCGGCACGAACACGACCTCGTCGAGCGAGAACCGGGTCGCAGCCTCGCTGGCGGCGACCAGGTGACCGTGGTGGATCGGGTCGAACGTGCCACCCATGATGCCCAGGCGCAGGGTGTCTTGCGGGCTGACCACGCTTCCGAGACTAGTGCGCGCCAGACGGCGCGCCGCTCAGGCGCAGCGTGGGGTACGCGCGAGAAAGCGCGCCACGCGGGATCTAGCGGTCCTTGCCGAACGTCAGCGTGACCAGCAGCGCCGCGGTCAGGATCAGGAAGGTGGTCAGCCCGATGGCCCACGGCTGGAGCGGCAGATCCCTGCCCTTGGCAGTTTCGGCGAGCACAGCGGCGACGCTCATCGGGAGGCACTCCAATCATCTCGGGTCTCAGGAGGCCGAGCCTAAGCGCTCGATCGAACTCGGCCGGGTTGATCTAATCAGACGCCGCCATGATCAACCGCGCAGCTCCGCGCGCACCTTGGGGCTTTCGCCCGGTTTCCGGGTGGGGCGGCTCGCATTTCGCCTAGAACGGTCGCACGCCGCCCGCGGGCACCAGCGCGGGCGCGGGGGTGTCCCGCGAACGCTGCTGGAAGGTCGCCCGGTCGACGACCTCGAGGCCGGCCACCCGCCAGGCGGGCAGCGAGGCGCTGACCCGGTGCTCGCCCCAGAGCCGCAGGGCCAGCGCGGCGGCGTCCTCGAGATCGCGGGCCTCCTCCCAGTAGCGCAGCTCGGCGCGATCGGGCGCGTACCGCGCGGACAGCAGGAACGGCTGCTCGTGGGTGAGCCGCTCCAGCGCACCGCGGATCTCGCCGGCTCCGACGGGGTCACCGACGACGGTGAGCGTCACGTGCCACATCGGGCTGGGTTCTCCCGGTGGTTCGACCTTCCGGCTGGTCGCCAAGCGACGCGCCACCCTCCACCGTCCTACCTGCTCACGTGGGCCCGGTCGGGCCCAACTTCGTCTTGCTCTGTCACGCCTAGCGACGCAGCAGCACCAGGTCATCGCGGTGCACGACCTCGCGGCTGTAGGCCGCGCCCATCTCCTTGGCCAGGTCCCGGGTGGACCTGCCCAGCAAGCCTGGAAGCTCTGTTGCGTCAAAGTTCACCAGTCCGCGGGCCACCGCGTGACCGTTTTCGTCAAGGAGGTCGACCGGATCTCCGGCGACGAACCCGCCCTCGACCGCCGTGACCCCCGCCGCGAGCAGCGACATCCGCCGGCCCACGACGGCCTGCACCGCGCCATGGTCGAGCCGGAGCCGGCCGCGCGGGGTCGTCGCGTGCTCGAGCCAGAGCAGCCGGCGGGACGCGCGCGAGCCCACCGGGTGGAACACCGTGCCGACGTCGGCGCCGGCGAGCACCTCGCTGACCCGGGTGGCCGAGGTCACGACGGCGGTGATGCCGGCGGCGACGGCGATCGTGGCCGCCTCGACCTTGGTGACCATGCCGCCGCGCCCGATGCCGGACGCGCCCGAGCGCGCCGAGCGGCACACCGTCGAGATCGGCCGGCGTGCGCACGGCGCGCACGATGTGGGAGGCCGGGTCGGCCGGGTTGCCGTCATAGATGCCGTCGACGTCGGAGAGCAGCACCAGCAGGTCGGCCCGGACGAGGTGGGCCACCAGAGCGGCCAGCCGGTCGTTGTCGCCGACCGTGATCTCGTCGGTGGCGACCGTGTCGTTCTCGTTGACCACCGGCACGACCCCCAGGTCGAGCAGCCGGTGCAGGGTGCGGGCGGCGTTGCGATAGTTCGCGCGGCGCACGACGTCGTCGGAGGTGAGCAGCACCTGTCCGACGGTCAGACCGTGCCGGGCGAACGACTCGGTATAGCTGTGCACCAGCAGGCCCTGGCCCACGCTGGCCGCCGCCTGCTGGGTGGCCAGGTCACGAGGCCGGCGCGGCAGGCCGAGCGGCGCCAGCCCGGCAGCGATCGCCCCGGAGGAGACCAGCACCAGCTCGCGGCCCGCGAGACGGGCGCCGGCCAGCCCGTCGACGAGCGCATCGAGGCGCTGCGCGTCGATGCCGCCCGCAGCGGTCGTCAACGACGAGGAGCCGACCTTGACGACCACCCGGGCGGGATCAGCCGCCGGAACCGGGGCCATCGTCGGTCAGCGGCCCTGCAGGCGCAGGTCCTGGCCGCGCCGGCCGTGCAGCAGCTCGGCGCCCGCATCGAGGCTGGGCTCCCAGTCGAACAGCACCGCGTCGTCGCCCTCGCCGATCGCGACGTCGTCGCCCGGCTCGCGCACCGGCGGCGACCAGCGCGTCCTCGACGCCGAGCCGCTTGAGCCGGTCGGCGAGATAGCCGACGGCCTCGTCGTTGGCGAAGTCGGTCTGGCGCACCCAGCGGGTCAGCTTGACCCCGCTGACCAGGTAGCGCGGGCCGCCCGGGGTCTCCTCGCGAACGACCGTGAAACCGCTGTCGTCGACAGCGCGAGGGCGCAGCACGATGCGGGTGGCCTCGGGAGGCGGCGCTGCGGCGCGCGCTGCAGAGACGAGCCCGGCCATCCCGAAGGACAGCTCGCGCAGCCCGGCGCGGGTCGCCGCGCTGACGGCGAAGACCTGCAGGCCCCTCGCCTCGAGCTCGGCGGTCACCATCTCGGCGATCTCCCGCGCGTCGGGGACGTCGGTCTTGTTCAGGGCGACCATCCGCGGCCGGTCGTCCAGGCCGCCGTAGGCCGCGAGCTCGGCCTCGATCACGTCGAGGTCGGTGAGCGGGTCACGGCCCGGGTCGACGGTGGCGGCGTCGATGACGTGCACGATCGCGCTGCACCGCTCGACGTGGCGCAGGAACTCCAGGCCGAGGCCCTTGCCCTCGCTGGCGCCGGGGATCAGGCCCGGGCACGTCCGCGACCGTGTAGCGGACGTCACCGGCCTCGACGACTCCGAGGTTGGGCACGAGGGTCGTGAACGGGTAGTCGGCGATCTTGGGCCGGGCCGCCGAGATGGACGCAACGATGCTCGACTTGCCCGAGCTGGGGAACCCGACGAGCGCGACGTCCGCGACGGTCTTGAGCTCGAGGACGATGTCCGACGCCTCGCCGGGCTCACCGAGCAGCGCGAACCCCGGCGCCTTCCGCCGCGCTGACGCGAGGGCGGCGTTGCCCAGCCCGCCACGGCCCGCACGCGCGGCGACGTACGTCGTGCCTGCCCCCACGAGGTCGGCGAGCACCTCGCCGCCCGGGCGTCGTGACCACTGTGCCGTCAGGGACCGGCAGGACCAGGTCGCTGCCGTCGGCGCCGCTGCGGTTGGCGCCCTGGCCGGGTCGGCCGCTCGTGGCATGCCGGTGCGGCAGGTGGTGATAGTCGAGCAGGGTCGTGGTGTTGGGATCGACGACGAGTACGACGTCGCCACCCCGACCCCCGGTGCCACCGTCGGGGCCACCGAGCGGCTTGAACTTCTCCCGATGTACGGACGTGCAGCCGTGGCCGCCGTCACCGGCGCTGACGTGCAGCACAACGTGGTCGATGAACGTTGCCACGGTCCACCTCCCTCTCGGTTCCCGTTTGAATTGACCGCTGATGCCTCGGTTAAGCCATCGAGGGCGGGCCGGTGACCGGCCCGCCCTCGACGTAGGTTTCTGGCCTGCTGGTCAGCTGGCGACCTCGGCCGCCTCGGCGGCTACCACGTTCACGACCCGACGGCCGCGCCGGGTGCCGAACTCCACCGCGCCGGTGACGAGCGCGAACAGCGTGTCGTCCTTGCCGCGGCCGACACCCTCGCCGGGGTGGAAGTGCGTCCCGCGCTGGCGAACGATGATCGTGCCGGCGTTGACGGCCTGGCCGCCGAACCGCTTCACGCCGAGGCGCTGCGCGTTGGAGTCACGACCGTTGCGGGTCGAGGACGCGCCCTTCTTGTGAGCCATCGCTGCAGCCTCTCGTTCTTACGTCTCGTGCGGATTCGTCGGTGCCGTGCGGTGTTGCGGTGCTACTCGGTGTCGGCGCCCGCGCTCGCCGTTGCCGGGACCCTCTCGGCGGCCTTCTCGGCCTTCGCGCTGGTCTTCGCGGCCTTCGCGCCGGTCTCGATGCCGGTGACCTTGACCTGCGTGTGGTGCTGGCGGTGACCCTGACGCTTGCGGTAGCCGGTCTTGTTCTTGTACTTCAGGATGTTGATCTTGGGGCCCTTGGTAGCGGCGACCACCTCGACCGTCACGCTGGCCTTCGCGAGCGCCGCCTTGTCGCTGGTGACGTCTGCACCGTCGACGAGCAGCAGGACCGGAAGCTCGACGGAGTCACCCGGCGCAGCCTGGAGGCGGTCGATCTCCAGGACGTCTCCGACCGAGACCTTCTCCTGGCGGCCACCAGCACGGACGATCGCGTAAACCATCGGGAGCACCGACTCGCTTTCCTTACTCGTTCTCGGGGCCCGCGCCAAGCGCCCGGCCTGCCAAAATCGTCGATCTCAGGCAGGCCAGCTGGCGCGCGCGGGTTGCGGTGCACAAGGCACCGAGGGTCAAGGGTACGAACGGGAGCCCGTACCGGTCAAACTGACCGCCTCACCAGGCCTGGATAACACCGGCCGACGGGTGGTCGACCGGCGGACCTCAGCCAGTGGCGCGCCTCCGGCGACGAGGTCGTGGCGTCTGGGTCCCCGACGCGTCTGCTTCGACCGCTTCCTCGACGGCGATCGGCGAGAACGTCTGCGTGGGCAGCGATCCGGCATCATCGGCCCCGGATGAGTCGCCCGAGGCGGCTGAGCCGGCTACCGGCGTCTCGTCGCGGGCTGGTTCGAAAGGGCGCTCACCCTCCGTCGGTGGCGCCGTCTCGCGTTCAGTCGTGGTCTCCGGCTCGATCTCGACCGTGGACCACTTGCTCGCCGCGGGCTTGACGTCCGCCCCAGGAAGTGCGTCGGGACTGGAGTCTGCGGCGGGCAGCTGACTCGCCGCAGGCGTGAGCTCCGCCCCGGGCTTGAGGTTGGGCCCGGATCTCGAGTCGCCCCTGGGCCCGGGCTTTCCGTCGGACTTCGTGTCGCCGCCGCGACCTCGGCCGCGACCCTTGCGCTCGTCCGAGCCGCCGTTGCCGCCGCCCCCGCCTCCGCCGCCGTTGCCGCCGGAGCCGGCCGGGCGGGCCTCGACCGGCTCGGACCGCATGTGGAAGCCGCGCCCGTTGCAGCACTCGCAGGTCTCGGAGAAGGCCTCGTGCAGGCCCTGCCCGACACGCTTGCGGGTCATCTGCACCAGCCCGAGCGAGGTCACCTCGGCGACCTGGTGCTTGGTGCGGTCGCGCCCGAGGCACTCGGTGAGCCGGCGCAGCACCAGCTCGCGGTTGCTCTCGAGCACCATGTCGATGAAGTCGATGACGATCATGCCGCCGAGGTCGCGCAGCCGGAGCTGGCGCACGATCTCCTCGGCCGCCTCGAGGTTGTTCTTGGTGACGGTCTCCTCGAGGTTGCCGCCCGAACCGGTGAACTTCCCGGTGTTGACGTCGACGACGATCATCGCCTCGGTGCGGTCGATGACCAGGTAGCCACCGCTGGGCAGCCAGACCTTGCGGTCGAGTCCCTTGGCGAGCTGCTCGTCGACCCGGTTGGCGGCGAACACGTCCTGGTCGTCGGTCCAGCGGGTGAGACGGTCGGCGAGATCCGGCGCGACGTGGCCGATGTAGCCCTGCAGCGTGTCCCAGGCGTCGTCCCCGGAGACGATCAGCTGCGCGAAGTCCTCGTTGAAGATGTCGCGGACCACGCGGATGGTCAGGTCCGGCTCGCTGTAGAGCAGCGCGGGCGCCGTCATCCGCTGCGCCTTCTTGTCGATGTCCTCCCACTGCGCGGACAGCCGGGTCACGTCGCGGGCCAGCTCTTCCTCGCTGGCGCCTTCGGCCGCGGTGCGCACGATCACGCCGGCACCCTCGGGCACGACCTTCTTGAGGATGGTCTTGAGCCGGGTGCGCTCGGTGTCGGGCAGCTTGCGACTGATGCCGGTCATCGAGCCGCTCGGCACGTAGACGAGATAGCGGCCGGCGAGCGAGATCTGGCTGGACAGGCGGGCGCCCTTGTGGCCGATCGGGTCCTTGGTCACCTGCACGAGCACCGAGTCACCGGACTTGAGCGCCTGCTCGATGCGCTTGGGCTGCCCGTCCAGGCCGGCAGCGTCCCAGTTCACCTCTCCGGCGTAGAGCACGGCGTTGCGGCCCTTGCCGACGTCGATGAACGCGGCCTCCATCGAGGGCAGGACGTTCTGCACCTTGCCCAGGTAGACGTTGCCGGCGATGCCGGCACTGTCCGCACGCGCGACGTAGTGCTCGACGAGCACGTCGTCCTCGAGCACGGCGATCTGGGTGCGCTCACCGGACTGTCGCACGATCATCGTGCGGTGCACCGACTCGCGACGCGCGAGGAACTCCGCCTCGGTGATGATCGAGGGGCGCTTGCGACCGGCGTCGCGGCCTTCGCGACGCCGCTGCTTCTTGGCCTCCAGGCGGGTCGAGCCCTTGATCGAGCGCACGCCGTCGTCGTCCTCGTTGCCGCCGCCCCCGCCACTGCCGCTGCGCGACCGGGTCTGCTTGCGCGGCTCACGGACCCGCACGACCGTGTTCGGCGGGTCGTCGGTCTCGAGCGGGTCGTCCCCGCTTCCGCCGCGGCGACGCCGGCGGCGACGCCGCCTGGTGCCGTCGGCGGCTGTCTCTTCGTCGTCCGAGTCGCCCGCGTCACCGGATTCGCCGGCCGCGTCGTCGGTCGAGGTCGTGACCGCGCCGGCTGAGGCCGAGCCGTCGTCGCCGATCTCGGCCATGCCGTCGCCCTCGGCCGCGCCCGTGCGGCCACGGCCCCGTCGACCCCTGCCGCCTCGGCGGCGCCGTCGTGGGCCGCCTTCCTCGGTGCTCTCGTCGACTCCCTCTTGTGCAGGCTCACCGGCGTCGTCGTCCGGCTCAGCGTCCGCCACCGGCGTCTCCGCCGGGGCGGTCTTCTTCGCCGTACGGCGGCGCGGCGCGGGCGCCGCTGCCTCCGGCGGCTGGAAGAGCAGGGTCGCGCTCGTGGGGGCAGCGGCCGGCTGGCTGTCTGCCGCGTCCGCGGTCTCGTCACCGGTGTGCGCCTCGGGCGGAGCTGCCGAGGGGGCCGTCGTCCGCTTCCGCGTGCGCTTGGCCGCCTTGACCGGCTCGGCGGGCTCGGCGGGCTCGACCGGCTCGTTCGAGTGGACCGGGTCCTCGGCGCTGGCCGCAGTTGCCTTGGCGGTGGCCTTCTTCGTCGTCCGCTTGCGGGCGGCCTTCTTCGCGACCGGCGCGTCCGAGGCTGCGTCGCCAGTGGCGCCAGTGTCCCCGGCTCCGGCATCGACCGGGCGGGCCTGCTCGGCCGCGTCCGGTGCCGGTGTGTCCGACGCCGGCGTGTCCGACGCCGGTGGCGGGTGGGCCCGCTGGGCGGGTCGCGCCGCGGCGGCGGGTCGTGGTGGCGGCCGACGTGCGCCTGGCCGTGCCCTGGGTGGGCGTGTCGTCTGATGTTGTGCTGGCGCCGGACTCGGTGGTTGCCGAGTCGGTGCCGGTGGGCTCGTTGTCGAGCATCCGGGTTACTCCCGTCGTGCCCCCGGGCGCAGGGGGCGTGCCGTGGCCTTGAGGCCTGCACGCCACCGACGCCACACGGGGGCTGTCGTCTTGTGCCGTCCGCTCAGGCGGACGGAAGTCTGAAAGCTGCGCGCCATCGACCGCTAGCGCAGCCACGGAGGCGCACTGTTGGGTCAAGCGCCGACATCGTGCCTGTCCGGTGCCAGTGGGTCGGACACCGTGCCGGAAACCTCGTCGAGCGGGCCTTGCGCCAGCCGCGTGACCGCAGGGGCCTCGCGCGGCGCTAGTTCGCCGATCAGACGGAGTCCAGCCAGGACGTCATCGGGTCGGACAGCCGGTGTGACGTGCCGTACGACCAGTTCAAGTATCGCACATGCTGTGATCTGTCCCTCACCGACAGGCGCCCTGTCCAGCGTGTTCAGCGTGTTCGGAGTGGCGTCCGACACCTCCAGCGAGACGACCGGCCCCCGGGCGTCGAAGGTGCGCAGCCCGTTCTTGGTCATCCGCGACACCTCGACCTCGTCGGCCGCCAGGAAGGCAGCCACGGCCCGGGTCGCGTCGTCGTACGCCACGCCGTTGAGGCGCAGCTGCCAGACCGACGCCTGCAGCCGCTCGGCCAGGCTCGGTGCGCCGTAGGTCGCCACCTCGACCACCTCGAGCACGTCCAGGTCAGGGGGCAGCGACTCGTCGAGCGCCTCGCGCAGCCGCTCCGGCTCGCAGCGCTGGGCCAGCGCGATCTCCAGATATTCGGCCTCGCTCGCCGTGCCGGTCGGCGCCGCCCCCGCGTAGGAGACCTTGGGGTGCGGCGAGAAGCCCGCGGAGTAGGCCATCGGTACGGCGGCGCGGCGCAGCGCCCGTTCGAAGGCGCGCTGGAAGTCGCGATGGCTGGAGAACCGCAGCCGGCCGCGCTTCGTGTAGTGCACGCGCAGCCGCTGGACGGCGGGCGGCGGTGGCGGTCCGTCCGGGGTGCGGGCCATCTGCTCAGCCCTCCAGCTGGCCGGGCAGGGGCCCGCCAAGAGGCATCGTTGTGAGTACGACGGGGGTGGTGGCGCCACCGTCGTACTCGTAGCGGACCAGGTCAAGCGAGCGCGCCGCGGAACACCCCGAGGTCGAGGGTCCGACGGTCCTCGACCCAGTCGACCAGGGCGGCACCGTCGGCGACCGGGCCCGGCGAAGTGCAGCAGGGTGGACCACCACAGGTCGCCGCGGTACGAGACGGCCTCGTGGTGCCCGTCCGCGCCGAGCTCGCTCTCGACCAGCGCCCTGAGCCCCGTCGCGGACTCGTTGCGCGGCTCGGCTGCGACCAGCACCGCGCCCAGCGCGACCACCAGGCCGGTCATGGCGAACTCCGGGGGCGACGCGCGGTCGGCGATGCGGCGCGCGGCCGCGGCATAGCGGCAGACGAGCGGGTCGTCGAGCGGCACCGGGTCGCGGTAGGGCTCCAGGACCCGGACGGTGAGATGCGCCGAGCCGATCCGGCCCGTGGGCCAATGACCGGGTCCGGCGACCTGCGCGACCTGTGACGCGAGGGCGTCGAGGCGCTGTGCCGCGGCGTCGTCGGGCCGCAGCACGAGGGACACGCCCCAGCGTGGCGAGCTCGGGTCGGGCGGCTGTTCCCAGATCTCCTCGTGCGCAAGCAAGGCCTGGCGGCCGCGCTCGTGGAAGCCGTCGTGCTGCTCACTCACTCCGCTGGTGACGTCGCGAGGATGCGCTCGCGGGCCGAGTTGAGCACCGTGATCGCCAGCAACGTCTGGCCGGTCGGGCCCGGCCTGGATCTCGGTGCCCATCTGCGGGCAGACGCCGCAGTCGAAGCACGGCGTCCAGCGGCAGTCGTCGACCTCTGTCTCGGTCAGCGCGTCCTGCCAGTCCTCCCACAACCAGTCGCGGTCGAGCCCCGAGTCGAGGTGGTCCCAGGGCAGCACCTCGTTGTTGTCACGATCGCGCGTGGTGTACCAGTCGACGTCGACCGGCTGGTCAGCCAGCGCCTCGTCGGCCGCTTTCATCCATCGGGTAAAGGAGAAATGCTCGCTCCACCCGTCGAAGCGGCCACCGTCGTCCCATACCGCCTTGATGACTTTTCCGACCCGGCGGTCGCCGCGGGACAGCAGCCCTTCGACGATGCCGGGCTTCCCGTCGTGATAGCGGAAGCCGATCGCCTTCGCGTACTTGCGGTCGGACCGGATCGCGTCGCGCAGCTTCGCCAGCCGCGCGTCGGTGGCCTCGTGGCCGAGCTGCCCCACCCACTGGAAGGGCGTGTGCGGCTTCGGCACGAACCCGCCGATCGACACCGTGCACCGGATGTCGCGAGTGCCGGTGACCTCGCGGCCGGTGGCGATGACCTTCTTGCGCCAGGTCCGCGATCTGCAGCACGTCCTCGTCGGTCTCGGTGGGGAGGCCGCACATGAAATAGAGCTTCACCTGACGCCAGCCGGCGGAGTAGGCCGCGGTCACCGTGTTGATGAGGTCGTCCTCGGTGACCATCTTGTTGATGACCTTGCGGATGCGCTCGCTGCCACCTTCGGGCGCAAACGTGAGACCCGAGCGGCGGCCGTTGCGGGTGAGCTCGTTGGCCAGGTCGATGTTGAACGCGTCGACGCGGGTCGAGGGCAGGGACAGCGAGGTCTGGGTGCCTTCGTAGCGGTCAGCGAGGCCCTTGGTCATCGGCGCGATCTCGCTGTGGTCGGCGCTGGACAGCGACAGCAGCCCGACCTCCTCGAAGCCGGTGGCCTGCAGGCCGCGCTCGACCATCTCACCGACGCCCTTGATCGAACGCTCGCGCACCGGTCGGGTGATCATGCCCGCCTGGCAGAAGCGACACCCGCGCGTACATCCCCGAAAGATCTCGACCGACATGCGTTCGTGCACCGACTCGGCCAGCGGCACGAGGGGCTGCTTGGGATAGGGCCACGCGTCGAGATCCATGACCGTGTGCTTCGTGACACGGAACGGCACGCCCGGCCGGTTGGGTGCGACCCGCTTGATGCGCCCGTCGGGCAGGTAGTCGACGTCATAGAAGCGCGGGACGTAGACGCCGCCGGTCTTCGCGAGGCGCATCAGCAGCTCGTCGCGCCCGCCGGGCCTGCCCTCGGCCTTCCAGATGCGGATGATCGTGCTGATCTCGAGCACGATCTGCTCGCCGTCACCCAGCACCGCCGCGTCGATGAAGTCCGCCACCGGCTCGGGGTTGAACGCGGAGTGGCCGCCGGCGATGCACGATCGGGTGGCTGTCGTCGCGGTCCGCGCTCAACAGCGGGATGCCGGCGAGGTCCAGGGCGGTGAGCATGTTGGTGTAGCCGAGCTCGGTCGCGAACGACAGCCCCAGCACGTCGAACGCGCTGACCGGCCGGTGGGCATCGACGGTGAACTGCGGCACGCCGTGCTCGCGCATCAGCGCTTCCATGTCCTGCCACACCGAGTAGGTCCGCTCGGCCAGCACACCGTCCTGTTCGTTGAGGACCTCGTAGAGGATCATCACGCCCTGGTTGGGGACGCCGACCTCGTAGGCGTCGGGGTACATCAGCGCCCAGCGGACGTCGCAGGCGTCCCAGTCCTTGACGGTGGAGTTCAGCTCGCCCCCGACGTACTGGATCGGCTTCTGCACCTGGGCCAACAAGGGCTCCAGCCGGCCGAACAACGACTCGGCGGACCGCTCGACGGCCACGCGGGACTGCTCGACGGGCACGGGCAAGGACCTCCGGACGGAACGCAACGGGGAAGTGCCCAGCGTAACGCCCCGCCGCTGACCGCCCGGTCCGTCGATCGCGCCGTCGTACACCTCAAGATCGCTCCGGCCGTGCTCAGATTCCGCATTCATGTGCAATCTGAGCACCATGGGAGCGATCTTGGTCGCGAATGGTGGAGCGGTGACAGGACGAGCGCCACCGGTAGCCTCCCGTGACATGACTGACGACAGCCCTGATCCGCAGGCAGCCGCGTTGGCCATGCGCGCCTCCGACGCGGACCGCGAGCGCGTGGCCGAGGTGCTGCGTGAGGCCTACGTCGAAGGTCGCCTGTCGCCGTCGGAGCACGAGGAGCGCCTCTCGGCTGTCTACGCAGCGACGACCTTCGGCGAGCTCGTTCCCGTGCTCACCGACCTGCCCGTTCCCCCGGGGACGTTGCCGGTGCCGGAGAGCCGTGGGGTCGAGCTGGTCAGCCACTCGGGAGGGTCGCGGGCACTGTCGATCCGGCCCGATCTGGCGGCGCAGAGCGACGGTGACGCAGTTGCGGTGTTCAGCGGCTTCGACCGGAAAGGCCGCTGGGTGGTGCCGCCCCTGCTGAAGGCTGTGTGCGTCTTCGGCGGAGGTGAGCTCGACTTCACGCAGGCGCAGCTGACCAGCCAGGTGACCGTGATCAAGGTCCGGTGCATCTTCGGCGGCCTCGACATCACAGTGCCTGAAGGCATGGTGGTCCAGAACAGCGTGAAAGCCGTGTTCGGTGGCCACAGCACCCCGGAGGCTGCGGAGACGCACGGCGGGCCGGTGCTGCGCATCGAGGGCGCGGCCGTGTTCGGGGGCATCGACACTCACCGGCCGCGCACGTCGAAGGGCCGCTCGGGCCGCGCGCTGCCGAGGTAGCGAACGCTCAGGCGTAGCGGCGCATGTGGACGTTCTGCAGCAGCCCGACAGCCAGCAGGTTGGCGAACATCGACGACCCGCCGTACGACACGAACGGCAGGGGTACGCCGGTCACCGGCATGATCCCCAGCGTCATGCCGATGTTCTCGAACGCCTGAAAGGCGAACCAGCACAAGATGCCGGTCGCGACCAGCCGGCCGAAGAGATCGTCGGCACCGAGCGCGATGCGGCTCGCGCGCCACAACAGGATGCCGAGCAGCGCCACGATGCCTGCGGCTCCGACGAAGCCGAGCTCCTCGCCCGCAACGGTGAAGATGAAGTCGGTCTGCTGAGCGGGCACGAACTTGCCCTGGGTCTGCGCGCCGTGGAACAGCCCCTGCCCGTGCACGCCTCCTGAGCCGATCGCGATCGTTGCCTGCCGGACGTTGTAGCCGGTTCCCTTCGGGTCAGCAGTCGGGTCGATGAAGCCGGTCAGCCGGGCAAGCTGGTAGTCCTTGAGCACGCCGACCTGGATGGACACGAAGGCGAGCAGCACGGCTCCCCCGACGAGCCCGACGACCCAGCGGATCGGGGCGCCGGACACCGCCACCACCGCGAGCACGAGGGCGCTGACGACCAGAGCGGTCCCGAGGTCGGGCTGCAGCATCACGAGGGCGAGCGGTACGGCGGCGAACGCGAGCGCGAGCACGACGTCGATGTCGCGGGGATCCTCTTCGGCGTCCCGTTTCTCGGCCAGCAGCATCGCCATTCCGACGACCAGTGCGACCTTGGCGAACTCCGACGGCTGCACGGAGAAGCCACCGGGCAGCAGGATCCACGAGTGCGACCCGTTGATGGTGGAACCCAACGGTGAGAGCACCGCGATCAGCCCGCCGATCGACAGCAGATAGACCACGGGTGCGTACGCACGCAGCATGCGGTAGTCGAACAGCGACGCGGCAGCTCCCAGCGCCAGTCCGATGCCGATGTTGAGGATGTGCTTCTTCAGCACCGTGTTCGGGTCGGCGCCTGCATCCAGAAGCGGCTGCCGCGTCGCCGACAGGACGAGCGCGCTGCCGATCAGGCACAACCCGAGGGCGGACAGCAGCAGCCCCCAGTCGAGCCGCCGGATCGCGCTGTCCTTGCGCAGCAGTCGAGGCGGCCGTCGCGGCGGTGCGACGGTGTACGGCGCCGGGCGGTAGCCGGCGCTCATGGCCGGTCCTCCAACTGGTCCTCGCGACGGAACGGTGGCAGCACCGGTCCGACGTCGGGGCTGCGGTCGGCCTGCGCCTTGGCCGATCCGGGCTGCTTGATGGTGCCGTCAGCGGCCACCGTGGGCAGCGCCGCCGTCGGGTGACCCCCGGGCGGCGCGGCGGCAGCCAGGTCGACCTTGTCGCCCTTGATGCCGAACAGCGTCTTGTAGAGCTCGGCGACCGACGGTCCGGCGATGCCCGAACCGGTGCCGCCCTGCGACACCATCATCACGACGGCGTACTCCGGCTTGTTGGCCGGTGCGAAGGAGTTGAACCACGCCGTCGTCTCCTTGCCGTAGACCTCACCGGTTCCGGTCTTGGACGCGACCGGCAGCTTGGCCAACGGGAACTGAGCCCGGACGAACGGCCCGTACCCGGTGCCGTGCTCGGTGACGCCGCGCAGAGCCGCCCGCATCCACGCGAGCGTCGACGCACTGACCGGTATGCGCCCGGCCGGCTTGGGGTCGATCCGGCGAACGAGCTTGCCCTCAGGGGTCATGATCGCCTTGCCGATGTGCGGTGTGACCAACGTGCCGCCGTTGGCGACCGCGGCGTAGACGCGCGCCATCTGCAGCGGCGTCGTCGTCGTGTCTCCCTGCCCGATCGCGAAGTTGGCGGCGTCACCACCGCGGTAGGCCCACCCGTCCACGCAGTTCTCCTTGGAGAGCTGCAGCAGATATGCCGCCCGCTTGGGATCCTTGCGCGCGACGTCGGGATAGCCGGTCTTGGCCTTGGCGCAGTAGAAGTCCTTGGTTGCCTTCCAGTAGGCCCGCTTCCACGCGCGGTCGGCGATGCGCCCGTCCGACTCGCTCGGCAGGTCGAGGCCGGTCGGCTTGCCGAGACCGTAGGCCTTCGCCATCTCGGTGAACGGGTCCTTCGTGCCCTTCTTGGGATGCAGTCCGCCCTGGCGCAGCCACGTCTCGTACGCGAACTTGTAGAAGATCGTGTCGCACGACACTTCGATCGCACGGCGCATCGAGATGACGCCGTAGCCCTGCGACTCGTAGTTGGCCTTGAGCGTTCCGCCGATGGGGTAGGCAGACGGGCAGTTGTAGGAGCCTTGCAACGAGTAGCCCGCCTTGACCGCCGCAGGCAACGACACCGCCTTGAACGTCGAAGCCGGTGCGAACTCGCCCTGGAAAGCACGCGACTGGTTGGGGTAGTTGTTCTTCTTGCTGGTGATGGACTTGTAGTCCTTGTCACTGATGCCGCCGACCCAGATGTTCGGGTCATAGCTGGGATAGCTCGCCATCGCGACGATGTCGCCGGTGTGCACATCCATGACCACGACGGCACCGGAGTCGGCCTTGTGCTTGTCAAAGCCCTTGTTGATGTCACCGACCTTGCGGGCGCGCATGATCGCTGCCTTGAGCTGCTTCTCGGCGGCTGCCTGAACCTGGGCGTCGATGGTGGTGACGAGATAGTTGCCGGCTTTCGGCTGGGTCTCCGACAGGGTGCCGCCCACCGCGCCCTGATGGTCGACCGTCAGGGTCTTGATGCCCGGTGTGCCGCGCAGGTCGTCGTCGTACTCCCGCTCGAGGCCGGTGCGCCCGATCAGGTCGGTGCGCTGCAGCACGCGCTCGTTGCGCGCGCCCACGCGCGGGCCGGCACTGCGCGCGGCCAGCTCTTCGTCGGTGACGGGGCCGAGATAGCCGAGCTCGTGGGCGGCATTGGCGCCGAGCGGCTCCGGGTATTCGCGCACCGAGCTGAGCTCGGCGGTCACGCCGGGGAAGTCCTCGCGTCGCTCCATGATCTGCAAGGCCATCTGGGTGTCGGCCTCGTCGGTCACCGGGATGGGCTGGTAGGGCGAGCCGTTGAAGCAGCGCGGTGCCGGCTGCGCCCCGGGGGCTCCGCACAACCGGGTCTTGTCCCAGACCTCCTGGAACGGCTTGTGGATGACCTGGGCGACCTTGGCGACGAGCGCCCGCCCTCCGTCGTGCTGGTGCAGCAAGGCCGTGCGACTGATGGAGACGACCAGGGCAGTGCGGTTGCGGGCAAGCGGGCGGCCGCGGGCGTCCAGGATCATGCCGCGCGAGGCTGGGGTGATGATCTGCCGGGTCGCGTTCTCGGAGGCTGCCTTGCGATAGTCGGCGCTCGCGAGCACCTGGAGATACCAGAGCCGTCCGGTCAGCGTGACGAGCAGCGAGAACACGAGGACCTGCACGACGATCAGTCGCAGCCTGGACCGCTCGCTCATCAGCGGCGCACCAACGGGTCTGGTTCGAACCGGTCGGCCAGCCGCAGCACGGCAGGCACCACGAAGGCGCTCAGGACCACGCAGTAGAGAACCGCGGTGGGCAGGATCTCGCTCACCGCGGGCCAGGTGACGTGCGGGTCGTCGATCAGGGCACCGAGCCCCGCATAGAGCAGGACGCTCGCTGCTGCGGACAGGGCGACCACGAACAACGGTACGAACGCCGAGCGCCGCGTCTCTCCCTGCGCCAGCCCCGCGAAGTAGCCCACGAGTGTGAGCACCAGCGCCCAGCGCCCGACAGCATGGTCGGCGGGGGGCACGAGGTCGGTGGCCAGACCTGCCGCGAAGCCGGAGACCAAGCCGAAGCCCGGACCGTTCGCGAGCGCGAGCGAGACGACTGCGAGCAGCACGAGGTCGGGCGTCGCGCCGGGAAGCGGGAGCCGCGCCAGCACTGCCAGCTGCACCGCGAGCGCGACGACGAGCAGCAGCACCGCGAACAGCACGCGTCCCGCCGGCACGTCAGCCACCGCCCTTCTTCGTCTTCGGCTTCGGTGTCACCGTGACGGTGACCGTGGGATGGGGCGTGCCCGCCGGACGAGGCGGGAGTACGGCGTCGCGCGGGTCGCTCCTCGGTGGCTCGACGACCACTCCCACGAGATCGAGGGAGGTGAAGTCAACGTAAGGCCGGACGTCGGCGGTGCGCGTCTGGGAGCCCGGCGTGCCGCGGACCGAAACGACGTAGCCGACCGGCACCCCTGGCACGTAGGGCCGGTCACCCTGCGACCCGAAGCTGACCAGCCGGTCACCGGCGCTCACGGTCGACTGCCCGTCGAGCAGGCGCAGGTCGAGCTCACCGCGGTCGCGCACACCCTGCCCGGTCGTGAACCCGACCTCCATCGATCCCTCGAGCCGCACGCCGACCGACGACTCAGGATCGATCGCCAGCAGGACGGTCGAGGTCGTCGGGCCGGAGGTCTTGACCCGCCCGACCAGTCCGTCGCCGTTGAGCACCGTCATGTCGGGCCGCACCCCGTCGCGCGTGCCGGCGTCGATCGTGACGGTCCACGAGAACGTCTGCGCAGCCCCGATCGCGATGACCTGCGCGGGCACGACCTTGTAGCGGCCGGTGCCTGCCAGCTTGAGCAGTCCGTCGAGCTCGGCCGCCCGGTTGCGCGCCAGGGTGGACGTGCGCAGCTTGCGGCGGAGGTCCTCGTTCTGCTTGGCCAGCCGCTCGGCGTCGGTCGTGCCGTCGCCGAGGTTGCCGACCCGGTCCACAACGCCGCTGATCGGGCTCGCGATGGCCGAGGCAACCTGCTCCACCGGGCCGAAGATGGTCGCGGCGAGCGATCGGACGCCGTCGAGCGGGGAACCGGGACCGCCGCGGTAGTCGATGGTGATGAGGGCGATCGAGGTGAGGAGCAGGAGAGCGAGCAGGGCGCGGGTTCGCCGGTTGTCGCGGTTCACGTCGCGCTCATCGCCGGGTTACCACACAGGCGACCAACGTGCGGCTTGGCACCAGCGGCAGCCGTCGGCGGTCAAGGTCGGGCGGTCAAGGGTCGGGCGGTCAAGGGTCGGGCGGTCATCTGGCGGGTGGCGCCTGCGGTGCCCCCTGCCATGACACGCCTTCCGGGGAGATAGCCAATCGTGAGACGACCCGACCCTGACTAGTGACGGGGCTCGGAGATGAGGACCTGCTGCAGCGCCTCGAACTCCTCGACGCACTTGCCGGCGCCGAGTGCAACCGAGTCCAGCGGGCGCTCGGTGATGTGGATCGGCATGCCCGTCTCGTGGCGCAGCCGCTCGTCGATGCCCTTGAGCAGCGCGCCGCCACCGGTGATGACGATGCCGCGGTCCATGACGTCGCCGGAGAGCTCGGGCGGGCACTTGTCGAGAGTGGTCTTGACCGCGTCGATGATCGAGTTGACGGGCTCCTCGATCGCCTTGCGGATCTCTTCGGCCGACACGACGATCGTCTTGGGCAGACCTGAGACGAGGTCGCGGCCACGGATCTCGGCGTGCGGCTCGTCGGGCGACGGGAAGGCCGACCCGATCGCCATCTTGATCTCCTCGGACGTCCGCTCGCCGAGCATCAGGCTGTATTCCTTCTTCACGTACTGGATGATCGCGGCGTCCAGCTCGTCACCGCCCGTACGGATGGACTGGCTCGTCACGATGCCGCCGAGGGAGATCACCGCGACCTCGGTCGTGCCACCGCCGATGTCGACAACCATGTTTCCGGTCGGCTCGTGGACCGGCAGGCCGGCGCCGATCGCGGCGGCCATCGGCTCCTCGATGATGTAGACCCGCCGCGCTCCGGCGGCGTAGCCCGCGTCCTTGACGGCGCGCTGCTCGACTCCGGTGATGCCGCTCGGCACGCAGACGACGATGCGCGGCTTGGCCAGGTGGCGCCGCTTGTGCACCTTCTGGATGAAGTAGCGCAGCATGCGCTCGGTCGTGTCGAAGTCGGCGATGACGCCGTCCTTGAGCGGGCGGATCGCGACGATGTTGCCGGGCGTGCGGCCGATCATCCGCTTCGCCTCGGCGCCGACCGCGAGGATGCCGCCGGTGTTGGTGTTGATCGCCACCACGGACGGCTCGTTGAGCACGATGCCCTTGCCGCGGACGTAGACGAGCGTGTTGGCGGTGCCGAGGTCGACGGCCATGTCACGGCCGATGAACGACATGTTGTTACCCATATGCGGAGGGTGGCCTTCCCGAGATTGCTGACATGCGGCCGCTGCTGACGGCCCGCTGGAGGGCCGTATCCGAGGATCCGATGACTCTGCTTGTGCCAATGATGCTATCCGCGCCCACCGATCCCACCCAAAGCCAGCGGCGTGTCCCCACCTTTGCCCTCCGGAATCGACCACGTTCAGCATGTCGGCGGACGGTTCGCAAGGCGTGCAGGCCTTGCGAACCGTCCGCACAGCCTGCTGAACGTGGTCGATTCCCGCGGCCGGTGCGGGGCGGCGGCGGGGGTCAGGTGAGGGTGGGGAAGAAGATCGAGATCTCGCGGGTCGAGGACTCCACCGAGTCCGAGGCGTGAACGAGGTTCTCGCGGTTGGACAGCGACAGGTCGCCGCGAATGGTGCCGGCGGCCGCCGCTCGGCCGTCGGTGGCCCCGTTGAGGCCACGCACGACGGCAACTGCCTGGTCGCCCTCGAGCACCATCGCGACGAGCGGACCGGAGGTGATGAACGCGCGCAGTGGCGGGTACCAGTCCTTGTCGACGTGCTCCGCGTAGTGCCGGTCAGCCGTCTCGACGTCGATGGTGCGCAGGTCCAGCGACACGATGCCGAGCCCCTTGCGCTCGAATCGGGCGAGAACCTCGCCCACCAGCCCTCGGCGCACGGCGTCAGGCTTGATCAGGACCAGGGTTCGCTCACTCACGCATCCTCCTCGCTAGCGCTCGTCGGCCGCGCTCGCAAACGCGCTGTGCCCAATGGTGAGCTCGCAAGCTCGCTCACGAAGCCGGAGCCTAGCGAGCGTCCGGCTCGGCCGCTGCGGCGGCGGCCTGCAGGCGCTCGACCCGGCGGCCGAGGAAGATCGCGAGGAACCAGAGGCCGGCGAAGAGCGCGCCGAGGAAAAACATCGTGGGTACGACGAAGCCGGTCCCGATGATCAGTACCTGCAGCACCGACCCGGCCGCGAACGCCCAGCTGCGACGCAGCAGGCCCGCGAGCAGGACGCAGGCGACCAGCGCTGTGCTGCCGACCCACCAGAGGGTCGCGTTGTCGACGTCGCTGAGGTCGAGCGCCACCAGCATGGCGAAGAACACGACCAGGCCCTCGAAGACCAGGATGGCCGCGCACATCACTCTCACCCTGTGCCGCACATAGCTGTCACACCGCACCGCCACCGCACGCCATGGCAGCCACTCGCCGCCGGCTCACACTGCACCGCCGCCGAGCAGGGTGCGCGCCTCCGCCACGGTGTAGATCGACCCGGTGACGAGCACCCCGGAACCGCCGAGGTGGTCGCTGTTCTCCTCCGCCAGGCCCACGGCGGAGTCGAGGGCGTTGTCCAGCCGCCGGACGACCTCGACGCGATCCTCACCGAAGACGTCGATCGCAGCGGAGGCCAGGTCGTCGACCGCCATGGCGCGTGAGGTGTTGGCCTGGGTGATGACGACTTCGGCGAACACTCGCTCGAACGGCTCGAGGATCCCCCGCGCGTCCTTGTCGGCCATCACCGAGACGACACCGACCAGCCTGGTGAAGTTGTAGTCGTCCTGGATCGCCTGCGCGGTCGCCACCGCGCCGGCAGGGTTGTGGGCGGCGTCGAGCAGCACGGTCGGCGAGGAACGGACCACCTCGAGTCGACCCGGCGAGGTCACGGCAGCGAAGCCTGCGCGCACGAGGTCGAGGTCGAGCATCGCGCGCTGCTCGTGGCTGCCCCCGAGGAAGGCCTCGACGGCGACGAGCGCGCAGACAGCGTTGTGCGCCTGATGCGCGCCCAGCAGCGGGAGGAAGATGTCGCCGTACTCCCCCGCCAGACCGCGCAGCGTCAGCAGCTGGCCGCCAACGGCGAGCGAGCGGGACTGCACGCCGAACTCCAAGCCTTCGCGGGCCACCAGAGCGTCCACCTCGACCGACCGGGCGAGCAGCACGTCGGCCGCATCGACGGGCTGCTGGGCGAGCACGCCGTAGGAACCGTGCTTGATGATGCCGGCCTTCTCGCCGGCGATCTCGGAGATGGTGTGGCCGAGGAACCGCTCGTGGTCGATCGCGATCGGCGTGACGACAGCGACCTGCGCGTCCGCGACGTTGGTGCTGTCCCAGGTGCCGCCGATGCCGACCTCGACGATCGTCGCGTCGACGGGTGCGTCGGCGAAGGCGGCAAAGGCCATGCCCGTCAGGACTTCGAAGAACGACAGTGGCACCTCGCTGCGCGCGTCGACGAGGTCGAGGTACGGCGCGATCTCGTCGTACGTCGCCAGGAAGCGCGCCTCGTCGATGGAACGGCCGTCAAAGCAGATGCGTTCGCGCATGGAGTGCAGGTGCGGGCTGGTGAACCGGCCAGTGCGCAGACCGAACTCACGCAGCAGCGCGTCGATCATGCGGGTGGTCGACGTCTTGCCGTTCGTGCCCGCCACCTGGATCATCGGCGCCGAGGTCTCGGGCGAGCCGAGCAGGTCGAGCAGCATGCGGATGCGGTCGAGACTGGGGTCGATCTTGTGCTCGGGTGCGCGGCCGATGATGGCCCGCTCGACCTCGGCCACCCGTTCGGTCACCGACAGGTCTGTCACGTCATCGAGTCTAGGTGCCGGAGTTTCTCGGGGATCTCGGTCCCCGGCCAGGGGTGATCGTGACGCACACAGCGCGGCCGGCTGACCCAGGGCGGAAGGACATCCGAGAAGAACAGGGTCGGTCGCCCTTTCGCGCTCTCCATAGACTTGGCCGCATGGACCAGCAGACCCAGCCCTCTCCCGTGACGACGGCCGTGCCGGAAAAGCCGACCGTCGACGGTCTCGAGCAGCGCTGGGCGAAGGTATGGCAGGACAACGGCACCTACCTGTTCGACCGGTCCAAGACCCGCGAGCAGGTCTTCTCGATCGACACCCCGCCGCCGACAGTCAGCGGGACGTTGCACGTCGGGCACGTGTTCTCCTACACGCACACCGACGTGATCGCGCGCTTTCAACGGATGCGCGGCCGCGAGGTCTTCTACCCGATGGGCTGGGACGACAACGGGCTGCCCACGGAGCGCCGGGTCCAGTTGACGTACGGCGTGCGGTGCGACCCGTCGCTGCCCTACGACCCCGGCTTCGTCCCGCCGGAGAAGCCAGACCCGAAGAAGCAGGTGCCGGTCTCGCGGCGAAACTTCGTCGAGCTCTGCGAGCGATGGTCCGACGAGACCGAGGTGCTCTACGAGTCGCTGTGGCGCCGGCTCGGCCTCTCGGTCGACTGGACGCAGAAGTACACGACCATCAGCCCCGTGTCGATCGCCGCCGCCCAGCGTGCGTTCCTGCGCAATCTGGCCCGCGGCGAGGCCTACCAGGCCGAGGCACCGGGCCTGTGGGACGTGACCTACCAGACTGCGGTCGCCCAGGCCGAGCTGCAGGCCCGTGAATATCCCGGTCACTTCTACCGGATCGCCTTCCACTCCTCCGAGAGCCCCAGCAGGCCGGTCTTCATCGAGACGACTCGACCCGAGCTGATCCCGGCCGTCGTCGCCCTGGTCGCGCACCCCGACGACGAGCGCTACCAGGCCATGTTCGGCACGACGGTGCGCTCGCCGCTGTTCGACGTGGAGATCCCGGTGCTCGCGCACCCCGGTGCCGAGCCGGACAAGGGTGCTGGCATCGCGATGGTCTGCACGTTCGGCGACCTGACCGACGTGATCTGGTGGCGGGAGCTGCAGCTGCCGGTCCGTTCGGTCGTGGGCCGAGACGGCCGGCTGCTGCGTGACACACCCCCGTGGTTGGCACACGAGCCAGCCGCGACGGCGTACGGCGAACTCGCCGGCAAGACGACGTTCTCGGCGCGCGCCGCCGTCGTCGACCAGCTGCGCGCCTCCGGCGACCTCGATGGCGAGCCCGTCGCCACCCAGCGGATGGCCAACTTCTACGAGAACGGCGACAAGCCGCTCGAGATCGTCACGAGCCGGCAGTGGTACATCCGCAACGGAGGGCGCGACGAGGACCTGCGGGAGACGTTCCTCGAGCGCGGCCGGGAGCTCCAGTGGGTGCCGGAGAACATGCGGCAGCGCTATGAGAACTGGGTCCGCGGGCTCAACGGCGACTGGCTGATCAGCCGCCAACGGTTCTCCGGCGTCCCGTTCCCGGTCTGGTACCCGCTCGACGCCGACGGTGAGATCGACTACTCGCGACCACTGCTCCCGAGCGAGGAGCAGCTCCCGGTCGACCCGGCGTCACAAGCGCCCACGGGATACGCCGAGGACCAGCGTGATCAGCCCGGCGGCTTCACCCGCGACCCGGACGTCATGGACACGTGGGCGACGTCCTCGCTCTCACCACTCATCGTCTGCGGCTGGGAGCGGGACCCCGACCTGTTCGCCCGCACCTTCCCCATGGACATGCGGCCGCAGGCGCACGAGATCATCCGCACCTGGCTCTTCTCGACCGTCGTCCGCTCCCACTACGAGGTGGGCCAGCTGCCGTGGCGGACGGCCGCGATCTCCGGGATCGTCGCCGACCCCAAGCGCGAGAAGATGTCGAAGTCCAAGGGCAACGTGGTCGACCCGCTCGACGTGCTGGAGCGCTACGGCCCCGACGCGGTGCGCTGGCGCGCGGCGGGAGCGCGACCGGGCACCGACAGCCCGTTCGACGAGGCGCAGATGAAGATCGGCCGGCGTCTCGCGATCAAGATCCTCAACGCCAGCAAGTTCGCACTCACGCTCGGCGTGTCCGAGGATCCGGGCGCTGTCACCGAGCCGTTGGACAAGGCCCTGCTCGCCACCCTGGCCGGCGTTGTGCGGCCATGCGACGGCCGAGCTGGACGCATACAACTACACCGCTGCGCTGGAAGCCACCGAGACGTTCTTCTGGACGTTCTGCGACGACTACCTCGAGCTGGTCAAGGACAGGGCCTACGGCGGCCGCGGCGAAGCCGCGGCCGCGTCCGCCCAAGCCACGCTGACGACGGCGCTGTCGGTCCAGCTGCGGCTGTTCGCGCCGTTCCTGCCGTTCGTGACCGAGGAGGTCTGGTCGTGGTGGCAGGAGGGTTCGGTGCACCGCTCCGCGTGGCCGACGGCGGAGGCGCTCGAGGCGGTCGCCGACGGCGTTCCTGCCGCGATCCTGCACGACACGTCGACGGTGCTGATGGGCGTGCGAAAGGCCAAGTCGGAGGCCAAGACCTCGATGCGCACCGACGTGGCCGTCGCCTCGGTCACCGGATCGCAGGAGATGCTCGACCGGGTGGCGCAGGCGACCGACGACCTCAAGGCGACCGGGCACATCGCCGAGCTCGACTTCTCCCCCGGCGACGGACCCTTGCGGGTCGCAGTCACGCTCTGATCGATCGCGCCGTCGCGCCGAGCTTGCTCGGAAGACTCAAGGCCTCGGCGCGTCGCGTCGATCACCCTGCGGACAACCGGACGCAGATGGGGACCGCCCAGTTCGGTGCTCCGCCGACCCCGTTCGGCACTCCCGCTCCGTTCGGCACTCCCGCTCCGTTCGGCACTCCCGCTCCGTTCGGTACCCCCGCTCCGTTCGGTGCCGCCCCGGGCTTCGGCCCGGACCCCTGCCCCGCGGCGCCTCGAGGCGGACTGCCGACATGGGCCATCGTGGCCTTCTGTGTGCCAGTGGGCTTCGTTGTTCTCGCAGTCCTGGCCGCCATTGCCGTCCCGGTGTTCGTCAACCAGCGCGACAAGGCGGTCGTGGCGGCGACGACCGTGTCGACGCCGGCGCAGATCAGCGGCATGTCGGCCTCGACGAATGCCACCTTCCAGGCCCAGCTCAGAAGTGCGTTCTCGAACGTGCCCGCCTGCACCTGCTTCGACCCGCCGGTGTCGTCCATCTACACCGACACCGGCAGCACCCACGTCGTCGTTGCCGTTGCCGGCAAGGTCAACTCGCGGTTCAGCGCCGACGACCGCGCTGACTTCATCACCGGTTTCTGGGAGTCAGCGCGGAGCTCTGCCGGAGGCCATGTCAGCGAGGCCACCGAGCAGGACGCCGGAACCCTCGGCGGCACCATGAGCTGCGCGACCATCGCGGGCGGCGCGACAGGCCAGATCTGCGTCGCCGTCGACGCCAGGTCGTTCTTCTTCGTCGTCGACTCGTATCGGAGTGGGGCCGTCGATCCCGGCATGCCGGTGACCGCCCGCGAGGCGTTCGTTCACCGCACCTGACGAGCCGTCAGGTGGGTCGAGCCGGCTGCTCGCCGCCGGTCAGGCCGACTTCTCGCGGCGTTCGCGCTTGGGGGTCTCGCGCGGCACGAGCGTCGGGTTGACGTGCTCGAGCACGACCTCGCGGGTGATGACGACGCGGGCGACGTCCTTACGGGACGGCACCTCGTACATCACGGAGAGCAGGACCTCTTCCATGATGGCCCGCAGGCCACGGGCGCCGGTGCCGCGAAGGATCGCCTGGTCGGCCACCGACTCGAGTGCGTCCTCGGTGAACTCGAGCTCGACGCCGTCGAGGTCGAAGAGCCGTTCGTACTGCTTGACCAGCGCGTTGCGCGGCTCGGTCAGGATGCGTACGAGGGCATTCTGGTCGAGGTTGCGCACACTGGTGATGACAGGGAGCCGGCCGATGAACTCGGGGATCATGCCGAACTTCAGCAGGTCCTCGGGCAGGACCTCACCGAAGATGTCGGCGGTCTCGCGGTCGCTCTTGGAGTGAACCGTGGCGCCGAAGCCGAGACCCTTGCGCCCGATGCGGCCCTCGATGATCTTCTCGAGCCCGGAGAACGCTCCCCCGACGATGAAGAGCACGTTGGTCGTGTCGATCTGGATGAACTCCTGGTGCGGGTGCTTGCGCCCGCCCTGCGGCGGCACCGAGGCCGTCGTGCCTTCCAGGATCTTCAGCAGCGCCTGCTGCACGCCCTCGCCGGAGACGTCACGGGTGATGGACGGGTTCTCGCTCTTGCGAGCGATCTTGTCGACCTCGTCGATGTAGATGATGCCGGTCTCGGCCTTCTTGACGTCATAGTCAGCGGCCTGGATCAGCTTGAGCAGGATGTTCTCGACGTCCTCACCGACATAGCCCGCCTCGGTGAGGGCTGTCGCGTCAGCGATGGCGAACGGCACGTTGAGCATTCGCGCCAGCGTCTGGGCAAGGTGGGTCTTGCCGCAGCCCGTGGGGCCGATCAGCAGGATGTTCGACTTGGCCAGCTCGACGTGGTCGTCGCGGCTGGGTTTGCCGGTCTCGCCGGCCTGCACGCGCTTGTAGTGGTTGTAGACAGCGACGGCCAGGGCTCGCTTGGCGATGTCCTGGCCGACGACGTAGGAGTCGAGGAACTCACAGATCTCGATGGGCTTGGGAAGCTCGTCCCATTTGAGCTCCGAGCTCTCGGAGAGCTCCTCCTCGATGATCTCGTTGCAGAGGTCGATGCACTCGTCGCAGATGTAGACCCCAGGGCCTGCGATGAGCTTCTTGACCTGCTTCTGGCTCTTTCCGCAGAACGAGCACTTCAGCAGGTCACCGCCGTCGCCAATGCGTGCCACGCGGGGGCCTCTCCCTCTCCCTGACCGGCCGGAGCCGGAACCTTGGTGGCTTGACGGTACCCCGGGGAGCCCGTCCACGCCTCCATTACCCGCCGACGAGCGCGTCGGCGGGGTGTTCGTTAGCGGGCTGTGATGACCCGGTCGACCAGGCCGTAGTCCACAGCTTCGGGTGCCGTGAGGATCTTGTCGCGCTCGATATCCTTCTCAACCTGCTCCACCGTGCGGTTGGAATGCTTGGCGATGAGCTCCTCGAGCAGCTTGCGCATCCGCAGCACCTCGCGGGCCTGGATCTCGACGTCGCTGGCCTGGCCGCCGCCCTCGGTGTAGGGCTGGTGGATCAGGACTCGGGAGTTGGCCAGCGCGAACCGCTTGCCCGGCGTGCCGGCAGCGAGGATGACGGCGGCAGCCGACGCGGCCTGACCCAGGCAGTAGGTCTGCACCTGGGGCTTGACGAACTGCATCGTGTCGTAGATCGCGGTGAGCGCGGTGAACGAGCCGCCCGGGGAGTTGATGTAGAGCAGGATGTCGCGGTCGGGGTCCATCGACTCGAGAGTCAGCAGCTGGGCCATGACGTCGTTGGCGATCGTGTCGTCGATGGCCTGGCCGAGGAAGATGATGCGCTCCTCGAACAGCTTGGTGTAGGGGTCGAGGCGCTTGAAGCCGTAGGACGTGCGCTCCTCGATGACCGGGAGCACATATCGGGAGCTGGGCGTCTGAAGGTCACTCATCTGGGCTCGGTCTCCTCGCAGGTCGCCGCCGACGGGGGCGCCGTGGATGGGGAAGGTCATGTCGCTCACGCGGTGCCGCCGTCTCCCGCGACCTGGCCGGCGCTCGCCGCAACCAGGTCGACCATGCCGTACTCCTTGGCCTCCTCAGCCGTGAACCAGCGGTCGCGGTCGGAGTCGGCCTCGATCTGCTCGACGGTCTGACCGGTGTGACCGGCGATCAGCTCGGCCATCTTCGCCTTCGTGTAGAGCATCTGCTCGGCCTGGATGCGGATGTCGGAGGCGGTGCCGCCCAGACCACCCGATGGCTGGTGCATCATCACCCGCGCGTGCGGCGTCGCGTAGCGCTTGCCGGCGGCGCCGGCGCAGAGCAGGAACTGCCCCATCGAGGCTGCGAGCCCCATCGCCACGGTCGCGACGTCGTTCTTGACGAACTGCATCGTGTCGTAGATGGCCATGCCCGCCGAGACCGAGCCACCCGGTGAGTTGATGTAGAGCCAGATGTCCTTGTGCGGGTCGTCGGCTGCGAGCAGCAGCAGCTGGGCGCAGATCAGGTTGGCGTTGGCATCTTCGACGACGGAGCCGAGGAAGATGATGCGCTCGCGCAGCAGCCGGTTGTAGACCTGCTCGTCGAGTCCCGTCCCCCCACCTTGGGCGGAGCGGGCCTGCGGAGTCATCAGGCCGGGAGTGATCAGGTCGCTCACGGAACGTCCACCTTGTCTCGCGTCGGAACAAATCGTCAGTGCAACGGCGATGAGGAAGGCGCCGGAGCGCCTGTCGCTGTTGCCGACACTAACGCGAGGTTCGGACGCATCTATCCCCGACTCAAGGCTGTTCGCTGACGGCGCACGCCTTATCCGACGCCGCGGCGCAGCCGCAGACCGATCGCGCTGGCCGCGAGCAGCGTCAGCCCGGCGATCAGCAGCGAGCCGGCGGCGGGCAGGGAACCGCCTGTCCAGTCGTACAGCGCCTCGGGCACCACGAGCGTCGTCGCCACCACCCCGGCGGCGAGCACCGACCAGCTGCGTGTGGACAGGTAGCCGGCGAACCCGACGGCCGCGACCACGGCGGTCAGCGCGTAGCCCAGCTCGTCCGCCTCGTAGGAGATGACCGGCAGCTGCGCCGCGACCAGTGCCAGTCCGGCCCCGAGTGCGAGTCCGACTTCCTGCTCACGCAGCACCTTGGTGCGGGCGAGCACGACCCAAAGCGCACCCAGAGCCAGCAGCCCCAGGCCGTACGGCGTGGTGTCCGGGTAGTCGCCGATCTCGGCGATCAGGCCGCACAACAGGCCGATACTCGCCGCCCAGGACCCGAACAGCCCGACGGCGCTGGGCACGAGTGCGTAGCAGACGCCGGCCACCACGAGGCCCGTGGCGCTGGCGGCGGCGAGCTCGTAGTGGTCGACGGCGAGACCCGCGGCACCGGCCGCCGTGGCCGCGGCGAACGTCCAGAGCACCGAGACCAGCCGGCGGCGAGCGGAGTCGTGTGTGCGCCCGAGGGAGCGCACCGAGTCGCCGGCCAGCGCGATCAGGGCGCCGATCACGAGCATCAGCAGCGCGGTGCAGACCAGGATCATCACCCGCGAAGCCTCGGAGAGGTCGTGCCAGCCGTTGCCCAGGAACAGGGCGACCGCGCCGAGCAGCAGGGATCCACCGGCATAGCCGGCGATCTCGGCGAGCCGGCCGACGCTGCGCGGCGGCACCGGGGCGGGGACCGGCGTCTCGGGGACAGGCGTGAGTCGCTCGGCCACCCGGGCGGCCTGGGCGGCGGTGAGGGTGTGGTCGATGACGAGGTCCTGCAGTACGGCGGCGACGGCTGGTGTTGTGGTCATGCTCCTGAGGCTGACAGGCAATGCGGGCGCCGTCGTGAGTACCTGTACTCAAAAGCGCACGGAACGCGCCGAGGACGCGGGCCCTCCTGCCGCGCAGCTCGCCGACTCACCGACCACCGACTCACCGACGACTCACCGACCTGGGCAACGGGCTGATGTGACCGGGAGTCAGGGCCGCCCATTGTTCGGACTCGGCCGGCTCGGACTCGGTCTCGGGCTCGGTGATGACGCCCATCTCCGCGTCGACGTCGATCGGCTCACCGACCGTCTCCTCCGCGGGCTGCTCGCGCAGCGCCTCGAGGTCGACCTCCCGGCCGGACGCGTCGAGGATCTTGGCACTCTCGAGCACCAGGGCGAGCGCCTTGCCGCGCACGACCTCGCCGACCAGCATCGGCACCTGGCCGCCCTGCACGATCTCCTGGGCGAACTGGTCGGGGCCGACGCCATAGCGCGAGGCCGACCGGATGATGTGCTCGGTCAACTCCTGCTCGTTGACCGACAGCTGCTCCTTCTCGACCACCTTGTCCAGCACGAACTGCGCGGTCAACGCGCCGCGGGTGCGCGTGTCGATGTCGGCGTCGAACTCTTCCTGGGTCTGCCCCTCGGCCGAGAGGAAGTCCTCCTTGCTCATGCCGGCGGCGTCGAGCTGGTGCTGCAGGGAGTGGTTGCGACCGTCGATCTCTGCCTTGACGACACCTTCGGGAAGCGGGAAGTCGACCAGGTCCAGCAACGCCTCGAGCGTCCTGTCGCGGGCCTGCACGCCCTGCTGGATCTTCTTCCTGCCGTCGAGCTGGGTACGAAGGTTCTCGCGCAGCTCGTCAAGGGTGTCGAACTCGCTGGCCGTCTGGGCGAAGTCGTCGTCCAGGGGCGGCAGCTCGCGCTCCTTGACGGACTGCACGGTGACGGTGACCTGCGCCTCCTTGCCGGCGTAGTCGCCGCCGACGAGGCTGGTCGGGAACTCCTTGGACTCCCCGGCGGACAGGCCGGCAGCGGCGTCGTCGAGTCCGTCGAGCAGCGAGCCCTGGCCCACCTGGTAGGACAGCCCCTTCGCGGTCAGGTCGTCGACGGCCGCGCCGTCCACCGTGGCGGACAGGTCGATGGACACGAAGTCGCCGTCGGCTGCGGCGCGCTCGACGCCCGTCAGGGTGGCGAACCGGTCGCGCAGCAGGTCGAGCTGCTCGTCGACCTCCGTGTCGGTGACCTCGGCGTCGTCGACCGTGATCTCGAGGCCGGTGTAGTCGGGCAGCTCGAACTCGGGGCGGATGTCGACCTCGGCGGTGAAGACGAGCTTGTCCCCGTCGTCGAACGTGGTGACGTCGACCTCGGGCTGGCCGAGCACCTTGATGCTGTTCTCCTCGACGGCCTGGCCGTAGAAACGCGGCAGCGCCTCGTTCACGGCCTCGTCGAGCACCATCGAGCGGCCGAATCGCTGGTCGATCACCCGCGGTGGCACCCGGCCCTTGCGGAAGCCGGGGATGTTCACCTGGCCGGCGATCTTCTTGTACGCGGCATCGAGGCTCGGCTTGAGCTCCTCGAAGGGAACCTCGACGGTGAGCTTGACCCGCGTCGGGTTCAGGGTTTCGAGATCGCTCTTCACGGTGGGGGGGCTCCTCGGGGCATCGCTTGGAACAGGACGGGCGGGGACGGGTCGCAGCGGGCGAACATGCTGTCGGGGCGGGGAGACTCGAACTCCCGATCTCCTGCTCCCAAAGCAGGCGCGCTAGCCACTACGCTACGCCCCGGGGCGCTCGATAGCATTCTAGAGGCTTGCGGGTGCCTCGGATTACGAGGCAGCGTCCGCACCCCCGGCCGGAAGCGCCCTGATCGGCCGCTCGGCTACCCTTTTGCTGCCCACCGTGGTGGGCGCGCGGGTGTAGCTCAATGGTAGAGCCCCAGCCTTCCAAGCTGGCCATGCCGGTTCGATCCCGGTCACCCGCTCAGACGTGGAGATCCGCCGATCAACGGCCCGGACTGAACGGCCGATCAGGATAGGGTCCGGGCCCATGGCTGACCTTCCGTGCACGGGCCCGCGTCGTCATCGTCGGTGGCGGCGTGATCGGCTGCAGCGTCGCCTACCACCTCAGCGCGCCTCGGCGTCACCGACGTCGTCCTCATCGAGCGCCACGAGCTCACCGCCGGGACCACCTGGCACGCCGCCGGACTGATCACCAGCGCCGGCATGGTCGACGAGACCTCGCTGTGGATGGCGCGCTACTCCCGCGACCTCTACACCCGCCTCGAGGCCGAGACCGGCCACTCCACCGGGTTCCGCGAGATCGGCCACCTGCACCTCGCCACGCACGCCGGAGCGGCTCGAGACGCTGCGCCGCGAGCGCGCCTTCCAGCGCGGCTTCGGCGTCGACAACGTCGAGATCTCCGCCGGCCGAGGTGGCCGAGCTGTCGCCGATCACCGCGGTCGACGACATCCTCGCGGCGTCGTACGTCGCCGACGAGGGTCGCGCCGACCCGGTCGGCGTGGCGACCGCGCTGTCCAAGGGCGCCACCGCGCGCGGCGTCACCATCGTCAAGGGCGTGTCGGTGACCGGGCTGCGCACCGACGACGGCCGGGTCACCGCGGTCATCACCGACGCGGGCGACGTCGAGTGCGAGACCGTCGTGCTCGCGGCCGGGCTTGTGGTCGCGCGAGCTCGGGCGGCGGTGCGGCATCGACATCCCGCTGCAGGCCGCCGAGCACTACTACCTGCTCACCGAGCCGTTCGACGGGCGTGCACCGCGACCTGCCGGTCGATCGAGGACCCGGACCGCTACGCCTACTACCGCGAGGAGGGCGGCGGCCTGCTGGTCGGGCTGTTCGAGCCGGTGGGCGCGGCCGTGGCAGCTCGACGGGCCGCCGGCCGACTTCGCCTTCGGCACGCATCCCGCCCGGACTGGGACCGGATGACGCCCTACCTCGACGCCGCCATGCAGCGCTACCCGGCGCTCGCCGACGCCGGGCTGCGGACGTTCTTCTGCGGCCCCGAGTCGTTCACCCCCGACCTGCACCCGATGCTCGGGCCGGCGCCGGAGGTCGACGGCGTCTACGTCGCCGCCGGGCTGAACAGCCTCGGCATCCTGCTCGGCGGTGGGGTCGGAAGCGTTGTGGCGCAATGGATCGTGGACGGTCGGGCACCGGTCGACGTCACCCACTACGCCGTCGAGCGGGCCCTGCCGCACGAGACCACGCGGCGCGTTCCGTGGGGAGCGGGTGCGCGAGAGCCTCGGCGTGCTGTTCGGCGACGGCGTCGTGGCCGACCTTCCAGTGGAAGACCGGCCGCGGCATCCGGCGCTCGGTCCTCCACGACCGGCTGGCCGCCCTCGGCGCGCGGTTCGGTCAGTCCGCCGGCTGGGAGTACCCGCTGTGGTTCGCCGGGCCCGACGCGCCGGCGCCGCACCGCGTCGAGACCACCTGGGGTCGCGCCGCGTCGTTCGACACCGTCGCGCGAGGAGCACGCCGCCGTCCGCGAGGCGGTCGGCGTGATGGACATGTCGCTGATGTCGAAGTTCAGCGTCGAGGGCCCGGACGCCGCTGACCCTGCTCAACCGGCTGTCCACCAGCGACATCGACGTCGCCGCCGGGCACGGTCGTCTACACGCAGTGGTGCGACGTCGACGGCGGACTGCTCGCCGACCTCACCGTCACCCGGCTGGCCGTCGACCGGTTCCTCGTCATCGCCAGCGACGTGAGCCACCGGCGGGTGCGAGACGCATGCTGCGTCGCGGCCTGGAGCCCGGCGAGGTCGCGATCACCACCGACATCACCGCCGGGGACCACGCTGCTGTCCGTGCAGGGCCCGCGCTCGCGCGAGCTGCTCGCAGTCGCTGTCGCCCGACGACTGGTCCGACGAGGCCTTCCCCTACCTCACCGCGCGCGAGGTGGAGGTCGGCATCGTCACGCGTTCCTCGCGCTGCGGGTCACCTACCTCGGCGAGCTCGGCTACGAGCTGCACATCCCGACCGACCAGGGCGTGTCGGTGTGGGAGGGCCTCGTCGAGGCCGGCACGGCGTACGGCCTGCGGCAGGTCGGCCTGCTCGCGATGGGCTCGCTGCGGCTGGAGAAGGGCTACCGCGACTACGGCGTCGACATCGAGAACACCGACGACCCGCTGGTCGCCGGGCTCGGCTTCACGATCTCGTGGGACAAGCCGGGCGGCTTCATCGGCACGGAGGCGCTGGAGAAGCGGCGCGACGACCGATCGGCGCGGATGGTCGCACGTCCTGCTCGACGACCCCGAGCCGCTGCTGCTACGGCGGCGAGCCGGTGCTGCTCGACGGCGAGTGGGTCGGCTACGTCCGCGCGGGGACGTACGGCTACACCCTCGGCGCCTCGGTCGGGCTCGCCGTGGTCGAGCACGAGGCGGGCGTCACGGCGGACTGGCTGGCCGGCAGCCGGCTTCGAGGTCGACGTCGCCGGCACCCGGGTGCCCGGCCACGCTCTCGCTGCGGCCCTTCTACGACCCCGACCGTCTGCGGATCCGCAGCTGAGGCCCTGGCTGAGGTAACGCCGACGCAGTCGGCATGCTGGTCCTGCTGACTGGGCGATCAGTAGTCAGTAGGGTCTCGGTCATCCGGCAAACGGGCGAGTGTGAGGAGTATCTGTGGTCTTCACGACCCCGTTCCACCCCCGGCTCGCCGAGTTGAACACGGCGGGGCTCTGGGGGCACTGGTCAGGCCACCTGTCCGCCACGCAGTACACCACCGCGCCGAAGCACGAGTACTTCGGCGTGCGTAACGCCGTCGGCGTCTTCGACGCGTCACCGTTGTACAAGTACGCGATCTCCGGCCGCGACGCGGAACGGTTCCTCGGAGGAATCTTCGCCCGTGACATCCGCACCTGCCGCCCGGGGCGGGCGCAGTACACGTTGTGGTGCGACGACCGCGGCTTCGTTCTCGAGGACGGTGTGGTGTTCCGCCACTCGGTCAACGACTTCCTGCTGACCGCAGCCGAGCCGAACCTCTCGTTCCTCGAGAACCAGATCGGCTCGCTCGACGTGAGCCATCGACGAGGTCTCGACGCAGTTCGGAGTGCTCGCCGTCCAGGGCAGGCGGGCCAGGGCAGCTCTCGCGTCGCTGGTCCCCGAGGTCGAGGAGCTGCGCTACTTCGGCCACGCCCCGTCGAAGATCGCCGGCACTGCCGTGACAGTGAGCCGCACCGGCTTCAGCGGAGATCTCGGCTTCGAGCTGATGGTCCCCGCCGACGACGCGCTCGCCGTCTTCGACGCCGTGTGGGACGTGGGCCAAGGTCATCAGATGCGCCCGTACGGCGACATCGCTCTCGACATCCTCAGGATCGAGGCCGGTCTGCCGCTCATCGGCCGGGAGTTCACGTCGAGCCGCTACGCGTTCAACGACCACGACCGGTTCACCCCGGACGAGCTCGGGCTGGGCTGGTTGCTGAAGGGCATCGAGGACGAGACGCGTCCGTACGTCGGTCGCCGCGCGATCCTTGCCGAGCGCGCCGCCCGGGCATCACGGTGGTCCACCGTAGGGATCGTCGTCGACTGGGCTGCGTACGACGCGCTCTACTACGACGAAGGACTGATCCCGCCCAAGGACGGGCCGGCCGCGGCCTGGGAGACCATGCTCTACGACGAGTCCGGGGACCGCGCCGGTTACGCGACCAGCTACGTCTACTCGCCGCTGCTCCAGGCCCACATCGGGATCGCGCGGGTGCGACCCGAGCTCGCGGCTGCCGGCACCCGCATCGCGGTGGAGCAGACCGTCAACCACGCGTACACCTCGGTGCCCGCGACCGTGACGACGCTGCCGTTCTTCAACCCCGAGCGAAAGACCTCGATGACATGAGTACATCCCACGAGTACGACGCCATCGTCGTCGGAGGCGGCCACAACGGCCTGACCAATGGTGCCTACCTGGCCAAAGCCGGTCTCAAGACTCTCGTCCTGGAGCGCCGCCATCTCGTGGGTGGCGCCGCGATCACCGAGGAGCTCTACCCCGGGTTCAGCTTCACCACCTTCTCCTACGCACTCAGCCTGCTCCGGCCGGTGATCGTCCACGAGCTCGAGCTCGTGAAGCACGGGTTCAACCCGATCTACATGCCGACGACGTTCGCACCCATGGAGAACGGGGACTACCTGCTCCTCGGCGCCGACCGGGACGAGAACCTGCGGGAGATCATGCGGCACAGCCCGCGCGATGCCGACGCGATGGACCGGTTCGAACATGACCTCACCAGGGTCCTGCAGCTGCTGCGGCCACTGTTCGACCAGCCGCCGCCGAACATCTTCGGCAAGAGCCCGGAGGACGCGCAGGACATCGCCTGGCTGCTCGGGCACCTCGGGTCCGCAGAGCCGAAGGTGGTCCACGATGCCGTCCGGCTGATCACCGGCAGCATCACGGACTTCGTCGACGACTACTTCGAGTCGGAGATCATCAAGGGTCACCTCGCCGCTGGATCGACCACCGGCACCAAGGTCGGACCCATGTCGGCCGGCTCCGGGCTGGTCTTCCTGATGATGGCCATGGGTGAGCACGACGGGAACCTCGGCAGCTGGTCGTTCCACAAGGGGGGCAACGGCGGGTTCGCGGAGGTGCTGGCCAGGGCGGCGCGGTCGTACGGCGCTGAGATCCGGCTCGAGGCGCCGGTCGACCACGTCCTCACCCGTGACGGTCGAGCGGTGGGCGTCGTCCTGACCGACGGGACCGAGTTCCACGCCGACATCGTCGTGAGCTCGCTCGACCCGCGGCGTACCTTCACCGAGCTCGTCGACCCACGTGAGCTGCCGAACGAGCTGGTCGACAGCATCAACCGCTTCCAGTTCAACGGCACGAGCGCCAAGGTGAACTTCGCCCTCGACGGTCCGCCGCTCTATCCGGCACTCGGCGATCGGACCGACCAGTACAGCGGGTTCGTCAGCATCGGCCCGTCGATCGAATACCTCGAGCGGGCCTACGACGCGTCGAAGTACGGCTGGTACAGCGAACGGCCGTACATCGACGGATGCATCCAGTCCTTCCTGGACCCGGACATGGCCCCACCCGGCAAGCACGTGATGTCGTGCTTCGTGCAGTACGCGCCCTATCACCTGAAGGGCAGCGACTGGGACTCCGAGCGCGACAGGTTCGGAGACGTCGTCCAAGCCACTCTCGAGTCGTTCTTCCCTGGGTTCTCGGACCTCGTGCTGCACCGCGAGGTCGTCACACCGCTGGACATCGAACGGGTCACGGGACTGTCCGAGGGCAACATCTACGCCGGCGACTTCCTGCTGCCGCAGATGTACTTCTTCCGTCCCGCGCCGGGTTGGGCGCAGTACCGCACGCCGATCGACGGCTACTACCAGTGCGGGTCCGGCACTCACCCGGGCGGATGCGTCATGGGCGCGCCCGCCCGGCTGGCGAGCCAGGCCATCCTCAAGGACCGTTCCCGAGGCTGACCTCCCCCCATCGCCGACTCTGGGCACAGCTCGACACACTGGCCGCAGTCGATGCACAGGGCTGGGTCGATGCTCAGTGCGAACTGCGAGAGCTCCGGCGTCTGAGAACGTCGCGGCACCAGACGACCGGTGGCTCGACGTGAGTGAAAGGTGGGGTTCGGCACCATGGCGGAGCTGCTTCGCGTGGACAGGTCCGTCACCGTGAGCGTGAGCGCATCCGTGGGGCAGGTGCGGCACGCACACCCCGTTGCCGCAGCACTTTCCGGCCGCGAGCACCGCCGCGCCAGTCGGTACGTCGTCCAGCCCGCTCGGCACTGGAGCGCCACCGAGAAGCTCACGCACCACAGCCAAGAGCCGTAGGCCGGGGTGGGCGTCGAGTTCACCGACCGCGCCGTCGAAACCGACGAGCGCCCGACGGCCGACGCGGCATGGCCCGGGCATCGAGTACATCCACCTGGACGGGTGTGGGCCGCCGGCGAAAGCGGCGAGGGCGACTCACGGTCGCTCTGGGCGGGCTCGAGCCTGGGGGCGGTTCCGTGCGGGCAGCAATGGGCTGGTTCGCCGCCACTGCTGCGGCAATTCGACCTGCGCGAGCCAGGACTCGCCGTGCCCCAGCAGACTTTGCACAGCCGTCCAGCAGAGCCGGTGACGCTCGCAGCGCCGCCGGCGAGGATCTCCAGAAAAGCTGCCGGTGGCGCGTCGGCCAGGCAACCCGTCAGCCAGAAGACGACCCTTGCCTGGACCGGAGGTGGGAACTCGCCAAGCGTCTAGGTGCTCGTGCTCTCGGCAGGCGACGAGAACCGCGGTCGGGGCCGTCGCCGCCGTCAGCCAGCGCCGTAGGGGACGCGTGTCCATCTCGACCCTCATGAGGCGAAGTCTTGTTCGAGCCCTCGTAGGATGCCCCGCGTGAGCAGCCCGACACCTTGGTAGAACTGCGTCTGGGCGTTGGCCAGCATGTGGTCGAGGCACTCATCCGACCAGAGCAGCAGGTGCTCGTTGAGGAACTCACGCAAGCGCAAAGCAGGTGTCCGCCACTGACTGGTCGTCGCCGCGCTCAGCGAAGTCCAGAGCCAGCACGCACAGGTGCGAGACGAAGACGAGCTCGAGGCCGATGTGGTCGTCGGGTTCCCGACCCTCCGCCGGCGCGCGTAAGCCGTAGCGGCTGTACCACTCGCGCACCGCGAGCGTCTGGCTGCCGAAGGTCAGGTGTTCCTCGTTGAGGTAGACGGACTCATAGGGACAGGCGAGAACACGTTCCGGGCCGAGGAACAGGCGCCGATGGTCGTCATGCATCTCCCGCATCGACTCGGCGCCCTCGGCCAACGATGCAGCGAGCGCGGCGCGACCGGCCTGGTGCTGATCCGCTCGCACGGGCCACTCGTCCAGCACGCCTGGCGCGCTGAGCGCTGCGAGCAAAGGCCCATCCGGCGAGTCGAGCAGGAGGCGGGAGACGAAGCCGGTGGCCGCGGCATAGGCGTCCAGTCGCTCCAGAACGACACTGTCCATTGGTCCTGCGGCGCTAATCAAGCACGACGTCACATCCCAACCCGGACCATGCTGGCGTAGAACAGCATGCGGCCGATGACCTCGCCGACCAGGATCAGCGAGAAGGCGCTCATGGCGACGCTGACCACAACACGGTGGCCGACCTTGCCTCGGGACAGCTGAGCCAGAAAGATGCCCAAGATGGCGAGACACGCGAACGTGAGGATGGCCTGCGCCAGGGAGAAGCCACCGTCGGTCTTGGACAGGATGTCCATCGACGCCTTGGCCGCCGGGTCCGGATTGTTGGCGAGCCCGCTGATGTAGCTCTGTTGCACGACGAACTTCACGCCGAGCAGCACGACGCAGCCGACGGCGATGCCCCGGACCGAGTTGAGGATCAGCAGCCGCGCGGCTGCATCCTCATCACCTTTCCGCGCGCGCGCCAGGGACGCGATGACCAGCGCTGCTCCGACGGCGAGCGACCCGAGCAGGATGGTGGTCGTGAAGAAACGGACCATCGTGAGCGACGTGTCCCAGGCGGGAACGGTGCGCAGGGTGTAGACCCGACCGATGCAATAGACGAGTACGAGGCCGTTGACCGCCACGACCACCGCCAGGGCCTGTCGGGTGCGGGCAGGAAGCCATTTGCGCCACTGACAGAACGGCGAACATGCCGCCCAGTAACGCGAAGAGGAGCCCGGCCAGGATCTCGCGGCTCAGCCATGACGAGTCCAGGTGCCGCAGAGCATTCGCGGCGCGCATCGGGCTGCCCAGGTGGAAGGTGGAGGCGACGAGCCCGAGCACGAGGACCGGCCCGATGGCATAGAGCGCTGGGTCGCTGACCCGGTCCATGGTGGCGGGGTCGGTCCTGACGTAGAGCAGGTGGATCAGCCCGAGCACGACGAAGGACCCGGCAGACATCTGCGCGATGATCGTGAAGATCACGAGTGGGGTCTCGGTCAGCATGGTCATATCTCCCTGGGATTGGCGATGGCGCCGGTGCCACGCCCCGAGGCCTGCGCGTCTTTGTGCGGGGTGATGACGAGGTTCGGGTGGGTGATGTCGGGGTCGGGCAACGGCTCGATGCCGTTCTCGCTGCCGTACTTCTTGCGCAAGTCGTCGACTTCGCCGTAGTCCAGGACGCGCGACGGGCAGGCAGCCACGCAGGCTGGTGCGCGGTCCTGGGCGAGGAAGTCGGCGCAGAAGTCGCACTTGGTCATCACGCCCTGGGCGGCGTTGAACTGCGGGGCGCTGTAGGGGCAGGCCATCTCGCAATAGCGGCAGCCGATGCAGACCTCGGGGTCGATCGAGACGATGCCGTTCTCGCCCTTCTTCATTGCCTGGCTCGGGCAGACCTCGACGCAGATCGGGTCTTGCGCAGTGGTTGCACGAGATCGAGGTGTAGTAGCTGAACACATCGGCTCGGAAGGTGCCGTCGGCATCGTCCTGCTCGGTCGAGCCGCCGGCGTACTCCGCGACCCGTCGCCATTTCACTCCGACGGGAAGGTCGTGCTTGTCGTTGCACGCCGTCTGGCATGCCTTGCATCCAGTGCAGTTCGCCTGGTCGATGTAGAACGGTTGACCAGGGCATTGGAGCCGTACAGCCAGATGAATTTCATGTTGCTCTGCAAGGTGATGTCGTTGGTCACGTTCGCGTTGCTGTTGGTGTCCACGCTGTCGCGGATGCCGTCCTTGTAGGTCATCCCCTTGCCGCGCAGGATCGCCTCGGTCCAGCGATAGACGGGGAGGACCGGGCGCACCGGGTTGTCCAGCACCGGGAATGCGGCCATGGCCAGAGCGGCGTGACCCTCGCGGCAGCCGGTGCCGCCGCCAGAGATGCCGACCGATCCGATCATGTTCGAAAGGATCATCGGTGCGCGCGCCTGGTTCTCGCCGTTGGAGTGGCGTTGGATTCCCCATCCTTGGGTTATGTTGACCGGCTTGGTCGTGGCGATCTCGCGGGCCAGGCGGCGGATGTCGTCGGCAGGGACGCCGGTGATGCCGGCAGCCCACTCCGGCGTCTTCTCTGTCTTGTCCTTGCCCTTGCCCAGCACGTAGCTCTCGTAGGACATCCCGGCCGGCATCCCGGCGGGCATGTGGTCTTCGTCGAAGCCGCTGCAGTACTTGTCGAGGAAAGCATGATCCAGGAGGTCCTCGGTGATCATGACGTGGGCGAAGCCAGCGACCAATGCGGCATCCGTGCCGGGACGCACGCGGCACCCACTCGTCGGCGAGGTTCATCGCCGTGTCCGAGTAGCGCGGGTCGAAGATGATGACGCGGTGTCCTGAGAGCTGTTTCGCGGTCTGCGTCACGAAGACCTCGCCACCGCCGCTCATCCGTGTCTCGTGCGGGTTGTTGCCGAACATCAGGACGAGCCTGGAGTTGACGGTGTCGTCGTTGCTGTTGGAGTCGACCCATCCGCCGTAGTGGAAGTCGCCGGCCGCTTCGATGTTCGCTGCGCTGTAGTCGTTGTACTGGTTGAGCGAGCCCCCGATGCAATTCATCAGGCGCGCGACCGCGGTGCTGCCTGGAGGCCAGCTCGTCGCGAGAGTGGCGCCGATGACGCCGGTGCCGTAGTTGATGTAGATCGACTCGTTGCCGTGCTGCTTGATGAGTCTCTTGAGATTGTCCGCGATGATGGTGAAGGCCGTGTCCCAGCTGATCTCCTCCCACTCGCCGGCACCGCGCGGCCCGACGCGCTTCATCGGCTTCTTCAGCCGCTCCGCGCTGTAGATCCGCTGCCGGATGGAACGTCCGCGCACACACGCCGTGATCGTCTGGGTGCCCAGGCTGTCGTCTCCGGTGTTGTCCGGGTCGACGCGGACGATCGTGCCGTCCACGACTGCCAGCCGCACCGGGCAGCGGCTGCCGCAGTTGACGTTGCAGGCGCTCCAGACCATCTTCTCCAGGCCGACAGAGGGTCCTGACGCCACGGCGGCAGGACTGTCGGAGAGGAGTCCCCAGCTGCCCGCCGCCCGCGACGCTGGCGGCTCCACCGGCGATCGCGGTCCAGCGCAAGACGTTGCGCCGCGAGACCTCGTGCAGCACCAGCCGCGTGAACGGCGGCCGCCGTGTCCCCTGTCAGGCTTGCTGTGCTTTCTTCCGGATCGGTCACACTTTGCGTCATGTTCCGCATGCAACCAGCGGCGGACGGGGGTCGGACAGAGCCAGAAGTCCCGACCCGCAGGCACTAGGCCCCGGTGGGAACACCTCGGCAATCCAGCCAAGCGCAGCGATCGCGGCGGGGAAGCCGCGCGTCGAGACGGCGAGCAGCGCGACCTGTTCCAGCTCCGCCCGGGACGCTCCCGCCTCGACGGCCTTGCGCGCCGCCGAGCGAACGGCGCCGTCAGACACCGCTCCGACCGCGATCCCCAGCTTGATCAGCCGCTGGGTCCGTTCGTCGAGCGGCCCCGAGCCGCCGACGCTTTGCGAGAGCGCGTCGTGGGCGCGCGCGACGGACGGGAAGTCTGCCCGGAAGCTCCGGTAGACGTCCGGGAGGTGATCGGTCATGCTGGCGCCTCTCGAGAGCGAGCGCAGCGCCGGCACGCGCGGGAGTTGCGGTGCATGGCGGATGCCTGCGCAGCGCCACGATACTCGTGCATATCACCGCGAACCAGACAACGTTCCTAGAACTAAGGCCTCAGTCGCACCTCTCAACCAGCACGGACGGGCATCTCGGCTACCAGGGCAGCGGCAGGTACTCGACCTCGTCACCCGCGGCTGCCCCCCGCGGCGGGACGACCGCCAGTCCGGTGGCCTGCGAAAGACCGCGCAGCATCGCGGATCCGCAGGAGGGAAGGATAACGGCGTGCGCCGCGGCATCTCGGTGCACGGGCAGCAGTCGGTGTCCGTCGCCCGGCCGGCCCGGTTCGGCACCCGCCAGTCGCGCTGTCAGCGTCGGCTTATGACAACGCCCATGCAGCACGTCGAGCAGTGGTCGGACCAAGGTCACCAGGGCAACGCAGGCCGCCAGCGGGTTGCCGGGCAGCCCCACCAGCCATCGGCCGCCCGGCAGCGCGGCGAGGATCATCGGATGACCCGGCTTCACGTGCACACCGTCCACGATCATGCGACCGCCGACGCTCAGCACGGCTGCCCGGACATGGTCCCGCAGCCCGACGCTCGTGCCTCCGGTCGTGACCACCAGGTCCGCACCGCTGTCGGCGAGACCCGCACTCAGGTCGGGCAGGCGATCCGGTAACACCATGATCGACGGTCTGGCTGTGCCGAACGCAGCGAGCCAGGCGGGTAGTTGCGGCCCGAGCGCATCCCGGACCAAGCCCCGTGCCGGCAGTCCGTTCGAGATGATCTCGTCGCCGAGGATGAAAACGTCGACAGTCGCCGGCGGAGTGACCAGCAGGGCGTCGTGCCCGGCAGCGGCGGCCAGGCCGACCGCGGGAGGGGTCACCACGGTGCCCGAAGGCAGCAGCACATCGCCGCGGTGTGCCTCCTCGCCGGCCCGGCGGATGTGCGTGCCCGGCAGTAACACAGCCTCGGGACCGCCTCGTACCCAGGCGGAGTCGCGCAACGAGTGCTCGATCGGGAGCACTGCGTCGGCACCGTCGGGCACGACGGCACCGGTCGCGATCCCCGCGCACTCGCCCTCGGCCAGCCACCGGTCCAGGACCCGCCCGGCCGGTAGATCGGCCACGACGCGCCATGGCGGAGGCCCAGCCACCGCCCACCCGTCCATCGCGGAGATGTCAGTTGCCGGCAGGTCCGTGAGCGCCAGGAGATCGACACGGAGGGGGCGACCACATGCGGCCTCCAGCGGCAGCCATTGAGGCGACAGCTGGCGTCCGGCCTCGTACGCCTGCTCTCGAGCTGCCGGCCAGGACATCCCGCGACCCGGTCGGAGCGGCGGCTGGGAGGATGCCGCGGATGGCATGGCCGTCTCTTCCTCGGCCTGATTCATCCATCTCCTCTTGTTGCACCTGATCCTGTCTGCCGTCTTCGACAGACACAAATCACGGCCCGGTGTGAGCGCGATCGGTGCCCCCGACAGCTCGCCGAGCGAGAGCGGGAGTCGGTGGCGTCGGCTCGCTGTCGAGACGGGGCCGCGCGCTGACTCGTGCTGCGAGCCAGGCCATCCTCAAGGACCGTTCCCGAGGCTGACCTCTCCCAATTGCCGTGGACGCCGTCCGAAGCCGTTGACAGGATCGGCACATGCACCAGGACGAGATCTGGGATGCCGATGCCGCCCGGCGCTATGACACCCCGGGCACCGGCATGTTCGCCCCGGAGGTGTTGGGCCCGACCGTCGACCGGCTGGCCGCACTTGCGGGCGACGGTCGCGCGCTCGAGTTCGCCATCGGAACAGGGCGCGTTGCCATCCCGTTGGCCGAGCGCGGCCTGTCCGTCAGCGGCATCGAGCTGTCCGCTCCGATGATCGACCAGCTCCGCACCAAGGTCGATGAAGCGAGGATCCCGGTGGTCGTCGGCGACATGGCGACAGCCCGCGCACCCGGCACGTACACGCTGGTCTACCTCGTCTTCAACACCATCTCCAACCTGCTGACCCAGGCAGAACAGGTCGAGTGCTTTCGAAACGCGGCACGGCACCTCACACCGGGCGGCCGCTTCGTCATCGAGTTGTGGGTTCCTGAGTTGAGGAAGCTCCCGCCGGGACAGCAAGCCACGGTCTGGCACTCGGAGCCCGGCTACATCGGACTGGACACCTACGACGTCCTCGACCAGCAGGTCGTGTCCCACCATTTCCATTTCGGCGAAGGCAAGCAGGCGCAGCTCTTCCGCAGCCCGCACCGTTACATCTGGCCCGCCGAGCTCGACCTGATGGCGCAGCTCGCCGGTCTGGTGCTGGAGAGCAGGCATGCGGACTGGACCGGCTCCGAGTTCACCGCGGAGTCGCGTTCGCACGTGTCGGTCTATCGCAAGCCGGCGTGACGTTCCCGTCCGGCGCCTTTTCGCTGGGTGGCTGATCAGTGGCCGGCGATCTGGCCGCCGTCGATGTGCAGGATCTCGCCCGTGATGAAGGGCGACGACTCCAGGAACAGGACGCCGTCGACGATGTCGCTGACCTGGCCTACGCGCCCAAGAGGGTGGAGCCCGGCGAGCGCGTCGTAACTCTCTGGCGCACTCGTCGCCGTCTGGATCACGCCAGGCGAAACGGCGTTGACCCGGATGCCGCGGGACGCGTACTCGATCGCCAAGGATTTCGTGGCTGCGGCGACGCCGCCCTTGGTGAGTGCGGTCAAGACCGACGGGATGGTGGAGTTGGCGTAGTCGGCGAGTGTGGTCGTGATGTTGACGACGTGGCCGCCGCCGGCCCTCAACATCTCGGGGATGACGCGCTGTGTCAGTCTGAAGAACCCCGTGAGGTTGACACCCACCACGGACTCATAGTCAGCAATGGTGTAGTCGGTGAACGGTTTCTCGATGAAGACACCGGCGTTGTTGATGAGCGTGTCTATGCGTCCGAAGCGTTCGAGTGCTTCGCTGATGATCCGGTCCGTGGTGGCGGGCTCGGAGACATCTCCGTCGACTTCGAGCACGTCCCGGTCCTCGGAGGGGTGGGTGGTGCGGGCATTGGCGACAACCATCCACCCCTGCCGACGGTAGGCGGCCACGAGACCCGCACCGATGCCGTGGGAGCCACCGGTGACGATGGCGACTCTTCGATCGTCCATGGTTGACGCCTCCGGGACTGACGCCGCGCAACCAACGCTCAGCGGGCGATGACTTGCTGGCCGCCGTCGACGTCGTAGGTCGCCCCCGTCAGGGCCGTGTTGGTCATGATGTGGACGGCCAGCGCGGCGACGTCGTCCGGTCCGACCACGCGCTGGATCGGGAGAGTGGCGCGAAGCTGCTTGCGGCGCTCCTCGAGTTGGTCGCCGAGCAGCGCGGCCGACAGCGGGGTGTCAACGAAGCCCGGGGCGATGAGGTTCACCCGCACCGGCGCCAGCTCCAACGCGAGGTTGGCCGTGAGGGCGGGGAGTGCGGCGGTCATCGCGGCCGTGAGAGCGAGCCCGACGGCTGGGCGGCGCGCACCGGTGCCGGACATGAACAAGAGCGTGCCGCCAGGTTGCACGGTGCCGGCGGCCGCACGAGCGACCCGGAGGGTCAGCCAGAGATGGCCCTCGAGGTCTCGGTGTGCCTGCTCGAAGTCGATCTCGGCCAGCGGCGCGTAGTACGGGGCGCCAGCCGTGACCATCACATGGTGGATCGGTTTCGGGAGTTCCTCGAAGAACCGATCGAGACGTGGGAAGTCGGTGGCGTCGAAGGCCTCGGAGCTCAGCGCGTCGAGTTCGAACGCAGCCTGCTTGAGCCGGTCGGGATCGCGACCGGTGAGGATGACGTCGGCCCCCTCAGCACGGGCTCGCCGCGCTGTCGCCAGGCCGATGCCTGCGCTGCCGCCGATCACGACCACGGTCTGGCCGAGCAGCTCCGGTTCGCGGCGGGTCGCGGATTGCGTGGTTTCGGTGCTCATGACTCCTCCGGTGGTTGGTGTCGGCGACGGATCACCGTGTCGTCCGCTGCCGTCGATTGCCTGCGCGTCATCAGGCCCCCGCGCCGACCGGCTGACGCTCCGCGGCGAGCTCGCGGCGGAGGGCCTTGAGTGCGGCTACGTAGATCTCCGAGAACGTGGGGAACGGCTGGATCGTGTCCTGCAGCACGTCCAGCGGGACGTGGGCTCGGATCGCCAGCGTTGCCTGCTGCAGCCACTCTCCGGCTTCGGGGCCGAGGGCGTAGGCGCCGGTCAGCCGCTCGCCGTCGCTGAGCAGGGTCAGGAAGCCGTTGGACTCGGCGTACGCCTGTGTGTACGTGGCGGTCTTCGCCACCTCGGACACTGCGGCGGTCGCGGTGAACCGCGCCTCCGTCGCGCCCACGGACGCGGCCTGCGGATCGGTGAAGACCACCCGGGGCACGGCCTCGTAGTTGGCCTCGCGCGGCTCCCCGAGGATGTTGGCCGCGACCACTTCGCCCTGGTACTTGCCGACATGGGTCAGCTGCCACACACCGTTGACATCGCCGATCGCCCAGAGGCGCTCGGCTGCGCGCAGGTGAGCGTCGACCGGGACCCCACGGGCATCCGCGTTCACTCCGACCGTCTCCAGGCCGATCGAGTCGACACGCGGGCGCCGGCCCGTGGCGACGAGCAGCCGGTCGCCACGCAGCTCGCGACCGTCGTCGAGCGCCAGGACGAAGTCCTCGCCCTCCCGCCGCGCAGCAGTCGCGTGCACGCCGAGCGCGAGCTCGATGCCCTCGCTGCGCAGGACGTCGCCGAGCGCCTTGCCCAGCAGCGCAGGCTCGCGTGACAGCACGTGCTCGGCGCCCTCGACCAGCGCCACCGTCGCGCCGAAGCGACGAACGGCCTGTGCCATCTCGACGCCGACCGGTCCGCCACCGAGCACGAGCAGCCGCCGCGGGACCGCCTTCATGCCGGTCACCTCACGGTTGGTCCACACGCCGTCGAGTTCGCGCAGGCCTGGAATCGGCGGCACGACCGGGTCCGCGCCCGCCGCGAGAACGACGTGCTCGGCGGTGTGGCGGACACCGTCGACCTCGACCACACCCGTGCCGGCGAGTCGCCCGGTGCCGCGGAGCAGGGCGATGCCCTGGTCGGCGAGCCAGCGCTGCTGGCCTGCGTCGGAGTAGTTCGAGACCATGAAGTCACGCCAGGCCAGCGCGGCGTCCAGGTCGACCTGCGCGGTCGCTGCCGCCTCACGCGCTGCGTGCACGGCCTCGCCGGGCCGCAGCAGGGTCTTGGAGGGGATGCAGGCCCAGTAGGAGCACTCGCCCCCCACCAGCTCACGCTCGACAAGCGCAACACGAAGACCACCCTCGGCGAGCGCGCCCGCGCAGTGCTCTCCGGGCGACCCGCCCCCGAGCACGATCACGTCATAGTCGTAGCTCATTCGGGCAGCGCCTCCCCCGCCCGCTCCCGCACCATGTACTCGGCGTACCAGTCCGGCCAGTCGGGGTCAGCCTGGCCGGTGCGCTCCTCGTGCTGACCGTGCGCGGCGGCCGCCCGCCGGAGCGCCGCCGCGAGATCGGCCGCCGAGGCGTACGCCGTGTCACTGCGATCCACGCGGCCGGGGAGCCGCTCGGTGATCTCCTGCAGCAGCCAAACGTTGCCGTCCGGATCGCTGAAGGTGGCGAAGGAGCTGTAGCTGGCGTTGTCGGGCGCGCGCCCGCTGACGCGACCGCTCGTGCCGTCGGGCTGGAACTGGGCACCCGGCGTCCCGGGATGGAACACCTCGCTGACCTCGGCACCGAGAGCGGCGAGTCCGTCGCGCGCCTGCTCGATGTCGGAGACGATCAGGTAGAGGCCCGTGGCCGAGCCGGGCGGCGCCGTCGTGATGTTCGTGCCGAACTGGACCGAGCACCCCGAGCCGGGCGGTGTGAACTGGACGACCCGGAAGCCGTTGTCGAAGGGGAAGTCCGCATCGAGGCGCCACCCCAGATCTCCGTAGAAGCGCTTGGCGCGATCGACGTCGGAAACGGGGATGACGACGGCCTCGAGCTTCAGCTCAGTCACTGGTCGCTGGGTATCGGTCACCGTCACGGTCTCGCTGCGCGTGTGCGTGCTCATCCTGGCCTCCTGGTCGGTAGTGGCATCAGCGTCGCGCGTCCGGTGCCCGGCTCGCGCCCGTGCCACTCCCTGGTCGATGCCCTGGTCCGCGGTTCCGGCGCGCGGGACACCGTCGCCTGGTCCCTTCACGCCACCGGCGGGGAAGATCTAGATTTGTCCCTGCCATGGCTGATCGCCGTCCCGCCGCGGTGGGGCAACCGATGCTGCGCGGGCGGCGCTCCGAGTGCGCACTGCTCGACGCGATGGTCGCTGCCGTGCGCGGGGGTGAGAGCCGCACCCTGGTGGTTCGGGGCGAGGCCGGCGTCGGGAAGTCGGCTCTGTTGGACTACGCGGTCGAGTCGGCGTCGGAACTGCGCGTCGTGCGGGCAGCCGGGGTCGAGTCCGAGATGGAGCTGGCGTTCGCTGCTGCACATCAGCTGTGCGCGCCATTGCTCGATCGGCTGGGTCGGATTCCAGTTCCGCAGCGCAACGCGCTGAGGATCGTGTTCGGGCTCAGTTCGGGACCGCCGCCGGATCAGTTCCTGGTCGGGCTCGCGGTGTTGAGCCTGCTCTCGGAGGTGGCGGCGGAGCGCCCGCTGCTCTGCGTGGTCGACGATGCGCAGTGGTTGGATCGGGCCTCCGCGCGGACGCTCGGGTTTGTCGGACGGCGGCTGCGGGTGGAGTCGGTCGGGCTGCTGTTCGCTGCACGCGAGCCGGGCGACGACCTTCGAGGGCTGCCCGAAGTCGATGTCCATGGGCTTCGTGGTGGTGATGCGCGTGCCCTCTTGGGGTCGGTCGTCGGCAGTCGGCTCGATGACGGTGTGCGTGATCGGATCCTGGCCGAGACGCGGGGGAATCCGCTTGCGTTGCTCGAGCTGCCGCGAGGGTTGAGCGCAACGCAGCTGGCCGGCGGGTTCGGCCTGCTCGGCGCGCAGGAGTTGCCGGGGCGGATCGAGGACAGCTTCCTGCGGCGGCTCGAGGCACTTCCCGAGGAGGCCCACGCCTTGCTGCTGGTCGCGGCCGCCGAGCCGGTCGGCGACCCCCTGCTGGTGTGGCGTGCGGCCGAGCGGCTCGGCGCCGGGGTCTCCGCGGCGGTTGCGGCCGAGACGGAAGGTTTGCTGGCGATCCGCGATCGCGTGACCTTCCGTCATCCGCTGGTGCGCTCGGCCGTCTACCGATCCGCGTCGCCACAGCAGCGCCGGGCGGTGCACCTGGCGTTGGCAGAGGTGACCGATCCGCTGGCCGACCCCGACCGTCGCGCCTGGCACCTCGCGGCAGCGGCACCGGGACCCGATGAGCAGGTCGCAGCCGAGCTCGAGCGGTCCGCTGACCGGGCGCAGGCGCGCGGCGGGCTCAGCGCGGCGGCGGCGTTCCTGCAGCGCTCGGTCGCGCTGACGCGGGAGCCCTCCCGGCGTGCGGACCGCGCGCTGGCCGCGGCGCAGGTCAGCGTGCAGGCGGGCGCGTTCGAGGTGGCCCTCGGGCTGCTTGCGACAGCGGAAGCCGGGTCTCTCGACGAGTTCCAGGGCGCCCGGGTGGACCTGCTGCGCGGAGAGATCGCGTTCGCGTCCAGCGTCGGTAGCGACGCGCCGCCACTGCTCCTGGCCGCGGCCAAGCGTCTCGAGCGGCTCGATGCTGGAGCTCGCGCGCGAGACCTACCTGGACGCGTGGGGCGCGGCGCTGTTCGCCGGGCGGATGGCTACCGCCGGGAGTCTGCTCGAGGTCTCACGGGCCGCGCGGGCCGCTCCCCGGGCGTCGCACCCACCACGTCCGTCCGACCTCCTGCTGGACGGCTTGGCGCTGCTGATCACCGAAGGACGCGCCGCAGCGGCACCCATGCTCCGGCAGGCAACGATGGCCTTCGCCGCCGACGAGGTCGCCGCGGAAGACAACTTCCGCTGGGGCTGGCTGACGACCGTGCCGTCCAACGTGCTCTGGGACGACGACAACTGGCACGCCATCAACGTCCGCCAGCTGCAGGGCGCCCGCGACGCGGGGGCGCTCGCCCGGCTGCCGATCGACCTGACCGCGTTGGCCATTCTGGTGGCCTGGTGGGGTGACCTGGCGAACGCTGCGGCTGCGATCGCGGAGGCTGAGGCGGTCACCGAGGCGACCGAAACCCGGATCGCGCCCTTCGGTGCCATGCTGCTCGCCGCGTTCCGGGGACGTGAGGCTGAGGCCGCCGCCTTGATCGAGTCCACCATCAAGGACGCCACCGCCGGGGGTCAGGGCATCGGCGTGCAGTACGCCCGGTGGGTGGCCGCCATCCTCTTCAACGGCCTCGGCCGCTATGAGCAGGCGCTCACCGCGGCCGTGCAAGCGAGCGACGAGTCCCCCGAGCTCTTCCTCTCCGCCTGGGCGCTGCCCGAGCTGATCGAGGCGAGCGTCAGGAGTGGCCAGACCCGAGCTCGGCGCCGGCGCTCTCGAACGCCTGGCGGAGGCCACGACTGCCGCCGGCACCGACTGGGCGCTGGGCATCGAGGCGCGGTCGCGGGCGCTGCTGAGCGAGGGCGAGGCCGCCGAGGGTCTCTACCGCGAGGCGATCGATCGATTGAGCCGCACCCGGCTCCGTCCGGAGCTCGCCCGCGCGCATCTGCTCTATGGCGAGTGGCTGCGGCGCGAGGGCCGACGCGTGGATGCGCGCGAGCAACTGCACACGGCCCACGACATGCTCACCGCGATCGGCATGGAGGCGTTCGCCGAGCGCGCCCGTCGCGAGCTGCTGGGCACGGGGGAGAAGGCGCGCAAGCGGACGGACGCGACGCGCAGTGACCTCACCACTCAGGAAGAGCAGATCGCCCGGCTCGCCGGCGACGGCCTGTCCAACCCGGAGATCGGCGCCCGGCTGTTCATCAGCCCCCGTACCGTCGAATGGCACCTGCGCAAGGTGTTCGACAAGCTCGGGATCAGCACCCGCAAGGCCCTCCACGACGCCTTGCCGAGCCATGAGCAGGTCGCAGCGTCCGCGTAGTGGTCAGCCGGCGTTCGCTACGGTCCACGCATGAGAGCCGCGGTCTACACCAGCTATGGCCCGCCGGAAGTGGTGCGGATCGCAGAGGTGGACAAGCCGGCCGCCGGGGACAACGACGTACTGGTGAGGGTCCTCGCGACGACGGTGAACCGGACCGACTGCGCGTGCCGGGCGGCCAAGCCGTTCTTCATGCGACTGTTCACCGGGCTCCTCGGCCCACGTGCAACGGTTCTGGGCAACGAGTTCGCGGGAGTCGTCGAGGCGGTCGGGAGGGAGGTCAGCGCTTTCGAGGTCGGCGACCGGGTGTTCGGATACAACGAGGGCCCGTTCGGTGCGCATGCCGAGTACCTGTCGATCCCGCAGGACGGCTCGCTCGCGACGATGCCGGCAAACCTGAGCTACCAACAGGCGGCTCCGAGTACGGAGGGTTCGCACTACGCCCTCGCACACATCAGGGCGGCAAGGATCCAGAGCGGGCAGGACGTGCTGGTCTACGGCGCGACCGGAGCCATCGGCTCGGCGGCAGTCCAGCTGTTGAAGAGCGTCGGTGCGAACGTGACCGCGGTCTGCGGCACGGACAACGTCGCACTGGTCAAGGGCTTGGGCGCCGACAAGGTCGTCGACTACACGGCCGAGGACTTCACCCGTGACGAGCAGCGATATGACGTGGTCCTGGACTCGGTCGGCAAGAGCTCCTTCAACCAGTGCAAACCTCTGCTGAAGTCGAGCGGGATCTACCTCTCGTCGGAGCTGGGTCCGCTGGCCCAGAATCCGTTCCTGGCGCTCATCGCTCCGCTCCGGTCCGGCAAGAAGGTCCTGTTCCCCATCCCGAAGCACGACCAGGCGATGATGGGCTATTTCCGAGAGCTGCTCGAGTCCGGAGCGTTCAAGCCGGTGGTCGACAGAACGTATCCGTTGGACCAGATCGTCGAGGCGTACAGGTACGTCGAGACCGGGCAGAAGATCGGCAACGTCGTCATCAGCGTCGAGCCCTCGCCCTAGCACCCAGTCGTTGGTGTTCGCAGCCTTCACGCCGGCACGAGGATGCGCTCGTCCGGCCGCACGGTCTTGCTTGTCCGCACGCCTACTACCAGCAGGTATCCGACCATCCAGGTCTCCCCGATCGCGCACGGGATGACGATGAAGGCATGGATGCTGTTGGCCAGGTCCGGGATCAGAAAGGCCGCCAGCAGGTCCACGAGATAGCAGGCGCTCGCGACGACAAGCAGCGCACCCAACGCCTTCGGGAACCACCCTGACTTGTAGGCGAGGTATCCCAGCGGCGCCAGCCACAAGCCGAAGAAGATCTGGGCGGTCAGGAGCCCGTAGTGCTGGGTGTCGAGAAGAAGCAGCACGAGCCCGTTCGAGCCGTCCGTGCCCAGGGCACCAAGGTCGACGGCACCCGTCGCGACCTGCAGGCCCTCGAACAGGAAGACCGCACTCAGGCAGGTGATGGCGGTCGCGAGTGTCACGAAGACGAGCAAGGCCCTCGCCACGCCTTTGTGGACCTGCTTGAACAAGACGTAGAAGGTCAGGGCCAGCAAGATGAAGAACGTCCCGTCCAGCAGGTCGGAGACAACCCCCAGGCGGACAAGTCCGGAGTTGGCGACAACGTTTCCAGCCGTGGCCGCGGCGTCGCCGGCAACGTACATCTTGGGTTCGACGAACCCCTCGGCAAAAGCGCCGAAGATCCCGACGAACAGGTACAGGACGCCGGCGATTCTCGCGAGGCGCTTCGGTGAGTAGTCCATGGGTGGTCACTCCTCTTGGTGGGGGCCGCGCCCCGAGCGATCCCCGGAACGAACCTTCTGACGTACGCTGTAAACTTACGTCGTAAGGTACGCTTACGCTGTAAGCCTGTCAAGGAGCGAGCGAGGCTGCACTTACCTTGTATGTTGGAATCACCCACGGAGGATGCCGATGGCCACCCGGACCGACCCGAGCGCAAAGCCCCGGACCCCGCTGAGCCGGGAGCGGGTGCTGCGCACCGCCCTCGATCTTGCCGACCGGGACGGGCTCGAGTCCCTCACGATGCGCCGGCTGGGACAGGCGCTCGGGGTCGAGGCGATGTCGCTCTACAACCACGTGACGGACAAGGGCGACATCGTCGACGGCATCGTCGATCTCGTCTTCAGCGAGATCGACCTGCCGTCCGGGCGGGCCGGCTGGAAGACGGCGATGCGGCGGCGAGCGACCTCGGCCCACGAGACCCTGGTCCGGCACCCCTGGGCGAGCAGCCTGATGCAGTCGCGACCAAATCCCGGCCCCGCGACCCTTCGACACCACGATGCTGTGATCGGTTGCCTTCGCAAGGCCGGCTTCACGATCCACATGGCCGCCCACGCCTTCTCGGTTCTCGACAGCTATGTCTACGGCTTTGCCCAGCAACAGGAGAACCTCACGTACACCACGGCCGAAGAGGCCGCAGTCGTCGCGGAGAACATCCTCCGGCAGCTCCCCGCCGACGACTACCCACATCTCGCCGAGATGATCGTCGAGCACGCGCTGCAGCCCGGCTACGACTACGCCGCAGAGTTCAACTTCGGGCTCGAGCTGATCCTCAACGGACTCGAGCGGACCCAGCGCACCACGAGAACCTGAGAGAGCTGCTGCCCGCTACACCAGCACGGGCGCTTTGCTGACGAGGTCGTCGCGCACGTCGACGGCGTCGGCAGCGACCTCGTGCCCTTCGACGTGGATGTTCGGGAGCAACCGGTCGAGCCAGCGCGGAAGCCACCAGTTGCGGTCGCCGAGCAGCTCCATCGTCGCGGGCACCAGCACCATCCGGACGAGGGTGGCGTCGATGAAGATCGCCGCTGCCAAGCCGAGGCCGAACATCTTCCCCAGCACCATGTCGCCGAGCACGAAGGACAGGAAAACGGTGACCATGACTGCGGCCCCGGCGGTGATGACCCGCGCCGACTTTGCCAGCCCGTCGGCGACAGCGAGCGCGTTGTCGCCGGTCCTCTCGTACTCCTCCTTGATCCGCGAGAGCAGGAACACCTCGTAGTCCATGGAGAGCCCGAACAGGATCGCGAAGATCCCGATCGGCAGCGAGATCGGCACCGGTGTCGCCTCCGGAATGCCGACCAGGTCTCCCAGCGGACCGCCGCTGACGGCCAGCGCCAGCACACCGAGTGCCGCTGCGCTCGAGAGCAGGTTCATCATCACGGCCTTCAGTGGTACGACGACCGATCGGAAGACCATCATCAGCAACACGAACGACACCAGCAGGACACTGCCGATGAACAGGGGGAACCGTGCCGACACGCCTCGGGTGGTGTCGACACCGGCTGCGACCGCGCCACCGACCTCGATGGTGAGCCCGGTGCCCGACGCAGCTGCCGGGATGCTCTTGTCGCGCAACGTGTCGACCAGGTTCTCTGTCGCCTTGTCCTGCGGCGACGTGGTCGCGATCAGCCTCACCAGGGCGGTGTCACCCGCTGGGTTCAGGATGGCGGGAGCGACGAACGCCACGCCATGGACATCGCGCAGCTTGTCCCCCACCGCGTCGGCGGAGTCGCGAAGCTCGCCGTCCGACTGTCCCCGGACGGTGAGCAACATCGGCGCGGAGAAGCCGGGACCGAAGCCGTCGGCCAGCAGGTCGTACGCCTGACGGGTGGTGGAGCCGGGTGGGTCGTTCGCAGCGTCGGGGGAACCGAAGCGGATGCCGAGCATGGGGGCGGACAGCGCAAGGATGACGGCGAGTCCACCGATCGCGGCGAGCCACGGCCGGCGCTGGATGAAGCGGCTCCAGCGATACCACCGCGACGTGTCGTACGAGTGGACATCCTTGGCCACCAACGGCACGTGGAGGCGCTCGATGTTGCGGCCGGCGAAGCCGAGGACGGCCGGCAGCAGCGTCACCGAAGCGGCCATGATGACCAGGACGGTGAGCACCACAGTGAAGGCGAAACCCGTCATGACCGGCTGGCCCATCAAGAGGATGCCGAGCATCGAGGCGACCACGGTGAGCCCGGCGAACAGCACGGCTCGGCCGGCGGTCGCGATCGCTGTCAGCGTCGCGACGCGCGGCTCCTGCCCTCCGGCGAGACTGCTGCGGAACCTGGTGACGATGAACAGGGCGTAGTCGATGCCGACGCCGATGCCGACCATCGCCGCGGTGGCCGGAGCCCAGTCCGGGACGTCGACCACGCGACGCAGGACCTCCCCGAGTGCCATCGCGATGCCGAGTCCGAACAGTGCAGTGAGCAGCGGCAGGCCCATCGCGACCGCCGAGCCGAACGTCACCAGCAGGATGACGACAGCGGCCAGGAGTCCGATGCCCTCCGATCCGACGGGCACCGTCTGGGACAACGCCGCGACGGTGCCTCCGACCTCGATCCGCATCGTCTTGTCTCCGGCCGCGAGGATCGGTTCGACCAGTGCCTTCGCCTCGCCGGCCGTGAACTCGCTGTCGTTCTTGTCCAGTGCCACGTCGGCGTACGCGGTCCTGCCGTCGTCGGAGATCTGACTGGCGCCGCCCTCGGAGAACGGGCTGACGACGCTCACGACGTGGTCGCTCTCGGCGACGTCGGCGAAGACCCGCTCGGCCCGCGCCCGCACTGCGGGGGACGAGACACCGGCGTCCGCGTGGACCACGATCGCCACGGTGCCCCCGGCGCGCTCCGGGAACCGGTCCTGCAGCGTGTCCGAGGCGGCCTTGGACTCAGAGCCCGGCTGCAGATAGTCCTGCCGGAACTCCCCTCCGAAAGCGCTGGCCAGGGCGAACGCGCCCACCAGCGCGGCGATCCACAGGACAACGACCAGTCGCCGGGCCCGGTAACACCAGTCAGCTAGACGTACCAACATCTCCGTACTCCTCACGTTGGTGACGACGTCTGCCGACGCCGGTGGGAACTGCTGTCCGAAGCGGCGAGTCGCGCCGTTCGTACTTAGTACGAGACTGTATAGTACTAAGTACGAAACCGCTATGGGGTTGGAGAAGATGGTGATGTCAGCCAGCGACGCAGGCGTGAAACGCGTGCCGCTCAGCAGGGACCGGGTGCTCCGCGGCGCCCTCGCGGTCGCCGACTCGGGAGGGCTCGGATCGCTGACGATCCGCTCGCTCGCCCACGAGCTCGGCGTCAAGCCGATGTCGGTCTACCACTACGTCGCGAACAAGGACGAGATCATCGACGGCATCGTCGACCTCGTCTTCAGCGAGATCGAACTGCCGTCGATCGACGGCGACTGGCGGACGGAGATGCGGCGGCGGGCGAACTCGGCCCGCCGGGTCATGAGGCGCCACCCCTGGTCGATCCCGCTGCTGCAGTCGCGCACCAGCCCCGGGGCAGCGACGCTGCGGCACCACAACGCGGTCATCGGCACCTTGCGCCGGGCGGGATTCTCGGTCGAGTCGACCGCTCACGCGTTCGCGTTGATCGACAGCTACCTGTTCGGTTTCGCGCTCTCCGAGGAGGCGTTGCCGATCAACGGCCCCGAAACCGTCCCCGAGGTCGCCGAACAGATGATGGCGCAGTTCAACCCGGCGGACTATCCGCACCTCGTCGAGTTCTCGGTCGAGCACATCCTCAAGCCGGACTACGACTTCGGCGAGGAGTTCGAGTTCGGGCTCGGCGTGATCCTCGACGGCCTCGCCAGGTCGATCCCCGACAACCCCGGCGTCTAGGTCGGATGGATCAGGTGGATCAGCGACGAGCTCCGCGCCTCTATCGTCGCCGCGAGCCCACAACATCGGGTCGGACAGCCCCGGGACACCGCCGCGCTGGTGTCGTTCCTCTGCTCCTGCGACGGCGGTTGGGTCAACGGCCAGCTCCTCCACTCCGACGGCGGCCTGCACAGTAGGAGACATCCGTGAGAGACTCACGGTGTCCCCGCGACACCCAACGATGGCCCCGGTGCGCCGCCAAGCACCGCTCACCATGAGCGTTACCAGCCCCACCGGCCTCGGAGGCATCGCCCTTTCCTTCGCATGAGCGGGCCTCAGGTGCGAGTGCGCACCCGCAAGGACCTCACAGCTCAGCGCAGATCGCGTCGGCATTCCTGCTGGGACCAGTTGATCGCGGCGTCGCTGTGGCCGATGCATGGAACCAACCTCGGGACTCTGCTCCGAACATGCGACGCCGTCGGCGCGTGCCTCGCAGTGCCACCCCTCCCGTGGGTGCCCGAGTCGCTGCGCCGGGGCAACACGCTGCGACTGCCCGCTTGCGTCCACTGGACAGGACGGGATCCGCTCGCCTGGATCGCCGAGCAACGGGCCGCCGGCGCGGTGATCATCGGCGTCGAGCTCGCCGAGGACGCCGTGCGGCTCGCAGATCTTCCTGCCGCAAGAGGGCGATCGGTGATGTTGCTCGGCCATGAGCAGACCGGCATCCCACCGGAGGCACTCGACCTGCTCGACGTCGCCGTGGAGATCCCGATGATCGGCCACGGGACAACGCTCAACGTCGCGATCGCCGGATCTCTCGTCCTCTACCGACTCGCCGGTCTCCTCTGACCCCACGCCCGGTCGGGCTGAACAAGGTCGCTGCCTGCGACGTGCTCTAGACGCCGAGGTTCTCCGCGAGCACTGCGCGCTGGCTCGGCAACGCGGCCTCGTAACGTACGCGGCCCTCGTCGGTGAGGTGGGCAAAGATGCCGCGTCGATCCTGCTGGCACATGGAGCGCGTGACGAGCCCCTGGTCTTCCAGCCTGCCCACGACGCGGGAGAGCGCACTCTGGCTCAGGTGCACGACATCGGCGAGCGCCTGCATGCGGCACTCGAAGTCCGGCTGGCGGGCGAGCTCGTCGAGCACCTCGAACTCGCTGACCCCGAGGTGGTGCTCCCCCAGGGCCCGTTCCAGCGCGCAGGTCACCCGGGCGTGCTGCTCGAGCAAGGTGTGCCAGTGATCGAGAGCGGCATCGGGAACGGCCATGACGGCACGTTATCACCACCGTGCAACTATGACCTAGGAAATAATCCCTATTGCATAGATTGCACGTGCATGTACTGTCGCCGTATGGCCCACTCTCAACAGACTCCCGAAAGCCTTGCATCCGGCACCGACACCCGATGGAGCCCGGCGCTCTGGGCGGCCCTCATCGTGCTCTGCGGTGTCGTGTTCCTCGACGCGCTGGACGTGTCGATGGTCGGCATGGCCCTGCCGTCCATCCAGGACGACCTGGACCTGACCACCGGCCAGCTGCAGTGGATCGTCTCGGGCTACGTGCTCGGCTACGGCGGCCTCCTGCTGCTCGGCGGTCGCACGGCTGACCTGCTCGGCCGCCGGCGCGTCCTGCTCTGGGCGCTCGCGGTCTTCGTGATCGCGTCCGCCCTCGGGGGCCTGGCCACGAGCGGCGAGCTGCTCATCGCGGCCCGTTTCGTCAAGGGGGTCAGCGCTGCATTCACCGCACCCGCCGCACTCTCGATCATCACGACGACGTTCCGCGAAGGCCCGGCACGCAACCGGGCACTGAGCATCTTCACCACTGTCGGCGCGAGCGGGTTCTCGCTGGGACTCGTCCTCGGCGGTGTGCTGACCGAGCTCGGCTGGCGCTGGACCTTCCTGCTGCCGGCACCCATCGCAGCGACTCTCGTCGTGCTCGCCCGCGCGTACGTCCCCCGAGACACCCACCTGCGCGGCGGCCGCGGCTACGACATCCCCGGCGCGATCACGGTCAGCGCGGCGATGCTGCTGCTCGTCCACACGGTTGTGACCGCACCGACGTCCGGTTGGGCATCGGCGAGCACCGTCGGTGGCTTCATCGGCACTGCGGTGTTGCTCGCTGTGTTCGTCGCGATTGAGCTGAGATCCGCGCATCCGTTGGTGCGCCTCGGGATCTTGCGCTCCTCACGGCTCGTGCGGGCAAACCTCGCAGTCATGTCGTTGCTGGGGTCGTACATCGGCTTCCAGTTCATCGGCACGCTCTATCTGCAGTCGCTGCTCGGCTGGTCGTCCCTGCACACGGCACTCGCCTTCTTGCCGGCCGGCGCCATCGTCGCGCTCGGGTCGACGCGGGTTGCGCCGATCATCGACCGTTACGGAACGCCGCGGCTGCTCGCCGCGTCCTTCGCCTTCCTCACCTCCGGCTACGTGCTGTTCCTGCGCCTCGGCGAGAACGCGTCGTACCTCACGCTGATCCTGCCGACGATGTTGCTGCTCGGTCTCGGGTTCGTGATCGGCTTCCCGGCGCTGAACGTGCAGGCGACCAACGGCGTCGCCGACGACGAGCAGGGTCTCGCATCGGGCCTGGTCAGCACGTCGGGCCAGCTCGGTGCCGCTGTCGGCCTTGCCGCCGTGAGCGCCGTCGTCACGAGCCGCACGGGCAGTGCGACGGACGCAGCGTCCATGCTGAACGGCTTCCGCCCGGGCATCGCCGTTGCCGCGGGGATCGGCCTGCTCGGGCTGATCGTGGCGTTGACCGGGCTGGTCAGCGAGCGCCGGCTCGGCCGGGCAGGCTCTGCCGATGCAGCCGTGCCTGGCGGACCGGTGGACGAGGTCCCGATCGCGGCGTAGCGGCGTCGGGCCGAGGCGTCCGAATCAAGCAAATAAAGGATATCTATTCTATTTGGTGCACACCAAGTATGTGACGTTGTGTGCTCGTGACGTGACGCGAGACGCTAACGTTGCCTCACTCACGTACCGAACGTGAGCCCGTCCGGACCAGGCGCGGACCCTGCTTCATCATGCCTGGGGGGTCGGCGTGGTCCACGAGGACAGCCTGTCGGCGGTGCTGAGTGAGTTCGCCCGCACGATGATCACCGACTTCCCCATCCAGGGCATCGTCGACCATCTCGTCGAACGGATCGTCGAGATCCTGCCGGTCACCGCGGCGGGAGTCTCGTTGATCACCGCCGGGATGGCACCGCGCTACATCGCTGCGTCGGACGAGAATGCGCTGCGTTTCGAGAAGCTGCAGACCCGCATCGGTGAGGGACCCTGCCTGAAGGCGTTCGAGTCCGGGGCGGCCGTGTCAGTCGCTGACCTGCGTACCGATGACCGGTTCCCGCAGTTCGCCCCTGCGGCGGTGGCCGCCGGGCTGACCGCCGTGTTCTCCTTCCCGCTGCGCCATGGCGACGGCCGGCTGGGAGCGCTGGACCTCTACCGGGAAACCGCCGGCGAGATGGACCCGCGCAACATGGATGTGGCGCAGACGCTGGCCGACGTCGCCGCCGCGTACCTGCTCAACGCGCAGGCTCGCGACGAGGCCCGCGAGGCCTCGGACCGTTTCCACCACAACGCCCAGCACGACCCGCTGACCGGTCTGCCCAACCGGCTGATGCTGCAGCACCGGCTCGAGCATGCCGCCCTGCGCGCGCAGCGCTCGAACACCAACGCCGCCATCCTGTTCGCCGACCTCGACCGGTTCAAGCAGGTCAACGACACCCATGGGCACCCGGTCGGGGACGAGCTGCTGCTCGCGGTCGCGCGACGGCTCTCCGGTCTGGTCCGGCCGGGCGACACCCTTGCCCGTGTCTCCGGCGACGAGTTCGTGTTCCTGTGCGAGGACCTGCACAGCCCGAACGACGTCGAGGTCCTCGCCCGGCGCATCGACAAGGCGTTCGCCCGCCCGTTCGTGCTCAACACGATCGAGCTCTCGATCACCGCGAGTGTCGGCGTCGCGTTCGCCGGTCCGGGTGAGGCCATCTCGAACCAGCTCGTGGTCCAGGCCGACACCGCGATGTACCAGGCCAAGCGCAAGGGCGGCGCCGGCCACCAGATCATCGACCTTCGCGAGGCAGTGCAGACCCACAACCGGGAGAGCCTCGAGATGGACCTGCGCGAGGCCATCGCCAAGCACGAGCTCAGCGTCGCCTACCAACCCATCGTGCGCAGCGCCGACGGACGCGTCACCGGTGTGGAGGCCCTGGTCCGCTGGACGCATCCCACCCGCGGCACGGTGCCGGCGATCTCGCTCGTCGAGGTTGCGGAGCAGAGCGGGCTGATCAGTGACATCGGCGCCTGGGTGCTCGAACGCAGCTGCCTCGACCGCGGCCGATGGCTGCACGAACACCCCGAGTCCCCCCTGGACCTCGCGGTGAACGTCTCGGCACGCCAGCTGTCCAAGCCGGACTATCTCCGGACTGTCGCGAGCGTTCTCGACCGCACGGGCATGGATCCGACGGCGTTGGTCCTGGAGATGACGGAGAACATCATCATCGAGGACACCGAGCGGGCGCTGACAGTGCTGTCCGATCTCAGGGACCTCGGGGTGCGGCTGGCCCTGGACGACTTCGGCACGGGTTATTCATCGCTGAGCTATCTGCGTCGGCTGCCCATCCACATCGTCAAGATCGATCAGAGTTTCATCTCCGACATCGGTCACGACCCCGAGGGGGGTGCGATCGTCGCGGCCGTCACGGAACTTGCGCATGTCCTCGGGCTCGCCGTCACCGCAGAGGGAGTCGAGACGCGGGTCCAGCGCGACGAGATCAGCGCCATCGGCTGCGAGTTCGCCCAGGGCTACTACTACGCGCGCCCCATGCCGGCTTCGGCCATCGCGGCCCAGCTCACCGCGGCCTCGCAAGGCCACCTGCGCCTGCCCTCACCTGCGAGCCAGCTGGTCATGGGCCACTAGCGTGCCTCCTGCCCGCAACATCGACGGCAGGGGATCTGCACAGATGAGCAAGCACAGCCGCCGCGCCGCCTTCGTCGCCGTCGCGCTCGTACTGCCCGGAACTGTCCTCGGCGTCGAGCCCGCAGCGCAGGCGAGCACGCACTCGACGGAGAGCCTGCGAGCGACCTCCCACTCGAGCACTGCTGCGACGGTCGCTTCTGCGACCGCGGTCGCCGCTCGGGCACGTCCGCGGGCCGGCAACCCCGACGGGCACGCGCCGGTGCCCGCTGCGGCCAGGGCAGTGGACACGTCCCATCCCACCCGTGTCGTCGGCAAGGGCACGAAGTCCAGCTGCACCTCCAAGCGAGTCGTGAGGGCAGTACGACGCGGTGGCCTGATCACGTTCTCGTGCGGGCCGGATCCGGTCACGATAAAGCTGAAGAAGACCGCCAAGATCCGCAACGACCGCCGGGCCGTGACTGTCATCGACGGCGGCGGGAAGGTCACCCTCAGCGGGCGCGGCAAGCGGCGCGTCATCTACATGAACACGTGTGACCCCGCGCAAGGCATCACGTCGTCGCACTGTCAGGACCAGAAGACTCCGCGGCTGACCTTGCAGAACCTCACGATCACCAAGGGCGACTCGACCGGGCTGCACGCCGAAGGCGGCGGTGGCGGAGCGGTCTTCGTACGTGGCGGGCGGCTGAAGGTCGTGAACTCACGGTTCTTCAAGAGCCGCTGCGACTCCACCGGCCCCGACCTCGGCGGCGCAGCGATCCGCGTGCTGGACCAGTTTCGCGACAAGCCTGTCTACGTGGTGCACAGCACCTTCGGCGGGGCCAAGGGCTACGGCGGGCGGTGCTCCAACGGTGGAGCACTGAGCAGCATCGGCGTCTCGTGGGTCGTCCTCAACAGCGTCATCAGCCACAACAAGGCGGTCGGGAACGGTGCCAACCCCGCTCGGCCCGGCAGCCCCGGTGGAGGGAGCGGAGCGGGCATCTACACGGACGGCAACCTGTTCACCGTCACGCTCGCGGGCACGAAGATGAAGCACAACCACGCCCGCGAGGGCGGCGGGGCCATCTTCTTCGTGAGCAACGACCGGACGGGCAGCCTCAGCATCGACCACTCAGTGCTGCGCAAGAACCCCAGCGACGGCTTCGAGACGGCCGGCTACCCGGGCATCTTCTTCCTCGGGAAGGGACATCCGCGGGTGACCAGCTCCGTCATTCAGTAGCAACCGGCGTGCGCATCGTCCGCGTGGCGGGAGCCAGCCGCGCGGTGCTGCTGCCGGTGCTCTTGGCGAGATACTGCGCCCGGTCGGCCGCTCGGAACAGGTCACCCACGGAGGCACCTGGGAGCTCCGACGTGGACGCGACACCGCACGACAGACCGGCGCCGTAGGGCAGCTGCGAGGCCGCCTCGCACGCCCGGCGCGCCGCCGCCATCACCCGCTCGACCGATTGGCCGGGCACCAGGGCAGCGAACTCGTCGCCGCCGATGCGGGCGATGAGGCTGCCGTGCAACGCACCGATGTGGCGCTGCAAGATCACCGACACGGCCCGCAGGACTCCGTCGCCCGCGTCGTGTCCAACCGTGTCGTTCACCAGCTTGAGCCCGTTGACGTCGGCCATCACGACGGTCACTGACCGCATGCCACCGTCGGCTGCGCTCATGGCCTGCTCAGCCGCCTCGTCCAGGCCACGACGGTTGACCAGGCCGGTGAGGGCGTCGCGGTAGGCCAGCTGACCCAGCACCTCCTCCTGCCGGGCACGGGAAATCGCGCCCGCCAGGATCGCTACGAGGGCCTCGCAGTAGGCCATGTCGATCGCCGCGAAGTTGGCTGCGCCGACGTGGCGCGTGGCGTACAGCTCGCCCCACAGCACACCGTCGACGATCATCGGCGCGGCCAGCGCCGTGCCCTTCCCGAGGGACTGGAGCAGCTCGACCTCCATGGGGTTGCACGCCGGGTCGTCCAGCGACGACGTCCATGGCTGCAGCTCCTCCACGACGGTGGCGAGCTGGCTGAAGTCCTCCAGCCCGTAGCGCTCGTTCTCCGGCCAGCGCTCCTCCTGGGGGCCAAGGTCCCCGACGTTGACGATCGTGCGGATCATGCCCGTTCCGGCCTCGAGCCGGCTGACGGAGACGCTGGCCGCATGGAGCGCCAGCAGAGCCTGTTCCGCGGCCGTCTCCAGCAGGGTGTGGAGCTCGGCAGACCGCCCGAGCGCGCGAGCCATGACCGCCAGGCTGTTGATGCGGTCGAAGTCGGCTGCGGGCTCCCCGGGGACGCGGTTCGGCGCGCGCTCGATCGCAGGCTGACCCGGTGAAGTCTCCACACGGTATGTCTCGGCACGTATGGAGCGATCGTGAAGGGCGAGCAACGAGCCCGATGATCGCGACCAACAGGCGAGGTACGAGCCGGAGTCGGTCAGGCGCGCCAGATGAGCACGACGGCGCGGTCATCGTTGTGAGCCGCCGCGACCCGGTCGATGAGCTTGCGCGCGCCGTGCCGGAAACCCTTCGTGACCAGCCGCTCGGCCTCGCCGAGCAGCTTGTCGATGCCCACCGAGATGTCCTTGCCCGGCGTCTCGATCAGCCCGTCGGTGAACATCAGCAAGGCGTCGCCACGGTCGAGGCGGCCGTGCTCGTTCACGAACTTGGCATCCGGGAACACGCCGAGAAGCGGACCCTCACTCGCCTCGCTGACCCGCCAGCGCCCGGAGCCGGAGTCGTAGTGCACGGCAGGCGGATGGCCGGCCGTGGCCAGCATGTAGTCACCGGTCTTGAGGTCGATGACCACATGGCCCATCGTCGCGAAGCCCTCGTCCCACTGCTGACGGAGCAGGTAACGGTTCGCTGCCGGCAGGAACTCCTCAGGCGTGGCCGACCCGAGCAGACCGCCGAACGCGCCGGACAGCAGCAAGGCCCGGGTGCCGGCGTCGACCCCCTTGCCCGAGACGTCGACCAGCGCGACCTCCAGGGTCAGCTCGTCATCGGAGCGCGTGGAGACGAGGAAGTCCCCGGAAAACGAGGCGCCGCCCGCGGAACGCAGCACAACCTCCGCCGACCAGCCGTCGGGCAGCGCCGGCATCTCGCCCTGGGCCCTCAGCCGGTCGCGTAAGTCCACCAGCATCGAGTCGCCGCGCGTGCCCTGGACGCCGAGGCGCCCGCGGCTGCGGGCGAACAACAGCACGACCGCCGCGGTGACGAACACGACGAAGAACGGACCGACACTGCGGCTGCCGTGCGTGGACTCGAAGATCCCCACCGCCGCGACGACGATATAGAGCAGCAGCAGGCTCCGCACGCTGAGCAGGAAGCCGCCCACGAGCACGGGCAACGAGAGCATCGCCACCGGGAACCAGGTGCCCGGACCCCTGTTGTTGAGGACACCGGCCGCCACCGCGCACAGGCTGAGCGCGAGCAGCACGAACCCGTCGGAGTGGATGACATGCCGGCGCAGGAGCGTCGATATTCGCCACCGAAGCGCCGACCGGGTGCGACGACGCCCCTCGCCATTGGCAGCCATGCCCCGACAGTACCGATCGTCACCGCCGGTCACTCCCCGTTCCGGCGGGTTCGCCGCCCAGCCGCCGCCCCGGCCAGCCCGCCGACGGGCGCGTCCAGAGGGCGGCCGGGACGCTGCCGCACGGGTGCCAGTGGGGCCGGCGGGTGATTTGAGGATGCGTGCCTGCGGCCCGCTCTGGTAGGCAGGCTGCATGACTAACGCCCCGTCCGGACCCGGCCCCTTCCCCGTGCGCACCATCGGCGACGACGACGACTGGGCGGCGTTCCTCGAGACGGACAGCATCGCCTTCGGCATGACCGTGCCCGACGAGCTCAACGAGCTGGAACGCGAGATGTTCGAGGCTGGTCGCAGCATCGCCGCCTTCGACGGGGCGACCCCGGTCGGCATCGCCACGGCCTACTCCTTCGACCTGAGCGTCCCCGGTGCGGTGGTGCCCGCGGCGGGGATCAGCTGGGTCGGCGTGCTCCCGACGCACCGGCGGCGCGGGGTCCTGCGGGCGCTGATGACCCATCAGCTGCACGAGATCCGCGAACGGGGGCGGGAGCCACTCGCGATCCTCTGGGCGTCCGAGCCGATGATCTATGGCCGGTTCGGCTATGGCCTCGCCAGTCGCGCGTACGCCCTGGATGTCTCTCGTAGCCCTGGGGCGCTGCGCGCCGACGTACCCACCGATCCGACGCTCCGGCTGCGGCTGGTGCCCGCGGACGACTGGAAGATCACGGCCGAGGTCTATGCACAGGTGGCCGCGCAGCGCCCGGGCATGCTGGTGCGCGACGACCGGTGGTGGCGCAAGGCGGTCCGCGACGTGCCGAGCATGCGCGAGGGCCGATCGGCGCTGCGTTGCGTGGTCGCCGAGGACGACAGCGGCGTACGTGGGTATGCCCGCTATGCGACGAAGCAGGACTGGGGCCCCGGCCAGCCGAAGGGCACCGTCATCGTGCGGGAGGTGGCTGCCCTCGACGGACCGGCCCGCGCCCTGCTCTACCGCTTCCTGTTCGATCAGGACCTGATGAGCCAGGTCGACGTCTGGAACGTTGCCGTCGACGACCCGCTGCTGTTCTGGCTCGAGAACGTCCGCTCCGCGACGCCGCGCTGGCTGGACGCTCTCTATGTGCGACTCATCGACGTGCCGGCCGCGCTGAAGGCGCGGACCTACACGGCGCCGGTCGACGTGGTCCTCGACGTCACCGACCCCCTCTGCCCGTGGAACGAGGGACGCTGGCACCTGCTCGCCCGCGGCGGGGAGGTCAACTGCGTCGCGACCGACCGGTCGGCCGACCTGTCGATGTCGGTCACCGAGCTCGGCGCGGTCTATCTCGGTGGCACGGCGATCACCGACCTCGCGATGGCGGGGCGGATCACCGAGCACACGCCCGGCGCTGTGACGAGCGCCGGCATTGCCTTCCGCTCCAGCCCGGCACCCTGGTGCCCGGTCATCTTCTAGCCCGCCATGGAAGAGCGCGAGCCGGTGGAGACGGGTGCGGACGCTGTGGAGCGGCCAGGACCGGTCCGAACGCGCGCTGCCGAACGACGAGCCGCTGCGCGGGCTGGCCGCGCCCGGACCGTCGAAGGTCGGCACCACGGCGGCGATGCGCGCGCGTGACGTGTCGCGGTCAGACGTCGCGGCGCGGGAAGCCGGCCGGGCTCAGAGCGTCGGTGCCGACGGCAGCTCAGGCAGCTCGCCGGTCGACTCGTAGTGCTCCAGCATCCCGATGCGGCGGGCGTGTCGCTCGTCGCCGCTGAAGGGCGTGGTCAGGAACCGCTCGACCAGCCGACCGGCCTCGTCGAGGCTGTGCATGCGGGCTCCGACAGCGACGACGTTGGCGTTGTTGTGTGCCCGCCCGAGGCTGGCGGTGTCGTCGTTCCAGGCCAGCGCGGCCCGTACGCCTCGAACCTTGTTCGCCGCGATCGCCTCACCGTTGCCCGAGCCGCCGATGACCACGCCCAGGCTTCCGGCGTCGTTGACCACCGCGACGGCTGCCCGGAGCACGTAGGGCGGATAGTCGTCGACCGGGTCGAACTCGACGGGTCCGTGGTCGACGACCTCGTAGCCCCGCTCCCCCAGCTGCTCGACGAGGTGGGCCTTGAGCTCGAAGCCGGCGTGGTCGGAGCCGATGTGCACGCGCATGGCGCGCATTCAAGCAGGCCGCGGCGGTGACGCGCATCCTCGGGGTGGACGGCGCCCGCGGTGGCTGGGCGGCAGCGGTGGTCGACATCGAGGACACGGCTGGTGAGGACGTCACCTGGTTGCGGCTCCCGACGATCTCGCAGGCGCTCGCGCTCGATGTCGACGTGATCGCCGTCGACATGCCGATCGGCCTGCCGCGCACCGGCCGGCGGGAGTGCGACCTGCTCGCGAAGAAGGTTCTCGGGCGGGCGCACCCGCGCGTCTTCCTCGCACCGCCCCGCGACGTGCTTCAAGCGACGTCGTACGCCGACGCGGCCGCGCGCCACCGTGCCCATGCTGGGGGTCTCGGCCTGTCGGTGCAGACCTGGAACATCGTCGACAAGATCCGCGAGGTGGACGCCGTCGCCGACGACCCTCGCCTGGTCGAAGTGCATCCCGAGCTGTCCTTCGCGCGGCTGGCCGGTGCGGTGCTGCCGAGCAAGCACGGGACGGACGGGCGGGCGGTTCGGCTGCGCGCACTGGCCGGCCGGTGGCCGGCGCTGCGCGACGTGCCGCCGGGGCTGGACGGACTCGACGCCCTCGCCGCAGCCTGGTCCGGAGAACGCTGGCTGCGCGGCGAGGCCGAGTCGTTGCCGGCCAGTCCGCCGCGCGACGACCTCGGACGCCCGATGCGCATCGTCGTCTAGCTGTCCGCCACGATCATGACGCTGGTCGATGCCAGGAGGCTGACGCGTCGGCACCGGCACCGGCAGCGATCCGGCACGCACGCACCAGCACCGGCCGCAAGATCGCTGTCAGCGGTCGAAAACGTGGAGTCGAATCGACTTTTCACCGCAGTTAGCGATCTTGCAGAACTGGTTGATGCGCAAGCTCTCCGAGGCGCCGGACAGCGCCGCCACGGGTCGTCGGTGATGCCGATCGTGCAACCAGGTCGCTGGAGCCGGCCGGATCCTTCATGATCACGAAGGATCGTGTGGCGCGCGGCTTTGAGATCCTTCGCGATCATGAAAAACCGCGCCGCCGGGAGCTGCGGATCTTCGCAGGTCAGGTCAGTCGCGCGTCGCGGACCGCTCATCCGGGGCAGGCGGGTCAGTCGCGCGTCGCCGTACCGCTGATCCGGGGCAGGCGGGTCAGTCGCGCGCCGTCGTACCGCTGATGATCACTCAGCCGGCGCGATCGCTTCCACGGCTGCGACCACCGGCTCGTCGTCACGCTGCTCGGGCATCGCAGCGGCCAGCGTGGCCGGCAACGCCTCGGCCGCCGGGTCGTAGGTGACCCAGCTGCACGCCTCGTGGTCCCAGTAGCGGTTCTTCGCGCTCATCGTCAGCCTCGCCCATCGTTTACCCCGTGACCGACCCAGCATGAAGCCAACGCCCGCATGGCCGCCAGCGATTAGCCAGAACTGGCCAAAGACCGCACTTTAGGGCAACCCCAGTCCGAGCATGCGCGAAATGCCGGGGCTCTGGGCCCAGCTATTCGCGCATGCCCGCCGAGGTCGGTCAGTCGAAGATCGGGTCGCGGGTGCGCGAGCGCTTGAGCTCGAAGAAGCCGTCCGTGCCGGCCACCAGCAGCACGCCGTCCCAGAGCTTGCCGGCCGCTTCGCCGCGCGGGATGGGCGACACGACCGGGCCGAAGAAGGCGACTCCGGCCACGGAGATCACCGGCGTGCCCACGTCCATGCCGACCTGGTCCATGCCCGCGTGGTGCGACTTCTTGAGCTCCTCGTCGAACGCCGTCGAGGTCATCGCATCGGCCAGGTCCAGCGGCAGGCCCGCCTCGGCCAGCGCTTCCTCGACGGTGGCCCGGTCCTTGGGCTTCTTCTCGTGGTGGAAGCGGTTGCCCAGCGCCGTGTAGAGCGGGAGCAGCACCTCCTCGCCGTGCGCGGCGGCAGCCGCGATGAGCACTCGCACGGGTCCCCAGCCGGCGTCCATGGCCCGGCGGTAGTCCTCGGGCATGTCCCGGTCCGCGTTGAGATAGCTGAGCGACATCACGTGCCAGCGCACGTCCAGGTCCCTCACCTTCTCGACCTCCAGGATCCACCGCGAGGAGATCCAGGCCCAGGGGCACATCGGGTCGAACCAGAAGTCGGCTGTCGGGCGGTCAGTGGTCACGGCGCTCCTCGGTGCATGGCTTGTCAACTCACCCACAACTCCCTGGTCACGTTCCGTCATTCCCATTTGGGAGACTGAGCACCCACCGTGACAGGATGTCGTGGTTTCCGAGTCGAGGAGTCTCCCCAGTCGTGCACACCCATCTCATGACGTCTGATGCTGCACGTCTGAACATCACGCGAGACGAGGCCCAGGCACGCGCCCGGCTGCTGGCCGTCGACTCCTATGACGTGACGCTCGACCTGACGCTGGGTGAGGTGACGTTCCCGTCGACGACGGTCGCGCGGTTTCGCTGCAGCGAACCGGGAGCGACGACCTTCGTCGACATCGTGGCCGACGAGATCATCGAGGCCGAGCTCAACGGCCGCGCCCTGGACATCGCTGAGGCGTACGACGGTGCGCGCCTGACCCTTGACGGGTTGGCGGAGGACAACACGCTGCGCGTGGTAGCCAACTGCCGCTACATGCACAGCGGCGAGGGCCTGCACCGCTTCGTCGACCCCGTGGACAAGTCGGTCTACCTCTACACGCAGTTCGAGGTCGCCGACTCTCGCCGGATGTTCACGGTCTTCGAGCAGCCCGACCTCAAGGCGACCTACGCGTTCACGGTGACCGCGCCCGACGACTGGAAGGTCATCTCCAACCAGCCGACCCCGGAGCCGGAGAAGCTTGATCTGGGGCAGGCCAAGTGGTCCTTTGCACCTACGGAACGCATGTCCTCGTACATCACGGCGTTGGTCGCCGGGCCCTATCACCGCGTCGACGACGAATACCGCGACGGCGACCGCGTGATCCCGATGGCGCTCTACTGCCGCGCGTCGCTGGCGGAGCACCTGGACAGCGACATGATCTTCGACGAGTCCAAGTCCGGCTTCGCGTTCTTCGAGCGGGTCTTCGGCACGCCCTACCCGTTCGCGAAGTACGACCAGCTGTTCGTGCCCGAGTTCAACTCGGGCGCCATGGAGAACGCCGGCTGCGTGACCCACAACGAGGACTACGTCTTCCGCTCGCGGGTGCCTCAGGTGTCGTACGAGCGGCGCGCGGTGACGATCCTGCACGAGATGGCGCACATGTGGTTCGGCGACCTCGTCACGATGACGTGGTGGAACGACTTGTGGCTCAACGAGTCGTTCGCGGAGTACGCCAGCACGCTGGCTGCGGCCGAGGCCACGCAGTGGACGTCGGCCTGGACGACGTTCGCCAACACCGACAAGACGTGGGCCTACCGTCAGGACCAGCTTCCCTCGACGCACCCGATCGCTGCCGAGATCAACGACCTCGAGGACGTCGAGGTCAACTTCGACGGCATCACCTACGCCAAGGGCGCGGCGGTGCTCAAGCAGCTGGCGTCCTGGGTCGGCCGCGACGAGTTTCTCGAGGGAATCCGCCGATATTTCGACACCTACGCGTGGGGCAGCACCACGCTGGCCGACCTGCTCGGCAAGCTCGAGGAGACCTCTGGCCGCGACCTGAAGGCCTGGTCGGCCGAGTGGCTCGAGACCGCGGGGGTCAACACGTTGCGCTCGCAGTTCGATCTCGACGACGAGGGTCGGTTCACGTCGTTCGCGTTGCTGCAGGAGGCGCCCGAGCACTGGCCGACGCTGCGCTCACACCGGGTGGCCATCGGGCTCTACGACCGCACCGACGCGGGCGAGCTGGTGCTGCGCGACCGGGTCGAGCTCGACGTGACCGGCGACCGTACGGAGGTCACGGATCTGCACGGCCGCCCGCGGCCTGATGTCGTACTGCTCAATGACGATGACCTGACCTACGCCAAGATCCGCCTCGACCCGCAGTCGCTCTCGGTCGTCACCGAGTCGATCGCCGGCTTCCAGAGCACCCTGGCCCGCTCGCTCTGCTGGTCGGCCGCGTGGGACATGACGCGTGACGGGGAGATGTCGGCCACCGACTACGTGACGCTCGTGCTGCACGGCATCGCCAGCGAGAACGACAGCTCGGTCGTGCGCACGCTGCTGCGGCAGGCCGAGACGACGGTGGTCCTGTTCTCGGCGCCCGAGCGACGGGGCGAGGCCCGGTTGCGGCTCGCCGACGGTCTCGAGCGGCTGATGCACGAGGCGGAGGCCGGCAGCGACTCGCAGCTGCAGTTCGTGCGGGCGTTCGCGGGCGCGGCCACCACCGACGACCAGCTCAACCACGTGCGCGGCCATGCTCGACGGCAGCGCACCCGTGGACGGGCTGACCATCGACACGGACCTGCGCTGGCACCTGCTCCACCAGCTGGTCGCGGCGGGCAAGGCCGACGACAGCGAGATCGACCGCGAGCTCGATCGCGACGACACGGCGACCGGACGCCGGCAGGCGGCTGCCACCCTCGCGGCGCGACCGCGCCCGGAGGCCAAGGAGGAGGCGTGGTCGTCGGTCATGGACAACGACGACCTGCCCAACTCCATCCAGACCGCGGTGATCGGCGGCTTCGCTCGCGACGGGCAGCAGGACCTGCTGCGGCCCTTCGTCGAGCGCTATTTCGCCAGCCTCATCGACGTGTGGTCGGCGCGTACGAACGAGACCGCGCAGAGCGTCGTGATCGGCCTGTTCCCGACGCTGCTGGCCGAGCAGTCGACCGTGGACGTGGCCGACGCGTGGCTCGAGGAGCAACGTGGCGCGGCGCCGGCGCTGCGGCGGCTGGTGGTCGAGGCCCGCGACGGCGTGGCCCGCTCACTGCACGCCCAAGCCTTCGACGCCCAGCACTAGCCAACCCACCTCCAAGTCGATCATGCAGTAACCGACATCGCAGGCATCGCTGCAGGTCAGGGCGTCGAAATCCCAAGTCGATCATGCAGCAACCGACATGGGCGGTCGCGGACACCCGTCGACCAGACGATCGCGCTGTGGCCGGTTCCTGACTGGGCAGGTGGGCGCCAGCGTTGGCTGGTGGATCTCCAGGGCAAGTCGACCTGGCCCTGGCTTGTCGATCGACGCCGCTAGGCGCCACGAGACTCGCTTCCGCCGGCCCGTGTCGGTTACTGCATGATCGATTGCGAATTTCGAGTCGCTGACCTGCGGCTTTGCGACGCATGTCGGCTACTGCATGATCGACTTGGGGTTTGGGGGTGGACCGACTTGGGGTTGGGGTTTGGGGGTGGGGGTTATTCGGGGAGGTCGGTGTGCAGGGACTTGGGGGCGTGAGCATGCTCGGCGAGGGCGAGCACGCCGTTGGCGATGCCTCCGGAGAGGTCGCCGGCCTGGAACGCCGAGGTCATCGTCATCGCGGCCAGCCCGGCGGACCGGTCGTCCAGACGCCGACGTACCTCCGTGCCCGTCACGATCTCGACCCGCCGCGCGCCCGGGTCGACCGCGACGAGCACCGTCTGGGCCGCCTCGTCACCGAGGGCGTGGTGCAGCTGCAGCGCCATGGCCCGGGAGTCGCCTTCGAGGGTGCCGACGTAGACCGACACCGGCAGCGCCGACTGCTTGCGGGCCAGCCGGATCGCCCGTACGACGTCGTCCTGCTGCCGTTCGGAGAAAGCGTCACCAGCGGGCACTTGCGCCACCTCCCTGGCTGGACGACCCAGCCGACTCGCGCACCGCGCGCTCGGCGTCGTCGGGCCCGTTGAACCACACGGGCGCCGCCCACCAACCCAGACCTGGGCGATAGCGCGGACCCCGGGCGGCCGACGGCGCCGACACGAGAACGGCGATGATCACGAACAGCAGCACCGGGATGCCGACGAAGATGCCCAGCGTCTGGAGCACGGTCAGACCATTGCCCGGGTCAGCTCCGTCGTCGGGCGGTGTGACCGTCGCCATGGCCGGCGTCGCGGGCAGCAGGAGCAACGCAGTTGTGGCCGTGACCACGGCCGCGCAGACAGCAGTGCAGATTCTGGGGCGGGCTCTCACGCGGCAAACGGTACTAGGAGTCGGGCCGACCGCGGACTGCGGTTGCCAATGTGGCCGCCCAGGGTGAGTCGAAGAGGTCTTCAAGGAGTACGGGCGTGCCGCTGCCGTCGGCGAGCGGGATCTGCCAGTTGGGGTACTCAGTGTCGGTGCCCGGCTGGTTGATCGCGCGCCGGTCGCCGACAGCATCGGTCAGGGCGACGCCGAGCAACCGGCTCGGTGTCGCGGCCAGCGCCCGGTGCAACGCGACGACGACGGCCTGCTCGTCGTCGCGTGCAGCCTCGGCCAGCCAGCTGCGGGCAACGAGCAGGTCCAGCCACATCTCGCGTTCCTGCGCGTCGATGCGCAGCTCCTCCTCGAGTGAACGGGTCAGCAGGCCCAGCTCGGCCCGGATCCGGATGTGCTCGCCCGCCAGATAGCCCGCCGTCGGCGGCAGGTCGTGAGTCGTCACGGCCGCGAGGCACAGCTCGCGCCAGCTCTCCGGCGGCAGCGCGGTGCCCTCGTCCCAGTTCTGCTCGAACCACAGGATCGACGTGCCGAGGATGCCGCGCTCCCGGAGATAGTCACGGACCCACGGCTCGACAGTGCCGAGGTCCTCGCCGACCACGAGAGCACCCGCCCGCTGCGCCTCGAGCGCCAGGATGCCGACGAGCGCGTCGTGGTCGAAGCGTACGTAGGTCCCTTCCAGCGGCGACCGGCCCTCGGGCACCCACCACAGCCGGAACAGCCCGAGCACGTGGTCGACGCGGACCCCGCCCGCATGGCGCAGCACGGTGCGGAGCATGTCGCGGTACGGGGCGTAAGCCACCTCGGCCAGCCGGTCCGGCCGCCACGGGGGCTGCGACCAGTCCTGGCCCTGCTGGTTGAACGCGTCGGGCGGGGCACCGACCGTGACCCCGCGGGCCATCACGTCCTGCAACGCCCAGGTGTCGGCGCCGTCGCGGTGGACCCCGACAGCCAGGTCGTGCATGATCCCGAGCGACATCCCCGCCGCCCGCGCGCGGCGATGCGCGGCTGCCAGCTGGTCGTCGACGACCCATTGCAGCCAGCAGAAGAAGTCGACCCGGTCGGCGAGCTCCGTCGCCGTGGCCGCGACCGCCGGCGAGCGCGGGTCCTGCAGCGATTCGGGCCACTGCGACCAGATCGGACCGTGCACCTCAGCGAGCGCGCACCAGGTCGCGAAGTCGCGCAGACCCCCGCCCTCGCGCTCGAGGAACTCGTCGTAGTCCGCCTGCCGGCCGGGGCTGCGCGGCACGGTGTGCAGCATGGTCAGCGCGGACCGCTTGGCCTCCCAGACCACGTCGCGGTCGACCAGCACATCGGCGGCGTTGCGGGCGCGCAGCTCGAGTCCCATCCGCTCGATCTCGGTGCGAGCCGCCCCGCTGAGATAGCCGAACTCCGGCACCGCCTCGACGCGGATGTAGAGCGGGCTCATGAAGCGGCGGGTCACCGGCAGGTAGGGCGACGGCTCGACGGGCACGGTCGGGGCGGGCGCGTGCAGCGGGTTCACCAGCACGAAGCCGGCGCCCAGCTCGGCACCGCTCCAGCGCGCGATCTCGCCGAGGTCCTCGAGGTCGCCGTGGGCCCACGACCGCCTCGAGCGCACGGAGTAGAGCTGGGTCATGAATCCCCACGCCCGGTCGTGGCGTCGCATCGACGCGGGCAGGCCGAGGTAGGCAGGCGTGACCGCCAGTGGCGCCGTCGAGGTCACCGCGCCGCCGGGACTTCCGACGACGGCTTCGAGCGTGTGCCAACCCAGCGGCAGGTCGCGCGGCAGCACGACCGTCGCCTCACCGATCCGGTGACCGTCGATGTCTCGCGCCTCGACGTAGCGGTCCACCTGCACCAGGTCGCACGGCGTCCCTCCACCCTCGAGGAGCACCCGCACCGAGAGGAGCGCGCCGTCGGGCAGGTGCACGGCGATCTCGCGGGCCTCGCCCTCCCGCGCCACGGTGCACGCGGGCAGCGTCCGCCGCCATGGCGCCTCACGCAGGTTCGTGAGCGAGCGCTCGATCGAATCCGGCGTCCGTACGTCGACGCCGAGCGATGTCAGGACGGCAGTGACCGTGTCGAGCCCGACGGTGACGTGGTTGCCCTGCCAGTCCCAGAAGTCGGTGGCGACGCCGTAAGCCTCGGCGAGCTCGGTCAGCGAAGGGGTCAGGGCGGCGAGGGAGGTGGTCATGATCAGGGCAAAGTCTGCCTCACCAGCAGGCGGGTCTCCGCAGGTGCCAGGGAGCAGCGGCCTCCACCTGGGCGGCGACGGACAGCAGCGCCGCGTCGCCAGCCGGCCGCCCGGCCAGCATCACCCCGACGGGCAGGCCGTCAGCGGTCCAGCCGAGGGGCAGCGACACAGCCGGCTGCCCCGTCAGGTTGAACAGCGCCGTGAAGGGCGTGAACCGCTTGTTGTCCTCGAAGTCGTGCGCCGGATCGGCCAGGTCGCGGATCGCCGCCGACCGGAAGCGGTGGCTGGGCGAGCGTGGGCGAGAGCAACACGTCGTACGGGGCCGCCGCGACGATCACCTGTCGCGCGATCACCTGCAGCCCGATCGCGGCGAGCGCAAACGCGGACCCGTCGACCGCGCGGCCCCGTTCGCGCAGGTGCTGGGTCAGCGGCTGGAGCTCGGCCTCCTGCGCCGGGTCGACCGGCATCAGCGTCGAGAGCACGGTCCAGACCGTCTCGAACAGCCCGACCACCCACGGCGGGAACGGCAGAGCCACGTCATCCACGTCGTGCCCGAGCGACTCGAAGCAGCCGGCTCGCGTCCTCGTAGGCGGCGAGCACCTCGGGATGCACCGGCGCATCGGAGATGACCGGTGTGGCGAACCGGCCGACGCGCAGCCGGCCGGGTGTCCGCTCGGCATGACCGAGAAACGTCTCGCCAGGCGGCAGGGGCGGGGCCCAGAAGGGGTCGCCCGCCATCGGCACGGCCATGACGTCGAGCACCGCAGCGGCGTCGCGGACCGTGCGGGCCAGCACGCCCTCGACGGGCAGCCCCGACACGTCGCCCTTGATCGGGCCGCCGCTGACCCGGCCGCGCGACGGCTTGAGCCCGAACAGGCCGCAACAGCTGGCGGGGATGCGGACGGAGCCACCACCGTCGTTGCCGTGCGCCACCGGCGCGAGCCCCGCCGCGACCGCCGCGGCTGCTCCCCCGCTCGAGCCGCCGGCCATCCGGTCGAGGTCCCACGGCGTCCGGGCCGGCGGTGCGATCCCGTTTTCCGTATAGCAGGGCAGCCCGAACTCCGGCGTGTTGGTCTTGCCCAGCAGGACCGTGCCCGCATCGCGCAGCAGCGTCACGACGTGGTCGTCGACATCAGGCACCGAGTCGGCGAACACCGTGCTGCCGAAGGTCGTCCGTACGCCCGCAGTGAGGTTGAGGTCCTTCACCGGCACGGGGACTCCGTGCAGCGGCGAGCGCCACTTGCCGTGCCACGCCTCGTCGTCGAGGCGGCGCGCCTGCTCTCGCGCGAGGTCAGCCGTGACGGTGATGAAGGCGCCGACACTGTCGGACAGCTTGTCGATGCGGGCGAGGTAGTGGTCGGTCAGCTCGAGCGACGAGACCTCCCCGGCCCGCAGGGCGGCCGCCTGCTCCAGGGCGGTGAGGTCGTGGAGCTCGGACACGTCAGGCAGTGGCCACGGCTTCGTCGCCACCGAACGCAAGGAGGTAGGGGGCCCAGCACGGGTCGGAGCGGCCCGTGCCGAGGATGCGCCAGGCGGTCCCGACCGGCTCCTGCGGCGGATGGATCCGCCAGCCGAGGTCGGAGACGGTGCGGTCGGCCTTGATGTGGTTGCAGCGACGGCAGGCCGAGACGACGTTGTCCCACTCGTGGCGACCGCCCCGGCTGCGCGGGACGACGTGGTCGATGCTGGTCGCGGCGTTTCCGCAGTAGACGCAGTGCCCGCCGTCGCGCACGAAGACTGCCCGCCGGGTGAGGGGCACCGGCCCGCGGTAGGGGATCTTGACGTAGCGCGCCAGCCGCACCACGGACGGGGCGCAGACCGAGAAAGTGGCGCTGTGCATCACCAGGTCGGAGTCCTCGACGGCGACTGCCTTGTGCATGAGGACGAGCAGCAGCGCCCGGCGAGCGGGCACGACGCAGAGCGGTTCGTACGTCGCGTTGAGCACGAGAGCGTGGCCCACGAGGCCTCCCGGTCAGGGGCCGGCACGTGGCTCGTGCCGGTCGGCTAGGGACCAGTGTCACCTGTCAGGCCCCCGCGCCGCCACCGCCATGCCGCGATGACCCTCCGGAACCCACTCCGGCCGGGCGACCTAGTGTCGTCAGGCATGAGTGAATCGCGCCCGCCCACGCCCCGACCCGACTACCCGGAAGCGGCCCGTCTCGACCTGTCGGAAGAGCTGCACGGGCACCGCGTCAGCGACCCCTACCGGTGGCTCGAGGACGCGGCGAGCGAGCAGACCGAGGCGTGGTCTGCGGCCCAGGACGAGCTGCTCGCCGAGACCATCGCGGACGTGCCCGGCCACGAGCGACTGAGCGACCGGGTCGCGACCCTGCTCGAGGCGGGCGTGGTCAGCGCACCGGCGTGGCGGGGCGACCGGCAGTTCTTCATGCGCCGCACCGCGTCGCAGGAGCACGCCGTGCTCCTCACCGTCGACCCCGACGGCACCGAGCGGGTGCTCGTCGATCCGATGGCGATCGACGCGACCGGGGCGACGACCCTCGACGGTTGGCAGCCGTCCAAGGAGGGCGACCTGCTCGCCTACCAGGTCTCCGCAGGTGGCACGGAGGAGTCCGAGCTGCTCGTCATCGACGTGGCCACCGGGCAGCAGGTGGACGGGCCGATCGACCGCACGCGCTACTCCCCCGTCGCCTGGCTGCCCGGGGGCGAGTCCTTCTACTACGTACGTCGGCTGGCGGCTGAGGAGGTGCCGGCGGACGAGTCGCAATATCACCGACGGGTCTGGCTGCACCGGGTCGGCACCGACCCCGCGCAGGACGTGCGGGTGTTCGGCGACGGGATGGACAAGACGAGCTACTACGGCGTCACGGTGTCGATGGACGGCCGGTGGCTGTCGATCGGCTCGTCGTCGGGCACGGCGCCGCGCAACGACCTGTGGCTCGCGGACCTGACGAGCTCCACGCTCGAGGCGCCGGACCTGCGGGTCGTGCAGCAGGGCGTCGACGCCAGCACGTCGCTGCACGTCGGCCGCGACGGCCTGGCCTACCTGTTCACCGACCGCGACAGCCCGCGCAACCGGCTCGCCGTGACCCGTCCCGACGACCTCGACTACGACAGCTGGACCGATCTCGTGCCCGAGGACGACGAGGCCGTGCTCGAGGGCTACGCCATCCTCGACGGCTCGGAGCTCGGCACGGGCGTGCTGCTCTGCACGTGGACCCGGCACGCGGTGGGCGAGATCACGGTCCACGACCTCCGGACGGGCGAACGCCTGGCATCGTTGGCCGGGGTCGTCCCGCTGCCCGGTCTCGGGTCGATCACCTCACTCGCGGAGCGCCCCGAAGGGGGCCACGAGGCGTGGTTCGGCTACACCGATCACGTCACCGCGTCGTCGGTCTACCGCTACGACGCCGTTACCGGGGAGACATCGCTCTGGGCGACTGCGCCAGGGCACAGTCGACGTACCCGAGGTTCATGCCCGGCAGGTGGAGTACGCGTCCGCCGACGGCACCATCGTGCGGATGGTCGTGATCGCGCCGAACAAGGAACCCGATCGGCCACGCCCGACGGTGCTCTATGGCTACGGCGGATTCGGCGTGCCGCTGTCGCCGGGCTACTCCGCCGGGGTGCTCGCGTGGGTGGAGGCGGGCGGCGTCTACGTGATCGCCAACCTGCGGGGTGGCAGCGAAGAAGGCGAGTCGTGGCACCGCGCGGGCATGCGGGAGCACAAGCAGAACGTCTTCGACGACTTCCACGCAGCCGCCGAGCGGCTGGTCGCCGACGGCTGGACGACCACCGGGCAGCTGGCCATCTCGGGTGGCTCCAACGGTGGGTTGCTGGTCGGGGCGGCGATGACGCAGCGCCCTGAGCTCTATGCGGCCGTCGTGTGCTCGGCGCCCCTGCTGGACATGGTGCGCTATGAGCAGTTCGGTCTCGGCGAGAGCTGGAACGACGAGTACGGACGTGCCGACGACCCCGAGGAGCTCGGCTGGCTGCTGGGCTATTCGCCCTACCACCACGTGCGGGAAGGCGTCGACTATCCCGCGACGCTGTTCACGGTTTTCGACGGCGACACGCGCGTCGACCCGCTGCACGCCCGCAAGATGTGCGCCGCACTCCAGCACGCAACCTCAGGGACACGCCCGATCGTGCTTCGCCGGGAAAGAGATGTTGGTCACGGTGCTCGGGCGCTGTCGCGCTCGGTTGCGCTCACAGCCGACTCGTTGTCCTTCGCCGCGCGCTGGACCGGGCTGGAGCTCGGCTGATATCTCGCTAGCCTCGATGGCCGACCAACAGCCGAGATGAGGGAGTGAAGTGCAGTTGAGTGTCGCGCCACAGGTGAGCGCCGACGGAGTCTTGAGCGGGATCCACTGGGAAGCCGCGAAGGACAACACCCAGAGCACGCTTGACTGGCTGCTCGGCACGCCCCTGCAGATCGCCGGCATCGTCATCGGAGCGATGGTCATCCGCTGGCTCGTGCACCGCGCGATCGCCCGTGTGGTGTCGCGGGCGGCCAGCGCCGCGAAACGCGAAGACGATCCGCCGCTGCGCAAGAGCTCGCGCGTGCTGGCCGGCGCGGCCGGTGCGTTCGTGTCCGAGCGCCGTAGCCAGCGTGCGGAGACGGTCGGGTCGGTGCTGAGCAGTGTCGCGACCATCGTCATCTTCGGCGTGGCCTTCATCACGGTGCTCGACAAGCTCGGCATCCCGATCGGACCGTTGCTGGCCAGCGCAGGCGTTGCCGGAGTCGCGCTGGGGTTCGGCGCACAGAGCCTGGTGCGTGACTTCCTGTCCGGCATCTTCATGATCCTCGAGGACCAGTACGGCGTCGGCGACATGATCGACACCGGCTCAGCGGTCGGCACCGTCGAGGAGATGTCGCTGCGGGTCACCAAGCTGCGCGACGGTTCGGGTGTCGTCTGGTACGTCCGCAACGGCGAGATCCTGCGCGTGGGCAACCACAGCCAGGGCTGGTCGACGGCAATCGTCGACGTGTCGGTCGCCTACAACGAGGACATCCCCCGGGTGCAGAACGTCATCCGCGAGGTCGCCGAGGCCATGGCGGACGACGACGACTGGGTCGAGAAGATCGTCGACGACCCGGTGGTCGCCGGCGTCGAGTCCGTGACCGGCAACGCGGTGACCATCCGGGTGGTCGTCAAGTGCAAGGTGAACGAGCACTTCGGCGTGCAGCGCGAGCTGCGCGTGCGCATCAAGGCGGCCTTCGACCGGGAGAACATCCAGGTGCCCGCGCCGGTCTTCCCGGCCGGACCCGCGGGCGCCACCTGAGCCGCCCGGCCCGCTCACTCCGCGGCCGGCTCCCGGGCGCTTCCATGTGCACGAGCACCTCGGCCGGCTCGAACCCCGCCGCGGTCAGCCGCTCCTCCCAGCCCTCGCCGCTCCACGGCACCAGCCGGACCGTCGCCGTACCGGCCGGGAGCTCGCGGCTGACGGGGACAGCGGGATCCACGCCAGAACTCGGCCGACTCCCCGACCACCTCGATCCCGGCGGCAGTGCGGCGTACCTGCGCCGCGATGGGCGGCCAGGAACGCGAGGTGGTTGTCGAGCAAGGCGGCGTCGGGCATGAGAGCAGTCTGACCGGCTCCACCGACAGGAACGACGAGTCCGGCGAACCCACGGGCTCGCCGGAAGCGTGTGTCCAGGCGGTGCAGCGTTCAGTCGCTACGCGAGGGTGGCGGTGAGGGTGATCGTGGTGCCGGCCAGGGCGACGCTGACAGGGCAGGCCTTCTTCGCGGTCTCAGCAAACTCGGCGAACTGCTCGGCGCTCAGGCCGGGCACCGACGCCGTGGTGGTGAGATGGACGCCGGTGATGCCCTGGCCGGGCTGGAAGGTCACGTCCGCCTTCGTGTCGACGGTCTCGGGCGGGCTGCCCGCCTTCGTCAGCTCGTTGGACAGCGACATCGAGTAGCACGTCGAGTGCGCCGCGGCGATCAGCTCCTCCGGGCTGGTCACGCCGTTGGGCTCCTCGGTACGCGCCGGCCAGCTGACGTCGTAGGTGCCGACGCCCGACGAGGAGAGCGCGACTGTGCCCTTCCCCTCCTTGAGCGTGCCTTCCCAGTGTGCGTTCGCGGTGCGGGTCGCGGCCATGATTTCCTCCAGTGGGTCGAGGGTCGTCCAACGGGTTGCTCTAGTCGCCTTGTCTGACTCTGACACGATAGGCGGCATGGGTATTCCGGAGGGTGCCGTGCCTGACGCCGCCACCACGTTCTACGAGGCGGTCGGCGGCGAGCCGACCTTCCGGCGGCTCGTTCACGACTTCTACTCCGGCGTGGGCGCCGACCCCGAACTGCGGGCGATCTATCCCGAGGAGGACCTCACCGGTGCGGAAGAGCGGCTGCGGCTGTTCCTCATCCAGTACTGGGGTGGACCCCACACGTACTCCGACCAGCGCGGCCATCCGCGGCTGCGGATGCGGCACGCGGGCTTCCACGTCGGACCCCGGGCGCGCGACGCGTGGCTGCGGCATATGCGCGTCGCCGTGGACAACCTCGACCTGCCCGACCACGCGGAGGACCTGCTCTGGGACTACTTGCTGATGGCGGCCAGCAGCATGGTCAACGCCGTGGACGACCCTGCCCCGCCGTCGAGCGGTCCGGGTCTGCCGATCCACCCCGCGCAGCCGGGAGCCCCCGGCCGGTGACCGAGGACAATCCCTGGTGGCGCCACGGCGTCATCTACCAGATCTACATCCGCAGCTTCGCCGATGCGAACGGCGACGGCATCGGTGACCTCGGCGGCATCCGCTCGCGGCTGCCCTACCTGCGCGACCTTGGCGTCGACGCGATCTGGATCACGCCGTTCTACCCCTCGCCGATGGCCGACGGTGGCTACGACGTCGCCGACTACCGCGACATCGACCCGTCGTTCGGCTCGCTGGCCGACGCCGAGGACCTCGTCCGTGACGCTCACGATCTCGGACTCCAGGTCATCATCGACATCGTCCCCAACCACTCCTCCGACCACCACGAGTGGTTTCGCGACGCGTTGGCGGCCGAGCCAGGATCGGTCGAGCGCGCGCGTTACGTCTTCCGTTCCGGCCGCGGGCCCGGCGGCACCGAGCCGCCCAACGACTGGGAGTCGGTGTTCGGCGGCCCCGCCTGGCACGCGAGTGCCCGACGGCGAATGGTTCCTCCACCTGTTCGCGCCCGAGCAGCCGGACTTCAACTGGGAGAACCCCGAGGTCGTCGAGGACTTTCACCGGACCCTGCGCTTCTGGCTCGACCGGGGCGTCGACGGCTTTCGGATCGACGTGGCCAACTCGCTGAAGAAGGACCAGGCGCTGCCCGACCTGGCCGGCCTCGACCCGGACGTGCTCGCGACGGAGTCCGGGCCGAACCACCCGATCTGGGACCGCGACGACGTGCACGAGGTCTACCGCGGCTGGCGGCGGGTCATGGAGGAGTACGAGGGCGCCCGCGCCTTCGTTGCCGAAGCCTGGGTGGACGACCCCGAGCGGCTGGCCCTCTACGTGCGGCCGGACGAGCTGCACACTGCCTTCAACTTCGAGTACCTGCGCGCTGCCTGGGACGCGGAGGAGCTGCGCCGGACGATCGACGAATGTCTCGCGACGACCGGTCGGGTCGGAGCTCCCACGACCTGGGTCCTGTCCAACCACGACGTGACCCGCCACGCGACACGCTATGGACGACTCGACTTCACCGGCGGCGGTGTCGACATCAAGGACCGCGTCAGCCCGGAGACTCCCATCGACCTGAGCCTCGGCCTCCGCCGGGCCCGGGCGGCGACGCTGCTCACCCTGGCCCTACCGGGATCGGCCTACCTCTACCAGGGCGAGGAGCTCGGCCTGCCCGAGGTCGTCGACCTGCCCGAGGACGTGCTGGCCGACCCGATCTGGGAGCGCACGGGCCACGAGGTGCGCGGCCGGGACGGCTGCCGGGTGCCGATCCCCTGGACGAGGTCAGGTCCGTCGCTGGGCTTCGGGACCGGTGCGCCCTGGTTGCCCCAGCCGCCGACCTGGAGCGACCTCTCCGTCGAGGCGCAGCAGGGGGCGGAGGGCTCGACGCTGGCGCTCTACCGCGCGGCGCTGGCGCTGCGCCGCAGCGACCCCGCCCTCGGTGCGGGCCTGCTGCGCTGGCTCGACTCGCCGCCCGCGACGCTGGCGTTCGAGCGGAGGGCGGACGGGACCGGCTCGCGCCTGGTGTGCGTGGTCAATCTCGGCACCGGAGCCCAGCCCGTGTCGACGTACGGCGAGATCGTGCTCGCCAGCGGCCCGCTGACCGCGGACGGCGCCCTGCCCCCGGACACCGCCGTCTGGCTCCGCCCCGCGGCCAGTTGACCACGTTTGGTAGGCGACGCAACGGCTCGCCTGGTGAGGCGCCGCTGGTCCTCAGGGACCTCCCTGACCTTTCCCCCGGTCTGCGCCTATTCGATGGACGCTGTCAGACCCTGCCTCTAGCGTCGACGACAGGCCGAAACAAAGTCGTGAGAATCTCAACGTGCGCGCCCCCGCCCGAGCCTGGCCCGAGCCCCCGATCTGGAGCCCCGCATGACTCGCCTCGCAGAGTTCGTCCTGCGCCACCGACTCGCCGTTGCGCTGTTCTGGCTCGTCATGCTGCCCATCGGCGGGCTCGCGGCGACCCAGACGTCCAAACGGCTCACTCTCGACTTCTCCCTGCCGGGGCAGCCGGGCTATCAGACCGAGAAGCAGATCCTGGCGACGTTCGGCAACGGAGGTTCGAACCCGCCCACGATCGCCGTGGTCACGGTGCCCGAGGGCACGACCGTCGACGACCAGCTGGGCAAGATCACGCCGGTCTTCGACGAGATCAAGGCCGCACTCCCGCAGACGAGGTTCGTCGACTACGCCGAGACGAAGAACCCGGTCTTCCTCACCAAGGACAAGCGCACGACCTATGCGCTCGTCTACCCCACCGAGTTCAAGAGCTTCACCGACGTTGGCCCCGACGTCGCGATGAAGCCGATCCTGGCGAAGGCCAGCGCCGACACGGGCTTCGATTTCGGTGTGACGGGCTACAACCTGCTGGCCCAGGGCACCGATGACCCCGAGGCGCCCAGCCTGCTCGCCGAGACGTTGCTCGGGGCGCTCGGGGCGCTCGCGGTGCTGGTGTTCCTGTTCGCCTCGTTCCTCGCGTTCGTGCCGCTCATCATCGCGGCGGTCTCGATCCTCACGACGTTCACGATCGTGCTGCTCGGCACCTACGTGTTCGACATCAGCTTTGTGGTGCAGTTCCTCATCGCCCTGGTTGGCCTGGGCGTCGCGGTCGACTACTCCCTGCTCGTGGTCAACCGATGGCGGGAGGAACGGGCGCACGGGCGGGACAACCACGACGCCGTCGTGGTGGCGATGAACTACGCCGGGCACGCCGTCGTCGCCAGCGCCTGCACGGTGGCCATCAGCCTCTGCGCGCTGCTCGTCATCCCCGTGCCGCTGCTGCGCAGCATGGGAATCGGCGGCATGCTCATTCCGCTGGTCAGCACGATCGTCATCCTCACCCTCCTGCCGGCAATGCTGGGCAGCATCGGCCCCAAGGTCGACTGGCCGCACATCCGTCACGAGGGACGACCGTCGCGAGCATGGTCTGCCTGGGCTCGTCTCGTGGTCCGCTGGCGCTGGATCGCGGCTGGTCTCGCGCTGACCATCCTCGCCGCGCTGATCATCCCGATCTTCGGCATCAAGATCGGTCAGTCGCAGACGTCGTCGTTGGCCAGTGGCGGCCCGGCCTACGAACAGCTGCAGACCTTGCGTGACGGCGGCGTACCTGCCGGCGTGGTTTCCCCGATGGAGGTGCTCCTCAAGGGGTCTGACCTGGCGGGCTCTGCGACGCAGGCGGTCGACTCGGCTGTGAAGGTCGATGGCGTCGCCGCCGCGTTCGCGCCCGACAACGAGCAGTGGCGCAAGGACGGCTACGCCCTCGTCGCGGTGATCCCGACGGCCGAGACGGTCGACTCTGACGAGGCCCACGTCGTCACCCGCGTCCAGGACGCGATCGACGGTGTGCCGGGCTTCGTCGGCATCGCTGGTGTCGGCGCGACGGTGCTCGACTACATCAACGCGGTCTACAAGAAGTTCCCCTACAGCCTCGGTCTGATCGCGCTCGTGACGTTCCTCCTGCTGGTGCGCACGTTCCGGTCGATCCTGCTGCCGATCAAGGCGGTGCTGCTGAACGTGGTCTCGGTGGCCGCGACGTTCGGCGCGACAGTGCTGTTCTGGCAGGAAGGCCACGGGTCGAAGCAGATCTTCGACATCGAACAGACGGGGGCGGTGACCTTCTGGCTGCCGGTGCTGATCTTCGCGTTCCTGTTCGGGTTGTCGATGGACTACGAGGTGTTCATCCTGGCCCGGATGCGCGAGGAGTACGACAAGTCGGGCAACACCAACGACGCGGTCATCACCGGGCTCGCCCGCACGGGTCGGCTGGTCACTGGCGCCGCGCTGATCCTGTTCATGGCATTCCTGGCCCTGACCTCGTCGCCCGGCACGGACATCAAGGTGTTCGCCACCGCACTCGGCATCGGCATCCTGCTCGATGCGACGGTCGTGCGTGCCCTTCTGGTGCCGTCGCTCGTGTCGCTGTTCGGCAGGTGGAACTGGTGGCTGCCGGTGTGGGCGGCGCGACTGGTGCGGGTCGAGCCGCACGCGGCCGTCCGCGAGCATCCCGACGCGTCGGCAGAGGAGAAGCCATTGGAGCCGGCCCTCGACTAGGTGCAGCGCGTCAGGACTCGCCGTCCGGCGCATCGATGTAGCGCTCGAGGAAGCCACGCTCCTCGGGCGTCAACCGGCGGGGTCGCTCCGCCTCCAGGTCGTAGGGCACCAGGATCGAGGCCGCTCGGGCGAAGAGCACCGTGTCGTCGTGCACCTCGTAGCGAATCTCGAATGACGCGGCCTTGATCACACCCACCCAGAGCTCGATGTCGACGCCGCGGGGGTGATAGATCAACGGTCGCTTGTAGTCGATCTCGTGCCGCGCGACCAACACGCCTTCCGACATCGCCCGCGTGCCGTGGTCGGAACCGAGGGTGAACAACATGTCCACGCGGGCTTCCTCGAGATAGCTCAGGTAGACGACGTTGTTGACGTGGCCATAGGCGTCCATGTCGCCCCAGCGCATCGCGCAGCGGAAGTGGTGCCTCACGTCTCGTCCTCCTGGTAGGACGTCCAGAACGCCCGCTCGTCGTCGTCGAACGGGCGCGACGCGTCGGCGTCGTAGTCGAACGCGACGCAGATGGCGTCGGCGCGCAGTACGACGCGGTCGTCCTGGAACAGCTCCTGGCGCATGACGAGTGACTTGGTGCCCAGCTTGGTGATCCAGCTCTCGACGGGCAGTGACTCTCCCACGCGGTAGAGCACCTGGTGGAGGTAGTCGACCTCGAGCCGCGCGAGGATGACCCCGCGCGCGGTGCGGCCCTGCTCGGCACCGACAGCAGGCGACTGCGCCATGAACGCCATCCGCCCATCCTCGACGAGGCTCAACGCGCGCGCATGGTTGACGTGGCCGAGCATGTCCGGATCGGACCACCGCAGCTGAGCGGTGTGGTGATGACGCACGTACACCTCCTGCCGTTCGGAACGCGGCGGACGGCCCCGACGCACCAGGGCAGTGTGCGCCGGTGGGCCTTACCGGGTGAGCTTGCGGTACGTCGCGCGGTGCGGTCGTGCAGCGTCGGCTCCGAGCCGCTCGATCTTGTTGGCCTCGTACGCCTCGAAGTTGCCCTCGAACCAGAACCACTGCGAGTCACCCTCGTAGGACAGGATGTGCGTCACGACCCGGTCGAGGAACCACCGGTCGTGGGAGACGACCACCGCGCATCCGGGGAACTCGAGCAGGGCGTTCTCCAGGGACGACAGCGTCTCGACGTCGAGGTCGTTGGTCGGCTCGTCGAGCAGCAGGAGGTTGCCGCCCTGCTTGAGCGTCATGGCGAGGTTGAGGCGGTTGCGCTCGCCACCGGACAGGACCCCGGCCGGCTTCTGCTGATCAGGACCCTTGAAGCCGAATGCGGAGACGTACGCGCGTGAGGGCATCTCGACCTGCCCGACGTTGATGAAGTCGAGCCCGTCGGACACGACCTCCCACAGCGTCTTCTTGGGGTCGCTGATGCCGGAGCGGCTCTGGTCGACGTAGGCGATGCGCACGGTCTCGCCGACCTTGATGGTGCCGCTGTCGGGCTCTTCCTCGCCGATCAGCATCTTGAACAATGTGGTCTTGCCGGCACCGTTGGGGCCGATGATGCCGACGATGCCGTTGCGCGGCAGGGTGAAGGACAGGTTGTCGATCAGCAGCCGGTCGCCGAAGCCCTTCGACAGAGCGTCGATCTCGACGACCTGGCTGCCCAACCGCGGGCCGGGCGGGATCTGGATCTCTTCGAAGTCGAGCTTGCGGGTCTTCTCGGCCTCGGCAGCCATCTCCTCGTAGCGCTCGAGGCGGGCCTTGCTCTTGGCCTGCCTGCCCTTGGCGTTGGACCGGACCCACTCGAGCTCTTCCTTGAGGCGCTTGGCGCGCTTCGCGTCCTTCTGCCCCTCGACCTTGAGCCGGGACTGCTTGGTCTCGAGGTAGGTCGAGTAGTTGCCCTCGTAGGGGTAGGCCCGGCCGCGGTCGAGCTCGAGGATCCACTCGGCGACGTTGTCGAGGAAGTACCGGTCGTGTGTCACGGCCACCACGGTGCCGGCGTACTGCTCGAGGTGGGACTCGAGCCACTGGACGCTCTCGGCGTCGAGGTGGTTGGTGGGCTCGTCGAGCAGCAGCAGGTCGGGCTGGCTGAGCAGCAGCTTGCAGAGCGCGACGCGCCTGCGCTCGCCGCCGGAGAGCACCGACACGTCGGCGTCCGGGGGCGGGCAGCGCAGCGCGTCCATGGCCTGCTCGAGCTGGGAGTCGAGGTCCCACGCGTTGGCGTGGTCGATCTTCTCCTGCAGCACGCCCATCTCGGTCATCAGCTCGTCGCTGTACTCGACGGCCATCTTCTCGGCGATCTCGTTGTAGCGGTCGAGCACAGCCTTGATCTCGCCGAGCCCCTCCTCGACGTTGCCGAGCACGTCCTTGTCCTCGTTGAGCTCTGGCTCCTGCATGAGGATGCCGACGGAGTAGCCCGGGGTGAGGAACGCGTCGCCGTTGGACGGCTGGTCGAGTCCGGCCATGATCTTGAGCACGCTTGACTTGCCGGCTCCGTTGGGCCCGAGGACGCCGATCTTCGCGCCGGGGTAGAAGGACAGCGTCACGTCGTCGAGAATGACCTTGTCGCCATGGGCCTTGCGCGCTTTGCGCATTGTGTAGATGAACTCCGCCATGCCGTCCAGGGTATGCGTGCGGCGCCAGCATCTGTGAATCGGCGATCGCCCGCGCCGACCGACCGCGGCGCCCGGGCGCGCCGGCTCGGGCTCGGGAGCGCGGGTGGACGCGCCCGGACCGGTCGGCACCCGAGGGGAGGGTGGCCGACCAGCCGGGCACGCCCTGTGCGGCCGGTCGGCACCCGAGGGGAGGGTGGCCGACCAGCCGGGCACGCCCTGTGCGGCCGGTCGGCACCCGAGGGGAGGGTGGCCGACCAGCCGGGCACGCCCTGTCCGACGCCGCCGCGCGACGACGTCAGCCGCGACGCTGGACGCCAGACGCCGCTGCCGACCCCGACGCGCTACGCCGCGCTGGTGGCGCGACCGCCGCGACCGCCTGATCTCGTTCGTGGCGCATCGGTCTCCGCTGCTTCGGGGCTGTCACCTCCGTCCGGGTCAGGGGGCGGCGCCGGATCGTCGGCCGCCCCACGGTCGGGAGGGCCCGCGTCGTCGTGCGTCGCAGCAAGGCTGCCGGCGGCGGCCGAGTCGCGTATCTCCCCCGTCTCCAGATCGACGTCGCCGACCTCCTCGAGCTCCTCGAGCTCGTCGAGCTCGCGCACGATGTTGACTCCCGACGCCAGCGAGCCCTTGGTGAATTTCGAGATCCCGCGGCTGAGGTCATGGCCGAGCGCGAAGGCCTCCACCTCGAGCACCGTGCGCCACTGCCCGTCCTTGGCTTCATAGCTGCTGTCGCGCAGCCGGCCGTGCACGACGACCGGTTGGCCCTTCAGGACCGACGTGCAGACGTTCTCGGCCATGGTGCGCCAGGTCGTCACCGTGAAAAAGGTGGTGTAGGCGTCGCGCCAGTCGTTGACGCCCTTGTCGAATCGTCGCTCGGTCGACGCCAACCGGAAGCTCGTGACCCGAGCGCCTCCGGTCGTGATGCGCAAAGTCGGCTCGGTGGCGACATGACCCACCAGCGTCACCATCGTCTCGTTCATGACTGCCTCCTGCGATGTCCTCGCCCACGGCGGACCATCGCCGCCTCGTGAGACACGAGGTTGCCCAGGGAGGCAGCGGCATCGACAGTCCCTCCACGAGATCTGTGGACAACGCCCGGACCCGTTCGGCCTGTGGACGACCGTCTCGGCGACGGGCAAACGTGGCCGCTGACGACGGGCAGCGACGGCCAACCGCCGCGGCAAAGGGGCAGCCGAGCGCCGAGGTCACTCCCCGGCGGCTCGCGACAGCGCGTCTCGTGCTCCCTCGTGGCGCTGCACCTCGGCCGCCACCGGCCCGATCACCAGCCGGTCGGCGACCGACTCGACGCCGGCCCGCAACCGCGACTCGGCCTGCTCGCGCGCCTCTATGGCCCCGGCGCGGCCGATCGAGCGACCCCACAGCGCCAGCAACACCCCGACCAGCACGCCGCCCACAAGCAGCACCGCCGGCCAAGTCACGCCGCCCGACGACGTCGAGCCGTCAGACAGACCCCGATCGCCGCCGAAGATCACCAGCAGCAGCCACACTCCTCCCGCGACCGCGGCGAGCGTGACGAGCCACTGGGCCACCGATCCGAGACGCCACCACACCGGAGTCCGGTCGACTCCGAGGTCGGTGCCGAGCATCGCCTGGTCGAGGCCGTCGCGGACATCCTCGGCAGGCGCCGCCCGGCGCACCGACTTCTGCCACGCCGGCGGCAGGTCGCGCGACACCTCGTCACTGAGCCGACGCACCGCGCTCTCCACCTGCGCCAGTTGCACCGGTGCGGGCGCCGGCACCGAGGAACTCGCCACCGCGCGCAGCCCGCGCCGTTCGCTGTCGGGCAGGCGCGCCCGGCGCAGCACGTCGGGCCGCAGCCTGCCCAGCCACCGCGCCGGCGGCCAACCGAGCGACGTGCCCGCGCGCCGCAGCCACGACTGCTCGACGGCCTCGCCGATCGCCTCCACGCCCGCCGACGACGCGAGCGCCGCGACGAGCTCACCCCGGCCGGGCGAGACGTCGGGGTTCGCATCAAGCGACACCGACAGGGCGAGGGCGTAGACCACGGACTCCACGTCTGCCACGAGCCGGTCGTTGCCGGCCTGACGCCGGGTGACAGCGGAGGCGAGCAAGGTGCGTACGTCGTCCAGCCCCTCACCCGTACGTGCCGAGCAGGTCAGAACCTGGGCGCGACGCAGCCCGTCGAGCTCGACCAGCCTGCCGAGGTCGGTCGCGATCTCCGCGGCGGCGATGGCGGTCAGCGTGTCGACCTGGTTGAGCAGGACGACTGTCACCGCCGCGTGTCCCGAGAGGCGGCGTAGGTAGTTCTCGTGCAGGGCCTCGTCGGCGTACTTCTGCGGGTCGACCACCCACACGAACAGGTCGACGAGCTCGACCAGCCGATCGACCTCGAGCCGGTGGTCGAGCACGTTCGAGTCGTGGTCGGGCAGGTCGAGCAGCACGAGCCCGTCGAGCTCGGGCTGGTCCTCGACGACGGCACCGTGATGCCAGGCGGTCTGCCGGCGCGGCACGCCGAGCCACTGCACCAGCGGCGCCGCTTCCTCCACCCCCCAGACGCAGGCATACGCCTTGGCCGTGGTGGGTCGGCGCACACCCGCCGGCGAGAGCTCTGCGCCGGACAGCGCGTTGAACAGTGTCGACTTGCCGCTGCCGGTCGAACCCGCCAGCGCCACCACGGTGTGCTGGCCGGACAGCAGCAGCCGCTCACCCGCGCGACCTCGCACCTTGCGGGCCCGGGCCAGGGCTTTCCGGTCGGCGCGCCCGTCCAGGGCCTCGATCGCCTCGTCGAGGGCCGTGAGCATGGCGGGAAGGTCGGAACGGCGATGACGCCCGCTCAGCCGGCGGACCGGACGGTTCACCGGGTGTCCTCGACGTCCTGCACGGCACTGCGCAGCGCGGAGCCCGCGTCCTCGCTGATCGCCACGGCATCCAGGAGAGCCAGGAACCGGCGGCGCTCGCCGTCCAGCAGGTAGGCCACCCGCCGGTGCAGGTCCGCCCGTGCCGACGCGGCGAGGTTGCGCACCGCCTGGTCGCCGAGGGCGGCACCGAGGATCTTGTTGCTGAGCGCGACGGCACCGCCGGCCCCAGCCGCCTCACCCGTCGCCGACCCGCCGGGCTGCGTGAACACGTCGATCATCACGAGCAGGCCGAGCCCGTTGACTCCGAACGCGAGATAGCGCGCGGTGGCCCGCTTGCCCTGACCCTGCCTCCGGACGAGCTCCAGAACGCCGTCCTGCCACTCCCGGACCGCCTGACGAGTGGCCTCCCCCAGATCGGGTGAGCTGCCCTGCAGATCGCCATCGCCCAGCAGAGCCGAGCCGGCCGGGTCGTCGCGCCAGGCCGCGCCCACACGCTCGGCGGCCTTGTCGGCCGCGGCGCGGACGAGCGCCTCGACTCCGGACTCCAGTGCCTCGGCGAGCTCGTCACCCGGCTGCGACTTGCGTGACCCCGCTGCCGTGACGCGATCGCGCAACCGGCCGACCTTCGACTCGAGGGCGCGCATCATCTCGCCGGTCCCCACGAACTCCTGCCAGCGGGCCAGCACTTCGCCGCGCAGCAACGACCCATCGGCAGAAGCGCCGTCGACGCGAGCGAGCGCGTCGTCGTACGCCTGATCGACCTCGCGCCGCAGCCGCGCTGCCGCCTCGGACTGGCCGTCGCTGGCAGCGGCGAGCAGGACCACGCGCGCCGTGAGAGCACGCAACGCGCCGTTCAGCGTGTGGTGTACGACGGTGGCGCGCACCGCGGGGTCACTGGCCAACCCGAGGAGCCACTGGTGGATCACGTCGACCGTGCCGGCCGGCAGCATCGAGTTGACCGGCGTGGTCTCGGGCACGACGAACAGCGGTGCACCCCCGAGCCGCTGCTCGGTGAGCATCGTCGCGAGGTGAGCGCGGACCTCGTCAACATGCATCCGGAGCCACCCGGTCGAGGACGATCGCAACGGCCGTGCCGCGGGTGACGGCGTCGCGCAGGAACTCCCACGGCACGGCGTCGGCATAGCGCGCGGCCGTCGTGACGAACATCCACATGTCGGCGGCCGCGAGCAGCTGCGTCGCGAGCTCGCGGTTGGCGATCACGACCGAGTCGATGTCCGGCGCGTCGAGGATGGCGATGCCGGCCGGCAGGTTCGAGGTCACCACCAGCTGGAGGTTCGCGGGGTCGGTGGAGGCGCCCGTGGTGCGGCCGAGGCTCGGCAGGATGCGCCGGCTCTCGAACCACGCGGCGCTCAGCGGGGTGGTAGGCGAGGACCGCCGACCGTGTCGTCGGCCGCAGCACCCCGGCAGCGCTGACCGGCTGACCGACCAGAGAGTTGACCAGCGTCGACTTGCCGGCTCCTGTCGGGCCGCCGACCACAGCGAGCATGGGAGCGTCGGGGCGACGCAGCCGTGGCAGCAGGTAGTCGTCGAGCTGGTCGGCGATCTCGCGGCGCAGCCCGCATGCGGCGTCGAGGTCGGCAACCTGCAGCGGGAGCGACAGGTTGCGCACTTGCTCGCCCAAACCCTCGAGGGCTGCGAGCAGCATTGCGCCGTCCGCTCCCGTTGTCACAAGGGCGATTCTTCCGCAGGGCGTCCCATCGGTGCACTCCGGCAGCCGCGGAGCAACGGGACGACCCTGGTCAGCGGGCAGATCTGCATGCGGGCATGATGCCCTTGCAGGCTGGCGCTCAGCACGCGCCACCACCATCGATCTCGAGGGACACCATGCTCACAGGACGCGCATCCGGCGCAGGCACCGTTCTCGCTCTCCTCGGGCTCGGCGGGTCCGGCATGGGGCTGGCAGCAGCGGCGGATCGCCCGTTGGCCTCCGTGACGGCGGCGCCTGCCGTGGCGGCAGCGGTGCACGGTGCGCAGGGTGCTGGTGATCCCTACTTTCCGCACCAGGGCAACGGCGGCTATGACGTGGAGCACTACAACCTGCGGCTGACCTATGACCCTGCCACCAGGCACCTGCGCGGCAAGGCCCGCATCAAGGCCGTCACGAAGAAACGGCTCGCCACCTTCGACCTCGACTTCCGCCGCGCGCTGCAGGTGACGTCGGTGCGAGTCAACAAGCATGCGGCGGCGTTCACCCAGCCCGCGGCCCTCAAGCAGGAGCTGGTCGTGCGACCGTCGCACCCGCTGGCGAAGGGCAAGACGTTCGTGGTCGTCGTGCGCTATGCGGGGACACCCAAGGCGGTGACCGACCCCGACGGGTCGCTCGAGGGATGGGTCGCCACGAAGGACGGGGCCTTCGTCGTGGGAGAGCCACAAGGGTCACCGGGATGGTTCCCGTGCAATGACACGCCTCGCGACAAGGCGACGTACGACTTCCGGGTCCGCGTGCCGCACGGTCTCACCGCAGTGGCCAACGGCGACCTCGTGAGCACCAAGTCCAAGCACGGCTGGACGAGATTTCACTGGCACAACGCCGAGCCCATGTCGACGTACCTCGCAACTGCCACGGTGGGGAAGTTCCGAGTGCGCACGGGAGTGACCCCCGGTGGCGTGCCTTACTACGTCGCGCTCGACCCGACTGTCGCAAAGCGGGCGCGGCCCGTCGTCGACAAGCTGCCGGCGGTCACCGACTATCTCGCCAGCCTCTACGGGCCCTACCCGTTCTCGTCGACCGGTGCCATCGTCGACCACGCGCCCAAGGTGGGCTATGCGCTGGAGACGCAGACCAAGCCGATCTACGACAGCCCGCCCGACGAGCTGACACTGGCCCACGAGGCGGCGCACATGTACTTCGGCGACTCGGTGACGTTGAAGAAGTGGCGTGACATCTGGCTGGCCGAGGGATTCGCCGAGTTCTCGTCGTGGATGTGGAGCGAGCACAGCGGGAACAGGACCGCGCAGCAGTTCTTCAACGACAACTACAAGAAGAAGGCCAAGAACTCGGTCTGGGAGCCGCCGCCCGGCCGACCGGGTGGACCCGCCAACCTGTTCTCCGACTCCATCTACGCGCGTGGTGCGATGACGTTGCAGGCGTTGCGGGTCAAGCTCGGCGACGGGCCGTTCTTCGACCTGCTTCGGTCGTGGCACGCGGCGCACCGGCACGGCAACGCCACCGAGCGCGGCTTCCGGCGCTACGCCGAGAACCGCACCGGTGTCGAGCTCACCCACTTCTTCAAGGTGTGGCTGGTCCAACCGACCAAGCCGACGTCCTGGTGACATCGGCGGATCAGCGGGCATACTCCCGCGAGTGAGGTTCCGCAACACAGTCCTGCTCGGCGGCAAGACCGCCACCGGCATCGAGGTCCCGGCGGAGGTCGTCGACGGACTGGGGTCGAGCAAGCGTCCCGCGGTCGTCGTGACCATCGGGGCTTACACCTATCGCAGCAGCATCGCGCCCAGGGGCGGCAGGTACCTGCTGCCGGTGAGCGCCGAGGTGCGGGCCGGTGCCGGCATCGTGGCGGGTGACGAGGTGGACGTCGATGTCGAGCTCGACACCGAGCCGCGAGAGGTCACCGTGCCTCCCGACTTCGCCGCGGCCCTGGACGAGGACGCGGCGGCCCGGGCGTTCTTCGACGGGCTGTCCTACAGCAACAAGCTGCGCCACGTGCTCACGATCGAGGACGCCAAGACCGAGGAGACCCGGCGAAGGCGCATCGACAAGGTGGTCAGCGGGCTGCGCGACGGCCGGAAGTAGCCGCAGCCGGCCGCGCGCCGGCGCGCTGCGATGCGATGCGCCGGTCGCCGTCCTCGAGGATCGGGCGAAGCCTGCCGTGCGGCCCGACGCCACGGGCGTTCCACCCGCTAGCGTTGTTGGCCAGGCCCGCCCCCGTAGCTCAGTGGATAGAGCAACCGCCTTCTAAGCGGTTGGTCGCAGGTTCGATCCCTGCCGGGGGCGCCGACTTTTCCCCACTCAGAAAGCAGGGCAAGAGCCCCACCACTCCCCCACTGTTAGAAGTCGATCATGCACTACTTGTGTGCGCGGGCACACAAGTAGTGCATGATCGACTTTGAAGGGGTGGTGGTGGGTGAGTGCTCGAGGCCGGACACCTCATCGCCGTCGGCGCATATACGGCACCGGACGGAGCCGGCGAGGGCATGTCGACCTGGTGGCTCGACGCCGACAGTGGCGTACTGACCCGACGGTCCACCCTGGCGATGGCCTCGCCGTCGTTCCTTGCCTGGCACCCGCGGCTGCCCGTGGTCTACGCCACGCATGAGCGGGCGACCGGTGCGCTGAGCGCGGTCCTGGTCGGGGACGACGGGTCCTGTTCTGCGCTGGGCGAAGCGGTGCCCACCGCTGGTGAGCACCCCTGCCATGTCGCAGTCACGCCGACCGGTGACTTCGCCATCGTGACCAACTTCTCCTCGTCCAGCATTGCCGTTCTCGCTCTCGGACCCGACGGCTCGGTCGTCGGACGTAGAGACCTCGTGCGCCTGTCGGGGTCCGGCGCCGACCCGGTCCACCAGGCACGATCACACCCGCACTTCGCGGTGCTCCGGCCGCCCGGCGTGGGATCGGCCACCGGTGCCGAGTCCGGCCGCGAGTGGTGGATCTGCGATCTCGGGACCGACAGGATCTGGCGGTTCTCGATCAGCGGGGACGGGCGGCTCACCCCGGGCGAGCCCGTGGTTGTTCCCCGCGGGTCGGGACCACGCCACCTGGCCTGGTCCGAGGACGGCCGATGGGCGTGGGTGGCCGCCGAGCTGTCCGCCGCGGTCATCCCCGTCGAGGTCGTCGGGGACCACGTGATCGTGCACCCGGAGATCGGCGTAGGGCCAGGGAGCGGGAAGGCCGGAGACACGAGCCACCCGGCGCTGCCCTCCCACATCGCCGTGGACGCAGCCCACCGGGTCCTCGTGGCGGTACGTGGGCAAGATCGCCTGATCACCCTGGAGCCCGGTCCGCAACAAGCCGCTGTCCCGGCGATGTGGGGAAGACCGACCGGAGCCTGGGTGCGGCACTTCTGCACGGTCGGCCGATGGATCGTGCTGGCCTGCCGGAACAGCGGAGAGCTCCAGGTGCTCCCCGCAGCAGGCCATCCGGCCGACGATGCGCCGCACTCCTCGTACGCCACCGGCTCCCCGACCTGCGTCGCCCCGCGCCCCTGACAGTCAACTGGCGGACTGGTCCTTGGTGCGGTGCATCAGCCAGTCCGAGTCGGTGCGGATCAACGCGTAGCGCACGGACGACTCGCGACCGTGCAGAGTGAGCAGGATGCGGCGGTCCGTCCGGTCGTGCTCCTCCCACCAGCCGATGTCCGCGATGTCCTTGTCCGCGTCCTCGTAGGTCAGATGGTCCAGGTCGTGATCGTCGACCTCGACCGCGAGCCGGTTCCCGGCGCTGGACGTCGGCAGGCCGCGCGGCAGCGCCCAGGACCGCAGAACGCCGCCCTCCTCGAGACGCAGGTCGAAGTGATGCCGAGGCTTGCGGTGCTCATGCAGCACGAAGGCAGGTCGGGCCACTCCGTCAGTCGCTGGAGTGCCGCTGGACGAAGGTCGAGAACTTCTCGCGGCGCTGCTCGCGCAGGGTCAGCGTCTCCTTGGCGATGCGCCGCCGCACGTCTTCCTGCATCCGGGTCGCGATCAGGAACTCGGCAGCCTCGATCTGCTCGTCCTCGGACTGCCAGATCACGCGCAGGCCGAACTCCTCCGGGACCTCCGGTGCGTCCTGCACCAGACGGACCTCGGAGTCTGCGTCGCGGGCCACGCGGCCCATCAGGTCTCCCGATCGTCGGTTCTCTTCATCGTGCGCCTGGATCGCGACACGGCCCACCACGAATTGGTCACGACTTGGCAATGTAACGTCGCGCGCGCACCGCTCGCCGCTGCGAACCCGTCGGAGCCTAGGGTGTCCCGCATGAGTGAGCACAATGACCGGCTCGTGTGGATCGACTGTGAGATGACCGGACTGTCCCTCGAGCACGACGCCCTGGTCGAGGTCGCGGCCCTGGTCACCGACTCCGACCTCGAGGTGCTCGGCGAGGGCATCGAGGTCGTGATCAAGCCCCCGGCGGCCTCCCTCGACCAGATGGTCGACATCGTGCGCGGCATGCACACCACATCGGGACTGCTGGAGGAGCTCGACGCGGGCATCACGCTCGAGGACGCCGAGGCGCAGGTCCTCGCGTACGTCCGTACCCATGTCCCCGTGGCGCGCAAGGCACCGCTCGCGGGCAACACGGTGTACGTCGACCGGGGCTTTATCGCCCGTGACATGCCGGCGCTCGACGAACACCTGCACTACCGCCTCGTGGACGTCTCCTCGCTCAAGGAGCTCGCCCGGCGCTGGTTCCCCCGGATCTACTACAGCGCCCCGGCCAAGCACGGCGGTCATCGCGCGCTGGCCGACATCCGCGAGAGCATCGAGGAGCTCAAGTACTACCGGGAGGCCCTCTTTGTCCCCCGCCCCGGGCCGGACACGGAGACCGCGAAGGCTCTGGCGCAGCGCTTCACTCTCGAGCCGCCCACCGAAACCGCGGGCTGAGGCCGACCTGCGTACTTGTATGATTCGTCAGCCGCAGGTGAACGCGGTGCTCATGGTGGGTGTAGCTCAGCTGGTAGAGCACCTGGTTGTGGTCCAGGTGGCCGCGGGTTCAAGTCCCGTCACTCACCCCATGTAGCAGCAGGTCAGTCCAGAGCGCTGCGCACCTGCGGCAGGAGCCGTGCGACGTTGCCGGAGTAGACGCGTTGCAGCACGTCGTCGGGCAGGTCCAGCCCGGAGATTCCCCAACGGCCCATGAGCGGCGGGTCGTCGGACGAGTGGGCGAACTGCTCGTCTGCCGTCTCGAGGAAGCGGAAGTGGGTCGGATAGCTCTGGCCGGTGTGCGGGATCTCATCGGTGCCGAACAGCACGCGGTCGGGGTGGCGCAGCACCAGCTCGCGGGTCGCTCGCGGCTGACGGCCGAGCTGGGAGATGCGCGCGGCGATGTCGATGTGGAGATTGGGATAGGTGTCGAGCATCCGGCCCACCCGGCCTAGGTCCTCGGCGCAGCAGCCCGCGTGAACTGCCACGAAGGTCGTGCCGGGATGCGCGTCGACGACCGCCTCGAGGCTGTCCAGCAACCGTTCGAAGGTGGGGAACTGCGGTCCGGCGAAGGACCAGTCCGGACGTTCGAGAAGCAGTTCGAGGAACTCGTTGCGCTCATCAACGGGGTCGAAGAAAGCCATGGGGTCAGCGACGTGCCACCACACCGGCGTACCGGTCTCTCCTGCCGTGTCCCACATCGTCGAGAGGCGTTCGTCGTCAGGCAGGACGAGCCGGCCGTCTCCGTCGCGCACGTGCAGCCCGAGATCCTTCCAAACCTTGAGCCCGGCCGCCCCGGCCGCCACAGAATCGGCCAGGTTCGCGGCGAGGGCCGCCGCGGCCGACGGCTGCGCGAGCAGGGACCAATCGACATGACAGAACGTGGCGACCCGATCGGGGTGCAGCGCGTCGAACCGGGCCAGATTCTGCCGCAGCTCCTCGCCCCAGCGGCCGTCCAGGTTGACGAATCCGTGCACGTTGTAGGTCGCCATGGACTCCAGCCAGGGCGCGACCTCGTCGACCAGCCATTCGCCGTCCCGTCCGGCAAGCCGGCTCAGCCACAGCCCGAGGTGGCAGTGCGCGTCGATCGCAGGGAAACGGGCGGCTGCGACCGGGTGCTCGGGCAGCACGAGGCGCGCCTGTGGCCGGTAGTCGCGCAGCAGGACCTCGGCATCGGGAGGGCTGGTCATGCCGCGGATCAACTCCGTAGATCGAGATATCGGACGTGCGTCGGTCTATCGCAGCAAAACCTAGGGGCCGGCCCGCTGATCGTGAACCGGGGTCCCCTGCTGGATCGGCGGTACGAGAGGCGCCGCCAGCAGCGGCATTCCCATTACCTTTTCCGGGCCCGGTAGGCCGCGACGGCGTTCCGGTTGCCGCACGTGGTCGAGCAGAAGCGGCGCGAGCGGTTCCGCGACAGGTCGAGGACCAGCCCCTGGCACCCGTGGTCGGCGCAGACGCCCAGCCGGGACATCTCCTCGGCCCGGATGACGTCGATCATGGCCATGGCGGTCTCGACCAGGATCCGGGTGTCGAGCGGCGCGTCGGTGGGGACGGCGTGGATGTGCCAGTCGAGCGGGTCGTGGCGGATCAGTTGGGGAACGGCCTGCGCCTCGCTCAGCATCCGGTTGACCAGCGTCGCGGCGTCGTCGCGTTCGGCGGTGAGCAGCTCGCGCAGTCGGGGCCGCAGCGCGCGCACGGCGTCCAGCTCCTCGCGACTGCGGTCGTGGCGGCCGGTATAGCCGTGGTCGTCCCAGAGCCGGTCGAGCTCGGCGACCGTCGTCAGGGTGTCCGGCTCAGCGGCGCTGTTGACCAGCGTCACCGCGGCCTGAAGCGCGCACTCCGTGTCATGGGCGAAAACCACGTTGACATATTACAGGCATGTTCCGTACGGTCATGTGCCATGGCGACGTTGGCTCATGACGAAGACACGGCGGCCGTCGCGGCTCCCGGGTCGCGATTGGTCTCCGGGCTCGTACTAGCCGTGGTCTCGGCTGCCACGTTCGGCCTGTCCGGTGCACTGGCCCGAGGGCTGCTGGACACCGGCTGGAGCCCTGGCGCGGTCGTCCTGGTCCGGGTCGGGCTCGCGGCCTTCTTGCTCACGCCGCTCGGGCTGTTCTCCCTGCGTGGCCGATGGCAGCTGCTGCGCAGCAACGCCCGGCTGATCGCGCTCTATGGCACCGTCGCGGTGGCCGGCGCCCAGTTCTGCTACTTCTCCGCGGTCGCGCACATGCCGGTCGGGCCGGCGCTGCTCATCGAATTCACCGCGCCCGCCGCCGTCGTCGTCTACCTGTGGCTGCGCCACGGTCAGCGGCCCGGGCGACTGACCCTCGTCGGTGCCGGGCTGGCCGCCCTCGGCCTGGTGCTGATCCTCAACCTGCTGGCCGGCGCCCAGCTCTCGACAATCGGCGTCGCCTGGGCGCTCGCCGCGATGGTCGGCGCCGCGGTCTACTTCGTCATCTCCGCCGACCAAAGCAACGGGCTCGAGCCGCTCGTGCTCGCCTGGGGCGGCCTGACCACCGGAGCCCTCGGCCTCGGACTGCTCGGGCTGGTGGGACTCATGCCAATGCACGCCGCCAGCGCGGCCACGACCTACGCCGGTCACGACGTGGCCTGGTGGATCCCGCTGCTGACTCTCGGCCTGGTCACCGCCGCCGTCTCCTACGTGACCGGTATCGCCGCCGGACGCCGGCTGGGCTCTCGCCTGGCCTCGTTCGTCGCGCTGTTGGAGGTCGTCGCCGGGGTCATCTGGGCGTGGCTGCTCCTCGACCAGTTCCCGGGCGTGGCCCAGTTGGTCGGCGGGTTGCTCATCCTCGCGGGCGTGGTCACGGTCAAGCTCGGAGAGCCGGCCGCGGCCAGCACGGAGCCGACCCCCACCTGAGCCACAACGTGTGGGTCCCCGGACGACCGAGGCACGCAAATCCGCGTGAGACAGGCCTTCCTAGACCGGCCGCGAGCCGCAAGGATTCACGGCATGGGCCTCATCTCACGTGGTTTCTCGGGGCGTCGGCGCTCGTCCGACCCGAACCTCCCGCCAGGTCAGTACCTGACCGAGGACTTCCCCGTGCTCTCCGCCGGGCCGACCCCGCGCGTCGACCTCGACGACTGGGAACTGTCTGTCACGACGGAGACCGGTGACGTGCACCGGTGGGACTGGGCGGGGCTGCAGGCGCTGCCGCAGGACGAACCCACCGTCGACCTGCACTGCGTGACGCGCTGGTCCAAGTTCGCGACCGACTGGCGGGGGGTGTCGCTGGACACGCTGCTCGCCGATGTCGAGACCGCGGCCGACTACATGCTGATCAGCTCCTACGGCGGCTACACGACCAACGTGCCGCTCGAGGACCTGCTCGACGGCAAGGCGTGGATCGCTCATACGTACGACGGCGAGCCGCTCGCCGCCGAGCATGGCGGGCCGGCCCGGCTGCTCGTCCCGCACCTGTATCTCTGGAAGAGCGCCAAGTGGGTACGTGGGCTCACGCTGTCGCTCGAGGACGAGCCGGGCTTCTGGGAGACGGCGGGCTATCACAACTACGGCGACCCGTGGCGCGAGCAGCGGTACTGGGGCGAGTGAGCTGGCGGGTCGCCGTCGTCGCGGAGCTGCGCGACGAGACCGACACCGCCCGCACCCTCGCCCTCGACATCGCCGACTGGTCCGGACACATCGCGGGCCAGCATGTCGACGTACGACTGACTGCTCCTGACGGATACACCGCCGTACGCCCCTACTCGATCGCGTCGGGTCCGGGACAGCAGCGGGTCGACCTCACCGTCGAGATCGACCCGAACGGCGAGGTGTCGTCGTACCTGGCGCGCGACGTGACCGTCGGCGAGCAGCTGGAGATCCGCGGACCGCTCGGCGGCTGGTTCGTCTGGCGGCCGGCACAGATCGAGCCCGTGCAGCTGATCGCGGGCGGCTCGGGCCTCGTACCGCTGATGTCGATGCTGCGGGCACGGGCGGCGACCGACAGCTCGGCCCCCTTCCGGCTGCTCTACTCGGTGCGCCGGCCGGAAGCCATGCTCTACGCGGACGAGCTCATCCGCGCGGGCAAGCTGGAGGATGTCGACGTGAGCCTCACCTACACGCGCGAGGCTCCGCCCGGCTGGCCACACCCGGTCGGCCGCCTCGACGCAGTCCGGCTCGAGGTGGAGACCTGGCCCCCGAGCGTCCAGCCCACGACCTACATCTGCGGGCCGACGGCGTTCGTCGAGGCCGTGGCCGACCTGCTCCTGGCCGCCGGCCACGAGGCGCGCCGCATCAGGACCGAACGATTCGGATAGTGGAGGACCCTCGATGACCACCGACAGCTTCCTGGACGGGAACGCAGCAGCGGGCGTACTGCGCGAGATCTTCGCCGTCGACGTGACCTCGGCGCACGGTCAGTGCGTGGGCTGCGGCAACACCGCACCGATGGCCGAGGCGCGGCTGTTCGGCGACGCACCCGGGCTCGTGCTGCGCTGCGCGGGCTGCGACGCGGTGCTGCTCCGCCTGGTGAGCGGCGGCGGCCGGCACTGGCTCGACGTGCGCGGGTTGACCTATCTGGAGTTCACCGACGAGTCGGCGACGTGACGACACACCCCAGTGGTGAGCAGATCGAGCTGCGCCACGGCGACCAGACCGCCGTCGTCGTGCAGGTGGGTGGGGCCTTGCGGACGTACGACGTCGCGGGCCGGGCCGTCGTCGACGGGTTCGACGTCGCGGCCAAGGTCGATGGCGGTCGAGGGCAGGTACTGGCGCCCTGGCCCAACCGGGTGCGCGACGGCCGCTATCGCTGGGCGGGACAGGACCAGCAGCTCGCCCTGTCGGAAGCCGCGACCCGCAACGCGATCCACGGCCTGGTGCGGTGGGTGCCGTGGTCCGTCGTCGAACGAACGCCGTCCAGCGTGACGGTCGGCGCCCGCGTCTGGCCGCAACCCGGCTATCCGTTCCTGCTCGACGTGGCCGCTGCCTATGCGCTCGATGCGGACGGACTGTCGGTGACACTGACCGGTCGCAACGCGGGCGACGTGCCGCTGCCCTACGGCGTGGGCCAGCACCCGTATGTCACCGCGGGCATCGACCTGGTGGACGACGCGGTCCTGACCGTTCCGGCCGCGGCCTGGATCCGCACCGACGAGCGGGGGCTCCCGGTCTCGACCGAGCCGGTGGACGGGACGCCGTGGGACTTCCGCGCTGGTCGGCAGGTCGGCGACCTGGTGCTGGACACCCCGTTCACCGGACTCCACCGCGACGGCGAGGGCCGCGTCGTCGTACGACTCGCGCTGGGCGACGGAACGCACGGCGTGGACGTCTGGGGCGGCCAGGGCACCGACTACCTCCAGGTGTTCTCCGGGGACACGCTGGCGGTGGCCCGCCGACGCCGCGGACTGGCCGTCGAGCCGATGTCCTGCCCGGCGGACGCGTTCAACAGCGGGGCCGGCCTGGTGACCCTCGAGCCCGGCCAAGAACACACTCTGCAGTGGGGTCTGCACGCTTGGTGAGATGGCAACAATTCGGGCCCGGGCGAGCGTGGACAAGCGGCGAGTAGATGATCTAGCGTAGTCGGCGGTTAGAAGTTGCAGTGCCTCGAAGCTTGATCGCCCGCGCTGTCAGATGGCCGGGCGTTTCTTGTACCACGGACCTTGATGCCTGTCCGGTCCGCGCCAGAGGGAGCGGTTGCTTCAAAACCCGCGGGCCGCGTGGTGCGGCTTGCGAACCCCTTTGCTCCAAAGGAGAGACAGAGTGGCTCAGGGAACCGTGAAGTGGTTCAACGCCGAGAAGGGTTTCGGCTTCATCGCGCAGGACGGCGGCGGACCCGACGTCTTCGTGCACTTCTCAGCGATCCAGGCCGACGGCTATCGCTCGCTGGACGAGAACCAGCGTGTGGAGTTCGAGGTCACGCAAGGCCAGCGTGGCCCGCAGGCCGACCAGGTGAAGCCCGTCGCCTGATCAGCACCAGATGAGGAACGCCCCGGCCCGAAATTACCTTCGGCCGGGGCGTTCTTCACGTTGGCGGCGTTTGCCTTTGCCTGGGCTTGACCCGTTCGGCCTCAAGAAGCGGTGCGGCTCGTGCCGATAACTAATGACATCTAGTCCCAAAGAACCACCTCTTCGGCACCAAAGGCCGATGTCCACCACCGCGTGGACACCTATAAGGAGTCGCGGATGACGCCCAACATCCAGCCCGACCCGCTGCAGACCCATGCGGAGGACGAGCTGGTCATGTCCATCCTCCAGGAACACGTGCCGCTGGCCCTGCTGGTCGACCTGACAGACACCGCGGGACCCCCATCTGCCGAGATATTGGCAGAGGAGGGCGGCCCCGAAACGCGTTGGTGGGAGGGCACGGGAAGCTGAGCTTCCCAGCGCCCACTGACCCACCAGGCTCCTGCTGCGACTGCTGGCCCCGAGCCGGTCGCGACAGTCCGTGGAAACTGTGCTCTGTCGTCGGTCACCGACGGCAGAGCACAGCCCGTTCTCGGGTGTGTGCACGCCGGCCCGGCCCGCCCGTTCAACTCGATGCGACGGACGTTGAGGCGGCTGGTATCGTCTGCGACGCACGCGCGCCGCTAGCTCAACTGGCAGAGCAGCGGACTCTTAATCCGCGGGTTGGGGGTTCAAGTCCCTCGCGGCGCACCCACGTCTACCTGGCCTTTTAGCCCCCTCAAGATCATGTCGGGCCGGCTGGTGAGTCCGTGGTGAGTCCACGGTGAGTCCGACTCTCCCGTCACTCCTGTTGGCCGCCGAGGCGGACCGTCGGGCCTGCCGGGTGGGTTCCGCCCGGCGGCCAGCACCAAGGCGGCGATGCCCTCCGCGGTCTCGCGGGCGACTTCGGGCAGCACGCTGGTGTAGGTGTCGGCGGTGAGCACGATGATGCTGGCGTGCCCGAGCATGTCTTGGATGGCCTTGAGGTCTGCCCCGGCCGCCAATGCGAGGGTGGCCGCGCCGTGTCGCAGGTCGTGGAACCGGATCGGCGGCAGCCCGTGCCGCTCCTGCAGCGCCCGGAAGTGGTGCGTGAGGTAGCTCGGGCTGTAGGGCTGTCCGTCGGCATGGGCGAAGACGAACCCGTTGGGCCGGTCGACGCCGGCGACCGCGCGCTGGTGGGCGCGGTGTGCGGTCAGGACCGCGGCGGTGCTGCGGTCCAGGGCGATGGTGCGCGCACTGGCGGCGGTCTTCGGTGGCAACAACACCGGTCGCCCGACGTGCTCTTGCAGGGTCCGGCAAATGGTGAGGGTTGCCTCGTCGAGATCAAGATCGGTCCAGCAGAGTCCGGCTGCTTCTCCGCGGCGCAGCCCGCGCAGCGCGACGAGGTAGAGCATCGGGTGGAGCTCGTCGTCTTCGATGGCGCCTAGAAACCTTGCGGTGTCCGCGGCGGTCCAGACCGCGACCGCTGGACGTGGACCGCCTGCCTTCCAGGCGGCCACACGGGCCTGTGTCCAGACCACAGCGTGCGGTCGTCGGTGTGCTGGTAGCTCGATCCAGCGGGCCGGGTTATCGGTCAGCAGTCCTTCGCGGATCGCCGCGTTCAGCGCCGCGCGAAGGGTGCAGCGGATGCTGTGCAGGGTGGTCGCCGACAACGGCGTGCCGAGCGTGTGGTGTTCTCGGTTGATCGCGAGGAACGTCATCCGCACGTCGCCGATCGTGAGTGTGGCCAGCGGGACCCGGTCCAGATGTGGCAGCAAGTACAGGCGCAGATGCGACTCATACATGCGCCGGGTATTCGGGCGAAGAGACATCCGCTCCACGAGCCCATGGCGCAACCACCGCCCGGTGGTCCACCCCGCCGTGCCGCTCGCCGGACTGGGTGTCTGCAACGCGCGCAAGGCCCGTTCTGCATGCTGTCGGGAGCGGTGCCCACCCAGCCGAAGGCGTCGCCGCTCGCCCGCCACGCCGACCGGCATCTCCAGGCTGAGATACCAGCTGCCATGGCCTGGTCGCGGCAACAGCTCGCAGCCTGGGCCCTTCCGCTTGCCGGTCACCGAGTCCCGGCAGCCGCACCTCTTGTACACAGTCCCCCGCACCACATGAGCCATCCGACCTCCCAAGTTGGTGGCCCAATAGTCGCCCCCGGAGTAGCCACGAACGCCAATGAGAGTCTGCTTAAAGCGGTCGCACTGACCTCGAGCGAGCGCACGTGTCAAGCAGGCAGGCACCTCGTGCTGAACGCCTATGGCGCATCGGCTACGTGGAAATGGCTGCGTGAGTACCGGATACCGAGTCCCATCCTCCGCAGTGCCGGCCAGTGTCGTCGCGGTGGACACTCTCGCAGAGCTGGCTACCGCT
>CAVOOW010000001.1:0-547518 GCA_963697675.1 uncultured Actinomycetota bacterium | reverse complement strand
GTCGTCAGGCGCGGCGGGGGAAGGGCAGCGGGTCGTGCCAGCTGAAGGCTGGCGCGACGGGCGCACCGCCGCCGGTGTTCAGGTCCGGCCCGAGGGCCTCAGCCTCGGCGTTGAGACGCGAGGCGGTCAGTGACGGCCACCGTCCCGTATCCAGCCGGTGGGTCAGTGCATGAAAGCCGGTCAGCTGCTCGGCCGCCGTCATCGTGCAGTGACCGGCCCGGTTGACGAACAGCTGCCGGAGCTCCGATGAGCTGCCGGCGCGGCGGGCGAGCGCGCGGTAGGCCTGCTCGTGCGAGGTCGGTACGAGGCCGTCGTCGACGTTGTGCATCGTCAGCACGGGCACGTCGATGCGTCCGCTGAAGGTCACGTTGGACCGCAGGAACGAGACTGCGCCCGGGTCGGCGCTGACCCGCGGCGCGCGCCGTAGCCATGCCAGGTCGTCTCGGACGTCGAGGCCGGCGGCCCGGTAGTTCGCCCGCACGTCGGCAGTCTGCTGCGAGAGGCGAAGCAGCTTTGTGTAGTCGACGCCGGTGTTCCACGAGGGATTGCCCCCCGCCCGCGACTCCATCTCCCCGCGCTCACCGAAGGCCAGCAGCGAGAAGGCGTCGCCGAGCCAGGCGATGCGCGCCTCGGTCCGCGACTCGACGTCGTTGCCGGTCTCGGGCGACGGGACGGACGGGTCGATGCGTCCCGCGACCTGGGCCACCGCGGCGGCGAGGGACAGCCGCGCACGCCCCGCCGGCGTCTTCGCCGCCGCCGAGACCATCGACTGCGCGGCACCGATATTGGCGATCGGGTCGTCGATGTCGGTCAGCTTCGGGCCGTGTTGCGGCGCGAGCAGCGTGGTCATCACGTAGGCCGCGTCCAGGTAGGAGTTCCACAGCGCCACGCTGCCGGCGAGGAGACCGCAGATCGGCAGCGCCGCGTCGATGCGGTCCGGGCGCCGCTCGGCAAGCGCCAGCGAGATCATGCCGCCCAGCGACTCGCCCCACGCGATCGTGCGCGTCGGGGTGCCGACCTGGTCGCGGAACGCCGCGAGTGTGGCGAGCTGGTCGTCGATCGATTCGGGCAACGCAAATCCAGTGCGTGCGTACGACGAGCCGGCGAGGGCGACGCCCTCGTCGAGCAGGGTCCGGCGGCTGCCGTCGCTGGGCGAGGTCTCCGCGGGGTTGTCCTCTCCAGGGAAACGCAGCCCGTGGCTATAGAGCGCGACGGTGCCGTGCCAGTGCTGCGGAACTTCGATGCGGTACGTGGCCCCGTCGGCGAGGGCGCCGTCGATCGTGCGGACATCAGGTGACTGATCGGCGGCCAGCGCAGCCGTCGGAAGGAACGCGGTCGCGGTGACGACGACACCTGCGATGAGCCGGCACGCAACGGTTCGGCGCCCAGTCGGGGACGGTGACATTCGGTGCTCCTTGGTGAGGGCGGGCCCGGGTGCGTGTGCACCGGATCTCTCGCTCTCCACCACGGTGTCGTCCGCCGCGCGTCGCGTCGCGGGTGCACGCACGAGTCCTCCTGAAGGCGTGCACCACCACCGCCTTCCGGAATCGACCACGTTCAGCAGGTGTACGGACGGTTCGCAATGCGTGCACGCCTTGCGAACCGTCCGCCGGCATGCTGAACGTGGTCGATTCCCGGCGTCCGTCAGTCCGCGGCAAGGTAGACGAGCACGGCCTTGACCCGCTTGTGCACCTCGGCCTCCTCAGCGAGCCCGAGCTTGCTGAAGATGCCGTTGATGTGCTTCTCGACAGCCCGGACGGTCAGCACCAGGGAGGCCGCGATGGCGTTGTTGTCCTTGCCCGTCGCCATCTCGGCGAGGACTTCGCGCTCACGCGGTGTGAGGGCGGCGACCGGTGAGTTCCTGGTGCGGCTGCGCACGAGCGAGTCGACGATCTTCGGATCGATGCTCGACCCGCCGTCGGCGACCGCGCGGATCGCGCCGATCAGCTGACGCGGGTCGGACATCCGCTCCTTCAGCAGGTAGGCGCGGCCCTGCGAGCCTTCGTCAAGCAGGGCGAGGGCGAACTCCGGGTCGTCGTACTGGCTGATGACGACCACCCCGGTGTCGGGGTGCGACCCACGGATCAGGTTGGCCGCGCGTACGCCTTCGTCGGTGAAGGACGGCGGCATCCGGATGTCCGTCAGGACGACGTCCGGGCCGTGCTCGTCGACCGCGGCCATCAACTGGTCGTAGTCCGCGCACACAGCGAGCAGGTCGAGGTCGGCCTCGGTCGAGAGCAGGCTGCGCAACCCCTCGCGGGCGAGCAGGTTGTCCTCGGCGAGCACGATCCCGAGCGTCACGGGAGCAGGCTACGGCGCTGGGACCGGTTCTGTGGTGTGCTCCGGTCGAACGGTGGTGCCTGCACTACCGACTCACGGGCGCAGCGCCGACGAACATGGAATCCATGCGTACGCGCGTGCGGGTCGCCCTGGTTGCCTCGGCCCTGCTGGCGGGCGCCGGTCTCGTCGCGGCTGCGACGGTGGTTGCCCACCGCGACGACCCGGGCATCGCGGTGGTCTTCGTCCTCGTGAGCCTGTGGCTCGGCGTGGCACTCGGCGCGGTCGGTGCCCTGCTGCTGGGCCTGCGCCCGGGCAACCTGCTGGGGCCGGTGCTGTTCGTGAGCGGCGCGAGCCTCGTCGCGGAGTACGGCCTGCGCAGCTATGCCTACGTCGGGTTGGCCGCCGATCCCGGCAGCCTGCCGTTCGCGGGGGCCGCCGGTTGGGCGGGAAGCGCACTCGACCCGCTGTTCTTCCCCGTGTCGCTGGTCGCGACCATGCTGCTCTTTCCGGACGGCCGGCTGCCCTCGCGCTGGTGGCGAGGCCTCTTGTTGGGCTCCGTGGCGGTCACTGCAGGACATGTCTTGCTGCTGGCAGCCCGCCCTGGACCGATCGACGACGAGTCCTTCGGCTATCAGATCCCCTGGTCTGGCCTGCTGCCCGCCTCCGCCGCCGATGCAGTCGACGCCTTGTCGGGTGCTGCGACTGTCGCGCTGGTCGCGCTGATCCCCGTTGTCGTGCTCAAGCTGGCCGGCGACTATCGCCGGGCGGGTCCACTCGTCCGTCAGCAGTTCCGGCCACTGCTGCTCGTGGTGGGTCTGGTCGTTGTCAGCCTTGCGCTGCAGGGCATACCGCGTACGACTGATTTCGGCGTCGTCGTGCTCGTCTCTTGTGTCGCACTGGGCTTTCCGGCCGCGCTGGCCGTCGCGTCCTTGCGCTATCGGCTGTGGGAGCTCGACCGGGTTCTGGTGGCGGCGATCGTCTACACGGTGTTGGCGGCCCTCGCGACCGTGCTCTACGTCGGCGTGGTCGTCGGCCTCGCCCGGGTGACGGGCGCGGCGCCTGAATCCGGTGACCTGGGTGCCGCGGTGGTCGCAACGACCCTCGTCGCGTTGTTGTTCGCCCCGGTCAGGGAGCGTCTCAACCATGCGGCACGTCGGCTCGTCTACGGCGTCCGAGCCAGCCCGTACGAAGCACTCGCTGCCCTGCCGCACCGGCTGGCCGAAGCGCCGGAGGTCGGGGACGTGCTGCCCCAAACTGCTCAGGTGATGGCACTGGGGCTCGGGGTGCCGGCGGCCCGCGCCAGGGCGCTGCTGCCGGACGGCAGCCACGAGACCGCCTGGTCACCGCACGACGTTGCCGTCGCTGACGAGGACCTCATCTCTGTCGCGGTCCGGCACCTGGGTGTCGTGGTCGGCGACATCTCGGTGCGCGCGTCGGCCGACCGACCGCTGGGCCCGGCGGACCGTCGGCTGCTGACCGACCTCGCCGCGCAAGCCGGTCCCGCTCTGCGTGGTGTCGGGCTGGCCGCAATGCTGCGCGCGCAGCTCGACCAGATCACCCGCCAGGCTGAGGACCTGCGGGCCAGCCGGGAACGCCTCGCCTCGGCACAGGCCGCCGAGCGCCGACGCATCGAGCGCGACATCCACGACGGGGCACAGCAGGAGCTGGTCGGCCTGGCGATGCGCTTGGCAACCGCCGAGCAGCTGGCCGTGGCCGGCGATCCGCGCCTGCCGGAGTTGATCCAGCAGAGCCGAGCTGCGCTGGACAGGTGCATCGACGAACTGCGTGAGCTCGGGCGCGGCATCTTCCCGCCGGTCCTGGCTGCTCGGGGGTTGGTCAGCGCGCTGCGGGCGAGAGCCAGGTCTTCCACGGGGGAGGTGCACGTGGTCGCCGCGGCCGGCACCGAGGCCGCCAGGGTCGACCCGGGCATCGAGCTCGCCGTCTACTTCTGTTGCGCCGAGGCCTTGCAGAACGCCGCCAAGCACGCTGGCGGCGCGCGCGTCGTCGTACACCTCGAGATCACTCGGGCAGAGCTGCGATTCGACGTCACGGACGAGGGACCGGGGTTGCCCGACGCGCAACGCGTCGGCGACGGCACCGGGCTCGTCGGTATGGCGGACCGGCTGGCCGCCGTCGGCGGGCTGCTCACGGTGGACTCGCAGCCGGGCGCCGGCACCACTGTCAGCGGTCGTGTCCGGCTCGCGAGTTGACGTGGTCAACTGCGTCCGGGGTGCCGGCACGTAGCCCGATCGGCGGGTCACCACCCTGTCTCCGGCCACCTCGCACGGGCATCGTGGAACGGTCGGCTGAGCCAGCAAGGGCAGCTCCGACAACAGCCAACAACGTGAGAAAGGAGAGCCCCATGGCCGTCCGCAATGCCGTTCGTCGCTTCGTCACCGACCTGCGGCGTGCCTGGAATGACGCAGAACTGCCGGTCAGCCGTCCGCGACTGCGGGACTATCCGCTGCGCCGGCCGTGACGGACGCTTAGTCGTGGGCGAGGTGGCGGATCATCGGCGAGAGGTCGATGTGCGAGACCCACCGCCGGCCCTCCCACGACTGCCACGTCACTGCCGACGTGTCCGGCCGGGCGAGCAGTGCGCCCTGCGCGTGGTCGATGCCCAGAACGATCGCGGTCTCGAGCTGGTCCCGGGTCTCGACGCCCTCGGCCGTGATGGTGGCGTCGAGTTCGAGCGCGAGCAGCACGACGGCGGTGACGAAGGCCCGCCGCGCCGGGTCGGTCGCGATGTCGAGGATCATCGACCGGTCGAGCTTGATGACGTCCGGCCGCAGCTGCAGCACGTGGCTGAAGGACGAATAGCCCGACCCGGTGTCGTCGACAGCAACGCGCATGCCTCGCTCGCGCAGTACCAGCAGCGCCGCCGAGATGTCGTCGTACTCCGTGACCGCCGCGTGCTCGGTGATCTCCAAGGTGACGCGGTCCACCGCGATGCCGCTCTGGTAGATCGCCGTTGCCAGCCGATCGTCGAGGATCAGCGACGGTGACGCGTTGATGGACACGCTGACGTGTGCGGGAAGGACGCTCGCCTGGGACAGCGCGGCGGAAACGGCCAGCAGCTCCAGCTCGACGCCCAGCCCCATCTCCTGCGCCTCGCGGAACCACAGGTCCGGCGCGCGTCCGTCCGGGAACCTGGTGAGCGCCTCGACGGCGACCCAGCGATCGCGCTCCAGGTCGATGATGGGCTGCATCGCGATCGTCACGTTGCCCCGTTCGAGGACGTCGATGATCCGTTGCCGGGCAGCGATGACGTCGCGGCCGAAGTCCGCATGCACAGGAGGCGGCCGCACCATCGCCTGGGCCTGCGACATGAGGGCGCTGGCCTCGAGCAGCGCGATGCGGCTGCTGGCCGCCGTGCCCTCGTGCCACAGCGCCAGCAGGTCGTGGGCGGCGCGCAGGGTCATGGCGAGCAGCAGGGCGAGGGTGACGAGACCGCCGAGCGCGACAAGGGTCATCCAGGACCGATCGCCGTTCAGGATGTCCTGCAGGCTCCCGACCCGCAGCACCACGGCCACCAGGCTGTCCGCCACGACCACGACGAACAGCCACAACACGGTCCTGTGCAGGTGGTTCACGGTCATCTGGCACCCCGTTGCTCAGACCGGCGACCACCGGCTGCCCCTCACGCTACTCACCTGCGCAACTACTTCAGGTAATCGAGGCGCGCAGCCACGGCTCACCAGCCGGATTTGCGCGCCCGCGCCTCGCAGAGCAGCACGGCCGCGGAGATCGACACGTTCAGCGAGTCGGCCCGGCCCAGCATGGGGATCGACACGGCCTCGAAGCCGAACTCGTACCAGGGCCGGGAGATGCCGTAGCGCTCGTTGCCGAGCAGGATCGCCGTGCGCCCGGTGCAGTCCATCTGGCGGTACGTGCGGGTCCCTCCGGTGTCTGCGAGGTAGGTCGTCACGTGGTTCTTCAGCAGCCAGGCGCCCGCCTCGGCGACGTCGTCGAACTCCAGATGGGGGACGGTCAGCACCATCCCGTGGCTGGCGCGGAACACCTTGGGGTGCGTGAGCCGGGTGCGCCGGTTGGTCAGCACGAGCAGGTCGGCGCCGACAGCGTCGAGCGTGCGGATCAGCGTGCCGAGGTTGCCCGGGATCTCGATCGCGTCGGCCACCAGGATCAGCGCGTCCTCCGGCAGCATGATCAGCGCCGGGTCCCAGAGCGGCAGCCGGGCCACCGAGAGCAAGCCGTCCGGCTTGTCCCGCTCCGAGATGCGGGCCATCGTCTTCTCCGAGACCCGGAACGACTGCCCCGCGCGCTCGGCCACCTGCTCGCTGCGCTTGTTCGCCTCGTCCGAGTAGGCGGCTTCGGGGCACCAGAAGAACGTGGCGATCTCGGTGTCCGCGTCCAGCAGGGCGTTGTGCGCCCAGAGACCCTCGGCGACGAAAAGCTTCTGCGGATTCGGCTTGGTGTTCTTCTGCAGGTCGATGACCTGCTTGATGCGGGGGTGGCTGGCGCCGATCTGCTGCAGGTCCATGATGAGTCGAACGGTAGACGACGGTCAGTCCTGTGGAAGCAACGGATTTCGTCGTGAAACTTATTCATGAGTCGCAAAGAAACGGCAAAACCTTTACGGTTCAAAGGTTTTACGCGCAACGATATCCATTGCCGCAGAGCCTTCCCTGCAGCGATCCGGCCAGTTAAAGTGCGGGCAGCCGCTGAAGCAGAAGGCGCGCCCGGCATACCCCTACCCCCCGAGGGGACAGCAATGATCAGCCTTCTCGACCCCTATCAGGTCGGCCCGCACACGGTGGTCGAGGTGACCGGCGAGATCGACGTCACCAGCGCGTCGGTGTTGCGCGACCGGCTCCTCGCGCTGCTCAACCGTGGCGCGGACAGCCTCGTCGTCGACCTTCGTGGCGTCACGTTCGTCGACTCCACCGGCGCCGGGAGTCTGCTGCGCGTCTTCCACCGGCAGGGTCTGCTGGGTGGGTCGATCCACTTCGTCGCCGACCAGTCCGCCGTGCTGCGGGTGTTCGACGTGATGCAGCTGACGCGGCGGCTGCACGTCACCCCGTCGGTCGGGGCTGTCGACGCGTGCTGCCCCGAAGTGGCGAGCGGCCGCACGCTCGTACCGCCGCGCGTGGTCGCCCGCTGATTTGACGGGGATAGGGGCGAGAAACGCCTATTTCGCGCGAGTCTGCCCCATGTGTTAGCTGATCGGCCTATGTGAGCCTCGCCGACAGTGGGTCAGGCGCGCAAGAGAGGCCGGTACATGTCGGTTCGTGAGCATCGGAAGGCACGAACCAACAAGTCCGCTGATCTCGATCGCCCGGTCGTCATCTTCGACGAAGCCACCGTTCGACCCCTTCGTCGCGGCCGGCGTCTCGCGCTCGCGGTCGTGCTGGTCGCAGCGGCGGGAGTCGGCGCAGTCTCGTGGTGGGCGACCCGTCCCGGCGACGTCGTCGTCGTGACCCGGCCCGAGGTGCGGGCACCGGCAACGGCACCGGCAGCCGCGCCCAGGGTGGCGGCCGTGCTCGCCGTCACGGTGGCAGTGCCCGCGGCGGTCGTCGCGGGTCGGGCCGCCCGCTTCGTGGTGAGCTACGCCGATGGCAGCGGGATCTTCAGCGGGAGCATCGAGGACTGGGGCGAGGTCGGCGTCGGCGCGGTGAAGCAGCGGGCCTGCAGCGCGGACGCCACACCGGCAGGTCCGGTCCAGGGCAGATACGCCGCGACACACACGTGGCGCGCGGCCGGCAGCTATCCCGTCTCGTTCGCGGTGACGACCTACAGCTGCAAGGACGGACAGGCGAGCGAGGAGACACAGAAAGCGCTGCTCACGGTCGTCGTGGCCGCACCCTGACGGTTCAGTCGGTCTCGCCGAAGCGGAACGGCTTCGGCGGGGCGTTCAGCGACGCTCGCGGGCAGCTCGCCAGGTTGAGGCTGCCGTATTCGAGGGCCTCGTCGCAGAGCTTGACGACCGTCCAGCCGTTGTCCGTGCCGTATTTGGTGACCGTGGCGCGGTAGATCGTGATGTCGTACCGGGTCGGGCTGCCGTAGGCGACCTGGATCGTGCCGATGAGCTCGGAGGAACCGCGAGCCCCGTACGCCTCCCACGGGCGGTCGTACCGGCTCCACAGCGTGGGCTCGGACTGCCAGTGTCCGTTGTTCTGGACGTCGCGGATCGCGAGCTCGACCAGGACTGCCCGGGCGGACTCTTCGGGGATGATCGCCGCCGGGCGGATGACCTCGGAGACGACACCCTCGTCGTACGCCTCGGCCATGAGCAGCTCAGGGTTGTACACGGGCGACCCTCCTTCCGGTTCTGACTCTGTCGCTATCGGCGTCCGGAGCCGCGAACTTCACGCTAAGTGATGATCCGGTTCGAACTACCTCAACTCGGCCCACCTCGGTGGGCGACGGTGCTGGTGCGGGAGTGACGGATGTGGCATGCTGACACCACGACGCACGGCATTGCCGTCGTCCTTGCCGACGAGGCCGCTGGGGAAGGCGCACCTCGTACACGAGCAAGGAGGACCCGGTGACGACCCGTGGTGTTGTTTATATCCATGCCGCCCCACCGGCCCTGTGCCCGCACGTCGAGTGGGCCATCGGCGGTGTCCTCGGCATGCGCGTCAGCCTGGACTGGACCCCGCAGCCCACGGCGCCGGGAACCTTCCGGGCCGAGCTGTCCTGGCAGGCCGATCCCGGCACCGCGTCCAAGCTCGCCTCAGCCCTGCGCGACTGGATGCACCTGCGTTTCGAGGTCACCGAGGAGCCCAGTGCCGGCGCCGAGGGGGAGCGCTATTCCTCGACCCCCACGCTCGGCCTGTTCCACGCGACGACCGGCGTGCACGGCGACATCATGGTGCGTGAGGACCGGTTGCGGGCGGCTCTCGCGCGCGCGGCGAGCGACCTCACGACCGAGGGCGCGGCCTCCGGGTCGGCGACGGGACCCGACGACGCCGCGACGGATCCGGCTGCGCGTGTGCTGGCCGAGATGCAGGCGCTGCTCGGCAAGGCATGGGACGACGAGCTCGAGCCGTTCCGCTACGCCGGCGACGGCGCCCCCGTCCGCTGGCTCCACCAGGTCGTCTGACCCTTTGTGGACTCCGACACACCGTTTCTGCGGCGTGTCGGGTGCGGGAGAGTCCACAATCGTTCCGGTTCATGCGGGCGACCGAGCGGGTGCGGGCGGAGCGGGTGCCGCGGCTACAGCGGGATGTTGCCGTGGTTCCCGCGTACGGCGGGGGCCGCCGCGATCGCCTTCGCGAGCGCTGACCGGGTGTGGACGGGCTCGATGATCTCGTCGACGACGCCGATCTCCTGGGCCCGGGTCAGCCCGCCGGCCAGCAGCTCGTGCTCGACGGCGAGCTCTGCCTCGACCTCGCCGCGCACGTCCTCGGCCACCTCCGCGAGCCGGCGACGGTGCAGGATGCGCACGGCCGCGACCGCGCCCATCACAGCGACCTCAGCGCCGGGCCAGGCGAAGACCCGGGTCGCCCCCAGAGCGCGGGAGTTCATCGCGATGTAGGCGCCCCCGTACGCCTTGCGGGTCACCAGCGTCACCCGCGGCACGGTCGCCTCGGCGAACGCGTGCAGCAGCTTGGCCCCGCGACGGACGACGCCGTCCCACTCCTGCCCGACGCCGGGCAGATAGCCCGGCACGTCGACCACCACCACCAGCGGCACGCCGAACGCGTCGCACATCCGCACGAACCGCGCGGCCTTCTCCGCCGATGCCGAGTCCAGGCAGCCACCGAGTCGCAGCGGGTTGTTCGCGATGACGCCCACGGTCCGGCCGCCGAGCCGGCCCAGCGTCGTGGTGACGTTCGGGGCCCACTTGGGGTGCAGCTCGACGGCGGTCGCGTCATCGAGCAGCGACGTCACGATCGGATGCACGTCGTAGGCGCGCCTGGGGGAGTCGGGCAGGAACGTCGAGAGGTCGCGGTCCTCGACCTCGCCGACGGTCCGCTGGTCGCCGAGCAGGGCAGCGAGCCGGCGGGCCTCGGAGTAGGCGTCCTCCTGCGTCTCGGCCACGACGTGCACGACGCCACTGCGGCGACCATGCGGCTCAGGGCCGCCGAGGCGCAGCGCGTCGACGTCCTCGCCGGTCACCGACCGGACGACGTCGGGACCCGTCACGAACACCCGGCCCTCAGGGCCGAGGATGACCACGTCGGTGAGCGCCGGGCCGTAGGCCGCACCGCCGGCCGCCGGGCCGAGGACCACGGAGATCTGCGGCACCTTGCCCGACGCCCGCGTCATGATCGCGAAGACCAGCCCGACGGCGTGCAGCGAGACGACGCCCTCCCGCAGCCGCGCACCGCCGGAGTGCCAAAGACCAATCACGGGTACGCCGTCGGCGAGCGCGCGTTCGTACGCGGCCAGGACCACCTCGCAGCCGGCCTTGCCCATGGCGCCGCCCTGGATCGTGGCGTCCGAGCAGAAGGCGACGCTCGGGGTCGCCCTCGATCAGGCCGGTGCCGGCGAGCATCCCCGAGTCGTCCTCGGGCGTGATCAGCGCCAGCGTGCCCTCGTCGAACAGCGCGCCCAGCCGTCGCCGCGGGCTGCGGGGGTCGTCCGTCGGCTCGATGACGGGCGTGGCCGCAGCAACGACCGTCACTGCTCGACGCTCTTCACCACGAGTGCGACGTTGTGCCCGCCGAACCCGAAGGAGTTGTTGAGGGCTGCGATGGGTCCGTCAGGCAGCTTGCGCGGCTCGCCCCGTACGACATCGATATGGACGTCGTCGTCGGGGTCCTCGAGGTTGACGGTCGGCGGTGCCGTGCGTTCGTGCAGGGCCAGCACGGTCGCGATCGTCTCGATAGCGCCTGCCGCGCCGAGCAGGTGACCCGTCATCGACTTGGTCGCGGACACGCACGCCGTCGAACCCGCCCCCAGCACGGTGGCCATGGCCTGCGCCTCTGCAACGTCGCCCGCCGGCGTGGAGGTCGCGTGCGCGTTGATGTGCACGATGTCGCTGGCGTCGATGCCGGCGGTGTCCAGCGCCATCTGCATGGCCCGGGCCGCGCCTCGTCCCACCGGGTCGGGTGCCGCGATGTGGTGCGCGTCGGACGTGATGCCCGCGCTGGCGATCTCGGCGTAGACCTTGGCGCCGCGAGCCTTCGCGTGCGCGGCGGACTCGAGCACGACGACGCCGGCGCCCTCACCGAGCACGAAGCCGTCCCGGCCCTTGTCGTAGGGCCGCGAGGCCCGTTCCGGCTCGTCGTTGCGCGTCGAGAGCGCCTGCATGTTCGCGAACGCCGCCATGTTCAGCTGGTGGATCGCTGCCTCGGTGCCACCGGCGACGACGACGTCGGCGCGGCCGTTGCGGATCATGTCGACCGCGAAGGACATCGCCTCCGCGCCGGAGGCGCAGGCGCTGACCGGTGTGTGCACGCCGGCGCGGGCTCCGAGGTCGAGGGCGACGTGAGCGGCGGCGCTGTTCGGCATCAGCATCGGGATCGCCAACGGGTGGACGCGCCGGGGGCCCTTCTCGAGCAGCTGGTCGTAGTTGGCGAGCAGCGTGAGGACGCCGCCGATGCCCGTGCCGATGACGACGCCGAGGCGGTCGCCGTCCATGTCGGTGATGCCGGCGTCGGCCCAGGCCTCGCGAGCGGCGACGAGCGCGAACTGGCCGCTCCGGTCGTTGCGCTTGACCTCGACGCGGGCCAGCTGCTCACTCGGGTCGACGGCTGCCGGTGCAGCGATGTGCACCGGCAGCGTCTCGACCCAGTCCTCGGTCAGCACCTTGACCCCCGACTGACCGGCCAACAAGGCCGCCCAGGTGCTGGGCACGTCGCCACCGACGGGCGTTGTCGCGCCCAGTCCGGTCACGACCACGCGCTGTGCGTCGGTCAAGGGTGTTGTGGTCATGTCTCAGGCACTCGCCTTCGCGATGTAGGACACCGCGTCGCCGACGGTGCTCAGGCCCTTGACGTCGTCGTCGGGGATGCGCACGCCGAACTTCTCCTCGGCGTTGACGACGATCGTCATCATCGACAGCGAGTCGATGTCGAGGTCGTCTGTGAACGACTTGTCCGGCTGCACGTCCTCCGCTGCAATGCCCGTCTCCTCGTTGACGATCTCGGCGAGACCCTCGAGGATCTCCTGCTCGCTAGCAGCCATGTAATTCCCGCTCCTTCGTAGATGGGTCTGTGTTTTCGTACGACCCGCACAGCGTGCGGGAAATCTGTGGGTCAGGGCAGCCGGACAACCTGCGCGGCGAAGACGAGTCCGGCGCCGAATCCGATGAGCAGCGCCAGACCCCCGCTCTTGACCTCTCCCGACTCGAGCATGCGCTCCATCGCGAGGGGGATCGAAGCGGCAGAGGTGTTGCCGGTCTCGCGGATGTCGCGGGCCACCGGCACGTGGTCGGGCAGCTTCATCGTCTTCACCATGGCATCGACGATGCGCAGGTTTGCCTGGTGGGGGATGAAGGCGTCGAGCTGGTCGGCCGTGATGCCCGCAGCCTCGAGGGCCTGGGCGGCGACCGGAGCCATCTGCCAGACGGCCCAGCGGAACACCTTCTGTCCCTGCATGGTCAACATGGGGAACTCGACGTTGTGGTCACGTACGTCGATCCACGACGCGCGCTGGGTGATCGCGTCGTACTCCGACCCGTCCGAGCCCCAGATGGTCGGCGCGATGCCCGGCTCGTCGGACGGGCCGATCACCACCGCACCGGCGCCGTCACCGAAGATGAACGCGGTCGAGCGGTCGTAGGAGTCGGTGAAGTCCGAGAGCTTCTCGCAGCCGATGACCAGGACGTACTTCGCGCTGCCGCCGCGCACCATGTCGTTGGCCATCGAGACGCCGTAACAGAAGCCTGCGCAGGCCGCCGACACGTCGAAGGCGGCCGCGTTGGCGGTGCCGAGGCGGTGGGCGACGGCGGCGGCCGCCGACGGGGTCTGCAGGGGGTGAGTCACGGTGGCGACGATGACCGCGCTCACCTCGGCGGGCGTGATCCCCGCCTGGGCGACCGCCTTCCCGGCGGCCGCCAGCGACATGTCGATGACCGACTCGTCGGGGGCGGCCCAGCGACGCGACTCGATGCCGGTGCGTTCCCGGATCCACTGGTCGGAAGAGTCGATGCGCTCGCAGATCTCGTCGTTGGTCACGACCCGCGAGGGGCGGTAGCCACCGACACCCAGGATGCGAGCGTGGGCGGAACCCACCGGCACATTGATGCTTGGTTGATTCATGAGCTAGACCGCCTCAGGGTGGAGCCGAATGATGGGCTGGCCCGGAGCAACCGGGTCACCGTCTTCGACCAGCCACTCGACGATAGTCCCGCCGTGCGGTGCGACAACCGGGTGCTCGTCGCGCGAGGTCACCAGCGTGGCGACAGTGGCGCCCGGCGCGAGCGTGGTGCCGATGCCGTCCTCGGTGATGTGGATGATGCCCTTGGCCTTGGCCACGACCAGGCGCCAGGTCGGCGAGCCGTCCATGGGGGAGGCGCTGCCGTGCCGCGCGACCAGGTCGCGCGCTGCGTCGAGGTCGGCCGGGGTCTTGAGCGCGACGGTCTCGACGCCGGGGATCGCCCGCTTGATCAGGTTCGTCAGCGTGCCCGCCGGCGGCACCTCGATGACGCCGGTGACGCCGAGCTCGGCCATCGACTTCATGCACAGGTCCCAGCGGACGGGGTTGCCGACCTGGGTGACGATGCGCTCGAGCACCTCACGCCCGGTCGCCACCACGTCGCCGTCGCGGTTCGAGATGAGCCGGGTGCGCGGGTCGTGCACGGACACGGCCCGGGCGTAGCGCTCCAGCGTGACCTCCGCCGGTGCCATGTGCTCGGTGTGGAACGCCCCCGCGACCGAGAGCGGGATGAGCCGCGCCTTGGCCGGCGGGTCCTCCTTGAAGGCCGCGAGCTGCTCGACCGTGCCGGCCGCGACAACCTGGCCGGACCCGTTGTTGTTGGCCGCGGTGAGGCCGTGCGCCGCGATCGAGGCCAGGACCTCCTCGGGGTCGCCGCCCAGCACGGCGGTCATGCCGGTCGGCTTGAGCGCTGACGCGTCGGCCATGGCCCGGCCGCGTTCGCGGACCAGCACCATCGCCGACTCGGCCGTGATCACGCCGGTGCCGGCCGCGGCCGTGATCTCGCCGACGCTGTGCCCCGCCGCCGCGCCCACGACGTGGAAGGCGTCGGCCGGGTGGGGGAAGATCTCGAGCGCGCTGAGCAGCCCGGCGGCCACCAGCAGCGGCTGGGCCACCGCGGTGTCGCGGATCGTCTCTGCGTCGGCCTCGGTGCCGTAGTGGATCAGGTCCAGACCCGCGCAGGCGGACAGCCAGCGCAGCCGGTCCTCGAAGTTGGGCAGCTCGAGCCAGGGCGTGAGGAAGCCTGGGGTCTGGGCACCTTGACCGGGAGCGACGATGACTAGCACCTGCCCAGCCTTGCGGAGTCGAGCGTGAGACGCGGTGCGGACCCAGACGAATCTACCGGGGGGACTTTGTAGAGATCCTACAAAGTTGGCGGGTCGTCCGCGCCGCCGTCCAATCGGCCGAGCGCCAGGGCGAGACGCAGCGTGAAAGCCTGCCGTGGATCGGTCGGTGCATAGCCCGTGACCTCCGTCACACGCCGCAGCCGATATCGCACGGTATTGGGGTGTACGAACAGCAGGCGCGCCGTCGCTTCCAACGATGACGCCTGCTCCAGGAACGCCGAAAGCGTCTCCACGAGTGCTGTCCCCGACGACGTCAGCGGCCGGTAGATGTCGCGGACCAGCTGCTGGCGGGCCACGCTGTCCCCGGCGAGGGCCCGCTCCGGGAGCAGGTCGTCGGCGAGCACCGGTCGCGGCGCATCCGGCCACGCCGGGGCGGCCAGCAGGCCGGCCACGGCGGCCGCGGCGCTGTGTCCTGCCGCCAGCAGGTCGGGCACCGTCGGCCCGATGACGACCGGCCCGGCGCCGAACTGCGCGACGAGGTGGCGCGTGGCGTGCACGGCGTCGCCCGCGCCACCGAGGATCGCGACCAGCCGGTCGCCCTGCACGCCGGTCAGCACATCGAGATGTGAGGCGCGTGCGGTGCGCCGGATCTCGTCGACCACCGCTTCGGGCTCAGCGTCCGGCGTCTGACCGACGATCACGACGACCGAGTCGTGGTTGCCCCACCCGAGCGCCGCGGCCCGGGACCGCAGTGCGTCGTCCGCCTCGCCGCGCAGCAACGTGTCGACGACGAGGGACTCGAGCCGCGCGTCCCAGGCGCCGCGGGCCTCCGCGGCTTGTGCGTAGACCTGCGCCGCGGCGAAGGCGATCTCTCGCGAATAGCGCAGCACGGCCTCGCGCAGCTCGGCCTCGTCGCCCGGGGCGATGGACTCGATCTGCTCCTCGACCACCGCGATCACGACGCGGACGAGCTCGACCGTCTGCTGCAAGGTCACCGACCGGGTGAGCTCGCGGGGGGCGGTGCCGAAGACGTCGGCGCTGATGCCCTGTGGGGTCTCCGGGACGCGGAACCATTCGACGAAGGCTGCGACACCGGCCTGCGCGACCAGGTTGACCCACGAACGGTTCTCCGCGGGCATCGCGCGATACCACGGGAGCACCTCGTCCATCCGGGTGATGGCGGCGCTGGCGAGCGTGCCGATGCTGCGTTCCAGGCGGCGCACGGTGGCCGGGGAGCGTCGCGGCATCCCCGCACAGTAGTTGTTGCAGTGCCACAACCGTCTAGGGTCGTCGGGTGCAGCCTGTTGATGCCCTGCGCCGGATCGCCTTCCTGCTCGAACGCGCGCACCAGCCGACGTACCGCGTGCAGGCCTTTCGCGCCGCCGCCGCCGTCATCGCCGACGTCCCCGAGAAGGACCTTCAGGCGTACGTCGACGGTGGCACCCTCACCGATCTGAAGGGGGTCGGGAAGACGACTGCCGCGGTGATCAGCGAGGCCCTTGCCGGGCAACAGCCTGCCTACCTCGCCAAGCTCGAGTCCGAGGTCACCGGACCCGTGGTCGCGGGCGGGACCGAGCTGCGAGCGGCGTTGCGCGGCGACTGCCACACGCACTCGAACTGGTCGGACGGCGGCAGCCCGATCGACGAGATGGCGCACGCCGCTCGGGACCTCGGCCACGACTACGTGGTGCTCACCGATCACTCGCCCCGGCTGACCGTGGCCAACGGGCTCTCGCCCGACCGGCTGCGCCGGCAGCTCGATGTCGTGGCCGAGCTCAACGACGAGCTCGCGCCGTTCCGCATCCTGACCGGCATCGAGGTCGACATCCTCGATGACGGCCGCCTCGACCAGGAGGCGGAGCTGCTGGCCCGGCTGGACGTCGTCGTCGCCAGCGTGCACTCCAAGCTGCGGATGGACCGCGAGGACATGACCCGGCGCATGGTGACCGCCGTGGCCAACCCGCACACCGACATCCTCGGGCACTGCACCGGGCGCAACGTGACGCCGAGGGGCAGGAGCGGCAAGGTGCGCCCGGAGTCGGAGTTCGACGCCGAGCTGGTCTTCGAGGCCTGCCGCCAGTTCGACGTCGCGGTCGAGATCAACTGCCGGCCGGAGCGGCTCGACCCGCCGCGCCGCCTGCTGTCACTCGCCGTCGAGACCGGCTGCAGGTTCTCCATCGACACCGACGCCCACGCACCCGGCCAGCTCGACTGGCAGCCCTACGGGTGCGCCCGCGCCGAGGAGTGCGAGGTGCCGGCCGAGCGCATCGTCAACACCTGGGCGGCCGACGACCTGCTCGCCTGGACCGCCTCCCACGCGTGACCTTCGGCCCGGCGCGCGACCTTCCGGCCCGGCGCGCGACCTTCCGGTCCCGACACGCCGGCGTGTCGGGCCACAAGGTCACTCGCGAAACAGGGGTGCCAGGCTGGGGAACAGCGAGCTGAGGGTTGTTGTTGCGCAGACAACTAAATCATGAAGGAGCCGCAATGCTGACCGAACTGCAGCCAGGAATCGACGTACGCCTCGCAAGTGAACGCTTTGCCACGCGCATCGACTGGCTGGACTCGAAGCACTCGTTCTCGTTCGGGCACCACTACGACCCGCGCAACACCAACTTCGGCCTGCTGCTGGTGTCCAACGACGACATCGTCGCGCCCGGCACCGGCTTCGAGACCCACCCGCACCGGGACATGGAGATCGTCACCTGGGTGCTGGACGGTGGCCTGGTCCACCAGGACTCCGAAGGGCACAACGGGCTGATCTACCCCGGCCTCGCGCAGCGGATGAGCGCGGGCACCGGCATCCTGCACTCCGAGAAGAACGATCACGGTGCGTTCACCCGGCCCGACGTCTCGTCGACGGACCCGGTGCACTTCATCCAGATGTGGGTCGTCCCCGACGAGAACGGCACCGCGCCCGGCTACGAGCAGCTGGACATCACGACCGAGCTGGTTGGCGGCGGCCTCGTGCCGGTCGCCTCCGGGCATGCCGCGCCACGCGGAGAGCTCCGCGATCCGCATCGGGCAGCGCGACGCCGCGCTGTTCGCCGCCCGCCTCGCGCCCGGTGAGTCGGTGGACCTGCCGACGGCCCCGTTCGTCCACCTGTACGTCGCCCGTGGCGCCGTCTCGCTCGAGGGCGCCGGCCCGCTGGGCACCGGGGACGCGGCCCGGATCACCGGGGCGGAGGGCCAGCGCGTCACGGCCACCGACGACGCCGAGGTGCTGGTCTGGGAGATGCACGCCGGAGTCCAGTTCTCCTGACCCCCACCGCCCCGCGGAATCGACCACGTTCAGCATGCCTGCGGACCCGTTCGCAAGGCGTGCAGGCATAGCGGACCGTCCGTACGCCTGCTGAACGTGGTCGATTCCGCGAGGGGCGGGGGCTACTCGGCGCCGCCGGCGGCTTCGACGGTGGGCGCGGCGTTGACGTTGCCGAGGTCGTACTTGTCGATCGCCTCGCGGACGCTTTCGCGCTTGACCTCGCCGCGGCGGGCCAGCTCGCTCAGGGTCCGCACCGTGATCGATGCGGCATCCACCTTGAAGTGGCGGCGCAGCGCACCTCGGGTGTCCGACAGGCCGAAGCCGTCCGTGCCGAGCGACGCGAAGTCGCCGGGCACCCACGGGGCGATCTGGTCCTGGACCGCGCGCATGAAGTCGGACACGGCGATGAACGGTCCCTGCGCACCCTCCAGCTTCCGGGTGACGTAAGGCACGCGCAGGTCGTCGTCGGGCTCGAGGAAGTTGTGCTCGTCGGCAGCCAGCCCGTCGCGACGCAGCTCGTTCCACGACGTCACCGACCACACGTCGGCCTGCACGTTCCAGTCGACCTGCAACAGGCGCTGTGCCTCCAGCGCCCACTGCACCGCGACGCCCGACGCGAGCAGCTGCGCCTTGGGTCCGTCGCCCTCGGCGGCGGGGGAGTAGCGGTGGATGCCCGCCAGGATGCCCTCGACGTCGACGTTCTCGGGCTCGGCGGGCTGGAGGTAGGGCTCGTTGTAGACCGTGAGGTAGTAGAAGATGTTCTCCGGCCTGTCCCCGTACATGCGACGCAACGCGTCCTGGGTGATGTGGCCGATCTCGAACGAGAACGCCGGGTCGTAGGACACCGCCGCCGGGTTGGTCGACGCGAGCAAGAGCGAGTGGCCGTCCTCGTGCTGCAGCCCCTCGCCGTTCAGCGTCGTGCGGCCGGCGGTGGCGCCGAGCACGAAGCCGCGCGTCATCTGGTCGGCCGCAGCCCAGAACCCGTCGCCGGTGCGCTGGAAGCCGAACATCGAGTAGAAGATGTAGATCGGGATCATCGGCACGCCATGGGTGGCGTACGAGGACCCGACGGCGGTCCAGGACGCGGTCGAGCCGGCCTCGTTGATGCCCTCGTGCAGGATGACGCCCTTCGTGTCCTCCTTGTAGGACAAGATCAGCTCGCGGTCGACCGCCGTGTAGCGCTGGCCGTGCGGTGAGTAGATCTTCAGCGTCGGGAACAGCGAGTCCAGGCCGAACGTACGGGCCTCGTCGGGGATGATCGGCACGAAGCGCCAGCCGATCTCCTTGTCCTTGAGCAGGTCCTTGAGCATGCGTACGAACGCCATGGTGGTGGCGACCTTCTGCTTGCCGGAGCCTCGCTTCATCACGTCGTAGACGGGGTCGCCGGGCAGCACGAGCGGCACCGACGGCGTGCGCCGCTCGGGCAGGTAGCCACCGAGCGCGCGGCGCCGCTCGTGCATGTAGGCGACCTCGTCGGAGTTCTCGCCCGGGCGGTAGTAGGGCGGCAGTACCTCGTCGAGCGCGGAGTCGGGGATGTCGAGGTAGAGCCGGTCCCGGAAGCCGATCAGGTCGTCCTTCTTCAGCTTCTTCATCTGGTGGGTCGAGTTGCGGCCCTCGAAGTGCGAGCCAAGCGTCCAGCCCTTGATGGTCTTCGCGAGGATGACCGTCGGCTGACCGCTGTGCTTGGTCGCGGCCTCGTAGGCGGCGTACATCTTGCGGTAGTCGTGGCCGCCGCGCGACAGCCCCCAGATCTCCTTGTCGGTGAGGTGCTCGACCATCTTGCGGGTGCGCGGGTCGCGGCCGAAGAAGTGCTCGCGGACGAACGCGCCGTCCTCGGCCTTGTAGGTCTGGTAGTCGCCGTCCGGCGTCTGCGTTCATCAGGTTGACCAGGGCGCCGTCGGTGTCGGCGGCGAGCAGGGCATCCCACTCGCGACCCCAGATGACCTTGATCACGTTCCAGCCGGCACCGCGGAAGAACGACTCGAGCTCCTGGATCACCTTGCCGTTGCCGCGCACCGGACCGTCGAGCCGCTGCAGGTTGCAGTTGATGACGAAGGTCAGGTTGTCGAGCTCCTCGCGCGCCGCCAGCCCGATGGCTCCGAGCGACTCGGGCTCGTCCATCTCGCCGTCGCCCAGGAACGCCCAGACGCGCTGCTGGCTGGTGTCCTTGATGCCGCGGTCGTGCAGATAGCGGTTGAACCGCGCCTGGTAGATCGCATTGAGCGGGCCGAGGCCCATCGAGACGGTGGGGAACTCCCAGAAGTCCGGCATCAGCCGCGGATGCGGGTAGGACGGCAGGGCGCCGCCCTCGTGCGAGAGCTCCTGGCGGAAACCGTCGAGCTGCCCCTCGGACAGGCGGCCCTCGAGGAACGCGCGCGCGTACATGCCCGGCGATGCGTGTCCCTGGTAGTAGATCTGGTCGCCGCCGCCGGGGTGGTCCTTGCCGCGGAAGAAGTGGTTGAAGCCGACCTCGTAAAGGCTGGCGGAGGATGCGTACGTCGAAATGTGGCCACCGACCTCGACGCCCGGCCGCTGGGCGCGGTGCACCATGATCGCCGCGTTCCACCGGGTGTAGGCGCGGATGCGGCGCTCGACGTGCTCGTCGCCGGGGAACCACGGCTCCGCCTCGGGCGGGATCGTGTTGATGTAGTCGGTGCTGCGCAGGCTGGGCACGCCGACCTGCTTCTCGCGCGCTCGCTGGAGCAGGCTGAGCATCAGGTAGCGCGCCCGGTTGCGGCCCGCATGGTCGACGACTGCGTCGAGTGACTCGAGCCACTCGGCGGTCTCGGCTGGGTCGGTGTCGAGCAGCTGGCTCGGCAGTCCGTCGCTGATGATGGCCGGCCGGTCGGTGCGGTCGTTGTCAGAGGCCACGGGTGTCCTTCGGTCGTCGTTGAGGGTCGCGCGTCCTGGAATTGCGTCGTCGTGCGTCGGCGGTAACCGACACGTGACCCTCCCATGTTCCTACCCGACGCAAACGGGCGCATCCCTACTCACCGGTAACCCCTTCCCTGCGGGAGGGAGCCGGTCCAGTCTGGGGTGGTCTGCGAAGCAGTTCCGGAGGCAACACCATGCACGCAACTATCGGCGACCAACTGCACGTGCACGGGCGCACCGTGGGCGCAGCAGGACCATCTCGGCCAGATCGTGGAGGTGCGGGGCCCCGACGGCCAGCCGCCCTACCTCGTGCGGCACCCCGACGGGCACGAGTCCCTCGTCTTCCCCGGCCCCGACGCCGTGGTCGAGCCAGCGAGGCCGGACCACCACTGGTAACGCCCACTGACCGCCGCGCATTGACGGCCCGGCAGGCTGGAGCCCGTGGACACCCGCCTGATCGACGTCACGACCGGCTCCCGCGAGGCCGTGGCCGACCTGACCCGGGTCTGTCAGGACTTCCTGCGGGACGTCGGCGCCGCGAGACGGGCTGCTGCACGTCTGGGTGCCGCACGCGACCGCCGGGCTCGCGGTGCTCGAGACCGGCGCGGGCAGCGACGACGACCTGCTCGCGGCGCTGCGCGAGCTGCTCCCCGCGGACGGTCCCTGGCGCCATCGGCACGGTTCCCCCGGGCACGGGCGCGACCATGTGCTGCCGGCGCTGTGCCCTCCCTACGCCTCGGTCCCGGTGCTCGACGGGGCGATGGCGCTGGGCACCTGGCAGTCGATCTGCCTCGTCGATCTCAACGGCGACAACCCGCAGCGGCAGGTGCGGCTGTCCTTCCTCCGGGGTTGATCCGGGGCTGAGAGCGGGCTGAGACGGGCTGATACCGGGCCGGACCGGGCCCACTGTGGCCGATTGGGTCGACTTCCTCCCAAGAACTGCGCGTTCGGCTTGCGCGACGGGCCGGTGGAGTGTGGACTACCCGCGAACGACTCGACCGGAGAGCTCCGGGCGAGCACCGCACGGCAATGGGAGGCAAGGGCGTGAGCGCGACCGCGGAGAACGCGGAAGGGGAGCGCCTTGCTGGCAAGCTCGGCTTCCAGCAGGGCCAGATCGTGCAGGAACTCGGCTACGACGAGGACTGCGACGACGCCCTGAGGAGCGCAATCTCCTCCCTGACCGGCTCGGAGCTTGTCGACGAGGACTATGACGACGTTGTCGACGCCGTGCTGCTGTGGTGGCGTGACGACGACGGCGATCTGGTCGACGCCATGGTCGACGCGCTGATCTCCCTCGGCGACGGCGGGGTTGTCTGGCTGCTCACCCCCAAGGCCGGGCGCCCCGGACATGTCGAGCCCGGCGAGATCGGCGATGCTGCCCCGACTGCCGGCCTGCACCAGACGAGCAGCATCAGTGCGGCGCGTGACTGGTCGGGCACCCGGCTGGTCACCCGCAAGTCCGGCCGCTGAACGAACAGCCCGCACAAAGATCGAGCGGCCCGAGACCTGCCGCTGCTCGCCCGCTAGCCAGGCACCCCCGGTAGACGGCTCAACAGCCGCCTGGCTCCGCGCAGGTGGCGGGCGGCACCGCCGAGCGCGCTCGAGCCCGGCAGGCCCGGAACGGCCTCCACGATCGGCGCGAGGGCAAGCAACCCGCTGACGTGGTGCAGCCTCATCTCGCGTCGCGCGAGCAGGGCGGGCACGCTCCGGCGACCTGCAGAGGCATCGAGCAGTGCTGCGGCGCGGCCGTCGACCACCGACCAGCCGGTCGCCACCCCGGGCAGGTCCATGGTCAGCCAGTCCGGGCCGTTGCTGGCGAAGGCCCAGCCCCCCTCGGGCGAGAGGCAGCCGGCCGTCGTCGATATCGAGCAGCGGGCGGCCAGCGCTCCGGTGACGTCCACGAGGGACGCGAGACCGGCCGAGAGCAGCGGGTCGGGCGGGTGCGGGCGCCCCGGCCGGGGCCAGGTCGAGGGCGTGCACGGCCAGCTCGTACGTCCCCGCGCACACCATGGTCAACAGCGGCAACGGTCCGAGCACCGAGCGCACCAGCCGCTGACCGAGCTCGTCCGCCTCCGGGGAGCCGAGGAACGTGGCGGCATCTTCTCGCGCGTCGGCCAAGGCTTGGAGTACGTCGTCGCGCGACGCATCGGCATGTGCCTCGATGACGGCCTCGTTGTGCGCGTCCTGGTCGAAGTCGCTGCTGGACAGCTCACCTGGGTGGTCGCGCGCCTCGGCGATCATCCGGCGCAGTGAGTGGCTGCCCGGCCAGGAACCGAGGTGGATGCACAGGTCTCGCGCTGTCCAGTCCGCGACGCGGGTCTCCTCGTACATGTCGACCGACGACGCGATCTCGCAGAAGGCGTCCCACGAGGGCAGCACCAGCGAGGCGAGGTCGGCCGGCTCCCACGAGGCGAGTCCGCGCTCGCCGTCGGACGGCACGACGGGGCGTTGACCGGCGACTGACACGGTGTCATCCTGCCAGGCTCAGCCGGGCGTCACGAGCAGAGGAGCGCGCCGATGGCACCGCAGCTGGGCGAGCAGGCCCCAGACTTCGCACTGAAGAACCAGCACGGTCAGACGGTTCGCCTGTCGCAGTTCCGGGGTCAGTCGGCGGTCGTCGTCGTGTTCTATCCGTGGGCCTTCAGCAGGGTCTGCGGCGGCGAGCTGCACGAGCTGCAGAAGCACCTCGACGAGTTCCAGAACGACGAGGTCGCGCTCCTCACGATCTCGTGCGACGCGATGTACACGCTGCGGGCCTTCGCCGACCGGGAAGGTTTCACCTTCCCGATGCTGCAGGACTTCTGGCCACATGGTGAGGTCGCGTCGGCGTACGGCGTCTTCGAACGCGGACGTCGGCGTCGCCCTGCGAGGCACGTTCGTCATCGACAAGGCGGGCGCGGTGCGCTGGACGGTGACCAACCCGATCCCCGACGCCCGTGACCTCGACGACTACCGATCAGCCCTCGCGGCGCTCTGACCAGTAGGCTCGAGCGGCCTTGTCCAAGGTGTGTAACGGGCGCATAGCTCAGTTGGTTAGAGCGCTTGCCTTACAAGCAAGAAGTCGGCGGTTCGAGTCCGTCTGTGCCCACCCCCACGTGACGGTGTCACTCGTCGGCGGCGAGTCGAAGACGGCCGGCCTCGCTCAGCTGGAGCACGTCCGTCTCGTCGATCCCGGCCAGCCAGCCCAGGCCGCCGATCGGCTCTTCGACGCTGCCCTCTTCGAGCAGGACCTCCAGCGCGCGCTTGAGATCCCGGTTGTTCGCTCCCGGACACCGTGCTGCCACGGCGAAACGGTCGACCGGCTCGTGCGCGGCGATCAGGGCCAGCACCGCGAGCTGGACGCACTGCTGCATCGATGGCCCGGTCATGCGTCGTCCTCGTCTAGCCGCTCTCGTCCCTGTGTCGTCGCGTCGACTGGACGCGGCGACCTGCGGGGACACCCGGCGGCGGCTGCACGACACGCCCCCAGCCTCAAGCGTCGGGTTCCCGTTTCTGCACCCTGCTCTCCCTCAGGGCTTACGCGCAACGCCTAGCCGGCGCCGCATTCAGGTAAAGCGGGAACCAGGGCCAACGCGGGAACGGGGCGACTTCTGCTGGCGGTCGTCTGGCCGGTCAAGTCGGGCCGCGCCGATGACGACATTGTCCTTGCTTGACCAATTCATCATCAAAGGAGTGCAATGCCGCCGACCGACGCCCGAGCAACAGATGTCTCCGTGGCGACCCCGGCACCGGCGGTCGACCTGATGGGCGACGCGGTCCACCACCGGTTGCTGCGCTCAGCGGGCCGCTCGTCGGTCCGACGCTGGACCCTCTGGGCCTCCCTCGCGTTGGCTGTCATCGTCGCCGCACCGGGAGCAGTCCTGCTGGCATCGACCGACCATGGCTCCGACGCCGCAACCCCGGGTGGCAGCTCGGTGTCGCCTTCCGGAAACCATTCGGCGGCGCACAGTGGCAGTGCCCATAGGCACACGCCGATTCGACGCATCAGCCCCCACGCCTGATCAAGCGCGTGCCCGCCCTCCCCGGTAGTGCGCACCCGCCGCCGGGCAGGACTGGCATGCGCTCTTGGAAACGGGCAGCCGTCCGTCCGGTGATCGCGCGCGCCTGGATCCTGGCCGTAGTTGTGGTCGTCTACGGACTTGTGCTCTGGCTGGCCTCCGGGAACGTCGTGACCGTGGTCGACGATCTGGGTACGTTCGTCGCCGCGATAGCCGCCACATTGGCCGCGGGCCACCGGGCCTCGAGGGTTCAGGGACGCGCCCGGACTTCCTGGACCATCATGACCGCCTCGTTCGCGGCCGCTGCGCTCGGCGAGGGCATCTGGGGCTGGTACGAGCTGGTGCTCCGCCAGGAGACGCCGTTCCCCTCTGTTGCCGACGTGGCCTACCTGACGTTCCCGGTCCTGGCGTTGATCGCCCTGCTGCTGCGCCCGTCGACGGTGCTGGCCGGCCAGGGCCGACTGCGAGCCGTTCTCGACGGGCTGCTCGTTGCCGGCTCGTTGTTCAGCATCAGCTGGGTCACCGCACTCGGCCCCACGGTCGCGGCCGGCGGTACCACCACCCTTTCGCTGGCGTTGACGGTGGCGTACCCGATCAGCGACCTCGTCCTGTTGACCACGTTGCTCGTGGTGATGACACAAACGCCGGGCAGGCTCGGGCTTATCCTCCTCGCGGGCGGGTTGGGGCTCCAGGCCCTGTCGGACAGCGGCTACACGTACTTCGCGGCGCTGGGCAGCTATCAGACCGGCAACCTGCTCGACATCGGCTATCTCGCGGCCTACCTGTTGATGATGGAAGCTGCCCTGCACGACGCGCCGGGGGAGAGTCGTCGTGCGCACCGCGGTTCGTCATGGCGGGCCACGATGCTTCCCTATCTCCCCGCTGCGCTCGCTGTGGGAATCGCGGCATGGCGCCTGCGACCCACCGGCGGCGATCCCACGATCCTGGTCGGCGCGGGCCTCATAGCGGTGCTCCTCGTTCGCCAGCTGATGACTCTCGTCGACAACCGCCGCCTCGTGCAGCGAGCGCTCGACAGCCAGGAACAGCTCACCTACCAGGCCTTCCACGACTCGTTGACCTCCCTCGCCAACCGGGCGCTGTTCACCGACCGGGTCACGCATGCTGTCGAACTGCATCGCCGAGGGATGCGACCTGTTGCCGTGCTGCTGCTGGACCTCGACGACTTCAAGAGCGTCAACGACAGCCTCGGCCACGCCGCCGGTGACGAGCTGCTCAAGCGAGTCGCCGAGCGGTTGCTCGCTGCGACCCGCTCCAGCGACACGGTGGCTCGGCTGGGTGGGGATGAGTTCGCTGTCCTCACCGAGGACGACAGCGACCCCGTGGAGCTGGCGCAGCGCATCCTCTCGGCCCTCGACCAGCCGGTGACCCTGCTGGGCAGGCTGCTGCCGATGCAGGCTTCGATCGGCATCGCACCCCTTCGCGCGGACGCAGCACCGCAGACGGCGACCGACCTGCTCAAGCAGGCGGACATGGCCATGTACGCAGCCAAGCGAGCGGGCAAGGGAACCGCGATGCTCTACGAGACGGACATGACCGACGACGCCGACGAGCTCGACCTGCGTGCTGACGTGGCCGCGGCAGTCGCCTCGCAGAGCATCGATGTCCACTTCCAGCCGCTGTTCAACACGACCGGAGCGTTGCTGGGGTTCGAGGCCCTTTCTCGCTGGAGCCGCGACGGGACGAACGTGCCGCCCGACCGCTTCATACCGGCCGCCGAACGTGCGGGAGTCCTGCGAACGCTCGACGAGCTCGTCCTGCAACGAACGCTTGCCCTGCTGGCCACCGGTCTTGCTCGGCCGAACGACCTGTTCGTCACGGTCAACACAAGCGTGGAGCAGCTCACAGATCGCGACCTGCCCGAGAAGCTCGCGCGGGCGCTCGCCGTGCACGGCTTGTCACCGCACCAACTCGTCCTGGAGGTGCCCGACAAGCGCCTCTACACCGACCCGGCGACAACGGTTGCCACGCTGCAGGCGTTGCGCCGGCTCGGGGTACGTCTGGCCCTGGACGACTTCGGTGTCGGGTATTCGTCCCTCGCCCGGCTGCAGGAGATGCCGCCGGACATCATCAAGGTCGACCGCTGCTTCGTCTCGCCGCTCGGTCGGCCGGGCACGAGCACCGTACTGATCGCCGCAATGTTCGACCTGGCCCACCGGACCGGTGCCATGGTGATCGCCGAAGGCGTGGAGCGTCCAGAACAGCTCGCGGAATTGTCCCGCCTCGGCTGCGACGCGGTTCAAGGCTTCTTGCTCGGCCGCCCGATGCCGGCCGCCGAGGCCGGGGCGCTTTCCCGCGGCATGGCGACGCGCTCGCCGATAGCGGCGAGCGCGTCGACCACATCGCGGCCCGAGGCCTAAGCGAGGGGTCAGGACGGGCGGGTCGGTCGGGTCGGTCGGGTCGGTCGCTCTGCAGTCGTCGCCTTTCTTGTAGCCGCCGTTGCGCCGCCATTGGGTCGCTGTGCGGGTTTCCGCCACTGGAGTTGTGGCCGCAGTTGCCCCAGCCGTTGTCGCCGCCGTTGTCGGACGGCGCGATCGGTACGACTGGTCCCGCCGGCCGATTCGGGGTGCCGGCGGCGAGGGCAGGCGCAGCACCGGCCGCGACGAGTGCAACGGCCAGTGCCGTCGCAGCGATGAGTTTGTGCATGATGGTCCTCTCAGCGACCAGAGGAGGCTGTATGGAGCCTGGAGTCATCGGCGATCGAGGATGCGAGTCTTAAGTAATCGCGGGTGTTTGCCCGATACTGCCCATGTGCCAACACCCGAGCGGGACGACCTCGACGCGATGGTCGCGTCCGCCTGCGCCGGGGACGAGGCCGCGTTCGTCGTGCTCTTCCGCGAGGTACAACCGCGCCTGCTGCGCTACCTGCAGACATTGACCGGCAGCGCTGCGGAGGACATCGCCGCGGAGACGTGGCTGCAGGTCGTCCGCGGACTTGCTCGGTTCTCCGGGGATGGACGCAGCTTCCGCGGGTGGGTCTTCACCATCGCCCATGCCCGAATGGTCGATGTCTGGCGAGCGAGCGGTCGAAGGCCGGAAACGCTCGCAGGCACGGTGCCCGATCGGGCGAGCGAATGTGATGTGCCGCGCGACGTGGAGGAGATCGTTTCCACCGAGGCGGCGCTGTCTCTGCTTCGCGAGCTGCCTGAGGCGCAGGCGCAGGTGCTGTTGCTGCGCGTGGTAGCCGGCCTTGACGTGGCAACGACGGCCGAGATACTCGGGCGGACTCCCAACCACGTACGAGTCCTGGCCCACCGCGGGCTGCGGGCTCTGACGTCTGTCCTGGAGCAGCGCGAGGCGTTGCCGCTGTAATGCGATCGTCACCCTCGACGGTGTTCCAGATGTGAGCGTCCCCGAGCAGGATCGCCCAGGCCAGTCGGACCTCGGAGATCCCGCGGGTCCGAGCGATCTGTGGGGCGGCGACGAGCTGGACGAGGTGCTCAGGGACCCGAGCAGCGCAGGACCGTTGGGACAGATCCTGGCCGCCGCGGGTGCGCCGGCCGAAGCCGGGCCGCAGCTGGGCGAGGACGCTGCGCGATCAGCGTTCCGGCTGGCCTTCCCGCCGTCACCAGCGCGCGCGTCGCGGATGCGGCTCAGCATGTCCCGGCGGCTGGCGGCCGCCGGGCTCGCCAGCGGACTCGTGCTCAGCGGGGGTGCCGCGGCTGCGTCTGCCGGTGCCCTTCCCGGAGCAGCCCAGCAGACCGCCAAGCATGTGCTGTCCAAGCTCGGCGTGAGCATCCCCGGACCGGACGAAGACGCCTCGACGCATCAGCCCGGTCCCGCCACGCCCGCACCGGCGCCGGCCACCACTGGCGACCCCTATGCCACTGCCGGCGACGGTGGACCCTCGGGCACTGGCACTGAGGTTTCGGGTGCTGCTCGCAGCACCGCGTCGGCCGGCGTGGTCAAGGGCGCCGCGGTGTCCGGTGCCGCCAGTGATGGCAAGAGCCAGGCGGGGCAGCGCGGCAAGCCGGCGGGCGCATCCACCGGGAAACCGACGGCGAAGACTTCGAAACCGCACGCGGAGAAGCGTCGCAACGGCAGCCAACATCCCGGGAAGCCCGGCGGCGCCCAAAGCCCGCCGCCGGAGAACGGCCCGCCCACCCAGCAGCCGAACAGCGCCGAGGACACTCACCCGCCCGAGGGCGCGCGCAGTTGACCTGCTGGAGAGTGCCGAATCCGAGTCTCACCCACAGCATCAAGGAGCACTTCCATGTTCGCTCGCGCCCCTGAGCACGGCAAGGAGGCTGCTGCTGCGGCGGTCCTGGTCGCAGCCATGTCATTCGGCTTCGCCGGTTCGGCTTCCGCAACAGCGTCCGGCCCCACTGACCACGGCGCCAAGGCACAGGTCGCGGTACTGGTGGCACAACTGCATGACGTCGTCCACTCGCACAAGGCGCGGGCAGCCACCCGCCATGCCCTGGTGAGGTCGATGCACGCGCTGCGCGGCGAAGGTGCGAAGACCAAGGCCGACCGCGTTAACCTCGGTCAGCAGATCTCCGCACTGGCCAAGACAGTTCACGACGCGCCGGGGCTGGTCGAGCGCAAGGCCATCGTTGCCAGCATCCACGCCCTGCAGGCGCAGAAGCAGCACGGACCGATGACCCACGCCGAGCGGGCGCAGCTGAAGGCCGACAACGCTGCGCTCGAGAAGGCCGTGCTCAGCATGGTCGACAACAAGGCTGAGATCAAGGCGATCACGGCACAGTTCCGCAAGATCCACCAGAGCTTCACCTGCACCGGCTGACCGCGGCACACAGATCGGAGCGGGTAGAGCCCCGTCCGAACCTTGGACGGCGCCGGTTCCATTTCCCCGGTGGGGGGAGGGAGTGGGACCGGTGCCTCGGTCAATTCTTCGCCAACTTGTCGCGTCGCTGGTGTGGGGCCGACCGCGGTGGAGAGGAAGAAGGCGCGGGTACGACGCGGGGCAAGACAGGTGGCCACATGACAACGATCGTCGACTTCCTCGAAGCCCGGCTCGCCGAGGACCGGCACAGCGCGACCCATGCGGGCGCCCTGCCGGTGCCCGAGGCCAACTACGACCAGCGGACCCTGCGCGAGGTTGCGTCCAAGCAGCGCATCGTGCGGCGCTATCGGGACGCGCCGATGGGAGACGTCGCTCCGCTGCTCGAGAACATTCGCGACCTGGCCTCGGTGTTCGCCGACCACCCGGACTACGACCCCGCCTGGCGCCCGTTGGAAAACCCGGGTCACCTGGATCTGCGCGCGGGCTCAGGGGTAGCCACGGCCAGCAGCACCTGACGACTGCCGAGCGGTCCAGCCATCCGGCCGGCTGAGCGGACCGGCGCGCCAACCCGCCTCAGCCCACGTCGACGACCACGCAGCAGCGGCTCTCGTCGGGGTCGAGCCGCGGAGTGAGGGTCCCGCCCAGGCGGTCGGTCACCGCCTGGACCAGGGCGAGGTTCATGCCGCACACGAGGTCCGTGTGCTCCTTGGCAAGAGCGTGAAACGGGCAGTTGCGCAACAGGATCGTGCCGTCGTGCACGTGTGGCTCATAGCCGGACGCGGCTAACACGGCGCAGGTCGCGTCCTGCGGCTTTTCCTCACCGGGCGCCGCCTCGGCCGCGGCGCGAGCCCGCTCGCCCAGCGTCGCGCCGAATGCTGCGGCGGCGTCGTCGAGAGCGTCGAGCACGGCCGTCCCGTGCTGAACGGAACGCTCGATGGCCTCCGCGAGCAGTGCGCCGGCAAGGTCGTAGTGCCGCTCCGGCAAGGACACCGCGACCTCACCGTCGGCCCGCCGGTACAGCTTCGCCGGCCGTCCCGCACCGGGCCCGCGCCGCCCGGACAGCCTGCGGAACTCCGTGACGAGCAGGCCGTCCGTGACCAGTTTGTCCAGGTGGAACTTCGCCGTGTGCCGGGCGACACCGGCGCCGGCGGCCGCCTGGTCGCGGCTGACGGCATCCGGCTGGTCGACGACGAACAGGTAGAGGTCGCGGCGAACCGGCTCGGCGAGCGCTGCCACCCCGGCCACGCGGCCGGCGAAGTCGTCGGAGCCCATCCCGGTCCTTTCTAAGAGACAGATTCATTGACGTAAGACGCTAGGAGGTCTAACGTCCACTCTAGTGTCCTTTAGACGTGGAGGCAATGAGATGACCACCCGCACCCAGCCCGAGACAGCCGCCCGTAGCGCCGTCCTGACCGACCCCGCCTACCAGGCGTTCCTGTTGCTCCGCACTGCCTTCACGCTCGCTCCGGTCGTGTTCGGACTGGACAAGTTCTTCGACGTGCTCACCGACTGGAAGGTCTACCTGGCGCCGACCCTCAACGACCTGGTCCCCGGCACTGCCCACCAGGCGATGCTGATGGTCGGTGTCGTGGAGATCGCCGCTGGCGTGCTCGTGGCCTTGCATCCACGCCTCGGCGGCTATGTCGTCGCCGCGTGGCTGGCCGGCATCATCCTCAACCTGTTGCTGATCCCCGGCTTCTACGACATCGCGCTTCGCGACTTCGGCCTGTTCGTCGCCGCGCTGGCCCTGGCCCGCCTCGCGACCGTGTTCCCCGCGACCTACGCGCGCAAGGCTGCGGACAGGCCGGCGGCGTGACCGCCGTTGCCGAGCAGCGTGCCACCTCGGAGAAGGCAGCCGTTCCGCCGCTGCGTGTGCTGCACGACCGCTCACCCGTCGACCTGGTTGTTGCCGAGCAGGCGGCTGAGGCATTCCTGTCGGCTCTCGGGTTGTCCCTGGACTCCGAGAGCCTGCGCGCCACCCCGGGTCGCATGGCGCGTGCGTACGCCGAGATGTTCGCCCCGCGCCCGTTCGACCTGACCACGTTTCCCAACGACGAGGGGTACGACGAGCTCGTGCTGGCCCGGTCCATCCCGGTGCACTCGGTCTGCGAGCACCACATGCTCCCGTTCGTCGGTGTGGCGCACGTCGGCTACCTGCCCGGTGAACGCATCCTCGGCCTCTCCAAGCTGGCACGGGTCGTCGAGATGTTCGCGCGGCGCCCGCAGGTCCAGGAGCGCCTCACCAAGCAGGTGGCGGACTGGCTGCAGACCAACCTCGCGCCGCGCGGGGTGGGCGTCGTGGTGGAGGCCGAGCACCTGTGCATGACCATGCGAGGCGTACGTGCGGCCGGCGCCAGCACCGTGACGTCAGCAGTCCATGGCCTGTTGCGTGATGACGCACGTTCGCGCGCCGAGTTCTTCGCGCTCGCGACGCAGGGTCACACCGCGCGTACCGGCTAGATCGCCTTCTGTTTCAAGGAGTTCTGACCAGTGAGCACAACCCCGAGCTTTGTCATCGTCGGCGCCAGTCTCGCCGGAGCCACTGCTGCGCAGACCCTGCGCGACGAGGGTTTCACGGGCCGGATCACCTTGCTCGGTGATGAGTCGCAGCGGCCATACGAGCGTCCACCACTGTCCAAGGGGCTCCTGCTGGGAGAGACCGACCGAGAGAAGGTGTTCGTCCATCAGGAGAACTGGTATGCCGAGAACGACGTCGACCTGCGACTCGGGACTGCAGTCACCCGCATCCATCGCGATGCAAGGAATCTGACCCTCGCTGACAAGAACGTGGTCCCGTACGACGCGTTGCTGCTGACGACGGGCGCCACTCCACGCAGTCTGCGCCTGCCAGGCGCCGACCTGGATGGCGTCTTGTATCTGCGGCGACTGGAGGACAGCGAGAAGCTCAGGGCGGCGTTTGCGACGGGTCCACGCGTCGTCATCATCGGGGCCGGCTGGATCGGCCTCGAGACGGCGTCGGCCGCGCGGGCCGCCGGACTGGAGGTAACCGTCCTCGAGCAGGCCAAGCTGCCGCTGCTTCGGGTTCTCGGCTACGACGTTGCCCAGTTCTTCGCCGACCTCCATCTCGACCACGAGGTGGACCTTCGCTGCGGCGTCCAGGTCGAGGCCGTCACGGGTGCGGACGGTCGCGTGACCGGTGTCAGGCTCGGCGACGGGTCGCGGCTCGACGCCGACCTCGTCCTCGTCGGTGTCGGCATCTCCCCGAACGACTACCTCGCCGCGGACGCCGGCCTCGAGATGGACAACGGCATCCGGGTGAACGAGCGGCTGCAGACGTCCCACCCGGCGATCTATGCCGCCGGTGATGTCGCCAACGCCTATCACCCGTGGCTCGCCCGCCACCTGCGCGTCGAGCACTGGGCGAACGCCCGACGCCAGGGCGCGGCCGCTGCCAAGGCCATGCTCGGCCAGGACGTCAGCTTCGACCGGCTGCCCTACTTCTTCAGCGACCAGTACGACGTCGGCATGGAGTACACCGGCTACGTCGAGCCCGACGGCTATGACGAGATCGTGTTCCGCGGCGACGTCGCCGCCCGCGAGTTCGTGGCCTTCTGGCTGGCCGACGGACGAGTGCTCGCCGGCATGAACGTCAACGTCTGGGACGTCACGAGACCCATCGAAGAGCTCATCACTTCCCGGCGAAAGGTCGATCCCCGTCGGCTGGCCGACGTGGCGGTTCCGCTCGGCAGTCTCTAGTCACCGCGGAGGCCCGCAAGGGTTTACTTCTTGACGACGGTCAGCAGCACCGCGGAAGCCTCCAGCGCGTGGAGGCTGTGCCGGTCGTCCGGAACGGTCAGCAGGTCACCCCTGCGACCGGCCCAGGACACCCCGTTGCTCCGGAGCTCGACGCGGCCCGACAGCACCAGCACCGTGGCCTCGCCGGGGTTCTCGTGCTCGGCGAGCTCGACGCCCGCGTTCATGGCGATCACGGTCTGGCGCAGTGCCTTCTCGTGGCCCCCGCACACGGTCTCGGCGCTCCTTCCGCTGTCCGCGGCCGCGGCCTTCTTGCCCTGTTCGCGGGCCACGGCGTCGAGGCTGATCTTGTTCATCCCACACGCTCCCAACCGCGGCGCGGTTTCCGGCTACCGAGCTGGACGTCGCGGGAACGGTAAACGATATAGGGCCGTGTCAGGTAGCCCAGCGGTGCGCTGAAGACGTGCACCAGCCGCGTGAACGGCCACAGCGCGAAGAGCAGGAACGCGGCCAGAGCGTGCAGCTGGAAACCTATCGGTGCCTCTGCCATCAGAGCCGGATGCGGGTCGAGCAGGAAGATGCCGCGGAACCACACCGACACGCCCTGGCGATAGTCGTAGTGACCGACGAGGTTCGCGATGACGGTGTTCACGAGACCGAGGACGATCACGGTCGCGAGCACCAGGTACATGGCCTTGTCCATCTTGGTGGTGGCGGAGAACACCGGCCCGACGGTGCGGCGGCGGTAGATGAGGATCGCCATGCCGACCAACGTGCAGAACCCGGCGATCGAGCCCGATCCGACCGCAGTCGCGTGGTACATGTCTTCGGAGATGCCGGCTTTCTCGGTCCACGACGCCGGCACGCCCAGCCCCATCACGTGGCCGCCGACGACGAACAGGAGGCCGAAGTGGAACAGCGGACTGCCGAGACGCAACAACCGTGACTCATAGAGCTGCGACGACCGCGTCGTCCAGCCGAACTTGTCGTAGCGATAGCGCCAGAAGTGCCCGACAGCGAACACGGCGAGGCAGATGTACGGGACCGCCACCCACAGCAGGGTGTCGACTGCCCCGACGTCGGCGGAGCTGGCGGCGGCGCTCATCGGCGGCGCGGCCCGGTCAGGTCGGGCTGCCGGGTCGTGGGGAAGGGCAGCGACACCGGCAGCTGCTCGGGCGGGCCGAACGGGGCAAGCCCCACCTGCTCGGTGGGTGGGCCCTGCACGGCCAGTCGGTGGACGGCCTCGCGCTCGTCGCCGCCGAGTGCCGGCAGCGTCGCAGTGATCGCCCGGAGCACGTCGGCGTACGGCGACGGCGTGTCCTCGAGCGCCAGCCGCAACAGCTCGATGCCGGCCCGGTGGTCCAGCAGCAGCTGCCGCCCGGCGGAAGGATCGGTCGCCGCGTACTCCAGCACGACGGCGAGGTGGTCGGGCAGCTCGTCCGGGCCGAGCTCGAGGCCGGCCCGGCGATAGGCCGACTTGAACTCCAGCAGCGCCACGCCCCGCTGACGGGTGTCCCCATGGGCGTAGTACGTGAGGTAGAGGCAGCAGCGTCGTTTGAGGTCGAACGTCTCGACGAAGTGCTGGGCGAGCTGCAAGGTCGGCACTGCCCGGGCGTGGTCCAGGAACAGCGTGAGCGGACGTGCGGCCTCCGGGGGCAACATGTCGATCTGGGCAGCGAGCGCGGGCAGCTTGTGCCGCCAGCGCCTCGTCGGGGTAGCCGAGCAGGACCGAGGCGATCTGCCAGGTCGCGGCGTGCGCCGTGGTGCTGTCGCGCCTCACGACGTGCCCCCGCTCGTCGCGTCGCCGTCGCCCGGTGATCGGGGCGGAAAGAGTCCCTCCGGTGCGCCCTTGCCGTCCCAGTTGAGCATGTTGACCCTGCTCTGCCTGTCCGCCGGGTCGACGTTCGTGTCGCTCGTCTGGCGGACCTGGAGCATCTGGAAGTTCTCGACGGCGATCGGTGACGCTCCGCCGGACCCTTCACCGAACGGGCCGGAGCCGCCCATGCCCGGCCCACCGTCATAGTCGAGGCTGCACTCCGTCGCGAGCTCCTCGAGGGAGTGCGCCTGCTCGGCATGTGCGGGCGGGATGACGTAGCGCTCGTCGTACTTGGCGATGGCGAGCAGCCGGTACATGTCATACATCTGCTCGCCCGTCATTCCGACGGCCGTCGCGATGCTCTCGTCGGCGTCCCTGCCCATGTTGATGTCGCGCATGTAGGACCGCATCGCTGCGAGCTTGCGCAGGACCGCGTCCACCGGCGCGACCTCACCCGCGGTGAACAGCTCGGAGAGGTACTCGACCGGGATGCGCAGGGCATCGATCGCCGCGAACAGGTTGCCTTTGTCCTCCGCGTCGTGCCCGGTCTCCTTGATGACGTCGACCACCGGCGACAGCGGCGGGATGTACCAGACCATCGGCATCGTGCGGTATTCCGGGTGCAACGGCAGTGCGACCTTGTAGGTGTTGATGAGGGCGTGGATCGGAGAGCGCTGCGCAGCGTGGATCCAGTCTCTGGCGATGCCCGCCTGCTCCGCGGCTCGCACCACCTCGGGGTCGTTGGGGTCGAGGAAAACCGACCGCTGCGCTTCGTAGAGGTCCGTGTCGTCCGCCGCCGAGGCCGCCTCCAGCACCTTGTCGGCGTCATAGAGCATCAGGCCGATGTAGCGGAGCCGGCCGACGCAGGTCTCGGAGCACACGGTCGGGATGCCGACCTCGATGCGCGGGAAGCAGAAGGTGCACTTCTCGGCCTTGCCGGTCCGGTGGTTGAAGTAGATCTTCTTGTACGGGCAGCCGCTCACGCATTGCCGCCAGCCACGGCAGCGGTCCTGGTCGACCAGCACGATGCCGTCCTCGGACCGCTTGTAGATCGCGCCGGACGGGCAGGACGCGGCACAGGACGGGTTCAGGCAGTGCTCGCAGATGCGGGGCAGGTAGAACATGAACGTCTGCTCGAACTCGAACTTCACCTTGTCGGCGATGTTCTTGAGCATCACGTCCTTGTCGCCGTGGTCCGGTGAGCCACCGAGGTCGTCGTCCCAGTTGGCCGACCACTCGATCTTCATGTCCTTGCCGGAGATCAACGACTTCGGGCGGGCGACCGGCGTGTGCTCCTGCAGCGGAGCATTCGTGAGGGTGTCGTAGTCGTAGGTCCACGGCTGGTAGTAGTCGTCGAGCGTCGGCAACGTGGGGTTGGAGAAGATGGTGAGCAGCTTGCGCAACCGGCCGCCGCCCTTGAGTGCGAGCCGGCCGCGCTTGTTCAGAGTCCAGCCGCCGCGCCACTTCTCCTGGTCCTCGTATCGGCGCGGGTAGCCCTGGCCCGGGCGCGTCTCGACGTTGTTGAACCACACGTACTCGACGCCGCTGCGGTTGGTCCATGCCTGCTTGCACGTCACCGAGCAGGTGTGGCAGCCGATGCACTTGTCGAGGTTCATCACCATCGCCATCTGGGCCATGACCTTCATCAGGCTGTTCCGTCCATTAGTACGCAACCTCCTGGCTGCGGCGCCTGATGATGGTGACCTCGTCGCGCTGGTTCCCCGTCGGGCCCAGGTAGTTGAAGGCGAAGGACAGCTGGGCGTATCCGCCGATCAGGTGTGTCGGCTTGATGAGCAGTCGGGTCAGCGAGTTGTGGACGCCGCCCCGTTTGCCTGACGTCTCCGACCTCGGGACGTCGATCAGCCGGTCCTGCGCGTGGTACATGTACACGGTGCCTTCGGGCATCCGGTGCGACACGATGGCGCGCGCCACGACGACACCGTTGCGGTTGACGGCCTCGATCCAGTCGTTGTCGTGCACGCCGATCTTGGCGGCGTCCTCCTGGCTCATCCAGATGCCCTGGCCGCCCCGCGAGAGGCTGAGCATGAACAGGTTGTCCTGATACTCGGAGTGGATCGACCACTTGTTGTGCGGGGTCAGATAGCGCACCGTCAACCCGAGCTCGCCGGTCTCACCGATCGCCGGCTCACCGAAGAGCATGCTCATGTTCAGCGGTGGCCGGAACACCGGCAACCCCTCACCGAGCTCGGTCATCCAGTCGTGGTCGAGGTAGAAGTGCTGGCGGCCGGTCAGCGTGTGCCACGGTTTGAGCCGCTCCACGTTGATGGTGAACGGCGAGTAGCGGCGCCCGCCGGTCTCCGAGCCCGACCACTCCGGGGAGGTGATGACCGGCACCGGACGCGCCTGCGTGTCGGCGAAGGTGATCTGCTTGCCCTCGTGCTCGGCGGCCAGGTCGGCCATCGGCTGCCCCGTGCGTTGCTCGAGGGTGCGGAACCCTTGCGTCGCCAGGTGCCCGTTCGTGGTGCCGGACAGCGCGAGGATCGTCTCGCACGCGTCCACGTCACGAGCCAGTGACGGACGCCCGTCTGCGGGGCCGCCGCGCACCGCACCGTTCTTGCGCCGCAGATAGTCGACCTCCTTGCCGACGCGATAGGTGACGCCCTTGGTGGTGGCGCCCAGCTCTTCCATCAGCGGGCCGAGCGCCGACATCTTCGCGCCCACTGCGGGGTAGTCGCGCTCGACCACGACCAGCTTCGGCATCGTCCTGCCCGGGACGGGCGCGCAGTCTCCGTGCTTCCAGTCCTCGACGACGCCGTGCGGGTTCGCCATCTCGTCGGCGGTGTCGTGCAGCAGCGGGACCGCGACCACGTCCCTGCGCACCCCGAGGTGCTTCTCCGCGAGCCGGCTGAACGCCTGCGCGATGGTCTGGAAGGCGTCCCAGTCGGTGCGGGTCTGCCACGGCGGGGAGATCGCCGGGTTGAACGAATGGATGAACGGGTGCATGTCGGTGGTGTTCAGGTCGTGCTTCTCGTACCACGTGGCGGCCGGCAGCACGACGTCAGAGAAGATCGTGGTGCTCGTCATCCGGAAGTCGAGAGACAGCAGCATGTCGAGCTTGCCTTCCGGCGCCTCCTCGCGCCACACGACGTCCTTCGGCCGTGCTCCGGGTGGCGTCTCGGTGGCGCGCAGCGACGAATCCGTGCCGAGCAGGTGCTTGAGGAAGTACTCACTGCCCTTCCCGGAGGAGCCGAGCAGGTTGGCTCGCCAGACAGTCAGCACGCGGGGGTAGTTGTTCTCCCCGTCGGGATCCTCGCAAGCGAACCGCAGGTCGCCCGACGTGAGCTGGTCGACGACGTAGTCGCCGACGGGTTTGCCGGACGCGTGCGCGTCGTCGGCCAGGGTCAGGGGATTGCGGTCGAACGTGGGGTACGAAGGCATCCAGCCCATCCGGGCGGACTGCGCGATGATGTCGGCGGTCGACTTCCCCGCCAGCTGTCCCTCGCCCTTGGTGGCCGACAGGGTGTCTGCGCCGAACTGGTCATAGCGGAACTGGTCGGAGTGCAGGTACCAGTACGCCGTCTGGATCATCTGTCGTGGCGGCCGGGACCAGTCCAGCCCGAAGGCCAGTTGCGCCCAGCCCGTGACCGGTCGGCACTTCTCCTGGCCGACGTAGTGCGCCCAGCCGCCGCCGTTCACGCCCTGGCAGCCGGTCAACGTCGTGAGGGTCAGGAACGCGCGATAGATGGTGTCGGAGTGGAACCAGTGGTTGGTGCCCGCGCCCATCAGGATCATCGACCGGCCGGTCGACTCCTCGGCGTTCGCGGCGAACTCGCGGCCGATGCGTTCGGCCTTCGCAGCTGGTACGCCGGTGATGGTCTCCTGCCAGGCAGGTGTGTACGGCTGCTCCGCGTCGTCGTACCCCGTCGGCCAGACTCCGGGCAGACCGTCGCGGGCGACGCCGTACTGCGCGAGCATCAGGTCGAAGACGGTGGTGACCAGGTGGCCGTTGACGCGGCGCACCGGCACACCACGCTGCAGGACGGCGGCCGAGCCGTCGGGCGCGTCGAAACGCGGCAGCTGCACGGGCACCGGGGCCTCCGGTCCTCCGGCCGCTGAGAGCAGCGGATCGACCTCGGCCAGGTCGAGGTTCCAGCGCCCCTCACCCTCCGGGCCGAACCGGAAGCCGAGCGAGCCGTTGGGGACCACGGCCTCGCCGGTGACGGAGTCCAGCAGCACGGTCTTGAACTGCGCGTGCTCTGAGTTGGATGCGGCGTGCTCGGCGTCCTGCTCGCCGGACAGATCGGACGCAGTCAGGAACTTGCCGGCGAAGTAGTTGCCGTCGCGCTCCTCGAGGCGCACCAGGAACGGCAGGTCGGTGTACTTCTTGACGTACTGGGTGAAGTACGGCACCTGCCGGTCGACGAAGAACTCCTTGAGCGTGACGTGACCCATCGACATCGCGAGCGCGCCGTCGGTGCCGGGCGCGACCGCCAGCCACTCGTCGGCAAACTTCACGTTGTCCGCGTAGTCCGGCGAGACCGCGATCACCTTCTGCCCGCGGTAGCGCGCCTCGGCCATCCAGTGCGCATCGGGAGTCCGGGTGACCGGCACGTTCGAGCCCCACATGATCAGATAGCCCGCGTCCCACCAGTCGCCGGACTCGGGCACGTCGGTCTGGTCGCCGAACACCTGCGGGGAGGCGACCGGCAGGTCTGCGTACCAGTCGTAGAACGAGAGCATCGAGCCGCCGATGAGTGACACGAACCGCGCACCGGAGGCGTGCGAGACCATCGACATCGCGGGGATCGGCGAGAATCCCGCGACCCGGTCCGGACCGAACCGCTTGATCGTGTACACGTGGGCGGCCGCGACCATCTCGGTCGCTTCCTCCCACGACGCGCGAACCAGGCCGCCCTTGCCACGCGCCTGCTTGTAGCGACGGGACCGCTCGGGGTCGGACACGATGTCGGCCCAGGCGAGAACCGGGTCGCCGATGCGGGCCTTCGCCGCCCGGTACATCTCCAGCAGCACGCCGCGGACATAGGGATAGCGGACCCGCGTCGGGGAGTAGGTGTACCAGGAGAAGGCGGCGCCGCGAGGGCAACCGCGCGGCTCGTACTCGGGGCTGTCCGGACCGACCGACGGATAGTCGGTCTGCTGCGACTCCCAGGTGATGATGCCGTCCTTGACGTACACCTTCCACGAGCAGGACCCCGTGCAGTTCACACCGTGCGTGGAGCGGACCACCTTGTCGTGGCTCCAGCGGTCGCGGTAGAAGTCGTCGGCCTGCCGCCCGCCGACCTGGAACATGGCGCGCGTGTCGTCGGACACCTCCGCTCGGGTGAAGAACCGGCGGGTCTTGACCAGCGCCTCGGTCAGCGGGTCGTCCAGCGCCGCCGGTGCGCCCGCGGCGCGGCGTGGACGTGCATCGCCGGTCGTCATGGGGTGTCAGTCCCTTCGCCGATTTGCGGCAGGACTGACGGGGATCAACTGACGTCCATGTGGCCTCACAGCGCCGGCTGCGTCGCGTCGTCAACATGCCGTCTGACTGAACACTGCACCTCAGGAACCTCTAGGGCAAGTTCCTCGAAACGCTCGAATTCCGCGCGGTCCGTCGCAGAACGGTCACCGCGAACTCTGCGTCCTGCCGCCATGGGCGCAGGTCCCAGGTGGCGAAGCGGTGTTCGAGTGCCAGGCCGGCTGCGGCGGCATGCGCGTCGAAATCGGCGAGGGGGTAGCCGCGATCCAGGCCGAAGCCGACGACCAGGAGCCCGTCGTCGCGCAGCACGGAGGCGATGCGCGCCAGCACGACCGGCTCGGTCCCGGGTGCGAGGAACGGCATGACGTTGCCGGCGACCACCGCCGCGTCGAACGGTTCCTGCTCACCGATGCTGGCGAGATCGAGCTCGGCGAGGTCGGCGACTAGCCAGGTCGGTCCGGGGTGATCTGTCCGCGCGGCCGCGATCAGCTCCGGGTCCGCGTCCACACCGACCACGACGTGCCCGCGGGCGGCCAGCTCGGCGCCGACCCGTCCGGGACCGCAGCCCGCGTCCAGCACCCGCGACCGACGCGCCAGCATCGCGTCGAGCAACCGCGCCTCCCCGCAGAGGTCGACGCCCTCGGCGGCCATCCGGCGGAACCGGTCGATGTACCACTGCGCGTGACCGTCGCCGTGCGCGGTGACCCAACGGGTCGGCGTGCTCATCCGGCCACGCCCGTCGTAAGTCGCGCTGCCGACCTGCGCCCGGACGGCGTCGACCGCGTCCCATTGCGCCGGGGCCAGCGAGCCGAGAGCGGCCGGGAAGACACCGTCCTCTTCCTTGAGGATGTGCTCGCGCAACAGCCACAGGGCGCGCTCGAGCCGCGTCGGCCAGTCCGGGTCGCTGGGGGTTATCTCGGCGGACTCGGCCAGGACGTCCTCGATGCGGCGGTGCTCGTCGAGCAGAACCGTCACGTGGTCGCCGTATTCGTCGGCCATCGCCGGGAACAGCGCGCCCTCCTCGACAAGCGTGTGCGGGACGAGAACCGCAGCCACAGCGCGCGCCCGGTCGGCCGCCAGGTCGAGGTCGCCGCGTCTTCAACGCGCGGCGCGTCTCACCGGCCAGGTTCACGACCAGATCGTGCTCGGCGGTCAGCGTCTCGATCGCCTCCAGCGCCCGACAGCCGCAGTAGTCGCACATGTCGGTTCCGCCTCTCGCCGCCCATCAAGGGGCTGGTTGCCCTTCCTGGCAGCGTGGCCGGTCGGAAAGTGGTCACCTAGGGCCTAACGTCCCGTTTTCCGGTGCCGTGGGTCCCACCTGCGACGATGTGTCGGACCGCGACCGAGAGTCCCGTCAGGAGGGGTCGAAGGTCCATGGTGCGGAAATCGCGGCTGCGATCAACTGCACCTATGACCCAGAACTCGAGAAGCCTGACGACGGACGTCCCGGCGACGACAACCGCTGGGACGGCGTCGCCCGGCTCCCCGCACTCCGCGGGCCCGGCCCCCCTGATGCTGGTGCTGGCCACCATCGGGTTCCTCGTGAACTTCTGGGCGTGGGCGCTCATCTCCCCGTTGGGCGCGGCGTACCGCGGCGAGCTCCACCTCTCGCCGTTCCAGCAGTCGTTGCTGGTCGCGCTGCCCGTGCTCGTCGGATCGCTCGGCCGCATCCCCGTCGGAGCCCTCACCGACAAGTTCGGCGCGAGGGTCATGTTTCCCGTCGTCAGCTTCCTGACGATCCTGCCCGTCCTGTTCATCGGTTTGGCCGGTGACAGCTACGGGCGTCTGCTGCTGGGCGGCTTCTTCCTCGGCATCGGCGGCACCGCGTTCGCGGTCGGCGTCCCCTTCGTGAACGCCTGGTTCCCCCCGGCCCGCCGCGGCCTGGCGCTCGGCCTGTTCGGCATCGGCATGGGCGGCACCGCCATCTCGGCTTTCACCACCGTCCGACTCGCCGACGCTTACGGCCGGTCCGCCCCGTTCATCCTCGTCGCCGTAGTCCTTGCGGTGTACGGAGCGGTGGCCCTGGTGCTGCTCCGGGACGCGCCCGGCCGTCCCACCCCTACCGGCGGATTCGTGGCGCGCCTGCTGTCGACGCTTCGGTTGCCCGCCACGATCCAGCTCTCCGCCCTCTATGCGGTCGGGTTCGGCGGCTTCGTCGCGTTCGCCGTCTACCTGCCCACCTACCTGAAGACCGCCTACGACCTCACGCCCGGCGACGCAGCGAACCGGACGGCCGGCTTCGTCGTGCTCGCCGTCGCGATGCGGCCGGTCGGTGGCTGGCTCTCCGACAAGTTCCACCCGGTGCCCGTGCTGATCGCCTGCTTCACCGCCGCTGCCGCGCTGGCGACACTGGCCGCGGCCGAGCTGGAACTGATGCCCTGGCAGACCGTCGCCTTCCTCGGGCTCGCTGCCGCCCTCGGTGCGGCCTCGGGTGCGGTCTTCGCCCTCGTGGCCCGTCTCGCCCCACCTGAGAAGGTCGGGTCCGTCACGGGAGTGGTCGGCGCGGCCGGCGGCCTGGGCGGGTTCATCCCACCCCTGCTGATGGGTTGGATCTACGGCCGCACCGGTGACTACTCGCTGGGATACGTCATGCTGGCGGTCGTCGCGCTGGCTGTTGCGGTGTTCACCGCGACCGTCGTGCGCCGCGGCGCCCGTTGAGGTCGAAGCGCGGGACGGTGAGGTGCGGCACGCCTGACGGTTGACGCCTCCGGCCGGCTTCTGGGGCATCGAGAAGTACCTTCTGCCCGCCGAGAGTCGCTCTATCTCGAGATCTGCGAGCTGTTGTTCGGGCCCAAGGCGCCCGTTCCCGGTAGGGGCGGCCAGCAGTCGCACTGATTCGAGCCGGCCCAGGAGGGCTACTTGCCGCTGATGTCTCTCCAGGCCTGCACCGACGGGGGATCACTCAGGCGGTAGTCGTCCTTCCCGCCGTTCCACACGAAGTCGAAATAGCACACGAACAACGCGTGATGCTGGTCGAGATAGGCGCCCATCCGTCGCAACCACTCGGCGCGCCCGGAGCCCTGGTCGCCAGGGGCGATCGGGCTGCCGAGCTCGGCGACTCCGAACGGCTTGCCGATCGAGCGCGAGGCCTGTATCGGCCCGTCCAGCAGGTCCGGCGGCACCTGATAGCCGGCTTCCGGGCTGGGCCGGCTGTAGACGTCCCAGGCCAGGACATCGACGTGGCCGGGGTTGGGCATGTAGTTGCGCCAGTTGCGGCCGCTCTCCGGCCGCGTCGAGTAGGACTGGAGGATCACTGTCGACTTCAGGCGCGGATTGTCAGCGGTGTCCGCGAGCTTGTCGAGGTGGACGAACGCGGCCTTGTAGTCGGCCGCCGTGAAGGTGCCGTCCTGGATGTCGTTCTCAGGCTCGTGCCAGAAGGACCAGTAGACATCGATGTTGCGCGGTGCCTTGTCGAACCACCGTTTCAGCGTCGAGTCGTAGGAACCGGCAGCCACGTCGGCCGGCGGGAGCTTGAAGGACACCATGACATTTCTCCCGGGCGCTTTGCCCGGCCACGGGTCCGGGGCGCCTGGGTAGAACACTCGTACGAAATCAAGGCGTCCGAGCGTCCTGTCCACGCGCGCGAGGCCGGCCTTGTAGCCTTCGCCGTTGTCCGTCTGGAACGACGCGCCATAGCGGGTGGCGGTGGGGCCGGTCTTGCCCTTGGGTTCGTCGTCGCCGAGGTGTGCGCGCACGTCGACAAAGACGACCGCGACAAGTGTCAGAAACACGATTGCGGCGGCCGCGACGATGGGTTTCCCCGGCTTTCGCCGACGAATCTGTGCTGTCACATCCGCCTCGCCCGTGGCGGCCGCGGCGCGTTCTCACCGAACGCGCCGGGCCGAGGTTGGATTACCGTCGTAGCACCACAGACTAGGCGACCCTTGGGCGTCGCGCCGCCGTTGCTGCCGGCAGGTGATCCAGGGCTACCGCGGAACGACGTTGTTGGAGCGGTTCGAGGTCGGTCCGGTGCCGACCACGTTGATGGCTTGGACCACGAAGCGGTAGTTGCCCGCGATCAGGGTGAACTGCCGTGATCGGCTGCTGGCCCCGAGCCTGGGCGAGACGTTGCTGCTGAGGACGGTGGCGTCAGCAGCCGTTGAGCTCATCCGCAGCGCGGTGACCACGTAGTTAGTGATGGCTGACCCGCCGGTGGAGGCGGGCGGTGTCCAGGTCGCCGTGGCGGTCAGCGTGCCGCCGGCGGCGCCCTGGGTGGGGTTGCCGATGTTGGGCAGCCCGGGCACGTTGGTCACCGGTGGGGTGACCGTTGTGGAGGACCCGGAGGCAGGGCCGGGACCGGCATTGTTGATCGCGCTGACCACGAAGTGCACGGGCACCCCCTTGGCCAACCCGGTCACCACCGTGCTGGTGGCGCTCGGGGAGGCGGAGCGCAGGGCTCCGACCTGAGCGCTGGTGGCGTCCAGGACCTGGATCTTGTAGCCGGAGATCGCCGATCCGCCCGTGTTGCCGGGGGCGGTCCATCGCACCGTGGCGGACATGTTGCCGACCGTGGTGGTGCCGATGGTCGGAGCTCCGGGCGCGTTGCCCGCGGCGGGTCCGCCGTTGGCTGCGCTGGGTGATCCGAAGGGCCGGACCGACTGCGCCCAGCTGGTGGGCAGGGAGTTGTCCAGTGCCGGGTTGGTCAGCTCGAGCGAGCGTCCGGTGCTGGTGTCTGGCCAGCCGGCGCCGCCGTAGGTCACGGTGTCGGCGACCGAGGCGTCGGGCCGGTTCAGGGTCAGCGTCGCGCTGGCGGGCAGGTCCCCGGTGTAGATCCCGCCGACGAACGCGGTGGACCCGTAGGTGGCCCGGAAAGCCGGGTCGTTGGCGACGAAGGTCATCCTGGACCCGGGCAGGATCACCGCGCCGGGCTGGACCGTCAGGTTGATCCCGCCGGTGATCGACCAGCCGGACACGTCGATCGCGGTCGTGGTGGACGGGTTGTACAGCTCCACGTAGTCCGAGGCGCTGCCGGCCAGGGCCGGCTGGATCTCGTTGATCACGATGGCCGGCGCGGCGGGCTGATTGCCCGGCACCCGCGCATCATTGGCAAACGCGTTCCGCCGGGTCTGGAGGGCATTGAACAGTGAGCTGCGCAGACCCGCGTAGGTGGCGCTTCCGTTCTGCCGCGGCCACCGAGCCAGGTCAAGCGTGGCCTCCGGCTGCGCCGGGCCGATCTTCGCGTCGTAGAGCGCCTCGGGGACTCCGGGGGCGAGCACCTGGTTGACCACGGTGCGCAGCCGGCGGAAGTACATGTCCCGCCATTCCGGCACCGCCAGGATGGCGCGCATCAGCTCGCTGGTCAGGTCACCCGGCTCCGCCGGGGTGACCATCGGACTGGTCACCTGGCAGCACGTGTTCCCGAATGTGTGGTCGAGGTCCCACGGAATGATGGTCCAGCGACCGGTAACGGGGTCCTGGGCGAGGTAGAAGTTCTTGCTGCTCGAGTCGGTGTGCTGAACAACGGCGGTCGTCACCGCGTAGTTGATCATCTGCGGGATGTCAGCGCTGTCGCGCAGGAAGTTGGCCTGCGCCGTTCCCGTCAGGTCGACGCCGTTGAGGAATGCGCCGATGCCGGAGAAGTCGGCGTCATCGGGGTTCTTCTTCTCGAAACGACCTTCCACCAGAGGCCTCGTGGCGTCGAACGCGCCATGCCCGGCCTTGAAGAACTGCTTGTCCGAGTAGCCCTCGCGGTCGCGCCAGGTCCCGTCGAAGATGTCGAGGTAGGTGTACATGCCCTGGAACGTCGTGTTGCGCTGCGTTCGGACCGGGAACACCTCTTCGTTGGCGACCCCTGTCTTGCCGTAGGCATCCCAGGCGAGCAGCGGTCGACCGTGCGAGCCGTCACTGGAATCGGAGTTCATGGCGAACTCGTCGACCGGCTCGACCGCGCCGCTGATCTGGATGTCATGGTCGCGCGGCATCTCGATCTTCCAGCTCGTCTTCGGCTTGGTCTGCGTGCTCTCTCCACGGATGCCGACGTGGATGTTGTCGAACACCTGGCCGTTGTAGGCCAGCACGGCCGAGCTGGTGATGTCGGCCGTCGGGTCGTTGCTGATCTCGTTGTAGTCGCTGTCGGCGATGAACCATTCGAGGACGGGGATGGCGCTGGTGATGCCGTTGGCCACCACGACGCCCTTGTAGTTCCAGCTGTCGTCCACGCGCGGGTTGCGGTTGGTGCCGGCGGCGTTGGTGGCCTCGACCCGGTAACGGATCAGCTGCCCGGCGGTGGTGCCCGGGATGTTCGCGGTCCAGGTGTCGACCCCGCTGGAGGTCATGGTCAACAGCACGTCGCCGGTGTTGGCGCCGTAGCGGTAGCGCAGCGTCGGCGTGCCCACCTGACCGGTCACCGTCGCCGTTACGGTCACCGCCTGGTTCACCGCGGGGACGTTCGGGGTCGCGGCCAGGTTGGTGATGTGCGGCTTGACCCCGGTGCCGGCCACCGAGTTGGGCGCGCCCGCGGTGTTGCCGCGCGCGGCCGTGGAGGCCGCCCAGTTGGCCGGGTCGTTGTGGTCCTGGGCAGGGTCGATCAGCTCCAGGGACGGACCGGTGCCGTCGGTGGTGGTCGGCCACGGGTCGCGGTCGGTGTATTTGACGGAGTCGATCACGGTCAGGCTCGCGTCGGCCAGGGTCAGGGTCTCCCCGCCGTTGGAGATCCCGCCGGTGTACACCGCCGCGGCGGTCACCCCGTAGGTCGCCTGGGTACGGGCGGCGTCCGGGGAGATCACGATCCGGGCGTTGGCCCCGATCGAGGCGCCGGCCGGGAACACCAGGGTGATGCCCTTGGTGAACGACCAGCCCGACAGGTCCACCGGGCTCGCGGTCCGGTTGGTCAGCTCGAGGAACTCGTCCCCGTCCACGCCGGACAGCGGATCGAACATGAACTCGCTGATCACCACATCACCAGGGACCGCCGCTGACGCCGAACCCACCGGCACCAGGCCGAGACTGGCGACAACCCCCAGGACCACAACGACGCCGAGACCGCGACGACTACGCCCCATGACACTCTCCCCCCAGATCCCACCCTTGGACGGCAACATAGGACTGCTGCGAGTGGTTGGACAGGAGAATTGCGGTTTCGCTGGCGAAGTTCGACCGACAGTCAGAAGCCAGTGACCAAGGGTGACTTGCTGCGCCGTGATCTGCGACGTTTGTCATCATCGTGGAGATTTGACGCAAGAGGTTGGACGCACGATGAAACGGAGTCGCGATGCGCGTGACCATGCTGTTGGCGGATGCGGCCCAGGAGGTTCGGGGCAAGCTCTACATCCTGGGTGGTGGCTGGTCGGTGACCGGTCCGGACGTCCCACCGATGGCGCTGGCCATCAAGCTCGACGTGCCGTGGAGCGCTGCCAACGCGTCTCATGCCTTCGAGCTCACACTGGTGGACACCGATGGTCGCGCGGTCACCGTCGCGGAGGGCACCGACGGAGCGAGCGAGGTGCGCATCGGGGGCAGCTTCGAGGTGGGCCGACCGCCGGGTTTGCCGCCGGGCAGTGACATCGACTGCGCCTTCACCGTCAACGTCGGCGCGCTGCCGCTGGCCAGCGGTCGCTACGCCTGGCAGCTGTGGATCGACGGCGAGACCGCCGAGGACTGGCAGCGTCCCTTCCAGGTGCGCCCGCGTTCGTAGTGCCTGCGGCGGCAACGCGGTCGGCGATCCGGACGGTGCGGATAACCTGCCGGTCGTGACCGATGCTCCCGTGCTCGCCGACGTGATCGCGGTGCTCGACGCGCTCTACGACCCGCGCACGGCCGAGGACTGGGATGCCGTGGGTCTGGTGACCGGCGATCCCGACCAGCCCGTACGCCGTGTGCTGTTCGCCGTCGATCCCGTCGACGCGGTGATCAGCGAGGCGGTCGCGTGGGGAGCCGACCTGCTCGTCACGCACCACCCGCTGCTGCTGCGCGGCGTGCACTCCGTCGCCACCGACGGCCCCAAAGGCAGAGCGGTGACGGCGTTGGTACGTGCGGGGGTGGCGCTGCACGTTGCGCACACGAACGCCGATGTCGCGCGTCCAGGGGTTTCCGACGCGCTCGCAGAACTGCTGGGTATCGAGGACACCCGCCCCCTGCGACCGATGGCCGCAGCAGAGTTGGACAAGGTAGTGGTCTTCGTACCGCATGACGCCGTCGAGGCCGTCGTCGACGCCATGGCCTCGGCCGGGGCCGGCCGGCTCGGTGACTACGAACGGGCAGCCTTCTTCAGCGACGGCACGGGCACGTTCCGGCCGCTGCCGGGGGCGAACCCGGCCGTCGGACACGTCGGCGCCATCGAGCGAGTGGGGGAGACGAGACTCGAGATGGTCGCGCCCCCGGCCCGGGTGGCCGCTGTCGTCGCAGCGCTGCGGGCAGCGCATCCCTATGAGGAGCCGGCCTTCGACGTGCTCCTCACTCGCCCTGAGCCCGGCGACCGCGGCCTGGGGCGAGTCGGCCGCCTGCCGGAGCCAGAGACGCTGCGCGCGTTCGGCGAGCGGGTGGCGTCCGCCTTGCCGCGTACGGCGGCGGGCGTGCGGGTCGCGGGCGACCTCGACGCGCTCGTCCAGACGGTCGCCGTGTGCGGGGGAGCGGGGGACGATCTCTTCGGCGACGTACGGCGCGCCGGGGCGGACGTCTTCGTCACGGCAGACCTCCGGCACCACCCCGCCTCGGAGTCGCTGGCACACGGCTCGCCCGCACTGGTCGACTGCGCCCACTGGGCCACCGAATGGCCCTGGCTGGGCCAGGCTGCGGCACGCGTGGCGGCGAGCGTTGACGCTGCGAGGGACTACGGTTGAGACTCGCGTCTCGCGCCTCGTGACCGACCCGTGGTCCTGTCATCTCGACGGGACCACGCCGATACCTGGAGAACCACACTGAAAGCTGCCGCTTCTGACCAGCAGCGCCTGCTCGACGTGCAGGCTCTGGACACTCGCATCGACCAGCTCGCGCACCGGCGGGAGACCTTGCCAGAGCTCGCCGCGCTGGCCGAGCTCGAGACGAGGGTCGCGACGCTGCGCGACCAGATCGTCGGCGCGGAGACCGAGGCCAGCGATGTCGCGCGCGAGCTGAGCAAGGCCGAGGGCGACGTCGAGCAGGTGCGCACCCGCGCCGCCCGGGACCAGCAACGGCTCGACGCAGGTCAGGTGAACTCGCCCAAGGAGCTCGAGGGCCTCCAGCACGAGATCAACACCCTCGCCAAGCGACAGAGCGACCTCGAAGACATCGTCCTCGACGTGATGGAGCGGCTGGAGTCGTCGCAGAGCCTGCAGTCCGAGCTCACCGCGCAGAAGGTGGCGGCCGAGGCGAACATGGCCGAGCTGGCGGCGGCACGAACCATGAAGACGGCCGAGATCGACAACGAGACCGAGGCGTTGCGAGCCCAGCGCGACACCCAGGCCGGCTCGGTGGACGCAGACCTGGTGACGCTGTACGAGAAGATCCGCGCGCAGTCTGCGGGTGTAGGTGCCGCCGAGCTGCGACAGCGGCGTTGCACCGGCTGCCGGCTCGAGCTCAACACCGTGGAGATCAACCAGCTGCGCACTGCCGAGGATGACGAGGTGATGCGCTGCGAGGAGTGCCGGCGCATCCTGATCCGCACGTCAGAGTCCGGTCTCTAGGGCGTGCCGCGTTTCATCGTCGAGGCCGATGGCGGATCCCGAGGCAACCCGGGTCCGGCGGCTTACGGCGCGGTCGTTCGCGACGCGGAGACTGGGCAGGTACTCGCGGAGCGCGCGGAGTACATCGGCATCGACACCAACAACGTCGCGGAGTACCGCGGCCTGATCGCCGGCCTCACCGCGGCGCAGGAGATCGACCCGGACGCGACGGTCGAGGCGCGCCTGGACTCCAAGCTGGTGGTCGAGCAGCTTTCCGGCCGCTGGAAGATCAAGCACCCGTCGATGCGGCCGCTCGCGTTGCGGGCGCGGGAGATCATGCCCGCCGACCGGGTGACCTATACGTGGGTGCCGCGCGAGCGCAACAAGCACGCCGACCGGCTGGCGAACGAGGCCCTCGACGCGGCGGCCCGCGGGCAGACGTGGTCGGAGTCGTCGAGCAACGCAGCGCCCGCAGGTCGATTCCCAGGACGAGCCGTTCGTCGACGAGGCAGAGGTCGAGCCTCCTGCCGAAAAGCTCGTCGGTTGGGACATCGGTCTCGGCACGCCGACGACCACCCTGCTGTTGCGGCACGGCGAGACCGCCCACACGGTCCGCAAGCTGTTCAGCGGCAGTGGTGGCGCGGACCCGCCGCTCGCGGAGAACGGTCGCGCGCAGGCGGCGGCTGCGGCGGCGGCGTTGACCGATCGCGGGATCACCGCAGTCGTCAGCTCGCCGATGCGCCGCACCCGCGAGACGGCTGAGACCGTGGCTGGTGCCACTCGGCCTTCCGGTCCGCGAGATCGATGAGCTGCGCGAGTGCGCGTTCGGCGAGTGGGAGGGTCACACCTTCGCCGAGGTACGCGAACGCTGGCCGGACGAGCTGGACGCGTGGCTGTCGTCGCCGTCAGTGGCCCCGCCCGGCGGTGAGTCGTTCGATGCCGTCGGCCGCCGCGTGCGGCGTGCGCGCGACAAGGTGCTCGCCCGTCATCCGGAGGGCACGGTCCTGCTCGTCAGCCACGTCACGCCGATCAAGACGCTCGTGCGGCTGAGTCTCGGTGCACCTACGTCGTCGCTCTATCGCATGGAGCTCAGCGCCGCGTCGATGACCGAGATCCAGTGGTACAGCAACGGATTTGCGTCGCTGCGTTCGTTCAACCAGACGTTCAGCTGAGCCACTCAGCGACGACCTCTTCTTGCCGCTGTTCATGCGGTGGTCCGGACGTCGGTTTCGCCTCTCTGTCACCGGATGAGCTTCGGCAGCACGTCGCGGCCGAACACTTCGATCCACTCGGCTTGGTTGCGACCGACGTTGTGCAGATACACGCGGTCGAAGCCCAGGTCGACGTACTGCTGGATGTAGGCGCGGTGCTCGTCAGGGTCGGCGGAGATGAGCAGCCGCCCTTCGAAGTCTTCAGGTCGGACGAGTTTGGCCATCTGGGCGAAGTCGTGTGGGGAGCGGATGTCGGCCTTGGGGAACTTCATGCCCCCGTTGGGCCACTGGTCGATCGCGTTGGCCAGTGCCTGTTCGTCGGTCTCGGCCCAGGACATGTGCAGTTGCAGCACCTTGGGCATGGTGTCGGGGTCCTTGCCGGCTTCGCGGGCGCCTTCGGCGAACTTGGCGAACAACCCGTCGATCTTCTCCAGTGGCGCGCCGACGGTGATGATGCCGTCGGCCAGCCGGCCGGTGCGTTTGGCGTTGATCGGGCCGGCGGTGGCGACGAGCACCGGGGGCGCGACCGGGGGCATCGTCCAGAGCCGGCTGGTCTCCATCGTGAAGTACGGGCCGCGGTGCTTGATGTCCTTGCCGGCGATCGAGGCGTCGAAGAGCCGTTTGATCAGCTCCACGGCTTCGAACAGTCGCGCGCTGCGTTCGCCGACCTCGGGCCAGTAGCCGCCGACCACGTGCTCGTTGAGCGCCTCGCCGCTGCCCAGCCCGAGCCAGTGCCGTCCCGGGTACATCGCCTCGGTGGTAGCCGCGGCCTGGGCGACCAGCGCCGGGTGGAACCGGAACGACGGACACGTCACACCAGGCCCGAGATCCCCGGTGGTTCGCTCACCCACCGCTGCCAGCACCGACCAGACGAACGACGCCTCGCCTTGGGCCGGCACCCACGGCTGGAAATGATCGGCCGCCATGCACCCGGAGAACCCGTGCTGCTCGGCCAAAGCCGTCAGATCCACCACCTCACGCGGACCGAACTGCTCCAGCATCGCGGCGTATCCGACGGTGAGAGGTGCCATGCCGACGAGCGTAGTAGGAGCCACGATCTCGCCATGAGACTCGTGACGCTACCGCGCCGTCCTTAGAAGTCGACATGCGCTGCGTCGTCTGCAGAGGTCGAGTCGCTCGCTCGCCGGCCTTTCCAAGTCGATCATGCAGTTCCGACGCGGCGCGTGTCGGTGCGGGGTCGGCCGGCATCTTTCGAAGTCGCTCATGCTGGACTTGGGGCCGGGGGCTGGCGGTCGCTCGCCGCGCCCCCTCCTTTCCAAGTCGATCATGCAGTTCCGACGCGGCGCGTGTCGGTGCGGGGTCGGCCGGCGTCTTTCGAAGTCGATCATGCAGGACTTGGGGTGGGGCGGAGCCGCGTCGTGCTCACTGCGCCGGGCGGGGTTGCGGTGTTGGGTCGGCGTTTCGGGGGTACGAGCGGCGCGGCGGAGGCAGGGAGGCTGGCCTGGTTGTGGATGGAGGTAATGGTTGTCCACAGTCGGGGTTCAGTGCTCGTGTGGTGTCTGACCGGCACGGTAGAATCGAACATGCGTTCGAACATGGTGGTGGGTTCGGTGACTACCCGGCTGGGTGCGGTCACCGCGGCGGTGACCGCCCTGGTCGACGCGGTGCAGGACGGGGCGCTGCGCGGTGAGGGGCATGACGAGCTGTCCGGGTTGTTGGGGCAGGTGCGCGGTCTGCAGGCCCGGTTGGACTACGTGGCCCTGACCGCGGTCCGTGAGGTCGACATCCGCGGGTCCTACGTGGCTGATGGTGCGCTCTCGGCGGGGGCGTGGGCGCGGATGCATACCCGGATGACCCCCGGCGAGGCCGCCGGTGTGGTGCGCACCGCCGCGCACCCTGGGGTCGGGGGAGCTGCCCGGCACCGCAGCAGGCCCTGGCCGACGGGCGTGATTGATCTGGGGCATGTCAAGGCGATCACCGCCGCGGTCGCGGACGCCCCGGCCGGGGCCGCCGCACTGATCGAGGCCGAGGCGTTGGCGGTGGCGGGTGAGGCGGATCCGCGGGCGGTGGCCGCGTTGATGACCCGGTTTCGGCATGCCCTGGATCCCGACGCGGCCGATGCCGCCGCGCTGGCCCGCTATGCCCGGCGCGGGATCACCTTGTCCCCGCTGCCCGATGGTGCGGTGCATATCAAGGGGCTGGCCGATGAGGTGACCGGGGCGGTGTTGATGACCGCGATCGACGCGGCGAACCCACCCGTGACGGGGGACACCCGCACCGCCGCGCAGCAGCGGATGGACGCGCTGGCCGATATCTGCCGGAAGTACCTGGGTTCCCCGCACGCACCGATGACCGGCGGCGGACACGCCCACCTGATCGTCGCCCTGGACGCGCACCACCCTGACCAACGGACACACCCATCCCGACAACGACACGACCAGCGACACGACCAGCGACAGCGACAATGTCACGACCAGCGACAGCGACGGCGCTGGCGTCAGCGGCACCGACGCCGGGCGCGATGGCGACCGCTGCACCGCGACAGCGACATGCGCCGATCACGACAGCGCGCGACGCACGACAGCGACGATCACGACAGCGACGATCACGACAGCGACCGTGACTGCGCCGGTCAAGCCGACGCTGTCGGTGTCGGTGGCGCGGTGTTGGACTGGGGTGTCGGGCTGGCCGAGCGCCCACCGGTCGGCAACGGAGTAGCTGGCAACGGCGCGGCTGGCGATGCGACGACCGGCAACGGCGCGGCTGGTATCGCGACGACCGGCAACGACGCGACCGGTACTGGGATGTCGTTGGGTGCGGTCGCGGGGCAGGGGTATGGGGCGGGGCCGGGGGGCACGTTGAGCTGGGTGGGTCCGATCGCCGGGTCGACCGCGCGCCGGGTCGGTTGTGATGCCGATGTCACCTACGTCGGGATCAACGACCAGGGCCAGGCCACCATCGTGGGCCGTGAGCAGCGGTTCTTCAGCTGGGCGCAGCGCAAGGCGATGATCGCCCGCGACGGGGACCGCTGCGCGGTGCCGTTCTGCGACCGCCCGATCGCCTGGGCCGACGCCCATCACCTGCTCGACTGGGCCCTGGGCGGGCCGACCCGGATCAGCAACGGGGCGCTGCCCTGTGCCGGGCACCACCCGATGTGCCACGAAGGCGGCTGGACCCTGATCCGACTACCCGACGGGCGCTACCTGTTCCGCCACCGCGACGGCAAAACCATCGGACCCGAACCCTACCCACCCGGCCACAACCGACCACCCCCACACAACAAACCACCCCACACAACAAACCATGCCGAGACCGCCAAGCCATGGCCGAGACGCGGCCGCCAAGCCATGGCCGAGCCGCGGCCGCCAAGGCATGACTGACTGGCGGCTGCCGACCGTAAGTGATCGCGGCTGACTGAGTGGCCGATGCGCTGGCGGGGCCCTGTCCCTACGACAGCGACAACGCCGCAGTCGTCGCGACCAAGACGATGGGCACGCCGATCAACCCCATCGACGCGAAGTGCCAAGCCGACACCTCGACGTCGCGCGCCTTGCAACGCTCGCGCCACAGCAATGTCGCCAGCGACCCCCAAAGCAGCACGAGCGGCCCGGTGTTCGTACCGACGAGCAACGCCAGCAAGCGCGACGGTCCGCCTTCTGCGGCATCGGGCTCGACCACGAGATAGGCCGGAAGGTTGTTGATCAGGTTGCTCAGGACCGCACCGACGCCCGCGATGTGCAGCAATGCATCCAGCCCGTCACCCGTACCGGTGATCGACGCAATGACGCGGTCACCTCCGTGCCGCAACACCGCGGCGACGACCAACGCCAGCCCGAGCACGAAAAGCGTGAGTTGCCACGGCACCAGACCGAGGCGGAGAGCGGCGCGTCGTCGTACTGCGAAAACGACGACGAGGGCGGCGGCCGCCACCGTGACGACCACGGTCGGGTCGCCACCGAGCAAGATGGCCGGCACCAGCCCGAGACAAGCCAGCGTGGTCAACACGAACAGCGGCCGGTCGGCGATTCCGGGATGGTGGGGCACCTCGTAGGTGCCCCGGAGGTCGCGGTGATAGCGCAGCCCAAGCACCACGACGGTGAGCACAACGGAGACGATCGTGGGCAGCCACATGTGCGTGAAGAACTCGTGCGGGGTCAGGTGCAGGCGGCGCATCGCAAGCAGGTTCGTGAGGTTCGACACCGGCAGCAGCAGGCTGGCCGTGTTCGCCAACCAGACTGTGACCATGGCGAACGGCAACGGCGACAGGTTCAGCTGGGCAGCCAGGGAGAGCACGACCGGCGTGAGCAACACAGCGGTCGTATCGAGCCCGAGCAGGATGGTGGTGACCGTCGCAAGCCCTGCAACAAGCAGGAAGAGTACGGGCGTGCGCCCCCGCGCCAGGTGAGCGGCTTCTCGGGCCGCGATGTCGAACACCATCGCGACCTCGGCCAGCTCCGCGAGCACGCGTGATGGCGACGAGGAACAGCAGGATCGGCGCCATTCGCCTGGTCACTTCGGCGGTCTCGTCCCACGGGAGTAGTCCGGTGGCCACGACGACAACGGCGGCGAGCGTTGGAAAGCGCCACACGTCGTCTCTCGGGGTCCTCTCCTGTGCTGGTACGGCGAACCCTACGGGCGATCTTGCGTAGGCTCTCCAGGTGCCTCGCCGACATCTGCGACTGCGGTCCGCCGACGGTGCCCAGCTACTCGCCGGGTTCGCCAAGATCCGGGCCGAGCTTCGGCTGCCCGAGAGCTTTCCCCATGCGGTCGAAGCCGAAGCCCGGTCCGCTGCTCAGTCTTTGACGTTTCGCCCGGACGACCTCACCGACCTGCCGTTCCTCACCATCGACCCGCCGGGCTCGATGGACCTCGACCAGGCCATGCATCTGGAACGTCGCAACGGCGGCTACCGAGTCCGCTACGCCATTGCCGACGTCGCGTCGTTCGTCGCCCCTGGCGGCGCCATCGACACGGAGGCACGGCTGCGCGGCGAGACGCTCTACAGCCCGGACACCCGCACGCCGCTCCATCCGCCGTCGCTGTCGGAGGGCGCGGCCTCGCTGCTCCCGGGAGAGCTGCGACGGGCATTGCTGTGGACCATCGATCTCGACGACAACGGCGAGGAACGCGCGGTCGACGTACGCCGTGCCGTGGTTCGCTCGGCGGACCGGCTGGACTACGTCGGTGCCCAGGCCGCGATCGACGGCGGCACGTCGGACGAACGCCTTCGGCTGCTCGCCGAGGTGGGGGAGCTGCGCAAGAAGCAGGAGGTCGAGCGGGGCGGCATCAGCCTGCCGATCCCCGAGCAGGAGATCATCGAGGATGCTGGGCTCTTCCGGCTCGGCTATCGCGTGCCGCTGCCGGTCGAATCGTGGAACGAGCAGATCTCGTTGCTCACCGGCATGGCAGCGGCCACCCTGATGCTGCACGCGGAGATCGGGGTGTTGCGCACCCTGCCCACCTCGCCGATCGAGGAGATCCACAAGCTGCGCCGGGCCGCGCGGGTGCTCGACGTCGACTGGCCCGAACAGCAGTCGTACGCCGAGATGATCCGCGGGCTCAACCCGTCGAACCCGCGCCATGCCGCGCTGCTCGAGGACGCGACGACGCTGCTCCGCGGCGCGGGTTACACCGCGTTCGACGGTGGCGTGCCAGAGCGAGCAACCCACGCCGCGGTGGCCGCGCCATATGCACACGCGACGGCGCCGCTGCGTCGGCTCGTTGATCGGTACGTCGGCGAGGTGTGCGTCTCGGTGTGCGCGGGCGTGGAAGTGCCCGGGTGGGTCCGCTCCGCGTTGCCCGGGCTGCCGGCCCGGATGTCTGACAGCGACCGGCGTGCCGGGGAGCTCGAGCGGGAATGCGTCGCGCTGATGGAGGCCGCGGTCCTCGCGGGCTCGGTCGGCCACATCTTCGATGCAGCGGTCATCGACGTCGGCAAGAACGGCGGCGGGACCGTGCAGCTGGCCGAGCCCGCGGTCCGGGCCAGCTGTGAGGGCAACCTGCCGCTCGGCGAGGCAGTCCGGGTGCGTCTCCTGCAGGCGGATGTCGAGTCGAGGTCGGTGCGGTTCACGCTCGCCTGAGGACCGCTACCCTGAGGACACGGCGGACGAGCCGGCCGGGCGGCCGCGTCGAGGGACCCTTGGGTCGCTCGCCGAGGAAAGTCCGGGCTCCACAGAGCAGGGTGGTGGGCAACGCCCACCCGGGGTGACCCGCGGGAAAGTGCCACAGAGAAGAGACCGCCACCGGGCAACCGGCGGCAAGGGTGAAACGGTGGTGTAAGAGACCACCAGCGCCCAGGGTGACCTGGGCGGCTTGGTAAACCCCACCCGGAGCAAGGTCAGACAGGGAGCGTACGAGGGCTGCTCGCCCGAGCTCCCGGGTAGGCCGCAAGAGGTTGTCGGCAACGGCAACCCGAGATGGATGGTCGCCCGGTCGGTGTACGACTTCGGTCGTGCGCCGACTGACAGAACCCGGCTTACAGGCCGACTCGTCCGCCGCCTGTGCCGAGACCTGCAGAAACGTCACGACGTTGCCTCGTCGGGCACGCCTGGGGCACGCCAGCCCCGCGGAGCAAGCCATCGAGCGCCCCACGGCCCGACTCCTCGGAGTCCGGGAACAGGTGCCCACACGTTTCCATCGTCTCGGAGATCGTCGTGTGCCCGAGTCGGACCTGGATCTCCTTCGGGTGCAGGCCGGAGCGGATGAGCGCGCTCGCCTGGTCGGCGCGACGATCGGACTGGACTCGCGCTTCTCGGTCCCGTTCGACCTTGTATGCGCCGAACGCGAAAAGGCCAGCGACAACCGCCGCGGTCACGCCGACCCACGTCGGCGCGTCGCCCCAATCGATTTCGCTCCACCATGAAGGCACAGGCGGGACGGTAGCGGACAGCAACAACGCCCTTCCCTGGCCGAAGCTCGAGCTGTTTGCTTTACACGTCGTCTTCGTCGAGGCGTTGCTGCCCCAGTGCGGTCAGCGTGAATTGGCCGGCCTCGGCTAGAGCGACGAGTGAGGTGAGGCGCCAGGTGGGGCCTTCGATGGATCGTGCGTCCAGGAGATGTCCAAGGGCTGTTTCGAGGTCTCGTCGGTCGGTGCCCGGGCAGAGCGCGGACGTCGTTGGCAAGGTTGGGGCGCAGTGCTTGGCGAGCTGCAGGAGAATGGCGAACTGCACCAGCTGTTGGACGGGCACCGACGGTACGAGCCCTTGTTGGGAGTGCGCAGAGTGCGAGTAGTGGGACACGTAGGGGTCTCCTTGTCGTTGCATGCAGCCAGCGGATCGTGACGCACGCCTTGGACCCCGGGCTTCTGGCGTGACGCCAATGGAGACATGGGAAGGTTCCCAACAGCGGTCAACTTTGCCGGAACTTCATCCAATCAAGGCCAGACCGGAGCCCACGCCTGCAGACGGGCTGGCCCGAATTGACTATGGCGATCACTAACCGCGGGCGAGCAGTGTCGATGGCTAGCGCGGCGGATACCGGACCGCTCAAGCCCTTTGGAGGAGACCGAGGGGTGGGGGGATAGGTGCGTTGTCCGCCGCGCGTAAGGCTTGGGCCAAAGTTTCCCTTGCGTCTCCGGCCCCACCGCAGGCGCGGCCCAACACAGCAGCGCCCCCCGGCCTCACCGGGGGGCGTTGCTGTGTCGAGGCGCTGACGGGCGCAGACCCGCGCCGCCGCGGGGGGTGGCGGCGGCGCAGGCCGGCTCGCGGTCTTCCGAGCAGCGCTACCCGGGCGACCATGAAAGCGCGAGTCCCCCCGAGTGTGCGCCCACTTCGACCACCTGTCAGGCAGCAGATCGGGGGCATCCTCCGAAGATGGCGCGGGTGATTGGGAGATCGCAGCGCATGGGGGTTGCCCAGCGTTCCCATCGGGTAGTAGCCGAGGATCCGGAGTCCAGCAGCGGCCGCGGTCACGTCGCTCGAGGAAGGCCCTTCCGTGACGTACGTTTCCGTGGAGCATCAGCCTGGGATCTGGATGGACGCGCACGTCGAGGACCAATGGAAGCGCCACGGGCGATGGCAGGTGTCGCTGTACTACTTGGTGCGCGGGCTGGAGCACCATCGCGTCTGCGACCTTGAGCAGATTCGCTGGGTGAGCTCAGTCGAACTCCAGGACCATGAGCAGCGCAGCGCAACTGGATGGGAACCAACCCATGCTGAACACGAGCGCCGCGTAGCGATCGACTTTGGCCGGAACAATCTGCTCGCCCCTGTCCCTCGGTTGACGCTACTTCCGGACCTCTAACCCGCCGTACGTCCGCCGCGCGTGGTTATGGTCGGCCCGGACGGCATCGTCGTCGAGCAGGTCCTCGTGCCTGCCGCCGACGCCGATGCTTCGGGTCAGGAAGGGCACCTACTTCGTCGCGGACTGTCGCAGCGTCGCCGAGGACGCGAAGCTCGTCGAGCTGGCTACCCTTTTCGCCGCAATAAACGCCAGCGAGTGACGGACCAGGCACTGTCCGATTTTTACCTTCCCATCCGCTATATACAGGTCTAGCGTCCGAGTCACGACGCGCGCCCGGCGCGGGTCGGCGTGTCCGGTGGCATCGTCCAGCCGATTCGAGATCCCGTCCCCCTGCCGTGACAAGGTCCCTGTCACGTGACAGGTGGTGCGCCGGGCGAGCGCCCGTCATGCAATGCGCCGCACCTGTCGCGGGGGTAGGTGCGGCGCATTGCGTTGGCTTGGTATCGCCGCAGGTCAGCGAAACGCCGTCATCTGTAGCCGGCTTATAGGCCGACTCGTCCGCCGCCTGTGCTCTGGACTCGCTCGTGCACTTTCCGGGCGGGGGTTTTGCTCAACGCTTACTTACTTCAGCCGTCGTGAAACGAGCCGTAGGACGAGGACTGGGAAAGCGATGACGGTCACCCTGGCGACCGGGATCCGGGAGGACGTAGTGCTCGCGGTGAACCTCGACTACCGCGACCGGCGATCGCGGACCTCGCTGCCTTAGTGGCCGATCCGGCGGCATTGGTGATGCCGCAGGCAGGCGAGGTGCTCTTCCGGCGGCGCTGAGCCGTCGCTTGTCGCAGCCGATAAGTCGGCGTGGCGCTGACCTGCGGTTCGATCAAGGGTCGGTCAGGTAGGCAGAGCGTTCGAGGCCACGAGGTTCTTGTACCAGTGGGCGCTGTCTTTCCAGGTGCGTGTGAGGGTGTCGTAGTCGACGCGGATGATCCCGAACCGCCGGTCATAGCCCCAGCCCCACTCGAAGTTGTCGAGCAGAGACCAGACGAAGTAGCCGCGGACATCCGCCCCGGCGTCCATTGCCTCGCCGACGGCGTCGATGTGCCGGTGCAGGTAGTCGATCCGGTTGTCGTCGTGGATCGCGCCGTCCGCCGCGACGACGTCGTCGAAGGCCGCGCCGTTCTCGGTGATCATCATCGGCTGGCTCGGGTATTCGCCGTGCAGTCGCAGCAGCAGCTCGCTCAGGCCCGACGGGTCGATGTTCCAACCCATGGTGGTGTACGGACCTGGCTGCTGGACGAACTCGACGTCGGGCGAACCGACCCAAGCCGAGACCTCGGACGGCTTGTGCCCATCGGCATCCGCCCGCGGCGACACGCCGTCCCAGGCGCGGACGAGCGTGGTGGAGTAGTAGTTGACGCCGAGCACGTCGAGCGGCACCGCGATCGCCTTCTCGTCGCCGTCCAGCACGAACGACCAGTCCGTGATCTCGGCCGTATCGGCGCGAACGTCGTCCGGATAGGCGCCCTCGAGCATCGGCCCGAGGAACACGCGGTTGGCCACCGCGTCGATCCGCCTGACCGCATCCCGGTCTGCGTCGCTGTCCGAGGCCGGCCTGATCACGTGGAGGTTCAGCGTCACCGACAGCTCGGCGGCTGGCGCGAGATCGCGCACGACGCGGCCGGCCAGGCCGTGCGCGAGATTCAGGTGATGCACCGCGGCCAAGGCCCCGGCCGGCTCGGTGCGCCCAGGGGCGTGCACTCCCGAGGCATAGCCCAGATAGGCCGCACACCACGGTTCGTTCAGAGTCGTCCACGTGTGGACCCGGTCACCGAGCGCCGCCACGATCCCGGCGGTGTAGTCCTCGAACCGCTGCGCGGTCTCGCGCACCGGCCAGCCCCCGGCGTCTTCGAGCTCCTGGGGCAGGTCCCAGTGATAGAGCGTGGCGACGGGCCGGATGCCGCTCTCCAGCAGCCCGTCGACCAGCCGCGAGTAGAAGTCGATCCCGGCCTGGTTGAACGCGCCAGTCCCGCCCGGCTGCACCCGCGGCCAGGCGATCGAGAACCGGTAGGCATCCAGGCCCAGCGCCTTGATGTGGCCGAGGTCCTCCTGCCACCGGTGATAGTGGTCCACCGCGACGTCCCCGGTGTCGCCGTTCAGCGTCCGGCCCGGGGTGTGGCTGTACGTGTCCCAGATCGACGGGCCCCGGCCGTCCTCGTGCACGGCGCCCTCGATCTGGTAGGACGCCGTCGCCGAACCCCACACAAAGTCCTTCGGGAAGGTCCGCGTCACCATCACAGCTCCAGTCATCGTCAGAAATCACACGATACCGGGTGAAAATGGCATCGCACGCACATCGCCTAACGGCTATTCCAGCCGATGCTCCCGCGTTCGTTCAAGCCGGGGTGGCACGTTCGTTCAAGCCGGGTCACAAACGCGTCGACGGTTGTGCCATGACCGTGCCGAGGGTTCGCCATGACCGAGTCGGGTCGGCGCAGGCCGCCATCGTGTTCGGCGGCCGGTCCGTCGCGCCGCCGGCCACGACGGCTCCGGGGGCACCATCTCGGATAACCGCCGGGCTGCTGCGCCTGGCCGACGTGCGGCCTCTGACAATCCTGCTCGCCTGCCTGTTCATGGTTGCGGCGGTTGGTCTGGCGGACTCCCGGACGACCCATGACGTTTCCTTGTCGATCTTCTACATCCTGCCGCCACTCATCGCGACTACCAAAGGCCGCCGGTTCGGTCTCATCGTCGCCACGACGGCCTCCGGAACCTGGTTCGTCGCGGACCTCGCGACCAGAATCACGCCGTACTCCTCGATTGGCATACCGCTCTGGAACGTGATGATGCGCTTCATCGTCATCGTCCTGGTGGTCGCACTGGTCGACGCGTTGCTGGGCAGTGCTCTCCACGAGCGGCAGCTGGCCCGACGGGATCACTTGACCGGCCTGCAGAACTCCCGGGCGTTCTACGACGCCGCCGAAGCGGAACTTCGCGGGTCCGCCCGCACGGGACGACCCCTCACGCTCGCGTACATCGACATCGACCAGTTCAAGACGGTCAACGACCTCCTCGGCCATGCCGCCGGCGATGCGGTCCTCGTGGGGACCGGCCACGTTCTCGCGTTGGCAACGCGCGCAGTGGACACCGTGGCGCGGGTCGGCGGCGACGAGTTCATGGTGCTCCTCCCGGAGACCGACGCCGAGCAGGCACAGGTCGCACTCGGCCGGGTGCACCGGAACCTCGTCGAGGCCGCGATCGGGCACGGTTGGGACGTCGGCTACAGCGTGGGCGCGGTCACCTTCACGTCGCCACCAGAGTCGATCGAGGCGATGGTCGCCGGGGCCGACCAGCTCATGTACGAGGTCAAGCAGCAGGACAAAGGAACCATCCGCTTCTCCGTCGCGTGATCCCTGGCATTCCCGGCCCGGCGAACCGACCGGATGAATCGCCCGTACGAACCGGCCGTAGCCGGGTATGAACCGAGCCGTAGACCGAACCGAGCCGGGTGAACCGAGCCGGGTGAACCGATTCGGCGCCGCGCACGTTCCTCGTAGGTGATGGCTCTCCGAAACGGGCGCACCGGTCCAAGTGACCGGCGCGACGAGGAGCGCATGGGCGAGCTCTTCGACCAGCACGGCGGCCCATTACTCGCCTATGCGTTGCAGCTCACCTCCGGAGATCGTCAGCGTGCAGAGGACGTCGTCCAGGAGACGCTGCTGCGAGCCTGGCGGCATCCGGAGGCATTGCAACCCAACCGTGGTTCACCGCGCGCCTGGCTGCGGACCGTCGCCCGCAACGTGGCATTTGACGACTACCGCGCGAGGCAGTCCCGTCCGCGTGAGGTGGGCATCGAGCTCGCTGACCGCGTCCCGGAGCCGGGCGAGGACGCCATCGACCGCGCCCTGGAGGCATGGATCATCGCGGAGGCACTCGAGTCGCTGACCCCGGCGCACCGGGAGGTGCTCGTCGAGACGTTCTATCGCGGCGGCTCCGTCGCCGACGCGTCCGCCGCCCTCGGGGTCCCGCCGGGCACCGTCAAGTCGCGCACCTTCTATGCGCTGCGGGCCTTGCGCGGCGCACTCGTCGAGCGGGGAGTGATCTCATGATCAGTCGACCCTCGCGAGAGTGCCGAGAGATGGAGCTGTCACTCGGCGTCCTGGTCCTCGGTGCGCTCGAGCCGGCCGAGCGGCCAGCCGTCGAGAACCACCTCTCGGGCTGCCCGCGCTGCAACGCAATCTTGGCCGAGCTGGCGCCTCTGCCCGGTCTGTTGCACCGTCTCGACCCGATCGAGCATGGTCCCACGGGTCCGGTGCCGCCGCCCTCGGTGCCGGAGTCGATGCCGCTGCGGCCCGCCGAGTTGCGGCAGCGTCTGGTGGGCGCCGCACGCGAGGAGCGAACGCGGCGGCGGCGACGGCGGGTTGCGGGGCTCGCGGCGGCTGCAGCGCTCGTGGGCGTTCTGCTCGCGGCGGGTCTGTCAGGTGGCCTGTTCAGTGGTCGCCAGGACAACAGAGTCACCGTCGTGTCGGCCACCGACCCACGGACGGCGGTGAGCGCCGCCGTACGACTCATGCCCGATGAAACCGGCTCGCAGCTGGCCCTGAGCCTGACCGGGGTCGCCCCGGAAGAACACTGCAAGCTCGTCGCCGTCGACGCGCGTGGCCGCCAGGATGTGGCCGCCGCATGGGAGGCGACCTACCACGGCACCGCCACCATCACGGGGCACACCAGCTTCCGGCCCGACGAGATCACGCGGTTCCTCATCGTCACCAACGACGGTGCCACGTTGGTCAGGGTTCCCGTCCCCGGCTAGCCCACAGAAGTTGTTGCTGCTGGTCGAAAACGTTGAACCGTAAGGGCTTTCTTCACGTGAAGAGGGGTGTACGCACCCAACATCGCGAGGTCACCATGACTAACCAATCCCATCGAAACGCGTCCCGCTTGTCACTGTTCGCCGGCGCAGTCGGCCTTGTGCTGCTCACTGCGGCGTGTGGTGGCAGCAGCGGCGCGGCCGCACCAGCATCGGGCGCGGCAGGCGCAGTGAAGTCAACAGCGGTCAGCACCGCGACGACGGCCCCAGGGAAGATCCTGGTCGACTCCCAGGGCCGCACGATGTACGCGTTTGCCGCGGACTCCAAGGGAAAATCCAACTGCAGCGGCTCGTGTCTGCAGTACTGGCCAGCAGTGCCGGCCGGCGCGAAGGCACCGACCGCACCGGCTGGTGTGACTGCCACGTTCGGGGTGCTCCACCGCCAGGACGGCACCGCGCAGCTGACCGTCGACGGTTGGCCGATGTACACCTACGTCGGCGACTCCAAGCCGGGCGCCACGACGGGACAGGGCCTGAATATCGAAGGCGGCCTGTGGTGGGTCGTGTCCCCGTCGGGTCAGTGGATCACCAAGGACAAGTCCTCCGCGACGACAACGAAGGGCTCAAGCGGGCGCTACGGGACGGGCTACTGATCCTGCGTCCCGAACCGCGGCGCCGACAGGCATGCGCGATTCACCGTCGTCGAGGCACCAGTGGATCGCGCATGCCCACCCGTTCTGACTGACAGCGGCCGCCCTCGCGCAGGTTGCGACGGTAGGCGATCGCCATGACCGGTCGCGAGCTCGTCAGGCCGTAGTGAGCGGTCATGTCGATGTCGAAATGCGGGGCTCGGCAATAGCCCAGCCGCTCGTACAGCGCGATGGCTCCGGTCATGAAGGTGGCCGTGTGGAACGCGAAGACCCGGGCACCGTGCACGCGGGCGCGGCGCTCACATTCGTCCAGCAGCGCGCGAGCCGCACCGAGATGTCGCGCGTCGGGGTGGACGGCCATGCCCCGGCCGCCGGCCCAACCCCGCGGCCAGCCCATGTCCTGGTTGTAGGTGTTGGGATAGAACGCGGCGGAACCACAGATCCGCCCGTCGACCTCCGCGACCAGCAGCTGCCCACGGCGAGCGTGCTCGTCGAGGGCGAGCAGGTCGTCGAGATAGCGCGCAAAGACAAGCGGCGGGAGGTGTGCGGCGAAGGGGCGGTACGCGGCCTCCACGATCTCGCGGACCTCGGCCCAGTCGCCGCGGTCCGCGTCACGGACGGTCGGCGTGGCGATGTCCCCGGGTGCGCGCGCATCGGGGTATTGAACTGCCATCGCCGTCGTCCTCTCCGCGCGCCGCGGGGGCGCATCGGATGCAGGCGTCCCCCAGGCACGAGCCGGTGTCGTTGGAGAACACGACAGAGCGGCCCGGTTTGTTCACCGGCGGGGAGGAAATTGCTCGAGGCGAAGGCGCAGGGCGAAGGCGAAGGTACGCGCAGCGCTAGACGTCGAGTGTTGCGAGCCGGGCGGCGGCCTCGCGTCGCGTCCGTACACCGAGTTTCTGCAGTACGGCGGACACGTGGTGATCCACCGTCCGCGTCGAGAGGACCAGTCGCTTGGCTATCTCGGCGTTGGACAGGCCGCTCGCGAGCAGTCGCAGGATCTCCACCTGCCGGGCGGTGAGCCCCACCGGATTCGCCAGCGTGCTGGCCTGGGGGCGGCGCGGGAGTCGGTTGATGCCGAGCGCGCGCAGTCGCTGCCGGACGAGCGCAGCCGCCGGGTGGGCACCGAGACGGTCGAGCAACGCGAAAGCCTCCAGCGTCGGCCCGGGCTCACCCGACTCGGCGAGCTCCAGCGCGCGCTCGTAGGGATCCCCGATCTCCTCCCAGGCCTGCGCCGCAGCCCGCCAGTCACCGCGCAACCCTGCGGCGTACTCCTCGGGACAACCCGGGAAGGGCTCGGCCGGATGTCCCAGCCGGCGCAGGTAGCGAAGGAGTTCAGCGCGCTGTGCGGAGCAGCCGCCGCGGTTGGTCCGCTCGAGCAGCAGCCGCGGATATCGCCCGGCCTGCTCAGGGACGCCGTTGAGCCACGCACGTTCGATCTGCGCCAAGCCGGTGGGCACGAGCCACTCGAGCACGTCGGCTCGCTGGGCGTGCCGGTCTGCGTCGGCTATGAGGTCTGCGCCCTCGCTGCGCCCCTGACGGATCAGCAGGCGCGCGAGAATCGGCACCGTCTCCCGGCCGATCATCCCGGGATCGCTTTGACCTTCCAGCAGTGTGCGGAGCCCGGCCTCGGCCTCTGCCCACTCTCCTCTGCTCATGAGCACCCTGCAGCGGCGGGCGTCGAACATGTAGCGATGCACCGGGAAGTCCCGGTCTCGTGCATAGACCTCGGCTTGGTCGATGTAGGCCGTGGCCCTGGCATAGCTCCCGAGCCGCCACAGTCCTTCGACGAGGTTGTAGAACGCCCGCATGACGAACTCGTGACTGGCGATCTCCGTGGCAATCGTGATGCTCTGCAGCAGGTCCGTTTCACCGTCAGGGTCCCCGAGCTGCAACCTGGCGGAGCCACGGTAGTTGTGGGCAAGGGCAGCCAGGTAGGGAAGCTCAAGTCGCGCGGCGCTCTTGAATGTCTCGCTCGACCAACGGGAGACCCTCGACTTCCTGGTCGACGAGCACGAGCAGAGCGCCAACGTTCAACTGTGCCAAGGCGTTCTCTTCGGTGTCAGGGCCCACTTCCGCGATGCGCAGGGCTCGCCGCGCCGAGTCGAGCGCTTCCTCGGAGCGTTCCGTCAGCCACTGCTGACGGGACAGCGTGACGAGGGCGTGCACGAGCCGGGCTTCGTCGCCGACCTGCTGCCATTGTGCGGCCGCTTCGGCGGCGGCGTCGGCTGCGGCGTTCAGCTGGTTGCTGTTGCTCAGTGCCCACGCGTAGGGCTCACCAAGAGCGGCACGTTCCGCGAGTGGGAGCAGATGTCCGCGCGCGAGCACCTGTGCGTAGCAGGACGCGGCTTGGCGATGGGCACCGACGCGAGAGGCTTCCCTTCCGGCGATCGTGCCGTACGTGACGACCACGTCGTCATCGCCGCACTCGACCGCGTGATGCAGCACCCGGAAGGGGTCGCAGTCGGCACGGCCGATCAGCACGCGCACGACCGTTGCGTTGAGCTCCAGCCGCACGGTCGCCGGCATTGACTCCACGACGGCACGGCGCGCCAGCTCGTGCCGGAAGGACACCAGCCCGTCGCGTTCGGTGACCACGCCTGCGCGCTCGGCCTCGGCGACTGGGGCGAGGTCGTCGACGAGTGCCCGCAGCAGCCCGAACTCGAGACCAGAGGGCACGACTGCCAGCCGTTCGATGGCCCGCTGTGCGGGCTCACTCAACCGGTGCACCCGGGCCAGCACCGCGTCGACGACGGTCGGAGGAACGCCGCCGTCCGGTGACGCCATCGCCTCGGTGACGAAGAACGGGTTGCCCCCGGTGAGCCGGACGAGCTCCACAGCGTCGATCGCGGTAGACGCAGCGAGCTCGTTGATGGCCTTCGTGGTCAAGGGCGCGAGCGGCAGCCGGAGGGCCGACCCGCCGAAGCCGCCGAGGACCCCGCGCAATGGATGGTCGGGGGCGAGGTCGTCATCGCGATAGGTGAGCAGCAGCAGGCCAGGTAGGTCGCGGATCCGGCGTCCGACGTAGCGCAGCACGTCGAGGGTGGCCCCGTCCGCCCAGTGCGCGTCTTCCACCACGAACACCGTGGGTATCGGGGCGACGGCGAGCTCATCGCAGATGGCCGCGAAAACGAGGTCGGGGTCGGCCGATGCGCTCAAGGCGTCGGCGAGCGGCCCACGGCTGGCCCTGGCGGCGTCGCGGACCGGCCCGAGGGCGCGTGGGGTCAGCAGGTCCTCGCCGGCGCCGGAGAGCACCTGCACGTCGCCACCGATCGCTGCGAGGAACGCCCTCACGAGGCTGGACTTTCCGATGCCGGCCTCGCCGAGCACGAGTGCGGTGGACCCCTGCCCCCGCGCAGCCTGGCCGAGAGCCGCCTCGAGGGCGGCCAGTTCCGCCTGACGTTCGAGCAGGATCGTCCCCACGCGAGCATCGTGCCACCGGGCTGACCAAACTAGGCAGCCTTCTCCTCCGATTGGGCAGCGTCTGCCGATGAGACCGGCAGGCCGGCGGCGGCACGCTTCATGCATGACGCGAGAAGCCTGTGCCGGCCTGTGCACTGCAGCCGGTCTCGAGGCTGCCAATCGTGTCTACCGCGCACGACTGCTCGGACGGGCCCGGTTGATCGTCGTGGACCCGGACCTGGCCGAGGAAGCCGTGCAGGAGGCGTTGGTGCGTGCCTGGCGGTCCTGTGAGTCATTCGACCCTGCCGCCGGACCCTTGCTGAACTGGCTGCTGGCCATCACCCGCAACGTGGCCATCGACCTGGCGAGGGCGCGCGGCCGCCGGCCGGTCGTGCTCGCCGGCATGGCGCCCGCGGAGGTTCCCGCTGCCGGCATCAGCCATCCGGACCTCTTCGTCCTGCGCACACAGCTCCACGACGCCCTGACCGGCATCGGCGCCGATCACCGTCGGGCGATCGTGGAGACAATCCTGCGAGACCGCCCGCCCGGTGAGGTGGCCGCCGAGCTCGGCGTCCCCGCCGGAACGGTGCGTACGCGCGTCCACTACGGGCTCCGTCAGCTGCGCACCCTCATCGAGACAGCCGACGCGGCCTGACCCAGCGGTCGCGCGGCGTCGGCCGTACCGCGTGCGCCGCGTCGGTCAGCCCTCGCGGAAGCCGCCGAGGAAGCGGCGGAAGACGCCGCCTTCTCGGGGGAGGGGCGCGGCCGGAGGCGGGACGGTCCGCTTGGGCGTCGTGATGGGCTTGTCATAGTCGGTGCTCGCGATCGCATCGACGACCTGGTCGTCGTCGTAGTCCTCGGACCCCGGGATGACCGCGACGAAGCCGACGAGCTCGCCGTCGCGCATGACCTGAGCCTCCAAACCGGCGGCGCCGTCGCTGTCCCAGATCGCCTGGCGTCCGCCGGGCACCCGCACGCGGACGCCGAACTGATAGACGCCGGCCTTTTCGGTGTGGGCATCGATGCCGCGTGCCCGGAGCTTGTCCACGACGCGCAGCGCCTTCATTTCGTCCATCAACTCACCGTACCCGCGCGGAAACCCGCGACCGGTCCTGTTGTGGGATCACAGTCGTTTGCCGTACGCGCAAGGGGGAGTGGTCGTCCTTGGCATATCATCAATTACCCGGACATATTGCTGGATTTGCTCGTGCTGGCCTCTGCTGGGACCGATACAGGACTCGACTGGGCGCATCAGCGCCCGGCGTGGCGACCGGCGGAGACCCTCGCGTGCGTCCGACAACCTGGCTGACCAGCACGGTGCTGGCGTGTGCGCTCGCTGCCACGCTCGCCTCGCCGGCCCGCGCCGTCGATGCGCCATCCGGCGGCACGGCAGACGGCACCGCAGAGGCGACCACGGCGGCTCCTGGGAACGCTGCTCCACAGGCAGTCGATGACGCCGCGACAGTCGCGTCCGGGCAGCCGGTGACCGTTCCCGTCCTGCTGAACGACACGGACTCCGACGAGGACGTGCTGACCGTGACCGAAGTCACCAGCCCTGCGCACGGCGTCGCGACCGTTGGTGCCGCCGGGGCGAACGTCTCGTACACCTCGGACTCCGGCTACGTCGGCAGCGACTCGTTCACCTACACCGTGAGCGATGGAGCCGCGACCGCGACCGCCACGGTGAACCTGACCGTGACCGGTCCCTCAGCAAACAACCTCAACGTTCCTGCCACTGTGGTGGCGCTGCGCGCATCGTCGATCACCGGCACCGTCACACCCGCGGCACCCGGACCGGTGACCGTTGTCCTGCAGCGCAAGGCAACCGGCGGCTGGACGACCTACAAGACGACGACGGCCACGAGCTCGGGCACCTACGCGTTCTCCTACACACCCGGTGCTGCGGCAACGATCGTCTGGCGGACCGTCGCGACCTGGGCCGACAATGCGCACGTCACGAGCGCCGCGCGCTCCATGAGTGTCGTGGCTCGGCTGGACGCGACCGTGTCCGGTCCACTGACCGCGTCCGACGTGCCCTACTCCTACCGGCCCGGTTGCCCGGTGAGCCCGTCCGGGCTGCGCCGGATCACGATGACGTTCTACAACTACAAGAGCGTCTTGAAGCGCGGGAACCTGATCGTGTCTGCCGGCTCGGTGTCTCCCTTGCTAGACGTGTTCCAGTCCGGGTTCAGCGCCCGGTTCCCGCTCAAGAAGGTGCACCCGACCGACCGCTACTACAAGGGCGGGAAGCGTTCACCGTCACGTTCGGACATGGCGGCGATGCGGCACGGCAACACGAGCGCGTTCAACTGCCGCTCGGTCACAGGGAATCCCTACCGCGTTTCGCAGCACTCGTACGGGAACGCCATCGACATCAACACCTTCGAGAACCCCTACGTCACCGGGTCGCGGGTCTACCCGGCCAAGGCACGGTCGTTCTTGAAGCGCTCGAACCACCGGACCGGGATGATCCTGAAGAAGGGCGCGCTCGCCAAGGCGATGCGCCGCAACGGCTGGGCCTGGGGCGCCCGTTGGGCGCACCCGGACTACCAGCATTTCTCCGCCAACGGCGGATAAAGCCGTCATGGCGAAGCGCGCAGTTCTGACCCGAGTCGCGGAGCGCGCAGTCCTGCACCGAGTCGCGGAGCGCGCAGTCCTGCATCGAGTCGCGGAGCGCGCAGTCCTGCATCGAGTCGCACTTTCCGCCCTGACCGCGGCGGGATTGGCCGTCTCACTCGCCGGATGCGCGGGAGCGTCTCCCGCTAGCCGACCTGCGGTAAAGGTCGCGGTCTCCTCCAGTCCCTCCGCGACGACGAGCTCGCCCGTCCCGATGGACCGGATGTCGCCCCCGGCGGTCCGGTCCGGACCGTTGACCGGGAAGGACATGCCGCGGCCGGCGGCGCTCGGTCGCGGTTGGCAATTCCGGGTGGACAACGGCAGCGAGGAGGACGGCTATGCCGGCAACGGCACGCCGACGGTGCAGCGTGACCCCGGCGAGGTGTCGAATCTGGCCGTGCCCCTCGGCTGCGTGGACCGCGGCCACCTGCCGCAGCCCCGTTGGGCCCTGGAGTCCGACTACGCGCACGTGTCGAGCGGCACCATCGGACTCGTCGTCCGGCTCCGGTTCGCCTCGGTCAGCAGCGCAGCTGCGTTCATGCAGCGACGCGATCACGCGCTGGCAGCGTGTGCCGCGCAGACCGCCAGCGTCGGTCCGAACAGCACCGGCCTCGTGCAACAACTCCGCACACTTGCCGGGTTGACTGTGTCGACGCGCACCGAGTCGGGCGACCTGCACGACGGCTCCGCGTGGACCGAGATCGCCGCGGTCGGGTCGCCGGCGAGCGACGTCACGATGCTGGCTGTCAACGCGGCACAGTCGGCCATGCTCACAAGGCGCGCCGTCGCGAGTCTTCGTTCCGCGCGCTAGTCGATCCGCGCAAATATTCGAAAGCTGTCACTGGCAGAGGTGTCGCGTCGTCTTAAGGGTCGTCAGACATTCCTGCGATCGACGAAGGAGCAACTGTCATGGATGTGCTGCTAGCGGGCGCGGGAGGTGCGATCGGGCGGCGGCTGGTGCCGCAACTTGTCCGGCGGGGGCACCGCGTCACAGCGACGACCAGGAGTCAGGCGAAGGTCGACGAGCTGCGTTCGATGGGTGCCACGCCGATGGTCATGGACGGGTTGGACCCGGTGAGCGTCGGAGAGGTGGTCGGCCGCGCCTCGCCGGAGGTGGTGGTTCACCAGATGAGTGCGCTCGCCGGTGTCGGAAACCTCCGCCGCTTCGACCGGGAGTTCGCCGTCACCAACGAGCTGCGTACCGCGGGCACTGATCACCTGCTGGCCTCCGCTGTCGCCGCCGGCGCGCGCCGTTTCGTGGCGCAGAGCTTCACCGGCTGGCCGAACTCGCGCGACGGAGGGCCGGTGAAGACGGAAGAGGACCCGTTGGATCCCAGCCCGCCGGCGGCGCAACGCCACACTCTGCGGGCAATCCGCCATCTCGAACGAGCCGTGCTCAACGCGCCGTTGGAGCCGGTGATCCTCCGGTACGGATCGTTCTACGGCCCGGGCGCCAGCGATCAGCTTGTCGACATGGTGGCCAAGCGAAAGCTGCCCATCGCGGGATCCGGCGCCGGAGTCTGGTCCTTCGTACACATTGACGATGCCGCGGCCGCGACGGTGCTTGCCGTGGAGAGCAGTGCATGCGGCGTCTTCAACATCGTCGACAACGAACCGGCGCCGGTCAGTGAGTGGCTCCCGTACCTGGCCGAGTCGATCGACGCCAAGCCCCCACACCGAGTTCCCGTTTGGCTGGCGAGGCTTGCCGGCGGCGAGGTCGCGGTGTCGCTGTTGACCCAGATCCGCGGATCGTCCAACTCGAAAGCCGTCCGTGAGCTGGGCTGGGAGCCGAGTCGCACCACGTGGCGGCTCGGATTCCGTGGTGGTCTCACCGACGAAGGCACGCCATCATCGCCTAACGTGCCAGCTGGACGACCATTCACGGGATGACGGGCAGATGAGCGACGCAGCGGTGTTCCAGGAGTTCCGCCCGCTGCTGTTCTCCATCGCCTACCGGATGCTCGGCAGCGTGGCTGAGGCGGAGGACATCGTGCAGGAGGCGTTCCTGCGCTATCACCGTGCGGTCTCGGACGGCTCGACGGTGGACTCGCCGCGAGCCTTCCTGTCCACGGTGACGACGCGGCTGTCCATCGACCAAATCCGGTCGGCGCGGGTCCGCCGCGAGACCTACGTCGGCGAGTGGCTGCCGGAGCCCTTGCTCACCGACAGCGGCGCCATCGACCCAGCCCGGCACGCAGAGGATGCGGATTCGCTGTCCATGGCTTTCCTGCTCCTTCTGGAACGGCTCTCACCCGTCGAGCGCGCTGTCTTCCTGCTGCGGGACGTCTTCGCCTACGAATTCGACGAGATAGCCGAGATCGTCGGCAGGAGCGAGCCCAACTGCCGCCAGCTCGTCGTGCGGGCACGGCGTCACGTCGCGGAGGGCAAGCCGCGGTTCGACGCCTCCCGGGCCGAGCGGCAGGAGCTGTCCAACCGGTTCTTCGCGGCGCTGGGCGACGGGGACATGGACGACCTGGTGAGCCTGCTGGCGGGCGACGTGCTCGTGTACGGGGACGGCGGCGGGAACGGACCCTCGTGGGGGCGCCCCATCGCGGGTCGGGACCACGTGGTCCGGCTGCTGCTCGGGCTCGGGGAGCAGATGCGTCAGGTGCACCTGGAGATCCGCCAGGTCGAGATCAACGGCCAGCCGGGCGCGCTCGTCCTCGACCCGGATGGCCGCCTGACGAACGTCTTCAGCCTGGAGATCGCCGGCGGCGCCGTGCAGGTGATCAGATCGGTCATCAACCCCGACAAGCTGCGGCACCTCGGGCCGCTCGCCGATGTTCGTGCCCTCCGCCGGCAGCGAGACCCCGGAACAAGGGCTCAGGGGTAGGCCGGGAACCGGTCTCGCCGATCGCAGGACAAACGGGCCGCCGCACGTGCATGCTCGATGGGTGGACGAGAGCGAGCGTTTCGCAGACGCCGACCACGGGTATCCAGCCGACAGGCATCCGTCGGGACACGAGATGGACGACGCGGTCCGGCTGGCCCTGGCCATGGTGCGCGCCGAGTGGCAGGACGACCCTGAGGCGTGGAACCAGCTCTACGCCGTCTGCGACGACCCTGCCGAGCTCGCCCGCCAGCTGACCCACCTGTGCCGGCAGACCCTCGACCAGCTCGCCGGGGTCGCCGGGATCTCGTCGGGGGAGATGCTGCACCGGCTGGCGACGCGGCTGATCCCGCATCCCGACCCCGGCCACGTGACCATGTTCGACCTGCGGGGGCTGGACGAGAGCACTCGCAGCACCAGCAGCTGAATGAACGGCGGTGAGGGGTTGCCCGAAGCCCGCTGGTTCGTCCTGCGGCACAGACCTGGTCCGGCGATCCAGGACGGCGGTTCGGTCTTCGCGCACCCGGGCTTCGCCGAGCACGTGGCGTTCCTCCAACGTCTGCATGAGTCGGGTTTGCTCATCGCCGCCGGTCCGTTACCTGAGGAACCGGGCGCGGGAATGACGGTCGTCCGCGTTCCGGCCGGAGACGTGGACGTGCACGACCTCGCCACGCGTGACGACCTCAGCGTCGTCAACGGAGTGTTGAGCGTCGAGGTGAGCCCGTGGGCCGTGAGGTTCACGGGCGAGAACTAGCGCGGCTACCGCCTACGGAAGCGTCAGGACCTCGGCGCCGGTCTCGGTCACCAGCAACGTGTGCTCGAACTGAGCCGACCGCTTGCCGTCCCTGGTCACCACGGTCCAGCCGTCGTCCCACATCTCCCAGGCGTCCGTGCCGAGGTTGAGCATCGGCTCGATGGTGAAGGTCATGCCCGACTCCATCACGGTGTCGTAGGACGCGTCGTCGTAGTGCGGGATCACCAGGCCGGAGTGGAAGGCGCTGCCGATGCCGTGGCCCGTGAAGTCGCGCACGACGCCATAGCCGAACCGCCGTGCATAGCTCTCGATGACACGTCCGATGACGCTGACCGGCCGACCGGGGCGGACCGCCTTGATCGCCCGCTCCAACGCCTCGCGGGTGCGCTCGACGAGCGCCCGGCTCTCGTCGTCGACGTCACCGACGAAGTACGTGGCGTCCGTGTCGCCGTGCACCCCGCCGATGAAGGCGGTGATGTCGATGTTGACGATGTCGCCGTCCTGCAGCACCGTCGAGTCAGGGATGCCGTGGCAGATGACCTCGTTCACCGACGTGCACAGCGACTTGGGAAAGCCGCGATAACCCAACGTCGAGGGGTAGGCGCCGTGGTCGCACAGGTACTCGTGCCCGACCCGGTCGAGCTCGTCGGTCGTGACGCCCGCCACGATGTGCTCGGCCACGGCCGCCATCGCCTGTGCCGCGATGCGCCCGGCTATCCGCATTCGGGCGATCGTTTCGGCGTCCTTGACCTCGGATCCGGTGAACCGGTCAGGCCGAGGTTTCCCGACGTAGGCGGGTCGCTCGATGGAGGGCGGGACGTCCCTCGGCGGGGACAGCGTTCCGGGCGCGAGTACGGGCATCCGCCAAGTCTAGATCGCCGTTGCGCGGCAGCTGACCACGCTGCCGGGGACATGACGGAGGGGCCGCCCGCTGCGGACGACCCCTCTGCCACCTCAACCCTTAACGCTTGGCGACGCGCTTGCGCGTAGCCGTCTTCTTGGCGACGCGCTTTGCCGGTGCCTTCCGAGCGGTCTTCTTGGCAGCGACCGTCTTCTTGGCGGCCCGCTTTGCGGGCACCTTCTTGGCGACGCGCTTCGCGGGTGCCTTCTTGGCTGCACGCTTCGCGGGTGCCCTCTTGGCGACGCGCTTGGTTGCTGCCTTCTTGGCCGTCCGCTTCGCGGCGGTCTTCTTGGTCGCCCGGGTTGTGGCTGCCTTCTTGGCCGTCCGCTTCGCGGCGGTCTTCTTGGTCGCCCGGGTTGTGGCTGCCTTCTTGGCCGTCCGCTTCGCGGCGGTCTTCTTGGTCGCCCGGGTTGTGGCTGCCTTCTTCGCCGTCCGCTTCGCAGCCGTCTTCTTGGTTGCGCGTGTTGCGGCGGCCTTCTTGGCAGTCTTCTTCGCGGCGGTTTTCTTGGTTGCCCGCGCCGTGGTGGTCTTCCGCGCTGTCGCTGCGGCGTGAGTCACCTTCGTCGTGGTGTCTTCTTCTGTTGCCGGCACACTGCCTCCTGCGTTCGAGACGTCAGACCCCTTGGTCGACGTTCTTCACTCGAAAAGATTGCACTACAAACGCTGATACACCAGCATTTGACGCTTATGTTTTTTGCGCGTCGACAATGCTCAGCACGACGCTGTTCCCTCGGCAGTTACCGACGTGAAAACACCTGTACGAAATTCCTATTGGCACATATGGAGAATTCGTCATAGCAGCGCTCGTCGTACATCGCGTTGCTGCACTCAACGCTCTGGCGGGGGCCCGCTGACGCGTTCAAAAAGTTTTGACAATCGACCACGCATCTTGCTGTGTCGGTCGGTTTCACCGGCTGCAACGCTGACGAGATGTTGCACTGTCTCGAAGTCGATCGAGGCAGGTGTGACGTCGAAACCGGCAGGAACATCGAGCTCGAACTTCGGCACGACGAGTCGGTCGTGCGCGAGGTCTGCAAGCTCGTCGTCACCGTCGTCGATGGACAGGATTGTTGCGCCGATGCGCTTCGCGTCCGCGACACGTTCGAGCAGTTGTTCCGGTGCCGCAGTTGGCGCGACGACGAACAGCGTCTCGCCGCGCGCCACTGCCTGCAACCGGTCGAGCCCGACGGCAAGATGCGGTGGCGCGTCCGGCGGTGGCGAGTAGCGCACAAGTGTCGGGGACAGTCCGAGGACTCCGGAGAACCGCGCCTCGTCGTCCAGGTGCGCGGCGAGGTGCCACGGCTCCTCTTCGGGCGTGCCGACGAGGAGCAGGCCGCCAGGCTGCACCGTCGAGCGACGCAAAGAGCCGGCGAAGTCACGCGTCCGTTCGACCCAGCCCGATGTCGACAGCAGGTCGCGCAGCAGATGCACTTGTTCTTTGTCCACAGGGTCATGCTGCCTGCTGTGCGTCCGTCTTGGCAGGATCGACATGGCAGGATCCGCGCATGCTTCTGCGGGACGACCAAGGCGTGGACCTGGCCGGGACCGGGCGGATCCAGCGGGTCGTCTCCCTCGTGCCGTCGCTGACCGAGGCGATCGCCGTGACAGCACCGGGGCTGCTGGTGGGTGCGACGGACTGGTGCACCCACCCTGCGGACCTTGCCGTCGTGCGGGTGCGCGGCACGAAGAACCCTGACATTGCAGCAGTCGTGGCCCTGGCGCCGGACCTCGTGGTGGCCAACGACGAGGAGAACCGCGACAGCGACATCGCCGAGCTGCGCGCGGCCGGCCTGGCCGTCTGGGTCACCGCGCCGCGAACGCTCGACGCAGCCTTCGTCTCACTGGCCCGGATGCTGCAAGCCTGTGGTCTGTCGACGCCGGGCTGGCTCGTCGCCGCCGAAGATGCCTGGTCGCCCGGCGAAGCGGCCGGGCCGGCTCGGCCGCGCCGGCGAGCGTTCGTCGCGATCTGGCGCCGTCCCTGGATGTGTCTGGGCCGCGACACGTTCGCGGGCGACCTGCTGACAAGGCTCGGCGTCGATCACGTCTACGCCGGGGACGAGCAGCGTTATCCCCGCGTCACCCTCGACGACGTACGGCGTCGCGCGCCTGACCTCGTCGTGCTGCCCGACGAGCCCTACGCGTTCACGATCGACGAGGGCACAGAGGTCTTCGGCGACTGGCACGTCCCTGTTGCGCACGTGTCCGGTCGTCACCTGACGTGGTACGGCCCGTCGCTCGTCGAGGCGCGCGAGCTGCTCGCCCGGCAGCTCGACGTATAGCCCCGCGTCAGCGGTAGGACTGCTCCTCGGTGGGATAGGTCCCGGCGACGACGTCGTCGGCGAACGCCTGCGCCGCACCGCTGAGGACGGCGCGGAGGTCCGCGTACTTCTTGACGAACCGTGGCATCGGCCCCTTGCGCAGCCCGGCCATGTCCTGCCAGACGAGCACCTGTCCGTCGCAGTGCGGGCCGGCGCCGATGCCGATGGTCGGGATCACGAGCTCTTCGGTGATCCGTGCGGCGACGTCTGACGGCACCATCTCGAGGACGACTGCGAAGGCGCCGGCCTCTTCGAGGGCGAGGGCATGCTTGATCAGGTCGTCGCCCGCCTCGCCGCGACCCTGCACGCGATAGCCGCCGAGCGCGTGCTCGCTCTGCGGGGTGAAGCCGATGTGGGCCATCACCGGGATGCCGGCCTGAACGATGGCCTCGACGTGGGGCACGACGTGCGCGCCGCCTTCGAGCTTGACGGCGTGCGCGCCACCCTCCTTCATGAACCGGACCGCGGTCTCGAGCGCCTGGATGGGGGAGGACTGGTAGGCGCCGAACGGCAGGTCGGCGACGACAAGTGCGCGCCGTGCGCTGCGGGAGACCGCGCCGACGAGCGGCAACAGCTCGTCGACCGTCACGGACAGAGTCGTCTCGTAGCCGAACACGTTGTTGGCCGCCGAGTCACCGACGAGCAGCAGTGGGATGCCGGCCTCGTCGAAGATCTCCGCCGAGTACTGCTCGTAGGCCGTGAGCATCGCGAAGCGTTCCCCGCGCTCCTTCATCGCACGCAGGTGATGGATGCGGATGCGCTTGACCGGTGCGGCCCCAGCGGCTGATCCGGCTGGGCCGGTGCCATAGGGAGCGGTGGTTTCGGTGGCCGGCAGTCCTGCGGCGGTGCCGTCAGAAGCTGCGGGCGTGGACTGAGTCATTGCTGACCTCCATAGGCCTCAAGGCTCCCTGGCGGAGTCCCCGGACACGTCCATGGTGCCACGACCCGCGAATCAAGGGTCGGGGGAGTGGCTACGCGGTCGGCGGCGAGGGGTGCTCGCGCCACCGGTTGGTGATCGGCAGCCGCCGGTCGCGGCCGAACGCCTTGAGCGAGATCTTCGGGCCCGGCGGATACTGCCGTCTCTTGTACTCCGCCGCGTCGGTCATCTTCAGCACCCGCTCGACCAGCGCCTGGTCGAACCCCGCTGCAACCAGCTCGCTCGATCCCCTGTCGTTCTCGACATAGCTGTCGAGGATTCCGTCGAGGAGCTCGTAGTCCGGCAGCGAGTCGCTGTCGAGCTGGCCGGGTCGCAGCTCGGCCGACGGCGGTTTGCTGATGGACGCCTCGGGGACCGGCGGGGTCTCGCCGCGCGCCTCTGCGTCCTTGTTGCGCCAGCGCGAGAGCTGCCACACCAGTGTCTTGGGCACGTCCTTCAGCGGTGCGTAACCACCGACCGCGTCGCCGTAGAGGGTGGAGTAGCCCACCGACAGCTCGCTCTTGTTACCGGTGGCCAGCACCAGGTGGCCGTGCTGGTTGGACAGGCCCATCAGCACCACGCCGCGCACCCGGGCCTGCAGGTTCTCCTCGGCGAGACCGGTCAGCTCAATGGCGCCGAGGAACTCGTCGACCATTGCCGCGATGGGCACGGTCGTGAAGTGCAGCCCGGTGCGCTCGGCGAGGTCGGCGGCGTCGGACCTGGAGTGCTCGGACGAATAGCTGCTCGGCATCGAGACGCCGTGCACGTTGGCCGCCCCGAGTGCGTCGCAGGCGATAGCTGCGGTCAGTGCCGAGTCGATGCCGCCCGAGACTGCGATGACGACCGACTGGAAGCCGTTCTTCGTCACGTAGTCGCGCAACCCGGTGACCAGCGCACCATAGACCTCCGCGTCGTCCTCGACGCGCGGCGCGATGCTCGGGGAAAGCTCTGAAACCGGCAAGGCGGGGTACGACCGTGGCTGGCCGCCGACTGTGACTCGTTGGACGGTGACGCCCCGCACATCGGTGGGGTCGTGGGGCTGCTCCGATGCAGCGGGCAGGTCGAGGTCGACGACAAGCAGGTGCTCTTCGAACTGCGGCGCCCGCGCCAGCACCTCGCCCTGTGCGCTGACGACGATCGAGTCGCCGTCGAAGACCAGCTCGTCCTGACCGCCGACCATGTTGACGTAGGCGAGGGTGGCGCCGGTGTCAGCCGCACGGCGCCGCACGAGCTCGAGCCGTACGTCATCCTTGTTGCGCTCGTAGGGCGAGCCATTGATCACGATGAGCAGCCCCGCGTCGGCGTCACGCACCGTCGCCACCGGCCCGCCGTCCTGCCAGATGTCCTCGCAGATGACCACGGCGACGTCGACGCCGTTCATCTGCGCGACCGTCAGCGACGTGCCCGGGACGAAGTAGCGGAACTCGTCGAAGACGCCGTAGTTCGGCAGGTGGTGCTTCGCATAGCGAGCGAGGACGCGACCGTCGTGCACGAAGGCCGCGGCGTTCTGCGGTGCCCCGGCGGGTATGCCCAGCGTCGACGAGGTGGCGGGTGCACCGTCGAGGTAGCCGAGAACCACGAGCCGGTCACCGAGCCCGTCGCGCCCGAGCTGGCCGGCGACGTCGGTCAGCCTGGCTCGCGACGCGTCCTGGAACGAGCGCCGCAGTGCGAGATCCTCGACGGGATAGCCGGTGAGCGCCATCTCCGGGAAGGCGATGATGTCGGCGCCCTGGTCGCCGGCACGCCTTGTCCAGTCAAGAACCTTGGCGGCGTTGCCGTCCAGGTCGCCGACGACGGGGTTGAACTGGGCGAGAGCAAGGCGCAGGTGTGACACACCGCAATTCTATTGCGGCCAGACCTTGCCATTGCCGGTGCGGCGGATGGGCGTGGGACGCGTGGTCCGGATGACGCCGGGGAGGTCCTTCGCGGGGTCGCCGAGGGGGATCACACCGCCGTCGAGCTGCTCCTGGTGCAGCTTGGTCGCATAGCTGGCGAAGTGCTCGGCGAGCCAGCGGGTCATCTCCTCGGCAGCCATCGGCTTGGCGAGCAGATAGCCCTGGATGAGGTCGCAGTCGAGTCCCTGCAGGATGCGCCAGCTGGCCTCGTCCTCGACACCTTCGGCGACGACGCGCAGACCCAGGTCGTGACCGAGGTTGATGACCGCGCGGACGATCGCGAGGTCTTCCGCCGTCTCTGCCACGTACCGCACGAACTCGCGGTCGATCTTCACCTCGTGCACCGGCAGGTTGCGCAGTCGCGTCAGGGACGAGTAGCCGGTGCCGAAGTCGTCGACCGAGAGCGACAGGCCGAGGTCAACCATCCGCTCGAGGGCAGTGACCGCACGGTCGGGGTCGGAGACGATCGAGCTCTCGGTGACCTCCAGCTTGAGCAGGCTGGCGGGCAGGTTCGCGCGGACCAGCAGCCGGGCCACGACATCGGCGAGCTCGGGTTCGAGCAGATTGCGCATCGACACGTTGACCGCCATCTGCACGGGGGTGCCTGCGTCGCGCCAGTCGGCACACTGCTGGATCGCCGTCTCGATCACGAACCGGGTCAGTGGACGGATCAGTCCGGTGTGCTCGGCGAGCGGGATGAACTCGTCGGGCGAGACGTTGCCCCAGATCGGGTGCCGCCAGCGCAACAGTGCCTCGACGCCGGTGACCCGCCCGCTGTCCGGCTCGGCCTGCGGCTGGTAGTGCACCTCCAGGGTGCGCTCGTCGAGGGCACGCGAGAGGTCGCTGATCAGGGAGAGCCGGCGAGCGCTGTAGGGGTCGCGTTCGGACGAGTAGTGGGCGACCCCGGCCAGGTGACGCTTGGCGTCGTACATCGCGACCTCGGCGCGGCGCAGCAGCAACGCCGCGGAGGAGCCGTCCTGCGGGCCGACGGCGATGCCGATGCTGGCGCTGACGTCGAGGTCGACGTCGCCGAGGTAGAAGGGGTTGCGGAAGTCGCGGCTGATGCGCTGCACCATGCCTTCCACGTGGACGTCGTCGTTGCCGAGCAGCACGGCGAACTCGTCACCACCGAGCCGGGCCACCATCGTCTCCTCGTGCTCGAGGCGCCTCAGTCGCTGACCGACCTGCTCGAGCAGCTGGTCGCCGACGTCGTGGCCGAGCGTGTCGTTGACCTCCTTGAACCGATCGAGGTCCATCAGCAGCACCGTGGCGGACCCGGTGACCAGCAGCCGCTTCTCCAGGCGCTGCTGGAAGTGCAGCCGGTTGGGGAGGCCGGTGAGGTGATCGTGCAGTGACAGGTGCTCGGTCTCGGCCGCCCCGGCCCGGACCCGGTCGACCAGTCCGGCGTTGGTCAGCGCGACGCTGGCATGGCCGGCGAGCGCTTCGAAGAGCCGGGCGTCCTCGCTGTCGAACGTGCTGACGTTGTCGAGGCGGTCCATGACGAGCAGCACGCCGGTGACGCGGCCACCGTCGCGCAGTGGAGCAGCCATCCCGTCCGTGTGCCCGGAGCGGCGCAGCGACTCGTGGATCGGGTGGCGCCCGGCCCGTTCGACTCGCAGCACCGCGCCGTCGCAGGCTTCCGCCCACCATGGCGGTGGATCGTCAAGAGTCCGCGGGACGAGCACGACCTGGGCATGTTGTGCCCGCAGCAGGTTCTTCGCCTCGCCCACGATGGTCTCGATGACGGTCTCGTCGCCGACGGCCTCGTCGACCGATCGGGTGAACTGGTAGAGCAGGTCCAGCCGGCCGTAGCGCAGCCGCTGGACGTGGTAGCCGCGGTAGAGCGCGGCGCTGAGCAGCCCGATGACGGCGAGCAGCACCAGGCCCTCCGGCTCTCGCGTGATCACCAGGGCCGTGATCAGAGCCAGGTCCGTGTTGATCAGACCGGCGATCAGGCCGCCGACGGCGCTGAGGCTGAAGCCGGCGCCGATCCGCCCGCCGCGCAGGGTGATGACGACAGCGACTGCGACGTAGGACAGCAGCGCAGCCGCGAGGGCTGCGAGCAGGGCCGGCGTCCAGGCTGACGCGGTGACGTGCTCGAGGTCGGCGTTGGTGAGATCGGCGACCTTCTCGAAGACGAAGATCGCGACAGTGGTCTGGAGCAGGAACTGCGCGAGGTTGAAGGCGATCTTGATGATGTTCCCGCGGCCCCGGTGGGCCACCAGCAGGAGGGCGCAGGCGCCGACGAGCCTGCCGATGATCAGGTCGTCGGCAGAGGCGAAGAACAGGCCGAGGACCAGTGGCACCTCGCTGAACGAGGTGGAGTGGGTCTCGCGGCCCACCGGCAGGTGGACGGCGAAACGTTCGGAGGCCGCGAACAGCACCGCGAGCAACGGCCAGGTCAGGGTCGGCTCGAGCTGGGGAAGCGTCGGAGCCTGCCACCAGAGCAGGGCTCCGAGGCCCGCAAGGACCGCCGTCACCAACCAGACGAGCTGGTCTCGGGTGCGCGGCGAGAGGGTCACGTGAAGAGTGTGCCCGTACGGTGGGATTTCACGCAGTGAAATGGTCCGACTTCTCTGTGTAACGGGTATTCCATCGCCGGCTCAGCCCGCATGTTGCTCGCGACGTCTCACGATCTGGCGCGTCGCGGTGCATCGAACCGCGCGGGATTCAGTGCCAGGTCGACGCGTTGCTGCTGCTGACCGCAACCTGGTTCCAGGTCGACGCGGCGACGGTCGAGTGCCAGGTCGATGCGGCCGAGTTCTTGTGCCAGGTGGAGGCTGCGTGGTCGGAGCTGGTGGCCGTGACGGTGGCCAGGACGACGACGAACATGAAGGCCATGGCGGCGAAGAGTGCGACCAGCGTGCGCGCGGAGGTGGTGAGGGCAGTCATGGCATTGCTCCTGTTTCTCGGTTTTTGAGCAGGGTTACATCGAGATCATCGGCAGGGAAGTGCCACGAAATACCCATGGATGTGGGTCGACGGGGCAAAAAGATTTCACTAGTGGAGTAGCGGAGTACCAGCGGAACGCCTCAGAAGTCCCATATGTTCGCTTTGTACCCCAACGGTTCGTAACGTGCTGGAAACACCTGCCCGGCACGATCAACTCATGGATAAACAGCAGGAATTCGTGCTCCGGACCCTCGAGGAGCGCGACATCCGGTTCGTGCGTCTGTGGTTCACCGACGTGCTCGGTTTCCTCAAATCGGTGGCCATCGCGCCGGCCGAACTCGAGGGGGCCTTCGTCGAGGGGATCGGGTTCGACGGGTCGGCGATCGAGGGCTTCGCCCGCGTCGCCGAGTCGGACATGCTGGCCAAGCCCGACCCCGGAACCTTCCAGGTGCTGCCGTGGCGCTCGGAGACGCCGGGCAGCGCCCGGATGTTCTGTGACATCCGGCTCCCCGACGGCACGCCGTCCTTCGCCGACCCGCGCCACGTGCTGAAGCGGGCGCTGGCCAAGGCCTCCGACCTGGGCTTCGCGTTCTACACGCACCCGGAGATCGAGTTCTTCCTCTTCGAAGGCGGCCCGAACCCCGGGAGTGCCCCCCGTTCCCATCGACTCGGGGGGCTACTTCGACCACGCACCCCACGGGGTCGGGCACGACTTCCGCCAGGATGCGATCACGATGCTCGAGTCGATGGGCATCTCGGTGGAGTTCAGCCACCACGAGGGGGCGCCGGGCCAGCAGGAGATCGACCTGCGCTACGCCGACGCGCTCGCCACGGCCGACAACATCATGACCTTCCGGCTGGTGATGAAGGAGGTGGCCCTCGAGCAGGGGATCTACGCCTCCTTCATGCCCAAGCCGTTCACCGAGCATCCCGGATCCGGCATGCACACCCACCTCTCGCTGTTCGAGGGCGACCGCAACGCCTTCTTCGAGGCCGGTGCGCAGTATCAGCTGTCCAAGGTCGGCCGGGCGTTCATCGCGGGTCTGCTGCGGCACGCTCCCGAGATCACCGCGGTGACCAACCAGTGGGTCAACTCCTACAAGCGGATCTCCGGCGGCGGCGAGGCACCCTCGTACGTCTCATGGGGTCACAACAACCGCTCCGCGCTGGTCCGGGTGCCGATGTACAAGCCGCACAAGGGCGGCTCGACGCGGGTGGAGTTCCGGTCGCCGGACTCTGCGTGCAACCCCTACCTCGCCTTCGCGGTCATCCTCGCTGCCGGGCTCAAGGGCATCGAGGAGGGCTACGAGCTGGCCGAGGGCGCCGAGGACAACGTGTGGGAGCTCACCGACTCGGAGCGGCGTGCGCTGGGGATCCAGCCGTTGCCGTCCAACCTGGCCGACGCGATCCGGCAGATGGAGACCAGCGAGCTGGTCGCCGAGACCCTGGGTGAGCACGTGTTCGACTTCTTCCTGCGCAACAAGCGCCAGGAGTGGCTCGACTACCGCCGCCAGGTGACGCCCTACGAGCTCGACCGCTATCTGCCCGTCCTCTAGTTGTGAGTGGACTCGGGCGCGTGCTCGTCGTGCAGCACGAAGCGGGCACGGGTGCGGGGTGGGTCGGGGAGTGGCTCACCGAGGCGGGCCTCGAGCTGGAGGTCACGCATCCCTACGCCGGGGACGTGATCAGGCCGGTGACGACGTACGACGGCGCAGTCGTGCTCGGAGGTGCGATGGCGCCGGACGACGATGCCCGCTGTCCCTGGCTTCCAGAGGTACGCGCGCTGATGGCTGAGGCGGTCGAGTCGGCGGTCCCGCTGCTCGGCATCTGCCTCGGCGCCCAGCTGCTGACGCTTGCCTGCGGCGGTGCCGTCCGGCGCGGGCAGCGGGGTCCGGAGCTGGGTGTCCTCGACCTCGCCGCGCACGAGGCCGCCGGCGACGACCGGCTCTTCGCCGGACTGGCCTCGCCGTCGCCGGTGGTGCAGTGGCACTGGGAGGAGATCGTCACCCTGCCTGCCGCTGCCACGCTGCTGGCGAGCAGCCAGACCTACGCGAACCAGGTGTTCCGGGTGGGGGAGTGCGCCTGGGGTGTTCAAGGTCATCCCGAGGTGACCGCGCGGATCGCCGCCGAGTGGGCGCGCGAGGACAGCGAGATGCTTGTGGTGGCCGGGCGGCGTCCCGACGAGCTCGTCGCCGAGGTCCGCCGTCACGAACCCGCGCTTGCACGCACGTGGCGGCCGGTGGCCGAGGCGTTTGCCGCGCTGGTCCGTCAGCGCGCGGCACCCGACGAGCGACCTTGAGCCGCGACACGCCCGGCGTGTCGCGGCGAAAGGTCGCTGTCCGGCGGGGGTCCCGTCCAGCGAGCGACCTTCGTGCGCGACGCGCCCGGCGAGTCGCGCACGAAGGTCGCTCGTCAGGATGCGGCGGTGGCAACTAGTTTGGGCGGCTGTGACGGTCACCCGCGGAAGCGCCACGGCCCAGCTCGCCAGGGTCGGCTTCACCGAGCCGTCCCGCGCGGCAGAGCTGCTGGATGCGCCCGCGCTCGCCCGCCTCGCTGGTGACGACCGGCTGCTCAACGCACTGGCCGCAACGGCCGACCCCGACGCTGCGCTGCGCGGCCTGACCCTGCTGCTGGAAGCCGCTCCGGACTCCGACGACCTGATCCACGAGCTCGACCGCGACGTGCGGCTGCGTGGTGGCCTGCTCGACGTGCTGGGCGCGAGCCAGGCCCTGACCGACCATCTGGTGCGCCATCCCGAGCACTGGCGGCTGCTCGGCGACGCGGACGGCAGCGGAGCGGTGCGGCCGAGTGCCGCAGGGCTGCGGGCCGAGATGCTCATGTCCGTCGGCGCCGACTTCGTCGACGACGAACCCGTTGCCTCGGGCGAGGGCACCGCCGATGCGCTGCGGGTCGCCTATCGCGGGGCCATCCTGCGACTGGCCGCGCGTGACCTCACCGGCACGGTCGAGGTCAGCGACGTGGCTGCCGAGCTCGCGGACCTCGCAGCCGGAACGCTGGAGGCCGCACTCGCCATCGCCCGGGCCGGTCTGCCCGCCGACGCCACGCCGTGCCGGCTCGCCGTCATCGCGATGGGCAAGTGCGGCGGGCAGGAGCTCAACTACGCGAGCGATGTCGACGTGGTCTTCGTTGCCGAGGCTGTGCCGACTGACGGTCAAGAGGGTGAGGGTCACACCGCCGCGGACGAGACGGCGGCACTGCGCACGGCGACGTCGATGGCCGTCGCGATGATGCGGGTCTGCTCCTCGTCCACCGCCGAGGGCATCATCTGGCCGGTCGACGCTGCATTGCGACCGGAGGGCAAGGCCGGCCCGCTGGTCAGGACGCTGGCCAGCCACGTCGCCTACTACGAGCGGTGGGCGCGCACATGGGAGTTCCAGGCACTGCTCAAGGCGCGCCCGGTCGCCGGCGATCTCGCGCTCGGGGCGGCGTACATCGACGCCTTGTCCCCGCTCGTGTGGCGGGCGGCCGACCGTGACGACTTCGTCAGCGACGTGCAAGCCATGCGCCGCCGAGTGGAACAGACGCTGCCGGCCGCCGGGAGCGACCGCCAGCTCAAGCTCGGGCCGGGCGGTCTGCGCGACGTGGAGTTCGCCGTCCAGCTCTTGCAGCTCGTGCATGGCCGCACGGACGACATGCTGCGCAGCCCGAACACCCTCGCGGCCCTGGAGGCGCTGTCGACGTACGGCTACGTCGGCCGCGGCGACGCCGCGGGGCTCGAGCGCGCCTACCGTTTCCTGCGCACGGTCGAGCACCGCCTGCAGCTGTCGCGACTCACCCGCACCCACCTGATGCCCGATGATCCCGATGAGCTGCGCTGGCTCGGCCGTTCCCTGGGGCTGCGATCCAACCCGGTCGAGGAGCTCACGACCCAGTGGCGACAGCATGCGCGCGAGGTCCGTCGGCTGCACGAGAAGCTCTTCTACCGGCCCCTGCTGGCCTCGGTGGCCCGGCTCGGTCCGGACGAGGCGCGGCTCACGCCGGATGCGGCGCGCTCGCGGCTGGAGGCCCTCGGCTACATCGACCCGCCGGGCGCGCTGCGCCACCTCGAGGTGCTGACGTCGGGTGTGAGCCGGCGGGCCAACATCCAGCGCACCCTGCTCCCGGTCATGCTCGGCTGGTTCGCCGACGCCCCCGACCCGGACGGCGGGCTGCTCGCGTTCCGGCGGATCAGCGAGGTGATGGGTACGACGCCGTGGTACCTCCGATCTGCTGCGCGACGAGGGCGCCGTGGCCTCCCACCTGGCCCACCTGCTGGCGAGCAGTCGCTATGCGGTGGATCTGCTGCAGGGTGCACCCGAGGCGGTGCAGCTGCTCGCCGACGACACGTCGCTGCGGCCCCGGTCTCGATCGGTCCTGTCCTCGGAGGTGATGTCCGCGGTCGAGCGACACGACGACCCCGTGGCCGCGGTCGCGGTCGCGCGCAGCATCCGGCGCCGCGAGCTGTTCCGGGTCGCAGCGGCCGATGTGCTCGGCTTCGCCAACGTCTCGGAGGTCGAGGAGGGGCTGACCGATGTCGCCTCGGTCACGGTTGCCGCCGCTCTCGAGGTCGCCCGTCGACAGGCGGAGCGAGTGGCCGGCGGGCCACTGCCGACGCGTCTCGCGGTGATCGCCATGGGGCGCCTGGGCGGTCATGAGTTCGGCTATGCGAGCGACGCCGACGTGCTGTTCGTGCACGACCCTGTCGAGGGCGCCGACGAGCAAGCTGCGTCCGAGGCGGCGCAGGCGGTCTTCGGCGAGCTGCGCCGGCTGCTCGGCGTGCCGTCGGCCGACCCGCCACTCGTCGTCGACGCGGACCTGCGCCCCGAAGGCCGCCAGGGTCCGCTGGTGCGCACGCTCGCGTCCTACGCGGCCTATTACGAGCGCTGGTCGCACGTGTGGGAGAGCCAGGCTCTGCTGCGGGCCGAGCCGCTGGCCGGCGACGTGGAGCTGGGCGAGCGGTTCGTGGACCTGATCGACCCGCTCCGCTATCCCCGGTCCGGGCTCGACGCCGCTGCCGTCCGGGAGATCCGCCGCATCAAGGCGCGCGTGGAGGCCGAGCGGCTGCCGCGCGGGGTCGACCCCGCGCGAAACACCAAGCTCGGCCCGGGTGGGCTGGCCGATGTCGAGTGGACAGTGCAGCTCTTCCAGCTCCAGCACGCGGCCGACGTGCCAGGGCTGCGCACCACGCGCACCTTGCCGGCCCTCGATGCCGCTGCGGCCGCCGGACTGCTCGACGTCGAGCAGGCGGAGACGCTACGGCACGCGTGGAGGATGGCCACGCGCGTACGCAATGCTGGGTTGCTCGCTCGTGGCCGGCCCGGCGACAACCTGCCCACAGACCTGCGCGAGCTCTCGGGATCGGCGCGGCTGCTCGGTTACCCTCCGGGCGCGGCCGGCACGCTTGTCGACGACTATCGTCGCGCGACGCGACGGGCGAGGACGGTGGTGGAAGCGGTGTTCTATCAGTGAGCTAACGAGCGGCAGACCTCTCAGCGATGAGGCAGCGACCTACCGCGATGCCTTGCGCAGCCGGGAGTTCCGTGGCCTCGTCATCGCGCAGGTCACCAGCGACTGGGGCGACTACATCGCCCGTGTCGCGCTCGCCTCCGTCGTGCTGGCGCGCACAGACAGCGCCTTCCTTGCCGTGCTGGCGTTCGTCGTGAGCTTCGTGCCTGCGGTGTTCGGTTCGGCGCTGCTCGGCGGGATCGCCGACCGTGTGTCCCGCAAGGCGGTGCTGCTGACCTGTGACCTCGGTCGGGGTCTGGTCATCACGCTGCTTGCGGTCGTCGCCGTGGACGGCACACCGGTGTGGGTGCTGCTCGGTTTGCTTCTCGTTGCCGAGTTCTTCTCGGCACCGTTCGACGCCACGCAGCGGGCTGTGGTCGCCGACGTGCTGCCGGAGCCACGCCTGGCGCTGGCTGGCATGGGGCTCATGCGGGTGCTTTTCCAGGTCGACCAGGTGGTCGGGATTGCCTTGGCCGGGCTGGTGATTTTCGCTGTCGGCGCGCGGACTGGCCTGCTCATCGACGCGGCGACGTTCGGCATTTCCTTCGTCGTCGTGCTCATGACCCTGCGGGCGCGGCCCGCGCGGCGCGAAGGCGACCTGCCCACGCCGTTCCTGCGCGACTTCCGGGCGGGGGTGCACCTGCTGTTCGACGACATCGCTCTGCGAGCCATCGTCGTGCTCGGTTGGGGCGCGACGGTGTTCGTCATTGCCCCGGAGGCCGCGGCGCTGGCCTACGCGCGACACGACGGCATGCCGGCCCAGGTCGGTGCCGTGCTGATGGCGAGCGTGCCGGCGGGCGCTGCGCTCGGTGCCTACCTGCTCGGGCGGCAGGCGCCGATGCGGCAGGTGGGCGCGATGCTGCCGCTCGCCGTGCTGAGCTGCCTGCCGTTGCTGGCGACCTGTGTGGCGCCGCCATGGTGGGTGACCCTGTTCCTGTTCTTCACGAGCGGACTCGGCCAGGCCTTCCTGCTGCCTTTGATGGCGACCGTGAACCTGATAACACCTGCCGCGTTCCGGGGCCGGGTCAACGGTCTCGCCGGCAGTGGCTTCAGCCTGGCAAGCGGCGCTGCCTTTCTGCTGGTTGGTGCGGTCGCCGACCTGACGTCCCCGGCGGTGGCGGTCACCGCGTCGGGCGCGCTCGGGCTGGCGCTCATCGGAGTCGTCGCACGGGCGTGGCCGCGTGCCGCTATCCAACGGTCGGCGAGCCGCGTCTTCGAGGGTGGCTAGAAAGCTCAAGCTCTGCCGGATGACGACTAAAGTGTTCGGCCAGCGCCGGAAGGAGACCTGATGTTGCTCGAACCGCTGCACCATTGCGCGGTCCTCCTGCACATCGGCGCGTTCAAGACCGGGACGACGGCGCTGCAGCACGCGTTGTTCAATTCGCGTGAGAATCTCCTCAAGCATGGGGTTCTGCATGCCGGCCACGGTCGGAACCCCATCCAGGCGGTGCTCGCCCTGCGCGGTTCGGCCGCGGTGGCAGTGGGCCACGGACAGCCGTCGGAACAAGCCGGGCGCAACCTGGCTGCGCAGGTGGCCGATGCTGCCGACCACCGCGTGGTCGTCAGCAGCGAGTTCCTCTCCGACGCCCGACCGGAGGCGGCGTCACGCTTGGTGAGTGAGCTCGGCGGCGATCGGGTTCACGTGGTTGCCACGGTGCGGCCGCTGAGCAAGATCCTGCCGTCGCAGTGGCAGCAGTACGTGACCAACCGGATGACTGTGCCTTATGAGGAGTGGCTGGACGCGATGTTGCGTCAGCCCCCTTACAAGCAGCCGACCCCGGGTTTCTGGAATCGTCATGCCATCGACGATCTGGTCGGACGCTGGTCCGAGTTGGTCGGGCCTGACCGCGTGACCTTGATGGTCGTTGACGAGAGCGATCGCACCTGGGTGCTGCGAAGGTTCGAGGAGCTGCTGGCCCTGCCCACCGGGCTGCTCGAGCTCGACCCGAAAGCCAGCAACCGGTCGATGTCCTTCGCCGAGGCGGAGCTGATGCGACGTCTCGGCGAGGAGGCGCTGGCACGCGGCTGGCCCGACGAGGTCTATCGGAAGGTCGTCGCAGTCGGCGTCGGCCGGCACTTGAGGAGTCAGGACCGGGTCGTCTGGGACGACTCGAGCATCGCCACGCCACAATGGGCCCTGGACCGAGCCGCCGAGATCGGCTGTGCGGCCGCGGAGAAGATCGCCGCGTCGGGAGTCCGGGTGGTCGGCGACCTGTCGGCCCTTGGCGCGCGCACCGTCGGCTCGCAGGTCGACAACGCCCGGCAGGCCGACGCGCTGCGGACGGCGGATGCGATCTGCGAGGCCGTCGTCGCCGCCGTCACGTCAAGCGGCTTGCTGGCCCCCGCCGGCGCGCCGGCGCAGACGCCGACGAGCGCATCGGGTGTGCCGGCTGGCCGCGTCTGGAGGAAGGCCCGCCGGGCCCTCGTTCGCCTGGGAGCCACGAAGGCCGGCAGTTGACACACCGACGCCACCCGTCCCCCTGGACCGGGTGGCGTCGGTGCTCCCCTCCTGCGCGAAAGCCTTCTAGTTGTTGCAGCCCGGCGCGTTCTTCGGGCTCTTGCAGGTGTCGACGCCAGACCCGCCCTTGATGACGTCGGCTCCGCTGCCACCGCGAACCAGATCGTTCCCCGCGTGGCCGAATGCGGTGTCACTGCCGGAGCCGCCGTAGATGATGTCGTCGCCGGACCGGCCGTCCAGGACATCTGCGTTCGGCCCGCCGCGCAGCACATCGTTACCGGACCCGCCACGAACGTTGTCTTCTCCTGCGCTGCCATAGACGACGTCGTTACCGGTGCCCGCGCACACCGTGTCGTTGCCTTCGAGACCGCGGATGGTGTCGGCACCGCCGAGCCCGACGATCACGTCGTCGAGTGGTGTGCCGGTGAGTGTCTCGCCGGCATCGGTGCCGACCTGAGTGGCCGGCAGGCCGGCGCAGAACGTCTCTTCCGCTGCCCCGGTCGCGCCTGTGGCTCCAGCCGCGCTCAGGCCGCCGAGCAGCAGAGCGGCGACGCCGGTGACGAGGGTCGCTCGAATTGCGTTGTGCTTCATGACATTCCCCTTCCGGGCATGGTGTTTCAGACATGAGCAAGGACGGGGAAAGAGGTGTCGAGGTTCGGACGAATATCGCTTTCCTGACAAGCAATTCTCAGCGCGCAAGTCGGCAACCTGCTCTGCTTCCTTGGAGGTCATTGCCGTCAGCCCGGTGTCAGCGCTGGCAGCCCGCCGACTGCCGGGGGCTTCTGCACGTGTCGACGCCTTGCTTGCCACGGATGACGTCACGTCCGGGACCGCCGAACAGATGATGGTCCCCGTGGTTGCCATCCAAGCGGTCGTCCCCTTGTTGCCGTACAAGATGTCACGTCGTCCTCGCCGAGGCTGACGCGGCTGACACGGCCGACGCGGGCAAGCAGCCCAGCAGGACGGCGGCGGTCCCAGCGACGATGGTCACACGGATCACACGGTGCTTCATGGGGTTCCCCGTCCGGACAGGTGGCTGTCATCGGCAAGGACGCAGAGACAGGTCACGTGGTTCGGACAGGAACCCCGTCTACCGGTTACATCCCGGCGCGTGCTTCGAGCTGCGACACGTGTCGATGCCAGGCCCGCCACCTGTAGTGTCGTTTCCGTGGCCGCCGCGGATGCTGTCGGCGCCGGTGCCGCCTTCAAGATGTCGTTACCATCCTTGCCGAATATGCGGTCCACGCCTGGGCCGCCGCTGACATCGTCGTCCCGGCCGCCGGCGATCGTGGCCGCAAACCCGAAACATGCCATCGCAGCTTGCGCCGGGGCAGACGAGGCGATTGCGCCGCCGAGCAGCAAGCCTGGGGCACAGACGCGCTGGCCGCGCTGATCGTGGCGTGCTTCATGGCGTTCCCCTTCCGGCTGGACGATGCTCAGCATCGTCACGACGTCACCGGGCCGCGTGGTGACATCCTCAAGGACGCCATGGAACCGGTGAAGGTTCGGCCGTTCACGCCACCCGTGGTGGACTAACCGGGTCCCCTCCCGACTGTGGACCGTCTTTACCCAAACGAGGCACTCCCAGGTCGTTGCGCGTCAAGGCTGACCGAGAGCAGGCTGCCACCACGAGCCAATCCACGGACCTTGGGGGCGTCCATGCCGACGCCACCCACGTCCGTGCCCAGTCCCCGCCACAACCCGGACGACTTCCCCATGCCCGGGAGCACACAGCGGCGGGTGCAATTTGTTGTCATGCTCCAGCTCGCCGAGCACGGCACTGCCGACCTCGCGACTACAGCCGCGATCTGCCCTGGTACGGACCGACGAGACCTCGAATCAGCTCTTGGTCACCTCCTCGACGCACGATCGATCGATGGCCCCACGTGGCGCCTCAGCTCGTTCGTGGCACTGGCTGAGGCCGGTCAGTTCACGCTGACCGCACTCGGGCAGCAGCGACTCGACGAGGACGACGGGTAGGGCGTCTTCCTTGATCTCCTGCCATTGACACTCGGGATCGCCGCACGAGCGACCGAAGATCCGCTCGATCCGCAACGGCGGCCCAGCCATCTCCACCGCGCCGTAATACCCAGCACGGCACTCCCACGGTCGCGGCAAACGCTCATCGTCTACAGGACGGGTCCGCATGTCCACGCTGGGCACGGTGGGCTCGAACGGGTGAATGGAACGCCGCCCCCATACCGCATCTTTGCCAGCATGGGAGCGCTCCATGGTTGTGCGGCGGACTCGCCGGCATCCATGGTGGTTTCCGGGCCAACGTCCAGATACGTGTGCGTTGGCCTCTGGAGGTTCGGATGGAGCCACACATGCAGGACCACGTGCAACTGGCGATTCTGCGCGAGATCAACGCCGAGCGAAGCGTCGGCTGGCCGACCATCTCGGTCGTCTGCCCGCGCTCGGACGAGCGGGACTATGTCCGAGCGCTCGATCTGTTGGTCAAGGCTGGCGCGGTCGAGGCGCCGGCAGTGTGCCAGGAACTGCGGGTGCTCGCCGCGGCCGGTCACCTAACGCTGACGCCAAACGGGCAGCTGCGACTGGACCGGGAAGGTCCATCTGAGCGGCCGGTCGGCGAGACCTCGTACGCCTTCTGACTGCCCCTTGAGTTCGGCCGTGCCGGACGAGGAGAGTGCCTGGGCGTCGAGCGCCCAGACCCCGCGCTCCGCGGGAGGTTTGCCATGTCGCTGCTCATCGGCTACCCCGATCTTCCACCCGCCCTCGTCTCCGCCCAGACCTTTCGGCTGGCCCATGCCTACGCTGACGGTTGCCAGACCGCCCTCTGCCGAGTGCCCATCGTGCCCGGGGAGGTCGGCTGGAAAGAGTGGCCACCGTTGGACCATGCCTGCCCCGGAGTGTGTGCGCCTCGCCGGTAACTGAGCCTGCAGCAGTCCATGCCTGCACCAGTCCATGAATGAGCCAGCGATCAGCACAGATGAATCCGCACGCTCCGCCATTGGTGCAGTGCTGACGGCGCGTGCGGACTCTCTGCGGACTAGCGGCGCCTCGTGACCACAGACGTGAGGTCACGAGGCCCACCGTGGCTACAGGTCGTAGTAGAGCTCGAACTCGTGCGGGTGCGGGCGCAGCCGGATCGGGTCGATCTCGTTGGTCCTCTTCCAGTCGATCCAGGTCTCGATCAGGTCCGCGGTGAACACGCCGCCCTCGAGCAGGTAGCCGTGGTCGGCCTCCAAGGAGTTGAGCACCGCGTCGAGCGAGGCCGGGACCTGGGCGATCTCGGCGTGCTCGTCCGGGGGCAGCTCGTAGAGGTCCTTGTCGACGGGCTGGTCGGGCTCGATCTTGTTCTTGATGCCGTCCAGGCCGGCCATCAGCTGCGCCGAGAAAGCGAGGTAGGGGTTGCACGACGGGTCCGGGACTCGGAACTCGAGCCGCTTGGCCTTCGGGTTCGCACCCGTGATCGGGATGCGGATGCAGGCCGAGCGGTTGCGCTGCGAGTAGACGAGGTTGACCGGCGCCTCGTAGCCGGGCACCAACCGGTGATAGCTGTTGACGGTCGGGTTGGTGAACGCGAGCAGCGACGGCGCGTGCTTGAGCAGCCCGCCGATGTAGTGCCGAGCCATGTCCGAGAGACCGGCGTAGCCGAGCTCGTCGTAGAACAACGGCTGGCCTTCCCGCCACAGCGACTGGTGGCAGTGCATGCCCGAGCCGTTGTCGCCGAAGAGCGGCTTCGGCATGAACGTGGCCGTCTTGCCGGCAGCCCACGCGACGTTCTTGATGATGTACTTGAACATCATCAGCTGGTCGGCGGCGTGCAGCAGGGTGCTGAACCTGTAGTTGATCTCGGCCTGACCGGCCGTTCCGACCTCGTGGTGCGCTCGCTCCACCGCGATGCCTGCCGCGTCGAGTTCGAGTGACATCTGGTCGCGCAGGTCCGCGTAGTGGTCGAGCGGCGGGACCGGGAAGTAACCGCCCTTGTAGCGCGGCTTGTAGCCCTTGTTGCCACCCTCCTCCTCGCGTCCGGTGTTCCAGGCGCCCTCTTCGGAGTCGATGAAGTAGTAACCGGCGTTCTGCTTGGTCTCGAAACGCACGCTGTCGAAGACGTAGAACTCTGCCTCCGCCCCGAAGTATGCGGTGTCGGCGATGCCCGAGCTCTTGAGGTAGGCCTCTGCCTTGGCCGCGATGTTGCGCGGGTCGCGGCTGTAGGCCTCGTCGGTGAACGGGTCGACGATCGAGAAGTTCATGGCGAGGGTCTTCTCGGTGCGGAACGAGTCGAGGTAGGCCGTCGTCGGGTCGGGGATGAGCTTCATGTCCGACTCGTGGATGGCCTGGAAGCCTCGGATCGACGAGCCGTCGAACATCTGCCCGTTGACGAAGAAGTCCTCGTCGACCGACTGAGCCGGCACGTTGAAGTGCTGCATGACACCGGGCAGGTCACAGAAGCGGACGTCGACGAACTTGACGCCTTCATCCTTGATGAAACGCAGGACCTCGTCCGCGTTGCTGAACATTCATCCTCCTAAGGTGGCGGCGATGGACGCGCACCAGCGAGTGGTTGCTGATCTCGGACGCTATGGGCGTGCGGTTTCCCGTCGGTGACCCGTGTGTTTCCGTTGTGTTACGCCTGAGGGCAGTCGGGCCCCGAGCCCGTCGACCGCCCAGAGCGAGGCGCACGTGTTCGCTCTGTGGTTGTCCTGGCTAGGCTCTCACGCGTGGTGGACAGGCGCATCGTCGGTGGTTGGCTCGGGGGCCCCGGGTCCGCGTACGACGCCGGTGGTGCCGGTGAGTTCGCCGGTCAGCGCCTCGGGCTGCCCCAGGACGGTCGCGGCTCGCTGGCCCGCCTCGGGTCCCGCCTCCAGGCCTTCGGGATCGACGCCGCGATGTGTGCGCTGATCTCGTGGGGGTTCTGGCGGGACACCCTCTGGTCGACGCCTGTCTTCGCTCTCGAGGTCCTGGTCCTCACGACCTTCCTCGGCGCGTCGGCCGGCCAGTTCCTGCGTGGCCTGCGCGTGGTGCGCCTCGACGGGCGACCACCCGGCCTGTGGCGCTCGTTCGTTCGTACGCTGCTGCTGCTGCTGCTGATCCCCGCCCTGATCTGGGACCGTGACGGGCGGGGCCTGCACGACAAGATCGCCGGGACGCTGCTCGTGCGGGTGCGCTGACGCACCAGCGGCAGCGGGCTAGCCGCGCGGGCCGCCGCGCTGGATGTTCTTCGGCATGGGTCCCTTGGGGATCGGCAGGTTCATCGTGCCGAGCGCCTTCAGCCGCCGGTTGACCTCGCTGACCTGGTCGTTCTTCAGGTTGCGCGGCAGCTTCATCAGGTGCTTGTTGAGCTTGCGCAGGGGCACCTGGCCCTCGTCGTTGCCCGCCTGGATGTCGTAGATGGGCACGTCGGGCACGAACCGGGCGACCTTCTTCTTCTCCTGCGAGAGCAGGTTGCCCAGCCGGGACGGGCCACCGCCCTCGGCGATCAGCACCACACCGGGTCGGCCGACGGCGCGGTGCACGATGTCCTGGTTGCGCGTGACCGCCACACCGGGGGTCACCGTCCAGCCCTTGCGCAGCATGTTCAGGGCAGCCGCTGCCGCGCCCGGCTGACCGTCGACCTGGGAGAACGCGGCTTTCTCGGCACGCTTGCCGAACACGATCGTCGCGACCAGCACACCGACCATGACGCCCATGACGCCGAGGTAGATGGGGTGACCGATGAGGAAGCCGATCGCGAGGACCACGAGGACCACCCCGAGGAAGACGGCGAGGGTGATCCAGCCGACCCACCGGTCGGACTTGCGGGTCATCGAGTAGGCCTGCCGGATCTGGGCGATCCGGCTGGGCTTCTTCGGCTTGTCGGGGGACTCGGACTTCTTGCTGCGCGCCATGGCTCGCAGGATACGTGGTTGCCGGGAGAGGATGTGCGGTCAGGCTGCGCGGGTTACGGGCCGGGAGGTGCGCGACGTTCTGGTCAGGCCGATCGGGCGTGGTTGACGGGGGTGGACGCAGGGGTTGGCGCGAGAGTGGCCAGCAACTGGCCGGCAGCCTCGGCATCGACGACACGGGCGTTGATCGCGTCACGAGCGTTGCGGCGGGAGCCTTCGGTGACGGCTGCCATGGAGGTACGCACGGTGGACCGGAGCAGTTCGCTGAACGTTGCCAGCGGCGGCATCGCTGTTGTCATGGCTCTAGCCAACCGGGTCTGGGTTACACCTATGTGTCCGTGTTGCAAAACCTTGACGAAGGGCGGGCGGTTTGCCCGATTTATCCGGCCGGTGAGCCTTCGCGGGCGGTGATGGCCTGCTGGTAGAGCCGTCCGGCGCGGTAGGAGGATCGGACCAGGGGGCCGGACATGACGCCGACGAACCCGATCGCGGTGGCCTCGGCGCCCATCTGGTCGAACTCGTCGGGGGTGACCCAGCGCACGACCGGATGATGGCGCGAGGAGGGCCGCAGGTACTGGGTGATGGTGATCAGCTCGCAGCCGGCCTCGTGCAGGTCGGCCAGCGCCTGACTGACCTCGTGGCGTTCCTCGCCCATGCCCAGGATCAGGTTGGACTTGGTGACCAGCCCGGCGGCCCGGGCCTGGCGGATCACGTCGAGGGAGCGTTCGTAGCGGAACCCCGGGCGGATCCGGCGGAAGATCCGGGGCACGGTCTCGATGTTGTGCGCGAGGACCTGGGGGCGGGAGGAGAACACCTCGGCGAGCTGGTCGGGCTTGGCGTCGAAGTCCGGGATGAGCAGCTCCACCCCGGTGCCCGGGTTCAGCCCGTGGATGGCGCGCACGGTCTCCGCGTACAGCCAGGCGCCGCCGTCGGGCAGGTCGTCGCGGGCCACCCCGGTGATGGTGGCGTAGCGCAGCCCCATCGCCTGGACGGACTCGGCGACCCGGCGCGGCTCGTCGCGGTCGAGTGGTTCGGGTTTGCCGGTGTCGATCTGGCAGAAGTCGCAGCGCCGCGTGCACTGGTCGCCGCCGATCAGGAAGGTGGCCTCCCGGTCTTCCCAGCACTCGAAGATGTTCGGGCAGCCGGCCGCCTCGCACACCGTGTGCAGACCCTCACGCTTGACCAGCGCCTTGAGCTCGGTGTACTCCGGGCCCATCCTGGCCCGGGTCTTGATCCAGGCCGGCTTCTTCTCGATCGGGGTCTCGGCGTTGCGGACCTCCAGACGCAGCAGCTTGCGGCCCTCCGGAGCGATCGTCACCCGCCCAGCCTACGTCGCAGGATGATGCGGCTGCGCGGTGCCGGCGTCGGCATGCTGGGATGACCGCATGGCCGACCTCAGCGAGCTGGACGCGCAAATCGCGTCGGCGGCCGCTGACCTGCGGGAACACGAGAGCCTGACCCACAAGATCGTAGAGCTCGACGTGACCCTGGCCGGTCACCACCAGCGGCTCGGTGACCTCAACGCTCGGCTGCACCGCGAGGAGCGCGACGTCGAACGGCTCGAGGGTCTGACGATCGACAGTGTGCTGGCCCGGTTGAAGGGCTCGCTGGCCGACGACCTCGAGCGTCAGCAGGTCGAGCGTGATGCCGCCCGCTATCAGCTCGCGGAAGTGCAGGCGCAGCTCGACCTGGTGCTGCGCGAGCGTGAGAGTGACGCGCACCGGCTGGCCAAGCACGCCGATGCGGGCCAAGCCCTCGACGAAGCGCTCGCAGCCAAGGAGTCGTTCCTGCGGGACAGCGGTGACCCCAAGGCTGCCGAGCTGCTGGTGATGGCGCAGCAGCGCGGCCGGCTCGTGGCGGAGACCCGTGAGATCGACGAGGCGATCCGCGCGGCCCACGACGCCGTACAAGCCCTCTGGGTGGCGACGGAACGTCTCGGCAGCGCGGGCAGCTGGTCGACGTACGACACATGGCTGGGCGGCGGCATGATCGGCAGCATGGTCAAGCACGACCGACTCGACCAGGCGCAGCAGGCCGCGTCCTATGCGGAGAGCCGGCTCGCCGTCCTGCGCAGCGACCTGGCCGACGTGGGGGTCGGCGCGGAGGTGGCACCGGAGCTCAGCCTGGACCGGACGATGCGGTTCGTCGACATCTGGTTCGACAACATAGTCACCGATCTCGCGGTCGGGCAGCGCATCAGCAAGGCGAAGGAGACCGTCAGCTCGGCCGGCGTCGCGGTCAACTCGGTCGCGCAGCGGCTGCACGACCGCCGTGCCGACGTGGTGACTCGCCTCGACGAGCTGGACGCCCGCCGGGAGGCGCTGCTTACTGGTTGACCACCGGGGCGATGAGGTGGGCGTCGAGACGCTTCTCGACGTACGGCAGCACGTCGGAGACCGTCACCGGGTGCCCTGTCTCCGCGGTGAGAGAAGTGACTGTGGCGTCGGGCAAGCCGCACGGCACGATGCGGTCGAACCAGGTGAGGTCGCAGTCACAGTTGAGGGCGAACCCATGCATGGTCACGCCGTGCGAGACGCGGATGCCGATGGCGGCGACCTTGCGGTCCTGCTGCCCGTCCTGGCCGAGGACCCAGACGCCGGAACGGCCCTCGACCCGGGTGGCCTCGACACCGAAGTCGCCGCAGACACCGATCAGCGCCTCCTCGATCCGGCGGACGTGCCCGACGACGTCGAGCGGCTCGGGCAGCTTCACGATCGGATAGCCGACGAGCTGGCCCGGCCCGTGCCAGGTGATCTTGCCGCCGCGGTCCACGTCGATGACCGGAGTCCCGTCCACCGGCCGCTCGAGGTCGAGGGTGCGCTTGCCGGCCGTATAGACCGGCGGGTGCTCGAGAAGCAGGACCGTGTCGGGCGTCTCGTCCGCGGCACGGGCCGCCTGCAGGCGGCGCTGCTCATCCCACGCCTGCGCGTAGTCGATGAGCCCGAGGTGATCGAAGACGAGTGTGGTCACGGGTTCAATGTACGACGACGCGCGCGGGCGCCCGTGCCGTGGTGACGTCCGCGAGTGGTGACTCCAGCAGGTGGATCACGCCGCGGCGGCTGCCGAACTGACCATTCGGCGGGTCACGCGAGCAGGCGCGGCTCGATCCGGGTCTCGACAGCGGAGCCGTCGGGTCCCCGCTCGACCTTGTAGGCCGCCACGTCGGGACGGTCGGCGACGGCCTCGACGAGCTCGGTGCCGCGATAGTGCAGCCCGACGCCGTCGTCGGTGGCGTAGGACGTCGGGAGAGTCCCGTCCGCCACGAGCCGGTGCAGCAGGGGCCGGCGGCGTTCCTCGGTGTCATAGTGCACGCCGTTGCCGTAGGGGAGCAGGCCGAGACCGTTGGTCACCGCCTTGCAGGTCCAGGCCGAAGGAGTCGGTGGTGCCGCCCTGATGCCAGCAGATCGACCCCGCCGAGACTCCAGCGAGCACGACGCCTGCCTCCCACGCCTCGCGCATGAACACGTCGAGGCCGTGCACGCGCCAGACCGCGAGCAGGTTCGCGACCGACCCGCCGCCGACCCAGATGACGTCCTGCGCGAGCAGGTGCTCGCGGACGTCGGGGACATTCGGCATCGAGAACAGCTCGAGGTGGGAGACGCGGGCATCCGAGCCGGCGAAGGCGCTGTAGAAGCCGCTGATGCCGTTGAGGCTGTCGCCGTGCGCCGTCCCGAGGTGGCAGATGCGCGGCCGGTCGGGGTTGCCGGCCAGCGCGATCGCGTGCTCGATCAGCGGGCCGCGCTGCCAGTGGAACGGGCCGTACTCGGAGGGCAGGAAGCCGCCGGAGGTCGCGAGGATCTGCATGTCGCCGACGCTATCGAGTCGACCCCTCGCGGGCTCCACGCGCCCTGTCGGCCGCGAAGTTTCGCTGGGCATGCGCGATTCGCTGGGGTTCACGCGCCCGTCTGCCGCGAGGTTTCGCTGGGCATGCGCGATTCGCTGGGGTTCACGCGCCCGTCTGCCGCGAGGTTTCGCTGGGCATGCGCGATTCGCTGGGGTCCTGGCCCCGGTTAATCGCGCATGCCCGCCCAACTCCTGCGCGAGGGGGTGTCGATCGCGGGACGTTCGTCCGGCCGGCGGTGGTTTGGCGCAAGGCTCGCCGTGGTTTGGCGTACGAGCGGCGGGTGCCCCGCCGCCGTACTGCTGCCCAACCGGCGCCACGATCGAGACTCCGGTCCGACATCAGGGGGCCATAGGGGGCACAGGGAGGATCTGCGCGACGTCCTCGCGCGGCTCGAGCTTCTGGACGCTGTGGTGTCAGCGCTGGAACGTCACGCCGAGGTCGGCGAGACGATCGCGTCCCGCGCGGACGAGACCGAGGCGGCGCGCCGGTTGCAGGACCTGCCCGGTGTCTCGGAAACGGCGGCCGTCGAGGTGTTGAACATGCCGTGGCGCAGATGGGCACGTGACGGGCAGCGCGAACTGCGGCCCCGGAGAGACGAGCAGATCGTTCGCCGCGACGGACCTGGTTGCCCGCCGCGACTCGACAGCCTCGGGGGCCTGAGCGGCATCGTCTCGGACATGGCGCGGGATCGTTGCGGCGTGATTCCGGGATGCGGCGGGGGATGCCCCGAAAGAAGCACTGACGAGGACCCGAGCGCCTGCCTGTGGATAACCTCGCGGCCGCCGGATCGATTCGCGCGAGCCTAGTGTCATGGCGGGCTTCACGGTGCCGGGTTTCGATGTCGACAAGCTGCTGGACCGCGGCTGGGGCGGTGAGCTGTGGTCGGCCCGCGGCCGGGCGACGGGGCGTCCGGTGGTGCTCCGCCGGCTAGCCGCGCCCGACGACCTCGCCACCCGTGACCGGGTCCGCCGGGCCGCCGCACGGCTGGTCGGCGTGCAGCACGACCACCTCGTCGGGCTTCGTGGTGTGCTGTCGGTCGAGGGGGCCGTCGTGCTTGTCCATGACCACGTCGAAGGCATCGGCCTCGACGCTCTGCTGGCAGGCCACCGACCCCTTGAGGTGCCCGAGGTCGTCACGCTGCTGGTGCCGCTCGCTCAGGCGCTGGCCGAGGTGCATGCCTGCGGCCTCGTGCACGGGCGGGTGACGCCGTCGTCGGTCCTGCTGGGTGATGACGGTCGTCCCATGCTCGCGGACACAGGCGTGGCCACGCTGATCGACGGCGGAGCTCTAGCGACCAGTCCGAGCGATGACGTCCGCGACCTCGCCCTGACCGGCCGGACCGCGTTGGGCCCGGGCACCGATGGTGGGTCGCTGCGCGCCGTGCTGTCGGCGGCGGCCGACGGTGACGCGGCGGCGCGACCGAGCGCGACCGCGTTTGCGGCGGCCGTCTTCGAGACGGGGCGTGCTGCGCCGATCCAGCTCGTCGACCCTGTCGGCGAGCGAGATCCTCAGTCAGGGATCGGTCAACCGACAGCGCAGGCAAGCCACCGTCCCCGCAGCCACCGGAGAACCGAGCTCGGTTCGCGGCGTCGCCTGTCTCGACGCTGGGTAGTCCTGCCGGTGGGCCTCGTCGCCGCAGCGGCAGCTGCCTTCGGCGGGCTGGCCTGGGCCGGAGTCGATCAGGGTGCTCCCGGATCGAACGTGGCACGTGGCGCGCGCGCGTCCTCGTACGACGAAACGGCCTCGGCGCTCCGGTGGCGCTCGGTGCTCGCCGGCCTGGACGCCCGCCGAGCGGCGGCGTTCGCCGAGGTCAGCCCCGGGAGGCTGGCTGCCGTCTACTCGGAGGACTCACCCGCGTTGCGCCGCGACCAGGCACGGCTGTCCGACCTGGCGAGCACGGGGCTGCACGTGGAGCGACTGCGGATGCGGCCGCGTTCGGTGCGCGTCCTGACGACCTCGCCGGCGCGCGTCGTGCTCGGTGTCGTGGACGCCCTCGAGCCCTACGACGTCCGCACCGCGCGCGGTGCCCTGGTGACCGCCCGACCGGGTCGGGCGGCGGCGTCCTGGCGGGTCACGCTGGTCCGGTCCGGCGGCGAGTGGCGCGTCTACGACGTCGTGAGTGGTTAGGTTTTTGCGAGTACGGCGCGCAGGGCGGGCTCGAACGTCGGGTGCTCGAAGGTGAAGCCGGCGTCGAGCAGCCGCTGGGGCACGCTGCGCTGGCCACCGAGCAGGTCCTCCGCGAAATCACGCAACGGCAGCTTCAGCGCGAACCCCGGCGCGACGGTGAAGGTGGGCCGATGAAGCACGCGGCCGATCGCCGCGGTGAGGTCGGCGTTCCTGATCGGTTCTGGCGAGGTGATGTTGACCGCGCCCTCGATGTCGTCGTGGTCGAGCAGGAACCGGACCGCGGCGACGTAGTCGGGCAGCGCCACCCAGCTCCACCACTGCCGCCCGGAGCCGAGCCGACCGCCGATGCCCAGCCGGAAGATCGGCAGTAGGCGGCCGAACGCGCCCCCGGACGCCGAGAGGACCACCCCGGTGCGCATCCGCACGACCCGGATGCCGGCGTCGGAGGCGGGAGCGGTCGCCTGCTCCCACGCGGCGGCGATCTGCGCGACGTATCCGTCGCCCTGCGGGGCGTCCTCGGTGAGCAGCGCCTCGCCCGGGTTGCCGTAGTAGCCGGTGCCGGACATCGAGAGGAGTACGCGCGGCCGCGGCTCGGCAGCTGCCATGGCCTCGGTGATCGTGTGTGTCGCGCTGACCCGGTCGTCGAGCAGCATCCGCTTTCGGGCCGGGGTCCACGGCCGGTCGCCGAGTCCCGGTCCGGCCAGGTGGATCACCGCGTCCGCGCCCTCGAGCGCGGTGGGTTCGACATGGCCGCCGCGCGGGTCCCACTGGGCCTCGTCGGCCTTCGTCGGTTCCCGGCGCACGAGACGGGTGACCTGATGCCCGTCGCCGCGCAGCGAGGACAGCAGGGCGTTGCCGAGCAACCCCGAGGCGCCGGTCAGGACCACCTTCATGGACACGTCGTCCCCGCGCCGGTCACAGGCCGAGGTCGGCCTCGAACGCGCCCTCCTCCAGCCGCGCCTTGACTGTCGTCAGGAAGCGGGCTGCATCGGCGCCGTCGACGATGCGGTGGTCGTAGGACAGCGCGAGATAGCACATCGAGCGCACGGCGATTGTCTCGCCGCCCTCGCGGTCGATGACGACCACCGGCCGCTTGACGACCGCACCCGTGCCGAGGATCGCGACCTGTGGCTGGTTGATGATCGGCGTGTCGAACAGCGCACCGCGACTGCCGGTGTTGGTCAGCGTGAACGTGCCGCCGCCGAGCTCGTCGGGCGTGATCTTGTTGTTGCGCGTGCGGTCGGCGAGATCGGCCACCTTGCGGGCGATGCCGGCGATGTTGAGGTCACCGGCGTCCTTGATCACCGGGACCAGCAGGCCTCGCTCCGTGTCGACGGCGACGCCGAGGTTCTCGACGTCGAAGTAGGTGATCTCGCCCTTCTCCGTGTCGATGCTCGAGTTGAGCCGGGGGTGAGTCTTGAGTGCCTCGACGGTCGCCTTGGCCAGGAACGGCAGGTAGGACAGCTTCACGCCCTCCCGCGCCTCGAAGTCTCGCTTGGCCCGGTCCCGCAGTCGCGCGATGCGGGTCAGGTCCACCTCGACGACCGTGGTCAGCTGGGCAGAGACCTGCAGCGACTCGACCATGCGCGCGGCGATGGTCTTGCGCAGCCGCGACATCTTCTCCGTGGTGCCACGCAGCGGCGAGGCAGCGGGTGCGATGGCCCGGGACCCGCCGCCGGTCGGAGCAGCGGCGGGTGCCGGCTGCTGCTTCGCCTTCTCGGCCGCTTCGAGAACGTCCTGCTTGCGGATGCGTCCGCCGACACCCGTGCCCTGCAGCGCCGAGAGGTCGACGCCGTGCTCGGTGGCCAGCTTGCGTACGAGGGGAGTCACATAGGCACTGCCCTCACCGGATCCGTCAGCACCTCCGGCGGGCTGAGTCGCTGGCGGTGCTGCTGCGGGCGCTGCTGGTGCCGGCGGTGGTGCGGCTTGGGTCGCCGGCTCGGGCTGGGCCGCCTGCTGAGGCGTTGCCGGCGGCTCCTGGGCCGGCGCCTGGGGTGCCGGTGCCGGAGCGGAGATCAACGAGTCGCTGGCCTGCTGCGCCGGCTGCGCTGCAGCGGCCGGTGCCTCGGCGGGTGGCGCTGCTGCCTCCTGCTGCGGTGCCGCCGAGCCGCCGGTGCCGCCCGAGCCGCCGCCGATCAGCGCGAGCTCGGCGCCCACGGCGACCGTCTCGTCCTCGGCAACCAGGATCTTGGTCAGCACGCCCGAGGCGGGCGAGGGGATCTCGGTGTCGACCTTGTCGGTGGAGACCTCGAGCAGTGGCTCGTCGGCGTTGACCTGGTCGCCCTCCTGCTTGAGCCAGCGGGTGACGGTGCCCTCGGTGACGCTCTCGCCCAGTGCCGGCATCGTCACCGACGTCCCGCCGCCGCCGCCGTCGTCCGCCGGTGCCGCCTGCTGCTGCGGCGCAGCTTGCTCGGGCGCAGCTTGCTCGGGTGCTGCTGCTCTGCTGCGGGCGCTGCCTGCTGGGGCGCTGCTTGCTCGGGCGCTGCCTGCTGGCGGTGCTGCCTGCTGGGCGCGCTCCTGCTGGGCAGGCTCCGGCGCGGCAGCCTCGGGCGCGGCGGCCTCCTGCGGCGGCGCGGCCTGCTCGGCGGACGCCTGCGCGCCCCCGCCACCGCCGTCTGAGCCGTCGCCGATGACGGCGAGCTCGGCGCCGACCTCGACCGTCTCGTCCTCGCCCACGATGATCTTCTGCAAGATGCCCGAGGCGGGCGAGGGGATCTCGGTGTCGACCTTGTCGGTGGAGACCTCGAGCAGTGGCTCGTCGGCGTTGACCTGGTCGCCCTCCTGCTTGAGCCAGCGCGTGACGGTGCCTTCGGAGACGCTCTCACCGAGAGCCGGCATGGTTACCGAGGTCGACATGGGTGTCTCCATCTCCTATCGGGTCAGCGATCAAACGCGACAGCCAGCGGCAGAGTAGCCGTCGGCGCCTTTAGCCGTGGGCGTGCAGGGGCTTGCCAGCCAGGGCGAGGTGAGCCTCGCCCACGGCTTCGGTCTGGGTCGGGTGCGCGTGGATCAGCTGGGCGACCTCCTCGGGGAAGGCCTCCCAGCCGTAGATCAGCTGTGCCTCGGCGATGAGCTCGCCGACGCGACTGCCGACCATGTGGATGCCGACGACCGGGCCGTCCTTCTGCCGGACCAGCTTGACGAAGCCGGCCGTCTTCAGGATCTGGCTCTTGCCGTTGCCGGCGAGGTCGTAGGTCACGGTGGCGATGCCGTCGTCGCCGTACTTCTCCTTGGCCTTGGCCTCGGTGATGCCCACCGAGGCGACCTCGGGCTCGGAGTAGGTGACGCGTGGCACGCCGTCATAGTCGATCGGCGCCGGGTCGAGCCCCGCGAGCCGTTCCGCGACGAGGATGCCCTCACCGAACCCGACGTGGGCGAGCTGCAGGGTCGGGATGAGGTCGCCGACCGCCGAGATCGTCGCGACGTTGGTCTGGCAATAGCCGTCGACCTTGACGAAGCCCCGCTCCATCTCGACGCCGACCTCTTCATAGCCGAGGTCCGCCGAGACGGGTCCGCGACCGACCGCGACGAGCAGCAGCTCGGCCTCGATCTGCTTGCCGTTCTCGAGTGACACCCGTACGCCTGCTTCGGTTTTCTCGACGCCGGCGAACCGTGCACCGAGCTCGAAGCCGATGCCGCGCTTGCGGAAGGCGCGCTCGAGCGACTTGGACGCCTGCTCGTCCTCGAGCGGCACGAGGTGCGGGAGCGCCTCGACGATGGTGACGTCGGCGCCGAAGGACTTCCAGACGCTGGCGAACTCGCAGCCGATGACGCCGCCGCCCAGCACCACGACCGAGGACGGCACGGTGTCGAGAGTGAGCGCATGGTCGCTGTTGATGACGCGCTCGGCGTCGATGTCGAGGCCGGGCAGGCTCTTGGGTACGGAGCCGGTGGCCAGCACGATGTGGCGCCCCTCGAGGCGCTGCCCGTCGACCTCGACCGTCGTGGGGCTGACGAGTCGGCCGCTGCCCTCGACGTAAGTGATCTTGCGGCTCTTCACCAGGCCCTGCAGGCCCTTGTAGAGCCGGGCGACGACGCCGTCCTTGTACTCGTTCACGGCCGGCATGTCGATGCCCTCGAAGGTCGACCGCACGCCGAACTGCTCGCTCTCGCGGGAGGAGTCGGCGACCTCGGCCGCGTGCAGCAGCGCCTTGGTGGGGATGCAGCCCTGGTGCAGGCAGGTGCCGCCGAGCTTGCCCTTCTCGACGAGTGCGACGTTCATGCCGAGCTGGGAGGCCCGCAGCGCGCAGGCGTAGCCACCGCTGCCTCCGCCCAGGATGACGACGTCGAACACGGTGCTGGCGGTCTCCGCCACGGTCAACTCCCTGTTTCTTGCTCGGGGACTGCATCTGCGCTCGTAGGACCCTCATCCTGTCACCGGAGCGCAAATCTCGACCAGCCGGGTGCGAAGGACCGCCGGGCGAGGGAAGCGGTGCCCTACCGTGGTGCGGCAGAGTGGACGGCACGACAAAACGGAGCGGTCACAGCAAGGTTCCAGCGGGCGCGAGAATGTGCCCGGGGTTGGGTCCAGCAGGAGGTACGCGCGTGCCGTTGTTCCGCAGGAGGGGCCGGGCCGGTCAGGTCCGCGAGAGCGACTCGAACGACGTCGCCCACCTCAAGGCCTTCGCGGGCAACCACACCGGCGTGGAGGCCTTCGTCGAGCCGCCGACGGCCGTCTCGACGACGACGGTCGTGTTCGTGGCCAGCACCGGCGAGTGGACCCGGCGTCGGGTCCGCGATGCCCGGGCGGCGCACGAGCTCGCCAACAAGCTCGGCATCCCGTCCTACGACGCGGCGGTCGTCGGCTATCCCCAGCGGATGCGCGACTGGAACGCCCGCAAACGCAACAGTTAGCCCGCAGCATTCCCGGCGCGGAATCGACCACGTTCAGCATGCCGGCGGACGGTTCGCAAGGCCTGCACGCCTTGCGAACCGTCCGTACCCCTGGTGAACGTGGTCGATTCCTGCGGGACGGACGGGTTAGAGGGCGCCGGCGGCGATGTCCTCGGCCAGCTGTACGAGCGTGCGCACGGCCGCGCCGGTGCCACCCTTGGGCGTGTAGCCGTGCGGCTTCGCGTCGTTGAACGACGGACCGGCGATGTCGACGTGCGCCCAGCGCTGGCCCTCGGGCACGAAGTAGCGCAGGAACAGTCCCGCGACGAGCATGCCGCCGTACTTGTCACCGATGTTCGCGATGTCGGCGATCGGCGAGTCCATCGACGCGTGCAGGTCGTCGGGCAGCGGCATCGGCCACATCTGCTCGCCGGCCTTGGTGGCGGCGTCGTGGATCACCGTGCGCACCGCGTCGTCGTTCGACATGATCCCCGAGGTGCGTGAACCGAGCGCCACGAGCTGGGCGCCGGTCAGGGTCGCCACGTCGACGATCAGGTCGGGCTTGTCCTCGCTCGCCCGCACGATGGCGTCGGCGAGGACCAGCCGGCCCTCGGCGTCGGTGTTGAGCACCTCGACCGTCTTGCCGCCGTACATGCGCAGAACGTCGGACGGGCGCTGGGCGGTGCCGGACGGCATGTTCTCGGCCATCGGCGCCCATGCGGTGACGTTGACGTCGAGCCCGAGCCGCGCGATGGCGATCGTGGCGGCGATGATCGCGGCCGCGCCGCCCATGTCCGACTTCATCCACTCCATCGCGACCGGGGGCTTCAGCGACAGGCCGCCCGAGTCGAACGTGATGCCCTTGCCGACCAGTGCCAGATGCGGCTTCCCGCGGCCGGCCCGGTAGGTGATCTTGACGAGCCGGGGCGGCCGGGACGAGCCCTGACCGACGCCGAGGATGCCGCCGAAGCCGGCCTTCTTCAGGGCCTTCTCGTCCAGCACCTCGACGGTCAGCCCCGCCGCCTTCGCCGCGGCTGTCGCCTCGTCGGCGAACACTGCCGGGGGCAGGTCAGCGGGAGGTGCGTTCACGAGGTCGCGCGTGAAGTGCACGGCCTGCGCGACGGTGTGCGCCCGCTCGAGGCCCTTCTTCGCCGGCGCTCTCCCGCGAGGCGGACGTCACGACGACGACCGAGTCGACGGGGTCCTTGTGATCCGGCCTGGAGGCAACGCGGTAGGCGCGGTAGGCGTAGGCGCCGAACAGCGCACCCTCCGCGGCGGCGACCGCTGCGTGGTCCGAACCGGTGGGCATGGCCACGCCGACCCGTTTGGTCCCGACCAGGGAGCGCACGGCAGTCCCCACGGCACGGCGGATCGTCTCGTCGTCGTACGGCGTCGCGTTCTTCCCGCCCGGAGTGGCTCCGAGGCCGACTGCCACGACCACCTGGGCCGATGTCGCGCCCAGCGAGGAGACCTTGGTGACCTCGTTCTTCGCACCCGTGCCACCCAGCGCGTCGACCGTCGCGGCCAGCCGACCCTTGAACGCCTTGTCGACGTCTTCGGCACCGGGAGCCAGGGCGACTCCGTTCGGACCCTTGGTGACGCCGACGACCAGTGCGTCCACCTTCAGGCCGGACGCTTTGGCGTTGCTCAGAGTGACTGTGGTCACTGGTGACCCCATTCCTTCGACTGGTTGCGCTCGTGGCGTTCTTGCCGCGCGACGGATGTTGGCTCGTGGCTTCGTGTCGTGACTGCGCGCGCAGGGGTGGTGGCGCCAGGCCGACCGAACCCGGCGATGCTAGCGTCCGAGCGCATGACCGACTTGCGCCGCTCCCCCCTGCATGAACGCCACGTGGCCCTCGGCGCGAAGCTTGCCGACTTCGGCGGCTGGGAGATGCCGATCGAGTACCCGGGCGGCGGCGTGGTCAAGGAGCACACGGCTGTACGCGAGGCAGTCGGCGTGTTCGACGTCAGCCATCTCGGCAAGGCACAGGTGCGTGGCCCCGGCGCAGCAGCGTTCGTGAACGCGACACTGTCCAACGACCTGGGGCGGATCGGGCCGGGCAAGGCGCAGTACACGCTGTGCTGCGACGACGAGTCCGGCGGAGTCGTCGACGACCTCATCGCTTACTACACCGCTGATGACGAGATCTTCCTGATCCCCAACGCTGCCAACACTGCCGAGGTCGTTCGCCGGCTGCAGGGCGCCGCACCGGAAGGCATCGAGGTGAGCGACCTGCACGAGGACTTCGCCGTGCTGGCTGTGCAGGGCCCGCGCAGCGACGAGGTTCTCGAGAAGCTCGGGTTGCCCACCGGGAGCAACGGGCTCGAACACGAGGCGCTCGGCTACATGTCGTTCGCCTGGCACATGTGGCAGGGCAGGCCGGTGACGGTCTGCCGCACGGGTTACACGGGGGAGCGCGGCTACGAGCTCGTGCCCCAGTGGGACGACGCGCCCGCCCTGTGGGACGCGATCCTCGCAGCCGGTGAACCTGCCGGCATCCGCGCGTGCGGTCTCGGCGCGCGTGACACGTTGCGCACCGAGATGGGCTATCCGCTGCACGGCCAGGACCTGTCGCTCGACATCACCCCGGTGCAGGCGCGGTGCGGCTGGGCCGTCGGCTGGAAGAAGCCCCAGTTCTGGGGACGCGATGTGCTGCTCGCCGAGAGGGAGGCGGGCGCCCGTCGGCTGCTCTGGGGTCTGGAAGGGCTCGAACGGGCGATCCCCCGCCCGCACATGTCGGTCAGCTCTGCCGCCGGAGACGCGGTCGGCGAGGTCACCAGCGGCACGTTCTCCCCGACGAAGAAGGTCGGCATCGCGCTCGCCCTGCTCGACCGATCGGTCGCCGAGGGCGATGAAGTGGCCGTCGACGTACGCGGCCGGCCGGCGCGCTTCCAGGTGGTCAAGCCCCCCTTCGTCAAGGCGTCGACCTCGGGCTGAGCGCGTGCGATCTGACGTGGTCCGGGCGCGGCTGACCGCCCAGCGACTGAGCGGGCCGAAGTCCTCCAGCTGTACGGACGTCGTCACTCGGGTGCTCGCCGTCCAGGCACAGGATCCGCGCGGCGCCCGGCTGGCTGTGCGCAGCCGGTCGACGCGCGTGTCGGCCGCCGACGTCGACGATGCGCTGACGCAGCGCCGGCTGCTGGTCAGCTGGCTCAACCGCGGCACGCTGCACCTCGTGACGCCGGACGACTACTGGTGGCTGCACCCGTTGACGACCCCGCAGCTCGCGACCGGCAACGCCCGCCGGCTCGAGCAGGAGGGCGTCAGTCCGGCGCAGGCAGAGCGCGGCGCGGACCTCGTCGTGGCCGCGGTGACGTCGCAGGGTCCGCAGACCCGGTCGCAGCTGCGGGACCTGCTCGACGAGGCAGGTGTCCCGACGAAGGGGCAAGCCCTCGTACACGTCCTGGTGAAGGCGACGCTGCGCGGCGACATCGTGCGCGGCCCGATGGTCGACGGCGAGCAGGGCTTCGTCGCGGTGCAGGACTGGCTCGGTGCCCCGCCCGCCCCGCTCCACCGTGACGAGGCACTGGCGCGGCTGGCGCGTCGCTACCTCGCCGGGCACGGGCCGGCCGATGCGCACGACCTGGCCAAGTGGGCCGGGATCCCGCTGGGACAGGCGCGACGCGGTCTCGAGGCGATCGCCGACGACGTCGTCGCGGTCGACGAGGGCCTGGTCGACCTCGCCGATCGCGACCGCGTGCGGGACCTGCCGCCGCCCCGGTTGCTCGGATCGTTCGACCCGTTGCTGCACGGCTGGGTCTCCCGCGAGCCGTTCGTCGGCAAGCACCGGCACGTCGTCACGACCAACGGCGTCTTCCGTCCCGTCGCTCTGGTCGACGGGCGGGTCGTCGCGACTTGGGGGCTCGCCGAGGGCACCGTGCTGGTCCGCACGCTGGAACCGGTCGACGCGACCGTCAGCGCTGCACTGCGCAAGGACGCCGCCGCCGTACTCCGCTTTCTCGGTCTTCCGCCCCGCCCCGCCGTCGTCGCCTAGCCCCCTTGTGGACGCGGACACACCGGATCTGCGGCGTGTCTGGTGCGGGAGCGTCCACAACGCGGTTGTGACGGCGCGTTTGGCGTACGAGGCGGTGGTGGCGCGCGGCGGCGGGTCTTGCGCCTGATCGGCTCAGCCGCCGCTGTCCCACGGGCCGACCTCCGCGAGCAGAGCGCTCGCCGCCTGCAGCAGCGGCACCGCAGCCATCGCGCCGACTCCTTCGCCGACGTGGATGCCGAGGTCGAGCAGTGGCTCGAGCGACAGCCGGTCGAGGGCCAGCTCCTGCGCCGGGTCACCCGTGCGGTGCGCGACAACCCACCAGCCGGCGGAGCGGAAGGCGATGCGCTGGGCGACGAGGGCGGCGGCCGCGGAGACGACGCCGTCGAGGACCACCGGGACCCGTCGTGCCGCTGCGCCCAGCAACAGACCGGTGCCCACCGCGAGGTCGGCGCCGCCCGCCGTGGCGAGCAGGGCCACCTGGTCGCCGAGCACAGGACGGGCCCGCCGCATGGCGTCGCGGATGGCCGCGCACTTGCGCATCCACGTCGCGTCGTCGATGCCCGACCCGCGACCGATCACCTGGGAGGCGTCCGAGCCCGTCAGCAAGCCGATCATTGCCGCGGCGGGTGTCGTCGAACCGACGCCGACGTCGGCCAGCACGAGCAGGTCGGCGCCGGCATCGATCGCCTCGTCGGCCATCGCGATGCCTGCGCTGAGTGCGGCGGCCGCCTCGTCGTGCGACATCGCGTCCTCAATGTCGATGTGGCCGCTCGGCCGCCGCAGGCGCGGGTTGACACTGGCGTGGTCGTCGTTGTCCATGTACAGCGCGACCTCGTGGACATGCACGGGAACCCCGGCCAGTCGGGCGGCGACATTGACGGGGGCATCGCCGGAGACGATGCGCGCGGCAAGTCGGGCCGTGGCATCGGAGGGCCAGGCCGATACTCCCTCCTCGGCGATGCCGTGGTCGGCGGCAAGCACCAGGAGTCGGATGGCCGCCAGTGGCCGGGGCGGGGTCTGGCCTTGGACACCGGCCAGCCAGACGACGAGCTCACCGAGCCGGCCGAGACCGCCGACCGGGAGCACGAGGCGGTCGACGGCGGCACGGGCCTCTTCGCGTACGTCGTCGTCGGGGCGCTCGATGCGCGCGACGAGCGCATCGAGATCGAGCTCGCTCACCTGGCTCGCCTTCCGCTTCGTGCCACGCCGATTTCCACGCGTCCCCACCCACCCAACTTCCAAGTCGATCATGCACTAGTCGACATCGTGCGCATCAGCCCAGGTCAGCGGCTCGATTTTCGGAATCGATCATGCACTACCTGACGCGGACCGTCGGGCTGGTCCGGGAACGCCCCATCACGCCGGGCCGAAGGAACGTGTGGTTCACCTCACGGTCATGCAGGGACTGATCGGGTTGCCGGGCGTTGCTGTGCATGAGTGTCCACTCGTATCGAGGACTACGGCACATCGAGAAAGGAATCCGCCCTATGGCACGGCGTCTCACCCGTTGCATCGCCCGCATCGTCCGCGGCATCGATCGCCACACCCTGGTGACCATGAACCCGGCCGACCCGCGCAGGCTCCGCTGACCGGCCGTGTGTCGGTTACTGCATGATCGATTAGCAAAAGCGGGGCGCTGACCTGCGGAAACGCGGACGCTGCCAACTAGTGCATGATCGACTTTGAAGTGGGGGGTGGGGTTGGGGTTGGGGTCGGGGCGAAGTCGACGGGGGCCTCGAAGGCGGCGCGGCGGGCAACCCGGCGCAGGGCGAGCAGCACCGGCCGTCCGGTGAGCGCGATGAGTACGGCGTTGGTGATCGCGCGCGGTATGTCGAAACCCAGCGAGGTCGCCAACGTGTAGGCGATGAACCGACCGAGGTTTTCCGTGAGCGGCGCTCCGGCCTGGAAGGAGATCTCGCTGTCCAGCCCGGTGACGAACGGCCACATCCAGAGGTTCATCAGCGCGCCGTACAGCAGCCCGGCGACCCCACCGTAGACCGTGAGCAGCGCGATCTCCCGCCGGCCCTTGGCCCGCGGCAGGCAGCCGGCGAGGAAGCCGACCCAGCCCGCCGCGAGCATCTGGAACGGCAGCCACGGTCCGACCCCTGCCGTGAGCAGGGCGCTGGCGAACAGCGTCACCGAGCCGAGCACGAAACCGAAGCCGCGCCCGAGCACCCGGCCGGACAGCACCAGCAGGAAGAACACCGTCTCGAACCCTGCCGCGCCGCCGCCGAGCGGGCGCAGGGCCGCGCCGACCGACGCGAGCACCCCGAGCAGGGCGACCGCCTTGGCATCCATGCCGCCGTCGGCGATCTCGGCCAGCACCACCGCGAGCACGAGCGGCAGAAGCAGCACGAACAGCCAGGGCGCGTCGGACCGCTGGGCCAGCGACGCGTCGGCGTCGACCAGGAGCGGCCACGTGAACGCGAGAACGCCGATCGTCGTGACCAGCGCGAGCGTCGCGGTCGTACGACGCCGCATGCCGACGACGTGCCAGCTGGACTTGCCCACGGTGCGGGGAGCGACGGCGGTCATCCCGCCTCCTGCAACGCGCGAGCGACCTCGTCGACGGTTAGCAGCGTCAGCGGGGCGAGGATCTTGGCCACCTGTGGCGCGAACGCGGGCGACGACATCACGACCTCGCGCGTTGGCCCGTCGCTCACGACCTCACCGCCGGCAAGCACCACCGTGCGGTCGGCCAGGGCTGCGGCCAGCTCGACGTCGTGCGTCGCGAGCACGATGGCGTGCCCCTCGTCGGCGAGCCGCCGCAGGGTCACGACGAGCGCCGCCTTTCCGGTGTAGTCGAGGCCGCGCGTCGGCTCGTCGAGGAGCACGATGGGTGGTCGCCCGACCAGCACCACGGCCAGGGCGAGCGAGAGTCGCTGACCCTCCGACAGGTCGCGCGGATGACAGTCCGGGTCGATGCCGGGCGCGAACGTCGCGAGCAGCTCGACCGACGCACCCGGCGTCGCGGCCGCGTCCCGATCGGCCTCGGCGCACTCGTCGCGCACCGAGTCGGCGTACAGCAGGTCACCAGGCACCTGCGGTACGAACCCCACGTGGCGCACGAGGTCGCGCGGCTTGAGTGAGTGCGGTGCCTCACCCTCGATCGTGACGGTGCCGGAGGCCGGTCGCGTCATGCCGACCAACGAGGTGAGCAGAGTCGACTTGCCGGCGCCGTTGCGGCCCATCAGGGCGACGACCTCGCCTGCGTCGACCCGCAGGTCGACCTCGCGCAGGGCGATCGTCTCGCCGTAGCGCACCACGAGACGACGTACGTCGACAAGGCGCCTCCCGGCGACGACAGGAGCTAGTGGAGTGGTCGGCACGGCGGAGACGCTGGGAGTTGCAGGGACGCCAATGGGAACCGGCACGCTGACCACAGGGGCCGGCACGACACGCAGCCGTTCGCGCAGCTCCCCGGCCCGGCGTCGCGCGTCGCGCACCGACAGCGGCACCGGTGCCCAACCCGCGAGTCTCGCCAGCTCGACGACCGGCGGTGCCACGGGTGCGGTCGTCATGACCTCGCCGGGCAGCCCCACGATGACCGGCGCGCCACCACCGGGCATCAACACGATGCGGTCGGCGTACTGCACGACCCGCTCCAGCCGGTGCTCGGCCAGCAACACCGTCAGCCCCAGGTCGTGCACCAGCCGTTGGAGCAGCGCGAGCACCTCTTCGGCCGCGGGTGGGTCGAGCGCGGACGTCGGCTCGTCGAGCACGAGGACCTTCGGGTGCGCGGCGAGCACCGAGCCGATCGCCACCCGCTGCTGTTGTCCCGCCGACAGGCTCATCAACGGCCGGTCGCGCACGTCGGCCATCCCGAGCAGGTCGAGCACCTCCTCGACGCGACGGCGCATCACGTCGCCGGCGAGCCCTTGCGACTCCATGCCGTAGGCGAGCTCTTCCTCGACGACGTCGGTGACGAAGGTCGCCAGCGGGTCCTGTCCGACATAGCCGACCACGTCGGCGAGGTCGCGCGGCGGGTGGTCGCGGGTGTCACGTCCGGCCACCGTGACGCGGCCGGACAGCAGGCCGCCGGTGAAGTGCGGGACCAGCCCGTTGACCGCGCGCAGCAAGGTGGACTTGCCCGAGCCGGTGCGCCCGATCACCAGGCAGAGCTCGCCCTCCGGCACGGTCAGGTCGACCCGGGAGAGCACGGCGTGGTCGCCGCCCGGATAGCGCACCGACACGTCCTCGAACCCGATCATCGGGGAAGGGGTCATGCGACGTCCTTCAGCTGCGCGGTCCTGGCATCCGGCGTACGAGCGGTGGCCGCTCGCGCCCGGGGAGTGGTTGGCGTCAGCCACGCAGGCAGGATCGCGACGAGTACACCGGCCGCTGCCACTACCGGCAGGCTCGGCAGGCTGGTAGGTGCAGGCATGAGAACGTCGGCGGCGTCACTGCTGGCGACGGCCAGCACGGTTGCCGCAGCGACCGCGCCACTCAGCGTGGTCAACCACTCGGGGGAGCGCCACGGGTCGGGCCGGTATCGGGTGCGGGTCGCGCGGCGCCCGCCGACCACGAGTCCGCCCGCCGCCAGCGCGACACCCAGGGCGAGCAACGGGAGGCCGAGCAGGGGCGGGGACTCGGCGTCGAGCAGGCCGTAGCTGCCGATGCAGACGCCCAGCAGGCCGCCGGTCGTGAGCGCCGCGGTGAACAGCCGGGTGCGGCGGTCCCCGGTGGCGCGTCCGAAGCCGCGCGAGTCCATCGCGGCCGCCAGCTCGACCGAACGTTCGAGCGCAGACTCCAGCACCGGCATCGCGACGCCACGGAGTCCGCGGATGCCACGGTCGGGGCGGCCGCGCAGGCGACGCGCGGCACGGATGCGGCCGACGGCCTCCACGAGCTGTGGGGAGAAGCTCAGCGCGACCACCACGGCAACCCCCACCTCGTACAGCGCCCCGGGCAGTGACTGGAGCAGCCGCTTGGGGTTGGCGAGGGCGTTGGCCGCTCCCACGCAGCAGAGAATCGTCGCGAGCTGCAGGCCGGCATAGACCGCAGCCACCAGCATCGGCCAGGTGACGTCCCCGCCGAGCCGCACGCCCGCCGCCCAGTCCGGGAGGGTGACCTCGGGCAGATGGATGATGACCTTGCCGGGGATCGGCACGCCGAACAGGCACGCGAAGACGACCCTGATCGCGATGACGACCAGGCCCATCCGCAGGTAGAAGCCGTAGGCCCGGGCCCACGGGGCGTCGCTGCGCCGGCTGACCACGACGAAACCCGCGACCGCGAGCACGAGCAGCAGCAGGTACGGGTTGGTCGTGCGGGAGGCGGCGGTGGCCAGCCCGATCGCCCACAGCCACCAAGCACCCGGGTGCAGAGCGCGCGGCACCTGCTGGCCGGGTGTCACGGTGACCGGCCTCGCCGGGCGCGCACGACGGTCGCCGCGCCGATGCCGAGGACGACCGCGCCGCCCAGCGCGACACCCGCGGCGCCGCCCAGTGAGCCGCCACCGCCCTGGTCGGCCGGGTCGGACAGGGCCGCGCTCGTTGCCCCACCGCTGGGCGGTGACGACGCGGCGTACGCGGGTGACGACGAGGCTGAGCTGCTGGTCGGTGAACCGGTCGGCGGGCTAGGTGTCGCAGCGGGGGAGGTCGGACCTGCTGACTTCGATCCCGGCGAGCCCGTCTCTTCCCTGGTCGGCGAATGGGTTTTCCCTGCACCCGTCGGGCTGCTCGCCGAGCTGGTCGGCTTCGGGCTGGCCGGTTTCGTCTTGGTCGGCTTCGGCGTCGGGCTTGCGCCAAGTTGCGGGCAGATGACCTTGGCTGCGGTGTCCGGCGGAGGCGCCTTGCCGCCGTTCTGCCACACCCAGCCCTCGGTGGAGCCGGGCTTCGGGTTGTGGCTGCCGGCGCCTTCGCTGGCGTAGACCCAGTGCGACGAGCCGGCGGCGCGATACCAGTAGGACCAGTACTTCGAGGTTGTTGTGTCGGTGCAGGCCGGCTTCGCGTCGATCTGGCAGATCAGCCCGTCGCGCGGCCGCGGCGTGTAGCCGAAGCCGGCCAGGGTGAGCGCCTTGAGGCCGGTGGACGGGTCGCCCTGGGCGCAGCCGGTCTGCACCTGCCCGCCGAGCTTCCGGAAGTCCACGATGACCGCAACACAGGGCTTGGCGGCAGCCGACGACGCCGCGCGGACGGCACTGGACGCCGCCGGCGCCGGCGAGGCGACGAGCGCGGCCAGGACCGCCATGCCCGTCGCGACGCTGAACGTCGCGACGGCCATGACGGCCCTGCCGATCGGGGAGCGGCTGCTCACGAACTGCTTCACCCTGCCTTTTTCTCTCCTCCTGCTTGGAAGCGCTAGGAGCAGCGCAGGTGGGGCAGCTTGTGCAGGGCGCCCTTCTTGGTGACCTCAGCGAGGCCGACTCCGGCCAGGGCAGGCACCGCCTGCGAGGTCGCGCGGACCGGGTCGCCGTCCTTGTGCTTCGCATAGTGCACGAGGCCGCGGTTGGCTGGCGTGCCACCGCAGCCGACCTGCAGCGAGCGGAGGAAAGCGTTGGCCTTGTCAGCAGCCTTTTCGCGGCCGGCCGCGAGCAGCGCCTGCCCCGCGAGGCCCGTCGAGTTCGTGTTGCGCGCTCCGTCGGCAGTGAACGACCCGTTGGGGTGCTGCTGGCGCTTGAGCCACTTCGCGCCGTCGAGCGCGGCGTTGACCGCCTTCTTCTTGCCGGACACGAGTAGTGCCTGTACCACGAAGGCGGTCGCGTCGACCGAAGCCTTCACAACCGGGGGTGCTCATCGCGAGCGGGAACGCGCCGTTGGCGCACTGCTGGTGGCGCAGGTATTTCACCGACTGCTTCGAAGGTCCTTTCTTCGTGGTGCGCTCGAGCCCGATCAGGGCCAGCGACTGCCCGATCGTGTTGCTGAAGTCGCCGAACCCGCTGATGTCGCTGAACCGGCCGTTGTCGGAAGCTGGGCAGGACGCGCGCTTCCCCGTGCCGCACTCCAGGGACCGAAGTGAAGCGATGAGGTTGTTTCTGTTCGACGAGCCGAAGTGGCGCGGGTCGGCATTCTGCGCGGCGGCGACGTTGAGCAGCTTCGCGAAGGCGCCGGCGTAGAACCCGGCGGGGTCCTCGAAGTCCGTGTCGCCGGTGTACTCGGGCGCATGCCGCTTGAGTTGCTTGGTCGCCTTGCGTGCGGCGACCTTGCCGACACTGGCCGAGTCGAGGGCGAGGACGACGTCAGCCGTGAGCCCGTAGTCGGCGACGTCGAAGGCCGTGTTGAAGATGACGTGGTCGGAAGTCAGCTGGCGACCGAGCCAACCCGCGGCCGCATCGGACCGGTTCTTCGTGCTCAGGGCATTCGCCGTGCCTGGGGTGCCGACAACCAGGGTCGGCACGATCACCAACGCGACAACGGCGGCAAAGGCGCGCGTCGCCGTACGACGTCGTGCCGTGCGCCTTGGTGGGGGAGTGACGGTGGGGCTGGATCCGGACATTGGGCATGGTCCTTTCAGGGAGCGATCCGCGACGGTCCCTGAACGACCCTGGACCCGACGACAACGCCCCCTACGCGCGGTGCGCGTGGGGGGCGTGGACTCGGACCGGGGGCCGATCCGGGCTCCCGCCCCGTATACCTCGACGGAAAATTGGAGCCGCTCGCGTCGCACAGGTGCTCCGGCTCGCCGACCCGGCGATGCTCGGCCGGGCGGCCTACGGTTGCGGGTCAGCGCCGGAGTTCGACCGGCTTCCCCTATGACAGACGCGTGTTCAGTTGTGCTGTGCTTCCGGACTAGACCACGCGCGATAGCGTCACGTCAAAGAGAGATGTGGGTGGATGTCGTATACCTGGCGATTCGAGACCAACGAGAACGAGGCCGTCGAGGGCCCGGAGCTGCCGACCGAGCGGTTCCCGACCCAGGCTGATGCCGAGTCGTGGATCGGCGAGGCCTGGCGCGACCTGCTGGAGCAGGGCGTCGACCAGGTGCGGCTGCTGGAGGGCGACCGGGAGGTCTACGGCCCGATGAGCCTGCACTCGGTGCAGTAGCACCCGACAGCGGCGGGACCCGTGTCCGTCGATCCGAGTGTCACGGGCGCTTGCGCGGCGCATTTCTGGCCGTCTCGGCCGGGTCGGTGACAGCGACAGGGAGCAGCGCCTCGTCGATCTTGGCGAGCAGGTCGGCGTCGAGCCTGACGCCGGCCGCCTTGACGTTGTCGACGACCTGCTCGGGCCGGCTTGCGCCGACGATCGCGGTGGACACGTTGGAGTTCTGCAGCACCCAGGCAACCGCGAGGGCGGCCATCGACAGGTCGACCTCCTTGGCGAGCGGCTCCAGCAGAGCCACGCGCTCGAGAACGTCGTCGCGCAGGAAGCGCATCGTCTCGCTGCCGTCGCTGTCCGCCCGGGAGCCGGTCGGGGGAGCCGAACCGGGCGCGTACTTGCCGGTCAGCACTCCACCGGCGATCGGGGACCACACGACCTGGCCGATGCCCAGTGCCTCGCAGGTCGGCACGACCTCGCCCTCGATGACCCGCCACAGCGCGGAGTACTGCGGCTGGTTGGACACGAAGCCCAGGCCGAGATCGTCCGCGATCGCCTTGGCCTCGCGGATCTGCTCGGCGGTCCATTCGGACACGCCCACGTAGAGCGCCTTGCCGGCCCGGACGATGTCGGAGAACGCGTTCATCGTCTCCTCGAGCGGCGTCTCGACGTCATAGCGATGCGCCTGGTAGAGGTCGACGTAGTCCATCTGCAGCCGCCGCAGCGACGCGTCGATGCCCTCCATCAGGTGCTTGCGCGAGAGTCCGCGGTCGTTGCGGCCCTCACCCATCGGCCAGAAGACCTTGGTGAAGACCTCGATGCCCTCGCGCCGCTCGTCCTTGAGCGCCCGCCCGAGCACTTCCTCCGCCCGCCCTGTCGTATAGACGTCGGCGGTGTCGAAGGTCGTGATGCCGCAGTCAAGGGCGGCACGGACGCAGGCCGCAGCCTGGTCCTCCTCGATCTGGCCCCCGTGGGTGAGCCAGTTGCCGTACGAGATCTCGCTGACGATCAGGCCACTACGGCCGAGATGACGAAAGTCCATGACGCGGAACATTACGTCGACCGCCGCATCGGAGGCGGGTCGGGGCCACGTCAGCTCAGGAGGGCCACGTCAACTCAGGAGGGGCGGCGGAAACCCCGGCCCTTGATGCGCGGCGGCGGCAACCGGAAGCGCCGGATCTGCATGCTGCGCATCAGGGCGTAGGCCGTGGCGCCCTTGTGGCTGACGTCGGGCAGGCTGCGCGCGAGACCGCGTCGGAGCCGGTAGGCCAGCACGACCGAGTCGAGGACGATCAGGATCACCAGCACCAGCCACAGCGTGCTGCCGAACACCTTCATGCGCTCGTTGCCGAAGAACGACAGCCCCAGGATCACCAGGGCCAGTGGCAGGAAGAACTCCGCCACGGAGCGACGGGTGTCGACCAGGTCGCGTGCGTACTTCCGCACCGGTCCGCGGTCGCGGGCGGGCAGGTGACGCTCGTCGCCGGCCTTGAGGGCGTGCATCTGCCGGGTGCGATCCTCGCGCTGGCGCTCCCGGGTCTCGCGATAGGCCGTCTTGCGGTCGCGCGGCGCTGTGATCGCCCGCCGGCGTCCGCGCTCGGCCTCCCGCCGTTTCGGTGTCGGATGACCCTTGCTGCCCTCTCGCACGACCGTCGCGTCATCGGCCCCCGCGTCCGGGCTCGCGCTCGCGCCGCGACGACGAGAGACCTTGGAGCTGGAGGTCGAGGTCGAGGAGGATGACTGCGAGGGTTTGCGTCCGAACACGACGCAACCCTACCTGCGGCGCTGGTCCACCCGGTGCCTTGTCGCTGCAGACGGGAACTAACCGGGCACCAGGCTCGTCGGTCGATCTAGTGTGAGCAGGACGACCGGCAGGGCGCCGACGTGTTTCACTCCTGGAAAGGGGCCGACCGTCCTATGAGTGTCATGAAACGACTCTCGCTGATCTTCCGCGCCAAGGCCAACAAGGCGCTAGATCGCGCTGAGGACCCTCGCGAGACCCTCGACTACTCCTACGAACGCCAGCGCGAGATGCTGATGAAGGTCAAGCGCGGCGTCGCCGACGTCGCCACCTCGCGCAAGCGGCTCGAGCTGCAGCTCCAGACGCTGAACCAGCAGGCGGACAAGCTCGAGGCCCAGTCCCGCCAGGCACTGGCGCAGGGCAGGGAGGACCTCGCCCGTGAGGCGCTCACCAGGCGTTCCGCGATCCAGCAGCAGCAGACCGACCTGGCCCAGCAGCACGCGCAGCTGCAGGCTGAGGAGGAGAAGCTGACGCTGGCCTCCCAGCGGCTGCAGGCCAAGGTCGACGCGTTCCGCACGCGCAAGGAGACGATCAAGGCCACGTACACGGCGGCCGAGGCGCAGACCAAGATCGGCGAGGCGTTCTCCGGCATCTCCGAGGAGATGGGCGACGTCGGCATGGCCGTGCAGCGCGCCGAGGACAAGACCCTGGCGATGCAGGCCAGGGCCGGCGCGATCGACGAGCTGCTCGCCAGCGGCGCACTCGACGACGCGAGCGGCACCGCCAAGGACGACATCACGGTCGAGCTGGAGCGGATGTCGAGCTCGACCGACGTCGAGCTCGAGCTGGCCCGGCTCAAGGGCGAGATCACTGGCGGCGCACCGGTGCCGCAGATCGAGGGCAACGCGACGGGCGCCGCCGCCGGCAACCGAAGCACCCGCCGCCACCCCGGAGAAGCAGGGTGAGACCACATGATCGTGCGCATCATGGGCGAGGGTCAGTGGACCCTCGGCGACGAGCACGTCGACGTGCTCAACTCCCTCGACGCCGGGCTCGAGTCGGCCGTCGAGGGCGGCGACCAGGAGGCGTTCAACGCGGCGCTGTCCGACCTGCTCGCCAACGTGCGCGCGCTGGGCAGCCCGCTGCCCGACGACACGCTCGCCCCCTCCGACGCGGTGCTGCCCGCCGCCGACAGCGACCTGGACGACGTACGGGCGCTGCTCGCGGACAGCGACGAGGGCCTGATCCCCGGATGACCAGCTGACCGAATGCCGACCACCCCGACCGACTGGAATGACCGCACCGAGATGGACCGGAACACACCACCCATAGAAATGACGCTGACATGAGTCGCTCTCGCTATCGCTCCGACCGCGGGCTGATCGCCCGCATGGGCCTGACGATGTTCCTGCTCGGCCTGCTGTTCGTGGTGCTCGGGCTCGCTGCTCGTCTACTACTTCAAGGGCCTCGGGCTGGTGATCCTGGTCGTCTTCCTGGGCGCTCAGTGGTTCTTCAGCGACCGGCTCGCGCTCTACGGCATGGGTGGCCGGATCGTGACGCCGGAAGAGGCGCCCGAGCTGCACGGCATCGTCGACCGGCTGTGTGCGATCGCGGACATGCCGAAGCCCAAGGTCGCCATTGCCGACACAGACATACCGAACGCGTTTGCGACAGGTCGATCGCAGAATCACGCGGTGGTGTGCGCGACGACCGGCATCATGCGTCGTCTCGACGAACGCGAGCTCGAGGGCGTGCTCGCGCACGAGCTGTCCCACGTGGCGCACCGCGACGTCACCGTGATGACGATCGCCTCGTTCGTCGGCGTGCTGGCCGGCTTCCTCACCCGCATGGCGCTGTGGAGCGGCATGATGGGCGGCGGCCGGCGCAACGACAACAACAACGGCGGTGCGCCGGCGGTGGCCGTCGTCCTGCTGGTGAGCATCGTCGTCTACGCCCTCAGCTTCCTGTTGATCCGGACGCTGTCGCGCTATCGCGAGCTCGCCGCCGACCGGGCAGGCGCCTATCTCACCGGGCAGCCCTCGGCGCTGGCCTCGGCACTGACCAAGATCAGCGGCGAGATGGGGCGCATCCCGGCGCGCGACCTGCGCACGGCTGAGCCGTTCAACGCGTTCTTCTTCACCCCCGCACTCGCGCCGGGCTTCAGCCTCTCGTCGCTGTTCTCCACCCACCCCTCGCTGGAGAAGCGCCTCGACCAGCTCGGTCGCATCTCCGCCGAGCTCAGCCGGCCCGCCTGACGTGGGGCTGCTCGACAAGGTGTTCGGCCGCACCCCGCCGGTGCGTGCACAGCTCGACCAGCTCTTTGCGTTGCCCGACGCCGCCCTGACCCTCGAGTCGGCGCTCGGGCTGCGCCCCACGGGGGTGGGCTCGGTGAGCTTCCGCGCGGCCGAGGGCGGCGCATCGGCCAGCATCACCGACGACGTCCAGGCACTGCTCGACGCCGACGGGGGACCCGCGGTCGAACGCTCGGTCGACTCGTTCGGCTACACCTGGCTGCTCGTCCGGCACGACGTGACCGACCTGCCCGGCCTGGTGACCGACCTGCACGCGGTCAACGACACGTTGCAGGCCAACGGGTTCGGGTCGTCGCTGCTGTGCTCCCTGCTGTCGTTCACCCGAGACGACGGCCGCAAGCTGGCCCTGGTCTACCTCTACAAACGCGGGACGTTCTACCCGTTCGCACCGCTGGACGACCAGCACCGCGACAACGCCCTCGAGCTCCAGGTCCGCTCCGCGCTCGGCAACGACCTGACCATCGAGTCCGACCTGGCCCGCTGGTTCCCCGTCTGGGGCGCCCCCGGCCTCTGACCGGCCCGCCTCCCGCTTTCCCCGTTTCCCCTTGCCGTTCCGCCTTTCCCCGTGATCATGAAGGATCCGACCGGTTCTAGGCGGTCGCATCCTTCATGATCACCGGGCAGTGCAGGATGGGGGCCATGCCTTCAGCTCATGTCTCGGACCGCCTTGACCGCTATGCCGAGCTCGTCGTCCGCGTCGGCCTGAACGTCCAGCCCGGTCAGGTCGTGCGGGTGTCCGCGGACCTGTCGCACGCACCCGTCGCGCGTGCTGTCGTCGAGCACGCCTACCTCGCCGGTGCGAGCCGCGTGAGCGTCGACTACAGCGACGACCTGGTCCGGCGATCCACGCTGCAGCATGCGCCGATGGAGACGCTGACATCGCATGAGCCATGGCAGCTCGAGCGGCTGCGCGGCTGGGGACGCGAGGGCGCGGCCCTGCTCACCCTCACCGGCAACCCTGACCCGCATGTCTTCGACGGCATCGACGGGGCGAGGCTGGCCGCCGTACCCATGGAACTCGCGCGGGAGAGCCGCGCGCTGACCCTCGGCGGCGGGGTGAGCTGGTGCGTCGTGGCCGCACCCAACCCGGGCTGGGCGACGCAGGTCTTCGGCGAGCCTGACGAGGAACGGCTCTGGGAGGCCGTCTCGATCGCGATGCGTCTCGACGAGCCCGACGTGGTCGAGGCGTGGCGCGAGCACCGCAGCCGGCTGCAGCAGCGCTCGGCGGCGCTGGAGCAGCTCGACCTCGACGAGGTGCGCTATCACGGCGGCGGTACCGATCTGACGGTCGGCATCATCCCTGGCGCGCGATGGGTCAGTGGCTCGCTGAAGACGCGGACCGGTGTCGAGTTCATGCCGAACCTGCCGACCGAGGAGGTCTTCACCTCGCCGGACCGGCGCCGCGCAGACGGCACGATCGCGCTGACCCGCCCGCTGGTGATGCCGGCCGCCGGAGTGCTGGTCGAGGACCTGGTCGTGCATTTCGAGGCAGGGCGCATCACCGACGTCTCGGCCAGCACCGGCGAGGACGCTGTGCGGGCCGAGCTCGACACGGACGCGGGCGCCCGCAGCCTCGGTGAGGTCGCGCTGGTCGACGGCGGCTCGCGGGTGCGCGCGGCCGGCGTGGTCTTCCACGACACGCTCTACGACGAGAACGCGGGCTGCCACGTGGCCTGGGGCCAGAGCTTCCCGTTCGCCCTGGCCGGCGGGCTCGAGCTCACCGGCGATGAGCTGTTCGAGCGCGGTCTCAACACGTCCAACGTGCACACCGATGTCGTCGTCGGCGGACCTGGTGTCCACGTCGAGGGCCGTACCCGCGACGGTCGCGTCGTGCCGATCATCACCGACGACGCCTGGGTCCTGCCCGTCAGCTGACCCTCGCCGCCGGCATGCCCTATTTGTGCCGCACCCGCTCCTCCCATTGCCACCAGATTTCATGATCACGAAGGATCGCAGCGGGTTTCACTACGGGATCTTTCGCGATCATGAAAATAGATGGAGGAATCTGGCGGTCCTGCGGACCTGGCCGGCAGGACGTCCGGTCTCTGGGGACAGGGATCAGCAAAGTCTGGGGACAGGGATCAGCAGAGCGTCCCGGTCATGCGGACCTGCGAAGTTGACCTAGCGCGCACTCGGGTCCACACGGGTGAGGCCTGCCGTTCCAACCGCCCTGCTTCAGGACGCGCGCGACCTGAGCAGCGGTTGCGCAGGCTCGGCCGACGACCGGCTTCCAGCCATAACGAAGGCTTCGACGCCCTCGAACTCGACCAGCTCGTTGTCACGGATGTCATCGCGGTCCTGGTCGTGCGCCGGGTGCGTGGCTTCGCCGTCCAGTTCCACAACGACACCGAACTTCCTGTACCGGACGTCTCGATAGCGACGCCTCCCCACCACTCCTTCTGCCTGGTTGCGGACGCCTCGAGGCAGACCATGGGCGATCTCGACATCGCGTCGATAGTTGCGCTCAAGGATCGACAGAACTCCCTCGTGAACCTCGGCGAGCACGTCATGCAGCAGCCGTCGCCGTTTCATCTTCTTGCGCTGGTCCGCCGTCTGCCGCAGTCGTTCTGCGGTCGTCAGACGCTGCTGACAGGCTCGCAACAGCACATCGATCGCGCGCTCGGCAGTCGTCGAATCATCCACAAGGTCGACGACTGTCTCTTCCAACCGGGTTACCGCCGGTTCGCGGACCGGATGTCGCTGCGCGGCGAGGTCAGACCGGATGTGAACGCGCAGCCCTTTCTGCGTCGCGATCCGACGATCGCCGGGCACCATGATGTGCACCTTGTCGGGGGGTTCGTCGCGAAGCCCCCACGACCATTCGGCCGTCTCCAGACCGAGCGCTGCTCCTGTGCCGGCATAGAGCAGGAACGCCCAACAGCGAGTCAGATAGGTCAGCGGTCCGGTGTGTGTGACGTAGACGCTGCCCACACGCGGTGCGGCCAACTGCCATCGGCTGGCGGCGATCTGGCTGCGGATCTGTCCGTCTGTCATGCCCAGCTCGATGAGCTGCGGTCGTGAGACGACCCCGGCCTGGCGGCTGGACAGTGCCTCGACACCCGGCAGAGGGAATCGGCGGTTCGAGCTCGACATCACGTCAGACTGCTGGCTAAGACCTGTTGTCCAACGCGGCGTCGAGCATTCTGTGGAGCGCCAGCGCCTGTGGATCGCGGCGGCAGTCGCCCAACTTCCATGATCACGAAGGATCCCGTGTCGGATCCCCACACGATCTTTCGTGATCATGGTCTGGCCAGCTGCGGTGGTGGCTGGCGCGGAGTGCAGGGCAAAGTCGTTGTACGCGGGTCACTGCGAGGGTTCGCGGGGCAGCGGGCAGGATGGGCGGATGCGCATCGTGGTCGCCCCTGACAAGTTCGCCGGCACGCTGACTGCGATCGAGGCGGCCGAGGCGATGGCCGAGGGCTGGCGACGCACTGCTCCCGGCGACGAGCTCGTCCTGGTGCCGCTGTCCGACGGCGGCCCCGGCTTCCTCGAGGTGCTGCACGCCGGCCTCGGCGGCACGATCAGCGCGATCGAGGTCACCGGCCCGCTGGGCGCTCGGGTGTCCGCCGAGCTGCTGCTCGTCGATGACCCCGGCCCCGCGACGGCGTACATCGAAGTGGCCCTGGCAGCCGGGCTGCACCTGATCGACCCCGCGGCCCGCGACCCCCTGGGCGCTTCGTCGTACGGCGTCGGTGAGCTGATCGCCGCGGCGGCCGACGCGGGGGTGCAGCGCATCGTTGTCGGAGTCGGCGGGACAGTCAGCACCGACGGCGGTGCCGGCCTGCTGGCGGCCCTCGGTGCCGCGCCCAGCGAGGGACTGCGCAGCGGAGGCGGCCAGCTCGCCGACCTGACGGGCAAGGTCGACCTGACCAAGGCCCGGGAACGGCTGGCGGGCATCGAGCTGGTCGCGGCCACCGACGTCGACGCCCCACTGCTCGGGCCGGAGGGCGCCGCACTCGGCTTCGGGGCGCAGAAGGGTGCCGATCGGGCCGGCCGCGAGCAGCTGGAGACGGCGCTGCGCATCTGGGCCACGGCGACCGACGGCGCCGTCGCGGTCAAGGGCGGTGCCGGTGCCGGCGGGGGCATCGGGTTCGCCCTGCTGCTGCTCGGCGCCACCCGGGTGCCGGGCGCACAGCTGGCCCTCGATGCCGTGCAGCTGCCGGTCCAGGCGGCGAAGGCGGACCTGCTGCTGACCGGCGAGGGCGCCTTCGACTGGCAGTCGCTGCGCGGCAAGGTGGTCGCCGGAGTCGCCCGGGTCGGGCAGGAGTGTGGTCGCCCGACGGTGGTCCTCGCCGGGCGGGTCGAGGTGGGCAAGCGGGAGCTGTCCAACGCCGGCATCGACTCGGCCTATGGCATTGTCGACATGCCGGCGAGTGACCGAGGTCACAACCCTGCCGACGAGCTGGCGGCACTCGCGGCGCGGGTTGCTCGCACGTGGTCGCACTGAGCGGGCCTGACGTGTGTAACCATGGAGGGAATCGGGGGATGGATCTCCGTGTTCGCCCCATCAAGGCGGGACAGCACCCGATCGAGCACCACTTCGACGTGATCAGGAGCAAGACATGACCGTTCAGGACCAGACCGCAACGCAGGGCATCGTCCTCACCGACGAAGCAGCCTCCAAGGTCAAGGCCCTGCTGGAGCAGGAAGGTCGCGACGACCTCCAGCTGCGAGTAGCCGTGCAGCCCGGTGGCTGCTCCGGCCTGCGTTACCAGCTCTTCTTCGACGAGCGCTCGCTCGACGGTGACGTCGTCACCGACTTCGGCGGCGTAGGCGTGGTCGTCGACCGGATGAGCACCCCCTACCTCTCGGGCGCGACGATCGACTTCGTCGACACCATCGAGAAGCAGGGCTTCACCATCGACAACCCCAACGCCGGCGGATCGTGCGCCTGCGGCGACTCGTTCCACTAAGCACCAGGGCCCAACCGATCGGCCGTACGAGGACCGCACCACACATCGGCTCGTACGACGGCAAGACCGATCAGCTCGCCAGACTGTGACCGGGCGGGTTCCCACCAGGGAGCCCGCCCGTCGTCATGTCCCGGGGGAATCGACCACGTTCAGCAGGTCTGCACGGTCCGCAAGGCGTGCACGCCTTGCGGACCGTCCGCCCGCATGGTGAACGTGGTCGATTCCAGGGCCGGGCGGGAGGGGCTAGCGCGAGGGGCCGAGCAGCACGGCCCCGGTCTCGGCGTCGACCACCTGGCGGGTGCCCATCGGCTTGGCGAGCGGCACGCGCCGCTCGTACACCTGAGCCATGTCGACGCACGCCTTGTCCGACGTGGTCTTCTCGACCAGTGCCAGCGAGACGCGACGATCGGTCTCGGTGGGGACCACGGTGTAGGAGAAGCAGGTGTCCACGCCGCCGGTGAAGGCCACGACGAGCCCTCCTGATCCGTCGGGCTTCACCGACGAGAAGCGTGACTCGGGGGCCGCAGGGTCCTCGGTCCCGGGGGCCGTCGAGGGTCCGACCGGTGGTACGACGGTGCCGGGGGAGCCGCTCGACCCGGAGCCGCCCGACCCAGCGCCGCTCGAACCGGGTTTGTCGCCGCCGGTCGCCATCGGCGGGGCCGCCAGATAGCGCGGGTCCACCGCCACGACGGAGAGCTCGGTGTCGGAGCCGCGCACTGCGAACAGCCAGGACGGCACCAGCACGCGCCGGCTCGCCCTCGTCGTGCAGCGAGAGCCCGAACCGCGCGCCCGTCACCGTGATCGGGCCGCCGCAGATCAGCGGGTCCCTGCCGGCCGGCGACGGCTCGGGGCAGCCGATGAGCGGGCGGGCGAACGGCGTGTTCCCGAGCTGCTTCCACGCGGCCCGCGCGGAGATGACCGGATACGTCGCGCCCTTCGCCGTGCCACCGAGCCAGCCACCTGCCGCGCTGACGCGTTGACCGAAGACGGTCAGTGACGTGGCGAGCCCGTAGGTCGGCAGACCGCCGACGGTCGGGTCAGCAGTGACCACGGCTAACGGTTGGTCCGCTCGCACGACGGCGTCCGCCGGGTCGATGCCCACGGCTTCGAGCACGGGACGGGCGGCGGCGCGCGCCTGCTCCGGCGTGGTGACGGGGAACTTCTTCGTGGGGCCGGTCGGCGAGGTCACCGGTGGCTTCGCAGGGGTCAGCGGAGGATCGGACACCTCGCTGCCGACCGGGGCATCCGCCGTGGCGGCACCCGAGCTGGAAGCCGTGCTCGAGCCGGTGCCGGTGCTCGAGTCAGTGCCGCCGTTGGAGCCGAGCGGGACCGGCACAGCCACATCGCAGCTCATCGTGAGGTCCGGGTCGTTCTTTGTCGACCCCGGGTTGGGCGGGCAGCCGGTGCCGATGACCGAGCCTCGCGAGAACTGCCACGGGCCGCCCTGTGCCTGCTGCACCCGCAGCACACCGGATCCGCTGCTGTACGTCGTCGCGCCGCCCGCGCGGTCCAGGTGCCCGCGGACCCCGAGAGCCGTGGCGAGCCGCTCGACGTCGGTGCGCGACGGGGCGGTCAGCCAGCGGACCGCCGCGTCGGACGGTCCGCTCGGCAGGTCCGCGGCGAGGCGGAAGCCGCCGGGGGCGCGGGCGGCAGCAGCCGGCGCCTGGTAGTCCGACAGCCGCAGCACGGCGGGCGCCCCGCCGCTGCCCGGAGAGTCGTTCGAGGCTCTTCGGAAGGCATAACCGCCTCCGAGCAGGACTGCCAGGACGGTCACGGCTGCGAGCGCGGGGACGAGGCGCCGCCGTACGCCTGGTGAAGGGGTGAACGGCTCGTTGGTCATGTCGCTTCGACGCGGCCCGGCCGGCGGCGGTTCCCTCGGCCGGTGCCGATCGCGGTGTCAGTCGCCGTAGACGTCGAGCCCGGCGACCTGGGCGAGCGCACTCTCCGGGATGGCGCTGTCGGCCAGCTCGATGCGGTGCTGGGCAGGCAGGGAGATCGTTGCCTCGCGCAGGTCGAGCAGGCGGCGCACGACCTCGGCATCGGCGGCCAGATCGGCGAACGAGCGCGCCTCGACCTCTGAGGGCTGGTCCGCGTGATTGGTCACAAAAGTCAGGGTATGGCGGTACGGAGGGATAGGGAACGCCTACCCGCGGGTAGTCTTTGGGGGTCGTCGAACGGCCCCGACCACTCGTCTGGAGCACTGAATCGTGCGCATCGCCGTGACCGGCTCTATCGCGACCGACCACCTGATGACCTACCCGGGGCTGTTCTCGTCCTCGCTGGTCGCGGACCGCCTGGACAAGGTCTCGCTGTCCTTCCTCGTCGAGGACCTCGACATCCGCCGCGGCGGCGTGGCGGCCAACATCTGCTTCGCCATGGGCGCGCTCGGCCTGAGCCCGTCGCTGGTCGGCGCCGTGGGGCGCGACTTCGACGACTACCGCTCCTGGCTCGATCGCCACGGCGTCGACACGGCATCGGTCCACGTCTCGGACCTGCGGCACACGGCGCGTTTCCTGTGCACGACCGACGCCGACCACAACCAGATCGCGTCCTTCTACCCCGGCGCGATGAGCGAGGCCCGCGACATCGAGCTGGCCCCGGTGGCCGCCCGGCTCGGCGGCCTCGACCTGGTCCTGGTCGGCGCCAACGACCCGGAGGCGATGGTCCGGCACACCGACGAGTGCCGCACCCGCGGCTTCGCCTGGGCGGCGGACCCCTCGCAGCAGCTTGCGCGCATGGAGGGTGCGGAGATCCGGCGCCTCATCGACGGCGCCGCGTACCTGTTCACCAACGAGTACGAGGCAGGCCTGACCGAGCAGAAGACCGGCTGGTCGGGCGAGCAGATCCTCGACCGCGTGCAGGTGCGGGTGACCACGCACGGCGCGAAGGGATCGGTCGTCGAGCGCAAGGGTGAGCCGCCGATCCAGGTGGCGTGTGCCCAGGAAGAGCGCAAGACCGACCCCACCGGAGTCGGCGACGCCTTCCGTGGGGGCTTCCTCGCCGGCCTTGCCTGGGGCCTGCCGCTCGAGCGGTGCGCCGAGGTCGGGTCGTTGATCGCGGCCCATGTCATCGAGACCGTGGGCACGCAGGAGTACGAGATGGGCCAGGCGCGCTTCCTCGAGCGCCTCGGCGACGCCTACGGCCCGGAGGCCGTGGCCGACGTCGCGCCGCACGTGCGCTGCCCGCGACCCTGAGACCGCCTTCGTCGGTCTGGTGACGAACAGTCCGCTGGCGGAACCGCCTGCCGAGCCCGCTCCCTCACGCTATGAGTTCGGCCCGCTCGACACGGTGCCCGCGGGCGAGGAGGTCGTCGGGCTGGGCGCGGACCTCGAGCCGGGCACGATCCTCGCGGCCTACCGCCAGGGCATCTTCCCCATGCCCGTCTCGCGCCGCGGACCGGTCGGCTGGTGGTCACCGGACCCGCGCGGCGTGCTCGAGCTCGACGACCTGCGGGTGAGCCGGTCGCTGCGGATGTCTTGCCGGCGGTTCGAGATCAGGGTGAACACGGCGTTCGACGAGGTGATCCGCGCGTGTGCCGACCCGAAGCGGCCGAGCGGATGGATCCGCCGCTGACGTCATCGAGGCGTACGCGCGACTGCACGAGCTGGGCTGGGTGCACAGCGTGGAGTCCTGGTCGGTCGGCCCGTCCGGCGAGGAACGGCTCGCCGGTGGCCTCTACGGCGTCTCCGTCGGCGGGCTGTTCGCGGGGGAGTCGATGTTCCACCGCGAGCGCGACGCGTCGAAGGCAGCCCTGGTCGCGCTCGTCGGGATGTTGAAGGTCGCCCGTACGCATGATCTGGCTCGTGACGGCGACTCGCCACGACGGCTGCTGGACGTGCAATGGGCCACCGACCACCTGACGTCGTTGGGTGCGACGGAGGTCAGCCGGACCGACTACCTCGACCGGCTCCGGGAGGCGTTGCCGCTGCCTCCGGCGGCGCTGGGATGACCGCATTCCGAGCGCCCCGCGGGGAACGCAGAAGGACACGGCGGAAGTGTCCGACCTCTACTCCGCGCGGCGGGGCGTCTGGAGTAGGGTTCTGCTCGCACGACGGCCAACGGGATGACCTGTCCTGCGGTCGGGACCTGACCACGTGACGACACCTCGGGATGGCAACGTTGGGTCGCAAGGCTCGTCTCGTTTCAGTGGCAGTCGCAGGAGCGACCCTGCTGCTGACCACCGGCTGTGCATCTGAGGACCTGCCCACGTTCGCGATGCCCGACCGCGACGTCACCAATCAGGCGCCGCGCATCCTCTCGCTCTGGCAGGGCTCGTGGATCGCCGCCCTCGCGGTCGGTGCCCTCACGTGGGGCCTGATCCTCTGGCCGGTGGTGTTCTTCCGGCGCAAAAAATCACATACCGGGCTTCCCGTGCAGACGCGCTACAACCTGCCGATCGAGGTCTTCTACACCGTCGTGCCGGTCATCATGATCGCCGTGTTCTTCTACTTCACCGCGCGCGACGAAGAGAAGATCACGCACGTCAGCAGCAACCCCGACCACACCATCACGGTGACGGCTGTGCAGTGGTCGTGGCAGTTCACCTATGACACGGACGGCGGCCCGGACACCACGACGACCGGCACGCCGGCCAAGCCCCCGACGCTCTACCTGCCCGAGGGCGAGAGCGTGCTCTTCAAGCTCCAGTCCGACGACGTCATCCACTCCTTCTGGGTGCCCGCGTTCCTGTTCAAGATGGACGTCATCCCGGGGCAGAACAACAAGTTCGAGATCACGCCGACGAAGATCGGGACTTACGCCGGCAGATGTGCCGAGCTGTGCGGAAAGGACCACGCCCGCATGCTGTTCAACGTCCAGGTCGTGACTCCCGATGAATATCAGGCCCACGTGGACGAAGTGAAGTCGGAGAACGCACTGTGACCGCCACCGCCGAGACCCGCAGCACCATCGTCGGCTCGAACCTGCGGGTCCGTCGCAAGGGCAGCATCGTCGTCAAGTGGGCGACGAGCACCGACCACAAGACCATCGGTCACCTCTACCTGATCACCTCCTTCGCGTTCTTCCTCGTCGGCGGCCTGATGGCCATGCTGATGCGGGCCGAGCTGGCCCGGCCGGGCACGCAGTTCTTCAGCGGTGACCAGTACAACCAGCTGTTCACGATGCACGGCACGATCATGCTGCTGCTGTTCGCGACGCCGCTGTTCGTCGGCTTCGCCAACGAGATCATGCCGCTGCAGATCGGGTCCCCGGACGTCGCGTTCCCGCGCCTGAACATGGTGAGCTATTGGTTCTTCCTGTTCGGCGGCATCATCGTCATGATCGGCTTCCTGACGCCGGAGGGCGCGGCCGGGTTCGGCTGGTTCGCCTACGCGCCGCTGTCCTCGGAGATCTACTCGCCGGGCATCGGCAACGACCTGTGGATCATGGGCCTGGCGCTGGCCGGTTTCGGCACGATCCTCGGTGCCGTCAACTTCATCACGACGATCTTCTGCATGCGTGCGCCCGGCATGACCATGTTCCGGATGCCGATCTTCACCTGGAACATCCTGCTCACCAGTGTTCTCGTGCTGATGGCCTTCCCGGTGCTTGCCGCGGCGCTGCTGGTGCTCGAGGCCGACCGGAAGCTCGGGGCCCACGTCTTCGACCCGGCCAACCACGGGGCGATCCTGTGGCAGCACCTGTTCTGGTTCTTCGGCCATCCCGAGGTCTACATCATCGCTCTGCCCTTCTTCGGCATCATCTCCGAGATCCTGCCGGTCTTCAGCCGCAAGCCGATCTTCGGCTACAAGGGTCTGGTCTTCGCAACGATCTCCATCGCCGGCCTGTCCGTCACGGTGTGGGCGCACCACATGTTCCCGACGGGCGCGGTGCTGCTGCCGTTCTTCAGCTTCATGACGTTCCTCATAGCCGTGCCGACCGGTGTGAAGTTCTTCAACTGGATCGGCACGATGTGGCGTGGCTCGCTGACGTTCGAGACGCCGATGCTGTGGGCGATCGGCTTCCTGGTGACGTTCCTGTTCGGTGGCCTGACCGGCATGATCCTCGCCTCGCCGCCACTGGACTGGCCGGTCTCGGACACCTACTTCGTGGTCGCCCACTTCCACTACGTCGTGTTCGGCACCGTCGTGTTCGCCATGTTCGGCGGGTTCTACTTCTGGTGGCCCAAGCTGACCGGGCACATGCTCGACGAGCGACTGGGCAAGATCCACTTCTGGACGCTGTTCGTCGGGTTCCACCTGACGTTCCTGATCCAGCACTGGCTGGGCGTCGAAGGCATGCCGCGCCGTTATGTCGACTACCTCGCGAGCGACGGCTTCACGACCCTGAACACGATCTCGACGATCGGCTCGTTCCTGCTCGGTGCGTCGACGCTGCCGTTCCTCTACAACGTGTGGAAGAGCTCGCACGGGCCCAAGGTCACCACCGACGACCCGTGGGGCTACGGGCGCTCGCTCGAGTGGGCGACCTCCTGCCCGCCGCCGCGGCACAACTTCCTCGAGCTGCCGCGCATCCGCTCGGAGAGCCCGGCGTTCGACCTGCACTATCCGCACGTCGCCGCTCTCGACCACCCGACCGATGACAAGAACCTGCTCGATGAGGTCTATGGCGAGCCTGACCTGGGCTCCACACCATCGGAGGGCCAGCGGTGAAGATCGAGGGTCTGCTGTTCTTCTCGGGGTTCATCTTCTTCACGATCTGTGCGGTCGTCTACGGCCTGCTCTCGGGTGAGCCCGCCGGCACGGCCGCGCTGGCCTTCACTGCCGGACTCGCCTTCCTGGTCGGCTTCTACCTGTTGTTCACCGCCAGCCGCATCGACAGCCGGCCCGAGGACCGTCTGGACGCAGAGATCGCCGAAGGTGCCGGTGAGCTGGGCTTCTACAGCCCGCACAGCTGGTGGCCGCTCGCTGTCGGCTTTTCCGCGGCCGTGGCCTTTGCGGGCATCGTTTTCGGCTGGTGGCTGTTCATCATCGGAGCCGGTCTGGGCGGTATGGCGGTGATTGGGCTGGTTTTCGAGTACTACCGCGGTGAACCGGTGCACTAGGCCGCTGACCTGCAGGTTTACTCGTCGCCACCACAACTGTCGGTGGCTTGCCGAGGTCGACACCCGGCTGAGATTGCCGATTCGTTATGTCCGGTCGCCGCGCCCAAGTGGACGGAACCGCGTGCAACCAGTCAGACTGCTCGAACGTCTTGTCGTCATGAGGGCTTTGCAGGACGACTCACAAGGAGGCCGAGTTGTCGGGGGTTCGGGCGGCATGACCGCTGATACGCGCGTCATTGCGGCGCGCCGCACCTGGAAAGCGGCTGTCGTCCTGACGACCGCCGCGGGCCTGCTGCTGGCCAGCGGCTGCCAGTCGACGGCGCCGACTCCGGCTGCCCAGGCGGCAGCCAAGGCGTCGGTCGGCCCATCGACGGCGACGATCCGCTTCGAGCCCGGCGCCGACGCCACCGATGTCCTTCCCACGACACCCGTCAACGTCCTTGCCCAGGGCGGCACGCTCACCTCCGTTGCCGTCGTCGACGGCAAGGGCCGCGCCCTCGACGGCGCGCTGGACGGATCCAAGACCCGCTGGACGGCTGCCTCGGCGCTCTTGGTCGCCCAGCACTACAACGTCACAGCCAAGGCGGTCGACCCCAAGGGCGTGGCTGTCGAGAGCACCGCGACCTTCTCCACTCTCAAGCCCAAGGGCACGCTCAAGACGAGCATCTCGCCGCTGTCCGGGTCCGAGGTCGGCGTCGGCATGCCGATCATCGTGCGGTTCAACAAGCCCGTCAGCGACCGCGCCGCCGTCGAAGCAGGGCTGCTGGTCAGCAGCCGCAAGCCCATCGATGGCGCGTGGAGCTGGATCTCCGACACCGAGGTGCACTACCGGCCGGAGAAGTACTGGCCCAACAACGACAAGGTCACGCTCGACGTGGCGCTGCGTGGTGTGCAGGCCGGCAAGAACACCTGGAGCATGGAGAACCGCACCATCACCTTCAAGACGCCTGCGGCGATGGTCAGCACCGTCGACGTCGCGCGGCACGTCATGACGGTGCGGCGCAACGGCGAGGTCCTCCGAGTCGTCCCGATCACCAGCGGCAAGGCCGGCTTCCTCACCCGCGACGGCATCAAGGTCGTGCTCGAGAAGCACGTGCTGAAGGTCATGGACTCCGCGACCGTCGGCATCCCCAAGGGCGACCCCGACTACTACCACCTCGACGTGCCCTACGCGCTGCGCGTGACCTGGAGCGGTGAGTTCGTGCACGCCGCGCCGTGGTCGACGGCCAACCAGGGTCTGGCCAACGTGAGCCACGGCTGCGTCGGCATGAGCCTGAGCAACGCGATCTGGTTCTTCAACCTGACCCACGTCGGCGACGTCATCAAGGTGGTCAACTCGCCGCGCACCCTCGAGCCCGGCAACGGCTACACGGACTGGAACGTCCCGTGGAAGAAGTGGCTCAAGGGCAGCGCCCTCCAGGACACAGACACCGGCTCAGCAGTCACCGGCTGACCCCGCCGCGCGTCCCGCCTCGCCTCGCCACGCCAGTTGACTCCCTCCGGAATCGACCACGTTCAGCATGTGTACGGACGGTTCGCTATGCCTGCACGCCTTGCGAACCGTCCGCAGGCATGCTGGACGTGGTCGATTCCCGGCAGGCGCGAACGTGGTCAATTTGCGATCTGGGGTGCATCTGGGGTGCATCTCGGGGGCATCTGTGGGCGGCTGCGGGGGAGAAGAGGTCTGTGTCGGTCGCCATCGTGCTGTTCACCCGTGACCTGCGCGTCCATGACAACCCCACGCTCGCTGCCGCGGTGCGGGGCAGCGACCGCGTCGTGCCGCTGTTCGTGCTCGACTCGGCCATCCTCGCCAGCGGCTACAACAGGCCTAACCGGGCCCGTTTCCTGTCCGAGGCGTTGCGGGACCTCGACGCGTCGCTGCGACACCGTGGAGCACGGCTGGTCGTCCGTTCCGGCGACGTCGTGGACGAGACGGCTGCCGTTGCCGCCGAGGTGGGCGCTGACGTCGTGCACGTCTCCGGTGACGCGTCCGGCTATGCCCGGCGCCGCCAGGAGCGCCTCGCGCGGCGGCTGACGGCCGAGGGGCGTCGGCTGCACGTCCACGGCGAGACGCTGTTCGTCGTGCCGCCAGGAGCCATCACACCGGTCGGCAAGGACCACATGGCCGTCTTCACGCCCTACCACCGGCGATGGCAGAGCTACCCACGCCGCCAGGCTGCACCGGCCCCGCGCGTACTCCGGATGCCGCTTGTGCGGATGGGCCGCATCCCGGTTGCCACCACGATTTGTCCAGGTACGGCGTCGCCACACCTCGCCGTTGGTGGGGAGTCAACGGCGCGCAGCCGGCTCTCATCCTGGCTGTCCTCGGGCATCGGCGACTATGCGGCGGGGCACGACGCCGTCGCCGCCGAGGCCACCTCACGGCTGTCGCCCTATCTGCACTTCGGCTGCTTGTCGCCGCTCGAGGCCGCGAACCGGGCCGCTGACCGTGCCGGCGTTGGCTCGGACGCGTTCGTGCGGCAGCTGGCCTGGCGCGACTTCCACCACCAGGTGCTGGCCGCGCGCCCCGACGCGGTGCGGCACGACTACCGGCCCCGGGGTGACCGGTGGCAGCACAGCGACGAGGAGCTCGCCGCGTGGCGCGAGGGTCGCACCGGCTATCCGATCGTCGACGCCGGCATGCGCCAGCTCGCGGTCGAGGGGTGGATGCACAACCGCGCTCGGCTGATCACCGCCCACTTCCTGACCAAGACGCTCTACATCGACTGGCGTCTCGGGGCCGCCCATTTCCTCGACCTGCTCGTCGACGGTGACGTCGCCAACAACACGATGAACTGGCAATGGTGCGCAGGCACGGGCACCGACTCGCGGTTCAACCGGGCCTACAACGTCACGACGCAGGCGCGCCGTCACGACCCGCACGGCGCGTACGTGCGGCGGTACGTCGAGGAGCTGCGCGACGTCGACGACGACCGGGTGCACGAGCCCTGGCTGCTGCCCGCGGCTCGGCTGGACGCGCTGGGCTATCCGCTGCCGATCGTCGACCAAGACGAGGCGCGCGACCGGATGCGCGCCGTTCGGCGCAGTTGACCACGTTTGGTAGGTCGCTCGCGGCATGCACGCCTGCTGAGCGACGGCCCGCCTCCAAACGTGGTCTCCGGAGGCTGCGTCGAGCTGTTCGGCCGCGCGGGCGATGTTGCGCGCCATGCCGCCGAAGACGATGCCGTGGAACGGCGCGACCGACCACCAGTAGAGGTGCCCGAGCAGACCGCGTGGGTGGAAGACCGCCCGCTGCACATACAGGGTCCCGCCGTCCGGGGCGGCACCGTCCTCGTGACCCACGCCGAGCTCGAGCCAGGCCAGCCCCGGGACGCGCATCTCGGCGCGCAGCCGCAGCATCTCTCGCTCGGTGCGCTCCTCGACGCGCCAGAAGTCGATGGTCTCGCCGACGAACACCCGCGACTGGTCGCGCCGCCCGCGCCGCAGGCCGACGCCACCGACGGCCCGGTCGAGCAGGCCACGGACCCGCCAGGCCAGCGGGAACGAATACCAGCCGTGCTCACCGCCGATGCCCTCGATGACCCGCCACAGAGCGGCAGGGGAGGCGCGCACCGGACGCACGCGCCGGTCGATGTACAGACTCCCGCCGCTCCAGTCGGGATCGGTGGGCAGCGGGTCGCTCGGCGCGCCGGGTGTGCTCGCTGACGACCAGCGCGTCGCGACGTCGGCGTCCTTGATCTTTTGCAGGGCGAGCTCGACCGCGCGGTCGAAGCCGACCAGACCCTCGCTCGGGGTGGCCACGTAGTCGGTGATGTCGTTCTCGGCGCAGATGACCTCGTGCCCCAGCGACTCGACCAGAGGTCGCGCGATGGAGCTCGGCACGGGCGTCACCAGCCCCACCCAGTGGCTCGACAGGCTGGGCGTCAGCACCGGCACGGGCACGATCAGCCGCCGCCGCAGCCCGGCGACCCGGGCGTATCTCTGCATCATCTGCTTGTAGGTCAGCACGTCGGGTCCGCCGATGTCGAAGCTGCGGGACACGGTCTCCGGCAGCGACGCGCAGCCGACGAGATAGCGCAGCACGTCGCGGATGGCGATCGGCTGGATGCGGGTGTTCAGCCAGCGTGGCGTGATCATCGCGGGCAGCCGCTCGGTGAGATAGCGCAGCATCTCGAACGACGCCGAGCCCGACCCGAGGATCACCGCCGCCCGCAGCACGGCAGTCGGCACCCCCGAGCCGAGCAGCAGCGTGGCCACCTCGTCCCGCGACCGCAGATGCGGTGAGAGGTCCTGCTGCGGGACACCGGCCGGCACGAGGCCGCCGAGGTAGACCAACCGCCGCACGCCGGCGGCCGCTGCGGCCGATGCGAAGGTACGCGCGGTGTCGCGGTCCGTGCGTTCGAAGTCAGCCGTCCCGAGCGCGTGGATGAGGTAGTAGGCGACGTCGACGCCGTCGAGCGACCTCCGTACGGCGACAGGGTCGCGCGCGTCGGCCGCCACGATCTCCACGCTGTCGGACCACGGCCGGTCGTTGAGCTGCTGCGGATGCCGCGCCATGATCCGGACGCGGTAGCCCGCGGCGAGCAGTTCCGGCACGAGCCGCCCGCCGATGTAGCCGCTTGCGCCCGTGACGAGGCACAGGGCGTCGGGAGGGGCAACCTTCGGAGCGGTCACCGACGGCTGCCCACCGACGCGCGCCCGTGGGTGCGCCTAGTGATGGCCCTCGAGCTCGTGGACCTCGGCGGGGGTTGGCGGGTTGACGCTGTCCTCGAAGTAGAACCGGGACACCCTGGCACGGATCTTCGAGGACAGGATGCTCCGCCGGGGGATGCCGTTCGAGTCGGTGACCGGCTCGAGCTCGACCGGGCGGCGTGGCTCGTGCTGGGTGAGGGTGTAGAGATCGGCCTCGGAGATGGGCTCGTGCACCTCGATCATCTCGCCGTTCGGCAGCCGCACGATGCGGCCGGTCTCGCGGCCGTGCAGCACGAGGTCGCGGTCACGTCGTTGCAGGCCGAGGCAGATGCGCTTGGTCACGACGTAGGCAATCGGCGGGATGATGAAGATCGAGATCCGGAAGAAGTTGGTGATCGAGTTGATCGAGAGATGGAACGTGATCGCCAGGATGTCGTTGGCGCCCGCCGCCAGCAGCATCAGCCAGGTGACGATCGACATGACACCGAGCCCGGTGCGTGTCGGGGCGTTGCGTGGGCGGTCGAGGACGTGGTGCTCGCGGTTGTCACCCGTCACCCAGCGTTCGAGCATGGGATAGATGGCCATGAGCGTGAACAGCACGCCCGGGATGATCAGCGTCGGCACGAGCACGTTGAGCGACAGCGTGTAGCCCCACGCGGTGATCTCCCAGTTGGGGAACATCCGCAGGATGCCCTCGAGGAAGCCCATATAGAAGTCCGGCTGTGAACCCGCCGACACTTGCGTCGGTGTGTAAGGCCCGAACAACCAGATCGGGTTGATCGTGGCGAAGGCCGAGAGCAGCGTCGTGACGCCGAAGGTGATGAAGAAGAAACCGCCTGCCTTCGCGGTGTAGACCGGGAAGAACGGATAGCCGACGGAGTTCTTCTCGGTGCGCCCGGGTCCGGGGTAGTGCGTGTGCTTCTGATACCAGACGAGCATCACGTGCACGGTGATCAGCGCCAGGAAGATGCCCGGCAGCAGGAGCACGTGCATCGTGTAGATGCGCGGGATCAGGTCCTCCCCGGGGAACTCGCCCCCGAACAGGAAGAAGGACAGATAGGTCCCTACGACGGGGATCCCGAGCAGCACGCCTTCGGCGATGCGGAAGCCCGTGCCGGAGAGGAGGTCGTCGGGCAGCGAGTAGCCCAGCAAACCCTCGATGATGCTCAGGCTGATCAGCGCCACACCGATGAGCCAGTTGGTCTCGCGCGGCTTGCGGAACGCACCGGTGAAGAAGACACGCGCCGAGTGCACGATCATCGCCGCGACGAAGATCAGGGCCGCCCAGTGGTGGATCTGGCGCATGATCAGCCCGCCGCGGACGTCGAACGAGATGTGCAGGGTCGAGGAGTAGGCCTCCGACATCTGCAACCCGTGCAGTGGTACGTACGAGCCGTCGTAGACGACCTGTCCCTGGCTGGGCCGGAACCACAGCGACAGAAAGGTGCCGGTGAGCAACAGGATGATGAAGCTGTAGAGCGCGATCTCGCCGAGCATGAACGACCAGTGGTCGGGGAACACCTTGCGCGCACTGCGACGAACGAACTTGGCCGTGCCAAAGCGTTCGTCGATCTCGTTGGCGATGTTGCCGGCTCTCTCTTCCAGCGTTGGCATGGCGTCTACTCCCCTCGCTCCCAGAAGCTGGGTCCGACCGGCTCCTGGAAGTCCTGTGCAGCGACCAGATAGCCGTCGGCGTTGGTCGTTATCTTGAGCTGGGGCAAGGCACGGTGCGCCGGGCCGAAGATCACCTTGCAGTTTCGGGGCACGTCGAAGGTCGACTGGTGGCACGGGCAGAGCAGGTGGTGGGTCTGCTGCTCGTAGAGGCCGACCGGGCAGCCCACATGGGTGCAGACCTTGGAGTAGACGACGATGCCGCTGACGTCCCACCCCTTGCGGTCCGGCCTCTGGTTGCGCAGGTCCTCCGGTGCGAGCCGGATGAGGATCGCGGTTGCCTTGGCCTCTTCGTTGAGGCGGTGCTCGCTCTTCTCGATGCCCTCGGGCAGCACGTGGACGACGCCGCCGATCTCCACGTCCTCCGGCTTGATCGGGCGTCCGGCGGGATCGGACATCAGCCGCTTGCCCGCCCGCCAGGCCGTCTCGTTGAGCGAGTTGCCGGGCAGGGGTCCCAGGTCGCGCAGCGGGATGATGGCGAGCAGGCCGAGTGGGGCCATGGCGCCCAGCAGGCTGTTGCGGATCAACTTGCGGCGTCCGAGACCGGCTCCCGCGGCGCCTTCCTTGAGTGCCTCGACAGCGGCCTGGCGGTCCTCGTCGGCAGAGCGCATGGGCTTGCGCTCGGTGACGATCTCGTCGTCGGGCATGAGGGTCTTGGCCCAGTGGATCGCGCCCGCTCCGATGCAGAACAGCGCGAGCCCGAGGCCGAGGCCGAGCAGCCTCGTCGAGAGCCCGACCCGGTCGATCAGCTCGGAGCCGGAGGCGTCGTTCGGCTTGATGGCGAAGTAGGCCACGATGAACAGCAGCGTGCCCAGCGTGGAGAGCCCGAACAGGGTCGCGACCTCGCGCTCGCGGCGCTTGGCGGTCTTGGGGTCGATGTCTGAGTGGCGGTAGACGTGTGCGGGCAGACCGGGGTCCCTGAACCGGGTCTCGAGCTCACCACCCGAGTGCGTTGTCTCGAGGCTGCTCTGCGTGGCCACGTCGGTGGTTCCGCTCGGATCGCCGTCATGGATGCGCTCGCCGCCAGGTTCGGTGTCCAGCTGGTCGCTCATCGCGCCTTCGCCCCCAGCCATACTGCGGCGCCGATCAGGCCGCCGATGCCGACGATCCACCCCACGGCACCTTCAGTCACGGGCCCCAGTTTCCCCAAATCCGCTCCGCCGGGGCTGGACTGCGCCTCGATGGTCTTGAGGTAGGCAATGATTTCCAGTTTGTCCCTGGGCCGCATGGTGCCGTCGCCGAACACGGGCATCGACTGAGGACCGGTCAGCATCGCCTCGTACATGTCTTTCGCCGAGACGCCGCGCAGCGAGGCGGCGTACTTGCCATGCGTCAGCGCCCCGCCTGAGCCGGCGAAGTTGTGGCACATGGAGCAGTTCGTGCGGTAGATCGCGCCGCCCTGGGCGGCGTCGACGTTGGTGTAGTCGAGCTGGTCCTTGTCCGGTATCGCTGGGCCTGGACCGAGCGACGCGATGTAGGCAGCCAACTCCGCGACCTCTGCGTGAGTGAACTCCGGGCGCTTCGCCTCGACCTGGGCGCCGTCCGCTGCCGCTGGCATGCGGCCGGTGCTCACCTGGAAGTCCACGGCGGCGGCACCGACGCCGACCAGACTCGGTGCGTCAGAGCTGCCCTCGGCATTCAGACCGTGGCAGCTGGAGCAGTTGCGCAGGAAGAGCGCGCGCCCGTCCTTGATGGACTCGACGGATGCCCCGCTCGCAGCCTCTGCCTGTGGAGAAGGGGCGAAAGCGGTGTACGCACCGCCCGTGACGCCCAGGCACACCAGCAGCAGCAGGAACGGCGCCACCTTGCGGCGGCGCTGACGCGATAGCGCGGCAAGGACTCGCCGGGGCGCCGTCAGAGATGCGCTCAGATGTCTCACAGGACTGTTGCTCCCCGGTCGGCGGTCGGTCTGTCGGTCTCGTACGTCACTTGATCAGGTAGATGGTCGCGAAGAGGCCGATCCACACCACGTCGACGAAGTGCCAGTAGTAGGACACGACGATTGCGGTGGTCGCATGCCCGTGGGTGAACTTCTTGGTGGTGAAGGTGCGGCCGAGCACCAGCAGGAAGGCGATCAGGCCACCAGTGACGTGGAGGCCGTGGAAGCCGGTCGTCAGGTAGAAGATCGAGCCGTAGGAGTTGGACGCGATCGTGAGGCCGTCCTCGTGGACGAGCGACGAGTACTCGTAGACCTGGCCGCCGATGAAGAACGAGCCCATCAGGAAGGTGATGATGAACCACATCCGCAGGCGTACGACGTCGCCCTTCTCTGCGGCGAAGACACCGAGCTGACACGTCACCGACGACAGCACGAGCACGGTGGTGTTGAGCGTGGAGAACGGGATGTTGAGCAGCTTCGGCTCGCTGGCCCACAGCTCGGGATTGACTTGTCGGATCGTGAAGTACATCGCGAACAGCGCCGCGAAGAACATCAGCTCGGAGGACAGCCAGACGATGGTGCCCACCGCCGTCGTGTCAGGTCGATTGGCTGGCACGTGAGTGCGGGCCGTCTGGGTCGCTGTCGCCACGTCGGCATTATTGCGGTCCAGGGCCGTCTAGGCACCCCCGACCCCCCGACTTCCGCACAATCGGTTCGGCGCTGGATAGCATCACGCCCGTGACCAACCAGCTCAGCGGCTCTCCGGCCGAGCCCGCAGACGAGGCCGCCAGCATGACCGTCCTGCTCTACAGCGACGATGTCGACACCAGAGAGCGCGTGAAGATGGCCATCGGGCGGCGCCCTGCGCCGGGCCTGCCACGGGTGGAATGGCTCGAATGTGCCACTGAGCCCGCCGTCATCGCCGCCGTGGACGCTGGTCGCGCCGATGTCGCCATCCTCGACGGGGAGGCGACCCCGGCGGGCGGCATGGGCATCGCCCGACAGCTCAAGGACGAGATCTATCGCTGCCCTCCCATCCTGGTGCTGACCGGCCGCCCCGAAGACGCCTGGCTCGCCGCGTGGTCACGGGCCGACGCCGCCGTGCCCCATCCGCTCGACCCGATCGTGCTGGCACAGGCCGTCGCCGACCTGATGCGTCGCCGTCGCGCCGAGCTGCCCGCCGGGTAGAGCGATCGTGAAGGGCGAGTACGGCAGGAACGATCGAGTCCACGGGGACAGGATGAGTCCGATGATCGCGACCAAGCAGATCGCACCGGCGTGACTCCCGCCCAGCCGGCCACGAGCTGGCCCCTGCTGATCAGCACGCTGATCCGAGGGGACGACCTCCGGTCCGAGGAGACCGCCTGGGCGATGGAACAGATCATGCGCGGTGACGCGACATCCGTTCAGATCGCCGGCTTCGTGGTTGCGCTGCGCGCCAAGGGCGAGGCGCCCGCCGAGCTGATCGGCCTCGTCTCGACGATGCTGGACCACGCCGAGCGCATCGACGTGGACGCTCCCGCGGTCGACACCTGCGGCACCGGGGGAGACCGGGCACACACGGTCAACATCTCCACGATGTCGGCGATGGTCGTCGCGGGCGCAGGCATCCGCGTGGTCAAGCACGGCAACCGTGCTGCCTCCTCGGCCTGCGGATCGGCCGACCTGCTCGAGGAGCTCGGCGTGGTCGTCGACCTTGCGCCGTCGCTCGTGGCGGAGTGCGTGCGGCGAGCCGGCATCACGTTCTGCTTCGCGCCGCGGTTCCACCCAGGGATGCGCCACGCTGCGGGTGCCCGAGGCGAGCTCGGTGTGGCCACGGTGTTCAACTTCCTCGGGCCGCTGGCCAACCCTGCGCAGCCGCCCGCGCAGGCCGTGGGCGTCGCCGATGCGCGCATGGCTGGAGTGATGGCCGACGTGCTGGCCGCCCGTGGCTGCTCCGCGCTGGTGTTCCGTGGCGAGGACGGCCTCGACGAACTCACCGTCGGCGGACCGTCGCGAGTGTGGGTCGTGCGTGACGGCGGCGTGTTCGAGACGACGATCTCACCCAGCGAGGTCGGGCTCGCGACATCCGATGCTTCGACACTCCGTGGCGGTGACGCCGCCCACAACGCCGACGTGGCACGACGGTTCCTCGCGGGCGAGACCGGCCCGGTGCGTGACGCAGTGCTGCTGAATGCCGCTGCGGCGCTGGTCGCGGTGGACGCGTGCGGCGGCGCGCTGATCGACGTGTCGCTGTCCGACCAGCCATTGGCCGAACAGCTCCGCGCCGCGATCGGTCGCGCGGCCTCGGTCGTCGACAGCGGCGCGGCTGCCCGGGCCCTGGACAGCTGGGTGACGAGCAGCCAGGAGCTCGCCGCCGGCTAACCGGCCGTCAGGCTGCGCGAGGTTGGGCCTGGTCCGCGTCGTCGATGCCGCATGACCCTCGCCGAGGGTGGGACTAGTCCGCGTCGTCGATACCGAGCGAGAAGGCCGCGTCGAGGTCGTGCTTGGAGTAGGTGCGGAACGCGATGTGCGTCTCGGTGTGCTTGATCCCGCCCACCTTGCTGATGCGGTCGGCGATGACGTCGGCGAGTGCCTCGTGTTCGCGCACCCGCACCATCGCGATGAGGTCGGCGTCGCCGGTGACCGAATAGACCTCGCTGACGCCCTCGAGCGCGGCGATGGCCTCGGCGACCTCCGGGATGCGGTCGGCCTCGACGTGGATGAGCACGATGGCAGTGATCACGGGAACGCGCCTCCTCGCCGGTCCAACCAGCTGGTACGGGTGAGCGCGAGCCTAGTGGGTAACCCGCCCGACGGGTTTGGTCAATCGGGTTGACTATCCCGCGTTCGGCGCGCATCCTTGTCCACCAGACGGTCAATCAGGTTGACCATCTTGGACTTCGAGGAGACCCCATGCCCGTCATCACCGCGCCCGCATCGCCGACCCACGAGCTCGGCGGCACCAAGTTCACCGCCCTGGCCACCCCGAGCCTCGGGAGTGCGCGCACCAGCATCTGGCAGGTAGAGGTCCCCGCAGGCGAAGTCCCGACGCCGCACGAGCTCACCGACGAGGAGATCTTCGTCGTGCTGGAAGGTGCGGCGGAGGTCACGATCGACGGCGAGAAGTCCTCGGCAGGGGTCGGCGACGCCGTCGTCGTGCCGTCCGGCGTCTCGTTCGTGCTTGCCAACGCCGGCGCTCATCCGCTGCGGTTGCTCTGCTGCCTGCCGGTCGGGCGGGCAGGCCCGGTTGCCCGGCGGAGAGCCGTTCACACCCCCGTGGGCGATGTGACGCGCGTCTCCGGCTCCCGGACGCCACCCCTGTCGCCGGAGCGCCCAGAGGTGCCGCTGGCCCGGTTGTTGGCGATCGCCTACCGACAGCTGATCGTCGGCTTGCACGAGCGGCTCGTAGCCCGCGGCTGGCGTGATGTCCGCCCGGCCTACGGCTATGTGCTTCTCGCGTGCCGCGACCACCCGACCACGTCCGGCGAGCTCGCCACGTTGCTGGACGTCAGCAAGCAGGCGGCGTCCAAGCTCGTGGACGGCATGGTCGAGGCGTCGCTCGTACGGCGCACCACGTCACCCACGGACTCGCGAGCCAAGCTCGTCGCGCTCACGCCTCGCGGCCGTCGACTGCTCGCTGTCGTGGAGGAGATCTATGCGGAGCTGGAAGCCGAATGGGACGCAGTCGCCGGGCGACCGACGGTGGCGCGCAGTTCGCGACGGCCTGGTCACCGTTCTGACCGCGGCGTACGGCGGCGCGCTGCCTCCCGTCCGACCCGTCTGACCGTCACGGCAGGTATGCGGTCAGCAGACGCAGCGCCAGTTCAGCCGGCGATGCGGCTGACTGCGCCCGCGGGTTGATGCACCGTGCGCATGTCGCGGCGCTCACCGAAGCCGCCCGCGCCCCAGCTGAACTGCGCGTCGCGCGCCTCGTCGGCGGCATCGGCCCAGAACCGTACGCCGCCTGCGCCGTGGGCAGGGCTCGCCCAGGTGCCGGACAGCGAGATCAGTCGCAGGCCCGGCTGCTCGAGCCAGCGCAGGATGCACTCGGACTCTTCTGCCGAGCAGGCGGGTGTGGGTCCGTGGCCCGGTGACACGACCTCGGCGGTGGACAGCATGGCGTCCGCGACCGGTCGCGGGTCGAGCCCGCGTGGCACGACGGCGGTGCCCGCCAGGCGACCGTGCCGGACGACGACGAGCTCCCAGCCCAGGTCGTCGGTGGGTCGCGCGCCGACGAGCTCGGCACAGCCGGTGAGCGCGGTGAGCCGCTGCGTGCGTGCCGCTGCGCGGACGAAGGCGGCCAGCCGGTCGCGGTGCAGCGCGGCGTCCTCAAACCGTTCCGCGTCGCCGAGCAGTCGTACCCGGCGACTCACGGCGGCCACCACCGCGCGTACGTCTCCCAGCATTGCTGTTCGGGCCGCAGCCACATGGGCGGCGTAGGCCTCGACGGTCTCGCTGCCGTCGCACGCTCCACCGCACTTGCCCATCTCGGCGAGCGCGCATGCGGACGTCGGCCGGCGCGGGGAGATCCGCGCCGTGCACTGCCGCAGCCGGAACGCCTCGTGCAGCGCCGCCATCGCGAACTCCACCTGGCGCCCGGAGGAGAACGGGCCGATGTAGGCCGAGCCGTCGTCCTTGACCTCGCGCACCTTGGACAGCCGCGGGAACGGCTCGACGGTGAGCTTGAGCCACAGCGCGCGCTCGGGAAAGCGCGATCGCCGGTTGTAGCGCGGCTTGTGCGCGGCGATCAGGCGAAGCTCGCGCACCTCGGCCTCCAGCGGCGTGGCGCACACGATCGGGGTGACGGACGCGGCCAGGCCGACCATCTCGGCCATCCGGGTGCGGGTCTCCGACGCGGTGAAGTAGGTGCGGACGCGATTGCGCAGGTCGCGGGACTTGCCGACGTAGAGAACCTCGCCGCGCTCATCGGCGAACAGGTAGACGCCGGGCGCGTGGGGGAGACCCTCGGCCAGGTGCCGCTTGCGTCGCTGTGCGGGTGAGACGCGCGAGGAGAACGTTGCAAGCTCGTCGAGGGAGCGGACGCCGAGGTTGCCGAGCCGCTCGAGCAGACCGTGGAGTACGTCGACCGTGGCGCGCGCGTCGGACAGGGCCCGGTGGTCAGGGGTGGTGCCGGCCCGAAAGAGCCGGGCGAGGCTGGCCAGCTTGCAGTTGGGGGCCTCGTCGCGGGTGACGACATGTCGCGCGAGCCGGGCCGTGTCGAGGACCTGGTGGCCGGGCCACTCGTGCTCGGTCATCGCACAGGCGGCTTTGAGGAACGCCATGTCGAACGGGGCGTTGTGCGCCACGAGCACGGTGCCGGCGGTGCCGCCGACGAACTCGAGGAAGGCCGGCAGCGCCGAGCCGAGGCGCGGGGCACCCGCGACCGTGGCGTCGGTGATGCCGGTGAGCACCGAGATGAACGGCGGGATGGGCACGCCCGGGTCGACCAGCGTCTGGAACTCGCCGAGCACCTCGCCGCCGCGCACCTTGACGGCGCCGATCTCGGTGATCTCGCACGCCTGCGGTGAGCCACCGGTGGTCTCGAGGTCGACCACCACGAACGTCACCTCGTGGAGCGGCGTGCCGAGCTCGTCGAAGCTCGCCTGGACGGCGACCTGAACGGCGAGAGCTCCCATGCTTCGAACGGTAGGCAAGACCCCGGACAGAACCGCGGAGGCGCACCGCTGGCTGCGGAAGGACCTTGGCGGCGTCGCGCTCTGGCGGCGTCCGGCAAGCCGCCGACGGCGACGCGGTGGGATAGTCGGAAGGGACAGGCCCATACACTTAATCACGTGAAAAACATCCTGCTTCGAGCGCGCAAGGACCCGTTCGAGGTGATGTCCGCGGAGGACACCCTCAGCAGGAACCAGATCGCCAACAACAGCGGGAATCTCATCTTCTACGCGGCGGCCTACAAGATCCTGGCCACGCACGGCACGACGGTCACTGCGGACGGGCTGCACACGGAGCCGGACAGCGCAGCCGAGATCAACGAGCGATACGACGCCTACGTCTTCCCTCTCGCCAACGCCTTCCGACCGAGCTATCAGCGCAAGCTGGACCGCACGACGCAGCTGATCAAGCAGCTTGATATCCCGGTCACGGTCCTGGGCGTGGGCGCACAGTCCGGAAAGGGCCGCTACAACACAAAGCGGCTCGCGTCCATCGAAGGATCGGTGCGCGCCTTCGTGAGCGCCGTGCTGGACCGCTCGCCGTCGATCGGCGTCCGCGGCGAGGTCACGTACAACTACCTGCGCGGCCTCGGCTTCCGCGATGTCGAGGTCATCGGGTGCCCATCGATGTTCCTCGACGGCAACCGGATGGCGATCGAGAAGCGCACGCCAACGCTGGAGCCGGACGCCGCCCTGGCCATCAATGTCACGTCGTATGTGAAGCAAATGGGCGAGATCGTGATGTCCCATCACGCGCGCTATCCGAACCTGCGCTACATCCCCCAGGATCTCGACACGTTGGAACTCCTGCTGTGGGGCGAGAAGACAGGAGTGGCGCGACCCGCAGACGAACGGATGCCGTTCCACACGTCGCATCCGCTCTTCGTCGAGAACAAGATCAGGTTCTTCATCGACGCGATGCCCTGGCTCGAACACCTCCGGACGGCGGACTTCGCCTTCGGCAGCCGCATTCACGGCAACATCGCGGCGCTGCTGGCGGGCACACCGAGCTATGTCCTGGTCCATGACTCGCGGACGTTGGAGCTGGCCGAGTACTTCGAGATCCCGCACCGGCTCATCTCCGACATGACCCCGGACACCGATGCCGCGAAGCTCTATGCAGAGGCCGACTACACCGCCCTCAACCGCGGCCACGCTGCGCGGTTCGCGACCTTCGTCGACTTTCTGTCGCGGCACGGGCTCCACCACGTATTCGCCGAGGGGGAGGACCCGACGCGGTTCGACCGCCTGGTTGCTCAGATCGACTATCCGCCCGCCGTCGAGTCGCGTGGCCCCGCATGGACCGAGAGCATCAACCGCCGCACCAAACGCCTGCAGTTCCGGGCGAGCCGGATTCGCCGGGACCGCAAGAACCTCGCGCACGACACCGCCGAGGACCAGCTCGCCGGCTAGGCGCCCAGCGAGTGCATGCCCTTCAGCGCAAGCAGCAGGCCGAGACCGGTCACCGTCACGGCGGTGAGCACGGGCAGCACCGTCAGCAGAACTGACACACGCGCGCCGGGACGCCGGACGAGGCGTCGCTCGACGCGTTCGCGAAGACGCATCACGAGTACGCCGACGACGGCGAGCGTGGTCGCCATGCCGAGCCCGAAGGCGACGACGAGCGCCACCCCGAACCACGGATGGCCGACAGCGAGCGCACCGAGGAACACCAGGACGGCCGACGGGCTGGGAAGCAGGCCGCCGGCGAGCCCCATCGCGATCAGACCGCGCTGGTTGGGGGTGCGTGTCTGCGGCGAGGGCTCGTCATGGCTGTGCCCGTGCTCGTGGTCGTGGTCGTGCGAATGGGGCCGGTCGTACGGGTGCTCGTGGTCGGGCCGGTCGACTGGGCATGCGCGAATCGCTGGGGTGATGACCCCAGCAGATCGCGCATGCTCGTGATGGTGACGGGACTCCGCGACCAAGGTCCCCACCAGTGCATGATCGACTTCGAGGTTGGAGGTTGGGGCGTCGTGGGTGTGGCTGCCCGGCCCGTGCGAGTGGGTGTGGCCGTGCCGCGCGCTGCGCAGCAGGGTCAGGCCGACCGTGACGACCAGTGCGCCGGACAGCACGGTGAGCCAGGGGTAGACGCGGGCCGGCACGAAGGCCGTGCCGGCGCTGACCAGCACGCCGAGCGCGAGGACTCCGGCCGTGTGGGTCGCCGTCACAGTGGACCCGACGGTGGTGGCCGCGCGCAATGCACCCTGACGACGACCCGACAGGTAGAACGCCATGATCGTCTTGCCGTGGCCGGGGGCGACCGCATGACCGGCTCCTAGCGCGAGTGCCGCCAGCAGGGCGGTGAGCGCGACCAGAGGGCTCCCGTCGTAGTGCGTCGCGAGGCCCTGGAACGACCCGGTCACGCCGCCGACCACCGAAGCCACGCCGGTCGACCCACCGGCAGCGTCGGCCGCGAGCGCCGGTCCACCCGGGCGAACTCGCAGATCCGCGCTGCGCACATCGAGCGGGCTGGACAGCAGGTCCTTCGGATAGTTCGTGAGCCGCTGACTCGTGCTCCGCGTGGGCACGTCCGACCGCAGAAGCGTCACGCCGTCTCCTCTCGCGGTGACCTCACGCCAGCCCACCTGGTCGGTCGCGGCCGTGTCGACGTACGCCAGATCGATTGTGTCCTTCACCGGCACCGCGCCGTGCAACACGCAGTCGAGCCGCAGGAGGGGCAGGCTCGCCTGCCCTGGCGCCGTAGTCGCGGACGAACGGGTCACGGTCAGAGGTACGCGGGTGTCGCCCACCGTCAGGCGCAGGGTCCGCTCCGTCGCCGCGCATTGCGTCGCCGCCCACGGCCCGAGCTCGTCGGGCGCCAGCTGACCGTCGCCGTCGGCGTCGATCGCGGGACTGCGCTGAGCAGTCGGTATCTCCGCCAGGTCGAGCACGTGCTCCACCGTCACACCGTCGACGGCCATCACGATCCCGCTGTAGCGGTTGACCGTGAAGTTGCCCAGCGGGTGAGCGCTCGCAGCGCCGCCCGAGCACACGAGCAGGGCGACGGCGCCGATGGCCACGGCGAGGGCTCGCATGGCGTACCGCCTCATGACGCTCTCCCGAGCAACTGCTGTGCCGCTCTGTCGCGCAGCGGTGCTGCGCCGTCATCGAGTGCCATCGCGTGTCGTAGCTGGATCCGGGCAACGGCGTCGTGACCTGTGGCAACCTCGATCGCGCCACGGTGGAAGAGCAGCCGCGCGTCCTGGGTCCCGAGACGTGTTGCGAGCCGGGCATAGCGCAGAGCTTCCCGGTCGCGTCCGGCGGCGTGCAGTGCCCAGCCGAGTGCGTCGGCTGCGTGGATGGAGTGCCGCCGCGACCATTCGGCGCGCGCGGCGGTCAGCGCGGCCGCCGGTGAGCCGTGATCGGCTTCGAACAGCGCCGTCTCGAGGTCGGTGACAACACCGTTGGCGCGGGCCAGTGCCGCCGACGCCCGCGCCACCGCCCACTGCTGGCGCGCGAGGTCGGGGCGACCCGTTGCCTCGTAGAACTCACCGAGCTCCACGACGTACTCGACGAGGGGCAGCCGCTGCACCACCTGCAGGTAGTCGCGTTCTGCCGCTGCGAGGTCTCCGCGTGCGACCGCGAGGCGGGCCCGACCGGCCAGCGCGGGCGCGTACGTCGGATCCGCCTGGAGAGCGGCGGCGTAGTGACGGGCGGCGGCTTTCGAGTTGCCCTCGGCGCGTGCCAGCTCCCCCAGGTGGAAGGCGGCGAAGGCGTACGACGACGCCGTACCGGCCGCTCGCGCCGCCTCGGCCATCAGCCGGCTGGCCTTCCGGAGGTGGCCACGAAGCTCTTCCGCGTACGAGAGCCGGGCGAAGGTCGACGTGCCGGGGCGCAGGTTGTTGGTGCGCTCTGCGGCCACCACCGCCTCGCTGTAGCGACCGAGCTCCGTCAGCGCGTCCGAACGCACGGCATGAGCCTGCGCGCTGTAGTGGTCGGCCGCGACCGCCTCGTCGGCGAGGCGCAGCGCGCCGCCGAAGTCGTGCCGTGCCGCAGCCAGCGTCGCCTCACCCGTCAGGGTCAGTGCTGCCTCCGGGGCGATCTGCCGCGCACGGGCCAGTGCCTGCTGTGCCTTGGGGTAGTACGTGGGGTCCGCGGTGATGCGCGCCTGCTCGACGTAGGCGAAGCCCAGCGCGGCCCAGCCCTGCGCGTCACCGGGGTGGACCCGGAGCTTTGCCTGCAGGTTCGCCACCAGGGCGGCGGGGTCGTTGATCTGGCCGCGGTCTGCGGCGGCCGGCCCGACCGGGTCGGCCGTCCTGTTGCTTGCTGGGCCGGCCCATGGCGCGGTTGCCGCCGCCGTGAGACCGACAACGACGGCGAGCACGCCGGCCACCAGGACCAGCGGCCGGATCACTCGTTGGAGTGGAACAGGGATCATCGGGACGAGCACCTCACTCAGGTGGGACGAGCACAGGGGACGAGGTTCGGACGGTGATCCCGGGGAGCTGCCGCCCCGTCGACGGCAGCTCCCCGAGGGCTTGTCAGGCCTTGACCGCTGCGCGCACCGGAGCGGTGCGTACTCGTCGGGCCGCCGCGCCGCCGGCCACGAGGGCCAGCAACCCGACCGCGATGAGGCCGACGTCCTGTGCCGGGAAGCCGTCACCCGAGGGGCCGTTGGTGTTGTCACCGCCACCCGTCAGCAACGTCTTGCCGGACTGTGCTGGGGGCGACGACTTCTCCACCGAACCCGACAGAGGCAGGGCGAGGTACGGGAAGTGCTGCCCGAACTCGGCATCGTTCTTGTCGACGCCGTCGCCGAGATCGTTGGGGTTGCCCGCGATCTCGCCGCCCACCACCTGCAGTGCGATGTCGACCACGTCATCGGTCAGGCGCCGGCCGTTGGGGAAGCCGTTGTTGTCGCCACCGATGACACCGAGACGGCTCGCCGTCTGGCCGGAGACCGGGACCGTGTTGAGCCGCAGCTGTTCGCTCGGCGTCACACCGTTGGGCTGGTTGAGTCCCGGGAGGCCCTTCAGGAACACCGTGACGAGGTCGTTGCGGTTGTCGGTCGGTGCGTTGACGCCACACACGTTCTTCAGCAGCGCAGCCAGCTCCGGCTTCTTGACGAACGGCAACGCCGCGGCGTCCTTGCTCGGGGGGATCGCGTTGAACGTGTCCTTGACCGAGTAGGGGATGACCGCCTCGTTGACCAGCGGCTGTCCCAGCCGGGAGATCTGCACGTACTTGTGCTTGCCGCTCTTGCGTTCCGTCGTGCTCCAGACGCCGACGACGTTGTGCCCGCTGCGAGTCAGGTCCGCGCGCGGCACCTGCAGGGCCAGCGTGTTGACGTTGTAGCCCGCCAGGGTGTCGTTGCCGATCTCCTTGTTGCACGTGTTCTGGTCGCCGTACAGCAGGTCGAACACCCGCAGGTCGAGGAAGAACGGGTCCTCCGCCTGCCCGGCGAACGACTTGCCGCCGTTGGGCAGCCCGACCAGGGCCTGGTTGCGCAGCGCCCGATAGTCCGGCATCGACACGTCGCCGACGAACGACGGCGCGGCGTGCGCGTTGTCCAGCACCTTGCGGGTCTTCTTGGGGTGATTGACGCTGATGCGCTTCAGGTCGTAGGTCTGGCGGAAGAGCAGGTTCGCATCGGTGAGCGACGTGACCTGCCCGTTGTTCGTCAGGAAGGTGCCGTTGCCGCTGAACGAGTCGGACGCCTTGGGCGTACGCGCGTTCTTGAACTTCCAGCGGTAGATGATGTCGGCCTTGGCGTCACCGTTGTTGTCGATGTTGATGTCGTAGTGCGCGTCGGTTGCCCAGGGGAAGAAGTTCGGGCCGCCGGCCGGCTCCTCGAACGGGTCCCAGTTGGAGATGATCGTCACCGAGCCGGGCTTGTCCGGGCTGTTGAAGGCGTAGAGGTCGGTGTTGTCGTACTGCGGGTCGTCCAGGATCCCTGGCGCCTCCCGGTGGCTGGACGCGCTGGCCGTCCCGGGTGCCAGCCCGGCCAGCCCTGCGGCGGCGATCAGCGTCCCGGCGCCCAATAGCGCCGTGGCACGCAACCGCGAGGTTCGTCTCGGTTGAGACATGGTCATTCCTTCCTCTCGAGCGATGTCTTCGCCGGCGTGACGGTTGTCAGCGAGGCGATCTCGAGGGCCTGTTCGGCACTGGTCGGACGGGGGATTGCCGCCGGATCTTCACTGGAGTCAGTCCGGAAAAGGCGGCCGACGGCGTCGGCGCTTCGTCGGCCCGCGTTCGCGGGGCCGACGTAGGCTCACGACGTGTCGATCAACCCGCAGATGCCGACTGCCACCACCCGGTGGCGGTGCAGCCGTTGCGGCAACCTGACCCGCTTCGACGTGACGCGCTCGACCCGGGCCCGCGAGTACGTGCACCTCGACCTGGCCGGCGAGCCCGTCGTCGAGGAGCGCGAGGTGCTCGCCGAGACGATCGAGTCGGTTCGCTGCCGGTGGTGCGACGCGGCCAACTCCGTCGAGCTGGTGCCCCGACCCGAGGGGGAGCGGTGACCGGCGCGGCGCAGCCCGCCGAGCCCGGGCCGGAGCCGGCCGAGCAGGACGCGGGTGAGCTGGAGTCGGACGAGCCGGAGGCGGGCGAGCAAGCCGGGCTCCAGCCGGCCGGGATGGAGCAGCCCGCTGAGCCCGGCTGGTCGGGGTCGTTGCCCGAGGCTGTACGTCTTCGCGTGGTGGCGCTGGCCAGCGACACGCTCGGCGCGCTGAGCGACGACGAGGTGCCGACCTCGCTGCGGCCGTTCCGGCACTGGGCACCAGCCCGGCGCACGAAGCTCGCCGCGACCCCGCTGGCCGCCGCCATCGAGCACGACGTCCTGTTCCGGCAGCGCTGCGGGGCCCGGCTGCGCGAAGCGCATGCCCGACCTGGTGGCGGCGCTCGAGGCTGGGATCTTGCCGGCCGCCGCCGACCCCGTCGACGTGGCGGCTGCTGCCTACTTGCTGCGCACCCCCGGATGGGGCACCCGGATCGCCGAGGCTGCCGCACAGCTGACGCAGGCCACGGAAGCGGCGGGGACGGCCGAGGCGGCCGAAGCGCTCGCGCGGCTGCACGAGTCGCTGGCGGCGGTCCGCGCGCAGGGCCGGGAGGAGCTCGCCCGCGCCCGAGAGGAGTTGGCTGCCGCCCAGGCCGAGACGGCCGCGGTGACCCGCGAGCTGCGCGCGGAAAAGGGTGCGCGCAGGCGAGCCGAGAGCGCGGCCGAGGCAGCCGACGTACGCGCGAACGAGGCGACCGCCGCAGCCGCGGCGGCGACTGCGGCGGCGGAGACCGAGCTGCGGCGGATGCGGGCCAGGGTCACTGAGGCGGAGACGGCGCTCGACTCGGCTCGCCGCGCGACCCGCGGCGGCCGCAACGCCGAGGACACGCGGCTTCGACTGCTGCTCGACACCGTCGTCGAGGCCTCGCAAGGGTTGCGCCGCGAGCTGGCCCTGCCGCCGACGACCGATCGTCCCGCGGACTTCGTCGAGGCGGCCGCGCCTGGGTCATCGTCGACCGGTTCATCGTCGACCGGCTCGTCGCAGCCCCTGCTCGCCGACGACCCGGCCGTGTTCGACGAGCTGCTGGCCCTGCCGCAGGTCCACGTCATCGTCGACGGCTACAACGTGACGAAGACCGGCTATCCCGACCTGCCCCTCGAGCAGCAGCGCAGTCGCCTGGTGGCCGGCCTGGTCGCTCTGGTGGCGCGGTCCGGTGCCGAGGTGACCTGCTGCTTCGACGGGGCCACGGTGGCCGGCCATGTCCCGTCCATGTCCCGTCGCGGGGTGCGCGTGCTGTTCAGCAAGCCGGGGGAGATCGCCGACGAGCTCATCCGTCGGCTGGTGCGCGCCGAGCCGGAGGGTCGGCCCGTCGTGGTCGTGTCCTCCGACCGCGAGGTGGCCGACGGCGTACGGCGGCATGGCGCTCGCCCGGTCACGTCCGCGGCCCTGGTCCGCCGCCTCGACCGCGGCTGACCCGACGCACGTCCCATCGTCAGCGCGAGGCAACTCCCCAAGCGTTTCCGCGGAAACGTCTCGAGCCATCCGAGCGTCCGTCTGCGCGTTCCCGGAGCCGGCCCGGGATTATGTCCGACCCTGCTCCTAGCGTCCGCTGTGATGGATCGCCGACGGTGATCCGCGACGGCGAGAGGAGGGGCCAGTGATCATCGACTGCGATAGCTGTGAGGTCCGCGGGCTGGCCTGTGGCGACTGCGTCGTCAGCGCGCTGCTCGGCGGTCCACCGCAGGAGCTCGACGACGGCGAACGTGCCGCGATAGCGGCATTGGCCGGGTCCGGACTGGTGCCGCCGTTGCGGCTCGTCCTGCCGCTCGAGGTGGTCCGGAGACAAGGACCGTCCGCCGCCGCGGGCTGATTTCGGACCCTGCGTGAGAGGGCGATGACGCCCGGTTTGCACCTGGTTACGGAGCGCTTTAGGCGTCTCACTTCGTGGACAGTGTGGTGATTTTTCTGTGCTGAATCGCCCAAATCCTCCGGCATGACGCCTTCGTCAACTTGGACATCACGAACAGGTCACGTAGGGTTCGCCCCCAGGTGACCGTCGTCTCGCCGCTTCCACCAGGACGGCAGCGATCACCACCGCCGAGTCCAACCCGGCCGCGCAAGCGGTCGGTGCGGAGCCGGGGACCCAAGTCCCTGGGGCGAATCGCGTGCTCCGGCACGCGTAGGGCGCGATCTCCCGCCCGAGCCCGTCAGCTCACCCGGTAGGCGGCCGAGGGAGAAGGAGTGCCGCCTCCGTGGCGACATACAACCGGCGCGGCCTGCGCGTGCCGCGATCATCGGACTCGTTCCTCGTCCTTCACGATCGCGACTTATTCTGGGCACGTCCAGCCTGGCTGTCGTGGCTCTCATCGCCGCGGTCCCCGGGTCTGCGGCAGCGACCCCTCGTCCCTCTCTGCACCAGGTGCAGGTGCGCGTCGACAAGCTGAACAGCCAGGCCGGCGACGCCGCTGAGTTCTACAACGACTCGCGGGTGCGTTTCGCGGAGGCCAACCGCCGGCTGACCGTGGTCAAGCACCGCCTTGCCGCCAAGCAGGCCGAGGTCGACGCCATGCAGTCCTCGGTGGGCCAGTTGGCGGCTGCGGCGTACAAGTCGGGCGGGCTCGACCCGACCGTCCAGATCCTGCTCTCGGACAACCCTGAGTCGTTCCTGCAGTCGGCCGTTGCGCTCAACCAGCTCGGCCGCCAGCAGTCCGCCGTCCTCGCGAAGGTCGTCGCCGCCCGTCAGGGCCTCGCGGCGGCCCGCAACGACGTCACCCAGCAGCGAGCCCGGGCCAGCGCCCTGGCCGAGCAGATCAAGAGCCAGAAGCACGCCATCGACACCAAGCTGGCCGAAGCCAAGCAGCTGCTCGGCACACTCAAGGCCGACCAGCTCGCGAAGTACAACGCCGCCATTCGCGCCACCGCCGCCCGCGGCCACAGCGTCGCCTCCCGGTCTCGCACCGGCAACATCCCGAGCTACAACGGCCCAGCCTCCGGGCGTGCGTCCGAGGCCATCAAGACGGCCTACGCGCAGCTCGGCGACCCCTACGTCTACGGCGCCGCCGGCCCGAGCGCCTTCGACTGCTCCGGGCTGACGATGTACGCCTGGAACTCTGCTGGCGTGTCGCTGCCGCACTCGTCGTCCGCGCAGTACTCCTCGACGCGGCACGTCTCCATCTCCGACCTGCAGCCGGGCGACCTCGTCTTCTACTACAGCCCGATCAGCCACGTCGCGATCTACATCGGTGGCGGCCGCATCATCCACGCGCCGCACCCCGGTCGCTCGGTCGAGATCGCGCCGCTGCACGAGATGCCGATCAGTGGAGCGGCGCGCCCCTGAGTGGCGCTGCTCACACCCGTCGCACACGCTGCGGCGGGGACCGACACATCCCACCTAGCATGGCCCGGTGCAGCCGTACGACGACGAGGGTTTCCCGCCGCCCAACGACCCCGCGGCTGACCTCCCCGACCCCCACGCGCCCGCGGACGTGACGCCGGGCGAGCCGCTTGCGCCCGCGGACGTGCCGCCGGGGGAGGCGGTAGCGCCCGCTGACGAGCCGGCGCCCTACCTGAGTGGCACCACCTTCGACGTGAGCGACCGCGTCGACGTACCACGTCATGGTCGGCCCGTGGCGCCGAAGCTGCTCTCCCACCTGACGGTGATCGGCCTGATCCTGGCTGCCGTCCTGATCGCGGCCGGCGTGGCCTTCGTGTGGGGCGACGACGCCGAGCGGGGCGCACTCCCCCCGAAGCCGCACCCCACCGGGCAGCAGACGAACAACGCAGTGGTCGCGCAGCGTGCAGGCATCGGCGACCTGCTGGAGCGACGCGGCAAGGCGATCCGCGACCACGACAAGGCGGCCTTCCTCGCGCTCATCGACCCGACGGCCGAGCAGTTCCGCGTCGACCAGGGCCAGCTGTTCGACCGGCTCTCGCACGTGCCGTTCTCGACCTGGTCCTACGAGCTCGCAGGGGACGGGCCGGCGCTGCCCAAGGACCGGTTGGTGGCGCTGCCCAAGGGTTCGACGATCGCCCGGGTTCGCCTCGACTACCAGTTGGCGGGCAGCGACTCGGACGTCGAGCGGGAGCAGTACCTCACGGTCGTTCCGCGTGGCGGGCAGTGGCTGCTCGCCGGCGACACGACGCGGCTGAAAGCGGGCTGACGGGCGAGTCGGACATCTGGGATCTCGGCCCCGTGCGAGTCGTGCACGGCAAGTCGAGCCTGGTGCTCGGTGACGCCTCCTCCAAGGAGCTGCGCCAGCTCGCCGCGGAGGCCGACCGTGGCGTCAGCGACGTCGGTGTTGTGTGGAAACGGCCGTGGTCGCGTCACCCGGTCATCGTGTTCCCGAGGTCGCAGGCCGACATGGCCAAGCTGATCGGCAGCAACGGCAAGGGACTGAGCCAGATCGCCGCCGTGACAACGGGTTCCTTCGAGTCCGGTCTGTCCCGGGGCGACCGCGTCGTGGTCAACCCCAGTGCCTGGCGCACGCTCGGATCGCTGGGGCGCCGCGTGGTGCTGGCGCATGAGATGACCCATCTGGCGACCCGAGCGATCACCGTCGACGACGTGCCGATCTGGCTGTCGGAAGGATTCGCCGACTACGTCGCCTACCAGGCGGTCGAGGTGCCGACCAATGTCGTCGCGGGCGACGTGCTCGACGACGTACGGGCCGGGAAGGGACCGCGGGACCTCCCCGAGGACGCCGACTTCGACGCCGCGCAAGGCGACATCGCTGCGGCGTACGAAGGTGCCTGGCTCGCCTGCCGGATGATCGCGGAGCGCTTCGGGGAGAAGAAGCTCATCGCGCTGTACGTCTCCTACGCCGACAGCAAGAACGTGCCGGAGTCCGGACAGATCAAGTCGACTCTCGGCATCAGCGAAGGGCAGTTGGTCAAGCAGTGGCGGGCCTATCTCGGGGCCCGAGCCAACACATGAGCGAGCCCGCGAGCTCATCATCGGCACAGTGCGTCCTGCGAGTGCGGCTGACGAGCGCCAGCGAGGAGGGCGCATGAGCAATCGCACGGCCCTCGTCCTGACGTTCTCCGTGCTGGCCATCGCGCTGCTCGTCGTCGTCCTCGTCTGGACACCCTGGACGACGCTGCCTCTGCACGGCGCGGCGGCTGTCCGCGCCGATCCGTCCCGTGACTTCACCGCCGCGCAGTTGGCAAAGGAGAACGCCTACCACGCTGCGGTACGCCCGCCGGCGTACCTCTCGTTGGCTCTTGGTCTGGTCGTCGCCATCGTGCTCGGGCTGACCCCGCTCGGGGCGCGGATCGTGTCTGCGGTGGCAGCTCCGCTCGGTGGCGGCTGGGGCTGGCGCGTGCTGCTCGGCACCATCGCCCTCACGGCGATCGGCCGGCTGGTGGTGCTGCCGTTCGACGCCCGCGCGGAGGCGGCGCAACGACGCTTCGGCCTCTCCGCGCAGACCTGGTCGTCGTGGGCGGTCGACGTCGCCAAGGGCTACGCCGTAGGGCTGGTCGTCACCCTGCTGGTGCTGTTCGGCATCGTCGGGCTGGCTCGGTGGTCGCCGCAGTGGTGGTGGTCGTACGGAGCGGTGCTCGGGGCGCTGCTCGTCGTCGTGATCTCGTTTGCCTACCCGGTCGTCGTTGAGCCGGTCTTCAACTCGTTCAAACCGATGCCGGCCGGCCCGCTTGCGCACCACGCTGCTCTCGATGGCCGCGCGCGACGGAGTGCCGGCCCGCGACGTGCTCGTCGCCGACGCGTCACGGCGCACGAACTCGCTGAACGCCTACGTGTCGGGGTTCGGCGCAACCCGACGCATCGTCGTCTACGACACGCTGCTCAAGGACGCGAAACCCGATGAGGTGCGGCTCATCGTCGCCCACGAGCTCGGCCACGCCAAGGCCAGGGACGTTCTGTGGGGCACGTTCGTCGGCGCCCTCGGTGTCGCGCTGGCGGTCTGCGCACTGGCCCTGCTGATGCGCTCGCAATGGCTGCTCGACCGCGCCGGCGTGGACGGGCCGGGCGACGCTCGAGCGGTGGCGCTGCTGCTCGCGCTGACAGCCGTCCTCACCTTCGTCTCGGGGCCAGCAGAAAACCTGGTGTCGCGCCGCATCGAGGCCCGGGCCGATCTGCACTCGCTCAACCTCACCCGTGAGCCGGACGAGTTCGTCGCGATGCAGCGCCGACTCGCGACCGTGAACCTGTCTGATCTGGATCCGTCACCGTTGGTGTTCGGCATGTTCGCCTCGCACCCGACTGCGCCGCAGCGCATCGCGCTGGCGCGCAACTGGGCGGGGGTGCACGACCTCCCGGTGCCGCCCTCTTCCGTGTCCCGGTGATCAGCTCTCCTCGTCCGCTCACCTTTCCATGATCACGAAGGATCCCAGGCCATAGGCACGGCGATCCTTCGTGATCAGGATGGATGACCGGGCTGTGCCTGCCTGTGTGGCGGCTGAGCTTGGTGGGCGGAGGCCAGGGCGCCTGGGGTGGCGGCCTGTGGGGTTTCTGACGGTCGGTCGTGGGCCTGTGGACAGCCGCGGCGCGCGACTCGCCTGCTCTGCCAGGCTCGATCCGTGGTCCTGGAAGTGCACACAGATGATCTCGTTGCGGCGGGCGCTGCCCTGCGCCGCATCGGGGCCGGCGTGTCGTCCTACGGCCACCAGCTCGACCACCGGGTCGCCGCCGTCGCCACCGGAGTCGAGGGCGAGGTCGGGGGCGTCGCTGACGCGGGCCTGGGACGACGTGGCGCGGGCCATCGATGACCTCGCGGCCGGGTTCGAGACCTACGGTCGGGCGCTGGAGGACATTGCTGCGCGCTATGTCGAGATCGACGCCCGACTTGCCGCCGAGGCCGACGGGGGACCCCACGCCCATCCAGGGGCAGACCGTCGCGCCCATCTCCGCGGCCAGCTGGCTGCCCGCCCGCCGCCATGAGACAGGTCGTGCCACCTGAGCAGATCGGGCCGGGGAGGTGGCTGCTTCCCCGGCTGCCGCCGTCCGACCCGGCCGCGCTGCGCCGGCTGGCCGCTGACTGCCGCGAGCTGCAGGCAGTGCTCGGCGAGGTCGCGCGTGACGCGGAGTCGGTGGTCGCCGACCTGCGCCGTGGCTGGTCCGGTGCGGCTGCGAGCCAGGCACCCGCGCCGCTGCTCACCCTGCGCGACGACCTCGCCGTCGTCGGCCGCGCACTCGACGTGTTCGCGACCGAGCTCGAACGCCTCGCCGCCGCCCTTGCCGTGGCCGAGGAGGAGCACGGCTGGTCCTGGAGCAAGGTCGCCGTCGTGTCGGCGGTCGTCGCCGTGACCGCGGTGGCGGTCGTCGTGACGATCGGATCAGCCGGTACGGCGTCGCCGGGTGCGGCAGCTGCCGAGACGGCCGTCATATCAGCGGCGGCCGGTGAGATGGCGGCAGCGTCGGTGGCCGCAGCCTCGGCCGAGGCGGCGGCGGTCGAGGGGCTGATGGTCGCCGCCCGGCTGGCGAGGACCGTTGAAGCGTTGCGGGCGATAGTCGTGCCACGCGCTGATCACAGCGAGCTTCACGGCCGCCGAGCTTGCCGATCTGCCTTTGGGTGGTGCGGTTATCGGGGCGACGACGACTGCGGCGATCGAGTACGTCGAGGACGGACGGGTCAACCCGATGGACGTTCTGCTGGCGACCGTGCTCGGTGCCAGCGAAAGCGTCCTGCTGGCGCCGGGCCGATCACGCGGATATCTCGAGCTGACATCAGACCGGCTGGCGCTGTTGAAGGACCCGGCGCAGCGCCGTCAGTTGCTGGCTCTTCCCCGAGCGCGCTACCCGCAGAAGGAGCGCCCGTTCTCCGTGCCCGAGCATCAGGCGCAAGACTCACCAGAAGCATGCGAAGGTGTTCGGCGTCTCGCCGAACTACAACAAGGCGTCCGCAGCAGAGCTCAAGCACGCGATGCAAGATTTCGTCGCCCGGCCCTCGACGGTGCGCATCGACGGAACATGGAAGAAGGAACCGGCCATCATCTACTCGGACTACGACACGAGGATGACGGTCGTCTGTCACGCCGACGGCAGGTTCTGGACGACGATGAGGCTCCGAAACGAGCAGGCCTGGCACCTGTGGCACGACCACGCGATCGGTGGTGGCTGACGTGTCCGTCGAGGGCGCCCGGCTGGCCCAGGAAGAGCTCGATCTCTCCCGCCGCTTCGTGGCTGGGGAGTTGGGAGCCCACGACTTCATCGAGCAGCTGCTTGACGCGCGGAACGATGGGATCGAGGCGGGAGGCTGCGACGACCTCGTGTTGGAAGCCTTGCTCGACGACGCTCTGGTACGCGATCGACATGCACAACGAGTACGACGAGCTTCGCGAGCCCGACGAGTTCGACGACGCGCAACTGCTCGAAGTGATGACTGGCTACCTCGCCGACTGGGACGCAGGGACCTGGCAGCCTGACCCACGGTGGGCGCGCGAATGAGCAGCGATCGGCGCGCGGCGGATGAGGGCCCGGACTAGGGCCACGTAGGCTGCCCGACCGTGGCTGGCCGCACCCTCGTCGTGACCAACGACTTCCCGCCGCGCGTCGGGGGCATCGAGTCCTTCGTGCTGTCGATGGTCCGGCGGCTGCCGCCCGACCAGGTGGTGGTGCACACAGCCCGACAGCCGGGCGACGCGGTCTTCGACGCGACCGTCCCGTTCCGCGTCGTGCGAGACCCGTCGAAGATCATGCTGCCGACGCCGGCGATCACCCGACGCTCGATCGAGCTCGCCCGCGAGATCGGCTGCGAGTCGGTGTGGTTCGGCGCCGCCGCACCCTTGGGGCTGATGGCGCACAAGCTCAAGTCCCGCGCCGGCGTACGTCGAACGGTCGCGACAACGCACGGGCACGAGGTCTGGTGGGCCAGCACGCCGGGAACCCGGGCGATGTTGCGACGCATCGGCGACACCAACGACGTGCTCACCTACCTCGGCACCTACACCCGGCACCGCATCGCCAAGGCGCTCTCGGCGAAGGCGGGCGCGCGCATGGTGCAGCTGACACCCGGCGTCGACGACCAGGCGTTCCACCCGGGAGTCGACGGTTCGGCCGTGCGGGCCGCCTACGGGCTCGGCGACCGGCCCGTGGTCGTGTGTGTGTCACGACTGGTCGCGCGCAAGGGCCAGGACATGTTGATCCGGTCGTTGCCGCTGATCCACCGGCGGGTGCCCGACGCAGCCGTGCTCATCGTCGGCGACGGTCCGCAGCGCGGCGATCTCGAGAAGCTCGTCGACAAGCTCGACCTGCGCGGCGACGTCGCCTTCACCGGTGCGAAGCCGTGGGTGGACACGCCCGCCTACTTCGCGGCCGGCGACGTGTTCTGCATGCCGACTCGCACCCGCAAGGCGGGCTTCGAGGTCGAGGGCCTCGGCATCGTCTACCTCGAGGCGTCAGCCTGCGGGCTGCCGGTGGTGGCCGGTGACTCGGGAGGCGCTCCTGACGCGGTGCAGGACGGCGTCACGGGGTACGTCGTCGACGGGCGCGCCGCCGTCGAGATCGCCGACCGGGTGTCGACGCTGCTGCTCGACCGCAAGCTGGCGCGGGAGATGGGGGAGTGGGGGCGGCGCTGGGTGGAGCAACGCTGGCGCTGGGACGACCTTGCCGAAGGGCTCGCAGCCCTGCTGCACGGCTGACTCGAAGCCCTGCTGCAGAGCTGAACAGAGCGGAGCTCGACTGCGGCGGCGCTCACAGAAGCTGCCGGTCAGTTCGGCGGACGCAGCAGGACGAAACCGTTGTCGCGGGTCATGAGCACCCAGTGCCTGTCGTTCTGCAGGTACTGCCGCAGCCCGCTCTCGGTGACCAGCACCACATAGTCGGGATCGGCCTGGTCGAAGGTTCGCTCCCAGTGGTTGCCCATCTCCAGCATGGCCAGGTATCGATGCGCGTAGGAGGCGGAGTAGTTGTCCACGCGGGTGTCCATCGCCACGGAGGCCGAGCGAGCCTCGCCCGTGATGACACCGCTGAGCAGGAAGTCGGCCACCACGTGCTTCGGGCCGGGCAACGCGTCGAGCTGGTGCACGATCCGCCAGGGGATCGTCGGTTCGACCGCGGGTCGGGCGAACGCTGCAGTCGCCACCAGGGCAGCGGTCACGGTGCCGACCGCCACCCCGACCCAGAGCGGGAACCAGGCTGGGCGGGCGCCGGTCCAGCCGCGGCCCGAACGCCGCGCCGGCGGCCTGCGCGACGATCGGGGCCAGCAGCAGCGTGACAGGCCCCACGTTGCGCACCGCCACGAACGAGAAGGCGATGGCACCGAGGCAGAACACCAGCAGGCCGATCTGCTTGGGCGGCGCCACCGCCCAGCTCACCACGAGGATGAGCAACAGCACGGCATAGCCCAGCGGGGCATTGCCCAGCAGCGAGGTCGGCTGCCATTCGGTGATCTCCGGGGCGATCGCGTGCACCGCGAGCGGCTGAAAGGTCAACGCAGGTCCGACGGGCGTCGCCATCGTGGCGAGGACGGCGAGCACGCCGGTGACTGCTGCCTTCCCCAACGTGACCAGGGATGAACGCGAGAAGCGACTCTGCGCCGCCCAAGAGACCGCGGCAAGCCCCAGCAGCGCCGGCCCGAGCACCCACCAGCCATGCAGGTTGCACCACAGATAGGTGATCGCCACCCACGGCCACGCCCGCCACTGACCAGTCGTGGCGAGGCGAACGGCCCACGGACCGACCAGCAGGACCAGTAGGAGACTGAACATCTGCGGACGCTCGCTGAAGAAGAACCCCATGCAGGCCACGGCGGTCACGAAGACGACGGAGCTGATCTCGGCCCGAGCGCGTGGGACAACCTGCCGGTAGAGCGTCGCCAGGATTGCGGCAGCCAGCACCACTTTGAACAGGACGATCGCGCGCCAGCCGCCCGCCGCGTGAAGGAACGACAGCAGGACGTCGGTGAGCCAGGCGGTGGGGTGCCAGGGATCACCCAGGATCGGATAGGACCAGAGCTCCCGATGCGGCACGCCGGACTGGCGGATCAGGTCGCCGAGCCGGACGTGCCACCAGATGTCGGGGTCGGTCAACGGCCGGGTGGCCAGCAGCACGCCGCCCACAGCAGCGACGATCGCGAGCAACCGCCACAGCGGGATCGTGCTGGTGAGCGGGTGACGGCGAGACGATGGCAGCGGCCCCGGCCCCGCAGGCGCACGGTCAGCCGGTTGCTCGGTCGCCGCCTCGGTCACCGGGCGATGGTCGTCGATCGCAGCCATGAGCACGCAAGCGAGGATCAAGGTCCTAGCGACGGGCTCACGGGCCGCAGGAGGCCGACGACTGCGTTCCAGCCTTGATCGAGTCGCAGGACCCCTGGAACAGGCCCTTGACGGCCCCACCGAACGAGACAACCGCGATGGTGATGAGCGCGGCGATGGCGAAGACGATCAGCCCGTACTCGACGGCCGAGGCACCCTCGTCGTCGCGTCGGTTCGACCGCCTGGTCACGTGATGTCTCCTGAGCTGTTGCCGAGGTCCCGGTGGCGGGGCCCGGGGGCTGGGGGTTTTGCTATGAGATGGGGTGGAACCTGACTCTAAGCGATGTCAGACGTTGCAGGTCTGCGTCACTGGTTGCAGGTTGCCGACACCGAGGTGGCGCCAGACTTGATCTTGTCGCAGGTGTCCTTGAAGATGCCCTTCACGAGACCGCCGAGCGCGAACACGATGATCACGATGAGAGCCGCGATAGCGGCAACGAGCAGACCGTATTCGACAGCGGAGGCGCCTTCATCCTTGCGGACGTCGGCGACCTTGCGGATGTAGGAAAGCATGGACATGACCTCCGGCTGGACCGACACGACTACTGCGCCCGTTCGAGCACAGTGCTTCATCACTAAGGATCGGTGCGTGAGGGGGTCTAGGCATATCGCTCGCCTGGTCAGGTTTGTGTCCACCGAACGGATGATGACCCTAGACGTCAAACTAGGATAAATCGGACACTTAGCGGTGCTGGTCCGCAGGATTGGCGATCAGGCCCAGCCGCATGGCCGTCATCAGTGCCTGGGCGCGGTTTCCGGCGCCGAGCTTTTCGTAGACCTTCGAGATGTGGGTCTTGGTCGTCGACTCGCTGATGAACAGCTGCTTGGAGATGGCCGCGACACCGAGTCCCTCGGCCAGCAGGCCCAGCACTTCACGCTCACGCGGGCTCAGCTGGGGTCCGGTCGGTGACAGGCGGCGCTGCATCGCGCCGGCCAGGTCGTTGGCGGTGAACGCGCGCGGCGACACGGCCGCGTGCCGGGCAGCGGCGATCACGTCGTCGGCCGGGGCGTCCTTGGGCACGAAAGCCGATGCCCCGGCCTCGAGTGCGCCGAAGAGCTGGTCGTCACCCGCGTACATGGTCAGCACCACGATGCCCATGGTGGGGTTGCCCTCGCGCACCTTGCGGGCGGCGTCGAGACCGCTGCCGTCGGGCAGCCGGACGTCGAAGATGACGACGTTGGGGGTGTGCTCGGCGACGATGCGCAACGCTTCCGCGACCGATCCCGCCTCGCCGACCACGGTGAAGTCTCCCGTGCGCTCGAACGCGCGTCGCAGTCCCTGCCGGATCAGTTCGTGATCGTCGACGAGGACGATGGAGATGGTCACGGCGGCAACCTTACCCGTCATTTCGGGCGCCGAGCGTGACCTCGACGGTCGTGCCCCCGTCTTCCCTGTTCTGGACGGTCAGCCGCGCCCCTACGCGCTCGGCGCGTTCGCGCATGACCTCGAGCCCGAAACTGTCGTTCCGTGGCTTGCCGAGCCCGCCGCCGTCGTCCTCGATCCGCAGCGTGGCCCGCGGGGGATTCACCATGCAGGTCACCCAGAGGTTCTCCGCATTTGCGTGCTTGCGGGCGTTGGTGATGGCCTCCTGGGCGATCCGCAGGAGCTCGGTCTCGGCATCGACGGGAAGCCGGGTCGGAGCCTCGTCGAGGACGAGGTGCACGGTGAAGTTCGAGCTCACGCCGACCTGACGCACGTAGTCGGACAGGGCCGTGCCGAGGCCGATGGTGGTCTGCACGTCGCTGCGCAGGTCGAAGATCGACAGACGGAGCTCGGTGATGACCCGGGTGAGCTCGCTGCGCAGCGCCCGCAGGTCGACCTCGAGGTCGGGCAGATATCGGGCTCGCGCAGCCAGGTCGTCGACCACATAGCCGAGCGACGCGAGCTCCTGGGCGATGCCGTCGTGGATCTCGCGTGCCAGCCGGCGGCGCTCCTCGGCGGTGGCCAGGGTGCGCACCTCGCTGAACAGCAGCGCCGTCTCGAGCCGCAGCGCCTGCTCCTCGAGCAAGGTCGTCGCCCGAGCCAGCTCCGCCGGGTCGAACGGCTTCTCCCTCTCGACGGCCACCAGGCCGAAGGTGCGCAGGCCGATCTGCAGCGGCACCGCCGCCGAGCTGCCGGAGAGCCCGGCGGGCGACAGCGGCCGGTTCTGCCGCACCGGCGCGCTCGACGCCCACGCCTCGTCGAAGAGCGGGTTGCTGACGTCCCAGTCCAGCCGGTCCGTGCCGAAGGCCGCGAGTGGGGAGAGCCGCCCGCCGGACGCCCGTACATAGACCCCGCCCCGGTCGAACGGCACCGACCGCTGCAGGTTTTCGAGCAGGCCCGCCGAGAGGGTGAGTGGGTCGAGACCGCCGGAGAGCTGCCGGGAGACCATCCGCAGCTGGGAGATGAGGCGGTACGCCGACGCGTACGCCGCGTTCTCGGGTGGTCCCGGACGCAATCTGCAGTCGATGGATCCAGCCGCCGAGCAGCCCGACCGCCAGCGGTGATCAGGGTCCAGTTCCTCACGATCGGCGAGGTACGGTCGGCCGGGCACTGGGTCCGCGATGCCGAACAGGTGGCCGAGCAGCAGGGTCGCGTGGCCAGCCCGGAAGCGGTCACTGCCGTCGCGAAGCCGGACCGCAGCCCCGCGGCCAGCGCCGGTGCGATCAGGTAGGGCAGCATCGACCTCTGGAAGCGGGTCCAGCGCCATCATCAGCAGGCAGGCGGCAACGGCCTCGGCGACCGGCTGGGCACGGTACCAGCGCCGCCTGCGTCACGGGGGCGGACGCGGCGAGGGCAACCAGCACGAGCAGTGCCACGACGACCATGGCGGCGAGGTCCCGCCGGTCGACCAGGGTGACCGAGCAGCAGATGCACCAGCAGGACCACTCGGACGCTGATGATCACCTGCCCGACGGTGAACTCGCTGGTCTTCAGGTACGCCCGCATGCAGGTGACGCTCCCACACCCGGGCAGGTCGCTTGCGCACCACCGGCATTTCGGGCGTCTGCCCGCGTGTCGCCGAGCCGCCGACGCCCGTCAGCCAAGGCCGGATCCGTCGCGGGACTCCGGCCCGTCCTGCAGCGCCGGCACGTCGCTGAACTCCACATGGCACGGGCCAACGCGCGAGTGTCCAGGGCCGCGGACAGCAACGGCGCGGCCTCCTGGCCGACCCGGGCCAGCACCAGGACATCGTCCTCGGTGAACGCCGGGTCGTCGTTGCGGGCCACGAGCAGCAGCCCTTCGACAGTGGGCACGGGCACCGCGAGCAGGTGTCGCCTGCTGGCCAGCGGGGCTCCGTGCAACGGGCTGCGGGCGACGTCGGTGTTCTCGATGATCGCGCCGCGATAGCCCCGGGCGATCTCGTCGACCAGCCACGAGTCCGAGTGGAGCTCGTAGCGGTGCTCGAGAGGACGCAGGCCGATGCCCGCGGCGACGCGCCATCGCCCGCTGTCCGGCACCAGCAGGGCGCCGGCGTCGGCGGCGGTCCGTTCGACGGCGTCGGCGACCACGACCTCGGCCGTCTCACGCACGCCGTAGAGCTCGTGCACCGAGGCAGCGAGTTGTCGTACGAGCGACGCGGCGTCCGCAGCGCCCGCGAGTGACTCCTCGTCGGCTTCGGTCACGTCAGAGCCGGTCGCCGAAGGAGTGGAAGATCTGGATGGCCGCCGGCCCGATGACCACGACGAACAGTGCGGGCAGGATGCAGAAGATCAGTGGGAACAGGATCTTCACCGGCACCTTCTGGGCCAGCTCCTCGGCCCGCTGGGTGCGCTTGATGCGCAGCTCCCGGGCCTGCACGCGCAGCACCTGGGCGATCGGGATGCCGAAGGCGTCGGCCTGCACCATCGACGGTCACGAAGGCGCGCAGCTCGGGCAGGTCGGTGCGCTCGCCGAGCGAACGCATCGCCTCGGCGCGGCCCAGACCGATCTGCATCTCCTGCAGGACGCGGAAGAACTCCTCGGCGAGCGGGCCGGTGGTGTTGCGCGCCACCTGCGACAGCCCCGCGTCGAACGCCAGTCCGGCCTCGACGGAGATGGTGAGCAGGTCGAGTGCGTCGGGCAGGTCGCGGCGCACCTGCTCGGTGCGGTTGTAGCCGAGCTGGTAGATGAGCATGTTCGGGGCGAAGATAGCCGCCGACGCCGAACAGTGCGGCGATCCCGATGATGGGCAGGGCGCTGGCGCCCAGGAGCACCGGCAGGGCGACGCCGACCAGCAGCCCCGCGACGAGGCCGAGCACCTTCAGCGCGACGACCCGGTCGACGTCCCACTGCGGCGGGTTCCCGGCCAGCTCGAGCCGGTGCCGGATGCGGGCCAGCTGGTCCTCGCGGGTCAGGCGTCGTCCGAGCCGGGAGAGCCGGGCCATCCCAGGATCGAGGACCCGTTCGGCGAAGGGCTTGTTCAGCTCCTGCTGAAACGCCGACGGCGCCGCATGCAGGGCGTTCACGGCGGCGAGTGAGCGACCGACCTGCCGACGCTCGGAGGTGGCCGTGCCGAGAGTCAGCAGGGCGAGCGTCAGCGCGACGAAGATGGCGGCCAGGCCGAGAGCGAGCGCCAGCGTGGAGTCCATGTCAGACCTCCACCTTGACGGCCTTGGTCATCCACAGCGCGCCGACCACGAGCAGCACGACACCGACGCCGATCATCAGCCAGCCGAGCGGGTCGGTCACGAGCGGTTTGAGGTACTCCGGGCGCACCAGCAGGAGGTAGAGGGCGAAGCCAGGCGGCAGGATGCCGAGGATCCAGGCCGACAGCCGACCCTCGGCCGAGAGCACTCGCACCTGGCGGCGGAGCCGCTCACGCTCGCGCAGTGTGCCTGCCACGGTCGTCAACAGCTCTGCCAGGTTGCCGCCGACCTCGCGCTGGATGCGGACCGCCATCACGACCCAGGCGAAGTCCTTGCTCTGCATCCGCGTCGCGACACCCTCCAGCGCGTCCTCGATCGGAACTCCGAGACGCGCCTCGATCAGGGCCCGGTTGAACTCGCCGGTGATCGGCTGCTGCCCTTCCCGCACCACGGTGTCGATGGCCTGCGCCATCGAGTAGCCGGCTGACAGGCTGCCGGCCACGAGCTGGAGGGTGTCCGGCAGCTGCCCGAGGAAGGCGGACGTTCGGCGTGACTCCTTGTAGCTGAGGTAGAACCACGGCGCGGTCACGCCGATGACGAGCCCGACAACGGTCGGGAGGATGGCACCGCCCGAGACGAGCAGCAGGAGGAACGAGAGGCTCAACGCCACGCCGATGTGGATGAGCATCCACTCCGCCGCGCGCAACGGGACGCCGGCCGACTCCAGTCGCCGGCCGAGGTCACTCTCGAGGTCGCGCCGCTGAACGACCCGCCCGGCCAGCTCCACCGCGGAGCGGGCGACCTGGCTGTTGCCCAGCGCCGTGGTGGTGTCCCCGCGCCGTGCCGCCGGGCGGCCGGTGAGGGTGTAGAAGGACAGCCGGCGACGAACCCGACCTTGCTTGCGGTCGGTGACGTCCCGCCCGGTGAAGGCGATGGCCAGGATGATCAGCAGGCCGAGGAACAAAGCCCCGTAGGCCACCGGCAGCAGCGAGTCCGAGACCAACGGCGTGCTCGGCTTGACCGCCTGCGGACCGAAGCGCCCTGGCCTGGCGGCCAGCTTCGGGAAGTCGTTCGTCGCGGTGTCCGAGATCGGCAGGCCACCCGCCATGGCGGTGACGGTGACGTCGGCCGACTTGCCCGCCAGCCGCACCGGGCACTGGCACCTTGATCTGCACCTGGCTGGTGATCGCCCGCGCGGCGTCCACGAACACGGAGGCGAGCTCGGCAGGCTCGCGGGTTCACAACGCTGCCGTCGGCGCCGTCGACCAGGGTCATGAGACCTAGCGGTGGGGTCGGATCGTCGCCGATGTAGACGGCATCGAGCGCGGCACCCGAGGCCTGCACCGCGCGACGGCGTCGTCCAAGGTGTTGACGCTGCTGCCTTGTTGTTGCCGTCAGTCAGGAGTGAGCACGGAACGGGCACCTTCCGTGCCCGCCATGTCGAGCGCCAGCGCGACGCCGTCGTACAGCGCCGTGCCCTTCGTGGAGTCGATGCTGCAGCTGCGTCGATCGCTTGCGCGACCACCGCCTGGTCGGTCGTCGTCGGGTCGACGTCCTGCGGTTGCCGTCTGCGCCGAAGGTGACCAGACCGACCATGACGTCGGCGGGCAGGTTGCCGAGGAACACCTTGGCCGCCGACTTGGCGTCGGCGAGCTGGTCGTCCCATGCTCTTGCTGTTGTCGAAGGCGAGGATGGCGCGTGCGCTTGGTCGCCGTCGTCGACAGCGGCTCGGTCGTCGACGGCAGTGATCGGCCGTCGACGGTCACCATCACCGACTCAGGGTCGATCGTCGCGTCTTCGGCGAGGCCGTTGGCCTGGAACGTGATGCTCAGTGTGCGGCCGTGCGTTCTCCTTGCCGACGATCTTGCCGGTCGTGTCGGCGGAGGCGGGGCTTGCGAGCAGTGACAGACCCGCGGCGAGTACGCCGCACAGCGCGATCCACTGGACCCGCCGCGTCATCGCCCGAACTTCTCGAAGGCGAACGTCGTCGGGTCGACCTGGACGCCGACGGCGGCAAGCTTCTCGAGGAACTTGGGACGTAGGCCGGTCGACTTGAGTGTGCCGAGGGAACGGCCGGTGTCGTCGAAGCCGGCGGAGTGGTCGAACAGGTAGATGTCCTGGAGCGTGATGATGTCACCCTCCATGCCGACCACCTCGGTGATGTGGGTGACGTGCCGGCCGCCGTCCTTGAAGCGCGACAGGTGCACGATCAGGTCGATGGCGCTCGACACCTGCTCGCGGATCGCGCGCATCGGCAGGTCGACGCCGGCCATCAGGACCATGGTCTCGACGCGGGACAGCACGTCGCGGGGGGCGTTGGCATGCACCGTGCAGATCGAGCCGTCGTGACCGGTGTTCATGGCCTGCAGCATGTCGAGGGCAGCCGCGTCACGGATCTCACCGACGACGATGCGGTCCGGACGCATGCGCAGCGAGTTGCGCACCAGGTCGCGGATGCGCACCTCTCCCTTGCCCTCGATGTTCGGTGGTCGCGACTCGAGGCGCAGCACGTGGCTCTGATGCAGCTGCAGCTCCGCCGCGTCCTCGATCGTGATGACGCGCTCTTCATCGGGGATGAACGACGACAAGACGTTCAACGTCGTGGTCTTGCCTGCGCCCGTGCCGCCGCTGACCAGGATGTTGAGCCGGCCGCGCACGCACTTCTCGAGGAAGTCGGCGGTCGCCCTGCTCATCGTGCCGAAACCGATCAGGTCGTCGACCATGTAGGGGTCGGTGGCGAACTTGCGGATCGTCAGCATCGATCCGTCGATCGCGAGTGGCGGGATGATGGCGTTGACCCGGCTGCCGTCGGGCAGGCGGGCGTCCACCATCGGGCTCGCCTCGTCCACGCGACGTCCGACCCGCGCCACGATCTTGTCGATCGTGCGACGCAGGTGCGCTTCGTCGGTGAAGCTGCCGGCCACCTCGAAGAGCCGCCCGCCGCGCTCGATGTAGATGGAGTCGGGCCCGTTGACCATCACCTCGGTGACGTCCGGGTCCCTCAGGAACGGTTCCAGCGGGCCGTAGCCGAGGATGTCGTCGGCGATCTCCTGGGCGATGCGCGCCCGGTCGGCCACCGTCAGAGGCGTGTCGTCCTGTGCCAGGACCTCCTGCAGCGTGGAGCGGACCTTCTGCTCCAGGTCGGCCTGGGTCAGCCGTGAGTCGTAGAGCTTCGGGCCGAGGCTGTCGAGCAGCGTCTGGTGCACGGCGCGCTTGAGGTCGGCGAACGGGTCACCGGTGCGGCGAGAGCGCGCCGGCGTGCTGCCGAGGGCCTCGCCGCTGGCCCCGGCCTCGGCGACGCCGCGGTCGCGCTTGGCCGCGGCGATGCGTTCAGCGAGGCTCATCCGGTCTTGCTCATGTCGTCTTGGCCCTCCGGCGCAGCAGGCCGCTGCGGCGATCGGTCCGCAGACCGGTCGGGATGTCGTTCTCGGCGCTCGAGGTGCCGGCGGCGACGTGCCGCTCGCCGAACAGCCTGATGGCCTGGCTGACCGGGTGCTTGGGGTCATCGAGCACGATCGGCACGCCGCGGTTGATCGAGGCGGGGACGTCACGTGAGCTGGGGATCTGCGCGGAGATCGGTGCCTTGAGGGTTTTCTCGACCTCGCCCAACGCAAGCCCGACCTTCGAGTCCGCGCGGTTGAGCACGATGCGCCACCGATCGCGCGGGTAGTTGAGCAGGTCGAGGGTCTCGAGGGTGAGCTTCAGGTTCTTCAACGCCGGGATGTCGAGGGTGGCGAGCAGCGCGACGACGTCGCTCTGGTCGAACGCCGCGAGCACGTGGTCGTCGAACGCGGGAGGGGTGTCCACCACCACGAAGTCGAACTGCTGCTTGAGCAGGTCGAGCAGCTTCGCGACCAGCGTCGCGGGGATCGACTCGGCGGTGCCCGGCTCGATCGGCGCGACCAGAGTGGTCAGCCCGGGCGAGTGCGGAGTCAGCAGCGACATGACCGCCTGCGCGTCGAGGCTCTCGAAGAGCGGCACGGCATCGGCGATGGTGTGGGCCGGGAAGAGCTGGAGCGCGATGGCGACGTCTCCGAAGGCCAGGTCGAGGTCGACGAGGCAGACCTCGCGCCGGCCGCGGTCGGCCAGCGCGGCCGCGAGGTTGGTGGCAAGTGTCGTCTTGCCGCAGCCGCCCTTGGCGGAGAAGACGGTGACGAGCTTGCCTCGAGGGCCGTGGTCCTCACCGGTGGTCAGGGCACCGACGGTCTCCCGCAGCTTGCGGGCGAGCTCCTTGGCGCGGCGCACAGCGGTGTTGAGACCGGCGAGGTCTCGTTCCTCGACGACCTCGAAGACACCCGCGCGCAGCGCGTCGGTGAGCACCGACGTGTCGACGCGTCGGCGGACGAGGATGACCGCAAGGCTCGGCCGGTTGACGCGCATCTGCTCGGCCAGGGCGAGGGCGGCGCTGAGATCGACACTGGGGCCGAGGACGACGCTGTCCTCGCCGAACTGCACCTCGAGGTGTCGGCGCAGGGCGTCCAACGAGGGCAGCACAAGGGTGTCCGGGCCGAGCGCCGCGTGCAGCGTCTCCGCGGTGCCCACATCTAGATCGACGATGGCAGTCATGTCAGGGGAACAGGTTGGATTCGTTGGTGGGCGGGATCGATGTGTCGGGCGTGGCGTCCTTGCCCAGCAGCCCCAGGTTCAGCTTCCCGTGGGTGGAGCCGAAGAGGACCCGCTGATAGTCCTCCTGGTCGACTGCGATCGTGAGGATGGTCTTTGGCACCGACGCCTCCTCTGTTCCGGTGTCGCGGTGGTGTCCTGAGGTACAGCGGTCTGGTTGCCGATGGCCAGCACCTTGACCGAGGGCAGCAGAAGCCGAGTCTCGTCCCCACCGCCGCGTTTTGCCACCGGCGAGGTCAGGAAGATCGCGACGTTGGTGCCGGCTTCGACGAATCCGGCGACCTGCGCGGGGTCGTCGAGCTCCACGCTGATCGCGAGCATGTCGGGGGGAACGCTCAGCGTGCTGATCTCATTTCGATCGCCGAACATCTGCGGGATGATCTGCTGGCCGGTATAGATCTCCGTCGTCGCGACCTTCCCGACGAGCGGGTCCGTGGACCCGAGGGCGCCGTCGGCCAGGGCGTCACGACTGACGGTCTTCTTCTCGAACGAGGCTGCGTCGCTGGCGTCCTTGTACGAGGTGCCCGCCGAGATCGGTTTCTTCGCGACGAGGACCTCGACCGGACTCTGCTTGGCGATGGCCTGGTCGTTCAGGTTGCTGACGTAGATGAACACCATCGTCGTGCCCAGTGCGGCTATCACCAGAGCAGCGACCAGCAGAACGGTGCGACGGCCCATGCTTCCTTCCATCGGACATATTCACGGCCGGTTGAGCCAAAGCCCGCGAATTGTCGGTCGAACGATCGTCTGATCGGGTCCATTTCCGGACAGCCGGGGACCTTGCGGTTACTTACGGTATAGGCCGGAGGCTTTCCGGATGGGTTGTTTGCCCGAAAGTGCGAGTGTCGTCACCCGCTGGCGACGGTTGCCACGACGCGGGCTCGCAGGTCCGGATCCAGCCATAGTCGGCCCGATCCCAGCAGGTGTCGAGCGCTCAGCAGCAGGAACGGGACGACAAGAGCGGCGGGCAGTCGCCAGTCGCCTGCCTGGGAGGCTGCGGAGAAGAGGACGGCGACCAGCGTCGTGGAGACGGCCAGCCGGACCGAGTAGGCGGCCATCGCACCGGGCGGGGCCGGCGTGTCGCGCGGCCCGAGCAGCTGGGCATGGTGGGGTCGCCGCAGGGACAGGTTCATGCACGTCGCGACGACCCGGGCCACCGAAACGACCGCGCAACCGACCAACGCGACCCCTTCCGCCGCGGTGGGCGGTCGACCGGCCCGAGTCGCGCCGGCGACGAGTGCGAGCGCGACGGCGACCACGCACACCTCCCCGACGACCAGTGCCTTGGCGCGGAACAGCACACGGGCATCGCCCGGCAGTGAGGCCAGCCACAGGGCACCGGTGCCGTCGAGGCAGAAGACGTTCACCCCGAACAGCAGCCCCGCTCCGGCGGCGACCAGGCCGGGCAGCATCACCAGCGACGGCCAGTCGAGGCCGGCCAGGGCGGCGACGGCCCCCGGCAGGATGCCGAGCACGAGCAGCCCGCGACGCAGCGAGGACGAGCGCCAGACGCTGGCCCGGTCGGCGGCAAGGTGTGCGCGCAGCGCCGACGGCGACTGCCCGCGTCGACGTACCGCCCCGGTGTCGGAGGCCCCGCCTGCCCCCGTGGGCTGTCGCAGGCTCCAGGTGCACCCCCGCAGGCCGAGCCGGTAGGCGACCCACGCTGCGGCCACCAGCGTCCACGTGACGGTGGCCCAGCTGCGGTAACCAGCCGCGCCCCCGGCCGCTCCGTTGAGCGCGCCGATGACCACCCAGGTCGTCGGGGAGTGGTTCAGCAAGGTCGAGAGGTGACCGGTCAGCGCGATGAGCGCCCCCGCGGCGATCAGGGCGAAGGCCAAGCACCAGCTGGCCCGGCGCGCCCAGGCCCGCTGCCGGAGTCCCACGACGTACCACGCGAGCGCCTGACCCGCGAGCGTGAGAGCGGCCAGGAAGATCAGGCAGGTGAGCACCGACAGGGCGATGCCCGGCCCCGGATCGGAGACGAACGTGGTCAGCCCGACCAGGGCGACGAGCTGCGTGGTCCAGGCGAGGTTGAGGGGGGTCAGCACCAGTGAGGCCAGGAAGTGGGTACGGGAGGTCACTGGGAATGCGTCGAGCTGCCCGGTCGGGAACATCTCCTGGCCACCGCCGGCGACCAGCGGCCCGAGCAGTGTCAGCAGTGCCACGGTCAGGTAGGCGCTGGGCGCGAGCAGCAGCACGTCGAAGGTCCGGTCGCGCGGTGCCGTCGCCCCCACGACGGCGGCGATCAGGCAGAGCGCGGGGATGAGCGCAGCCAGGGCGATGAACCCCTTGCGCGCCCGGCCCGAGCGCAGCATGCGCCAGCGCAGCGCGATCAGCGGGCGTACCTGGGCGGTCATGAGAGCCGGCGGGTCTGAGAGCGTCATGAGAGCAGGGACCGATAGCGCGCCGCACCCGCAACGCCGGCCAGCTCGGCCGCCGGCGTGGCGGACACCACCGTCCCGCGATGCAGCACGATCGCCTCCTCGCAGGCCTGCACGGCGAGGTCGAGAAGGTGGGTGGACACGAGTACGGCTGACCCCTGCAGCCGGAGCTCCTGGATGACCTGCATCGTCGCCTCCACGCCGAGCGGGTCGACGCCGTCGAACGGCTCGTCGAGCAGCAGGACGTCGGGGGAGTGGAAGGCGGCGAGCACGACGGACATCCGCCGACCCATGCCGTGGGAGAAGCTGGCCGTGATGCGGTCCGCGACGCTGGTGAGGTCGAAACGCGCGAGCAGGTCCGCCGCGCGCTCGCGCCAGGACGGGTCCAGACCGCGCAGCGTGGCCGCCAGCTGGAGGTGCTCCCACGCGGTGGCCCGGGGGATCAGACCTCCGACGTCCGGGCAGTAGCCGACCCGCGACTTCGCCGCTGACGGGTCGCGGACGGCGTCGATGCCGGCGATCAGCACCGAGCCCGACGTCGGCGGCAGGACGCCGGCGAGAACCCGCAGTGTGGTCGACTTCCCGGCGCCGTTGCGCCCGATCAGGGCCACCGAAGCGCCGGCGGGCAGGGTCAGGTCGAAGCCCGACACGGCCTCGACGGCACCGAAGCGGACCGTGAGGTCACGGACGACGACGAGGGGCACGGCAGCCAGTGTGTCTCACACCGGACGCGGGCGTCGGGTTCAGCTGTAAAGGGCGTCGACGTCGCCCGCGTACTCCTTCATCACGACGTTGCGCTTGAGCTTGAGCGACGGGGTGAGGGCGCCGCTCTCCTCCGTCCAGTCGACGGCCAGGATCTTGAAGCGTTTGATGGCCTCTGCCTTGGAGACGGCCTTGTTGGCGTCGTCGACCGCCGACTGGATCTCGGCGATGACATCGGCGTCCTCGGCTGCCTCCGCGAGCGACATCGCTGGCTTGCCATGGGTCGTCAGCCAGGCAGGAAGCGCTTCGTCGTCCAGCGTGACGAGGCAGGCGATGTAGGGCTGGGCGTCGCCGACGACCATGCACTGGCTCACCAGGCGGTGCGCGCGAAGCCGGTCCTCGAGCACTGCGGGCGCGACGTTCTTGCCGCCCGCGGTGACGATGAGCTCCTTCTTGCGACCGGTGATCCGCAGATAGCCGTCGTCGTCCAGCTCGCCGATGTCGCCGGTGCGGAACCAGCCGTCGATGAACGCCTCGGCCGTGGCCGCGTCGTTGTTGTGGTAGCGCTTGAAGACGGGGCCGCCCTTGACGACCACCTCGCCGTCCTCGGCGATGCGGATCGTGACGCCCGGCAGGGGCTGCCCGACCGTGCCGATCCGGTTGCGGTCCGGACGGTTCACCGCGACGGCGGCTGTCGTCTCCGTGAGTCCGTAGCCCTCGACGATCGTCAGGCCGATGCCGCGGAAGAAGTGGCCGAGCCGGTTGCCCAGCGGCGCTCCGCCCGAGACCGACCAGCTGGTCTGCCCGCCGAGGGCAGCGCGGAGCTTGGCATAGACCAGCTTGTCGAAGATGGCGTGCTTGGCCTTGAGTCCGAGGCCGGGACCACCGTCGTCGAGCGCCTCGCTGTAGGCGATTGCCGTGTCGGCCGCGGCGTGGAAGATCTTGCCCTTGCCCGCCGCCTCGGCCTTCTGCTCCGCCGAGTTGTAGACCTTCTCGAAGACCCGCGGCACCGACAGGATGAACGTCGGGCGGAACTGCTCCAGGTCGGCGATCAGGTTCTTGACGTCGGCTGTGTGGCCGACCCGGCCCCGGGCCATGACGCAGCCGACCTCGATGGCGCGGGCGAACACGTGGGCGAGCGGCAGGAAGAGCAGTGTCGCGGCGTCGGGGTCCTGGAAGAGAGCCGAAAGCCCCTTCTCTTCCCCGCTGGCGTGCACGATGTTGCCGACCTCGCTGAGGAAGTTGAGGTGGCTGAGCTCGCAACCCTTCGGCCGTCCCGTGGTGCCCGACGTGTAGATGATGGTCGCCAGGGAGTCGGTCGCTGCGCTGGTGCGCCGGACCTCGAGCTCCTGGTCGGTCACACCGGTGCCGGCGTCCGCGACGGTGTCGAGGTCGCCGTCGTCGATGGTCCAGACCTGGCTCGAGCGTCGGCAGGTCGTCGCGGACCTCGGCCAGGGTGGCCCCGTGTCCGGTGCTCTCCAGGAACACGAACTTGGCAGCGGAGTCACTCAGGATCCACTGGACCTGCTCGGCGGAGGAGGTCTCGTAGATGGGCACGGTCACCGCGCCCGCGAACCAGATGGCGTAGTCGATCAGCGACCACTCGTAGCGCGTCCGCGACATCAGCGCGACGCGGTCGCCGGGCCCCACGCCGGCTGCCATCAAGCCCTTGGCCAGCGCCGACACCTCGATGAGGAAGTCGCGGCAGGTGACGTCGAGCCAGCGAACCCCCGAACGGCGGCTGAAGACGACCTTGTCCGGTGCCTGGGCGGCGTTGTCGACCACCATGTCGGTCAAGTTGCCGGTAGGCGACTCGATCACCGCGGGAGAGGTGTACTCGTCCACCGTGGCTGCTCCTCGACTGCGATAGACAGTTCTTTCACATTACCTAACTGTGACCCTACTGAGTCCGTCGAGCGAGAGGACCGGGGACGGTCGAACTCACCCCGCCTGGGCGCACCGCCGGACCCGATCCTTCGCGTCGGGTCGGGCGCTCGCGTCGGCCATGCTGGTGCAGTGAGCCCCGCCCCGGCCGCGCGTACCGCGCTGGACATCGCCGACGACACCTTCGTCGTTGCCGCGACCGCAACCGTGGCCGAGGTCGTGCGGGACCCGGCCTCCTGGCGGGTCTGGTGGCCCGACCTCGAGCTCACCGTCGCCGAGGACCGGGGGCTCAAGGGCGTGCGGTGGTCGGTCGCCGGGGCTGTGCTCGGCAGCATGGAGATCTGGCTCGAGCCATGTGGCGACGGCGTGGTCGTGCACTGGTATCTGCGGGCCGATCCCGCGCGTGTCACGCGCCGATCGGACCGGGAGCGCGCGAGGCTGGTGCTGCGCTGGAAGCAGCAGGTGCACGCGCTCAAGGACCGGCTCGAGGCGGGCCGGGAACCGGGCACTCCACGTGCCGGAGTCAAGGAAGGTGCTGAACCTGCCGAATCCCAATGATGTGAGCCCGACGACCTCGCACGACCTGCGCTGTCCCCGGTGCAGCGCGCACGCAAGTCCCGGCGCGGACTGGTGCACGCTGTGCTTCGCCGACCTGCGCCCACCGCCCCCGGTCGAGCCGACACCGGAGCCTCTGCCAGCCGTCGAGCCGCCGACAGCCGAGTCTGACTCCGGGATCGAGGGCAGGGTCGACTCACCGGCTGAGCCGGCCAGGTCCGGCAACGGCAAGCATGCCCGCTCGGCGCCTTCGTACGACGAAAGCCTGTCGCCTTCCGGTGGCCTCCCACGTGACGCCGCCTCGATGGCAGAGCTCGACGCCCGTGCTGTCGCGATGCTGGCCGAGCTCGCGGCGGTCACGGAGCGTCCCCTCGGCCCGATCGCCTCGCGACTGGACTCGACCAGTGCCCAGGCCATCGCTGCCGGCTTCGGCTTCGTTCTCCTGGTCGTGATCGCCCTCCTGGTGATGACCTTGCTCGGCCATTTCATCTGAGCCGTTGAGCACGCGGTAGCCTCACCGGCAGTCCGACCCCGACCGGGGCGAGGTTGCTGGGAGGAACGCGGTATGGCGGATCGCACCGAGTCGAGCATCACCATCGACGCCGCACCTGCAGACGTCATGGGAGTCATCGCCGACTTCCAGGCCTACCCCGAGTGGACCGGTGCCGTGAAGGAGGTCGAGATCCGCACGACTGCGCCCGACGGACGCGCCAAGACCGTGTGGTTCAACCTCGACGCCGGCGCGATCAAGGACCAGTACGTCCTGGACTACACCTGGACCGCCCAGCAGGCGGTGCGGTGGACCCTGGTCTCGGCCGAGCAGATCGTCAAGGCCATGGACGGTGCCTACCTGCTCGACGACAACGGCGACGGGTCCACCACCGTGACCTACCAGCTCGCGGTCGACGTGAAGATCCCGATGCTCGGCATGATCAAGCGGAAGGCCGAGAAGGTCATCATCGACACGGCGCTCAAGGAGCTCAAGAAGCGCGTGGAGGGCTAGCCGTTGATGACTGACGGCTCCCAGACACCGAACCACCACCCGCACGGCTCGATCAGCGAGGAGGCAGTCAAGCTCGCCGAGGCCGTGCAGGGCTGGCTCGGTGAACGCACCGGCCGCGGCCCCGCCGAGGCGTGGGCGGCCGCAACCGCGCCGGGTGCGTTCGAGTCGCCCGAGTGCCGGGTGTGCCCGATCTGCCGGGCCATGCATTTCGTGACGACGATGCAGCCCGACGTCTTCGCGCATCTGGCCGACGCCGTTACCTCGCTGGCCGCGGCTGTCCGTGCCATGGGCGAGGCAGAAGGAGGCGAGGACACGCCATCGACGAGCGGGCAGTCCACAGCTGCCGGTTTCGCCGACGAGCCGAGCGGCGAGGCATGACCATCACACCATCTCGCGGGGAGCCCGGATGACTCTCACCATCGGCGTGGACATCGGCGGCACCAAGGTCGCGGCCGGCGTGGTCGACGAGTCGGGGACGATTCTGGCCCGTACCCGCGTCGACACCCCGCCGCACAACCCGACGGCGGTGGAGGACGCCATCGACGCAGCTGTCGCTGAGCTGCGAGCGCATCACGACGTCGAGGCTGTCGGTGTCGGAGTCGCGGGCTTCGTGGACAGGGAACGCGCGAAGGTCTATTTCGCCGCCAACCTGCGCTGGGCGGACCTGCCGCTGCGCGAGATCCTTCGCGACCGCCTCGGTCTGCCGGTCATCGTGGAGAACGACGCGAACGCCGCTGCCTGGGGCGAGTACCACTTCGGCGCGGGTCGCAACGAGACCTTCCTGGTGTGCGTGACGATCGGGACCGGCATCGGCGGCGGGGTGATCGTCGACGGCGAGCTGTTCCGCGGCGGGTTCGGCATCGGAGCCGAGTTCGGCCACATCCAGATGGTGGAGGACGGCCGGCCGTGTCCCTGCGGCCAGCGCGGCTGCTGGGAGCAGTACGGCAGTGGGAACGCCCTGGTGCGCGACGCCCGCAGGCGCGCGGGGCAGGCGCTCGAGAACGCCGAGACGCTGCTCAGGCTCGGCGACGGGACTCCCGAGGGCATCACGGGGCAGCACGTCACCGAGGCAGCGCGGCTGGGCGACCCGGTCGCCCGGGCCGCGTTCGAGACGCTCGGCGGCTGGCTCGGCCAGGGCCTCGCCGACCTCGCAGCGGTGCTCGATCCCGAGACCTTCATCGTCGGTGGCGGGGTGTCGGAGGCGGGCGACCTGTTCCTGAAGCCGACCATTGCCGCGTTCGAAGCGCGGCTGACGGGAGGCGACCACCGGCCGGTTGCCTCCGTGGAGATGGCCCAGCTCGGCAACGACGCCGGACTCGTCGGGGCTGCAGACCTCGCGCGCCGGCGCTAGTCCCTTCTGTCGCCCAGCGGAGCCATCCGGCCGGCAACCGTGAGGTCACTCGACCAGCAGGGTGTCCTTCGGCCCGCCGATGTAGGCCCGGCCGTTGGCGGGATCTGACGCCGGGGAAAGGGCCGACAGCGGAAACGTGAAGGCTTGGACCTTGATCAGGCTCGAGCCGTTGAAGACAAGTCCGTTGCAGTCGTCGCTGCTCGTACACGTCGCGTTGCCGCCGGGCTCGGTCTCGTCCGTCAGGAACGCACCGACCAGGTCCTTGATCGGCCAGAACCGCGGTCCGGTCGCGTTCGACGGGTAGAAGCTCGTGTCCGTCCTGGGCATGACGAAGAAGCGCGGGTCGTTCAGGATCGCCGGTGTCAACGAGCCCGCCATCCCGTTCTTGACGTTGGTCAAGCTCCTCGAGGGGCTCAGGTAGCAGCTCAAAGCCGTGTCGACCAGGACGCGACCGTTCTTCGTGAATGTGAGGTTGTCGTCGCTCTGGCCGGTGACCCTGCAGTCGCCCGACGTCGTGACCGTCGGGGTTCCGACCAGGCGTCCGTCCGGGCCTCCGGTCCCGACCAGCCCGTCGGTCGGCGCTGCGACGGTGGAGGTCTGCACGTCGACACAGGTCGGCACCGTCAGCCGGTGACGCGTCGTCAAGACGGGCGTCGGCGTACGGGGCGCCGTCGGCGTCGCACGGCGTGTCGGTGACCGGAGCCACGACCGGGAAAAGGTCGTGGTCGATGCCCAGCCGGAGGTTGTCGGCCAGCTGGCTCGTCGTGCTTCCGCCGGTGGCTCGCGGGGACGTCAGGAGACCGGACGGGTCCTCGGTCGGCACGCACGAGGTCAGCACTGGCGCCACCACGGTGAGCGTCCCCACCTGGGAGGTCACGCGTGAAGCGGTCGGACCCGGGCGCTGTTTGGAGTGCCCGGATCTTCCATTCCCCGGGAGTCGTCCGGACCTCTAGCGGAAGCGGCACGGTGAACTCCGCGTCGAACCAGGCGGGGTTCGCGGCGTTGGGGGTGGTCGAGCCGGCGACCCAGGTGCCGTCCACCGCCGGCTCTCGCAGGGTTGTCCCGTCGGCCTGGAGCAGGTGGAAGTCGAACTGGACGGTCGGGACAGGGGGAGGTAGCGCGGGAGGCGGTGGTGGAGGGGGCGGCGCCCCCGGATCTGCCCTGAGCCGGCTGAGGCCGACGTCGATCGTCGTGAGGAACGCGGGCATCTGAACCGAGGTCGGATCGACGAGGGTCACGAACGGACCACGCCTGCTCCCGGGCGGTTGGAAGTCGGGGGTTCCGCTGGGTGGCGGGCTGACCCCGCTCTTCGCGTAGATGGTCTGCGATCCGCGGCCGCAGCTGTCGGGCAGTGAGAACGGCAGCACGTCGAGGTCATCCAGGCTGCGCACCTCGACGGCGGCGCTCGCCTGGACAGTGCCCGAAGCGGGCGCGCCCGGCAAGCCGCCGGCGAGCGGGAACTTGATGGTGCGCCTCGGTGTCGTGACGCGCACCCGGTGACCTGCCGTGCTGCAGGGTGCCGACGTCGGGTTGGGCAGGGGCTTGCCGTCCCAGTCCAGGATCTCGATCTCGCCGTTGGTGTCGTCACCGTCGGTCAGTTGAGCCACCGATGCGGAGAAGGTCGTCGGGGCGGTGTCGGAGAAGACACCGTTCTCGGGGTCGGTGAGATAGTCACGTGCCTTGTCGAACGCCAGGCAGGAGTCCGGCAGTTCTTGGGCGCCCGCGAACGCTGCGAGGTCGGCCGTCGTCTGCACGGCGGCGTCGCGCGAGTAGAGGTCCCCGAGCTCGACGGCCAGAGCTGCGAACCCGAAGAGGACGAGCGCAAGCATCGCCGTCAGGATCGCGACGGCGCCTCCGTCGGCCCCGGCCCCCGTTCGACCGTTGGCCCGTGATCTCACGAGCATCCCGTCGTGACACCGCCGATTCGCTCGACGCGTGCCAGGGCTGTCTCGGGCTGATCACCGCCGGGGAAGGGGATGAACGGCAGGCCCAGGTCGAGCGGCTTCCACGTGACGGTGACGGTGATCGGATCTCCGCGATGAGCTGCCGGCGTCACGCTCGCCGACTGGACGTCGGCTGATCCGCCGCTGTCGACCACGAGGGCCTCCCAGTCGGAACAGACGTCGATGCCGACCGACGCTGCGCGTGCTCCCGCCCAGGCGGCGTGTTCGGCCCCCGAGGACTGCAGGAAGAAGTACCCGTACTGGATGATCCCGAAGAACAACGTGAACAGCAGCACGCTCACGAGTGCGAACTCGACCGCAGCTGCCCCGTCGTCGGAGCCCCGGGCTGGCAGCCGCATGTGTCGTCCCTTCACGGCGTGGCCGCGAACGAGCCACCACTGGCCGGGGACATTGTGTCTTATTCGGCGCTCCACCGCCGAAGGTTGAGCCCTGGCGGTTGTCCCGCGCCGGTCACGTGCGCGCCGCCGGGCCTGCGTACCCTGTCTGCTCATGGCGGTCGAGATGCGCGTTCTGTCCTACAACGTCCGAGGGTTGCGCGACGACCGCGCGGCGCTCGCCGAGGTGGTGCGCGCCGCCGATCCCGACGTGGTGTGCGTGCAGGAGGCCCCCAAGTACCTGCGGTGGCGTTCCAAATGCGCGACCCTGGCCCGCGAATGGGGCTTGTTGTACGTCGCCGGTGGTGGCAGCACGGGGGGTACGGCGCTGTTCGCGCACCTGCGGATGGACGTTGACGAGCCCCGTGAGGAGCCGCTGTCGCGACAGCTCGGCTGGCCCGATCGCGGCGTCGCCAGCGCGATCGTCACGAAGGCCGGCGCGCGGCTGGCCGTCGCCAGCATCCACCTGCCGCTGGTCGCCGAACAGCGCCAGCAGCACGCCAGCAGGATCCGGAAGGTGCTCGAGGGCCACGACGCGGTCCACCGGCTGGCCGCCGGGGACCTCAACGAGCGGCCGCCCGGGCCCACCTGGGACGCCTTCGGGAACGGTGGGTTCGCCGATCTCGACCCGGACTGCGCTTCGACGTTCCCCGCTGTCCGGCCGACCAAGCGGATCGACGGCATCCTGGCGACCGACGGCGTCGAGCTGGTCGAGCACCGGGTACTCGACGGCGCGGCGGTCACCCGGGCCAGCGACCACCGCCCCCTGCTCGCCGTCATCCGCGTCCCCGTCCCCTAGAGCGACCTTCGTTCGCGACTCGCCCGGCGAGTCGCGGAGAAAGGTCGCTCGTCGGGGGGAGAGTCGGTCAGAGGTCGTCGCCGGGGCGCTCGCCGGCGCGGTACTGCGGGACCAGCTCGAGCGCGAGCTGTTCGAGGAACAGCCCGATGTCGGTCACGATGCCCCTGGCCTGTGCCGAACCGCGGTCGGCGAGCTTGGTCACCGTCGCCGGGTTGATGTCGACGCACACCAGCGGGATCGACGCAGGGAGGATGTTTCCCGTCGCGACCGAGTGCAGCATCGTGGCGACCATGATCGCGTAGCCGACGTTCTTCAGCCCGGCGCGCATCGCCCGCTGGCCCTCGATCACGTCGGTGTAGACGTCGGGCAGCGGGCCGTCGTCACGCACCGAGCCCACCAGCACGAATGCCTTGTTGTGCGTGACGAGCGCGTGCATCACCCCGGACGTGAGCACGCCCGTCTCGACCGCCTTCGCGATCGAGCCAGCCTTGCGGATCTGGTTGATCGCGCGGATGTGGTGCTCGTGGCCGTGCTCGACGCCACGGCCCTGCTTGAGGTCGACGCCGAGCGAGGTGCCGTACAGCGAGGACTCGATGTCGTGGGTGGCCAGGGCGTTGCCGGCGAACAGCACGTCGACGAAGCCGGCCTCGACGAGGGAGACCATGGCCGGCGCGGCACCCGTGTGGACGACCGCAGGGCCGCCGACCCACAGGATCTTGCGACCGTCGGCCTTGACGTCGCGCATCTGCTGCGCGATCTGGCGCACCAGCAGCGCTTGTGGCTTCTCCGAGGAGACCTGGCTGTTCATGAACTCGAAGCCGCCGTGGCTGCGGTCGATCGCCGGCAGCGGCACGACCTTCACGCCGCTGGCGCCGCACACCATGACGTCTCCGCTGCGCACATCGCTGACCGGCACGGTGCGCGCCCGGTCGCCGACGACGACGATGCCGCAGTCCATCTCGGGGTTCTCGACCGGCACCCAGTTGCCGCCCAGGCGCACGACCGTCTCGAGGTTGGTCGTGGAGTAGAAGTCGTCGGGGAAGACGCCGTCCCGCTCGACCTCGCGCAACAGCACCTCACCCGGGTCGGTCAGGTTGACGCCATGGGTCTGCAGCCGCATCACGATCCGGGCGAGATCGTCGGTGTCCTCGGACTTCACCGTCAGGGTCGCCCACGACTCGTCGAGCGGGGTCTTGCCCACTTCGAAGCGGTCGATCGAATAGTCGCCGCCGTACTCGAGGATGTCGTCGAGAACTCGCGACAGGACCCCCGAGTCGATCAGGTGGCCGCGCACCTCGACGGTTTCGCTGATCACCAGTGCTGCCTTTCGCGTCGGACGACAGTTCCCGTTGGCGCCGCGCTAGACGACAGCCCCGTCGTCGCCACCCAGGTCCGTGTCGGGACGATCCTTCATGCGGGCGACGAGCGTGACGAAGCCTCCCATGGAGGCGGCGAGCGCCAGGAACCCGGGCCAGCCGGAGACGTCGAGCCCGAACAGCGCAGAGATCACGAGGAACAGCGGCCCGCCGATGACGGCCGCCCACGCGAACCGGCCGATGGTGTCCGGGATCGGCACGGGCGGAGGGGGTGGCGGCTCGAAGTGGTCCTCTCCACGAGCCGCGTCGTACGACGGCGCCGGCCCGCCGCCGAGCCCATCGCGCAGGTCGCCGAACCCCGCCGGTGGCAGGTCGGCTGGCCGCACGACCCGGGCGGAACGCAGGCCGCCGGCATCCGTCCCGCCGGCGGCCTCCGGCTCGTCGATGTCCTCGCTGGCCGGCCAGCGGGGGACCTCGTCGGGGACCGGGGCATCGAACGCTGCGACCAGGCTGGCCCACGCCAGCTCGTCGGCCACCTCCGCGAGGTAGCGCTCGCTGACCGCTCGGGCGTGGTCGAGTCGCCCGGAGTCGACGTAGACGCTGTCCGTCGGGCTGACCGGCAGCACGGTGTCGCCATAGGGGCCGCGCTTGCCCGGGGCCGGCTGCACGTAGGCGGCGACGTCCTCGTCGCGCAGCCGGTCGAGCAGGCCTTCGACGATGTGGGTCTCCACGTCGCGCAACCGCACGTACGACGTCGCGGGCAGCCCGTTGTCACGTCGGGTCATGGCGTCACGGCCATCCCAGGTTCCACACCTGTCAACCCTACGCAGACGCGTGCGCGAGTCGCCGTACGAACTCCACACTGCCGTCGAAAATGGCAGGCGCGTCGTTGTCCAGCGTCGCGACGTGATAGCTGTCGTGGAGGACGACCTCGCGCACATCGCTCGAGGCGACCGACTTCATGAGCAACTCGGTGCTGTCCGGCTCGACGATGTGGTCGTCGGTGCTGCGGAAGACGAGGATCGGCACGGTGACCTTGCCGAGGTCGGCGCGCGTCGTGACCCACAGCTTGCTCAGGCTGTAGGCGGCCTTCATGGGGATGCGGTCATAGGCCAGCTCTACCGAGCCCGGCTTCTTGACGTCGCTCGCGATGCCCGCCCAGGTCGGCACCACGTGCCGCAGGACCGGCAGCAGGAAGCGATCGGGGCGCTTGGTCAACAGGCTCGGATTGACGAGTACGAGCCCGCTGATCTCGTCACCGTGCTCCTCGGCCAGCCGGATGGCGAGGGTGCCACCCATCGAGAGCCCCATGACGAACACCTGCTCGCACTGGTCCGACAGCTCGAGCAGGTTGCGCTCGAGCTCGGCGTACCAGTCGGTCCAGGTCGTGAGGTTGGCCTCGGCGACCGACGTTCCGTGGCCGGGCAGCCGCGGCAGGCGGACGCTGAGGCCCTCGCCGGCGAGATGCTCCGCCCACGGGCGCAGCGACTGGGGGGTCCCGGTGAAGCCGTGGCAGAGCAGGGCTCCGATCGGGCCGCCGTCGTGGCGGAAGGGCTCGGCACCGGGCATCAGGGGCATGATGCGAATGGTCGCACGACCCGGCCCCCGTGCGAAGGGTTGTCAGCCCGGTAGGTCCGCCGGCCCGGTTCTGGGCACCTACTGAGATATCCCGGATTGAGCGACAATCCCCTAGGGTGCGTGTCGAGTTGTTCGGTCGGACAAGTCGCATGGAGAGCGGTCGGAGGGAGGCCCGAAGCATTGTTCTACTGGTTCCTCAAGCGCATCGTGCTCGGTCCGCTGCTTCGGCTGACCTTCCGCCCCTACGTCATCGGTGCCGAGAACGTGCCTGAGGAGGGGCCGGCGATCTTCGCCTCCAACCACCTGTCCTTCTCGGACTCGTTCTTCCTGCCCCTGATGGTGCCGCGCCGGGTCACCTTCCTCGCCAAGATCGACTACTTCACCGGCACGGGCATCAAGGGCAAGCTGACCTCGATGTTCTTCCGCGGCGCGGGCCAGCTGCCCGTCGACCGCACCGGCGGCAGCGCCTCGGAGGCGGCGCTGCGCACCGGCCTGCGAGTGCTCGGCCGCGGCGACCTGCTCGGCATCTATCCCGAGGGCACCCGGTCGCCGGACGGGCGGCTCTACCGTGGCAAGACCGGCGTCGCCCGGATGGCTCTGGAAGCGAACTGCCCCGTACTGCCGGTGGTGATGATCGGCACCGAGAAGATCCAGCCACCAGGACGGCGCATCCCCAAGCTCGGCCGGGTCGGCATGCGCATCGGCAAGCCGCTGGACTTCGCGCGCTACGAGGGCATGGAAGGCGACAGGTTCGTACTGCGCTCCATCACCGACGAGATCATGTACGAGCTGATGGAGCTCGGTGGCCAGGAGTACGTCGACATCTACGCGCAGGTCGCGAAGGACAAGGCAAAGGCCGAGAGGTCGTCGGGTACGAGCGGCAAGGCGGACGCCGCGCACGCGCCTGACGGCACCGACCCCTCGGCACCCTCCGATCGCCCGGAGCACCCAACCGCACCCGCTGCCTGACCACCTCGCCATGGAGACGGCGGTCTGGCGTGCCCTCGCAGTCTTCCGGGGGCTCTGCCTGTGTTACGCCATCGTCCTGTTCGCCTTGCGCAGCGATGAGTACCGCCACCCGGTGGGCGGCTGGCTCGTGCTCGCTGCGATGGCTGTGTGGACCGTGGTCATCACGGCCGTCTATCGCGTGCCGTCAGGCCGCCGGTGGTCGGTGCTCACTCTCGATCTGGCCGTCGCCATGGCCGCCGTGATCTCGTCTCGCTATCTCGACGACCCGGAGCGCATCGCACACGGGGCGCAGACCCTGCCCGTGGTCTGGGCTGCCGCGCCGGTGCTGGCGTTCGCGATCCTCGGCGGGTGGCGCGGCGGACTGATCGGCGCGTGCGCTGTCGCGATCGCGGACCTGCTCCACCACGCGGCGCTCACGACGGCGACCGTGAACAACATCGTGCTGCTGCTGCTCGCCGGTGCCGTCGTCGGCTATGTGGTCTCACTCGCGCGCCGCGGCGAGGCCGCTCTCGCCCGGGCGCTCGTCGTCGAGTCGGCGACACGGGAGCGGGAGCGGCTCTCCCGCGACATCCACGACGGCGTCCTGCAGGTTCTGGCCCTCGTGGGCAGGCGGGGGCTGCAGGCGGGTGGAGAGGCAGCCGACATCGGCCGGCTGGCGGCGGAGCAGGAGCAGGCCCTGCGGGCGTTGATGACCTCCGCGCCCGAGGTCGTTTCCGCAGGCACTGTCGACCTGCGCGGCTTGCTGACGTCGTACGCATCGTCGTCTGTCACCGTGTCGACGCCCGGCACTCCCGTCCTGGTCGGTCACACTCGTGGTCGCGAGGTGGCGGCGGCGGTCGGAGCTGCGCTCGCGAACGTCGATGCCCATGCCGGATCCGGCGCGCATGCATGGGTGCTGCTCGAGGACGAGGGAGCTGAGCTGGTGGTGAGTGTCCGCGACGACGGTGTCGGGTTCGACGGCGGGCGGTTGGCCCTGGCGGAGGCCGAGGGGCGCGTCGGCGTCTCCCAGTCGATCACCGGCCGGCTGCGCGACCTGGGGGGCGGGGCGGTGGTCACGTCGGCGCCCGGTGAGGGCACGGAGATCGAGCTGCGCTTGGCCCGCGAATGAGCTCCCCACGGGATCGCTCGCTGCGCTCCCGATCCCGCGGGGGCCCCGAATGAGCTCCCCACGAGATCGCTCGCTGCGCTCCCGATCCCGCGGGGGCCCCGAATGAGCTCCCCACGAGATCGCTCGCTGCGCTCCCGATCCCGCGGGGGCCCCGAATGACACGCGTGATGGTCGTCGACGACCACCCGATGTGGCGCGAGGCGGTGGCCCGTGACCTGGTCGAGGCCGGGCACGAGGTCGTTGCCACCGCAGGGGACGGCGCGGAGGCGGTACGACGCGCGCCCGCCGCGCGTCCGGACGTGGTGGTGCTGGACCTGCAGCTGCCCAAGCTGTCCGGCGTCGAGGTCACGCGAGCCCTGGTGGCGATGGACCATGTGCCGCGGATCCTGGTGCTGTCGGCGTCCGGCGAGCACGCGGACGTGCTCGAGGCGGTGAAGGCAGGCGCGACCGGCTATCTCGTGAAGTCGGCCTCCCGGGAAGAGCTGCTCTCGGCGGTCGAGCGAACGGCCTTGGGGGAGGCGGTGTTCACGCCGGGGCTGGCCGGGCTGGTGCTGGGGGAGTTCCGCCGCTTGGCGTCGGGGGACGGCGCGACGTCGTCGGCGACTGGTCAGGGCGCTGTTCCCCGGTTGACCGATCGCGAGACCGAGGTGCTGAGGCTGGTCGCGAAGGGGTTGTCCTACAAGCAGATCGCCGACCGCTTGGTGATCTCGCACCGCACCGTGCAGAACCACGTGCAGAACACGCTGTCCAAGCTCCAGCTGCACAACCGGGTCGAGCTCGTCCGCTATGCCATCGAGCAGGGCATCGACCAACCCGACCCGCCCACCTGACCTTCGCCGGCTCGCACTGTATCCGAGCGGCACCGTGCATCCGGCAGGGCGGAGTCGTCGGAACTCCGGGGCACAGCACCACTGCTGATCCCCTGGAGGTACCGGATGCTCTCCCTTCGCCACCCAGTTGCGCGCCGCGTCGCTGCCGTCACGACCGGCTTGGCCATGACGGCCGGCTTTCTGCTGGTCACGTCACCGGCTGATGCCAGTGCCGCCCGCCATCACCATCGCTCGCTTGCTGCGGTGCTGACGTCCGACGGCAACAAGTTCGACCACAACTCGCACGACTTCGACATCGTCACGCAGGCCGTGCTCGCGGTCCTGAAGGCGAAGCCGAGCTCACCGGTGTCGGTTCTCACCCATGGCAAGACACGGGTCACAGCGTTCGTCCCGACCGATCAGGCTTTCCGCGCGCTGGTCTTCGACCTGACCGGAAAGTGGCTCAAGAAGGAGGGCAAGGTGTTCGCCGTGGTGGCGTCACTCGGCATCGACACCGTCGAGACCGTGTTGCTCTACCACGTGATCGCCGGCAAGACGATCACTGCTGCGAAGGCTCTCAAGGCCGATGGCGCAGAGCTGACCACTGCGCAGGGCGGCACGTTGACCGTTGACGTGCTGAACCCGCGGAGCGGGCGCATCCGGCTGCAGGATCAGGACCCCGACGACGTGGACCCGACGACGATCCCGCGGCTGCTGAACATCAACAAGGGCAACAAGCAGGTCGCCCACGGCATCAACTACGTGCTCCGTCCCGTCAACCTCTAGGCACACGGCCTGACCGACAGCCCCGCGATGTCGAAAACGCCTGCCCACGAGTGACCTTTCGGCCCCGACACGCCGGCGTGTCGGGGCCGAAAGGTCACCCTGCCGCCGGGGCAGGCAGGCGGGTGACGCTATTCGGCGGCCCAGCCCTTGGCGCGTTCCACCGCGGCTCGCCAGCGACGGTAGGCACCGTCGCGACCGCCAGTCGCGTCGTCGTACGCCCAATGGGTCGGCTCGAAGCGCCGGTCGAGCCGCCAGGTCTGCGCAAGCTCGCCTGTCGACGACCAGACACCCGTGCCGAGCCCCGCCAGGAACGCCGCGCCGAGCCCCGTAGTCTCCAGCACCTCGGGCCGCTCGACCGGCAGCTCGAGCTGGTTGGCCTGCAGCTGGAGCAGCAGCCCGTTGCCGGCTGCACCACCGTCGACTCGCAGCGTCGCTGGTCTCGGGCAGCGTCTCGACGACGTCGCGGACCTCGAACGCGATGGCCTCGAGGGTGGCGCGTACGAGGTGGGCGCGCGTGGTGCCGCGCGTGATGCCGAGGATGGTGCCTCGCGCTGCGGGATCCCAGTCGGGCGCGCCGAGCCCCGTCAACGCCGGCACGAAGACAACACCACCGCTGTCCGGCACCGTTGAGGCGAGGGCCTCCGACTCGGCCGCCGAACCGATCACTCCCAGGCCGTCGCGCAACCACTGAATCGCTGCGCCCGTAACGAAAATTGCGCCCTCTTGCGCGTAGGTCAACGTGCCCGACGGATCCATCCAGGCCACGGTCGTCAGCAGCCCGGCATCCGATCGGACGAGCTCGGCGCCGGTGTTCACGAGCACGAACGACCCGGTGCCATACGTGCACTTCGAGTCGCCGACCTCGTAGCACGCCTGACCGAACAGCGCCGCCTGCTGGTCTCCCGCGATGCCGGCGATGGGCAGGTCGAGGCCGAGGAACGCGGCAGGGACAGAGCGAGCCGACTTCGCCGTACGAGGGCACCACCTCGGGCAAGGCGTTGCGGGGGACACCGATCAGCTCGCACAGCTCGTCCGACCAGGCGCCGGTCGTGATGTCGAACAACAAGGTTCGTGAGGCGTTGGAGGCGTCGGTGACGTGTCGGGCGCCGGCCGTCAGCCGGGCCACGAGGTACGAGTCGACAGTGCCGATGAGGACCGAGCCCTCGGTGACCCCCTGCCACGAGCGCTGGTCGTTCTCGGCCAGCCAGCGCAGCTTGGTGCCGGTGAAGTAGGGGTCGAAGCGCAGGCCGGTCAGCTCACGGACACGGTCTTCGTGCCCCGCGTCGCGCAGCTCGTCGCAGATCGCGGCCGAGCGCCGGTCCTGCCAGACGACGGCACGTCGCGGCGCCGCGAGGGTGTCGCGGTCCCACAGCACCGCCGTCTCTCGCTGGTTGGTGATGCCGATGGCGGTAGGTGCCTGGTCGCTGCGGTCGAGCGCCTGCCGCGCGGCCGACAGCGTGGCCTGCCAGATCTGCTCCGGCTCGTGCTCGACCCAGCCGGGTGTCGGGAAGTGCTGCGGGAACTCCTCGTACCCCCGGGCCAGCACCCGCGCGTCCTCGCCGACGACGAGCGCGGTCACTCCGGTAGTGCCGGCATCGATGGCCAGGATGCTCATGCGTCGGGTCCCTCGACGGTGTCGTGCCAACCGGTCTGTCCGACGTTCGAGACCTCGCATGCGGCGACCCTAGTCGCGGTCAGTAGGGTCGCCGCATGCGTATCGGAGTCTTGACAGGAGGCGGGGACTGCCCCGGCCTCAACGCGGTGATCCGGGCAGTCGTCCGGAAGGGGACGAAGGCCTACGGCCATGAGTTCGTCGGCTTCCGCGACGGCTGGCGCGGGCCCATCGAGGGCGAGACGGTGCCGCTCGACGTCCATGCGGTGCGCGGCATCCTGCCTCGCGGTGGCACGATCCTCGGCTCGTCGCGGACCAACCCGTTCAAGGTCGAGGGCGGCGTCGAGAAGATCGAGGAGAACCTCGTCAAGCTCGGCATCGACGCCCTGATCGCCATCGGCGGTGAGGACACCCTCGGCGTGGCCACGAAGCTGCACGAGCGGGACGTGCACGTCGTCGGCGTTCCCAAGACGATCGACAACGACCTGAACGCGACGGACTTCACGTTCGGCTTCGACACGGCGGTCAACGTGGCGATGGAGGCGATCGACCGGCTGCACACGACCGCCGAGTCGCACCACCGTGCGCTGATCGTCGAGGTGATGGGACGGCACGCCGGCTGGATCGCGCTGCACGCAGGCATGGCAGGCGGGGCGAACATCATCCTGATCCCCGAGGTGCCCTTCGACATCGTGAAGGTCTGCGACTGGGTCGAGAGCCGCTTCGAGAGCCACTACTCGCCGATCATCGTCGTCTCCGAGGGTGCGACGCCCGCCGAGGGCACGATGACGCTCGCGGCAGGCGAGCTGGACGCCTTCGGGCACGTGCGGCTCGGCGGCATCGGCGGCATCCTCGAGAAGGAGATCGAGAAGCGCACCGGCAAGGAGGCGCGCACCACCGTCCTCGGTCACATTCAAAGAGGCGGTACGCCGACCGCGCGTGACCGTTGGTTGGCAACGAGGTTCGGGCTGCACGCGATCGATGCCGTGCACGACGGCGACTGGGGGAAGATGGTCGCCCTGCAGGGCGCCGACATCGTGCGCGTCCCGCTCTCGGCAGCGACGGCCGAGCTCAAGCTCGTCGACGCCACGCTCTACGCCGAGGCCGAGGTCTTCTTCGGCTGAGCGTTCGGCTGAAGTCAGCCGACGAGGGTGAACCAGGACGACGACAGGTTCGTCCCCGGTCCCCTGGATGAGGGCTGCGGTGGTCCGGACGCAGCCACCTCCACCTGCCCTCCGTCCCATTTCACGATCACCGTGCCGCTCGCCGGCGGACCGTCCCAGCCGCCCCACGACACCCCTGAGCTGGCCACCTGACCCGGCCCGACGTCGGCATAGGGAGGCAGCCGCAGCTCCAGAGTCACGACCGTCTGCGCGTCGAGCGGTTCGCCGTCCACCCCTACCGGGATCAGCACCGGCTTGTTCGAGAGGCGCACGGGGTGGTCGCAGACATTTCGGCCATCGAGGACCCCGGACAGCCGACCATCGACCGCCTTCCAGGTCAGGGTGAACTCGATCTCACCAGGGAGCGCCTCGGGGACCGCCGGCTCCTGGGGCGTGGGTTCGGTCATGCGCGCAGCATGCCCCGACCCGCCTTCGGGCGCCACAGCGATGTCCCGACGGCAGGGAGGCCGGCCGGGCTTGCGCCGGATGTCCCTGAAATCCGGCCGCGTCGGGCTGTCGATTCCGGCGGGCTCCGCTCGTCGGATAGGTGCGGCCGCAGTCAGCGGATCCACCGATTTCGAAGGAGATCATCATGGCCAACTACGTCCTCGCCTACAGCGGCGGATCGATGCCCGAGACCGAGGAGGCCGGAGCGGCCGTCATGGCGGCCTGGACCGCGTGGCTCGGCGGCTTGGCTGACGCCGTCGTCGATCGCGGGGCCCCGTTCGGCGCGTCGGCGAGCATCGCCTCCGACGGCGCCGTCTCCGACGGCGGATCGACCGCCCTGACCGGCTACTCCATCGTCACGGCCGACAGCCTGGGTGCCGCAACCACGCTGGTCAAGGACTGCCCGGCGCTGTCCGGCGGCGGCACGGTCGACATCTACGAAGCCATCGACATGTAGCTCGCCGCCGCCGGGAATCGACCACGTTCAGCATGCTGGCGGACGGTTCGCAAGGCCTGCACGCCTTGCGAACCGTCCGTACCCCTGCTGAACGTGGTCGATTCCGGCGGGACGGTGCCGCGGCGGGGCCGGGGCCCCCGTACGCTGAGCCCGTGCCCGAACCCGCCCTGCAGCAGCCGCTCTGGCCCGACGCCGCCGTCCTGTCCGACGTGGTCGCGGAGCTGGCGGCCTATCCGCCCCTGGTCTTTGCCGGTGAGTGCGACGGGCTCAAGGAGCGGCTCGGTGCCGTCGCACGGGGCGAGGCTTTCCTGCTCCAGGGCGGCGACTGTGCCGAGACCTTCGCCGATTCCGGCGCCGATGCGATCCGCAACAAGCTCAAGACCCTGCTCCAGATGGCGGTCGTGCTGACCTACGGTGCCCGCGTTCCGGTCGTGAAGATCGGGCGCATCGCCGGCCAGTTCGCCAAGCCCCGCAGCTCGGACACCGAGACGCGCGACGGGGTGACCCTGCCCGCCTACCGAGGCGATGCTGTCAACGGGGTCGCGTTCGACGAGGCATCACGTACGCCCGATCCGCGCCGGCTGCTGAAGGTCTACAACACGTCGGCCTCGACGCTGAACCTCGTGCGCGCCTTCACGCAGGGCGGTCTCGCCGACCTCCGTCAAGTGCACTCCTGGAACCAGGGCTTCGTTCGCGACAACACGGCGCACAAGAAGTACGAGGAGATGGCGGGCGACATCGACCGGGCGCTGTCGTTCATGCTCGCCTGCGGCGTCGACCCGGAAGCCTTCCGCACCGTCGACCTCTACTCGAGCCACGAGGCACTGCTGCTCGACTATGAGCGCGCCCTCACCCGCATCGACTCGCGCACGGGTCTGCCCTATGACGTGTCGGCGCACCTCGTGTGGGTGGGGGATCGGACGCGCGACCTCGACGGGGCGCACATCGACTTCGTCGCCGGCATCCGCAACCCGATCGCCGTCAAGATCGGGCCTAGCACGACACCCGACGAGGTGCTCGCTCTCGTGGAGCGGCTCGACCCCGACAGCGAGCCGGGTCGGCTCACGTTCGTGACCCGCATGGGAGCCGGTCATGTTCGTGACGCACTGCCGCCTCTGATCGAGAAGGTCACCGCAAGCGGCGCACTCGTCGCATGGGTGTGCGATCCGATGCACGGCAACACGTTCGAGGCGCCGGACGGACTGAAGACGCGTCGCTTCGACGACGTGATCGAGGAAGTCCGCGGCTTCTTCGAGGTGCACCGCGCGCTGGGCACGCACCCGGGCGGCGTTCACATCGAGCTCACCGGCGACGACGTGACCGAGTGCCTCGGTGGCGCGGGTGGCATCGACGAGCTGACCCTGCCGATGCGGTACGAGACCGCCTGCGACCCGAGGCTCAACCACCAGCAGTCGCTCGAGCTGTCGTTCCTCGTCGCGGAGATGCTCGCTACGCGCTGACGCTGCGTCTCTGACATCGCCGCTGTCGGACATTGCGTAGCAGTTCGACGACGCATCGCAACGCCCACCCTGAGTGAGCGCTTCGCGACGGCACGTGAAATTTGGCCGAACGAGTGTAATGCCGTGCTTTCTTGGCCAGAGTAGGCGCGATCGTGTGAGCAGTTGGCGTACGACGTCGCGGATGCTGGGGGCCGTTGGTGGGGGAGAAACAGCCGCGGGCTGATCGGGAGATCGAGGCAGAACGAGGGGCCGAGTCGGCTGAGGCCGACTCGCCGGACGTGATCGATCTGCGCCCACACGAGGACGAAGTAGGCGACCGTTCGACCCCGCGACGGTGCCGACACGACGTCGCGCTCAGACAGTCGCGCCCTCACCGCGAGCGAGGGTTGGGAGTGGCTGGACCTCGGCCTGCGGATCTCCGATGCGCAGCTCGACGTGCGGCGCACCACCGGCCGCGCCATGAACTTCGACCGCACCGACGTCCGGCCGCGGACGGTCGGCGACGGGGCGACGCAGCCGACCACCGATCGCGCGGAGCCGGTGGTCGAACCGGAAGCAGATCTGCCGGTGGAGACCAGGGAAGGACCCGCGGCGCCGGCGAGCGGTCGCCTGACCTGGCGCGACTGGTCGAACTGGGTGCGGCTCGGTCGCACGATCTCCGACGAGGAACGCGCCGGGCCCTCCAACGGCGACGCAGCGGCCGCCGGTCGCGGCCGAGCCGAGCCGGAGGCGGCGTCGCGAGCGGAGGCAGCCGGAGGTCGCGGAGGCAGAGCCGGAGGTCGCGGAGGCAGCCGGAGGTCCGAGCCGGAGGTCGCGGAGGCGGAGGTAGAGCCGGAGGTCGCGGAGGCAGCGGGCGGACGCCGGAGGTCGCGGAGCGAGCCGGAGGTCCGGAGGCAGAGCCGGAGGTCGCGGAGGAGCAGGCAGAGCCGGAGGTCGCGGAGGAGCGGCAGCCGGTCCGGAGCACACGAGGTCGCGGAGGCGGAGGCGAGCCGGAGGTCGCGGCACGAGCCCGAGGTCGCGAGCGCGCCAGGCGCGCGACGCCGCGAGTCCGACCAGGTCGTTGCGGCATCCGATGACATGAGCAGCCGTTGCTCACCGATCCGCACCCGGACCCGCGCCTCACCGGACAGCGTCTGGCCGTCGTGACCGCGGTCGTCATCGCATTGGTGCTGCTTGTTGCCGCGATCGCGGCGGTTCTCGCCGTCCGCGACGACGAGCCGACGCCGAGCGCGAGCGCCCGGCCCAGTGCATCCAGTGCCGCGCCCGCGCCCGCCGGGAGATCGCTCGCCGTGCGCTGGCTGGAGCAGAACACTGCCGCGGGCACCCGATTGCTCGTGCCGCCGGAACTGGTCGACGACTTCGCCGCCGGACTGCCCGGTCGCCAGGTGTTCCCCAACGACCAGGTCGCCGCCCGCACCGGCGACCTGCTGGTCGTGACCCCCAACTCCGGTGACGTGCTCACGGGAACCCTCACCCAGCAGGTCCTTGCCGCCGCGCCGGTGGTTGCGACACTTCCCGGTTCCGATCTCGAGGTGCATCAGGTGACCGGCACCGATCCGTCGGAGGACGCCGCTCGCGCCTCGGCCGGCACCGAGCTGCTCCATAACCTTGGCCTCACGTTTGTCGGAGGCTCCGCAGCGCTGCGCGGTGGCCAGGTCGACGAGCGTGTGCTCGTGATCCTTGCAGGGCTCGCGTCACAGCACTCGCTCACAGTTGCCTTGGTGCCGGACCCGGCCGATGCACCGAATGCTCTCGTACGCACGCTCCAGATCCAGGGCGTCGACGGTCACGCGGTCACTGCCACGAACGCACGTGACCTCAAGGATTTCGTTACCACGCAACGAGGAGCGCTTGCCGGACCTGTCGTCGACGAAGTGGACGACGGCACCAAACGACAAGTCTCCGTCAGATATCTGCTGCCTGCATCCGTCGAGCTTCTCAACAGCGGAAGCTTCCCCACCGTCTCCCAGGAGTCTCCGTGACCGTGCGCCGCCGGCTTGTGCCTGTCCTCATCGCCGCGCTCGTGGCGGCGCTGTCGCTGCTGCCGCTCATCGCGGCGCCGGCGACTGCCGCCGCCATGCCTGGCTACATCAGGCTCGCGCACCTCTCACCCGACACTCCGGAGGTCGACGTGTGGGTGACATCGTTCCGCGGCAGACAAGTACTCCACGATGCTCCCCAGCGTCGGTTACGGCGCGCTGTCGGACTACCAGCGCGTCTCGCCCGGCCACTACACCGTCGCCATGCGTGCGCCCGGCGCGAGCGAGAAGAGCGCACCGATCCTGAGTACGAACCTGGAGGTCGGATCCGGCGAGGCCTACACGGTGGCCGGCGTGGACCGCTACGCCAACATCTCGCTGAAGGTCCTCACCGACGACCTCAGCCCTCCCGACCCCGGAAAGGCGCGGATGCGTGTCGTCCAGGCGTCCTCGGTCGCGCCGGTCGTCGACGTGACGACGACCACGGGTAAGACCATCGCCGAGAACGTGTCGTTCCCCTCGACGACGGACTATGCGGAGGTGCCGGCCCAGCAGGTGACGCTCGAGGCGACGCCGCAGTCGACAGGTGTCAAACCCGCCGAGGAAGCCGTGCAGGTTGACGCCGGATCCATCTACACCGTCCTCGTCCTGGACAAGGGCAAGAAGGCCGTCCAGCTCGACACGCACACCGATGCGGCCGGCTCGGCGACCATGCCGGTCGGTTCGGTCGACACCGGCCTCGGCGGCATGGCACCGGCTGACGGATCCAGGTTGGCGCAGGGCGCTGCTGCCGGTCACTGTCCTGGCGGCTCTGCTCCTCACCGGTCTGGCCTGGACGCGGCGGCGCGCTCGGGTTTGAGGACCTCCGCCCGCGTCGCCTGCGCGCTGGTCGTCGGCTCCTTGCTGCTGTCCTGCGCGGCGCCGGCTCGGCCAGGCGCGCGGCCGAGCACGCCGGCGTCGCCGACGACCGACGCCGTCCCGGTCGAGCCGGCACCGTCTGCCGCCGCGGCCGGCGCCGACCACGGGCAGGTCCGGCCGCTGCGCCTGCGGATACCTGCCATCGGCGTCGACACGCCGCTCGAGAAGCTCGGCGTGACCTCGAGCGGCCGGTTGCAGCCGCCCGTGAACCCGCAGCGGGCCGGCTGGTTCCCGGGCTCGTCGGTGCCTGGCGAGCTCGGCCCGGCCGTCCTGGCGGGGCACCGCGACTCGCTGGTCGGCCCGGCAGTCTTCTGGCGTCTCACCGATCTCCGGCCGGGGGACACCGTGATCGTCACGCGCTCCGACGGCGTCACAGCCCGGTTCGAGATTGCGCAGATCCGCCGGGTGGCGCGCGCGAACTTCCCGACCGAACAGGTCTATGGCGCGACCCCGGACAGGATGCTGCGGCTGATCACCTGCGGCGGTCTCTATGACCATGTCCACGGTCGCTATCTCGACAACGTGCTCGTGGTCGCCCTCGCCGTCTGACGTCAGTCGCGAGGCCGTAAGGTCCGTGGGATGCCGATCGACCTGCGCAGCGACACTGTCACCCGTCCCACCCCCGCGATGCGCGAAGCCATGGCGACCGCACCCGTCGGCGACGACGTCTACGGCGAAGACCCGACGGTCGCCGAGCTCGAGGCTCGCGTGGCGGGGCTGCTGGGCCACGAAGCCGCCGTGTTCACGCCGTCCGGCTCGATGGCCAACCAGCTCGGCGTACGGCTGCTCGTCCGGCCCGGCCAGGAGATGCTCTGCGACGAGGAGGCACACGTCGTACGCGCCGAGCTCGGCGCCACCGCGGCCGTCTCCTGGGTGACCACCCGCACCTGGCAGGCCCAGCGAGGTCTGCTCGACCCCGAGCGCGTGGCGGCGATGATGCGGCCCGACGCCGGACCGCACCTCGTCTCGACCGCCGCAGTCGTGGTCGAGAACACTCACAACTTCGGCGGCGGGACCGTGCAGCCGCTCGAATCCATCCAGCGGCTGCGGGCGGTCACGAGCGAAGCAGGCGTACGGATGCACCTCGATGGCGCCCGACTCTGGAATGCCCATGTGGCAAGCGGCACGCCACTGTCGTCGTACGGCGAACTGTTCGACACCGTCTCGGTGTGCCTGTCGAAAGGCCTCGGCGCACCGATCGGCTCACTGCTCGTGTCCTCCGCCGAGCGCGTCGCCGAGGGGCGCGTGTGGCGCAAGCGACAGGGTGGCGGGATGCGGCAGGTCGGCATCCTCGCCGCGGCCGGGCTCTATGCGCTCGACCACAATGTCGCGCGCCTGGCGGACGACCACGCGCGGGCCCGTCGGCTGGCGCAGACCATCGCGGACGGCGTCCCGGGTGTGGTCGACCCCGCGACCGTCGAGACCAACATCGTCGTGCTCGTGGTGCCCGACGCTCCCGCGGTCGTCGCCCGGTGCCGCGAGCAGGACGTCCTGATCGGTGCGCTGGACCCGACGCATCTACGCGTGCTGACCCACCTCGACGTCGACGACGAGCAGGTGGACAAGGCCGCGGCCGTGATCAGGAACGCGTTGCTGAGGTAGCCGCGTTGGCCGGGCGGCGGCCCACCAGCGGCGGCAGCTGGCGCACGGCGGCAGCGAGCGCCCGCAGGTCGTCGTCGACCAGCGCCTGTGGCCCGTCGACGAGCGCGTTCTCGGGGTGGGGGTGGACGTCGACGATGATGCCGTCGGCGCCGACCGCGATCGCCGCGCGGGACAGCGGCACGACGAGGTCGCGCCGTCCGCCGGAGTGTGACGGGTCGACGATCACCGGCAGGTGGGCCAGGTCGTGGACCACGGGCACGGAGCTGATGTCGAGGGTGTTGCGGGTCGCCGTCTCGAACGTGCGGATGCCGCGTTCGCACAGGACGATGTCGAGGTTGCCGCGCTGCGCGATGTACTCCGCCGCCATCAGCCACTCTTCGATGGTCGCCTGCATGCCGCGCTTGAGCATGACCGGCTTGCCCGACTGGCCGACTGCCTGCAGCAGCCCGAAGTTCTGCATGTTGCGGGTGCCGACCTGCAGCATGTCTGCGTACGAGCAGACGAGGTCGACGTCGTGAGCGTCGACGACCTCGGTCACGACGGGCAGCCCGGTCGCCTCCCGAACGTCGGCGAGGATGCGCAGACCCGCCTCACCCAGACCTTGGAAGGCGTAGGGCGACGTACGCGGCTTGTAGGCGCCGCCGCGCAGCAGCGTCGCGCCGGCGGCCTTGGCCATCTCCGCAGCCTCGAGCGTCTGCTGGGGGGTCTCGACCGCGCAGGGTCCGGCGATCAGCGTGAAGGTGTCGGGGCCGATCGGGACGCCGCCGACGTAGACGGTCGTCTTGTCGGGGTGATGGATGCTGCTGACGAGCTTGTAGGGCGACGACACCCGCATCACGTCGGCGACGCCGGACATGCCGCGCAGGTTGAGCCCGCTGAACGCCTCGATGTCCCCGACCAGGCCGATGATCGTGCGCGTCACACCGCGGCTGACGAAGGCCTCGCCGCCCGCCGCCTCGACGCGGGTGATGACGGCCGCGACATCGTCGGGCTCGGCGTCCGGTTTCATGACAACGACCACGTCAGCAAGGGTAGTCGTGCGCGCTGAGCCGGCCGCCGGACGTCTCGTCAGTCAGGATGCCGTACGGGGGTCAGAGGTAGGCGAGCCTGATGGTCGAGCCCTTCGGTGCCTGGCCGCCGCGCGGGTTCTGCGCGCGGACGGTGCCGAAGCCCGGGCCGAAGGCACTCGTCCGGAAACCTGCCGAGTGCAACCGGGCGATCGCGTCGCCGATCGACATGCCGACGACATCGGGTACGTCGACCAGTGGCGGACCCTTGGAGACCACGAGCTGCACTGCCGAGTCCCTCGGCGCCTGGCCGTCCTTGGGTGACTGGCTGATGACATCGCCGGCGGCGACCTGGTCGTCGTACCTCTCGTCGGCGACCTTGCCGCGCAGCCCGGCCTCCTTGAGGGTCGCCTTGGCGTCGTCGAGGCTCTGACCCGTGACGTCGGGCACGTCGACGGGCTGGACACCCTTGCTGATGACCAGCGAGACCGCGGTCTTGGGTGCGAGCGACGTGCCCGCGACCGGATCGGTGGCGATGACCGAGCCGAGTGGGATCTTCTCGTCGTAGGCCCGCGTCGGTTCCCCGACGACGAAGTGGTTGGCCTCCAGGATCTGACCGGCCTCCTCCTCGGTCTTGCCCGACACGTCCGGCACGTCATAGCGCTCGGGGCCCTTGGACAGCGTCAGCCCGATCTGGCCGTTCTTGCTGATGTCGTCGCCCGGCGCCGGGTCGGTGTCCACGACGGTCCCGACGGGTTCGACCTCGCTGAAGGCGTGCGAGACCACCTTCACCGAGAGGTCCACCTGCGCGGCCTTTGCCTTGGCCTGCGCTTCCGTGAGCTTCAGCAGCGACGGGGTCGGGATGTCGGAGCCGGGGCCGAGGCCGTAGTACCAGCCGGCGCCGGCCAGAGCTGCGGCCAGGATCAGGATCAGCAGCAGCGCGATCGGCCCGCGACGGCGGCGCTTGCGCGGCGCCCGTACCGGGCCGGTGTCACCGCGCCGGGCAGCGGTGCGGACACCCATCGGCGGTGTCCCGTTCACCGGCACCACCAGCGTGTGATCGAGGTCGCCCAGCGACGCCAGGGGCGGTCCGATCGGACCGAGCTCCTCCTCCGACATCGCCAGCCGCGCGGCCACGACCTCGGCCAGGAACCGCTTGGCGTCGGCGGGCCGCTTGTCCGGGTCGCGACTGGTGGCGCGCACGACGAGGGCGTCGAGCTCGGCGGGCAGGCCACGGCACGATCGAGGAGGGCGGGGGTACGTCGTCGTGGACGTGCCGGTAGGCGATCTGGAGCGCGGTCTCGCCGTCGTAGGGCTTGTCGCCGGTGAGCATCTCGAAGAGCAGGATGCCGGCGGCGTAGACGTCGGAGCGCGGGTCGGCGATGCCGCGCTCGACCTGCTCGGGGGAGAGGTAGCCGACGGTGCCCATCAGGATGCCGGACGTCGTGTGGCTGGTGGCGTTGGCGACCGCCCGGGCGAGGCCGAAGTCGGCGACCTTGACGTGCCCGTCGTCGGAGAGCAGCACGTTCTCGGGCTTCACGTCACGGTGCACGATGCCCGCGTTGTGTGCGGCGCCGAGCGCGGCCAGCATCGGCTCGAACACCTCGAGCGCCTGGCGTGGGTTGAGGCGGCCTACCTCGCGCAGCAGGTCACGCAGGGTCCGGCCGCGTACATGCTCCATCGCCAGGAACACGTGCCCGTCGTCGGCGCCCTGGTCGTAGACGGCGACCACGTTGGGGTGGGACAGCCGCGCGGCGGACTTCGCCTCACGGATGAACCGGGAGACGAACTCCTCGTCCTCGGCCAGCCCCGGATGCATCACCTTGAGCGCGACCGTGCGGTCGAGCCGGGAGTCCACGGCCTCGTAGACCGTGGCCATCCCGCCGCGCGCCAGGCGGGACACGACGTGGTAGCGCCCGTCGAGCACACGCCCGACCAGCGGATCCTTGACGGTCGTATCCACGCTGGGAGTCTACGTGCGGGAAAGCTGTGGCACGGGCCACGCCGCGCGCTACCTGAGCTAGCTGAATCGCTTCTTGAGGTACATCACATTGGCCACGTAGCGCTTGGTGTCGGGGTACATGCCGTTCTTCCGCACGGAGCTGAGGCCCTGGTAGTAGCCCGCGATGGCCTGCCGCTCGCTGCCCGCCGAGCGGGTCAGGACCCGCAGCAGGACCACGCCGGTGGTGGCGTTGTCGCCGGCCTTGAGCGGGTCGAGGCGCCGGCCGACCACGGAGGAGATCCACTCCGAGGTGCTGGGGATGACCTGCATGGCGCCGACCGCGTTCGCTACGGAGACCGCACCCTGGTTCCAGCCCGACTCCTGATAGCTGATCGCGACGGCCAGCGCCGGGCTGACCCCGTTCGCGCGTGCCTTGGCCGCGATGAGGTTGCGCATGCTGGTGCGCGACGGCACGCCCCGGCGGGCGAGGGTGGCCCGGTTGCGGGCGGCCGCGTTCACGACCGAGGAGGCATAGGTGCGCCCGGCGAAGGTGTTGCTCGGCGAGCTGCGCTGCGGCGAGACCCGCGTGGTGCCGGGGATGGTGAGAGTCGCGCCCAGCCGGACGATGTTCAGGCTCGACAGGTGGTTGGCCTTGGCGATCGAGCTCATGCTCACGCCGTACCGGTGCGCGATGCCGCTCAACGTGTCGCCCGCGACGACCCGGTGCGTGCGGCGGGCGCTGGTGGTGCCGGAGCTCGAGTGGCCGCCCGGCACCTTCAGCGTCTCTCCGGCGATGATCAGGTTCCCGTTGCCCGGGAGGTTGTTGACCTGGACGAGCTTGGCGACGGTCGTGTGATAGCGCGCCGCGAGCGCGCTGAGCGTGTCGCCGCGGTGGATCGTGTACGACGACCAGCCGGGGGAGCCCGCCGTGACCAGGGCGCCCAGCAGCAGCGGGACGGCCAGGTTGCGAGCGATGCGCCGCCGGCGGCTGCGCGGGCTGCGCGGTAGGCGCCCGTCGGGCCGGTCTCCCGCGGGCCGCGCGCGCTCGGGCAGCACGGCCTCGGTCGGGGGCGCGGACAAGGTCAGGGAAGAAGGCATCGCTGGTGGGGTCCTCACGGTCGGGGCGGCTGGCCTCGGGGGTCAGCTCCGGTCGTCGGTTCACTGTCGGTCGCACCTGTGGGCGTCTGAGCTGGCGATGCGGGCCCACAGTCGGTCGCGCGGGTGGTGTGCCGGTCATGCGGTTCACGCGTGGTGCGTGTGCGGTGCTGTGCGGGAGGCCGCGACCCTTGCCGGGCTGTTACTCCTGCGACTGGTGATCCTGCCGTGACTAGTGGGACAGATGGGGCTTGTGGCCGTTTTGTTACCTGATCGTGGTATTACATGGTTGTCATTCGCGATCCCGATGTGGTAGCGAAATCCGCGGATCGGATAGCCGATGGGCCACCTGCTGGTGGATCTGCTATTCGATCCCGGGGAATCCGGCCAGGCGGGGCGCACTCAGCGCGGGCGGCCCGAACTGTTCCCCTCAGGGTCTAATTGAACGTACAGTCAGGGCCGTGCAGCGTGTCGTGGTCGTCGGCGGGGGGCTGGCGGGGCTGCAGACCGTGGCCGCGCTGCGCAATCAGGGCTACGCCGACGCGCTCGTGCTCGTGGGTGCCGAGTCCCGCCCGCCCTACGACCGGCCACCGCTGACCAAGTCCCTGCTGCACGGCGACACCGACGACAGCACCCTCGACGCCGACTGGGCTGCCTGGAACGTCGAGCGCTATCTCGGCCGCACCGCGACCGGACTGTGTCCGGGCACGCTCGAGACCGACGCGGGCGACCTGGCGTGGGACCAGCTCGTCATCGCGACCGGCTCGGTGCCGGTGCGCTTCCCGGGCACGGAGCCGGCCATCACCTTGCGTACCCATGAGGACGCGTTGAGCCTGCGGGCGAAGCTGCGACCCCGCACCCGACTGGTGATCGTCGGCGCCGGCTGGATCGGCGCCGAGGTCGCCACCGCAGCCGTGCGGGCCGGCGCGCACGTGACGGTCGTCGAGGCGCTGCACGCACCGCTGGCGAACGCCCTGCCCGATGCCTGCGGAGAGCGCATGCTGCCCTGGTGGGCGCCGGTCGACCTGCTGCTGGGTGAGGCCGTCCTGGCGGTCGAACCGGACGCTGTCCATCTCTCCGGTGGCAGCGCGGTGCCCGCGGACGTCGTACTCCTGGGCGTGGGTGCCCGCCCGGCGACCGCGTGGCTGCACGGCACTCCCGTCCCGCTCACCGGACGTGGGGCTGTGGAGGTCGACTCGGGGCTGCGCTCGTCGATGCCCGGGGTCTGGGCAGTGGGGGACGCGGCGGCGTGGACGTCGGTGCGATACGGCACCCGCATGCACGTCGAGCACTGGGACAACGCCTTGCATGCCCCCGCTGTCGCCGCGACGACGCTGCTCGGTGGCGAGGCGAGCTGGGACCCGGTGCCCTACTTCTGGTCGGAGCAGTGGGGTCACATGGTGCAGTACGCCGGCCACCACGCCGGTGCGGATCGCATCGTCTGGCGTGAGGAGGGCGACACGTGGGCAGCTTTCTGGCTGACCGGCGACCGCATCACCGCCGCCGTGACCGCCGACCGGCCGCGCGACCTCGTGCAGGCCAGGCGGCTGATGCAGTCGGACGCACACGTCGACCCCGACCTGCTCACGGACCCGGCGACTCAGGTGAAGGCGAGCGCTCTGGCGCCGTAGTGGTCGCTCAGTCCGTGTTCCCGACCGGGTCGTTGATCCACGACACGAGGATTCCGGTCACCACCATGAGCAGGACGATCGCACCGACCACCGTGCCGGCGACGGCGAGCGCCGAGACCCAACGGTCGGCCGGCCGCCGTTTCACCGCGGCCACGCCGCAGCACACGGCGACGAGGGACAGGGCCGCGACCGGCAGCAGGGCGAACGCGATCTGCTTCCGCCCACCGCCGAGGTGGAACTGGCCGTCGAGCAGAATGACGAGGTACTGCGCGATCGTCGTCACGAAGAAGCTGGCCATGGCGGTGGCCAGTGAGGTGACCGCGAGGGCCTCCGGAGTCGCCAGTCGCGGCCGCAGCACGAAGGCGGCGTCGTCGTAACCGAGCGCTTCTGCGTCCCCGACTGTGTCCATGCGTCCGGACCCTAGCCCGCCGCGGACCCGCGCATGGCAGGCTTGGCCAGGTGACCGACGCAGACACGCTTGTTCCCTCCTGGCTGACCCTCCCCGACATCGCCGAGCTGCTCGACATCGACGTGACGCGGGTGCGCCAGCTGGTGCGCGACCGGCAGGTCATCGCCCTGCGCCGCGGCGAGAACAACGTGCTCGATGGTGCCCGAGGCGTTCATCCAGAACAGGCAGGTGCTCAAGGGGCTTCCGGGCACGCTGACCCTGCTGAAGGATGCGCGTTATTCCGATGAGGAAGCGGTGCGCTGGCTGTTCACCCCCGATGACACGCTGCCCGGCTCGCCCGTGGACGCACTGGTCGGCAACCGCGGAACAGAGGTACGTCGACGCGCGCAGGCGTTGGGTTTCTAGGCGTTTCGCCGGTGCACTCGCTGAGCTATGCAGCTGTCCTCGCCTTCTGCGTGGTCGGCACGCTGCCGCTGGAGCTGTTCCTCGGCGTTCGTGTCTATCGCCAGTGGCGCCGCCTGCTCCTGACGTTGCTGCCGGTCGTCGCCGTGTTCGTCACGTGGGATCTCTATGCGATCAGTGCGGGCCACTGGTCGTTCGACAAGTCGCAGCTGCTGGGCGTCACGCTGCCCGGTGGCCTGCCGCTCGAGGAGCTGCTGTTCTTCCTCGTCGTGCCGACGGCGTCGCTGCTGGCGCTCGAGGCTGTGCACCTGGTTCGAGGTTGGCCCATCGACGACCGCTCGGGTGATCCGCAGTGAGCTACACCGCGTTGGCGGTTGCCGGGTCCTGGGCGCGCTGGTCCTCGACCTCGCCGTGCTGCGCACCAGCCTGGTGCGGCGGCGCGCGTTCTGGACGGCGTACGCAATCGTGCTGTTCTTCCAGCTGCTCACCAACGGCTGGCTCACCGGGCGCGACATCGTGGTCTACAGCGCCGATGAGATCCTGGGTGCGCGGCTTGTCTACGCCCCCGTCGAGGACCTGCTGTTCGGGTTCTCGATGGTGCTGCAGACCCAGGCGTGGTGGGTCTGGTGGGGCCGGCGGCTCAGGCAGGCCGACGCGTCGACGGCGGCGTCGCGCGGCGCGCCCGCCGAGCCCTGATCAGGGCTGGGCCTGCTACGGCCAGCCGGGTCCTGACCGGCACGCGGACGCGTCTGCGCAGCACCTGGTAGTCGGCCTTCTCCACCTCGTCGAGGATGCCGCGGTAGAGCAGGAACGCGGTCCTGATGCAGTCGCGGCTCGACGGGTGCAGCAGGTCGATGCCGGGCGCGGCCGCGCGATAGATGGCCCGGGTCCGGGCGATCTCGAAGCGCAGCAGCTCGCGGATCGCTGGGGTGACCGTGCCGGTTGCGAGGTCTGACCTGCGTACGCCGAAAGCATCGAGGTCTTCCTGCGGGAGGTAGACCCGGCCGCGGCGCAGGTCCTCGGCCACGTCGCGGATGAAGTTCGACAGCTGGAACGCCTCGCCGAGCTTGCCCGCATAGCTCGCTGCGTCCGGATGGATCGGCTCCAGCAGGGGCAGCATCTGCAGGCCGATGACGGCGGCCGAGCCGTGCATGTACTGCTCGAGGTCGGCGTAGGTCGGATAGCTGGTCCGCGTGATGTCCATGCGCATCGAGGCGAGGAACGACTCGAAGTGCGCCACCGGGATGTCCCAGGTCCGCGCGGTGTGCACGGCCGCCCGCCCGATCGGGTCGGTCGAGTCGCCCAGGGCCAGGTCGTCGAGCAAGCGCTTGCCCCAGGTCAGCAGGGCGGCGGGGTCGGGCGAGTCGAGGTCGTCGACGAGCTCGTCGGCATAGCGGGCCAGACCGTAGAGCGCGTGTACGTAAGGTCGCTTGGCCGGCGGAAGCAGCAGCGTGGCGAGGTAGTACGTGCGCCCGTGTGCCGCGTTGAGCCGCCGACACCGCGCGTACGACTCACGAAGCGCCGGGTCGGTGATGCCGGCCGCGTCCAGCTCCCGCCCGCTCACGCCCCCGCCCCCGATCGATGAGCGACCTTCCTCCGCGACACGCCGGGCGTGTCGCGCACGAAGGTCGCTCCCCGGCGGGCACCAGCGACCTTCCTCCGCGACACGCCGGGCGTGTCGCGCACGAAGGTCGCTCCGCGGGTCATGGGCGGGCTCGCGATCGGTGGGATCGCGATCGGTAGGCAGGATCGGGTCCGACGATGCGCTCGGCGGCCAGGCGGCCGGAGAGCAGCACCATCGGCACTCCGACACCCGGGTGCGTCCCGCTGCCGGCGAACACGACGTTCTCGCCCCAGAGGTTGCGCGGTCGGAACGGGCCGGTCTGGCCGAAGGTGTGCGCGGCGGCGAACGGTGTGCCTCGTTCCATGCCCCGAGCTGCCCAGTCGAGCGGGGTCGTCACGTGCTCGACCTCGATGCCGTCACCGAAGCCAGGCCAGCCGCGCGACTCGAGCGTCTCGACGACGCGGTCGCGGTACGGAGCGGTGGTCGCCCAGTCGATCGGGGCGTCGAGGTTGGGCGTGGGGAACAGGACGTAGTAGCTCGACCTCCCGGCCGGAGCCAGCGACGGGTCGGATCGCGTCGGCGACGTGACCAGGAAGGACGGGTCGCTCATCAGCCGGCCGCCGAGGATCTCGTCGAAGACCTCGCGCCAGGCGTGGCCGAAGGAGATCGTGTGGTGGGCCGTCTCCGGATAGGCAGCCGTCGACCCCGCCAGCAGCAGGAAGCACGACGGCGAGTATTTGATCTTCCGAAACGACGGTGCATGCAGACCCAAGAGGTCCCGGCGCGCGACGGGCAGGTCGGGGTTCAGCACCACCGCGTCACAGGCGATGCGTTCCCCGCCGACCGTGTGCACCGCCACGGCCCGAGTGCCCGACAGCTCGACGCGTTCGACGGTCTCCTCGTACCGCAGGACGACACCGTGCTTCTCGGCCGCACCGGCCAGCGCTCGCGGCACCGCGTGCATCCCGCCGCGCGGGAAGAACACGCCCGCGACGGAGTCCATGTAGCCGATGACGGCATAGAGCGCGAGCGCGTCATAGGGCGACAACCCGGCATACATGGCCTGGAAGGAGAAGACCCGCTGCAGCCGCTCGTCGGGCAGGAACGACGCGACCTTGGGCGCCAGTCGCCGGAAGGCACCGATCGCCGCGAGCCGAGCGAGCGAGGGACGCAGCAGGTCGAACGGCGAGTCGATGTTGCGGTCGATGAAGTCGCGCATCTCCAGCTCGTAGAGCCGCGACACGAACGAGACGAACCTGCGATAGCCGTCGGCCGCAGCGGCACCGCACACCGAAGCCACCTCGGCCGCCATCGCCTCGACAGAGGAGTGCACATCGAGGGACGTGCCGTCGGCGAACTGCGCGCGGTAGAGCGGTTGCACCGGGTCGAGGGTGAGCCAGTCGGACAGCTCCTCGCCGACGCTGGCCAGGGCGTCGGCGATCAGGTCGGGCATCGTCAGCACCGTCGGGCCGGTGTCGAACGCGTAGCCGCCGTCCTCCAACAGCCCCGACCGGCCACCCGGCACCGTCTCGCGCTCCAGCACCGTCACGGAGCGGCCGGCGCCGGCCAGCCGCAGCGCGGCGGACAACCCGCCCAGCCCGGCACCGACGACGACGACGTGGTCGGTCCTGCCCGAGACCGTGCGCATACCGCGCCTACTGGTCGCGGTTCGTGGCCGCCACCACGAGCCGCTCGAGGACGCGGCGAGCCTCGGGCTCGACCTCGGCCGCGGCCAGGGTCGCCAGCGCCGAGTCGCAGAGCGAGGCGATCAGCCCCTCCACGGTCGCCAGCGCCCCCGTCTCGACGAACAGGCTGCGCAACCGCTCGACGCCGTCCGCGCCGAGCCGCGGGTCGCCGAGGCTGCGCCGCAGCTCGGCCGCCTGCGCCGGGGACGCCGTCTCCATCGCCGAGGCCACGAGCACCGTGCGCTTGCCCTCACGCAGGTCGTCGCCGGCCGGCTTGCCGGTTGCGGTCGGGTCGCCGAAGACGCCGAGCACGTCGTCGCGCAGCTGGAAGGCTTCGCCGAGCGCGAGGCCATAGCTGTCGTACGCCGCGAGCAGCGCTGCAGGAGCGTCAGCGAGCGCTCCGCCCAGCAGCAGCGGCTGCGCGACGGTGTAGTTCGCGCTCTTGAAGCGGATGACGTGGCGAGCCTGCTCCACCGACGTCGTCGCGCGCACCTGCTCGAGCATGTCGAGGTACTGGCCGCACATCAGCTCGGTGCGCATCTGGTCGAAGACCCTGCGACCGCGGGCGAGCACCTCTGGCGGGAGCGCCGACTCGGCGTACATCTCGTCGCACCACGACAGGCACAGGTCACCGGCCAGCACGGCGCCGGCCACCCCGAAGGACTCGGGCGACCCGAGCCAGCCGTTGCCGCGGTGCATCGACGCGAAGCGCCGGTGCACGGCGGGCATGCCCCGGCGGGTGTCACTGCCGTCCATCACGTCGTCGTGGATCAGGGCCGCACCCTGGAACACCTCGAGCGAGGTGGCCACGGTCAGGGCGCCGGCGGTGTCGGGGCCCCCCGCGCCGCGCCAGCCCCAGTAGCAGAACGCCGCGCGCAACCGCTTGCCGCCGCTGAGCAGGTCGCTGATCGCGTCCATGAGCGGGGCGAGGTCGGGGCTCACCGCGTCGAGGACCTCGGCCTGGTGGGCGAGGGCGTCGTCGAGCGCCTTCTGGACCCGCGTGCGCAGGTCCTCGGCGTCCAGCGGCGAGTCAGGGGTCACGTCAACCGAGAGTAGGGGCACGTGATGGCCTTCTGCCTGCCCGCCCATGACGGATGCATCGAGCGGCCGACCGGGACAGATAACCTCGACGCATGGTTTCACCGGCCGTCGCGCTGCGTGACCGGCTCGCCAGCGGCGACCGGTCCTTCTCGTTCGAGTTCTTCCCGCCCAAGACCGAGGAGGGCGAGCGGAAGCTCTGGATGGCGCTGCGCCAGATCGAGGCGCTCAAGCCGACCTTCGTCTCGGTGACCTACGGGGCCGGCGGCGGCACCCGCGACAAGACCATCGCGATGACCGAGGGCATCGCCCGCGAGACGACCCTGATGCCGGTCGGCCACTTCACGGCCGTCGACCACTCGCTGGACGAACTGCGTCACATCATCAGGCAGTACGCGGCTGCCGGCGTCGTGAACGTCCTCGCGCTGCGGGGCGACCCGCCCGGCGACCCGCAGGCGGAGTGGACCCCGCACCCGGAAGGCCTGCCTTACGCGGTCGACCTCGTACGCCTGCTCAAGTCCTCTGGCGACTTCTGCGTCGGTGTCGCGGCCTTCCCGGAGAAGCACCCGCGCTCGCCCGACTGGGACAGCGAGATCCGGCACTTCGTCGAGAAGTGCGACGCCGGCGCGGACTATGCGATCACCCAGATGTTCTTCTACGCCGATGACTACCTTCGGCTTCGCGACCGCGTCGCTGCCGCCGGCTGCGACGTGCCGATCATCCCGGGCATCATGCCCGCCACCAACGTGCGGCAGATCGAGCGCTTCGCCACGCTTGTCGAACGCCGCGTTCCCGCCGGAGCTGGCCGCCCGCTTGCACGCGGTCGAGGAGGACCCCGACCAGATGCGCAAGGTCGGCGTGGAGGCGGCGACCGAGCTCTGCGAGCGGTTGCTGGCCGAGGGAGTTCCCGGCCTGCACTTCATCACCCTGAACACGTCCACCGCGACGCGGGAGATCTACGAGCAGCTGGGCCTTCCCGGGCGCACCTGAGGGAACCGTGCCCCGCGCGACGGCGTCCAAGCACCATGATCGCCATCGCGAAGCCCACCATTGCCGCCGTTCTCGCCGTTCTCGTCCTGCTCGCCGCCTACGTACTCGGCTCGATCGGGCACGGCGGGACGACGCCCGCAGCCGCAGCCACCCCGGCCGTCGACAAGTCGCCGGGGATTTCGGTGACGGGCGTCGGGGAGGTGTCCGGCACACCCGACGTGCTGCGCCTGGACATGAGTTCCGAGGCGCGGGCGTCGTCCGTCGACGCAGCCCTGGCGAAGGCGAGCGCGGCCATCCGCGACGTGATCAGAGCGCTGCGCGACGGCGGTGTCGCAGCCAAGGACCTGCGGACGGCGGGGCTGTCGGTCTACCCGGACTACTCATACGACGGCAGCCAGCAGCGCATCACGGGTTACATAGCGACCGAAAGCCTGTCGGCCACGCTGCGCGACCTGGACAAGGCCGGCCAGCTCGTGAAGCGAGCCGTCGCCGCTGGGGGCGACACGGCGCGCGTCGACGGGTTGCAGCTGGACCTCGAGGGCGACAGCGAGCTCCTCGTGCAGGCGCGCAAGCAGGCCTTCGCCGAGGCGAAGGCAAAGGCCGAGACCTACGCCGAGGCGGCCGGGCGCGGTCTCGGCGCCGTGTCCTCGGTGTCCGAGCAGGTGGACAGCTCGGGACCGCAGCCGCTCAGCTACCGCGCTATGGACGTGGCCGCCGCCAAGGCGGTGCCGATCGAGGCCGGCTCGCAGAAGGTGTCGGTTTCGGTGAAGGTCGTGTGGTCCTTCGCCTGACGGCACAATCGACCGTGTGGAACGCCATGCCCTGCCGAGCCGGGACAGCTACCTGCAGCAGTGGTCACAGCTGCACGGTGGCTATGACCCGCGCTCCAACACCCTGGTGCGATGGTGGCTTTCCCTGACGTACGACGTCGCGCGACTTCCCGTTCGAGCGCGGCTTTCGCCCGACGCGCTCACTTGTCTGGCCGTGCTCGTCAGCCTCGCTGCTGCTGCCCTGGCGTGGCTCGACGGTCGCTGGCTGATCCTCGCCGCCCTGGTCGTCGTGCTCTCTGGCCTGCTCGACAACCTCGACGGTGCCGTCGCTGTGCTGACGGGGCGCTCGACGCGATGGGGCTACGTCCTCGACTCGACGGCCGACCGGGTCAGCGACCTGGCCTACGTCGGGGCGCTGTGGCTGGCCGGTGCACCGGCGTCGGTGTGCGTTGCCGGTGGAGCGCTGATGTTCCTTCAGGAGTTCGTGCGGGCTCGGGCCGGTGCTGCGGGCATGTCCGAGGTCGGCGTGGTCACGGTGTGGGAGCGCCCGACGCGGGTGATCGTGACCGCGGCGTTCCTGCTCTGCGCGGGGATGTTCACCGACGGCGTCTGGGCGTCGTTGGGGGCGGTCGCCTGGGTCGCCCTCGGCGTGATCGGTCTCGGCCAGCTGCTGGTCGTCGTCCACCGTCGGCTGCACTAGTCCGGCGGGCTCGCTCGCAGTAGTGGTTTCCGGCTCGTGGGATGTTGCCGCGACTCCGGCCGGCGACCTTGCCGACTTCCGGGTGCCGCCGGTCGTGACGAGCTACAGCCCTGCGCACGACGAGTCGCTGCGCGTCGACGTCAGCCGAGCGATCGGGCGGCGCGCTGAAACACGTCGCTAGGGTCCAAAGCCACTAAACGTCCGAATCAGCCTTGCCCGAACAACAGGCCCATATCCATAAAATTGCAGCATTCCGTGCGGGACATCCGTGCGAAGCCCGGTGCCTCATGGCCGGTCTGATCGCCCAGCGAAGGACCGTCCCATGCTCATCGCAATGCAGGTCCTCGTCATCCTGGGCTGCCTGTTGCTCGGCGTTCACTACGGCGGCATCGGCCTGGGCCTGATCTCGGGCGTCGGCCTCGTCGTCCTGGTCTTCGCGTTCGGGCTGACTCCCGGCCTGCCCGCCCGTCGACGTGATGCTGACCATCCTGGCGGTGATCGGGTGCGCGTCGGTGTTGCAGAGCGCCGGCGGCCTCAACGTGATGATGCAGTTCGCCGAGAGAATCCTGCGCCGGCATCCGAAATACATCACCATCCTCGCGCCGATCACCACGTGGATGCTGACGGTGCTGTGCGGTACCGGCCACGTGGTCTACACGATGTTCCCGAACACCCACCTGCGCGGCCACAACCTCGTCAATTTATCGACGACATCGCGATCAAGAACAACATCCGGCCGGAGCGGCCGGTGGCGGCGGCCTCGATCGCCTCCCAGATGGGCATCACCGCCTCGCCCGTGTCGGTGGCGACCGTCTCGCTGGTCTCGATCCTCGCCGCGGGAGCGGGCGCCGGCGAGTCCTACTCCATCCCGCAGATCCTGATGATCTCCATACCCGCCTCGTTCGCCGGCGTACTGCTGGCGGCGCTGTGGAGCATGCGCAGGGGCAAGGACCTCGACGACGACCCGGTGTTCCAGGCCAAGATCGCCGATCCCGAGCAGCGCGCGATCGTCTACGGGACCAACGACACGCTCATCGGCATCGTGTTCCCCAAAGAGGCCTTTCGCTCCGCTTGGATCTTCTTCGCCGGCATCGCCGCAGTCGTCGTCCTGGGCGCCTTCGAGAACCTTCGCCCGTCGTACACGATCGACGGTGAGACAGCCCCGCTGTCTATGAACCTCGTCATCCAGATGGCCATGCTGGTGGCCGGCGCGGCCATCCTGATCTTCTGCAAGGTAAGCCCGCAGACATCAACAACGGCACCGTCTTCAAGGCGGGCATGACGGCGATCTTCGCGGTCTTCGGCGTCGCGTGGATGGCCGACACGTTCTTCTCTGCGCACATCGAGGCGCTGCAGTCCTCGCTCGCCGATGTCGTGAAGGGCCAGCCATGGACCTACGCGATCGTCCTGTTCATCGTCTCGAAGCTGGTCAACAGCCAGGCTGCCGCGCTTGTCGCCGTCGCACCGATCGGTCTCGCCCTGGGGGTGGACCCGGTGCTGATCATCGCCTTCTACGGCGCGGCATATGGCTACTTCATCCTGCCGACCTACCCCTCCGACCTGGCCTGCATCGGGTTCGACCGCACGGGCACGACGCATATCGGCAAGTTCGTCATCAACCACTCCTTCATCGTCCCGGGCCTGATCGCCGTCTTCACCTCCTGCACTGTCGGCTTCGGGCTGGCGACCGCGCTCCTCTAGCCCACGCCCGTGCCTGGGACAGTCGGACCTCAGGCGGGGCCGATGAGCCCGGCCACGATCGCCGCGGACATGCCGACGAGCGGCAGCCCGCCGCCGGGATGGGCCGAACCGCCGACCAGGAACAGCCCGGGCACCGGCCCGCGGTTGGCCGGCCGGAGGAACGCAGACCGCGCGCCGTTGGAGGAGGTGCCATAGATCGCGCCGCCGGGTGCGCGCGTGGCCAGAGCCAGGTCGGCAGGCGTGCGTACCTCCCGCCACAGCAGGCGGTCTCGTACGTCCACTCCTCGTTCCGCCATGACGGCGAGCACCCGGTCGGCGTACGACTCGGCCAGCCCCGGCGTCGTCCAGTCGATCGCGCCGCGCCGGCTGCCCGTGGCGTCGTGCCGGGGCGCGTTCACCAGGACGAACCAGGCCTCGTGATCGTCGTCGGGTCGCAGGGCCGGGTCATCGGGCGCGCTGATGTAGACCGTCGGGTCGTCGACCGGAGTGGCGCGCCGGCCGAAGACCGCGTCGAACTCGGCGTCGTAGTCACGCGGGAAGAGCACCGTGTGGTGTGCCTGCCCGGGTGTGCGCCCGCGCAGGGCCAGCAGCAGCACGAACCCGGCGAGCGACGGGGTGGCGCGATCCAGCCGCGCCCGGGCACTGGCCGTGGCCGGTCCGCGAAGCAGCGTGCCGTAGACCGTGTCGGCGTCGGCATTGGCGACGACGACGTCCGCCCCGATGGTCTCGCCCGAGGTCAGCCGGACTCCCGCGATCCGGCCGGCCTCGACGACGATCTCGGCGACGTCGGAGCCTGTCCGCACCGTCGCGCCTCGTTCCAACGCGCGGTCGTGCACGGCGAGGGCGAGCTGGCGCAGCCCGCCGCGCACGTGCCACGCGCCGAACGTTGCTTCGATGTACGGGACTGTCGCCAGCGCGGCGGGTGCCAGCCGCGGATCGGAGCCGGTGTAGGTGGCATAGCGCTCGAGCACCATGCGCAGCCGGGGGTCCCGCAGATTGCGGGTGCCGAACCGGCGCAGCGACTGGAACGGCGCGACCTTGCGGACGTCGGTGAAGCGCAGGGCCAGCCGCATCAGGTCGCGCCCGCCCTCCAGCGGTGACTCGAGGAACGGGCCGCGCGTCACCTGCCAGATCTGCTCCGCGCGGTTGAGCAGGTCGTCCCACTGGTCGCCCGCGCCGCCGCCGAGCGCGTCGTCGAGCGCGCGCCGCACGCCCGCGCGCGAGGCGTTGGGCATGTCCACCCAGACCCCGTCGGGGAAGCGGTAGCGGAACGCGGGGTCCACCTCGACGAGCTCGACGGACTCCTCGAGCGGGGCTCCCGTCTTGATGAACAGGTCGCGATAGACCGCCGGCAGGGTGAGCAACGACGGTCCGGTGTCGAAGGTGAACCCGTCGCGGGAGAGCAGACCGACCTTGCCGCCGATCGACGCGGCTTGCTCGCAGACGGTCACGGCGTGGCCGAGCGTGGCAAGGCGGGCCGCTGCTGCCAGGCCCCCCATGCCTGCACCGATCACGACGACGCGAGCCACAGGAAGGAACCCTAATCTGCCACCAATCCGTGACAACTCCGGCAACGGATACCTGTCATGACCTCAGGGACCGCTCGCGCATCGGCCACGCCCGAGAAGTCATCCGAGCCGTCGCCCGAGATCTCGCAGGATACGAGCGGCCGGTCACGCACCCACCGTGTCGCCGGCGCCATCTGTGGCCTGATTGCCGCGGGCGTCGCGCTCGGCGTGGCCGAACTCGCCGCTGCGTTCGTCGCCTCTCAGTCCTCGCCGATCGTCGCCGTGGGCGGCACCGTGATCGACGCGACCCCGCAATGGCTCAAGCAGTTCGCGATCGCTCACTTCGGCACCAACGACAAGCCGGTGCTGCTCGGCACGATCGTCGCCGTACTCATCGGCCTCGCCCTGCTCACGGGCGGGCTGGCGGTGAGCCGTACTCCGATTGGTATTGGTGGTGTCGCCCTGCTCGGCGTGGTCGGTGCCGCTGCCGCGACGACCCGGCCCGCTGCGGCCACGTTCGCATTCCTCCCGTCCGTGCTCGGCGCCTTCGCGGGCGGGTTCGCACTGCACGTGATGCTCCGGTCGTTGCGGCGTGTGCGAACGCGCGAGACCATCGCGGCGCCTGCCGAGCTCCGAGCGCCCGGCTCGGTGGCCGACCAGGTGCACGCCTATCTCGGCGGCATCGACCGCAAGGGCGCCGGCTACAACCGGCGGGCCTTCCTGTTCACGAGCATTGGCGCCGCTGCCGTCGCGGGTGCCGCCGGCGGCGCTGGTCGGGTTGCGATCAACCGTCGCTTCGATGTGGCGGCGTCTCGCGCCGCCGTGCGCCTTCCGGCGCCGACGAGCCCAGCCCGGACGTTGCCCCGCAGCGTCGACCTCAAGCTCGACGGGCTCAGCCCGTTTGTGACGAGCAACAAGGAGTTCTACCGCGTCGACACCGCGTTGATCGTGCCTCAGCTTTCCACCGCCGACTGGCAACTGAAAATCCACGGCATGGTCGACCAGTCGATGGAGATCGACTTCCCGACGCTGCTCAAGCTTGACCTCATCGAGCGGGACATCACCCTCACCTGCGTGTCCAACGAGGTCGGCGGGCAGTACGTCGGCACCGCCCGCTGGCTCGGTGCGCGGCTGGCCGACCTGCTGAAGGAGGTCGGAGTGCACAGGGACGCCGACCAGATCGTCAGCACCTCGGTCGACGGCATGACCATCGGCACGCCGACCGCGGTTGTGATGGACGGACGAGACGCCATGCTCGCCGTCGGCATGAACGGCCAGCCGCTGCCGGCGGAGCACGGTTTCCCGGTGCGCATGGTCGTGCCCGGCCTCTATGGCTATGTCTCCGCCACGAAGTGGGTCGTCGACCTCGAGCTGACCCGCTTCGCGGACAGCAAGCCTTACTGGGTCAGGCGCGGCTGGGCACGCAAGGCGCCCATCAAGACGATGTCGCGCATCGACACACCGCGCCCGCTGAGCAAGGTCCTGGCCGGTCGGGTCGCCGTCGCCGGAGTGGCCTGGGCTCAGCACCGTGGCGTCGACAAGGTCGAGGTCCGCGTCGACGGTGTCGACTGGAAGGCAGCACGGCTTGCGAGTGTGCCCTCGGCCGACACCTGGCGGCAGTGGGTCTACGAGTGGGACGCCTCGCCGGGCCAACACACGATCGAGGTACGCGCGACCGACCGCACCGGCGCCGTCCAGCCCTCCCGTCGGGCCAAACCCTTTCCGTCCGGGGCAACCGGATGGCAGTCGACCGTCGTCACGGTCACCTGAGAAACGTCCCGCTTGCATCGCATCGGGCAGACATCCCCAACCAAAGAGAGAGCAATCCCTATGAGGTTTTCCACCAACCGCACCGTCGCCCTCGCGGCTGCCGGTGTCACGCTCGCCCTGTCGATGACCGCCTGTGGCGGCACGTCCGACACGACCGCTGCCGCATCGAAGTCGAAGGCGCCCAGCTCGCCGGCAGAGACCACGCCGATGGCCGCCGACGCCCCCTTCGGTGCCGGCTGCGCGGCAGTCCCCGCCGGCGGCTCCGGCAGCTTCGACGGCATGGCGAAGGACCCCGTGGCGACCGCCGCGTCCCACAACCCGGTCCTGTCGACCCTGGTGACCGCGGTCACCAAGGCCGGTCTCGGTGACACCCTGAACTCCGCTGCGGACATCACGGTGCTCGCGCCGAGCAACGACGCGTTCGCCGCGATGGGCAAGGCAACCATGGACAAGGCGATGGGCGACCCGAAGGGTCTGCTGACCAAGGTCCTGACCTACCACGTGCTCAAGGGCAAGATCGCGCCAGGCGCTCTCGCTGGCGAGCACGAGTCGCTCGAAGGCGGCAAGGTGAACATCACCGGCAGCGGTGACATGTTCAAGGTCGACGGCACCGCGTCGGTCATCTGCGGCGACGTGCAGACGGCCAACGCCACGGTCTACATCATCGACAAGGTCCTCATGCCCAAGGCATGACCCCTGGCCGTTCTCCAGAGTGATCATGAAGGTTCCGTCCGGTCCTAGCCGGACGGAACCTTCATGATCTCAGGGGCTTCGCAGAGGTCAGGTCCTGTGCGGCTCCACCCTGGACTGCAGTACGCAGAACTCGTTGCCCTCCGGGTCGGCGAGCACGACCCAGGACTGCTCGCCCTGACCGATGTCGGCGCGGGTGGCCCCGAGCGCGAGGATCCGCTCGACCTCCTCGTCCTGGCTGCGGTCGGTCGCGTTGACGTCGATGTGCAGCCGGTTCTTGCTGACCTTCTGGTCGGGTGTGCGATCCACCAGGATCGTCGGTCCTGCGCCGTCGGGACCCTGCAGCGCGACGTGGTAGTTCTCCGGCCCGTCGGACTGGTCGGTGATCTCATAGCCGAGCACCCGCGACCAGAAGGTGCCCACCAGCACGTGGTCGTGGCAGTCGATGACGAGCTCGGTCAATCGACACGCCATGAGGTCTCTCCTTCGTCAGCTTTCCGGTGATCATGAAGGATGGGACCGTCGAGAGGCGGTCTGATCCTTCAGGATCATGGGGATTGCTCAGGTCAGGTCGTGTGCGGTTCCACCGTGGACTGCAGTACGCAGAACTCGTTGCCCTCGGGATCGGCGAGCACGACCCAGGACTGCTCGCCCTGACCGATGTCGGCGCGGGTGGCCCCGAGCGCGAGGATCCGCTCGACCTCCTCGTCCTGGCTGCGGTCGGTCGCGTTGACGTCGATGTGCAGCCGGTTCTTGCAGATCTTCTGGTCGGGTGTGCGGAGCACCAGGATCGTCGGTCCTGCGCCGTCGGGACCCTGCAGCTCGACGTAGTAGTTCTTCGGCCCGTCGGACTGCTCGGTGATCTCGATAGCCGAGCACCCGCGACCAGAAGGTGCCCAGCATCGCGTGGTCGTGGCAGTCGATGACGAGCTCGGTGAATCGGCAGGCCATGAGGTCTCTCCTTCGTCAGCAGGGTGCCCGCGAGGCTAGCGACCCCCGCCGACACCCCCGTACACAATTTCGGGTGATCATGAAGGTTCGGACCGTCTAGTGGCGGTCCGAACCTTCATGATCACGGGCGGTTGCGGTCACTGCGCGAACGTCGCGCGCCGGCTCGAGGTGTCCGATGCCCGTGCCCCACGTCGCGTCGGCGAGCGCGAACGCAGATGCGACCATCGGCGCGATCACCCGACCGGGCAGCACCCGTTCTGCGTTCGGCTCGAACCGCAGGAAGGCACCGATCGCCGACGGCCCGAGCATCAGCTCGCCATGCGGCTGCTCCTCTTCTCGCGCCAGCCGCACGTCGTCGCCCGACAGGATGACGGCGCGCCGGTCGGTCTCCGACGGGTGCAGCGACGAGATGGAATAGCCGCCGCCGCCATAGCGGTGAACATCCGCTGACTCGACCAGCAGCTGCTCGAACTGCGCGGCCGTCAGCCCGGTGTCGTAACCGCTGACCAGTGCTGCGAGCACGAGCTGGAGCGGGAAGTCGGGCAGTCCCTTCGCGATCGCACCGAGACCGCCGGAGAAGCGCGGGTTGAGCTCGGTCGGCAGGAAGCCGTCTGCCGTGAGGACACCGTCGACGGAGAATCCGCCGCGATAGGCGACCTGCTCGCCCAGCCGCATCGCAACTCGCCGGGCAACGTCACGCATCGCCTCGCGATCTGCGGCCGGCGGGTCCCAGTGCGTCGACATGCCCCCGTACACGAACTGGGGTTCGGCGTCGCCGTCCGCGCGGCGCAGCGTCACCATCTCGACGGGACGGAGTGCCGCGACGCCATCGGGGAAGACGACGCCGTGGATCGAGCAGGGCACGCCTTCGAGGAACGGCATGACCCGCACCCGGTCGCAGTGCCGAGCGAAGAACTCGCTCGCCGCGCGTGCCTGCGCGTCGGAGCGCACCCAGCGGACGAATTCGCCCGCGCCGTTGAAGCCCTCCCGTGCGTCACCGGACCAGACCGTCCCGTGACCCCGGTCGACGTCACGCGCTGCAGCGGTCAGTTCGTGGTACGTCGATGCCGCCACGCGCGCCGTTGCACGGGGCACTCCCGCGGCGTCCCACAGTGCGTCGGCGATCGTCTTGTCCTCGAGCGCCGCCCACTCGGGCAGCCGCCCCCCGATGATGTCCCGTCCGCCGATCTCGCTGCCGGTGAAGAACGGGCTCGCCAGCACCACCGCTCGCTTGTCAGGGTCCCAGGAGTCGAGGGCGACGAGCGCGTCGGCCGGCAGGTCGGCGAGGATCCTGAGCTGTTCGTGCGTGGAGCCGACGACGGACGTGGCGTTGCCTTCGGGCAACAGGTGCATCTCGACCTCGCCGGGGTCGGGCACCGGTCCCGTGCCGACGCCGTTCGCGAGCAAGAAGGGCCTGCGTCCGGAGATCTCGGTGACGTCGGGCACCGAGTCGTACGAGTCCGGCGAGCGGGCCACCGGTGATGACCACCGGACGGCCGTCGAACATCCGGCGCAGCGCCCCGCGCACATCCGGCTGTTGCGTCATGCGGCAGTCTCGCAGCATCCCACCGCGATCCGCGCCCGCATTAACCGCCCCACCCCGGAATCGACCACGTTCACAAGGTGTACGGACGGTTCGCCATGCGTGCAGGCATTGCGAACCGTCCGCCGGCATGCTGAACGTGGTCGATTCCGGAGCCCGAGAACCGTCACCTGCGAAGGGGGCGGCCGGACACGCGGAGGGTGCCGCGGCGTCGGCGGGTCAACGACAACGCGGTCAGGCCGGAGAACGTCAGCACCGACAACGGATGTGCGAGCGCGTCCGGCCAGACCCGCGCGCCGACCCGCCGGCCGACGACGGCGCGTCCGGTCACTGCGGCCAGATAGCCGACCAGCCCGGCACGCGAACCGCGCAGCGCCGCGACCGGAGGCACGACATAGGCGAGCCCCAACAGCGCCATGACCGCCGCCGCGCCCCCGGGTGACCCGAACGCCGACCACAGCGACTTCGCATAGCCATCACGCAGCGCGGGCCAGCCGTCGTACATCCGGCAGGTCGCGACCCGCGTCCCGTCCGCGACCGTCCCCCGCCCGCCGCTGCGCTTGATCGCACGCAACAGGGCGATGTCCTCGAGCATCTCGGCGCGCACGGTCGCGTGACCCCCGGCGCGGCGGTAGGCAACGGTGTCCACGGCCAGCAGCTGGCCGTTCGCGGCAGACAGCGACGGCCGCCGCGACGACTCGGCGCGACGGAGCGGCAGGGTCGTGAGCCACGACCAGGCCAGCAACGGCTGCACGAGCCGCTCGGCCAGCGACTCGGCGACCTGGCGGGGATAGGGGCAGAGCAGGTCGAGCCCCGAGGAGCGCAGCGCCGCGACCGTCGCTGCCACCGCATCGGGCGAAAGGACGACATCCGCGTCGACGAACACCAGCACCGCGGGCATGCGCGATTCGCTGGGGTCAGGACCCCAGCGATTCGCGCATGCCTCGTCCGCCAGCTGCTGGCAGGCCCACGGCTTGCCCCACCAGCCGTCCGGCATCGCCGCACCGGTCAGGAGACGCACCCGCGGATCGTCGCCGACGACACGTCGTACGACGTCGCGCGTCCCGTCCGTCGACTGGTCGTCCAGCACGAGAACCTGCAGACCAGGGACACCGGTCTGGCCGAGCAACGATCGCAGGCACGGCTCGAGCCGGTGCGCCTCGTTGCGAACAGGCAGCAGCACGGCCACGCGTCTCGGCGACCTCCGGCGGATCGTCCGGCAGCGTCCGCAACGCGCGCAGGTTCCACATCGAGTGCGCAGTTCCGGCCACCGCGAGCACGGCACCCGCGCGCGTCGCCCAGCGACCAGCCCGTACGAACGACCGACCAGGGCTCACGGCCGGGACTGCCAGAGCACCCAGGCATAGGGCAGCACCACGATCCCCATCGCGATCCCACCGGCGAGCGCAACAGCGTCCGAGCCGAACCAGAACACGTTGCCCACGACCGAGCCGACGTAGGTCCAGATCAGCAGCACCGCCGGCACCGCCTCGCTGCCGCGGTCCCGCGGCAGGGTCGCGCACAGAACAAGCATGATCACGAAGGCGACACCGAGCCAGCCGGCGAGATTGGTCAGCGGCACCGTGTCGATGCCGGGCAACGACGGAGACGGGTCCGACCAGTGCCAACGCCCGTCGGCGACCATCTGCGGGTCGAGGAAAACATCCCAGCCGGCAAGGCCGATCGCGCCAATGACAGCAGTGAACCGCCGGGTCAGGCGCCGGGCCGCGAGGAACATGGGGTAGGCCATCATCGACCAAGCGAGCGGCACCACGACGGGAACGTCGAGCAGCTGGGTGCCGAGCGACGAGGAGTAGGAGTAGTCGCCGAACGGCACGCCAGTTCGCACCCCCACCACCTCCGCAGCGAACGAAATACCCGCGCTGACGATGACGAAGGTGAGCGCCCACCTCGGGCCGCGATGTGCCCATGCGTGCGTCACCGAGGCGAGGAAGAACAGCACGACCGACGCGATGGTGACCCGGCGCAGCGACACACCGTCGACCAGCGGGTAGGCGATCTGCGCGCCGATCGTTGCCAGGGTGAGCAACCAGGGCAGCGCTGCAGCAGCACCGCTCGGTGGACGGCGGCGCAGCGTCACGTCGTACGCCCTGGTGGCGGTGTTCATCGCCACCGCCGCCGGTCGCGGACGACGACACCTGCGGCGGTGCGCCCGGATGCGCCGAAGACGCCACCACCCGGGTGGGTGGAGGCGCCGGTGAGATAGAGGCCGCGCACCGGCGTACGGTAGCCCGCCAGCTCCGGCAGCGGCCGATAGGCGAACATCGCGTCGAGGCCCATCTCGACGTGCATGACATTGCCGCGGCGCAGGCCCAGCTCGCGTTCGAGGTCGAGCGGTGTCTGCACGTGCACGTGCTCGATGGTGCTCGTGAACCCGGGCGCGACCTTCTCGACCTGCGCGACGATGCGGTCGGCCTCGCGGGCGCCGATGTCGTCCCAGCTCTGCCCGCCGGCCAGCTCGTAGGGATGCCACTGCGCCCATGCCGTGACGTTGTGGCGGCCGGGAGGCGCGATCGAGGGGTCCATGGCCGAGAACGACATGAGCACGACGGGTGGCTCCACCGGCGGGCGGCCGGCCCCGAACTCCCCATGGGCCCGGCGTAGGTGCGCGCGGCTCGGCGCGATCAGCTGCATCGCCGAATGGACGTCGTACGACGCGCCGCTTTCCGCACCGGGATATCTGGGCAGGTCGGTCGTGCCCAGCCGCACAGCCATCCCGATCCCGTTGCCGACCCGCACCGCCCTGGTCGCGCGTCGCAGGAGCGCCTCGTCCCCGAGCAGCTCCAGTGTCGTCAGCACGTGACACCCGGCGACCACCGCGCGCGCAGTGATGTGCTCGCCGGAGTCGGTCAGCACTCCCGTGACCCGGTCGCCCTCGCGCGTGATGGAGGTGGCGCCGTCGCCGAGCCGCAACGAGCCGCCGGTGAGGCGGAGCCGTTCCGCGAGCGCCCTGGTCAGCGAGCCGCTGCCGCCGACGGCTCGTCCCGGCGGCCTGCTGTGCATGAGCGCGTTCCAGCCAACCAGGTCCGCGGTGGCGACCTCGTGGGTCGGCGGACCCGACTGCGAGCCCAGCCACGACAGGGCCGTCTTGAGCCGTTCGTCGTCGAAGAGCTCGTCGAGCAGCTGGTCGCCCGGCTGCAGGAACTGCCGCGACATCTCGAGGCCGCCGATGTCGGTGGCGCGACCGGCCCCCCAGAGATGGCGGCCGAGGTTGGCGGCGGTCGGAGTGTCCTCGAGGGCCTTGAAGACCGCCTCATTGCGGCTGCTCCAGTCGGCGACGAACCCTCGGTAGGACTCCGCGTCGCGACTGCCGCACAGGGCCGCGATCGAGGCGCAGGTCCGGTCGAGGTCGACATGGAAGGTGAGGGCCTGCTGGTCGTCGGGCGGCCCGAACGGCGCGAACGCCCACGGGTCCATGTCGAGGTACGTGAGGCCGCACTCGACGAGAGCCAGCTCGTCGACGATGCCCGTGTAGCGGATCATGATGTGCACGCTCGAGCCACGGTCGACGGCGTACCCGGGCCACCGTTCGACGGTCGACACCGCGCCGCCGAGCACCTTGTCGCGTTCGACGACCTCGACGTCGAGCCCTGCTCGGGCGAGATAGCAGGCCGCGACGAGGGAGTTGTGGCCGCTGCCGACGACGACGACGTCGCGGGACCGGGTCACCTCGCCGAGTCTAGGAAGCGCACCGTCCAGCCCTCGGACGCGCCCACCCGGGCCCCCGGCCCAGGGCGAACGTCACCTGGGGGGCTCGAGCTCGCCGCGGCGCAGGCCAAGCTCTCTTTCGGTGCTGTCGATGACCAGCTGCCGGACCACGGCATAGTCGACGGGGGAGCGCATCGCCGCATGGACGCTCAGCCCGTCGACGACGGCCATCAGGCGGGTCGCCGCAGCGGGCGGGTCGTCGTTGCGGAACACACCGTCGGCGACACCGGAGGAGATGAGGTCTGCGACGCGCTGCTGCCAGACCACCATCTGCTCGCTCACCGCGGCATGCAGTGCCGGGCGCGCCCGACTGGCCTGCCAGGCGTCGAGCCAGAGCAGGCTGATGTCGTCGCGATCCGGGGTCACCAGCAGGGCGATCAGGGCCCGCATGCGTCCGAGGGCGGTCGCCTCCTGCTCGACGAGGCGGAACACGGCGCTGGTCTCGCCGTACGCCGCCGCCGTGAACGCCTCGGCGACCAGGTCGTCCACGGATCGGAAGTAGTGGTTGACCAGGCCGGGAACAACCCCGAGGGCGTCCGCGACCCGGCGCAGGGTCAGGCTCTCCAGCCCCTCGGTCAGCGCCAGCACGCTGGCGGCCTGCACGATCTCGGTGCGGCGCTCCTCGGGAGGCTTCCGCCTGGCCGACGGGGGCGCGGCCGCGCTCAGCGACGATCCGCGTTTCGCGGACGCGGCAGGTGTCCGCTTTCCCGGGGTCTTGCGAGCCGGTTTTTTTCCTTCGGTCAGGGGTCTTGACGTCATGCGCACAGCGTAGTTGACTATGCGACCAACAAGCAATTGGTCAAGCGGCCAATAACGTTGGAGAAGCGAAATGACTTGCACAGCATCCGTCGCCACCCTCGACAGACCCGCGTCACCGACCGCCACCAGCGAGACGCCAACGGGCCCCGGTCCAACCACCGACCGGGCGGGCCAGGTGGAACAGCACGGCATCGACTTCATCCCCGCTGCCGAGCGGCACGGCCGGGCCCGCGAGCTGTTCGCCGTGTGGGCCATGTCGAACGTCACGTACCTCTACATCGTGCTCGGCGGCACGATGATCCTGCTCGGTCTCAACGTCTGGCAGGCCATGGCCGTGATCGTCGGCGGCAACGTGTTCTGGGCGCTGGTCGGCCTGCTCGCGGTCAGCGGCCCGAGCTCAGGCACCCCGAGCGGCGTGGTCGCGCGCTCGATGTTCGGCGTGCGCGGCAACCGGGTCAACGTCGCCATCGTGGGCTGGATGATCGCCGTGTCGTACGAAGCGATCAACCTCATCGTCGGAGCCCTGGCCGGGTTCGCGTTCGTCGAGCAGATCGGCCTCACGGCGAGCATGCCGGTGAAGCTGACCATCGTCGTCGCAACTGCGGTCGTCACCCTGGCGATCAGCGTCTACGGACACGCCACCATCGTGCGGGTCAGCAGCTGGTTCGCCCTCGGGCTGGTGGCCTGCTGCGCCATCCTGGCCGTCTTCGTCGTCCAGCACGCGGACCTGCACTACGTCCCGACGGATGCGCCGCACGGAACGGCGCTGTGGGCGGCGGCCTGCGTCGGGCTGACGATCATCGCCTCCGGTCCGCTGTCCTGGGGCTCCGGTGCCGACTACGCCCGCTATCTGCCTGAGTCCACCTCGCCACGCGCCACGGCTGCATGGACCGCGCTCGGCGGCTTCGCCCCGGCCGTGCTGCTCGGCGCGCTGGGAGTGCTGGCCGGCACTGCCGTCGACATGACCGACCCGCAGTCGGCGCTGGCCGCGATCCTCCCTGGCTGGTTCTACCCGGTGTTCCTGCTGGCCATCGTCGTCGGCTCGATCACGAACAACGTGCTCACCGCCTACAGCTCCGGGCTCTCGCTGCAGGCCGTCGGCGTCAAGGCCAGTCGGGCGTTCACCGTCTTCTTCGACGGTGTCGTCGGTGTCTCGCTGGCGCTGTACGCCTTGTTCGTCTCCAACTTCATGGACACCGTGAACAGCATCCTCGAGCTCTCGGTGAGCCTGCTCGGACCCAGCCTGGCCATCTACGGCGCTGACATCATCCTGCGGCGCAACCGCTACGACGGCCAGGCGCTGCACGACGAGTCGCCCAGCAGCCCGGTCTGGTATCGCAACGGCGTCAACTGGTGTGGAGTCACTGCGCAGGTCATCGGCACCTCCCTGGCGCTGCTCTGCGTGAACACGACCATCTTCATGGGTCCGGTCGCCGGCGCCCTCGGTGGCGCAGACCTGTCCGTCCTGGTGGGACCCGTGGTCGGCTCGGCCAGCTATGTCGCGCTGACCCTGCTCACCCGGCGGCAGCCCGCGACGGCAACCACAGCACAGCCGGCTGCCGCGGTAGCCGCAGCCGCCGCCTGACGCCCCCTCCCCTTCCTCATCATTTCGCGGGTTTTCTCGCGCGTTCGGTGAGGCGCCGGAGCGTCGAGGCGGAGGCTGGGCGGCTCTGCCTCCGGATGTGCTCGTCGAGGTCGAGTTCCGCCGTGAGCCGTTTGGCGGTAGTCAGCAGGGCGAAGTTCAGCTCGCTGCGCCCCGGGTCGTCGTCGGCCAGGAGCATGTCGTTGATGCGGGCCGTGGCCTCGCGCAACCCGTCCGATGCTTCTCGCAGCTGCGCCATCTCGGAGGGATGGTCCTGCTGCGGTCTGGCGTCGACGCGAACGAGTCGGCCGAAGGCCCGGATCGCTGACGCGAACTCTCCCAGCACCACGGCGATCGCGCCCGCGAGCTCTGAACCCACTTCGCCGGCCGGCCAGCCGTCGCCCTTGATGGCGTCGATCACGGACCGGAACATGCTGCGCACCGCGACTGCGGAGTGCTCGAGCGCCTCCAGCCCGTGCCGCAGCGCGGGTCCCGGGTCAGGAGTGCCGACCGCCCGCAGGTTCAGCCGTCGGCTCTCTTCGGCGCGCAGCAAGGCCGTCCCGACGTTCGGGATGTTGTGCGTCAGGCGTCTTGCGTCGTCGAGCCAGCCTGCCGCCCGGTCAGCCAGAACGGCGCCGCTGGTGCTGGCGTTCGCCAGGTCGGCGGCCGCGCGATCCAACAGGTCGGCCAGGTCCGTCGCCATGCCGTCGATGGCGGCTCCCGCATCCTTTGCCTGGACCTTCGGCGGGAAAAGCAGGTTGGAGGCAACGCCGGCAACGGCACCGACGAGCGTCTCGCCGATCCGCTGCCAGGCTGCCGAGTCCGTGGCCAGCGATCCGACCCCGAGCACCAGCATCGCGCTGATCGGCACCTCCATCAGGTTGGACCCGACTCGCAGCAGCTGCCCGACGAACAGCGCCACGGCAATGACGATGGCCAGGCTCCACCACGTCAGTTCCACCGCCGCCGAGAAGACCGCCGCCACCGACACACCGGCGACCACGCTGACGACCCGATCGACGCCGCTCGCCAGCAGGCTGACCGGGGTCAGCTGGACCACGAGCAGCGCCGTCAGCGGAGCGAGCAGCGGCTGAGTGCCGGGGAAGAAGACCTCCGCGAGCGCGTAAGCGGCCACGGCGGCCACGGTCAGCCGCAGGGTCCAGGCCACCTCCGGCCAGCCGACGCTGCGGAACCGGGCAACCGGAACCGCGAGCACCCGTCCGGCACGACCCCACAACGACGCCATCCGCCCATCATCGCCACAGCGAACGGACGGCGCGACTGGTGCCCCGTCGAGCTAGAAGGTCGTGAGAACGCGTCCGACGTCGACCTCGACCCACGGCCCGGGAGCAACCATGGCGAGTACATCGTCGGGGGCGTGCGTACGTGCCGACGGCTCACCATCGGTGCCGGCGGCACGTCGCGACGTGACGGGGGCCGGCCCGTAGCGGAGCTCGGCGCTGGATTCGTCGAGCAACGCCCGCAGGCTCACGCCGAGGGCCAGGCAGACCGCGGCGAGGATCTCCGACGACGCCTCCTTCCGTCCCCGTTCGACCTCGGAGAGGTAGGGCACCGACACCCGCGCGGTTCCGGCCACCTCGCGCAGGGTTCGACCTTGCTGCAGGCGGATCCGGCGCAGCACCGGACCGATCGCGTGCCGCAGCAGCATGTGCGACCGTCCCTTCTCGTACGCCTTCGACTTTCTCGTCCCACCACGACACCACGACCCTGACGCCGTGACCAGGATCTCGACCATCGCCCTGGGCGAACACGCTGTCTGCTGCTGGCAGATCTCCCGCGAGCGCAATCGCAGGTTTCCGCGCGGCGGCCGGGTCAGGCTTTTGAGCAAACGACGAGAGGTGGTCGGCAGATGGCGAGAGACGACGCATGGGTCACAACCGCGGCGAGCGCATCGTTGGACGAGCACGTCTATGACCGGTTGATGCGTGAGCGGATCCTCGTTCTCGGCACAGAGGTACGAGACGACGTCGCGAACGTGCTGTCAGCGCAGATGCTGTTGCTGTCCGCGGCGAATCCGGACAAGGACATCTGGCTCTACATCAACTCGCCCGGAGGATCGGTGACGGCCGGCCTGGCGATCTACGACACGATGCGCTTCGTGCGGTGCGACGTAGCGACGGTCGCCATGGGACTGGCCGCTTCCATGGGGCAGTTCCTGCTCTCCGCGGGCACCCGCGGGAAGCGTTATGCCTTGCCGCACGCCCGGGTCGTCATGCACCAGCCGCTGGGCGGCTTCGGTGGGGTGGCGACCGACATCAAGACCCAGGCCGAGCAGATGGTTCAGGCCAAACGTCAGCTCGCCGGGCTCATCGCCGAGCACACGGGTCAGCCGCTCGACCGCATCGAAGCCGACTCCGACCGGGACAGCTGGTTCACCGCCGAGGAAGCCAAGGACTATGGCTTCGTCGACCACGTCATCTCACATGCGGCGGCTCTTCCCGCAGCCTGACACCGCCAGGTCAGGGCGTGTGACCGGCGAACGTCCCGTGGACAGAGAGGACCGCGAAGCGGGCGAACAGCTCCTCGGAGTACCAACGCTCCGATGCCGTGCGCGCGACCACCTCGACGTGTGGTCCGCGTCGGTGCGCGAACTCGGTCAGTGCAGCAGCCGAAGTCCAGAGGCTGAAGGTTCCCTGCAGGCCGATCGGGGCCTCGCCGATGCCGACGGCCAGCCGCACACCGTCGCACTGCGCGAGATCGGCGGACACGGGCGGAACGGCCCGCCAGAAGCCGGCCATCTTTCGCGGCGCGATCCGTGCCCTCGTGACAGCCGCGACGGCGCCGCCGTACGGCGAAGGGGTGGGAGCCCCGAACGGTCGCCGGCCCGACCACTCGCCCCGGCTGGCCAGCGGCCGCAGGTCGACCCGCAGCCGCTCGTCCGCCAGCCGCCCCCAGCCCCGCGCCACCGGCCCCGACTCGAATGCGTCGGCCGCCGCTGCTGACGACCACGTCGCGAGCAGCCCCCAGTGCAGCGGGTCCGCGTCGCGGACGGTGAACGTGCGCCCGTTGCCCGTGCCCAGCAGCTTGGCGAAGCGCAGACCCGCCGTCCTGCGCAGGTGTCGACGATCAAGCCCCATGCGTACGAGCGCGGCCGGCACCGAGTGCGGTCGTACCCCCCAGAGGTGGAGCGTGACGCGCTCGGGCACCGTGTCGCGCACGTACCCCGTCATGGCGAGCGACCCTATGCCGACACGTCTGCGACACCCCAATCTGTGCGAGACGTTGGCCAGTTAGGGGGTAAAGGAGCGCTCAACAGCCGCCGAAATGGGTAAGAGAGACATTGAGCACGGCTGTTGGTGTCGGGGCACCGAGGGCCGGTTTCCGGAATCGGAGTGTTGCAGACCCTTGTCCACCATGACCGCCAGCACCTCGCACGTCAGTCGAGTCGCCGCCCGTATCGCCTACGTCGTCACGCGGCCGTGGCTGCAGGTCGCCGGCGTGCTCGCCGCGATCGTCGTGACCCTGTGGAGCTTCGACCGGGTGCCGAACCCCTCCTGGCAGCCCGCCCTGCTCGGCCTCGCGCCGTGGATCATCGGCAAGTACATCCTGTGCCCGCTGCGCTGGCACGCCCTGTCCACCAGCGGGAAAACCCGCCGCTGGCACCTGCGCGTCTACGCGGAGAGCGAGCTGCTCGGGTTGGCCTCACCGGCCCACCTGGGCGCTGACCTCTGGCGCATGCACCGCCTGCAGAAGGGTGCCGGGATGGCCCGGCCGTGCGCGGTGGCCGAGGTGGCGCTCGACCGCCTGGTCGGCGCGGTCGGGCTCACCGCGTTCGTTCTCATCTCGGGCGCGACGCTGCCACCACAGCTCCTGCTGGCGGCCCTCGGCATCGCGCTGGGCGTGTTGGTCGTGGCCCTGCTGATCCATCGTCGCCGACCCGGCCTGCTCGCCGCTCGTCCCATGCCTGCGCCCCGAGTCGTGATCAAGGGTGCGCTGCTGTCGATGGGCTACCAGCTGACGATCATGGGACTGCTGATCGGCACCGTCTCGTCGATGGGGGAGCAGCTGCATCCGGTGGCGCTGCTCGGTGTTTTCGGAGCCAGCCAGGCGGCCGGCATCGTGCCCGGCGTCAACGGCGCCTCGGCGCGTGAGGGCGCCCTCGTCGTCGGCATCGCATCGCTCGGCATCACGTGGCAGGCCGCCGTTGGCGCTGTGGCGCTGACCGCGACGCTGGCCTGGATGCCTGCCTTGTTCCTCGGCGGTGGCAGCTTCGCCGTCCGTCGCCTGATCCGCGTCCGCGCGGCGCGAGCGGCCGCCTGAGCGACGCGGCGATCTGGCCGGCCCGTCGTTGCGGCATCCTGAGCCTGTGCTCGCCATCGCCCATCGCTCCGGCAACACGGTCGCCGGCCTGCGGGAGGCACTCGACCTGGGTGTGGATCTCGTCGAGGCCGACGTGCACGACTACCGCGGCGTCCTCGAGATGCGCCACCACAAGCTGCTCGGTCCCTGGCACCTGTGGGACAAGTGGGAGATCGTCTCGCGCCGGGACTTTTCGCTGGTCGAGCTGTCGCAGGTGCTCGACGAGCTCGGCGACGACCCGCGGCTGATGATCGACCTGAAGGGCAAGGGCCCCGGCCTGGCTCCCGCGGTGTCCGAGCTGCTGCGGACCCGTGCTCCGGGTGTGCCGGTCACGGTGTGCACCAAGGAGTGGGAGGCACTCGACGCTTTCGACCCTGTCGTTCGCCGGGTGCTGTCGGTCGCCAACCGCAGGCAGCTGGCGGCGCTTCGGCGACGGTTGGCGCGCGGGCCGGTCTACGGCGTCTCAGTGCGGCTGCGCCTGCTGACCCCGGAGCTGGTGGCCGAGCTGCGGCACCGCACCGACGTGGTGATGGCCTGGCGGGTCGACACCCCGGAGGCCCTCGCGCACGCCCGCGGGCTCGGCGTCGGCGCCATCATCTCCAAGGACCTTCGCATGCTCGCCGACGTCATCGCCGATCGCTGACGGCCACTGCCGTCATTCGCCGACGTCGGCGGGGACCCCGCCCGTCATCGTGACCAGTTCGTCGTAGGTCGTGGGGAAGACCGCGTGCGGGTGGCCCGCTGCCGCCCACAGGACTTCGTACTGCGCGAGGTCACGGTCGACCAGCGTGCGGATCTGCTCGGGGTGGCCGATCGGGGCAACCCCGCCGATCGCGAATCCTGTGTGATTGCGCACGAAGTCGGCATCTGCCCGGCGGACCTTGGCTGCTCCGATGATCGAGGCGACCTTGGTGGTGTCCACGCGGTGTCCGCCGGAGGCCATGACCAGCACCGGCGCGCCGTCGGCGTCGAAGAGCAGCGAGTTGGCGATCTGCGCGACCTCGACCCCGAGCTGCTCGGCGGCCTGCGCGGCGGTGCGGGCCGCGTCGTCGAGGATGCGGATGCGGTCCGCCGAACCGCCGCGCGCGGTCAGCTCGGCGCGGACCCGGACGACGCTGGGGTGTTCTGCGGGCATGAAGGGTGAGGGTACGACCTGCCCGTCCGGCTCGGTCGGACTTCGTCGCGGAGGCGTCGGTGTGAAGAAGTCCGGGTGAAGTTCAGCGGGGAGTCCCGCGCGGCTTGACGTGGCTGTCGGTGGCGGGGTTTACTCTAGGAACTGTTCGAACATCTGTTCGATCAGCGCCGGATGGTGGGAATCGCGGCCCACCGGCCGGACATGGCGGCAGCCCCACCCGGGGGCACGGATCTCGACCCCCGTGCCTCCCGGGTGGGGCCCGCCCGAGACAGCCGGCGAGGTCAGGAGGCGTGATGTCCAGACGGTACGACGACCCGGTCGAGGTGCGCCGTCGTGACGACGAGCCGGCCGAGTTCCTCTGGCGCGACCGGCTCTGGGTGGTGCGGGCCGTGTTGGCGCGCTGGGTGGAGACCGGTGCCTGGTGGCAGGCGGCCGTCCAGTCCGGCGCAGGCATCGACTCGGCCGCACTCAGCGTCGAGCGCGAGCTGTGGCGCGTGGAGGCGACGCGTGGACGGGTCCACGGCATGGGCGTGTTCGACCTGTGCTTCGACTGGTCGGCGACGGCGGGCACCGGCTGGACGCTGGCCAGAGCACTCGACTGATGAGCACCGACGTGATGGGCACCGACTGATGGGCAGCACGGGAGGAGCACGGATGATGACCGACAGCACGGATCAGCGGGCCAGTGGGGTGCGTCCCCATCTGGTCGGGCGGCGCCCTCCGGTGGTGTCGGCGGCGTTCGACCTGCTCGACACCGCCCGGCGCGACCTTGCTGAGGCGATGACGACGACGGTGCCGACGCAGCGCTATGCCGCGGCCCACCTTGCGGCGCTGCGCACGGCAGCAGCGGTTCTCGCGGTGCGCACCCGTCCGTCGGCGACCAAGCGGCCGCGCAACGTGTGGGTGCTGCTGCCCCAGGTCGCGCCCGAGCTCGCCGAGTGGTCGGCGTTCTTCGCGGCCGGCGCCAGCAAGCGCGCCGCCGCGGAGGCGGGGCTGACCCGGGCGGTGGTGCCGCGCGAGGCCGACGACCTGCTGCGCGACGCGCAGACGTTCCTCGCCCTGGTCGAGACGACACTGGGGTTGGCCCACCAGCCGGCCCTCCCGCACCTCGCGTCGTTGGCTCACCGGGCCAGCTGAGCGGGGGCCCATCTACCACTCACTCCACGGTCACCGCTGACGGACGTACCTCGGCTGTCTGCGCCCTCATGTCCCTTCCTGCGCCCGTCCTCCTCCCGTCACCACCCACCCGAGATCCGGTCATGCCCAGCGATCCCTTCGTCCACCTCCACGTCGCATCCGGCTACTCCCTGCGCTACGGCGCCTCCCATCCCCATGCGCTCGTCGAGCGGGCCGCCGAGCACGGGATGGACACCCTCGCCCTCACCGACCGCGACGGCACCTACGGCGTGGTCAAGTTCGTGCAGGCCGCCCAGTCGGCAGGCCTGCGGCCGATCCTCGGCGTCGACCTGGCGATCGAGCCGAGTGGGTTGCTCAGCGCGGCGCATCCGTCGCTGCGGATGCGCTCCCGCAGCGGCGCCGGCGACGGCAGACCTGCCAACAACCGGGCAGGCGGCCCGAGCGGGCTCGGTCCCGGCGCACCCGCGCGGTCGACCCCGGCACGAGGTGGCGCCTCGGTCGACCCGCGCCATCCCCGCGTCACCCTGCTCGCCCAGGACCGGGTGGGCTGGGCCGCGCTGTGCCGGCTCGTCTCGGCCACCCACCTGCGCGGCGAGCGTGGCAGCCCGGTCACCACGCTCGACCTGATCGCCGAGCACGTGCAGGCCGCTGCGGGATCCGGCGGCGGCCTGCTCGTCCTGCTCGGCCCGACCTCCGAGCTCGGCCGGGCGCTCACCGTGCGCCGTCCCGACCTCGCCCGGGAGGTGCTCGCCCGGTGGCGCGACGCGGTCCCTGCCCGCGAGGACCTCCTCGTCGAGGTGGTCTCCCACCGCGGCCCCGACGACACGCCCCGGGCTGCTCGCATGCTCGGCTTCGCCACCGACGAGGGCGTGCCGGCGGTGCTGTCCAACGCCGTCCGCTACGCCGACCGCCTCGATGCGCCCACCGCCGACGTGCTCGACGCGTCGCGCCGGCTGGTCGCCCTCGACGCCCGCCACGTCGACCGCGTCAACGCCGAGGGCGCTCTCAAGTCGGGCAAGGAGATGCTGGAAGTGGCTGAGGAAGTCACCAGATCCAGCGGGCTGGGCGAGCGAGCGGCTTCCGAGCTGGTTGCTGCGACGCGGCGCATCGCCGACCGGTGCGCGGTCGACCCGCGCACCGACCTGGGCATGGGCGAGGTCCACTTCCCCGAGCTCGAGGTGCTCGACGGTGCCGGCCGTCTCGCGACCGGCCGCACCGCGAAGACGGTGCTGCGGGAACGCTGCGAGGCCGGGCTGGGTCGACGGGCGATGCCGCGCACCAGCGCGGTCCGTGAGCGGCTCGAGGCCGAGCTCGGGATCATCGAGACCCTCGGCTACCCCGCCTACTTCCTCACCGTGGCCGATGTCGTCGACCTGATCCGCGGCATGGGGGTGCGCGTGGCAGCGCGCGGATCGGGCGCGGGCTGCCTCGTCAACTACCTGCTCGGCATCTCCGGCGTCGACCCGATGGCCCACGGGCTGCTCATGGAGCGCTTCCTCTCCCCGCTGCGCATCGCGCTGCCCGACGTCGACATCGACGTCGAGTCGGCCCGCCGCACCGAGGTCTACGAGCAGATCCTCGACCGCTTCGGCGGCGAGCGGGTCGCGTGCGTGTCGATGATGGACACCTACCGCGTTCGCCACGCGATCCGCGACGTCGGTGCCGCGCTCGGCATGCCGCCCGGCGAGATCGACGCCATCGCCAAGGCGTTCCCGCACATCCGCGCGCGAGATGTCCGCCTCGCGTTGGCCGAGCTGCCCGAGCTGCGCGCCTCCCATCTGGCCGAAGCCCAGCTCGACCTGTTGTTCCGCATGGTCGAGCGGCTCGACGGGCTGCCCCGGCACATCGCCCTGCACCCGTGCGGCGTACTCCTGTCCGACACCACCCTGCTCGACCGCACCCCTGTCGAGGCGAGCTGGCTCGGCTTCCCGATGAGCCAGTTCGACAAGGACGACGTCGAGGCGCTCGGTCTGCTCAAGCTCGACGTGCTCGGCATCCGCATGCAGTCGGCGATGGCCCACGCGATCGCGGAGATCGCCCGGGTCGATGGTCCAGCCGACCCCGATGTCACCGACCCCGATGTCACCGACCCCGATGTCACCGACCCCGATGTCATCGATCTCGATGACCAGAGCCAGGTGCCGCTCGACGACCCCGACACGTTCGCGCTCATCCGGTCGACGCGCACCCTCGGCATGTTCCAGATCGAGTCACCCGGCCAGCGCGAGCTGGTCGGCAAGTTCGGCCCCGAGACGTTCGGTGACCTCATCACCGACATCTCGCTGTTCCGTCCCGGCCCGGTCAAGAGCGACATGGTCACGCCGTTCCTGCAGGCCCGGCAGGGCTGGCGCGAGGCGGTCTACCTCCACGACGACCTGCGTCCTGCGCTGGAGGAGACCTGCGGCGTAGTCGTCTTCCACGAGCAGGTGCTGCAGATCGTCAGCGTCTTCACCGGGGTCACGCTGGCCGAGGCCGACGAGGTGCGCCGCGCCCTTGGCTCACCCGAGAGCCAGTCCGAGGTGAAGCTGTGGTTCCGGCCGCTGGCCCTGGCCCGCGGCTACGACGTCGCGCTCGTCGACAAGGTGTGGGAGGTGCTCAAAGCCTTCGCGTCCTTCGGATTCTGCAAGGCGCACGCGGCCGCGTTCGCGCTGCCCACCTACCAGTCGGCCTGGCTCAAGGCCCACCATCCGGCCGCGTTCCTCGCCGGCGTGCTCACCCACGACCCCGGCATGTACCCCAAGCGGCTCATCCTCGACGACGCCCGCCAGTTCGGCATCACCGTGCTCGCGCTCGACGTCAACCTCTCCACCGACACCTACCGGCTCGAGAAGCTCACCGCCGATCCCGCCGATCCCGTCGCCGCAGGCCGCGTCGTTGACTACACCGACCGCGCCGACATGGCCTTCGGTCGAGGCATCGGCTATGGCATCCGGCTCTCGCTGTCCGAGGTCAAAGGCATCTCCGCGGCCGAGGTCGCGCGCATCGTCGCCGGGCGCCCCTACGCCTCGCTCGCCGATTTCTGGCACCGCGCGGCGGTGTCCCGCCCGGTGGTCGAGCGACTGGTGCTCACCGGCGCATTCGACGCCCTCTACTGCGTCGGCGAGCGCGCCATCTCTCCGGCGCTGTCCTCCGGCATCCGTCGACGCGGCCGGCTGACCCGCCGTGACCTGCTGCTGCAGGTGGCCGAGCTTGACCGGTGGACCCGGGCGGTGGCCCGCGGTGGCGGGCGCAGTGGACGCGGTGGGCGCGCGCGGGGCCGGGCGCCCACCGATCCGACCCGCGCGGTCACCGACCTGACCCGCGCGGCCGCACCCGGTGAGGCGCTGACGATGGTCGAGCGGCCCGATGTGCGCACTATGGCGGCGCGCCAGTCGCAGGCCGCCCGGCCGGTCGAGGCGCGGCCCGTGCAGCTTGCGCTGGACCTCGGTGATGCTCCAGCCGACGTGCTGCCCAGCGGACTGCCGGAGATGTCCGGCGCCGAGCGGGTACGTGCCGAGCTCGAGGTGCTCGGTCTCGACGCGAGCCGGCACGTCATCGACTTCTACGAACCGTTCCTCGCCGCGATCGGCGCGACCCGGGCACCCGACCTGGTGCGCTGCCGGAGCAAGGCCGAGGTGCTGGTCGCCGGGGTCAAGGTCGCGACCCAGACCCCGCCGATCCGATCCGGGCGCCGCGTCGTGTTCGTGACCCTCGACGACGCGCGCGGGCCGGTTGACGCGACGTTCTTCGAGGACGCACAGGGGCCTTACGCCGCCACGCTGTTCCACTCCTGGCTGCTGGTGATCAGAGGTGAGGTACGTCGCACGGGCCCGCGCGGGGTGTCATTGCGCGCCACTGGGTGCTGGGTGCTGACCGACCTCTACTCCGCCTGGCAGACCGGCGGGCTCGCCGCCGTCGCCGAGGCGATGGCCACCCCCGGAGAGGTGACCGAGGCGGCCATCGCCGGTGCCGCGGAAAGCCACTCGTCGCGTCCGGTCATGACCCGACCGCCCGTCGGAAACCGGGAGGACTACCAGTCACTCGAGGGTCTGGCAGCGGCTCGCGAGGGATCGGGTGGCGCGGGCTCGACGGCCGGCGGCATGGGCAACAGGCCGGGGTCACGGCGGGTGCTGGTGCACGCGAGCGGGTTCCGCCAGTCGCCCTACGCGGACATCAAGCCGCCGGGCGACGACGCGGCGGCCGCTGCACGCAAGGCCGCGCGCGAACCGAAAGCCCCCCGCAAGCTGTGGCACACGAGTCCCGGCAGCCCCGGATGAGCAGTCGGCAGGCCGGCGGGGGCGCCCCGCCACCGTGCGACGGGCACCCGATGCGCGGGCGATGCATGCGGCACTGTCACCGCTAGTCCGTAGGCTGACCGCCATGGCTGATCGTCCTGGTGCGAGTCCCCGCGCTCATCGCGCGCTGCGCACTGCTGTTGTCTGGGAGGCCGTGCAGGCTGTCCTCGACGGGCGCGGCGACGACGTCCTCGACGTTCTCGACGTCGGCGGGGGCACCGGTGGCTTCGCGGTGCCGCTCGCAGAGCTCGGCCATCGAGTGACCGTGGTCGATCCGAGCCCCGATGCGCTGGCTTCCCTCGAGCGCCGGGCGGGTGACGTCCGTGTTGCCGTGCGCGCGGTGCAAGGAGACGCCGCCGGTCTGGCCGAGGTCGCCGAGCCCGGCAGCGTCGACCTCGTGCTCTGCCACGGCGTCCTCGAGCACGTTGACGACGTCGACCCCGCACTCGCGGCGCTGGCGGCGGTGCTCCGTCCCGGCGGTGTGTTGAGCCTGCTGGCCGCCAACCGCAACGCCGTCGTGCTGGCCCGTGCCATCTCGGGACACTTCGACCAGGCCCGGCACGCCCTCGAGGACCCGGACGGCAGGTTCGGTGCCGGCGACCCGTTGCCGCGCCGGTTCACCGCCGACCAGCTCGTCGGGCTGGTCGGCGACCACGGACTCACCGTGCGCGCCGTCCACGGCGTACGCAGCTTCGCCGACCTGGTGCCCGGTGCGCTCGTCGACGCCGAGCCGGGCGCCGCCGACGCGTTGCTCGCGCTCGAACGGGTCACCGCCGACCACGCCGACTTCCGGGCGATCGCAACCCAGCTGCATGTGCTGGCCGTGCGTCCCGCCCTGGCATGAACGCACGCCCACAGCGATGAGCCGTAGCCAGCAGCTGCACCGGCCGGGGCCACCCAGCGGGCCACCGGGCGACGACGCCGGGTGCCCGATCCTGCACATCGACATGGACGCCTTCTACGCCTCGGTCGAGCTCATCGACCGGCCCGAGCTGCGGGGCACGCCGGTCATCGTCGGCGGCGGCTCACGCTCCGTGGTCCTCTCGGCCACCTACGAGGCGCGGGCACTGGGTGTCCACTCGGCGATGCCGATGAGTCGCGCTCGCCGGCTCTGCCCGCAGGCCACGGTGATCGAGCCCACGCACGGGCGCTACTCCCTGGTGTCGGCTGGGGTGATGGAGATCTTCCGGTCCGTCACTCCGCTGGTCGAGCCGTTGTCCCTCGACGAGGCGTTCCTCGACGTGTCAGGGGCCATGCGCCGTCTGGGCTCACCCGCCCAGATCGGGGCGCTGATCCGCGACCGGGTGGCCGACGAGCAGTGCATCACCTGCTCGGTCGGCGTGGCCAGCACCAAGTTCGTCGCCAAGCTCGCGTCGACGCGGGCCAAGCCCGACGGGATGCTCGTCGTGCCGGCCGCCGGGGTCGTCGCCTTCCTCCACCCGCTGCCGGTGGCCTCGCTGTGGGGCGTGGGGGAGAAGACCGAGAAAGAGCTCGTACGCCTCGGCCTGCACACCGTCGGCGACATCGCGAACACCCCCCGGGAGACGCTGGTCCGGGCGCTGGGGCAGGCCAGTGGTGCCCACCTGCACGCGCTGTCCTGGGGCCGCGACGAGCGCAGCGTCGTGGCTCACGAACCCGACAAGAGCATCGGCGCCGAGGAGACGTTCGCGCGCGACGTCGACGATCCAGACGTCGTACGCCGGGAGTTGCTGAGGTTGTGCGAGCGCACGGCCGCCCGGTTGCGGGACGGGGGCATGGTCGGGCGCACCGTGTCGATCAAGGTGCGCTTCGCCGACTTCACGACGATCACCCGGTCCCGCACCCTGCGCGACCCCACCGACGTGGCCGCCGAGGTGTTCGCCACGGCCCGAGCGCTTTTCGACGCGCTCGGCCTCGACCGGGCACGGCTGCGGCTGATCGGCGTGCGTGTCGAGGGTCTGGCCGAGGCGCAGACCGCGCCCAGGCAGATGCTGCTCGGCGACCGGGTCCACGGGCGGCGCGAGGCCGAGCAGGCGGCCGACCGGGCCGCTGCCCGTTTCGGTTCCGGCGCGGTGCGCCCGGCCAGCCTGGTCAGCGATGACCGGCCCCGACGCCCCTGAGGACCGATCGAGGCCCGCTGCCGGGCGGCAGGGCCCCCTGCTCCGGTCAAAGCTGGCTACCTGGCGGTCGGGTCAACCGCCATCCGGCATCGTTAGTTGCCCCAATCGGGAGTTCGTGTCAGGGTCAATCCGGTAACAATCTGTGGAAACTATTGGGGCCGCCTGGGCGTCATTTCTAGAGTCGGGTTTCACCAGCGCTCTCATGCGCATATTCTGTCTGGTAGGAGATCGTCTCGCTTCGACCGAGCGTCGCAGCGCGACCAGCAAGTAGAGGAGTCCCGTTGCCGCTCTCTGAGCACGAGCAGCGTCTGCTCGAGCAGATGGAGCGGGCGCTCTATGCCGAAGACCCCAAGTTCGCGTCCCAGCTGCGCGGGCGCGATCCTCGCAGCAACTTCCGGCGGCGCATCGTGCTCGCCGTCTTCGGGGTCGTCGTCGGTGTCGTCCTGCTCATGACTGGCCTGTTCGTCAAGGGTTCGAGCGGAGTGCTGGTAAGCGTGGTCGGCTTCCTTGCCATGCTCGGCTCGGCGTTCTTCGCCGTGACGAGCTACCGGGGCCTCGGCAACGCCAGCCGGCTCGGCGTCGTCGACGGGGCAGGCTCGGTGCGCCGCCCCCAGCAGGTCGCCGGCGGTCGCCGCCCTCGCGACCACCGCAGCTTCATGGACCGCGTCGAAGAGCGCTGGAACCGCCGCAAGGACGACAACGGGCGCTGACCGCCAGGGTCACGTCACGGTCGGGCGCACGGCGGGTCGCGAGCTGACCGATCTCCGCCACGGACAGGGCGCGGTTGTAGATCCGGACATCGTCTAGCCGGCCGTCCCAGAACGCCTCGTTCAGCCCCTTCGCCGGGGCGTTCTTCGCGCCGACGGCCAGCGGCTGGCCGCTGACGCAGGTGCGTCCGGTGATCGCCTTGGAACCGGCGGCCTTGCCGTCGATGTAGACCCGCAGGCGCACTCCGTCGTACGTCGTCGCCACGTGGCGCCAGACGTTCACCTTCAACGCCCTGGTGCTGTCGAAGTTCTGCCAGGCCGGGTTGGTGCACCCTCCGTAGAAGCCGCCGACCCGGACCAGCCCGTTGGTGCGCACGTTCATCCAGTAGGCGCCGGCCTTCTCCAGCACCTCCCAGCGCTCGAGCGTCTTGTCGTTCTGCACACCGGTGTAGCGGACCCAGGCGGAGAGCGTGTAGTGATCCACATCCAGCACCGGCAGCAACGGCACGTCGACCCACTGGTGGCTGGCACCGGTCAGCTGCACCGCCTTGCCGTAACCGGCCAGGCTGGTGACCAGCGACGGCGAACCGCTTGCCGCGACGACGTGACCGTTCAGCGCGTTCCCCGCCGAGTCGGTCACGACCCCGTTGGTCAGCGACTCGAACGCGTAGTGCATGACCAGGCCCTGTGTCGGGGCCGGTCGGACCGACGCCGACCGCCGGTCCCGGAGCCGATACGGCGAGGAGTGCGAGCACGCCCACGGCACTGACGAGGACGAATGGACGACGCATGGGCCACCACCAGGGTTGGGTTTCCTCGTGACGGTAACCGTCGCGCCATCCTGGCGATATCCCCTGATCCGCCCGTCGTCGATCGTCCAAGTCGGCTACTCAGGAGTGGCCCGGACACCGTCCGCGCTCGAACCGTTGCGCAAGGTAAAACAAAACATGACGGTTTCGTCGAACCGCGAGCCCTGCCGGGCCCGATCGTGCTTCAATCGAAGGACCTGGGGGGCCGGGGGTAGTGGTTACGAGGGGGAAACACGTGTCCGTCCGACGACACACCATGTCCAAACTCACCGCGATCGGCAGCATCGCGCTGCTCGCGATGGCCGCCGTCACCGGTACGGCCGGTGCCTCACCGATCGTGCAGACGCACGGTCGTGAGTACGGATCCGGCCAACTTCACACCCACGGGTGACCACCGGGGTGGCTGTCTACAAGATGCTCCAGGTCGGCAACACGATGTTCGCCGGCGGCGACTTCAGCCAGATCCAGAACTCGAACAGGACGTCGACGTTCAACAGAAACAACCTGTTCTCCTTCGACGCGACCACCGGCGCGGTCAACCCGTTGTCGGTAACGTTCGACGCGGTCTCGGTGTGGGGGCTGGCCTCGAGCGGCACCTCGCTCTAGGTCGGCGGGGACGTTCCACTCCGTCAACGGCGTTGCCCGGCGAGGGCTGGTCAAGATCAACGCCACCACCGGCGCGGTCGACACCGCGTTCAACGCGCACCTCAACGGCAGCGTCCAGACGTCCAGCTGGTCGGCGGACGGCTGATCGTCGGGGGCAAGTTCACCAAGCGGCTGCAGGCCGTGGACCCGGTCACGGGTGCCGACACGGGCTACCTGAACCTGGGCATCAGCGGCACGGTGGACACCAACGCCGGCGCGACGGACATCTACCGCTTCGCCGTCAACCCGGCGCGGCACCCGGCTGGTCGCGATCGGCAACTTCACGACGGTGGCCGGCTCCACCAGGTACCGCGCGTTCATGCTCGACCTCGGCGCGACCTCGGGCACCCTGGCGACCTGGTACTACACGCACCTGAACGAACGGTGCCGCGCGGTCGAGCCTGCCGGCGCAGCTGCGCGACGTGGACTTCTCACCGGACGGCACCTTCTTCGTGATCGTCGCCACCGGCTTCATCCCGCAGGCGGCGCCAGGGCACCGCCATCTGCGATGCCACGTTCCGGTTCGAGACGCGCCCGTGCCCAACCCGCACGTCGACCCGACGTGGACGAACTACACCGGCGGTGACACGCTGCACTCGGTGGTCGTGACGAACGCAGCCGTCTACATCCAGGGTCACGAGCGTTGGGTGAGCAGCACCGGCCAGCGGATGCTTCGCCGGGCTGCGTCGTCTCGGCGGGCATCGCGGCGTTGAGCCCGGCACGGGAGCTGGCCTTGTCCTGGAACCCGAGCAAGGACCGTGGCGTCGGCGGGAAGGACCTGCTCCTGACACCGGCCGGGTTGTGGGTTGCCTCAGACACCATTCACATCGGTGGGGAGATCCACGAGCGCATCGCGTTGCATGCCGCTGCCCTGACCGACAAGCCCGAAAGGAGGCGCGAAAGAACGCCGCTCGCACCAGCGCGAGCAGGCTAGCTGTGGCTTGCGTCTTCGGAGAGGGATCGTTATGCGTGCTCGGGTCCTGCTTTTCGCCGTAGTCCTGGGCATGATCCCGTTCGTCGGGTTCACCGATACCGAGCACCGCGGCGGCCAAGCCCAACGTGTTCTTCTACAACCTCGATGACCTGAGGGACGCGATCCCGGGTCGCGGGCAACGTCGACCCACTGCAGTTCATGCCGAAGGCTCGCCAGTGGATGGCCAGCGGCACCCGCTATACGCAGAACTTCGTCACGGAGTCGTCCTGCTGCCCGTCGCGATCGGCGATGATGACCGGTCGCTACCCGCACAACAACGGGATTCGGCTGCAGTCGCAAGGCCCGAGCTTCGACACAGTCCCACTCGATGGCCTGCTACCTGCATGGGCGCCGGATACGCGACCTATGTCTCCGGAAAGTTCCTCACCACCTGGCCCAAGACGCACGCTGCCGCCGTGCTTCTCCCACTCGACCGTGATCTGGGGCGGGTACAACGACGTCGCGTCCCAGGTCGACGGCGTCGTCGAAGAAGACTGCTGGGTTACTCGACACGACCGCCCTCGGAGTGCGCGGCCGCGAGTACGTCACGCAGGCGCTGACCGGCACGGCACCTTTCCTGCTCTACGAGACGCCACAGGCGCCGCACTGGGTCGAGGTGACCGAGGCGAACGGCACGATCGTGCGTCGGGCAGTGCCGGACACGAAGTACGCCAACGCGCCGGTCGGGCAACTGCGCCGGCCCCGGCCGAGGCTGACAAGTCGCGACAAGCCGCCGTACATCCGCAACTCCAAGTTCACGACGACCCAGGCCCAGGTGATGTGCCAGAGCCAGATCCGCGCCATCATGACCGCCGACGACGAGTTCTCCGCCACCATGCAGCTGCTGTCCGACCGCGGTGTCCTGGACAACACCCTGGTCATCCTCACCTCGGACAACGGCTACATGTGGGGCGAGCACGGGCGCACCGAGAAGTTCGTCGTCTACGACCCGTCGGTGCGAGTGCCGCTGTTCGTCCGCTGGCCGGGCCACATCCCCGCCGGCACCAACACGACGCGCATCGTCTCCCAGCTCGACCTGCTGCCGACGATGCTGGCGACGGCCGGCGTCACGCTGCCTGTCGGCGCACCCGCGCTCGACGGGGAGTCACTGCTCGGCGCAGGCACTCGCACCGCCATGTACTCGGAGTACTTCCTGGACAGCTCCAACGGCACGTTCCCACGCAACGGATGGTGCGCACTCCCACCGTCAAGTACATCCAGACGTACGACGCCAGCGGTGCCGTGACGTTCCGGGAGTACTACAACCTGGTCGCTGACCCGGCCGAGAACCTCAACCTGCTCGGGGACGCGAGCACGGCCAACGATCCGCCGGCCAGTGAGGTCACAGCGCTGCGAAACCGGCTGAACGCCTTCGCGGTGTGCGCAGGCGCGGCCTGCCGCACCGGCTGACGGGGACGCGTCAGCCGGCGCGCCGCGGACGCAGCCGGGCACCGAGGTGGTCGAGTGCATCGAGCGGCGTCGGCGAACCGGTCCGAGATGGCGCGCGAGATCGAGCGTGCCGAACGCGGCAGGAAGCGAGCCCGCAGCCGTTGCCAGGTGCTCGCCTGCTCGCGCAGCGACGCTCGTACCGTCTCCACGTCGGCGCGCAGGTCGCCCACCGCCCCGAGCTCGGGCGCGTAGCGCGAACGCTCGGTCGCCGACGCGAGCCGGCGCAGCGCGAGCGCGGTGTCGGCGGAGAAGCCGAGGTCGGCCACGAGCCGCTCCGCTCCGCGACGTGGTGGGTCGCTGGCAGACCACTCGTAGCCGTAGTCGAGCAGTGTGTCGAGCAGTTCGGCCCAGGTCGCGGCTGCGAGCCCGACGGGCGAGGTCGCCCGTCGCCAGCGTTCGCGGCGGATCCAGGTGCGCGCCAGCAGTGGTATCAGCGCGAGGAACAGCACCCCGAGCGCGATCCCGAAGGGCAGCAGTGGCAGCGAACGCCCGGCGATGGCGATGGCGCCAGTGCTGCGGCCCTCCCTGTCGGGACCCAACGACCGCGCGCCGTGCGGGGTGGTGGCCGACGCGCTCGAGCTCGAACTCGGTCCGCCCGACGTGCTGGGGCCGGTGGGTGAGGTGGTCGGGAGGCCCGCGCCCGCAGCGAAACCGGGCGACGGCGTCCGCGCGCCGGCAGGAGTCGGCTCGAAAGCGACCCAGCCGACGCCGCCGAAGTAGAGCTCCGGCCATGCGTGCGCGTCGTGGGACTTGACGATGTGAGACCCGTCCGCCTGCTTCTCGCCGGCGGTGAAGCCCACCGCCACCCGGGCGGGGATGCCGAGATCGCGGGCGAGGACTGCCATCGTCGACGCGAAGTGGACGCAGTAGCCCGCGCGCAGCCGGAGGAACGCTGCGATCGACTCGACGCCGGTGGAGTCACCGAGCGTGTCCTGGACCTCAGTGGTGTAGATGAAGTCCCCGTTGCGGAGCTTGTTCTGGATCGCGACGGCGGCGTCGAACGGTGTGGTCGTGCCCTTCGTCCACGCCTTCGCGGTCCGGTCGACGATGGCGGGCATGTGCCTGGGCAGCTGCGTCAGCTTTCCGAACGACACCGGCGCTGGGCCGGCCAGGCGCAGGTCTTCGGCGGTGGGCTGGACCGACAGCGCCTGCGCCTTGTAGCTGAAGTTGTCAGGTGTCCCGTTGGTCGGTATGACGTTGAAGCTGGCCTCGTCGTAGACCCAGCGACCGTCGATGTCACTGACCAGCAGCGCCGGATAGGGCAGCGGGAGCCACGTGGTCTGGAGGTCGAACACCTGGAACGAGTACTTCTGCACGGTTCGCTTGACGCGTGGGGCGAGACCGGGTGGCGCGATGAACCCGGCCGTGACGTCGTTCCTCTTGTTGGAGACCTTGAAGCTGCCCGGCGACCACGAGTCGCCGCTGAACGTGTCCAGCGCGGTCAGGCGTATGTACGTCGCCTTGCCCTTGTAGCGGATCACCGGCCGGTTCGCGCCCTGCCGCAGGTTCTGGCCCAGCTTGATGATCGGGTTGAGGACCTGGACCGACTTGCCGCCGCCGTGGCCGCGACCGAAGCCCTGACCGTTGAAGCCGAACGTCGCTCCGTTGATGTCGGGCAGCAGGGCAGGGACTATCAGCGCGAGGCCCAGCGCTGCGGCTCCGACCCGCCGACCCACCTGCGCCAGCGGCGCGGTCTCGACCTCGGGCCGGTAGTTCGGCCGCGGCGCCGTGTAGCGCATCGGCCGGCCCCACCGGCTGACTCGTTCGCGGGCCTCGGCGAGCAGCAGCGTGAGATAGCCGATGCCGCCGAGTGCGAAGGCGACCCAGCCGACACCGTCGGGCGCCACGGTGGTCGGCACGGTGTACAGCGCGAGCAGAGGCAGACCGGCAAGTGCCGCCCGACGCATGGTCACCGCGAGCGTGTCGACGGCGAGCGCGACGAGGCCGACCCCCGCGACCACGAGGAACTCGATGCCGGGGGACACCGCGATGGGTGCGGCATAGCGGCTGATGTCGGTCTGCCCGGCGTCGGCCAGTTCCCGCATCTGCTCCAGCGCCGCGCGGTTGGGGATCACCCAGAAATAGGCCTCGGCGTGGGCATAGCGCAGTACGAGGTAGACGAGCAGCGCGGCCAGTCCCGCCACGGGCACGAGGGAACGCGGCGCCGCCGTGCGCCGGGCCAGCTCGGCGGCGCCGACGACGAACAGCACGGCGAACGTCGCCGGGAGGAACCAGCTGCCCGTGAGGAACGTGCCACCGAGGCAGAGTGACGACAGGATCGTGGCGACCGCCGCGCTCACCGGCAGGCGGTAGGAGTTGTAGGCCGAGCTCATCGAGCTGGGGCGGCGCGGCGGGGGCTGCGAGCGATCACCGGTGTGCGGCGGCCTCTGTGGGGGCCGCGTCGCGCGTCGCTCGTCGGTGACGGTCATCGCGTGGTCCTCGGAGCCGTGCCGGTCAGCTCTGCGTCGTGCTGGCGCCGCCCGGCCTCCGGCCAGACGTCCGCGATCGTCTCACCCGCGTGGGCCTTGACCACTCGCCAGCCCGACGCTCGCAGCAGATCGACAGCGCCGTCGTAGTCATAGCCGGCCCGCCGCACCGGCGCGCTGGCCGCCCACGTCGCAGTGTCGAGAAGCACGGCAACCGCCACTGTCGAGCCCTGCCGCAGTCGCGTGAACAACCGCACCTCCTCGGCATCCATCGACCCGAGGACCACGACGAGCAGCCCGTCACCACCGGTGCGCCGCAGCGCCGTCGCGGCGTCCTGGCACGAGGTGTTCGCGGACGTCTCGACCACGGCGAGTGCGTCAAGCAGGGAACCCTCGAAGTCGTTGCCCACATCGCTGATCTCGTGCCCGCCGCTGGACACATTGCCGCCGGTGTCGGTCAGCAGGCGCACGTGATAGCCCGAGCGCACGAGGTGCACGCCGATCGACGCGGCCGCCGAGACCGCCCACTCGAACGACGACGCCGGCCCTTCACCCCGGTGCCCGACGGCCCGCGTGTCGAGCAGGATCGTGCACCGGCTCTGCCACGGCTGTTCCTCGCGACGCACCATGAGCTGCCCTCGCCGGGCGGTGGACCGCCAGTGCACTCGCCTGAGGTCGTCGCCCTGGTGATATTCACGAGTCGCCGCGTCGTCTTCTCCTGCACTGGCGACGGAGCGGGCGCGGCTCTCACCGCTGCCTGTCCACTCACCCGCGAGGCGCGCCGGCGGCAATGTGTGGACGACAGGCGTGACCACGAGGGTGTCCCTGGCCGAGAACGACCGCTGCAGCTCGACCATGCCGAACGGGTCGGTGAGGCGGATCGCGAGCGGTCCGAGCTGATAGCGACCGCGCACGTCGGAGCGCACGAGGTAGGTCACTTCGCTGTGACCGCGCGGCTCGATGCGGTCGAGCACGAAACGCGGGCGGGACCCGAGCACGTAGGGGACCCGGTCCTCGACGAGAAGCAGACCGGTGGCCAGCCGCGAGATGTTGTCGAGGCGCAACGTCACCGCGCTCTCCTGGCCGGCGGGGGTGCGGGCCGAGCTGAGATTGCGTGAGGACGACAAGCGATAACGGGTGCGCGCGACGACCCAGGCGCTCACCAACGGCAACGCCATGAGCAGGACCGCGATGCGCAGCAGGTCCGGTGTGTCGAGCGAGACGGCTGCGACGAACACCGACACTCCCGCGGCGAGGAACGACCGTCCTCGCGTGGTCAGGCCGCGCAGCGCGTCGCGCACTAGACCGCGCTTCTCCGGCCGCGCGTGTCCTCGGGCACCGGCACCCGGGCCACGATGTCGGCGACGATGTCCCCGGTCGTACGTCGCCCGATCTGCGACTCGGCGGTCGGGAGCAGCCGGTGGGCAAGCACCGGCACGGCAAGGTCCTGCAGGTCGTCGGGCAGCACGTAGTCGCGGTCGTCGAGAGCGGCGGCTGCCCGTGCGGCACGGATCAGGTGCAAGGTCGCTCGGGGGGAGGCGCCGAGACGCAGCTCGCTGGAGTTGCGGGTCGCGTTGGTGAGGTCGACGGCATAGCGGCTCACCTGGTCACTCACGTGGATCGTCCGGACGACGTCGATGAGCTTCGCGATCTCGGTGGCGTCGGACACGGCCTCCATGTCGTCGAGGGGTGAGCTGCGGCCGTGGTGGTCGAGCATCGCCAGCTCGGCCTCGTTGCTCGGATAGCCCATCGACAGCCGGGCGGTGAACCGGTCGCGTTGAGCCTCGGGCAGAGGGTAGGTGCCCTCCATCTCGATCGGGTTCTGCGTCGCGATCACCATGAACGGAACGCCGAGCTCGTAGGTCACACCGTCGACGGTGACCTGGTGCTCCTCCATGCACTCGAGCAGCGCCGACTGCGTCTTCGGGGAGGCTCGGTTGATCTCGTCGCCGACCACGATGTTGGCGAAGATGGCGCCCGGCTTGAACTCGAACTCGCGTCGCTCCTGGTTGTAGATCGACACGCCGGTGATGTCGCTCGGCAGCAGGTCCGGCGTGAACTGCACGCGGCGCACCGAGCAGTCGACCGACCGCGCGAGCGCCTTGGCGAGCATCGTCTTGCCCACGCCAGGCACGTCCTCGATGAGCAGGTGGCCCTCGGCGAGCATGACGGTGATGGCCAGGCGGACGACGTCGCGCTTGCCCTCGATGACGCTCTCGACGGCCCGCCTGATGCGGGTCGTCGTGTCGGCCAACGAGGCGAGGTCGGCCTTGTCGGCGCGGCCGTCGGTGGTCTCGCTCACGGTCAAGGGGCCCTCCTCGGCCACGGCACCGACCCCCCGGGTGACAGGAAGCCGCTCATCAGCGGGAGTCTGTCAGGTGCGATGGATCGTTGGTGCTCGCCTGCATAACTTTCCAGACATCCGGGGTCACAGAATGAATACGATACGTCCTCGTCAGGGCCGTTGCCTGGGAGAACGACGGGTTCCCGTCCCAGGTCGACCGGGACGGCCGTTAGTGCATCCGGGTGGCTGCGAGCACGGCGCCGACGCCCGCCAGCACCCCGAGCAGGACGAACGCCACGGACGGCGAGACAGTTGCGGTCGAGGCCGCGCCGAGCAGCGCGCACGAGGCGATCGCCGCCAGCGGTCCAGCCCACCGACGGGTGAGCGTGGTCACCTGCACGGCGACCGGCTCGGGACCCGATCGATCGCGGCGCTCGACCCCGTCGAGCCCGACGATCAAGCGCCAGCACCAGCAGGGTGGCGACGACCAGCCGGCCGGTCGACGCCGCGTCGTCATCGAGGGCACCGGCCATCAGCGGGGTCGCTCCGACGAGCAGCACGGCCACCGACCCCGCGATGCGCCAGCCGGTGACCAGCGCCACGACCACGGCACAGGCCCCGAGCAAGGCGAGCACCAGAGCCGGCCGGCGCGCCTCGGGCAGCGACAGGGCGCAGGCTCCCAAGCCGCTCACCAGAACCAGGGCGTGGCTGGCCGCAGACCCGAGCCACGGGGGTCGATGTAGGCCGCCCGGAGTCGCGCCCACTGTGGGGCCGCTCATGCGCGCACGCCGGGTGGGACGGCGCGCATCGCGTGCAGCAGCGGAGCGCTGAGGTCGCCGACGCCGTCCCAGTGGATGAGCGGGACGCCCAGTCCGGACAGCTCGACGCGCACCGCCTCGCGCTCCAGCCGCCACAGCCGCAGGGCCAGATCGGTCAGGCCGGCCTGGTTGCCCACGTCTGGTTCCGAGATCAGCACGTCGACGACCAGCATGCCGAGCCCGCGGGCGTGCAGATCCACGACCGCCTCCAGTGCGCGGCGGTCGAGCATGGGGGACAGCACGACGACGAAGGTGCCGGGCTTCAGCACGGCCCGCGGCACGCGGGTCAGGCCGGTGTCGATCGTCATGTCGTCGCCCCTGACGTCCATCACCAGCTCGGCGATGCGATGCAGCTGCCGGACGCTCGAGTCGGGGGTCAGCCATCGGGTCCAGCCGCCGATCGTCACGACTCCGACCCGGTCGTGGAGCCGGAGATAGCTGTAGGCCAGGCCCGTGGCCGCACGCACGGTCAGGTCGAGCGACGAGTGGCCCGGCTCGCCCGCGTCTGCGCCGACGTCGAGCAGCAGAGCCAGGTCGACCGTTCGCTCGTCCGCGTACTGCCGTACGAACAGCTTCTGGTGCTTGGCCGAGGTGCGCCAGTCGACGTCGCGTCGGCGGTCGCCGGCGGCGAACGGCCGCACCCCGCCGAACTCGACGCCGGAACCAAGGGCCCGGCTCGGGTGCTCACCGAGGCGAGCCGGCAGCTCGCGCGGCGCGTGGGTGCTCGCGACCGTACCGCCGCCGGGATAGACCGTGACCCGCTCCAGCGGCACGTCGAAGGTCGTCGAGTAGAGCCCGAAGGCCGTGAGCACACGCAGCCGCACCGGGCCGAGATCATGACGACCCCAGCGGTGCGGCGTCACGGTCCACTCCAGGCCCCATCCCGCGTCCACCACATGCGAGTCCTCCGCCAGCAGGAGGTCCATGGCGGTCGGCAGGATCAACCTCGCCTCCACGCGTTCGGCCCCGGGCACGTTCACGACCAGCGACACGGTCAGCTCGTCGTCCTCGAGGCAGCGGGTGGGGTTGAGCTGTACGCCGACGCGGGCTCGGCGGGGGAGCGCCGATCGGGGGTGCAGGGTCAGCAGGACGAGCGGCGCAGCGGCCACCGCCGCCAGCTCGCCGCGACCGCTGATGACGGCGGCAGCCACCGCCATCGCGGCCAGCAGCGCGAGGCGGCGCAACCGCGGCGTCGGCGAGAACTTGATGGCATAGGTGTGCCAGGTCAGCTCGGTCATGCCGGCTCGCAGGGCGTCATCGCGGTGACGGCACCGTGGAGAGCAGCTCGGTGACGATGTCGTCGCCGGTCACCCGGCGCACCCAGAGCTCGGGTCGCAGGCTCAGCCGGTGGGCCAGCGCGGGCACGGCCACCGACTTGACGTCCTCGGGCGTGACATAGCTGCGACCCTCGAGCACCGCCTGACCACGCGCCAGGGCGACCAGTGCCAGGCCGCCACGCGGGCTCGCGCCGACGGTGACCTGGGCGTGCGCGCGGCTGGCGGCGACCAGGCCGACGATGTAGCGCAGCACCACGGGCTCGACCTCCACCTGCTCGAGACTCTCGCGCATGGCGAGGACGGTGTCGGCGTCGAGGATCTCGTCGACCTTGGGGTGGGCAGAGCCGCGACGCAGCCGTCGGGTCAGCAGCTCCTGCTCGTCGTCGTCGCTGAGATAGCCCAGCCGCACCCGCAGCAGGAAGCGGTCGAGCTGTGCCTCGGGCAACGCGTAGGTGCCCTCGTACTCGATCGGGTTGTCGGTCGCCAGCACGATGAACGGCTGGGGCAGCGGCCGCGTCTCGCCGTCGGCCGACACCTGTTCCTCGGCCATCGCCTCGAGCAGCGCCGCCTGGGTCTTCGGGGGTGTCCGGTTGATCTCGTCGGCGAGCAGGAGCTGGGTGAACACCGGGCCCGGGTGGTAGGCGAACGCGTTGCTGCGCTGGTCGAAGACCGACACGCCGGTGAGGTCGGCCGGCAGCAGGTCGGGGGTGAACTGCACGCGGTTGAAGGAGAGCCCGAGAGCCTCGGAGAAGCACCGCGCCATCATCGTCTTGCCCAGTCCCGGCACGTCTTCCAGCAGTACGTGCCCGCGCCCGAGGATGCCCAGCAGCACGAGCTCGAGTGGCCGCCGACGGCCGACGACCACCTTCTCGATCTCGTCGAGCACGCGGCCGGCGAGCTCGGCGGTCTGGGTGGGCGTCGTGGTCATAGGGTCTCCAGTCGCTCGACGAGTCGGGTCAGTGTGCGCACGTCGACCCCGGGGGGCTGGCTCGAGCCCTCGACCGGGCGCGTCGGGTCCAGCCACCACCACAGGTCGTCTCCGACGATCGCGCGGGCCTGCTCCAGGTCGCGGTGCAGGTCGACGCCGTGTCGCTCGGACAGCCGCGACGCCATCAGTCGCACCAGAAGCGGCCGGGTCACCATGTCGTAGTGCCGCGGCGAGACCTCCGCCCAGGACAGCTGCTCGCTGACCTGTTGGAAGGTCGGGTAGGGCGCGTCGTTCGGCTGTCTGCGACGGCGGCGCCGACGGGGTCGGGCAGGCGCCGTCGGCACCCCGAGAGCCAGCAACAGCAGGCCGAGGACAGCCAACGCGCTCAACACCACCACCAACCCGGCGAAGCCCGCCACGGCGTACGCAGTGATCACGGCGATGCCGGACACCACGGTGAGGATGCCCGCGCCACGACGGGCCCGTTCGATGGCGCGGAGGTCGTCCTCGTCGAGGTAGCCGATCTCGGCGGGGTCGCGGTGCCAGACCCGGCGCAGCTCAACCACGCCGAGCCGCCAGATCGTCGGCCACCCGGGCAAGCGCCCGCGCGGCGTCTGCTCGCGAGCTCTCGGGCATGGGATGCGTGCTGAACCGCGCCTCGCGGAACAGTTCGGTCAACCGCGTCGCCGAGCCGGGCGACACGCGCGAGGAAGACATGGCGCGCAACAGGAAGTCGGTGGGTGTGTCCGAGGCGTACCGGGTGGTGCCGCTGGCCACGAGTTCGCGCTCCATCGCCGTGTAGGCGGCGATGATCGCAGCACGGATGTCATCGCCGTGCGAGTCGAGCTCCACCTCCGCCGCAGCGACGGCACCGGCCAGCGCCTCGTCCTCGGTCGGTTCCTCCTCGACGTCGAACGTGTCCTCGTCGAGGCCGACGCGGCGCCGGAACGCGGCGAACGCCAGTCCGACGCCGGCGAGCACCGCGATGAGAACCAGCCACGGGTCGATCGACGACTCGTCACCCGGCTTACGATTCCGCAGCCCCGTCGTGTCGACCTGCCCCTGGTTGCGGAACTTCAACGGCTGATCGACAGCCGATCTGAGCAGCAGATAGATGAGCAGGATCACCACGGCGATGAGGGTGCCGCTGACCAGATAGGCATACCAGGGGGCGCGGGTGCCGAGGAGGGTCGGCGCGTCGTCGTCAGCGTCGTCGCGCAGCATGCGCATCATCTTGCGCAGCGCGCGAAGGCCGCTGACGGCGACGAACGCGGCCGCGCCGATCAGCACCAGGCCGATCCAGGTGGATCCCGGGTTGTCGGAGATCGCGGTCCAGTCGAGGTGACGCCGGCCGGACAGGCCCTGGGCGGCGATACCGAGCAGCACCAGGACCAGCACGACCCGCGCGACGACGTCGACGCCTCCACCACGGCGCGGTCGCCGGGCCGGTCTCGGGGGCGACGAGGTCCCGCCGGGTGATTGCTCGGTCACGGGCGTCATCCAAACACCCCCATGGCGGGGCAGGAAGCGGTGCACGCTCCCGGATCCAGCTCATTTGTGGACTCTTGCGCACCAGACACGCCGACGGGCCGGTGTGTCGGGGTCCACAAAGGGGGTGGAGGGGCGGCGCGGGGGGGCCAGTTGGGTGAATCTGGTTGACCGTGGAGGGAAGTGGGGTAGAGTGGCGCGCTGTGGGGGACAGAAGGTCCGGAATGCCAGGGGAGGTGGGTCGATGTGGCGCAAGGTGGTGACTCAGCAGATGGCGGAGCTGCCGGTGCCGCGGGCGGCCCTGCCGACGGTGGAGCAACCGGTGCCGCGGGCGGCCCTGCCGACGGTGGAGCTGCCGGTGCAGAGGGCACCCCAGCTGGCACAACGTCCGGCGGAGCCGCAGGACCTGGCCCAGCTGTTGCTGCCCCGGCCGCGCCGAACCCGTTCGCTGCACTCCCTGCTCTCTTTCTGGGCACCCACCAGCCAAGGCTCGACGACAAGGGCCGCCTCTTTCTTCCAGCACGTTTCCGCGACGACCTGGCTGCGGGCCTCGTGATCACCCGGGGACAGGAACGCTGCCTCTACGTCTTCCCCGCCGCGGAGTTCGCCCGGCTCTACGACCAGATGCGCGGTGCCCCGGTCACCAGCAAGGTGGCCCGCGACTACACCCGCGTGTTCCTCTCCGGCGCCTCGCAGGAGACCCCGGACAAGCAGGGCCGCGTGACCGTGCCCCAGCCGCTGCGTGACTACGCAGGGCTGACCAAGGACTGCGTCGTCATCGGGGCCGGCGCCCGCCTCGAGGTCTGGGACGCCCAGGCCTGGGACACCTACCTCGCGGCGAACGAGACCGCGTTCGCCGAGCAGGCCGAGGAGGTGCTGCCGGGGCTGCTTCTGATCTGGGACGACACCCGTCGTGCCACGAGGTCTCCACCCGCTCGCGCGTTCTGACGCCCCTTCCCCGGCGCCAGAGCAGCTGCGCTGGAGCGGTTGGAGACCTGGCGGCACGACGGCAACGGCACGAAGGCACAACCCGCACGACAGCACCGGACCGCGACTGGTGGCGGGCACGGCTCGGCTTCACGCACGAATTGCGTCGCACGCACAGCCGAGCACGAAGAGGGGTCGAGATGAACGGGACGTCTGCGCGCGACAGCGAGCGCTCGGCGCTGGCAGACGAGACGCGCACGTCTGCGTTCCTGCTCGTCGGAGCCCTCGGCTCGATGGGGCTGTTCGCCGTGCTGCTGCTCTTCCTGACGGCCGGCTGGCCGGGCAGATGAGCACCGAGGCGTCCGGCTCGTCCTCGGCGCACATCCCGGTGCTGCTCGACCGGGTCGTCGCTCTGCTTGCTCCGGCTCTCGAGCGCAACGGCGCCGTCGTCGTCGATGCGACCGTCGGGCTCGGTGGACACAGCGAGGCGCTGCTGGCCCGCTTCGACACCTTGCAGCTCGTCGGTCTGGATCGAGACCAGCAGGCGCTCACTCTCGCGACCCAGCGGCTCGCGCCGTTCGGTCCCCGGGCGACGCTGGTGCACGCGGTCTATGACGAGCTCGCCCAGGTGCTGTCCGACCTCGGCCACGACCGGGTGCAGGGGGTCTTGTTCGACCTCGGCGTCTCGTCACTCCAGCTCGACGACCGCGAGCGCGGCTTCGCCTACGCGCAGGACGCCCCGCTGGACATGCGGATGGACCAGAGCCGCGGAGTCACCGCAGCCGACATCGTCAACACCTACGGCGCGAGCGACCTGGCGCGCGTACTGCATAGATACGGAGAGGAGCGCTTCGCGCGACGCGTGGCCGACGCCATCGTGCGCGAACGCGCGACCGAACCGTTCACCGGCACCGCCCGGCTGGCCGAGCTGGTGCGGTCCTCGATCCCTGCCGCCACCCGGCGCAAGGGCGGCCACCCTGCCAAGCGCACGTTCCAGGCGCTGCGCATCGAGGTGAACGGCGAGCTCGCCTCGCTCGAACGCGCACTGCCCGACGCCGTGGCGGCTCTCGCAGTGGGCGGGCGCATCGCGGTGCTGTCCTATCACTCGCTCGAGGACCGGTTCACCAAGCGGCTGTTCGTCTCTGGTGCGACGAGCTCTGCCCCGCCAGACCTGCCGGTCGTCCCCGAGGCGCAACTGCCCACCCTGCGACTGCTCACCCGCGGCGCCGAGGTGCCGAGCGAGGCCGAGCTTGCCGCCAACCCGCGCGCCGCCTCAGCGAAGCTGCGCGCCGCCGAACGACTCAGAGACGCAGCATGACCACCCCACGAAACCGCTCGCTGCGCTCACGCTTCGCACCCCACGAGATCGCTCGCTGCGCTCACGATCCCGCGGGGACCCCGACCTTTGCGGGGACCCCGGATGAGCGCCTCGTCGGCCGCCAGTGCCTCACGCGTCTCACCGGCCTCGAAGACCGCCCGTCCGGCCGGGCAGCCACGACCGAAGCCGCCGAGCCTCGCGCTCGTCCCGGCCACCGCGTCCGCGGCTCCCCGGGCGCCGTTCGTGGTGCTGGTGGCGGCGCTGCTGGTCGCCGGTCTCGGCGGGTTGCTGTTCCTGCACACCGCGCTCGCCGAAGACTCGTTCCGGCTGCACGACCTGCAGACGCACTCGGCGCTGCTCGCGAACGAGCAGCAGGCCCTCGAGCAGCGACTCGCGCTGGAGGCCTCGCCCCGGCGGCTCTCCGACCGGGCGCAGCAGCTCGGCATGGTGCGCAGCGAGAACCCCGCGTTCATCCGACTGTCTGACGGTCGCATCCTGGGCAAGCCCAAGGCCGGCGTCGCACCACCGCCGCCACCGGTGGCGAGCCCCTCGCCGTCGTCCAGCCCGTCGGCGTCGACGAGCGCCGGCACCGATGCCTCAGGCAACCCGGACAAGCCCGCAAAGCATGGCAACGCGAAGCCCACGCCGACGCCGACCCCGGGGAGTGACGGCTGATGCCCGCGAGCCCGCCACCCCGCCGCCCCGCACCGCGGCGCGCCCCGCGGGCGGCCGGTGTCGCGGGGCGGCCCGCGCAGCGCCGCACTCCCGAACGAGCGCGCGCCTCCACACCCCGTCGTACGGCGTCGCGCGCCTCTCCGTCGCGTCGCACGCCGAGCCCTCGTCCTGCCGGCCGGCGACCAGCTCGCCTCCGGCCCCAGCTGCGCCTGGCCGACAGCCACCGCCGCCTGCGCGGCGCCGTACTGCTGCTCGCTGTCGTGCTGTCGCTGTTCGCCGGGCGACTGGTGCAGCTGCAGGGCCTCGACGCGACGACCTACGCCTCCGAGGCCGAGGCCGGGCGACTGCGCACCGCCGTGCTGCCCGCCGTCCGGGGCACGATCACCGACCGCAACGGCGTCGCGCTCGCCACGACCGTCGCCGCCGTCAACATCACCGCGGACCAGACGCTGGTCAGCGACCCGCTGGCCGAGGCGCAGGTGCTGGCTCCGGTGCTCGGCGTCGATGTCGCCACCCTGACGGCCACGCTGTCCGGCACCAAGCGGTTCGTGTACGTCGCCAAGACGGTGACCCCCGAGCTGTGGCACAAGATCCGCGACCTCAACCTGCCCAACACGACCGGCCTGCCGGGCATCTTCGGCGAGGCCACCAGCAAGCGCATCTATCCGGGCGGGGAGACCGGGGCGAACATCGTCGGCTTCGTGAACGCCGAGGGCAAGGGCGCCGGCGGGCTGGAGTACGACCTGGACAAGACACTGGCCGGCCGCAACGGCAAGGCGACCTACGAGATGTCCGCCGGCGGGCGCCGCATCCCGAGCGGTGTCGACTCCGAGCACGACGCCGTGCCCGGCAAGGACGTGGCTCTGACCATCGACCGGGACATCCAGTGGGTGGCGCAGAAGGCGATCGCCAAGGCGGTCAAGACGACGGGCTCGCAGAGCGGCACGGTCATCGTGATGGACCCGCACACCGGCGACCTGCTGGCGATGGCGACGGCGCCGACGTTCGACTCGAACGATCCCGGCAGCGCACCCGGGCCCGACCGCGGCAACCGCGCGCTCGCCGAGCCCTACGAGCCGGGCAGCACCGGCAAGGTGATCACGGCGTCTGCGCTTCTCGACCAGGGCCTGATCACCCCGGAGACGCACATCGTTGTGCCCAACCGCCTGTGCCGCGCCGGCAAGTGCTTCAAGGACTTCGAGAACCACGGCACCGAGAAGCTGACCTATGCGGGCACCATCGCCAAGTCCAGCAACATCGGCACGATCAAGGCCGCCGAGCGGATGGGGAACCTGAAGCGGCTCGCTCCGTACCTGCGCAAGTACGGCATCGGCCAGCCCACCGGTCTCAACCTGCCGGGCGAGTCCGACGGCGTGCTGCTGCCCACGAACCAGTGGTCGGCGACGAGCGGCTACACCATGGCGTTCGGTCAGGGCTACTCCGTCAACACGGTGCAGATGGCCTCGGTCTTCGCGACGATCGCGAACGACGGCGTGCGGGTCGCCCCGCGGCTGATCGCCGGCACGACCGGCGCCGGCGGCACGATCGCCGCCACGCCGGCGTCCACGTCGCGCCGGGTCGTCAGCCCCACGACGGCACGCACGATCCGCTCGATGCTCGAGGCAGTGGTGGAGCCGGGCGGCACCGCACCGCTCGCAGCCGTTCCTGGCTACCGCGTCGGCGGCAAGACCGGCACCGCTCAGCGCTACGACGAATCGTGCGCCTGCTACCGCGGCTACACGATGTCGTTCATCGGGATGGCGCCGGTCGACAAGCCCGGCCTGGTCGTCGCGGTCACGCTGCAGAAGCCTCGCTCAGCCATCGGCGGCGGTGTCAACGCGGGTCCGGTGTTCAAGGACGTCATGTCCTTCGCCCTCGAGGCGCTGCGCATCCCGCCGACCGGGACCAAGCCCGGCAGGCTCAAGCTCACCTGGCACGGCAGGTAACCTCCTTGCCGTGCCAGATCCCTCCGGACCGCCCTCGCTGCGGCCCCGGAGACCCGTCGCACACTCGTTTGCCGAGCTTTCCGCGAAACTCGCTGCGCTGGGCGCCGCAGGTCCCCGATCGGCCCAACCGTCCGGTGAGTTGATCACCGGAGTGAGCCTCGACTCGCGGGCGGTCCTGCCCGGCGACGTCTACGCGGCAGTGCCAGGTGCGCACACCCACGGGGCGCGCTTCGCGACGGTTGCGCGCGACGGCGGGGCGGTCGCCTGCGTCACCGACGAGACCGGGGGCGACGCGGCACGCGCGGCGGGCCTGGCGACGTACGTCGTCGACGACCCCCGCCGCGTGCTCGGACCGCTGGCCGCGTGGATCTACGGCGAGCCCGCCCGAGCGCTGACGACCATCGGCGTGACCGGCACCAACGGCAAGACGACGACGGCCTACCTGCTCGAAGCCGGCTGGCGGGCCGCCGGCCGCGCGACCGGGTTGATCGGCACGATCGAGACCCGCATCGGTGACGAGACCGTGCCGAGTGTGCGCACCACACCCGAGTCGACAGACCTGCAGGCGCTGTTCGCCGTGATGCGCGAACGCGGGGTCGAGGCCGTCGCCATGGAGGTGTCCAGCCACGCGCTGGCGCTGGGGCGCGTCGACGGCACGACGTTCGACGTGGCTGTGTTCACCAACCTGTCCCAGGATCACCTCGACTTCCACCCCGACCTCGAGTCCTACTTCCAGGCCAAGGCGTCGTTGTTCACGCCCGAGCGGGCGCGCATCGCCGTGGTCGACACAGACGATGCGTACGGCGCCCGCCTCGCGCGCCTCGCTGCCGACGCAGGGCTGACCGTGGTGACCGTGTCCCCGGCGGGCAACGTGGACGGCGACTGGCGCGTCGAAGACCTCGTGACCTCCGGCGCGGGCAGCACCTTCACCCTGCTCGGCCCCGACGGTGTCAGCGTCGCTGGAGGCACCCAGCTGGCAGGGGTTTTCAACGTCGACAACGCCGCTCTCGCTGTCGTCGCGCTCGCTGCTGCCGGCGTCGACCTCGTCGCTGCCGCCGCCGGAGTGCAGGCCTGCGCCGGCGTGCCCGGCCGCATGGAGCGGGTCGAGACGGACGGCCGGTTCCTCGCGCTCGTCGACTATGCCCACAGCCCTGACTCGCTGGAGCGGCTGCTCGTCACTGCCCGCGGGTTGCTCGAGCCAGGAGGCCGGCTGACCGTCGTGGTCGGCGCCGGCGGCGACCGTGACCCCTACAAGCGGTCGATCATGGGTGCGATAGCCGCCAGGGACGCCGACGTCGTCGTGCTCACCAGCGACAACCCGCGCTCCGAGGATCCGCTCGCGATCCTTGCGGCGATGCGCGAGGGCGCCGAGAGCGTGCCCGGAGCAAGCGTCGAGACGGAGCCCGATCGGCGGGCCGCCATCGCGGCGGCCGTGCGTGGCGCGCGCCCAGGCGACGTCGTGGTGGTCGCGGGCAAGGGTCACGAGCAGGGCCAGGAGATCTCCGGAGTGATCCACCCGTTCGACGACCGCGTCGTGCTGCGCGAGGCGATCATGTCGGGCGCGACATGATCGCGCTGACCCTCGCCGAGATCGCCGAGCTGGTCGGCGGCACTGTCGGCGGCACTGTCGGCGGCACTGTCGGCGGCACTGTCGGCGGCTCTGCCGGTGGCCGCGGCCGCCGACGTCGTCGTGACCGCGCCGGCCAGCGTCGACTCGCGGCAGATGCCGCCCGGCGGGTTGTTCGTCGCTGCCGTCGGCGAGCACGTCGACGGCCACGACTTCGTCGGCGCCGCGCTGGCGGCGGGTGCTGCGGCCAGCCTCGTCACCCGCGAGGTCGAGGGACCCCACGTCGTGGTCCACGACGTCGTGGCAGCGCTGGGTCAGCTCGCCCGGGCCGTCGTGGACCGGCTGGTGCTCGACGGCGGGCTGCAGGTCGTGGCGCTGACCGGCTCGTCCGGCAAGACCGGGACCAAGGACCTGCTCGCCCAGACGTTGCGCGAGCTCGGGCCCGTCGTCGCCACCGAGCAGAACCTCAACAACGAGCTGGGCGTGCCGCTCACCGCCCTCGTTGCCGACGAGTCGACCCGGCACCTCGTCCTCGAGATGGGCGCCCGCATGGTCGGCGACATCACCTACCTGACCGGGGTCGCGCCGCCGCGGGTCGGCCTCGTGCTCAACGTGGGCGCCGCGCACATCGGCCCGTTCGGCGGCAAGGAGGGCATCGCTCGCGCGAAGAGCGAGCTCGTGCAGGCGCTGCCGTCTGCCGCGGCCGGCGGTGTCGCGGTGCTCAACGCCGACGACGAGCTCGTTGCCGCGATGGCCGCGGTCACGACTGCCCGCGTCAGTCACCTTCGGAGAGTCGACCGGTGCTGGCGTGCGTGCCGTCGACGTGTCGCTCGACGACGAAGGCCGGGCCGGCTTCCTGCTCGCAACGGAGGCGTCGCCGGACACTGCTCCCGTCAGTCTCCGCGTGCACGGCAGGCACCAGGTCTCGAACGCTCTCGGCGCAGCCGCTGTCGCGCTCAGCCTCGGGATGTCGCTGGACAGGGTCGCCGCGGGGCTGAGCGCGGCCGAGTCGCGCAGCCGCTGGCGGATGCAGGTGACCCGGCGCCCCGACGGCGTGACGGTCGTCAACGACGCCTACAACGCCAACCCCGATTCGATGGGCGCTGGCCTGGCTGCACTCGTCTCGATGGTGCGGAACGGCGACGGCCGCACCTGGGCCGTGCTCGGCGAGATGCTCGAGCTCGGCGCGGCGTCCGACGCTGAGCACGCCAAGATCGGCAGACTGACCCGGAGGCTGGGTGTCGACCGGCTCGTCGTCGTCGGGGCAGGCGCGCGTGGCATCCATGCTGGTGCCGTCGCCGACGGTGCCCGTGAGGGAGAGGACTCGGTGGTCGTGCCGGACAGTGAGGCCGCTCTCTCCTTGCTGCGCGGTGCGTTGCGCGCGGGAGACGTGGTGCTGTTCAAGTCCAGCCGGGACGCCGGGCTGCGCTGGCTCGGAGACGCGGTCGCCGACGACGCCGACCGTGTCGGCCATGAGCTCGCCCAGGGGATCGCCCCATGAGGCAGATCCTGCTCGCGTCGTCGATCGGCCTGATCTTCGCCCTGTTCGGCACCCCGTTGGCCATCCGCGTGCTGGTCCGCCGCGGCTATGGCCAGCTGATCCGCGACGACGGTCCCACGTCGCACCACACCAAGCGCGGCACGCCGACAATGGGCGGCGCCGTGCTCATCATCGGCACGCTGCTCGGCTATTTCGGCGCGCACATCGTGACGTGGCGCGAGCTGACCGTGTCCGGCCTGCTCGTGCTGCTGCTCATGTCCGGGCTCGGTCTGGTCGGGTTCATCGACGACTACATCAAGGTCGCCAAGCAGCGGAGCCTCGGGCTGCGGGCGTCGGCCAAGATCGGCGGCCAGCTGGTGTTCGGGGTGGCGTTCGCGATCCTCGCGCTGCACTTCCCCGACGGGCAGGGCTATCACCCCGCCTCGACCGCCGTGTCGTTCATCCGCGACACGACCGTCGAGCTCGGCGCCGTGGGCTTCGTCGTCTGGGCGTTCGTCATGATCGCCGGAACGTCGAACGGCGTGAACCTGACCGACGGCCTCGACGGGCTGGCCACCGGCACGTCGGTGATGGTCTTCGGCTCGTACGTGCTCATCGGCATCTGGCAGTTCGGCGAGAACTGCGCTCGCGTCGGCGCGCCGCCGAACTGCTACGAGGTCCGCGACCCGCTCGACCTCGCTGTCGTCGCCGCGGCGATCATGGGCGCCTGCTTCGGCTTCCTGTGGTGGAACGCGTCGCCCGCCAAGATCTTCATGGGCGACACGGGCTCGCTGGCCCTCGGTGGTGCCCTCGCCGGGATCGCGATCCTGAGCCGCACCGAGCTGCTGCTGGTGCTCATCGGCGGGCTGTTCGTGCTCATCGCACTGTCGGTCATCGTGCAGGTCGGGTTCTTCAAGCTCACCCGAAGACGGGTGTTCCGCATGGCACCGCTGCAGCACCACTTCGAGCTGGTCGGCTGGGGCGAGGTCACGATCGTCATCCGGTTCTGGATCATCGCCGGGCTCCTCGTCGCCCTGGGCCTCGGGGTGTTCTACGCGGAGTGGGTCGCGAAAGCCGGCACGTGACCGGGACGTCGGCCAGTTCGTCCTTCATGATCCGCTGGGCGGCGGGTCTGCGTCACGGGTGTCGCGGTCTCCGGCGCAGCCGCGGCCCGGGCGCTCGCGGCCCGCGGCGCCGAGGTCACCGTGGTCGACGGCCGGGCCGGCGAGCTCCAGCAGGACCAGGCGGACGGTCTGCGCGCCGCCGGGGTGACGGTCCTGCTCGGAGAGGCCGCGCAACGGCTGCCCGCCGGCACCGACCTCGTCGTCACCTCACCCGGCTGGCGACCGGATCAGCCGCTGCTCGTTGCCGCCGCGGCAGCGGGCATCCCGGTGTGGGGCGAGGTCGAGCTGGCCTGGCGGTTGCGCGACCCGAACGTTGCCTGGCTCGGTGTCACGGGCACGAACGGAAAGACGACAACGGTGCAGATGCTCGAGGCGATCCTGCTCGCGTCCGGCGTCCGGGCCGTCGCAGCCGGCAACGTCGGGCGGCCGCTCGTCGAAGTGGTCACCGCTGACCCGCCCTACGACGTCGTCGCGGTCGAGGTCTCGAGCTTTCAGCTCCACTGGACCTCCACCGTGGAGTTCGCGGCGGCAGCCGTGCTCAACGTCGCGGCCGACCACATCGACTGGCACGGCTCGTTCGAGGCCTACGCCGCCGACAAGGCGCTCGCCTGGCGCGGCAACGGGCACCGTCGTGGTCAACGACGACGATGACGCCGCTCGCAGGCTCGCCGCATCGGCCGCTCCGGACCGGGCACCGCGGCGGATTCACGCTCGGTGAGCCGGGGCCGGGGCAGCTCGGAGTGCAGGACGGCTGGCTGGTCGACGGCGACGCCGAGCACACCCCCCTCGCCGAGGTGGCCGACGTGCGGCCGGCAGCCCCGCACAACGTGGCGAACGCGCTCGCCGCCGCTGCATTGGCTCGCGCGTACGGCGTCGCGGCCGTTTCCGTACGCGACGGGCTGCGCGGCTTCCAGCCCGGCGGGCACCGCATCGCGCTGGTCGCGACGGTCGCTGGCGTCGACTACGTGAACGACTCGAAGGCGACCAACCCGCATGCGGCAGCCGCGTCCTTGCAGGCGTTCGACCCGGTCGTCTGGGTCGCCGGGGGACTGGCGAAGGGCGCGACCTTCGACGACCTGGTCCGGCAGACCGCGGGCCGGCTGCGCGGCGTCGTGCTGATGGGAGCCGACCGGGCGCTGATCGCTCAGGCTCTCGCGCGACACGCGCCCGATGTCCCGGTAGTCGACGTGGCGGGCACCGACACTGGAGCCATGGACGACGTCGTGCGCGCCGCCGCGGCTCTGGCTCGCCCCGGTGACACTGTGCTGCTCGCCCCTGCCTGCGCCTCGATGGACATGTTCCGCGACTACGCCGCGCGTGGCGACGCGTTCGCCGCTGCTGCCAGGTCTCTGGACGGCCGACGAGCGGACGGTGGTCCGGTCGCATGACCGCCGTCACCACGCCCGGCACGACGCCGGCAGCTGTGCCGTCGGCTGGGCGCACCGAGCCTGCCGTCCCCCTGCTGCACCGCGAGGCCACCCCTTACTACCTGCTGCTCGGCGCCTCGATGCTGTTGCTGGTCCTGGGCATCGTCATGGTGTTCTCGGCCTCCAGCGTCATCGCCTTCTCGTTCATGGGCTCGTCGTTCGCGATCGTCAACAAACAGGTCATGTGGGTGGTCATCGGCCTGCCGCTCATGTGGATCGCGTCGCGGCTGCCCGTCAAGGCCTGGCGCGCGTTCGCCTACCTCGGCCTGATCGTGTCGCTGGCCCTGCTCTTCCTCGTCGTCTTCGCGGGCACCGAGGTCAACGGCAACAAGAACTGGCTCGACTTCGGTGGCCCGTTCCGCCTCCAGCCCTCCGAGCTCGCCAAGTTCTCGATCGTGCTCTGGGGCGCCGACCTGCTGGCGCGCAAGCAGAAGCTGCTCACCCAGTGGAAGCACCTGCTCGTGCCGTTCGTGCCGGTGTCCGGGTTCGTGATCGGGCTCGTGCTGCTCGGCGGCGACCTGGGCACCGCGATCATCCTCGTCGCGATCGTGATCTCGCTTGATGTGGGTGGCCGGCGCACCGGTGCGGCTGTTCGTCTGGGCCGGCCTGCCGACCGGCCTCATGATCGCGGTCCTGGTGCAGACGAAGGCCGAGCGACTCTCCCGCATCACCGACTGGCTGCACCCCAACCAGGCCGACCCGCTCAACGGTGGATTCCAGGCGCTGCACGGGAAGTTCGCGCTCGGCTCCGGCGGCTGGTGGGGCGTCGGTCTCGGCGCCTCGAAGGAGAAGTGGGGCAGCCTGCCCGAGGCCCACACCGACTTCATCTTCGCGATCATCGGCGAGGAGCTCGGCCTGGTCGGCACGATCACCGTGCTGGCCCTGCTCGGCGCGATCGGCTATGGCGGGCTACGCGTCGCCGTCGCGGCGACCGACCCGTTCGTCCGGCTGGCGGCCGCGGGTGTGACCGCCTGGATCCTGGTGCAGGCCCTGGTGAACATCGGTGCCGTCCTCGGCATCCTGCCCATCACCGGTGTGCCGTTGCCGCTCGTCTCCTACGGCGGATCGGCGCTCGTACCCACGATGTTGGGTCTTGGCATGCTGCTGTCCTTTGCCCGACCACGCGGCCGCCGCTCCCGGCTGCGTTCGCGTCTGTCAGCGAGGTAGCCGGATGCGCGTCGTCGTTGCCGGGGGAGGGTCTGCCGGCCACATCGAACCTGCACTCGCGTTCGCGGATGCCCTGCGTCGTAGGGTCCCCGACGTGGCCGTGACAGCGCTCGGCACCGAGCGCGGGCTGGACACCCGCATCATCCCGGCTCGCGGCTACGACCTCGAGCTGATCCCGCCCGTCCCGATCCCGCGACGACCGGGGCTCGACCTGTTGCGGGTGCCGCTGCGCCTCCGGGCGTCGGTGCGGGCGGCCGCTGACGTGCTGCGCCGCCAGCACGCCGACGTACTGGTGGGATTCGGCGGCTTCGTGGCTGGACCGGCCTACCTGGCCGCCCGGCGGCTGCACATCCCCTACGTCGTCCACGAGGCGAACCCGCGGGCGGGGATGGCGAACAAGCTCGGCGCGCGGTTCACGCCCTACGTCGCCACGACATTTCCCGGCACGGCCATCGCGCACGGACGCTATGTCGGGCTTCCGATCAGGCAGGCCGTCGCGACCCTCGACCGGGTGGCGCGTCGGGGCGAGGCGCGCGAGGCCTTCGGGCTCGACCCCGACCTGCCGACCCTGCTCGTGACGGGCGGGTCGCAGGGCGCGCGACGGTTGAACGAGGCGGCCTCCGGAGCCGCAGCGGCGTTGCGCGCGGCGGGCATCCAGGTCCTGCACGCCAGCGGCCCGGCCAACACCGTCGACGTGCCGGACGGCGGATCCGGCGCGCCGCCGTACGTCGTCGTGCCCTATCTCGAGCGGATGGAGCTCGCCTACGCCGCCGCCGACCTCGCGCTGTGCCGCGCCGGGGCCAACACGGTGATCGAGATGACCGCGGTCGGCCTGCCCGCGGCCTACGTCCCGCTGCCGATCGGCAACGGCGAGCAGGAGCTGATCGCGCGGCCGGTGGTCGATGCCGGCGGCGGCCTGCTGGTCGACGACGACGACTGCACACCGCGCTGGGTGCGCGGGACCCTTGTGCCACTGCTCAGCGATCCCGCTCGGCTGACCGCGATGGGTGTCGCGGCAGCCCGGTTCGGTCGCCGCGACGGCGACGAGCGGCTCGTCGACATGGTGCTGGACGCGATCGCAGCGGGCTCACGCAACCGAGCGAAGGCATCGTGAACAGCTCCGCGAACGAGACCGCCCCGGATCCGCTGCCTGCCGAGCAGCTCGGGCACGTGCACTTCATCGGCATCGGCGGCGCCGGGATGTCCGGGATCGCGCGCATCATGCTGGCCCGCGGGCTGCCGGTGTCGGGCAGCGACGCGAAGGACACGGTGACGCTGACGGCGCTGCGGGCGCTCGGCGCGACGGTCCATGTCGGGCACGCGGCCGAACACGTTGCCGGTGCCGACACGGTGGTGATCTCGACCGCGATCCGGACCAGCAATCCCGAGCTCGTCGAGGCCGGCCGCCGTGGTCTGCGCATCATCCACCGCGCCGGGGCGCTGGCATCGGTGATGCTCGGCCGGCGGGCCGTCGCGGTGGCGGGCACGCACGGCAAGACGACGACGACCTCGCTGCTGACCGTGGCCATCCAGCACTGCGGTGCCGACCCGTCGTTCGCGATCGGCGGGAACCTCAACGAGTCAGGGGCCAACGCCCACAACGGGTCGGGCGACGTGTTCATCGCGGAGGCCGACGAGAGCGACGGGTCGTTCCTCCTGTACGCGCCAACGGCCGCGATCGTCACGAACGTGGAGGCCGACCACCTCGACCACTACGGCACCCCCGAAGCCGTCGCGGCGGCCTTTGACAAGTTCGCCGACCGCGTCCGGCCGGGCGGGTTCCTGGTCACGTGCGCCGACGACGAAGGAGCGCGCACACTGGCGGAGGCGGCGCGGGGTCGCGGCATCGACGTGCGCACCTACGGCGAGAGTGCCGACGCCGATCTGCGGCTGCTCAACGTCCGGACCCGCGGCATGGCCAGCTCCTATGAGGCCGTGGCACGAGGGCGTCGGCTCGGCACCGTACGGCTGCGGCTGCCCGGTCGCCACAACGTGCTCAACTCCGCCGCTGCGCTGGAGGCCGGGCTCGGCCTGGGCTTCCCGCTCGAGCGGCTGCGCGAGGGGCTCGAGACCTTCACCGGCACCCGGCGGCGCTTCGAGCACAAGGGAACCGCCGACGGCGTACGCGTCTATGACAGCTATGCCCACCACCCGACCGAGCTCGCGGCTGACCTTGCCGCCGCTCGCGACGTGGCGGGCAACGGCCGGGTCGTGGTCGTGTTCCAGCCGCACCTCTACAGCCGCACGCGGTATTTCGCGGACCAGTTCGGAGCCGCGCTCGGGTTGGCCGACGAGGTCGTCGTGATGGACGTCTATGCCGCGCGCGAGGACCCGATGCCCGGTGTCACCGGCGCGCTGGTGGCTGCCACGGTGCCGCTGCCGCCGGCGCAGGTCGTCTACGAACCGTCATGGTCCGCTGTCGCGGAGCACCTGGCCGACCGTGCCCGGCCGGGCGACATCGTGCTGACCTGCGGAGCGGGCGACGTGACGATGATCGGCCCCGAGGTGCTGGCCCGGCTCGAGGCCCGACACGCGCTCTCCGGGGGTGGATCGTGACGACGAGTCTTGCCGATCGCATGACGCAGCGGCTCCGCGAGCCGGGGCAACGTCGTCGGCTCTCCCGGACCACGATGGCGCTGATTGCGCTGGGTGCGGCGTTGGTCCTCGCCGCCGCCGCGTGGGTGCTGCTCGGCTCGAGCCTGTTCGGCGTCTCGCATGTGCAGGTACAGGGCAACGTCAGGGTCGAGCAGGCCGACGTCGTCGCTGCGGCGAAGATCCCGGGCGGCACTCCGCTCGCGCGGCTCAACACTGCCGCCGTCGCTGCGCGGGTGGCGAGCATCCCTGCAGTCGCCGGCGTCGACGTGCGCCGCGACTGGCCGCGCGGCGTGACGATCGTGGTCCGTGAGCGCATGGCGGCTGCCGTGCGCGAACGCGGGACGGGTTTCGTGCTGGTCGACCGCACGGGTGTGGTGTTCGACCAGGTGGACAGGCGGCCGAGGGAGCTGCCGCTGGTCAGCGCGCCGGTCAGCGCCGGACCGCCCGCGTTGCGGGCTGCGCTCGACGCGCTGGACGCGGTGCCGGCCACGGTCCGGGGGGAGGTCCGCTCGGTACGCGCCGCGAGTGCCGACGAGGTCACGCTGCAGCTGACCCGCGGCCGCACGGTCATCTGGGGCGACACCGGCCAGGGCGCGCGCAAGGGGGCGGTCCTCGCCGTGCTGCTCACCCGCAAGGCCGACGTGTACGACGTGAGCGTCCCCGACGCCCCCACGACCCGCAAGTAGCCGGCCCCCCGCCCGCCGCCCCCCGCGCGAGGAGCGACCTTTCGGCTCCGACACGCCGGCGTGTCGGAGCACGAAGGTCGCTGACCGGACGCGGGCGAGGCGTTGCTCGGTCGCGTCGGTGAGGACTTTGCGGCGTGTCGGCGCGTCGGTCGTTGAATCGGACGCCGGCCGGACCTAACGTCCCTTTCAACCTCGTAGTTGACATAACTATAACGTTCAACTTGAGGGTGAGGGTTCGGGGAGTCTCCGGACGAGCCGGCCAAAACGGATCCAGACGAGAGGCACCGACGTGGCAGCACCGCAGAACTACCTGGCGGTCATCAAGGTCGTCGGCATCGGCGGCGGCGGTGTCAACGCCGTCAACCGGATGATCGAGGTCGGCCTCAAGGGCGTCGAGTTCATCGCGATCAACACCGATGCGCAGGCCCTGCTGATGTCCGACGCCGACGTCAAGCTCGACGTGGGCCGCGAGCTCACGCGTGGGCTCGGCGCAGGAGCCGACCCCGAGGTCGGCCGGCAGGCAGCCGAGGACCACCGCGAAGAGATCGAAGAGGTGCTCAAGGGCGCCGACATGGTCTTCGTCACTGCCGGCGAGGGCGGCGGCACGGGCACCGGTGGTGCACCCGTCGTGGCCAAGATCGCCCGCTCGCTCGGTGCGCTGACGATCGGTGTCGTCACGCGCCCGTTCGGCTTCGAAGGCCGCCGCCGCGCAGGCTCCGCCGAGACCGGCATCGACGAGCTGCGCCAAGAGGTCGACACGCTCATCGTCATCCCCAACGACCGCCTCCTGTCGATCTCCGACCGGGGCATCAGCGTTCTCGACGCGTTCAAGTCCGCCGACCAGGTGCTGCTGCAGGGCGTCTCCGGCATCACTGACCTGATCACGACTCCCGGCCTGATCAACCTCGACTTCGCCGACGTCAAGTCGGTCATGTCCGGGGCGGGCTCGGCACTCATGGGCATCGGCTCGTCGCGCGGCGAGAGCCGGGCGGTCGAGGCCGCAGAGATGGCGATCTCCAGCCCCCTGCTCGAGCAGAGCATCGACGGCGCCCACGGCGTGCTCCTGTCGATCTCCGGCGGGTCCGACCTCGGCCTGTTCGAGATCAACGAAGCGGCGCAGCTGGTGGCCGAGGCCGCACATGACGAGGCCAACATCATCTTCGGCGCCGTCATCGACGACGCCCTCGGCGACGAGGTGCGGGTCACCGTCATCGCCGCCGGGTTCGACGGCGGGACGCCACGGAGTACGTCGTCCAAGCCGGGCCATCGGCCGGCGACGGCACCGGTCGGCACCTCGACGAACGGCTCGACCGCTCGCGACGACCGGTCGAGCACTCCACCGGTTCGTCGGACCGAGCACGAGGAGACCCGGGTACCCGAGCCGGCCATGGCGTCGACCAACGGTCACGGTGGGCACATCGACCTCGACCGTGATCGCGATCGTGACGCCGCAACCCGGGCGCCCCGACCCTCGCGCACCATCGTGTTCGACGACAGCGACGAGCTCGACGTCCCCGACTTCCTCAAGTAGCCACAGCCGGGTCGCCAGTCTCGTGCCACAGCCGCGGTGCCCTGTCTGCCCGCGGCTGTGGCGCACACAACCAGCCCGGAATCGACCACGTTCAGCAGGTCTGCGGACTCTTCGCAATGCCTGCACGCCTTGCGAACCGTCCGCCCGCATGCTGAACGTGGTCGATTCCGCGGCGCGCGGGAGGATGGGGGCATGTTCCTTGCCTCGGGTTCCGGCGCCGGGGCGCGTTGGGCTGTCACCGACCGCTCGGGCGGGCGGAGTATTGGTCCCTACGACTCGCTCAACCTCGGCGATCATGTCGGGGACGACCCGGATCGCGTCGCGGCCAACCGGGCGCTCCTGGCTGCGGAGATGGACCTGGCACCGGAGGACCTGCGATTCATGAGCCAGGTGCACGGCGCCCGGGTCGCGCAGGTCGGTCGCGGGCCTGGCGCCGATGCACCTGAGGCGGACGCATTGGTCACCGCCGACCGAGGCGTCGGCCTCGTCGTCCTCGTCGCTGACTGCGTGCCCGTCCTGTTCGCTGCGCGCCGCAGCGACGTGATCGCAGTCGCGCACGCCGGGCGCCGGGGTGTGGCGGGAGGTGTCGTGCCCGCCACGGTGGCTGCCATGCAGGAGCTCGGCGCGCGACCGTCGCGCATGGTCGTCAAGGTCGGTCCGGCCATCTGCGGACAGTGCTACGAGGTGCCGCAGGCGATGCAGGAGGAGATCTGTGCCGCAGTGCCCGAGGCCAGGTCGACCACGAGGCACGGCACTCCGGGACTGGACCTGCGCTCGGGGGTGGTCGCACAGCTGCTGCAGGTGGGCGTCCGGACGATCGAGGTCGAGTCCTGGTGCACCGCCGAACGCGCGGACCTCTACTCCCACCGGCGGGACGGCGTCAGCGGACGCTTTGCCGGTCTCGTGTGGCGTCAGGCGTGAGCGAGCGCAGCACGACCGACGAGCAGGCCCGCCGCGACGAGCTGAGCGGCCGCTGGGCCGACCTGCAACGGCGCGTAGCAGCGGCGTGCCACAACGCAGGGCGCGACGTGAGCGAGGTGACGGTGATCGCCGTCACGAAGACGTTCCCGGCCAGCGATGTCGCCATGCTCGCCGGGCTCGGAGTGCGCGACGTGGGGGAGAACCGGGACCAGGAGGCGGCCCCGAAGGCGACCGCCTGCCGGGCAGCGGGTGTCAGCGGCATTCGCTGGCACTTCGTCGGACAGCTGCAGACCAACAAGGCGTCATCGGTCTCCGGCTATGCGGACGTGGTCCACTCGATCGACCGTGTGCGGCTGGTGAAGGCGCTCGAGAAAAGTGCGGCCGATCACGGCCGGGTGATCGATGCCCTGGTGCAGATCGACCTCGACCCTGATGCAGGCAGCGGCAACGGATCAGCGGGCCTTCGCGGGGGAGTCGCACCGAGCGGCGCCGAGGAGGTCTGCGCCGTGATCGAAGCGGCGGAGCACCTCCGGCTGGCCGGTGTCATGGGTGTCGCACCGCTCGGCGGCGACGCAGATGAGGCCTTCGCCCGGCTGTCCCACCTGCGGCGCGAGCTCGCGTCGACGTACCCCTCGATGACCGTCGTGTCGGCGGGGATGAGCGACGACCTCGAGGCTGCTGTTGCGCACGGCGCGACACACCTGCGTGTCGGGCGCGCGTTGCTCGGTTCCCGGCCACCGCTCGGGTAGCGTCATTCGAGACGAGTGACACCAAGGGAAAACGGTCGCGACAGCGATCGTCCGCCACGACCGGAGGGCAGTCAGGCATGGCCGGCGCGATGCGTAAAGCGATGGTCTACCTCGGCCTAGTGGAGGACGAGGACCGACTCGAGTACGACGACTACGACCAGTACGAGCGCGACGGCGAAGCGGACGAGGTCGGCCACCACGACGACCGCCACGACGCACGCGCATCGGGCGGGTCCGAAGGGTCCCGCGCGCTCTCGGCGTCCCGCGAGGGTTCGTCGGTTGCGACGATGCCCGGCCGGCGTCCGGCCGTGCAGCGGCCGCTGGATCGCATCACCACGATCCACCCGCGCACCTACAACGAGGCCAAGCAGATCGGCGAGAGCTTCCGTGAAAGCACGCCGGTGATCATGAACCTCTCCGACATGGACGACTCCGACGCCAAACGACTGGTCGACTTCGCGGCTGGCCTCGTGTTCGGTCTCCGTGGCACGATCGAGCGAGTGACCAACAAGGTGTTCTTGCTCTCGCCGGCCAACGTCACGGTGACAGCCGAGGACAAGGCGCGAATGGCGGAGAGTGGCTTCTTCAACCAGAGCTAGCAGCAGTGCCGGCATCCGTACGGAGGCGGGTGCCGGGTGAGCGTCTTCTGGCACCTCATCTACGACCTCCTGCAGGTCTTCTTCTTCCTGTTGATCGCCCGGCTGGTGCTCGACTACGTCCAGATGTTCGCCCGGTCGTGGCGCCCGTCCGGCGTGATCCTGGTGCTCGCCGAGGTCATCTACACGATCACGGACCCGCCGCTGAAAGCGCTACGGCGGGTGATCCCGCCGCTACGGATCGGCGGGATCGCGCTCGACCTGTCGTTCCTGGTCGTCATCATCCTCGTGCAGATCTTGGCCTACATTGCCCTGGACCTGGCGCGCAGGTCATGACCGCCCGCCTGCAAGCGCTACGGTGCCGTGTACAAGAATGGGTGCCGCGACCGGGCACGGCGCTCCGACACGCACGTGAGGACCGTCGGCCTGCCCAATCATGCACGACCCGAGAACGGCCCGTGCACGACCGAACAGAACCATCTACCGAGGAGACTCCAGAGGTGACGCCATGCCGCTGACCCCCGAGGACGTGGCCAACAAGCAGTTCACGAGCACGCGGCTGAAGCCGGGCTACGACGAGACTGAGGTCGATGAGTTCCTCGACGAAGTCGAGGCCGAGCTGACTCGGCTCTACCGCGAGAACGATGAGCTGCGCTCCAAGTTGTCCGCTGCCCAACGCCAGCTCGCCGAGGGCGGTGGTGAGGCCAGCACGACCGTGCAGACCGCGCCTCCGGTTCCGGTTCAGCAGCCGGCAACGCCGCCCCCGCCGCCTCCCGCGCCCGTTCCCGCGCCGGCGCCCAGCGGTGGCAACGTGTCCGAGACGGCCACCGGGATCCTTGCGCTGGCCCAACGGACGGCCGACGAGCACGTGTCCGAGGCACGCACGCAAGCCGATCGCATCATCGGTGAGGCGCGCACCCGGGCCGACCAGCTCAAGCGTGAGGCCGACGACAAGCACCGGCAGATGATCGGCTCGCTGGAGAACGAGCGGGTCACGCTGGAGCGTGAGGTCGAGAAGCTCCGCACGTTCGAGCGCGAATACCGCAGTCGCCTGAAGTCCTACCTCGAGAGCCAGCTGCGCGAGCTGGACGTGCGAGCGACCCAGGCGCCCAGCGGCGGGTCACCGGGTGGGCCGCCGAGCTCAGGCGGCCAGCCACAGGGCCAGCACAGGGCCAGTCACAAGGCCAGTCACAAGGCCAGTCACAGGGCCAGCCCGGTCAGGCGCCGCGCAGTCCGTTCTCCCCGGGTGCCCCTGTGGGCGGCAACAGCGGACAGAGTGGCTTCACGGTCGACGAGGGCGGCGACCGCGGCTAGCCGCGGCGACCGCGGCTAGAACGTAGCCGCAGCAGAACAAGCAGACGGCGGACGCCGGTGAGTCAGGGGGATGGCTCACCGGCGTTCGCCGTTTCTGCGCCTTCCCGAGGGGGGTCGAGAAGGGGTACGGGGGTGACTGTCAGACGCTGACCAGTCGACGGAACGGGTCACGCGCGGGCGGTGCCGGGAGTGAGACCCGGCCGCCGTCAGCGGCGATGCCGCCCAGCGTCAGGACCTGGCTCAGGATCGTCAGCGGTGACAGGCCCTCGTCCACGCCCGCCTGGGTCACCATGGCGCGGTAGATCGTCACGTAGTGCTTGGTCGGGGTGTCGTAGCTCCAGTCGACCGAGCCCAGGTGCCGCGCGGTGCCGTGGGTGCCGTTGGGGCCGTTGAAGGGGCCGTCCCAGACCTGGATGCCGGCCGGGCCGGCCGCGAAGGGGCCGCCGTGGCTGACGTCGTCGCGGTTGGCCGCCGCCAGCAGCTCGCGCGTCTCGCGCTCAGCCAGTACGAGAGCGGGGCGCACGTGGCTGCACAGCGCGGGGATGGCTACCGCACCGTCCTTGAGTCGGAGCCCGCTTGCTGTGGGCCCCCCGAGTGGCACGACCTGGAGCGTCACTACGACCTCCTGAACTGTCAAGGTTCGGATCGTCCGAGTGGCCTGATCTGGCCCCGGGTCCCCGGTTGTCAGATTCAGTATCGGTCGGTGCACCCCCGTGACTTCACTAGGCCATTTGGGTGACGGGGCAGTAAGCCCCGATATTTCCGTACAAATCGGGCAAGGTTTGGCGGAATCTTTGCCGCGTCGCTAGTCCGAACGGGTGACGGAGAACGTCAGACCGAGGTCCCGGTCCTCGGTGAGCCACCCGCCGTCGGCGCTCGGGGTGCCACGCGAGGCGCTGACCGCCAGAACCTCGTCGCAGATCGTGGCGAGGTGCGCCTCGATGGCGGCCGCCGTGTCGTCGCGTGCCGACCACACCCAGGCGACCCGGTCGGTGACCTCGAAACCGGCGGACTTGCGGGCCTCCTGCACCAGCCGCACGACCTCGCGGGCCAGGCCGGCCCGCCGCAGCTCGTCGGTCATCGTCAGGTCGAGCGCCACCGTCTCGCCGGCGGCGGTGACCACCGCCCAACCCTCCCGCGGCGTCTCGGTGAGCAGCACGTCCTCAGGCGCCAGCGTCACATCGTCGCCGTCGACCTGGACCGTTGCCTGCCCGGTGTCACGTAACGCCTCGGCCAGCGCAGCGGCGTCGGCGGCGGCGACTGCCGCGGCGACCTTCGGGGTGTCCTTGCCGAACCGCTTGCCCAGCGAGCGGAAGTTGCCCTTGGCGCTGCGGTCGACGAGCTCGCCGGCCAGCTCCTCGAAGCTCACGACGTTGAGCTCGTCGGCGACCTCGCGTTTCAGCTCCGCGGGCAGTGCGGCCCAGCCGGGAGCGCCGACCAGCGCGCGCCCGAGCGGCTGGCGGCCCCGTACCTTCGACTCGGCGCGCGCTGCACGCCCGAGCTCCACCGTTCGACGCACCAGGGCGACCTGCTCGGCGAGCGTGTCGTCGACCAGCGCGCCGTCCACCTTCGGCCAGGCGGCGAGGTGCACCGAGTCGGGTTGGTCGGAGTTGACGGTGCGTACGACGTCCTGCCACACCCGCTCGGTGATGAACGGGACGATCGGAGCGAGCAGCAGCGTCAGGACGTGCAGGCACTCGTGCAGGGTCGCGAGAGCTGCCGGGTCGCCGTTCCAGAACCGTCGCCGGGACCGCCGCACGTACCAGTTGGACAGGTCGTCGACGTAGGCCGCGAGCAGCCGCCCGGCTCGCTGCGTGTCGAACGTCTCGAGGGCGGCGGTCACGTCGACGACCAGCCGGTGCACCTCGGAGATCGCCCACCGGTCGAGCGCGGGGCGATCGCGCACGTCGGGCACGGGCGCCTCGTACGGCGCCCAGTTGTTCGCGTCGGCATAGAGCGTGAGGAAGGACGCCGTGTTCCAGTAGGTCAGCAGCGTCTTGCGCACGATCTCCTGCAAGGCGGCGTGGCCCACCCGGCGGGGCAGCCAGGGCGAGCCGCTGGCGGCCATGAACCAGCGCAGTGCATCGGCACCGTGGTCGTCCATCAGCGGGATCGGCTCGAGGATGTTCCCGAGGTTCTTGCTCATCCGTCTGCCGTCCTCGGCGAGGATCAGCCCGAGGCAGAGCACGTTCTCGTACGAGGACCGCCCGTGCACGATCGTGTTGACGGCCATCAGCGTGTAGAACCAGCCACGGGTCTGGTCGAGCGCCTCGCAGATGAACTGGGCCGGGTAGGCCTGCTCGAACTGTGCGTGGCTGCCCTCGGCGTGCGGATATCCCCACTGAGCGAACGGCATCGAGCCCGAGTCGTACCAGACGTCGATGACCTCGGGCACCCGGCGGAACGTGCCAGGCACGCCCGGGCGGGTGAACGTCACGTCGTCGACGAAGGGCCGATGTGGGTCCAGCGACGAGAGTTCCTGCCCGGCCAGCTCGCCGAGCTCAGCCAGAGACCCGACCGCCAGCTGCTGGGACGGGTCCTCGTCGTTGACCCAGATGGGCAGGGGGGTGCCCCAATAGCGCGACCGCGAGAGCGCCCAGTCGATGTTGTTGTGCAGCCAGTCGCCGTAGCGGCCCCACTTGATGTTGTCCGGGAACCAGTTGGTCTTCTCGTTCTCGGCGAGCAGCGCGTCCTTGACCTGCGTCGTCCGGATGTACCACGACGGCTGCGCGTAGTAGAGCAGCGCCGTGTGACAGCGCCAGCAGTGCGGGTAGGAGTGCTCGTAGGCCAGGTGGCGGAACAGCAGGCCGCGCGCGTCCAAGTCCTGGACCAGCGCCTTGTCGGCGGTCTTGAAGAACACCCCGCCGACCAGGCGCACGTCCGCCCCGAAGTGCCCGTCGGGGCGCACCGGGTTGACCACGGGCAGGCCGTAGGCCCGGCCCACCGCGAGGTCGTCGGGGCCGAAGGCGGGCGCCTGGTGCACCAGACCGGTGCCGTCCTCGGTCGTGACGTAGTCGGCCAGCACCACGAAGTGGCCGCTCGCGTCCGCCGGCCAGTCGACCAGCTCGAAGGGCCGCTGGTACGTCCAGTGCTCCATGCTCGCCCCGCTGAACCGGTCGACGACCGACCAGCCCTCGCCGAGCGCCTCAGCGACCAGGGCCTCGGCGACGACGAGCACCTCGCCCGTCTCGACGTTGCGCGCGGTCACATAGGTCTCGTCGGGCTTGACGGCCACCGCGGTGTTGGACACCAGCGTCCACGGCGTTGTCGTCCAGACCAGCAACGCGGCAGGGTTGTCAGAGCCGCCGGCGTACGGGCCGCCGGTGAGCGGCAACCGCACGTACACCGAAGGATCGACGACGGTCTCGTAGCCCTGCGCGAGCTCGTGGTCGGACAGCCCGGTGCCGCACCGCGGGCAGTAGGGGGCGACGCGGTGGTCCTGGACGAGCAGACCCGCCTCGAAGATCTGCTTGAGCGACCACCAGACGCTCTCGACATAGGACGTGTCCATCGTCCGGTAGGCCTGGGACATGTCGACCCAGTAGCCCATCCGCTCGGTCATCGCCTCGAACTCGCCGACATGGCGCTCGACCGACTCGCGGCACTTGGCGTTGAACTCCGCGACGCCGTAGGCCTCGATGTCGCGCTTCCCGTTGAACCCGAGCTCCCGCTCGATGGCGATCTCGACCGGCAGGCCGTGGCAGTCCCAGCCGGCCTTGCGGACCACGTGACGGCCCTGCATCGTCTTGAACCGCGGGAACACGTCCTTGAAGACCCGTGCCTCGACGTGGTGCACGCCCGGCATGCCGTTGGCCGTGGGCGGGCCCTCGTAGAACGTCCACGGCTCACCGTCGGCGGTGTCCGCCACGCTGCGCGCGAAGGTGTCCTCGGCCTCCCAGAGCGCGAGGATCTCGCGCTCCATGGCCGGCAGGTCGACCTGCGGAGGCATGAGGCGGTATCTCGTCACGCGGGATTCGTCAGCCACGGGGTGGGCAACTCCTTCGTCGGGCGCTGGTGCACTCTGACGAAGGGACGAGACATTCGCTGTGCGCGAGCGTCCCGCGGTACCACCCTCCTTGGCCGGATCCGGCGGCTGCCGGTCGCGACCCACCTCGTTCGTGCCCTGCTGCCGGTTCTACTGACCCGCTTCCCGGCGGGTGTTCTTCCGGCGGCTCCGAGGTGATGGCCTCATCACTGCCTTGCAGGTGCGGGTCGAGACTAACGCGTCGGCGCAAGCCCGCTCACCCGCGTTTCCCGTTGAACCCATCCCGGCCGTGCCGCGTGGACCAGTTGTGTCCGTGAGTCAGGACCTGGTCGCTCCGGACGGGCGGCCGGAGGGCAGAGCGGGCGGACCGGCCGATATCTGAGCGCCATGTATCTCAAGCGCCATGTATCTCAGCGGTCGGGGCGCTCTCTTGCCTGCACGAACAAATGTCGAGGGGACAGGCCATGAGCACCGACCGCGTAACGAACACCAGTGAGACGGTGCCGACCGTCTGGACCGAGCTGGACGAGGCGTTCTTCGCCCTGGTCGGTGAGGTGCTGAGCACCAACTTCCTCTGGGGTGCCGCGACGCTGCTCGCTTCCTACGACCCGGACGACGTGCCGGTCGCCACGCAGCCGGCGCGCCAGCCGGAGCCCGGGGCCACCCTGCCGAGCCAGCGCAGCCTCGCCGCCTGACGCAGGCCCCGCATGGGGAAAGCCTCCGGGTGATCGTGGGGGTGACACCCCCGCCACCCTGCGGTCTTTCCGCTCCACGTCGGCGGCCAGCACGGTCGTCGCGCGGGAGCGCCGCTCGTAGCGTTGTCGGTACACGGGCAGCACGCCCACAGAACGCCGAGGAGACGTCATGAGCACCACCCCCGAATCCGTCCCGACCGCCTGGTCGACCGACGACGAGACGCTTCTTCCGGGCGGTTGCCGACGTCTTCGCGCCCAGCTTCCTGCAGGGTGCCGGCGTCCTGCTCGGCTCCTACGACCGCGAACCCGCGCTGCGCCCGGCGCCCGCCACCTCGACTCGGCCCGGACGGAGCCGGCGGCCGCCTGGCCGCTCGCTGCGTGAGCGCCGGAGAGCCCACGGTGGGGGGTCAGCCGAACCCCCCGGGGTGGCTGACCCCCTGTGCAACCACCGTGCTGACGCGAGAAGATCCCCCCGTGGGTGACATCCGGGTGCTCGTCGTCGATGACCAAGCACCCTTCCGGCGTGCCATGGCGTCGGTCGTGGACGAGACCGACGGCTTCGTCGTGGTCGGTCAGGCGTCCTCGGGTGAGGAGTCCCTCGAGCTGGGCCGCGAGCTGGAACCCGATCTCGTGCTCATGGACGTGAACCTGCCCGGCATCGACGGCCTGGAGGCCACCCGACGCCTGGTCGCGAGTGCGCACCCGCCGGTCGTCCTGCTCCTGTCGACCTACGACGACGACGAGGGTGAGCAGTTCACCGCGGAGTCCGGGGCCATCGGCTATGTGACCAAGTCCGCGTTCGGGCCGGACCGGTTGACCGCTGCCTGGCTGACCGGCGCGCGCTGACGCACGTCCGGCCCCATCCCGTGCACCAGCAGTCGCAGTTCCTCCAGCGCTGCCGTCGCCGCCGCGTGCTCGGCGGCGAGATCCAGGCGGCGGCCGCCCGCGCAGCGTCGCGCGAGCGCCGTCAGCCGGTCCGGCAGCTGGGTGAGGTGTGGCAGCACCCGGCGGCTCAGCGTCGAGGCGAACCTGGCCTTCTCCTCGTCACCCGCCTGCACGATCTCCTGTCGGGAGGCCGCCAAGGCGGTCGTGCGCCGGTCGAGCTCCTCCACCTGCGCCGCCAGCTCCGTCTCGAGCCGCACGTTGCCCAGCGCGATCGCGCTCTGCGCGATCAGGCGCGCCGCCAGGTCGGCCTCCTTCGTCCGCATGGTGACGCCCGGAGGCATCACGATCTTCACCAGGCCCAGCGGCTCCCCCCGGTCGGCGATCGTCAAGACCGCCGAAGGCGGGTCCTCCGAGTCCCGCTCGTCCGGCTGCAGCCGCCAGGTCGACCGGTTGTGACCGTGTCCGGGCAGGTCCAGCACGGCCGTGACCTGTCGCGCGCCGACCGCTTCCCCGACGGCCGCGGCGACGTGCTGCAGCAGGTCAGCGGGTCCCGGCGAGACCTGCAGGCGGCGGGCGAAGGACGCGAGCGCCTCGTAGGGGACGGCGCGCGGGCCGTACGCGATCCGGTCGGCGAGCCGCACCGCCCACAGACGCAGCGGCTGGAAGGCCAGCGCGACGACGGCGGTCGCCAACAGGGACGGCCAGAAGCTCCCGCGGACCGGCGTCGGCAGCAACCGGCCGATGCCCACGACGAGCAGTACGTAGCCGGCCGCGACGAACGCCGTGGCGGTGGCCACCAAGATCGCCCGGCTGACCACGATGTCGAGGTCGTAGAGCCGGTAGCGCAGGATCGCCAGCCCGGCGGCGAGGATGACGCTGACGAAACCCAGGTGCAGCGGCAGCACGCGCAACCAGTTGCTCAGTCCTGACTCCCGACGGCAGCAGCACGGCCAGCGCGAAACCCAGCGCCACGAGCGACGCTGACCACGCGAGCCATCGCAGCTGCTGTCGCTCGAGCCCGTCGGCGCGGCGCAGCCGGACGAACACCGACGCAGCGGCGGCGAGCACGAACAGCAGCATGCTCAGAGCAGGACCACGATGACGAACGTCGCCACCGGGCCGTAGAAGTCGTCCTCGTCGCTCGGCTCGATCTGCCACGGCGGTGTGGCGACGGCCATCACGACGACGAACAGGGCCGTCGCGAGGACGGCACCCCAGAGCAGCGGTCGCCAGCGCCGGGACGGCAGCCGCCCGTCGGGGAACAGCAGGAACAGGAGTACGACGAACAGCAGCGGTTCCGGTGCGTCGAGAACCCTGGCCACCCACGTCGACCACTGCCAGATCTGCGGCGGGTCGGGATGGGCCCCTGACATGGCGATGGCGTTGTAGGCGAGCAAGGGATCGCCCACGGCAGCGCACGTTGCGCCGATGATGAACAGCCAGCCGACCCGGTGTCCTGGCCGGCGCGTGACGATCAGCGCGCCGAGTGCCGATCCGAGCACGGTGCCGACGGTGAGGATGGGCCAGCCCACCGTGTCCGCACGGGCTGCCGACCACCCCAGGAAGACCCAGGTGTGCACGACGCCGAGGACAGCGCAGAGCCCTACGAGCGCCCAGGCGAGGCCGGCCTGCATGGTCACGGCACGGGGCAGGGTCGTCGCGGGCAGCCGGGTCATGACGGCGCCGCAGCGAGCCGAGACCCGGCCGGAGCCGTGGCGGGAAGCCGCACGTCGATCAGTGTCCCGTCGTCACGCACCTCGTGGCGAACCGTGCCACCGGCGGCTTCGACGCGGTCGCGGATCTCCGACATGGGCAACGGCCGCCGCTGACGGCCACGCACCTGCACCGCCAGCCCTCCGTCGGGTGCCGTGACGGCGACCTCGATCGGCGTCTGCAGGCTCTGGGCGGCCTCGGCAACACAGAAGTAAGCGGCCGCCTCGACACGCGGGTCGAAACGCCGGTGCGCCGTTGTGGGATCGAGGGTCAGGTGGCCGTTGCTCTCCGAGCGGCCGAGGTAGGACGTGAGGGCGGGGCCGAGCCCGCCGCGGACCAGCTGCGCGGGGAACACACCACGGGTGATCTCGCGCAGTGACTCGAGCGCCGCGGTCGAGGACGCGACCAGCGGTTCGAGTCGATCGGCGTCGGTCGCGTGCCAGTCGCACGCCAGCCGGGCCAGCGCGCCGGGGAGTGGTTCCAGATGCGGTACGACGTCGCGGGCGATCGCGCGTTCGAGCCGCTGGCGTTCGGCGTCCGCGGCGGTGATCAGTCGGCGTCGTGACTCGCCGAGCTCACTCGTGCGAAGGCGCAGCTGCTCGACCCGCCCGGCCAGCTCGGCCGACAGCCGCGCGTTGCGGAACGCCAGCGACGACTGGTTGGCCAGGTCCTTGAGCAGCCTCGTGTCCCTCTCGCGAAGGTCGCGACCGGCCGGCGTCGCGACCGCGATGGTGCCCAGCTGATCGCCGTGGTCGAGGACCGGCACCTCTACCAACGTCGCCCCCGCCTCCGCAGCTGCGCCCGGGGGCCAGGTCGCACTGCGGTCCGGGCCGGCGTCGACGTGAAGCTGCGCTGTCGCCAGCGTCGCCCCGACCGCGTGTGCTGCGGCATCGGCCACGGCTGGGAGCAGCGTCGCGGGGTCGGGGCTCTCGCCCAGGCGGCGGCTGAGCTCGGCCAGAGCCTCGTACGGCGCGGCGCGTTTCCCGTAGGCCGCCCGGTCGGCGAGCCGCACCGCCCACATCCGAACGGGTTGGAACGCCAGCGCCACGACCGCCGTCACGAGCAGCGACACGCCGAACGACTCGCTCACCCGGTCTCCCAGCAGCCCGGCGATGGTCACGACCGCGACGACATAGCCGGAGGTGACGAAGGCGAGCAGCAGGGTGAGCAGCGCCGCCCGGCTGATGACCACGTCGATGTCATAGAGGCGATAGCGCAGCACAGCGACGCCGGCAGCAACCGGAACGCTCACGTACGCCACGTACAGCGGCACGACGAGCACCCACGTCCAGGGTGCGTCGCTCGTGGCGCTGATGGCGAGCACGGTGCCGACCAGCAGTGCCGCAGCCGAAGCCGCGATCCAGCGCAGCTGCTGGCGCAGCACGCCCTGCGCCCGTCGTAGTCGCAGGACGAGGGAGGTGGTCGTCGCGCCGAGGGTCAGGGCGAGCAGGACCCAGCATGCCGCGAGAGGGACCACGTAGTACCACGCGATCCCGTCCTCGTTCTGGTCCACGTGCAGCTCGTGCGTCCAGGCATACGAGATGAGGACGACGGTCGAGACGACGAAGGGCACCGGCAGCGCCCAGGCGACCGGGCGCCACCGCTTGGACGGAAGCCGACCGTCCGGGACGATCAGGAACGTTGCGCTGACGACGGTGAGCGCCCAGACGGCACCCAGCGAATAGCTCAGGACGACCGTCGGCTCGATCATCCAGTCCGGCGCCGGCTGGCCGTGAAACGCCACCGCCGTCCCGAATGCGTCGGCGACCAGACCGATGGCCGTGCCCAGCGGCCCGACGCAGAACAGCCAGCCCACCCGGTTGCCGGGATCGCGCGACGCGATGAGAGCACCGATCAACGCACCGAGGGCCGTGCCCACGGTGATGATGGGGAAGGCGTTCAGGCCCTGGTCGTCGCTGCGCAAAGGCGTTTGCGACGCGATGACGATGGCGGTCTGCACAGCGAGCAGGACAAGCGTGGCCGCGAACAGGGACCAGGCGATCCGGGCGGACCGCGTCATGGCGATGCCTGCGCCGGAGCTCGCGCCAGCGATTGCTGGTCGGCCCGCGGGTCGCCCGCGGCTGCCGGAAGTCGCACCTCGAGCGCCGTGGAACCGTCGAGCGCGCGCAGCGCAATGCTGCCACCCGCCGCTTCGACGCGATCGCGGATATGCGCGAGCGCCAGCACGCCCGTGCCGCGCCCGCTGACGTGCAGCTCGAGTCGACCATCGGGAGCGGACACGTCGACCAGCAGCGGCGCCCCCAGGCTCTGCGCTGCTTCGGCGACGCAGAAGTATGCGGTTGCCTCCACCCGCGGGTCGAAGCGCCGATCCGCGGACTCATGCAGCTCGAGGTGCCCGTTGGTCTCGGGCCGACCCAGGTACGAACGCAGTGCCGGCCCGAGACCACCACGGACCAGCTGGGCGGGGAACACGCCCCGGGTGATCTCCCGCAACGCCTCCAGCGCCGCCGAGGACGCCGCCACGAGGGGTTCGAGACGACCCGCGCTGCACTCGTGGGAGCGGGCGAGCTCGTCGAGCGCCTGCGGCAGCGGCTCGAGATGGGGCGCGACATCGCGGGCGATCGCGCGTTCGAGTCGCTGGCGTTCGGCGTCAGCGGCGGTGATGAGACGGCGTCGCGACTCGCCCAGCTCACCCGTGCGCAGGCGCAACTGCTCGACCTTGGTCATGAGCTCGGCGGTGAGGCTGGCGTTGCGGAAAGCGATCGCGGCCTGGTCGGCGACGTCATGGAGCAGGGTCAGGTCGCGGTCGCGCAGTGAGCGGCCGGGCGCCAGGTCGAGCTCGATGTGACCGAGCACCTCGTCGCGGTCCACCACCGGGATGTCGACCAGGGGGACATCGGTCGGCGGCAGCTCGGCGGTCTCCTGGGTGGGCCAGGTCGCGACGCGGTCAGGGCCGCCCGCCACGACGAGCCGCACGACCACTCGACGGGCGTGGACTGCCTGCGCAGCGGTGTCGGCTACCGCGGGCAGCAGGATCTCCGGCTGAGGGCTCTCTCCCAGCCGCCGGCTGAACTCCGCGAGTGCCTCATAGGGGACGGCGCGGGGCCCGTACGCAAATCTGTCGGCGAGCCGCACCGCACGCGATCGCAATGGCTGGAACGCCAGCGCCACCAACGCCGTGGCCAGCAACGACGTCCAGAAGCCGTCCGCGTTGCCCCCGACCAGCACCACGAGGGTGATGTAGCCGGCGGCGACGAACGCGGTCGCCACGGCCAGCAACGCCGCGCGGTTGATGATGACGTCGATGTCGTAGAGCCGATGGCGCAGCACCGCGATCGCGACGCTGAGCGGGAACAGCAGGTAGGAGATGAACAGCGGAAGGCTGTCCACCCATTGCTGCTGGCTTTCGCTGTGCAGGTTCTGCACGACCAGCAGCCAGACCAGTCCGAACGGGATCGTGGCTCCTGCGGCCGCTATCCAGCGGAGCTGTTGATGCAGCACGCCCGTCGAGTGACGCAGCCGTCGCACGAGTGCGACGGTGGCGCCGATCAGGCCGAGGAGCAGGGTGAGAATGCCGACCGTGATGAACAGGTTCGAGACAAGGCCGAAGTCCTGATTCGCGTTGACGACGACCTCGCCCGGCGGAATCAACAGAACTCCCGCCGTGTAGAACGCGATGCCGGTGACGATCCCCCAGCCCACCCAGCGCCAGCGCGGGGACAGGATGCGGCCGTCGGGTGCAGTCAGGAAGATGAAGGCCAGCAGTGCGATGGCCAGCGGGGCACCGATGAGCGTCGAGAACCAGCCGACGACGTGGCCGAAGTGCTGGGACCCGATCCCGTCCGCCGTCAGGATCCACAGGCTCCACGCCTCGGCGACCAGTGAGATCGCACCGACGGTGCCGGTGCTGATCAGCAACCAGCCGATCGGGTGCCTGGGATAGCGCGACACGATCACTGCGCCCGTCGTCGAGCACAGCACGACGGCTGCGGTGATGAACGGCCAGCCGTGCTGCGCGACGGCCTGTTCGGAGAAGAACGAGCTCGACGCGAGCGTCATCACCGTGTCGGCGATCGCGGCGACCCCGGTGAGGATCGCCAGCACCCACGCCAACCGGACCCGCGTCACGAGCTTCTCTGCTCCGGCATCTGCGACAGAGGGACGTGTACGTCGACGCGCGTCCCCACGCCGGGGGTCGACGTCATCTGGAGCTGCCCGCCCGCGGCGTCGATGCGGTCGCGCATGTTGGTCAGGCCGGCTCCTGGCTCGGCGTACGACACGTCGAAGCCCTCGCCGTCGTCGTCGACGGTCATCCGGACGGACCCGTCCTGAGTGCCGATGGTGACCGTCACCCGGCTGGCCAGCGAGTGCTTCGCCGCGTTCTGCACGGCCTCCATGCAGCAGAAGTAGAGCGCGGCCTCGATCGCCGATGGCAGCCGCGGCACGTCGACGGCCTCGACACGGACAGGGATCGGGCTGATCGCCAGAGCGGCCCGCAGCGCCTGCACCATCCCCTCGTCCGCCAGCAGCCGGGGGTAGATGCCGCGGGAGAGCTGGGTCAGGGTGTCGATCGCCTCGCGCGCCGCCTCGGACTGCGCCTCGAGGACCTTGGCGGCTCGCTCGGGCGACTTGGCGGCCACGGTCTCGGCGAGCCGCAGGTTCACGGCGAGGGCAACGAGGTGCTGCTGGGCGCCGTCGTGGATGTCCCGCTCGAGCCGGCGTCGCTCGGCGTCCTGGGTCTCGATCAGCCGCTCCCGGGACAGCCGCAGCTCGTCGGCCCTGACCAGCAGCTCGGCATGGCGAGCGGCCAGCTCGGCGCGCAGGCCGGCGAGCCGCAGCACCAGCCCGGCCTGGGCGGCGAGCCCGGTGAAGAGCCGTTCCTCGACGGACGTGAGGGGCGTGCCCGGGCGCTCCTGCAACCGCAGCACGCCCAGGAGCGCTCCCGCGTGCCGCACGGACACCGCTCGCCGGAGCTCGCCGGTCGAGTCGCGCGCGTCGGCCGCCAGCCGGGGTGGCTCGGTGACCGGCTCGGCGGTGTCCGGCCAGCTGGCCGCGAGGGTGAGCTCGCCCTGGACGGTCAGCCAGACCTGGGCCCACGCGGCGCCGGTGCCCTCGCCGAGCAGGGTGGCCATCCGGGAGGGCAGCTCCTCGGTGGGATAGCTGCCGGTCACGTTCTCGGAGAACCGGCTCAGCACCTCGTAGGGGGAGGGCGCGCCGCCGCGCAGCAGTTCGGCGGCGGCGCGCTCCAACCGGGTCTGCACCGGTTCGAAGGCGAGCGCGACGATGGCGGTGGCGAGGACCGACAGCGGCAGGCTGGGCGAGCTCGTCTGGCCGATCAGCACCCCTCCGCCGAGCACCACCACGACGTAGACGGTGATGACGAACGCCACCAGCCCCGTGATCACGAGCGCTCGGGCGCGTAGATCGTGGCGTGACGGTGCCTCGCGCGTGCGCCCGCGTCTCATGCCCGCAGTCTGGCCCGGTTCGCCGCGCTTGGGCAGGGGCCGGGCCGTACCCGCCGGGGTGGGGCTGGCCGAACCCCCTGCTCGGGATGGGCGCAGCGGGCATGTGCCTTGCCCGATGGGCGGGCGACGCGATTTCCGGGTGTCCTGGATGCGGGCCGCCAGACGGGCGGCGTACCCCTTTTCAGCCAAGGAGCACACCGCAGATGACCGTCAGCACCACAACCTCTCTCGCCCCAGGACCGCGGCGCGCGCCGTGGACGTGACCAAGACCTACGGCGACGGCGACGCCGCCGTCTTCGCCCTCGACAACGTCAGCGTCTCGATGCAGGCCGGACAGTTCACCGCCATCATGGGCCCGTCGGGGTCCGGCAAGTCGACGCTGCTGCACGTCCTGGCCGGCCTCGACCGGCCGACCTCCGGCGAGATCTACCTGGGCGACACCGAGATCACCTCGCTCAACGACAAGCGGCTCACGCTGCTCCGTCGTGACCAGATCGGGTTCATCTTCCAGGCGTTCAACCTGCTGCCGACCCTGACGGCCGCCGAGAACATCGTGCTGCCGATCCGCATCGCGGGCCGCAAGCCCGACGCCGCGTGGGTGCAGCAGATCGTGGAGACCGTCGGGCTCACCGAGCGCCTCAGCCACAAGCCGTCCCAGCTCTCCGGCGGCCAGCAGCAGCGCGTCGCTGCCGCTCGCGCGCTGGCCAGCCGGCCGCAGATCGTCTTCGCCGACGAGCCGACCGGAGCCCTCGACTCCCGCTCCGGTGCGGAGCTGCTCGGCTTCCTGCGCAACGCCGTGCGCGAGCTCGACCAGACAGTCGTCATGGTCACGCACGACGCGAGTGCGGCTGCGTACGCCGACCGCGTGCTCTTCCTCGCCGACGGCCAGATCGTCGACGAGATGACCGACCCCACCGCCGACGCGGTCCTCGACTACATGAAGCACCTAGGAGCCTGACCACCATGTTCACCGCAACTGTTCGCGGGATGCTGGCCCACCGGCTTCGTCTCGCCCTCACCACGGCCTCGATCGCGCTCGGCGTGGCGTTCCTGGCCGGAACCCTGATCCTCACCGACACGATGAAGCTGGCCTTCGACCAGCTCTTCGGCAAGGTCTCCGCCGGCACCGACGCCGTGGTTCGCCAGGAGTCCGCCTACGACGCCTCGTCCGGCGTCGGCCTCAGCCACGCACCGATCCAGGCCAGCGTCCTGTCCACGGTCAAGGCCGTCGACGGGGTCGCCGCGGCGTCGGGCAGCGTCAGCGGCTATGCGTTGCTGACCGACACCGACGGGCAAGGCCGTCCTGACCAGTGGTGGCGCCCCGACGATGGGCTACAGCATGCCCGCCGACAAGGCGCTGCGCGGCGACGTGAACCTGCGCACCGGTCACGCGCCGCGCACCTCGCACGAGGTGGCGATCGACGCCACCTCGGCGGAGAAGCACCACATCAAGCTCGGCTCGCAGATCAACATCCTGTTCCGCGGTCCGACCGAGAAGTTCACCGTCGTCGGCACCGTCGGCTACGGCAGCGAGAAGGACCTCGGCGGCACCTCGTCGGCGTACTTCAACACCGCGACCGCCCAGCGCGTGCTCGGCACTCCCGGCACGTTCGACGAGATCGACGTCCGGGCCGCCGACGGCGTCAGTGCCACAACGCTGGCCAAGCGGCTCGACCAGGTCGCGCCCAAGGGAGCCGAGGCGGTGACCGGCGCGCAGGTGGCGCAGGAGTCGTCCGACGCGATCCACGACGAGTTCAAGTTCCTGAACATCCTGTTCGGCGTCTTCGCCGGCATCGCGCTGTTCGTGGGCTCGTTCATCATCTGGAACACGTTCACGATGATCGTCACCCAGCGCTCGCGCGAGATCGCGTTGCTGCGTGCGGTTGGCGCCACCCGACGTCAGGTCAAGCGCAGCCTGCTCGTCGAGGCTGCCCTGCTGGGCATCGGCTCCTCGGTGGTCGGCCTGGGGCTCGGCGTCGTCGTGGCTCGCGGGCTCAACGCACTGATGGCGGCGCTCGGCTTCAGCCTGCCCAGCACGTCGATGCAGATCAACGCTCGTACGATCGTGGTGTCACTGCTCGTCGGCACCATCGTGACCGTCGTCGCGGCCTACGTTCCCGCCCGGCGGGCGACGAAGGTGCTGCCGGTCGAGGCGCTGCGCGAGGCAACCCCGGGCGCACGTCCGGCGGGCAAGGTTCGCGCTGCCTTCGGCGCCCTGCTGACCGCGGCGAGCGTGGCGGCGATCCTGCAGGGTCTCTACGGCGGTGGCGGCGGCAACCTCGTGCTGCTGGGCATCGCGGGCACGCTGTTCGGCGTCATCACCCTTGCTCCGCTGGCGGCGCGTCCGCTCGCGGCGGCGATCGGTGCGCCGATGCGGCTCCGTGGGGTCCCGGGTGACCTGGCGCGGCAGAACGCGATGCGCAACCCGCGTCGTACCGCATCGACTGCCGCTGCCCTGATGATCGGCCTGACGCTCGTCGTGAGCATGGGGGTCTTCGCCTCCTCGCTCAAGGCGTCGTTCGGCACGATCCTCGGTGACTCCACCAAGGCCGACCTCTACCTGGCGACTTCGAGCGTGCAGGCGGCCGGCTTCAGCCCGGAGGCGGCCACGGCGGTCGCCGAGGTGCCCGGAGTCCACAGCGTGTCCGCCACGGGCTACGGCATGGCCCGGTTCGCCGGCGAGGGCGGGTCCTACTCGTCGGTCGACCCGGCGACGGTGGAGCAGGCGCTCAAGCTCGACCTGAAGTCGGGCACGGCGAAGGACCTCGGCGACTCGGGGGTTCTCGTGTCCACCAAGGCAGCGAAGGCGCACGGCTGGCACGTGGGTGACGCGGTGCCGGTGGAGTTCGCGGCGACCGGCAAGCAGGACCTGCAGGTCGTCGGCATCTTCGCCAACAAGGGCTACCTCGGCAGCGACTACGCCATCAGCCTCGCGGCGCAGCAGGCCAACGAAGGGGACAGCCTGGTGTCCAGCGCTCTCATCTCGCTGGACAAGGGTGCGGACGCGGGTGCGGTGGAGGACGCCATCACGGCGGCCCTCGCCAGCCACCCGGACGCCAAGGTGCTCGACCAGAAGGGCTACGAGCACGAGATCGGCGGGGTCGTCGACCAGCTGCTCGCCTTCGTCACGGTGATGCTCCTGCTCGCGGTCGTGATCGCGCTGCTCGGCATCGTCAACACGCTGGCACTGTCCGTGTTCGAGCGGACCCGTGAGCTCGGTCTGCTCCGTGCCGTGGGCATGACCCGCGCACAGGTGCGGTCCATGGTCAGGTGGGAGTCGGTGATCATCTCGCTGATCGGTGCCGCCACCGGTGCCGGCCTCGGGATCGGTCTCGGCATGGCGCTGTCCCAGTCGCTCAAGGGTGACGGCATCACTGCGGTCTCGGTGCCCACGCTGCAGGTCGTGCTCTACGTCGTCCTCGCGGCGGTTGCCGGAGTGGTCGCGGCCCTCGGCCCGGCGCGCGGCGCGTCGAAGGTCGACGTGCTCAAGGCCGTGGTCACCGACTGACCACTGCGGCTCGATCGAAACTGGCGGCCCGGTGAGGGGTTGAACCCCTCGCCGGGCCGCCAGTTCGTGCAACCGGTTTGCCACGTCCGTGGCCGGCACCCAGCCGCGCGACCTCAATGCGTCAGCCGTGATGAGCATCGCCAGGTCGATGTCATGGCGGACAAGGTAGGAACCGATGTCGACCATCAGACGCCCGCCGATCGCAAGCTGTGTCCGGCGGACGTCGTCGAATTCCTTGGTGAGCAATTCGACGTGCTGCGCTCCGTTGATCTCGACAGTCACTCTGTAGGCGTCGAACTCGCAGTCGAGGTAGTAGCGACCCTTGCCGCGCTTCACGATGCGTTGTCGCGTCGGCACCGGCAACCCGACGCGTCGTAGCCCTCGCAGGTATTCCAGCTCGGGCAGTGAGTGCGATCCTCCCTCGACATCGCCGATCGTCTCGATGATGAGGGCCCGCCGGGCTAGCGTTTTCCGGTTCTGCGCCACGACCAGCAGTTCCGCCGGACGCACCAGCCGCTGTTGCACAGCCGCGGCGATGATCGCTCGGCAGCGACCTTCGCTGCCTGCCAGCGAGGCACCGTCGATGATCGAGCGTGGGAACCGAGTGCGGCGCGGCTTGCGACTGGGATGCACATCGGAGGCGCCCAGCCGACGGCTCTCATGAACTCTGACCCTGAGCTGCTCGTGTTGGAGGTCCTCGCGGTTGCTGCCGTGCGGCGTGATGACCTGGAAGGCGGTGGGCTCGAAGCCTTCGAGGCCGTCTGCTCGAGCCGCCGTCAGCCCGCCGAGAGCGGCACCCTTGCCGCCGTGCAGCACCGCTGCCCAGAGCTTCTGCCGCTCGGAGAGAGGGCCGCCGTGCAGGACGATCACCGATCGCCCGATCGCTTGCCAGGTGCCGCCCCTGATGCGGGCAGCCACGTGTTGCCAGGTGACGTTGGCCTGACGCAGTTGCCGGCGGGAGACGACCTGATCCTGGCTGTCGGCCAACTCTCGAAACACGGCGGACGAGACGGCCTTGGCGGGATTTGGCATCCACCCAGCCTGACGAATTCGAGACTGCGCGGCTCGGGCCGTCCACAGGTGCTCGGCTGTTGAAGTGGCGGGCTGGGAGAGGGTTTAACCGACTGTGGGGCCGCCAGTTCGCGCTTGGCGCGCCGTGCGTCAGCTGGGGCGGTTGCTCGTGGCCTCGAGGAACTTGAGTACGGCGACGACGCGACGGTTGATCTCGCCTTCCTCGATCAGGCCGAGCTTCTGGAAGACCGAGCCGATGTGCTTCTCGACGGCCCGCTCGCTCATGAACAGGGTCGTGGCGATCGTCGCGTTGTTGCGTCCCGTCGCCATCTCGGTCAGGACCTCGCGCTCGCGCTCGGTCAGGCCGAGCAGCGGCGACTGTGCGTCCGCGGACTTGCGGGCCATCAGGCCTTCGACGACCTTCGGGTCGAGGGCGGAGCCGCCGCGGGCCACCTCGTTCAGCGCCCGCACCAGCTCGTCGACCTGGGAGACGCGCTCCTTCAACAGGTAGCCGAGCCCCGCCACCCCGTCCTGGAGCAGCTCGAAGGCGTAGTCCTCCTCGACGTACTGGGACAGCACCACCACGCCCGTGTCGGGGTAGTCCGCGCGGATCTGCTTGGCCGCGTCGATGCCCTCGGTGGTGTGCGTGGGTGGCATCCGGATGTCCGTGAGCACTGCCTCGGGCCGGTGTTCGGCAACGGACTTGAGCAGCGAGTGGGGATCGGCGACCGTCTCGATCAGCTCGATCTCGTCAACCTCGGCAAGCAGCGCGGCCACGCCTTCGCGCACGAGGTAGTTGTCGTCGGCGAACACGACTCGCAGGGCCATGGTCGGACTGTAGACCTCGGGACGGCGTCAGGGGGAGACGTCAGAAGACCCACCCGCATTGGTGCGGGTGGGTCTTCTGGGGCTGGTGGTGAAGAGCGCCGGTGGTCAGGAGGTGCGACCGCGCCGGCGTGCGCGACTGCGTGCCAGTCCGCGACGGAGCTCTTCGTGGTGGAGGTTGATGAGGGTGGCGGCGACGTGCGGCGAGTGCGTGTGCATGGCATCTGTCCTTTAGAAGTTGAGCTGGCGGCCGGTGGGGGTGCGCAGGTCGAGGGGATCGCGACCTACGCGGGTGGGGCGCTTGACGATCTGGCTCTGGCGCATGGTCTGGAATCCTCTCCGTTCCTTGGACTTCGTTGACTCGTGTCGCGGGCTGTTCTCTACAACGAGAAATCTAGGGATCCAGGAACTGCCCGACGATGGCGTCAGCCCCCGAATTGGGGGGTGCTCGGCACCCTTTCTCGTGGTGGGGGTGTCCCCCCACCAGGCGGGGGCTGGCACTCCCGCGCGCCGGCCTCAGACGGTCCGCGCATCCGTGTCAGGGAGCCGACTCAGGCCTGATCTGGCCCCTCTGCGCACAAACCTGCAGGTCAGTCCGGCGCGCCGGTTTGTCCGGTGGTCGGCGGCGACCTATCCTTCCGCAGACACTCGTGACCCTGGTCGCCGCAGGACCGCTGGTCGGACCAGGGTCTTCGCCGAGCCGAGAGGGCCAGACAATGGCAGTGCGCGTCAGCAAGACCGGCGGTGCGGTGCGCCGTGCGGTCGCGGCTGCGAACAGCCTCGCTCGCCGTACGGCCAGCGCCTCGCCGGCCCGGAAGTCGAAGGTCCTGGCGCCACCCGGAAAGAAGGCAGCTGCCGGTCGGGTCGCGGCCCCTGCCGCCAAGACACCGGCAAAGAAGGCTGTGGCGAGAACCGCGGTGACCAAGAAGTCCGCTCCGAAGAAAGTCGCGGCCAAGAAGGTTGTCGCCGCAAAGACGTCAACCACGAGGGTTCCGGCCAAGAAGGCGCCTGCGAAGCGGGTAGCGACCGCAAAGCCGGCAAAGAAATCTGCGACGAAGAAGGCCGCGTCCAAGAAGGTCCCTGCGAAGAAGGCCGTTGTCGCGAAGACCCCGACGAAAAAGAGCGTCGCGAAGAAGCCAGCCGCCACCAAGGCGACCGCGAAGAAGGCTGCGGCCGCGACCGCGCCGGCCGTGACCAAGAAGGCCCGCGCGAAGAAGGCAGCAGCCACGCGGACCGTGACCAAGAAGACGACCGCGACGAAGGCGCCAGCCAAGCAGGCGCCAGCCGCCAAGACATCGGCGAAGAAGGCAACCGCGAGCAAGACGCCGGCGAGCGCGGCGCCGGCCGGCAAGACATCGGCGAAGCCGGCAACGGCCAGCAAGACCTCGGCGAAGAAGGCACCACCCAGCACGGCGCCGGCGAAGCCTGCGCCAGCCACGAAAACACCGGCATCGAGCACGGCTGCTCCGACCACCCCTGCGGCAAAGCCGGCCAAGAACGCGCCGGGGCCGACCGCGCCACCGAGGACGTCGCCCCCGAACAAGTCCGCTGCGCCCGCGACACCGCACGCCCTGGTCGTGCGCGCCGACGAGGACCCCTGGACCCGCAAGGAGCTCGCCGAGGTGCGGGCCGAGCTCGAGGACGAGGTGCGCCGCCTGCGTGACGAGCTCGACCTGGCCGAGCACGACATCGACGACATGCTGCGCGATGCGGGCGACGGGGCGGGCGACGACCCTGCCGACGCGGGCAGCAAGACCTTCGAGCGCGAGCACGAGATGTCACTCGCCAACAACACCCGTGACATGCTTACGCAAGCGGAACGGGCTCTCGCCCGCATCGACAACGGCACCTATGGCATCTGCGAGAACTGTGGCAACCCCATCGGCAAGGCACGCCTGCAGGTATTCCCCCGGGCGACTCTGTGCATGACATGCAAGCAGCGCGAGGAGCGTCGCTGAGCGAGCCACGGCGCAGGGCGGCCCCGGCTGGCCCTCGTACTCGTCGTGGCCGTCGTGGTGCTCACGCTCGACATCGCGACCAAGCACCTCGCGGTCGACCGGTTGTCCGCGTCCGACCCGGTCGACGTGGTCGACGGGGTCCTCAAGCTGCGGCTCGTGCGCAACTCGGGCGCCGCGTTCGGCGCCGCGTCCGGCCTGACGGTCGTGCTCAGCCTCGTGGCCGCAGCGGTCATCGTGGCGATCTTGCGCGTCGCCCGGGTGCTGCGCAGCGCCTGGTGGGCTGTGGCCCTCGGTCTCGTGCTCGGCGGCGCCCTCGGCAACCTCACCGACCGCGTCTTCCGCAGTCCCGGCCTGTTCCGCGGCCGGGTCATCGACTTCCTCGAGCTGCCGCACTGGCCGGTGTTCAACCTGGCCGACTCGTGCATCATGACCGGCGGAGCGCTGATGGTGCTGCTCTCCCTGCGCGGGATCCGCCACGACGGCACCCGAGACCCCAGCGCCACCCGTAAGCCCGACACGCACCGAAGAGCCCGACAGGCCACCCACGAGGCCGACACCGCCACGGACCACCCGCCCACACCCTGATCCGCGGGGACCCACCCCTGCGGCACCGCCTCTTGATCATGCGGCTGGTCAGGACGTCCGCCGCCAGACGGCATACTGGGGGGAGTGAGCGACCGCCGAAGCATGCCTGTTCCCGACGGCCTTGCTGGCGAGCGCGTCGACGCCGCCCTGGCGCGCCTGTTCGGCTTCTCCCGCACGAAGGCCGCCGACCTGGTCGCTGCCGGCGCCGTGCTGCTCGACGGTGCGGCCCCGATCAAGTCCGATCGCGTTCGTCGCCGGAGCGTGGCTGGACGTCGACCTGCCGGCGCCACCTGCCCCGCCGCAGGTCGTGGCCGAGTCGGTGCCGGGCATGCGGATCGTCTATGACGACGACGACGTCATCGTGGTCGACAAGCCGGTCGGCGTCGCCGCGCACCCGAGCCCCGGCTGGACCGGGGCAACCGTGCTCGGCGGGCTGGCGGGAGCAGGTTTCCGCGTCTCCACCAGCGGCTCTGCGGAGCGCCAGGGGATCGTGCACCGGCTCGATGTCGGCACCAGCGGCCTGATGGTCGTCGCCAAGTCGGACCGCGCCTACACCTCGCTCAAGCGGGCGTTCAAGGACCGCGAGGTCGAGAAGATCTATCACGCGATGGTCCAGGGCCACCCCGACCCGCTCACCGGCACCGTCGACGCGCCCATCGACCGTCATCCGAGCAGCGACTGGAAGTGGGCCGTCGTCGCCAACGGCAAGCCGAGCATCACGCACTACGACACCCTCGAGGCGCACCGCGCGGCCAGCCTCCTCGAGATCCGGCTCGAGACCGGCCGCACGCACCAGATCCGCGTGCACATGGCCGCCCTACGCCACCCGTGCGTCGGCGACCTCACGTACGGCGCCGATCCCACCCTCGCCGCGCGCCTTGGCCTGACCCGTCAGTGGCTGCACGCCGTACGCCTCGGCTTCGAACACCCGAGCAGCGGAGAGAGGGTGTTGTTCACCAGCGAGTATCCCGACGACCTCGCGCAGTCGCTGGCTGCTCTTCGCCCCTCGTGAGCCGCGTGAGACCCTCGTGAGCGTGGTGAGGCTCGCGACCGAGCCCGATCAGGTCGCGGCGGCGTTCGCGATCCGGACCGAGGTCTTCGTCGGCGAGCAAGGAGTGCCGGTCGAGCTCGAGCTCGACGATCTGGATGCCACCGCCGACCACTTCGTGGCGTACGACGACGCGGGACTTCCCGTGGGTGCCGGGCGTTTGGTGATCGAGCCACCCGGCTTCGAAGGTGCCCCGGATGCAGCCACTCCGGTCGGCCACCTCGGACGGCTGGCCGTGCTGGGTGCGGCCCGTGGCACCGGTCTGGGGCTCGCCCTGGTCGCGGCCATCGAGCGGCGCGCGGCGGAGCGCGGCCTGACGGTGGTTGCCCTGTCCGCCCAGACGCAGGCGATCGGTTTCTACGAGCGGCTCGGCTATGCCGCGCACGGACCCGAGTTCGACGACGCGGGTCTGCCGCACCGCTGGATGACGCGACCACTGGCATAGGCGGACAGTCGCCTCAGCAGGCGTGCAGGCCTACTGAACCGCCCGACGCCTCGCCTACCAAACGTGGTCAACTGCTAGCGGCGCGACAGGGAGAACATGTAGCAGCCGTACTCCAGGTTGCGACTGTGGATCTGCGCAACCTCGGGGTCGGCGAACATCTCGCTGATCACCGCTTCCGGGTTGGTCCCGTCGTGCAGCCGGGTAGAGGGGTGGATCCAGCCGCGCTCGTCATAGGCGCGCAGGACCTGTGGCCTGCCGCGCCACTCCGCGGGATAGCCGTCGACGCGAGCGGGTCCACCACACGGCTGCGCGTGGGCGAAGACCGCACCGATCTCCCGATAGGGGCTCGCGGGGATGGGCGGCTCGTAGCCGAACAGGATGGCCTGCTCTCCTGCCCCGGCATTGCGCAGGCAGCAGCGCAGCGGTTCGCCGCCGCTGGTGATCATCCGCTCGATCGGGTGGCCCGAGACGTCCAAGCCCGAGATGCGTACGGCGTCCAGCACCTCGGCGGGGAGCGCATGAACCTGGAAGGCGAGTGCAGTAATTGTCGATGTCATGGCTCGAGTCTCGCCGAGCGTTGCGCGTAGGACTAGCGGGGATCGGACATCGCGATTGCTGCGGAGCACCAAGGGCACCAATCCGTCCTTGACGTGTCTAACCATCTTAGGCATACTCGTGTCTAACGACATTAGACACACCTGGAGGTTGTCATGAAGCAGCTGCACACCGAGGTCCTGATCGACGCCAGTCCCGAGCAGGTCTGGGCGGTCCTCACCGACTTCGCCCACTACGGCGACTGGAACCCGTTTCTGGTGAGCGTCGCCGGCGTCCCCGAGCAGGGCCGAGCGGTTGAACGTCCGGTTGGCCCCTCCGGGTGGACGGCAGATCACGCTCAAGCCCGTTCTCACCGAGGTGGTGACCGGCCAGGTCCTGGAGTGGTGGGGGCATCTGGGGGTCCGCGGCATCTTCGACGGCCGGCACCGGTTCGAGCTGCACCCCGCAGGTGCGGGCACCCGCCTGGTGCACGGGGAGATCTTCACCGGCGCTCTCGTACCGCTGATGGCCCGCACCCTCGATCGGGGCACCGCCGCCGGGTTCGCCCTCATGAACGCGGCGCTCAAGGCCCGCGCCGAGCGCGAGCACGCCGACAGCGTGGGCTGATGGCCCGCAAGGTCGGGCTCGACCGCCGCCAGGTGATCGACGCGGCCGCCGCACTGGCCGACGCCGAGGGCCTGGCGAGTGTGACGCTGGCCAGGGTGGCGGCTGCTCTCGGGGTGGCCTCGCCGTCGCTCTACAGCCACGTCGACAGCCTCGCGGCGCTGCACCGTGAGCTCGCTCTCGACGCCAGCGCCCGGCTCGGCGCCGACGTTCGTGACGCCATCGCCGACGTACGGGGCGGCAGCGTCGGCGGCGGGGGAGAGGCGGCGCTGCGCAGGGTCGCGCATGCCTATCGCGCGTTCGCGCATGCGCATCCGGGGCTCTACGCGACCCTGCACACGTCCCCTGGCCGAGGTCAGGACGCGGAGCTGTCCGCCGCCTTCGAGGCGCTCGTCGTCGACCTCGCTGCCGTGCTGACGGGGCTGGGGCTGCCGCAGGACGATGTCGTGCCGCTCATCCGGACCCTTCGCAGCGGGCTGCACGGGTTCGTTTCGCTCGAGGCCAGCGGCGGGTTCGGCCTGCCCCAGGACGTCGACGAGTCGTTCGAGACGCTCATCGACGTCCTCGTGGCGGGCGTGCTCGCCCGACGTGGCCGGCGCTAAGTCCGCGCGAGGACCGTCAGCGCGTGGCGAAGCGCCGCGACGTGGTCGTCGGGGGAGGCGAGTCCGAGCCCCATCGTGTTCACGCACAAGTGCGTCGCACCGAGCTCCTGCCAGCCGGCGGCGAAGTCTGCCCACTCAGCTTCCGGCACCTGCGCCAGCGACAGCCTGGGCTCGAAACCGATCTGCGCAGGATCGCGGCCGGCCTCTCGCGCGTAGGCCCGCACCCGCTCGAGCATGTCGCGCGCCACATCGTCGGGCGCACGTTGGGGGAACCACCCGTCGCCGACCTGGCCGGTGCGACGGAGCGCGGCTTCCGCGTTCCCCCCGAACCAGATCGGGATGGTGCCACGCACCGGGCGCGGCTTGATGCCGGCGTTGTCGACGTGGTGCCACCGACCTGAGTACGTGATGAGCGGATCGGCCCACAGCCGACGCAGCAGGGCGACCTGTTCCTCGATGCGCGCACCCCGGTTGGTGAACGACTCGCCAAGGGCCTCGTACTCCACCCGGTTCCAACCGACGCCCACGCCCAGTCGCAGGCGGCCACCGCTGAGCACGTCGATCTCTGCGGCCTGCTTGGCCACCAGGGCGGTCTGCCGCTGCGGCAGGACGAGCACTCCACTGACCAGCTCGACCGTGCTGGTCACCGCCGCGAGAAAGCCGAACAGGACGAAGATCTCGTGGAAGGCCTCCTCGCTCGTGTAACCGGCCCAGCCCGGTCGGGTGTCCACTCCGGCGCCGAGCACGTGGTCATAGGCCAGCACGTGCCGATAGCCGAGGCCCTCGACCGCCTGCGCCCAGTCGCGGATCGCTGCCGGGTCGTCGCCGATCTCGGTCTGCGGGAAGACAGCTCCGAGGCGCACGGGGTAAACGCTATCGATCATGATGGGTGCATGGAGACCGGCACCGGCACGGCTCCGACGTCGCCGTGGCCGCGCCGCATCGCGATCGCGGTGTTCGTGGCAACCGTCGGGCAGCTCGTCGTGGCGACGTTCAGCTCAGGTCTGGAGCAGTTCGAGGGAAAAGGGTTCGGTGCCCGACTGGTCGCGTACCCGCTGATGATGCTCTTCGTGCCCGCCGTCTGGGCGCTCCACGCGCGCTATCGGACGGCGGCCGACCTGCGCGAGGTGTCGTGGCCGTGGACCGCGTTCGCGTTGATCATGGCGCCGTTCCTGATCGACGTGACCGGCAACACGCTGAACCTCTACGACACGGTGGGCTGGTGGGATGACCTCAACCACTTCGCAAACTGGTTCCTGCTGTGCGCCGGCATCGGCCTGCTGTTGCGCCCGGGTGTCCGGCCCGCCTGGGTGCTCGGCCTGCTGATCGCCGGCATCGGTGCGTTGCTGGCGATCGGCTGGGAGCTGGGTGAGTGGTACACCTTCATCCGCCACGGCACGGAGCTCGACACTGCCTATGAGGACACGCTGTTCGACGAGGTGCTCGGCTCGCTGGGCGCGGCGCTCGCCGGGATCGTCGTCGCGCGCCGACTCCGCCGCTCGTGACGGCGCGGTGACGTGCGAAGGTGGACGTGAGCGGAAGGACGCAGACCGATGAGCGAACAGGATCTGGACGGCCTGGCCGAGGACGACGGGGTGCTGGACCCCTCGGACAGCCTCGAGTCCGACGACCTGCGTGGTGACGTGCTCGACACGGGCATCGACGCCGGCGAGGGCTATCGGGGCGTCAACCGGTACGGCACGACAGTGGACGAGGAGCGGCGCGGCGAGAGTCTCGACCAGCTGCTCGCCGAGGAGGAGCCCGACGTCAGCGCCGACGCGCCGTGGACGGACGAGGACTCTCCCTCCGATGACGACCGCGAGTGGGAACCCCGCTCAGGGCGCCTGGTCGCCCCCGACGAAGGGGCTCACGACGACGAGGAGACCAACGTGTTCGCCCGTGACGTGGGGCAGGACGGCGGCGGCGCGAGCGCGGAAGAGGCGGCCGTCCACCTCACCGACGAGCCGCCGTTCAGCTGAATTCACGGCGTACGAGCGGCGCGCGGCTCTCCCCTTGTGGGCCGCTGGACGTCGCCTGCTGGCGCGGCGGACGGCGCTGAAGTGGCCCGTACACCCGTCGGGGTGAGACACTTCACGCAGGGCGGGCCCAGGCGTGTGGCTGGTGCCGGGCATTTGGGCGCATACTCTGGTCTCTAGGCCGCAAGCCGCCCGAAACGCCCGCGTGCCAGGAATCCGTGCCGCCCCGCATGGCGCACCACAACAGGAGGACCATGTCCCAGCCGGCGACCGCCACCCCACCCGTCGACAAGCAAGCGGACGACGAGGCTGCCAGCTGGGCCCTCGGCGGCGATGAGGACGACGGTCCCCCCGCTCAGATCTCGACCGCTGGCGCGACCGCTGACCCGGTCAAGGACTATCTGAAGCTGATCGGTCGGGTGTCGCTGCTGAAGGCGATCGAGGAAGTCACGATCGCCAAGCGCATCGAGGCCGGCCTGTTCGCCCAGCACAAGCTCGACTCCGGGGCGAAGATCGCGCCCAAGCTCAAGAAGGAGCTGGCCTGGATCGCCGAGGACGGCCAGCGGGCCAAGCAGCACCTGCTCGAGGCCAACCTGCGCCTGGTCGTGTCGCTCGCGAAGCGCCACACGGGCCGCGGCATGCCGTTCCTCGACCTGATCCAGGAGGGCAACCTGGGGCTGATCCGTGCGGTCGAGAAGTTCGACTACACCAAGGGCTTCAAGTTCTCGACCTACGCGACGTGGTGGATCAAGCAGGCCATCACCCGGGCGATGGCCGACCAGTCCCGCACGATCCGCGTGCCCGTCCACATGGTCGAGGTCATCAACAAGGTCTCCCGCGCCCAGCGGACGCTCAGCATCGACCTCGGCCGGGCGCCGACTCCCGCAGAGCTCGCGAAGGACCTCGACATGACCGTCGAGAAGCTCGAGGAGGTGCAGACCTTCGGCCGTGAGCCGATCTCCCTGCACACACCGCTCGGCGAGGACGGCGGCAGCGAGTTCGGTGACCTGATCGAGGACACCGAGGCCCCGGTGGCGGACGACGTCGTCACGTACTCCTTCATGCAGGAGCAGATTCGTTCGGTCCTCGACACGCTCGCCGAGCGTGAGTCCGGTGTGATCGCGCTGCGATTCGGGCTGCGCGACGGACGTCCGCGCACCCTCGAAGAGATCAGTGCGGTCTACGGAGTCACGCGCGAGCGGATCCGCCAGATCGAGTCCAAGACGATGTCGAAGCTGCGCCACCCGGCCCGCTCGCAGTCGCTGCGCGACTACCTCACGTAGGCCCGTCTCGCCCGGCCCCGCCGGCGATGAACTCGCTGAGCAGCCGGGCGAACCGCTCCGGGTCGTCCAGGTGGGGGAAGTGCCCCGCTCGTTCGAAGACCTCGACCCGGCTGCCCTCGATCGCCTGCTGGGCCATGACGGCGTGCCAGGACGGGATCATCCGGTCTCGCGCTCCCCAGACGAGCAGGGTGGGGACTGTCGCCGCCAGATGGAGACGTGGGCTGGCGTTCACCGTCTGACCGCCGGGGTCGATCACCGCACGGGTCGTGGCGAAGAACGCCCGCCGGGTCTCCTTGTCGTTGAGCGAGGAGAGCCCACGCCACGCCTCCGTCACATCCGGTCGCGCACGGATACCGACCCGCGCCAAACCACGGCCGAGCGCCTCGCCGCGTTCGCGGACCCAGCGGGACGCCAGGACCGGCACGACCCACTCGGCGCCCGGCAACGACGCGGCGCGGAGCAACGGGCTGAGCTCGCGACCGAGGCCACCGCTGCTCACCAGGACGAGCTGGTCGACCCGGTCGGGGAACAGGTAGGCGAACTGCAGCGCGATCCCGCCGCCGAGCGAGTGCCCGACGATCGTCGCGGAGGAGATGCCGAGGTGGTCGAACAGGTCGCGCAGCATCGCGGCGTGGGCGCTCAGTGAATAGTCGCCCATCGGCTTTGCCGAGGCGCCGTGGCCGAGCAGATCCGGTGCGATGACGCGGCGCTCGACGGCGAGGGCGTCGACCAGGTGGTCCCAGTTGCGGTGCGAGCCGAGCAGGCCGTGGATGAGCGCGACCGCCGGGCCCTGACCCGCGTCGACGTAGTGGAGGTCGCTTCCGTTGAGTGTCGCGGCCACGCTGGGGAGCGCGTCTGACATCGGGCACCTCCGTAAGTTACTGACGAGTAACCTACCGTAGCGCAGGCCGGGTTCGCGGACCGCACGTCTTGCGTGCCGAACGGACGAAATCCGAGTGTTCGCCCAGCCCGGGGTTGGTATCTGCGCCCACCAGGTCCCCTCCTTACCTGACACGAGAAGGCACCGAACGTCCCGACCGACCCGAGGGCGCTCCGGCAGCTCCAGCAGCACATCGAGCTCGGCGACCTGGAGGAGCTCGGCGCCATCGTTCTGCCGGGCGCACCGCGCTACCTGGTGACGGTGTCCTGGTTCGTTGGGTTCAGCGACAACAGCTCGCCGGTCGGCTCGTCGTCGTTCATCATCCCGCCCGACTTCACGGTGGACTTCGGCTCGCGCAACCTGCCGAGCGAGCTGACCGTCGTCAACTCCGTGCCCAACCCGGAGCTGGTCTTCGACGAGGGACGAGCCATCGTCTCCTCGCGGCGGCCCGAGATCGGCGTCAGCGCGCGGGTCTACTACAGGCTCATGCAGGAGCTCGAAGGCGGAAGCCAGAGCTCAGCTGACCCAACGGATGGCGGTCGGTGCGGATGATGGACTCGCGCCATCGGCCGTCGACGGAGAGGCAAGCATGTCGTGTGGCAGCAGAAACCAGTGGCGCCTCACGCAGCTGATCTTCACGAGCTCCACCGGACCGTCGGTGCTGAAAACCTTCGAGGACGATTCGACCTCAGCCGGCGACGCGCACGTCGGGCAATCAACGAACTCCACAGCGTTACCTCCCTGAACAGGTGAGGCCGCAGCGCTGCGTCCTGATACGTGCGGCGTTCTTGTCGCCGTGAAGTGCTCGCACTGTCCGTGGTCAGCTGGCGGCGGCGAAGACCACGACACAGTCGTCGGAGACGTACGGCTCGCACGTCGCGCAGCGAGGTTCCGCGCAGCTGACGCACGGCTCGATCGTGTCGCCGCAGTCACAGCGCAGGGAGAAGATGCTTGGTTTGTCCATGGGAAGAGACTGGCGTGCGCTCATCTCATCGAGGCTGCGCTGGCGTAAAACCTGCGTGACGCGCCGCCCAACTCGAGATCTCCGCCGTGATGAGATGGGCGCGAGGACAGTCGCGACCCGAGCGCCACCTGTGAGGAGTGCCCATGGACGGCGTACGCCTGGTAAGGCCGGCGGAACGGACCGAGAACTCGCAGACACCCGGCATGCTCCGGGAGCAGGCCTTCAACACCGGCGGACTCTGGGCGGGAGTCGCGCACACCCAGCCGGGAGCGGTGTCGGGCTGGCATCACCACGGCGAATACGAATCAACCATCTACGTCTTGACCGGTTCGATGCGGATGGAGTTCGGCCCGGACGGCGGGGACAGCCTCGATGCCGTACCCGGAGACTTCATCTACATCGCGCCGCACGAGATCCACCGGGAAGGCAACCCCTCGGGTGAGCCTGGCTCAGCCGTCGTGGTGCGGGCCGGTCAGGGCGATCCGGTGTTCAACGTCGACGGTCCGGGCGCGGGCTGACTCCGCGGGTCAGCCCGTGGCGGGCAGCTCGGTCGGCATGGCGATGACGTCAACCATGGCGCCGTTCCGCAACACGGTCATGGGCAACGGCACGTCGACGGCATCTCCGAACAGCAGCCTCTGCAGGCTCTGCGCTTCCGCGACCGGCCGCCGCCCCGCGGACAGGACGAGGTCGCCTGCCTTCAACCCGGCCCGGTCCGCCGGAGATCCGGCGACGACGTCGACGACGCGCAGCGCGTTGCGTTGGCCGGTGCGCTGCGCGATCGGCGCTGGCAACGGGGCTGGTGTGCTGACCAGGCCCAGGTAGGCCCGGCGCACCCTCCCGTCGCGCAGCAAGGAGCCGATGATGCGTCGGGTCGTTGCGTTCACCGGCACGGCAAGGCCGAGACCTACTCCGGCAACGGCGGTGTTGATGCCGACCACCCGTCCCGCGGAGTCTGCGAGTGCTCCGCCGGAGCTGCCCGGGTTCAGTGCGGCGTCGGTCTGGATCACGTCCTCGACCATGCGGCCGGCTCGACCAGCGCGGGTGGGCAGCGACCGTCCGACAGCACTGACGACTCCGGCCGTGACCGATCCGGCGAGACCGAGCGGGTTGCCGACTGCCACGACGAGCTGGCCGACACGAAGCGTCGCCGCGTCGCCGAACGTGGCCGGCGGTGGCGTCGTGCCGCGGCCGCGGATCACGGCCAGGTCCGAGAGCGGATCGGAGCCGATCACGTCGATCTCGGCTTCGGTCCCGTCGGTGAACGAAGCGACCCCGGCTGTGGCGCCGGCGACGACGTGCGCGTTGGTGAGCATGAACCCGTCACCGGTGAAGAGCACGGCCGACCCGGCACCGATGAGTCGCCCGCGCCCGCGACCGGCCGACACCTGCAGAGCCGCCACGTGTGGCGTCAGCGACTCGGCAACGGAGGACACGACGCGTGAGTACGCATCCATGGCCGCGTCGGACGCGTCCTCGGGGCTGAGCGACGGGAACATCCCGCCATCGCTTGGAACTGCCATGTCGTCATCACCAACCTTGTTCAGGTCAGTGAACGCGACGGGTGACCCGGCCGCAGCCCGCGTCGTTGACGCTCTGAGCGAACAGGTGCAGCCGGGTCAGCAGTGATCCCGTCAGGGCGTGAGGATCCGCTGGTCGACCTTGAGTCGGTCTCCGAGCTTGATGAGAATGAACTCGTTGTCGTCAGGTGCCAACGGTCCCGTCCGCTCGTTGGTCCGGCTGCGCGAGCGGGCGTTGGAGAACGGGTAGTTGTTGTCGTTCGCGGTCAGGATCGTGTCGGGGCTGACCACGTGCACCGACTCGATCGTGTTGAACGGGAACCGGAAGAAGTCGCCGTCGTTGCCGACATGCGCAGGATCCGGGATGGCCATCAGGTCGGCGAGCAGGCTCTTGTTCACATAGCCGCCGTTGCCGACACCGGCTGTGTCGACCAGGAAGACCTTCTTGAACCTCGGCGCGGTCACTGCATCGCCGGCGCCGTCGCGTTCGATCATCAGGAACTGGTGGGCGTTGACGGCGGTCAGCTCGGGGGCGGACTCACCACCAGTGCCGGTGGGCGCGACGCTGCCGGGGTAGGCCGGCGCCCCGCCGACCAGGGTGAGGCCGGTCAGGTTGACCTTGGCACCAGGCATCTCGAGGCGTACCCGCTTGACGTTGTCGGTGTAGCGGTGAGTGCGTAGGTCGAGCTCGAGGATCCGCACGTCCTGCGGATCGTCGTCGCCGACGGCTCCCTCGAGCATCGGGTAGAGGTGCTTGCGGCTGGGGTCGATGGCCATGCTCTCCAGTCCGCGGCTCTGCGCGACCGTGGGCTGCTCGCCCGCAGACACGTTCAGCGTCGGGTTCTGCGGCGACTTGATGCCAGGCGCCGCGATGGGTGCTTCGAGCAGCCGACCGTGGCGGTCGACGTGCAGCACGAACGGGCCGAACTCGTCACCGATCCAGAACGTGCCCGCCTGGTCGACCTCGATCGACTCGGGGTCGAAGTCGAATCCCGTGAGCAGCCGCGCTGCCGGGGTCCGTCCCGCACGCGGCGGGCTTGCTCGTGGGCAACACGTTGAAGGTGAACGGCGGCAGGTCGGTGCCGACCGTCGGGTCACACACCGTCTTCCACGGTACGTAGTGGTTCGGATCGCTGAGCAGCACCGTCTCCACCAGCTGCGGGGCTGGCCTGGTCCCGAGTCCGAGGTCCATCCGGTAGATGGGTAGCTGCCAGTCCGCGGAGGTGTCCCGCGTGCCGTAGCCGTTGTCCGCCAGCGCCCAGTACTGCCCGTGCCCGGCCGGTATCACAGCGCTGACACCCTGCACCGGCTGGCTGTCGAACACCGCTCCGGTCGCCGGAGCGGGAACGCCGTTCGCCGCCGCGTCGATGCGGTTCTGCGCGGTGAAGAACGCGCCCGACGGCGGCGAGCCGGCCCGGAACGTCGCCGACGGGAGCACCGATCGCGCGACCAGCCGGGCCTGCTGATGTGAGACCTCGTCCGAGGTGGCGGTTGCGGCGGCGCCTCCCGCGCCGGCGGCTGCGCCGAGAATGAATACCGCGATGACTGTCCATGCTGGTCGCATGTTTCCTCCGGAATGAGTGCGTGCAGAACTGGACAGTTCGACGTTGCCCGCGTCGCTTGTTGCGAGATAGCCGATTTGCACCCCGCATCCGCCCGGTTCACCGCACACCGGCAGGGGGGATTCCCCCCGCACCCCGGTTTCCCAACTCTTGGGTTTCGACAGGCATGAGTGGGAAAGAACACCCTCCACGGCCTAGAGCCTCAGCCCTCACTCACATCGGAAGGTAGCCATGCGCCTGATCGTTGCGGTTCTGCTCGGGGTCTGGCTTGTCATCGGCGTGGCAGCGGCTGCGCAGCGCGACTACTTCTCGAACTCGGACGCGAGTTGCGCAAAGGTCAGCTCGACCGCGGTGACCGTAGCGGCAGGCCCGTTGAACTATGTCGGCGCCAACCCGAAGGTCAAGTGCAACGTTCCCCAACCTTCGTCGTAACCGATACGTCGCTGTCAGAGCGGTGCGGTCAGCTCCAGATGTACGCCGTCCGGGTCGCTGAACGAGAGGATCGCGATCCCGAAAGCGGCAAGGTCGGTGATCTCACCGTGGGTGATTCCCTTCTCCTCCAACGCAGTAATGGCCTTCTCGAGAACCCCACGGTTCGCCACAGCGAAGCTGAGGTGGTCGAGGCCCGTGCGTCCAGAGTCGAACGTGTCGCCGGTCGCGGCAACCGGTCTCAGTCCGAACAGGATGCCGTTGGTCTGGTACACGACACCTCCGTACAGCTGAGCCGGGTCCGCGCGGACCGCGGGGTCGCTCGGGTCGCCGGGGGACTGGGCTGCCACCTCGAAGCCGAGGATCTCTTCGTAGAAGGCGCGCGATCGCGCGAGGTCACAGACGGTCAGCCGCACGTGGTGCAGCCCAGTTGTGTCGATGAGCGCCATCTCGGCTCCTCGCCCTCGGTGGGGTGATCCCGCCTTTGTAGTCCGGTGGCCGTGCCGCGGCAACAGGCTGCTGTCACATCGTGATGGTTCGATGGCCCGGTGGCGCACACGAGGACGGCTGGCGATTCCGCGGAGGTCCGGCTCGGCCGTGCTCGCGCCCGACGGTGGTGGGTCGCCGGCCGCCGTGTCGGGTCGATCGAGCGGGCGGCGAGCTTCGTCGACGACGTCGGTTTCGCGCTGCTCTTCCCGACGCCGCGGCTTCTCGTGCCCTCGTTGTGGGAGGCAGTGACCGGTGAGGACACCGAGCCGTTCGCGACCGGCATGGGGGCAGACGAGGCGAAGGTGTGGGCATGGAAGGACGAGCTGCCCCGGCGGGGCCTCGCCTGGTACGGAGCCTTCCTCGCGGGACGCGGCTCGTTCCTGTCGCCCGCGCTGCTCGCGGCGCTCTATCCGGGCAAGGGCGAGATCGACGACCATGAGTCGCTGCCGCTGTCTCCGACTGCACACGAGATCGCCCGGGCGCTGGCCGGCGAACCGCTGCCGAGTGCCGAGCTGCGCACCCTGATCGGTGACCGCAACCGCTATCAGCGCGCGATCGTCGAGCTGCAGCGTCAGCTGCTGGTGACCAGAGCCGGTGTGCAGGAGAACCAGAGCGGATGGCCGTCGTCGCTGATCGAGCTCACCTGTCACCGGTTCGCCGTCGGCGCCGGGCAGGACCATGGCTTGGTGACGGCCAGCTTCCTCGCCACGTTGCTCGAGGCGACGCCGGCCGATCTCGCGCGAGCGGTGAGGTGGCCCATCGCGCAGGCACGTGCACAGCTCGATGAGCTGGTACGCGCGGGGCGCGCGACCTCGGCGAACGGCTGCTACGTCGCGACAGCCGATCCGACCTGAGTTGGCTACCAGACGTCGCCGTCGCGCCAGTCGCACGTCAGCTCGCCGGACAGGTCCAGCGGGGCGCTCAACGGGAAGACGTAGATGCAGCCGTCGTCCTCTGTCGTTGGCGCGATGCCGCTGGGAGTGAGCGCCGATGACGGGCCTAGCCAGCGCTGCCAGCCACGCGCTGCATAGAACTCAGCCGCCTCGTCGGATGCGCCGAGGGCACCGACGTCGTACGCGCGACTGACCACCTGCTCGAGCGCGGCCATCATCGCTGCGCCATGACCGCGCCCGCGCCGATCCGCGCGCACGCCGACGCCTTCCACATAGCCGGTGCGCAAGGCCCGCCCGCCGTGGAGAAGTCGGCGCTGGATCAACGAGGCGTGCCCGATCAGTTCGTCTTCTTCCCAGACCAGGGCGTGGATGCCGCCGAGGGCGTGCTCCCAGTCCTCGTCGGTCATGTCGTCGAAGACGTCGTAGAGCAGGGCGCGACCTGCATGCAGAGTGGCGTCGTCCAGATTGGCCGTGTGGGCCGTACGAAGTTGCGGCATGCGGCCCATCCTGGCGACGGTGGTGGCCCACGGCGATGCGATTTCCCGCGGCCGAAGAAGTTGGCCGCCCGATGTCGAGACCGGCAGGTCGGCTTCGACCTCGTGGTGACAGCACCTCGGCAGTAAGGTCCAGATCGGGCCGCCAGGAACACGAAAGGACGACTCACCATGCAGAAGATCACTCCGTGGCTGTGGTTCGACACCCAGGCAGAGGAGGCTGCGACCTTCTACACCTCCGTCTTCAAGGACTCCCGGATCCTGTCCGTCGATCGCTTCGGCGACGGCGGCATGGGAGAGCCGGGTTCGGTCATGACCGTGGGCTTCGAGCTCAACGGACAGGAGTTCCACGCGCTCAACGGCGGAACCGCGTTCGACTTCAACGAATCCGTCTCCTTCATGGTCAGCTGTGACTCACAGGACGAGGTCGACCACTACTGGGACCGGCTCCTCGAGGGAGGCGGCCAGGAGAGCCAGTGCGGCTGGCTGAAGGACAAGTACGGCGTGTCCTGGCAGATCATCCCCACCGAGCTGCTCACGTTGCTGAAGGACCCGGACCCCGAACGGGCTCAGCGGGCCGTTCAGTCCATGCTCACGATGAGGAAGATCGACCTGGAGGTCCTCCGAAAGGCCGTAGCGGCCGCTTGAAGCACCCCGCCGCCCCCCTTCCAAGTCGATCATGCAGGACTTGGTGTCGGGCGCGGTCGCTCGCTCTTGGTCGTCTGCGCTCGCCGCGCCCCCTCCTCTTCCAAGTCGATCATGCAGTTCCCGACGCGGCGCGTGTCGGTGCGGGGTCGGCCGGCGTCTTTCGAAGTCGATCATGCTGGACTTGGGGTGGGGCGGACCCAGCGTCGTGCCCAGCGCCGGGCGGGGTTGCTGGCGTTGGCGTCGGCGTTTCGGGGGTACGAGCGGCGGGCGGAGGCAGGGAGGCTGGCCTGGTTGTGGATGGAGGTAATGGTTGTCCACAGTCGGGGTTCAGTGCTCGTGTGGTGTCTGACCGGCACGGTAGAATCGAACATGCGTTCGGACATGGTGGTTGGTTCGGTGACTACCCGGCTGGGTGCGGTCACCGCCGCGGTGGCCGCGCTGGTCGCCGCGGTGCAGGACGGGGCGCTGCGCGGTGAGGGGCATGATGAGCTGTCCGGGTTGTTGGGGCAGGTCCGCAGTCTGCAGGCCCGGTTGGACTATGTGAGCCTGACCGCGGTCCGTGAGGTCGACATCCGCGGGTCCTACGTGGCTGATGGTGCGCTCTCGGCGGGGGCGTGGGCGCGGATGCATACCCGGATGACCCCCGGCGAGGCCACCGGTGTGGTGCGCACCGCCCGCACCCTGGGGTCGGGGGAGCTGCCCGCAACCCAGCAGGCCCTGGCCGACGGACATATTGATCTGGGGCATGTCACGGCGATCACCGCCGCGGTGGCGGACGCCCCGACCGGGGCCGCCGGACTGATCGAGGCCGAGGCGTTGGCGGTGGCGGGTGAGGCGGATCCGCGGGCGGTGGCCGCGTTGATGACCCGGTTTAGGCATGCCCTGGATCCCGATGCGGCCGATGCCGCCGCGCTGGGCCGGTATGCCCGGCGGGGGATCACCTTGTCCCCGTTGCCCGATGGTGCGGTGCATATCAAGGGGCTGGCCGATGAGGTGACCGGGGCGGTGTTGATGACCGCGATCGACGCGGCGAACCCACCCGTGACGGGGGACACCCGCACCGCCGCGCAGCAGCGGATGGACGCGCTCGCGGATATCTGCCGGAAGTACCTGGGTTCCCCGCACGCACCGATGACCGGCGGCGGACACGCCCACCTGATCGTCGCCCTGGACGCGACCACCCTGACCAACGGACACACCCATCCCGACAACGACACGGCCAGCGACACGACCAGCGACAGCGACAATGTCACGACCAGCGACAGCGACGGCGCTGGTGTCAGCGGCACCGACGCCGGGCGCGATGGCGACGCTGGCCCTGGCCCCGAGCCCGACCACGACAGCGACGATCACGACAGCGACGGTCACGACAGCGACGATCACGACAGCGACGGTCACGACAGCGACGATCACGACAGCGACCGTGACTGCGCCGGTCAAGCCGACGCTGTCGGTGTCGGTGGCGCGGTGTTGGACTGGGGTGTCGGGCTGGCCGAGCGCCCACCGGTCGGCAACGTTGCTGGCGATGCGACGACCGGCAACGGCGCGGCTGGTATCGCGACGACCGGCAACGACGCGACCGGTACTGGGATCTCGTTGGGTGCGGTCGCGGGGCAGGGGTATGGGGCGGGGCCGGGGGGCACGTTGAGCTGGGTGGGTCCGATCGCCGGGTCGACCGCGCGCCGGGTCGGTTGTGATGCCGATGTCACCTACGTCGGGATCAACGACCAGGGCCAGGCCACCATCGTGGGCCGTGAGCAGCGGTTCTTCAGTTGGGCGCAGCGCAAGGCGATGATCGCCCGGGACGGGGACCGCTGCGCGGTGCCGTTCTGCGACCGCCCGATCGCCTGGGCCGACGCCCATCACCTGCTCGACTGGGCTCTGGGCGGGCCGACCCGGATCAGCAACGGGGCGCTGCCCTGTGCCGGGCACCACCCGATGTGCCACGAAGGCGGCTGGACCCTGATCCGACTACCCGACGGGCGCTACCTGTTCCGCCACCGCGACGGCAAAACCATCGGACCCGAACCCTACCCACCCGGCCACAACCGACCACCCCCACACAACAAACCACCCCCACACAACCCACCATGACCGCCCGCCGAGGCAGGGCCGAATGGCGACCGCCGAGGGTGCCCGTGCGGCGGCTGCCGAGGCATGGCCGTCTGGCGCCCGCCGAGGCAGGGCCGAATGGCGACCGCCGAGGGTGCCGTGCGGCGGCTGCCGAGGCATGGCCATATCGCGGCGGCGGAGCGTGGCCGAATGGCGACCGCCGACATTGACAACGATCGGCGGCGCGTGAGCAGTCGCACATCAGCGGTCACTCGCTTCAAGACCGCGGCATCGAGTCGCTGAGCGACACATCACCTCAGCCCACAAGCACCTCCGCCCTCGAGGCGATCAGTGGCCACGGAACGCCTCCTCCAGCCACCAGGACGGCTCGGCTCGGGTGACCTTTGCGTCGACGAGCAACGGGGTGGCCCGGTCGCCGGCCAGCCACGCCTCGACCGGCGCGAGGTCCGCCTCCTCGGTGACGGTGACTGCGGTGAACCCGTGGCCGCGCGCGATGGCGGCGATGTCCGTGTCCGGGAACTGCACGATGTCGAGCGGGTAGTGGTCTGGACCGAAGTGGTGGACCTCGGCGCCGTATGCATCGTCGTTGTAGACGATGACGACCATCGGCAAGCCGAGTCGTACCACGGTGTCGAGCTCGGCGGCAGCCATCAGGCAACCACCGTCGCCGAGCGCAGCCACCGCCAGCCGATCGGGTCGGGCGAGCGCGGCGCCGATGGCGGTCGCCAGCCCGAGGCCGATGGACTGGAACGCCTGGGTGAAACAGAAGCCCTGCTCGTCGGGCACCGAGAGGAACATGCTCGGGTAGCCCATGAAGTTGCCCGAGTCGACGCTGACCACGCGCTCGTACGGGAGCATCTCGTCAAGTCGGAGCGTCAGCGTGCGGGGGTCGATGCGGCCGCGCGCCGCTCGCGTCCTCGTACGGCACGTCCCGCCATCGCCCGGACTCGGCGATCCGCTGGTGGACCTCGTCACTGCGATAGCCCGTGGACGGTGGCGAGGCGTTCCCCAGGACCGCGAGCGTTGCACGAGCGGTCTCGGCAACGTCGCCGAGCACCCCGAAGGTCAGCTCGCGCTGCGCACCGAGTGCCGCGGCGGTGTCGTCGACCTGCACGACCGTGGCACCCTCGGCGATGAGCCGGCCATGACGCATCGTCCACATGTTCAGGGCGCAGCCCCAGCCGATGATCAGGTCCGCATCGCTGATCAGCGCTGCGGTCGTCGGTGAGGAGAAGCCGCCTGCGACGTCGAGCGACCAGGGATGGTCGTGGAACAGGCCCTTGGCCACTGCCGAGGTCGCGAGCAGTGCGCCGCAGCGATCGGCGAGCTCGGCCACGGCCGAGGCGCACCGCTGGTCACGGGCGCCGCGTCCAGCCACGAAAACCGGCCGCTGGGCCTGCCCCAACGCGTCCACGAGCCGCGCCAGGTCCCCGTCGCTCGGGGCGATGGGCGCCGGCCGACCCGGCCCCGCGGCGTCGGAAGGCGCAGGTGTTTCGAGGGCCTGGACCGTCAGCGGCAGATTGAGCAACACGGTCCGCCGCTCGTACAGAGCTGTGGCTGCGGCAGCCAGAGCGTCGTCGACTGCGGTTTCGGCGGAGGTGATGCGCATGGGGACGGCTCCGACGGCCCGCGCGAGCGCGTCCTGGTCGACGTAGAAGTTCGAGGCGGGGCTTGTCGCTTCCGCCGCCAGGACGAGCAGCGGCGACCGGCTCTTGGCCGCCTCGGCGATGCCGGTCATGGCGTTGGTCAGCCCGCATCCCTGGTGCACCGACAGGGCCGTGACCCGGCCCGTCATCCGCGCGTACGCATCGGCCATGGTCGCCGCACCACCCTCGTGCCGCGCGGCGACGAAGCCGGCTCCACCTTCTCTGAGCGCATTGGTCACGTGGAAGTTGCCCGAGCCGACGACGCCGAACACCTGGCCGACGCCCGCCTTCGCCAGCGCAAGGCCGACGGCGCGAGCGACGATCATCAGTGTTCGACTCTCAGCGTTCGACGAGTGCCAGCACCCGCGCCGGCGATCCGGAGCCGGTGACGATGGGCAGCGGGCTGGCGACGATCACCGCTCCGACCGCGGGCAGCAGCGCGAGGTTGCGCAGCTGGGTCAGGCCGTACTTGTCGTTGCCCATCAGGTAGGAGTGGCACGGGAACGCCGGCTCGAACGAGTGGGCCGTCCCCGCGTCGGTGCCGACGGTCTCGACGCCCAGGCCGACGACGGGGGATTCCTCCGCGACCCAGCGAGCGCACTCGGCGGAGAGCCCGGGGCTGTGCGGCCCGGTCTCGTCGGCGTTCAGCGCGTCGTCCTGTGTGGTCCGGGCATCCCATCCGGTACGTACGAGTAGCCAGCCGCCGTCCGGCAGCGGGCCGTGCGCCGTCTCCCAGGCGCGGACATCGTCGATCTCGATGAGGAAGTCGGGATTCTCGGCGACCTGCGCCGAGAAGTCGAGCACCGCGGCCAGGCCGATCAGCTTGGTGACCGGCACCGACGCGATGTCGTCCTTGTCCTTGCCGGTGACCCAGTGGTTCGGCGCGTCGAAGTGGGTGCCGGTGTGCTCGCCGGTGTGGAAGTTGTTCCAATACCAGCCGGGCCCGCGGTCGTCGTAGTGGCTGATCTCCTCCAGCTCGAAGCGCTGGGTCTGCCCGAACTCCGGTGGCAGCGCGAGGATCGGCGTCTCGCTCGAGAGGGGCGCCGTCAGGTCGATGACGGTGATGGCCCCGCTCGACAGGGCGGTCATGAATCCTTGAAGGGCGGACATGGCTCTCCCAGCGGTCGAACTCGTTCCCAGGCGACGTGGACACGTCACCGTAGGCGACCCGCGCCTGTCGCGCCTAGAGGCTCCAGGCAGGTTGCCGTCCGCAGTGCTGGCCCGCGGACTACGCCGTCCAGGCAGGTTGCCGTCCGAGGTACTTCAGCAGCCTGGCGGCGTCGCCGTCCATCCCGTCCTCGGTCTCGATTGCCGCCGCGTAGACGCCATAGGCCCGCAGCGGTTCGACGATGCTCTGCGCGACCGGCAGCAGCTCGCCGGCGAGGCTGTCGGTGAGCGGTGACCTCTGTCCCGTCGCCATCGCCACGTCCCAGGCATGCACCGCGGCGTCGAGCGCGCAGGCGCCAACGGCAACGCGCGCCGACATGTTGCCCTGCGGGAGCGGGGTGGGGACGTCCTGGTCGTCCTCGGCCACCGTGCGCCACGCGTCTGCAGTCGGCACCAGTGCGTGCTCGATGAAGTCGGCGACGTCCTGGTCCAGCCGGCCTGATGGCTCGAAGGGATTCTCGACGGGCCCGGGCCCGCCGGTGATGCGCGAGGCATAGGCCAGCTGGTCCCCGGCGGCGTGTTGCAGGACCTGCGTGACGTTCCACTGGTCGCAGGGAGTCCGCAGCTCGAGGTCGGCCGGGCTCAGGCCCGCAGCCGTGTCGCGCAAGGCCCGGTGCGCCTCGTCCAGGACGGTCCAGCCACTAGACAGGATCTCGGTCATGTCGGCTCCTTCGGTGAGCGAGATTGGGAACGGAATACATCGTTCCGTTACTAGAGAAACATTAGCGGAACGATGCATTCCGTTCAAGTGCTAGCCTGGTCTCATGCGGAAGAATTCCGGGCTTCCTTCCGGGCGCAAGGCACAGGCAGCGCGCAACGACCAGGCGATCCTTGATGCGGCTCGCGAGGTCTTCATGCGCGACCCGGAGGCACCGATCTCAGCCGTCGCCCAGGCGGCTGGTGTCGGCATCAGCGCGCTCTATCGCCGATATGCGGGCAAGGAAGAACTGCTGCAGACGCTGTGCGCCGACGGGTTGCACCGCTATCTCGAGATCGCCGAGTCGGCGCTGAGCGACCGGACCGATCCCTGGGAGTCCTTTGCCGACTTCATCCGCGGCATCATCGACGCCGACGTCCATTCGCTCACGGTGCACCTCGCGGGCACGTTCACCCCGACCGAGGAGCTGCGGCGGCTCGCCGAGGAGGCCAACCGGCTCGCCGCACGACTGCTCAAGCGGGCCAAGGCGGCGGGCGCGATCCGGCCCGATCTGCATCTCAACGACGTGGCCATGCTGCTCGAACAGGTCACCGCTGTACGGCTCGGGGATGAGGCTCGGACCCGGGCCCTTCGGCAGCGCTATCTGGTGATGCACCTGGACGCGCTGCGTCGGCGAGACGACCTCACGCGTCTGCCCGGACGTCCGCCGAGCTCCGAGGAGCTGGGCCGACGCTGGGTTCCTCGAACGACGGTCGCGAGTCGTCCCGACACGCCCTAGTCGGACTCGGGCGCGAATTCGCGCAGGTCCCCGAGCGACAGACCCGGGCCACCGAGCGCTGCTTGCTCTGCGCCAGCCGGTCGCAGCCCGTTGATCAGCAGGTCCAGGTGGCGGTGCGCGAGCTCGGCGTTGAGCTCGGGAGCGATCCGTCCTGGCAGTGGCCGGGACAGCCGGATGAGCATCAGTCCGACGTCGCCGAACGTCACCTCGCTGTTCAAGCAGTCGTCCGCGTGCGCGGAGTCGACGATGCGCTGAAGAACCCGGGCTCCTCGTTCGCGGGCCGCCGTCAGCTCTTCGTCGTCCAGCTCCACCTGCTCGAGCAGGACGGGGATCACTGCGGCGACGCGCAGGTCGAGAACCGCGTGCATGTAGGTCGTGAGCGATCCGAACGCATCCGGGCCCTGCGCGAGCGCGCGCTCCCCGGCCTCCGCGCTCTGCAGCAAAGCATCGAGAACGACCGCGCGCATCAGGGTCTCCCGGTCCGCGAAGTGCCGGTAGAGCGTCCCGATGCCGACGCCGGCCCGCTTGGCGATCTGGTCCAGCGGCGCGTTGGCCCCGCGCTCGACGAACACGTCGCGGGCCACATCGAGCAGCTGCTGGCGGTTGCGCCGCGCGTCGGCCCGGGCGGGGCGATCGGTGTCGGTGCGTTGTTTCGCGCTCACACGCAGAGCCTAGCCGCTATTCGGAGGATTTCTCTCCGATTGGGCTTGCGCCTGCCCATGTGGCGTGGCACAGTAACGGAGGAAATCTATCCGTTTAAGGAGGCGTGCATGTCCACCCGAGCTCCGAATCCCACTGCGGACGTCAGCCTTGCAAGCGAGCGCAGCCGCGACCGTCGCTGGCTCGCGCTGGTCGTCATTGCCGTCGCGCAGCTGATGGTGGCGCTGGACGCCACCATCGTGAACATCGCGCTGCCCTCGGCCCAGCAGGCGCTCGGCTTCGACGACGGTGACCGTCAGTGGGTCGTCACCGCCTACACACTCACTTTCGCCGGCCTGCTCCTGCTCGGCGGCCGGGTCGCCGACCACCTCGGTGGCCGCCGGGCGTTCCTCATCGGGCTGCTCGGGTTCGCCGCGGCGTCCGCGGTCGCCGGAGCCGCAACCGGCTTCGGCACGCTGGTGGCGGGACGCACCCTGCAGGGCGCGTTCGCCGCGCTGCTCGCACCGACGGCACTGTCCATGGTCGTGGTCACGTTCACCGAGCTTCGTGAGCGCGCGAAGGCCTTCGGTGTGTACGGGGCGGTCGCCAGCAGCGGCGGTGCCCTGGGGCTGCTCCTCGGTGGTGGCCTGACGCAATACCTCGACTGGCGATGGTGCCTCTACGTCAACGTCGCGATCGCGGTGGGCGCGATGATCGCCGGCCTGTCCGTGCTGCCCGACCCACCGGTCCGGGTCCGGGCCCGCGCGGCGATCGACGTCGTCTCCGGAGTGACCATCACCGCTGGGCTCGCCGCAGTCGTCTTCGCCTGCAGCCAGGCCGTTCCGCATGGCTGGACATCAGCCCGCGTCGTCGTACCCCTTGTCGTGGGCATCGTGGCTATCGGCCTGTTCCTGCTGCGGCAGGCCCGAATCCCCTCGCCCCTGCTGCCCCTGCGTGTCCTCGCGGACCGCTCACGAGCCGGCGCGTACGTCGCCCTCGCGGCCGCAGTGGTCGGGTCCTACGGGATGTTCCTGATGCTGACCTACTACTTCCAGGTGATCCTGGACTGGTCGCCGCTGCACGCGGGGCTGGCGTTCCTGCCACTTGCCGGGGCGGTCTCGGCGAGCGCCTATGGCCTCGCCAGCCGCCTCCTTCCTCGGGTCGCGGCTCGCACGCTGATCGTGCCGGGTCTGCTCGTGGCGGCCGCAGGTCTGGCACTGCTCACGCGCCTGGACGCCTCGAGTGGCTACCTGACGTTGCTGTTGCCGGCCGAGCTGTTTCTGGGCGCCGGCATGGGTTGTGTCTTCACCCCGGCCCTCAGCATCGCGACCACTGGCGTCGAACGGCCCGACGTGGGAGTCGCGGCCGCGACCGCCAGCACCTCGATGCAGATCGGCGGATCGATCGGCACCGCAGTGCTCAACACCCTTGCCATCACCGCAACAACGGCATATCTGTCCGCGCACACCGGGTCGGCCCGTTCGGCTCGCGAGGCACTCGTGCACGGCTATGCCGCCTCCACCGGCTGGGCGGCCGTCCTGCTGGTGGTCGTGGCCGTCGTTGTGCGGCTGCTGTTCCGTCCCGTGACAACAGAAAGGAAAACACCATGACCAGCAACGCTTACGTACGACCGTCCTGGGCAGCGCGCACGATCGGCGGGCGCATGGCGCGCCTGTTCCGGCCTTCGGTCGTCGCACTGCTGTCCGTGCGCGGCCGCACCTCCGGCGAATGGCGGTCTGCGCCGGTTGCGGTCCTGGAACACGACGGCCACCGCTACCTGGTCGCGGCTTACGGCAACACGGAGTGGAGCCGCAACCTGCGTGCAGCCGGCACCGGCCGGGTGAACCGACGCGGGCACATCGAGCAGTTCACTGCCGTCGAAGTGCCAACCGCCCAGCGCCCACCGCTGATCGAGGCCTACCTCCAGAAGTTCGGCAAGCTCCCGACTGTCGCCAGCACGTTTCGCGCCCTGCCCGATCCTGCCGACCACCCCACCTTCCGCATCACCAGGGCAACCCCGAACGCCGACGAAGCGTCGATGAGGTAAGCAATAGTGTGCAACCCGCGCCGGAAATGCTGACGGGGCCGTCGAAGGAGCAGGGGGACGCGCGTGGTGAGCAGGACGTCGATGCCGTTGAGCCGACGAGAGGTGCTAGGGCTTGGCGCGGTGGGCACCCTCGCGGCACTGGCTGGGTGCTCCGGGTCAGGGCACCAGGCCGGGACTGCCTCTCGTACCCCCAGTGTGTCCTCGTCGCCTGCCACCCCGTCCACTACGCCCGCCGCGCCGAAATGGGACACGTTGGCGGGCGAGCTCAGGGGTCGGCTCGTCCGCCGCGGCCAGCCCGGTTACGGCGCGGCGCACGAGCTGTTCAACCCGCGCTTCGATGACATCCAGCCGCAGGCGATCGCCTACTGCGCAACGGCGGGCGACGTGCGCACGGCGCTCGCGTTCGCCCGCGAGTCGGACCTGCCCTTTGCGGTGCGCTCCGGCGGGCACTCCTATGGCGGCTGGTCGACCGGTCCCGGCCTCGTCCTGGACGTCAGCCGGCTGGCGCGGGTGGACGATTGCCGGCAGCGACCGCAAGGGTGGGCGCCGGGGCGAAGCTCATCGATGTGTACGACGCGGTGGCCGCCAAGGGGATGGCGTTGGCCGCCGGTTCCTGCCCGACAGTCGGCATCGCCGGACTCACTCTCGGCGGGGGACTGGGTGTGCTGACCCGGGCGTGGGGGTTGACCTGCGACCAGCTGACCGGGGTCGACATCGTGACAGCGGACGGACGTCTCGTCTCGGCCAGTGCCCGACACGAGCCCGATCTGTTCTGGGCGTGTCGCGGCGGGGGCGGCGGGAACTTCGGCGTGGTCACGAGCCTCAAGTTCCGGCTGCGGCCCGCGCCGCAGCTGACCACCTGGTACTACCGCTGGGACTGGACCCGCGCAGCCGACGTGCTGCACGGCTGGCAGGGCTGGGCTGCCGACGCTCCCGCGGCCATGTGGTCCACCTGCAAGCTGCTGACCCGGCCCGGCCAATCGAGCGCCTCTGCCCAGGTGAGCGGCACCTGGCTCGGTGACCCGGCGGTGCTGGGACGGCATCTCACCGACCTCGTCAATGCGGTCGGGCACAAGCCGGTGGGGAGCACGCGCGCGACGCGCGGCTACCTCGACACGATGCTGGCCGAGGCCGGTTGCTCGTCCGTCTCGGCTGCGCGTTGCACCACCAAACGCAGCGCGTTCGCGGCCGCGTCGCACGTACTTTCCCTGGCGGTTCCCGCCCGTGGCGTCAAGACGGCGGTCAGCCAGGTCGAGGAACGCCAGGCCGCGGACCCTCCCGGGCAGTCCGGTGTGTCGTTCGACGTGCTGGGCGGAGCCGTTGCCGACGTAGCCTCCAACGACACCGCATTCCCGCATCGCGGCGCACTCGCGGTCGCGCAGTACACGGCGGGCTGGCCGGACGGCCAGTCGGATGCCGCGGTGGCGAGCGACGTGGCGTGGCTGCACGGGTTCCGTGCCGCGATGACGCCTTTCATCGGCACCGGCGCCTACGTCAACTATGCCGACCCGACGCTTCATGACTGGCAGGCGGCGTACTACGGGCTCAACTATCCCCGCCTGCAAAAGGTCAAGCACGCCTACGACCCCGACAACGTCTTCCACTTCCCGCAGTCGATCACCGGCAGCGGCTGACCGTTTCGCAACGTGGGTTGAGTATTATCGCGCGATGGAAGACAGTCCGCTGGTCGACCCCGCCGACGACGTGGGGTTGCTCTGCCAGGTCGTGGCGGCAGCGACGTCGGGTCGCGTCGTACGCCAGCTGACCGAGGCAGGCTTCGACGACGTTCGCGCGTCGCACGGGTTCATCTTTCAAGGCCTGCTGGCGGGGGACACCACGATCACGGCCCTCGCGCAACGTCTCGGCGTGAGTGCGCAGGCGGTGTCGAAGACCGTCATCGAGCTGGAGCAGGCCGGCTATCTCGAACGCCGGCGAGCCGATCACGACGGGCGGGCCCGGATCATCGCGCTCACCCACCGCGCCACCGAGATGCTGGCCCTGTCACGGCGGTCCCGGCTGGCGGTGGCGGAGGAGATCGCGTCGACCCTGGGGGAGCGGGACTCCCGCAAGCTCGCGCGGCTGCTGAGGGCTGTGGCGGAGCAGTACGGCGGCGTGGAGGCGATCTCTGCGCGGCGCGTCCGACCGATGGACGGACTCGACTGACCTCCACGAATTAATTCCTCAACCACGGTTGATGATTATATTCAACCATGATTGACTATCGTGTTGGCCCGCGGCGAGCGACCGCGGCTCTGGCAAGCGCCGCGGGTCCCCGTCCCGGCCTGATCCCGATCTGCGGCGTGGGCATTTGGGGGCGGCTGGTGACGCCCAGGGGTGAAGTTCTGCACATTTTTGGTCGAAGCGTGAGTGACGCGACATATCCGCACGCTGTCTGACGCGGCTGGGGCCGGCTCCACGGCCCACGACCTCGCCGGTCTGGTCGAGGCGGCAGTCCGTGGCTTCAGCTCCCAGGCCTCGCGCGACGACCTCGCCGTGCTGGTGGTCCGTGCAACCGGTTGATCATCGCTGGCTTGAAATCGGATTCGAACGGGTATAACGGGCGTAGGCGGGGGAAGAGACCTCCGCAACGCTCGAGGGGTATGTGGATGTCTTTCCCGCTGCTGGTCCCGGCATGACGGCGACCCTGGCTCATACGCGGGTCCTGAAATCGGGCGTGCTGGCGCCGGGCAATGCCCGGGCGTACGTACGCGAAGCCTGCGTCGGTGTCGTGCCGGAGCGCCTCCTGGACGACGTCCTCGTCGTGGTGAGCGAACTGGTCACGAACGCGAGCACGCATGGCCGGGGGCAGATCAGCCTGGTGCTGCGGGTCAGCGACGACGAGGTCTTCGTCACGGTCCAGGACGACGGCCAGAGCCTCGGCCCCTCGCCGCTCGCGGAAGAGTCGTTCGAGGAGCACGGGCGCGGCCTGGTCATCGTCGCCGAGATCGCCAGCAGCTGGGGCGTCCATGGTCTCGGCGACTCGGGCAAGCTGGTGTGGTGCGTTCTGCACGCGCCGGAGCGACGGGCGTACGTCGGCTGGACCAGCCCCGGCATCGAGTTCCTGCTGGGCGCCTCGGAGCGGATGAGCGAGCCGTTCGCGAGCGAGTCTCGGGCGCTGCACAGCTAGCTGAGTTGCGGCAAGCCTAGGTCAATTGCGGGGGCACGCCCCGAAATGTGCAGTACATTGCGTAATGCTGCTGCGACTCTCCGAACATGGGGACAACGTCTGATGCGGATCCTGGTGGCCGACGACGAGCCGACGACGCGCCTGATCGCGCAGGCGGCGCTGGACGATCTCGGCCACGACTGCCTCACCGTCACCGACGGCGCCCGGGCCTGGGACGCCTACCGGTCAGAGCGACCGGACGTGATCATCAGCGACTGGATGATGCCCGGGCTGAGCGGTCCCCAGCTCTGCCGGAACATTCGCCGACAGCCGGCGGGCGACTACGCCTACTTCATCATGCTCAGCGTGAACGGCACCTCGGACGACATCTTCGAGGGCATGACCGCGGGCGCCGACGACTACCTCGTCAAGCCGTTGGACATCGACGACCTCGAGGCCCGGCTGGTCGTGGCTGCCAGGGTGTCGGCACTGCACACCGAGCTGGCGCAACAGCGCACCGAGCTGGACGGCCTCAACCAGGATCTCGCGTCGATAGTCCGGCGGGACCCGCTCACCGGTGTCGGCAACCGCCTGGCGCTCCAGGAGGACCTTGAGCTGCTGGACGCGCAGCTCAAGCGCTACGGCGACGGCTATTGCCTGGCCCTGCTCGACGTCGACCTGTTCAAGTCCTACAACGACACCTACGGCCGCCAGGCCGGTGACGTGGCACTGCACGCGGTCGCCGTGCAGCTCAGCCAGCAGGCCCGCAGCGGCGACACGATCTATCGCTACGGCGGCGAAGAGTTCTTGTGCATCTTCCCCGAGCAGTCGATGGCGACCGGGGCACTCGCGGTGGAACGCATGCGGACGGCAGTGGAACGACTCGCCGTGTTGCACGTCAACAACCGACGCGGCGTGCTGACCATCAGCGCCGGTCTGGCGGTGCAGGACCCCGCAACGCCCAGGCCGGCGGGCCAGGTGTTCAAGGAGGCTGACGACGGCCTCTACCGGGCCAAGAAGCTGGGGCGCAACCGAGTCGAGCATCTGGGGCCCGGACCTTCCTGATCCGAGATACCTGCCTGATGTATCAGCTGGCGGGTCCGCTCTCTCTGGATGTACGTCTACGTCGTGCTGACGGGTGCCAGCGCAGACCCGAGGGAGGTCGCCGTGTCATCGGACAAGTCGAAGCTGCCAACCAACAAGTGGCTGGCCACCCAGGTGACCGCTGCTGCCGCCCTGCTCACGGGTTGGGTCACCGCCGAGCACTGGAACAAGACGTTGACCACGACTGCGATCGGCCTGGTCGCCCAGGCCATCGTGTCCTACATGCTGCCGAACTCGGAGAATCCCGGGGGAGTGCCGCCCAAGAAAGCCACGGCTCCGGCTCAGGTCGGGGTCACCGTCTGATCAGCCGACGGTGAGCAGAACCTTGCCGCGGTTGGCGCGCTGCTCGAGATAGGCATGCGCGTCGGCCGCGCGCGGCAGCGGGAACGTGTTCGCGATCGGAACGGCGAATCGGTCGGTCGCCAGGGCCGCGAGCAGCTCGGCCAGATCGGCGCGCGGGTCGTATCCGTGCTCCATCAGACCGGTGATCTGGAAGCCGAGGATGCGCACGTTCTTCGGGTAGAAGTCGCGCGTGTCGATCGTGCTCGGCTCCAGCGCGACATTGGCCAGTGCGACCAGCCGGCCGCCATAGGCGATGGCCTGCAGGCTGTCGGCGAAGGTCTCCCCGCCAACCGTGTCCAGCACGACGTCGGCACCCTTGCCCTCACTGAGTCGGACGACGCCTTCGATGATCTGCCGTCTGCTCAGCGCCGACGTGTCGAAGGCGTGGATCGCACCGAGCCCGCGCGCCCAGTCCGCCTTCGCCGCCGACCCCGCCGTCGCGATGACGGTCGCACCCGCGTCTCTCGCGATCTGCACCGCGGCGCTGCCCACACCGCTCGCCGCGGCGTGCACCAGGACAACCTCGCCGGCCTGGACGTCTGCCAGCCGGCGAAGGCAGTACCAGGCCGACAGCCACGCCGTCGGCAGTGCAGCAGCGGCGCCCAGCTCGACACCCTCGGGGATGGGTTGGGCGCGATGTGCGGGTACGACGACCCGCTCGGCATAGAACCCGGGATCGTTGGTAGCGCCCCACGCCACCACGTGTTGACCGACCGCGAGGTCGTGGACCTCATTGCCGACCGCGATGACCGTGCCGGCGCCCTCCAGGCCGAGCAGCAGGGGTGGGGGACCGGCCCGGTGATAGCGACCTGCCCGGGCCAGCACGTCGGCCCGGTTGACCCCCGCAGCGGCGATCGCCACAGCGATGTCGCCCGGACCCGGACGGGGGTCGGAGCGCTCCTCGAGCAGCAACCGTTCGGGTCCACCGAACTCACGAACGACGACCGCCAGCATCAGAAAATCGTACTCCTTGATCCCGGACTTATCTCTGACTAAAGTCAGAGGATGGACCCGGAGATGGTCGCGCAGGTGCGCCGGTTCAACCGGATCGTCACCCAGCGGGTGGGTGCGCTCAACGACCGGTTCCTGTCCCGCGACCGCTCGCTCGGCGAGGCGCGGGTGCTCTGGGAGATCGGCGCGCGGGAGCGCGATGTCCGGTCGCTGCGCACCCAGCTCGACCTCGACTCGGGCTACCTGAGCCGGCTGCTGCGCTCGCTGGAGGCGACCGGGCTGGTCACGGTCGGTGCGAAGGCCTCGGATCGGCGGGTCCGGATCGCCTCGCTGACTGCGGCGGGAACCAACGAGCGAGCGGTTCTCGACCGGCGCGCCGACGAGTTGGCTGCCGAGGTCCTCGAGCCACTCGGCGCAGCACAGCGGGCCCGCCTGGTCGCTGCCATGGCCGAGGTCGAGCGGCTGCTGACCGCTTCGATGGTCGAGGTCGAGAGCGTTGATCCGGCCGACCCGCGGGCGCGCGCGTGCCACTGCGCGTACTTCGCCGAGCTCAACGACCGGTTCGACGCGGGCTACGATCCCGCGCTTGGTCTGCCCGCCGACGATGACGAGCTGCGCCCGCCGGCCGGCTTACAGCTGCTGGCGTCACTGCACGGCGAACCCGTGGGCTGCGGCGCGCTGATGTTCCACGACGGATACGCACACCTGCGGCGGATGTGGGTCGCCGAGTCTGCCCGCGGCCTGGGTGTGGGCCGGCGCCTGCTCACCGAGCTCGAGTCCCGGGCTGCTGACCACGGTGCTTGGGCGACTCGCCTCGAGACCAACAAGGCGCTCGAGGAGGCGCTCGCCCTCTACCGGTCTGCCGGCTACGTCGAAGTCGCGCCGTTCAACGACGAGGCTTACGCGAACCACTGGTTCGAGAAGCCGATCACCTCAGCAGGCGAACAGCCGCCTCAGTAGGCGTGCAGGCCTGCTGACGGTTCACCTGCCAAACATGGTCACCTGGGGGTTGGTTACTCGCAGGGGACGTTGGCAAATCCGGCGGCTGCGCTCAGGAAGGTGTTGTCCCAGCCCCAGTTGGGCAGCGCGTTGTGCACCTGGAAGCCGTCCAGCAGCGCGTTGGTGCCCTTGTTGTTGTCGACGGTCCACGCGTTGCCCTTCATGTCGATGCTCTCGGCGCCCGTGGCGGAGATCGTGTTGTTCAGCAGCTGGTTGCGGTCGGACGTGTCGCGCTGGCCGCCGCTGTAGGTCGCCCCGTTGGAGTTGGCACTGCCGACATAGAGACCTTCGCCGTACGCCGCGTTGCGCACTCCCGTCATCCTGATGACGCTGTCACGAACGACGTTGTCACTGGAGAACGCACGGAGGTGGATGGCCTCGTCGCCGACGTTCCACACCGACAGGTCCTGCAACACGTTGTGGCTGCTGCCGTCGAGCCGGGCCGAGTAGTTGCCGGCGGTGAACTTCCCTGCGTACGTGGCGTCGGCGAGCTTGATCAGGTCTCGATCATGCACAACTTGGAACGTCCGCCCGCGCCACGCGAGGGCGGGCGTTTCGACATCGGCGTGTCGTACCTGCCGCTACTTCCGCGGCGCCGGCCAGGACAGCTCCTCGCTCGGCGACCAGTTCGGATCGGTCGCGTCATGGTGTCCGGGCTCCGCGACCGCGTCGCTGCGCCCCCTCAGCCGGGCGTCGGGAAGTCGCCACATCGCAAGCGCCGTGAGCAAGCCACCCAGGGCGAGCCCCGCGATGCCCCACAACGGGCCGGCCGAGGTCCCTGTCGTCTGGTTCTTCGTTGCCTGGCTCGTCGGCGCGGACGCGGGCTTCTCGCTGGCAACAGGCGACGGCGCGACGCTCGCGTCGGTGGCGGTGTCGGTGTCGGTGTCGGAGACTGCGCCAGGGCCGCCCGCGGGATTGACGCCCAACCGGGTGAGCAGGGTCGTGAGCCCGCGGCTGTCCGTTGCGGTGTGCCAGACGACGGGACTTGCCCAGATGTTCGACCCGTCAAGGTCGACCTGGGTCGAGATCCATGCTTTCCCGTCATCGACGACATAGATCCGGTCCACCCGCCAGACCTGCACGTCGTGGATGAGCCAGGTCACGGTGACCCCGGCACCGGCCTCGTGACTGGTCCCCGAGCGGTCGCCCTTCCCCGGCGCCTCGAACGCGCCGACCAGGGTGGCCAGCGAGTTGTAGTCGGCGTCGCTGTTGTAGAGCGACGCCGTCTGACCCGCTCCTGGCACGACGAGCAGCGCGCTCGTCGGTCCACCGGCGTGTGCGGTCCCGGCGACGAACATGCTGAGAAGAACGAGAACGATTGCGGTGAGAGTTGCGCGGCCTCGGCGCATGGCGACCTCCTCGGGGTGACCCTGCTGGTACACCGCCCCGCGGAGCTTGGTTCCTGGTCAGGGCACTGGCTTGACCGAGGCGGCGATCTCGACGGCGCGTCGGAGGCTGATGTCGCCTTCGAGACGCAGCGTCGTGCCGCCGTGCTCCCAGATCAACGTGTGCCCGGCCAGCCGTGCGGTCTCCGTGCGGGAGGTCCCGTTCTTGTTGAGCACGACGACGCTGTGCGGCTCGTTGAACCAGATGGCCGAAGAGCCGCCGACCGAGGTGAACTGCACTCCAGCCGCTCTCTTGGCGAAGGCGTAGTCCAGGCGGCCGTCGAACTGGTCCAGATGCAGGGCGCCGTCGCTCGGGCTGGTCCAGCTCATCGACAGCACCCGTCGGTCTGACGAAACGGCGACGGCTTCCGGTGAGCCGAGCTCTGCGGGGACCAGGGGTTCGAAGGCCACGAGCGCCTTGGCCGCCCTGAGATCTGTGGTGTTGCTCAGGGTCGGTGCCGGCGACGCCGAGTGCGGTGCGGGCGAAGGATCATGCTGTACGAGGACGCCCGCGAAGCTGAACCAGTCGGCGATCCCTGCCCGGACAGGAGGCGCGGCGAGCAAGGACAGCAGGAGTGCCAGCGCCGCGATCGCCGTACGTCGTCGGTGGCGTGCGACGGCCTGCAGGCTTCGTTGCACGTATCGCTGCACGGGGTTTGCAGGCTTCGGCGCGGGCAGCTCGGAGACCCGTGCCAGCACGGCGACGGCGAGCCCAGACCCGGCGACGGGATCTGGCAACAGGCCACCGAAGGCCCTGAGCTCCTCGGCGATGGCGGCTAGCTCCGGCTCACGCGTCACGTCCCACCTCCGTCCTTGCCGCATCTGTTCCGTGACCGCCCGCCGGTTTCGTGAGCGACGCCGACAGCCCTCGCAATGCTCGATGCAACCGTGACTTCACCGTTCCGCGCGGCCAGCCCAGCACCGTCGCTGTCTCCGCCTCGTCGAGGTCGAGCAGGTAGCGGCACGTGACAACTCGCCGATGCGGCTCGGAGAGCAGGGAAAGCGCCTGGATGAGCTGCGTCCGTCGCTCTCCTGAGATCGCTGCGGCCGCCGGGTCACCGTCCTCCGCCGCCAGCAGCAGCGGCACGGTCCGTTCCCACGCCGCCCGCTCCCGCGCTGCGCGGCGACCGGCGGCCCGATGAAGGTTTCTCGTCTCGTTCGAGACGATCTGCAGCAGCCAGGGCCGGAACGCCGCACCGTCACGGAAGCCTCCGAGCGCGCCGTACGCCTTGACGAAGGCCTCCTGCACGACGTCCTCCGCGTCCGACCCCGCCCCGAGCAGCATCGCGGTCCGCAACGCCACGGACGCATGACGATGCACCAGCTCCGCGTACGCGTCGCGATCTCCGTCGCGCACCCGAGCCAGTGTTTCGGCATCGTCGCGGTCAGCGCTGATGCGGGCTCCGTTCCTCCGTCTCGTTGTCGTGTCTACACCGGACGGAGCCCGCAGGTTCCCGGAGGCGGGATGGACATGGTCGGTCCGGCGGCTGTTTTGTTCAACCACCGAACCTGGGTCCGACGCGTAGCCGGCACGCCCGCCGAACCGTGAGGGGTCATCTGCCCGACGCTTCCGGGGCGAAACCCGGGTCGCACCATGTTTGCCTCAGGTCATGTCAGGTAATGGTCGCCGGTGCATCGTCAGCCCCCGAAACCCGAGGTGACCACAGCATGAACCACGGCAGAGCGATGCCGGAGCCAGAGGATCCGCGCAAACCGGACCGTCCGACCGACCTGAGCAGGCGCGCCTGGACGGGTGTCCTGAAACGGACGTTCCGGGAGTTCAAGCAGGACGACTGCACCGACTGGGCCGCGGCACTGACCTACTACGGCGTGCTCGCCATCTTCCCGGCGCTGATCGCACTGACATCGATCATCGGCGTGGTCGGAGATCCGCAGAAGACCACAGACGCCCTGCTCAAGATCGTCGGCGCGCTGGGACCGTCGTCTGCCGTCGACACGTTCTCCGCACCGATGCGCCAGGTCGCGCAGAACCAGTCGGCAGGTTTCGCGCTGGTCCTAGGTCTGTTGGTCGCTCTGTGGTCCGCCTCCGGCTACGTCGGTGCATTCGGTCGAGCCGCGAACGCCATCTACGAGGTCGAAGAGGGCCGGCCCTTCTACAAGCTGCGGCCGCTGCAGTTGTTGGTGACGCTCGTCTGCGTGGTCCTGCTTGCCCTGGTCTCCCTCTCCCTGGTCGTCACCGGACCGGTCGCGCAAGCCGTCGGTGACGCCGTCGGAGTGGGCGGTGCCGCGGTGACCGCCTGGGACATCGCCAAGTGGCCGGTCATGGCACTCGTCGTGAGCGGGATCTTCTCGCTGCTCTACTACGCGACGCCCAACGTGCGGCAGCCGCGGTTCCGATGGTTCACGCCGGGCGGGTTCCTCGCCCTGATCGTGTGGATCGTCGCCTCGGCCGGTTTCGCTTTGTACGTCGCCAACTTCTCGTCCTACGACAAGACGTACGGCACTCTCGCCGCAGTGGTCGTGTTCCTCGTCTGGCTCTGGATCTCCAACGTCGCCGTCCTGTTCGGTGCCGAGTTCAACGCGGAGCTGGAGCGCGGCCGTGAGCTGCAAGCGGGGATGTCAGAAGCCGAGCAGACCATCCAGCTGCCGCCGAGAGACACCAAGAAGATGAAGCTCGGCGGGGACAAAGCGATTGCCGCAAGCGACTAGGGAAGTGTGCTGATGGCGAAGTACTCGGTCAACGAAGGCGCAGTGACCCGAGCCCGCGCGCTGATCGACGCGCGCCAGTACGTCCTGACGAGCAACTGGGGCGAGGTCCAGCCCGACGCAGCCGCTCAGACGGCGTATCTGGACGCCCACACGTGGCAGGAGTACGCGGACTGGCATCTCGGGTTGACCGAAGGCGCAACGGATGACACCAAGAGCCGGTATGCGTTCGTGTACGGAGACTTCCGGCGCGTTCACCGATCGGGTCTGATCGCCTGCGTCTATCGAGCCGCCGAATGGCGCCACAAGGAGGTCGAGCTCGCGGCACACGACCTGCTGCAGCACCTGGATCGCACGACGGCCTAGGGCAGTTCCCCGTCAGCTGACGTCTTCGAGCCCCGCAGGCAGATGGCCGGTCGCATTCTGGTAGACCACTGCCGCCTTTCGCGTCGCCAGCATGCGTGCCAACCCCATGGCGGCGCCGCTCACGGTCGCCCAGCCAACGGCCTCCTGCCAGGTCGTGCTCGGTGCCTCCGGGTTGGCAGGCGGTGGCCTTCCAACGGTCTTGCGGTAGGCCGCGGTCAGCACCTTGCGGGTCACGATGCCCGCGACCGCCGCCGACACAGTGGCGAACACCTTCCAGGTCAGCGACCCGCCTTTGCCGGCCATCGGTGACTCCTCACGTTTGTTGGTTCGCGATGTCGTGCCCCGAGAAGAGTGCTCCAACCACAGCATCGGCGGCGGACAACGGCAGAACATTTGCATTCTGCCGCAAGGTTTGACGGCGCAGCCATCAGGAAATCCTCTGCTCGCCCCGCTCGCTCGTACGTCTACTGGAGGCTCAGATGGTCATCCTCGGCATCGTTCTCATCGTGCTCGGACTGCTGGTCGCAAGCCTGAAGGCGCTGCTGATCATCGGGGTCATCCTGCTGGTCGTCGGCCTCGTGCTCAACATCGCTCCTGTCGGTGGGACCCGCCGTCGCTACTACTGAGCCGCCTGCGGTGCCACGACCAACAGGGCAACGTCGTCGCGCTGCTCTGGTGCCTCCCGGCGCAGCGCTGCGGTGACGCTCGCCACGAGATCGGCAGGATCTGCGGGCGCCTCGGCGACCATCCGCATCAAGGCGTCCTCGCCGAGCAAGGTCCCGGCGGCCGTTCGAGCCTCCGTCGCGCCGTCGGTGTACATGACCAGGGTCTCGCCCGTTCTCGAGTTCGACCCGGACTGTCTGGACGCGGATGCCTGGCAGCAGTCCCACGGGCATGCCCGCGCCGCCGCACTCGCGGACTCCGGACCGCGCCTTGTGCAGCGGCCGTGGGTGACCAGCAGTCGCGAGCCGCAGGGTGAGGCTTCCACCGGCGGGTGGGATGTCCACCGCGGCCAGGACGAGGGTCGCGAACCTGCCGTCCCATTCCTGACCGAGCAGCGACTCGCTCAGCCGGTCGAGCACCTGCCCGGGGTCCTCGTCGTCACGTGCGAAGGCCCGGACCGTGTATCGGATGACGCCGGTCAGTGACGCCGCGGGCGGGCCCTTGCCGCACACGTCACCCAGGACCAGCCACCAGCGGTTGGCGGACGTCTGGAAGATGTCGTAGAAGTCGCCGCCGATGTCGATCCCGCGAACGGCCGGCGCATAGTGGGCGGCCAGCAGCATGCCCGGGATCTCCGGCAGCGTGGGGGGAAGCAGGCTCTGCTGCAGGATGTGGGCGACTGCGTCGCGCTCGGCGTAGAGCCGCACCTTCTCGAGTGCCGCTCCCGCGCGACGGCCGAGCTCCATGGCCAGCTCGACGTCCTCCGCCCCGAGTCGGCGGCCGTCGGTCGTGACAAGACTCAGCAGTCCGAAGGCGCGGCCACCGGCCTGCACCGGAGCCAGGATCACCGAGGCCATGTCGAGCGTCCGGAGCAGGTCCAGATGCCCGGGATCGCGGGCGGCGCCGACCAGCATCGCGTCGGTCACGCAGGCGACATGCAGGGGTTGCAGGGTGCGGAGCACAGCAAGACGGCTCGGGGAGTCCCGGGGTTCGGGATATCGGTCGTGCAGCGCGTGCGCCATCGACACCATCGCGGGATCGCGGTGCGCAACGGCTACCCGGCGGGCGGCCCGGCGCTCGGTCTCCAGGTCGACGGCGCACCAGTCGGCCAGGTCGCCGATGGCCAGGTCGGCCACCTGTTGCAGGGTCGCATCGACGTCGAGCGGTGAGTCGAGCAGGGCGGCAGCGCGGGCGAGGAGCTCCAGGCGTCGCTGGGACAGACCAGCGGCCTGCTGCGCGATGGCCTCGGCAGCTTGTGCTGCCTCGCGGGCCAGCTCGGCGCTCCGGACGGGAGTGACATCGACGACGACGCCTACGAGGGAGCCTCGGTCCTCGCCGTCGCCGCGGTAGAACTGGCCGTATCCGCGCAGCCAGCGCGTCTCACCATTCGGATGTACGACCCGGAACTCACGCTCAAAGGTTGACTCTCGTTCCGACATCGCGGCCTGCACCGCGCTGATCAGGTCGTCTCGGTCCTCCGGGTGCACCCGTTTGCTGAGCTCGCCGAGCTGACCGCCGAACTGCCCCGGCGCGAAACCGTAGAGCTCGAGCAGCGGCTCGTCATAGACCCCCCGGCCGGAGACCGGATCCCACGAGTACGTGCCCATGTGACCACTGCGCAAGGCGACCTCCAGCCGCCTCTTTGCGTCATCGCCGATGCGCCTGACGGCCTCGCCAGCACCCTGTTTCGGCACAGATTCTCTCCGGCGAACTCCCGACATGGCCCAGAGGCTATCGGGAGTCTTGGCGACCTCGGCCACGTGAGAGCCTGACCACATGATCGACGTCAGACCGTTCATCCTGAACGGCCGGCCCGTCGATGACGTGCTGACGGTTTCCGTCTCGACTAGACGTCGCCGCTGCCGTAGGGCCGGGTGATGATCTCCAGCATGTGTCCGCTCGGCTCCTCCCAGTAGAGCCCGCGACCGCCGTCGTCGGTGTTCCACTCGGTGGGCCGCTTCTTGAACGGGTCGGCCCAGTAGGTCAGGCCACGGTCGACGATGCGGGCCAGGATCTCGTCGAACTCGTCCTCGCTGACCAGAAACGCATAGTGCTGCGCGTGCAGGATGTCGACGTCGATGAAGTCGAGGGAGACGTCGTTGTCGACGTCGACCACGAGGAACGGACCGTAGGGCTTCGGTGCCGCGAGGCCGAGGATCTCCGCCACGAACGGAGCCGACTCCTGCTTGTCACGGACGTTGACGATGGTGTGGTTGAGCTGGACTGGCATGGGATCTCCTTGGTTAGAGCCGCTCCTCTGCGGTGATGGATGCTAGGGCCACGCGGCCCATCTGAGTATCCGGGCTCATGTGCAGCACCGCTGCGACTGTCACCGTCAGAGGACACGATCCATGACGTAAGGATCCATGACCTGACGTACGGATCCATGACGTAGATCCACGACGTAAGGAAGCGATTGTTGTGATCACGGCCTCTGCTCGGCACTCCTCTCGTGCGCCGGCGATCCTTTCCGCGGTGTGCATCGTCGCTCTTTCCGCGTGCGGAAACTGGATACCCGACGTCACCGACTCCGGTCAGATGGGTCTTTCGGTCGACGCCGCGGGGCAACCGGTCATCGCAGTCATGACCTGCACCAAGTCGACAGTCGCGGTCGACATGTTCGAGGGCCGCAAGAAGTCTGACCCCGAGGACAAGGTGAGCGTGGAGCGCGGTGACTGGACGGCGCGGCGGCCCTTCGCCGGCGTCCAGAAGCTCTCCATCACGGCGCCGGGGGTCGGCTGGAAGACGAAGACGGCTCCCGGGCAGCTGGAACCCGACATTCACTTCTACGCCGAGGGCAGGACTACAGAGGTGGAGTACTCGTCCCTGAAAGGAGTGGGCTTCCGCACGAGTGACCTGGCCAGGCTCTCTCCGGATCAGGTAGAGGTGAACGGGAAGCCCATGTCGTGGAGCACGTTCGCCGCATACAAGTGCCGGGCGGACTGAAAGGATCAACCGCAGGCCCCCGACAGAACCCTCCGGAGGATGCGATGCCTGACCCGGCCGAGCCCGTCCTGATCGCGTACGACGGTGTCGAGCCGACCGTGTCGGAGAGTGCCTGGGTCGCCGGCGGGGCCACCCTCATCGGGCGCGTGACCGTCGGCGACCGGTCCAGCGTCTGGTTCACGACCGTCGTGCGCGGCGACGGCGACCGCATCGATGTGGGCGACGAGACCAACCTGCAGGACGGTGTCGTCATTCATGCCGATCCCGGCTTCCCGGTCTCGGTCGGCGATCGCGTCTCGGTCGGGCACCGTGCGATCCTGCACGGCTGCACGGTGGAGGACGACGTGCTCATCGGCATGGGCGCTGTCGTGCTGAACGACGCACGCATCGGCACCGGATCGCTGATCGCGGCAGGCGCCGTCGTCCTCGAGGGGACCACGGTGCCGCCGCGGTCGCTCGTGGCCGGCGTCCCGGCGACGGTGCGACGTGAGCTGACCGACGAGGAGGTAGCCGGCGTGCGGTTCAACGCAGCCGGCTACGTACTCCTCGCCGAGACCTACTCCCGCTGAGCGCCCGCTGGGCTACGGCGTGATGACGACCTTCAGCGCGAGATTGTCCGCCGCGTGCTTGAACACGTCGTACGCCTCGTCGATCTGATCGAAGGTGAACGAGTGCGTGCCCATCTTCTCCGCGGGGATCCGGCCGCTGGCGACCATCTTGAGCAGGGTCGGGATCGAGACCGTGTCGACCAGGCCCATCGTCAGGTTGACGTTCTGGATCCACATGTTCTCCATGGGCAGGCTGACCGCGGCCCCGTGGACGCCGATGTTCGCGATCGTGCCGCCGGGCCGCACGAGTGACGCCGCGGTGAGCAGGGTCTCGGGATAGCCGACCGCCTCGATGGCGACGTCGACGCCGAGCCCGTCGGTGAGCGCGATGACGTCGGCGACGGCGTTCGGGCCGGCTTCGACGACATCGGTCGCGCCGAACTCGTGCGCCTTCTCGAGCCGGAACTTGTTGGAGTCGATCGCGATGGTCTTGGACGCGCCCCACAGGCTCGTGGTCAGCACCGCCGACGAGGCCGACGGCACCGGCACCCACGACAGCGACGGTGTCGCCGGGACGGACCCCACCGGCGAGAACACCCACCTCGTACCCCGTGGGCAGCGAGTCGGCCAGGAAGATCGCCTGCTCGTTGGTGACGTCCGCGGGCACCGCGTAGAGCGAGGTGTCGGCGAAGGGCACCCGCACCGACTCGGCCTGCGTGCCGTCGATCAGGTGGCCGAAGATCCAGCCGATGCCGCCAACGGTCTGACAGTGGGAGGGCATGCCCTTCTGGCAGTATTCGCAGCGCCCGCACTTGGTGATGGCCGGCACGAGCACCCGGTCGCCGACGCTGAAGCCCTTGACCGCGGAGCCCACTTCGGTGACGGTGCCGACCGCCTCGTGGCCCAGGATGCGACCATCGGTCACCGCAGCCACGTCGCCCTGGAGGATGTGCAGGTCGGTGCCGCAGATCGTGGTCGTGTCCACCTTGACCACCACGTCGGTGGGATCCTGGATCGTTGCGTCAGCGACGTCTTCCCAGGACTTCTGGCCGGGACCGTGGTAAACCAGCGCCTTCATCTGCTGCCTCCTCACTCAGGTGGACACGTCAGATCGACTCTAGGAAGGGCCAAAGGTCGCGTCTGTCTCAATTTGCGACTTCGCCGGCGGAGCGCTCGTAGCCGCGCAGATAGTCGACGACGAGTTCGGGCACCGCATCCGCGTCGTCGCCGTTCGACCGGTCGGGGAAGTCGAACACGGCGATCATCATCTGCATCGGATAAGTGGGCGGGCGAGCGCAGCTGCGCGCGAGCTCGCCGTCGACGAAGAAGTCGACGCGATCAGCGCTCCAGTCCACGGCGTAGGTGTGGAACTCGGCGATGTCGATCGGCAGCCGCACCGCCGCGAAGTCCTCGGCGATGCGCCGGATCGCGGAACGGATGCAGGCCCATGCCCACTGCCGCCGACGCACCCGGCTCGACCGCGTCGCCGAACATCTCGGTCACGCAGATCTCCGCGCACCGATCGGGAACGTCCTCGAGCCCGACCATCCACCAAGCGACCATCGAGCGCTGCGTCACGACACCTTTCGCGCGCATCTCGAGATAGCCGTGCTGAGGCGTCCAGCCCCAGAACGTCGGCTGCTCCTCGCGTACGAGGGCGCCGTCGCGCCAGGGCTGCTGGCCGACGCCGCTGCCGACCGGCCCCGAGAAGTTGCCCGACTGGATGCCCGACACCCGCAGCGGCGGCGTGTGTTCCCCGGGCAGCCAGTGTCCTTGCTCGGGCGGGATGGACAGGCGCAGGCAGGAGTCGCGGATGTCGTACGTCGCCGCTGTGGCCGCGCGGGAGCTCCAGGCGGGCAGGTAGTGCGGCACCCAGACCGCCGGGTCCAAGGTCGGCGTGTCGAAGTGCTCCTCGAAGACCAGACGCACTCAGGTGACCTTGATCTGCGAGTCGCCGATCGCCACGACGTCGCCAGTCCTCAGCTGCGCCCCACGACGCGTCTCGACCGCGCCGTTCACGGTGACGCCGCCCTGGGCGAGCAGCGGGCGCACCTCACCGCCGGACTCGACAAGATTGGCGAGCTTGAGCAACTGGCCGAGCCGGATGCCGTCGGGACCGACCGAGATCTCTTGCATGCACCCCATCATTGCCGGTCAACCACGGGGGTCCTCCGGCGCCATGCGGTAGAGGACATGTCGGCGCCAGCTGTCGCCAGCCTTCGCTCGCGGGTGGTCGAACTCGCTGTCATAGTGCATGCCGATCCGCTCCATGACCGCGCGCGAGGGCGTGTTCGCCACCACCGTGAAGGACACGATCTCCGGTAGCCCGACGACATCGAATCCATGGGCGACCGAGGCACGCGCCGCCTCGCTGGCGATGCCCAGGCCCCACCACTGCGGCCACAGCCGCCAGCCCACCTCGACGAGCGGCTGCTGATGGGCGAACGGCGGATCGAACGAGGGCGGCATGAGCCCGGTGAACCCGGCGAACGAGGTCGCCCCGCGCTCACTGCTCAACACCTCGACGACCCACACCGTGTAGCCGAGAGTGGAGTGGACGCTCATGAAGCGGTCGACGGTTGCGTCGGAGGCGGCTGGATCCATCGGCCCCGGGAAGTGCTTCATCACCAAGGGGTCCTGGTTCATCGCCGCGAAGGATTCGCGGTCCTCGTCGCGCCACTCGCGCAGCACGAGTCGTGGCGTGCGCAGCACGACACGATCGAGTCCGTCAGGCGCCACCTCAGCCGGCGCGCTCTCGCACGCGCACCTTGAGCGCGGCGTTGGGCTTGAAGACCGGCAGCGCGCGTGCCGCGTCCGGCAGCGCGATCCGGCAGACGTGGTCGTCTCCCTCCAGAGCGAACGACGCGGGCTGCTCGGTCGGTGTGGCCAGCCCCTTGGTGATCGGGTCGAACTTCGCCAGCTGGCCGTTGATGTCGGTCTTCCAGGCGGTCCACGCCTGCAGGCCTGTGCCCGTCGCATTGGGGCCGACGTCGACGATGAGCGAGTCCGACCAGGCAGGCACCTGCTCCAGGTGGTCGGAGAAGTCGAACACGCCGTGCTTCTCGTCCAGCGCGAACACCCGCAGCGTCATCGTGTAGCGCGCGCGCCCACCGTGGGGAACGGGTTTGTCCGCAGGCCCCTGGCGCTGCATCTTTGCCGGGTCCAGCAGGAAGGTCGAGACCAGCGGCACCGGGTGGTCCGGCGAATCGGCCTTGCGACGGATCTCGTCGTTGAGCTGGATCGGGCAATAGTGCGCGGCCAGCTGCTCGCTCATGACGATGGACTGTCCACGGATGGCCAGTCGCATGTCGGCCTGCCACACCGGCCACTGCTCCTCGTCCGTGCTGGGCGCCGGTGGCAGCCCGTCGAACTCGATCTGCACCCGCCAGCGGCCGAACAGGAACCGGCGCAGGTTCTGATAGCCCTCCTCCGAGTTCACCTCACCGTAGGAGCCCGAGTGCGACTTGTAGACGAACGCACGGTGTGCCCCACGTACGTAGGCGTGCTCGATCTGCACGAGACCGTCGCTCTTCGGGCCGACCACCTTGCGTGAGAGGCCATAGTCGGTCGGATCGGTGCCGATCAGGCAGAAGATGTCGTCTCCGGCGAAGACGCCCTTCTCGATTTTCTGCGGGTCCCACTTCGAGCCGTCCGGCGGCTCGTCGCCAAACGTCGCGTCCTTGACGAGGTAGCCGTACATCTTTGGCGGCGAGAAGATGTCCGCGCCGGCCGGTCCGAACGCCTTCTCGGCCCAGTCCAGCGCGGAGATCTGGAACGTGATGCCACCGTGCGGGGTGCCGTAGGTGAAGAACTTCGCCACGATGTCCTTCGCCGGCAGTCGTTTGACGGCCGTGCCCGTGCGCGTGTCGTCCAGCAGGCACGTCTTCTGGATCATGGCGCGGGCGACCAGACCGCCCATGGAGTGCGCGACGACGTAGACCTTCTCGGCGCCGGTCTTGCGCCGCACGAGCAGGATCAGGTCATAGAGACCCTCGGCGGCCGTCTCGATGTTGAAGCCCTTCGACGTGACCTTGTGCTGGGCCTTGTGAACGATCCGCTCGATCACGTTCTCGTGCGGCGGGTCCACGAAAGTCGTCGCGGCCTGGTCATAGAACCGGTAGACCCAGATCGACTCCTTCGCCAGCTCGCCCTCGCCCGCCTGTTCGAGATAGCGCCCCTGGTCGCCGTTGACGAGCAGCTGGTACTTCTCGTCGATCATCAGGCGCAGCATCGGACCTTCGAACTGGTAGTACGACGGGTCCCCGTCACCGTCGACACGCACGTGGGTGGAGCCACGGTTGAAGCCGTAGAAGGGGTCGTCGACCTGCGCATCGATCCCCGACGTCGTCCCGGCGTAGCCCCGCACGTAGATGACCGGCAGCCGATCCATCACAAATCCCCCATCGCCCACGCTTCCCGTGTCGGAAGCATGTTGAGCCTGCCCGCGGTCCGCGCGGTGGTCAAGGCGCCGGGGTCACCCCTTCGGGGCCGCGATGTTGACCATCCACGTGATGCCGAACCGGTCGACGCACATGCCGAACTCGTCGCCCCACATCTGCTTCTCGAGAGGCACCTCCACCTTGGCGCCGTCGGACAGCTTCTCCCAGTAGCCGCGCAGGTCGTCGGCATCGTCACCGCTGAGGCTGACGGCGATGTTGTCCCCGGGGTTGTGCTCCATGCCCGGCGGGGTGTCGGCGGCCATCAGCGCGAGGCCGCCGTCGGTCACCAGCATGCCGTGCATGATCTTGTCGGCCTCGGGAGCGTCCGGCGCGCCGAACTCGCCAAACGTGTTCAGCGTCAGGGTGCCGCCCAGGACGCCGTTGTAGAACTCCAGGGCTTCGCGCGCGTTGCCGGCGAAGCTGATGTAGGGGTTGAGCTGAGAGGTCATGATGCTCCTTTGCTGGGGTTGGCGCCGAGTCTTGCAGGAGGGTCGGACATCGACAACGGGTCGCCTTTCCCGGGCTGTTGACCGCTCAGGTCTCACCGCCGATATCGGTCTGGTAGGCCTCGTACACCAGATCCGCGCCGCGCTGCCGGTGCCGGCTGAGCTTGACGAGCAGTGCGATGGCGAGGTCGCGGATCTCCTCGACGTCGGTGGTCACGATCGGCTCGCCCATCCGGGTCAGCAGGCCGTCTGCCACGGCCATGATCTCGAGGTGTTCGCGCGTCAGGCTGGCGATCGAGTTGCTCAGGCGGGGCGCCGTCGTGAGCAGCCCGGGATAGAGGCCATCGGGCCCCTCGGTGATGTTGATGTGCTCCCGGATGTCGGCCGAGAGCTCCACCAGCGCAACATTGACGCGCTCGGTCCAGAAGCCCTTGAGGTCGGCCGCGGGTGCCGCCAACGCCTGCTCGAGAGCGCCCATCGACTCCCGGAGCTCCGCGCGGTGCTGCCGCAGCGACTCCAAGCCAGGATCGGTCTGCAAGGGGCTGGGTTCCATCCGTGCCTCCGATCGGCGGGCTATCAGACTGAAGCCCCGCCGGTCGTTTCGGCAAGAGGCAACTGCGGTGTGCCCGGGTCGGTGCTGTCTCGCGCGGCGACGACCAGGCCTGCGGACCAGCCGGGGGCACGGCCGTGGAAGGGCAGGACAACGCTGTCGGCGTCGTGGCCGCTGCGGCTGAGCAGCCAGGAGACCAGCGAGTTGGAGTTCCACATCTCGCCCGTACGCAGCTCGTCCCGTCCCCAGGTGGCGGTCGGGAACGCAGGCACCAGATCCAGCACCCGGCGCGCCAGCTCACTGTCCATGCTGAGCCGTCGCGGGCTGGCTACCGCCTCGGCTGCGTCGGGAATCACACCGTTGCGCCAGCGGCGGACTTCATAGCGGAAGAACCGAGAACGGCCGAGACAGGGAAGGCCCACCGCGCCCTCGCACACGACACCGCGGTCGGCTGTGCTGTCGCTCCAGACCGGCGCCATCTCGATCACGAAACGATCTCCGTCGAGCTGCACGGCCAAGGCGGAGTGGTAGAGATCGAGCGGTGGGCGATGGTGACGGCGAGCCACCAATGCCTCGAACAGGCGACCGCTCCACTGCACGAGGTGCGGCGCATCCCCTGCTCCCAGCGGCAGCCAGTACAGGTCGACGCCGGCCCTCGTCTCTGGGCGTGGCTCCACGGACATTGTCGGCCTCCGCTGACGAGCCAACAGCACGCGAGGCAGGCGACGGTAGGTACGAAGGTCCCGAGATCGCGGGCCCTACCAGGCGGCGAGGGCCTTCCGGAAAGCCATGAGGCGGTCGCCGGACAGGACGGTGACGGTGTTGAGGTCGGCGTTCCACAAGCAGCCCCACGCCTGCAGCGCCGCATCGGCGTCGCCGGAGGCGACGTGGGCCCAGGAGTAGCCGCCGGTCTTGAACGACATCACGGGGTACAGGCCGGCGTTGCAGGTGTCCTGCGCCTTGCTGAGCGACGCGTCGAGGCTGGTGAAGAACAGCCGGCGGCCCTCCAGGCCGGACCCGACCTCGCTGACCCTCTTGTTCCAGAACTGCAGCGGCGCCGACACCCGAGCAGAGCCTTGCCGGAGGACGCGGCTGGTGGTTTCGTCGGAGTGGCGCTCTTCGTCGGCGCGGCCGCGGTGGCCGTCGCTCGGGCCCCTGAGGCAAAAACGATCCCCGCCAACGGTCGTCAGGCGGCGGCGAACCGCGACACCTGTCCCGGCGTCCTTGAGTTGTCCGCTTCTCCGCCCGAAGGGGGGAGAACGTCATGGCGGCACCAGCGTCTGCCTGGCTCGCACCATCGCTTGTCGGAGTCCTCGCGACGGTCGGATCCGGCGTCGGATATTGGAATCCGTCCCTCTGGACGGATGAGGCCGCGACCATCTCGGTTGCCAGTCGACCCGTCCCGCAGATCTTCGCCGTCGTCGGGCATCTGGATGCGGTGCACGCCGCTTACTACCTGTTCATGCACGTCTGGATCAGCGTGCTCGGCATCGCGCCGTGGTCGCTCCGGCTGCCCAGCGTGGCCGCCATCGGTTTCGCTGCAGCCGGGGTCGTGGTCCTCGGCAGGCAGGTTGCCACCCCGCGCCTCGGTGTCACCGCAGGTCTGCTCTTCGCGATCCTGCCCCGGGTCACGTGGGCTGCGACCGAAGCCCGATCGTTCGCGCTCGTCACCATGCTTGCCGTCTGGGTCACCGTCGTGTTCATGCTCGCGGTCCGTGGCCGAACCACCTGGTGGATTCTCTACGCGCTTCTCGCCGCAATCGGTGTGCTGCTGTTCGTCTACTTCGCGCTGGTCGTCCTCGCGCACGGGATCGCGCTCATCGGCCGGTGGACTCGAGCCCGCAAGCGGCCCAACGCGGTCTTCTGGTGGCTGGCGGCGTCCTGCAGCGCCGCCGCACTCACGCTGCCGTTCGTGCTGGTCGCCGCTCGGCAGGTCGACCACATCCACCACACGCGTCCGCGCCTGCGAGGGCTGCCCACGCAGGTCGGCATCCTCCAGTGGTTCCACGGCGGACCCGTCTCCGGTCACGGTCCACGCCTGTCCGCCTACTTCGACCCACCCCTGAACTGGGCGATCGGCGCCACCTCGCTCGCAGCGCTGAGCCTCGTGTTGATGGGCGTGGGCATCGTTCGTGCCACTCCGTCGGACGCGAACGGGCGACCATCGCTGGTGGAGATCACCCTGCCGTGGCTGCTCGTTCCGACGCTGGTCGTGGTGGCCTTTTCGCGGGTCAGTTCTCCCGTCTACACGCCCCGCTACATGATTGTTTCAGCACCAGCGGTGGCTCTGCTCGTCGCCGCCGGCCTGCTCTCCCTGCGCCACAGGACGCTGATCGCGGTCGCTGTCGCCGCGATGGTCTTGTTCGCGGCCCCGGACTACGTCCACCAGCGCACGGGAACCGCCAAGTCACACTCGGACTGGAAGTACGCCGCCGCAGTCATCGACGGGCGTGCCGAGCCCGGCGACGTCGTCGTCTTCGGAAAGCTCGCCGACAAGGAGAAGCAAACGACCCGCAAGATGGCCATCGCCTACCCGAATGCCTTCGACGGGCTGCGAGACATCACCCTGCGTCGGTCGGCGGTCGAGAGGCAAGCCCTGTGGCCCAGCACCCGGCCGCTCGATGCCGTCACAGGCGACATCCACGATGCCCGGCGGGTTTGGCTCGTCAGCGACAGCGCGGCGGGCCACCGATGGCAGCAGCGCCGCACCAGCAACCTGCAGCTTCTCGAGAGTGCCGGATACCGACTGGTCTGGAGCTGGTCGGGCCTGTACACCCGGATCGATGAGTTGCGGCAGAGCGTGGGATGACCCTGGCGACCACTAGCATCGGAGATCCGGGTCGAGCCGTTCGACGAGAGGCCGACCCCATGCCCACCTGGCGGATCACCTTCCGAACCGAGCCCGGCGGTCGCCGCCTCGTGACCGACGTCGAGGCCGACGATCTGGCCGTCGAGGCGCGTGGCGTCCATCTGGTGCTGTGGCGCACGCAACTGGTGGTCGGGCGCGTGCAGCGGGTCATCGTGTGGCGGCTGCACCGAGACGAAGCGACCGTCGAGTCACGGTGCTCGACCGAACAGTCGTACGACCCGCGCGACTGACCCACGTCGTCAGGTGGGGAACGTGGTCCAGCGAACTGCCGCCCACACGGCGAGCAGCAGCAGGAACAGTGCCAGCCCCACCAGGACAACGCTGACTTCCACGTCCCGCTGCTGGATCTTGACCTGCCGGGGGAGGTCCTTCAAGACGCTCTGCAGCTGCTTCGCGTCCTTCGCAGAGAAGAACGAGCCCCCCGTGACGCTCGCGACCTTCTTCAGCGTCGTGTCGTCCGCGAAGAGGAAGTTGCGCTGTCCCTGACCGCCACCTCCGCCAGGACCGAACCCTCCACCGAAACCGCCGCCACCACCGGGACCGAAGGAACCGAACCCACGACCGCCCAGCTGCTCGGCCGTGCAGACCAACGCCGTCGGGTTGCTGGTCCCGAACCCGATCGGGTAGACCCGCACGCCGCGCGAGGCGGCGACCTCGGCGGCCTCCTCCGGCGAGACACCGGCCGTGTTGGCCCCGTCCGTGAGCAGGACGACGATCTCCGGGGCGTACGACCCGGGCGTCGGCGAGGCGTCGGCGCCATCCGGCTCCGTGGACGAGTCCGCCGGGGCCACGTCCGGGTTGATCTGGGAAATGGCATCCACGGATTTCAGGATCGCGGCGCCGATCGTGGTGCCCCGTCCCGTCGTCAGCGAGTCGATGGCCCGGAACAGCTCCGTCCGCTCGGTGGTGGGGGCGACGGCCACCTGCGCGAAGCCCGAGAAGACGACGAGCCCGATGCGGGTGCTCGAGTTCTGTGACTCGACGAAGTCGCGCACCGCGGCCTGGGCCGCGCTGAGCCGGTTGGGGTCGACATCGGTCGCGCACATGGAGCCGGACACGTCCAGCGCCAGGATCACCGACGACCCGGCGACCGGGACATCGGTCCGGATCTGCGGGCGCGCCGACGCGACGGCGAGGCTGGCCAGCACGCAGAGCACGAGGGCGAAGGGCACATGCCGGCGCCACGCCGACCGGGCCGGGGCCGCCGCGCGGATGAGCGCGACGCTCGAGTACGTGACCGCTCGTCGACGCCGTCGCCGGAGGTGCCACAGGTAGCCGGCGACCAGGACGGGCAGCACGAGCAACGAGAGCAGGGCGAGCGGCCACGCGAAGACCATCGCTAGATCGCCCTCCCGAACCACGCCAGGGACAGCCCGGCACCGACGAGCAGGAGCAGCGCGGCCGCTCCGGCGAGCAGCCCGGTGATCTCCACGTGCTCGGCCCTGATCGTCCAGGCGAGGTCGATCGAGCCGTAGACCTTCGCCAGCTCCTTCTCGTCCGCGGCGGTGTAGTACCGCCCATCCGTCGTTGAGGCGATCTTGCGCAGCAGCGGCTCGTCGAGAGCGGTCGCGACCTGGAAGCCGTCGATCTGCAGCACTGTTCCCTCGGGACTGCCGAGCCCGATCGGGTAGACCCGCACCCCAGCGGTCGACGCGAGGTCGGCCACGTCGATCGGGTCCGGCCCGGAGGTGTTCTCGCCGTCGGAGAGCAGGATCACGGCTGCGGAGCCGTGGAACCCGAGGTCCTGGCCCTGCGGCTCCACCGACCCGTTCGAGCTGTCGAGCTCCACGGTCTTTCCCGCGATGGCACTGAGCGAGGTCTGCAACCCGCGGGCGAGAGCCGTCGGCCCCTGCGCCGTCAGCCGGTCGATCGCGGCGAGCACGCGCGCCTGGTCTCGGGTGGGCTGCTGCGTGGTCAGCCCGCTCCCGCTGAAAGCCACCACCCCGACCCGCACGGTCGACGGCTGCCGCTTCACGAAGGCGCGCGCAGCGGACTTCGCGGCGGCGATCCGGCTCGGGGACATGTCCGTCGCAGCCATGCTGCCGGACACGTCGAACGCGAGGATCACGGTGCCCTCACGATGCGGCTGGGAGATCGTCGCCGACGGCCGCGCCAACGCGACGAACAGCAGTGCCATGGCCAGGATGAAAAGCGCCGGCGCCACGTGCGTGCGCCGCCTGGGCGGCGCTCCGGCAGCCACCAGGCCGAGAGCGGCGAGCTCGGACCGCCGAGCGGCACGGACTCGGAGCAGCCGCCGATAACCCAGCACCAGCAACGGGATGGCACCGAGGCTCAGGAGCATCCCTGGCCACGCGAACGTCATCGTCGCCGCCGCCTGCGCAGGTCCGAGATGCGGGCCATCGCACGCACGAGGTCCTCGTCGGTGGTGACGGTGAACAGCTCCGTTCCCGCCTTGTGTGCGACGGCCCGCAGAGAGACCTGCCGCTCGTCGGCTGCCGCGCGCAACCGCTGCTGGAACCGGGCGTCATTGGTGTCGACGAAGATCTGCTCGCCGGTCTCCGCGTCTTCGACGTAGATCATCCCTGCGGCCGGGAGCTCGAACTCGCGACGGTCGAGCACCTGGATGGCGACCACGTCGTGCCGGCGTGCGAGCAGCCCCAGCGGTCGCTCCCAGCCAGGCTCGCTGATGAAGTCCGAGACGATCACGACGAGCGACCGGCGTCGGGCGACGCCGTGCGCGGCGCGCAGCGCAACTGCGAGGTCGGTGGTCCGCGGCGCACTGCTGCGCGCGGACGACTCGGCGCCGGTGGGCGTCTGCATCAGCCGGGAAAGGATCCGCAGCACCTGGTTGCGTCCATGACCGGGCGGGATCGTCTGCTCGACGCCGGTGTCGAAGAGCAGGGCGCCGATCCGGTTGCCTCCGCGGGCCAGGAGCTGGGCCACGGTCGCGGCGACCTCGGTGAGCACGACGTGCTTGCGTCGCTCGACCGGGCCGAAGTCCATCGACGGCGAACAGTCGAGCAGCAGCCAGGCCGTCACCTCGCGGTCCTCGAGGTACTCCCGTACATATGGAGTGTCCATCCGGGCGGTGACGTTCCAGTCGACGTGGCGCAGGTCGTCGCCGGGTTGGTACTCGCGCAGGCCCGCGACGTCGATCCCCGTCCCGCGGAACAGGGTCCGATAGTCGCCTTGCAGCCGGCCGTCGAGGCGGCGGATGACCCGCCACTCCATGCGGCGCAGGACGCGCTCGGGCGTCAGGGCTGCTGTGCGGACCATTGCCGACCGTCGCTAAGCGCGCCGCGCTGTCCCTGCGGGGTCTCCGGCAGGTGGACGGCGGCGAGCACCGGCCCGAGCAGGTCGTCGGCCGAGATGCCGTCGGCCAGCGCTTCGTACGAGAGCACGATGCGATGGCGCAGCACGTCGCGCGCCAGCTCTCGCGCGTCCGTCGGGAGCGCGTAGTCGCGTCCCCGCAGGAACGCGAGCGCCTTGGCCCCGAGGACCATGTTGATCGAGGCACGTGGACTCGCTCCGAAGGACACGTACCGCGCCAGCTCAGGCAACCCGACGGCGGTGAGGTCCCGGGTAGCGGTGCTGAGCCGGACGGCGTACTGGATGATCTCGGGGTCGACGTAGACCGCGTCCGCGGCCCGCTGGTAGTCCAGCAACGTCTTGGTGTCGATGACCGAGGTCGTCACCTCCGGAGCCGACGTCATCCGCTCGACCACCACGTACTCCTCGGCAGGAGTGGGATAGCCGACGAGAACCTTGAGCATGAAGCGGTCGACCTGCGCCTCCGGCAGCGCATAGGTGCCCTCGGACTCGATGGGGTTCTGCGTGGCCATGACGAGGAACGGGTTCGGCGCCGGGTAGGTCTCCCGTCCGATGGTCACCTGCCGTTCCTGCATCACCTCGAGCAGCGCGCTCTGCACCTTGGCCGGCGCCCGGTTGATCTCGTCGGCCAGCAGCAGGTTGGCGAAGACCGGCCCCAACGAGACCTGGAACTCGCCGTCGCGCTGGTTGTAGATACGGGTGCCGATGACGTCGGCGGGCACCAGGTCGGGGGTGAACTGGATCCGCTTGAACTCGCCGCCGATGGCCTGCGCCAGCGCCTTCACGGCCATCGTCTTGGCCAGCCCAGGGACGCCCTCGACGAGCAGGTGACCACGCGCCAGCAGCGAGACGAACATCCGCTCGAGCAGCTGGTCCTGGCCGACGATCGTCTTCTTGACCTCGTACAGGAGCTGCTCGAGGGGGTGGGTGGGCGGTGGGTTCGGCTGGGGCTCCATGGGTCTCCCGGTCTCAGGCTCGGTCACTGTTTGGCGGTCACTGGGCAGGCCCTCCGGCGACGCCGCCGGCGGTGGCGATCGGGACAGCGAACCCGATCCCGACGAAGTAGGCCTGCTTGGAGGGGTTGGCCAGGCCGGTCACGATGCCGACCACCTGCCCGTCACGGTTGAGCAGCGGCCCGCCGCTGTTGCCAGGGTTGACGGCTGCGTCGAACTGGATGAGGTCGTTGAGCCTGCGACCGTCCTGGCCGCGAACGGAGCGGTCGGTCGCGGACACCACGCCGGCGGAGAGACTGCCCTGCAGCCCCAGCGGATTGCCGACCGCGAAGACGTCGGCGCCGACCTGCGGAGCGCCACCCATCACCGCGGGCACCACCACCAGGGGGAGCCGGTCGACGGCCAGGACGGCGATGTCGCTCGCCGTTTGGCTGCTGGCTACCTGCGCGGTCGCCCGCGTGCCGTCGGCGAACCGGACCTGGATCTGCACGGCGTCCGCCACGACGTGCAGGGCGGTGAGCACGGCTCCGCCCGCGTTGATCACGACGCCCGCGCCGAGGGCTACCCCGGTTTCCGCCGCCTTCCCGGTGCCGCGACGCTCCGTCGTCACCGTGACGAGCGACGGGCCGATGGTGCGATAGGCGGTCGCGGCATCGGGCGGGGCCGCGCGCTGCTCCTTCTGCGCCTGCGTGAGGCCGGACTTCACCGCGCGGTTGACGTCTGCCTTGCTGAGCGGGGCCAGGCCATCGTCGGTGGTCCGCCACACCGCCACCGCGGCCAGCACGCAGGCAACGACGGCGACGGCCAGCCACGCCCGAACAGAGCCTCGACGGCGGGGTCGCGACTCGTCGGTCTGCTCCGACTGCTGCAGCGGTCCCACTCCCGACGGCGGAACCGTTGGCATCTCCAGAAGACTACGGCCGACCTGCGGCGTTTTCCTGTCCGGCGTCGAATTCACGGCGAACTCCCAGGTAGGCGCTCCTCTGCCCTAACCTTCCGCCCAGGAACGCCGCGAGCGCAAACGCGGCCATTCGCCTGCGGTTGCCCCGCCCTGGGCCTACGGTGGCCGTGCCCCACTTCTGGCCCGTCAAGCAGCCGGCGGATCGAAGGTGGGACGACGTGCTGGTGCTGCGGGGGACGGGGCGAACCTGGCTGACCCGTGTTCTCGTGGAGCCCAGCCATGCAGCCTCGCGTGCGGTTCGCCGTCCTGTTGCAGCTTGCCGAGAAGGGCACTGCGGACAGCGCGACGACTGCGGCAATGGTTCCTGGTGCGGACCAGCGTGACCTCACGATGGCGCTGGAGAACCTGCTCGACGAAGGCTCGGTCGAGGGACCGGCGACCAGCTCGGGGTCATTGCTCGAGCTGGCCGAGAGGGGCCAGCTGAGGCTGACCACCCTCGGCATGCTGCGGGTGGACGAGGACGACGACGTCTGAGCCGCCGGCGGTCGGTCAGCTCTTGAGGGCGTGACCGCTGGCGAGGATGGCATCCACGAGGGCTTGCGCCGGTTGGCTGGCCGGGCCGGCGTTGGTCAGGAGCACCAGGTCGATGTCGCCCAGTGGCGGCAGGCCGGTGGAGGGAGGTAGTTCCACGAGGTGCTCCGGGACGAGGCTGCGGGCGAAGATCGACACGCCGATCCCCGCTCTCGTCGCGGCAATGACGCCGTTGACACCCTGCACCGTGCAGGTCACCCGGTAGGGCATGCCGGCGGCCTGGAGCGCTTCAACGCCGACCGACCGGCTGATGCTCGGAGCCTGGTAGACCACCAGGGGGACCGGGACGTCGGGCTTGAGCCGGGCGCCGTCGACCGCGACCCAGACGAGATTCTCCCGACGTACGAGCTGGCCGCCGCCCTCACCGGCCGCGTGCTTGAGGAACGCCACGTCGAGGTGCCCGGACTCGACCCTGCGGTGCAGCTGCGGGCTCTGCGCGACCGTGAGCGCGAGCCCGACCCGCGGATACAGCTGTTGGAACTGGCGGAGGATCTTCGGCAGGGAGGTCAGGGCGAGGTCGTCCGTCACCCCCACACGCAGCCGGCCGGTCAGTCCGGACCCGGAGAAGTAACCCGCTGCCTCGTCGTAGGAGGCGAGGATCGACCGGGCGAACCCGGCCATCGCCTCGCCGTCGGCCGTCAACGCGACCATCCGTGTGTCCCGGACGAACAGCGCCCGCCCGACTGCTTCCTCGAGCTTGCGGACGTGGACGCTGACAGTCGGCTGTCGTACGCCGAGAGAGGCGGCCGCCCGGGTGAAGCTCAGCGTCTGGCTGACCGCGAGAAAGCTGCGCAGCTGTTGTGGGTCGTACATGGTCCTAGACCCTATAACGGATGCGTATGAGACTTATAGGATTGATAACCCTTCAGAAACTGTGCGGCCTGCGCGAAGATCACAATGACCCACTTGAACACGACTCTGAGGACCCTCTGTGTTCCGACGCGCCTCCGCGTCCGCCGTTCCTTCGACATTCAGCTCTCTGTCCACTCACAACTTCCGCATCTTCATCGCCTCGCAGCTCTTCTCCTACACGGGGGGCTGGGTCCAACGCATCGCTCAGGACTGGTTGGTGCTGAGCCTGACCGGCAGTGCGACCGCCGTCGGGTTCACCGTCGCGCTGCAGTTCCTGCCCAGCCTGTTGTTCAGCCCCTACGGCGGCGTCCTCGCTGATCGCTATCCCAAGCGCCGGGTTCTGGTGTGCACGGCAGCGTCCTTCTCCACCCTGGCCGGAGTGCTCGCTGTCCTGACGCTGACCGGCCACGTCCACGTCGTACATGTGTACGTCCTCGCGTTCCTCACCGGCACGGTCATCGCGATCGACAACCCGACACGCCAGTCCTTCGTCACCGAGCTCGTCCCACAGGCGCACATGCGCAGCGCCATCGGGCTGAACTCGTCGATCTTCCAGCTCGGCGCTCTGGTCGGCCCGGCTCTCTCGGGTCTTCTCATGAGCGCGTTCGGACCAGGATTCTCCTTCGCGATCAACGCTGTCTCGTTCGCGCCGCCACTCGTCGCCCTGCTCCTCATGCGTACTGCGGAGCTGCACGTCCCCGAGGTCACGTCGCGCGCCTCCGTGCGGCTGCGAGAGACGTTCGGCTATGTCCGGCAACGCCCGACCATCCTGTGGCCGATCGTGCTCGCCGGCTGCTTCAGCTTCTTCACGATGAACCTTGCAGTGACGCTGGCGGCCTACGCCAGAAGCGTCGCGGAGTCGGGACCGGGGGGCTACGGATTGCTCACGTCGACGGTCGCCGGTGGAGCGCTTGCGGGCGCGCTGCTTGCAGCCCGGCGCACCCATGCGCGGCTGCGGACCCTCGCCACGATGGCGGCGCTGCTCGCGGTGCTCGAGCTCTCGGCCGGCCTGGCCCACGAGGCCGTTGCCTTCAGCCTGCTGCTCGTGGGCATCGGCTTGTGCACGGTGACGCTGTTCACGTCCGTCAACTCCACGGTGCAGCTCGACACGCACCGGGCGATGCGAGGACGGGTGATGGGCGTCTACCTGCTGGCGTTCATGGGTGCAGGTGCGCTTGGCGGCCCGGTCGTGGGCTACGTCGACCAGCATCTGGGCGCGCAGTCGGGGCTGGTGCTCGCGGGCGGTGTCGGACTGGTCGCGACTGTCGCGATCTCGGTCCACCTGGCCCGGCTCGGCCACCTGCGGCTCGCACTTCAGCCGCGACGAAGCCATGGCTGGACGCTGGCAGTCGTTCCCCGTTAGCGGATGCGGTTCGTCCAACGCGCAGGCTCTCGTTTGCACGCCCCCCAAGAGCCTGCGCGTCGGCGTCCCCCGCCGGTCGACTCACGCAAACGGGCAGTCCCCTCCGCCACCGTTTGCCTTGTGCGCCATGAAAAGATCATGCTCGGCCCGAGCTGTCACGTCTGTCGGGTTGCCGACACTCGGTCGGTCGACTTCGCGTCAGAGCTGGGCCTTCCGGTGCAGAGCAGCACGGTCGGTGATCACGACTCGCGCCCGGCCGAGCTCCACCACGTGCTGGGCGGCTAGCCGCTGCAGGACCTGGTTCACCGACTGCCGGGTTCCCCCGACCATCTCCGCCAGGTGGTCCTGGGTCAACGGCACGCTCACGGCAGCAGCTGAGTCCTCGCCGGCGTAGAGGCGCGACAGCTCGTCGAGTCTCCGGTAGACGCGCCGGTCCAACCCGAGGTAGAGCGTCTCCAGCAGTCGAGCGGAGAGCTCTTCCACTCGACGCACGAGCAGGGCCGTCACCACGTGGTCAACCGCAGGATGCCGGGTCCGCAGCTCTCGAAACGCTCCCTCGGTGATGCACCAGGTCACCGAAGGCTCCAGTGCGATCACGGTGGCCGACCGCTGTTTGTTGCTGGCGTCTCGCAACAGCGCGAGCTCGCCGAAGTAGTCACCGCGGGACAACAGGTTCAGCATCGCCACGCTTCCGTCGGGAGTCGACACCCGCACGGCGAGTCGGCCGGACTCGACGAGGTGGAGACTGTCCGCGGGATCTCCCTCGTGCATGACAACCTCGTTCCGAGCGAATGACCCGCGACGCGCTGTGGCCAGGAAATGCCGACGTTCGTCCTCGGGTATCGATGCCAGCAGCGGCCAATCCATCGCCACAGTGAACCATCCCGATCAACCGTCAGGTGCTTGTGCGGCGTTCCCACTCGACGCGGCGGGACGAGTGACGATAGCCGAGCTCGCGGTTGATTTTGAGCATCGCCGTGTTCGTCTCGTCGTTGTCGGTGAAGGCGATGGTGGCGCCGGCCAGGGCGGCGCGGTGCAGGCTGTGCGTCTTGAGCAGCCGGGCCAGGCCCCGACCGCGGTACGAGCGGCGCGTGCCGGTGAGGTTGTTGTGCGCGCGGTGGCTGGGCCGGTCGACCCGGAGCATCGTCACCGCAGCCAGTTCGCCGTCGACATACGCCGCCAGGCTGGCGTCGACGTCAGCGAAGACGGTGTGCCACATCTGCGCCTTCCACTGCTCGAGAGTCATCGAGCCGAAGTCCTCGTCCCCGGGGACGTCGGGCGACACCTCCAGGTCGAGCTCGTAGATCGGTCGCGGGTCATCGATCTCGGCGAACGATCGGAGCGTGACCCCTTCAGGCACGGGGAGCGGCTCGATGCTGCGCGGGTCGAGAGCGGACGTGCTGGACGCATGGACCTCGACGAACCCGAAGCGGGCGGCCACCGCGCGCTGTGCGGGACCGTCGACCGAATATCCCCGGACGGTGTGGATCCCGATGCCTTCCAGGTGCTCGAGACCGCGGGTGATCAGCCGACCTCCGAGACCTCGCCGCTGGTGGTCGGGGGCAACGATGACGTCGAGCGCGCCGACGCCCGGGTCTTTGCCGAGCGTGTTGCGCCAGCCGTTGCACCAGCCGATCACCTGTCCGTCAACCTCGGCGGCGAGCATCCTCAGGTCGGCAGCGGCGCCCAGCTCGGCCAGCCGCGTATGCATGCCCTCGGGGGTGATGATCGCGTCGGCGACCGCGCCGGCCCGCAACCCTGCCGCGGCGGGGAGGTCGTCGAAGGTCCCAGGGCGAAGTGTCACGGCATGGTCCACGCCACGGAGACTAGCCAGCAGCTGGCTCGACGTCGCGTGAGCTGACTGCCCGCGCCGGCCCGACGAGAGTGGCCTGCAACCGCCGGGCCGCGTCCAGGTGATCGCCGGTCCAGATCATCCGGACGGCGGTGGCGCTGGCCCGACCGTCCGCCAGCCGCAGGTCGGAGCGCACGGCGTCGACGAGACGGGCGTCGGCCGCCAGGTCGTGCCGGAGCGGGTCGCGGACCGAGGAGCGGGTGACGATGCTGGCGGCGAAGTCCGCATACCAGGAGCGCACAGCTTCGCTGCTGCCGAGCAGCTCGCCGCGGGCACCGGCGCGATCACCCGTTGCCTGCCCGTCCTCGCGCTGCCACAGGTCCAGCACAGCGTCGGCCGCGAGCCGCAGGCCCGCGACTCCGGCGACCAGGCTGCTGACCTCAGGGAGCGGCACCGGCTTGGCGCCTCGCTCGGCGAGGTAGGCGCGGAACGTGTCGTCCAAACGGCGGGATGCAGCGGCCGCGCGTACCGCCTCATGACTTGGCGGTGGCAGCGAAGCGGCCGACACGTCGCAGCGGACCATGCCGAACTCAACCGCGCGGGCCAGGAACTCGGCGCTGTCGGTGTAGGCGACAGACAGTGCCCGGTTCAGTGCGGCCGCCGCACCGCGCGGCCAGAACAGCAACCCGACGACCAGGCTCACCGCACAACCGATCGCGACGTCCTCCACACGCAGCAGACCGACCTGCCAGCCGGCCGGCGCGAGGATGTTGAACAGGATCACAAGCACGACGGTGAATCCGGCCTGCCCCGTGGCGAAACCGATCGCGGCGGGGGCTACACCGGCGACCAGGATCGCCACGGGCAGCAGCACCCACAGCACCCGGGTGTCGGTGCCGATCGGCACCAACAGCAACGCGCCGAGCGCGAATCCGGCCACGGTGCCGAGCAAGCCGCGCAAGGCGTTCTGGCCGGTGCTCAAGGCGTTCGAGCGCAGCACCGACAGCGCGCCGAGCACGACCCAGAACGAGTGCTGCACCTCGGCCAGGTCGGCCACGAGGACTGCGAGCCCGAGCCCGGCGCCGCCGCGGAGACTGTTGTGCAGCCACACCGAGTGCCACTCGACGTGCGCGGCCGCGCGCTCCTGGGCCGCCGAGAGGCTGCCGGGCAGCCCCTCGGGCTGGCGCCCCAGCAGCCGATCGACCCAGCTGCGTCGCTCGGCCGCCGCGGCGCGGTCGATGTTGCCGGCGACGAGCGAGACGGCGAAGGCCAGCTCCTGCGCGCGAAAGCTCGGGTCGAGCGAGGTGATGAACTCGCTGATCTGCATCTCCACATCGACGCCTGCCCCGGACGGGGCGACCCGACCTACCGGCAGCTCGTGAGTTGCTTGGTGCTCCATCCGCGACAGGGCGGCGGTGAGTTCGGTCAGCGCGTCGCGCAGGGGCCCGGGGTCGCTTGCGGGTCGGTCGAGCAGATCTGCGCCGCGCTCGAGAACGGTGGCTGCCGCGGACCGCACGGCGCAGGCCGAGCGGTTCACCGGCAGGCCGTCGGGCTGAGCGGACGACTCGATGACGATGGCGTCGAGCCAGGTCAGCTCGTCGACCAGGCGCACCACCGTTCGGGTGGCGGTGCTCAAACCGGTCGGGCGGAACGGCGTGGCGAGGAACACCTGCCGCAGCGGCTTGACCGCAGCGCCGGGCACCGTCGGCTCGAGTTCGCCGTCGAGACGTTGCCGCATGACCCTCGTCGCCGAGGAGCCGGTCCACGTCCGATCGCAGTCGGGTCGCGAGCGCCCGGCAGGCGACCGCGGCGGCGCCGCGGAGGGGATCGCGGGCGGGTGCCGGCCAGAGGAAGAGGACGGCGAGCAGCGACGCGACCGAGGCAAGCCCCCAGCCGGCGAGCCGCGACGGGATCGCGGACGCCGGCGCAGTCAGCGACACCGGCAGGATGAACGCGAGCAGCAGCGAGGTCGTCGCCCCGGCCAGCACCGAGCTGACGACTCCGGCGAAGATCACGCCGAAGCCGACGAGCGCCATTGCAGCGGCTGCCAGCCAGGCGTTGCGCGAGGCCACCGTCCCGACGCAGATGAACACCGCTCCGACCAGGCAGAGTGACACGTGCGCCAGCACCCGGTCACTGATCGGGCCGCCGAAGTCGACCAGCAACAGCAGCGCGAAGGAACCGAACGCCGCGAAGGTCGCGAGCTCCGGGTTGTCCAGTACCTCTGCTCCGACGGCGAACATCGCCGGCATCACGATCGCGGTCCGGCCGGCCCGGCGCAGCGCGGCGAAGCCGCGATCGCGTTCCTTCAGTCGGCGTACGAGATCCATCCGCACATCATTCGGCACCGACCACGAAAAGGCATGATCGGGTGCGAGGTTCCTGACAAGATTCGTCCCGTGGCCACGACCGCAGTCGACCAGACCGGTTGGGGCACATCTGCCGTGCAATCCGCGCGCCGGCTTGCTGTCATCACTGCGGCGGGCGCGCTGCTGGGACTGCTCGTGGGCGGGGTCGGCGGACGGCTGGCCATGATGCTGCTGGCGCGGTTGAACCCGGAGGCCACTGGCGTCATCAGTGACGACGGGTTCCGGATGGGGCAGTTCACGCCTGCGCGACACCCTGAGCCTGCTGCTGGTCGCCGTTGCGTTCGGGGTCGCCGGGGCGGGCGTCTATGCCGTCGTGCGTGGACTGCTGCTCGGCCCACGCTGGTTCCAGATCACGTCCGTGGCGGCCGGACCGGCGGTCGTGGTGGGCGCGGCGATCGTGCACACCGAAGGGGTCGACTTCCAGCTGCTCGAGCCTGCGTGGCTGGCGATCGGTCTGTTCGTCGCGATACCGGCGGCGTACGCGGCGCTGCTCACCGTGGTTGCCGAGCGCTGGCTGCGCGAGGGCGGCTGGGCATCGCGGGCTCCGTTGTGGGTGGTCGGGGTTCCGCTGTTGCTGTGGATCCCGCTGTTCCCATTCCTGTTCGGCCTCGTACTCCTGTGGGTTCTCCGGGAAACGTTGCGCCAGTCAGCGTTCGGCGCGAACGCACTCGCGCACCCCGCCCTGCCATGGGTCGGCCGGATCGGGTTGTCCGCGGTCTTCGTGCAAAGTCTGCTCGACCTCGGCATGGACGCGACTGAACTCATCTGAGAGGGCGACGGCGATTTCGCTGATTGTTGACACTGATGGCACAGTCGCCTCGTGGCTGACGACGAGCGGGCTCTGCAGGACCTGGAACGCGAACTGTCCCTCTTGCTGCGGCGGGCGCGGGCTCTGTCGGGGGAGCTGAGCCGTGAGATCCACCCCGAGCTCGACGCCGCCAGCTATTCACTGCTGGCCACCCTGACCGACGCAGGCCCGTTGCGGGCCAACGACCTTGCGGACCTCTTCGGCGTGGACAAGTCGTCGATCAGCCGTCAGGTCAACCGGCTGGAGAAACTGGGCTTCCTGGTTCGCCGCACGGACGCCACCGATCGGCGGGCCCAGCTGCTGGCCGTCACCCCGAAGGGCAAGCGTCGGCTCACTGCTGCCTCGAAGGCCCGCCGGATGCGGTTCCGCGCTCGCCTCGACAGCTGGAAAGTGACGGAGGTCAAGGACCTGGCGCGCCTGCTGCGTCGCCTCAACGCCGCGCTGGACTGACCTCAGTCGACGGTGGCGAGGAACTGGCCGAACAACCCCACGTACTCGTCGACGTCTGACTCGCTGTGGGCGACCGACACCGTCGGTCCCAGCCACCAACCTGACTCCCAGACGCCACGATTGGCCATCCAGACCCGGATCAGGGCGCGAAGGTCGACGTCGTCATTGTCGCGCGACTCCATCCCGTTCCGTGCCGCGACGGGAGTGAACCCGTAATAGGCGTGGGTGCCCATCTGGGCCACGTTCCACGGCAGACCCGCTGATGCGATGGCAGCCTGGAGTCCTTCGACCATCCGCGTCCCGAGGTCACGCGCTCGCGCGAACGCGTCCGGCGTCAGGACCTCGGTCAGAGCGGCGCGGCCGGCTGCCATCGACAGCGCGTTGCCGAACAGAGTTCCGCCCGTCGCCACCTCAGCGACCAGCGCGCCGGAGACGAGGTTGTGCTGGTCGTGTGGCGCAACGACGGAGGCGACCTCCTCGGTCATCCCATAGGCACCCAGCGGAACACCGGCCGCGATCGACTTACCGATCGTGAACAGGTCCGGATCGAGCGCCAGTTCGCCGGACATGCCCCCGTACGCCCCGACGAGTGAGTGCGTCTCGTCCAGCGCGAGCAACGTCCCGGTCTCGCGGGTCATCCGTCGCAAGGCATCGTGGAACGCGGGGTCCGGACTGATGATGCCGGCGTTGGTCATGACTGGTTCGGTCAGGACGAGCGCGACGTCCCGCGGCGCCAGCGCCGCCTCGAGCCCGGCGACGTCGTTGAACTGGATGACCCGGGCCTGGCCGGTGATGGAGCTCGGGAGGCCTTGGTACTCGGGGAGGACACCGTCTCCCTCATCCACGACCAGAGTCGCATCGAGATGCCCGTGGTACTTGCCGTCGAAAAGCACAACCAGCTCGCGTCCCGTGATGTGGCGGGCGAGACGGATGACCTCGGCGTTGGCCTGGGTGGCCGACAGGGTGAACTGCCACTTGGGGAGGCCGTAGCGGGTGGCCAGATGCTCCGCGACGGCGATCGCGTCCTCGCCGGGCAGCAGGAAGTGGTTGCCCTGCGCCATGCGCCGGGTGACCGCATCGACAACAGCTGGTGGCGCGTGGCCGCAGAACCCGCTCATGTCGCCGATGTACATGTCGATGTACGACCGCCCGTCGACATCGGTGAACCGTGCTCCGTCGCCGCGCTCGACGAAGACCGGCGAGTGCTCGTAGAGGCTCTCCATCCACGACATCGGGACGCCCCGAGGCATGCTCGACCGGGCACGTTCGAGCAGTGCCATCGAGCGTGGGTGTTCCGCGACGAACCGGGCGTTCTCTTCCTGCAGCAGCGCGGCCACGCGTTCTCGAGGGATCGCGGTCCGGTCGTTCATGGCCCGCATCGTGCCACGGGCAACCGGCCCGGTCGCCCGACGTCCCCATCTGGGGCTGACGTATCAACGTCGCTGGACGCCCCTCCTGTCCCCGGGCCGCGCCGAGCGGACGCCGTCGACGTAGAGGGGAACCCCCATGTCTCACCGTGCCTCACGACTGCTGGCTGCAGCCTCGGCTGTCGCCATCGCCGTGGCAGTGGTCGCGTTGGGCTCGCCGGCTCAGGCGGCCGTGGTCGCGCCGACGATCCTGCTGCCGAACATGACCGTCGCCGAAGGTGACAGCGGCACAGCTGCTTTCACCGTCAACGTCGGCCTGACCGCGCCCAACCCGTTCGACCACGCCGTGACGCTCGAGGTCGTCGACTACACGTCGGTCCCGTTGCCAGGCGGTGGCGGCACGTATGGGAATGCCACGCCCGGCTCCGACTACGTCCCGTTCGGCTCGTTCGACCTGACGTTCAAGCCGGGTCAGCAAGTCGCCCGGTTCACCGTCAAGATCAAGGGCGACACGACCATCGAGCCTGACGAGCAGATCGACGTGCGCTTCGACGACACGGAGTTCAACGTCGGCGACAACGACATCGACCTGTCGATCGCCAACGACGACAACGGCAGCGCGAAACCGAGCAAGCCGCTGCTGCTGCCGCCCAACCAGACCATGCCCGAGCCCGACACCGGCTGCTTCGCGTACAACGTGACCATCCCGGTGAACAAGCCCGTCAAGGCGCGGTCGACCGTCGATGCCGTCGACTTCACCAGCATCCCGCTGCCCGCCCCGCTCGTCGGGACCTACGGCGACGCGACTCCCGGGTCGACTACCAGACCTTCCCGACCAGGACACTCACCTACGCCAAGGGGTCGCGGGTCTCCGTCCTACCGATCACGATCTGCGGTGACACCACCGTCGAGCCCAACGAGCAGATCGACGTGCGCTTCGACAACACCACGACGATCGCCGTCTCTGACAACGACATCGACTTGTTCCTGTCGAACAACGACTGATGGGTGTGGCGCGTCGCATCGGCCGTTCACTACGGTCTGTCGGGTGACCTCGCGCGTCTTCCGCATCAAGGTCCGGGGTGAGTTCAAGAACCTCACCCCGGAGCAACGGGCAGAGTTGCTGGCCAGCGCGTCGGAGCACGACGCACTGGCCGCCTCATTCACGCCCGAGGGGCACCTGAGCTATGACCTCGCCGTTCGGCCGTTCTTCACCTTCCGCTTCTCCGACTCGGGGGAAAGCGACGAGGACATCGTCGCGGCGACGGAGCGAGCGGAGGCTGCCGCGGAGGCGTGGCTGAACGAGCGGAACCTCGCGTTCAGGTTGCTCACGTCGCAGGCGGAGGACCTTTCCAAAGCACCGATGAGCAAGCGACAGCGCCGATCTCAACGAGAGGCGTGAGGCCGCATCTCAGGCTTGTCTCTTCTACTGCCCTGCCGGCTCGAGGCCGTCCCACGACCAGCGCGGCATGGGTACGTCGTGCGGAACGGTTGAGCCCTCGGGGGAGTAGGACAGCACCTCACTCACTGCCCACCGCATGTAAGAAGCCATCGCGTCGCGGAACGCCGGATCATCGGGCAGTCCTGCATCGTCGAGCGCAAGGACGAAGCAGTCGACGAAGCGCCGTCCGAGGTCGCTCATGTCTCCGTTGCCCGAATGGATCTGCAGGACGTACGAATGGTCCGCGCTCGCCTGCGAATAGCCCGGCGGACCACCCAACACTTCCGCCCAGTACGCGGCCAGCCGTTCGACGTGCTGGGGGTGCTGGTCGGGATGTGAGAACGGATGGTTGAGCTCGGGGTCCTCCAGACATCTCGCGTGATGGGCAGCCGCAAGAGCCAGGAAGGCGGGCTCGCCGCCCGCGTACTCGAACAGGGTGGGACGCATGCCCCCAGCCTCGCACGCGCGAGTCGGCACCGCCCGATGCCTCAGGTCTCTTCGAGGACGTCGCCGATGACCCGTCGCGTAACGGCTTCGGCAACGGGGTCGCTGTCGATGTAGTCGACGAGCGTGATCAATGCCTTCCACAGTGCCCAGCCGCGACCTCGGCACACGGTTTTCGGCGGCAGAGCACGCACGTCGCCCTGTGGATAGAAGTGGTTGTGGATAAAGGGGTTCTGGGTGAGGGTTTGTGTCTGAGGTGGGTTCTAGCCTGCTGGTCATGGGAAGGGCTCGCGATCGTTTCCTCGCCGCGGACACTGGTGCCACCGGTGCCGGTGGATCCGCGCGGGCTCGCGAGCTCGCGGTGCAGATCCGGGCGGAATCGACCGCGATCGCGGCCGCGGAGGCCCGCCGGTTGCGGCTGTTGGGCCAGTTCAGCGAGGTGGTCAGCGGTGACGCGGCCGCGATGTTGTCGATGGAGGGCCGCGGCCCGACTGCCCCGGAAGAGCTGGTCCGCTCCGCGGTGATCGGGGAGATCCAGGCCGTGCTCGGGGTGCCGGCCTTCCCGGCCGAACGGTCAATGGACCTGGCGCGCCGGTTGCACACGGTGTTGCCGGAGACCCTGGACGCGTTGCAGGCCGGCCGGTTGGACCTGGTCCGGGCCCGCGAGCTGTCCGAGGCCACCGAGGTGCTCTCCGACGAGGCTGCCCGCCGGGTGCAGGACCAGCTGCTGGGCGCGGCGGGGGACGCCCCGTGGGCCGGGGTCTCGCCGCGGGCCTGGAAGGCGCGGATCGCCCGGGCGGTGGTCCGCGCGGATGTCGAGGGGGCCCGGGAACGGCGCGAGCAGGAGTACGCGAAGCGGTTGGTGTGCGCGCGGGCCACCGGGTTCGGGATGGGTGAGCTGCTGGTGGTGGCCGACGCCGCCGATGTGGCGATGGCCGAACAGGTCCTCACCGACCTCGCGAAGGGCCGGCCTGAGCGCGCCGAGGACGGTGAGTACGTCACGATGGACCAGCGCCGGGTCGACGCGTTCGTCGATGTCTTCACCCGGATCCGGGACGGGCACCCGTTGCCCGGGGTGCCGGTGCGCCGGGAACGTGAGCTCGCGCTGGTGGTGCACGCGGACACCTTCTTCGGTGACGGTCCGGCGGCCAACGACCCGGGCCAGACCCACGCCGCCCCCGGTGGGGTGCCCGCCCCGGTGGACCCGGTCACCGCCCGCGAACAAGCACACGCGAGCGCGGCGACCGGGGCGACGAATGTGTTGCTGGTCGACACAATCGGGACCCTGCACCGCATGGTGCGCCTGCCCACGGCACCGGCCGGCGGCTGGACCCGGCAGCTGCTCAACCAGGCTCTCGCGGCGCGGCTCGACTCGCTGCCGGCGCTGTCCACCGACACGTATGCGCCGACGGTGGCGATCACCGAGCAGGTGCGGGCCCGTAATCCGCGCTGCACCGCCTACGACTGCCCAACTCGAGCGCACCGCTGCGATCTGGATCACGACGTGCCCTGGCCGCGCGGCCCGACCGAGGTGGACAACCTCGCGCCGCGGCACCGACGCCACCACGAGCTCAAGACCCGCGGCCTCATCCGCACCCGGCTCAATCAGGACGGGTCGGTCGAACACACCATGCTCACCGGACTCACCCTGACCACGAGGCCCGAACCGCTACCGGGCTACGCGCCCGGCGAAGGCTACGGACCTGGCGAAGGCTACGGACCCGAGACGGCCGCTTGCGCTTGAGTCACCTGGACACGGTGACGAAGGCTGATCGGAGGGTGCTCACCGCTGCAGTTCGGTGCGTACGCCGACCAGGCGCACCGGCCGTCCGGGGCTGAACCGCTCCAATGCCTCGAGCGCGGCGGCCTCGATGGCATCCGCGTCGACGCTGGGCTCGGCCAGCGTGCGCGAGTGAGTGACGGTGATGAACGGCACGAAGCGCACCTTCACCACGACGCGCACCGCCAGCGGTCCTCCGTCGGCGATCTCCGCAGCGACACGGCGGGCGAGGGTGCCGACCTCGCGTCGGACGTCGGCCCAGTCTGCGAGGTCCTCCTGGTAGGTCACCTCGCGTCCGCGGCTTCGCGCGCGATAGGGCGAGCCGGTGATGGTCGCGCTGTCGCGCCCCTGTGCCAGGCGCTGCAACCATGGCCCGTTCGTGGGGCCGAATCGCGCGGCGAGCGCCGCCTCGTCGGTCTCGGCCAGTTGGCGCACCGTGACGATGCCCATCTCAGCGAGCTTGCGGGCAGTCTTGGCGCCGATGCCCCAGAGTGCATCGGTCGGCCGGTCGCCGAGGACCTCGAACCACGTCGCGCCGGTGATGCGGAACACCCCGGCGGGCTTACCGAATCCGTTGGCCAGCTTGGCCTGCAGTCGGTTGCGGCCGATGCCGACCGTGCACTCGAGCGCCGTCGCCTCGCGTACCCGATCCTGCAGTTGCCGTGCCACCGCCTCCGGGTCGTCGGACTCCACGGCCAGGAACGCCTCGTCCCACCCGAGCACCTCGACGACCGGGACCACGCTGCGCAGCGCTGCCATCACTTCGGCCGAGATGGCCTCGTAGTGCTCGCGGTCCACGGGCAGGAACACCGCATCGGGGATGCGCCGGGCGGCGGTGCGCAGCGGCGTGCCCGACCCGACTCCGAGCGCCCGCGCCTCGTAGGACGCCGTGCTGACCACACCCCGCTTGGTCGGGTCACCGTCCCCGCCCACCACGACCGGTCGGCCGCGCAACTCCGGTCGGCGCAGCATCTCCACCGCGGCCAGGAACTGGTCGAGGTCGACGTGCAGCACCCATCGGGTCATCGCCCCAGTCTGGCGTTCACGGGTCGCGGCTGACGGGACAGGAGTGGTTCGCCCAGAGCCAGGATGAATCCAGCCAGGGTGAGCAGGCCTCCGACGACCGCCGTGCTCTGCGGCCCGAACGCGGGCAGCAGGTTGCTGCCGAAGAGCGCGCCAAGAGTGATGCCGACGTTGACGGCCGTCGAGACGCCGGAAGCGGCCAGGGCGATGTTGCCGGGGGCCACAGCCAGGACCCGAGTGGCCAGGGCCGTGGTGAGTGCCGCGAAGGCGAGACCGGTCAACGCCACCAGCGTGAGCGCGACGGCAGGGTTGTCCGCGAAGACTCGCAGCCCGAGCAAGGCGACGGCCTGGACGCCGACGGGCAGAGCTACCGCCAGGTTCGGCCGGCGGTCGACGAGGGCGCCGCCCACGACGACACCGACGAGTCCCGCAAGACCACGGAGCAGCAGCGCAGCGCTGACCATCGCCGGGGACAGCAGGACCACGTCGGTGAGGTATGGCGAGACGTACGTGAAGAAGGTGAACGCACCCGGTCACGACCAGGCTGATGACCAAGATGAGCAAGACGTATCGCCTGACATCGGCCTGGGGGCCGCGGGCATCCTCGTCCCAGCCCGGTTGTGCGTTCGGCAGCAACACCGCGACGGCGATCATCGTGAGCAGCGCGGCTGACGCCAGGCCGACGAAGGCTGCACGCCACCCCATCTGCTGGCCGAGCCACGTTCCGGCGGGCACGCCGACGACGGCGGCCAACGAGCTGCCCGCGAACAGCACAGCAAGCACCCGGCCACGTATCTCCGGTCGGAACAGTCCCGCCGCCGTGGGAACGACCACGGACCAGAACAGCGCCTGACTTGCCGCAGTGACCACCCGGGCGCAGAGCAGCATCGCGTAGCTGTCAACGACGGCGGATGCGATCGTGGACACCACGAACACGGCGAGCACGACGGTCAACAGGGTGCGGCGGGGCATCGCACGCGTCAGCTGGGTCAGTGGCAGTGATGTGAACACGACCACGAGCCCGTAGTAGGTCACCAGCAGACCGACCGTCGAATCAGATGCTCCAAGGTCCGCGCCGATGGGTTGCAACAGGCCGATGGGCAGCGTCTCTGTCGTCACGAAGAGGAACGCCGCCGCCGACAGGGCAAGCAGCGCACCCCAGGCGCGCAGCGTCGTTCGCGTGGCTGGAGCGGTCACAGTGGCCGTTGCGAGCATCACTCACCAACCTCCGAGTTGAGGCGTTGTTCGCGTCGGCGCTCCGTCAGCCGGCGAGACTTCACCGCGGTCCCGCAGTCGGCCATCCGACACCACCGTCGCGAACCGTTGCGACTGCGGTCGAAGAACACCCACCCGCATCCGCCCGACTCGACGGGGCAGCGACGAAGGCGCTGCATGTCGGCGCTTCGCAACACGTCCAACGCAGACTCGGCAGCGCGGTCGCTCACCAACCACGCGGGATCGGTGCCCACGCGCAGCACGACTCCGGGAACGCCCGCCGGGGAACGGACCACCTCCGAACGGCCGAGGGCCTCGAGCCAGCGCCGGTGCAGCAGCGAAAGTGCAGCTTCGGTCGCGGCGTCCGACCAGTCGCCCGAGCCGACGGACGCGAGAAGTGTGAGGTGCAGCGCCTCACGGATCTCCTTGAGCACGTCGATGCTCGCCTGTGCGGCCGGTGGGTCCTGCCGCCACCCGCGAACGACGGTCGCTGCTTCGTGATCCGAGAGCAGTCCGGCGAGCTTTGCCCAGGCCACGACCTCGGTCGCGTTCGCGAGGTAGTCACGTGCGGTGGACCCGGGACTGGGGATGCCCCTCTCGACCGTGTTCACGAGATCGAGGGCGGGATGCCCGCCAACCAGGGGAAGGTCCGCGATGTCTGCCATGCGGCTATGCTACCACCATAAGGCGTTACACCGGTAGCACGAGATGGACGACCTCGCGCCACGCAGGGCCACATCGCCGAGGCGGAGGGGGAGGCGGACGGGAGGAGCGGGATGGAGGCGAGGAAGCGATGGCGGGACGAGGCGCCGTTGTACTAGTCGCGCGACCGCAGCCGGCCGCTCTTCTCCCGCAGGAACTCCTTACGGAATCTTCGACTGACCCGTTGGCCGCGAGCATCGCGCGCTGCGACATCGAAGTCGGCGTCCGGCGTCAGCACGCGCAGCGCACGCCTGCGTTGGTAGACCCACAGGAACAGGTCTGCGTTGGTCTTGTACAGGTAGACCTCGGGCAGTGACTCGCGCCGCAGTGCTGCGACTCCCGGCGCGAACACCGTGTCGTACCAGTCGGCGGCCACGTCCTCAGGCGCAGGCAGCTTGCCCATGCGCCGCCCGAGGTCATAGCCGTGCGCCTTGATCAGCTCGAGCAGCTCCGGATAGCCGCCCGGCCGCGAGAACTCGACGACCGCATCCGGGCGCGCCCGAGCGAGTCCGCTCTCTTCCATCAGCGTCCGATGCTGCTCGGTGTGCACGAGTTGGCGGACGTCGACATCGGGTCCGATCGCGTAGTTCGTCTCCAGCCGGGTGACCTCGGCGTCGATGTATTCGGCCGCCCGCTCGCGGGCGAGTACGACGCGATGGTGACCGTCGGACACGAAGTAGGCACCGCCCACCTCGTAGGCCTCGATCGGCGGGGTGTCGCCGTCCGGGAACGCCGAGCGCAGGCTCGACAACCGTTGTGCCGAGACGCGTCGGATGGGCCGGAAGTCCCGATCGAAGTCGCTGCTGCGGTCGAGCGAGCCAACGACGCGTGCGACCTCGATCGGTTGCACTCCGCTGTAGGACTGGCTCGTGATGCGCAGCCGTCGCTGCACCTCGTCGAGCGCCAGCAGATCCATCCGTCGAGTGTCCCAGCCCGCGTGGCCGGGCGCCAGAGCCTCAGTCCCGCAAGTCGCGTCGGCGGGCCTGGCCACGCTACTCAGACGGCGCGAATCGGTCTGAGCCGAAGTACCCGAATTCCGACGGCAGCGAGGCTGTCGCCCAGTCCATCTGCCGCCCGGCCGTTCGTCGTAGGGCTGGACGCCAGGTGTTAGGGCGACCAAGATCAACCGTCCGGTGTCTGGAGGAACCAGTGAAGTACATGCTCATCCATTGCGTCGCCGAGTCCGACGAGCTGCCCGAGGGCGGGAAGCCGGAGGCGGAGGGCGACCTCGAGGCTTGGCTCGACGAGATGGAACGCCGCGGGGTGCTCAAGCACGGCGACCGGCTCCGGCCCACCAGCGAGGCCACGACCGTGCGGCTGCGCAACGGCGCGCCGCTGGTGCTCGACGGGCCCTTCGCCGAGACGAAGGAGCAGGTCGCCGGCTACGACGTCATCGAATGCGCCGACCTCGACGAGGCGATCGAGATCGCCTCGAAGCACCCCTGTGCCGGCCTCGGGACGGTCGAGGTGAGGCCGCTCTGGGCCCAGTAGAGGACGAAGCCACGGCGGCCGTAACCGAGGCATTCCACGACGAGTGGGGCCGGGTCGTTGCGACCCTCATCGGCATGACCGGCGACTGGGACCTTGCCGAGGAGTGTGCACAGGAGGCATTCGCCCAGGCCCTCGACCGTTGGCCGCGCGACGGCGTACCTCGCAGTCCCGGTGCCTGGCTGACGACGGTCGCGCGCAACCGCGCGCTCGACCGGCTGCGTCGGCGTACCAACGAGAAAACCAAGCTCGCGCAGGTGGCGGTGCTCTCCCGTGGAGCGGGCGAGACGGAAGAGATGGATCAGGTGTACGACGACAGTGGCGTGCCGGACGACCGCCTGCGGCTGATGTTCACCTGCTGCCACCCGGCTCTCCCGCTGGAAGCGCAGGTCGCGCTCACCCTGCGGACCCTGGCCGGCCTGACCACCGCCGAGGTGGCTCGTGCCTTCCTGGTCGAGGAGCCCACGATGGCCAAGCGGCTGGTCCGCGCGAAGGGCAAGATCCGCCACGCCGGCATTCCTTACCGCGTGCCGCCTGCGCACCTGCTGCCCGGGCGCACCGCGGGCGTGCTCGCCGTCGTCTACCTGCTGTTCAACGAGGGGTACGTCGCCAGCGCCGGCGCGCCGTTGGTGCGCAGTGACCTGACGTCGGAGTCGATCCGGCTGGCCCGGTTGCTCGTCGCGCTGATGCCCGAGGAGGCCGAGGCTGCCGGGCTGCTGGCGCTGCTGCTGCTCCAGGACTCGCGGCGGGCCGCCCGCGTCGACGCCGCAGGCGACCTGGTGACCCTCGAGGACCAGGACCGCTCGCTGTGGGACCGGGAGGAGATCGAGGAGGGGCGGCAGCAGCTCGAGGCGGCCCTGGCTCTGGGCCGGCCGGGTCCTTACCAGCTGCAGGCGTTGATCGCGGCCTGCCACGCGACCGCGACAGATGCGGCAGGCACGGACTGGCCCCGCATCGCCCGGCTCTACGAGCAGCTCGCGCAGCTGTCGCCATCTCCTGTCGTGGAGCTCAACCGGGCCGTCGCCGTCGCGATGTCCGAGGGTCCAGCGGCCGGGCTGGTGCTGGTGGATGCCCTGGCGGACACGGGACAGCTCGACGGCTATCACCTTCTCGCGGCGACCCGGGCCGACCTGCTGCGCCGACTCGGTCGGTCGGGCGAGGCGGCGCAGTCCTATCGCGAGGCGCTCGAGCTGGTCACCTCGGACCCGGAGCGACGTCATCTCACCCGCCGGCTGGCCGAGACGGCAGGCCATGCGTGATTTCTTCGCCGTGGTGTCCATCGGCGGGGTCGCTGTTCGTCGTGCTGCTGACCGGACCGGCAGTGGTTGCCGGCCGTAGACGCAGGAGGTCACGATGACGTTGCCCGAGATCGTGTCGAGCGAACGCTGGCTCGCAGCGCGCACCGAGCTGCTCGCCCGGGAGAAGGAGCTGACCCGGGCGCGCGACGCGCTCAACGCGGACCGGCGCCGGCTCCCGATGGTGAGGGTCGAGAAGGACTACGTGTTCGACGGGCCGGACGGAGCCGTGGGTCTGCGCGACCTGTTCGGTGACAGGCGGCAGCTTGTCCTGCAGCACTTCATGTTCGACCCGTCGTGGGACGCGGGCTGCCCCAGTTGCTCGGCCGGCCTCGACGAGATGTCGGACGGACTGCTGGACCACCTCGCGGCGCGCGACACGGCGTTCGCTGTGGTCGCACGGGCACCGTTCCCGGCCGTCGACGCCCACCGGAAGAGCCGAGGCTGGACGATCCCGATGTACTCGTCCTTCGGCAGCGACTTCAACTACGACTTCCACGTCAGCCTCGACGAGTCGGTGACGCCCGTGCTGTTCAACTACCGCGACGCTGCACAGCTGCGCGAGGCGGGCCTCGGCTGGGCGGCCGACGGCGCCACCGAGCAGCCGGGTGTGAGCTGCTTCCTGCGCGACGGCGACTCGGTGTTCCATACCTACTCGACATTTGCCCGTGGTACGGAGGCAATGGGCGGCGCCTATCCCGTGCTCGACCTGACGGCGCTCGGCCGTCAGGAGGAATGGGAGGAGCCCCGTGGTCGCGCGGTCAGCCCGCACCCGGCCGACCCGAGCTTCGTGGCGTGACTGGTCCCGGGCTCGCGGCGCTGATCGCCGCGTCAACCATCGGCGGCGTGCTCCTGTCCCGGTTGTCGTCGCGTCGTCCGGTGGTCTCCTCCGTCGCAGTGTCCGTCGTGCTGCTGGCAGTCGTGCTCGGTGACCTGGTGCCGGACGTGTGGCAGGACCTGGCCGAGTCCGGCACGCCGTGGTGGGCTGCGGTCCTGGCGGCGGCGGCCGGCTTCGGAGCCACCGGTGCCCTCGCGCGCCGAGGTTGCGCGTGCGCCGAAGTGGCCGGAGGGGCGGCAACCGCGGTGGCGATCGGGGTGCACCGTGCCCTGGAAGGCGCCGTCCTGGTCGTGGCCCCCTCAGTTCCCGTGGTCGCGGCGCTCGTCGTGCACGCAGCCGGCGAGGGGTTCGCGCTCGGCGCCCTGCTGGGGAGGGCGTCGCGGGGACAGGCGGCCACCTGGCTGCTCGTCGCGTGCCTCAGCCCGCTCGTCGGCGTGATCGTGGCGACCCCCGCGCGCCTGCCGGAGACGGTGTCACCGATCGTGACGTCGCTGGTGGCCGGCGCTCTGCTGCGCAGCGCGGTGCTGGCGCTGCAGCTGGCGGCGACCCGGCAGCGAGCGGCATTCCCACCCGCACCGCGCGCTGTGGCTGTCCGTCCTTGATGGCGTCGGGATCGTCTGAGTCCGAACGCGACACGCGACTGCCCGGGTAGGACCAGATCGTCCGTTTGGTCTAATCTTCGGGGCGTGAACCCAATGGATGGTGTCCTCGCCGAGGCCTGGGCGATGTACAAAGCCCACGCCCGCCACTTGCTCTCGATCGCATTCGTCATCTATCTGGTGGCCGCGGTGATCGAGCTGGTCCTCGGTCTGCTCGGCTGGCCCGGCGCTGTGCTCGCGTTCTTCGTCAGCATCATCGCGGCGTTCCTGCTGCAGGCCGCGTTGGTCAAAGCGGTGGAGGATGTCCGCGACGGTCGGGCCGACCTCTCGTTCGGCGAGACACTTGAGGCTGCGCGGCCTGCTGTCGGACGCGTGGCAGTCACGTCCATCGTGGCCGGCATCGCGATCGGCATCGGCCTCGTCCTGTTGATCGCGCCTGGCCTCTACCTGCTGACCATCTGGGCCGTGATCGTTCCGGTGATCGTGATCGAGGGCGCTGGCACGGGTGCTGCGTTCTCTCGGAGTCAGGAACTTGTCAAAGGCCACTTCTGGCAGGTGTTCGGCACCCTGATCCTCGTGTTCGTCATGTTGATCGCCGTGGGTCTCGTCATCGGCCTGATCCTGCTCGGACTGCCCGTGGTCGCAAGGCAGTTCATCAGCAACATCGTGTCCGGCACTCTCGTCTCACCGTTCCTGGCGCTGGTCCTGACGCTGGGCTACTTCCGGTTGCTCGCCGCCCACGGTGGGGCCACTCCGCAGGGGACCGTGCAGCCACCTCCGTACCCCGGCATCTGACCAGCCAGAGGCGGATGCACGCCGACGAGGTCGACATCGACTCCGACCTCGTCGGGTGTCTCGTGGCCGAACAGTTCCCCGAGCTGACCGGCGTGCCGATCAGTGCCCTTCGGTCGACGGGCACGGTGAACGCCATCTACCGACTGGGTGACGACCTCTACGCGCGGCTGCCGCGCGTGCAGTCGTGGGCAGGGGACCTGGAGAAGGAGTGGCAGTGGCTGCCGCGGCTTGCTCCGCACCTGTCGCTCGGGACCCCCGAACCGGTTGCGCACGGCACTCCCGCGTGCGGCTACCCGTTTCCGTGGGCGATCTACCGATGGATCGACGGTGAGCCCTATGCGGACGGGCTCGTCGACGATGAACAACGGGCAGCCGAGGACCTGGCGCAGTTCGTGGGCGAGCTGCGCGGCATCGCTCCCGACGCGAGTGCACCGCGCGGGGGACGCCCGCCAATACGCGAGCACGACACCGGCACGCGGGCAGGGATCGACGCTGCACGGGATGTCATCGACCATGATGCGGCAACGTCGGCCTGGGATCGGGCACTCGAAGCGCCGGTGTGGGCGGGGACGCCTGTCTGGATCCACTCCGATCTGCTCAGGCCCAACCTGCTCGTTCGAGGCGGCCGGCTCCGCGCCGTGATCGACTTCGGCGGTGTCGGGATCGGCGACCCGGCCGCGGACGTGATCCCCGCGTGGAGCGTGTTCGGCCCGACCGGTCGAGAGGCTTTCCGCAGCGCGCTCGACGTCGACGACGGCATGTGGGACCGGGCACGAGGCTTCGCGCTCCTTCAGGCGATCATGATCATCCCCTACTACGCCGAGACGAACCCAGGGTTTGTGGCGCAGGCGAAGCGCACCGTCGAACAAGTCGTTGCCGACCAAACGTAGGGTCTGATGCATGACTCTGGGGGACAGTGCGGGTGTCGAGATGGTCGTGCTGCTCGACGACGACGGCCGGCCATGCGGTTCGGCTGACAAGGCCGATGTTCATCACCGCAACACCCCGCTGCACCTGGCCTTCTCCTGCTGGGTGGTCGACGAGCAGGGCCGGACGTTGCTGACCCAGCGGGCCGCCGCCAAGCGCACCTGGCCCGGTGCCTGGACCAACTCGTTCTGCGGGCATCCGGCTCCGGGCGAGCGCGTCGAGGACGCCGTGCACCGGAGGGCCCTGCACGAGCTCGGCACTCGGCTGCGCGAACCCGTGGCCGTGCTGCCGGACTTCCGCTATCGCGCGGTCATGGACGACGGCACGGTCGAGAACGAGATCTGTCCCGTGTACGTGGCCGAGCTGCTCCTACCGCCGGAACCGAACCCCACTGAGGTCAGCGACCTGCGATGGATGCCCTACGCGGACGTGCCGGGGGCGGTCGACGCCCAGCCGTCGTCGTACAGCCCATGGATGCGTGAACAGCTCGACGCCCTGCTAAGCGCCGGCTGGTCGCCCTAGCCAGGACAGCATCGCAATCGTCTTGTCGAGCTCGGAGAAATGCCCCGCGTCGTCGTCCACGATGACTTCCGCATCGGGGACGTGGCGTCCCAGCCATTCGCCGTGTCCCGCGGGGACGATGACATCCCTGGCGCCGTAGGTGACCCGCACCGGGACAGAGACCTCGGCCACGTCGAACCCCCACGGCCGGACGAACGCCAGGCTGTCATCGACCCATCCCCACAGACCTCCGCGGACGAGCTCCTCGCTGATCGCCACGTTCAGGTCAGCTTGTTCGGGTTTGGCGAGCACGGCGCGGTCGGCCGGGTCGAGCGCCCAGTCCTCGCTGACGAACGCAGACGGGTCAACGGCCATCCGGGCGGCCATCTCCCCCAGCTGACGCCGCAGTTCCGACACCAGAGCGGCCTCATCCTCGACGGCCAGTCCTGAACTCGGCGACGTTCAGCGGGTCCATCCCGGCGAAGAAGTCCAGACCTGGCGCGTCGTACGGAGCGATGCCGACGTTGCAGCGCGCCCGCACAACCCGGTCGGCCAACCGGGCGCACACGGCCAGCACGTGCGGCGCACCGCCGGACGACCCCGTCACCGCGAACTCGGCGACGCCCAGGTGGTCGACGATCGCCGTGACGTCGGAGACGCAGTCGACCACAGTTCGGCCCGCGAGTCTCTCCGAGTATCCATAGCCCGGACGGTCGTAGGTGATCCAGCGAATCCCCAACGAACGGTAGACATTCTCGTCCGGAATGCGGTTCAGGCGCCCACCCGGCGTGCCGTGCAGGAAGACGATGGGAAAGCCGTCGGGGGAGCCCCACTCCGCGAAGCAGAGCGTGCGCCCGTCTCCTGCTGTGACGAAACGCGCGTCACGACCCACAGGCCCACCAGGTGTCCATGCGCGCAACGGCAGCGGCGCCGTCCGGGTCACCGACGACGCGGGAAACGCGGAAGAGGTACGCAGCGATGCCGGCGGCGCCCTGCATCCAGCCGACGCCGGGTGGCAGCAGCGGCTCCTCGGCGCGGTGCTCGACGAACCTCCAGCACGCCTGCGGCCCGTCCCACACCGCTCGCTCGATCAAGGCGTCAGCGAGCTCCAGAGCGAAGTGCAGATCCTCCTCGTTGCCGGCCCGGTGCCAGGAGTCGAGGAACACGTCTCCCACCCCCGCTGTGCCGCAGCAGCGTCCGTCGTTGTCCCAGAAGCCGGGGTACAGCCGCGCCGGCAGCCCCGACGTCCGCACGCTGTGCAGGCACCGGCGGTGCCAGTCCAGCGGGCTCAGTCCGGCCACCTCCTCGACGCCCGCCAGGTCCAGCGCGAGGAAGAGCGACGAGGTGCCGGTCGGACCGTGGCACCACGTGAAGGTGACCAGGTCGACGTCAGGGATCGTGTGCGGGATGGACCGAGGCACGACGAAGCCCTCCCCGGTCCGGTCCCCGAGCGACACCAGGTGCTCGGCGCCGCTGCGGGCAACCGCGACCAGGTCCGGACGGGTCATCTCTGTCCCGGCAGCAGCCAGGGCAGCAGCGATGCCGGCCACGCCGTGCGAGAGGTTCGGCATCTCGATCGCCTCGCCGGCGTGAAAGCGCTGCGGCACGAATCGCCAGTTGGTGCCGGTCGGCACCTGCTCCGCCTCGGCCAGCAGCACGCCCGCGGCGTGCTCGGCCACCTGCTGTGCCCGGGCCGCCCCGTGCCGGCGCGCCCAGAGCGCACCCAGCAGGACGCCCGCCGTGCCGAGGGTGAGGTCGTTGACGCGCGCGCCGGGGAGATAGCGCGGCCCGCCGATGATCGTCTGGGACCAGCCGTCGGCGGTGGCCAGGTCCTCGAGCCGGCCGATCGCCTGGTCGACACCGTGGACACCTCGACACCATCGACACCGTCGACACCGTCGACACCGTCGGCGTTGAGTGCCGTCAGGGCCCCGATCATGCTGACCAGCCCGTCGAAATAGGTGGCGTCCGTCTCACCTGTGCGATGCGGCTCCGGATCCGCTGCGCGATCCCGTCCGCCAGATCCTGTTCCGGCGCCGTCCACGGCCGCGCGAGCCGGATCTCTGCCAGCACGTGGGCGAGCCCGCCGATGCCGCTGTGCATGCCGTCGCGGTCGGCCGGGATGTCCGTGGTGGCTGGCGTCGTGACCGACCCCGGGATCCACGGTCCGTCGTCCCAGCGCACCTGCGCGAGGACCCAACTCCACGCCGCCTCGGCGACATCTCGGTAAGTTTCCGGGGTGCGCGTGTTCACCGTCCGATGATGCCATTGCGACCGACCGGAGAGACTGACATGCACCCGGGTGCCTCTGCCCACCCGCTCGACAACCCGGCGTGGTCCTCACTGACCGGACCACACGCGGCGCTGGCGAAGGCCATGGCACGGCTCGGCGCTATCGATCTGGCATGTCGCCCTTTGCTGCTATCGCGTCGGAGCACGACGGCGAAGCCTGGGCGGAGCTGCGCACCCTTGTGACGCCGGGGGAGACCGTCATCCTGTTCGGCTCACAGCTGTTGGCGCCTGCGCCGCCGGCTGGCTGGGACGTCGAGGTCGAGGGGCTCGCCATCCAGATGGTCGCCACCGACGCGTTGCTCGATGAGCCCGACCCCGAGGTCACGGTGCTCGGCGCGCCCGACACCGACGACATGGTCGACCTGGCTGAGCGCACCCAACCCGGGCCGTTCACGAGGGGCACCCGCTTGCTCGGCACCTATCTCGGCTTCCGACGAGAGGGACAGCTCATCGCGATGGCGGGTGAACGCCTCCACCCCGAGGGCTGGACCGAGATCAGCGCGATATGCACGGACCCGGCGGCGCGCGGGCAGGGCCTCGCGAGCCGGCTGACCAGGGCGGTGGCGCACGGCATCCGTGAACGCGGTGAGACACCGCTCCTGCACGTTGCTGCAACCAATGAGAATGCCATTCGCCTTTATCGGGCAATAGGTTTCAGCCCTCGTAAGAGACTTCACCTATACCTTTCTCCGTCGCCTTGTCTAGGGTGGTGCGGTGACTCAGGAGAGCTGGAGCGGCTGGTTCGAGAACGTTCCTGGCTATCTGGATTCGGCCTCGATCGGACTGCCGCCGACCGCCGCTGTCGACGCGGTCGTGGCTGCCCTCGAGAGCTGGCGGCACGGGCGGGCGCGGCCGCAGGACTACGACGAGTACGTCGACCGTGGCCGCCGTGCGTGGGCGGCCATCGCCGGCGTTCCCGCGGAAACCGTCGCGGTCGGCTCGACCGTGTCCGGGCTCGTGGGCCCGATCGCCTCGTCGCTGGCCGACGGCAGCAACGTCCTGGTCGCCGCCGGGGACTTCACGTCAGTGCTGTTTCCCTTCCTGGCCCAACAGGAACAGGGACGCCTCACCGTTCGCGAGGTGAGCCTGGAAGACCTGCCTGCGTCAGTCGACGAGCACACCGACCTGGTCGCGGTGAGCGCTGTGCAGTCCGCGGACGGCCGCCGAGTGGATGTCGAGGCACTGCTCGAAGCCGCTGCGCAGCACGGGGCTCGAGTGTTGCTCGACGTCACGCAGTCGTGCGGCTGGCTGCCGTTGGACTGCTCCCGCGTCGACTATGTGGTGTGTGCGGGGTACAAGTGGCTGCTCTGTCCCCGCGGCGTTGCTTTCCTCGCGGTGCGCCCGTCTCTGCTTGATGCGGTCACACCTGTTTCTGCAGGCTGGTACGCAGGCGCCGACGTCTGGACCTCGATCTACGGCGGCCCGCTGCGCCTCGCCGCCGACGCGCGGCGGCTCGACACGTCACCTGTGTGGTTCAGCTGGGTCGGGGCCGCGCACACCCTCGAGCTGCTCGCTCAGCTGGACATCGGAGAGGTCTGTGCCCACAACGTCGGGCTCGCCGACCGCTTCCTCACCTCGCTCGACCTGCCACCCGGTGGGTCGGCCATCGTCACCGTGAGCCGCGACGACGCCGCAGAGCGCCTGTCCCTGGCCGGTGTCCGCACATCGGTGCGAGCGGGACGGGCGCGGGTTTCCTTCCACCTGTACAACCAGCAGCACGACGTAGACCTCGCCGTCGCCGCGATGAGCGGCTAGTCAGCGCTCGCTTCCAGGGCAGTGATGGCCTTGCGGAGGTGCGCGGACCTGGTCCGGGGCGTTCGGGTGGTGACCAGGTCCAGGATGACGGCATACCGCCTGGTCTTGCTCAGCGATTCGAAGGCACGCGCAGCCCGTGGGCTCGCCACAAGCGCGTCGGCGAGATCGGGCGGGACCGTGGCCAGCGCCTGAGACTCGTAGGCGGCATCCCATCGCCCGTCGGCCTTGGCGGCTTCGACCTCGGCCAGGCCGGACGGTCGCATCCGGCCGGTCGCGAGCAGCTCTTCGACCTTGCGCACGTTCACCTGCGACCATCGGCTCCGCGGCCGCCGCGGCACGTACTTCTGCAGGTAGTAGACCTCGTCGTAAGCCTTGCGCTGGCCGGAGATCCAGCCGAAGCACAACCCGAGGTCGACGGCCTCGTCGTCGGTCAGTGACGCGACGCCGGACCCCTTCTTCGCGATCTTGAGCCAGACGCCGGCCGTGACGTCGACATGCTCGGCAAGCCACGTCTCGAACTCGGCGGCGTCGCGGAAAGCGATCACCTCGACCACATCGGACTTCGGCTTCGACGGCACCTGCCGACGCTAACGCGTCTAGGGTTCGCCCATGCGGGTGGTGATCCTCGGAGCCGGTTTCGGTGGGCTGGAGCTCGCGACCTTGTTGTCGCTGGAGTTCGGCCCGGACGCCGACGTGGTTCTGATCGACCAGGCCGACAGCTTCGTCTTCGGCTTCTCGAAGCTGGACGTGATGTTCAGCAGGGCGAGCGCCGACCACGTCGTGCATCGTTACGTCGATCTTGTCCGGCCGGGAGTTCGCTTCGTGCAGGCAACGGTCCGCTCGCTGGATCCGGTGGCCAGGCGAGTGACAACGGACAGCGCCACCTTCGACGCGGACGTCCTGGTCGTCGCTCTCGGCGCCGACGTCGACCCGGGTGCGACTCCTGGGTTCGTCGAAGGCGGGCACGAGTTCTACACCGTCGCGGGTGCCTTCGCCCTGCGCGATGTGCTCATGCGGTTCGAGGGAGGGCGGGTGCTGATCGGTGTGACGTCGACACCGTTCAAGTGCCCGCCGGCGCCGAGTGAGACCGCCCTGCTGACCCACGAGTTCCTCCAGGAGCGGGGTCTGCTCGATGCGTCGCAGGTGTCGCTCGTGATGCCCCTCGGCGTGCCGATCCCGCCATCTCCGCAGGCCTCGGAGGCGGTTCTCGCCGCGTTCGCCGAACGTGGCATCGAGTGGCACCCGGGGCAGCTCGTACGCGCCTTGGACCCGGATCGCAAGGTGGCACTGCTCAGCGGTGGCGGGGAACTGCCGTACGACCTCTTTCTCGGTGTGCCGGTCCACCACGCCCCCGCTGTGGTGGTCGACTCCGGGTTGACCGTGGACGGGTGGGTCCCGGTGAACCCGTTGACCCTCGAGACCAGCTTCCGCGATGTCTATGCGGTCGGAGACGTCACCAGCGTCGGAACACCGAAGGCGGGAGTCTTCGCCGAAGGGCAGGCCGTTGTCGCCGCGGCAGGGATATCCGCACGGTTGCGGGGCCAGTCCTCGCCGACGACCTACGACGGCCGCGGCATCTGCTATCTGGAGTTCGGGCACGACCTGGTCGCCAAGGTTGACGTCACGTTCGTCAGCGGCCAGGTCCCGTCCGGGAGCCTCGAGGGCCCCTCCATCGACCTGGCCGCTGACAAGACCGCCTTCGGGTCCGAGCGTGTCCACCGGTGGTTCAACCGGGCCTGGACCCCCGTACCAGGAAACCCACCGACCTAGCGGAGCACCAGGGCGAGCGTCACGACGGTGAAGAAGACGCTCTGGACACTGTGGGCGGCAATACCGACCAGCGCGCTGTTGTAGCGCTTGGCCGCGTAGGGCACGACGCTGTCCACGAAGGTCTGCGGTATCACCCACGGCACGTGCAGGTGGTAGAGGGCGAACAGGACCCCGTTGCCGGCCCAGTCCCACCGGCCGAAGACACCTTGCATCCGCGGCAGCAGCAGACCGCGGAACAGCAGCTCCTCGCCGAGCACGGTGTTGAACAGGAAGCTCGCGAACAGGATCGCGAACCAGACCCAGTTGCCGGACATGAACGTCTGGCCGACGTCCGATCCGAGGAACAGACCGAGGTCCCGGGTGGCGGGAGTGGGCAGCGTCGGCAGGAGCTCCTCGGCCGCCAGAGCGAACACCAGGGGAATCAACACCAGCCAGGCCTTGCCGCCGCGTCGACCGGTCTTCGGTCGTCGCGGCGCATGCAGCCAGAGGGCGTCCTTCAGGACCCGCCATCGCAGCGAACGTTGTTCCCGGTAGACGAGGAGCATCACCAACAGGAACTGCCAGACCAGCCCGATGGTCAGGGCCAGGATCAGGGCGCGCGGCGTCGCCGTCGGGCCGTCGAACCTGCGTGCGAGCCAGGGTCCGATCACCCAGGCGAGGACGGCCATCGGCAGGGCTGCCGCCGCCCAGGTGCCGATGACACCGGCGAGGCTGAACTGCTTTATCTGTACGGGGGGAGCTGCAACGGTGGTCTTGTACTGCTCGGTCGTGGCGGTCACGACTTCCTCCTTCGGTCGGGCCCCCGGAGGTCGGGAGCGCTTGAGTAATCCGAAGGTAGGAGCCAGGCCATGGCGCGGTCGTCGCCCGCGCTGCTGACTCCCCGTCATCCGCCAGGCGCACGCCGGGATCATTCGCAGGGATGACGCGGACACCTGCGCCGGCGGGCTACCGTCCGAGCTGTGCGGAGAGATCTGATGGCCCGCTTCGGGCGCCACGCCGTGATCGCGCTGGCTGCCTGCTTCGCCGCGGGTGCGCTCGTCGAGGATCTGGTCAGCCCGACGGTGACCGTCGGGACAACCACCTACGACCGGGGTCCCGAAGCCGTCATCGCTGTCGTTCTCGCGGGAGCTGTGATCCTTGTTGCGCTCCGCGACCGCTTGGGTGTCGTTGCGCCTATTTGCGCGTTGGCCCTGTTCGGCCTGGGAACCCTATGGGCGTCGGCGTGGGTCCTGGACTCGGCTTTCGTCTACCTCCTCGTCATGATGGTCTGCGGCCTGGGCGGTTACCTGGCCACGTCGCGGATCGGCCACGTCGCGGGTCTGCTGGTCATCCTGTTGGTCGGGTCTTTGGCGGCCTGGCAGCATCCCGACCACAACTGGGGTCAGTGGGCGGCTGTGAACGCCTTCATGACGATCGCGTGGGTCGCGGGCTCGATCGTTCGCGGACCGGTCGTCCGTGCTCGCTCCGCGGAGAGCCGCGCGGTCCAGCTCGAGGAGGAGCACGTCGAGGCGGCGCGGCAGGCCGTCATCGACGAGCGGCAGCGGATCGCCCGCGAGCTGCACGACATCATCGCCCACTCCGTGTCGGTGATGACGGTGCAGGCGGGAGCCGTCCGTCGTCGGCTCACACCCGAGCAGGGTCGGGAACGCGACTCGCTCGTCGCGGTGGAACGCACCGGCCGTGAGGCGCTGGCCGAGATGCGTCGCCTGGTGGGGATGCTCCACGAGGAGGAGGCGAATCCCAGCTATGCGCCGCAGCCGGGCATGCAGGCGCTGGACTCGCTGATCGACCGGGTGCGCGCCGCGGGACTTCCGGTCGATCTGGCGGTCGAGGGCGCGCGCCGCGACCTGCCACCGGGCGTCGACCTGGCCGCCTACCGCGTCGTGCAGGAAGCCCTGACGAACACCCTCAAGCACGCCGGTCCCGCGCAGGCGTGGGTGCAGATCTGCTGGTCCGACGACGAGCTGCGCATCGAGGTCGCGAACAACGGCCGCAGCACGGCGACGGCCACCGGCTACGGCCACGCCGGGATGCGAGAGCGCGTTCGGCTGTACGGAGGTCGACTCGAGAGCGGGCCTCGCCCCGACGGCGGCTACGTCGTTCGCGCGTACGTGCCGATCGGGTCCGGCGCATGAGCCCGCCCATCGGAGTGCTGATCGTCGACGACCAGCCGATGGTCCGGGCCGGGCTTCGCATGATCCTCGAGCTCGAGCCGGACATCGACATCGTCGGCGAGGCCGCCGACGGCAACGAGGCGGTCGCCGTCGCCGGCGAGACGCACCCGGACGTCATCCTGATGGACGTGCGGATGCCGCAGCTGGACGGGCTCGAGGCAACTCGCCGCATCGTCCGAGACCGTGAGCACGGCTCGCGCGTACTCATCTTGACGACGTTCGACCTCGACGCCTATGTCTACGAGGCACTGCTCGCCGGTGCGAGTGGCTTCGTACTCAAGGACATCGCGCCCGAGCAGCTCGTCGATGCCATCCACGTCATCGCGAACGGCGAAGCCCTCCTCTCGCCCTCGGTCACCCGTCGGCTGATCGAGCAGTTCGTGCGGCGGCCGCCGGAGGTCGCGACGCCGCCGCCGCGGGAGGTGGAGCAGCTGACGCCGCGGGAGGCCGAGATCATGCGCCTGGTCGCCCGCGGGCTGTCGAACGCCGAGATCGCGGCGCAGGCGTTCGTGAGTGAGCCGACCGTCAAGACCCACGTCGCGCGGATCCTGATGAAACTGGGCCTGCGCGACCGGGTGCAGGTCGTCGTCTATGCGTACGAGCGCGGTCTCGCGAAGCCTGGAACCTAGCGGCGGTTGTTCCCTTCGCGAGATTCCACAACTATACGGTTGTGCAAACTTCCGGTTGTGGATAGTGTCTCCGCCATGCCAGTCATCGAAGACGAGTTGAGCCTGGTGTTCGCGGCCCTGGCCGACCCCACTCGGCGCGCGATCCTCGACCGCCTGGCTCTGGGTGACGCGACGGTGAACCAGCTCGCCGAGCCGTTCGCCATGACCCAGCAGGCGGTGTCCAAGCACCTGAAGGTGCTCGAGCGGGCGTCGCTGATCTCGCGGACCCGCAGCGCGCAGTCCCGCCCCTGCGTCCTGGACACGGAGCACCTCGACGCCGCCGCCGGCTGGATCGATGGCCACCGACAGGTCTGGGCCGACCGCCATGACCGACTGGCACGACCACCTGCGTAAGACCTCGGGGACGCACAGGATGACCGAGACGGGCGAGCTCACCTACCGGCGCGTGCACGAGGCGTCGCGCGAATTGCTGTTCGACGCCATGACGACGCCCGAGCACCTCACCCATTTCTGGGGGCCGGTGGGGACCACGACCCCGGTCGCCAACATCACCGTCGACCTCCGGCCCGGTGGCGTCTTCGAGACCACCATGGTCAGCGACGCCGACGGCAGCAGCTACACGATGCGCGCCGTCTACGTGGAGGTGCGCCGCCCCGACCGGCTGGTGTGGATCGAGGCCGACGTCGAAGGCGGCATGCAGACAACGATCACCTTCGTCGACCTGCTCGATGGGCGCACCGAGGTGGTCACCCACCAGACCAACGTTCCGGCCGCATATCTCAGCGCCGAGGCGAAGGCCGGCTTCAGCACCAGCCTCGACCGATTCGACGCCTACGTCGCCGATCTCCACACCCAGAAGGACTAGGGAGTACGAATGCCAACGATCACGTCAGCCGACGGCACCACGATTGCCTACGAGCACAGCGGCGCGGGTCCGGCCCTCATCCTCGTCGACGGCGCGATGTGCTACCGCGGTGCGGGGCCGATGCGACCGCTCGCCGCGCTGCTGCAGGACACGTTCACCGTCTACACCTACGACCGTCGCGGCCGTGGCGAGAGCTCCGACACGTTGCCGCACGCGGTCGCGCGCGAGGTCGAGGACCTGCAGGCTCTCGTCGCGCAGGCAGGTGGCGAGGCGTGCGTCTACGCCATCTCCTCCGGTGCGGCTCTCGCCTTGCAGACCGCGGCAAGCGGCGCCGGGATCACCAGGCTGGCGCTCTACGAACCACCGTTCATGGCCGAGGTCGAAGACGGCGTCAGGGTCAAGGAATACACCGAACGGCTTCACCAGCTGCTTGCGGCCGGGCAGAGGGGCGACGCCGTCGCACTCTTCATGACCTACGTCGGCATGCCTGCCCACGTCGTCGCCGGCATGCGGACACAGCCGGGCTGGGCCACGCTGGAGGCGATCGCCCCGACACTTGCGTACGACGACGCGCTGCTCTCCGGCGGCCTCGTTCCGCGTGATCTGACGTCGACGATCGCCGTCCCGGCCCTGGTCCTCGCCGGCGGCGCAAGCCCGCACGGGCTGCAGCAAGCGGCGAAGGCCACCGCGGACGCGCTGCCCCTGGCAGAGCACCGGACGCTCGAGGGCCAGACGCACGACGTCGCACCGGAAGCACTGGCTCCTGTGCTGGTCCAGTTCTTCGGGCGCTGACCGATCTCCTGGCATGCTCGACCCGTGCAGCGGCTTGCTGTCCCTGGATCGGAGTGAGCATGTGATCATCTCGACGATGAACGATCTGCCCGGCTACGAAGTGACCGACGTGATCGGCGAGGTCTTCGGACTGACCGTGCGCTCCCGGAACTTCGGCTCGCAGATCGGCGCGGGGCTCAAGTCGCTCGTGGGCGGCGAGCTGCGCGGCCAGACCAAGATGCTGATAGACAGCCGGATGCAAGCCCAGCAGCGGCTGGTGGACGAGGCCATGATGCGTGACGCCAACGCCATCCTGGCGATGCGCTTCGACGCTACCGAGATCGGCGGCGGCTGGCAGGAGATCTGCGCCTACGGCACCGCGGTCAAGGTCCGCCCGCTGTGACCCGCAGCGCGACGTTCGGCCGGCTCCTGGACGTGTGGTCGGGCGGAGACCCGGCCGACGTCTTGACGATGATCACGGCCGACTATGCGGGACACATGCTCCACCTTGAGCACGGGCACCGTTCGGCGCAGGACTATCCGGGTTGGATCGAGTCCTTTCGCGAGACGAACCCAAACACCCGGTTCCTCGTCCAGGACCAGTCCGCGAGCGGCGATCGTCTGTGGACGAGACTTCGGGCAACTCGCGGAGACGGCGCGGTCTCCGAGGGCATGAACGTCTGTCGATTCGACGCTGACCGCGTAGCAGAAGAGTGGGCCGTCTGGTCGGGCTGGAAGCTGGGCTGAATCGCCATCGCCTTGCCGTCCGCAATCCGCACTACGTACGGTGCGTGCGTGATGACCTTCGACGACGTGGCCAGGATCGCTGCCGAGCTCCCGGACGTGACCGAAGGTGAGAGCCGTGGCAACCGGTCATGGTCGGTTTCCGGTAAGGCGATCGCCTGGGAACGACCGTTCAGCAAGGCGGACATCAAGCGGTTCGGTGACGAGACCCCGCCCGACGGGCCGATCCTTGCCGTTCGTGTCCTGGACCTCGGCGAGAAGGAGGCCGCGCTGGCTGCGCATCCCACCGCCTTCTTCACGATCCCTCATTTCGACGGATACTCCGCCGTCCTGATCCAGCTGAAGAAGGTTTCGAAGAAGGCGCTTCGAGAAGCCATCGTCGACGGCTGGCTGGCCGCTGCGCCGGCGAAGCTCACCGACGAGTATCTCGCCAAGTAGGCACACTCTTCCTATGTCCGGCGGATTTCGGCTGTCCGCGGTGTGGGATGTCGCGATGGGAAATCCAATCGTGCTGGCCACGGACACACGGGTTCGCGGGACACGGCGTGGCTGTCCTGGTGTCCGATTGGTCACGCCGGTTCGCCTGCACCAGATGTGTCTCGGGTCGGCCTCGACTGACGATGTGAGCGGGAGTTCCCGGACGTGTCAGAGGTCGATGACGACGTCCTCGCTGGGTGCTGAACAGCACACCAGCACGTTGTCCGCGGCAGGCAGGTCGACAGGCGGTGGCTCGTAGGTCACCGTCCCGGCGAGCAGGCCGACCTCGCAGGTGTGGCAGACACCGGTCCGGCATGACCAGCGGGTGGGGACGTCGCAGGCCTCGGCGAACTCGAGGAGGCTGACGTACTCCTCTCGCCATGGCACGGTGAGGCCGCTCCGGGCGAACGTGACGCCGGGACCACGCCCGGGCTCGCCGTCGGGCGGATGGGGCGGGGTCACCGGTCCGGCCGCGATGCCGGGCGTCAGGGCGGGGCCGGCACCGAAGACCTCCGTGCGTACGTGGGCCGCATCCACCCCGAGGTGAGTGAGTGCGGCTTGCATGTCCGTCATGAACACCTGTGGTCCGCAGACGTATGCGTGCGCTCCGGCCGGCACCGGCAACGTGTCGAGGAACTCTGCCGCCAGCCGGCCGCGGTGGGTGTAGTCCCGTCCCAGCTCGTCGGTCGTGAGCGGCGCGCTGTAACAGATGTGGGCCCGGGCGTTGGGCAGCCGGGCGAGCAGGTCGCGGACCTCGGCGGCGAACGGGTGCTCCCTGCTGTTGCGCGCGCCGTGCAGCCACCACACCTCGCGCGACGAGCCGGCGTCGGCCAGGGCGTACAGCATCGACAGCACAGGGGTGGCGCCGATGCCGGCGGACAGCAGGAGCACCGGAGCGTCGCCCGGCTCCAGGGTGAACCGACCACGCGGGGCCGCCATCTCGACGAGAGCTCCGGCGCGCACGCTCGTGTGGATGAAGTTGCTCGCGACACCGCCCGGCTCGCGTTTCACGCTGACCCGGTAGTCGGGCGATCCCGGCGGCCCGGAGAGCGAATAGCTGCGCGAGATCGGTGGCTGCCCGTCGCCGGGTTGCAGGCGCATGGCGACGAACTGTCCCGGCAGCGCCGCCGCCAACGGCTCGCCGTCGGGGGAGGCGAGCCGCACCGAGACCACCGTCTCGCTCTCGATGGCCACGTCGACGACCCGCACCGACCGGAAACCCGACCACGCGACCGGTGGCTCGGCCTCGCTCAGCCCGGCGTTGCCGGTCGCGCCCGCTTCGGTGTCCAGCAGGGCCTCGAACGATCCCTGCCAGCCGGGACTGAGCGCTGCGATGCGCAGCGCGCGGGCAACCTCCGCGCGGTCGTGACCCGGCAGGTACAACAACGCGTCGACGTCGGCAACGGTCATCCGTTCCGGATCCGCCCACACCTTCACGATCGGGTCGCCCGCCTCGACGACACCCTCGCGCAGCACCCGCAGATAGAACCCTGGTCGCCGGTGCGCCACGAGCAACGACGGCAACCGGGGCTCACCGAGACGCAAGCCGACCCGATAGCAGGTGACCCGCGGCTGGCTCACCTCGAACAATGCCGCGCCGATCTCATAGCGGTCACCGACGCACACCTCGTCGTCCGGCAGCCCCTCGACGGTGAAGTTCTCACCGAACTGCCCGAACTCGAAGTCGTCACGGCCGAACTCGCGGCGCCAGTGCTCATAGGACGCGAGCTGATAGACCAGGACCGCGCGGTGCGGTCCGCCGTGGCCACCGAGATCGCCCTGGCCGTCCCCGTCGATGTTGAGCGTCCGCACCATCTGCGGCCCGTCGACCGCGTGCTTCCACACCCCGGTGAAAACGGATCGCCCGCGCCACTCGACATCACGCGGTAGCCCGACATTGACCGCGACCAACCGTCCCGCAGCCGATGGCGTCACGACGGCATTATGGAACATCTCCGCGTCACCGGCGCGGCGCCATCGCCGCTCAATTAGGTTGGATCGAAACTGTGTCCCGCTGTGAGGAGTGCTCGTGAAGATTGGCGTCCACCTGCCCCGCTTCACTTACTCAGGGGGTCCGTCCTCCCTGGCCAGCGACCTGGCGCGCATCGCATCGGCGGCCGAGGACGCGGGGGTCGATCGCGTCAGTGTGATGGACCACGTCTGGCAGATCGGCCCGCACGGTCCGGTCGAGCACGACATGCTCGAGGCCTACACGACGCTGGGCTTCCTCGCCGCACACACCTCGCGGGTAAAGCTGCTCACCCTGGTCACGGGCGTCACCTATCGCGACCCTGGGCTGCTGGCGAAGATGGTGACGACGCTCGACGTCCTCTCCGGCGGCCGCGCGATGTTCGGCATCGGCGCGGCGTGGAACGAGGAGGAATCCCTCGGCCTGGGCCTGTTCTTCCCGCCGACGGCCGAGCGATTCGAGCGGCTGGAAGAGACCCTGCAGATCTGCCTGCAGATGTGGTCGGGCGAGGAGAAGCCCTACGCGGGGGTGCACTACCAGCTCGGGCGCACCTTGAACTCGCCGCAGTCCCTGACCCGGCCGCACCCGCCGATCCTCATCGGCGGTGGCGGGGAGAAGAAGACGCTGCTGATGGTCGCTCGCTATGCACAGGCCTGCAACCTCTTCTCCGGTCCCGAGCTCCCGCACAAGCTCGACGTGCTTCGCGAGCACTGCGAGCGCGAAGGACGCGACTACGACGACATCGAGAAGACTGTGGTGTTCCCGTTCGACGTCGGAAGCGATGGCGAGCGTGTCGAGCAGACCCTGGAGGGACTTCGCGCGCTGGCCGACCTCGGCGTTCAGGTGGCGCACGGCCGAGTCGAGGCGGTGCAGGACATCCGACCGCTGGAGGTCATCGGGGAACACGTGGTCCCGGCGGTTGCCGACTGGTGACGCAGCCAGGAACGAGTCAGGTCCTCAGCAGAGCACCGGCGACAATCGCCCGGTCAAGAATCAGGAACAGGCAAGTTATTGACATGGCGCGGCTCGGGTCGCGGGATAATTGCCAGGTGCCTCCGTCCTCCACGGCGCGTGCCTCATTGCCGCGTGCGCCCAGCCAACGAGATCGGCAGAAGCAAGCGACCCGCGAGACGTTGCGGTCTACGGCGTTGCGGCTCTTCGTCGAGCACGGGTTTCGCGAGACCACTGCCGAGGAGATCGCGGCCGCGGCGGGCGTCAGCAGGCGAACGTTCTTCCTGCACTTCGCGTCGAAGGATGAAGTGCTGCTCGGTCACATCGCCGAGGAGTTGGCCATGTTGCGTGCCGAGCTGGACGCGGCCTCGGCATCGCTCGAGCCGGCCGCCCGCGCGGGACAGGCAGTCACCCGACTCGCGCAGCTGCTCCAGCAGCGTGACGAACTGCTGCTCCAGCTGGATCTCTTGAACAGGGCACCAGAGCTGCTCGCGGTCAACCTGGAGCAGTTCACCGCTTTCGAGACGGCGATCGCAGATGCCGTCCGGTCCTGGATCGTCGGCCCCCGCCGGCGTCGCCTCAGCAACGACGAAGACGCCTTTGCCGAGCTGGTGGGCACCGTCGGCATCGCCGCCCTGCGGGCGGGGCTGAACGTGTGGCGGCGGGGCGGCGGACGGGGACAGCTGCACCGGCTCGTCGCGGCCAACATGCGGCGGTTGGCCGACGGGCTCAACACGCCATAGGCCCGAGGCTCAACGGGTTGCGTCCCAACGGCGCAGATAGCGATCCAGCTCAGCGATCCCGCGGGCTGCCTCGGCCCTGACCCAGGCGTCGCGTCTGCGCGCCGCCCGACGGGGGGAGCGCCATTGCCGAAGGGCGGCAAAGCCAGCGCTGATCGCGCACAGGAGCAGGCAGCCGACGACGAGCAGGGCCGACATCAGCAGCGTCGTGGTCAACGCATAGCTCAACTGGGTGAACGCCGCGGTCCCTCCGGAGCTCACCACGCCTCCTCGAGCATGCCGCTCACCTCGGCATCGACGACGACCACGGGGCGATCGCACGCCAGGACGAGGCGTCGTGCCGGACACCGGTGCAGCCCGCGGTGTCCCGCTCGAGCCGCGACGACGACCATGGCTGCGTCTCGATCGTTCGCCTCCCGGCGCAGCACCTTGGCCACGTCTCCTTCGGCCAGCACGAACGACCAACCGACGCCCGCACGTTCGGCGGCCGCTGCGGTGTCGAAGAATGCGTCGGCCTCCAAGTCTTGACGCAGCTGCGGTGCCAGGGCGAGCAGCTCCGGCGAAGCGGTAGCGGACCACACCCAGGGGAGCGCCGGGCTGACATGCACGCCGACCAGGTCGGCTCCCGAACCTGCCGCCCGCTCGGCGGCCACCCGCAACGCCAGCCGACCGGACCGGGTGCCGTCGACCCCGACGAGCACGACGTTCTGGCTGCGAGGCGCGGTCGACTCCGCAGCCCTGCTCCTGACTCGCCACCAACTCATCGGTTTCACGCTCCAAAACGCGAACCTTCGACTAGCTCCGACAATACGTCGATTCGCTGCACTTAGTGAAGTGAGTGTGGCCAGTCAGATTTTGTGTCGTCTCCCACGCAGCACGGATGCGACGGCGGCGATGGCCGTCATCGCTGCCGCGGCGATGAACACGACGGTGAGGCCGTCGTGGAAAGGTGCGGAGATGACCTGCGGGAAGAACCGCGTGCCGGTCAGGGTGGCGACGCCGTGCGGGGAAGATGGGCCAGGGCACCGGTCGGCTCGAGCAGGTGCTGGATAGCCCACTTGTACCGGTCGGCGGCCGTGCTCACAACCGGTTGGCCAGCCGTTCGAGCAGTGGGATCGCGGCCAGCAGGTCCTGGCGTTCCGTCGGAGTGAGTGCCTCCTCCAGGGCTCGCGCCATGCGCTGCGCGTTGAGGGAGCGCCGGCCGGCGAGAAGCTTCCTGCCTGCTGCCGTCGCCGACATGCTGGCCCGGCGCCCGTCGCGTGCGTCGGAGTCGCGGGTGGCCAGGCCGCGGCCTTCCAGGACGGCCAGGATGGTCGTCATCGACTGCGGGCTGATGCGCTCCTGCTCGGCCAGGACACCTGCCGGCAACGAGCCGTGTCGCTCGAGTCGAGACAGCACCGACAGCTCGGACAGCGACAGCTCACCCGCCTCGTGGCCCTGCCGGAGCCGCCTGACGATCCGCCCGAGCACGATGCGCAGGTCGTTGGCGACCTGGGTGGCGTCGGCCGGAACGTTCGTACTCTTCCATGAGTCGTTAGCCTACCTAATCAGTCTGACTTTACTATTCCCGGGTGGTCGTGATTCGATCTCGTCATGAACGATTCGTTGAGCGCGCACACAGTTCGGATCACCGGGCACGGCGGCGACGAGGTCGAGGCCTACCTCGCCCGGCCCGACGGGGAGGGCCCCCGCGGCGGCGTCGTGGTCATCCACCACATGCCCGGCTATGACCGGGCGACCAAGGAGATCACCCGTCGGTTCGCCGAGCTGGGCTACGACGCGATCTGCCCGAACCTGCACTGGCGTGACGCGCCCGGTGCGGCTCCTGACGACGCCTCAGCGACAGCGCGGGCGAACGGCGGTGTCCCGGACGACCGGCTGATCGGCGACGTCGGGGGAGCGGCGGCGCACCTGCGCGCGTTGCCCACCTCGAACGGGAAGGTCGGCGTCATCGGCTACTGCTCGGGCGGCCGGCAGAGCGTCCTGGCCGCGTGCAACCTCGACCTCGATGCGGCCGTGGACTGCTACGGCGCCTTCGTGGTCGGCACGCCGCCGGACGGTCACCCGTTGCAGGTCACCAACCTCGTCGACCAGCTGCCGAGCCTGCGCGCCCCGCTGCTCGGTCTGTTCGGCAAGGAGGACTCCTACCCGAGCCCGGACCAGGTCGCCGAGCTGGACGAGATCCTCACGGCCCACTCGAAGCCGCACGAGTTCCACAGCTATGACGACACCGGCCACGGCTTCTTCGCCGTCGACCGCCCGGCTTATCGCGTCGCCGCTGCGAACGACGGCTGGGAAAAGATCGCGGCCTTCTACGCGACCCACCTCGGGAGCTGACCATGTGCACCTACGCGACGATGCGTTCCGAGATCGACGGAAGCGCCAAGGGACCGGGCAGCTCCTGGTTCCATGTCACCGACGCCACGGTCTACTTCGACCACCCCGTTCACGCGATGGCTGAGCACACCCTCAACATCGACTTCGCGAACCCTTCGTCGGGACCGTCGGCCCGCGTCGCCGTCGAACTCACCGCCGCTTCGGCTCGCGAACTCCTCGTGGCGATCCAGGCCGCACTCGACTCCGGAACAAGTTTCTGACTTTCTGCGGCCCCGCCTGTTTGACATCGGTCGCCACCCGAACCACGATTGACGTATTAGGACCCGTGCACCCCTCGTGGGCTCGGGTCCTTGTCGTAGCACCCCGAGACCCCGGGCGACCGTCAACTCCGTCCACCCGGAAGCCTGTGCTGCTCATGCCGATCACGGTGCGTACCCCACCTCCTCCCGAGACCCGCGCGAACATCACCGCCCGCTGTGCCGAGCTGGTGCGCGAACGCATTGACCTCGACCCTGCTGGCCCGGCGTACGAAGCGAAGTCCCTGCAGCTCGACGCTGCGTTGTCCGCGCTGTGGGCACTGGGACCACACGAGATGGCGACGAACTAGCGCAGGGTTACTTGGGTGGCAGCGACCGGGCATAGCTGACGCCGTGGTCCACCCAGCGCCGTAGGTCGTGGTCGGTGTCGATTGCCGCGGTGTCGACGCGCAGCCAGCCGTCCATCTCCCGGCCGCGCATCTCGAACCGCGCCACGTGCGGCTCGCTCACCAGTGAATCGGTCTGCGCTGGATCGATGCGCAGCAGCAGGCCGCCCTTGCTGCTGGCACTCACCGCCATGTTGCCGTTGATCAGGAAGGCCAGGCCTCCGAACATGGCCTTCTCGGTCAGGCCGCGTTCCCCCTGAACGACCTCTCTGATCCTGTTCGCGAGCTCTTCGTCGTATGCCATGGCAGCGAGTATCGCGCGGCGCCACTGACAACGTGTTCTCTGGGCAACAGCCGAGGCGGTGCCCCTCATGCCGTGATGCGCAGGGCCGTGATCCGGTCGTCCTCTGCGTAGTCGAACTCGAAGCGCAGGGTGACCGGGCTGCCGGGAAATTCCCCGGAGATGGCAACCCACGCATGGGTGCTGTTCCCCTGCTGCTCGACGCGAGTCACGTCGTAGCGCACCCGGGGAACCACCGTGCGCCAGGTCCGGATCTCGTCGATGCCGTGGTACACGTTGCCGTCGTCCTCGACGGTGGCGTCATCGGTGAACTGCGCGAAGTAGGCGTCGGTGTCGGGCATGGTGGCGAGTTCGAAGTACCGCATGATGAGTCTCCGTTGCGTGGTGGAGTGCTAGGTGGGGAGTCCGCCTCGTACAACCTGAAACCGTGGGCGTTCCCCGAGGGGGAGAGTCAAGCTGTTGACCTTCTCCTTGGGGGAGGGTTGAGGATGTGCTCGTGCTGACCATCGGTGACTTCGCGCAGATCACCCACCTCAGCAGGAAGACGCTGCGCCACTATCACGAAGCGGGCCTGCTCGAGCCCGAGCAAGTCGACGCCGCAACCGGCTACCGCTACTACTCGACGGCGCAGGTCCCCACGGCCCAGGTCATCCGGCGTTTCCGCGAGCTAGGGATGCCCGTGGCGGAGGTCCGCTCGGTGCTTCTCGCGGACGTCGAAGAACGCAGCGAGCTCATCGCGGCGCACCTGACCCGGCTCGAGACGCAACTCGCCTCGACGCAGGCGGCGGTCACGTCGTTGCGACGCCTGCTTTCCCCAACGCCACCAACGTTGACGGTCCGGCTACGGTCGGCGCCGGCGCGCGTCGTCGCCGGCATCGGCGGGGACGTGGACAGGTCCGACGTGCTTGCGTGGTACTCCGGCGCGATGGCGGAGCTGTCGAGTCTCGGGCTCGAGGAGACGGGGCCGTGCGGTGGGCTCTACGACAACGAGCTCTTCACGGAGGAGCGCGGGCACATGACGGTCTACCTGACCGTCGCTGCCGCGCCGGTGGCCGGCCGGGTGAGCCCGGTCGAGATTCCGGCGGCGGAGCTCGCGGTCACAGTGCACCAAGGGCCGCACGACGACATCGACGTCACGTACGGCGAGCTCGGCGCTTGGGTCGCCGACCACGCGCTCGCGTTGGCAGGTCCTGTGCACGAGACCTACCTCGTCGGGCCTCGGGACACGTCGGACGCGTCCGCGTGGCAGACCGAGATCGGCTGGCCCGTCTTCCGCACGACCCCGTAGGGCGCGCGGTGCGCTAGCTGGCTTGGTCCGCTGCCTTGGCGACGGGTGGGATTGCGGTCAGTCCCAGGCCTTGGAGCCAGGACATGTCGGCGTGCTCGCGCGCCATGATGCGTTTCGAGTCCGGGCCGTGCGCGTCGGTCAGGTCGATGAGCAGGGTCAGCGGGCAGCCGGCAGCAAGTGCTGTCATGACGGGGTGAGGGCGGGGGAGGCGGGTCACCTAGATGTTGTCGGCATTCCTGTGACCCGTCTGAACATGCATTCAGGTGCCTTCAACAACTTTTTTGTACGACTGCGCGCGACTTTCCGCGGTGCAAACGCGGGTGTCGGTGGCGAGCTAACGGCATGCTCAGGTGGACAATGCGCGGCCGGGCGGCGTCGGATCTCACCCGCGGCAGCGTTGAACAACGCGAGCGCTGTGAAGCAGCGCAGTAGGGACGTGCTGTCGTCGTTCAGCATCGCGGAGGGGATCACGGCGCTGACTCTCGAACTGCTGCAGTTTTGGCTATCGGCTGTTGCACGTTTCGTTCTTGCGCAGCGCGACCACTTCCTGGGCTTGTGACGCGTCTGCGTGTGGTGGTGTGGTGACTCTTCGTGAGTGTCGCCCTGTGGATAGAAGTGGTTGTGGATAAAGGGGTTCTGGGTGGGGGTTTGTGTCGGGGGTGGCTTCTAGGGTCGGGTCATGGCTTCAGATCAGGACATCGGATTCGGCCGAGGAGATGGCTGCGGAGGTGGCTGCCTTCTTGGCGGATCGCTACGGGGCCACCGAGCTCGTCGGCCACCGAGCTCGTCGGGCCACCGAGCTGGTCGGTGCGACCGAGCCGGTCGGTGAAACGGACGCGCAGGTGTTGGCCGCGCAGATCCGAAGCACCGCGTCGCGGATGGCCGCCGCGGAGGCCGAGCAGCTGACCCTGGTCGCGCAGCTCACCTCCCTCGTGGAGGCGCAGGCGGTGGCCGAGCTGGCGTCTCGCCCGCGCGGGCTCCGGTGGGGCACCGGATGAGGAGCTGATCGCCTCGGCGATGGTCGACGAGCTGCAGGTGGTGCTCGGGATCGGGGCGCGCCCGGCCGGTCGGTTGCTCGACCTGGCCCACCGGCTGACCACCGTGCTGCCCGACACGCTCGACGCGTTGGCCGACGGCCGGTTGGACCTGATCAGGGCCCGCACCCTCGCCGAGGCCACCCAGGTGCTCTCCGACCGGGACGCACGCGAGGTGCAGGACCGGCTGCTCGCCGTGGCCGGGTCGAGCCCGTGGGACGGGCTGTCGCCGCGGTCCTGGCGGGACCGGACCGCGCGCACCGTGACCCGGGTCGACGCCGACGCCGCGGCGCGGCGCCGGAAGGAGCGACGCGCCGCGCGGTCGGTGCGCTCGGGCCCGACCGGGGACGGGATGGCCGAGCTGATCATCGACACCGACGCCGCCGATGTCGCGATGACCGAACAGGTCCTCACCGACCTGGCGCAGGCCCGGGACGACCACACCGAGGACGGCGAGTACGTGCCGATGGACCAGCGCCGGGTCGACGCGTTCGTCGAGGTGTTCCGCCGGATCCGCGACGGGCGGCCCCCACCCGGGGTCCCGGTGCGCCGGGAACGCGAGCTCGGGCTGGTGGCCCACCTGGACACCTTCTTCGGGACCGGCCCGGCCGCGAAGGACCCCGGGGAGGTCCGCGGCCTGACCGGGCAAGCCTTCCTGGACCCGCAGACCACCCGTGAGCAGGCCCACACCATGGCCGCCACCGGGGCAACCAGCCTGCTGCTGGTCGACCGGCCGGGATACTGACCCGGATCGTGCGCCTCCCCAAAGCCCCGCCCGGCGGCTGGACCCGCCAACTACTCCACGCGGCCATCCCGCCCGACTCGGCGACCGCAGCGACCGCAATGACCTCGGCGACCGCGGTGATCTCGCTGACCTGCCGTCGATGCGTTCCGATTCCTACGCGCCGACCGTGGCGATCACCGAGCAGGTGCGAGCCCGTAACCCGCGCTGCACCGCCTACGACTGCCCGCAACTCGGGCGCACCGCTGCGATCTGGACCACGACGTGCCCTGGCCGCGCGGCCCGACCGAGGTGACCAACCTCGCGCCGCGGCACCGACGCCACCACGAGCTCAAGACCCGCGGCCTCGTCGCGACCCGGCTCAATCAGGACGGGTCGGTCGAACACAGCATGCTCACCGGACTCACCGTCACCACCCGGCCCGAACCCCTACCCGGCTACGCACCCGGCGAAGGCTACGGACCCCGACGGCAACCGACAACGCCGCGTGACGGTGGCTGCCTGACGGTGGCTGCGTGACGGTGGCTGCGTGACCGGTGCCCGCGTGACGGTGCCCGTGTGACGGTGGCCGCGTGACCGTGGCCGCCTCGGTGCCGTACCGGACGTGCCGGACGTGACGGCTGTGACCGCGTCGGATCAAGCGATGCGTCGTTGGCCGGCAGGACGTCGAGGCGGTGGCTGAGCGAGACCGTCGAGCAGAGCTGCGAGTGCCTCGCGCCACAGTCGTTCCGCGCTCTCCGGTGGGAACATCCCGCGCTGTTCGACTGTGGCGAGCCCTTCACAGAGCGCGTGGAACTGCGTCGCGGCTTCGTTGACGATCTCGGTCGGGCAGTTGCCCGTCCACTTGCAGGCGGTGGAACCGAGATTCGAGGATCTGGAAAGCGGTCCGGGCCACCGGCCGGAACTGGCTGGCGACGGCGACGTCCACCGACGTCTGCTGCACGCCGATCTGGAACAGAGCCGGTCGGGTGATCGCGAGCTGGCGAAAGACGCCCACGCCGGCGTCGACCAAGTCTGCCGCGGGCCGATCAGTCTTTGGCAGCGCCTCGACACCGGCCCCGAGGAGCTCGAACGTGCGCGCTCCGAGGGCCGCGACCAGGCCGGCCTTCGACCCGAACAGGCTGTAGACCGCGCGGGTCGTCGTCGCGCTGCGCTCGGCCACCGCGCGTACGGACAGCGCCGCGAGCCCACCCGAGTCGACGAGTTCCTCGGCGGCGTCGAGGAGCGCGGCAGCCTGCCGATGATCGTGTGTTTTCGGCCGTCCCATGCTTGCCATATTAACGGAACGCCGTTACGTTACGTTGTAACGAAACTGCGATCAAGGAGAAGATGTGTCCCAGAGCAGCAATGTGGTCGACATGGATGAGTCGGCCGGAACGACGGCGGCGCAGCTGCACCAGATCCTTTCCAGGGGAGATCGAGCCGTCTGGGCCGCGACCGCGTTGGCACTCGCGCTACGGCGATGACACGGCATCCGACCAGCGACGAGCCGCGAGGTCGGTGCTCAACGCGATTGACCCGGACCTCGACCTCGATTCGGGGCAGTTGGACCGCCGTGGTCTCAGCGCTCAGGCGGCGGCGCCGATACTGCAGGCCGCGGCGCTGTTGACCGACAACGTTGAGACGTGGGCGAGTCAAACTGACGACGCGATCCTGGCCCAGGGCCGGGCGAGTGCGCAGGGCGCCAAGGCGTTCGTCCAGTTCGGCCTACCGATGCTCGCCGGTCTCCCGCAGGCCATGGCCGCGCCGCGCGCCCGCATGCTCGACGTGGGGACAGGAGTTGCCGCGCTCGCCGTCGCCTACGCCGAGCTCTTTCCAGCCCTCACGGTCGTCGGCATCGATGTGCTCCCGCGAGTGCTTCGCCTTGCCGAGGAGACCCGCAAGGCGAGCACCGTGGCCGACCGAGTCGTTCTCCGCCAACAGGACGTCGGGACACTTGAAGACGTCGACGTCTATGCGCTGGCATTCCTGCCTGCCCCGTTCGTGCCGGAGACCGCGCTGCGCGCTGGTGTCTCTCGCATTGTCCGCGCCCTCATCCCCGGCGGATGGGTGCTCGTGGCGCACGGCAAGTTCGCCGGCGACCCGATCGACGATGCCGTGACGCGCTTCAGGACGATCGCCTATGGCGGCACCTCTCTCGACGACACACAGGCCGAGGCGTTGCTCGAGGAGGCAGGCTTCGTAGACATCATGTCCGCGCCGACACCTCCGGGCGCGCCAGCCATCACGGTCGGCCGGCGCTCCCCGGTGAGTGGATGAGTGGCTACGCCCGGATTACGTCAACGGGCGGCGCAGGTGGCCCAGCCAGCCAGGTCGCGAGCAGTGCCGGCCAACCGCAGGCCACCACGATGAGTGCCCGCTGCACGAGCCCGCCGTTGTCGCCGTAGGCGTCGGATCCGAACCACACCATGAGCCCGAGCGCGGCCACCGCGACGACCTGGGTCGTACGCGCGAGGGTGGCCCGACCGGTTGCGCGGCGAAGGCCGGCTGCGAGGAAGAACAGCGCGATCACGAGTGCGGCGAACAGCACGAGCCCTACCAGGTTGTGCAGCACGTGCTCGCCGGAGACAGTGTTCGCGCGTTCGCGGGCGGCGCACGCAGCCTTGAGATCCGAGCAGTCTTCCTGGGCGAACGCCGTGACGACGGCGGCCACGCCGGCGAGGCAGACCAGCAGCGCGCCAACTCGACCCGCCTTGCCAGCGATCGTCCTGGCGAGCACGCCGCCGGCCGCGAGGAGTGAGACCGCGAGGAGCAAGAACCCCACCATCATGACCTCAGGGGCCGCGGCGTCCTTTGCCCCGAGAGCGCTGATCGCTTCGGATCTGTGGCTGTATCCGGGGGAGCGCAGGCCGGCTACGAGCACGGCGGCGGCGAAGCCGCCCAGCGCGAGCGCGGATGCACGGGCGAGAGCGCGGATGCGCGGGGGCGAGCCTTCGGGAACGGTGTCGCCTGGTCGAGGCAGGGATTGCTGGGTCGACGTCGTCATGGGTTCCTCTTCCGGTTGCGGTCCGAAGAGGTACGACGAGTACGGCGGAAATGTTCACCCCGGCCATATCGCGTTCAGCCGGTCGGCGTGCTCCCGTGCTCGACGCGATTGCGGCCGAGTTGTTTCGCCCGGTAGAGAGCCTTGTCGGCCTCGCGCAGCACCTCGCCTGCGTTTCGGGGGTGCTCACCGTCCAGAACGGCGACGCCGGCGCTGAAGGTAAGCACACCCAGCGGATTGTCGGCGTGGGTGATGGCCAGCTTCTGGAGTCCGGCACGCATGCGGTGAACGGCCTGGGTCCCGGTCTCCAGAGACTGTTCGGGAAACAGGCACAGGAACTCTTCACCGCCATAGCGATAAATCGAGTCACCGAGTCGAGCGTGGAACAGGAGCTGCGCAGAGACAGCCTGCAGTGCCCGGTCGCCGGCTTGGTGGCCATAAGAGTCGTTGTAGGCCTTGAAGAAGTCCACATCGAGCAGCGCCATGCAATAGCGCTGGCCGTACCGGCGCACCCGTGCCTCCAACGGCGCGAGATCCTCCTCCAGGGCTCTGCGATTGCCAAGTCCGGTGAGGGGATCCCGTCGCACGACACCGCCGAGTTCCCGGTTCAGGTCCTCGAGCTCGGTTCGCTGACGGGCCAGCTTGCTGTGCAGAGCGGTAACTCTCTCGGCGGCAATCAGTCGGGCCTGCAGATCGCCCGGGTCCAGCGGCTTGACGAGATAGTCGTCGGCGCCGGCCCCCATGCCCTCGAGCACTCGTTCCCGCGCATCGTGCACGCTGATCATGATGAAATAGGGGTAGTCGCCAGCCGGTTGCTCGCGGATGTGCCGGCACAGCTCTGGCCCACTGAGCCCGGGCATCATCCAATCGCTGATGACCACATCTGGCTGCTGAGACTGGTAGAGCGCCCATGCCTGCGCCCCGTCGGTGGCGATGCTGCATTCGTGGCCGAGCCGCACCAACACCGCCTCGGCGATCAGTCGTGTTGTCGCCTCGTCGTCCGCGATCAGGACTCTCAGTGCGTCGCTGCCATGTCAGCGCGCAGAACACGTGAGTGGACGAAGCAGGAACTCATCCGGGACCCCGAATCCTGGTAGGAACAGAAATCCAGCCGAGGTCTCGAGCTGTGATCATCATTCAATCACGTTAAGTGACACGAGATCACCGTTCGCGGTCGGCAACGTGAGGCGTGCCCCGCCGCATCACGGATGAGAACGTTCCCAAGAAGCGTCAGTCCGGTGCGTGCATCCAGGGATCCTTCAGGTCGTAGAACTCGGGCTCGCCGATCATCAGGCTGCCCATCTCCTCCATCTGTGCCTTGAGGTTCTCCGGCATCTCCTTGGTCTCACCCTCACGGGCTGCAGCTTCCGAGGTGAAGTAGATCGCCATCGTGTAGGCGCCACCCGGGTGACCGATGCCGAGGCTGCCGAGGATGTCGGGCCGGAACGCGGCCCAGGCCTCGGAGTCCTGGGCCATCAGCTCGCGAGCCCGTTTGGGGTCGCTGCCGCGCCCCTTCATCACCTGTACGAAGCCGGCGCGACCTGGGTCGCCGACGATGTCGAGGTCGATGTCGCTGCTCTCGCTGAAGGTGGGCTCGCCGTCGAACAACTTCGAGGCATTCGCCCACCACTCGTCCTGCTCGGGCCGATCACTGTTGGCCCGCGCCGCCTGCTCCGACTCGAAGCGCACCAACGCGATGGCCCGTCCGTCGTCGGTGACCCCGCCGGTGGAACCGAGCCAGCCGGTGGCGCCGGGCGAGACCTGCTGGAACCAATCGTCGATCGCGGCGCGCAAGGCGGCCGCATCCTGCACGCGTCCCTCGATCACCTGAACGAACATGATTGCCTCCTCGAGTGGGCCGTGGGGACTGCCGGGTCGATTCGAGGCTACGGCGGCCGACCGGCATCGTCGAGGCTCCGAGAGCAACCGATCCGAGGTACGACGCGCGGAGCAGGCTGGTGGCTCACGTGTCACCAGGGTTTGGCGTTGCCGACGATCGCGGCGACCGGCGGCAGCAGTGCGGCCAGGGCCAGAGCCGCAACCCGGAACGGTGTCGGGGCAGGCACGAGGAAACCGAAGGCGACGAGCGCGAGGCAAGGGATCATGATCGCGAAGTAGCGCCTGCGTCTGCTTGCCACCTCGTCGTCGCGCCGCTCCCGCTCGGTCCGCGTCACGATGTTGTAACTGACGTCCCGGTGCCGTCGCCAGCGCATGGCATCAGCCTTGGTGCAGATCGGTCGAGGCAAAGGTGTACGAGGCCTCGACAAGACCCGCGACGACATCGAGCTCCCCGTCGTCCCGCGGGGCATAGAGCATGACGGCGTTCGCGGGGATCAGCCCGCGTCGGGCGACAGGATGCTGCTCGGCCCACCCGGCATCGATCGCCTCCTCGACCAGGGCGGGAGGGAGCATGGCGTGCAAACTCTGGTCCGATCCGGGATGCAGGTGGGCGAACTCCCGCCCGATCAGGAACGCCTCAGCGGGCCCGGCCGACAGCGAGTCATCGAGCCAGAGGGCTCGGGCGCCGGACACTGAGATGGCGCTCTCGCGCTCCAGCACGCCCGGCAGGGTGAACACCCTCGTGGCCAGTCGGTTGCTCAGGCTGGCGTCCGTCGGCTGCTGGTCGAGCTGGGTGTGCGGGTTCGTCGGCGTAGTGGTGGGCCGAGGACCGGCCCGAACAGGGAGGGCCACGTCGCCACCGTACCCACCCTTGACCGTGGGCGGTGTTGACCCGAGCCTGTCCTTTGTCACCCTGGTGCCTGGGAGGAACGATGTCAGGGAAGTCGAACAGGGGCGCGGGCGGCGGCGGAGGTGCGGTCTACGGACTGGGGCTCATTGGAGCCGTCGTCTACTACTGGCAGGAGGCCAACGGCTTCTGGGAGCACCTGTGGGCCATCGGCGAAGGCATCCTGTGGCCGGCGTTCGTCGTCTATGACCTGCTCGGCCACCTCGGCGCCTGAGCTCACCCACTGTCTGAGCTCACCCACTGAGAGGCCTTGAAGGGCCTCGCGGGAAGCGGCTAAGGTCTAACACTAGTTTCTCGATGGAGAAAAATATGAACTAATCGTGCTGTGCGACGGAAGGAGTTGGCATGAACCCCGACGAGGCGGCCTTTCTCACCACCAGGTCTGAGCAGTTGAGGTCTCGCACGGGTCTCACCCGTCGCGATGTCCTGAAGATGGGCGCCGCGCTGTCCGTGGCCTCCGGCATCGCGCAGTTCGCACCTGCGGGCTCGGCGCGCGCGGCCACGTTGGACGCCGCCTCGCCGATCGTGAAGCCGCTGCCTCCGGAGTGGTTCGTCAACTACGGCACGAACGCGGAGATGCGCTGGGACGCGGTGCCGGGCCTTGGCTACAAGATCCCGAACGAGCGCTTCTTCGTCCGCGATCACACCGCTACACCGGTGATCGATGTCCAGACCTGGCAGCTGGAAGTCTTCGGCAGCGGTCTCCATGGCCCGGGCCGGACCTTTACCTATGACCAGTTGCGACGGCTTCCTCAGCGGGAGGTTGTCGCGTTCATCGAGTGTGCCGGCAACGGCCGGAGCCTCTTCGCCCTGCAACAGGGCACGCCTGCACCCGGCACGCAGTGGGGGCTGGGTGCGATCGGCGTCGCGCGCTGGCGCGGTGTGCCACTGGCCGAGGTGCTCAAGAGGGCGGGGCTGAGTCGTCGAGCGGTGGACGTCATGCCCTCCGGTCTCGACGCGACCGTCGTCTCGGGCGGCGTCGACTATGGGCACGTACGCCGACCGATCCCGATCGCGAAGGCGCTCGACGATGCGTTGTTGGTGCTGGAGATGAACGGCGAGCCACTCCCGCCTGACCACGGCTTCCCGCTGAGGTTGGTCGTGCCCGGATGGATCGGGGTCGCGAACATCAAGTGGGTCGGGCAGATCGAGGTGTCCGACCAGCCGTTGTTCTCGCTGTGGAACACGCAGCAGTACGTCATGACCGGCGATGCCTACCCGGACCAGCCGGTGGTGACGACGCAGACCGTCAAGAGCGCCTGGGAACTGGCCCGGGGAGCCGAGCTGCCCGCGTACACGCCGGTTGCTGTCACCGGGCGCGCCTGGTCGGGCACGAGTCCCGTCCACCGTGTCGATGTCAGCATCGACCAGGGAGCAACCTGGACCCAGGCCCGGCTGAATCGCCGAAACGGTGCATGGGTGAGGTTCCGCTACACCTTCCCGCCGCGGCCGGCCGGAGACTTCGAGCTGTGGGCACGCGCGACAGACGCGCAGGGACGCACTCAGCCGCCGACCGTGCCCTTCAACAACGGCGGGTACCTGTTCGGCGCGATCGTCCGGCATCCCGTGGTCGTCGTATGAGAAGACCGTAATTTTCGGCCCACCCGTATCTAGCCGCACGCCTCCGGCCTCTTAGTGAGGAAGAACAACCGACCATCACCACGGAGACCGGAGGTCCCCCATGCGTTTCGTCAGCGGCTACTACCTCGCGCAGGTCGCCTTGCGAGACCGCAGAGTCCCACGCAAGTCCCGCCTTCGCCGGCGTCCCCAGGCCGACCAGGTTTCCCGCAGCGCCTCCTGACGCCATTGGCTGGTGCGCAAGAGTGGTGACGTGCAACTGCTGATCCTGTCCGACACTCACGTACCCTCTCGTGCCAAGACGCTCCCGGATGCGGTCTGGACGGCGGTCGATGACGCTGATGTCGTTGTTCACGCGGGGGACTGGACATCGGCCGAGCTTCATCGCGACGTCGCTGCCCGTGCGTCGCGACTCGTCGGCGTCTACGGAAACAATGACGGCCGCGAGCTTCGGGACGTGCTGCCGGAGGTGGCCCGGACAACGCTGGCGGGCGTGCGGTTCGCAGTCGTCCACGAGACCGGTGCGCGAGCGAACCGTGAGTCACGCATGGCGGCTGTGTACGACGAGGTCGACGTGCTCGTCTTCGGCCACAGCCACATTCCGTGGGACACCACCGCGGCAACCGGGCTGCGGCTGCTCAACCCCGGCTCCCCGACCGATCGTCGCCGCCAGCCTGCGTGCACCTACATGACCGCGACCGTGACAGATGGCCAGCTGGTCGACGTGGTGCTGCATGAACTGCCGAGAACGTCGCGGTCCGGGCTGGCATGATGACCGCGTGCCACACGTGGAGAAGGTCATCCCGATCCTGAACGTGCGTGATGTCGAAGCCAGCTTGCAGTACTACGCCGCCGGTTCGGAGATCCACTTCTGCCTCAACGGGCAGGGGAATCCCGGAACCTGGTTGGGGTCCGCGAGCTGAACATTGCGGATCCGGACGGTCACCGCATCCGTTTCAGCACCGCCACTGACACGCCGCCTGATGACCGGGAGTTCCCGGGCGAGACGGTGCGGCCCGTCAGTACGACCCGTACTGCACGGGGCCCGCAGGCACGTACGTACTGATGACGACTCCGGAGGCTGTCGTCGAGGTGCCGGTGAGTCGGAGCGCCGCTGCCTTCGCGCCGTCGGGGAACAGCTTCTTCCCGGAGCCGAGGTGGACCGGGAAGACGAGCAGGCGGTATTCGTCGATGAGGTCGTGTTCGATGAGCGTCTGCGCGAGCTCACCACTGCCGTGCACCTGCAGCTCATCGCCGGGCTCTTCCTTGAGCTTGGCGACGTCGCTGGCGACGTCGCTGCCGAGGAGTGACGAGTTGTGCCAGCTGACCGAGTCGAGGGTCCTCGAACCCACGTACTTCGGCAGCGCGTTGAGCTTGCTTGCGATGGGGTCGTCGGCGTCGGTGATCTTGGGCCAGTAGCCGTTGAAGATCTCGTAGGTCTTGCGCCCGAGCAGGAAGGCGTCGGCGTGGGCGAACCACCCGACCATGACGGCCCCGAAGTCCTCGTCACCGTAGGGGAACGACCAGCCGCCGTGCTCGAACCCGCCCTCGGGGTCCTCGCTCGGCCCGCCAGGGGCCTGCAGCACGCCGTCGAGGGTGAGGAAGGTGTGCAGGGTCAGTCGCATTGTCGTCTCCTGTCCGTTGGGCCGGGTCCTTACAGCGTTAGACAGCCCTCGGCCGCAGAACTCATCGCTCACCAGTCGTGGACGGTTCCGTCGCTGAGGCGGTTCACCGGCAGGTACGCGGGGTCATAGGGGTGGGCGGCGGCGAGCTCCTCGTCGAGGACGACACCGAGTCCCGGCTCCTCGCCCGGGTGCAGGTGACCGTCCTCGAAGGTGTAGCCGTGCCGGAACGTCTCGTCGGTCAGCGCAGTGTGGCCCGAGTACTCCTGGATGCCGAAGTTGTGGACGGCCAGGTCGAGGTGCACTGCGGCGGACATGCCCACCGGCGAGATGTCCTCGGGCCCGTGGATGCCGCTCTTGATCTGGTACAGGGCGGCAAAGTCGCACAGCTTACGCATCGGTGTGATCCCGCCCGCGTGCGTCACGGCGGATCGCACGTAGTCGATGAGCTGTTCGGTCACGAGCGTCTGGTAGTCGAAGACCGTGTTGAACACCTCGCCCAGGGCGAGCGGTGTGGTCGTGTGCTGACGCACCAGGCGCAGCGCTTGCTGGTTCTCGGCCGGGGTGACGTCCTCGAGCCAGAAGAGGTGGTAGGGCTCGAGCTCCTTGCCGAGTCGTGCGGCTTCCACGGGGGTCAGTCGGTGGTGCGCGTCGTGCAACAGGGGCAGGTCGGCGCCGAAGCGGTTGCGGACCTCTTCGAACACGTGTGGCATGTGCCGGAGGTAGGCCGCGGTGTCCCACTCCTCGACCGGGGTCGACGACGTGCTTGCGGCGTCGCTGTCGACGCCGTAGACGCTGCCCAGACCGGGGATCCCCGTTTGCACCCGGACGGCCTGATAGCCCAGCGCGAGCTGCTCGTCGATCGAGTCGAACAGAGCCGGCAGGTCGTGGCCGTTGGCGTGGCCGTAGGCGCGGACCCGGTCGCGGCTGGCGCCGCCGAGCAGCTGGTAGAGCGGCAGGCCCGCAGCTTTGGCCTTGATGTCCCAGAGCGCTACGTCCACCGCGGCGATGGCCGCCATCGTGACCGGCCCCCGCCGCCAGTACGCACCGCGGTAGAGCAGCTGCCAGTTGTCCTCGATCCGGTGCGGGTCGCGGCCGAGCAGCAGCGGGACGAGATGGTCCCTCAGGTAGCTCACGACGGCGAGCTCGCGGCCGTTGAGGGTTGCGTCGCCGTAGCCGACCAGCCCCTCGTCGGTGGTGATCTTGAGCGTGACGAAGTTGCGTCCCGGGCTGGTGACGATGACTCGGGCGTCGATGATCTTCACGGCGGTCCTTCGGTGGTGTGCGCAGGCGCAAAGCCTGAATCGCGGCGCGGCCGACTGGTTCAGCACGTACTCTCGACCAATGCTGCTCGCCGTGCCACTGCTCGTCCTGATGATCGGCACGGCCGTCCCGGCCTGGCTGGGTGACCGACCGGCAGCAGTCGTGCTGGCGCTCGAGGGCGTTGCGTGGTTGATCGTGGACAAGTGGTTCGAGGGACCGACGCTCGTGCGCATCTCCGAGAACCACGGGCTGGTGCTTGCCGACCTTGTCGGCTTCGCCGCCATTTGCGTCGCGGCAGTCTGCCTGCTGCGGACCCGGGATCCTGACGGCCGCCTCTCCGGCTGGCGGTCACTCTCGGTGCGCCGACGCTGACTCCTGTCCGAGTTGCATGGGTTCGCGGCGATAACCGCGGGCTCATTCTGGTGACGGGCTGAACACAGCCCGTTCTCCTTGAGCTGCAACGGGTTTCTTTTCGCCGCGAATGCGGCCGACTCCCCTCGTCAGGTGACAGTGAGGGGCGCAACGGTTCCGGGGGGAACTGGGCGCAAGGGGGAATCATGGGGAACCGCAGGCAGGCTGCCGCTCTGACGGCGTGCGTCGCGATGCGCCTCCTGAAGCTGCCGCCCGGGCAGGCATCAGCGGACAGACGGACCGCGAGAGGCCACGCGACGGCGTTCGCCGTCTTCGCGATGGAAGAGGCGCCGCATGTGCCGGGCCGCTGGGACCCGTGCCGCGTCATCGGCTATCGCGTGAACCGCGCGCAAGCGACTCACGGCGCGGTGAGGGACGTGAAGAGGGCGATCACCGAACCAGTTTGGCGACCGACCTGACCTTCGTCTATCGCGGCAGGACCAACAGGATCCCGCAGGCACAATGGCGGAAGCACGCCTATCCGGCCGACACACATTGATCGTTGCGTGGATCCGGCCGTCGGAGAGCACGTTGATGTCGGGCACCACCCGGGAAGGCATTGCCGGGCGCGGCGGCTCGTGGCATGTGCCAGCGAGGGACAAGGCCGGGCGGCTGTGGGGTCGCTACGACCGTGGCTATGCGCTGCTCAACGCAGACATGCATTTTCCCGCCGGCTTCAAGACGAGACGGCGATTCGGCTCCCGTGGACGCGAGCTCATGCACGAGCTGGGGCATGTGGTCGGGCTGGACCACCCGCGCCACGGCGGTCGCCTGCAGATCATGTACCCCGTGTTGACGCGCAAACCCGCGCAGTGGGGCCGGGGCGATCTGGCGGGGCTGCGTTTCGTCGGCGCGGGTGGGGGCTGCCTGACCGACGTGCGGTGAAGGTCATGGACTCAGCCACTCGCCCCGGCTAATCTCGTCGGACATTTCTTTCTCCGGGCGGGGGCAAGATGACTGACCTCAGCGACCTCGTGTCTGAAGTGTTCGCGACTTTGAAGCCGGGCATCCTCGAGTTCTTCAAGCCCCTGTCCATCGCAGGGGTCGAGGTGACACAAGCGATCCAGTACTGCCGCGCGGCGGAACACCTCACGGACAAGCAGGACCGTGGTGCCGACAACAGCCTGACGCTGGTGGCCGACAAGCCGGCGATGGTCCGCGTGTATGCACACGGCGGCACCCAGAACGTCGCGAACGTGCAGGGCAGCGTGGTCGTGCAACGACGCAAGTACGGCGTGTGGGTGGACACGGGAACACTCGCACCCGTCTGGCCGGCCACCGTCACGGCGTTCCGGGACGCTCCGTACCCCTCCGAGCGTGGATCGCTCTCCGGCTCGCTGAACTTCATCGTGCCGGGCGATGTGATGCGCGGTGAGCTCCGCCTCAAGGTGCATGTCGAGCAGGCGGGTCACCCGGAGATCTCCGCCGACACGACGACCGTTGTCTATGCGACGCTGCGCCAGACCTTCAAGCTGCGCGGTGTGCCGGTGCGCTATTGGGGCGCGGATGCCGCGGGCAACCAGGTGCAGCTCGCGGCCCCCACACAGGCCGACTTCGTGTCCGAGTGCGCCTGGACGTGCAACATCTACCCGGTGTCACCCCGTCCCGACGTGACGCTCGCGGGCACCTTCACCTGGAACAACCCGCTGACCGGCAACATGGCCAACGGGAGCTGTCCGACGAGCTGGAACGACTTGCTCTTCTGGCTCAAGGTCGCCCGCGTTCTCGACGGCGACCTGCCCGACCGCTTCTACTACGCGCTGCTGCCCGTCGGTGTGCCGACAGGAGACACGGGCGGCTGTGGCAACGCCGGCGGGGTCGGCGCCGGATTCGTGGGCGGCAACGGCGGCACGACCATCGCCCATGAGCTCGGACACGTGCTCGGCTTCGCCCACGTCTTCGGCGACCTGCCTCCCGACGACGACAAGTGGGACCGGAACTACCCCGTCTACGAGCCGTACGACTCGACCGACGGACGGACGGGCACGATCGGGGAGTACGGGTTCGACGTGACGACGTCCACCGTCATGAGTCCCACGTGGGCCAGGGACTTCATGGGCTACGGCTCGTCGCCGTGGATGTCGCCCTATCACCACAAGCTGATGATCCAGAATCCGCGGCTCTCGCCCGAGTGGGTCCCGCTCCCCAAGGACACCCTTCCCCCGCTGGACGTCGAGGTCCCGGTCGAGTGGCCGCCGGCGCCGCCCAATCCACCGGATCCGCCGTGGGGGGAGTGGACCAAACGGGTGCGTGAGCCGGAGCGCGAGTCGCTGGTCGTTGTCATGGGCCGGCGGGTGGACGGCCGCGTCGAGATGAGCCACGTGTTGCGCGTCGACGCGTTCGCCGGCGCCTGGGGGCAGGCCGTCGACGGCATGAGGGTCCAGCTGATGGGAGTCAACGGTGACGTGCTCTCGCAAGCGCCGGTGCACGAGCTCCCGACGCGGGCCTGCGGCGGCGGTGGGGGGTGCGGCTGCGGTGATGCAGACGAGCGTGAGGTGCTGCTCCAGGCGAAGATCCCCGACCCGGGTAGCGGGTACGAGGGTGAGGTCGCGGCGATCCGCGTGGTGAAGGAGGACGAGGAGGTCTGGCGCCGCGACGCAACCTCGCGCCCACCGCAGGTCGTGAGCGTCGACGCCGGCGTCGACGGTGATCAGGTGTACGTGCGGTGGCAGACCGAGGCGACCGACGACGCAGCGCAGGTCGACAGGTTCGTGCGGTGGTCAGCCGATGACGGTCGCACATGGCAGCTGCTGGCGGTCGGGGGAGACGGTGACGAGCTGGTGGGCTCGGCCGAGTCGATGCCGGCCGGTCCGGCTCTCGTCCAGGTGCTCGTCACGGACGGGTTCCACACGAGCGCGAGCGAACCGTTCCGCATCGACGTGCCCTGGCGCCCGCCCAGCCTCGCGGTTCTCTGGCCGCGCGCCGAAGCACCCGTGGCGCCGGGAGTCCCGCTGCGCCTGTGGGGCGTGGCGACCGCATGCGACGGCCGGCCGCTCGACGGCGAAGAGGTCGAGTGGCTGCTCGACGGCGAGCGGGTGGCGGTCGGGGCGGACCAGTGGGTGACGACCGAACTGTCCGACGGCGACCACCGGGTCGTGCTCCGCGCGAACGACGGGCAGACAAGCGCCGAGACCGAGGTCGTGTTCAGCGTGCGCGACCAGCGCCGGTGACCTCGGCCATGATGATTCCCGACCCGTCGCTCTTGGCGGCGTAGAGCGCTCGGTCTGCGGCGCGGTAGATGTCAATCGGCTCGGGCGGTGGTTCGTCGCCGATCGGCTCTGGCGACACGGCCACACCCACCGTGACGGTCACGACGAGCCCGGGTGACAGGGCGGACCAGGGCTCCTTGGCGATGGTGTCTCGTATCTCATGCGCCCGCTGCCAGGCTGCCCCGGTCGTCAGACGCTCGTCGCGCAGCAGGATCGCGAACTCGTCTCCTCCGTGGCGGATGGCAACGTCGTCTGGTCGGGTGCCGACCCGCATCAGCTCACCGATCCGCCGCAGCACCTGGTCGCCGCAGTCGTGGCCGTAGGTGTCGTTGACCGCCTTGAAGCCGTCGAGATCGATGAGCAGGAGTGCGGTTCGGCGCAGGGGCCATCGTGCGCCGTCCTTCAGCCAGGCGTCGAAGCTACGGCGGTTGTGCAGCCCGGTGAGCGGATCGGTATGGACGTCGCGGGTCAGTCCCGCGTGCTCCGCACGCCGGCGTTCCACGTCGATCTGCGCACGTGCCGCGGCGAGGACAGCCGTGCGTGACTCCCAGAGCAGGCGAGTGGAGAGCGTCGCGTACTCCTGCTGCGCGTCGGTGGCGGCAGATGGCGCGCACGCGGCCAGCACCGTGGCCCGCACCCAGAGCGGGAAGGTGCGCGCGCCCGAGGCTGACGAACAGACGGAGTCGAGCCGTAGGGCTGCGGAGGCCGCAGCCTCGAGGTGCCCGTGCTGCCACAACGCCCACACCGTCGCGGCCTCGAGCAACGGCAGCAGCTCGATATCACTGCTCGCGGTCAGTGCTTCCCGGTGCGAGTGCAGCGCGTCGGTGCGCTCGACGGGGTCCTCGCCGGACAACAACCGCACCACCTCGGCGCAGGCCTCGATGTCGCTTCGCCACAAGCGCGGGAGCTGTTCTGCGAGCGCCGCTGGCATCAGTTCGTTGAGCTGGGCGAGCTGACCTGCGGCCGCGTCCTGGTCACCGGTCTCCAGCAGGGCCAATCCCAGCTCCAGGCGGGTCAGGACCCGGTTCGTGGCGACAGCCGCGGACTGCCCCGGCGCCCGGCACTGCGGTCCGAGCTCGGCGGCGCGTCCGTACAGCTCGTCGACCAGTTCCCACAGTCGCAGGGTGTTCAGCGAGGCCGCCGCTACAACGTATCCCGCACATCGGTCCAACGGCGGCAGCGTCTCGTCCTCGAGCAGGGCAACCGCGCGGCTCGCGTCCGCGAGCAGGGCACCCGGGTCGCCCGCGGCCGAGGCCAGGACGGCTCGCATGCCCAGCGCGATCGCGATGAAGGCTGGCGACTCGAGGTCCTCGGCGCGCTGCAGCAGCGCCGCCGTGGCTGCTGTGGGCGGCGCTACGAAGTCGCCTGGCCGCATGATCCGGTGCACCATCTCGGCGGCCGCCAGCACGAACCCGACCTCGGTCCAGCCCTCCTGCTCGGCCCGTGCAGCCGCGAGTGGCAGCCGATCCGCCGCGGCCAGGTGGTCTTCACCTTGCAGGGCTACCCAGAGGTCATAGGCCGCGACGCGCGCGCCGTACCGCTCATCGATCATCAGTGGTTGCTCACGCTGACCCATCGGCAAGCGGGAGCGCCGACTTCAGCCGCTGGGTGTCCGGTGAAACAGCCGCGACACATCGCCGCGCAGGTCCACGGACGGCGCCGGTTCGGCCCGGGCGGTGTCGTCAGCCGGGTCTCCTAGCTCGTCCGCGAGGTGTGGTCGCTCTTCGCCGGCGAGGTGCTTCGGCAGGCTGAGCAGCCAATCCGACAGGGCCTTGCCGTCCGGGTGCTCGTGCAGCTCTCGCAGCTCCGTGTCCGAGGGGTCGTCGAGAAGCCGCCTGACCAGCCTGCGGGTCTCGGGGTCAACCCTGCGGAACTGCACGAACGCAGCCAAGGCGCCTGCCGTGGCCATGACGACTTGCTGATATCGGTCGTCCAGCTGCCGCCAGCTCTCCAGCAGCTGGGCGGCTCGTGGATCTCCGGCGGCGAGTTGGTGGTCATTCGCGGCGGTTTGCTCGGTCATTTTGGCCTCTCTAGTCCGTCGTGAGGCCTTATATTCCGCGTCGGAGCCCGTAAATGGAACCCCTACGACCGACGAATTGCGCGGCGTCACACGGGCACCGGCGCTTCGCCGGCGTGGGCGATATGGCCGAGTTCGCGCCACAGCAGCAGCACCAGGGCGCCCGATCCGAAGAACCCGAACCAGAACGGGGCCCTCAGCCCCCACACATCCGCGAGCACGCCACCCAGCGCGGTTCCGACGACGAGGCCGGCAATCAGCCCGATCATGTAGACACTGGTCACCCGGCCGAGCAGGTCGCCGGGGACGGCGCGCTGCCGGATGGTCGTCGACGTGGTGTTCCACACGAAGGCGTGGGCGCCGAACACGACCATGACCAGGACGGCCACCCACGGCTGCCGCGTCAGCGCCAGCGTCAGATGCGTGAAGGTCTCGATGACGAGCCCGATCCGCATGATGGCGGCAAGAGAGAGGTGACGCTCGAGCCAGCCGTATGCCGACGTGCCGATCAGGCCGCCGACCGCGCCTGCGGTGATGAGCAGGCCGAAGCCGAACTCGGACATGTGCAGCACGTGCGTGGAGTAGAGGACCAGCACTGACCACGCCGCTCCGAAGGTCACGTTGAACAGGACGATCGTGATCGCCAGCGTCCGCATGGCAGCGTGGTGCCAGAGCCACTGGATGCCTTCCGCGATCTCGTGACGAACGGAGCGTCGCTCCCCGACGGCAACCGGCCGCACCGAGACCCGCAACATCATCAACGCGCCGAGCAGGCAGCAGGCGACGGTCGCCACGAAAGGCCACGAGCGGCCGGCGGCGAACAGCAAGGCACCGATGGGCGGGCCGATGAGCTGGTTGGTGACGAGGAAGCCGCCCTGCATGCGGGCGTTTGCGATCCCGAGGTCCGCCGACCCGACGACCGAGGGCAGCAGGACCGAGGTGGCGATGTCGGCGAAGGTCTCGGCCGTGCCGAGGACGAACATCGCGATGAGTACGAGCGTGATGTTGACGACCCCGGTCATGACGGTGACTGTCAGCACGGCCAGGACGAACGCCCGGAACACGTCCACCGCGATGATGAGATGCCGGCGGTCCAGCCGGTCGACGTACGCCCCCGCGACGACTCCGAAGAGCAGCCACGGCAGCCTCAGCAGGAACGCCGCCGACGCGACCAGCACCGGGTCCTGCGTGACACTCGCCACCAGGAGCGGACCGGCCGCCAGCGCGATGCCGTCACCGGCGTTGCTGATGACCGACGAGCCGAGCAGCCAGCGGAAGCTTCGGCCGAACCGCGCCGGTGCGACGAGCTCGACGATCTTCACATGGAGCGACGCTACGCGACGCCGTGAGTGGCTGGTCCTTGGCCCGCAGCGTGGTCCGCATCGTCTGACCGGTCGAGATCTCCGTGCCGGCGCCGATGTGCTCGGTCCCGATGGTGCCGACGACACTTGCCTCCCGGGTGGTCGTGATGAGCACGGTCCGCGGGTTGTGGAGGATCACCACGTCGCTGGTCACCGTCTTCTCCCCCGGCGCGGTCTAGCGCAGGTCGACCGGCAACGATCCGGCCGGACCGGTCGGGACCGTATGGATGTAGTTGATGGTGCCGGCCATCCGCGCGCTGTGCAGCTTGCCGTCGATGGTGAGGGCCAAGTCGCCTGTCTCCACGATCAGGTCGTCCTCGTAGACGCAGTTCGCGTCGAGCTGAGGCATCGCTTCCAGCGACACGCCAGTCGGCAGATAGCCCTCGGGGCAGGTGTAGTCGAGGATCTCGCTGTACACGAAGTTTGCCGTGTGCTCGCCAGGGGGCGCCGAAGCCTGGAGGCCACCGAGGTGGACGTTGCCCTGGACCCCGGGGATGGGGCCCAGAACACGAACACCGAGCGCTGGCGGGTCACGGTATCCCCGCTGTGACAGTGTTCCGATTTCCCCTCGAGGCGCCACGCTATTGCGACGCGCCCCCGCGCAGGGCGGAAAGGGCGGACAATGCGGTTGTTGCCTGCCGTTAGGTCCAGGAGATGGGAGCCAAATCATGGTGGATGTCATGGAGCAGTTGATCTCGGCCATGAACAGTCACGACGCGAGCGCCGTGGCGGACCTGTTCGCGACCGACTATCGCAGCGAGCAGCCGCTGCACCCGAACCGTGGATTCGGGGGGAAGGAGCAGGTTCTGGCGAACTGGACGTCGGTCTTCGAGGGGGTGCCGGACTTTGTCGCCGATCAAATCTCGTCGGTCACCGCAGAGGGAACTGTTTGGACGGAACTGCGGTGGGCAGGTACGCACGTCGACGGGTCGTCATTCCTGATGCAAGGGGTGACGGTGATCGGCGTGCGCGATGACAAGGTCGCCTGGGCACGCTTGTACATGGAACCAGTCGAGCAAGGCGGCGCTGACATCGATGCGGCGGTCCGCGAGCTCTACCGACCCCCCAGGAGATAGGATTTCTGGATGCGCGCGCTGCAGTTCAAGGCATACGGGGGACCCGAAGTTCTCGAGTGGGCCGATGCTCCCGAGACGCATGCAGGCCCGGGGCAGATCCGGATCGTCGTGCGTGCGGCCAGCGTGAACCCCATCGACTGGAAGACGTTCGCCGGGTACCTGTCCGGCGGCCAGCCTCTCGCCAGCACCGGTTACCTGGGCTGGGACGCCGCCGGTGTCGTCGACGAGGTCGGCGAGGGCGTCACGGACGTGTCCGTGGGCGATGACGTCTTTGGCAAAGGCGACAACACGCAGGCGGAGTACGCGGTGCTGAACTCCTGGGCGGCCAAGCCGCCGTCCATCGACTGGGCAGTGGCTGCAGCGGCGGGGGTGGCCGGAGAGACGGGCGAGCGGGGTCTTCGCCTGCTCGACGTCAAGGCCGGCGACACGGTCTTTGTCGACGGTGGCGCGGGTGGTGTGGGGTCCGTCGCCGTGCAGATGGCGGTGGCCCGGGGTGCGAATGTGATCGCGTCCGCAGGCGAGTCCAACCAGGACTACCTGCGGGAGATCGGTGCGACCCCCGTGCTCTACGGCGAGGGTGTGGTCGCCCGGGTCCAGGCCGCTGCCGGTGCGCCGGTGGTCGACGCCGTCTTCGATGTCGTCGGCCAGACGCCGGTCGAGGACCTGCTCAGCCTTGCACCAGCGCCGTCCCAGGTCGTGACCATCGCCAACTACACGGCCGGTCAGGCCGGAGCCCGACTGTCTGGTGGTGGCGCGGACAGTCAACCGACGCAAGCCCTCGCGGAGGTCGCCGGTCTGCTGGAGCAGAACAAAGTTGTCATCAAGGTGCAGACGTTCCCCTTCGAACGCGCCGTCGAGGCCTACCGCATCTCTCTGGGCGGCCATCTTCGCGGAAAGCTCGTGTTGGTCCCCTGACCGCCGGACATGCCAGAGTTGCCGACATGGCCGAAGTGCGGTTGGTCGAGGTCGACGCCGGCAATTGGCGCGCTTGCGCCGCCGTACACCCGAATGAGGATCAACGGCGCTGGGTCGCTGACGTCACGTACTACCTGTGTCTTTGTTTCTACGGCGACACGTGGCACCCGTTGGCGATCGAAGCCGACGGCACGGTCGTGGGTTTTCTCATGTGGGGAGTGGACGACGACGCGAGCCGCTGGATCGGCGGGCTGGTCGTCGACGCGGCGGCCCAGGGCCGCGGGATCGGCAAGGCGGCCGTCATCGAGGCCGTTCGGCTGCTGACTTCGCAGGACGGCTGCACGGGCGTGGCGTTGAGCTACGGTCCGGACAACGAGGCGGCGCGGTCCCTGTACGCAGGGCTCGGCTTCGCCCAGACCGATGAGACCGCAGACGACGGTGCCGAGCTCGTGAGCCGCCTCAGCCTGCCCGCCGCGTTGGCGTTGTTGGCCCGCGGATGATCGACCTGGGGCAAGATGGTCGTCGTGCGGATCCTCGCGATATCAGATCTGCACTACCGGCTGCGGCACTACGACTGGCTGGTCCGCGCAGCCGAGGACGTCGACGTGGTCGCTCTCGCGGGAGATCTCGCAGATGTTGTCAATCCCGTCCCGCTCGATGTGCAGGTCGTCGTGCTGGAGAAGTACCTCGATCGACTGGCCGAGCACGCAGTCGTCCTCGCCGCATCCGGCAACCACGATCTTGACGGACCCGGGGAAGACGGGGAGCAGATTGCCGGGTGGCTGCGCCGGCCCCGAGCGGGCGCGGTCTTCACCGATGGCGAGAGTGTCGACCTGGACGGCACACGGTTCACCGTCTGTCCATGGTGGGACGGGCCGAACAGCAGGGACTCGGTCGGGGCGCAGCTGGCTGCCGCGGCCCAGGGTCGACCCGAGCGGTGGGTCTGGCTCTACCACTCGCCACCGGCAGGCACGGTGCTCTGCCGGGACGGCCGGCGCGAGTTCCCCGACCACGATCTGGCGAGATGGATCGATGAGCACCAGCCCGACATCGTTCTCTGCGGTCACATCCATCAGGCCCCCTGGGTCGAGGGCGGCTCGTGGCACGCTCGCCTCGCGACGACGTTGGTGTTCAACCCCGGCCGCCAGGTCGGTCCCGTCCCCGCCCACCTCACTCTGGACACGGACGCGGGGACGGCCGACTGGTTCGGAGTCTTCGACTCACAGCGGATCGACCTCGGCTAGCAGGAAGGATGGGGCAATGAGCGACCTGTTGGACTTCTGCGCCGATCTGCCAGTGGAGTCGACGTCTGCCGGGGAGGTGCTGATCGAGGAGGGGTCCCCGCCCGGGCGCATGCTCGTCCTGGCCTCCGGGTCGCTGACCGTGGAACGCGACGGCGTGCCGATCGCGCGCATCGACACGCCGGGAGCGGTGTTCGGGGAGATGTCCGTCGTGCTGGGGAAGCCGGCCACGGCGACCTTGCGCGCAGACTCCGACGTGCGGGTGCACGTGATCGAGGACCCGATGACCTTCCTCGTCGAGCAACCGGGCGCCGCGCTCGCTGTCTTGCAGACGACTGCGTCCCGGCTGGACGGACTGACGCAGTACGTCGCGGACGTCAAGCAACAGCTGGCCGGCACCGAGGGTCATCTCGGAATGGTCGGCGAGATCCTGGACACGCTGGTCCACCATCAAGGGGTTGCCGCCCGCTCCGGCTCGGCCCGCGACCCGGAAGGATCCTCGGCACACTGAAAGGCGCTCAGGCAGCGACCCGTCCCACCGGCAGGTCAGCTGCACCGAACAAGCCGCGTACGTGGTCCATCGAACGCAACCGCGCACCGATGTCCGGCACCATCGTCGTCACCATGAGCTCGTCGGCCCGGGTGGCAGTCAGCAGTTCGCCCAGCGCTCGCCGGACGGTCTCGACGCTGCCGACCGCCTGGCCTTCCCACCGTTGCGCCACGAACGCCCGCTCCTGCGCTGTCCACGGGTATGCCGCCGCTTCTTCCACGGTCGGCATCGGCATCGGGTTGTTCTGCCGCAGCTGCAGGAACGACAGCGCCGCCGGCAGCGCGAGCCGTCGCGCGTCGGCGTCCGTGTCTGCCGCGATCACCTGCACGGCCACCATCGCGTACGGCTCGGAAAGGGTCGCTGACGGTTGGAACGCGCGGCGATAGATCTCGAGCGCCGGCAGCGTGTTGTGTGCCATGAAGTGATGCGCGAACGCGAACGGCAGACCCAGCAGGCCGGCGAGCTCGGCGCTGTAACCGCTTGATCCGAGCAGCCAGATCGGTGGGCCGACGCCGTCGCTCGGGACGGCGCGGATCGCGCTGTACGGATGCCCGTCGGGGAAAGCGCCCGTGAAGAAGCCGATCAGCTCGCTGAGCTGTCGCGGGAAGTCGTCGTCCGAGAGCGCGTCAGCGCTGCGCCGCAGCGCGCGGGCGGTGTTCTGGTCCGTGCCGGGCGCCCGCCCCAGGCCGAGGTCGATGCGGCCCGGGTGCAGGGCAGCCAGTGTGCCGAACTGCTCGGCCACCACGAGCGGCGGATGGTTCGGCAGCATCACGCCGCCGGACCCGACCCGGATGCGTTCCGTGGACGCGGCCACATCGGCAATGAGGACGGTCGGGGCAGACGAGGCGATGCCCGGCATGTTGTGGTGTTCGGCCACCCAGAACCGCGTGAACCCCAACCGCTCGACGTGTCGCGCCAGCTCCCGTGTCGCCAGGAGGGCTTCGTTGGCTGATCGTCCGGAGACGATCGGAGCGAGATCGAGCACGGACAAGGGGACACCAGGGAGGTTGCTCACGTGTGCAGCAACGCGACGACCGCCTCCGTGCTTCCCGCTAGCCCGTCGCTGGATAGGTGGCGGGCCGCCCGAAGCTGACGCCTACGGTCAAGGGATCGGTGACGATGACACCCGGGACTGTCGCGATGGCGTCGATGATGGCCTGCCAGTCCTTGTAGCAGTAGCGCTCGTTGTCATTGCTCCAGTGCATCCTCGGTTTGGCGGAGGTGCAGTCCCACCGGATAGGCGAACTGGAGTAGGCCGGGCTCTTGCCAGTCACCAGCAGGTAGGCCTGCAGCGAGAACCACTGTCCCGGTTTCAGTGCCCTGACGATGGCGATGTCCGTGGAGGGGAGTACGTACCGCTTCGAACCGGTGGCCACGATGGTGTAGCACGCGGCTGTGGACACGTTGCAAGGGCCGCCGTTGACAGACATGGACTGCTGCCAGTACGGCGCAACCGCGCCCTCCGCGGCGAGGGTTATGCCGTTGGACCCTTGTCTGCGACCCCAGGCGAAGCACGTGGAGGCGTAGTCGGTTTGCAGCGCGACGGGGCTCGGTTGCGCGCCGGGGTAGGCGATCAATCCGTGCCCGCCCGGAAGACCGTGGCTGTCGATTGTCGCCACGGATCCGCAGGTCTCGGCCTGTGACTGGGCCGGCGTCAGACCGGCCAGGTTGCCGGGATAGGTGGCCGTGTGGCTCACGAAGGACCAACCATGCTGCGTAGCCAAGCTTGTCGCCATTGCCCACGAGCTCGTGAGTGAGCTGTTGGTGTGGGTGCAGGTGAACGAGTTCTCCGCTGTCCTGGCCGTCACCAGCGTTCCTGTTGCTCGCATTCCTCGCGCCGACAGGTAAGGCGCGACGACCGTGTCCAGTCGGGCAATGCCGGCATCGTTGCGCACGCAGTTGTCGGCTGCGCTGATCTCGGTTCGTGAGAACAGCAGCGTCACGTACGGCCCACTTGCGGCCGCGGCGGGTGGCATCAGGCTGAGGCTGGCCAGCGCGATCCCGACCGCTGCAACACTCGCGCGACGCACGCGTCTCATTGGGAGATCCTCACGATGGAGTGTGTGGGGAGGTTGACGGACCCGGTCGCGGTGCCGTTGGTCACCGTCAGCGCAGTCGGGCCGGTGATCCTGGTAGTCAGCGACGAGGCCCTTGTTCGGGACCAGCTGAAGGAGCCCGCGAACAGGCTGGAGACGTCGAGGGTGGCCGCTGAGGTGGCGAGGTTGACGATCACGACCTGGTGCTGACCACCGCCGGTGAAGTCCAGACCGACGAGTCCCGGTGCCCCGCCGGCAAGCACAGGTCCGCCCGTGAATGCGAGTGGTTGGCCGGTGGTGGAAACACTCGAGGCCTGGAGCAGGATCGCGAGTGCCGCCCCCATGGCTGAGCGTCCCAAGAACTGCGTCACGGGTGTCGGTGCGCGGAAGCCGTCGGTCGAGTCGAACAGTGCGCCGGCCACGGCGTCACCGACGACGTTGTGCAGGTCGATGAGCGTCACGGCGGGATTTTGTGCGAGGAGCAAGGCGTAGGCGGCGATGAACAAGCCGTGCGTCCAGGTGCCGGCGAACGTGAGGTTCGGTGTCTTGTCCACCATGTTGAACTCGGTGACCCAGCCGGACAGTCCTCGGGAGACCAGCTGGGGGAACTCGGTCGCGCTGAGGCTCTGCACGCGTTGGTAAGGCAACGACAGCAGAGACTGCGGAGTGGCTGAGGCGTTGGTCACGGGAATGTAGGGGTGCAGTGTGAGCGCGTTGGCTCCCGTGAGCGCGGCCAGCACAGCAGCGTTCCAGCCTTCTCGCCGTGCGGAGTTGTTGCCCGTTGCGTCTGTTCCGACGGCAGCGATTTGCGCTGCAGGAAACGCGGTGCGGAGGGCACTGATCCAGGGATTTGCCTGCTGGGCATAGGAAGTGGCGGAGGGGAACCGCGTGGTGTAGTCGCTGCCGTTTGCCCCTGCCGCGGCTCCGGCGAGGTAGAACTCGTTGCCCAGCTCGATCCGCTTCACGGCGATCCCGGCAGCTGCGGCGGCCTGCAGGAATTGCACTTGGTCCTGGATCATGCGTTGGTTGTCGGCATTGGTGGCGAGGCGACCGTCGACCGTGAGCATGTTGACGACGAACAAGGCCTCGGCTCGAGACTTCCCCAGGGCCACCTTGTAGGGGGTCAGCGAGTTGTCGAACGGGGCGATCACCGCACCGGTCTGACCGTTGGTCTGCCCGGGCCACGGTCCGTTGGGCTGGAACCAGCCGGAGCCCCACGACCAGTAGTTCCCTATCGATCCGCCGGGATAGCGCAGCACACCTGGGCGGAGGCTGGTCAGAGCGGTGCCGAAGTCGGCCCGGTCCCACGCCAGCCGTTCCTGCAAGTTGTTGCCGTTCAGCCCGAAGAAGGTGGGAGCCAACGGCCGCGCCGCACCCGATCTTCGGACGGAGATCGGGGCGGCCGTTGCGGTGGACGCCTGCCACGTCAGAACCGAGGCTCCGGACAGGGCGAAGGCAGTCGAGGCCTTGAGGATTGTCCGACGATCGAACTCTTTGACCATGGGATCGCCCGATCATCGCAGCGCGGTATGAGGCAAGTGCCTCAATCCGTCCACGGCCCAGCCGGGGCCAATGCCCGACCGCGTCTAGTCACCATGCGCCGACTCCTGCGGAAGCGCAAGCCGCCGACTCCATCGCGAAGACCGTCAACTGAAGAAACGGCGAAGCTCCGGTGCGACGACCTCGGGCTGGATACGCGCTCGAGGGCGGCCAGGCTGGGCTTGAGGTAGGGCAGCCCCGTGCTCCCGCCGAGCGGCGTGACTAATTTGTAGGCCGCACAGCCGCCAGGACGGCGGCAACCATCAGCACGACCGCCTCGTCGTCGTCAAGGGCGCCGTCGCCGCACAGCGATTGCCATGTTCGGATGTGCAGGGCGTGCGCGAGCGCGGTCCTGAGCCGTGTCCCTGCCCGGCCCCGCGCCCGGAACCCCTTCGACAGGGTGGCGATCCGATGCTGCTCCTCGCTCGCGAGGAACTCGCCGACGAATGCCGGCATGGTGTCGAGATCGCGGTAGATGTTCGTCATCATCGGGGCTGCGGTGCGCGACCATGCGTACGTCTCGGACAGGGCCGTGCGAAGCCGGTCGACGGGGTCGCTGATCGCTGCCCATCGGATCGGGTCCGGCCGGGGGTGCAGCTCTCGCCAGTGCCCGGAGCAGGCGACGATGAGCGCCGCGTCGTCGGGGAAGTGCCGGTAGACCGTGAGTCGGGTGACCCCCGCCTCGTCCGCGATCGCGGACACGGTGGTGGCGGCCGGGCCGACCCGTTCGTGCAGGCGCATCGTTGCCTCGGTGATCCGCAAGCGAGTCTCGTCGACGCTCTCCTGACGGACTCGCATCGTGTACGGACGTGCTTTCGGTGAACTCACCTGTTCTCCCAACCTTGACACCTCCGTCCTCCCAGGAGTACAACCTTATTCCAAGTAACAGGGCTGTTTAACAGAATAGCCTACCCCGTCAGTTGGGAGCTGCGCCCATGTCAGTTACGTCAGACCAGCCGACCACCTATGCGCAGGCAGTTGCCCACGGGCGCGCCTTGCCGCTCACCGTGCTGCCCGGGCCCCATGGGCCGGATCGCTCCATCGGCTCGATCGGCGTCGGCTTCCGACTCGGTGGCGAGCACACCGGGGGACAGGTGGCCGTCGTCGAGCATCCGTTCCCGGTCGGCGCGCTCGTGCCTCCGCATGTGCACACCCGCGAGGACGAGTTCTCGATCGTGACCGCTGGTGCCATCGGTTTCCGGTCGGGCTCGGACGAGGTGGTCCTCGAGACGGGCGGCTTCATCGCGAAGCCCCGCGGGGAGTTGCACACGATGTGGAATGCCGGCTCCGTGGAGGCTCGCATGATCGAGATCATCACGCCGGCCGGTTTCGAGCGCTTCTTCCTCGAGCTGGCGGAGATGATCGAAGCCGGTCCACCCGATCCGGCTGTCCTCGGGCCGCTCGCCGAGTCCTACGGCCTGTTCCTCGACCAGACCTGGGTGCCGGAGCTCATGGAGAAGTACGGCCTGAACTCGCCGTTCGGCTAGGTGAACGGCAGGCTCAACGTGTGGATCGCGAGGCCGGCCAGCGCACCGACGAGGGTTCCGTTGATCCTGATGAACTGCAGGTCCCGCCCGACCGCCAGCTCGATGTTGCGGCTGGCGGCTGTCGCGTCCCAGGCCGCGACCTGACGGCGGATGATCTCGGTGAGCTCGGAGCCGTAGCGCTCGACGATGTGCCCCACCAACCCTTCGAGGGCCACCTCAGCCCGACGCCGGAACGCCTCGTCGGTCTGCGCTCGTTGCCCCACCTGCTGGATCAGCAGTGAGATCCGCGTCTGCAACGCGCCGTGCGGGTCGGCAAGCGACTCGCGTACGGAGGCAGTGGCCGTGGTGACGATCTCGTGCAACAGGGGTTGTGAGTTGTCGATGAACTGGCTGACGAGCGCGTTGAGCTTCGCCGCTGTCTCGGGGTCTGTCCGAAGCTCGACGGCCAGGTTCGCGAGCATGCCCTGCAGCCCCAGCCTGAGCTTGTGCTGTGGGTCCCGCTCCACGTCGTCGAGGGTGTCGGCGAAGGCGTCGAGGAGCTTGCGCATCCGGTTGTCGGTGGCGATCAGCCAGCCGAGCGCGCCCTGTTGCTCGACGAGTTCCTTGAGCGGTGGCACGAGCTCCTCGCGGTGTTCGCGCACGTATATCCGGGCCCGCCTCGCCAGGATCTGGACCAGCGGCTCCTGCGCGTTCCCGGCCAGTGCCTGATCCAGGAGACGGCCGAGGACGGGGGCGTATGAACGGCGGGCGACGTCTCGTCGCAGCAGCTCGACGACGTAGTCGACGACGGCGTCGTCGTCGAGCGCATCGATCAGTGCGCGCGCGTTCTCAGCGCCTTCCTTCGCGAGGCGATCGGCGTTCGTCGGGTCCGTCAGCCAGGCTCCTACCTTGGGCACGATGCCGGCCTGCGCGACCTGCTCGACCACGACGGCGCGGGTCAGGAAGTGCCCCGTGACGAACTCGCCGAGCTTGGTGGCCAGCTCGTCCTTCTTGCGAGGGACCAGCGCGGTGTGCGGGATCCGCAGGCCCAGCGGGTGCCGGAAGAGGGCGGTGACGGCAAACCAGTCAGCCAGTCCTCCGACCATCGCAGCCTCAGAGCCGGCCCGCAGATAGCCGACCCCCGGAAAGGCCACGACCAGGCTGACCACGTACAGCAAAGCGGCAAGCACGAGCAGAGCGCCTGCCGACCGCTTCATCCGGCGGAGCCGATCTGCCGCGGCGGCGTCCGGCAGCAGAGGTGACGTCACGGGCCGCGTGCGCTTGCTTGGATTGGTGCGGACCGGGTCCTTCGTTGCTACGCGCGCAACGGTCTCGGGACTTTCCTGCACGCGTTGCTACCGTCCGGGTGAGGTGACGTGGTGGTCCCTTCCGACCCTAGCCGACCACGCAGACGCTAGGCCTCCGTGTGCTCCCCGCTGAACAGGGTGAGCTGCACGCCATCCGGTGACTCCAGCCGCGAGTTGAGCGAACCCCACGGGGTGCTTGTCGCAGCCGCGATGAGCTGCGCTCCACCGGCGACGAGTCGGTCGGTCGCGGCGGCCGCGTCCTCGACCGCGAACGCCACGCGGATGTGCCCGGCGACGCGATGACCGACCTCGAGAGCGTCGATGGCGTCGGCGTGCCGCTCGTCGCCGATCTCGACCGTGGCGCGGCCGGCATCCAGCAAGGTGGCCAGACCGCCGTTGTCGTCGGTGAAGGCGGCGAGCTCGCGCAGGCCGAGGGTGTCCCGGTAGAAGTCGAGCGCGGTGGCGTGGTCCGGCACGGTGATCACCAGACGAAGCTCACCGGGTGGGGTCGTCATTTCGATGTCCATTCCTCATAGCGACCGGCAGGCTGGAACCCGAGCGACTCGTAGAGATGCTGGGCCATTCGCGTCGACTGCAGGCTCGCAGTCAGGGCTCCCCGGCGCTGCGCGTCGGCGAGCACGTGTTCCATGAGCGACCGCGCCAGCCCCCGTCGCCGCCACTCCGGCATCGTGCCGACCGCATAGATCCCGCAGTCTGTCCCGTGCAGGAAGCTCCAAGCGCCGGCCACCGCCACATCGTCCTTCAGCAGCACCCATGCCGTCAGGCCGGGCGCCTGTTCCGGATCCCCGAGATCAGCCACGGGAACCGCTTCATCCCCGGCGGCAAGCGTCGCCGCCGCGATCGAGCTGCGGACGACTCCGTCGTGGCGCCGAAGTCCTGCCGACAGAGTTGCCCGCATGACGAGTGTCGTCGTGTCGCGGAGCAGAGCGCCGACTTCCCGCACCTCGTCGGGAGCGTCCAGGTCGGTCGCGCGGCTGGGCACCCACAACGCCCACGCGTCGACTCCGGCATCGGCGTAGACGCTCGTCAGCTCGAAGGCAGCGGCTGTCGCCGCAGCGCCATCGTGGCCGTTCAGCATGATCGCGTTGTTGAGCGGAAGCCACGAGGGAAACACTGCGGCCACAGCCGTGGACGTGCGCGACAGCACCGCGCCGGGAGATATCTGCGCCAAGGTCTCCCAGGACGCGAGCAGCGTCTCTTGCCCCGGCAGCGCGATAGGCAGTTCGGTCATGAGCGCAAGAACTCGCGGCGGCTATTGAACGACGTCGATGATGACCTTGCCCACGGCGCCGTTCTCGACGGCGGCGTGTGCGTCGGCCGCGCCCTCGAGGGGATAGTGGTGCAGCGGCAATCCTGCTTCGTCACCAACGCGGACGGCGCCGTCCAGGACCGCCGTGGCGACGTCGTCCAGCGCTCGGGCCCGCCAGTCGTCCGGCGCGGTGTAGACGAGCACGAACTGCCAGCGGGCGTTCGGCACCATGGAGGGGCGGACGGGCAGCTCTATTTCGCTCCCGCCGTTGTTGGCATAGACCGCGACTGATCCGTGCCGGGCGAGCACGTCCGCGTCGATCGTCGCGTTCACCGCCGGGGAGACCTCGACGATCGTGTTCACGCCGTGCGGTGCGATGGCGCGGACCTCCGCGACGACGTCCTGCCTCGTGTAGTCGATGACGTGGTCGGCCCCCGCGCGCGCCGCGAGGTTCGCCTTCTCCGGGTTGCTCACTGTCGTGATGATCGTGGCGTCGGACCAACGGGCGAGCTGGATCGCGGCGTTGCCGACCGCCCCGGCGCCTCCGGCCACGAGGACGGTGCGCCCGTCCAGCGTGCCCGGACCCAGCCGCAGGGGACCGTCCTCGGTCACGGTCAGGCAGCGATGAGCGGTCAGGAAGGGGACTCCGAGGCTGGCGCCGAGGTCGAACGATGCGACATCTGGCAGCAACACCACATGACGGGCCGGCACGACCGCGTACTCCTGCGCCGTGCCGCCGGCGGGGCGCAGGTGCGCCGCCTCCCATATCCAGACCCGCAGATCCAGCAGCGCAACCTCGACGCCCTGCCCGACGGCGTCGACGACGCCGGAGCCGTCCTGGTTCGGCACCTGCGGCGGTTGCACAGCGGCGCCCGGCTCGCTGCCACGACGCGACTTCCAGTCGGTCGGGTTGATGCCGGAGCGGTGGATTCGCACGCGAACCTCGCCCGGTCCCGGGTCGGGCACCGGCCGATCGACCAGGGTCAGGACGTCGGGGTCACCGGTCAGGGAGTACTCGATCGCGCGCACGAGGTCGACGCTATCCCGACACAAATTGATGCCGGAATCTGGGAACCGATTCGGCCTTCCCGGGCGACAGTAGGGCCATGGAGGATCGCACGGGCCGTCCGGACGACGAGCTGCTGCGCGCCGTTGCCGATGGTGACACCGGCGCCCTGCGCGTCCTCTACGACCGGCACTCCCCGTGGCTCACGGTGCGGCTCGTCCGGCGCTGCAACGACCGGGGCGTCGTGGCCGAGGTCGTGCAGGACACGTTCGTGGCCGTGTGGCAGGGCGCGGGACGCTACCGCGGCGAGGGTGAGGTCGCCGGGTGGTTGTGGGGCGTGGCGATCCGCCGGCTGGTGTCCCGGCTGCGGTCCCGCGGGCGTTCTGTCGAGGTCCCGTTCGCCGATGTCACCGTCGGCTCCGACGTCAGCGTCGAGGAGCGGGTGCTTGCCGGTGTGGAGTACGGCGACGCCGGTGCGGCACTTGCCCGGCTATCACCCGAGATGCGCGCCGTCGTGCAGGCGACGGTGCTCGACGGGCTCAGCACCCGCGAGGCAGGACAGCTGCTCGGCGTGCCCCGGGGGACCGTGAAGACGCGGCTGCACCGCGCGAAGGCGCAGCTGCGCCGTGAGCTCGTGGAGGGATCAGCATGAGCAACGAAACAGCCTCGGGTTCCTGGCACGTCGGCGCCGAGTCCCTGCGGAGCTGGGTCGACGGCGACGCGGGCTCGCTGGTCAGCGTGTCCGTTGAGCAACACGTGCTCAAGTGCGCGCATTGCCGCGATCAGGTCGCCGGGCTGGTTCCCGAGAGCATCCGGCCGCCGTGGGACGACGTGCTTGCGGCCATCGAGGTGCCCCGACCAGGGCTCGCCCACCGCCTGTTCGTCCGCCTCGGTCTGAGCGAGTCGGATGCGAAGGTTGCCTCGACCGCTCCGACGCTGCGCGTTGCCTGGCTGCTCGGAACCATGGGCGTCCTCCTCTTCGTGGTCCTCACCGCGGTCCTCGCCCAGGAGGGCGGACTCGGGCTCTTCCTGATGATCGCCCCGCTCATTCCGGTGACCGGCGTCGCGGTGGCGTACGGCCCATCGTCGGATCCCTCCTACGAGACGGTGGTCGCCGCGCCCTTCGCCATGGTCCGGCTGGTCTTGCTGCGGACTCTTTCGGTGTTGGTCACCTCCGTACCTCTCGTGGTCATCACCGGGCTGGTCCTGCCCACGTCCCCGATCGTCGCCGTGGCCTGGTTGCTGCCTGCCGCAGGCTTCATCGCGGTCGTTCTCACCGCCAGCAACTGGGTCGACCCCACGCACGCGGCCGCCGCCGTTGGCGTCGCCTGGGTCGCGCTCGTGTCCTGGGCGGTTCGCATCGACGACCCGCTGGCAGTCTTCGCGCCCGTGGCGATGGGCGCCTATGTCGTTCTCCTCGTGGTTGCGATCCTCGCGCTGCTCTATCGCCTGTTCGGCTCGACTCCGTCCTGGCGCCTTCACTGATGTCCATCCCGACCGAAAGGGGCACGACGATGCCCGCACCAACCGTGCAGCTCCAGGGCGCCGGCAAGTCCTATCGCGGCGCCACCGCCCTGGCCGGCATCGACCTCAACCTCTACCCAGGTGTGGTTGGCCTGCTCGGCCCGAACGGCGCCGGAAAGACCACGCTCCTGCGCATGCTCGCCACCGTGCTCGGTGCCGATCGGGGCTCGGTGCGCATCCTGGGTCGCGACCCGGCAGTCGGTTCCCAGCGCACCGACATCCGCCGCCGGCTCGGATATCTGCCGCAAGAGCTCGGCTACCCGCGCGGCTTCACTGCGTACGGGTTCATCGACTACATGGCCGTCCTCAAGGAATGGGACGAGCCGGGACCGCGGCGAGCCGAGGTGCAGCGGGTGCTCGGACAGGTCGGCCTGTCCGACCGAGCGACCAAGCGCATCCGCACGCTGTCCGGCGGGCAGCGCCGCCGGGTCGGGCTTGCCCAAGCGCTGCTCGGCTCTCCGGAGCTGCTTGTGCTCGACGAACCGACGAACGGGTTGGACCCGGAGCAACGTGTCTCACTCCGGCAGGTGCTCGCCGAGGTCGGCCGGGCCGCGACGGTCGTCGTGGCAACCCACCAGACCGAGGACGTCGAGGCACTGTGCGAGCGCGTCGTGGTTCTCGACGCCGGCGCCTTGCTCTTCGACGGTCCGGTGCGAGAGCTGGTGGCGACTGCGGTCGACCGCGTATGGCTGTCCGACGAGGCAGACCCCCGGGCCCGGACGTCGTGGCGGACAGGCACCGGCCGTTATCGCAACCTCGGGGACAGCGCGCCCCCGGACGCACCGTCGGTCGAACCGTCGCTCGAGGACGCCTACCTGCTGCTGCGCGGAGCGGTTTCCAGTACGGAGGTTCCGGCATGACCACCCTCGCCGCGCCCGTCGCCGTCACGCAGAGGCGTGCCACGGTCTGGGCGCTCGCCCGCATCGAAGCGAAACGCTATGCCAAGCACCCGCTGTTCCTCGTCGGCGCAGTTCTCGCCACGATGTTCAGCGCCGGGGAGTTCGGCCCGGAAGAGCTCGACTACCACGTGATCCCGTCCTTCTTCATCGGCGTGCTCGGCATCGTCGTGGCGGCCCGGCTCACCGCGTCGACCGAACGCTCCGCCCAGCTGGTCGACGCAGCGCCGGTCACGCAGACCGCGCGGACCGCGGCAATGTGCCTGGCCTGCGCCGTCCCTGCGGTCACCGGTCTGGCCATCGTCGTGATGCACCGGCTGTTCGTGATCCACGAACCGATCCCGGCGTTGCTGTACGGCACCTACGGACCCACCGACCGGTTCGTCATCTCGGTGATCGTGCCGGTCATCGCCTGCGCCGGTGGTCCGCTCCTGGGCGTCGCAGTTGCGCGCTGGCTGCGCTTCCCCGGCGCGGCACTGCTCGCCGTGGTCGCCGTCCTGTTCTGGAGCAACATCACCGCCTACGTGTCGTCGACGAGCAGCCTGGACAGCTCCACGCTGTTCGCCCGGGTCCTGCACATGTTCACGCCGTACACCGCGTTCGCCAGCGGAAACAGTGACAGCGCTAAGGACAGCACGGTAATGACCTCATTTACTGGGGCGCCCGGTTGGTTTGCCGTGTGGACGCTGGCCTTGTGCGGACTCGCTGCAACCGCTGCGCTCTGGCGCGGCGCCGCCGGCGAGGCACGTCGCACGATCGGCAGGACGTTCGTCGCCCTCGTGGCGGTCGCACTCGTCGCGCTCATCATGTCCGTCGCCACCGGCAACCAGACGGAGTTCAAGACCACTCGCGAGGGCACCGTTGCGGTCTCACTCGCAGCGCTCCGGTGACCGGCGCACGACTGGTCCGGGGCAGCCGCATCCTTCGTTCCGCTCCGTGGCTGCCCTTGCTCGGTGCCTCGACGGTGTCGGCAAGCCTGCTCGTCGTCGCGGCGCTCGCGCACCGGACCGGGATCGCGTCACTCATCGCGCTCCTGGGTCTGGCCGCCTGTGGCGCGACGGCCGCCTACGTCCTCGACGAGGAGTCTGCGGCCGTGCTGGACTCGACACCCACGTCACGCAGCCGCCGCGTCCTCTGGCGGCTGCCACTCGTCGCTCTTCCGGCGGGGGTGGCGCTCGTAGGGCTCCTGGCCCTCGACCATGTCGACGCGCCGAGTCACTGGCTCCGACTGGTTCCGCTGGCCGCCGGGAGCCTGGCGATCGGCGTCGGCTCCGCGGCGGCACTGCGCACAGGAGCATCGGGGGTCCCGGGTGACCTGGCAAGCGTCCTGACTCTTTCGAGTCTCGTGTTCCTGGTCACGGTCGATCCGCTGCGCCACTGGGTGACGATCGCCCCTTTGGGCGACTCCGCGGGTGCGGGGCACAGCGCGCTGATCTGGGCCGCGGTCGTCGCGGTGAGTGCCGCAGTCACCGTCGCGAACTCACGTGACCCGGCCAACCGGACCCGAAGAAACCGTCAGGTCTCGTCCGACCACCCGAAACTGGGGAACCGCTGACGGAACCGCTCGGACCTCTTGGTGCGACAAGACGGGAGGGACTCGTGCCCGTCGCCGATCGCGATGGCGGCGCGCTGCGCGTGGTCGAAATCGAGAGCAGAGAGGTTCGATCCGATGTCTGCAGAGTTTTTCCCGCCCGCCAATCGCACCGCGCAGTGGTTCGAAGACGACTTCGGTGGTGCCCGGATGGACGTCAATGTCGGTTGCCTGCACACGACAGAAGGCACGAGCTGGCCGTCGTACGCGGGCGGTGCCGTGGCTCCCAATCTGACCGCGAAGCCCGTCATGTCCGGCAGACACCTCCAATGGCGCCAGCACTTCCGGCTCAACACCTCCAGTCGTGCTCTGGTCAACCGCGATGGTGGAGTCGAGACCAACACGCTCAATGTCGTGCAGGTCGAACTGGTCGGCACTTGCGACCCCGCGCACCGTGAACACTTCGGCAAGCAGTTGGCGGGTGTCGACTACATCTTCTGGCCCGACGCGCCCGACTGGGCGCTTGAAGGTCTCGCCGACTTCATGCGCTGGTGCGGAGACAACCTCGGCATCCCGCACGAGACGGTCAAGAGCTGGCTTCCGTTCCCGAAGTCTTTCGGGCAGAGCACCGCCCGTCTGACCGCGGCGGAATGGCACCACGTCACGGGCTGGCTCGGGCACATGCACGTTCCGGAGAACGAGCACGGGGACCCGGGGGACATCGACATCAAGCATTTGCTGGGACGGGCGCGCGGCGAGGAGAAGCTGCCGCCGACGCCTCCGACCCTTTCCCTGTCCCGCGAGCACAAGCGCGCGCACTTCACCTCGGTGACCTTCGCGCAGCGCCGACTCGGGCTTGAGCCGACGGGTGTCTTCGACAAGAACATGCAAGCGGCGGTCCGCGAATTCCGCCAGAGCCACGGGCTGCGCCCCGGCCATGGAGTGATCGGCCCACGGGTCTGGCACCTGCTTCTCGGCCACGCGTCGGCGAAGGTTGCGTAAAGAAGATCCGTCCTGCGGGAGAACCAAGTCCTACATAGTGTGTAGTAGGTGACTGCGCGTTGCGTGAGGCCGGGGTCTGCCGGCAGGCTCTCGTGGAGTGTCCCGGCGATGGCCGTGGTCGCGGTGGTGGCGTTCACGGCCCGGATCGGGGTCGTGCTCCGCGGCGAGGGGTTTCACGCCCTGGCGGGCTACGACCAGGGGGTCTACTACGCCGCCGCAGACGCGTTCGTGCACGGGCGGCGGCCGTACGAGGGGTTCCTGCTGCTGCACCCGCCGGGGATCATGCTGCTGCTCAGCCCGTTCGCCGCGCTGGGGACCATCACTTCCGATTCCACGGGGATGGCCGTGGCGCGGTTCGCCGTCATCCTGCTGGGCACCCTGAATGCCGTCCTCGTCACGGTGATCGCCCGCCGCTTCGGCCTGGTCGCGGCCGTCGTCGGCGGACTCTTCTATGCCACCTGGGTCCCGGAAGTGGTGCTGGAGACCCAGACCAAGCTGGAGCCATTCGGGAACACGTTCCTGCTGCTGGGTCTGGTGGTCCTGCTCCGGTCTCGTTCTGCGCCGATCTCCGCGCGGGCCTGCGTGCTCGCGGGGGCGGCGCTGGGTGCTGCAGCGGGCGTCAAGATCTGGGGAGTGGTGCCGCTGCTGGTTGTGCTCGGCTGGTTGCTTCTCGTCCGGGGGTGGCGCTCGGCGGTCAAGGTGGCCGCCGGGGCGGCCGCGGCCCTGACGGTCATCTGCCTGCCGTTCTTCCTGATGGCTCCGGACACCATGATCCGCATGGTCGTGACCGATCAGCTGGACCGTCCCGTGATGCACGTCAGCGCGCTTGCACGGCTCTACGACCTGAGCGCCGTAGCCGTCTGGATGCCCCACTCCCACACGTCTGTGTTCGTGACCGCAGTGATGGGTCTGCTCGCGATCGGGGCGCTGGTCCTGGCCTGGCAGGAGCGGTTGGCCCGGATGGTTGTCGTTCTGCTGGTCGCTCAGGCGGGGCTGCTGCTGGAGGCGCCCTCGTACTTTCCCGCCTATGCCGGGTTCGTCGTGCCCGCGGCCGCGCTGACGCTGGCCGCCGCGTCCGGTCGGATCGCTGCCTGGCTCGCCGAGCACGGGATGGTCCTGCGGGTCGCAGGCGTGGCCGCTCTGAGCGGCGCCGTCGCGGCCGCCGGGATGGCGCTTGGGCCGATCAGGGTCGGGTCGGGCCGGCCGTTTCTCGGCTCGCGGCTGGGCGCGTTCGCGGGGCAGGAACGATGTGTGCTCTCGGACACCCCGATCGTGCTGATCGAGATGAACGTCCTCAGCCGCGACTTGCGCAACGGGTGCCCACTGCACCCTGACGTGACGGGGTACACCTATGAGGGGGAGCTCGCTCTCGGTCCCCAGGACCAGGTGTTGGCCAGACGGAAGAACCCGGCCTGGCAGAGGCAGGTACTGAGCTACCTCAAGTCGGGGAACGCTGTGCTCCTCGCTCGCCGCAGGGGCACCGGCTTGGACCGCGCTTCGATGCAGGCGATCAGGCGCTGGCCCGTCCTGGCCCGGGTCGACGGCTACACCCTGTTTGCGCGAGGGCCGAGTCAGCCGGCCAGCCCGAACGCACCCAAGAGGTCGGGCGCAGCCGCGGCGTCGCGCAACGGCCGCGCGCCCACCAGCCGCGAGACCGAATGACTCAGGGCGGTGTGGTCGAGGCGTGTCGTGACCACCGTGCCGTGCAACCCCCTGTGCAACACTGCGGTGAGGATGTTGTTGCTGGCGTCCCGGTGGTCCTCGTCGAAGGTCACGACAACGGCGAGCCGTCCGCTGCGAAAGTCCTGACTGGCCAGCAGTTGGCCGAGCCAGCCGTGCAGCCAGCGGTCAGCGATCGACAATGAGCATTCGTGAGCGTCGTTGCAGAGGTCGGGGATCAGCAGACCGAACGTCGGCAGCGTCCCTCCCGCGATGTCGTCGTGCAGTGCGCCGTTCGTCGGGGTGCCGGCTGAGACGTCGTAGCGTTGACATCCTGCCCGCTCCACCGGAGACGTGAAGTAGGGCCACGGGTTGTGCTTGACGGCATACCGGCCGCTTGACTGGAGCTGGCAGGGGCTCGTCATGCCCTCGGCGTAGGTTTTCGCGACCTTCCCCGCAGCCAACACCTGCCCGAAGACCGATGAACCGCTGAGTGGATGCGCGGCTGGCAGGGCGTTGTCGTCCACTGCGAAGGTGGAGCCGCCGGCGATCGTGAGGTAGTTCGGCAGAGAGGGATGGGTCAGCCCGAACGATTGCGTCGCTCGTCCAAAGCGCGTCGCCTCCGCCGCAAGTCCGGGCATGCCGGCCATGGCGTTGTCTGCACTGTGGTTCTCGAGCACCACGACGAGCAGCTTGGACGGCTTCCCGTGCGCGCTCGGCGAGGGGCCAGGTGCCCTCCCGCCGGAGCTCCCGCTGCAGCCAGCCACCACGACGACCGCAGCCGCAAACAGGGCAACCGTCAGTGCTGCGGAACGTCTGCTCGCTCGTGCTCTCACGAAGATCCCCGTCAGCTGTCGTCCCGGAGGCACTGCACCCTGCCAGACACTCTAGGGACGTGGCGGCAATCGACGTCGCCACGCGAGGCAAGAGGACGGTGAGAACCTCCCACCGTTAGAAGTCGATCATGCAGTAGCCGACACGAGACGAACCTCGGCACTCCCCATGCCGTCCTTGGTCATATCAACAAGGGCTTGCCCAGGGAGGGAACACCATGAAGCAAGACAACATCCGCGCGGCCATGGCCGCAGGAGCCGCTGCCATTCTGGTCGGCGCGTTCACCATCGCGGCGTCCCCGGCGCAGGCCGTGGACACCTGCTTCGGGCTGACCGCAACGATCGTCGGGACTGAGAACGACGACACCATCAACGGCACGGCTGGTGCAGACGTTATCTTCGGGCTCGGAGGCGCCGACACGATTCTTGGCGGAGCCGGGGACGACCTTATCTGCGCGGGTTCCGGCAACGACCTCGTGAGCGGCAACGACGGGAACGACGATGTGAGCGGCGGACCGGGCGCAGATCACCTGTACGGCGGGGGCGGCAACGACACCGCGTACGGCGACGACGGCAACGACGTCATCCACGGGCGCTCCGGTGACGACACTGTGTACGGCAACGCCGGTGAGGACGCGATCCACGGGCAGGACGGAAATGACGTCCTGCGTGGACATGCCGGTGACGACGTCATCCTCGGCGGACATGGAAACGACGCAATCTTCGGTGGGGACGGACGAGACACGATCGGCGGCGGGAGTGGCATCGACACCTGCCACAGCCCGAAACACGCGCTGGGCTGCCAGCTCTAGGACGAGCTGCTCATCACGTCGACCCTCCGAGCACCACGAGCGCCCAGGCGACGCAACCAACGCGGTCGTCGAGGTAAGCCCCCGGTAAGTGGGCGCTATTGTCCATCCCGGACGATCTGGTTCCGGGATGGGGGCTGCGGGATGAACGGAATGGCACCCTCGAGCCCCACTGCGCGTGCCCTGTTGGCACTCGAAGTGATTCAGAACAGCCCGGGCATCACGGCCGAACGGCTGGGGGAGCGGCTGGGGGTCACCGAACGAGCGGCCCGACGCTACGTCGCGATCCTGCGCGAGGCAGATCTCCCGATCGAGTCCGTCACCGGGCCTTACGGGGGCTACCGCGTGGGGCGCGGACTGCGGCTGCCTCCGTTGATGTTCACCGCTGCTGAGGCGCTGGGTCTGGCCATGGCCGTGCTGGAAGGCGACAGGGACGCGGCCGATGCGACCGACCTCGTGGGCAGTGCGCTGGCCAAGATCGTCCGGGCCTTGCCCGCAGGACTGGCCGGCCCGGTCCAGGCCGTCCGCGAGACGACGCCGCGTCCCAGGGGCGATGCCTGGGCGAGTCCGGAGCTGACCAACCAACTGGTCCACGCATGCATCGCGGCGCGCCGACTACGCCTCGGCTATTGCCTGAGCAGGGGCGCGCCCCGGGTGATGGACGTCGACCCTTGGGCTGTCGTGCTGCGACACAGCCGGTGGTATCTGTTGTGCTGGTCCCACACCAAGCAGGCACAGCGGGTGCTCCGCGTGGATCGGGTGGCCTCGATCGAGGCCCTGTCCGAGACGTTCACACCACCGCACGAGCTCGACGCGCTGGACGTCTTGGAACAACACCTGTCCCGGGGCTGGACCCATCCCGTCGATGTCCTAGTCGAGGCCACGGTCGAGGAGACCGCGCGATGGGTGCCCAAGAGTCTCGGCACTCTCGAACCTGCCGACGAGGATCGAACACGTCTGACGGCGACGACTGACGACCCGGACTGGTACGCGCGAAAGCTGGCCTTCATCCCCGCGCCCTTCCACGTCAACGGGTCATTGGAGCTCCAGCGCGCGACCACGGCGCTGGGTCAGCGCCTGATGCAAGCCGGCCGCTAACCCAGCACGCGAGGATTGGCGAACTCTCGGTTGTCGATGCACACGTCTGCGATCGACCGCGGCGCGACCTCTGCGATGTAGATCAGCTCCGCGGCGTAGTAACGATCCCGGTGGACGCGGGTCGCCGCGTCGAGGCCTTCCCGGTCGGTGTCGCGGGCGATGCCTCGTGCCAGGGCGAGCTCGGGGTCGACGTCGAGCCAGATGCGAAAGTCCCACTGGTCGTTGTACTCAGGGCGGAATGCGAACACGGAGTCGACGATGAGCACGGCGTCAGGTGGAGCTTCGACGATTGTCAGTCGATGGTCCTCGCCGGTCAACGGGTCATGCGCGCAAAGGACTACGTGTCCTGACCCATCGGGTCCGGCCGGGCAGAGGAGCAGGTTTCGGATGGTCGCGAAGTCGTAGGCGTTGCGGTAATAACCCTCGCCGCTGAGCCGGTCGTAGCCGAACTCGCGGGCGTGGCGCCATGGGTGCTTGAAGTCGTCCAAGCAGGCGCGCAGCGTTGGACGGCCCAGTTCTCGCAGTGCCGCGGCGAGTTCGTGACCGAAGCTGGTCTTCCCCGCTGCGGTGAGACCGTCGATCGCGACCCTGAGCCGGTGCCCGCCCAGACGGTGGATCCGCACTGCGAGGGCGTCGACCAGATCTGTTCGGACTGCCGATGCCGGCGCAGGCTGGGGCTGTCGCCATGAGGACGCCGACTCGAAGCCATGCACGCAGTGACTCTACGGACGACCTGGTCACGAACGAGGTCGGGATGAGCGCGTCAGAAAGGCTAACTTCAGCGCACGGCGTGCAGGACGGAAACGCCGGTGGGCCGCCAGCTTTCCAGCCAGGGCAGGAATTCCTCCGCAGGCATCGGCCGGCTCATCCAATAGCCCTGCGCTGAGTCGCAGCCGAGGTTCCGCAGGGTTGCCCAGGACGCCTCGTCCTCGACGCCGTCGGCGACGACCACGCGACCGAGCCGGTGACCGAGGTCGACGATGGCGCCGATGATGGCGACGAGTCGCAGCGCGTCGAGGTCGGCCCGTTGCAGGAACGATCGGTCGATCTTGATCTCGTCCACCGGCAGGCGCTGGAGGTAGGCCAGCGAGGAGTAGCCGGTGCCGAGGTCGTCGATGGACAGCCGCACTCCGAGGTCGCGCAGCCGGCGCAGCGCCTGGATGGCTCGACGTGCTCGAAGTACCCCGACCTCGACCGCGCGTGCGACCTCTTAAAGTCGTCGCAGTCTTCGACGTGCTCGAGTCCCGGACCTCCTGACCGCCGGCCTCCCTCCACCTTCAAAGTCGATCATGCAGTAACCGATGCGCACGCGCGCACCCTCCCGACCAAGATCGCTAATTCCGTGCGCAGATTCGCTGTTAATGCGGAATCTGTGCACGGCGGGAGCGATCATGAAGAGGTACGCGCGACGGGGAGCACGCCCAGCTGCGCCTTCGGAATCGCCCGTGCTCGCCGGCCATCATGAGCGTCGGCCCCCTGATGCCGGCTAGCTGATCGGTCGTGTAGCTGGGTTCAACGCGCCACATTTGGTGCCGAGGACGGCGAGCTTCGACACCGGATCTGGGTGATGGATCGCCATGTCGTGGTAGTGAGACGGGCGGGCGCGGGTCGTCCGCGGTCCGGCCGTGACCCATCTGCTCGGGAGCGATCACCCGGTAGGTGTTGGAGAAGAGCGCGATCTCCGCTGGGTTGATTGTGCGGCCTCAGACAAATTTCCCACTCTGCGAGCCTTCTGTCCGAACCTTGCGTACCGGCTGTGCGTCCTTGACGATGTTCCCGTCCACCCGATGGCCCCTGACCGGACGAGAAAGAGGCTCTGTCCAGCAGCTCTACGTCAGGGGATCACGGTGCGCATGCCGAGAACGTTCACCAGTCTGTGCGTGGCTATGTCGGCGCTTGCGGCGTTCCCTGCCGCAGCGTTGGCCTATCAGGATGATGTCAACCTGCCGGACGCCATCGTCTCGGCGAATCCGGCGGACAACACGCCGGTCGTGCCCGGCGGCTGGGACGACCCGGTAACCAAGGAGTACGAGGTAAACGCGTTCCTGGCCTACAACGGCGTGATGTACGCAGGGGGCAAGTTCCCCTTGGTGCAGTCAGCCAACGGAGCGACCAGCTATCCGCGCAGCAACATGTTCGCCTTCGACCCCAACACCGGTGCGGTGTCGCCGTTCGCGCCGAACTTCAACGGTCAGGTGCAAGCGATCACGCAGAGCGGCGGCTACCTGTATGTCTCGGGCGACTTCTCCAAGGTGAACGGTGTCACCACGAGCTCGGTGGTCAAGATCGACCCGTCCACCGGTGCACTTGTCACTGCCTTCGCGCCCGCCATCAACGGCAAGGTGAGCGACGTCGACCTCGCCTACGGCTCGCTCGTCATCGCCGGCAAGTTCACCACGGTCGGAGGGCAGCCGCGGGTCGGTCTCGCGAACGTCGACCTGGTGACAGGCGCGGTGCGGTCCGAGGTCAAGCCGCCGATCAGTGGTTCGCTGACGAGCCCCATCACAGGCGCGTGTGTGACCGGTGGATACCGGATGGCGATCAATGCCCAGAAGACCAAGCTGGTGCTGCTGGGGTGCTTTACCAAGGTGTTCGGCTACGCGCGCGAGCAACTGGTGCTGTTCAACCTCGGCACCGCCGGGATGACGATCGCCAACTGGAAGAGCCCTGACACGATCGGTGACGTCTGTCACGGGACCGCGAACCCGGCCTTCCTGGAGGACGTCGACTTCGGTCCGCCAGGCAGGTACTTCTACGTCGCCGCCGGGGGTGGCAATCGCCCGGGACTGTGCGACAGCGCCTTCAAGTACGACACCGCGGCAACCGGTGCTCTCGTCCACCCGAACTGGGTCAAGAAGACCGGTGGCGACACCTTGCGCGCGATCGAGGCCACCCAGAGCTATACCTACGTCGCCGGCCACCAGCGCTGGATCCAACAAGGTGGTGTCAGCTACGACCGTCCAGGCATCGCTGCGCTCACGGCTGGCACGGCGACACTGAGCGGTTGGAACCCCGGCAAGGGCCGTGAGGTGGGCTCTCGTGAGCTCTACATCACCAACAGTGCCAACCACCCCGGCTTCCCGACGGGGTTGTGGGTCGGCTCGGACAGCGGCGACTGCGGCTACCTCGTCGGTGAGGTTCGCTCGCACGTCGGGATCTGCTTCTTTCCCACGCCGTGAGTCGCTCGATGTCTACGGGCTCGCGCGCGACCGCCGTCTTCTATCCTTGCCGCGAGGAGGAGTTCAGGCATGAGCAGAGTCGTCAGGGCACTTGTCGCGGCCATGCGTCGGCATCGAATCCCCACCGGGCTGCTGTGGGTGCTCGGCGCAGCCGTCCTGCTGGCCGCCTCGACAACCGTGCTCGACCCGGCTTTGCTCCCATATGTGCTCGACCCCGAGATGATGGCACTTCTTGTCGAAAGCGCCGTGGCCTTTGCCCTGTTCAGCCTGCGCGAGCAAGTGTCGCCCCTGTTCTTCGTCGCAGGACATCGGCTGATGCGTGTCGTCGCCCGCATGCACTTGGTGGTGGTTCGGCACATCGGCTAGCGGTAGCCCGTTCGATGTGAGCGATTTGCTATGCGGTGACGCAACTATCCCGCGACAGTTCGCCGCCGTTCACAGGACAGCGTGCGCCAACAGCAGGACCATGGGTTCCGTCGCGTCGTTCAAAGGGGGCTCTCATGATCCTTACCGTCCGAGCACCGCGGCATCGCGCGGTGCGGCTCACCGGGGTTGCCGGTCTCACCCTCGCGCTGCTGACCCTCGGTGTGCCTGGCATCGCGTCCGCCGCAACACCGACCTGCTTCGGCAAGAAGGCCACGATCGTTGGTCAGAGTCCGGCGTGGAACGCATCGATGGCACGGCTGGAGCCGATGTCATCGTCGGTCTGGTGGACGGCAGATCATCTTCGGTGGTGACGGTGACGACCTGCATCTGCGGCGCGTGGGGGCAGTGACGTCATCGACGGCGGGGCCGGCGATGACCGCCTGTCCGGCGGGCAGGGCGATGACTTCATCACGGGAGTCGACGGTGACGACCTGCTGCGCGGCGGTCCGGGGGCCGACTCCTTGAACTTCGGTGACGAGGAGGATGGCGACGACGTCGTGGTCGGCGGGCCGGGCAACGACGACCTGCACGCGGGTGTCGGTGCCGACCGGTTGTTCGGCAACGGTGGCGATGACTTCCTCGCGGAGGGCGAGGTCGACGCCCCGTTGATCGATCTGTTCTCTGGTGGGATCGGTGTCGACACCTGCTTCGCTGGAGCCGAGGACGACGTTCGAAGCTGCGAGATCCTCTCCTGACGCGCCGACCACCCTCGCTCTTCAAAGTCGATCATGCAGTAACCGACAAGTTGGGTGACACGACGATGTCAGATGACTTTCTGCGCCACCAGGCAAAGCGCGTGCTCGACCAGAACCGGTACATGACCCTCGGCACGACCGAGGCCGACGGCCGCCCTCGCGTCTCACCCGTCTACTACACGCACGACGACTACCGCGACGTCTACTGGGTGTCCTCCCCGGAGGCCACGCATTCCCAGAACCTCGCCGCTCGACCCGACGTCGTCGCCGTCGTGTTCGACAGCACCGCCACCGTCGGCAACACCGCTGCCGTGTATCTCACCGGGAGGGCAAGGATGGTGCCCGACGCCGAACGTCGACCAGAACTGTCGGTCTCGCAGCCTTCGCAGGGTCCTCCGCGGTGCGTGGCCGTATCATCTCCCAGCGCGGACCAGCGAGCTTCCAGGCCGTGCGATGCACAAAACTCGATCACCGCCCGGTGGGCTGAGCCCAGGCCCTGATACGGCCCGCGGATGCACTGTGCCCGCTGCCCGCCCCGCGGGAAGCGTCGACACCACCACACGGCCAACCGGCTGACACGGCTCGAGCAACTCGACGCCGATCTCGACACTGGGCACGTCATCCAGATACAGCATGACGTTCCGGCATCCGCGATCGAGCCCCGCAGCTGCGACGAAACCCCAGACCTCGTCCAACATGCCTTTCCACAAGCCCGGGAATTCCTGCCATGTTGTCGTTGCCGCGACCACGATCGTCGGGTGCGCGGCCTGGGCGGAAACCACCACCTCGTACGCCAATCCCTGCCTCCTCACGCCGTCGCGTCAACATCCAAGCATGAGTGCGTACGCGCGAGCGCGCCGCCGACGAGGCCGGTCACCAGGAGAGCGAATGCCCCTCGGTGACCGACCTCGTCGTCACGTGCCGGCCACTTGTCAGTCGGTGACCACCGCCTTCAGAACGTCGACCTTCGCGGCCGAGCGAGCCGGGCCGATGGCGGCGAGCACGCCCGCGACCGCAGCCGCGACGACGTACATCGTCAGGTTGGGCCACGGGATCGGGATCTCACCGATGCTCTGGTCGAGTGCCGCCTTCGACAGCGCCACTCCCAGACCCAGACCGAGCGCCGCGCCGGCCAGCGCGCCGATGAGCGAGATGACCACCGACTCCCAGCGCACCATCGCGCGAACCTGGGCCCTCGTCATGCCGACCGCACGGAGCAGGCCGAGCTCGCGAGTGCGTTCGTACACCGAGAGCGCCAGCGTGTTCACGATGCCGAGCAAGGCGATGATGACGGCAAGAGCCAGCATCACGAGGATGAAGATGACCAGCTTGTCGATCAGGCCCGCTCGCTCCTCCTGGAACTCCTTCCCGGTGAGGATCTTGGCGTCCGGGTGGTCCTCGATGGCGTTTGCAATGAGCTTCTGCTCCGCGCCTGCGTCCACACCGTCGTCGAGCAGCACGAGGCCGGTGCTGTGCAGTACCGGTCCCGAGTTCGCCTGCTGGGCAGCGAGGCTGATGACGTAGGGACTCTCGACGAAGCCGTCCTCGCGGTCGAAGATGCCGACCACGTGGAAACTCTGCTTGCCGGTTGCCACGAACTCCGCCGTGACCGAGTCGCCCACCTTCCAGCCGTGTGCCGTGGCCACGGTCTTGGACACGAGAACCCCGTCATCTCCGAGGTCCTTGGCCGAGCCAGAGGACACGTCGAGCTTGACGACGTCCTCGACCGTCTTGGGGTCGACCGATGAGAACGGGCTACCGGCCCCGGCAAAGCGAGCCTCGCCATAGCTCATCGGGGAGACGGTCTTGACTCCGGGCACGCCCGCCACGACCTTCGCGACATCGGCGCTGAACCCCTCACCGGTGACGCTGGCCCGCGAGACGAACAGGTCGGCCTTCGTTGACGAAGCGACCGTGTCACCGACCCAGGTCTTCATGGATCCGGCGAACACACCAACGCTGACGACGAGGGTCAGGCCGATCATCAGGGCCGTTGCAGTCGAAGCCGTACGACGCGGGTTGCGCATCGCGTTCTGCCTCGCCAGGTCGCCCTGCACACCCCGCAGTCGCAGCGGCCACCCGATGGCGGCGGCAAGCGGACGGGCCGCGACCGGTGCCAGCGTCAGGACGCCGATGAGTGTTGCCGGTAGACCGATGATGAGGAGCTTTGCGTTGGCCCCACCGGACAGCGCGCCGAGCATGGCGGCCACTCCGCCGAGGAACGTCAGGGTGCCGATCGCCAGCCGCTTCTTCGACGGCGGGCGTGAGCCTGGCGTCGCCTCGCGGAGCGCTTCCACCGGCAGAACCTTGGTCGCCCGGCGGGCCGGAACGAGGGACGCGACGACGGTCACGATCGTGCCGACCAGCAGCGACGCCCAGATGGTGCCCGGCTTGATCTGCATCGACGCACTCGGCAGGGTGAAACCGACGGCGCTCATGAGGGCACTGAGCCCCTTGGCGACGCCGACCCCGAGACCGATGCCGACGAACGACGCACCGATGCCGAGCAGCACGGCCTCGGTCAGCAGGTTGCGCATCACCTGACGGCGTGTGGCGCCGACCGCACGCAGCAGCGCGATCTCCCGCGAGCGTTGGCTGACGATCATCGTGAAGGTGTTCCAGATGATGAACGAGCCGACGAACAGGGCGACGCCTGCGAAGACGAGGAACATCTTGTTGATCAGGCTCAGACCCTCCTTGATGTCGTCGGAGGTCTCCTTGGTGACCGCCTTGCCGGTCAACGCCTCGGCGTCATCGGGGATGACAGCGTTGATTCGTTTCGTCAGTTCGGCCTGGCTGACGCCTGTGGCTGCGCTGACGTGGATCTCCTCGAAGGTGCCCGGCGTGCCGAGGACCTTCTGCGCGGTGTTCGTGTCGAAGAACGCGGTGGTCATGCCACCGAAGCTCTTCTCCCCGCCGAACGTGGCGGTGCCGACGACGGTGAACTTCTGCGTCGGACCGTGGAACAGGACCTTGATCGTGGAGCCCAGCGCGATGTGGTGCTTCTCCGCCGAGCTGGCGTCGATCACGACCTCGCGCGGGCCGACCGGGGCATGGCCCGAGTGGACCTCGATGTCGCCGCTCAGCACCTTGTCCTTCGGCAGGTTGGCGCCGATGGTCGGAGTGCTGGGAGCCGAGTGGATGGCTTTGCCGTCCTTGTCGAGCATCAGTGCATAGCCGCTGATGGTGCCCTCGGCGGCGCGGACGCCGTCGACCTTGCGGACCTGGTCGAGGACCTTGTCGGAGATGGGCCCGCGGCTGGCATCGGCCGACTTGTACGCGGCCTCCTGGCGTACGACGGCGTCGGTGCCCTTGGAGATCTTGCCGAAGAGCTGGTCGAACGCCAGCGTCATGGTGTCGGTGAGGATGAGCGTGCCGGCGACGAACGCGACGCCGAGCGCGATGGACAATGTGGTGAGGGCGAGTCGCAGCTTGTGCGTGACCATCCCTCTGATGGTGGCGGCGAACATGACGTCAGGCCCCCAGGTGCTTCATGTAGTCGAGCACGGAGTCGGCGGTCGGGTTGGCCATCTCGTCGACGATCTTGCCGTCGGCGAGGAACAGGACACGGTCTGCATAGCTCGCCGCGACCGGGTCGTGGGTGACCATGACGACGGTCTGGCCGAGGTCCTTGACCGCGTTGCGCAGGAACCTGAGCAGCTCGGCGCCGGAGCGTGAGTCCAGGGCACCGGTCGGCTCGTCAGCGAAGACGATCTGCGGCCGACTCGCGAGAGCCCGCGCGGCAGCAACGCGCTGCTGCTGACCTCCCGAGAGCTGCGACGGTTTGTGGTGCAACCGTTCTGTCAGGCCGACGGTCTCGACGATCGACTTCACCCAGAGCTCATCCGGCTTGCGCCCGGCGATGCGGATCGGCAGCACGATGTTCTCGGCTGCTGTCAGCGTCGGCAGCAGGTTGAACGACTGGAAGATGAACCCGATCTGGTCTCGACGCAGCAGGGTCAGCGCCTTGTCCTTGAGCTTGGTGATCTCCGTGTCGCCCACGTAGATCTCGCCGGCCGTCGGTCGGTCAAGGCCGGCGAGCACGTGCAGCAGCGTCGATTTGCCTGAGCCGGACGGCCCCATGATCGCAGTGAACTCACCGGCGGCCAGGCCGACGCTCACGTTGTCGAGCGCATGGACGGCGGCGTCGCCGGCTCCATAGGACTTGCTGACGTTCTCCGCTCGCGCGGCCGAGCGCGTGAAGGTGGTGGTGGTGGCAAGGGGTGTCATGTGTTTGCTCCTGGACGTAGTTCGCCACCCAGATGGGCGGCGTACGTTCAGGAAAGCCGAGGGCGGGCCACCGCCCCATTGAGCTGGCCCACCAACTGCCGGTGCCAACCCGGTCCAGAGCTGGTGCCCACCCCCGCGATCGTGTGGCCAGCACCCACGTGTCACTCCGGCGTACGCGCGTGCGCGCCCGGCCGTTTGCGCTGCGGGACACCGTTCGTACGAGGTGCCCGCGCCGTTCGGTTGATATCGAATCACCCATCTAGCGGTCAAGCGCAGGTCAAGCGGCGTCGATCAACAGGTCATGGACTTATCCCCCTTCACAGCCCTGGCCGCGAACAACTGGGTCGACCTGCAATTGGCGGCCGAGTACGCCGGTCTCCCACTCGCCGTGGTCGTCCAGGCGGTGACCGACCGGGAGCTGCAGGCATCCACCTCGCACCCGGACCGGCCGGGGGACTGGATGGTGCCGCTCGTCGAGATCGACCAGTGGTGGCACCGCCGGCAATTGGTCAGACGTCTCGGCTGAGGCCACGCGAGGTGGCGGCGGGTTTCATGCCGCGATCGGGACGACATCGACGTCGGTGTCGACGTCGGTGTCGTTGTCGCGGGCGAGCCGCCCCGGCAGCGCCACCAAGGCGGCGACCGCCGCGGTGAGGCAGAGCAAGCCGATGACGAGGGCCGACGTGCTCAGCCCCGCCATGAATGCGTTCTGCACGGCCGCGGTCAGCTGGGAGGAACCGGCACTGACCGACTGGGCTGCCTGAACCGAGTTCTGAGCCTGGGTCAGGACGCCTGCCGGCTGTTGGCCGAAGAGTCCGTCGGCGAGGTGCGCGGCGTAGACGGACGAGAAGATGGAGCCGACGACGGCGACCCCCAGGGTGCCGCCCAGCTCACGGGTGGCGTCGTTCACGGCCGAGCCGACGCCGGCTCGGGCCGGCGGCAGCACCAGCAGGATCGACTCGGTGGCCGGGGTGGAGATCAGGCCCATGCCGATGCCCATCATGATCATCTGCGGCACGATCACGGTGGCGTAGGGGGCGTCGACGCTGACGGTCGAGATCCAGAGGAACGCCGAGCCGAAGAACACGAGTCCCGTGGTCACGACGGCCTTGGTGCCGATGCGTGGGGCGAGGGCGGCACCGATCACCGAGGCGGCGGCGATGCTGATCGCGACGGGCAGGATGCGGGCACCCGTGGAGAGGGTGCTGTAGCCGCGGATGAACTGGAAGTACTGAGTGATCAGGAAGATGAATCCGAACAGGGCGAAGAACGTGACTGTCACCGCGCCGCTTGCTGCGCTGAAGCGGCGGTCCCGGAACAGCGACACGTCCAGCATCGGGTGAGCCACTCGGCGTTCGACGCCGATGAAGGCCAGGAGCAGGAGCGCGCTGAGAGCGAAGCCGCCGAGAGTCGTTGTGGAGCTCCAGCCGTGTCCGGGGCCTTCGATGATCGTGTAGGTCAGCGTGCCCAGCATCGCTATCGACAGCGCGAGACCGGCGAGGTCCAGGCTGGGGACCCGCGGGTCGCGTGACTCGGGCACGACCAGGTAGGCCGCCAGGGCGGCCAGCAGCGCGAGGGGTACGAGTGCCCAGAAGACGCTGCCCCAGTAGAAGTGTTCGAGCAGCGCTCCGCCCGTCACCGGGCCGGCGGCCACCCCGATGCCGACGACTGCGCCCCAGAGGCCGAGCGCACCGGCCCGCTGCTTCCGGTCGCGGAATGTGTTGCTGATGATCGACAGGGTGGTGGGGAAGATCAGCGCGGCGAACGTGCCCATCGCGATCCGCGCGAGCACGAGCGCCTCGGCGGAGGTGACCAGGGCGCCGGCGGCGCTGGCGGCGGCGAATCCGACCAGGCCGAGGATCAGGGCCGGGCGGCGTCCATAGCGGTCCGAAAGGCTTCCCGCGGCCAGGACGAGCGCCGCGAAGGCCAGGTTGTAGCCATCGACGATCCACTGCAGCTGGCGCGTGCCGGCGTCGAGCTCCTCGGAGATGCTCGGCAGCGCCACGTTGACGATGGTCGTGTCGAGGTTGATGGCCAGTACGGCCGCACAGACGGCGAACAGGATGGCGAGCTTGCTTTTCACGGGATCACCTCGCGAGAAGTGGACACTGACAACATTAAGTAGACGGCAGAATGTTGCCGCTGTCAACATCGCGCTACGATGGGATTCGTGAGCACCTACCATCACGGCAACCTCCGACCAGCTCTGGTGGAGGCTGCTGTCGAACTCGCTCGGGTCAGCGGGCCGGATGGCGTCGTGCTGCGCGAGGTGGCCCGGCAGACGGGGGTGTCGCACAACGCGGCCTACCGGCACTTCGCCGACCGCGAGGAGCTGCTTTCCGAGGTCGCGTCGGTGGCCATGGACCAGCTCGAGCAGGCGATGGAGCAGCGCATCGCCACTGTGACGTCGAAGAAACCGGAGCTGAGGGCGCGCCGCCGGCTGGGCGAGGTCGGCCGGGCCTACGTCTACTTCGCGCTGGCCGAGCCCGGCCTGTTCGACGTCGCCTTCGCCACGCAGGAAGCCCACCCGGTCCGGGCGTCCGGTCCCGAGACGACGGGGCCCTATGGCGTGCTCGGCCGCGTGCTCGACGAGCTCGTCGACGCCGGTGTGTTGACTGCGGCGCGCCGTGAGGGTGCCGACGTGGTCTGCTGGGCGGCAGTGCACGGGTTCGCGATGCTGCACCTGCACGGACCGCTGCGCGAAATGCCGCCCGAGATGCGCGAGGCGACCCTCGTCCTGCTCCTCGCCACGATCCAGCGAGGGTTGATCAGCCCCTGACGGTCAGCCGGCAGATCTGAACCACTCTAAGGTCTTGGATCATTCGATCCACCGTCGTCCGATGACAGGAGTGTAGAGATGACCGAAGTCGTGTTGTTCCACCATGTGCAGGGACTCACCGACGGCATCCGCGCGTTCGCCGAAGAGCTGCGCGCCGGTGGGCACACCGTGCACACGCCGGACCTGTTCGACGGTGAGCGACCGGCGACCATCGACGACGGCATGGCCTACGTCCGGAGCATCGGGGACGACGTGCTCGGCAAGCGCGCTGACCAGGCGGTGGCCGACCTGCCCGCGGGCCTGGTCTATGCCGGCTTCTCCTTCGGTGAGGCGACGGCTCAGCAGTTCGCCCAGACCCGGCCTGGGGCGCGCGGCGCGCTGCTCTACGAGGCCTGCATCCCGATCACGGGCGACTGGGCTTTCGGGCCGTGGCCGGACGGGGTGCCGGTGCAGATCCACGGCATGGACAAGGACCCGTTCTTCGGGTTGGAGGGCGACATCGACGCCGCCCGCGAGCTGGTCGAGACGGTCGGGCCCGGGCTCGCCGAGCTGTTCGTCTACCCGGGCGACAAGCACCTGTTCACCGACAGCTCGCTGCCGTCGTACGACGCGGACGCGGCGGCGCTCGTGGTGCAGCGCTCGCGCGAGTTCCTCGACCGGGTGGCTGATTAGTCCGTACGCGACCCGCGAGGGTTGAGCAGCAGGGCATCGACCTCGTCGTGGCGCGGCACGGCGGGTACGGCGCCAGGTCGCTGCACGCACAGGGCTGCTGCAGCCGTTGCTCGCCGCATCGCGTCGGGCAGCGCGGAGTGAGCAGCCAGCGAAGCCGCCAGGTAGCCGGCGAACGTGTCTCCCGCGCCCGTCGTGTCGACCACGGTGACGCGACGTCCGGGCTCGCTGTGTCGTGAGCCGTCCCGGCCGCGCTGCACGGCGCCGGCGGCGCCCAGCGTGACCACGACCGTCGGCACCCTGACCAGCAGCGCGTCGATGAGTTCGTCGAGCTCGCGTGTGTCGTCACCTGCCAGCGAGGTGTCCGACGCGACCAAGGCGCGGGCCTCGCCCTCGTTGACGATGAGCACGTCCACACAGCTGAGCAGCTCGTCGTCCAGGGCGGTGGCGGGTGCGGCGTTGAGCACGACGGTCAATCCCGCGTCCTTGGCGGCGCGAGCTGCTGCGGTCACGGTGGGCAGCGGAATCTCGAGCTGCATCAGCAGCACAGTGGAGTCGGTGATGGCCGTCAGCTCTCCGGTGGTCAGGTCGCGCAGCTCGGCATTGGCGCCAGGGACGACGACGATCGAGTTCTCGCCGGCGGCGTCGACCATCACGACGGCCAGGCCGGTCGGCGCATCGGCTGTCCGCACGGCAACATCGATGTCCTCGTCGGCGAGTGCCTCGCGCAGCAATGCGCCCTCGGCATCGGCGCCGAGCGCTGCGACGAATCGGGTCCGGCAGCCGGCTCGCGCGACGGCCACCGCCTGGTTGAGGCCCTTGCCACCCGGGCTCATCCGACGACCATCGGCGAGGACGGTCTCGCCGGGGGAGGGCAGGTGAGCGACCGGCAGCACCAGGTCGGCGTTGGCGCTGCCCACGACGGTGACCGCGCCGACGGCCGTGTCCTGCAGTCGATCCACGTCAACTCCGGAGCTAGGGATGAACAGTGTCCCGCACGTGGTCAGGCGTCGTCGTGGGCGAGGTTGCTGGACAGTTCGCGATAGGCGCCGACCTGAGCCTGCAGATCCGTGGCCTTCTGCTCGACGACCGCGACGGCGTCGGCGCCGGCGACCCAGCGCAGCGGCGGCTCCTCCTGGCCCGCGAGCTGCACCAGCGCCTTGGCGAGCTTGGCGGGGTCACCTCCTTGCCGGCCGTTCATGCCGTTCCATGCGGTGACGGTCGCCGCGGTGCGCTCGGCGTAGTCGTCGATCGACGACTCGGCGTAGTCGTCGACTCCGGCGTCAGCAGCTCGGTGCGGAAGAAGCCGGGCTCGACCAGCATCGTGCGGATGCCGAACGGTGCGACCTCAGGGGTGAGTGACTCGATCCAGCCCTCGACGGCGAACTTCGACGCCGCGTAGGCCGAGACGAACTCCTGCCCGGAGATGCCGGCGGTCGACGAGATCGCCACGACGAGACCCGAGCGCTGGGCGCGCATGACGGGCAGCACCGCGCGAGTGACGTTCAGCGGACCGAACAGCGTGGTCTCGACCTGCGCCCGGAAGTCCTCAGGGCTGATCTCCTCGAAGAACCCGGCGTAGAAGTTGCCGGCGTTGTTGACCAGTACGTCGATGCGGCCGAACCGGTCGACCGCAGCCTGCACGGCGGCCTTGGCGTCGTCGACGCTCGGTGACGTCGAGCTTGACCGACCAGCAGGTCGTCGATGCGCGCCGAGCGCAGACGTGACTCGCTCGGGGTTGCGGCCGGTGGCGACGACCGCGTGCCCGGCCGCCAGGGCCGCCTGCGCGATGTCCACGCCCATGCCTCGACCGCACCGGTGACCAGAAATACCTTCTTGTGAGCCATGTCTTGCCGTCCTCCATCGAATCGAAGCCCGTGTCCGGCCATGGAACCCGGCGCGGAGCCGGGCAGCGAGAGAAGTCACCGCTGGAAGGTGTACTGACAGCCCACCCCTCGTCCCGCGAGTCCCGCCTAGCCTGAAGGGGTGGACAACCGCGACGAGGTCAAGGCCTTCCTCAGCTCCCGCCGCGCCAAGATCACCCCCGAGCAGGCCGGGCTGCCGACCTACGGTCGCAACCGGCGCGTGCCGGGACTGCGCCGCAGCGAGGTCGCCGACCTGGCCGGGGTCAGCGTCGAGTACTACGCCCGGCTCGAGCGAGGCAACCTCAGCGGTGTCTCCGACAGCGTGCTCGACGCGCTGCGCCCGGGCGCTGCAGCTGGACGAGGCCGAACGGGCGCACCTGGTCGACCTCGCCCGCGCCGCCGGCCCCGCACGTCGCGCCCGCCGCACAGCCCTCGCCCCAGCAGGTCCGGCCCAGCGTGGCAGCGCATCCTCGACGGGATGACCGAGATCCCGGCGCTTCGTCCAACAACGGCCGCCTCGACGTCGTCGCCGCCAACCCCCTCGCGCAGGCACTGTTCGCGCCCGTGTTCGCCGACCCGACCCGACCGGCCAACCACGCCCGCTTCAACTTCCTCAACCCCCGCGCCCGCGACTTCTGGCTCGACTGGGAACAGCGCCGCCGACGACAGCGTGGCCATGCTGCGCACCGAGGCCGGCCGCGACCCGTACGACAAGGCCCTGACCGACCTCGTGGGCGAACTGTGCACCCGCAGCGACGAATTCTGCGTCCGCTGGGCCGCCCACGACGTGCGCCTGCACCGCACCGGGCTCAAGCACATCCACCACCCCGTCGTCGGTGATCTGCACCTGTCCTACGAGGTCATGGAACTTCCCGCCGACCCCGGCCTGGCCCTGCTCGCCTTCAGCGCCGAAGCGGCTCACCCAACGACGACGCCCTCCGGTTCCTCGCCAGCTGGGCCGCCACCCACGACCCGGCCGACGCCCTGGCAACACCGAACCCGGCGGATTCGTCTCCAGAGGCACCAGCAAGTCGACACTATTGACGAGCCGGGGACGGAACCGCTGAGGCCTCCTGGTGCGACAGGAGGCTGAGTAATGCCGCGCGCCGCTCGAGGAGGGGATGCGAATGTCGCGCATCAGGCAGGTCAGCTTTGTGGCACGCATCGCCTGCGCCGTCGCGATCACGGCGCCTTTGGTCGCGGGCTGCTCGGGCGCCTCCGGTTCGGCGACCCCCGCGCCGTCGACCAAGAGTGGCTCGCCCTCGGCTGGCGTGGCTGGCAGCACGCCGACCCCCGAGCCGACCCGGACTCCGTGCCCGAACCCTGAGGGGCAGGCCTGCCTCGGCAGCCTTGCGGCGGGTACGTACAAAACCCGTGTGTTCCACCCGGCCATCACGTACACGGTGCCGGCGGGATGGAAGAACTACGAGGACACCCCTGGCAACTTCCTGCTCGTTCCGCCGCAGGGAAACCTGCCGGGGGTCAACGCCGGCACCAGTGACTTCATCGGGATCTACAGCAGCGTCGCGCCACCGAACGGTTGCGAGGACGGGGTTGCATCCGGCGCGGTCGCCACACCGGTCGGCTACCGGAGCTGGGCGGTCCACCAGCCCGGTTTCCGGCATCCGCGGTTCCATCACGTGTCGGTGGGCGGCCTGTCCGGACTCGTGGCCGACCTTCGCCTCGCGCGCGGCTGGACCAAGACCTGCATCTACTCCGACGGCCTGCCGGTGCAGCCGATGATCACCGGCCTCGGCGTGAGCTATCTCGACCACAACGTGATTCCGGGCCAGGTGACCCGCCTGTACCTGCTGGACTACCTCGAGGGTGCCCTAGCCATTGAGGTGGTCGACATCAAGGATGCACACCACCTGCCCAGCTACAGCCGACTGGTTCAGCAGCTGCAGTTCGGATCCTGAACAGGTCGTGTCCTGCGATTTCCATTTGCCCCGCGACCCGCCGTCTGGTCGGGTGGGTGCATGAGCGACATGTGGCTGCCCTCCGACCAGGACCCGCGCGACTACTCCGTGACGAGGGGGGAGCGGGACACCGTGCTCACCTATCTGCGCAACTACCGACTCGCGTTCGAGCTCAAGTGCCAGGGCCTCGACGCTGAGCAGTTGGCCCGCAGGTCGGTCCCGCCCTCGACCATGTCGCTGCTCGGCCTGCTCCGGCACCTGGCCGGGGTCGAGCACAGCTGGTTCCGCCGCGTGCTGCAGGAGCAGCCCGACCTCCCGAGGCTCTACGTAACCGACGAGGACCGGGACCTCGACTTCAACGGTGCGGTCGCCGACCCCGCAGTGGTCGAGGAGGCGTGGACAGCCTGGCGGCGGGAGGTCAGGGACGCGGACGCCTGGCTGGGGGAGGGCACACCGTTCGACGCGACCGTACCCGTCCACGGAGACGACATCGAGGTGCGCGACATCCTGGTGCACCTCGTCGAGGAGTACGCACGCCACCTCGGTCACGCCGACCTGTTGCGCGAGTGCATCGACGGCCGCACCGGTCAGTGAGCGAGCCCGCGACGTCCTGATCAGGACGCGGGGCGCGACTACGCGTTGCCGCCTCCGTGGCGCAGCGCCGCGAGGACGGCCAGGACCCGGCGGTGCCCACCTGGTTCGTCGTGCAGCCCGAGCTTGCTGAAGATGTTGGCGATGTGACTTTCGACGGTCTTGATCGAGACGACCAGCCGCTCGGCGATCGCCGAGTTGGACATCCCCTCTGCCATCAGCGCGAGTACGTCCCGCTCCCGGTCGGACAGCGCGGCCACCGGGCTGCGGCGGGCATGGGTCTGCATCAGGCTTCGCACGATGTCGGGATCCAGCACGGTGCCGCCCGCTGCGATGGTCTCCAGCGCCTGCGTCAGCACCGACACGTCGACGACGCGGTCTTTCAACAGATATCCGAAGTGGGCGGCGTGCCGCTCCAGGAGCTTGGCGGCGAAGTGCGTCTCGATCGCTTGTGAGAGAAGCAGGATGCCGAGGTCGGGATAGGTCGACCGGAGCGCGACAGCAGCGATGGCACCTTCGTGGGTGAAGGTCGGCGGCATCCGGATGTCGACGATGGCGACGTCGGGGCGATGGGCCGTGACGGCGTCAGCGAGCCCCGACGCGTCGGCAACGGTCGCGCAGACTTCTACGCCGGACTCGACCAGCAGCCTGGACAGGCCTTCGCGCAGCAGCGCTGAGTCGTCGGCGATCACGACACGCATGGCAGCTCGGCTTCGATGATCGTGCCGTGCGGTTGGTTCTCGGTCACCCGGAGGGATCCGCGCAGCGCCGAGACCCGGTCTGCCAGACCTTGGAGCCCTCTGCCCTGCGGGCAGGCGTGGCCGACTCCAACGTCGGCGACAACGACTCGAAGGGAGGCGTGCTCGACCTTGACCGTGATCGACACGTCATCGACGGAGGCGTGCTTGACCGCATTGGTCGTCGCCTCCGCGATGACGAACCAAGCCGCACCCTCGATGCTCGGAGCAAAGCGCTGGTCCACGACGTCGTACGTGATGTTCAGCGGGATGCGAATGGCCAGGTCGACCACAGCGGCGAGCAGACCACCGCCGGCAAGTGCGGCGGGTTGCAGGCCGCCGGCCAGGTCGCGCAGTTCCTGGACGGTGATGCCGAGTTCGGCAACGGCCCGGCTGACCTCGTCACGCAGGACGTTCGTCTGCCCGTTGACCTTGGCCGACTGGAGCTGAAGGGCGATCGCCAGCAATCGCTGCTGCGCGCCGTCGTGGAGATCACGCTCGATGCGTCTGCGTTCCTCGAGGTGTGCTGTGGCGAGTCTGGACCTGGACTCGCTGATCAGCTCCAGCTGTCGGGCCAGCTCGGCGCGCAACGCGACGTTGTCGATCTCGGCTGCGGCCTCGTTTGCCACGGCCTCGATCACGGTGCGGTCGTTCTGCTGGGCATCGAACTCGATCTTCGCGGTCACAGTGCCGCGTCGCCGTACGTCGACCACCTCCCCACCGGGCGAGACCTCCCGCCCGTCCGATGTGACCCAGTTGCCGCCGTCGATGGGGTAGAGGATGCGCGCGCGGGGATCGTGCAGAGCAGCCGTGAGGAGTACGTCGAGGTCAGGCGTCGCAGTGGCGAGTCCCGATCGGACCGTCTCGACCGCGTCGAACCGTTCCCTGTTGATGCGCCGCTCGACTGCCTTGCGTCCCCAGACGTAGGAGACCCGAGCAGTGGCGGCGCCCGCGAGCGTCGCGAGGATGGTCGGCAGCTGCGAACTGGAATCGATCGTCGTCGTGCGGCTGACGACCACGAGCACGATGACGAAGCTGACGATCACGGCGACCGACGCGATGGCGTAAGCGGCCGAGTCGGTCACGACGCGTTCGACGTCGTAGAGGCGATAGCGAAGCACTGAAAGGGCGGCACCGACCGCGATCGTGACGATTGCCGCACTCATCAGCCATCCCGCGACCTCGGTGTGTCCGCCGTAGGACACGGCGAAGGAGGCAACGACGCACAGGGGAACAGGAAGCGCGCCGGCGACCAACCACAACAGCTGTTGCCGCGACTGTCCCTCCGCGCGGCGCCACACCCGGACGAGCTCGACCGCGGACGCGATGAGACAGAGGGCGACCAGGATGATGGCCGCAGCGGCCGCCGTGGCCATGAGGCCGCTCAACGGCTCGACAGCCCAGGGACTGACCAGGTCTTCGTGCGGGGGATCGAGGTGCGTCGACCTCAGCAGCGCCGTGACCTGGAAAACCAGTCCCGCCGCAACAGTCAACATCGGCAGCCTGCGCTGGAACCGCGAAGTCGACCGCGACGGAGGCGTGAACTGAAGGACGAGCGCCAGGAACACGAACCACCAGACGAAGCTCGTGTCACTCAGCGTCGCGGCGAGAAGTCCGGCTGGCGCGTCCGGTCGCCACGTGAGCGCCAGGTCGGCATATGCATCGGTGAGGCCGCTCCAGGCGAGCGCGGTTCCCAGCCCGAGGAACGCCCAGCCCGCCGGCTGCTCGAACGCCCGCCCGGTCAGCACGACGCCGACCAGCCAGCACGAGAGGGTCGCTACGACGAACGGCACGTCCGCCGGCGCGACAAGGGGGTCCGCGGCGTCAGGCATCTCCAACCACACGACGAAGGCAGCGGCGAGAAGAACAGGGGTCAGCGACCACGTCAGTGCTCGAGCCAGCACTCGCGCGGTTGGGCCCATCTGGTCATCGTGACAGGGATGAGCCCTCCGGCACTCAGGGTCAGCCCTGATTCGAAGACGGGTGCCCACTCCGTCGCCGGCGCACCCGCGGAGGCAGACGCTGGACGACAAGGCCTTCCAACCACAAGGAGTGCACACGATGTCCATCACAAAAGCCGCACCCGCACCCGCCGTACAGCTGACGCCCTCGACGGCGGCGCGCCAGGTCGGCGCCGTCGCATCCGCGCTCTTCGCGGTCGCTCTGTTCATGACGGTGGCGGCCGTCGACGTGCCGCACGACGCGACCGATGCGGCGCTGCTGCAGTGGTGGCAGCAGTCGGGCAATCGCATGTCAGGGCTCGTCTCCGGCATCTCAGCCACCTGTGCCGCGGTCCTGTTCGCCGTGGTCATGAACTACATCTGCAGCCTGGGCGCCACCGTGAAGGCACCTCAGTGGCGGGCGTTCGCCCGGTCAATGGCAGCTGCGGTCACCGCCCTCTGGCTGGTGACGGGCGCCGCCCGTGCAGTGATCAGTCATCTCGTGGATGTCATGGACGAACCGCTGCCCGGCACCGACGTGCTCCGCTTTGCCACGGCGTTCAACTACACGCTGCTGGGCCAGGCCGGCATGTGCGTCTTGGGGCTGAGCATTCTTGCCGTGTCCGATCGTGGTGCTGCGCACCGACGCACTCGGTCGGTGGGTCGCCTACGTCGGACTGGTGTGCGGTGTGGTCATCCTCGCCGCAGTGATCGCCCAGTACGGGGGACTCGCGACACCGGTGGCAATCCTGTGGGCGCTCAGTCTCGCGGTCGCGATCTGGCGTCAGCCGCAGAGCTGAGACTCTTCGCTAGGGGCGCCGCGGAAGCCGGACGCGCAGCACGGTCTCGCCGTGCTGCGCGTCGATGGTGATCTCACCCCGGTGCCGGTCGACGACGATGCGACGGGAGATGTCGAGACCGAGGCCGGTGCCTTTTCCCACGCCCTTGGTGGTGAAGAAGGGCTCGAACGCATGGTGCTGGACGTCGCGGGTCATGCCGGCGCCCGTGTCACCGATCTCCACGATCACGGCGTCGTCGTCGGCGCGGGTCGACACCCGAAGCGTGCCGGCACCGTCCATCGCGTCGACGGCGTTGTCGATGAGGTTCGTCCACACCTGGTTGAGCTCGCCGGCGGCGGCGTCTATCCGGGGGACGTCGGTGCCATAGTCGCGTACGACGGTGACTCCCTCCGGGATCCGGTGCGCCAGCATGACGAGGGTGCTCTCGAGCCCTTCCGCCACGTCTGTCTCCTGCATCGACGCCCGGTCGAGCTGTGAGTAGGACTTCACCGCCCCGACGAGCTCGGAGATGCGCCGGGTCGACTCCTTCACCTCGGCGAGCAGCGTTTGCGCCGACACGGTGCTCGCCACCCATTCCAGTCCCGGCTCGAGCGCAGCGCCGTCGAGCACCGCGGCTGCGCGTTCGCACCACGCGACGTCGACGCCTGCCCGCGCGAGCGGTGCGGCTATCAGCCAGTCCTTCTCAATGTCGTGGCGAGCCAGCCAGGTCGACACGGCATCCTCGCGATCCGCGTTGGCCATGGGATCTGTGCTGATCGGTGGCGGCTCGATCTCGCGCCGAAGCGTGTCGAGCGCGAGGAACTGGTCAGCGGAGATCGATCCTTCCGCGAGCCGGCCGAGGGCGGACAGCAGCACCTCCCAGGCGTTCCCGAGCGCGTCGACCGCGCGGGTCGCCGCTGCGGCCGGGTTGTTGATCTCGTGCGCCAGCCCCGCCGCAAGAGTGCCGAGGGCGACCAGGGCCTCCCGCTGCCGTGTCATCGCCTCGAAGTTGCGCGCGGTCCGGAACAGTCCCTCGATGAGATGTGCCCCGAACGGGAACCAGGCGCTCGACCAGTCCCTCAAGGACTGCGCCGGCACCTTGAGCACTCGGCCGGCGACGGCCGCCCGGCCCGTCGCGAGATAGACGCCGTTGTCGTCCCAGGCACGGAACCCTCCGGCCCACCGGCCGGGCACGTCCATCGCACCGAGCACCGTCTCCTCGCGGCCGACGTGACGGACCAGGTCGACCTTGCCCTCCACGAGGACCCACCAGAACTCGGCGGGAGCGCCTTCCCGGAACAGCTCCTCGCCGGGCGCGAACTGCACGTCGGCGCCCAGCTCGATCAGCGCGAGCAGCTCCTTGTCGGCGAGCCCGTCGAAGAGCTCGAGCGGGCGCAGGTCGTCGAGGTGCATCACATCGTCGCCAGATAGCGGTGCACGAGATAGACCGACATGGCGCCCTCGCCGACGGCCGATGCCACGCGCTTCATCGAGTCCAGCCGTACGTCGCCTGCCGCGAACACGCCGGGCACGCTGGTCTCCAGCGCGAAGGGCGCACGGCTCAGGGTCCATGACTGCGCCTGGGGGGACGTGAGGAGGTCCTGCCCGGTGATGACGAACCCCTTCTCGTCGCGGACGACCGCAGAACCCAGCCACTCGGTGCGCGGCGATGCACCTATGAAGACGAACAGCCAGCTGGTGAGCAGCTCCTCTTCGGCGCCCGTGTCGCGGTCAGCCACCGTGAGCGCCTCGAGGTGGCCGTCGCCGCGAGCCGCCACGACCTCGCTGCGCAGCCGCACGTCGATGTTCTGCGCGGCACGGATCCGCGCAACGAGATAGAGCGACATGGTGTCCTCGAGCGCGCCGCCGCGCACGAGCAGTGCCACCCGTTTCGCATAGCGAGCCAGGTTCAGCGCTGCCTGGCCGGCAGAGTTCGCAGCCCCGACGACGTACACCTCGTCGCCCTGGCACTGGATCGCTTCGCTCGCGCTCGCGCCGTAGTACACGCCACGACCGGTCAGAGCCTCGAGCCCGGGTGCCTCGAGTCGTCGGTACGACACCCCCGTCGCCACGAGCAGCGCCCGCGCCTCCAGTTCGCCGGCGTCGTCCAGGCGCACTGCGCGCACCGGACCGCGCATCTCGAACCCGGTGACGTCGCGGGCGAGCACCATCTCGGCCCCGAACCTCGCTGCCTGCGCAACCGCACGGTGGGTGAGGTCGGCGCCGGACAACCCCTTCGGGAACCCGAGGTAGTTCTCGATCGAGGCGCTCTGACCGGCCTGTCCACCGGGTGCTTCGCGTTCGACCACGACGGTCCGCAGGCCCTCGGATGCGCCGTACACAGCGGCCGCCAGCCCGGCCGGACCGCTGCCGACGATGCACAGGTCGTAGAGCGGTTGCTCGGCGCGGGTCCGCAGGCCGAGTGCGCCCGCGAGTTCGAGGGTCGACGGTGACCGCAGCACCTCGCGGTCGGGCACGAGCACGAGGGGGAGGTCGTCGAGCTCGGCCTGCGCCAACCTCTGAATCCGTTGGGCCTCCTCGTCCTTGTCGACGTCGAGCCACCGGTAGGGCACGTAGTTGCGCGCGAGGAAGGTCTTGACCTCGTGGCTGCCCTCCGACCAGCGGTGTCCCACCACCCGCACGTCTCCGCTGTCCTGCTGGCGGGCCTGCGCCCAGTCGCCCAACAGGTCGTCGATGACGGGGTAGAGCCGCTCGGCCGGCGGGTCCCACGGCTTGAGCAGGTAGTAGTCGAGGCCGATGTCGTTGATCGCGCTGATCGCGACGTCGGTGTCGGCGTATGCGGTGAGCAACAGGAACTTGGCGTCCAGCGCCGTGCTCCGCGCGTGGCCGAGCATCTCGATGCCCGTCATCTCGGGCATCCGCTGGTCGGTGGCAATCAGTGCGACGGGTCGGTTCCGCAGCACCAGCTCGGCGAGCATGGCGAGCGCCTGAGCACCCGATGTCGCCGACAGGACGCTGTAGTCGGAGCCGTACTGGACCCGGAGGTCATGGCTGATCGCCTGCGAGACCTGCGGGTCGTCGTCGACGGTCAGGATTGTCGGTTTCGTCATGGAACGGGCCTTTGGGCAACTATGGCGCGGCGCGTACGGCCGTGGGCGTCTTGATCAGAGTCGATGGCGTGGCAGCCTAGCGGCGCGAGTGTGCTTACGTACGCAGGAGCTTGAGGACCGCCCTGCCCGGCGCTTGGTCGGACGAGATCACGAGATACCTTCCGTCACCAGCCGGCGTTGCGGTGACTGCGGTCATGCGGGATCCCATGTCGTTGTCGCCATGGACGGGGCTCGGCGTGTTCCTTGCGTACCCAGCCGTGGTCCTCGCACTCGCGGCCTACTGGATGCGCCGCCGTGACGCGTAGGCCGAGGGTTCGCCAGAGTCGGCGTGAGGAAGTGAGTGAGTCAGTCGGCGTCGGCTGCGCGAAGGGACGCGTTGTCCCGGTCGGCCGCGAGCTTTTCGGTCATGGCGTCCTGCAGCGCGGTGGCGACGTCGGGTCGGTCGGCTTGGAGCTCGCGGAAGGAAGTCCCGAACAACGTCCACATTGTGCCCGGTTCGGTCGCCGTCACGGTCGCCGTCCGCCGTCCGTCACCAATGATCGCGATCTCACCGAAGAAGTCGCCGGGATCCAGCTTCCGGATCTCGTGACCATCGTGCGAGACGGAGGCGTGACCGCGGTCCAGGATGTAGAAGGCGTAGCCGGAACGCCCTTCCGTGACGAGTCGCTGCCCCGTGTCGAAGTCTTGAATCTCGAACCGGTCGCCGAGGACTTCGCGGGCTTCGGCGGGAAGACCGGCGAACAGCGGGATGCGGGCCAGGTCGGCTGCGGCGGGATGCTGCAGGTCCATGGGGTGATCCTTCGCGGTCTCGAGTGGCGGGCGCAAAGCAGTCTCGTCCGCTGATCCGAAATCTCGAAGTTGCTTCACCGACTGTTCACGAACTGTCTACCCAGACGGCATTCTGCGTCGTCAGCTCCCGGCGAGCTGCTCCACGACTGGGCCGAGCTGGTCGAGGTCGCCGATGAGGAACGACGAGATGCCGAGGCGGTCGCGCAGCTCGGTGAACTTCTCAACGAAGCGGTCGTGGGACCCGATGAAGATGTGCGGCGAGTCGATGACCTCTTGCACGGTGAGCTCCGTCCCGCCGCGCTCCCTCATTGTGGCGACGACCTTTTCGGCCTCACCCTCCAGGTCGTCGGTGACCGTGACGGGCCAGAAGGACGGGTAGACGTTGAACGTCAGCGCGTCGAACCGCTCACCGGCCGCCTCCCGGACCCAGCCGATCTTCTCCTCGGTTGCCGCCCAGGTGAACGACCGGGGGTCGGAGCGGCCGCCGCGCAGGATCCGCGGCGCCAAGCCGATGGTCTGCGCCTCGCGCGCGGCCAGCTCCAGGGTGGCCCGGCCGCCGCCACCGATGAAGAACGGCGGGTGCGGCTGCTGCACCGGCTTGGGCTGGGCGTCGTAATCGGTGATCGTGTAGTGCTCGCCGGCAAACGAGAACGGGCCGGCGCCGAAGCAGCCCTTGATGACAGTCACCGCTTCGGTCAGCCGCGCCTGCCGGACCCGGGTCGGGTCGAACGCCAGGCCGATGGCGGCGTACTCGGACTCGTTCCATCCCGCCCCGATCGCCACATCAAGACGGCCCTCGGACAGGATGTCGAGCGTGGCCAGCTCCTGTGCGAGCACCGCGGGATGGCGGAGGTCGTTGTTGTGCACGAAGGCGCTGATCCGGATGCGCTCGGTGAGTGCGGCGACGGTGGCCAGATAGGGCACCGGCGCCGGCTGGGCAAGCAGATGGTCCGGCAGCACGAACGTGGTGACGCCGAGGTCCTCCGCGGCACGCGCCCGCTCGCCGAGCTCGCGAGCGCTCGACACGTCGAACGCGTCGGCGAGGAACGTGAAGGGCGCAGTCATGCAGAGGTCAGCGGCTCTGGCCAGTCACCGACGCCATATTTCCGAAGAGGCGCCCGTCGACCGAATGCGGGGTTGATGTGCTGTCCACGGCGGTGAGGTTACTGGAGAGGCGCACGCCGAGCCCCGGTGGACGGGCCGAGCGCGCTCGTCCGACGATAGGAGCATGAACCCCGGGTCGTCCGCTACGGCATGGGCGCTGAGTCAGGTCGAAGCCGTCCGTGACGATCCCCCGGCCCGTCTTGCACTGGCCGCGAGGACCTATGGCGGCCCCGTCGGTCGAGCACCTCGGCACCTGCCATTTCGTCGCGCGGCACTGTCGTTCATGCGTTGGCAACTCGACCGTGGCGTGCTCGTGCCGCTGGACGCCTCCCAGCCGGGCAGTCCGTGGTGGCGTGCAGTCAACGAGCGGCTGCTGTGCGACGGCTGCGAGGTTGTCGCCCGCAGCGGTGGATTGAGAGGGACGGCATCGTCGCAAACGGCGGAGATGTGGATGTCCTTCGTCGCTCATCCGACCGCAGGCACCTGGTACCGAGCACACAACGCGAGCATCGTCTCGGCCTACATCGACCACCGTGATCTGGCCGACGGCGAGAGTCGTGCGGAGCGCTTCTTCCTCAATGTTGTGTTGTTGCGCGTCCTCTACGCGCACGCTCTCGTCGCGGCGCCGCGGCTGGCGCTGGGTCGCCTCGCACCTCTCGGTCCAGTTCTCGGCGATCCCCGACTCTGCGTCACCGGGATCTTCCTCTCCCTGTCGCGGGTCCTGCCCGACCGGTATCCCCTCGAGGGGGAGGTCGCGGCGTACGTCGCTGCCGAGCGCAACGTCGGTCAGGTGCTCGATTACGGCCTCATCGGGCCGCGGCTTCAGGAGTTGTACGAGTGGTCAGCCGGGATGCTCGAGGCACCGGCACTTCTCGAGTTCATCCGTGACGGAAGCCCGATCTATGCGTGGCCCCTTGCCGATCGCGAGGTATGGCATCCGGCGCGACGGACTCCCACCGTGCGCGCGATCGAGCGCGTCCTGCCGCCGTGAGTGCAGGTGAATACGTCCACGTCGGCTCCATACTGTGCGAGTGGGCTTCTTGTCGGACGAGCGCCGCCGGTGGTACATCCTCGCGGTCGGGTGGGTGGTGCTCATCGTCCTGGGCTTCACCGGGTTCTTGGCGCAGTCGAATGCGGGGGTCGTCGACCGCACGTTCCTCGACAACCTGTACCTCACCCTGCAGCTCGCCGTGCTCTCGTACGGGGGCAGCGGCGGGGACCTGAACTGGCGCCTCGAGGTCGCCCGCTTCGCAGCACCTCTCATGACGATGGGGACGTTGTTCCAAGCTGCGTCCGTCGTGTTTCGTGAGCAGTTCGAGCGCTATCGGCTGAGCGCCTTCCGTGGGCACACCGTCGTGTGCGGCCTGGGCCCCGCGGGCACCAGGCTGGCTCTGTCGCTGGCCCAGGACGGTCGCCCGGTCGTCGGTGTCGACCAGAACGCGCACGGCTCCGGCATCGCCGCTCTTCGAGCGCACGACATCCCGGCCTTCGCCGGCGACCCCGCGGACCCGGCGGTTCTCCGGGCCGTTCGCCTCGACCGCGCGTCGAGCATCGTCGCGCTGTGCAGCAGCGACGCGACCAACGTCGCGATCGCCGCAGCAGCACGACGGGTGCCCCGCCAGCGACGGACCGTCGACCTCCGGTGTTCGGTGCACCTCGAGGACGCGGAGCTGACCCAGTACCTGCACGGCTCCGGCCTTGGCGGCGACGACACGGTGCGCATCGAGTTCTTCAACATGCAACAGCGCGGCGCCCGTGCGCTCGTCGCGGAACACCTCGTCCTGGAGCCGGGCACGAAACCGCACCTGGTCATTGTCGGGCTGGGTCAGCTCGGCCGGGCAGTGCTGCTGGTGGCCGCCCAGCAGTGGGCGGAGATCGGCGACGGACCGCTGACCGCAACCCTGGTCGACATGGAGGCGTCCAGCCGCATGCAGACGCTCGAGATGCAGCACCCCGGCCTGGTCGAAGCCGTCGCTGCGCGCCTGCTCACCTTCGACGTCGAGGCGCCGACCCGGGACGGGCTGGCGGAGTTCACGAAGCGCCTGGCGGAGATCCGGCCGAGCCTGGTCGCTGTCGTGATGGACGACGAGTCCACGGCGCTGGCCACCGCGCTGTTCCTGCATCGCACGATCGACGACCCCACCGTCCCGGTGGTGGTCCGCACGCGCGGGGAGGCGGGCCTCGGCGCGTCGGTCAGCATGGACGACGAGGACGGGGACCCACGTTTCCCCGGCCTGCGGCTCTTCCCGCTGCTCGACCGGACCTGCTCGCCGGCCCTGATGGACGGCGGCGTCCGCGAGGAGCTCGCGCGGGCGCTCTACGAGGACCACCTCGTCCGTGCCGCGGCGCGGGGCGTGGAGGATCCGGCGTGGTCAGGACTCACGGACGATGAGCGAGAGGCCGCCCGGGAGGCGGCCGACGGGCTGATCGACGCGCTCGAGGAGAACGGCTTCGAGCTGCTGCCGCTGCGCCACTGGGGCGCGCCGACCGTGACATTCACGCCGGAGGAGACGAGGCGGCTCGCGGAGCGCGACCACAACCGGTGGCGTGCCCGGCGCGGCTCGGACGGTTGGCGGTACGGCACCGTACGCAACGCTCGCGAGAAGGTGACACCGCAGCTGGTCCCGTGGGACGAGCTGGCTCCTCAGTGGCACGAGTACAACCTCACCCGGGTGCAGGCGATGCCGGCGATACTGGCCCGTACCGGCTTCGAAGTGGTCAGGAGGCCGCCGCCTTCACCAACGCGGCAACCCTCTTCTCCACTGCCGGGCTCCACTTCTTGAGCGCGTAGGCCACCGGCCACAGGTCACCGTCGTCGAGGTTCGCCGCGTCCTGGAAGCCGAGGGTCGAGTACCGGTAGCTGAACTTGCCCGCGTCCTGGAAGAAGACGACGATCTTGCCGTCCGCGTTCGTGTAGGCGGGCATTCCGTACCAGGTCTTCGGCAACAAGTCAGGGACCGTCGTGGTCACCGTCACGTGCACTCGTTCAGCGAGCGCACGATCCTCCGGTGCCATCTCCGCGATCCTGTCCAGGACAGCCTGCAAACCGGCCGCCTTCTTGTCGCCCTTCTTGCCCTCAGCACGCAGCTCGGCGGCGCGCTCCTTCATCGCGGCGCGCTCTTCGGCGCTGAAGCCATCGGATGCGTTCTTGGCACTCTTCGCGGGCATTCTCGGGTTCCTTCCGACGCTCGAGGGCACGGCCTGGTGCCGCCTTTCGCAGAAAGGCTAGGCGCGACGACACCGTGGTGCTTCTCGATTCCTGATCGGATCCGGGAGGGGGCTTGCCGCAAGGGAGCCGAACGTGTTGACGATGATTGGTCAGCGGAACCGGATTCACGACCAGGACCTAGAAGCCAGGAGCGGCGATGACCGACCATGCGGTGGTGGTCGCAGGAGGCGGCCCGACCGGGCTGATGTTGGCGGGCGAGCTGACGTTGGCGCGGATCGACGTCGTCCTCGTCGAACGACGCGACAGTCAGGAGGTCGACGGGTCGCGCGCCGGCGGGCTTCACTCCCGCACCATCGAGGTGCTTGATCAGCGTGGCATCGCGCAACGGTTCCTCTCGGCGGGACAGGACCATCCATTCGTTGGCTATGCCGGGACCTTCTTGGACATCAGCGACTTCCCCACCCGCCACAACTACATCCTCGGGCTGTGGCAGAGCCACATCGAGCGCATCTTGGCGGGCTGGGTCGAAGAGCTCGGCGTTCCGATCCTTCGCGGCAGCGAGGTGGTGGGCTTCACGCAGGACGACACCGGCGTCGATGTCGCGCTGTCCAGCGGCGTGTCGCTCCGGGCGGAGTACCTCGTCGGGTGCGACGGAGGACGCAGCGTGATCCGCAAGGCAGCCGGCATCGACTTCCCAGGGTGGGACCCGACGCTCAGCTTCCTGATCGCCGAGGTCGAGATGGCCGAGGAGCCGGAAGTCGGCATGCGCCCCGAGGGTGGTGGCGTCGGTCCCGTCAACCGGGAGCAGGGTGGCGGCCCTTACCGCGTCGTACTGCTCGAGCAACACGTCGAACACGCCAGCGAGCCCACCCTGCAGTACCTCAGCGAGGTGCTCGTCACCGCCTACGGGACGGACTACGGGGTGCACAGCCCCACGTGGATCTCCCGGTTCACCGACATGACCAGGCAGGCGGCGTCCTATCGCAAGGGACGCGTGCTGCTCGCAGGCGACGCCGCGCACGTGCATGGCCCGCAGGGTGGCCAGGGTCTCAACACGGGCGTGCAGGATGCCGTGAACCTGGGATGGAAGCTGGCCCAGGTGGTCAACAAGACATCACCCGAGAGCCTCCTGGGCACCTACCACGCCGAGCGCCATCCGGTCGGTGCCCGGGTGTTGCACAACACCATGGCGCAGGTCGCGCTCAGCCGCACCGACGAGCGCAGCCAGGCCCTCCGCGACACCGTGCTCGAACAGCTGGGCATGGACGAGCCGCGCAAGAGCATCGTCGGGATGATCTCCGGTCTCGACATCCACTACGACCTCGGAGAAGGACACCCGCTGCTCGGGCGTCGCATGCCCGACCTCGACCTGCAGACCGCGGACGGTCCCACGCGCGTCTACACCCTCCTGCACGACGCTCGGCCCGTGCTCCTCAACCTCGGTGAGCCCGGCGGCTTCGACATCTCGCCGTGGGCGAGTCGAGTCCGGTGGGTCGACGCCAGGCACGACGGCGTCTGGGAGCTCCCGGTCCTGGGCGAGGTCGCTGCACCCCCGGCGGTGGTGATCCGACCCGACGGCTATGTCGCCTGGACAGGCGACCTCACGGATCCTGAGCTGCCTCTGGCGCTTGCAGACTGGTTCGGAGCGGCCACTCCGGTTTAGACCGCGTCAGGGGCAGACGACAACCTTGCCGAGAGCGCGTCCCTCACCGACGTGCGCAAGGGCGGCGGGAACTTCCTCGAGGCTGAAGGTGCGGTCGATGTGGATCGCTACCTCCCCGGCGACGCAGAGATCGGCAACCGGCTCGAAGTTGGCCGGCCCCTGCTTGACGACCAGCACCCCGATCGAGCGACCGGTAAGCAGCCCAACCAGCGATCCGACGGTGAGCACGCGCAGCAGCGCGCGCACCGGACCCCCGACGCACCGATACGTGCCGCCGGGTGCGAGCGCGCGCCGGTAGGCGAACACCGACCGATGCGCGACCAGGTCCAGGATCAGGTCGTACGGCGGTGTCGTCCTGGTGAAGTCGTCCCGGCTGTAGTCGATCACGTCGTCCGCACCCACCGACCGCATGAAGTCCTGCTTGGCGGTGTTGTCGACACCCGTGACGTGAGCACCGAGCCGCTTGGCCAGCTGGATGGCGAAGGATCCGGACCCTCCACCGGCGCCGTTGATCAAGCACCCGGCTGCCCACCACAGCTTTTTCCGTGCCCTGCCGGGCGATCGCGCCGGCCTGGGGGATGGTGGACGCCTCGGCGAACGTGAGCTGGGCCGGCTTGTGGACCAGCGCGGATTCCGGGGCGAGTGCGTACTCCGCGAACCCACCCATCAGCGCGAGGTTGTCGCCGTACACCTCGTCGCCGGCTCGGAACCGGGTGACTCCTGCGCCGACGGCGTCGACCACGCCGGCGATGTCCGAGCCAAGTGTCCTGCGAGCGGGGGAACGCAGCCCGCCGATCCGTGCGTACGCGGGCGATCCGCGCAGGCACTCCCAGTCGCTGAGGTTGACCGAGGTCGCGGCGACTCTTACCCGGAGCTGACCGGCGGCGGGGGTAGGTACCGGGACGTCCTCGACATGGAGCACATCGGGGGACCCGTACCGGTCGTAGACCACCGCCTTCACACGAGCCTCACCGCGCACCTGGTCATGCCGGCAACGTAGCAACCGGAACATCACTCGATCAGGGGCTCCGCGAGACCGCATCTTGTTGTTGCATGAGGTATGAAGAAAATTGGGTTCCTCTCATTCGGACACTGGACGCCGTCGCCGCAATCGCGGGTGCGCTCGGCCGCGGACGCGCTCCTGCAATCCATCGAGCTCGCCGTCGCCGTGGAAGAGATCGGTGCCGACGGCGCGTACTTCCGGGTGCACCACTTCGCCGCCCAGCTGTCCTCGCCCTTCCCGCTGCTCGCTGCCATCGGGGCCAGGACCAACCGGATCGAGATCGGCACCGGCGTGATCGACATGCGCTACGAAAACCCGCTCTACATGGCCGAGGACGCCGGCGCGGCAGACCTGATCTCACGCGGCCGGCTCCAGCTGGGCATCAGCCGGGGGTCACCGGAGCAGGTGGTCGACGGGTACCGCTATTTCGGGTACGTGCCGGATGAGGGCTCCGACCACGCGGCCATGGCCCGCGAGCACGCACGCGTCTTCCTCGAGGTGATCAAGGGTGAGGGGTTCGCCCAGCCCAACCCGCGGCCCATGTTTCCGAACCCGCCCGGCCTGCTCCGGATCGAGCCACACTCACCGGGGCTCCGCGAGCGGATCTGGTGGGGCGCCGGAACCCGCGACACCGCCGTGTGGACCGCCGAGCAGGGCATGAACCTGATGAGCTCGACGCTGCTCACGGAGGACACCGGGGTGCCCTTCCATCAACTCCAGGCCGAACAGATCCAGCGGTTCCGGGACGCGTGGACTGCCGCTGGCCACGACCGCGAGCCGCGGGTCTCGGTCAGCCGCAGCATCTTCCCGATCGTCAACGACCTCGACCGCGCATACTTCGGCCAGGCCGACAGTCAGGACCAGGTCGGATATCTGGACGGCGGCGCTGCGCGGTTCGGCAAGACCTACGCCGGGGAGCCGGACCAGCTCGTCAAGGATCTCGCCGGGGACGAGGCGATCGCGGCCGCGGACACACTGCTCCTCACCGTTCCGAACCAGCTCGGCGTCGACTACAACGCGCACCTCGTCGACAGTGTGCTTCGTCACCTCGCGCCGGACCTTGGCTGGCGCTGACCTCCTGCGCCGTCCGGTCAGGACGACATGACCTCCGTCAGCAGGATGCGCGACGCCATGCCGACCGTGCGTGCCACCGCAGCCTGATAGCGGTCCGCCAGCGACCCGACGCGGCGCAGCGCCCACAGCGCCTCGGCAGTCACCCAGGCGACCTCGCGCGCCTTGCCGATGTCCCACGAGCTGATGAGGTGGACGACCGGGTCGAAATGTTGATCCACGGCCTGGCCGGCCTCGGTGAGGAATGAGCGGCGGATCTCGGACTCGCAAGCGGCCAGCAGGTCGTTGACCTTCTCGTAGTCCTCGCGGACCTTCGCGTCGTCGGGCGATGTGTCGAGCTGCAGGCAGGTCGCAACGAGGGCAACCGGAAGGTCGTGCCCGATGTGGGAGTTCATCCCCGCGAGCCCGAACTGGATCGGCAGCAGCGAATGGTTGTGGCGACGCTCGAAGACCGGTGCCCAGGCCTTCGGCAGCGAGTCGCTGGGCGCGTCGTACGCCTCGAACCACAGAGACGCGAACCTCACGTCGAGCTGCGCCATGAACGCCGGGTCGCGGAAGAGCTGGACGCCGGTGAGGCCAGCGGAGACGTGCTCGGTCACTGTGAGGTACATCCGGTTGAACACCGCAGCGCCGTCACTGCTCGGCAGCTCTTCGTCGATGCGGCGCAACCGCGTGATGACGTCCGGCACCGACGCTGCGGCGGCGCTCATGTCGGTGGCGCAGGCCGGGCAGCCAAGCCGCCTCGGCTGCCCTCGGTTGCCTCGCCGACCTCGACATGGACCTGCGCGGCCATCGCACCCATCCCAACTCCGGCGTGCCGTACGGTCGCTCTAGAGTGCCCGTGACCAGCGGCGACCACAACCGTTTTGTCACGCCGGCCGCTTTCGCCAGGGCGTTGTCGCGATCGCGAAATGGCGCGAAGGCGCGGCAACACTTGTGACGAGATCTTCCATTTGTGTCGCCGTTCTGATAGACCTCGCTCGGCAGTTGACTTATCGGGGTGTAATCGACAATTGCGCAGGGATACCTGCAGGGGTGGAGATAACGGTGGCGGAGTTCGGGCGGGTAACTGGCACGGTGGGACTTGGCCGCCGGACACGGTGGATGCTCAGCATCGGTGTGAGCGCGGCCCTCGTGGCGTTCTTCGCCCCGGGCGCGGCCGCCAGCAGCCAGCACGCCGCGGCGCAGAAGCCGACGAAGCAGGCCCCGTCCGGCAAGATTGCCGCGTCGCAAATCAGAACATCGTCGGACAAGGCCCTGAAAAAGCTGGACCCGAAGCTGCGCAAGGCCTTCGAGAAGCACGACGGGGCCAGTGTCGCGGTGTTCGTCAGCGTCGTCGGCGACCCCCGCGCCGTGGCGCGCAAGCTGCACGGGGCGCACACGACGAAGTCCGGAACATTGAGCCTGGTCGTCGGCAAGGTACCGACCAACCAGCTCGTCAAGATCGCCGCCGACTCCAAGGTGCTCGCCGTGCGTGCAGGTCACCTTCCGGCGGGACGGCACACCGGTCGCCGCCACGGAGCACCAGCGCACCCCGCTGAGCGGAGCGGCAAAGGCGAAGGCGGTCGCCCAGACCCAGGCCGCGGACGTTCCCTACTCCGACGCCCCGCCACCGCGGGGCTCGACCTTCGACAAGTTCAAGAAGCTCAACGTGCTCGACGCGAAGACCCACAACTTCACGCCGGCCTGGAAGGCCGGGGTGACCGGCAAGGGCACCACCGTGGCCGTGTTCGACGGCGGCACCGACTGGGCGCATCCCGACCTGATCGGCGCCAAGGTCGCCAGCGACGCGCCAGCGGCTGGCCGGCCGCGTTCGACCCGTTCGGCACCCTGCAGTGGCTGGCCGCCCCCGACGCAGATCGACGACGGCCTGAGCTGGTACGTGCGCACCACGCCGGCGACGTGCGCGAGCTCCACTGGCGACTGCCAGGTGAGCTTCGCGACGAAGACCGGTCCTTCTCGGAACCTGGCGAACCCGCCGGGGACCAACACGCACACCTACAGCTTCCCCGCCAGCTGGTCGAAGTCCGGCAACGTCCGCCTGGGCAGCCACCCCGACGACTACTCGCTCGACTTCTTCGGCGAACGCCCCGCGTTCCTGGTCACCGACCCGAACACGGCGGGTGTGTACGACACGATCTACGTCGACCTCAACGACGACCACAGCTTCGCCGACGAGAAGCCGGTCACCAAGGCGTCACCGCGGTCCTGGCGTGACCTCGACGGCGACGGCTACGTCGACCTCTCCGGCGGCATGGCCTACTACATCTCCGACGGTACGGGCGCGGATGGCACTCCGGTGCCAGGCGGACTCGAGGACTTCGGTGTCGAAGAGAAGGGCGATCCCGGAGAGATCGTCGCCTGGACCGGCGACTTCGACCCCGGCATCGAGGGTCACGGCACGCTCACCGCCAGCAACGTCGTCGGCCAGGGCGTCACCAATGGAAACCTGCCGACCTTCAGCGACATCCCCGGCGGCACGTTCCCCGCCGCCGTCGTCGGCGGCGCACCGGACGCCACGATGGTGCCGTTCGGTGACATCTACTTCAGCTTCGACTTCTCCACCCAGTTCTCCTACCTGCTGTCGAACGAGCACGGCATCGACGTCACCTCGAACTCCTACGGCAACAGCGACGTCGACAACGACGGCATGGACGCGGCCAGCCAGGAAGCCGACATCTGGGACGCCGAGTTCGGCAACAAGACGACGCCGGTCTTCTCGACCGGCAACGGCGCGCCCGGTTTCGGCACCACGACGCCACCCGCTCCCGTCTCCGGCGTGAAGGTCGGCGCCTCCACGCAGTACGGCGCCACCGGCTGGGACTCGATCACCAAGTACAGCCAGGTCAACGACAACGACGTGTCGAACTGGTCCAACCGCGGGCCAGGGGCGACCGGCAGCACCGGTGTCGACCTCGTCGCCGACGGTGCCTACTCGCCGGGCTCGACGAACCTCGGCACGGCGCTCGAGACCGGCATCACGCGGCCAGGACGCCTGGGAGACCTGGGGCGGCACGAGCCGTTCGACGCCGGTCGTCGTCGGGGCCGACCGCGTTGGTCTACCAGGCCTACCGGGCGACCCATGCCTCGCATCCCCGACGACTTCAATGGCAACGTGAAGAGGTTCCTGAAGTCCGGCGCGACCGACCTCGGCTACGAGTCCTACATCCAGGGCTCGGGCTCGTTGAACGCCAGCCGGTCGGTGCGACTGGCCGAGGGCAACAAGGCCGCATCGCCCGGCGCAACGGTGTCGCCGGACGAGTGGCGTCCCGGCGACTACCGCGGCGAGCAGTTCGAGGCCTTCCCGTCAGCTGATCGCACCTGGGCAGAGCGACAGCCAGAAGTTCACCTTGTCCGGCCGGGGCACCTACCACGTGTCCGACCGGGTGCTGCGCAGGATCGCGGTGAAGAAGTTCGACTTCACGACCTCGGACGCGTCCAAGGAGTCCGCCGTACCTGTTCAACGCGCCGAACTATCTGAAGAACCTGACCAACCTCGTCAAGCAGACACAAGTCGGCCGACCTGATGGTGATCCGGGCGAGCTATCCGTACGCCCAGTTCGACCCCGACGACGACTACGCGACCGACCAGCAATGGCGGATGGTCACGTACAACTGGACCGACCAGAACCACGACGGTCGGCTCTGGAGGGACAAGGACCACGACGGCACCGTCGACAACACGCCGTCCGACGTCACGGACATCGATGGTCGACCCGATCCCGGACTTCGCCAAGTCCGAGATCGAGCGCGGCGAGTACGAGCGGTTCACGTACATCAACCAGTCGACCAACGCCTACACGAACATGATCCGCTCCCCAGCCCAACGGATCAAGAACGGCCTGTTCGTCGGCTTCTACCACAACCAGGTCTCGCCGGCGATCCCGAAGACGACGTTCCACTTCGAGATCGAGTTCTACAAGAACACCGACTGGAAGTGGGTGCACACCCCCAAGACCGCGAAGGGCTCGTTCACGGCCAGCATCTCCGTGCCGAAGAGCACCCCGTTCGGTCTGTACGACGGCGCGGTCGTCGTGTCCGGGCACGGCCAGAAGTCCATCGTCCCGGTAGCGGTCACCGTCGCCGCGACCGCGAAGCAGGACGCGAGTGGTCAGCTCACCGACTCGTTGACATTCGGCGGCAGCGCGGTTGACGCTGCGCAACGCAACCGTCTCTACAACAACGGGTCGGTCTTCGACGCGAAGGACTGGGGCTGGCGTGCCGAGTCGGGGGACTGGAGGTTCTTCTACTTCGACGTCCCGACGGCACCGCCTGCCGGCACGCAGTTCCTGGCGAAGACCGACTTCGCCGGGCCGTCACCGCACAACGACCTCGACACGCTGATCTTCGGTCCGAGCGCCAACACCTACCAGCTGGCTGGACGGCTCCGATCCGATCTACGCGCCGTACATCCTGGGCACGGTCGGTGCCAGCCAGAACACGAACACCGGCGCCGGGGTGTGGGAGTTCAACACGGCGACCGGCACCAACCAGGAGCTGATCAGTGCGCCGGCCGCAGAAGGGCTGCACGCCCTGGTCCAGCACGAAGTCAACTTCCAGCACGACAACGGCGAAGTGCACATGCCGTTCTCGGCCACCATCGGCAGTGCGACGGTCTCACCGGATCATGTCGAGCAGACGGTGACCGGTGACGACGGTTCGTTCGACGTGACGTTCACGTCGGGGATCGACCTCGACGGGCTCGCGGCCGACGCCTTCGGCCTCAGCCAGCCAGACGTGACGACCGAGACGGCGCACCAGGACGACCCCAACGACCCGTCCACGGCCAGCGTGAAGAAGTCCTTCACGCTGACCCACGCCGGGCATGTCACGGTCTCGACCGCGCTGCCGGGCAACGACATCGACGAGTACCTGCTGCGCGACGAGAACGGCGACGGTGCGTTCACCGTCGACGAGATCATCGCGGCGTCCGCAGGTGGGACGGGTGACGAGAGCGTCTCGCTGGTCAACCCGCCCGACGGCGACTACCAGGTCTGGGTGCATGGGTTCGCCGTCGCCGGCACACCCACGTTCCCGCTCACGATCGATGCCGTCCAGGGCAACGACCTGACGGTCAGCGGGGTGCCGAGCGGGCCCGTCCCGGCCGGCACGCGCGGTGACGGTGCACGTCGCCTACTCCAAGCCGATGACGTCAGGTCAGGACTACAAGGGCGAGCTGCAGCTCGGCCCAACGGTGGCACCCAGCCTGCTGACGGTCCCGATTGTGATCCATCGGGAGTAGACACCTGCGGCGGCGAACACCCGTCCGATGGCTGACCGCCACCGGACGGGTGTTCGGTCGCACGGGGTGGGCGTCATCCCGATGTCGGCCCTGACCCGCAGTCATACTTCCAGGTGGACATCTGAAAAGCTGAATCAGCTGGCCTGGCCCGCACCTTCGTCAACGACGATCCGGTTGCGGCCTTCCCGCTTCGCGCGGAACAGGGCGATGTCTGCGGCGCGACACAGGTCTTCGAGCGTGTCGGTGTCGCCGCTGCACGCCACCCCGAAGCTGGCGGTGAACGGTGGCACGCTGCCGGCGGACAGGGCGAGGATCAGTTCTTCCTGCACACGGCCGAGGGCGCGGGCGGTCGCGTCGGTGGACAGACCCGGAAACGCGATGATGAACTCCTCTCCGCCGTAGCGGCAGACCAGGTCATTGGAGCGAAGCGCGTCGCGCAGGGTGCGGGAGAACAGGCGCAGGGCTCGGTCGCCGGCATCGTGGCCATGGGTGTCGTTGAGCACTTTGAAGAAGTCGAGGTCGCCCATCGCGACCGTGAAGGGTGTGCGGCGTTGAAGCAGGTCTTGCACCCGGTTCTCGAACGAACGCCGGTTCAGCAAGCCGGTCAGTGGGTCGGTGGCGGCTTGGAGGTAGGTGGATTCCATCACCCGGAGCATCCCCATACGAGCGCCGGCTTGGGTCGCCAGGGCCTCCAATCGGGACACTTCAAGAGCGTTAGGCGCCTCGTCGGGGGGCGCAGTGGCGTGTATGACGCCGATGCTTCGTCCGGCGACGCTGACCGGTACGCAGGCGGCGGAACGGTCGCCCTCGGGCCGATCGGTCAGGTGCGGACAGGCGTCAATGTCCTCGGCGGAGCGGAAGACGAGAGTTTGGCTGCGGCGGATCGCCGGACACTCCCCAGGCGAGGTGACCGGGCAGCCGGGCGCCAGGTCGTCCGGTGCGGCGTGGGCGGCCCGCTTGAGGGTTGCCTCGCTCGAGTCCGCTAGCAGCAGTTCCGCAGAGAGTCGGTTGGTGCCGCGCTGCAGCGCGCGTGCGACCGCGCGGTGCGCGACGGCTTCCGTACCGGCCATTTCCATCGCTCGATGCACGCGAGCGTCGAACTCTTGGCGCTGTGCGTCGTCGAGCAGTTCCAGCTCCCGGCGCAACGTCACTTCCCGCTCGCGCATGGCATCCCGTCGCAGCGGAGCCACTACGACGAACCACAGTGCGACCGCGGTGCATATGGACAGCGCTGCGAGGTCGAGGAAGGTGTCGGCAGCCCGGTTGATGTTGACGTCCGCCAGCAGCAGCCCGACCAGGAGGTCGGCGCACACGATGATCCCGACCACCGTGGCGACCAACCGGAACACTGACCGCTGCCGAGTGCCCTCGCGCCGGGTCAGCGCTTCCGCAGGTGGTTCAATCTCCCGGTTTGCCACATTCTGTCAATCGACCCCAGCCCCTGGAACTTGAGGTACCAGTTGCGTCTCGTCTTCCACAGCTCTCCTCGGGGTGGGTGCCCCCTCGGTCGCAGGCGAGTCACCGTTCGGAATGCGGAGAGTCCTGTTCGGAATGCGGAGAGTCCTGCAGGTGGGCGGACATTTCCTCGGCTACGTCGAACGCGCCGTGCGCACTCTCCTGCCGCAGACCCTCGACGACACCCTGCCGGTCAGCGGCTGAGCGGTTCTGACTGAGCTTTGCCTTGCCCTCCACGCGCTCGACGGCGATCTCGATGCCGACGATGGCACGCAATTGTCCGCGGATGTACTTCTCCGGTGCGTCCAAGGTGCTCCACGGGACTTCTCGGTGAGCCTCGTGTCGCTCGACGAGGTCGTCGACAACCGCCCGCAGCCAGTCGGCGTCCTGGCGGATCGTGGCCCGTCCGGCTATCTGCACGGCTGAGTAGTTCCACGTCGGGACGACCCGGCCGTGCTCGGTCTTGCTCGCGTACCACGACGGCGAGATGTACGCCTGCGGGCCGGCGACCACGAGCAGCACCGGTGACCCGTCACCGATCTCAGTCCAGTGCGGGTTGGCGCGCGCCATGTGCGCGATCACCGTGTCGCCCTCCCAGACGACGGGCAGCAGCGTGGCCAGGGGATAACCCTCCTGTCCGACCGTCACCAGCTGCGCGGACCCGATGCCCGCGACCATGGCACGGACATGCTGCTCATCCTCGACGGCGTGGAAGTGGGGAACGTACATGAGCACCAGTGTCCTTCATCGTGCGTGGACGCTCTACTGCGGTGCGATCGGGCGCCCGACCGTCAGCGCGTCGAGCATGCCCGGCTCGAGCCGGCTCGCGTAGACGGCGTCCGCCTGGGTGCCGGTTGCTTCGAGCACCGTGCTGAAGAAGCACCGGGCAGCGGTCGCCAGGACGACGTCGAGGATCTCCGCGTCGTCCAGCCCGTGAGCGCGCAACGCTTCTACGTCGTGCGCGGTGATGTCGGCGGCGCTGCGGGCCGCTTTCGCGGCGAAGGCAACGATCACGCGCTCGCCCTCGTCGAGTTCGGCCGGTAAGCCTCCTTGGGCGAGCTGGCTGACGTCATCTGCCGAGAGGAACTTGTCGGCGAGGATCGCCCCGTGCGCGACGCAGCAGTACGTGGACCGCAGTTCGCGCGCGGCAGCGAGCGTGACGAGCTCGAACCGGCGGGTCGGCATGGACGAGGCCACTTCGCCGATGAGCTGGCGCCAGGCTCCGTACACCGCCGGTCGGGCTCCGAAGGCCTGGGCGTACCGGGGCACGTACCCGACCCGCTCACGCTCGCTGGCGTACATCTCGGCCGTGGCGCCTGTGGCGTCACGGTCCTCGATCTGCGTCGTGAAACTCATCGGTGGCCTCCTGTGTTCAGTTGTCCGGTTCCGCGGCCCGTCGGGCTCGCGCTCGCCGCTTGCCCTCGTGCATCGCCGCCACCCGGGCGACCGGGATCGTGTGGCCCTCCTCGATGAGTCCGCGAGGGAGGACCTGCGGCGATGGCATCAACGTCGTCCACGGGTCCGCGTCGCCGAGCAACCGCGGGACGGTGGCGACCGTGAAGTCGCCCGGTGACGCGTCGGCGAGGTCGTCCCAGGCCAGCGGGAACGACACCGGGACGCCGGCCCGCACCCTCGGACTGTAGGCCGCCACGACCGTGGCCCCGCCCGCGCGTGTCGCGTCGAGGAAGACCTTGCCCTCGCGTTCCTCGACGACGAAAGCGGTTGTCGTCAACGTCGGATCGAGCCGCTCCGCGCGAGCCGCGAGAGCCCGGGTGGCGGCGGCGACGTCCGACGCCGTCTGCTCTGGCGCCAGTGGGACGACGACATGCACTCCCTTGGCGCCGCTGGTCTTGACCAGCGCCGTCATACCCGCGTCGCCGAGCACCTGTCGAACCAGCAGGGCTGCCTGCACCGACCGCGCGAAGGCGTCAGAGGCGGCGGGCGGGTCGAGGTCGACCATCAGGTGTGTGGGTGCGTCGAACGCATGCCCGCGGAACAGGGTTGGGTGGTACTCGACCGCCCGCTGGTTGGCGAACCACAGCAAGGTCTCCCTGTCCTCGCACAAGGGATAGCGGACCAGCCGTTTGCCGTCCTGCGTCGCGATCTCGAGCGTCCCGATCGATGCGGGGGCGTACGCCGGCAGGTTCTTCTGCATGAACGGCGCTTGCCCGCGTAGCACGCGAACAACGCTCAATGCACGCGCGGCGACCACGGGCACGAACCGATCCGCGACGGCGTCCAGATAGTCCACCAGGTCGCGCTTGGTGGCCCCCGCGTCCGCGAACAGCAGCTGGTCAAGGTTGGTCAGCCGCACACCGGAGCGTTCCTCATCGGGCATGCAGACATCCTGCCGCGTGGACGACCGCGAGGCACAAGCGGTTGAACCCTCCGCCGGAGGCCGCTACCGCTTTCGCATGGTCTTCGCGGCAGCCATGATGAGGACCACGACCAGGACGAGTCCTATGGCAATGCCGCCGACGTACCACATGTTCCGCAGCCTAGCGGGCCGGTGCCCGTCCGTGGTGGAAGACGTGGACGCGAAAGTCGGCGAATGGTTGGCTGCACCTTGTGCGACACGACGTGCGCGACTACCTCGAGGGGATTTCGTCGCCCCGCCGTCGTCGCGATGCCGAGACGATGGTCGAACTGATGCGGCGCGCCACCGCCGAGGAGCCCAGGATGTGGTGGGGCAGCATCGTAGGTTTCGGCGAATATCACTATAAGTACGACAGTGGACGTGAAGGCGACGCGGCGGCTGCCGCATTCGCCGCCCGCAAGGCAGCGACCACGGTCTACGTGTCGGACGGAGTGGCAGCACATACGGACCTGCTCGAACAGCTCGGGCCGCACACCGTCGGCGTCGGGTGCATCTACCTGAAAGACCTGACCGCCATCGATCTCACGATCCTCGAGACGATCGTCGCCCGCTCGTACGCAACGCTGACCGCCGGCACATACACGAAGCGAGCCCGCGACGGCAGCGTGAGCTAGACGGCGGGGGAAGACGACGAGCACGCGTGGGACGAGGCGAGATGGTCGGCATGCTGACCACGGATCAACGCGATGAGTTCGACCGAACAGGACTCCTGCGGTTGAGCGGTGTCATCCCGGTGGCTGACGCACACGCGATGGCCGACCGCATCTGGTCGTTCCTGTCCCGGCAGTCCGGTGTCGATCGGCACGACCCGGCCACCTGGTCCACCACACAACCCACCGGATTCCAGCCGGTGTCGCGCGCCGGGGAGCTCGACGGTGTACGGAGCGATCTCCTGCGTGCTGCCGTTGACGACCTGATCGGCACCAGCGACGTCCACTGGGAGCGGCCCAGGGTCTTGATGACGTTTCCGGATGCGGAGACTCCCTGGACCGTCCCGTCCGGCGGCTGGCACTTCGACTACATCCCGCCGCAGGTGGAGCCGGGGTTGCGCGCCCTGCAGGTGTTTGTCGCCCTCACGGAGGTTCTGCCGCACGGTGGCGGCACACTCGTGCTCACGGGTTCGCATCGACTGGTCGGAAAGTACGTCGCGGACACGGGCTTGGACCCTCGGCCACGACTGGTGCGCTCACATCTGGAATCCATCGATCCTTGGCTCCGCGAGCTGTGGAGTGACCCTGGAGGCACAGCTGGCCCCGGCGGTGGTCGTGACCAACGGCTCATTGACGGAGCAGAGGTCGAGGGCGTGCCGTTGCGAGTGGTCGAGGCGACCGGCAACCCTGGTGACGTCTACCTGATGCACTCCGACGGCTTCCACGCTGTCGCTTCCAACGCCCGTACGACTCCCCGGATCATGGCGACGAGCGTGGTCAGCCGCACGGGGCGCTAATCATTTGTCGGTCGCGCTGCGCGTCGCCGATGATGGCGGACATGGCCACGACCCGACGAGCCGACATGTTCATCGATCTCGAAGACGACCCGCGTGAGAACGGACCAACGTTGGGCGACGAACGCGCCACGCTGGTCGAGGCCCTGCGCTGTGCCCGCCTCACGTTCGAGATGAAATGCTCAGACCTTGACGCGGAGGCTATGGCGCGGCGTTCCGTCGAGCCGTCGACGATGTCGCTGCTCGGGCTGGTGCGACACCTGGCCGAGATCGAGCGGGGGACGTTCCGGGAGCTGATGGCGGGGCAGGACGCGCCCCGGCTGTTCTGCTCCGACACCGACCCTGACGGTGACTTCAACGGCGCTGTTCCCGACCCCCGGGTGGTTGCCGAAGCGTGGGACGAGTGGCGAGCGCAGGTGGGATTCGCCGAGCGGTTCGTCGCCGAGGCGCCCAGTCTCGACATCACGGGCGACGATCCCTTGAACCGGCATGGCAGCGGGGGAGGGCTGATGTCGCTGCGCGAGGTGCTGGTCGGAATGATCTGGGAGTACGCCCGCCACCTCGGCCACGTCGACCTGTTGCGCGAGCGGATCGACGGACGCATTGGTCAGTAACCAGTAGCGCGGACGGCCCGTTCGCGGACACCAAAGACGTGCTCGGCGGCGTCGCGACCTGGAGTGTTCGTCGCCGCGCTGAGCACCGGGTCGGTCAGTAACCGGCAGACGCATCGACCATGCCGCGCAGTGGCCGCCCGTGCGCGTAGTTGGCGACGTTGTCCTGCACGAGGGCCGCCAACTGCGACGTCCGCCAGGCCGTCGGGTTGGACGTGTGCGAAGTGATCAGGCAACCAGGATGGGACCACAGCGGATGGTTGGCTGGAAGGGGCTCCGGGTCGGTCACGTCCAACCCGGCGCCGCGCAGGTGCCCGCTCTCCAGTAGGTCGAGAAGGTGTTCTTGAACGAGCACGGGGCCGCGGCCGACGTTGACGACGATGGCGCCGGGAGCGAGTCGGGCGAACGCGTTCTTGTCGAGCAAGCCCCGCGTCTGTTCGGTGAGTGGCAGAGTGCTCGCGAGAACTCGCGCACCGTCGAGGGCGATGTCCAGGTCGTCGATGCCGAACAGCCGTTCGTGGGGCGCGTCGAACGGATGGTTCTGCTGACGGCGCACGATCCTCACGCGCACGCCGAAGGGTGCGAGCAGATCTGCGAGGCGCCCCGCGATGCCTCCACCGCCGAGGATGGTGACCACTTCGCTCGAGCCCAGCAACGGCTCCACGAGGACGTCCGAGGCCCAGTGGCCCAGCCGGGCGTGCTCCGAAAAACCTCGTCGAAGAGCAAGGATCATGGCGAGCGCGTGCTCGGCCACGGAATCGGCGTACACGCCCTTTGCGCAGGTCCAGCTGAGCTGGGCGTGACGCTCGATGACGTCAAGGTAGTCATCGACTCCGGCGGACGTGAGCTGGATCCATCGAGGCGATGCGGCTTGCTCGATCGCGGCTTCCAGATCAACCGGCGATCCACCTGCCCACACCAGTGCTGTCGCCCTCTCGACCGGGCTGATCGTGCCACCCCCGAGTTCGACCGCCCGCGTCAGGATTCCGTCTGACTCACCGAGGACGGCGACGAGGGCGGAGGGCACCGCAGCAGGGTACTGACCTCACCAGGCGCGCTCCGGTCGGGGCATGGCGGATCCTGTTACTCCGGCACCGGTTCGCGCAGGATCGGCTCGTACACCGCAAGGATGTTGCCCGACCCCTCCCAGGTCCGTGTGGACAGCAGCTTGAGCGAGACCGGCGGGCGGCCCGTGAACAGCGGAATCCCGCCGCCGGCGATCACCGGGAAGATGGTCAGATGCAGCTCGTCCACCAGGTCGTGGACGAGCAGGTCGTTCCAGAGCTGTCGGCTCAGCTGCAGCAGTATGTCGCGACCGGGCCGCGCCTTGAGCGCGGCGATCTCCGCATAGAGGTCCGCGCCGCGAACGATGTGGGTGGTGTCCTGCCACGGTGCCAGATCCTGCGGGGCGATGGTGTTGGACACGACGTACTTCTCCGTCGTGCGGATGAGCGATGCGAACTCCCGCCGGATCGCGGTGCCGCCGGGGGAGTCCGGATAGGACACCCAGTAGTCCTTGTTGCCGAGGAACGACGTGCGCCCACTGAGGACCAACGTGTCGGCACCGCGCAGGAGTTCGGTGTTGTACTCGTCGAACGCCTCGTTCGCACCGTATTCCTCGAGGAAGTAGTCGAAGAACTTGTCGAAGGTCTTGTTGCTCGACTCGTAGTACCCGTCCAGCGTCACGAAGTTACTGACGATCAGCTTCCGCACGTACGCCAGCGTAGCGACGGGCTCGCTTCAGTCGAACCGTGAGGCAACCCGAGCCTCGATGTCAGCGACGTACTGCACGGCCGCGGTCTCGGCCTCCGCATGTCGTCGTAGGTCGGGGTGGTGCTCCCGCAGGCGCAGGTACAGGTCGGCGGCGGCCCGGAGGGCGCGGAGACAGTCGGCCGGGTCGACGATGGCGACGGTCGCTGTCAGGTCCGGCACAAGGTCCGGCGCGATGGTCTCGAGGCGGCGTGCTCCGCTCGGGCGATGCCCGCGGTCGAGCGCGATGAGCGGCCCTAGCACCGCACCGCGCAGAGCCCCCAGGACGTCCAGGCACTCGAACAGCTCTCCGCGGCCCGCCTTGGCCGCGCCATAGTGCAGCCACGTCCAGAACCGGTCCTCGATCCACTGCGGGTCCGGTGCCGGCCACAGCGCTTGGGTCGCGAGCCAGCGCCGCCGTCACGGCGTCGCCGCGCTGCCACACCACCAGCCCGTTCTCCACGCGGTCGTCGAGCTGTCGGTCGCTGACGAACTTCAGGTCGACGTGCAGCAGCGGCGGCCCGTACAGATTGATGAGCAGCCGCGGCTCTCCGACGTGGTCGCCGGTGAACGAGGCGACCAGCGGTCCCAGTCGCGCGGCGAACTCCGGCCCAGCAGTGAGTACGTCGGCGTGGTCGGCGTCGCGACAGACGACAACCAGGTCCAGGTCGGAGAACTCGTCCATGGTCCCGGTCGCAGCCGAGCCGGCGACCAGCAGCCCGATGATGCGCTCATCGGCGGATGTGGCGCTGACAGTCGTGCGCAGGATTTCGCGCATCCCCGGCGGCGCCCATTCATACGCATTGGTCATGGCTCGTAAACGTAACCCGAGGCAGCGGTCTCAGTGAAGTCCGGCGGGCTCGGCGCAGTGAGCGGCGTCAGGCGAGTTGCGCCAATCGGCGGAGGCCGAGCTCGGTGGTGAACAGCCCACCGCCGTTGGCAACCGTATGCGGCGCCCCCGCGCTGATGGGCGAGCTCCTGGCGATGGAGCCTTCTCGCAGGAGGAACACGATGGCCGCCGTCAGGTCACCCTCATCGGCACCCGGGCACAAGCGCATCACGGCTTGCAGGTCGACTCTGCCGGCTTGGCTCACCATGATCAGCACGACCCGCTGCACACATTCTTGTACCCCCATGCCTCTGCACCCCCTGCCGAAAACGGTAACCGTGTGGTCAGCGACAGACATCGGTCATGAGGCGCAACTCTGGTGGCCGAAAAGACATCTCGAACCTGGCTGTGTAGCTGAGCGACGTTTCTGCCGCCGGAGCCGATGAATTGTGGTGCCGGTTCGAGTCGATACGGGCATGACCACAGGAAAGGATGAGGGTGTGACGGAAGGACGAATCGATCCAAGGTACGGAGACGCGTCGGCCACCGCACCGCCATGGGGTGACATCGAGCGGCTCCTCACCGAGGCGCAGCTCTACTGGATCATCACGGTCCGGGCGGACGGGCGCCCGCACGCCGTACCTCTGGTCGGCGTCTGGCACGCCGGCGCGTTCGCCTTCTGCACGGGTCCGGAGGAGCAGAAGCACCGCAACCTCGACGGCAACCCGCAGGTGGCGGTGACCACCGGCAGCACGGGTGCGAACGGGTGGAACAGCGGCAAGGATGTCGTGGTTGAGGGCACTGCGGTTCGGGTGACCGATGCCGAGACGTTGCAGTCGCTGGCGGACGCCTGGCTCGCCAAGTACGCGGAGGACTGGTCGTTCGAGGTCCGCGGGGAGGAGTTCGTAGAGGTCAGCGACTCTGGTGGCAGCACATCAGGAGGGGCACGCGTCTACCGGGTCGGGCCGGCGAAGGTCATCGCCTTCGGCGACGGGCATGGCCAGACGACGTATCGCTTCTGACAGACGACTAGTCACGACCGCTGGATACCCGTCGGGTAATTTGCGATCAGAAGGGCGGTGTCAATGCCCGGCGCGCAGTTGTACGACACGATCGGAGCCACCTGTCATCACCGATCGCCCACTGGGCGCATCACGGTGTCGAGCACCGGCCACGGCGGACCCGCGCGCAGCGCACCGAGGAGGTCGCGCAGCGCTCGAGGCCCGTTCGGGAACTGGTCACCGGGGTCACAGCGGTGCTTTGCCACCACCGCCAGGACGAGCCCCCGGCAGTCTCGGAGCAGCGTCTGATCGACATCCGGATAGTGCTCGCTGACCGCTGCCGGCACGTGGGCGAGGTCGAACTCGACCGGCCCACGGCAGCACGTCTCGAGGTCGACGAACAGCGGCCCGTCCTGCGTGTTGAGCACGTTGCCCGGGTGCGGCTCGCCGTGCAGCAGCTGCTCGGGGGCGCCGCGGTCGGTGACGGCTCGTCCCAGGTCCCGCAGCGTGCTGCTGAGGAGTTCCCGCTCCGCGTCGTCGAGCAGTGGCGTGCTCGCCACGCTACGAGGCGCGTCGGCGACCCGTTCGGTGAAGTGCGGAGTCGGTACGCCGATCGTCCGCATGCCGGCGTGCAGTCGTTCGAGCGCTTTGGCATAGTCGGCTGCCGGGACCCGAGGCGTCACGGGTTCGTAGTAGGTCCACAGCGTGACCTCGAAGCCGTCACGCTCGTAGCCGCGTGGCTCCACCCGCGGCTCCAGAGCAGCCACTGGGCTCTTGGTTTCGGCGAGCCGTTGAGCAAGCTCGATCTCGAACTGAGCGACCCCCTGCCCTACGTGTGCGACTCGGGCAAAGACGTCACAGGGCAGCAGACGGAGTGCGAGCTTGTTCGAGTCGTGAAGTATGACCGCGTCGTCGGCTGGCAGGCCTAGTGCTGAGGCGATCGACATCGCCGCAGGCAGCGCACGCGAAACCTCTGACGTCTGAATCCTCGCCCCGCCTCCCTGCCCTGCCGCTCGCTCCGTGGCGAGAGCATGAACCTCGTGTCCGTCGGGATCGGCGAACACTACCCAAGGGACCTCTCTGAGGCGATGAGTTCTCGCAATGGTCCGGTCTGTAACCCACACACCGATCAACCGCACTCGAGGAGAACGACATGACCGCTACCTACACTTTCGACGTCTTTTCCAGCCTCGACGGCTACGGCGCCGCCAGCGCCAACTGGACCGGCTACTGGGGTAAGCAAGGCCCGGAGTTGCTCGACCACCGCCTTGCCCAATACGAGCCGGAGCAGCAGATGGTCTTCGGGGCCAACACATATCGGGCATTCGCTCAGATGCTGGCCTCGAGCACCGAGGAGTCCGAGGTGCGTGACCCGTGGGTCACTCGGATGACGAGCCTGCCGGCAACGGTGGTGTCGACGACGCTGGAAGAACCCCTCGACTGGCCGATCGCGACCGTCGTGAACGGTGACGCAGTCGACGTCGTCGCGCGGCTCAAAGCGGAGTCCGATGTGCCGTTGCGCTCGCACGGCAGCCTGTCGATGAACCGGGCGCTGATGGCCGCCGGACTGGTCGACCGCGTGCAGGTGACGCTCTTCCCTGTCATCACCGGTCAGACCGGGCTAGACCCGATCTTCCAGGGTGCGGCCGACTTCGACCTGGAGCTGGTCGAGCACCGGACGCTCGACGGTCACATCCAAGAGCTCATCTACCGACCCACGCTCCATTGACCCGTACGGATCCAAACTGAGCCAGGTGCAGGTTCGCACAACTCTCGACGAACAGGTCCGGCGTTACTCTGCGCCCGTGGGAACAGGCGAGAACGCGAAGCGGACCTTGCACGGCTACCTGCGCGAGGCCAGGGAGGCGATGGTCTGGAAACTCGACGGGCTGTCGGAGTACGACATTCGCCGGCCGTTGACCCCCACCGGCACCAACCTGCTCGGATTGGTCAAGCACTTGTCCATCGTGGAGGCCTGGTACTTCGGCAAGACCTTCGACCGGCCGTTCCCCGAGGACCTGCCCTGGTGGGACGAGGGAGCCGAGGAGCAGATCGACATGTGGGTCACAGATGCCGAGACCCGCGCTGAGGTCGTCGACCGCTACCGACGCGTCTGGCTCCACGCGGACGTGACCATCGAGGCACTGCCGATAGACGCACCTGGCCACGTCCCCTGGTGGTCACGGCCGGACGTCACCCTGCACACCATGCTGGTGCACGTGCTGGCTGAGACGAACCGGCACGCCGGCCACGCTGACATCCTCCGTGAGCAGCTCGACGGCGCTGCGGGTATGCGATCCGACAACTCGAACATCGCCGAGCACGACGCAGCCTGGTGGGAGGCTCTGCGGGACCGCATCGAACGGTCGGCCCGGGCAGCTCGATCATGACCGCGATGCCCGCCGCGTGGTCGGTGGCCGACACCGTCGACTGGCTGCGCGGGCACTCCTCGGCGAAGGTTCTCGATCAGATGGGACCGCGGTACGGCATCCACACCAGCCAGGCGCTCGGTGTGTCGATGGCCGAGATCAAGCGACTTGCCAAGCAGATCGGGGTCGACCATCGACTCGCCATAGCGTTGTGGGACACCGGATGGTACGAGGCCCGACTGGTCGCCGCGATGATCGACGACCCCGGCGCCGTCACCGCAAGGCAAATGGACAGTTGGTGTGCCTCATTCGACAATTGGGCAATCTGCGACACCGTCTGCTTCAACCTGTTCGACCGCACTCCGCACGCCTGGAGCAAAGTCGACCAATGGGCAGACTCGACGGGCGAGTTCGTCAAGCGCACTGCGTTCGCGTTGCTGTGGAGCCTCGCACTGCACGACAACGATGCCAGCGACGAGATGTTCGTTCGCCGTCTGTCGCTCATCGAGCGCAATGCCCACGACGATCGACACCTGGTGAGTAAGTCGATGAGCATGGCGATGCGGGCAATCGCCCATCGCAACGCGACCCTCGCTGACGCCGTCGCCGACCTCGCCGACCGCCTGTCCCTGTCCGATTCCAAGGCCGCAAGATCGATCGGCGCCAAGTACCTGCGGGAACGAAAGAATCGGAGCTGACCAGACACCGACCCCGATCGGCACTGTATCGGTCAGTGGTCGTTGAGCAGTTCGTGGGCCGATGCAGGAAGGGGAGCAGCCGCGACGGCGGCCGGGTCGGTGAGGCGTATGGCGAGTAGTGCGACGTCGTCGCGAAGGGAACGTGCGGGCATTGCGGACAGCACCCGCTCGCAGATGGCGTCGGAGTCCTCATCGCCGTGCTGGGCGATCGTGGCGGACAACCGCTCGAGTGCATCGTCCAGTGAGCGCCCGGGTGCTTCGACGAGGCCGTCGGTGAAAGACGAGCGTTGAACCGGGGGCGATCCACTGTTCGGCTTGGGTGTACGGGTCAGTGGTAGGCGCGCCGATCACGACGGAGCTGCCGCCGGACAGGGCGTCCACCGGCCCATCGGGGTGGCGCAGCAGCGGCGGGAGGTGGCCGGCATTGGTGTAGCTCAGCAGTCGATCGCCCTCGGGAGTGGCCGGGGTCCAGGACGCCGTAGACGACGGTGACGAGCTGGGTGAGGTTGAAGGTGTCGACGAGGTGGTCTGGGTCATGACTGACATCGGGGAGTCGCCGTGGATGGCGTAGGCGCGCAGCGCGGATCGGATCTGCGCCATCGCGCTCGCGGCCTCGAGGTCGTGGCCGATGACATCGCCGACGGCGAGCCCGACGCGCCCGCCGCCGAGGGGAAACACGTCGAACCAGTCGCCGCCGACCTGCTGGCCGACACCGCTGGCGAGGTAGCGGGCCCCCAGGTCGAGCCCGGGCAGGGTCGGCAGTTGGGGGAGCAGGCTGCGTTGCAGTGTTTCGGCGGCCTGGTGCTCGCTGGCGTAGAGGGCCAGGGCGGCGTCTCGGCGGCGGGCGGCGATCTCGATGACGAGGACTATGAGCAGCGACCCGAGCAGGCCGCCCGCCAGCGTCACCCACGGCGCGTACGTGGCGACGCTCCCGACCAGCGGTCCTCTGGCTTGCACCGACAACAGCCAGTCGCTGTCGCCGGCCGGCAACGGCTGATTGCGAACCCCGTCGCGGAGCGGAAGGTCGGAGGTCGTGCTGGCCAGAACCTGGGCCGGCTGCACGGTCGGCGTGGCGTAGATCGCGACGTCCAACTCGGAAAACGGGGCCGTGCCGGCCTGCCGAGGGGCCTTGAGGGGGCCGAGGACCGACTCGCGGTAGAGCACGCTGCCGGCGGGGGCGGCGGGCGGGCCGAGGGCGAAACCAAGCAGGCGGTCCGGGCTGAACAGTGGCGTTGCAACCACCTGCGCCGAGTGCATCGCTTGGTCGAATGTGCGGGTGCGGGAGTCGGTGATGACGTCACCTGCAAGGAGGCCGTCACCTGCCGCAGCGATGACGACGTACCCGTCGCCGCTCGCTGCTGGGCGCAGCCAGGCAAAGGTGAGCTGGCCGGGTCCTGCTGCGACCGCCCTGGCTGCGGCTCGTTGGTAGGCCGCCGGTGACTCGCTGGTGGCCTGCAGGATCCCGCCCTGGGCGCTGAGTGCGGCAGGGATCGCGCTCAGCCCGCTGGTCAAGACCAGGCCGACCTCGTCGGTGCGCTCCTTGAGCAGCCGATGCTCCTGATCGCGAACGGCCATGTGGATGATCCACGCCGAGGCGAGGGTGGCAGCGACGGCCACGAGCAGCGCGACGACCGACGCGGTACGCAGCCCGGCTCGGCGGCCGACAGTTGCCGGCTTCGCCATGATCGCCAAGACGGCACCTCACCCCAGGCAGCGGACTGCCACTCCGTAGCCCGAAAATCACGCGGGGACACGTCGACCCGGGCTCAGCATGGCATCGGCGGATACCGAGGAAAAACGTGATCGTCTCTCCCTGTCGAGTCTTTCGACGAATTCGGCATTCGAGCCGAGGGCCCGTCGGTCGACAGCTCACCCGGTGGCTAGAACGGAAGGCGCTTGCCGGCGGGGGTTCGAAGGTCGAGCTGTTGCCCGCTGGACCGTGGGCGCCGAACGCGGATGGTCTTCATGGCGGTTCACCCTCTGGTCAGCCGCTGACGGATGGGGCCGAGCGCAGCGTCGTCCGCTGCCACCACGTCGGTCGGCGCCGGGGCGTCCGGTGCGGGTTGTTGCGGGGCAGCTGGTTCGCGGCGTGGGACTCGGCTGCAGCACGCAGCATGTCGATGACGTGCTGGTGGGCGAAAGCGGTGGTCAGGGAGGGCTGGTAGGCGGCGGGCCTGTTCATTGCGAGCTCCTTGGTGGGCAACGACCTCATCTGTCGAGGCCTGGCTCTACCGTCGCTCTAAGGACCGGGGCAGCACATCGGGAGTTTGCCCAGTGCGACCCACAGGGGGCCTTAGATGTACTCAGTCGTCGCGGCGGGGGCGTTGCCGCTCGGGCTGGCGGCACCGTCACAGGCGGCCACCGCCAACGGAGTCCCCCGAGCTGACCCAGGCGACCGAGATCTGGTGGTAGCCGGCAACCTCGTCGAACATCTCGTTCACGACTGATGGGTCCCACGTTCAGCCGTGGGACCCGTCAGCCTGTCCGGACGTTGTCCCGGCGGGGGAGCAGTCGCAGCGTGGCCACTCGCGCCTTGGGGTCGACGATCGCGTCGACGTCCACACGGTCATAGCGGGCGTACTTGCCGCGGTACGCCACGTCGATCGCATCATGGTCCGCGTTGGCGGGCTCTTCGAAGGCGACGTCGTATTCGACCCCTCCGACGCGGATGCGGCCTTCGGGGCGTCGCAGCACCCCGCGAAACCAGGCGCCGTCGCGTCCCAGGACGGAGCGCACGTACAAGTCATCGCCCACCCGCACGATCCAGATGATCCTGTACGGACGCAGCGAGCCGTCGGGTTGCAGCGCAGCGATGTCGATTTCGTCAGCTGCATCGATCTTGTCGAGCTCGTCGGAAGTCCAGTCACTCATCGCGTTGCCACTCCCTGCGTCGAACGGTGGTCGAGCTGCGCGCTGACCGCGGTCCCTCGCCACACATTGTTCCAGGCGGAATGGCGGCCGATGTCGTCTCCGGATCGCTACAGCGCGACGACCGGCTCCGTCGCCTCGGTGTCGGGTGCTTCGAACGGTTCGGAGCATGGGCTGGTCGGATCGGCGAGCCACTGCGTCAGCTGTTCCGCGGGCATCGGCCGTGCCACGTGGTAGCCCTGTGCGACGTCGCAGCCCGCCTCCCGCAGCATCTGCAGGGCGGCCGCGTCCTCGACGCCCTCAGCGACCATCAGCATGCCCAGTTGGTGACTCAGCCCAATGGTGCTTCGGACGATCGTCGCAGCGCGGGGATCGGAGCTCATGTGCGTGACGAAGCTCCGGTCGAGCTTGAGCTCATCGACCGGCAGAGCCTGAAGGTAGGCCAGCGATGAATAGCCGGTGCCGTAGTCGTCGACCGAGAGCAGCACCCCGATGGCCCGCAAGCGGTCGAGTACCTGACCGGACCGCTCAGCGTCGGCCATCAGGATGTTCTCGGTGATCTCCAGCACCAGCGCCTTGGCAGGGATGCCGTGGATGGCCAGCAGGAGCTCCACCTGTTGCGGCAGCTCGACGTCCTGCAGGTTGGAGACCGAAAGGTTCACGGCCACCGACAGCTGGTGGTTGTGGGCGCGCCAGGACGCGAGGTCGCGCAACGACTGCTCGAGCTCCTGGCGGGCCAGCAGTCCCATGAGCCCCGCCCGCTCGGCGATCGGCAGGAAACTGTCGGGAAAGAGCAGACCACGGGTGGGGTGTTCCCAGCGCACCAGCGCCTCGACGCCCGATATGGCGCCCGACCCGAGGTCCAGCTTCGGTTGGTAGTGCATGACCAGCTGGTCGGAACGGAGCGCGACGCGCAGCTCTTCAAGCATCTCGAGGCGATGCCGAGAGCCACCGTCGCGAGCAGGGTCGAAGATCGTGTACCCCAGCTGTCCGCGCTTGGCCTCGTACATCGCGACCTCTGCGTGCTGCAGCAACATCGAAGGTGTCTCGCCGTGCTCGGGGAACAATGAGATGCCGATGCTCGCCTCGACGTGCAACGGCATGCCCACCAGGACGAACGGCTCGCGCAGCTGGTCACGCATCGTCCTGGCCACATCGGCGGCTCTGGCCGCATCGGCGTCGTGCAGCACGATGCCGAACTCGTCGCCGCCCATGCGGGTCGCGGTCGCGCTCGCAACCGCGCCGATCATGCGCAGCAGCTGTCTCCGTGTCCGTAGCTGTCGTTGACGTCTTTGAAGCTGTCCAGGTCGATCAGCAGCACCGCGGCGCACCGGCCACTGCCGGTTTCGTTGATCACCAGGTCGAGCTGCTCGAGGAAGAAGCGCCGGTTGCCCAACTCCGTGAGGTCGTCCGTGCGGGCCTGACGACGCGCGTCCCCTAGTGCCTGGACCTCGCGGAAGGTGAGCGACATGCGCAGCAGGGCGGCGACGATCGTGGCGGCGCACAGGACAACAACCAAGGTCGGGGACTTGCCGCCCTGCAAGCTGCCTTTGACGAGCAGCCCGACGCCGATCATCGTGAACGTTGCCGGCGCGGCCAGCAGCAACCAGCGGGCGGGGGCGGAGGGCTTGGTCTCCCTGGACGGACGCATCCAGGCAGCCATGGCCATCGGCACAACCCGATGAGCCACACGTTGTCGACCCATGACCCCACGACGAAGGAGTCATGCGCGACCTGCACCAGCAGCACGGTGTCCGCGACAACGAACGCCCCCCAGCCGAAGGCGAGGAGCCACCACTTCGCCGGCGGATGCCATCCCAACGTGGCGAATGCGGCGACGACCAGCGCGAGCATCAGGAGGTCGGCGATGGGATAGCTCAGGTTGACCGCGACCGGGAGGAAGGCGCCGTCGGTGGCTCGAAGGAAGGGAGCCAGCACCAGGGCGACGGCGACCGCACTGACCCCCAGGGCGGCGACGAGGCCGTCGAGCCACATGGAGGCGTGCCAGCGCTGGACCTTCTGGCGCAACAGCAGGACGATGCTGGCATAGCCGAGCGGGTAGAGCGGGAGCCATAGCGCGTCTGCCGCGGAGGGGAACGTCACGACGCCGATGGCGAGGATGTTGCCCGCGGCGTAACTCAGCAGACCGATGCTGAGCAGCGCCCATGCCCACCGGTCCTTTCGGATGAGCGCGGCACGGGCTCCCACCGCGAGTCCCGCCAGGACTTAGATCGCGTCCTCGAGGATCTCGAGGTACCACGTGTCGGCCACCGCGCCGTGCACGGCAGGGACAAGCTCGGCGAGGTGGGCGGCCAGCAGGAGGCCCATGAGGGCGAAGGCACCCCGGACGAGGCGAGCACTTCGTGCCGGGAAGTCCGCGGCCCACGATGTGCCTATGCCGTCACGTGGCGGCAAGGGGGACTCCCACCGGGAGATGGCGTCGAGCGACCAGCCAGGGGGCCGGTCTCCTGGCCCATCGACATCCGACGGAGTGAACCTAAGGCAACGCGCCGACCAATGGGACCCGGATCGCCGGGCGGGAGGACTCCCCTGGTGGTGCGGCGCTGGTGGTGCGTCGATAGCGTGGCGGAGTTCATCGGGCGAGGGAGGACGCGACATGACAGCCAAGAGTGATTTCACTGCGGAAGAATGGATCCAGGTACGGAGGGCGCCGTTCGTGGCCGGGATGGCGATCACCCTGGCCGACCCCGGCGGTCCGATCGAGGTAGCCAAGGAGTCGGTTGCGACCATCAAGTCGGCGACAAATCCCCCGAGCCGCGAGCAGTTGATCGCCGAGATCGCTCTCGACATCCAGTCCATGACACAGCAGAAGCAGAACCCGCTTGGTGACTTCAAGCTGACCAAGGGCACCGAAGCTGGGGCGCAGGTTCTGGACGAGTTGCGCGCGGCCAAGGGGATCGTGTCGTCGAAAGCGACCCCCGAAGAGGATGCCGCCTTCAGCCAGTGGTTGGTCACGACCGCGCAGGCGGCCGCCGACGCCGCGAAGGAGGGCGGCTTCATGGGCTTCCGTGCCACGCGGGTGAGCGAGGGCGAGAAGGACATGCTGGACCGAGTGCGCTCCGCAGTCGGCGCCTGACGTCCGAGCGCGTCCGTACGGTGTGCGAATGGCACGTCAGATCGTCGACCGGCTGTTGAAATCGGACGAGCCCTCGGTGCGGTGGAGGCTGCGTGCCGAGGTGTTGCGGGAGCCCGCTGACTCCGCGGCCATGCGGCGGCTACGTGAGCAGGTTCGCCGGTCGCCGCGGGTGCAGGCCTTGCTGAAAGTTCGTGGACCTGACGGGCGATCGCTCCTGAGCAAGGGTGTCTATGCCAAATGGCAAGGCAGCCACTGGGTGCTCGCCGCCCTGGCCGACCTTGGATACCCGCCGGGTGACGAAGCGCTGCGCCCGATGGCCGAGCAGGTGCAGGAGGCCTGGCTTGCCGACGACTTCTACCAGGAGTACGAGGCCACATCCAAAGCCAGCGCGTACAACGGTCGCGGCGTTCCGGTAATGCAAGGGCGCTACCGGCGGTGCGCCTCGCAGCAGGGCAACGCCCTCCGCAGCATCTGCGCCCTTGGCCTGGTGAACGACCGGACCCCGAGGCTCGTCGAGCGGTTACTCCACTGGCAGTGGCCGGACGGCGGTTGGAACTGCGACAAGAACGCCGCCGCCGACACCTCCGCCTTTGCCGAGACTCTGCTCCCCATGCGCGGCCTCGCGGCGTACGCCAACACCACGTGCGAGCACCGAGGCTCACCAGGCCGCCCGCCGAGCCAGCGAGGTCCTGCTCAGTCGCCGCCTCCTCTTCAGGCGGACGAACGGCGAGCTGATCCACAAAGAGTTCATCCGCCTGCACTACCCGCTCTACTGGCACTACGACGTCCTCGGCGGCCTGCGCGGCCTGGCCGAGCTCGGCGCCCTGGCCGACGACCGCGCCGCCGACGCCCTGGACCTGCTCGAAAGCAAACGTCTCCCGGACGGCGGCTGGCCGGCGGAGAGCCGCTACTACAAGACCTCCGACGCGATTGCCCTCGGCAACGACTACGTGGACTGGGGCGGCACCAGCATCCGCCGCCTGAACGAGTGGACCACTGTCGACGCGTTGTACGTGCTCCGAGTGGCCAACCGACTGGATCCATAGGGAGGATGTCGCGGACTGGGTGGTGTTGCACGGCGGGGCTATGGCGGTGTTCCCCGTCCCGTCATTGGTCGAGGCGGCCCGGCTTGCCGAGGCGGTGGCGGGCGTCCCAGGGCTTGTCGGCGCGGGGGTGCTGATGACGATCGCCGACGACCTGCTCACCGTGCGGCAGACCCGCGACATGCGGCGACTGGTCTGGATGCAGGAGCTTGACCCCGCAAAGTCCCTGCGACACGCGATGCATGTCGACGTGTCCGTTGCTCGCGAGCAGGCCGAGGAGCGCCTTGCCGCCGCGCTCGCCGCAGGTGGCCGGATCGTGGACGATTCCGATGCCCCTGCGGGTTCGATCCTCGCGGATCGCGCCGGCAACCGCGTGTGCATCGCCTCCTGGCCCGACGGTGCCTCCGGTCCGGCCGACGCGGGACCAGCATCCTCAGTTGAGGCTCTCTCGGACCCGGTCGAGCCATTCGGTGACGAGCGCCCGGAGTAGTTCGGGCTGCTCGTGTGGGAGCGCATGACCGGCCCGGTCGAGGACGGCGAAGGTGGCGCGTGGATAGTGCTCGAGCAGGTCCCAGGCCCGGGAGTAGCCGAGCGCGGAGTCCTGACGACCAGTCACGACCAGCGTGGGGCATCGGTACGGAGCCTTTTCCTGTGGTCGGACTGATGAGTTCCCACTGCTCACCGATCCGTGCAAGAGCGGACTGGTCGGCCAGCTGGCCAGCGGGCTGGACGTACCTCTCGTACCGATCCAGCGTCTCGGCCGTCTGAACGGTGAAGTAGTCGCGGAACTCGTCATCGCCGAGCTCGCCCGAACTGACGATGACCTCGTGTGCGGGCACGTCGTGGATGCCTGCCAGCAGCGGGCACAGCAGCGCCAGCCCGACTGCCTGCTCCGGTCTTTGGCCGGCGATCGCCTGCGCGTAGTACCCGCCGGCCGAGTGTCCGGCCACCAGCAGCGGCTGGTCGCCGACGACTCCGTCGACGAACGCCAACAGGACATCGAGGACGTCGTCCGCACTTCGGATCGTCTCGGGAGCGGGGGTCCGCCCCATGCCCGGGAGGTCCAGGTAGATCCGCCGGTATCCGGTGAGCGCATCGAACACCGGGTCCAGGCAGGCCATCACCTCGCGGTGGTCGACCCCGGCGCCGTGCAGAGCGAGAACAGGTGAGCCCTCACCGTGCTCGACGTAATGCACCGGCACGTCGCGCGCTACGTACTCCACCGCGGCCACGCTAGCGCTCGGCGAGGCACCTGATGGGCACCGTCCTCAGCCGGTCGCGGTGCTGGCGGACAGTGCCTTGTCGAGGATCTCCAGGCCGAGGTCGATCTCGTCGTCCGACACGGTCAGCGGCGGGGCCATCCGGAACACGCCGCCCATGCCGGGCAGCTGGACGATGTTCATGTGCAACCCCAGCGCGAGGCACTCGGTGGTGACACGCCGACCGAGGTCCTCGGCCGGCGCCTTGGTCAGCCGGTCGGTGACCAGCTCGATGCCTTGCATCAGGCCGCGGCCCCGGACGTCGCCGATGCACTCGTGGCGCGTCTGCAGCTCGACCAGTCCGGCTCGCAGCCGCTCCCCACGGCTGGCGGCTGCGGCAACCAGCCCGTCCCGGTCGATGACTCTCAGCACTGTGCAGCCGACCGCCGCGGGCAGCGGGTCGGAGACGTGGGTCGTGAAGAACAGGTAGCCGCGCTCGTGGCAGCGCGCCTCGATCTCGGCGCGTGGTCACCACTGCCGCGAGCGGCAACCCGGCGCCGAGCGTCTTCGACAGGGTGAGGATGTCCGGCACGACACCGTCGCGTTCGAACGCGAACATCGCCCCGGTCCGGCCCAGGCCGGTCTGCGCCTCGTCGAGGATCAGCAGCATGCCGCGTTCGTCGCACTTGTCCTTCAGCGCCCGCAGGTAGCCGACGGGCAGGTCGATCAGGCCGCCGGAGCTCAGGATCGGCTCGACCAGGCAGGCGGCCAACGCGCCGGTTGACTGCCGGTCGATCGAGGTCGAACGCGTAGTCGAGCTCGCCCAGCCAGTCATGCTCGCCGTCGCTGCTGGTGAACCGGGTCCGATAGGCGTTCGGTGCCGGCAGGGCGAAGTTCCCGGGGGCCGCTGGTCCGTATCCGCGCCGCCCGGCGCTGTACGTCGCCGCGGCCGCACCCGAGGTCATCCCGTGCCACGACTGGCTGAAGCTGACGATCTCGTGCGCGCCGGTGTACAGCTTCGCCATCTTCAGAGCTGCCTCGTTGGCCTCCGCCCCGGTTGTCAGCAGCAGGGACTTCTCCAGCGGACCGGGGGTGACCCGGGCGAGAGCTCGGGCGAGGTCCACGACCGGCTGGCTCAGCATCCCGCTGAACAGGTGCGCCAGCGTGGCCGCCGACTTCTGTACCGTCTCGACGATGTCGGGATGACTGTGGCCGAGGACCGCACTCATCTGTCCGGACGTGAAGTCCAGGATTGCCCGGCCCGTCGTGTCGTAGACGAAGGACCCCTTCGCGCGTTCGATGACGGCCGGCACGAAGGAGCCGCCGTACCGCACCAGGTGGCGGTCGACGTCCGCCCAGAACTCCGTCTCAGTCATCCGTCACTCCATTCGATCGGCTCACGGTGGTCGGACCTTCTGGCCGTCGGCGAGCTGGAAACGGCATCGTCTTGACGACCATCAGATTGCCAGGTCCCGACCAACGCCGACCACCCGTTGGCCGTGGAGGGTTCAGGCGGGGGTGGCCAGCGTCTGTTCGATGAGCAGGCGCTCGATCGCGGCGGGTTCGGCTGGTCGGGCGAGCAGGTAGCCCTGGCCCAGAGCGCACCCCAGGTTTTGCAGTCTGGACAGCTGGGTCTGCGTCTCGATGCCTTCAGCGACGACCTGTAGGCGGAGCGCGCCGGCGAGTTGAAGCATGGCCTCGAGCAGTGCGGCGTCGCCGGTGCCTTGATCGATGCGATCCACGAAGGACTTGTCCACCTTGACGATGTCCAGCGGACAGCGGTCCAGCCGGCTGAGCGAGGAGTATCCCGTGCCGAAGTCGTCCAGCGCGAGCCGCACGCCGAGCTGCGAGAGCTGTTCCAAGACGCCGACTGCATCGACGGACGGCTCGGCAAGGGCGCTCTCGGTGAGTTCCAGCACGAGAGCTGCCGGGGGCAGCCCGGTGTCGGCGAGGACTTGCCGTACGCGGCTTACGAGGGCGGGGTCGGAGAGCTGGCGCGGGGACAGGTTGACGCTGATGGTGAGGTCGTCCCCGCCGAGGATCGTCTGGCGCCAGCTGAGTGCCTGACGACATGCCGACTCGATCACGAACTCGCCGAGCCTGTCGATGAGACCGGTCTCCTCGGCCAGGGAGATGAACTCCAGCGGCGCGACGAGACCCCTGGTCGGGTGCTGCCAACGGACCAGTGCCTCAACGCTGACGATCCGCAGTGTGCGCAGGCACACGATCGGCTGGTAGTGGAGCACCAATTCGCCTCGTTCGATGGCGCGCTCGAGGTCGGCCTTGAGCTCAAGCCGCGCCAACGCCCCGGAGTGCATGTCTGGCTCGAAGATGCGGCAGCGGGCGCCGCCCTCCCGCTTGGCGGCGTACATGGCCAGGTCCGCATTTCGCAAGAGATCACGGGCGTTTGCCGCACTGTCCGCGAGGGCGATGCCGAGGCTGGCCTGTACGGTCACCATCCTGCCTTCGATGAGCATCGGCAAAGAGATGGCTTCGAGGATGCGGTCAGCGACAGCCATCGCCTCGTCCGGGTCGGCCGGGTCGTCGAGCAGCCCTCCTTCGGTGTGGGCCGCTACCTGCCGCGCGCAGCACTGCCCGTCGGGCTGCTGGTCGTGGTCGGGTTGCTGCTTGGCGCGATGGGGATTCTCGACCTCCTGACGGAGTTCTCCCCGGACGTGATCTTCGGCGTCGCGGCCACGATCGGGCCGTGGCTGCTCGGGCTGACCGTGCGCAACGCCGAGGACCGTGCGGCCGTGATGGCCCGAGAGTCCGAACGGGCCCGCGTCGAGGATGCGCTGGCGGCGGAGCGCGCCAGTCGCGCCGTGCGGGACCGGCTCGCCCGCGAGATCCACGACGTACTCGCGCATTCTCTTAGCCTGATGGTTGTGCAGGCGGCCGTCGCCGAGAATGTCGCGGAGCGCGACCCGGCAACAGCGAAGCGCGCCGCTCAGGAGGTCCAATCGGCCGGGCGTTCCGCGCTCGGTGAGGTGGGGCGGTTGGTGCGGCTGATCCGCGAAGAGCCGATGCTCGATGACATCGGTCCGTTCGATCACATCCAGGCAGACCTGGCGGGCAGCATCCGGAGTCTCGCCGAGGACGTGAGCCGAGCAGGTCTACCAGTGACACTCGAGATCGAACACACGACCGGTCTGTCCCCGGCCCTCCAGCTCACCGTCTACCGGATCGTGCAGGAGGCCCTGACGAACGCGCTCAAGTACGCCGCGGGGGCAAAGGCCAAAATCCAGATGCTCCGTCAGGGTGACCAGCTCGAAGTGTGCGTGACGAATACCCGGGGATTGGCCTTGCCTGAGGGACACGTCAGCGGCAATGGCCTCACAGGGCTGCAGGAAAGGGTTGCCCTGTTCTCGGGAACCCTTTCCTACGGGCCCGATGACGTCGGCGGCTTCAGACTTCACGCGCGACTACCCTGCGAGTCGGCCCAGTGACCAGCGTCGTGCTGGCCGACGACGAAGTGTTGGTGCGCGATGGCCTGGCCACATTGCTGACAGCGCGAGGCGTGGACGTCCTGGCGGTGGCCGAGAACGGTCGCCAAGCCATCGAGGCGACCCGCGAGCACCGGCCCGACGTCCTCGTGATGGACATCCGGATGCCCCTGATGGACGGCATTTCCGCTACCCGGTCGCTGGCAGAGTCCGGTGACACCACTCCGGTGCTGATCCTCACGACCTACGACGTCGATCAATACGTCTACGCCGCGCTCAAGGCTGGCGCAGCGGGTTTCACCCTGAAGACCTCACCGATCGATCGGCTCGTCGAAGCGATCTCGGTAGTCGCCGCCGGCGAGGCCCTGCTAGCCCCCGTGTTGACCCGACGGCTGATCGCGGAGTACGTCGGAGGCCCGCCCCCAGCCCAACTGCGGGTCAGCCCGCTACCGGCGCTGACGGACCGCGAACGGGAAGTGCTCATACTGATCGCCCACGGCCGCTCCAACGACGAGATCGGCCAGGACCTCACCGTCAGCCAGGCCACTGTGAAAACTCATGTCAACCGGATCCTTGCGAAGCTCGCCGTGTCCAGCAGGGCGCAGGCCATCGTCCTCGCGTACGAGACCGGTCTAGTACGCCCGACGCACTGAACGCCGGGAGCTAGCACGTGGTGGTCAGGAAGTCGGCGCGTTGTGCACTACTCGGCTCGTTCGAGGCCGCGACGGATCAGCGTCGCGTAGATCGTCTCGGCATTCTGTCGGGCATCGATTTCGGTGGTGTCGAGGTGCACCAGCTCTTCAGGCGGCGGCTGAAACAGCGTCGTGTGTTGTCTATGCCGTCGATACCCCTCCGGGTCCGACCCCTTCAGTCGGGCGATCCGGTCGGGATTGTCGATCCGGCGAACCTGTTCATCGACATCGCAGTCGAGCATGACCGACAGGAACAATGAGCCGCGACGCTGGGCAAGCGATCGGAGGTTGACGTACTCGCTGGCACCAGCCTCATCGTCCTTGAGAACGTTGGTGAACACGTAGCTGTTCGACTGGGGCGCCAGATCCTCGATGGTCCCAAGAACTGCGTTGCGTATCGGTACAACGCGGTCCCAGATCTCCATCGGAATGGGGAACTTCCCGTCCCACTTGAACAACGTCAGAAGCGGGAGGTTGATGAGCTGGTTGTCCACCAGAACCCCATCGAGCAAAGCGGTCAACTGCGCCCCGACTGTGCGCTTCCCGACACCGGGATATCCGAGCAGGAATACGACGCAGGTCTGGTAGCGGTCAACCACAGGGCGCACCTTAGGTGATGTCGTCCTTTGGAGGCGCGATCTTTTCTGCGCTGACCCGGCATAGCGGCGCGCCGTCCACGCGACATGATTGGGCGATGGATCGGCTGAGCCATCGCAGCAAACTCTTCGTGACCATCGGGCTGCCGGGTTCCGGCAAGACGACCCGGGCCAAGGAGTTGGCCGAAGAGTTTGGCGCCATACGACTCACTCCCGACGACTGGATGATCCCACTCTTCAACCACAACGACGCGCATGGAAAGCGCGACGTTCTGGAGGGGCGGTTCATCTGGCTCGCGATGCGGGCCTTGGAGTCCGGGATCAACGTCGTGCTCGATTTTGGCGTCTGGGGAAGGGACGAGCGATCAGCGCTGAAGTACTTGGCGTCGAAGGTCGGCGCACAGTGCGTACTCGTGTACACGCCGATCGACCCCGACGAACAGATGCGAAGAGTCAATCAACGCTTCGCGACCGCTCCGGGCACGACATTCGTCATGACCGAAGCCGACCTTGCGCAGTGGCGCAGCCAGTTCCAGGAGCCTGATGAGACGGAGTTGCTCAGCCCTGAACCGGGCCGTCTTCCAGCGGACTTCGCGTCCTGGGAAGCCTGGACGGTCAGCCGTTGGCCAACGGCCCTCGACCCGCCATCGGGTAGCGTCGAGTAGGTGCCCATGAGCTGACCCCGCAGCGTCGGACGGTCCTGTCGCGGCGGCGCCCTCGTGACAGGGCACCATGGCCCGCATGTCCATGCCCACCCCCACGCTCCACACCGCTCGCTTGCGGTTACGGCCCTTCACCGGTGCGGATGCGGAAGCCCTCTTCGCGCTGCACAGCAACGCCCACGTGCTGCGCTACTGGGACGCACCGCCCTGGAGCGAGCGTGCGCGCGCCGAGCGTTTCCTTACGACCAGCCGGCAGATGGCGGAGGAGGGCAGCGGCGCGCGGTTGGCCATGGAGCGTGTCTCCGACACGTCGTTCCTCGGCTGGTGCAGTTTGACCCGATGGAACCCGGACCATCGCAGCGCGTCGTTGGGCTACTGCCTCGACCAGGTGGCCTGGGGCCACGGCTACGCGACGGAAGCCGCGCGTTCCTTGCTGCAGTGGGCCTTCGACACGCTCGACCTCAATCGAGTGCAGGCCGAGACGGACACGCGCAACGCGGCATCTGCTCGCGTACTGGAGAAGCTCGGATTCGTGCGTGAAGGGACGCTCCGGGAGGACTGCGTCGTCAACGGCGAGGTGTCGGACTCGTGGGTGTACGGGCTGCTCAGGCGGCAGTGGCAGCCGTCGTCCGAGGACATCGCCCGACGGGGCGCACGGGAAGAACCTCAGAGCGGCTGATTTGGCCGGCGTTGGCATGTGGGCAAGATGTCCAGAGCTCCGAAGTCTGCGGAATAGCTCCGATTCGCGCGTGCCGCGTCTCCGCGGGTCGGCCGTCATGAGTACCCTGCGTGCCAGGTCGTACTGGATTCGCCGATCATGGAGCTCGCGATGCGCCGAACCCGTCTCACAGCCACCATCGGATTGAGCGCCGCGGTCCTCGCGCTCGCTGCGTGCGGATCCAGCGGAGGGAGCGACGCAAAATCGGCTGGTCCCACCAAGTCGACGACTGCGTCGACCGCGTCTGCAACGGTGTGCGCGGGCATCGACCCCGCCGGCACCGACGAACTCGCAGCCGTGTGCAAGAAGGGGTCGATCATGGTGTCGACCGACCCGGCTTACCCGCCGCAGTCCAAGTTGAACAAGGACACCAACGAGTACGAGGGCTTCGACATCGACGTGGCCAAGGAGATCGCGAAGGGCCTCGGGGTGAAGACCGAGTGGATCGCTCCCTCGTGGGACGTGATCACGGCCGGCGGCTGGAACGGCCGCTGGGACATGTCGGTCGGGTCGATGACCGTCACTGAGGATCGGAGCAAGGTCCTCAATTTCACCCCGGCCTACTACTACACCCCGGCGTCGATCGCGGTGAACAAGGCCAACACGACGATCAAGGATCTGACCACTGACCTGGATGGCAAGAAGGTCGGTGCCTGCTCGTCGTGCACCTACGAGGCCTACCTGAAGAAGACCCTCGCGATCCCGGGCTACACCTTCAACTTCGTCGTCGAGGACGTCAAGTTCTCCGGCTACGACACCGATAGCACGGCGATCCAGGACCTGGCTCTCGGCGACGGGGACCGCCTCGACGCCGCCATGTCGTCGCTCACCACGCTGCAGGGCGCGATCGACAAGGGCGCCCCCATCAAACTCGTGGGTGACCCGCTGTTCTACGAGCCGCTTGCCGTCGCGTTCGACAAGAAGGCCGACAGCGCTGCCTTGACCGCAGCTGTCAGCAAGATCGTCGAGAAAATGCACACGGACGGGACGCTGACCGCGATGTCGAAGAAGTGGTACGACGGCACCGACTACACCGTGCAGAAGTAGCACAGGTCGGCGAGCCAGAGTGAACCGGTGACGACCACCGGCGCCCGTCCGGTCGGACGCTACGAGCGACTCCAGCTGGCCAGTGCGCGCGTTCCGTTCCGGTTGAAGTCCCTGATGGTGTGGCTGGTCATCTTCGCCCTGTTGATCGCGTTCTTCACGCTGGCGAAGTTCGACGCGAAGTGGATGCTCGACAACGCCCGGTTCGTCCTTGGTGGCCTGAAGTTCACCTTGCTGCTGGCAGTCGCGGCGATCGTGCTCGCCTGCATCTGTGCCCTGATCGGTGCGCTGTGCAGGATCTCGAAGAACCCGGTCCTCTACGGGGTAGCTGGCTTCTACACCTCTTTCTTCCGCGGGACGCCGCTCATCGTGCAGCTGTTCCTGGTCTACCTGGCGCTGCCGCAGATCGCCGCCGGCCTGGGAAACGCGCGCCTTACCGACCTCGCGACTCTGTCCGCGTTCCAGGCAGGAGTCATCGGGCTCGGGCTCAACTACGGCGCCTACCTCACCGAGATCTTCCGGGCCGGCATCCAGGCCGTGCCGCACGGCCAGTACGAGGCCGCCGAGGCCCTGGGTATGACCTACCGCCACACGATGCGGCGAGTGATCTTGCCCCAGGCATTCCGCATCGTGATCCCACCGACGGGCAACGAGTTCATCGCGATGCTCAAGGACACTGCTCTGGTCAGCTTCCTCGGAGTCGCGGCGGAGCGGGCCGAGGTCTTCCGCCGCGCAAGCTTGGTCGGCAAGAGCGACTTCAAGAACCTCGAGGCGCTGATCCTCGCAGCGCTGATCTACTGGGCCTTGACCGGCATCTTCACCTATTTCCAGGGGCGCCTGGAGAAGAAGCTGAGCAAGGGTTACGTCCGTACATCTGCATCGACTTCTGCCGCCATGGCCAAGGCCACCGCCGGCCAAGGCAGTAGCACCCCCTCGCTGCCCGTTGCTCCCGGTCCCGGTCCCGATCCAAAAGACACCTCATGAGCCAGGCCGCCACCACGCCTCCAGTCATCAAAGTCAGAGGTCTGTGCAAGTCGTTCGGCGAATTGGAGGTTCTGCGCGAGGTCGACCTGGACGTCCAACGCAGTGAGGTCATCGTCATCTTCGGACGGTCGGGCTCCGGCAAGAGCACACTGCTGCGCTGCATCAACTTCCTCGAGGATCCCACCGAGGGCACCATCGAGGTGGCCGGACTGGCCCTGACGGGCGGGCATCGCACCAAGCGAAAGCGTGAGGAGATCCGTCAGCTGCGGCTGCGTGCCGGCATGGTGTTCCAGCAGTTCAACCTCTTCCCGCAGCTCACGGTCGTCGAGAACGTCATGGAGGCACCGGTCACGGTCAAGGGACTGTCCAAGGTGGAGGCCCGCACTCAGGCTCTCGAGCTGCTCGACCGCGTCGGGCTCGCGGACAAGGCCGACGTGCACCCCATCCGTCTCTCCGGCGGTCAGCAGCAACGTGTCGCCATCGCACGTGCCCTCGCGATGGACCCGGAGGTCATGCTGTTCGACGAGCCGACCTCCGCTCTGGACCCGGAACTGATCGGCGAAGTGCTGGGCGTCATGCGTGACCTCGCCTCGGCGCGGATGACCATGCTCGTCGTCACCCACGAGATGGGTTTCGCGCGGGAAGTGGCCAACCGTATGTGCTTCTTCCACGAAGGTCAGCTGCTCGAACAGGGCACACCCGAGGAGATCTTCACGCGCACCCAGCGCGCGGAAACCAGGCAGTTCCTCGACGCAGTCCTCTAGGGCCGACCACTGCTCCGAACGACGCCCGAGCCAACGACCTTTGCGCGGGATTTTCCTTCGATGGCGTCCGAAACGACTCACGGCGCCTACCAGCAACGTGAGCGCCTCAAGCAGCAAACTGGACATTTTCGGGCGGCGATCTTGAAGGTTCGCTAATGGGATTCTCAACGAGCTTACCCAGAAGCAGATGTGTGGCTGACCCTGCTACCCGAGAACGGCCCTCGTCCGCGTGACGAACTCACGCTCATAGCCGATGAGAGGTTGCGAATGACGCTGGCCAGATAGGGTCGTCGGGTGCCTGCGATGGACCTCGGTGTTGTGGCTTGGTTATCTGACTTGGACCTGGCCATCGGTGACCTGGCCCAGATGGTGGAGCAAGCTGGCCTCGAGTCCCTGTTCATACCGGAGCACACGCATGTGCCGGTCGTCCGACGCGACCTGCTTGGCGACCCCTACCATGCCCGCGATCCGCGACTGCTGGATCACGTTGTCGCCTTAGGGGCCGCCGCCGCTGTGACCTCACGGTTGAAGCTGGGCACGGCGGCGTGTGTGGTCCCTCAACGCGACCCGATCGTCCTAGCCAAGCAAGTCGCCACGCTCGACCATATTGCGGTGGCCGCTTCTTGTTTGGCGTCGCCGCCGGCTGGCTTGAAGAGGAGATGCGCAATCACGGGGTGAATCCCCCGCAGCGTTGGGACATCCTGCGCGAGCACTTGTTGGCCATGAAGGAGATCTGGACCCACGAGGAGGCCGAATTCCACGGCGAGTACGTGGACTTCGATCCGATCTGGATGTGGCCGAAACCGGCCCAAGTCCCCCATCCGCCGATCCTGGTCGGGGGATTCGGGCCTCGCCTTCTGCGGATGACGGCCGAACTTGGTGACGGGTGGCTAGCAATCATCGCGGACAAGGCCGAGTTCGAGAGGGCGCTCGCGGACTTGACGCTGGCATGCCATGAAGTGGGGAGACCCCGGGTCGAGGTGACCGCGTGCATGTTCGAGATCGATGAGCGGCTTCTCGCCGTGTGCGCTGAGCACGGAGTGACACGCTGTGCCATCGTCGCGCCGACCCACGACCAAGCCGCCTTCGAGTCATTTCTTGACGAGTGCATTCGACTCAGCCTCCAGTTCCGTTAATCGCAACCTGACGCGACCAGTGATGCACCCGCGCCCAAGGTGCTCTATGCCGCGATCCGAGCGGTCATAGCCGATGAACGGGCGTGTACGACGACGCTAACGTGCTGTCATGACGCGCCTCATCCACCCAAACTGGCCCGCCAGGGATCGGCAAGTCCACCATCGCTAGGCGCTGAGCTCGGGCCGCTGCTCCGGTTGGCCACCGCATGCGACGAACTCAGACCTGGCATCTGATCATTGCGGGCCAGGTCCCAGCCTCGGCATGGCGTGCGATCGAACAAGATCGCGTCCCCAGGCGTGGACGCGATCACTGGGACGCGCGGGCGCCAGTTCCTCCGAGCGGCTCCAGGCGTCCATAAACGAGTGAGAGCCGCCCTGTCGTTGACGTAGACAACTTGCCGGCCAACCCTGACCGCGATCTGGCCGTGGCCGGGGGCCCGCCAGTGGTGTCGCGGCTTCTACACGGCTGTGGGCAGCGCGGGTGTCTTCGCTGTGGCAGATATCCGTCCGCCGGTCTGGTCGACGTGTGCTTGCCGTCACTGAGGAATCTGTCGGGGGATGCCAACACTCCGATATCTGGCACGGAATGGGCCATTCCACACTTCCGGCCTTCTGAGACATCCAGTTTTGCGATTACGTGAACGCTGCCTATCGCCGCCACTACGTTGACGCAATGCTCCATAACGCATCTCGGCCCCCGCAGGTCCGCCCCATGTTGCCGTCGGTGAACCGGCTCTCGGTTCTTGCCACAGCGGCCGCTCTGGTCGCTGCGACGGTGTTGACGCCCTTCGCCGCGTCGCCCGCCTCCGCTGTCCAGGCGGAGTCCTTCTCGCTGGTTACGGTCAATGCCGACGGGACCGGGCCGAGTCTTGGCCAGTACGGCATCAACCCCGTGACCGTGAGCAACGACGCCCGCTACGTGTCGTTCCGCTCGGACTCCACGACGCTTGTCGCGGATGACACCAACGGTCAAGCGGACCTCTTCGTCCGCGACCGGTCGACCGGCACCACCGTCCGCGCCAACATCACCGACGCTGGCGCTGTGGACTCCGGCGGCAGCTACATGCCGCGGTTGAGCGCCGACGGCCGGCATGTCGCGTTCCTGTCGTACTCCGCGATGGTCGCCGCCGACACCAACACCAACACCAACACCAGCGGCGCGGTCGACCCTAACCGCAACGTCGACGCCTACATCCGTGACCTTGACTCGGGCGTGACCGAGCAGGTCAGCGTGGGTCCGGCAGGCCAGCAGGGCAACTCCTCCGCCGGCGGTGGCGTGGACACCTCCGCCGACGGGCGCTTCGTCGCATTCGGCGGTGACTCCAGCAACTGGGGCGTCGTGGCCAACTACGGGGCGATCTGGCTGCGGGACCGCCAGGCGAACACGACAACCCTCATTCAGGCGGGTAGCTCGACGTTCGGCAGCGTGGGCGGCGCCCGGATCAGCGACGACGGCTCGGTTGTCGCCTTCATCGTCGGCACCCCGGAGGGCCGCAACGCTCTGTACGCCTACGACCGGGCGAGCGCGCGGCTGGAGCGGATCGACATCAAGACTGACGGCAGCCCGGCCGGGGCGTATCACCTGAGCTCCTACGACCTGAGCTCAGACGGCAACGTGGTGGCGTTCTCCGCCGACGACTCCCTGGTTGACGACGACACCAACGGCTCCAACTACGACGACGCTTACGTCCGGGACCGTGCCGCCGGCACCACCCGGCTGGCCAGCGTTTCATCCACGGGGGTGCAGGACCCCAGCCCGGCCTCCGACATCAGCCTCAGCGCTGACGGCCGCTTCGTCGGCTACACCTCCTGGCACAACATCGGCACTCCCGGCTGGGACGCCGGCACCGACGTCTACGTCCACGATGTGCTGTACGGATCCCTCTGGCATGTCGGCGTTGACGGCTACGGGGTCAACAGCGCCGCCGGTGGAGCCCTTGGCGGGTCCGGTCTGCAAATTGTGGTCAACGCCGCGGGCAACTCCAGTCCCGACCTCACCGGTTCACAAGAGCTCTACGTCGCCTCCCGCTCCGCGGACACCGTGCCGCCGACGGTCTACGGCTCCCCGCGTACCGCGCCGAGCGCCGCCGGCTGGTTCGCGGGTCCGGTCACCATTGACTGGAGTGCTCAGGACCCGCAGCCGTCCTGGGGCCCGGCGGGCACGCCCGCACCCACCACCGCCTCTGACGAGGGCGTGAACACCTACACGAGTAGCCCCAGCTGTGACCTCGCGGGGAATTGCGCGACCGGGAACATCCAGCTCTCGATCGACCTCACCGACCCCACTCTGTCGTTGCGCACGCCGGCCGACGGGACCACCTTCTCGCTGGGTGCCGTGGTCACGGCCGACTATTCCTGCGACGACGTCCTTTCCGGAGTCAGCTCCTGCACCGGGACTGTTCCGAGCGGTGATCGCATCGACACCAGCACTGTGGGCCCGCACCCCTTCACGGTGACCGGCACCGACGCCGCCGGGAACGACGCCTCGGCGGTCGCGACGTACACGATCACCGGCAACGTGCCGAGTGCGCCCGAGGGCGTCAGCGCGGCAGCGGGCGACGCCAAATCCACCATCTCCTGGACGGTACCGACCGACACCGGCGGCTCGCCGATCACGTCCTACACGGTAACCGCCGCTCCGGGCGGTGCGACCACGAACGTCGATAGCTCCCAGACCACCGCGACGATGAGCGGCCTGGGGAACGGCACCGCGTACACCTTCCGGGTCGCAGCCACCAATGACAGCGGTACCGGACCCCAGTCGCCAGGCTCCAACACCGTGACGCCGGTGGCCGGCGCCTCGGCGCCGGTCACTGTCAGCGCGTACGTGGACCCCGCGGCCGGTGGCCGAGTGACCACCGATCCCGATGGCACCGGGCCGACCTCGACCTCGCCGCTGACGACCAGCGTGACGGTGCCCTCGGGGAGCACCGGCGACTCGGTGACCATCGCCCAGACCGCCTCCACCGAAGCGGCTCCGGCCACGTACTCCTTCCTCGGCCAACAGGTGGACATCACCGCGCCGGTAGCGACGGCAAGTCGCCCGCTGGTGATCGCGTTTCGCATCGATCCGAGCCTGATGGCCGGACACACCTTCGCAGACTTCACTCTCAGTCGCGCCGAGGGCACCGAATCCTCCGCGGTCATCGCTGACTGCACCAACCCGGGCGCGGGCATCGCCGCCCCGAACCCGTGCGTGGTACGCAGTTTTGCCACCGACGGCTCGGGCGATCTGCTTCTCACGGCGTACACCTCGCAGGCGTCGCACTGGAACATCGCGGCACACGGGGCGGCAGACATGACGGCTCCGACGGTGACGGTGAGCTCACCGGTCGCCGGCACCGCCTACCTCTTCGGCCGGTCGGTCCCCGTGACCTACAGCTGCGCCGATGAGAGCGGCGGCAGTGGCGTCGCATCCTGCACCGGCGTCATCGCAGCTGCTGGCGGGACCCGCTCGGTGCCCGCCACCGGCGCAACGGTCAACACGACACTGGTCGGCAGCCAGACCCTCACCGTCACGGCCGTCGACAAGGTCGGCAACCAGCGGAGCACGACGAAGGCGTACACGGTGGTGTACGCCTTCGCGGGATACTTTGCCCCGGTGTCCTCGACCGGGACAACCGCGGTCAAGGCCGGCTCGGCCGCGTCGTTGCCCTTCTCCCTCGGTGGCGATCGCGGATTGTCGATCCGGGCGCCCTCCTTCCCAGTGTCGTACCCGGTGAACTGCTCGACGCGGGCCCGCACCGGCGTCAACGTGACGACGACGGGAACGCTGTCCTATGTCCGGTCCTCCGGCCGCTACACCTACAAGTGGACGACCGCGAAGTCGTGGGCCGGCACCTGCCGGACCTTCGTGCTCACGCTCAAGGACGGCACTAGCCACCCGGCCACGTTTGCATTCAAAAGGTGAGTACTCCATAGCTCCCAGACCAGTACTCAGCCAAGCGCCCGCGGCGGCCCTGTCGGCACCGTCGCGTCATTGAGCGGCGGCCACGCGATGATGGTATGGATCTCCCAGCCGGTGTAGCCGCGGCCCGGCTCGTCCGGACTCGATGGACCGATCTAGCCGCCATTGACGGCGTTGCCGTGCACCGCGGGGCCAAACCGTGGAGTGCGTGCCGATGGCGTCCGTTCGGATGCTCTCCGAGCCGATGAAGCTGCCGCCGCGTTGGCGATGTCGATGTGGCCACGCCTCGCCGGCTGCGCATCCGACGGCTGGTCGCGGCAGGAGCCGGGAGTGTCCGCGTACTGCTCTGGTGCGCCGGTGTGGATCTTCAATGGAGTCATCGCCGCCTCCGTGCGCGGCCACTCGGCGCTGGTTGCTGAGCTACTGGATGAGGTCGCTGGTTGCTGTCCCTGTTTTCTGCCTATAGGTACGTCCTGGTTCCCATGGGGTGGAGGAGGTGGCGCGGGCCCGCGGGATGGTGGTGTGTGAGCACGAGCCGCTCATGCTGCTTGAGGACGGGGATCGTCTCGCGTCGGCCGTGGCGGTCGACGGGTTGGTCATCCGACGGCTGGGCGCCGACGAGGCAGACCGCCACCTGGCCGTTGTAGCAGAAGGCTTCGGCGCGCCAGCAGAGCTCTTCGCAGCCTGGGCTTCTTCTGATTTGTTGGGCAGCAACGCTGTCTACGCGTACGCAGGCAGCGTCTCGGGTCGCGACGTTGCGACAGCCTTAGGCATCGTGGCCGACGATCATGTCGGCGTCTTCAACGCCGCCGTAGCACCAGATCATCGGCGCCGTGGCTACGGCGCAGCGCTGTCGGCGAGAACCGTCCTCGACGGGCTAGCTACCGGGGCTCGCCGGGCGCTTCTGATGTCGAGCGAGATGGGACTCTCGGTCTACCAACAACTCGGCTTCCGCGAGATCGAGCGCTGGTCGTACTGGGTGCCGCCCGATGCCCCCGACGCTTGACCCCAGATCCACACGCTGCCGAACGTGGCTCGCGCGACGTTCGACAATCCACATTGCGGCCACGGATACTCCCCGGGGTTAGTCATGCTGACCGCAGATGCCGATTGAGGGCCACCGCGAGGCAGAGCAACATCGGCGGCAAACTTCCTTTCATCAGCGGAGCGAGTGCTCGGTGTTGGCAGTTCTGTTCGCCGCTCTGTCTTGGCCCGGCGGCTTCCGGGGGTTGCTCGATCATGCGTGGCACTCCTGCGTGCGAACTGCCCGCGTTCCTGTAAGGCGGGCACAGTCATCCCGATCTGACGCGTGAGGGCATACTTCCCCGCGATGGATGAATCAGCGCTGGCCGCGGCACTGCGCGTCCAGCTTGAGCGAGCCGCCGCAAGGATGCCTGGGTCACCCGGTCAGATCTTGTGGGTGACCTGCCCGCGCGCCGGCATTGATGTCGGGGCTGCCGTGGGGCTTGCGGACCGTCGCACTGGCGAAGTATTGACCGATCGAGCCACCGTGAGAGTGGCAAGCATTGGTAAGTCGTTCACGGCAGCCGCCACCCTCCGCCTCGTCGAAGCCGGCGCGATCGACCTTGATTCCCCTCTGCGCCAGACTCCGCTCCCGGGTGGCTACCTCGAGATGCTCCTCGCCCACGGCTACGACATCGGTCGCATCACCGTCCATCATCTATTGGGCCACGTCAGTGGTTTGCCCGACTATGCGGATCAGCCCGATGGCGCCTACATGCAAACGGTGCTCGCCGATCCGAGGCACACCTGGACAGCCCAGGAGCAGGTCCGGTTCGCTCTCGATGGTTACGAGCGCGCTGGTGAACCAGGCGAATGCTACGCATACAGCGACACGGGATATGTCCTCCTCGCCCCGCTCGTGCAAGCGTGTTCCGGGCTGCCGCTGGCCGCCGCTGTCCGACAACTGGTCGATTACCGTCGAGGCGGACTCCGCGACACCTACCTGGAGCTGCTCGAACCCGCGCCGTCGTCGGCGCCGAGAGCGACCCAGTACGTCGGGGCGCACGACATCACGCATGGCGTGTCCGCGACGGTCGACCTGTTCGGTGGCGGCGGTCAGGTCGCGTCCATGCGCGACGTCGCACACTTCTACCGCTACCTCCTCACCGGTGAAGCCTTCCGATCGGCCCAAACCGTGGGCACTCTGCTGACCCCTCTCTCACCCGAAGAACCGAGCGCTGGTCTCGGCGTGTTCCACTATGACCTCGACGGTGCGCCGTTCATCGGACATGCCGGCGCCTGGGGGCTGCTCGCTGGGTACAGCCAGGAGCTTGACCTCGCGTTCGCTCACACCTGGAACCAGATGGTCGTTGATGACCTGGAGCCAATCCGTGAGGTGCGGCGTTGGCTCGTCCGGCAGCTGTCCTAGCGGTCGCATCGTCTCCGTCCGGACGTACGCGTCTGCACAGTCGTCGCGAGCCATCGACAAGGCGCGGATTTGCCCCGCTTCGAGCACGAGTCCCTACACAGGCCACGCTTCGGGGCAGTCCAATAGTCGACCGCCATGACCAGTCCCGGTGGAGCCCCTGTAAGCATGAGACGCATCCGCAGCGACGTCGAATAGTGGCCGGATACCGAGCGGCGCCAGAACACACTCATCTAATGGCTTCTCCGGTCGTGCTTGGGCAGGATCGGTTCCGGTAGCGGCTGGCGGGTCAGCACTCCACTCATCAGGCCCTTGAGGTCCTGCGGCAGACCGTGCGCCCGCTGGTCGTGAGGAGGCGTTACCGCTGCTGGGATGACGTGCCCCGCGAAGTCTGCGGTGAGCACTTGACCATTAGATCGCCGGGTGTCTCCTCCGCGCTGCTGCACGTTCGGCTGAACCGGAGCAGGAGGGAGTCGAGGTGTTGTTCGTGGGAGATGACTGGGCCGAGGACCACCATGACGTGGAGCTGGTCGACGACGAAGGCGCGGTGCTGGCTCGCAGGCGCTTGCCCGAGGGCATCATCGGTGTCACTGCGTTGCACGCGTTGATCGCCGAGCATCTTCCCGAGGACTGGGCCGATCTCGAGGCGGGGCAGGCGCAGTCTCGAGTGAAGGTCGGGATCGAGACCGAGAGCGGCTCGTGGGTCGCCGCGCTGGTGGCGGCCGGCTATGAGGTGTTTGCGATCAACCCGATGTCGGTGGCCCGCTACCGGGAACGGCACTCCACCTCCGGTGCGAAGTCCGATACCGCGGACGCACACCTGCTAGCCGAGATTGTCCGGCTGGACCGGGCCCACCACCGCTCGCTGGCCGGCGACTCCGAGGACGCTGAGGCGATCAAGCTGGTGGCCCGCACCCACCAGAGCATGATCTGGGACCGCACCCGCCAGGTACTGCGGTTGCGGTCGGCGTTGCGGGACTTCTTCCCCGCTGCACTCAAGGCGTTTTCTGACCTCGACGCCCTTGACGCCCTCGAGTTGCTGGGTAAGGCGCCCGACCCCGACCGTGCTGCGCGGTTGACCCGCGCTCAGCTCAGGGCGGCGTTGCGGCGAGCGAACCGCCGAGACGTCGAAGCCAAGGCTGCCCAGCTGCAGGACCTGCTTCGCGCGGACCAGCTGCGGCGGTCGATCGTGGTGCAGTCCGCCTACGCGGCGATCGTGTCCGGCCAAGTCGCGATCCTGCAGACACTGAACGCCCAGATCGAGGAGCTGGGTGCGGTGGTGGCCGCACATTTTGGCCGGCACCCGGACGCTGAGATCTACGCCAGCCAACCCGGCCTCGGCGTCATCCTGGGCGCCCGGGTACTCGGCGAGTTCGGCGACGACCCGCATCGCTACGCCGACGCCAAGGCGCGCAAGAACTACGCCGGCACTTCGCCGATCACCCGAGCCTCCGGCACGAAGAAGATCGTGCTCGCCCGCTACGCCCGCAACCGTCGACTAGGTGATGCGCTGCAGCAATGGGCGTTGTGCTCCATGCGCGGATCGGCCGGCGCACGCACCTACTACCGAACGCTGCGAGACCGCGGCACCGGTCACCAAGCCGCTCTACGCCAGCTCGCCAACCGACTCGTCGGCATCCTTCACGGCTGCCTCAAGACCCGCACCGTCTATGACGAACGCACCGCCTGGGCACACCACGCGATCTCCGCCGCTTGACACCTCAGAACCTGGGATGTCTGCCGCGATCAGCGCTGTCAGGCCGAGATGAGTGAGTCGCCCGTTCACGGTGCTGCGGTTGCGTTGTCCATGTTCAGACGGCCCAGGAATCGGAGAGAGCCTCGCTGATCATCCGGTGACCTTGAGCTTCAAATTCCTCGGCGCCAACCCGGTGCGCCCAGGCCGCGGTGCCGATCGCCTGACGGATGCAGTGTCGGTGCCACGCCAAAGCCTCTCGTGGATCGGGGCCATATCCTTGCAGGAATGCCGCCTCAAGGGCCGGGTTGCGCCGAAAGTCCTGGGCTGCCAGCCGGGCGAAGTCAGAGCTGGCGGGACGCATGGCAACACGCTCGAAGTCGATGATGCGTACGACACCATCGTGGATCAGCCAATTTCTGGGCTGCCAGTCTCCGTGAGTTGGCACAAGGGTCTCTGCCGGCGTCGGCCACGAGGCGATCTCGACTCGCAGTTGCTCCTCGACATCAGCCGAAATCCGGTGTGGCCCGCTCAGCCATGCGAGTGACCTGCGATTCTCGCGACTCTCGTAGCCAACGTCCTTGACGGCCGTCTGGGCGTGGAACAACGCCAAGAGCTGACCCGCTTGCCTGTACGTGTCCGGATGATCGGCATGGTCGGTCCCGAGCACAAGACGGCCGGGAAGCCAACTCGTGACCAGGAGCTTCGCTTCAACATCGAAGGACTTGAGAACCGAGGCACGACCCATGCTGGTCCATGGAGCAAGCCATTCGAGGTGTGCCTGAATCTCGCGCTCGATGTGATCGTCATAATCGGCGCCGGCTTTGACGATCAATCGCGACCCCGCATGGCGAAGTCGGAGAACAATCGTCTCGACCAGGCCCCAGCTGTGATCCTCCTCCACGATCGCGCCCGGAAGCCATAGGTTCACGAGTCTCCTCTGCTGTGAGGAGAGCTTGTCGAGCCCGGACGTCACGTCTGGATCCTACGAGGCCGACGAGTGCGCCGAACCATTTAGCGGCCGTGGGGACTCCCTCATCTGCCGCGATCCCGGCGGTGCAGCAATCCGCCGCGCATCGGAAGGGGACCCTGCTGCCGACGGGTGCTGTCTCGCCGGGCTAACGGTGCTCAATACTGCGGCGCTGGCTCTCTGAGCATGAAGGTGATTACCGGGCAATCCGTGGTGTGTGTGGATCCGGTCACGCGGAACCCGTATCGCTCGTAGAACGAAATGGTGCGCGGGTTCGGCGTCTCCAAGTAGGCGCGCAGCGCCGTCTCGTCGATAGCCCTCAGACAGTTGACCATCAACGTCCCACCGAGACCGGATCCTTGCGCCCTCGCCTCGACCCCGAACCATGGCAGATACCAGTGCGGATAACGCGGATGCGCCGCGTCCATCTGCTCGAGGCACGCCATGGTGTCACCGTGGCGTGCCTCATCCACGGTCGTCATGAGCACCCGAACGATCTCAGCAGCGTCCGGATCAACGCCCGGGGCCAACCACATCGCGACGGCAGCGAAGTCGTCCAATTGCCACACGGTGTCGTGGGCGAACGCCTCCCCACCGAAGGCGGCCAGGAATGCGGGAAATAACTCGTCATAGTCGTGCTCGTCCGGATACAACCACCGCTCCACCGGATCAGCGCGGAACGCCGACAATAACGTGGCGAACGCCTTCGACTGGTCCTCCGAGGTTCCGCCAGACAGGCGAGTCACGACCATATGTTCAACCTACGTGTGCCAGCGGAGGCACGTAACGCAACCGCCGGTATCGTCAGAACCGGACCGTCGAGAGGCACTCGACGGCAGAACCGAGTCCACTGAGGCCGTGGCGGTAAACAGAGCGTTCATAGAGTTGTGAACAGCCAACAGCCACGCCGCCGGAACGGCTCCGACACCCATGGAGAACGCCGTGAACGCTTCCACCGCCGGGAGGGCGGACCAGATCGTGATCGCCGGGGCGGGCTATGCCGGGTTGCACGTCGCCTTGCGCCTGACGGGGAAGGTACGAAACAAGCCCGCGGTGGAGCTGACCCTGGTCGACCGGCACGACTACCACCAGGCACTCACCGAGCTGCCCCGGGTCGCCGGCGGCACCCGCGCCGCCGACGCGGTGCGTGTCCCGCTTCATGACGTGTTGGCCGAGCGGGTCCGCTTCGTCCAGACCGAGATAACTGGTTTCGACCTGGCCGGACAACAGGTGCTCACCGGGGATGGACCGATCGGCTGGAGGTGGCTTGTGCTGGCCCTCGGGAGCCGGCCCAACGACTTCGCCATTCCCGGTCTGGCCGAACGCGCGCTGTCGTTGTACTCGGCCAACGATGCCGAGCGGGTGTGGACGGCGGTCAACAAGGCGCTCGACGACGCCGCGGCCGCCACTGACCCCGAGCGGCAGCGCTGCCTGGCGACCGTGGTGGTCGGTGGCGGCGGGGCCACCGGGGTCGAGCTCGCTGGCGAGTTGGCCGAGATGCTGCCCGAGCTGGCCAGCGTCCGCGGCCTGGCGGCCGACACGCCGGCCATGGTGCTGGTCGAGGCCGGCCCCACGATATTGGCCGGATCCTCACCGCAGCTGATCGACAAGGCCACCAAAATCCTTTCTGAGCTCGGGGTCCAGGTCCGCACCAACGCACCGATCGCAGCAGCGACCGAGGATGGTTTCCGGCTTGAGGACGGCGAGCTGGTGGAGGGCGGCGTGTTCGTCTGGGCGGGTGGCGTGAAAGCACCCGAAATTGTGGCCGATTCGGGGTTGCCGACCGGCTACAACGGCCGCGTCAAGGTCGACGAGCACCTGCACGTGCTGGATCGCCCGGAGATCTACGTTGCAGGCGACCTCGCGTCGGTGGTGGATCCGCGCACCGGGCACGTGCTGCCGCCACTTGCGCAGGTGGCGCTTGAGGAAGGCGAGACCGTGGCCCGCAACCTGGACGCGGAACTGGAGGGCCGGCCGCTGGAGTCATTCACCTTCCATGACAAGGGGTTCGTCGTCTCGGTCGGTACGAGCCGCGGGGTGGCTGACATCGCCGGCATCACCACCGGCGGGCGGCTGGCTCACGTGCTCAAAGATGCCATCGAGTGGGAGTACCGCCAGTCCGTCAAGCACCTGCGTGGCTGGAGCCCGGTAACGCGGTAGACGGTGCCCATCCTGCTGCGGGCCGTCAGCCGATCTCTTCGGCGAGGGCGACGATGATGCCCGCCGGACCGCGGAGGTAGCAGAGGCGGAAGATGGCCTCGTACTGTGCCACCTCGCCGAGCAGTTCGGCGCCGTGGGCGCGCAGGCGGGCGATGGTGTCGTCGATGTCGTCGACGGCGAACATGACTCGATGCAGGCCCAGCGTGTTGGGCGCCGGGTTCGCGGGCTCAGCGGCGGAGGCCGCCGGGTGGTGGTACTTGGTCAGCTCCAACTTGCTGTGGCCGTCCGGGTGTGCGCATCATCGCGATGTCGCTTCGGATGTCGTCGAGGCCGACTGTGCGGTCCGCGAAGAGGCCCTCGATGGACGCCTTGCTTTCCAGCTCCATGCCGAGCTCGGTGAAAAACCTGACAGCCGCGTCCAGGTCGTCCACGACGATGGCGACGTTGTCCATCCGCTGAATAGCCATGTCTCCTCAACCGAATTCCGTGGTGCATCGATGCGCCCCGATAGAGACGCTGCAGAACTCTAGGGCCCCCCGCCCTCGACGTTGTCGGCGACTCTGGGCAGTCGCCTACTGTGACATGCGCGATCGTGTTCGGGCTTACTCGTACATGCGCCGCAGCAGTCTGTGGTGACGGGGGTCCCAGAGCAGGTCCCTGAACTGGTCGGGACCGCCGATGGGCCACTGTTCGGCAATGCGCCGCACGGCCGGGGCCTGGATCTGCGCAGCGAGCGCGCCCGGAAAGTCGCCCCAGAGGACCTTGAACGGACGGTCCCACATCTGCAGGATCTCGGTCGCAACGGGCGCAGTGAGGTGCAGCGCGTTGTGCATGGCCGCCACCGCCTCGTACGCCGTCACAAGGGCCTCCTCGCGGTCCTGCCACGTCGCCGCGCCGACGGCTTTCGACAAGATCGGCGACAGTGTGTCGGCACACGCCAACCGGGAGAATGCCGTCCCGAACCACTTCGAATAGGGCGCGTACTGCCGTTCCATGAGGAAGCACAGCCGCATCAGCTCATGCACCAGTCCTGCACACATGAGCGCCGATCCGAGCTCGTCTCCCACCGAACCGACTCGCCCCACCAGGTTGACTTCTGGGTGGACACGCCACCAGCCGGCGACCAGCAGATAGAGCCACACGTCGTGCGGGTAGTAGGCCAGGCGTTCGCGGACCGCGCGCAGACCGACATCATCGTGATGGACCGCGCCGGCGGTGACCATGCGGAGCCGCTGTTCGGGGAAAGTGAGCCAGTCGCGCGCCTCGATCTCGCCGTCGATGTCGAAATCCAGGTGTTCGAGTACGTAGCTTCGCAACGTCAGGATCGCGTAGTCGGTTGCCTGGTCCGCGAAACGAGGCGGCAGCTGCTGACTCAGGGCCTCCCCGATGGCCTCACCCAGCCGGGCATGGTCGTCTTCTCGCAGGAAGAGCAGTACGCGCGGGTTCCAGTCGTGGTCCGTGGACATCTCATCGTCGAAACCGAGAACCTCCGAGCCACGGCCGAGAAGGGCCGCACTGTGTCGGACGCCGGGAAACCTAGCGTCCAAGATGGGCCGGACCGCCTCCTCGTAGAACAGCCGGCTCAGTTCCTGGCCGGAGATGAACGCAGACACCAGAGCAGACTCCTCCAAAAGTCTGCGGTCCGCCCGACACTCCGCCCACGTCGTCTTGGCCACCCTTGGACAGGGTGTCGTCAGGTGAGCGACGCTGGGCCACATGACCCCGCGCCGTCAGACCGCACTGGAGATGGTCGAGGCGGCTAGCGCCTGGCTGGCTTCGTTGACCGACGACCAGCGAGCAGTAGCGAACGGCGCGGTGCCGGCGTACGACGACCGCATCGACGCCGAGCGCCGGCGATGGTTCTACACGCCCACCGATCACGGTGGCCTGACCGTGCACCAGCAGCGGCCGGCGCAGCAGCGGGCCGCGATGAAGCTGGTTGCCACGGGACTGTCCATGGCCGGCTATGTCACCGTCGCGACCGCCATGGGGCTGGAGAACGTACTCGACCGCCTCGAGGGGTTCGCGACCCGGTTCGACCGCGAGCGCGGGCGCGACCCGGGGCTGTACTACCTCCGCGTCTTCGGTGACCCGGACGGGGCCGCTTGGGGGTGGCGGTTCGGTGGGCACCATGTCTCGCTCAACAACCTCGTTGTCGACGGCGAGCTCGTCGCCACAACTCCGTGCTTCATGGGCGCTGACCCGGCGTCCAGCCCCCTTCTCGGCAGCGCGGTCAACCGGCCGCTCGCCCGCGTCGAGGACCTCGCGCGCGAGCTGGTGCTCTCCCTTCCCGTCGAGCTTGCCTCGCGGGCCGTCCTGCTGGACAAGGCACCGTCGGACCTGGTCACCGGCAACCGCACCGCCGTCGCGGAGGGCGACCAGGTCATCCCGATGGCAGGCATCTGGCGTGAGCGGTTTCCCGACCCCACCGAGCAGGCCAAGCTGCAATCTCTCAGCGACGCGATCGACAAGGAGGCCGGACTCACGCCTGATGACCACCGCACCATCCACTACACCGCAACGCCCAAGGGCATCGCCGGTCGCGACCTCGACAGCACCCAACGCGAGCTCCTGCGGGCGCTGCTCGGCACCTACTTCGACCGGGTTCCGGACAGCGCCTCGCCCCTTGCCTCGTACGACGACTCCGCGCTTGACGCCGTCCACTTCGCCTGGGCCGGACCGACAGGTCCCGGGCTTGCGCACTACTACCGGCTCCAGGGGCCGCGGCTGCTCATCGAGTGGGACAACACTCAGCGCGGCGCCAACCACGCACACTCGGTCTGGCGCGACCCCGAGTCCGACTTCGGCCTCGACGTGCTCGCACAGCACCGGGCCGCGCACCACTGAAGCAGAGGCCAGTGGCAGCATCGCGCGGCCGAGACTTCGCAAGTCGGCTCACTGAGTCTGCCGGTGCCTTGGCCGGGCACGTCCATCGGACTACATTCGCGGCATCGGCAAACCGTCAACATAGGAGAGGTGACGAGAATGGCTGCTGAGACTCCGACGATCGTCCTGGTCCACGGTGCCTGGGCCGACGCGACGGGCTTCGACGCCGAGATCCGTGCCCTGCGGGACCGCGGGTATTCCGTCATCGGGTTCGGCAACCCGCTTCGCGATCTCGCTGGCGACGCCGCCTACCTGGCCGAGTTCCTGCGGACCCTGAGCGGTCCGATCGTGCTCGTCGGCCACTCCTACGGCGGCAACGTGATCTCCATCGCCGCGATCGGCAACGAGCAGGTCCGGGCGCTCGTCTACCTCAACGGCTGGATGTGCGACGTGGGCGAGAGCCAGCAGCAGCTCCTCGAGAAGTTCGAAGGCAGCCTGGTGGGGCCATCGATCAGGCCCGTTCCGTTCACCAACCCCGACGGGAGCGAGGGCACCGACCTCTACCTCGCCCCCGAGGCGTTCCGCGAAGCCTTCGCCGCCGACGTCGATCCTGAGACGGCCGCAGTGATGGCCGCGGCGCAGCGGCCCTACGCCGCCGCCGCGTTCGCAGCCACGCCGTCGGCCCCGCCGGCGTGGAACACGCTGCCGTGCTGGTATCTGCTCGGTACCGAGGACAAGGCGATCCCGCCGGCGCTCCAGCGGTTCATGGCCGAGCGCGCGAACGCGACGATCGTGGAGGTCCCGGCTTCGCACGTCTCGTTCGTGTCCCAGCCCGAGGCCGCGACCCAACTCATCCTGCAGGCCGTCGAGGCGACAGCCGCCGCCGGCTGACCAGCGCAGACAAAGTCAGGTGTTGCCGCTGAAGTGGTGACGGTGGTCTCCGGGTGTGGTGTTGAGCCGGCGGCGGAAGGTGCGGTTCATGGTTTCGGGGGTGCCGAAGCCGCAGCTCTTGGCGACCTGCTCAATCGACCTGTTCGTGGTCTCCAGCAGGCGGCACGCGGTCTCGAGGCGGACGGCTTCCACGTGGTCGGCTGCTGTGGTGCCGACCTCCGCCTTGAACACGCGGGTGAACTGGCGTTCGGACAGGCTGATCTGCCGGGCCAGTGCGGCCAGTGACAGATCGGCATCGAGGTTGTCGCGCAGCCAGGACAGCAGGTCGCGGACGGGCTGGGTGTCGGCGGCTTGACCGGCCATCACGGCGGAGAACTGGGCTTGGCCGCCGGAACGCTGAAGGTAGACGACCAGGTGCCGCGCCACCGTGGCGGCGGCCCGGTGCCCGTGGTCGTCGGCGACCAGCGCGAGCGTCAGGTCGATGCCGGCGGTCACGCCTGCCGAGGTCCACACGTTCCCGTCGTGGACGTAGATAGCGTCGGGGTCCACGGTGACTTCCGAGTAGCTGGTGCCGAGCAGGTCGCATGCTGCCCAGTGAGTGGTGGCTCGCCGCCCGTCCAGCAGGCCCGACGCGGCGAGTACGAAAGCGCCGGAGCACACAGAGGTGACCCGGCGGGCACCGCCGGCGAGCCTGCGTACATGGTGAAGCAGCAGGTCGTCGGCAACCGCGTCGTACATACCGGTGCCGCCAGCGACCACCAGCGTGTCGATGGGAGCACACACCTCCGAAATAGGAGACGACGCGAACTCCAGTCCGCAGCTGGCGACCACCGGACCGCCCCTGGCGCTGACCACCTCGGTCCGGTAACGCACGCCAGGCACGAACCGTGAGGCGCTGGAGAACACCTCCAGGGGCCCGGTGACGTCGAGGATCTGCGCCGAGTCGAAGGTCACGATCACGACCAGAGGGTCGTTCACCGGGTGTCCATGCGTGCAGCGTAGGCCCGCCGTGGATGGCTGGCATCGTCAACAACGTGTCCTTGTGACTCCTGGGCCGTGGCCACACGCTGAGGTCATGAGGTCGATCAGATGGACATCCCCGTGACGCACTCCGTCGTTTCCCACCCCCTCAGCGGCGACCACGACGCTCTGCGGCCCCCGCGAACCGGACAGGCCGAGCGCCGACGCAGGTTGGTTCTGATCGTCCTTTCCGTCGTCGTGTTCGTCGCTGCGCTGCTCGTGCTCGGGCTCGACGGGCTGATCCCGTCCGGACTGCTGCTCGCCTTCAGCACCGATTCCGACGAGGTGGAGACACGGCGGTCGGTCAGCCTTACCCCGCGGAATCTCGGGCTGGCCGCAGTCATGTCGGCGGCCTTCGCCTGGTTCTGGCTCTGGCACCTCGATCTCACCGAGTCGACGCTCTTGTTGATCGCCGGTGCGCTGATGACCCTGCCGCTCGCGCTCCAGACCACGGCCAACGATGCCGCGCCGCGCACGATCGTGGTCACCAAGCGCAGCCTGATCCTGGCCCTCTGGGGACTCGTGGTCTTCGTCGACCTCCACTACGCGTATGGGCAGAGCTTCAACGAGCTGACGACGGTGTGTGTCGTCGTACCGCTCGTGCTGGCGGCGTCGCGAGCACGAGCCGCTCGCCGGGGGCAGGTCGAGTTCGGTCTGCTTCACCACCCGCTGCGCCCGGAGCTGCGGCCCCACTTGCTGCAGGGGCTCAACATCTGGCTGTGCTGCGGTCTCGTCGGTGCAGTCCTGGCCGCAGGGGGCGTGCACTTTGCGCGGATCGGGTTCTCTTTGACCGTGTCACAGTTCGATGCCGTGGTCGCGGTCTTCGCAGCCGGTCTGGTCCTGATGGCAGGACTGGCCGTGGTGCCGCGCCGCCGCGTGTACGTGGCCACCAACCTGGTCGTCGCCCTGCTGTCGGGCTACCTCGCGCTCCAGCTCGTCCACATCAACAGCTCTCCGCCCGATGCGGTCGTGCTCGACTCGCCACTGGCTGGCGAGTGGTTCGTGCTCAACGGAGGACGCAGCGTCCTGCTCAACGGTCACTCCCCGAACGAGAGCAACGCTGTCGACTTCGTCCGTCTCGGCGTCAACGGGCGAACCCACACCGGAGGAAATGGTGCCCCTCTCAGCAGCTATGCCGGCTTCGGGCGGTCAGTGCTGGCACCTGCCGACGGGCGGATCGTCGAGGTGACCGACTCATACGCCGACAATCCGCCCGGCACCAACGGTGACCACGCCAACCACCTGCTGATGAACATCGGTGGTGGCCGCTACGTGTCGCTCGCCCACCTCGAGCAAGGCAGCGTCACCGTGCGCGTCGGCGACATCGTTCGTCAGGGTCAGCCGCTCGCAGCAGTCGGGAACAACGGCCACTCGAACCAGCCGCACCTGCACCTGCAGGTACAGGACTCCCCGGCCGGCGCAGACGCCGAGCGCACATACCCCATGGTGTTCCGCAACCTCCACATCACCCGAGGCGGCGCGTGGCCCGGGGGCGACAGCCGCGCAATCCGCACCGGCGACCTCGTCCGAGCACTCGCGCAGTGAGATCGAACCTGGTCGGGCGGCGTGGCCCTCGTCGGGCGGCCAGCCTGCTGTCGGTGGCGTTGCTCTCCGTCGTCCTGCTAGCCGGGTGCGGTGGCTCCTCGGCTGACCCGCCCGCCCAAGCCGGCGATCTCTACCAAGTCGACGGCGAGACAGCGCACCTGCAGTGCCAGGGTGCCGGGTCGCCGACGCTGGTCTTCCTCGGCGGCCGAGGCTTCACAACGACGACCTGGGCCAAGCTCCGCGCCGCCCTCGGGCCCGATGTCCGGACCTGCGCGTGGGACTACCCCGGCGTGGGCCGTTCCACCGGCGCACCGATGATGACCGCAGCCCGGGCCGCATCCTCGCTCGACGGCACGCTGACCGCCGCCAAAGTGCCGCGGCCGGTGATATTGGTCGGCCATAGCATCGCCGGCCTCACGACCCGCCTCTATGTCGGCGAGCACCCAGCCGATGTCGCCGGCGTCGTGCTGTTCGATCCCACAGTCGCCTCCTTCGCCCGCAGGTTCGACGACAAGGAGTTCCGGCCCGATTGGGACGGGACCACGAGTGCCGACCAGGCCGAGCAGGTCACGACGTGGCCGGACATCCCCTTCGAGATCCTCCGGCACGATCCCGCCGTGTACGCCACCGAAAAGGTGTGGAGCGAGAAGGTGGAGGCGCTGTGGGGTGCCGACCAAGCCGCGTTCGCCACGCTCGCCCCGCGCGGCACCGCCACGGTGGTGCAGGGCTCCGGTCACAACGTCTACCAAGATGCCCAAGCTGTCTCGGTCGCTGCCGTTCAGCGCGTGCTGGGCGCAGTGGTCAAGAGCAGCGAATAGCCGCCCGTGAGTCAGTGGGTTGACGAAGACGAAGGCGTACGAGAGCAACCGCCGGGACGACTACTGCTCCGGGGACTCCCCAGCGTTGTCGAGGCGGCGCTTGGCCTCCACGTAAACGTCGTCGGGCAACGGACCTGCCTCCGCCGCAGCAACGTTTTCCGCAAGGTGTTTCGGGTTCAACGTGCCGGCGATGATCGTGTCCACGGCGGGGTGACTCAGGGTGAAGCGCAGTTGCCAGGCGGTCCGGCTCTCTCCCTCGCCGAGGAGATCGTCGAGGTTGGCCCGTTCCCACAGTGCCCACGCATTCTCGCTTCCCAGTCCACGACCGGGCTCCCCGCGGGCGACGCCACCGCGCACGATGGTCCCGGCTCCCGCCTCGTGCGCCGCGGTGATGAGGTTCTCGTGGCGGCGCTCCATCGCAGAGTAAGGAATCTGGAAGGCTTCGAAGACACCCCATTCGATGTAAGTCGCCAGGTGCGGGGAGGTGGCCGAGATGCCGATATGGGTGGCCTTCCCTGACTCCTTGATCTCGCGCAGGGTGTCGACCACTCGATGCTGTTCGGCGTCACGCACGTCGGGGTTGTGCAGTTGGAGCAGGTCGACGTGGTCGGTGCGCAGCTTGGTCAGGCTGTCGTCGATGTTGGCGAGCAGGTGGTCGCGATCCCAGGAGTGCGGCGTCTCGTCATGGTCGCCAGCGGGGACGATCGTGCAGCCACACTTTGTGGCCAACGCGAATCGGTCGCGCCGGTCAGCCAGGAACTGGCCGAGGTAGGCCTCGCTGCGTCCGTAGTCGTTCGCCGTGTCGATGAACGTGATGCCAACGTCGACGACCGCCTCCAGAATCGTTGCAGCCTGCTCATCCGTGACGGGTCGACCGTCCCAGATGCGCTCGCCGCGGACCTCCATCGCGCCGAAGCCCAAACGCGTGACGGTCAGACCGGTTTGGCCGAGCGGCCGAGTTTCCAGCGATCCCTCACCCATTGCAACTCCTCAGCGTTTGTACGAGCCTGCGCCGGCAGAACGCTACACGAGGTGTTGGCTCCCGGCTAAAGGTCGGTCGCTGCGCTCAATGATCGCTCCTCAGCCGCGATGATGCGCGCGTACCAGCGCGATCTTTTCGCCTGTCACTTCGAGATGAGTTCTCGTCCCGGGACCGGTCTACCCTGCCGGAAACCCAACGGAGGAGGCACCATGAGCAAGGTCATCGCATCCATCACGACCTCGGTCGACGGCTACGTCACCGGACCAGACGACGGCCCGGAGTACGGGCTCGGCAAGGGCGGGGAACGGCTGCACTACTGGGTGATGGGTGGCCCGTGGACCTACGACGGCGGCCACGAGTTCGCCATGCACGGACCCGACAAGGAGTTCTTCGACGAGATGATCTCGACGATCTCGTCCGGCGTCGTCGGCCGCGGCATGTACGACGCGGCGGGCGCCTGGGGAGGGACCAATCCGTTTCCCGGGCCACTGTTCGTGCTCACCCACCGCACCGAAGACCAGCCCGCGCCGGAGGCAGGCTTCACGTTCGTCTCCGGCCTCGACCAAGCGCTGGCCCAGGCACGCGCCGCCGCGGGCTCCGGCGACGTCTCGATCGGCGGCGGTGCCGAGCTGATCCGGGAGGCGCTGGCCGCCGGGCAGGTCGACGAGCTCGTCATCTCGACGGCACCGGTGATCCTGGGCGGGGGCAAGCGGCTCTTCGACGGGTTCGACCGGGACGTCGACCTCGAGGTGGTCAAGGTCTACAGCTCGCCATACGCCACTCACGTGCGGTACACCGTCGCGAAGTAGCCGGATTCCGGGTGCGACGAGCTCTACGCCTCGACTGGGGCGGTTCTGGTCACGTGGCGGCGTCCTCCGACACCGAGCGGAGAATGCAGAACTCGTTTCCTGCTGGATCGGCCAGCACCATCCAGCCGCTGCCAGGTCCCCAGTTCCCACGGGTGTCCAGTACTTCGGTCGCGCCATGGTCGAGCAGCCGCGCCAGCTCCTCGTCGCGGGTGCCCTCACGGGGTCGCAGATCGAGATGGATGCGGTTCTTGACGACCTTCTCCTCCGGGACCTCGATGAACAGCAGCTGGTGGCCGGTCTCGGGGTCGCGGATCATGCACTCCTCGTGGCCCGGCAGGTTGGGGTCGTCCTCGATATCGACGTACCCGAGCACCGGCTTCCACCACTCCGAGAGTTCGTAGGCGTTCGCGCAGTCGATGGTGGTGTGCGAGATGTAGGAGGTCATGACCCCCAGTTGACCGCCTGCGTCGTGGGAGGTCCAACGAGTTATCGCCGGTCATTGGGCCAGGCGACGGAGGTCGCCATCACGGTTTCCAGCCAAGCGCCCGGCACCACGCAAAGGCAGCGTAGGAGGCGGGCGACACGGACCATTCGAGCCAGGCTCGCCGCATCGCCGCCAGTTCCTCCTGAGTGGCGAGTCCGTTCCGTACGGCTGAAGTCGAGTACCAATCGTCGATGCAGTCGTCAGCGCGTCCGACGCCAAACTCGTTGACCGCGTCGGCGGTCCCGTAGCTGATGTATTTCGTGGTTGCGATCACATCGGCGAATCCCGCGCCAAGAAGCAAGCCGCGAAGCTCGCGGCCGAGGTAAGGGTCGGCTCCGTCGATCTGCCAGAGGCGTTCGCGGATCGCGTAGAAGCGGCTTGTCAGGTCGTGGTGTGGTCCGGCGAGGATGAGTCCGGCGTACTCGACGCTTGCCACGGCGAGGACCCCACCCGGCTTGAGGACCCGTTTCATCTCGGTCACAGCCGCGGTCGGGCGATCCAACGCTTCGAGCACTGAATGGGCGAGGACCGCGTCCACGTGATCGCTGGGGAGATCGAGGGAGTACGCGTCTCCTACCTGGAAGTCCGCGTTGCTGATTCCGGCCTGCGTCGCGGCTCGCCTCGCGGTCTCGATCTCTTCCAGCTCGACGTCGACCCCCGTCACCTGACCGACCGTGGCCGCCAGGTCGAGAGTCAGCTCGCCCGACCCGCATCCCACGTCCAACAGATGGCTTCGAGACGATAGGTGGGGCGCCAGGAAGTCGGCGTAGACCCGTGCGCTTCGCGACATGAACCCAGGTTGCCACGATGCGCGCCCCGCGCATCGTGCGCACTTCCGGCTAGCAGGTATCCGCGATTCCGGTCAGCCGGACCGTGGATGTCCCGTTGGCCGGGATGCCAACGCGTCGCGTTGCCGCGATTCTCGAGGAGTGCCTTGCCTAGGTCGGCCGGGACGACGACCGAGGAACGGAGAACGTCATGAAGTTGCGGATGCTGGCTGCGGCCGCCGTGCTGGTGTCAGCCGCGGTCCACCTCTACCTCTGGTTCCACGTGTTCCGGCACACCCACGTCGTCGGCCCTGCGTTCATGGTGAACGCGGTCGGCGGCGTCGTCATCGCGATCCTGCTGGTGACGTGGCGGCACTGGATCCCGCTGGTGCTCGGCGTCGGGTTCGGCGTGGCCACGCTCGGTGCGTTCATCATCGCCGCTACGGCGGGGCTCTACGGCGTCCACGAGCACTGGACCACCTGGGAGGTATGGACGGCCGCGGCGGCGGAGGTCGTGGCAATCCTGGCGGCTGGCACTGTGCTGCTACAGGAGAACCCGCTGTTCCCGGTCCTGACAAGGAACGTAGAAGTTGCACTCGCGTGCAAGGTCAAGACCTTGACCTTGTACGTGGGTTACGGCCTCCGGTTACCGCGACTATGCCGACGAGGCGGCCTGGCCGCCTGCGGCTTCATCACCCAGGCCCGCCGGATGGGGCTGAGCTGCGAACAGATCACCGCGTTGATCCCGGTCTGGGCCGGGACCAACTGCGGCGCCGCGCACGAGCAGGTCCGCCGGCTGGTCGATGAGAAGCAGGAAGAGATCGCCGAAAGGATCGCCGAGCTCCAGCGGTTCTCCGCCCAGCTCGACGTCGTCCTCGCCTCACTTGACGCCGAGCCCCCGCTGGCACAGTGCCGCACCGACCTCACCTGCTGCGTCCCGGAGTCGCCGGGGCGACCGGTTGAAATCGAGCTCGTGGCCCGGCGCTGACCCAAGACCGGCTAGATCACCAGGAAGATCAGCGCGCCGACGATGAGGAAGCTCGGAGCCGTGTGCGTGATGAGGCCCATCCAGGTGCTGCGGAAGCGCCGCGTCGGGTAGGCCTGGTTGAGGATGCCGTCGATCAGGGTTGCTGGCATGCTCCACGGCTGATGCAGGTGGTAGATCGTGAACAGGACGCCGCTGGCGACCACGTCGCCACGTCCGAAGACCGCTCGAATGCGCGGGAGCAGCAGTCCACGGAAGACCAGTTCTTCGGCCACCGGGGCTAGAAAGCAGACCGCCACGACCAGGCCGTAGCCGATCCAGTTGCCCGAGAAGTAGTGAGCCAACCGGTCGGTTCCGATGGCATTGGGAAGGTCTCTGGGCAACGGGCCCATCGGGTCGATGGGCAGCGCGTTCACGCCCGCCGAGAGGACCGTGAAGAACAGCGCCCACCACCAGACCTTTCCGCCCCGGCGACCGGTCTTCGGGTCCTGGGGTGCGCGTAGCCACAGGGCGTCACGGACGCGTGACCATGCCAGTGACCCTTGCTCCCGTCGGACCAGGATGAGGACCAGCGTGATCATCCACAGCAACCCGACGTTGAAGCAGATCAGAGCGCGTCGATGAACGGATCTCGACTGTCGAGTCGGTGACTGAGCCAAGGGGCCACGATCCAGCTGAGCAAGCTCATCGGGATCGTGACCGCCGCCCACACGCCGAGGATCTGGCGGCGGGAGTACTGCTGGATCTGCACCGGCTCGGCGGAGCGGATCGTTTCTTGTACGGTCGTGACCGTCACGGCATTCTCCTTCGAACGGCTCCGCCTGTCGGGAGCTCTGGATTTCGAAGGTAGGAGCCGGCCCACGGTGTCGTCGTCGGCCGCGTTGCCGACACGGGTCATCCACCAGACGCATGTCGGAGTCGTTCGCAGGGATGACGCCGACGTGGCTCGTTCGACTGCAAGCCGACTACCAGTTCGCGAGGGCGGCCTTGAACGCAACGAGGCGGTCGCCACTCAAGATGTGGACGGTGTTGAGGTCCGTGTTCCACAGGCAGCCCCAGGCGTACATCGGGTCGGCGGCCAGCGCGTTCGTGGCGTTGGTGATCGCCGCCGGGGTGGCCGCGTTGAACTCGCCGAGACCAAGCGCGCGCACGCCACCGGTGCGGCGGGCCCACGCGGCCATGCCGATGATCTTTGGCGCAGCTTCCTCAGAGCGTCTCCGTCATCTGGTAGGTGTCCGAGGCGATCACGTCCGAGGCCGCCTTGACCGCAGGTGTGATGTACGCGGCGATCTCCGCGTCGGAGAGTCCCTTGTTCGACGGGGAGAACCACCAGCCGTTGCCGATCACACCGACCTTGATCTTTCCGCCCAGCGCGCCACCGATCATCGGCAATGCGTGGACCTGCATCGCCGCCCAGTCCGCAGGGACACCGTCCTTGGCCGGCTCGTGGTGGATCGCGACGAACACGTCGCAAGGCAGCGCAGTCAGCTTCGTGGCCAACGCCCGCAGTGCGGCATCGGCGTTGCCGGTCGCCACCTGAGACCATGAGTAAGCCCCGGTCTTGAACGACATGACCGGGTACATGCCGGCGGCACAGGCCTCGGTCGCCTTTGCCAGTGACGCATCGAAGCTGGTGAAGAACAGCCGACGGGCCTGCAGCCCTGGGCCGACCTCACGGACCCGTTCGTCCCAGAACTGCACCGGCGCCGACATCCCAAGCAGCGCACCGCCGGCCGCGGGAGGAGCAGGCGTCGCGGGGGTCGGTCCCGATGGTCGTGTCGATGTCGGTCCGGACGGTGGCGTCGGTGACGAGGGCGACGGCGGGGTTTTTGCGAGAACTTCGAACATGGCCTTAGCCGGTGGCGGCAAGTTGGATCCGCTGTCGTCACTCGCCAGACATCGTCATGGACGCGCACCGTCCGCCCCGCTTGCGCCAAGCGGCCCGTGCTAGTTACTGCACGACGCTTGTCGACACCGGCTGCTTTCCGAGGGCCGCCGTACGCGCCATAGCGAGCGAACCGCCTGGGTCGTCAGATTCCTGTGCGCCGCTCGGGAAGCCCGGCGAGCAGGGCCCGGACCTCAGTCTCGCGGTAGCGGCGGTGACCGCCGAGGGTCCGGATCGACGTGAGCTTTCCGGCCTTGGCCCAGCGAGTCACTGTCTTGGGGTCAACCCGGAACATCGTGGCCACCTCGGATGGAGTCAACAGCGGCTCGGTGACGGGAACGTGGGTCATGAGGTGCCTCTCTGCGGAACCGGTCACTACGGCCCTCCTAGTGTGCACTTCGCCGCGTATGTCAGGAATAGTCCGTTATAACCAGGTTTCCGCGCATCGCCTGTATCCTGGACGTCGCGCCCGATCCAACGCGTATCGTTGCCTGCCCGAGCTGTGTCGGAGCCAGAGACCTGCTACATCAGGAGACCGGACATGTCCATGGGACCGTCGGGCGAAACCGGAAACGCCGGCGCGGCGGCGGCCGATGAGTTTGACACCGCAAACCGCACGCTGAGTCTGTTGAACACTGCGGCACAAGTCGCTCTGAAGACGCGTGAAGACGCCGGTGACGAGGCGCAGCGGGTCATTGCTGGAGCCCACGAGGAGGCTGAGCGGATCCGGGCCGAGGCCCGCGGGGACAGCCCCGAGTTGCGACGAGCCACCGAACAGCTGCGCGAAGAGCTGCAGCGCAGTCTGGATGCCGTCGAGGCGATGCGCGACCAACTCGGCTCTCTGTTGGAGACCTATCGGGCGCAGACCCAGCCAGCCGATCGGTAACAGCCCGTCCCATCCTCTGTGCCGATGTGACGCCGTGGTCACGTCACGAAGTGAGAAGCCTTCGTCGTTTCTCTGCGCTGCGGCTCCGGTCAATGATCGCGTCGACGATGCTGATGCACGTCGGACAGGCGCCGGCCCGGGCGGCCTCGACGCAGCTCCGGTGGGCTCCTTCGCGCATGGCGATGTCATGCAGGCGCGGGGCCTTCCGAGCACGGACAGACTGCAGTGAGTCGGTGTCCTCTTGCCGTGTGATTTTCATCGGTTCCCCCCCGATAGTGCTCACGTTCTACCAAGTGTGACACCCGCCGCCACCGGCAGTCGACCATCCGAGCGTCCCTGTGACACACCGTGCCCGGATAGCACGGAGCGTGATCCCGAGGACCAGGAGGCGCGCACTTCTCTGACGGGGGCTTGGCTAATCTCTTCTGCGTGAAAACTGTCATGAACGCGCGGAACCGGCTCGGCGCAATAGCGCGCGCGAGGTCGCTGACCCCGAGTGACGCATGACCACCGTCGAGCGGGCACAGCTGCTCAGGCAGCTGCACACCGACCCCGAGCTGCTCGTACTCGTCAATGTCTGGGACGTCGCCACCGCCAAGACCGTGGCCGCCGCGCCCGGGTGTCGCGCGATCGCCACGGCGAGCCATGCGATCGCCGCCTCGTTCGGCTATCCCGACGGCGAGCAGATCCCGGTGGACACCATGCTCGACATGGTCGGCCGCATCGCGGCGGCCGTCGACCTGCCGGTGACCGCGGATCTCGAGGCGGGCTACGGGAATCCTGGCGAGACCGTTCGCCGGGCGATCGGGCTCGGTGTCGTCGGCGCCAACATCGAAGACCAGATGAAGCCTCTCGCTGCTGCGGTCGAGGCTGTCGAGGCAGTCGTGCGAGCAGCGGGGGAGGAGGGTGTGCCGTTCGTACTCAACGCGCGCACCGACGCCTTCGCGCTGCCCAGCGACCGTGACCGCGGCGAGATCATGGCCGACGCGATCGAACGAGGCCGCGCGTTCCTCGACGCCGGCGCCGACTGCGTCTTCGTGCCGGGTCGACTCGACGCAGAGATGATCCGAACACTTGTCGAAGGCATCGGTGACCGCAAGGTCGGCGTGATCGGGATCCCGGGCTCGCCGTCGCAGAGCGAGCTGGCAGCGCTCGGCGTCGCTCGCCTCTCCTACGGTCCTCAACCGCAGAGGCTGGCGCTCAAGGCGTTGGCGGGCGCGGCCGCACAGATCTTGGGTGGAGGCACGCTGCCGAGCTGAGGATGACGCTGCGCGGGACGCGTGGGAGAAGGCCGTCGCTGCGCCCGCCTGGCACGGTCTGGCTGCATGCTGACCTGCATCCAGCAAACGTGGTCGTACGGGACGGGATGCTCGCTGGGGTGATCGACTTCGGCGATATGTGCTCGGGCGATCCCGCGACTGATCTCTCGCCCGCCCGGAGACTGGAACTACCCATGGGCGGTGGTCGTCGTACGAGGTGTAGACGCCACGCAGCCCTCTGAGCGTGGCCCCTCCGTGTCGCTGCAGCTGCCAGAGAGTCGCACCGTCGTAGGTCAGGCGATGATCACCGTTCCCTAGTCGGAGCCCTCATGATGCAGGAACCTCTCGTATCGGCAAGGCCGCCAGCTGAGGACGCCCAGCCACCCGTTCGCGACTCGCTCCGTACCGATTCCAGCCGCGCAAAGGATGTGGCTGTCCGTGCCGTGGCACCGGCACTGACCGTGCTGCTCAGTGCCGTGGCCGTCCTCGAGATGGGTGTCGATCGGCCGGTGGCCTCGGTCGCCTGGCTCGCGCTGGGCCCTCTCGTCGCCTCGCTGCTCCTGACCTCGCGATGGACCGCCGTGGTGGCGACGTACTCGCTGCTGCTCGGTGCCATGGTGGTGGCGTTTCGGCCTGGATCTGGTCAGACCGTCACCGTGCAACTGCTCGTCCTCGCAGGTCTGGGCGGGTTCGCCGTCGGCAACTGCCTCCTGCGGGAACGGCGCGAGCGGCATCTGCGTGCCGTGCTGCGCGTGGCCCAGGTCGCGCAGGCAGCGATCCTGCAGCCGGTGCCGCCGCGGACCGGGCGCTTCGCCTTCGGCTCGCGATACCTGTCGTCGGACAGCACGTCAGAGGTTGCCGGCGATGTCGTGGACGTCCAGCCCACGGGCCGAGGCGCTCGCATCCTGGTCGGGGACGTGGACGGTCGAGGCTTGAGCGCTGTTCCGCTGGCGTCCATCATGCTGGCCAGCTTTCGCGAGGCGTGCGAGCGGCCGGGCCTGTCGTTGATCGAGGTCGCGCGCGCGGTCGACCACGCGATCGTGCTGCTCGGCGCCCAGGGACAGTCTGCGACCGCGGTCATCATGGACGTCGACGACCGCGGGTGGGCAGAGGTCGTCAACTGCGGGCATCCTCCGCCCTTGCGCCGCGATGCCGAGGGCCGCGTCACGAGCCTGTCTCCGCAGCGGTACGCCACTGCCCTGGGGCGATCGCCGGATCTGCACAGCGATACGTTCACGCTAACCCCGCAGGACCGCCTCGTGATCTACACCGATGGTCTGCTCGAGTCCCGCGATGCCGCAGGGACCATGCTGCCCCTCGACCGACAGCTCAGTGACTTGGACGAGGCCGAACCGACCGCCGCGGCCGGGCAGCTTCTGGATGGCACGCTTCGACCTCGTGGACGCCGCAACGAGGACGACGCCGCTGTGCTGGTGATCGACTTCAACCCAGCCGGCACGGGGACCTGACCCAGGCGGCGACACGCCCAGCCCTGGGGTGCACGAGGCCGCAGTCAGGTGCCAGGATCGACGGATGACGCGCGGGGCGCCCGGCCACGCCTCCAACGAGCCGGTCCGTGACCGCTCTGCCATCAGGACGCCGTCGTGAGACTGCTCGGGTTTCGTGATCGGATCTGGTTGGCCGGGCTGGCGGCGGCACTGCTGTTGGTGATGGCCGACGTGTTCATCCAAGGGCCGCTGGTCCGCCTCGACCTGTGGGTCGGCCGGTTCCATGGGACAGAGGAATGGCCGCCGCTGCGGGAGTTCTCCATCATCTACGACAAAGTCGGGCAGCGCAGCGTCACGATCCCGATCTTGCTCATCGTGGCTGGCACCCTCGGTCGCAGGCACCGCACCTGGCGACCCGTGCTCCTCTCGCTCTGGCTGGTCCTGATCCTGAACGTCGTCGTGGGCGGGATGAAGATCGTCATCGGACGGGCCAAGCCGTCGACCGAGAGCGTCGACGTCTTCACCGGAGGCGTCATCTTCCCGTCCGGTCACTCGTCGAACATGGTGCTGACCGGCGGGCTGATCCTCTACCTGCTCAACCGCTACGCCGACCGACCACCGCTGAAATTGTTGACGGTGGTCATCGCGGCGATGACGACGATGACGGTGCTCGTCTCCCTCTACCGACGCACGCACTGGCTGACCGATCTCGTCGCTGGAGCCCTTGTTGGCGGATTGTTGTTGCAGGCCATCATCGTCATGGACCGCGCGACGGCGTCACTCCGCCAGGACCGCCAGTTCTGGCTGGACCACCCGAGGCTCCTGTGGATCCTCGGACGCACCCAGTTCGAGGGCGAGCGAGCGGACATTGCCGCCGGTGGCAGGCCGCTCTCAAGCCCACTACCCTCCTCTATCGAGCGGGAAGGGGCGAGGCAGTCACATGATCCCGATGAGCTCGCGGCTGCTGCCGTGGGCGTCCGGATCAGCGAATCAACGGATGGCAGCGTGTCACGTTTGACGCTCGGCGAGACAGTGGGCACCACGAAGCGAACCCCCGGCCTCCGGACCTGGCTGCAGGAGGCTCGCAGTGGCGCCGACCTCGATGCGTGGACTCACGCGCGGTCCTACGTCGGTCTGTCTCCCGCCAACTTCGCCCACCGGGCCCGGCTCAAACGACTTCGTTCCCTGCTGCGCCAGCTGGACCTGGACTCGCGTGGGCTGGTCATCGACCTCGGTTGCTCCGACGGGTTCATCGTTTCGGAACTGCGGCGGAACGAGGACCTCCCTGCCGTGTGGCGCGTTGCGGGCTATGACTGCGTTCCGCGTCTCTTGCAGGCAGCGCGAAGGCGCGGTCTGCACCACGCGAGGTTCCGGCGCATCGACCTGAATGACGCCACGGCCCGCGTGGCCAGGCCCGGGAAGGTCGTCCTCTGCTTGGAGACTCTGGAGCACGTCGGGGATTATCGGAGCGCCGTCCAGGTCCTGCACAATGCCATGAAACCCGGTGCCTGGCTGATCCTGTCGATGCCGAACGAGGTAGGGCTGGTGGGACTGGTCAAGTTCCTCACTCGTCCGATACTGCGGCGCAACGTGTATGCGGGCTTTTTCTCGAGTCATCGGCAGGTGCTGCGCTACGCCCTTGCCGTTGCGACCTATCGCGATCTCGAGCCGTTCCGCAGGCCGCCGCGCAGCGGCTGGGGCCCGCATCTTGGCTTCGACCACCGACAGGTCAAGCGCCACATCCGTCGCGAGTTCGTCGACAAAGGACTGTGGACCACGGAGCGGGTTTCACGTTCCGCGTTCGGCGCAAACCACATCCTGGTCATACGCCGTACGAACGTTCTGGAGCTGAGGACGCCCCCGCCGCTCGAGACGGAACGGGTCCCGGGCGGGTCACGGCTTGCATCCCTGGCCCCCGTCGCGGTGCTGACCGGCCTCTCGCAGATAGATCTCGAGACGCTGGGTCGTGGCATCGCCGTGCTTATAGGAGCGCCTGGAGGTTACTGATCGCACGCCGTTTCGGATCGAATCTCCGCTGTGAAACTGCTTGCAAGCCAAGACCGCTCGCCGGGCATCGTCGAAGACCTCTTCGTTCTTGAGAAGCTTCAAGAGTTGGTCCACGCCGATCGCTTTGGCCTCGCCGAACGGCAACATAGCGCGATTCGGAAAGACTGGATCGAGGTCGAGGAGCCGCGCGTTGCGCCAAGCGCCAAGCACCTCGTTCTCGTCCAAGTGTTCGTGGTGCGAATCGGGACGGCTTCCACCGTCATTGTCGTGCTCCAGATCATCAACGAATCACCGAAGTCAACTTGCTGTGATGCGGGAGGTTTCGCGTCTCGTCGCGGTCGTATCCGGAGACGTCCCATCGCCTCTTGGATGGCGGCGCTAGCACGCGGCGCCAACACCACACCGCGGACCGGCTGAAGACGATGCAGTCCTCGAGATGAACCGACGAATGTTGTTACACGATCCAGCCGAGCGCGGTAGCCTCCCGGGCCATGGCGAAGGTAAGTGGCACGCAGGCACAGGCTGTGAGTGACCTACTCCTGCGGACTCCGGGAACCGCGGCGGGCAAGCAGGCGGAGGCTGACTGGACTGAAGTGCTCGGCGAGGTCCCGATCTTCGCCGACCTGTCAGCGCGACAGGTTCGCGGGCTGGCAAAGATCGCGAAGATCAAGAGAGTCGCGCCTTACACCCAGATCGTCCGCGAAGGCGAGCCCGCTGATGCCTTCTTCCTCATCCTTGATGGCAACGCGGTCGTGCGTCCGCCGGGCAAGAGGGTGGTCAAGCTGGGGATGGGGGACTTCTTCGGCGAGCTGGCACTCATCGACAACTCACCGCGTTCGGCCACTGTCGAAGCACAGAACGAGGTCCTCCTGGCGCGCATTGCCAGCAAGGATTTCTTGAAGATGCTCAACAAGGAGCCGAAGGTGTCTCTCGTTCTTCTGCGCACCCTCGCAGCCCGCCTTCGTGCGAGCGAGGCGTCGCACAGGCATTGAGCCTCGCTGGTCGTCCCAGCATCGCCACGGCCCGGCGGATGGGACTACGAGTTGGACCGTCGACCCTCGTTGAGGGATGACTGCTCTCGGTTTCTCGCTTCGGCCGATGCCTCGAAGAGTCGTCGAAGCTCGGCGAGACCATCGAAGTCGAGCGTCTGCTCCGGCGGCAGCGGGTCGTCGCCCATCCGGGCGGGGCCTTCCAGGTAGCAAGCCAACTCTTCGACGCAGGCACGTTCGGCAGCCCTGCTGGCTTTCCGAGACTTCTCCCACTCGGAGGCTTTTGCCGGCCGTGTCATGGGTCAGACGTCGTCTTCGTCGAGTCGTCGCTGGCCCATCGCGGTCAGGCTCAACAAGCCGTCCTTGGCCAAAGCGACAAGCGGCCTGAGGTGCCACGTCGGGCCGGCCAGCGATCCCTGGTCGAGGAGATACCCCAGCGCGGACTCCAGATCGCGGGCATCCGTGCCCGGGCACATCGCTGACGTGGTCGCTCGATCGGCACCGGCGTGGGCGGCGAACTGCAGCAGGACGGCGAACTGGACGCGACGCTGGGTCGACACCGGTCCGGGTCCGATGAGGATCGTGCCGGCCGGTCCATCGGGACGGGCAACGGGGTGAGGCTGCGACATGGAAACCGATCTGACGTAGGTCGGATCCGGCGGGCCCGGTTCCTATGTCTCATGTATCGGCAAACAAGAATATTACCCAAATAGTACGAAAGTAGGACCCGCGCTGCTCCGATCGTGCTCGAGCGCAAAGGGAACCGGCTCCACAACCAGGTCGCTGGTGCTGACCCGGCTCCGATAGGCACGACGAGGCGCGACTCCGCGCGTCTGCAAGCGCCGCAACTTCAGGGTGGAGATTTGGTGCGTAGTTGCCGATAGAGCGTGGAAGACGGCGAAAACGGGGCTGCACGGCTGTGGATGGGTCGGGGTTCTGCTGCCTTGCGGTGAGCGTGAGTGTGCGCGCTGGGTGCGCGCTGGCTGGCGGTCCGCGATGCCCATCTTCGCCCCTAACCGCGCCTGACCTCAGGCGCGTTCCAACCCAGCGCTCCGGAGCGCTGCCCCGATACGAGGGAGTCACACCCATGCACCACCCCCCGATCACCCGAGCCAAGGCGACCCGCCTGGCCGCGGTCTTCGTCGCTGTGGCCTTAGGTCTCGGCGCCGGCGGCTTCACCGCCATGTCTGCCTCGGCTGCGGCGACCACCGCCCCGGGCGCACCAACCAACCTCTTCGCGGCCTCCGACGACGGCTCAGGCGTCTACGTCTACTGGGACGCGACCAGCGCGGGCGACGGCACGGACGACGCTGACACCTTCACCGTCAACATGGATGACGGCGTCAGCGCCGACCATCGGTCGGCCTCCACCCTCAACGAGGACTTCAACACGACACTTGTCTTGAGTGTGCCCCCGGGCACCTACGACGTCACCGTGACGGCAAAGAACTCGCACGGGTCCGCCACCTCGGAACCCCTCACCTACGTTTCGACGCTCAACACCAGCGTGCCCAGCGCGCCTCTGAACGTGGTCGCGCACAACGACGGCGACGGCATCGTACGGATCACCTGGGACCCGCCGACCTCCGAAGGCGACAGCGCCATCGAGGAATACCAGGTCAGCCTGCAGTTCCCGAACAGCGTCGACCCCTCCTACGGCGGTCCGTACGGCTACTGGAACGGACAGATCATCGACGCCACCGGCCGGGACTACACCTTCGGGAGCCTCGCCTTCAACCACGGTGACTTCATCGTCACGGTGAACGCGGTCAACAGCTCGCGATACCCCGGTTACCTAACGAGCACCGATCCGGCACCACTGGTGCGAAGCACCGTCTCCAGCGCGCCCACCCACCTGGCCGCCACCAACCCCGCGGCCCACAAGGTCACGATCACCTGGGATGCACCGACCTCGGATGGCGGCTTCCCCGTCACCGACTACCAGGTCACCATGGGTTCGGACTTCTTCGCGTGGGTCTCGGCATCTGACCGGACGGCGACCTTCACGGGCGTCCCGGCCGGATCGCACACGGTCGCAGTGAGCGGGTTCAACGTCAACGGCCAGTCCGTGGAGGCCACGAGGCGGGTAACCGTCCGCGGCCAGGTCGCGGTCATGAAGGCGCCTAGTCCGCCCCGCAACGTGGCTGTCGCCACCCGCACCGGCGGAAAGGCGATCGTGACCTTCACTGCGCCGCGCTACCTCCACCACGGCGCGATCACCCGATACATCGTGAAGCTCGCCGGCCAGCGCAAACTCGTCGACGGCGCCACTCACACGGTGCAGTTCCGGGGCCTGACCAAGGGCACCTACAAAGTGAAGGTCTACGCCCGGAACAAGGCCGGCCGTTCGCGGCCCAACACCGAGCCGGTCGTCATGTCCCGCGCCAAGGCCGCCGCCAAGCCGATCACGCTCAAGCTGGGCATGCTCGGCTGGAACGTCCGTCAGCTTCAAAACGTGTTGTTGCCGACCAAGACACACAAGGGCGCGTTCGACATCGCGACCCGTGATGCCGTCGTGCGGTGGCAGAGCAACCACCACAAGGAGCTCACCGGGATTGTGAACGCAAGCATGCGTGCCGCCCTTCACGTCTGAGTCCCAGCACAGCCTCGCGGCGCGCGACTCCCACCCGGGATTGCGCGCCGCTTGACGTTCAGTGGAGCTACCAAGGAGCAGCGGTCGTCGTACGAGGAGTAGCTGCCCACAGGAGCCCTCTTGGTGGTGGCTCACTTCGGTTGCCTGGGACGCGTGATGTTCTGATCATGCTCGCGTGGACAACCCGCACCTGTTCGTTAGCTCGCGCCTTGCGGGCGGAGACCTATCTTCCTATTGTCGGGCTATGGCCTTTCGCAAGCAGGGCACGTTGATCCCTCTGGAGCGAAGGGTGCTCGAGGTCGGCGTGCGCCGGGGGCGGAAGGGCATGTACGGCTTCGCTCTGGCACAGGAGCTTGCTGACGCAGCCGGTGAGACCCGCCTGGCGTCACACGGCACTCTGTACAAGGCCTTGGACCGTTTGCGCAAGGCGGGCTTGCTCGACGCCGAGTGGGAGGACCCGTCACTCGCGGTCGAGCAGGCGCGACCTCGTCGGCGCATCTATCGCATCACCGCCGCCGGAAAGGCGGCGCTTGCACACACGGCAGCCGACGCGCCTGAACAGTCCACCTTGCGAACGGGGGAGGCCCAGGCATGACCAGTGGGCGTCCACGCAGCGCGGGCCTCGCGGCGTGGTGGGTCGACGTATACACACGTACGGCTCCGGTCGACGAGGCTGCCGATCGGCGGGGGGAGGTCGAGTCCGACCTGCACGAGCAGGCAGCGGCCGCAGCAGCACGGGGGACACCGGCGCGGCGGGTCAGTTGGGAGATCGCCGGCCGGCTGGTCCGCGGGATGCCCGCCGATCTCGCCTGGCGAGTCGAGGTGGAGCAGGCGCCCGGTCGGCTGCGCTGGCACCTGCAGCACCCGGCGACCGTCTACGCCGCGGCCTTGTTGGTGCTGATACCCCTCGGGCTGGTGGCGGACGGGACCCGGACTCGCGGTGACGTTCACCGGTGGAGTGCCGCTGGCGCGCTGGGACTGGCGGCCCTGGTGGGCTGTGCCGTGGTGGTGGCCTTCGGGCTGGTGTCGCTCGCCTACCTGAGGCCGAGTCTTGGTGCACTGCGCCGCGTCGGCGCGCGCCGCGTGCGACCTTTCCTGGTGTGCGTGATGAGCTTCCTCTGGGCTCTGGCAGGGGTCTGGCGTTTCGTCCCCAACGAGCTGTCCACCGTGTCCGCATTGGCGTGGGGCTTCTTCGGTGTCGCCCTGGTCGCCTATCTGCTGGCAATCACGGTGCAGGCGGTTGTTTGGCTATTGAGGGTTGACCTTAGGAAGGTATCTTCCTAAAGTAGGTTTCCTGAGGGAGAGGAAACCCCATGTCGATCTTCGATCGCTCCATCAAGCTCACGGTGCTCGGCTGGGCCATCACCACCGCGTTCGGCATCATCATGATCTTCGTTGCCGACGAGTTGGGCGCCGGCCTTGTCTTTGCAGCCATCGCCACCGTGATGGGGGCTTGGGTGTACGTACGAGCCAGCCGCCCGGCACTGGTCGTGTCACTCGTCGTCGGCCTGCTGCACAGCCTCGAGCAGGTTGGATACTGCGTCGCTGACCTGGGCGACGACGGATCTGTCGGGACGCTGTTCTGGGACCTAGTCGGACTCGCGGGCGGCCTCGCCGTGGTCGTCGGTTCCGTACTTGCACTACGCACGCGCCAGCGATCGCCGCAACCGGAGTTTTCGGCCGGCGCGTAACGATGAGGCGCGTTTAGCTGCCGCTGCCGCATTGTTGGCGGGATCAACTGCTGAGGGCTTGAGTGTTTGAGTCGGAGGAGCGAGCGCGCTGCATGGATCGGAGACTTCGAGGGGATCAAACTGTTGCGTGTCGGGGGGTGGGCGGGAAGTTCAGGACCTGGAGCGCATCGTGCAGGCGGAGACGCAGTACGCCAAGAGCGGTGCAGTCAGCATCGCCTACCAGATCGTGGGCGACGGGCCCACCGACTTGATTCTCGTGCCGGGCTTCGTCTCCCATGTGGAGGTGGCCTGGGAGGAACCCCGGCTGGCTCATTTTCTGGGTCGCCTGGCCTCGTTTTCGCGCCTGATCATGTTCGACAAGCGGGGGACGGGAATGTCGGATCCGGTTGCCAGCCCGCCCTCGATGGAGGAGCGGATGGACGACATCCGCGCTGTCATGGATGCGGCGGGGTCAGCCCGGGGCAGCATCTTCGGGATCTCAGAGGGGGGAACACTCAGCCTATTGTTTTCGCTTGCGCACCCCGAGCGGACCGAGCGCCTGATCATCTACGGGTCCTGGGCTCGGCGGCTGTCCGGACCGGACTATCCCTACGGTCCCTCGGCCGAGCAGCTGGACGAGGTGGTCGGCGGTATGGACCGCGCCTGGTCGTCCGGCGAATGGTGGGACGGCGGACGACCGAGTGCCTCAGACGATGCCCGCCACCGCAAGTGGTGGGCGCGTTACCTGCGGATGGCAGCGAGCCCGGCCATGGCGCAGAACGCAATCCGCATGAACATGCGGATGGACGTTCGAGATGTGCTTCCGAGGATCGACCGGCCGACTCTCATCTTGCACCGGGCAGGGGACACGTGGATCGACGTCGGTCACGCGCGTTATCTCGCGGAGCACATCCCCGCGGCCAACTACGTCGAGTTGCCTGGATCTGACCACCGACCCTGGCTCGGTGACGTCGACGCGATCGCGGACGAGATAGAGGTGTTCCTGACCGGTCGCATCAGTCGGCCCCGGCGTCGGACCAGCATCGGAGTAGGCGCGCTCAGCCGCCGCGAACGCGAGGTCGCCCTGCTGGCGTCACGGGGTGAGACTGCGACCGAGATGGCCAACCAGCTCAGTGTGAGCAAGCGCACCGTCGAGAGCCACTTGGTCAACGTCTATCGCAAGCTCGGAGTCAGCTCGAAGACAGAGCTGATACGCAGGGCTGCAGAGCTCGGGATCTAGCCGAAGTCCCGTATCTATACGGAGGTATCTCCAGCCGACGCTGCCTACCTTCGCGATATGAACGAATCAGCGGCAGCGTGGTCCACCGGACGCGAGCTTCTCCGTGTCGTCCTTGCGCCACAACATCTCAAGCGGACGCTGTCCGTCGCACTGATCGTGGGCACGGCGTTCTTCGCCATGAACCAGCTCGGCGTGATCCTCGCAGGACACGCGACGGCGCTCGTCTGGTTCAAGGCTGCACTCACTTATCTGACTCCGTTGCTCGTCTCCAACTTCGGCCTGCTGTCGGCGACCCGACGTGGCGCCGTCCAAACGACGTCGCGGACGAGACCCTAGGGAAGGAACAACGAAATGAACGAGACCAAGATGATGGACTTCGTCGAGAGGGCAGTCGGCGACGTCGGAGCGGTACTCGGCGGCGCCATGGTGGTCATCGGCGACAAGCTCGGGTTGTATCGCGCGATGGCCGGGACGGGGTCAATCACCCCGACCGAGCTGGCGACGCGCACAGGGACTCATGAGCGGTACGTGCGTGAGTGGCTGAGCGCTCAAGCGGCACGGGGCTATCTGTCCTACGACGGCGACAATCGGTTCTCCCTTCCCGACGAGCACGCGACACCTCTCACCGACGAAACCAGCCCGGCGTGCGTGATCGGCGCCTTCGAGATCGCGGTTGGCTCGGTCTATGCCACCGACACGATTGCCGACCGGTTCCAGACGGGTGAGGGGTTCGCGTGGGGAGACCACGACGATCATGTCCTCGGTGGGTGCGAACGGTTCTTCCGCCCTGGCTATCTCAACAACCTCGCCAGCGCTTGGATCCCCGCCCTCGACGGGGTCGAAGCAAGACTCAACGCCGGCGCGCGCATCGCGGATGTCGGGTGCGGACACGGGGCATCGACTCTCCTGCTCGCAGAGGCATATCCGGCATCGACTGTCGTCGGCTTCGACGCGCACGACGGGTCAATCGACGCCGCTCGCAAACGAGCCGCTGACGCCGGACTCGCCGACCGGGTGCGCTTCGACGTTGCCTCGGCGACGACGTTTGAGGGCAGCTATGACCTGGTCTGCTTCTTCGACTGCCTACACGACATGGGCGACCCAGCCGGCGCCTGCGCCCACGTCCGCGAGCACCTCGCTCCCGGCGGGACCTTGATGCTCATCGAGCCGTTCGCCGACGACGACCTCACCGACAACCTCAATCCGGTCGGCGCCGCCTACTACGGCTTCTCGACCCTGCTCTGCACCCCGAGTTCCCTGTCCCAGGATGAGGGAACCGCGCTCGGAGCACAGGCCGGTGAAACCCGGCTGCGGGAGATCGTCACCAGTGCCGGGTTCACGACATTGCGGCGGGTCGCCGAGACGCCGTTCAACTTGGTGCTCGAGGTCAAGGTCTAGGCGACCAGCCCATGGGTCGGCGGCGCAGGTGGTGGACGGCGCGCCGCCGCCCGATTGCTGTCGGAGAACGATCGGTTCACCACGGAGGATCGCCATGAAATTCACACAGATCATCGAGTTCACGACCAGCCAGATAGGTGTCTTCAACGCCAACCTCGATGCGTGGATGACCAACACCGAAGGTCATCGCATCCCACATCACGCAGTTCTGACAAGGGACCGCGATGCCGAGAGCCACTACGCACTCATGGTGGAGTTCTCGTCCTACGACCAGGCAATGGAAAACTCGAACAGACCCGAAACAGCGGAGTTCGCCAAATTCCTCGCCGAGATCAGCGACGGTCCCCTGTCCTTCCGGAACCTCGATGTCCTACGCGAAGAGGATCTGTAGCTGAGCGTCGATTGCTGATGGCCCAGCAGCTGACGTTCTTCGTGTGCAGAGGCGTGCCACGACGGCAGACTGAAGGCGTAGGTCAGGCCCTGGCGCGGTGTGCGCGGCGGAACAGTGGCGGGAGCCAGTACACCATCAGGGTCGACCATGTCAGGTGCGTCAGGGCCGGCGCCTGCACACCCCCGGTCGCACGACGTTGCAGGCTGAAGAGCGTGCCCATCGCCCCAGCCGCCAGCATCAGGGCGGGGTTTCGAGTTGTTGCGGTCGCCAAGGTGTAGACGGCAGTCGAGACGGCGGTCGCCCGGTCGGCGTCCAATGTGGCGTAGAGGGCACCGCGGAAGAAGATTTCCTCGCCCAGTCCGTTGGCCAGTGTCGTGGCCACGATCATGGGGGTGCTGCCTTCGTCGGCGAACGCCAGAACATTTCCGATGGCCCGGTCGAGGGCGGGAATGCGCAGCGCGACGAGAGCGCATCCGTAGAAGCAGCCGAACGCTGCCACGCCGGTCGCGACCGGTGTGATGATCGGTCGGCGGAGACGCTGGTCTCGGCTCTGGATCCAGCCCAGGTGCAGCGGCCCGGACAGGAAGCCTCCCAGTGTCCAGGTGGCCGCGACTGCGGCGGTGAACCCGTAGAACTTCTTGGAGCCGGGCTGGGTCGCGAAGGAAATGCCGAGCAGACCGGTGCCCAGCAGCGAGACTCCGGCCACGACGCGTCGCCTGCGACGTACGACGGCTGCGGGTTCGTCATGCTCGAGGGACACGACGTGCCTGATCGACATCGGTAGCCTGAACCTGAATTGGTCACGCGCCCGCCGCCACCGGGCAGTGCTGCCGGGCGAGGTCATCCGGTCGGCTTCAGCTGGTCGTGCTCGCGCAGGGCGGTGCGCACCGCCTCGTCATACCCCATCGGCTCGAAACCGACGATGGACCGGATGCTGTCGTCGCTGACCACGACCTCGTTGGCCATAGAGTCGACGAGTGAGCGCCCGGTCTGGGTGTCGACGTCGGTGACCAGGGCCAGCCAGCGTGACGACAGGCCGGGGCTGAGCAGCGGGACCGGCACGATCAACAGCGGACGGTTCTTGATTTTGGCCACCCGGCGCAGCATGGTCACGTACTGCATCGTCTCGGGGCCGCCGATCTCGAAGACCCGCCCCTTCGACCGGGGTTCGTCCAGCACCGCGACCAGGTAGCGGACGACGTCGGCCACGGCGATCGGCTGTGTCTTGGTGCGCACCCAGCGCGGCGTGACCATCGCGGGAAGGTGCTCGACCAATTGACGAGTCATCTCCCACGAGATGCCGCCACTTCCCACGATGATGCCTGCTCTCAGCACGGTGACCGACACCCCGGCGCTGCCGAGAAGGCCTTCGACCTCGCGTCGGCTGCGCAGATGCGACGACAGCGTGTCGTTCTCGCTGCCGAGTCCGCCGAGATAGATGATCCGTTGGACGCCCGCCTCGGCTGCGGCCTCGCCGAACGCTCGGGCGGCCTCCGCGTCCAGCCGTTCGAAGTCCTTGGAGTCCAGCGAGTGCACCAGGTAGTACGCCGCCCGACAACCGTCGAGGGCACTGGGCAGCGTGGCGGCGTCGTGCACGTCTCCGTACACCGCGTCGCCATCGCCGTGGTAGCTGTCCGGGTGTCGGGTCATTGCCCGTACCTGATGGCCAGCCGCCGTAAGCGCTGGACAGAGACGTCGCCCGACGAAGCCGGAGGCTCCGGCGACCAGAACAGGTCCTGGCGAGATCATCGCGGTCCCTCGACGTGGCGTTGGACAGACGCGCGGCTGGGCTGGGATCGGTGATGGGCGAATTCCCCACCGAGCCGACCGCCGGACGGGCGGCCGTGGTCGGCGTACTCCTCACGGGAGAACGACAGGCGCGTCGTCGATGGCGAAGGTGGCGATGCTGTCTCCGGGTCGGGGGAGTGTCGCGCGGGGTCAGCAGGGACGGTGCGTGTGTCGTGGTTGAGTGCTCCGGCGGTCGGGGATACCGCTGCGGCGAGCGGCCCGGACCGGCTGTCTACCCCGACGGACAAGCCGCTCATGACGGCCGAGACGTGTTCCATGATCCAGTCGACCGGGCTCTGATCGCCGGGTCGGTAGGCGGGGGCGTGACGCCAGAGGCGGACGAACACGGTCGCGGTCAGCTCCTCCGCGGCGCGACCCGGGGCCTGCTGCGTCACGGCCGCTGAGATCGGGACGTAGAACAGATGGAACAGACGCGCGAGGGCGGTCTCGTCCCCTCGACCGCACCGCGCGATCAGGTCGGTGACGAAGCCCGGGCAGTGCGTGGACGCGCGAGGCGTGACCCGGTGGGGTGCAGACACAGCGTTTTCTCCATCGGAGCAGGGTCGGGCTCCAGCAGCCGAGCCCCACCTTCAGGCTGGTTCAGGATCAGGGACGGCTCAAGGGGCAAAGTTATGCACTTCTACGTCGAGCTTGCATAAGGTGCGGCGCGACGCGGGATAGTCGTGCTGCGTGGATCGGAGCTTCGTCGGACGAAGGGCAACTAGTGGGCGCGGACGCGGAAGGCCCTCCGCGGGTGGGCGAAGGCCTATCCATCCGTACTGTCAGTGAGGCGTTGGGCGTTCCGGCACCCACGTTGCGCTCGTGGGAGCGGCGTTACGGGCTACCGACGACGCTGCGCAGTTCTGGCGGACACCGTCGCTACTCGGAGGACGCGCTCAATGAACTTCGGCTGATGCGCGACGAGGTGGCCCGCGGAAGGCGGGCCGCGGATGCCGCTCAGGCGGTGCGTGTGCTGCTCGACCAAACGGGTTCCGAGGTTGCCCGGATCAAGCGCCTGCTCGATGCCTCACAGCAGATGGACCCTGCTGGCGTGCGCGCCGTCCTCGACCAGGCGACCGACGAGATCGGGCTCGCAGCGGCCCTCGACCAGGTCCTGATGCCGGCAATGCGTCAGATCGGGAGCTGGTGGGAGACCGGCCGGTGTGATGTGGCGCAGGAACACCTGACCACAGAGGCGGCGCGCGGATGGCTGGCCCGGATGACCGCGCTAGCCCCTGGCCCCACGAGCCAGCGCCCGATCTTGCTGGCCTGCGGTCCGCGGGATCTGCACACCCTCGGCCTGGAAGCTCTCGCCGCCCTACTCACCCATCGAGGGTGCGGCTGCCGGCTACTAGGGGCCCGGACCCCCGAACGGACACTGGTCACCGCCGTGACCGCCACCTCCGCAGCCGCAGTCGTCGTCGTTTCCCACCTGTCCACTCAACGCCGCCCAGCCGCCGACGCGATCCGCGCCGTCGCCGGCACCGGCTGCCCCACCTTCTACGCCGGCAACGCTTTCCTCTTTCCCCGCGCACGCAGCGGCGTCCCCGGCACCTACCTGGGGGAGAACCTGGGCGCGGCGACAGCACGCATACACGACTCCCTGTCCGTTTGAGGGAACGGAGACGTTGTCGAACCCAAAAGCGAACTTCGGACAGGGCCTCGGTGTTAGCTCCTATCAAGCTGTGTGACGAATCTTGAGATCAGGTCGGCCAGCTCGGAGGGGGCTTCCAGGGGTATCTCGTGCCCGCAGTTGATGAGCTCGAGCCGGGCACGTTCGAATGGAGCTGCCACAGCCTCGCGCAACACTTCGGGTGGAAACATCCAGTCTTCTGTGCCCCCGACAACGAGGGTCGGAAGGCGCGAGTTCATGACCGCGTCGAGGAAGTCGCTCTCGATGCAGAGCTGGACGGTCCCCCTCAGCACGTCGGGCAGGACGCGTGCGGCCTCATGTCCCACCTCCTTGAGCAGCAGCTCGTCGATCGGCCTCGTCGCACAGCTCAGGACGACGTCGATCAACCGATCGGCGGCTCCGGCGCGGTCACACCAGTCGTCGACCAGCTCGGCCGGCAAGGGGAGCGGCCCGGCTGGGGCACCCGACACCAGGATCTGTCCCAGCACCCGATCGTGGTGGCGGTTCGCGACGTACTGCGCGAACTTCGCGCTCATGCTGTAGCCGAGCAGGACGAAGGTGTCGGCGCCGGCGGCGTCGGCCACCGCGAAAGTGACATCGGCGATGCTCGTCCAGGGTGTAGTCGCCGACCGGCTCGCCGGAGGACCCGTGCCCGGGAAGGTCCAGACACACGCAGTAGACGAGTTCGGGGTCCAGGTGGCCGACGAGCGTCTCGAAGTAGGCCGCGGACCCCGCCCATCCGTGCAGCAGCAGCAAGGCGGTGGACCCTTCGCCACTGGTGCTGTACCTGAGGTCACCGCACGCGGGGTGCTGGATGGTCGGCATGTCGTCCCTCCGTCCTGAGGTGATTGCTCCCAGCGTGGCATTGCGCGGTGGAGTCGCGGTAGAGCGCAGTCCGTGGGAAGTTGGGACACGGGGGGTTGGTTCCGTCTCGGAATCGAGGACCGGCGTATGCAGTACCTGATCTTGGGGCCGCTCGAGGTACGCGCCGAGGCAGGCAACGTGGCCATCCCGGCCGCGAAGCAGCGCGCTCTGCTGGCAATCCTGCTCGTGCACCACGGGTCCCCGGTGCCGGGGTGGCGCCTGATCGAGGACCTGTGGCAGGACCCTCCGGTCAGCGCCCGGAAAGTGGTCCAGACCTACGTCTCCAAGCTTCGCCACATCCTCCCGGCCGGGACGCTGGTCACCACCCAGACGGGGTACCGGCTCGACGTCGGGCGTGAGGAGCTGGACTCCGCCCAGTTCGAGGACCTGCTCCGTGCCGCGCAGTCGGCTCCTCCTGACCAACAGGTGGCGCTGCTCCGCGAGGCTCTGGGTCTGTGGCGGGGTGGGGCGCTCGAGGACTTCGTGGACGAGCCCTTCGCCGGGGCCGAGATCGCCCGGCTGGAGGCGATACGGATGGCGGCACTGGAACGCCGCCTCGATCTCGACCTGGCCCAGGATCGACACGACTCGTTGCTCGCCGAACTGGCGCCGCTCGTGCAGGCGAACCCGCTCAACGAACGAGTGCGCGGACAGTTGATGCTCGCCCTGTACCGGTCAGGCCGGCAGGACGACGCCCTGCGGGTCTTCCGGGAGGGTCGCCGTGCCCTCATCGAGCAACTGGGCGTGGAGCCCACGCCGACGCTGCGCAAGCTTGAGGAAGCCATCCTGCGCCACGACGCTGATCTTCTCCTACCGTCGAACGCGCTGAGCGAGGTGGCCACCGGACAGGTCGCTACGGCCGCCACCCGCGGGAGTCCTCGATACGTCGACGCTCCCACAGGTCGGCAGTCCGCGTCCCGCAAGGCGTTCATCGGCCGCGCGGGCGACGTGGACCGTCTGCGTGGCCTGCTGACCGACGCACGGGTTCGTTGGGTCACGCTCACCGGGCCCGCGGGGAGTGGGAAGACACGACTGGCGGTCGAAGTGGCCAGGCAGGTCGGGCCCGACTACCGAGACGGCTGGGCGTTCGTCGACCTCACCCGCATCGATCGAGCGGACCAGGTCGCGTCGGAGATGTCTGCCGCGCTCGGGATCCAGCTCGACGATCCCGACGACGCCGAGACGGCACTGGGCGACGTGCTCCGTCCCAGGGAGCAGCTGCTCCTGATCGACAACTTCGAGCACGTCGTCGCGGCCGCGCGGCTGATCACGTTTCTGCTCGACCGGGCACCCGACCTGACGGTTGTGCTCACCAGCCGTGAGGCTCTCAGGAACCCGGGAGAGCGGGAGTACCCGGTCGGCCCCCTTGTCCTCCCGCCGGCGGATGCTCGGTGGGACTCGGTCGCTGAGGCCGACGCGGTGGCGCTCTTCGTGGACAGAGCACGCGCCGTTCGACCCGACTTCACCGTGACCGAAACCAACGCCAAGCAAGTTGCCCAACTGTGCGGGCACCTTGACGGGCTCCCCCTGGCCATCGAGCTGGCCGCCGCCCGGGTCGATCTGCTCTCGCCCCGGGCGGTCTTGGCTCGGTTGGACCAGCGGCTGGACCTTTTGGCAACCGATCGCCCCGATACACCGCAGCGCCACCGATCTCTGCGCGCAGCAGTCGACTGGAGCTTCGATCTGCTCGACGCCGAAGCGCGAAGTGCGTTCGCCGAGCTCGCGGTGTTCTCCGGCGGGTTCACCGTGGACACCGCCGAGGCCGTACTCAGCCACCCGCGCAGGCTCCTCGTGGACACGGTGAAGACTCTCGTGAACGCCAGCTTGGTCAATCCGGCCGGCGCGCCCGGGGACGAGCCCCGCTTCACGATGCTGGAGACGATCCGCGAGTACGCCGTCATGAGGCTGGCCGAGACGGCGCGTGCGCACGCGATCCGCGCCGCGCACGCACAGGCCTACCTGGCGATGGCGGAAGAGGCCGAGCCACAGCTTCGGGGGCCGGACCAGATGCGCTGGGTCGATCTTCTGCATGCCGAGCTGCCCAACATTCGCGACGCGGTGCAGTGGGGGAGGGATCAGGACGATCCGGAACAGGCCCTCCTCACCGTTGCGGCGCTCTGGCGTTTCTGGCAGGTACGGAGCCTGACTCAGGAGGCACGGGCACACCTCGAGGACTTCCTCACGAGCTCTCACCTGTCCGAGAAGGCGCGCGCTGCCGGCCACCTGGGTGCGGCTCGCTGTGCCTTCCACCAAGGTGATCTGGACGCGGTGAGGCTTTACGTCGCAGCCTGCTTGCCCTACTACCAGCAACGGGGGGACCTCTACTCCGCTGGTTTCGCATCGATCCTCCTCGGTGCCGCTACCGGCAGGGCGGGCGACGCCGACGCCGGGGCGCTGATCCTCCGCGAAGCGCTCGACGTGGCGCGCTCGAGTGGCGACGACTGGCTGCAAGCCATGGCCCTGGGCTATCTGGGCATGGTGTTGAGCGCCCAACGGCAGCACCAGGACGCGCGTTCGGCGCTCGAGGAAGGGCTTCGTGCGGTCCGGGAGCTCGCCGATACGCGGCTGGTCGGGTGGTTCCTCACAGGTCTGGGACGCACTGCGCTGGCTGCGGGCGATCCAGCCTTGGCGCGGCGCCGATTCGAGGAAGCGCTGACGTTGGCACGTCGCCTGGGTGATGCGTGGAGCGAAGCCTGGGCCCTGCAAGGGCTTGCCACCACCGCACTTGCGGAGGGGAATGTTTCGGCCTCCCTGACCAGCGCCGTCGACAGTGTCGGTAAGGCCCGAGACGTCCACAACCGCCCCGCCATCTCAGCGGCCGTGCGAATCATGGCCACCATCGCCCACCACGGCGGACATGACCACCTCGCGGCGACGCTCCTCGGCGCAGCCAGCGTCGTCTACTCCGACGCTCACCACCCCTGGACGTTCGACGTGGACGGAGTCGCGCTGCTCGAAGCCGCCACGCTCGCTGACGCCGTGGGCAACGACGCGCTGCAGAGTTACCGAGCCCGCGGCCGCGCACTCACTGTCGAGGAAGCGCTGGAGCTGGCCACGGCGAAGCTCGCCCACTAGGACGGCGCTCTACCAGCGCTCTACCGGCAAGCGCATGAATGGTCGCAACCCGCCGATCACTTCGAAGGAGCCACCATGCGCCGCATCCCGAGCCTCGCCATCATCGCCACCACCATCGCGTTCAGCGCAGCGGCCCTGCTGCCCGCCAACGCTGCCGAGGCGAAGTCCGTCACGCACATCACGGCGCGCGACCACGGAACCTTCGTCACCTCCGATCTGACACCACCGCTCGTCCTCACCAAGGACCAGGCCACTGGCATCGCGACCCATCTCGGTCGCTACACGCTGCGGGCTTCAGAGGTGATCAACCTGGCCACCCTGGAAGTCAGCGATGGTTCCTTCACCATCACCGCAGCCGACGGCGACACCATCGTCGGGACCTACGCCGGCAAGGCCGCAGGCACCAGCGATCCGCTCGTGATCACCTACCACGTCACCGGCCCCGTCACCGGTGGGACTGGACGCTTCCACGGGGCGCATGGCCGGCTCACCTGGGACGGTGTCGCCAACCTGGGAACCGGGGAGCTCTCCGACGTCGCCACCGGCTGGATCACCAGGTGATGGCCTTCCGCACCGTGACGCGCTCGTTTACCGCGTTGGCGACTGCGCTGTTCGTCGTCACGTTGTCGCTGACGGCAGCCGTCGTCGCGACCTCGGCCGAGGCCGCAGGTCCGAACTCGCCACCTCAGGCGGTCGACGACGTCTTGTTTACCGCGATCGACACGAGCGACACCGC